>CAVRFD010000001.1:0-52091 GCA_963720195.1 uncultured Conexibacteraceae bacterium
AAAGGCAAGCTCCGCCCTCGGAAGGTCGAGAGTCCCGTGCGCGTGCCAAAGCAGGCCTCCGCCCGCCAACGCTAAAACCGGCACGCGTTGTCGCACTTCGTCTATTGCGTGATCCAGCGTCGCCGTCGCGGGGAGTGTCGCTCAACGAGCCTGAACACGGGAGCGGTCAAGCCCGGAGCAGGGTACGCCCTCCCGGTTGCTCGGGGACCGGACGCCAGCGAACGACCGGTCGTGCTCGTTGCTGCTCGCGCCGCAGAGGGGTTATGTGACCCGTGCGGACTGGCGGACTGCCATCGGTCCTCGGCCTCGGGCTTCATCTTTTCCCAGTCGGTCCGTGTGTTGCGTTTGTTACAAGGAAGGCGTACTGTCAGCAGTCGCGTCCCGCGGTGCTCGTTGGACGGTGGTCCTCATGATCTGGCGCTGTTTGGCCTGATTCCTGTGTCGCCGGGCGCGCGCTAGCGCCCTGCTAGCACCTACCAGGAGGTCGTTATGACCGTCATGGATCGTCACGAGACCGAGCGGGACATCGAGGAGACCTTTGGGCTGGTCCCGGAGTTCTTCAGGCGCGTTCCGGACTACCTGCTTCCGTCGGAGTGGGCGAGCTTCAAATCGTTGGAGCTTTCAGACCAGACCGCGATTCCCAACAAGTACAAGGAGTTGATCGGGCTGGCCGTGTCGGGCGCGACGCTGCCGGTACTGCTGCTACTTCCACACCGAGGCGGCCCGGCTGTTCGGCGCCACTGAGGACGAGATCACCGAGACCGCACTGATCGCCAAGAACACGATGGGCTGGAGCACCTACCTGAACACACTCCAGTTCGACTACGACGCGTTCACCGCGGAGTTTGACCAGGTCACCCACCACATCCGCGAGGGGATGCCGGCCGGGGCGCCCGCCTGATCTGATCTGGCGGCGGTTGTTCGCGGCATCGAGCTGCGGTCAGCCGCCGTCCGGCGGGGTGGCTGCCAGCCGCTCGCGAGCAAGGTCGAATTCTCGCGGCACGCGCTCGAGAATCTCGATAGCAGCGGGCGGTGGCGGCTCGGGCGCGGAGCGCATCGCCTCCAACGCCATCCGAGCGCCGGCAACCAAGGCCGAAAGCTCCTGGCTGGTCGCGGTGACCGTGGACACGTTCTCGCGCGAGCGCTCGATATGCACCGACCCATTGTGCCCGCTGCCTCGCCCCGTGATCGCTGTCACAGCTCGACCGGGCGAGTGCCCTGTGACGGGCCGTCGCCTCATCTTGATTGCGCGGGCCGGGGTAGTCTCGGCGTGTGGCTAGCGAGATTGATCTCGCGTATGTTCGGTTGGCGGAGCTCGTCGCGGCGCTCTCGCTCGGAGTCGACCTCGGCTTCGGCGCCGCCGCCCTCACGTGTTAGGTGTACGACTGCCGCCTATCGTGGATCGTCATTCGACCGACTGAGCAATCCGATGGCCCGCAGCTTGTATTGCTGCCCCTTCTTGATCGCGTTGCGCTTGACCGTCCGCTACCGAAGTCGGTCGTGCGGGACCTGGTCGAGGTGCGTCTCGCGGAGCTCGGCGAAGCCTCCCCGCTCCGCGACGCGCCTCTGCAGTCGCCGTGAGTGGTGGCGACCAGGTCAGCAGCAAAGCACGCGGTTTCTTGGCGGCCGCGTGACTGGTGCGTGTCGTCTTCATGCCCTCTTGGACGTAGCGAACAGCGCCGCTCCGATGCGTTGTGCGTGTGTCGCGCTCACCGGCGCGGCTCTTCCGTCACGCTGCAATGTACGTTAGGATGTAGTTGTGTCTGATGATCGTTGCGAACTGTTGTGTTTGGACCTTGAGAAGGCTGAGCGGCTGCGGGCGCAGCGGCTTGATGACGAGGTCGCGAACCGGCTCGCGGCACGGGCGAGGGCGCTGTCTGATCCGACGCGGTTGACGATTGCCGTGGCGCTTGCTGGAGGCGGCGAGCTGTGCGTTTGTGATTTGGCTTGGGTGACGGAGCGTGCCGAGAACCTTGTGTCACATCATGTGCGGACGCTGCGGTCGCTGGGTATGGCGGCGAGCCGGCGGGACGGCAAGATGGTTCTGTACCGCCTAACCGACGCTGGCCGCGCTCTTCTTGACGCGGTCCTGGCCGATGACCGGGAGGTCGCGTGAGCACAGTCGAGCTACCGATCGTGCAGCAGCCTTCTGCGTCGGTGAGCCAACCGAGTCAGCCGAGCGGACAGTGGTTGCGCGCCGCCCGCCAAGCGAGGGCGCTGGCGTGGGCGAGCCTGGCGTGGATGTGCGTAGAGGGGTGCGTCGGGGTTTTTGCCGGCGTTCAGGCGCACAGCCTTGGAGTCGTGACCTGGGCGGCTAGCTCGTTCGTCGAGGCGCTCGCATCGCTGATCGTTGTGTGGCGCTTCACCGGTTATCGCGCCCTCTCTGCGACGAGCGAGGCGCGCGCGCAGCGATCGGTCGCCGGGAGCTTCTTCCTGCTGGCCCCGTTCCTGATTGGTGCAGCAGTCCGGAAGCTGATCAACGGCGGCGAGACCCACGCCACCGCGCTTGCTGTCGCGTTGACGGTGAGCGCGATCGTGCTGATGCCGCTGCTCGGGGCCGTCAAGCTCAGGCTCGGCCGCCGGCTGAGCTCGGGCGCGACCGCAGGCGAGGGCACACAGAACATCCTTTGTGCCGTCCAAGCCGCGACCGCGCTGGTCGCGGTCGCCGGGGCTGGTATCGGCCTCGGGTTTCTGGACCCGATAGCGGCGCTCGTGATCGCCGGGATCGCGCTGAAGGAAGGCCGCGATGGCTGGCGAGGTGCCGACACCTGCTGCACGGTGCTGCCCGGGCTTGACGCGAAGAGCTCCAGTGTCGAGGCGGACGACTGCAGCGAGAGTTGTTGCACCTAGCGCGAGCCCTACCGGACGCGGATCGCGCGAGCGAGGGTAAGGCCAAGGATCGGCTACCCGGCAAGCAGCCGAAACTCAGCCCGCTCCAGGAAACCCAGCTTGTCTCCCTTCATCAGGAGGGACTCACACCAGCGCCAAGCTCGCCGAGTTGTTCCAGTCGCGCGTTCACGGTCTAGCGAGCACTATGAGCCAACCGACGGCTTGACGGCGTCTACGTTGCGGCTGGGGACAGCGACCAAGTACGGGGTGTACTAGCGTCGCACGGGCCAACTCGGGTCGTACAACCCGTATCGATCGACGTTGTACAACCAGCGACCAGCGGCTTCGCCCTGAGAAATAACGTGTCGCGTCTTCGTGGGACAAAACCGTCGCGGCTAAATCAGAATGCTGTCGCGAATAGGTGAGACCCGACACTCTGGCTCTAGCCGGCGATGGCTCGCGGGGGGTCGCTAGTCGCCGCGGATTCCGTGCTCGTTGTGGTGCGTGGTAGCTGGTCGATTCCGTCGGCGAGCATTTCGGTGAGCGTCGCCAGTCGGCGCAGTGCTTGTGCGACTGTGGTGGTGGAGCCGCTTTGCCATGCGTCTTGCCATTGGCGAACAGCGTCGTCGAATTGTGCCCAGGTTTGCGGGTCGCCGGGGCGGTTCGCGGAGGGTGAGAGCTCGTGTGGTGGGTGGCGTGTGATGGGGTCTTTGGCGAGTGTGCGAAGGCCGGTTTCGGCGGCGTATTCGAATGCTGCGGCTTGTTTTGCCGAGGCGTGTGAGGTTTCTCGTAGTCGGGCGGCGAACGCGCCGAGCTCGGGCATGACCTGTTCGTGTGAGCGGATCGCTTTGTCCCACTCGGTCTGCGCGTCGCGGACGCGTTCAATTGCTGTCGCGCGACTCATTCAGCATCCGCCTGTGCCGGGTCAAGCAGCATCGCTACCGAGTCGATGCCGGCCATGCCCTCGCTCTGGGCCTGGGCCGCTGCTTGCGAGGTCACGACCTCCGACTGGTGGATCAGAGCGTCGATGTCAGCCTGCCGCAGTTTGTAGGGCTTGGTGCCTGGAAGTCGGCGTGCTGGTAGGCGGCCGCTTCCGATCCAGCGACGGATCGTCATGGGCTGGACGTTGAGGATCTTGGCGACCTCGGCGACGGAGAGGGTGTACTCGGTCAGGTCTTCATTTGGGCTCATTCCGCACCTCACTGAACCACTGATGTCGATGTGCGATATGTCCGATCATGTCTTCCAGCGAGCACTCTAGCTCCCAGGGCTGACCCTAGGCTTGCGGGATGGCGATACGCTTCTGCTCATGATCGCATTTCCGGCAGCAAGCTGGGGATTATATGTGCCATATAATCGTGCTTGGTCGGCTCCGCCGACGGCAGGCCGGCCTGGTGGCGGCCCGTTATCCCCACGTTCGGTGGGGCGCTGCGCTTGGCTAGGGGAACGGCGAGAACGGCATGGCTGAGGACGGGGCGAGGGCGGTGGTGGCGCGGCGGGCGTATGCGCCGGAGCGTCGCGGTAAGCGGTTCGTGATGGTGATGAGCGACGAGGACCACGCTCGCATCAAAGCCGTCGCGGTGGACCGGGGCGTGAGCATGGCGAGGCTGATGCAGGAGTCGGCGTTGAGTGAGTCGTATGACCGTCGTGAGAGGTTGGCGATCATCGCGGCGCTGGATGACGCGAACCGTCTGTTGGCGAACGTCGCCGGCAACATCAACCAGCTCGCGTACCACGCGAACATCGCGCAACAGGTCGTCGCGCACGGCGAGCTCGAGGACGCGTTGCGGCAAGTGCGCGAGGTGCGCGACGAGCTCGGCGAAGTGCTGAGGCAGGTCAAGTGATCCCGAACATCAGCCGCGGTGGAAACATGGCCGGGCTGCTCAGCTACCTCTACGGGCCGGGGAAGGCGGACGAGCACGAGCGGCCGCACATGGTCGCCGCGAGCCAGCATCAGGCGACGTTGCACAAGTCGCTAGGGGAGACCTTGACGCAACACGACGTGAAACCGCGCACCGCGTACCTCGAGGAGCGCCGGTGGCTGTTCGAGAAGGTGGTGAAGCGTTGGCTCAACGACAATGGCGAGGTCGTCGCAGCGCCACGCAAAGGCCGGCCGTCTCCGTTGGGTGTGTCGAGGCGGTCGGCGCATGTGTGGCATTGCTCGCTGTCGCTCGCGCCTGGCGAGCGACTGACCGACGAGCGGTGGGGACAGGTAGCGAGACGGTACGCGCATCTGATCGGCTTCAACGGCGCTGACGAGTTCCGTACGACGTTGGCGGCACACGAGGAGCTCGAGGCGCCGCTGAGAAACCTCAAAGGCTGGGCGGCGCGTAAGGACCGGATGAGCTTCAACGCGGTCCGTTGGGAGGCCGACCACCACGGCCTGAACGCCGAGGGTCTCGACCACATTCACATCGCGGCAGAGGTCGTTAGCGACAACGGCAATGTGTGGGAGGACGTTTACGACGAGCGTCGCGCGCAGGTCGCCGCGGGGATCATCGAGCGCGAGTTCGGGCTGCAGCTCGTCGACGGGCACCAGTACGACCGCGGGCAGCAGGGCTACAAGAAGGGCGAGCTCGAGCACGACAAACGCATGGGCCGCTACATCGGCGAATGGGCCACGTCAAGCGCCGGGACGCGGTACATCGACAAGACGACCGCCCGTCCGGAGCGCGGCGCGAAGCGGCTTCTGGAGCGGAAGGTGCGTGCGTGCGCCGTCGCGGCCGGCGACGAGCTCGAGTTCGTCAAGCGGCTGCGTCATGAGGGCGTCGAGGTGCAGGGCGTGTCCTATGACCGCGGCCGCGGTCGCGGGCGGGCCACCGGTTACAAGGTCAGGCTCGGCGACGGCGACGCCGAGCGTTGGTACGGCGGCGGGCACATCGCGAAGGACTTGACGTTGCCGGCGTTGCGTGCGGCGGGGAATTGGTCGAAGATGGTTGGCGACCAGGTCGCCGCATGGACGGACGCGACGACACGCACACTCGAGCCGCCCGACGACGCGACCGTCATGGAGGCTGAGACGGAACTGGCGGAGCTGCGGCAACGGCTGACTGAGGTCGATGTCGGCGATCGCGTCACGTGGGCGCACGTCGCCCGCGACGCAGCCGGGATGCTCAACGCGATCTCGCTCCGAACCGAACCGGAACCGGGACCGCTCGCCGAAGCCGCCTATGCGATCGCCGCGACCGCGACGATCAACCGCACGACAGGTGACAGACGCCGCTGGCTCGGACGCGCCGCCTCAAGGAGCGCAGCGCGCGCATTGATGGCGCAGCGGCCGGCGAGGTCCTCCCGCGAGCTGATGCAACAGGTCAGCTACATGGTCAACCAGATGACACAGATGCACCTACTCGCGGCCCAGGAGCAACGAGCACGAGACATCGAACTCCATGCTTACGACACCATCGAGAGGTGGCTGCGTGAGCATCCGCCAGTGCTGACACCCGCCGAACCTAGCTCGGTCGAGCACGACCGCGAGAGCGACCGGGACCGCGGGTGGTAGCGAGATCGGCGAAATGCGTCACCGCTGCGCGTCCCAAGTGAAGTGCTCGACCACGGTATGCGGGTGCAGCCAGACATGCTGGTACTCGACGTGGCGCGCTTGGTGCGGCGGGTCGATCCGCAGCGTGAGCGTGTACCCGCCAGCGCCGGGCAACTTGACGTTGTTGCCGTAGTACGGCCCCTCGAAGGCCGAGATCGTCGGGTCCATCCGGCCCCTGTACACGATTCTGCCGGCCGCGTTCTTGATCGTCGCGGACACCGGCGCGTAGGTGACCGCCTCGTCGGTGTGCTCGTCGTTGAGCATCACCATCATGTAGAAGCTCGACCCGGCGGCGGGGTCCAGGCGCTTGGTGCCGTCGCCGTCAGAGACGTAGAAGGGAGTCGGGGTCGCGGTCCGCGTCTGGATCCTCATTCCTTGCCAGTACGCGTTGGCGATCACTCGTGACGGCGTTGCCCTCACGCCATTCACCGCCACGTTCGTGTGAACGGACATCCCGGTCATATTGCTCATCGACTCCGATGAACCGACATTGCCGCTGCCACCGACCACGGTCGCAGTTGAAGTGCTGGCGTTCCAGCGGAAGTACATCGTGACGTCGTGTGGTTTCAGCCAGACGTTCTTGTATTCGGTTGCCCGCGCGGCCGTCGGTGTGCCAATCAGGACACTCAACTTGTAGCGCCCGGAAGTCAGATGCGTGACGTTGTCGCCGTAATGCGGGCCCATGTAGGCGGAGATCATCGGCCACTGCTGCGAGTCGTACACGCTCTGGCCCTTGGCGTTGGTGATCGTCGCCCAGACGCTCCCCGAGTACGGCATCGGCTCGCCTGTGCGCGCGTCGGACAGCATCACCATCAGGTGGAAACTCGCATGCTTCGGAGGCTCGACGACCTGCTCCTTGGCCCCGTTGAACACGATGAAGCGAACCGGGGTCCTCGTCTGCGCCTGGATCTCCATCCCCTGCCAGTAGCTGGTCGCCAACACCTGCGTCGCGACCGGCGCGACACCGTTGACCTCCGGCACCTTCGTCGAACCGGCAGAGTCGACGTTCATCCCGGACGTGGACTTATCGGCCACTGCCTTCGAGCCAGTCTTGGGGCCCGAGCCGCCGCCGTTCATCTCCGAGGCGCACATGACCTCACCGTTGGCCATCGTCATCGTCGGGCCCTTGCAGTTTCCAGCCGTGTCGCCCGTCTTGGAGGAACCGCCACAGGCGGCTATGAGCACCGCCATCAGGCCTGCCGCGACTATCCTCGAAGCCACGAGCGGTCGTTTCCCACGCATCGTCTCGACAGTACTGCGGCGTCTTTTTTTTAACGTCGCACGCAGCGTGTCGTCGCTCACCGAGAGGCGGCGCGGACGCAGGCGGTGAGCGCAAAAATGGCCGTCATGACGGCAAGGCTGACCGCGAAGGCAGCGGATCCGGCTGGATGTAGACACCGAACGACCATGAAAGCGAGTGAGAACGATGGAAGAACAGATCTTCAAGGTGGAAGGGATGACCTGCGACCACTGTGTAGCGGCGGTCACGCAGGAGGTCGGCGGCGTGACGGGAGCCGATGAGGTGATCATCGAACTCGCAACCGGGACGCTGACGATCCGAGGAGAAAGCGTCGACCCGGCAGCCGTCCGCGCCGCGGTCGAAGAGGCGGGGTACGAGCTCGTCTGACGCCGGGACCGGCTTGCCTATGGTCTGGTGGGCGGGGTGATCGGGGGCGCGTCGTTGAAGCTCCCCCATGTTTGGGTCATGAAGTGGGCGAGCGTGATCATTCGCAGGCGCTCCACCCTTTGTGTGGTGAGATCCACGTGGAAGCGGAACCAGACGGGGCCGAGCTGCGGGATCTCTGCGAGGTCGGCGACGTCTGCGTACTCCGCGCCGCCGCTGCGGTAGACGTCGATCAGTCGCGCCTTGCCGCTGTAGGGGGACCACCATTTCAGGTATGAGCTGGCTGAGAATGGCTTGGGGCCGTAGCTGCCCAGCTGCCAGCTGTGGCTGCCCGTGCGGTCCCACTCCCGAGTGCCCACGACGACGGTGTCGTCGGTCTGGGTGCCCTGTACCTGGTAGGCGAAGCGATCCGGCGCCGCAATTTGAAGGTTCGTCACGACTACTTGGGTTGGAGAGTCTGCGAGAACCTGGTGGACAGTCGCACCTCGGAGCTTCGCCTGCGCGGCGTCGACGCGCTGCATGATTTCGGTGGCGCGTTGGTTGGCGCCCGCGACGAATGCGACTGGCAGCCTCCGGCTGTACGACTTATCGCCGATCGTGGCGTGTACGACGAGCGCCGTCGTTGAGGCGGGCAAGCTCAGGTCCTGGCAGCCGACGCCGCAACTGCTGCCGCGAGCTGCGCCAGCAATCGTGATCGGGACTGCCGTCGCCTTGGCGTACACGCTCAACGTGCGGACCTCGACATTCAGTCGGCCGCCGTGGTGGCTGACCCACGCGGCGACGATGTCGGGACCGAGCTCGTCGGCGACGGAGAGCTGATCGGCCGCCAGCTTCGCGGTGGGGACCGATCCGGCCTTCACGTTTGCGCTGGCGCCGCCGCGATTCGCTGCGGATCCAGGCTTCGCGGCGCTCGCGGAGCTGATGACGTTGACCGGTACCGCGAATGCGCCGCCGATCCGGATTCCTTTTGCGTCGCGGACGGAGACGTGCAGGTTCCACACTCCGGTGCGCAGGTGGATGACGCCGAACTCGTGGTCTGGCGAGATCGAGTAGACGGTGGCTGTGGCTCGTGCGCCTGCCGCTGAGGTGGCGGTGATCGGAACGCGACCCGAGATCGAGGATGTGTTGGTCGTCCCGTAGAGGTAGACGTGTACGTAGACGCTGCCGGCTGTGAGCGGCGTGGCCTGGACCTGTACGGATTCACCGTCCGGCCCGCGGAACGTGTGGCTTGCGGTGGAGGCGACCGCGAACGTGTTGGGTACTCCCAAGACCAGGCCGCCGAGGATCACAGCCGGCGCGAGCGTCATCGCTGCGATCCGCGCGTAGCGTGACCGAGTACCTGTGCTCCACCACGTTCGACCGCGCCGCCCCCGCCGATCCGCTGCGCCGAAGCGCCGCAGCCGCAGGCTGTTAGCGACGACTGTGATGCTCGAGGCACCCATCGCGACTGCCGCAAGCGCTGGGTTCAGCAGGCCGCTGGCGGCGAGCGGCAGCGCGATGAGGTTGTAGCCGAACGCCCAACCAAGGTTCTGGAGGATGACGGTGTAGGTCGCGCGTGCGAGACCGAGCGCACGCGGTACGCCGAGCAGGTCACCGGACAGCACGTTGATATCGGCCGCTTCAATCGCGACTCCGGCACCGGTGCCCATCGCGATACCCAGGTTGGCCTGAGCGAGAGCTGCCGCGTCATTGACTCCGTCGCCGACCATGCCAACGCGATGTCCGTCGAGCTGAAGCTTGGTGATCTCGTCGAGCTTGTCCGCGGGGCTGACCTCGGCGAATACGTGATCGATGCCAACTGACGAGGCGACACTCCGTGCCGCGCGGCGGTTATCGCCGGTCAGCAGCCAAACGTCGATCCCCATGTCCTTCAGTTGCGCCACAGCGCCGGCTGCCTCAGGTTTGACGGTGTCCGCCAGTGCGAGCGCTCCGATTAGCTGTCCGTCGCGTTCGACGACGACCGCGGTCTGACCGGCCTGTTCCCAGTCGGCGAGTATGGCGGCGGCCGCCGCCGAGTAACCGTCACCGGTACGACCAACCCACACCTCGGCACCTTCGTGGACCGCTTTCGCACCGCGTCCTGGAACTGAGCGGAAGCCATCGACATCAGGGAGCTCCAGCCCGCGCTCCGATGCGCCGCGCACGATCGCGGCACCGATCGGGTGCTCCGATCCGCGCTCGACCGCGGCTGCCAGCGCGATCAGGTTGTCCTCGCTCGAACCCGGGCGCGACCCACATAGCGGTCACGGAGAACTCGCCGCTTGTGATCGTCCCGGTCTTGTCGAGGACGACGGTGTCGAGCTTCTGGCTTCGCTCGAGCACCTCTGCTCCGCGGATCAGTAGACCCATCCGCGCCCCGCGACCGGTGCCGGCGAGAATCGCGACCGGCGTGGCGAGCCCGAGCGCGCACGGACAGGCGACGATCAGCACCCCAATCGTGGCGTCCAACCCTCGCTCGAGGTGCATCGAGGCGAACATTCCCTGCTCGCCAGTACCCGTGAGAATCCACGCCAGCGCGGTGAGCGCAGCCAGCAGCACGACCGCCGGCACGAACACAACCGCGACGCGGTCAGCTAACCGCTGGATGTTGGGCTTCGAGGCCTGCGCCCGCTCGACCAGCGCCACGAGCTGCGAAAGCGCGGTGTCGGCACCGACCGCGGTTGCGCGCGCCAGCAGTGCGCCGTCGACGTTGACCGTCGCACTGACGATCTGATCTCCGACCGTCTTCTCGACCGGGACCGACTCTCCGGTCAGCGTCGATTCATCGACCGCGGAGGCGCCTTCGAGCACGATCCCGTCGACCGGGACCCGATCACCGGGGCGCACGAGGAACGAGTCGCCGACGCGCACCTGCTCGGCCGGAACGATTTGCTCTGTCCGGGATGGATCGTCGGGATCGACAACCCGGGCTTGCGTCGCCCCGAGGCGTGCGAGCTCACGAACGGCGCGCCCGGCACGGTGTCTCGCGCGCGCCTCGCACCAGCGCGCGATCAGCAGGGCCGTGATGATCGCGGCACCCATGTCGTAGTCGAGCCGCATCTCGAACTGCCCGACCGCGACGCCGTGCTGATAGCTGTGCGTCTGCACGACCAGCATCACGCTCGAATACACGAAGCTCGCGAGCGTGCTGAGCGCGATCAGCGTGTCCATGTTGGTGGTCCGCACCCGCGCCCGATCCCAGGCTGATCGCAGGAATGGCATACCGCACCAGAACTGCACTGGCACAGCAAGGATCGCGGTGGCCCAGCGGGCAGTCGTGTCGTGCGGGCTGATGTAGGTCAGCAGCAGGATCGCGATCGTCAACGGGACCGCGACCGCAATCCGTCGCAGCAGCATCCGCTGCTCATCGGCCTCGGCCCGTTCCTGCTTCTCGAGCTGTTGCGACTGCTGGGCTGCGGAGACCGTCTCAGCGCCGTAACCGGCGCGGGTGACCGTTCCGATCAGGTGTTCGGCATCGACCGCACCTGGCAGAAGCGTGACCGTCGCTCGGCCGGTCGCGTAATTGACGCGCGCATCAACGACTCCGGTCTCACGGTTTAAGGCTCGCTGAACGCGTGCTGCGCACGAGCCGCAGGTCATCCCCGAGACTCTCAAATCCAGGCACTCGAGTTCGCCCGGCCCAAGGGCCTCTGGGCTAACTGGAGGTGCGACTGTCGGAGAACTCACATACCTATTCTGGCACCGCTCCCTCTCACCGGACCCCACTGGACGTCCAGGTCGGAGCGACACCGGCAAATGGCACCCTAGCTATGCTGGCTGGCGTGTTAAGCGGGAGCCGCCTTCGGTATTTCGCCCGATCGCTGCCGGTGCTGCTCGCGGCCTACGAGCTGCGCTACCTGTTCGCGTCGGCGGGCCACGACGCGTCGGCTATTGGCGGACTCGTCTCGCGCTCGGACCTCGGCGGGCTTGCACTGTTCCTCATGCTGGCGCTCGTAGCCGCCGTGTTGTTGCGGGAGATGGGCAGAGGCTTGTACGCCCAGGTGCCGCGTCCACGGTGGTCCGCCGGCTTTGTCGGCGTTTGGTTGCTGGGCTCGGCGGTGTTGATGGTGTGCTTCGCGGGCGAGGAGCTTTGGCACGGCTCCGTTGCTAGCGGCACTCACGCCAGTTTCCTACAGATCGTCGGCATCGGCGGATGGTCTTCACTGCCGTCCGTCCTGTTTGTCGGCTTTCTCGCGGCGGTATCGCTCAGGTGCGCTCGGTGGGCGTTTCGCGCGGCCGCGGGATGGTTACGCACGCGCCTCGCTAGGGACCTAAGCCCGCCCCTGCGCATCGTGCGTCTGACGTCACCGGCGCTGCCGCGGCTGGCGCCGGTCGCTGACGGCTGGTCCTCGCGCGGCCCACCGCTGCACGTAGCGGTAGCCGTGAGCGTCAGCTGACGCTTCGACTCAGAACAGAGACTCGGCGGCAGCGCGCACCGAGCTTTTGGGCCACGGCTACAGAGCAGGTGTTTCCGCATACCGCGGGCACCGTTTCGACGCCATGACCCACCTCGCTTGAGCGATCAGCGACGCTATAGGGAGCAGCAATGTTTCAGCAGACGGGAAGGCACGCACGACCGTCGTCGCGTGCCTCAGATAGGAGTCGCAAATGAACGCGACCGGAATAACGACACGAGGCCCGTCGAGCCTCGCAACGGCGATGCCGCGTGTACGCGTGACGCAGCGCGGCCTCCAGATCGCGCTGGGCATCATCTGGCTACTGGACGGCGTGCTCCAGTTTCAGAGCTACATGTATTCACCCGCCTTCGCGCACGACATCCTCGCCGGGGCCGCGGTCGGGCAACCGACGTTTATCGGCGCGCCGATACGAACGTTCGCGACCTTCTACGGCCACGACATACCGCTCTGGAACACACTCGCCGCCGAAATCCAATGCGCCGTCGGACTCGGCCTCATTCTTAGCCGCCGTACCGTCCGCGCGGCACTTCTCATTTCATTTGGATGGTCGGTCACCGTCTGGTGGTTCGGCGAAGGTTTCGGTCCCCTGGTCAACGGCCACCCGGTATCACCCCTGATGGGAGCCCCGGGAGCAGCAATCGTCTACGGACTGATTGGCGCCTTGCTCTGGCCGCGTCGCGGTGCCGACGAGCCGGGCACAGTCGACGGCGGACTGTTAGGTCGTTACGGCGGCAACCTCGTCTGGTCGCTGCTGTGGCTCGAGGCCGGAGCGCTCTGGTTCTTGAACGTGAACCGCTCTGCGAGCTCGATCCACGATCAGATCGCTTCAATGGCGAGCGCCTCACCGTCCTGGTTGGCTGGTGCATTGAACTCGGCCGCGAGCACCGCGCAGGGCCACGGTGCGCTGATCGCAACCGTGCTCGGGTTCGCGTCGATCGTGATCGCGCTCGCGGTGTGGACGCGGCTGCGTTCTGCAGCGCTCGCGATCGGCGTCGTGCTCTCACTCGCCTACTGGGTCTTCGGCCAGAGCCTCGGCGGCCCGTTCTGGGCAGGGTCGTCGACCGACCTCAACTCCGGGCCACTGTTCGTCCTGCTCGCACTGACGCTCGCAGCCCAGCCGCTCCCGCGCCGTGCCCACGTGAACTCGAGCGCCCCGAGCGATGAGAAGGCGGTGACGGTATGAACGGCAGCAGCAACATGTCGATGAGCAGCAGCGGGTCGCACATGGCAATGGGCGGCGCCGGCGGATCGCACATAACGATGGGCGGAATCTCCATGACGGTTGCCCACGGCGCAACCAACATCCTGCCGGCATGGCTCGCGGTGATCTGGTCCCTGGTGTTCCTTGCGATCGTCGTCGTACACGGGCGACACGTCTGGGAGACCCACGGCGAGCGTCGAATCTGGCACAGCGGGCACGTGCTCATGGCGATCGGAATGCTCTTCATGTTCGCGCCACCCTCACTCGATCATTTCGGTATTCCAGGCGAGTTCTGGCGCTTGCTGTTCGCCAACGCCACCGGCGCGCTCGTGATCTGGATGCTCGTCTCGCTGACGACTGGCGTCGCTTTCAATCGACTTTGGCTGGCGCTCGCGTTCGATCTCGCAGCGATGACGTACATGTGGTCTCCGAACGGGCTCGTGCCCGTGATCACATGGATTCTGGTCGGGTACTTCACGATCCAGGCAGTGCTCTGGGCGACTGACCGTTACCGCGAGCTCGACGGACGCCCGGTCGGCGGCCGCCTGTTCGTCGGCGGGGACGGAACGCTCACGGCCACTGCAGTAAGCAGCCTGGTCTGTGAACGGGACCTGCGCGTCTCGATGGGCCTGATGGCCCTCGGCATGGCCTACATGTTCGCGGCGATGCAACTCATCACGTGACGTGGCGATGACGCACCCGATCTGTGGCGTTGTCCGCGTCCGGCGTCTGTGCGAGCCGCCTCGTGCGATTCACGAGGCACAATCATGAACATGCCTTGGATGGCGGACATGCACGAGGTGCCCGCGCACACCGTCAACCTGCTTCCCGTCTGGATCGGCGTGACCTGGACAGTGGTTTTCCTGGTGGTCGCCGGATCGCATGTGCGCAACATGCTTGAGACCACGGGTCAGCGGCGACCGTGGCATGCCTGTCACGTTCTGATCGCCGTGGGCATGGCGTTTATGTACGCGCCGGCCCAGATCGACCCGCTTACCGTGCCCTCCGAGCTCTGGAAGTTCCTATTCGCGGCCGCCGGACTGATCGCCGCAGTGTGGGCGATCAGCGGCGTCGGTCGAGTATCCGTGCTGATCTGGTTGTTGAGCTCGATTGACCTCTGCGCGATGTTCTACATGGTGTCCGGTCCGCGACATGCCGACAGCGCCCCGGTGACCGCGCTGCTCACCGCCTACGTGCTCGGCGAAGCCCTGATGTGGGCACTCGACGTCTACCGACGAATCGACGGCACGACGCCAATCATCAGCTGGCAGCTGCTCGCAACAGAATCGGGCGTGCCTCTGTCAGCAGCCCCAATCGCCGCCCAGGCAACAGCCTCCGGATCACTGCTGGGCGAACTCGACATCAGCGCGTCGATGATCGCAATGGCGCTCGGCATGGCCTACATGCTCGTCGCCATGCAGCTAATCGCCTAACGGGTCGCACCCACAAAGCGCGGACAGCGCGGGGCAGGCTATTTGACGTACTGCTCGAGCGCCTCGCGGGCGATCTCGCTGATTGTCTTGCCCTCTTTCGCCGCACGCGCTTCGGCGCGGGCCTGAAGCTCGGCGGTCATCCGGAAGTTCACGCGCGGAGAGGTTCCGTCCGCGCCGGCCAACGATCTGCGCCCGACGCGCTTGACCGGTGAAAGCTCATGACCTGCCTCGGCTTCATCGGCGAGGCGCTCCGCTAGTTCATCGGTGATCGGCACACCGCTCTTTGCGCGTGGCAGCTTCGGCATTTACAAGCCTCCCTTCAGGAGCTCGAGGTATTGGTTGCGGATCGGTTGGGCATGGATGATGAGCAGGCCCCGGTGTCTGTCTCGATCGCCATGACCTCGAGCAACTTGCCGTTGTCGTCTGGGCCAAGGAACACGAGCCTTGGGTCTTGAAGCGGCGAGTCCTTTGATGCGTTCTCCTTGAAGATCACACTCGTGGTCTCAACGACGTATCGACTCCGCTTGCGGCTGATCCGATGGCGCGTCGACGACCGTGTGTGTTGGATCTCCACTAGCTCATTGTGTCAGACACTATAGACGCACGGGTGGCTGCTGCGGCTGGCACGAAGCCGGTCAGGCATGCCGCGCGACGGCGCCCGCACCACGCCAGCAAGTGTTCCCATAGCCGTGCTCTGGCGGACCAGGCGGGACGGTCGCTGTATGTCGATGCGAGCTCAAATCACAGTAGTGTGCCAAAATTGCTATATCACGCACTTTGGAAACATCTATACTCCTCCTATGGCACGTCTGAGAACACACCTTGGCGCTCGGTCCTGGCGGCGCACCCGCACGCCCTCGACGTCTTTCGGTCTCGTGATCGGACAGGCGGTACTCATCGCCAAGCCCCCAATCCCTACCGCGACTCCGATCAACGTCCGAGCGTCGCGACCACGATGATGTCAACAGGAACCGAAAAGGGCGCCAGTTTTAGGAACCGAAAAGTGCTCCACCCGCCGGTTGAAAATCAGGCCACTTGAGGGTTGATGCGGCGGCGTTTTGCGGAGGGAGCCGTAGGCGAGCGGGTATGCAGGGCATGACGTAGGAGATCGGAGGTGGAAGTCCTGACCTGGGGCCCTGGCAGGGGGAACCCAACACTGAAGAGGCAAGGGCGCGGCTCGGGGTTCACCGGGCGGTCCCCAGTGCGGCGTGTTGCTGCTGCGGGGGCTTCCGTGAGGGCGTGTCTGAAGGAAGCCATAGGTGCGTTGTGGTTGCGAACGAGAGTGAAGCGCTGTAAGGCGTGCCTTGGGTGGGTGAGCTGGCTCGCGGCAGCGATGCCCTGTTCCTGCTGGTCCCGAGGGCGTATTGGCGACGTGATCACGGCGAAATCTCTGCGTCTTATCCCTGGAGATCTGCTGGGTTCCAGCCTGTTGTTGGTGGGCTGGTAGGTCGGAGAACGAGAGGACGACGACTCGATGGCCCAGCAGAAGTCGGAGGACCGCGTAGTACCGGACGGCGGGGTAATGCCCGTCCAGCTCGCCGCTGGTGGGCGAGGGAAGGCGGTCCCGGTCGATGAAACGGTGGCTCAGCTTTGCCTGCCGATCGTGACAGCAGAACGCCGCAAGAGGGTCCCGGACCGGTCCGGGATGGGCCGGGCGGCTTGGCCGAAGACGATCGTCAATGTGAATGCCTGGACGCCTGTGACGATGGAGGAGGTTGCGTATCGGTTGACGGATGCGCTTTCCAAGGTGGTGCAGAACAAGGGTGCACCCGGCCCGGACGGGCAGACGGTCGAGGCGCTGCATGAGCAGTGGCCGATCGTTGGTCCGAGGCTGGCTGCCGAGCTGCTGACAGGGAGCTATCGGCCTGGCGTGATCCGTCGGGCGATGATCCCGAAGGCGGGCGGTGGGCAGCGCGGGTTGGGGATCCCGAACGTGACCGACCGGGTGGTGTGTGAGGCGGTCAGGCAGACGCTCGAGCCTGTCTGGGAGCCAACATTTCACGCGTCGAGTCATGGGTTCCGGCCTGGCCGGAGTTGCCACACGGCAATCGCGGAGGCTGAGCAGCATCTGCTGGATGGGTATGGGTGGGTGGTTGATATCGATCTGGAGAAGTTCTTTGATCGCGTCTGCCACCAGCGGTTGATGGCCAAGCTCGCGGAGCGAATCCAGGACCGCCGGTTGCTCGTGCTGATCGGCAGGCTGATCAAGGCCAAGGTGGTGTTGCCGGACGGTGTCGTGATCGCGAGCGAGCAGGGCGTGCCGCAGGGCTCGCCGCTCTCGCCGTTGCTATCGAACGTCGTGTTGGACGAGCTCGACTGTGAGCTTGCCCGGCGTGGTCACCGGTTCGTTCGCTATGCCGATGACTGCAACGTCTATGTGCGAAGCGAACAGGCCGGGCAACGGGTGATGAGCAGCCTGACCGGGTTCGTCCAAGGGCGCTTGCGTCTGAGGATCAACCAGGACAAGTCAGCTGTCGCCCGCCCGGAGGACCGTCACTTCCTCGGCTTCCGGTTGCGGTTAGACCCGCACACCGGGGCCGTGGAGATCCTGCTCTCGGAGCGCACCAAGCGCAACGCGATGGACAGGATCCGGCAGCTCACGCCGAGAACCTGGGGAGGCACGCTGGAAAGCTGCATCACCAGGATCAACGCATGGTTGACGGGGTGGCATCAGTTCTTCGGGATCGTTGCACCATCGGAGGTGTGGACGCTGCGTGCGCTCGACGCTCATATCCGGCGTCGGCTGCGCGCGATCGTCCTTCACCACTGGCGACGCAAACGCACGATCGCTCGCAACCTCGTCAAGCTCGGTGTCAACCGGCGCAACGCGTGGCGACAGGTCTATGCGGGACGCAAGTCCTTGTGGGCGCTGAGCCACACCCACGCGGTCGACAATGCCCTGACCACCACGTTCTTCACGGAGCGGGGGCTCATCGCGTTGATTCCACTGCACCGCCATCGGCACCAGCACATCGCTGCCCCCGTCTCGCCGCAACTGGCGCTATGGGGATGAGTCGAGGTCGATAACCGGCCGGCGGCGGGGTTCACAACCCGCCGTCCCGAAGAGCCGTGTGCGAACAGCGCAAGCACGGTTCCGTGGGAGCCGGGGACGGGCAACCGCCCCGGCTACCCGACAGCGAAATGCCGCCGGCGCGTCTTCTCGGAAGGGGGGTCAGTTTTCGAGCGGCGCGGGTGGGGCTGCTGACGCGGGAGCGCTGCCGCGCTCGCGTAGTCGGTAGCTCTTGCCTTTGAGGGTGACCATGGTGGCGTGGTGAACCAAGCGGTCGATCAGGGCGGCGGCGACCATCGCATCGCCGAGGATCTCACCCCACGCCTCGAACCCGCGATTGCTGGTGATGATGATCGAGCCGCGTTCGTAGCGGCGCGACACCAGCGCGAACAGCAGATTCGCTGCCTGGCGCTCCAATGGGAGGTAGCCGACCTCGTCGACGATCAGCAGCTGGTAGCGCTCCAAGCGTTTGAGCTCCTGATCGAGGGTGTTGCGCTCCTGGGCCTCCTCCAGGCGTGAGACCCATTGTTGGGCGGTGGCGAACGCGACGCGGTAGCCGTGCTGGCAGGCCTTGATCCCCAAGGCGATCGCCAGATGCGTTTTGCCGGTGCCGGGTGGTCCGATCAGGCACACGTTGGCGTGTTCCTCAACCCAGGCCAGTTGCGCCAGATGCATGACCAGTGGCCGCTCCGCCGTGGGCTGGGCGGTGAAGTCGAAGTCCTCCAGGGTCTTGTGGGCCGGGAAGCCGGCTGACCGGGTGCGGGTCCGGGCGCCTGAGGCTTCGCGGGCGAACACCTCGGCTTCGCAGAGCACCTCGAGGAACTGCTCATAGGGCCACTGCTCCTCCCGGGCCCGCTCGGCGGTCGCGGCCAGACGCTCGGCGATCCTCGGTGCTTTCAGCATCGAGAGCAGATAGGGCAACCGGTCCCCGACCTTGGTTTTGGTGGTCGGGCTCATGCGCAGAGCTCCGCATAGTCAGCCAGCTCCGGTGCCTCAACGACCGGACCGGTGATCATCTGCAGCGGTCTCGGTGCCGGCGGCTCTGGTCGCATCCTCGGCTCCGGCAGCCACACCCCAGGCCGGTAGGACCGCGGATAGGACGCGACCTGGTTGCCGCGCCAACAGATCCACACGCGGTCACGGCTGGCGTGCAGCTCGACGCGCTGATGCACAAGCTCCACCGGCGCGCGGTAGAAACAGCCGCCGTAGCGCAGGTAACCATCGGCCGGGACCCGGACGGTGCGGTTCAGCGAGAAATCAAACGGCTGCGGTGGAAGCGCCCTAAGCGCTTGGCGGTCCTCAGCCAGGCGGTCGGCGACGATGAACTGGCCGGTCGCGTGCCGACGGCGGTGCGCCACACCGTCACGCCAATCTGCATAGACCTCATCGAGCTCCTGCAGGGTGCTGAACCGGCGGGCGGGCCAGAACCCGGTCTTCAGATAGCGGACCGCTCCCTCGACCGATCCCTTCTCCCGCGGTGTGCCCGGCGTGCACGCGGTCGAGTGAAACGCGTAATGGCCACGGAGGTGAAGGAACCTCTGGTTCCAACGGATCACCTGCCGACTGTCGCGCTTAGCCACGACCGACCTGAGGTTGTCGTAGACGCTCTCGCGCGGGACACCCGCCAGCCAGTCGAACACCCGGACATGGCCTTCGAGAAAGGACTCGAGGGTCATGTCGAAGCTGAAGTGCGCGGTCTGCGCGCCGCTAAACGGCAGTGACGCGATCAGCGCGTAGACACGTCGCTCGACCCCGCCGATCCTCGGGCGGGTCGGCATCTCCGCCCAATCGAACTGCACGACCTGCCCCGGCCGATAACCCGTCCGCTGCGCCGGGCGCTCCTCCCGCGGCCGCAACGTGGCGAGCTTGCGACGGACAAGATCAACCGAGCCCGCATAGCCATATTCGGTCCGCAGCAACTCGGTCAGTCTCGGCGCTTTGATCTCCGGCCAGTCCCTCAGCACCTGCTCGATCACCGGCATCAGCGGGTCAAGCTGCGAACCGGCGGGCGCTCGCACATAGCGGGGTGGTTCATCAGCGGCCAGCGCCCTGGCGACCGTCCGCCGATGAATTCCCAGTCGCTTCGCGATCTGCCGCTCCGACACACCATCCCGAGCCAACGCCCGGATCTCAGCCCACTCCAACGCGCTCACCACCTCTTCCGGCCTCCCACTCGTCGCTGACACGACGAGCCTGAAGCCAGCACCGGTCACCACCCAAAGTGGCGCCCTTTTGGATTCCTAGAAGTGGCGCACTATTGGGCTCCCGGCGTCAGATGACAATCACCACCCCTGAAATCGGAGCTGGTGCGGGGCCACCGACGACCCTCAGGCCGCTGACCCGCGACGAAGTGATGACGGCGTCGGAGGTCGCGGAGCTCCTGCACCTCCCGGTCTCGACCGTCTACCAGCTGGCGCGCCAGGGGCAAATCCCCGCGCGACGCCTGGGACGCACGTGGCGCTTTCTCCGACCGAGCCTCGAGCAACTACTCCGGTCCTGACTCACCGATCGACCAAGCTGGCGCCGGGTCGACCATTTGCGTCTTGGCGCCGTAATCACGATCACAACCGATGTTCCACGGGCGTGATCCCCGGGTGCGCTCCGCCTGGGGCGATTCTCTCCTGCCCGCGGTCCG
Source organism: uncultured Conexibacteraceae bacterium (assembly GCA_963720195.1). Lineage (GTDB taxonomy): Bacteria > Actinomycetota > Thermoleophilia > Solirubrobacterales > Solirubrobacteraceae > Palsa-465. The sequence goes on from CAVRFD010000001.1 coordinate 20,671, forward strand.
TGTGCTCAGCGAGAAGGAGCAGGTCCGGACGGAGCCTCCCCCGCCGCCGACCTCCGGTTGCGAGGGCTCGCGGCGTTTACTCAGATTCGCTGACTTGTACCCAACGACTTTACCCAACGGTTGCTCGCGCAACCAAACGCCGCCTCGCTGACCAGCCAAAAGCACTGATTAGCAGCTACTTCCGAAGCAGGGGAGACAGGACTCGAACCTGCAACCCCCGGTTTTGGAGACCGGTGCACTACCAATTGTGCTACTCCCCTTCGGTTTGCCCATTGTAAGAGGCGTGCCGCCAAGCGGGCTTGATCGTGGCATGCGAGGCCGCGCTCGGCGACGGCATCGAAGCGCCTGACACGTGCCATGTTCGCCGCGAGACTCTAAACTTTCGGCCTACTGCGGGCGAAGTGTTGTGGTTGCACAGAAGCCTTCCAAGCTCCTAGGGCGGGTTCGATTCCCGTCGCCCGCTTGTCTATCGTGCGCGAACCTGAATGACCCGCGTCGTTACCGCCCTCGCCGTCTCCGCAGACGGCTACATCGCTGGCCCCAATGACGGACCCGGTAATCCGCTGGGTGATGGGGGAGGGCGGCTGTTCGAGTGGTACTCCGACGGGGATACGCCCAGCGCCTACTACCCGCAGTTCAGGCTCTCCCCCCAGAGCGCAGCCGTCTTTGACGCCGGCGCTGCTCGGGTCGGGGCGGTGATCAGCGGCCGCCGGACGTACGAGATCGCCGACGCGTGGGGCGGCAAGGGACCGTTGCCGGGCGTCCCGCTCTACGTCCTGACCCACACCCCGCCCGACCCGGCCCCGGAATCCGACCCGCCCTACACGTTCGTGACCAGCGGCATCGCCGCGGTGATCGAGCTAGCTGCGGCAACCGCCGCGACCCAGGCCAAGGACGTCGCCCTGATGGGCTCTGAAGCCGTCCGGCAAGCACTCGCCGAGGGCCTGCTCGACGAGATCACGCTGCACCAGGTCCCGGTCCTACTCGGCGGCGGCGTTCGCCTACTCGACGAAACCTCCGCAGACCTTCAGCTCAAAGCCGTCGTCGACGCCCCAGGCGTCACCCACCTGACCTACGAAGTCATCCGCTAGCCCGCTGGGACCGCTGGGACCAGGTGGATCTCCACGCCGGCCTGAGGCGGTGTCTGCAGTTGCTCGGCCAGTTCCTGAGCTCGCACTCGCATGCGCTCGACGTTGGCGATCTTGATCTGCTCGTAACCGCGCACCATGTCGGGCAGCTGCACGACCTGCATCACGGTGGCTGCGGTCGACGGCCGCAGGCCGTCGACCGCACTCCCAACCGCCAGCCTGTACTCCTCGATCAGCGTCCGCTCAAGCCGCCGCACCCCCGTGTGCCCGAACGGATCAAGCGCCGTGCCGCGCAGCCTCCGTCCGGCGCGCAACAGCCTGAACAGCGGCATCGCCGAGCGCCCGAGGCGCAACTTGCGCTTCATGCCCAGTGAGCGCAGCAGCGGCGGGTGCAGCAGCACCTTCACGCGCGCATGCTCACCGAACTCCGCCTGTAGGCGCGCCCGCTCGACGACATCGAGGTGAAGCCGCGCGACCTCGTACTCGTCCTTGTAAGCCATCAGCTTGAAGAGGCCATCCGCGTAGGCCTTTGCGATCTCGACGCCGCCGCCGTCGAGTCGCTCCTGGACCGCCGCCGCCACCGCCTGCACGTCATCGACGTACGTGCGCGCGTAGTGCGCATTCTGGTAGGAGGTCAGCTCGGCCTCGTAGCGCGAGATCAGGTCGGCGAGCGTGCGCTCGCGGCCGCCCGAACCGGCAGGCTCCTCGAGTGCCTCGTCACCCGCGGGCAGCAGGTCAGGCCTAGCCACGGCCGCCCGACCCCAGCGGAAGGCGGCGACGTTCGCGTCGACCGCGGTGCCGTTGAGCTCGATCGCGCGCTCGATCGCATCGGCGCGCAGCGGCAGGCAACCGTGCTGATAGGCGGCACCGATCAGCAGCATGTTGGTCTGGAGGTGGCTGCCGAACAGCTGTTCCGCGAGCGTCTCGGCGGCGAGTGCCACCGTCTCGTCACCACGGGTCAGGCGCCGGACGCGCGTCACGAGCCGGTCCGGGTCGGGCGCCAGCGCGCTCACGTCGAGGACCATCGATGCCGTCGGCGAGACGTCCGTATTCAGCACCGCGACCGTCCGCGCGGAATTCAGGACCTCCACGGTCTGTGGCGTCACGGCGCCGAGTAGGTCAAAGCCGAGCAAGACGTCGACGCCGGCACGGCTCGCGCGGATCTGTCCCTCGATCGGCGCGGAGCTCAGGCGCAGGTCAGAGACAACTGGACCGCCCTTCTGGGCGAGGCCTGTCTGGTCGAGTCCGGCCGCATAGCGCCCCTGCAGGTGCGCAGCCGTCGCCAGGATCGCGGCGGCGGTTACCACGCCGGTCCCGCCGACGCCCGGCATCCGGATCAATGCGTCCTCGGGGACGCGCAGGACCGGTTCCGCCAGGTCTCCGGGCGGCGACGGGACGACGTGGGTACGCGCTTGCGCTGCGCCTGGCTCGATCACGATGAAGGAAGGGCAGTCACCCTTGATGCAGCTCATATCGAGGTTGCACGAGCTCTGGTGGATCCTCGTCTTGCGACCGAACTCGGTCGGTACCGGTTGGACTGAAAGGCACGAGGACTTCTCGCCGCAATCGCCGCAGCCCTCGCAGACGCGCTCATTGATCCAGACCCGCTCGGGTGGCGTCTCGAGCTCGCCACGCTTGCGCAGCCGCCGCTTCTCGGTCGCGCAGCGGTCGTCATGGATCAGCACGGTCACGCCCTGCACCGCCGCCAACTCCGTCTGCACATCGGCGATCTCGTCGCGGTGGCGCACGGTAGCTATCTCCGCCAGTCGCACATCCCGGTAGCGCTCCGGCTCGGGCGTGGTCACCACGATCTGGCGCACACCCTCGGCGGCGAGCTCGTCGACGATGGCCGGCACCGTCATCTTGCCCTCAGGCTGCTGGCCACCCGTCATCGCAACGGCGTCGTTGTAGAGCAGGCGGTAGGTGATGTTCACGCCGGAGGCGACGGCCGCGCGGATCGCCAGCGAACCGGAGTGGTGGAAGGTCCCATCGCCGAGGTTCTGCGTGAAGTGCTGCTCGCTCGCGAAGGGCGCGAGGCCGAGCCACTGGGCGCCCTCACCGCCCATCTGCGGCATCCCGAGTACGTGGCCGCGACGGTCATCATGCTCGAGCGCGACCATCGTGTGGCAGCCGATACCGACGCCGATCAGCTGTTCGGCCCCGACCCGAGTCGAGCTGTTGTGCGGGCACCCCGAGCAGAAGTACGGGGTGCGCTTGACCTCGAGCGCGAGCTGGTCGAGCGGATGCGGTCCTTCCGCGCCTCGCGCCTGCAGACGCTCGAGCAGCGATGCGGGCATGCCCTCGCCCGGCAGCATTCGCGCCAGCGCAGCGGCGACGTCATCAGCGGACACCGCCCCGCCCGGGGGCAGCAACTCGCGTCCTTCGCGGTCCTGTTTGCCGACCACCCACGGTGCGCGCGGATCCCGGTACAGCGCCTCCTTCAGCTGAGCTTCGACGAATGGAAGCTTGTCCTCGACGACCAAGACCGTGTCGAGCCCGGCTGCCAGATCGCGCAGCTGCTGTGCCTCGATCGGCCAGGGCATCGAGATCTGCACGAGCCGCAGACCGAGGGCATCCCAGTCATCGCGATCGAAACCGAGGTCGGACAGCGCTCGCAGCACCGCCTGGTGACCGATTCCCGATGCGAACACACCGACGCGCGGCCGCTGGGGCTCGAACCACACCCTGTTCAAACCGGCGATCGCCTCGTACTCCCGGACCCGCTCGAGCCGCGTTGTCAGCAGATCGCGCTCGGCGTCGAGGTTCGACGGGCTCAGCAGTATCGGCGGCGAGTGCGCGGCACGCGGCTCAAGCGCCGGGATCTCCTCGAGCGCCAGGCCGGCCTCCGCGATGCCGGACGAGTCGGCGAGCTCGGTCACGATCTTCAACCCGGTCCAGAGCCCGGAATGTCGGGAGATGGCCACGGCGTGCAGCCCGAGGCTGAGCGTCTCAGCGATCGTCCCGGGCGCGAGCACTGGCATCACGAGGCTGCGGCACAGCGACTCGCAGGCGCCGGGGAGCGTCGACGACTTCGCCATCGGGTCGTCCCCGATCAACGCGACGGCACCGCCCAGCGGGGCGGTGCCCGAGAAGGTGCTGTGCCGAATCGCATCCGCGGCGCGGTCGAGTCCTGGGGACTTTCCGTACCAGAAGCCGGTCACGCCCTGCTTGGTCGCGCCGGCGAGCTCACCGAGCAGCTGCGTGCCGCCAACCGCGGTCGCCGCGAGCTCCTCGTTCAGCCCCGGCCGGAAGACGATGCCCGCCGGGTCGAGGTGCCGCGCCGCCCGGTGCAGCTCGATGTCGAGTCCGCCGAGCGGCGAGCCCGGATAGCCGCTGACGAAGACGCCGGTGTCGTAGCCTCGTCGCGCATCCAGCCACCGCTGGTCGAGCATCAGCCGGACGAGCGCCTGCATGCCGTCGAGCACGATCGGCCCGGAGACGGCGGTGTAGCGATCGTCGAGCGAGAGCTCGCGCAGTGGCGTGACAGTGGTCATACCTGTAACAGCGCCCGGTCGTGGGTTTGGCCCCGGCGCGCTGCGCCGCTGCTACGCGCGCCGTCTGCAGCGCGCCCCGCGTCGGCCAGGATCCGGCGCACGCGCTCGGTCGCGATCCTCACCGGCGTCTCGCGGGTGCCTGACGCGGTCTCGAGGATCTCGCGAGTACGGTCGCCGATGCGCAGCACATCCTGGCGCAGGCGCTGCTCGCCGTTCTCGACACGAAGGCTGTGGATGTGGATAACCCCGCCGGCGTTGGAGACGAAGTCCGGCACGTAGGTGATCCCGCGCGCGGCCAGCAGCTCGGCGCAGCCTGGGTCGGAGAGTGTGTCGTTGGCGGCGCCGACGATCATCCGGCAGCGCAGCCGTGGTGCTGTCTCGGGCGTGACGACCTTGGCGATCGAACAGGGTGCGAACAGGTCGCAGGCGGTCTCGATCGCGTCATCGGCCGGCACGGTGCTGCCGCCGAGCTCGGCCGCGACTGCCGCGGCGCGCTCAGCGTCGATGTCGGAAAGGATGATCTTCGCGCCGCCGGCGGCGAGGTCGCGCGCGAGTGCGGCGCCAACGTGGCCTGCGCCCTGGATCAGCACGCGTGTGCCCTCGATGCCCCTGCGGTGGTCCACGTGCTCGACTGCGGCGCGGGCCGCTGCCGCAACGCCGACGGCCGTCCACGGTGATGGGTCCTCGTGGTTGCAGGAGACGTCGGCACCGACATCCGCCATCGCCTGAAGGTCGTCCACGGTCGTACCCATATCGACGCCGGGCACATACGCGCCGCCCGTGCGGATCACGAACTCGCCGAAGCGCCGCATCATCGCGAGCCGGTCGACCTCACGTGCGGGCGCGAGAATTACTGACTTCGCGCCGCCGTAGGGGAGCCCCGCGAATGCGTTCTTGAGGGTCATCGCTGCGGCCAGTCGCTGCGCCTCGATGATCCCGGCTTCGTCACTTGGGTAGCCGACGCAGCGCACGCCTCCAAGGCCCGGTCCGAGTGTCGTGTCGTCGATCGCGATCGCCGCGCGCAGACCGACACTGTCGTCCCGGCATACCACCAGTTGCTCGCTCCGCCAGTGATCCCAAGAGATCTCTTCCATGCCACCTGCCTCCTCCTGCTGCTTGCAGTTCTCGTTAAAGCAAGTGCGCCGCGGGCGTCTGAGCAACTACTTCGCAGTCTTCGAGCGACAGACGCAGGATTTGAGCGTCAGGAGGGGGTTGTGCGAAAGATTACGTTCCTCGTACGCAACAAAAACGGTTATCGTGAGATGCATGTCCGGGAACGTGAAGCTCGACGAACTCGATCAGCAGATCATCGACCTGCTGCGCGACGATGCGCGCCGCACGATCACCGACATCGCCGCGCACGTGAACCTGTCGCCGGCGCCGGTCAAGCGACGGATCGACAGGCTCGAGCAGCTCGGCGTGATCACCGGCTACACGGTCTCCGTCGATCACGCCCTGATCGGCCCGTCGATTGAGGCGTTCACGGAGCTGCGCTTCGCCGGTGACGCCGACATCGACGAGATCCTCGCCTCGGTCGAGGAGATCCCCGAGATCCGCGAGGTGTTCACGATGGCCGGCGACCCCGACGCGTTGCTGCGGATCCGCGTCAACGACGTCGAGCACCTGAAGGCTGTGGTCAACCGTCTGCGTCGCACCGGTCGGGTAACCGGCACGAAGACGCTGATGGTGCTCGACCGCTGGTCTCGCTGAAGCTCTTCAGCTCTTCGGGCAGACGCCGAGGTCGCGGCCGACCTTCGTCGGGATGCCCTTGATCGGACAGTGGAAAGCACTGCCGACGGTGACCACACCCCAGCCATGAGCGCTCTCATGCATCAGCAGCACCCCGTTGGCAGCGACCTTCAAACACGAGGAGGAGAGCTTCGCCGGCCACGACAGCGACGCGTAGTGGCGATCAACCGTGGAGATCGTCACGACCTGACAGCCCGCCTGCTGCTTGGAGAGTTGATGTGCGCTCACCGCAGCCGCGCGGATCGCCTTGGCCTGGCTCGTGGAGGCGGCACTGTGCGCGAGCGCAGCTGACGGCAGCAGGACGAGTGCAGTCAGAATCGAGAGAAGGGACCGTCGCATGGCGGTGCACCCTATTCGACGCGCTCGTCTTTCGCCAGGACCAGCGCCGGTTACCGCCGATTCAGCGGGCAGGCGTCGCGCTCCACTCTTTCTTGTGGAGGCTCTTGGCTGTATGGAAAAAGACGCCGAACAGCGCCGGTCGTGCGATAGCGTAGCGCCGTGTGGGTTTGGCGAAAGGTGCTCGAGGGCGGGGCGCTATCTCGGTCCAGCGGACGCCGTGCTGCCGTGCTGGCGGCTGTGTCTGTCGCAGTGGTCTGGCTCGCGGGAGCCGGCGGCCTTTCCGCGTCTGCGGGCGCGCGCACGGCCGCGTCGCCGACGAGGGTCACGGCCAGAATCACGAACTCCCGAATCGTGTTCGCTCCGAACTACGTGCCGACGGGGACACTCGTATTCACGGTCTTCAACCGAACGAGCGGCGCCCGCACCTTCGGAATTGGTGCTCGGCGAACCAGTGCGATCGCGGCCGGACGCTCGGCGACGCTGACCGTGACCCTTCCGAGGGGCGGCGAGCGAACGTTCTCCTCGGTCGCCACGGCCAACTCGCAGCGCTCCAAGGGGCCGACACCCGGTCTGACGGGCGCGCTCTATCTGTACGAGCCCTGCACCCACCCTGCCGTGACGACCGTCGACGTGCGCATGGCCACCGAGTCCGCAGGAGGGCTCATGCTCTCGCAGACCCGGGTCCCCTGTGGCACGGTCACGTTCGACGTCACCGATGTCGACGAACCCGCTACCAGCCTCTTGGCCTCAATCGTCGTGCCACAGCTGGCGCGGGTGACAAGCCAGCTCGATCCCGGTGGCACCGCTACGTTCACGCTCCGCTCCGCCGCGAAGACGGTCGTCCACTGCGACGCTGTCCAGTACGACGCAGTTGAATCCGACAGCTTCAGCGTCGGATACGGCTCGCTGACCCTCTTCTAGCCGTCGAGCACTGGCGGTGGTAGGTTGGTGCAGTGAGTGGTACGTGTGACGCGCCGCGGGTTCGGGGGCGGCCTTGGCGTTGTCCACGCCGTTGGGCTGCGTTGGCTGTGCCGATCGCGACGGTCGGGCTCGCGGCAGCTGCTTTGTGGGCTCCCGCGGGCGCGCGCGCGGCGACGCCAACGAGGGTCACGGCCACGGTCACGAACTCCCGAATCGGGTTCGCGCCGAGCTACGTGCCGACGGGAACGGTTGTGATCACGGTCGTCAACCGAACGAAGGACCGCCGTGACTTCGGCGTCGGTTCGCGGCGGACGGGTGCGATTGCGGCCGGCCGCTCAGAGCGGCTGACCGTGACCTTTTCGGGGAGTGGCGAACGGCAGTTTTCCTCGGTCGCCGTGGCCGGTTCGCGCCACATCACGGGTGGGTCACGTCGCCTCACGGCCGCGATCCATCTGTTCGAGCCCTGCAGCGACGCGTCCGCGACGACGGTGGACGTGCAGATCGACCAGTCCGCTGGCGGGCTCACGCTCTCACCGACCGCGGTCCCCTGCGGCACGGTCACCTTCGACGTCACCGATGTCGACACTCCAAACGCCCGCCTGTTTGTCTCCGCCGACGCGCCGCCACTGTCGGGCCTGACGACGCAGCTCAATCCGGGCGGGACGACCACGCTGACGATCTACTTCCCGGCAACCGCGCTCGCTCAGTGCGTTGCCGTCCAGGTCGGCGGCGATGGAATCGTCGTCGACATCGGAGAGGGCTCAGTCGCCGTCGACTAGCCTCCGTCGATTCCCTGCGCGTCAGGGCGAAGACTTGCCGCTCCACAACAATTTGTGCGCTTTCTTCTCGGCCTGATATTCGGCGAGCGCCGCATGGGAATCGACGTCGCCGAGCGTCGGGTGCCATGGAACTAGGCCTTCGGCGGCCTTGACGTCGAAGCGCTTGGCGAGCACCGAGCCGAGTGCCTTGATCTTCATCTCGCCGAAGCCGGGGAGCGCGCCGAGGCGAGCGCGCAGGTCGTCGGCGTCGGTCGCCTCGCTCCAGATGCGACTGGCCTCACCGCCGTACTCGTCGCGCACGATCACAGCGATCTCGTGCACCTTTGACGCCATCGCTCCCGGGAAGCGATGAACCGCCGGCTTCTCGCGGAAGACCGCGTCGAGGTCCGCGTCGGCCAGGACCGCAGGTTCGAGTGAGCCGACGCGCTCGCGGATCACGAGCGGCCCTGAGAACGCCTTTTGGACAGTCACCTGCTGATCGAGCGCGAAGCCGATCAGTAAAGCCATCGGCTCCTCTGCGAGCAGCCGGTTGGCGGCGTCGTCTGCTGTGAAGAACAGGCACTCAGTCACGCGCAGATCGTATCCGTAGTTCTCGCCGGCTGGGTGTGCCAACTACCCGCCGAGGACCCGCATATCACCACCCCGGAGCGCGGACGGGCACCGATTCCGCAGCGGTCATTACAGCGGAGCATTGGATGTGCAACCGGAGGACTGAAGACCCCAACTACAAGGAGGAACCCGGAATGCAACGTAACGTGTTTGACAAGCTCGCCAGCGGCGTTGGTGTGGTGCTGGTGGTTGTGCTGCTGATTGCAGGGGGCCTGCTGACCTGGGGCCACAGCTTCGCGCAGAGCAACGTCCACAACCAACTCGCGCAGCAGCAGATCTACTTCCCGAAGCAGAGCGAGATCAATGCCGTCAAGGCACAGTACGCCAAGGGCGGCCAGAAGGCGGTCACAGACCCTGAGTTTCCGAACGCCTCTCTGATGATCCCAGCGCTCGAGCCGTACGCTGGCCAGCAGGTTCTGACCGGTAAGGAAGCGCAGGTCTACGCCAATGACTTCATTGGCCAGCACCTGTACGCGATGCCGCTCCACGGCGTCTACAGCAACGTCAGCGCCGCGGCGCGGTCGGCCAAGCCTGGTAGCAAGCAGGCAACGCAGATGACGGCCCTACTACCGGTCGTCTTCGAGGGCACGACCCTGCGCGGGCTACTGCTTGAGGCGTACGGTTTCGGAACGATCGCCGTGATCATGTTCTGGGCAGCGATCGCCTCCTTCATCGGCGCGGCCGTCCTGCTCGTCCTGACCGGCCTGGGCATCCGGCACGCCCGCCGCACTCCCACTCAGGAGAAGCTGTTCGAGGAGCTGGAACGCAACGCGGCGACGACGCCCACGGACGAGACGACACCTGTCGTCTGACGCCACAGCCTTCGGCTCGGGGCCTGGATAAACAGTCCCGGACCGGGCGAGCCGGAGCGCCGGGGTCCTCCGACACACCCCGAAAACGCCCGCGCTGGGAAACCAGCGCGGGCGTCGCGCGTTGTGAGGCGCGCGGCGCCGGGCCGTCTCAGAACTCGATTCGGGTCTCGGCCGGTAGCACGAGCACGGAGCTACGTGCGCTGTTGAGCTCGTTGCGGACCTCGCCGGCCACGACCACGTGCCCCTTTGGCGCACCCTCCTGAGATCCGACGACGATCAGATCGACCGCGTCGGAACCGGCGCCCACCACCTCTGCACCGAGACTCGTGGCCAGCGCCTGCGCCGTGGCTCGCGCGTCGTCGTTGATCGGGCCGGCGAATGGCACCGCGATCGCCTTGATCGAATCCTCTTCCTTTGCGCGCAGGCCGGCCGCGGCCACAGCGATTGCGACCGTGCCGTTCTCGAGGAGGCGCTGGGCTGAGGTTCCCGGCTCGGCACGACCAACCGGGGTGCGGTAGTCAGAGCCGAACACGATGATCGAAGCGCCCAGCTGCTCGGCGAGCTCGCCGAGTACCTGCCCGGTGCTGGCGCCAACGACGACGTGCGTGCTGACCGGAATTCCGATCAGGGTCGCACCCCGCTCGAGACGCTGTTCGGCGTCGTACTGCGCCACTTCTTCACGCCGTGGGTCGAACTCTCGGGAGTGACGAACGTAGGCCAGCGCAACGGTGGCTCCGGTCTGTGACAGGAGCTTTCCGAGCGCGAGGGCGTCGTCGTCGTTTGGGGTGCCGTCGTAGGAGACGATTAGGGCAGAGGTCATGAACGGCATCCTCCGTTACCAGCGGTACCGCCGCCTCGTACAAGTGGACAGCGATCCGCAGCCGCCTCTATCCACATGGCGGGAGTGCCCCTGTGAGATCGGCCTGAGTGCTCAGGCCGCTGAGGGAGCAAGGATCTCACTGTGCCGATCGAGCAGCCCGGGTACGTCACTCGCGTCGACGCGTCCCATCCCACATTCGGTGCAGATCCCCCAGTGGCGAGCGCCCTGTGGGGAGTTGAGCAACGCTGCATCGATGTGCTCGATCTGCTCCGCGGTTGTGCCCGGTGCCTGATCATCGGGGTGGTAGGGAACAAGTGCGAAGTACAGCTCTGTCTCAGGAGCCGTCCGTAGCTGCTCCAGGGGTTCGAAATAGGCGCTGTCATTGCGACCCTGCGGCACCGTGAACGAGATGAAATCCACCGGACGCCCCGCGGCGGAGGTGACGGCATTGACGAGATCGACCTGCATCTGCAGCGACTCGGGCTGCTTGAAATGCTGATGGCCGTAGTCGCCGTAGCAGAGGTGCATGCCGACCGGGACGTCGGTGGGCACCTGCTCAATGCAGCGCACGAGCCCCGGGGCGATCTGGTCGATCGACATCTTCGGGCCCATCGCTCCCTCCAGCGCCCCGAACTCGACCGCAACGTCCCACTGGACTGCGATCCGCTCGTGCGGGAGTCGTTCAAGCGCCGTGTCGAGATCGGCGAACAGCGCCTGCTCATAAGACGGGGCAACCACAGGCAGGGCGTCCGGTACGAACGTTCCGGCTACGGACGCCAGCGGAGTTGGGTACTGCATCTGAAAGCGGACGTCGGTCGGGACCGTGCCCTCGTTCTGCAGCCGCTCGAACGTCGCGAACGACTCGGTGTACTCGTCGGCGTAGCCGAGATTCGGCCAGTCGATCATCTCGGCTGACGCACCGGCGGCAATACCCAGCTGCGGCATCGCCGGGGCGTCGGGAGCCGTCTCGTAGGCCTGGCCGACCGCGACCGTCTCGAACTCAGGCATCTGTTGGAACTTCCGGGTCTGGAAGCTGATCCAGTAGTTGCGGTCTCCGGTCTCGCCGTCGGTCATCCGGCGTACGCCGTTAGGGATGCGGGAGCAGATCTCCCGCATCACAGTCTCGGCATTTGGCAGGTTGACGGACCCGTTGAAGTGAACGCTGCTGGGTGGCATGGAAGTCCTCTCGGTAGCTCTCCGCTCGGTGTCGTCTTATCACGCCTGGTCGCGCCAGGCAGCGTCACCAGCGAGGTCCGGTGCGTGCAGGAGCCTCGCGGGACTCCTGTCCGCCGCGGCCGCGCTCTCGAGAGCGGGGTAGCGCGGCTCTGAACGGGAGCCGAAGAGCACAACGTTGCCGCGCCGCGCGCCGCTCCAGAGCCCGCCGATGTGCGGATAGGCCTCACTGAGGCCGGCGGCGACTGGCCGTACGTCCGGTCGGCCAGTCGTATCGACAACGTTGATCACCGTCAGCGGCGCGACGCGCGCGAAGTCGGTGAGCGCCTCGCGGGTGACGAGGTGGTGCGGGACGCGCGCGCCGAGGAACGCATCGACCACGATCGCGTCGGCGCTGTCGTCGCCACGCATTGCCACCGCGGCACGGCCGTCCCCGACGCGCAGCTTCAATCCCGGGTGACGGCGCAAGCCAAGGTGCGCTCGGGCGATATCGAACACTCGCTGGTCCACCTCGACCACCTCGTGACGCGACGCTCGGTCCTCAGCGAGCAGCGCGCGGGCGAGCGTGCAGGCCGCCCCGCCGACGTGTAACACCCGTCTTGCGTCAAACGCACGCAGCACGAGACGAACCCAGCGCAGGTAGTCAAACTCGAGGTGGCGTGGGTCGGCGAGGTCGACATACGACGCGTCCATGTCGTCCTGGCGCAACAGCCGGCCGGACGACCGCTCCGGGTCGCGCTCGACGATGAGATCGCCGTCAGCGGCGATTACGAGGTTGCGGGTTCGCGCCATCCTTGTGAATGTACGGACGCCCGAAACCCAACCGCCGCGGCGCGGATGGTGAAAAGCATCGGAGGGTCGGATGGATCAGAAAGTCAACCTGGCGGAGAAATTCGCGCTACTCGACGGTCCGTATCAGCCCGGGGTCGTCGGTCATCTGAACGACTACAAGCTGCAGGTCGTGAAGGTCGCCGGGCCGTTCGTCTGGCACAAGCACGAGGAGACTGACGACTTCTTCCTGGTGATCAGCGGTCACCTGACCATCCATCTGCGTGATCGAGACGTCGAGCTCGGCCCGGGCGAGCTGTTCGTCGTACCGCGCGGAGTGGAGCACTGTCCGGACGCGGCCGAGGAGACTCTGGTGCTGCTGATCGAGCCCGACGGAACGCCGAACACCGGCGACGCCGGCGGCGCGATGACGGCCGAGCCGCGCATCCTCTGAGCACCAGAGGGACGCGCGGCCCGGCCGTCGATCATCGACGTTTTGTCGAGCGCAGACCTAGCTCTGGCTGAGCTGGAGCGCCACCTCGAGGGTCACGATCCAGTCGGCGCCGGCGAAGATGCTCATCCCGTAGTCGCGCCGATCCACGGTTGTGGTCAGATTGATCCCAAGCCGCTCTCCGGTGCTGCCGTCCGCCAATGTGACCTCCTGCGGACCGCGGACGCTGCCTTCGATGGTGATCGGCTTGGTTACGCCCTTGATCGTCAGTTCGCCGCTGGCGTGAACGGTCCCGTCGTCGTGCGCGTGGATCTCCGCCGAGCGGAAATCGATCGTCGGGTGCCCGTCGGCGTCAAAGAAGCCCTCACTCAGCAGGTGCCCCTTGAAGACATCCGGGCCAGGGATGTCGAGGTGTGCGACCGGTACCGATCCGGCCAGGACACCGTTCTCAAGGCCGCCGGTGATCCCGTGAAAGCCGCCGCGGAAGGTTGCAACGACGTTGTGCGTCAGCGTGAACGTCGCTGTCGAATGGGTTTCGTCGATCTGCCAGCTGCCCGTGGTTGGAATCGAGGCCGGGGTCGTAGCGCTCATGCATGTGCTCCTAGTAGGTCGTTCAGCGTGACGATGATCGACACGCTTAAGTTGCGTATTCAATCATTTAGCAGACGGCTTACTGCTCGCCGGGCGGAATCCGCTCAGCCAGCGCAGCCCGATTGGGAGCTGCGGGGAAGGGGTCGGCGAAGTACTGGGTCTCGTGCATGACGAAACCGTCGACGATCTGCATGATGCTGACTGAGTCCGTGGGCACGCCGTCATAGGTGATCACGCACTCGCTGACCCAGAGGTCGCCGGAGCCCAGGATCCGGCGGACGGTGAAGTGTCGTTCGGCCGGATGCCCGCCGCGCTGCGCTTGGATCGTTGACCTGCCGCTGAAGCGCTCGCCCGATTGCGGGTAATCCAGGATCGCGTCCTCGGCATAGATCGCGTGCTCGGCGTCGCCATCCCCGCGTTCAGAGGCGTCCCAATGCTCCTGGATCCGGGCCCGAATGTCCGCTTCACGATCAGTTGCGCTGTTCATCCATCGGCCCCCGTGACTGTGTTGGCAATGTCGCCGTCTCGCGCGACGGATGCTACGCCTGTCAATACCGCGCCAGACGACCTACGGAGCCGAAGCCGCACTTGGCGCGCGGCCTGTGCCCGCACAGACCCAGCGAACCTGAGGCGGGGAAGGAAATGCGTGGTAGCCACGCATTTCCTTCCCCGCGCCGCACGGAGCTGGGACGCGGGCTCGCACCTTGCGGCGGCTAAGACACCGAATCTGTGCAACGCGGTACCGTTCCGCGCGCGGCGTCGTTGCACCGAGTTGGGCTGGCGCATCTTGGATGCGCTGCCTCTCCGGGGTTACCCCGGGGACATTTGGTTACCTGGACCGTTACATCGCGGGCCCCGGGGTGCATCCTGCGGAGGCACTTAAGGGCACGCACGACAAGAGCAGTCGGAGCGCGACGCCGCGATGATTACCGTCGTGTACGACGCCACCGAACGCGACGCCCTGGCGAACGAGCTGGCCGATGCGTTCCTGAACGCGCCGTGGACCGTCGATCTGGTCGCGGAGAGCGGGGTCGCGTGCCTGGACCGCTGGCCGAGTTGGATGGTGCCCCTGGCGATGCAGGTGGTGGCGGTGAACCGGACGCCTCCGCTCGACAATCGCGGTCTGTTCCGGCTGATCGTGACCTTCCTCGAGAAGCACCCCACTCCGAGCGGTGAGGGCGAGCCGCCCCGCATCTTGCGGCTGTTGGTAGATGCGACTCCACCCTCGGTGCTCGAACCCTCGCCCGTCGACCACGGATGGCCGGTCACGGAAATCCCGTCCGTCCAGGACCTGGAAGAGCGACTGGAGCTGAGCGACGGTCAGCTCGCCTGGCTTGCAGATGTTCGCGGCCTCGAGCGCACGGTCAGTCGGGAGCAGCTTCGGAACTACCGTTACCGCACGGTCGCAAGGTCGGGCGCTCTACCGAGGGTGATCGAGGCACCGAAGGCCCGACTGAAGGAGATTCAGCGCTGGATCCTTCGCGAGATCCTCGATCAGGTTCCCGTGCACGACGCAGCTCACGGCTTCACTCGAGGTCGCTCGGCCGTCACCCACGCGGCGCTGCATAGCGGGCGGGCCGCCGTTCTGCGACTTGACCTCAAGGACTTCTTCGCCTCCGTTCCAGCGGGCCGCGTCTACGGCATCTGGCGGACGCTTGGCTACTCGCCGTCCGTGTCTCACGTCCTCACGGGCCTGACGACGAACGCCGTCCCTGAATCCATCTGGGAAGTCATCGCAGAGGCGACGCCGCCCCACGCCACTGACCAGCGATTCCGGCTGGGTCGGCAACTCGCGACACCGCATCTCCCGCAGGGCGCGCCGACCTCGCCGGCACTGGCCAACCTCGCTGCCTTCAGACTCGACCGGCGCCTCGCCGGTCTCGCCCACGCGTCCGGTCTTCGGTACTCGCGCTACGCCGACGACCTCACCTTCTCCGGCCCCTCACGCCTGATCCGTCGCCGCGAACAGTTCGAGTCGGCCGCCACCACGATCATCCGCGCCGAGGGGTTCGCGATCAACGCGGCGAAGTCCACGACGCAGAGTTCCGGCGGCCGCCAGACGGTCTGCGGCGTTGTGGTGAACGTCCACCCCAACGTTGCCCGGACCGAGTACGACCGCCTCAAAGCGATATTGCACAACGCCACGATCCACGGTCCGGCCGGGCAGAACCGGGACGGGGTCGCCAACTTCGAGGCGCACCTCAGGGGCCGGGTCTCCTGGGTCGCGTCGGTGAACCCGGCCCGCGGGCGCAGGCTCGGGGAGCTGCTCGACCAGATCGACTGGAGCCTAGGATGAATACATGGCTCCAAGAACGTGGTTCATCACAGGCACCTCGCGCGGCTTCGGTCGCGACTGGGCGCTGGCGGCGCTGGCGCGCGGCGACCGAGTCGTCGGCACGGCCCGCAACCCCAGCAGCATGGATGACATCGCAGCGCAGTACGGCAGGGGCCAATTCCTACCGCTGCAGCTCGATGTCACAGACCGTCAGGCTGACTTTGACGTCGTAAGCCAGGCACACGATCATTTCGGCGAGCTCGACATCGTCGTCAACAACGCGGGCTACGGGCAGTTCGGAATGGTCGAGGAGCTCACCGAGCAGGAGCTCCGCGACCAGCTCGATACCAACCTCTTCGGCGCCGTCTGGGTGACGCAGGCGGCCCTCCCTTACCTGCGCGAGCAGGGGCGCGGCCACTTCCTGCAGATCTCCTCGATCGGAGGCATCACCGCCTTTCGGAACATCGGCGCTTACCACGCGTCGAAGTGGGCACTCGAGGGGATCAGCCAGTCACTCGCGCAAGAGGTGAAGGACTTCGGAATCAACGTGACGCTGATCGAGCCAGGCGGCTTCTCGACCGACTGGGCCGGATCCTCATCGCGTCACTCCAAGCCGCTTCCGGCCTACGACGGAGTCCGTGCGGTCGAGGCGGAGCGACGTGCCGGGAACGTCGCCGGCGACCCCGTCGCCTCCGCTCAAGCGGTGCTACGCATCGTCGATGCCACCGATCCGCCGCTGCGTGTCTTCTTCGGGAACCGGCCGCTGCCCCAGATCAAGGCCGAGTACGAAGCCGCCTTGCGCTCTGGGAGGAGTGGAACGACGTCTCCGTGCTCGCCCAGGGAGAGGACTGACCGCTACTCCACTGGCGCCTTCAGCACGACCACACAGTTCTGGCCGCCGAACCCGAACGCGTTGACGGCCGCCGTGCGGACCTGCGCCTCGCGCGCGACCAGCGGGACGTAGTCGAGGTCACAGGCCGGGTCGGGGTGCTCGAGGTTGATCGTCGGCGGCACGACGCTGTCACGCATCGCCAGCAGCGAGACCATCGCCGACAGTGCTCCGGCCGCGCCGATCAGGTGACCGACCATCGACTTGGGCGAACTGACGAGTAGGTCGTCGGCCGCCGGCCCGAACACGTCCCGGATCACAGCGGTCTCGACCGCGTCGTTGATCCGGGTGGCGGTGCCGTGGGCACAGATGTAGTCGACCTCGCTCGGATCCACGCCGGTCCGCTCGAGTGCGAGCCGCATCGCCCGCCGCGGCTGGCGGCCGGTCGGATCGGGGTGACTGATGTGGAAGGCATCGGTCGTGAGCGCCCCGCCGGCGACGGTTCCGTAGGGGCGGGCACCGCGGGCGCGGGCGTGCTCGGCCGACTCGACGACGAACAGGACCGCGCCCTCGCCGTAGACGAAGCCGTCGCGATCGGCGGAGAACGGCCGACTCGCGCCGGCCGGATCGTCGTTGTTGGCGGAGAGCGCGCCCATGTTCGCGAGGCCCGCGAACATCACGGAAGAGATCCCGGCGTCGGTGCCGCCGGCGATCATGACGTCAGCCTCGCCGGCGAGGATCAGCCTGCGGGCCTCCAGCAGCGCGGCGTTGCCGCTCGCGCACGCCAGCGCGCTGGCGGTGACCGGCCCGTGCAGACCGAGGTCGATCGCGACCTCGCAGGCGGGCATGTTCGGGATCATCGAGGGCACGTAGTACGGGCTGACGCCGCGCAGGCCCTCGGCCAGCAGACCCTCGACGTTGGCCTGCGTCTCGGGGATGCCGGTGACAGCGGTGTTGACGATCACGCCGACGCGCTCGTGATCGGCGAGCGACTCGATCCCCGCGCCCGGCTGCAGGCCGGCGTCGGCAAACGCCTCGCGCGCGGCCACGATCGCGAGCTGCGAGAACCGCGCCGAGCGGCGTGCGCGCTTGGTACCGAGCAGCGCCTCCGCGTCGAAGCCCTTGACCTCGCCCGCGATCCGCGTCGGCAGGCCTGAGGCGTCGAACAGGGTGATCGGGCCGATGCCGGATTCGCCGGCGACCAGCCGGCGCCAGGATGTCGGCACGTCGTTTCCGAGCGGGGTGACGGCGCCGATACCGGTGATCACCGGATCGGGCCCTGCGGCTGTCGCGGCGCTCACGGCCGTTCCAGGAGTCCGGCAGCGGCGTCCTCGCGCGCTTGCTCGCGGACCTTGTAGTGAAGCTTCTTGCCGGTCGCGGTCAGCGGGATCTGATCGACGAAGCGGTAGGCGCGCGGTCGCTTGTAGTCGGCGAGCATCGGGTGATCGCGCGTGTGGCGCTCGAGCTCGGCGGGCGTCGAGCGCCCCGTCACGCGGCACCACGTAGGCGACGACGAGCTCGCCCCACTGCTCGTCAGGCAGCCCGACGACGACCGAGTCCGCGACGCCGGGATGCTCGTTGAGGACCGCCTCGACCTGGGTGGGGTGGACGTTCTCGCCGCCGGAGATGATCATGTCGTCCTTGCGCCCGACGATCGTCACGTAGCCGTCGGCGTCCCAGGTCGCGAGGTCGCCGATGTAGAGCCAGCCGTCGCGGAAGCGCGCCGCCTGCTCCTCGCTGTTGTTCACGTACGCGTAGCCCGACTTGACCGAGCGCACGATCACCTCGCCGACCTCCTGGCCGTCCTGAGCGGCGAGCTCGTCGGGTGCGGCGAAGCGATCCTCGAAGACCTTGACGACGGCGACGTCGTCGTCGGTGCAGGCGCGGCCCGCGGAGCCGGCGTGCTCGGGCAGGTCCGGCGGACGCAGGAACGTGTTCCAGAACGCCTCGGTGGTCCCGTAGCCGTTGAAGATCCGCGGCGTCAGCAGCTCGCTGGTAGCGCAGGCAGGCCTCGCGATCCAGCGGCGCGCCCATCGTCACGATCCCGTGCAGGCTGGAGAGGTCGCGCGGGCGCTCCTGCTGCTCGGCGCTGAGCAGCGCGAGGTTGGTCGGCGCCCCGATCAGGAACGTGAGCTGGTGCTCCTGCACCCAGTCGAGCACGGTGGCCGCGTCGAACGCCCGCAGCGGCACCGCCTCGGCGCCGACGTAGAAGACCGGGTTCGGCCCGCCGGAATAGAGGCCGCCGCGATGGAACCACGGCGTCATGTTGAGCGTCCGGTCCTCAGGCGAGAGCGGGAAATGCATGATCACGTCATGGGCGGAGAGCACCTCGACGAGGTCCGGCAGCGACACGCCCTTCGGCAGTCCGGTCGTTCCCGAGGTGTAGAGCCGCGTGGTCTCCGCGTAGATCGAGCGTTCAGGATCCGGTGGGGCAGGCGCTGAGGCGTCGGCTAAGAGCTCGCCGAACGGCACGGCCGCGCCGACCTGGCGAGCCCAGTCCTCGTGATCGACGCCGACAACGAGCGCCGGTACGTGGTCGGCGAGCGAGAGCGCCTCGGCGCCGACGGCGCCCAGGCTCGCGTCGACGATGAAGACCTTGGGCCGGCTGTCGTCGAGCACGTGCGCGACCTCGCCCGCCGCGAGCCGGAAGTTGATCGGCGCAGCGATCGCGCCGAGGCGCTGCGCGGCGAGCCAGACGAGCGCGAACTCGGGGCCGTTGAGCAGGTCGAAGACGATCACGTCCTCGGCTCGCACGCCGTGCGCGGAGAGGCCTGCGGCGAGCCGGCCGGTGTCCTCCCAGAGCTGCGCGTAGGTCCAGCGGCGGCCGCTCAGGGGATCGTGCAGCGCCGGACGGGAGGCGAAGCGGAGGCTGTTGCGCTTGACCCCGGCGAGGTAGCCGAACTGCTGCTCGAAGACCTGCTTGAACTGGTCAGGGTTGTACCGATACTGCGTGGCGCTGCTCAAACCATCTCCTCCTGCGATCAGATCGCGTCGGCGAGCGATCCTAGTCGGCTCACGGCATCCGCAAGCCTCTGGACCTGCTCGAGCGGGCGCGAGCCGAGCGGCAGCAGCAGGATCTCGCTGACGCCAACGCGGGTGTAAGGCTCGAGAAACTCGGCGACCTGGTCGGGGCCGCCTAACGCGGTCCAGCGCTCGACGCGGTCGAGCGGCATCCCGTATTGGCCGCGCAGATGCGCGTCGGCCTCCGCGCGGGCACGCCCCGGATCCTCGTCCACGTGCGCGAGCACCAGCAGTGAGATGCCCGGTGTTGGCCGGCCGTGTTGTTCGGAGAGGTCTGCCAGCCGCTCGCCCCGCTGGGCGAGCGTCTCGGGCGAGATCCACATCGGCAGCCATGCATCGCCAAAGCGTGCGGCCCGTTCGATCGCCCGGTCGCTACGCCCACCGACGAGCACGGGGGGTAGCGGTATCGCGGGCTCCAGTGAATGCTCGGTGCCTTCGGTCAGGAACTGCGGCAGCAGCTCCAGCGCGCGGTCGAGCCGCGCCCCGCGCTCCGCGAGCGGCACCTCGGCGGCCTCATACTCCTGAGGGAACTCGCCGCCGACGCCGACACCGAGCCGCAGGCGGTTGCCGGAGAGCTGCTGCAGTGTCGCGATCTGCTTCGCGGCCCAGGCCAGCGGACGCAGGCCGAGCAGCATCACGCTGAAGCCGATTTGGACGCGCTCGGTAACGGTCGCGGCGACGGCCAGACAGCTGGTCGCGTCCAGCACCGGCGCCGGGCATTTGAGGTGGTCGCCGGCCCAGACGGAGGCGTAACCGGCCTGCTCGGCCAGCCTGGCAGCCTCGGCGACCGGGAGCGGCTCCCCTCGCCGCAGTGGGTCGAAGGTCGGCAGCAGGACCCCCCAATTCGTCATGACCGCCGAAGCTATCTCTTCTGGACGAAATGCGCGGAGTGCCCGCCCACGGTCGAGCCGCGCCCGGCGTTTATCGAACAGTCGAACCGGGTATCACGTTTCCGAATCTTGGAGCATGGAGGCTCAGGGCCATGGAAGCGATCGGCGAAGCGGCAAGCGGCGAAGCGAGAGACTGGAGCTGCGAGTTGCCGGAACCGTCCGGCGGCCGCGGAATTCAATACCGCAAGGCCTTTCGCGTGTGGATGCGTCTGCCCGTGCACGTCGAGGCGCCGATGCAGATGTACTGCGAGACGGCGGATATGTCAGCGCTGGGAGTGCGATTCGATCGCGAGCTCCCCTGCACGCCGGGTATCGAGATCGACTTCACGCTCGTGATCCCCGGGTACGGAGTCAAGGACCCATCCGAGCTCAAGCTGAGGGCCGAGGTGGTGCGCGTACGGGAACAGGACACCGGTCTGCGATTCGTGGAGCTGACCCGCGAGCAGAGTTCGGCGGTCGGCGACCTGGTCAATGCCCAGCAGCGCCTGGTCCTCGCCGCACGTCGCGCTGCAGGCCAGGGCCTGTTCCGTGAGGGCCCGCAGTCCTGTCGCCTCGCCTGATTGGACAATCCGCGTGGATTGACCCAGACAACTCAAGTGCCGGCAGGCGTATGCCGATACGCTGACCGGAGTCACAAGAGTCAGGTTTTCAGATCGTCTGAGGAGCCACGGAGGCTCGGCGAACATGGAAGTGAGTCGCGGTGAGATAGTGCCGGGCCGGTCGCTGTCCGGCCGGGCGCCGGGTGATCCCGGCAAGCAGACCGACCTTCAACGTCGCGAGGCGTTCCGCGTCGGCATGCGCTTGGCGGTCCATCTCGAGTCGCCGATGCAGATGTATTGCGAGTTGGTGGACATCTCGGTGCTGGGTGCCCGCCTCGACCGCGAGCTGCCCTGCACCCCCGGCGTGAAGATCCGCTTCACGCTCGAGATACCGAACTACGGCATCGGCAAGCCGGAGGAGCTGGAGCTGCAGGGTGTGGTCGTACGCGTCAACGGCGGCAACACGGGCCTGCGGTTCGCCGAGCTCACGCCGGATCAGACACGTGAGGTCCGGGACCTCGTCAACGAGCAGCAGCGCATCATCCTCGCCGCCCTCCGGGCCAAGCGCGAGGAACAGCTCAAGGGTCCGTTCTGGTACCGGTAAAGCTGCGCCTCGCTTAGCGGGCGATTAGCGACTATCACATCTCGGTAACAACCTCGCGCCGTCTCGGTAACACCTGGCGCAAGGTGGCGACATACGATGGCTGACGTCGAAAACAACTCCCGGTTGCTGCCGTAGCAGTCGTCCGAGACTCGGCCAGCGCGGCCCTCCGGGAATCCACGTAGCGACATACAGACTCACGTAAACCGTCCGTCGTCCTTTCCCGGATAAGGAAGGCTCATTTATGCCTGAGATCACTCGTCGTCGTCTGCTCAGCTCGGCCGCGGTCGGTGCCGGTGGTGCCATCGCCAACTCGATCCTCCCACCCGGCCTCGCCCGTGCAGCAGCGTTCGGCCCGCGCAGCGGCTCGCTGCGCGACGTCAAGCACGTCGTGATCCACATGCAGGAGAACCGCTCGTTCGACCACTACTTCGGCACGCTCGCGGGTGTGCGCGGGTTCGGGGATCCGAATGCGCTGCAGACGGGCTACCAGGGAAAGTCGGTCTTCTATCAGCCGGACGCGCCGATCACGGTCAATGGCGCGTCGGAGGGCGGGAACCCGGACGGCTACCTGCTTCCGTGGCACCTCGACACGGAGACGACGAGCGCCCAGGCGATCCCCTCGACCTCGCACGCGTGGACGGTTCAGCACGAGGCGCTCAACAACGGGCTCAACAATCAGTGGCTCCTCGCCCATCAGACGGCCGATGGCGTTGCCCACGGTCCGTACACGATGAGTTACTACGAGCGCCAGGACATCCCGTTCCACTTCGCGCTGGCGGAGACGTTCACGCTGCTCGACGGTTATCACTGCTCGCTGCTGGGTCCGACCTGGCCAAACCGGATGTACCTGATGACCGGGACGATCGACCCGACCGGCGCCGGTGGCGGCCCGATCATCTCCAACGTCGTGCCCAGCCCGACGACCGGCGAGCCCTACACCTGGACGACGTACCCAGAGCGTCTGACCAAGGCAGGCATCAGCTGGCGGATCTACCAGGAGGAGGACGACTACGGCACCAACCAGATGGAATGGTTCGCGGCCTACCAGAACGCAAAGCCGGGTTCGCCCTTGTACGAGGGGGCGATGACGATCTATCCGCCTGACCGGTTCGAATGGGACGCCAAGCACGACAAGCTGCCGACCGTCTCCTGGATCATCCCTACCTCCGGTCAGAGCGAGCATCCCGCCTACCTGCCCGCCTCAGGCGCCGACTTTCTCGCCGCGAAGCTGGATGCCGTGGCGTCCAACCTCGATCTCTGGGCCAAGACGGTCTTCATCGTCAACTATGACGAGAACGACGGCCTGTTCGACCACGTCGTACCGCCGCTGCCGCCCGCGGGCACGCCTGACGAGTTCGTCGACGGCCTGCCGATCGGCGGCGGCATCCGCGTCCCCGCGTTCATCGTCTCACCGTGGACCGTCGGCGGTTACGTCGCATCCGAGACCTTCGACCACACCTCGACGCTCCAGCTCCTCGAGCAGCTCACGGGTGTGACGGAGACGAACATCAGCGCATGGCGCCGGCAGACGTTCGGCGACCTGACATCGGCGCTCGGCTTCTCGAACGGCAAGGCGACGACCTTCCCGCCACCGCTACCGCCCACGATTGAGGAGTTCTGGACAGCCGAGCAGGAGGTCGAGACGCTGCCGGCGCCGACCGTGCCGGGCGCGACGCAGACGCCGCCGGTGCAGGAGACGAGTCGTCCGCGGCTGCCGTGGCGGCCGCAGTCGCGCGAGCTGGTCAAGTCGCGGCTCAGCCACAACGCCCTGCCACTGACGGCGAGCCGTTACGAGGAGAACCGCACGACTCACCGCAGTGACTTCGTCAACGGCGGTTCCGACAAGGTCTTCCTCGGCCGGATCGCGTCGGTCGAGAACCACGCGGTCCCGGATGTCGCGGGCACGATCTACGCGTTCGTCCCCGGCATAGTCGGTGGCAACGTCGCGATCGCCGACGCATCCACGCAGACGCTGGCGTCAGCGATCACCAGCGGCACGACCAACCCATACGGCGTCGCGGTCACTCCGGCCAGCTCCTCAAGCCTTGCCAACATCGAAGTCTGGGTGACGGAGTCCGGCACCAACACGGTCAGCGTGTTCAATCCATCGACCAAGACGGTGACCCAGACGGTCGTCGTCGGCATCTATCCGCACGGCATCGCGATCACGCCGGACGGATCAACTGCCTACGTCGCCAACACCGGTCCGAACACCGGCAGGGGCGGCTCGCAGACGGTCTCGGTGATCGACACCGCGACCTACACCGTGACGAACACGATCGATGTCGGCGAGGCCCCGCAGGTGGTGGCGGTTTCACCTGATGGTTCGCGAGTGGCGGTCTCCTGCGCCGACGGCATCTTCGAGATCGCCACCAGCGGCGGCCAGGTCACGAAGTCGCGGGTCGACTTCCACAACCCGCACGGGGTCGCGTTCTCGCCCGACAGCACCCAGATCTGGGTTGCCGACTCCGAGAACGATCAGATCGTCGTGCTGAGTGCCGGCTCACTGCGCGGCGCGGACGCGATCGCGGTCGGCGACACGCCCTGGAACGTCGCGTTCAGCTCCGACGGCGGCAGCGCCTACGTGACCAACATCAATGACGACACCGTCTCGGTGGTGAACGTCGAGACCAGACGGCAGAAGACGCGGATCGCGCTGCCGAACTTCCAGGCCGCGAACCTGGTGGTCACGACCAACCCCTACGAGCAGCTCCACCATCAGCCAGGCGCGATCGCCGTCAACCCCGGCGACGGCACCGTCTGGGTCGCCTGTAACAGCTCGAGCTCGCTGGCCGTGATCAACCCGGCGAGCAACACGGTCACCGCCTCGTTCGAGATCGGTCTCGGCGACGACCCGGTCGGGATCGCGTTCGCCGCAGTGTCCTGATCAGCCCGCACGGCGAAGGGCGCGCCGCTGCGCGTCCTTCGCCTCCTGGCCGCACTCGCGCATCGAGCACCAGCGGCGGTTTCCGCGCTTGGTCGTGTCGAGGAAGAACCAGCCGCAGTGATCGCCAGGGCACTGCTTGAGGCGGGTAGCCGACCCGTCACGGAGTAGTTCGACCGCGCCGACGACTGCCCTGTGGCGGACGCTCGCGAGGTCCGTCTCGCTCCAGCGCCACTCCACGCCCCCGTGGTCAAGACTGAGGTCGGCGGCTCGGTAGGCCACGGCCGCGAGCCGCGCCAGTTCGGCCAGCTGCGGCTCGCTGGGCTGCTCGCCTTGTGCACCGTCCAGGAACAGTGCGTAGAGCAGCTCACGTGCCGCCAGTGCCCGTTTGAACTCGCTGCCGTCACTGGCGCTTGCGGACACCCGTTTGAGTAGTCCGTAGCGCTCGCCCCACAGGCGCAGGTCCGCCGGTGTCCCGAGGACGTCCCCAGCCTCTGGATGGCCCCGCTTCTCGGCTGTATTCACGAAGTCGAGCGACACATGACCGCCGATGAACGGGAGATCAGGAAGTGACTGCATCTTGACGATGGTACCGGCAAAATGAGGTTTGCTGGTACCGTCCGTGGGATGGTGATTCTTGGTGCAGTGGCGGCAGCCCTTGGCTGGGGCGTCTCTGACTACTTCGGCGGCCACGTCTCGCAGCGTGAGGCGCCGGTCTTCGCGATCGTCGCGGTCTCCGAACTGCTCGGCGTGGTCCTCCTACTGCCGGCACTGCTCGCCCGCGGCGTGCCGCTGCCGGCAACACCGCGGCTCTTGCTCGCCGTGGCCGCCGGCATCTCGACGACGCTCGAGCTTGGCCTCATCTACCGGGCGCTCAGCCGCGGAAGCGCCTTCGTCACCGCCCCGGTGGGCGCCCTTGGCGCTGCAACCGCGGTCACGATCGGCGTGATCGGCGGCGACCCGCTCGACGCCGTGATCGCGCTCGGCTTTGTCTGCGCGCTCCTCGGCAGCGCGATCAGCACCTGGACCTCGCCGAACACCACCACCACACACCCAAGCACGCTCGCGCGCGACACGGCGATCTGCCTCGCGGCGGCCTTCAGCGTCGGCGCCACGCTGACGCTCCTGCACGCCGCCGGCCGCCTCGATCCCTACTGGGTCACGGCAACGCAGCACGCGAGCACGGCCGTGGCCGCCGGCCTGGTAGCGGCACTCGTCGCGAGCCGCTCACGGCGAGCCGGCGCCGGCTCTTCCGCTCGCCTCCTGCTCACACGCGGGAGTCTCGCGACGATCGCGGTGATCGCGTTCGCCGGGACCGGCGGCGACCTGGCCTACGTAGCCGCGTCGCACCGCGGCGCGCTCAGCATCGTCGCGGCGATCGCGGCTCTTTACCCGCTCACCACGATCACCCTCGGCCGGGTGCTGCGCGGCCACCGCGCGACCCGCCTGCAACTCATGGGCGTCGCCGTCGCACTCACCGGCGCTGTGCTGCTCGGCGTCGCCGGGCACTAACCGGGTGGCTGCGCGAGCCCGGTCCGGTACGCGTAGTTGACCGCCTGGGCGCGGTCGCGGATCCCCGCCTTGGCGAACAGGTGGTTGATGTGGGACTTGACCGTCGTCGGGCTGACGTGCAGCCGCTCCGCGATCTCGAAGTTGCTCAGGCCCCCGGCGATCAGCACGAGCACCTCCGCCTCACGCGGCGTCAGCTCATCGGGCAACTCCGGCGCAGCTGGTTCTGACTGCGCTGGCCCGCTGGCCAGCGCCGCCACCACATGGTGTTGGACAGCCGGGTCGATTGTGGCTGAGCCCGAGGCCACGCAGAGGATCGCCGCGCGGATGTCCTCACTCGATGCGTCCTTGGTCAGAAAGCCACGGGCGCCGGCGCGCAGCGCCCCCAGCACGCTCTCATCGTCCGCATACGTCGTCAGCGCGATCACGCCGATCTCGGGCATCCGCTCGCGCAGCAGCCGCGTCGCCTCGATCCCGTCGATCCCGGGCATCCGCAGGTCCATCAGCACGATCTCCGGTTGCAGCTCCGCCGCCAGCCGCACGGCCTCGCCGCCGTCGGCGGCACTGCCGACGAGGTCGATCCCCTCGAGCAGCCCGAGCATCGTGCCCAGACTCTCCCGTACGAGGCGCTGGTCGTCGGCCAGCAGGACGCGAACGCTCACGCCGGAAGCCGTAGCTCCACGCGGAAACCGTCGACCGTCGGCGACGCCATCAGCTCGCCACCGAGCAGCTTCGCGCGCTCCCGCATGCCGGTGAGCCCGTAGCCGCTGCCGGCGACATCGGGCTGCACAGGTGGCGGCGTCCCCTCGGCACCGTGATCTTCGACCACGAGCACGGTGTGGTCCGCGAGGAAATCGAGGCAGACGTGGACGCGCTCGGCAGCGGCGTGGCGGCGCACGTTCGTCAGCGCCTCCTGAGCCGTGCGGTAGACCGCGAGCCTCGCGTCCGGCGGCAGCTCGCGCGGCTCGCCGCGCACCTCGACGGCGACCGGCAGCCCGCTCTGATCGCCGAACGCGCCGGCCAGCGCCTCGAGCCGCTCCGGTCCGGGCAGCTCGTCGCCACGCGCCGCCGCGATCGCGCGGCGGGCATCGTCGAGCCCACTGGCGGCGAGGCTGTGGGCCTGATCGATCGCACGCGCGACCTCGGGATCGACGTCACGGTCGCGCGCCAGCAGCCGCGTCGACTCCAGCTGCAACGCCAGGGCCGACAGCGAGTGCGCGAGCACGTCGTGCAGCTCGCGTGCGATCCGGCCGCGTTCGGCGACGACGGCGGCGCTCGCCTCGGCCGCGCGGGATGCGTCGAGCGCCCGGTTGCGCTCGCCCAGCAGTCGCATCAGCCGCAGGATCAGATACCACGGTACGACCCCAACCGACACGGAAATCGCGGTACCGACATCGCCCTTGATCAGCGCACCGATCGTGAAAGGAACGACTCCGATCACGAGCATGATCGCGCCTGAGCGCCGCTCGAGCTGGGTCGCAGCCACGACTGCGACGAAGTACGGACCCGCCAGCCAGATCCCATCTGGCTGCACGAGCGCGAGTACGGCAGCGCCTGCGGTCACGCCCAGCAGTCCGATGATCGTGCCGCGCTCGTGTGTGACCGGCACCGATCCAGGCGGGCCATCCCAGTGCGGCCGTCCGACCACGCTGCTCACGAGCATCAGCAGGAAGCCGGCGAGCACGAGCAGTCCGCGACCGTGAAGCCCGGGGTGAGGGTCGGTCGTGAATGTCACGACCACGACGGCGATCAACCACGCGCTTCCGATGCTGCGAAGAACCACGGCCTCGACAGGAGCCGCGTGGGGCTTCCCGCCGAAGTCCCTGGTGAACCAACCACGGATGCGTCGCGCGAAGATCGACATGACCTGCTGAACGATAAGACGCGCGCGGGCTGGCGTCATCGGCTTTCGGGTGGAGCGGGCGCGGCTTTGGTCTCCACCCACGGGTGGAGACCAAAGATCGACCCCCACGCCGATGACAGTCCCGCGGGCCAGCCGTACCTTGGCGGCATGCTCACGAACTCACTTGACGCCGCCCTTGCAGTCGCAGACGGAGGCGCCCAGCCAAGCGCCGAGCCGGTGATCCGCGTTCGCGGTCTGCAGAAGCGCTACGGCGACCACGAGGCCGTCCGCGGTATCGATGTTGAGATCCGCCGTGGCGAGATCTTTGCGTTCCTCGGACCCAACGGCGCCGGCAAGACGACGACGGTGGAAATCCTCGAAGGTTTCCGCCAGGCCAGCGGCGGCAGCGTCGAGGTGCTTGGCCGCGACCCCTGGAAGGCACCTGGCAGTTGGCGCGCGCGGATCGGCATCGTCCTACAGGAGTCGGGCGCCGAACCGGGTCTCACGGTGCGCGAGTGCGTTGCGCTCTACGCCGGCTACTACCCGGCGCCGCGCAACATCGACGAGACGATCGCGCTCGTCGGGCTCTCCGCCCAGGCGCGCGATCGCGCAGCGTCGCTGTCCGGTGGTCAACGTCGCCGGCTCGACGTCGCGCTGGCGCTGGTCGGCGACCCCGAGCTGATCTTCCTCGACGAGCCGACGACGGGCTTTGATCCGTCCGCCCGCCGCGCCGCGTGGGAGGTCATCGACGGCCTCCGCCAGCTCGGCAAGACGATCTTCCTCACGACCCATTACATGGAGGAGGCCGAGCAGCTTGCCGATCGGATCGCCGTGATCGCGGGCGGCCTGATCGTGGCCGACGGCACGCCCCAGACGCTCGGTGGCCGCCAGCTCGAGGCGGCGCAGATCAGCTTCACACTGCCGGGCTCGCTGCCTGCGCAGGCGTTGCCGGAGGCGCTCGCCGAGCGCGTCCAGAGCGAAGCTGGCGGCTCACTGCGCCTGCCCAGCACGAGCGTGATCACCGACCTCCATCTGCTGTCCGGTTGGGCGCTCGATCACGACCTCGAGCTCGATGACCTCGAGGTCACACGCCCGACGCTCGAAGACGTCTACCTGCAGCTGACCACCGACCGATAGGAAGCCACCAGAAAAATGCTCCTGCACCAAGCCATCTACGACCTGAAGATCGCGGTGCGCAATCCGCGCGCCCGCTTCATGGGCTTCCTGTTCCCGCTGATCCTGCTGGTCGTGTTCAACGGCGTGTTCGGCAACGGCCACACCCGGATCGACGGTCAGCGCGTCACGCTTGACGTCTTCTACGTGCCGGGGATCCTGGCGATGTCGATCGTCGTCAACGCCTACGCGGGTCTGGTGATCTCGATCTCAGCCCTGCGTGAGACCGGCGTGCTCAAGCGGCGGCGGGCGGCGCCGGTCCCCGCCGCGGTCCTGATCGGTGGCCAGGCTGTCGCAACGGTCGCAACGACCGCGCTGACCGCCACGATCCTGCTCCTGGTCGCGAAGCTGCTTTACGGCGTTGGCCTGTCAGCTCCGGCGATCGCCGCGGTCGCCTGTACGGCGCTGATCGGAACGCTCGCCTTCGCCTGCATCGGCTACGCCGTCTCAGGCATGATCGGCTCACCGGACGCCGCGCAGCCAGTCGTCCAGATGACGATGCTGCCGCTGTGGTTCATCTCCGGCGTGTTCATCCCGGTCGCGAGCCTCAGTCGCGGGCTCAAGGACGTGGCGGACGTCTTCCCCGTGCAGCACCTGGCCAACAGCCTGCATCTCGCCTCGGTCCATTCGACCTTCGCCGGCTCGGTCTCGGGCACTGATCTGATCGTGCTGGCCGCCTGGGGCCTCGGCGCAGCCGCATTCGCAGCCTGGCGCTTCAGCTGGCTGCCCTCCGGAGCGTCAGCATGAGCAGCGGCGAGATGAGGGCGGTCGAGCCGCCGCTGACGACTTCAGCGGCCCAGGCTGTGGGGTTGACGAAGGTCTACGGCAGCGGTGAGGTCGCGGTCCGGGCGCTGGATGATGTCAGCGTCGAGTTCCAGTCCGGCCGCTTCACCGCAGTGATGGGGCCGTCCGGCTCGGGCAAGTCGACGCTCATGCACTGCATGGCCGGACTCGACACGCCCAGCGAAGGGCACGCCTTTGTCGGTGATCAGGAGATCGGCAAGCTTGATGACGCAGGCCTGACGAAGCTGCGCCGCGAGCGGATCGGCTTCATCTTCCAGTCGTTCAACCTGATTCCGACGCTGACCGCCGAGGAGAACATCACGCTGTCCGCCGACCTGGCAGATCACGCGGTCGATCGCGAGTGGTTCGAGTACCTCGTGGGCCGGCTGCGGATCGCCGATCGCATGAGCTTCCGCCCGAGTGAGCTCTCCGGTGGGCAGCAGCAGCGGGTCGCGTGTGCGCGCGCCCTGATCGGCCGGCCCGATCTGATCTTCGCCGACGAACCGACGGGCAACCTCGACTCGAACGCCTCGGCTGAGGTGCTGGGCTTTCTGCGCACCGCCGTCGACGAGCACCAGCAGTCGATCGTGATGGTCACCCACGAACCGGCTGCCGCCGCCTACTCCGACCGGGTCGTGTTCCTCGCGGACGGCCGGCTCGTCGGAGAGCTCAGCTCGCCGACAGCTGACTCGGTGCTCGAGCAGATGAAGCGACTCGACGTCTGACGATGCGCAAGGTAACGATCAGAGGGCTGTTCGCGCGCAAGCTGCGGTTGGGACTGACGGCGCTGGCGATCGTCCTCGGCGTCACGTTCGTCACCGGCACGCTGGTGCTGGGCGACACGCTCAACCGCACATTCGACAACCTCATCGGCAACGTCTACCAGCACGTCGATTTCGAGATTCGCGGCCGGCAGACGCTGACCGGCGCCGGCAACACGGCCGTCGATTCGACCACCAACCGCCGGCCGGTGCCGCAGTCGGTCGCCGCAGCCGTGTCGCGACTTCCGGGTGTGCAGTTCGCGTACGGGTCGGTCGGGGGTTATGCGCAGCTGGTCGCACCCGACGGCGACGCCATCGGTGGGACCCAGTCCGCGCTCGGTTACTCGTTCGATCCCAACCCGCAGCTGTCGGCGTTGAAGCTCGTCAAGGGCAGCGCGCCGACCACCGACGACGAGGTGGTGATCGACCAGCACACGTCGACCAAGTACCACCTCGCGATCGGCGACCGCGTGCGGATCCTGCTCCCCAACGGCCATCACACGTTCACGATCTCCGGGATCATCACCTTCGGCAGCGCCGAGCAGCCTCGCCGGCTCGACGTTGTCGGCCTTCTACCTGCCGACCGCCCAGAAGCTGTTCAACTCGGTCGGCCACTACGACACGATCAACGTGCTCGTCAAATCCGGGGCAGACAAGGTCGCGGTGCAGCGCGAGATCAATCGCGTGCTGCCCCCCGGCGTCGAGGTCGTCAGCGG
>CAVRFD010000002.1:0-37080 GCA_963720195.1 uncultured Conexibacteraceae bacterium
GCAAGCCGCGTCTCTGGGGGAGCCGCCCAAAAGTTGCGCCGCCACACGAAAGCAGGTCGCCTGCCGACGGGTATTTGGCCGCAACCCGCGCGGTTGATAGAAAGACGGCCGCAGCTGGCAGCGCGGCACCGAGGTTGTCGATCAGATCCGCGAGGCCGCGGGCGCGCGCCGGCTTAATCGCAGCGGACCTCGGTGGCAGGGACTGTTCACCCCCCATGCCGGAGGGGATGAGGAGCATCTCGGCGGCGTAATGATGGGCGGCATGCATGCCGGGATTTGACTCGGAGCTTGCGGAACGCTTTGCGTAGGTGGTAGTCGACGGTGTTGGGGCTGATGAACAGCTGGGCGGCGATCTCTTGGTTCGTGGCCGCCTCGGTCGCGAGGCGACACCTGTGCGCTTCCTGGGGGGTCAGGTCATCGCGCGTGTCGGGCGACTTAGGAGAAGCGACGCGTCGAGGCCGGCGGCTTCCCCTTTGACCCAATTGTTTGCCGCGGAGCTGCGAGCATGCGGGCCGGCACGTGCTCGCCTGCCGCGCAAACCGGATGCAACGGCGACGGCCGTGGGCTGCCCGTCCGCGACGCCTAGAGCAGGTCGAACGCCTGAGAGTCCTGGGGTTCGATCAAACGGACACTTTGCTGGTCGCTCACCTGGGTGTTGAGCGCAGCGCTGGTGTGTGACTGGAGTGGTTCGAGCTGTCGTTCCAAGGCAGGCGGTGTTCCGGCCTTCGGAATGTCCGTAGCTCGACCGCCGCGGTGACGCGCACGGGTTTTTTCAGTGCTGCCAGATGATCTAGAAAGTCCGGCCGGAGATGATGCGCCGCAGGCCCCATCGTGAGGATTCGCGCCACGTCCTGGTGCGTTAGTCGCAGGATCCAACTGACGCGCTGGACGCGATCAGCGCTCGGCCATCCGGTGAACAGGTGCTGCAGCCGCATCGCCTTGGTCCGGTGCACACTGATCGCGTGGAGAGTCGCGAGTTCTTGCAGATGGTCCGGGCGGGCGTCGCCACGACGACCGCTCCGCCTGGTCGCAGGACACGGGCAAGCTCGTCCGGGTTGCGTGGCGCGAACACGCTGATGGCCAGATCAACGCTCGCATCGCACAGCGGGATCTCCTCCCAGATATCGCTGCGCACTCGAGCGATTCTGTGGTGCGCTCGTGCGGCTCTACGCGAGGCGGCACGCGAAACGTCCACCGCTACGCCGACTGCTCCCTGCAACTCAGCGAGCACACCGACGAGATGGTGTCCGGTCCCGGCACCGGCGTCCAAGACGACAGACGAATCGGGTAGTGCAAGCGAACACGCCCTCTCGGCTAGAGCGGTTGTCAGCGGCTCGAAGTGGCCAGCGTCCATAATTGCTGCACGCGCATTGATCATGCCCGCATCGTCACCGATCGGGCAGCAGCGACGAGCACTTGGCAGCAGCGTCACATAGCCATGCCGCGCAACATCGTAGGCATGGCGACGCGCGCATATCAATGAGCCCTGCGCCGCCGCAAGCGGGCTAAGGCAAGCGGGACAACGCAGCAGCTCGGCGACGCACGCCAGCGACGCCGGGACAGCAGACGACATAAACACTCCTCTCGACAGGTATGACAGCGCCGACGGCCGTCACTGGCCGTCAGCAGGATCGATCGCCTAGCCGATTAGATGTACGAGTGCTGATGTGCCCGCATCCACACCAATGATACATCCGGGCGCCTGCACATCGACGCCTCACAAGCGGATACCAGGCTAGGTCGACCCGACCCTCGGTGACCGTCTGGCCGCTGACAGAGTCGAGCACGCTTTCCAGCTGAACGCGCTCGCCCCTGCGACCACTCGCCACAAGGGGGAGCCGCCGAAGCTCCCTTTTGACTGTCGCCACGGACTAGCAGCAGACGGCCGGCGATACCAGCACTGGCACGAATGCGAATGTCGATCCCGCGTCCAACACGCCCATACGCGGCCTGCCGGCCAATCGGCGGCGCGGCGTCCGTCTCATTCCGTAGGCCGCTGCGTGCGCGCGTCGGCCGCACAGGCCGCCGCGATAGCAGCTCAGCTCGCCAGAGCCGAGGTTGTCGACATCGAAGCACAAGATGTTCGGCCGATCGCCCACCGCTGGACCGTACGCAGAGGTCCGCGTCGAGAGCAATCCTCTTAGTCGCGCGACACGGTCCCGGAGCCTCGGCGAGCTGCGAGCTGTTGTCTTGAGCGAATGGGCAAAGCGCCGCCGATCGCGAGATGCCTCCGGCGATCGGCCGGATTGCTTGGACCTATGCTGGGTGGCATGCGTGTGCGTCTTGCATCTTCGTGGCTGCGGCCTGAGCGAGCGATCGCGGTGCTTCGAGAGCTCGCAGGCAGTGAAAGCACCGCAGTCCGCCCGACTTCGGAGCACGCCGTAGATAAGCGCGACGATTATGTTGGCTGGGCACTGAGGACAGAGGCCGCGCTCGAGGGCGTTTTGCGTAAAGAGGACGCTCAGGCGTTCTTTGACAATCCGCGTCACCGCGAAATCTGCTCGATGACTTTGGGCAATCACCTTCCCGCTCTCATCTACTCGGAGCTTCGCGCCAAGGCTCGGGAGTTCGAGGCTGCGGCTGACGATCTTCAGCGCCAGCTTGATCGGATGCGAGCGTCGCCGGGCTTCCCGGTTGTCGTTGACACGAATGTGCTGATCCAATACCAGCGGCTCGACTCTGTGAGCTGGCCGACTGAGGTTGGCGAGGCTCGAGTGATGGTCCCCCTTCGTGTGATCGAGGAGATCGACGCGAAGAAATACGGAGACAGCAAGCGGCTGCGCAGCGTTGCGCGTGGCCTGCTCAGTTGGATCGACGGCTTGTTT
The DNA here is from genome assembly GCA_963720195.1 of uncultured Conexibacteraceae bacterium. Classification (GTDB taxonomy): domain Bacteria; phylum Actinomycetota; class Thermoleophilia; order Solirubrobacterales; family Solirubrobacteraceae; genus Palsa-465. The sequence goes on from CAVRFD010000002.1 coordinate 2,826, forward strand.
GGGGCTGGCTACCCGGGGCCAGTGAAGCTCAGGAGTGGTCACGCTGACACAATCGAGCTGCTCCTGGCCGAGCGTCCGCGGTATAGGCCGAGCGACGCGGACGAGGAGGTGCTAGACGTTGCTCACGAGGTCCTGCATTTCGCCGGCCGGGTGAAGGTGTTGACCGCCGATACCGGGATGCGGATAAGGGCGAGGAGCGAGGGGCTGGAGGTGCTCCTGGTTCCGGAGGCGTGGGCACGGTTGCCGAGCGAACTAGATCGAGACGGTCAATGAGGGGACCACCGGGTTCTAAATTCGCAACGACCGCACCCGCGAGTCCGATCCCACGGTCGCTGATGTAATGAACGACCAGGGGCTCACGGCGGTTCGCATGTTGATAGAGCTCGACTTCCCTGCCGGCGAGGACGACCGTCGACAGATCCTGACACGGTTCGGCGATGCTTTGGACCCGATCAGGCGGATGCTGACGGAGCAGAATTTCCGCGTGGACACTGATGTTCACCTCAGGTTCGCCAGCGTCCACCTACTTGCTCGGAGTCTCTCGGACCTTCTGGCCGGCGGTCACCTCGCTTCGCACTACTACCTACCCCAGGCTCACAGCGTCCTTCGCCCGGTGATCGACTCGTGCGACCTCATGGATCTGTTTGCGGCATGCCCTGAGCAGGCGGCAAAGTGGGTTACCACTGACCGGCCCTGGGTCGACTTCGCGCCTACGACGGTGCGGAAGCTGCTAGGCCGCCAGAAATTGGACCCGGTTCACAGCTACTTCAGCGAAGCGGGCTCTCATCCACGCTTTGAAGGCGCTCGGATCAGCGGCGGACTGGCCGTCAACCCACAAGATCCGACAGACCAGACGGCGCTGTTCCAGGTGGGTCCGATATGGCCTGAGCATCCGGCGACCCTGCTCATTTGGCCGTTCGTTTTCTTGTTGACTGCCGAGACTGCGAAGTGTGGCGCACACCTCGTCCCGCTAGTCGATGGCGAGCGGGCGGCCGCGGAATTGTTCTGGCTACGTGCCTTTGTCGACTGCATCAATGCGGGCGCTGATGGGGCCGAGCTGGCACTTACCGAACTCGGGGAACTGCCCGTCGGTTCACCGAGTTGCACGGAAATGCTGGAGCCATACGTAAGCATGCGTGCCGTGGCGGAGAACAGGATCGCCGAACTCGGATCCTGAGGTTCGAGTCGTGCAATCATTGACGCCGTAGGCCTTGAGAGAACTAAGTGCGTACACCAACTCGCGGGATCGTAGAGCCGGTCACCTGAGGAGCTGCCCGGCCGCCTTCGTGTTGGGATCATCGGCGAGATACGGCACGACGTGCACGCGCTCGCTCTGGAGTTGGTGTCGCCGGCTAGCCGGTTGTGAGAGCTGGGGGCCAAGGTCAGACGCCGCCGACGGACGGCCTGCCCCCGTCGGATGACCTGGATTTCGAGGGAGCCGTCCGACAGCGGGCGCGGTGGAGTCAATTCGCGTCCCGCAGACGATCGCTCTTGAAGTTCCGCCCGTGCGCGTTGGCGAGACCGCTTTGGAGATCTCGGAGCGGTCCGCGGCCGCGACGCCGGCCGAGCGCTTGGCCCCACGCTAGCGATCGTCCCGGCGCGGACTCGCTTTCATGTTCGAAAGCGCCTCTCCGAGCCGCCAGCCCCGTTCTCGCTTTGCGCGTGTAGGCGGCAGTCACCGCCGAGAGCCCCTGGAGCGCCACCTTGGGCGGCGGGCCGTAGGTGGCGGAGTCCAGGTACACGCCCGTTGGCTGGAACTCGTGGCGTAGCACGAGGGTCCCATCGCCGGTGTCGTCATAGGCCAGCCGCCCGTCGGGCAGGTCAAGGAACTCCGTTGTGCTTGTGGGAGTCGTGTTCATCGTGGTCCTTCTGCTTGCTCTTGGGGGTTTGATTGCTCGCGCCCGCACCCCGCCGCCCGGCTGTGGCTACGGACGGGGGAGTCGATTCAGGCGCGTCGGTGCTACGCAGTCAGCGGAGTGACGACCAACTTATCCGCGACTCGGTCGGCCGCGCGATCCCCAAAGAGGACGCGCAGCGAGGTGAGGTGCATCGCCAGGAGCAACGGCACACCGACCGTGGGGATGATTGCGAGCGGCAGGTCAGCGTTCAGAGTCGCAGCCGGGTTCACGTGAACGATCTGAAGGAAGCCTGTCAGCGCTCCCAGGGTCAGCGCCGAGACGAGGTCTGCGATCCCGAGGAGGGTGAACCAAATGAGCGGTTTGGCCTGCGATCCCTCGCGGACCTCGCGCGTGACCCATAGCGCTGCTATGCCAACGGCAATGTCACCAAACCCGGCGGGCACAGCGAAGAGCGCTGGGAGTTTCCCGAGCAGCATCGCTATCACGAACACGATCCCTCCTGCCCGGAACGAGTGCGGCGACAGCAGCCGCTGTTGAGCACCTGGGGCGGTCAGGGCTCGCCTGATCAACGGCACGCGGGTCAGCGCGAGCAGCAACCCGAAGAAGCCGAGCACTGCCAGCGGCAGCCAAGGGACGCCGTGCCCGAGGCGTGAGCGGTAGCTGCCACCGCCTGCGACCAGACTACTTACGGCAAGCCAGCCGCCGAACAGAAGGGCGGCGCCCAACCCCATCCCGGTCGAGGCTCGATTGCCGAGACCGGCGGCGCGAGCGCCGCGATATAGGGCGTATGCGGTCGCCGCGGCGATGCCTGTGACCTCTGCGTACGTAAGGGCCCACAGATATGCAGGCAGATGATTCATGTTGTCCTCTTTTGGGTGTGAATTGACTGTTCGGGAGCGCTCGCTGCGTCGCTCACCGCGACCAGAAGCACCCGGCGCCCGTGTGTGTGAAGAAACGTGGCGAGGTTGTCGAGCATTTGCCTACTCCTCTCTCTCTAGCGAGCTCGCAGCGGGATGCGCCTGTGCGACGGGCTATCCGCGGCTACCGCGCGATGTGTGGCGTCGTGGACGCGCCCGAGGCGTGGCGCGGGGAGGAGTCGCTCGTCGGGATCGAGAGCATCAGCGCGAGCACGGCCAGTCCGAGCGCCAGTACCACGACCAGAGGAGCGATTCCCGAGCGGACGCGCGTCGTCGTCGGTGCGGTGGGGTCGTCGTCGGGGCTGGAGCCGAGCTTGCGTCCCTGAGTGGGGCCGTCGTAGGGGTCGGAGCCGAGTTTGCGTCCCTGAGTGGGGTCGTCGTAGGAGTTAGAGCCGAGTTTGCGTCCCTGGGTGGGGTCGTCGTAGGGGTCAGAGCCGAGTTTGCGTCCCTGGGTGGGGTCGTCGTAGGGGTCGGATCCGAGTTTGCGTCCCTGGGTGGGGTCGTCGTAGGGGTCGGATCCGAGTTTGCATCCCTGGGTGGGGTCGTCGTAGGGGTCGGATCCGAGTTTGCGTCCCTGGGTGGGGTCGTCGTAGGGGTCGGATCCGATCTTCCGCACTTGGGTGGGGTCGAAGGAATGAGGGTCGAACTCTTCGCGGGTCGCATGGGTCGGATCTCGGCCAAGGGTTGGCCATTGTTCGCTTTCGGTGTGGTCTGGCTTGAGGTCGGGAGCAACGGTGGTTGTCATGGTGTTTCGTCTCCTCGGGGGATTTGGGGTTGTTCAACGGTTCGATCTGCTGAGCTGCAAGCCGGGATGACCGTCTGCACCAGGCCGGTGACGACGTCGTAGACGTGCCCGGAGACGGTGACGCGCGGGGAGATCGCGGGTGCGGAGCGCAGGCGCTCGACGTCGCGGGTGACGGTCGCCGCCGGGTCGAGGACGGCGTGCTCGCGCAGGGTCGACTCCTCGGCGCCGATCCGCTGCGCGTAGCGGCGGCGGAAGGTGTCGTCGGCGAGCGCGCCGGTTCCGCACTGGGTGTGGTGGATCACGGCGACCTCGAACAGCGGGCCGTCGGGCAGGACGTTCTCGGCGAGCTGGCCGATGAAGGCGACATCGTTGATCACCTCCGGGGTGACCCGCCCGCCGACGTTGCGGACGACCATCGCGTCGCCGAGGCCGAGGCCGAGGAAGTGCGCGGGGTCGACGCGCGGATCGAGGCAGGTGATCACGAACAGGCGCAGGTTGGGGAAGACGACGGCGCCCTCGTGGCCGCCGGCGGCGGCGAAGGCGCGGTTGCGCTCCAGCGCGGCCTCGATGTTGGCGGCGCCCGGCTGGCCGGGGCTGGCGAGCTCAAACCCGGTCGCCCGGCCGATCCCGGAGCCGGCGGCGGTCGCGGGCGGTGGTGAGTTGCTGGGTGCTCATGGTGTTCTGTCTCCTGTCGCTTGGGGGTGGGGTCAGCTGTGCGCTGCGGCTGTGGCGGGCGTGCCTAGTGCCGGCACCTCTGGCGTGTCGTCGCGGCTGGTCGTCGGTTGGGCGGGCAGCAGCGCCAGCGCCATCACGGCGCCTGCGGCGGCGATGCCCGCGGCGACGTAGTTGGCCGCGTGGAAGCCCTGGAAGAAGGCCGAGTTAGCGGCGTTGTGGATGGCTGACGCGAGCAGCGGATGGCCGGCGTGGGTCAGCTTGCCTGCGACCGTGAGCGCGGCACCGACGGATGCGTGCGCGGTCCGCACGACACTGGCCGGCAACCCGCCGGGGAGCGCGCCGGTGAGCCGGCTGGCGTACAGCGAGGCGTACACGCTGCCGATCACGGCGACGCCGAGGGTGCCGCCCAACAGGCGCGTGGCGTCGTTGACCGCCGACCCGACGCCGGCCTTCGCCTTCGGGACGACGCCCATGATCGCCTCGGTCGCGGGCGCGCTGGTGAGGCCCATCCCGGTCCCGAGCACGACCATCTGGGCGGCGATCGTCCCGTAGCCGGTCGTGACCGATGAGGTCGAAACCCACAGGTAGAACGCGGCCATCAAGAACAGCCCGGAGGCAACGATCAGCTTCGTGCCGAACCGGACGGCGAGCTTGGTGCCGAGGATCGAGGAGATCGCGACGAATGAGGCGACCGGCAGCAGGCGCACGCCGGTCGACAGCGGGCCGTAGCCCTTGAGGAACTGGAACATCTGGGTGACCAGGAAGATGAACCCGGACAGCGCGAAGAACGAGATCGCGACCGAGGCGCTCGCGGCGGTGAACCGCGGGTTGCGGAACAGGCTCACGTCGAGCATCGGCTGCTCGGTGCGCCGCTCCCAGGCCACGAACGCCGCCGCCAGCACCGCGGTCAGCGCGAAGCTGCCGAGCGTCCGGGCGCTGCCCCAACCGTGGTTCGGGGCCTCGATGATCGTGTAGACGAGCAGCCCGATCATCGCGGTCGACAGCGCGAATCCGGCCCGGTCGGTGCGAGGCGCGTGCGGGTCACGCGAGGTCGGGACGTAGCGCGCGGCCAGGACACCGGCGACGGCGGCGATCGGCACCATCGCGAAGAAGATGCTGCGCCAGTCGGAGAGCTCGAGCAGCCAGCCGCCGACGATCGGCCCCAGCGCGATCGCCACGCCCGTGATCGCGCCCCACAAGCCGATCGCCCGGGCGCGCTCGCCCCGCTCGGTGAACACGTTTGTGATCAGCGACAGCGTCGACGGGAACACCATCGCCGCACCCACGCCCATCACCGCACGCGCGGCGATCAGCTCGCCGGGACTGTCCATCAGCCCGCCCGCCAGGCTCGCCAGACCGAAGACCGACAGGCCGGCGAGCAGCATCCCCTTGCGCCCGAACCGGTCAGACAGGCTGCCCGCGGCCAGCACCGAGCCGGCGAACAGCAAGTTGAACGCGTCCACGACCCACTGCAGCTGCGAGTCCGACGCGTGCAGCTGGCGCACGAGCGACGGCAACGCGACGTTGACGATCGTCGTGTCGAGATTGATCACAAACGCCGCCAACAGCAGCGAGACCAGGATCAGGGGCTTGCGCTTCATGACTCCTCCTCGGGAGCGGGTTAATTGGATGAACATCACGGCAGCCCGCCTTCAGCGCACAACATGGCGGGCGAACTGCTCGACGAGTCAGCGCTGACGCGCGTCTCCGGCTGCACATCGAGCTGCCGCGCGTACGCACGCAACAAGTCGGCTACGCCCCCGGTCAGATGGAAGGGATCGGCTACGAGCGAGCCATCGTTCAGCGACAACGCCGCGCGAAGCTCACCCCCGACCTCAGCGACCACCACGGGCTGATGTGGAGGCTTGGAGCTATCGAGCGCCGCGAGACGGGCAAGCGGACCGTGATCCTCGGCCGAGTAGCGCCGGAGTGTCACCGCCTGCTCGGGGGTAGCCAGCTCGGTCGACAGACCGGAGCGCCGATGACCCCGCGCCCTCGCGGACCGGCGCGGCTTCGCGGCTCGCCGGGCTTCCGCGGCCCGTCGCGCGGCGGCGGCGTCTCTGTAGAGATCGTCTGTGCGAGCCCGGGCGAGCAGCATCTGTAGATACGGATGACTCATGAGCCGAGGATCGGACCAGGCGGGGTGAGCTGTCTTCACCCCGATCTGACTCACCCCGGGTGAGCCGCTTCTCGCGCTGAGGTCAGAGCAGGCCGAGTTCGCGGCCGCGCGCGACCGCTTCGCGCCTGCCGGTCGCGCCGAGCTTGCGGTACAGGTTCTTGCTGTGCGTCTTGACCGTGTTGCGCGAGACGCCGAGCTCCTGGCCGATTTCCCGCGCCGAGAGACCCGTTGGCAGGAGGGCGAGGACCGCCGCCTCGCGGGCGGTCAGCTCCTCGACCGTGACCAGGCGCGAGCCCCGTCGCTCGGAGACGAGCCGAAGGCTGCGCTCGGCTTTGTCGAGCAAGCGCGGCACGACGGTCCCGGGATCGGGAGCGCGGGCGCTCAGCTCTCGCGCCTCTCGTACCAGCTCAACCGCGCTGCGGCGGTCGCCGAGCTCGCGGCGCGCCTCGGCGACAGTGATGAGCACGTATGCCAACTCGACCACCCCAACGCCGCGTCGCGCGAGGGTGACCGCGCGCGTGAGCTCTGTCTGCGCCTCGCTCGTCTTCCTCTGCTTGACCAGCAGCCTCCCCTTCGCGAGGTGCGCGAACGACCCCATCCAGTACTCCTGGAACTCCGACTCGGCGATCAGGTCGAAGGCCGTCTTGACGTTGACGTCGCATGTCCGCCAGTCGTTGTGGTCAGCGGCGATCAGCGCGAGCTGGCCGTACGCAGCCACCGCGGTGGCTGGATCGCGCTCGCGGCCAAGCTGCCCGGCCCGAGTGAAGAAATCGACGGCCGCGGCGTCATCGCCCAGCCAACGGGCGGTCGCTCCGAGCAGGCTCCGCAGCAAGCGCGTGGTCGCGCGAGCTGCCGTCGAGCGGCACGACCTGTTCCGCTAACTCTCGACTGAGGCGCACGTCGCCGAGCAACCGCCAGGCGGCGGCCCGCCGCACCGTCGCCCGCAACGCGAACGTCGGCTCCCGCTCGAGCCTGTGGTTCGGAGCCCGCTCGGCGCGATCCAGCCACGGAAGGATCTCATCATGGCGACCGAGCGCCAACCCCAAGCCGGCCCTGCCAACGCACAAGCGAGCATCCGCGACGACGTATTCGGCCGGAAGCGCGTCGAACCATTCAGCGACCGTGAGCGCCCGCCCGACCCTCGCCGGTCGCGAGCGCCGCCCCGTGCGATGCGATCAAATCGGCAGCCTGGTCAAGGTCCCCGGCGGCGACCATGTGCGGGAACGGCCTCCGAGATCATGCCGGCATCCGCGAGCCACCGACCAGCACGGCGACGAAGTTCAACGGATGATCCGGGCTGCCTCCGCTCGAGCTCGTGGCGCAGCAATTCGGCGAACAGATGGTGGTAGCGATACCACTCGCGCCGCGGGTCGAGCGGGATCAGGAAGTAATTCGAGCGCTCGACGCGGTCAAGCATCTCCCGCGCGTCGCCGGCTCCGGTGACCGCGTCACACAGCGGTGCGCAGAATCGCTCGAGCACGCTCGTGCACAGGAGAAACCTCAACACCACATCCGGCTGCTGGTCGAGCACCTCCCCGGCCAGGTAGTCCACGATCCGGCGATCGCCTCCCGAGAATCCGGCGATCAACTCATCCGCATCCCGACGGTCGCGCAGCGACAGCGCCGCCAGATACAGCCCCGCGGCCCAGCCCTCGGTGCGCTGATGAAGGCGGCTCACTGTCTCGACCGCCAGACCGAGCTGGTGAACTTCGTTCAGCAGGTACTCCGCTTCGGGCTCGGAGAAGCCCAGCTGCTCTGGATCGATCTCGCTGAGACTTCCACGCGCGCGCAACCTCGCGAGCGGCAGCGGCGGCTCTGATCGCGAGGCGATCACGAAGCGATGATTGCCCGGCATGTGCTCCAAAAGGAAGCCCATGCCCGCATGGATCGCCTCGTGCTGAATCACGTGGTAGTCATCGAGCAAAAGCACCGTCTCGCTCGGCGTCTCGAGAAGCTCGTTGATCAACGCCGGGACAGCCTCTTCCATCAGATCGACACCCGGAGCCCGCAGCAACGACAGCGGCCCCTCGCCAAACTCCGGAAGCACCGAACGCAACGCCGCGATCACGTAGCTCCAGAACCTGACGGGCTCGTTGTCACCCTCGTCCAACGAAAGCCACGCCACCTTGCGGTCGCTCGGCGCCGCCAAGCGCCACTGCGCCATCAGCAGCGACTTGCCGCTGCCAGCCGGACCTCGGATCACCGTCAGCGGTCGCACCAGACCAGCCCCCAACGCCTGAACTAGCCCATCCCGCGGAACAAGCTCCCGAGGCACAGGAGGCTCAAGCTTCGCCCCCAACAGCAAGAGCCTGGGTTCTCCGGTCGCGACGCTCACAGCCGAATTATCCGGCCGGGACGTCTTTGCGTTATGCAGCCCATCTGATCGAGCTCGCATGACCGAAGTCGCTCGGAGCTCCTCGCCGACCGGCCGCGCGCTACTCAGTCACGCCTATTCGGGTCACGCCCGGCGTGCTGGCCGTTTCGCACCAAGAGCGAGCACGTCGACTCCACCGATCTCGTGACTGCCTTGCGCGCGGAGCAGAGGTCCTTCGTCTGGCTGGTTCCGGGTCGTAACGTATGTGGCGCGGTCACCGGGGCCGGTGTGCGCGCCTGACCAGTACCAAGCTGCTCGCCACGAGCCACGCGAACAGCAGGACCGCCGCTAGCAGCAATATGCCGTAGACAAGCGAGCTGTTGTTTGTCGGTCCGAGCATCGTGGCGGCGCTCGCGACCCCGAGGACGGCGGCGACGATGCTCAGCCAATACAGCCATCCTGGGAGCGTCCGCTCGTGCTGGATCGCGGCCGCGAACGCGCCGGCGGTCAGAGCGAGCGGCACCCCGATCGCTGGGCCGCCGGCGAGGTAGGAGAGAACCGCTAGCGCGTGAGCCAGCGCGGGATCACTCGCCACTGAATGCTCCGCGAGCACCCGGTAGCAGAGCGCGGACATCGCGAGGAACGCTGCGGCGATGATCCCGCCGGTGAGCGCGAGCGCGGCGACGCGGATGCCGGCGGATCGGAGCCGTGCGTATAGGTATGACGCGAATGCCGCGAGCGCGGCAGCCGCGAGTAGATGGAAGAAGCTGAGCGCCCGTACTTCGGAGACGTTGCGCATGAAGTACTCGCGCAGCTGGGAGGGCGTGGCGTTCAGCGCTGGAAAGTTCGTGGTCGCGAGTAGGTCGCCGAACAGCAGCCCACACGCGAAAAGCGCAACAGCAAATGCCCCGGAGGCCGCCCACACCGCCTCCACTCGTGCTGACATCGCCTCATCTCTCACGTCATTACTCACCGACCCATTCCAGCACGCGCGACGGTCGCCGCTGCCGGTTGCGGCGCCACACTTCCGCTCGCCGCCGAAGGCGGACACGCCGACGGAGGGGACGGCGTCGCTGCGATTGGCGCGGAGGAGCCACGACGGGCGCCGATCCTGGCGACGCTCGTTTCCCCAACCGGATAGACGCAGTCGCCCGAGCGCCGTCAACCTGAATACCCGCGCGAGCACGAACGCAGGTGTCGGAGCGCGTTTCATGAGCGACGTGCTTCGCCAAAAGTGCGTATCTCCATCCCCTCGACGATCGGGCGTCGTGACCGCCACACCGGCTGCCCTCCTTTGCCGCGATTGCGGGAGTCGCCGGTGTGCTTGCTGCCGGCCTGATCCGCGACGACCTGCAAGCGCACCTGGCTCTCGCTCGCGTGGGCGAGCAGCGACCCTACTCAACGCCGACCTCGCTCCCGGTCCGGACGAAACGGAGCAGCGCTTATCGCGGCAGCGATGAGATGACCGCTTCGCCCTAGCCGAGCAGCAGCCACTTGATCGAGGTCGCGGCGACCGTCGGTACGGTCTCTGCCTACGCACGAACGTGACCCGCTTGCTCGGAATCGGGATTCAGCAACTCGGTGCCCTGTCGTGATCGCGCACGTCCCAGGCCTGTGTCCCTGGGGGCGCCACGACTGCTTCCGGCTCTCGCGGCTGGTCCGGGCTCGCTATGCCTTTGCCACGTTTTCGATCACGCGGTCGAACTCGACGGCACGATTCCATTCGCCGATGGGCACCAGAGGTCCCGACTAGCGATGAGTGACTTCGGGTCGCTCGCCCCTGGTGGCGAGGCTCCCGTCAGAACGCGCTACGCCGTTGGCGCCTCAGGGTACGGCGCCGGATCGTGCATCGGCGAATACATCACGACCTGTGGGGCCGGGGCGGTACCGCGAGCGCGCGGACATTTGGGTGGTGACTTCGGAAGTAGCAACCTCGTCGCTGCCTAGAATGCGACACGTGACCACGCCCGATGAAGGCGAGTACGAGGCGCTAAGCCGATTGGGTGAGCTCGGCCGAGAGATCGAGCGGCGCCGCGGCCGGGATCCCTACCCCCGTCCTACCGGACCGGCGCCCAGTCTCGAAGCGCTGCGTCGTCGCCGCGACGACGTCATGCAAATCGCGGCGCGTCACGGTGCACGGACCGTGAGCGTGTTTGGATCGGTCGCCCGCGGCGACACTGGACCGCATAGCGACGTGGACCTGCTCATCGACACGGGCGGTCCGCAGAGCCTGTTCGAGCAAGCAGCTCTACAGAGCGATCTTGAGGACCTGCTGGGTTGCCCCGTACATGTGCTCACCACCGGCGGATTGAGCTGTGCCCGTGAGAACACCCGGGCACAGATCGAGCGCGAAGCAATTTCGCTTTGAGAGCCCGCACTGAGGTTGACCGCGCGTTGCTCCCGACGGTGTCCACGGTTGCTAACGCAGACGCTGGTTTCGGGCTACCGGCCAGCCGCTGAAACAACGCTCCCAGGCGAAGCAGGGTTACCGGAATCGCGCCCGAACTAACATAGCTGGCAAATCGCATTCACTAGCTGCTCTAGATCATCAACACGGAGCAGCTCGAGACCAAGTCAACGAGACCGAACGGCAACGCACTTCGGTCGCATCTTTACTCAGCTCCCACACGAGAGGTGAACCTTGCCTGACTTTATTCAAACCGCCGTCAAGGACATCGATGACCAGCTTCGCGCGCTGAAGGACGAGACGTCGCGCCTTGAGGCAGCCCGCGCCGCCCTCGCCGGCCCAACCGGCCGCCGCGGGCGGCCCTCGAGCAACGGGACCGCACGGACCCGCGCGCGTTCGGCAAGCCGACGGAACGGTCGCCCTGCCACCCCACGGTCCCGCGGCGGTAACACGCGCGCCAACCAGACACTGGAGCTGGTTCGCGACAAGCCCGGGATCACCATCCCCGAGATCGCCAAGGCGATGAAGATCGAACCCAACTACCTCTACCGCGTCCTGCCCGCGGCTGGAGTCAAACGGCCAGGTCAAGCGCGACGGCCAGGGTTGGCATCCGGCGGCGTCCTCGACGTCCACGCGTACCGCGCCCGTGCGCAAGCGGACACGCGCCGCCAAGCCCAAGCCGGCGGCATCGGCAACTCGGCCGGCGCGGACTCGGCGCGCCGCCGCCTCGAAGGCGGCGACCAACGGCCGCAGGACTCACGGCGCCACCAAGTCGTCGGTGCTCGCGGCGCTCGCCGGCGGTGAAGCGATGACCGCCGGCCAGGTCGCGAGCAAGGCCGGGCTGGCGCGACCGACGGTGTCGACCACGCTATCCAAGCTCGCCAAGACCGGCGAGGTCCAGAAAGCCGACCGCGGATACCGGCTACCGGCTGCCGCGTAGCAACAGAACCTGCCCATCGAGCGGCGAGACCACCGGACAGTTGTTCGGTGAGCCTCGCCGCTCGAACCTCTGGGATCCTCCGGCCCGGATCAAGCCCGCCGAAGCTACGCCGCGTTCCGACGCGAGCAAGAGCGGCATCCACCCGGGCTATGACCGCGGCCAAGCGGTGTGGTCCGCCATTCGTGTCCGCAGTACTGGCAGCGCCACCAGATCCAGTGGCGGCCGGACCTCGGGGGGATGGCTGAGGGGTCGAGACCCGCGTTGCGGTCCGGATGCCAGTCGGCCAGCCACTCCGGGTGCAGCGCTGCAAGCGACAGCTCCGGTGGAACGTGTCGACCTGCGCATCGCGGGCAGCCCGAGCCTTCGCATCGGTGACCGGGACGAGCCTGCCATTCAAACCCACATTTGCTGCATCGCCACCAGATCTTCAGGTTCGATCCGGTGCCGATGGCGAACGGATCAAGGCCCTCGTTCCGATCCGGATGCCACTCGATAAGGAGCTCAGGGTGGAGCACGCCCACGGAGGCCTCTCTTGGCTGGCGCCACGCGTTGCGGCTCGCCGCGAACTCCGCCGCCTTTCGCTTGCCGCAGTCGGGACAGCCCTGCCCGCGCGCCGTTCGCTTCTTCACGATCGCCTGCCACCCCCGTCCGCAGGTATCGACAGCGCCACCAAACTCGTCGCTCCGACGACGCGCCTACCTGGTACGGATCCAGGTCACGGTTGCGCTCGGCGTCCCATTCCGCGAGAAGCTGCGGATGTAGCACGGCCAGCGATCGCTCACGGAGAAAACGGGTGTAGCAGGCGGGGCACCCCGAGTCGCGTCTACTCGCGACGCTGGCCTGCCAGTCGTGTCCGCACTCCCGGCAGCGCCACCAGACCTTGCGGTCCGAGCGCGCCCCAACCGTTTTCGGATTGATCCCTGCTGCCTCGAGCTTGCGATTCCGGCTCGGGTGCCACTCCGCGATCAGTTCAGGGTGTACGGCAGCGAGCGACCGCCAGGCCGCCGGGGTGGGACGCCCGGCCTCCGGCAGCGGGTAGTCGCGGGCGCCAGTCGCGATTTGCTCGAGCATCGTGTCTCGCTTGAGCTCGCTGGTCGCCGGGCCTACGGTCGACGTGGTCAGGTTCAACAGAAAGGCATCGCGGTACTCGGCCGTCGTCCACCCGTGAGCGCTCAGCAGGTGACTGCCGCCGACCATCCTGTACCAGCGACCGCAGAGATGGCACTGCATGCGCTCGCCGTCGGAGCGCATCTCGCCGATCGGAGCGAAGTACGCCTCGCCGCTGGGTAGTTGACCGAGAGGTCGGGCCTGGGACGCTCTGGAGCGTGGCATCAGGACCCGGCCTGCCCGGCTCGGCGCAACGCTCGCCGGGGCGGAGTGACGCCCAATAAGTCTTCAATGCTCGACGCCATCGTCCCGGTCATCGGCTCGCGAGGCTTCAGCGTAACTTCCGGCGATCTGCGGAGCGAGACATAAGCGCCGCCTCATAACAGGCATTATGTGCTTTTCGCCTGCACGTCTCTATATTTTTGCAGGCCGAGGCGCTCGCGAGGGGGACTCCCAGTCGGCGCGGCCGTCGAAGCTAGCCGCCCTATCAGGGGTGCTGCTTTGTCGCCGATGCACTTGCTGGATGCGAGCTACGCGCAAACTAAAAGCGATGGCGCGGCGTCGCTGCTTGAGGGCCGATCAGGTGGGCCAGCGGTGACCGACACCCGTGTGCGAAGCTGCGCGTCATCGCTGTGATTGCTATCGCCGAGATGTTCGGGATCAGCGGACGGCGGGCTGAGCTCGCGACGCTGCTCGAGCGGTTTGGCGGTTGGGCTGGCGGCGAGCCGGGCTGCCGGCGCTACATCTTCGCTGCGACCCTGACGGATCCCAGCCGGTTCGTTCAGGTGAGTGAGTGGGAAACCCAGGAGGCGCTGGACGCCCACTATCGCTCTGAGGCGTTCGCCGACTTTCAGCTCAGCCTCGACGGCCTCCTCGCGAGGCCAAGCGAGTCGACCGTCTACTCGGCCGAGGGTTCCGTTCGGCCGTTGAACACGCGCTCGATGGACCCGCGAGACGCCGACTAGGCCGAAGTCGCTCGGCGGACCTGTCCGCCCCCTGGTGGGATCGCCTCCCCGCACGGGGGCGGTGCTCCCCGGCGAGCCCTTTGGCGACGTCGTGCCGACAACATCCGGATCGCGCGGCAGACGAGGGCGGTCGTCGGCTCCCCGGCGTGGCCGGCGACTCCCTGGTCGCCAAAGCACTTGCGAATCGGGCGGAGTATGACGGCGGAAGCGATCGTCAGCCGGTTCCGAAGATGCTGCGCCGTGCGAGCCTTGCAACAACGACGACCGGAATCCAATGCGGTTCGATCCCGGTCGTCGCGTCTCGGAAGCCAGCTCCGGCGAGGTCTTTTGATCGGTCGACCAGCACAGCTGGGTGGACCTGTGCCCGCGGTCTATCCGAATGCGCGCCTACGTCGACCGGCAGTCGTAGGGCTTGCGTCCTTGCATGCATGAGAGGCGAGTCGGACACGAAGGGCATGCCCGCCGAGACCGCGGACGAGTCGGGCTGGGTCCAGCCCCCGAACGAGGCTGTCCTACAGACGAGCGCCGGCCATCGGGTAGGTCGTGTGACGAACGAGTTCGACCAGCTCGGCGACGAGACCAAGTGGCGGGGACAGATCGAGCCGTTGGCGTTGAACGCTATCGCCACGCCGATGGGCTGAAGTCACCCGTGAGAAGTTCGGCATCTGGGGGTGCACGGGATTGTCGGGCTCGACGACCAGATGTCCGACCGACCCGGCGGCCGCCCGAGGTGGTCGGGGGGGCGCGCGTCCCTAGAGGTTCCGGCCGGGAAGCTCGACGTTCCGAGGAGACGTCGCGGCAGTCCGCGCAGCGCGAGCGTGCCGAGGAGATCCGCAAGCAGCCCGCGACCGGCAGGAGATCTGGTGCCGACTAGGATGCACGGATCGAGATCGTGCCGTGGTCATTGGCGCGGCTCGACGACGCTATCGCGCAGCGCGACGAGTCCGAGGTCGCCGCTCGCGTTGGCGTGGTTGATGAGTAGGGAGCGGAGCTACGAAACCGGCGTCGGCAGGGATCAGAGCACCTTGCGGAGCGCGCGCTCGAAGATCGCTATGTGGTCCGCGAGCTCCTGGCGGGCGCGTTTGGTGTCGTGCTCACGGATCGCCTCTAGCAATCGGCGGTGCTCGTCCAAGTCGGTGGGCGGATCTGGCATCCGGTCGAGAACCAGATGCCACATTCTGCGGGAGAGGTTGAAGTAACGCGCGAGCGTTTGCTCGAGGTGGCCGTTTCCCGCGCATCTATAGACGAAGTCATGCACACGGGCGTCGAGGGCGATCAGCGCTTTCCCGTCGGGATCTTCGGGCACCGCGGAAAGCTCATGGAGCAGACCTTGTAGGTCAGCAAGCTGCGCGGTGGTGATCCGCTGCGCGGCGAGGACTGCGGCGTGGCCTTCGAGCTGTTGACGTAGGTCGGAGATATCGGCAAGATCGCTGATGCTGACCTTTGAGGCGAACGTTCCGCGACTCCGGAACACGGTCACCAGACTCTCGAGCTCGAGGCGCTTCACTGCCTCTCTCACGGGCGTACGTCCCATGTGAAGATCCCGGGCGACCGCTTCCTCCCCGATCGGCGCGCCGGGCGGGATCTGCAAAGTCACGATGCG
This sequence comes from uncultured Conexibacteraceae bacterium, assembly GCA_963720195.1. Taxonomy (GTDB): domain Bacteria; phylum Actinomycetota; class Thermoleophilia; order Solirubrobacterales; family Solirubrobacteraceae; genus Palsa-465. Next base: position 18,477 of record CAVRFD010000002.1, read on the forward strand.
GTCACGCAATTCGGCATATGCGCGGTCTGCCATCAACATGAGCTGCCCGCCCGCGTCCTCGTGTCCGACCGGCCGTGTTGGACTCCGACCACGGCTCTGCCTACCATTGCCACGCGATGGCACTGCCGGCGACGGACGATGGGGGGCACGGAGGTTCGGCGGACGAGCTGCAGTTGGCCACCGGCCTCAACGAGTTCGACCGTTCGCTCATTCGCGTTCTTCAGCGCGATGGCCGGCGGTCCTACGCGCAGATCGCGCGCGATCTGAAAACCGCTGAGAAGACGGTGCGACGCCGAGTTCGCGAGCTGCGCGAGGACGGAGTAATCGACATCACGACGATTACCGATCCGGAGCTCCTCGGATACCGCTCGTTGGCGCTGCTCGGCCTGAAGACCGATCGCTCTAGGCCGCTCGCAGCGATTGCCAGTGAGCTCGCAACCGTCGAGGCAGTGGACTACGTCGTGCTCACCACTGGCAGGTACGACATCTTCATCGAGCTGCTTTGCCGCGATCGCGGCGCGTTGCTGGCGACTATCGAAGACGAGATTGGCACGGTCGCTGGGATCAGCGGCGTCGAGATCCATCCGTACCTGCGCCTGCACTATCAGCATCCGTATTTTGCGCCGGCACCTCAGGCTTCGCGCAACGGCGGGGAGGGAGTGGCCCCGGCGGCGCCGCCGCTCGACGAGATCGACAAGGGCGTGATCCTCGAACTCAACCGCGACGGGCGAACTCCCTTCAAGGAGATGGCACGCACCTTGAATGTCTCGGAGGCGCTGATCCGCTTGCGTTACAAGCGACTCACCGACAATCGCGTCCTGCGAGTGATGGCGCTGACGAATCCGTTCGGACTTGGTCTGGACACGATGGCATGGGTGGCGATCCGGATCCAGCCCGCAACCGATGTGCGCGAGGTCGCCGACGCGCTCGCCTCGGTGCCCGCGGTTGTCTATCTCGCCATCTGCGCCGGGCGCTTCAACTTGTTTGCGGAGGTGATCTCCCCGAGCCAATCTCATCTGCTCTGACTGCTCGTCGATGGGATCGAGTCGGTGCCCGGGGTCGCGGCCGCTGAACCGTGGCTCTATCTTGATCTCCACTACAAGCGTCTGCGACCCTCGTTTTAATCCGCACGGGATCCGGGCGGTGAGCCCGGCAGCGCTCAGGGGCCGGCTAGGCCAAGATGGATGCGGCGCACCGTAGCTGTGAGCTCCGCGGCCGGGATCCGCTCGTTGTAGAGAGGGCTCTCGGCGGCGCGAGTCAGCAGCCGTCGACAACTTGCGACGACTGTCGGTCGCGGCGTACTCTGCGCGCTTGCCAGTTCCCGAGCGATCTCCCGGAACTCGGCTCGGTGGGCCGCGATCCGGTCTGGTACGGCGAGCGAGCCCGAATCGCCGACGTGCTCGACGAGATCGTCGATCAGTAATGCGAGCCGATGACGCTCGCGCGCCTGAACGAGCCGCTCGCCAAACTGACGGACTGCTGGTATCCAGTACGCGTCGGCGTCTGTGGCGAGATGCTCGAGTAGCTCGTGGTATGAGTCGCGCAGCCATGCGGCGGCCGCTGCGCAAATGAAGGCGCTGATGGCCAGCGGCGCCAGTAGTCCCGGTTCGGCCGGCGCGAGCAGCACCATCGACCCCACAGACAGCGCGGTTGCAATGCTCGCCTGACGCATGCGCTCCCGTCGGCGGTCGAGGTTGGCAGCGAAGACGCTGCGGTCCATGCACCGCATTCTGACAGTCCGTGCCAACCTGCCACGCCGGCGCCACCGCGTGCGGCGCGAACGACAACGCTATCCGCCCCACACTTCCCGCAGCACGCGCAGCCAGTTTGCACCGATGATCTTGCGGATCCGTTCCTCCGGCCAGCGGCGTGCTTCCATCGCGGCCGTCAGATTCGGCCATTCGGAGATGCGCGAGATCCCCTCTGGCATCCGGACGTCGATCAGTTCCGCGAGCGGTCGCTGCACGAGCGGTCGTCCGTAGCCCTTGTCGCGGAGCAGCCATTCGAAGAACGCGGGGCCGTGGCCGTCGACGAAGTCGGTGCCGATCGCCACGTGCTCCTCTCCGGCAACGTTGACGATGTGGTCGATCGCGTCGAGGTAGTCATCGAGGGTGGATTGGTTTCCGCGCGCGAGAAGCCACGGGAACATCGTTACTCCGGTCAAGCCGCCGCGCTCAGCGACGGCCCGAATCTCGTCGTCGGTCTTGTTGCGCGGGTGGGGGTTCAGCGCCGCTGGAGCCGTATGAGAGAAGACGATCGGCTGCGTGCTGGCGTGGATGGTGTCGCGAGTGGTGACGGCTCCCACGTGGGAGAGGTCGGCCAGCATGCCGACGCGGTTCATCTCGGCGAGCGCGTCGTGGCCGAAGTCGCTCAGGCCGCCGTCTCGCGATTCGTAACAGCCGGTTCCGACGAGGTTTTGGGTGTTGTAGGCGAGCTGGGCCACGCCGACGCCCAGCGACCTGAAGAGCGCGATGCGATAAAGCTGATCCTCGATCGCGGAAAGGTTCTGCCAGCCGAGAATGATCCCGACACGACCCGTCCGCTTCGCCTCCTGGATATCGCGTGCTTGGCGCACGAGCAGCAGCCGATCTGGGTCGTCGTCGACGAGACGGCGCAACTGAGCGACGTTGGCCATGGTCGTCTCGAATCCCTCCCAGACGCAGCATGTGCAGTTAACCGCGGTCAGCCCGGCGGCATGCATGGTGCGCAAGACCGCAGGTGACCAGTTGGCGATCTGCAGCCCGTCTATGACCACCGCGTGGCTGTGCAGGGGGGTGTGGCCGGGGCTATCGGCCGTCGAGATCACGGCCCCGCCTTCATCGGTCTGCGCTCTAGTCGTCATTTTAGGCCTCTTGGTTACGTATCAGGGACAGAAATTGGTCCGATAGCGTCGAATGGAGCCCTTGACAAGGATAAAGCCTGCGCGTTACAGTCGCCAGGTGCACCGTGTCCGGCCAGAGGATTGAGGATGGCTACGACGCTGGACCGGCCCGATGTGCAGGCTCTCCCCGAGGTCATCAGGATGGTTGGGCGTTCGCAGCTGATGTTGATCGACGGGAAGTTCCGCGACGGCCGCGAGGGACGTACGTTCTCGACTTACGATCCTGCGACAGGTGGAGCGCTGGCCGAGGTAGCTGAGGCAACGGAAGTCGACATCGACGACGCCGTGCGCGCCGCTCGCCGAGCCCTCGATGGCCCTTGGAGCCAGATGACCGCACCCGAGCGAGAGCGTCTGTTGCTCGCGCTCGCCGATCTCGTCGAGCGCGACGCGGAGCTGTTGGCGCAGCTGGACAGTCTCGACTCGGGTAAGCCGCTTAGCGCAGCGCGAGCCGGTGATCTCCCGCTGTCAATCGCGAGCCTGCGCTACTTCGCGGGCTGGACCACCAAGATCGTCGGCGACACGCTCAGTACCGGCGTTCCTGACACGTTCGTCTACACGCGCAAGCAGCCCGTGGGCGTCGTCGGCGCGATCGTGCCGTGGAACTTTCCGATCATGCAGGCCACGTGGAAACTGGGCCCAGCGCTCGCGGCAGGCTGCACCGTGGTGCTGAAGCCAGCTGAGCAGACGCCGCTGTCAGCGCTACATCTGGCGGAGCTGACGGTCGAGGCAGGCATTCCGCCGGGCGTGGTCAACGTCTGTCCTGGCTTCGGCGACAGTGCCGGGGCGGCGCTCGCGCGTCACCCCGGCGTCGACAAGGTGACATTCACCGGATCGCTGGAGGTCGCCAAGCAGATCGTGCGTGGATCGGCAGAAACCCTGAAGCACGTTTCCCTGGAGCTCGGCGGCAAGAGTCCCAACATCGTGTTCGCTGACGCGGATGTCCCGGCGGCGGCGAGCGCCGCCGCAGATGCGATCTTCGCCAACAGCGGACAGGTGTGTTCCGCCGGGTCTCGGCTGATGGTCGAGCGGCGCGCGTTCGATGAGGTGGTCGAGGTCGTCGTCGAAAAGGCTCAGGCGTTGCGTATGGGTGCCGGCATGTCAGCGACCACGACGCTCGGACCGCTCGTCTCCAACGAGCAACTTGAACGGGTGCGAGGCTACGTCGAAACGGGAATCACCGATGGGGCGCACGCTGCGACCAGCGGGATGGATCCACCGTCAGACGCCGGCCTGTCGAACGGCTACTTCGTCGAGCCGACCGTTCTGTTGGACGTGCAGGACGGAATGACCGTTGCCCGCGAGGAGATCTTCGGGCCCGTCTTGGTCGCCCAGCCGTTCGACTCCGTCGATGAGGTCGCGCGCCGGGCCAACGAGACGACGTACGGACTGTCTGCTGCGGTTTGGACTCGGGACGTGGGTAAGGCGCACCGCATGGCACACGCACTCGACTCCGGAACGGTGTGGATCAATTGTTACAACTACTACGACGTTGGCGTCCCGTGGGGCGGGTTCAAGCAGTCGGGCTACGCGCGCGACTGCGGTCGTGAGGGTCTCGAAAAGTACCTTCAGTCGAAGGCTGTCTGGACGAGCCTCCATTAGGCGATGGCCGAGCCGTCAGTTCGAGCACTTCGCGCGTACGCTATACTTCATAAAGTCAATCGACAATGTGGGCTTTATCGAAGCGGCCAACGCTGATAGGCGGCGAAACAACGGTGACAGAAGATCGACGAGTCGACCTCGCGCTCCGGCTCGTGGGCGACGCACGCGAAAAGGGCGTTGCCCTCAAATGCCTGGGTGGTATCGGATGCTGGCTCCACATCGCCGATCAGGGTGAACAGGCCCTTCCGTTCAAGCGTGACTACCACGACATTGACCTGGTGGTTCCGCGTAAGCAGCGCCGGGCGGTCGGCGAGCGGCTGACCGCGAGCGGACTCACCCCGGCCGAGAGCTTCAACGCTGTGCAGGGCGAGACCCGGCTGATGTTCTCAGACGAGCAAACCGAGACCGTTGTTGACGTCTTCCTCGGCATGTTCTCGATGTGCCATGACGTGGTCCTCAACGACGATGCGTTTCGTCCGCTCGAGCACCCTTCGCTCGATCTGGTGGAGCTGTGTTTGACCAAGCTGCAGGTAGTCGAGTGCAACGAGAAGGACCTGAAGGATGTTGCCGGGCTGCTCGCGTTCCACGAACTCGGCGATAGGCCCGAAACGCTCAACGCGGAGCGACTGGCCGACCGCCTCGCGCGGGATTGGGGACTGTGGCGGACAGTGACCGAGAACCTCGACCGCCTGCGCAGGTACGCCGACGGGCTGCCCAGCCACGGACCGCTCGTGACAGAGCGGATCGAAGGGCTGCGCACGACGATCGATGCGGCGCCGAAATCGATGCGCTGGCGCACCCGGGCACGGGTCGGCGACCGGATGGTCTGGTACGAGATGCCGCAGGAGCCCGACACAGAGGCCTTTCAGGTGCGCTAGTGGCCGACCTGCGCCTCCTATTCGCGACCGATCTCCATGGATCGGAGTCCGCGTTTCGGAAGTTCCTCAACGCTGGACGCACGATGAAAGCCGATGCACTCGTCCTCGGCGGGGACCTGACCGGGAAAGCGCTCGTGCCCGTGATCAAGAACGGCAACGGTTACCTGGCCGACCTGAACGGCGCTGAGACGCGCGCCGAGACGGACTCGGAGGTCGAGCAGCTTGAGCGCACGATCCGGCTCTCGGGCCAGTACCCGTTTCGCACCACGATGGAGGAGTACGACCACATGCGGGCCCATCCCGATGAGGTCGATGAGCGGTTTCGGCAGGCGATGTGCGCGTCGCTGACCAGCTGGTTCGACCTGGCGGCCGAGCGGCTCTCACCGCTGGGGGTACCGATGGTGGTGATCGCGGGCAACGATGACCCTTATGAGATCGACGCCGTCCTCCAGGGCCATCCGTACGTCGAATGCGTCGACGGGGAAGTCGCCTCCGTCGCTGGCGTCGAGATCATTGGGTTCGGCGGTTCCAACGCCACGCCATGGCGCTCTCCACGAGAGTTCCCCGAGGAGGAGATCGAACGCCGTCTGCGAGGCACTGTCGAACAGCTCACCGATGTTGAGAGCAGCATCTGGAACGTGCACGTGCCACCGAACGACACCGGGCTTGACACCGCCGCAGCAGTCGATGCCGACTTTCGCATCGTCAGGGTGGCGGGCCAGCCACGGACCATCGCCGTCGGCAGTACCGCTGTCAAGCGGCTGATTCAGGAATACCAGCCGGGCCTCGGGGTCCATGGGCATGTCCATGAATCGCGAGCCCTCGCCAAGATCGGGCGGTCAGTCGTGGTCAACCCAGGCTCGGAGTACAGCGAAGGCGTTCTCCGCGCGGCACTGATCCGCCGTCATCGTAAAAAAGGCTATCTAGTCCAGGTCATCTCCGGCTGAGGCCGGGCGTGTTCGACGGCATCTGACGCAGGAAGGAGCAGTCACAGCATGGACTCAATCGACTCGAGCGATACCGCATCGGTCACTGCTGCAACGACGCGCGACGAGCGAGTGTTCCTCCGTGAGTCGACAGGATTGGTACGCCTCATGGGGACCGGCGACTCGGTTCTCTACAACGCGATGATCACGACGTTCCTGCTCGGGGCGGCGCTCACCTTCCTGCTCGTGCCATATGCGTTCCCGCGGGCCAACATCTGGCTTGGGACGTTGATTACCGGCGTCATCGGAATTACCATGATGGTTGCGTACTCGATGCTCGCGTCGGCAATGCCGAGGTCGGGCGGCGATTATGTGTTTCAAAGCCGGCTCGTGCATCCAATCCTCGGTGTCCCCCTGCTGCTCTGGGGTTACGTCCTTTGGATGGGCCTGTGGCAGGCCTTGAGCGGTTACCTCATCGCTGCCGTCGCGATCTCGCCGTTCGCGACGATCCTCGGCGAGCAGACCCACGCGCATTGGCTCACGAGCTTCGGAACGTGGGCGGCCACGCCGTGGGGCATCATCGTGATTTCGCTCGTCACATTCGCCATCACGTTGTTCATCCTGATCCGCGGGATGCGCACGTATCTGAAGATGCAGTGGGTGTTGTGGGGGCTGATCCTCTTGAGCATCGGCATCGTCTGGGTGCTCCTGCTCAGTCAGGGACATAACGGGTTCGTCCACCACCTCAACCATTTCATGGCGGCTAACGGCGCTGGGTCCAACTACTACCACCAGGCGATTGCACCGGCAGCGGCCGGTGGCGTCCCCCTGCGTGGCTACAGCTTCAGCGATACGGTCGGCGTGGCACCTGTGGTCTGGAGCGCGCTCGCCTGGACTATGTGGTCAGTACTCAACGCCGGCGAGCTCAAGCACGCCCGCAAGCTTCGGTCGATGAACATCGCCACAAGCGGCGCGTTGATGATCATCACAGTCCTGATCGCGGTGACCGCGCTGTTCTTTGTCCACACGGTCGGCACTGGCTTCCTCAGAAGCATCTCGTACGACTACTCGAATGGCAACGCGGTGGCTGGCAAGCTCCCAGCGCCACCGTATTTCGAGATCCTGACGAACATCTTGACGACCAGCCCCGTGCTGACTGTTCTGCTCGCTCTGGGGTTCATCGCCAACGGTATCCAGATCTTGATCGGGATCGCCTGGGGTTCGAGCCGGGTGATCCTCGCGCTTGCTTTCGATCGACAGCTCCCGGCCCGCCTGGGTGACGTCAGCCCGCGCTATCACACTCCCGTGAAGGCTCTGGTGGCCTTTTACCTGATTGGGGTCGTCTGGGTCTTCCTGTACAACAAGACAGGGGTCGCGAAGTACACGCTTGCGGTCACCCTGACCTCGATTATTGTCTATCTCGGGACGATGCTCGCAGCAGCGATCTTTCCGTTCCGCGCCCCCGAGATCTACAGGGCATCCCCTGCGGCGCGCTACTCGCTGCTCGGTGTGCCTCTGATTACGATCCTGGGGACGATCGCGTTCCTGTTCAACGCGGGAATGGTCTATCTTTATCTCGCGAACGACAAGCTCGGTGTCAACGGGACCGGCGCCCTCGTCATGATCGGGGGAACGTTCGTCGCATGCGTCGCTTACTACTTGGCGCGACGGGCATGGCTGCAGCATCAGGGCTTCGAGCCGGATGCAACATTCGCGCTCATTCCACCGGAATGAGCACCGTTGTCAACGATCGAGAAAGGCAATCACGTGGCTTACTCTGACACGCTGGTGGCGGCCAACAGTCGCTGCGACATTTCGGCTGAGGAATTCGGCGCGCGTGTGGCCCTGGCCCGGGCCGAAGCCTGGGCACGAGGACTCGACGGCCTGGTGGTGTGGTCGAAGGGCGGCGGGACGCTTGACCATTACGCCAACGTCGTGTACCTGACCAACCACTACTCGGTCTTCCCTGACATCCCGGATCAGGCTCCGTATTGGGTCGGCCACTCCAACGTCGCGGCTGTGGTGCCGTGTGACGGGGACTTGGTCCTCGTCTCCGACGTTCCCGTGGACGAGGAGATCGTGGTGGCGGATCGCATCGAGGTAGCCGCCGACGTCCCGGCCGCTGTGGGTGCCGCCATCCAGGCCAGCGGTCTTGCCGGACGTCGCGTAGGGTTCGTCGGCGCGAGCGCCATCACACTCGAGCGGTGGCGGCTCCTCAAGGCGGCTTGCCCGGAAATCGACTGGTGTCCAGCCGATGATCTGCTGTCGCGAATCCGTTCTGTCAAGAGTGAGGCGGAGGTCGCGGTTATCAGGGACGCGGTGCGTGTCGGTGACGCCGTGATCGGCGCAATGTTCGATTCCGCGACGCCTGGAGCAAGCGAGGCGGAAATCGCAGCGGCGGGATATCAAACAGCGATGCGTCAGGGGGCGACCCTCCTCGACCTCCCGGCAGCTTCGGGGCCGGATGCCGAGCATTTTGCGCGTGGGACAGCTCCGTCGTGGACGACGCGACGTCTGGCGCCCGGCGACATCTACCACTCCGACATGTATGGCGCCTACCACGGCTATTTCTTCGACTTCGCGCGTACGACTGTGGTCGGCCAGGACCCCGATGACGCGCAGCGAGCACTGATCGAAGGCGCGATCGCCGCAGTCGACGCTGGGGTACAGGCGCTGCATCCGGGAAGCACCTTCGGCGACGCGTATCGGGCGGCAGCCGCGGCGCTCGAAGGGACCGAGATCCAGATGGCGTTTCCATCATTCGGTCATAACCTCGGGCTCGGGATCGAGTCACCGTGGCTGACCCCGAATAACCCCGCGGTGATCGTTTCCAACATGCATGTCGCCGTCGAGGCCATCGTGACCGTTGCAGGCATCGGGACGGCCGTGCACGAGGAGAACGTACTCGTAACACCCGATGGACCAGAGGTCCTGTCATCCGTCTCCGTCCGACCCTGGACCTAAACCCACTAAGGAGGAACTCATGTCGGTAATCCTGCAGGTCAACTACACCTGGGACGTCGAGGAGGACGTGGCGAACCGCGTCGCCGACAACGCCGAGCGATACAACGACATCCCGGGGCTGCAGTGGAAGCTGTGGATCCGTGACCCGGACACCAAGACGAGCGGTGGCATCCACCTGTTCACGGACCGCGAGTCCGCGCGGGCGTACTTCGAGGACGTGGCTCTCCCCGTGATCAACAACCTCGACGGAGCTGGCGACATCGAATGGAAGATTCTGGGCATCAACGAGGAGGCCAGCCGGCTGAACCGCACGGATGTGGATGTGGCTCCGTTGGTAGCGGCCTAAGGCAGACACGCTTGTCCCGAGCGGACCACGCAGTCCGCTCGGGACGACCTCGCGACTGCACGGCTCTGCTCGTCAGGCCTCGTATTTCCGGAGCAAGTCGCGACAGCGCGCCGCCGAGGGTCGCGGCGCCGACCAGAAGAGCCGATCTGATGCGACTCATCGCGCGAGCCCAGCTAGCCACTCGAGCTGTCCGCGAACGCTTGAGCTGTGCCGCAAGATCTTCGAGGTTCGGCGGCGCGCACGCTGCTAGTGAGTCTGTTCCAAGCAGGCGAAGGGCGGGGCATCGCAGTAGCTGGCGGACCGAAGCCAAGGCCGAGCTTCGGGCCGCGGCCTCCTGCGATGCGAGCATGTCTAAGAAGCGCGAACCGTACGTCTGGGCGTGGGAGCTGACGTCGCTATCGCAGTTCGGTCAGCGACTCCGCGCGCCGACTGCAACTGCGTCGGCGACTAAGCACAACTCCCGGCGACGCGGGTGCTAGCCGTCGAGCGCCCGAGCCCGGCTACGGGCCCCTACGCCGCGGCGACGAGTTCGAGCGCTCTCGTCTTGCGCCCGCCGTCGTCGATGGCGCGGGCGAAGCGCTGCGAGGTCCCGTTGATCGGCCGGATCCAGTCGGCGTGCTCGATGATCGCGTTGACGGCGGCCCACTTCGTCCCGGGCGCGTTGCCCTGGGTGTCGCCGTGCATGAACAGTTCGGTGATGCGCTGCTTGGTCTGCTCCCGCGAGCGGCGGGTGCGGTCGCTGGCCGTGTCGTCGGTTCCTGAGGGGTAGAGCTCGTCGAGTACGCGGCGTAGCTGGGTCTCGGTGAATCGCTCGGTCGCGAGCTGGTCGCCGGCGCGTTTGAACTGCTGGTAGTAGTCGATCGAGAGGTCGAGGACGCGGCGGGCCTGGTGGACGTGCTCGCGGATCTTCTCGGTGTGGCGGATCGAGTACTTCTGCCGGGCCCGCTCGAGGCCCCAGTTGAGCGTGTTCTGGCAGACGACGCGGATTGGCGTGGACGCGGCGACGACGGCGGTCGAGCCGTCGTGGCTGTTCATGAGCAGGACGTAGGGGCGGACGGGGTCGCCGCCGACCTCGATGTGCTCGGGGAGTTGGGCGAGGACCCAGACGCGGCGGCCGCCGTGGAGGCTGCCGGCGGTCTCGAAGTGCATGGCGGAGCCGATCAGCTGGTCGACGAACTGGAAGGCTTCGATGTTTTGGACGATGCGGTAGCGCTCGCCGACGATCCCGAGGACTTGGCGGGTGTCTTGGCGGACGTTGGCCCACCAGCCGGGGATCTCTTCGCAGCGGGGCAGCCACCAGTCGTTGACGGTGGCGACGTCGCCGCGGTCGATCGCGATTGGCTCGCGTTCGACGCGCCAGCTGAGTCCGGAGCGCTCGATCGCCTCGGCGATCGTCGTGGGGGGCTGGTCGAGGACGGCGCCGAGTCCGTGCCAGGGGGTCTGGCGGACGGAGAACATCGAGTCGTTGCTGGTGATTCCTGCGGGCATGACCCACTCCTTGTGATGGGTGGCTCCGCTCGGTGCGGGGCCGGTCGGGGCGAGGGCCGCACGCCCGGATGGCGTGCCATGCTGGCCCCGCCCGCCGGCTCCCGCACCGAGGCGGGCACCTCGCTACTGCTCGGCCGAGACCGGCTCGGTGTCGTCGACCGGCTTGTCGGGCGCGGCGAGCTCCGCGCGACGGGCGGCGAGGTGGTCACGGAGCCTGGTGTGCTCGGGCGTCCAGCGCGCCCACACCGCGTCGAGGTCCCGCTCTGCTTGATCGAGCTCCTCGACGGTCAGCTCGCCGATCCGCGGTCCTCGATGCCCTCCAGCCGTGAGACGGCCTCCTCGCGCGCCTTGCGCGCCGCTGACCGTTCCTGCTTGCTCGGCCTTGCGCTTCTCGAGCACCGGCGCAAGCAGCGCCAGTGCGCCGTCTGGGAGGTTGTCGGCGACGAGCTTGTCGAGCAGCTCGTCGGCCTCGACGGCCCAGGGGCCGCTGGCCTTGATGTGGTGCCAGCTGCGGCTCGAGACCGCGACGGCGTTCTGGTCGGCGTAGGTGGCCATCGCGAGCAGCGCGAGTTGCCGGCCGGCGATCTCGCCTGGCTTGGTCGCGCCGCGGAGGTAGTCGTTGGCGCGCTGCTCTGCCTGCGGCTTCTCGAGGTAGCCGTACTTCGTCTTGCCGTTCTTCTGCGTGGTCTCGGTGACCCAGCCGGGGAACCCGTAGCGCGCGCCGCGCATCGCGACATCGGCGAGCTCGCCGACGATCTCGACGGACGCGAGCAGTTTCAGGACTGGCTCGTCGACCCGCACCCGCGACAGCGAGGTGAACACGGCCCGGCCGAGCTCGAGGTTGAACCTGGTCGCCTCCTCCCGCGCCTGGCGTTCGGCCTCCCGCTCTGCACGACGAGCCTCTTCGGGATCCACTGCGGTGCCGTTGTCCGAGCCGGCGACACCCGGTCGAGTCGTCGACGGCGCCGCTGCCGGCCGAGCCGTTGGCCGAAGCCTGGTTGTCGCGGGCGAGCTTCCGTTCCTCGCGGGCGCGCTTGCGGAGCTCTCTGACGCTCCGCGCCAGGTAGTCGCCGACGAGCTGGGCGGCGACGTCGTTGCCGACGATGACCGCATGCCAGTTCTCGCCGTGAGCCGCGCCGAGCGCGCGAGCCTGCGCGACGTCGTTCCCGTCGAACTGGACGTGCTCGATCGGTCTTCCGAGCATCTGCTCGATAGCCGCGAGGTCCTTGCGTGCGCCGTCGCTGAGCGCGAACGCCTCGATCGGATACGGGGTGTGCGGGCGGTAGACGCCTTCGGGCAGCTCGCTGCCTGCGAGCGCTACCTCGAGTGGCGCGCGCTCCACGTCGGCCCAGGCGTACGGCTCGTACGCGTCGCCGGGGTCGAGCACCTGCTGAGCGGCCGCGATCGCGAGCCCGGGATGGATGCCGGCGAGCTGTCCGAGCGGCTTGACTGCTCGTACGGGGATCTCACCGGACGCGAACTTGCCCTGGAGCTCCTCGGGGAGCTTCAGGATTCGCAGGTGCTCGCGGACGCGGGCCTGGGTGGTTTGCAGGCGTTCGGCGACGCCCTTGAGGGTCAGGCCGGTGTCGATCAGCCGCTGGTAGCCGCGGGCACGGGCGAGGGGATCGAGGTCCCGGCGCAGGTCGTTCTCGAGCAGCGCTTCCACGAGGAGGTCGGACTGCTCGTCGTCGTCGCCGGTGCCGGCGGGGCGGATGATCGCCGGCAGCTCCATGACGCAGGCCTTGACGGCGGCGCGGTATCTGCGCTCGCCGGCGATCAGGACGTAGTCGCCGTGGTCGGTCGCGCGGACGCGGATCGGCTGCAGGCAGCCGTCGGCGCGGATCGAGTCCGCGAGCTGCTCGAGCTCGCGATCGTCGGCCACCTCGCCGCGGGGGTTGAAGGATTCGGGGACGACTACGCGCGAGAGCGGGATGTGGCGGAGTTGCACGCCGCCGTTCGGCGCTGGGTCGACCTCCGGCCGGTCGTGGGTGTTGGCTGCTGTGGTGGTGGCCATGTGGCCCTCCCTTGTGTCGAAGGGGCCTCGCCGGGTGCGGGGCCGATCCCCGACCCAGGGCACGCCCGGATGGCGTGCCAAGGTGGGAGGGGTCGGTGCCCGCGACCGGCGCGCTCCTCGACCCGCTCGCGCTCACGCGATTTGACGCAGGCGGCCGGCGGGGTCAGTCGAGTTCGTCGGGGTCGACGCCGGCGAGCACGGACTCGTCGAGGGCCGCGCGGAGCTCGGGCCGGCTGACGTAGTCGAGGTCGTCGTAGAGCTCGATGTCGCAGCCGGCGGCCTCGAGGTCGGCGATGAACGCGGGGTGCTCGCGGGCGGTGTCGATGTGGATGATGAGCTTGGTCACTCGTGCCTCCTCGTGGTCGGCGGTCTCGGTGGGTGGTTGACGCGCCGTAATCGGCCCGGGGTGTCTGGAGCGGAACCGAGCGGTGGTGAGGGGAAGGGAGCGCCGGCGACCTTGAAGCGACCTGGATCGCCCGGGCAGGATCAGCGCGCCCGGCATCCACCCACCGCGCCGCAGCACGGCGCCGGAGTTACCTGGAGGTCTCGGCCCGCGGGGGCGAACCGCGAATTAAGGCTGAGTTACTCGACGCGCTCGAGTTGGGTGAAGCTCTGCTCGTTGAGCTCCACGCTGACGTGGCGTCCGTCTGCGCCGAGGAGTTCGATCAGCTGGTGGGCATGGTCGTACGCACATTCCCGGGCGCGCTCGATCGGGATCGAGGTGCTCGTGCGCGTGCTCCGCGGTGAGGATCGTGGCTGGCTGGCCGACGGGGCCGAGCATCAGGTGCGTGGCGATCGTCGGCGTGTCGGTGTGCCCGACGTAGGTCGAGATCAGCTCGGCGGCGAGGCCTCGTTCGGGGAGAACGGTCGAGAGCGTGAGTACGGCGCCGCCGCCGGACCAGCTGTAGGTGCTGTGCGCCTCACAGGGCCGATCGTCGATCGAGACCGTGAGCGGGATATCGCCGCGCATGTTCGCCACCGGTCTGGTGACCGTAGCGCGACGGGCGGCAGCTACATGTGGGGTCTGATCCCGAGTTCGTCGGCGAGCCGCGAGCGCAGTTTGAGGAAGGCGCGGTCCTTGGTTTCCGTCCGCCACAAGCGCGAGGCGAAGTCGAAGATGGATCCTCCGGCCTTGCAGGCTCCGTAGCAGTACCACGTGCCGTCCTCGTAGAGCTGGAGGCTCGGCGTGTGGTCTTGGTGGAACGGGCAGTGGATCTTGCCGGTCCGGTCGGGGGAGAGGCCGGTGAGCGCGTGCACGTATTCGGCGGCTGGGATCGCGAGGAGCAGCCGGTCGATCTCGGTGCGGCCGGTTCTGCGGGGTGTCGGTCGTGCTGACGGATGGCTCGGCCGGGTGGGTCGTCGAGTCCGTCGATGAGCTGGTCGAGGTCGTACCGTCGCGCCTGGTCGAGTTCGATCAGCTCGACGGGCGTGGGTGGCGAGTGCTTGTGATTCCACGAGGACGGCGGGCGCAGTATGCGGGCGGCGTCGACGGAGGCGAGGTCGCCGCCGAGGGCGTGCGCGAGGCGTCGGTTGGCCCGTTCGAGCTCGGGGACCGTGACCGGCGCGGACAGGGTGAAGTATGCGTGCGCGTGCCCGGCGCTGCCCGAGGAGATGATCATGCTCGGGGGGTGCGGGAAGGCATGGAGTCGGTCGAGGGCGTCGGGCGTGTCGATCTCGACGAACGCGAGGTGAGAGCGGTCGATCGCGTCGCGGCCGCCGGCGCGGCGGGTGCGCAGGCAGACGCCGACGTACACGTCGGTGCGCGCTGCGAGCCGGCGGATGAGTCGTGAGGCGCCGGGTGCGCTGTGCGCGGCGATGAACAGGCGGCCCATGTCGCGGTAGCGGAGCGCGAAGCGGATCTCGAGCAGCCGAGCGCCGGGCGCCGGCCCGGCGAGCATTCGCAGGTACCTGTCGAGCGCTTGAGCGTCGGTGGCCGCTTTGGGCTGGGCGGTGGCGGTCATGGCACCGGCTCGATTCGGACGGTGCGCGTGCCGCCGGGCTGGGCGTGTCGCCAGGGTCCGTGCTCGTCGGGGAGTTGCGGGAGTCCGACCAGTGCGCGGGCGAGCGCGAGCGCGTGCTCACGTGGCTGGGGGAGGCTTTGGTAGCTGACGCCGTCGTGCCCGGCGAGCGCAGGCTGCACCTCGTCGGTGGCGATCACGCGGTACTCGGTCATCGTGCCCGCTCTCGGTCGGCGCGGCAGATCGGCGATCGGCGTGAGGCGCCGCCCTGGCGTTGGCTCGCGGGGATGGTCATTCGCAGACCTCCGGGAGCTTCGCGAGAATCCATTCGAATTCGCCGTGGACCACCGGGACCTCGTCGGGGTGTCGCGCGCTCCAGGCGGCGAGCTGCTCGTAGGTCAGCTCGCCGCGGCGCATCGCGGCGACGCGCTGCGCGGGGGTCATCTGCCACAGCGAGCGGAGCCTTCCCTCGCGCGCCCGCTGGGCCCGCGCGACGGACTCCCACCACGTCTCGCGTGGGGTCTCGGGATCGGGGTCGGGTTGGGGCATGCGTGCTGGTTGCGGGTCGGGGACTCGGTGAGTCCCGCCCGCCGGCGGCCCGGGCGCCGACCCGGGATCGCTGTCGAACAGCGGCACGCGCTGCGGTGTCGAGCGCGTCGCGCGCGGGCGGCGGCGAGAATCGGGCGAGGCGAGTTCCCGGGCCGGCTTGGTGGCGCTCATCGCCCGAGCCTCCGACGGATCGCGTCGAGCGTGGGGCAGACCCACCGGCCGGCGGTGCATCCGGCGCCGAGCGCGAGCAGGTCCTCGAGCGTGCTGTCGGGTGTGATCGGGCAGTGGCAGTCCTTCGCGCGCGGGCGGGCGAGCTCCTCGCCGATCACTGCGGCGCGCCGGCGGGCGTCGGCTTTGGCCTTGGCGGCGCGGGCGCGTTGGATCGCGCGGACGCGCTGGCGGGCCGCGCGCTCCTCGCTCTGTGGGGTCGTGTCGACGGTCATGGCCGCACCAGCTCGTAGTTGCTGGCGAGTTGCGCGGCCGCTTCGAGGTAGCTGGGCGGTTGCTGGCGTGAGTCGCGGACGGGCCGGAGGCGGACGTGGTCCTCGTCGGGGATGTGGATGACCTCGACGAGGCGGTGATGGTGCGCGCGGTCGATCCAGAGGCTCCAGACCTGGACGCGCGCGTGCGCGGTGGTAGAAGTGTCGTGTCGCATGTCGCTCCTTTGTGGGCGGCGCGGTGGCGGGACGCCCCTGGCCGGGCGTCCCGCCGTGCCGCCGTCTGCCTACACGGCGGCCGCCGCCGGCTCGGGGTCGGGCTCGGACTGTTCGGTGCGTGGGGCGTCGAGGAACTCGACGCTGCGGGCGATCACCTCGAGCTTCTGGCGGCTGGTGCCGTCTTCGGCCTTCCACTCGGAGTGGTGCAGGTGTCCCTCGACGGCGACCCGGCGGCCCTTGGCGAGGTACTTCGCGCAGGTCTCGGCTTGGCGGCCGAAGACGGTCACGTCGATGAAGTCCGCGCCGCGGTCCTCACCGTCCTTGCCGCGCTGGCGCTGTACCGCCAGGCGCAGCCGCCCGACCTGGGTGCCGCCCCGCTCGTCGAGAGTGGGTTCGGTGGTGAGTCGGGCGACGATCTGTATTACTTGGAATTGACCGTTGGTGTGTTGGGCGGGGTTCATGAGTGAGGCTCCTGGGCGTAGTTGGCGAGGTAGTCGTCGTCCCATCCGACCGTCCCGCATACGAGCTGCCGGACGAGGTCGGCTTCCCAGCTGCCGGGGCGGCCCGCGGTTAGCGCGGCGGTGGAGCCGAGCTCGGCTGCGGCGGTCGCGAGGACACCGGCGAGCCAGCCGCCGAAGTCGTGTTCTTCGCGGGCGGCGTCGGCGATGGCTGTGGCGGCGCGGTTGGTGTAGGTCTGCTCGGGGGTGGTCATGGCGGTCTGTTCTCACTGGTTGGAGGTGGTGGGGGCGCCGGCGGCAGTCCACCGCCGGCGCCGGTTGTGGGTTAGAAGTCGGCGGTCTCCTCGCCGTTGTCGGTGGTGTCGGTGGGCTGGTCGCCGTTGTCGGGTCGTCCGCCGAACTGGACACGCCCGACG
Organism: uncultured Conexibacteraceae bacterium; assembly: GCA_963720195.1. GTDB lineage: Bacteria > Actinomycetota > Thermoleophilia > Solirubrobacterales > Solirubrobacteraceae > Palsa-465. The sequence continues at coordinate 35,610 of CAVRFD010000002.1, forward strand.
ATGTGGTGGCGTGAGCGGCGGGTGCCGTTGTCGTCCCATTCGCGGTAGACGAGGCGGCCGGTGACCGCGACCGCGCGGCCCTTGGTGAGGTATTTGGCGCAGGCGTCGGCTTGGGCGCCGAAGGTGGCGACGTCGATGTACATCGGCTGGTCCTTGACGTCGTTGACCGCGAGCCGGAGCTGGCAGACCTTGCGGTCGTCGTTGAGCTGCTTGAGGACGGGGTCGGCGGTGAGGTTCCCGACCAGGGTGACGGAGTTGACTGCGGGTGCTGAGGCGCTCATCTTTGGTTCCCTCCTTGTGGGGATCCGGTGGTTGACGTAGCCCGAAATGCCGGCCGGCGGCCGGACGCGGAACCGAGCCCGCGGGCGACGGGGAAGGGAGACGGTTGTCGACCTTGCAGCTGTCCGGCCGTCGGTCGGCGAAACTGGGCGAAGGCAACCCACCGCGGTGCCCGCATGGGTGCGGGGAATCCGGTGTGTGCACGTTGCTCCTGGCAGGGGTCGCTCAGGTTGGACGGGCTGACCTCGTCTTGAGAGAGGTTTGTGTGACCGTCGAGGCGGTGGGATGCTTTGGGTGTGTTTGAGCGCTTCACCGAGGAGACCCGTGAGGTCCTCCGGCGCGCCCAGCAGGAGGCACGTGCGATGAGTCATGGGGCGGTCGGAACGGAGCACCTCGTGCTCGCGCTGACCGGCGTGGACGGCGGGATCGTGGCGGAGGTCTTCACGGAGCTCGGGATCACCAGCGGCGTGCGTCGAGAGGTGCGCAAGCGACTGGGTCCCGGCCCCGACCGAGCCGCAGGCGGACACGTCCCGTTCTCTCCGCTCGCGAAGCGTGCGCTGGAGCTGTCGCTGCGCGAAGCGCTGGCGTGCGGAGACCAGAACATCCGGCCCGAGCACCTCCTCCTCGCCGTCAGCGGCATGGGTGAGAGCGGCGGCAGCGAGATCCTCCGCGCGCTGGGCGCGAGCCCGGACCTGATCGGAACCGCGGTCCGGGAGCGTTTCCGCGGTCCGATGATGGGCCGTCCGATCGGTTCTCAGTCGGCGCCCGTGCCGGACGTTGCCAATCCGGCCGCCCCGCCGCCCTTGGCGCGGCCTGATCGGTTGCTGCAGATGGTCCTGACTGTGGCCGGTCGACGCGCGTGGATGGAGCAGCGCATGCGGTTCGGGCTGGAGGATCTGCTGCGTGTATGCGCCCAGGACGAACGCGCGGCGCGACCCCTGAGCGAGCTCGGCATCGATGTGGACCTGTTGCGGGAGCGACTCCGTCGCCCGCCGCCGGCGGCCTGAGACACACGCGCTGTGCGCATTGCTCGTCGGCGGCGACATCGCGTGAGTAATGACCCGCTCGTCAAGCATCGCCGTGGCCTGCTGTCCGCTTTGCCCGAGGACTGGTCTGGAGTTGGGACCGTCGCGAGCGTGTTCAGGAGTCGCTCGACCGCGTCCTGGTCCCCTTCGACGGCGGCGCGTTCGTT
>CAVRFD010000003.1:0-1056468 GCA_963720195.1 uncultured Conexibacteraceae bacterium
GCCTCTTCAGCGGTGGTATAGAAAAACCGGCGGTCTTGGGAGCGGGCCGCCGGGCTCCGGGACCCGCCAGGTCCAGGCCCAGCAGTTCGGCGGCGGAGTCGCGGAGTACCTCGAGCGCGCCCGTCAGGTCTGCCGTTAGCCTGACGTCCGTGCTGGCCAGTCCCTTCTCGATGATCTCCTGGCGCTGCGCGCGCCGGGCGTCGGTCGCGGCGAGCGTGAGCGCTACCAGCCGCTCGCGGGCCTCGCGTTCGATCTCGGCGGGCTGGGCGAGTGCGCAGCTCGCCGCCGGGAACCTCCTCGAGCTGCTGGCCGATGCTGTGCCCCAGCCGCGGCCCGTCAGCTTCAGCAACGTCGTTGAGGGCCATCAGCAGCCGGGCCGACTCGGCGCTGACCACGGCCACCGCGTCCCGGCCCCGGACGGCGACCTCGGCCAGCCGGTCGCTGAACCGCGCCACCCGATCCGCCGCGTCGTCCGCGGTCAGCTGGGCGGCACGCTGGGTCAGCGCCACCTCATCGAGCAGCGAGCACGCGATTCGCCTTGCCTGCATGATGGCCGACGAGCGCAGGTCTGTCACCCGCCTGCTCGGCCAGGTAGGCCGTGAAGTCGGCGGCGAAGGCCGCGAACCCCGGGTCGCCGCCGTTCAGCGCGGCACGCGCCGACAGAGGGTAGATCCTGCCCGGCGCGCCCGGTCTCCCCGCTGCCTCGGCCAGTACCTGCCGGGTGAACTCCGCTGCCTCGGCCAGCCCGGCCTCGTCGAGGTGGTCGGCCTTGTTCAGCACCGTGAACGTAGCCGCCGACAGTCCGGCCACCCTGGCGTACAGGTCCCGCTCGGCCGCTGAGACCGGCGGGTCGGCGGTCAGGACGAAGACGGCGGCGTCCATGGTCTCCAGCGCCTCGTGCGCTGCGGCGGTGTCCCAGGCGAACACCGACCCGGTGCCGGGCGTGTCTACCAGTTCCACGCCGTCCGCCAGCAGCGGCGCGTCCAGGTATACGGTCACCGCCGCGATGTGCCAGCCGGTTGCCCCGGGTTGCCCCGCTCGGTAACCAGGTCCGGCAGCGCCGCCACGGGCTGCTTCTCCTTCACGCCCGTCGGCGTACTGCACCTCCGCGTGCGGGTCGCCGCCGTACCGGACGGTGGTGGCGACCGCGGTCAGCGGGGGCATCCCGGCAGGCAGTACCGCGCGGCCCAGCAGGGCGTTGACCAGGGTGCTCTTGCCGCGCTTGGCCTCGCCCGCGACCAGGACCCGCAGCCGCGCCGAGTCCAGCCGCTCCCGCAGTGCCGCGATCAGCTCCCGGTCCCGGGCAGCCAGAGCCGCCCAGTTCGTCCAGGGCGCCCGCCAGGGCGCTGTCAGCGTCGGTCATCAGGGCTGGCCTCCCCTCCCGGCTTCAGGCCGTGGCGGTGACGACCGCGATCACGGCGACGAGGGCGATCAGCATGTAGAGCAGGTAGGCGTCCAGGCGCCCGGACTGCAGCCGCTTCGCGACCGCGACCACGGTGGCGAACAGCCGGGCCGCGGGCCGGTACAGCCAGCTCTCTGTGACCTCAACCACGTCGGAGGAGTACCGCAGGCGCGGCACGCCCTCGTCGTCGTAGCCCTCGGCCGGGCCGCCCTGCCCGGAGGTAAGCTCTTCCACCCCGGTACGGGTGTGCAGCACGCTGGCCAGGACCCGCCGCGTCGGGTTTGCGTAGCCGAACGGGGTGTAGGAGTCCGCCCCGTCCACCCCGATCGTCGCCGAGCGCCAGGCGGGGACCCGGCGGACCTGGACCAGCCGCCGCCCGGACAGGGCGAAGGCCGAGCGGGACGACGAGGGCGAGCATCAGCGGGATCTCGATCCACAGCCAGGTCGGCGACAGGATCGAGAAGCCCGCGAACACCGGCTGCAGCACCCAGGGGGACTTCAGCGCCCCCATGATCACCCCGCCCGGCACGACGGGCGACAGGCCAGCCGCGATCACCCGGATCTCCAGGGGGGTGAGCGCGGCGATCACACGGAATTGCAACCGCCTTCGAAAGATGGGCCGCCGGAGCGGCCGTGGGCGTTCACGCTAGGTCATCTCCGTTCGCCAGCCACTTCGATCAGCTCGGTCATCCCGGGCAGTGTCGTCTCGGGTATCGAAAATCGCAAGACGAAAGTCAGGCGTCTCGAGGCTACCGACTGTCTCGTAACCGTCAGCGTGCATCGCCGCGACTGCGTTATCGAAGTCCGATGTCCGTAGCCGAAGTGATGGAATCCGTAGCCGCGATCCTCGATCACGTCGCGATAAACGGATGGCGCATCGTCGACCGGCTGAACCAGTTCGTACGTCATATGTCCGCCGAATCCAAAGGCGACATGGAGTGTGGCCAGCGCTGGCAAGCCCCGATAGACCGCGCCCCGAGGGTCAACGTCGCGCAAGATCGTCCATGGGCCGACATACAGGCGTGACGAGAAGTGCTGGATCGCAGCATCGAGATCCTCCACGACGAACGCGGTCTGAAAAATGCCCTCGGTCGGTCGGCCCCAGTCGGAGAGCATCGCTAAATCGAATCCGAAGATGACCTGGTCATTGCGCGGTGTAACCGCCGTCAGCCACAAGCACGTGCCCCGTCACGAAGCTCGACGCCGGTGACGTCAGCCACAGTGTGGCCTCCGCCATCTCGCGCGGCTCCGCCATGCGCCCCAAAGGTGATCCCGCCAGTAGTAGTTCCATGTCGATTGTCGGATCGTCGGTCACATCTTTCACCATTGCGGTACGGGTGAACCCGGGCGCAAGCGCATTGACGCGAATGCCGCTGCGCCCGTGCTCCACCGCAGCGGTACGCGTGAGCCCAACTACGCCATGCTTTGCGGCGGTGTAAGACGAGAGCCCCGCGGTGCCGACCACTCCTGCCACCGACGCGGTGTTGACTATCGTCCCGCGCCCGAGCGGCACCATCGTTGCCAACTCGTGCTTCATGCACAGCCACACGCCGCGCAGGTTGATGGCGATCATGCGGTCCCAGTCGAAGGCCTCGAGCTCCTCAAACGGAGCCCGTGGAGCACCGATGCCCGCGTTGTTGAAGGCGGCATCAACCTCACCGTAGACCGACTTGGCGACCCGCAACGCCGCCTCCACATCTGCTTCGACAGAAACGTCGGTCTGGACGAACGTGGCCTCGCCCCCGGCCGTGGTGATCGCGGCGACCGTTTCCTCGCCCGTGCTGTTGAGGTCCGCGACGACCACGGCCGCGCCCTGCTCGGCGAACAGCTCCGCGGTCGCGCGGCCGATCCCCGAACCCCCGCCGGTCACGAGCGCCACGCGACCGGCGAGCACCCCCGACGCAGCCATCAGAAGTTTCCCTCCTCGGCGCGCTTCAGGAACCCGATCCGCTCGTCAGAAACCTCGTTGAGCGGCAGGGGTTGACTCATTTCGATGCGACCAAAGATCCCGGACTCGGTGAGCATCCGCACAACGTAGTCGCTCTCTGGCATCCGCCGCCAATAGCTTTCAGGCCTCGATTAGTCACGAGACGGCATTGGCGGCGACGTGTCGCGTGGGCTAGCTTCGCAGCGCGCTGCCCAGAAGTGCAGCACTGGAAATATGAAGGACGCAGTGACTCACGATATCAATGGCATCTGGGCGGTCTCTCAATGCTCGCGAAGGCGTCGGTGTGAGGTCACAGGAACGCATCGGTGTGAGATCACAGGAATGACAGGTGGCTTAGCAACGGCAAGACACAAGCGTGGAGTGCGCCTCGATGTGCAGGAGCGGGAGACCGTGTGACCCGCACGTCGTATCGTCGGATCGCCAGCACGAGCTTAGAGGTGAGTGATGTCTTCTGAGAGCTCGTCGAGGCCCGAGAGCTCAGACGGTTCTCCGCTTGCGGCATAGCGCCGCCAGCGACGGAATTGGCAGTTGACATCGGAGAGAGCAGAGGAGGAGCGGTGACAAAAGAACGAGATGGAGACGGCGCCCTGGCGGGCCGGGTCGCCGTGGTCACCGGCGGGAGCGCCGGTATCGGCGCGGCTACTGTCAGGGCACTGGCGGCCGCTGGCGCAACCGTGGGCTTCTCGGCTCGGAATCCAGAGGCGGTGGCGACGCTCGAGAGCGAAGTCTCTGAAAGTGGGGCTAGTGTACTCGGCGTAGCTGCCGACATGTCCGTGTCCGAAGAGATTGATGCCTTCCTCGGGCGCGTGCGTAACGCACTGGGGCCTGTTGACATTCTGGTGAATAACGTTGGTCGTGCCAGCGAACGATCCTTTCATCGCTCGAGTGACACGGATTGGCGCGAGCTTTTCGACATCAACCTGTTCAGCGCGGTCCACACGACGCGGGAGGTGGTCGGCGTCATGCGTGCGCGTGGCTGGGGTCGAGTGGTGATGGATTCGTCATTGGCGGCCAAGATGCCGTACCCGGCGACCGATTACGGCGCCAGCAAGGTAGCGATGCTCGCGGTGGCCAAGGGGTTGGCACGGCACTACGGGCGCCACGGGATTCTCGTCAACACGGTCGTACCCGGCCTGATCGATACTCCCATGTGGGAGAGGGGGTCCAAGTCGATCGCTCAAGCGACCGGCTCCACTGCTGAGGACGTCATCGCCAACCTCGCCAAGGACGTGCCGCTCGGTCGCTACGGAACCTCTGAGGAGGTCGCGGCTGTAATCGCGTTCTTGGCAAGCGACGCGGCCTCATACATCAACGGCGCCGCGATCGATGTCGACGGCGGGCTATTCAACGGGCTCTTCTAACTCATTCACGACTGATCGCTCACGCGGGGACGGTAATGCAGACCTCGTGCCGGGCCACGTAGCGCGCATGATTACGTGGGGCGTTCGATGTCCTGGGGAAATCGTCTTGCAGTTCTGGTCGGAGATCGGGAGTAGCACGGTGATGCTCGCCGGCTCAGAACCCAAAGGGCGCAGGGCACTGCTGATCGTGCGGGCCTACGAAGCGTTTCGGGCCGGCGAAGTCTCAGACATGGATGGCCTCCTTCCAGGCGAAGCCTTCGACGTTTACATGTTCCTGCCGCGACTCGCGCCTTTGCTTGTACGCGTCGCGGACCAGACCCCCAAAGGCGGGCGCCGCGTAGCCACCAGCTCAGCCGGTCTCCCGGGATGCCCCGGTCGCGAGCAACAGCTGCCGCGCCCAGACGAGATCGGCCTTGCCGACCGCGGTCCGACGTAGCTCGGGCACCACCGCGATGTGACGGGGCCGCTTGTAGCCTGCGAGCACGGTGACCACGTGGTCTGCCAGGCTCTCCGGCTCCGGATGGCGCCCCGTGACTGGCTCTACCACTGCTCCGATCAGAGCGCCATAGGCCGCGTCAGGGATGCCGACTACGAGAGCGTCGCGCACGTCCGGATGGGTCCGTAGCGTGTCCTCGACCTTTGCGGCGTAAACCTTTTCGCCGCCGGTGTTGATGACGCTGCTCCCGCGTCCAAGGAAACGGAGGGCACCATCGAGCCGTAGCTGCGCCAAATCGCCGGGCATTGAATATCGGCGGCTCCCATCAATCACGCGGAAAGTGGTCGACGAGCGCTCAGGATCACCGAGGTAGCCAGCACCGTCCTGCGCTGGTGCGGCGAGGATGCCGACGGTGTCGGACCCGGGAACGACATCACGCCCTTCGGGATCGACGAGTCTCGCGCCCGGCGCAAGCCGAAAGTCGCTGAGCGCCGCCGGGTCCGTCTCTCGGGTTGCAAGAGCGAACGCAAACGGGCCGCCCTCGGTCGCGGCGATCAGGTCTATGAGCGTGACATCTGCCTCTTCGAGCAACCGCATCTTCACCTCGGGCGACCACAGGGTTCCGGCGCTCTGGATCCGCCTCAGGCTTGAGAGGTCATACGGAGACCCGCTTGCCCTGGCGGCGCTTAGCGTATCCGCGAGCGGCAGGCCGAACACGTCTCCGACCAGGTGCAGATCCGTCACATGACGTATGCCGATCCTCTCTGCCAGCTCCGCCGGATCGAACCGCTGGCCGGTGAGCAACACGACCGTGCCACCCGAAAGCAGAGCGTTGAGCGACCCATAGATGCCTGCCCCGTGCATCAGCGGCGGTGCAGGAAGCACGATCAGCCGCTCGGAATGTCGCTCGATCAAGGTCGCCCAGAGTTCTGTGGTACTCGACGGCATCGGAATGCCCAGGCTCCGGAAGACAAGCCCGCCCATCCTTTGGAGGACCGACTCCTCTGTGAAGGAGACCGCTTTTGGTAGTCCAGTGGTTCCGCCGGTGTAGATCAGCCAATGGGGATGGTGATCCAGGCGGGTCCTCGGTCTAGGCTCGGCGCTAAGTGCCTCCACGATGGGCGTTGGCAGGGGCGCTGAGGAGGACTGCTTGGCATTGGGGTCAACCGAGACCACTACCGTGAGCGTTGACACTGTGTCAGCCAATCGCGATACCGCTGTCGTCAGCGCATCGTCGTGGAATAGCGCCTTTGCTTGAGAGTCGTTGAGGAGGTATCGCAGCTCCTCAAATCGGTAACGAAAGTTGACATTGACAGGTGTGGCCCCGAGCTTCTGTGCTGCGAACATCGCGATGAGGTACTCGGGCCGGTTGCGGCAGCCGATTGCCACCCGGTCTCCCTCAGCCACGCCACTAGCAGCAAGGAAGGCCGCCAGCCGCGCCGCAAGCTCATCAAACTCACTCCACGTCAGTTCCCGATCGCCGTGCACGATGGCGAGGTCGTCCCCGAAGCGGTCAGCAACCTGCTCAAGCGCGCCCGCGATACTTGTCCCGAACGGATTACCGCTGCCCATGACCGCGAGCATAAGAGGTCAGATCAACGGTCGGAAGGCACCGTCGTGAAAGACCAATACTCCCGATTCGCTGACCACGTTGAGCTCCAACACCTCTCCGAGAACAAGCCAATGGTCGCCGGCATCGATGCGCCTGCGGATCCGACAGTCGATCCACGCGGACACGCCCTCGAGCAGCGGAGCCCCGGAGACCGGCGCGGGTGTCCAGGGGACGCCGAGAAACCTGTCAGTGCCCTTTGCGGCGCTGGTCGCGAACCGCCGCGCCAGCTGTTCCTGCCCCGCGCAGAGCACGTTCGCGCAGAACCAGCCACCGGCCTCGATCTGCGGCCAGCTGGTTGAGCTCTTCTGCGGGGCGACGGCAACCAGCGGGGGTGTCAGCGAGACCGACATGAACGATCCGCAGACCAGGCCACTTGGACTCTCGGGGCTGCCGCCAGTGACGACCACGACGCCACAGAGTCCGAGCTCGAGACCAGGGTGCGCTTCCCGCCCGACCCAGGCGGCGAGTCGGACCAACCAACCGACCCCCGGCCCATCGATCGTCTCAAACGGGCTGCGGTCGATTAGTCGACGCTCCAGGTAGACCGGTACGAACTCGGATTCGACGTCATCCCGTGAGAACCCGAGCGCGGCCCACGTTCGCGCCCTTCCCGCCGAGCAGCTCCCGCATCTCGCGTGAACCCTCCTAGAAGTCATAAACACACTTACTCAACGCCGGTACCCCGCGTGCGTCGATGTAAAGTCGCAAAGTCGCCCGCATGAACTCCACTGACCCTGCTCCCGATCCTCCGTCCTCGCCGGCCACGACAGTCGGGAAGGTCCCTGCGAGCAAGCGCGGCGTCCGGACCCGGGAAGCGCTGATCAGCGCAGCCCGGCTTGTCTTCGAGCGCGATGGCTATGTCGAGACCCGGATTAATGACATTCCGGTCGCGGCCGGCTTGGCCGTCGGTACGTTCTACACCTACTTCGACAGCAAGGAAGAGATCCTGGCCGCCGTGCTCGAGTCGGTCAGCGATGCGATGATCTATCCGCACCTCGACCACGTCGGTGACCCGACCGACGTGCGTGTCCTGATTGAGGAGAACAACCGGGCTTACCTGATGGCCTACCGAGACAACGCGAACCTGATGCGGCTCTTCGAACAATTGGCGCAGGTCGACCCGCAGTTCCGGGCGCTGCGTCGTAAGCGTGCGAGAGAGTTCGCGCGTCGCAGCGCGCGAACCATCCGCCGACTTCAAGAGCAACAACGCGCTGACGCGGGCGTCGACCCCTACTACGCGGCGTTGGCGCTGGCCGGCATGGTCGGACGCATGGCCTACACGGTTTACGTGGACGGCGAGCGTGTCCCGTTTGAAGCACTCCTGGCGACCGTGACCGACTTGTGGGTAAACGCGTTGCACATCGACCAGGCTCCGTGAAATCCACTCGCCGCCGCAAGCGGCCTCGAGGCTCGAGCCACGTCTCAACCTCAGACTTGAGCCCGGATTCAACTTCATACTTGAGTTTTTCTTCAACTTGGCGTTAGTATTGCATGCCTCGGAGCTGACAACCGTCCACGGCGGCGTGAACCGTGTATCAACCTGGGGCTGAACCCACGAGGCCAATGACTGAATCCACGACACTTCCTGCAGTCCTGGCCGAGCCTCGCGGTTCGGTATTGGTCCTGCGCCTGAACCGCCCGGAGCGGATGAATGCTTGGAGCGATGCTCTCGAAGCGTCGTACTTCGCGCGGTTGGACGAGGCGGACGACAACCCGGAGGTCCGGGCTGTCGTCGTCACAGGCGAGGGGCGCGCCTTCTGCGCAGGCGCTGATCTCGACGAGATGCGAGAACGAACCGCGGACCCCGACGTCGATCTATCATCCGTGTTGGACCGGCCGCGCCCGCGTACTCGACCGCTGGACTTTCGCAAGCCGCTGATCGCCGCAATCAACGGTGCCGCGGCCGGTGTCGGGCTCGTCCAAGCGCTGTACTGCGATATTCGCTTCAGCAAGCCGACAGCGAAACTGACCACGGCATTTGCCCGTCGCGGGCTGATCGCCGAGTACGGGATGGCATGGATGCTTCCGCGCTTGGTCGGTCCGAGCCGGGCACTCGATCTGCTATTCAGCGCGCGGGTGGTGACGGCCCAAGAGGCGGCCGCGTGGGGACTCATCGACGAACTCGCCGAGGATCCGCTGGAGGCCGCGGTCACCTACGCCCAGGAACTTGCGACGTACTGCTCGCCGACCTCGATGGCGATCATCAAAGGTCAGGTTCGACGCGACTCTGACCGGGACTTCGCCGAGGCCGTGGCCGAGTCCGATCGGCTCATGCGCGAATCGCTAATGGGCGCCGACGTAGGTGAGGGCGTGCGGAGCTACCTAGAGAAGCGCCCCCCGGCCTTCGCCCCGCTACCACCGAGGGACTGACTATGGATTTCGAGCTGACCGACCGCTGCAAGGAGTTCCAGGAACGTCTGACCGCGTTCATGGATGAGTACGTATATCCGGCCGAAGCGGTGCACACACACCAGATGCAAGAGTCCGGCGATCCACATTTCCATCCTCCGATCGTCGAGGAACTGAAATTAGAGGCGCGGCAGCGCGGGCTGTGGAACCTGTTCCATCCCGATCCGGAGTACGGACCCGGGTTGTCAAACGCCGAATATGCACCATTGGCCGAGATTCTCGGCCGCGGTGCGCAGCTGGCCAGCGAGGCGACGAACTGCAACGCGCCGGACACCGGGAACATGGAGCTGCTGTCGCTGTTCGGCACCGACGAGCAGAAAGAGAGATGGCTGCGCCCGTTGCTCGACGGCGAGATTCGCTCCGCGTTCGCGATGACCGAGCCGGACGTCGCGTCCTCAGACGCCACGAACATCACGACGCGGATCGAACGCGACGGGGACGATTACGTGATCAATGGCCGTAAGTGGTGGACGTCCAACGCTCTGCACGCCCACTGCCGGGTGCTGATCGTGATGGGCAAGACAAACCCCGACGCTCCGCGCCATAGCCAGCAATCGATGATCATCGTGCCGATCAACACCCCGGGCGTGACCGTCGTCCGGAACCTGCCGGTCTTCGGGTACGTCGATCGAGAGGGCCATGGTGAAGTGCACTTCGATGATGTCCGCGTTCCAGCGAGCGCGCTGGTTGGGGAGGAAGGTGCCGGGTTCGCGATCAGCCAGGCGCGACTGGGACCAGGTCGCATCCACCACTGCATGCGTCTTATCGGCGTTGGCGAGCGGGCGCTGGACATGCTCTGTGAGCGCGCTCTCTCCCGGGTCACCTTCGGTAAGCCCGTCGCCGAAAACGCCAACATCGGCGACTGGATCGCGGAGGCGCGTATCGAGCTCGAGATGGTGCGTCTGCTCACCCTCAAGACAGCATGGTTAATGGACACAGTCGGCAATCGCCAAGCTCGTGTCGAGATAGCCGCGATCAAGGTTGCCGCACCCCAGGTCGCGCTGCGCATCCTAGACCGGGCGATCCAGGTACATGGCGGAGGCGGAGTCAGCGACGACTTCCCTCTGGCAAGACTCTGGGCCCAAGCGCGGACGCTGCGGCTCGCGGACGGGCCCGACGAAGTGCACAAGCGTACGCTCGCCCAGCACGAGCTGAGGCGGGTGCGGACCGCAATGGAGGCTGCAGGCGTCGAACCAGCCACCGCGGCGGCCAGCCGATGACGGGCGAATTGGCTGACCGAGTCGCGATCATCACCGGCGCTTCGCGCGGCATTGGGCTGGCGTCCGCGGCGCTTCTAGCCAGTAGGGGAGCGAGCGTCGTGCTGACCTCGCGCGACCAGGTCGCCGTCGAGAGGGCTGCGGCCACGATCCCTGGCGGACGTGCGATCGGCGTCGTCGCTGACGTGGTGAGCGAGGACGCCGCCCAGGCGTGCGTCGACCTCACCCTGGAGCGGTTCGGCTCAATCGACATCCTCGTCAACAACGCGGGGATCGGAGCCACCTTCGGGCCGCTGGTCGATCAGGATCATGCAGCTTTTAGCCGGACCATCGACACCAATCTCTGGGGCCCGATCCTTTGGTCCGGGCTGGTTTGGCATGCGTGGATGCGTGAGCACGGTGGCACGATCGTCAACGTCGCGTCGCTCGGTGGGCTTTCTACAGCAGCGAACATCGCGATTTACAGCGCGTCCAAGGGTGCGCTTCTACACATCACGCGCCACCAGGCGCTGGAGCTCGCACCAAAGGTCCGCGTAAACGCCGTCGCGCCGGGGGTCGTCAAGACGAAGTTGTCAGAGCGACTGTGGCAGGACCACGGCGACAGGGTAGTCGCGGGCACGCCACTTGGCCGCCTCGGCGAGCCGGACGACGTCGCCGAGGCGATCGCGTTCCTGGCAAGCGACGCAGCAACCTGGATCACCGGCGAGACGATTTTGCTCGACGGTGGGGCAATCCTGATGGGGACGTTCTGAACGGTCGATGTCGTGGGCGAGCACGGGTCCAGAACCGCCGAAGCAGAATATGGAGTAACGCTCGACGCCACGGCCTTACTGCTCGACCGATTCGGGCAGAAGCCAACAAGGCCGATAGAACTTGAGCGGATCGGCGATGGCCAGTCGAACGTCACGCTACGGATAACGGACCACTCCGCAAAGCGTTGGGTGCTACGGCGCCCGCCCCTCGGGACGACGCTTGACTCGGCTCATGACATGGCGCGCGAGTACCGCGTTCTTGCTGCGTTGCAACCCACGCCCGTGCCGACGCCGGCGGTCTGCGGGCTCGGTGAGGGGCCTGGCGGCGCCGTGCTGCTGCTGATGGAGTACGTCGACGGGCTCGTGATCGATAGCGCGGCGGCCGCCGAACGCGTTTCACCGGCGACACGTCGCGCGGTCGGCTATTCGATGGCGGAGACTCTGGCGCGACTCCACGCGGTCGATCCTGATGAGGTAGGCCTGGGTGATCTCGCAAGCCGCCGCCCATACGCCGAACGCCAACTTAACCGCTGGATGCGTCAGTGGGAGGCGTCACACACGCACGAGTGTCCAGGGGTGGGGGAGCTCGCCGAGCGCCTACGGGCAGCCATCCCGGAGCAGTCTGAGGTGCGGATTGTTCACGGCGACTTCGGCCTCAGCAACGTGATCATCGACCCTGCGGGCGGCCTCGTGCGCGCGGTACTCGACTGGGAGCTCTGCACACTTGGTGACCCGCTCGCCGATCTCGGTGCCCTGCTGGCGTACTGGACGCAACCGGCGGACGAGAAGCTACTTCCGAACGACGCCACAACCGTCGGTGGCTTCCCGCTGGGCAAGGAGCTCGTGGCCGCCTATTGCGAGGCAAGCGGGCGTGACGCCGCGTCTGTCGCGTTCTGGCACGCGCTCGCCCTGTGGAAGCTCGCGATCATCGGTGAGGGAGTGCGGCGCCGTGCACTCGACGATCCGCGCAATGCTCAACGAACTGGGATCCCCGGCCCCGAGCTTGTTGAGGGTCTGATCGCGCGGGCGAACCGGGTAGCCGATGCGGCTGCCTGAGCGCAGTCAGCACTGAACGAGAAAAGGAGAGCCGATGCTGGTGCTCAACGGGATCGATGACGTCAAGGCCCACCTCGGCCAGGAGCTTGGCGTCTCCAGATGGGTCGAGATTACGCAGGAGGCGGTCGATAAGTTCGCTGAAGTGACCGGTGATGACCAATTCATTCACGTGGATCCGGAGCGAGCCAGGCAAACGCCGTTCGGCGGCACGATCGCTCACGGCTACATGGTCCTAGCGTTAGGCCCGCGCTTCGCCTATGAGATGTTCACGATCGAGAATGTCGCGTTTGCGCTCAACTACGGTGCGAACCGCCTGCGTTTCCCGGCACCCGTTAGGGTCGGCAGTCGGGTCCGGATGCGAGCAGTGCTGTCGGGTGTAGATGAGGCTCCGGGCGGCGTGCAGCTGACAACGACCTGCACGTTCGAGATCGAGGGCGCGGAGAAACCGGGCTGCGTCGCCGAGGTGCTCTCACGCGTGATTGTGGGCTGACGCTCCGGACGTAGCGGTCGCCGCCTGATCAGCGCCGGCTTCGCGTTCGGCGGGGCCCTTGGCCAGGTAAGTCGCCTGAATCTCGTCGAGGCTTGTGCGCGCCTCAGCGGCAGTGCCGGAGAATTGGATCTGACCCTGGTGAAGGAGATAGACGCGATCAGCGATCTCAAGCACGCGATGGACATGCTGCTCCACCAGCAGCGCACCGATCCCCTCGTCCGCAGCGGCCCGCACGGCTCGCAACAGCCGTCCGACGGTCTTGGGCGCTAAGCCGAGCGACAACTCGTCGGCGAGTAAGAGATCGGTCTGCCGCGACAGAGCGCGGCCCAGCGTGAGCATTTGCTGTTCCCCACCAGAAAGCAGCCCGCCTCGACGCGACATCAGGGGCTCCAACTCCGGGAACAGCGCCGTCGCCTTGCCGATGTCAGCGCGACAGACGGCCAGGTTCTGCTTGGTCGTGAGGTTCATAAACACCGAACGCTCCTCGGTCACAAATGCCATACCCTCGCGTGCGCGTTTGTAGATAGGGGCGGTCGTAGCCAACCCTTTCAATAGGACTTCGCCTCCGAGTGGCTTGAGCTCGCCCGCGAGCGTGAGCAGGGTTGTGGTCTTGCCCGCGCCGTTGGCACCCAGCAACGCCACGACCTCGCCTGGGCAGACCTCGATCGACAAATCGCGGACGATCTCGACGCCGGCGTATCCGGCGCACAGGCCGCGGGCTTCCAACAGCGGCGCGTTGCTCATCGCGAAACTCCACTTGGCATGGTTGTGCTCGCTGGGGCCACGGGCTGAGTGTCGTCGGGCTCGAAATCCTCGCCGAGATACGCCGCGACCGCCGTCGGGTTGGTTCGCACCTCGTCGGGCGTACCCGAGCACACGAACTTCCCGAAATCGATCACGGTGATCCGGTCGCAGATGCTCATCACGAAGTTCAGGTCGTGCTCGATTACCAGGACGGCCATGCCCCAAGTATCCGCGAGCCTACGAACCAGCCGCGCGAATTCGTCCGACTCCCGATCGCTCAGTCCGGCGACAGGCTCGTCGAGTAGCAGCACCGACGGCTGTGCCGCGACGGCGCGCGCGATCGCCACCAGACGTCGCTGCCCATACGAGATCTCGTCGGGGCTCTTATCGAGGATCGGTTCAAGGCCGAAGTCCTTGACGGCAGCCAAAGTGACGTCCGGTAGAACCGTCTTCGCGGGACGGATCAGCTCGAGCGCGGTGTGCCAGCCCCCGTGAGCATCATCCGGGACCTGCAGGTTCTCCAGAACCGTCATCTCTCCGAACAGATCGAGGCCCTGGAAGGACCGAACGAGACCGGCTGCCGCACGACGATGCGTAGGCCATGCGTCGATCGAACGATCGTCCAGCCGCACGCTGCCATCGTGTGGGACGAAGCCGGAAACAGCATCCATCAGCGTGGTTTTGCCGGCGCCATTCGGACCGATCAGTCCGACCACCTCTCCTGGCTTGACCTCGATGCTGATCGAGTCGACCGCGACGACGGCTCCGTAGCGGACAGTCAGATCGTCGACTCTCAGCGTGGCTGGCGTCACTCGGGCCGGCCTTGCCGATGCAGGTGACATGTCCAACCTGGATGTGTGCGGCGCCCAGGGAAGCAAGCCTCGAAGCTTGGGCTCGAGCTTCTTCAGGCTACGCACGTTCTCGTACGTGATTCCATTCTGGTTGAAGCAGACAGCCATCAACGAGCCAACCCCGCCGAGCAATGGCAGCCAGTCATCGAACCCTGCCCAATGCAGACCGATGATCGACGCCAGCGCGCCTGGCGCGACGATCGCGCCGGGATTGACGGAGCCCATCACAAAGCCGACGCCGCCGATGACGATCCAGGCCACCGTCAACAGCGACGTGAATGGATCGAATCCTGAAAAGCTCGCCGTCTCGTACTGGAAGCTGATCAAGACACCGGCAAGCCCTGCGAGACCTCCGGAGATCGCGAACGCGACAAGCTTGGTGTGAAACACGCCCACCCCTGAAGCGGCTGCCGCCCGCTCATGCGAGCGCACCGCGATCATCCGCCGCCCAAGCCGTCCGCGCCGGATGTTGGCAACCAAAATGCAGCAGAGGACGAATACGACGAGCGTAAATGCCGCAAATCGAGCGGGCTGGTCAGTTCCGCTGATGTCGAGCCCGAACAGCTTGGCGGCGCCGACCTTGATGCCCGCCTCCCCGGCGGTGAATGGATTGTTGAAGAGCATGTCCTGAGCGGCCCAGGCGGCTGCGAGCGTTATGACGGCAAGGTTGACTCCGCGGGTGCGCAGTGCCGGGATCGCAAAGGCCAGACCGATCAGCATCGCGCCGACCGTGCCGGCGACCAGTGCAGGCAGGAATCCGAAGCCGGCGTGCGCGGCTAGGTTTGCGGCGATCATCCCGCCGATGCCGGCGATCGCGTATTGGGCCAGCGAAACCTGGCCTGCGTAGCCGGTCAGGACAACGAGGGAAAGCAGGAGCGTGCCAATCGTGAAGGTAACGGCCAGCGCAGTCAAAGTGCTGGCGGCGAAGACCGTGAAGATCAGAACGGTGCAGACGACGATTGCCGGCAGGACAGCGCCCCATCGGATACGGCCACTCCCGATCGCCGGCAGGCGCTCGGACATCTGCCCACGGAGAGGGAGCGACGAGCCGCGAACGAGCAGGACAGCGACGAGGACCAACAGCGGAATCGCATCCGAAGCGATAGTCACGTGCAGATGCTGCTCGAAGAAATCGTTGTAGTTGAGGGCGATCGTCTGGGCAATGCCAATCACCAAGCCGCTTGCCAGGGTCGCCGGAAACGACTGGAAGCCGCCAAGCAACACCGCCGCCATGACCGGTATCACCAGCAAGCTGAGGCCGCCCACGGAAACCTGCGTGATCGGCGAGACGAGGATCCCGGCAACGCCCGCCAGTGCCGGCGCCAACGGCCCAAGTCGCGGAGGACACGAATCCGGGCGAGATCCCGACGGCAGCGGCGCCGCGCTGGTTCTGGGACACCGCGGCTGTCACCCAGCCAATGCGGGTAAAGCGCCAAACCGCTGTAAGGATCGCCGTGATCACGACCGCGATCACCAGCAGCCAGACGTAGCTCGAGGGCAGCGTGATCTTCGAGCCGATGTGCCAAACAGCTGTTGGCAGCAGCGACGGCACGAATGGCGGCTCCGCACCCCAGATCTTGCTCGCCGTAGCTTCGAGCACGAGCAGCACCGCAACCGTCGCGATCAGGCGCGCGAGTGGCGAGGCTTTCCGCATGCGGCGTAGCACCAACTGGTCGGTGGCGAGGCCGATCAGCGCTGTGGCCAGCACCGCGACGATGAAGGAGGGCGCTGCCGGCCATCCTGTTTGGGCCGACGCTGACTCTCCGAGGTTCGCGGGGACATGCAACTGCAGGTATAGATACGCACCGAACATCGCGAACCCACCGTGCGCGATGTTCAGCACGCCGGAGCCGCGATAGATCAAAACCATGCCTTGACCCAGTAGCGCGTAGACGGCGCTAACGCCCAAGCCCAAGAGCGCGTACTGGACGATATTCGTCATTGCCTCTCCATCAGTTACGACCTCCCTGCCTGGTACCGGGGGCCGAGCCTACGCTCGGCCCCCGGTGAGGCAGTCGATCCTTACGGGATGATGCTCCCGTTGACGGTCCCGGCCTTGGTCAACCGGACAAACGCCTTCTTGCTCACGCTCCATTCCTTCAGGAACATCGTCGTGTTGAACAGGCGCGGGAACTGCTTGTTCGGGTTCGGCTTGCCGAAGTCCATCGGCGGGAGTATCGCTCCGCTACCCGTGCCGAAGGTCACGGTCGTGTGCTGCAACGCCTTCAGGAGCTTCGCCTTGGTCAGCGAACCACTTGCGTTGTTCGACGCCTGCAAAAGCGCCTGGGTCGCGAGCCAGCCAACGAGCACGTCCTCTGAGTTGTTGTTGGCTGCAAGGCTGGCGGTGGCGTCGCCCGCAGCCAGCTCGGCTTTCGCCTGCGTGCGGAACTGCTTCATCAGCGGGTAACCGCTCCAAGACGGGTCCGGGTATGACGCCGCAACATAGAAGTTGCTCGCCGCAGTACCGGCGCCAGCCAGAAGCTGGCTCGGGATCAACCGGTCACCGACACATGTCGGGACCGACCAGCCGAGGCTGGCAGCGGCCGCGAGCCATGAACCGACAACCTGCGGAGAGCCCGTCAAGCTCACCGCCTGTGGGTTCTCGGCCTTCAACTGCGAGACATACGGGGTGACATCCGTCGCCGTGACGGGGAAGTCGACCGTCGCGCCGGCAGGCGTAAGTCCGGCCTTCTTCGCAGCGCTAACACCTAGGGCCG
This sequence comes from uncultured Conexibacteraceae bacterium, assembly GCA_963720195.1. GTDB lineage: Bacteria > Actinomycetota > Thermoleophilia > Solirubrobacterales > Solirubrobacteraceae > Palsa-465. Next base: position 16,996 of record CAVRFD010000003.1, read on the forward strand.
CGATCGCCTCAGAACCGGGGATCGCCGTCGTTGCAAAGCCGATGTTCTTCACATGTAGCTGCTTGGACAGCAGCACCGAGCAGCCAGCAGCATCGAGATACTCCGACGCCATCGGGAAGTTGATCGGAGCGGTCACGTCGGTCGACGCACTGGCCGCCGGATCGATCACAGGCAGCCCTGCTTTCTGCGCCGCCGCCGTGAAGTCCGCGACGTCGAGAACGATGATCGGAGCGACGATCGCGATCGCCTTCCGGTCGCTCGCAGCCTGTTGGGCGCACTGGACCTCGCCGTTCGGGGTCAGCTGCGTGTTACAGACCTTGACGACAACCTTCTGGTGGCGCGGCCCGAGGCCGCCATGGCCGTTGATGTAGCGAATCGCCGCGCGTACTCCTGAGCTCGCCTGCGGAGCGCTTGCGCCCGCGGTGTTGATCGGTGCCGCGGTCCAAATGTCAACGGTGGGTCCACTGACTGACTTGCCGCTGGCGCTTGCCGCGGCGCCGAACGCCGCTACAAGGATCGCGACGACTGACGACGCCGCGATGATCGACATCGTCACGCGATGTCGAAATCTCTTTTCCCTCATGCTCTCTCCTCCTCAAATGGGCACTGCATACGACCGTTGCAGATATTGTGTCAAGGCCGATCTTTCTGTCGAACCAGCCTCCGGTCGGTCAACCGCAGGCGGGAGCTTCGGAAATACCGCGACCTTAGGACAGCTCGGCCAGCCTAGAACCCGGAAAACCCGCAAGCCAATACCTTCTTGTTCTCTGCTGATAACCGGCGGCAATGGGGAAGAGGTGACTACCGACGCCACCAACACCAAGGGTTATCAGGTCGACACCGACAGGCATTGGCTACGGTCGTCGGCGCTGGTTAGGCTCGCATGACTGCGCGATTAGGGCGCGGCTAACGTCGCGCGTCACCAGTCGAAGGAGAGAGAGTCATGCGGTTTATCGGCGTTGAGGAGCATTTCTTCCCGGACTTTGTCTCGCTCGGCGACTCGCCGATTCCGGAGATCGAGCATCAGGATCACGGACGGATGACCGACTGGGGCTCCGGCCGACTGGCCGACATGGATGCAGGCCGGGATCGACATGCAGGTTCTGTCGATGCCTACGTGGGTTGTCCAGGACATGGTCGACCAGCCGGAGGAAGCCCTGCGCCTCGCGCGGATGACGAACGACACGGCCGCCGAGGCGATCAAGGCCCACCCCGATCGGTTCTCTGCGTTCGCGCACGCTGCCGACCGCGCAGCCGGAGGCTGGCGGCCGAGGAGCTTCGACGCGCGGTGAAGACCCTTGGTTTCAAGGGCGCGATGATCCCCGGTCACGTGCGCGGCCGGTTCCTCGACGACCAGTTCTTCTGGCCGATCTTCGAGGCTGCCGAGGCGCTCGACGTGCCGATCTACCTGACGATCCGCAATCCGCCGCCGGCCGTGATGGAGGCCTACTACTCCGGTTTCACGCCGGAGGTCAACCATGCGCTCGCCTGGGCCGGCTGGGGTTGGCATTGCGAAGGCGGTCTGCACTGTCTGCGGTTGATCTTGGGCGGTGTCTTCGACCGTTTCCCGAACCTGCAGATCATCATCGGCCACCTCGGTGAGAACATGCCGTTCTCGACTCGATCGGGCCGACTGGTTCTTGAGCGGGACCGCGAAGAACCTGCAGCGCCGCGTTGGCGAGTACTTCCGGGAGAACTTCTACCTCACGACCAGCGGCTACTTCTATGTCGCGCCGCTGCTGTGCGCGATAGCGGCGATGGGCGTCGACCGCGTCCTGTTCGCGATCGACTACCCGTTCGCCGACAACGTCGAGGGCGTCAAGTTCCTCGAGAACGCGCCGATCAGCCCAGCGGATCGTGAGAAGATCGCGCACGGCAACGCCGAGCGGCTGCTGCGGATCGACCCTGTGCCGGCCGCCGAACTAGCGGTTCGGTAAATACCGCGACGACCGAGGACAATCCCCCGACGATGCTGATCGACCCTGCGACGCTCGAGCGGCGTGACATAACGGACTTGGTGAACGGTCTCGTCGCACCGAGGCCGATCGCCTGGGTGTCGACTCAGGACCAATCCGGACGTCGAAACCTCGCGCCATTCAGCTTCTTCAACGCGTTCTCCACGCGCCGCCGACGGTGGCGATCGGGCCGGGTAGCCGCAGCGGCGTGAACAAGGATTCGCTGCGGAATATAAAGGAGACTGGCGAGTTCGTGATCAACGTGGTCGATTACGAACTCGCCGTCCGGGCGAACCAGACAAGCGCCGAGTTTGCAGCGTCGGTGGACGAGTGGGACGTCTGCGGCGTGACGCCGGCGCCCTCAGACGACGTTCGTCCGGCTCGGGTGTCGGAGGCGCCGGCATCGTTAGAGTGCCGAGTGCGCACGATCGTCGACCTGGGCTCCGAGGAGCTGCCGACGAACTCCGTGATAATCGCAACAGTTACGCGCTTTCATGTCCGTGATGAGATCCTCGACGGCTACCGCGTGCGTCCGGAAGTGCTCGATGTCGTCGGACGGATGGGGCGGGACCTGTGGTGCACGACGAGGGACCGTTTCGATCTGCGCCGCCCATCTGGAGACGAGCCCGAACTCGTACGCGACGCACCTCCGCAACCTGACCACCGCCCCCCGGATCTGACGGCATAACGGCTCTAGCCGGCCCGACCCAGATCCGCGTGCGGCTACGCGCCCAACCTTGCCGCCAATCACGCCAATGGCCGCTCCCGGTCATTAGCGTCACTTCCAGGCCCAATGTGCGCAGGTGATGCCGCCGGAGAGCGTGAATGGCCGCGGGCCACGGCCACGCTGCCAACAGCGATCTACGGCTTCAGAACGACCTTCATACAGTTATCCTGCTTCTCCGCAAACATCTGGAACGCCTTGTCGAAGTCGGTCAGCGGCATGATGTGGCTCATCAGCGGCGCCACGGTCACGTCGCGCCGCTCCACGAGGCCCAGCAGCAGCTTCATATTGCTTTGATCGGTCACACCCATCCTTATGGTTGGGTTCTTCAACATCATCGACTGAAGGGGAAACCCAACATCGCCAGCCTCAGGGAATCCGATGAGGGACACGGTGCCACCGATCGCGACGACCTCGCAGGCACTGTGAATTGACTCGGGAGTACCCACCGCGTCGATGACCGAATCGACACCTCGCCCGTCGGTGAGCTTCATGATCTCAGCAACGACGTCCTGCTCGGCCTCATCGACGACGTGCCCGGCTCCCATTATCGATCCGGCCTCGAGTCGGTTGGCCCGACGCCCGACCAAGATGATCTCGGAGGGACCCTGCAAACGAGCCACCTGCACTGCGCACAGTCCGACCGGGTCCGGCCCCGAAGACCGCGAGCGTCTGGCCGTTCCTCACGTCGGCGTTCATCACACCGAAGTATCCGGTGGCAAGCATGTCACCAACGAAGACAGCCTCATCATCGCTGACGCCATCAGGGATCGGGACGAGGGCCGACCCTGCGAGCGGCACCCGAACATATTCAGCTAGGCCGCCGGGGAGATCCCCGAAGATTTCACCGTGACCAAAAACGGTCCCATTGGGGCACAGCCCCGAGATGCCCTTTCGGCACATCTCGCAGTCGCCGCAGTACACGTAAGGTGGCGCGAGGACTCGGTCCCGGGCCTGAAGGCCGTCACGGCGCTGCCGACCTCTTCGACAATACCGACGAACTCGTGGCCAATGACAAATGGCGAGCACTCGGGAAAATATCCCGCCACCTGATGCACGTCGCTCGTACAGATCATCGTCGCTGTGGTCCTGATCAGCGCGTCCGTTTCGGTCTTCAGTGTCGGCTTCGGTACGTCCTGCAAGCCAACCTCGTGATGACCCGTCATGACTGCTGCTAACACGTGAGCTCTCCTCCGTTCGGTACACCTCGTGGCAATGCGTGCGTCCGAGCAAGTCCTACACGAAATCCGGACGGAACGCACGATGTCTTTTCGCTATCGTCGTATGCTCGAGTCAAGCGAAGCCGAGCATTGCATCGCCATCGATCCTGCCGGCTTGCGGTATTGGCTTAGCGCACAGTGGTAGTTAGTTGGGTCCGTCACTCGGGTTGGGTGAATCCAATGCATTCTCGTACTTGCTGATGACCGGCAGGAATGGGTAGCGTGGCCAACGATTTCGCCGATGCTCACGGTTATCAGGTCGCCACCAACAGGCATTGGCGCGGATCCTCTAGCACGTTACACTCCGACGATTGCGCGATAAGCCTCTAGCGGGCGCGTCGCGTGTCACCACTGGCTGGGAGAGACAGTCATGCGCTGCAGCCTCGCGGAGCACTTCTTGCTGACTTCGTCTCACTTGGCGACCTGCCCATTGCAGAGATCTAGCACTAGGATCGCAGCCGGATGGCCGACTGGAGCTCCGGCAGGTTGGCCGTCATGGATGCCGTCGCGGCCCCGCGACCTGACCACCGTCCCGCGGATCTGACGGCATGGCGACTCGCGACAGCCCGACCCAGATCCGGGAGCGTCTACGGGCTCAACTTGCCGCCGATGACGAGCTGCTCGTAATACCCGGAGGGTTCAGCCCGGTCTACGCAGCTATGGCCGAACGTGTCGGGTTCAGAGCTTTCTTTTTGGCCGGGTCGCAGATCTCGTGGTTCCTGTACGGCTTGCCCGACAACGGCGTAGTGGCTCTCCGGGACATGGTTGACCACGCTCGCCATATGGTTGCGCGAACCGATATCCCGATCCTGGTTGATGCCGATACTGGCTACGGGAACGCCGTGAACGTCCACTACGCCGTGCAGGAGTTCGTCAGAGCCGGGGTCGCGGGGCTGTCCATCGAGGACCAGGAGGCTCCCAAGAAATCCGGGACGCTTGCCGGTCGTCGCTGTATCGCGACCGCGGAGGCGGTCGGCAAGATCCGAGCCGCCGTGTCCGCTCGGGACGAGATCGACCCGGCCTTCGTGATCTGCGCCCGCTGTGACGCGATCGGTAGCGAGGGAATGAGCTTCGATGACGCCCTAGAGCGGTGTATCGCCTACGCCTCAGACGGTGGTGCTGATCTGGTGTGGCTGAACTCCGTGCAGACGAGGGACCAATTGCAAACAGCATGCGAGGCTGTTCCGGCGCCGCTTCTCACGATCTGGGCCGGAACCGAGCCGCGTCCGACATTCGACGAACTTCGCGAGCTTGGCGTGAGGTGTGTGCTGGTGCCGACGCTTACCTCCACCGCGGGCGCACAGGCCGCTTGGCAGGTTCTCCACGAGCTTCACGAGAACGGCGAGGCCGGTTCCCGGGGCTGGTTCGACCGCGCCGTGTCTGAGCGATGGGGTCGCGCTCCGATAGTCGAACTCGTCGGTACATCGGACGTTCGCAAGTTGGAAGAGGACTTCCTGCCTGATGTACGTCGAAGAGATTACAGGGCGACGTTCGGACACCAGCCGAGCGAGGGATGAGCTAGCTGACGCTGATCCCATAGCAGCGGGTTATCAGCACCCACCGCAGAAGGCATTGGAGCCTGCGGAGACGAGCACGGTCACGCTGCCCGAAAGGGAAAACGCCGCGAACATCGATTTAGCGGAAAGATCGCGACGGACTCGAGGAGAGGCAGCCGATGCTCGAAGGATTCATCAAGGGAAGTGATGTCGAGCTGGAGGAAGCCCCCGGGCCTAGACGCCCAAGACGACTCAGAGGTGATTTCGAAAGTGACTGCCGCGGCAATTGGCACGAGCGAGGTCTATGTCACGTCACGTCGGCCGTGGATCTTCGGTCGCGAATTCTCCACGTTCGCCGAGAAGCGGGGGGTCACGCTCAAGGTCATCGTCCGACCGTGACTGCCGCAGGCGTGACGCACGAACGCCGGACGGTAGTAGTTACGGGCGGCTCCCGAGGTATAGGGTTGATGATTGCCGAGGGTTTCGTCAGGTCTGGGGCGACCGTGCTCATCTCCGCCCGGACCGCGGCGTCCTGTGACGGCGCGGCCGAGGCCCTCAGCGCACACGGTAAATGCGTATCGGTTCCGACGGATATCGCTAGCAACCAGGGTCGACGGCGGCTGATCGATACCGTCGCTGAACGAACCGGCAGGCTGGACGTGCTCATCAATAATGCTGGCGCGACCGGCCGCGGCCTAATCGACGAGTACCCGCCCGACGACTTCGATGAGATTTTCGCCGTAAACGTCAAGGGCGTCTTTTGCGCTGACCCAGGGTTTCCTGCCACTCCTGCGCACGGCTGCTGAAGATGAGAACCCGGCCCGCGTGATTAACATCGGGTCGATCACAGGGTTGCGCGTCCCGCCGATGGACAATTTCGCTTACAGCAGCTCTAAGGCAGGCGTTCATATGCTCACGCAGCATCTCGCCAAAACTCTCGCCCGCGATCGGATCACGGTCAACGCCATCGCGCCTGGACGGTTCCCCACGCCGATGACCTCGCGCCTGTTCGAGGACGAAGAGGCGACAACGGCACTAATCAATCTTGTCCCCCTTGGTCGAGTAGGCCGGCCCAAAGACATCGCGGGGCTATGCGAGTTCCTCGCGGGGCCGAGCGGCAGCTGGATCACCGGCGTCGTGATCCCGCTCGACGGCGGAATCTCGCTGTAGGCTCGTTATCTGGGACCCGTTACCCCGTCGGCTCGGTCAGCTGCGGAGCGCCGCGGCGGCGCTTTCGATTCCGGTCAGCAGCTCTTGATCGTTGACGCCTTCAGCTGTCGCTGAAGCGCCGCTGAGTAGCCGCTGGACGGCCTCGGACAACTCGGTCTCGTGCATGCCAGGAGCGGGTGCGGCCCGCCACGCGACATGCTTGTCCGGTCGCACGAGCACGACGCCGTCGGCCTGGTGCCCCGTACCGCCTCCCATCGTCCGTGCGGATCTGCCAACATCGCTCGCGACTGTTATGAGATAGCAGCGGGCAGCCAGTTCGTGACGTCCACCGAGGCGGCGGCAGCCCGCCAACCGTGCTCGGCGGCGGCGTCAACGAACAGGGTGAAGCCGTCCGACGACACCAGGTCGACAGTGGAGACCAGGCTCGCCGCTACGCACGAGCCACACGTGCGGGACGTGGTGGCCCGGCCGTGCGGTCGGCTCGAACTCGATCGGGGACTCCGTCGGCCGGATCGGTGCCGGCGTTCCATCCGGTATCAGCGCGCCGGTCGAGTAGGCAAAGCCGGCTTCAACATTGAGCTGGCTGTAATCCTCGGCGTTCGATGCGACCGCCGCGTCGGTCGCTGCTCGCCGTCGCTCGCCCTCTGCCGTGTCGCTTGCCCAAATTTCGATCTCGCGCCAGCCATCCTCCTCGTTCTGATCTGCCCGCAGTCCCATGGCGGCCGCGATCGCCTGGTGTTTGCCTGCGTTGCGCAGCGAATGCTCGACGTTGAACGCGGCGATCGGGCGGCGCTCGGCCTCATACGTATCAAGCAGACGCGTCGGTCGCATAGCCGTGAAGCACCGCCGCAAGCTTCCAGCAGAGGTTGGATACGTCCTGGACTCCGGTGTTGAGGCCGAGGCCGCCGGTCGGCGGATGCCGGTGGGCGGCGTCGCCGACCAGGAACACGCGGCCAACGCGGAAGCGGTCGGCGACGACGCCCTTCGAATGTCCAATGGTTGATCGCCTTGACGTGCAGTTCCAGATCCTCGATGCCGAGCGTGTGTCGCGCTCAGCGCGACCAATCGGTCTGGACTGGTGCCATGAGTGACGCCCTGTAGACCGAGCAGCCACTCCGATGATCGGTTTGCCCACTGCTGGGACCGAGCGCCTGCAGCGTGCCGGCGGGGCCGCCCTGACCGGCGGGACTGATGAAGTAGGTGAGCAGCGCCTCTTCGTGTGCGTATGCGCTGAGGTCGGCTTCGAAGTACAGGCTCGTGATCTCGCGGATCGCGCGCGGCCCTTCGAGGTTGACACCAAGGTTCTGCGCGCATTGCGCCCGCCGTCGGCTGCGATCACGTATCGGCTCGCACGCGTACGTCTCCGACGGTCTCGCGGTCGTGGACGGTAACAGTCACACCGTTGGCATCCGGACGAAGTCGCACGACCTCTTGGTGTGGCCTGATCCTGCCAGGGCTACGCTCCTCGGCATGGCGCCACAGCAGCGCATCGAGTCGGATCTGCGGCAGGTTGGCGAACGAACGCGGGCTCGCGAGCGCGTAACGGTCGCGGTCCGGGCCGCCACCCCATGCGTGGACACTCGCCGATCTCGCGGCCGTGAACCTCGCTCGGTCCGGCCAGCGACGTGTACCAGCACACGCGGTGCCAACGATCCTCCGGTGGGCATTGCGCATAGATGTCGTCGGCGACGCCTACGTCGTGAAAGATCTCCATGGTCCGGACATTCAGCAGGTGCGCGCGTGGGACGCGGGCCGTGAAATCACGTCGCTCGAGCAGAACGAAGTCGATCCCGGCCCGCTCGAGCAACAGCGCTGAAGTCAGCCCGCACGGACCGCCGCCGACGATCAGCACTGTCACCTGCTCGCGGACCTGCAAGGTCGCGCCGCCGTTGCTGAACTCGCTCATGAGTGAGCGCATCATAGGGGCGAAAAGCATGCTGCGAATCGGTGTTTGCGATGCCGAGTTGTTATCGATCGAGACCTGAAAATTGTTGGCATCGGGAAGCGCCCAGCGGTTTACTTTTGCCGTGACCGCGTGAGGCCTGCGCATCACGCTCATTTCCATGGAATCTCCCTCGCTAACTCATTGAGACTCGCCACGATTGCTTATCCCGCCGGCACTACCGCGGCGGTGATAAATGACGGCCATGCCGTGCCAGTGCCGGGTTACTCCGACGTCGGGCAGATCCTGCGCGCAGGCGAGGCAGCCCGCCCAGCGCTGCGGGCCGCCACCGACGGCGGCCGTTGGCAGGCATACCGACAGGAGGATCTACGCCTTCCGATTCAGTCTCCGTCAGCCGTGTTTTGCGTCGGGCTCAACTACCGGGCACACATCCGTGAGATGGGACGGGATCTGCCTGAGCATCCGACCCTGTTCGCGAAGTTTGCGACGGACGCTGGCCGATCCCTTTGCGGTGATCGGGCTCCCATCGGCTTCGGACAGCGTTGACTACGAGGGTGAACTCGTGATTGTGATCGGCCGCGGCGGTCGCAACATCAGCGTCGAGGACGCGACTTCGCATATCGGCGGCTACAGCCTGATGAACGACGTGACCATGCGCGACTGGCAATACCGGACATTCCAGTGGTTTGCAGGCAAGAACTTTGAGCGATCGACTCCCGTCGGCCCGTACGTCGTCACGCCTGACGAGTTCGTGCCGGCGGACGCGACACTCGAGTTAACGGTCAATGGCCAGCTCCGCCAGCGGGCGCCACTGGCAGACCTCGTTTTCGACGCTGCCAGCTGATCGCGGACATCTCTCGAATCACCAGGCTGGAGCCCGGGGACCTGATCGCCACCGGGACTCCCGGCGGCGTCGGCCACTCGTCTGAGCCGCCGTCCTATCTGAAGCACGGGGACGTCGTTGAGGTGCGGGTGGAAGGGCTCGGCGCGATCACCAACCGCTTTGAGGGGTCAGCGTGACCTGCGCCGACTTCAGTGTCTGACCAAGCAGCCAGGAGAGCCGCATGACAGCTATAGAAACCCGCAACGCGCACACCGTAGAGGTCGGCTACGACGAGTTCTGCGGAGCGCTGGCAGCCCGCGATTTGAAATCGCTGTGGAGCATGCAGACGGCACTGATGCCAAACGTCCCGCTGCCCGCGACACAGCCGTGGCTGTGGCCGTGGGGCACTACCTATCCGCTGGCCAAGCGAGCAGGTGAGATAATCACGATCGAGCGCGGCGGCGATCGTCGAGTGCTCGCGTTCGCAAACCCGGGACTGAACGGTTTGCCGTTCACCAGCACCACGCTGTGGGGCGCGATCCAGTACCTGGGTCCAGGCGAGACGGCGCCAGCGCACCGTCATTCCCCGTCCGCGATCCGGTTCGTGATGGTCGGCTCTGGCGTCTACACGACCGTCAACGGTGACGCCTGCGAGATGGAAGCCGGGGACCTGATCCTCACGCCGAAGTGGAACTGGCATGATCACAACAACTACGGCAGTGAGCCGATGGTGTGGTTCGACGGGTTGGATCTGCCGCTGATGACCACGCTCGAGGCGGTGTTCTTCGAGAACCATCCCGATGAGCGCCAGGCGGTCATCGGGCACAACCTCTCAGAGCAAGCATGGGGAGCACCCGGACTTTCGCCGAGGAACGAGGACGACCTGGACCCCTCGCACTCGCCGCTACTGCGGTACGCCTATGCGCACGTGGATGAACGCCTTGATGCGCTCCACGATCTCAATGGCGGTCCGCAGGCCACCGTTGAATACGTCAATCCGGCGACCGGCGGCCCGGTGGTTTCGACCCTCAGCTGTGCGATGACGCGGCTGTACCCAGGCGAGCGAACACAAACTACGCGTAAGACTGGAAGCTCGGTGTACGTCGTGTTCCGCGGTTCCGGGCACAGCATCATCAACGGCACCCAGTTCGACTGGGGCGCCGGTGATGTGTTTGTGACGCCATCGTGGGCGGCGGTCGACCATCTCGCACACGGGCAGGCTGATCTGTTCGTGATCAGCGACGCGCCCGTCCTACGGGCGCTCCATATCTACAGGGACACGGTTGAGACCGAGGCGCAGCCTGTCAACTCGGTCTTCGACGCAAACTGAGTCAGCCGGCACGCGCCCGCGCAAGGAGAAGGAGCAGTGGATCTAACGTTCAACGCGGCGGAGCTTGCGTTCCGCGACGAATTGCGGGCATGGCTTTCTGAGCACACGCCGACAGACGAGCCACTCGAGGAGGACAAGCATTTTCAGTGGCGGCTGAAGTTCCACCACAAGCTGGCCGCAGAGGGCTGGGCGGCGGTTCACTGGCCGAAGGAATACGGCGGCCGCGAGGCAACCCTGATGCAGTCGGCGATCTTCTACGAGGAGTTGGCGCACGCCGGCGCGCCGCTGCCCGTCGAACCCGCTAGGCATCCTGCTCGCGGGACCCACCATCATGCAACTGGGGCACTCAGGAACAGAAGGATCGGTACCTGCCGTCGATCCTGACCGCCGACGAGATCTGGTGCCAAGGGTTTTCGGAGCCAGACGCCGGTTCTGACCTGGCGTCCGTCAAGACCCGAGCTGTGCGCGACGGCGATGGCTGGGTGATCAGCGGACAGAAAGTGTGGACTAGCGAGGCGCAATACGCCAAACGGTCGATGCTGGTTGCGAGGACCGACACAGAGGGGCCCAAGCACAAGGGCCTCACCTACTTCATGCTCGACATGGAGCAGGACGGCGTGAGCGTTGTGCCGCTGCGACAGATCACTGGCGAGGCAGAGTTCAACGAGGTCTTCCTAGATGAAGCGCGGGTTTCTGACAACGACGTCCTCGGTGGAATTGGCAACGGCTGGAAGGTGGCGCTGACGACGCTGATGAACGAGCGCTCCGGGATCGGCTTCTCAGTTCAAGTGCGCCTCCGCCAGTTGTTCGACCGCGTGTTAGCGGCTGCAGCCGAGCGCGGCCTACTCGAAGATCCAGCGGTGGCCGAGCGTCTCGGGGAGCTGTATTCAAGGATTGAGATCTTGCGGCTGACCGCGTTCAGGAGCCTGACGACAATTGAGCAGTACGGGCAGCCCGGGCCCGGAGGGCTCGCTGACTAAATGGTTGTGGTCTGACACCAATCAGCAGTTGACGCAGTTTGCGGCCGACATCGTCGGGCCGACGGCTGTTGCGAGCAGACGATCGCTGGTCATACGAGATCTTGCGGGCGCGCGGCAACTCGATCGAGGGCGGCACGACCGAGGTGCTCAAGAACATCGTCGCCGAGCGTGTGCTCGGCCTTCCAAAGTCACGCTGAGAGGAGCTCCGGATGCACTTCGGTCTGTCTGAGGATCAGAGAGAGATCAAAAGCGTCGCACGCCAGTTCCTGGCCGACCGCTCGCCAATCGCGAAGGTTCGCGAGGCCGCCGAGGCCGAGCACTACGACGGAGCGCTGTGGAGCGAGATGGGCGAGCTCGGCTGGTCGGGGATCGCGGTCTCCGAGGAGCACGGAGGCCAAGGTCTCGGTCCGGTCGCGCTGGCCGTGTTGCTCGAGGAGAGCGGCTACGCGTGCGCATCCACGGCGCTCGTTGCGAGCGCTGCGGTCGCTGCAGTAATCGATGCCTACGGCTCCGACGAGCAACGCGACCGATGGTTGCCAGGCCTCGTTACGGGCGAACAGACGGCCGGCGTCGGCAGTGCCGAGCTCGTCCTCGACGCGCCCGGCGCGTCGGTGGTTGTGCTGATCGACGGTGATGACGCGCAGCTCGTGACGGAGCCAGAGGTCGTGCCGTTCACGACGATCGACTTGACGCGTCGGTTCGGCTCGGTCAGCGGCGATGGCGAGCCGCTAAGCGCCGGAGCGGCCGATCTAGTGCGCGCGATGGTCGCCGCCGAGATCGTTGGCATCTGTGACCGCTCACTCGAGATGACGCTCGAGTACGTCAAGAACCGTAAGCAGTTCGGGGTGCCCGTCGGCTCGTTCCAGGCGGTCTCTCACCGCTGCGCGCAGATGCTCCTTCACAGCGAGAGCGCGCGCTCAGCCGCCTACTTCGCCGCGTGGGCGGCGGACGCCGACCCAGGCAAGCTGCACGAGGCCGCGACGCTGGCTGCCGCTGTGGCCTCCGAAGCCGGACGCGAGGTCACGGCTAGCGCCATCCAAGCTCATGGCGGCATCGGCTTCACCTGGGAGGCTGACGTTCACTGGTTCTATAAGCGCGCCCAACTCGACGCCGCCCTACTCGGCGGTGTCGGCAGGCATCGCCGGATCCTGACGCAGATCCTGGCAGCGGAACTGCCGGTGGCGGGTCGCCGATGAGCGCCTCGGCGAACGTGCTCGACAGCTTCCGACTTGAGGGGCGTGTCGCGATCGTCACAGGTGCTTCGGCTGGGCTCGGCGTCGCATTCGCTCAAGCGCTGGCCGAGGCGGGGGCCGATGTGGCATTGGGGGCACGGCGCGTGGACAAATTGCAGGAAACGAAATCGCTGGTCGAGGCCGCTGGGCGCCGTGCACTGATCGTCGGCACCGATGTTGCCGTTCCCGAGCATTGCCAAAGGCTCGTCGACAAGACGATGGACGCCTTTGGACGGGTGGACATCCTGGTTAACAACGCGGGGCTCGGTACAGCGATTCCGGCTTCGCGCGAAACGCCCGAGCAGTTCCGCGGCGTGATCGACGTGAACCTCAGCGGCGCCTACTGGATGGCACAGGCCTGCGGCCGAGTGATGCAGCCGGGGAGCAGCATCATCAACATCGCGAGCGTCCTCGGAATCATGACCAGCGGGCTGCCGCAAGCCGCCTACGTTTCCTCAAAGGCCGGGCTGCTCGGCTTGACACGCGACCTGGCCGGCCAATGGACCGGACGGAAGGGCATCCGCGTCAACGCACTGGCGCCGGGGGTCTTTCCGTCGGAGATGGACGACCAGCACGAGGAGGGCTCGTTCGAGGCGCTCAGGCCAAGAATCCCGGCAGGTCGCAAGGGCGACCCGCGCGAACTGGCAGCCGCGTTGGTGTTCCTGGCGAGCCCTGCCGCCAGCTACATCACGGGCCAGACCCTAGCCGTCGACGGCGGATTGACAATCACCTGAACGCGCTATCGGCTCACGCGCGGGAACTCAGCGACGCTAAGCGTCCCAGCGGACGTGCAGGCTCATTGGTCCCGCGGAAGATGAAGCCGCGCCAGGGCACCTCGTGGTCAGGGTCGAGCCGAAGTCCCCGCAGACGATCGAATACCACCGGAAGCGCGATTCCGACCTGTGAACGGGCCATCGGCGCGCCGGCACAGAAGTGTGGTCCCTTACCGAAGGCCAGATGCCGCATCGCGGGGCGCCAGAGATCGAAGACGTCCGGGATCGGATAAATCCGCTCATCACGATTCGCGGAGGCGACCACCGGGGCCACCTGGTCACCAGGCTGCAATTCCACACCCGCGATCTGAACCGAGCGCATCACGCGCCGAGGCTGCAGCATGCCGATCGGCGAAACCCAGCGCACGGCCTCCTCGAAGACACGTTCCCAAAGCGCCGGCGCCTGGTCCACGCATGTCGTTGGTCCGGCTGGGTGAGTAGGGCGTAGGCGGCAGTCGACAGGGCATGGCTCGGTTCGTTAAGGCCGCCGCCGATCGTGATCATGATGTCGCTGTAGATCTCCTGCGAGGTCATCGCGTGTCCGGACTGCACCATCGCCGAGATCACCGAGTCGTCCGGCGCGCTCCTGACTCGTTCGACGGACGAATCGACGGCCGCGATCACTGCCTCGCGCGCGCGAAGTCCGTGGGCACGCACGTCTGGATCGCCTACGAAGTTATCCGAGGCGTTGATGATCCCCTCACACCAGTCGATCAGCTCGGGCGCTGAAACGCCTTCAAATCCCAAATAGGCGAGCAGGTTGGCCGCCGCGAGCGGCCTGGCAAAATCGGCGAGTAGGTCGGCATCCCCACGCCCGACGATCGTTTCAAGCAGCTCTCTCGCGTTCTCCTCGAACACGACTGACCACTTGTCCCGCACGACGCGCGGCTTGAGTGGAGCGTCGAGCGCCCGCCGCTCAACCCTGTGTTCGTCGCCATCCTTTTGCATCACCGTCTCACCGACGATCTCGTCACCGGGGGTGCCGCCTCCCCGCGAGCTGAACGACTCCGGGTCTGCGGCAACTGCATTCACGTCCGCATACCGGGTGATGAGGTGTACGCCGAGCGCGGGTACGAACGCCAGTGGCGCGTCGCGGCGAAGCTCGGTGTAGATCGGGATATGGATCGACGTCGAGGGCGACAGGGTCGAGTTCGACTACCGGAGGTCGGCTGATAGCAGTCGTCATTACTCGCTCGCCCGGGCACGAAGTATCTTGCGATCGAGCTTGCCGACTGAGGTAAGCGGCAGCGCATCGACGACCTGAATCTCGCGTGGATACTTGTAGCCTCCGAGCCGTTCCTTCGACCAGGCGATGAGGTCCCGTGGCGTTGCGGAACTCCCGGCGACAAGCGCAACGAACGCCACAACCTCCTCGCCGCTGCGCTCATCCGGGCGACCCACGACGCCGGCGCCCGCTACCTCGGGATGCTCCATGAGTGCGTCTTCCACGTCGCGTGGGTACACGTTGAAGCCGCCGCGAATGATCAGATCCTTCTTGCGATCGACGACGTACAGGTAGCCGTCTTCATCCAGGTATCCGATGTCGCCCGTGTAACAGCGTGCGTCTCGCACCGTCTCCGCGGTGGCCTCCGGTGAGCGCCAGTATCCCAGCATCACGCCGGGAGAGCTTGCACAGATCTCGCCTGGCTCACTGCGTGGGAGCTCGTTGCCGTTGTCGTCGACGATCACGACACTTGTGCCTGGAACGGGGAGCCCCACCGATCCGGCACGCTCGCGGCCAGGTGGGTTTGCCGAGATCAGCGTCGAGGTCTCAGTCAGGCCGTATCCCTGGCGGATTGAGCAGGAGGGCACACGGCGCTCAAACTCAGCGGCGACAGCCGGGGCCAGTGGGGCTCCCCCGCAGATCATGTAACGCAGGCACGACAGGTCGCGGCTCTCGAGCTCTTCGCCGAGTAGTCGCTGCAACATCGATGGCACGACGCCGCTCAACTCGATGCGTTGCTGCTCTACGAGATCGAGGAAAGCGGATGCGTCAAACCAGCGAAGCAGGGCCGCGACTGGACGTTCGGTGTAGAAGGCAGTCGAGATCGTGACGCCGAGACCATATGAGTGAGACAGCGGCAGTGTGTGGAGGAAGCGACTCAGCCCCTTGACATGCGACTCCTCGTAACCGGCGTGGCTGGAGTAAAAGAGGTTGGCATGCGACAGCATGACCCCCTTCGCGCGGCCCGTCGTCCCGCCCGTATAGAGAAGAGCGGCGAGGTCATCGTCAGTGCGGTCGACGATCGGCAGGGCGTCGCTGTCTTCCAGCGACGCGAATGAGATCAGTTCCCCAGAGGCCTCTCCGTAGCAGACCACGAAGCGAACGCCGGGCAGGCCGTCCGTGGCCTCACGAACCTTGTCGACGAATTCTGGCGTCGTGATCACTGCGACCGCCTCAGCGTCGGCGACCACGTGCCGCAGCTCCGGCGCCGGGAGCAGAAAGCTCACGGGAGTGACGACGGCCCCGGCGCGCCAGAGCGCCTGATAGGCGATCGTCACCTCGGGGCAGTTCGCCATGTTGACGACGATCCGGTCACCCGGAGCGACTCCAAGGCCTGCGAGTCCGCCCGCGAGCCGGCGACCGCGCTCGAATAGGTCGGCGGATCGATACCAGCGTCCCTCGAAAAGCATCGACTCGTAATCGCCGTGGCGCTCGATCGCGTCCTCCGCGAGCCGCGCCAAGTTGCCCCTCGCGAGCGTGCTCAGTGCCATCCCGAAACCCTCTCTGTCCACGGACACGCCCCATACCTGGGAGCGTCCTCCTTACCTCGCCGCCGAAGTTAAGCCGATTGCAGACGCGTCAGCCAACAGCTTTTGCAGTTCCCATCGATCACTCGCAGTCATGAACGGGGTCCCGATATCGGCAATACCGGTTGGTTATCACCCGCACACGACTCGGAATTGGCGTGTGCGCGGACCCCAATCTATGCTGGCGCAGCGTCGGCCGCACGCACCCGGTGTCGTGACAGTGTGACTCGTCGGCAGAAGCTGACGGTGACGGGCTGCCGGCGATATCTGGTTTCACACGAGGAAGATGATTAATGACTGAAGCCGTAATCGCGTCGGTAGCTAGGACCCCGATTGGCAAGGCCTACCGTGGGGCGCTGAACTACACGCATGGGCCTACGCTCGGGGCACACGCCGTAACAGCAGCCGTTGAGCGCGCAGGAATCGACCCCGCGGAGGTAGAGGACGTCGTCATCGGCGGCTCGTTGGCCGAGGGAACGACGGGCGCGAACGTTGCGCGTCACGTTGCTCTCCGTGCCGGACTACCGCCCTCCGTACCGGGGACGACCGTCAACCGGTTCTGCAGCACCGGCCTGCAGACGATCGCGTTTGCCGCGCAGCAGATCATCTCCGGGCAAAACAAAGTTGTCGTTGCAGGAGGTCTCGAGTCGATCAGTCTCGTCCAGAACGAGCATATGAACTTCTACGAGTTCAAGGACCAGTGGCTGGCCGAGCACAAGCCTGACATTTACCTTTCGATGCTTGACACAGCTGAGATCGTCGCGAAACGCTATGGCGTCTCCCGTGAGAGCCAGGATGAGTACTCGGTGGAGAGCCAACGGCGCACCGCTGAGGCACAGGAAGCCGGGCGCTTCGATGACGAGATCGTCCCGATCACGACGACTAAGCGTTTCGTCGACCGCGAGACCGGGGAAGAGTCGTTCGAGGAGGTAACACTCAGCAAGGATGAGGGCAACCGGCCTGGCACGACGCTCGAGGCGCTCGCTGCGCTCAAGCCCGTCGTCGAGGGTGGGACGATAACCGCTGGCAATGCCAGCCAGCTGTCCGATGGCGCCGCCGCCACTGTCGTGCTTGACGCCGAGTTGGCGTCAAAGCGGGGTATCCGGCCGCTCGGCATGTTCCGAGATCTCGTAGTCGTCGGTGTCGAGCCTGACGAGATGGGCATCGGCCCGGTCTTCGCGATTCCGCCACTACTTGAGCGAAACGGCCTGACGATCGATGACATCGGCCTGTGGGAGCTGAATGAGGCATTTGCTGTCCAGACGCTCTACTGCCGCGATCGCCTCGAGATCTCGCCCGACCGGTTCAACGTCGACGGTGGCGCGATTTCAATCGGTCATCCCTACGGCATGAGCGGCACGCGGCTGGTAGGGCACGCGCTCATCGAGGGACGCCGCCGCGGCGTCCGCCACGTAGTGGTAACGATGTGCATCGGCGGGGGCATGGGCGCCGCCGGCCTGTTCGAAGTCCTCTAACCACCTAGCGAGGAGATTCTCTGAAGATGAACAACCCCACTGGTGGGAACATCACCTATGACTTCAGCGGCCAAACGGTAATTGTGACCGGCGCTGGGCGCGGTATTGGCCTGGCGATCGCCGAGTGCTTCGCCAACACGCACGCCGATGTCGTGATGGTCGACATGGACAATGACGTGGTCGAGGCCGAGGCGAAGCGACTCGGCGCGACGGCTGTGACGGCGAACATCGCGAAGACCGATGAGGTCGAGCGCATCGTCTCGAGTACGGTGGAGCGCACCGGCCAGATCGACGTTCTTGTCAACAACGCCGGGATTCTGCGCGACGGCGTGATCTGGAAGACCGACGATGATGCCTGGGAGAGCGTGCTCGCTGTTCACCTAGGCGGCAGCTTCCGTCTGATTCGCGCGTGCGTGCCGCATTTTCGCGCGCGTCAGCACGGGCGCGTGATCAACTTCACGTCGTACACCGGCCTGCACGGGAACCTCGGACAGTCGAACTACGCGGCCGCCAAGGCGGGCCTGATCGGATTAACCAAGACGGCAGCCAAGGAGCTCGGCCGCTTCGGTGTGACCGTTAACGCAATCTCGCCGAATGCGAACACGCGAATGATCGCGTCGATTCCAGAGGACCGGCGTGAGGAGATGGCGGCGCACATCCCGCTCGGACGCATCGCCGAGGCCGACGAGATCTCGGCTGCGGTCGCGTTCCTGGCCTCGGCTGAAGCCTCCTACATCACCGGCGTCGTGTTGCCGGTCGATGGTGGGATCTCGATGTGAGCGGTCTGGGGCGATCCCTGTGGATCGCCCCAGACAAATGCATGCAAGCACTCGCAGGGTGAGTGCTAGACCCTGCGCACACCCCCTCAGGCGGGCGCTACGCGCGAAGCGTCTACGAACTCCGGGATCGCCTCGAGGGCCTCGCGACGCTCGTGGAACAGCAAGTGGCCGGCGCCCGGGAATGCTCTCAGTGGGGCGTTCGGGAGAGACTCCTGCCAGGCTGTGGAGTGAGCGAATGGGACGATCTTGTCGTCGTCCCCCCACAGCAGCTGAACCGGCGCGGTGACACGCGCAACCAGCTCGGGAAGCTGCGGGTCGAAGGGGCCGGTCATGAAACGCCCCATTGACTCCATCTCACGCTGGCGAGCAGCGGCGAATTCGGGGTCGGGACCGGTCGGGACGCGCCCAACCCATACGGTCGGGTCGTTCGTTAGGGCCGCGTAGCGCTCGGCGGGCTCCATCGCCATCATGTTGGAGATCGGGAGGTTCATCCCGAAAGGTGCCGCGAGGATCAACTCGCTGACGCGGTCTGCGTAGTTCGCGGCGAACGTTGCCGATAGCCAACCACCGAGCGAATGTCCGACCAGCACCGTGCGCTCGATGCCCATCGCGTCGAGAACGTCGGCAAAGTAAGCGACCACTTGATCACGGCTTGTCAGCGGCGGGTCGATGTCCGTGCCACCGTAGCCGGGGCGCAGCGGTGCGACCACGCGAAATCGATCGCCGAGCGGCTCCAGGAAGTCGAAGCCCTCAACGATTCCACCCCCATGGAGGAACACCAGCGGCTCGCCTTTGCCGATGCTGAGCACCTCCGCGGTCCGCCCTTTGACGTTGAGCGTCTCAGATACCAAGGTCACAGTTCTCTCTCCTTACCGCCGAACACCGGCGGTTCGTCGGTTGCGTTAGAAGGTCTCAGGCAGCAATGGCGCTGGACGCCTCGCGAATCGCGGGCACGACCTCGGACGCGAAGGCCTCCAGCGTGTAGCTGGCCTCGTCGAAGCTCATGTCACCGAATGGGATCATCAACATGTAGTAATTCGAGGTCCCTCGCCGGGCGGATTCGACGTAGTAGTCGCGCACCTTCTCGACGCTACCGGTTACCAACATGCCCTTTTCGATCGGGTCGCCGAGTAGCATCTGCTTGGCGAACGGGTTGTCGAACTCGGGGATCTCGGTCTGCAAGTGGGGTGGTACCTCGCCCCGGGCCCGTTGCATTACCCCGATGTATTTGCTCCAGGCGCGTCGGCCGATCCGCTCGGCCTCCTCGTCGGTGCGAGCGATCACCAGCGACTGGCTTTGTGCGATCTTGGGCTCGGTCACTAGCGGGCTCTGATGGCCTGGCTCCTGGCCGCTTGTGGCGCGCAGTTCGTCATAACGAGCGCGCAGCGCCGCGGGCAACTCCGTCGGAAAGATCACGTGGTGACCGCGGCGGCCGGCCGCCTCGACGTTCCCCGCGGTCCATAGCGGTGGATACGGCTGCTGGAGGGTCTCAAACGGAAGCTTCATCTCGACGAAGTCGTAGAACTCCGACCCCTCACTGGACATGATTCCGGTCTCCCAGGCACGCAGCAGTAGCTTCAGGGTGTCGTCGGCTCGCGCCGACGCTTCCTCCGGACGATGCCCAAACTGCAGGTGCTCGAAGGCGGTGATGCCCTTTCCGACGCCTATCTCGAGCCGCCCATTCGACAGCACGTCAACCATCGCAAGTTCCTCGTAAAGCTTCACGGGATAGTGCAGCGGAAGGCAAACGACCGTCGGGATCAGCTTCAACGTTGTGGTCTCACGGGCAAGCGCCGAGAGGAATACGGGAGCTGAGGGACACGAAGACAGCAGCTGGCCGTGGTGCTCGGCGAGGTGGTAGCCGTACATGCCGAGCTGCTCCGCACGCTTGATCAGCCTGATGCGCTCTTCATACAGCTGTCCGGCGGTGCGGCCGCTGTTGATCTCGATGTGGTCGAAGATCCCGAAATCTATGGTCGTCATGACGACGAGCCTAGCCAACCACGCGAACGACCGCAAGAACAAATGTCGTCCCAACTGTCATCAAGCGATAACGTGGAGGGAATGTCAATATCGATCGAACCCGCTTCGGACACTGCCGGTCCCGACTCGGCGCGGGCGAACGGTGCGCTTCCGCGGTCGCAGGCGGGAGCGACTCCGCAGCACCTGCTCATGACGCTACTCGGCGACTATTGGGCGGATCGCGAGGAGCTCCTCCCGTCGCGAGCGATGGTCGAGCTCCTGGCCGAGTTCGACATCACCGAGCAGAGCGCGAGACGGGCTATGAACCGACTTACCGGACGCGGATTGCTTCGGTCGACAAGGCGTGGTCGCAACACGTACTGCGGGATGCGACCCGACGCGCTCCCGGTAGTCCGTGAGACAGCTGGGCGGATCATGAAGTTCGGGAAACCTGACCAACGCGCGTGGGACGGTCTCTGGACGGTCGTGGCGTTCTCGGTGCCGGAGTCCCGTCGCGAGCTGCGACACATGATCCGCACCCGCCTGCACTTTCTCGGATTTGCGATGCTTTACGACGGCCTCTGGTGCTCGCCGTGGGACGAAGAAGAGTCGGTGCTTGGGGTCCTTGATGAGCTTGGAATCGCCGCAGCCACAGTGATGCGTGCCGAGATCAACGCGCGTAGCACCGTACAGGCGCTCGCTGCCTGGGATCTGGACGCGCTCAAACAGCGCTACCTCGAATTCGAACAGGAGTTCTCGCCGCTTCTCGCGGCCTCCAGTCGGGGCGCGCTCACCGCAAGCCAGACGCTGGTGACGCGGACGCGGGTAATGGACGGGTGGCGAGCATTCTTGAGCCTTGAACCGGACCTGCCGGCGCGCCTGCTCCCACCTGATTGGCCGCGGACGCGGATGCGAGAACTGTTCGTTGAGCTTTACGACAGCCTCGCACCGGTGGCCCGCGGGCGATGCCAGCAGATCATCGCCAAACACTCGCCTGAGCTTGCCGAGTTGGTCACAGCCCACGCGGCCGGGGATCCGATCGCCTGAATCGCATCGCTCTCTTGGGCGACATTAGTTGTTCCGAGCGTTACGAAAGTTGCTGTCCCACATGTTATGCTGCTCCCTCGATCGGCCGGTCTTGAGGCAGCTCGGCCACTAATCAGCAGCTGTGACTTCGATTGTTCGTGTGGGCGAAAGGTCGATCGGGGCCGCGCAGGAGGAGACAGGAGAGAGATGAGTGCAACAGCGGTCCCCGAGGGCATGACCACTTCGCAGCTCGAGAAGACCCTCGACGCATTCGCGGGCGTAGTGGGTGCCGACCACGTCCTGACCGGCGACGCGGTTGACGAGTTCCGAGACTGGTTTTGGCCGAAGACCTGGACGCAGTACGACCCGTCAGCGGTCGTGCAGCCGTCTTCTGCAGAAGAGGTGCAGGCGATCGTCAAGCTCGCCAACCAGTACAGGGTGCCGATCTGGACCACTTCGCAGGGCCGCAACCTGGGGCTCGGTGGCGGCTCGCCACGGGTCCGAGGCTCCGTGATCATCAATCTGCGTCGCATGAACCGGATCCTTGAGATCAACGAGGACCTTGGCTACGCGGTGGTCGAGCCTGGAGTCAGCTGGATGCAGCTGTACGAGGCGATCCGCGACGGTGGCCACAACCTGCTGCTGTCCTGCACAGACGTGGGCTGGGGGAGCGTCGTCGGCAACTCGCTGGAGCACGGGGTCACCCAGGGGCCTTACGGCGCGGACTTCACCGCTCCCTGTGGACTCGAGGTCGTCCTCTCCAACGGGGAGTTGCTGCGCACCGGCATGGGATCACTGCCGAACAGCAAGACCTTCCACCTTTACAAGCGGGCGCTCGGGCCGATGCTCGACCAATTCTTCATGCAGTCGAACTTCGGTGTCGTCGTGAAGATGGGGCTATGGCTAATGCCGAAGCCCGAGGTGTATGCGCCGATGTGGATCAACGCTCCCCGTGAAGAGGACCTGATCCCAATGATCGACATCTTGCGCAAGCTGCGAATGGATCGAACGATCGAGGGCGTCCCGGTTCTTTACAACACGCTCATCTTTGCCTCGCTTTTTAACGAGCGGACCCGTTGGTTCGACGGCGACGGTGCGACACCCGACCCGATCATCGATCAGATCGCCGAAGACCTGCACATCGGGCGCTGGGTCATGCATGGAGCCCTATGGGACGACAAGGCGATCATCGAGTACAAGATCGACAAGATCCGCTCCGCGTTCTCGGCGATTCCTGGCATGGAGATGCAGATCAGTCAGCACTCCCCGGATGAGATCCCCGATCTTGAGGTGTTCCCCGACCGAGTGCCGGGAGGGGTGCCGAACCTCGAGTGGTTGCAGATCCTGCGCTGGTATGGCACCGAGGCGGGCGCGCACGCGGGCACCGGGCTCGTCGCCCCGCTCGATGGCAAGGAGGCGTTCAAGCTTCACACCATGATCCGGGATGTGATCGAGCGCGAGTTCCATCTCGACTCGTTCGCGAACTTGTCAGTGATGGGTGCGCGCAGTTTCGTCTACGTGTTCGGCGGCATCTACGACCAGAACAGCGAGGCGGACGCCACTCGAATCTACGACGCCTGCCGGCGCGTGCTGCTGAAGGGCGCCGAAGGCGGCTTCGGCGAGTATCGGGCCCATCTGGACAACATGGATCTGGCGGCCGACCAATACAGCTTCAGCGACAACTCCTACCGCCGGTTTCTCAGCACGATCAAGGACGCCGTCGATCCCAACGGCATACTGGCGCCCGGCAAGCAGTCGATCTGGCCGTCGCAGTACCGCAAAGACAGCCACCACCCGTTGGGATTCGACCAATGAGCGGCCGCCTCGATGGCAAAGTCGCCCTGATCACGGGCACTGGTGGCGGCCAGGGACGCGCCGCGGCAATCCGCTTCGCCAAGGAGGGTGCGTTAGTTGTCGGGTGCGACCTGGATGCAGACTCGGCCCGCGACACCGTCGAGATAGCCCAGGCCGCGGGACTCAGGATCGACAGCATGGAGCCAGTAGATCTGGGCGACCCCGAGCAGGCACGCGTCTGGGTGCATGAGGCGGCATCGATACACGGACGGATCGACATCGTCTACAACAACGCTTCGGGACCCCGCTTCGCCGCAACACCGGAGATGTCGATCGAGGACTGGCAAGCCGGGATCCGCAACGAACTGGACCTCGTCTTCTACGTAACGAAGTTCGCCTGGCCTTACCTCGCCGAGCGGGGCGGCGTCGTGATCACCACTGGCTCGACTACCGGACATCTGGCCACTCCCGGTGTCGGCATGGTGGCTCACGCTGCCGCCAAGGGCGGTGTGATCGCGATGAACAAGGTGTTCGCCTCCGACGGGGCGGCCGCTGGCATCCGTGCGGTCACGATCAGTCCCGGCCCGATCCGAACACCTGAGCTCGAGCGCAACTTTCTCTCAAAGGTTCCCGGTGCCGAGGAGATGATCGTTACCCGCTTGCTCGCAAAGCGCCTCGGTTTGCCCGAGGACGTCGCCTCCATGGCCGTGTACGTCGCCTCCGACGAGGCTGAATGGCTGACTGGCGTCGACCTCTTGATCGACGGCGGCTACACGGCACACGACGCGCTTGGACAGACCTTTCCCTATTTGGAGGCGCGCTGAAAGCGCCACACCACGACTACGAAGGAGAACCATGGAGCCACTGAAGATCAAAGGTGAACCGTTGAACACATCGATGGCAAACCTCCCTGGCCTCGTCGGCGAGAAGCTGGGCCCAACCGACTGGATCGAGATGACCCAGGAACAAGTCAATACCTTCGCCGACCTCACAGCTGACCACAATTACATCCACATCGACCCGGAGACGGCAAAGAGCTCGCCGTTCGGCGGAACCGTCGCCCACGGGTTCTTCAACCTCTCGCTCGTGGCCTGCACCGGCCAGCTGCTGCACATCGACGACGCCGCCACGGCGGTCAACTACGGGATGGACAAGGTGCGGTTTCCAGCGCCATTGCCAGTCGGTCGTCGCTGGCGCGGCGTCGCCGAGATCGCAGCGGTCGAGGAGATCAAGGGCGGTCTACAAGTCCGTCTCAACTCGACCATCGAGGTCGAGGACTCTGAACGACCAGCAGTCGCCGCGGAATGCCTCGTGAGGTTCTACTCATGAGTGGACTTAGCCTTGACGGAAAGGTCGTCGTCGTAACCGGCAGCGGCCGAAGCCTCGGACGCGCATACGCAATCGGCCTCGCGCAGGCCGGAGCCGATGTCATCGTCAACGACCTAGACGAAGCCTCTGCCGCAGAGACCGTGTCGGTTATCACGGAGGCAGGCGGCCGGGCCGTCAGCCAGATCTGTGATGTTGCGGACAGCGAGGGCGCCCAGAGTCTGGTCGACCGTGCGGTCAGCGAATATGGCCGACTCGACGGGATGGTTACCAACGCCGGCGTGCTACGTGACCGAGTGCTCTGGAAGATGAGCGACGAGGACTTCGACCTCGTGATTCGCACGCACCTGCGCGGCACGTTCATGTGCGGCCGGGCTGCCGCAATCCGACTGCGCGAACAGGGAGACGGCGGCTTCATCATTGTCATCGGCTCGCCAGCCGGCCAATTCGGCGGGTTCGGTCAGACCAACTACTCGGCCGCCAAGGGCGGCATCGTCACGCTCGCGCAGACCTGGTCCATGGAGCTGGCGCGCGATCGGATCACGCGTGAATGCCGTGATCCCGACAGCCTGGACTCCGATGACCGAAACCATTCCTCTCTACGAGCCTCTCATCGAGCGAGTAAACCGCGGCGAACCGCTCCCGCGCCAGGTGCGGCGCGACCACGCGATCGGTATGCCAGCGGATTGCGTGTCGCTGCTGGTGTTCCTGGCATCCGATGCCGGGAGGGGCATCACCGGTCAGGCGCTCGGCATCGGTGGCGACAAGGTGTCCGTCTACTCACAGAGGGCGGAGGTCGCGCACGCGTTCCAGGAGGATGGTTGGACCGCGTCAGCGATTGAGGTGGAGTGGGCATCGACCCTGTCGTCGTTCGAGCAGCACGGGCCTGGCGGCCTACCGCCGCTGAACCTCGATGAACCGGCGAAAGCATGAGCATCGACCTCGACAAACTCGTAGCGATCGACATCCACACACACGCCGAACGCAACGCAGATCAGCCGCAGGACCCGGTGACGGCTCAGTTCCTAGGGGCCGCCGCGAAGTATTTCGGTGGGGATCCGCACCAGCCCACCGCCGACGAGGTTGCGACCTACTACAGAGAGCGCAACATGGCCGCCGTGATCTTCACGGTCGACGACGAGGCCGGCATGGGTCGGAAGCGCCTCGGCAACGACGAGGTGTTCCGAGCCGCACGAGAGAACCCGGACGTCCTGATCCCGTTCGCGAGCGTCGACCCACACAAGGGAAAGCTCGCCGTGCGTGAGGCGAGAGAGCTGATCGAGGCCGGCGCCCGCGGGTTCAAGTTCCACCCGAACACGCAGGCGTTCTATCCGAACGACCGGACGTTCTACCCGCTGTACGAGGTGATCGCCGAGGCGGGTCTAATCGCCCTATTCCACTCCGGCACTACCGGGATCGGTGCTGGCATGCCCGGCGGCGGCGGGATCCACCTGAAGTACTCGCAACCGATGCTCGTCGATGACGTCGCGGCCGACTTGCCGGACCTGAACATCATCCTCGCGCACCCGTCGTTCCCGTGGCAAGAAGAGGCGCTGGCGATCGCCGTTCACAAGCCGAACGTCTACATCGACCTCAGTGGCTGGTCCCCGAAGTACTTCCCGGAGATTCTGATCCGGTACACAAACACTCAGCTCAAGCACAAGATGCTGTTCGGCTCTGACTACCCCATGATCACACCAGACCGCTGGCTTTCGGACTTCGAGAAGCTGCCGATCAAGGACGAGGTGCGGCCGCTTGTGCTCAAGGACAACGCGATCAAGCTGCTTAAGCTTCGTTAGACCGGAGGAGGCTCAGAATGGCTGTAGAAGGCATCACGCCTGTGCTCCCAGTCGATGATCTAGCGGCGGGCGTGAAGTTCTGGGAATCGGTGCTGGGCGTCGATCCCACGTTCGTCGATGGCGATCGTTGGGCACAGTTCGACCTGGGGCCCAAGCGCCTCGCGCTGGCCGGCACCGACCGACTCACCGACGAGCCAAGCATCATGCTCAAGGTCGGGAACCTCGACGAGGCGAGGGCCCAGGTGACTGCGCTCGGCGGGACGGTCGGCGAGGTCGAAGTGGGTCCGCATGAGCTGCGGTTCGTGGCGACCACTCAGTACGGGGTGATCGTGTTCTACTCCCCCAAGCAGGCCTAGCCGTCAGCGGAAGAGGTACTTGCAGCCGCCTCCTCCGCAGTCTCGGCGCCGCTGCCCGAGGTCGCTTCGTCCGGCGCCAGCTGGTCCGCCTCGGCCAGCTCACCCGGTCGAGGTTCGAGCGGACCGACGAGTTCCTCCAACGTCTGGATCAACGCGGCGAGCGCAGCCGAATCGTCGTTCGGGCGGTAAGCGAAGGCAAGTTCCACGTCGACCGAGGGGTCGATAAGCGGCCGGAAGACGACACCTGGGAACGGGGCCTGTACAGCCGACTCGGCGACGACCGTGACGCCGATGCCAGCCGAAACCATCCCGTAGCGCGCTGCAGGACTGTCGCCCTCCTCGATCACCGCCGGGCTGAAGCCGTAGCCCTGGCACAGCGCAAGGCACCGATCGAAGAACCCCGGCGAGCCGCTGCGTGAAACAAGGACGAATGTGTCGTCTGCGCAATCAGCAAGGTCGACAGCCGCCTCGGCCGCTAGCGGATGGCTCTCCGGCAAGGCCGACGACGAACGGTTCACGTAGGACCGTGACGAACTGGAGCATTTCATCGGGCGGGAACGGGTAAACGAAACCCGCGTCGAGCGCTCCGTCCTTCAAATTCCGCACCAGTAGGGCGCTCGGCAGTTCATGCAAGACGAACCGCACGCCCGGGTATCGGTGATGATGCTCCCTGAGCAGCGACGGCAGCACGGTCAGCATCGCCGGGCCATTGAACCCGATATCGAGGCTGCCGATCGCGCCGCTCTCGGTCATCTTCGCGGTCCTGGTCGCGTGATCGACCCGGCGGAGGATGTCCAGCGCCTCTTCGAAGAACGCCCGACCGGCAGGGGTAAAAGCGATCCGGTGCTTGGTCCTGGAGATCAGCGTCACACCAAGCTCACGCTCAAGCGCTGCGATCTGCTTGCTGAGCGCCGGCTGAACGATGTGAAGTCGCTTAGCAGCGCGGCCGAAGTGCATGTCCTCGGCGACCGCGACGAAATAACGAAGGTGACGGAGCTCCATGATCCGATGATATTCGGGGAGGGGCGGGCTGGCGCCTGGGGGCTCTGGGACCGGCGGTCTTCGGGCCCGTGACTCAGCGACGCCGGCGCTGCAACGTGTGGTAACCGACGGCCGCGCGAGCCGCGCGGAGGCTCTCGCCGGCTGCGACTGCGTTGCGGATGGTCTCCTCGGCCGACTCGACCTTAGCCGCTGCCGAGAGCACCTCGGCGGCCCGGGAGGCCGGGACAGAAACCAAACCATCCCCGTCGCCCAGCAACAGGTCACCCAGCTCGACGCGGATGCCGCCGATCGAGACCGGCCCGCCGATTTCCTCGACCCTGACCCGGTCCTTGCCGGTACGCATCCAGTTGCCCCGACTGAAGATCGGGTAGCGGAGCTAGAGGCTGCGGTCGACATCGCGACAGACACCGTCGATGACGGTTCCGGGGACTCCGCGAGCAGCGGCGGTGGTTGTCAGCAGATCACCCCAGACTGTGGCGTCGACCCGGGACTGGTTGTCTAGGACGACCACCTGATCGGACCCTATGTCATCGATGTAATCGCCGACCGTGCCCGGATCCTGCCCTGCCGGTCCATATCGCAGCGTCCAGGCGCGCCCACACAGGCAGAAGGAGCGGTCCAGCGGCATGATGCCGAGACACTGTCCAGGGATCCCGAGCTGGTCGAGGGCGTCGCTGACACCGGACGTGGTCATCTTGGCCAGCTGGTCAAGAAGCTCGTCACCCATCGTCGCTTACCCTCGCGAGCATGACCTCGTAGTCGGCGCCCATCACCTTCGAGATCGGGATGCCCTCTCTGAGCGCTGCAGCCATCGCGGCTTCGCGTGCGGCGATGTCTTCTGCTGTGGCGACAACCTGATCGGCTGCGTCCTGCGGAATGAACGCAACACCGCTGGCATCGGCCTTGACCAAGTCGCCGGTCTGCACAGTCAGTCCCCGGATGTTGACCGGCTCCCCCCAAGCATGTTCAACGATTCGGCCGCGAGCAGTCACGGCGACGGGTGCGAGAGCGTAAACCGGCAGGTTCGCCTCCCGGGCTTCGGGCACATCGCGGCAAGCACCGTCAATTACGACGCCTTCGAGATGGCGCAGCGACGCCGCCTGTGACAGCAGCCCACCCCACCCCGCGCAGTCGACGCGTCCGTCATTGGCCACCACGATCACATCGCCCGCTCCCGACGCATCAATTGCCGCAGTGCCCAGATGCCGTAGAGGCGCCGGCCCGCCCGCGGGCCCGAGCTCAACCGTGACGACCCGTCCGGCTAGCGCGATCGGCGCCCCAACCGGTACCAGGCCCACGACTGCCGGCGGGAGGCCGTTGCGCTCCAACGCATCAGACACTGCGCAGGCATCCAGCCTGCGCAGGCGGTCGACCAGGTCGGTGCTCATCGAGTCGGTGCTCATCGTTCCTCCATACCCGGGAGCTCATAGATCGCCAATGTGGTCTCGCCGTTCCGGAGCCGGGCCATCACATCCTCCTCTTTCACAATTCGTTCGCGAGCCGCAGCCGCAACAACTGGAACTTGCGTAGGGGGTACGGCCACGACCCCATCTCTGTCACCCACGATGATGTCCGCAGGCCTCACGAGCGTCGAGCCGAACACGAGCGGCACCCCAAGCCGACCATCACTCAGAGGCTCCTTCACGGTTCCCTCGACGCAGACGTTGGCGGCGAACACCGGCAGTCCGATCTCCACGAGCCGCTGCAAGTCGCGGACACCACCGTCGATCACTAGCCCGGCCAGACGTTGGGCTGATGCGGCCACGCTAAGGATCTCGCCCCAGTAACCCCACTCATACCCGCCTCGAGTGTGCACGACGAGCACGTCGCCGGGGGCAGCTGTATAGACGGCGCGGTGGATCCAAAGGTTGTCGCCCGGCGGACAGTCGACGGTGAATGCCGGCGCACAGACACGGAACTCGGGACCGATAGGTTTGATGCGAGAAGGAAGGGCGCCGCGGCGACCGTATGCCTCGTGGACGGTCGCCGCGTCTGTCCCCTCCAGGCTCGCTGCAAGCGTCTGTGACACCGCGTCACGCGAGCACGGGGACTTCGCCCCAACGTGCGAACCCCATCCCGCAGCCCGTTCCGGATGCCGTCCGATAGACGGGTATGTACTCGTCCCAAGCGTAGGACAGCCCCTGGCAACACGCTGCGAGCGCGATCCAGTTGCGGATCTCTGAGTTACCGGAGTTCAGCAGGTGCTCCGGTAGGTCGAGCAGGCCCTCGGGGTTGCCCGCGCGCAGTGGCTCCAGAGTCCTCATATCGAGATCCTCGTCGGTAACGAAGTGGCTGAGCCCCCCGGAGGCGACAACCGCTACACGTAGATCCTCCGGGTAGCTCGCGATCACGTCACGCAGCGCCAGCCCGAGCTCCCAGCAGCGCGCAGGCGGCAGCTGATTCGGTGGCCAGTAGGTGTTCACGACGATCGGAACAAGCGGCACGGCCCCCGGTCGCTCCATCAGCTGACATTCAACGACGCCGTAAGAGTGGCCGACGCCAGCCGGCTCGACCGCGAACTTGACGGCCGAGACGTCGAACCCGAGGTCGAGCAGCGACGAGATCGTGTGCAATGCGAACTGCTCGTGCCCCGGCCAGCGGTTGCGCTTGTCGAGACCGTAGCCCTGATGCACGTCCTCGAGACCGCCGACCTTAGCGCCGTAACGGCCCCGTCGGCCGGCCGGGGTCGCCTCCAAGACGTCACCGTAGTAGACCGCGAGCGCGGGCATGTTGTCCTCGTCGAAAAGCTCGTGCTGATCGTCTCCGATCACGACGAAGAGGTCGATCTCCGCAGCTGCCACGTCCTCGCGTAGGCGGGCCAACGCATCTTTGATCTGCTCCCTCTGCCCGAGCAGGTGTTCCTCGCTCGCATGCTCTGCGTACCGGTTGCCGGTCGCGTTCTCGAGCTCTTGGAACGTGACCGATTTGCCTGTGGTATCGAGCAACAGCTTTGAGTCGCGGTCCATCTCCGCGATCTTGAACCATGTCGGCACCTCGGACACAACCATTGGTCCGTGCGACATTGCGACACCTAGTGTTAGCTTGGCCAACGTCTTACTCCATCTGTTCTCTGGTCCGGGACAGTCTTGAGCCGCCCGCTTTCCGTGACTCACACCCGTACTGACAGTCAGCCGTCGCTGCGATCGCACCGACGGGAACAGTCAAACGTTGTATGCCGCGGCGCCAGACTAGATCCGTCGCAGCCACATGACCAATGCTTTCTCGTCCCGGACTTGATAACCGTCCGGTATCGGCGCGACCGACGACGCCGAAACCCCTACTACGCCTGAAGATTCACGCGGTCCGAAACCGATGTCAGCGAGTTATCAGGTCAGAGCGATAAGGCATTTGTCCCTCATTGACCCCTGATCTAGAGTCGCCACCGCCACGGGGCCGCCGGTGGACAGCGCACTAGCGAGAGACAGGGAGAGGCAATGATCATTGATGTGCATGGGCATGTGAGCGCGCCTGAACGTCTCTACGCCTACAAGGCAAACCTGCTCGCACACCGCGGCTCTCACGGAAGGGGCGGTGTGTCCGTTACTGACGAGGAGGTGCGTGCCGCGGTCGTCGACGAGGTCGGCGCCGCCTTCGGGGCGTCACATATGGAGCATCTGAATGAGGCGGGCATTGATCTGCAGATCATTTCGCCACGTCCGTACCAGATGATGCACAGCGAGCAGCCATCGAAGATCGTCGAGTGGTTCACGGAAGAGACCAACAACATGATCTATCGCTGCTGTCAGCTGTTCCCGGACCGGTTTGCCGGTATGGGAGGGATGCCGCAAACGCCTTGGAGCGAACCCACCGACTGGATCGTGGAGATGAAGCGGGGCATTGAGGAGCTCGGATTCGTCGGCGTCCTGCTAAATCCGGATCCAACTGAGGGCCACGGTCCTACGCCTCCGGCCCTCGGTGACCGCTACTGGTACCCCGTATATGAAGCACTGTGTGAGCTCGATGTCCCCGCGCTCATCCACTCGGCCGGCTGCAAACCTCCGGCCCGTGAGAGCTACAGCCTTCACTTCATCCTCGAGGAGACGATCGCGGTCACCAGTCTGCTCTCCTCGGATGTGCTGCGGGATTTTCCCGACCTGAAGCTGATTGTCTCGCACGCGGGCGGAGCCGTTCCCTATCAGGTCGGCCGGTTCATGGCGGATGCGGCTCGCAATCCGAAGGCTGAGACGTACATCGATCGGATGCGCAGACTGTGGTTCGACACTTGCCTGTACACACGCGAGGCGCTCGAGCTACTCCTCAAGACGGTGGGCCCGGACCGCTGCCTGTTCGGTTCCGAGAAGCCCGGTACCGGTTCGGTGCGCAATCCGGCGAACGGCCGTTGGTTCGACGATGTGCGTGTCCTGATCGAAGAGATCGACTGGCTGACCGACGACGACCGGTACGCGATCTTCGAAGGGAACGCACGCTCATTGCTCCGTCTTGGTGTTCCCACGCCCTAGCAATGTCTCTTGATGACGGTGAGCAGCCGTTCCGCAAAGCCTGCCTGGCGCAGCTGCCCGACTATCTCCGGGTCGATTGACATTTGTGACGTCGTTCAGGGGCGGGGTTGTTTCAACCTGTGATGGCCACCAGGCCGACGGCCTCGATCGCCTCGACGGCGGCCGCTTCGTCGTTGTCGGAGCTGTCGCCTGTGATGCCTACTGCGCCGATCAGCTCGCCGTCGGTCGTTTGCACGAGCACGCCGCCGGGGACCGGGACGAGCGCGCCGCCGATCGCGGCTGCCGCCGCGGCTATGAAGTAGGGCTGCTGCTCGGCGCGGGTCATCAGTGCACGCGAGCCTACGCCGAGCGCGAGCGCACCGTTGGCTTTGCCGAAGGCGATCTCAAAGCGAGCATTCGATGCTCCATCCTCGCGCTCAAAAGCGCGCACCTGTCCGCCCGCGTCGAGGACCACCACCGATAGCGGTTTCAGGTCCCGCCTGGACCCGGACTCGCGGGCGGCGGCGATCAGCTGACGTGCAAGTTCGATGTTCATGATGTTGCTCCCGTGAGTGAGTCGTGGCGGGCCCGATACCCGTGCAGGATCGGCTCGGTGTAACCGGATGGCTGGGTCGTGCCCTCGAACACCAGCGCGCGGGCGGCGAGAAACGCGTCGCCGTCAAACGCTGGCGCGATTGGCTCGTAGTTCGGGTCGCCGGCGTTCTGCTGATCGACGACGGCCGCCATGCGCTGCAGGCTCTCCTCGACCTCCTCGGCGGTCACTATCCCGTTGTGCAGCCAGTTGGCGATGTGCTGCGAGGAGATCCGGCAGGTCGCCCGGTCCTCCATCAGCGCCACGTTGTTGATGTCGGGAACCTTCGAGCAGCCGACCCCCTGCTCGACCCAGCGCACCACGTAACCGAGGATGCCCTGGGCGTTGTTGTCGATCTCCGCGCGGCGCTCCTCGTCGCTCCAGCCGGCGTTGGGCGCGACCGGGATGCAGAGGAGATCGTCCAAGGTCGCTCGCGGCGGCTGTCCAGCGAGCTCCTCTTGGAGCGCCGCCACGTCGACGCGGTGATAGTGCGTCGCGTGTAGGGTTGCCCCGGTCGGGGAGGGAACCCAGGCGCAATTCGCGCCGGCCTGCGGGTGCCCGATTTTCTGTTCGAGCATCTCGGCCATGATGAGAACGACCCCGTTTTCCTTCAGTTCAAGGAGGCACAGGCCTCGGTCCTGGAGCCGTTCATCGGCAAGAGCGAGTTCCCCGAGCACGGGCAGCGCGTGGTGGAGGGTCAGAGGATGATGCAGATGGCATCCGACATCATGCTCGGATGGGAGCGCATCGTGACGATCGACGGGCAGACGCGGGATTTCTACATCCGTCAGCTCTGGGATGCGAAGGGCTCCGCCGAACTCGAGTTGATGAACGAGCACGATCTTGCGGCCTACGGCCTCGTGTGCGGCTGGACCCTCGCCAGGGCTCACGCTCGCTCCGGAGATCGAGTCGCGATGGCCGCCTACCTCGGCAACAGCGGCGCCTTCGACCGCGCGATGGCCTCCTTCGCCGAGGCCTATGCGGACCAGAACGAGCGCGACTACCAGGCGCTGCTGGATGCCGCGGCCAGCGGTCGCATCACGGTGCAGGCCGGTGTCTGATCCGCAGCCGGTCGCTTGGATGCGCTGCGGTCTGGGTGGAAAGAACCATGGTCGCTATTGCGTACATGTGTTCAGCGCGATTCTTCCGCGGAGTTCCTTATCTTTGCAGTGACCGGCGGTCAAGGGACCGGCCTGGGTTGAACGGATAGGCGCTCGTGCTCGGCGGTACGTGCGCGGAGTTGGAGGTGGTGGTGTGCGCGCGGGTGCCCAGCCTTATGTCGGTCCGCGACCCGCGGGTTGGCTCCGGGCTCGCCATAGTCGAGGTCATGGCGGCATCAGGCCGCCGCAGGTGTCGCGACACAGACCTACGACCGACCATCTCCATCCTCCGGACGATCCAGCGCAGCCTCGCGCTCGCGAGCGTCGCGGCTGCGGCTCGAGGGCGCCCATTCAATATCACGAGGGTGGAGAAGTTGAGGTTGGGGCCGTTCCTTGTTGGTCGGCCGATCGGCGTTCGATCAGGACCCTTGGATCCTGATGGCGGCCGCGCCGAGGCAACCGCAAGCGGCGGCGGCACGCTTGAACGTGGGCGAATCCGGGTTGGCGCCACTGTCGCCAATGTTGATCTGATTGCCTGAGAACGTCGGGTCCGGGAAGTCGGTACGCCGTGTTTGCGCATGCAGCGCGCGTTGGCGATCATCGCGGCCCTCTGCCTCGCCGAGACCGTTGGCGGCGGGCCGCTCGGCGGCATGTACTCCTTGCATGCCTTCTCGGTGCGGACCACACCGCCGCCGCAGCCGGCAAGCAGCCCAGGAGGTAGTGATGAGGGCTCGGCCGGTTTACGGATACCCGCCCTTGCCGTAGCCGATGCCGGCCATGAAATGCTGGCAGGCCTTCATCGCGTGTTTGACCTGTGGGGCGTTCTGGTTGACGTTGGGCATGTTGCGAGGGAACCCTGGCGTTCCCGGCTCTCCTGGGTCTGATTCGGCGAGCGGGTCGGGCCAGTTCGGGACGCCGTGGGCGCGCATGCACCGTGCGAATTTGAGCATGGCGTTCATCATCTTCTGGTCCTCGGCCTGTTGTGACTGACCGTTGTTGGGGTACAGATGCTGGCAGGCTTTTACGGCGGCTTGGAGCTGGGACTGGAGGACCCCAAGCTTTTGCAGGGTGGTCTGTGTTTTGTTGAATTGGCCGTTGCTGTTGGGGTCGGGCCAGTTGTGTATGCCGTGAGACCGCATGCAACGGGCGAACGCGAGCGCTGAGGGCTTGGTCGCCTTGGCGGTCGCCGAGCCGCCGCAGATCGCGACCAGCAAGGCCAGGCTCGCGGTGGCGATGATTGCCGCTTTCCTGGGAGCGGTTGGTCGCGATGGTCGCCACCTGTGAACTATCGGGCCGATGTGGTTCATCGCGATCCTTTTGTCAGCATGGGTGTCATGGCAGTACCTGGGTCCAAGATGTTGGATCGTGGTCCGTGTCGTCGTGTGGTCTACCAAGCAGGCGATTACATGAGCCGAACACCGCTTGTCGGACAGATGTCATCCGGGAACGCGCCGAACCGGCGCATGCGAGGGGATCGCGACTGTTACGCATAGGCCGCCGTCACCGCGGGGCTGGGCGGTGACGCTGCCGCCGTGAACTGCGGTGATGGACGCGACGATCGCGAGGCCGAGTCCGTAGCCGTCGTGGGAGGCGCGCTCGTTGAGGCGTTCGAATGGCTGGAGGATGCGCTCGGCGTTTGCGGGGCTGACGATCGGGCCGGTGTTGGCCACGGTCAGTTGGGCGCTGCCTGCGGTCGTCCGGGTGCTGATCCAGATCTCACCGGCGGCGGTGTTGTATCGGACGGCGTTATCGATGAGGTTCGCGATGAGGCGCTCTGCCAGCACCGGATCCCCGGAGACGATGGCGGGCTCGAGCGTGGGGTGCACCTGCCGGTCCTGTAGATCGGTGGTGTCGAGCACGTCTTCGGCAACAGTGGCCAGGTCGATGTGCTCGTGGACGGTGAGGCCGCGGTCGTCGTTGCGCGCGAGGATCAGCAGCGCGCTGATTAGGTGCTCGGCGTGATCGACTGCGGCGCGGATGTCGGCTGCCATGTCGTGCAGGTCGCTGGGGGTGCTGTCGGGGTTGCCCGAGACGACGTCGACTGTTGCGCGCATGACGGCAAGTGGGGTGCGCAGCTCGTGCGAGGCGTTGGCGATGAAACGTCGCTGGCTCTCGAACGCTGTCTGAAGCCGGGCGAGCATCCCGTCGAATGTCTCAGCGAGCTCACGGAGCTCGTCGTGGGGGCCTGTCGCAGCGACCCTGGCGGAGAGGTTGTGTTCTGAGGCCGCGCGGGCGGCTGCGGTGATTCGGTGTATCGGGCGCAGTGCGCGCCCGGAGATGATCCAGCCGAGGATCGCGGCTAGCGCGATGACGACCGCAACGGTGATCAGCGCGTACTGCAGCAAATGCGAAAGGGTGAGATCTCGCTGGTGTTGTGCACCCAGCTGTAGGAGGGCGGTGTTGCACTTCGCGGCGAGGGCGCTATCGGGATGGGCGCTCAGATGCGCGGACCGGCAACCAGCCACGAACCTGGTCAGCGCAGCTGTGGGAAGCCGTTGGCTGCTCCCCGGTACCCCCAGCTGTGCCACCAGGGCATAACTGACCGCGACGACGGCCGCTCCGCCAAGGGCGAAGAGGCCGGTGTAAAACACGGTCAGGCGCGCCCGCACGCTCAACTGCGGGCGGCGGCTCACATCCGATACCCCGTGCCGAGCACGGTTTCGATCAGCGGTGGGTCCCCAAGCTTGCGTCGCAACCTAGCGATCGTCACCGAGATGATGTTGCTGAACGGATCGGTATTAGCGTCCCACACCTGCTCGAGCAGCTGCTCGGCGCTGACCACTGCGCCGTCGGCCGCGAGCAGCACCTCCAGGACGCCGAACTCCTTACGGGTCAGCGACAGCGATCGCGAGGCGCGAGTGGCGCGGTGCCGAGCGCGATCGACGGTGAGATCGCCGTGATGCACGACCGGTGGCGTGGATGGCGCACGCCGTGAGAGCGTTCGCACGCGCGCGATCAGCTCGGGAAACGCGAACGGCTTGCCGAGGTAGTCATCGGCGCCCAATTCCAGGCCGTCAACCCGATCCTCGACGTCGGCGGCTGCGGTCAGCATCAGAATCCGCGGGCCGGAGCCCGCAATCGTCCGGCATACGCGATCGCCGTGCACAACCGGCAGATCACGATCGAGCACGATCACGTCATATGCCGCGTGTACGGCTGCGTCCAGTGCCGCTGCGCCGTCACGGACCGCGTCGACCGCCATCCCGGCCTGACGCAACCCTTGAACGATCCGGTCGGCCAACGTCGCATGATCCTCAACCACCAACACCCGCACCCCGCCAGTATCCACCCAACGACATGACATCCGTCCAACATCGCCCGTAGCGATGACGTAACTCACCAAGGCGTATCAATCGCCGTGATGAACCGAATCCCGGCGCTGCCGACCCATCTGTCCGCCGCGTGTGCGCGATCGCGACCCGCGCTGTCCGGGCGGCGAACTGTGGCCATGCTCATCATCACGACCACCCTGGCTCTGCTGGTGGCAGCCTGCGGCGCAAGCAAACCGGCCAGCGGCACCAGCGGCTCGACCAGCACTGCCACCGCAACGATCTCGCAAGCGGTCGCGTTCACCCGCTGTATGCGCGCCCACGGCGTGTCGAAGTACCCCGACCCCAACGCCCGCAACAGCAGTCCCGGCACCAATGGCCTGCCCAAAGTCAACGTGCAGGCACTCGGAGTCAGCAGCTCACTGGTAGACCAGGCCGAGGGAGCCTGCCAGCGCCTCCTACCCAACGGCGCTCAGCTCAGCCGCACCACGTCGCGATCAATCCTGAACAGGCTGGTGGATTTCGCACACTGCATGCACTCCCACGGAGTTTCGAACTGGCCAGACCCCGCTCGGACGTTGGGGAGCTTCCCGGGATCACCGCGTTACGGGTTTGACCTTCGGGGGATTCAAGGTCTCGAGGGGGGTGCATCAGGCTCGTTTGGGCCGCGGATCAACAGCGCGATCGGCCAATGCCTGCACCTCCAGCACCTGACGAGCGTGCAGGTTCCGTGGGGCTCCTGGCAGCACTGAGGCCACCGTCCGGCTGGCGCTTGGGCGAGGGCTTCCCGAACATGATTTGAGCCAAGTCGCCTGAGGCGGCGCGCCCTACTTCTTCCGGCGCCGACCGAACCGCGACGTCAAGCGGCTCAGCCCGCTCCGGATCTCCTGACTAGCGTCAGAGGCGATCCTGCCAACCGTATCGTTGGTCTTGATGATCCCCAGCTCCTCGTCGGTCGGACGCACCGGGCCCCCTCGGGCGACCGTCTCGGCGGCCTGCGCGCGGTAGCCAGCACGGCGGGCGTTGGCGGCGTCGATCTGCGCCTGGAGACGGGCTACGTAGTCGTCGGGATCAGGCGGAGCGGGAGTAGCGTGGGCGTCGTCGGCTATGGGACGCATTCCATCACCTATCAGCGTCGTGCGGGGAGCCGCACTGGAGGACCAAACGCGCTGTCCTCCTTTCGTGAGCCGACGCTCACCTCAGCGCAGAGTCCGAGGGTCTTGCTTTGCGCGGTGGCTGTCGCTCAAAGTTGTCGGCGGTCGGGCGATGGTTTTGGTGCTCGGGGATCCCGGGGCGCGGGAAAGCTTGCCGGGCTTGTCGTCGCTATCCGAGGGCGGTGGCGATCTGGTGGCGGTGGAGCTTTTGGAGGTTGTGGGTGAGCATCACGAGCCGCCACTCGGTTCTGACCAGTGATCTGCCGCGGTAGTTGAGCCGGTAGATCTTGCGGTTGTGCTTGGTGTGACCGAACACCGGCTCGATCGCCGTTTGACGTTTTCGGTAGAGCTCCTTGCCGAGCTCGGTCTGCAGCACTGCGCGCATGAACGAGTAACGCCCACCGGTCCACCCGGGCCGCTCACCGTCGCGTTTGCCGCCGTCGGGCGGAATCAGCACCTGGAGGCCGTGCCCGCCGGTGAGCTGGTCCATGTGCTGTTCGTTCCAATACTGCGCGTCGGCAACAACGACCGATGGCCGGTCGTCAGAGCCCGCCTGCTCCAGCTCGTCCAGTGCCTTCTCGATCATCGGTCCCAGTTGCGAGAAGTCACTGGCCTGGGTCGTGATCTCCGCGGCCAGAACGATCTGCTGGTCGTTGACCACCGCTTGGGCGTTGTAACCCTGGATGTAGCGGCGGTTGCCTTTCATCCGCCGGGAGTCCGGGTCGCTCAAGTTCACCTCACCGTCCGGGATCTCCGGTGGCGTGTAGGGCTTCGTCGGCCCACCGAGCCGCCGCCTGTCATGCACCCGGCGGTGCTCACGAAGATCCTCATAGGCCTTGTTGCCGGCGAACTCCGTGGCCAGCTCGTCCTCTAAGCAGCGGGCAGCGAACCGCAACCGATCATCGCGCGAGCGCGGGACCGGTCCCGCAACCAGCCGCGCCTGCCTCGCTGGCCGATCTTGTCCGGATCAAACTCCCCGGAAGGCTCCTGACCACGGAACTCGACAACGTCACCATCACTCTCGTTCTCCTGGTCGCGCGCGAGCTCACGCTCCAACCACGCCCGGCGGCCCGCAGCGGTCTGCAACTCCGGCGGGAGCTCATCACCACGCGCGTCACCGAACTGCTCATCCTCGGCCTCGTCGGTCGCGATCGCGTCCTGAATGATCTCCCGGGCGATCCGGTCATAGTCAACGTTGCTGTCACTCGACGCGTTCGCGGTCAGCTTCGTGCCATCAACAGCCACGATCCCGCAGTCGACCAGCCCAGCACGGTCACAGAGCCGGAGCACCGCCCCGAACAGCTCGTTGAGCGACTGCTGGTGGCGGCGGATGAACCTCGCGATCGTCGCGTGATCCGGTGTCTGGTTACCGGTGATCACCCGGTAGGCGATGTCCTCACGGCAACGCCGCTCAATCCCTCGCGAGGACCGCTCATTGCTCGCATAGCCATAGAGAACCAACGCCACCATGACCGACGGCTCATAGGCAGCGCGCCCGTGTCCGTCCACGCGATAGGCCGAATAGAACGCGGCCAGATCCATCTGGCCGA
The DNA here is from genome assembly GCA_963720195.1 of uncultured Conexibacteraceae bacterium. Taxonomy (GTDB): domain Bacteria; phylum Actinomycetota; class Thermoleophilia; order Solirubrobacterales; family Solirubrobacteraceae; genus Palsa-465. The sequence goes on from CAVRFD010000003.1 coordinate 56,976, forward strand.
CGGAGTCGATCACAAACCACGCCAAATGATCCTCAGGCAACCAATCCCTAAGCGACGGCGGCAACAAAAACGCCTGCTCACGATCACAAACCAGAAAGTTCTGACCCATCCCAGAAGTCTCTTGAACCCCTCAGACAGAACCCCTTTGTGCGACAGCCACCGCGGCAAGCACGTAGGCGCGGCACCCGGCGGCTATCGGTGACCGCGAGTCGGTTGTCCCACCGGATCCCCTAGTCGACGACGGCTGGGAGCCAAAGCGAGATCTGACTCTCTATTCTCGGACGGGATGCCCTTGAACAACGAAGACCTGGTCGAGGTCGAACGCAACGGGCGCCGCTGCGGGGTCTGCCGATCTGGACGCAGGTGGCGTGACTTTGAGGTTCTCCGCGAGGAAGGTCGCGAGCCGGTAGTCATGTGCCCTGCGTGCCGAGCACGATATGGACAGACGCCTCCCGCCCGCATCGCACACGAGGTAGCACAGCCGGCCGTCACGCAGCCGACAGCACCCGAAGCCGATCGCCCATCCGAGCAGCGTGAGGATCGACTGAAGAAGGCACTCGGCGAGCTGCCGCGCGGGGAGTACGCGACCGCCCGTATAGCGAAAGCCGCCGGGCTAAACCACGACAAGGCGCTGGTCAGGCTGCAGCAGCTCCAGGCCGCCGGCGAGGTTCGGCAGGTCGGTAACCGCTGGTCGACAGAACCCGCGCTAACCGACCTTGAGGGAGCCTTCGATCGGCTCCAAGCCCGAACAAGCAACCTACGGATCGTCCGGGACAGAACGCCCGTAGGCTGATCCATCCCGCCTGCCGCGCCGAAGCCGGCTCTAGCCGGAGCGGCAACCACCGACCGACACCGTGGCAGTGAACCGAATCGGGGTGGACCGAGCGGCGTCTGCTCGCGCTTGCCAAGCGTCCCGAGGAGCCCAGTAGCTGGAGTAGCGCATCGTGGCACGACCTCGTGTAACGGCAACAAGCAGCGCCCACCGATCCTGGGCTGGGCGAACTGCTACGCCGCAGCCAGCAGCGCGGCAGAGCAGCCACGCCCGGCGTTAGGCTGGAGACGAATTCTTGGTTGATGGCGGAATGTCCGCAGCCGACCGACGTCTATCCGAGAAAGGACCCCTATGGCGACATTTTCGGCCGCGCAACTCGAAGAGATCGCCGAGGTACAGGGGACGACCCCGTTCCGGCCAGTGCGGCAGCACTTCGGGATCATGACGTTCGGGGTCAATACGATGACTGCGCACGCCGACGGAGACCGGCTGATCGGGGAGCACGACGAAGACGAGCCCGAATCCGGGGAGGAGTTGTATGTGGTCATCTCCGGTCATGCCTGGTTCGAGATAGACGGCGAGACCCAGGACGCGCCGACCGGGACTTTGGTGCACGTACCACCAGGCCTCAAGCGAACGGCGTTTGCGCGGACGGCCGGCACGACCGTGCTCGCGGTTGGCGGTGGACCCCAAGGTCAGCCCTACCAGCCGAGCGGCTGGGAGCTTTTCGCGCCGCTGTTCCCGCTATTTGAGTCGGGCGAGTACGAGCTTGGTGCCGAGCGTGCCCAGGCACTCCTTATCGGCGATCCGCCCTACAGCGGCGTTTACTACAACACCGCGTGCTTTGAGAGCCAGGCGGGTCGCATTGAGGACGCCCTCAACCATCTAAGGCGAGCGGTAGAGCTGCTACCGGCACTCGCCGACCTCGCTCGCGAGGACGAGGACTTCGAGCCGCTCCGCGACCGTCCCGAGTTCGCGCAGATCATCGGCGACCAGAGCTGAGCGACGACCTGGCTTTCCGTCTGCCGCGAAACCAGAAGCCCACGCAAAGGATCGTCCGCCTGGACCCGCATTGCGCTCGTGTCGTGCCTGTCGGCGCTCCGGCCGGCGGGTCGCGCTTTGCGCGGCCACCAGGGCTGACGGTTATCGGATCTTCCGGAGGGTCGCGGCGATCTCGGATGTGAGGAGGTAGAGGTCTAGCTCTTCGGGGTTGTTGGGGTAGAAGGGCCGGAATCCGGGTCGTTGCCACCAATTTCGCGCATTCGGGTTGAGGGCGGTGACGACGACTGCGCGGCACGCGGCTTTCTGGTTTAGCTCCACCGCAGTCGCTAGAACATGTGCTGTGAGAGCGGTTCCGACCCCGAGCTCGGTGTAGCGACGATCAACTGCTAGCCGTCCGAGGAGTAGAGCGGGGACGGGGTTTGGTGCTCCTTTGATGAGCTCGGCTGGAGCCGCGGAGCGGTCGATGCCTGTCATCGCGACGCTTGCGTATGCGACGATGACGTCCTCATCGTTCGTGATCACCCAGGTAGCTGCTGTGTCACGTCTACGGTTCTGGCCGGCGTAGCGACGAAGCCACTCATCCAGGACGGATTCGCCGCAGTCGAACTGTTCACGGCTGTGGCGCTCGGGCTCAAGCGGCGCTGGCCGGCGAAGTTCAGTCAAGCCAGCTGAACTTTCGTGTGCGGCGGAGCGCCGCGGCAAGGCGATCGTTCACTTCGGCTGGCTTCTCAAGCGCCTGGCTGAATGCTGCAGCAGCGTCTGAAGACAGTCGGATGCTTGAGCGTTCAGCGAGAACTTCTTCGGCTTTTACTGCCGCGGCCTGCACCACAAACGAGGAAACGTTCAGGTGCGACGCTGCGGCGGCGCGTTCCAGCAGCGCCTTATCGGCAGGGTTGACCCGGATCTGCAGTCGGTCTTCCTTGATACCTGACATGTACTCACAATGGCAGTACAGAAGGCGATTGTCAAGCATTCCTAATCCCAGAGGGAGGAACCATGCAATCCCTGTTGGACGCTGCTGGTCATCGCCGTTCACCCGCGACGATGCGCGGCTATCACCGCGGCCGGCCGCCCCGGAACAAGGGCGAGCAATACCCGGCAAACCCGCCAAGCATCGAGGAGATCATCGAGGTGATGCGCACCGCTGGAGACAACGCCGACGGACAGCGCCTGCGCGCGCTGATCGTGATCCTCTGGCGCGCCGGACTGCGAATCAGCGAGGCTCTCGCGCTCCAAGAGAGCGATCTCGACCACGTCCGGGGCGCGATCCTCGTCCGCCGCGGCAAGGGCGGCAAACGACGCGAGGTCGGCATGGATCGCTGGGCCTTCGCACAGCTCGACCCATGGCTCGAGACCCGCCAGCAGCTCCCTGTCGGCGCGTTCCTATGTGTGATCCACGGAGCGACCGCGGGGCGCCACTGGGAAGCATCGGCGGCGCGCAAACAACTCCACCATGCCGCGCTTGCAGCTGGTGTCCGCCGGCGCTTCGCGCCGCATCAACTACGTCACGCTCACGCCGTCGAGATGGCGCACGAAGGCGTCCCGCTCGTCGTCATCCAACGACAACTCGGGCACGCGAACCTCGGGATCACCTCTATCTACCTCCAAGGCATCGACAGCGCGGAGATCATCAACACCGTCCACGGACGACCATCACCAACGATCTCCGCCAGCGCCGGACTACACCTAAAGCAATAAACCGCGCGGAACCGCCAGGCCGGCCGACCCCGGCCGGCCCGGAGGCCCCACGGTGGCGAGGAGGAGGACGCAACCCGCGCGTCGGTCACCACCTCCTTGCCGCGCACGGGGATACACAACCTGGCGTGGGCAGGGGGATGCATTGCATGCGACCGCGAGCACCTGACTCGGCCGGGCGGTGGCAGGTGCCCGCGGCACGCTGCTAGTCGCGGGCGGGAAACTGCTGGACAGCCCAGCCATTGCCATCGGGATCGGTGAAGAAGACAAACCGCCCGGCGGGAGAGTCCTGGACCTCTCCGACCTCAACGCCGGCGTCGCGTAGTTCCACTCGTGCGGTCTCGACGTCGTCGACGACCACCTGCAGTCTCTGTGCGGAGCCCGGTGCCCGATATGGGCTTTCTTATGCCGACCGCCGTCACGTACGCGTCGTCTTGGTCGGCAGGGCGCCAAACGCTTGAGGCCGCGCGACGCCGACTGGCTCAAGACCCCTTCTGCGAGGCTGTGGACGAACTCGATCGGCTCGACGCGCGGTCCGCAGATGGCGACAGGCTTTGCCTCGTGCTCTGGCTGCGCCGGAGATCCAAAGGGTTTTCAAAATGCGCCTGAGCTGAAGACCGCCTTGACGCGTACTAGCGTCGACCGATCGCCGTTTCGCTCAAACCCAGTCTGTCCTCGATCGAGCGAAGCAGGTCACGCATGCGGGTGGTCGGGCTGTCCGGTGCCTGCACAGGCAATGAGAACTCCCGGCGCCAATGGGGGCCGTAGATGCGCCGTAATCCGCGGCGCATCTCGGCGATGGCATAACGGTGGTACGTGGACGTGACGGCGCGCGCGGTCGAACCACGGGCGTGCGTGAGGTAGGCACGTCGGGTGACGTACGCGGCTCCCCCGAGGGAACGCGTTCTCAGGACGTAATCCTCAATCGCTCCCCACCCGCGCCGTCCGAAGTGCTTCGCATCCATCGGCCCGAGTCGGTCGAACAGGTGAGCGGTCATGGCAAAACACGTTCCGTCGATGATCGGGACCCGTTCTTCGACCGGCTCTGCGGGGAAGTCCTCCACCGGTCCCCCGAAGTACGCAGTTTGAGTGGCGGTGTGGTCGTCGTAGCAGGGGGCGATCAAACCCTCCGGATGGACGGCCACCGCTGCTCGCAACCCGTCGAAGAAGCCCGCGCTGAGGCGCGTGTCGTTGTTCAGGGCAACGAGCCAGTCGTGTCCGCGCGCCCGAGCAGCCTGGAATCCGTAGTTCGTGCCGCGCAGCCAGCCAAGGTTTTGGGACGGGCGCATCACGTCGACACGAGGATCGTGCGCCTGGAAGTCGCCTCCGTTGTCGACGACGATGACGCTGACGACCTCAGGCTCACGAAGGCAGTCCCCAACGATCGCACTCGTGAGCTCTACTTTCCCGTATGCCGGAATGACAACGGCTCCGTGCGAAATGTCCATAGAACCGCGTAGCGGGTGCCGCCCGCTCAAACACCCGTGATCGCGCGAATGAGTGTGCTGCGAGCCTGTTCCGTGCCGTGCGCTTCACCGGCCCACCTCGCGCCGGCGTCGGCCCGAGCGCTGTAGGTTCCGGATGTGTCGGACGCCACTCGGATCGCGGCGTCCGCAAACGCGTCAGGCGTATCAGCGATCTCGATGAAATCCACGGCCCGCTCAATACCCTCGGCACCAACGGTGGTGCTGACCGAAGGCGTGGCCGTGACCATCGCTTCGATCGTCTTCAGCTTCACTCCCGCTCCGCGGAGAATCGGGACGAGCGCCACGTCAGCCCGCGCGTACTCGGCGTCGAGATCCGACACGTATCCGGACGCGTGAACGCCCAAGGTCGAGTCCGTCAATGTGGTGAGGCGTCGATCCGATTCGCGGCCGACAAATCTGAGTTCTGCGTCGGCGATCGACGCCCGGATACGCGCCCAGACCTTGTTACGCAGCCATGTCGCCGCTTCGATGTTCTCAGGACGGCTGAACGCGGCCACGAACACGAACAGCGGGGGCTTCCCGCGCTCCCGTCGTTGCCTGGGGTGCGACCTCACGCGGACCACCGGACGGTGGACGCACACGTTGCCCCGGTACTTGAGCAGCGCCGCATCTTTCGCACTCAGCACGATCACGGCATCCGCATGGGATGCGATCCTCGCTTCACTGAATTCGGTCAGACGGGCCCAGGTGCGCGCTTGGAGCAACCGCCGCCCGCTTTCTGCTTCCGCGGCACGGCTCAGAGCCTGAGAAACGACGTCGTGCAGAAACACGACGTGGCGAGCTCGCTTGGCGACTCTGCGCGCTTGCGGTATCAAGGTCGCCATCTCGTGCCACTGATACTCGACCACGTCGGCATCGCGTAGCGCGGAGAGGACGGCCTCGTCACCCAATAGCGATCGACGAAATTGCGCTGGTAAGCGAAAGGGCGTCAAGTTGTGAGCGATCCGGTTCTCCGCGCGATCGATCGGCCTGAGCGTGATCGGAACCAGCCGCAGCTCGTCGACACTGTCAGGGCTTCTCTCAAGATTGCGTTCCACCGCGGGCGCGACAAGCAGTCGCGAGCCGAGATCCTTGGTCAGCTCCAGGTAGGACTGGAAGAGGCCACCACCCGCGTGACCGATTCCGGGGTAAGGCACGTGTGGCGAGAAGCAGACCAGTTTCAGCGGCACGCAGAGTTATCGCTACCCAGCGCGCCGACGAAACATGCCTTGGTTCCGGCTACACCTAATGACGTTCACGGGCGGCACTCAGCAGTCCGGCGAACAGCCGGAGGTCGCTCCGGATCGAGGGCAGCAGCGCACAGCTGACCGCGGATATGCCGATCCACGCGACGCCCGACGCGATAAGAGCCAGCACAGGGCTTGACCAACCCGCACGTGCCACGGCATCCGAGCCCGCCGAGGCCGCGACAAGTGCGAGCACGGGAACCACCGCCACGCGGAGGAGCCCGAAGACGTCGATCCCCAGAACCGGGCGAGCGATGATCGCGGTTGCAAGTGTCATGCACATCTGGCCCGCAGCAACACACCACGCAACAGTCGCGTTGCCATCCCCGGCCAGCAGTGCAATCGCAACAACCATCGCGATCTCCACGACTCCTTCTCCGAAGACCATCATCCCGGTACGGCGCTTGACCAGGAAGCTCCAGTAGTACATGTATCCAATCGCGGAGAAAACCTGACCGGCTGCTTGGATCTGGATCAGCTCCGGGACCTGAACCCAGCGCGATCCGAGGAACACGTGAACCAGTGGGTAGGCGACACCAGCGACGATGCTGAGGGGCACCGTCAGTGCGTAGACCATTATCCGCTGGCAACGGAGTAGCGTCTCGTCGAAGTCGCTGTCGAGCGCTCTGGACAGCCGCGGGAGAATCACCTGCTCGAGCGGTATCGCCAACTGGGTCGTCGGCAGGGCGGCGAGGTTGTAGGCCCGGTTGTACTGCCCCAAAGCCGCGCTGCCCAGCGATCGGCCTATGAAAATATTGTCGGCGTTGCTGGCGGCATAGCTGAGCGTCTGAATCGCAGCGGTGTCACGGCCGAATCTGAGGTGGTGGCGAATATCCGTGGCTCGGCGAGGTGCTCGCGGACGCCAATCAGAGAGCACCACCGCCAGCACGAGTTGCAATACGCTTGCAAGCAAGGCTTGGACCACCAGTGCCCAGTAACTGCGCGTGGCGGCCGCCACGACCGCGGCCGGAGGAAGCGCTATCAAGCCGGGCAAGCCCTGAACGACCGCGAGGCGATTCCACTGGCCGGCGAGGTTCATCTCCACTCTGAACTGAACTGCCAACGCGCCCAGCAGAAACGGTAGCGCGAGCGCGGCGGTCACCCCCGTGAGAGCGGGTACGTGGTAGAAGGCCGCAAGCAGCGGCCCGCAGGCGATCACGATCACGGTGACGACGACACCGCTGACGGCGTTTACCCAGAAGAGATTGCTGCGTGCTTCAGGACTTGGCATTTTGCCTGCGAGCGCGGAGAGTGATAGGCCGAACGACCCCAGGACCCCGGCGAGCCCGATCACAGCTGACACCATCGCGACGACGCCGAACGCACGCGGCGGGAGGAGATGCGAGAGGACTATGAGTGAACAGATTTGGGTCGCGAACTGGACGCCCTGCGAGAGGATGACCAGCACGGCGCCTCGGGTGCTTGAGGCACGCATCGTTACGACCGAGGCTTAGAGCCAGTCCGCGCGGTACGTGAGCACGTAGTCCATCGGTCGCGCCCGCATCCTGATGTGGGTCGCAGGTACGCCGCCGACCACCTCGTAAGGCTCCACGTCCTTGACGACCACGGCGCCCGCCGCAACCACCGCCCCCTCGCCGATGGTGACGCCCGCCAGCAGGCGACAACCTTCAGCGATCCAGGCCATGTCGTGGACGACGATCGGCGCAAAGCCGGCCGCGAAGTTGGGGTCGTCGACCAGGTGCTTGCCGGTCTGCAGTGATGTGCCTGATCCGATATTTACGGACCGCCCGATGGTGATCTTTCCGCGTCCGTCCAGGATGCACCGTTGCCCGATGATCGTGTTGGGTCCGACGGTGATATTCCTGACCGCATGAAGCTCGGTGCGAAGCATGATCATTCCGGCTGTGTGATCCGCGAGCCCGAGCCCAGCCCATTTGTACAACCACATCCGCATCGCGACGAATGGGATCTTGTTGACGACCTGATTGAGGACGTATTCCCTCACCCTTGCCGCGTAATCGCGCATGTGGTTGCGAGTCATGCGGGAGACTATCCCGCCGCGCATCCGAGGCGACTGGCTGCGCCACTCCATGGCGCCGTGTGTCAGCTGTTTGGTCACAAACCTCATCGCGTTCACCATGAAGCGCCATGCCATTTGTCTACGGAAGCGGCCAGGAAGGCACGGTGAGAGCAGCGCCACCCGCCACCAGGCTGTGCTCGCCTGCCGGGCGAGCCTGCCCTGCCTGATCCAGTCGAGCGTAGCCCATGGCTTCACGGGGTCGCTGAAGTGGATGATCGCCGCGTCTTTAAGTGACGCGCCCCGCCGCGAGCGTTCGACGCGGAGCTGGAAGTTCCAGCCTCCCTCGAGCGGCTTGATCTCGCTCCCGAGGGCGACGTTGATCGCGTCCTGATCATGAAAGCGCAGCTGATCTCGATGATCCTCGATGCATCGTAGGATCACGCTTCCCAGTTCCCTGTCTCGCCAAAGATCCAGGTCCATCAGGAGGACGCCGCAATTGACGTACGGGTCGTCCGGCGCCCTGTCACTTCGAAGCGGACCGTATCGTTGACGACTCTCATGGGTGGAGGCATCCGCGTCCACCACCGCTCCGAGTGGAGAGCCGTGAAGCGCGGTAGTCAGTAGACCCGCCAAACTCGCCCGCGCCAGCGTGTCCGAGTCCAGGTACAGGGCGATGCCGACGTCAGGGCACAGCTCCGCCATCAACAGGCGCCCGTACGTGGCTTGCGTGAGATGCTCTGAAGTCGGCGCGTCAATGTCAGTGGCAGCAAATCCGGCAACGACCTTTAGTCGGGACGCGGGCGCCGCCCTTGCGACGAGCGAGCGCAGCGCCTTGTGGGTTGCCGGCGAGAGTCCCTCGTCGATGATCACGACGTCCACTGCCAACCCAGCCGGCAGGTGCGTCAGCACCGAAACGAGGCTGACGAACAGCCCGGGAACGTAGTTCTCGTCCCCAGCGAACGCTATCGCCGGACGTGTCCCCACGCTCATCTCACGTCTACTAGCCCGAAACCAGGGAGACCAAACGGGTCTTCTCTGCATGATCCGCGTTCGAGCGGCCTGCGACGGCAGGCCTTATCGAGCTTCGCATTGCTCGTGCGGGCCTGGCCCGAAGGTCGCCGACCGCGGTAATTGGCTGAGGCGCGCCGAGCACGAGATCAAAACCTCCCCGCCGGGCCTCGAGCGTGACCTGCCGTCCACGGACGTTGACATACGCGTCACGCCAATTTGACGAAAACCCTCTGAATCCGCTGAAAACACGACGTGAGGCAAAAGTGTGGGTGTTACTTCGGTGAACAATTGGCCACAGGGCCCATGGCGGAGCGCCTGCACCGTCGTACTATCGAGTGCGCTGCAACCGCGGACTCTCTCTCCCGCGAGTTGGCAGCCTTTGAACGGACTATGTCCGGGTCCGGATGACGGAGACCGGCTCAGAGTCTGAGTGCACAAATCAATCAAGCGGCCGGCACGGATATGACTGACCCTTGATCCTTTATGGACCGACACTATGAGCAATCAGAGGATCGGGTGAGTCGACGCTGTCTCGCCGGCCGTCTGAACCGAGCTCAGCCGGGGCGCTGCCGCGCAGCACAGACGGCGGGACTGCTGGGATGAGCTGGAAGTGAACGACTGCGAAACCCGAAAGGCGGTGTCCGTAAATGAATACAGGCACTCCGGAAGGCGTAGCGCCTGGAAACAGCGGCCGAGCGATTCCTGCTGTCGATGACGAATTTGCCCGGCCCATAGCCGCGCGGAGACGGCTCCAGCCGCTTGCCGAGATCGCGCGTCGGGAACAGCTGTATCGACTGCATCTCGTGGGGGCTGACGCCTTCTGTGGGTTCGCCGCGACGCTTGCTGCGACGGCTGTGTTCGGGGTGGTGCCCACGGTCTGGGTGCTGCTGGTGCCGTTCTTCGCGATCGTGATCGCCAAGCTGCAGGGTCTGTACGACAGGGACGACCTGGTGATCGCCAAATCGACCGCCGCGCAATGGCCGGCGATGCTGCAGGCTGCCGTGATGACGGCGATCGGCATTGCCGTGGGCTGGCGTGAGGTCACGACCGCAACGCACGGCGAGTTGCGCGTCTTCGTGTTTCTCGTGGTCGTGCTGTTCACGCTGTCGATCCCGGCCCGCAGTGTGGCGAGGCGGCTGGCGCGGCGGTTCGCCCCGCTGGAGCGCTGCGTGATCATCGGTGACCCGCAGCACCATCGCGACCTCGCAGAGCGATTGGATTCCCTGCACGGCGTCGAGCTGGTCGGGAGCCTCCCCGGTGGCCAGTTGCCACGGTCGCTGGAAGACCTGCGCTCGGCCGTACTGCACCTGGGGCTGCACCGCGTGGTGCTCGCTCCGGATTCGAGCACGCCGGACGGCGACACCTTCGAGATGGTCCGGATGGCCAAATGGCTCGGTTTACGCGTGAGCATCTTCCCCACGGCGCTCACCGCGGTCGGCGGCTGCGCGGTAATCGACGACCTCGACGGCCTTGCGCTTCTGGGAGTGCCGCGACTGGGGCTCTCGCGGTCGTCCCGCGCGATCAAGCGCGCCTTCGACCTCGTGGGCGCAAGCCTGATCCTGCTTCTGGCGGCGCCGCTGATGCTCTTGATCGGCGTCACGATCCGCGTGGACAGCCGCGGGCCAGTCCTGTTCAGGCAGCGGCGGGTCGGACGCAACGGCCGGCGGTTCGAGATCTTGAAGTTCCGCTCGATGGTCACCAACGCTGAGGAGCTCAAGCAGGACCTGCGCGAGCTCAACGAGGCGGACGGCGGTTTGTTCAAGATCGCCGACGACCCGCGCATCACTCGGTTAGGACGGCAGATCCGGCGCACCCATCTCGACGAGCTCCCGCAGCTATGGAACGTGATCCGTGGTGAGATGAGCCTTGTCGGTCCGCGTCCCCTGGTAGAGGAAGAAGACGCGCTGCTGACCGGTCAGGAGCGCCAGCGCCTCGGACTCACGCCGGGCATCACCGGCCCGTGGCAGATCCGTGGTCCGCTGAGTACGCCGCTTCCGGAGATGGTCAAGCTCGACTACCGCTACATCTCGAACTGGAGCCTGTGGGAGGACCTGGACATCCTGATCCACACAGGTCTGCGTATGTTCGACCGCGGCGGCCACTGAGGCCAGCGGCGCTAGCCCGCGAGGATCTCCTCGACACGTCCGCTGATCCGCGCGGCCTCCGTTTCGAGCCGCGTGCGCAGATCGCTGACTGCCCCCTCAAGGATGTCTCGCTCACTGGCGCGCTGCGCGTCGAGCTCGCGCACGTGCTCGACGACCGCCGAGCTGGTCACCGAATCGGTCCGGAGCGTGCGATCTTCACGGCCAAGCGAGGCCTGGAAATCACGGCACTTGGGCATGTACTCGAGCATCAGCGATGGCACGAACACCGCCGACGCGAGTACCACTGAGTGGAGCTTCATGCCCACGAATACCCGGCACCTGCTCAGCGCCCGCGTGAGCGCGTCGATGTCCAGATAATCCCCGAACAGGTCCGCCCGTCCATCCAATCGCCGCTGCAGCTCAGCGAGAAGGGGCACATCCTTGGGCCAGACCGGGAACAGCGTCACGCGCCAGCCGTCGTCGAGCAGGACCCTGACCGCGTCGAGGACAGCGTCGAGCACGGTGTCAAGATCGCCACCCCACAGGCCGCTCGCGATCCCGAGGTTGACGCCGAGGCGGCGCTCCGGATCCCGCGCGGTCGGCGTGTCCTGACCGAGCAGCAGCGCCGCATCGCCGATGACCTCAGCCTTGACGCCGATCGATGCCAGAATCTCGCGCGACAGCGGGCCGCGAACCGTGACCTTGTCGAACAGTTCGAGCACGCTCGGCCAGTGCGCCTGCTCGGCTCGCAGCGCGCCGCCATACGCGCCCGGAAATGTCGGGTCCTCGACCCCCGCGCCGAGCACGAACGGTGTCGTCCCGTGCCTTGACAGGAGGGTCACGGCATCGCGGAATTCGCCGGTACCGATGATCGTGCCGCCGCCCAGCAGCACCGCCGGCGGCACGTTGCCGCGCCGCAGGCGAACCAGCTTTTCCAGCGTGGGCCCGGTCGGGAGGGGCGAGATCCGACGCTCGCCGAACGCCAGCCGGTAACCGTCGAACACCGCCTCATCGCCCACGTTGGCATGCCCCAACCAACCCAGATAGCCGAGCTTGCAACCCGTCACGGCCACACGGGCATACCGAAGGTTCCTTGCTCGCAGGCGCCAGACCTGCGCCCTCGGCAGCGCGGCCTTGCCCAACAGCTCGTCGCTCATTGCCCAGCGGCCCTTGGTGCTCACGGGGCAGCCTCCACCTTGGCTCCGAGCACCCCGAACAGATGCTGCTGCCAGCGATGGCCGACGACGATCCGGCCAGGCGGGTGCCTGAGCACCGCGCCTAGCTTGCGGGGCAGGCTGGCCTGCCTGAGGTCGATCACCCGACCCGACCCGAGCGACGCGACGGCGTCTGTATCCCCGCCCAGGACAGCGACGGACAGCCTGCCATCGCGGTCGAAGCGACACGCGCGGCGCCGGCTGCGGTACCGGAAGCGGAGCAGTTCGAACAGCGCAAGCAGTCGCCGCGGCCGGGCTAGCCAGAGCCAATGGCTGAGCGCGTCACGCCCGTTCCCGCTTCGCTGCGCCTCCCGGAACTCGTCCCAGTGGAACACGGCCCTGACCTTGGTTCGAAGCGCGCGGTCGGAACCCCGCTCGCTCTCCGCGAGCACCTCGAGGTGTGACTCGCGCATCGTCCCGCGCGCGCTCACGGCCTGCAACGGGTGAACGCGGTAGCGCATCGTCACCTCGGGCAGGACGACAGCCGACCCGCGCGCGATCAGCTTGACCCAGAGCTGCAGATCCTCCGAATGCCGGCGGTCCTCGTCGTAGCCACCGACGGCGAGCGCGGCATCGCGCCGCACCAGCACCCCACTCTGGACAATCAAGTTCTCGGGAAAGAGCAGCGGGCCCGGCTCGTTGAGCACGCGCGGACGGCGCGTCGGTGGACCGTAGACGCGGGTCGGCGCATCGCGGTCGGGATCCCAGGCGAGGCTCGACCCGGCCACCAGCACGTGACCGTCGCGAGCGTCCCACAGCGTCTGCAGGTGGTGTGGCAGCCAGTCGTCATCGCAGTCGAGGAACGCCACCCACGGCTGCGCGGTCACGCGCAGCCCGGTGTTCCGCGCCGCGCTCGGGCCACGGTTGGTGTCGTGGCGGATAACCCGCGCCCCGAGGGCCTGGCCGACAGGGCTCGTGTCGTCCGCAGAGCAGTCATCAACGACGATGATCTCGGACGGCTGCCGGGTCTGGCTTGTGACGCTCCTGAGTGCCCGTTCAAGTAACTCCGCCCGGTTGTACGCCGGGATCACCACCGCCACTGGCAAGCGCGTGGCAGCACCCGCCGCAGGCTGTTGCGAAGCCCGGCGACCCGGATCGGGTGGGCGCAATGTCATATGTATTTTAAAGAACATTGTGAACAAAGCCGAACCTTTGCTGACATTCATCACGTCACTCCGCCACCCTGACACGACGGATGCATATGCCGCAGCCGAACAGTCGCTGTGTCGCAGCCTGCGTGGGCTCGAAGCGCAGACCGACAGGCGCTATGCGGCCGTTGTCGTCTCGAACCGCGCGTTTCGGGTACCGAGTGACCTGACCGTGCCGGTCACGACCGTGATTGTTGACTTCCCACCGGCGCCCGACTGGGACAAGGCAACGCTTCCTCGCGAGGCGGGGGTCAAGATCGACAAGGGGGCGAAGCTCGCGGTGGCGCTTTCCCAGGTCAGAGGCGGTCATGTGATGGTGCTCGACGCGGACGACTTCGTCAGCCGCAGGATGACCAACTTCGTTGCCCACAATCAGGACGCGGCCGGTTGGTACGTCGGCAGCGGCTTCCGCTACGACGCCGGGACTGGGTTGCTGCGCCGGCAGGAGCACTTCAACCAGGTTTGCGGGACTTCGCTGATCTACGCGCGCGCACTGCTGCCGTCGTTCTCGTTGCCGGACGGCTTCTCCATCGGCGACGTGTTCGACGCGCTTGGCGAAGATCGTGTTCTCAACGAGCTCGGATCGCACCTGTACCTGCATGAACGGCACGCGCTCGCGCGGCTCCCGTTCCGCGGTGCGGTGTATTGCGTCAACAACGGACACAACGCATCCAGCGCTCCAACCCTCAACTACGGCCGGCCACTCACGGCGCGCACCGCGGCCGAGTTCGGCATCGAGCAGCCAGCAAAGCTGAGGACTTGGCTGGCGATGCCGCGGGCCGTCGTTCACGGTGGCGGTCGCAAGCTGACGCGTGTGCTCGCAGGGCTTAGGCGGAACCGACCGCCGGCCGTGGGGTAAGTTGGAAGACGGACAGTGCGCTACGCCAGCACCTACGTTGCCTCCTGGCATCCGGAGTGGTCGAGCCGGGTTCGAGCCGTCGTGACGGAACGCGACCTCGCCAGCGCCGCATGGACGCTTGCGCGTCACCGCGGTCCGGCGATTCTCAACGGCGCGGTGTCGGCTCGCCGGGCCTACATAGACCTGTTCGCTGCCGGTTGGCTGCGCCACCGCGGGCAGCCGCTGATCATCGCGGATGCGACCTGGGAGCCCGGCAGCAGGCGGCTGGACCGCCTGCTGCATGCGCGGATGGCCGAGGTCGCGCAGGACACTCCTCCGATCGCCCGCCGGCTCGTGCGGAGCGCACTGATGGGGCTCATCGACGGCCAAACCGTGCACTACGCCGTCCTCTCGAGCGACGAGCTCCGCCTGCTGCCGGAAACCTGGGGCATGGATTCCAGGCGTGTTCATTTCGTCCCGTTCTGTGCGACCGGCGAGATGAACGTGCTGAGCCAAGGCGGGGGCGGCGTATTCGCCGGCGGTAACTCGCTGCGCGACTACCGGGCGCTGCTCGAAGCCGTCGACTCGATCGCGGCGCCGGTCACGATCGCCACGGGACTCAAGTGTCCCAGTGAGACCCGGGCGCGCTTCGGCGCGATGCCGCCGGAGGAATATGACCGCGCGGCGCTCGCGGCGGACATCGTGGTCGTGCCACTCCTGCGCGACACGGCCAGGAGCGCGGGCCAGCAGACATACCTCAACGCCATGCTGCGCGGGCAGCCGGTGATCGTGACTCGAGCCCCTGGGGTGGACGACTATGTCACCGACCGGCAGACCGGCCTGATCATTGACAACGAGCCACGGGCGCTCGCCGAGGCGATCAGCGGATTGTTCGGAAATCCGGGACTGGCGCATCGGTTAGGCGCGGCTGGTCGCGCGGAAGTCCTGAGCAAGTTTCAACCGCGGAACTACTACGACCGGCTGCTCGGGCTCGCCGGTCGGCTCGAGCACCTTCACGGGCTCAAGGCTGCTGAGTGAGTAGGCGATCCCCGCTATAAGCCAGAGCGACGCGTTCGCGAAGGCGTAGTCCTGCGGCGTGAAGTTCGCCACCACCAGCCAGCAGACGGAGATCCCGAGCAGGATCGACCACCACAGGCGCTGCGGGCCCGGCGGTCCGCGCCGCGTCAGCGGTGTGCAGATCCCGAGGATCATGCCCAGCAACCAGAGCACCATCCCAACGGCTCCCAGAGAAACCATGTTCGCGAGGAACACGTTGTGGATGCCGTTGATCTGGGTCAACGGATAGCTGGGCGCCAGTCGGTAGTAGGGCGTCACTGTCGCGGTGTAGGTCGACCACCCGAAACCGAACAACGGCTTCGACTCGACCATGCGCAGGCCGGCGCTGTCGGCGTTCAGGCGATCCCAAACCGAGCCCTGGTCCTGGATGCGTGTCGTGGCCTTGCTGTTGAACGATGGGACGAACAGCACGATCGCAAGCACGGCGACCAGCGCGATTCCGACGGTCGGGACCAGGTATCGGCGCAACTCTGGAGTCGCCGCCAGAACCACGACGGTGGCTAGACCGGCACCGATCCAGGCCTCCCGGGTGAGCGTGAAGATGACCCCTGAGATGCACAGAAGCCCAACGCCGCCGGCGATCGTACGCGCTCCCGCGGATCGCCAGGCGCGCGCACCGGCCAGCCCCGCCATCGCGCAGATGTACAGGCCCAGCCCGTTCCCCGCGGCCTCGAGAAATGGTCCGCGGGCGCGACCGAAGTGCTCGCCGATCGCCGGGTTGAGGATGTATCGCGGGAAAACCAGGCCGTTGACCGATAGGCCCTCAGCCCACGCCGTGAAACCGAGATAGACGCCGAGCACGACCAGGCCGACGAGCAGATAGTTGCGCTCGCGGGCGGACGGGTAGAGCACGGGCGCGAAGAAGAAGAGCAGGAACGGGATCATTCCGAACTGATCCAGCAGGCCGACGATGCTCGTGCCGTCGGTGATCGTCCCCGCGATCACGGCCGAGGAGATCGCGTACGCCATCGCCAGCAGCAGCACCAGGTGCACGCTCCGCACACGCAGCCGCTCGAAGCGCGGATCGCCGCCCAGGGCGCGCCAGCCCAGCGCACCGATGACGCCGATCCACGCGAGCCGGTCCAACGGGATCGGCACGTGCATGTAGTGCCAGTTGCCGGCGAACACCGTGAGGATGCACGCGATCGTCGCCGTGATCGCCGGCTCGATGACGATCACAAGATATGCGACGAGCGGCAGCACGCACGCGGTGATCGCAGCCGCCACCGCGTACCGATCATGGCCTGAGGCCGCCAGCGCCAGTGCAGCCAGCATCACAACCGCGGCAGACGCGAGCGCGGCGCGGCGCGGCAGCGTTTCTACGGGTACGCGGAAGGTGATCAAAATGGTGACGCCGTGGACGCGGTCGGCACGATCATCCTCAACAGCAGGGTACTAGGCCCTGGCGCCCTCCCAGGGGTGTGAACATAGGTTGACACGCGCCCAGGTTTGCTTGTTTGCGTTTGCACACTGTGGTGAATTAAGTACGCCGTGAACGTGAGTGTCTGACGGCCACCCTCGAACCGCGTTCACAGGTCAACCAGCGGCGGCGCAGTCAGCGAGCGGCGGTTGTCACGCCTGCTTGACGCGTGATGACCCGTGGGCGCGTTCTCACGAGCGCGCGTGGGTGAGAATGCAAACCACATTGGCACACGGAGGTGACAGTGACTGGCGCCGTCGAACCGCAGGTCGAACATGTCTGGATCTGCGGAGTCCCGATCATGCGGGCTTCTGCCGATCAGGTGTTGGGTGAGATCGCTGAGCGGTTGGATCGCGGCGAGAGTGTGCGGCTCTCCTACGTCAACGCCCACACGCTGCGGCTCGCGGCGCGCGACTCGCGCCTCAAGACCGCCCTACTCAGCAGCGACCTGGTGCTCAACGACGGAATCGGCGTGGAGCTCGCTGCGCGTATGCGGGGAGAACATTTCCCGGAGAACCTGAACGGGTCTGATTTCAACGCGCGGCTGCTCGAGCTGGCAGCTGAACGCCACTGGCGGCTGTACCTGCTCGGAGCCCGCCCGGGCGTCAGTGAGGCGGCTGCCGAGCGTGCGCGAGACGCCTACCCTGGCCTGCCGATCGCTGGCACCGAGCACGGCTACACCAACGCCGACCCCGCCGAGCTCGCAGCCCGGGTCGAGGAGCGCCAGGCCGATGTGCTGATGGTAGGTATGGGTAACCCCGATCAGGAGATCTGGCTGCAGCACAACCTCGAGCGCAGCGGCGCGCGCCTCGGCGTTGCGGTCGGCGCGTTCATCGACTTCACGGCGGGACACGTGAGCCGGGCGCCCGCCTGGATGACCCGTTGTGGAATCGAGTGGTGCTTCCGGCTCGCACAGGAACCCCGGCGCCTCGCCCGTCGCTACCTGCTCGGAATCCCAGCCTTTCTGAGGCTCGCCTGGGGGGAACGCGCGGCGGACATGCGCCGGGCGGGCCTGGCGTAGTGGGCCGCTCGCGTGGCGAGCAGCTAGACGCGCCCGACCTGCCTGATCCGGATCGTTTCGCGGCTCCGCCCCCGGTTCGTGACACGTTCGATCAGCAGGCCGAGAATCAACCCGGCGGCAAGCCCGATGAGGCCGAAGTCCTCGATCCTCGAGCGGCGATCGTTCCCGGCCGGGCTCGAAGCGGTGAGTATCTGCGGGGCGGCTCCACTCGTCGTGGCGAGATTCTGGTTGATGTACGTGGACGCGAGCGAGCGGACCCGCAGCGACACCTGCGCCTGCTGCGTGAGCGCGGCCTTCAGGCTGGGGCCGGCACTGCTCCCGGGGACCTGGTTCGCCTGCAGTCGGCCCACACGCGCGTTGAGCTTCAGGAGCTGATCGTTGGCGCTCGTGTACTGGGCCAGGGTGGACTGCGCTGCGGCAGTGCTGCCGACCATATGTGCGACGTAGGTGACCAAGCTGTTGGCTCCGGTCGACGCGAGCCGTCGCGCCGCGCCAGCCGACGGGCCGGTGCCCACGATCATGATCACCGGATCGTCGGGTACAGGTGTGGCGAAGAGCCGGGCACTCACGTCGTACACAGATATCTTCAGCCGTCTGGCCACCGCTGACTTAACCACGTCGCTGGTAGCAATACGCGCGTATGTTGATGCGAGCGCTGTTGCGGCACTCACGTAACCGGGAAGCGCCTCCGCGAGCACGTTCACACGTGCTGAGGAGACGGTCGCCGTCGATGAGTAAACCGGCTGCCGTCTGAGACCGGACGCCACCCCGATGGCAGCACCGACTGCTGCCAACAGGCCAACCGCAATCCAGCGCCGCCAGCTTATTTCACGCAAGCGACAACCTCATTTCGATGTGTCGGAGAATCGGAGAGAGAAAGTCAATGTACAAACCGGACCTAAGGCCCACACAAGGTCTATTACCCATTCTCGCGGGTAGTGCGCACCCACTCAGTGGAACGCCCCCCGGCGACTGAGTCAGCGACAATCCGCAGCCGCCTGAACACGAGCCCGGGCGCGTGCGGGAGCGCGCGCCACACTGCGCCGGGTGGGTCGGCCAGCAGCAGCCCGCCGATGACGAAGACGACCTCGCCGGCGGCGATCGCACGCGCAATCCGCCCCCGCGCGCCACGTCGGGCCACGAGGGCGCCCATCCCGGCGACCAGCACGCTCTGCGGCGGGATCAGGCGCTCGAGCGCAGCGTGCGCTAGCTGCACGTCCCGGCGCGTCGCAGCTTTGACCAGAAGGCCTGGCACGCCACGGGCGAGCTCCGCGTTGCCGCGCTCCCAGCGTAGGTGCTGCGAGCGCGAGGCGCCTGCCGAGGTTGGCATCGGCGATGCAACCTCGGCTGTCTCGACGAACTCGACCACTCGGCCCGCCTGCAGCAGCCGCAGGTGGAACTCGACGTCCTCGGTCACCGAGTAGCTCTCCCAGGGCACGGCTCGTAGCAGCTCGGCGCGGAAGCCCATGCCCGTTCCTCGGAGCCCCGAAGAGAATCCGAGCGCCGACTGGCCGAGCGGCCGGACCTCGTTCATCAGGCAGAATGCGGCGGCCCGAAGCGCCGCCTCCGGGGCCGCGGCTGCGTTCGAGGCCACGTATCTCACCTGCGCTGCATCGCCGCCCTCGAGGATCACCGCGGCCACCGCGGCCATGAAATTCTCCGAGGCGATGCAGTCGGCATCGACGACAGCGACCACGTCCGTATCAGGACGCTCGCGCCACAGGCGCTCGAGCGCCCAGCTCAGCGCCTGGCCCTTACCCCGCACCTCGGGATCATCGCGTTCCCAGACTGTCGCGCCTGCCGCCGCCGCCCGCGCAGCCGTCTTATCGCTGCAGTTGTCTGCGATTACGATCGTCTCGCTGCGATCGGCCGGATAGGTCTGCTGCTCCAGTGCGCCGACCGCCTGGGCGATGTCAAGCTCCTCGTCGTGTGCTGGCACCAACGCGACCAGCCGCGGCGCCGCCGCAGGCTCTGCGCCAGCGGGCGCAGAGCCACGGAACAAACGATTGGCGGCCCGGCGCACGCCGGCGGCAGTCAGCAGCACGATCAGGTACGCAACCGACGCGCCAAGCCATAGCTCGACCACGTCGGCCGCCAAGCGGAGCGCACGGATGGTCGTTCTCACCAGGGCTCGCCCCCTCCCGCTTGGTTGGCCTCTGCGAACAGATCCCGCAGCCGGGCCGTCGACTCGCCCAGCGAGTACTCGGCTTCGACTCGCGCGCGGCCGGCGGCCACCAGCTGCGCCGCCAATCCCGGCTCGAGAGCGATGCGGCGCAGTGCCGCGGCCAGCGCCCGCGCATCTCCGGGCGCGACCAGAAGTCCGTCACGCCCGTCATCCACCAGCTCGGTGATACCCATGATCCGCGTGGCCACCACCGGCCGTCCAATTGCCATCGCCTCCATCAGCACCACCGGGATGCCCTCCGCGAAGCTCGGCAGGCAGAAGACGTCAGCCTCGGCGTAAAGCCGGCGGATCGCGTCCTGGCCAACCGAGTCGGCGAAGGTGATATGCGACGAGATTCCGTGGCGTGCGGCCAGCTGCTCGAGCCGGGCGCGGTCTCCGCCGTCGCCGACGAGCTTCAGCTGCACGTCGATGCCGTCGCTGATGAGCTCGCGGCAGGCCTCGATCAGCATGCTCTGCCCCTTGTCCGGTACCAGCCTGCCGACGCACAGGATGCGGAACGGATCGCCGTCGGTCCGGTCGGTGGCGTCCGCCAGTGCGAACTCATCGGTGTCCACGCCGCACCTGACGATCGGGAGCTTCGGCCACTGGTCGGGCTCCACCAGCCTCATCACCTGCGCGCGGCAGTGAAAGCCGATGCAGGCCACAAACAGCGCGCGCCGGACTTTGTCGGCGATCGCGTAGCGGACGACCTCATCGAACTCTGTCTGGCCGTGCATCGTGAAGCTGAAGCTCATGCCCTCCGGCGCCCCGAGCTCGGCGGCGAGCATCGCCACCGAGCTGCCCGAGTGCGCGAAGTGCGCATGCACGTGATTGATCCTTCGCGCGCGCAGCCGCCTCCACAGCAGCGCAGCTTCACCGAAGTAGAAGAGCTGCCACAACCGGTGCCGGAGCCCGGACTCGCCCATACGGAGCGCGCGGCGCAGCGTGCTGGCGTAGAGCTTCGGCTTCGTGAACAGCGCAAACAGGTGCGCGTAGACGAGCTCCGCCACCGGCGGCGGCAGAACGACCGAGGTCTCGCGGGCGTTGCGCCGATCGGCGTCGGTCAGCAGCGTCGCGGCCGGCGGCCGTCGCAGCGAGAACACGTCAACCTCGACGCCGGCTGCACGCAGCCGATCGATCTCACGCGTGATGAACGTGTGGGTCACTGCGGGGTAGTAACCGACGACGTAGGCGACACGAGAGCGGGTCATTGGATGTAGCCCTCGCCGTCCGCCAGCGCCGACCGCATCCGCTCTCTCTGCTCTGGTGTGATGCCGCCGGCGAGAGTCCACTCCAGCGACCAGGAGGGTCGCTCCCTCAGGCGTGCCCGGTGGCGCTCGGTGTAGGCCGCGACAGTGCTCAGCTCCCGCGCAGGCGAACCGGCCACGACCGAGCCGGCCGCAACGTCCTTGGTGACGACCGCGCCGGCTCCGATCACGGCGTCGTCGCCGACCGTGATCCCAGGCAGAACCAGTGCATGCGCGCCGACGAACACCCGGTCTCCGATCCGCACCCGACCCAACCGCGTATACCCGAGCCCGCGTCTGGTGCCGGCGTCGTGGGCCAGTACCGTCGCGTACGGGGCGAACGTGCAGTGCTCGCCGATATCGATCAGCCAGCAGAAGGCCGGGTCCAGCAACACGCCGTGTTCGGCGGCCGTTCCGGTTCCGGCGCGCATGCCTTGCTCGATCAGCGCCGCAAGGTCGGGGACGCCGTGGATGTTGCAGGCCAACCGCGTGGCAAGGCGGAGCAGCCGCCCCCGGTGTGCGGCAGGGGTCGCAGGCACCACCGCCAGACCGGAGTCGCGCCAGATCTTGAGCGGGTTCAATGCTTCACGGCTTCCCATAGTTCAAGGGCATCGCCTGGAGCTGGTTCCACGGGATCGCGTCGAGCAGCTCGAACGACGGGGTGCCGTGCTCCATCTGCGCGTAGGGATTCGTGCCCTGGTGCTCGGACTCATACGGGCGCGGGTCCTCCGACTGGATCGCGACCGAGCCGGACTGATCCGTCACGATCAGCCCGTAGCGCTGCATCGCGCGGGCGAGCGTGAGTGCTACCGGGTTCAGATGCAGCTTGGTCAGGTTCAGCTTGGGATTGAGCCTGAAGCGCTCGCCCTCGACCGGGTCGGTCGGGTTCGAGTCATATCCGTCCGTACGGTTCGCGGGCCACGAGAAGACCCCGCGCCGAGCGCGCACGACCTCGAGCCCGAGCGTGTGATCGATCTGGTGGTCCTGGAGCTCCGAGATGCGAACTACGAAGCCCGCCAACGGCAACCCGCTCGCAGTCGCCCCGTAGCCGGTGGGGAAGATTCCAGGGTTCTGGGAGACGTCATCGATCTCTCCGCCCCAGCAGGCCGAGTAGCGCCCGTCGTGGCCGCGTTGGAATTTCCAGAACTCCCACAGGCGGTTCGACGACGGCTGGTAGATCGAGGTCTCCTCATCTTCTCCCTCGGAGCCGACCGCCCCGGTTGGGACCGGCACGCCGGACAGCACCCGGGCGAGGTGACCCGGCGGCGCGGTCTCGTCGTGGCAATCATCGAAGGCGATCTGCTTCTGGGGCCGATTCGGTCCGACGGTGTAGAGCGTCGTGGAATAGCTCACCGTGTTCAGCGCGACGTGCCCGTAATAGCTCGAGACCTGTTTGGCGAGGTTTGCGACGATCGCATGCGAATCGCGTGCCGGGCGCGCCGATGACGGGATCGGACTGCGCCAGGGGCCGTTACCGGCAAAGGGAACATTGTTGGGTACTCCTGTGGGGGTGCTGCCCACGATCACGACGCTGCCGGAGGTTCGTGCCAACACCAGAATGACCGTGATCGCCGCCGCGCAAGCGACCACTCCAGCCGTCAGTGCGGTGACGCGTGCGCGTGTCAGACCTGCCCCAGCCTCACGTCGTCGGTTCCCCGCGGCGTCGATCCTGGAGGCAACACAGCGCCCGGCAGCAGGACCAGGCTGATCCCGAGGCACAGGCCGGCGATCAGGCCGACGGCCGCAAACTCGGCTGTTTTCTTCTTCGTCGTACTCGACCCTGCCTGGGGTGCGGCCACCAGGGTTGGCGCGGCGTCCTCGCTGACCGAGGTGGTCTGGTCACCCTGCAGAAACAGCGATGCGAGTCCCTGCACCTTCAACTGGGCGACGGCGAGCTGAGACCGCAGACTCTGCAGAGCCGCGTCATTCGAGGTTGTCGTCGGTTGTGCCTGCAGGCGCGAGATCTTTGCCCTAAGAGCTTGGGTCGTCCGCTCGGCCCCCTGGTACTGACTGAGCAACTGCGGCTGCGTGCGCTGTTTCGCGAGCTGTGTTCCGATGTAGTTGCGCAGGGCCACCGTTGCGGCGGCGGTCAGCGCTCTGGCCGAGGCGGCCGTCGGTCCCTCGCCGGTGGCATCGAACAGAGGGGTGCCGGTCTCGGCGGTGGCGGACAGGTGGGCGATGACGTAACCAGGGGTCGTGTGCAGGCGTGCCGCCACCTGTCGCGCGACGGCGTCGGTCGTGATCAGGCGGGCATAGTCCGAGGCCAGGGCGATGTCGTTGGCGTCGTCGGCGGCCTGCGCCGAACTCAACGCCGAAATCGGCCCCGCGGACATAGTCGCGGTCGAGCTGTAGGTGTGCCGGCGAGTCGCACCGATCGCGGCGCCGGCGACAACTCCGGCCGCCGCAAGGAGCACGACAATCCACCAGCGACGGTGAGCACGTTTCCTTGCGGCCATCAGGGTCTGCGCTCCCGTCCGAGGTCGGACCTCAGCATGCCGTGAGCGTAGGAAGCAATGGTCGCGTTCGCGCGTTCCGTCACGCGAAGGTGACGGTCGCAGCGGTCAGGCGGTTACCAGCCGTGGATCACGGGGCCGTCGTCGATCACCTGAAGCAGCGACCACGGGAACGCTTTCATAATCGTGCTCGGGTACTGGCTTGCACCCCAGAACCCTGCATAGGAAGTCGTGCCCGTCGGCGTCGGATCCTGGGCATAGAACGCGACGTTGGCGGCAGTGTCACGCACGATGATCCCGTAGCGCTGCGCGGCCTCGGCCAACTCGAGCGTCACCGGCGGGAGGTTCAGCGACTGCAGGTCGACGTTGGCGGGGATCCGGAAGCGGGTTCCCTCGGGGATCGCGTCTGCGGCCTTGTCGGAGCCGTCCGTGCGCTGCGCCGGCCAGGTGTACTCCTCATAGGCAGTGTTCGGCACCGCCATCGCAAGCGCGTGATCGATCTGCCCGCGCTCGAGGTCGTCGATCGTGATCAGGCCACCGAGCAGCGGCAGGCTGGTGGCGGTCGCGCCCCAGAGCGCGTCGGCTCCCGTGTAGTAGCCGGGGTTTGATGACACATCGTTCATAACCCCACCCCAGCCTGCGGTCCAACCACCCGCGGAGGTTCGCTGCAGCTTCCAGAACTCCCACATCGTGTCAGTCGAGGGCTGCCAGACGACCAGATGCATATCGGCCCCCGCCGCCGGCTGCGCGTCCGTGGGCAGCGGCACGGTTTCGAATGCCTGCTGCAGCGCCAAGTTCGGCTCGGTCAGCGTGACCGGCACGTCCGGCTGGCCGAGCGGCACGGTGTAGACAGGAGTGCTGTACGAGGAACTGTTGATCCACGGAGCGCCACCGTTGTAGACGGCGTTGGAGAGCGAGGAGACGAGCGTTGACGAGTCATCCGCCACGGGCGTCTGATCGGGAAGCGCGGCGCGCCACACGGACGTGTCCGAGAACCACTGCGAGCTCTCCGGTGCCCCGGTCAGGACAGGCGCCGGTGTGGTCGTGATCTGAGTCGAGGTGGGTGCCGAATTGGTCGGCTCCGGCGACTGGACAGTGCTCACCGAGGTGGACGAGGTCGGCGCAGAGCTCGATTCCACCGGTGCGGTCGATGCCGTCGAGGCGGGCTTCGACGCGGGTGCGGGCTTGACCGATGTTGACCGCTTCCTGGGCGTGTCCGCGGTGGCCTTGGCCTTCGCCGTGACGCGCTTGCGCGGCTTTGGCCTGGCGTGGCGGTGCCCGCGCTTCTTGGTCACGTGGCGCCCGAGCTTGGCCGCCGCGGCGTTATGGCGAGCGTGGTGTGTGGCCGCCAGCGCGGACGTCGGCGCGAGCCAGGCGGAGGCGAGCACCGCCAGGAGCAGCGCGATGAGCATGGATGAGCGGCGCCGTTGCCACGCGGACCCGAGCCGCGCCGGCGCAACATCTACGTGAGGCACGTCTTCTTGATCGGCAGACCTGCGCCTGGACGTGAGCGCATGTCACCCGGATTCGACGACTGTCGAACCCGCGCCGAGCGGACCCGCTGGTCCGCTCGGCCACGAACCCGGGTCGCTCGGCTACCAGCCCTGGACGACCGGACTGTCGACGACCTGCAGCAACGACCAGGGGAAGGCCCCCATCAGGTGATCGGGGAGCTGCCCTTGCCAAAACCCGGCGTACGGGTTCGTGCCGGTCGGTGTTGGATCCTCGGCGAAGAAAGCCACGTTGTCGGACTGATCGCGGACGATGATCCCGTAGCGCTGGGCGGCGAGGGCAAGCTCGAGCGTCACCGGCGGTAGGTTCATCGCCCGCAGGTCGACGTCTGTAGGGATCCGGAAACGGGTGCCCTCCGGGATCGCGTCGGTCGCATGGTCCCAACCGTCGTCGCGCTGCGCCGGCCAGGTGTACTCCTCGTACGCGGCGTTCGGGACCGCCATCGCGAGCGCATGATCGATCCGCCCGCGCTCGAGGTCGTCGATCGTGATCAGGCCGCCGAGCAGCGGCAGGCTGGTGGCGGTCGCGCCCCAAAGCTGGTCGGCCCCCGTGTAGTAGCCGGGATTCTGGGACAGGTCGTTGATCTTCCCGCCCCACCCCGCGGTCCAGGCACCGTCGGACGCCTGCTGGAGCTTCCAGAACTCCCACATTGTGTCAGTCGAGGGTTGCCAGACGACCAGCTCGTGATCGTTGCCTGCGGCCGGCTGGGCGTTCGCCGGGAGCGGGACCTCGTCGAGCGCATGCTGCAGAGCAAGGTTCGCTTCCGTCAGCGTGACCGAGACGTCCGGTTGGTCGAGTGGCACCGTATAGATCGGGGTGCTTGATGAGGAGCTGTTGATCCAGGGGATGCCGTCGCCGTTGTAGACGTAGTTCACCAGCGAGCTCACAAGCGTCGACGAGTCCGGCGCGCTCGACGTCACCGCCGGCAGCGGCGCGCGCCAAACGGAGGTCGGGGCGAACCAGTGAGAGCTCTCCGGCGGACCCTTGAGCCCGGCCTTCTCGTGCTTCGCGGTCTTGTGGGATGCGCCGCCCCGCCCAACCGGTTTCCTGCGGCTCGAGCCGCCCGCTTGCGTCCGGCTGTGTTGGAGGCTCGTGGCGGCCAGGGCGGAGCCCGGCAGCAGCACCCAGAACGCTGCGACAAGCACAACGATCAGCACTCGGCTCGACCGCCTCGCACCTCCATGGCGGCGCCCGAGCGCGAGGATCAACGTAGGCACACCCCCGAGTATCCCCACGACTGCCGGCTCCAACCCCGAAATCGCGGATTTCTCAACGCTTGTCCGAACCGGAAAACGGATGACAGTCAGGCGCGCGTGACGGCCACGCCTCAGTCTTGCCAGTAGTCCGCCGATACGTCGAGCGCTCCGCCCTGCGAGAGGAGCGCATAGATGACCAGAACATCAACACCGATCGCGAGGATTGCCCATGCCGGGAAGGATTTCAGATAGGCGAACTGCGCCAATACGTTGAAGAATGCTGAAGTGAGCCCGACGTAGACTGCCCAGAACACCCGACGCATGATGGCCGCGCCGGCAAGGATCTGGATGACCCCCCAGCCGACGAAGAACCAGCCCCAAACGGTGAAGTCCGAGAACAGCAGCGGCTTGTGCGCGAGATATTGGTGATTGCGAACTGCGACGACGCCACTCACGACGTTGAGCGCGCCCACCAGCATCAGCATTAGCGATGCGAACCGCAACCACCCACGCCCGTCGGGCTCCGACTGTTCAAGGCTCATCTCATGCTCCTTTGCACACGGGTCTCGCGCGTCGGCACGCCGCCGTACCGCGCCCGAAAGAAGCAATACACCGCCGCGGGTCAGAGCACATCACCTGATCTGGCTGAATGGTCAGCTGCGAGTTCCGGGCCAGGCCGATCCGAGCCAAGGCTCACCCTCTACCTCATGGTTATGCAAGGGTATTGATGGCGCGTTATCAGGGCGCCGGCCGACGCGGCTCGGGGCTAGCGCCCGCCACGGTTACGGCTGCGCGAAGACGTAGCGCAGCTCGTCGCCGTCGGACACCACATGGCCGGCCGTCGGGCTCGGGAAGTGTCCAGGGAGCAGGACCGTGTCGGTGTCCGCGACGGCCTCGATGATCAGTCGCCGCGTTGCCGCTGCCTGGGCGGGATCGCTGTCCCCGAGGGCGAACAGGTCGAGGTTGTTGAGCTGCAATAGGTGATGGATCACGTCGCCGGTGGCCACCGCGCGCCGCCCACGGCTCTCCAGGTGCGCGATCACGTGTCCGGAGGTATGGCCAGGCGCGCTCTCGATCCTGATCTGAGAGTCGATCTCGTGCTCGATGTGCTCGTCTCCGGCCAGGAGCACGGCCTGCTCGTGCTCGACCACGGGGAGCACGCTGTCGTTGAAGGCCTCAGCGAGGTCGCGTTCCGGTCCCTCTGGCTGCGTTTGACCGAGAAGCGAGAAGTGCTCGTAATCGAGCCTGCTCATGAGGTATTTCGCGGACGGGAATGTCGGAACCCACCGTCCATTTTCCTCCCGTGTGTTCCAACCAATGTGATCGGGATGCAGGTGCGTGCAGAGCACGAAGTCGACGTCCTCGGGCCTCACCCCGGCCTGCAGCAGGCGTGCGACATACGGCGTGTCGAGATTGTTGAGCTCGGGCATGAACTGACGGCTCTTGTGGTTGCCGTTACAGGTGTCGATCACGATCACGTGGTGGGCGGTGCGCACCACGTATGTGTGCGCACTGAGAATGATGTCGTCGTTGCGATGGTCGATGAAGCGATCGTCAAAGCGCGATCGAGCGTCGGCGAGCTGATCCGGCGTCAGCGTCGGAAACATCCGCTCTTGCGGGATTGCCCATCGTTCGAGCTCGACGACGCGCTGGACGCTGATGGAGCCGAGGCTCTAGGGGCCGCGCGAGGTCAACCTGTGTATTTGACACGACGTCTCCCGTGACTTCTCTTGCAGAGCTGTATACCATAGCCAGCGATTATCAACGATAGATATGATAGACATATTTATCGATGGACGATCGCGTTAACACCTCGCCGGCGCCGTCTCCCGATCCGGGATCGCGTGGGTTGGCATTGGCCGATCCTGTGCGCGCCATGACGACTCGCCTGCCGCTCGGCCGGTCTGACATCGATGGCCTCGGCCACGTCAACCAAGCCCAGTATCACCACTTGCTCGGAGTGGCTCGCGCACTTCTGCTACGGCGTCCGTTGATGGGGCAGGAGGTGATTCCGGGAACGTTCGTCGTCGCGCATGCGGAGCTCGACTACCTGCGCGAGATTCGGCTTGCCGACGGCTTCGTAGACGTCCGTGCCGCATTCGCGGTCGTGGGGAGCAAGAGCGTCACGATCGACAACGAGATCCTGCGATCCGACGGTGAGCTCGCCGCTCGCGGCTCGGCCGTGATGGTGGCCTGGGATCGTGCGGGGCGCCGGTCTCGGGCGCTCAGTGAGATCGAGCGAGCCACGTACGCGGCCGCGGTCGGCTGAGAGCCCAGGCTCTAGGCCAGGTTGCGCATGTTCGCCGGCCAGATGCCCTGCTTCCCGGGGGAAAGGATGCCGTCCGGATCGACCGCGTCCTTGATCCGCTCGACGAACCGCAGATAGGCGCCATTGTTGAAGTCGTAGCGGGACTGGGCGAGGTCCATGAAATCCAGATGCGCCCGGTACTCGCCGTAGCCGTGCTCGGCGGCGGTGGCCACGAGCATCTTCGAGGTGTCATACGCGCGCCTGGCCTGCGCCTCGTCCTTGACGTCGAAGCAGATGAACCCGATGTTGATGGCACTGCGTGCGTTGATCGCGACGTTGCCGACCATGTAGTCGAGGCCTGCGCGAGTCTCGATTGCCTCGCGGAGGAGCCGGTGCACCTTGAAGCACTCATCGCCGCGCAGCGGCGTCACGGGCGAGAAGCCTATGTGGCCTCCCTGTTCCTCGCCGTACCAGCCGGTCTGGTGGTTGAGCTCCATGTTCGGCACGCCGACGGCGACGAGCTCGGCCGGGTGCTGGATCGTCGCCGCGTCGCGGCCGGCGTACTTGGTGCCCCACGCCTCGGCGCCTGGGATGTGTTCGAAGGCCGCCTTGATCTTGGCGAAGTTGTGGTCGACGACCGGCTCGTCGCCGAACAGAGCCATGCGCAGCATCCAGCGCCCGCTGCCGATCTCCTTCGCGATGTGATCGATGATGTGATCGGGGATCGGGCCGTCGCCGTCGTACCAGTCCGCGCGGCGGGTGGCGCCTGACGCATAGATAAGCGTGTTGTAGAGGACCGGCACTCCGTCGAGCGTGCGGTCGAGCCGCAGGCGGCGCAGCGTGTCGATCAGCGGTACGAGGTCCTCCTCGTTCCACACTCGCACCCAGGCGGGCATCACGATCTCCGGGCGCGGCTGAAGCCACAGACCCATGCGCGTCACGATGCCGAAGTTCGACTGCATGAAGAGCGGGTCCAGCGTCGGGCCGAGCCCACGCTTGTAGAGGTGCCAAGCGGCGTTGTCGGTCATCGCGCCCATGCCGGTACGGAGAACCTCACCGTTCGCGAGCACGACCTCCATCCCGCACGGCGCCATGAAGTCCTGCCCCAGAGGGGTGTAGGTCAGGCCGTGATCCAGCGAGTTGCCGACGACGCTGCCCCAGCCGAGGTCGGTACATGAGAGCAGCAACTCATGACCGCCGGCCTGGATCGCCTCGTACAGCTGCAGCCAGGTCGTGCCGGGCTCGACGACTGCGTAGCCCATCTCGGCGTTGATCTCAAGAACCCGGTTCATCCGCCGCATGCTGACCGTGACCGAGCCCTTGACGCGGGGCGCCGCGCCGCCGTAACCGTTGTTACGTCCCTGTCCGTGCGTCCACAGCCGGATGCCCAGCTCGCCGGCGATGCGGACGATCGCCTGGACCTCTTCCACGGTCTCGGGCAGTACCACTGCCGACGCCGTGTAGGTGTCCCAGGCCTCCGGCTCGAAGGGGTCACGGAACTCGCTCAGGGTGTCCGCCGAGGTGAGTACCCGCTCTGAGCCCAGTGCCGCGGTGAAGCGTGCGATCGCCTTGGCCAGGGTCGCGTCCGAAACTCCCGTGCTGAGTGTCGACGACATGTCACTTCCTCTCTTCCGGTACGCGGACTCGGGTCGGCGTAAGGGCCGCCCTTCGATCGCAATCTATGCTAATCATATAGACTCAAACGTCGTGATCTGGCAGCTACGCACCTACACCGTCCGGCCCGGCCATATGGACGACTTCAGGGCCCTCTGGCGGGATTACGTGATTCCGGCGCGAGAGTCGCTGGGCTTCGTGGTCAAGGGCGGATGGTTCGACTCCGAGGGAAATGTCTTCGTGTGGCTTGTCGGGCACGAGGCGCCGGACGGCTGGGAGGCCGTGGAGCGGCACTACTACGAGAACGCGCCACGCGACAGCTTTCCGCACGACCCGCGTGAGTTCATCGCCGAGGTCGACACGCGACTGCTCCAGGAGGCCCTACCGATCGACTGAACACGGGGGCGCAGCGCCTAGCCGCTGTCGCTACCGGTTAGTGGTTCGGTTGCAGGATCTCGTCGCGGGCTGCCTCGAGCACGGGGCGCAGTGGTTGCGCTGGATGCCCCGTGATGTCCTGCACCACGCTCGTGCAGTCGTCGAAGTACCCCAGCCGAATTGCCCTGAGGTGTCGCGTCAGCAGGAGCGGAAAGGGCGCCGGGATCCCGTCTTGGATCAGCCTTGGGGGATGATCCTCGTCGCTGAGCTCGACCAACCGGACGGGGCTACCCGAGACCTCGGAGAACAGTTCGGCAAGCTCCGCCTGCGTGAATAGCTCGGGGCCGGTGACCACATATGTGCGCCCCACGTGGCCCTCGTCGATCAGCGCCGCGGCGGCGACCTCGGCGCAGTCCGCGTGCGTGACTGGCGCGGTGCGGCCGTCGCCGGCATTACTCGTCAGTTCGCCGGTGGCGGCGGCGAGCGCCGCCCGCGGCACCAGGTTCTCGGCATAGGGGGCGTTTTGCAGCACGGTCCACTCGACGCCGCTCTCCTGCAGCACCCGCTCGCTCGCGGGGTACTCCAACGCGTAGGAGCCGGTGGGGTGCTGCTCATCCACCTTGGGCATCGACGGCAGCACGATCCGCGTTACGCCGGCGTCCCGCGCCGACTCGATCGCGTTGCGATGCTGTTCCACCCGCAACCCTGTCGTCTCGAACGTGACTGTCGTGATCATCGCTCGGTCGATGCCTTCGAATGCGGCGCGGAGGGCCGGGCGGTCCATGTAGTCGGCGTGACGGACCTCCACGCCGCGCTCAACGAGTGCCTGGTCGAGAGCGTCAGGCCGCCTGGTTATGACGACGACGTCCTCGGCGGGAACGCGCTCCAGCAGTTTTTCGGCGGTCATGCGGCCGAGGAAGCCGCCGCCGCCGGTGACGGCGTACCTCATGTCAGTCGCGAGGTTGGTGCGCTGCCGGCGGCGCTGACCTGCCGGCGATGGTGAAGGGGTCGCGCCATGGTGTGCACCTCGTGTTTCCAGAGTTGACCAAATTCAGCACAACCATAGCCATGATTGACCGACAACAGCTAGATTGCCGCCGGACACCCGGTCCGGCGGCCCCAGGCAAACTCGCTTGTCAGTCGGTCCGGCCGGTGGCCGCGGCTCCGAGCAGGTCGCGCGCGATCAGATACCGCTGGATCTCGCTCGCGCCCTCCACGATCCGCATGGTTCGCAGGTCGCGGAACCAGTGTTCGAGGTTGAGTTCCTTGGCAACGCCCATGCCGCCCATGATCTGCATCGCGCGATCGACCACGCGGAATCCCATCTCGCTGGCGAAGAGCTTGGCCATCGAGGCCTCGATGCGTGCGTCCTGACCCTGGTCGTCCTTCCAGGCCGCCTTCCACGTCAGCATGCGCGCGGCCTCGATCTCGACCAGTGAGTCGGCGAGCGGGAACTGCACGCCCTGTCGCGTGGCCAGCAGCGCGCCGAACGTCTCGCGCTGCTTCGGCCCAGTCGGCGGCCAGCCGGACGGCCTCCTGAGCGACGCCGACGGCCTGTGCCGCGAGCATCAAGCGGCCGCGGACCATCCAGCGCTGGGCCAGCTTGAAGCCCTCACCCTCGCTGCCGACGAGGTTCTCCACAGGGATCTCGCAATCGTCGAGCTCGAGCTCGGTCGTCCAGTGGTTGCGGAGCACCGGAACTGGGGTCACGTTCATGCCCGGCGTATCGGACTCAACGATGAAGGCGCTGAAGCCGGCACGCCCGCTCGAGGTGTCGGTGCGGGCATAGACCACGCCGAAGTCAGCCTCGTCGGCATTCGTGGCCCACATCTTGCGTCCGTTGAGGACGTAATGGTCACCGCGGCGGACGGCCGTGGCCCGGAGGGCACGCGCGGGATCGGATCCGCCGGTCGGCTCGCTGATCGCGGTGAAAGTGCGCAGCCCCTGCTCGATCGTCGGCTTCACGTAGCGCTCGATCTGATCCTCGGTGCCCGCGTATAGAACGACCGGCGGGCTGTAGCCCAGCACACCGCCGCCGGGGATCGGGAAGGCGAACCTGTGCCGGCTGGCGTTCTCCCAGACGACCGTCATCGCGAACGTCGAGAGCCCGCCGCCGCCGAACTCCGCCGGGGCATCGAGGCACCAGAACCCGGCTTCGCGGGCCTTTGCCTGGAGCGGTACGAGCTCCTCCTTCGGAATCGCGCGGGCGGTCGGGTCGAGCGTCGATTCGACTCGACAGATCTCGTTGTCCACGAACTCCCGGAGCACGTCGGCGAGCATCCGGAGTTCGTCGGGGAGATCGAAGCCGGAGAAGACCGGCGCTTGTCCAGCGTATGTGTCAGTCACCGGATTAGCATAGCAATTATGACTATGATTACCTGCCAACGACGCCGGACCCGGCGGTCATCCAACCCGGAGATTGAGATGTCGACAATCGCACACACAACGCTACGCGGTGAGTCAGACCGATGAGCCCGCTGCCGGCGGGAGAGGTTTTGTGGACGCCGCCGTCTGACGTCATGGAGACGACGCAGCTCGGGCGGTACATGACCTGGCTGAGGGACACGCAGGGGCGCGAGTTCGACGACTACCAGGCGCTGTGGAAGTGGTCGGTAGACGAGCTCGAGGTCTTCTGGCGCTCGATCTGGGATTACTTCGACATCATCTCGCACGCGGAACCAACGGCCGTCCTGGGGCGGGCCGAGATGCCGGGAGCAGTGTGGTTCCCCGGCGCGCGGCTCAACTATGCAGAGCACATCCTGCGCTTCGAGGACGACGCCGAGGTCGTGGCTGTGGCGCACTCGCAATCACGCGACCCAATCGTGCTCACTCGTGGCGAGCTGCGGGCCGAGGTGGCGCGCGTACGCGAGGGCCTCCGCCGCCTCGGAGTGGGCCCGGGCGACCGTGTCGCCGGCTACGTGGCGAACATCCCGGAGGCGATTGTCACGCTTCTGGCGTCTGCCAGCCTAGGGGCGATCTGGTCGGCCTGCCCGCCCGAGTTCGGGATCCGTAGCGTGCTCGACCGGCTCGAGCAGATCGACCCGAAGGTGCTGCTGGTCGTCGATGGCTACCGGTACGGCGCCAGGGCAGTCGATCGCCGCGCTGAGATCGCGGAGATCCGCGCGGCGCTTCCGAATCTCGCGGCCACCGTTGTGATCCCGTACCTCGACCCGGACCTCGAGCCGATTCCCGGCACGATCTCGTGGGACCAGCTGCGGGCAGAGACCGCGCCGTTGCGGTTCGAGCCGGTCCCGTTCGGGCATCCGCTCTGGATCCTCTTCTCATCCGGGACCACGGGTCTGCCCAAGCCGATCGTCCACGGCCACGGCGGCATCACGCTCGAGCATCTCAAGATGGGC
This sequence comes from uncultured Conexibacteraceae bacterium, assembly GCA_963720195.1. GTDB lineage: Bacteria > Actinomycetota > Thermoleophilia > Solirubrobacterales > Solirubrobacteraceae > Palsa-465. The sequence goes on from CAVRFD010000003.1 coordinate 91,120, forward strand.
GCACTGATGCAGAACCTAGGGCCAGGCGAGCGCTACTTCTTCTTCTCGACGACGGCGTGGATGGTCTGGAACCGCGTTGTTTCGAGTCTCCTCAGCGGCGCCAGCCTCGCGATCCTCGACGGGAATCCCACCTATCCCGAGGTCGGTGAGCTGTTCCGGTTCGTGTCCGATGCGGGCGTGACGAACTGGGGGATAAGCGCGACGTACCTGATGCTCTGTCGCGAGGCCGGCCTGCGCCCCGCCGAGACATACGACCTGAGCCGCCTCAACGAGATGGTCGGCGCCGGCTCGCCGGTTCCGATCGAGGGGTACAGATACGCCAACGAGGCCATCAAGCCCGGCGTGCACTTCTACTCCGGTAGCGGCGGAACCGATATATGCAGTGGGTTCGTCAGCGGAACGTCGCTTTCACCGGTGACGGCCGGCGAGATTCCGGCGCGGATGCTCGGCGTCGCGGTCGAGGCATGGGACGATAACGGCCGGCCCCTGATCGACGAGCCGGGCGAGCTGGTGGTGACTAAGCCGATGCCGTCGATGCCGATCGGCTTCTGGGGCGATGCATCCGGCGAGCGCTACCGATCTGCCTACTTCGATGTGTTTCCAGGCGTGTGGCGGCACGGCGACCGGTTCATCGTCTCGCCTCGAGGTACCTGCGACGTGCTCGGCCGCTCGGACGCGACGCTGAACCGCGGCGGCGTCCGTCTCGGCACTGGCGAGTTCTATGGAGTCCTCGCGGCGCTACCCGAGATCCGTGACAGCCTCGTCGTCCACCTGGAGGGGGAGACCGGCGGTCGTGGCACGCTGATCCTGTTCGTGGTCTTGGCGGACGGTTACGAGCTCGACGAGGAACTCCGCTCAAGGATCGCTGGCGAGCTCCGCCGGCAGCGCTCGCCGCGACATGTGCCCGACGAGGTCTACAGCGTCCGCGCGATCCCGTGCACGATGACCGGAAAGAAGTTGGAGGTTCCGGTCAAGCAGATCATGCAGGGCGCCCCGATCGCAACCGTCGCCAACGCCGGCTCGGTGAACGACCTCGAGGCGCTCGAGGAGTTCGCGGCCCTCGCCGATGCACGAGCGGCCGCAGCCACATGACCGCTACCGCGTTCGATCATGTCGGCATCCTGGTCGAGGACTTCGAGCAGGTGACGGAGCTTGCCGGGCAGCTCGGGCTGGTTCTCAGCGAGCCGGAGGCGGAGCCCGAACTCGGCATCGAGATCCTGTGGGCGAGCGCTCGCGGCGTTGCACTGGAATTCATCCGCCCGCTCAATGACGATGCCCGCGCCGCAGCCGAGCTCCGTGCTGGAAACGGGGGTGTACATCACGTCGCCTTTGCGGTCGAGGGACTGGACGCCGCGCTCGCCGTCCTCGAGCAAGCGGGCTTTGCGACGCGCGACGGTGACCCGAGAGTGGGCGCGCGCGGCGCGCGGATCGCGTTCCTGGCGGACAGTTCCTCGGCTGGCTTCCGGGTCGAGCTTGTCGAGCACACCGATACCGGCTCGGCGCGCGGCTGACGCGGCGGTCGTGACGGGTTGTCGGTTGTGTTTGGGGTGAGACGGTAGTTATGATGATTATCAACTAGATCGATGACTACGCGGCTGCGTAAATCGATCGGGCTCTGGAGGAGAGCATGACGAATTACAAGGGTCACCGCGACCTCGCTGATCGTTCCGAGATCGACGCCGAAGGGGCGACTGGGCCCGTGGAGGCTGATGTAGTCGTCGTCGGTAGCGGCACTGCTGCGCACTCCGCGGCGATCATGGCGGCCCGTGGGGGCGCCGAGGTCCTGGTGCTTGAAGCAGCCGAAAAGATCGGCGGCACCTCGTGGCGATCCTCGGGCGGTTACTGGATCCCCAACAACCCCGTGCAGCGCGCGCGAGGCGTCTCGATGGGACGGGATGCGACGCTGAAGCATATGGCTTCGCTGTCATACCCCGAGCTGTTCGATCCCGAAGCAGATCGGCTCGGGCTCCCGCAGCGCGAGTACGACCTGATTACCACTTACTTCGAACCGCTCCCGGGGTCGTGGACGAGTACGAGGCCGAGGGATCCTGCTGTCGACCCGATGGACTACCCGGGTCGCGACGACGGGATGCCGCACTACTACGAAGTGGCTACGACGCTACCGACGGCACCGTGCTAGGCGCTCGCGTCGAGGAGTTCGCGGAGGCAGTGGCATCGAACCCTATCGGCGGAGGCCATGCGCCAGCTCGGCGGCCGCCAGGGCGACGGTGCGGACATGGTCTGGTCAGCTCGCTGCCGCGGCGAAGCGGCTCGGGGTGCGCGTCAAGCTCGAGCACCGCGTCGACGGTCTTGTCCAGAACGACGACGGAGAGGTGATCGGCGTCACCGCGGAGACCCGCTCCGGCAGTGTCACGATCGGCGCCCGGCGGGGCGTGGTGTTCGCGACCGGCGGATTCAGCCACGCGCCGAGAGCTGGCTGAGCGCTATCTGCGCGGACCGATCGTCGGCTCATGCTCGGTCGGGACCGCCCAGGGCGACTTCATCCCGATCGCACTGGATGCCGGAGCGGAGCTCGGCAACATGGAGGAGGCATGGTGGACCGAGCTGCCGGTTGAGCTCGTCAAGACGATGTCCGAGACTCCCGAGTTGATGGGCTTCATCCCAGGGGCTAGCTCGATCATCGTCAACGCCGCCGGCCAGCGTGTTGTCAACGAGAAGTTGATGTACAACGAGCGCGGCAAGGCTCACTTCGTGCGCGACGCCGACGGCGGCTTCCGAATCGATACCTGTTCCTGATCTACGACAACGCGGTCGCCAGCGACGAACTGGTCTGGCCGTCACGATGGCCGATTCCGCCGGCGGGCGTGCAAGAGGACTACGTCATCACGGGCGCCACGTTGGAGGAGCTCGAGGCAACATCGCGGAGCGGTTGAAGGCGCTCGGCGAGGAGGTCACGATTTCAAGCTGCATCCCGACTTCCTGCAGGGTCTGAAGAGCACATGGACCGCTATAACCACTTCGCCGAGATCGGCGTCGACGAGGACTTCGGCCGCGGCAACCTTTCCAATCAGTGGTACAGCGAGCCCGCCCGGCCCGGCGTCAAGAACAACACGCTGGCCCCGTTCCGGACGAGGGTCCGTACTACGCGATGGTGCTCGGTGCCGCGACGCTTGACACAAAGGGCGGGCCAAAGATCGACCCCGCCGGCCGCGTGCTCGGACTGACGGCAAGCCGATCACCGGGCTCTACGGTGCGGGGAACTGCATCGCCTCGCCCGCTGCTGCGGCTTACTGGGGCGGCGGCAGCACGCTCGGCCCGGCGCTGGTCGTCGGCTACCTGGCTGGGCGCAACGTGGCGCGGGAGCCGGCGCGTCGCTCCGCGATCACCTCGATCCCGGTCTAGTCCGGGAAGTCCGTCATATCCCACCACGAATTGCAAAGGAAACCAGAAGCCATGGCGAGCGAGCAGATGAAACGGGCACTGAAGGCCCAAGCCGACTACAAGGTGGCGCTCTCTCAGGTGACCGACTTGGAGGAGATGCGTAACCTGGACAGCACTGTGATCTCGGGCTGGTCCGGTCCGCTGGATCCGGATATCGAGGTCGAGAAGATCGACATGGGCGGAGTGCCGGCGGTTCAGTTGACGCCGCCGGGCGCAAGCCACGGCCGCGTGATCATGTATCTGCATGGCGGCGGCCTGGTCTTGGGGAGCCCGGCCACGGTATCCACGCCGATCTCACGCAGCGCCCGGGCGGCGCACGCCCGGGCGATCCTGCCCCAGTACCGGCTCGCACCTGAGCACCTCTATCCGGCCCAGGTCGAGGACGTTGTGACCGCCTACCGCTGGCTGATCGAATCCGGGGTGTCCCCTGAGGGGATCGTCATCGCAGGCGAGTCAGCCGGTGGGGGACTGGTATGTGCCGTGCTGCTCGCGCTGCGCGATGGCGGCGACCCGCTGCCTGCCGGGGCCGTGCCGATCTCGCCGATGGTGGACTTCGAATTCCGTGGCGCCTCCTGGCAGACGAACGCTAACAATGACGGGTTCGTAACGCGTGAGCTCGCCATTGAGAACATTCCGATGTTCCTGCCCAACGGCGATCATGCGAAGGAGTCACCGATCAACCACGATCTCGCAGGGCTCCCGCCACTGCTCATACAGGTCGGAGGTCACGAGGTGATCCGCGACGACGCGATCGCCTTTGCGGAGAAGGCCAGGGCGGCTGGCGTCGATGTCACCCTCGAGGTCTGGCCAGAGATGGTGCATCTCTGGCACAACTTCTCCTCCTATCTCCCGAGGCGCAGGAGGCGCTCGACCACATCGCGCGGTTCGTCGAGGAACGTACAGCGGCGGTCGCCGCCGCGTAGTACGCCAAGGAGGGCGGGTCGCGCGCAAGCCGACCCGCCCGTCCGCCACAGCGAGGATAGGTGCCAGATGCCCACAGGTGAGTACAAGGTGATCTACATGGCGCCGCTACCGGGTGGCCGGAGCCACGCGGCATTCAGGGCGCGCTGGCGCGAGCACGGAGAGCTGGCGATCGGGATGCCCTTCTGGCAGAACATGACGCGCTACAAGCAGTGCGACGCCTTGACCGACAGCGAGCTTGCCATCAGTGCCGAGCTGACCGAGCTGCTCCGGACCGGGGACTTCGGCGGCGCCGGGATAATCTCTTTCCGCGACGAGGGCGCTTTCGCTGCCGCCTCCACGAGCGAGGACGCGGCCACGATGAGCGCGGACGAGCCCCATACGTTCGGACGCGAGCTCGGCCGCAATCTGGTGCCCGCGGTCGAGCACGTGGTGATCGACGGAGATCTCGGCGCGGTGACGCTGGTCGTTGCGGTGCATCGCGTCCCGGGTCTCGAGCGCGCTGCGTTCTCGGACGCCTGGCGTGCATTGGGGAGAGACCTGACGAAGCAGCCAGACGTCGCCAGGCTCGTCACCCGCTATGTGCAGAACCATGCCCTCCCGGCTGCCGAGTACTGCGATGGCTTCGCCGAAATATCCTTCGCCTCGGCTCAGGACATCGAGCCGTTCATCGCTGCGCTGATCAGCTCGGGGCTGATGGATCAGGAGAAGGAATTCCTCGATCACAGCCGCCAGGAGCCGGTCCTGACCGCGGTGAACGTGCTCTACGACCGCGCTGCCGGCGTCGGCGTGCGGCCGGGCGAGACCGTCTCCGAGGGGCTCAGCCCGCCGAGGACAGGACCATGACGGAGGAGAGCACGCCAGGGCCACCGAGCGTGTGAGCCACGCCACGCCTGGCACCCTGCACCTGCCGGTCGCCGGCGCGGCCAGTGACCTGATCGGCGACCTCCTTGACGACCCGCACGCCGGTCGCACCGATCGGGTGGCCGCATGACTGCAGGCCGCCGGAGAGGTTCACCGGAATGTCGCCACCGACGGTCGTGGCGCCCTCGCGGAGCAGCCGCCAGCCCTCGCCGCGCCCGCAGAGTCCGAGATCCTCGTAGTTGATGATCTCGGTGATCGTGAAGCAATCGTGGCACTCGACGAGGTCGAGGTCCTCGCGCGGCTGTTCGATGCCGGCCTGCGCGTAGGCCACCCGGGCCGCCTCGCGCGTGGCGCGGAAGCCGAGCAGGTCGTTCTCCTCGTTGAACAGCCCGGAGTAGTACCCGTCGACGACGGAGAAGCCGACCCCGTCGAGGACCGCATGGCGGACGCCGCGGGCGCGCGCCCACTCGGTCGATGCGAGGATGACGGCGGCGGCCCCGTCGGTCGTCGGGGTGCAGTCGAGCACGCGCAGAGGGTCGGCGATCATCGCGGAGTTCCGGACCTGCTCGGCGGTTACCGGCTCGCTGTATTGGGCGATCGGATTGCGCGTGGCGTGCTCATGATTCTTCACCGCCACAGCAGAGAGGTCGTCGGTCGTCCGCTCGAACGTGTCGAGGTAGCGGCTGGCGAGAAGGGCGAAGAATCCCGGGCCCGTGCGCCCCTTGGTGAGCGTGGGGTGCGTCATGTTGCCCGTGCGCGCCACCAGGCTGCCGCGCGGCGTGACGTCGCGCATCTTCTCGGCGCCGACGGCGATGACGACGTCGTACTCGCCGGCGGCGATTGCCATCGCGGCGCCGCGGACGGCCTCCATGCCCGAGGCGCAGTAGGCGGAGACGCGGGTTACCGGCTTGGGCGCGAACCCGAGCATCTCGGTGATCGGCGTTCCGGAGTCGCCCTCGAGTGCGACGATGTCGGTCACCGCCGTGCTGAGCCAGGCAGCGCCGATGTCGTCGGTGGTCAACCCGGCATCTGCGATCGCAGCCGGTGGCCGCATCGCGAACCAGATCGAGATATCCGCGGTCATGGTGGACGCCGAACGGGGTGGCGGCGGAGCCCACGATGGCGACATTTCCTGCTATCGGCATGGCGTTACCTTCCAGAAGTACTGAATCATCCCCGCGCCGTGGTGAAGCTTGCGCGGGACGAGTTTCACGCGGTCACCGATCGCGACGTGCTCTCCGACGGCGACCTGTCCGTAGAACTGACCACCGTCATCCATTCGTACCACAGCCAGCTCGGTCGTCTTCTGAGCCGGGTAGACGCGGTCCTCGGTTCGGGTGATGACGACGCCTGCCGGATGGCGTCTGCCCGGCACCGGCTCGAGGCCACTCGTCGGGCCGACCAAGCCATTGAGGCGGAGATCCACGTCGCGATCCCGCCAGGAACGGGGAGCCGAGGCATAAGGCTCGAAGTCGGGAACGGTCATATCGGGAGTCGCACGATCGAGCGCGGTGCCGCCGTGCTCGGCGGCCTCCCGAGCCTCCTGTGCGGCGGTGGTGGCGCTCGGCGTCGGCAGCACATGCAGCGCCTCGCCGAGGCCATTGGAGATGGAGAGCACGAGCGCCGGGGAGCCGAGACCAGCCACGAGCCGGAGAAGTGGGTGGGCCGCGCCGACGACGCCGGTGTGGGCGGTGATCGGGTCGGCAGGTCCGCCCAACGCGCGCTCGAGCGCCGCCGAGGCGCGTGCGTCTGGTCCGACGACGAGCGCCGGCGCCCGGAGCTGCTCAGGTACCGCCGCGAGGAGGTCCCTGGCCAGCCGGTCGGTCGCGATCGCCTGTACGAAGGAGCGGTCCGCGTCGCGCGGGTGTGCGTCACCGGGGAGCCGCCAGCGGTCGCGGATCTCGATCGCTGAGCTGGTGACGGGAGTCAGGCGGCCGAGCCCCTCTCCCAGACTGGGATCTTGTGCATCGCCGAGCAGTAGTGCTACCGCGCCGTCGCCCAGGGTCGGGTCTCCGGCGCCTGTGTGGGCGGCGCAGACGAGCACCGGGCCGATGCTCGGCGCCAGAGCCGCCGCGATCCGAACGGCCGCAAGCCCGTCTCGCAGCGACGCCGATAGCTCCAGGGCGAAGACCTCGCCCTGGAAGCCGAGCAGCTCCGCGAGTGCTTGTACCGAAGCACCCTCCAAGTACGGCGGGGTGGTCGTGGCCAACAGGATCGCGCCGACTGTGTCCACATCCGTCGGTAGCGCCCGGGCCGCAGCTTCGGCCGCCAGGGTGACCGCATCCTCGTCGGGGCGGGCAGCCGCGCGCCTTGCCGAGCGACCTGCGCTGACGCGGTCCGCACCGAGATAGACCCCGGCGCCAAGTAGGGTGGCCGCCGGCCGGTGGTCGAGCGACTCTGTCAATGGGGAAGGAACTTCCTGAAGTGACGTCACAGGACAAGCGTATCGTATCGTTAGCAACGGTAGTCATAGTTATTACGATGCATTCGCGGGACTGCGTAGCGTTGCCGAGATACAGCGGTCGCCTCGATGGCGGCCGGACCGGAAGAGAGGATGAGTGCTGGTGCCGAAATCGGCGAACGTAGATGCTCCACAGCCGCGGCTGCGGATCGGGCTGGCGGAGGTAGTTGATCGCGCGCTCGTCTCGGCGGTGCCGGCGTGACCGCGCTGGCGACGGTTCGGACCGGCGCTGGGCTGCGCGCCGCACGCATCGAGGGCGACGAGCTGGTGTTGCTCGATGCGCCCGACGTCGGGGCGCTGCTCGCCAGCGGCGGTCGCTGGCGGGAGCTGGCGGCGGCCGATGGGCCACGGACCACGCTGGCCGACGTGGACTTTGCGCCGGTCGTCCCGCGGCCCGAGAAGATCATCTGCGTCGGTCTCAACTATCGCTCCCATGCAGAGGAGACGGGCCTGGGGGTTCCCGAGTACCCCACGATCTTCGCCAAGTACGCCCGTGCCCTGATCGGAGCCAATGACGCGATCCAGCTGCCGGCAAACTCGTCGAAGGTCGATTGGGAGGCTGAGCTTGCGGTGGTTGTCGGGCAGGAGGTGCGCAATGCCGAAGCCGGCGAGGCCGCAGCGGCGATCGCTGGGTACACCGTCGCCAACGACATCTCGATGCGCGACTGGCAGGCGCGCACGCGTCAGTGGTTGCAGGGCAAGACGTTCGAGGCATCGACACCGGTCGGTCCTGCTCTCATCACCCTGGACGAGCTCGAGAATCCCGACGACCTCGGCCTGACCTGTGAGGTCGACGGCGACGTCGTGCAGGAGACCTCGACGAGCGACCTGATCTTCTCGCCGGCCGAGATCGTCGCCTATGTCAGCGGGATCATCACGCTGGTACCCGGCGATCTGATCCTCACGGGCACGCCCAGTGGGATTGGAGCTCGGATGGAACCCCAGCGGTTCCTGCGACCTGGCTCTGTCGTGCGGACGTCGATTGCTGGAATCGGCGAGCTGCGGAATCTGTGCACGGCGCCGACGCCACGCGGCGTCACTGCACCCAGCGCAGCGGGCGCGTCATGACGTCCTTGGCCTCACGCGTGCGTCGCTTCTTGCCCTCTGAGACGTGATCTCGCATCGCATCCTCCGCAGCCTGCGGGTCGCGTGCCTCGAGGGCCGCGATGATCGCCTCGTGGCCTTGGACGGCGACGCGTTTGAACTCCCGGCTGTGGCGGATGTCGGCAACGCCCGTGTCGGACACGGTCAGCATGGTCTGGGTGAACACCTGAACGACGACGTTGCCGGTGGCGTCGGCGATCACGCGGTGGAAGCGCTGGTTGGCGTCCATGATGCTCTCCTCGGTGGAGTCGACGGCCACGGCCATCTCCGCGTTGATTTCCTTCAGCCGCTTGATCTCCGCCTTGGTGATGTGGGTTGCGGCCATTCTCGCCGCCATCGGCTCCAGCCAGATCCGGGCGTCGTGCACCTCGAGCATCGTCGCACGCTGGAACTGGAGGATCAGCGTCAGGGACTCGGTCAGATCTCCCGGCTCGGGGTGACGCACTACGGGCCCACCACCGGGACCGGAGCGAATCGTGATGACGCCACGCGTTTCGAGGATGCGCAGCGCCTCGCGCAGAGTGGTTCGGCCGACGCCGAGCTGCTCGATCATGTCGCGCTCCCGCGGGAGCATCGTCCCTGCTGGAAGCCGCGAATCGACGATGTAGTCGACGAGCTCTCTTGCGATTATCTCCGACCGCTTCGGTGGGCGGCGGTTGGAGATGCTCATCACGCGGCCGAGCGGCGCGCGGACACCGTCGGATCCTCCGTTTACCTCGGCGATCGGCTCGAGTGGGGTCGCCGCCGCCGGCGCGGAGCGATCAGGCATCGTTGTCCGGTCGGTTCAACTGGACTGCGGCTCCGTTTGGCACGAAGGCTGGGGCGAGGACTGTAATCATCAACATGGGTGGCATCTTAGCCACCCTCACGGAGGAGGAGAAGGCATGCATACGTCGGCCAACGGCAATTCGACGGTGGACCCGATCGCGCGTCTGGTGGCGATCGAGGAGATCCGCAACCTGAAGAGCCAGTACTGGCGCTTCGTCGATACCAAGCAATGGGGGGCGTTCGGCGCGCTCTTCGCGCCTGACGCGTCGTTCCTCGACCATGCCGCCAACTTCGCTTGCGAAGGCGCCGAGGAGATCCAGAGCAAGATCGGGACGGTGCTCCAACCGGCGCTGACTGTACACCAGGGCCACCAGTCGGAAATCGAGATCCTCGACGAGACGCACGCTAAGGGGAATCTGGATGCTTGAGGACTATCTGATCTTTCCCCCCGGCGAAGTCACGCCGGCTAATCCATACGCCGGTTCGACCGTCCGCGGCTGGGGGCATTACGTCGAGGAGTACGTTTATCTCGGCGACGGCTGGCGCTTTCAACGGATCGACCTATACCGTCTGAGGCTCGAGGTCGAGTCCTCTCACGCGACCGACTACCCGCCGGTGCCGTAGTGGTCGCCTGAATCGATCCGTCCGGCAACGTCTCGGGGGCCGGCCGGACGACCACGGTCCAGCGCCCTACGGTTACTGGATGCCCGACCTGATTGGTCGTCGTCGTCTCGATCACGATGAATCGTCCGGCGGCCTTTGACTCGTCGCTCAATGAACGGGCGACGGTCGATCAGTTCGTCTCCCGCGATAACTGGAGCTGTCCACTCGAACTCCTGTCCGCCGTGCACGGTGAGACGCCGGTCGACCGCGAGTGCCGGCGACCATAGGGCCTCGCGGAACACGGGCCCGGCGTATACCGATACGAACATCGGCGGCGCGACCAGATCGCGGTAACCGGCGGCGCGCGCCGCTTCGAGTTCGAAGTGGAGCGGATGCGTCTCACCGATCGCCCTGGCGAACTCGCGGATCTTTTCGCGCCCGACCTGGTAATGGCTCAAGTGCGTTGGCACGACCTTGTCATACCACGGTCGATTCCTGAGTGCGGAAACGCTGGGGCCAGATCCCCGACTTTCCGGGCGACAGCACCCCGTTGGGATCGGCGACATCCTTGATCTTCTCGACGAACCGCAGGTACGCGTGGTCGTTGAAGCTGAAGTGCGACTGGGCAAGATCCATCGTGTCGAGGTGGGCCCGGTACTCGCCATAGCCAGCCTCCGCCGCAGTGGTGACGAGCAGCTTGGCAGTCTCGTAGGACTGCGCGCCTGCGGCTTCGTCGGTCGCGTCATACGTGATGCTGGCGATGTTCAGGTGGCTCCGCGCGCTTATGACTGCGCAGGCTGCCATGTAATCGAGGCCGGCCTCCTCAATGGTCTCCCGGAGCAGGCGGTGCACCTTCCACGCCTGCTCGCCGGTCAGCGGGACGACCGGTGAGGCCCCGATGTGCGCTCCGTGCTCCTGGCTGTACCAGTAGGTCTGGTTCAGCGCCGCCATGCTGGGGACGCCGCCCGCGATCTGCTCGCCGGGGTGCTCCAGCTTGGGGATGTCGATCGCCGGTGTTTTGGTGGCCCAGACCTCGGCGCCGGCGATCTGCTCGAACGCGTGCCTTGCCTTTGTGTAGCTGTGGTCCACGACCGGCTCGTCACCGAAAAGGCCGAAGCGCAGCGTGAAACGGCCAGTGCCGAGCTCCCTGGCGATGTTGTCGATGATCTCGTCCGGGATCGGGTCGTCACCCTCATACCACTGGGTACGCTTGGTCGTACCGGAGGCGGCGAGCAGCGTGTTGTAGATGACAGGCACGCCCTCAATTGTGCGGTCCAGACGCAGCTCGCGCAGAGTGTCGATGAGCGGAATGAGGTCCTCCTCGTTCCAGACTCGAACCCAGACAGCCATGAACGTTTCAGGCATCGGCAGGAGCCACACCCCCAGTCGGGTCACGATCCCGAAGTTCGACTGCATGAAGAGCTGGTCGAGCGTCGGGCCGAGCCCACGCTTGTAGACGTGCCAGGCGGGGTTTTCAGGCATCGCACCCATACCGGTGCGAAGCAACTCGCCGTCGCCGAGGACCACCTCCATCCCGCACGGCATCATGAAATCCTGGCCGTACGGCGTATACGTGATTCCGTGCTCGAGCGCGTTGCCGACCACGCTGCCCCAGCCCAGATCGGTGCAGGAGAGCATGAACTTTCGATCGCATTCCTGGATCGCTTCGTAGAGCTGCTGCCAGGTCGTACCCGGCTCGACCACGGCGTACCCCAGCGTCTCATTGATCTCAAGGACCTGTTCATGTTCCGGAAGCTGATGGTGACTGCGCCCCTGATCCGTGGTGCGGCGCCGCCGTATGCGTTGTTGCGCCCCTGGCCATGGGTCCACAGAGGGATGCCGTGAACGTTCGCAATGCGGACGATCTCCTGGACGTGCTCGACCGTGGTGGGCAGCAGCACGGCCGAGGAGACGTAAAGCTCCCATGACTCAGGCTCGTACGGGTCGCGGAACTCGCTCAGGTCCCCGGTCAGAACGGCGTCCGGGCCCAGCAGCTCATTGAACGCTTCCAGGGCCTGCGGCGTACGCCGATGCGGACACCCCTTCGGGCAGCAACATGATCATTGGTGTCGCTCCTCATCTGTTGGGTCATCTACTCGTAGAAGGGAGTTCATGAGCACTATATGGACCGTATCGATGGTCCAGGGCTGGGAGCTCAAGAGCCTGAAGCAGGACGACGGCGGCGTCACCGTGGACGTTGTCCCGCACGCGAGGGGGTATGAGGGTGCGTCCGAGCCCGGGCGGTCCTACCGGGCCAAGTTCCTGATCGGCGCCGACGGCGCCCGCAGTCCCGTGCGCCAGCAGATCGGCGCTGACCGTGAGGACCTGGGCTTCCGCGAGGGCTTCCTCAGCGTGGACGTCATGCGCAAGGGCGACTACCAGTTCTCCTCCGAGACCGCAATGTCGATCTGTGACCCTAAGCGCAACATCTCCGTCATCCCGATCGGGCAGAACCGGATGCGCTTCGAGTTCCTCGTCAACCCCGACGACGACAACACTGAACTCTTGACTCCCGACGTCGGCTACCACTTTCTCAAGGCGGCCTGGGGCATCACCCCGGACGACGTCGAGATTTACCGGCAGGTGATCTATCCGTTTGAGGCGAAGATCGCCTACGACTGGCGTTCGGGGCGAGTCCTACTCGCAGGCGACGCAGCCCATCTGATGCCGCCATTCGCAGGCCAGGGCGCGTGCTCGGGGATGCGCGATGCCAACAACCTCGCGTGGAAGCTCGACTTGGTCCTGCGCGGTCTTGCGCCGATCGAGTTGTTGGACACCTACACCGCCGAACGGCACCCGCACGTCCACTTCATCACGGTCGGCGCGGTCGAGGTCGGTAAGGTCGCCTGTACACGCGACGAGGACGTCGCCGCGCAACGCGATGCGTACCTGAAGGGCGGCGGCGAGCTGCCGCCCCCGCTCGCGGTTCCGCCGATGCAGACGGGCATCGTGCACGTTAGTGCCGGCGGGGAGGTAGTGCCGCCCGCCGGACTCCTGATCCCGCAGGGAGATGTCGAGCACGACGGCCGGTCCGGGCGTTTCGACGACGTCGTTGGCGCCGGCTTTCAGCTCGTTGCGCGAGGCGGCGATCCGCTCGCGGTACTCAACCAGGCCCAGCGAGACCTACTGCAGGAGCTGAGGTGCGTGACCGCGACGATCGGGCCTGGCGGCACGGTCGTCGATCTGCGCAATGAGTACGGAGCCTTCTTTGACGAGCACGGGGTCGACGCAGTACTGGCGCGGCCGGACTTCACGATCTTCGGTGGCGTGAGGTCGCTCGACGACCTGCCGGCGCTTGTCGACGAACTGCGCGATCAGCTCCACATCACTGCGATGTGCGGCGCGCCGGCGTAGTCAGTCCGGAGGCCGCTCGCGCGGGTGGCTTGGGTTCCGGGCAAGCGCCGCACTGATTCCGTGAGGTGGTGGGTGGGTCGGGCGTCTCTGTCGCTGGACGGCGGAACTGGTCGCGCGTTCGCCGTAATACCGCGCTCCGAGAATCCATGGTTATGATTATAATAATGATTGAGTCGCGTTTCGTTTTATGCGCGGTTCAGGATGGCGACCCAGGCAAATTGCTGACTATGATTAGACTCGAATGGCTCACGATGCGGCGGAAGGAGACGAGATGGACGACGAGACGGTTCCGGTCCTGATCGTGGGCGGTGGCGGGGCAGGGCTGACCGCGTCGGTGCTTCTCGGTGACCTCGGCATCGAGTCGCTCCTGATCGAGCGGCACCCGGGCACGTCGCTGGTTCCCAAGGCGCACATCATCCACTGCCGGACGCTCGAAATCATGCAGCAGATTGGTCTGGAGGAGGAGGTCCGCCGGCTCGCCAGTCCTCCGGAGAACTTCACGCACACGAGCTGGTACACGAGCCTGGGCGGAGATGAGCCGTGGGATCGCCAACTGCTGATGAGCATCCCGTCGTGGTCCTACGACGAGCTCGCTCCCTATTACGAAACGCTGACGGCATCGCTGATGTCGAACCTGCCGCAGCATCTCCTCGAGCCCGTGCTGCGCCAGCGTGCGGAAGAGATCAACGGGCCCGAAAGGGTGCGCTTTTACACCGAGCTCACGGCGCTCGAACAGGACGGCGACGGCGCGACGGCCACGATCCTCGACCGAGCCACCGGCCGAACCTCGACTGTGCGGGCGCAGTACGTGATCGGCGCCGACGGCGGCAAGACGGTCGGCGACATGATCGGCGCCAAGATGATCGGTCCCGAGCCGTTCGTCGATGTCATCTCGCTGACGTTCGATGCCGACGTGTCCGAGTATCTGCGAGGAGGACGTTTCGGTGATCCGGCTGTTCCTGCAGCCCAAGTCCGGGTGGCACGGTGCGTCGCTTCAGCATCGTCGCCAGTGGCCCGGAGCCGTGGGACCGTCATTGCAAGCACTGGCGCAGCGGCGTGATCCTCCCGGCTGGACCGAATGGCGACGTCCAGGAGTACACCGAAGCAGACGTGATCAACGACCTGCGCGACCTGTTCAAGCTGCCCGAGCTCGAGATCTCCAACGTGACGATGAATCACTGGTTGATCACCTCGGCGGTGGTCGATCGCTGGCAGGTCGGACGGACGTTCCTGGCGGGCGATGCTGCCCATCGACATTCGCCGATGGGCGGGCTCGGGCTGAACACGGGCATGCAGGACGTTCACAACCTGGCCTGGAAGCTGGCCGCGGTGCTCGGCGGCTATGCCGTCTCCGGCGCTGCTCGCCACCTATGAGGCCGAACGCAAGCCGGTCGCGCAGGCGCGCGTCGACTTCGCCACCTTCTCCTTCTATAACCACCTGTCGGTCAGCGGGGGCTTCGGGATGCTGCGCGGGTGCGAGCGAGGAGCACAATCGTGACGTGCTGAGCCGGCTCTTCTCCGATACCTTCGATGGCGAGGTGCGCCGGGCGCAGCTGCGCGAGATGATCTATACGCTGAGGCGCGAGTTCCAGCACGCCGACATCGATCTCGGCTACGACTACGCTGACAGCCCGACGGTCGTCCGTGACGGTACGCCGCCGCCGCCCCACGACCCGGTGGGGTCGCATTACGAGCCGGTCGCGCGGCCCGGGCACCGCATGCCGCATGCCTGGCTGTTGCGGGACGGAGCGCGGGTGCCGACGCATCACCTCGTCTCGAGCGGTCGTTTCCTACTCCTGGCTGGTGCAGATGGCGCCGAGTGGTGCGATGCCGCACAGGCGTTTGCAGCGGAGACCGGCGTGCCGCTCGACGCGCTCCGGGTGGCGCCGGACGGCGACCTGGTCGATGCCGACGGCGCCTGGTCGCAGCTTCGCGGCCACGGCAACCATGGCGTCTTGCTGGTGCGCCCGGATGGGCACGTCGCCTTCCGGGCGACGGGCATCGGAGCAGACCACGAAGCCGAGCTCCGGGCGGCGTTGGAGACAGCATTGGGCGCCGCCACGAACGGCGTGTTGGCCGATGGCCGAGCCGGCGGTGTCACGCCGACCGCGACGATGAGGAGAAGTGATGGCTGACCTGGAATACAGCGTCGAAGAGCGGGGTCGCGACGATCCTGCTCAACCGACCCGAGCGCAAGAACGCGTTCACGTTGCCGATGATCGACGAGTGGGCCGACGCACTAGAGGAGGCCGCTGGCGATCCAGGCGTGCGCGTCGTGGTGCTACGCGGCGCGGGCGACGCATTCTGCTCAGGGGTCGATCTCGGACGGGTCACCGGTGAGATGGGTATCGAGCCCGCTCGAGCAGAAGGAGCTGCTGAGGCTGCGCGTGCAGCGTATTCCGAGACTCGTCGACGCGTTGGACAAGCCGATCATCGCCTCGATCAGCGGCGCGGCGGTCGGCGCTGGGCTCGACATGGCGCTGATGTGCGACATGCGTCTGGCGGCGCGTTCGGCACGTCTGTGCGAGAGCTACATCCGCGTCGGCTTCGTGCCCGGTGCCGGCGGGCTGTGGTATCTGCCGCGGCTGGTCGGTATCGCCAAGGCTTTCGAGATCTTCATGACCGGCGACTTCTACGACGCCGAGGAGTGCCACCGGATCGGCCTGGTCAATCACGTGTACGACGACGACGAGCTGCTGACCGAGACGTACGCGCTGGCCTCCCGGATCGCCGCTGCCAACCCGGTGGCGGTCGCCATGATCAAGCGGGCGCTGTATCAGTCGACGCGCATCGATCTGCTCACCTCGCTCGACCTCGCCTCCTCGCACATGGGCGTTCTGCGCTCGACCGATGCGTCGGCGGCATCGTTCAGCTCGATCCGCGAGCGCGTAGGCGGCGAGCGACCGGTTCAGTGAGCGACGAGCTCCACCTTGATCGCCGCGACCACGCGGCGTACCTGACACTCGATCGCCCCGAGCGGCGCAATGCGCTCAGCATCGGGCTCACCCACGCTCTGATCGAGGCGCTCGTCGAGCTGGACGACGACCCCGACATCTGGGCGATCGTCCTCACCGGCGCCGGTGAGGAGGCCTTCTGTGCCGGCGTCGACCTGAAGGAGCTCGACGAGCGTGCCCGGACCCAGGGGCTGGGGCCACCGCATCCGATGCGGGGCTCGAACCGCAACCTGTTCGAGGTCCTCATCGAGATCGGCAAGCCGACGATCGCCGTGCTCAACGGCCCGGCGGTCGGCGCCGGCTGCGAGCTCGCTATCGCGTGCGACCTGCGGATCGCAGCTGAGCACGCCCACCTCGCGCTCCCCGAGGTCAAGCGGGGAATGGGTGCGAACTTCGGCTCGGTTGTCATGCCTCGGCTGCTGCCGCGTGCGGTTGCATTCCGCATGCTCTACACGGGCGAGCCGCTATCGCCGCAGGAGGCGTTGCGCTGGGGGCTGCTCAACGACGTCGTTCCACGCGCAGAGCTGGCCGAGCGGGCGGAGGAGCTCGTGCGCTCAATTGTTTCCGGCGCGCCGCTCACGCTCCAGCGTTACAAGCAGATGGTCGTCAAGAGCTGGGGAACGCCACTGCACAGCGCGCTTAGGCTGAACGTTGGTCCCGATGTATACGCGAGCCGCGATCGCGAAGAGGGCGTGCGCGCTTTCGTCGAGAAGCGCGCGCCGGTTTGGGAAGCGCGCTGAGCACGCTCGGGCCGGCGAGGAAAGGACAGAATCAGATGCGAAAAAGCGACTCGGACCCTCATATGGCGCTCGGCGCCGTCGGCGTGTGGAGCATCGACCTGCGTTTCCATCCCGACCACGGGGCGTCGGCGGAGGCAGCTGCCGTTCTGGAGGAGCTCGGGTATGGAACGCTGTGGATACCTGGAGGAGTCGGTGGCGGGCTGCTCGACGATGTCCGGCGGCTGCTCGCGGCGACTGGTTCTGTCAACGTCGCTACGGGCATCCTCAACATCTGGATGCACGATCCCGTGGAGGTCGCATCGCTGTGCGGGCAGATCGAAGCGGATCATGCCGGACGGCTGGTACTTGGATTGGGACGCAGTCATGCCGCGCTGGTTGACGGCTCCGGTGAAGGCGAGCGCTACAGCCGTCCGTTGGCCGCGATGGCAGGGTTCCTGGACGTACTCGACCAGGAGGCCGTGCCGGCGGTGGCCGTGGATCGTCGCTTGCTCGGGGCTGTTGGTCCGCGTTCGCTGGAGATGGCGCAGGCGCGCTCCGCCGGCACGCATCCCTACTTCATGCCGGTCGAGCACACCCGCTATGCACGGGAGCTGCTCGGCCCTGATGTGGTAATCGCTCCTGAGCAGGCGGTGATCCTCGACGACGATCCGGCCAGCGCCCGTGCGACAGCACGCAATTACATGGCCATGTACCTCACGCTGCCGAACTACACCGACAACCTGGGGAGATTCGGATTCACCGACGCCGACCTGGCAGGCGGTGGCAGCGATCGCCTCGTTGACGCGATCGTAGCTTGGGGGGACGAGTCGGCGATCGCCGCGCGGATCGCGGCTCACCACGCGGCTGGGGCCGACCACGTGGCTGTTCAGGTGCTCGGGGCGCCTGAGGGTGAGCTCCCGCTCGAGGCCTGGCGACGGCTGGCTCCGGCACTGGTCGGCTGACGAGCATCCGACTGGCTCGCGGCCGTCAGTGCAGCGCTTCTCAACTAAACCCTCGGTAGCGTAGACGTCGCTTACGCGGTCGCCGTGTTGGCGGACGGAGGATAGGATGGGTCCCGTCGCGCCTCCAGTGCCACGCTGCGCGCCGCGAGATAGGCGAAGGTCGCGGCCGGACCGAGCGTGCTCCCGCCCGAGAGGTAGCCGTCGCCGGCCACCGCCGCGACGCAGTTCCCCGCGCCGTACAGGCCGGGGATCACCGAGCCATCGGGACGCAGAACGCGACTGCGGGCGTCGGTCTTGGGGCCGCCGTTAGTGTCGAGCACCATCCCGCAGATCAGCACGCAGTAATACGGCCCGGTCTCCTTGAAGGGGTACATGGTCGGGTTCTTCTCGTTGCCGTCCCGCGCGGGACCGTTCCAGTCGAACTCGGTCATCGTCTCGCCGCGATGAAACTCCTCGTCGCGGCCGGACTTGGCAAAGCCGTTGAACCGAGCCATGGTCTTTCCCAGTTGCGCGACGAAGTCAGGTGCGAGCTCCATCGCACCGATCACGGATTCCAACCCCGTGAGCCGTTCGTCGATGTTGGCCGCCAGTTCCTCGAGCGTGGAGCCCGAGATGATCCACGGCTTGGGCGGCATGAAGGCGTCGAAGAACAGCCACGGGCGGGTGTCCGTAGCGAGGAACTCGTCGTAGATCATGCACAGCACGCGATTGGGAAAGCCGCCATCCTCATCACGCTGCCAGAACACCTCGGCGCGATCCTGGTAGATCAGCTTCTCGTTGACGACACGCTCACCCTCGGTATTGACGTAGATCATGCTGTCACCAGGGGGAACATTGATCCCACCCTCCATGCACACGCGATCGTGCGCGGCCTTCTCCAGCAGGTCCTCGTAGAGCCATCCGTTACGCATATTCCCGAGCTCCGCTCCGGCCTCGACGCCGATCCTGACGAAATCGCCCTGCGCTGTGGGCACCGCACAGCTGCTGTAGAGCGGACCACGCCAGTACTTGTCGATGAGCTCTGCGCTGTGCGGGAATCCACCGCTGGCGAAGATCACGCCCTGGCGGGCATAGACCGACGTGCGGCCGTTGGTTGTGTCCGCGGTGACCCCGACCACGGTGCCAGCGTCGTTCTGGATCAGGTCGACGACGCGGTGACCGGTCCGCAGCGGGATCTCCCGCTGCTTGACGGCCTCGCCGAGCTGGCGTACCAACTCGTGACCGATCCCCTGGACACCATCTGGCCGCTGTGGCATCAGGTGTCGGTAGAAGCCGCGAATCGACATGTCGAGGTCTGAGTGGTAGGAGAGCATTGCCGGATAGCGCCCGGTGAACGACGGGAACGAGGTGACGTCCAGCGCCCCGGCGTCGACGAGCGCCTGAATTGCGTCAGCTGCGTTGTCGTAGTAGGTCGTGAGCTTTTCCCACTGCCACTCGTTGGCACCGTAGTGCTCAGCGTGCTCGTTGAACTGAGTCGGATGGGCGACGCGAACCATGTAGCGCAGACACTCGTCGCGGTCATCGAAGATGCCGAGTTCGCGCATGATCGCGTTGTTCGGGATCCACATGCCCGCGCCCGATTTGTAGGTTGTGCCGCCGACCTCGTCGGCTGCCTCGAGTACGAGTACGGAGCTGCCCTCGTCATGCGCGAGCACGGCCGCGCTCAGGCCTGCCATGCCGCTGCCGACCACGATGACGTCGTACTCGCTGTCCTCGCCAAGCTCAAATCCGCTTGGCCGCGGCGCCACGTCGAGCGTGAACACCCCTTCAAGCCACCAGTACGTCTGGTCAGACTCGGTCATCGCTCATCCTCCATATCGTGTGACACGTCGATTGCTTATTCACTGATGGTCGTCGGCGGGGTGATCGCTTCATGCCGAGGCGTGCTCGTAGCCGGTGACCCGCTCGGCGACCACCTCTCGCCCGGCGATTCGGCCGAAGGCAAGCGCGTCGGAGATCGACTGCCCGCCTGACAGCGCCCAGGTGTAGGTGGAACAGATCTCCCCGGCGCAATAGAGCCCCGGGATCGGCTCGCCACGCGTGTCGAGTACTCGCGCCCGCGCGTCTTTGCGCAGTCCGCCCAGAGTTGCTATGAGCATGTTGCCCCAGCGGTAGCCGTAGAACGGCGCGCGGCGTATCGGTGCCATGGAGCCGCCGGAACGATTGAAGCTCGGGTCCCGGCCCGCCTCGCATGCCACGTTGAAACGGGCGATCTCCTCCTCGAGGCCGTCAGGGTCGATCTCCAGCCGTTCGGCCAGTTCGCGGATTGAATCGGCCCGGATGATCCAGCCCGCCTCGATCTCCGTGCTGTTGTCGTCGCTCCACGTGTAGCGCTCCACCTGCTTGAGCCAGCCGCCCGGGTATTGCGTCCTGGTCATTGCAAGTGGGCCGGCGAGACGGACGTTCTCGTCGAAGATCGTCCACATCGAGTGGCGCGGATAGAACTCCAGCGCGCCACCGATCCGGGACTTACCGTGGCGGTAAGCAATTGTTTCGTCGATGAAACGCCGCCCGTCTTGGCGGACGTTGACGAACCCCGGGCCCGCAGGCTGAACGAACTCGCCAACTTCGTACCCCGGAATTCTGATGCCCATGAAGGGCATGTAGTTGTACATATTCGCCAGATCTGCACCGAGCTCCTGGGCGAGCTTGATGCCGTCGCCGGTGTTGGCCGGGCTTCCCCACGGGGTCGCGTACGGCAGGCCGAGATAAGTCCGAATCATTTCTTGGTTGTTCTCGAACCCACCAGACGCCAGGACGACGCCGCGGCGAGCGTCGAAGCGAACGACGCCATGCGGAGTCTGCGCGACGACGGCGTTAACCCGACCGTCCGCGTCACGACTCAGGCGAGTGGCACGGGTTTCGTAGTGAACTTCGACGCCGCGCCGCTCCAAAGCAGCCCTCAGCGTCTGCCACAGGCGGGAGTGGCCCTGGCCGTCGCCTATGTAGTGATAGTCGGTGCCGCCGTCGTTGTTGAACTCCGGGAACTCATCGCGTGATGTCTCCCAGCCGGTCTGGCGCAGCACCACGTCGTGGTAGGTGATCGCCGTCACCTCCAGTTTCTGGCCCCACGAATCCAGCGGATCGCGTTCCACCGACCCCTCGGCCTCGGCGCCCCGCTCGACGATCCAAGCGGTCGTCTCAGCGGTCTCCGCCGCCCACGCCTCAGCGACATCATCGGCGACCGGCATGTCGCCCGACAGCTCCTCCAAGTACACCCTGGCAAGCGCGGGATCGTGGGGGTTGAACCACACCTGCCCAGACACGCGCGAATTGCCGCCGGCGCCGTCCGGCGCCATCTTCTCCAGCACGACGACCTCGGCGCCGGCGTCGTGCGCGGTGATCGCCGCGGCAAGCGCTGCGTTGCCGAATCCGACGACGACCACGTCGGTCGACGTCGTCTCGTCCTCTGAATGCATTTGCGCGCTCCTCTCGATTGTCGCTTCGGCCGGGACGCGGCGCGGTGCTCCCATCTACCCGGTCGCGGACTGCTCAGCGACGGGTGAGTGGGCCGCCTCGGCCGCCCCGTCATTCCAAGACTCGGCGATCTTCGTCAACAACAAAGGCTCGTAGCCGTTGATGTCCTCGTAGCGTCCCTCGCGCACCTTGTTCACCCACGCGGCGTCGGCTAGATGTGCGCGTCCGACGGCGACAAGATCAAACTCCCCGCGTTCGAAGCGTTCCACCAACCGGTGGATGCTCCGTGCGGTCTCGGGCATCGTGTTCTGCCCCAACCACAGCTCGGAAGCGAGGTCGGTCGTCAGCCCGACGCTGCCAACGGCGATGATCGGAGCGTCCGTGAGCGACTTGGCCCAGCCGGCGAGCCCGAGGTCGCCCAGCTCTGGCCACTCAGGTTGGTGGAAGCGGCGTGCGCTCACGTTGAAGAGATCGACCCCGGCGTCACGCAGCGTCGAGAGCAACAGATTTAGCTCGTCTGGGGAGGTCACCACGCGCGCCTCGAAGTCGACCTCCTTCCACTGGGAGAAGCGGTAGGAGATCGGAAAGTTGGGGCCGACTGCGTAGCGAATCGCCCCGACCACCTCGGCTGGGAACCGCAGGCGAGCCTCTATTGCATCGCCGCCGTACCCATCCGTGCGCACATTGGTCTCCGCCCACAGGAACTGGTCGAGCAAGTAGCCGTGCGCACCGTGGACCTCGACGCCGTCCGCACCCAGCCCCTTGGCGAGCAGTGCTGCCTGCACGTATGCCTCGCGGATCTCGGCCATCTCCGCGAGTGTCATCTCGCGGCCGCTTTGGACGCCGCGCTGTAGCAAGCCTGAAGGGCTGAGAGACGGACGATCGTAGGGCGCTCCGTCCGGACCGGGCACCCGCATTGCTCCTGGATGCCAGAGTTGCTGGAAGAAGACGCCGCCCGCGCCCTTGACCGCCGAGATGACGCTCCTCCAACTCGCCAGGGTCCGCGGCTCCATGCGGACCGCGTTGGGCTGCCAGTTCGCCGAGTAATGGTCTATTGCGGTCGACTCGCTGATGATGAGGCCGACCCCGCCCTCGACGCGTGAGCGGTAAACGTCTGCCAGTGACGCGGAGGGGTCGCCATCTGCCGCCATGCCGCGCTGCATCGCAGGCATCACGAACCGGTTTTGCAGCGTGATGCCGTTGACCTCGAATGGCGTGAACAGGGCAGCGGTATCAGGCAGGGTCATCGACGTGCGCCGTTACTGCATGAGGTCGGCTGATCTGGCCACAGGATCCGCTAGGCGATGCTAGATGCCTTGAACATCTCCAGGAGGCTGTAGGAGGGGTCCTCCGCTCCCGGGCTCCCGTACACGCTGCGGTTTGCCGGGAGTGCCTCGCCGCCGTGATACATCTTCGGAACGTCGTGATCAGGCCCGGGCCACTGCGTGTTGATCGGATCGGTACGGAACCAGTCGTACACGACGGTGCGCTGCGAGATCCTGAAGGTACCGTCGCGGCGTTCCCAGGTGTCGAGGTACCGCCCCGCGCTCACCTGATCCCAGTCCTTTCCGTCGTGCTCGTAGATCGCGTGGGCCATGAAGTAGACCTCACTCTCGGCCCGGTCACCGTCTACCTGGATGAGGTGCTGCCCAAGGAAATGCAACGTCTGCTTCCACTGGTCGGGAAACCCCTTGCCGTCGCGGCGGACCAGGGCGGCGATGTCCCAACCGCCCGCTGACAGCCCGAACCCGTGGTTGTCGACCGAGTCCTCGTGATAGACGGTCCTCAGGAGTTCCTCGTCGCGGCGATCGATGCCTCGCGAGTAGCGCGCCATCGCATCCATGATCTCGAGCTTGCCGATCATTTCGTCGATCTGTTCGTCTCTGGACTTCATGATTATGATTATCATATGGGTGGTTGCAAACCGCGTCAAGCTCGACGAGGGTGATCCAGTTCGGTACGCGTTCCTGCGCATTGGCGCAGGATGTGGGTGTGAGAGAGAGGTATACGGTTTGAGCTCTTCGCGGAATCCCTATCGTGATCCCTGGTGGGAGCGCACTGTCGCCGACGGGTTGCCGCCACGCCCGCGAGGGCACGTACCGTCGGCGCAGGACACGTTCGACGTCGTCGTGGTCGGTGCTGGTATGGCGGGGCATGTGGCGGCGATCTTCGCCAGCGAGCTTGGAAGCTCGGTGGCGCTGCTAGACGCCGCCGATGAAGGGGGAGGGACCACCTACAAGTCGGGAGCAGGAATGTGGGTCCCAGACAACTCGCTGCGACGCGCCCGGGGGATCGCGCCAGATCGCGAGTGGGCGCTTGCTCACATGGCGAGGCTCGCCTTTCCAGAGCGGTTCGACCCTCGCGCCGAGCGGCTGGGGTTAGGCGAGCGCGAGTACGAGATGATCAGGGTCTACAACGACACGGCCTCCGATGTGCTTGACGAATTGCACGAGCTCGGTCTGGGGCTCATGGAGTTTCCATCCTTCACTGGCGCGTATGAGGCGATGGTCGAGTACCACAGCGATGTGGAGCACGGCTTCGGGACGCATCTCGCACCCCAGCAACCCAACGGCGAATACGGTGCCGGCTTTCATCTGGTGGCGCAGCTGTCGAGCATCGCCGACAGGCACGGCATCGAGCTGCGCACCGAGCATCGCGTAACCGATGTCGTCACCAACGACGCAGGCGAGGTGGTGGGCGTGATCGCGTCCACCACCGAGGGCGCCGTGACTTTGCAGGCGCGGAAGGGGGTGGTGTTCGCGACCGGGGGGTACGCCGCACAACCGAGAGTTGACCCGCAGGCACTTCCCAGGCGGTCTCTACGGCAGCTGCGCGGTACCGACCGGCCGCGGTGACTTTATCGAGATCGCCCGACGCCTCGGTGCCGACCCGGCCAACATGGGCGAGGGCTGGGGCACCGAGCATCCGCTTGAACAGATGCTCATCGATCCGCAGGTGGACCAGCACGTTGGCGTCTTTCCCGGCGACAGCGTGCTGATGGTCAACGCCGCGGGCCGCCGCATCGTCAACGAGAAACTGATCTACCACGAGCGGTCCAAGATCCACTTCGTGCGCGACGAGAGTGGGGGTTTGCCGAACCATCTCACGTTTCTCGTCTTTGACGACTTCATCGTCCGTGACCAAACGTCCCAGCCCAACAAGTGGCCAAGCCCAGATCCCGCCGAGCCATGGGTCATCAGCGGTCGAACGGTTGGGGAGCTAGCCGCCGGGATCGACGCGCGGCTGGAGTCCTATGGGGAACGCATCGGCGCGGTGCGTCTTGCTCCTGACTTTGCTGTAGAGCTCGAGGCCACTATCGAGCGGTTCAACGACTTCGCTCGACAAGGCATCGACGAGGACTTCCATCGGGGGGAGACAGAGGTCGAGTTCGACTGGACCGGGCCGTCTCACGCCGAGAACGACAAGAACTCCACTATGTGGCCACTCGACGACGGGCCTTATCACTGCATCATCCTCGCCGGCAGCGTCCTCGATACCAACGGGGGTCCGAGGACAAGTCCCGACGGTGAGGTCCTCCGATCCGACGGAAGCCCGATTCCGGGGCTCTACGGCGCCGGCAACTGCGTCGCGTCGCCCGCCGGTGCCGGCTACTGGTCAGGGGGTAGCACGCTCGGGCCTGCGGCTGTCTTCGCCCGCCACGCCGCCCACCATGCCGTTCGCCAAGCTCCGCGCTCGCTGATCGTGACGGAGGCGACGACGTGAGTGCGATCGCGGCGCGGCGTGAACACCGGCTTTGCCTCTCCAGCTTGGTCACATGTCGCAGGGCAATGGTATGGTTGATAGACAGCCATAGCAGGTCGCGTATGGGAAGAGGGTGGATATTGGTACTTCGCCGGCAACCAAGGTTACGGCGTCACATTCCGGACGCGGCGTTGGGCGTCAACTTCGTGAAGTCGAAGTCGGGAGCGTGGCACCCACCCGACGCGATTAATTGGCTTACCGGTAAGTGATGCGCTTCACGATCTGGCACTCCACCGGCGACCCGCAGGACTACATCGAGACAGCCATCGCCGCCGAGGCGGCAGGTTTTGACTCCGTCGCCATGCACGAGGGGCTGTTCTATCCAGAACACGTTTCACGACCGTATCCGTACACCGACGATGGCAAGCGAGGCTGGGAACCAACCGCGCCATTTCTGGAGCCGACCACGATGCTAGCCGCCGTGTTCGCGCGCACAACGACGCTGCGTGCCTACACCTATGTACTGAAGTTCCCGCTGCATCAGCCGCTACTGGTGGCCAAACGTGCGGCGACTCTCGCGATCCTCTCGGGCAACCGCTTTGGGCTCGGCGTCGGCCAAGCGGTCTGGCCTGAGGAGTTCGCACCTGTCCAGATGGACTTCGCCTCACGGCGATCGCGGATGATCGAGGGCATCGAGATCGTCCGTCGCGCGCTGACCGGCGAGTGGTTCGAATACCACGGCGAGTACTACGACTTCCCGCGGATGATGTCATCTCCCGGGATTACCGCGCCCATGCCGGTCTACATAGGTGGGCACAAGGGCAAGAGCCTCGCTGATGCGGTCGACTATTCAGATGGCTGGGTCGGCGTGCCCTCCACGTGGGAGGAGACCGAGCGCTGCGTAAACAGCCTTCATTCCCTGCTGGACGAGCGCGGCCGGTCGCGTCACGATTTTGAGATACACGGTGGAGTGATGGGAGCGTCGACGGTCGACGACTTCCGGCGCATGGAAGAGCTCGGTCTGACGGATGCCGTCGTCTCGCCAGCCTCTGATTACCGCAGTCACAGTGGGGAGATGACCACGGTCGACAAGATAGAGTGGGTGAAGCGATTCGGTCAGGAGATCCTCGAGCGCGTCGGATCTCCAAGCATCAGTTAACACCGTGGGCGGTGAAACCGATCCTCGTACGTCGAGTGGATTATCAACGAGGGAGAGAGCGCGATGGCGGTCAGATCGACTGAGATCTCGGATGGTGCGATAGACGAGCTCGTAGCGGCGCTTGGAAGTGAGCGTGTCCTGACCGACGAGGAGAGTCTGTGGGAGTTTCGCGATCCGTTCCAGCCCGACTCTTGGGACGACTGGACACCATCGGTGGTGGTGCTTCCGGTGACGGTCGAGGAGGTACAGGCCGTGGTGCGGATTGCCGGCGTGCACGGAATCCCGCTGTGGCCGCACTCGACCGGCAAGAACAACGGATATGGCGGCGCTGGGACGCGTATCAGGGGATCGATGACCGTCAGCCTGCGGAGGATGGACCGGGTGCTGGAGATCAACGAGGATCTCGCATACGCCGAGGTTGAGCCGGGCGTGACGTGGCGCGCTCTGTACGAGGAGATCACGCGACGCGGGCACCGTCTGATGCTGTCGAATACCGACCTCGGCTGGGGCAGCGTGGTCGGGAACTCGCTCGAGTACGGATTCACCTATGGGGTGAACGGCTCCGACCAGCAGGCGCCTTGCGGGTTGGAGGTGGTGACGGCCGACGGGGAGTTGCTGCGAACGGGGATGGGAGCGATGGCGGATAACCCGGCGTGGCATCTGTACAAGCGCTCGTTCGGGCCGAGCCTCGATCGGCTGTTCATGCAGTCGAACTTCGGGATCGTCACCAAGATGGGCGTCTGGCTTCTGCCTGCACCCGATGTGTACATGCCCGTGTGGGTGCGGGTGTGGAACGAGGAGGACATCGTGCCACTGGTCGACACGTTGCGGCAGCTACGTCTCGGGCGGCACATCGAGGCGGGACCGGTGATCTACAACACGCTGATCTACGCGTCGGCGTTCGGCCGTCGCACCGACTTCTATGACGGGGACGGGCCGATCCCGGACGCTGATGATCGACGAAATCGCTCGCAAGATCGAATCCGGCCGGTGGCTGTTGAAAGCCGCCCTGTACGGCACCGAGTCGGTGGTCGATGCGCAGTACGCGATCATCAAGGACGCATTCGCACGTATTCCTGGCGCGGACGTATGGGGAGTCAAGCACGCGTTCGATGACATCCCCAACCTGGCGCACCCTGGGGAGCTTGTGGCCGGTGGTGTCCCCAACCTCGAGATGAACAACATCACGGGTTGGTACAGCGCGAACGATGGTGGCCACGTCGGCTTTTCCCCGGTCATACCGTTGGTTGGCGCGACCGTGCGCGAGGCCCATGAGGTCCTCCGCAGAGCGCTTGAGGACCAGGCCGGTCTGGACTACATGGTCGGGAGCACGAACGTGAACGCACGAAGCCTGATCCATGTCGGGCTGATCGTCTTCGATGCGTCCGACGAGGACGCGGCTCGCCGCGCCTATGCCACTACGAAGCGCATGGTGGGGGTCGCGCGGAAGCTGGGGCTTGGCGAGTTCCGCGCCCATCTGGACGCGATGGACGAGGTCGCCGCCCACTACGACTTCAACGATCACGCGTATCTGCGATTCGTCGAGAAGATCAAGGATGCCGTCGATCCGGCGGGCATCCTGGCGCCCGGCAAGCAGGGCATCTGGCCCCGGCAGATGCGTGTCGATAACGACCGGCTCTGAGTCGCAGTCCCGATCTCGTCAGTGCTCAGATGAGCACTGACGAGCCGCCGTCGACGACGAGATGACTGCCCGTGACCCACTTGGCCTCGTCGGAAGCCAGATAGAGAGCTGCGTAGACAATGTCTTCGGGCTCGCCCGGACGACCGAGGGCCGTTGCGCCGATGACCGGCCGTAGCGGCGACTGCTCCCCGATCGCCAGGATCTCCTGGACCGGCGGCGAGTTGATCACGCCGGGACTGATGCAGTTGACGCGGATGCCGACCGAGGCTCCCTCCGCTGCCAGTTGGGCTGTGACGCCGATCACCGCCCCCTTGGCCGCCGCATGCGCTGACTGAGGCATGTCGCGCAGACCCACGATGGCAGCGATCGAGGCGATGTTCACGATCGCGCCACCGCCGCGGGCGACGAGATGTGGCCAGGCTGCCTGGGTCGCATACCAGAGCACGTCGATCTCGTTTCTGGTTGTGAACTGGAAGTCTTCCACGCTCATCTCCGCGAATGGCGCGAAACGTGGCAGGCTGGCGTTGTTGTAGAGGACGTCGATCCCGCCGTGCAGGGTAACGGCACCCTCGATCCATGAGCGAGACTGCTCGGGATCAGCGAGGTCAAGCCCGCCGACCGACGTCATCTCGAATCCGGCGGCGCGTACGCGCCGCTCGGTCTCGCTGGCCGTGTTGGGATCGATATCACAGCCCACGACCTTTGCTCCCTCGCGAGCGAAGATCTCTGCGGCGACCCGGCCCTGTCCTCCTCCGGTTCCGGAGATCAATACCACCTTGCCAGCCAGTCGACCGGATGCGTTCGTCATATGAAAGCCCTCCTCGTATGAGCGACGGTGCGCCGTCGCCGCTTGTCTTCCATCATCATTATGATGAATATTAACCTGGTAGGAGCGTCGCGCTGGGTGTATAGACTCGCCTTTGTGAACATCGGTGAAGGCATTGCTGACGATGCGGTCCCAGGGAATGATCCGGTCCCAGGGAATGAACGGCGGGTTCTCCATCTCTCCAATCGACGGCTCCAGAAGCGATCGGAGGTCATAGCTCGGGACCTCGTCGAGTACATCGTGGACTCTCGTCTTCCAGCCGGTACCAGACTTCCACGTGAGCGTGAAATGATCGAGCAGCTCGGCGTTGGCCGGACGACACTGCGCGAAGCGCTCCGCATCCTGGAGACGCGTAGCGTTGTCACGATCCGGTCCGGGCCTGGTGGTGGCCCCGTTGTTCGCACACCAGATCCCACTGACCTCACCGAGTCTCTTACGCTGATTCTGCAGTTTCAGCGGGCCACGCTGGCCGAGGTCCTAGATGCGCGGGCGTGGCTCGAGCCGACCGTGGCACGCCTGGCCGCGCGGCAGATCACCGAGACCGAGGTTCGACGCCTGGGTGAGATCAACGCCGAACTGGAGGCGGCCATCGATGCCGACGAGGAGAACATCATGGACGCTAACCGCCGCTTCCACCATGCGATCGCGGGGGCCACAGGAAATATCGTGGTCGAGGCGTTCACCGAGACTCTGCTGACCGTCGCCGACCGTGGAGTGGCCGACCTCAGGCACTCGCGTGAGTTCAAGCGGATCACGGTCGAGGGGCACGAGAACATCCTGACGGCGCTGGCGGCGGGCGACCCAGACGCAGCTGAGGCCGCGATGCGCGCCCACCTACTCGAGGGCAAGCAGCGGCGCATCAAAGAAAACCGGGATCTGATGGACCGGCCGCTGCGCTGGGTTGAATAGCGCAGCGGCCTCCCGTGGGATTGGCTCGGCGGAGGAGTCCGTCGAGCCAACTCGGTCCTCTGTCAGCGCGCAGCGGCCGCGGCGGACGACAGCTCGCGGGTCGTGCTCGCGCCGGCGAGGTAGCCGGTGACGATCGCGGTTCCGAGGGTGGCGCCGCCTGACCAATAGGCCTCGGCGGTGGGGTTGGCAATGCAGTTCCCCGCCCCGTAGAGTCCGGGGATCGGCGTTCCGTCCGGGCGCAGAACCTGGGAGTTGTCGTCGACCCGGGGACCGCCCTTGGTCTCGAGTGTGCCGGCGCCGAGCAGCATGCAGTGGTAGGGGCCACTCTCACGGAACGGGAACATCGTCGGGTTCTTGTCATTACCGGGTCGGCCGGGACCGGCCATGTCCTTCTGGATCCGCGCGCTGCCGCGATCGAACTCCTCGTCGACGCCCGTCTCGGCGTAGCCGTTGAAGGTGGCGATCGTGCGCTCGAGCTGCTCCACGAAATCCGGTGCGAGCGAAAAGCCATCAGTCTTGTCCGAGACCGAGGCCAGACGTTCGGCGATTTGTCGCGCGAGGTCCTCCCACGTGTCACCGGAGATCACCAGCGTGCGCTCGTCGATTCCGGTGGCGCGCAGGGAGAGCTCACCCTCGGGCAGGGGGACCGGCCACCGGGTCGGCCAGTCCACTTCGCTACGTCCGACGGCGTCGTCGTAGATCATCATCAGCACGCGGTTGGGGTATCCCTCGGCGCTGCCGCCGATGAAGTGCGCTTGCCCGCGGTCGTTGTACACGGCCTTCTCGTTGACCACGCGACGCCCTTCGCGGTCGACGATCACCATCGAGTCGCCGTAGGGCATGAAGATCAGCCATTCCAGCACCCGCTCGTCGAGCGCCGGTTCCAGCGGCACTTGGCACCACCATGCGTTCTCCACATTGCCCAGTTCAGCGCCGAGCTCGCGCCCGAACCGAATGAAGTCCCCGCGGCAGGTCGGGGCGGCACCGGTGCCGTAGATCGGTCCGGCCAGCAGACTGTCGGACAGCTGCTTATCGACGCTGAAGCCGCCGCTGCCGAAGATCACGCCCCTGCGGGCCTGGAAGACTCGCGTTCCGTCCGGCGTCGTCGCCGATACGCCGCTGACCGCGTCGCCGTCGGTGAGGACCCGATCGACACGGTGCTCGAGCAGCAGTTCGACGCCGGCGCGTTCCAGTGCCGACACGAGCTGGCGGCTCAACTCGTAGCCGTCGCCCTGGCTGCCGACCGTCGGGGCGAGGCCTCCCTGACCGCGCATCGGACGGTTCGCCGCCAGACGCACCGCCTCCTCGTCGTAGGCTGGTCCAAGATGTCGGCCGTACGGTGCTCGATCCAGGTCGGGCTGCTCGTAGTAGGGCGCGAAGTCTCCGGGCACGCCGTTGAAGCCGATCATCTCGATCGTCGACAGATACCCTTTCTCGGCCAGCCAGTCGATTGCCTCACCGGCATGGTCATAGAAGTTCGCGATCGCGTCGTAATCGCGCCGATCCAGGCCAAGCGTCTCGTGCGCGGGGTCGTAGCGGTCGGGGAACGACATGCGCGCCATGTAGCGCAGCGCGTCTGGGCGCGGATCCTCGATCCCGCGGGCCCGCATCAGCGAGTTGTTCGGTATCCAGTATCCGCCGCTCGACTTGGCAGTCGTGCCGCCGGGCTGTGCCGCTGCCTCGAGGACGATGACCCGCGCCCCATCCTCGGCGGCGCGCAGCGCCGCGACGCATCCTGCCGCTCCCGCTCCAACAACGATGACATCCACAGTGCGCTCGTCGGCGCCTGCGTGTTGGTCAGTCATGTGTGCTCCCTCTTCTCAATAAATACGCAGGCCCGGCGGGCCCGCGGTCTTACTCGATGGCCTGATCTCAGACGGTGGTGCCGGCGAGTCCCCGGGCCGGTTCGTTCACGACGTTCCTGCCTGCGAGGAGGCCGTGGAAGATGGCAGGACCGAGGGTGCTGCCGCCACCCCAGTAGGCGGCTCCGGTCGGCGACCCGATGCAGTTGCCCGCGCCGTAGAGTCCGGGGACCGGCGTCCCATCGCTCCGCAGCACCTGGCTGCGCGTGTTGATCTTCGGTCCGCCCTTTGTACCCAGGCACGAGGCCCCCAGGATCACCGCGTAGAACGGACCGGTGTCCGAGATTGGATACATCGTGAAGTTGGGCATCGGATCATCGCGGTACTCGACGCTGAAGTAGCGCTGAGCCCACGTCGCTCCACGGTCGAAATCCTCGTCCTTGCCAGCCCGGGCGAAGCCGTTGAAACGCTCGATCGCCTTTGCCAGCTGTTCTCCGAAGGAGGGCTCGAGCGAGAAGCCGTCTGTGCGATCTGACAGCTCGACCAAGCGGGCCGAGATGGCGTCGACGAGTTCCGGCAGGGTCTCGCCCTGGAGGATGTAGGACGGTATGTCGTTCGCCTTGGGGATCGGCCAGCGGGCCGGCCAGTCTGTGTCGTCCTGCACGATCGCATCGTCGAAGATTTGGATCAGGAGGCGATTGGGATAGTTGCCGTCGGCATCGCGCACGGAGTGGATCTTGCCGCGCTCGTTGTAGGACTCCTTCTCGTTGACCACGCGATTGCCGGAGGCGTTGACGACGATCGTGCTGTCGCCGTAGTTCTGGTTGACCAGTTCCCCCTGCTCGAAGCTCTCGAGGCAGGGCTCGAGCGGCAGTTGCGCCCACCACGCCTCTTTCATGTTCGCCAGAGCGATGTCCAGCTTGGCGGCGATGTCGATGAAGTCGCCGCGGTTGGTGTGCGCGCCGCAGGAGCCGACGATCGGTCCGCGAAGGTACTGCTCGCGTAGCCGCTGGCTGTGCTCCATGCCGCCGCTGGCGAACACGACGCCCCGCCGCGCGATAATCGTCGTCTGGCCTTCGAGGCTCTCGGCCACGACTCCGACAGCAGCCCCGTCGGCGTCGAGGACAACGTCACGCACTCGGTGGCCGACGACGACGGTGGCGCCGTACTTGAAGGCCGCGCGCAGCAGATGCCGGATCAGGTCGGTGCCGTCTCCGAAGGTCGCGCCGAGCGCGATCATCGCGGCATCCGAGCCGCCGGTGCGCGTCGTGTCCAGAGGGCCGACATCGCCGTCGTCGGAGGTGAACGGCTGCGATGTGAGCAGCCGACCGTACGTGTTCCCGTCCTCCTCAGTCTCATACCAGGTCGGCAGTCCCAGATCATCGCCGCGGAAGGACCCAAGCATCATGTATTGCAGATCACCGTTGGCCTCGAGCTCCTCGAAGGCCTCGGCTGCATGATCGTAATAGTTCACGATCAGGTCCCACTCGAACTGCGGAAGCCCGTGTCGCTCGGCGCCGCGCTTGTAGAACTCGGGATAGGAAAGACGGGCCATGTGCGCGAGGCACCCATCTCGATCGTCGACGTAGCGGTCGTCATTCGCGGCCCGTTCGTGCATCAGCCGGTTGCGGGGAACCCAGAAGCCGCCTGACGACTTCGCTGTGGTTCCGCCAACGGAGGATCCAGCCTCGAGCACAAGGACCCGGGCTCCCTCGCGTCCGGCAACCGCCGCGGCCGTCAGACCGGCGGCTCCTGCTCCGACTACGACCACGTCGAATGACGTCTCGCTCAGGCTGTCAGATGGAGCGTTGATCGCCATCTATGTCTCCTCTATCTCGGCGTGTCAAACGTCGGTTTTGCGGCGGGATTGTCCGTCATTGGGCACCGACCAAGGTGATGATAGACATGATTCTAATGATGAATGCAAACACCGGTAATTAGTGCCGCGGCGCACGCAATTCTCATCGGTCGCGGGGACTTTCTGGCATTTGATGCGTATCATTAGCATGGGTACGATGCTTCTCGTTGTCGGGAGCCGAAAGGAAGTGCAGGAATGACCGTGACCAAGCGTGCGACATGCAGGCCACCGATGGCATACCTGCGGCGACCGCTAAGCGGGTGCTGGCGGCGATGAGGGCTCCAGTGATCAGCGCGATCGGCCACGTGGCGATCGCTACTCCCGAGGTCGACGCCTGCGTTGCCCAAGCAACTGAGGTCATGGGCCTGACTGAGACCGCTCGCATCGGCGGCGGGGTGTTCCTGTCGGCCGGCGTCACCCACCACGCCTTGCATTACATCGATGCCGAGCGCGCCGGTGCCGACCACATCGGCCTGGAGGCGAGCGACGCTGGGGCTCTGGACGCGATCCGCCAGCGCCTGGCCGACGTCGGCGTCGGCGTTCTCGATGCTCCGGATGACGCGATGTTCGAGGACGGGTTCCGCTTCGTTGCGCCCGGGGGCTTCACCTTCGAGGTGTATGTCGGTATGGAGAAGGATCCGACTCCCGCGACGCCGATCCAGTTTGCGACGCAGACGCCGCCCGGTGTTCGTCCCAATCGCTTCGGACACGTGACCTTGCGGGTGCCCGAACCGAAGCCGCTGGCGGACTTCCTGCAGGAGATCCTCGACTTCAGGATCTCCGATGCGATCGCCGGTGGCTACTTTCTGCGGTGCAACGTCGACCATCACGGTCTCGGCGTGATGCCCGGCCCGGGTGAGCTTCACCACCACGCGTGGGAAGTGCAGAGCATCGCCGACCTCGGCAGGATCGGTGACCGCGTATACGAGGCCGGGCATTATCTGCTCTGGGGGCCGGTGCGACACGGGGTGGGCAATAACATCGCGGCGTATTTCGCCGACCCATGCGGTGTCGTGGTCGAGTACTACTGCGAAATGCAGAAGATCTACAACGACTCGACGTACGAACCGCTGGAATGGACGGATGGGTGGCGCACGCTGTGGATGCAAACGACGCCGCCGGAGTTCCCGACGTTCGGCATCCCGCCGGCGCCACGCGCCGCGAACGTTGTCGCCGCCGGCCCAGAGTAGTAGCTGTCAGCCACCGAGAAGCTACGCGATGATCACGCGCTCCCGGGCAAAGAGGGCGAAGGAGCGTGACACGTCCGCGGCCTCCGGGTGCATGAGTTGCTCCCACGCGGGGGTGGCCTCGCGGGCCGCGATCTCGACCGCCTCCGGCGACTCCCACCACAGCTCGCGCACGCCGTCGTACGGATCCTGTGCGGTGTCGCGGACGTCCGGGTTCGGAAACAAGAAGGTGTAGGTCTCGGGCAGCGCCGTGCAGGCGACGTGCCGGGTGACCCCGAGCGCCCGACCGGCGTACACATCGTCCGCGGACAGCCAACGTTGCTGGAACTCCGCGGGCGTGCTGCCGCGCCTGCGCCGGGTGAACAGCAGGACCTTCACCCCTTCGGGCTCGGGACCCAGTCGCCCGGCGTCGATGAGATGCTCGTGCGTGAGGACAGGGTGACGGATTACAGACAGATCCATGAAGTTCTCCTCGTCGCGCATGAGCGCCGCGACGCCGGCCTCTCCGATCATCTGCCGCAGGTCGGCGGGACTGTCGTACCAGGTCTCCGACGCACCGTCGCACCAGGTCGGAGCCAGCGGCTCGTCCAGCACCGCCGGCTTGTGCTCGACGCGGTGACTCTGCACGTAGTGCCTGATCTGCGGGATCTGCTCCTTGGCGATGACCGCGTGGACCCCTGTCCAGTGGGCGGAGAACGCCTCGAGCGTCGTGCCCGCCGTCCGCGGAAACGGATCGAACAACTTGACCTGTGTCATGGCTTCTCCGGTGGCTCGGTGTGAGTTCCTACATGTCCTCTAGCTGGAAGAACGGGACGCTGACGGCGTCGGCGAGGATGCCCTCGATCGCCATCAGATCCTCGTTGCTCAGCTCGATCTCGGCAGCCGTCGCGGCGGTGTCGATGTGGGCGGCCTTACCGGTTCCGACTATCGCCACGTCCACCCAGGGCTGGGCCAGGACCCACGCGATCGCCAGCTGAGCGACGGTGTAGCCGCGCTCGTGCGCGAACGCATCGAGCCTGCCCACCACCAGCTGGTTGCGGGCAAGCGTCGGCGGGGCGAAGAAGCCGTGGTTGCGCCGCCAATCGTGGGGGTTGAAGTCCGTCTCCGGGTCGAGCGCGGCGGTGGCGAGCAGCCCGTGGGCGAGCGGGCCGTACACCAGCGTTCCGACTCCGTGCGCGCCGGCGTACCGCAACTCATCGCGCTCCGGATCACGGTGCAGCATGCTGTAGCCCGGCTGCAGCGTCTCGATCGGTGCGCCCTGCTCGAAGGCAGCCATCTGCTCGGCCGTGAAATTCGACACGCCGATATGCCGGATCTTGCCCTCGTCACGCAGCGCCTGCAGGATGGCTGCGGTCTCCGGCAGCGGCACCAGGGGATCCGGCCAGTGCACCTGATAGACGTCGATGTAGTCCACTCCCAGCGTCGCCAGACTCGTCTCCAAGTCGGCCCGCAGCGCTCGGGCGCTGCTGTCGCGCGTGACCCCGCTGTCACCCGGGTGGGCAGATCCGGAGGCGCGCACGCCGCCCTTGGTGGAGATCACGATCTCGTCGCGATCCGTGCGTAGGTGATCGGCTAGGGCGCGCCCGAGCAGCTCCTCGGATCGCCCGTAGACGCGACCTGTGTCGAACAGGTTGATGCCCACATCGCGCGCTCGCCGGACCGAGGCAACACATGTCTGTTCGTCGAAGTGGCCCATCCCGCCGCCGAGCGGGCCCCCACCGTACGCGACACGCGATACCTCGATCCCGGAGCGGCCGAGGACGGTGGTCCTCACGTCGCCGCGCCGGTCGTCCCGGCCGCCACCACTCCCGCCGGCGTGCCCTCCTGAAACGGGGTGAGCGCGTCTTCATAGAGCAGCGCCTCGTCCGTGAGCAGGACGATCATGTTGTCAACGTCTACGAACCGCAACTCGTCCGGTCGCACGGTGTCCAGGTACTGCTGCCGGAAGGTGTTCGGTATGTCCTCGATGCGAGCGAAGCCGATCTCGACGACACCGTCGAAGTCGTTACCGAACACGCCGGTGAATTCTTCGACCACATGATTCTGGACATACTTGGTCACATGAGCGTCGATGTCTGGCACTTGCAGGAACAGCGGCCCATGGGTGTGCTCCCAGCTCTCGGAGAACTCGGCCCGCGTAAGGCCTGGTCGGCGCCGCAGGAAGGCCACCAGCTTCACCGTAGTAGCTCCGGTGTCGCGGAAAACCACCTCGCGGGTGAACAGCGAGGTGTCGGCGATCGGGTCGTTGAAGACGTCCTTCTCGTCCTCGAAGACGCTGTCCACCGTCGGATCGCCGAGTGCCATCCGCACCGCCTCCGGGCTGCGGAACCAGACCATGCCGACGCCGTCGTACACGTCCTGCGAAAGCCCCTCGAAAAGGGCCGGCGCCGCCGCCTGCGGGCTCAGCACCCGGCACTGCTCGTAGTGACGGATCTGGGCCCACAGCGGCAAGCTTCGGACGAAGCTTCCGTGCCGGCGCCACCGCTGCCCCCACTGCTCCGTCGTGTAAGCAGGCGCGCGCTTTGTGATGTAGATCTGCTTGGGAACCATTGCACTCATCTCCTCGTCGTCACAGCTGCCGGCCGAGCGACGTGCCGTCGAAGATGGCGTCGTCCACCTCGCGGGGTGCGAGGCAGTCGCCGATCGCGTGGAGCTCGTAGTCGTGCGGCGCGGCCTTCAGCGTGCGGAACAGCGCGTTGTCCGCCTCGCGTAGCTGAGTCAGGACGATTGAGTCTGCGGGAACCGTCCGCGGCTCGTACTCCCCCCAGATGCTGGCGATCGTCACCGTCTCGGAGTGGATGCTCTCCAGATAGGCCTGTGAGGTGATTCGCACGCCCGCGCGGAGGAGGGCCGGAAGCACCCACGGCAGCTCCCAGGTTCCGATGATCTCCGGACCGGCGTGCAGCTTGGAGGTCACGATCTCAACGTCCTGGCCCCGGTCGACCAGGAGCTGAGCCAGGCCCAGCGGAACGATACCGCCGGTGTCGTCGCAGATTACGACGTGCCGTCCCAGCGCATCCGGATCGCTCAGCGCCTCGATCGGATCGAACACGCGTCCGGAGGTCGCGCCCGGGATGCCGTCCCTGAATGGCAGGTTGATCGAGAACCCAGTGTGGTCATAGGTCGCGCCCGTCGCGACAACCACCGCGTCGGGCGCGAGCTCGTCGAGCAGCGCCGGGCTGGCCGTGGTACCGGTGCGGATCTCTACATCCAGGCGTTCCAGCGAGGCGGCGAGGTCTTCAATCAGGTAACCCCAGGAGTCGCGCTTGGGCAGCGCACGAGCGAACCGCAGGTTGCCTCCGATCTCTGCCTCGCGCTCGAGGACCGTGACTGCATGCCCGCGCTTGGCCGCCGTCTCGGCCGTCTGCAGGCCGGCGGGTCCGGCGCCGACGACAACGACTCGGCGGATCGTGGTCGCCGGCGTGAGATCACCCCAGTGGAATTCACGGCCCATGTTGGCGTTGACCGTGCACACCGAGCGCAGGCTGAGCAGCGAACGCTTGGTGCAACCCTGGTTGGCGCCGACGCACCGCCGAATCTCGTCCGTGCGACCCTCCTGCGCCTTGCGAACGAGATCGGGATCGGCCATCTGGGCGCGGACCATTGCCACCATGTCCGCGCTGCCCGAGGCCACGACCTGTGCCGCTGCCTGGATCGTCGAGATGCCGCCCGAAATGAACACCGGGATGTCAGCGTCGATCACCTTGCGTGCCCGCGCAGCGTTCGGCACCATGTGACCGCCCACCTCGGCCATCGCGGGCGGGAACAGCTTGTGCAGGGTGTGGTAGTTGACGCCGCTGACGAACAGGTAGTCGAACAGCTGGCTTGCGTGCAGCGCGGCGGCGATCCTGTCGGCCTCGCCAGGCTCGATTCCGCTCGCTCCCACGTATTCGTCGAAGCTGATTCGGATCCCGAGGGGGAATTGCCGACCGCAGCGTTCGCGGATCGCAGCGGCGACCTGGAGGGGAAAGCGGACGCGGTTCTCGGTTGAACCTCCGTACTCGTCATGACGACGATTGGTGAGCGGCGACAGGAACTGGCAGATCAGGTAGCCATGCGCTCCATTGAGCTCGACTCCGTCCATGCCACCGTCTTGCGATCGCGATGCCGACAGCGCGAATGCATCGACGACCATCGCGATGTCGTCCGCGTCCATCTCCTTGGGGATCTTGCCGACCAGGGGCGAGGGGATGGCGGAAGGGGCGAGCGGGACGTGCCACTCGTCGATGTCCTGTGATCCCATGTCCTGCTGGCCGATGTGGTTGAGCTGGGAGAACGCCAGCGTGCCGTGCTTGTGCAGCGCGTCCGACAGCACGCGGTAGCGAGGAATGTTCTCCTCCCTCCAGGCCTGCGGATCGCCGATCCGCCCGCCTGATGGGTGCACCTTCTGCGAGCACGTCACGATCAAACCGGAACCGCCACGTGCCCTGGCCGCCAGATAGCCGATGTAGCGATCGGTGATCAGGCCCTCATCGCAGTAACCGACATCGTGGGCCGAGAGCAGGATCCGGTTGCGTGAGGTCACCGTCCCAATGCTGAGCGGCTCGAACAGCACGCTGAGGTCTGTCAGATGGGGATCTGCAGTCGTGGTCACTTTCGTCTCTCCTCACTCGCGGCCATACGCAACCACGGCCGTTTGGGCGCACCACATCGCGTGGCGATCGCTCGTTATTGTAATCATGATTGCGAGCCATCGCCAGTCGTTGCCGGACCACTCGGCGATACCTGTTAGGTTGCAGACAATCAATAGGATGCATTAGATCATCATCTATCTGAAGGAGCATCGCGTGGCACCCGAAATCTCACAGGAGACGTCCGCTAAGGACGTCGCTCTCGGCTTCTTTCAGGCTGCGTTCGTGGAAAAGGACCCCGAGAAGGCGGTCCGGGAGTTCATGGGCGAGAGCTACACACAGCACAACCCTTCGGTCACCGACGGCTCTGAGGCGTTCCTCGCTGCCATCGGCGGAATGCTGAGCCAGTTCCCGGACTTCTGGATCGAGCCCAAGCGAGTGATCAGCGACGGTGAACTGGTCGTCATCCACAGCTTCGTGAAGATGACCAAGGACGACCGGGGTACTGCTGTTGCCGACATCTTCCGCATTGCTGACGGCAGGGTCGTCGAGCATTGGGACATCATTCAGCCGATCCCCGAGGAGTCAGCAAACGACAACACGATGTTCTGACCGGCTTTCAGCGCCCTATGACTACAGACTGGGAGAGCACCATGCCGCCTCGCATTTCGCCGGTGACTAGCCCGGACGACGACCTTCGGACCAGGCTGTCGAAATCACCGACCGGGCCCAATGGGGAACCGCTGAACCTATTCGCGACTCTCGCACATCGACCTCAGCTGATGTCGAGAATCAATGCGCTCGGCGGGTGCCTGATGTTCTCCAGCAGCATCGCTGCGCGTGAGCGCGAGCTCGTGATCCTGAGGACGGCGGCGTCAACCGGCTGTGACTACGAGATCCACCACCACCGCTTGCTGGGCGCCGAGTCCGGGCTGGATCAGGCCGAGATCGCCGCCGCGCTGGATCCGACTATCGCTCACGAATGGTCCTCAGCTGACCGTGCGATTCTGCGCGTTGCGGAGGAGGTCGAGGCGCGCGCCGACGTCGGAGACGAGGCGTGGGAGGGGCTCGACGGCGTGCTCGACGATGGTCAGCGGCTCGAGCTGCTCGTCCTGGTTGGCTTCTACAGGCTGATCGCCGGCGTGGTTAACGGAACTCGCGTGGAGATCGACCAGCTCGTGGGTGCCACCGAATGATCGAGTACGAAGTGGAGGGGGCGGTCGCGCAGATCGTTCTCAATCGGCCGGAGGCGCGTAACGCCCAGAATGACCAATTTCTGCGCGAGCTCGACGCTGCCTGGATGCGTGCCGCCGACGACGACGAGGTGCGCGTCATCACCGTCGCCGCCGAAGGTCCGCACTTCTCTGCCGGACACGATCTCAAGCTCTACCACCAGGACGCCTACGGCGGCGACGGAAGACAGCCGGGCAAGGATCTTGCCCGCGCGTATCGCTGGGAGGCCGAGCGCTTCTTTGCTGCCTGCCGGCGTTGGAGCGACGTGCCCAAGCCCTCAATCGCTGCGGTCCATGGGGCGTGTATCGGCGCCGGTCTGATGCTGTGCTGGCCATGCGATCTGATAGTGGCTTCAGACGATGCTCGGTTCAGCGACCCGGTCGTGCGGCTCGGCGCCAATGGCGTCGAGTATCACGCGCACGCGTGGGAGTTCGGCGCCCGCAAGGCCAAGGAACTGCTGTTCACGGGTGGCTGGCTGTCGGCGGCCGACGCTCAGGCGCTCGGCATGGTCAATCGTGTGGTCGCCCGTGATCGTCTGCGGGAGGAGACGATGGACCTGGCGAGGGAGATCGCCACGATGGATCCGTTCGGGCTCGCGCAGGCCAAGCGATCGGTCAACTTGGCGCTGGATATCGGTGGCCGCTACGCGGCGCTGCAGGCGATCTTCGATACCCATTGGACGACGCACGGCCGGGCGCTCGGCGTCAGCGGCGGGGTCGACTCGCTAATGAGCGGCCTGGACGAGATCCGCGAGGCCAACCGCGAGTCTCAGTAGCCGACCCGGGTCTCGCCGTGCGGCGAGACCCGGGTAGCGGAGTTTGCTACGCTGCGCGACGGGCTCGCGCCGCTCGATCTCGCGAGGTACCTGCGCTGCCGCGTGCCTGCCCGCAAGGTGGCCGAACGTCATCGCCGGCCCGAGCGTCCCGCCACCGCCCGGGTAGGTCTGTCCGAAGATGCCGGAGGCGACGTTGCCGACTGCGTACAGGCCATCGATCGGGCGGCCGCGCACCGACTGCACGCGCGCGTCAGTGTCGATCCGCAGGCCGCCGACGGTCCCGAGGATGCCGTTCTAGAGCGGCATCGCGTAATACGGAGCCGTTTCGATGCGCCGCATGTTCTTCTCGGGGCTCGGACCCTCCATCTG
Organism: uncultured Conexibacteraceae bacterium; assembly: GCA_963720195.1. GTDB lineage: Bacteria > Actinomycetota > Thermoleophilia > Solirubrobacterales > Solirubrobacteraceae > Palsa-465. The sequence continues at coordinate 132,682 of CAVRFD010000003.1, forward strand.
GAACCCCTCCCACCAGACCGTGCCGCGGTGGAACTCGGGATCCTCGCCTGCATCGACATAGGAGTTCCAGCGTTCGACCTGATCGGTCAGGACGGTGGGATCCACCCCGATCTTCTCGGCCAGCTCGGCGATCGTGTTGGCCTCGTGAACCCAGTCCGGGGTCGGCTGGTTTGGCATGAAGTCGAGCGCGATCGTACGATCACGCACCGTCTGATCGAAGATCTGCCAGACCGGGCCGGTGTTCGGGTACGTCGCGGTTGCATCGTCGTAGACCTTGTGCCTCTTGGCCAAGTCCATGTAGCTGATGCCCTCGTTGGCGAATCGCCGGCCGCTGCGGTTGACGATGATCACACCCGGGTCATTGCGGGGCGCCGCCAGACTGCCCAGCGGCTTGCCCTCAAGCTCCGAGCGACCGTCGTAGATGCCGGGGAACGCGACTCCGTTGCTCATGTTGCCGAGAGCGGCGCCGATCTCCATACCCATCACCAGACCGTCGCCAACGTTGGTCGGGGGCGACAGCGGGAACAGGTCGGGAACGCCAATGAAAGTCTTGACGAGCTCCTCGTTCCACTCAAACCCTCCGGTGGCGAGCACCACACCGCGACGCGCACCAATGCGCAGCTCCGTACCGGCCTTCTCCGCGACCACTCCCACGACCCGCCCGTCCTGCTGTATGAGCTGGCGTGCGGCGGTCGAGGTGCGGAACTCGACACCCGCGTCGAGCGCGCCCCGCAGCAGCCCGGAGATCAGCGCGGCGCCCAAGCAGCGGATGCCCTTCTCGCTTCGTTCGGCGATCAGCGCCGCCACGTCCTGGGGCACCTCGCCGTCCTTGAGCGGCAGGTTGCGGCGCGAGCCCTCGGCGGCCATCTCGTCCTGCGTCAGCGGCGGGATGTGCACAGACTCGCGCACCTTCTCGGCCCACTCACCCAGGACCGCCCGTGAGTCGAGCGGCTTGGGCTCCAGAGACCTTCCCCGCGGTTTGCCGCCCGGGCGGTCCGCGTAGTAGTCGCTATAGGTCTTCGTGACGACCATCTCGACGGCGGAGTTGTCCTCGAGGTATCTCATCGCCGGCCCTGCCTGATCCACGAACCGCTCGATCAGCTCCTGATCCTGATACCTGTCGTTCGAGAGGCTGTCGAGATAGGTGAGGGCGTCGTCACGGGAATCCTGGACGCCGACCTCGTGCATGTGGTCGTTCACGGGCATCCACGGCATTCCGCCCGACCACGCCGAGGTGCCGCCGAGCGCCTCGGCCTTCTCGATGACCTCGACCTCGGCGCCGTTCCGCGCGGCGGTGATAGCCGCCGCCATCGCTCCCGCGCCCGAACCCACCACGACCACATCGACGACGTGGTCCCACTCTTCTCCACTCATAGAAACCTCACTCGATATCGAATCGATGGTCACGGTTAATATCGTACGTACGATACTGCCGGTCAGCCTGCTGCGCTCAAGGCACGACCGGCGCGCTCACCCTCGTAGATGGCGTCGTCGATCTCACGCGGTACCCGGCAATCTCCGATCCGGACGGCTGACACGCCGTCGCTTCGCAGGGCCTCGAACAGCGACTGGTTCGGGGTGCGAGAGGTGTTGAGGACCACCGTGTCGACCTCGACGCTACGAGGCGGGCCACCCCACATCCCCGCCAGGACCACGCTTTGACCATCGACGTTCTCGATGAACGTCTGCGGCGTGAGCTTGACCCCGTCTGCCGCCAGTTGGGGCGAGATCCAGGGGATGTCCATCGTCTCGGCGACCAGGCCGCCGCCAACGTACATCTGGTGAGTGACGATCTCCACGGTGCGTCCCGAGTCCGCCAACGCCAGCGCCACGCCGATCCCGGCGTAGTCGCCGTGGCCATCGACGATCAGCACGCGCGGTCCGGCCTGCGACGGGTCGGTGAGGGCCTCGACCGGGTCCAGCACCGACGCGGTCTCGATCCCCGGGATCCCCGTGCGGTCAGGGCGCAGCGGTGAGTATCCGGTTCTGTCGAACGTTGCGCCGGTGGCGAGGATGGTCGCGTCGGGCGACAGCCGAGCGACCTCCGCGGAGTCCGCCTCGATTCCGAGGCGGAGATCTACGCCGAGTCGCTCCAACGAGCCGGCGAGATCCTCGATCAGGCTGGACCACTCGGAGCGGCCGGGTACCTGGGCGGCGTGTCTCACCAGGCCGCCGAGGTCGGCATCGCGCTCGATCAGCGTCACCCCGTGCCCGGCGAGGGCCGCACTCTCGGCCGCCTTCATGCCGGCGGGGCCACCGCCGACCACGAGGACCGAGATCGGCGTTGCGGCGCGCTCCCGGCGTGCGGCACCCCACTGTGCCTCCCGGCCGACGACCGGGTTGACCGTGCACGAGATTCCCTTCCCCATACCGCCACGGCGAACGCATCCCTGATTGGCGGCCACGCAGCGGCGAATCGAGCCCGCCTGGCCGGCGCGCGCCTTACGCACGATGTCGGGGTCGGCGATGTGGGCACGGGTCATGCCGACCAGGTCGGCATCGCCGCGTGCCACGATCGCGGCCGCATCGTCGATAGTACGAATGCCGTTGGCGGCGATGATCGGTACCTCACCGTTGACGACCTTCTTGGCGCGGACAGCGTTGGCCACCATGTGCCCGGACGGGAGCCCCGACGACATCGTCGCCACCAGCCGCTGCACGCTGTGGTAATTGACGCCGCTGATGTTGAAGTAGTCGAACACGCCCGATGCGTGCAGCAGCGCCAGCGTCTGGTCGGCCTCATCAGGTGAGATGCCGAATTCGCCCAGATACTCGTCGTAGCTCAGGCGGATGCCCATCGTCACCCGGCCCACCCGCCGGCGGATCTCCAAGCCGACCTCGATCGGCAGGCGGCAGCGGTTCTCGAACGAGCCACCGTAGTCGTCGGTGCGACGGTTGGACATAGGGGAGAGGAACTGTCCGATCAGGTAGCCGTGGCCGCCGCTGAGCTCAATGCCGTCCATGCCACCGCTGATAGCCAACTCGGCGGCGCTCCCGAATGCCTGCACCACCTCGGCTATGTCCTTCTGAGTCATCGGCTCCGGCACGCGGTCGTAAACGGGGCCGGCGACGTCCGAAGCCGACATCGGTGGTTCCCAGTCGTGTTCGAGCTGGCCGTTGGTCTGGTGGCCGGCGTGGAATAGCTGCACGAACACGCGCCCCCCGTGTTCGCGCACGCCATCCGAGAGGCTGCGGTAAAACGGGACGTTCTCTGGGCGCCATGCCTGCGTGTGACCGCTGGCGGCGCCGCGGGGCATCACCGCGGAGGCCCCGATCATCACCAGTCCGGCCCCGCCTCGTGCTCGCTCCTGGAGGTAATTCACGTACTGCTCGTTGAGTGGTCCTCCGTGCGTGAAGTAGGTCTCGTGGGCGCAGACGACGACGCGGTTGGCGACAGTAGTGGATCCCAACTCGATCGGGTTCCAGAGCGCTTCGAGATCCGACATCTGCCTCTCCCTCCATCAGCAACCAAGATAGATGCTAACGATACTATCTATATTCAAAGAAGAGTGGGCGTCGCTCGTTCTCACTCCGCGGCGTGCGCTACCGCGGCGGCGCTGCGCCGCTTTGACGTGAGCAACAGCAGGAAGGTCGGAAGGATCGCCACCACATGGATGATCAGAGCCCATCTCCAGGTGTTCTGGAAGGCGGTTGCCATCGCCGCCGTGTCCGGATGGTGGTGGCCGAGCTCGTCAGCCAGCAGGACCGCGATCACCGCCGTGGCCATCGCGCCGCCGACCCGCATCAGCACGTTGAACTGCGCGGCCGCGTCAGCTAGATCCTCGCGTCGCAGGTCGGCCATCGCTATTGCGTAGATCGGGATCACCACCAGGCCGATGCCAAAGCCCCGAAGCGCGAGGTCGGCGATGAACAGTCCGATCGGTGTGTGTTGGCCGAATAGCGTCAGCGGTACTGTGAACAGCGCCGTGATCAAGGTGCCGGCGGCGGCCAACTGAGCGCCGTGAAACAGATTGTGAAGTCGATCTGACAGCCAGATCGAGGTCGCCGCACCGAGGCCCTGCGCGCCGAACAGAAGCCCTGCCACGATCGCGCTGTAGCCCCGGACGTTCTGGAAGAAGAGCGGCATCAGAAGATACGGTCCGAACAGCGTCGCCCCCTGCATCGCGGCGGCGGCCGCGGACAGCGCATAGCGACGGTTCGCGTACAGGCGCAGCTGTAGTAGCGGATTAGTGGCAACGCGAGCGTGGAGGATGAAGCACGCCGTCAGAGCCACGCCCACCGCGAGTAGCGGCAAGCCGCGGATCGAGTCGGCTCCCACTCCTGCGCCAAGCTGAGCGAGGGCGTAAACGATCAAGGGGAGCCCCGTGCCGAGCGTGATCGAGGCCGAACCAATCGACCGGTCCCGCCTCCTCACGTTCGTCGTCGCGCATCAGGCCCCGCTTGGCCATCAACACACCGACGAGCCCGATCGGGACGTTGATCAGGAATATCCAGCGCCACGACGCTTCGTCGACGATCACGCCGCCGACGACCGGGCCAACGATCGGCGCGATCACGCCCACCGAGCCGATCACCCCGATAGCACGCCGCATCCGAGCAGGCCCGGCTGCCCGCGCCCCCAGTGCCTGGGCAGTGGGGAGCAGCGCGCCCCCGCCGACGCCCTGCAGCACTCGGAACACGACTAGCGCGGTCACCGACCATGCGATCGCGCACAGCGCGGAGGCGACGACGAACACGGCCAGCGCGCCGATGTAAAGCCGCCGTGCGCCGAAACGCCGCGCCAGCCAACCCGTCAGGGGCACGACGGCGGCGAGCGCCAGCAGATAGGCGGTGACGATCCACTGCACCGACACGATCGAGCCATGCAGCTGACGCTCGAGCGTGTCGAGTGAGACGTTGACGACGGTGAGCTCGAGCACCGACAGGAATGCGCCGACGCCGACCACGATCAGCGTCTGGCGCAACATGTCGCGCTCTGCGGCGTCAGCCGCGACGACGGTGGTCACGAGGGAGTACGAAACAGCGGTGAGTCGCCCTTGGCCGGTGCGCTACTGGAGTGTGCGACGCGTTCCGCGCGCACACTGGGGCCGCCGCGGATCGGGCGTCACAGAACGATGGTGATCGTCTTCTCCTCGGTCACGTCCTCGATGGCCGCATAGCCGTTCTCGCGTCCCTGCCCGCTGCGTCCCACGCCGCCGTGGGGGACACGGGCGTCCAGTGGACTCCACGAGTTGACCGAGACCGCGCCGGCATGCAGCAGCCGCGGCAGCAGAAGCGCGCGTGACACGTCACGGGTCCAGACCGTCGCTCCGAGGCCAAATCGCGTGTCGTTGGCGATCCTGACCGCCTCTTCCTCGGTGTCGAACGGGATCATCGTGCCCACCGGCCCGAAGATCTCCTCGCGCGCGATCGTCATGTCGTTGTCGGCGTCCGCGAAGAACGTCGGACGCACGAAGTAGCCGCGCCGGTCAAGGCGGCCGCCTCCGGCCACCTTGCGAGCGCCCTCCTTCTCGCCGAGCTCGATGTAGCTGAGCACGCGGTCGAGCTGGCGCCGGTTGATGAGCGCGCCCATCTGCACGCCGGGCTCGAACGGGTCTCCGACGGTGACGCTGTCGGCGATTGCGGCGACACGCCCGACGATCTCGTCGTAGATCGGGCGCTCGATCAGGATTCGCGAGCCGGACAGGCAGACCTGTCCCGAGTTCGCGATCACTCCGATCGCGGCGGAGAACGCCGCCTTGTCGAGGTCCGCATCGGCGAAGATGATCTGCGGGTTCTTGCCGCCGAGCTCCAGCGTTACGCGCTTGTAGCTCTTGGCGGCGGCCTGCGCGATGACCGCGCCGACTTCAGGGCTGCCCGTGAACGAGATGTGGTCGACGTCGGGATGGTCCACGAGCGCCGCGCCCGTCGGGGTGCCACGCCCGTTGAGGATGTTGACGACGCCAGCCGGGAAGCCGGCTTCCTCGACCAGCTTGCCCGAGGTACAGGACCGCCTGCATCGACTCCTCTGAGGTCTTGAACACGACCGTGTTGCCGGCCGCGAGCATGGGACCGAGCTTGATCGCCGCCGTCAACAACGGTGCGTTCCAAGCGCAGATGGCGCCGATCACCCCGATCGGCTCGCGCACGGTGAAGACATGGCTGGGCAGCGGCTCCGGTCGTGCGCCCTCCGCGGCCGACGGATCCATCGCGCCTGCGGTCGGGATCACGCGACCGTGGATCTTGTCCGCCCAGCCGGCGAAGTACTCGAGCACGTCGATCGTCATCGGGACATCGGGACCGCCCGCGGGCGCGCCGTTCTCGAGCCCTTTGATCGCGTGGAAGTAAGGGGCATCTCGCTCCACGAGCGCAGCGAGCCGGTTCAGGAGCTTGCCGCGGTCTCGACCCGAGGTCGCTCGCCACGAGCCCTCGAAGGCGCGCCGCGCGGCTCGCACGGCGCGATCCACATCTTGAACGCTCGCGCTCTGGACCGACGCGAGAATCTCCTCGGTGGCGGGATTGACGTTGTCGATGGTCTCGCCGTCGGATGACGACACCCACTGACCATCGATCAGCAGATCGGTCGGGAACTCCTCGATGGACACCCCGGCGGTTGTCGTCGCAGTCGTCATGTCCCTCTCCTTGTCGTTACCTCAGTTGGGGTCGCCTCGGCGCCCGACGGCAGAGCGCGTGCGTAGCGATCGTATCAATGATGATGAGGAATCTCTTCGATGCGAGCGGCTTCGGTCGCCGCCTCGATGAGATCCCTGACGTCGCGGTGGTAGCCGAGCCCCGAGCGCTCCCAGGCGGCCTGAAAGTCCTCCAGGTGACGTCGCGCCACGAGCCCCGCCAGCTCGGCATCGCCGGCCGCGATCTCGTCATAGAGGCGGCGGTGAAACTGGGTCGCTGCCTGTGTTGCCTGTTCGTTGTGGATGAATTGAGCGACAGTCGGTACGAGGACCTGGCCGAGCGCGGCCCGGGCAAGCACCAGCGGTGCGTTCGCGCTCGCCTGTGCGATCGCCAGATGGAACTCCTCGTCGAGAACGCACCAGTGTGCGTAATCGCGGCGATGCCGGTGCTGGGCATCGATGATCCGGCGCAGGTCGGCGAGATCACTCTCGTCGCGACGCTGGGCGGCCAGACGGGCCAGCTCGGGCTCGAGCAACATCAGCGCCTCATGCAGCGTTGCGAAGGTGACCGTGCGGCGAGACAGGGCGTTAGTCATCGCGCGTACCGCGGGGCCCTCCGAGTACGGGCAGACCACCAGGATCCGCGGGCTTACGCGCTCCAGGAAGCCCGACTCCTGCAGCACGCGCAGGGCTTCGCGCACGGTCGAGCGGCTGACCCCCGCTTGGTGGGCGAGCCCGCTCTCCGAGGGTATGCGGTCGCCCTCCTTCAGCTCGCCAGAGATGATCGCGGCACGGATTGACTCGGCGAGCTGCTGATAGGCGGGCACGCCTTTTCGGGGCTGGTCGGGCAGGAGCGAAAGCGACACGACGGCTACCGCGTGTCCGGTCGGTGATCGCCCGGTGGCGCCACTCAGCCGTCCCGGACCAGTTGGTCGCACGCCTCGGCGATCACCTTGGCGTTGGGGAGCAGCAGCCGCTCGAGGTCGGGGCTGAACGGCATCGGCACGGACGGCGCGCCGATCCGGCGCACCGGCGCCCGCAGCACGTCGAACAGCTCCTCGCCGGCGCGCGCGGCGAGCTCGGCGCCGGCGCCGAAATCCTGTACGGCCTCGTGGACGATCGAGCACGCCGGCCGGTGCGCTCGACCGAGTCAGCACGGTGTCCATGTCGAGCGGCACGAGCGAGCGCAGGTCGATGACCTCGAGCGACGACTGCGCCTGCTCGGCGGCGTCGAGACAGTCGCGGACCATCTGACCCCAGGTGACGACGGTGACGTCGTCGCCCGCGCGCGGCGACCCGGGCCCTGCCGAGCGGCAGCGGGTCGACGCCGAGCTCGCCCCTTCATCGCGTAGAGCCGGCGGTTCTCGACGTAGACGACCGGGTCGGGGTCGCGCGACGGCCGCGCACGAGCAGGTCGTGCGCGTCGGTGACGGTGCGCGGGCATGACCACCTTCAGCCCGGGGATGTGGGCGAGCATCGCCTCGAGGCTCTGCGAGTGCTGCGCGCCGGCGCTGCGGCCGGCGCCGGTTTGCGTACGGAACACGATCGGGATCTGCGAGCGCGCCGGCGGTCATGTAGCGAAGCTTCGCCGCCTGATTCATGATCGGGTCCAGGCAGACGCCGATGAAGTCCATGAACATGATCTCGACGATCGGCCGCAGGCCGGTCATCGCCGCGCCGACGGCGGCACCGACGTAGCCCATCTCGCTGATCGGCGTGTCGAGTACGCGTTCGGGGCCGAAGCGCTCGTAGAGCCCGCGGGTGATCGTGAAGATGCCACCGCCGCGCGCCGACATCGATGCCCATCAGCACGACGCGCTCGTCCTCCTCCATCGCATCGGCGAGCCCTTGGCTGATCGCCTCGGAGTAGCGGACGGCGGACTCAGTCGACGAAGACATGCTCATAGGCCTCCTCGCCGGCGGACTCGGGCGCTGAGCGAGCGAGCTCCACGGCGTGGTCGACGCGCTCGCTCTGCGGCGGTCGCGCACCGCCGCGAGCTCGGTCTCGGTGGCTGGCGCCCTCGCGCAGCAGCGCGGCTCGGCGAGCAGCAGCGGGTCACGGCTCTTCCAGGCGTCAGCCTCGGCATCAGGCTTGTACGGCTGGCGGGTCGCCCTCGTAATGGCCGTGCCAGCGGTACGTCGTCGGCTTCGATCAGCGACCGGTCCGTCACCCGCGCGGCAGTCGCTCACCGCCTCCTGGGCGGCGTCGTACACGGCGCCGACGTCATTGCCGTCCACGTGGCGTGCCCAGATGCCGTAGGCGCTGCGGCCCGCTCGGCGACGTCGGGAACCCGGGTCATCGTGCGCGCTGTCGGTGAACTCCGCGTAGCGGTTGTTCTCGCACACGAAGAGCACCGGCAGGTCCCAGATCGCCGCGAGGTTCACGGCCTCGTGGAACGTGCCCTGGTTGACCGCGCCCTCGCCGAAGAACGCAGACCGCCACGCGCGCCTGGTGCCGAGCAGCTTGCTGGAGAGCCCGGCGCCGGTGGCAAGCGGGATGCCGGCGCCGACGATCGCGTTGGCGCCAAGGATGCCGACCGACGGATCGGCGACGTGCATCGAGCCCCCCTTGCCGCCGCACAGACCGCCGGCCTGCCCGAACAGCTCGGCCATCATGCCGTCGAGGTCGGCGCCCTTGGCGAGCACGTGGCCATGGCCCCGATGGGTGGTCGTCAGGTAGTCGCCCGTGCCGAGCGCTGAGCACACGCCGGCGGCCACGGCCTCCTGGCCGAGCGAGGTGTGCACGAACCCTGGGATCTCGCCGTCGCGATAGAGCCGGGCGACGCCGTCTCGAAGGCGCGGATCAGCGCCATCGTGGCGTGCAAGTCGGCGAGCGCCACCCGCGGCGGCGAGTTCAGAGAGGGGGACATGTGTTTCGTCGATCCATTTCGATCAGACCGTAGCCGTCATGCGGCTTGATATGCACACAATTATCATGTTACAGTCAGACCATAGTGTGTGCAAGCTTGCTCGTTAGCAGGTCGTCCGAGCCGTGATCACAGCGGTGCTGATGCCGCAGCTCGGCCTCGAGGTCACGGAGGCGACGATCCTGGAGATCCACGTATCCGTCGGTCAACGGGTCGACGCCGGTGAACCGCTGATCGAGCTGGAGACCGATAAGGCGATCACCGAGGTGGAGGCGTCACGCGGCGGCGTTGTCGTCGCGATCGGCGTTTCGGTCGGTGGCGTTGTCCCGGTCGGGGCGCCGCTGATCCACATCGCTGACAGCGCCGAGGAGGCCAGTCGGCGGCCCCGCCGCCGGACCTGCTGGTCCCGCGGACGCTGCTCCGGTCAGCGGCGCCCGCGACAGCCGATCCGGCGCAGGGCGGCCGCGATCCGTGGCGCATGGCGCCCGACGGGTGGCCGCTGCGAGTGGCCCCCGTGGCGCGCCGAGCGGCCGTCGATCTCGGCGTCGCGCTCGAGCAGCTCGCGGGTACCGGTCCCCGCGGGCGCATCACGCTCCGCGACGTGCAACAGGCGGCACGCGATGCGTGCGGCCGTGCCGCCGCAGACCGCTCTCGGACGTGACCACGTCAACTGAGGCGCCAGGTGCGCCCTGAGCCGTTGAGCCGGGTCCGGCGGACCGTCGCCCGGCGCATGACCGAGAGCCAGCAGATCCCGCAGTACGAGCTCCAACGCGACGTCGACGCGACTCACCTGCTTGCGCAGAAGCAGGCTGTGGCCGCGGCGGGCGGGCCGGGCCCGAAGCCCGGAGTCAACGACCTGCTGATCCAGGCGATCGCGGAGGTGGTGGTGCGCCATCCCGCGCTCGCGACAAGCTTCGTCACCGAGCCCGAGCCGGCGATCGTCAGACATCCGAGCCCGAATGTCGGGCTGGCGGTGGCGACCGATATAGGCCTGGTCGTACCGGTGATCACCGACGCCGCGCAAGTGGGGCTGCGGGCAATCGCCGGCCAGCGCACGCGGATGGTCGAGGCTGCTCGCGCTGGCACCCTGACCCCCGCTCAGATGACTGGAGGCGTGATCACCCTGTCGAACCTCGGCAGCTTCGGCATCGACCGGTTCGCGGCGATGCTAAATCCAGGCGAGAGCTCGATCGTCGCCGTCGGCCGCACGAGCGACCGGGTGGTCGCCCGCGGCCGTGGCGTCTCAATCGTCCCCGGAATCACAGTCACGATGACCTTCGACCATCGCACGGTCGACGGCGCGGCCGGCGCGGCGGCTCTCTCCGAGCTTGCCGATCTGCTCGAAGGATCGATGACGTGGCGGCCATGAAGCCTCCGGCGTCCCCGCTTCTCACACCCGAAAGGACCCAATGAGCACCAACCCGACCATTCCACTGCAGGCGGTCAGCGTCGAGCGCTGCGAGCAGTTGCTGCGCGAGATCGTTTCGATTCCGAGCGTCGTCGGCGAGTCGACGCGCGCGCATCTGTGGGTGACCAACCAACTGCGTGGGCTCGGCATGACCGTCTCGCAGTACGCGGTGGAGGGTCGCAAGGCGCCACTCGTGCTCGGCGTGCTCGAAGGCGCCGGGAACGGTCCGGGCGTTCTGTTCGACGCTCACTTCGACACCGTCCACGCGCGACCCGATGACTGGTCGCGAGATCCCTGGGGAGCACAGGTCGAGGACGGCGTCCTATATGGCCGCGGTGCGGTCGACAGCAAGGGGACGCATGTTGCGATGTTGGCCGCGCTCGAGGCGCTGGTCGCTTCCGGCGCCAGCCGGTCGCGGGCCGATCTACTTCATGTCGGACTCTGACGGCGAGGACGGCTTCCGCGGGGCGGTGCTGATGGCCGACCTGGGCGTGACGGGTCGGGTCGGGACCGTCTTCTCGGCGGAGGCGACCAGCAACACCGGCATCGAGATCGCCTATCCCGGGATCTCGACCTGGAAGGTCACAGCGATCGGGCGTACGGCGCATCCGACCGAGCCCGAGAAAGGAATCAACGCCATCACGAAGATCGCCAAGCTGATTGAGGCGGTCGATGCCGGGCGGCTCGAGACCCCGCCGGAACGTCTGAGTGGTTCGAGCCTCGCGTAACGATCCAGGCGATCCGGACGTTGCCCGGCGGTGGGCTGGACGATTCCTGGCCGCTGCGACGCGGTGATCAGCGTCATGTCGCCGGCCGGGACCTCGCTGCCCGAGGTGGAGGCGGCGATCGAGGGGTTCCTCAGGCGTCTGGAGCAGGAGGACGGTGAGGTGCGCTACGAGCTCAAGATCCTGCCGATGGGCGCCGGTCGCCTGTGGCTGCGGCCCGGGGAGTCCGATCCGCACGCGCCGGGCGTGGTCGCGCTCGCAGCGGCGATCGAGGAGGTTCGCGGAACGCCCGGAGAGATCCGGAAGTTCAACGGCGGCTGGGTCGATGCCGTGGAGCTCATGCGCACCGGGCCTGACGGCTTCGGGACGCCGGCCGTGATCACGTTCGGACCAGGCGACTTCGAACAGGCGCACCAGGTCGACGAGCACATCTCGTTGCGCGAGGTCGCTCGAGGCGGCCGACATCTACGCGCTCGCGACACTCTCGCTGCTCAGCTGAGCACGCTCGGGCCGAATCATGCTGGCGGCCCTTGAGCGCGTTCGCGGCTTACCTTATGATCAATAGTCATAAATTCACCGACACACTTGGAGGTTACGTTGACGAGTGCAACATCCCAGGCCGCCTCTAGCAAGCAAGCGGCGCTCGAGTTCTTCGATAAGGCGTTCGTACAGGGCAAACCTGCCGAGGCGGCGCAGGAGCTCATGGGGGCAACCTATACGCAGCACAACCCGAGTGTGGCTGACGGCAAGGAGACATTCGTCGCTGCCATCGGCGGGATGTTTGAGCAGTTTCCGGAGTTCTCGACCGAGATCAAGCGGGTAATCGCCGAGGACGACCTCGTGGCCATCCACCACCACGTGAAGATGACCGAGGAAGACCGCGGGACTGCGGTTGTCGACATCTTCCGGATCGAGAACGGCAAGGTCGTTGAGCACTGGGACATTCTGCAGCCGGTCCCAGAGGCGCCGGCGAACGACAACACGATGTTCTAGAAGGGAGCCCAGGACAAGGCATCAGGAGAGAGGACAGGCCATGACCGCATCCGCCAGCCTTGACGCGCTGTGGAATCCCCTGAAGATCAACTCAGTCGATATCCCCAACCGCATCTTCGTCTCGGCTCACATGATCGCCTTCGGCGACGACGTGATCGTTCCTCAGCGTTACATCGACTACTACGAAGAGCGCGCCCGCGGCGGGGTCGGGCTGCTCATCACAGGCGCCGAGGGTGTGCATCCGACCGGCTGGCACGCGCCGCACTACCAGGCGTGGCGCGAGGATGCGAGGCCGCGCTACCAGGCGCTCGCCGACGGGGTCCATCGCCACGGCGCCAAGATCTTCACCCAGCTCTGGCACGCCGGGCTGCAGGACCACGGGATCATCAATCTCGATGGCCAGCACCCGGTGCTGGGCCCCTCCGGCGTCCAATCGCCGGTCTACGGTCGCATCGCGAAGGCGATGGAGCGTGAGGACATCGACATGGTCATCGACGCCTTCGGTCACGCCGCCGAGCTCGCGCAGGCGGCCGGCATCGACGGCGTCGAGGTCTCTGGCGCGCACGGTTATCTCGTGAACAGCTTCTTCTCGAGGCTCAACAACCGCCGCGAGGACGAGTACGGCGGAAGCGTCGCCAACCGCGTCCGCTTCGCGATTCAGATCGGCAACGAGATCCGCCGGCGCTGCGGGGCCGACTTCCCGGTCGGACTGCGCATGATCTTCGAGGAATGGGTCGGGGAGGGTGGTTTCCAGCCGGGGGACAGCGGCGAGCTGCTTGCCGAGCTGCACAGCGCCGACGTGTTCGACTACTTCAGCATCAGCGGCGGCACCTACCACTCACAGTGGAGCACGATCCTACCGATGACGTTTGGGCTGGGGACGCCTTACGTCGAGCATGCGGCGAAGGCGAGGAGCATCGTCGACGAGCAGGTGCCCGTGGCGGTCGCCTGCGGCGTCTACGAGGTGGAGCGGGCCGCCGAGATCGTCGAGTCCGGCAAGGCCGACCTCGTCGCGATGACGCGCGCACATCTGGCGGACCCCGAGCTGGTTCGCAAGGCTCGCGAAGGCCGGGAGCGCGAGATCCGCCGCTGTGTCGGTGCCAACCAGGGTTGTGTCCACCGTCAGTTCATCGGTGGGGCGTCGAGCTGCACCGTCAATCCGGCGGTCGGGCGCGAGAGCCGCTGGGGCACTACCAAGATCCGTCCGGCGCAGGCGCCTCAGCGCGCCTACGTGATCGGCGGCGGACCGGCGGGCATGAAGTTCGCCGAGTTGGCCGCGCAGCGTGGCCATGACGTGACGCTGGTCGAGCGCGACGACGCGCTCGGCGGGAACGTTCGCCTCGCGGCGAAGATCCCCGGACGTGAGCGCTGGAACGACTTGATCACGGACCTGACCAGCTCGCTCGAACGCCTCGGCGTGACGGTGCAGCTCGGCACCGAGGCGAGCGGGGACAGCGCGCGCGACTTTGGCGCCGACCTGACAGTGATCGCCGCGGGCTCGTACTACGACAAGACCGGATTCTCGGTGCTGCGGCCCGACCGGGACTCGATCCCGGGTGCCGACGCCGCACGGTTGCTGGACCCAGCCGATGTCGTCGGTGCGCCTGAGCTCGCCGGGAAGCGCGTCGTCATCATCGACGACTTCGGTAATCCCGACGCGCTGGGTGCCGCTCAGCTGCTGGCCGAGACCGGGCGCGAGGTACACATCGTTACGATGGCGCCGTTCGTCGGCGCCGGCGCCATGACGACGCTCGACGCGCCCGCCCTGTACTACCCCGCGCTGGCGAGATGCGGTGTCGAGCTGATGCCGTCCACCACAGTGCAGGAGATAACCCCGGATGGCGTCTCGGTGCTCGATGTCTGGTCGCACAAGGAGCGGGTCATCGAGGCCGACAGCGTCGTCGTCAGCCTGCTGCGCAAGCCGTACGACGCGCTCTACCACGAGCTGAAGGACACCGACGTTCCGGTCCGCAGGATCGGAGACTGCGTCGCGCCGCGGCGCATCGACGAGGCGATATATGAGGGCATGGAGCTTGGGATAAACCTCGAATCGGCAATCGCCGCCAGCGCCCGGCCGGTGGCCGGGGTCAGCTGAAATCCGGTGTCGGCTGGAGACCCCGACGTGAGCTGCCTACAGGAAAAGGTTGCGCTGATCACCGGCGCCAATATGACCCAGGCTGGGCCCAACATCGGCGGCGCGACAGCGATGCTGCTGGCTCGCGAGGGCGCGAGCGTGGTCGTCGCGGACCTCCCCGGTCGCGGCTCCGATCGGCTGGCGGAGGCGATCGACGGCCAGGGCGGTCACGCCGTCGCCGTCGACGTCGATCTGCGTGACGAGGGGCAGATCGTGTCGCTCGTCCATGCCGCGGTCGAGGCATTCGGCGGGGTGGACATCGTTCACAACAACGCCGGGGTGTCGCCGGAGGCCGACACCGACGTGGCCTCGATGTCGGTCGAGGTGTGGGACCTCGTCATGGAAGTCGACCTGCGCGGCGCGATGCTCGTGACCAAGCACGCCATCCCGCACATGCTGGAGCGGGGTGGGGGATCGATCATCAACACTGCCTCGATTACCGCGCTGGCCGGCGATGTGATCCACACCGCCTATGGCGTCGCCAAGGCCGCCCTGGGCACGCTCGGGCTCCACGTCGCCGTTCAGTACGGCCGCCGCGGTGTGCGCTGCAACACGATCTGCCCCGGCCTGACGATGACGCCGGCCGCCCACCGCGACCTCCCCCCGCCGCTGGTGGAGGCCATGGCGCAGCTGACGCCGTCGCCGCGGCTGAGCGATCCTGAGGACCAGGCCCGGATCGTGCTGTTCCTGGCCAGCGACGCGTCGTACATGATCAACGGCCAGGTGCTCCGCACCGACGGCGGGCTCCTGTCGCAGCAGCCCTGGGTGCCGCAGTTCCTCGCGATGGGCGCGCCGACGTACGGCAACGACCGCCCAGACTCGCTCTCCGGCTGACTTAAGAAGCTTAAGAAGCGCAGTTTGCGTTGCAGTTCTACTATCGCTATCGTAGTCATGGAAAGAGGGAATGGCGGTCGGCGCTGGGAGCGCCGACCCCGTCAGAGGAGAGGGACAAGACTTGACCGCTTATCGTTACTTGCGACCGTTGGCTCGCGCGCGGAATGAGTGACGCGGTGACGACGCAAGAGTCCGCTGCTGGGGACGTCGCGGCACCGCCGGCCGCACCCGGTCGCAATCCGCTGCGGTCGCTTGCAGAGGGTCTGGACCGGCGCAAGGTCATCGGCATACTGTTTTTCCTTGCGGTGATCGGCGGTCTGCTGACCGACGCCCAGGCGATTCAGGCTGTGCTGCTCGGCGCTGGGAGCGGCGCGCTGATCGCGGGTCTCGCCATCGGCGTGATCGTGACCTACCGTGGCTCAGGGGTGGTCAACGTCGGCACCGGCGCGCTGGCGATGTACGCAAGCTACGTGTTCAACTCGCTGAACACCCACGGCGACCTGCTGCTGATCGGCTGGACGGTGCACCTCGGCGGACCCTGGGCGTTCGCTCCCGCGTTCGTCGCGACGCTGATCATCACCGGAGCGTGGGGAGCCGCCCTCTACGTCCTGGTGTTCGCGCCGCTGAGTCGCGCGTCGGCCGTCGCGAAGCTGGTGGCATCGGTGGGCGTCCTGTTGGTGCTACAGGCCATCATCGAACTGCACTACGGCGATCTTCCCGTCCCGGTCAGCTTCGCGATCAGCAGCAGCTCGGTGTCGCTTCCGTCAGGTATCGTCGAGCCGATCAACCAGATCGTCCTCGTCGGCGCTCTGGTTTTGGCCACGGTGGGGCTGTGGGCGATCTACCGTTTCACGCGTTTCGGCCTGGCCACGCGGGCGGCTGCGGAGGACGAGCGGCATCTCACGTTGATAGGCCGTTCGCCGCTCGTGGTCAGCGGCGGGAACTGGGTTTTCGCCGGGATGGTTGTCGCCGCGTTTGCGGTCCTGGCCGCGCCGGTCAACGGCTCGATCGACCCGACCACGATCACGTTCCTGATCGTGCCGGCACTCGCCGCGGCCGTGATCGGGCGGTTTACCTCGTTCACCTGGGCTGCGATCGGCGGACTCGCGATCGGCATGCTTCAGGCGCTGCTGCAGTACCTGGCAACAAAACCGTGGTTCCCGACTTCTGGAGGCCAGCCGCTGCCCGGCGTGCAGGAGTCGGTGCCGCTCGTGATCATCCTGGTCGTGCTGACGTTCCAGCGCCGCCCCACCCTCGGGAGGGGCTCGCTCGGGGCAGTGCGCCTCCCGTTCGCTCCGTCCCCGCGCCGGCTACTCCCGAAACTCGGCGCCGGAGCGATCGTCGGGCTCGTCGGATTCTTTGTGCTGAGCCCGGTGTGGCGTCTGGCGGAGATCAACACGCTGGTCGGGATCGCAATCTGCCTCTCGTTCGTCATTCTCACCGGCTTCGTCGGCCAGGTCTCGCTGGCGCAGATGGTGCTTGCGGGGATCTCCGGATTCACGATGGCCAAGCTCAGCACGAGCACCGGGATCGGCTTCCCGTTCGCGCCGATCATCGGTGCCATCGTCGCGACGATTGTCGGCGTCGTCGCAGGCTTTCCCGCGTTGCGAGTGCGCGGCGTCCAACTGGCGATCGTGACTCTGGCAGCTGCCTATTCGATCCAGACGCTCGTCTTCACCAGCCCGCTGTGGGCGGGCACGCTCTTGGGTGAGATTGCCAGCCCGCCGAGTCTGTTTGGGCTGAAGTTCGGGATCACGGACTCGGCCGGGTTCGGTGACGGACAAATCCCGAACCCCGTCTTCGGCTTTTTTCTCGTTGCGGTCATTGTCCTGCTGTGTTGGCTGACCTCGCGGTTGCGGGCGTCGGCCTGGGGACGACGGATGCTCGCGGTCCGCGCGAACGAGCGAGCCGCCTCTGCGGCCGGTGTATCGGTCAAGGAGACGAAGCTGGTCGCTTTTGCAGTGTCGGCATTCGTCGCGGGGCTGGCCGGGGCACTCTCGGCCTACCGCTTCGGCTCGGTGACGCCGGCGTACTTTGGCGTCTTCCAGTCGCTCCTGTTCCTCGCGTTTGCGTACATGGGCGGCATCTCGAGCGTGACCGGCGCGGTCGTCGGGGGCATACTCGTCACAAACGGACTGATGTTCACGGTTCTGCAACAGTGGTTCGGCATATCGCAGAACTACACGCAGGTGATCGGCGGTCTCGGTCTGATCCTGACGTTGGTGCTCAACCCGGACGGCATCGCGGGCACGTGGACGGTGATCGGCGCGAAGTGGCGACGACGACAACTTGACCGCGCGTCAGCGGGACAACTCATCCCAGAGCCTGCCGGCGTTGCCGGCGCCATCGGATCACAAACAGCGGTCGGGGAGGATCAGCGATGAGCGCGTTGCTGGAGGCACGGGGCGTCACGGTGACGTACGGCGGTGTTCACGCGAACCAGGCAGTCGACTTGGCGGTGGACCAGGGAAAGTTCGTTGGGCTGATCGGCTCCAACGGCGCCGGCAAGACCACGTTCGTCGATGCGATCACAGGCTTTGCGCCGCTCTCGTCCGGAACAGTGACCTTCGACGGCCATGACATCACCGCGTCGGCCCCGGAGCAGCGAGCGCGACGCGGGCTGGTACGCACCTTCCAGGCACTGGAGCTGTTCGACGATCTCACGGTTCGCGACAACCTGCTCGTGGCCTGCGAGAAGAGTCGGTGGTGGTCATTGCCCTTCGATCTCGTGGCGCGGACACCGGCGGCCGCAGAGGAGCGGGTGACGTGGGCGCTCGAGCGGATGGCCATCTCGCAGCTCGCCGATCGGCTGCCCGAGGACCTCTCCCACGGACAGCGCAAGATCGTCGGCGTCGCGCGAGCTCTAGCCGCGAACCCGAAACTGGTGCTGCTCGACGAACCGGGCGCCGGGCTCGACGCCCACGAGTCGACCGAGCTCAGCAAGATCCTGCGGTCACTGCTCGATGACGGGATCTCCGTGTTCCTCATAGACCACGACATGGCTTTGGTGCTGGCGGTGTGCGATGAGATCTACGTACTGGACTTCGGGAGCGTTATTGCCCACGGGACGCCCGCGGAGATTCGGAGCAACCCGGCTGTCATCGCGGCCTACCTCGGCCAGAGCGTGACCTCGTGAACCCAAGACAATCCCGAGTTGGAGTCCGCACATGAGCGACATGGTCATCCGCCTGGAGGGGGTTTCCTCCGGCTACGGGGGCGCGGCGGTCGTGCGCGATCTGGGCATGGACGTCAATGAAGGCGAGATCGTCGGTCTGCTCGGCCCGAACGGGGCAGGCAAGACCACGACACTGCTCACGATCTCAGGGCTGCTCAAACCACTGGCCGGCAAGCTGACCGTACTCGGCGCCCCGCCGCCCACGCGTCTACCGCATCGCCTTGCGCGCCGCGGGGTGGCTCACGTGACCGAGTCTCGCAACCTGTTCTTCGATCTCACCGTCAACGAGAACCTGCGCCTGGCTCTGAGAGGCTCGCGAGGCGAGCGCAAGGCCGCCATCGGCGAGGCCTACGAGCTCTTTCCCGCGCTTACTCCGCTGATCCACCGGCGCGCTGCGTTACTTTCGGGCGGCGAGCAGCAGATGCTCGCGCTCGCCCGAGCCCTGGTGTGCCGCCCGCGTGTGCTGCTGCTCGATGAGATGAGCCTCGGTCTGGCTCCGATCATCGTCGAGCGTCTGCTGCTGACGGTCCGCGAGATCGCCAATAACACGGGCTGTGCGGTCATTCTGGTGGAACAGCACGTGCACCTCGCGCTGGAGATCGTGGATCGCGCTTACGTGTTGGCTCACGGCAACGTCGTCGCGGAGGGCTCTGCGGAGGAGCTGGGACGTAATCAGCACATCCTCGAGTCCAGTTACCTCGGAGAGGCCGTCCTCGAATAGGCACGGCGAGAGTCGAGCGACCCGTAACGACCGTCGGCGGGCACCGCTCAGAGCGCTGCGTTGAACCGTCAGTGATGCGGCGGGCAACCGATAGCAGAAACAGCCCGGGGAGCCGGACGACAACGTGATCGGGGCACTCAAGGGCGATCCGAGTCCGGGCCGCGGGCGTTGCGCGACGGCGGAAACGGGCCGAAAAAGCGTGCGCCTTAGAGAACCTTAACCAAAGCCCCATCGGCGGCAAGCGACCCTGTCTGACGGCGGAAACGGCGGCAGAACGGCGTTCGACGCCTGCCCCGGCCTTAACAAAGATAGCACGTAATGATATGCATCTATGACGAATGATCGTTATGATGGTATCTGTACACAATCATTATCCGACGTCGTTCATGAGTAGGACCGGGCGCCGGATGTTGTTGTTCCCCAGAGGAGGAGGAGTTGGAGTCCATGAGGAAACTCAGGTCTAGGCGCGTCGTCACGGCGGGTCTCCTGATGCTCGGCATCGCTGCGTACGGAGCCACCAGCATCAGCTCATCATTAGCTGCGACGCCCCGGGCAAAGGCGACGCCGGCGGCCAGCAAAGTCTCTAGCGCGTCCATGAAGTTCGCGCTCGCATACACGGGAGCGAAGGCCGGCAAGGCCAATTCGAAGCTTTCCCCGATCAGGATCGGCTTTACCACGAACAGCGGCGGCTCGCCGTCGTTCCCAGAGAACATCGCGGCCTCTAAGGCATTCACGGCCTTTATCAACAACCACCTGAGTGGTGTTGACGGTCATCCTGTCGTGCTCGACAGCTGCTACATGACGACCGAAGAGGACGGGCTCAAGTGCGGCTCGCAGTTCGTGTCCCACAAAGATCCGGTCGTAAACGAGGCGCTTGCGGTGGTGGGTAACGCATCGCTCTACAGCGCCGTCTCGCCGAAGATCCCGGTGCTCATTGGCACCCCGTCTGCTTCGCAGGACTACTCAGACAAGAACGCCTACACCTACAGCGGTGGCGGACCTGCCGTCCTGTACGCGATGGCAGCGGATGCGAAGGCGCACCTGCACGCCACTTCGGGGGCGCTCATCTCTGTGAACAATGCTGGCGGCACGGCCTCGATGACGACGTACGCGCAGCCGGACATGAAGGCACTCGGTCTCACGTACAAGCCGACCGTGTACTACCAGGAGGCGCCGACGACCCCGGACATCGTGTCCGCGATCGAGGCGTCGGGCGCATCGTCGGCCAGCTTCATCTACCTCGACCCGTCGGCGCCGAGCGAATGCCTTTCGGTCTACGACGCTCTCAAGGAACTCAATCTGAACAAGCCAGTTGAGACGACACCGATCTGCAACGCGTCGTCGTTCGTCAACGCTCCAGGCGTCACGCTGTCTAACTGGCGCATTTGGGGCTTCAGTCAGAACCCGCGCGTGTCGGGGAACAAGCAGGTAGACGCGTTCAACCAGATCATGGCGGCGGGTGGCGCGGGCTCGTACGCGACCGTCGGCTTCTCCACCTCGGTCGGAGAGGATCTGCTGACGATTGACAAGTTCTTCAACGAGCTGGGTCCGAAGAAGATCAGTGCGAAGACGATGTCGGCGAAGATCAAGGGCTTTGCAGGTCCCGCGTTCCTGGTCCCAGGCGCCGAGAGCTGTGCCAAGCCGCCGTTCCCGGCGTCGCCGACGACCTGCAGCCGCGTCTCGGTCGGCAGCGTCGTCACCAATGGCAAGTGGAAGACGCTCGGAGCCCTGACCTACCAGGGGTAGCTGAGCAATCAGTCATCACGCGCCCGGGTAGCTGAGCAATCAGTCGCCACACCTCCCCGGGTCGACTCTCCGATGGTGCTCGCCGCCGCAGTGCGGCGAGCACCATTCGGTAATCCCTAGCGGGCACAGACTCGCGAGAAGCCGGTCAAAGGAGCAGCACTATGGCGCGAATCCAACTGGCCTATCCACTCGATGAAGAGGAACTGGCCGAGCTCACTCCGGCGCAGCGACTCGACGCGCAGTCCTCGGCGATCCTCGCCCACCGGCCAGAGATGGGTGACGCCGTCAAGGCCCTCGTAGCGTCACTCATCGGGGACTCGGGAACGCTGCCGATGCGCCTCACCGAGTTGGTGCGGCTGCGCATTGCCTATTGGAACCAGTGCCGCAGCTGTATGTCCGTGCGGTACGCACCGGAGGCAGTGAGCGAGGAACTGGTCTGCTCGCTGGAGCGGCCGGACGAGGCCGATGACCTCTCAGATGCCGAAAAGGCAGCGTTGCACTTCGCCGACCTGATGGCAACTGACCACCTCGCGATCGGCGATGCTGTCTACGACGACCTGCGGCAGTACTTCACCGAAGGCGAACTCGTCGAGCTCGGCCTGCACTGTGCCGAATACGTCGGCTACGGGCGCATGGCCGCGACTTGGGGGCTGTACGACCATCTCCACGAGAGCTTCCGTACGCCTCAGGAGGAGCGCTACACCCCCTGGGGCGAGGGCGCGCTGCGCTGAGCCCAGCTGGCAGGCCGCGGGACCGGGTCACCCGACCCGGTCCGCGGCTTCCTGTGCGAGTCGCAGGATCTCCTCGGGGACATCTTCGCCGTCTATATCCCCGAGCACGTCGAACAGGTCGGCGCGCGTGAATGGCCGGATCTCATCGAGCCGTCCTTCGCGCACCTTGTTCACGAACTCCGCGTCGCCGATGATGCTGCGCCCAACGGCGACCAGATCGAATTCGCCGCGCGAGAAGCGCGCAACCAGCTCCTTTAGGCTGGACTCGAGCGTCTGCTCCTCATCCTTGTCGCTGTACAGGGTCTGCATGAGGTCGACGTTCAGACCAACGCTGCCGACGGTGACGACCGGCAGCGAGGTCATCGTCTTGACCCAGCCCGCGAGCCCCTGGGGACCGCTCTCGGGCCACTCGGGATTGTGGAAGTAACGGGTCGACATGTGGAACATGTCGGCGCCCGCTGCCTCCAGTGTGGTGATCAGCTCACGCAACTCCTCGGGAGTGCGCGCAATCCTCGCGTCGTAGTCCCACTCGGCCCACTGGGAGATCCGGCATGAGATGGCGAAGTCAGGTCCCGTGGCCGCCCGCACAGAGCGGAGCACGCGCTTAGGGAAGCGCACCCGGTCCGCCATCTGGTCGCCACCGTACTCGTCGTCGCGGCGGTTCATCTCATGCCACAGGAACTGATGCAGCAGATACCCATGTGCCATGTGCAGCTCGACACCGTCGAAGCCGATCTCCTGCGCCGTGCAGGCCGCCGCTACCCACGACGCCTCGAGATCCTCGAGGTCCTGTGCGGTGATCGCACGCCCGCGCGGCTTGCCGGCGAAGATTCCCGAAGGACTGATGCTCGCGACCTCGGGGTTCTTGCCCTGGCCATCCATGCGCACGGCACCGGGATGCCAAAGCTGCATGAGGAAGTTCCCGCCGACCGCCTTGACCGCCTCGGCGCACCGCGCCCAACCGTCGCGCGTCTCAGGGTTCAGCTGAAGCTCGGCCACGCCGAGGTGCGAGGCCGGATGGTCGACGATGACCCCTTCGGTGATGATCAGGCCCGTACCACCGTTGACGCGCTCGCGGTAGTACTCGATGGTCCTGTCACTGACCTGGCCGTCGTCGCCCCAGCCGCGCTGCATACCGGGCATGACGAAACGATTCGGGAGCTTCAGGCGGTTGACCTCGAGCGGCGTGAACAGTGGCGAGACGTCTATGCCGCCTGACACGTCGGTGAGCCCTGTTCGAGTGTCATATGAAGACGTGCTCCCCCATAGCCATGGCCGGGGGCATCTGGCCGCATAGCGCGGCGCCGTAATTTTCCAGCGCTGTCGTCGCGTTGAACGCCGCGTGCATCGGAACCGCGTTGCTGTCCAGAGCGATCCGCGCAAGCGGGGAGTCCTCGGCGATCGCCGAGGCGCCGACGTCGCGGTAGAGCATCTGAACAGCCTCCTGCGAGAGCCGCGCGGCGTAGCCGAAGTCAGCCCGCGCCTTCGTGCGCTCGAGCACCGATGGCGAGTGACCGTCGGCCGCCCACATGTCGAGCATGGCGGCGCCGCGGTGAAGCAGCAGGTCGGCGGCGTCGATCTTCTGGGCCGCCTCGGCCACCAGCAGATGGTTGCGCGTGGCGGCGGCTGCGTCCATGTGCGTGGTCGTAGCGATCGGCCGGCCGGGCAGCCGGGCGAGGACGATTTCGAGCGCGGCGCGCGCCAAGCCCACGGCGATCGGCACGAGCCCGAAGATGACGCCGGTCAGCCACGGTTGGCGCTGGAAGTCCGGCATCTCGGCGATGTGCTGGCCGGTGAGGACGCGACTCATCAGACCGACTCGGTGCTCGGGCACGAACACGTTCTCGATCTTGATCGTGTTGGAGGCGGAGCCGCGCATCGTGATCGTGTGCCACTCGTCGAGCACCTCGGTCTCCTCGATGGGAATCATCGGCACCATGACGTCGAGCAGCTCGCCCCGATCGTCGAAGAGATTGACTCGTGGCATCACCCAGCCGGCGACCTGAGATCCGGATGCCCACGGCCATTCACCGCCATCGACCACGTAGCCGCCGTCGACCTTGTGCCCCCCGCCACCGCGTGCGCGGGTAGAAGGGACCGGTCGCAGCAAGTCCACTCTCGTAGAACTCGTGCCGGCCCTCTGCCGGCAGGATCGTCCCGCCGAGGAACCACATGTCGTTGATGATGCCGACGGTCCAAGCGGTCGAGCCACAGCCCCGGGCGAGCTCTCCGATCACGTCGCAGTAGGTCTGGTTGTCGATCTCGACGCCGCCATACGCGCGCGGACGCCGAAGGTTGAATAGACCGGAATCGTTCAGCTCAGCGATCGTTGCATCCGGCAGCTTGCGCTCGCGCTGCGTCTGGGTCATGCGCTCGCGCAGCCGCGGCACCATCGCGCGGGCGCAGTCGATCAGCTCTTCGCGCTCGGGCGTCAGCGGCATGCCGCCCAGCGAGGTGATGGGCGGGATGTCGTGCACGGCGTAGACCTTCTGAGTGCCGGTTGTCGCCACGGCTGTGAATCTCCTCCCTCAGGTGGGCCGGCTGTACATGCCCGGCTCCCGCTTCGCTTACCGAACGCGACCCGACTCTATACTATGACTAGGCTAGATACGATATTCATGGTTTGCTCCTGAAGCGTCACCAGATTTGTCCGACAGCCCTTATTACAAACGTCTTTAGAAGCTGAGGAGGCGTGATGAGCAGCATCGCCGTAATTCCGACGCGAGTCCCTCGCCCCGAGTTGGACGCCACACGCCGCGTCCATCTGATTAACGGTGAATGGCGGGCATCGGGTTCGTCGCGGTTTCTGGACATCAACCCGGTCACCGAAGAGGTCATTGCCGAGCTGCCCGATGCAACCGAAGAGGAGATTGATGCTGCGGTTCGCGCTGCCCGGCACCAATTCGATGTCGGCGCATGGCACGACGCCAGCGGGCCGGAGCGCGGCGGCGCTACTGCACCGTTACGCCGATCTGATCGAGCGCAACGTCGAGCAACTCGCTGCGCTGCAGGCGTTGGAATGCGGAACGCCGGCAAACCAGGTGCGCGACGCAGAAATCCCGCGGGCTGTTGGCGCGGTCCGCTACTTCGCGGGCTGGGCCGACAAGATCGAAGGTCGCCTGATTCCGACTCCGGACTTCATGGGCCACCGTATGCACGCCTACTCGAAGCGGGTCCCGGTGGGCGTGCTGGGGGCGATCGTCCCCTGGAACGGGCCGATCATGATCGTCTCGATGAAGCTCGCCCCGGCCCTCGCTGCCGGCTGCACCGCTGTCGTCAAGGCCGGCGAGGCCACCAGCCTGACCGTGCTCGCGCTGGGCGAGCTGATCCAGGAGGCCGGCTTCCCGCCAGGCGTCGTCAACGTCGTGCTGGGCCACGGGCACACCGCCGGCGCAGCGATGATCCGGCACCCTGGGATCGACAAGATCACATTTACCGGCAGCCCACAGACTGGACGGACCGTCGCGCGCGAGAGCGCGGGGCAGCTCAAGCGGGTGATGCTCGAGCTCGGCGGCAAGTCGCCCCAGATCATGTTTGCGGACGCGGACATCGCCGCCGCCGTCCCCGCGATCGCGGCCGGCCTGTTCAGCAATCAGGGCCAGATGTGCGTCGCGGGCTCGCGGATCGTCGTCGAGCGGGCGATATACGGCGACGTGATCGACGCTGTCGCCGAGGCCGCCAACGCGGTCACGGTCGGGGATCCATTCGATCCAGAAATCGGGATGGGCGCGCTGATCAGCGGCGAGGCACGCGACCGTGTCATGGGCTTCGTGGCGTCCGGTCGAGATGATGGCGCCAGGCTGGTGACGGGCGGCGGCAGTCGCGGCCACGACCGCGGCTACTTCGTGGAACCGACCGTCTTCGCCGACGCGACCAACGACATGCGGATCGCACAGGAGGAGATCTTCGGCCCCGTCGGCACGGTGATCCCGTTCGACACCGACGAGGAAGCGGTCCGCATCGCCAACGACACGCCCTACGGGCTGTCTGCCTCGATCTGGACCCGCGATCTATCGCGAGCGCATACCGTCGCGGACGATGTCCGCGGTGGTCTCGTGTGGGTCAACACCTGGGGCGATCTCGGCGCCTGACCTCCCGATCGGCGGCTTCAAGGACAGCGGCTACGGCCGCCAAAACGGCTGGGCGGCGATCGAGGACAACACCGAGGACAAGGCTATAGCGATCGCCTTATGACCTCCAGTACCGCTGATCGGTACGGATTAGCGGTCGTACCCATCATTCACCAGTGAAAGGATCATCATGAGAGTGAAGGACGATCGGGAAACGAGCGCGCGCGGGTGCGAGGCCGATGACTCGAACCGTCGCAGGCCGTGCCGTCCACGCCGAGAAGCTCGTGTATCTCGCGCCACGTCCGACGGCGACATCGGCGGCGGTGGTGGCGCCGCGGTGGGCCGAGCATCAGGCGGCGATCCTTGCGCTCCCGTTCGTGCGTGAACGGATTCGCCGCTACGAGCTGTGTCATTGCTGACCCCGGCGGACGATCCGGCCATACCGGCGGCGTTGTTCGGCCCTGGCGGAATCAGCGATGGCTGGGCCGGGGTCGGCGAAGCGTGGCTTCAGGGTGGCGGTGAGGCGCTCATGGAGATTGCGAGTGACGCAGTGGTCTTGGCCGCGCGCGATCACGAGCCTGACGTGTTCGGGCGCGCGATCGAATACTCGATGGCCGTGCAGGACGACGTTGTGTTCGATGCCGGTGGCACCGAGGTGAAGATCTTCAGTTTCCTGAGGCGCCAGCCCGGCATGACGCTCGACGCCTTTGCCGATGAATGGGGCGCGTTCGCCGATCAGTTCCTGGAGCATGAGGAGCTGACTCGCCACTGCAGCTCCTACATACAGAGCCATGTCGTCGATCCGCCGGCTGACGCCCGGTTTGACGGCATCGCAATCATGGGCTTTCGGAGCGCCGATGATGTCACGGCATTCATGACAGAGCCATCGCTGGCCAACGAGCTGTTCCCGGCCGAGGAGCCGTTTCTCGATCGCTCCCAGGGGATCGTCGTGCTGACTGCGCCGACCGTGCTTCTCGGCGGCGAACTCACATGAGCACGCACACGCCCCGTCGACCCGACCCCGAATCGTTCCGCGCATTGTTCTGGCAGTTATCATGAAGTTAGTATTCATGTATGCCATGGTCTGTGGGATCGACCGTGGACGCGAGGAGGAGAGGGCATGGGCACACAGGGCGAGGGACCCGACGATCTGATCGCCGATGTCGTCGTGGTCGGCTCGGGAGCGGCAGGCTGCACGGCGGCGCTGCGCGCCGCGGCGGCGGGCAACGACGTTCTTGTGCTGGAAGCAGCGGCGCAGGTTGGCGGGACGACGGCGCGCTCGAGCGGCGGCTACTGGGTCCCGAACAACTCGCTGATGCGCGCGCGGGGGATCAACGATCCACGGGATGACGCCCTCCGCTACATGGCCCGACTGTCATTCCCGGATCGTTACGATCCCGCCAGCTCCACGCTCGGTCTCGACCGGCGCGACCTCGACATGCTCGAGGTCTATTTTGACCGCGCCGCTGAGGCGATCGATTGGCTTACCGCGCAGCGCTATGTGTCGACCATCGAGATGGTTGGCTTCACGGGCCAGTCTGGAGACTTTCCGCCGTACTACGAGATGCCCGACCTCGACCGCGCGCCCTACGGGCGCCATCTGGGCGCTGCCTACGACCAGGAGGGCGTCGACGCCGCGGCCGGTGCCGCCGTGCGTGGCCAGGGCGGTTTGCCGCCGACGGTTGGCATGCAGGGCGATGGCGCCGAGCTCACGCGGCAGTTCGCCTCGGCAATGCGCCGCGTCGGCGTGCGGGTTCGGTGCGAGCACCGGGTGACCGGGCTTCTGACTGCTGACGCCCACGACGCCGTCGTGGGCGTATCGGCGATGACGCCGGCCGGCGAGGTCAAGATCACCGCGCGGAAGGGCGTCGTGTTCGCCAGCGGTGGGTTCAGCGTCAACGGCGAGCTGTGCGACCGGGTCCTGCGTGGGCCGATCTACGGAACCGGCGCAGCCCCCACCTGCGTGGGCGATTTCGTCGGGATCGCCGAGAGCCTGGGCGCCGAACTCGGCAACCTTGAGAACGCGTGGTGGTGTCAGGTGCCGCTGGAAGCGGCGCTGGAGCACCGCGTCCTGAACTGGCTGATGTTCGTCCCCTGGGGCGACTCGATGGTGATCGTCAACCGCGAGGGTCGGCGGGTCGTCAACGAGAAGTCGCTGTACAACGACCGTGGTCCCGCACACTTCATCGGCGGCGCCGAGCAGGGCTGGCCGAACCGCGTGCTGCTGATGATCTTCGACGAAGGCGTCGCGCAGAGTGAGACCGACTGGGTGACCCGCTGGCCGATCCCGATGCCGGACGGCGAGCTCTCGCTTAGGGCCGCGGGCGTCGACGAGCGCGCGCTCGTGATCTCCGGACAGACGTTCGCCGAGTTGGCGGACAACATCCAGGCTCGTCTCGCGACCCTGGCTGACCGGACCGACGGGTTCGCTCTGGCTCCCGGATTCGTCGCAGGGCTTCGCGAGACGATCGAACGCTTCAGCAGCTACGCAGTTGCCGGTTCGGATCCTGATTTCCATCGCGGCGAGCCGCGCGTGCAGAAGGAGATGAACGGGCCTGCGCGGCCAGGCAACCACCGGAACCCGACGATGTTCCCGTTCGCCGATGCGGGGCCGTACCACTGCATCCTGCTGGGCGCCGGAACGCTTGAGACCAAGGGTGGCCCACGGATCGATCCGTGCGCCCGCGTGCTTCGGCCCGACGGTACGCCGATCCCTCGTCTTTACGGCGCCGGGAACTGTGTCGCCAACCCGACCGCGGAGGCGTACTGGTCGGGAGGCGCGACGCTGGGGACGGCGATGACGCTCGGCTACATAGCCGGCGAGCAGGTCGCCGAAGAGGCGCCGATCGCTGCTCCCTCCGAGCTCGCAATGCGCTGACGGCGCACTGAAGGGAGGACACCATGCCCAGTCACCGTCGTGGTGTCGCGGCTGCGACCCGAGCAGAACCCCTGTGAGCCGCGTAGCCGCGGAGGCGCGCGGGGTGAAAGTGATGTTTGCCTATCGCCGCGTGCGGGGAAGCACCGTCAGCTCCTTCCGGGGGACGTTGGTCGACTCGGAAACCGACGCAAGTGGGGTCGCCGGCGTCCAACGTCACGTGCGGTCGATCACCACGGCGTCCGGGTACCGCCGGGGCAATCCGATCTATGACGCCGTCGACGAGCTGTGGTTCGCCGACGAGCTCGCTGCACGCTCCGCCCTGGGATCGCCCACGTTCATCGAGTTTGGCGAGCGGGTCGGCGCCAATCCGGACTCGGTCGCCACCTTCCTCGTTCGGGATCACCTGATCAAGGACGGGCTGCACCATGCCCGGAGGTCTGAAGAACTTCGAGTTCGTCACACGGCGGCCCGGTCTCTCGGTCGCCGAGTTTCGCCGCTACTGGCTGGAGCACCACGGTCCGTTGGCCTCAGGAATCGAGACGATGCGTCGCTA
This sequence comes from uncultured Conexibacteraceae bacterium, assembly GCA_963720195.1. Classification (GTDB taxonomy): domain Bacteria; phylum Actinomycetota; class Thermoleophilia; order Solirubrobacterales; family Solirubrobacteraceae; genus Palsa-465. The sequence goes on from CAVRFD010000003.1 coordinate 162,086, forward strand.
CGTGCAGAGCCACGCCGTCGACTCGGAGTACGTAGGCGGCCGTACTCCTGTATGGGAAGGCTCGGCGATCACCTGGTTTGACGACATGGCCGGCATGCGCGCGTCCGCGGCCTGCGACACCTATGCGGACACCCGCGCCGACGAGGCTAACTTCCTCGGCGCCCCGCTGCAGCTGCCCTTCATCATCACCACCGAGCACATCCTGGTTGAGGGAGACGCGGGCTTATGGAACAGATAGTCAAAGCGATCTACCTGGCGCGACGCAATCCGCGCCTGGAACGCGGGCGATACCCCGAGCGCTGGCGCAGGCACGGTGCCCTGGCGCTCAGCCTGCCGTTCATGGATCCGTGCGTCGGGTACTTCCAGAACGACGTCTTCGCCGATCCGCCTCGGGATGCCGACCCGTACACGGGCGCGTTGTGGTCCGGTGATTACGACGGCGTCGGCGTGGTCATGTTCGGGAGCGCTGCCGATGTCGGAAGCCTGCTCACCCATCCCGATTTCCCGATTCTCCTCGCCGACGAGCATGGCGCCTTCAACGAGGCGGTTGAGTTCTTCACGACGCTCACGCACGAGCGCATCCACCGGCTGCGCCTCGGCACCGCGGCCCAGTTCTTCGCCTTCTTGCGCAAGCGCCCGGATGTGAGCGACGAAGAGTTCGCACAGCGGTGGCTTGCGCATACAGCACTGGTGATGAGCTCGCCGCCGCTTGCCGGGCTACTCCTGCGCTATGCGCACTGCACGCCGATGGCGCTGGCGGACGAGGTTGACGAGCCGGAGGACGCGTCGGCGGTCCGGAACCGTCTCGAGGTCGGTCTGACCGATGTTGCCGGCGTAGCTCAGGTCGGCTTCGCCTCTTGGGCTGACATGGAGGCGTACCTGTCGCACCCGGACCGGAAGGCCATCGCCAGTGACCTTGCGGAGTTCGCGGATCTCGAGCGCAGCGTCCTCGTCGCGACCAACGAGGTCACGATGAAGGCATCTGCCATTCAACGCTGAATCTCCGAGCCCCGAGCACACATACCTACTTATAGGTATGCTCGCCTGATGACTCTACGCGCCACCACCTCGGTGTCCCCAGGTTCTCGCCGATGAGTACCGCTACGACCCGGGTTGCCGCCGGCCGCGAAACCCGTGCTCGCCTGATCGATGCCGCAATCAATCGCTTGGCCGAGACTGGACCTGACGCGAGCTTTGAAGTGATCGCAGCCGACGTGGGCGTGACGAAAGGGGCTCTGTATCACCACTTCGGCTCTAAAGAGGGACTGGTCGAAGAGGTCTACAAGGAGGCCGTCCGTCAGCATTCCGATCGGGTGATCGATGGCAGTTCCGTGGGCACGGGGCGCGCGCGGCTGCATGGGCTGATCGCGGTCTCGGCGAAGCTTTATGGCTCCGGTACGCCGTTCTATCGGCTGCTGTTGCGTCTGCATGTCGAAGCCGGCGCATCGCGTCCGTACCTTGCACCGATCGCTCGTCGCGTTCAGGCGAGACAGCGTGAGTACATGACCGAACTTGTGCTCGCTGGTCAGGAGGACGGATCGATCCGAGATGACGTCAACCCGCGTGTTTTGGGTCAGGCCGTGAACGCGGCGCTGCAGGGATTTCTGGTTCAGCAATTGGAGCCAACGAGCGCCCAGCGCCAGGCTGCAGAGGAGTTCGCGGAGTTACTGGAGGTGTTGCTGTGAGTGACGTGTCGCTGCTGATCGACCCGCCCGATCTGCGTTTGGACGGGCGAGTGGCATGGATCACGGGCGCGAGCCGTGGCCTTGGGCGCGCTATCGCGTACGGGTTCGCCGGCGCGGGAGCCGACCTGCTACTGAGTGCGCGTTCAGCGGACGCGCTTGCAGAGGTGGCCGACGAGATCCGCGAGCGTGGTGGTGTTGTCGAAGTAGTGGCGGGCTCGATCGCCGATGCGGCGGTGATCGAGCGGACGGCGGAGCTGATCGGGGAGCGGTGGGGGCATCTCGACGTGCTCGTCAACAACGCCGGGATCAGCCCAGCCTTCGTGCGCGCAGAGCATCTCGACGACGCGATCTGGCGCGATGTGTTGGACGTCAATTTGTCAGCGCCGCTCCGCTGCAGCCTGGCGGCGCTTCCACTGTTCGAGCGCGTCGGTGGCGGTAGCGTCGTGAACATCTCCTCCATCTACGGCAGCCGGGCTCAGGAGCGCGGGATTGCATACACGGCAAGCAAGGGCGGGCTGGAGATGCTAACCCGAACGCTGGCGGTGGAGTGGGCCTCGCGTGGGATTCGAGTGAACTCGGTCGCGCCCGGATATCTGGAGACGGACCTGACGGTCGGCCTGCGTGAGAGCGAGCGATGGAGCGAGCCACTGAAGTCGCGGATTCCCATGTACCGGTTTGCCGCACCGGCTGAGGTCGTGCCCGCCGTCATGTTGTTGGCCGGACCCGGATCGAGCTACATAACCGGAACCACGATCTACGTGGATGGAGGTTGGACGGCCACATGATTGACTTCGCGCTGGATCCTGAGCTGGTCGAGCTGCGCGACCGGGTGCGCGTGTTCATACAGGACGTCGTCCTCCCCGCCGAACCCCGAGATGTTGCTGGGCACGGGGTCGATGAGGGGCTGCGTCAGGAGTTGCAAGCGGAAGCAAAGCGTGCCGGGCTATTCGCGCCACAGGTCTCGAAAGAGCTCGGGGGCTTGGGTCTGGATACCAGGTCGATCGCAGTCGTGTTGGAAGAGGCCGGCTACAGCCTGCTCGGACCGCCGGCGCTGAACTGCGCCGCCCCGGACGAGGGGACCATGCACTTGTTGTCCGAGGTGGCAACCCCTGAACAGAAACGCCGGTATTTGGTGCCGTTGGCAGCGGGTGACGTTCGCTCGTGTTTCTCGATGACCGAGCCGGCCCCTGGCGCCGGATCTGATCCATCGATGCTGCGGACGCGCGCGGAACGGGTCGATGGTGGCTGGTCGATAAGCGGGCGCAAGTGGTTCATCACCGGTGCGCAAGGCGCCGCATTCACGGTTTGCATGGCGCTCGCGGACGAAGGCGCAACGATGTTTCTGATCGACGCGGAGAACCCAGGATGGCATGTCGAGCGCGTCGTCGATGCCATGGACAGCTCGTTCGCTGGAGGGCACGCGGAAGTGCTCTTCGACAACTGCCGCGTTGACGACAGCGCCGTGCTCGGCGCTGTCGGTGAGGGGTTCCGCTACGCGCAGGTTCGCCTCGCGTCGGGACGACTGACGCATTGCATGCGTTGGCTTGGGATCGCACGACGCGCGCTCGACATCGCGATCGATCGCGCGAGTGAGCGTGAGGCCTTCGGTCAGCCACTCGCCGATCTGGGCATGGTGCAAGAACGGATCGCGTTGTCCGAGATCGAGATCGAGACCAGCCGCCTGCTGATCTGGAAATGTGCGTGGGCGCTTGACCAGGGGCAACGCGCCGGACGCGAGTCGTCGATCGCCAAGGCGTACGTCGCCGAGGCGGTCGGTCGCGTCGTCGATCGCGCCCTGCAGATCTGTGGCAGCCTAGGCGTCTCAGGCGATCTACCCCTCGCCCGCCTCACGGCCGAGGTGCGACCGTTCCGGATCTACGACGGCCCCACCGAGACGCACCTCTGGGCGATCGCGCGGCGCTGCGTGCGCGAACGCGAGAGCGTGCGAGCGTCATCATCGAGCACGTCAGTCGCGTGAGTGGCTCCGCCGCGTCCGGCCAGGATGTCGTGGCCAGCACGGAGGAGGCCGCCCGGCAGCAGCAGGAGCCGCTGATCATCATCGACCCATTGCGTGGGTTCCTCGACGATGCCGGACTCGGGCGCGGCCCGCTGTCAGCCACGCCGATCGGGGAGGGTCACTCGAACGTCACCTTCGCCCTTGACCGCGGCACCGATCGCTTCGTGCTGCGCCGCCCTCCACGCGGGCCGCTTCCCGCCTCCACTCACGACATGCTGCGCGAAGCCCGACTACTGCGCGCACTCGCGTCGGCGGGCGTGCGCGTGCCTGAGGTGCTCGCCATCTGCGAAACCCCCGAGCTGATCGGCGCGCCGTTCTACGTCATGAGATTCATCAACGGGCACGTGCTCGGTCCAGCGCTACCGGAGACGTTCAACGGCAACAGCGACGGGCAGCTGGTCGCAGAGCAGCTGGTTGACGCGCTCGTCGAACTCCACGCGGTCGACATCAGTACTGGCGAGCTGTCCACCTTCGGTCGACCGAGCGGCTACCTGGAGCGCCAGATCCGCCGCTTTCGCGAGCTCCTGCAGCGCAACGCCACCCGCCCGCTACCAGATCTCGAAACCGTTGCTGACTGGCTTGCTGCCAACCGACCGAAGCACAGCGAGAACACGGTCGTTCACGGCGATTACCGCGTCGGCAATGTGATGTTCGCCGTACAAGGGCCACCTCGTATCGCCGCACTCCTCGACTGGGAGATGGCGACCCTCGGAGACCCTCTGGCAGACGTGGGTTACATGACAGCCACCTGGGCCGAGCCCACCGACCCATCGGACCCAGTGCTCGATCTCTCGGGCGTCACCCGACTGCCCCAGTTCCCAGGCCGGCAGGCGCTGATCGACCGTTACGCGAATAGCACCGGCCGTGATCTCACCGACCTCTCCTGGTACCAGACACTCGCCCTGTGGAAGGCCGCGATCTTCCTCGAAGGCAGCTACGGACGCTACCTCGCGGGGAGTACGCACGACCCCTTCTTCGCGCGCCTGAAAGGCGGCGTCCCACTGTTGGCAGGCCGCGCACTGAGCCAGATCCGCGCGGCGTAATACCAACCCCGATCTCGACGAGGCTGCCCGCTATGGAATTTGAATTCTCACCCCGGTGCGCGGAGCTGCGAGACAGCCTGCTCGCCTTTATGGACGAGCACGTCTATCCCGCCGAACCGGTCTACCACGAGCAACTCCTCGCCTCCGGCGATCCGCATTCGCAACCCGCAGTCATGGAGGAGCTCAAGACCGAGGCCCAGCGTCGTGGGCTCTGGAATCTCTTCCTCCCACACGCGACGGAGTGGAACGAGGGCCTGTCGAACCTTGACTACGCGCCTCTGGCCGAGATCATGGGCCGCTGCCCGATCGCCTCCGAAGCAACGAACTGCTCGGCGCCAGACACGGGAAATATGGAGGTGCTGGCGATGTTCGGCACGCCAGAGCAGCAGGAGACGTGGCTCAAACCGCTGCTCGCCGGCGAGATCCGCTCTGCGTTCGGGATGACCGAGCCTGCCGTCGCGAGCTCGGACGCCACGAATATCCAGCTGAGCATCACCCGTGACGGCGACGACTACGTGCTCAACGGACGCAAGTGGTGGACCTCGAACGCGTTGCACCCCAACTGCCGCATTCTGGTCGTGATGGGCAAGACCGATTCCGAGGCCGCAACCTTCAAACAACAGAGCATGATCCTGGTGCCTTTGGACACGCCCGGGGTGAGGATTCTCCGAGGTCTTCCGGTGTTCGGATACCAGGAACAGCTCGGTCACGCAGAGATCGAGTTCAGTGACGTCCGCGTTCCGGTCAGCAACCTGCTCGCGGGGGAGGGGGATGGTTTCTTCATCAGCCAGGCCCGCCTCGGGCCCGGTCGCGTCCACCACTGCATGCGTTCGATCGGAGCCGCTGAGCGCGCGCTGGAGCTCATGTGCAGGCGGGCCGCGTCCCGTACCACGTTCGGTCAGCCGCTGTCCGAGCGTTCGAACATCCAGGACTGGATAGCCGAAGCCCGGATAGAGATTGAGATGATCCGTCTCCTCACATTCAAGGCGGCGTGGTTGATGGATACCGTCGGCAACAAACACGCCAGGGTCGAGATCGCGGCGATCAAGGTCGCCGCGCCGAACATCGCCCAGAAGATCATCGACCGCGCGATTCAGATTCATGGCGGGGCCGGTGTGTCAGATGACACTCCGCTCGCCCAGATGTGGACGTTGCAGCGGATCCTCCGGCTCGCCGACGGGCCCGACGAAGTGCACAAGCGGACGATTGCCAAGATGGAGCTTGCGCGCCATGTCGCCGACTCGGTCGCTCAGCCAGGCCGAGCAGTTGGTGCTTGAGCCTTAGATAAGCGCGCCCAAGCGAAATTGGCGGTGCGTCGCACTTCTCGCCAATCCGCGGGTGGTGGAGCAGTGGCTTGTCCGGCTCGATCTCCAGATTTCGGCCGGTTTGAGCCGGTTCAGGCGACCTTGAACCGTGCCGCGCACCGTGCGTGTTTACGGAGAGGAACTTGCATCTCGATCCCTGACTATAGTATATAGCCTGATTAGGGTAGTCTGAAATCTGTCGCCGAGGAGTTGCTCACAGTCCCCTAACCCGACACAAGTTGATTACGGCGCGAACCATATGCAACGCTCGCCGCCCGAATTCGGGGCGAGATGCGGAGCCGGTGCGATGGCGCTGCAACAGACAATGAGGAGAGAGCACACAATGAGGAGAGAGGTATGACCCGTCATAAGACGTTGCTTCGACGTACGGCCGCACTAGCGATCGCCGTCGTCATTCCGCTTGCGGCTACTGGTGCTGCTGCCGCAAGCAGCAGCAGTGGCACGATCAACGTAGGGAGCATCAACGGTATCACTGGACCATTCCAGCTACCGGACGCATCAAACGGTGCTAAAGCGTTCTTCGACGCGCTCAACGCCTCTGGCGGCGTCCACGGCCAGAAGGTCAACTTCATCGTTACGGACGACAAGAGCGACCCGGCAACATCGGCGACCGACGCCCGGCAACTCATCGAGCAGGACAATGTGGTCGGCCTGACCGGCGACGTCTCGCTCGTCAGCTGCGCCGTCAACGGCGCACTCTTCAAGCAGGACGACGTCGACGACGTCATGGCGGGCGGCGCGATCCCGCAGTGCTTCGACTCGCCGAACGTCTCCCCGGTGAACGCCGGTCCTGAGTCGGATCTGCTGCTGAGCACCGAATTCGCCGTCAAGACGCTCCACATCAAGAAGATCTGCGCGTTCCTGACCGACTCGCCGCCAACCCTGGGCTACCTGAGCCAGTTGAAGGCGGAGGGCGCGAAGATCATCGGCGCGCCATACACGCACATCGACGCAACGATCACCCAGAACACCAACTACACCGATCTGATGATCGAGGCCAAGACCAATCACTGCGGTGCCATCCTGAACGACGGCTCGCCGTCTCAGGCGGTTCCAATGGCGGTCGCGCGCCAGCAGCAGGGCGTCACCGCGCCGCTGATCCTGCAGGGCTCGTCTTACGTGCAGCAACTGCCGAAGGCGCTTGGCAAGGCGTCGAGCGGCGTGTACGCGATTTCCGAGATGGAGCCGTACACGATCAAGACAGCGGTGCTTGCGCCGATGCTCGCAGACTTCAAGAAGTACCACGTCAACACGACGTCGCTGGCGGAGTACGGATGGGAGTCGGCGAACATCTTCACGAAGGTGCTCAAGGGCATCCACGGGACGATCAACCGGAGTTCGGTCGACAAGGCCCTCGCTGGGCTTACATCGCTGAACACCAATGGCATGACCGGTTCGCCGTACTCCTTCGGGAAGGCCAGCGCGCACAACCCGAATCGCTCGGCGAAGGTTGTCAAGGTCTCGGGTGGTAAGTGGGTCGCGGTCACCGGCTGGTTGACCCTGGCAAAGGACATCAAGGGCTGACCTGAGGCAGCCGTCGAGCCGGGGTTCTCGATCGTGCGTTTCGTCCAGTACGCGATCTCCGGGCTCGTCTACGGTGGGGCATACGCCATTCTCGGCGTATGCCTCGTCGTGATGATCCGGATGGTCCGGGTCCTCAATTTCGCCCAGGCGGCGATCGGGGCCTTTGGTGCCTACGTCGCCGTCGAGCTCAGCGACCACGGTTGGTCGTACGTACCCGAGATCGTCGTCGGCGCCTTGGCCGGCGGCGCGCTGGCCGCCATCTGCGGGGCGATCATGGCGCGATGGTTCTCCGACGCGAACACCGAGCGGCGATCGACCGTCGCTATTGCGATGTTCATCGCGATCTTGACGATCGGGTTCCGCGCGTTCGGCGTTAATCCCCAGCAGTTCCCGCAGCTCCTTCCCAGCTCGAGCCTGAAGATCGCCGGCGTCGTCATCTCCGTCGCATCGATCCTGCTCGTCGTCGCCACGATCCTCGTCGCGATCGCAGTCGCGCTGTTCCTGCGTTACACGCGGCTCGGGGTGCGTCTGCGCGCCCAGAGCGAGCGGCCCACGACGGCTGAGCTGCTTGGCATTCCATCCCGGTGGATGACGGTCGGTGTCTGGGCACTCACCGGGATGCTCGCCGCGGTCGGGACGTTCGTCGTGGCCCCGAGTCGGGCAGCGGATTTCCTCAGCCTCGGGATGCTCATCATCCCAGCGATCGCGGCTGCGGCCGTCGGGCTGTTCCGCAGCACCGGCCTGGCGGTGGTAGGAGGGGTCGTCCTCGGCCTGGTCGAGGGCCTGCTCCAGGCGTGGACCTCGATACAGGCCTACGCCGACGCCGTTCCGCTCGTTTTGATCGTGATCATGTTGATGTGGAATCAGCGACTGGCGGTCTGGGATGCCGCGCGTTAGTCGTCGCGACCTTCCGGTGGTTGGCGGCGTCGGCGCGCTGCTGATCATCCTGCCGCTATTGCTGGGCCAGTTCCAGCTGTTCATCGCGACGAACGGTCTGGTGATCGCCACCGCCCTGCTCGGACTTGGCGTCGTCACCGGCCGGGCGGGCATGATGTCGCTTTGCCAGATGGCGCTGGTGGCAATCGGCGCGTGGGTATTCACGTGGCTGCAGCTCCACGCGCACGGGATCCCCTTCCTCGTGTCGCTCATCATCGCCGGCGCCATCACGGTGCCGTTTGGGGTGCTCGTTGGCCTGCCTGCGCTGCGCCTGCGCGGCATCAACTTCGCCGTCGCCACACTGGCCTTCGCGGTGACGCTCGATGTTGTGCTGCAAGCGAATAGTTTCCCCGGCGGCAATGCGGGGTTCTCCGTGGTGCTGCCGCAGTGGCTGGCGAGCAGCCGCGATTACTTCTGGTTCTGTGCCGCGGTGTTTGCCGTTCTGGCCCTTGCGATCGGGTGGCTGGGGCAGACCCGCCACGGCTCTGGGTGGTCCGGGCTGCGTCACAGCGAGCGCGCGACGGCCGCGCTCGGTGACAACGTTGCGATCACCAAGCTGTCAGCTTCCGCGTTGAGCGCACTCTGTGCCGGACTGGCCGGCGCGATGCTCGTCGGGCTCATTGGCATCGCCTCCGAACCGTCCTTTCCGCCGCTCGATTCGCTGACGCTGTTCGCGCTGGCGATCATGATGGGCACACGATATGTCGAGGGTGCCATCCTCGGGGGCGCGCTATTCGTTCTGAGTCCACAGATCCTCAACGATCTCGGGGTCGCCCAGGACACCGGCAATCTACTTTTCGCAGTCGGGGCGGTGGTCGGGCTGAAAGGTGGCCAGGGCGCCGCCGAGGCGATCCGGGCCGGGCTGCGCACGCAACTGCGACGTCGGGACGAGAAGCGCCGCGCTGTGGCTCCGCCGCTGGCGGTGCCGATCACAACCGACACCGCCACCGACCGCTTGGTTCAGCGCCGACCCGGCTCGGACGGCCGACCAGCGCTGGAGATACGCGGTCTGACCTGCCGCTACGGACAGGTTACGGCGCTCAACAGCGTCGACCTCACCGTCTCGGCGGGCTCCGTCGCGGCCCTGATCGGCCCCAATGGCGCCGGGAAGTCGACTCTGATCGACAGCGTCACAGGATTCGTCCGGCCCAGCGCCGGGACGATTCTCGTCTCCGGACGCGACTTGACCGGGCTGCCGGCGCGCGAGGTAGCCCGCCGGGGAGTACGCCGCTCTTTTCAGCAGGACCGGGCGATCCCGGACCTGACGATCGACCAGTACATGCGTTTCGCGGTGGCCTATTCGCAGCGCGACGGGCTGAGCCGGGCTGAACTGGCCGAGCTCCTCGCCTTCTTCGACTGCCCCGGACCCGACGTCAGGATCTCCGAGGTCGACGTCGGTACGCGACGGCTGATCGAGGTCGCCGGGGCCGTGGCGGCGCGGCCCGAGATCGTCCTGCTCGACGAGCCCGCGGCGGGTCTGGCGGCGACGGAGTCGATGGACCTGGCCGCGCGTCTGTCCCAAATCCCCGACCGGTTCGGACCCGCTGTACTCTTGGTCGAGCACGACATGGCGATGGTCGGCGCTGCCGCGACCCATGTCGTCGTCCTCGACTTCGGCACTGTCATTGCATCCGGTCCCCCCGAGCAGATGATGGTCGACGAGATCGTCGTAAGTGCCTACCTGGGGAAGGAGTTCGCGCTCTGATGAGCGGCCTCGAGATCAGCGAGCTGACCATCAACCGATCCGGCTTTCCGATTGTCCGAGGGGTGACAATCGATGTGCCTGTCGGTGAGGTGACGGTTCTCCTCGGTCCCAACGGAGCAGGCAAGACGACGCTGCTCGAGGCGATCTCCGGCGTCATCCCGAGTCACGGCGGCTCGATCACGCTGGGCGGGGAGACGATTACAAAGGCTTCCCGTCGCCGTCGGGCGCTGCTCGGCCTCAGTCACGTCGAACAGGGACGCACGGTCTTCGGCGAGCTCAGCGTGGTCGACAACGTTCAGGCGGGCGCGATCGATGACGTTGCCGCCCGTGACGCGCTGGAACTCTTTCCGGAGCTCAAGCCCCGCCACCAAGTGGCCGCGGCCGCTCTATCCGGTGGCGAGCAGCAAATGCTCGTGCTGGCGCGCGCACTCGCGCGGCGGCCGAAGATCCTGCTCGTCGACGAAATGTCGCTCGGGCTGGCGCCCACGATCGTCCACCGTCTGATGCCGCTGCTAGCCGAGCTCGCCACACGCGGGGTTGGCATCCTCCTCGTCGAGCAGTTCGCCGATCTCGCTCTCCGAATCGGCACGCACGCGTACGTGCTCAACCGCGGAACGATCGTCCTTGACGGCGACTGCAGTGACCTGCGCGGGCGGACTGACGAAATGCGCGAGTCGTACCTCGGCGGGTCCGGCGCGCTCCTCAACGACGGCTGAATCACGGCTGGAGGGACAGCGCCGTCTGGGCGTGCCCGCCCTCGGTCCGTATCAGGCGGTCAAGCCGTTCGCGCCGTGCCGAGCGGCATGCGGCAGCTCGTGACCAGCCCCCAAACACCGTCCGGCGAGGCGTAGGCACGGCGGCCGATCTCCCGGGCCCAGACACGCTCGCTGCCGAATTCCTGCCGCCACGACCACAGACGCCGTGTGAGGATCGAAAGCGAATATTCCTTCGTGACGCCGATCGCGCCGTGGACTTGATGGGCGTAAGCGGTCACCGAGCCGGCGGCCTCGCCGGCGACGAGTTTCGCTGAGGCGATCTCCAGCAGAGCGCTGCCTCCGCCGTCGGCCGCCGAGGCGGCGAGTTCCACGGCGGCGCGCGTAACGGCTACCTCGCGAGCCATCTGGGCCAGCATATGTTGGACCGCCTGAAAGCTGGAGATCGGCCGACCGAACTGCTCGCGGTCTTGGCTCCAGGACACGGTCAGATCCCGTGTTCGCTCAAGCGCGCCGAGCATCTGAGCGGAGCGCAGGAGCGCCCCGCGAGCCAGCACGTCCAGATTGCTGAGCGGCAGCACCGTGGCGGTCTCCACGCGCAAACCCGTGAACTCAAGCGTGTCGCGTGGCTCGCCGGCGAGACTGCTCCCGGGGATCACTGTCAGACCATCCAGGTCCCCGCTGACGTCGGCGCCACCAACGTCGACGATCGCGACGTACCGCGTGCCCGAGGCATCTTCAGCCACAGTGGCGACAGCGTTGGCTCTGCTTGCCCAAGGCACACCGTGAGCTCGACCGTGCAGCGTGAAGCCTGCGTCTGGATGCCGCTCGATCGTTAGGCGGTCACCGTGCCCGACCGGGGCGACTGTGACGATGCCGTCGGGTAGCGGAAGTCCGGCCGCGGCAAGCACCCAGCCGGACAATGCGCCCGTCTCGGCCAGCGGCAGGGGAACGGCGTTGTGTCCGGCGGCGCGTAGCACCGTGAGCGCATCGACGAGCGAGCCGCCCGAGCCACCAAGCTCCTCCGGAACCGAGACGCGCGCGAAGCCGAGCTCGTCGACCTCGTTCCACAGCGGTAGGAAGTCGTGTCCAGCCTCAACCTCGGCAACGTATTCGGGAGTGCACCGGGCCGCAAAGAACTCGGCGACCGTATCGGCCAGCAGCGAACGCTCGCTCATCTGCGCAGCAGGGTCTTGGCGATGATGCCGCGGAGGATCTCGGTCGAACCCCCGCGCAGCGAGAGCGTCGGCGCTGCCAGCACCGCCTCGCGCAGTAGCGACTGAAGGTGGACGTTGTCCTCTGGGACCCCGAGGCTCTGGATGACGTCCACGGTCTCCTTCTCGTACAGCGTCCCAGCATCCTTGGTCAGCGCCGCGTCGGCGGCGAACGGGCGTCCCGCGTCCGCCGCCTCGACGATCCCGGCCGCCAAAGCGCGGAGCGCGACCAGCCGGGCTGCGAGGCGACCGACGGCAAGCTCATTCTCGTCGTTCGGCTCCGTGGCAGCGACGAACGTCTCCAGGAGCGGGAGGTTGCTCATGAAGCGATCCGAGCCGCCGCGCTCGTAGCCGAGTTCGGTGGTGATCTGGCGCCATCCAGCGCCGATCTGTCCAAGGACATCGTCGTCAGGGACGAACACGTCGTCGAAGAACACCTCGGCGAAGTGGTCATCGCCGATCGATGCAGGGATCGGTCGCGCGTCGACCCCGGGCGCGCTTAGATCGACGATCAGCTGACTGAGTCCTGCGTGCTGATCGCTCTCCTGGCTCGTCCGGCACAGGACGACGATGTGCTGGGCGCGATGGCCGTTTCCGTTCCAGATCTTCTGCCCGTTGACGAGCCAGCCGCCCTCGACCTGCGTCGCTCGCGTGCGCACCGACGCCAGGTCCGATCCGCTGCTCGGCTCGCTCATCCCTAGGCAGAAGGAGATTTCGCCGCGCGCGATCGCGGGCAGATAGCGCCGCCGCTGGTCCTCGGTTCCCAACTGGAGGAGCATTGGCGCGATCTGCCGTTCTGTCACCCAGTGGGCTGCGGTCGGCGCGCCACCGGCGAGCAGCTCCTCGGCGACGACAAATCGCTCTAGGTGCGAGCGCCCGCCTCCTCCATACTCGACGGGAATCGTCATGCCGACCCATCCGCGCTCGGCGAGCAGGCGGCTGAAGCCCCGATCGAATCCGCTCGCCCAGCCATCGACCTCAGGAGAGAACGCGTCGTCGGCCCGAGCCTCACTGAGGAACACTCGTACCTCCTGCTGAAGCGAGCGCAGCGCGGGAAAGTCTTCAAGTTCTTGCGTTGGGCTGGTCCGCATGCTTACTGATGAGCCGGAGTCGAATTGTCTTTCCGGGGAGTCGAACTGACAGCAACCCGGCTGATCCTTATTATCATGTGCATAGGATACACAGATGAGCATCGACCGGCCCTTCGCCGGTGGCGAAATCGACGGCTCATCCACTCGAATCTAGGAGAACGCGGATGGCGCGAGGGACGGATCACGATTACGACGTCGTCATCGTCGGATACGGGCCGACTGGGCAGGCGTGCGCCTCGCTGTTGGCCCGCATGGGCCACAAGGTGTGCGTATACGAGCGCTGGCCGACTCTGTACGGGCTGCCGCGGCTGATCGGCTTCGATGCCGAGAGCGCGCGCATGCTGCAAGCTGCGGGCGACGTCAATGTCGCCCTGCGCGAGTCGTTCCCGATCCGCGAGTACGTCACCTACGACCGCAATATGGAGCCACTCGTCCACTACCACTGGCATGACGACCACCACTGCGGCTATCCGATCAAGACGGCGACCTACCAGCCATACATCGAGGACGCGATGGATGAGGCCGCCCGCGACAGAGGCGTCCGTGTCAACACCGGCTGGCGCGTGACCGAGTTCACGCAGGACGAGGACGGCGTCACGGTTACCGCCGAGCCGTGGTCAAAGGAGGAGGTGGGGGAGAACCTCAAGCCCGCCACTTCCAAGTCGGTCCGCGCCAAGTACATGATCGGCGCCGACGGTGCCCGGAGCATAGTGCGGGACGCTCTCGATGTCCCGCGTGAAGACTTCGGGTACGCCGACGCGTGGCTGAGCATCGACATCGAGCGCCGCGAGGTCTTGCCTCCGCGAGTTCCTGTACGGGAAGTCGTGGCAGGTCGCCGATCCAGGCAAGGTCGTCGTGATCGTGCCGGCCGGCACGAAGCGGATGCGCTTTGAGCTCCAGGTGGACGCTGAGGCCGACAACTCCGCCCTGCTGAAGGAGGAACGGGGCTACGAGCTGCTCGAGGAATACACCGGGCTAACCCGTCGCGAGGCGGAGATCGTCCGGCTGACGATCTACCCGTTCAGCGGCGTGATCGCCGAGGAATGGCGTCGCGGCCGGGTGTTCCTTGCCGGGGACGCGGCCCATCTGATGCCGCCGTTCCTCGGCGAGGGCGCCGCCTCGGGCATGCGGGACGCGACGACGCTGGCATGGAAGCTCGATCTCGTGCTCCGGGGTCTGACCGATCCGAGCTTTCTGGACACCTATCAGACGGAGCGCCTCCCGCACGCCCGCTTCCACGTCGCCGTCTCGGTGGCGATCGGGCGTGATCGTCACCGAGCGGGATGTTGCGCTCGCGGACGCACGCAATGAGGAGCTGCGCAACGGTCCGTCTGATCCGCCGCCGGCCGATCCGACCTTGACCGAGGGCGTGCTGCTGCGCGACGCCGACGGACAGCTGGTGCACCTCGCTGGGGAGCTCGCCCCCAGGGCTGGGTCCATTTGAACGGGAGCGTCGGCCGCTTCGACGACGTCGTCGGCTGGGGCTTTCACCTTGTGGCTCACGGTGTCGATCCGGCAACGCTGCTCGACGACGAGCAGCGCGCGTTCTTCGATGCCATCGGCGGCAAGCTCGTCGGCGTCTCCGGTGAGGAGGAGGACGGCCTGGCCCTCGACATCACGTGGACCTACGAGCGCTACTTTGCGGCCGAGGGAATGGCTGCGTTCATCATGCGTCCGGACTTCTATCTGTTCGGGACCGTCGCCTCGCTCGACGAGGTACCTGCCATGATTGATGCCCTGCGCGAGCAGCTCGGCGTCGGTTCGACGGCCCTCGCGACGACCTGACGCGGCACATCCAGACATGTCGATGCCTGCTGCTTTCGCCTCCTAAGCGAAGGCCGCAGCGTCGCCCGGTATGCATTCCGAACCGGCTCGACTCGACTAGCGCTACGTCGATTCGGTACTGGACGGCGGTTGCGTGCCGGGTGCCGCCGGGGCTGGGATGCGAGACTCCGCAGGTCCAAGGCCGAGCGCACGCATCGATGGGTCCGGCAGCTGTGGCGACCACCGCGAGAACCACTTATAGCCCTCCTCGTCCCACACCCCGGGGACGTACGTGCTCTCGTCCCAGATGCGGATCATGTCGCAGTAGTACTCGATGACCACGCCGCCCGGGCCTTCGATGTAGGCCGCGATGTTATTACCCATACCGTGCCGGACCGGGCCGGCCAGGATGTTCGATCCGGCGTCGTCCATGACGTCGCCGAGGTGTCCGAGGTCGGCGATGCCCTCGACCTCCCACGCATGGTGGGCGAGGATGCCGCGACCCTTGAGGACGCCGATCCCGTGGTGCTCAGCATTGCAGCGCAGGAACGCTCCGCCCCGGAACTCGTCCGACACACGGAAGTCGAGCACATTGACCAGGAAGTCGATGAGCGAAGCAGGGTCCTCGACGCCGAAGTTGACGTGGCCAAACCGCCGCGGGCGAACGCCGGTCGGGAGGAAGGTCGGCTGGTCCTGGGGCATACCCGTGTAGATCTCGAAGACGAAGCCGTTCGGCACTTCGACCGCGAAACCGTCATGCAGGCAGTCGTCCAACGGCCGGTCGCTGATGAGGTCTATTCCTCGTGCGCTCAGGCGGCTTGCGATCTCATCGAGCGCCGCCGTGCCGGCGGCCTCCAACCCAACATGGTCGACCGCATCGACGTCGGAGCGAATGTATTGAAGCGAGTGGTGCGTGGACCCATGGGTCAGCTCGACGACGTCGTCCGTGCGCGAGCTGACGCGCAGGCCCATGATCGAGGTGGCGTGCTCAACGGCATCTTCGAGATCGCGAACTTGGATGGCGACGTGGCCGACGGCGGCGATGACGTTGGTTCGCATTGATCAGGGACGCTCCTCTGAACTCTCGACGCAGAGGTTGACGAGCTCCCCGACGCCCTCGACCGTCGTACGCACGGTCTGGCCGGCCTTGAGGAAGCGTGGTGGTGTACGGGCGGCGCCAACCCCGCTCGGGGTGCCGGTGAGAATGAGGTCGCCGGGCATCAGGGTAAAGATCTCGCTGAGGTAGGCGACCAAGGCCGTCGGGCCAAAGACGAGGTCGGCCGTGGTCGACTCCTGAACGACCTCACCGTCGACTGCGCACGAGATACGGAGATCGAGCGAATCGTCGACCTCGTCGCGGGTGACAAGGGCGGGCCCACAGGCGTCGTGGCTTCGAAGGTCTTGCCCTGTAGCCATTGACTCGTCTTGCGTTGCCAGTCGCGCATGGAGATGTCGTTGGCCACGGTGTAGCCAGCGATTGCTGCTCGCGCGTCCGGCTCTGCGACGTGACGGGCAGGGGAGCCGATCACGACCGCCAGCTCCGCCTCCCAGTCGACCATCGAGGAGTTGTTCGGCAGAACAAGATCGTCGTGAGGGCCGAGCAGCGCTCGTGAGTATTTGGCGAAGATCGTGGGGAACTCCGGCACGCCATGCCCCGTCTCCTGCGCGTGGCTACGGTAGTTGAGGCCGACGCAGATGATCTTCTCCGGGGCGGGAATCAGCCGGGCGAGCGTCGCGTCACTCAGCTTTCTGTGTGGACCGTCTTGCTTCGCGATCGAGGTCCACTTAGGTCCTGAGGCGAGTAGAGCGCCGACATCCGGGGCGTCGAGCAGGACGAGTTCGTCGCCCTCGAGGCGAGCGGCCCGGGATTCCGCACCGAACCGGGCACTGAGCAGGCGCACGGCTAGCGCCCGCCTGCGTGGGAAGGGCGGGACGGCATCAAAACGGTCAGATCGGCCCGCTACGACGGGCACCGAACCGGGCCCGATGCGCTGGAGCAGGAAGTCTCCTGCTCGATGGATGGCGCGTGTCGCATCATAGATGTGCGGGAAGAGTTGCCAGCGGTGGGGCATCCCGAGCCATTCCTCCTCGGTGGCGGCGACCCCGGAGGATGAGGCGGCGGCCACCAGGGCGCGGGCATCTTCTGCGTACGGATCGGCAGAGCCGAACTGCACAAGCAGCCAGGGCAGGCCGTTCAGGTCGGCCAGCAGCGGCGAGACCGAGGGACTCGACGCGTCCACTCCGGCCAGGTAGGCCGGAGTGTTTGCCAGGATCGTCCGAACGGGTTCGGGCGCGTCATCATCCTGGCTGCGTCGCAGGTCTAGGACGGGCGAGAGCAGCACCACTGCGCCGGGGCCGGCGGCCCCACGCTCCAAGAGCCGGATGACCGCGGACAACGCAACCGTGGCTCCCGTGGACTCGCCAACGATTGCAACCTCCCGCGGGTCGGCGCCGTCGCCAATGAGCCAGTCGAAGGCGGTCAGCACGTCGTCGATTGGCGCAGGGAAGGGATGCTCGGGCGCGAGCCGCACGTCGAGCGCGAGCACACGCGCCTGCGCGGCACGAGCCAGCCGGGCCGTGAGCTCGCGGGACTCGGCCGGGGATCCGAACAACCAACCGCCGCCGTGAACGAAGATGACGACCCGGCGTTCCGGATCGAGCGGCGGGCGGACCCATTCCGCCGGGACGCCGCCGGCGTCGACGGGTTCGAACTCGATGTCGTCGGGTGTCCTGACCGTGTTGCGACGCGTGACGAACTCGCGAACGGCCGCACGGGCGGCCGCCGGATCGGCATGCGCAGCAGCCAGCGACGCCACCTCGGCCTCGAGCTCGGCTGCTCGCGCCAGCTCCTTGTTCACCGCTTCCATTGTGCTCCTAATCCGTCGATGATTTCTGATAAGAGATCATACCGATATCACAGTTGGACGCGGCCTGGGCGAGAGACCGCGGGGGACCCTCGGGGCTCTGCTGGCGAGCCGCTAGGGCGTCGGCCGGCCGGCCTAACTTACGGCGACCTTGACCCCGGCGCTCAGCTGAGCCGCGAGCTCATCGACGATCCCCGGCACCTCGTCCGCCGAACGAATGCCAGCGAACACGCGAAAGTCCGGCCGGCCCAGGTAGCCGATGACGCCGTGCTCGCTGAACCAGCGCTCGTACTCGGTGTCGAGCTCCGTCAGCGCGCCCTCCGCGTCGCCGCCGAGCTGCACGGCGTGACATCCGATGTCCTGCAGGAACGCGCGCTGGTCGGCCGAGAGTTGGGAGAGCGGATCCTCGCCCCGCAGTACCAGCGAGAAGCCCCAGCCGACGACGTCATCGAATCGGCCCTCCTGATCGCCCAAGCTGACGATTCCTTGCGGCTCGCGCAGGCCCGCCGGCCGGATGGCTGCGCCCTGCTCGTCCTGCTGGAAGACGCCCTGGTCGTACTCAGGCTCGGGCGGGGGCGGCGGGCCACCGGCGCGCAAGCGCAGCGTCGCGAAGCTCGGCTGCCTTGGGGTCGCTGATCGTGCACATCTGACCGATCGCCACGCCTAGTTGTATGTACCCGAGGGTGTTCGGCGCCCGCTCGAGTTGGTAGGTATCGAGCAGACTCTCGGAGGCGAGGCCGCGGAGCACGAAGTCGAGCTTCCAGGCGATGTTGGCCGTGTCCCGGAAGGCGGAGACGGCGCCCATGCCCGTGAATGGCGGCATGAGATGGGCGGCATCGCCCGCGATGAGCACCCGCCCGCGGCGCCAGAGGCGGGCCATCCGGCCCTCGAAGGGGTAGACAACTTGGCGGTAGATCTTCACGTCGTCGCGCCCGACGTTCCAGGCACTGCGCAGGAACTCATAGCCTGCTGCCTCGTCCAGCGAGTAGTGATCCTCTGGCTCGCCACCGAGGAGGAATTCGAAGCGGATCCGCTTCGAGCCGATCGGCACGACCGCGGTGACGCGGTCGGTCGAGACGATCTGCGTGGCAATGCGCGGATCGAACTGCGGAAGCTCGCTCAGCCGCTCGACGTCGACGCTCAGCCAGGCGTCGCGGTAGTCAAAGTAGTCCCACTCGGTCTCGATCGACTCCCGTACGATGCTGCGTGCCCCGTCGGCGCCCACGAGGTACTTCGCAGTCACGGTGCGCTCCTGCGGATTCTCGAGCGGGGGCTCCCCGGCGGCGTGATGCTCGCGAACGGTCACCGCGACGTGATCCGGCGTCTGCTCGACTCCGATGGCCTCCCAGCCGAGGTTGAACTCGACGCCGTGGCGGAGTCCGCCCTCGTCATCGCCTCGTCGACATACGGTTGGTAGAAGGAGGTGCGGTTGTGGAACCCGCAGACCAGGTCGGCGTTCCAGCGTCTGCGCTGTGAGCAGATTGCGGTCGGCATCCAGGATCTCGTAGGCGGTGATGTCCGAGGACTCCTTGAGCGCAACCTCGAGGTCGCCGGCTTTGTCGATGATTCGTGTCGACTTCGCCGTCGAAGCTTACCGTGCGGGGCAGGCCGTACAGGCTCGGATAGCGCTCGAAGACGCACGACGCGGTGGCCCAGTCGCGCAAGCAAGGACGAGGCACATTCGCCCGCCAGCCCGTAGCCCACGACGATGACATCGTAATCCAGTCCATCCCTCATTCTCTGTCTCCCTCGACGGTCCGGCGCCTAACTCTGTGCAACAATAGCATCGTTAGTACGTAATGCGACGTGGGCGGCGCACTCGCACTTTAGTGCCGCGGCCCGAGAGAGAGGAAGAACGATGGCGACGAGGTCAGGCCGCCTCGAGGGCAAGGTCGTCCTCATCAGTGGCACAGGTGGGGGGCAGGGGCGAGTCGCAGCGTCGATCTTCGCCGCCGAGGGCGCGCTCGTCGTCGGAGGCGACATCAACGCCGAGTCGGCGGGCGAAACGGCGGAGATCGTCAATGGCCAGGGGCTGCTGATGATCTCGGCGCCAGGGTCGGTCGATCTCGCCGATCCCGTGCAGGCCCGCGGGTGGGTTGAGCTCGCACTTGAGGCGCATGGTCGCGTCGACGTTCTCTACAACAATGCGAGCCTGCCCCGCTTCGGACCGTTTGGCGAGATGCCGGCCGAGGACTTCGCGTTCACGATGCGCAACGAGCTCGAGATCACCTGGCACACGACCCAGGCGGCTTGGGCGCCGCTTGCCGCGGGCGGACGCGGAGCGATCGTCAACATCGCCTCGATCGCGGCCATCGTTGGTCTCCGTGACCTCCCGGAGAGCGCCCATGCGGCGTCAAAGGGGGCTGTCATTGGGCTCACCCGGCAGCTTGCTGCCGAAGGCGCCGCCGTCGGCATCCGTGTCAATTGCATCAGCCCCGGCGTCATCAACTCCCCTCCGGTGCAGGAGATGCTCTCGCTCGGCGAGAAGGGACCGCTCGCTCCGCTCATCGGAGCGACCGCCCCTCGGGAAGCCGGGCGAGGCGGAGGACATCGTGTACGCGGCGCTCTACCTCGCCTCCGAGGAGGCGAGGTGGGTGACGGGTGCGCATCTGGTCGTCGACGGCGGCTCTTCGGCGCTCATCTAGCCTGCGCGGGATCGGCCGGCTGCGCACATGCATCAACCAACAGCGCCGCGTCACGCCACGTTTCGGGCTGCTCATGGTGATGGTGTATAGATAAGGGCCTATGGGGGTTTCCAGCCGACACCGCCAGAGCACGCAGCGCCCGAGCGGCATGCCGTTTGGCCGTTACCAGCCCTACCACCAGCGGGTGCCGTTCGCGCTGGAAGCAGGACGTGGCCGAACCGGCATATCGAGCACGCACCGATATGGGCGGCCGTTGACCTCCGGGACGGCAACCAAGCCCTAATCGACCCGATGGATTCCGTCCGAAAGCGGCGGATGTTCGATCTGCTCGTCGAGATCGGCGTCAAGGAGATCGAGGTCGGATATCCCGCGTCGGGCGAGACCGACTTCGCCTTCATCCGCTCACTCATCGAGGAGGACGCTATCCCTGACGACGTCAGGATCGCGGTCCTGACCCCGGCGCGAGGCGAGATGATTGAGCAAGCCTTCGCGGCGATCAAGGGAGCCTCGCGTGCGCTCGTGCACCTGTACGTCGCGACTGCACCTCAGTGGCGCGAGCACGTTCTTGGAGTCGGCACGGATGGACTGATCGAGCTCATTCGCGATGCTGCCGATGATGTGGCGCGACGCGCCGACGCGATGCCGGGCGCGGATCTGCGCTTGCAGTTCTCCCCAGAGGTGTTCGTACTCACTGAGCCCGAGCTGGGGCTAGCGGCGTGTAACACGGTCGCGTCGATCTGGCGGCCCTCCCGCGAGGAGCCGATGGTCATCGATATCTCCCCTCGACCGTCGAGGTTTCGACGCCGAACGCTTTTGCCGACCAGATCGAGTGGATGGATCGTCACCTCGCCTTCCGCGACGCGACGATCCTTTCGGTCCATCCCCACAACGACCGCGGCACCGGGGTCGCCGCTGCCGAGCTGGCACTGATGGCCGGCGCCGACCGGGTCGAGGGCTGCCTGTTCGGCAACGGCGAGCGCACCGGCAACGTCTGCCTCGTCACCCTCGCGCTCAACCTGTTCACGCAGGGCGTCGATCCCTGTCTCGATCTATCCGACATCGACGGCGTGCGCCGAACTGTCGAGTACTGCAACGAGCTGCCGGTCCCGGCGCGTCACCCGTACGGCGGCGAGCTCGTCTATACCTCGTTCTCTGGCACCCACCAGGATGCCATCAATAAGGTTTTCCGCGCCCGCCAACAGCGGGCGCTTGAGACCGGCGTCCCAGTCGAGGAGCAGCCCTGGGAGGTCCCTTACCTTCCGATCGATCCGCACGACGTCGGCCGCACCTATGAGGCGGTCATCCGCGTCAACAGCCAATCCGGTAAGGGTGGCATGGCCTACCTCATGCAGGCAGAGCACGGGCTCGACTTGCCCAAGGGCCTGCAGGCAGAACTCGCGCGCCACGTCCAGGCGCGGACCGACGCCGAGGGCGGCGAGGTGAGCCCAGAGCGGCTGTGGCGGATCTTCGCCGACGTGTTTCTCATCCCGGATGGCGCGCAGGTCATCAGGGATCACCGCACCTTCCAGGACGATGCTGGCGACCACCTGACTGTCGACATCAGTCTCGATGGCCGCAGCCGAATCATCTCTGGCGTCGGCAACGGTCCCATCGACGCGTTCGTCCGCGCCCTCGGGACGGACGGAATTACCGTCGAGATCCTCGACTACGCTGAGCACGCTCTCTCCTCCGGCGGCGACGCGCGAGCGGCCGCCTACGTGCATTGCATCGTCGACGGCAGGCCTGTGTGGGGTGTCGGGATCCACCCGAGCATCGTGCGGGCCTCGCTTGATGCGATCGTCAGCGCCGTCCGCCAAGCCCGTAACTGATTGGCCGGTCCGCTACTGGACCCACCGCAGCGGACGGTCCATCAGCTCGGCGTTCTCCTTTGTGCGCCCACGCTTGCCCGCGGTGACGTGAGCGCGCATCGCTTGCTCTGCTGCATCGGGATCCCCTGCTTCGAGGGCCTTGATGATCGCCTCGTGTCCAGAAACGACCGATCGCCGGAATGCCTTGGAGTGGCTGAGCTCGACGACCCCGCTGTCGGCGACCGTCAATAGCGTTTCGGCGAAGACTTGGACGACCAGGTTACCTGTGGCTCCTGCGATGACCTGGTGGAAGCGCTGGTTGGCGTCGTTGATCCGGACATCCGACTCGAAGTTCTCGACGATCTCGTCGTTAATCTCCCGCAGGCGCTTCACCTCGGACTCCGTGATATGGGAGGCGGCCATACGGGCCGCGATCGGCTCGAGGTAGATCCGGGCGTCGAGGACCTCAGCCATAGTCGCGCGTTGGAACTGGAGGATGAGCGTCAGTGACTCGGTGAGGTCGTTGGGCTGCGGGTGCCGGACGACCGGACCCCCGCCCGGACCCGAGCGAATCGTGAGAGCACCGCGTGTCTCGAGGAGACGGAGGGCTTCCCGTAGAGTCGTGCGACCGACGCCAAGCTGCTCGATCATGTCGCGCTCGCGCGGGAGCATCGAACCGGACGGTAGATCCGCGTCGACCATGTACTGCGCGAGGTCGTGAGCGATGATCTCGGAGCGCTTGCGATGACGCTGATTGTCGAGCACGAGACCGGGACGGCGCGGGCCGTTGCGCTGGTCTGGTTCGATCACGGCGAGAGTATAGGGCAGACCGGGCGGGAATCACCGCTGCGGCATGATCCGTATTCGGTCATGACAGGACCGAGCTGCCTCCGTCGACAATCAGGTTGATCCCGGTGATGTAGGAGGCCTCGTCGGAGGCGAGGAACAGCGCGGCGTTGACGACCTCCTCGGGCTTTCCGGCCCGTCCGAGCGGCTGGCGAGCCATAAACGCGGCAAGCGGGCCGTCCTGGCCCATCGCGATGAAGTCGGTTGTCGCCGGTGTGTCGATGAGGCCCGGACTTACGCAGTTGACTCGGATACCGAGCGCGGCTCCCTCGGCGGCCATCTGAAGCGTCATCCCGACGATGCCGAGCTTCGTGGCGGCATGGGCCACCTGGGGTTGGTCTTTGAGTCCGATCAGCCCGGCGATCGAGGCCACGTTGACCACGCTGGCGCCCTCGCGGGCGGCGAGGTGCGGCCAAGCCGCCCGCGACGCGAAGTAGACGATGTCGAGTTCATGCTCGATGGTGAAGCGCCAGTCGTCGATGGGCATTTCACCCACGCGGCCGAACCGCGGTTCACCGGCGTTGTTGTAGAGGATGTCGATCCCGCCGTGACGTGCCGCTACGTCGTCGATCCACTCGGCTACCGCTTGACTGTCGCAAAGATCCAGCGGTGCGCGAGACTCCATCTGCCCGCCTGCCGCGCGTACGAGTTCCGCAGTCTCGGCGGCTGCCTCGGGGTTACGCCCACACCCGATAACCGTTGCTCCTTCGCGCGCGAAGGTGAGGGCAGCAACCCGACCCTGGCCGCTGCTCGTGCCGGTGATGACCGCGACCTTGTCTGAAAGCCGTCCCACAGCTCAGACTCCCAACAGCTCGGAGCGATGCTCGCGCAGAACGTCGGGCAGCGAGCGTGGCGGGCGGCCGGTGAGCTGCTCGACCGTGTCAGTGAGGTCGTCGAAGTAGCCCAGCCGCACCGCCTTGAGGTGGTTCGACAGCAGCCGGGGGAAGGGCTCTGGCACGCCGTCGGCCACCGCCTGTTGACGGAAGGCCTCGTCGTCGAGCTCGAGCAGATCGACGCGCTTCCCGCTCAGCTCGGACGCGAGCGCTGCGAGGTCAGCCTGGCTATAGCGCTCCTGACCGGTGGCAACGTAGGTCTGGCCGGAGTGGCCCTCTTCGGTGAGCACGGCGACGGCCACCGCGGCACAGTCGACATTCGAGATCGGGGCGGTGCGCCCGGCGCCGGCATTGCTCGTCAGCCTTCCTTTCTCGACGGCTGCGGTGAGGCGGGCGACAAGATACTCGGCGTACGGGGCGTTCTGGAGGATTGTCCAGTCGACACCGCTGTCCTTCAGGACCTGTTCGGAGGCCGGATACTCAAGCGCGTACGGACCAGTGGGATGGTTCTCGTCGACCTTGGGCATCGAGGTGAAGGTGATGTGGCTGACCCCCGCCTCACGCGCGGCGTCAATTACACGTGAATGCTGCTCGACGCGATGAGGTGTCGATTCGTGGGTGGAGCTGATCAGCAGCAGCCGATCAACGTTGGCCACGGCCCCCGGCAGCGAACTGGGCTCGTCGAAGTCGGCGCGCCGCACCTGCGCGCCGCGCGCCGCGAAGGAGTGCAGCTCCTCGGGCCGCCGCGTGATGAGCACGACGTCCTCCGCTGCCAGCTGCTCGAGCAGCTGCTCGGCGACCAGCGATCCCAGCTGTCCCGCAGCGCCCGTCAATCCGATCCTCACTTCGCCACCTCCGCTTGCAGGATCACTCGACCCTTGGCTCTCTCTCATTTGGCCCCGAGGCTCCGCTAGCCTGCAAACGAACGTTATCATGATTATAGTTATCCCGAGTCGCGCGGGCGGCGCGATGATTCGATGCGGAGGAGGAGAGAGAGTGCAGCTTCAGAGCCCGATCCAGTGTCCCGGCGTGGACGGCGACGCATGAGCGGCGGCGGACGGCTCGTCGGCAAGGTCGCCGTCATCTCCGGTGGCGCTCGCGGCCTCGGTGCCGAGATGGGCCGACTATTCGCCCGCGAGGGAGCCGACGTGGTACTCGGCGACCTCCGCGACGAGCAGGGACAGGAGACCGCTGCAGCCATCGATGCCTCCGAGCCGGGGCGATGCCTCTACACGCACCTCGACGTGACAGTCGCGAACGACTGGAAGGCGGCCGTCGACCTGGCCGAGCGCGAGCTCGGGCCGCTGACGACGCTCGTCAGCAACGCGTTCAAGTGGCCGATGGGCAAT
Organism: uncultured Conexibacteraceae bacterium; assembly: GCA_963720195.1. Lineage (GTDB taxonomy): Bacteria > Actinomycetota > Thermoleophilia > Solirubrobacterales > Solirubrobacteraceae > Palsa-465. Next base: position 187,448 of record CAVRFD010000003.1, read on the forward strand.
GTGCTTACGGTGACCGACGAAGCATGGCACGAGACGCTCGCCATCCAGATGGACGGCGCCTTCTACGGCATCCGGGCCGCGCTGCCGGTAATGCTGCGTAATGGCGGGGGCTCGATAATTGCCATCGCCTCGGCGGTTGGAGCCGAACACGCGGCTCCGGACTTCGCCGCCTACCAGGCCGCCAAGGCGGGCGTAGTCGGGCTGATCCGTCACGTCGGAGGCACGTTCGCTGGGGGCGGCGTTCGCGCCAACAGCATCCATCCGGGACCGATCCGGACGCCCGCGTTGGAGGACAACGGTTTCGTCGAGGGAGCGGCGGCGGTCGCCGCCGGCTTCCCGATCCCCCGAATCGCAGAGCCAGAGGAGATCGCCTGGGCTGCCGTCTACCTCGCCTCCGACGAGAGCTCGTACATGACCGCCAACAAGATCGTCATCGACGGCGGGTCGAGCGTTTTCGTCGGGAGCGTTCACCAGGAGGTGGGTAGCTGATGGGTGTCGCTGGTCGGGCGGCGATCGTCACCGGCGCGACCTCTGGTATCGGCGCGGAGATCGCTCGGGTTCTCGCTGCCGAAGGGGCTCGGGTCGGCCTGGCCGGGCGTGATCGCGCCCGCGGCGAGGCCGTCGCCACTGAGGTCCGGCAGGCGGGTGGCGAGGCGAGCTTTCTGTCCTATGAGGCGGCGGATCCCGACGCGGCAACGGCCCTCGTTGATGCGGCGCAAGCCGCCCACGGACCGGTTGACATCCTCGTCAACAACGCGGGCACGATGTTCTTCGGGTCGGTGGCTGACCAGACGGTGAAAAGCTTCGACCAGGCGATCGCAATCAACCTGCGCGGACCGTTCCTGCTCACGCAGGCCGTGCTCCCAGGGATGAGCGAGCGGCGGTACGGCCGAGTCATTTTCGTCTCCTCGAACGGCGCCGGATCCGGCGCGGCGCAGACGAGCCTCTATGCGATGGGCAAAGCGGGTCTTGAGGGCCTGATGCGCGCGCTGATGGCTGAGTTCGCTCCGTACGGAATCACCTTCAACACCGTCGCGCCGGGTCTTGTCCACACGCCCCTGACAGCGACGATGCTCGACGACCCGCAGATGCGCACACACTTCGCCAACCATCACCCGAACCGACGCGTCGGCGAGGCCGCCGACATCGCACACGCTGTAGCGATGGCCGCCGATGATCGCGCCGGCCACATGCTCGGCAACGTCATCACAGTTGACGGCGGGCTCACGCGGGCGATCGGCTACGCGGTGATAGAGCCACCCGAAGACAAGAAGCAGTAGTCCACGCCGGGCGATGGCCGTCCGGCGAAGAGCAAACCAGGAGCGGCTGTGGCCGCAGGAGAGGAAGTCATGCAGACAGGGAACGGCAGCGCGCGGGGTGGCCGCCTCGACGGAAAGGTAGCGATCATCTCCGGCTCGGCTCGCGGGCTGGGAGCGGCGACCGCTCGGATCTTCGCCGCCGAGGGGGCCCAGGTGCTCGTCACGGACATCCTCGACGAGCTCGGCGCCGAGACCGCAGAGGGCATCCGCGCCGCCGGCGGACGGGCGGTGTATCAGCATCTCGACGTTACTCGGGAACAGGACTGGGCCGATGCTGTCGCGCGCTGCACCGAGGAATTCGCCATCCCCGACGTTCTGGTCAGCAACGCTTACTACTTTGCACTGCCGCCGATCCTCGGGGAGGATCCCGCAACATGGCAGGCCTCGCTCGACGTTAACCTCACGGGCCACTACCTCGGGTTTCGCGCCGTTCTGCCCGGGATGATCAAGCAGGGCGCTGGGAGCATCGTCGCTATCTCCTCCACGAACGGAGGCGACGTCGCCTTTCCGTCGCAAGCGTCGTATCAGGCGGCAAAAGCAGGCCTTATCGCCCTCACCCGGCACGTCGCGCTGGTTCACGGACCGGACGGCGTGAGGGCCAATACGATTCATCCTGGTCCAATGCGCACCGCGGCAATCCAGAGCGCTCCCGGGTTCGAAGAGGCGGTCGAGCAGATCGCGGCCTCATTCCCGCTGCCGCGGATCCCGGAACCCGAGGAGGTCGCCTGGGGCGCCGTCTACCTAGCGTCGGACGAGAGTAGCTACACGACCGGCTCACGCCTCGTCATCGACGGAGGCTCGAGCATGGCTCTGCTCGTGGCCAAGACGGCGCTGAAGACGGCGCTCGACATCGAGGCCGGCGTCTAGCGAGTTCATTTGTCTCAAGAAGGCTCTTCCTACGAAACACTTCGCTACGAGGTCGAGGACCGGATCCTCACGTTGACCCTGAGCCGCCCGGAGCAGTTGAACGCGTTTACGGTGACGATGGCGAGCGAGCTGGTCGCGGCGTTCGAGCAGGCCGGCCGCGACGACGACATCGCGGCGATCGTTGTGACCGGCGAAGGCCGTGCCTTCTGCGCGGGGATGGACCTGTCTGGTGAAGGCAACGTATTTGGGCTGGACGAGACCATGCGGCCGACTCCAGCTGATCTCCTCGACGGGTTCGACGACCCGGCGATCATCGCCGGTGTGCGCGATACCGGTGGCGGCGTGACGCTTGCGATCTACGCCTGCCCCAAACCTGTGATCGCAGCGATCAACGGTGCCGCCGTCGGGATCGGCGCAACAATGACCTTGGCGATGGACATCCGTCTGGCCGCCGACACTGCCCGGATCGGGTTCGTGTTCGGGAGGCTCGGGATTGTGCCGGAGGCTTGCAGCACGTGGTTTCTACCGCGCATCGTCGGGGTCAGCAACGCGCTCGAACTGGTCTATTCTGCAGAGATCCTGACCGCGGAGGATGCGCTCCGCTTCGGCCTGGTGCGGACGGTTGTGCCTGCAGCCGACCTGCTCGACGCCGCGTCAGCGCTGGCCCGCAAGTTCACCGAGCATCGATCGGCGGTCGCGACCGCGCTCACTCGCCAGATGATCTATCGCAACAGCGCCCAACCCGATCCGGTCGAGGCACACCGGGTCGAGTCGCTCGCGATGTTCTACACGAGCATCGGCGACGGCAAGGAAGGCGTTCGAGCGTTCTTGGAGAAGCGCCCCCCGGAGTTCTCCGATCGGGTCAGGGAGGACCTTCCGGACGTGTTTCCGTGAGGGTTTTTCTTACCGGTGTTGCGTTGTTCGCACGGCCGGCGAGGCCTACCACACACGTCTATCTGGTTCGGCCATTCTCGATCCATGCCGGTGATCAGCGCTACCAGCGCGAGCGTGTCGACGGTCTGCAGATAGCCGCCACCGCCGTGTAGCCGGCTGCGACCTTTCGGCCGCGACGTTGCCGCACGCTCAAAAAAATTTAGCTTTGAATCTGCTTGCTTAAGCGCCAAACAGGTGTATTAATGCTCGCCAGATGCAAAAACATGCATTTCTTGACGACCCCGGATGGGAGCACGCGGCCGCGCAGGTCGTCCGCTCGGTGCGCGTCGGCGGGGCTCGCTCACAGTCCGAGATAGTCCGCGACACCGGGTTGGGGCGGGGCCTGGTGGCAACTAGGGTCAACCAGCTTCAGGAGCTCGGTCTGCTTGAACGCCGCGGACAGGTGATGCAGGGGCGTGGCCGTCCATCACAAGAGCTCGGGATCAGCGGTGACGCCGGGCACCTGCTGGTGGCATCGATGGGGGCCTCCAGCGTCGACGCCGCGATCATGGACCTCACCGGTGCGATCCTCGTCAACACAAGAAGCGAATGCGACATTGCCGACGGTCCTGAGGCGGTACTGAGGTTCACCGAAGGTCTCTTTGACGAGCTCTATCGCAAACTGCCAGAGGTAACCGGTGCGCCACGAGGCGTGGGTGTGGCGGTACCTGGCCCGGTGGAATTCAGCACGGGCCGCGCGGTCGCTCCGCCGATCATGCCGGCTTGGGACCTGTATCCGATCGCGGATCATCTCTCCACCACGTACGGTGCCCCGGCCTGGGTGGACAACGACGTGAACGTGATGACCCTCGGCGAGTGGCGCGAGGGCGTCGCGCAAGGTCACCGGGACGTCGTGTTCGTGAAGGTCGGCACCGGCATCGGCGCCGGCATCATCGCCGACGGTTCCCTGCAGCGCGGGAGCATGGGCGCGGCTGGTGACATCGGCCACATCCAGGTCACCGACGATCGCTCGATCGTCTGCCGCTGCGGCAACGTCGGCTGTCTTGAGTCGCTGGCCGGCGGCTTTGCGCTCGGCCGTGACGGCGAGCTCTGCGCCAAGGACGGGACGAGTCCGTGGCTCGCGAGCGTCTTCGAGAAGGAGGGCCACGTCACCGCCGCCGATGTGGCCACCGCGGCTTCTCATGGCGACCGCGCCAGCGCTGAGCTGCTTCAGCACGCGGGGGCGCTGATCGGCGACGTGCTCTCCGGCGTAGTCAACCTCCTGAACCCCTCGATGCTCGTGATCGGCGGCGGCGTCGCCGGCGCCGGTGACGCCCTGCTCGCCGTCATCCGTGAGCACGTGTACCGCCGCTCACTGCCGCTCGCCACGCGGCACCTGGTGATCACAAAAGGAGTGCTCGGTGCTCGTTCCGGCGTCGTTGGCACCGGCGGGATGGTGCTGGACGAACTGCTCTCCGAAAAGCACCTGCTCGACACGGCGCGCCGCATGGCCGCGCCCGCCAGGCCCGCGAGCCGCAGCAAAGTCAAAACTTCCAAGCAGACAAAGGAAAACCCAAGAGGGAGTGTGACAACCGCATGAAAACAGCTCTGTACACGGTGACCTATAACGGCGGGTTCTATGACGGCCCGGCGTTGACCCTTGAGCAGATCTTCCCCCGCGTGGCCGAGTTGGGCTTCGACGGGATTGAGATCGGTGCCAAGCGGCCGGTAGCGTCGCCGCTGGACCTCGACGCCGAGCGGCGCCGCGCGGTCCGTGAGCTCAGCACGCGTCACAACTTGCCGGTCGGCTGCGTCGCGAGTTACAGCAACCTAGCCGTGCCGATGCTGGAGCATCGCGAGGCCGAGCTGCTGATGCTTCGCGAGACCGTCCGCCTGGCTCACGACCTGGAGTCCCCTGTCGTTCGTGCGTTCGCGGCCTGGCCAGGAGTGACGATGCGCGACGGTCAGACTTACTACGAGCTGGGAAAGGCGTACACCCGCTGGCCGGGTGTCACCTGGTTCGAGCAGTGGGTCTGGGCACGCGATTGCCTCGAAGAGGCCGCAAAATGGGGCGAGCAGTACGGCGTGGTCGTCGCACTGCAGAACCACATTCCTGTCACCAACTCCTATGGGGACACGCTCGCAATGGTGAGAGAGATCGACTCGCCTTGGCTCAAGGCCTCGATCGATGCGCCGCATCTGGCCGATCAGAGCGATGCTGGCGTACGTGCCGCGATGCTCGACGCCGGTGAGCTCCAGACCTGGTCTCACTTCGGCGGTTACGTCGAGACCCCTGAGGGCCGTGTCCTCGAGGACACGGGTGAGGGTGAGATCGCCGTCAACTATCCGGCGTTCTTCCGTGGGCTCCATGAGATCGGGTACACGGGATTCGTCGCGTACGAAGGCTGCGGCCCGGCGCTGGTCGGGCACGAGTACCACGGGCTCGAAGAGGTCGAGCGTCGCGCCAGCATCGCGCTGGCGTACATGCGCCGCCAGATCGAGGCGGCCCAGTCGGAGCCCGTCGCAGCGTAATTAGCCCTGCACGGCAGGGAGGCCGTGCTCTAGCAGACCAAGGATCTGGTCGCCAATGAGGAGAGAGGGGTTGACATGCCCAAAGTTGGCATGGCGAGGCTGAGTGCGCTCGCCGCCGTGATAACCGCAGTGGTTGTGGCGGTCAGCAGTTTTGGTTTCAGTAGTTCAGCTAGTGGCTCGACTGGTGCATCAAACTGGCCGGCGCTCACAAATAAGCCGGTGACGCTGCACGTGCTGATGGTCCACGAGATCGTCTACGCAGACCAGGCGGTCGATGCAATGAACGCCGCGTTCGAGAAGCTTCATCCCAATATCCACATCCAGATGGACTTCGTGAGCTACCCCGAGCTGCACGACAAGATCGTCACCGATCAGATCGGCGGCAGCGGTACGTATGACGCCGTCGTGATGGACAATATCTGGCCAGCCGAGTTCGCTCAGGCAGGCATTGTCCGCAACATCAGCTCGCACATCCCCGCGAGTTACAAGGACGGCACATTCCCGTTGGTCTGGAAGGCCGCCACCTACAAGGGGCAGATCTACGGCGTGCCGTGGGGCGGGATCGCGATGGAGCACCTCTTCTACAACAAGAAGATGCTCAAGCAGGCCGGCATCGCTGGGCCGCCGCGTACGTGGACACAGCTCATGACCGACTCTGAGATCCTCAAACGCAAGGGGATCGTGCAGTACCCCTACGTCGCAACATACGCTCAGAGTGAGAGTCTGATCGAAACCTGGGCACAGCTCGCGGGGGCGTTCGGCGCTACGACTCTGACCACCCCAAGCGGTACCCCGGCGTTCAACAAGGGGCCGGCGCTCGAGGCGCTCGAGTACATGCGGGGGATGATGGCCAAGGGGCTGACCAACCCGGCGTCCCTGAGCTTTGACTTCGACGACATCAACAACACGATGGCGTCCGGCCGGGCGGCCTTCGCGCTCCAGTGGGACTACGGGTACCCGGCGATGAACCAACCGTCGACGTCCAAGGAGGTCGGCAACATCGACTACACACTGAGTCCGGGTGAGGGCAGCGTCTCGACGAGCGCCTCCGACGGAGATCTGAGCCTTGCGATTACGGCTCACAGCAAGTACCCGGCCGAGGCGCTGGAGTACGCGCTGTACATGTCTTCGCTGGGAGTGCAGAACAAGTACGCCGCACAGGCCACCCCGATGTGGAAGTCATCGTTCACCACACCGTCCGTCGTCAAGACCGACCCGCTGCTGTTCAAGACGATCGCTGAGGGTGTCAATCACATCATCGAGCGTCCGCAGGTCCCGTATTACACGGCGCTGTCGAACGCCCTACAGGTCGCTATCCAGAATGCGTTGCGCGGTAAGGAGAGCCCTCAGAAGGCCCTGAACAGTGTGATCGCTGAGCTCCCGTCGCTGAAGAACGGCACGGCGACTTGACAACAGCAGAACTAGCTCCGGTGGCCCCGGCGGCGTCGCAACAGCGACGCCGCCGGCGGCTGTCGCCGCAGTGGCGGCGGCGCTTGGCCGTCGCCGCGTTCGTGTCGCCGGCGGCCGTCCTGGTACTCCTGGTCGTCGCTGTCCCGCTCGGCTGGAACGTGTGGATGAGCCTCCACAACATCCAGCTGATCCGGCCGGGGTATTCACCGTTCGTCGGGCTCGACAACTACAAGGACCAGCTCACGAGCGGCACGTTCTGGGCCGCGATCCTGCTCGCGTTCATGTTCGCCGCCGTAACCACGATCTGCGAGCTCGTCTTCGGCCTCGCGCTGGCGATGCTGATGAACCAACCGCTGCGCTGCCGCTGGCTGCTGCGCTCGATCGTCATCCTGCCGTGGGCGTTGCCGACGGTCGTCAACGCGGTCATGTGGCGCTGGATCGACGACGCCGAGTACGGCCCGCTGAACGCGATCCTCAAGCAGACCGGGGTCATCAAGAACTATCAGCTCTGGCTGGTTAATAGCCACACCGTCGTGTGGATGGTGATGCTCGCTGACATCTGGAAGATGACGCCGCTGATGGCCGTCATGTTCTTGGCCGCCCTGCAGTCAATCGACGCTGAAACGCGCGAGGCGGCGGCGATGGACGGCGCTGGCAGCCTCCGGACCTTCCTTCACATAGTGCTGCCGCTGATCCGGCCGATCATCCTGATCGTCCTGGTACTACGCACGATCGACGCCTTCAAGGTTTTCGACCTCGTCTGGATCATGACCGGAGGCGGTCCCGCGAACGCCACGCAGACAGTGGCTGTGTACGCCTACAAGACTGCCTTCGAGAGCTTCGACTTTGGTAGTGGCGCCGCGATCAGCATCCTGATCGTTTTGATCATGGGTGTCATGGCGTCCGGCTACATGTATCTCATCCGCCGAGGAGAGCGAGCATGACGACTGTCACTTCCACATACAGGCGGCGGCTGCCACGGCGCTACGCCCGCTTGGGGCGCAGGTGCGGCCGGGTCGCTCAGTACGCGCTGATGCTGCTGGCGCTGATCGTCGTCCTGGCGCCGTTCGTGTATCTAATCCTGTCGAGCGTCTCACCGACCTCACAGCTCCTGGCACGACCGCTCAATTTCATCCCGGAGCACGTCTCCTTCTCGCGTTACATCCAGATACTGACTGGTAACAACGCCAGCGGCAGTACGCAGGAGCTGCGGGCCGCATTCGTCAACAGCACGATCATCGCCACCTGCGCGACGGTGGTCGCGATGGTGACGGGCACACTCGCCGCTTACGGGCTTGCGCGGATGCAGTTTGCCGGCCGGGGATTGCTGATCCTGGTGTTCCTCGTGTCCTACATGCTGCCCCAGGTCGCACTGTTTCTCCCGCTGTACCGGATGACACAGTTTTTCGGGCTCTATAACACGAGGCTCGCCCTGATCATCATCTACTCGGCGATGCTGGTGCCGTTCGTCATCTGGTTGATGCGCGGTTACATACAGACGATCCCTGCCGAGCTCGATGAGGCGGCGCTGATGGACGGGTGCTCGCGCTTCAGCGCGCTCCGGCTTGTGGTTTTACCGGTGGCGCTACCGGGCATCCTCTCCACGGCGCTGCTTGCCTTCCTGTCGGCCTGGGATGAGTTCCTCTACGCACTGATCCTCACACAGACGAACGCGGCGCAGACACTCCCGGTCGCGCTCAACGATTTCATCGGGCGATACGGTGTCAACTGGGGCATGATGGCCGCGGGCGGGCTGATCGCGGCGCTCCCGCCGCTGATCATCGCGTTCGTCTTCCAGCGGTACATCGTGTCTGGCCTCGTCGCCGGGAGCGTGAAGGGTTGATCGGTTCCAAGCGTGTTGGCGCGGCCGTGATCGGTGTCGGCTTCGTCGGACCCCACCATGTCGACGCCGTGCGCAGCGGGGGCTATGGGAACGTGATGGCGCTAGTGGGCCGCGATCTGGCGCGGACCGAGGAGTGCGCCTCGAGGCTCGGCGTTCCAGTCGCCACCGATGATCCGGGTGCCGTGTTCAACGATCCGCAGATTCAGGTCGTGCACATCTGCACGCCCAACGACAGCCATGCCGCGCTGGCCACGCAAGCGCTGGAGGCGGGGAAGCACATCGTGGTGGAGAAGCCGCTGGCGATCCACAGCCGCGATGCGCGCGATCTCGTCGAACTCGCGCGCAAACGGGGCCTCCACGCAATGGTGTGCTTCACCTACCGCGGGTTTCCGATGGTGCGCCAAGCGCGGGAGATCGTCGCCAGCGGCGAGGCCGGCAGGTTGTGGCTCGCCCACAGCACGTACCTACAGGACTGGCTCGCGCTTCCGAGCGATTACGACTGGCGCGTCGACGCCAGGATCGGCGGCAGCTCGCGTGCGGTCGCGGACATCGGCTGCCACGCGTTCGACACGCTCGAGTGGGTGACGGGTCAGCGCGTGGAGGCACTGACCGCTGATTTGGCGACGGTCATTCCGCTCCGACAGCGGCCGGCGGACGGTCAAAACACGCTCACTGAGACGGTGCGTGTGAAGAGTGAGGACGCGGCGGCGGTGCTCCTCAGGTTTGCCGGTGGCGCCCACGGGGTGCTGACGGTCAGCCAGGTGAGCGCTGGGCGCCAGAACGCGTTCAGCTTCGAGCTCGCCGGCAGCGGTCGCACCGTGCGTTGGGATCACGAGCGGCCGGAGCAGCTCTGGCTCGGCTCGCGGGACGCCTCGCAGGTTGTGAACCGCACCGGCAAGGAACCTAGGTCGCAGATGGGCGTGCCGCCGCTCCCACCGGGCCACCCCGAGGGTTGGGGAGGCGCGTTGCGTGACGTTATCCAGCCGTTCTACGCAGAAGTCTGCGAAGGCCGTCCACCGGTGCTTGACGCAGTGGGGATCGGCGCGAAGTACCCGACCCTTGCCGACGGAGCGCGGGCCGTCTCGTTCGTTGAGGCCGTTGTGCAGTCCTCAAGCGAGCGGACCTGGGTTGCGCTCGACGACCTGGGCGGTTCTGGGGCCATCACCGATCTGTCAGCCAACGCCAGTTATGAATAGGAGCATGTTTTGGCATCGTCGAAGCTGAGTGTTTCCCTCGTAGGTCTCGATCACTGGTACGCAGCGCTGGGTCTCGCGGAGGCCGCCAGCGTCTCTGCCGACGTTGAGCTTGTTGCGGTCGCCGACTCGGACCTCTCCCGGGCGCAGGAGGTCGCGGCCAAATATGGCTTCGCCGAGGCCAGCGACCGGCTCGAGGAGGCGGCCGGCGGTCACGTTGACCTCGTCATCAGCATGGTCAGCACTGACCGCAACCCGGCCGTGTGCATCGCCGCCGCCCGCGCCGGCAACCATCTGATCGCCGTGAAGCCGATGGCCCGCACGGTCGCCGAGGCGGCTGACATCGCTGCTGCGGTCTCCGAAGCCGGAATCCACTTCCTCCCCGGTGAGGCGCTGTTCCGGTTCACCAACTGGTTCGAGGGCCTCGAGCGCTGGGTCGCGGGCGGCGGTCTCGGTGATCCGCTGTCCGCCTACTCCTGGTTCTGGGCCCCGATGCCGAACCGCTGGCACGACGACGCGGACCCCGGCTGGTTTGTGGATCCCGAGCGCGCTGCGGGCGGCGGCTGGATCGATCACGCCATCTACTCGGTGGACATGCTCCGCACGCTGTGGGCGCGGGAGCCGGTGCGGGTGGCATGCACCCTGCAGAACCTGCAGCACCCAAGCCTTCAGGTCGAGGACCACGGCTCTGCGGCGGTCGAGTTCGCCGGCGGTGCCAACGCCACGATCGAGGCGAGCTGGTGCGCTCCGGCTGCGGTTGGGTTTGAATTCGGGCTGCAGATGCTCGGCACAGCCGGCGCGGCGGCAGTTGACAGCCGCAGCGGCCGGCTGCTGACCGTCCAGAACGACGGCGGTGGCTGGCAGGAGACGAAGTTCGATGGACAGGGCCCGGAAACTCAGTTCCTGGCGCACGTCGTTCGCGTCATCCAGGGCCTCGAGGAGCCGGTCGCGTCGATCGGGGACGGGATGCGCAACCTTGCCGCGGCGCTCGCCGGGGGCACCGCCGCAAAGATCGGAAGCCCGGTTGAGATCGGGGCCGACCTCAACAGCAACCACACGACCGCCATTGCGAAGGATCAAGCATGACTGAACAACTCAAGGTCGGCGTTCTCGGCGCCGGCATGATCGCCACCTTTGATTACGGATACCTGCCAAATCTGGGTGGCGTCGACAAGGTCAACATCGTCGCGATCGCCGACACTAACTTTGCCGCCGCACAGGAGGTGGCAGGCCGGTTCGGCATACCGCAGACATACGGCAGCCTCGACGAGATGCTCGCCGAGGCACCTATCGACGCCGTGCTGAACCTGACGCCGATCCCGGTGCACGCGCGGACGTCGCTTCAGATCCTGGGCGCCGGTAAGCACCTCGCCTCCGAGAAGCCGTTCGCATCGACGCTCGAGGATGCGGATGCGATCATCGATCTCGCCGCTGAGCGCGGGCTGACGGTCGTCTCGGCACCGCCGCACATGCTGTACCCGAGCCGGCAGACAGCGCGCCGCCTGGTAAGAGAGGGCGTCATCGGCAAGGTCGCTTTCGCGCGAGTGCGTAGCTCACACAACGGCCCGGCCGCCCGCGGCTGGCCGGCCGATCCGACCTGGTTCTACCAGGAGGGGGCCGGCCCGCTGTTCGACATGGGCGTTTACGGCTTGCACGAGATCACCGGCATCCTCGGCCCCGCCAAGCGCGTGTTTGCCATGTCGGGGATCACAGAGGCGCAGCGGGTCGTCAAGGGTGGACCGTTCGACGGGAAGGTCTTTGACGTCACTGCCGACGACAACACGCTTGTGATGCTCGACTTCGGCGAGTCGACGTTCGCTGTGGTGGACGCCACATTCAACGTTGCCGCGTCCAAGAGCCCGAAGATTGAGCTGTTCGGCCGTGAGGGGACGCTCAACGTCAACCTCGACTGGTCCGAGTTCGGCGAGCTCCCGGCGCTCGAGGTCTACGGTGAAAACGCCGTCCCCGGCCTCAGCGGCTGGGTCAGGCCGACGATGCAGGAGCACGAGGCCGCGATGCGCAAGGCCAGCTCACGGGGGCAGGCGCTGGTTCTGGAGCATCTCGCCGATTGCGTCGTCGACGGGACCGCCCCGATCCTCAGTGCCGAGCACGCGCGCCACGTCCTCGAGATCATGATCCGCGCCGGTGACTCGGCCAGGAGCGGCGCCAGCGTCGAGCTCACGACCACGTTCGGTGGCGTCGAACAGCCCGCGAGCGCCCTGGCGCAAGGCGCTTCGTCAGGGGGCTGAGGATGGCGAGCATCGAGCTTGAGCAGCTGACCAAGGTCTACGCAGACGGTACCTGTGCCGTCGACAAGCTGGACCTGAGCATCGCCGATGGCGAGTTCATCGTCTTCGTCGGACCTTCCGGCTGCGGCAAAACGAGCGCGCTCCGCATGACCGCGGGGCTTGAGGACATCAGCGGCGGCACGCTGCGGGTCGGGGGGGAGGTCGTCAACGACATCCCCCCCAGGGACCGGGACATGGCGATGATCTTCCAGAACTACGCCCTGTACCCGCACATGAACGTGCAGGACAACCTCGGCTTCGGCCTGAGGATGCGGGGCGTTCCCAAGTCTGAGATCGCCCAGCGAGTGGACCAGGTCGCCGAGGTCCTCGGTCTGGCGGAGCTCCTGAAGAAGCGGCCGCGCAATCTCTCGGGTGGCCAGCGCCAGCGTGTGGCGATGGGCCGCGCGATCGTGCGCCAGCCGCAGGCCTTCCTGATGGACGAGCCGCTGTCGAACCTCGACGCCAAGCTGCGGGTCCAGATGCGGACCGAGATCTCGCGCATCCAGCGGGAGCTCCGAGTCACCACCATCTACGTGACCCACGATCAGAGCGAGGCGATGACGCTCGCTGACCGTGTCTGCATGTTGCGCAGCGGCGTGCTGCAGCAGATAGACCAGCCGAACGTGCTCTACGACCGGCCGGCCAACCTGTTCGTCGCGGGCTTCATCGGCTCACCCGCGATGAACCTCGTTGAGGCTGAGCTCAGCCGCACCGGCAATGGGATGGTCGCGACCTTCGGGCCGCACGCGCTGAACATCCCGGAGCCGGTGCTCGCCGAGCATCGCGAGCTGAAGGCCTACGAAGGAAAGCGGGTAGCGCTCGGCATCCGGCCCGAGGACCTCATGCTTCCTGAGAGCGACAGGTCGCCCAGCGGGCTACTGATGGACGTCAGTGTCGACTTGACGGAGGACATGGGTGCTGAGGTGCTCGTGCACTTTCAGGTCGATGCCACAAGGGTCCGCAGCGACGCGCTGCAGGCCGCCGGCGGCGAAGCGTTGGAGGTCGAGAGTCCGCACCGGACTGGCGCGCCGTTCATCGCGCGACTCGAGCGTGGCGCGAAGGCCCGCGCGGGTGACGCCCTGCGGCTCGCCGTCCGGCCCGACCGCATGCAGTTCTTCGATCTGGTTACCGGTGTCGGGATCTACGGCGAGTAGGGGTTCCATGTCGCGCTCAGTCACGCTCTTCACCGGTCAGTGGGCCGACCTACCGCTGGCAGAGCTCGCCACCAAGGCGAGCTCATGGGGGTACGACGGACTGGAGCTGGCCTGTTGGGGCGACCACTTCGATGTAGCTCAAGCACTCGCGGACGGTGCTTACTGCCGCCGGCACCGGGAGCTGCTCGAGCGCGAAGGGCTCGGCTGCTGGGCGCTTGGCGCGCACCTCGTGGGTCAGGCAGTCTGCGACCGGATCGACGATCGGCACCGTGCGATCCTGCCGCTCGAAGTCTGGGGCGACGGTGACCCCACCGGCGTCCGAGCACGAGCCCGGGACCGCATGATGGACACCGCTCGAGCCGCGGCTCGCTTCGGCGTAACCCAAATCAACGGCTTCACCGGCTCGCAGATCTGGCACCAGCTGTACTCGTTCCCACCAAACGACTTCAGTGAGATCGAACGTGCGTACGAGCAGTTCGCGGAGACGTGGGCGCCAATCCTTGATGTCTTCGATTTCGAGGGTGTGCGATTCGGTCTCGAGGTGCACCCGACCGAGCTCGCCTACGACTTTGTGACCACACAGGCGACGCTCGCGGCGATCGACCACCGCGCTGCGCTCGGGCTCAACCTCGACCCGTCCCACCTTGTCCCCCAGTTCCTCGACCCGGCCGTGTTCGCGCTGGAGTTCGGGTCCCGCATCTACCACGTGCACGTCAAAGACTCGAAGCGGCGCCTGAACGGCCGGCGCTCGATCCTCGGCTCGCACCTGAACTTCGGCGCGGAGGAGCGGGGATGGGACTTCATCTCACCGGGCCACGGAGACGTCGATTTCGACGAGCTCTTCCGCGCGCTGACGCGCATCGGCTACACGGGACCGCTTTCAATCGAGTGGGAGGACTCCGGCATGGACCGCGAGCACGGTGCGCAAGAGGCGCTGGCATTTGTGCGGCGCACTGACTTCCCGCCCTCATCGGTGGCGTTCGACGCTGCGATGCAGCGCCCAGGAAGCGCCGCCACGGTAGCCCAACCGCCTGCGCAAAAGCTGACGACCGATACCCGGGAGGAGACTCACCAATGACTGATCCGGACCCGCTGCGGGGTGTCGACCCGCATTCCGATGAGTTCATCCCCGCGCTGATGGACTGGCACTTCAATCCGGCGACGGGCTCGCCCTTCTGGGTCGAGCGCGCCAGCTCTCTCTCGTTTGATCCGCGAACGGACATCCGCGTGTTTGAGGATCTCGCGCAGTTCCCAAACCTCGTAAATGAGCTGCGCGACGTCCCCGTCGCCGACCTGATCCCTCGCGGATACGGGCCGCGGCCTGAGGTGGTGGGCGTCTTCGACAGCGGTGGCACGACCGGGCCGCCTAAGCGGATCGTGCTGCTGGCCGACTTTTGTGAGTTGGCGGTCGCGCACCTCAACCGCAACCACAGGGCGGACACCAACTGGCTGGCGCTGCTGCCAAGCGGGCCGCATATCGGCGTCGAGTACCTGCGCCGCCAGGTGATCGCGCTGCGCGGCCTGTTGTTCACGATCGACATGGACCCGCGCTGGGTCAAGCGCCTGATCGCGGCAGGCAAGTCCGAAGACGCCAGTGCGTACGCCGAGCACCTGATCGACCAGGCGGAATGGATCCTGCGCAGCCAGCCGATCCACGTGCTGAGCCTGACGCCGCCGCTGCTTGAGCGGCTCTGCCGCCGGCCGGGACTGGAAGAACTGATCCGCTCGAACGTCGAGCTGATCGAGTGGGGCGGCGCCCACATGGACGCCGATACCCGTCACCTCTACCGGCGCGAGGTGCTTCCTGACGTGAACCTGACCGGCGTCTGGGGCAGCACGATGGCGCTCGGTGTGCCGCTCAGCGAGCGGCACGATCTGAGCGACGACGATCCCTGCATCTTCGACCCGTTCTCGCCCTACATCACCGTTTCAGTTGTCGATCCGGACACCCACCAGGCGGTCGCGCACGGTCAGCGCGGGCAGTTGCTGGTGCACTGCCTAACACCCTCCCTGCTGCTGCCCGGCAACCTCGAGCGCGACCTCGCGACCCGCTGCCCGGCGCCCCTCGGCGCCCACGGCGACTCCTTTGCCGATGTCACGCCGATGCCGCAGTTCGACGGTGGCGCAGTGATTGAAGGCGTGTACTGATGAGCACCGCGGACGACCTTTTGCAGTTCGACGCGCTCGGTCCGTCCGGGTCCTACAGAGCCCGCAAGCGCGCGGCGATCAGCGAGGTTTCGGGTAGGCCGGTCGGAGAGCTGAGCCTGGTGCCGTCGCTCTTCATCGACCGCGCGATCACCCAGCTGCGGGCGGCTGAACCGCTTGCGGCTGATAAGCGCTTGGTCGCACTGGCGCAGGCCGGCGAACGCTTCCACCAGGACACGGTCGACGGCCTGAGTCCGGCTGACTACCAAGCGGTGACGAGCCGCGTCACCGGCCTGCCGCTTCAGGCTGTGAGGTCGGCCAGTGCCCGGCTGGCCGAGTCGACTGCAGCGCTTGGCAACACGGTCGCGTGTGCGCGTCCGAGCGGCGCGACGGGCGACTGGCGAGATCCGGCCGTCCGTGGCGGTCGTGCGCTCTGGTCGCGGCGCGGTGAAGTGTTCGCGGTGCACGCCGCCGGCAACCATCCGGGCGTGCACGCCGAGTGGCTCGAGGCGCTGGCACTCGGTTATCGCGTGGCGGTCCGTCCTTCCCGCCGCGATCCGCTGACCCCGCACCGCCTGATCTCCTGTCTGCGCGCAGCCGGGTTCGCGGATGCCCACGTCGTCCTGCTGCCCACCGAACACGACGCAGCCGATGCCCTGTTGCGCGCTGCGGACCTGTCGATGGTCTACGGCGGGGAGCAGATCGTCAGCAGATACCGGCGTGAGCCGGCGGTCCGCGTCATGGGACCGGGACGCGCAAAGATCCTCGTCGCCGCCGACAGCGACTGGACCACTCACCTCGACACGATCGTCGACTCCGTAGCGTTTGAGGGCGGGGTCGGCTGTGTCAACGCGACGGCGGTCTTGGTCGAAGGAAACCCGGCGCCGTTGGCAAGCGCCCTGGCGGACCGTCTCTCCGAGCTGCCAAGCCTGCCGCCGGACGACGAACGGGCTCGGCTGCCGGTGTGGCCGCAGGCGGACGCAGAACGATTGGCGGCGTCCCTGCTTCAGAGCGCCGCGGGGGCGCATGCCTGGTTGGGTGGCGACGGGGTCGCCCATGACCTCGGCGACGGCAGTGCCGTATTACGGCCTGCCGTCTATGAGCTGGACAGCGCCGGAGCCGAGCAGGTCCGCCATGAGCTTCCGTTCCCGTGCGTGTGGGTCGCGCCCTGGAGGCGTGAGCTCGGTACCGAACCGCTCAGCGACACACTGGTGCTGACGGCGCTGACACACGATCCGTCGCTGATCGACTCGCTGGCGGCAGACCCGACAATCGCCAACCTTCACGTCGGGGCGTTCCCCACCTTCTGGAGCCAGCCTCACCTTCCGCATGACGGCTACCTGGCCGATTTTCTCATGCGCTCGAAGACCTGCGTACGCGACTACGACCTGGACTCACCGGCATGAGTAGCCGCGCAGGTTCCTAGATCACCTTCATCCAAACAACGCTCAAGGAGATTTCTCAGATGCGCTTCGCGCGGTTCAGCATCGACGGCTCGCCACGGGTTGGGGTCGTCATCGACAGTCAGATCCACGAGGTGGATTACACGCTCCGGGATCTGCTGGTCCTGGCCACGGCGGGTGCTGCCGGGCAGATCGACCAGGCCCTCACCGGAGCGGTGTACGGCCTGACGGAGATCGATCTACTCGCGCCGGTCGACCCGAGTGCCCGCGGGCTGCTGTGTATCGGGATCAATTACGCCGAGCACCAGCAGGAGTCCGCGGACGTGTTCGTCAGCGAGCTCCCGTCCAAGCCGATCGTGTTTCTCAAGCCACCGAGCGCGGTCGCCAATCCAGGCGCCGCACTCGACCTCAGTGAGCGCGTCTCCAGGTCCTTCGACTGGGAGGCGGAGCTCGGCGTGGTCATCGGCGCGCCCGGGCGGTTCGTCACGCGCGATCAGGCTGAGGGCCTGATCGCCGGGTACACGGTCATCAACGACATCACCGCCCGCGATCTGCAGCAGGAGCACGTCCAGTGGTTCATGGGCAAGGCGCTCGATCGCAGCACCCCTGTGGGACCGTGGGTCGTGACTCGCGACGAGTTCGGTCCCAAGCCGGACCTCGAGATCAGCCTCCAGGTGAACGGGGAGCCCAAGCAGCTGAGCCGCACGAGTCAGATGGTGTTCGACCCGGCAGCGCTGATCGAAAGCATCTCCAGGATCGTGGCGCTGAGGCCTGGCGACGTGATCGCCACCGGCACGCCGAGCGGGGTCGGCTTCAAGCGCACGCCCCCGGAGTTTCTCACCGAAGGGGACGATGTCTCGGCGACGATCGAACGGATCGGCACGCTCAGTAATTCCGTGACCACCGTCTCGCAGGCGGCCGGCCGGGCGGCCTCCACGGGGGTGGGACGGTGAGCAAGCCGGTCGCCGTCCCGCTCTCGCCCGAGGTCGCCCCGACCGTAGGTCTGTACTCGCATGCCTATGCGGCACCGGCGGGCACGCAGCTGGTCGCCGTCGCCGGCCAGCTCGCGGTTGACCATCAAGGAGGCTCAATCGCCGGCTCGTTCGAGGAGCAGATGCGCGTCGTGGTCCGCTCGCTCGACGCCGTCCTGCGCCCCTGCGGCGGGATCAGCGCCGTCGTCAAGTTCACCACCTACCTGACCGACCCGGACAACATCGCGCGCTTCTACGCCGAGCGGGAGCAGCTGTGGCCCGAGTACCTGGGTTCAGCTCCATACCCGCCAAACACGCTGCTGGTGGTCCAGCGCCTGGTCAGGCCTGAGTTCCTGATCGAGATTGAGGCGCTGGCGGCGGCCGACCCTGCATCTCTATCCACACCAGTCAAACAGGAGTTGATGTGAGCGACACGGACAACATCACGCGATTCGCAAGCGGTGCCTTCATGGTGACCAGTGACGTCGAGGCCGACGACGCTGAGGACGCCGGTGGCGCCTCGGGTGGTCTGCACCGCGGATCAGCGTTCTCAACGGACGGCGTGTGGGCCGGCGTCTCAGAGTTGGCGGCCGGGCACGAGTCCGCACCGCATCACCACGGGGATCAGACGACCATCGTCTACATCGTGCGTGGGTCGATGGACTTCGTCGTGCACGGTGAGCACGCCCACGAGTTCAGTGCCGGACCCGGAACGTTCGCCGTGATCCCGGCGGGCGTGATCCACTCGGAGCGGAACCCGAGCGACCGTGGCTGCCTCACCGTCGTCGTGCGGACAGGTGAGAAGCCGATCGTTGTGAACGTCGATCAGGCCACCTAGCGCCTGCACATTTGATCTGTGCCGCCGCCGGTGAGACCGAGCGGATGGGCGCAGACGGAAAGGAGGAGGGTTATGACGAACGCGACGGCTAGACGCCGGCACGCGGAGATTGCTGGCGCGGGACTCTCAGGACTGACGACCGCCACCAGGCTCGCTCAGCTTGGCTGGACGGTGCGTGTCCACGAGCGAGCGGACGAGCTGACTATGTTCGGTGCTGGCTTCTGGCTCTGGGAGAACGGCCTGCGCTCGCTTGAGATCGCCGGGGCAGCCGACGATCTCGCGCAGGGTCCGGCGATGAGGGCCTGGCAGATCTGCGACCCGGATGGAACTGTCCTGTTCAGCCGGCCCGCCTCAGCCACGGATCGCCTGATCCTGGCCAGGCGTGCCGACATCTACGAGGCGCTGCTCGGCAAGGCGCGTGAAGCCGGTGTGGAGATCCTCACCAACTCGGTGGCCGTCGAGGCGGACCCGGCGGGCGAGCTCGTGCTGAGCGATGGGCAGCGGCTCCGGGCCGATCTGGTCGTAGCGGCCGACGGCAACCGCTCGCGCGTGCGGGACTCGGTGCATTTGATCAAGTCGCTGGACTTCGGTGATTCAGCCGGCATCAGGCTGCTGATCCCGCGGCTGGAGGGTCCGCCGGAGGACCTGGCCAGCGAGTACTGGAGCGGTCAATGGCGCCTGCTTTACAACCGCTGCAGCGAGACCGAGGACTACGTCTTCCTCAGCACCCCGGTCGAGGACAAGCGCTCGCGCCGGATCCCGATTGACCACGACCTCTGGATCGAGCACTTCCCGGCGCTCAGGGAGATCATCAGCCGCTTCGGTGACGGTGGGCGCTGGGATCGGCTACTGACGGTCCGCTGCCGCCACTGGTCCGAGGGGGCGGTTGCGGTCGTGGGGGATGCCGCTCACGCGATGCGTCCGAATCTCGGCCAGGCCGGCAACATCGCGTTCGTGAACGCGATCGGGCTGGCGGAGGAGGTCAGCGCCGCAGACGATGTGCCGGCCGCGCTCCGGGCCTGGGAGGAGCGCATGAAGCCGATCACGGACCACGTGCAGCGCTGGTCCTACTGGTACGGGGAGGTCCTGCAGCACTGGCCGCAGTCGATGCTGCCAGCCCGCTCGCGCATGTTGAAGACGCTCGGACGCCAGCCGTGGTTCGCGGGTGGCATCGATCGCGGCGCCCACTCGATTCCTCCGGTGCGCCATCCGCTGATGGTGTCCGGCGCCGTCTGAGTCTCGACTGACCCACTTCAGTGTCCTGCGACCGAGTCGGGCTCACAGCCCGACTCGGCGCAGGCTCGAACCTGGCGTGGACCGACTGAAGCAAGACCACGTTCGATAGGAGACCAGACCCATGAGCACCGAACAGCACACCGGCCGCGTCGCGGTCATAACCGGAGCATCGTCCGGGATCGGCGAGGCGACGGCCCGCGCGCTCGCAGCCAACGGCCACCGGCTCGCGCTGCTGGCTCGCCGTGCTGACCGTATCCAGGCGCTCGCCAACGAGCTTGGCAACGGCGCGATCGCGATCACGCCGACGTGACCGACCGCGACGCGCTCGTCGCCGCGGCTGAGCGCGTCAAGAGCGAGCTCGGGGGTGCCGACATTCTCGTCAACAACGCCGGCGTGATGCTGCTCGCGCCGTTCAGCGCCGACCGGCACGCCGAGAGCCGGCAGATGATCGAGGTCAACCTGCTCGGCGCGATAGCCGCGACCGAGGTGTTCCTCGATCAGTTGCGCGATGGTGAAGGCGACCTGATCAACATCTCCTCCGTCGCCGGCCGCACCGCCCGCCCCGGCAACGCCGTGTACGCCGCGACGAAATGGGGGATGAACGGCTGGTCAGAGGGGCTGCGCCAAGAACTGCAACCCGGCGTCCGCGTGACCGTGATCGAACCCGGGGCGGTCGCGACCGAGCTGACCGACCACATCACGCACGCTGCCACCAAGCAGATGGCCGAGGGCTTCTACGAGCAGGTGGCGATCACCGCCCAGGACATCGCCGAGATCATCGCGTTCACGATCACCCGACCGCACCGCTTGACCCTCAACGAGATCCTGATCCGACCGACTGCGGAAACCTAACCATCCGGGCTCGCTAGCCTAAGGCTGTGGCGAGTCGGAGTTCGCTTCGCGCTTCTGACAGCGACCGCGAGGAGGCCGCCGAGCGACTGAGCGCGGCAGCGGCCGAAGGCCGTCTGTCGGTCGGGGAACTGGAGGAGCGCCTCGAGGTCGCGTTCCACGCCCGTACGTATGGCGAGCTCGACGAGCTGGTGGTCGATCTGCCCGCCGCGCCGGCACGGTTACCGGCCCGGCGGCGCCCGGGTCTGCCTGTCGTGGCCGGGTCAACACTGGCGCTCGGAGTTTTCCTCACTCTGGTCGCCGCAGCAGCAACAACGAGGTTCGCGCGGGTGCAATCGGCCGTCGCAGGCGGGCCGCCCTGGGCGCATGTCCGGCCGGACGGCTTCGGCCATGCCGGGCCAGCGGAGCTGTTGGCAGTGATCGCCCCGGTTGTCATGGTCGTATTCCTGATCGCAGTGTGCGCCGCGCTCGGGTGGCTGTTCTCGCGCAGCTCGGACCCGCGCTCTGCACCCCACGGCTGATGTCGTAGGTCGTGTTTGCGTATTTGGGTGTCGTGAGCGCCAGTTGAAACGGCTCGCGACTCACAGGTAATCATCAAACCGACGCGATAGGATCCACGGACATTGTCTATAACTGTCACGCAACTCAACGCCTTCCTGGCGGTCGTGCGCGGCGGTTCGGTGACCGCCGCCGCCGAGGAGTTGGTGGTGACGCAACCTTCGGTGTCCTCGGCCGTGGCGGCGCTTCAGAAGGAGTTGGGTTGCGAGCTTTTCGAGCGCGTCGGCCGAGGGATTCGCCCAACGCCCGCGGCGATCACTTTCGCCGCCTATGCCGAGGACATCGTCGGGCTGCTCGACGCCGGCCGTCGGGCGGCGCGTGAGGCGGCCATGGTCGCGTCGCGGCGGTTGCAGATCGCGGCAGTGACCACGGCTGCAGAGTCGTTCGTACCGGTCATGATGAGGGCGTTCTCCGATCTGCACCCGGGGATCGAGCTGACGCTCGTCGTGGGCAATCACGAAGACGTCATCAAGCGCGTGCTCACGCATCGCGATGATGTCGCTATCTCCGGTCGCCCGCCGTCGAGCGAACGGCTGCACGCTGAGCCGTTCCTCGACAACGAGATCGTTTGCGTCACAGCGAGCGACGACCCGGCCTCCGGCGGCGCGCCGGTCGATTCCGTCACGCTGCAGGGACGATCCTGGCTGCTACGCGAGCAGGGCTCCGGCACGCGGACTCTGAACGAGCGGTTCCTAAGCGAGCGTGACCTGACCCCCAGGACGCTCACCCTCGGGTCCAACGGAGCAATCAAACAGGCCGCCCGGGCCGGCTTAGGTGTGTCGCTGCTGTCCAGGGCTGCCGTTGCGGCCGAGGTGGACGGAGGTCGTTCTTGGCCAGATCAGGCTGACCGATGGCCCACCCAAACGTCAGTGGTTCGTGCTGCGGCAGACGGTTGGTCCGGTGAACCCGACGGTGGATTTATTCATGCAGTTTGCGTGCGACGACGCGCCCGCTTTGCTCACGGAGCTGGCGCTGACTGGCTGAACCTCCTAGGCGACTCGGCTGTCTCAAGAGGGTCGTTTGAGAGAGTCGAGGCCCCCAGATCCTCAGCCGGCTCCGTTACCTCCTGCGCCATCTGGTCGGCGCGAATCCCGCTGGCTCCCAATACGATCGCGGCTCGTGCTTTGACGAGTTGGTAGAGGACGAGCAGCTGAGTGATCGCCAGTGTCTCGGAGCGGTGCAGTTCGGTGCCGATCGTGAACTCTCCGAGTCGCTCAGTCCGAAGGTGCTCTGCGAAGCGCATCTCGTCCCACACGATCGCCTCGATCGCCTCGCTGTCGCGCGGGCTGATCGTCCCGGACACCCAGAGCGTCGTCTTGCGATCGCCATTGGCAACCGAAAGCGCGCCGCCCGTCCCGGCGGCAACCTCGGTGAGATCCGGGTAGACCAGGCCGTGACCGAGCGCAATCCGGACATCCAGGTGCTCGGCGTCACCGCGATCGCCCGGCATGAACGAGATCACAATGTCGGCGTGCTGACGCTGTGGGCGGATGAACTGTGCGGCATCGGCTTCGCGAGCATCGAGTTCTTCGAGCACGGAGTCGGTGGTGTACCCGCGACGTGAGCAGTCGCGCTGCACCTTCCATCGGCGACGGAGGTCTTCGGGCGGATCAACGAACACGCGCACGTCATAGGTGTCACGCATTCGCGGCGTGTGAAATCCCAGCAATCCCTCGACGACCGTGAACCGCCGCGGCGTGACGTACTCCGCCGTGTCAAACACGCCGTCTGAGTGTCGGTACGTTGGCTTGATCACCGGCTGGCCCGCGCGCAGGTGCTCCAGATGCTGCTCGACGATGTCCAGGTGGTTGGCCTCGGGGTTGAGCGGCGTCAGTCCGTGCTGGATACGCTGGGCCCGGTCGTAGCGGTGGTAATGATCAGCCGCGACGTGGAGGACCTGCTCCTCGCCGAGGATCCGCACCAACCCCCGGGTCAGCGTCGTCTTGCCGGCTCCTGAATCGCCGACGATTCCGAGCAGAACTGGTCGCGTCATGCTGCAAGGACCTTAGCTTCTCGGACGTCTGCGGAGTCCATCACCACGGCGAACCCGTCGTCGACCGTCGCGACGGCGGGAACAGTTGTCAGCGTCGACATGCACGCGCAGAGGGCCACATCGTCCGCAAGCCCGCGCTCGCTGAGGATCTGCGCGTGTGAGGCGGCTTGCAGCGCCTCAGCGGGGGTGGCGTAGTGCTGGAACAGTGCCTCGGCGATCAGTGCCGAGTCGGTTCGCCGGCCACCCAGGCCGGCGGCGATGCTGCCGGCGGCGTAGAGATCTTCGGTGCACGGGCGACCGTCTCCGCCAGAGCACACCAGGCTGATCGACATCTCGCCCGGATCTCCGAGCTCGGTGATTGCTGCGGTGACGGCCGCGCTGTTCATGACGCAACCCAGCAGGACCGTGCTGGGCGACCTGCGCCGCCATCAGGATTGCAGGCGTGCCGTTTGAGGTCGTCAGCACGAGCTCGTCACCTCGCGGGGCCACAACGTCACGCGGCGAGTTGCCCTGAT
Organism: uncultured Conexibacteraceae bacterium; assembly: GCA_963720195.1. Taxonomy (GTDB): domain Bacteria; phylum Actinomycetota; class Thermoleophilia; order Solirubrobacterales; family Solirubrobacteraceae; genus Palsa-465. The sequence goes on from CAVRFD010000003.1 coordinate 211,435, forward strand.
CGAAGCCGGGTGGTGCCACGCAGTCTCGCTCCCCGGCCAAGATCCGTCCCGGCGCCCGGAGTGAGAGCGCCGTGTCGAGCGACTCGACGCACAACACGCGCCGGTAGCCGCCGGAGAGCGCCTGCGTGATCGTCGACGTCGCGCGCAGAACATCGATCACGACAGCGATATCGCAGGCGCGGACGTCCGAACCTGTAAACGCGACGTCGATCACGTCACACGCCGGACGGTACGGGCTGCCGCCCGAGATACTGCTCGCGCATCTGCTCGAGCGTCAACGGCTGATAATCGCCGGCGTGGCCGGCCTGCCCGAACTGGCGCATCCGTTCGGCCACGACGTCCCGCATGCCCTTGCGCATCGCCTTGGTGAACGTGCGCGGATCGAAATCCTCCGGCGCGCGCGCTGACCGCCTCGCGCAGCGCGGCGGTGATCGCCAGCCGTCCGTCGGTGTCGACGTTGACCTTCCGCACCCCGTTGCGGATGCCCTGCTGGATCTCCTCGACCGGAACGCCGAAGGTCGGCTTCATCGAGCCGCCGGCGGCGTTGATCCGCTCGATCAACTCGGCCGGCACGCTGGAGGAGCCGTGCATGACCATGTGCGTGTCGGGCAGGCGGCGGTGGATCTCCTCGATCAGGTCCATCGCCAGCATCTCGCCATCCGGCCGCCGGCTGAACTTGTAGGCGCCGTGGCTGGTGCCGATCGCGACGGCCAGCGCGTCGATGCCGGTCTGAGCGACGAAGTCGACGCGCCTGGTCGGGGTCGGTGAGGTGAACCTCGCCCGAGCCGACGCCGTCCTCGATCCCGCCAAGCGTCCCGAGCTCGCCCTCGACCGTCACACCGCGTGCGTGGGCGTACTCGACGACCTCGCGCGTGACCGCGACGTTGTAGTCGTAGTCGGACGGCGTCTTGCCGTCGGCCAGCAGCGAGCCGTCCATCATCACGCTGGTGAAGCCGAGCTCGATCGCGCTGATGCAGGTCTCCGGCTAGTTGCCATGGTCCTGGTGCAGCGCGACGGGAATCTCCGGGTATTCCTCGGTTGCGGCGACCATCAGGTGGTGGAGGAAGCGGTCACCCGCGTAGCTGCGCGCTCCGCGCGACGCCTGGACGATCACGGGCGACTTCGTCTCGCGGGCCGCCTCCATGATCCCCTGGATCTGTTCCATGTTGTTGACGTTGAAGGCGCCGACGCCGTACCCGCCGCTGGCGGCCTCGTCGAGCAGCTGACGCATGGAAACAAGTGGCATGGGTCACTCCTTGGTGGTCGTGGTCTGGCGGATCCGCCGGATGACTCCAGCCGCGATCACAAGCGATTCAGTGGTGACGAAGGCACCTTCGGTCGAGGGCGCCGCGAGCAGTTCCCCGCCAGTCACACCGGTGGCGACGAAGGCGGCCTCGCCTGCGACCAGGTCATCGAGCTCGAGCACCGTGTCAGTCGACAGTCCAGCGGCCTCCACGCGCTCGCGCTCGTCCTCGCGTTGCGGCGCTGGGCGTCCCTCCATCCAACCGCCGAGTGCCCGAGCCGCGCATGCCGTCATCACGCCCTCCGGTGTCCCGCCGACGCCGAGCAGCAGGTCCGCCTGCCGGTCGGGCATCAGTACGGCCAGCGAGCCGGCGACATCGCCCGCGGTTGGTGTGGTCACTGAGACGCCACATTCGCGGAGCCGCGCTACGAGCGCCGTATGGCGTGGCTTGTCCAGGACGACAGCGCGCAACTCATCGACGCGCCGGTCGAGCGCCTCGGCAACCCGCTCGACGATGAGCTCCGGGGGATCGGTCAGGTGCGCGACCCCTCGGGCAGCCGGCGGCAGCACGAGCTTTTCCATGTAGAAGGCCGGCCCGGGTGACCAGAGCGCTCCTGGAGCGGCGATAGCGATCGTCGAGAGTGCGCCCGCAAGCCGTTGTGCGCACAGGTCGGTGCATTCCAGCGGGTCGACGGCGATGTCGTATTGCGGCCCGGTGCTGGATCCGTAGTGCTCGCCATCGGCGAGCATCGGCGCTTCGTCCTTAGCGCCTTCCCCGGTCACGATCGTGCCGACGGCCCGGGCGCTGCCAAGCACCAAACGCATCGCATTGGTCGCGGCGCCATCGGCGGCCTTCGCGTTGCCACGTCCTGCCCAGCGCGCCGCGGCAATCGCGGCCGCCCGGGTCGCTTCCAGCGCTTGGCTGACCAGCGGCCCGTCGACGCTGAAGTCGGTGGCGAGCGTCCTATCCGAAGTCGCTGCTGCGCTCATCGAGGTCGCAGGCTAGTCGGCGACCCATCATCTAGCCACACTGATTTCGCTTCGAGACTTAGACGCGGATCTATCAATCGCTGTGCGACAAAGCCGTTGCAGCACCGCCGGGCAGAGCCGACCGCCGCAGTCCGTCCCTAGAGGGTCGGCGATCACACGTGCCGGCAGCGTTTCTTGCCCGAATCCGTCGAGCACGAGCGCAGCTCCGGTGAAGTCCTGCGCTGCCGTGTAGTCGTTGGCGACCACCACGCACTGCAGTCCGGCGGCCGTCGCCGCGACCAGGCCATTCCGAGAGTCTTCGATGACGACCGCCTCCGTTGGCTCGACGCGGAGGCGGTCGAGAGCAAGCAGATAGGCGGACGGACTTGGCTTGAGCTCGGTCACATCGTCACCGGTGATGATCGGCTCGAACGGGATTCCAGGTAGCGATGTGGCCAGCAGCGGCAGCACCCAGCTCGAGCGGCCGGTCGTTACGACCGCGACCTGTACGCCCGCCTCCACGAGCGCGTCGAGCAATCGGCGGACCCCGGGCCTCGGGGCAATCTGGCCAGCAAGGACGAGCTCGACGAAGATCTCTGTCTTGCGAGCATGAAGACGTGCGGCGAGGCGGGTGGCGGCTTCCTCGCCGTACCCGGATCTCAACAGGTAGTGGCGGATGCGGCGGTCGCCGCCGGTGATCTCGAGCAGCTCGCCGTACTCCGCCGTATCCCAGCGGATTGGCAGGCCTGCTTCCGCGAACGCGAGGTTGAACGCTGCTCGGTGACCATCACGCTCGCTGTCGACGAGAGTGCCATCGACGTCGAAGAGGGCCGCTGCCAGACGCGGCGAACCATCTGCGGTCGCGATGTCCATTTCAGTCCCGACTCCACCTGATCATCCGCGGCAACGTACTTGCCGCGTCTGTGTGAAGCCATCGGAATTCCGCGCGGACTCTTTGCCCCCGCAAACGCACGACGCTTAGGCATGAGTCTATGGGAACTAGCAAAAATGATCCTTGACCTCTATGACTTGCCGGTCGTACCGTGATGCCAGACGAACTGAAAGGCACACAAAGGCACACATGACAACGACACCATCAGCACCGGCTCGGGACCGTTGGGCCTCTGGAGTAACTCCGTACGCGGAGATGGGCTACTACGACCCCGATTACGTTCCCAAGGACACCGACGTTCTCTGCGCGTTCCGAGTGACGCCGCAACCGGGGGTGGACGCGATCGAGGCGGCTGCCGCGGTTGCCGGCGAGTCCTCGACCGCCACATGGACGGTGGTGTGGACCGACCGCCTCACCGCGCATGAGCACTATCAGGCGAAGGCCTATGACGTGCAGCCGGTGCCCGGGCGCGAGAACGAGTACATCGCCAAGATCGCCTACGACATCGACCTGTTCGAGGAAGGGTCGATCGCGAACTTGACCTCGTCGATCATCGGCAACGTCTTCGGCTTCAAGGCGCTCCAGGCGCTGCGGCTCGAGGACATGCGGATCCCGACCCACTACATCAAGACGTTCCAGGGCCCCCCGCATGGCATCGTGATGGAGCGCGAGTACCTGGACAAGTTCGGTCGTCCGCTGCTTGGCGCGACCGTCAAGCCCAAGCTTGGGCTGTCGGCCAAGAACTACGGCCGGGTCGTGTACGAGGCGCTGCGCGGTGGCCTGGACTTCACCAAGGACGACGAGAACATCAACTCGCAGCCCTTCATGCGCTGGCGCGATCGCTACCTCTATGCGATCGAGGGTGTCAACCGTGCCTCGGCCAGCTCGGGCGAGGTCAAGGGCCATTACATGAACGTCACCGCTGCGACGATGGAGGACATGTACGAGCGGGCCGAGTTCGCAAAGGAGATCGGCAGCATCATCATCATGATGGACCTGACGATCGGCTACACGGCGATGCAGTCGATGTCGAAGTGGGCTCGGCGCAACGGGATGATCCTGCATCTGCACCGCGCTGGGCATGGCACCTACACGCGCCAGAAGACCCACGGGGTGTCGTTCCGAGTGATTTCGAAGTGGTGCCGGATGATCGGCGTCGACCACATTCACGCGGGCACCGTCGTCGGCAAGCTCGAGGGCGACCCGGCGATGATCAAGGGGTACTACGACACGCTGCGACTCGACCATGTCCCGGAGAACCCGGAGCACGGGATCTTCTTCGATCAGGACTGGGCGGCGCTGGCGCCGGTCATGCCGGTTGCCTCGGGCGGGATTCACGCCGGCCAGATGCACCAGCTGCTCCACTATCTCGGCGAGGACGTCGTGCTCCAGTTCGGCGGAGGCACGATCGGACACCCGATGGGAGTCGCGGCCGGAGCGACCGCCAACCGCGTCGCGGTCGAGGCGATGATCCAGGCGCGCAACGAGGGCCGCGATTATTTCCAGGAGGGTCCGGACATCCTTGACCACGCTGCCAAGGGATGCCCTGAGCTCAACGCCGCACTGCAGGTCTGGAAGGACGTCACCTTCGACTTCCAGTCGACCGACACGCCCGACTACGTGGTCACGCCCACGGTCGGCTGAGAGCGAGGATTATCAACATGCGTATCACCCAAGGAACGTTCTCTTTCCTGCCAGATCTCGATGACGAGCAGATCGAGGCGCAGATCTGCTATTCGCTTGACCAGGGATGGGCGATGTCGGTCGAATACACGGACGATCCGCACCCACGGAATTCTTATTGGGAGATGTGGGCTCCGCCGACGTTCGACCTGCCGTCCGAGGAGTCCGGCGTCATTCTGCGTGAGGTCCGTGCCTGCCGCGAGGCGCATCCCGACTGCTACATCAAGCTCAACGCGTACGACGCATCGCTTGGACGCCAGACCACCGCGCTGAGCTTCATCGTCGGGCGGCCGCCGTCGGAGCCCGGCTACCGGCTTGACCGGATCGAAAGCCACGATCGGACGCAGCGCTATGCGATCCGCCCGTATGCGACGGACCGGCCGGCCGGTATGCGTTACAGCTCTGGCAACGGCAGCCGCCCATGACAACCGCGGAGGCGACTCGTGCAGGCCCGGGTGACCTCCGGGCCATCCTGGAGGAGTCCTCGATCGAGCCGGTGTTAGCCGAGCTCGATCGAGAGCTCGTGGCGCTTCAGCCGGTCAAGGCTCGGATCCGCGAGATCTCCGCGTTGCTGGTCATCGACCGTCTGCGTGAGCAGATGGGTCTGACGGCGGCGCGGCCGACGCTGCACATGTGCTTCACGGGCAACCCGGGCACCGGCAAGACGACGGTCGCCATGAGGATGGCGGACATCCTTCATCGTCTCGGCTACATCCAGCACAACCGTGTGGTCGCGGTCACGCGTGACGACCTGGTCGGCCAATACGTGGGACACACCGCGCCGAAGACCAAGGAGGTGCTCAAGCGCGCCTTCGGCGGCGTTCTGTTCATAGACGAGGCCTATTACCTGTACCGGCCGGAGAACGAGCGCGACTACGGTGTCGAGGCGATCGAGATTCTGCTTCAGGTGATGGAGAACGAGCGTGAGCGGCTCGTCGTGATCCTGGCCGGCTACGAGGACCGTATGGACGACTTCTTCCGCCTCAACCCGGGAATGTCCTCGCGGGTCGCGCACCACATCGATTTCCCGGACTATGACCTCGGCGAGCTGGTGAGGATCGGCGAGATGATGGTCGCGACCGAGCAGTATCGGCTTTCGGCCGAGGCGACGGACGCCTTCCATGACTACCTTGGGTTGCGTATGACGCAGCCCCGGTTCGCACATGCGCGCAGCGTGCGCAACGCAATCGAGCGCGCACGGTTGCGTCACGCCAACCGGCTGTACGAGGCGGCCAAGGGTGGCGAGGAGCTGACCGTCGAACAGTTGATGACGATCGAGGCAGACGACATTCTTGCCAGCCGCGTGTTCACGCAGGACCCCGAGGAGGCGTGAGTGAATCCCCGTCCCGTGATCCTTGGCGTCGTCGGTGACTCCGCCTCCGGGAAGACCACGTTGACGCGTGGGCTTGTCCGCGTGCTCGGAGAGGAGAACGTCACTCACGTCTGTACCGACGACTACCACAAGTACGACCGCAAGCAACGCGCTGAGCTGGGCATCACGCCGCTGCACCCGGACTGCAACTACCTGGACATCATCGCTCAGGACATCCGGCATCTGCATAGGGGCGAGCCGATCCTCAAGCCGGTCTACCGGCATCAGGATGGGACTTTCGGGGCTCCGGTCTACATCAAGCCGGAGCGCTTCACCCTGATCGACGGGTTGTTCGGTTACTTCTTGGCGGAGACGCGCGAGCTCTACGACGTTCGCGTCTTTCTCAACCCGCCCGAGGAGCTGCGACGGCGCTGGAAGGTCCAGCGCGACTGCTCGCGGCGCGGCTACACAACCGACCAGGTGCTGGCGGACCTGGATCGCCGTGAGCCTGATTCCGAATCATTCATCCGACCGCAGCGACGCTACGCCGACATGCTTGTCTCGTTCCTGCCGACCGATGATCTAGACGCCGGAAGCGAACGGCTCGACGCCGAGGTGACACTTGGGCCTGAGCTGCCGCATCCGGACCTGACGCCGTTCGTCACGACTGATTCCGACGGACTGACGCTCAGCGAGCGAGGCAACGATCTGATTCTCCGGATTGCCGGGAACATCCAGCCCGAGCACGCCACCGCGATCGAGGAGGCGATCTGGGGACGGATGCGGTTCGCGACCCATCTGCGAGCCAAGCGCCTGGGCGAGTACACGATCGGCGCCGACCTGCGCCGGTCTGAGGGCCTGGCGCTCGTCCAGCTGCTGATCCTCTACCACCTGGTGACCGCCAAGGCGGCGATCTCGCTGGGCGGCGCGGCGCCACGGACCAGCAACGGGACCGCGACCGTCGCGGAGCCGGCGGTTAGCAAATGAGCGCGACCGGAACCGTTGCAGGTGCCGCGCCGGCGGCAGAGATCGATCCCCAGCTGGCGATCGACACGATCCGGTGCCTGGCCATGGATGCCGTCGAGGCGGCGAACTCCGGCCATCCCGGGCTGCCGCTCGCGATGGCCCCCGTCGCTTATGTGATCTACAGCCGCTTTCTACGCCATGACCCCAGCGATCCGGCCTGGCCGGACCGCGACCGCTTCATCCTGTCGGCTGGCCACGGCTCGATGTTGCTGTACGCGACGCTGCACCTCGCCGGTTACGAGCTGCCGCTCGATGAGCTCAAACGCTTCCGTCAGTGGGGTTCGCGGACACCCGGCCATCCCGAGCGCGGGCTCACCCCGGGAGTTGAGACAACCACAGGTCCGTTGGGGCAGGGCTTTGCCAACGGCGTCGGCATGGCGCTCGCCGAGCGGTATCTCCGTGAACGCTACGGAGCCGACATCTGTGACCACCGGATCTACGCGATCTGCTCTGACGGCGATCTCATGGAGGGCATCAGCGCCGAGGCGGCGTCGCTGGCTGGACACCTCGGTCTGGGTCGGCTGATCTATCTCTACGACGACAATGGGATCACGATCGACGGGCCCACCTCTCTGGCCTTCAGCGGTGAGGACGTCGGCGCCCGTTTCAGAGCGTACGGCTGGCATGTGCAGTCCGTCAGCGACGCCAACGATCTGGACGCCCTGACGGCGGCGCTCACCTGCGCTTGTGAGGAGACCGGCCGGCCGTCGCTGATCTCGGTCCGCTCGGAGATCGGCTTTCCGGCTCCGAACAAGCGCGGGACGTCGAAAGCCCACGGCGCGCCCTTGGGCGTCGACGAGGTGCGCGCAACCAAGGATCTACTCGGCTTCGACCCTGACGTCACGTTTGCGGTCCCCGATGAGGCCTACGAGGCGTTCCTGCCAGGCCGCGTGCGCGGAGCGGAGGCCCGACGACACTGGCATGAGCGCCTGACTGACTGGTCCGAGGCAGAGCCAGACCTTGCGCAGGAGTGGCACCGGGGGCTGCAGGGCTGGGTGCCCGAACTGACCGATCTGCTGCCGATATTCGATCCGTCCGACCAAGCCAAGCTCTCGACGCGGGTTGCGGGCGCGAAGGTGATGGCGGCGATCCAGGCGCACCTGCCCAACACCCTGGGCGGCTCGGCCGATCTGATCGAATCGACCAAGACGGTGTTCCCCGACGGCGGTTCGTTCAGCGCGCTGGAGTCGGGGCGCAACGTCCACTGGGGCGTGCGTGAGCATGCGATGGGAGCGGCGGTCAACGGGCTGGCTCTGCACGGTGGGATCGTCAAGCCGTTCGGTTCGACCTTCCTGGTGTTCGCCGACTACATGCGGCCGGCGATCCGGCTATCGGCGCTGATGGATCTGGACGTGGTGTGGGTCTTCACGCACGACTCGGTGTCAGTGGGTGAGGACGGACCGACGCATCAGCCGGTAGAGCATGTCGTTGCACTGCGGGCGATCCCCAACCTCGTCGTGCTTCGGCCCGCCGACGCCAACGAGACAGTTCAGGCCTGGCGGTTTGCGCTCGAGCACCAGGGCGGGCCCGTGGCGCTGGTACTGACCCGCCAAGATCTCCCGGTTCTCGCCGGTACGGCGGCGGACGGCCTCCTCGCTCGCGGGGCGTATGTGCTGCGCCCGGAGGCTGGCGAGTCACCGGACCTGGTTCTGGTGGCCACAGGTTCAGAGGTCAGCGTCGCGTTGGATGCCGCCGAGATCCTGGCGGAGCAAGCTGTCGACGCGCGCGTCGTGACGATGCCGAGCTGGGAGCTGTTCGACCGGCAATCGGCCGCCTACCGGGACGAGGTCATCCCTGCCGGCGTGCCGTCGATCTCGGTTGAGGCGGGCATCGCGCAGGGATGGTCGAAGTACGTCGAAGTGAGCGTCTCGGTCGACCGCTTCGGTGCTTCGGCTCCAGGCGAGCGGCTGCTCGAGGAGTTCGGGATCACGGCCGCCAACGTGGTCGCGACAGCGCTGGAACTGGTGGCCCGGTGACAGGCGCGGCCGCCGTTAGCCCTCCGGCCGCGCGTGATCTACTGCTGAAGACCCAGATCGCGCCTTCGGTCCTCGCCGCCGACTACAGGCGCCTCGGCGAACACCTGGGGGAGGTGATCGACGCAGGAGCGCGCGTGATCCACTTCGACGTGATGGACGGGCATTTCGTCCCACCGATCACGTTCGGCGCGCTCGTGGTCGGTGCTCTGTCCGAGCAGGTGCATCGCGCTGGCGGGTTGGTCGACGTGCATCTGATGATCGAGCGGCCTGAGCACCAGATCGATCAGATCGTCGCCGCCGGTGCCGACCTGATCACGGTGCACGCGGAGTCGACCTCGAACCTCCATTACGTACTGGGCGCGATCCGTGACGCCGGCTGCCTGGCAGGTGTCGCGTTGAACCCGGGGACGCCGGCGGAACAGGTTCTTCCCGTAGCTGAGCTGGCGGATGTCGTGCTGTGCATGACCGTCAACCCCGGCTGGGGTGGGCAGCGTTTCATCGACGCGACTCGGGACAAGATCGCGCGCCTGCGGCAGCTCCTACCGGAATCCTGCACGATCGAGGTGGACGGTGGCGTCGGACCGGAAACCGCCGAGGAATGCGCGGCACTCGGAGCCGCGCTGCTTGTGGCAGGCTCGGCGGTCTTCGGGCGGCCTGACGCCGGGCAGGCATTCCGGGACCTGACCGACCTGATCGCCTTCGACCGTTCCTGACCGCAGGCGGCCGTCTTTCTGTTCGCTTAGCTTTCGCTGTTAGCTTGGGTTGAGCGGAGTACCAGCGTCACGCCCGCCGGTTGATCTGTCCGGGTCCACAAGTGATCGCGCCAACCTGATCCTCCGGACCACTAGCGAGCGGAGTTCCGCCTTGTTGCTTGAATCCCAGCCGGACCTCGTCGCCGCCGTTGCGGCCAGGGAGGCGTGCGGCTCGCTGCGCCGGAAGGTCATGTTGGGCCTGGCCGGCACACTTGCCGTGACCTGCGTGCTGGCGTACGTCCTCGCTCGGCACGGTGGGGAGTTCACGGCTGCACTCAGCAGTGCTCCGATTCCGCTGCTCGTCCTCGCTGCCATGTTGCAGACCTGGGCGCTGCTGGCACGTAGCGAGGCGTGGCTGGTGTGCGTACATGCGGCGGGCGGGACGGTCAGCCGCCGCGTGCTCTTCCGCGCCGCCGGCGTCGGCTACCTCGCGAGTGTGGTGAACGGATCAGCCGGAATGGCCGCACGCATCGCGTCGCTGCGCCGGACCGCTCCGGCGGACTCGCCACGTGTGCCCGCTCTGATCGCTTGCGAGGTCCCAATCATCGTGGTCGAGATCGCGTTGGCAGCGCTGTTCTCCTTCACCCTCATTTCGCCGCTCGGAGTTCCATGGTGGATCCCGGCAACCGCCGTGGCAGCGATGGCCGGGGTGGTGGTCGCTCTCCGCCGCCTCTCGGAGAGCCACCGGCTCGGCCTATGGGCCGGGCTTACGGTAATGCGCAAGGCGGGCCGCGGTCGCGTGATCGCATTCACGCTGATGGCTGTGTGTGCGCAGGTCGCGCGCAACTGGCTGATGCTGCACGCGATCGGTGTGGACGTCTCAGTCTTCGACGCTATGGCGTTGCTGATCGCAATGTTCACGCTCGGGCAGTTGCCAATCGGCCCGAGCATAGGCCCGGCGGCCGCGGTGCTGATTCTCGGTGCACACGGCGTCGCGGCCACTGGCGCCGCTGGGGTGCTGGTCGCTGCCACCGGCATCGTCGGCTCGGTCAGCTACGCCGCTTGGGCCTTCGCCGACGGCATCGTCGCAAGGCCGGCGGGGCTCACTCAGACGACGCCGGCCATCAGTGCACCGTTGCCTTAGCGAGTATTGCCAGAGGCATCGGCGTAGAAGCGCCGCCGGCCCGGGCTCCTTGCGAGCCTTTGTCACATGACCAGCAGGAGCGGCGTCTCCAGGTTGCTGCGTATATCGGACAGCAGCTGCGCCGCCTCGGCGCCGTGCAGGATACGGTGATCGCAGCTGAGTGTGAGTGTCATCAGCTGGCGATCCACGATCTCACCATCGACGCGTGCCAGCACGGAGCGCGTCGAGCCGACACCGAGGATCGCGACCTGGGGCGGGTTGATCATCGGCGTGATTGCCGTTGTCCCGTACATGCCGAGGTTTGACACGGTGAAGGTCGCCCCGCTCAGCTCCGGTGGCGTGATCGTCTGATCGCGCACGCGGGCCGCGAGCCCGCGGCTGTCCTCGGCGATCGCGCCGATCGACTTCTGGTCAGCGTCGAAAATCGTGGGCACGACCAGCGCGTCCTCCGCTGCGACGGCGATTCCGATGTTGATGCGCGAGTACAACTCGAAGCGTCCGTCGCGGAAGGATGCGTTGGCACGAGGGTGCGAGCGCAGCGCAAGGGCCGTCGCCTTGACGATCAGGTCGTTCAGCGACGGCGGCTTCACGCCGCCCCGCGCGATTCCTGCGCGCATCGCGACCGCCGCATCCATGACGACCTCCGCCTGCACCTGAAAGTCCGGGATCGTGGCGCTGCTCTCAGACATCCGCTTCGCCATCACGGTCTGCAATCGGCTGGGCTCGACGACCGTGACGGCGCCCTTCGACCCGTCGACCGTGGGCTCCCGCTCCGATCGCGGCACCGTGGGTCTGGCCGGCTCCGGTTCGACGCCCACGTGGCGCAGCACGTCCGGTCGCGTTATCCGGCCGCGAGGGCCCGTCCCAACCACTTCGGCGAGTTCCACGCCACGGAGCTGGGCGACACGGCGCGCCAGCGGCGTCGCCTTCACGGCGCCATCATGAGCGTGACCGTTGGCCTCAGCGGTTGTGACCGTCTGCGGCGTTGGCGTTTGCCGGGGTTCGATTGCTGACAGCTGCGGCTGTCCCGCCGCTGCTGGGACAGCCGCCGGCGCAGGTGCCGGTGGCTCGCCCGCTTCGGCGAGGGACGCGATGACGGCCCCAACCGGCAGCGTCGCGCCCTCGGCGGCGACGATCGTGAGCAGGCCACCGGCCTCGGCTTCGTAGGTCATCGTCGCCTTGTCGGTCTCGATCTCGACGAGCTCGTCGCCTTCGTTGACAAGCTCCCCCGACGCCTTCAGCCAGGTCAGGATGGTGCCGTTCTGCATCGAGTCCGATAGCTGCGGCATGGTCAGCTCGGTCATCCTCAGAGGCCCTCCATAAGGTCGATGGCAGCACCAACGATCGTCTCGGTGTCAATGCCGAAGTAGCGGTACAGATCGTCCACATCCCCGGACTGTCCGAAGTCAGAGACCCCGAGTGACGCGATGCGACAGCCGTGGATTCCGGCCAGGAAGCTGAGCGTGTGGGGATGTCCGTCGATCACGCTGACAAGCGGCGCACGGCGGGCTGCGGGGAACAACTGCTCGAGGACTTCGGCCTCTCCAGAGCCGAGCCCCTGACGCGCCTGCAACGAGCGGAAGATGAGATCGGCGGAGGTCAGGCAGATCACGTCGCAGGCGATCCCATCCGCATCCAGAATGTCGGCGGCGGCGAGTACCTCCGGCATCACTGCGCCAACTCCCACAAGCACAACCGCGGGTTGGGCAGCCGCCGTTCGTAGCCGGTAGCCGCCTGCCAGCGCCTGTCTACGGCGCTGCTCGCGCAGCTGCGGCTCGGTCGGCAGCAGTGCCAACGCCTGGTCGACCGGCCGCGTGGTCAGCCGGAAGTAGGCGGACGTACCGCCCGGTTTGCCCAGCCGTGAGAGCGCGGCAAGCAAGGTCCATTCGAGGTCCTGGCCGAACGCCGGCTCCCACGCGATACAGCCGGGCTGCTCGATCCCGATCGAGGGCGTGATGATCGACTGGTGCGCGCCGCCTTCGGGCGCGAGTGTCACCCCTGAGGGCGTACCGACCAGAATCGACTGACCGCCCGCGTACATGCCGAACGACCATGGCTCGAGCGCGCGGTTGACGAACGGATCGTACAGCGTCCCGACCGGCAACAGGGCCAGACCGTCTCTGGACCAGGTGGAGCCGAGTTCGCCCAGCAGTCCGACGAGGTTGCCCTCGGCGATGCCGAGTTCGATGTGCTGCCCGTTGCTGCTCTCACGCCAATGCACGAGCGTGTCGCTGTCATCGGCGAACCAATCCGTGCGGTCGCCGAGATGCCAGATGCCGACGTGGTTGATCCAGCCGCCGAGGTTCGTCGAGGAGGCGACGTCGGGGCTGACGGTGACCACGCGCTCGGCCGTCTCCGGGGCGACACGCGACAGGTCGACGAAGAAGCGACCGAACGCCTGCTGTGTCGAGGCCAGCCCGGTGTGTGAGCGGCCGAGCTCGATCGGTGGCGCGGGCGCCGGCCCGAGCCGTTGCGGCTCGCGGGCGATCCTCGCGGCCGCGACCCTGCATAGCCGCGCGGCGTCGGATTCGTCATCAAACCGTGCCCATGGGTTGTCAGCGTCGGCGCCCGTCCTCGCCGCCAACGCGCGCCACTGTTCGTCACTGAGCAGTGCGGAGTGGTTCCCAGGGTGGCCTTGGGTCGCCAGTCGCCAGGCCTTGATCGTGTAGGCGAAGATCACCGATGGGCGATCAGACGCGGCGTCGGCCTGGGCGATCGCATCGCGGAGATCGGAGAGGTCGTGGCCGCCGAGGTCGCTGATCGCGAGCACGAGCTCGTCGTCGGTGAGCTCCTTGACGAGCTTGGCGATGTCGCGGCTGCCACGGCCGTTGCCGGGCAGCCGCTCGCGCAGCGCCGCGGCGTCCGAGCGCAGCAGGCGCTGGTACTCCTCGTTGGGCATCTCGTCGATCCGGCGTTGTAGCGAGCCGCCGCCGGAGCGCTCGAACAGCTCACGCAGCAGACGGCCGTACTTGACGGTGATCGTCTGCCAGCCGGCGGCCTCGAACATGCGGCCGATGCGTCCCGCGGCGATGTCCGGCACCACCCGGTCCAGCGACTGGCGGTTGAGGTCGACGATCCAGAGAACCTCGCCCAGTTGGGAGACGATCGGGTCGATGAGCGTCTCCCAGATCGCGCCCTCGTCGAGCTCCGCATCGCCGACAAGTGCCACCGCCCGGCCGCCCGGCGCAACGTCGAAATGACCCGCGGCGTAACGATGTGCCAGCGCGCTCCAGATCGGGGCCGTCGCACCGATACCGACAGATCCGGTCGAGAAATCCGCCGGCACGGGATCCTTCAGACGGCTTGGATAGCTCTGGAGCCCGCCGAAGTCTCGCAGCGTGGTGAGCCAGCGCTCGTCGAGCTGGCCGAGCAGATACTCGATCGCGTGCAGCACCGGGGAGGCGTGCGGCTTCACGGAAACCCGGTCATTCGCGCGCAGGTACTCGAACCACAGCACGGTCATGATCGAAACCATCGATGCCGACGACGCCTGATGGCCGCCGACCTTCACGCCGGAGCGGTTCTCTCGCACCTTGTTGGCGTGGTGCACGATCGACGTAGCGAGCCAGAGCACGCGGTTCTGCACGGTCTCGAGCGTCTCGAGCGTGACCTGGCGTTCGTCGACTGCCGTCATTTGGCGAATACTTGCGGCCGACGAGCGCTTTCGTCCAGGGTCTGGCGGGATCTGACGCGTTACACGCAAAAACTTTGCGTCATGAGTGCCGTGGACCGTAAGATCTCGCCGTAGATGGCACCTTCTCTCGACGAGATCGATACCCGGATCCTCGAGCTGCTCGTCGCGGATGGCCGCCGGTCGGCGAGCGAAATCGGCCGCTTGGTCGGGCTCTCGCCAGCGGCGGCGAAGCGACGCGTCGACCGGCTCGAGCAGCTCGGCTGCATCCGTGGCTACACGGCTCTACTCGATCACGATCGGCTCGGCGGGCACCTGGAGGCGTTCTGTGAGCTGCGGTTCGCGCCAGAAACGCAGGTAGATGACATCGACGCGGCCGTCTCCTGGCTGCCGGAGCTCGTGGAGTCATTCACGCTGGCGGGGGACCCCGACGCGCTCATCCGGTTGCGCGTCAGCGACGTGCAGCACCTGAAGAGCGTGATCGACAGGATCCGCCGCGGCCGTCCGGGCGGCGCCAAGATCCTCGGCACCAAGACGCTCATAGTCCTCGCCCGCAGCGAGGGCCTCGGCGGACGCTGAAGCAGGTGCCGCCGCCTCGCGTGCCGACCCGGGTCACGCAGCTAACATAGCTAATTCGACCGACTTAGTTGGAGGCGGCGACTGTCGGCGAGCACCATCTGTGCCGGTTTCTGGCATGCCGTCATACCTTTCGGTTGACGCCGGCCCTGTGTGTCGTTTACTGTGACCGGCCATGCCGGCCTCTACCGCAGGCGCCAATCTCGATCAGAACGGTGAGTCGCGGACCAGTCACGAGCTGTTTCTCGGTATCGACGTTGGCGGTACCTTCACCGACCTGATCTTCTACGGCCGTGATGGGGAGATGCGCTGTGTCAAGGTCCCGACGATCCCGTCGCAGCCCGGTGCCAGCACGCTGGCCGGCATCGACGAGCTCCGCGCGAGCGAGCCAGCAGAGCACCTCGACGACTGGAGAAGCCTCAACCAGACGCACAGCAGCACGATCGCGACGAACGCGCTGATCGAGCGCAACGGACCTGTACTCGGAATGCTGACGACCGTCGGCTTCCGCGACCTGATGGAGTTTCAGCGGCTGAACCTGCCGCATCCGATGCGCTACGACTCGCGGCGTCCGGTGCCGCTCGTCGAGCGCCGTCACGTGAAGGAGATCCGCGAGCGGATCGGCGCCGACGGTGAGGTGCTCGACGCGCTCGTCCCCGAAGACGTGATCGCTGCCGCCCGCCAGCTGCGCGGCGACGGCGTCAACGACATCGTGATCTGCTTCCTGCACAGCTACCGCAACCCCGCCCATGAGCGCGAAGCTGCGGAGCTGCTGCGAGGCGAGCTGCCTGACGCCCGGATCGACATCTCCTCGGGTCTGTGGCCGCAGGCGCGCGAGTACGAGCGGGCGACGCTCGCGTCGATCAACTCGCTCGTCAGACCTGCGATCAACAACTATCTGGACGAGCTCGAAGCGGGACTGCAGGAGCGCGGCATCGACAGCCGGCCCCACGTCGCGCGCTCCAATGGCGGCAGCGAGTCTGCGCACAGCCTGCGCATGCTGCCGGCGAGCGCGCTGCTCTCCGGCCCGGCGGCGGGCGTCGCCGGGGCAGCGGTTGCCGCCGCTGAAGTTGGCTGGCGCGAGGCTGACCTCGTCACCTTCGACGTCGGCGGCACAAGCGCCGACATCGGCATCGTGCGCAGGGGAAGCGCGCTGCTCAGCACCGAAGAACTGATCGGTGAGTTCCCGATCCTGCTGCCGACCGTCGCGGTTTCCAGCATCGGCGCGGGCGGTGGCTCAATCATCTGGTTCGACCCGCGCGGCCGGCTGCAGGTGGGTCCGCGCAGCGCCGGCAGCTACCCAGGCCCTGCGTGCTACGGGCGCGACCCCGAGCCGACGGTCCCGGCACTCACCGATGCGCTGGTCGAGGTCGGCCTGATCGGTGGTGGCCAGGCGCTGGGCGGCAAGATCCGCGTCGATCCGGTGCTCGCGCACCGCGCGCTCACGGTCGTCGGTGCGGAGTCGTCGCTGAGTGCGGCGCAGGTCGCCGACGGTGCGATCCAGATCGCCGTCGCGAAGATGGTCGCCGAGGCCACGCGCGTGCTTGCGCGCCGGGGGATCGACGCGCCGTCCTTCCGGATGGTGGCGTTCGGCGGCGCCGGTCCGCTGCTGGCGGCGCTCGTCGCTGAGGAGATTGAGGTGCGGGAGATCCTGATCCCGCACACACCCGGTGCGCTCAGCGCGCTCGGCACCGCGCATGCCGACATCGAGGGCGATCTGATCGTGCCGATGTACGTGAAGGCGACCACGCTCCCGGACGCGGAGCTGATCGCTGCCGGAGCGCGTCTGCGAGACCAGATCGAGGCTTGGCTGGACGTCCAGCGCGAGGCCGTGGAGGTGCTCGCCGTGAACATCGATTTCAGCTGCGACATGCGCTACGACGGTCAGGGCTTCGACCTGACCGTGAGCGTCGACGACGCAACCTTGCGTGCTGGTGATGTGGCAAGGGTCCTTGCCGACTTCCACCTCCGTCACGAGCTCACGTTCGGGCACGCAGAGCCCGACGCAGACGTGTGGTGCAAGGAGCTGCGGGCACACGTCGTCGGCGTCATCCGCAAGCCCACTGCCGCACCGACGGTGCCCTCGGCCGGGAACCCGGACTCGGACACGCGCCACGTGTCCTTGGGCGCGACCGACGGCGAGGTGCCCGTGCTCGATCGTGCGGCGCTCGAGCCGGCTGCCCAATTCGACGGCCCGGCGATCATCGAGCAGCTCGACACGACGACGTACGTGCCGGCCGGTTGGCATCTCGCGCAACACCAGAGTGGGCACCTGATCCTGACCAAGACGGAGCGCTGAGGAGCGGTCGACACTGATGGAGACACGCGTACAGACAGCGGCTGATCAGGGCGTCATGTCAGAGGTCTTGGCGAACCTGTTCCAAGCAGTCGTCGACGAGATGGCTTGGATCGTGGTCCGCTCCGCTCACACGACCTTCGTGAAGGAGACGCAGGACTTCGGTGCGGCGTTGCTGACGGCTAGCGGAGAGATGTTCGCCTACCCGTTCTCCTCGTGTGCGACCAGCCAGGTTGGAATCCCGGTCGGTCACGCGCTCGGCCAGATCGACTGGCAGCCGGGCGACATCGTCGCGGCCAACGACCCATTCAGCACCGCCGGCATGGTCATGCACCTCAACGACATGCTGCTGATCAGGCCCGTGTTCCACGAGGGCCAACTGCTGTGCTTCACCTGGGGCTTCCTGCACCTGACTGACGTCGGTGGCTACGCGCCCGGCAGCATCGATATGACGAACAGTGACGTCTTCCAGGAGGGCCTGCGGCTCGGGATGACGAAGCTGTTCCGCGGCGACGAACTGAACGATGAGATCTGGAACATCATCGCCGGCAACTCGCGCATCCCGGAGCTGAACCGCGGCGACGTGATGGCGCTGGTCTCGGCGCTGCGCCGTGGCGAGCAGCGGATGCTGAGCCTGGTCGAGCGTTACGGCGTCGACGTGGTTCGTGACGGTATGGAGAACGTGATCGACGCGACCGAGCACGTGGCTCGGGACGTCCTCGCGGCGCTTCCGGTCGGCACCCATCGGTTCGTCGACTACTTCGAGGACGACTACGTCTCGGACGTCCCGGTGCGGTTGTCGGTTGCCGTCACGCCATCACCCGACGGGACGATCACGCTCGACTACTCCGACAGCGATCCGCAGGTGCAGGCGGCCCTGAACCTGCCGACCGGCGGCCAGAAGCACCACCCGTTCCTGTCACTTGCCGTCACGAACTACGTCGTCACGCAGGCCCCGACGATGCATATCAACGGCGGCGTGCAGCGCTGCATCGAGCTCGTGCTCCCGGAGGCCTCGGTTGTCAACGCAGACTTCCCCGCTGCGGTCGGGATGCGCTGGTCCACCGCGATGCGCAGCCACGACCTCGTGCTCGGCGCGCTGCACGCGGCGGCGCCGGGAAGCGTCCCGGCCGCGGGCGCAGGCCAGGTCGTGATCACATACGTCTCGACGATCGCCGCTGGTCGCAGGGGGCGCGTCGTGGTCGCGAACCCAGTCGTCGGCGGCACCGGCGGCGGTCCTGAGCTCGACGGCGCGACCGCGATCGATTTTCCCTGCGCGTTTCTGCGCAACGTCCCGGTTGAGGTGCTCGAGGCAGAGGTACCAGTGGTCGTCGAGCGGTTCGCTGCGGTGCAGGACTCAGAGGGTCCGGGCCGGCTACGCGGGGGCTTCGGGGTTGAGTACGCGCTGCGACTCAACGATCAGCTCGCGGTCGTCGTCATGCGAGGTAAGGACCGCCACCGCTTCGCCCCGTGGGGGGTTGCCGGCGGCGGCAGTGGTTCGACCGGGTCCTGCGAGGTCACCCGGCCCGACGGCAGCGACGAGCAGATCGGCAAGGTGACCGTCTACCGAGCGCGGTTCGGTGAGGTCGTTCACATCCGCGGCAGCGGCGGCGGTGGCCACGGCGACCCGCTCGAGCGCCCAGTCGAAGCGGTCGTGACGGACGTCCGCAACGGGCTGGTGTCGGAGCAGCGTGCCGAGTCGGTCTACGGCGTGGTGCTGGCCGACGAGCAGGCCGACCTGCCGCAGACAGAGGCGCTGCGCAAGCGGCGCGGCGCCGAAACGGCAACTACACCGGCGGCAATCGACCTCGGTCCCGGCCGCCTCGAGTGGCAGGCGCAGTACGGCCCGCTCAGTGACAGCCTCGTCGGTTGGCTGCAGGGTGTGCCCAAGGAGCTTCGGCATGAGGCGAAGGCCCGTGCCTATCTGATCGCCAGCCGCGAGATCGGTGCGCGGGGTGTCAGTCCCGCGTTCGAGGCGGTAATCGCGCAGGTCGAGCAGCAGCTCGGCCTGACATCGCAGACATCCATCGCGGGAGTTGAGTAGATGACGCATTTCGAGACGGACGCCATCCACGGTGAGCGGGAGGTCGCCGACCCCTACGGCGCGGTGACGATGCCGATCTTCCAGACCTCCACGTTCCGTCTGGACGAGCCGACGAACGACGCTCAGTGGGTGTACTCGCGGGGCGCGAATCCGACGCGCGCCGCGCTCGAAGCATCGCTGGCGAAGCTGGAGCAGGGGGCGTGGGCGTACGCGTTCGCAACAGGGATGGCGGCGACCTCCGCGGTCACGTCACTGCTCACACCGGGCGATCACATGATCGCTACCAACGACGTGTACGGCGGCTCGTTCCGGCTGTTCGACAAGCTGCTGGCCAATCACGGCATCACTGTCAGCTTCGTCGACACGCGTTCGGTCGAGGCGGTGGCGGCCGCATGCCAACCGACGACGCGCCTGCTCTGGATCGAGACGCCGAGCAATCCGCATCTCGGGATCACGCCGATGCGCGAGGTCAGCGAGCTTGCGCACGCGCGCGCCATGATCGTCGCCGTCGACAACACGTTTGCGACGCCGTACCTGCAACGCCCACTCGAGCACGGAGTCGACCTGGTCGTGCACTCGACGACCAAGTACCTGGGTGGCCATAGCGATGTGCTCGGAGGCGCGGTGATCGGTAATGACACCCAACTCGGGGCCGATATCGGCCTGGCTCAGCGAGGCTACGGCGCCGTTCCTGCGCCAATGGACTGCTTCCTGATCCTGCGCGGGATCAAGACGCTGGCCGTGCGCATGGATCGCCAGATCCAGACGACCGCGAAAGTGGTCGACTTTCTTGAACAGCGCCCAGAGGTGACGAAGGTCCTGTACCCGGGGCACGGCGACAACTCGCCCGCCTATCTACAAGAGCAGATGAGCGGCGCAGGGGCAATGGTCTCCTTTCACATGGCCGGCGGCCCCGCCGCAGCCAGGCTGCTTGTCAAGTCGCTGCGCATCTTCTCGCTGGCGATGAGCCTCGGCGGTGTCGAGTCGTTGTGTGAATTGCCGGCGACGATGACGCACATCGCAGTCGCCGGCACCCCATGCGAGGTCCCGGAAGACCTTGTGCGTCTGTCAATCGGGCTCGAGCACGAGGACGACCTGATCGCCGATCTCGCGCAGGCTCTCGACCAAGTTGGGTGACATGGAAGTGACTGACACGTCGACCACCACCGAGGACGGCACGCGTACGTGGGATGAGCGGGCGAACGCGATCAGCCGCAAGCTATATGCGGGAGTGAGCCGCTCGGCGGCACGCTCCTATCTACGCAACATCGGCTACAGCAGCGACGATCTCGCGGCACCGATCGTCGGCGTCGCCAACTCATGGACCGACATGATGCCGTGCAATATCCACCTCGACGAGATCGGCCAGTCGATCAAGCTGGGGCTGCGCGAGACCGGTCTGACGCCGATGGAGTTCAACACGATCGCCGTCTCGGACGGGATTCTGATGGGCAGTGCCGGGATGCGCGCATCGTTGATCAGCCGGGAGACGATCGCCGACTCGATCGAGCTCGTAGCCAACGGTCACCACTTCGACGCGCTGTGCTGCGTGGTCGGCTGTGACAAGACGATCCCGGCGGCGGCGATGGCGGCCGCGCGCCTGGACCGGCCGGCGGTGATCGTCTACGGCGGGTCGATCGCGCCGGGTCGCTTCCGCGGACGCGACGTGTCGGTCGAGGATGTCTTCGAGGCGATCGGCAAGGTGTCCTCAGGCGAGACCACGGAAGCCGAACTCGAGGAGCTCGAAGGTGCGGCCTGCCCCGGCGCCGGCAGCTGTGGTGGGCTGTTCACCGCCAACACGATGGCGATGGTCGTTCAG
This sequence comes from uncultured Conexibacteraceae bacterium, assembly GCA_963720195.1. GTDB lineage: Bacteria > Actinomycetota > Thermoleophilia > Solirubrobacterales > Solirubrobacteraceae > Palsa-465. The sequence continues at coordinate 232,738 of CAVRFD010000003.1, forward strand.
GTACTGGGACTCTCGCCGCTCGGCGTCAACGACATTCCCGCCGTCCACGATGCCCGCGCAGACGCCTGTCGTGCGGTTGCCGAGACGGTGCGCACAACGATCGTCGAGCGGATCACGCCGCGGATGCTGATCACGCGTACCGCGCTGGAGAACGCTGTCGCGGCGGTGGCAGCGAGCCGCGGCTCGACCAATGCCGTCCTGCACCTGTTGGCGATCGCCAACGAGGCAGGCGTGCCGTTCACGCTCGACGACGTCGAGGCGGTGGCCAGCCGGACCCCGGTGCTGGCGGATCTCAAGCCCTACGGCCGCTACTTCGCACGGGATATGTATGAGGCGGGCGGCGTCGGTGTGCTGCTCCAGCGTTTGATCGCAACGGGCCACGTCGACGGTGACTCACCGACGGTGACCGGCCGTACCCTTGCGGAGGAAGCCGGTCGAGTTACCGAGGCGCCGCACCAGCAGGTGGTCGTGCCGCTCGGTGAGGTGCTTCAGAAGGAGAGCGGCCTGGTCGTCCTGCGCGGGAACCTCGCGCCAGAGGGAGCGGTTTCGAAAGTAGGACCTGAAAGTGGCGAGAGCTTCCGTGGTCGCGCCCGCGTGTTCGATTCGGAGGAGGACGCGTTCAGCGCGGTCACCGGCGGAGCGATCGCCAAAGGCGAGGTCGTGGTGATTCGCTTCGAAGGGCCGAAGGGCGGTCCGGGGATGCGCGAAATGCTTTCGGTCACGGCCGCGATCGTCGGCGCCGGGCTCGGGCGCGACGTCGCGCTCATCACCGACGGCCGGTTCAGCGGGGCGACCAAGGGACTGATGATCGGCCACGTCGCGCCCGAGGCGGCCGTCGGCGGACCGCTGGCGCGGGTCCGTGACGGCGACGAGATCCACATCGACATCGTCGGCCGCGCGGTCTCGGTTCTCGACGCAGACTTCGACGACCGCGAAGCGGCGCCGCGCCCGGTTATGGACGCCGCCTACACGCAGGGCGTGTTCGCCAAGTACGCGGCCCAGGTCGCGTCGGCGTCGCTCGGCGCGATCACAAGTCCCGTATCTGTAGGAGCTCTGTGACGGCAGACGCGCAGCCGCTGGTCCGGGTCGAGAACCTGAGCGCCGAGTTCAGGCGGGGGAACACCTGGCGTAGGGTCGTCTCGGGCGTTGACCTCACGATTTCTCCCGGTGAGATCCTCGGATTGGCAGGGGAGTCAGGCTCGGGGAAGTCGACGCTCGCGTATGCGCTGCTGGGCTTCTCGCGTGCTGGCGGACGGATCGCGGACGGGGCGGTCTGGATCGGCGACCAGGAGGTCAACAAGTTGCCGGCCCGAGCGCTGCAGGAGATCCGCGGCGGCACGATCGGCTATGTCTCGCAGCACCCCGGCGCCGCATTGACCCGCGGTCTACGCGTCGGAACCCAGATCCGGGAGACGCTCCGCTCGCATGGCTGGAACGACTCGGAGGTGAAAGGTCGCACCGCCGAGGTCCTCGAAGCGGTTGGGATCCCGGACCCCGAAGCGGCGATGCAGAAGTACCCGTATCAGTTCAGCGGCGGCCAGCAGCAGCGCGTCGCGATCGCGATGGCGTTGGCCGGAGCTCCCAGTTTGATCGTGCTCGACGAGCCGACGACCGGGCTCGATGTGACCACCACGCGCAGGGTGATCGAGCTGCTGCGCAGCGTCCGTAGCCACTCGAAGGTCGCGATGCTCTACGTCACACACGACCTCCGCGTACTGCGCAGGCTTTGTGACCGGATTGCCGTGATGCATCAGGGCGCCCTGGTCGAGACCGGCGACTGCGAGGACGTCATCGCGCATCCGTCGCACCCCTACACGATCGAGCTGATCAGCTCCGTGCCGACGATCGCGCGTCCGCCGCGGCCTGTGGCGATGACGCGCGACGAGCCGGGCGACGGCGAGTATCTGCGTCCCGGGGGATGCACGTTCGCCGACCGCTGCATCGGTGCGGAGGCGAGATGCGCCGAGCCGCAGACGATGCAGACGGTGACGAGCAGCCACGTCGTCGCCTGCTGGAAGTGGTCACAATTCGTGGACGCGGCCGCTGTGGTGGCAGCCGAAGCGCCGGTGGATGGCGACGATGCGACGAATCCCGGTGAGTCTGGCGGCGTCGTATTGACCATTTCCAACCTGCGGTGCGGATACGACGCCGGACGCGCCTGGCGCCGGCGCAGCGTCGACGTCGTCGACGACGTGTCCTTTGACATCGGCGAGGGGGAGACGGTCGCGCTTGTGGGTGAGAGCGGCGCCGGCAAGTCGACGATCGCGCGCGCGGTGGCCGGCCTCCACGCTCCCAGCGGTGGTTCGATCACCTGGCTCGGGGAACCGATCGCGAAGCGTCGTCCGCTGTCAGCCCGGCAGCAGATCCAGATCGTCTTTCAGAACCCCGACCAGTCGCTCAACCCGCGAGCCACAGTCGAGGCGGTCCTGTCCAGGCCGCTCGATCTGTACTTCGGCTTACGCGGTGCGGCCGCAAAGCAGCGCATCGGTGAGCTGCTCGCTGACGTGGATCTCCCTGCCGACTACGCCGGGCGGTTTACCTTCCAGCTCAGCGGCGGCGAAAAGCAGCGTGTCGCGATCGCCCGCGCGCTGGCCGCGAAGCCGAAGCTGCTCGTCTGCGACGAGATCCTCTCGTCGCTTGACGTCTCCCTCCAAGGAGCGATCCTCGCGCTGCTGCGGGACCTGCGACGCGATCAGAAGCTTTCGTACCTGTTCATCACCCACGACCTGGCGGTCGCACGGTGGCTCGCTTCACGTGTGGTTGTGCTTCGCGATGGTGAGCTGTGCGAGGTCGGGCAGGCAGAGTCGCTGTTCGCCGATCCGCAGCACGACTACACGCGGACGCTGCTGACCGCAGCGAGCTGGTACGACGTCGGCGCCACCGCCGAGCAAGGCCCTGCCCCACCACTGCCGACCCGGCGCTGACGAGGAGAAACAAGTGACCAGCGAGATCGTCCCTGTGCCGCTACTGATGAACGCGAGCGCTCCCAACGGTCGCTATGCGTCGCACTTCAAAGGTGGCCTGCGGGTCACTGGCTTTCATCCGCTGATGGGCGCCAAAGCAGAGGCGATGAAGCTTCACAACACGTTCCTCAAGCCGTGGGCGTTCGGCTCGGTCGAAGATGAGTACGCGGCGCTGCGCGACGCTGCTGTGCTGATCGACGTAACCGGCGAGGAGGTCATCGAGGTCACAGGACCCGACGCGGTCGCGGTTGTCGATCGGCTGGTCCCGCGGGACATCGTCGGGCTCGTACCGCCGAAGTGTGCCTACGCGGTCATGTGCTACCCGTACGGGGGGATCATCGAGGACGGGATCGTCGCCAAGTTCTCGGACGAGCGAGTTTGGTGGTGTGGCGGTCCGGCTGCCAGCGAGCAGTGGATTTACCAGCACAGCCTGGACGCCGACGTAACAGTCACGAGCAAGCTCGATGCGCTGCATGTGTTGAGCATCCAGGGCCCCAGGTCTCGCGCGATCCTCGCCGCCTCCGGTCTGAGTGGGGTGGAGAGCGTGCCGTACTTCGGGTTGATCCCCGACGGCGAGATATGCGGTGTCCCTGTCGTGGTGACGCGCACCGGGTACACAGCCGAGCTGGGCTATGACATCTACGTGGAGGCTGGCCTCGCTCCCAGCCTCTGCGCGGGCCTGCTGGCGGTCGGCGCCGAGTATGGGCTGGGGATGTGTGGCAGCCGCACGCTCAACGTCAGACGCGTCGAGGCGGGCATCCTCGACGTCGGCATCGATTTCGACTGGCGCCACACGCCGCTCGATTGCGGACTCGATTGGATGGTCGACCTCGATCGCGAGTTCGTCGGCCGTGATGCGCTCCGACGCCAGCACGACGACGGAGTCGACAGTGAGCTCGTCGGTTTGACGGCCGACCCGGGTCAGGAGCTCGGGCAAGGTCGCGAGGTCACGTTCGATGGAGGTCCGATCGGGGTCGTCACCAGCGCGGTTCTGTCACCCGAGCTGGGACACCCAGTCGGAATCGCAAGGGTCGATGCGCTAAAGGTCAGCGTGGGCGACAGTGTTCGCGTGCCCGCGGCCGGGGGCGGCTCGGTGACGGCGGTCGTCGCGACGTTGCCGTTCGTCGATCCGGAGCGTAAGCGAGCACGCGCATGAGCGGGACCACGGCGATCATGAGCGTGAAGTCCGCGGCCGGCGGATTCGAGGTCGAGGTCGACGCGATCCGGGCCGAGGACGGCAAGCTCGTGTTGCTGGGCACGCTGGACGGAATGGACTGCCGCACCGAGGTGGCCAACGGCGAAGTGCTGAAGCTCGTCCGGCTCGGTTGCAAGCCAGACGTCGTTCGGGCGTTGGTGAAGCAGTTGCTCGCTCGCGGGAGGGGCACGCCGTGAGCGAGCAGCTCGATCATGAAGTCGTCGTCGTCGGCGGCGGTATGGCCGGATTGACAGCGGCCTACATGCTCCGCGACCGTGACGTCGTGGTGCTCGAGGAGGCGCCTGCCGTCGGCGGACGCATGTACTCGGAGCAGGACGACGTCACCGGGCTCTGGGGTAACTACGGTGCTCAGATGATCACCGGCGACCGCGTCAAGGTCGTCCAGCTCGCCAACGAGGTCGGGTGCCGGCTGATCCCCGTGCGCTGGGCGCACGTGCTCGAACGGGCGCGGGTTGCCTTCCAGGGCATGCGCGTCGACGGTGAAGCCGCGGACCAGCTCCAGGAGACGATCCGCCGGCTCGAAGCCGAGCAGGCGCGGCCGCGTCCACTCACAGATCCGTCGATCGATCAGACCAGCTTCGGCGCGTGGCTCGGCGACGTGCGGCCGGCTGTCAGAGAGTTCTGGGAAGACTGGAGCCAGGGACTCGCCAACGCCGCGGTGGACGAGATCTCGCTCTATGCGGCGCTTTGCCTGTGGGGAGACCAACGCGTCTCGCCGTGGGCTTCGGCGGAGGTGCCGCGCCACGAGCTCGGTGACTGCGTGGTTGAGGGCGGCACGGGGCAGCTCGGTCTGGCGATCGGCGCCGCACTCGGTGATCGCCTGATGACGGGCACGACCGTTACCGAGGTCGCAGGGGAGAACGGCGGCTACGCGGTCACCTGCCGCAGGGATGGGCAGGAGCTTTCGATCCGCGCCGAGCGGGTGGTGGTTGCGCTTCCGGCGCCGGCCGTGCTGCAGGTCGCCGGCATGTTGCCTCAGGCCAAGCGCGACGCGCTCGCCGCCGTGACCTACGGACGTTTTCTGGTGACTCCGATCTGGGTCACACCGGCTGGGCGCAAGTCGTCGTGGCAACCGTCCGAGGATTACCGCCCGGATCAAACCTATGCGCTGCCGGCGTTTCCGTTGCGCACGCCACCGGATCCTGAAGAGGCCGGTGCGTGTTACCAGTCATGGGTCAACGACCGTGACGCCGGTGCGATCTGGAACGACTCCGACGAGTCGATCCGGGCCGGCGTGCGGGCCGCGTTCCTCAAGCGCTTTCCGGACTTCGCCGATCGCGTCGCGCACATCGGCATCAAGCGCTGGGAGTGCGGGCTGCCGAAGCTGGCGCCGGGACGGATGACTGCGATGGATGAGCTGATGGCGCCTGTGGGCGGGATCCACTTCTGTGGCGACTACACGGAGGTGGCGAACCTGGAGGGCTCCGCGGCAAGTGGTATGAGGGTCGCTCAGGAGATATTGGAAACGACCACGGGGGGATGATGGTGGACACAGACTTCATGACGCTTGGTGCGGTGATGGAGCGGCAGGGCAGCCTCTCCGAGCGGCTTGCGTCTCGAATCGAGGCGGCGATTGGAAGCGGAGAGCTGCAGATCGGATCGCCGATTCCCTCGGAGAGACTCGTTGCCGAGCAGTTCGGCGTCAGCCGCACGGTTGTGCGCGAGGCCGTGCGAGCGCTCGTCGCGAGAGGGCTGCTCGAAGTGCGGGCCGGCGCCGGCACGATCGTCACCAACCCGTCGCTACCGGACGTCGCGAGCTCGATCACGCTGCTGATGTCGACCAGCACCACGAAGTTGCCGTACGAGAAGGTGATTGAGGCGCGGCAGGTGCTCGAGGTGGAAATTGCCGGCCTGGCGGCCGGGCGCCGGACTGACGAGGATCTCGCCGCACTGAGCACGGCGGTGGAGGAGCTCAAGGTCGAGGACCTCAAGCTCGAGCGCTTCGTGGAGGTCGACATGGCGTTTCACCGCGGCCTTGCCAAAGCAACTCAGAACGAGCTTCTCGAGATCCTGGCCGACTCGGTTGCCCATGTGATGATCCGCGTCCGGGCTGCGAGCTTCGAGATTCCCGGGACGGTCAGCGGCGCCGTCCATCACCACAGCCGCATCCTCGCCGCCGTCCGCCGCGGTGACGGTGAGGCGAGCCGCCTGGCGATGAAGCGCCACCTCGAAGGTGCCAAGCGCGCGCTCGCAAAGGTCCGGGAGGTCTAGGGATGGAAGCCGCGCCGCTCCTCGTCACCGCCGCGTTCCTCCAGGAACACATCCACGATCCCCAGCTGCGGCTGATCGACACGCGTTACTACATGGACGGCGACGATCCGCTCGAGGAGTACACGTCCGCTCATCTCCCGGGTGCGGTTTACATGGACATGGAGCGTGACCTCACCGGGCACCCCGGCGTCGGCGCCGGCCGTCACCCGTTGCCGAGCCCGAGCGAGTTCCAACGCGCTGCGCGGGCGGCCGGCATTGCCATGGACTCGCATGTCGTCGTGTACAGCAACTCGTTCTCCGCCGCGCGCCTGTGGTGGATGCTGCGCTACTTCGGCTTTGATCGCGTCTCGTTGCTGGACGGCGGATTGGCGGGGTGGAGGGGACCGCTCGAGAGCGGACCCTCGGTTGCACCGCCGCAGGGTGACTTCGTCCTGCGTGCACAGCACGACGAGTGGCTAACCGACTTCGACGAGGTGACCTCGCTGCCGCCGGATGCCCTGCTGCTCGACGCGCGCGGGCCGGATCGCTTTGCTGGTGAAGCCGCCCCGGGCGATCCGTACCCCGGACACATTCCTGGAGCCCGCAGCGCGCACTGGGAGGCCATTGGCCTTGACGCCGATGGTCGGTTCGCTGACGCCGACGAACTGCGCCGGCGGCTTGCAGCCGTCGGCCTCGACGCCGGGTCGCGAGCGATCGCCTACTGCGGCTCTGGCGTCCAGGCCTGCCAGCTGATCTTCACGACGATGCTTGCGGGCTACCCGGCGCCGCGGCTCTACGTCGGGTCCTGGAGCGAGTACTCACGCCGCGTGCCCAGAGCGGCGTAAATGCGAACAGCAAACCCTCAAAACATTTCCCCCAGCCTGTATGCTGGCGTGCCATCATACCAATCACTTGACAGATAGAAATAGTGGGGTATCGTCGGAGCGGGCCACCGCTCCCAGCTATTTGTCGTTCCTCCAGACGGTTACGCGAAAGAGAGAAGTGGTATGGACTCACAGGTCGATCCGATCTCCAGAAGGAAGTTTCTGACCGTCGTGGGCGGCGCTGGAGTGGCCGCCGGGGTGGCCGCATACGCCGGCCCCAGTCATGCGGCCATGCTCCGCGCGAGCGCGGCGTCGACCAAGCAGAGCGTTCTCAAGATCGTCTCCGGCGAGTCCGACGGTCCCGCGGGCACGATTGATCCCGCCTTCAGCACGTCCGACGCGGACGGCACACGCATCTCGCTGGTCTACGACCGGCTGATGTATCTCGACAACTCCTGGAGGCCGCAGCCGCAGCTGGCCACCTCGTGGTCGAGTAACAAGGAAGGCACTGTCTGGGAGTTCAAGCTCCGCCGCGGTGTCAAGTTCCACGACGGCACGCCGCTCACAGCCGCGGACGTCGTCTACTCCTTCCAGCGTTTGCTGGACCCGAAGACGGGCTCGGCGGCCACCAGCGAGATGACGGGAATCACGTCGAAGGACGTCAGCGCCCCGGACCCACACACGGTCCGCTTCGACCTGAAGAGCGCGGACGTTGTGCTGCCGTTGACGATCACCAACCGCTTCACGTTCATCGTCAAGAACGGGATGACCAAGGAGTTCCTCCGCAAGCAGGCGGTCGGCACCGGTCCGTTCAAGCTCGCCAGCTTCACGCCGGGCGTGGAGCCGACCACGTTCACGAAGAACCCGAGTTACTGGATGCCGGGCAAACCATACGTTCCGGGTGTCTCGCTGAGCTCGATCACCGAAGAGGCGTCACGCATCGCCGCACTGGAGTCCGGCGAGGTGCACATCATCTGGGACATGACCTCGGCAGATGCCACCAGCCTCAGCGCTCAGTCGGGGGTCGACGTGTACTCCGTGAAGACGCCCTTCATCGTCAACCTCGCGTGCTGGTGCGACACGCCACCGTTCACCGACAATCGCGTACGCCAGGCGATGAAGTTGGTCCTCGACCGCTCGCAGGTCCAGGAACTGACCGTCGGCAAGTTCGGCGCGGTTGCCTACGACGATCCGGTGGGCGGATGGATGGAGTACGGCCTGGACGTGAAGGGGCACGTGCGCAATGTCAAGAAGGCAAAGCAGTTGCTCGAGGCCGCCGGCCACCACTCTGGATTGTCACTCGACCTATACACGTCTGACGCGACTGACGGCATGGTCCAGTTGGCCACGATCTTCAAGCAGAACGCGGCGCCGGCGGGGATCGACGTGAACATAATCCAGGCCGACGCCGACAGCTACTGGAGCGACATCTGGCTGAAGAAGCCGTTCGTCGCGTCGTCTTGGAGTGCGCAGCCCGCGCCCAACGCGCTCGCCACGCCCTACCAGTCATCGTCGCAGTGGAACGAGACGCACTGGCGCGAGCCGAAGTTCGACGCGCTGCTCAAGAAGGCGCAGTCGACGACCAATGTCGCGGAGCAGACCAAGTACTTCCACGAGGCCCAGCAGATGATCGTCGATACCGGCGGCGCCCTGATCCCTGTGTACGTGGACACGGTCGTGGCCGCAAGGAAGAACGTGACCGGGTTCCCGGCGCCGATCCAGAAGTTCTACAAGGACTTCCGCGACGTTCGGTTCACCTGATCGGTAGGGGACGGGCTCATGCTGAGAATTGCGGCGCGGCGGGTCGGGGCCAGCCTGCTGACCCTGCTGGTGGCCTCGGCCATCATTTTCTGGGCTGTGTCGCTCTTGCCGGGCAACTCAGCACAGCAGATCCTGGGCCGCAACGCGACGATCTCGTCACTCGCGGTCCTGAAGACGGAGCTGCACCTCAACCAGCCGATCTTCACCAGGTACGTCGATTGGCTGGGCAACTTCGTGGTTGGGCACTGGGGCACCTCGCTTGCTGCTCAGCAGCCCGTCCTCTCATACATCTCCACGCCGCTCAAGAACACACTGATCCTGGGGCTGTTCGTGCTCGTTCTGTACGTGCCGCTATGCCTCCTGATCGGCGTGTTCAGCGCTTGGCGCCGCGGTGGCGTCGCGGATTCCCTGTTCGGGGTCACCACGATCCTGGGGATGGCAATCCCAGACTTCGTGCTGTCGATCCTGCTGCTGTTCGTGGTGGGCGTGAAGCTGAAGTGGCTGCCGCCGATCTCATCGGTGCAGCCTGGCACCGGCTTTGGTGGCTATCTGAAGGCGATCATCATGCCGGGCCTCGCGCTCACGGCCGGGATGGTCGCCTACACGGTGCGGATGATGCGCGAAGGTCTGATCGAGGCGTTTGAGTCCGAGTCGGTGATCATGGCCAGGCTCAAGGGACTGCCGACCTGGCGCGTGATCACCTTCCATGCGCTGCCGCAGGCGCTCGGGCCCGCGCTGAATATCACTGCGCTGAACGTCGCCTACCTGATCGGTGGCGTCGTGGTCGTCGAGACGATCTTCAACTATCCGGGAGTCGGCAGCGTGCTCGTCAACGCCGTCACATATCGAGATGTCCCCGTGGTCGAGGCCGTGGTGCTGATCATGGCCGCCATCTACATCGGCGCCAACCTAATTGCCGACATGCTCGGCATGCTCCTCAACCCGCAGCTTCGTCATGGCGACGCTCGCTAGTCCCGCGATCAGGCGTAAGCCTGCCTCGCTTCCGTTTCTGGCCGGACTGAGACGTCTGCACGCCAGCGGGCGTGCAGGCGCGCTGATCATCGGCGTCTACATCGTGATGGCGATCATCGGACCCTCGATCAGACCCTACGCGCCGGACGCGCTGCTGACGGGCGCGCCGCTCAAGGGCCCCTCTTCGGCGCACTGGCTTGGCACCGATGAGTACGGACGCGATGTCTGGAGCAGGCTGCTCTCCGGTGAGCGCGGGATCCTGCTGGTCGCACTCGCCGCAACTCTCGTCGCGGTGCTACTGGGTTCCGCGGTTGGTCTCTACAGCGGTTTCCGGGGTGGGCTCACGGATAGTTGGTTGATGCGGCTCGTCGACCTGCTCAACTCGATTCCCCCATTGATCGCGGCATTGGTGGCGGTCAGTGGCTTCGGCGGATCGTCGCTGTCGCTGATTCTGACCATTGGTGTCGTCTTCGCCCCACGCGTCACGCGTGTCGTCAGATCGGTGACGATGGATGTCTGCAGCGGGGACTTCGTCGCCGCGGCCCGTGCACGCGGCGAGAGTCCAATATCGATAATCCGCCACGAAGTCCTCCGCAACGTCGGTGGCGTGATATTGGTCGAAACCGGCATGCGCTTTGCGTTCACGCTCACGATCATCGCGGCGCTCGCGGTGCTCGGCTTCGGGGCTTCTCCGCCGAACCCGTCGTGGGGATTGTCAATCAGTGACGGGCGAACCTTCATAACGTCGCAACCATGGATCACCCTGGCACCGGCGATCGCGATCGCGATACTGGTAATTGCCGTCAACCTGCTGACTGATGACATCGCTCGGTTGACCATCGACAAATCTCAGATCGGTCAGATCGAGGCGAGCGCGACCTAGGGTCTCGCTCTGCTGTCGCTTGGCTGCGTGCGACGCGATCGTTGTCGGCGGCGGGATCGCCGGCTGCAGTGCCGCCGGCTTCCTGGCCGCCGAGGGGCTGACCGTGGCGCTGCTGGAGCGCCGCCAGGTGGGCGCATGCCAGTCGGGCCTGAACGCGGGCTGGATACGGTCACTCGGCAGAACCCGGGCGGAGCTGCCACTGATCCAGGTGGCAATGGGGCTCTGGCGCGAGTGGGCAAGCTCGCTGGCGCTGCCGTTGACGATCGGCGGCGGCTATTCGGTCGCCGCAGACGAGGCCGGGCTGGCGCGGTTGCTGAGATGGAAGCAGCTGGCGGATCCGCTGATCCCCGGCGTGTCGTTGGTGGCGGGACCCGGCGGCGGGAGAGCTCGCGTTCCTGCGCGGCCCGTGGTCAGGCGCGCTGCATCGCGCGCAGGACGGTCACTGCGAGCCGGCGGCGGCGATGCGCGGCATCGCCGCATGGGCGCGGTCCCAGGGCGTCGAGATCCGTGAGCAGGTGCCGGTCACCCGGATCTTGGTCAGCGATGGGGCTGTCCGCGGGGTGGGTACCGCTGAGGATGATCTGCACGCGCCGCTTGTGATCTGTGCGGCCGGCGCGTGGTCCTCGCGGCTACTGCGAACAGCCGGCGTGCGGCTGCCGGTGCAGGTCCTGCGTTCCACCCTCCTGCGCACACGGCCTGTTGCCCCAATCACCGCGGCGTGTGTGACGACGCCGGCCGGAGCTCTGCGCCAAAGCCGCGACGGCAGCCTCGTGATCGCGAGCGGCGTCCGTGCCGACATCGACGTGACGCTCGAGTCGTTCCGCTTTCTCCGTTGGTTCGCCGCTGCCGGCGGACAGGCGCGCGGCAGAGTAACGATCCATCCAAGCTTCCTTGGTCGTGAGTTGCTGCGCTTACGCAGACCCCGTTCTTGGCCGGTCGCAGGTCCGTGGCCCGAGGTTGCGAAGCCGAACCACGAGCGCAGCAGTACCGCTCTGACCGCTTTTTCGGAGATGCTCGGGATCCCACTGGCCACCGCCGAAGGCGGCGCCTGGGCTGGCTATGTGGACGTAACTCCGGACGCGAATCCGGTGATCGGGCCGGCCGGCTCGGTACGCGGTCTGCACATCGCCAGCGGCTTCAGTGGCCACGGCTTCGGCGTGGGCCCGGGCGCCGGGCTTCTGGCCGCCCAGCTGGCACTGGGTCATGACCCGGTCGTCGACCCGCAGCCGTTCGCCCTCGCTCGTATGACTCGCCCGTCCGCCCTTCGCACGCCCGAGGAGATGCTGATCTGAGCGCGGCCCGTCAGCCGAGTTGCTCAGCCAGCTCCACGATGATCCCTGCCGGACCGCGTAAATAGCAAAGCCTGTAGCTGTTCTCGTAACGCACAACTTCGCCGACGAGCTCTGTGCCGCCGGCGCGTAAGCGAGCGAGGACAGCGTCGACGTCGTCGACGAGGAATGCGACGTGGCGGATGCCCGCAGCGTTCGACGGCGCTTCCCCATATCCGCCGTTAGCAGTGGGCGTGTGGAACTTCGACAGCTCGACTCGGCTGTGCCCGTCCGGTGTTCTCAGCATCACGATCTGCGACCGGACGCCCTCAAGCCCAACGATGCGGTCCACCCACTCGCCCTCGACCGACGTCTCCCCGTGAAGCTCGAGTCCGAGCTCCGTGAAGAAGGCCACCGCCTCCCCGAGGTCCTGACGACTATGCCCACGTGGTCCATCCGCCGAATCGCCATCCGGATGGTAAGCGCTTGAGTTACCCAGGCGGCTGTACGACAGCCAGCGCGTTACCCGGCGGAACCCCACTGTCCGTCGCGCTAGCCGTGGCTAGGCGCCGATCCGGTTCACCACGCCACTGCGTACGTAGGCCATGTCGTTGTAGGACGGGTACTTGCCGGTGGCGATGCTGCGGGTGTCGAGCAGCACGTAGGTCTTGGGGTCGAACAGCAGCGCGAGCTCGAGGCGCGTGTCGGCGCCTGGCGTTTCCGGATACCTGTACGTCACCTCTACGGCACGCCGTCCGAGCGTGTCAGTCACCATCCCGACGACGCTCGCACCCGGCAGGGTTGCGAGCAGCCGATACAGACCGGACAGCATCCGTGCGGGTACCCGTGGCTCGACCAGGATTGCTTGGATGTTCGTGAACATCAGCTGCTGCTCGTCGATGGGCGAAAGCCGCTTGGTGTTCGGCTGCAGGCCGAGATGCGACGTCAGGTCCCTCAGCGAGCCGGTGTTCGTCGGCACGGTGAGCATCTGCTGGTAGTGGAGGATCTGGTCGTAGCCGGCGCCGACTCCGCTCCAGCGAGGGCTGTAGCGCGCAGCCTTCAACGGCACGTTGGGTGGCAGCGCGGTGACCGCGGTGGGCTTCGCTGACAGCGCGATCACGTACTGATGACTCACGTACCGGCGCGCGCCGACCCACCAGCGCACAACGCGTATCTCGTAGCAGGCGTTTCCGCAGGCATGCATGTTTTGGGCGCGCGGACCGGCCGTCACGTCCTCGACGTACCAGTACTGGCCAGGACCGAGATGCGCGGGGCTGACCATCGCCGGCGCCTGCGCCGCCCGATCGAGGATCGCGGCAGCGGCCGACTGCGGCTGCGCAGCGCCCCCGTGCCCAATCAGGCTCACGGCGGCAACGACGGCCGCCGCGATGGCTGCGAGCGCGCCGACGCTCCAGGCGGGAACCGGAAAACGCCTGGCGCGCGGCGTCCGCGTCGCGCGTCGCGCCCGCCTCGCGTCAGCAGTCTCAGCTCTGACCAACGCCATCAGCTCCGCGTCGGCCGTCGACCGACGCTCCGGATCGGGCTCGCCGTCGAGAGTCAAGACCGCCCGGATCATCTCCAGTTCGAGCCCGTCGTCGATCATGCGCAGTCGCTCCTCTGCTGTTGGATATGACGTTCCAGCTCGTCGCGCATGAGCCGCCGCGCACGGTTCAGGCGTGAGCGCACGGTTCCGACCGGCACCCCGGTCGCAGCCGCGATCCCTTCGTAGCCGAGTTCGGTGAGCGCGAGCAGCAGCAGCGCGTCGCGGTCCGCAGTGTCCAGCCTCGCGAGTGCCGCGAGGACCGCCGGTCCGAGTGATGCGGCATCAAGTCTGCCGTCAGCCTCCTCATATCCGGCGGTATCCGCGAGCGGCTGGGCGACGCGCGCGTACGCCCGCATCTGCCGATCCTGGCTGCGGGCCTGCTCGCGCAGCAGATTGGTCGCGATCCCATAAAGCCACGGGCGTACGCCGAGAGGACTCGGCACATACCCAGAACGCTTCGTGAACGCGCGCAGGAACGCCTCGCCGGTGAGGTCGTCGGCGCCGGTTGGCCCGATCCGTCGGCAGATGTAGCGCCAGATCGCGTCGTAGTGGCGGTCAAACAGAATCGCGAACGCATGCGGGCGCGCGACCGATGCGCGGAGCGCCAGGTTGTCCTCGTTGTTCGCAGTTTCGGCGCGAGTGGCGTCCATCACCTCCATATGGCCGATCGGCGGATCAAGGTTCACGGTCGGCTCACGCGGCGATGTTGAGTGGCTCGTGCGGGGCGGTCGACGTGAGCGAGGTACCCAGCGCGGCAACAACCACCAAGCCAATGCCCAGCGCGTCTCTGGGCGTGATGATCTGCCCCAGCACGATGGCGCCGGCCAACGCTGCAACCGCGGGCTCGAGGCTCATCAGAACGCCGAATGTTGCGGTTGAGAGCCGGCGGAGCGCACGCAGCTCCAATGAATACGGGATCGCCGAGCTCAGCATGCCCACGGCTGCTCCAATTGCGAGTGTTCCCGGGACCAGCAGCTTGCCGAAACCCTGGGCGACGCCGAACGGAAGCGCTACGACCGCGGCACCGGTCATCGAGAGTGCCAGGCCGGAGCTGTCGTCAAAGGCCTGACCAAGCTGCGCCTGCAGCAGTATGTAGCCGCCCCAGAACAGACCGGCGACTGCGGCGAGAATGAGACCTTCGGCACTGGTGCCATGCGTGACGCCGTGGCACAGGGCGATGATCCCGCCGGTTGCGAGCGCCGCCCAAACGAGGTCGCGCATACGCCGCGATCCGGCGAGGGCCACGAGCAGCGGGCCGACGAACTCGATTGTCACCGCTGTCCCGAGCGGTATGCGGCTGATCGCTTGATAGAAGGTCAGGTTCATTCCCGCCAGCACGAGGCCCAGCGAGCCAGCCGAGACCCATTGCCTCCGCGACAGAGTGCGTACGCGGGGGCGCGTCAGCGCAAGCATCACGACGCTGGCCGACGTGAGCCGAAGTAGGCAGGCGCCGTTTGGACCGACCTCGTGAAAGATCGTTGTTGCCCACGCGGCGCCGAGTTGGACCGAGCTGATGCTCGCCAGCACTAGAGCATGAACGGGGAGCCGCGGCGCGCGGCCAGGAGGTCTCTTCTGTCTGATGGATGAAGCCACAGCCAGATTGTTCGGTATCGCCCTCCGGTACCGCCTCCCGGGTACGCTCGGCAACGTGACAGCGATGTCCGGCGACAAGGCCGATGGCGTTCACGAGCTGAACCTGGGCGGCGGCCCGCGCATGGGGCTTGGGCTGGCGGCGCTTGGGCGCCCGGGGTACATCGATCTTGGCCATAGCGGCGACTTCGCCGGCCAGACCGAGGTTCCGGCGATGGAGGCTCGTTCGCACGAGGTGCTTGACGCGGCTTGGGATGCCGGCGTTCGTTACTTCGATGCGGCACGGTCCTACGGTCTTGCCGAGCAGTTCCTCAGCTCATGGCTCCACGGGCGTGGCCTGGCGCCGGCTGCGGTGGCGGTCGGCTCGAAGTGGGGCTACACCTACACCGCGGGCTGGACGGTTGACGCCACGGTGCAGGAGGTGAAGGAGCTGACGCTGGCGAACTTCGAGCGGCAGCGTGAGGAGACTCTGAGCCTGCTGAGTCCTTACCTACGGCTCTACCAGATCCACTCCGCGACGCTGGACAGCGGTGTCCTGGATGATCGCCAGCTGCTCGCCGCCTTGGCGGCCTGGCGCGAGTTGACCGGCGTTGCTTTGGGTATGTCGGTCAGCGGTGCCGGCCAGGGCGAGACGATCGAGCGCGCGCTGGAGCTGGGTCTGTTTGACTCGGTTCAGGCCACCTGGAACCTGCTCGAGCCGTCGGCTGGTCCAGCGCTCACGGCAGCGCACGAGGCGGGTGTGAAGGTGCTGGTCAAGGAGGCCGTCGCCAACGGCCGTCTGACCCAACGTGGATCAGGCCCGGCGGTGGAGCTGCTCGCCGAAGAAGCGGCTCGACACGGGGAGGGGGTTGGGATAGATGCTGTCGCGCTCGCGATCGTCCTGGCTCAGCCCTGGGCCGACATGGTGCTCAGCGGCGCCACGACGGTCGAGATGCTTCGCAGCAACCTGGTCGCCATCGACCTCAAGCTGGATCCGCAGGTCCTCGAACAGGTTCAAGGCCTGGCGCTGGCGCCCGAGGACTACTGGGCGCAGCGTGCGGAGATGCCTTGGAACTGACCGAGCCCGCGCACCGATTCGGGACGAGCAAGCCGTTCTCGATCGGGCTCGAGGAGGAGCTGTTCCTGGTCGACCCGGCGACCGGCCGCCAGACGAACAGTTCGCGTGCGGTCCTCGACCGGGTCGATCAGACGAACGGCCAGCTGGCCGGCGGGAAGGTCGAGCGGGAGCTGCATGCCTGTCAGGTCGAGCTGATCACGGGGATCCACAGCAGCGCCGGCGAGGCTGCGCGGGCGCTCGGCGTGCTTCGCGGCGCGGTGGTCGAGACGGGTGCCGGGCTACTGGGGGCGGGAACCCACCCGTCTGCTGAGGCTGGCGACGCCGAGATCACCGACAGGGAACGCTACGAGCGGATCCATTACCTGCTTGGAGATGCGGTGTTGACCCCGGTCGGTGGACTTCATATCCACATCGGTATGCCTGACCCTGAGACGGCGGTGCGGGTCTTCAACGGCCTGCGTCGTCACCTCCCTCTGCTGCAGGCGGTCGCCGCGAACTCACCGTTCCGGCACGGACGTGACACGGGCCTGGCCTCGTCGCGCGAGGTCACGATGCGTTCCTGGCCGCGTACCGGCGTGCCGCGGGCGATGCGCGACTTTGCGGACTTCGTCGAGATGAGCGAGGTCATGATCCGGGCGGCTGACGTCCCTGACTACACGTGGTTCTGGTGGAACATGCGCCCACATCCGCGTTTGGGAACTGTCGAGATTCGGACGCTCGACGCCCAGACCTCGCTGGCTGACACCGCCGCGCTCGCTGCCTTCGTCCACTGCCTCGCAAGGTCGGAGGCTGAGCGCGTGCCCGACAGCAAGCCGGGCAGCGAGCTGCTGCCCGAGGTGCTCGAGGAGGGGATCTTCCGCGCGGCGCGCTTCGGAGTCGATGCAGAGCTCTTGGATGCTGACTCCCGTCGTCATCGCGTCTCCGAAATGGTCGGCTCCCTTATCGACACGCTAGGAGAGCATGCCGCCGAGCTGGGATGCGCCGCGGAGCTTGCCGCGCTGCCGGATCTCGTTCGCCGCGGCGGCGGCGCGGGCCGCCAGCGCGCGATCTACGAGATCGCCGGCATCGACGCGGTCACGCGAGAGCTCACACGGATCACCTCCGAGGCCCCATACGGACTCGATCCGCCGGTGAGAACCCTTTGATCCACGACGCAGAAGGAGCACGACCGATGACACCTGATGGACTCGCAAAGCCGTCGTCCCGTGTACTGGTTCTGTTCGGCGCGATGGGAGATCTCGCCGCCCGCAAGTTGCTGCCGGGACTTTTCCATCTGTATCGCGTCGGGCTGATGCCGGATGACTTCCGGATCATCGGCTCCGGACGACACGCCCCGGACGACTTCGTCGCCCACGTCGAGGAGGCACTGCGCACCCACGGCCGCATGGAGCTCGACGGCCATTGGCAGGAGTTCTCGCAACGCCTGAGCTTCGTGGCATCCAGCGCCGAGGACGGCAGCGAACTCGCCGATGCCATAAGCAAAGCTGAGACTGAGATCAGCGCCCGCGGTGAACGTCTTGTCTACATGGCGGTCCCTCCGGACGCGATGCCGGACATGGTCAGGATGCTCGGCAGAACGGGCATAGCCGATCACTGCTCCGTCGTTGTGGAGAAGCCCTTCGGCCACGACCTTGCGAGCGCCAGGGAGCTGAACCGGATTCTGCATGGGGTGCTCGCCGAGGAGTCGATCTATCGCATCGACCATTTCCTCGGCAAGGAGCCAGTCCAGAACATCATCGCTCTGCGGTTCGCAAACGGCATCTTCGAGCCGATCTGGAACCGCGATCACATCGCCTACATCCAGATCGACGTCCCTGAGGACACTCGACATCGAGGGTCGCGCATCGTTCTACGAGGAGACCGGTGCGTTCCGAGACATGGTCGTCACGCACCTGATGCAGATCCTCGGCGTCGTCGCGCTCGAGCCGCCGTCGCGGATCGATGCCGAGTCTCTACAGCTCGAGCGCACGAAGGTGTTCGACGCACTTCGCCCGCTCGACGTGTCGCGCACGGTGTTTGGCCAGTACGACGGCTACCGCGATGAAAAGGGAGTCGCGAAGGACTCGAAAGTCGAGACGCTTGCTGCACTTGAGGTCTTCGTCGACTCGTGGCGGTGGTCGGGCGTGCCGTTCTACCTGCGGACTGGGAAGGCGATGGCCGAAGGGCGGCGGACGGTGACGATCGGCTTCACCGAAGCGCCGCTACGGCTCTTCCCGGGCGAGGATTCTGAGCAACCGAAGCGGCCGTCCGAGCTCGTATTCGAGCTGTCCGACGATCCAAAGGTCCGGATCGAGGTGCAGGCCAAGGTCCCCGGACCGACTCTGACACTCGGCCGCGCGGCGCTGACGCTCGACGTCGACGAGGCGTTCAACGGTCTCGAGGGTCTCGAGGCGTATGAACGGCTGCTGCACGACGTGATGCTTCAGGACCGGCTGCTGTTCACATTGGCCGACCAGATCGAGCGGATCTGGGAGGTGTGCGCTCCGGTGATCGAGAACCCGCCAGCGCCTGAGCCGTACGCGAAGGGATCGTGGGGCCCCCAGAGCGCGATTGAGCTGCCAGGAACTCCGGGCTGGCGCCTGCCGGATGACTAGCCGGCCAGGTAGTCGGCCAGGGCAGCGATAACCTCGCGCGCGTCGTCCTCGATGCCGTGAATGAACGTCGACTTGCGCCGGCGCAGCACGGGCAGTCCCAGCGCATACATGCCCGGGCTGCCGACGACACCGCCGTTGTGGCGCAGGAGTCCTTTGCTATCCAGAACCGGCACGTCGAGCCAGCGGTAATCGGGACGGAAGCCCGTCGCCCACACGACGGATCTGATCTCACCGCTGCGGAGATCGAGCCGCCAACGCGGCGACTTGGGCGATTCTGTCGGGGCGAAGCGCTGCGGAGGTTCGAGCTCTGCCTCCAGGCCGAAGTTCAGGGCCCACTCGTCGAATCCATCGAGTAACCGCTCCATCTTCAGATCCGCAAGTGACAGGACGTTCCGTAGGCCGGCCGAGAACAGCGCCTGGTCGTCACGGACCGATGCCCAGCGACCGACCAGCTCGACGCCCATGGCCGCCAGCGCATTGAGATCGAGTGTGGCTCGCTCGGCGGTGCCGGCGAGTTGTGGCGACGGCAAACGTCGCGCTCGCGTGAGGTCGTCAACCTCGTAGTCGCGCTGATCCCAGACGCCGGACGCGTCCATCCACCAGAGGACGTCACGGCCGCGATACATGCGCGGCAAACGCACGTGCTCGCCGACCGAGATGCTGACCGGTCGTCCTGTTCGCCTCAGCTCGGCCGCCAGCTGGACACCGGTCGCCGACGCGCCCACGACGAGCACGCCGCCGTCCGGCAGTTGGTCAGGACCGCGGTAACTGAATGCCGTCAGCTGCTCAACGTCTCCTGGCACTGCGCCGGCGAAGGCCGGCACCGTCGGCTGATTGCAGGCTCCGCTTGCGATCACCACCGTCCGCGACTCGATCTCGCCCTGGCTGGTCGTGAGCCTGTAGCCGTCTTCAATGCGCCGTACGGCGCTCACGTTCGCACCCAAGCGAACGGGAGCACGGATGCTCCCGGCGAACCTCGCGACCAGTTCGACGACCTCAGCCGCCGTCATGTAGCCATCGGGATCTGGCCCCTCGTATGGCGATCCCGGAAGCCGACTCTGCCAGTTGGGGGTTAGCAGCCGCAGCGAATCCCAGCGCTCGTGTCGCCACGAGTTTGCGAGCTCGCCCCGCTCGAGCACGACGTGATCAATCGAGCGTTTGCTGAGAAAGTGGCTGGCAGCGAGGCCGGCATGGCCGCCGCCAATGACGACGGTCGTGACCCGTTCGGCTGCCAGACCCTCAGACGACGGCGACTGTGACCTCGGTTGGGTTGGTGAGAGCATCGAACACGGCTGAGCGCTTCTGGGACTGGGCGACGAGCGCTTCGATCTCCTGCTCGGTGGCGTCGGCGTCGATGTCGAAGGTCACCTTGATGTCGTTGAAGCCGTTGCGGACGTCGCTGTCGGCACCGAGGATGCCGCGGATGTCGTGGTTGCCCTCCACGGTCGCCTCGACCGAGTTCAGCTGGATCCCGCGGTTTTGCGCGACGGACGCGACGCCGGCCGTGAGGCAACTTGCGAGTCCGACGAGTAGGTATTCGATCGGCGTGATTCCGTTGTCCGTCGCGGCGAACACCTCGGGATGGTCTGCATCGAATACGGTCTCGGTCTTGTGGCTCTGCTCCTCCCCGAGGCCGAAATAGTTCTGGATGGTCGTCGTGCTGTGTACGCCGTGCTGCCACTTGGATGACGCGCGCCAGGTGAACTGGGCGGCCTCCGGCGCGCCTGCGAGTACTTCGCGCGCATCAAGCAGTGCCTGGACGTTGACTCCGTTGTCGATCGTGGCCATGCGACTCCCGTCCCTCTCTGTCGTAAGCTGGTTTCTCGACTGGGAAAGTAGACAATACATATCAGTGATGCGAGCGATCGAGAAATGAGCGCCCCGCTGGCGCCAGCCACTGGCTCGGTCGGGACGGTCGAGACGCACTATCTCGACCTGCCGAACCCGGTTTCGCTCGACTGCGGGCGGGAACTGCACTCGGTCCGCGTTGCCTACGAAACCTATGGCGCGCTCTCGCGAGGGCGGGACAACGCGATTCTGGTCTGCCACGCGCTCAGCGGCGATGCCCACGCCGCCGGGTTCTCAAAGCAGGCGGCGGAGCAGAGCACGCGTGACGGCTTCGGCGCCGATGACCGTGACGGCCAGGCGGGCAAGGGGCTCGGCTGGTGGGACGGGATGATCGGGTCTGGCAAGGCGTTCGACACCGACCAGTACTTCGTGATCTCAACGAACCTGCTCGGCGGCTGCCGCGGGACGACGGGACCCTCATCACCGGACCCGGCAACGGGAAGGCCGTACGGCTCGGACTTCCCGGTGATCACTGTCGCTGACATGGTCAGAACCGAGCGAGCGTTTCTCAATGAACTCGGAATCGAGCGACTCGCCGCCGTGGCCGGCGGCTCGCTCGGCGGGATGCAGGCCTTCGAGTGGGCGATCATGTTCCCGGACCAGGTCGACGCGATCGTGGCGATCGCCAGCACCCACGCACTGCACCCGCAGGGCGTAGCCTGGAACGCGATTGCCCGTGAGGCGATCATGCGCGACCCGGCCTGGCGAGAGGGCGATTACTACGGTGCGGACGAGGAACCCAGTGCCGGCATGGGCGTGGCACGCATGATCGGCCACGTAACGTACCTCTCGGGCGCGGCGCTCGATGACAAGTTCGGGAGACGACTTCAGTCCGCGGATGACATCCGCTTCACGATCAGCGAGCCTGAGTTCGAGGTCGAGAGCTATCTCCGGCATCAGGCGGATTCGTTCGTCAAGCGGTTCGACGCCAACACCTACCTCTACACGTCGCGCGCCCTGACCTACTTCGACCTTACCCGGGAGCATGGCCAAGGCTCGCTAGAGCGGGCCTTGGAACGCCTTCAGGCACGGACACTGTTGATCTCGTTCAGTTCCGATTGGCTCTACCCGCCGTCCGGAGCACGCGACATCGAGCAAGCACTTCACGCGCTCGGCAAGCCCGTCGAGCTCCAGGTGATCGAGGCGCCCTACGGCCACGACTGCTTCCTGCTCGAAGAGGCACGGCAGACACCGATCATCCGTAACTTCCTCGGGGAGCTTCCGTGACAGGCGAGCAGAACAGGCCAGAGGAGACGCGCGCATTCGGATTCGAGACGCGGCAGCTCCACGCCGGCCAGCGGCCGGATCCCAACACCGGTGCGCGCGCTGTCCCGATCTTCCAGACCGCGAGCTACGTGTTCGAAGATCCGGAGTCAGCCGCGGCGTACTTCAACCTGCAGGAGTACGGGAACACCTATTCGCGCATCATGAACCCCACCGTCGCGGTCTTCGAAGAGCGGGTGGCCAACCTCGAGGGGGGTGTCGGAGCGGTGGCGTTCGCCAGCGGGATCGCCGCTCAGGCCGCGGCGCTGTTCACGCTCCTGGAACCTGGTGACCACGTCGTCTCGTCCTCCGCGCTCTACGGCGGGACGGTGAACCAGCTCAAGCACCTCCTGCGCAAGATGAACGTCGAGCTGACCTGGGTCGATCCTGATGATGCGGACGCCTGGCGCAGCGCTGTGCGACCGAACACAAAGGCGTTCTTCGGCGAGACGATCGGTAACCCGGGCGGCAACGTCCTCGACATCGAGGCGCTGGCGTCCGCCGCCCATGATCACGAGCTGCCGCTGATCGTGGACAACACATTCGCGACGCCATACCTCTGCCGCCCGATCGAATGGGGCGCAGACATCGTGATTCACTCGGCGACCAAGTTCATCGGCGGGCACGGGACCAGCATTGGCGGCATCGTCGTCGAGTCCGGCGAGTTCAACTGGTCGAACGGGCGGTTCCCGGTGATCGCAGATCCGTCGCCCGCCTACCACGGACTGCAGTTCCACGAGACGTTCGGAGCGTACGGCTACCTGATGAAGTTGCGGGCCGAGACCCTGCGCGATCTTGGCGGCACGCTCTCGCCGTTCAACGCGTTCCTGTTCCTGCAAGGGCTCGAGACGTTGTCGCTACGCATGGAGCGCCACGTCGAGAATGCGCGCGCGGTTGCGACATTCCTGAACTCGCACGAGCTGGTCTCGAACGTCACGTACCCCGACCTACCGGGAAATACGTACCTGCCGCTGGTGTCCAAGTACCTGCCGCGCGGCGCCGGCGCCGTGTTCTCGTTCGATTGCGCGGGCGGACGCGATGGGGGCCAGCGCCTGATCCGCGAGGTTTCGCTCTGGTCTCATCTCGCGAACGTCGGCGACGCCAAGAGCCTGATCATCCATCCCGCCAGTACGACGCACCGGCAGCTGAGCGACGCGGAGCTGGACGCGGCGGGCGTGCGGCCTGGAACGATCAGATTGTCTGTCGGGACCGAGTCCGTCGACGACCTGATCTGGGATCTCGAGCAAGGGCTCGGCAAACTGGGATGATCGATCTCGAGCGCTACCAGGACCCGTTGACGATCCAGCAACTGCTCCACAACGCGCATACGGTCGCGGTGGTCGGTCTCTCCGCAAACGAGTTGCGCGCGAGCAACTTCGTGGGCTTCTACCTCAAGCGGCACGGTTACAAGATCGTCCCGGTGAATCCCCGTGAGACTGAGATCCTGGGCGAGGTCAGCTACCCGAGCCTGTCGGACGTCCCAGTGCCGATTGACATCGTCAATGTCTTCCGTGCGCCCGACGCGGTTCCGGAGATCGCACGCGAAGCGGTCGCGATCGGCGCCCGTGCGCTCTGGTGCCAGTTCGGCGTGATCAATGAGGAAGGGGCGCGGATCGCGGAGGAGGGCGGTCTGACGGTCATCGTCGACCGCTGCCTGAAGATCGAGCACGCCCGCTACGTCGGCCGGATGCATTGGCTCGGCTTCAACACCCAGCGGATCACCTCGGTTCGCGGCGGTCTTCAGTGATGGTCACCCGTCGGGGGTGAGGCGTGCTCACCCGCAGCTCAGACAGGCTTGTGGGGTGCGACGCCCGCAATCTGACGCGGAAGGGTCAACCGAGGGACCACTCGACGGATATGCGGGCGGCGCGCTTTTTCTCAGCGACATTCGCGTCGCGCTCCTGCTACTGAGCGAGGCTCGCTATCGCGTGCTGCGGCGCTATCTCGGGATAACGCGTGATCAGGCGAACACCGTCACGTTCATCTTCCTGCTGATGCTCGCCGAGGCTGTCAGCGAGAGCACCGGCCGTGCGCGCCAGGCCCTCCGGCGGCCAACAGCGACCAGCACGGCGGTTGGGGCGACCGTTACCAGCGAGGTGGTCTTCGGGCTGGTCGGCGGCATTTCCGCACGCGATGCGCGACTCGCTGGGACCCTGGTCTTGATAGTGCTAGCCGCCGCGGAGCTCCGCGCCGGCGGGCGCGGAGCAATCGACGACGTCAGGGCGTGGTCTCACAGGATGCTGGGCGCATTCAGCGTCAGGTATCGGCGTCAGTCGGCTTGACGGCCGAAGCGCCCGCTCATCCACCCGTCCGGATGGTCATTCACCCTGAGCGGTGGCATGATTAGATCGGAACGAGAGATGCGCGTGCGGGCTGCGGGGGCCCGATTCGTAGAGATCTTGATTTCAGGAGATGCATGGCGCATGGAGGTGACGGGGCATAACTTCCCGTCTCGGTGCTTGCGAGGATGCCGATGAGAGCGGCACACGACAAAGCCGAGTCACAGTCGGACAGGCGCGATCCACGCGCGCAGCCGGCACGGCCGATCCGGGTTGTCATCGCGGACGACGCCTACTTGATCCGGGAGGCTCTGCAACGGATTCTCGACGACGTCGATGGCGTCGAGGTCGTACGCACGGTTGGCGACCTCGATGCCCTGCGCACGGCGGTCCGAGAGGAGCGGCCGGATGCGGTGCTCACCGACATCCGGATGCCGCCGACCGGAACGGACGAAGGGATACAGGTGGCTCGCGAGCTACGCGACGAGTACCCCGAGGTGGGCGTCGTCGTGCTCAGTCAGTTCGCAGATCCGGAGTACATGCTGGCGCTGCTCGAGTCTGGTGCCGAACGTCGGGCCTACCTGCTGAAGGAACGGATTCATGACGCCGGCGAGCTCGTCTCGGCGATCGAGACGGTCGTCGTTGGGGGATCGTTCGTCGATCCCAAGATCGTCGATGTGCTGGTCCGGGCGCGACGGATCGCGGAGCGGTCGCCTCTGTCGGATCTGACGCCGCGTGAAGAGGAGGTGCTCGCGCTGCTCGCCCAGGGCAAGAGCAACGCTGCGATTGCCGATTCGTTGGATCTCACGAAGCGGGCGGTCGAGAAGCACATCAACTCAATCTTCATGAAGCTGGGGCTCGCGAGCGCGGACGAGGTCAGTCACCGCGTCAAGGCGGCCCTGATGTACCTCGCTGAGAGTGAGGGCCGCGGCCTCGGCTAACGCGGCCGGTTGACTCGGCGGCGAGGGGGATGCGCGCGGCGACCAGCGTGCCACCAGGCCGGCTTTCGACTACGAATTCGCCGCCCACGGCCTCGACCCGGTCGCGTAGCCCTCGTAGACCGAGCCCGTCCTGTTCGGAAGCGCCGCCGACGCCATCGTCGGCGATCTCGAGTACGAGGTCACCCGAGTTCAGCAGTGCGCGGATACGGACGATCGAGGCGTGCGCATACCGCTGGGCGTTGGTGATCGCTTCCAGGACGACGTAATACGCAGTGTTCTCAACTCGCTCGCCCAGGCGCTCTCCTCGTAGTTGCTCGAGGTCGACCTCGATCGGAATCGCGGAACGGGCGGCGGCCTGTCTGATCGCGGCCGCCAGGCCGACGCGATTGAGCGCGGGCGGCCGGACACCGTGGGCGAGGTCACGGAGCTCGTCGATCGCGAGCTCAAGCTCGATGGCTGCCCGTTGGAACGCTGCCGGCGCACTCACCGGGTCGATTCGAGTTTCGTCGGCTGCGAGACTGAGATGGACGGCGACCGAGACCAGTCGCTGCTGTGCGCCGTCGTGGATGTTGTGGGCGATCCGCTGCCGCTCCTCGTCAGCGGCGGCGACAACCCTTGCACGCACGGCGCTGAGCGTCGCATCGAGTTGCCTGCGCTCCTCGACGAGCACGGCCACCGCCAGGGCGGCGACTGCCGACAGTACGAGGTAGACCTGAACGTCGAGGAGCCTGTGGTCCGCCGCAAGGTAGGCGAACCGCCCGAGATAATGGCTCGTCGTCCAGATCGTGAATGCGGCTCCGACTGCGATCGCCAGGGAAGCTCCCCTCGGCCCGAATCGGAACGCCGCCCAGAAAAGCGCGAACAGCGTCCAGTAGAGGGGGACATCGGCCCGCCAGGCGACCGTGATCAGGCCGAGCAGCGCGACCGCCAGCGATACAGACTCAATCGTGCGCCGGTGCGGCCGGGAGGGCCGGGCCGACGAGAACCACGCGATCGCCAACGGCACGACGATCAGCACGCCTCCAAAATCACCAAGCCACCAGGTGAGCGCGAGACGTGGTGCAGATGCGAGTGGGACGGTTCCTCCCGTCAGCACCGACGCCATCCCGATGGTGGCGCAGAGCGCGGTCGCGAGCATGAACGCCGCGACCATGTTGCACAGTCCGGTGACGGATCCGAGCAGAGCGTGGCGCGCTGCGATTCGCCGGAGCAACACCGCCGCCAGCACAACCTCGAGCACGTTGCCGAAGCTCTGTCCGAAGGCTGAGCCGACCGGCAAGGTCATGTAGTTGTTCACGAGCAGATCGGCGACGAGCACGGCGGGCCAGAACTGAGGCCCCAAGAGGTAGAGCAGTGCGATACCAACCCCAGCGGGGAGCCAGACGAACGCAGCCACAGGTCCGGCGAAATGCAGCAGGTAGCCCAGCTGCGCTGCCGCGTAATAGGCGGCCAGGACGACGCCGAGCTTGAGGGCGCACCTCGCCGGAGGACCGAGTTGACGATCGCCGCCGCGGTATCGATCTGCCCACTGTCGCGCGGACAAACGGCGGGGGGCCGGGTAGCGGATTACCGCTGAGTCACGCACTTAATCCGTCCCTGGTCGCATGCGTTGATCCTCCTGACGCTGGTCTACCAATCTTTACGCAAACGGCGCGCAGAGGCAACCGCGTCTAAGGCTCGTCGACCTGACGGATCTCGATCAGCTCGAGCCCGAGCGACTGGATCCGGTCGAGCAGACCGTGGAGCGCGGCTTGATCCTTGATCTCGCCTCGGAGGACGGTTTCAGCAGGCCGGACCGATGCGTTGAGGTTCCCAAGCGTGGCGAGCACCGGATCGCCTACTCGGCCCTTGATTCGGATCTCGTAACTGACCTGGGTCACACGCATGTAGTCTCCTCAGGAGGGGGTGAGCGATCCTCACCCCTCGAGGGTGAACGCGAGCATTGCGCTCGCTCCTGGCTAGCGGATACACCGACGCGGCATGATCCCTAACCCGCGCTCGAGCTCTCCGTGGTGTCGTCGGTAACTGTTGGCGCGACCGTCCGCGTCGGCGGCGTGACGGTCGCCGTCTGTGTCGCCGTGACCGTCGTGGTCGGGGCGTGCACTGTGACCTCGTGGTGGCCGGTCGTGGTCGTGGCGGATGCTGCGTTCTCGGTCACGGTGGTTGCAGGCGTGTTGCCGCCGTTCGTCACTGCGAACGCGATGCCGCCACCGACGACGAGTGCTAGAAGCACTGCGATCACGATCGGCCACGGCGAACGCTTCGGAGAGAGGTCCGCCCCGCAGTTCGCGCAGTAGCGCTCGCCCGGTTCGAACGCCGCACCGCATTTCTGGCAGAGGAGACGGCGGCCCGTGCGCGGTGGTTGATCGTCGGTCATGGGGCGCGTCACTCCGGTCGTAACCGGCGCATGAAGTGCAGCGCCAGACGCTCGGTGGTCGCGTCGCCAGCGGCAGTCCGCGCCCGTACCCCGTCGGCCATGTCACCCGCCAGACCGGCAGTCTGGCGGGACAGGGCAGCGCGCAGCTCGGGCGAACTGGTCACGTACTCGAGTATCAGGTTCATCTCGTCGCTGGCGACCAGCCGGGCAGTCAGGTTCTCCGCGAACGCGCTGTCGAGGACGAGACCGGCCAGTCGATCGAGCGCCGCGCTATCGAGGGCCTCCTGCAGGAGTTCATCCGTGGCTGGGCTGTTGACGACGGCGGCGAGCAGCTGCTTGGGCTTGTCGCTGCTGAGCACCGCGTCGGTCAGCTCTCTGCCGTCGCGCACGAGCGCGACCGATGACGCGGCGGCGCGCACGCGAACTCCCCGCAGCGGCGGCGACTCATAGAGCTTCGCCACCGGCCATAGCGCGGTTCGCGTCACACGGATCGCGACTGGCGCCGCCTGACGCGTCCGCCGCTCCGCAGCCAATCCTGCTCCGAGCAGCATGTATGGGATCGACGCTCGTTCCACGGGCGCTACCGATCGTCGCGCGCCCGCGGGTGAGCCGGCCTCACCTCAGGCGGGTGATCGGACGAGCGGCGCCGGCGCGTTTACATGCCGATAGGCGTCTGAGCCGTTCACCCCCAGCGGGTGATGCACGCCGACCCCCGGCGCTCATAACGTCAGTTCCGTGCTTGAGCGTGAACCCACAACAGCAGCCACCGCTGCCGACAACGCGAGCGACGCGGCGCCACTCCGTTATGCGGGGTTGGTCACCCGAGCGGTCGCGCTGGGGCTCGACCTACTGGCGGCGAACGTCATCTTTTCGCTGATCGGCGGCGCCGTCGGCCTAATCGCGGCCGCCGTCGGCGACCAGGGCGGCCTGAGCGCCATAGAGGTCGCAATCGGCGCCTTCGTTTGGTGGACCTGGGTCGTCGTGTATTTCGTTGTGTTCTGGACGCTCACGGGGCAGACGCTCGGCAACCGTGTCCTCGGCATCCGCGTGGTGCGCGCCATCGGCGGGACCGTCTCACTCGGGCAGGGATTACTGCGGGTTGTGGGATTCGTGCTGGCAGCGATCCCGCTCGGCGCGGGCTTCCTGCCGATACTGGTTGACGACCAGCGACGCGGCCTTCAGGACCGTATCGCGAAGACGGTCGTGATCTGGAGCCCCGATGAATCGTCAGGGACACGACGCCCGGAGGCGCGGCACGTAGCGGCGTCGCCGGAACCCCAAACGGCTGCCGCGCCAACTGGCGCGGCAGCGAGCCGCGGTCCCGGCTCGCCGCCGGGACCGCAGATCCCCCGGATCTCTTGACGCCGCACCGGCGCCGGGTGCTCGAACCACCTGCGCCCCTAGGTCTGTGACTCGTAGGTCCGGGGTGGGTAGTCAGCTGCGCTGTCCGTGCGCTCTCCATAGATCACGAGCCCGTAGACGACCCACAGGCTGAGCGCGAAGATCGCAAGCGACCAGAACGGATAGGCGGGGATGTCCAACAAGGCCCCGATAGCCGTCAACGACGCTGCGATGATTCCGAACCAGCGGCCAAACTCGCCTCCGCCGAACAGCGAAAACGCGGCCAGAAGCTCGATCGCGCCGAGGATCAGCGTTATCCATCCCCAGGTCTTGAGGTCTCCGAACACGTAGTGGGTGTTCGCGACGAAAAAGTGCGAGTTACTAATCGCCGCGATCCCCCAGATGACATTGAGAACGCCACCGATCAGCAGCAGCACGGCAGCGAACAGGGCTCGACCGAGTCCTTGCACGTTGTCCACGACTTCTCCTTCCGTTGGATTGCGTGAACACCTTGTGCGAAAAACGGGTGATTGCCCATCACCCGTGTCGGGTGGTTCGGCTTATGAGTGCGGGATGTCGTCAGCGCGTCGCACACATCGGAAGCCGATGTGTGTAGTGGATGTGTCAACCGCCTCGCCCTGCCGCGCCGCGGGGCGGAAGCGCAGGCAGTAGTTGGGCGCGCAGAGGTGTGAGCCGCCCTTGATCACCATCCGCGGGAGCGTCTCGCCCTCGACGAAGCCATCGCCGGCGGGGTCCGGCTCGGGCATGGTGCTGACGCCGCAGCACGAGCCGCCGGGCGGGGCGGCATGTCTGTGGCTGAAGCGGTCAGCGGTCCACTCCCAGACGTTGCCGGTCATGTCATACAGACCGTGGCCGTTGGGCGGGAAGCTGCGCACCGGCGAGGTCCGCTCATAGCCGTCGGTCGCCAGGTTGCGCCAGGGGAACTCCCCCTGCCAGGTGTTGGCCATCATCCTGCCTCTGGGCGCGAAGTCATCGCCCCAGGCGAACACCTTCTGCTCGAGGCCGCCGCGCGCGGCGTACTCCCACTCGGCTTCGGTAGGCAGGCTCTTGCCCGCCCACTCCGCGTATGCGAGCGCGTCCGCGTAGGCGACGTGGACCACGGGGTGGCGCTCACGGCCGCCCACGTTCGAGCCCGGGCCTTCCGGGCGGCGCCAGAACGCACCGGGCGTCCATTCCCACCAGTTGCGAAAGTCACTCAGATCGACAGGGCCATCTGTCTTGCGGAACACGAGGGAGCCGGCGACGAGGAGCTCGGGATCGGCGTCCGGATAGTCGGCGGCACTCGGCGGGTATTCCGCGACCGTCACATATCCGGTGGCCTTCACGAACCGCTGGAAGTCGGCGACCGTGACCGGATGCTCGTCGATCCAAAAGCCGGCGAGGGCAACCCGGTGCACGGGCGCCTCCTCCGGATAGAAGCTCTCTGATCCCATCAGGAACTCGCCGCCCGCGATCCACACCATGTTCCGCGTCTGCGGGACGGTTTGCGGCGTCACGGTCACGGCGTGATGCTGCGAGTTTGCAGGGTGAGCGGCAATCACCCGGCTAGGGTGATTGCCGCTCACCCAAACCGATGGAACAGTCGCCGCCCAGTGCTTGCACTCGCATCGGCGCTGCGCTGACCGCGTACGGCGTTGCATCCGCCGTCTCAGGAAAGGGCGCTTCGCACGTGGTCATCGCACTCGTGCTCGCCCTGGCGATCCTCGGCGCGAGCGTCCTGCTGCTTCGGGCATTTCGCAGACACCACGGTTCGTCGGCACCATCGCCGGCGCCATCAGCAGAAGCGAAACTTTCACCCCGCTCGGGTGAGCACCGATCACCCGAACCACGTTGAGAATGACGCCATGGTCGATCCGTTCACAAGCGGAGACGCGAGTCAGGCCCGGGCGCATGGCGCGCCCACGCAGGACGATCCGTTCAGAGCTTGGTGGCCTCCGCTGATCGCCGGCGGGCTCAACCTGATAGCCGCGCTGGTCGTGCTGATCTCGCCGCACACCAGCCTTTTGCTGGTCGCACTGATACTGGGCATCTATCTGCTGATCGCGGGCGTCCTCGTCATCCTGAGCGCAGCGGCGCCAGGACCTGGCCGCTGGCTCGTCGTCGCGCTGGGCGTGCTGGCGGTCATCGCCGGAATCTTTGTGATCGTCAGGCCTGGCTCTGCGGTGCACGGTGTGCGCATCGTCTTCGGGATCTATCTCGTGATTTCCGGTATTGCGCACCTGCTCGCTGTGACGCGTGACGACAGTGATCGGCTCGTCGAGTTCCTGCGCGGCGCGCTCGGCCTCATCGCCGGCCTCGTGTTCCTCTTCGCGCCCAAGCTCGGGCTCACTGCGCTGGCGTTGTTCGTGGGCGTGTACCTGCTGGTCCAGGCTGCCGTTGACGTGACGATCGCCTGGTTCCTCCACCGCGAAGCGTCGCTGCGGGACGCCAGGCTCGGACGGGATGGAAGTTCGGCGCGCTCGCCCGCACCCGAGCGCGACGCGGGCCAATAACCACGCGAGCCGGTCAGCCGGACAGTCCGCTGAGCCGCTCACCCTTTGCGGGTGATGCCGCGTCACCTTCATCTCACAGATGCTCTCGCCGGCAACCGACGATGTCCGATTACCCAGAACGTTTACGCGTTCGCCTTGCAAGAGCGCTTGAGAACTTCAACCCGCAGGGCGCGTCCAACACGATCGATGAGGCGTTTGCGTCGCTGAGCATCGACGCTGCCCTGTCCGAGGTCGTCCTGCCGCGCGCCCTGGCCAAGAACAAGGCGCTCGGATCGGTGTGGACCGCATCGACAATCGCCCACGCGGGGCTACTCGAGATCTGTTCGTTGGAGCTCGCACGCGGTTGGGATAACGGTGGCAATCCGACGGTGGTGATCGCCTCCACCACGGACGACCGTTACACGTTTGGTGGCATCGCCTTCGGGCTGGCGTTGCGAGACCGGGGGTGGCGCGTCGTCTATCTCGGCTCGAGCGGCCGGCCAGAGTCGGCCGTTGGAGCAGCCGAGCGGGCGATGCGCTGGCTCTGGTGCTGGCGGCGCCCGATCCGTCGCGGGTCGTCCTGCTCCGCGATCCTCTGGGGCGGCTTGACCCCAGCCGGCATCTGCTGCTCGTCGGAGACGGCGCCACCCTGACCGCTGCGCGACGGCTCCACGCTGAAGTGTTACCCCCAGATCCGGTCCTGGCTGCGGGCCAACTGCACAGCCGCTTCGGAGCCGGCGGGGGCGGACCATGGCCCGCAATCATCGGTTCGCTCTGGATTCGACTTCACCGGCTTCACACGTCGGGCTTGGCGGGCGCCGGCCCCTGCTCTGCCGGCACCCACCACGCCGCGCCCCCCAAGCGCCCGCGCTCCGTTCGCGGGCGCCCGCGTCTTAGCTCGTGCCGGCCGCGGCGAGCGCCTCTGTCAGTCGCGTCTCGGTCTCGTTGTCCAGTGACGTCTGGATGACGTGCCCCGGAATCTTGATCTGCGGCAGGACCTTGTCCAGTGATACGTCGCGTACGAGCGCGATCACTGCCGCCTTGCCAGGCTGCAAATCAGCGCCGAGCTGCTTCATGAAGTTGTTGTCAACGCCGTAGTCAGCGAGTGCTCCGGCGGCGGCGCCCGTGGCCGCGCCGATCGCCATTCCGAAGAACGGAACGAAGAAGATCAGCCCGATCAGCCCTCCCCAGAGCGCCCCGCCGGCGGCGCCGCCAGCGGCCGTCGAGGGTTGGTGGAGCTTCACGTTGCCGTCCATCTTGCGTTCGACGACGACAAGATCCTCGAGTTCGATGATGTGGGCCTTTTGGGCCTGCGCCAGGTTCGCCGCGACCTCCTGTGCGGTCGCCAGGTCGGGATAACCCACAGCTACAAGATCACTCATTTGTTACCTCCGAGACGTTGCACCGATTCGCGGTTGTTGCCGCGTTTCAATGATTGGCGGCGCCGGGGTGAGCAGCAATCACCCAGCCGGGGTGATTCACGCTCGTCCGCGCCTTGACGGCGCAGCCGCACGCCGCGTCTGGGCAGGAGCCGATCACCCGGCCGGGGTGACGCCGTGTCACCCCGGCCGACCTGACGATGGCGGCAGATGCGCTCACGAACCGGCAGCTGACCGTGCGCCGACCCCACGTTGCAGCCCGCGTCAAGGCACTGGTTGACGCGATCCGTGAGGGCGATGAAGCGATGGTCGAAGAGGCGGTCCTTCGAGTCAGCGGCTCGCATCGATGGCTGGCCCCGCTTGCGCTGATTGTGAGCGCCTTCGTGATGCTGTTCCAGGGCGTCCGGCTGGTGTTCATCAACTGGCGATTGATCATGATCCAGATCCTCCCGGCGATGTGGATCTGGCTGGCGACTCTGAATCTCAAGCTGCATGTCCTGCACGGCCACAGCTTTCATGTGCTGAGAGGCGCGGTATTGATCGGACCGATCATTCTGGTCGTGGCGATCACCGCTGGGAGCTTCTATCTCAACGCCGTGTTTGCATTCGCGATCTCCAGTGACGGGCCGCCGGCGATCCGGCCGGCGATGGTGACCGCCCGCGAGCACCTGGCGGTGATCCTCGCCTGGGGCATCGCAATTGGGTCGGCCCTCGCGTTCTCGGTTCTGATCGTCACGCGCTGGGGCCACCCATGGTTTGCGCTGTCACTGGGGAGCGTCGTGGGCGTGATGATGGTCTGCTACGTGAGCGTTCCGGCGCGCCTGATAGGCGTGACGAAGCCGAAGGTGTCCAAGCGCGACAAGCTCGCTGCGAGTGCGATCAGCGGGACGCTCGGCGCGCTCGTCTGCACGCCCCCGTACGTCCTCAACAGGGTCGCGATCTTGATGCTCGGCTCCAAGTACCTGCTGATCCCGGCGATCTTGCTGCTCTGCGTTGGCTTCACACTCCAGGCGGGCGCGACCGGCGCCGTCAAGGCGATTAAGCTGAGCGCGGGCCTGGTCGCCGGCAGGCAGCCGACAGTTGCCGCGGTAGCCGACGCAGCCGGGACTCAGTCCGCGGAGCCCGGCTCGTCGGCCAACAACTGAGCCTTCTCGGAGGCGAACTCCGCCTCCGAGAGGACGCCGGACTCTCGCAGCGCACCGAGCCGCTCGAGCAGCTTCAGCCGCTCGTCCGGATCCCAATGCCACGGTGGACCGCCGCCGCCCGCGATCGGCGGACCCGGCGCCCGCGGTCGCCTGCCGCCCGGGCGGCGCGAGCCTGAACTGCGGCGCCTGATCGCTGCGAACGTATCACCGGTCTGGGCATCGGGGAACTCGACGGCTGTCTGGCGGCCAATCGTCTCCAACCCAAGCCAGAGCAGGCCGATGATGATCAGAATAGGAATCGGCATCCGCGTTGCCGGGATCGGTCCCCAGAGAACGATCAGCAGAAGGACCGCCAACACCACCGAGTACGCGACACCGCGGCGCTCGCGCAACCAGGGCGCGGCGGCTCTGCGAAGCGCGACTGCGGGACGCCGGGGTCCAGCCAGCGCAGCGGCGAGCATGACCGCGAGCCCGATGATGATCGACGACTGGGCGATGTCGCTCAGCATCCCCGTGCTGATCGACCAGGCAGCCTGTGCCGCCGGCTTGGCCGAGTCGGTCGCGACCAGGGAGTTGACGATCGCGTGCCCGGCGAGATTACGGGCGATCAGGATAATCGCGCCGCCGATCACGAGATCGATTCCGACTATGAACAGGGCATGCCGGCGGCGCGTCCGCATCAGGTACACAGCCAGCGCGAACAGCAGCAGCGCGAGCAGCGGGAGGATGACGGCCAACCCCTTGATCAGCTTCACGGCCTTCTGGACGGAGCTGATCTGCTTGCTCGTCATCACCTTCAGCCGGGCGGCGCCGGGTGGCAGCTTCGCCAGCAGCGCGGGCGGCAGTCCGAGCACCTGCGTGAGTTGGCCGAGGATCGGCCGCAGGTCGATGAACACAGCATTGCCGTTCAGCCGCACCAGCTTCGATTTGCCCTCGACGATGTCGATGAACTGTTTGGCCGTCACCTTGTTCGCCGCGAACCAGGCCGCCTGCACCCGCGGTCGCCCGAGGAATTGGTAGGCCGCTTTCTCCGCGAGGTTCTCGAGCCCGCCGGCGACCGGGCCGGCGAGTGGTTTCAGTTGTGGCGGGAGCGCGCTGGACAGCTGCTGGCTGACGTTGACGTTCGCGTACAGCTGCTGGACCAGATAGTCGGAGATCTCGGTCCGGATCTCGCTGTTCTGCAACATCTCGGTGCTGGTGTGCGCCCAGTTGTTCTCGTCCAGAACCTGGCGGTTGGCCCAGATCGCGAACACGGCTGCAACACTCAGAATCGTCGCGAGCGTGAACAGCGCGCGCACGCCCCAGATGGTGCCGCGCGAAGGCGGGCGCGACCCGCGAGCGAGGGTTCCGGGGGGCAGGGGACTCGCGACCGTATCTGGCTCGGGTCCGTCAGCTGCTGGGTCTCTGGATCCGCTCACCTGTAGTCGCAGATCCTGCGTCTCACACGGGTGACGGGCAATCACCCGCCCGGGGTGATTGCCAGTTTCGTTCAGCCCCCGTTTAGGTAGTTCGTTAACGTGGTATCTCTGGGGTGAGGCGCGCGGTGCCTTCGGGGCTGCGGCCGGGGCGTACGCACGAGTACGAGGGTGGTGCACGCACCCACATGCGTGCACGCTTGACCGTCCGCTGAGTCAAGGCACATACTTCGCCGCATGAGCCGCGGGGGAAGCGCGGTAGTCAGTCCGCAACCGGACAAGCGCAAACACCAGGAGAGAGCTGTTGATGCCCGGCCGGCCGCCGACGCGGATCAACTCCGCACGGTGACTCAGGCACGGCTCTCACCTCCTCACATCGGGACTGGGGTCGTCGAACGCATCCGACTGTTCGCGGCGCTCGACGCGGGCGTGGCCGGACCACTGACCGTCGTGACCGGACCACCCGGTGCCGGGAAGACAGTCCTGACCGCGACCTGGGCCCAGCGGCGCACCCAGCCCGGGACAACCGCGTGGCTTTCCGTCGACGGGAGCGAAACTGAGGCCGGGCAATTCTGGCGGACGGTTCTGGACGCCGTGCAGGTGAGCGGCGAGTCGGGGCTCGATGCGCTTGCACATTCACCATCGCTCGGCGAGCGTGAGTTTCTGCCGGAGTTGGCGAACGCATTGGATGCGCTTCCCGCCCCGCTCGTGTTGATCCTCGATGACTACCACGAGCTCCGAGCGCCGGAGGTGAACAGGCAGCTCGATCTACTGCTGTACCACGCGCCGGAGAAGCTTCGTCTGGTGTTGGTGAGCAGGACGGATCCGGCGCTGTCACTGCACCGTCTGAACGTGGAGGGGCAACTAACTGAGATACGAACACCGGAGCTGGCGTTCACGGTCCCGGAAGCTGCCGCGATGTTTGATCTGGCCGGGCTTGAGCTGACCATCGAGCAGGTGTCGGCACTCCACGAGCGTACGGAGGGCTGGGCTGCGGGACTCCGGCTTGCGGCACTCTCACTCGACGGTCACGACGATGTCGATCAACTCGTCAGCACGTTCGCCGGCGATGACGGCTCCGTCGCCGACTATTTCGTCGAGCAGGTCCTTCAGCACGTGACGCCGGAGCTGCGTGCCTTCATGCTGAAGACGAGCGTCGTCGACCTGATCACGCCCGGACTGGTCGACGCTCTGCTTGGAGAGCGGGGTGACAGTACCGACCTGCTCGAGCAGCTCGAGCGGTCTGGCGCCTTCCTTGCGCGGGTCGGCCAGCAGCAGCTCACGTACAAGTATCACGTGATGTTCCGTGAGCTGCTGCGAAGTCAGCTGCGGCACCGGATGCCTGATGCGTTCTTCCTTCAGCATCGCCGGGCAGCCCGCTGGTACGCCCAGCAGGGGCTGAAGGTGAGTGCGATCAGGCATGCGCTCGCGGGCGAGGATTGGGACCTGGCGGCGAACCTGATTCTGGCCAACTGGCTCGGGCTCGTCATCGACGGGAAAGCGGCAATGCTCACCGAGATGATCACCAGCCTCCCGCGCAATACCATCGTCCGCGACCCGGAGCTCGCGCTCGCGGCGGGGGCGGCATTGCTCTCCGCGGGTGAGCGTGAGCAGGCCGCTGAATACATCCGGTTGGCCGACCACAGTGCGTCGTCGGTGAGGTCGAGCCGACGCGCCGAGTTCAGCCTCGCACGCATGGTGACCCGCCAATACGAGGCGCGTGCGACCGGCGACCTTGAGGGCATGATCGCGGCATCACGGAAGCTGCTGGCCGGACATGGTGCTGATGCGCTCGCGCTCGACGGTCGTGAGCGCCGAGTGCTCGCGCTGCTGAACATGGGCTTCGCGGAAACCTGGACGGGTGACCGCGGCAAAGCGCGTGCAACGCTGGAGGGCGCGCTTGCCCTGGCCCGACGCGGCGAGAGCGATTACCTGGTGTTCTCCGCCCTGTCCTCGCTGGGCCTGCTCGAAGCACTCAGTGGCGAGCTACGTCGGGCCGCCCAGCTTTCGGCTGAGGCCGTCAACCTGGGCGAGCGTTTTGGCTGGATGCGGCTGCCGCCCGCCGCGCGGGCAACGTGTGCACTCGCGATCTGCTCGTACCAGTGGAACGAGCTCACAGAAGCAGCCACGCAACTCGATCGCGCGGCTCTCGCCGCCCAGGGCTCGTTCGACCGGCCGGTGTCGGCTGCGGTGCAGCTGATGCGGGCGCTGGTTGCCCTTCGCACCGGCGATGGTGAGGCGGCCGGCGAAGCGGTCCACGCCGCACGGCAGGAAGCGCTCGATTGGCAGATGCCCCGCAAGCTGGTCAACGCGCTCGCCGGCGCCGAGGCGGAGTCACTGATCGCGGTTGGCCGCAGCTGTGAGGCGGCGGCCGCGATTGAGAGTGTGCCAGAGGAAGATAGGTCAGGCGAAGGGGAACTCGTGCGGGCAAGGCTTGCGTTGGCCGCCGGTGATCCAAAGGACTCGGCGAAACTGGCCCGCGGCGCACTCAGCGCGAAATTGGACAGCCTGCAGCCGGCAACTGCGATCGAGCTCGAGGCGATCGCGGCGGTCGCGACGCATCAACTCGGCGACGATGACTCGGCGCTCGGCCTCGTCGAGGAGGCGCTGGGAATGGCCGACTCCGAGGGCTACATGACCGCATTCGTAGCGGTGGGAGCTCCGCTCAGGGAGCTTGTTGTTCGCAGAATCCGGATGGGTACCTCACACCGCGCGCTCGCGGGGGAGCTGGTTGAGACACTGGACCCGCACGCGGGCGACGCAATCCACGGACACGTGGCGCTCGTGCTCGAGCCCCTCAGTGCACGCGAGAAAGCCGTTCTGCGCTACCTGCCGACTGACCTTTCCAAAGCCGAGATCGCCGCGGAACTGTTTGTCTCGGTCAACACTGTCAAGACCCACATGAAGAACATCTACCGCAAGCTCGACGTCACCGACCGGGCCCAGGCCGTGCGGCGCGCACGGAACCTACGGGTCGGCTGAGCCGCTGTAACTCCCGGCCGGCCGCGGTCAACCGGCCGCCACCGTTGAACAGTGAGCTGGGGTGACACGCTGAGTCGTTCCAGCAGTCGTCGGTAAACCACGCGTAGCGTTGAATGAACGTCAGCCCGTCCAGCATCACGAACAGCTCTCGCATGTAAGTCACTGCTCGTGCCGAGGTGGGGGCGCGCATCATCGGCTCACCCCAGCTACGTGTGTTGAGCGCGCCGATCTCCGTGATCCAGATCGGCTTGTGATAGGTGTCGTGGATCGCAATCAGCTGTGCGCGCAGCTGGCTTACGGCATCCGGATCGGTGAAGTCCTGGTAGTAGTGCAGCGCGATGAAGTTGACTCGCAGCCGTCGTTGCCGGGCGAGCTTCATGAACCGGGCGAGCCACCCGTCGGTGGGCACCGCCGGAGCCGGCGAGCCGAGCGACAGCCCTGTGCTCTCGAGCTTTGGCCACAGAGCCGCGGCCTGCTCCGGGGTCATGTTCGATTGCGAGCCCGAGTCGGGCTCGTTGAAGCCGAGCAGGTAACGCGCTGATCCGGTGCGCCTGTCCTGGCGCAGGGACGCCAGCACCGTCGGCGTGATCGAATGCGAGCCCCAGATCATCGGGACCCATTGCAGGTGGCTGTCGCGTGGCGGCGCGTCGGCGGACCAGTTGTAGGCCCAGCTCGCGCCGAGCGCGCTCAGTCGCTCCGGGTCGCTCTTCAGGTATCGAGCTGAGGCGATCCCGATCTTGCTGGACTGAGCGGAAGCCTGCGCGCCGGTTGCCCAGAGCAGCGAGCCAACAAAGGACACCAACAGAGCAGCTGTCCCGGTGCGCCAAGCCCGCGTACAGATCCTGTTCACGGGAAATGAGCCTAGTGGGCGACGCAGGGGTCGGCCATGCGGGCGCGCGCAGGGGGGCCGGCCATGCGGGCCGGCCCCCCTGGCACTGTCGTCTCAGCCGACCTTGACGGTCTCCGAGACCGTGGTCAGCACACCGTTGCCGGTGAACGTGACCTTGACCTTGGTCCCCTTCCTCAGGCCTTTCAGCGTCGAGCGGAACGTCCCCTTGCTGCCGAGCTTGGCCGTAGCCTTGTGCTTGCCGTAGACGAGCGTGACCTTGCCCTTGTACCCCAGCTTGGCGGTCACGGCTGCCGGCAGCTTCAGTGAGCCGGTGATGCTCACCTTGCCCTTGGCCGTCCTGGCCTTCGCCGCGATCCCCTTCGGATCGAACTTCGCGACGTGGATCGTCTTCGTGACGGTCGTCGACAGCCCATCCTTGGATGTCGCGACGATGACCAGCTTCTCGGTTCCGACATCGGCACCGGTCAGCTTGGCCTTGCACGTGAACGGCTCGACCGTCGCCGTGCAGATCACCTTGCCACCGAGCGTGTAAACGACAGACGCCACGTCACCGGTCAGCGTCGGCTCGATCGTCAGTACCGACTTCACCGGCGTGCTGACTGTCCCCAGCGAGGCTGGCAGTTCGACCTTCGGCGCGACTGCGGCCACGGTGGCACCGCCGCCACCACCGCCGCTGCTTCCGCCGCCGCTGCTGCCGCCACCACCGGTGCTTGCCGGAGGGGCCACGGCCGCGGACACAACGGTGACGTCGAGCGTCGCAATCGTCGTCTGACCGTCCGAGTCGGTGACGGTTGCGACCAGCGGCACCGTCTGTCCGATCAGGCTCGGATCCGGCGTCCACGTCGTCTCATAGGGCGGGAGTGATGACGAACCAAGGTCCGTCCCGTCCGCGTTGATGTCGACCGACGACACTCCGAAGTCGTCGCTGGCCAGAACCAACAGCTCGTTGGCCTGACCGGCTGTGACCGTGGTGTCGTAGGTGCCGTCGGGTGTACCCCAGACCGCGGTCGGGACCGCGTCCGTGATCGCCGTGGGCGCCGTCGGCAACGTGTATGCTCGTCGCCGGGATCGTCCCCGTCTTGACGCTGTCACTGCTGCCGGCGGTCTGGGTCGACTCGCTGTAGCCATCGTCGGTACCGGTACTCGGCCCGCCGATGACGCCCTTGTCGGGCCCGTACCAGTTCGCCTTCAACGCTGTCGATGGCTGCGCCAGCGCCACGCCGGGCACGCCATATGTCACCGTGACGGTGGCGGTGGCTGTGCTCTGCGCGGTATTGGTCAACGACACCGGCAGGTTCGCCGGCGTCGTGCCGGTGCCGTTGACGTCGATCGGGTACGTCGAGTTGGCATCACCCGTCGGGTACGCCGCTCCCGGGAAATCGGCCGTGCCGTTGAACAGGCCGTAACCATTGCCCAGCAGGTCGTTGCCACTGACGCTCATGTACGTGCTGGTCGAGCCAGCAGGTGTGGACGTCAGGTCGGCATCTGTCAGCAGGATGCCGACACCGGTACCCGGGTTGGTTGCGGTTCCTGGCGTTGCCGACAGGTTGCCGTGATGTTGTTACCGCTGATCGCGGCCCGCGCGCCGGCGTTGACCTGGATGCCGTACTGCTGCACCCGTGTGGCATCGGCGGCGCCCGGTGATCACGTTGTTGGTGATCGCGCCGGTGGTTGCAACGCCCGACCTGAAGTAGATCGGCTTGCTCGCCTCGGAACCGTCGATCAGCACACCGCCACCTCCGTAGCTCGTGATCGAATCGCCGGAGACCGTTACGTCGCGCTCGAACGAGCCCTGCGGAGTGACCGCGTACGCGTTCGAGGCGACGACGCCCCAGCCCACGTTCGGATCGCCCGTCGGACCAGCTGGAGTGCTGACGTACGGCGTGATGCTGCTGGAGGTGACCGAGCCTGCCGAGTTGTAGAACGACAGGCCGGAATCGACCAGGAAGCCGCCGTTGGCGATCGTCACGCCCGAGATCGAGACGTTGATGTCTGAGTCGGAGGTGTCGGTCGGCCCCAGCGGCGGCGGCTCGACGGTGATGATGTTGCCGTATTGGTCACGGACGTTGTCGGTCGTGCTCGAAGCACTCACGAGGTTCGTGGCCGGTTCGATCGTCACCTTCGATGCACCGGCGCCGATGATTGTCAGCGCCTTGTCGATGACGAGGCCCTGCGTGGTCGTCGTCGGTGTGGCCCCAGCGGCAGGGCCAACCGTGTAGGTGCCCGGGCAGATCCGGATGATGTCGTGCGACTGTGCGTAGGTGACAGCCGTCGTCAGATCCGAGAACTGCGCGTTGGGGCAGCCGTCCGCAGCCGACCCGACGTACCACGTCGAGTCGGCCTGCGCGACGGCAGGCAGGAGGCCCAATGCAACGACCAGGCCTACAAGCAGTCCGAGTCGCCGCCTCATGCCTTCCCTCCCCGGATCTTGCCCTTACGGACACTCGCTGCAATCGCGACCGGGCGCTGGAGGTTGCCGGCCTTATCGACGGCCTGCACCACCAGCTTGTACTTGCCCGTCGGCAGCTTCGCCTTGGTGCGGAGCTTGAACTTCACACCGCCCTTGGCGATCAACGAGTACTCCGACTTGCACGACGCCTTGGCGCTGAGCTTGCCGTCAGGACCGAGGTACCGGCAGGTCTTACCCTGCACGTGTTCGACGGTCACGAGCACCCGCATCACCGAGCCCGCGACGCTCTTCTGGCCCTTCCGGACGGCCTTGCAGCCGACGTCCGTGGCCCAGCCTGTGAGCGTTAGGACTCCGCCCTTGTAGGAGAGGGTCTTCATGTGCGCGTCGGGTGCCGTCCGGTCCAGACAGACGGTCTTGCTCCCGAGCTTGTCGGTGCCGTCGATCGGGATCGCATCGCTCGCGACGCTGGCCGAGGCTGACTTCGCCAGCGGACCGACCGTTGCCGGCGTGCTGGCGGTGTCCGACGCGCCCAGCACCACGCCGGTCTGCGGGTTCGTCGTCGGCGCAGAGCCGATGACCGGGTCGGTCGTCGGAGCATCCACCGACTCCTGGAACCGCATGTTGGCGAGCTGGATCGAGCCGCTCGCGGTGGTGGTGCCGAAGATCAGCGAGACCTTGCGGATCTGCGTCAGATCGACACCGCCGAAGTCTGCCAACGGGATTCGGATCTCGTTGAGGACCTCATTGCGACGGGAGCTGCCAAGCGGCGCCTCCAGCGCCGTGCCGTAGTTCATGTTGTTGGCCTGGACCTGCGAGGTGTGGCCCTCGGCGTCCGTCAATTGGACGACGAAGTTCTGGACCGCAGCGCGCGGGTTGGTCTCGGCGGCGGGGTTGTTGTAGCCCGACGGTGGGTTGCGTGAGTCGAAGTAGTTGACCGCGGCATCCATCGCCAGGACCTTGTAGCCACTGACGTTGCCGTCAGAGGCGGGGATCTCGGTGTTGAGCTGAGCCGGACCGTCCCAGGCCAGCGACAACTGCGGACCCCAGGAGCGGTTGGTCGGATCGTTCTCACGCTCGTTCGCCTGGCCGCCGAAGGCGACCGGGTCATATACACCCGCGACGCCTGAAGGCGGCAGCGGGCACGACTTCGCGGCGGTCGGGAAACCCGAGCTCACCTTGAAGTCGACCGGCTCGGGATCGCACCAGTCATAGCCCTCGGCAGTCGTCGCGGGCATCGTCACGCCGGCCGCCTCACATTGAGACGTGGAGGCCACGCCCGGAGTCGTGTCCGAGCAGTACGACGATTGGAACGGGTTCTGGAAGCCGGTCCCTGTCAGCGAACCACCCAGCATGTTGCTGGTGAGGTCGCCAGGAGTCGGCTCGATCACGTCCATTCGCTGGTTGGCGGGAGCCCAGTACGAGGTCTTGAGCTCCTCATCCGGCGCGACGCCCCGAGTCTGGCCGGTCGCGTCGGCCGGGAGGCCGACCGCGCCGGTCATCAGCGGGTCGAACGCCAAGTCGCCCTGGACGTAGCGCTGCATGAACGCCGAGGTCAGCGCGATCGTCAGGTTCTGCTGGTCTTGCGGGGTCAGGCGGATGTTGTTCGGCTCGTCCTCACCACAAGCCGCGTCAGCTCGGGTCGTGCCCGAGAGGTTGGTTGACATGTAACCCAGGCCGTCCTCACTGGTGGAGGACGCCCAGAGCGTGTTGGTGTAGTCGTGGTCGCCGCCCTGGAACGCGAACTGCATCTTCGGCGACGGGTCGTTTGGTTCCGCCGTCGGGTAGAGGCTGTTCATGTAGTCGCGGGCGCCGTGGATGTCGGAGACGTCACCGTCGCAGAGCGGCAGAACGTCCGCGTACGCGATCGGGGCGGGCGTCGTGCCGTTGCTGGCGGTGCCGTAGACCGATGCGCGGATGTAGTCGACCGGAGCCCAGGCCATGACCGCGTCGAGCTTGTACTTCTTCCCCGGTGATGGCCGGTTGCGGTTGTACTCGACGAAGTCGGTCACGGCCTCACCACCGCGGGAGTGGCCCCAGATGCCGACCCCGTTCTCGAGGTCGATCTTGCCGGTCAGCGCGTAGGGCGAGGAGTAGGGCGTCGGGCTCGACTCGATCTGGCCCGGGTTCGTCTGCACGTAGAGCGGCGCGCCGTCCTCCCACGCGTAGACCATGTCCAGCGAGGCCGAGATCAGTTGCTCGCGCAGGTAGGTGCCGTCGTCGGTGCCGGTCTGATAGCTCGTCAGCGCGTCGGCGTCGAGCGACAGCACGATGAAGCCGTGGCTGGCGAGGTTGTCCGCCAGGTAGTCATAGCCCTCGTAGTTGAGGAGCGGAACGTTCCCGGGCGTCGACGCACAGTTCGTCGAGCTCGGGGTGGTTTCGCTTCCTACCGCGGTGAGGCAGTCAGCGTGATTGCCGTGGATCAGGATCACGACATCGAACGGACCAGGTCCGCTCGGATAGAACAGTGCCCCGTCGAGGGGGTGCTGGAAGGCAGCGGTCGAGCTACCGCTGGAGGCCGGTGCGGACATCATCACCGAACCGCCGTAGTACTCGACCTTCGTGACTGTGTCAGGTCCTGTTGCGAGCGGGTCGGGGATCGAAGTCGCCGACGCTGCGGACGCAAAGAAACACAGTCCGAGGATCACGGTGGAGA
This sequence comes from uncultured Conexibacteraceae bacterium, assembly GCA_963720195.1. Classification (GTDB taxonomy): domain Bacteria; phylum Actinomycetota; class Thermoleophilia; order Solirubrobacterales; family Solirubrobacteraceae; genus Palsa-465. Next base: position 276,974 of record CAVRFD010000003.1, read on the forward strand.
GCGCCATCAGGCGCCGGAGTAGAGACATGGCGCCGAATCCAAGCGGTCCGGAACGACCCCGTCTTGGGCCACCTGGATAGCCTGCTTACCGGTCAGTTAACCCTGAGTAAAAACGGATTAACGACTGCCTCAAAAAGGTGAAAACCTGCTAGCCCGCGCTTAAGCGCTCACTTTGCAGGGACAACCGAGATCAGGTCCTTGCGGCGCCGGGCGCTCGCGCTCAGAAGATGGGGCACGGCGGGTCCGAGTCTGGGTGCTTCTCCCGATGTCACAGCCCCGGCTCGCACGTAGCGTGAGTGCAGTCAGAAGAGCGGCGCACGGGGAGTGGCACAAGCCCTCCCACGCGCCCAAACCGTCAGTTCCAGGCGTAAGGAGCCACCATGTCTAAACACCGTTTGATCAGAGCGTCACTCGCCAGTGGTCTGGCGATCGCCGCGGTGGGAACCCCCGGTATTGCAGAGGGGCACTTCCTGATGAATCCAGAGAACCCCTCGCCGGCAACGGCGTCGGCGTTACGTGGCGTTTACACAGCGTCCGCGACGGACTCCGTGAGGGCCGCCGACGTCAGCTCGCCCTCGTTCCAGTGGGGCGACGCCGGCATCGGAGCGGCCGGTGTGATTGTCCTGCTGGGCGCGGGCTCTGGCACTGTAGGCCTGATGCGGCGCCGGCGTTCGCACCGCCTGATTGCCGGCTGAGAGTCGCACCAATGCGGGAGAGCGTGCGGGAAGGCGTCCCGGATCGGTCTCCCGCTGTCACCTCGGCCACGCCGAAAATGGGGAGGATGCCCCATGTGCGCAGGGGCGCCGCCGCCTAGTCTCGCGACGATGACTGCTTCGCTTCTGGGGCATCTGCTTGAAGCGCAACCGGCGACGCGCGATCATGCGGGCGTGGACCGGGCCGCCGGATCCGTGGCGGATGACGCGAGCGGCCTGCTCGAGCGTACGAGCGAGCTATCGCAGCTGCACGAGAGCGCCGCGGAAGCGGCGACAGCTTGCTGCGGCCGGCTGGCGCTCGTGTGTGGCGAGGCAGGGATCGGCAAGAGCGCTCTATTACGACGCTTCAGGCGCACTCTGCCCGGGCGGTTCACGGTGATCTGGGGAGCGTGCGATCCACTGTTTGCGCCACGCCCGCTTGGGCCGCTGCTCGAACCTGCACAGGTCCTCGGCGGCGAACTCGCCGAGTGCCTGGCCGGCGAAGTAAGCCCATACGACGTGGCGCGCGCTCTGCTCGCCGGACTGAGCTCACAGTCGCCGAGCGTGCTGATTCTCGACGACCTGCAGTGGGCTGACGAGGCGACGCTTGATGTGGTGCGCCTGCTCGCGCGCCAACTCGAGCCGGCAGCGACGCTCGTCGTCCTCAGCTTCCGCGACGACTGCCTGCACCGCACCCACCCGCTGGGGCTGGTGTTGGGCGAGCTTCCGCCAGATGTCGTCTGCGCGAGGCTCGAGCTCGGCGGGCTCTCGTCGTCCGCTGTCTGCGACCTGGCACGTGGAACATCGGTGGACGCAGACCTGCTCCATCAACGGACCGGCGGGAATCCGTTCTTCGTAACCGAGGCGCTCGCGGGTGGGGGAGAAGTGGTGCCAGCGACCGTCCGGGAGGCTGTACTGGCGCGCATCGGGAGGCTGAGCGAACCCGCCATCGAGCTGCTTGATGCTGTCTCGGTTGTGCCGCAACGCAGCGAGGTGTGGTTGCTTGAAGCCATGTGTGGCGGCGACCTGAGGGCGCTCGAGGAGTGCCTGCACTCGGGGGTCCTGCGGGTCGATGGCAACGGCGTCGTCTTCCGCCATGAGCTCGCGCGCCTGGCCGTCGCGGAGTCGCTCCGTCCCGATCTGGCGATCGCCCTCCATCGCCGTGCGCTTGAGGCGCTCAGCACCCATGAGCTCGGTCTTGCCGATCTCGCACGACTGTCTCATCACGCCGAAGCAGCCGGGGATGCAGCCGCCGTCCTCCGCTACGCCCCGGCGGCCGGAGAGCAAGCGGCGTCGATGGGTGCCCCGCGTGAGGCGGAGCGTCAGTACATACGCGCGCTGCGGTTCGCGCGTCATCTCACGCCCGAGCAGCGCGCGCCGCTACAGCAGCGCCTTGCCGAGCACGCCTACCTAGGCGACCTACGCGCCGACGCGGCTGACCACCTCAGTGAGGCGATCGAGACCTATCGCCAGGCTGGGGATCTCATCCGGCAGGGCCATGCGCTCCGCTGGCACGCTCGCCTGCTCGGCTGCATTGGCCGTACGCCGGAAGCCGCAGCGGATATCCAGGAGGCTATCCGCGTGCTCGAGCAAGCAGCCCCCGGGCGCGACCTGGTGCTCGCTCGCAGCAGCTACGCGAGTATCCGCACCGATGACGACGTCGCTGAGGCGATCGAGCTCGCCGAACGCGCGACCGCGCTCGCCGAGCAGCTGGGAGATCCGGAGCTGCTCACCAGCGCGCTCAACAACCTCGGGATGGCTCAGCTCTTTCAAGCCGACGAGGCCGGGTGCGCCGCACTGGAGCGCAGCCTTGAGATCGCCATCGCGCACAGACTCGCAATGGACGCGGGGCGGGCGTACATCAATCTCGGCTGTGGGCTCAGGGCCATAGGGCGCTGGCGCGACGCGTTGGCACTCGCGGAATCGGGGATCGAGTATTCACGCGAGCACGGACTGGAGGCGTGGGTGAGGTGTCTGCTGGGCATTCAGGCGCAGGCCCAGCTGGCACTGGGACAGTGGGATCTGGCAGCGGCCACAGCCTCGCGGCTTTTCGCCAAACCCGACGACCCGATAGTCGAAGCTCGCTTCGATGCGCGCGTTGCGCTCGCCCTGGTCCGCGCACGCCGCGGCGATCCAGGCGCTCACGCGCTGCTCGACGAAGCACACGAAATCGCCAACGACGGGGCGCCGTTCGAGCTGATCGCGGAGGTGGCCGCTGCACGGGCCGAGCTGGCCTGGCTGGAGGGCCGCGCCGATGCCGTTGCCGAAGAGACAGACGAGGTCTATCCCCGTTCTCAGCAGGTCGGGCACTGGGCCTGGGCCGGCGAGCTCGCCGTCTGGCGTCGGCGCGCGGGGATCGATGACGAGCTGCCGAGCGGGCCGCTCACCGAACACCATCGGTACCTGCTTGCCGGTGATGGCAGGGCAGCCGCAACCGTCCTGCGCGACAACGGCTGCCCCTACGGCGCCGCCCTCGCGCTCGCCGACACCGGCGGCCCGATCGAGCTTCGGGAGGCGCTTGACGAGCTACGCGCGCTCGGAGCCCGACCAGCCGCCGCGAGGGTCGTGCGGCGCCTACGCGAGCTCGGAGAGAGATCTGTACCGAGCGGCCCACGGCCGCGAACTCGTGCGAACGTTGCGCTGCTGACCCCGCGCGAGCTCCAGGTGCTGCCGCTGCTCGTGGAGGGATTGCGCAACGCGGACATCGCCGACAGGCTTGTCATCAGCACGAAGACAGTTGACCATCACGTCTCCTCGATACTGGGCAAGCTCGATGTCCGCACCCGGGGCCAGGCAGCGATGGCTGCCGCCCGTCTCGGGATCATCGACAACTAAAGGCGAGTAGCGAGACTAGTAGAGCGCCTCTGGCGGGATCCGCGCCTCAGCCATCACCACGCGACCTCGCCGGAACGGAACGTCCTCCTCCATCAGCCGTGCACGCTGATCGTCGCCCTTCGCCAAGCTCCCGTCGCTGCGAACCACACGCCACCAGGGCACGTCACCCGGATGCCCGCGGGAAAGCGCACGCGCGGATAGGCGCGGTGCGCCCGGCGTCACATCGCCGTAGGTCGTCACGAATCCGGGCGGGACGCGCCGGATGCGAGCGAATATGACCTCGTTGCTCACAGCCATTGGGAGAATCACCATGATGCCGAGATGGCTCGTCCTTTACGACGCTGACTGCGGCTTGTGCAAGTGGCTGCTTGCGCGAATCCTCAGGTGGGATCGCGCTGACCGCCTGCAGCCGGTCGCGCTCCAGCGCGCCGAGGCCGCCATGCTCCTGAGTGGCCTCACACAGGAGCAGCGCCTGGCCTCCTGGCATCTGATCGGCCCGAGCGGCGAGCGCTACTCCGCCGGCGCGGCGCTGCCACCGCTCCTACGCCAGCTACCAGGAGGAGCGCTGCCGTCGGCGGTTACCGCAGCCACGCCCGGACTCACTGAGCGCAGCTACTGGTGGGTCGCGCGGCACCGCGGCCAGCTCTCGAGATGGATCCCCTCGTCCTCCAAGCGACGGGCATCCGAGGTCGTCAGTCGGCGTGAGGAAGCGAACGCGGCAGTCCGAACAGCGGCAGCATGTTGTTCTCAAACCTGGTGATCTCGGAGACCTTGTCGCCAGCGAGGCAGAAGACCAGCAGGCCGCTCGCGTGAAACATCCCGGTGGCTGGATCCTGCAGATACATCCCCATCGCCGGCTGGCCGTTCGCCCTAGTGGGCAGCATGCGGAACCTCCGGCCCGGGGTGAACACGACGACATCGAAGAACTGTCCGGCGCGGTCGCGGCCGCGGTACTCGAGTGGGACCGGCGGCATCCGCAGCCAGACGTCGTCGGTCAGCAGCGCGACGAGCGCTTCAGTATCGCCGGCCTCGTACGCAATCGTTAGCTGTCGCACGAGCTCACGCTCCTCGGGGGAGTCCGGGGCCGGCGGCGGGGCCTCCTGTATGTCGGGCGCGCGCGAAAGCGCTGCGCGCGCCCGCTTCAAGGCACTCGTCACCGAGTCCTCGGTCAGGTCGAGCATGTCGGCCACCTCAGCGGCGTGGAAGCCCATCACGTCGCGCAGGATCAGGACCGCGCGCTGGCGCGGTGGCAGCCTCTGGAGGACCATGATGAACGCGAGTGAGATCGCCTCACTCGCCTCGTAGCGCACGTCTGGGCTGGGTTCGGCGCTGGGTAGCTCGTCGAGCAGCGCGTCCGGGTAGGGCTCGAGCCAGACGATCTCCGTCTGGCGGCTCGGCTCCGGAATCGGCAGGTCAGCGAACGGTGGTTCCATCGGCGCACGCCGGCCCGCCGCGCGCAGGCTGTTGAGACAACGGTTGGTGGCGATCCGGTAGAGCCAGGTGCGCAGCGAGGCGCGTTGCTCGTACCCGTCGATTGCACGCCAGGCCGCCAGCAGCGTCTCCTGCAACGCGTCCTCGGCGTCCTGCATCGATCCGAGGATCCGGTAGCAGTGGACATGCAGCTCGCGGCGAAACGGAGCCGTCAGCTCGCCAAAGGCCTGCTCGTCGCCCTCGCGAGCGCGGTCCAGGAGCACGTTGATCACGGTCGCATCCTTCCATGTCGGTATCGCCAAGTACAGACACCGCCGCCGATCGAAACTGGGCGGTCCGCGCAAAAGAAATTTTTGTCACGCCGGCTCGCCCAGTTTTCGTCATCGCCGGTGTCTGCATGTCCGACCAACCTCGTTCGGCCGCAAGCCGAACCAACAAAGGAGCAGCGATGCCCAAGTTCCTTCTCACCTATCGGGCCCCGAGCGACCCGTCGGAGCTCGACAGCGACACGGCCTCCGCCTGGATGGGCTGGTTTGGCCAGATCCAGGACAGCCTCGTCCAGATCGGTGACGCCGTCGGCCCCGCTCGGCAGGTCGGCAACGTCGACGGTGACCAGCGCGTCGGCGGCTACTCGGTGATCCAGGCCGCCGACCTCGATGCGGCCGCCGATGTCGCCAGCACCTGCCCGGCTGTTGCCAACGGTTATGGCGTCGAGATCGGTCAGCTGCTCGAGATTGACGCCAAGATGCCGACGTCCGCGGTCACCGCGTAAGCCACGGCGCGAAAGGGAGCAGCACGATGACAACCGAAGCTCGCATCAAGCCGGCGACGGGCAGTTCCAGGCAGACACTCACCGTGCTGCTCACCTGCGTCGCCAACTTCATGGTCACCCTCGACGCGCTCGTCGTTGTGACCGCGCTGCCGTCGATCCACCGCTCGCTGGGCGGCGGCATCACGACGCTGCAGTGGACGATCACCGCCTACGCGATGGCATTCGGCGCCGGCATCGTGACCGCGGCCGAGTTCGGCGACCGCTTCGGCCGCCGCCGCGTCTACGTCGCCGGCCTCACCCTGTTCACGGTGGCCTCCGCCGCCTGCGCGCTCGCGCCCAACACGGGCCTGCTGATTGGCTTCCGGGCGATCCAGGGGCTCGGTGCCTCCTGCGTGATGCCGCTCGGCATGACGATCCTCACCTCGGCCTTCCCGGCCGAGCGCCGCGGCGCAATCGTCGGCATCTGGCAGGGAATCGCCGGCCTCGCGGTCGCATCCGGGCCGCTCATCGGCGGTGCGCTCACGCAGGGAGCGAGCTGGCACTGGATCTTCTGGATCAATGTCCCGGTCGGCGCGGCCGCCGTCGTCGGCGCGCGGTTCAGGCTGAAGGAGAGCTACGGCCCGCGCTCGCCGCTCGACATCCCGGCGCTGGTGCTCGTCACCGCCGGCGTCGCGATGCTGATCTGGGGTGTTGTCTCCGGTGGTCTGGACGGCTGGGGCTCGGCCACGAACGTTGCCGGTCTGGCGTGCGGCCTGGCCGCGATCGCCGGCTTCATCCGCCGCGAATCGACGACGCCGCACCCGATGATCCCGCTCAGTCTGTTCAGCAGGCCGGGTTTCTCGGCCGCGGCGGGCACGCAGTTCCTGATGAGCGCGTCGATCTTCTCGGCGGCGTTCCTGACCAGCCAGTTCTTCCAGCTCGGCCTGGGGGACTCGCCGCTGACGGCCGGGCTCAAGTTCCTACCGTGGACTGCGACGCCGCTGATCTTCTCGCCGATCGCCGGCGTGCTCTATGACCGGATCGGCGCGCGTGTGCTCGTCGTCCCCGGGCTGGCGATGCAGGCGGCGGGCTTCGCCTGGATCGTCTCGCTGGCGTCCAACCACTCCGGTTACAGCAGCTACATCCTTCCGTTCGTGCTCGCCGGCATCGGGATCTCGATGTCACTGCCGTGCGTCGCGGCGGCGGGCTTGAGCGCTGCCCCGCCGCGGCTGCTGGGTAAGGCCGCCGGCACGATCAACACCCTGCAGCAGTTCGGGTCCGTGTTCGGCGTCGCCATCGTGACCACTGTGTTCAACTCGCACGGCAGCCTGAAGACGCCGGCCGGGGTCACGAACGGCTACGAGCCGGCGCTCGCGGTCGCCGCCGGGCTCTCGCTGTTGGGCGCGTTCACCGCACTCGGGATGCGCAAGGCCCGCAGCAGCGCTCGTACGAGTGAGACCACCGAGGCGTTTGTCCCTGCGGCGGGCGTGGAGGCTGAAGCGGCCTAGTGTCGTGATTCCCAAATTCGACGGCAGCTTCGCGGCGTCTGGCCGCGCCTGGCGGACGGCGGCGACACCGCCGTACCACCGGTACGTCTTGTGTCACCGCCTTCCGCCAGCCACGCCCAGCCACTCCCGAATCTGCTCGCGAATTTACGAATACGACACTAGGTCTGATGCACGCGGGCGGGTCGCAGGCTGCCGTCGTCGACCTCGGCGGCACGCTCTGAGAGCGACCCGCCGGCGACGACCACCAGCACCAGTAGCGGGATCGCGGCCATCAGCAGGAACGCGACCGTCGGGTGGTGCACGACCGTCTGTACGAGCAGCGCGATGACGATCCCGCCGGCGTTGCCTGACAGCCAGATCAGCGCCGTGGCGCTCGTGCCGGCGGGACCTGCGCGGCGTTCGGCGATCTCGAGGATCACCGGTAGACAGGCGAGCATGAACAGGCCCGATAGCGCCGCGGCGGTGGCAATCGCGGGCACAGACTTCCACACGGAGAAGAGCACGCAGGCCCCGCAGGCCACCAGCGCGGCTGTCCGGAACAGGAGGTGGTCGGCGCGCGCGCGGAGGATCGCCGGCGGCAGGACCACCGAGCCGATCACGCCTGCCAGCACGCCACCGACCAGCATCCAGCCCGCCGTCGAGGCCCAGATGCCGGCCGGCTTCAGCAGCGTCTGGAACCAGGTCGTCAGTGCGATGAAGAAGCCGAAGCCGATGAACGAGACCAGCGCCAGGCGTCGAATCCCCGGCTCACGCCAGACAATCCCGAGGCCGAACAATCCGGTCACATCGCCGCTCACCTGCATCCGCTCGCTGGTCGCGAACGCGGCCAGCATCAGCACCGTTGCAACCACGCCGAAGATCGCGCCGATCACGAGCACCGTGTGCAAACGGCTGCCGCCGAGGGCCGATCCCAACGTCAGCGACGCCAACATCCCGAGGAAGATCCCGGCCGAGCCGACTCCGATTCCGATCGGTCTCGCCTTCGGGCTCAGGTAGGCGCTCGCCAAGCCCGTGACCGCATTCAAAATCAGCGGCTGCGCGACGGCGATCAGAAGCTGCCCTGCGAGCGCCCACGCGAACGTGTCGCCGCCACCGCCGAGCCGCAGCAGACCGCCGACAGCGGTCAACATCGCGCCGGCCGCGAGCGTCGGCCGGAACCAGCGATCGAGCAGCGACGCCGCCGGAACCGCGAGCACGACATAGAGCAGTGGAAAGATCTCAGACAGCCAGCCGATCGCATTGACGCTGACGCCGTAGTGGTGGGCGGCCGGCGTCGTGATCGGCGTGAACGTCAGCCACAACATCTGGTTGGCGGCGCCGACCAGCGCATAGGTCGCGATCACCCACCAGTTGTCGCGCCCGGAGCGCGTCTGACTCACAGAAAGCACTGGCCCTCGCCGCGGTAGGTCGGGACCTCGTCGACGATCTTGTCGCCGGAGACCAGGTACAGACTGTCAAAGCGCTCACACAGCTCGCCCGCCTTGGCGTGGCGCATCCAGACCCGGTCGCCGATCTTGAGCGTGTCGGCGACCTTGCCGCGCAGGGGTGTCTGCGTCTCGCCCGCGCCCTCCTGCGGGTCGAGCCGCAACCCCGCCGGCCACCAGGGTCGGGGGAGACGATCCCGCCCCGCCGGGCCCGAGGCGATGTAGCCGCCGCCGAGCGCGGTGACCACGCCGCGGCCTGGACGCCGCACCACAGGCAGCGCGTAGAACGCCGCCGGCCGCGGGCGAAAGCGCGTGTAGTCGTCGAACAGCGCCGGCCCGAACAGGCCCGAGCCGGCCGTCACCTCGGTCACCCACGGTTCGGCGGATGAGGACTCCAGGCTGCCGGTGCCGCCGGCGTTGACGAACCGCAGTGGTCCGGCTTCAGCCTCGACGGCTGCAACCAGCGATTGGCGTCGCTCGCGTAACTCTGCTCGGGACCTGGCCTGCATCGCGCGGATCGCGAGACCGCGCAGCGGTCGCCCCGCCGGATGATCACCGACACCGGCGATCTGCCCCTCGTAGGCCATCATCCCGACGAGCCGCAGCCCCGGTCGCCGCTCGATCTCGCGTGCCATCGCCGCCACGTGCGCCGGCGAGTGCAGCGGCGAGCGCCGCGGCCCGACCTTCAAACGCCCGCCGAACAGCCACAGCCCCGCGTCCGCCTCGAGACATACGTGAACCTCGCTGCCTTCCGCAGCACCGACCTGCTCGAGCAGGTCGAGGTGCTCGACGGCGTCGACCATCACGACGATCTTCTCCTCGGGCGTCCCCCTGGACGCCCGACTCGCCACAGCGCCCAGTGCTCGCCGATCGACACTCGGGTAGCCGACGACGACATCTTTGATGCCGTTGGCGGTCAGCCAGAGCGCCTCTTCGGGTGTCAGGGCGAGGACGCCGCGGTAGGCACCGTCCTCGCCCGCCAGCAGCCGTGCGAGCAGCGGCCGGCAGCGCAGCGACTTGCTGGCGACGCGGATCGCCTTACCTCCGGCGCGGCGAATCAGCGTCGCGCGGTTCTCCTCGAAGGCGTCGAGGTCGACACACGCGAACGGGGCTTCAAGCCCGGCGCAGGCGTGTTGAAGGCGCTCGTAGTCGCCCGAGCCAATGACGCCCCTCTCCCAAGCGGCCAACATCCATGCATTAGAACATGTGGACCGTGACTTCGTCGACTTCCCGAGGTTCGAGCGCCTGGAGCAACTGGGACGGGCGTCAGCGCTGCGATCCGCAGGCGTTCGCACGGCCGCGCAGCGTCGCCGAGCTGGCCGGCGTGCTCGAGCAGGCTGCACTGGCCGGAGCTCACGTGCGGGTCGCCGGTTCAGGACACTCGTTCACGGCGCTGGTGCCGACCGACGGCACGCTGATCTCGCTCGAGCGGATGAACAGGGTGCTGGACGCCGATCCCGGCTCCGGGCTGGTGCGCGTCGAGGCGGGAATCACGATCGGTGAGCTGAACGCCGCGCTCGACGCGCGCGGGCTCGCCTTCGAGAACCTCGGCGATATCGACGCTCAATCGCTCGCGGGTGCGACCGCGACGGGCACGCACGGGACCGGCAGCCGTCTGCGGAATTTGTCGGCTCAGATTCGGACTGTCGAGCTGATGCGCGCTGACGGAACTGTGGTGGTGCTTGACGAGGAGCGCGACATCGATGGCTGGCGAGCCGCTCGCGTCAGCCTCGGCGCCCTGGGCGTCGTGACCGCGCTGACGATCCAGGCGGTGCCTGCGTTTCGCCTGCGCGGCGTCGACGGTCCGGCCCCGCTCGAGCAGACGCTGGAGCAACTCAATGCGCTGCCCGAAGCTCACGACCACTTCGAGTTGTACTGGTTCCCGTACAGCGACACAGCACTGCTGCGGCAGAACGACCGCACCGACGAGCCGCCGACACCGCGCTCGCGCGTGCGCGCCTATCTGGAGGACATCGTGCTGGTCAACCACGGGCTGCGCGGCTTCTCGCTGCTGGGTCGCCGCTACCCGCAGCTGATCCCGCGACTGAATCGGACGGTCACCCGGCTCGCGGGTTCGAGCCGGCGTGCCGACGTGTCCCACCGGATCTTCGTCTCGCCGCGGCTGGTCCGCTTCACCGAGATGGAGTACGCGATCCCCCGCGAACACGCCGTCCAGGCGATCCGTGCGATCCGCGACGGGATCCACGCGCGCCGGCTACCCGTCTCATTCCCGATCGAGGTTCGGTTCGTCGCCGCCGACGACGCTCTGCTCTCTCCTGCCCACAGTCGCGACACCTGTTACATCGCCGTCCACGTGTTCGACCAGATGGAATACGAGCTGTACTTCCGCATGGTCGAGGAGATCATGGACAGCTTTGAGGGCCGCCCGCACTGGGGTAAGCGCCACTTCCAGACAGCCGAAACCCTGCGCCCGCGGTATCCCCAGTGGGACCGCTTCCAGCAGGTCCGCGCGCGCTTCGATCCCGACGGACGCTTCACCAACGCCGAGATCGACGGCGTCCTCGGACCTGTGCTGCGCTGAGGCGCGGCCGCTGGGCCCACTCCCGCGGCTCGTTTATCCCTCGGACACCCAGGGGAAGGGGATAGTTAGTTCCTGTCCGAGTACGAGCACGATGGAGGTGCGCGATGAGTAACGAACTCAAGGGCAAGCGGGTCGCCTTCCTGGCGGCTGACGGGGTCGAGGAGGTCGAGCTGGTCGAGCCGCGTAAGGCGGTCGAGCGGGCCGGTGCTGAGACGCAGCTGGTCTCGATCAAGTCCGGTGAGATCCAGGCGTTCAACCACCTCGATCACGGCGACAAGATCAAGGTCGATCTGACTGCCGACAGCACCGACGCGGGTCAGTTCGACGCGCTGGTGTTGCCTGGCGGCGTCGCGAATCCGGACTTCCTGCGACAGGACAAGGACGCGGTGCGCTTCGTCAAGGGCTTCTTCGAGCAGGACAAGCCCGTCGGCGTGATCTGCCACGGCCCGTGGACGCTGGTCGAGGCCGATGTAGTGCGCGGGAGGACTCTGACCTCGTGGCCGAGCCTGCAGACGGACCTGCGTAACGCGGGCGCCAACTGGGTTGACGAGGAGGTCCATGTCGACGGCCGCCTTGTCTCGAGCCGAAAGCCGGATGACCTCCCGAGCTTCGACCGGGCCGTCGTCGATGTGATCGCGGGAGCGCAGTAGCGATGCCGCCCAGAGGGGTCAAACCAGGCACCAAGCGCGCCCGCCAGTACGAGCACATCAAGCAAAGTGAGAAGGACCAGGGCGTCGGTGAAGCGCGGGCGGAGGAGATCGCCGCGCGGACCGTCAACAAGGAACGCGCACGCTCGGGTGAGTCCCGCACACGCTCGCGCACCTCGACCAACGACATCTCGTCCTCGCGTCGCGGTGGGCTGCGGTCAGGCACAGCGCGGCCCAAGGGCCGCACGCGCGACCAGCTCTACCAGGAGGCCCGCAAGCTCGGCGTCGAGGGCCGATCGAAGATGAGCAAGGCCCAGCTACAGCGGGCGGTCGACGCGCGCAAGTAGCAGCGTGGTGCGATTTCCGACGATCTGATCCGCCGCGCGCCAAGTTGTCGGGAACAGCGCGACTTTCGTGCTGTTCCCGACACTCTGGCTCGGTCAGTTGCGATTTGTCGGAATCTGCACCATCCGGTCACGCCTCGATCTCGTGCGCGCCCTGCCCGTCGTGCGAGTCGAGGGCCGCGAACTCGCGCTCGAGTTGGTCGATGCGCCGGGCCGGCGTGTGCTGACTGAGGACACGTTGGCGCGCACGGGCAGCGATCCGCTGGCGCGTCTGCGCGTCGGTCTGGACGATCGTCAGCAGCACCTCGTCGGCGGAGCGGGCCACGAGGATGTCCTCCTCGGGGGTGAAGAAGTCCCCGAGACCGCGCCAATCATCGGTGATGATCGCGGTACCGCAGGCTGCAGCCTCGAACAGACGCACGCTCGGCGACCAGCCTGCGTCGCGCATCTCCTCGCGCGTGAGGTTGAGCGTGAAGCGCTGGGCGCCGTAGAAGACCGAATGGCGGCCCGGGTTTACCTGCTGAATCCGGGCGACGTTTGCCGGCCAGGAGATGTCCTCCGGGTATTCGGGGCCGGCGACGACGAACCGGCGTGCACGCAGCGCTCGCGCAGGTGCCAACAGCAGTGTCTCGAGCGCAGGCTGCCGGTCCGCGCTGTAGGAGCCGAGATAACCGAGGTCCCAGCAAGGCCTGCTGGCGACCGCGATGTGGCGCGCGGGATCGACGACGGGGTGGAAGGCCACAGCGCGGCTCGCGCCGAACTCGGTCTCGAGCCGGCGCAGCGTCGGACCGCCGCTGAACGAGAGGTACAGATCGAACTGAGGGATCAGTTCGGGGGCGAGGTACTCGTGGTCTTCGTGCGTCAGCTTGGCGAGCGTCGACGGTGTGTCGATGTCGTAGAAGGCGGTGCGGCCCTCGGCGATGCCGAGCACCAGCTCGGCGACGGCGACCCCCTCCGGCACACGGGAGCCGATGATCACCAGGTCGGCGGCGATGATTTCATCGCGAGCACGAGCCGCGAGCTCGTCCAACGATCCGTAGATGAGCAGGTGGGCGTCGGGGAGCTCGTCGAAGTCGCGGCTGCTCGCGTACCACGGCGCGTCGCGCTCACAGAACAGCACCTCGTGGCCGCGCGCTACAAGCTCGCTGACCAAGGCCCGGTAGTTGCTGGCGTGCGTGTTGCCCCACGCCGATGTGATCGAGAGGCCGAGGAAGACGATTTTCAACGCGTGTCGCCGCTCGCCGGTTATGCGCCCCGGCCTCCGGCTGCGTCGATCTCGCTGCCACCTGCTCACGCGCTCACGCCTCCCACTGCGTAGGTCTCGTCGATCCTATGCGAGACCACGGCCGCGCGCGTCGCTTCGAAGAGATGAAGCTCGCGCCGCGCTTTGGTGTCATGACGAACCGATTACCCGTCTAAGGCGCGACCATGCGCGCCCGTCAACGGCCGGCCGCGTTTCGTCCGAGTGGGGCTCGGGAAGCGTCGAGACACCATGAGCGTTTCAGAACTATTTGCCCGGCGGGCCGGCGACATCGTGTCCGACCCCGGGAGCTCGGAGGTTCCGCCCGAGCCGGCCGAGCCTGCGACGCCGATCGTTCCCGCCGTCCCTGCGACGCCGGTCGTGCCCGACCCTGGAACGCCCGGCGATCCGGCGGAACCGCCCTCGGTGCCCGAGCCCGACGAGCCGGCGGAGCCGATCGTCCCCGAGCCGGACGAATCACCCGGGAGCGTTGAGTTCTTCGATGACGCCGCGTAAGCGCGACCACTGATCGCGCTAGCGTGGCGCCGTCATGCACGGTGTCAGCGGATGAGTAGTCGCTTCGGCGCGATCGTCGTCGGGGTCGGCGGGATGGGCAGCGCCGCCGCCTACCACCTCGCTCGCCGCGGCCAGCGCGTGCTTGGGCTCGACCGCTTCGAGGTGCCGAATGAGCAGGGGTCGTCGCATGGCATCACGCGGGTGATCCGGCTCGCTTACAACGAGGACCCCGCGTACGTACCGTTGCTGCGGCGCGCGTATGAGGGCTGGCGGGAGCTCGAGGCGGGGGCGGGGGAGCAGTTGCTCTACATCACTGGCTCGATGGACATCAGCCGGCCGGACCAGGCAGTGGTTGAAGGGTCGATCCGTTCGTGTGAGGAGCACGACCTGCGATACGAGGTGCTCGACGAGCGCGAGGTGGCGCGCCGGTTCCCGGGCTACAGACTCGATCCCGAGATGGTGGCGGTGCTGCAGCCTGACGGCGGCTTTGTGCTGCCTGAGCGGGCGATCGCGGCCCATGCAAGTGGGGCGGTTGCTGCCGGGGCCGAGCTGCACCTGGGCGAACGTGTCACCGGTTGGGAGCCGACGACAGAAGGCGTGCGCGTCACGACTGAGCTCGACGTCTATGAGGCCGAGCGGCTCGTGCTCACGGCCGGCGCGTGGATGAGTGAGCTGGCGGGACTGCCGGTCGTCGCGGAGCGACAGGTGCTCGCCTGGCTCGACCCAGAGCGGCCCGAGTTGTTCACGCCGGACCGGTTCCCGGTGTTCATCATGCAGACGGTCGACGACGATCGCTACTACGGATTGCCGCAGTTCGCGATCCCCGGCTTCAAGGTCGGGCGCTACCACCACTTCGAGGAGCGTGGGGCGGCCGACCAACTCGACCGCACTCCGCGCGCCGACGACGAGCGGATGCTGCGCGGTTACGCCGAACGCTACTTCCCAGCCGCGGCCGGTCCTGCGCTGCAGATGACCGGCTGCCTGTTCGAGAACACGCCTGACGAGCACTTCATCATCGGCAGTCTGCCCGGCCTATCTCAGGTGATCGTCGGCGGCGGTGGTTCTGGTCACGGCTTCAAGTTCTGCCCGGTGATCGGTGAGATCCTGGCCGATCTGGCCGTCGACGGCGAGACCTCGCACGACATCGGGCTGTTCAGCGTCGATCGCTTCCGGTAGGGCTCCGCATCGCCGCATGATGCGGAACAGCATCGGAAAACTATGCGAACGTGCATTGCTAAGCGATGCGGAGCTGTTACGATCCGTGGCCGATGCCGCTGGAGGTGAATCCATTTCGTTTCTCCGGGCCCCTGGCCCCGGAGGAGATGATCGACCGTGACGCGGAGGCTGACGATCTGCTCGCGCTGGCGGTCGGCGGACATTCGTTCCGGCTGGTCGGGCCGCGGCGTTACGGCAAGACGACGCTGCTGCGCCGGGTGCTCGAGGCCGCCGGGCGCGACGGTATGGCGACGGTTCTCGTGGATCTACAGGACGTGCTCTCGATCGCGGAGATCGTTGTCCGGATCGAGCGCGGCTATGACCGGCTCAAGGGACCAGTCTGCCGAACGGTCGAGAACCTGCTTCGCACCTGGAACATCGGTCTGGCGCTCGGCGGCGGAGGTTTCACCGCGACCCTGCAGCGCAACCCCAACGTGGACGCCGAGTCCGTGTTGCTGCGCCTGCTGGAGTTGCCCGCCCTGCTGTTCGAGCGGGATGGCGTCACGAGCTTCATCGTCTTCGACGAGATCCAGGACGTGCTTGCGGTACGCGGTGCGGACGGCAAGATCCGCAGCGTGATCCAACACCACCTCGACGCTGCGACGTATGCGTTCGCTGGTTCGGCGCCGGGCATGATGGCCCAACTGTTCTCGGATCCGCAGCGCCCGTTGCTCGACCAGGCCGTCCCGCGGAACCTGGCGCCGCTACCAGTCGCAGAGGTTGCCGGTTACGTCACCCAGCATTTCCTGAATACCGGGCGTGATGCCGGCACGGCGCTGACACCACTGCTCGAGTTCACTCGAGGCCATCCCCAGCGGAGCATGATGCTCGCCCACTACCTGTGGGCGCGGACCGCGCGGGGCGCCACGGCCAACGAGAGCACGTGGCTGTCCGCGTTGGATCAGGCGGCAGCGCGACACGGCGCCGCTGATGCGTGCGATCTGGCGCGCGCTGACCGTCAATGAGCGCCGGGTCTCACGCGCGATCGCGGTGACATCCACGCCTCTGCACAGCGAGGAAACCGCCGCAGCCGTCGGGATCCAGCGCTCGAGCATCGGTAACGCGCTCGAAAGCCTGCTGGCCAAGGCTGACGTCATCCAGACTGGTGATGGCCCGATGATCACCGATCCTATGTTCGAGCTGTGGCTGCAGCGGCGGGGGCTGACTCCGGCCGATGGTGGGGAGTACGCGAGACGAGGAGGACCTGTGACGATGCTCTTACTCGCCTCTCATCATTCGAACCTAACGTGCCGTCGCGTATGAGCGGACCGAAGCATCTGTGGTCGGGTAACTGGGAAGACGAATCGGCGCGCGCCGCCGAGCGGCGTGCCGTGCGCCAACTGCCCGAGCTCGAGCCAGCCGGCTCCGGCGGAGGAGCCGCCGCAGGAGAGCCCGACGCGCAGCCGCCGTCTATCGGTCCGTTATGCCGCCGTAGCCGGCGTGCTGGTGATCGCCGTCGCGGTTGCACTCGCGGTGACCCTCGGCGGATCGTCCAAACCGAAGCATCGAACCCGGACGGCGACGACACCGTCGGCTATCGGTGCCCCGACGACGACGCCGAACCAGCCCAGCCCGACAGGCGGCGCGCCGCTTCAATCCGCTCAAGTCGCCGGCAACGGGCCGAGCGCAGACTGGCTCGGAATGCAGATCGTCACCACCCCGTCGGGCGTGGTGATCAACTCGTTGAAGCTCGGCAGTCCCGCCGATAAGGCCGGCTTCGAGCCCGGTGACGTGATCGACGAGATCGACGACCATCAGATCAACTCGGTGGCACAACTTCGCTCGGTCACTGCGAGCGTCCAGCTCGGGGGACTCGTACAGATCCAGGTCCTCCGCAGCTCCGTAATGGTGATGATGGCGGCCGTGCCGATGAAGGAACGGCCGACGATTCACGCCGTGAGCTTCGCCGCGCCGCTCGTCCTGCTCGCGCTGCTCGTCGTGCTGGCGCTCGGCGTCTGGTACGTGGCCGAGCAGGAGCGCCGGGTGCGGGCGTCGCGCGCGTTCGCGACCGAGCCGCTGATGCCATCTGTCGCCCCGCACAGGCCCGGTTGGCGGCGGCACGTGCCGTACGTCGCTGTTCGCACTCGCGCTGACCGCACTGATCGTCGCCGCCGCCAAGCCACAGCGCACGGTCACTGAACCGGTCAAGAGCGCGGCGGTGATGTTCGTCAACGATGTCAGCGACTCGATGAAGGCGACCGATGTGAGGCCGTCACGGCTGGTGGCGGCCAAGCGGGCCGCCACCAGCTTCCTGAGCGACGTGACCCCGACGATCGAGGTCGGCTCGATCGAGTTCGCTCGCCACGTCGCGATCTTGCAGTCGCCGACGACCGATCATCGGCTTACCCGTGCTGCATCGCGCAGATCGAGCCCGGCGGCGGAGGCACCGCGATGGGCGATGCGCTGGAGACAGGCGCTCACCGCGCTCGAGGATGCACCGAAGATCGACGGCAAGCGTCCACCCGGAGCGATGATCCTGATCTCGGACGGTGCCTCAAACGTTGGTGTCGATCCGGTTGCGGTGGCGCGCGTAGCACGGAAGCGACACGTCCCGATCTACACGGTCTCGATCGGCACGCCAAACGGCACGATCCAGCTCGAGCGTGGCGGTCACACCGTAACGAGCGCGGTTCCGGTCGATCCGACCGAGCTGCGCCAGATCGCGGCCGCGTCCGGCGGACACGCATACCGCGCGCCGAACAGCACGACCGTGAAGTCGATCTACGCCCACCTCGCCAAACAGCTCGGTGAGCGACGGGTGCACCGCCAGCTCGATGCGGTCTTCGCCGGCGTGGCGTTGGCGTTGCTCGCGGCCGGAATCGCGGTTTCGCTGCTCTGGTTCGGGCGGCTCACATGACCACAGACCCAACAGAAAAGAATTCACACGAGGACTCGGAGGACAGATGACGGAGATCGGAGAAGTCCAGCGGGCGCGCGAGCAAGCACGCGATTCGCTGGCGGAGGCACTCAGCGAGATCAAGCGCGTGATCGTCGGTCAGGACGCGATGCTCGAGCGGCTGCTCGTCAGCCTGCTCGCCGGCGGCCACGTGCTGCTCGAGGGCGTTCCCGGGCTCGCCAAGACGCTTACGTTGAAGACGCTTGCCGCCGTGCTCGGCGGCAGCTTCGGCCGCATCCAGTTCACGCCCGACCTGGTGCCTGCCGACCTCGTCGGCACGCGCGTCTGGCGTCCGGACACCGGCCGGTTCGACACGGAGCTCGGGCCGGTGTTCCACAACTTCGTGCTGGCAGACGAGATCAACCGCGCTCCGGCCAAGGTTCAGTCGGCGCTGCTCGAGGTGATGCAGGAGGAACAGGTCACGATCGGCGGCACGACCTACCCCGTGCCACTGCCGTTCATCGTGATGGCGACCCAGAACCCGATCGAGTCAGAGGGCACCTACCCGCTGCCCGAGGCACAGGTCGACCGCTTCCTGATGAAGATCATCGTCGACTACCCGACGCCGGGTGAGGAGGCGGCCGTTGTCGGTCGCAGCCTGCAGCCGGCGGTCAACGTGCGTGAGTGCGGTCACGCTCGCTGACCTCGAGCGCCACCGCCAGGCGGTCGAGACGGTCGCCGCCGACCGCGAGATCATCGGCTACGCGGTAGCGCTGGCCGACGCGACGCGGCATCCGGCTGAGCGGGGACTCAGCCGGCTCGCGCCGTTGATCGAGTTCGGTGCCAGTCCGCGCGGGCCGATCGGCCTGGTCCAGTCCGCACGGGCGCTGGCACTGCTGCGCGGGCGCGGTCATATCGAAGCACAGGACGTTCACGACCTCGCCGCTGACGTGCTGCGGCACAGGGTCGTGCTCTCCTATGACGCGCTCAGCGATGGGGTCACCGTGGATGAGCTGCTCGAGCAGATCCTTGCCGCAGTCCCGGCTCCGGGCGCCGCCAGCCTGCTGCACCAGGACCTCGAGGCTGCTGGCTAGGGGTGGGTCAGTAAGTGAGCGCGACGCGCGAATCAGCTGTGCTGCGTCCTCCCGACGCCCGTCAGGGACCCGGGCCGATGCCGGCCGCGCTGATCGAGGCGCTCGACCCGGCCGTCAACCGTTTGATCGCCCGTTCGCTGCCCGGCAGCCGTCGCGCGGTCGGCGTGGGTTTCGGCACCGAGCTGGCACAGCTGCGTCCATACGAGCCTGGGGACGACGTGCGCCACATCGATGCGGCGGCGAGTGCCCGCACGGGCACCATGCACGTCCGCGTGCACGTGCCCGAGCGGGCGTTGACGAGCTGGATCGTGCTCGATCTCTCGCCGTCGATGGCGTTCGGGACGGCCCGCCGGCTGAAGGCCGACGTCGCCGAGGGCGCCGCGCTGGTGTTCGGGCGCCTGGGGCTGCGTCGGGCTGGCAGTGTCGGGATGGTCGCGTTCGGAGCCGGCGGAGCCGCCGACGGCGTTCGAGTGCTGCCGCCACGCGGTTCCAAGCCAGGCATGATCGCGCTGCGGCGGCTGCTGGCCGAGGGTGTGGCGGTCGACGGGAACAATGATCCCGACGCGCTTGGGGGTGCGCTGCGACGGGTGAACCGCCTCGCCGCACAGCCCGGGCTGGTCGTCGTGATCTCGGATTTCCGCGACCAGCATCACTGGGAACGCCCGCTGGGGGCGCTACGCCTGCGACACGCGACGGTCGCGCTCGAGGTCGGCGACCCGCGCGAGGCCGAGCTGCCGGCCGCCGGCCGTCTCGCCCTGGTGGATCCTGAGACCGGAGCCCTGATCCAGGTCAACAGCTCCAACCGAGGTCTGCGCGAGCGCTTTGCGGCGCTCGAGCGTGAGCGCCGTGAGCGGGTCGCAGCCGAACTGCGTCGTCTCGGCATCCACCACGTGCAGCTGTCGACCGACCAGGACTGGCTACTGGAGCTGGGGCGGAGGTTCAGATGAGCTTTGCCGACCCGCTCTGGCTGTTCGCGCTTGCGCTGATCCCGCTGGTGCTCCTTGCACAGCGGCTGATGCGTCGGCGCGCCCGTGCCTATGCAGTGCGATTCACCGCGATCAGCACGCTGCGGGAGGCGATCGTGCCGCGCGGCGGCTGGAGACGCCAATTGCCGCTGCTGGCACTGCTGGCGGCATTGGCGTTCTCGGTTGCGGCGCTCGCGCGCCCGCGGGTTACGCATCGGACCCCGATCCGGGACGCCGCGCTGATGCTCGTGCTCGACCACTCCGGCTCGATGGCCTCCACCGACGTCAAGCCGACACGGTTGGGGGCGGCGATCAGCGCGGCCAACAGCTTCATCGATCAGCTGCCGTCGAGCATCAAGGTCGGCGCCGTCGCCTTTTCAAACACACCCGACACCGTCCAGGCCCCATCCCTCAACCATGCGGGCGCCCGTAGCGTCGTCGACAACCAGCAGGCGGGCGGCGGCACCGACACCGGCCCGGCGCTACAGCTGGCGCTGCAGCTGCTGGGGGCTGGCAAACGTGGCCATGAGCCCGCCGCAATCGTGCTGCTCTCGGACGGCGCCGCCAACCTGGGCGTGAACCCAGTCGTGGTCGCTGAGCAGGCCAAGCGCGACGGCGTTGCGATCTACACGGTCGCGCTGGGTACGCCCAACGGCACGATCAATCAGGGCTTCTTCGCGCCGCCGGTACCGGTCCCGCCCGACCCGCAGCTGAT
Source organism: uncultured Conexibacteraceae bacterium (assembly GCA_963720195.1). Classification (GTDB taxonomy): domain Bacteria; phylum Actinomycetota; class Thermoleophilia; order Solirubrobacterales; family Solirubrobacteraceae; genus Palsa-465. The sequence continues at coordinate 297,729 of CAVRFD010000003.1, forward strand.
GGCTCAGATCGCGCGAGTGTCCGGCGGGCGCTCCTTCGACGCACAGACGTCCGATTACCTCAGCTCGATCTACAAGACCCTCGGTCGCAAGCTCAGCACGATTGCTCGCCCTCGCGACATCACGGTGTACGCGATCGTCATCGCCGGAGTGCTGCTGCTGATCGCGGTTGCCGGATCGGTTCGGACAGAGGCGCAACTGCCATGACAGATCTGCCTCACTTCATAGGCAACTCTGACGTTTTTCACATGCACGGTCAGGATGCTGGCTTGCATGTTCGAATCTCCCTCACTCCCCGCTGATCTGCGACTCCCGGGTGAGGCGGCTGGGCACTCTGCGCCCAACCGCCTCACCCGGGCACGTGACTGGGCACTCCAGCGTGTGCGTCCAGAGCTCGTCGCCCTGCTGGTCGTGGCCGGTGTTCTGAACCTCTGGGACCTGTCACGAAATGGCTGGGCCAACGGTTATTACGCCGCCGCTGTGCGGTCGATGGCCGGTAGTTGGCACAACTTCCTGTACGCATCCTTCGACCCCAGCGGAGTGATGACGGTCGACAAGCCGCCGCTCGCATTCTGGGTCCAGGCGCTGTCCGCTCGGATCTTCGGCTTCAACTCATGGAGCATCCTCGTCCCGCAGGCGCTGATGGGAATGGCGACGGTCGCCCTGGTCTATGACCTCGTTCGCCGCCGCTTCGGGCGTGTCGCCGGTGCGATCGCCGGTCTGACACTCGCGATCACCCCGATCACGGTTGCGATGTCACGCCATAACAACCCTGACGCGGCGGTCATCCTGTGCTGCGTCGCGGCGCTGTGGTTCACCGTGCGTGCGTTCGAGGACGGGCGCACCAAGTGGATCGTGCTGGCGGGCGTGATGGTCGGCCTGGGCTTCGAGGCGAAGATGAGCACGGCGCTGCTGGTGGTGCCGGGCATCGCGCTCGCGTGGTTCTGGGCTTCGCCCACCAGCCTGTTCAAGAGCGCGCGCCAGCTGCTCGCCGGTGGCGCCGCGATGGTCGCGGTCGGTGGCGCCTGGCCGCTGCTGGTGACCCTGACGCCGGCTGCCGACCGTCCTTGGATCGCGGGTACCTCCGACAACAGCGTCTGGTCGCTGATCACCGGCTACAACGGTTTGGGCCGGATCGCCGGTCAGTCGGGCGGCCCCGGCGGCGGGGCTGGCGGCTTGGGCGGCGGCTCGACGACCTTTGGCGGCAGCAGCGGCCTGCTACGGCTGCTGAACAACGCGCTCGGCGGGCAGGCTGGCTGGCTGCTCGGCTTCGCCGCGGTGAGCGCAATCGGGCTGATCGTGCTGACGCGCATGCGTCGCCGCGACGCCACGACCGGCTGGACGGTCGCCGTCGGGGGCTCCTTCCTGACCTCGGCGGTGGTGTTCAGTCTCGCCTCGGGGATCTTTCACCCCTATTACGTTTCCTTCCTTGCGCCGTTCAGCGCCGCTCTGGTCGGAGCCGGCGCGGCGCAGCTGCTGCGACGTGACCTCCACGCCCGGATCCTTGCCTCGCTCGCGATCGGCGCCGGCGTCGCGACCGAGCTCGCGGTCATGCATTCCGAGCACACGTTCACGTGGCTTGAGCCGATCGTGATCGTGGTCGCGATCGCGGCGGCGGCCGTGCTGGCGATCCTCGGCCATGCACGCGCCCGCCTGATCGCCGTCGCGGCCGTGCTCGCCACGCTCTCGATCGCACCGGCCGCCTGGGCGGTCGACACGCTCGGGCACGCGACCAGCAGCACGTTCCCGGCCGGTGGCCCGGAGAGCGCCGGCACGGGCTTTGGTGGCCCTGGCGGCGCAGGCGGTGGCTTCGGCGGCTTCGGCGGCCGCGGGGGCTTCCGCGGCGGCGCGCCCGGCGGCGGCTCGAGGAGCGGTGCGCCAGGCGGCACAACGAGTGGTGCGACCGGCGGCGGAATCGCCAGCCTCTTCGGCAGCTCTAACTCCAGCGGCGCCGCCAGGAGCCGTGGGTTCGCCGGCAGGGGCGGGTTCGCCGGCCGCGGCGTCGGCGGCCGCGGCGGCGCAGGCTTCGGTGGTGGCTTCGGGGGCGACGCGTCGCTGACCTCCGTGGTCAGCTACGCCAAGGCTCACGGCGGCGGCACGATCGCGATCTCGAGCCAGACCAGTGCCGAGGACGAGATCATCGACCACGGCGCGAAGGTCGCCGGGATCGGCGGCTTCAGCGGCAACGAGTCGGAGGTCAGCGCCGCCTGGGTGGCGCAGGAGATCCGCTCCGGAAAGATCCGCTGGGTCCTCGATGACTCGAGTGGTTTCGGCGGCGGTTTCGGTGGCGGCATCTCCGGCGGCCGGGTCGGCAGCCGCGACGCGATGACCTGGGTCAGCGAGGCGTGTCGCAAGGCCACCACGATCGACGGCTCGGTCCTCTACGACTGCTCGGGACGAGCTTCCCAGATCCTGTCGGCCGCGGCCCGCAAGGAGGCGTGATGCGTCAGCGCCTCGAGATCGTCGTTCCGGTTCACAACGAGCAGCTGGTCCTCGCCGACAGCGTCCGGCGGCTGCACGAGCACGTACGGCTGGCCTTGCCCGAGGTGGACGTGCAGATCACGATCGCTGACAACGCGAGCTCCGATCTGACCGGGGCGCTGGCCATGCAGCTGGCGAGTGAGCTGCCCGGCGTCGGTCTGCTGCAACTCCCCGAGAAGGGTCGTGGCCGGGCGCTGCGCGCCGCCTGGACTGCAAGTGACGCCGATGTCGTCGCCTACATGGACGTCGACCTTTCGACCGACCTCGCTGGGCTCGGACCGCTGGTGCGGCCGCTGCTCGCCGGGGATGCCGACCTCGCCGTCGGTTCCCGGCTGGCGCCGGGCGCGAAGGTCGAGCGCAGCCTCAAGCGTGAGCTGATCTCGCGCTCCTACAACCGGTTGCTCCGAGCACTGCTGCGCGTGCGCTTCTCAGACGCGCAGTGCGGATTCAAGGCGGCACGACGGTGTTCGCTGTTGCCGCTGCTGTATCGGGTCGAGAACCAAACCTGGTTCTTCGACACCGAGTTGCTCTACCTCGCCGAGCGCGACGGGCTCACGATCTTCGAGCTGCCTGTGCACTGGGTCGAGGACCGCGACTCGAGCGTCAGGCTCGTCGCGACCGCGGTCGAGGACCTGCGCGGCATCGTCCGGCTGCGCGGCGGCCTGTTCAAACGAGTCGTGGCGCCAGCTCCCGCCCCAACAACTCCACGAACTCGAGATCGTCGGGAGGCAGGTGTTGGCACAACACCCGGCTGACACCGGCCTCCTTCAGCGCCAGCAGCTGCTCGGCGACCTGCTCGACCGTTCCGACGATCCATTCCGGGGGTGTCTCTTTCAGCACCATGTCCGGGTCGACGCGGCGAAACTGCGCCGAGCGCGCGATCCGAGCACGTAGGTCGGCATCGTCTGCGCCAACCACGACGGGCGTCATCAGCGAGAAAGGGATCGGCTCGCGGCCAGCCGCCTCGCAGGCCCTGTGGATGCGGTCGCGACGCTCGCGCACCTCCTCCACGGAGGCGAACGCGGTGTTGTATTCGTCGGCGTAACTCGCGGCCAAGCGGGCCGCGAGTGGACCTGCCGCCCCGCCCATCAGTAGCGGCGGGTGCGGCTGCTGGACGGGCTTCGGTTGGGCGTCGAGCCCCTCCAGCCGGTAATGCCTGCCGGTGAAGTCGAACAGGCCAGGCCCCCAGTTGCCAAGCACGATCTGGAGCTGCTCCTCGAGCACCTCCATTCGGGTCTTGAGGTCGGGGTAGGGGAAGCCGTAGGCGGCGTGCTCGCGCTCGTACCAGCCGGCGCCGAGACCGAGCTCGAAGCGGCCGTCGGAGACGTGGTCGGCCGTGGTCGCGAGCTTCGCCAGCTCGGAGGGATGACGGAAGGTCGCGGGGGAGAGCATCGTGCCGAGCCGCAGCGTCGTCGTCTCGACAGCCAATGCGATCAGCGTGCCGAGCGCATCGAGGGCGCTGCGCGCCGGACGCTCGCCATCGAGGTTGAGGTAGTGGTCTGAGCGGAACAGCGTCGTGATGCCGTGCTCTTCGCACGCGCGCGCGATCGCAATCCACTGCGGCCAGGTGACGCCCTCCTGGCCCTCGATCATCAGGTCCAATTGCATGTGCGGGAACAGTACGGACATCGCTCGCGTGAGTCCGGCGAGTAGCTTGTCTCATATGAATTTCGGAATCGGCTACTTCCCCACGCACGACGGCATCGGACCGGGCGAGGTCGCCCGCCTGGTCGAAGAACACGGCTTCGAGTCGCTGTTCTTCGCCGAGCACACGCACATCCCGGCCAGTCGCGAGAGCCCGTATCCGGGCGGTGAGCTGCCGCGCAAGTACTTGCACACGTACGACCTGTTCGTGGCGCTGACGGCGGCCGCTGCGGCGACGTCGCGCTTGCGGGTCGGCAGCGGCGTGTGCCTCGTGATCGAGCGCGACCCGATCGTCACCGCCAAGGAGGTCGCGTCCGTCGACCACCTGTCCGGCGGCCGGCTCGAGTTCGGCGTCGGCGCCGGCTGGAACCGCGAGGAGATGCGCAACCACGGCACCGATCCGCGGACGCGCATGCGCCTCTTGCAGGAGCGGGTCGACGCGATGAAGGCGATCTGGACTGAGGACGAGGCGTCGTACCACAGCGAGTTCGTCAACTTCGACCGCATCTGGTCGTGGCCGAAGCCCGCCCAGCGTCCGTACCCGCCGATCCTGGTCGGGGGCGATGGCCCAACGGTCCTGGACCGGGTGCTCACCTTCGGCGATGTCTGGTTCCCGAACTTCGCCGGTCCGGAGACGCTCCAGCGGGCGACCGAGCTCAAGACCCGTGCCGAGCGTCCGATCGGCTTCCAGGTGATCAGCGCACCGACCGATCCGAAGCAACTCGAGGCGCTCGTCAACGCCGGTTGCGAGCGCGCCTGTTACTGGCTGCCTTCCGGCAACCGCTCGGTCGTCGAGGCCGCGCTCGAGCCGCTGGAAAAGGCGATCGCCCAGTTCACCGGCGAGATCTAGCGAAACCCTCCTAGAAAACGGTCAGGCACGACCGTAAGCTCCCGACCAGATGGGGCCAGAGGGCTAACGAAAGGAACCGGGATGGGATTCGGGGACAAGTTGAAGAGTTTGCGCGACCAGGCACAGCAGGCGGTCGCCGAGAACAAGGACAAGATCCAGGGCGCTGTGCAGTCGGCCGGTGAGGTCGCCAACACGAAGACCAACGGCAAGTACGCCGACAAGATCGCGAAGGTCGGCGAGAAGGTCACGGCCAGCGTCGACAAGTTCGGTGATGACGCGCAGAAGGCCGGCACCTATGACGTAACCACGGCCGCCGAGGTTCCGGAGGAGCCGGACGAGATCCACCATCCGCACCAGGCGGCTGCCGGGACGGCGGACGCGAACGAGACGGCTGAGCCCGCCGAGAAGACTGAGGCACCCGCGGGCACGCCTCCGGAATTCGAGTAGCGACGCGGGACGCGCCGGAGCCTTGTTGAACGAAGGACCCGGTCCGTCCGGGCCGCCAAACAACCGCACTGCGCGACCTCGAAGCAGACCTGGAACTGCTCGGCGCGACGCTCGACGAGGTCTGCGACGCCGGCGGCGCGGCCCGAGACTCTGAGCCTGCGTACGCAGGCGGTCGAGTTGGCGCGCCGCGCGCGCAGCGGTGACGCCGACGCGGGTGACGCCCTTGAGCGGATGGTTGGCGAGCTCGACCTCGAGGCAGATAGAGCTGCTGATCCGCTCGCTCACGCGCTGGTTCCAGCTGATCAATCTCGCCGAGGACAACGAGCGCGTGCGGCGGATCCGCGCCCGCGAGGCACGCGAGTGGCCAGCGCCGCGGCGGGGCTCGATCGACGAGGCCGTCAGTCGAGATGGCGCGGCGCGGGATCGGCTGCTGACGCGGTGCGATCGCTGCTCGCGCAGGCGGAGATCCGTCTGGTGATGACCGCCCACCCGACTGAGGCCCGACGCCGTACCACGATCGACAAGCAGGCACGCATCTTTCGCGAGCTGCGGGCGCTGGACGACCGCCTTGGCCGCGACGTCGAGCAGGCGCACGAGCGGATCCGCGCGACCGTGCAGGAGCTGTGGGGCTCCGATGAGCTGCGGGCGATCTCGCCGACCGTGCTAGACGAGGTGCGCGGCGGACTCGTGCACTTCACGAGCACGCTCGTCGACGTGGTTCCGCGCGTGTACCGCGACCTCGACCGAGCGCTGCGCGACGCCTATCCCGGGCACCGAGATCCCGACGCCGCCGCTGCTGCGATTCGGCTCCTGGATCGGCGGTGATCGTGACGGCAACCCGTTCGTGACCCCGGAGACGACGGTGCAGACGCTGGCGCTGCTGCGCGAGCAGTGCCTGCGTTCCTCGAGGGGCGGCTCGAGACGATCGCCGGGCGGCTCTCGTTCTCAGAGCGGATCTCTGCGCCTGGCGCGGGCCTCGAGCCGGTCCTCGCGCGCGGTGCCGAGCTGTTCCCAGAGCTGGCGCAACGGCTGCAATCGCTGAACTCCGAGGAGCCCTACCGTCGCGCGCTGACGTTCATGCGTGAGCGGGTGCGGGCAACTGCGGTTGAAGGGGAGGGAGGCTACGGGTCTCCGGCTGAGCTGCTGGTGGATCTGCGCGCGGTCGAGCGGGCGTTGATCGCTGACGGCGGCGCCTTCAGCGCGGGCGGCGATCTGCGCGACGTGATCCGTCAGGTGGAGGTCTTCGGCTTCCACTTCGCGACGCTCGACGTGCGCCAGCACGCGAAGGCTCACCGGGCGGCGCTCGACGAGGTCTTCGACACGCTGGGCGTGGCCTCCGGCTACGCCAGCCTGCCGGAGGCCGAGCGCGTCGCGCTGCTGACCGCGAACATCGCTGACCATCGGCCGCTGATCCCCGCCGACATCTCGCGCTTCGGCGAGTCGACGCGCGAAGTGATCGAGACCTTCAGGATGATCAAGCGCGCGCTCGACGGTCCGCACCGCGGCGCGATCGACGCCTACGTGATCTCCGGCACCGAGGCGCCGTCAGACGTTCTAGAGGCGCTGCTGCTGATGAAGGAGGCGAGCCTCACGCGCGCGGGTGGGGGCGAGGCGCAGCTGCGGATCGTGCCGCTGTTCGAGGCCGGCGCGACGCTCGCCGCCGCGCCCGAGACGCTCGAGGCGCTGCTCGCGACGCCCGTCTACCGAGCGGCGTTGCGCGCGGTCGGCGACCACCAGGAGATCATGGTCGGGTACTCCGACTCCAACAAGGACGTCGGCTACGTGGCGTCGGGTTGGGGCACGTACCTGGCGCAGAGCCGGATCGCCGAGATGTTGCGGCGCCATGGCGTCAGCTGGATCTTCTTCCACGGCCGAGGCGGCGCGATCGGTCGCGGCGGCGGGCCGACCAACGACGCGATCCTGGCGCTGCCGCCGGGGACGGTCGACGGGCGGCTGAAAATGACCGAGCAGGGAGAGGTGCTGACCGCGAAGTACACGGTCGGTGAGATCGCGCACCGGGAGCTGGAGCTGACGACCAGCGCGACTCTGCTCGCGTCGGCGGCGACGCTGCTGCGGGAGGGCGCGTCACTCGCGCAGCCGGCACACCCGCCGCTCTATGAGCACGTGCTCGAGGAGATGACGCGGACGTCTGAGGCGATGTACCGGCAGCTCGTCCACGAGGACCCTGACTTCGTCGAGTTCTTCCTCAACGTCACGCCGGTCGAGGAGGTGTCGCGTCTGCGGCTCGGTTCCCGACCGGCGCGCCGCCAGGCCGCCGGCGGCATCGACGATCTCCGCGCGATCCCGTGGGTGTTCGCCTGGACACAGTCACGGATCGTGCTGCCTGCCTGGCTCGGCCTCGGGACCGCGTTGCGTGAGGCGCGCGAGCGCCACGGACTTGAGACCCTGCGCGCGATGACCGCCGAGTGGCCTTTCTTCTCCTCGCTGATCGCCAACGCCGAGATGGGTTGCAGCAAGGCCGATCCCGGGATCGCCCGCCGTTACGTCGCCCTCTGGGATGACATCGCTGCGCGCGACCGCATCTGGGGTTTGCTTGACGAGGAGCTCGAGCTCACCCGCGCCGAGCTCGTGGCGATCCGTGGCGGCGGGCGTCTACTGGACTCCGAGCCGGTGCTGCAGGCGTCGATCGATCGTCGCAACCCGTATGTCGATCCGCTCTCCTTCGTCCAGATCGAGCTGCTCAAGCGCCGGCGCCGCGGCGACGTCGATTCAGATGAGGAGCTTGGGCGTCTGAGCCTGCTCGCGATCAACGGGATCGCCAGCGGCTTGCGAAACACGGGCTGAGCGGCGCCGGTCTGGGAGACTGCGCATATGCCTTACGAGATCACCATTGCCGACCCGGATGCCGGCCTGGAGGCGACGTTCGTCCCCGAGGTCGGAATGATCGGGAGCTCACTGCGGCACGAGGGCGAGGAACTGCTGTATCAGGGCAACGGCCTGCAGGCCTATGCCGAGCACGGTTCGACGTTCGCGCTGCCGGTGCTGCACCCCTGGGCCAACCGCCTGTCGTCGTGGGATTTCGAGCTGCGCGGGCACCGCGTCGAGCTCGATCCGGATTCGCCGATCACACATCGCGACGGCGCGACCGGCACCGCCATCCACGGCTTGCTGACAGCGAGCCCGCACTGGAACGTCACCGATGCCGACCGCTCAATGCTCGACGGCCGAGCTCGACTTCGCCGCCGTCCCCGAGTACATGGCCGCGTTCCCGTTCCCGCACAGGATCAGCTACCACGCAGCGATCGAGGGCACGACGCTGACCGTGACGTTCACGGTGATCGCCAGCGGCGGCGCCCCGGTCCCGATCTCATTCGGATTCCATCCTTACCTGACCTTGCCGGGGTCGGATCGGCACGACTGGAACGTTGAGATCCCCGTCGCGCGCCAGGCGTTGGTCGACGAGCGCATGCTCCCGACCGGCGAGACGGTGGCCGTCGTCGCGGGGTCGCTGGACGGGCCGCTCGAAGACAGGACGTTCGACACCAACTATCCGGTGCTCCACGGTGGCGGCCCCGACGAGCCGCCGCCAACGTTTGCGGTCGGCGATGACCGCCGCCGGATCGGGCTCACGCACGTCTCGGGCTATCCGGTCGGACAGGTATACGCGCCCGAGGCCTCCCAGTTCATCTGCTACGAGCCGATGACCGCTCCGATCGATGCCCTGATCTCGAGCGACGGACTGAGGTGGGTGCATCCTGAGGAGGAGTTCGAGGCTATCTTCACCATTTCAGTTGACAAACTCTGACGACGACGGAGGCACGAGAGATGGAGACCTGGGATGCGATCACCGCGCGCCGCAACGTGCGCGAGTTCATCGATAAGCCGCTGCCGGCCGACGCGCTCCAGCGGATCCTCGAGGCCGCCTGGCGCGCGCCCTCCTGCACAGAACAGCCAGCCCTGGGACTTCGTCGTCGTAACCGACCGCGACCAGCTCGCCCAGCTATCAACCGTCTGGCGGGGCGGGGGCCACATCGCCGGCGCGGCCGCGGCGGTCGTGATCGTGATCGACGACGTCGATGACCCCCACACGCGCGAGAGCGTCCTCTACGACATCGGCCAGGCGTCGATGCAGATGATGATCGCCGCCGCCGATCTTGGGATCGGCTCTGGCCACTCTTCGGTTGGCGACCAGGAGCTGGCCGCCCAGGTCCTCGGCCTGCCCGAGGGCAAGCTGGCCCGCTACATCATCGACTTCGGCTATCCGGCCGGCCGCCCGCTGAAGCCGATCAAAAACCCCAACCGACGCCCGTTCGACGAGGTCATCCACCGCGGCAAGTGGTGAGCGGGGCGGGAGTCGAAATCCGGTGTGAGTACGGATTTCGGCTCCCTCGTGTCGGGACCGGTTAACTCGGGGAAGGAAAGGCGCCCCTACGGCAACTTTCCTTCCCCGAGCCGTGCCGGCGCCGACGCCGGCGGGGCTTCGGGGAGGAAGCTCTGCGGCGGTAGCGCTACGACTCGGCGGGGCTCCGCCGGCGCCAGCGCCGTTCGGCGCCGCCCGCGAACTCGGCATCGGCGCCTGAATCGGTCGCGACCGCGTGCAGGTGCCGGAACGGCTTGCCGTCGCGCAGTTCGCGCACGACGCCGTCGATCAGGCCGCCGTCCGGCAGCTCGCGACCGTCGGTGATCGCGTCGACGATCTCGCGCTTGCGCTGGATCAGGCGCGCCATCGTCTCGTCGATCGTCTCTGCGGCCAGCAGGTACCAGGCCGTGACCGCGTCACGTTGGCCGATGCGATGGCAGCGGTCCTCCGCCTGGTCGTGGATCGCCGGTGTCCATTCGAGCTCGAGGAACGCCACGTTCGAGGCTCGCGTCAAGGTGATCCCCTGGGCGGCAACGCGCGTGGCGCAGATGATCAGCTGGGGGCCGTCTGGCTCCTGGAAGGCGTTGATCGACGCCTGACGCTCGACGAAGGTGTCCTGACCGAGTAGATGCAACGCGTCAGGGAAGCGCGCAACGACTGCCTCCTGCACCTCGACGTGCCGCGCGAACACGACCAACGGCTCGCCGGAGGCGAGGAAGTCGTGAATCCACGTCAAGGCCGCCGCGAGCTTGCCGCGGGCTGCGAGACGCTGCAGCGTCGTCAGCTGCGCCAGCCGCTCGGCCCGCAGTGTCGCTGCGATCTTGGCGTCGAGCTCTTTGAGATCGAGCGGCTGGCTCTTCAGCCACTTGATCACGTCGTCCTCGGCCAACCGATACTCCTCCTCGTTGTTCAAAGAGACCGGCACGACTACCTGGCGCTTGGCCGGAAGCTGCGGCAGGACCTCGGACTTGAGCCGCCGGACGAAGCAGTGGCGGCGCAGGTGCCAATGCAGCCGCTCCTCGCTGAGCTCGCCCTCGAACTGACGGCTGAAGCTCGCACCGGAGCCGAATTCGCCCAGGCGTCCGATCACGCGCAGCTGGGCGATCAGCTCGTCGGCATGGTTCATCACCGGCGTACCCGTCAGTGCCAGCCGCAGGCCGTCGCGGCTGACGGAGTCGGCCAGGCGCCTGACGGCGCGCGTGCGCTTGGCGGACGGGTTCTTGCAGTAGTGCGACTCGTCGGCGACGAGTGCCTTCAGTCGCCGCTGTCCGAGCGTTTCGAGATGCGCCTGCACGATCTCGTAGTTGAGGATGATGATGTCGGCGTGCGCCGGCGTTGATCCGCGGCCGTTGACGACCGTCTGCGACCGGTGAGGCAGCCAGCGGGCTGCCTCACGCGACCAGGTCAGCTTCATCGACGCCGGGCAGATGACGACCGCCGGGAACGCCTCGTCGCCCTCGAGCGCTGCCAGCGCCTCGACCGTCTTGCCGAGCCCCTGCTCGTCGGCGAGGAACGTACGGCGCTTGTCGAGCGCGTATCGCACGGCGACCCATTGGAACGGTGCCAGCCGGCCACCGAGTCGCTCGGCAACCTCGTCAAGCGGCTCGGCAGCGGTTGCCCGCGACGCGGCGACGGCCCGCTGGGCGACGCGGTGCTGCTCGGCCAGCATCGCCAGCGAGTCGTGCGGCGGCCGGCGCCACCTCCACCTCATGCAGTGCGATGAAGGCGTCGAGCTGGTCAACGATCCAGGCGTCGAGCTTGAGCTCGTTGGAGGCTGCGCCGGGCAGCTGCTCGAATGCCGTCTGGATCTCGGGGTCCCAGAAGGTCTCGAGCGTGAAGCGCTCACCGGCGACGCTGCGTGTGAGGATCAGGCGCGCGGCCGGTGGCTGCTCGCCGTGCTCGAGCGCCTCGAGGCAACGGCGTGCGCCGAGGCTGAGCCGGGGGTCACGCAGCTCGAGCAGGGCCATCGCGGCGTCGTGCGTGAGTGGCACCAGCCAGCGGGCGTCGAGCTCGATCGCGCCGTCGCGCAAGGCGGCCGACGGTGTGCCGGCAAGCGTGTCGAGCGCGAACCAGCCGCGGCCGTCGTAGCGCGTCGTGCGCACGTGGCCGATCCAGAGCTGCTCTGTTGCCGCGAGCCATTCGTCGAACTCCGGTGTGCGTCGAAGCTCGGGCCGGAAGCGCAGAATCTCGGCAAGCTTGGCCGCCACCCAGCCGTCGGCCGGCGCCGACCACTCACGCCGGTCCCAGTCGAACCGACGCCCCGGCAGCGTGCGCACGGCCGCCACGAGATGGCCGTCGTACGGGAACGTCAGCACCACCTCCTGGCCCCCGTCGGCGGCCGGCCGCAGCGCAACGTTCGGCTCCTCAGGGACTGCCTGCATCGGCGAGTGCATCGAGCCTCGCAATCAGGTTCGCGTGCACGGTAGGCCACTCATCGTCGATCACAGAGTAGAAGGCCGACGACTGCACGCTGCCGTCGGTTTCACGGATCGAGTAGTTGCGCCAGACGCCCTCGAACTGGGCTGGGAGCCGGGCCAGCGCGGCGCGGGACCGTGCGTTCTGCTCGTACGTGTCGAAGTCGACCCGGATGCATCCGAGCGTCTCGAACGCATAGCGCAGCTGCAGGAGCTTCGCCTCGACGTTGGCGCCCGTGCCCCAGACGGCCGGCGTCAGCCAGGTCCAGCCGATCTCAAGCCCGCGGTCGCGCTCGCGTACGGTACAGAGGCTTGTGCTGCCGACCGTAGCGCCGGTCGCCTGCAGGACCGTCGCGAAGTGCGCGTCGCCGCCATCCTTCGCGGTCCGCAGGGAGTGCTCGAACCAGCGGTCGAAGGCCGCCTCGTTCGCGCCGGGGTTGAACGGCCAGTACTCCCAGATCTCCGGCGGCGAGGAGGCGGCCAGTAGACCGTCACGGTGCTTGGGTGCGAGTGGCTCGAGTCGGACGACCTGACCCACGAGCGTCGGCTGCAGATCCCACATCCACCGCAGGCTACGTCCTCACGCGGGCGTCGTTACCGCCCGCGCGGGCAGGTCGTCCGTCCGGATGACTTCGGCCTGGTGAGGGAAGACCTTCTCGATCAGGACGCGCTGGACCTCGGGATCGGGATCTGCGGTGGCGTCGGCCAGGACGTACAGCCGATAGTCGGCGTCGGCGGCATCACGGAGCGTCGAAAGGACGACGCCGCCGGTGGAGATTCCGGCGATGATCAGGGTGTCAATGCCCTCGGCGTGGAGGCGGGAGTGGAGATCCGTCGTGCTGAACGCACCGAATCTGGTCTTGCGCACGACGATGTCGCCGTCGCGGACCTCGAACGACTCGTCGATTGCGCTCTCGGGGGTGCCGTCGGCCAGGATCTTGTTGGCGGCGGCCATCGCGAACGTTCCGTTGTGGGTGGGGATCGTTGCGTAGTCCTCAGGCGTGAACGCGACGCGCACGTAGACGACACGGACGTTCGCGGATCGCGCCCAATCGAGCGCGGCGTGAGCGCGTGCAAGCAACTCCTCAGACTCGCCGATCGAGGCGAGGATCATGGGCTGGAAGTCCATCAGCATCAGTGCGGTCTTGGCGGGGACGATCGACGGGGCATCCGTGGTCATCCTTGCGTGCTCCTTGGGTGGTTGGTTGAGAGTTGGCGGTCGAAGATGGTCATCAGCAGGACGACGATTCCGATGCCGATCAGGACCAGCGCGACCTTGTGTAGTCCTGGGTCGTCGACACGGGTGTGGAAGGCGAGGCTCGTGATCGTCGCGGCGGCGATCGAACCGACGTAGCCGAAGGTGCGCAGCAGCCCCGAGGCGGTGCCGAGCCCTTCCGCCGGCGCTTCCTTGTAGAGGGCGGTCTGATTGGTGACGTTGCTCGATCCGGACGCCAGTCCGAACAGGGCCGTTACCGCCATGATCGCCAGGACCGGGCTGTGGCTGGTCAGCAGGAGGACGGCGACGCCGCCGGTTACGAGCAGCGCCGCGGACAAGATCAGTGAGCGGTAGATGGCCGTGTACCGCGAAACGACGCGTGCGGTCGCAGCCGACAAAGCGCCCATCGGGATCAGGATCAGCCCGGCCTTGGAGGCTGAGAATCCGTGGGCGACCTGGATCCACTGTGTGAGTCCGTACAGGATCACGTAGATCGCGAGCAGCGTCAGGCCGTAGCGGATGTACGTGCGGGTCAGTGGCAGGTTCGAGGCGAGCAGCCGCACGTCCAGGAAGGGGTCGCGTGCCCGCAGCTCCCAGGCGACCAATACCCCCCAGATCACGGCTGAGACAAGGAGCGCGAGCCAATGCGGGTGCGGCAGCGAGAGCAGGAACACGAGCAGCGCCGTCATCGCCGTGCCGAATCCGACGACGCCGGCGAGGTCGATGCTCGTGGAGAGCTCGCGCGCGGAGCGTCCGCCGAGCTTGTCTGGATCCTTCGCAATCCATAGCAGCGCCATGGCGAACGTAAGGCACGCGACCGGGATGTTGATCAGGAACGACGCTCGCCAGCCAAACCAGCCCACGAGCAGGCCGCCGATCGTCGGGCCGATCGCGACGGTTGCGGAGCCTGAGACCGCGAGGGAGCCGAGGACGCTGGTCGGCGGTGCCTTCAGACCGGAGGCCGTCGCGCGCCTGCGGATCAGGAGCATCGCCGACGGGTACCCGGCGGAGGTGCCGAGCCCGATTATGACGCGCGAGACCACAAGCATCGTCAAGTCGTGTGCGACGCCGCCGACGATCCCACCGAGCAGCACGATCGCTATCCCGGCGAGAAACACCCTGCGCGGTCCGAACTGCTCTGACAGCCGTCCGCACGTTGGCTGCGCGATCGCGCTCGTCAGGTAGAGGCTTGAGATCAGGATCGACGTCCTCGCGACCGGCACCCCCATCGCGCTCGCGATCGCCACGAGTCCGGTTGCGATCAAGGAGCTGTTGATCGGATTGAGCGCCGCGCCCATCAGCATCGGCGTGACGAATCGCGGTCCGAACGGCTTGGCGCGTCCGCCCGCGGAAGGTGCGGCGGTGTCGAGTTCGGCGCTGTACGTGTCGGTTGCGGTCATAGGGTTCTGAGTTCTGGTTGTGACTGGAGGTCCGCAGGCTGCCTGACAAAATATAGCAGGCTGCCTGCCTATCGCTATGATCTGAACATGCCCGCGCGAACCGGAAGCGCTGTGGAGACAGCGATCGAGTTGATGACAGCGATGACTCGTCTGCGCGCGCGGCTGCGGGCGGAATCCGCGCCGGGCGAGATGCCGTGGACCTGGTCGCAGCTCAACACGCTCAGCCGGATCATTCGGGAAGGGCCGACGACGACCAGTGCGCTCGCGCAGGCTGAGCACGTTCGCCGCCAGTCGATGGCAGAGACGATCGCGACCCTCCGTTCCGGCGGACTGATCCGCAGCATTCAAGACCCGGAAGACGGCCGCAAGATGCTGATCAGCGCGACGGCTGAAGGGGAGGCGCTGATCGCCACGATTCCGGCGGCCAGAGAAGCGTGGCTCGAGGTGGCGATCCATGCCCAGCTCGAGCCAGGTGACCAGGAGACGCTCAGGCGAGCTGCGGGGATCATGAACCGGCTCGCCGACAGCGACTCGTAGTCGCACGCATAGAATCCGCGCAAGTGAGCGGCGCTGATCCGGATCAGGACCGCTGGTCGTCGCCGCAGGGCAACGTGACCGGCCTCGGGATCGTCGCCTCCTACAGCATCCGCTTCTGGACCTTGGTGATCGGACTTGGGGTGATGACGGGTCTGGCCGCGTCGGCGCTGGTCGGCTTGCTGCGCCTGGTCGAGCGCATCACCTACGGCGTGCACCGTCCGACGCTACTGGCGTCCGTCGACGCCGCCCCCGGGTGGCGGCGGATCGTGGCGCTGCTCGCAGCGGCCGGGATCGTGACCGTCGGTCTGCGCGTGCTCGGCCGCAGCTCGACCGGCGGCACTGAGGTGACGGAGGCGATCTGGCTGCGCTCCGGCAAGCTCGCGCTCTTTCCGAGCCTCGCGCGCGGCGTGCTCTCGATTGTGACCGTCGGGATGGGCGTATCGCTCGGCCGCGAGGCCGCGCCGCAGCTCGCCGGTGCCGCGTTTGCCAGTCGCCTGTCCGAATGGGCAGCGCTGCCTGTATGGCAGCGGCGGTTGTTGGTGGCCGCCGGAGCGGGTGCCGGTTTCGCGGCCGTCTACAACGTGCCGCTCGGCGGGACGCTGCTTGCGCTCGAGGTGATGCTCGGTACGTTGGCGCTGCCGCTCGTGCTGCCGGCCCTGCTCACATCGCTGACAGCCACGGCGGTCGCATGGATCTTCCTGGGCGACAGGCCGATCTACCACGTCGGCATAGACCGCTTCCGGCCATCCCAACTCGTATTCGCGATCCTGATGGGGCCGATCATTGGCATTGTTGCGACCGGCTGGACGCGCCTGATCTCGGCCGCCAACCGTTCCCGACCACAGAACGTCGGCCGCTGGTTTGCGCCGCTACTGGCGTTCGGCTTGCTGGCGCTGCTGTCGTTGCAATACCCGCAGCTGCTTGGCAACGGGCGCGCGATCGTCCAGCTGGGGCTGATCGGACGGTTCAGCCTCGGACTCACACTGATGCTGCTGATCCTCAAGCCGCTGGTCACTGCTGCCTGCATCGCCTCGGGGTCCCCGGGCGGGTTGTTCACGCCCACGTTCGCCGTCGGCGTTCTGCTGTCCGGAGTCGGCGCGGCACTGTTTTCACACGTCTGGCCAGGCTCGCTACCCGAGTCCTACGCCCTGATCGGCGGCGGCGCATTCCTCGCCGCGGCCATGCAGGGACCGCTGGCCGGAGTCGTGCTCGTGCTCGAACTCACCCGGCATTTCGACGCTCTCATGGTCCCGACGCTGCTCGCGGTGGTCGAAGCAACCGTCGTCTCGCGCCGACTCGGGGCCTCCTCGATCTATTCGGCGCGGCTGGCGTCCGGAGAACCGATGGAGTCGAGCCCGACGGCGAATGCGGCCTCGATCGCGACGATCCACGCGCTCGACGAGTCGTTACCGGCGGAGTTCACGCAGCGCCCCGAACACGAGGCCTGAGCCCGAGTTCGAGCGCGTCCGGCGGGACCTCGTGTCCGGCCTCGCACTGCAGCACCGCGTGCACCGGGCTGCCGCAGTCCGCGTGCGTCAGGTCGACACGGGAGCCCTCCGGGAACAACCACCGGTTGCCCCAGCGCATCATCGCGACCAGCACCGGCAACAGGTCGCTGCCCTTCTCCGTCAGCTGATACCCGTTGCGGCTGCGCTGACCGGGCTCCTGGTAGGGGACCCTCTCGAGCAACCCCTCGGCGGTCAGGTCGCGCAATCGCTCGGCGACCACCGGCTCGCTGAGGTCGGTGCGCTCGACGAACTCCTCAAAGCGCGTCGCGCCGTAGTGGGCCTCACGCAGGATGACGTACGCGGACTTGGTCCCGATCGTGTCGAAGGTGCGGACGATTGGGCAGGCGACGGGCGCACCCCAGCTTGAGCGGGGGTCGAGCTTCCCGGTCATGTGGATCTCTGCTGTCATCGCTGTCGATTGTAGCTGACCAAGGAGGATCTAAGTCAGGTGTGTTAGCTTCTCTGGCTATGACCCGCCTAAGCCAGCTCCGGCGCCGAGATGCCTCCTCCTCGCTCGTCCTTTTGATCGTCTGTGCGGGCGTCGTGCTCGCCAGCCTTGACCTTTTCATCGTCAACGTGGCGTTGCCGAGCATGGCGCGGGACCTGCATCAGAAGAACCTGAGCACGATGTCCTGGGTGCTGAACGCCTACGCGATCGTCTACGCGTCGCTGCTGGTGCTGCTTGGGCGCCTGTCCGAGGGGCGTGCGCGCCAGAACGGCTTTCTGCTCGGCGCGCTGATCTTCACGCTGGCTTCGGCGGCCTGCGGTGCCGCCTCCAGCCTGGGCATGCTGATCGCGTTCCGCGTGATCCAGGCCGCGGGCGCAGCGCTGCTGACGCCGACATCGCTGAGCCTGGTGCTGGCCACGACTGCTCCCGAGAAGCGCCACGGAGCCGTTCGCACCTGGACCGCCGTCGGCGGAGCAGCTGCCGCGCTCGGGCCGGTCGTCGGCGGCCTGCTGGTCGCCGCCAGTTGGCGCTGGGTCTTCTACGTCAACGTGCCGATCGGACTCGTCGCCATCGCGGTCGGCTGGCTGCGACTGCCGAATGTTCCTGGCCATCCGGTCAAGGCGCCGGATGCGCTCGGAGCGACATTGGTGACCGCGGGCGTGGCGTTGCTCAGCCTGGGGCTGGTTGAGGGCAACGACTGGGGCTGGGGTTCGGCTCGTGTGGTCGCCGCACTCGCGGCCGCGGTCGTCCTGCTGATCGGCTTCGTCGCGCGGCTGCTGCGCCACGACAACCCGCTGTTCGATCCGAACCTGTTCCGCAGCCGGACATTCAGCGGCGCCTCGGTCGTTGCGCTCACCTTCTCGATCGCGTTTGGGGCGATGCTGCTCTCGATCGTCTTGTGGATGCAGGACGTCTGGGGTTGGTCGGCGCTGCACACGGGCCTCGCCTTCGCCCCGGGCCCGCTGATGGTGCCGCTGTTCGGGCTCCTGATCACAGGCAAACTGATTGCGCGGCTCGGACCCGGGCGCGTGATCGGCGCCGGTGCGACCATCTACGCGATTGGCGTTGGCTGGTGGGCGCTGCGCGCCGGCCTACATCCCAACTATCTCGGGCAGGTGCTGCCGGGCACGATTTGCACCGGCATCGGCGTCGGTCTTACGTTGCCGACCTTCATGGCAACCGGCGCCTCAGCGCTGCCGTCGCACGCGTTCGCGACCGGCTCGGCCGTGGTCAACATGCTCCGCCAGGTCGGGCTTGCCGTCGGCGTGTCGATATTCGTGGCTGTGGTCGGCACGCCGGCAACGCCACACGCGTCGCTCACGGCCTTCGAGCACGGTTGGACGGTGATCGCCGTGATCGGCTTCCTGGCCGCCGTCGTCGGCGCGGCGGTGCTGCGTCAGCGTCCCGAAGCGGCTGCGGCCGCGGCGGCGCCGGCCGGCGCGACCGCCATCACCGCCGAGTAAGGTCGCTCACGCATGACCGGTACCGTGCCGAGGCCAGACGCCGAGAGCGGACACCCGCTGGAATGGGGGGAGCCGCATACGAAGACCACCACCTGGTTCTGGCCCGAAGAACTACGCCGTGGGCTGATGGGCGTGAGTGGCCTCGAGCTCGTTCAGGGGATCGCGGACGGCCGTTACCCACCACCGCCGATCATGAGCCTGTTCCCCGCGCGGTTTGTGTCGGTCGAGAGGGGGGAAGTCAGGATGGTCTGCGCCCCGGACCGCTCCTTCCTGAATCCGAATGGTGCGGTTCACGGCGGCTTCCTCTGCACCCTGATGGACACCGCGATCGGGTGCGCGGTGATAACCAAGTCCAGTCCAGCGAACGCATACGCAACAATTGAGCTCAAAGTCAGCTTCTTCAGGCCGCTGCCGGTTGACGGCCAGGAGGTGGAAGTTCATGGCAGGACTCAGCGCGTTGGTCGCCGGGTCGCGTTCGCCGAGGCGCACGCGTATGACTCAGATCGAAATCTCCTGGGGCACGCAACCTCGTCGCTTGCTGCTGTCGTGGCCAGCTCCTAAGTCCGCCGAGTACGCGCTCGCCGGGTCCGTCGGCGTCGGCCAAGCGCGACGCTGGTGTACCCTCAGCGAGCTATCTCGACTAAAGCAATCGAAATTCACGATTTGATGGCTGACGGGGCGCTTACGAGAGACGCGAGCCCGTCCGGGGGCGACGCAACAGGCGGGGACGCGTCACGTGCACTCGAGCTCGAGCTGCGCGACGTGCAGAAGCGCTATTCCGGTCGCCGCGAGCCCGCGATCCACGACCTCAGCTTCACCGTCCCCGCCGGCGAGGTCTGCGTCCTCGTCGGACCATCCGGCTCCGGCAAGACCACCGCGATGCGGCTGATCAACCGGATGATCCCGCTGACCAGCGGCGATGTCCTGCTTGGCGGCAAGAGCGTGCTGAGACGCGACCCGACCGAGCTGCGGCGCGAGATCGGATACGTGATCCAGCAGATCGGCCTGTTCCCGCATCTGACCGTCCGCGAGAACATCGCGACCGTTCCGAAGCTGCTCGGCTGGCACAGGGATCGGATCGACGCCCGCGTGAACGAGCTGCTCAAGCTGATTGCGCTCGATGCCGAAGAGGTCGCGGATCGGTATCCGAACCAGCTCTCAGGTGGTCAGCGCCAACGAGTCGGCGTCGCCCGCGCGCTCGCCGCGGACCCACCACTGCTATTGATGGACGAGCCCTTCGGGGCGATCGACCCCATCAACCGTGCGAACCTGCAGGACGCCTTCCTCACCCTGCAGGCGCAGGTGCGCAAGACGGTCGTGTTCGTCACGCACGACATCGACGAGGCGATCAAGCTCGGCGACCGCATCGCGATCCTGCGCGAGGGCGGCATCCTCGCCCAGTACGCGACGCCCGCGGAGCTGCTCGATCACCCAGCCGACGAGTTCGTCGCCGAGTTCGTCGGCCCCGATCGCGCGCTCAAGCGCCTCGGGCTGACCACACTGGCCGAGGTCGAGCTCGTGAGCATGAACGGCAACCGGCCCGCCGCCGAGATTCCGGTCACCACCAATGTGCGCGACGCACTCTCGGCGGTCCTCGCCGGTGGCGGCGAGCCGCTCACGGTCGTCGATGCGAATGGTGCTGCGGTTGGCTTGGCAACGCTCGAGGCCATCGGTCACGTTCTCAAGAACGGCGGCTCCAACGGGCTGGCCGAATCGGGCCCCACCCACCCGGCAGCCGGGGGACAGGCATGAACAAGGGCGGGATCGTCCCGAGCTTCGGCTCGCCCAGCGGGTTCTCGTGCGAACGTGCAAACCACCTGTTCTGCTGGGGCTGGTTCAAACAGAACTGGGGCAACGTGTTGTGGCCCGCGCTGGGTCAGCACATCGTGTTGACGCTGATCGCGGTTGGGATCGGGTTTGCGATCTCGATGGCGTTAGCCCTGCTCGCGTACCGCTACCGACGCGCCGAGCAGCCGGTGATCGCGTTCACCTCGTTCCTCTACACGATCCCCGGGCTGGCGCTGTTCGAGCTGCTGGTGGGTGTGCCCGGCCTCGGGCTGAGCCGCGCAACCGCCGAGGTTGCGTTGGTCTCCTACACGCTGCTCATACTGTTCCGCAACATCCTCACCGGGTTGCGGAGCGTGCCGAGCGACGTGCGGGACGCTGCGACCGGCATGGGGATGAGTCGTCGCCAGATGCTGTGGCGCGTCGACCTGCCGCTGGCGCTGCCCGCGATCATCGCCGGGCTGCGGATCGCGACCGTGAGCACGATCGCACTGGCAACGCTCGCCGCTCTGGTCGTCAACCAGGGACTCGGAGTCCCGATCCTGACCGCGATCAGCGACAACGTCTTCAAGACCGAGTTGATCGCGGCCGGTGCGCTCGCGGTGCTGCTGGCGATCACCGCCGACGCGCTACTGGTGGGAGTGCAGCGATTGCTGACCCCGTGGGCGCGAGTGCGGATCGGCTGAGGGACGGCTGGCGATGCACAATTTCGTCGACGCGTTCCAGTTCATCGGTCGCAATGGCCAGGTTCCGGGCGCCCAGCACCTGCCGACCTTGACCTATTACGTCCTCGGGACGATCAAGATCGCCGCGATCGCGATGGCGATCTCGCTTGTGATCGCGCTGCCGATCGGTCTCTGGCTCGGCCACATCCACAAGGGCTCGTTCATCGCGATCAACCTCGGGAATGTCTGGCGCGCGCTGCCGAGCCTCGCGATCCTGGCGATCGGCCTGGCCTTCTTCGGGCTCGGCCTGAAGAACGTGCTGCTCGCGCTCTGCGTGCTGGCGGTCCCGCCGATCATCACCAACGCGTACGTCGCGATCGATCAGGTCGACCCCGACCTCGTCGACGCGGCGCGGGGGATGGGGCTGACCGGGTGGCAGGTCCTGTGGCAGGTGGAGGTGCCCAACTCGATCCCGCTGTTGATGGCCGGCATCCGGACGGCTGCGCTGTTCGTGGTCTCGACCACGACACTCGGCGCGCTCGTTGGGGATGACGACAGCCTGGGATCGATCATCAACAACGAAACCGGCTACCACCTCTCAGGGGTGCTGGGAGCGGCGATCGTGATCGCGGCTCTGGCGATCACGCAGGACCTGCTGCTGGCTCAGTTGCAGCGGCTGCTCACCCCTGTCCCGCTTCGCGGCGGCAGCGACTTTGGGACCGATGACGACGTCGCGCCGTGGCTCGCAGAGCCACGGGTCCCGGAACTGGTGTAAGAGCCCGAAGGTTCGGGCCCTCATGCCGGCAACTTGAACAGACGTACCGGAAACGAACAGGAGGAAGTGATGCAGGTAAGTCGCAACTATGTTTCACGCTTCGTGCTCATCGCCCTGGCGATGGCGAGCGTGATCGGATATGCCGTGGCCAGCGCGAGCAGCGCCGCGGCCTACACACGCTCGGCGTCCGTGCGAGCGCACGCGCTGCCGGGCGCCGGCAAGCCCGCGGTCGTCCTGGGCGACAAGAACTTCGCCGAGGAGTTCATCCTCGGCGACCTCTACCAGGACGCCCTCAAGGCGCAGGGCTACAAGGTCACGGTGAAGTCGAACATCGGCTCCTCCGAGCTGATCTGGAAGTCCCTGACCTCGGGTCAGATCCAGGGTTACCCCGAGTACGACGGCACGCTGTTGTCGGCGGTGGCCGGGATCACAGCGAACCCGAAGAGCTCGTCAGCGGCTGTGACCGAGACGCGCAACTGGCTGAAGAAGAAGGGCGACACGTTCAGCAACGCGACGCCATTCACCGACGCCGACGCGATCGTGGTCACCAAGAAGTACGCCCAGCAGAATCACCTGTCATCGATCGGTGACCTGAAGAAGCTCGGCACGGCCGTCAAGCTCGACGGCGACTCGCCGTTCGCGACCCGCAGCCCGGACGGGCTTCCGGGCCTGAAGAAGTATTACGGCGTCGTCCCGACGTTCAGCCCGGTGAGCATCGGCGACTTCTACTCGCTGCTCGACAACGGTCAGGCGGACGCGATCGCCGGCTTCACGACCGACCCGCAGCTGCAGAGCGGCAAGTACGTGGCGCTCAAGGATCCGAAGTTCATCTTCGGTTTCCAGAACGTCGGCCTCGTCGTCAAGCAGAGCGTCGTCAACACCGAGGGTCCGGCGTTCCTGAAGACGATCAACAAGGTCAACGCACTGCTGACGCAGTCGGTGATCATCAAGCTGGACGCGGCTGCCGAGCTCGACAAAGTCTCGCCGGCCGTCATCGCCAAGAAGTTCCTGCAGGCCAACCACCTGGCCTAGGCGTTTGGTGTGTGGCCGGCGGCGTCAAGCCGCCGGCCCGCCGCGCCCTTGTCCCGGCCGGCTCGGTAATCTTTGTAGTCCGGCGGATCGCCCACTCGACCGCGGGCCGCAAGGCCCAACCGGCGCCACGCGCCCCGTTACGGCGGGGCGGCCCGTCCCGGTGGTCGGGAGTGTCACGCCGCCCAGGCAGACACTCGTTTAAGTCCTGGGACGTTGTAGTTCAGTGGTGATCCATGTTGGAGTTATTGGGCCCGGCCTTCGAGCCGGGCCCAATGCTTTCTGGACTACCGTGCGAGTCCTACGCACGTGTGCGAGTCCTGCCCACGTGACACGATGCCCACGCGACAGAGGAGAGAGATGAGCGCCACCCAAAGCGAGCTGGCCGAGCGGTTCCGAGCGCTTCACGACGGTCCCGGTTTCGTTATGCCGAACGCCTGGGACGGCCTCTCCGCCGCGATCTTCGCGCAGGCCGGATTCGAGGCGACAGCAACCTCGTCGGCGGCCCTCGCGTTCAGTCTGGGACGGGTCGACGGCCGGCACCAGATCAGTCGTGAGGAACACCTCGAGCACGCTCAGATCCTCCACAACTCGAGCGGTCTCCCGGTCAACGGCGACTTCGAGGATGGATATGGAGACACTCCAGAAGCGGTCGGCGCGAGCGTGGAGGCTGCGATCAAGGCCGGACTGGCCGGCATCGGGATCGAGGACACCTCGGGCAATCCAGACGATCCGATCCGTCCGTTCGATGAGGCGGTCGCGCGCGTGAAGGCTGCCGTCGAGGCCGCAAAGGGGCGAATCGTCGTCACCGGCCGCACTGACAACTTCATTCAGGGACTGCCTGACATCGACGACACCATCCGTCGGCTGCAGGCGTTCGCCGAAGTCGGCGCCGATGTTCTCTACGCCCCGTTTCCGCCGACGATGGAAGAGGTTCGAGCGATCGTCGCGGCAGTCGTACCGAAACCGGTGAACGTCCTTATCGGGCCACGCGACGGCCAGCCGACGGCCCAGGAACTGTTCGCCATCGGCGTCAAGCGGATCAGCCTCGGCAGCGGCCCTTACCTGTATGTGATGAAGGCCGCCATCGAGCTCGCTGACAGGGTCGAAATCGGCGACGTTGCGGCCGCCCGGACCGGCCTCCCATCACGTCAGGCGCTCGAGCTCATCAGCAAGGCGTCGATCGCGCGCATCAGCTGATCGGTCGGTGAGGCGTTCTTCCCGCCGTAACGTCGGTATTACGACGTGGAGGCGGAAAGTATGCGTCCTAGCTTGCGGTGACCGCGGAGATGAAGGCGTGGATCAGCTGATCGATCGGCTCGCCCGCTGACGCGCCGATGTGTGGCTGGAACATGCTCGTCACATAGAAGGGGTGGTCGGGGAGCTCGAGTACCTCGGCGCCTGCGTCGGGTGCCGTCGCGCCGACGATGACGCCGGCCTCTTGCAACGCCCCGACGGCGTCGGGCGTGGGGGCGTAGCTGCAGAAGTGCATGCCGAGGAACGGCTCGGGGTACCAACTCGCGAAGCGGGTGCCCGCCACCGGGCTGACCAGTCGCTCCTGGCCCTGCAAAGAACACGCGAGCCCGCTTACGACGTTGTCGTCGGCCTCGCCATCGGACTCCGCATGGGTGGCGGCCACGCCAAGGACGTTCCGCGTGAACTCGATCACCGCGTATTGCATGCCGCCGCAGGTACCGAGGATCGGGGTCTGTCGTTCGCGCGCGGTTCGGAGCGCGTCGATCACAGCCTGATCGTTGGCGTAGGGGCCTCCCGGCACCACCCAGACGCCGTCATAAGCGGTGATCTCGAAGCCCGAGTCCGTCGGCACCCACTCCGCGACAACATCCAACTCGTTGTTGAGCTGAGGAATGATCGCGTCGAGCTCGATGTGACTCCGGTGATCGCTGCGGTCACCGAGTAGCGGGATCAAAGTCACCGACGGGACTCTAGCCAGCGCTTCTACCCGCCGCTGTACGCCTATGCGACATACAACGGCGGGTAGAAGGGGTGTGCGAGACTGCCGCGCATGACCGAGGAGACCGAGCACGACCACGAGGGCCACGATCACGAGGGCCACGACCACGACGACCACGACGAGCACCACGACCACGAGGGCCACGACCACGACCACGCGCTGATCGTCGACCGGCTGCCCGAGGGCATCTGGCAGGTCGACCCCGCCAGCAGCGAAGTGCTGTTCAAAGCGGGCACTATTCGGCCTGCTGCCGGTGACAGGTGCGTTCGAGCGCTTCAGCGGTGAGGTGACGGTTGACGCCGCGGGGGCCGCCAGTGGTCAGCTGGTGGTTGACACCGCGAGCATCGACAGCGGTATCCGCAGGCGAGACGCCGACCTGCGCGGCGCCGCTTACTTCGACAGCGACAAGTACCCGCAGATGACGTTCACGCTCGACAAGCTTGAGCCGAGTGGTGAGGACCACCTCGAACCTGACCGGAACCTGCAGATCCAGCAGATCTCGATCCCGCTCAGCTTTCCCGTGTACGCGATCGCCCACGGCGACCACGTGCACCTCGAGGGAGAGGTGACGGTCGATCACGATGTCGCCGGCCTCGGCTGGTCGAAGCCCGCGATGGTCGGCAAGACCGTCAAGGCCGAGGCCGCGCTGACGCTCAGTCGGGTCGAGCTGACGCCGCCCGCCGGCGTCCAGAGGAGCTCCTGTAACCCGGTCGCGCGGCCCGCTGGCCGCGCGACCGCCGCGCGCACCGACTCCTCCGCGCCCGCGACGATCAGCGTGTGGCGGGCGCGAGTGACGCCTGTGTAGAGCAGCTCGCGGGAGAGCAGCGGCGAGTCGGCCTCCGGGAGCAGCAGCGCGGCCACGTCGAACTCGGAGCCCTGGCTCTTGTGAACGGTGCTCGCGAACAGCGGCTCGACGTCGGCGAGGCGGGATGGCGCCAGCTCGATCGTTGTGCCGCCGGCGTCGAACACCGCCCGCAACTCGCCACCGCCGTCGCTGCCGCTGACGACCACACCGGTGTCGCCGTTGTGTAGGCGCAGCTCGTAGTCGTTGCGGGTGACGAGCAGCGGCAGACCCGCGTAGGGCTGTGCGGCGGGCTCGAAGTCGGGGATCTCCGCACGCAGCCACGCCTCGACGGCGTCGGTCCACTGCGCCACGCCGTACGGGCCGTGACGGTGTGCGCAGAGCAGGCGAAAGCGCGTGAGCTGATGCAGCGCTGCAGCCACGTCGCCACCCCGTGCGGCCGCGATCAGCGGACCGTAGGCGGCAACTGCCTGCTCGCGCAGGGCCGTGGGGTCGGCGACCGGATCGCGCAGCCAGGTGACGATGCCGCGACCGGCCTCGAGCGCGGCGATGGTCGCGTCGGCGTCGCCACGGCGGATCGCCTCCGCCAGCGTCGCGATCGGTGCGACGCTGCGGTGGCCGTGCCGCAATACGGCGACGCCGTCACCGAACGAGCGGTGCTCCGCACCCGGCGGCTCAACGCCGGTCACGCGCGCGAGTGCCCCGCGCATGCCGGGCCCGAACTGCGGTGCCTCGGCCGCAGGGCCGACGATGTCACGCAGGACCGCACCGACCTCGATTGCCGCGAGCTGGTCGGGGTCGCCAACGAGCACCAGCTGGGCGTCGTCGCGAACGGCGTCGACCAGCCGCACCATCAGTGAGAGCGGCACCATCGAGGTCTCGTCGACGATCACCAGGTCGTGCGGGAGGCGGTTGGTCGCGTCGTGGCGGAAGCGTCCGCCGGGGAGCCAGCCGAGCAACCGGTGGATCGTCGAGGCGCGGGCGTGGCCGCCGACCGCATCCTGCAGCCGCGCCGCGGCCTTGCCGGTCGGTGCGCAGAGGGCGATCAGCGGCGCCGGTTGCTCGAGCTCATCAGCCAGCGTCTGCGTCAGCGCGACGATCCGCGCCACGGTTGTGGTCTTACCGGTGCCGGGGCCACCCGCGATCACGGTCAGGTCGCGCAGCAGCGCGACGGCAGCAGCCGTGCGCTGCTCGGTGGCCGCCTCGCCCGGGAACAGGCGCGTGATCGCAGCTCCGAGCGTCGCGAGATCACCGACCTCGGCGCGCATCCGGTTGCGCGTGAGAAGCGCTGCCGCCAGCCGGCGCTCCTCACGCCAGTAGCGATCGAGGTACAGCCGCGCGCCGTCGAGCCGCAACGGCGCCGGTTGCGATTCGTCTGCGCCGATGAGTGCGGTGCTGCCGCGCATCCGCTGCTCGTCCTCGTCCTCGAGCTCGAAGAACGCGTGGCCCTGCCGCGCCGCCGCGACCGCGAGCGCCACGCAGCGCAGGATCTCCGCATCGCTCACACCGGTGATCTGGCCGAGTGTGGAGGCGACGTGGATGTCCGAGGCGATCAGGATCTCGGCACGGTTGAGCCCGGCCAGCGGCTCCGGCGCCCGCAGCGCCAGCTCGGCCGCGAACGGGTCGAACTCCAGTGGCTCCTCGACCGCGCTCATCGGACCTCACCTCCGGCCAGCAGATCGCTCAGCGCGACGATCAGTTCGGCGGGCGGGTGCCAAGCGAAGACGCCGGCGTCCGGCCGGCCCGGGCCGAGCATCCCGCGCAGGAACAGGTAGCGGACCCCGGCCAGGTCACTTGCCGGGTCGTAGCCGACCAACCGCCAGCGCAGGTAGCGATGCAAGGCAACCGAGTAGAGCAGCGCCTGCAGCAGATAGTGCGAGCGCTGCATCTCGACGCCCAGCGCCGCGGGACTGTAGTGCTCGACGGCCAGCGGCTCGCCCGCCGGCCCCAGCCAGTTGGTTTTGTAGTCGACGATCGCGTAGCGGTCGCGCACGCCGGCGCCGTGGACGCGCAGGACCAGGTCGATGCTGCCAGTCAGGTAGCCGCGCAGCGTGGCCGCGACCGTCGGGTCGCGCAGCCGCTGCGCGTAGCCGGCTACTGGGTCGTCCGCTGGGAGCAGCTCGGCGAGGAGCAAACCCACCTCGGACAGGTATGCAGCTGTCACCGGCTCGTCGCCGCCAGCCAGCGGCAGCTCGAAGTTGAGCTCGTTGAGGCGATCGGCCCGCCCTACACCCGCAAGCGCGAGCGAGCCCAGGTCGCCACCCAGCGGGGTGGCGAGCGCGAGCGCAAGCCCGGCCGCCACCTGCCGCGGCTCCCCGCCGAGCAGCTCCGGACGCTGCGCGACGGCCGCAGCCAGCCAGTCAGCCAGGGCGCTGGAAAGGTCGGGGACGTCGAACTCGACCTCCTGGAGGGCCTGGTGGATCAGCGTGCCGAGCTGAGGACCGCTGGCCATCTCCGACAGCGGCAGCTCGGAAGGGCTGGGGGTCGCGGGCACGGCCGGCTCGTCGGTGACGCCGGCGTCCTCCGGCTCCGAGGCGACGATCGAATCGTGCGCGGCCGCGGTCAGCGCCGTGTAGGAGGTTCGCCGCCAGGCGGTGTCGAGCCGCCGACCAAAGTGCGCGCGGTCGAGCACCATCTCGGTATCGATCACCGGACTCCAGCGTGCCGGCAGGCCAAGGTGGGCCTGCTCCACGGCGACCGCGTGCCGGGCGCCCTGAGCGATCTCCTCGAAGCGTGCGAGCGCGGCGTCCTCGCGCGGGCGCTTACCGCCCTGCCAGTCGACGTTGCCCTCAGCGTCCTGAGCGAACAGCAGCCGTCCCAGCGGTGAGTCCTTCGCGTACCAGGCGCTCGCCCACCAGATCACCGCCTGATGACGGGCGCGGGTCAGTGCCACGTAGGCGAGCCGTAGCTCCTCACCGCGCTCCTCGACGTTGTGCTGGCGCAGGTGCGCGTCGTACTCCTCGCCCGCCAAGCCGACATCAATCGCGCGGCTGCCCGAAGCGTCGTGGAAGTAGACAGGCTGGCCGTCGTCCGCGAGCCGGCCCGCATCCCAGAGGAAGGGGCAGTAGACGACTGGGAACTCGAGGCCCTTGCTGCGGTGGAAGGTCAGCACCTGTACGGCGTCGGCGTCCGAGTCGAGGCGCCGGGTGCGCTCGTCGTTTGAGCCCTCGCGGTCCGCGGCGACGATCCGCTGGCGCAGCCACCCGGTCAGCGCCGCGACGCCGAACTGCTCGTTGCCGGCGGCAGCGCCGAGCAACTGGGAGACGTGCTGGAGGTCGGTGAGGCGTCGCTCGCCGCCGACGAGCGTCAGCAGGCGGCCGGCGGCCTGGCCACCCGCAAGGATCACCTCGGCCAGCGTCGAGACGCCCTGCTCACGGAGCGTCCGCGCCCAGCCGTGCAGCCGCTGATGTAGGGCCTCGAGCTCAGACTCGGTCGCGTTGGCGAGCCGGGTCGCGCTCCAGCCGATCAGTGGCGTGAGCGCCGCCGCGCGAGCACGCGCCGGGTGCGAGGGCTGCTCGAGCGCTGAGAGCAGCGCCAGCCAGTCAGATGCGGCGTCGGTTGCGAACACGCTCCCCGAGCTGCTGATCACAGCCGGCACCCCGACAGCCTCGAGTTCGCGCTGGACCAGCGCGGCATTGCGGTGCGTGCGGACGAGGACTGCGATGTGGCCAGGGGCGACGCGATCTGTGCGGAGCGTCTGCCCCTCGTCGTCGCGTGTCTCGATCTCGGCCTCCGAGTTCAGCAGCGCGACCACGTCCGCTGCGAGGTCGCGGGCGATGAAGCCACGGACCGAGTCGGCGTTCGGGTAACCGCTCGCCGTGCGCACCACCGAGGGCTCGTTCCGATCGACCAGTCGCACCCGCAGCGCATGTTCGCTCGGTGCGCCGTGCATCCGCGGCAGCTGATGCCCAGGCGCCGCCCGCACGTGGCGGTAGACGATCCCGGGGTGGCCGAGCCGCGCCTGTCCGAAGAGCGCGTCGAGCCCGTCGAGCAGCGCCTGGTCGCTGCGGCGGTTGACGTTGAGCGTGGCGCGCGCGCCGGCGCTGGCGGCGGCCTCGAGGTAGGCGTAGACGTCGGCGCCGCGGAAGGCGTAGATCGCCTGCTTGGGGTCACCGATCAGCACGAGCGTCGTCTCGCCGCCGCCGAACGCGCGGTTGACGATCTCCCATTGAATCGGGTCGGTGTCCTGGAATTCGTCGATCAGCACGGCCTTGTACTGGCGGTGCAGGCTCGTAATCGCGTCGGCACCGCCCGGTCCGCTGAGTGTCTCCAGCAGCCTCGTGAGCTGGTCGTCGAACGTCATCAGTGCGAGCGCGCGCTTGCGGGCTTCCAGCTCGGCGCGGGTGGCGCCCGCCAGGCCACGGCGCATCGCCTCGGGCGTGCGCTCGCGCGGGCTCAGCGGGTAGATCTCCGAGGTCGGGTTTTCGATCGCAATGCGCGCGATCGTCGTCGGCCTGCCGGCGCGACATCGTCAGACCGTCGCGATCGCGGAAGAAGCGGCGCACGTAGAGGTCGTCGATCACCTCGCGGACCAGGTCGTCGACGTTGTCGACGAAGCTGACGCTGGGCTCGGTCTCGGCGAGCGTCCCGAGCCCGTCCAGCACTTTCTGACAGAAGCCGTGCGTGGTCTCGATCGTCGCGGCGTCGAAGTTGGCGATCGCCTCGGCGAGCCGCGCGCGGCGCTCCTCTACGACCTCGACCGGAGCCGCCGCCAGCAGGTCGATGACGTCGTCGATCCGGCTCGGCAGTGCCCCGGCCGACGACCCGCGCGAGCTCGTTCTCGGTCAATACCAGGCGCTCGCGGACACGCTCGCGCAGCTCGCTGGTCGCGACCCGTGTGAACGTGACCAGCAGCAGCTGATCGAGCGTCACGACGCCCTCGGCGATGAAGCGGGCGGCGAGCGCGGCGATCGTGAACGTCTTGCCCGTGCCGGCGCTCGCCTCGAGTACGGTGACGCCCGTCGGCAGCTCGCCGCCGAGCTCGAACGGCTGCGCGTCGAAAGTTGTCTGGACGCCGGTCATCAGCCCTCCACGACCTCTCGGGCCAGCAGCGGCTGCCAGATCGTGATCGCGAGCTCGGCGAGCCGCTCGATCTCGAGCTCGGCGCCGAGTGCGAGCACGTGCTCGGGCTCGTCCTCCTCGCGCTCGCGAAACCCGTAATCGGTCCATCCCGACCGCCACTTGCGCATCGCGGCCGCGACAGGATCGTCGCCGGTTCGAAGCACGGCCTCGGCGTACGCATATGCGGTCTCGCACGGCAGCGGCAACGGCGCGCGCAGCCCCTCGGCACGCAGCGTCGTCAACTGCAGCAGCTGCTCGAGCGCCGCCGAGGCGCGTATGGCGGGGGTGCCTCCCAACTGGGGAATACGCGCGATCTGGATCGGGTTCGACTGGTCGCCGCGGCCGATCGTCACCGCCTCGAACGGGACATCTGGGTGCGCGGCACTCAGCGCGAGCAGCCTCACCCAGGCGGCGAGTCGATGGCGAGGGTGCAGTCGGGAATAGCTGACCTGCAGCACGACGTGCCCATGGATGCCGCCGACCGTGCCGGTGAGCCGGGCGCCGTCCGTGAGCGTGACGTTGGTCTGCTCCGAGCGCGGGTCCTGACCGGCCGCATACGCGCTTGCCGTGTCCGCGAGCGCCTTGGCGATCGGCCAAATGTCCTCCACGACCGGAATTGCGAGCGCTCCGGGCGGGAGTGTCGCCGCTCGCGATCTCTGGCAGGTAGGCGTCGCGTTGCTCAGCGCCCTCGAGGCGCCGCTCCAGCAGCCGCTGGCCGACCCCCCAGCGCGCGAGCGGGTCGAGCTCGATCGGGAGCGCGTCCTCGATCTCGTCCTCGTCGCGCCAGGCCGACACGCCGAGCCGCTGGCGCAGGAACGCGCGCACCGGCCGCTGGACGAACGCGACCAGCTCGTCGAGCGTGACGAGCGTCGCTCGCCGGAGGCCGGCGGCAGCGGCTCCGGCAGGAACGGCGGCGGCTCATGGCGCGGCGCGAGGAACGCGCTCGCGCCCGCCAGCGCGGCGGCATCGAAGCTCCACGGGCCGGCGCCCGTCGAAGTTGCGCGGGTCGAAGGCCTGCAGCGGGTGGCGGACCACGACCTCGTCGCGTGCCCGTTCGCGTCGCGCCGCGGGCGCGACGCGGGCTGTGGCGTCGATCGCGTCGAGCAGCTCGCCGACCGGCACCGCCGGCGGCAGCGGCGCGTTGGTGCGCTCGTCGTTGCCGCTGTAGGTGATGATCAGCGCCTCGCGCGCGGCCAACAGCGCGTCGAGCAGCAGCTGGCGATCCTCGGTGCGGGGGTCGCGGTCGCCGGGACGCGGGCCGATCGGTTCCAGCAAGAGCAGGTTGTCGCCGTCGCGCTGGCGGCTGGCGTGGGAAGGCGCCGTCATCCAGGCCGAGCAGACAGACGACCGGTGCGGGACCGAGCGCATCGGCACGAGCGTGCAGAAGGTCAGGTGGCCGCTGCGGAAGTTCGCGCGCGTGGGTCGGCCCTCGAGGCGGTGGCCGAGCAGCGTCCGCAGCTCGCGAGAGCGTCAGCTCGACTCCGTCGGCGCCGGCTCTCGTCGGCGATCTCCGCCAGGAGCCCGTCGAGCTGGCGGCGCTGCCATGCCTCGTGCTCGGGAGTGGCCGTCAGTCGCGTCGGCAGCGGCCGCCAGCGCCGCCGCCCACGCCGGCGACCGTCTGCGGTCCGGTCAGCGACCGCAGCGCCGACGTCGAGCCGGTCGACGAACTCGGCGAACGCCCCGCGAGCTCGATCTCACTGCTCTGGACGGCGGCGACGGGCAGCACGCCGCCGAACAGCGAGTGCCGGCGTCCGGGTCCATCGCGACACCGAGCAGCAGCCGCCTGAGTCCGGCCGCCCAGGTGCCGGCGTCGACCTCGGTGAGCTTGTAGGCGGCGCGCGCCGGCGGCGTCGAGTCCCCAGTGGATCTGGGCGTTTGCGACCCAGTCGCGGATCTGGGCAAGCTCATCGTCGTCGAAGCCGAAGCGCGCCCGGACCGGCGCGGTGTCAGCCAGATCGAGCACCTCGGAGGCGGTCACGCGGCTCGAGGCGAGCTCGAGCAGGCGCGCGGTGACGCCGAGGATCGGGGTCGTCCGCCGCAGCGAGCGGTCGGCGAGCCGCACGCGCAGGGCGGGGCTCGCCGGCTGTCGCCACTGTGGTTCGTCCTCGGACGGCACGCCGGCCGCCGAAGCTGGCCTCGATCAGCGGCGCGAACGCCTCGATGTCCGGGCACATCACGATCACGTCGCGCGGCTCGAGCGTCGGGTCGTCGGCGAGCCGGTGCAGGATCGCCTCGCGCAGCACCTCGACCTGGCGGGCGCGGCCGTGGCAGGCGTGGACGCGGATGCTGCGGTCCGTCGGCGCGAGGTCGATCCGCGTGTCGGCGTCGCCGGCGCGCAGCGGCGGCCCCGGCGGGCGGTCGGTCGGCGCGGATGTCGGCCTGCAGCGCCTCGAGGAGTGTGTCGCGGCGCTCGGGCTCCGGGAGGGGATGGTGGCGGTCGATGCCGGCGCCGGCCACGAGCAGTCTGCAGTCCGAGGACGTCGCGGCCCCACGACGCCAGCAGGCGGTTCTGGGCTTCGCCGCGGTCCCACATCACCGGCGAGGGGTGCAGCAGCATCAGGTGGACGTCGCGGCGGGCCGCGAGTGCCTGCAGCACCTGCAGGTGGCTGGCCGGCAGCCGCGTGAGCCCGAACAGCGCGAAGCCGCTGCGGCAGCGCCACGACGTCCGGCTCCGCCTCGCAGCCGCGCGCACGCCGGCTCGAGCCGCTCGGCCAGGCTCGGGACGCCGACGGCCTCGCGCAGCCGCCGCCAGAGCTCCGGCTGCCAGCCGGCGGCGGCGTGCTCGTCGATGCCACCGGACTCGCCGCGGGCCCAGGCCTGGATCAGCTCCGGGCGGCGCACGGCGTACTCGTCGAACAGGCGCGCGACGTGCGCGAGCCGCGCGTAGCGGTGCTCGCGTTGCCGTCGCGCAGGTGGCGGGCGAGCGGCTCGCAGCCAGGGCTCGTCGAGCGCCTCGCTCGACGACGTCGATCAGCGGCCACACGAGCCGCGCCGGCTGCCACGGGTCGCGCTCCGGCGCGATCCCGCTGGCGAGCGCCAGCGTCTCGGCGACCAGGCTGCCGGGGGATGGGAACTCGACGTTCGCGCAGACGCCGTCACGTTCGCCCGGGCGGGCGCCGAGCCGTGCCGGACAGGCGTCTGGGTCAGCCAGCGCTCGATTCCGCGCGTGGGCACCGCGACGACCTCGGCCGCGAACGGGTCGGGTGGAGCGGTCGGCCAGCAGCTCAGCGAGCGCGTCCGCGAGCACGTCGGCTCGCTCCGCACGATGGATTTCCAGCATCGGTTCAAGACTCTAAGCTCACTCCCCGATGCGACTGGAGGGGATCGAGGCTGGCGACATCGTCGAGATCGACCGGCTGGGACGGCGGTTTCACGCACTCGTGGCCGGGAATGCCCCGGGCGGGCTCTCGATCCAGCCGCTTGACCGTAGAGTCACGTACCGTTCCTGCCGCGCGCGTGAGGTCGTGGCGCACTGGGCCAAGCGTGGCCGCCCGCGTGCGACCGCCGAGCCGCTGGAGCCTCAGGTTCTGCAGCTGGAGTTGGACCTGACGGTGCGCGAGCGCGGCGACTGAGAAACGAACTGGAGGAGCTCGATGAACGACGACTGGCGTGTCCAGGTCACCTGCCCGACCACCGCAACAGCGGCCAACCTCTCAGAGGTGCTGCGCGAGGGCGAGTTCGAGCATCGCATGGAGAACGCGGCCGGTGAACGGGTGGTCGTCTCACTGGAGGGCCACGAGTTGTTCCTGTACGCCGGCTCGCGCGCGCAGGCAGAGAAGGCGGCGGACGCCGTAAAGGCGGCCGCGGCGCCCTCCGGCGTCACGATCCGGACCGAGCTGCGCCGCTGGCACCCGACCTCCGAGGAGTGGGTCGACGCCGATCTGCCGTTGCCCGAGAGCGAGGCAGGCTGCCGCGGCCGAGCATTCGGAGCTGATCGCGGAGGAGCGCGAAGAATCCCAGTCGTTGCACTTCTCCGAGTACGAGGTGCGAGTGGAAACCCACTCGCATCGCGACACCGTCGAATTGGCCGGCAAGCTGCGCGCCGACGGCATCCCCAGCCTGCGACGCTGGCGCTACCTGCTGATCGGCGCCGCCGACGAGGATACGGCCAAGACACTGGCCGACCGCATCCGTGGCGTCGCGCCGGCAGGAAGCACGATTGAGGTCGAGGCGAGCCTCCGCGAGGTCGAACAGGAGACGCCCGCGAACCCGTTCGCGATCTTCGGCGGCCTCGGCGGTTAGCTCTAACGGCGCCGGATCAAGCGAGGCAAGGATGCGGCCCGCCCGCCCCGCGTGGCGTACGAAAGTACGCGAGCGACCGAAGACGCAGCCTCGCGTAGGTCCGCCGCCGTTAGACGGTGAAGACGATCTTGCCGGAGGTCTTCCCGGCAAGCATCGCTTCGAACCCGGCACGCGCGTCGGCCAAGGGCAGTGTCTGACTGATCGCCGGCTCGATGCCGCGTGTCACGACCAGCCGCACGAGCCGCTCGAGCTCGTCGCGCGTGCCCATCGTCGAGCCGACGACTGAGAGCTGCAGGAAGAAGATGCGCGTCAGCTCGGCCGGTGAGGCGTCACCGGTGGTGGCGCCGGAGATGACGATCACGCCGCCCTGCTTCAGCGACCTGATCGAGTGCGCCCAGGTTGCGGCACCGGTCGTCTCCATCACCGCGTCGACGCGCTCGGGCAGGCGTGCGCCCGGTTCGAAGGAGGCGTCGGCGCCGAGGCTGAGTGCCAGCGCCCGCTTCTCCTCGGTGCGGCTCGTCGCCCAGACGCGTACGCCGGCGCTCGAGGCGAGCGGGATCAGCGCGCTGCCGACGCCGCCACTCGCGCCCTGTACGAGCACGGTCTGGCCGGGCTTCACGTTTGCGCGCGTGAACAGCATCCGGTAGGCGGTGAGCCACGCCGTCGGCAGGCAGGCAGCGTGCTCGAAGCTGAGCTCGGGTGGCTTGGGGATCAGGTTGCGGCGCGGGACCGCGACCTTCTGGGCAAGCGCGCCCTGGTGAACCTCGGACAGCAGCGAGCGCTTGGGGTCGAGCGTCTCGTCGCCGCGCCAGTCCTCGGAGCCGATCACCGCGTGGACGATCACCTCGTTGCCGTCCGGATCGACGCCGGCCGCGTCGCAGCCGAGGATCATCGGCAGGCGCTCAGCCGGCAGCCCGACACCGCGCAGCGACCAGAGGTCGTGATGGTTGAGCGAAACCGCCCTGACGTCGACGGTCACCCAGCCGCTCGGCGGCTCCGGGCCGGGCCGCTCACCGACCACGAGACCCTTCAGCGGGTCGTCAGGATTGATCTCAGCTGCGTAGGCGCATAGCACGGCTGTATTCATACCCGACTCCGCTAACTTCCGTCTCTCTGCTTGGGGTGCTGAAGAAAGTCGCCGTCGACTGACTCCGGTGAGGGAGTCGCGGGACTTCCGCTTACTTGCGGTCGGCGGCACGATCTCGAGCCTCGGCACACAGGCGGCCCTGGTGGCGCTGCCGATCCAGATCTACCTGCTGTCACACTCGGCGGCGCTCGTCGGTCTGCTCGGCCTGTTCGAGCTCGGCCCGATGATCGTCGTCTCGCTGGTGGGCGGCGCAATCGCGGACCGGCGCGACCGGCGACCGGTGCTCGCGGCCGCGCAGGTTGGTGTGATCGTCGTGACAGTTCTGCTGTTCGCGCTCTCGTCGGCCGACCACGAACCGCCGGTGATCGCAATCCTGATCCTCGGTGGGCTCCTAGCCGGCTGCACCGCGCTCGACGGCGTGGCGCGTGGCGCGATCATCCCGGGGATTCTGGGCCCGAAACTGCTGCGCTCGGGTCTCGCCTTCAACTACGGCATGTTCCAGGCAACCGGGATCATCGGCCCGGGACTCGGTGGCATTGCGATCGGACTGCTGGGGGGGCTGGCGGGCGTGCGCTGGATCTACCTGTTCGACGCGTTCACCTGCGTCGGCATGCTGACCGCAGCGCTGACGATCCCGCCGCAGCCACCGCACACGTCCGGGGGCCATCTGCCCGTGGGCGAGGCGATCGTCGAGGGACTGCGGTTCGTCGTCGCCAACAAGGCGCTCGCGGGCTCGTTCGTGATCGACATCAACGCGATGCTGTTCGGGATGCCGCGGGCGCTGTTCGTAGTTTTGTCCGAGACCGTCTACCACGCTGGTGCGGGTGGCACCGGCCTGCTGTATGCGGCGATCGCCGTCGGTGGCACGCTGGCTGTGCTCGGCTCCGGCTGGGTCCAACACGTCAACCGTCTGGGGCGGGTGACGATCGTGATGGTGGTGATCTGGGGTGCCGCGATCGGCGGTGCCGGCCTCGTACGATCGATCGTTCCGGCCGCGATCTTGCTCGCGATCGCGGGTTGGGCCGACGGCCTCAGCGCCGTGTGCCGCTCGACGATCAGCCAGACGGTCACGCCCGACCGGTTGCGCGGCCGCATGAGCTCGGTGTTCAGCCTGGTGGTGACGAGCGGCCCGCGCCTTGGCG
Organism: uncultured Conexibacteraceae bacterium; assembly: GCA_963720195.1. GTDB lineage: Bacteria > Actinomycetota > Thermoleophilia > Solirubrobacterales > Solirubrobacteraceae > Palsa-465. Next base: position 335,019 of record CAVRFD010000003.1, read on the forward strand.
ACATCGAGTCCGGCCTGATGGCTGGACTCGCCGGCGCGCTCAACGCCGTGCTGATCGGAGGCGCCGGCTGCATCCTCGGCGTCGGGGCGACGATGCTCGCGTTCCCGGAGCTCGCCGCCTACGAGGCTGACGCCGCGATTGCTGAGATGAAACGCGAGGAGGCGGCCGAGCTGGCCGCCTCCTGAATCGGAGCCGCTAGCTGCCCGTGAACGCGCCGGTGGTGACGCGCTCAGGCGACTCCGACGGTTCATACGTCTCCGGCGGCGCGTCCACGGCAGGCGCGTCCGTAGCTCTGCCGGCGGTGATCGGCTCATCCGTAACGGGCTGCACCACGATGCCTGGCCGCGAAACCACGCGGCCCAGGGCGAACGCCGCGAGTCCGACGATCACGACGCCGAGTCCGTAGAAGTAGCCGACCAGCTCGAGCATCTGGCGGGTCGTTCCGAACAGCGGGCCGCCGATCGGGCCGGTTCCGTGTTCCCAGAGCCGGCTGACGGCTGGGCCGACTGCGAACCAGGCGCCACCGGCGATCGCCAGCCAGCAGGCCAGCGTGCCGCTGACGCGGTGGCCTGCTCGCAGCAGCATCACGCCGCCGAGCACCACGGCCGCGGCGGGCAGGATGTCCAACCACAGTCGTTCAGTCGTGTAGTGCCAGGTTGCGTGGGAGCCGAACGCGTAGCCGAAGTACGGCCCCACGAACGGGATCAGCCCGCCCCAGATTCCCAGCACGACGAGCAGTAGGCCACTCATGGCTCCTGTTGAACGTGAGATGCGCACGGTGAACACCCCTTCCGTTGTGTATCTGTGCAGATCCACGTCTTAACTGCCCGCTTAGAGCCTGTCTCAACACGCGGGTGCGTGGATGGCGAGCGCCGGATCAAGCGAGGCGAGGACGCAGGACCCGACGGGATAGCAGCGCTATCACGAGGGTCCGAGGACAAAGCCCCGCGACGATCCGCCGCCGGCAGACGCCCGCCAGCGTGTTGAGACAGGCTCTAGCCTTTTAGCCACTCCTCACCCTGCGCGTAGAGCTTCTCGAGCTGCTCGCCCTCCAGGCCCGGCATGTCGTCCTTGATCTCGTAGCCGACCAGCGTTTGGACGTAGGCCAGGTGCCGGTAGCCCTCCGGAAAACGGGCGAGAATGCTCCGCGTCGAGCGGTGGGCCGGGGACGGGGGAGACCGGGGTCATGCGGTCGATCTCATAGATCGGCTGGCGCAGGACCAGTCCCCAGCGGCCGTCGCGGAGGGCGAAGAAGTCGTAGAAGCGGCCGGTGCAGACGACGTCGCAGAGCACGCCGTGGACGTCGACGCGCTGCGTGATCGTCATCTTGGTCTGAGCAACGGCGTGGTCGCTGATCACGTCGATCGTCGAGCCTCCGAGGAAGTGGAGGATGCGCACGCCGCGGTCCCAGCCCTGCTGACTGACGTCGATGAACTCCTCAAAGGGACCCTGCCACCAGGTCGCCATCATGCGGCCGTCCTCGTGCCAGACCGTGCGGAAGCGGTCCCAGTCGCGCGCGTCGCGCCAGATCGCCCAATTCTCGATCAGCTCGCGGATCTCCCGGCGGTCGGCGCCAACGTCGTTGGTCATGCATCTCCCTCGATTGCGGCTTTCAGCTCGTTTGCACGGGCGCCTGCCAGTTGCTGGCGCAGCACGTCCAGGATCGGTCCGCGGATCAGCAGCCCGAGCCGCCCGAGGTCCACGCCCGCCCAATAACGGGCGCGGGTACGACTGTCGCCGAGGTCCTCGAGCTCCCAGGAGCCCGAGATCGACTTGAGCTCGCCGGCCGTTTGCTCCCAGATCAGCCGGGTCGGCGGTTCGTAGCTGAACCGTACCTGTGCCTTCAGTACGCGCAGCTTCGCGTCGGTCTCGGTGTCAGCAAGCAGGACGTGATCCTCTGCGTCGCGCTCAACCGCGAGCAGCGACCGCATCCCGCCCTGCCATTCGGGTCCGCGCTCGACGTCTTCGACCAGCGCCCACACGCGCTCGAGCGGGGCGTCGATCTCAGCTGTGGACTCTCCTTCGAGGATTCCCACCGCGCACAGGGTATTCTCCGCGCGGCACATGAAGGATCTCTCAGCCACCGCGACCGGCACGACCGCGACTCCGATCGAGCGCTGTTACGCGCACCTGCTCGACGTCGAGCACTACCCCGACTGGTATCCGGACGGCGCGAAGAAGGTGCAGGTGCTGGAGCGCGGCGCGGACGGCGTTCCGACCGAGATCGACGCCGTACTCGCAGCCGTCGCTGGGCCGCTGCGCAAGGAGTTCCCGGTGCGGCTCGCGGTCGAGCCGGAACCGCCGACTCGGATCGCGCTGGCACGAGTGGCCGACGAGCGCGGCGATCACGAGGCGCTGACGATCGCCTGGCAGCTGCGGCAGCTCGGTGAATCCGAGACCGAGGTCACGGTCGAACTCGGCGCCCGGCTGGACGTGCCGATGTTCCTGCCGGTCGACCCGATCGCGCGTGAGGTCGCGAACGGGTTCCTCCAGGCCGCGCTCAAGTCGTTCTAGCTTCGCGGAGCACCGTCAGGCTGTCGCTTCAGCGATCGGCTGGAAGCGGGGCTCGAGCCCGACCGCTTCGGCGATCAGCTCGTAGGAGCGCTTGCGAGCCTCGTGGTCGTACGTGATCGTGACCACGATCACCTCCTCGGCGCCGTAGGAGTCGGCGACCTCGAGCAGCTTCGTGCGGACCATCTCCGGGGAGCCGATCACGCCGCGGCGGCCGTCGGTGAAACCGTGGTCGGCCGGCTGCCCGATCGAGCGCAGGTAGTCGACCGCCTTCTCCGGAGGCGGCACCGAGATCAGCTGACCCTGGCGCAGGAGTCGCATCGACATGCGGCTCGAACTCGCGAGGTATTGAGCCTGCTCGTCGGTGTCGGCGCAGATCGCCCAGACCGCGACCGCGGTCCGCGGAGCACGGTCCTTGTGCTCAGCGGCGTGGCGACGGCGGTAATCGGCCGCCAGTGCGGCCCCGTCGGGGTAGATGAAGTCGGCGAACGCGTATGAGAGGCCGATCTCAGCCGCCCAGATTGCGCTCTGGGCCGAGGAGCCGAGCAGCCAGCGCTCCGGGACCTCAGGGCGCCCCGGCAGCGTCTTCGCGAGCCGCGCGAACGGGTGGTCCTCGGGCATGTCGTCCTCGAGGTACGCGAGTAGCTCTGCCAGTTGGGCCGGGAAGTCATCGGGTGATGCCTGGCGGCGGTCCCGCTGCAGCGCGAACGTCGTCAGCGGGTCGGTGCCGGCGGCGCGGCCGATCCCCATGTCGATCCTTCCGGGGAACAGGCCGGCCAGGATCGAGAACACCTCCGCGACCTTGAACGGGCTGTAGTGCGGCAGCATCACACCGCCGCTGCCGACGCGGATCTCCTTCGTGGCGGAGGCGATCGGGCCGATCAGCACCTCCGGCGCGGCGCCCGCGAGCATCGGGCCGCCATGGTGCTCGGCGACCCAGTAACGGTGATAACCGAGCCGGTCGGCCAGCTGCGCGAGGTCGATCGTGTTGCGCAGCGCGTCGACGCCGGTCAGTCCCTCCGGGATCGGTGACTGGTCGAGCACGGAGAAGCGCATAGCTCCATCTTAGGGAGCGCCCACTAGCTGATATCGGCGCCGATCAGTCGCGCGATCTGCCTGACGAAACTCTGGCTCGTCAGCGGTTGCTGCTGGCGTCCGTCGACCCAGAAGTCGATCGGATCGCAGCTGGTCCAGCCGGATCCGCCGTCCTTCCCTCGGTGGACGCCGACCTCTGCTCGTGCGAGGGCCGGCGCCGCTGCGCCAGCCCTGAATACCAGGGTCAGCAGTGGCCTGGCTGGGCCGGCGAGCTCGAGCGGGCAGCCGTAGATCAGACCTGGCTGCACAGTCGTCAGGGCATCGATACGCGACACGAGCGAGTCGACGGTCGCCGTGTCGGTGAACACATGCCGCGTCGTGACCGGGTGCGTGGTCCCGAACGTGCCACCTCCGACCCGCAGCGTCACATCAACGACACTTACGCCGCTCGGTACGCGCTCAGATGCCGGGCGCGGCACGATCCAGTCGCTCTGGCTCGTTGCGACAATCGTGGAGTTACCGTGCGGAGGGGTGACGACGTCGATCCGAAGAGAGCGGCCGTAGAGCTCCTGACGCACCGACGGCCAGTCGTACCACAGGGTGAGCGAGTCGCCGCCACTGCCCCAGGACTGCAGCTTGCCGCCGGCAGGGGGGTGGCTCCTGATGTAGGCGATGACCGTCTTTGGGGCGTTGCCGCTCGTCCACTTACCCTGGTCGCTGACGCCGAACGAGCTGATGTCGGCGGGCTTGCCGGCAAGCCTCGTCGCGCCCGACGGCAGCCGCAGGCTCGCGACCAGCGCCGCTGCGTCCTGCCGCGCGGCGAGCTTATTCGCCGGAAGCTGCGTCGCATGCCCAGCCGAGGCCAGGGACGCGAACAGCGCCGTGACGAGCGTGATCAGCACCTTCATACACCCACACTACGTGCGGCCGGTGACTGCGTCACAGCAGCCCGTCAGCTGATCGGCGTTCCGATCAGTCCGCCGATCAGCCGCACGAAACCGTTGCCGATCAGCGCCGTCTGCGCGCTACCCGACGAGAAGCGGATCGGGAAGCAGACGCTCGAGCCCGAGGACCCATGTGAACCGAGCGAGACATCGACCTGTGCTTCAGCGAGGGCCGGTCCAGCTGCACTGGCCCTGAAGACGACTGTCAACTTGGGGCCGAGCACCTCGAACATCGGGCACATGACGCGGTCCGTCTTCGCGAGCTTGAGCTGATTGACCGCGCTGATGACCCGCTTGACGGTCGCCGGCTTGGTCAGCGTGCGGTGGACCGGCTTTTTGGTGTTCTGGGCCGGCGGGAACGTCAGCGTGACCGCTATCTGCTTGACGTTGGTCGGGACGCGGTTGCTGGCCAACGCAGGGGATGCGAGCGCCAACGCCGAAGTCAGCATCGCGATCAGGATCAGTAACCGCCGCATACGCCAAGGGTAGAAAGGGCATGCAATACCAACACTTAATCGTCAAGGACCGACGACCCCCCGGCCGGGTGGTTCATAACCCTGCGCGCTGGAAGCCGTCCGCGGCAACCGGAAAGCTCCCCCTCCAGTGAGCGCGACGATCAGGCCGACGGTTATTCCTGCCCAGATTCACGTCGCACGTGGGATTGGCGGTGCAGCCGTCGCATCAGTGGGAGCGAGCCTCCCCGAGACAGTCGTCGAGTCATCCGCGATCGAGGCGCGGCTGGGGCTGGCGCCGGGTTGGATCGAGCGACGCACCGGTATCCGTGCGCGGCACATCGCCACGCCGCAGGAGCGCCTGGACGCGCACGCGACGGTCGCCGCCGGCATCGCGCTTCAGCGCGCCGGTGTCGCCGCTGCCGACGTGGACCTGGTTCTGGTCGCGACAACGACTTCCGATGAGCTGATGCCGAACACCGCGCCACTGGTTGCACAGGCGCTGGGCGCCACGCGCGCCGGCGCCTTCGACGTCGGTGCCGCCTGTGCGGGCTTCCTCTCAGCGCTCGCGACCGGCGCCGCGATGATCGACTCCGGCCGAGCCAACTGCGTTGTCGTGATCGGCGCCGACTTCATGTCGCGTCTGGTCGACCCGGATGATCGCGGCACGGCCGCCGTGTTCGCCGACGGCGCCGGCGCGGTTGTGCTGGTTGCCACCGGTGAGAGCCGCATCGGCCCGATCGTGATGGGCAGCGAGGGTGATGCCGAAGAGGTGATCTGCGTCAAGCGCGAGGATCAGCTGATCCGGATGGCCGGCCACGAGACCTTCAAGATCGCCGTCGCGAGGCTGTCTGAGGCGACCGAGCAGGCCGCTGCGGCGGCTGGGACGGAGCTCGACGAGATCGACCTGTTCGTCTACCACCAGGCCAACGCGCGGATCCTGACCGCCGTCGGCGAGCGCCTCGGTCTCACGGGGGACCGCGTGGTCGACTGCATCGAGGACCTGGGCAACACTTCAGCGGCGACGCTGCCGCTTGCGCTCGATCACAGCTTCGCGGCCGGACGGCTGCGCGAGGGCGATCGCGTGCTGTTGGGCGCCTTTGGCGCAGGCTTCATCTGGGGCGCGACCGTCGTGGAATGGGGCGTGGCAGGATGAGCGCAGTGCTTTCGCAAACTGAGCTGGACACACTTACGCCGATCGAGCGCCTCGAGGCGCTGTGCGACCCCGGCATCGCTCGACGTGATCCGATCCGAGGTGCTGTCGGGCCACATGGGTCTCAAGGCGCGCGCCGGTGACGGCGTCGTCGGCGGCGCCGGCCTCGTTGAAGGGCGCCCGGTCTTCTGTTACGCCCAGGACAACTCTTACGTGGGCGGCTCGCTCGGCGAGGCGCACGCCGACGACGATCGTGCGGGTGCTGGAGCTGGCTGATCGCGCCCGCGCCCCCGTCGTCGGTTTCGTCGGCTCCGGCGGGGCGCGCATGCAGGAGGGCGTCCGCGCCCTCGGTGGCTATGGACGCATCTTCCGCCAGACGGTCGCGCTGTCGGGCAAGGTTCCGCAGATCTCGATCATCAGCGGCCTCTCGGCCGGCGGCGGCGCATACTCGCCGGCGCTGACCGACTGGGTCGTCATGACCGAGGGCGCCAGCATGTTCCTGACCGGCCCCGGCGTCGTGAAGGAGGCGCTGGGGGAGGACGTCACCGCCGCCGAGCTCGGCGGTCACAAGGTGCACGAGCGCAACGGCGTGGCCCATTTCGTCGCCCGCAGCGACTCGGACGCGGCGCTGCTTGCGCGCGACCTGCTCGGCTACCTGCCGAGCCACCGCGACCTGCCGCTGCCGATCGCGGAGCCGCGACCCGCCGGTGCGGTCGATCCATCGGTTCACGTCCCTAGCGAGGCGCGCCAGGTCTATGACGTGCGCTCGGTGATCGCCGGGATCGCCGACGGCGGCGATCTGCTCGAGGTCGCGCCCGGCTGGGCCCGCAACCTCGTGACCGCCTTCATCCGCATCGACGGCCGTCCGGTCGGCGTGATCGCCAACCAGCCTCGCTATATGGGCGGCGTGCTCGACACGGCCAGCTCGGAGAAGGGCGCGCGGTTCGTCAACCAGTGCGACGCCTTTGGCGTGCCGATGCTGGTGCTGGTCGACACCCCCGGTTTCATGCCTGGTACGCGCCAGGAGGCCGCTCGGCGTGATCCGGTTGGGCGCGACGTTCGTCAATGCGTTCGCCAAGTCGAGCGTGCCGCGCGTGACAGTGATTCTGCGGAAATCCTTCGGTGGAGCGTTTATCACTATGAACTCCAAGGACCTTGGAGCTGATTACGTGTTCGCTTGGCCGCAGGCAGAGATCGGAGTTATGGGCGCGAAGCCGGCCGTCGGGATCATCCACCGGCGCGAACTCGCTGCTGCCGAGGATCCCGAGTCGGTCCGCGAGGAGTTGGCAGAGCGCTACGCCGAGACGCACCTGCGTCCGCAGGTGGCGGCCGCCTCCGGCCACATCGATGAGCTGATCGCCCCCGAGCAGACGCGCCAGCGCGTTGCCTGGGCCTTCCGAACTCTGGAGCGCACCCGGTGAGCAGCACCGGTCGCGTATTCCTGACTGGCGCGACTGGCTTCGTCGGGATGGAAGTGCTGGCCCGCTACCTCGAGCGCGGCTGCCGTCCCGTCACCTGCCTCGTCCGCGCTGAGTCGGATGCGGCGGCGCGTGCGCGGCTGAACAAGATCCTCGACGAGCTGATCGCGAACGGCGCTGAGCTGTTCGAACACCGCATCGAGGCGGTCTCCGGCGAGTTGACCTCACCCGACCTCGGCCTTGACGCCGCCACGCGTGAACGGCTCGCAGAAGAGGTCGACGACGATCATCCACTGCGCGGCATCGGTCTCCTTCGATCTGCCGCTCGAGGAGGCTCGCTCGGTCAACGTCGCGGGCACCGACCGGATGCTCGATTTCGCGAAGCTCACACAGGCGCGTGGTGGGCTCGAGCGCTACGCCCAGGTTTCGACCGCGTACGTCGCCGGCACACACACGGGCCGCTTCACCGAGGACGACCTGGACGTCGGCCAGGGGTTCCGCAACTCCTACGAGCAGTCGAAGTTCGAGTCCGAGCAGCTGGTCCGCTCCAAGGGCGCCGAGCTCCCATGGATCATCCTGCGCCCGAGCATCGTCGTCGGCGACCGTTCGAGCGGCTGGACCGCGGCCTTCAACGTCATGTACTGGCCGCTGCGGGCGCTCTCCACGGGTCTCTTCAAGGCCGTGCCGGCGATGCCGGAGTCGCCGCTCGACATCGTCTCGATCGATTACGTCGCCGACGCGATCCACGAGCTCAGTGAGGGCCGCGCTGAAGCGCAGCAGGTCTTCCATCTGACGGCCGGCACCGACGCCTCGACCTGGGGCGAGATCGTCTCGATGGCGTCGCGTTACTTCCGCCGGCCGGAGCCCAAGGCGATGCCGCCGGCCGAGTTCGTGGCCGACTCGAACAACGCTCTCCGACGTCGCCGTCGAAGCCAGCCGCATCTACTTCCCGTACTTCTCGATCTCGACCGTGTTCGACAACGCGCGGACGCGAGCGCGCCTCGCCCAGGCCGGGATCCACTCATCGCCGCTGCGCGAGTACCTGGACCGGCTGCTCGACTTCGCCACCCGCAGCCGCTGGGGTAAGCGCCCGATCGGGCGCGCTGACGCACTCGCGCCCTCAGCAAGCAGCTGAGATCAGTCGCCGCCCGGCGATAATGGTGTAGGCCATGTCAGTACCCACCGACAGGCCGGCGCCGTCCCGGTCGAGGCGCTCGAGTTGTTCGCCGAGGTGCTATCCCAGTCAGAGCAGGAGGCGGCGATCGGCGACGACTTCTATGACCGCCTGTGCGGGGCCGTCTGCCGACTCGCGCACCTGCGCCGCGCGATCATCTTCCGCTACGACCCCGCGAGCCGGCAGGTCCGCGCCGCCGGCTCGCACGGCATCGACATCGAGCGCTTCTCCGGGGCTCACGTCTCCGTCGACACAGCTCGCGATTGCCGCCAGGCGCATGCGGGAGGATCAGGTCGTCGAGGCCACCGGTGACATCCGCGACGAGCTCCCGGCCGAGTACGCGTATCTGGTGCCGGAGCCGATGCGCGTCGTCTGCGGTCCGATGGTCGCTGCCGGCCGCGCGGTCGGCGTGATCGTGGCCGACCGCAGCCTCGATGCGCCGCCGCTGGATGGCGCCGAACGGCATCTGCTGTGGACACTGGGCAAGGCGGCCGCGCTCGCGTCGGTCGCGCGCAACGTCGCAACCCAGGCGGAGACCGCGCGGCAGTTGCGGCAGCGGATCGACCTGGCGCGCGAGGTGCACGAGGGCGTGATCCAGCGGCTGTTCGGGATCTCGATGGTGCTCGACGGCTCCGGCGACCTGCCCGAGGAGGTGCGGGCCCGCGCCGCCAGCGAGATCCAGGCAGCGCTGGGCGAGCTGCGCGAGGCGATCGCAGCGCCCGCTCGGGCGCAAGTCGCGCGCGACCACGACGACGTTTGCGGCCGAGCTCAAGCGCGAGGCCGACGCCAGCCAAGATCTCAACATCAGCTTTGCGTCCGATGCGGCGGCCAACGTGCCCGAGCGAGCTCGAGCCACTGGCGCAGAGCGTGCTCTGACCGAGGCGATGCGCAACATTCGCAAGCACGCGCAGCCGACCCAGGTCTCCGATCCGCACGGCCCAGCGGCGATGGGACCTTCGTACTCGAGGTCATCAACGACGGCGTCGCCTCGAGCCGGCGGCATCAGCCCGGGATGGGCCTGCGGCTCGCTGCGTTCGAGGCGCTGCAGAGCGGCGGCATCGTCGAGTTCGGGCCGCGCGGTGAGGACAGCTGGCAGGTACGGCTGGTGGTACCGCACGATGGCTGACGCGAACACTCCGCAGATCGCGACCCGCAGCCCGCAGCGGCTGCGGGTGCTGGTCGTCGATGACCACGACGTCGTCCACTGGGGCTTCCGGCTGATGCTCACGCAGCAGCCGTGGGTCGAGCGCTGCGTGACCGCCTCGAACGGGGACGACGCCGTCGAGCTGGCACGGCGGTACCGCCCGCACGTGGCGGTTGTGGACCTGTTCATCGGCGAGGAGTCGGGCGCCCAGGTCTGCGAGCGTCTGCGTGAGGCCGAACCCGGCGACGCGGGTGCTGCTGTTCTCCGGCGCCGGCGAGATCTCCGCCAGCGCGGCCCGTGCCGCCGGCGCCTCCGGCTTCGCCTACAAGGACTGGCCGGCCGCAAAGATCGCCGGCGCTGTCCGGCTGGTCGGGCTCGGCGGGACCGTCTTCGAGCGTCAGGACCGCTCCGGCGTGCTCGGCCTCTCCGAGCGCGAGCGCGAGGTGCTGCACCTGATGGCGGCCGGCTCGACGAATCCCGAGATCGCCAAGGAGCTGCACCTCAGCCCGCACACCGTCAAGGAGCACACGAGCTCGCTATATCGCAAGCTCGAGGTCCGCAACCGGACCGAGGCCGTGCAGAGAGCCCAGCGGTTGGGCTTGCTCGCCTGAGCGGTGCTGCTGGATTGGCTCCCGCCCGCCCAGCAGCACCTGAGTTCGGCTAATGCAGGAGAGCGTGGAGGTCGCGGACCTCCATCACCTCGCCGCGTTTCGGGAAGACCTGCTCGAGCAGGAACTTGTGCGACCTCCGCGTCGGGGTCGGCGACGGCGTCCGCGAGCACGATCACTCGGTAGTCCTGGTCGAAGGCGTCGAGCACGGTCGAGTGGACGACGCCACCGGTGCTGATCCCCGCGAGGACGAGCGTGTCGATGCCACGGGCCTGTAGCTGCTCGTGCAGGTCGGTGGTGCTGAAGGCGCCCGACGCGCTGCTTGCGCACGACGACGTCGCCCTCCTCGGGAGCGATCGAATCGTGGATCTGGGTCGAGGGGTGGTCGGCGTGCATGAACTCGCGGCGTTCGGGCGTGACCATCCTCGCCATCCCGCTGGTCGCGGGCACGTCGTCGAGGTCACCGTCAGCGAAACCGACGCGCACGTAGCCGACCGTGCCGCCGTGCTCGCGGAAGGTGCGGATCAGGTTGCGGGTGATTGCCAGCAGCTCGTCGCCGTTGTCGACCATGGCGATGATGCCGTTCTGGTAGTCCATCACCAGCAGTGCGGCGTGGCTGGGGTCGATCGGAGCGGGTGATTCTGGGCTCATATTTCCTCTACTGGTTGGGTGTGGAACCTGCTGCCACCGCGTAGGAACGATGCCAGCGCGGCCACCAGCGACAGTCCGATGGCGGTCGCGAACACGACGACCAGGCCGTCGTGGAACGGCTGTGTCAGCAGGTGTGGGAAGAAGTGGCGTCCGGTCAGCTGTTGCTGCGCCGCCTGGGGCAGGCGGTCGAGTGCGCCCGTGCCCGCGAGCATGTGCTTGAGCGGATTGATCCCGAGCTGCGACGCGAACAGCGAGGAGACCGGCGGCAACGAGGCGACTCGGTGGGTGAGGTCGGCAGGCAGGCCGGCGGCGCGCAACCCATGCGTGAGCGTGGCGGGCAGTGTGCGCGAGAGGCCGGCGATCATCAGCGTGAAGAACACGCCGATCGAGATCGCGGTGCCGGTGTTGATGAAGGTCGAGCGCATCCCCGAGGCAACGCCGCGCTGGCTGGCCGGGACCGAGCCCATGATCGAGGACGAGTTCGGCGAGGTGAACATTCCCTGTGCGATCCCCGACCACCAGGAGCAGCAGGGCGAACACCGCGTAGCTGAAGTTCACCGGCAGGAACAGAAGTCCGGCGAAGCCCGCCGCGGCGAGCAGGGCACCGGCGGTGGCGATCCCGCGCGAACCGAACCTGTCCGAAGCTATGCCGGAGGTCGGTCCGGCGACGAGGAAGCCGACCGTCAGCGGCAGCATGTAGATCCCGGCCCAGAGCGGCGTGCGGCTGTAGCTGTAGCCGTGCAGCGGCAGCCAGATTCCCTGCAGCCAGATGACGATCATGAACTGCAGACCGCCGCGCGCCATCGACATTGAGAACCCCGCGATGTTGCCGGCGCTGAAGGCCCGGATCTTGAAGAGGGCGAGCTCGATCATCGGCGCCCTGACGCGGCGTTCGATCAGCACGAAGAGGACCAGAAGGAGCAGCCCGCCGATCACCAGCGACAGCACGAACGGGCTCGTCCAACCCATCGTGTGGTGGCCGTGTGGCTGGATCCCGTAGGTGATCCCAATCAGTACAGCGCTGAGCCCAACGGCGAAGGTGATGTTGCCCCACCAGTCGATCCTCGCGCGGTGCCGCTCGCCGGTCTCGCGGAGCTTCCAGTAGGCCCAGGCGGTGCCATAGATGCCGACTGGGACATTGACCCAGAAGACAAGCCGCCAGTCGATGGTGGCGAGGATGCCACCGGCGACCAGGCCGATGAACATTCCGGCCAGGCCAGCAACCTGGTTGGTGCCGAGCGCGAAGCCGCGCTGCTCAGCGGGGAATGCGTCGGTCAGGATCGCGGGCGAATTGGCCTGCAGCATCGAGCCGCCGGCGGCCTGCAACAGCCGCCACCCGATCAGCCAATCGGCGCCGTGGCTGCCGCGGAAGGGGTCGAACGACAGCAGCACCGAGGCGACTGTGAACACCGCAAAGCCAGAGTTGTAGATCCGTACCCGACCGAAGATGTCACCGCAGCGGCCGACGGTCACGACCAACACCGCCTGGACGAGACGGAAGCCCATGATCATCCAGAGCAGGTAGGCGATGTTGCCGGCCGCGAGCGGGTCGAGCCCGATCCCGTTGAAGATCGCCGGCATCGCGATCAGCACGATCGAGCCGTCGAGCTGCGACATGAACACGGCGGCGGTCGTGTTCGCGAGTGCGACCCACTTGTAGTTGTCGGTCTTGGCCGGGGCGGTGCTCGCCGCCATCAGGCGCTCTCCGCCAACCGCTCGAGCAGTGGCGCGGCAGCAAGCAGCTGCGCCCGCTCCTCGGCACTGAAGTCGGAGGCGAGTGCCTGTGTGAGCAGTGCGTTGCGAGCTGCGCGCTTGGCGGCGACGGCCGCGCGGCCGGCGTCCGTGACCGACAGGATCATGCGGCGGCCGTCATCAGGGTCGTGCGTGCGTGCGACCAGCCCGCGCTGCTCCAACCCGGCGAGTGTGGCGCCCATCGACTGGGGGCTGATCTGTTCCTGCTTGGCGAGGGCCACGGCGGTTGTCGGGCCGCTGCGCTCGATCCTGGCGAGCGCCGAGCGCTCAGGGAGCGTCAGCTCGCCTGGGACTGGTGCCTGGCGCAGGCGCCGGTAGAGCAGGCCGATGCCGGCAACGAGCGCGGTCGCGACGGTCTCGGGCGTGGGGTCCGGCTTGGGCTGTGGCCTGGCCATACGGCGAGGCTAAACTAATAAGTCTGGACTTACAAGGTTGCCTGCGGTTTGTCGCCACAAGCTACCTGTTGACCGGAAATTTGGCTAAGCGGCTTACGGAGTTCTTGCGATGCGCTGCTTACGTGGCGATAGAGATCTCAGACGAACTTGAAGCGCTTTGCCGAGCGCCTGAGACACGAACCACAGCGAGGCACCGAAATGATCACCACCCCCGAGTTTCAACGAGCGTTCAACGTCCTGAGCTACGTCGTCCTGCTGTTGGCGGTTGCCGGATTCGTGATCGCCATCGCCGGCTGACGCGCCGCTGCTTCGCAGCGTAGAGTCGGGCGCGTGCCCGACCGTGCTGCGATCGTCACCGGCGCATCACGAGGGATCGGACTCGCGATCGCCGAAGCGCTCGGCGCCGACGGCTATCAACTGACGCTGACCGCGCGCCGGCCGGAGCCGCTCGCGGCGACCGCAGCGGCGCTGGCGGCCAAGGGCTACATCGTTCAGCATGTCGCCGCGAATCTCGCCGACGAGGAGGCGATCAAGTCTCTGGCGCGGGCTCACCGCGAGCGCTACGGGCGCCTCGACGTGCTCGTCAACAACGGCGGCGTCGGCATCGCGGCCCCCGCCGGCGAGCAGCAGACGAAGTTCGTCGATCTGCAGATCGACGTCAACCTCCGCGCGGTCGTGCTCATGTATCGCGAGACGCTCGAGATGCTGCGCGCTGCCGGGGCCGATCACCGCAGCGCCCAGGTCGTGAACCTGGCCTCGATCGCGGGTCGCTCACCGGAGCCCTGGCTCTCGGTGTACTCCGCGACGAAGGCGGCGGTGATCGCCTACACGCGGGCGATGAACAAAGAGCTTGGGCAGGACGGGATCAGATCCGTCGCGCTCTGCCCCGGGTGGGTCGACACCGAGATGAGCGACTTCATCAAGGGGCAGGTGGCGCCAGAGGAGATGATCCGGCCCACGGACATCGCTGCGGCTGTGCGCTTCGTGCTCGCGCTCTCGTCGACCGCGGTCGTGCCCGAGATCGTGATCGAGCGTCCCGGCGGCGCGTTCTAAGACGTTCTGAGGGGTTGCCGGAACGGCCTCGCCCCGGCAACCCTTCAAACGGCGGTCAGCTCAGTCGAGCTCCAACTCGTACATCCAGGCGACGAGCACGCGAGCGCCGCCGGGTGCCCACCGCAGCGACCCCTCGCCCTCCGGCAACTTCGCCTTCAGGGTCAGGTTCAGCGGCTTGCCTGCCTGGACCGTTGCCGGCAATGCGCCGCCGCCGGCCAACGTCACGGCCGGATGCAGGATCTGCCCCGCCGAGGTCAGGATCGAGAAGTCGCTGGCCTTCAACGGGACGGTTCCCTTCGGCTGGGCGATCGTGAAGGAGAACGTCGACGGCGCCAGCGATGCGGCCGTCCAACTACCCGAGTGAGCGTAATTCTGGACCCAGTTGGGCACGGACGGCCCGACTCCGGTCACGTACGCCGAGCCGGCTCCAAGGTGCGCGAGCACGGTGTCGCCCTCGTTCGCAGCCAGCACCGGGTGGGCGGCGGTTGCCGGCACGATCTGGTCCGAAGGTGCCGTCTGCTTCGGGATCCAGGACGGGATCTTTCCGTACTTCAACGAGGAAGCGGCGTTGCTGGAGTGCGAGCCGCCACTGCTGGTGCTCAGGATTGTCGCGACCGCGGCTGCCGCGATGACAGCGGCGACCAGCGCTGCCATCAGGAAACGGCGCCGGGGGCCGGGCCCAAAGGCCCGGCCCCCGTTGTGCGCCAGCAGCGCGGTGCTTCCGCTACCGGTGGCCATGGTTCCGGTCGTAACCGCGGTCGCGGCCCGGAATCGACGGTGCCCGATGGCTGCCGAACCATCCGATCGGATATCCGTGCTGGTTCATGGGTTCACCGTTGGGGTTGGTGAACACGTCCGATCCGAACGGTGCGAGCCCCGGCTGTGCGGCGTAGCCGATGTGGCCCTGGCCGTCGAGGCCCGGGGAGGCCTGCTTCACGTCGAGCAGATCCTCGATCGTGCGCAGGGTGCTGTAGTGGTTGTAGTAGCGGGTGCTGACGGTGCCCGGCTTGATGTACGGGCTGATCAGCACGTCGCCCGAGTCACCACCACCTGTCGTCGGGTCATAGGCGTCGTACAGCGGATCCGTCGCTGCTGACTGAGCGCCCAGCGTCACACCCGTAACCGCGGCGGATGTCGTCAACGGTGCTCCTGTGGCCGACACCAGCTGGAACGAGCCGGTGTCGACGATGCCGGCGGGCCCCGAGGGCGGCGTCGCCGAGGCCGTCGCCGTCACCGGGGTGTTGGTGACCGTGCCGACGTAGGCGCCGGCGGGGATGCCAGTGCCGGTGACCGTGCGGCCCTCATCGGTGATCTTGATCGAGTTGTCGGCGATCGTGCTCGTTCCCTGCGCGGCGGTCGCCGTCTCCGAGCTTGCTCCCGGTGTGTTGCTACCGCCGCCCAGGAAGCACTGGCCCTGGGCCGGATTGTTGTCGCCGGTGCAGGGGACCAGCGCACCGGTCGCCGTGCTCGTGCCGGGGCGATCGATGTTCTCGTTGTAACCCGGACCCGCAGAGAGCTGCTGGCCGGTGGGTGAGGTCACGAGCGGGACGTTCGGTCCGGTCGGCTCGTAATTGAGCGAGCGGTCCCACAAGGTCTCGCCGGCCTCGTCCGTGTTCTGGATGATGCCCGCCGCAGTCGGCTGGATCAGCGTCGAGTTGGCGAAGCTGTTGTTGAACGTGAACGGCGGGTAGGCCTCGTCGAACGTGAGGTCGATCAGGCCGCCGTCGCGGAACGCCGGTGAGGCCTCGATCTCGGGAATGACGTGCTCGAGGAACAGGTCCGTCGAGTACAGGCCGCCCGTGTAATTGATCGGAGCGTTGGCCGTCGTCGGGTTCGCCCAGCCGCCCGAGAGGTTGTTGCCCTTACAGACCGCGTCGTGGCCGTCAGAGCAGTCGTTCGGGACGATCTCGGTGAACGCCGGGGTCGTCGACTCGTGCTGGAGGTCGTGATACAGACCGTTGGTCGGGTCGAACACGCCCGCCAGGTGTTTGGCGTTGCAGTCGCCCGACTGCAGGATCGACTCGAAGAACGGCAGCGGGTTGTGGTAGGCGACGTACTGGTCAGTCGTATTCGCGCTGCCATGGGTCGCGTACTGGCTCGCTGTCGAACCCGTCGGTCCGACCGTCGGCTCATCGGCGCCGCAGTACTGGAGGCCGGCATCGTGCGGCGTGCCGCTGGAGTCCGGGTTGCCGAGGTCCTGGGCGTAGAGCTTCCAACTGATGTGGTTGGCGTCGAGTTGGTTGAAGATCGTTTTCACGTTCGACGGGTACACGCAGCCGTTTGAGTTGGGCGCAGCGTTGGGCCCG
Organism: uncultured Conexibacteraceae bacterium; assembly: GCA_963720195.1. GTDB lineage: Bacteria > Actinomycetota > Thermoleophilia > Solirubrobacterales > Solirubrobacteraceae > Palsa-465. The sequence goes on from CAVRFD010000003.1 coordinate 351,615, forward strand.
GCGGCCGAGGCGATCTGGCCGTAGTTCGGGTTCGTGCTCAAGGAGCCGCTCGTGTCGACGGTGCCGGAGAACGCGTCGTAGTTGTCGCAGTCGTCCTGCGTGTCGGTCTGCGGCGCCTGTCCGCTCGCAAGCGCCACGTAGTTGTCCTGGCTCGAGTGGCCAGTGCCGTAGTAGTTCTGCAGCAGCGCGCCCTGCGAGGGAAGCGTCTGCCAGAGGTAGTTGTTGTTGTTGAGGCCGGTGAACGTCGCGTCGTAGGACTTGTTCTCCAAGACGATCATCCAGATGTGCTTGATCTTGCCCGGGGCGACGCCCAGGCCGTCATTCTTGGGTGTGACGTAGTACGACGGAGGCGTGAGCGTCGGCTGGTCGGGTGCGCTCTGCGCAGATGCGCTGGCGCTGGCCCCGATCGCAAGCGCGCCAGCCGCGAGGCTGGCAAGCGCGACCGCCGACACGACCCGGGGCCGCCGTCCAAAACGGTGACCAGGCTGCGAGTTGGCAGCCACGGATCCTCTTCGGCCGAAGAGACTCATAACGAGAGGCGTCCTTTCAGTCCTGCGAGTTGACAGGTGCCTCCCCAGGATCCGGCCGGTTGCCGCTCACGGTGCGGCCGGGTGGTGACCGCCGTGTGTTTCCAACTACCACACAGGGTTCACAAGCTGATTGCACCTCGGCGGTCGGGCCGCCGTTACCCTCGTCGGTCGACTGGCTCAGTGCCAGCCGTGGGTGATCTGCGGCCCGTTGGGGTAGCTCTGCGCCTCGTCGGCGCGGATCACGTGCATCACGGCGTTGATCAACGCGAGGTGGGTGAACGCCTGCGGGAAGTTGCCCATGTGGCGGCCGGTGCGCGGGTCGATCTCTTCCGCGTACAGGCCGAGCGGTGAGGCGTATCCGAGCAGCCGCTCGCAGAGCTCGCGGGCACGCGTCAGCTCGCCGATCTCGGCCAGCGCCGAGACCAGCCAGAACGAGCAGATCAGGAACGTGCCCTCGCGGCCGGTCAGGCCGTCGTCGGTCTCCTCGGTGCGGTAGCGCAGCACCAGTCCGTTCTCCGTCAGTTCGTCGGCGATCGCCATCACGGTCGCGCGCACGCGCGGATCGTCTGGCGGTAGGAAGCGCAGGAGCGGGATCAGCAGCATCGCTGCATCGAGTGATTGCGTCTCGTAGTGCTGGACGAATACGCCGCGCTCGTCGACGCCGTTCTCGCAGATGTCGGCGTGGATCTCGTCGGCGGCCTCCTGCCAGCGCTGGGCGAGATCCCAGTCCTCGCGAATCTCGGCCAGCCGCGCGCCGCGGTCGCACGCGACCCAGCAGAACATCTTCGACGAGGTGAAGTGCTTAGGCTCGCCGCGGACCTCCCAGATGCCGCGGTCGGGCTTGCGCCAGTTCTTGATGGCCATCTCGACCTGGCGGCTGAGGATCGGCCATACGCGCTCGTCCAGAGAGTCGCGGGAGCGGGTGTGGAGGTAAACCGAGTCGAGTAGCGCGCCCCAGACGTCGTGCTGGTTCTGGCGGTAGGCGTCATTGCCAATGCGGACCGGACGGGCGCCCTCGTAACCGCTGAGATGCTCGAGCGTGGTCTCCTCGAGGTGAAGCTCGCCACCGGGGCCGTACATCACCTGCAGGTCGTCCTGGCCGCCGGCGACGTCGGCGATGAAGTAGAAGAAGTCGTTGGCCTCCCAGTCGAAGCCGAGCGTGTACAGCGCCCACAGCATGAACGTGGAGTCGCGGATCCAGCTGTAGCGGTAGTCCCAGTTGCGCTCGCCCTGCGGGGACTCCGGCAAGGACGTGGTCGCAGCGGCGATCAGCGCTCCGGTCGGTGCGTAGGTCAGGCCCTTGAGCGTCAGCGCGCTGCGCTGCAGGTGTGTGCGCCACGGATGGTCCGGGAACGTCCCGCGGTCGACCCAGTGCTGCCAGTGGTGGGCGGTCCAGACCTGACGGGCGTAGGCCTCGGTCCAGTCCTGTGGGGGTGCGTGCTCGGACCAGTACAGCGCGCAGTAGACCTGCTCACCCTCCTTCATACGGTGGCGGGCGGTCGCGCGCGGGCCCTCGAACCCAATCCGCAGGTCGGTGCGCAGTCCCAGCCGGACGTCGCAGCCGGGTGCGGTCGCGATGCCGTCGCTGTAGCCCGAGTCCGTGTACTCCCAATGGACCTGCTTGGTCCCGTACTCGAAGACGGGCTCGCAATCCATCACGATCTCGACCTGGCCGTTGACGCAGCGGATCGTGCGCAACAGCACATGGTCGGCGTCGTAGTCGGTGGGGGCGCGACGGTGCGTGCCGGAACGGTCGTCCTCGTGGTGCCAGCCGCCGATCAGCAGCGCGTCGCGGACGATGATCCAACCGGAGCCGGTGCCCCAGCTCGTCTCCAGCACCATCGTCCCCGGGAGGTAGCGGCGGGCGGCCGGCACGCTCACGCCGGACGGCCCGAGCCGGAAGGAGCCCGCGTCGCGGTCCAGTATCGCCCCGAACACGCTCGGCGAGTCGATCCGCGGCAGGCAGAGCCACTCGATCGCGCCGCCCGGAGCCACCAATGCCGTGGTCTCGCAGTCGGACAGGAAGCCGTACTCCGCGATCGGCGGGAACGGGCTGCCACCGAGCAGCGGCGACGGCGCGGAGCTGTTCACGCCCGGAATCGGGATCAGGTGCGGCGTCAGCGGCGCAGTGTGTGGTGGGCTATCGAACGGCTCGTTCATGACTCATTAATCGGCAGCTTCGTCCCGAGCTTACGAACTGCAACGAATGATTAATGGTTCCACACGGTTAGGCGGCAGTTAGAGAACCGCCGGCGACGCGTCATCATGAGTGTTATGAGCAGCGGTGGACGAGATATGAGAGCGATGCACGGATCGGGAGGATCCGGGCGCCGCAGCGGGCAAAAGGAGCAGCCGGCGCTGCTCGATCCCACGCGTGAGCGCGACGGTCGTCGCATCCTTCGCCTGTTCAAGCCCTACCGGGCACGGCTGGCGATCGTGCTGCTGATGATCATCGCCTCGTCGGCGATCAGCCTGCTCAACCCGTTCCTGCTGCGCGACGCGCTGGACACGGGGCTCATCGGCGGCGACAGCAAGGTCCTTACGGAAGCGGTCGCCGGGATGATCCTCGTGTCGCTCGTCTCCATGGCGACCAGCGTCTGGCAGACCTACATCTCAAACGCCGTCGGCCAGCGGGTCATGCACGACCTCCGCGCCGCCGTCTACCACCGCCTGCAGCAGATGTCGCTGGCGTTCTTCACGCGCACGCGCACCGGTGAGGTGCAGTCGCGTATCTCCAACGACATCGGCGGCCTGGACAACGTCATCACGAACACCGCCACGACGATCGCGTCGAACGTCACGACCGTGATCGGTGCAACCGTTGCGATGTTCCTGCTCGACGTCCGCCTGGCGGTGATCTCGCTGATATTCGTGCCGCCGTCGGTGTGGCTGACGCGCAAGGTCGGCAAGGTCCGCCGCCGCATCACGACCGAGCAGCAGCGCCGTCTCGCCGACATGAGCGCACTGGTGGCAGAGTCCCTCTCGGTCTCCGGGATCATGCTCGGCAAGACGATGGGCCGCGGCGACGACCTCGCCGACCGCTTCACCAGTGAGTCGCAGGGGATCGCTGACCTCGAGGTCCGCTCACGGATGGCCGGCCGTTGGACGATGGGCACGATCCAATTCGTCTTCTCGGTCCTGCCGGCGCTGATCTACTGGTTCGCGGGCCAAAGCTTCGTCGGGCACGTCGACATCGGCACCATCGTCGCCTTCACGACCCTACAGACACGGCTTTTGTTCCCGATCCAGGGCCTACTCGGTGCGGGCGCCGACGTCGAAGCCTCGCTGGCGCTGTTCGATCGCATCTTCGAGTACATCGATCTCCCGGTCGACATCATCGAGGCCGAACATCCGGTCGTGCTCGATCCGTCGGACGTGGTCGGCGAGGTGCGGTTCGAGGGGGTGTCGTTCCGCTACGAAGGTGCTGCCGAGCCCCAAGCCGGCAGCACCAGTTGGACGGTCCATGACATCGACCTGACGGTGCCGGCGGGCACGAGGACGGCGATCGTGGGGGAGACCGGCGCTGGGAAGACGACTCTCGGCTATCTCGTGGCGCGCTTGTACGAGCCGCAGGAGGGCCGGATCACGATCGATGGCGTCGACATTCGCGACGCGTCGCTGGACTCGCTCGCGGCGACCGTGGGGGTCGTCTCGCAGGAGACCTACCTGTTCCATGCGAGCGTGCGTGAGAACCTGCGCTTCGCGCGGCCCGAGGCTTCGGATGAGGAGATCGAGGACGCGGCGCGGACGGCCCGGATCCACGACCTGATCGCGTCGCTGCCGGAGGGCTACGACACGGTTGTGGGTGAGCGCGGATACCGGTTCAGCGGCGGCGAGAAGCAGCGCATGGCGATCGCGCGGACCGTTTTGAGGAACCCGCCGGTGTTGATCTTCGACGAGGCAACCTCGTCGCTGGATACCCAGACCGAGGCGGCGGTTCAGGACGAGCTCGAGCACCTGTCGAAGGGGCGCACGACGATCACGATCGCGCATAGGCTGTCGACCGTGCGCGACGCCGAGCAGATCGTCGTGTTGGATGCGGGGGCGATCGTCGAGCGCGGCACGCACGAGGAGCTGCTCGAGCTCGGCGGTTATTACGCCTCGTTGGTGAGTCGCGACGTGGCTGAGGAGCCTGCGGGGGGTTAATCGGGCCTACTTTCCGCCTCTACTTCGTAATGACGAAGTTATGGCGGGGAGAAGCGTTCGTGCGCGTGGTCAGGCGCCAGCGCGGACGCATCACGTGGGCGCAGCTCAAGGCCCTCGGCGCGGCGGATGGGACGATCGGGACGTGGATCAAGGCCGGCTACCTAACCCGCGTCCTCCCAAAGGTCTACGCCGTCGGCCACACCGCGCCCAGCCGTGAGGCCGATCTGTGGGCTGCGGTGCTCTACGCGGGCCCTGGCGCGATGCTCTCGCACGCCAGCGCCGCCCACCACCGTGGCCTGATCATCCACCCACCGAAGCTCATCCATGTCTCGACCCCGCGCGAGAAGGTCCGATCGATCCGGGGCCTGATCCAGGTCCACGGAGAGCGCGACCTGACGAGATCGAAGCATCAGGGAATCCCGACGACCACGAACGAGCAGACGGCCCTCGACCTCGCCGCCACCGAGGACATCAAGCTCGTGCGCCGGGCGCTCGCTGTCCTGGATTACCGCAAGGAGCTCGACGTGAAGGCCCTGGAGGCGATCGGTGGCAAGGGCCGGCGCGGAACGAGGGCGCTCAACGCCGCCCTCCAAACCCACCAGCCAGAGCTCGCGTACACGAACGGCAAGCTGGAGGAGGCGTTCCTGTATCTCTGCGAGCGCTTCGACCTACAGGTGCCGAAGTTCAACGCAATGGTCCACGGCGAACAGGTCGACGCCTACTGGCCGGAGCACGGTCTGGTGGTCGAGGTCGACGGTCTCGACAACCATTCGAGCCCCGCCCAGATTCGGACCGACCGCAGGAAGGATCTGAAGCTGCGTGCCCACGGCCTGCGCGTCGTCCGCTACGACTGGGACCTCGTCAAGCGCGATCCTCACGCCACGAGCGAGGACTTGGAGCGTCAGCTCAGGACGCCGTAGGGTCAGCGACGGACCTGACCGGCGGCACTGGCACCGGCACGGGCAACGGCAACCGCACCGAACGCCCCTCGACCCGCAGGTGCGGGAGCCGTCGCTCGAGCCAGGTCGGCATGTGCCAGTTGGCCTTCCCGAGCATCAGCATCAGCGCCGGCACCAGGACCGAGCGTACGATCACGCCATCCAGCAGCACGGCGCTGGCGAGGCCGATCCCGAACATCTCGATGATCCGTTGGCCGCCCAGCACGAACGCGGCGAACACGAGCACCATGATCGCGGCGGCGGCGGTGATCGTCTTGCCGGTGGCGGCGAGGCCGTGCGTGACGGCCTCGCGGTTGTCTTCGCGGCGATGCCACTCCTCGTAGATGCGGCTGACGAGGAACACCTCGTAGTCCATCGATAACCCGAACAGGATCGGGAACATCAGTACGGGTACGAACGCCTCGATCGGCCCGGGCGTGATCCCGAGCAGCTTGCCGAACCAGCCGAACTGGAAGACGGCCGTGACGACGCCGAGTGAAGCGGCCGTCGACAGCAGGTTCATCAGCGCGGCGGCCACCGGCACGACGAGCGAACGGAACACGACCATCAGCAGCAGCGACGAGACGAGCACGACGATCCCGACGAACAGCGGCAGCTTGGCCGTCAGCACGCTCGCGAAGTCGGCGAAGATCGCCGTCTGGCCACCGACCAGCACGTCGATGCCGCTGTGCGCGACAGCTGCAGGGATCACGTTGTTGCGCAGTTCGTTCAGCAGCGTGGTCGTGGAGGCCGCCTGCGGCGAGCCGTCCGGATAGACCTCGGCGACCGCAGCGCCGGGGTGTCCGTCCCGACCGGGAGAGAAAGTCGGGCCGGCGACGCTGCGGACGTCCGAGGTGTGGGCAACGGCCTTCGTGACGGCCGTGAAGGCGGCACGTTCAGACGCCGAGTCGACCGTGGCGACCACCTGGAGCGGGCCGTTGTAGCCAGGCCCGAAGCCCTTTGCGAGCAGGTCGTAGGCCTGGTGGGTCGTGGTCGGGAGTGGGTCGGAGCTCGAGTCGGCGGCGCCGAGCCGCATCGAGAAGAACGGGACGGCCAGCAACAGCATCACTGCGGTCGCACAGGCGGCGAACAGGGCTGGACTGCGAGTGAGCCAGTCTGTCCAGCGGCGCCAGATCGGCGACTCGTCGCTGCATGTGAAGTTCGCTGCGGCGATCGCGCGGCGGTCACCCCGGCGTAGGACGCGCGAACCGAACAGCGAGAGCAGCGCCGGTGTGAGCGTCAGCGCCGATATCACGGTGAAGGCGACGATGATCGCCGCGGCGATCGCGACGCCGTAGAGGAAGGAGACGCCAAGCAGCACCATGCCGAGCATCGCCACGCAGACGATGGCGCCGGCGAACAGCACGGCGCGACCAGACGTGTCGAGCGCCTGCACCGCCGCCTCCTCGCGTTCGAGCCCGCGCATCATTCCCTGGCGGTAGCGGGTGACGATGAACAGCGCGTAGTCGACGCCAACTCCGAGGCCGATCAGCATCGCGAGCTGGCTCGAGAACGACGCCATGCTGATCAGGTTCGAGAGCAGGCTGACGACCGCTATCCCAGTGCCGAGCGCAAAGCCGGCCGTCAGCAGCGGCAGCAGCATCGCCGGCAGCGTCCCGAACACGATCAGCAGCACGATCCCGGCGGCGATGAAGCCGAGCGGCAGCCCGGTGGAGGGGCTCGATGGGTTGCCGTCCTCGGCAACCTGACCGTCGCCCGCGAACGTGACCCCCTTGCCGGAGGCGGCCTGGATCGTCTTGTCGTAGGCGGTCTCCTCGCGACCGGAGAGCGTCGAGGCGGAGACGTCGAAGGTGATGTTCGCGAACGCGACCTGGCCGGAGGGGGAGATCTGCGCCGACCCCGACGACGCGTATGGGGAGCCGATCTCGGTGACATGCGGCATCCGCGAGACCTTCGCGAGCAGTTGCTCCATCCGGGCCTTCACGGCCTGATCGGTGATCTTGCCGTGGTCGGTGGCCACCACTATGCGGTCGACGTCGCCGGAGACCTTCGGGGCTGCCCGCTGTAGCAAGCTCATCGCCTGGAAGCTCTGAGTCTGCGGAAGGCTGAAGTTGTCCTCGTAGTTGCTGCCGACGCCGCGTGAAGCCATGGTGACGCCGACCAGCGCGACGGCCCAAAGTGCGACGACGAGCAGGCGGTGCCTGTAGCACCAACGTGCCGCTGCTCGCATTCACTTGAGTGTCGGCATTTACATAAGAGGCCTTGAAGAGAAGGGCCCTGGAAGGCCGGAAAGCGACGATCCCTAACCTTTCAGCAATGACCTCTCCACTCTCCGCCACGCTTTACAGCGATCCAGCTTGCCCGTTCGGCTACTCCGAGAACCCCGCCCTGAGGGTGATCGAGTGGCGCTATGGAGGCCAGATCGATTGGCGCCTCGTGCTCGTCGGCCTCAGCGAGGACACCTCACGCTACGAAGCACATGGCTACACGCCCGTCCGCCAGGCCCAGGGCGGGATCAGGTTCCGCGACCAATGGGGCATGCCGTTCGGATTCAACGTCAAGCCGCGCCTGAGCGCCTCCTCGCGCGCCTGCCGCGCCGTGATCGCCGCCCGCCGCGAATGGCCCGGCAGCGAGTGGGCCGTATTCCGCACGCTGCAGCTGGCGAACTTCAACACGCCGCTCGTGTTCGACGACGATGACCAGCTGCGCGAGGTGCTGAGCGTCGTCGAGGGCGTTGATGCCGACCGCATCGTCAGCCTGATCGACGCGCCCGAGGTGGTCGCCGAGTACGAGCAGGACAAGGCCGAGACGCGCACCGCCGCCGGCTCGCCCACTGAGCTGCAGGGCAAGGCCGGCAACAGCGACGGTCACGTGCGCTACACGGCGCCGTCCGTCGTGTTCACGCGCAACGCTGACGGGCTGCGGCTCGAGGCCGGCGGCATGCAGACCGTCGAGGCCTACGACGTGCTCGTCGCCAACCTCGACCCGACGCTCGAGCGCAAGGCACCGCCGGAGGATCCGGCCCAACTGCTCGAGCACTTCCGGTACGGGCTGACGACGCAGGAGGTCGCGGCGCTGATGACCGTCAGCAACGACCTGCCCGAGCGTCAGGGCGCCGAGCTCGCCCTGCTGGCACTGGTGGCCGAGGGACACGCCGAGCGCCATCCCCTCGGTGGCGACGCGTTGTGGTCAGTGCCAGGCGGTCAGCGGCCGCCGCGGCTCGAAGTTACAGCGGCCGCCGGGGTTTCCGCCTGAGTTGACGGCCGGTCGCCCGGTCTTGTGAGCCGGCGGTCCAAAAGGCCGCCGGCTTGACCATTCATCCGATCTCACTGGTAGCTTGGCCCCGTTCATTGAAAGTCGGCTCGGGGGCAAGGAATGTTTGGACGGAGTGCGCGGGCGGCGCTTTGTGCGTCTGTGGTGTTGGGTGCGCTGGGAATCGCGACGCTGGTTGTCCCAGCCGCGGCGCAGGCGTCCGTGAGTGCCGTGGTCGAATCGACCGGCGGGGGAGTGACGGGGCCGCCAAGCGCTCAGCATGCGAATGAGACGCTGGCTGATGCGGTGGCGTACGTCGAGCAGCAGGGCGGCGGCACGATCACCTTTTCCCCGAGCCTGACCGCTCAGACGATCACGCTGACAACGACGCTGCCCAACATCGGCTACCCGACCACGATCACCGGGCCCAGTGGTGGCACGGTCACGATCAGTGGCGGTGGCAAGTACGGGATTTTCGACGTCAGCACGTCTCAGAGTCTCACGTTGAGCAACCTCACGCTCACTGGCGGCATTGGGACCGACGCCAGTGGCGACTTCGTCGGCGGCGCCATCTACGCGGAGACGGGAACAACGCTGGTGGTGCAGAACTCGACGATCACGGGCAATACGGCTCAGACCGCCGGCGGCGCGATTGCGGCCGTGGGCAGCGTCGAAGTCCAGAACTCCACGATCAGCAACAACACCGCTGCGGAGGGAGGAGGTCTGTATACAGCTCAGGCGACGATCCGTGGCTCGACCTTCTCCGGAAATTCGTCGACCTACGGCGGCGGGATCTTCAGCTCCGGCGTCCTGATCATCTCTGACTCGACCTTCACCGGCAATAACGCCCCCGCCAACGGCACTGAAGGGGCGGGCGGAGCGATCCTGCAATACGGGGGAACGGGCTCATCACTCACCATCACGTCCTCGACGATCGTTGGGAACGAGGCGGGCGGGACGAGCGGAACTCCTGCCGGCGGTGGTGGCATCTACGACAACGCTCAGAACCCGGGTGAGCCTGTCTCGCTCGACGACACCGTCGTCGCCGGTAACACGGCCAACGTGGGCCCCGACATCCTCACCTTTGGGCCGGATCCGGATGCGAGCGCGAGCTTCTCACTGATCGGAAATCCGACCGGCGACGGCATCACCGGCGCGACTACAACCGACCTATTCGGTACGGCTGCCGCGCCGCTCGCGCCGAAGCTCGGTCCGCTTCAGAGCAACGGCGGCCCGACGCAGACGATGCTGCCATTACCGGGCAGCCCGGTGATCGATGCAGCCGCAGCGCCAAGCGGGGTATCGACCGACCAGCGCGGCGATCCACGGACCGTGAAGCTTGGGTTCACCGAGCCATCGGGTGGCGACGGAACCGACATCGGCGCGGTAGAACTCCAGGCGAGCGAGGCTGGGTTGCCGACCGTAACGGCGATCTCACCAGCGACCGGCGCAGCCGGAACGACCGTCACGATCACCGGTACGAACCTGTTCCCCGCGACCGAGGTGCTGTTCGGCTCCACGCCGGCCGCATCGATCACGGCCGAGACCGCCACGCAGATCACGGCGACGGCCCCGGCGGGCACCGGGACGGTGGACATTCGGGTCGTCGCTCCCGCCGGAGAGAGCGCGACGGTCGCGGGTGATCGGTTCAGCTATGGGACGGTGACGTCGACACTGACGAGCTCATCGAAGTCGGCCTTCACGACGACCTTCGGCAACCAACGCCTCAAATTGACGTCGCCCTCCCCAGCACTCTGCACCGCGGACACCGCCAAGCTGCACGCCGTGTTCTCGACCGCGATGATCAAGAGCTCGAAGAAGACGAAGCTCACCTTCAAGAGCGTCGCGTTCTACATCGACAAGGGCGTGAAGCTCAAGAAGAAGAACGCTTACGCGCCGAACGTCACAAGCAAAAAGACCCCGGCCTCAGAGAACATCAGCCTCAAGGGCGTCAAGTCCGGTAGTCACACGCTGAGGCTGATCGCCTCTTACACCGAGCACGTCAGGCGCGGAAAGAAGAACCGCACGGCGAAGGTCACCAAGACCATTGCCACCAAGGTCCGAGTCTGCTGAGATCGCGCTACCGCTCGAGCACGAGCGGTAGCCGGTCCAGTCCGTAGATCCCCGACGGGGTGCCGAACTCAGGTGCCCCGTCGCCCCTGACCGCGGTTAGGTTCTCGGCGAGGAAGATCAGCCCCTCCTGGATCTCGGCGCGGGCGAGGTTGGCGCCGACGCAGTAGTGGATGCCGGCGCCGAACGTCAGCACGCGGGCGCCGTCGCGCTCAGCGGTGATGTCGAAGGCGTCGGGGTTCTCGGCGTCGTCGCGGTTCGCATGCCAGGCGGAGACGAGAATGACCGAGTTCTCCGGGAAGGTCACGCCGCGGTACTCGACCTGCTCGGTCGTCATCCGCGCCGTGAACGGCGTGATCGGCTCATAGCGGAGCGCCTCATCGGTCACCTTCGGCGCGAGCTCCTGTGGGCGTTCCCGCAGCAACGCCCACTGGTCGGGGTGCTGGGCGAGCATCCGGATCGAGTGTGCGAGCTGGCTCTGGCTGGTGTCGACTCCACCGAGCAGGATGCTGAAGATCAGGTTGCGGAGCTCATCGTGGTTGAGCTTCTCACCCGCCTCCTCGGCCTGGATCAGGTCGGTGATCAGGTCGTCGCCGGGCGCGACACGGCGCGTCTCGATCAGCGCGTCGATGTAGGCGTAGCAATCGACCACACCCTGCTCGATCTCCGCGAGCACCTCCGGGTTCATCAGGCTCTGCGGGTCGAACTGGCGCTGGATCAGGTTCGACCAGTAGTGGAGCCTCGGCGCATCCTCGCGCGGGGCGCCGAGCACGTGGGCGATCACCTGCGAGGTGTACGGCTTGGCGAAACCGCCGATGAACTCGACCTCGCCCGAGTCAGGCACCGTGCTCATCACGTCGGCGAGCAGGGCGCGGATCGCGGGACGGTAGGTGTCGACGCGGCGCGGCGCCAGCGCTGGGTTGACGAGGCCGCGCAGACGGCGGTGATCGTCGCCGTGGCGGGTGATCAGGTTCTTCGAAATCTCCTCGTATAGCGGCCCGTCTGTGACGTTGAAGAGCGCCGCAAGCGTCATCGACGGGAACATCGTCGAGCGGGAACGCAGGAAGTACTCCCCGGATTCGCGGTCGAGCGTGACGAATCCGAACGGGCACGCCGCGAGCCAGCCGTCGTGGCCCTCAACCGCGCCCATCACCTCCTGGTAGACGGGCCCCCGCAGCTCCTCGTCGAGGGTGTTGATCATCGGCAGTTCAAGTTCGGTTACGAGCGTCATTCAGATCCAGGGGTTGGTCGCCAGCTCACGGGCGACGGCCTCGGTCACATGGAGCGCGTGGGCGACTGTCTTGTAATCGATGTTGTCGGGGACGTCGGAGGGAAGGTGGTAGTTCGAGAGCGCCTTATGCCGATCGATCGAAACGAGCGTCGCAGTCGGATAGCGCGCGTGGCTGGGAATCACCGCGTCGGTCGAGTTGCGTGCGCGCAGACCACGGCGAAGCGGCGCCCCCGACTGGTCGGCGACGCGCGCGATCAGGTCGCGGAACCGCCGGTCGTAGTAATCCTCCATCACCACGGGGCCCTCACCCTCGCACATCGCGAGGATTGGCGAGCCGACCGTGTCGAGGTTGAGAAACCACGTCCGGTCCTGGGGCAGCGTCGGGAAGTGGCGCTTCGCAAATGAGTTGATCCCGCCCTGGATGACCTCTTCGGCTCCACACGAGACGAGCATCACGCGTAGGCCGTGGATCGGCTCGTCTCGCAGACGCTCGGCGAGCGCGACCAGCACCGCCACGGCTGTCAGGTTGTCGTTGGCGCCGGGGACCGTCGCACTGGTTGCGATGTTCGCCATCGTCGCGGTGGTTACGGCCGCGATCGCGGTGCCCAGGGCGATGAGGGATCGCCGCCGGGCGGCGGCGCCGATCGCAACCGAGGCCGGACCGGCCAACACCAGCCACCACAGCGGGAATGAGGTGTCGAGGCGCTCGACCACGCCCGGGAACTCGTGTGCCAACCAGGCCTGGAAGTGGGGGTCGAAGATCAGGCCCGTATTCGCGGCGTCGTGGTGCGCCAGCACCACGAGCGTGCGCTCGGCGTCGTGGTCGCCGGCGATCGCGACGACGTTCTGTGTTGGCAGCGGCTTCGTCAACTGGCGCCGGACCACGCGGTGGGTGTTGGCGACGTCATCGGCGATCGCAGCGCCCGCGAGGAGCGCTGCAAGGCCTCCGGCGACGCGGCCTCGGCCTCGGCCCCGCAGCGCAACCAGCCCCGCAGCGACCGTGACCGCCGTCAGCGCCCCGATCGGCTTGGCGTAGCCGTCATGGAACTCGGCCTCCTCGACCAGTGCGTCGCAGCCGGCGGCCTGCAGCCGCTGGGCGATCCAGGCGGCAGCCTCTGCCTCACCCGGTGAGCCCGGTCGCCGCTCCAGCGGAGCGAGCTGCTCGATCACCTCGCGCAGCGCCGGGGGGATCGGTGGACTGACCATGGGCCGGGACGGTAGCGAGTACGCAGCCGGAGGCGGAACCGCCGCTCCAGGAGGGAGCCAGAGGCCGACGTAGAATCGAGAGTAGATGCCGTCGCCGATGATGAATATCGCAGTGGCACGCGCGGCTGAGCGGCTGCCCGGGCTGAAGCGCCTACCGCTGGCGCGGATCGTGATCCTCGCGGAAGTCGCGATGCTGGCCAAGGATCACTTCGAACGTCTGACGCCGACGGAGCGTCGCCGGCTGGTACTGCTGGTCAAGCAAACGCACGGCCGCCCGAGCAGCCTCTCTGACCGCCAGCGCCGTGAGCTCGAGAAGCTGATCGCGAAGGTCGAGCCGAAGGTCTTCGCATCGCACGCCGTCGAGAAGTTCTCGCCGCTGCCGTCCAAGCGCCGCGCCGGCTAGCCGCGCTGCCGCCGGGCGCGGAACGCCTCAGTCCGTGATCTCGATGTACCCCGGCTGAGCCGCAACACGGTCGATCCAGGCCAGGATCCAGCGGTATTCCTCGAGATCGAAGCCGCCCTCATGGGCGACGTGCGTGTACGCGTAGAGGCTGATGTCGGCGACGCTGTAGCGGTCGCCGACGAGGAATTCCTTACCTGCCAGGCCGCGCTCCAATGCCTCGAGTCCCTTGCGACCGCCGGCCTGCTTACCCGCGTGCTGCTCAGGGCTCGCACCGACGTCGAAGAGATTCCAAAAGCGCGCAACCGCGATGTTCGGCTCGATCTCGTACTGCTCGAACATCATCCACCCGAGCGCGCGGGCGCGGTCGTAGCGGTCGGTCGGCATGAACGGCGTGCCCTCGGCCAGATACGTGATGATCGCGTTTGACTCCGGCAGCGGCCTGCCGTCTTCGAGGATGAGCGTCGGGACGCGCAGCGCCGGATTCAGATCGCCGATGATCGCGGGGCGGTTGGAGCGGTCAACGACGTCCAGCTCTCGCAGTTCGAGCGGCAACCCCAGCTGCGAGCACAGCAGCCGAACCTTGTAACAGTTGCCGGACACAGCGCTGTTGTAGAGGAGCATGAGCGGGAGCCTACCGACAGGGTCGCCGGAGCCGTCGCATGCGTAGGTTCGGAAGTGGGTATCGGTTAGCGGAAGCTGGAACTCCGCGCAAGAAGGATGGATCCCGAGATGCAGGCGCTCCTGGTCTTACTGTTGGCCGTCGCTGTGATCGCGCTGACCGTGGTCCGGGTCTGGGCGCAAGCAGGAAGCTTCTCGACATGGCGCCGCAAGCACCACTGGCATTGGCACCGGCACTGACCGTGGATTCGAACCGGCCCTAGCCGGCGTCCGGGACGACGATCTCCGCGCCGGCGATCCGCAGGCCCGCCTCGGGCAGCGTGCCGGGGATGGCGGGGCCTGAGAAGTGGATGAAGCTGTTGGGCCAGGGCTCCCAGGAACTGCCATCGCGATAGATCCGCTCCCAGTCGTAGCCGTCGTCAGCGGCCCCCATACCGCTCTGTGAGACGTCGATGTAGCTGCCATCGGGCGCGACCGCCTCGACAACCGCGACGTGGCCGTAGCCGCCCATTCCGGGAGCATCCGCACCCCAATCCGCGACGGCGCCGACGCTCGGTGTGGCGTCGACGGGGACACCGGCCTCGGCGGCCCGCTCACCCCACTGGTCCGCGTCGCCGAGCTCGAGGAGGGGCGTCGGTACGCCGTAGACCTGCGACTCGACGAAGGCGGCGTAGTTCGTGCAGTTGTCGCCGGGGTACATGGACCACCAGGACTCGCCGGCCGCGTACTCGTAGTCATGGGTGCTGAAGCCGGCGGCGGTGCAGTCCGTATAACCAGCGCACAGCTCGAGACCGTCGGCGCGCGCAGCGGCAGCAGAACAGAGGCCCAACCCGAGGATCAAGGCGCTGAGAACGGTGAAAAGAACGGCCGTCCTACCCGACACGGCGGCAACTGACTGCTCCAGGAAACCCTGAAGCTCGGTTTTCATGAGGGGGCATGGAAGCGGAATCGGCGGCGGAACGTCGTCACACCGTCTTCTGGATGCGATCTTGCAGCACTACTCGGACGTTGCGAGCCGCTCCAAATACCACTCAACAAAGGCTGCGACGTTGTACTCACGCGACGGCGAGTAGGGCCCGGGCAGTGTACGCGGGGCTGCGCACGCCGGCATGATTGCGCTCGCACAGGCTCCCAGTCCTGCTCGCTGGTGAGCTGCCAGAACGGGAGCAGGCGCTCGAGACTCGTAGTCGCGGCCCTCGACGGCGCCGTCGTCGACCAGCCAGTAGACGCTCACGAGCGTCGCCTCAGGCCCGTCCGGCAGCAGTTGCGTGACGACGGCGTGGTCGGCGCTCGCGTGCGACCACAGGTTCGGGACCGTGCGCACCCGCAAGGTGCCGACGTCGTAACCCGGATATGAACCCATCAGCGGCGCGACCGGCTCGCCGTCGAGCGACTCGGTGACGAACCCGGGCACCAGCGGCGTGCGGTTGGCTGACCACCAGCGCCCGGCGGTCGGGAAGCTGTACAGCCCGGGCTGTGCGTGCTCGTCAGTGGCCCGCTGGCCACTGACGGCAGTCGAAGACTCGCGCATGGTCGCCTGCCCGTGCCGCGGCCAGCTCGCGATTCGCGGCCGTGTCGGGCGCCGCGTCGAAGTTCGCTTGGACGTACTGCGGGTGGCCGACGTGGCAGTGCCAGCACTCGCGGTTGTTCTCCCAGACGAGCTTCCAGTTGGCGGCGACGCGGTAATCGATCCGGTGGGCGATGCGCGCACGCTCCAGGCCCTGCGGCTCGAGCGCGCTAGCCAGCGATCGCCCGCGCCTGCTCGAACGGTTCGGGCTCACTCAGCCCCGGCCAGACGAACACGAGACCACCGACCTCGACCACCGGCGCTCGCCGCAGGCCGTGGCCAGCTCAGGTCGAGTTCGCGCTCCATCCCGCCGGCGCCGAGCAGCGTGCCGTCGAGCGCGTAGCTCCATTGGTGATAGGGACAGACCCAGCGCTTGGCGCTGCCCGACGCAAGGTCGCAGACCGGCATGCCGCGGTGGCGGCAGGTGTTGTGCAGCGCGTGCAGGACGCCGCTCTCGTCGCGCACAGAGGATCGAGTCGTCGCCGAGGTCGAAGCGGAAGAAGTCGCCCGGGCGCTCGCGCCTGGATCGAGAAGCCGGCGAACAGCCAGCTGCGCCGCCAGATCGCGTCGAGCTCGTGCGTCGTAGATCGTGGCGTCGAGGTGGAACTCGCGTGCGAGTGCGTGCCCCGGCCGGTGCCGTGCGAGCGCGTCGCTCGAGCGCGCGTCATCAGCGCAAGCGTGGCGGCGACGACCGTCGCCAGCTCGGTGCGGTACGAGTCGATGTCGGGCACCTCGAGTCCCGGGACCTTGCCGAGGTCGTCGATCAGCCGCAGCTGCACCGCCTGCTGCCAGTCGGGGTTGGCGCGGAACGCCGCGACCTCCGCCTCGCTCATCGCGCCGCCCTGCGCGATCAGCGTGCGCTGCGAGACCTCACTCAGCTGCGCTCGGTAGTCCGGGTCGGTCGCGACCAGGTAGCGCTTGGCCGGCACGTGCTGCTCGGCCAGCCAGGCGACGCGCGCGCCGACCCGCGGCGTCAGCCAGCGCGCGCCGGCCTCGCCGTGGTGCTCGCGCGGGCCCGTCGTACGGGATCCCGGCGACCGCCGGCGCGCGGGCGATGTCGTGCAGCAGGCAGGCGATGACGAACTCGGCATCGTCGCCGCGCTCCTGACGCGCCAGCGCCGCGCACTGCAGTGCGTGCTCGAGCTGGTCGACGGGCTCGCCGTCGTACGGGAGCCCGACCATCGAGCGGCAGGCCGTCGACGATCTCTTCGACGGTGTCCTCGGTCATGCCCATGGCAGCGTGTAGAGCTTGGTGAAGGTCATCGCCCGGATCGCCTCGCGGACGCCTTCCTTGACGCCGAGCCCGCTGTCACCGATGCCGCCGAACGGCGTCAGCTCGGTGCGCCAGCCCGGAACCTCGCGGATGTTCACGGTGCCGGCGCGCAGCTCCTTGATGCAGCGGCTGATCGCGCGCCAGTCGAACGTGCAGACGCCGCTCGAGAGCGCGTAGGGCGTGCGCGTTGGCGACGGCGATCGCCTCGTCGAGATTCGCGACGCGGATGATCGGCGCGACCGGGCCGAACGTCTCGGTCGCGACCAGGCGGCTCTCGGGCCTGACGTGGTCGAGCACCGCGGGGGTCAGCTGAGCGCCGTCGCGCTGCCCGCCGTAGAGCAGCTTGGCGCCGTCGGCGATCGCGTCCTGCACGCGCTCCTCGATCGCGATCGCGGCGCGCTCGTCGATCACGGTGCCGATGTCGGTCTCAGCGTCGAGCGGGTCGCCGACCCGCAGCTTGGCGGCGCCGTCGGCGACGCGTTCGGCGAGCTCGTCAGCGACCCGCTCGACGGCGATGATCCGCTTGACGGCGGTGCAGCGCTGGCCGGAGTTGCTGAACGCGCCGGAGACCGCGAGCGCGGCCGCCTCGTCGAGGTCGGCGTCCGGCAGCACGATCAGCGGGTCATTGCCGCCGAGCTCGAGCACGGCCCGCCGGTAACCGAGGCGTGCGGCGATCGACTTGCCGACGGCGACGCCGCCGGTGAACGAGATCACCTCGACGGCAGGCTCGGCGAGGAACTGCGTCGAGCACGCTCGGCGGGCTCGCCGCAGACGACCTGGGCCGCGGCGGATGGCAGGCCGGCGCGGTGGACGATCTCGAACAGCGCGAGCGCGCTCAGCGGCACCTTCTCCGAGGGCTTGAGCACGATCGGCGCGCCTGCCGCGATCGCCGGCGCGAGCTTGTGCGCGACCTGGTTGATCGGGTGGTTGAAGGGCGTGATCGCGCCGACGAGTCGCACCGGCACGCGCAGCGTGTGGGCGCGGCGGTCGCGGCCGTGGGCGGAGATGTCGCCGGCGAAGACCTCGCCGTCGTCGCGCAGCGCCTCGATCGCCGCGAAGCGGAAACACGTCGACGGCGCGGCCGATCTCGTGGCGCGTGTCCTTCAGGCAGAGCCCCGACTCGGAGGTGATCAGCGTCGCGAGCTCCTCGCGTGCGCATGCCGAGTTCCTCGGCGACCGCGAACAGCACCTGCGAGCGCTCGTGCCGGCTCAACGTCGTTCGTGTAACCGGCGCCGGCGGCGAGCAGCTCACCGACCTGCTCGGGTCCCGTGAGCGGTACCTCACCGACCAGATCTCCGGTGTACGGGGAACGAACGGGAAGCGTCGCCAGCGGTGGTCATGCGAGCCAATTCAACAGCAGGTCGTGGAGGTCACGGTTGCGCAGATCACGGCCGCGCAGGGCACCGTCGCGCAGCGGGTGGGTGACGATCAGCGGCACCGTGCGCTCGTGCAGGCCGCCGTGCGAGCGCAGCGTCCCGTGCAGCGCGCTCAGGTCGTGTGCGGCCGCCGACTTGCCGATCACCGTCTCGCCATCGGCGAGCACGATCAGGTCGCCGATCCGGTCTGCCGGCAGCTCGAACGCGTCGGCGGCCGCGCTAGCGGTCGAGCACGGCCTCGATCCCCGGCAGCGCCGCGATCACGCTGCGGGCATGGTCGAGCTCGTCGAGCTCGTCGAGGTGGACCCACGCAAGCGAGCCGAGCGCGGCGTGGTGGACGACGTAGGGGTCGGTGATCGGGCAGAGCGTGTGGCCGCCGCTGATGCCGGCGGCCGCGAGCGCGTCATCGAGGAAGCGCACGTTGGGGCTGCCGTCGGGCGCTGACTTCGCCCGCATGCCGTGGTCGGCGGCGAGGCCGACGACGAATCCGGCGTCGAGCGCGCGGCCGATCGAGACGTCCATCGCCCGGTAGAAGTCGTCCGCCAGCTGCTCACCGGGGGCCGCCGAGTGCTGGACGAAGTCCGTCAGCGAGGCGTAGACGAGCTTCGCGTCGAAGTGCGGCGCCAGCGCGACCGCCAGGTCGACCGTGTACGGCGACAGCCGCCAGTCATAGATGTCCGGGTTCGGGGCGCCGATCACCTCGGTGATCGGGGTCCCATCGGCCAGCGACTGCTCGTGCGCCTTCTCGGCGCTGAAGGCCGGCACGCCGCCGGTCGCCAGCAGCGCGCGCAGCTTGTCCTTGGCGGTCACGCACAGCACGCCGATGCCGGCCTCGAGGGCGGCCGCGTGGATCGTGGTCGCGCGCAGGAAGCTCGGATCGGTCACCTGTACCTCGCCGCCGTCGGCGGTGCGGTAATGGTTACCCGCGATCCCGTTCTGGGCGGCGCTGACGCCGGTCACGATCGTGACGTTGTTCGGGTTGGTGAAGGTCGGGACCTGCGCCCGCGCCAGTGCGTAGCTGCCACCGCCGTCGAGCGTCTCGGCGAGGCGCGGCATCAATGCCCGCCCGAGCGCATCGTCGACGTATGCGGGATCCCAGCCGTCTGCGCAGATAGCGAGGATCGTCGCGTCCGGAGAACGCGTACGTGCGGTCGTTGGCGGCGAACCGTACGCTCATCTAAACATGACTATACAAGTGGATTCGACTCGCTTGAGACCGAGCTGTAACAGCGATGTGAAGCTCGTGAGAACAAGCTCCAAAAAGCCCGTGAATAAACTTGTATATACAAAGATGCGGGCCACGACGCGAACGATCGAGGCGGATGTGTGCGTCGTCGGGGCCGGGATCGTCGGTCTGGCCCACGCGCACGAGGCGCGGCGCCGCGGGTTGAGCGTGGTCGTGCTCGACCGCGACGATCGCGCCGTCGGCGCGAGCGTCCGCAACTTCGGGCACCTCTTCTTCACCAGCGTCGCCGACGGGGAGGCGCAGCAGTGCGCGCTGCTCTCGCGCGAGCGCTGGCTCGAGCTCGGTCGCCGAGCCCGGATCTTCATGGCGGAGGCGGGCACGCTGATCGTGGCGCGGCACCGCGACGAACTCGCTGTGCTCGAGGGCGTCGCACAGGATCCGGCACGTCACGCGCGGATGCTGAGCGTCAGCGGAGGTGGCAGAGCTGGCGCCGATCCCCACAGACGGGTTGGTCGGCGGGTTCCACGCAACCCAGGACCTACGCGTCGATCCACGCGCGGCGGCGGCCGGACTCGCCGGCCTGCTGGCGCAGGATCAGGGCGCGAGATTGGAGTGGGGGACACACGTCCACGACGTCGAGGCGGGCCTCGTCCATGCGGGCCGGTTGCGCGTCAGGGCACGCGCGATCATCGTCTGTCCGGGCCCTGACTACCGCTCGCTGCCGCCGGTGCTGCGCCGCGAGCTCGGGCCGTTGACGCTCTGCCAGCTGCAGATGCTGAGGCTCGCAGCGCCGACGGGACGGCGCTACCAGCCGGCGCTCGCGACCGGCCTCAGCCTGATCCGCTATCCGGCGTTCGCAACGCAGCCGAGTACGGCTGAGCTGCGCACTCGCCTCGAGCTCGAGAAGGGTGAGCTGATCGACCGCGGCGTCCACCTGCTGGTCACGCAGCTACCGGACGGAGACCTCGTCGTCGGCGATACGCACACGTACGCGGATACGCTGGCGCCGTTCGGCGAGGAGCGCCTCTACCGGCTGCTCCTGGACGAGGCGCGGGAATTGCTCGGGATCGAACCGGAGGTCCGCCAGCGCTGGCACGGCATCTACCCAGCGGTCACGGTCCCCCGATGGGCCGCAACTTCCACGTCACCGCGCCGACTGCCGGGTGTGCGCGTCGTCGAGAACATCGCCGGGATCGGCATGACGCTGTCATTCGGGCAGGCGCCGGCGGTACTTGACGAGCTGCTGGACGGTCAGGGCACGAGCGCGAGCCCGACGCCCGCGCGCGGCAACGCCGCGCGGTTGTGAACGGTGATCGCGAAGTCGTCACCGCGGTAGGTGTCGAACGAGAACTCGAGCGGGCGGCCGTCCGGATCGAACACGCGGCGCTGGACCTCAAGCAACGGCGCGCGCCGCGGCACTCCGAGTAGCGATGCCTGCTCGGCGGTCGCGGCGATCGCGGCGATCGTCTGCTGGGCCTCGTGGAAAATGACGCCGCGCTCGCCGAGTTGCGCGTAGACGGAGCCGTGATCCATGTCGCAGTCGAGCAGCAGGCGCCCGACCGGCTCGATGAAGGTCGAGACCTCGATCATCGCGGGCTCGCCGTCGAGCAGCCGTAGACGTCGGTACTGGAACACCTGAGCACCCGGGTCGAGGCCCAGCGCGAGGGCAATCTGCGCGTCGGCCGGGCGGCGCACGAGCTCGAGCGTGCGCGCGTCCGGTACACGACCGAGGCTCTCGGCCCAGACGGAGAACGAGATCAGCTTGTCGAAGCTCTGCGCGAGCGTCGGCCGTGCGACAACCGGCCGGCGGCCGCGGCCGCCACTGATCAGTCCCTCAGTGCGCAGCGCCGCCAGCGCCTGCCTGACCGTGCCACGTGAGACTGAGAACTCCGCGGAGAGGTCGGCCTCAGAGGCGAGCGCGGTCCCTGCCGTCAGCGCGCCCGACTCGATCTGCGTGCGCAGCGCCGAGGCGATCGCCGCGTGACGCGAGCTTGGTTCTCCGGTCGCTGCCATCTGTGGTCTTAGTGTCTCACCGGAGCCTCTGCGGACAGGATCACCGCCGCAGCACTAACTTGTCAATACAAGGCACAACCTATTTGCACAGGTGGCACATGCATTTCACACTCTGCGCTCGAGCAGCACGCGCGTGCCGTTCCGCGGGGTCATCGTGATGATCCGCATCTGGATCTCCTCGAGCTTGGGTGAAGCGGCGCGCAGCTCAGTTCGGGCGAGGATCTGACGCAGGACCAGGCGTGCCTCGATTGCCGCAAAGGCTGCGCCGATGCAGCGGCGTGTGCCGCCGCCGAACGGGATCCAGGTGTAGGTGTCGGGTCCGTCATCGCTCAGGAAGCGCTCAGGCCGGAACCGGTCCGGCTCGGGGTAAAGGTCCGCCCGCTTGTGGATCACGCGGATCCAGGGGTTGATCTCGGTGCCATCGGGCAGCGTCCACTCGCCGAGCTCGAACGGCGCGCCGCGAACGACGCGTCCGACGAGTCCGAGCACCGGGCGGATCCGCAACGCCTCCTTGAACAGCGCGTCGAGATAGGCGTCGTCGCCCTGCTTGGCGCGGCTGTGGACCTCCGGGGTGTGCAGCATCAGGTCGAGCGCCCAGGCGAGGCCCGTCGCGGTGGTCTCGTGGCCGGCGACGAGCAGCGTCAGCAGCTCGTCGCGCACCTCGACGTCACTGAGCCGCTCGCCCGCTTCGTCGCGCGCCAGCAGGAGCGTGGAGAAGACGTCGTCCTTGGCCGCCAGTTCCTCCTCCGGTAGCGCCCGGCGGCGTGCGATCTCGGCGTACAGCAGGTTGTCGACAGCTTGTCTGTGCGCGACGAACGCCTGCGTCCGCTTGTCGCCGCCGATGCCCGCGCGCTGGAGCGCCGCGCCGATCAGCGCCCGCATCGAGCGTGGTTGCCCGATCGGGTCGATGTAGGCGCGCAGCGCGACGATCAGCTCACCGGCCTCGTCCGGTTCGAACCCGAAGATGACGCTGGTGATCACGCGCAGCGTCAGGTTCTGCATGCTCGGGGTCACCGCGAACGGCTCGCCGATCGGCCAGCTGTCGATCTCGGCATCCGCCGCCTCGATGATCGCCTGTTCGTAGCGCTGAAGCGCCTTGCCGTGGAAGGGAGGTAACAGGAGCTTCCGATGTCGCATGTGCTCGCCGCCGTCGAGCACGATCACCGAGCGCTGGCCGAGGAGGGGGGCGAGCAGTGAGTTCGCCTCGCCCGCGTGCAGCTGCTCGTGTGGACCCTGGAACACCTGCTTGGTCAGGCCCGGATCGAAGACCACGACCCCCGGCTCGGGTTGGAAGAGCGTGCGGATCGTGACGACGTCCCCGTAGCGGCGGTACATCCACTGCAGGTAGGGCAGGCCGATGACCGTGAGCATCGCCGTCTGGACCAGACGCGGGAGCGGCGGCCCGGGCGGCATCCGGATCTGCGGCGCGGCCTCAGTGGGCTGGAACGTTGCAGTCGCGCCGGTTGTGGTCATTTGTCAGAACTCGATCGGGCGGGCGAGTTTGACCGGCGCGCCCGGTGATGGCGGCGTCTCTGACTCGTGTGTGTCGGATCCGAGTTGGCGCGCCAGCCACATCACATCACGCCAGCCACCGGCTTTCCAGCCGATGCGTCGGTAGACGCCGACCTCCTCGAACCCGAGCGACTTGTGCAGTGCCACGCTCGCCGGGTTGGGGATCGTGATACCCCCGAGCATCATTCGGTACCCCTGCTCCTCAAGCAGTGCGAACAGCGGCTCGTAGAGGGCGCGCCCGAGTCCGCGCCCGCGGTGGCGCTCGCTGAGGTAGACACTCACCTCAGTGGACCAGCGGTAGGCGGGGCGCTCGCGATGCACACCGGCGTAGGCGAAACCTGCGATCTCACCGTCTTCCTCGGCGACCAGGAAGGCGTGCGTACGGCCGACGCGCTCGATCCGGTGCGCGAATTCAGCCAGCGTGGGAGCCGCCTCCTCGAAGCTGGTCGCCGTATCGGCCGCGAACGGGCCGTAGATCGCGAGACAGCCGGCGACATCAGCGGTCGGATCTGCGTGGCGGATCAGCATCAGTCAGGAATCTAGCCAACCTGCTCCCCCGGGGCTGGTGGCTAAGCGAGCCGCCGGCCCCGGGTAAAGTCGCGCCCGAATGGCACGCGATTACGACATCGTTCTGTTCGGCGCGACCGGGTTCGTGGGTGAGCTGACGGCTGAGTACCTGGTGGCGCATGCGCCCGACGGCGCGCGGCTGGCGATCTCCGGCCGCAGCCCCGAGAAGCTCGAGGCGCTGAAGGGCCGGCTGGCGCGTCCCGAGCTCGACATCCTGATCGCGGATGTCGGTGACGTCGACTCGATCAGGGCGCTGGCCGAGGCGACGCGCGTGCTGATCTCGACGGTCGGGCCCTACATCCACTACGGCGAGCCGGTGGTTGCCGCGTGCGCCGCGGCGGGTACTGATTACGTCGACCTGACCGGCGAGCCGGAGTTCGTCGACCTCATGTATCTGCGCTACCACGCTGTCGCGAAGGAGAGCGGGGCGCGGCTAGTGCACTCGTGCGGGTTCGATTCCGTTCCCTGGGACCTAGGTGTCCTGTTCACCGTCGCGCAACTGCCCGACGACGTGCCGATCGCCGTCAGCGGCTACGGGCTGACGAACGCAACCTTCTCTGGCGGCACGTACCACTCGGCGGTGAACATCATGGGTCGGCTGAAGGAGGCCGGGCGGGCCTCGCGTCACCGCAAGTCTGTGGAGCGCCACGCGGAGGATGGGCGCATCGCCGGGGGTCGCAGCGTGCACGGGATTGCGGGCCGTGTGCACAAAGAGCCGCTGGCCGGCGGTTGGGTCGTGCCAGTACCGACGATCGACCCGCAGCACATCCTTCGCACCGCCCGCCTGGACCCGGTCTATGGCCCTGACTTCTCCTACTCCCACTATCTGGTGACAAAGCGACTCTCCTCGACGGTCGCGTTCGGCCTTGGCGTTGGGTTCGTCGCGTTGTTCGCCCAGCTGGAGTCAACCCGCAACCTCTTGTTGAGGTTGAGGTCTCCAGGAAGCGGACCGGACGAGACGCGCCGCGAGAAGTCGTTCTTCAGGCTTCGCTTCGTCGCGGACTACGGGTCGTCCGACCCGCGCGAGCGCGTGATCACCGAGGTCCGCGGCGGCGATCCCGGCTACGGCGAGACGGCGATGATCGTCTCCGAGGCGGCGTTCGCGCTGGCGTTCGACGACAATCTGCCGGCACGCGGTGGGGGCCAGTGGACCCCCGCGCTCGCGTTCGGGGCTCCGTTGATCGAACGCTTGGTACGCGCCGGTATCGAATTCGCCATCGTCGAGCCGACTCTGTAACAAGTTCGGCACATTCCTTGGATCCGCAGACGGGCGGCCATACCGTGGCGGCATGGCAAAACGGAGTGTTGTTGACGTTGCTCGGCAATACGTCGACCAACGTCAACAACATGGGCGGCGGCTGGCTCGCCTGGCGGCGAAGCAGCACGGTGTCGTGTCGGTTTGGCAGCTACATGAGTTGGGCGTCAGCCGCGACCAGATCACTGATCTCGTCCGAGCCGGCCACCTCCATCGCCTCTACAGAGGCGTGTACGCGGTCGGACACATCAAGCTCTCGCGCGACGGCCGGCTGAGCGCTGCGCTCCTTGCCGCCGGCGACGACGCGTTCCTGAGTCACCGCACGGCCGCGGCGCTGCATGGGCTGCGAAACCTGAACCTGAGGCGGATCGAGGTGACCGTCGTCGGACAGGCGATCCGCCGGCGCTCGGGCCTCGTGATCCATCGAACGACCAGGCGACCGGTGCGTGGCGAGCTGACGAGGATCAACGGCCTCCGGGTCAGCACCGTTCCACGCCTGCTCGTCGAGCTCGCCGCGACCGAAACCCAGGACGAGCTGCGACGGCTGATCAGCGTTGCCGTCCGCAAGCGTCTCTTCTCCCACGAAAATCTCCGGGCGGCGATCAGGAACCATCCGAGGCACCCGGGGATCAAGAACCTCAAGGCCGCGTACGCCAGATACCTCCCGGAACACGACCGCCGCTCCGACCTCGAACGAGCCTTCGACCGGCTGCTCGCGGAGCACCCCGAGATTCCGGAGCCGTTGCGCAACGTCCAATTCGGCACCTGGGAGCTCGACTGTTACTGGCCCGAGTACAACGTCGTACTCGAGCTCGACGGCCGCCCGTACCACCTGGTCGTCGAAGAGATCGAGCGCGACCGTCGCAAGGACGCCTACCTGCTCACGAAGGGCATCCTGCCCCTGCGCGTCACCGACGAGCGCTTTGAGCAGGATCCGCTCGGCGCGCTCAACGACCTGAAGGCGCTACTTCAGCTCGGTTGACGGCTTGCCGAGCAGTTGCCGGGCGATCACCAACTGCTGGATCTGCTGAGTGCCCTCAAAGATGTCGAGGATCTTGGCGTCACGCGCCCACTTCTCCAGCAACTCGTCCTCGCCGTAGCCGACGGTTCCGCAGAGGCCCACGCAACGCAGCGTGATATCGGTCGCTGCGCGTCCTGCCTTGGCCTTGGCGATCGACGCTGCGACGGTATTAGGTACGCGATTGTCCGCCATCCAGGCGGCCTTCAAGGCCAGCAGGCGTGAGGCCTCCCAGTCGGCCTCGAGCCGGATGAACTCGGCTGCTGCCGCGCTCTGCGACGTCAGCGGCTGTTCATAGCTGATCTCGAGGCCGGCCTCTGAGAGCAGCTCGCGCGTCCGCTCCAGCGCGGCCCGCGCGACGCCCACCGCCATCCCGGCGATCATCGGCCGTGTGTTGTCGAACGTCTGCATGACGCCGGCGAAGCCCTCACGCGCGGTCGTGATCTCTGGCGTGCCGAGCAGGTTCTCCTTCGGCACGCGGCAGTTGTCGAGCACGAAGTTCGCGGTGTCCGAGGCGCGGATCCCGAGCTTGCGCTCGAGTCGATCCAGCTTCAGACCTGGGTTGTCGCGCTCGACCACGAACGACTTGATCGCGCCGCGGCCGGCGGAGCGGTCGAGCGTCGCCCACACGACGATGAGGTCGGCACGGTCGCCCGAGGTTACGAAGATCTTCTCGCCGTTGAGCACGTACTCGTCGCCATCGAGCGCGGCCGTCGTGCGGATCGCGGCCGAGTCAGAACCCGCGCCGGGCTCGGTGATCGCCATCGCCGCCCACTTGCCGCCGAATCGCTGCAGCTGCTCGGGCGTCGCGACAGCCCGAATCGCAGCCTGCCCGAGTCCCTGGCGCGGCATCGTCAGCATCAGACCGGTGTCACCCCAGCACATCTCGATCACGCCGACCAGACTCGCCAGGTTGCGGCCGTTGACGTTGCCGTCGGCGGCCTGCTTTGCCGCCGACGCCTCTGCAGGTGAGCCCGTGTCGAGCCCCGCCTGCGCGGCGTTGGCCTGCGCGATCAGCTCGGCGAGCGTGTCGAGCTCGACCGGATAAGTGTGCTCGGCGCGGTCGTACTTGCGCGAGATCGGCCGCAGCACGTGCTCCGCCGCCATGTGCGCCTGATTCGCCAGCGTCTCGAGCTTTTCGGGGATTTCGAGGTTGATCATGTCCCGCTCACAGCGCCAGTGCGCCCTCCATCATCCCGGCTGCGCGTAGGTCTCGGTACCAGCGCTCGACGGGGTGCTCCTTGGTGTACCCGTGACCGCCGAGCAGTTGGACGCCGTCAGAGCCGATCTGCATCGCATGGTCGGCCGCCAGCGCCCGCGCCAACGCGGTCTCGCGGATGAAGTCGCGGCCGGTTTCGGCAAGGCTTGCTGCGCGGTAGGTCACGAGTCGCAGCGAATCGAGTTCGATCGCGATGTTTGCGACCGCGAAGGCGACCGATTGGCGGTTTGAGATCGGCTCGCCGAACGCAATTCGGTCGTTGACGTACGGGGTCACGTAGTCGAGTACCGCCTGGCCAGTGCCAACCGCCAAAGCGCACCAAGCAAGGCGTCCCAGGGCCACAGTCTCACGATAAACTTGAGGGTCAGAGTCGCCCAGTATCGAGCTCGATGGGAGCTTCACGGCCTCGAACGTGACGCGGCCGGTGGCGGCGGCACGGACGCCCATCGCCGGTTCGGGTTCGACGCTCAGTCCGGCGGCGCCAGCCTCGACCAGGAACAGCGCCGGCGCGCCCTCGAGCTCGGCCGCTACCACGAGGAGCTCGGCCGCGGCCGCGAGCGGAACGAGCGCCTTGACACCGTCGAGTTGGAAGTCACCAGCGGCAGTGCGCGTTGCGCGGGTGCGTAGTGCAGACGGGTCGAAGAGGACGCGCGGCTCGGCCAAGGCGATCGCGGCCGCCGGTGGGGTCTCACCGGCGAACGCCGGCAGGTAGCTCGCCTGCTGCCCGGCGTCACCCCAGAGTCCAAGCACGGTGGCGACGCCGGCGGGCGCCATGCATGCGAGCGCAATCCCCATGTCGCCCTCGGCCAGCGCCTCGGCGATCAGTGCCGAGGTCAGCGTCGCCCGCTGGTCGAGCACGCCGCCGAGCTGCTCGGGCACGCCGATCGTCGTAAGTCCAAGGCCCGTGGCCATCGCCAGCAATTCCTCCGGCGTTCGGCATTCGGCGTCCGCCGTGACGGCTGCCGGCCGCACCCGTGTGAGCGCAAAGTCGCGGACCGCGTCGACCAGCATCCGCTGCTCGTCGCTCGGTGTGATGTCGAACGCGGAACCTGGCTGGGCTGTTGGCTGCCGCGCCGGGCCCGCTAGGTCTGCCTCAGTAGACATGCGCGAGATTATGTTGTGCGGACAGGCAATCTGTCTGAATGCACGAATGGGTTCATACCCGGGAGCTTCACGCGACACTCTTATTAACCAACGTCATGCTGGGGACGCAATGCGTGTGCTTGTAGTTGAAGATGAGCGCCGGTTGGCCGATGCGATCGCGCGCGGCCTTCGCCGCGAGGGCATCGCCGTGGACCTTGCCGGCGATGGCACCGACGCGCTCGTCAAGGCTCGCGTCGTCCGCTACGACGTGCTGGTGCTCGACCGCGACCTGCCCGAGATACATGGGGACGAGGTCTGCCGATTGGTGCGCGCAGAACGCCCGGAGACGGGAATCATCATGCTCACGGCGGCGGGAGAGATCGAGGATCTGGTCGAGGGCCTGTCGATGGGCGCCGACGACTATCTGCCCAAGCCTTTTCGTTTCGCCGAACTGGTCGCTCGCATCCGCGCCCTCAGCCGCCGCACGACCCCTAGCCGCCCGCCGATGCTCAAGCACGCGGACCTCGAGCTTGATCCCGCCCGCCGCAGCGTCCTGCGCGCAGGCCAGCCCATAGATCTCGCTCGCAAGGAGCTCGCGGTTCTCGAAACGCTGATGGCCGCCGATGGCGCGACCGTCTCCTCCGAGGAACTGCTCGAGCGTGTTTGGGACGAGCACACCGACCCGTTCACTAATGTCGTGCGCATGACGATCATGACACTGCGCCGCAAACTCGGTGACCCGCCGGTGGTGGAGACCGTGATCGGCGTCGGGTACCGGATGGCCTGAGGCCAGTGGACGGGAGCACTAGATGCGGCTGCGCACCCGCACGATCCGGCTGCGCCTGACGCTCATCTACGGCGGCGTCTTCCTGGTCAGCGCGGCCGCGTTGCTGACCATCGGCTATCTGCTGGTGCGGCACAACCTGGACCGCCACCACAGCTTCCGCGACGAGGTCGACGGCCTCGGTGCGGCGCTATATCGCGAGCTGTTTGGGCACCCGCCGGTGTCGCCGAACGGAAACGAGCGCGCGTTCCAGGCCGGCTACCACCAGGCTGTGGCGGCGGCCCTGCACAGACTGCTGCTCGAGTACATCGGGGCACTCGTCGTGATGACGGGGATCTCAGTGGCGCTTGGCTGGTGGATCGCCGGGCGGGCGCTGGCGCCGTTACGCGCGATCACAGCGACCGCACGGCGCGTCTCCGGCGAGAACCTCGGCGAGCGGATCGCGCTCTCGGGCCCTGAGGACGAGCTCAAGGAACTCGCCGACACGTTCGACGGGATGCTGACGCGGCTCGACTCGGCGTTCGCCAGTCAGAAGCACTTCGTCGCCAACGCATCGCACGAGTTGCGCACACCCTTGGCGATCATGCGCACCGAAGTCGACGTCGCGCTGGCCGATCCGGACGCGAGCGTGGAGGAGCTGAGGGGAATGGGGGAAGCGGTGCGGGAGACGATCGACCGCAGCGAAGCGTTGATTGCCGCGTTGCTCTTGCTCGCCCGCAGCGAGGGTGTGCGTGCGCATGAGGACCCAGTCGATCTGGCGGAGCTGGCCGCTGGCTGCATCACCGATCTCCATCGCGGCGCCGAAGCGGCCGGAATCGCGATCACGACCGAACTCGAACCGGCGATCGTGCGCGGCGACCCGGCATTGCTCGAGCGCATGCTCGCGAACCTGATCGAGAACGGCATCCGTCACAACCGCGCTGGCGGTGAGCTCAGCCTCGCCACCGCGACCACCGACGGCACGGTCGAGGTGGTGGTCAGCAACGGCGGGGCAGTGATCGATCCGGACCAGGTGCAGGCGCTGACCGAGCCGTTCCGGCGCCTGAGCCGCACCTCGGGCGGCTTCGGATTGGGCCTTTCGATCGTTCGTTCCGTCGCCGTTGTGCACGGCGGCACAGTCGAGCTGACTGCCCCATCCGAAGGTGGCCTGCAGGTACGCGTGCGGCTGCCGTCGGCGCCGGCATCTGCCGGAGCCGTCCGCCGTCGCCGGGCATTGACAAAAAGTTGACGTGGCAGGGCCTGCGGGCGCCCCAAAGCCCAGTAACCACAGGGCTTTTCGGCGTAGTCGCGTTCAGGCGGAATTCTTACGGTTTCTAGATGGTTTCTCTAGGAAACCATCCGTAGATTCGCCGACATGAATCAGAATCGGAGTCGGCGGTCTGTGAGGCCGTGGTTTGTAATCCTGCTCGCGGCCGTGGCGGCCGCGGATGATCATCTTCGGCGTGACCCAGCTGGGCACGTCATCTGCCAGTACGGGGCCGCGCACTTCCAAAGAGGACGTCACCGCTGAGAACGGCGTCATACAGAGCACCGTCTCCGGTAGCGGCGAGGTCGAGCCCGGGGTGGACGACACCCTCAACTTCGGTACCTCGGGGACGCTGCAGAGCGTCAACGTGAAGGTCGGGGAACACGTCAAGAAGGGGCAGCTGATCGCGACCCTCGATCCGTCCTCTGCGGACCTCACGCTCGAGGAGGCGGAGGCGAGCCTGACGCAGGCCAAGGACAATCTCCGGAGGTTGAGGACGGAGACTCGACGGGCTCCTCCGACAGTTCGTCGAGCAGCTCCGGGAGCGATGGCTCCTCTGACTCGTCCTCGCGTGAGGACACTGCCACGGACGCCTCTGTGCTCGAGCCTGAGGACTCCTCCACCACCGAGGACGTCGCGTACACGGGCACCGGCACCACCACGACTCCGACCGTGACCGCGCCCACAACCACGACTCCGGCCACGACGACGACTCCGGCGACCACCACGACGCCTTCGCAGACCCGCACGTACGGGACTTCGACGACACCGGCGAAGTCGACCACGAACAAGTCGACCACCAAGAAGTCGACCACCAAGACGGCGACGACCAGGAAGCCAACCACCAACGACGCGACTGCGAAGAAGGCGACCTCTCCGGCTACGACCCGAGAGACGACCGCGTCGCCGGCCGTCCGCACTGTGACGGTGACGACCCCCGCCACCACGCAGAAGTCGACGCCGACCGCTGCTGAGATCCAGCAGGCGGAGGTTCAGGTTGACGAGGCCGAGGCCACCGTTACCGCGGACCAGAAGGCCGTCGACCAGACGAAGCTCTACGCGCCGGCGAGTGGGATGATCGCCTCATTGGCCGAGTGACTGCGATCGGCGCAGACCGTTTCGAGCGGAAGCGATAGCGGTAGCAGCGCAGCCTCGGCAGCCACAGGGACTGATTCGACCGGCGGCGCCAGCACCGGCAGTTCATCCGAGCACGAGCTCGGGCTTCGCGGAGCTGATCAACGACAACACGATGACGATGACGGTCTCGCTCAGCGAGGACGACATCTCCAGCGTCAAGGTCGGGCAGATCGCAACCGTCTCGATCACGGCGCTCAGCGGTGTCGAGCTCGGCGGACACGTGACGTCGATCTCTCCGCTGGGATCGGACAGCGACGGGGTGGTCAGCTATGACGCCACTGTGACGATCGACCAGAGCAACTCGAAGGTGCTACCCGGGATGAGCGCCACCGCCATCGATCGTCACGGGTCAGGCGCAGGGCGTGACCGTCCCCAGCGAGGCGGTAACCGGGAGCGGCAGCGATGCGACCGTCGAGCTCGTCAAAGGCGGCAAGGTCACCGCCCAACCGGTCGTCGTGGGCCTCAAGGGCACCTCGCGCTCGCAGATCGTCAGTGGCCTGAAGTCGGGCCAGGAAGTCCAGATCACGATCACCCTGCCTTCACTTGGCACGAGCAGCTCGACCTCCAGCACGACCAGCTCTGAGAGTCCGTTCGGTGGGGGCACCGGCGGGTTCGGCGGTGGTGCCGGTGGGTTCAGCGGCGGCGGTGGCGGCTCGCGTATCAGGGCGTTCTTCGGGGGCGGCGGGCAGGGTGAGCCCGCGTGACCGTCCGGCCGCCCGCGACCTGAGAGGACGCAGGCGGGCGGAACACGCTCGCCTGCAGTCCGAAGGCCCACCGGGCCGGTGATCCAGGTGAGCGACGTCCGCAAGACGTACGAGCTCGGTGAACATCTCCGTCCACGCGCTGCGCGGCGTCAGCCTCGACATCGAGCGCGGCGAGTACGTGGCGATCATGGGCCCATCCGGCAGCGGCAAGAGCACGCTGATGCACATCCTCGGCTGCCTCGACACGCCGACCAGCGGCATCTACCGCCTGAACGGCGTCGATGTTCGTGGTGTCGACGAGGACGACCTCTCGGATCTGCGCAACCGCTACATCGGCTTCGTCTTCCAGTCGTTCAACCTGATCCCGCGCACGCGTGCGCTCGCAAACGTGGCGTTGCCGCTCCAGTACGCGGGTCTCGTCGAAGTCCGAGCGGGCCAAGCGCGCGAAGACGGCGCTGGCATCGGTCGGTCTCACCGATCGCGCCAACCACCTTCCGTCAGAGCTGTCCGGCGGACAGCAGCAGCGCGTCGCGGTCGCCCGTGCGCTCGTGACGAACCCCGCGCTGATCCTCGCTGACGAGCCGACCGGCAACCTCGACACGCATTCGACGACAGAGGTGCTCGACGTATTCGAAAACCTCAACCGGCAGGGCCGCACGATCGTGCTGATCACGCACGAGGAGGAGGTCGCCCGCCATGCCCGTCGCGTGATCCGCGTGCGCGACGGGCGGATCGTCGCCGACGAGCGCACCGACCAGCCGCAGGAGGTGGTCGCGTGAGCGAGGTGCTCTCGGTGGCGCTGATCGGGCTTGGGCGCCAACAAGCTTCGGACCGGGCTGACGATCCTCGGGCTGATGATCGGGGTCGGCTCCGTGATCGTGCTGATCGCCGTCGGCACCGGATCGTCATCCGCCGTTCAGTCGCAGATCGACTCGCTGGGCGCGAACACCCTGACGATCAGCGCCGCACCGAGCATCGGCGGACTGTTCGGTTCGAGCTCCAGCTCCGGTCTGACGCTATGCCGATGCGTACGCGCTCGACAATCGGTTCAAGGCACCTGACATCAAGAGCGTCGCACCGGTCGTGACCGACTCGGACGTGACGCTGACGTACGGCTCGTCGACGTATGAACCCTCGACCTTCGTCGGCACCACGCCGGGCTACGAGTCCGCCCGCGACTACTCGATCGCACGAGGGCAAATGGTTCACGAGCGCCCAGGAAAAGAATCACGCGAATGTGCTTGTGATCGGCCCGACGGTGGCCCAGGAGCTGTTCGGCGGCGGCGATCCGGTCGGCGCCAACGTCGAGATCGACAACACCAGTTTTGAGATCGTCGGAGTCACGGCGTCGAAGGGCTCGAATGGTTCAACCGACCTCGACGACATTGCGATCGCGCCGCTGTCGACTGTGCAGGAGCTGCTGACCGGCTACGGCGACATCGATCAGATCCTCGTCCAGGCCAACTCCGCCGACTCGCTCAGCGCAGCCCAGACCGAGGCGACCGACATTCTCAACGCGGCCGACCCGCCGAGCGCGGGCTCTGACGAGTCGAGCAACTTCGAGGTGGTCAACCAGAGCTCGATCCTGCAGACCTCAGACTCGAGCCAGCAAGGTCTTCACCACGCTGCTGGCCGAGGTCGCGGCGATTTCGCTACTGGTCGCCGGGATCGGCGTGATGAACATCATGCTCGTGTCGGTCACCGAGCGGACCCGTGAGATCGGGATCCGCAAGGCGGTCGGCGCCCGCCGCAGCGACATTCTCAGGCAGTTCCTGGTGGAGGCCGTGCTCGTGTCCGTCTTCGGCGGGGCCGCGGGCGTCGCCGCCGGCCTGATCGGCAGCCAGTTCAAGATCGCCGGTGTCCAGCCGGTGATCGCCCCCTATTCGATCGCCCTGGCGTTCGGCGCCTCGCTGCTGATCGGCCTGTTCTTCGGCACCTACCCAGCCTGGCGCGCGGCCGACGATGCGGCCGATCGATGCGCTGCGCTTCGAGTGACAGAGCCCTTGAGATGACCGACCCGTATAGCCCAGAACGCATAGACCCAGAGGAACCCGAGATGAACCCAAGCTCCCCACAGCAGTTGCCTGCGGAGCCCTTCGACGACTACGACGACGGATTCGACGAGGAGTTGCCGGCGCGCCGGCGCGCGCGGTACCTGACGCCGGTAACGGCGCTGCTGATGGCACTGATCCTCGGCGGCGTCGGCTTCTACGTCGGCATCCGCGTCGAGAAGTCGAAGACGACCAGCGCGGGCGGAACCTCGGCGTTTGCGCGGGCGTTCTCCGGCGCCGGAACCGGCGGCACCGGCGCGACGGGCTCGAAGACCGGCGCGACCGGAGCCTCGAGCTTCGCGTCCCGCTTCGGCGGCGCCGGCGGGTTCGCTGGGGCAGGAGGCGCGGGCGGCGCGACGATCGGCTCGATCTCGAGCGTCAGCGGGAACACGCTCTACGTCACCTCGACCTCCGGCAACACCGTCAAGGTCAAGCTCTCGAGTGCAACCACGATCAAGAAGAGCGAGGGCGTCTCCAGGAAGAAGCTCTTCCCGGGCGACGAGGTAGTGATCCAGGGCGCCCAGGGCTCGAAGGGGACGGTCACGGCGACGTCCGTAACCGACTCGGGCGCCAGTAGCACCGGCACCAGCGGCTCGTCGTCGAACAGCACGGGCTCGAGCTCGAGCGGAAGCGCATCGTCGGCGATCAGCTCGCTGTTCGGCGGCGGCTGAGCCTAACCAGATTTTTTGGACCACTAACAAGGACTGATTGAAAACATGAGAATTCCAAAGAGCGCACCGCGCGCCGGGATCGCGGTAGTGGTGGCGCTGGCCGCCGCGCTCAGCATCGCTGCGTGCG
Organism: uncultured Conexibacteraceae bacterium; assembly: GCA_963720195.1. Classification (GTDB taxonomy): domain Bacteria; phylum Actinomycetota; class Thermoleophilia; order Solirubrobacterales; family Solirubrobacteraceae; genus Palsa-465. The sequence goes on from CAVRFD010000003.1 coordinate 386,760, forward strand.
GTGGCTCCAGCGCTTCTGGCTCGAATAGCAAGAGCGCATCGAGCAAGAACGCCAGCGCGACGACCACGACCAGCAGCAACGGCGGCACCACCACCGGCCGGACCGCTGAGGCCGCCTTCACATCCTGCCTGAAGTCGCACGGCGTCACGCTGCCCAAGGGCCGAGCTGGCGGCTTCGGCGGCGGCTTCCGCCACGGCACCGGCACCGGCACCAACGCGGCGCCGCCCAGCGGCACCTCGACCACTGGCCGCGGCTTCGGGCCCGGCGGTGGTGGCGGCTTCGCCGGCGGTGGCGGTGGCTTCGCGGGCGGCGGCGGCTTTGCCGGCGGCAACTCGAAGTTCGCCAAGGCGTTCCAGGCCTGCCGCTCTAAGCTCCCCTCGGGCGGGCGCTTCGGCGCCGGCGCAGGCGGACGTTTCGGTGGCGGCGCCGGCGGCGGCAATTTCACCCCGCACTTCTCGGCGACGGCGTTGAAGTCCTACGTCGCTTGCATCCGCAAGAACGGCTATGCCGCGATGCCGGAACCGAGCACCTCCGGCAAGTCGGTGTTCCCGAGCAGCGTCACGAAGAGCGCTGCGTTCCAGGCCGCCAACAAGAAATGCGAAAGCATCTTGCGCCAGGCGCTCCGTCCACCGACGGCCGGTGGGCCGTCGACGACCTCGACGACCTCGACCACGTCGACGACGGCGAGCACGGACAACGCCTGACCAACTGCCGCACCCATGCGGGGGCGCGCGCTGACCCAGGCGCGCGCCCACCGCGCCAGTAGCTCCAGCACCTTTCGAACAAATCCGTGGGTTCTTATGAACCTCTGCACTAGTGCCGACACGATTGGCCAAGTGGGTAGGGACCCAAGGAACAGTTTCGACAGGAGAACCTCACAGTCATGACCCGCCTCACCAAAGTTGTCCCGGTGCTCGCCGGAGCGGTGGCAGGCGCAATCGTCGCGCTGTTGATCGCGCACGGTGGCACGACAAAGACGGTTACCGACGAGATCGTCTCCCAGAGCACGGGTTCGATTCCGGCGTCCACCAGCAAGCCGGGCGGCCTGACGGTCAATCAGATCTACAAGCAGGACAGCCCTGGCGTCGTCGACATAACGACCCAATCTGTGCAGCAGGGCAGCAACAACGGCCTCTTCAACCAGCCCTCACAGGAGACTGAGAGCGAGGGCGCTGGGGTCGTGTTCGACAAGCAGGGCGACATCGTCACCGACGAGCATGTCGTCGCAGGCGCATCGACCGTGACCGTCCACTTCCAGGACGGTCTCAGCACGCCCGCAAAGATCCTGGGCACCGATCCGTCGACCGATATGGCGGTGATCAAGGTCAACGTGAAGGCCGCAGAGCTGCACCCGATTCCGTTCGCGAACTCGAACGAGGCACAGGTCGGTGATCCGGTCGTCGCGATCGGCAGCCCGTTTGGTCTGCCCGGCACGACGACCGCAGGCATCGTCAGCGCTGTCGGCCGCAGCATCACGGCGCCGAACAACTACACGATCCCCGGTGCGATTCAGACCGACGCCGCGATCAACCCCGGCAACTCCGGGGGTCCGCTGCTCGACGGTGATGGCGACGTGCTCGGCCTGAACGATCAGATCCAGACCAACTCCGGCGACAGCGCCGGCGTCGGCTTCGCGACTCCTGCTGACGCGGACGTGCAGGTCGCGAACACGATCATCGGCGGCAAGAAGGTCGAGCATCCGTATGTGGGCGTCTGCCTCAACGACGCCACCAGCGGTGGCGCCCTGATCGCGAGCTCGTCCAACGGCTGCACCACGGGCCCGGTCGTAGCCGGCTCCCCGGCGGCCAAGGCCGGCCTCAAGCCCGGTGACACGATCACCGGCATCAACGGCAGGGCGATCACCAACAGCGATGGCTTCATCTCGGTGATCAGCACCTACAAGCCCGGCCAGACGGTCACGTTGACCGTGCACCTGCCCGGTCGCCACGGCGCCATCAGGTCGATCAAGGTGACGCTGGGCAATCGCCCTGCGTCGGCACCGACAGCCGGATAACCCAAGTTGATTGATGTCGGCGGGTGGGAAGCACCCAATCCGCCGAACCCTCCTAGCTGAGTGACAAAGGAGCGGACGCGGCCAGCGTTCGCTCCATCAGCTCGCGGTGCACGGAGCGCGTCGCCCCGGCGCGGCGGTGCCAGACACCGTCGCGAGCGAGCGTCCAGGCGTTGGTGTCGTCGGCGAAGCAGCGGTCGAGCGTGTCGTCGAGCTCAGCCTGAAGCTCGGGCTTCTCGATCGGCACGAGCAGCTCGACGCGCGTGTCCAGGTTGCGCGGCATCAGGTCGGCCGAGCCGATGTACATCGCCCGCTCGTCTCCGTACTCGAACGAGTAGACGCGCGAGTGCTCGAGGAAGCGGCCGACGATCGAGACGACATTGATCGTCTCGCTGACCCCGGCAACACCGGGAGTCAGACAGCAGATCCCGCGTACGTTGAGGTCGATCGGCACGCCTGCCTGGGAGGCACGGTAGAGCGCCTCGATGCAGCGCTGGTCGACCAGCGAGTTCATCTTCATCCGGATGCGAGCCTGCTTACCTTCGGCCTGCGCCGCGGCGGTCCGGTCGATCAGCTCGATCAGCGGCTCACGCATCGAGTCAGGGGCAACCAGCACCTTGCGCTCACGGCCGGGATGCGCGTAACCGGTGAGCGCGTTGAACAGGTTCGCGACCTCCTGCCCGATCTCACGGTTGGTCGTGAAGTACCCGAAATCCTCGTACAGACGGGCGTTCTTGGCATGGAAGTTGCCTGTTCCGATCATCACGTAGTGCCGGACCTCGTTGTGCTCACGGCGGACGACGAGGATCGTCTTGGCGTGGGTCTTGAGGCCCGGGATGCCGTGCACCACGTGGGCACCGACCTCCTCGAGCTCGCGTGACCAGCGGATGTTCTGGCGCTCGTCGAACCGAGCCTTGAGCTCCACCATGCAGACCGCCTGCTTGCCGTTCTCGGCGGCGGTGATCAGTGCCGGAACCAGTGCCGAGTCGTCCGAGGTGCGATACACGGTCATCTTGATCGCGAGCACGTTGGGGTCCTCCGCGGCCTGGAGCACGAATCGCTCGACGCTGGTGGTGAACGACTGGTAGGGATAGTGGACGAGGAACTCGCTCTCCCGCATCTGGGCGAAGATGTCGGGCTCGTCGCCGGTGTCCTCGGGTCGCGGTCGCAGCGCCGGATGCGTCAGTGGGGTCCACGGCGCCTGGCGTAGGTCGGAGTGGCCCTCGATCCCGACGATCTGCCATAGGTCCGAGAGATCGAGCAGGCCCGGCTGGTCGTAGACCTGGTTGTCGACGAGCCCGAGCCAGTCGATCAGGCGCGCGCGCATCCCCGGCTCGATATCGGCTCCGACCTCGAGTCTGACCACCTCGCCGAAGCGCCGGCGCCGGAGCTCATCCTCCACGGCCGCGAGCAGATCGTCGGCCTCGTCGGAGATGTCGAAGTCGGCGTCACGCGTGACACGGAAGAGGTTGTGGGAGACTACCTCCACGCCGGGGAAGAGCGTGTGGAGGTAGCGGGCGATGATGTCCTCGAGCGGGATGAAGGTGTCCTTCTCGATCTCCACGAACCGCGGCAGCACCTCCTTCGGGACCTTCACGCGCGCGTAGAGCTCGGTGTCCTGCGCAGGATCGTGCAGGTGCACGAGCAGGCTCAGTGAGAGGTTCGAGATGTAGGGGAAAGGACGCCCGGGTCCGATCGCCAGCGGGGTCAGGACCGGGAAGATGTGTTCGAGGAAGTGCCGCTCGAGCTTCTCGGGGTCTGCGCCCGATTCCTCGCAGGATTCGATGCGGATCCCGTGAGCGGCGAGCGCCGGCTTGATCACATCCATGAACTCGCGCGCCTGGCGGGCGTCCTGGCCGCGCACCTTCTCGGCGAGCTCCTCCATCAGCCGCGTCGGCGAGAGGCCGTCCGGGTACCGCTTGTCGAGACGCGCCTCGATCTGGCCGTGTACACCGGCGACTCGGACCATGAAGAACTCGTCGAGGTTGGAGGTGTAGATCGCGAGGAACTTGAGGCGCTCGATCAGCGGCACGCTGTGATCCTCGGCGAGCTGCAGTACGCGGTCGTTGAAGTCGAGCCATGACAGCTCGCGGTTGATGTAGAGGGAGGCGTTGCCGAGATCAGGCGGCGTGCCGTCGCCGACCTCGAGCGGGTCAAGCACGGAATCGCTCATGCTGCCGCCTCGGCCGCCGGTCCAGCGATCGCGCTGAGTTCGCGCGGCGTCATCAGAACCACGAGCTCACCGCTCTCAACGCCGGCGAGGCCGCCCTTGCGCATGTGTACGCGCGCTCCCGTGACGTTGCCCAGAGCTAGGGAGATCGCTGGGTTGTGGCCGACGAGCAGAGCATCGCCGTGACCCGCCGCGAGCCGCTCCGGGTCATATCCGGACCGAGACAGTGCCGGCTCGGTGACGATATCCACGCCGAGCGGCTGGCACGCATGCTCCGCCGTCTCCAGTGCACGTCGCTTTGGGCTGGACAGGCACACGTCTATGTGGATGCCCAGCCGCGCGATCGCGGCGCCCGCCGTGCGCGCCTCCTGGATCCCGCGCGACGTCAGCGGACGGGCCTCATCAGGCCCGCCCTGCGCCGCATCCGCGTGCCGCAACAACCACAGCATGGGGCAAGACTACGCTGCGACCGGGGGTCGATACCAGCGCTGCAACGACTTCACCCGATCACCAACGGGCGATGGAAGGTGCGTTCGAACGCCTCGTCATCGCCGTAGCGCTCGACACTCCAGCGTGGCAGCGTGAGGTCGCCGTCTGCCAACAGGTGCAGCGCGACGCCGTCACCGTTGGTCTTGAGCCGCGCCTCATTGACGGATTGGTCGCGCCCGCGCTCGAGGTGCTCGGCCAGACGCAGGATCATCGAGCAGCGCTCGAGCATCTCCTCGTCGCCGGGCCGGCCGAGCTTCGCCCACTCGCCGAGTTTCGGGACGCCCTTACGGTGATAGCGGGTCATCTGCGCGATCAGGGCCCGCTCGCGTGGATCGAAGCCGGGGAGCTCGGCGCTGACGATCAGGTAGCGCGAGTGCTTGTGATGGTCGCCGTAGGAGATCGTCATCCCGACGTCGTGCAGCATCGCCGCAGCCCAGAGCAGCTCGTGCTCGCCCTCCTGCGGCTGGATCAGCCCGCTCTGAATCAGCGAGTCATGCATCTGCAACGCCAGCCGGGCGACATGCTCTGTGTGCGGAAGGTCGGACTCGTACTGAACCGCCAGGTTGTGAACGGCGGCCTCCCGCACGTTCGGGAACAGCGGGTCCTCCTCGCCGAGGATCGTTCGCGCCAGGAAGATGCCATCGCGCAGGCCCGCCTCGGTCGCCTCGATCCCGGTGAAGCCGCCGAGCTCGACCACGGTCTGCAGCGTCACCGCGGCGGCGAGAATGATGTCGCCGCGGCCCGGCTTGATGCCGGGCAACGTGCGCCGCTCGTCGACCGGAAGGCTCGCCAGCGTCGTCACGAGATCGTCCAGCGCCGCGGCCGTCACGATGAAGCCCTGAACGCCGATGTCGGTGCCGCCGGAGGAGCCGAACTCGGCACGCTGTGCCGCGGCAGCCAGGTTGCGGACGGCGCCGCCGGTGCCGACCAGGCGGCCACCGTGGCCGGCTGATCCAACCGGCCCCGGCGAGCTCAGCCGCGACATGGTCGCGCAGCCGCTGCAGATCCTTCTTGCGCGCCGGCCGCCGGGGATCTGCATCGGCAAGGAACGACTCGGTCATGCGCACGGCGCCGATCGGGAAGGAGACGGTGGCGGCCTCCTGCCGGTCCTCGACGCGGATCAGCTGCACGCTGCCGCCGCCGATGTCGAGCACGACTCCGTCGGTCAGCGTCGTGCTGTTGACGGCGGCCACGTAGCCGTAGTGCGCCTCCTGCTCGGTGGAGAGCACCTCGACCTCGTACCCGGTTTCGTCGCGCACGCGCTCGAGGAACTCGTCACGGTTGCTTGCGTCGCGGATCGCGCTGGTGGCGAACACGTGTACCTCGTCCTGCGCCGAGACCGCTGCCTCTGGCAGAAGCGCGCGAAGATCGCCAGCGTCTCGAGGCCGCGCGCCATCGCGCTTGCGGCCAGCGCGCCGGTAGCGGCCATGCCCTCGCCGATCCGCACCGACTCGTAGAGCTCGTCGGTGCGCTTCCACCACTGCGTCGGCTGTTCGGCGTCATAGCTGTAGACGACCAGTCGCCATGAGTTCGATCCCAGATCGATGACGGCGACGTGGCGCGGCGCGATTCCGCTTCGAGCGGCCGCGCGCGTGGTCCTCCAGCTCATGCGCTCATGATCCGCCCATGGCCGGACGTGTGGCGCGCACCGGCAGCCAGCAGGCCGCCGGTGGCGAGCCGCTCGCGCAGCGTCGCGCGCCGCGAGAGCCAGCGGATCGCGTCCGCGAAGGCGGCGTGATCGTCCGGAACCAGGAAGCCGCTGCGCCCGTTCTCGATCAGCCCGGCGGCATCGCCGCCGTCCACGGCCAGGACCGGCAGGCCGCTCGCCTGGGCCTCGATGATCGTCGACGCGGTGTCGGCGGACGTCGTCGGGCTGACGAGCAGATCGGCCTGCGCAACGAGCTCGTCGAGCTCGGTCGTTGCGCGTTCCCCGAGGAACGTCGCCGTATGGCCGAGCAGGCGCTCCAGGCACTCGTGCTCGTCGCCGTCACCGACAACCAGCAGATGCAGGCGCGGATCGTGGTCATGCGCGGCCAAAAACGCATCGGCCAGGGTCTGCACGTGATGCTGTGCGTCAAGCGGACCCACGTAGATCAGATTGATGCGGGCGAGGACGCCCTCGCCGCTGGCTGGAAGGTGCATGGGATCGAGCATCGCGGGCGCGGCCGTGGGAGTCGTGACGAGTCCGGGAAGCGACGGTGAAGAACGTGTGAACGCGGGCGTCAGAACGCTTTGAGACAGGCTCTCAGGCCGCTACAGGTTCGCCGCGCAGGAAGCGGATCGCTGTGAGCACGACGAGAACCGTCATGCAGACTGCGCTGCCCACGCACCACTCGCAGATCGCGTGGATCGAGAAGAGCTCGCGGTAGGTCAGATACATGCTGAAGCCGAAGCCGATCAGGGCGATGCAGAAACCCATCGCGCGGCCGAGCTCGCCGTTGATGCGGGCGGTGATGAAGTACGAGACGTACAGCCCGACGTAGCCGATCAGGCCGAGCAGCGCCACGGGAATGCCCCCGACCTTCGACCAGGTGGACGACTGCACGGTCTCGCAGCTCGAGTTGCCCGTGGCTGGCGCCGATGCACAGCAGCCCGCCGAGGTTGAAGTAGTGGACGTAGGTCAGGTACGCCGCGTCAAGGAACCCGATCGTGGTGAAGACCAGGATCGCAGATCATCAGCGGGTCCGTGCCCACGAACGAACGGGTCGTGCGCTGCGCCGGTCCCGCCACCGAACTCACGAGACTAGCCTTGACCGCCGCTGTCAGGTCGCTGTAGGTCGGGAGATTGCCGTTATCGACCAACTGTTCGCCCTTCGGGCCCTTCATGATCAGCGACGGCGTGCCCGGAAGCGCAGCGCTTGACCGCGTACTTCTGGTCGGCGTTGACCTGGATCGAGCAGTGCCGGGTCCTGGCGGTCGGTCTGCCAGGTCGGCACGTTCAGCCCTGGTATCTGTTTCGCGATGCCCGTTAAGAAGCGCATCGGTCGCGATAGCCGGTGCCCTCGTCCTTCTGCTGGTGGTAGAAGAGCTCGGCGTACTGCCAGAACTTGCTCTGCTGCCCGGCGGCGTAGGCGGCGACCTGTTGCCTGTTGAAGATGGTGTTGGGGCTGCGCCGCGCTCATCTTGCCGTCACAGGTGGCGGTGCAGCATCGAGCGGTAGACGACCTTGACGTTGCCCGTGCGGACCTGGTCCTGCACGAACTGCGGGAAGCACGGTGAGCGTGAACTCCTGGCAGATCGGGCACTGGAGATCGCCGAAGTAGGTCCATCGTCACCTTCGCGCTTCGGATTGCCGAGCGTGGTGCCGCTCTGCGGGATCCCCTTGAGCAGAGAATCGACCGAGCTGACGAGTTGCGTCTGCGCCTTGCCGGTCGTGAGGCCATTCGACGCGCCCTTCGGTGAGCTGCCGCCGCCACTCGAAACCACGATCGCGACCACGATCACGATCACCGCGATGGCGATCACGCCACCAAAGATCTGGATGCGCCGGGTGCGCTGTGCCTTCGCCGTGGAGGCCTGCTCCTGGGCGATGCGCGCGGCGCGCGCCTGTTCCTTCTGCTCTTTTCGGGACGCCATGGGCGGCCACAATACCGATTGCTCGTAAGAGGTTGATGAGAAACCGCTGTCCGCCCGCGTGTGCGCTCAGTGGCCCGGATCTATGCAGTTTGCATGTAAACATCCTGTTACTGGCGACATATCGCGTCGCGGCGAGCTCCCGATGTCGACTATTCTGATGCCCATGTCGCCAGAAGTGAGCGACGCGCTGGCGGGGGGCGCGTCCAACGCAGCAGCACAGCGCGCACATAACCGTTTGCGCCTCGCAGTGGTAGATCGAGACCCCGGTTTCATGCAGGTCCTGTCGAACCGTCTGGATGCACTTGGCTGGGACCTGAGGGCGCTCTCAAGCGCCGTCACCGTCGATGCACTGGTCGGGATGCGGCTCAACGCACTCGTCGTCGACCTCGCCGTTCTGGGTCCGGGCAGCTGGGAGTACCTGGAGCGTGTATGCGGCCGGCTCCCGGGTCTGGCCGTGATCGTGTGCACCGGTCCGTCGTCAGTCGCGCAGCGTGTTCGCGGTCTGCGACTCGGCGCCGATGCATGGATGACGAAGCCGTGCCACGCCGAGGAACTCATCTGCGTGATCGAGGCGGCCATCCGTCGCCACCGCCGCAACGAGATGCCGCAGATGGAGGACGCGATCAGCGTCGGCCAGATCACGATCCGCCCAGACCTCTATCAGGCCTACTCGGGCGACGCGAGCCTCGAGTTGACCGCACGCGAGTTCGAGATCCTGCAGTTGCTCTCACAGTCCGATCGTGTACTGCGACGCGAAGAGATCTACGAGCGGGTGTGGGGCTACGCGATGGCGCACGGCGACCGCTCGGTGGACGTGTTCGTCCGCAAGCTCCGTCAGAAGCTGCGGACGGCCTCGCCGGCTTGGAACTACATCCACACGCACTTCGGCGTCGGCTACCGCTTCGCACCTGAGTTTGACGGTGGCGAGCCGGCACACGAGCAGGCATCCGCCAGCGACGACGGCCGCGAGGCCGACCTCGCGCCCGCGCTCGTCGGCTGAGCGCGCGTCAGTTCTCGCAGCGGGCTCGCTCGCGCCGCCGGCGAGGCTCACGCGACGGCATTAGTCGCGCGTTAACAACGTCGGCAAGCTCGTTGTTGTGCGTGATCACAGGCTGTTCACAGGTGGTTCACGCTTCGGTAACGCGGAGGCGATGAACGGTCCCCAGCATCAGGGCATGTCCGTCACCACATCTGAGCGGCCAGAAATCCTTACGATCGGCCCGCTCGAGATCGCGCCGGACGAGCACCTCGCGCGCGCCAGTGGGCACGCGCTCACGCTCTCGATTCGGGAGCTGCGGCTGCTGACCGAACTGGCGCGCCGTGCCGACCGGATCGTCTCACGCGAGGAGCTGTTCGAGCTCGTCTGGGGCCGCGCGATGCGTCCCGGTGACCGCTCGGTCGACGTGTACGTGCGCAAGCTCCGCGTGAAGCTCGATACCGCCCTGCCCACCTGGAGCTTCATCCACACACATTTCGGGTTCGGGTACCGCCTGGCTGCCGAATCCAAGCCACCGGTGGCATGATCCGCTGTCCAAGCAAGTCGATGGGATGGAGCGACGGCGATGACGGACGCCGACAGAGCAGCGCCTGGCCGGACGGGGACCGAGCATCGCACCTGGTTCCGTGACGAGTTGATCCGCCTCGAGGAGCAGGTCATGGGTGGCCTGGACCTCGTGGTCTCACAGCTCGATCGCGCGCTCGAGGCGATCAACTACCAGGACGTGGAGTTGGCGGCCATGGTGGCCGCCGACGACCGCCGGATCGACGGCCGCTACGTCGAGGTTCACCAGGGCGTGCTCTCACTGCTCGGGCGCCAGGCCCTGTTCCTCGACGACCTGCGGCTTGCGGCCGCGTTGCTGCACAGCATTCGCTGCATCGAGCGGATGGGCGACCAGTGCGCCAACATGGCCAAGCTGGTGCCGCTGTCCGGCTACGAGGCGCCGAAGGATCACACGATCCTCGAGCTGATCGAGCAGCATGGGCATCTCCGTGCGCCAGGAGATCCTGCAGACGCGCGACGCCTTCCACACCCGGCACGTGTCACTCGCGCGCGACCTCGTGCGACAGGACAAAGAGGTCAACCGCCTCAACCGCGAGATCTTCCAGCGCGCGGTCGACGTCGGCGACGACCCCGAGGTGCGCGAGTGGGCGATGTTCATGGTGCTGGTCGCGCGCTGCCTGGAACGGATCGGCGACAACACCGTCGACATCGCCGAGCAGACGGTGTTCATCGTGACCGGGCTGTACCGCGAGTTCGCCGACACGCCCGACGAGCTGCTCTGACGCTCCACTCGTCGGGTGGCCCAGCGGGGCCGACCCGACGAAAGTGAACGCCCCACTCGTCGGGCGTCCCAGCGGGGCCAGCCCGACGAAAGGGCAGCTCGTGAGCGCATTTCTTAGCCGTAGGGCCAAAGACCCCAGGGTGCCCGCGGCCTTACCTTGCCGCTCATGGACTGAGGCCGTCAGATAGTCGCGTTCGGAGGTGGTGGGTTCTCGATGGAGTGGGGGAACACGCTGCTCGATGATTTCGTGCTCGGTCTGACCGGCGGCCGAGCGCCCGAAGGTCTGCTTCCTGCCGACCGCCAGCGGCGACGCGGATCACTACGTTGTGCGGTTCTACCGCGCGTTCTCGGCCGAGCGCTGCGAGCCATCGCACATCTCGCTGTTCCGGCGCGAGACCGGGGTGGGGGACCCCCGCGCGCATCTGCTCGCCCAGGACCTGATCTACGTCGGCGGCGGCAGTCTCGTCTCACTGCTGGGCACCTGGCGGGCGCACGGTCTCGATGAGATCCTGCGCGAGGCCTGGGAGGCGGGCGTGATCCTCTGTGGCGGCTCGGCCGGCGCGCTGTGCTGGTTCGATCACGCCCTGAGTGGCTTCCACGAGGGGCCCGAGCGTCAGATCGAGGGGCTCGGGTCTGCTGCCCTGGAGCTGCGCGGTCCACTACCACGAGGAGCAGGGCCGTCGCGAGGCGTTCCTGGACGCGGTCGGCGACGGGCTGCCGCCGGCTATGGAGCGGGCGACTCGGCCGCGCTGCACTTCGTCGGGACCGAGCTCGCCGAGGTCGTCTCCTCGCGGCCGCAAGGCGCACGGCGGCGTTCGTCTCGCGCGGGCGCGGACGGAGCGACGGTGGAGCAGGAGCTGGCGGTGCGTTACCTTGGCGTTCCTGCGGTCGAGGAGCTTCCCGACGCTGCCGTGCTTGCCGCGTGACGTGACCGACTCCTACCGGACAGCCGCCCACGCCGACCCGCGCGATCCTCGCCATGGGCGGCGGCGGTTTCACGATGCCCGAGAACGACCACAGCGACGCGCTCGACCGCTTCGTGCTTCGAGCTGACCGGCAAGGAGGTGCCGCGCGTCTGCTTCCTGCCGACCGCGAGCGGCGACCCGCGCGAGCAGGTCATGCGCTTCCATGAGCGCTTCGGCGACTGGCCGTGCGAGCCGAGCGATCCTGTCGCTGTTTCACCTCGGGCGCGACCGGATCGACCCGATCGCCCACATCCTCTCCCAGGATGCGCTCTACATCGGCGGCGGCTCGATGCGCAACATGCTCGCGATCTGGCGCGAGCATGGGATCGACGACGCGATGCGGACCGCCTGGGAGCGGGGGATCGTCCTCGCCGGGCTGAGCGCCGGCGCGATGTGCTGGTTCGAGGGCGGCGTTTCGATGAGCGGCGGCCAGCCGGAGGTCGTCCACGGGATCGGGCTGCTGCCCGGCTCGCTGTCGGTGCACCTCGACGGTGAGTCCGAGCGGCTGCCGGTCTACGAGCGCGCGGTCGCGACCGGCGCGCTGCCGCCGGGATTCGCCGCCGACGACGGCGCTGCGGTCGTCTACCACGGCACGTGCCTGGCCGAGTGCGTGGCGTCGCGCGAGGACGCGCGGGTTGTTCGCGTGGAGGCCGACGGCAACGGCGGGACCGTCGACTGCCCGCAGCCGGTGCGGCTGCTGCCCGCACGCGGCTGCGGGTGCGGTCGGCGAGGCGACGCATCGAGTCCCGTGGCGTCTCCGAGATGCGGGCGCTGCGGGCCGGCCGGCACCGCTGGGACTGAGGTTTGTCCAGCAGAGGTGGCCCGCTGGCCACCTCTGCTGCCGCAGCGCCCCAGACTCTGTCCGCGCCGATGGTCAAGCTGCGGGCTCGTTGGCCGATCACTGAAGTGAGCCTCGATGAGTATCGGAAGCAATCTCTGACGTCCTGACGCGGATCACCGCGATCGAGCAGCAGTTGCAGCAGCTCGGCAACGGCTCGCTGCTCGACAGCGAGCTCGGGATCAGCGGCGACTCCGATTCGAGCTCGACTTCGTCGACCGGCTCGACCTCGTCGACTGACTTCGCGGACGAGCTCGCCCAGGCGCAGAGCGCCGACCCGACATCCTCCACAGACAGCTCGGTTCCGACCGACAGCGACACGTCGTTTGGATCGCTCGCCGACAGCGCCCTCAGCTCAAGCCCGACTGCCACGGCCTCGGCCGCAGCGGCGACGGGCGGGACCAGCGCGGGCGAGGCGCTGCCGGCGTCGGCGAGCACGCAGCTGACCGCCAACCAGCAGCAGTTCGCATCGACACTCTCGGCCGACACCGGTCTGAACCCGAGCGTCGTCAGCTCGTGGCTGCTGGCCGAGGAATCGGGAAGCGCAGCGCAGTCACGGCAGGCTGCCGGCAATAACGATTGGCTCAACGTCGGCTACACCGGCACGGCTACCTACGGCGCCTCCGACCCTGTGTGGTCTGACCCCGTCAGCGCCGCCAACGCCACCGCGCAATGGCTCCAGGGCCAGCAGTCGGTCGCGGGCTACGGCACCGCAAGCTCCGGTATCCAGGCGATCCTTTCAACTGTCGGCCAGACGCCTGCCACGCAATGCAGGCGATCCAGGATTCAGGCTGGTCATCGGGTGGATATCCGAGCCTGGATTCGCTCTACCAGTCCCTGACGGGAGCGAGCATCACGTGAGCACGTCCGTCGACGAACGTGAGCGCGGCACGGTGATGATTCTCGGCGCCGGACGCCAGGCTGTCGAGACGACGGGGTACTGCCGGCGCCTGGGCGTCACCGTGACCGCGTACGTCGAGGAGTTTGCAACCGGCGATCACAGCGGGCTGGACGCTCCGGTTGTGACCTTCGCCGACCTGGACGCGCTCGCATCCGAACAGCCGGCCCTCGCTGCGGTCGGGACGGCGGAGGTGCGCCGCCGGTTCGTGCAGGCCTGGCCCGGCACAGAGTTCCGCACCGTGGTCAGCGAGAGCGTATGGATCAGCGACGACGTGACAGTCGGCGAAGGTACGACGGTCTCCCCTGGGGCGCTGCTGAACCGCTTCGTCCAGGTCGGGCGGCACGTCCTGATCAACACCGGTGCGGTGCTCTGCCACGACGTCGTGGTCGGGGACTTTGCGACCGTCGGACCGGGTTGTGCGATCGGTGGCGTCGCCTCGGTGGGCGACGGCGCCTTCATCGGCATCGGCGCGACGATCAGCGACCGCGTCTCGGTCGGGAGAAACGCAGTCGTCGGGGCCGGAGCCGTCGTGATCGACGACGTGGCCGACGGCGTGACCGTGGTCGGCGTGCCGGCCCGGCCAATCCGCAGGAGGTGAGCGCGTGACGAGCTTGCGCAGGTTTACCAGGGTCATGACTCGTGAGGCCACGCCGCGGCCGGTGCCGGTTCCGTTTCTCGCCCCGACCGTCCCGCCGGTCGAGGCGCTCGTCGCCGACTACCAAGCGATCGTCGCAAGCGGAATCTTCAGCAACGGTGGGAGGATGGATCGCGAGCTCGTAGCAGCTGTCGAAGCCTGGGTCGGCGGCGGCGTCTTTGCTACCACGATGTGCAATTGCACAGCGGGCATCGAGCTAGCAGTTCGCTTGACGTTCCTTGAGCGCCCGCGGGCGCTCGTTCCTGCGTTCACCTTCGCTGCGGGTCCGCTGACGCTGATCTCCGCCGGCTACACACCCGAGTTCATCGACGTCGAAGCGAGCAGCTGGCAGCCGTCGCTCGAGCACGCCCGTGAGCTGCTCGAGCGCTCGCCAGGGGAGTACGCGGGCGTCCTTCTGGCCGCCACGTTCGGGGTCGCAAATGGGCGCGTGGCCGAGTGGGAGGCGATGGCGGCGGAGTATCAGCTGCCGCTCGTGATCGATTCGGCGGCCGGTTTTGGCGCTGAGTACGCATCCGGTGAGCGGCTTGGTGCCCGCGGCACGTGCGAGGTCTTCTCGATCCACGCGACGAAGATGGTCGGCGCCGGCGAGGGCGGCCTCGTCACCTCCCGTGATCCCGATCTGATCGCCGGCCTGAACCAGGCCAAGAACTTCGGCTTCGGCTCCGAGCGCGCTGCGGTCTGCTGGGGGACCAACGCGAAGCTCCCCGAGCTGACGGCCGCGCTTGCGCTCCGGCAGCTAGATGTGCTGCCAGCGCGCCTCGGCGCGCGGCGGACGGTTCAGGCCAAATACGAGGTTGCGCTGCGGCCGCTCGGGATCACGTTCCAGCCGGGAGCACTCCGTTCGGCACCGGCGTTCGCTTCGGCGCTGATGCCGTCCGCCGAGTCCCGCGACGCCGCGATGGCGGCGCTCAGCGACCAGCTGATCGAGAGCCGGATGTACTACAACCCGCCCGTCCACCGACAGCCGTTCTTCGCCGACGCCGCGCCCTCACGCGTGCTCGAGACGACGGACGACCTCAGCGCCCGGATCATCTCGTTGCCGATGGCCGACGAACTGGATTCCGACGTGTTCGAGCGAGTCGCCTCCGCCCTGGGCGGGGTCACGACCTGATGCTGAACTGGCTCTCGCGCTACGCGTTCGTGGTCGCCGAACTCGGCTTCGATCAGGACGGCAAGCTGCTCGAGAGCGTCCTCGACGTCGGCTGCGGGCCCCACGGGCTTGCGTGTGCCGTGCCGGAAGCTGAGTTCGTGGGAGCCGATCTCTCATTCCCGGATGTGGTGGCGCCGGGCATGATCGCGCTGCGGAATGCGCCAGGCCCGCTGCCGTTCGAGGACGCGACGTTCGAGACCGTCATCTGCCTGGACGTGCTCGAGCACATTCCGCCGGCGCAAAGGCGCGAATTCGTCCACGAGCTCACGCGCGTCGCCTCGCGCCGCGTGCTGATCGCATGCCCCTCCTCGGAGGCCGCCTGGATAGACGACAGCGTTCGCGACCTGTACCGCTCGCGGGGCCTGCCTGAGCCAGGCTGGCTCACCGAGCACGACGAGCACGGCCTGCCGACGTACGCGGAGATCCGCGAGGTGTGTGAGTCGGCGACCGGCTTCGCCGCACGCGAGCTGCAGATGACCAATGGGTTGCTTTCGACGATGGCGGTCTGGGCCGACATGTTCCCCGAGACCGGCGGGCAGGCGGTCGCAGAGTCGCGGGCGCATGCGGCTCAGTGGCTAGATGTGTTTACCGCCGGGCGGTTCGGGACCTGCTACCGCAAGGGCTTCGCGATCGAGCGCGTGCCGGCACGGCGCCCGCGGGTGCTTGCGTCCGATCTCCGCGCGGGGCTCTGGAGCGCGACGCGCTGCCCAACATGTGGCACCTCCGGCCTGCTCGCGCGCGAGTGGGGCGCGCTCTGCCGGGAGTGTGCCCACGCCGTCACGCGCGAGGCCACGGGGGCGTTCGACATGTCCGGGACCTCGCCGGACTCGCAGCGCCTGACCACATCCGTCAACAGCGGCCGCAGCCAGCGGCTGCTGCTAAGGCCCGACTGGCCCGACCTGCGTTCGTGGGTGCCCGTGTTGTGGCGATACGTGGTCGCTACGAACGCTGGCACAGATTGTGCGCTGTGCATCGATGGGGTGGCCGGCGAGCTCGGAGTTCACACGATCCAGGAGCTCGTGGAGGCTGTGTGCGAGCGGGCCGCCGGCGGGCGTCCGTTCGGCGACGTGCTGCTGCTCGACACTCCGTACGAGCGTGAAGGGCTGTCGGTGGTCACCGACGTCGACGATCTTGTTCACCGGCTCGGGCTCGATCCGGTGCCCAGGCCGGTCGGCGACGACGCGGTGGTCACGCATGCGCGCGCGATCAAGCAGACGCTCGACTCGCTCGCGGCCAGGATCGAGCGCCGGCTGTACGAGCTCGCGCCTGACCCGTGGGTCAGTCGTACGCCGCTCGTCACCGTGAGGATCGCGACCTGGAAGGGACACGAGGCCCTGGTCAGGCGGACGATCCCGTCCGTGCTGACCGGCACCTACCAGAACGTGGAGGTCGTCGTCTGCAGTGACGGCCCGGACCCTGCGGCACGCGCCGCCGTCGAGGCCGTCGAAGATGCGCGAGTGCGCTACACGGAGCTTCCGGAAAGGCCTGTCTATCCGGCCCAGCCCTGGAGCTTCTGGGAGACGGCCGGGATCTACGCGATGAACGAGGCCGTCGCGCAGGCCCGCGGGACGTTCATCGCCCCGCTCGATCACGACGACGCGTTCACAAAGGACCACGTCGAGGCGTTGATGCGAGCTGCTGCCGAGAACCGCGCCGACTTCATCTATGGGCAGGCTTTGATGGAGGACCCCGACGGGGGCTGGCGGACGGTCGGAAGCGAGCCTCTGCAGTTCGGCCACGTGACGCACGGGGCGATCATCTTCTCGTCACGGCTCAAGCACGTGCGCCTCGACCCCGACTGTTGGCTCCGCAACGAGCCCGGCGATTGGAACATGTGCCGCCGGGCGACAGAGACCGGAGCGCCGGTCGCCTTCGCCCCGCAGGTGGTACTCGCGCACTTCAAAGAGCGCGGCTCGTTGGCCGAGCACGGCGATTCGGCGTCTACGATCAGATTTGCCAACCGTGAGCCGCACGAGATCGCCGGCGACCTCGAGCGGACCGGCCTTGACTGGCTGCTGGACCTGCCGCTGACGCGGTAGCGCGTGCGGTCCGCCGACGGGCTTCGGCAGGGCCGGCGTCACCCAGACGGCACTACCGAGGTTGCCATCGCCCGGATCGCCGAGACCGCGTCGGCGCGGGTCGCGGCGACGCGCTGCACGAGCTCGCGCCGGTCCTGCGGTTCGGCCAACGAGCGCTGAACCGCGCGGGCGAGAGCATGCGGCTCGGCCGCGGTGCCGACACCGAGCGCGGACACGGCTGGGCCTGTGGGGTCGAGCGTGATCGGGGTCGCGCCGACGCCGGCGGCGACAAGCGCCCGCCGCTCGAATCGGTCGGTTGGATCGGCGACGAGGACGACGTCAGCGGCTGCCGCCATGTCGGCGAATACGGCCTCGTTCGAGCACGGACGGAGCGGCTCGGCCCGGGGCAGCACGGCCGCCGCGTCGCGCTCCCAGCCGCGCCGGAAGACCGTCGGCAGCAGCCGGACAGGGGCTGAGTCAGGAAGCTCGCTCAACGCCTCGAGCACCGCCGCGGCGAGCGGCGGGTCATGCACGGGCAGGACGACGAGCACTCCGTTGCCGCCGCTTCCGATCGGGGTCGGGATCACCGGTGATGGCACCACGCGGACCCGTCCGGTCGGGAAGCCGGATGCGATGAGCTCGGACCGCAGAACTGCGGTCGTCGTCCACAGCTCGCTGGCGGTCTTTGTGTCCACGGCGGTCTCGGCCTCGGCGAGCCTCAGCAGCGAACGCCCCTGAAGCTCGGCTCCGCCGAAGTTGTCGCGCGGGCCACCTGGGACGTAGATGATCGGGTTGTGGATGGTCGCCACGATGCGTTCGCCGCGGCGCACAAGCGCGTCCATCGCCGGCGAGAGATCGGCGACGAGGTTGACGTCGGGAAACGCATAGATCGCGGGGTGGCCGACGGTTTCGTTCAGCAGCCATGCGAACGCGCGGGCCTCGTCGGCCGCCGGCCCGATGCCGAGTGGCTGACCGCAGACGGCTGCGGCTGCACCGCCGGCGTCCCGCGCCGGCGGCTGATCCAGCAGCTTGGCGCCCCAGACGAAGTTCGCGAGCGCGTCGTCCTGGTCGAGCTGCGTCCCCCACCTACTGACGAACAGCTCGTCGTTGAACCGCATTGTCGCCATCTTCTCCGGGGTGTCCCAGAGCTCACTGCCGCCGCCGCGGGACGCGCCCTCGTGATGGATGACCGTCACGTCTCCCCGGTAGACGATGCGATGCCCGGCGCTGCGGATTTTCAGGCACAGGTCGACGTCCTCGAGCCCGTTTCGGAAGCGCTCGTCGAATCCGCCTACCTCGATGAAGCTATCGGCGCGGACCGCCATGCACGCCGCGGTAACGCAATCGCCCTCGAAGCAGGCCTGGGTGGCGGCGAGCGCGCCGTCCTGGTGGTGGAGCACATGTTGTGGCATCGGGTTGGCGAACCCACGGCCCTGTATGAACGCGACGCCCGCGTGCTGCGCGGTTCCGTTCGGAAACAGCAACCGGCAACCGGCAACCGCGACCTCGGGCTCGTGAACCTGAGCGACCAGCGTCTCGAGCGCGCCGGCCGGCACCTCTGTGTCGTTGTTGAGGAACACAAGCACGTCGCCGCGCGCGAGCTCGGCGCCACGGTTGCAACCGCCCGCGAAGTTGCGGTTCTCCAGCAGCAGTTCGACCTGCATCGGATCAGACCACTCACGCAGGCGTTGCGGCGTCTCGTCGGACGAGTTGTTGTCGACCACCACGATCTCCCAGTCGCGCCCGAGCCGCTGGCCGAGCGCGACCTGCAACGAGCGTAGGCACTGCTCGGTGAGTGCCCACTGACCGTAGGTGACGATCACGATCGATGCCTGCATCAGCGCGAGGTAACAATTCCGACGAGTTTGGCGAGGTCGTCGCCTCCGATTTGGACGACGGCGCTGCCCGCTCGGGCGGCGAGGCGCAGGTGGCCCGCGCAGCCAGCGTGCAGCGGCACGTACACGTCGACTGCGCGTGCAGGCGCCGATCGCGATCGCTGCGGAACGGCTCGATCAGGACGTTGATGTCGGCGCAGCCGTCGAGGTCCACGCCGGCGGTCTCGGCTGCGCGAAGCACGACCGCTTCGATCTCCTCCGGGCTCTCCGGCGGTGGCGGGGTCGGCGAGCAGGTAGAGGCATGCGCTCGTCTCCGGTGTGGTCGCCGTCGACCCACTCGCGCAGCAGCGCGGCGAGCTGGTCCTCGCCGCGCCATGCCGGCGTGGCCAGCACCCGCAGGTCGACGTCCTCGGTGAGCGGGAACGGCTCAGTCGCTCATGTCGGCGTGCCTGACTGGCCGCGCGGCGAGATCCGCGATCCGCGCCGAGTACTGGTCGGCGACGGCATCCCAGGAATAGCGCTCGGCGGCCGTCGCGACCGGCGCGTCCCTTGCGCTGCCAGCTCGGCTGGTTCGGCTGCCGCGGCGGTCTGCAGGAGCTCGACCAGATGGTCGAGCTCGGGCTCGAGCATCCACGGCGTCCCCTCCGGTGCGAACTCGCCCAGCTGTTCAGCGGGCATGTCCTTACGGACCGAAGCGGATCCGCCATCCCGCCTCCGGTGGGCAGAACTCATCGGTCGGGCCGCCGGCGGTGACGATCACCGGCAGACCGCAGGCCATCGCCTCGAGCACCGGCATCGCGAACCCCTCGCCGCGGTACGGGAGCACGAACACGTCGCAGGAGCGGTACAGCTCGGCGAGCGCGGCGGTGTCGAGGTCGTCCTCGATCAGCTCGATGCGCGGCAAGCCGCTTGGCGCCAGCCCGCGCGTCGCAGCGCGTCGTTGGGTCCTCCGTATGCGCCACCGGCCATCGCCGCCTTGACGACGAGGACCACGTCATCGCGGCCTGCGAACGCGCTGTCCCAAGCGCTCAGCAGGAGATCGGTCCCCTTGCGCTGCGTGATCCCGCCGACGTAGAGGAAGCGTCGTCGGTGCCTCTCCGGCCGGCGCTGCGCCGACGGGGTTGGGCGGAAGGCGGTCGAGGTCGACGCCGTTGGGGATCACGTGCACGCGGTCGGGGGTCGATGCCGCCGTCGACGTACATGCTGCGGACGAATTCGCTCGGCACCCAGAGCTCGTCGACATTGCGCGCGATCTGCGGCAACCAGTGCTTCGGAACCGCGCCGAACTCCCACGGCACGATCGTCGCGAGACGCCCCGACGGCGGAATGCGGAAGTCGGGCGGCCACTGGTGATGGACCTCGACATCAGCGGCGTGGGCGAGCGGCGGGTCGAGCGCGACGCCGTTGCGCTCTACACGCTGCACTGGGCCGGGCAGCCGTGAGCTGATCTCGTCGTTGATGATCGAGAGGCTGGTCGGCAGTCCGTGGTCGCCCTTCCAGCGGACGCTCGACCGCAGCCGGCCTGCTCGGTTGCGGCGAGCTGGTGTCCGGCGCTCCCCGTCGTAGTAAGCCTCGAGCTCGTCGACGTAGGCCGCGAATGCCCGCGGCTCCGTGATGTTGGCCTGGAGCCGCTCGAGCAGACCGGGCTCGGTCGCGAGCCGGTCGAGCTGGCGCGCGAGGTCCTCGGCGTCGAGGCCGTTGAACACGAGCCCGTCGACCCCGTCGCGGACCGCCTCAGGCAGTCCGCCGAGGCGCGGCACCACCAGCGGCACCCGCGCGGCCAGGCACTCGGCGGCCGCCAGCGGCGCGCAGTCCCACCACATCGACGGCAGCACGGCGACGTCGACGTCCGCCAGCAGACTCGCCGATCTCGGCGGGGGAGAAGCCGCCGTGCAGCTCGACGACGCCGCGACGGTCGAGCGCCCGCAGGTGGTCGGCGAACTGCGGCTGGACCTCGCCGATGATCTGGACATCGACCGGCGGCCTGCGTGCGCTGCGCCGCCTCGACCAGCAACTGCGGGCCCTTGTGTGGATAGGCGGAGCCGAGGAACGCGACCGTCAGCGCGGTCGCTGCGTCGCCCGGGCACGCGGTCGCGACCGACCGGCTCCCAGATCTCAGCCTCGTGCGGCATCGCCTGGCGTACGACGTCGATCATCGTCCGGGGAGTAGCCGGTGGCAACGAGGGCGTTCGCGGACTGCGTCGGAGACGGCGAGGATCTCGGTCAGGCCCGCTGTGCGCGCGGCGCGGATCGCTGCCAGCGCTGGTGGTGGCCGCTGCGTCATGGCTACCGGCGCACGCGGCGCAGCGCGTGCCGTCACCCGGGCCGGCGCAGATCGACGCCCTGCCCGGTGAGCAGGTAGGCGCGCGGGCAGATCAGCCAGTAGTTGTGGGTCGTGAAGTAGGCCGGCAGGCCGCGCACGGCAGCCTGATCGATCAGCGCCGCGCCGAGGTTGTGGAGGTTGTGGAAGTGGACGACGTCAGGGCGCAGGCGGTCGAGCGCCGCGGCGAACGCCGCTGTGATCGGGGGATCATCGAGCTCGCGGAGCGGGTTGCCGAGGTCGAAGAGCCCGTGGTGGCGGTTGTGGACGCCGATCAGCCTGACGTCGTCCTCTTCCCACTCGACGATCTCGTAGGGGATCTGGCCGACCGGTCGGCTTGACCGCGGCGTGGAACACGGTGACGTCCCACCCGCGGCGAGCCAGTTCCTTGGCGGCGAGCCGCGGGACGGTCGTGCCGCCGCCGGCGTCGTTCCAGCCGAAGGCGGTGATCATCAGCTTGCGGCGCTTTCCGGCTGAGACTGATCGCGGCGCGGGCGGGGCGGGCTTGGGCAGCGCGTTCGCACGCGCGCGGACCTTTGCGGCCAGGCCGGGCAGCGGCAGCTGACGACGCTCGAGCCCGTCGGCAAGGCGCAGCAGCGCGTCGCGCTCGGCCTGCTGCGGTCAAGCACCGACCAGTCGACCTCGGGCACGATCTCGCGCAGCGGCTCAGCCGGCTCGAGTGCGGCCTCGAGGATCGCCTCGACATCGGTCGATTTCGGCGGCGCGGCCGGACGAGCTCGTCGGAGGTGTTCTCGCCGTGGCGGCGGATCGCGCTGAGCGGGCCACCGGGGCAGTGCCGGAAGCGGAAGCCCGCGGCCGCCCGCAGCCAGAAGTCGAGGTCGTTGGCCAGCGGGTAGCGGTCGTCGTAGCCGCCGACCTCGTCATACACCCGCCGGTGCACCATCCGCGTCGGGTCGACGAGATGGTTGTGGCTGAAGAAGAACGCGTGCAGCAGCTGCGGAGCGCGAGAAGTCGCGGCTCGGCCAGAGACCCACCTGCCGGCCTGGCACCGTCGATGATCGTCCCGTCGCCGTGGACGACGCCGGTATCCGGGAAGCGGTCGAACAGCTCCACCTGGCGCCGGATCCTGCCCGGCAGCGCGACGTCATCGTCGCCGAGCATCGCGATCAGCTCGCCGCGCCCGGCGCTGACGAAGGTGTTGTACGCGGCCGCGATGCCGAGGTTGCGCTCGTGGTCGAACGACCCGCAGCCGCGGCTGCGATGCGTAGTGGGCGAGTACGGCGTCGATCGCCCGGGTTGGTCGAGCCGTCGACGACCACCAGCACTTCGAGCGATTCGTAGTCCTGGCTGAGGCCACTGTCGATCGCCTCGGCAAGGTAGGTGTCGCGGTTGTAGGTGGCGATCCCGAGCGTGACGCGTGGTGACTCGGTCATGGCGGGGTGGACTTTAGGCGAGCGTCCCGAGTCCGCTGAGGGCTGGCGGCGTGCCGGTCCGTTAAGCGCGACGAAGGCGAGATCGAAACCTCGCCTCCGCGCTCCGGTTCCCTCGATGGATCGGATTGGGATATGGCCTCGCCTGACGGTGGGCGAGGATATGGCCCAGCCGGCGCAGAATTGCCGCACGCGCCGACCGAGATGGGATCGCCCGATCGGGCGGCGCCTGGAGCGCCGCCCGGATCAGACGAAAAGAACTGCGAACTACTCAGCCGCCGAGGAGCTTCAGAACCGCCTGCGGGTTCTGCTCTGCCTGGGACAGCATTGAGATGCCGGACTGCTCAAGGATCTGATCCTTGGTGAACTCCGTCATCTCGGCCGCCATATCGACGTCCTGGATCGTCGACTGCGCGGAGGTCAGGTTCTCCGAGTAGGTCGACAGGTTGTCCATCGTGTAGCTCAGACGGTTCTGGACCGCGCCGAACGTCGGACGCCAGCGTCGAGACCGCGTCGATCATGACGCTGATGGTCGCCAGAATGCCGGAGATGCCGAGGCTGAACGCGGCTGTGCACGAGCTGCCGTCGATATCGGACGTGACGTAGTCCAGCGAGGCTCAGGATGCCGGACGGGCCGACGAGTGACTGCAGCGTGATCGAGATGACCTCGCCGTCGTTGGCGCCGACCTGGAAGGTCAGCGAGGTCGTGGCGATGTTGACGGTGACGCCGTTGTCGAGCGTCAGGTTCTGCGAGCAGACCGCCTGCGTGCCACTGGGATCGAACAGCGAGATGCCGTTGAACTGCGCCTGCGTGCCGATCTGATCGATCTGGCAGACGAGCTGCTGGACCTCGGACACGATCGCGTTCTGGTCGGCCGTGTCCAGCGTGCCGCCCTGGTACTCGACGGCCAGCTCGCGGATGCGCTGGAGCATCTGGTCCGACGTCGTTCAGGGCGCCATCGGCGGTCTGGACAGCGAGGTCGCGTCCTGCGCGTTGCTGTTGGCCTGGTTCAGGCCGTTGACCTGGCTGGTCAGGTCCTCAGTGATCGCGTAACCCGCGGCGTCGTCAGCTGCGGTGTTGATGCGAAGACCCGAGGAGAGGTCCGTCATGGCCTGTTCAGAGCACTCTCAGTGGTGTTGAGGTTGTTCTGAGCGATCAGCGCTTCAGTGTTGGTATTGATAATCAGGGACATGCGCATCTCCTTGATGGCGGGTGGATTACTGTCCCGGCCGACTCCATGTCGGCCTCTACAATGGTCTAATCGGCCGCTCGCCGAAAGACTTGAGCAGATTTCGTGCGGAATTGGACGCTTTCTGGACGCCCCCGACGGGGACTATGCGGTTATGTCGATGTGGGGGCGAGGCGGCGCGTCATCTTCGTCGTCATCGTCATCCGCCGTGCGCTGCTCGCTGCGCCGGTCTTCCCCCAGCGCAGGATCCCAGCCCCGCTCGGGCTCCGGGGCCGGCTCACCGTCGCTGACCGGCTCCACCGTGACCCACTTGCCCCAGTCCGGGTCGTAGTCGTCCTCGAACTGTCCTTCGGTTTCGTCCTTGGATCCCTCCTCGGGCGATTGCCAATCCGGCGCGGACTCGCGCTGCTGCTCTCGCTCAATCGGCCGAATCCGCGTCGTGTCGGGCGACGTCGGAATCGTCGGCAGGATCGGGACTATCGGATTGAGTGGATCTCCCATGACACCTCCTTCCCCGGAATTCTGCGAGGGTCAGGCCAGTCCTGCGCAAAGCTCAGCGTGCAGGCTGGGCTTCAGGGGCCTCCTTCTCGGCCTCCTCGGCCCGCCGACGCTCGATCTCCTCGACGGCGACGCGCTGCTCGGCGAGCATCAACTGTCGCCAGATCATCATGCTGAACCACCAGGCCAGCAGATATCCGACGATTCCGGCCGCGAGTGCGCGTACGGCGGTCTGGAACACCGGCACGGCGGCCTCCAGCGACAGCACTGCCGCGACCGCAAACGCGATCAGACCCACCCACGCCTTGGCCCGTCGCACGGAGGCGCGGGCGCGCGGGTGCGTGGCGATGCTCGAGTACGCCACCTCGTCGCCGCGGCCCTTCTTGCCACGGCGCTTCGCCTTCGCATCAGCCTCTGATTTCTTGTCCTTCTTGGCCATGGTTCAGTAGCTCAGTTGTCGCCGCGCGTGACGGCGAGCGCGATGCGCTGGCGTTCGAATACGTAACGGATCAACCGCTCCTGCTCACGTCTGTCCAGCTCGTGGAAGCCGAGGGCGACGCGGTCACCGGGAAGCTTGCGGACGACCTTGACGGTTCCACCCACCTGGTCGTCGTATTCGGTCAGACCCAGGTAGATCGTGAAGTAGAACTCCATTTCGGCAGGCAGTTCGGCCGCCCTGGGGAGTTGCACGAGCATGCCGCCACCACTGAGATCCACGCTGAGGGCGTTCACCACCACGTCACCGTCCTCGCTCTCCAGCACGACGCGCTTGGCCACGGTCACGCGCACGAAGTCGCGCCGCTGCACCAACTCGGGCGTCTGGTCGAAGACGAACCGCAGCAGGTTGGGCTCCAGCAGCTCTGCGGCCCCGGGCGTGCGCACAACGCCGCGCGCACCCGTCGATTCGAGCATCAGGTAGCTCAGCGGTCCATCGATGAACTCGGTGGCGCCGGCCAGGATCACGAGCAGGATGTCATCGGGACGCTGGGTGATGCTGACGGGGACGCTGAAGCCGTCCGGCGCCCAGAGCCGCCCTGTCGGGGCGTGCTTGGCGCGCTCTGCTCGCTCGCTGATTGAGCTCATGAGGTCAGCAGCTGTTGGGCGAGCGCCGGCGGGTCGACGGCTGACAGCGCGTTGCGATGGTCCGTGCCTGAATGGAAGTAGGCGAGCGGGATGTGATGTGAGACTGCGATCTCGACGACGACAGCCAACTGGTCGGTCTCATCGGCGTGGGTGATCGCGACCGCTGTTGGACGCAGCTTGCCGAAACTTGCCAGGGCGCGTCTGGCCGCCTGCGGTCCGAGCGTCGCGGGCAGCGCAACGTACGTCGCGTCGAGCTCGAGCGGTGTGAGCAACGCGCCGAGCGCGTCGACGTCATCCTCGTCGGTCGGTGTTGCGGTCGGCGTGTCGACGATCACGAACCCGCCCTGGCGCGCCTCCGCCACAGCGCGTCTGGCCTTTTCGCCGCTCAGTGACAGCACCGGCACATCGTCGTCGGCGAGCAGCCGGCGCAGCTCGCGAGCCCCTTCGGGGTTGTCGACTGCGATCACGATCACGCCCAGCGTGCTGCCGCGACGGTAGGCGCTCGCCAGGGCCGCCGTGCAGCGCGTCTTGCCGGCGCCACCGGCGCCGATGAAGCCAACGGCGGCGCCGGTGACCGGCAGCGACGGCGGCGGCACGATACGCCGCGCAACCTCGGCTTCGGCTGCGGCTCGCAGGCTGCCGGCCAGCGGGCTTCCGTGCGCGCCGGCGGCGCTGATCACCTGTGACGTCCAGGTCTGACTCGCCCCCCGCGTCGAGAGATCGTTGGCCAGTTCGGTCGCAGCGACCGCATCGATCGGCTGGGCGGGAGCCGTCCGCGGAAGCGACGACTGCCGGAAGCGGAGCAGCCGCGCGAGCGTGTCCCGTATCTCTGCGCCCCGCGTGCGCGGACGGATCTGCAGCGCGTTGGGTGTCCGCGGAACCTTCGCCGGGAGCCCCGCGCCCCCGGGCTCGCCGTTTCCGGGGACGGCAGGTCGTGGATCGCCCGTCGGCAGGTGTGCGCTGAGTGAGCGCGGGCGCTGGCGGATCGCCTCGTAACGATCGGGCGTCGGGGGCTCAGGCGCAGGCGCAGGCGTCGGCGTCGACGGCTCCACGGGCGGCTGCAGCGCCTCCGGTACGGCTGGCGGCTCCGGCTCGGGTTTGACGACCGGCGCCTTACGGCGCGCCGCCGGCCGGGCTGGCGGTTTCGGTCGCTCGGGACGCGGCTTGCGCTCGGGTCGCGGACGCGGCGCGGGCCGCTGCCGCTCGGCACGCTGGGGCTGCTCTACCGGCTCGACCGACTCCTCAGGCTGAAGGAGCGCCTCGGGCTGCGGGGCGGCTTCAGGCTGGGTGCGTTCCGGGGGCCGGGCGGGCTCCAGGGGCTTGGGAGCGGCGAGCGCCGCCGTCACGTCGTCATCCTCGAGGTCGTCCGGGAGCACGGCTGAGGCCTGCCGTAGCCGCTCCATGAATACCTCGGTTTCGAAGCGACGCTTGGTTGGGGCCGGGGGCTCGGGCTCCGGCGGGCGACGGTCGACCTGCACAGATGGCGGTATGAAGGGCCGTGGTTGCCGATCCACCGGCTCCTCCGGGGGCGCCTGTCTACGTGCCTGGAAATCCAACGGCTCCGGGGCCGGTGGCTGCCCACGCGGGCTCAGATCAACCGGCTCAGGCGGCAGCAACGCCTTGCGCTCAGCGATCGGCGGCTCGCCGGAAATCTCGTCCTGCTGTCCGCGGAGGTCATCTTCGGGTGAGTCGTCGTAGATGTCGATCGACTGCCCGTCGCCGCGGCGTGCGTCGACTTCGACGAACCGCTGCGCGAAGAACCCTCCGACCCCTCCGACCAGCCCTTCGCGTTCGCGCAGGATGATTGCGTCGGGACCGAGCTCGGTCCTGATCTGGGGCAGGATCTCCTCGAGCGTGCGCCCGCGGAAGGTGCGCACGCCGCCAGAGGTCTGACGTACGTTGCTCTCAGTGGCCACCGTTCACGCCCAATCCAAGCTCAGGTGCTGACTACTCCGATGGTCTCGACGCTGATTCCCGACGCTATCTCGTTGTAGGAGCATACGGCCAGATGGGGCAGCGTTTGCTCGATCAGGCGCCGGAGATGACGTCGAACGCGAGCGGAGCAGAGCAGCACTGGCCGAATGCCGCCCTTCGCGGCCGCCTGATCCGACTGACTGCGCAGTGCGGTCAGCATTGCCTGTGCGCGCGCGGGCTCCATCGCGAGGTACTCACCCTCGGTAGTTTGCGTGATTGCGCTGACGACTTCGTGCTCGATTGACGGATCGAGCGTGATCGCGTGCAGGGTGCGGCTGTCGTCGAGGTACGGCGCCGTGATCGCACGACCGAGCGCCTGACGTGCGTACTCGGCGAGCAGGCTCGGATCGCGTGTGAGTCGGGCCTTGTCGCCGATCGACTCGACGATCGCGCCCAGATCACGGATCGAGACCCCCTCGGAGAGCAGGGCCTGCAGCACGCGCTGGATCTCGCCGAGCGTGAGCACGTCGGGCACGACCTCGTTGACGACCGCCTCGTTGCTGTTCTTCAGCTGGTCCAGCAGCGACGCTGACGTCCTGGCGGGTGAGGAGTTGGGCCGCGTGACTGCGGATCGTCTCTGTCAGGTGGGTGACGATCACGGACTCGCCGTCCACGACCGTGTAACCGAGCGCCTCGGCCTCGGCATGCAGGCTCTGGTGGATCCAGATCGCCGGTAGGCCGAAGGCCGGCTCAGTCGTCGGGATGCCCTGGAGTTTGCCGACGGCGTCGCCAGGGTCCATCGCCAGCAGATGACCCGCCATGACCTTGCCCCGAGCCACCTCGGAGCCGCGCACCTTGAACACGTACTCGTGCGAGTCGAGATCGACCTCGTCATGGATCCGCACACGCGGGATCACCATGCCGAGCTCGCCGGCGATCTGGCGGCGGATCATCGACACGCGCTGTGCCAGCGTGCCGCCGGCGCGACGGTCGACCAGCGGCACGAGCCCGAAGCCGACACCCAGCTCGAGCGCGTCGATCGGCAGCTCCTTGAGGACCGTGTCACGCGCGTGCTTGTCCCCGGCCGGCAGCGCCGGGGCGGGCGCCTCCGGTACCGGGTCGAGGAATGACGCCGGCAGGCCGTTGCGCAGGCGCCAGCCGAGGAAGGTCATGAACCCGCCGATCAGGATGAACGGGATCTTCGGCAGGCCCGGTACCAACGCGAACGCGAGGATCACGATGCCGGTGACGAGTACTGCCTTGCGCTGGGAGAGGATCTGCTTGGTGATCTCCGAGCCGAGGTCGCGCTCGGAGGCGCTGCGGGTGACGATGATGCCGGTCGCCACCGAGATCAGCAGCGCCGGAATCTGGGCGGCGAGCCCGTCGCCGACGGTCAGCGTCGAGTAGGTGTGGATCGTCTCGCTGAACGTCAGGTGGCGGTGAAGCAGGCCGATGACGATGCCGCCGACGAGGTTGATGCCGGTGATCAGCACGGCCGCGGTCGCGTCGCCGCGGACGAACTTCGAGGCGCCGTCCATCGCTCCGTAGAAGTCCGCCTCGCGGGCGATGTCGGAGCGTCGCTCGCGTGCTTCCTTGTCGGTGATCATGCCCGCGTTCAGGTCGGCGTCGATCGCCATCTGCTTGCCGGGCATCGCGTCGAGGGTGAAACGCGCGGCGACCTCGGCGACGCGCCCCGAACCGTTGGTGACGACCACGAACTGGATCACGACCAGCACGAGGAAGATGACGAGGCCGATCACGACGTCGCCGCGGATCACGAACTGGCCGAACGCCTGCACGACCGAGCCGGCATCGCCGGTGGAGAGGATCAACCTCGTGACCGAGACGTTGATCGCCAGCCGGAACATCGTCGTCAGCAGCAGCAGGCTCGGGAACACCGAGAACTCGAGCGCGTTGTTGAGGTACATCGAGGCAACGACGATCGCCAAGCCCGCGGAGATGTTCAACGTGATCATGAAGTCGATCACCGCCGGCGGCAGCGGGATGATCAGCATCGTCACGACGGTCACGACCGCGAGCGCGGCCAGCAGGTCGGTGTGCTTCAGGAGCTGGGCGACGAACGTGTGCGCGTGCGCGACTGCTGACAGTTACACCGCTCATACGCCCACCCGCTTCCTGGCGGCCATCCGGTAGACGAACGCGAGCACCTGGGCCACGGCCGCATACAGGTCGGCCGGGATCATCTGGTCGACCTCGACGGTGCGGTAGAGCTCGCGCGCCAGCGGCGGGTCGGGCACCAGCGGCACGTCGTTCTCCTCGGCGATCCTGCGGATCTGAGCGGCGACGTGATCCTTGCCCTTGGCGATCACGATCGGCGCCGTGTGCTCGCCGTCGTACTCGAGCGCAACCGCGTAGTGGGTCGGGTTGGTGACGACGACATCAGCGCGCGGCACAGCAGCCATCATGCGCGCCCGGGCCGCCTGGAACTGCCGGCGCCGGAGGGCACGCTTGACCTCGGGCGGCAGATCCTTCTGCTTGTTCTCGTCCTTGACCTCCTGCTTGGTCATCTTGATGCTCTTCTCGAACGGTACCGCTGCCAGACGTAATCGGCGACACCGATCAGGAGATAAGCGGCGACGGCGCGGATCGCAATCGCCTTGA
Organism: uncultured Conexibacteraceae bacterium; assembly: GCA_963720195.1. GTDB lineage: Bacteria > Actinomycetota > Thermoleophilia > Solirubrobacterales > Solirubrobacteraceae > Palsa-465. The sequence goes on from CAVRFD010000003.1 coordinate 416,668, forward strand.
CGCCCGACTTCATCAGCAGCCCGAGGCCGTAACGGCGTGGTGCCGACGCTCGCACCGAGGTGCGTGAGGTCCGGCATCAGCGCGATCGCCACGAGGCCGCCGACGACCGCGAGCTTGATCAGGTCCTTGACCGAGGTTGAACGTGGTCCGGGGGCTGAACAGGTTCTTGAAGCCGTTGATGGGGTTGATCGCGCCGAATCGCGGCTGCAGGGCCGTGCGGTGTGAACCGCAGCCCGACCTGGAGCACGTTGAGTGCCAGCGCCGGCGACCAGGCAGAGCCCGGCGATCGGCGCGACGGTCTTCAGCAGCGTCGTGCTCGGCGAGCATCACCAGCCCGTGCAGGCCGGCGCCGGAAATCGACGTTGTGCGGACGCGCGATCTGCGCCGAAGATGTCCGTCATCGCGCTGGCCGCCGCGTTCAACACCTTCGGGCCCATCAGCAACAGGCCGAACAGGCCCGCGAGCAGGACGCCGGCGCTGTTGAGGTCGGCGCTGCGGCCGACCTGCCCGCGCTCGCGCGCCTCTTCACGGCGCTTCGGTGTTGCGCGTTCTGTCCTGTCGAGGCTGCCGGCGGCCATGTCGCTACGCGATCTTCAGGCTGTGCAGGGCGGTGGCGACGCGACGTCTCGAGCTGGTCCGGTCATCCAGTCGCCGATGAACGGCAGCGAAGCGCCGACGATCAGCAGCGTGACGCCGACCTTGACGGTGAAGCCGACCGCGAACACGTTCAGCTGCGGCACGACCTTCGAGACCATGCCGAAGGCGATGTCGGTGACGATGATCGCCAGGATGATCGGTGCCGCGATCTCGATCGCGCCGACGAACAGCGACGAGAACGCCGCCTCGGCCGAGTACGACCAGCGGCTTGATCTGGGCTGAGTCCGCGATCGGGACCGCGGTGAAGGTCGCGCTGAGGCCACGCAGCGTCCAGGCGTCGCCGCCGATCGCGAGGAACATCGCCAGGCCGACGACGCTGTAGAGGTTCGTCATCGACGCCGCCCGGGTTGCCGTTGATCGGGTCGACGGTCGAGCCGATACGAGAAGCCGCCGAACGCGTCCGCGAAGACGCCCGCGCCCTGGACCGCGGCAAACACACAGGAGATCGTGAAGGCGAGTGCAAGGCCGACGAGGAAGTTCTCGATCAGCAAGCCCGATCAGCGGCAGGACATCGGTCGGGACGTCTGGCCGTGCACGGCCAACGGCGTGATCCCGAGCGCAAGCGCCACGGCCAGCACGCTGCGCACGCGCGGGATCAGCATCTGCGAGGAGAAGCCGGGGCCACCAGGAACAGCGGCGAGATCCGCGCGAGCACGAGGAAGAACGCGAAGACGTGTCCTGTCGCTGATCCCGCTGAGCAGCGTGCGCAAGCTGTGCGCTGCGTCATCAGCCGACCAGCGACGGGATCGACATGTAGAGGTTGGTCGCGTAGTTGACCAGCCGGTCGAGCATCCAGGGACCGAGGATCACGATCAGCAGCGCCAGCCCGACGATCTTCGGGATGAACGAGAGCGACTGCTCCTGGATCTGCGTGACCGCCTGGAACAGGCTGACGGCCAGGCCGATCACGAGCCCGACCATCAGGATCGGCCCGGCGACCTCGAGCCCGAGCGTCATCGCCTGGGTGGCGAGGTTGACGACTGTGTCCTGGTTCATGCCGCGTCCTCTTGGCCGTTGCGCATCAGTGGAAGCTCGAGACGAGCGCGCGCGCGATCAGGTCCCAGCCGTCGACCAGCACGAACAGCAGGATCTTGAACGGCAACGAGATGAACGTCGGCGGCAGCATGATCATGCCCATGCTCATCAGCGTCGAGCGAGACGATCAGGTCGATGATCAGGAACGGCAGGAAGATCAGGAACCCGATCTCGAACGCCGTCTTCAGCTCGCTCATGATGAAGGCCGGGATCAGCACGTAGGTCGGGACCTGGCGCTCAGTGGTCGGCGGCGGGATCTTCGACGAGGTTCACGAACAGAGACAGCTCGTCATCACCGGTCTGCTTGAACATGAACTCGCGCAGCGGCTGCTCGGCCCGATTGATCGCCGTGGCCGTGCTGATCTGGTGATGCTCGAGCGGATCCCACGCCTCGGTTCTTGATCGCGGTGATCGTCGGGCATCATCACGAACAGCGTCAGGAACAGCGCGATCCCGACCAGCACCTGGTTCGGCGGCGTGTTCTGCGTGCCCATCGCCGTGCGGATGAACCCGAGCACGATCAGGATGCGGCTGAAGCCGGTGACGCAGAACAGCAGTGCCGGCACCAGCGACAGCCCGCCGACGAGCAGCAGGATCTGTACGGCGTTACTGGTGTCGATCTTCACTCGGCGATCACTGTCCTACCTGACCGTGAACCGCCGCAGCGACTCGACCAGGCGTTGTACGTGGCGGCAGTCCACCAGCGCGGCCGGACGTATCGAAATCCTCGGGATCGAACGGGAGCCCGAGCTCGTAGGCCTCCTCCTCGCTGAACACGCGGATGCTGGTGACGCCGTGCTCGGCGACGCCCAGCAGGTGCAGCTCCGCGCCGACGCGGACCAGCGCCACCGATCGGTTCGGGCCGAGCGGCAGCGACGCGATCTGGGCAAGTCCCGTCGCCCGTCGACGGGTTTCGGTTGCCCTTCGCCTGCTTGAGAACCCAGGACAGGCCGTAGATCACGGCGATCACGATCAGCAGGCCGACGATCGTCCGCACGACCGTGCCGCCGAAGCTGCCCGAGCTCGTGTGTGGGAGCGGTGTTCGACTGCAGGTGCAGCCGCGTGCATTCTCGGAGTCGTCCGAGTGTGCCGACGGCCGCCAGCGCCGGCGACGAGCACCAGAGCGCAAACGCGTACAGGAATGTGAAGAGCGCACGCCAAGCGCGGCGCCACGTGTGAACGTGAGCGGCTTCATCGAGGGACGACCCTTACGGCAGAGGGTCGCCCTAGCTAATCGGCTGCCGAAGACGATTCTTTAGAGTGTCACGTGCGAGGCGTCACGCCCGACTGACCGGTCACTCGTCCGCAGCACTCGTCCGCCATTTACTAGTTGAGCGCCTTGTCGACCGCCTCGAGCACGCGCGGCGGCTGGAACGGCTTGACGACGAAGTCCTTGGCGCCGAGCTTCACGGCCTCCAGCACCTTGCCCTCCTGGCCGAGCGCCGAGCACATGATGACCTTCGCCGACGGGTCGATCGCCATGATCTCCGCGAGCGCCGCCAGGCCGTCCTTCTCGGGCATGGTGATATCCAGCGTGGTCAGCTCCGGGCGCAGCTCCTGCCAGCGCGCGACCGCCTCGATGCCGTTCCCGGCCTCGCCGACCACCTCGTGGCCTCCGGAGACGAGCGCGTCCGTGAGCAGCTTGCGCATGAACGCTGCGTCGTCGACTACGAGTACACGGGCCATTCAGATAGTTCCTTTCATGGTGTCGGTTTGTCCGCGACGATGCCGGCGCCGCCTACGAGCGCCGGCTTGCGGACCGCAGGCTTGTTCAGCGATCTTGACTTCGATCGCCCACTCGCCGTCCTCGGTCACGAGCAGGTGGCCGTGGCCGAAGCAGAGGCCGTTGACGAACAGATCGACGGGCGCGTCCGCGGTGCGGTCGAGATCGACCACCGAACCGACTGGAAGCTCGAGCGCGGCTCCGAGCGGAAGCTGCGTGCGGCCGAGCTCGGCCCACACGCGCAGGTTGATCTCCTCGAGCTTCTCGGTGATCGGGACGCTGACGCGGTGACCGCGTCGTCATCGCCACCGGACTGCGCCGAGTAGTCCGCTGCGCTGCTGCTCCATGCTGAGCTCGTCAATCGCGCGCGCCATCCGCACGACGAACGCGCTGGGCACGAGCTGGACCAGGCGGCAGGGCTCGCCCGCGATCGTGAACGAGGTGGAGCAGGCGTAGGGAGCGGTACCCCAGACTCTCACCGGCGTCGAGCTTGGCGTCGAGGATGCGCACGTCCGGCGGCGAGATCTCGATCTCCTGGCCGATCACGACGCTGATCGCGGCTGCGGCCGAGGCGAGCATCTGGTTCGATGCCTCGCCGATCGCGGACATCTCGAGCTCGGTCAGCGGCCCCTCCTCGGCGGTCGGCGCCCATCGCACTCGCGAGCACGCGCGCGCACGCCGCGCGGCATCATGAACACGTTGGCGCCGGTGACGCCGTCGATGTAGCGGACCGACGCCGCGATGCCGCCGATCGGCAGGTTCGCGAACGGGTTCTGACCCTCGCCGATCACGGTCACCTCGCCGCGCTCGACGCCGTCCGGGCACGAACATCTCGAGCACGCGCGCCACCGCCTCGGCGGTCGACGCGCCGAGGTGCGTGAGAGCTTCGCGTCTGCGTGATGTCTGACGGCCACGGCTACTCCTCTTCCTCGTGGGCCTCGGATCTGGACAGCGCGGCGTACGCCGTTGGCGCCGGGCTGCGCGCGGCGCGAGCCTGACGTTCTCCGCGTACAGCGAGATCCCCGTCGGACGCGAGCGCCCCAAGCCGGATCACGCTGCCGGGTTCGAGCGAGAGGATGTCGGCGACCGGCAGATTCAGCGACGCCACCTCCGCGCGCAGCGTCACCGGTGCCGCGGCGAGCGCACGGTCGATTCCGGAATCGTCCTGCTCGCCCGACGGGGATCGGGTCGCGGCCGGCGATCAGATCGGCGATCGGGTCGATCGCGACCCACGGGATCAGCAGCGCGATCGCCGCGGAGTGCCTGTCCATGCGCGCTTCGATCATCACCACGAAGGTCGGCTCGCTGACCGACGCGATCGAGGTCGCATCCGCCTGCTGGGCGATGTCCTCGACGCTGAAGTTGATGTTGCCGCCGATGTCATGCCAGGCGATCGACAGCTGGTGCACGATCGACTCGACCAGCCGGCGGCTGAGCATCCAGTCGATCTCGCTGAAGCGCCGCTGCTTCGGCGCTCGCTCGGTGCTGCCGCCGAGCAGGCCCTCGATCGCGGTCAGCACGAACTGCGACTCGATCGTCATCAGCAGCCGCGTGCCGAGCGGCTCGACCACGATCGATGACCGCCAGCGAGTTGGAGGGGAGCAGCGACTGCGCGGCCGCCCACGTGACCTGGGTGGTGTTGAGCGTCTCGAACTCGACGGACGCGCGCAGCTCGGCGGTCAGGCGTCCAGCCGCGCCGAGGCAGAAGCCGTCGATCGGCGCGCGTGATCCGGCGCTGATGGTCGGCCGTGAACTTCGTCGGCCGCGAGAAGTCGACCGACCGCATCCGCTGCTGCCGACGCGGCGCATGATGCGAGCGTCTCGGGGACGTCGCCGGCCTTGGCGGCCTCGAAGAGTGCGGCGATCTGGTCGGGGTTGAGGATGTCGTTCATCGGCCTGTCCTTGCAGCGCTTGGGACTCGCGGCGCACGGATGCCGCTGGCGAGTGACAGCAGCGAGGTGCGCTCGCCGCCGGCGAGCTGCGAGGTGATCTCCGTGCCGACGATGATCCGCGCGGTGCGGCCGCGGTTGCCGCCGATCTCCTCGGCGTGGATCTTGATGCCGCTCCTTGCCGAGCGCCTCGCGCACGGCTTCGGCGTTGCGGGCGCCGATGTCGAGGCTCGCGCCGACGGTGAACATGCGCGCGCCTCCGATCAGCACCGCCTCCAGCCTGCGGCGCTACGGCGCCGGCGTCGACCAGCCTGTGCGATCAGATCAGGGATCGCGAGATCCGCGAACTTCGCCGCCGGGCCTGGCTTGCCCTGAGCGACTCGGGCAGCACGACATGCGCGAGGCCGGCGACGCCGGCTTCGCGATCGACCATCGCCAGGCCGATGCAGGAGCCCAGCCCGATCGCGACGAGCTCGTCGCCGACCGTGCTCGACACCGCGAGTTCTCCCATGCGCACATTCTCCATCACGGCTAGGCGGCAGCCTCCGCGAGCCCAAGCGGAGCAAGCAGATCGTGGACGCCGCCCGCGTTGGGCAGCAGCAGGAACGAGATCGCGCAGGGCTCGCCGGTGATGTCGAGCTCGGAGTCGAGCACCAGCGCGGTGTCGCCGTGGCCGACGGTCTGCGCCAGCACCGACGCGACGATCGCGCCGAGCAGGTCGGTGACCACGTGCGGGGTGCCGGGCAGCATCGAGAGCCCGGTCATCGAGCTCAGCGCCATCAGGTAGGCGGCGCCGAGGATGTTGCCGATCTCGCCGAGGGCGGAGTCGCCGACCTCGGTGCCGGGCTCGACGCCGAGCAGGTTGCAGAGCGTCGCCGCGCCGTCAGGCTTGACCAGCAGCAGCACGATGCCCTCGACGTCGCCCTCGACCGGCGAGCGCGACGCCCGTGACCGTCTTCGTCGGGATCGCCCGAGGCGTCGACGGCGTCGGCAAGCGGCAGCGCGAACGCCTTGGGCACGTTGAGGTCGACCTCGCGGCCGAGCATCTGCGACAGCGACGTCGCCGCGGTGCCGGACGAGATGTTCGCGAGCTCGCGCAGGGCGTCGAGCTGCATGTCGGTGTAGCGGGGGTCACTGCGGACTCCTGTGTCGGGTTGCTGGTCAGTTCATGCGTTGACGAGTTCGACTGATCGTGCTTCGGGCCGGCGCCTCGCGTGCAGGCTTTCGACGGCGAGCGCGTCGCAGTCGACGATCAGCGCGATCTGCCCGTCGGCGAGCACAGCGCCGCCGGAGATCGGCTGACCGTCGGAGACGATCGGCGGCAGCGGCCGCGTGACCAGCTCGCGCTGGCCGACCAGCTCGTCCACGGTCAGGCCGATGCGCTTGTCGTCGCCGCGCACGATCACGACCAGGTCGTGCATCGCCGGTCGGCGTGCGCCCGAACGTCGCCGCGCCCTCGAGCAGCGGGATCACGCCGTCCTCGAGCGACAGCACGCGCCGGCCGGCGATCGAGCGCACGGTGTGCTCGCCGAGGCGCAGCGTGCGCTCGACGCGATCGATCGGGATCGCGAACGGCGCACCGGCGACGTCGACCTGCAGCGCCGAGACGATCGCGAGCGTCAGCGGCAGCCGGATCTGGGCGCTGGTGCCCTGGCCGATGCACCGACTCCATCAGGACCTCGCCGCCGAGCTCGCGGATCTTCGCGCGCACCGCGTCCATACCGACGCCGCGGCCGGAGATGTCGCTGGTCGTCTCGGCGGTCGAGAAGCCAGGCGCGAACAGCAGCTCGATCGCGCCCTTCATGTCGATGTGGCTGGCGGCCTCGGCATCGATCAGGCCCGCGCTCGACGGCCTTGCGCGCGACCGCCTGCGGGTCGACGCCGCGACCGTCGTCGCGGACCTCGATCACGACGCTGCCGCCGGCGTGGCGGGCGGCGATCGTCAGCGTGCCGGTGCGCGGCTTGCCGGCGGCGATGCGCACGTCCGGCGGCTCGATGCCGTGGTCGAGCGAGTTGCGGACGAGGTGCACGAGCGGATCGCCGAGCGAGTCGACGACCGTGCGGTCGAGCTCGGTCTCGCGGCCGACCAGGTCGAGCTCGATGTCCTTGCCGAGCTTGGTCGAGAGGTCGCGGACCAGTCGCGGGAAGCGCATGAAGACGACGTCGACCGGGATCATCCGCACCTGCATGACCATCGACTGCAGCGACTGCGAGCTGCGCGTCAGGTTCTGGACCGCGTGCTGCAGCTCGGGCGAGTTGATGCTCGCCGTGTACGCCTCGACCGCCGTGCGGTGGATGACGAGCTCGCCCATCAGGTGCATCAGCGTGTCGAGCCGCTCGGCGTCGACGCGGACGGTACGCGCAGCCGTGACTGGCCGCCGCCAGCCGCTGCGGGCGCCGGTCGGCCTGGCCGGCGCCTCGGTCGCGACTGGAGCGTCGTCCTCGGCGACGTCCGCTCTCCGGCTCGTCGGAGAGCGGCGCGATCGGCGACGGCGTCGTCCGCGTGCCAGCTCGGTCGACCTCGACGCTGGCGACGTCGGAGACGCGCATCGCGGTCTGTGGCGAGCTCGTCCTCCTCGTGGTCGCGAGACGAGCCAGGCGTCGATCTCGTGACCCTCGAAGTTCTCGATCGCGTCGGGGGCCGGGATGCTGCCGATCATCTCGCCGTGGTCGTTGAGCGCGGCGAACACCATGTGGGCGCGCACCGCCGGCATCATCACTTCGGGGTCGAGCTTGACGCTGCACGTGCAGGATCCGGCCGCCGGCCTCACGCGCTGCGGCGAGCGCAGTCGGCATCGGGAACGCCGGCGCCGCCGGCGCGCTCGACCGCCTGCTTCGGGCGTGCGGTCGCGGATCAGCGCGCGCAGCTGCGAGATCAGCGGTGCCGGGTCGAGGTTCTCCTGGCCGTCGGACTCGATCGACTCGACCGCCGCCTGCAGCGCGTCGAGGCACGCCAGCACGGTCGTGATCGCTTCCTGGCTGCAGCCCGCCGGTGCGCTGGCGCAGCAGCTCGAAGACGTCCTCCATCACGTGCGTCAGCTCGGCGATCGCCGCGAAGCCCATCGTCGCGCTCATGCCCTTCAGCGAGTGCGCGATCCGGAAGATCCCGTCGACGTTCTCCTGGTTCGAGGGGTCGTCCTCGAGCGCGACGACCGCGAGGTTCAGTTCCTGAAGATGCTCCTGCGCCTCGGCCAGGAACATCGGCATGTACTCGGAGGTGTCCATCAGCTCTTCCGGTAGATGAATGGATGTTGTGATCGACAGGCCGAGCGCGGTGGGCTGTGAGACCCGCTCGGTCGAGCCGATCACGAGATAGCCGCCCGGCCGCAGCGCCGCGGCCAGGCGCGCGTGCAGCTCGTCGCGGATCGGCTCGGAGAAGTAGATGACGGTGTTGCGGCACAGGATCAGGTCGTACGACGCGGGCCGCGGCTGCGTCTGCAGCAGGTCGCCGACGTCGAAGCGCGTCATCTTGCGCAGCTCGAGCTTGGCGCGCCAGCCGCCGTCGATCCGCTCGAACCCGATCTTCAGCAGGTTCTCGGGAGCGGTGCGGGCGTCGTCCTCGCTGAACAGCCCCAGCCGGGCCCGGGCGACCATGCGCTTGTCGATGTCGGTGCCCTGGATCGAGACGCGACTGTGCGGCGCGACGACGTGGCAGAGCGTCGCCAGCGTGTAGGCCTCGGCGCCGTAGGAGCAGCCGGCGCTCCACGCGCGGATCTGGCCGTGCTCGGCCAGCTCCGGCAGCAGCCGCTTCTGGATCACCTCCCACTGCTCTGGGTTGCGCCAGAGCTGTGAGACGTTGATCGTGATCCGGTCGAGCAGCTCATCGAGGTGCTGCGGGGTCGCTGCGCAGCCGCTCGAACGAATCGGTCAGCGACTGCATCCCCTTGTTGGCGTAGAACGAGCGCAGCCGCCGCTCCATCTGCGGGCGCTTGTACTGCGAGAGATCGATCCCGGTGAGCTTGCGCAGGAACGTGCAGAACTCGACGTAGTCGTCGACCGCGGTCGTGGTCATGCTGCCGCCTCCTCTGCGATCGCGTCGGCCAGCTCGTGCAGCGGCAGCACCTCGTCGGCGAGCTTCGCCTCCTCGACCGCCCGCGGCATCCCGTAGACCGTGCAGGTCGACTGGGCCTCGACGAGGATCCGTCCGCCGCGTCGCCTGACCTCCTCGGCGCCGCGCAGGCCGTCGTTGCCCATGCCGGTCATCACGACCAGCAGCGTGCGCTCGCCGAAGACCTTCGCCGCGTCCTCGATCATCAGGTCGGCGCGCGGGCGCAGGGCGCCGATCTCCGGCTCGTCGGTCAGGCTCGTGCGTCCGTCGCTCGAGACGCGCAGGTGCTTGCCGCCGGGTGCGAGCAGCGCCACGCGCGGATCGAGGATCTCGCCGCCCTCGGCCTCGCGGACGTTCAGCTGCGAGGCCTGGTCGAGCCGCGCCGCCAGCGACTTGGTGAAGCCGGGCGGCATGTGCTGGACGATCAGCGTGCCGATGCCGAGCGGCGCGGGCAGCCGCGGCATCAGCGCGGCGAGCGCCTTGGGGCCACCGGTCGAGGTTGCGATCAGCACTGCCTTGGAGACGCTCGAGCGCAGCGGCCGGCGTGGGCGGCGCAGCTCGGTCGTCGCCGGCTGCGCGGCCGCGGCCGTGCGCGCGGTGGCGGCGGACACCTTGTCCACCAGCGCCGCGGCGAAACCGTCGAGGCCCTCGCCGATCGGCCGGCTTGGCGACGAGGTCGAACGCACCCTCGGCGAGCGCGTCGACGGCGCGCGCGCCCTGTGACGGTGAGAAGGCCGAGACGACGACGACGGGCATGTCTGAGCGCCCGCGCTGGCGCAGGGCGCGCAGCACGCCGATCCCGTCGAGGCCCGGCATCGACAGGTCGAGCATCAGCGCGTCCGGTCGCTCACGCTCGCACACAGCCAGCGCCTCGTCACCGTTGGCGGCGCTGCCGACGATCTGCACGCCGGCGCGCGACAGCGAGGACGAGACGATCTGACGCATCATCGCGCTGTCGTCTGCGACGACGACGCGGGTCGGGGTTGCTGTCGACATCGGTTCCCGTACGGCGCCGCGGTGCTGTCGCCTACGCAGCCGCGAGTTCGCCGATGCCGTACGAAGATCGTGCTCGGCTTCAGCAGCACGACCAGGCGGTCACCGAGCTTGGCGATCGAGTCGATCAGCTCCGAGTCGGCCCCGGGGACCTCTTCGAAGTCCGACTCCTCGACGGTCAGGACCTCTTCGACCTCATCGACGATCACGCCGGCGGTCTCGTCGCCGGATTCGACGATCACGATCTTGGTCGATCGCTCAGCTCTGAGGCGACGCCGAGGCGGGCGGCCAGGTCGTAGACCGGGACGATGCGGCCACGCAGGCTGATGACGCCGCGGACCCACGCGATCGGCGACGCGACCGAGCGCGGCTCGTCGTAGCGGATGATCTCGTGGACCTGCTCGATCGGGAGCGCGTACTGCTCGGCACCAAGCGTGAAGACGACCAGCTGCCGCGCATGGGTTTCGTCCGACATGGCTTCCTTCCTGATGTTTGCTGTGCCGGGCAACTGACGCGGCGCTGCGCGAACCCGTATACCGATCTTCGGCTTTTCGCGGCAGAGCTTTAGTTTTCGGCGGGGCCAGCGCAGGACGGATGAGGCCGGCAAGCAGCCTGCGGAGACCGTGCGTTACTCGGCGGCGGCTGCGGGCGGCTCGGCGGGCGGAGCCGCGGCTGCGGGCGTAGCTGGTGTCGGGCGCCTGGCCGACCACGTCGGTGATTCGCACGCCGAACTGCTCATCGATCACGACGACCTCGCCGCGGGCGATCGGCGTGCCGTTCACGAGCAGGTCGACGGGCTCGCCGGCCATGCGGTTGAGCGTCAGGATCGAGCCCTGACGCAGCTCGAGCGTCTCACCGACGGTCAGACGCGTGCGCCCGATCTCGACAGTCAGGTCGATCGGGACGTCGCTCAGCCGCCGCAGCTCCGCCATCCCGGGCGGTTCCGCGCTGGCAGTCTGAGTGCTTCAGTTGTTCGAGCTCTACGGGTTCGGACATACGTCGAAGTGGACGGCCTCACTGGACTGCGACGTCGGTGAAGTAGATCGCGTTGACCTTCGTGTCCGTCTGCGTCTTGATGTCGGACAGGATCTTCGCCTCCGTCGCTTCCGACCGGGCCTCGGTGTGATCAGCGCGTTCTCGGGCTGGTCGGTCACGTCGTTGGTGATGATCGCACGGATCACGGCTTCATCGGTCAATGAGCCGAAACCGGTCGGGGGCGGGTTCGTCGGGCTGGTGACGCCGACGCTCTGTCCAGGAGCGAGCAGCAGCGCGACCGTCAGCGTCGCGTACTGGCCGCCCTTGAGGTTCAGCGTGAACTGCTTGGGCAGGATGTAGATCGTGCCGTTGATCTTGATCTTCGTGTGGCTCTTGGGCTTGGCCTCGCTGTAACCGGCGAAGCCCGCTATCGCCACCACCACGACGATCACGGGGATGAGGATCTTCTTGTTCATGTTTTCAGGCACCGGGGTTCGGGGCTGGGTACTTACGTTCGAAAACGATCTCTACGCGCCGGTTCTTGGCTTGCCCGGCGGGCGTCGCGTTCGAGGCGACCGGGTAGTGGTCGGCATATCCAGCCGCGCTCAGACGCGAGCCGGGCACGCCACGGGACAGCAGGTATTCCAGGACGTTGGTCGCGCGTCCCGTGGACAGCTCCCAGTTGCTCGGGAACTCCGCGGTCTGGATCGGGACATCGTCGGTGTAGCCCTCGACCACCACGGGGTGCTTGGCGTTGTCGAGGTTGATCAGGGTCGCGATTTCGTTGAGCAGCGGGTAGCTGGCCGTCTTGAGCGTGTCCTCGCCTGAGGAAAACAGCAGCTTGTCCGTCAGGACCGTCACGACCAGACCGCGCTGCTCGATCTGGGCCTTCACCTGACTCGACCAGCCGTGCGCCTTGGCGTAGGCGTTGAGCCGGTGCTCCAGCGCCCGAAAGTCGGTGTTCTCCTCGGAAGCCTGCTGGGCCTCCTTCAGGAGCGAGTTCAGCTGCGCCTGGGAGGCGCTCGAGCCCTGGTCCGACGGCTTTGGAATGGCAGGCGTCAGCGGCACGATCGCCGGAATCACCGTGTTGTTCGGTGAGTGCTTCGTCGTCGAGTCGGCACCCGCGTTCAGGATCGAGCGGCCGCCGTCCAGAATCGACCCGGAGAACGCGGCCTTGAGTGACTCCTGCAGGCTGATGAACTTCGAGATGTTCACCGACGAGATCGAGAAGAGCACGACGAACAGCGCCAGCAGCAGCGTGATCATGTCCGAATAGGTGAGGAGCCAACGCTCCATGCTCTCGTGGTCTCCGCCTCCGCCGCGACGACGGCGCGACCCACCGCGGGGCATCAGGCCGCCTCGGCCTGCTCACGCTCACCAATGTCGGCAACCTTCTGGTCTTCGCTCTGGCGGTCGATCGGGGCGATGTAGGAGTTGAGCTTCTCCGCGACGACGCGCGGGTTGTCGCCGGCCTGGACGGCGAGGATGCCGTCGAGCGTCAGCATCCGCAGCTCGACCTCCGCGGCGGAGAGGCCCTCGAGCCGCCCGGCGACCGGGAGGTAGATCACGTTCGCGGAGCCGATGCCGAGCAGTGTCGCGACGAAGGCGCTCGAGATCGAGGGGCCCAGCGTTGACGGTGCGGACAGGTTCTGGAGCACGTGAACGAGCCCCATGACCGTGCCGATGATTCCCATCGTCGGGGCGAAGCCGCCGGCCTTCATGAATGTCGCCGCGCCGATGTGGTGGCGGGCGGTCATGCCGTCGATCTCCGCGTCGAGGACCTCACGGACAAGGTCGGGATCGATGCCGTCGACGACCAGCTGCAGCCCCTTGTTGGTGAACTCGTCGTCGATCTCGTTGACGCGCTCGTCCAGCGCCAGCAGTCCTTCGCGTCGAGCCTGCTCCGCGAGCGACACGAGCAGGTTCACGCGCGCGGCTACATCTGGCGTGTTCCCGCGCACCGCGATCCGGTACAGCTGCGGGATCCTGCGCATCGCCTCCGGACCGACAGCCGCTGCGGTGGCGCCGCCGGTGCCGGCGAAGATGATGAGGATCGCCGGGATGTCGATGAACGACGCCGGGCTGGTTCCCTCCATCAAAGCGCCCACGAGGATCCCGAAGAAGGCAATGCCAATACCGGCGCCGGTTGAGAGCTTCATAGGCCTTTCATCGGCCGCGATCGCCGATCCTTCAATACCTGAGCGCAGAATCCCCGCTCAGATACGAGTTTTCACATTTGACGGTGCTTTACCGCTCCTGATTGAGCGGTATAGCGAGCCGACCGGTCAGATTTACTCGCCGGTCGCTTCGTCGTCTGGTTCCGGATCGCTGCGGTCGATCGCGAGCAGCATTCCCTGAGCGGCGCGGCGGGCGTGGATGCCATGCGGCTGCTGGCCTTCGGGGCGTCGGCGCCCAAGCGCGCCGGAGAGGATGCCGACACGGTAGGCGCGGATCTCCTCGACGACGCGGTCTGGCGGCTCAGCCACGACGACCTTTGTCCCGGTCGTGAGCGTGATCACGGTGTCCGGGTTGGCCTCAACCGTCACGATCAGATCCGGATTGAGATGAAACTCCTCTGCTTGGTGGCCTAGTCGGTGCAGCGAGATCATCGCCGGCGTCCTCTTTCCTCGAGTTGATGCCACATCATGACAAGGGGCGGCGTCGCATCGCGACGCCGCCCCGTTTAATCGGCTGTTATGGACGGAAGGCCTAGGCGCCAGCCATCTGGATCAGCGTCTGCATCATCTGATCGGCGGTGCTGATCACGCTCGAGTTGGCCTGGTAGCCACGCTCGGCCTCGATCATGTTCGTGAACTCGGTGGCCATGTCGACGTTCGACTGCTCGAGCTCACCCGGAGATCGTCTGTGTGTTCGCGAAGCCGCCGCTGTCAGGGGTGCCGAAGGCAGGCGGGCCGGAGTTCGGGGACTGCGTCCAGGCCGTGCCGGCATCACGCGTCAGACCGGCCTCGTTCGGGAACGACGCCAGCGCGAGGTAGCCGGCGGTGCAGGTCTGTCCGTAGTTGGTCGTGCCGGTCGTGTTGTCGGTGTAGGTGACGGCTCGCCGTCTGCCCGATCGAGATGTTGGTCGATCCCGGCGGGATGTACAGGTAGGTCGACCCGGCTGCGGTCTGCGCGGCGTTGCTGCCTGGCGTGGCCGCGTTGGCAGCCGCCTGCGGCGTCGAGTAGCCGACCACATACTGTCCACTGGCCGTCGTCAGGAAGCCCTGGGCGTCGGTCGTGAGGTTGCCGGCGCGGGTGTAGCTGAGGTCCGTCGGCAGCGCTGCATCGGTCACGCCGGTGGCGCCGTTCGCGACGCTGTTGGCGTTGATCGCGACCGCCTGCGTTACCGGATGCGAGCGGAGGCTGGTAGGCAGCCGGCCGTCGGCGCTGTGACCGCGTTGGTGCTGGGCCGACGACCAGGAAGCCGTCACCCTGGATCGCCACGTCGAGCGCGTTGCCCGTGCTCTGCGAGCGAGCCGGCGGTCATGATCTGGTCGATCGAGCCGACCTGCACGCCGAGGCCGACCTGCTGGGGGTTGGTGCCGCCGTTGGAGGCCGTCTGGCCCGAGCCGCCGGTGAGCAGCATCGAGAGCTCGGATGCGAACGTCGTGCGCTGCGCCTTGTAGCCGATCGTGTCGACGTTGGCCAGGTTGTTGGCCGTCACGTTGAGCATCTGCTGGTGTGCCTCGAGTCCGCTGATCGCGGAATACATGCCTGGCATCATCTCTACATCACTTCCTTTCGCGGCTTCCTCGAGGAGGTCCGGCCGCCGTTGTGGTTCTGATTCTTGGTTCAAATCCGTGACGCTCATGCGATCACGGCGCTGTCGATGTTGGTGAAGACATGGGAGTTCATGGCTTCGGGCGTCACCGCGGTGATCACGGTGTTGTTCTGGACGGATGCGACGAACGCCGTCCCGTCCACGAACACGACTGAGTTGCGAGCGCCCTTGTCGGCGGCACGCTGGATCCCGTCGGTCAGGCGCCCGAGCGTCTGGCTGTTCATCTCGATCCCGCGCCGGGCCAGACGGTCCAGCGCGTGCTTCGAGAAGGTTGGTGCGTTCGTGCTGGCCGTCTGATCGGCCAGTACGTCCGCGAACGAGGGGCTGTTCGCGGGTGCCTGGGACGGAGCCTGGGACGGGTCCGTCGGCCGTTGTCGCGGGCGCCGGTGCTCCGACCGCCCCTCCGGGCGGCAGCAGCGCAGGGTTGTTGATCAGGTCGCTCACGACCCGCTTTCGGTCGACGTGTCCGGAGCCCGAGCCCGAGCTTGAACCCGAGCCGGAGCCGGAGCCAGCAGACGCGGCGGTCACGTTGGTGATCGTGCTCAGCGATGACCCCGGCAACTCCGTCGACAGTGAGCGTCGGGCCGGTGTTCGTGATCTGCACACTGTTGACCGTGCCGCTGGTACTGGCTCCTGTCGTCTGGTTGATGTAGGTGACCGTGTCCCCGATCAGACCGACCGCCTGGCTGACTGACTGCGCCTGAGCGCTGTCCTGAGTGTTCTGGGCGGTATTGGTCTCCTGCTCGACCGACGTCATCTGTGCGAGCTCGGTCAGGTACTGCGTCGGATCGCTCGACGATGGGTTGAGCGGATCCTGGTTCTGGAGTTCATCCATCATCAGATCCAGGAACTGGTTCGTCGACAGGGTCGTCGAGCTGTCGTTGCTGATCGAGCTGCCGGTCGTTCCCTGCTCGGCCTGACCGGTCGAGTTGGTTCCGACGCCTGGGGTTGAGATGCTCATCTGCTTCCTTCCAGCTCAGGCGAGCACGTTCACGAGCGAGCCACTGGAGAGCTCGATCGTCAACTCGGTCGGGTTGGATGTTTCGTCGGCGTCGACCGCATCAGGGTCGCCGCCAGTCTGACTGCCCGGTGCTGACCCCTCTTGGTCCGATCCGCTGAAGCCGGAGAGGCTCTGCTGACCGGTGCTGCCGATGTCGAGTCGTAGCAGCGACATTCCGCTCGCCTCGAGCGACCGCTTCAGGTCTCCCGCGTTCTGCTGGAGTGTCTGGGCAGCTTCCGGATGGTCGGTTGCTACACGCGCGACGAGCCCGTCAGGCGTCTGCGTGAGCGAGATCTTGATCCCACCGAGCGATGCCGGCGACAGTGAGATCCGGGCTGACGAGATGCCCGCCTGGTTGGCGGCCGTGAACGTCGCCCGCACCGCATCGACTGCGTCCTGGAGGCTCACCGCGGTGTGCACGAGCCCCTGCGGGAGCGATGTGGTCGCCGGTTGCGCGTCCTGAGTCTGACTGGCGTTGTCCGCCGTGAACAGCTCAGCCGCCTGCGACCCCGCGGCGGTACTCGCCGCCGACGCACCGGCAGAACCCGCACCAGCCTGCCCGCCCGTGTCAGCGTGGCTCTCTGAGCCCGTGTTCGTGTGCGAACCCGAACCAGTAGACGGCTGCGCGGTCTGGACAGAGGCAGGGGAGACGCTGGTGGGCGTCTGTACCTGAGTCTGGGCCGTTCCAGCAGTGACCGGCTTGGCCGCACCAACAACCGCACTCGCCTGATCAGCAGGCTGCTTGACGTCCGGCGGCTTGACATCCGGCGTCGGTGGCGTCGCCGCGGCTTCCGTACTGGCCTGCGCGGTCGCTGTCGCGGCCGTGCTCGCTGTCGCATCCGTGCTGGCTGTCGCGGCCGTGCTCGGAGCCGGCGTCGCCGGCTGCCCCGCGGCCGGAGCGCCAGTAGGCGGTGCCGGCTGCGCCGTTCCAGCCGGCAACGAGCCGGACGGCGGCGCAGAGCTACCCGGCGCCGGCGGCAGCGGCGCCGCAGCTTCACCAGCTTGCTGCGACGGCGCCTCCGCACCGGCCGGCTGCTGACCAGCTGCCGATCCGGCGTCCGCGCTCGACCCTGAACCGTCAGTACCTGCCGGCGATGCGGAGGGAGACGGCGCGTTAGACGCGGGGGCGGCACTCGACTGTGCCGCACCAGCGGCTGACGCGGCGGATCCCGCCACATCACCCGACGAACTCGCACTGTCTCCAGACGACTTCGGCGCCGACGCGACCGGCGCTTGGCCGGTCAGGAAGGCAACCGCCGCAGCGATCACCTGATCGCCGGTCGCCGCACTCTTCGCTTTCGCTTGGTTCCCGGCATTCTTACCGGTTCCCTGTTGGCCTTCCGCAACTGCGGTCCGGGCCGAATTCAGAATGGTTCCGAACGGTGGGCCGCTTGAGGCGGCTTCGCTCGGAGGCCCGCTCCCTGGTGGCGCCGCGGTCTGCGGCATGCTCACCGGAGCAGGTGGTGCAACCGCAGGTGGTGTCATGCGGCTCGCCTCCAGTATCCGTTGCCTGCGATTTCGTCGAGCGTGATCTGCTCGACCCTGGCCAGCTCACGGTTGTGATCGGCCAGGCCCTTCTCCTTGAGACGCTCGAGCGCCTCGCGGTCCTGTGAAGCCTTGGTCAGCGCTGCGCGGCGCTCTGCCAGCGCCTGCTCGCAGCGGCCCAGCTCCTCGAGTGCCAGCCGGCGCGCATGCTCCATGCGTTCCAGGTAGGACTGGTGTGCCCTGAGATCGTCTCCCGCGGCAGTGCAGCTGCGCACGGCGCGCCGCCGCGATGCGGTCGTCCGCGCGCGTCGACTTCATCCTGGGAGCGTTGCCGCAGGTGCAGCGCTGCCGCGAACTCCTGCTTGGCCTGCTCCTCACGACGTTCGCGCAGCGCGCGGACGCGCTCCAAGCGGAAGCGGTACGAGGGACCGTTCATGTTTTTGGTGATCGGCAGGGCATCGATGTACTTGAGCGCTGGACTACGCTTCGTTCGGTCTCCAGGCTGAGTGACGGGATCGCGCTCGGTCCGCCGACTGGTGAGCCTGTGTCGGCGTCGTGCGGCCGCGGATTCTTCCGGCGGCGGGCGGCGGAATCGCAGAGTCGACGCCGAGCTCGCCACCGATTTCGAGCAGGCGCGCGGTCAGCCTCCTCGGCGGGCGTTGGGTCGTCGACGCGCTGGCGCAGGAAGGCGTTGATCTTCGGCCGCAGATCGATCGCCATATCGACGAGCGGGTCGCTGCCCCGCTGGTAGGCGCCGATCGAGATCAGATCCTCCTTGTCGCGGTAGGCGGCGAGCGCTGCTCGCACCTGCTGCCCGGCGGCCTGCACCTCGGGCGTGACGATCTCCCCGACCAGCCGCGAGACGCTCTGAAGCACATCGATCGACGGGTAGTGGCCCGCGTGGGCGAGCGCGCGCGTGAGGACCACGTGCCCGTCGAGGATCGAGCGCACCGCGTCGGCGATCGGTTCGTTCATGTCGTCACCGTCGACCAGCACCGTGTAGAGGCCGGTGATCGAGCCGGTCGGGGCTGGTGCCCGCGCGCTCGAGCAGGCGCGGAAGCAACGCGAACACGCTCGGCGTGTAGCCGCGCGTGGCGGGCGGCTCGCCGATCGCGAGCCCGACCTCGCGCTGTGCCATCGCGAAGCGCGTGACGGAGTCCATCATCAGCATCACGTCGTTGCCCTGATCGCGGAAGTACTCGGCGATCGCCGTCGCGGTGAAGGCCGCGCGGATGCGGACCAGCGCCGGCTGGTCGGAGGTGGCGACGACCACGACGGAGTGCGGGAGCGCGTCGCCGAGGTCGCGCTCGATGAACTCGCGGACCTCGCGCCCGCGCTCGCCGACCAGCGCGATCACGTTGATCTGGGCGCTGGTGGAGCGGGCGATCATGCCGAGCAGCGAGGACTTGCCGACGCCGGAGCCCGCGAAGATGCCGAGCCGCTGGCCGCGACCACACGGCACGAGCGTGTCGAGTGCCCGCACGCCGAGGCCGACCCGCTCGTTGATCCGTGGGCGCGTGAACGCGTCGGGTGGGGGAGCGGTCGTCGAGCGCCACTCGTCCGCCGACCACCTCGCCGCCTGCAGTCAAGTGGGCGCCCGAGCCCGTCGATCACGCGGCCGAGCAGGTTGTCCCCGACCTCGACGCGGAACGGCGAGCCGGTCGGGATCACGGGCGTGCCGGGGCCGATACCACCCAGCTCGCCCAGCGGCATCAGCAGCGTGCGGCCGCTGCGGAAGCCGACGACCTCGGTCGGCACCGTCGCCTCGCGGCGTCCGTCACCGACCATGCACAGCTCGCCGATTTCGGCCTCGAGGCCGGTGGCCTCGATGATCAGTCCGATCAGATCGCCGACACGGCCACGGCTGCGAGCGAGGTCGCCGGAGCGAACCGCGCGTGACGCGTGGATCAGACCATCCGGGTCAAAGGCCACCGACGCCCACCGCCTCACCGGCGTCAACGTCATCGCTGGCCCGATCGCCGTCGCCGGCGAGCGCCGCTTCGACGAGCTCGCGCGCGGCCTGTAGCTGAGCGCTGATCGTCGCGTCGATCTCGCCGTAGGCGGTCTGTGCGATCGCGCCGCCGCGTTCGATGCGGCGGTCGGCCTGGACGTCCAGGTGTTCGATCCCACCGAGCTCGCTTTGGAGCGTCTTCACCGCGCCCGAAAGCAGCTCGAGATCATCGGGATTGACCAGAACCGTCACCCGATGACGGTCGGCCAGACGTCGCAGCGCTGCGCGCGTGACATCGACGACCCGGTCTGGGTCCGCGGCGAAGGCTCCTGCGACGATCTGCTCGGCGATCCGTACGGCGAGATCTCGCCGCCTGGCGGGTCAGCGTCTCGACCAGCTCGTCGCGCGTCCCCGCGACCGCGGCGATCGCCTCGCCGACCGCGGCTACAGCCGGGGCAGCCTCGGCGCGGGCGCGCTCGATGCCCTCCGCGTACCCGGCTGCCTCGCCCTCGAGGCGCGCCTGCTCGCGGATCGCGTCGGCTTCGGCCCAGGCTTGGGCGAGCACGTCCGGCCGGCCGACGGTCGAGCTCGACCGGGCTCTCAAGCTGCTCGAAGCTGTAGGCGCTGACGTTTTGGCTGGACATCGAGGGGCGCCGCCGTCGCCTAGAACATGACGTCGGCGTCGTTGCGCGAGAGCACGACGGCGCCCGCCTCCTCGAGGCGACGGACGATCGCGACGATTCGGCCCTGCGCCTCCTCGACGATGCGCTTGCGCTGCGGCGGCTGGTACTCCATCTCCTCGAGCAGCATCTGGGCGCCGCGCTCGGACATGTTCTGCAGCACGCGCGTCTTGACCTCCTCGCCGACACCGCGCAGTGCCAGCGCCAGGTCCTTCTGGTCGGCCTCGCGCAGGACCAGCTGGATCGAGCGATCGTCGAGCTTGACGATGTCCTCGAAGACGAACAGCAGGCGCCGGACCTCGGCCGCGAGCTCCTCGTCGGTCTCGGTCAGCGAGTCGAGCACGTTGCGCTCGGTCGGGCGGTCGGTGTGGTTGAGGATCTCCGCCAGCGACTTGACGCCGCCGGTGGTCGTGTACTCGTTCTGCACGACCGTCGCGAGCTTCGCGCGCATCACGTCCTCGACCTGCTTGACGACCTCGGGGCTGGTCTCACCCATCTGCGCGATCCGCAGCGCGATCTCGGCCTGCTCCTCCTCGGGCAGGTTCGAGAGCACCTGTGCGGCGAGCGTCGTGTGCAGGTTGGCGACGACGAGTGAGATCGTCTGCGGCGCCTCGTTGCGCAGGAACGCGACGATCTGCTCCGGCGCCGTGCGGCGCAGGAACTCGAACGGCCGCATCTCGATCACGGATGAGAGACGTCCGATGATCTCGGCTGCGCGCTCGGCGCCGATCGCGCGCTCGAGCACATCGCGCGCGTAGTCGACGCCGCCGGCGGCCAGCGAGTCGTAGGCCTGCACCGTCGCGGCGAGCTCCTCCATGACCGTCGTGGTCACGGTCGGCTCGACGTGCTGCATCTTCGCCATCTCGAGCGACAGCGATTCGATCTCGTCGTAGTGGAGGTGCTTGAAGACCTCGGCGGCGCGCTCGGGGCCGAGCGCCACAAGCAGGACGGCCGCCTTCTTGCGGCCGTTCAGGCGTTGTTCGCGGGCCGCTGCGGCTCGGTACCGCGGGCGGTGTCGGCGCCTGCGGCTGCTGGTAGAGCTCGACTGCCATCAGTCTTCAGTCATCCACTGCCGGATCTGCGAGGCGACGCGCTCAGGGTCGCGGTCCACGAGCTCTTCGACCTGTTGCCGGGCCACGTTCACGGGCGCTCGCAGACGCGCCACCATCGTCGGCGCGTCGAGGTCGACCATCCGCGTCTGCGCCTCAAGCTCAGAGAGCGACCGCGGCATCTCGAGTTCGCGCAGCCACGTCGGCTTGCCGGCGAAGTCCTCGCGTCTCGCGCTTGCGCAGCATGCGGCTCATGAAGAGACAGGAAGACGAGTACGCCGACGCCGACGAGCACGTACTTGACGTCACCGAGCGTCTTGGACGTGGATGACGAGGCGACGGCGGCCGGAACCTTCGCGAACGGCAGCGTCCCGACCGAGATCGTGTCCCCGCGCTTCTTGTTGAAGCCGACGGCGTTCTCCACCGCGGCGCTGGATCGTCGGCAGGTCAGTCGCCGGAACCGTGCTGTTGACGAGCACCGAGATGCTCTGCTGGTTGACCTTGCCGGGCGCGATCGTAGATGTCGACACCGTCTTGTTGACGCCGTAGTTCGTGTTGCTGGTCTTGTTCGAGTAGTTCGAGTTGCCGTTGCCGTTGGTTCCGGCGTAGGCCGCGATCTGCGTCGCCGTGTTGCCGGAGGTGCCGCCGGTGGTCGCGCCGTTGCCGGTCAGCTTCTCGTTGCTGAGCTGTCGCGCTCAGCGGCGTTCCGGTCTTGCCGTAGGTGACCGAGTCGATCTGCTGCTGGTTGGCGTTCAGGTCGGCATTGATCTGGACCAGCGCCTTGCCGGGGCCGAGTGTCGACGCCAGCATCGCGTCGGCCTCCTCGGCGATCTGCGTGTCGTAGGCGTTCTCCGCCGATTGCTTCGCGGTCAGCGAGGTGCCGCCGGTGCCGCTCGCGGCCGGCCACAGCAGGTCGCCGTTCTGGTCGGTGACCGTGACCTTGTTGGCGTTCAGTCCGGCTGACGGTGCCTGCGACCGTGTCGGCGATCGCCTTGACGGCGCTCGAGCCCAGTGTCTGATCGGTGTTCAGCAGCACGGATGCGCTCGGCTGCGTGTTCGTACCGCTGAAGAGATCGTCCGCCTGATCGGGGATCGCAAGCTCGACCTGTGCCTGGTTGATCCCGTTCATCCCTTCGATCACCTGGTCGAGCTGCTGCTCGAGCGCCGAGGTGTTCTGCTGCTCCTGCTGCAAGTTGCTCTCGCCGAGGCTCGTCTTGCCGAGGTAGGACTCGAGGCTCTGGGAGGCGCCGCTGCCGAGCAGCAGCCCCTGCTCATCGAGCACCACCCGTGCCTGGCCTCCTTGCTCGTCTCGACGGAGACTGCGGTGCCGTTGTTTGAGAGCTGGTAGGGGATGCCCGCCGCGGACAGTGCGGCGGTGACCTTGCCGGCCTGCGCGGGGCTCTGGCCGGCGATGACAGTCGTGTAGCTCGGCGACGACGCCAGGCTCATCAGCAGGTAGATGAAGAGGACGCCGACCAGCGCGGCGACGCCGACCGTGATCCAGCCGCGCGTCGAGAGCTTTGAGCCGATCTCGCGGAGGTTGAAGTTCATCTGTGATGGCGGACGGGGCTAGAGCTGGGTCTGGAACAGCGTGGTCGCGGCCGTGTCGATCTGGTTGCGGATCTGAGATGCGAAGTCCATCGAGAGGCTTGCGTTCTCAACCGCCGTGATCGCCTGCGTCGGGTCGGTCAGCTGACCCGTCGCAAGCTGCTCGGATGCCTGGGTGGCGTTGGCCTGCGTGGTCTCGAGCGAGCCGATCGCATTGTTGAGCGCGTCACCGAAGCTCTTGCCGGCAGCCGGTGTGGCCGCGTTGTTCGCGGAGGGAGCCCCGGCCTCCGCCCCGACCCCGCCCACGCCGCCGACGCTCCATTCGCTCGCCCCGAGGGGCCCGATGCCGATCGCCGGGATCATCACTTGAGCAGATCCAGGGTCTCGGAGTACATCTGCTTGGAGGTGTCCATCGCGGTCACGTCCGCTTGGTAGGCGTTGGACTCGGAGATCAGGTTCGTCATCTCGGTGACCGGCTGGATGTTCGGCTCCTTCACGTAACCCTGCTTGTTCGCCTGCGGGTTGCCCGGGTCGTAGACGAGCTGGTCGGGCACGTTCTCGTTGACGATCCCGCTGACCTCGACGCCGCCTGGCGTCGACGGCGCCGCCGCCGAGCGCGGAGCTGCAGCTCGGCCTGGAAGCTGCTGCCGGAGTTGATCGACTGCAGATCGACCGCCTGCGGCTTGTACGGGAGTGCCGTTGTTGGTCGACTGCGCGTTGGCCAGGTTCTCGGCGGTGACGTCCATCTGCGTGCGCTCGGCGGTGAGCCCGGTGGCGGAGATGTTGAGTGCGTCGAAGAAGCTCATGCCGGAGGTGGTGGTGTTCATCGCGGTCTCGAGGATCCCCTCGCGTGCGGCCGCGATCTGGGTCATGTCCTGGTAGAGCAGGCCGTTCTCGGCGATCTCGGCGTTGGTCAGGTCGGAGTCGACGCCGTTGCCGTCGATGCCGGTGACCTTCGGCGAGGCGTACGGCGTGTACTGCACCGACGTCGGCGACTGCCCTGCGGACATCGCGTTGGCGAGCGTCTGCTGGAAGTTGACGTCTTCCGGCTTGAAGTTCGGCGTGTCCGCGTTGGCCAGGTCGTTGGCCAGCAGCGTCTGCCGGAGCATCGAGCCGCTCATGGCGGACTCGAGCGCGAGCTGGGTGTTGTCAAGGAGGGACATGCGTGATAGTTGAGATCCTGCGTCAAGCCCTCCCTGGGCTGTCTAGCTCGACGACCGCGCTCCGTGGGGTCAATTCGGTAATCGACCGGGCGCGACGATCCTTGAGCAGAATCCGCTCAGATCGTGGACGATCGCGATCAACTTCCGTGCGCGCGGCAATCTAGCGACGGGCTCGGCCGGAAAGCGGCCGTCGGCGCTGGGGTCGAGCGCGACTCCCAGCCTGGTATCAGCTCAGGCGGCCAGCGGTGTCGCGTACGACTGGTGGTCCCAGCCCTCGATGCCGACGCTCGTGTCGTGCAGCAACGAGATCTCGGTGAGCCGCCGTCGGGTTCGACCACGCGGACCACCGGGCGGTCGAGCGCGCCGTCGGGAACGCTGACCACGATCGCCGGTGCGCCCGTCGGTGAGCTCGACCTCGCGTGCCGGCGGGAACGGGGCGACAACGCGGCGGAAGGCGTCGACGACCTCAGGGTCGAACAGCGTGCCTGCGCCCTCGATGATCGCCCGGACGCCGTCGCAGGCAGGGCGGGCGGGCGCGTAGAGGCGCTCGGAGGTGATCGCGTCATAGACGTCGGCGACGGCCGCGATCCGTGCCATCTGATGGATCTCGAGCGCCGGCCTTGCCGTCGGGGTAGCCGGTGCCGTTCCAGCGCTCGTGGTGGCGCAGCACGACGGCTTTGACCAGCGGGCTCCAGTGGCTGCCGTCGAGCATGTCGACGCCGGCACGCGGGTGGCTCTTCATGATCGTCCACTCTTCGGGCGTCAGCTTGCCTGGCTTGTTGAGGATCCCGAGCGGAATCGCGAGCTTGCCGATGTCATGCAGCAGCAGCCCGAGTCCGAGCGTCGAAAGCCGCTCCTCGATCTGGTCGTAGTGGACGCTCGCCGCGGAAGTCGACCCAGCCGTGGTCTGCTGAAGTAGCGGTGGCCGACCAGCAGGCCCAGCGGCGGTCACGTCGATCGAGTGCTGGAACGTGTAGCCGTCGGCGGAGGAGAGGTCGGCCAGCGCCAGCGCGACGCCGCCGGAGGCACTCGATCTGCTCCAGGATCCGCTTGACGACGTCCTGGAGCTCCTGCGACGGCCTCGGGCGTCAGGCGCTTGCCGCGTGCTCATGCGCGTCGCGCGCGGTGTTGTAGGCGTCGCGACGGCGCGGGTCGCGACCGCGCGCGTCTGGTCGTCGATGATCGGCTCGACGACGATGCCCTCGCTGAGCTCGTCCTCGACGTAGATCGCGGAGATGCCGGCCTTGCCGAGCAGCTCGCGGTAGCGCGGCGTGAGCTTGACGCCGGCGCGCAGCAGCGGCACTCCGTCGGGGCGTCCGATCAGTACGTCGCGGCCGAGTGCGGTCCCGTCCTCGGCCCGTGCCAGCGAGATGAGGCGCATTCGCCTACCAGATCGGCAGATTCAGACGGTCGGCTTGAGCGGTGGCCGAGAGCTTGCGGCGTCGCGCCTAGGCCGACGTGGAGTAGCGATTCCCGCGCGGCTGGGCGTACGTCTTGCGCGACGCGGCGTGCGCGTCGCAGAGCGCCGACGTGAAAGCTCGATGCTCTCGCGCAGGCGCTCGGCCTCGATCGTCACGCGGCCGCGCAGCGCCTTGGCGCGCTCGACCAGGGGCAGCGCCGACGCTGGCGCGGGTGACGGCAGCGTCTCCATGTACGCCCCGGTCTTCGCCACCGCGTCCTGCAGCTCCTGGACGCGGCCCTGGCCGGCGAGCTCGAGCTCGTGCTCGATCAGCTTGATCAGCTTCTGGAACGGCGCCTGCTCGGCGGCTGTCAGCCGTCTGCGATCTGTGCCCATGCGTCCCGTAGGGTTCCCAGCAGGCGGCGGACCTGCTCGATCCGCTCCGGGTCGGCGTTGATCCGGGCCTGATTGAGGTGACGCTGGCAGAAGACGTAGATCGACGCGAGCCGCGGTGCGATCTCGCCGCCCTGCTCGTAGTCGAGCGAGGCCTGGAGGTGGCTGATGATCATCTCGGCGCGGCGGAGCTTGTTGTGCGCCGACCTCGATCTCGCGTTCGTTCATAGCGGCCGCGGCCTGCGCGAGGAAGCGGTTGGCACCGTCGTAAAGCATCACGATCAGCTGTCCCTGGGACGCGGTCAGGACAGCTGATCGCTGGTACGCGGCGCGTGGTGCTGCTGGAGTTCGGTGGCCATCGGCTTCTACTGATGTGATCGGCTGCATCGCGCCACGGCTTGAGCGATCCAGTGCGACGCGCTGACGCGCAGACTAACCGGCGGCCCTGACGAACCGGCCCAGCTGCCCTAGCTGCTGCTCGACGACGACGATGACGACGGACAGCGACTCGCGAAGCGTCGTCAGCGAGCTCTTCTGGTTGTTCAGCGTCTGCGAGCGTCGCCTCGACCTGAGGCCCACTGCTGCTCCATGTTCGCCTCTTCGTTGTTGTACAGCTCCTGTCTGGGTAGCTGAGCTGGCTCTGGAGGCTCGTGACTCGGTGCTGTTGCCCTGGATACGGGTCTCGAGCGCGCCGAACGGTGACGCCTCCGCGTTGACGACGCTCTGGAAGCTGGTCGACCAGGACTGCAGGACCGCCTGCGACGCCGTTCGGGTTGCTCTCGATCGCGCTGGTCAGCGTCGTCGTGTCGACCGGTCAGCAGCCCTCCACCGCGCTCTGCTGCACGCTCCCGGTCGAGGCGCCGGTGGAGATGCCGATGTCCTCCAGCGAGGCCATGCCGGCCGGAAGCCCGGCGCCGCCGGTGTACATGGTCTGTGCGCATGTTGCTCGAGCAGGTTCTCGAGCTCCGGATCGCCGAACAGGTTGTCCGTGTACGGGCTGGCCTCCGACGAGTTGCTCTCGCTTGCCGGCGCCGTGTTGATGACTCCCTCGACGCCGCTGACCGCGTTGTTGTAGTCGGAGACGAACTGCTGCACTGCCGTGATGATCGCCTGCGTGTTCGGCGCCGGCGGGCCGGTCGTGATCGTGACCGGGGCGCCGTCGGGTGTCACGCCGTCGAGCGTCAGCGTGACGCCCGGGATCGCGTTCGTGACCGTGTCGCTGGCCGAGTAGCGTCGGCGTCGTGCTGCCGTTGACGTAGATCTCAGCGTCCTGGCCGTCCTGCGAGCTGACCGTGCTGAAGTACCCGTTCGAGTCGCGACGCGGTGATCGTGTTGCCGGTCCCGGTGGTGCGCGAGGACAGCACGAGTTGACCGTTGAGGACCGAGGCGTAGACGCCGAGCGTGCTCGAGCCGTTGATGTCGCTGGCGATCTGGGTCAGCGAGGAGCCGGTGGCGATGTCGATCGTCTCGGCGGTGCCAGAGCCGACGGTGACCGAGAGCGTGTCGTCGGCCTGAGTGGTGGTGTTTCCGGTGCCGAGGTTGGCCGCGAGCGTCGCCTGTGAGGCGCCTGCGAGCTGCGTGACCGCGAGTCGTCGTCGAGCCGATCACGGCGCCGAGGTTGGCGGTCGTGGCCGCCGTCACCAGGTTCGTGTTGCTCGACGTTGACGGTCTGCGACTGGAAGAACAGCGACGGGCTCGCCGAGATCGAAGGCGTCGAGTGAGACGTTCTGAAGCGTGGTCTGGATCGCGCTGAGCGTGGTGTTCTCGTTCTGAAGGCTGGTGATCGTGTCCTGCATGTTGGTCAGCGGCAGTTCCTGCTCGGCGAGCTCGGCCTGGATCAGCTGGTCGTGTTGATGCCGCTGAGCCGAGGCCGGTGATCTGCAGCTGCCCGCCGGCGCCGCTGTTGGTCAGCGTCGAAGTGGAGGTGAGGCCTCCCGTGCTCGTAATCGACTGCTGGTGTGATGAGCCCTGATGGTGCTGCTCGAGCCAGTTCCTGAAACGCCCGACGTTGACATTCGCTCGACTCCTTGTCGCTTTAGTTGAGGTCTCTCGCCGTCCGGCGATCTGCAGCGCTTCGCTGGCCGAAAGCGTAGACAACGGGTTCCCGTCCAGATCCTGCAGCTCGACGGCGACGCGCTCCGCTGGCCGAGTCGAAGTCGAAGTGAACCTGCTGCCCGGTGGCGCTGAGCTCGTCATACGCGTGCGACGCCGCGGCGATCGCCGTGCGACCTCCGGTGGGGGAGATTCCGGCAGTCAGATCTGTCCGAGTTCATGGGGCTTCGCACTCCTTGTGCTGTCTCGTGGCGGTCGCCGCCGGCCGCCCGGCCCGCGTCTTCACTCTGAGTTAATCGTTGCTCTGCGCGAAGAACTTGAGCATCTGGACGAACTCATTGAGCGGTCGACGGCGCCTGGCGACCGGCTCAAACCGCGGTCTCATGCCGCCGCACTTCTGGCTCTGTCACTGCCAGTTTCTCCTGCGTCGACTCCACCAGCTCGCGCGCGGCTTCGTTCTCTGGGTCGAGCGCCAGCGCCTGGTCGGCGAACGTGCTGGCCGTCTCGGTCTGGCCGTTCGCGAGCGCGACGTGGGCGAGCCCGACAGCGCGCGGACGTCCGGCTGCTGCTCGCAGACCGCCATCCATTCACGTCCCGCTGAGCGCAGGAAGCCGCGCCGCAGGTACATCTGGGCGAGCAGTTCGCGGCGCTCGCGCTCGGGGAGCGGCATGCGCGTGCAGCAGGGGCACGAGCGCTTCGAAGTTCTCGAAGTCCTGGACGCGGAGCAGCGACTCGAGCATCCGCGACGAGCAGCGGCACGGCTCGCTGACCGGCGGTGGCGGTGCGGTGGCTCCCCGCGCGCTCGGCCGAGCCAGCTCGCGTACAGCGCCTGCTTCGGCGTCGGGCAGGCCGACCCGGGCTGGCGCGATCGAGCGCCGCCTCGGCGCCGTCGAGGTCGCCGTCCAGCAGCCGCGCGAACAGCTCGCTGCGGAGCACGATCACGGCGACTGCGGCGTCTCGTCGGGAACTGACTCGGCTTCCTCGACAGCCTCCGCGTAACGGCGCTGGTACAGCAGCGACTTCGACCAGTGCGGCGCGCGCGGCGCCCGCTGTGCGGCTGCTTCTCGAGGACCGCGCGGAACTGGGCCTCGGCAGCTGCCGCCTGGCCCTGCTCGAACAGCGCCGTGCCGAGCATGAACCGCGGCGGTCGCCGTCAGCTTGCCTAAGTTCTGCTCGACCTCGCTGACGACGGCTTCAGCCGGTCCAGCCGGACTGCAGCAGCGCGGTGGCGTACGGGTGCATCGTGCCCGAGGTACTCGGGATGGTTCTCGACGCACCAGCTCAGCAGGTCGACAGGCCTGCCTCGGCTCTGCCGCTGGTTGAGGTAGCAGTCGTCGCCAGCACGATCCGCGGCAGGAAGGTGCCGGCGCCGACCATCGCCGTGTATTTGCTGGGCGCGTCGCCCATCTCGATCGCCTGCTCGAGGTAGGCGATCGCCGTCATCGGTCCGGTCCAGCGCGATCGATGCGAGCCCTTGCTCGTAGACGAGATCGGTGTAGCCCGGGGAAGCGCTCGAGCCCGATGTCGGCACGTTCGATCGCGTCCTCGTTGCGACCCGCGGCGCGCAGCGCCTTGACGCTGCGGATCGTCAGCGACGGCACGTACTCGTGCCCGAGCGTGCCGTCGCTCCTCGAGCATTCGCGTAGGCCTGCTCGAACTCGGCCAGCGCCTTGTCGATCTCGCCGATCGGCGAAGTACTCCGAGCCGAGGTTGTAGTGGAAGAACGGCGTTCGGTGTCGGCCGTCGCGCCTGCTGCGCCAGCAGCAGGTCGATGTTGCGCCGCGACTTGTCCTTGGCCTCGCGGACGACGCCGAGGTAGCCGTAGTGGTTGACCCGCACCGGCGACTGCGCGAGGCGCTCCGGGAGGTAGGCCGGCAGGTGGATGCGCGATCTGCTCGTGCAGGCGTCCGCTGAAGCGGTACTCGGGGCGGTTGCGGAACAGGCGCAGAGCGCTGTGCACGACCGACAGCCCGGCCTCCTCGGTCCCGGTGAAGTTCGTCTCGTGGAGGAAGAACGCTTCGCGCCAGGTCTGCGCCGAGCAGGCCGCGCAGCTTCTCGCACGTCGTCGGTGACGAGCACCTCATCGGCGTCGAGGTAGATGAACCAGTCGCCGGTGGCCGCGTCGAGCGAGACGTTGCGGGCGTCGCTGAACGAGCCCGTCCACTCGCGCTCGATCACCGTCGCCCCGAACGACTTTGCGATCTCGATCGTGCGGTCCTGCGAGCCGGTGTCGACGATGATGATCTCGTCGACGGCGGCCTTGACCGCCTCGAGCGATGCGCGGGAGCATCTCCTCCTCGTCGCGGACGATCATGCAGAGGCTCAGGCGCAAGCCCTGCGCCGGCTTGGCGCGCGACGGCGACGCGCTTGGCGCGCTTGGTGAGGTCGGCCAGCGCCGGGTGGAACGCGAGCTTCCTGTGGTTCCCGGAACGGCCGCGGTTGCTCACCTCCTTGAGGTTGCGCTCGAGGTGCGGGAGGTCCGGGTCGAGCCGCTTGCGCCGCCGAGGAACAGCGCCCGCGCCGCATCGAGCGCCCACAGCTCGTAGAGGAGCGACGCCCGCGTAGTTGAGCAGCACCGGCTCGGCCGGATCGGCCTCAAGCGCAGCGATGGCGCCGCTCGCCATCGCCAGCAGCATCTCCGTCGCGCGCTTCTCACTCGCGCCGCGCAGAGATCGCGAGACCCTGCTCGAGCAGGAGCTTGCGCAGCCTGGTACTGGCGGTGCGGGTTCTCGAGCTCGACGGCTGCAGTCGAACAGCTGCCGAGGTAGCGCCGCCAGATCGGTCCCTCCGAGCGCGAGCCCGGCACGGGCGCCGAGAGCGCTGACGGTCGCGTTCTCGGCGCGGTGACGCGAGCGCTGAGCTGCTGCGCATCGACGTGCGGCAGCGACTGGCTCGGTCTGCGGTAGAGATGTCTTGGTCAGGCGTAGCGCCATGCGAGCAGAGTCCTTCTTGTAGGGGGACCTTCTGATGATCGGCAGGGCTCGACGAGTTCCTTAGATCGGGCGAAACTCGGCACGATTCTGGACGGTCGTCCGGCGTCCACGACCTTTGCGGAAATCCCAGGCAATTCTAGCCGCTATCCCGCAATATCGCGCGCGTGCAAGAAATTTCACCGCCGGAGCTGTCCATATAGTCCGCGCCGCTGGACGAATGATCGGGTTGAGGTCTGGGTCCTGCTGGATCGTGCCGTTAGCGACCGATGTAGGGGATGTCGGTCGGGGCGATGAATCTATGTGGTTGTGCCAGGAGCCGTGAGTGACGCGAGTTAAGAACCGAACGGGCCACGAGCGAGTCCGTCCAGAAGCTGTGGGAGGAGTACCACTCCACCGGTGACTCCGCGCTGCGCGATCGTCTGGTGCTGACGCTCGCGCCGATGGTCAAGTACATCGTCTATCGCAAGGCGCGCGAGATCCCCGCGCGTTGCGAGGTCGAGGACTTCGTCTCCTGCGGGCTCGAGGCGCTGATGCGCTCGATCGACCGCTACGACCCGGCGCGCGGCGCGACACTCGAGCAGTTCGCCTGGACCCGCATCCACGGCGCCGTGCTCGACGAGCTTCGCCGCAACGACTGGGCGCCGCGCTCGCTGCGGCGCTGGGAGCGCGACATCTGCCGCGCTCGCGAGAAGTTCATCGCGCTCTACGGCCGCGCGCCCATCGCACGACGAGCTGGCCGCCTCGGTTGAACTGACGCCGGCCGAGCTCGATCGCTGGCTGGGCGACATCCAGCGCTCCGAGGTCGGCTCGTTGAACGTGCTGGTGCTCGGCGAGGACGACACGACGATCGAGCGCATCGACACGCTCTCCAGCACCGACGCCGACGCTCGATCCCGAGCAGCGAGCCGTGCGCGATCACGCCAAGGAGCGCTTCCGCGCCGCGTTCGAGCAGCTGCCGGAGCGCGAGCGCCAGGTCGCCGTCCGCCTCTACCTTCACAACCTCACGCTGCGCGAGATCGGTGAGGCGCTCGGCGTGACCGAGAGTCGCGTCTGCCAGATCCACAGCCAGCTGCGCCGCCGCCTGCGCGAGCTGCTCGAGTCCGACGAGCAGCTCTTCAGCGAAGTCGCTGTAGACGGCGTCGGCGTCCAGCCCGTAAGCCCAGGCGAGCGTCTCCGCGACCGCGCGGTAGAGCGCTTCCGGAACCTCGTCGCCGAGGTCGAGTGCGGCCAGCGCCTTGGCGAGCGCCGGGTCCTGCGCGCACCGGCACGCCGGCCTCCTGCGCGGCGGCGATGATCTGCTCGGCCACGTAGCCACGCCCGGTCGCGACGACCTGCGGCGCGTTGTCGCCGAGTTCGTAGCTCAGCGCGGTGGCGGTTTTGCGTTCAGCGGGGTACTGGCCAGCGGGCCGTGCTCCCGGCGTCAGGCTCGTCCTCGGCGTCCATCAGGCGAAGACCTCGATCGGCTCGCGACGCGGGCTGACGGTGACGCTCGGCGGGCCGCTCAGGTCGCGTCAGTGAGGTCGCAGCTGCGAGGCCCGATGCGGCGCCGTCGGCGGCTGCGTAGAGCTGCCCTGCGAGCACCGTCAGGGCGAGGCGCAGCGCACCCGGCGTCGAGCGTGAAAGTCATGTCGATCGGGCCGAACGTGGGCGCGTCGTAGCGCAGGGTCAGTGTGTGCGTGCCGTCCTGGCGGCAGCTGGCCGACGCGGCGTCGCGGTCGGTGACCTGGAGCGAGCCGCCATGCGGCATCGGCACGCGTGGCGCGCTCGACCAGCGGTGAGCGGAGGCTGTGCGGCTGACTGCGTCGTCCTGGATCGCCAGCACGACCTTGTCGGGCGTGAGCTCGCGAACCACCAGTCGCAGCTCGTCGCCGGCCTTGACGTTGTCCGGCAGCTCGGCTTCGAGCGGAATCCCGGCGAGGTTCAGTGTGCCGCGTCCGTCAGCCGTGATCGCTGGCGACACGGGCCATCAGCTCGCGTCCGACGCTGAGCTTGAGGTCGGTGGCCAGGACCGCGCGCAGGAGCGCGGCATCGATCGCTAGTGGTTGCATCGGGTCGATGGGCTGCAGTGTGCCCAACGTCCGGCCAGTGCTCAAGAATTGCCGCTCATTGCCGAGTAAGTGAGGACCGATGGATCTCGGGCTCAACATCGCCTCGGCGGGCATGCTCGCCGAGCAGGTACAAGAAGACCAAATCTCAAACGACCTGGCGAACGCGTCGACGCCCGGGTTACAAGCCGTCGTCGTCTGTTCAGCAGAGCTTCGGCTCGCTGCTGCTTCAGAACACGTCCAACGGCCAGCCGATCGGCTCGATCGACCTCGGTGTTGAGGACAGCAAGGGCAAGACCGACCTCGCCCAGGGGCCGATGCAGCCGACCGGACAGCCGCTGGACTTCGCGTGTCGCGGCACGGGCTTCTTCGCGGTTCGCACCGCCAACGGCGTTCAGTACACGCGCAACGGCCAGTTCAGTGTCAGCAACAGGGGCATCCTGGTCGACCAGTACGGCAATGACGTGCTGTCGCAGAACGGGTCGCCGATCCCCGTCGGCGCGAGCGGCACCGTGCCGACGACCGCGCTCGGCCTGTTCAACGTCAACAACCCGTCGCAGCTCGGCAACAACAACTTCTCCGGCAAGGCCGCCGCCGGGCGCGCCGCCGGTCAGAGTCTACTCAGGCCAGCTCGAGGGATCCGGGATCGACGCGATCCAGGCGATGGTCAAGATGGAGGCGTCGTTGAACGCCTACACGGCCGGTCAGCAGACGATCGGGACGATCAGCCAGACGATGCAGGAAAGCGCGAGCAGCGTCGCTCAGGTGCCCTGATGCTTGAAGGTCTCTACTCAGCCGGCGCCGGCATGGAGACCGCGCAGAACCAGCTCGACGCCGTCTCGAACAACATCGCCAACGAGGACACGCCCGGCTACCAGTCGGAGCTTCTCGGCTTTCACGATCTGCTCTACACGACCGACAACGACGATCCGTCGAGCGCGATCGTCGGCGCAGGCTCCGGCACCGACACGATCGGGTACAGCCAGACTCAGGGCTCGCTGCAGCAGACCGGTAACCCGCTGGACGTCGCGATCAACGGCCCCGGGTACTTCCAGGTGCGCCAGCCTGACGGCACCACCGGCCTTGACCCGCAACGGCACATTTGCAGCTGAACGCACGCGGGCAGATCACGACGAATCGCTGGGCATGGAGCTGGTGCCGCCGATCACGCTGCCCAAGGGCACACAGCCGTCGCAGGTGTCGATCGCCGCCGACGGCACCGTCAAGGTCGACAACAGCAAGGTCGGCAAGATCCCGATCGTCGAGGTCACCGCGCCCGACAAGCTGCTGCCGCAGGGCAACAGCGTCTACAGCGCGACAGCGGCCAGCGGTCCGATCCATACGGCGAAGGGCGTCACCGTCGCAGCAGGGCTTCCTCGAGCAGTCGAACGTCGACATGAACACCGAGATCTCCAACATGGAGACCGCCGAGCAGGCGTACGACATGGACAGTCGGGCGGTCCAGATGGAAGCTCAGCTCGGTCAGATCGCCGCGACCCTGAAGTGATGAGCTGTCCACGTCCGACATGTCGCTCGGCAGCATCGGCACCGACGCAGGGATTCCGTCGCTCAACATGGCCGACATTCCGGCGAACATCCGCAACGGCAACAACCAGGCGAAGCAGGCTTACACCGAGGGGCTCGCGTTCGAGAGCGTGCTCGTCAACGAGCTCAGCCAGCAGATGGCGAACACGATGTACGGCGGCAGCGGGATTGACGGCAGCGACAGCTCGGACGGGACTGACAGTTCGGACGGAACGGACAGCTCTGACAGCAGCGGCCTGCTCAGCGGCGCCAGCGCGTACGCGAGCATGATCCCGCAGGCGCTGACTTCGAGCATCATGTCGGGCGGCGGGCTCGGGATTGCGGAGCAGTTCGCGCAGGAGCTCGATCCCTCGCTCCTGTCGCAGGCGAGCGGCGCCACCGGCGCCACCGATACGACCGGCTCGAGCACCACTGACGGCTCGGAAACCTCTACGGGAACCACCGGCGCCAGCCAGGTGGAGCTCTGATGCCGACGATGACCGACGAGCTGATCGTGGACTCGCTGCTGACGCGCGACGTGCTCTCGCACCTTCGGCGCAGCTGGATTCGGCGCGCCGGATGCTCGCGATCGTGCTCGAACAGGCGACGGCGATCCGCCAGCGTGCGATGCCGCAGATCGTGCGGCTCGCGAGCGCTCTGCAGGCTGAGATCCACCGTCGCGAGGTGATCGAGGTCGAGCGTGTCGGGCTGCTCGAGCGCGCCAGCGCAAAGCTCGGCGTCGGGGTGGGCGATGTCAGCATCGCGATGCTGACCGAGCTGATGGATGAGGACTCCGCGGAGATCGCGCGCAATCGCACTGCTGAGCTCCGCGGCATGCTCAACGAGATCCAGCGCGAGCACGCCACCAACCGCGCGCTGATGCAGCAGGAGCTCGCTTTCCTGGACCACCTGCTGCGCCTGGCCGGCAGTGCCGGCGGTTACGACTCAGCCGGCGAGCAGGGCTCGGCGCGGCGCCGTGGCCCATTGATGCATCGGCCCGTTTTCGACATGGAGGCGTAGCCCGAAACTATGTACATCTCGAGCTATCTGACTCTGGATACTGCCCTGAGCGGGGTTGAGGCCGCCCAGGAGGAGCTGGACACCACCGGTCAGAACATCAGCAACGAGAACACGCTTGACTACGAGGAGCAGACCGTCAACCTCGTGGAGGCGCCGTCGTTGTCGATCTGGGGATCGGGTGGCGACGGCGCGATGCAGCTCGGTAAAGGCGTCGATGCGGCCGGGGTCAGCAACTCCGGTGATCCATATCTCGACGCGGCGTGGCGTCAGCAGAACGCAGCGACGACAGCCGCGACGACGACACAGACGTACATGCAGCAGATCCAGACGGCACTCAACGAGCCGTCGACGACCGGCATCAACTCGCAGCTCTCGAACTTCTGGAGCGACTGGAACTCGTTGGCGACCGCCACGCCCAACGACCAGGCCGCCGCACAGCAGGCGGTGGTCGACGACGGCGAGGAGATTGCCTCCACGTTCAACACGCTGAGCGCAACGCTCAACGGCGACGATCCGACCAATCCGACTGATCCCACCAACGCGCCATCGATCGCGGGCCAGGTGAACGACCAGTACGAAGGGACCATGGAGGGCCCGACGGCCGCCGGCGCCTCCGGTGGGACGCTCTACAACGACGCCTACAACATCTCCTCGCTCAATTACTCGATCGTGCAGGCGCAGGCCTCGGGGCAGAGCCCCAACGACCTGATCGACCAGCGCAACGCCGCGATCGACAACCTCTCGACGCTGGGCAACGTTCAGGTTCAGAACAACAGCGACGGCTCCGTGACCGTCATGTTCGGTGGCGTCACCGGAACCGCGCTGGTCAGTGACCCTGCCGGCATCGCGCCCGGGGGTACCGTCCCGCCCGGTGACAACTTCGGAAGCTACAGCCCCGGTGGCGCGACTCCGGGTACGGGTTGGGCGGCCGCCTGGCAGTCGCAATTCGCGAGCGCCGCTGGCGCCGGTACGACGGCCGCCTCACTGGCCAACACCGTCGGTGGCACGTTGGGCTCGTTGATCGGACTCGCCGGCTACTCGGCGAGTGGCTTCGGCGGCCTTGGCACGCCGACGTTCAGCGCTGGCGATACCGCCTACGCCACGGCTACGCCCGCGACTGTAGAGGGCACGATCGGGACGCTCACCGACTCGCTCAACGCGGTCGCGCAGAAGATCGCGAGCGAGGTCAACAACCCGGCGGTCGTCAACGGCGGCGGCGCGACCGTCCCGCTCAACTACGCGTTCTTCGTCAACGGCACAACGTCGACGCCTACGGCTCCGGACGCCACCGGGATAACGGCGGCGAACATCGCCGTCGCGCCGGGACTCGTCGCGGCTGCCGCGTCACAGATCACGCCGGGCACCGATCTCCTCCAACAGTCCCGCCGGGTACAACACCCCGCCGGCAGCGACCGCCACCGGTCTCACGAACATCCAGGTCTCGAGCCTCGCGACCGCCGCCCCGGCGGCAAACGCGAGTGACAACGACATCGCGCTGGACGAGGCGAACAATGCGGGTGGCGTCGCCGACGACGCATATCAGGCGTTCGTCCAGCAGGTCGGTTCACTCGCACAGGGCGCCAATACGCAGGAGATCACCCAATCGGCACTGCAGACGCAGATCACCAATCAGCGTCAGAGCGTCGAGGGGGTCGACCTCTCGCAGGAGATGTCGAATCTGATCAACGAGCAGCAGTCCTACCAGGCCTCGGCCAAGGTGATGAACGCCTTCAGCACGGTGATGGACTCGCTGATGACCGTGGTCGGGCAGTAAACGCCCGAAGGAAAGGATCTAAGCGATGACCCAGCGCATCACCTCGCAGATGATCGGGAACTCAACGGTCACGACGATCGACAACGATCTGAATCAGCTCGACAAGACGCAGGAAGAGCTCTCGACTGGCAACCAGATCAACGAGCCCTCAGATAATCCGTACGGCGCCGCGCTGACGTTGTCGCTGAACGGCCAGATCAGTGCCTATGGCTCCTACCAGACGAACATCAGCGAGTCCACTGCGTCTGTGGAGACGGCGAGCAGCAGCCTGCAGTCGATCCAGCAGGTCGTCGCCACGGTGCGCGAGCTGACGGTGGAGGGCTCGAACGGAACGATGAGCGCCACCGACCTCCAGGATGCGGCCGCTGAGGTCCTGCAGTCGATCGGACAGATCAAGGAGTCTGCCGACACCCAGTACGACGGCTCGTACGTCTTCTCCGGCGATGCGGTGTCGACGCAGCCTTGGAACACAAACGCCACCGCTGCCGATCCTGCCACCGAGGATCAGTTCAGCGGTAACCAGAACACGATCAATACCGCGATCGGCCCGAGTACGCAGCTGCAGGTCAACGCGAACCTCTACAGCGTCCTGGGCAACGGAAACACCGGCGGCACTGCCGCGACTTCCAGCAACGGCGGCGGGGCCGTTCAGGCCGACGGCTCCGGCGGGCTGCTTGCCACGATGCGGATGATCTACAACGACATGACCGGCACCAACGGCGGTACGCAGGACGACCTACAGAACCAGCTGACGAACATCGACTCCAACATGAGCGCGCTCGAGTCGGTGCAGGCGACGGTCGGCGCGACGCAGGATCGGCTCCAGATGGCCGGCAGTCGTCTGACGGCACTGTCGACCACCGACTCCACCGAGCTCGGAAATGTGCAGGGAACCGACTACGCCGCCGCCACCGTGCAGTTCTCGACCGAGCAGGCCGGCTACCAGGCGGCTCTGCAGTCAACAGCCGACATCATCCAGACCTCGCTCCTCAACTTCCTCCAGTCATGAACGCGACCTCTGTATACGCGCGCGGCACGGCCGCGGCTGACGACGAGCTGGCGACAGAGACGTACCCGACGTCCCGGTTCGGCCCCGTCGATGTGATCGTTGACAGCGTCATCGAGTTCCCCGATGGACTGATCGGGCTCGGTGGCCGGCGTTACGCGCTGCTCAGCACTGACGCCAACAGCCCCTTCCTGTGGCTGCAGTCTCTCGACGACCCGGGCGTGGCGCTGCCGGTCACCAACCCGCACCGGTTCTTCAAGGAATTCATGGTCGAGCTGGCGGACGGCGACGCGGAGACCCTCGGGTTCGACGACGGTGAGCCTGCCGACGTCTACGTCACCGTCACGGCCTCCGGCGTCGTCACCGAGATCACAGTCAATTTGAAGGCACCGATCCTGATCCGCGACGGCAGCGGCCACCAGGTGATCAACCAGCGGGACGGTGTCGCCATCAAGACACCGCTGTTTCCGCTTCAGCCCGCCGCCGCTTAGCGGTAGCCGCCCGCCCAGGGCTTAACATCCACGGATGCTCCGTGTAACGCGTCGCGCCGGCGAACGAGTCATCGTCGGCGGCGAGGTGATAATCGAGGTGCTGGAGGTCCGCGGCGCGACTGTGCGCCTCGGCATCGATGCGCCGCGATCCGTCTCGATCTACCGCGAAGAGCTCTGGCTCGAGATCAAGCAGGAGAACGAGGCCGCAGCCAACTCCTCGGTGGAGCTGCCGACGCTGCCCGAGGGCGTGATCGACGGGACCGAGGGTCCGACGGACCCTGAGTAAGGCTCCTTGTAACGATGGCCCAGCCCAAGTCGAGACGGCGTACGCGTAAGGCGCGCGGCGGGAGCCCGAGGGCCGTCCCGTCGTCACGGCGGACCGAGCGGTCCGCGCGTGAGCGTCAGGCGAGCACCGCGCACAGGCAGGCCAATCGCACGCTCGGGACCGTCGGTGAGCGTCCGGCCGGGGTCTTCGGCGGTGTCCCGGTGTCCGAGTTCGCGATCTTCGCGGGCCTTGTGGCGCTCGTGATCGGCATGGTCGACCATGGAGGCCCGGCGCTCGAGGTCGGGATCATCGTGATGGCGCTCGGGGTGGCCGAGGTCACCGCGCGCGAGCACTTCTCGGGGTTCCGCTCGCACACAACGCTGCTGGCTTTCCTGCCCGCGGTGATCGTTGGAGCCCTCTACGCGCTCGTCGTGGGTGCGCCGCGCCAGCGGATCCTGCTGGTGGTCCCGGTGATTCCGGTCTTCGCGCTCTGCTACTGGCTGCTACGCAGACACTTCAGTGTCGCGCGGCACGCGCGCGTCATCCGCCACGACTGACGTCGGCAACCGCAGCGTGAAGACCGCGCCGCCGTCCTCGGCGTTGGCCGCCGTCACGCTGCCATGGTGCTGCTCGACCACCTGACGCACGATCGCCAGCCCCAGGCCGCTGCCCTGGCGCGAGCGTGAGTTGGCACCGCGGTAGAAGCGATCGAACACGTGCGGCAGGTCGGTCTCGGCGATGCCTTCACCGTGGTCGCGCACGGTCACGCCGGTCTCGTCGACGGTCACTTCGACCGGTCCGCCGCGACCGGCATGGAGGGCGGCGTTATCGAGCAGGTTGTT
The DNA here is from genome assembly GCA_963720195.1 of uncultured Conexibacteraceae bacterium. GTDB lineage: Bacteria > Actinomycetota > Thermoleophilia > Solirubrobacterales > Solirubrobacteraceae > Palsa-465. The sequence continues at coordinate 456,389 of CAVRFD010000003.1, forward strand.
GATCGCCCGGATCAGTCGCTCCGGGTTGCTCTGCACCGAAACAGGCTTGAGACGCTCGATGAACTCGACCTGGGGTGCGTTGCGCCGAGCCCGGTCAATCGCCTCCTCGACCAGCGTGTCGAGCCGCGTGTCCTCAATCGTCTCAGGCAGCGAGTCGCCACGAGCGACCTCGATCAGATCCGAGACCAGCGCACTCAGCTCCTCGCTCTGCTCGACGACGTCGGCCAGCAGACGGTTGCGGTCCTCCTCCTCGAGTTCGGCGCCGGACAGCAGCACCTCGATGTTCGTGCGCAGGCTCGTCACCGGGGTGCGCAGCTCGTGCGACGCGTCCGCGACCAGCTGGCGCTGCGCGGTCACGGAGGCGTCGAGCTCGCCACGCGAACCCTCGAGCCGTTCGAGCATCTCGTTGAAGCGGGTCGCGAGCTGGCCGACCTCGTCGTCCTCATGGACGTAGATCCGCTGGCTCAGGTCGTCGGTCTCAGCGATCAGCTGTGCGGTCGCGGTGACCTCCGCGAGCGGCTTCAGCACGCGGCGGGTGGCCATGCGTGCGAGCAGTGCGGCCATGCCGACGACCAGCAGGAACACGAGTGCCAGCACCCAGCGCAACGTGCGCAACACGTTCTCGACGCCGTTAAGCGGCTGGGCAAGCTCGATCGCCGCTGAGGTCTGTCCAGTCTGTGGCGTCATCAGCGTCACGCCGAACACGTACATGCGCATGCTCACGCCGTCGAGAGTGACGGTCGTGAGCGTTGGGCCGGTGGTTCCAGACGCGACGCTCTGCGCCAGCACGCCGTGCGGAAGGGTTAGGGGCGACAAGCTCTCGTATTTCCCGCTGGGCAGCACCAGCTGCTCGTACGCTGGACCACCCGTCTTGGGAGACCCTTGAGGGATCGGATGGCCCAGGTCGATCCGACCCGCGCCCAGGATCGTCGCGGCTTGCGCGCGCAGCGAGCTGTCGACCTGATTGAACAGCTCGTTGCGTACGGCGAAATACGAGATGAGCACCGCAAAGGCCACCGCGACCGCCACGGTCGCCGCCGCCACAAGGCTGATGCGCTTACGCAGGGCCATCGCCCAGCCTAGTCTCGCAGGACGTAGCCGATGCCCCGCACGGTGTGCAGCAGGCGCGGCTCGTCGCCCTCCTCGGTTTTACGGCGCAGGTAGCCGATGTAGACGCCGAGCGCATTCGAGGTCGGCCCGAAGTCGTAGCCCCAGACGTTCTCGAAGATCGTCGAACGTGTCAGCACCTGCCGCGGATGCTTCATGAACAGCTCTAGCAGCAGAAACTCGGTCTTTGAGAGCTCGACCAGGCGATCGCCGCGGTAAACCTCGTGCGCAACCGGATCGAGCACCAGGTCCGCGAACCGCAACGTCTCCGCGCTGTCGCCGTCATCGCCCACGCGGCGCAACAGCGCACGCAGCCGTGCCTGCAGCTCGCGCAGCGCGAACGGCTTGACCAGGTAGTCATCGGCGCCGACATCGAGTCCCAGCACGCGGTCGTCGATCGCATCGCGCGCGGTGAGCATCAGCACAGGAGTCTTGTCGCCTGCTGCGCGCATGCGCCTGCAGACTTCGAGCCCGTCCACGCCGGGCATCATCACGTCGAGGATCACGGCGTCGGCGGGCCGCTCAGCGAGCCGGTCCAGCGCCTCTTCGCCATCGATAGCGAGCTCGACGTCGTACTTGTCCAGCCGCAGCGCCCGCTCCAGTGCCCGCCGCACGGCAGGCTCGTCGTCTACAACCAGAATGTGTGCCATTACCTAGATAATCGGCTGCACGTGTGAAAGTTTCCGAAGAAGCTTTACGCGGTCCCAAGGGTCTGGCGCGGTAGCGGCGTGCGTCTGGGGCGTTCCAGGACCAAGCTGGGCGCCGCGCGATGTCGAAGCAGGTAGCTGGGCTACCTGCAAGACGTCGGGTGGTGAGCCAGCGCCGGTCATGGGACGAATCCAGACGTACGAACCTAGCGGGTTAGACCCTAACTCAGATCAACGGTCGGTAGATGCCGCTGTGGAATACAAGCGCGCCGGCGTCGCTGTGAACGCTGAGTTCCAGCACCTCTCCGAGCACCAGCCAGTGGTCTCCGGCCTCGTAGCGCTCGTAGATCCGGCAGTCGATCCAGGCGGCGACGCCGTCGAGCAGCGGCGCGCCGGTCGCAGGCGCCGGCGTCCAGTTCACGCCGGCGAATTTGTCGATCCCGGACGTAGCGAACTGGCGGGCGATCTGCTCCTGGCCGTTGGCCAGCACGTTCGCGCAGAATTGTCCTGCCGCCTCGATTGCAGGCCAGCTCGTCGAGGTCTTCGCTGGGCAGACCGCCACCAGCGGCGGCGTCAGCGACACCGACATGAAGGAGCCGACCACAAGCCCGCTCGGATGTTCCGGATCGCCGCCCGTGATCACCACGACGCCAGTCGGCAACCGGCCCAGGACCATGCGGAAGTTCTCCGAGTGCGGTTTGGTCAGCTCTGACGATTCCGGCACGGTTCGAGCCTACCTCAGGCGGGGCGCTGTGGCGGTGGCTAGTCCTAACCAGACGAGTAGAGGCGCGTGGTCCGACGGCTTGAAACCCTTGCGGAAATCGCGATCGATCCCGCAGCCCATCAGGCCGTCGGCCAGTTCCTCACCGACCAGCGCCAGATCGATACGCATCCCGAGGTTCTTGTGGAAGTTGCCCGCGCGGTAGTCCCACCAGGTGAACTGCTGCTCATCGGGATGCACGTACCGGTAGGCGTCCACGAGGCGTCCACGCTGCTCGATCACAGCGAGTCCAGCCCGCTCGGGCTCGCTGACGTGGGTCGCGCCGGCGTACACGACCGGGTCGTAGACGTCGGCGTCAGCCGGCGCGATGTTGAGGTCGCCGGCGATCAGCAGGGACGTTTGATCGTCAGCCGCACGGATTGCCGCGGCCCGCTCGGCCGCGGCCTTCAGGAACTCGAGCTTGCGCGGAAACTCGGGGCTGTCGAGCGAGCGCCCGTTGGGCACGTACGTGCTCACGAACCGCGTCGCACCGACCGTCGCCTCACACCAGCGCGCCTCGGTCGGGACCGCGTCACCGGGTAGGCCCAGGAGCGGCCGGTCCGGCGCCAGCGGGCGCCGGACGAGGATTGCGACCCCGGCCCATTGGCCCCCGGAGTGATGGACTACCTCGTAGCCCGCCTGGTCGAGCTCCAGGATCGGGAAGTTACTGGGGGAGCACTTGGTCTCCTGGAGCGCCACCACGTCAGGCGAATGCACCTCCAGCAGCTCGAGAACGCGCGGCAGGCGCGCGCGTAGCGAGTTGACATTCCAGGTGACGAACAGCACGGCCGGCAGGTTAGGACCTGTACCGGCTGGCAGCGGCAGAACCTTCGGCACTGCACTGATTGCGCGACGTATCTAGGATCTTGCCTTCCAATGGACCAGATCCAACTCCGCAACCGCCTGCTCGTCGCCACCGGCATGTGGCGCGAGACCACGGGCGAGCCGCTTCCGAAGATGCCGCCCGGCAACCCTGTCGATCAGATCGAGCAGTTCGAGCTGCGTCTCGTCGACCGGCTCTGGGAGCTGGCGACGCCGGAGACGGCGCGTGAGATCGCGGATCGCACCTGGGACCTGGTTCACGACCGGCCGGACTCGGATCGGGTCAAGCAGCGCGTCGTCGAGTGTCATGAGGCGCTGGCGCGGATGACCCATTTGGGTGACTGACGATCCCGGCTGGATCGTCCTACTCGGTGAGCGTGGGGACCACGGGCCCCTCGCGCGTCGGATCGCGCACAAGCCCTGCCGCGGCGTAGGCGTCGGCCTCGTCGAGCGTTTCGTTGCTGAGCAGGGCGGAGACGAGATCGTCGAGTTGTGAGCGGTGGTCGCGCAGCAGCGTCAGCACCTCGCGGTGGGCGGTGTCGACGATCCGGTGGATTTCCTCGTCGACGAGCTGCTGCGTCTTCTCCGACGTCTCGGAGACCCCGGGCAGCAACATGCTCGTGCCCTCCTGCGGCAACACTGCCACCGGGCCGATCGCGGTGCTCATGCCCCACCGGCCGACCATGAAGCGCGCGATCCGTGTCAGGTGCTGGATGTCCGACTCCGCGCCTGTGGTCAGATCCCCGAACACGATCTCCTCGGCTGAACGGCCCCCGAGCGCGACCTTGATCTGCGCCAGCAGGTGGCGTTCGTCGAAGTTGAAACGGTCGGAGTCCGGGGCCGAGAACGTGACGCCGAGCGCCTGGCCGCGCGGGATGATCGAGACCTTGCGAACCGGATCGGCGCCGGGTGTGAGCATCCCGACGATCGCGTGTCCGGCCTCGTGGTAGGCGGTGCGGCGGCGGTCCTCGTCGCTGATCATCACGCTGCGGGCCGCGCCGAGCACGATTCGCTCGAGCGCCGCGGTGAAATCCTCCTGGGTGACGTTCGGATGGTTGCGCTTGGCGGCGAGCAGGGCGGCCTCGTTGACGAGGTTCGCGAGGTCAGCGCCGACCATGCCCGGTGTGGTCGAGGCGATCTGTCCGAGGTCGACCTCGGGCGCCAGTGGCACCGAGCGCGTGTGCACCTTGAGGATCGCCTCGCGCCCGTTGCGATCCGGCGGCTGTACGACGACGCGCCGGTCGAAGCGGCCGGGGCGCAGGAGCGCCGGATCGAGGATCTCTGGACGGTTCGTGGCGCCCAGCACGATCACGCCCGCGCGCGCGTCGAATCCGTCCATCTCGGTCAGGATCTGATTGAGCGTCTGTTCCCGCTCGTCGTGTCCGCCGCCGATGTTTGGACCGCCTGAGGAGCGGGAGCGCCCGACCGCATCGAGCTCGTCCACGAAGATGATCGCCGGAGCGGCCTCCTTCGCCTGCGCGAACAGGTCACGCACGCGCGAGGCGCCGACACCGACGATCATCTCGACGAACTCGGAGGCCGACATCTGGAAGAACGGCACGCCCGCCTCGCCCGCCACGGCCCGCGCGAGCAGCGTCTTGCCGGTGCCGGGAGGCCCGCTGAGCAGGACACCGCGCGGGATCTTGGCGCCGAGCGCCAGGTACTTGTCCGGACTCTTGAGGAAGTCGACGATCTCGGTCAGTTCCTCCTTGGCCTCATCGATGCCGGCGACGTCTGCGAACGTGACCGGCTGGTCGGCCGCCTCGACGCGTCGCGCGCGCGACCGTCCGAACGACATCAGGCCTCCGGCCCCGCCCGCAGAGGCCGCGCGACGCATGATCAGGATGAACACCAGCACCAGCAGCAGGGTCGGGCCGAAGCCGAAGACAACGCTCTCGATGATCGAGGGCCCTGCATTCGGGTTCTGGGCGTTGATCGTGACGTGCTTGTTGATGAGCTCGTCGTAGAGCTCCCTGCTGTTCACGAACGTCGGGATCTGCGTTGAGAAGTCGGTCGTCGGCGTGACGGACTTGTCGTCCGCCGGGTAACGAACGGCCTTCTTGAACGTGCCCTGGATCGCGTACGAGTTGCTCGAGATCGCGCTGATGTTGCCGTCGCTCAGCTGGGTGATGAAGTTCGGGCTATAGGGGATCCGCACCCGGTTCGGGCTGAGCGCAGCCGATGAGACCCAGAGGTTGATCGCCAGCAGAACGGCCACGACGACGGCAAGCAGAACCCATTGGTTGCGCGGACCGCCGGGTCCGCCCGGTCGGCCGGGACCTGCGCGAATGCTGCTGTTGGTCTGGCGGTTGCCGGGGGGCGGCGGCGTGACTCGCCACTGCGGCGGCCGCCGCTGAGCGCCGTCCGGGCGCGAGCGGTTGCCGTCCTGCCGCGTGGGCGGCGGCTGCGGGTTCTGCTGCTCAGCCATCTTCGAATTGTGGCAAGCAGTCGGAGCGTTGCAGGAATCGGCTGCCAATGGGACGGCATTAATTCAGTACGACTCGATCCGCAGGCGGAACGAGTCGGCGCCCTCGACGGTGGCGCCCTGTGCGTGAGCACGCTCGCTGAGCCCGCGGTCAGAGGTCACCACGCGGACACCGCGCGGCTCGGCGTCGGCCTTCAGGAGTCGCACGATCTCATCGTCTGCGGCGTTGGCCTTCGGTCTGGGCGCGTGCGTGACCTCGATCACGGTCGAGCGGATCGGCGGCGAGGGCTGGCGCTCGAACACGACGACGACGTCCTCGCCTTCGGCGGCTGCCCAGCGCTCGAGCTGGTCGACGAGCTTCAGCATGGCCGCGTCGCGGTCCCGCCACCACTTGTCAGGGCGTGTCCCGATCACATTCATTCCGTCTACGAGCCACCTCATCGGTTCAATTCTCGCCGATGACCACCATGCGCCTGCATATGCGCGGGGTCGGTAATGCACATCTCGCGACGATGCTGAAAAGGTCTTGTGACCATGCCGTAAATCAGGGGGTTAAGGGCTCGAATTGGTCCAGATGCCGTGCTAGCGTCCGCGTATGTAAGGTCGCCCTCACGGGCGATGCAGAGTTGGTGCAGGCACCGGTGGTCGGGAGAGACGTCCTCGCGGTAGAAGCACTGAGAGCTACGGAGGAATCTCCAAACATGCCAACGGGAACAGTCAAGTGGTTCAGCGACGAGAAGGGCTTCGGCTTCATCACGCCTGACGAGGGCAGTCGCGACCTCTTCGTCCACCACACCTCGATCGCCGCTGACGGCTATCGCTCACTCGCGGAGGGCGCCAAGGTGTCCTACGAGGAGGAGGCCGGCCCGAAGGGCCCCAAGGCGATCAACGTCATCAAGCTCTAGCGAGCAGCCTGCACCTCCAGGGACGCGGCGGATGCCCGCCGCGCTCCTGGGGCGTGTGAGTCATTTCCGACAAATCGCTTGCCACCGGGCTGATTTGTCGGAAATGGCACGAAAATCGGGCAGTTTCCGACAAGTTCGTGGCCGAGACCGCAGTTTGTCGGTTTTGGCACCGGCCAGCGGCGCAGCCTCGCGCCGCGCGCCCTGCGATCTCCGACTAACGAGCGAGCCGCCGCGGCATCACGGGTCCGCGACGAAACCGTCGGCGGGCTCCATCTGTAGGCCGGCAGCGTGCCATTCCAGCATGCCGCCGGTCATGTTGTGGGCGTCGTAGCCCGCCTGCATTAGCGCCTCGGTCGCCATCGCCGAGCGGCCGCCGCTGCGGCAATAGAAGATGACGGGAAGATCTCGGTCGATCGTCGCAGCCTCGACCGGGAGGTCCTGCAGTTCGATCAGCGGCTGCCGGCGATGTGGCCGGCCTCATGCTCGTGTGCGGCGCGCACGTCGATCAGTTGTACCCCGCCCTTGGCGACCAGATCGGCCACCTGCTGGGGTGTGTAGTCCAGGCTCATTGTTCGAAAAGCCTACAACCATGCGCTTTTCTGAACTATTGGCCATCTGTGTTGACGTACTGTTATGCTGCCGCCAGCACACCCAGCCGAGTCCACTCCGCCCCCATCGGAGCGGAGCGGGGGAACCAGTTGTATGAGCCGTGCGAAGCGGCTCTTGGGGCGAATCGCGACGCTTGCGTCGCGTAGCGCGAACTCTTTCAGCGCGAGCCCGACAGCTAACCCCGTAGGCGCAAGAAAGAGAAAGGGTTGGTTTGTCGTACTTCAAAGCTGTGACCGGTTTGCGCCGACTCGCAGCCGCCTCCGTCCTGTTCTTCGCACTTGCGGCCGGGCCGGCTGCCGCTGGCGAGACGGGGATCGGGTCAACCGCCCCGACGACGACGTCAACGACCACGACGCCGTCCACCACCAGCACCTCGACGACTTCTTCGACCACCACGACGAAGTCGTCCTCAAGCAAATCGTCAAACGCCGCGTTCGGCAGCCGCATGCTGTCCGTTGGTATGAGCGGGAGCGATGTGCTCGCGCTGCAGCACGACCTGACCGCGCTCGGTTTCAGCACGTCAGCGACAGGTCGCTTCACCGCCCAGACGGTGCAGCGTCTGAAGGCGTTTCAGCGGAAGTACCACCTGTCAGTCGACGGCGTCGCCGGACCGACCTCGATCAGCGAGCTCAAGCGGCTGCTCAACTCGAAGCTGCACATCACCGAGAGCGCGCTGGCGGCGAAGGAACTCGCGCGGCGGGACGACGGTGACCGCCACGACGCCGTCGGACGCGCCGCTGCCGACCGATGACACCGGGCTCAGCGGCGGTGTCGGTCTGGGACCGGCGCCGACGACCGGTTCGCAAAGTTCGCCCGAGGAGGACGCAACGCTGGTCGACGGCCTCGCGATGCCCGCTCCGGGAACGCCGACGGCGATCGTGAACATGATCGACGCCGCGAACAAGATCGCATTCGATCCCTACATCTACGGCGGCGGCCACCAGTGCTTCATCGCGCGCGGATATGACTGCTCCGGCTCCGTCAGCTACGCGCTGCACGCCGGTGACCTGCTCGCGACGCCGCTGGACTCGTCGCAGTTCGTGAAGTACGGCCTCGCGGGCAAGGGCAACTGGATCACGATCTACACCAACGGCCCCACCCACGCGTACATGGAGATCGCCGGTCTCTGGTTCGACACAGCGGCGCAGAGCGCGGCCAACGGCAACGACCGCTGGTCGACGACTCGCATTGCCGAGCCGGGCTACGGGAAGTTCATGGCGCGCCATCCGTCGGGCTGGTAGCCGCCCCAGCAAACGCCCACGAGCCTCGGAACGACCGCCGGGAACGGGTTCCCCCGCCCGCCCGGCGGTCGGCTCGTGCTCTGACACGCACGAGTCATAACGAGGGGTACGATTGAGTGAATGTCGGCGCTGGCGGACCTCTACACGATCCCGCAGGAGTATCTGGACTTCCGCGACACGATCCGACAGATCGCCAGGGAGCGGATCGCGCCGCGAGCGGCCGAGATCGATGAGCGCGCCGAGTACCCACACGACCTGCGCCGCCTGCTCGCCGAGCAGGATGTCCTGGGGCTTCCGTTCGAGGAGGAGCACGGCGGTACCGGCACCGGCACGCTGATGCTGAACATGGCGGTCGAGGAGATCGCCAAGGCCGATGCCTCGACGGCGCTGATCCTGATGATCCAGGAGCTCGGCACGCTTGCCGATCAAGCTCCACGGCTCTGAGGAGCTGAAAGAGCCGCTTCCTGCCGCGTTGCGCTACCGGCGAGTGGTCGCCGGCGTTCGCGCTATCCGAGGCCGAGGCCGGCTCGGACCCGGGCGGAATGATCACCAACGCCCACCAGGACGGCGACGAATGGGTGATCAACGGATCCAAGACCTGGATCACCAACAGCCGGAATCGCGGACTTCTACTGCGTGTTCGCGGTGACCGATCGTGAAGCCGGTCACTCGCGCGGGATCACGGCGTTCGTGGTCGAGGCCGACCGCCCCGGCTTCAGCGTCGGCAAGCTCGAGCACAAGCTCGGGATCCGGGCCTCGCCAACGGGCACGCCGGTGTTCGAGGACGTGCGCGTGCCTGCGAGCAACGTGATCGGCGAGGTTGGACACGGCTTCAAGGTCGCGATGAGCACGCTCGACCGATCACGGCTCGGTGTCGCCGCCCAGGCGCTGGGGATCGCGCAGGGCGCGACCGATTATGCCGCCGCCTACGCGCGCGAGCGCAAGGCCTTCGGCCAGCCGATCAACGGCTTCCAGGCGATCCAGTTCAAGCTCGCCGACATGGAGACCAAGTGCGCGGCCAGCCGCGAGCTGCTCTACCAGGCCTGCTGCAAGGTCGATCGTGACGAGCCCGACCTGGGTAAGTACTCAGCGATGGCAAAGCTCTTCTGCTCGGACACGGCCATGGAGGTGACGGTCGAAGCTGTGCAGATCCTGGGCGGGTACGGGTTTGTCAAGGAGTATCCGGTCGAGCGGATGATGCGCGACGCGAAGATCACGCAGATCTACGAGGGCACCAACGAGATCCAGCGTCTCGTGATCGCAAGGACGCTGAGGTAGGCCGGATGCGAGAGCGAACCAGCACCCGCGGGATCCTCGGTTCGGCCCTGGTTGCCCTGGTCGCAGGGTGCGGTGTGCTGACGCTGATCGTCGGCTTCAGCGCTGACGGCCTCGTCAAGACACTTCAGCTGGGCGCCGTGGTCGTGCTCGGCGCCGGGATCCTGACGAGCGTGATCGTGCTCTCGCTGGTGCACTTCGCAAAATGGGAGTCGCCCGCCTCGGAGGAGGACTTCGAGATGATCGTGCGTCGGGCCGAGCAACTCGCGGCCGACGACTCGTGGGGATTCGGTGAGTACGAGGACCACGGCGACACCGCTGAGTACGACTCGCTTGAGCTCAGCGACGAGGAGGACTTTCAGGGCGCTGGTGCGCTCGGCGGTCGACGAGCTGCCGCTCGAGTTCCATCGCGCGCTGGAGCACGTCGCGATCGTCGTCTCCGACGGCGGTGCGGCCGTCCGCACCGGTCGCGGTCGGCGCGGCGCCTACGGCCTTTACCAGGGCGACACGGTCGTGCAGAACTACTTCCACGACCGGATCGTGATCTTCCGCGACACGCTGATGCGCGACTTCGGCCACGACCCCGACCTGCTGCGCGACCAGGTCACGCGCACGCTGCGCCACGAGCTCGCCCACCATCTCGGCTGGGACGAGCGCGGGGTCGGCGGCCTTGGCCTCTAGTTCTTGAAGCTGTAGCGCAGGAAGAGCGTGCCGTCGCGCTCGAGCACGCTTGCGAGCTTGACGTGTACGGGCGCCTCCGGCGGTGGTCCGCTGACCACCGCCGGGCCTGACGTTCCACCGACGAGCGTCGGCGCCAGCGTCAGGAACAGCTCGTCGACGAGGCTCGCGTGCACCAGCGCGCTGAACAGTGTCGGGCCGCCCTCACAGAGGAGCGTCTGCACGGCATGGTCACGGTGCAGCGTGCTGAGCGCGGACGGAAGGTCGACCAGTGGCTCGTGGATGATGGTCGCGGCGACGTGTTCGGTATCGGGCGGGGTGGGGGAGAACACGACGACGCGCGCCTCCGGCTCGGCAAACAAGCGGGATCTCGGTCGGCAGCTGACCGCTGCGCGTGATCGTTACCACCATCGGCTCCGGGGCACGCCCGGCCGCGATCCGGCGCTCTCTGCGCTCAGCGTGCGCGAGCATCCGCGTGTAGTGCTCGGCGGCCAGGGTCGCCGATCCGACGAGCACCGCGTCAGCGCGCTCACGCAGGGAGCGAAAGAGGTCGCGGTCGCCGGGATCGGAGAGCTTGCGCGACTGCCCGTCGACGGTCGCGCGGCCATCGACGCTGGCAACGAAGTTGACGACCGTGTAGGGCCGGTCGCCTGTGGTTTTGGTGTCGCCCAGCTCCAGCGACTGCACGAAGGCCTGCGCATCGGTCTCGCCCGGATCGGGCAGCAGCCGCCTGTACCTACCTGTTTCCACGGACGCGAACGGTAGCCTGCCAGCCATGGAACCTACTCAGTCGACGAAACCTGACCGCAACCTGGCGCTCGAATTGGTGCGCGTGACCGAGGCGGCGGCGCTGGCCGCAGCCCGCCTGATTGGACGCGGCGACAAGGAGGCGGCCGATCAGGCAGCCGTCGACGCGATGCGCCACGTGCTCGACACCGTGTCGATGGACGGCGTCGTCGTGATCGGCGAGGGCGAGAAGGACGAGGCCCCGATGCTCTACAACGGCGAGCACATCGGTGACGGGACGCCGCCGTTGGTGGACATCGCCGTCGACCCGCTCGAGGGCACACGGCTGGCGGCGACGGGCATGCCGAGCGCGCTCACCGTGATCGCGCTGGCCGAGCGTGGTGCGATGTTCGACCCTGGTCCCTGCGTGTATATGGAGAAGCTGGCCGGCGGCCCGGACATCGCCGATCTGCTCGATCTCGAGCGGCCGCTGCCTGAGACGCTGGCGCTGGTCGCGCAACGACGCGGCATCGATATCCGTGACGTCGTGGTCGTGATGCTGGACCGGCCGCGTCACCATGAGCAGATGGCCGCGGTGCGCGAGGTCGGCGCCCGCGTGCGGCTGATCATCGACGGGGACGTGTCGGCATCACTGCTGGCCGTGTCGGATAACGCCCCTGTGGACCTGCTGTGGGGGATCGGCGGCACGCCTGAGGGTGTGATCTCCGCCGCCGCGATCAAATGCCTCGGCGGGCAGCTGCTGGGCAGGCTGTGGCCGCGTGACGACGAGGAGCGCCAGATCGCGACCGACGCCGGTTACGAGCTCGACCGGGTTCTGACCAAGGACGACCTCGTCAGGGGCGACCACGTCTTCTTCGCCGCGACCGGCGTCACTGACGGCGACGTGCTTCAGGGCGTCCGCTACACGAGCGGCGGCAAGGCGACCACGGAGTCGCTGGTGATGCGCACCCGCTCCGGGACCGTCCGGCGGATCAGCGCCCGCCACGATCGCGCCAAGCTGCGCGAGCTCAACGCCGAACGGTTCGATATCTGAACTAATCCCGGCGTCAGCTGCGGCCGGCTCGCGTCAACCGGCGCCGCAAGCAGATCGACTTCACAGTCCCTAAACATTGGACGAAGCTCAGCTATGCACCGCATAGGTAAAGTGACGAGCGTCCGCTGCCGGGCTTCTGGCAGGGAAGGGACTCAGAATGCGACAAGTAGAGGAGTGAGAAGTGCGATCAAGACGCGCAAGCTCATTGTTGGCGGCCGCAGCTGTAGTGGGTGCGATGGTTGCCGTGGCCGCCTCCGGCGCGCCCGCGGCGTCGGCGAAGGCGACCGTCGCGAAGGGCTCTGGTGATGTCGACGTGATATCTGCCGGGTCACTCGACACCCTCCTGACCAAGAAGGTCGGGCCGGCGTTCAAGAAAGCGACGGGTTACACGCTGGTCGACAACTCGGGCGGTTCGGGGACCGACGCGGCCGATATCAAGAACAAGGTCGACGTCGAAGACGTCTTCATCAGCGCTGCGCCGGCGGACGACACAATCCTCATGGGCGCCAAGAACGGGGGCTGGGTGTCGTGGTACGCCGCCTTCGCGGCGTCGCCGGAGGTTCTGGGTTACGACCCGAAGAGCAAGTTCGCCAAGGATCTCAAGACGATGCCCTGGTATAACGTCATCACCAAGCCCGGGTTCCGCCTAGGGCGGACCAACCCGAGCCAGGATCCGGGAGGCGTGCTGGCGGCCAAGGCGCTCAACGAGACGGCGACGGCAAAGCACCTTCCGGCGCTGAAGAAGCTCGCGACGGAGTCGTCGGACGAATACTCCGAGGACACTGAGGAAGCGGGCATCCAGAACGGGCAGCTCGACGCATCCTTCATGTATGAGGCCGACGCCAACTCCCAGAACAGTCCGTTCGTGAAGCTGACCGGTGTCAACCTCGCCGGCGACTACACGATCACGATCGTGCACAACGCTCCGCATGTGGCGGCGGCAGAGGCGTTCATCAAATTCCTGCTCGGGTCCACCGGGCGCGCAGAGATGAAGGCCGACCACTTCAACATCGTTTCTCCGGCGAAGGTGACCGGATCAGGCGTCCCGAGCAGCCTGAGCGGCCTGCTTAAGTAACACTGCGATGATGGATGGCAGGTCGCCGCGCTCGCTCCGCTGGCTCGGCGCCCTGCTGCTCATCTACTTGGGGTATCCCGTCGGCGCGTTTGTCTGGCGGATCGCCACTGGCAGCAACGAGGGCTGGAACGTCCCGGGGCTATGGTCCGCTCTCTGGGTTTCGGTTGCGGGCGCGACTGTCTCGCTGCTAATCGGGGTTCTGTTCGGGATCCCGCTGGCTTACGTTCTGGCCCGCCGTCGTGGCTGGCTTAGCAGCGCGGTCGGCGTGATCGTCCAGCTGCCTCTGGCGGTGCCGCCGCTCATCTGCGGCATCCTGTTGATCTACATCGTCGGTCCGTACACGTTCCTCGGCCAACTGTCGGGACAGCGGCTCACCGAGACGATGTACGGGTTGATCATCGCCCAGTCGTTCGTATCCGCACCGTTCCTGGTAGTCGTGGCGCGCAGCGCCTTCCGGGCGGTTGATCCGTCGCTCGGCGAGGTCGCCGCCACCCTCGGCCACGGTCCCCTGGCGCGGTTTCTCCGCGTCGACGTGCCGTCGGCGTCGGACGGAATCCGGGCCGGCATGATTCTGATGTGGCTGCGGGCGTTCGGGGAGTACGGCACCACCGTGGTCCTCGCCTACCACCCCTACAGCCTGCCGGTCTACGTTGACAACCTGTTCTCGTCCGCGCCGCTCTCACAGGCTGAGGCACCGACGGTCCTTGCCTTCGCCGTCGCCGGCCTGGCAATCGCTCTGCTCAGCATCCGACGCCTGCCTCGCGTTCACCGTCGGATCATTCCTGCGCCGCTCGCGCCGGTCGCGACCCTGCCAACGCCGGTTGGCTTTGACATCGATGCCACTGTCGGAACGTTCCGCCTACAGGTGGCTCACGCCGAAGGCGGTCACCGCCTGGCCGTCATCGGACCGTCGGGCTCCGGGAAGTCGCTCACGCTCAGGACCCTCGCCGGGCTGCTGGGACCAGGCGTCGGGGTGGTCACGTGCGGTGGTGTCGATGTGAGCTCCATCCCGGCAGAGGGTCGTCGTATCGGCTACGTCCCCCAGGGGCTGGGACTGATGCCTGGACGCACGGTCTGGCAACAGGTGACCTTCGGCGTGGATGCCGATCCGGCCCGGGCTGCCTGGTGGCTGGAGACGCTCCATCTGACTGACCTCGTCGACCGATACCCAGGGCAGTTGTCGGGGGGGCAGCGCCAGCGAGTCAGTTTGGCGCGTGCCCTGGCCTCGGGACCGGAAGTGGTGCTCCTCGACGAGCCATTCTCGGCCCTCGATGCGCCGGTGCGCGATGAACTGCGTCGAGAGTTGCGGCGGCTGCAGCGCGAGGCCGGCCTCTCGACGGTGCTCGTCACGCACGACCCGGAGGAGGCGGCCATCCTCGCCGATGAGATCATGGTTGTCTCGGACGGGCAGGTACTCCAGGTCGGCCGGGTTTCGGAGGTCTATCGCCGACCAGCATCTCCCGAAGTGGCCAGGCTCCTCGGCATTGGCAACCTCTGCCGCGGTGTCGTTGCTGCACACGGAACCGTGCTCACTGGCTCCGTGTCGCTGACGATGACGGCGGACCTGCCGATCGGAGCAGCCGTGTTGTGGTCGGTCCCACCGGAGCAAGTCGAGGTCACGCGGTGCCCTGCTGATACCGCCGTACCACCCTCATCGGCGACCCGTCTCGCGCTCCCAGAACATGCGGCGGTGCATAGGGCCGTAGTGACCGACGTCATCGAATTGGGCAGCGCGGTGGAGGTGACAGTGCTGCTCGAGGGTGGGCCGGAGCTGAGGTCTCGCAGCACCAATTCGATCGAGACGTCGATCGGGGAGCAATGCCTTGTGCGCCTCGACCCCGCGGCGCTGATGGTGTGGACCGCGCCGCTGGCGCGAGGTAGCGCGGTTTTGAGACAGACTCTCAATGCCTGAAGCGCCGGACCTGCGATTCGGCGAGGTCCAAGGTCGCCAGCGAGCGCAGGAATGCGTGCGTCACCAGCACATGTACGAACGCCTGCGTGGCCTCGTACACGGGGGTACCTAGGCGCGAGGCGATCGCCGGATAGAAGTTCGCGACCTCGACCTCGATGTAGAGCGCGGCCGGGTCGGTTGCATTCAGGTCGCGCCGCACCGAGACCGAGAGGAAGCCGGTGCCGCAGCCTTTGCGTGAGACGAGCACGCCGTCTCGAATCGCCCAGCTGATCCGGGCACTGTCAGGTTCCAGCGTGTATTCCGGCGGCTCGAAGCGCAGCAACGTGAGCGGTTTTCTCAGCAGCACCACCGCACGCTCGTCGTCTGTGTAGACGACGCGGATCACGCCGAGCGTCACACGCGTGAGAAACAGCCAATAGGTACGGCCCAGGTTCTCGAGTTGCGCCGGGGTCCACAGTCGGTCGAGCTGGGCCCTAGGCAGCTCGAGCCGTGCGGACTGCACCGAGTGCACCGCGCCGTCCGGTGCGACCTGAGTCGACTTGCGCGGCGAGACGATCGAGATGCGGGCCGGCAGGCGCTTGCGCCTTCGGTCGCGGAAGAGCAACCACGCGAGGAACGCTGCCAGGGTTGCTGCGGCCGCAGCCATCAGGCGATTTTGCCCGACGGCACGACGTGTACAGCTCCAGTTTTACGTGGAATTCAGGAGCTTGCTGCGACGGCGCTCGCGCGTGCCGGTGACAGGGTCCCGATGATCGAGGTGCCCTTCATTCCGAGCGCCTTACCCGTTGCCATCGTCAGATCCCAGCTGGCGTGGTTGGCGAACGGCCCGCGATCGATCACTGGCACGGTGATCTCGCGGCCCTTGAAGTCGATCGAGACACGGCTACCGCACTTCATCGTGCGGCTGGCGACGCCGAGCGTCGCCTGGCGCAGACGTTCACCACACGCTGTGTGCCGGCCCCAGAAGCCGGGTCCGTACATCGTTGCTATCGCGTTCTTGAAGATCGGGATCGTCAGCGCCGATGTGGCGACGACGCCGGCTGCTGTGGATGCGGAGCCCGAGCCCGGCAGGCCGCTCGCTCCGGCAGTGGTCGGGTTGCTGAGGCCGGGGTCGAGGACCGCACGCACGGCGAGTTGGGCGCTTGTCGACGGCGTCCATGCTGCCGAGAACGATCCACTCCCGCCGATCACCGCGGTCGCGACCTGCGTCCAGTTCGTACCGCCGGCCTTGGCGGTCTCGATGTCGATCGCGCCGCCGGCGTCGGTGGCTGGCGCATCTCCCGTGAACGTGAGCGGATGGCCCTGCGTGCCGGAGGCCGCCACTGTCAGCGTGATCCCGTCGCCGCTCGCATTGATATTGCCGGTCAGCTTGACGACGTTGGCCTGGGTGGTGCCGGTGCCGGACGAGCTGCCGGTACTGGTCGTTGAGGTCGGGGTGGTCGTGGTTGTGGTGGACGTGCCGTCGCCACCACTCACGCCGATCCCGCCGCTGCCGGCGTGGGCCGTCCGAGCCAGAGCCGTCGCCGGCAGCGCTACGAGCGCTGAGGCGAGCGGCACCAGCGCGAGCAGGCGGCGCGAACGTCGGAAGAAGGCTTCGAGGCCCTGAAGTCTGTGCATGAAGTTGTTGGCGGCAATGGGTGCCTACGGGGTGAGCTGACGGGCTCGCGCGCTTTGCGCTACCGATTTCGCTGTATCGGATTCGCCCCAGCGACGCCCCTAAGGCGCCGCAATGGTTCCCCCGTCGACCGCCCGCGGACGGACGGTCGCTCGGCTGAAGGACCGGATTATATGTGTCCGACGGACGGTGTGCGAACGATTTATGGATGCTTATGGCCGCGGCAGGCGCGACACCGCGATCCGGAGCGCGCGGGCTCCCGCGTGGAGCCCGATTTCGGCCAGCTCGGCGGCCGCTTGAACTGCCGTCGTCAGCAGTTCGGTGGCGCCAGTGTTCGCGCTGCATCGGCTGGCTGACTCAGCGCTTTCCGGCGGCTCGGCCGAAGGCGCCGCGGCCTCAGTTGCCGATGGCTCTGACGGCCGCGCGGCGCGCTTGTCGCTGCGGCGATGCGGGCGCGAGTGGGGCAGGGCGCCCAGGACCGACGGTTCGGATTCTTCGCTCATTGCGTGAATCATGGCATTGACGTTTCCCGGCTCCGGGCGCCGAGCCAGCTACGCTTTTCCTGCACGTGCAATATTTCCAACAAACGGAAATTTGGCGTTTAGCGGTATCTATCTCGCTACAGCTTTGAAACGTTCTGGTCGTTAGTGCGTAGTAGGTACAGAGCGAGGTAGAATCGCACCCATGTTTGAGTGGGTGGAGTGCGCGCTCTCCGGGCCGCGCAGCCACTCTTTCGAGCGCTCCGGACAAGGCCGGTTCGCTGGGAACACGACGGAAACGGAACCAGATGTCAGTAGCGGAACTGCAGGAACTCGAAGAGGTCAAGGCCCTTGTCAACCGTGGCCAGCAGCTCGGCGTACTCACGTTCGCCGAGATCAACGGCGCGGTTGCTGAGCTGGACCTCGACGAGACGGACATCGAGGAGCTCCACGGCTTCCTCGAACGAGCTGAGATCGAGCTCGTAGAAGAGGTTGACCCGGCGATGGCGGAGGCGGAGGTCGAGCGTGCGCCGGACAAGCGTGGTCGCCGCAAGGCCAAGACGGCTCTTGATCTGAAGCCGGACATGACGACGGATTCGCTGCAGCTGTTCCTGAAGGACATCGGCAAGGTTCGCCTGCTGACTGCCCAGGAGGAGGTCGATCTCGCCAAGCGGATCGAGCGCGGCGATCTCGACGCCAAGCAGAAGATGGTCGAGTCGAACCTACGACTCGTCGTCTCGATCGCGAAGAACTACCGCAACCAGGGACTTCCGTTCCTCGACCTGATCCAGGAGGGAACGCTCGGCCTTGTGCGTGCGGCCGAGAAGTTCGACTACCGCAAGGGCTTCAAGTTCTCGACGTACGCCACCTGGTGGATCCGCCAGGCGATCGCGCGGGCTCTGGCCGACAAGGCCCGGACGATCCGTATCCCGGTTCACGTCGTCGAGAAGCTCAACAAGATCGGCCGCGCCGAGCGCAAGCTCGTGACCGAGCTCGGTCGCGAGCCGACGGCCGAGGAGATCGCCGAGGTCACCGGCATCGAGCCGGAGGAGGTCGAGTCGATCAAGCGCTCCGCGCAGGCTCCGGTCTCGCTCGAGAAGCCGGTCGGTGACGAGGAGGAGTCGGAGTTCGGCCAGTTCATCGCCGACGAGCGTGCAGAGTCGCCGTATGAGCGTGCCGCCGAGATCCTCACCAAGGAGGCGCTGCGCGAGGCGCTGGAGAACCTCAGCTACCGCGAGCGTCGTGTGCTCGAGCTGCGCTACGGGCTCGGTGGCGAGCACCCGCGGACGCTCGACGAGGTCGGCCGCACGTTCAACGTCACGCGCGAGCGGATTCGCCAGATCGAGAATCAGTCGCTCAAGAAGCTGCAGTCGCTGGCTGAGGCACAGAAGCTGCGCGACGTCGCCTGATCTGCGGCTTTACGTTTTGGTCTCGTCGGGGGTGGCATCTGCCACCCCCGACGTGTTTAGCGGTCGGGCCCAGCTCCGGAGGCGATTCTCAAGCTAAAGCGGGCGAGCGGCCTTCTCCAAATCGCCCATTTCGGGGCGATATCGGCTACGACATCGCTGCGATATCGCCCCGAAATCGCACTTTTCGAAGGCCGCCCGGCCTCGCTTTAGGAAGCTCAGGCCGGCGAACGAGCGCCCGGTGCCAGCGGGCAGGGGCGCCCAACGGGGCGCCCTCTAGCATCCGCTTGGTGAAAAAGCGGATTGGGTTCCTGAGCTTCGGGCATTGGCAGGACGCGCCGGGCTCGCGGACCCGGACCGCGGCCGAGGCGCTCATCCAGACGATCGAGCTGGCCGAGGCGGCCGAGGAGATCGGGATCGATGGCGCGTTCGTGCGCGTGCACCATTTCGCGCGGCAGCTGGCGTCGCCGTTCCCGCTGCTGGCCGCGATCGGGGCCAGGACCGAGCGCATCGAGATCGGCACCGCCGTGATCGACATGCGCTATGAGAATCCGCTGTACATGGCCGAGGAGGCGGCTGCCGCCGACCTGATCGCCGGCGGACGTCTGCAGCTCGGGATCAGCCGCGGCTCGCCGGAGCCGGCGCTCAACGGCGCCAGCGCTTCGGCTACGTCGCCGCCTGAGGGCCAGACCGACGCCGACGCCGCGCGTGCCAAGACGGCCCTGTTCGACGAGGCGATCGACAGGTCGTGGCGTGGCGGGGTCCGACCCGGCGCATGACCGGCGGCGAGCTTCAGCTGCCGATCCAGCCCCAGTCACCCGGGCTCGTCGACCGCATCTGGTGGGGAGCGGGCACGCGCGAGACCGCGCGCTGGGCAGCGGCCCAGGGCATGAACCTGCAGAGCTCGACGCTGCTTGTCGAGGACACGGGGGTGCCGTTCGGCGAGCTGCAGGCCGAGCAGATCGACGTCTTCCGCGACGCCTGGATCGCCGCCGGCTGGGAGCGTGAGCCGCGCGTCTCGGTCAGCCGCAGCGTCCTGCCGATCGTCACCGACGAGGACCGGCTGTACTTCGGTGGTCGCGGCAGCGACTCGAGCGATCAGCTCGGCCGGCTCGAGGGCACGATCGCCCGCTTCGGGCGCAGCTATACGGGTGAGCCGGACGTGATCGCGGAGGAGCTCGCCAAGGACCCGGCGGTGCAGATGGCCGACACGGTGCTGCTCACGGTCCCCAACCAGCTCGGGGTCGAGTACTGCGCGACGATGCTGGACACGATCGCCCGCCACATCGCGCCGGCCTTCGGTTGGTCGCTGGCGGCAAAAGCCTTGCAAGACGCCGCTTCAGGTAGTGAAGCGCCGTCGCTAGACTGAGTTCTAACCATGTCCTCGCCTGACACGTGTCCCGTCTGCCGGACCGCAGAGGTCGTCTGCGGCAAGTGGACGCTGCTGCTCATCAAGGAGCTGGCCGAGGGGCAATCACGCTTCTGCGAGCTCGAGCGCGCGCTCGAGGGCATCAGCCCGCGTACGCTCTCGCTGCGGCTTCGTGCGCTGGAGGAGGAGGGCATCGTCGCGCGCTGCACATTCCCGGAGGTACCGCCGCGCGTCGAGTACGCGCTCACCGAGAAGGGCCGGGCGCTCGTCCCACTGATCGAGGACATGCGCACGTACGGCCTGCAGTGGCTGAGCGAAGGCTGCGAGATCGCAGTCGACGAAGCGCTCGCCGCCGTCGCCTGAGCCCGCTGCAAGCGGCATCCCAGCCGCAGGATCTGAATGCGTTCTGGCGAAACGCCAGGGCGTGAGAAACCTGACGCTGCATGGGCTGCTCGAAGCGTTCACGACCGACGCCGGCACGCGCCTCGACCTCGCCGCTTCCGAAGGCGATGAGATCCCCTTTGAGGTCGTTGAGACCGACGGACGCCGGTCGGGGCGGCTCCCGCTCTACTGCTATCGCCCGCTGACGGCGGACTTCATCCGCGCCCGCCTTGGGCTGCTGGTGGCGCTGCCGACGTACGCGCCGGCCGCACGGGCGCTCGAAGGCATCGGCGGCCTCGAGCTGTATCTGCGTGCCCGTGGCGAGACCAATCTCTCCGACGAACCGCGCGATCTGGCCGACGCGGTCCTACGCGACTTCCTTGCGCAGGTGTTCGACGAGCGCAGCGAGTTCGCGTTCGACGCTGACCGCTTCGAGATTGCCTATCAAGATCTTGAGCGCACGATCTATCAGGGACGCTGCGTGACCGAGGTGGTCGCGCCGCTGCTCGGCATCGATCTCGATCCGGACACCGACGAGCTCGCGCTCGGTGAGGGCCTCTCGATCGTGCGCCCCTCGGCGCTCGCTGGGGCGCCCGATGGAAACGGTCACGGCTGAGCAGCCACCGCTGCTGCTGGTGCTGCGAGTGGCTCACGACCGTCTGCAGCAGCCGTCGGTCTCGTTCGCGCGCACGCGCTTCCGCCGCGTGCTCACGGCTCTGCGCCTGTTCGAGAAGGGTGGCTACGCGATCGGTCCGATCGGGTACTCGCGGATCGACGACGGTGTCTGGTCGCCGATCCCGCTCGGCTCCAGCGGCCGCCCGCGACTGCTGACGCTGATCCCGCGCAACAGCGAGGACGAGCTCCGCGGGCTTCTGCAACCTGATCGGCCGCCGGATTGGATCCCATCCAGCCGGCCGCGGCCAGGACAACTCAGGTGCCGGCGAGATCACATGGGCACTGGCCCGCTTCGAGATGGGTTGCGAGCGGGTCGCGCCGTTCGAGGCGCTGACCGACTATCTGCTCGCGCTACGTGCGCTGCTCGAGCCCGAAGGGCCGGCGAGTGGCCGGCTGGCCCAGCGGCTCTCCGTGATCTGCGCGGCGCCCGAGGAGCGCGCCGGTCTGGCTGAGCGCACGGCCCATGCGATCTCGCTCGAACGCGCCGTGATCGCGGGTCTCGCGCCCGCCGCGACGGGAGTCGACCTGCTGGTCGACGAGCTGGCCGAGAATCTGCGCGCGATCCTGCGCGATGTGCTCTGCGGGCACCTGAGCACTGACGTGCGCGGGGTTGCCGACGAGCTGCTGGCCGAGGCGGCGGACGCCGCCGACGGCCGCCGCCGTGTAGCGTCCGCGGCATGTTCCACGTCGAGATGCGCATGGGCACGCGAGGTCGTGCGTCAGTTCAACCTCACCGAGGAGGGACTCTGGACGCGGTACCTGGCGCCGCTGATGGCGGACCGTGACTTCGTGCTCGAGGGACACGATTTCACGCCGAGGAAGACGCGGATCAACATCTTCGAGGGTCCGGAGCTACGTCCCGATCAGCTCGCCCTGGGGCGCGGCTGGCAGAACGTCGAGCGCAGCGGCAACGACGTCACCGAGGTGGTCCTTGCCAGGTCGCGCGAGTATGTCGCAGCTGCGCAGGCGGCACCGCCGACCGTTCCAGTCCCGGACGCCCTCCGCGAGCGCCTGATCGGACGACTGTCTGCCGGCCCTGTTTCATTCGATGAGATCACCGACATGGCAACGGAGCTGATGCCCGGGAGCGCCGCCGCCGAGCAGCTTTCAGCCGCCGAGCGTGCAGCACTCGACCTGTTGCGCAACGGCGGCGCTCAGCTGGCGCCGCCGAGCGGCAGGTAGGCGACCTCGTCGCCGGCCGCGAGCGTTCCGCTGCCCTTCGGAATCCGCGCCAACCCTTCCGCGAGGGCTGCGATCCCGAGCTGATGGGAATCCTGTCCCCGCAGGGGCTCGATACGTCCGTCCTTGGTGTTGCGCACACGGATCAGCTCGTCGCGCTCTGGATTGCGCTCGACCGCAGCTGCCAACGTGCGCCGAGTGAACGGGGGGTGCGGATGCGACGCCCCCTGAAGTGCTTCAAGGGCCGGGCGCACGAACAGCTCGAAGCAGACCAGCACAGATACCGGGTTCCCAGGAACGCCGAAGACAAGCGTGCGATCACGTACACCGAAGCTCAACGGCTTGCCCGGCTTCATCGCGATCCGCCAGAACAGCTCGCGTACTCCGAGCTCGCGCTCGATCTCGCGCACGAGGTCGTGGCCGCCAACCGAGACACCGCCTGTACTGATCACGACGTCGTGTGAGAGCGCCTGGGAAATCGCCTCGCGGTGCGCCTCTCGCGTGTCGGCGGCGCTTGGCACGAGCGTCACTTCGGCGCCGGCATTCGCGAGCGCGGCGCTCAGCAGCGGACCGTTCGAGTCATAGATCTGGCCCGGGCTGAGGCGCTCACCCGGTTTGCGCAGCTCGCTTCCGGTGGGGAGAACCGCGACACGCGGCAGGCTTCCGCACCACAGCGAGCTCAAGCCCAGCGATGCGGCCGCGCCGACCTGGGCGGGACCGATACGCTGGCCGGCGGACAGGACCTCGGTGCCGTGCTCGACGTCACTGCCGGCGCGGCGCACAGACGCGCCGTGCGACACGGAGCGCGGCACCTCGATCGCGTCGGTTCCGTCGAGGACATTCACCAACTCGACCGGTACCACGGCGTTGGCGCCCTCCGGCAGCACGGCGCCGGTCGAGATCGTGACCGCCTGGCCTGGACCGACCAGCCCCGCGAACGGGGCGCCGGCGGCTGACTCACCAACCACCGCGAGCCGTCCTGGAGTATCGGTGGCGCGCACCGCGTAGCCGTCCATGGCCGAGTTCGTGAATGGCGGCAGGTCCAGGGTCGCGACGACCGGCTCGGCGAGGTAACGGCCGGCCGCATCCACGAGCGGGATGTCTTCGGCCGGCAGCGGCCTGGCCTCGGCCAGAACGGCCGCCAGCGCGTCATCGACCGGGAGCAGTTGCGAATCACTCATTGAACAGCTCTCGGTGTATCGCAAGTAGGCCCTGCATGTCGTGCACATCGGCAGGGAGCTCGCGCACGTGGAGGATCGGCTCGTCCGCGAAAGCGGACCGCAGACGCTCGAGATTGTCCGCGTCGCGTTCTGCAAGCACGGTGTAATCGCGGACGCTCTGGGTCACCTTGGCGCTCAGGTCCGGTTGGAGGTCCAGCGGGACCTCCAACCGAGGCAGCCGCGGATGCACGCGGTTGACGATCGCTCCGCTGAACGGCATGCCGTTGCTGCGTAGCGTCTCGCGGAACCAGATCGCCTCCTCGATCGGCCGATCCTCGGCCGAGGTCACGAGCACGAAGGCTGTGTCAGGAGCGTGCAGCAGCTCCTCGACGCGCTTGGCGCGCGCGCTGAACTCCTCGGTCATCCCGCCGAGCAGCGCGAAGAATCCGGTCAGGTCGGAGATCAGGTTGACGCCCGTGACGAGTTTCAGCCCCGCCAGCATCGGTGCGGCACCGAGTCCGAGTAGCCGCATCCCCAGTCCGGTCGGGCGCAGGAACGCCTGCAGTGCACCGCCGCCGAGGAAGGCCGTGAGCCGGCCCGGGGCGTTGAGGAACTCGACTGCGTTATGCGCGGGCGGGGTGTCGAGCACAATCAGGTCGTAGTCGTCGGACACGAGTTCGTAGAGCTTCTCGATCGCCGTGAACTCCTGGGAGCCGGAGACCGCGCTCGAGAGCTCGCGGTAGACGCTGTTGCGCTTGATCTCCTCGGCGCGCTCAGGGCTTGGCGCCACTCGTCCGATCAGATCATCGAAGGTGCGCTTGGGGTCGAGCATCATCGCCCACAGCTCGCCCTTGATCTCAAGGCCCTCCATGCGCGTTGGCGAGACCAGGCGTGGTTCGTTGTCGAGCGCCTCGAGCCCGAGGGCATTGGCCAGGCGTTGGGCGGGATCGATCGTCACGACCGCGACCTTGAGGCCGCGTGCGGCCATCCCCAATGCGACCGCCGCTGCCGTCGTGGTCTTGCCGACACCGCCGGCACCGACGCAGATGCAGACGCGCTTGCCTTCGAGCAGCCGCACGACGTTCATAGCTCGAGCCCATCTGCGAGCAGTTCCAACTCCGGCAGCTCGAGCCGCGGCTGGAACAGGAACGGCAGCACCAGCAGCCGTTCGCCGAAGGCCTCACGCAACCTTCGCTCCTGCTCGGCCTCCCGCGTTGCGCGCCCGTACTCGGCCAGTGCGGCATCGATCGCATCCCGGGCGGGTGGGAACGAATCTGGGAGGCTTGCCAGAGCTTCACTCAGGGCCAGGACATCGCCGATGGTGAAGCGGTCCGGGTAGCGCCCGTTGAGGATCACCGCCTGAAGCTCGAGCGGGTCAGGCCCGGAGGCAAGCGTCTCGCTCAGCTGCAGCGTCTCGTTTACGGGCATCTCCTCGGGCGTGGATACCGCGACCACCGCCGTGAAGGCCTGATCGGAGATCGTGGTCGCGATCGTCTGCGCCTGGCTCGCGATCGGGCCGACGCGCGCGATCTCCGCGAACGTGCGCGGGGTACGCAGGATCGCGGCGCCGTGGCCGGAGGCGGGGGCGTCGACGATCACGAGGTCGTACGGCGCTGCGTCGCGCGTGCGCCGCTCGAGCTGAGCGAGCTCCCAGAGCTTGCCCATGCAGAGCAGCTCGCGCATGCCCGGCGTCGCCATCGCGAAGGCACCGAACAGCTTGCTCTGGCGCAGGGCCTGCCCGGCGGCGCCGGGGACCTTGACCATCAGGTATTCCTCCATCGCGCTCTGCGGATCGACGGAAATCCGGAACAGCTTCGGGGCGATCTCGACCTCCTGAGGATCGCCCTCGCCGTTCAGATCGGCGACGATCGTGCGCAGGCCGGTGCGGGCTGCCGCGAGCCCGAGCGCGAGCGCGACAGTCGTCTTGCCGACGCCGCCTTTGCCCGTGACGAAGATCAGGCGGCGTCTCAACAGGGGAAGTGGCACGGATCAGGAACATAGCCGCCACGGCCGGCTGGCGCCTCGGATCGGGGTCGTGATGAAGGATTCCCCGTGGTTGCTGCGAATACAGGCGCGAATGCGTCTCTCAGCCCATAGCTTTTTCTCGGAGGAGCGCCCGTGACGGCCAGCCTCAAGGTGATCGCGTTCGCCAACCAAAAGGGCGGCGTCGCAAAGACCACCACCACGCTCAATCTTGCTGCGGCATTTGTCGAGGAGGGCCACCGTGTCCTCTGCTGCGACATGGATCCGCAGGGCAACCTGACGATGTCCCAGGGCATCGACCCAGACAACCTCAAGAAGTCGATGTACGACGTGCTCGTGCACAAGGTCTCGATCCGCGAGGTGATCCACAAGCGCGAGGTCGACGTCGCCTGCGCGTCGATCGATCTGGCCGGCGCCGAGATTGCGATGTCGACGATGATCGGGCGTGAGCGCGCACTTGAACGCGCGCTGAACGAGGTTGCCGATGACTACGACTACTGCTTTATCGACACGCCACCAAGTCTCGGCCTGTTGACGATCAACGCCCTCACGGCAGCAAACAAGGTGATCGTCCCCGTTCAGTGCGAGTATTTGTCCATGCGGGGGCTGATCCAGTTGCAGAACACTCTGGCGATGATCCGGGAGAACCTGAACCCGGACGTCGAGATCGAGGGGATCCTGCCGACGATGGTCGACACCCGCACCCTTCACGCGAAGGAGGCGATTGAGCTGCTGGAGGAGAACTTCGGCGACCGCGTCTTCGCCTCGCGGATCCGGAAGACGGTGCGCTTCGCGGAGGCTCCGGTGAAGGGGATGTCGGTGCTCAAGTACGACCCCGACGGGATGGCAGCGCACTCCTACCGTCAGCTTGCCAAGGAGGTCCTCGCCAATGCCAACCGCTAAGCGCGCGAGCATGCGGGAAGGACCGCTTTCGCAGCTCTTCCGCAAGACCGTGGAGGACACCGCGCCGACCAACAGTCCGACGCCTGCCCCCGAGCCGGTCGCCGACGATCAGCCGGGGCAGCCGGTGGAGCAGGCCGTCGAGCCGCGTCAGTTGCCGCATCCGTCGCTGCGTCCCTCGATCCCCGTCGAGACGGTGAACGAGCCGGGCGTCGGCACGGGCGAGCCGCGCCAGGCCGGCGTGCCTTCGCCGCAGAAGCGGCTGGAGTCGGCGTTCGCTGCTGACATCCCGGCGAGTCTGATGGAGCCGCCCACGCAGGCGGCGCCAAAGCGCGCGCCCGAGCCAGCTCAGGATCTCTACGCGCGCCCCGAACACAGCTTCGAGCAGGCTTCCGGTCTCCACCCGGTCGGCCGCCCGGTGATCCGCGTCGTCGGCGTCGGCGGCGCGGGCGTCAACGCCGTCAATCGGATGATCGAGGCGGATATCGAGGGCGTCGAGTTCATCGCGATCAACACGGATCTGCAGTCGCTACAGACCTCGGCCGCACCGACGACCCTGCACATCGGCGATTCGATCACGCGCGGGCTCGGCTCGGGTGCGAACCCTGAGCTCGGGCGTCAATCTGCGCGTGAGGAGTACGACCAGATCAAGGCCGTGTTGCGTGGCGCCGACATGGTGTTCATCGCGGCCGGCGCGGGCGGCGGCACCGGCACGGGTGCCGCTCCGGTCGTCGCGCAGATCGCCCGCGAGATCGGTGCGCTCACGGTCGGCATCGTCACGCGCCCGTTCCAGTTCGAGGGCACGCGCCGGCGCGACCAGGCGGAGGCCGGCATCGAGGCGCTCAGCGAGGTCGTCGACACGCTGATCGTAGTGCCGAACAACCGGCTGCTCACCGTGCTCGACCGCAACACGACGATGGTCGACGCCTTCCGTGTCGCCGATGACGTGCTGCGTCAGGGCGTCCAGGGCATCTCCGACCTGGTGACGTTGCCGGGCCTGATCAACCTCGACTTCGCCGACGTGCGCACGATCATGTCCGACGCGGGCAACGCCTTGCTCGGAATCGGCATGGGCACCGGCGAGCGTCGCGCGATCGACGCCGCCGAGGCGGCTGTCGCCTCGCCGCTGCTCGAGACCAGCATGGAGGGCGCACGCTCGATCCTGCTGTCGATCACGGGTGGCTCGGACATCTCGCTCTGGGAGGTCAACGAGGCCGCCAAGGCGGTTGCGGAGGCGGCCCACCCGGACGCGAACATCATCTTCGGCGCCATGGTCGACGAGAAGATCGACAACGACCAGGTCTGGATCACGGTCGTCGCGACCGGCTACGACGCCGGCAAGACCCCGCGACGGCTGGTCGAGCCGGCTGGTGAGCCTCGGGTCAGCCGCGTCACCGAGCGGGTCGCCGCCTCAGCGCCTCAGCGCTCGCCGCGATCGGCCGAGGTGATGGACGTACCTGAGTTCCTGCCTCGCGGCTGACCCAGGGCGGGTCCTGTTCGCAAAGCCGCTGTCAGCCTCGATCTTCCTGATCGTGAACGGTTGCATCCTGCTCGGCGCGGAGCGCTACCGCCGACGGGCCGAGGTGCGCGAGCTCGCTCGCCGCGAGGGCGCCAAGGCGGACGGCGGGCGCAAGCTGGACACGCTGGACTACAGGGAGGCGGCCATTATCGGTGTGGCCCAGTCCTCGGCGCTGATCGCCGGCATCAGCCGCGACGGCGTGTGCATGGCCAGTGGCCTCGTGCGCGGGCTCGACAACGCCGACGCGGGCCGCTTCGCGTTCCTGCTCGCGACGCCGCCGATCCTCGCGGCCGGGCTTTTCAAGTTCGGCGACCTGACCGGCCCACTGGGCAACGGCGGCGTCCGTGGCGCCGCCCTGATTGCGGCCGGGGTGGCGGCGATAACCGCCGTGTTCGCCGTTCACTTCCTGATGCGATATCTGCGCACCGGGACGCTGAAGCCGTTTGGCATCTACTGCATCGTGTTCGGCGCACTGGTCGTCTCGACGATCAAGCAGGTGACAGGTCTGTCTGTGAATCACGTCGTCGTCATCGACTTCAACAACTTCGTGCGCGCCGTAAACGAGATCGGCTGTGTCTACGGCACGATCGACCGGCGCTACTTCCACGTCAACGTGCCGGGCGGACCCAGTATTTTCAGGTGAACCTGCAGCCTGGCTACCAGCAGCTGTGCGGCACGCAGGCCTTGCAGTTCGTCACCTACCGGCATGACGACACGTCGCTCGAACGCGATGCCCGTGACCAGACCTTCCTGCTTGACGTCAAGCAGCAGTACGGGCCAACGCTGATCGACAACATCGGCAAGTTCGAGCACATCTCGGTCAGACGGTCCAGACGGATGGCTCGCTGCACACGGCCGACGGGCGAGAACCTGTAGGGAAGTTGCCGGCCAGCGGGCCGAGGTCAAGTTCCACGCCAACCTTGGCGTGCAGAGCGAACTGCGGTGGGAGCAACGCCGGGAGCGGGCCCTCCCGGCCAGCAAGCCAGTATCAGCGGGCTCAGCCGAATCTGACCTTGCCGTTTGTCTTGGCCCGCGCCTGTGCAAGGTCGACGAAGTCCAGGCGCTTGAGGGCGGCGCGGAACAACCGCGCGACCAGGCGCAGACGCGCGTTCTCGGAGCGCAGATTCAGCAGCCCTTGCTTGGCGTCGAGGCCGAAGTCGACGGTGGCGGCCATCGCGTAGGCGTCCATGCCCTTCAGTTCATCGGGCTGGGGCGTGCGGTCGGTGGCCTTACGCACGAGCTCGCCGTAGGCGCTGTGCGCCTCTTCGACCAGATCCTGGTCCGGCTTCTCCGGCTCGTCGGCGATGAACTCGATCACGCCAGCCGGGTATGCCAGATGCCGCTGGCGCTCGACGACGCGGAATGGCTTTGTGCCTCGCACCAGTAGGTTGATACGGCCATCCTCGAGCTTCTCGAGGATCCGCTCGATTCGGCAGGCGCAACCGATGTCATGCAGGCCGTCATCGGCGAGCCAGACAACCCCAAATTCGCTGTCATGCGCGAGGCACTCCTCGATCATCGTCTTGTAACGCTCCTCGAAGATGTGCAGCGGCACGACCTCCGACGGCAACACGACCAGCTGGAGCGGGAAGAGCGGGAACTCGGTGGCGAGACCTCCGGACATCAGGGCTTGCGGGCCGTGAGCAGGAGGTTGTAGAAGAGCGCCGGCGGCAGCCGCGGCTCGAGCACGCGTGCGTCCAGCTTCTGCAGCTTCAGATAGCCGCGGAAGGCATAGCGCCGCCACCACATCGGCACGTCGTCGGGATCGGCGCGTGCCTCGAGGCCGCGGTTGAACCAGCCGAACCAGTTCGCGACCAGCTCCTCGCCGCGCACCGTCACATCGCGGAAACCCGCGGCGCCGGCCAGACGGTCGAGGTCGGCAGGCCTGAACGCATGGATGTCGACCTCACCCTCCAGCTCGTGATCCGCGTGCTCGTCGGCATCGGTCTCGGGCGCGGGGGCGGCGCTGATCAGCCTGCGCCACAGCGGCGCAAACGTCGTCGCGGCGTACTTGGGCAGACGCGCCAGACGGTCACCGACGTAGGACGGCTCGCCGGCGAAGATGAGACGGCCACCTGGGCGCAGCACGCGATGGAGCTCGTCGAACGCACGGTCGAGGTCGGGTATGTGGTGGAGAATCGCGTGCCCGAGGACGAGGTCGAAGCTCGCGTCCGCGAACGGCAGCGACTCGGCATCGGTCTGAACGGTGTGTACGTTGTCGAGCCCGAGGCGGGCGGCGTTGTCGCTCAACGCGGCCAGCATGCCGGCCGAGATGTCCGTGCAGGTCAGCTCTCTGATCGCGCCGGCCCGCATCAGGTTGAGGCTGAAGTAGCCGGTGCCGGCTCCGATCTCAAGCGCCTCGTCAAACCCGTTGGCGAGCTCGGCGCCGAGCAGCTTGCGGACCTTGCCCAGCACCTGCGTCTGGCCGGTCTCGCCGAAGTCGATGCCCCACTTCGAGTCGTAGGTGGTGGCGGCGACGTCGTGATAGCGCGTGTTGGCGTCGCGAATCTGCTCGTGCGAGCGAAGCGCCTGCATCGCGCGGGGACGTTACCGTGTCGCCGGTGATGGCGAACCTCCACCTCCAGCAGAACCAGCCGCCGGGGGTGCCACCGCTGTCGCTGACCGGTGAGCGCACTCTGCCCGACGTGCCGGCCGAGAACTACTGGTACCAACGGCACCTCGCCGTGTACGAGTGGATCGGCGCGCGCGTGGACGGACTGCGCGTTGTCGACATGGCCTGCGGCGAGGGCTACGGCGCGGCGACCTTGGCCGAGCACGCGGCGAGCGTGGTCGGCGTCGATGCCAACCCGGAGGCTTTCGAGCATGCGCGATTGCGCTACACGAAGCCGGGTCTCAGCTTCGAACGGGCCCTGGTCGAGCGCTACGGCGAGCCGGCGATGTGCGATGCGATCACGTTCCTTCAGACGATTGAGCACGTCGCCAACCCGGAGGACGTGCTTTCACATTTCAAGGCGCTGCTGGTTCCGGGCGGGACGGCATACGTGTCGACTCCGAATCTGCTGACGCTCGCGCCCAAAGGCGCCGAGAAGTCCGATAACCCCTGGCACGTGCGCGAGTACCGCGCGCATGAGTTCCGCGCGCTCTGCGAGTCGGTGTTCGACTCTGTCGCGATCTACGGCCTCCATCACGCTCGGCGGCTGCGTGCGCACGCGCTGGCGCTGTCGTTCGGTTGGGATCGGATCCACCGGACCCTCGGGCTGACGGCGCCTTTTTACGACCGGTTCACGCCAGCGATCAAAAGCTCTGATTTCTTGCTAACTGACCAGCGGCCGCTTTATGGTGCGCTCGATTTCCTTGCCGTCTGCCGGTAGAGCGCGTGGCCGGCAGGCGATGGCAAGTTGAGGCATGTCCCGGCAGTACAGTTGATCCTCAATTCAGTAAAACGCAGAACATCGAACGTTTGTTGAGGCGCTTGTCTAGTACTCCGGCCGCCGGGCACTAAAGCGTTATCGCCCGACCTGCCGATAGATCCCCGGGAATGCCCTTGTCGACCCTGAGCCGGCGTTTGATCGGCACCGTGTGCGTTGCCGCCGTCCTGCTGGTTGGGGCCGCCGGCGCGAGCGCCGCGCAGGCGGCGACGGCCGGCATCCTGCCGCCGCGCAACCCCGCGTCTGACTGCGACCGCACAGACACCGCCAACGCGGAGTGGGGGGTGGCGAACATCAACGCGTGTCGCGCGCTGGAGGGTGTGGGCCCGCTGACGCTGCCGACCAATTGGAACGCATTGACCACGGTCGACCAGGGCTTCGTGCTGATCAACCTTGAGCGGGTCAATCGCGGCCTGCCGGCGATCGTCGGTCTGAGCGCCTCCCTGAACCAGCTTGCTGGGTCCGGCGCGGTCAATAGCGACGATCCGCCGTTCCCGGCGCGCGGCTTCTCCGGCGGCGGCGGTATCTGGGCCGGTGCGGCCTCGGTAATTGCCGCCGACTACATGTGGATGTACGACGACGGTCCAAACGGCCTCGATCCGAACCTTGCGTGCCCGCAGGCGGGCGGGCCGGGCTGCTGGATGCACCGCGACATCATCCTCTGGAAGCAGGGCGGCACACTCGTGGCCGGCGGTGGCGTTGCCGGGACTCCGGGTGACGGCTCCTACGCGTACCTCGTGCTCGACGGCTACTCGACTTCAGGTCTGACCTTCACCTGGGCCCATGAGCTCCGGTGCTTCCCAAGAAAGCCGGCGGCGGAACCGCTGGGTAAGGCCGCGAAGGCGCGCGCGAAGCGCCACCGCAAGAAGAAGAAGCGCTCCGCGAAGAAGCGGGCTGCCGCGCGGGCGGGCAGCGGCATCAAGATCACTGTCGGGTGAACGCGGACGGCGCGCTCAGCAGGGTCCGCCGACGAGCGGCGTGAGGATCCGCGCCAGGCGAGGTTCGACGTCCACGATCGCGTGGCTGAGCCGCGGATCCTCTCGGTAGAGCCGGCGCACCTCAGGACCCGGGGTGGCCATCTGCCAGAGGGCACCGGCAAGTGAGGTGGAGGCGGCGATGATGTCGATCGCCTGCGTCTCACTCATCCCGGGGCGGAGGCGACGAAGCGCGTCGCCGATCCTGTCGACCTCTTCGAGTGTGGTGAGCTTGAAGGCCCTCACCGAATCGAGTGAGACGTTGCGCTCGAGGTTCAGCGGTGCCTGGGCCAGCAGGTCGCAGAACATCGGCCTGCTCACAAGCGAGCCGGCGAGCACCGAGGCGATCATGGCGGCCGGCGCTGTCGGCGGGAGCTCCGAAAGTTGGAGACGCAGCGAGCTTGACCAGTTCCGCCAGCCCTCGGCGGTGAGGGTCAGGAAGATCTGCTCACGCGTTTCGAAGTAGCGCAGCATCGCCGACTTGTGCATACCGACGGCGGTCGCGATGTCGGTGAGCGTCACGTTGCGGATCCCGCGCTCGGTTGCCAGATCGGTCGCCGCCTCAAGGATCGCCCGCTCGCGGACCCGTTTTGCCTCGTCCGAGCGTGCGCGCCTGAAGTCGGTGGGTGCCATGCCTTGATGATAAGTCGAGCCAGGACGTAATGGAACAGGGTTGCGTTATTAGCGCAACTGTGTTTTACTAACAGTATGTCCACATGGTTCATCACAGGTTCTTCGCGCGGCATTGGCCGCGCCCTCGCCGAGGCCGCGCTTGCGGCGGGTCATCAGGTCGTCGCTACCGCGCGGCGCCCGGAGCAACTTCAGGAGTTGGTCGACGGCAACTCGGAGGCGGCGCTTGCCGTCGGCTTGGATGTCACTGACGCGGAGGCGGCCAAGGCGGCCATCGCTGCCGGCGTCGCGCGGTTCGGTCAGATCGACGTCATCGTCAACAACGCCGGCTACGCCAACCTCGCCCCGATCGAGAGCGGCGACGATCAGGACTTCCGCACCCAGTTCGAGACGAACTTCTGGGGCGTCTACAACGTCACGAAGGCCGCGATACCGCAGTTGCGGGCGCAGGGCGGCGGCACCATCGTCCAGTTCTCGTCGATCGGCGGACGGGTCGGCGGATCCGCGGGGATCGCCAGCTACCAGGCCGCCAAGTTCGCCGTCGACGGCTTCAGCCGCGTGCTCGCCGTCGAGACGGCGCCGTTCGGGATCCACGTAATGGTCGCCGAACCAAGCGGGTTTGCCACGGACTGGGCTGGGAGCTCGATGACCGTTCACGATGTCCCGGCCGGCTACGAGCAGACCGTTGGCACGCTCCACGCACTGGTCCGCCAGGGCTCAGTTGGAGCCGCCGGCGACCCGCAGCGCGCCGCCGAGATCGTCGTCAGGGCGGTTGCGCGCACGCACCCGCCCACGCACCTGCTGCTCGGCGTCAACGCAATCAACATGGCCCTCGACTACTCGCACCGCCAGATCGAGGAGGCGACCGCCTGGGCCGAGGTCAGCCGCTCGGCCGACTTCGGCGAGCCGTACCCGGTCGAGTTGCCGCCGGACGTGCCCGCCGGCTGACGCGCGGTTCCGGCCAGCGTTTGCACAGCGAACGCACAGGTTTGGCTGTCAAGCTCTCGCCGTGAGGAACACTCGAGCGAGCACGAACGAGGAGCCAGTCCGAGTGCTGGTGGTTGATGACGAGCTGAACATCACCGAACTTGTGGCGCTCGGCCTGCGTTACGAGGGTTTCGATGTGAGCAGCGCGCATGACGGTCGCGGGGCGTTGCGGGCTGTGCGCGAGCTCAAACCGGAGCTGATGATCCTCGATGTGACGATGCCCGAGATCGACGGCTTCGAGGTCGTGCGGCGGCTGCGCGCGGAGAACATCTGGACGCCGGTGATCTTTCTCACCGCGAGAGATGCGACCGAGGATAAGGTCACGGGATTGACGGTCGGTGGCGACGACTACCTCACCAAGCCGTTCAGTCTTGACGAGTTGATCGCGCGGGTACGCGCGATGGTTCGTCGCAACAACCTCGCGGCGCCGCAGGCGTCTTCGGGAGTGCTTCAGTACGCCGACCTCATGCTCGACGAGGACCGGCTCGAGGTCGCGCGCGGCGGGCGTCAGATATCGCTGACTCCGACTGAGTTCCGGCTTCTTCGGTTCCTGATGCTCAACGCCGGGCGGGTTGTGTCGAAGCCGCAGATCCTGGATCACGTGTGGGAGTACGACTTCGGCGGGGACGGCAACGTGGTTGAGACATTCATCAGCTATCTGCGCAAGAAGGTTGATGTCGAGGAGCCGGCGCTGATCCAGACGGTGCGGGGATTCGGGTACACGCTGCGCGCGACGCCGGACTGATGTCGCTCCGAGTCCGGTTGCTGTCGCGCGTGTTGGCCGTCACCGCCGTTGGTCTGATCGCGGCCGGCGGGGGGACCTATCTGGCACTGCGGTCGTTTCTCCTGGGCCGCGTCGACCAGCAGCTGATGGCTACACGGGCCGCGGTTGGTCGTGGCCTGCGCCAGTCCGCCACCGGCACGATCGATTCGGCTACGCTCGGCCGGCTGGCGCCCCCGCTTGCGTTTATTGAGTTGCGGTCCCGTGATGGCAAGATCGTCGCGTTGCACGAGGCGAGTTCGCTCAGCGGAACGAGTCCAGCGCCGCGCCTGCCCACTGCGCTGAATCCGCCGCCGCCGACCAGTGGCGGAGTTCCGTCCCTCGAGCCGGCCCTGCAACTTGATGTGCCGGCGGTAAGCGGAGCGGGCAGTTACCGCGTTCTGGTCAGTTCGTTGCCGGCATCCGCCGGTGTGCTGGTCGTGGCGATCTCACTCGATGACGTCAATGCCACCCTCCACCGTCTCCTGTGGGTGGAGTTGCTGATTGCTGCCGGGCTCCTCGCCTCACTCGCCGCGGCAACGTTCTGGTTGTTGCGCAGAGGACTGCGACCGCTCGAGCGGATCTCTGAGGTCGCCGCCGGGATTGCACACGGCGACTTAGACGTGCGGGTCTCGCCGTCGGACGAACGCAGTGAGATCGGACGGCTCGGTTTGGCGCTGAACGGAATGCTCGAGCGCCTGGAGGACGCGTTCGCCCGACGGGACCGGTCGGAGGCGCAGTTGCGCCGATTCGTCTCGAGCGCATCGCATGAGCTCCGCACGCCGCTGACGTCGATCCGTGGCTACGCGGCGTTGTTGCGCCGAGGCGCCAGACACAACCCGGAGGATCTGGAGAAGTCGATCTCCCGGATCGAGTCAGAGTCGACGAGGATGGCTGGACTGATCGACGATCTGTTGCTGCTCGCCCGGCTCGATGAGCAGCGTCCGCTCGCACAGGCCCGTGTAGATCTGGCCGCGATCGCCCGTGATGCGGCCGACGACGCGCGGGCGCGGGACCCGGGGCGGCCGGTCACAGTCGATGCGACCGGTCCGGTCGTCGTGACCGGTGACGAACAGAGCCTGCAGCAGATCGTCGCCAACCTGCTTGAGAATGCCCAGGTGCACACGCCGGCCGGAGCGCCCGTCCGGATAGAGGTCGGCGTCGACGGTGGGACGGCAGTGCTGTCGGTGATCGATAACGGACCTGGGATCGATCCCGATCAGGCCGCACACGTCTTTGAGCGGTTCTACCGCGGCACGGCGGCGTCGCCTGGCAGCGACGCGGGAGTCCGGCCCGAGGGAAGCGGGCTCGGGTTGGCGATCGTCAAATCGATCGCCGAAGCTCACGGTGGCGCTGTGAAGCTCACCTCGCGACCAGGCGCGGGCTCCCGCTTCGAGATCAAGCTGCCGCTCCGAGACGAGTAGGGGAGAGGTGCAGCCGACCGGTTGTCATCGTTGAGCGGCTTCGGCCAGTAGTACCTCGACGGCGTTTGGGTCAGCGTGCTCGAGGTCGGCGAGCGCGTCAGCCACCCGGGAGAGCTGATCGGGCGTCACGTCCTTGACCTCCGCGGCGTACCGGCTCAGCCACCTGGCGGCTGCCTTCGGATAGCGTCGATCGCGGTTGCGCGCCATCAGGAAGAGGAGCTTGGCGGCGTCCTGTAGGCCGACCCGGGGGAGCTCCTTGCTAGCCGTCACCGCCCGCGCGAGGTCGCCGTCTGCGAGCGCCCGCCTGAGCTGGTTGTTCGCTGCGCCGTACTTCGAGCCGTGCGAGGTCATGGGACCGGGCATGGTGCCGATCGGCTCGGACAGAACGTATGTTCGTGTGGCGTCGGCGGGCACGTGCCGCTAACTACCCAGGAGGACCGCGTTTTGACAGCCGCGGGAAAAGTGATATCACTTAGATAACACTTTCCGAGGGACGCGCAGTGACCATCGCTCCCAGATGGCACTCGAGGAGGAGGAATCATGAGCCAGGACATCCAGCAATACGGTCAGCCCGAGGCGA
Organism: uncultured Conexibacteraceae bacterium; assembly: GCA_963720195.1. Classification (GTDB taxonomy): domain Bacteria; phylum Actinomycetota; class Thermoleophilia; order Solirubrobacterales; family Solirubrobacteraceae; genus Palsa-465. The sequence continues at coordinate 493,035 of CAVRFD010000003.1, forward strand.
CGCCTGTCGGGCACATGGGCGCTCGAGTCGTCATCCAGGAGCGCCCAGCGTGGGTGATCAGCGGATGGTTCGGAGTGCTCGTCGTAGCCGCAGGAGTCGCGGTGGCGATCCTGCTCCGCGGATCGGCGTGGATCATCGCGCCGATCGTGGTGGCGGTGCTGGTTGCGAGCTCTTTAATCATCGTCCAGCCCGGTCAGACCAAGGTTGTGCGCTTCTTCGGCACCTATGTGGGCACCGTGCGTCGCCCGGGGCTCTGGTGGATCGTGCCGCTGGCCGACCGGCGGAACCTGAGCATCCGGGTCAGGAACTTTGAGACCAACCATCTGAAGGTCAACGACGCGGACGGTAACCCGGTGGAGATCGCGTGCATCGTGGTCTGGCAGGTCGCCGATACGGCGCGCGCCGTGTACGCCGTCGATGACTACGTGAACTTTGTCGAGGTCCAGGCCGAATCCGCGTTGCGTCATGTCGCGACCACCCATCCCTACGATGACCCCGGGGGCGAGAGCACCTCGTTGCGCGCCTCGGTCGACGTCGTCGCGGCACAGCTTGCCCAGGAGGTTGCCCGGCGCGTCGCCATCGCTGGGGTGGAGATCGTCGAGGTGCGGATCAGTCATCTGGCCTACGCCCCGGAGGTCGCGCAGGCGATGCTGCGTCGGCAGCAGGCCAACGCCATCGTCGCCGCCCGTTCGCGGATCGTCGAGGGTTCTGTGGGGATGGTTGAAATGGCCCTTGCCCGCCTCGAGCAGAAGGGGATCGTCCAGCTCGACGAGGAGCGCAAAGCAGCGATGGTGAGCAACCTGCTGGTCGTCCTCTGCGCCGACCAACCTGCCTCACCGGTGGTCAACACCGGCACGCTCTACACGTGAGCTCTGAGCGCAAGCAACTGCTGCTGCGCATCGACCCAGCGGTGCACGATGCGTTGGCCCGGTGGGCCAACGACGAACTGCGCAGCCTCAACGCCCAGATCGAGATGCTGCTGCGGCGAGCGCTCGACGACGCGGGCAGGATGCCCAAGGCGGCGCCAATTCCCAAGCGTGGCCGGCCCCCGAAGCACTAGCCCTGGTTCGGACGGCCGCAGAAAGAAAGCGCTGGCTCGACGCGGTGCCCTGTAGGGTGGCCGTCGCAGCGGTGCTCCACATCCACGTTCAGAGGTTCCGGGGCCGCGCGCTCGCCGCGCAAGCCTTCAATCGAGGGGAGATGCGATGCGCATAATGATGACGGTGCAGATTCCGACCGAGTCGGGAAACGCCGCGATCAAGGACGGCAGCCTGCCGCAGGTCGTCGGAAGGGCGCTTGAGACGTTGAAGGCTGAGGCGGCGTACTTCACGTCGACTGACGGGATGCGCACCGGCCTGATTTTCTTCGAGATGGCGGACTCCAGTGAGATCCCCGCGGCTGCTGAGCCATTGTTCCAGGCGCTCGGGGCCAAGATCACGTTTTCGCCGGTGATGAACGCCGACGAAATGGGCGCGGGGGTCGCGAAGGCGATGCAGGCCTAAGGCGTCGGTGTGGTGCCGAGCCCTAGGGCGAACACGTGCATTGGGAAGACGCCCGGCAGTGTCGCCACCATCGGCAGGGTGACGCTCGAGACCGTCTTTGCGGCTTGCAGCGGGATCGAGACAGCGAACACGTACGCTTTGTGCTGGCGCTGGCCGACGACACCTTGATTGCCGGACCCCGTGGAGTCATTCACATAGGCTCGTGGCGATCGTCGTCGTGCCCGGGGTGTTCGCGGGGTTGAACCAGTTGTCCAGCGTGAGCGTGTACGGCTGGACGGTCCCGTCGGTGTACTCGATCATGCCGGTCCCGGACTCGTTGGCGCCACTCGAGGCGCCCATCACGACCAACTGAGTGTCCGCCGGACGAACCGGCGAGTGAGATCGTCTGACCGTCGGCAAGCACGCTGTCGGGCGTGCCTGCCGCGACGTCGGGCCACTGCAACGGCGTCCCGTCGACGGTTACGGTCGCGCCCGGGGCAAGCCCGGCGGCGGTCAGTGCCTGCTCGGAGTAGCTGTTGCCGTTCCCGTCGAAGTTGGCTGCCGCGATGTTGCTGTCGTCGCTGATCGCGTTCGTGTCATACGCGGCTGGCAGCGATGCGTATGGGATGTCGACGGTCAGTCCGGCCGTGGCCAGCGGATAGCTCGCGCCACGGTAGGTGAAGCTCGGGCTGAGCGGAACGTGGTCCGTGGTCGGCGACTGGCCGGCGCGACCGACACCGACATCTTGAGGCTGACCGTGTGGTGTGCGGGCACCGTCACCGCCGGCGATGCCGGTGAGATCGTAACGCCGGGCGGCAGCGACGGGGTCAGGTGTACGACCACAGCTTTATTCATATGGCTGGTCACCACGACCGTCGCCGAAGCTGAGACTGCCGGAGCGACAATGGCCGGTGTGCTCGCGCGTCACCGTGATCGGACCGCGCACCGAGATCGTGGCCGTAGCGCTCAGGTCGCCGGCGCCGTCGAGGCCCTGTCGAGGAGAGCTGCGCCGTCAGGCTCTTGACCTCACCCTCGGCTTGCTCGGGAGCGGTCACGCGGAAGTACCGCGTCGCGCTGTGCCCGGGTGCAAGCGAGAGGACTCGCGTCCGCGCGAGGCGGACGACGCTCCAGCCGGACGGGAAGCTCGAGCCGCACGATTCCGTCCGTGATCGGCAGGTTTCCGTCGTTGACGAATCTTGCCTTTGCGGTGAACGTCGCGCCCGGATTGACAGTTGCGGGCGCCGTCAGCCGCGCGTAGCGGTTGCCGATCGTTCTCGTGACCTTCAGCTTCGCCGCGCAGCGGCAGCGAGGTGAGCGCGGAGGAGTCTCCCACGTACAGCGAGAACCGGCCGTTGGGCAGGGTCCATCCGTTCGCCGTGGTGTTGAAGTAGGAGAGCTCGTGCCCGGTGACCGCGAAGCGTGACGGTCTGCGACTGGTGGGGCTGCAGCGTTACGCGACGGAACCCCTCGAGCTGACGCGGGGGCTCGCCGGCCACGGCCGGGTCGCCGACGTACAGCTGCACCACGTCGCTGCCGCGGACGTTGCCGGTGTTCGTGATCGTGGCGCTCACGCGGGCCAATCCGCGCGCCCTGGCCGGCCGTGGCATCCGGCCCGGACGCCCGGTTGATCGACCGATCCGGGCGTGACGGTCAGGTGACTGAAGCTGAAGCTCGTATACGACAGGCCGTAGCCGAACGGGAACAGCGGCGTGACGTTCTTGGCGTCGTACCAGCGGTAGCCGACGTCGAGCCCCTCGGAGTAGTCGACCTGGCCGGCGACTCCCGGGAAACTGCGACGGCGACGCCGTCGGGATCTCCGACAGGCTGGTCGGGAAGGTCTCAGGAAGGTGGCCGCTCGGATCGATGTCGCCGAACAGGACCGACGCGATCGCGGTGCCGTCATCCTGCCCCGGGTACCACGCTTCCAGCACCCCCTTGACACTGCTCAGCCACGGCATCAGCACCGGTCCGCCGGTGTTCAGCACGACGATCGTGTTGGGATTGGCGGCCGCGACCGCCTCGATCATCGCGTCCTGGTTGTTCGGGCAGCGAGATGCTCGTCAGGTCGCTGCCCTCGCCCTCCGAGTAGCTCGCGAACACGATCGCGACCTGTGCCTGCGCGGCAGCGGCGGCGGCCTGGGTCGGATCGGTGCCCGAATACGACGTGACCGTCGCCGCGGAGCCGGCGCGGGCGGTGATTCCGCTGAGCGGGCTGATCACCGACGAGGGCGTGACGTGGGAGCTGCCGCCGCCGGCGGTCTGAGGAGCCGGTCGTGCCGTCGGGGCCGATCACGGCGATCGACTTCGTGGTCGCGGTGCTCAGCGGCAGGATGCTTCCGGTGTTCTGCAGCAGCACCGTTCCGCGCTGGGCGACGTTCTGAGCAAAGGCGTTGTCGGCCGGGCGTGGCTCGCGGGACTCGACAGGTTCCCCGTCGGGCGGATCGTTGAACAGGTCGAACTGGAACATCTGGGTCAGGATCCGCCGGACGGCCTGGTTGATCGTCGACGGTCCTCACCTGCCCGTCGGCGACGGCCGCCGCCAGCTGGCCGTTGTCCCAGTAGAAGCTGCCACGCTCCTGATCGAGCCCGGCGTTGGCGGAATCGACGGTCGAGGCATTGGCCGCGCTGTCGGAGCGGACGAACCCGGCAAAGCCCCAGCGATCGTCCAGAAGCCCGGTGAGCAGGCTGGGGTTCTGGCACGAGTACACGCCGTTCAACAGCGGGTACGCGCACATCACCGACGCGGCGTGGGCCTGCTCGATGGCGCTGTAGAACGGCGGCAGGTAGATCTCGTGCAGCGCCCGTGGCATTGACGATCGTGTCGTCGTTGGGCGTGCCGCGGTTCGTCTCCTGGTTGTAGGTGACGAAGTGCTTGACGTCGGCCATCACCCCCTGGCTCTGGATACCTTCGACGTCGGCCGTGCCGAGCGCCGAGGTCAGCAGCGGGTCCTCGCTGAACATCTCGAAGTTGCGGCCCCAGCGCGGGTCGCGCTGGATGTTGATCCCGGGTCCGAGCACCATCGCGATCCCCTTCGCGCGATGCTCCTGGCCGTTGACCACGCCGTACTGATACGCGAGCGTCGGGTCCCAGGCCGATGCGAGCGAGACCTCCGCCGGTAGCTGGGTCACGTCGGTGGCCCCGTAGGCCACGCCGAGCGAGCCATCCTGCTCGACAAGGTCCGGGATGCACAGTGCCGGCTGCGCCGGCACGTAGCCCTCGTAGCCGGCGTACGGACCGGTCGTCGTCGGCTCGTCGATGTACATCTCGGCGATCTTGTCGGCCAAGCTCATATGCGACAGCAGCATGTTCACCCGCTCGCCAACCGAAAGTGATTGATTCAGCCACGGGCAGTCAGCCACAGAGCCTCTGGCGAGTAGCCGCGGAGCGCGGCTACTCGCTCCGCTGCCGGATGCGAGGGTGGGACCGTCGCTCGTTGCGGCCGGGCTGCCCGACGAAACGGCCCGAACAGCGGCGCCGTCGCGCGCGCTCGCCACGGTGTTCGCGAGCGGGCCGGTGATGGCGGCGAGTGCGCACAGACTCGCCAGAGCCAACCGCAGGCGGGGTCTCACTCCCAGACGGCTAAGGAAAACTTGAGTTGCTTGGCGGCCAGGCGTTCGATTCATCACATCACTAACACGTCTACATCGGAATCGGTGTGGCCCGACTGCCTCGCCTGGCCAACGCCCAACTAAGCAGGGCCACCGGACAGGACCATCGCGCCGCGGCGCTTGATCTCCCGCAACGCGGCGTCCGCACCCCGAGTCGTCGCCGAAGCGGTCAGGGCCGTCTGGTCGCGGCCGCAACCCCGCCTACACTCCGTGAACGGTGGTAGCTACTCGGGTTGCGCGATGAGAGCAGATGGTCGGCCAGCTGCTTTCTGGCGTGGAGCCCGGAGACGTCTGGGCGCGCCGCTCGCCGTGGGGGCGGCGATGATGGCCGCGTCGCTCTTCTGCTTCAGCGCCGCGACCGCCGCGTCGGCGAGATCGAGCTTCGCGTCGCGGGTGTCGGGTTTCGGTTCCAACTGGACCACGTATCACGGGAATGCTGAGGCGACTGGAGTCGACCTGGCGCAGACCAGGCTGCGACCTTCGCGGCGGGCCTGGACCTCGCCGACCCTCGACGGGCAGCTGTATGGCGAGCCGCTAGTCGCCGATGGCCGGGTCGTCGCGGCGACCGAGAACGACACCGTCTACGCGATGGCCGCACGCACCGGGCGGATCCTCTGGTCACGCCACCTGGCGAAACCCGTGCCGTCGAGTGACCTGCCGTGCGGAGACATCTCGCCCGTGGTTGGCATCACGGGCACCCCTGTGATCGACTTGAACCGCGACGAGGTCTTCGTCGACGCAGACACCCTGGTAAGTGGCCCGTCTGCGTCTCATGGTGTGGAAGCGTCGCACCGTCTGTTCGGGCTCAACCTGGTCACCGGCAAGGTTGAGCTGGACGAGCAGGCGATGCCAAACACCGGGGAGGACCAGCTTGCGCAGCTCCAGCGGCCAGGACTGGCGCTCGACGATGGTCGCGTGGTCATCGCCTACGGTCAGAACACCGGCGACTGTCCCGGCCCCAACGGTCCTGCCCACGGTTACGTAGTCTCGATCCCAGAGCTGGGAGGACGGCTGCACTACTTCCAGATCAGCAAAGGCCGGGATCGGGGGGCGGTCTGGATGGGCGGTAGCTCTCCGGTCGTCGACCCTGATGGGAATGTCTACGTCGCGAGCGCCGACGGCTACAACCTTGGCCGGGGCCAGCATTACGACGACAGCGACGCGGTGCTCGAGCTGTCGCCGACCATGCACCTCGAGTCGATCTTCCATCCCAGGGACTGGCAGACGCTGAGCGCCGACGATCTCGACCTCGGGACCGGGGCCCCGGCGCTCGTGGACGGTTTCGTGTTCCAGGTCGGCAAGACCGACACCGGCTACCTGTTGCGTCAGGGACATCTCGGCGGCACCGACGGCCAGCTCGCGTCGCTTCAGGTATGCAGCGGCAACCCTGACGGCGGACACGCGGTCAAGGGCTCGGTCGTCTACATACCGTGCCCCAACGGTGTGACGGCCATCAAGGTTCTGAGCAAGGCGCCGTACCTCAAGCAGCTATGGACCGACAACGACGGGGCCGCTGGCGGACCGATCATCGCGGACGGACTGGTCTGGACGATTGGAAGCGACAACGCGGTGCACGGCCTTAACCCCGCCAACGGCAAGGAGATCGTCTCGATCCCCTTCGGTGGGTCGGCGAACCACTTCCCGACGCCATCGGTCGGCGATGGGCTCCTGCTCCTTCCGGGCACCGACCAGGTCATGGCCTTCAAGGGTCCGGCCGGGCTGCCCCCCGCGCCGCCCGCGAGCTGAGACCCGCCGGCCGGCGGTGCTCGCGCCGCCTGCCGGCGGTGCTCGCGAAGTGCCCGAGTAGGAGCTTTTGATGAGGGTTTATGACGTTGGCTACCGGGGTACTCTCCGGACGCACGGGACGGGCCAGCCCGGCGCGGTTGCGGGAGCCTGGCGCGGTCCCAGGACAAGGAGAGAGCATGAGAAGGCGCCTGCTCGTTGCCGCGATGTCTTATGTACTGGTCGGTTGTGGCGCGATGGTCATGGCGAGCGCGAGCCAGGCGGCGGCCACCTCGCCGACCTCGCCGGTCAACCTGTCGACGCCGATCAACTTCTCCGCGGCCAAGGCGAGCCCGGGAGCGACCGTCCTGGCCGGCGATGCCCGGTTCGAGGTTCTGGGCAGCGGCCTGATCAGGATGGAGTACTCGCCGAGCGCGAGCTTCGAGGACGCCCCGACGGCAAACGTCGTGAACCGCCGATTCGCCGTGCCCAACTACCGGGTGCGCCGCAGCGGCGGGTGGCTGACGATCTCCACGTCTGAGACGACGCTGCGCTACAAACTCGGATCCGGTCCCTTCGGGCCGGCCAACGTGTCGGTGACGGTCAATGGGGCCGGCGGCTCGACGACCGTGAGCCCGCAGTGGGAGAACGAGTGCCCGTTCGACCAGGTCTGCGACGCCGGAGCCGCCGCGCTGAGCGGCGGCGCCAACATCGAGACCAACCACGCCGCCTACCAGAGCATCGCCGGGTTCATCGGCGGGCTGGGCCAGGGTAACCAGGCGGGCGCCGAGTGGACGGTTCTGGGCGCGCCCGCCGGAGAGGCGATGGTCACCCTGCGTTACTCCAACTACGTCGGCGCGCTGGGCGGTCCCGCGCCCCGCACGATCGATCTGACTGTCAACGGCACCGACGTCAAGACGCTGACCCTGCCGGCGACCAGCAGCTGGGATACGTGGTCGACGGTCACCGCCGACGTCAACCTGACGGCCGGCACCAACAAGGTGGGTGTGACGTGCGCCGCCGTCGACAGCTGCAACGTAAATGTCGACACCCTGTCGGTGGCGCCCGGCGGAGGGTCGGCGCCGGTCGAGCCGACCATGGATTACCTGGGCGGCTACACCCGGGGTTTTGACACCGCCACCTACGGGTCGCCGGGCTACAGCTGCCCGGCGGGCACGCCGACCGCGGCCCAGTGCTCGGCCGCCCTGCCCGAGATGCATCCCGGCATCCTCGACCGGACGGGCTATCGGCTGCTCGATGATTCCCAGACGGCGCTCTGGACCTCCGACGGCTGGGTCGCCGAGCGACCAAGCGACGGCGACGTCCAGGACGGCTACCTGTTCGTCTACGGCCATGACTACAAACAGGCCACCCGCGATCTCGCGCGCCTGACCGGGCCCTCGCCGTTGCTCCCGAAGTCGACGTTCGGGGTCTGGTACTCGGACTATCACGCCTACAGCACCTCCGACTATGAGAACACGCTGATCCCGGCCTTCCGGGCAAATCAGGTGCCCCTCGACACCTTGTCGGTGGATACCAACTGGAAGTCACCCAACGACTGGGACGGCTGGGAGTGGAACACCTCCCTATTCCCCGATCCTCAGGCATTCCTGACCTGGGCAAAGCAGCAGGGGATCCAGGTCACGCTCAACATCCACGCGAGCATCGCCGACAACGACCCCCAGCTGGCCGCCACCCAGACGCTTGCTGGCGGCCCGCTGGCCGCCAGCTCGTGTTACAGCGGACCCTGCCAGGTCTGGGACTGGAGCAGCATCTCGCAGGCCGAGTCCTATTTCGCCCTGCATCAGCCCTTCGAGTCCCAGGGTGTGTCGTTCTGGTGGCTGGACTGGTGCTGTGACTCCTCGACGGCCTCTCTGCCCGGGGTCACGCCCGACAACTGGATCAACCACCTCTACGCCGAGGATCTGGCCAACAAGGGCGAGCGCGGATTCGTACTCTCCCGCATCGGCAGCTCCTACCAGAACCCTGACGAGGTCTATCCGGCGGGCCCGTGGGCGGGGCATACATCGACGCTCGCCTTCACCGGCGACACGTGGGGGACCTGGAACACGCTCGGCCTCCAGACGCAGCTGGCGGCCGACGAGGCCAGCATCGACGAGCCCTACGTCAGCGATGACATCGGCAGCTTCCTCGGCCCGCCCCCGGGCACGGCCTCCGATGATCCCGACCTGTATGCGCGCTGGGTTCAGCTCGGAGCCTTCCAGCCGATCCTGCGGCTCCACTCCTCAGACGGCAATCGGCTGCCGTGGCAATACCCGCAGCCCGCCGACTCGATTGCCGCCGACTTCCTGCGGCTGCGCGAGGCGCTGGTGCCCTACACCTACACCCTCGCCGACGACGCGGTCAACACCGGTGGTTCCATCACCACTCCGCTGTACATCGACTATCCCGGCCAATCGGCGGCCTACGACAACCCAGGCGAGTACCTGTACGGCCCCGACGTCCTGGTCGCGCCGGTCACGTCTCCGGGCACGTCGAGCAAGGTGTCGGTGTGGTTCCCGCCCGGCAAGTGGACCGACTGGTTCACCGGAGCCACCTTCACCGGCCCCTCTCAGCAGACGCTCACGGTTCCCCTGGATCGTATGCCGGTGTTCGTCAAGGCCGGCGGGATCATCCCCGAGCAGGCCGCGATGAGCCACGTTGGCGCCGATCCGAGCGCTCCCACGACGCTCCGCGTCTACCCGGGGCGGTCCGGCCGGTTCTCGCTCTACGAGGACGCCGGGACGGGCACCGGCTACGAGCGCGGCCAGGACAGCCGCACGGCGATCAGCACCTGGTCGGGTTCGACCTTCGGGCACGGGCGCGGCGTCTCCACCAACGTCGAGATCGGCCCCAGTCGAGGGCGTTACCCCGGTCAGCAAAGCTCGCGGAGCTTCTCGGTGCAGATCGAGAGCCTTACCAGGCCCAACCAGGTACTTGTCGACGCGCGCCCGGTGCCCCGGTCGGGCCCGGCCGGCTGGAGCTATGACTCGGCGAGTCACACGCTGACCGTCCCGGTCACCGGCCTCGGCCTGTCGTCGAGCGCTCTGATCACTGAGCTCGGCGGGGCGCCGGTCACCGCCGCCGAGCCCGCGGCGGTCGATCTCACGATCTCGCCCTCGACGCCGCTCAGCGTCGATGCCGGATCGTCCACCACCGTGACTACGAGTGAGCACGACAACGGACCGGGAACGGCGACCGACGTCTCTGTGACCCTGACCGGACCCGCGGGATGGACGGTCAAGCCGGCGTCGCACGTGTCGGGCGGCGACCTGGCCGAGGGAGGATCGGCCACGCAGTCGTGGACGGTTACCGCTCCCTCGGGTTCGAGTTCCCCGGTGACCGCGAGCCTGCTGGCGGAGGCGTCTTATACGAGCGCCGGTCAGGCCGAGCAGGTGACGGCCAGCCAGCAGGCTGGCCCGGCGGTCGCGCCGCTGCCCCCGCCGGTGATCACGTCGTCGAGTCCGGCGACGCCCGCCCCGGGGGACACGGTCACGCTGACCGGTCAGAACTTCGGTGCCACTCAGGGATCCAGCTATCTGTTGCTCATCCAGGGTGGGACGAGCTGGGGTGCGCCCTATGACGGGGCCCAGCTCACTATCACGAGCTGGAGCGATACGTCGATCACGTTCCAGCTTCCCCCAGCCAGCGGCTACCCGTGGCCGCTCTCGCCGGGCAGCGCGACCGTGGCGGTGAGCGTGGCGGGGCAGACGTCGGCGGCCCAGACGCTGACCATCGCCGGGACGGTCGCGCCCACGCCGACGATCACGTCGGTGCAGCCGTCGAGCACGACGGCCGGAACCGCGGTCACGCTGACGGGCACCAACTTCGGCGCCACCCAGGGGACCAACAGCTACCTGACGCTCTCACAAGGGGGCACCAGCTGGGGAGCACCCGCCGACGGAGCGAAGGTGACGATCACGAACTGGAGCGATACGTCGATCACCTTCGATCTGCCCGCGGCCACCGGGGTGCCGTACCCGATCAGTCCCGGGACGGCTTCGATCACGGTGACCGCGTCCGGCCAGACCTCGAACAGCGAGCCGATAACGGTCACCGGGTAGCCGGTGCCTTGGGTCAGCGGACATTTGCTTGCCGTACGCCACTAGCGATCGCCCGCGCCACGAGATCAGTGGCAATGACTTCGATTGCGTCGTAGGGCGCGAGAACTCTGCCGGTCGTGATGCAGAAGATCGTGTCGCCGTCGTACATCGTGTGCGCGGGTCGCACGGCTCGGGCAATCCCGTCGTGTGCGACGGTCGCGATGCGGTTTGCCTGCTCCTTGGTGAGCTTCGCGTCGGTGGCAACGACGCCGATCGTCGTGTTCTCGCCAGGCAGCAGCTCTGTGCTTGCGTCCCATCCGGCCAGCGGCGCGATCCACTCGTGACGCTCGTCGTCCCAGATCCCGCCGACGCTGTTGGCGACCATGACCGCGCTGACCAGCGCCTCACCGACACGGGCGCTCTCGACTCCGACACCACCGCAAACCCGCCGGGAAGGACCGCCCGCCTTAGCGACAGTCGCGCCCGTGCCAGCACCAACAGAACCGATCGCGGGCTCAACGGTAGCCGCAAGACACGCCGCGTAACCATCCTCGGCACTCGGCCTCGCCTTCGGATCGCCCTCGAGCAAGTCAAACAGCACAGCACCAACAACCCCCGGAATCGGCACCGTCCCGAACACAGCACCGTGGCCTCGATCCTCCAGATACCGCATGACCCCCGTCGCCGCGGCGAGCCCGAACAAGCTGCCGCCGGTCAGCAGAATCCCGTGCGCTGAGTCGATGACGGTTCCCGGGCGTAACCCGTCCGTCGCGAAGGTGCCCGGGGCACCACCGCGCACATCCACCCCGGCCACACCCCCAGCCGGACAGAGCAACACGGTGCAGCCCGTGCGTCCGACCGGGTCGCTGAAATGCCCTACCGTCATGCCATCTGGGACCAGCGGCTCGACCATCCACCGAGGTTTACCGCAAGAACCACCTGGCAGTTCACCCGGACCTCATGGAGATGTCGGTCGTTTCGTGGCGAAGCTGGGCTCTTCCCTGAGACCGGCACTACAGTAAAGTGGAGCGAGCGGTTGGGGATAGTGTGCGGCTTCGTTTGAGAGCTCTGGGCGGTATTGCGGCGGGTTTTGTCCTGGCCGTTGCGGTGGTGCCGCTGCTTGGTGCTGCCGTGTTGAGCTTTCCGTCAGCTACGCAGGCGGCCATGTCTGCCGCGGACACGGTCAGACCGGCCGCCTCGCGCACCGCATCGACGTCGCCGATCCAGTTGACGGTCGGCAGTGTTTATGCCGGCCCGCCGATCCGGGCCGGCTTCGTCGGGATCACCACCGAATACAGGGACATGTTCAAGGAGGTCGGGACCGACCCGAGTCAGCCCGACGCTCCGTTCGAACAGGTGCTGGAGAACCTCGCTCCCGACGGGGGTTTTGACCTGCGGATCGGCGGTGACACCAGCGACTGGACGTGGTGGCCGGTTCCCGGGATGGCGCAGCCGCCGTGGGCACGCTGGACGCTCACGCCGACCTGGATGGCGGTTGCGCAAAAGCTCCTGGAGGACCTGCACGCGCACCTGATCATCGGGATCAACATGGAGGCGGACAGCCCGCTGGTCGCCTCCACAGAGGTCGCGGCGATCAAATCGGGCATCGGTCCGTCCGTGCCCACCACATTCGAGCTCGGTAACGAACCCGAGCTCTACCCGAAGTGGCCGTTCTACATCACCAAGAGTCGAGTAACCGTGTTCGGGCGTCCTCAGAACTACTCGTTCCCACAGATAACCACTGAGTGGGACCAGCTCGCAGCGCAGCTCGGCGCCATCCGGCTCGCCGGTGTCGGCTACTCGTCGTTCCGGGCGCTGCCTCACGTCGAGCAATTCCTGCACGCCAGTCCGGATCTGTCCCTGCTCACCCTGCACACTTATGCGCTCACGCCCCAGAACTGTCAGCAGGGAGGTCAACTGCAGGAGAAGTCGTTGTTTGATGCTGGTTCATTGCCGAGCCTGGCAACTGCGGTCGGCGGGTGGGCTGCGGTCGGCCGCCAAAACCACAAGGCGGTTCGTGTAGACGAGATCAATGCGGTCACCTGCGGCGGCTTGGCGAACTTCAGTGACACGATGGGTCCCAGCCTGTGGGCACTGAACATCCTGCCTCTGTACGCGCAGACGGGCGTGACCGGGGTCAACTTCGAGACCAGACCAGACACCGCCCAGAATCTGATCCAGCCCACGGCCACGGACTCCGGTTGGCAGGTGACGGTGCAACCTGAGTACTACGGCATGCTGGCCTTCGCTCAGCTCACGCCGCCTGGGTCGCGGATACTCAGCGTCACGACCATGCCGAGTGGTCTGCTTGCCTGGGCGGTACAGACTCCCGAGCGCACCGTGAACATCGTCGTGACCAACGTCACGAGCCGCGCTCGTCGCGTCGCCATTCAGGTTGCCGGCGCCAAGGGGCCGGCAACCAGCGAAGCTCTGGCGAGTTCCGCCGGACGTCTGGCCGCCACCACCGGCGTAACGCTCGGCGGGCAGACGATCTCTCCGCAGACGGGCCAGATGACGGGTACGCAGGTCAGATCCCAAGTCACGCCGCACAAGGACATCTACGACATCACCGTCGCACGGGCGAGCGCCACGATCTTGAGCGTCAACGGTTAGACGAGACGCGGTGGGGGGTCTCTTCTTCGTACGATGGAAGTCGTGGCAGCGCTACTACCAATCGGTTCGGCAAGCTGGCCGAGCCGGATGACGCCCTGCGACCGGTCAACCGTGGGGGCGTCGTAATGGGCGACCACCTCATCGTCCTGCACTCTGCGGTGCGGGCTTGCGCGGGCTACAGCCGCCACGACGCTCCCTCGATTCTGTTGGACGGCTCATCGATCGCGCGCGACACGGAGCACGGTCGCGCGGTCACCGCGCAGCTGACTCGCCGCCATGGAACGCTCGAGGAGGCGATCGACGCCGCGGTCTTTGCGCTCGGCGCCGCAGGGTTGTCCAAGGGCATCCAACGCCAGGCACGCGCGGCGTGCGAGGACTACTTCTACGGAAGACTGGACCTGAAGCCAAGCCACAAGTTGGGTGGACGGGGAGAGATCGTCGAGACGCTCGAGCTGATGCCCGAACCGATGTATCGGGCACTTGAGGACATCGTCGGCTTGGTCGTGGACGGCGAGTACGAGGATCTCCGCGCCGCGTCCGGCAACCGGCTCAGAGTCGAGGACCTGCTCCGTCGGGTCGAGGACGACTGCCCGGAGTCGCTCGTGCTGCCGCCGCGCGAGAGCTACCAGGTCGAGGCGATCTCCAAGTCCGACGATCCTGACCTGCCGGGCTGGGGCTACTTCCTGGACCTGTGGACCGAGAACGGCCCGGCGCGTTTGCACATCGAGGGCGAACTCGAGGAGTCGGGCGAGCAGTTCAAGGCGACATTGAACGACATCCTGCCCTGAAGCGCCAGCCGCTGTGCAACCGTTTTCGTTCGTCGACTGACGCTTAAACGCGGAAAGCCCACCCGTAAGTGGACTCTCGGCCATCAGAAGATCAGGCGGCTCTCGCGGGAAGGGGACATTCAGATGAAGGTCTCGCCCTCTTGTTGCCCTCGCTGTCTGACCAGCTCAGCGTAGCGCACCCGCCAACCACCAGGAGCAGTAGCCGGCTCCGGAGTGGGGGAAACATAAAGCGATCGCCAGCCGGACGCGCGGTTTCCTGTGATGCAGGGTCGCGCGACCGCCTCGTCTAAGCGCATTTTCATCTGCGACCGCCGCGACGGTTTATCTCCGCGCATAGGGTCGGAGCCCAGTCACCATGGCGATCCGAGAGCGACACGGGGGGAAGGGCAGGCGGCCACGGAACCTGGAGCCATCCGCACCGCTGCTTGAGGGTCTCGAACTCAGCGAGCTGCAAGCTGATGGGCGTTGCCCGCTTCGCCGGAGGCACGTCCTTTTCGCGACGCTGGTTCCGTTGGTGCTGGTGGCCATCTACTTCGGGATCTCCTACGCGAACTACATGCTCAAGCCGACGAGCGAGACCTTCTCCGAGCGCTCCGCAGAGTGGGTGCGCAACGACGTGCCCTTTGGTAACTGGATCATCGACACAGCCGAGCGCTACACGGCGAGTGCACCCCGCAAGGGCGGCCCTGGGGTTAAGCGCCTGCCCAGTGTCGGCCTGAGCCCGGTGCGACCGGTGGTCAAGCACGCCGCGCACGTCACCTACACACCGCCGCCGATCAAACCGGTGTTCGCCGCGCCGCTGCCCGGCGAAGGCGTCTGGCGCCATACGGGTCCTTTGGTCGATGGCGGGCCACCGGTGCTCGTGACGACGTACCGACCGAGCACGGAGTATCCCTCCACGGTCGCCTACGTCCTGTGGATCGACCACTCCCGCACCGACCTTGCGTATTACCCTGGTCGCTACGAGCCGCCGAGCGCGGTCGACCGCGGGCCGATGATGGTGCCCGTCGATCAGCGACACCGGCTGCTCGCCACGTTCAACGGGGGTTTCACCCACGTGGACACCAATAACGGTTCGGCGGTCAATGGCCACACCAATGAGCCGCTGATCGAGGGCAATGCCACGCTCGTCGGCTACCGCGACGGAAGGGTCAACGTCGTCAAATGGACCGGCGGCCCGAACGCGCCGGCCGATGTCGCCTGGGCGCGTCAGAGCCTCACCCCGATCCTGTGGGACGGCAAGCTCAACCCCGAGCTGAACACTGACCCGAACAGCATCCAGTGGGGCTACACCCTGGGCGGAGTCACCTTCACCCCGCGCACCGCTGTCGGCATCGACTCCCATGGCAACGTGATGTTTGTCGTCGCGTCGGAGGCGACCGTGATCTCGCTCGCGCAGATCCTTCAGCACATTGGCGCGGTCCGCGGGATGGAGTTCGACATCAATCCTGCGTGGCACACGATGATCACCTACTCCCACAAGGACGGTCTCGGCCCGACGATGATCGAGCCCCAGCCCCAGGAGTCGCCGGACCGCTACCTCACCCCCGACGACCGCGACTTCATGGCGGTCTTTTCCAAGGTGCCTGGGCCGGTCACAGTCCCCTTCAAGTAGTCAGCGCGCCGAGCCGTCCGCCGGAGGACCCTCAGTGAACCACTTGACGGCAAGGTCAAAGTGGCCTTGGATACCTCGTAGTACTGGTCGAACTGCCGATCGGAGCGTTCTCATGTCCAAATCCATCGCGGTGTTCGGAGCCGGATCCGGCCTCGGCCAAGCGGTCGCCCGTCACTACGCGCGAGAAGGTTACGCCGTCACGTTGGTGGCTCGCCGCTCGGAGCCACTTGACCGCCTGGCGAAGGAAATGAGGAGTGCCGGCGCAACCGCGCACGTCATCACAGCCGACCTATCCGACACCGACGCCACAACCCGATTGGCAGCGGAGATTCGCGCTAGCGCCGGTGACCTCGACGCCTTTTACTACGCACCCACCCCAAACACCGGGTTCGTTTCCGCAGCGGAGCTGACCCCACAGCACGCGCAGAACTTCATGCCGCTGATCTTCTACACGATGCTGGCGCTCGTGCAGGAGTTCCTCCCGCACATGCTCGAGCAGGGGGACGGCGCGATCCTTACCGCGCAGGGCGGTAGCACCGTGCAGGGCCTCCCGAACATGAGCGGCCCCAGTCCTGCTCAAGCCGCGCAGCGCAACTACCTGCAAGCCCTGCACCCCGAGGTAGCCGAGAAAGGTGTCTACGTCGGCATGCTCTACATCGGTGCGGCCATCAAGAACAGCACCTTCCACACCGAACTGGAGAAGGCCAAGGCCGCGGGCGACCCGGTCTGGGAGATGCCCACCGTCGAGCCCGAACATCTCGCCGACCTGCTCTGGAACATGCACCACACGAAGGGACAGCCAGAAGTCATCTATCCGTAGTGTCGCGCGCCGAGAATCCGTTTCGATGAAAGGCGTTGGTGCCCGGGGACGATTCTCACTCGGAGCGAAGCGGATTGGAGATACTTGCCCCAACCTGAGCGAACTCCATAGGAGGCTCCATGAAGTACTTCGTCAGCGCAACACCGGGTCCGATGCCGCCTGCGCCTGAGCGGTTTGACGCGGCGACGACCTGGCTCGAGGGAAAGCTGAACGACGGAACGTTCGACTGCATTTTCGGTTTCATGGAGGGCGGAGGGTTCAGCGTTGTCAACGCTGATTCACATCACGACGTGCTCGAGCTGATGCTGGAATATCCGCTGTTCGGGCTGGTCACTTGGAACGTCCGGCCCCTGCTGGAGTTCAAGGAGGGGATCGACCAGGTGCGAGCCAAACTTGTCGAGGCTCAGGCCGCGATGGCTGCCCGTTGATCTAAACATTTGCAGGTCTTGAAGCGGCTGGCAGAAGCTAGCCGTGCTTGGGGGCGGTCTGGGCGAGCGCCTCCTCGACTGCACCCTTGCCGCCAGGCTTGCCGGTAATCGCCAGCTCCGGGGACCAAGTGGGAACGCGGCCGACGAGCGCTGCGGCGCGCTTGCGGCCTGCGACCTCGATTGGTGCACGCTGGCGGAGCTGAGCGAGCAGCCTGGTGCAGTACTGCTGCGGCGACTCCTCGGGCGCGATCGCGGGTCGATCGAACTCGAAGAACTCGACCCGTACGTGGGGGCGTGCTCTCGGGAACCGCGGGATCGCGACCGTGCCGGTGCATGCAACCCCGACGATCGTCGCCTCCGGCACCGCCCGCGCCATATACCCGACGCCGCTCCGGGCCCGCAGCGCTCGGCCGAGCGAGCGTGTGCCCTCGGGGTAGATCCCGATACATGCGCCCTTGCGGAGCTCCTGGATTGCGCGGTCGAGCGCTCCGCTGTCGCCGGACCCACGCTCGATCGGGATTTGACCCATCCCGGTCAGGACCGCGCCGAGCAGCTTGTTCTTCCACATCGAGGACTTCGCCAATGCCCTGATCTGCCGACGCGCCATCGCTGCGATCCCGGTCGCCACGGGGTCCCAATAGCTGTCGTGGTCGCCGACGAGCAGCAGCGGCCCCTCCAGCGGCAGCAACTCGAGGCCGGTCACATGCAAACGGCCCCACCAGACAACACCAGGAGTGGAGGCGACCATCGCACCGCGATACGCCGGGGTGATGGGCTCGATGCGATCTGACATCCCCTCGCAGGCTACTCGGACCGGCGCACGAAGCTGAGTCCACCTCAACTACTGTCCGTTCTGACGCCCGGATCCGCATCCGCCGCCCGAACTGAACACCGGACTTACGGAGTTAGCGGCGGCGAAAGACCGCGTGGACCGTGGCCATCGCGCTGTGCGCGCCGGATGTCGCGTGGATGGCGAGGGTCGCGGCGAGTGACCGGAACCGGTGCCCTTGAGCGTGGACGAGCTGGCGCCCGTGCCTGTTGAGACAGAGCACGAGCGCGACTGGGTGGCCCGCGCTTGTAGGTGCAACTTGCGTGGCGACGGTGCCCGCGGCGGACGCGATGATTCTGACGTGGGCGGGCTGGCTGGTCGTGACAGTGACCCCCGCGACGACGGACAGCGAGCAGCGGCGGGCGCCCTTGGTCAACGTGTGGGCGGGGACCGTTCCAGTCGCGATCGTGAGCCTTGAGGTGCCGCCGGCTGTTGTGGGGAGCGTGGGTTCCGTGACGTTGGTCGTCGTCGTGGTCACGGTTGTGGGCGGAGGCGGCGGCGCAACCGTCGTGAATGTCGCGAGTGCGCCCTGGGTCGTGCCATCGCTGTTGGTCGCCACGATCCGGAAGTGGTACGGGTTACCGGGGACAAGGTCGGCAATGGGTTCTGAGACAGTCTGCTGGGGCCGGGGAGCGCTGTTTGGGTGGGCGTGCTGATGTCGGGGCCGTTCCCGTTGCCGTACTCGAAGTGGTACGTGGTTTCATCGCCCGCGATGTGGACGTCGCCATGGAGCGTCGCGGTGCTCATGGTCACATCGCTCGCCGTTCCGGTGATCCCCGAGACGCACAGCGGCGTCGTGGAGTCGGCGATCGCCGACAGCCCGTTGAGATCCCACGCGATCGATTGAAATGCCGTTGGGTCCCAGGCGGCGTAGAACGCGCGCTCGTACGTGCCGGTATCGAACACGGTCGGCTGCCCTTGGAACTGAATCCCTGGCACGACCTGATTCGTGTCCCCGAACGGAACCGAGAGCTCCACTCCGGGGTTGGTGTAGCCGAAGTACACCTTATTTGTCGTCGCGCTGATGCCCTGCGGCGCCACCCACCACAGGTGTCAACGACGGATCGGCTGCCGCCATCGTCGTGTACGCGAGCAGCAGGGCCATGACGGCCAGAAGGCTGCCGAGCAGCGTGCGGGCGAAGGACAGTGCGCCCAACTTACAGCGTCCCCGTCAAAATGAACGCCCCCTTCAGCGATCGAGCGCGATGCGCGGAAGTGCAACCTGCAACCAGCCTCGATGGGAGTTACACCTACGCAAATCGCTCTGGTGGGCGTTCGGTAGTCCGCTCGCGGGCAGGACGACGAGGATGCTCGCCGCTATTCGCGTGCCGGGCTGAGGTGCGCGTTCCAGCGTTGTTCGATGTGTCCTAGGTGCCAGATCGTGAGCGCGATCGCCCAAGTGAGCATGAAGAGCGCGACGATCACGAAACCGAGCATGTTGATGTCAATGCTCTCGAACCAGTTCCAGAAGGCGCTCGAGAGGTTGAGTTGTGAGGCGATCAGGCCGCCGAGCTCGATGGTGCCGATCACGAGCGCGATCGCGACGGACAGGCCGGTGATGGTGATGTTGTAGAAGACCTTGCGCACGGGTTGCGAGAACGCCCAGCCGTAGGCGAAGTTCATGAACGAGCCGTCGATCGAGTCCATTAACGACATGCCGGCGGCGAACAGGATCGGTAGGCACAAGATCGCGTACCACGGCAGGCCCGCGCCGGCCGCGCCACCAGCGAGCACGAGGAGCGCAACCTCGGTGGCGGTGTCGAACCCGAGGCCGAAGAGCACTCCGATCGGATACATCTGACCCGGCTTGGTGACCGAGCGGGTCAGCTTGCCGAGGAATCGGTTCATCAATCCACGGTTCTGCAATTGCTGCTCGAGCGCGGCTTCGTCATAACGGCCGGTCTTCATTTCGCGGAATACCTTGATGATCCCGAGGAGCACGACGACGTTGAGCGCGGCGATCATGTAGAGGAAGCTGCCTGATACGAGCGTTCCGATCCAGTTGGTCACCTGGTGCAGACCTGAGGTGCCGTGTTTGACGGGCCCGTCGACAGCTTTGATCCCGACCGAGAGCAGCAATGCGAGCGCAAACACAATCGTGGAATGCCCCAGCGAGAACCAGAAGCCAATGCTGAGCGGTCGCTTTCCGTCGCTCATCAGTTTGCGCGTGGTGTTGTCGATCGCAGATATGTGATCAGCGTCGAACGCGTGACGCAAACCCAGCGTGTAGGCGGTCACGCCGATACCGACCGTGAAGGCTCCGGCGCTACCGAGGTGGTAGCGGTGCGCTGCGACGAGTGCGATCAATGTCAGGAAGCCCGCCACATGCAGGCCGATGACGACGACCACCATCATCAGCAGCGTACCCCGCTGCGAGCGGTCCAGTGATGACCAGAACGTCACAAGCCGGGGTCGCGGCGCGGCCGTATGTGTCAACGCTTCCATCAGAGTGTCTCCCGTGGTCTGCGGTCGGTTTGGAGTGTGGCGCGGTGGCGCTGCGTGCGCCCTGGGATGTGGGAGCCCCGCCGTGCCGGGGGCTCCCACATTGGTTCAGTCGAGTGGGATCTGTGCGACCGCACCGTCCGGTACCTCGACGACTGGCCCAGCCGTGCTTGCGTCCTCCCAGATCACGTATCGGCCAGCTGGCAGGCTGCCGAAGATCGCGGTCAGGGTCGAGCCGGCATCCGATGCGCGCTCATGCACGCCGGTATGCACCCGGTGCCCGTCGTACTCAACGCGGCTGATTTCGATCTCGCGATTCCGGAAACGTTCGCTCGGGGTGATCACGAGCGCTCCACGGCCGCCGCCGATGTCGAGGGCGACGCTGGCACTTGCCGCCGGCGTCCCGATCCCGACTTCAGCACCGCTGGCTGAATCCCCGTGGTCTGTCCCTTCTCGGTGCGTGTGCCCGCCGCTGTACGACGTACCAGCTGGCGTGACGGCTGCGTGAGTGTGCGACATGCCGGGCCTCGCCTATGCCACGAGCCCGAGCGGCGCTGTCTGATAGCCGCTCTGCGGCGTCCCGAGGTACGGGAAGCTGGGCAGGTAGGTGGTGTCGGCTTCCGTGAGCCCGTCGGTGATCACTGACGCCGCTCCGTCGGGCGCGTACGACGGCATGACGAGTGGGTACGTCAGCCCCGCGATGGCCCGCAGCTCGATCGACACGACATCGTCGAACACACGGCGGCCGTTCGGGAATCCGGCCGCATCTCCCGCGAGAAGCCCGATCGGATTCGGATTCTTGACGGTCGCCGGAATCGCCATGTTCAACCGCAGCTCGTCGGCATAGGTCGATCCGGTGTAGTTCTGGAAGCCGGGCACAACCCCGGAGGGGAGTCCCGTGAGCAGGATCGCAACGAGGTCAGCACGAGCGGCCTTGAGCGCAGCGAGATTCGGGAACACTCCCGGATATAGCCCCGGGAGCAGGCCTGCCAGCTCCGGGTGTTGGACGTATTCCAGGAAGGCACTGTCATCCGCCGGGGTAAGCGAGTTCCACAGGTCCTTCTTTCCCATCGGCACGATTACCTCGTTGAACAGTGGGTTCCCCAACCGCGAGATCTGCACCCAATCCCCAAACTCGGCTGTGGCGCCGCCCTCTTCGCGAATCATCGTCCGCTGACGGCTCGCCGAACCCCAGACTCCAATCACCGAATCAGCGGATGTCGGGTCCTTCGGCATTCTCCCGCTGCGCGTGAGATCACTCATCGGCACCCGGAGCGCGATCGAGTGAACGCCAAATCCGTTGGTCGCGTTCACGCCGACCGAGTTCGCCATCCCGGCGATGTGCAACTTCTCGAACGGCCGGAGATCGGCGAGGTCGAAGATCGCGCCCAGATCCACGTAGAACCCCTCAAGCCGCTGGCCTGCGAAGACAGTCCGACCGCCGCTGATCGAGTGGACGGCCTCCGACGCGAGAGTCGCATAATTCGGAGTGGAGGCCGGGCCGATGTTGCAGGGCGGGCACGCAAGCCTGCTGGCGATCACTTCGGAGTGCCAGCCCTCGCCACCACCACACCAGCGGCGTCCGCGGGTACTCGGATGGGACCGTATGACCGTGTAGAGCTGACGTCGGTTCCAGTTCTCGCTACTGATCGAGCCGATCGGACCCGTGTTGTAGAGGAAGGTGTTCGGATTGACCACCTGCGTCTCGAACGAGAACGTGTACACGACGTCCGGGTAGCCGTCTCCGTCATTGTCGACGTTGATGTCATATGAGACGTCATCGCCGAATTCATAGAAATTCGGCCCGCCGAACGGCGGCTCTAACGGCAGGTAGTTAGTGATCATCGTGACCGTACCGGGAGCGTCAGGCGATACGAACGCGTACGTATCGGTGTTGTCTGCGACCGGGTCCTTGCTGATCGCTGGTGCCTCGCGATGAGACGACATGCGTAAACCTCCGATTACATGGATTGGTGGAGCGATGTACTGCTGCCGTCGGCCGTTAGCGAATGGCCTGTGCGATCCGGGCGGCGAGCTTCTCGTCGTGCAAGGTCACCTCATGGTGTCCGGACATGACAGTGATCTCCCCGCTACCGGGGTTCTTCAGGTACGCCACAACCGGCTCCGAGCCGGCCCGTCCCGTGGTCGCTTCGGCGCGGTCCGCCGTGATGCTGCCGATGACGGTGAAACCAGCCACTGCCGCGGCTGAGGACTTCATGAATCCGAGACGCGTGATTTCGCTCACGGGAATCCTCCTTCGTGGGGTGCGGCCGAGAGGCAAGCTGCAAGCAAGCAGCCTTTCTCCACGAAAGGCGACGTCGACGGCGGCGGTAGCACTCGACCATGACAACCGTCATTCGCGGAGGGGCGCCACACGGATCACTACCTCGCGTTAATTTTCTGCAACCACCAAGGAGCCTGCATCGACCGACTGCTTACTGGTGCAATTGGCTAGGGCTCAACGCGCTCAAGATCTGACCGCGGCCTCGAGAGATCACATACAGTCGCTCCATTGCTGGGCCAGCCACCGCGCTCGCGCGCAGAAGGACCGGGGATCGAATGGCGCTTGGGTTTTACATCACAGGCAAGGGCTTCACGCAGGAGAAGTACGACACCACGCTCGCGCAGCTTGAAGGAGCGGGCGCGGGTGCTCCCGCGGGACGGGTGTCTCACGTAGCGCTAGAGACAGACGGTGAAATTCAGGTGTTCGATGTGTGGGAGTCGAATGAGGCGTTTGAGGCGTTCGGCGCCACTCTGATTCCGATCCTCAGCGCTGCCGGCATCGAGATCAACGAGCCGATGGTGGCGCGGGTGCACAACGAGATCCGAGCCTGACCGGCCACCAAACCGGCAACTGAAGCGCCGTCGGCCGATGGTCGAGTCCGCTATGCGGTGGCGGCGTCGCGGCGCCGTTGCCCGCCGACGACCACCTGGGGCTCGCGGAGAAGTCCGGTCGCGGCGTTGAGCGCTGAGGGCGGGTCGGCCAGTTCCGCGTCGCGCTCGGCGATGATCGAGCGGAGCGTGGAGACGCACTTGGGATCGAAGGCGGTGCCGGTCTCGTCGTCGAGCAGCGCGAGCGCGCGCTGGACCGGCCATGCTTCACGATAGATCCGGTTGGCCGTGAGCGCATCGAAGACGTCGGCCACGGTGAGGATGCGCACTGTGAGGTCGAGTTCGTCCGCTGCAACGCCGTTTGGATAGCCTCCGGCGTCGAGTCGCTCGTGGTGGCTCTCGACGAGCTCGAGCACTAGTCTCGAGAATCCTCCGAGCTCGGTTAGAAGCGCTCGGCCGGACCTTGGGTGATGGCGGATCTCGGCGAATTCCTCTTCCGTCAACCGCCCAGGCTTCTTGAGGATGTGGTCCGGTACGGACAGCTTTCCGATGTCGTGAAGCAGGCCGCCAAGAGCAAGCTGTCTCAGGCGCCCCTCCGGCAAGCCGAGCCGCTCGCCGATCGCAACGGCCAGTGTTGCGACCCGGCGCGTGTGGCCCTCGGTTGACGGGTCCTTCTCGCCGAGGCTGACGAGCAAGGCACGAACCTGGCCCCCCAAGAACGCCTCTTCATGCAGGACGAGATGGGTCGCACGCAGATCGCCAACGAGTGGACGTGACCCGACCGCGTGACGAAGGTCGAGCGCGACTGGGATGCCGATCATCGCGATCCCCGAGAACTCGAGCGCATGAGCTGCCCACCAGGCCGCATCCATCATCGTGAAGTTGAGCAGCCCGTACTCGGCGCCGATGAGCCAGATCAGGCCGGCGACGACGATCAGGTCCGAGCGACGGCGCGTGAGCAGATAGGTACGTGACGCACGGACCGACAGCCCGAACAATGGCACTGCGGCCGCCACGCACACGAGCTCGGCGGCTAGCGAGCCCGAGGGCGGCGCACCGGGAGCAAGCCGCCAGAAGACGAGTGCGACTGCGCCGAACAAGATGAGCCCCCCGATCACGGTCAGCTCCATCCTCAGCAGAACGTCGGCCCTGTGGTGCCGCCACAACGCGGGCAACCCGGCGGCCGCGAGGATCCACGCCGTGATCGGAATGTTGAGGGCCCCTGCGATCTCAACGACGGTATTAGTCGGGAGGATCACTCCAGGGGTGGCAAGGGCGTGGACAAGCAGCAGGGTTGCGCTGATCGAGAAAGCCATGCCAAGCCAGACGGCGCGTGCGTCGTTGCGACGCGCTGCGACGACCGACATCAGGACTGCGCATGTCCCAGCCACCAAGCCGGCAACACCCACGACGAGGATGTGGACGGCGGGTGCGAACATCACCATGTGCGTCCCGCTGATCACGAGCGCAGCGGCCGGCACGAGCGCGGCGCCTGCGAGCATGCCAGCTATTGGAAGATGCGCTCGGATGCGAGTCACCTAGCGTTCATCGGCTGTCGCGGCCGCAACCATGAGCAAGAACGGGCCAACTCGGCTCAGTAGCCTCCGGCTCATGGCTGGTGAGGAGTCGGACGCTGTCGATGCCTGCCCGACGCTGGGGGCATCTGGGCGGGGATGGAGGTACGCCTCCATCCCCGCCCGCGGGGCGGTCAGGATCCGAGAGTCATGCGGGATCGGCTACCAGGAGCGGGAGACGATCTGCGGTTCCGGCCCTCCCACGCCGGCGGCGCCGAGGACGGGATTGTTGGGGTCCCGGGTGAACGGGTTGATCTGCGTTCCCAGGGCTGCGGCTTGGCCGTTCGCCGCCTGTACGGCGCCGGCTGGCTCCGCAGCGAGAGCGTCGATCACGTTGCTGAATCCGTGTGTTTCCTCTGCCAGCAGGGTGGGGTCGACGGCGTTGGGCAGGTCGGCGGTCGTGTGGAAGAAGATGCTTCCACCGGTCCAGCCGATCGTCGGCACGCCGGCGGCGTAGGCAGAGACCTGCTCGCCCGCCGTCGAGATGTGGGCGGCAGTGGTCGGCACCGTTACCCCCCCGGCGAAGAAGTCCGGGAAGAGGTCCTCGATGAGCGGGTTCTCGCTGTAGTGCAGTCCTCCGCTGGGGCTCGGGACGGGGCTGACTGTGAGTTGACCGTTCGGTCCTTGAGTGGTCGTCGGATTGCCAAGCCCGGAGCCGATCCACACGAAGGCGTCCTGCCCCGTGAAGAAGCTGCCCGTCGCCTTGATCAGAGCATCCAGTCCGAGGAAGCCCACCTCGTGCCCGGTCGTGAACAGGAACACGAGCGTCACGGGGCGCTGGCTGAGCGGGAGCTCGGCGTAGTGGCGGGCGAGGCCGAGCACGGCAGCATCGCCCGAGCCGCGCTCAGAGGACGCCGGAACCATGCTCGAGGACGGCGTCGCTATAAAGATCCGCCGGGACGGGTTCTTCCCCGGGAGGACGCCCCAGACGTCCCGGTCGACGGCGGTACCCTCCGCGGCCTGCAGCAGGACGTTTGCGCTCTGGCCCGCCTCGGCGGCGCTCACGACACTCGCGCCCGTGTCGGCGCCCACGTACAGAACGGGGACCGAGCCGGTGCCGTCGCGGGAGTTGATGTCCTCCCAGGCCGGGAAGTCGTCAACACCCGGGGAGACCGCGACGATCGCCTTCGCGCCAGCTGCGGCGCCCGCTGCGACCTCACCTAGAACGCTCCCGCCCGAGAACACCATGATCTTCCCCGCGCCGGCGCTCAGGCTTCCGGTGCCGTTGCCGCCGTAGTAGAGCTGGCCCGAGACGCCGCCCGGGCCGGTCACACCGGAGTACTGCTCCGGAGCGAGCGCGCTTGCGGGCTCATGTACGGAGCCGACGGTGAGCCCCACCCGCGTCGGAACGTTCTCCGGGAAGGAATAGGAGATCTGTCCGAGCTTGAGCCTGTCCGCGGCCAGCTCGCGCTTGATCACGTCGAGCTCGAGGGCGTCGTAGGGGGTACCTGTGTAGTGGTTCGGGAGCGCCCCATAGACGTCGACGTTCTGCTGCAGCGCGGAGGCCGACAGCGGATCCTCGCTCAAGAATCCGGGAGACTCGACACTCGGGGCGATCCGCTCGAAGGCCTGCAGGCTGGGCCCCGCCGGAACTCCGGGCGACCAGAGCACGGGCCCCCGCAGAGCCTTCAATACGCCGCCCCGCCCCGGGTTCCATCCGCTGCCGGAATGCCATCCTCTAACAGACGCCCCCGCGGCCGGGGTGAGCGCGAGGCCGACGGCGAAACTGCCCGCAAGGGGGAGGGCCGCTCGACGCAGGCGCCCCCACCATCGCGGGAGCGGGCCGACGGAGGCGGCGATACGCGCAGGTCGCCTTGATTGCGTGACATCTGGTCGTCTGATCCTCATCCGTGTTCTCCGTTCTGGCGCTTGAAAGAGCCGTCTCTCGCTCATCCAACGTCAATGTTGACAAAGTAGATTGATATTATCTATTTCATCCTGATGTCGCGCCGGACCCGCCTACGCCCAGCGTTCGCCTTCGCCTTCGGCGGTCGGGCTCGCTCAATCGGCTTGCGGCGCGCATATGGCGCGGGTACGTGGATCTAATTGAGATTCGCTGAACCGGACAGGTGCTGACCTAAATCGCGGGTACGGTCTTCGGCACCGTCAACGACTAGGAGAGGGCAGGATGTCGGAACGCGACGAGTACATCCCCGGCGTGCCGTGCTGGGTCGATGCGAGCTACAAGGATCCTGAGAGCGTGCTGCCGTTCTACCGTGGGCTGTTCGGCTGGGAGTTCATTCCGGCGATTGAAACCCCAGGTGAGCGGTTCTTCATCGCGACGATCCGTGGCGGCAGCACCGCCGGGATCGGTGAGCTTCCGGCTGATCACGCACCGGTGCCGGCGTGGAACACATACATCGCCGTCACGAGCGCGGATGAAGCGGTCGCCCAGGTACAGGCTAGCGGGCGGCGAGGTGCTCGCACCGGCGTTCGATGTCGTTGACGCGGGCCGGATGGCGATCCTCAGAGACCCGCAGGGCGCGGTCTTCTGCGTATGGCAGGCCGGCCGCACCAAGGGCGCGAAGATCGTCAATGAACACGGCGCCGTCAACTTCAACACACTTCATACCACCGACCTGGAAGCCGCCAAGAAGTTCTACGGCGAGGTGTTCGGCTGGACCACCTTGTCACTCGGGGGCGCGGAGTTCTGGACGCTGCCGGGGTATGGCGACTATCTCGAGACGATCGTTCCAGGGATGCGCAAAGGAGCGGCTGAGATGGGTGCGGCCGGGTTCGAGGACGTCGTCGCGGTGCTCGAACCGCTGAAGGACAACGAGCAGCCGCACTGGCATGTCACATTCGCGGTAAACGATGCCGACGTGGCCGCCGCCGAGGCGACCAAGCTCGGCGGTAACGTGCTTGTTGCACCGCTCGATGCCCCGTACGTCCGCCTGACCGTGCTGGCAGATCCCGAGGGTACGCCGTTCACCGCC
Source organism: uncultured Conexibacteraceae bacterium (assembly GCA_963720195.1). Classification (GTDB taxonomy): domain Bacteria; phylum Actinomycetota; class Thermoleophilia; order Solirubrobacterales; family Solirubrobacteraceae; genus Palsa-465. Next base: position 520,767 of record CAVRFD010000003.1, read on the forward strand.
AGCCAGTTCGTTGCTGAGAACCGGTAGATCCTCGCCGGATGAACCCGGTGGCGTCCCCTGCAGCCAGCAACTCCACCTTCAGAGCCGACGGAGCGTCGCCGGGCGGTGTCGGATTGGGGCTCACGGGTTCAGGGTGCTTCCTTTGGGGGCTCCTCGACAGAGCCCCCAGGGAAGCGCGCTACGCGGCGGCGAATTGCGGAGAGAGCTGAGCCAGTCGCAGCTGGTTACCGGACGGGTCTCGAAGCCCGCAGTCACGGCCGTATGGCATATCGGTTGGCGCAGATGTGAACTCCACGCCGGCCTGACTGAGCCGTGTGTAGTCGCCGTCAACGGCATCGGTCGTCAGGAACACAGTCCCGGCGAACCCCTTCGCCATCAGTGAGCGGACCTGCTCAGCGGTCTCTGAGTCCATAATCGGTGGCCCCGGTACAGCCATCAACACGACCGAGAAGTCGTCTTGGCCGACCGGCCCTACAGTCAGCCAGCGAAATCCACCGAGCTCCGGCATCGTGACATCGCTACGGACTTCCCAACCGAGCTTGCCGACGTAGAAGTCGAGCGCCTCGTTCTGGTCGTGGACCCACAGCTGTGCGTTTTGTACGTGCATCGTCTGTTCCTTTCAGTGGTGTGCTGTCCTGGAAGCTAATGCGCCACCACCACTCGGTCTTCTCGGTTTGTGCTGTGTTGCGGACGACCGTATTGGCGCAAATAACACGCGGGAACGACCACCTGCGCCGATGCCGGCGGGAAGCTCACTCGATACTCCGTAGGCTGTTTTGCCGAAATGACGCTTGAAGCTGGTGGTGAACGACCCGAGGCCGACCAGCCCGACGTCCAGACAGATCTCGCTCACCGACCGGTCGGTGTTACGCAGCAGCGATGCCGCCCGCTCGAGCCGACGCGTCATCAGGTACGCCTTCGGAGACTCGCCGAACGTCCGGCTGAACTCGCGGCTGAAGTGCGCACGCGACAAACCCGCAGCGGCCGCCAGGTCATCGACACCGATCGGCTCGGCATAGCGGGAGTCCGCGAAATCCCGTGCGCGCAAAAGATGCCTCGCGGGCGGCACCGGCGTCATACGGGGAGGCTACCGCTGAACGGTCTGATCGCGACCGCTACGGCGTTGCGCTCGACGTAGTCCGGCGTGCCGGCCCCACGGTCCGTCTCCGCAGCAAACGGAGCGTCCCCCGGGACGCCGGCACGCTCACTGGACCAGGAACGCCCGCACCTCGACTCGCCGATTACAGTGCCTGGACCCCTCGGCGGAGAGCTCGAGCGCCGTACTGAGGTCGCGAGCCTCAATGATCCAGAAGCCGGCGATGTATTCCTTTGTCTCAGCGAAGGGGCCATCCGAGATGAGCACCTCCCCGTCTCGGTTGTCGATGACGGTGGCGGTATCTGGAGAACCTAGACCTCCAGCGAAGACCCAATGCCCGTCGGCCCTGAGGCGAGCGTTGAACGAGTCGATCGCAGCCATCTCGCTTGCGGTCGCCGAGCCGGATTTGTCGTCAATCACGGAAACCAGGTATTGCATCTCGATCGTCTCCTAGTCTGAGGACGCGCTTTATGCGCGGCGTCATCCCTACGACGAACGTCTTCGCTCTGCAAGGACACGCCGTACGGGAGTTCTGTCACGCGCCGCTGGTCGCCAAGGCGCACGTCAGCTCGGGCCGGCTGGCGTCGATGGAAAACGCAAGCATCTGGCTGGCGATCGGTTTGAGGTTCCTGAAGCGGGGGTGAGCGGGCAATCGTCGGCTCGGCTGCGCCCCGGAGACGAATGCGATCATCGTCAGGATGCGCGCCTCCGCGCGAAGGAGGATTCTCGGCATGAACGCGAAGAGGTATGTCCGCGAGTGAAAGCAGGTCTGAGATCCCCGTGATCGCAGCCGTGGCAGACGGGCTGTCCGGGCCAGTGATGGGCTCGCGATGGGCTGAAGCGGTTGCGTTCTACGAGCGGCACGGATCGACGGTTCGCCTGCCAAACTTTCGGGATCCGAAGCTCGCACACCCGCGCCTACTGTTTTTAGGTCCGCGATAATGGGTCCGCGTTCGGCCATCGCGAGCCTGTGTGCGGTTGTAGCGGTTGCAGGACTGCTCGCGACCAGCCGGGCGGATGCGCACGCGGCGGCTGTATGGAGCATGTCGACCGGTACCCCTCCCGTGACGACCGTCGGACCAGAGGTTGCAGCAAGCTATGAAGCTCGGACAGGCAGCTCTAGCGGTGTCGGCAGAGTCGCTGCGTCTGACTGCCCGTGGCTGAATCAGTCACTTCCGGTCGAGACGCGGGTGAACATGCTGTTGTCGCGGATGAGTCTCGCGAGCAAGATCGCCGAGATGTATGTTGTCGCCTCCAATAAGCCTGTCGGGTACCTCGGGTATCAGGGGGTCGTACCCGCCCAGCCGGCTCTGTGCATCCCGACCCTCCGCGAGCAGGATGGCTCCTTGGGTGTCTACGCAGCCACCGACGTGACGCAGCTGCCATCGGAGGTCTCACTCGGCTCGGCTTGGGACCCCGAACTCGCCTATCAGTACGGTGTCATCAACGCGAAGGAGCATCGTGCGAAGGGGATCGCGATGGTGCTCGGCCCTGGGATCAACATCCAGCGCGACCCGCGCTGGGGTCGCAACTTCGAGATGTTCAGCGAGGATCCGTTCCTGACCTCTGCGTTAGGCACAGCCGACATCAGAGGTATTCAGAGCCAGGATGTGATTGCCGACGTCAAGCACTTCGTCACCTACAACCAGGAGACCAACCGTGGTACGTCCAACGACGACACGATTGTCAACACGCGGGCGCTGCACGAGATCTATCTCCCGCCTTTCTACAGCGCCGTCGTGCAGGCACGTGTCGCGTCGGTCATGTGCGCGTATCCGTTGCTGAACGGCATCTACTCGTGTCAGAACCCCAGCCTGCTCACCGGACTGCTCGATCTCCGGTGGGGCTTTACCGGATTTGTCCGTTCCGACAGCGCAGCCAGCGCCTCGACCGTCGATTCCGCAAACGCCGGGCTCGATCAGGAACGCGGGAGCTTCTACTGGGACAACGGGCGACTTGCGGCAGCGGTCGCCGACGGGCAGGTGAGTTCCTTGACGATCAACGATGCCGTTCGGCGGATCCTGACCCAGATGTTCCGGTTCGACCTCTTCAACGATCCGCCCACAGGGACCATCTCAAGCCCCGCGAGCACTCCCGCCGACAGAGCTTTCGCCTTGAAAGTGGCCGAGCGCGGAGTGGTACTACTTCAGAACACCGGCAGCATCCTCCCGCTCAGCACCGCGACCACCAAGTCGATCGCCGTGATCGGCCCCGACGGGACCACTGATCCTGAGACTGCCGGAGGAGGCAGCTCCCACGTGATCGCCTCGTCCGTAATCAGTCCGCTGAAAGGCATCATCACCCGCGCCGGAGCACGGGCCACTGTCACGTCTTATTCGGGTACCGATCCGGCCCAGGCTGCCGCCGCTGCCGGGAAGGCGCAAGTAGCGATCGTGTTCGCGAGCTACTTTGAGCGCGAAGCGCGCGACCTGAAGAGCATCTCGCTGCCGGGTAAACAGAACGCCATGATCAAATCGGTCGCGGCCGCGAATCCCAACACGATCGTCGTGCTGAACACCGGCGGACCGGTATTGATGCCTTGGCTCAGCCGAGTCAAGGGCGTCCTGGAAGCGTGGTACCCGGGGCAAGAAGACGGCAGCGCGATCGCCGCGGTGCTGTTTGGCGACATAGATCCGAGCGGGCACCTACCTGAAACGTTCCCGACCAGCCTGTCAGAGATCCCGACGGCCTCTCGGTCACAGTTCCCCGGTGTCGACGGCAAGGTCGACTACTCCGAGGGCCTCGATGTCGGTTACCGCTGGTATGACGCCAAGCACGTAACACCGCTATTCCCGTTCGGCTACGGCCTCTCCTATACGAGCTTTAGCTTCAACCACCTGACCGTGACGCCCACGTCAGTCGTCAACAGCACCTCGGGGCCAGACAGCTCAAAGGGTCAGGGCGCCACCGTGGCCAGGGTGACGGCCGCGATCACGAACACCGGCAACGTGCGCGGAAGCGACGTCGCGCAGCTCTACATCGGCGATCCGGCGGTGGCCGGGGAACCACCCCGCCAGCTAGAGGGTTTCGACCGCGTGACGCTGCGGCCGCATCAGTCGCAGACCATCACCTTCACGATCACTGGACACGAGCTCTCGTATTTCAACACCGCTGCAGACGGCTGGACCCTGCCCAACGGACGGTTCTCGTTATACGTGGGAGATTCCTCCGCGCTCACAGCGCTCCCGCTGCGTGGGACGCTCAACGTCACAAAGACGATCGGCAACCGCTACGTGCGGCTGACCGCGCCCACGATCGTCGAACCGGGCGCGACCTTCACAGCAAAGGCTCAATTCGTCAACCATGGGAATGTGCCGATCACAGACGGCACCGTGCGGTTCGGAGTCCCATCCGCATGGACCTTCGTTCCTCTAGACGGGACAACGGTCCTCTCGCTGGCTTCCGGGCAGAGCGCGACCCGCTACTTCCGTGTCACGACCCCGGAGTCAGCCGAGGGTGAGGTAAAGAGCCTGACGGCGCAGCTCACCTCAGCCGGCACCGACGACTCGGGCGACCTCAGCGCGTCAGCCACCGTCTCGGTCCCAGGTCCGATCACCGTGAGGGCCCGCTCACCGGCCGTCGTTGCTGCGGGCGCCTCGGCTTCGGCTGAAGTCGCCGTTACCAGTCATATGTCTGAGGCCGTGGTCGTAGATCTGACCCCCTCGCTTCCCTCTGGCGTAACGATCTCACCGGCATCACCGGCGGTGACAGTGCCTGCGAACAGCACCGTGAACCTTAAGATGGCCGTATCGGTCGCGCCAGGGACATCGCCTCGGGCGGACCGGGTGCCGCTCGGCCCGAGCTTTACCTACGGTGACATGAGCTATCCGATGGCCGCCACGGGCCTGACCGTCGACGTCCCCTACCCCTCGTTGCAAGCCGCGTACGACAACCGCGCGATCAGCGATGACAGCAATATCAAGGCGGCCAACTTCGACGGCAACGGGAACAGCTACTCCGAGCAGGCTCTGGCGGCCGCCGGACTCGCCCGCGGCGCGACGGTCACCGTCGATGCGGCGACCCTAAAGTGGCCTGATGTCCCGGCGGGCACCGCCGACAACGTACTAGCCGAGGGACAGACGATCCTCATGCCCGCCTCGTCGACAGCCACACAGCTGACCGTCATCGGCGCATCAACCATCGACGACCGGTCCGGTACGGGCAGGAACGAGTACTCCGGGACTGGCACGATCGAGTACACCGACGGGACCAACCAGTCATACGAGCTCGCATTCGATAACTGGTTCAACAAACCAAACAGCTCTTCGAACACCACGGTCGCGACCGCGGCCTACGTAAACGACTCAACAGGATCCGGCAATCAGGGAGTCGCGGGCAAGCGCAGCCACAAAGCGCGCGTGTTCGCTGTCGGAATCCAACTCGAGCCCGGGAAGACGGTCTCGAGCGTCACGCTACCGACGGTGGCGACCCTGCCCGGGGTCTACCCGATGCATGTGTTCGCCCTAGCCCTCGGTGGCGCCTTCACATGAGCCCGCCACCAGCGCTAGCCCGCGTACTGGATCTCGAGCATGACGCAGCCCTGCGAAGTGCTCCACGGCCCGTGAATCATCCCTGGGGGTCGACAGGCATACCATCCCGCGCTGAACGTCTGCTGAAGTCGAAGATCGCGCATCGAGCCGGAAATTATCAGGACTTCCTCGACGTACTCGTGTGTGACCGGGCCGGCGCTGGATGTATCAATGCCCGGATCCCAGCGGACCATCCGCGTGAGCAGCCCATTGTCAGGGTCGCGAGCAAGGATTCGTTCTGAGACACCAGGACTTCGCGTTACGGGAGTCCACGGAACTTTGTCCGTGTCAAAAAACTCAAGCTCGGCCTTTCCCACGCCCGCCAGTTCATCAGATCCCGATCGCCGCCGTGGCCGCCCCGGCCGCGCGCTCCGGTGAGGCACACCGATGGCTTGGCTTGGTCGAATCGGCGCCCACACGTAGACTGGCGTGAGACTGTCCTCCGGGGAGGGCACCACATGAGAGAGGCGGTGCGCCGTGTTTGGTCACAAGGACCTGGAGCCGGGCGAGGCAGTGATTGTTGAGCGACATGTCAAGCACCATGGCAACGATGGTCGGAACACCTTGTTCGAATGGTTGGCCGACGTCACGCCAGCCAGCGGGGCGCCGTTTCGGGCGGTGCTGGCGACGCCCGGGCTAGCGCTGGACTTTCGTGAGCCCGGGCCCGGGGACCATGTCTCCGTCCTGATCGATCGCAAGAAGGACATCACGCACTTTGACAAGTCCGACCCCCGGATCAGCCTCAAGGCCGAGCGCGCGGAGAAGGACCGCCGCTTTGCCGAGTCATCCACCGGCACCGTCGGCTCACCGGCCTCGATCGCGCCGGGTGAGATCCCGCGCCCTCAGAACGCGACGTATGTGGAGACACAAGTAGTGAGTGCCACTGACGCCGCTCCGTTTCTGCAGGCCATTCTCTCCGGTGATTCCAGCGCTCGTGAACAGGCGATCTCCGAGCTGCGCGCCCACCAGCACCCGGCGACCTCCGACGTTGGCGAGCGGCTGTCCCAGCTCGAGTCGCTCAAGGCCGCGGGAGCGCTGAGTGATGTCGAGTACCAGGCGCGGCGCCAGCGCATCGTCGATTCGCTCTGAGTAAGGCGAACAATCGGGCACGCACCGATTATGGGGAAGGCGTCTCGTCGCCTGAACCCGGGGTCGCTTCCTGGTTCGAAGCGGAAGCCGGAGCCGAGGTCGCCTCATCGCCGGCGCCGAGTACGGGCTGCGCGGCGCCGGGGGCGAGTTCCGCCTTCATCTTGGCCAGCTCCTGATCGACCGCACCCTGCTCCCCGATTTGAGCGAGCTGCTTGTCGATCTCGTCCTGCGGCGGGCCGCCGATTGAAATCAGGTCGTCGAAGGTCCCGGCGGCCTGAAGTTCGTCGACTGCGGCTGCCCGCGCCTGCATGTCGTCGGTCTTGTCGATTGCCCGCTGCATCGCCTCGCCGAGGTCGGCCATGTGGTCGCCGATGCCAGTTGCAGCCTCCGAGATCTGCACTTGGGCCTCCGACGCGGAGTACTGCGCTTTGATCACTTCCTTCTTCGTGCGGAACTCTTCGATCTTCGTCTGCAGGTTGCGCTCGGAATCTGTCAAATTCTGCTGCTGAGTCTCGAGGTCGGCGACCTGCTTGTCCAACGAGGTGACCTCGCCGATAATCAGCTGCTTACGCTCGATCGCCGCGCGCGAAAGATCCTCGCGGCCCGCGGACATCGCCTGCCTGGCCTGCGAGTCGAGCTTGTCGGCCTGCTGATGAAGTTGCTCCTCTTGCAGCTGCAGGCGCTTCTTGGCGGTGACAACCTCAGCGATTCCTGACTTGACTTTCTGGAGGTCCTCGAGCTGTTGGTTGTAGGCGTAGTCGAGGGTCTCGGCCGGATCCTCCGCATTGTCGAGCAGATGCGAGACCTTCGCCTTCGTCATCGTCGAGATGCGGCCCGCGAGTCCAGGCATGATGTCCTCCTAGGGTTTGTGTGGGCGCGACATTGCGTCGGCGCGATCCGGCCAGCTCATCTTGAGCCCTCCAGCTGCTCCTCGAGTCAGCTACGGACCTTGATTGGGATCCGGACAACGGACACCCGCCCCGCTGCTCCAAGTCTGTACCGAAACTGTAGCCCTGACCCAGTCAACAGCCGGTGAACAGGGACGCTCCGCGCCCTCGAAAGCATCGCGTCGTCGCCGAAGGAGGCCCCGATTTGATTGAGATCCAGGCGTGGAAGCGCTCGTCCGCCCTGCCGCTGGATCGGATCAGAGACGGTGGCCGGGGCTAAGGCCTCAGTCGGGCGTGTCCCAGCCATCCTCTCCGTGTGACCACGGGACCGCGGAGTCGCGCACGAAGATGAGCCCGTTCTCATCGAACTCTCCGGGCCACACTCCGACTTTGTTGCTGTCGGGGTAGACCGAGACAGCTGGACCATGGTCGATCGACAGCAGTAGCGTGCGTGCGGGTGAGTCGGATCGATTCATGATCTTGTGTGCTCCGTCAGGACCGGCCGGAAATCGCACCAGTGCGCCAGCCTCGAGCGTGTCTTCCCCGTCGGGAGTTCGGACCGCGACGGAGCCTGAGACAACTAGCAGCCACTCGTCGACGTACTCGTAGTGGTAGGGACAGGAGCTTGCACCCGGGTCAATGTCGTACACAAAGATTCGGGTCCCAGTCGCGCCCGCGGCGACGGCCGCGTCTATTCGGCCCTGCGTGATGATCGCTTCAAAGATGTTGAGCGCCTCAATCATGCGCGACCCCCGACTGAGCGATGCCGTTTGCTCGCATGATGACCTCCTCGCATTATCGACCCGTACGTGCTGATCCTTCCACGAAAGCGGATCAGTGAGACTCGACCGGAAACGGCTGGCGGCGATGGAGCTCGACAAGGATGTCCCGAGAGTCGCCTGCGGAGGTCTGGCCGGAGCGAGTCAGTCGCGGTAAGAGATGAACTCCATCAGGCTTCCGTCAGGATCTCGGAAGTAGACGCTGACCCCACGGCCGCGAACCCCGTTGCGCTCGACTGGTCCGAGCTCGACGTCAACCTCCCAGCGCCTCAGGTGCTCGACGGCGGCCTCGATGCGGCCGTCCCACTCGAAGCACAGGTCACTGTTTCCCGGCGCAACGGGGACATGCGCGACAGGCCCACCGACCACGCCGGGACCGTGGACGTTGAGCTGCGCGGCGCCGAAGCGGTACGCCCACGTGCCATGATCGCGGTCGACGAGCTCAGCACCGAGTACATCCCGATAGAACGGATTGGAGACGGCCCAGTCCGACACGTGGATCACGCAGTGATCAAGCTTGGCGATCAGGCCGGGCACGCTTGGAACATTACGCAGTGGATGCTGAAGGTGCGCGAACCCGGATCGTCGGCGACGCGATATTCAGTGGCGTGCGGTCCAAATCCCGAAAGAGATCACGATCGCGGATACCACCTCCCCGCGCATGGCGGGTGACTCGGTAGGAGAGCGAAGCGCCATGGAGCCTGTGAAAGTGGGTTCGGCCTGTCTGTTGGATCTGACGGAACGAGAAGCGCACCTAGTGGCTCCCTAGCAGCCGAGAGCGCCGGGGCTTCGTTTGGCGCCCGCGATGCGAAGCAGCCCGGGCCTGCCGTCTGGTCTTAGAGGTCGCTAACGGGTGCCGCGTAGCGAAATGAGCCGCCGATCTGCGACGGGCAGTCTGTAAGCATCCGCACCTGGAAGTGCTCACCCCAAGTGGGGTCGGGAGCGAGAACCCCCAGTCCGGACGCCTCCACGAACCCGAAGCGACCGTAGAAGTGACGGTCGCCGAGCAGCGCGATCAGCGGCTCGCCGGTCGCATCGGCAGCGCCGATAACAGCGTGCATCAGCGCATGCCCGACGCCCTGACCCTGATGGTCCGGCAAAACGCTGAGCGGACCGAGGCCAACCGCAGCGAGCTCACCGACCCACCCGCGGGTGGAGACGACATGGCCGACGATCCGCCGATCGCACTCGGCCACCAGTGAGAGCGATCCAATCCATCCGACATCCCTCCGCAGCGCCCGAACCAAGTCGACCTCTGGCGGCCGATCACTGCCGCCGGACCGCTCGAACGCCGCCGAGATCACCGCATCAACCGTCGGGCGATCCTCGAGAGTCTCCCGTCGGATGATCACACGCCAGTTCTAACAGCCAAACTTCAGCAACGTCACCCGACCCGCACTCCCGCGCAGGCTGCCGACATCCGGGCATTGCGATCGCTCGGCGCTCGCGCTCTGGCGCCGCTGAGTCTCGTCAAAGCGATAGCGGCGTGTGCGCGCGCTCATCGATGAATGCTGTCGTCCGGCGATGGTCGCTCGCGGCGGGGTAAGCGGGGGAGCGCGCCGAGTGGCGCGCCTCAGACTCGTTGTTCGTCCAAAGCGGAGGTGAGAGGCGCCATGGGGCTGTCGGTGGCACGCCTGGATGCACACGCGTGGCCGGTCGGCGGTTGCGGGCCTGTTTACTGCGGTGGTCGGATCCCGAGATTGCACGCGGCCTCCGCTTGCGCGAACGCCGGTGATCGCATGGCGAGCGCGGACGGGAACACCAGGATCACTCCGCTCATGTCGGTGATGACACCGCGGGCCGGGGGGTGGAGTGGCATACGAGAACTAGGGTCGGGGAACTCGTGGATACCGTGGCGACGCATGCACTTCGACACCCTCAGCATCTGCGCGAGCGCCTGTGCGGAAGGGTGTGTCGCCGAGCCGCGGGCGGGGGGGCCGCCAGCGGGCAGGAGCTTGTGGCACGTCGCCTGTGCCGCCACCCACGCGGGCGAAGACGGATCCACGTGTATCGCGAACCCGTCACTGGCGTTCGGGTCCGGGAAGTTGGGCACGCCGTGCTCCCTCACGCACGCCGCGTACTTGAGCAGTCGCGCCGTGAAGTCAGGGGATCCCGGGCCGACCGAGCCGGAACCGATCGAGCCGGAACCGGCTGCCGGGCTGGCCGCTCCACCTGAGCGCGCCACACTCGGGCCGCTTGAGCTGCCGCCGCAAGCTGCGAGTAGCAAGACGACGGCAACCGCGAGGACGAACGTGGCGACGAGTGTGCGGCGACGCATGCCGGACGTTCCCTTTGGTCGGGCTGTCATGACCTGATCAGTCGGCTTCAAGACAGAACGGTCGTGAGCGTACCGCGCCCGGTTACGCGCCGGTAACGGTACGTGTTATGCCGCTGTCACCCGCACTGCAACATCGTCGGTCCCGCGAAGAAGCCGAGCCACGAATGTCCAACGTCAGGTCGCGAACTGCATCCCCTGCGCCACGAGCGAACGAGGGCTGCTGGCAGGAGAGCGGTGGAGCCTGCGACTCGCTAGAAGCAGGTTCGCTCCGAGCCGGGGAGTCGCCGACTGAGAGGCAACCACAGCTTGTCCTATCAGCACTCGCAGGTTCGCTCCGAATCCGTTAGGAGAAAGCGATGACGCGATCCCGGAGGAGATTGTCGACCGCTGGTCCGCCTGCCCGGCTGCCGAGCTCGACGGTGAACGGCCGCCTTACTAGTCCGTGTCGGGCCAGGACGCGGTGGCGCGCACGCCATCGCCCTCCTCGGGCTTGGGACCGCCGACCGCGATGATCTCTAGCCCGTCGGGGCCGGCCTCGAATGCTCGGACGACCTCGGGCGCGACGCGGATGACATCCCAAACCCGGAGCTCCTGGGTCTCCTCGTCAAGCAAGATACGGCCGGACCCGGCAACGACGACGTAGGCCTCCTCCTGCTCTTTATGGCTGTGCGCCGCCGCGCTGCGTAGGTTCGGGGCGTACCGAAAGAGACTGACCCCGAGGTCACGGGAGTCCAGGTGCTTACGGCTAAACCGGCCCTCGAGCCCCTCCACCCGCCCGGAGACAGAGTCCTCGACCTCGAGTAGGTTGACCTTCGCAAAACGGGACATGCGATCTCCTCGGCTGGACAGCGAGTCAGTGTGACGGGCCGGGATCCTAGCCATCGAAGCGCGCGACAGGAGGCAGACCTACCGAAGGCTCGACACACTCAGCCCGGCCGAGCGGCTCGCGTTCGTGCTGCACGACATGTTTGCCGTTCCCTTCGACGAAATCGCCGTGATGCTCCAACGCTCACCACAGGCAACCCGCCAGCTAGCCAGTCGCGCCCGCCGGCGGGTGCGCGAAGGCGCGCCAGCGCCAGACCCGGACCTAACCCGACAGCGGGCCGTCGTGGACGCCTACTTCGCCGCCTTCCGCGACGGCGACCTCGATGCACTGGCAACCATGCTCAACCCCGACGTCGTACTCCGCGCTCACCGCAGCGACGGTGACCCGCTCGAGCTACACGGTGCCGAGCGAGTCGCAGAAGGGGCAATGATGGCCCAGCGCTTCGCGCCGCACGTTCGCCCCGCACTCGTCAACGGTGCCGCGGGCGTGGTCGCGCTCGACGGTGATCGGCCATTCGCGGTGCTGGCGTTCACAGTCGTCGACGATCAGGCGGTCGCGATCGACGTGTTCAACGACCCTGACCTCGTCGCCAAGCTCGACATCCGCGGCATCACCGCTTGAACAACACAGCCACGCGAGCGCGGTCCACGACGCTGATAGGCAGGACCTTCTCATCGCCGATTCCGAGCATCTCGAAGAGGGGCGAATCGTCGCCAAACGAATAGCGCGGCCGCCAAGCGTCGGAACGCAAAAGGGATCGCGGCGCAATAACCACCGGCCTAGTGTTCGCGCGGCAGGAGCCGGCGCACGCGATTAAGTAGAGAGCGCTCCGCACAAGCGGGATATGGGGCCGGTACGGAGCGCGCTCTGAGGGAGGAGAGGGTGCTGCGGTGCACATAGTCGCTCAGCTCGGTCCAGAAGTCCAAGACTAGAACTCACAAGGACATATAAGCCTCCGCTATGAAAGCGGGGAGCCGCAGAAGGCCCGCGATTCGTCGCCGACGCGATAGCGCGGTGCGGCGCGCCGCGAGCACGGAAGCGATCGCCTGCACCATGCGCTTGGCCGTACTGAAGGGGATACCCGGGGGGCTAGAGGGAGCGGCCGCGGCGATACTAATCGGCCCGTTTTCCGGTGGGAGGCCCGGCACAGATGATGCTGCGGCGGGTCGGTTGCACGAGTTGTCGTGGGTGGGATAGCGTGCACCGAACGTAGAAAGGAGGAGGCATGCCGGACGAGTCTGGGGCTGCGCTGACGCAGATGGCGCAGCAACTGCTGGAACTCCTGGACAGCATGGAGTTGAGTGAACTCGGTTCGATGCTGACTGATGATGCCCAGAGCGTTGATGAGATTTCGCGGGGGTGGAGGCGTGGGCGGGACTCGATCGCTGCGTACATGTCGCAGCTACAGGACACGGTGTCGGATGTGCACTCCCGGATGAGCGATCCCCAGGAGGCCGTGTGGGGTGATGTGGGGCTCGTCACGTTTGTGCTTGAGCAGAGCTACACGATGGACGGGCAGAAGCAGACGCTCGAGGCTCCGACATCAATCCTGTTCCGTCGCCAGGACGGTGGCTGGAGGATCGGACTGATCCATACCGTTCCACTTCCCGAGCAGGCATAGGCCGCGCGTGAGGGAGACGTGACGGCGTGCGAGTCCTGCTCTGGGTGGACATGGAGGGGGCATCGGGGATCGTCGACCATGTCGAGTGTTGGCCGGTGTTTCCCGAGTACTGGCGGACCGGGCGTCGGGCGCTCACCGATGAGGTCATCGCGGCAGCACTAGGGTTGCTGGACGCGGGCGCGACGGAGGTGGTCGTGTCGAATGGTCATGGGCTCGGTTGGCCGAACCTGTATGTCGATGAGCTTCCCGAACGCGTGCGCCTCTGGGACCCCGAGGACGAGATCGATGGCATGTTCGAGGTTGGCCGCCATGCCCGCTGCGGAACCTCGAACGGCTTCGTTAGCCATACGTACGTGCCGTATCTGGCGGTTGCTTTGGAAGGGGCGCTGGTGACCGAAAGTCATGTCACGGCGCACAGGGCATGGCGCTTTGACGCACCGATGCTCGGAATCGTCGGCGACGCGGCGCTGGGACCGCAACTTGACGGTCCTCTGGCGTCAACACCGTTTCTCGCCGTCAAGGTCTCCACGAGCCGCACCGCCACCAGGCCGATATATGAGGACCGCGCGAGCGCACTAGAAGCTGTCGGACGGTTCGCGAGTGCGTGCATCCATGATCGGCACGAGCGGGTTGTGCCGCCGGCCGCGGCGAGCTATCGGGCCGCGTTCTCGTTCACCGAGCCCGCTCGCGCCCAGGAGGCGGACGGCAAACATGGCCTCGTACGCACGAGCGAGGCTGTGCTCGAGGTCGTCGGCACTGACTGGTTCCGTGACATTCTGCCGGCGCTGTATCTGGCGCAGGAGCCGGCCGTGGCGCCGCTGCTCTCGATCATGGGCGACCTCACCCAGATCACGTGCGAGGAAGACATCGCTCGCCAAGACGCAACGAAGCTTGAGGCCGTCCGTCGCTACTTCGATCGCTGGGTCGGCACCAACCAGCCAGACTGGCAAGGCTGACAGTCGCCAATGCGCCAGCGGTTCAGAGAGGCCTCCAGCGGCAAAAGCAATGACCTTGGCCCCGCGCCAGCGCACGAACCGAGTCCGCTCACTGAGCTGGTGCTGTCGCCGATCTGGTCTTGATAATTCCTGAGGTGCAGCGAAAGCCCCAGATTGAGCTCTTGCCAGGCGAGCGGGTCATCGTGCCGGCCCGGAGCGCCGTCCACACCGACCGTGGTAGGAAGGCGGGCGGGAAGCTCTTGGTGACTGACAGAAGGCTGATCTTCCGCACAAATTGGATGAACAGCTGGGTCTTCTCTTCGGTCGCTGTGGACTTTTCGGAGATCACGAGTGTCGACGTCGCGTCTCGCAGCTGAACGCGTATGACGGCGGGTTGGCTCGCCGTCTGGATGTCCATGTGCGCGACGGCAGCGAGCACCTGTTCGTATTGGCCTCCGGCGGAGTGAAGGCGTAAGCCACAAAGCTGGAGACGCAGGTCAACCCAATCTCGTGGCGGCGATGTCGGCAGCAGCTGAAGCCGGGTGCTCGAGTGCGCGCGGACCGAATGTCGCCAACGCAATACCGTCGACGAGTTCCGTGCTTGACGTCGCCTCCCGCCTTCGTTCCACGCGTCGGCCCAATGACAGTCGCCATCGCACGCGCAATCTGCTGCGGCTCACGGCCCTGCGCGCTCCCGCCGGCGAGTGGCGCCCACGGAGGCGGGAGGGGGAGCGGGCCCCTCGCGACCCCCATCAGCGGGGTTAGGTCAGCCGCAGACCCTGCCCTTCTTCAGCTTCTTGCTCTTTTTGCCGGCCGACCTTGCGTTGGCGTTGATCGCGATTGTGTTCGCCTTGCCCATCTTCAGGTCGTAGCGCACGCCCGCGATCTTGATCGCGCCGCCAACGCGGGCCGGCACCTTCGTGATCTTCAACGCGCGGCATGAACCACCGATGTAGAAGGCGAGCTGGCGTCCATCGGTGAGCTTCGCCGAGACCGCGTAGTGCGAAGCGGACGACGACCGCGCGAATGAGACGACCAGATCACCGCTGCCACGCTGCACTCGCATCACGGAAGGACGCGCCGGAAGCTGCAGCGACGGAGCCGTGTAGGTGGCGATTGCCTTCTGCATCAGCGGGATCCCGCCCCTCATCACCACCGCCACGATCTGACGCTTGCGGGTCGGTCCGAGCGACGGAGTGAACGTCACGCTCGTGCAGAGGATCTGCTGGTCGGCATGCGGACGCAGCGCCGGCAGGCTCGGGCAGCGATGGCCACCGAGCTGCCTGACGATCGTGTGTTGGACACCCTTCGCATGCTCGACGAGCCGCACCTTGGTGCCAGCCGGGACGGCATAGGCAACCTGGAGGACCCTGCGGGAGCCCTTGGCCGCGACATGCGCACCGAACGTCGGTGGCTCCTCGAGGCTGGCACGATCCATCGTCTTCAGCGACGAGGCGGAATGAGGTGCTTGGCTAATGGTCCAGGTCCCCGCTGCCGGTCGCACGAGCATCAGGTCGGCCGTGTCGTCCGTCTTGTTTTCGATCAGCATGTAGTGGCCCTTGAGGCGCTTCATGATGCCCTTGGTTGGCGAGCTGATCTTCACGCCATTTGGCCCATGCACGACGATCTGCGGCGGCCCATGGGTTCCGTGGATCCGCAGTGCCACCGCCTCGGTTCCGCTGGCGACCTTTGTCGACAGCTTCGTGGTCCCGTCGGCTGCGCGCGCCGAGAATGCATCGGCGGGCTCGTAGGCGGAGAAGTCGCACGAGCCGCCGAGCAAGTCGACCGAGCTCGCACCCCAGTCGTAACCGAATCCGGCCGTGATCGGGTAAACCGATGTGTCAAGGTACGGAGAACCCCCACCGAGCGGAATGATCAGGTCATAGGTTGGCGTTGTACTCCCGATCGTTACGCAACCGGCGACGCCCGTGCTGGAGAACTCACCGGATGCCTCGGCGCAGGCGCCTGCCAAACAGCCCTTGATGTCACCGCCGACGACGAACTCCTTCTCGGGTGCATCGATCCATCCGTAGACGTCGCCATTCAGGCTGGCGATATTGTCAAGCGCCGTAAAGCCTGCTTGCACACCGAAGTCGATGACTTCGGTGCCGTCGATGCTGATCTGAGCCGTTCCGATCGGCGTATCACCGACCGTGACGGCACCGTTGATCTGCAGGCTCCAGGGCGTCGCGCCGTTCGAGTCGGTGTAGAGGAATCCGCCCTCCACCGCGACGGTTTTGCTGTTGCCGAGGAAGCTGACACCTACGTTAGCGGCGATCGTCAGCGGTGGCGGGTTGAGGCACATACCGAACGCGATGTGATCGAGGAAGAAGCCCGCGGTGATCGGGACCGTTCTGCCGAGATTGCCGAGCACGCCGGAGAATGACCCGACCTGGTCGCCGACGATGCTGCCTGATGCTCCCAACCGCAGGCCGCTTGGCAGGTCGACGGTGACGCTTGCCGCCCAGTAGCTCACGTCGGGGTTGGTGCTGCATGAAACGATCGGCGCATCGTTGCTGGTGGCCGATACTGCCCCGCAACTGTTGCTCTGGTTACCGTCGGCCGGGACATAGGCGAAGCAGGCGTTCTCAACCTGCAAGGAGCCCATCCAGACGTTCTGGGCTTGCAACACGACGCCACCGAAATCGACCTTGCCGGAATCCTCGACCTTGATCGCGGCTCCGCCGCTGACGCTACCGAACGATGGATCCGGGCCGGCGCTGAAACCTGCCGGTAACTGGAGGTTCAGCCCGTAGTCGGAGTAATAGGAGCCGTCTTGGTTCTGCCCGAGTGTGAGTGAGATGGTTCCCGAGACATTGAGGTTCAGGAAGTCGTAGCCGGCGGCGACGGTGAAGCTCTCCGCCAGCGCCTGGTCGCCCGGGCCGCCCGCCGGCAGCGTCCAGTCGATGTTTCCTGAGAAGACGACCACTCCACCGATTGCGATCGTCGAGTTGGGGGCCGTGAAATGCCCTGGGGAGCCGTCCGACGTTGTAGTGACCGTGAAGGTCTGTCCGTAGCCGGTCAGCGTGCCGCCATTCATCATCACGGTCGATCTCGTCGTGTAGACGTTCGGGTTCGTGGTGGACTGCGTGAAGCAGCCCTGCGTCGTGAAGTGCGCGAGACCGTCGGGTATGGAGGTGTAGCAAGTCGGAGGTGGTGGTGGAGGCGGTGCGCCGGGCGTCGCCGCGACGACGTCAATGTCGAGGGGCTGCGTGGCCGTGTGCTGCACGTTCCCGCTACCGGAAGTGGCAGTGTCCTGAATCTGCAGCTTCACGGTGTGGACGCCGAGCGTCGTGAAGGTCGTGGTGATCGACGAGTTGTTTGACGGCGTCGCGGGGGTGAAGTGCCCACTGTTGGTGAGGTCCCAGGCGTACGAGTAGGGTGCGGTGCCGCCGTTTGGCGTTCCTGAGATTGTGACCGGCTGGTTGACGATCACCGTGGTCGGGTCCGTCGAGAGGGCGACCGTCAGCGCGGCCCCTACCTGGAACGGGGCTGAGGTGGTGGGAAAGTCTTGCGGGCCGGGGTTATTGTTGTTCGGACAGACGAAGTCTTCTTTGACTTCATACGTCCCCGCCAGCGAGAGCACTGCGGTGTACTGCACGCCGCTGCCCGCACTGCTCGTGGTGACCGCGGAATACGTGCCATCGCTGTTCTTGATCTCGAATGTGAACGTGATCTGTGGGGCGTTGTTGGAGATGCCGCTGTAGCACTCGGTGGTGTACGACCCGGTGGCGGTAACGCTGTCGCCCGCTACAGGGTTCGTAGGGCTGACAGTGATGCCGGCGGCGAGCGCCTGCCCCGGCGCCAGCACGCCAAGCAGTAGGACGACGAAAGCGCACGCAGCCGTCGCGGACCTAGCCGCTCGGAAAGAACGGAACCCAGGCATCTAGCAGTCTCCTCACTCATGCGCACCGATGCGCGCACGCGAGAACCCTACACAACCTCACGGCTGGATCGGTGGACCAGACCGATCCAGAACGCTGCCCGGCTCCGGCCTCGCGCCGCGAGTAACAGAATCGGATCCAACTCCAACCGCGAGCCGGGCCGACACGTGTCAAGGCCGGTCGAAAAGTGGACCGGTCGCGCCGGGGCTAGAACCCACCCGGTTGAAAATTAGGCCACTTGAGGGTTGGGGTGCGCCGGCTTTTCGCGAAGCGAGCCGTAGGCGAGCGGGTATGCAGGGCATGACGTAGGAGATCGGAGGTGGAAGTCCTGACCTGGGGCCCTGGCAGGGGGAACCCAACACTGAAGAGGCAAGGGCGCGGCTCGGGGTTCACCGGGCGGTCCCCAGTGCGGCGTGTTGCTGCTGCGGGGGCTTCCGTGAGGGCGTGTCTGAAGGAAGCCATAGGTGCGTTGTGGTTGCGAACGAGAGTGAAGCGCTGTAAGGCGTGCCTTGGGTGGGTGAGCTGGCTCGCGGCAGCGATGCCCTGTTCCTGCTGGTCCCGAGGGCGTATTGGCGACGTGATCACGGCGAAATCTCTGCGTCTTATCCCTGGAGATCTGCTGGGTTCCAGCCTGTTGTTGGTGGGCTGGTAGGTCGGAGAACGAGAGGACGACGACTCGATGGCCCAGCAGAAGTCGGAGGACCGCGTAGTACCGGACGGCGGGGTAATGCCCGTCCAGCTCGCCGCTGGTGGGCGAGGGAAGGCGGTCCCGGTCGATGAAACGGTGGCTCAGCTTTGCCTGCCGATCGTGACAGCAGAACGCCGCAAGAGGGTCCCGGACCGGTCCGGGATGGGCCGGGCGGCTTGGCCGAAGACGATCGTCAATGTGAATGCCTGGACGCCTGTGACGATGGAGGAGGTTGCGTATCGGTTGACGGATGCGCTTTCCAAGGTGGTGCAGAACAAGGGTGCACCCGGCCCGGACGGGCAGACGGTCGAGGCGCTGCATGAGCAGTGGCCGATCGTTGGTCCGAGGCTGGCTGCCGAGCTGCTGACAGGGAGCTATCGGCCTGGCGTGATCCGTCGGGCGATGATCCCGAAGGCGGGCGGTGGGCAGCGCGGGTTGGGGATCCCGAACGTGACCGACCGGGTGGTGTGTGAGGCGGTCAGGCAGACGCTCGAGCCTGTCTGGGAGCCAACATTTCACGCGTCGAGTCATGGGTTCCGGCCTGGCCGGAGTTGCCACACGGCAATCGCGGAGGCTGAGCAGCATCTGCTGGATGGGTATGGGTGGGTGGTTGATATCGATCTGGAGAAGTTCTTTGATCGCGTCTGCCACCAGCGGTTGATGGCCAAGCTCGCGGAGCGAATCCAGGACCGCCGGTTGCTCGTGCTGATCGGCAGGCTGATCAAGGCCAAGGTGGTGTTGCCGGACGGTGTCGTGATCGCGAGCGAGCAGGGCGTGCCGCAGGGCTCGCCGCTCTCGCCGTTGCTATCGAACGTCGTGTTGGACGAGCTCGACTGTGAGCTTGCCCGGCGTGGTCACCGGTTCGTTCGCTATGCCGATGACTGCAACGTCTATGTGCGAAGCGAACAGGCCGGGCAACGGGTGATGAGCAGCCTGACCGGGTTCGTCCAAGGGCGCTTGCGTCTGAGGATCAACCAGGACAAGTCAGCTGTCGCCCGCCCGGAGGACCGTCACTTCCTCGGCTTCCGGTTGCGGTTAGACCCGCACACCGGGGCCGTGGAGATCCTGCTCTCGGAGCGCACCAAGCGCAACGCGATGGACAGGATCCGGCAGCTCACGCCGAGAACCTGGGGAGGCACGCTGGAAAGCTGCATCACCAGGATCAACGCATGGTTGACGGGGTGGCATCAGTTCTTCGGGATCGTTGCACCATCGGAGGTGTGGACGCTGCGTGCGCTCGACGCTCATATCCGGCGTCGGCTGCGCGCGATCGTCCTTCACCACTGGCGACGCAAACGCACGATCGCTCGCAACCTCGTCAAGCTCGGTGTCAACCGGCGCAACGCGTGGCGACAGGTCTATGCGGGACGCAAGTCCTTGTGGGCGCTGAGCCACACCCACGCGGTCGACAATGCCCTGACCACCACGTTCTTCACGGAGCGGGGGCTCATCGCGTTGATTCCACTGCACCGCCATCGGCACCAGCACATCGCTGCCCCCGTCTCGCCGCAACTGGCGCTATGGGGATGAGTCGAGGTCGATAACCGGCCGGCGGCGGGGTTCACAACCCGCCGTCCCGAAGAGCCGTGTGCGAACAGCGCAAGCACGGTTCCGTGGGAGCCGGGGACGGGCAACCGCCCCGGCTACCCGACAGTGAAATGCCGGCGCTGCGCGCCTGGCGGCCCGGGTGCTGGATGTTGCTTTGATCTCTAAGCGACGGCGTTCAGCCGAGGTCGGCTGGGTGTGCGGGGGCGGTCGACGGCCGAGTGCAGGATCGAGATCGTGGCACGATTCAGGTCGCGATCGACTGTTCTGCGATAACGACTCGGCGGTCTTTCCGCTGGCGCAGTCATAACTGGGATCCTCGTTCAGCTATTTCGCCAGGATGCGATGTCTTCGGGGTTTGCCAGTTCGGTGCGACCGCCGGTATGGATCGAAGTCGACTGCTTCAGGCCGCGCTGCGAGGAATCGCCTGGACGGCGAGCAGCATGCGCGGGGCAGTCACAAGCTCAACCGTGGCGGCGGGTCGTTCAGCCCGCAATTCAGTGCCCCGAATTTCAGCGCATGGCGGGCGGTCTTGGTAGCGCGGTATCGGCACTCTCCCCATTGCAGATTGGATGGATTACGCGTGATGTACCAGGCGGTGTCTGAGAACGCTAGGTGCCGAGAAGTTCGCAGGAGCGCCTTTCCCTTTCGGGTCAGCTTGAGCCGGAACGAATGAGCGCCCCGCGCCTTGTAACTCGCCCGGCCGCTCGCGAGGGTAACGTTCTTGTCGTCAAGCCTGCTCGTCCAGGTGATCTCGAGTCTCCCGATGGTGCCGACAGTTACCGCCGTGCGATAGCCGTCGTGCGTCAACAGGTGCGCAAGCGACGACTGCTGCCCGGGCGGGATCATCGGATTGCCCACGAGTTGCGCGATCGGCGAGACCATTGGCGCGACCGTTTTGACTGGAATCGCCACGGGCTCCGAGTAGACCTCACCGGAGAGCGTTCCACCGTCCGAGACCGCGGTCACCAGCACGTCGAGGCCGCGGCCTGCGGCGCTGCTCGGGACGGTGTAGCGCCGGCCGGTCGCGTCCGGAATCGGGTGGTCGCACAGCGGTGCACATAACTCCCACTGGTAAGCGAACGTCGTCGGCGAGCCGTCGTTCGACCAGGTTCCCGTCGTGACGCTCAGCCTCGCGCCGACCATCGGCTTGCCGGTGATCACAGGCCGACTCGTATTCTGCGGAGGTTCGGCGACCGAGACCGACGTGGAGATCGCCATCGGCCCCCATCGCGAGCCGGAATCAGTGACCGTTGCCGTGACCAACGGCTGATTCGGCGGGTTGGACGCGATCGTAGGCGGATTGAGATTGACCGGCACCTGCGCATACGCAGCGGTCGCTGAAACCGCGCTAGATGCGAGCAGAACAAAACTCACGACGAATATTCCGCGCAATGCCCGACCGCCCTCACATTGTGGCTTCCAGCGCGACATGGTCACTCTAACGCTCGCGGCTGCCTCGCTGTCAAGCGCTGGCGATGCGAGAGCCCAGGACGCCGATGCACAAAGAGGTCAATTCGCCATGTGGTGCTTCGCCCCCGGCTGACTTGTTTTAGTCAGCCCACCGCGAGTAGGAAGCGCGGCCGACGTCGTTTCCGGAAACCCCCTCGGAGATACACATTCACCGATGACCGGGCGTTGCCGGGTAGCGCAGCCCCTTGTTTGGCGGCGCACAGCATCGTCGGATCGAACCCGCCCGAGGTGTGTCCTAGTTATGGGTCAAGCCGGACCAGGACCCTATGCGGACAGGACCCGTGCGCTGATCGCGATCCTGTGGCGCGCCGGCTTGCGGATCAGCGAAGCGCTCGCCCTCACCGAGACCGATCTGGACGCGAGGACCGGGTCGGTGCTGGTCCGCCCCGGCAAGGGCGGGAAGCAAGGATGGTCGGGATGGACGATTGGGCATGGGAGCACGTCGCCCGCTGGACCGAGCACCGGATCAAGCTGCCCCGCTGTTCTGCACGTTGCTGGACCGACACGCGGGCGCGGATGGTCAGCGACAGCTGCGCGCGGTGAGCTTCGCCGACTCGCTGCCGAGGCTGGCGTCCGGCGGCGGTTCGCACCACACCAGCTGCGGCATGCTCACGCGATCGAGATGGCGCACGAAGGGATCCCGTTGCCGACTATCCAGAGGCAGCTCGGGCATGCGCACCTCGGGATCACGTCGATCTACCTCCAAGGTATAACCTCCAAGGTATAGATACACGCGAGATCATCGACACGGTCCACCACCGCCGGCCACCGGTGATCCTGAGTGCCGGCTTGCGGCGATAACGAGAACCAGGGGGGCGCGTGGTCGGCGCATCGCGCGCCCCTTTTTCACCACTGGATCCGGTCTGCGACCGCGCCGCGGGCGAGCGCTATCGATGTTGTCCGGTTGGGGTAGCGCTGAACAGTCGGCGTCGCCGTAGTGGCTGCGTTGCGCGATGACCGGCAGCGCGACGAAACGGGGTGCGATCGGATCGGGTGCGGATGCGAGCAACGGGGTGAGTAAGGCGTTTGGGTGGAGCGCGCAGCGTATTCACGCCAGGCGGGCGCTGACCGGGGTCGGACGTTTCAAGAGTCTGTGATGACAGGGCCACAGGTAGCAACAGCATCGTCCTTGCGCTGCTGCTCGCGATAGGTGGTCTGACGGAATCTCGAGATCCCGCGGCGGGAATGCGATCGTTGTATCGCGTAGTGTCGAGTTCGTGGTCGGCGGTTCGGCCTCGACCCGTTCAGGAGATGCCGCTGCGGACTGCTTGGACGGCTGCTTGGACGCGGTTCTCGAGGTGAAGTTTGGCGAGGATGCTGGCGATGTGGTTGGAGACGGTGTTTGTGCTCAGCGAGAGCTCGTTGCCGATGTCGTGGTTGTTCTTGCCGCTGGCGAGCTTGGTGAAGATCTCCAGTTCGCGTTCGGTGAGGGCGGCGCGGATCGCGGTGGCGGCGTCTTGGCTAGAGGCCGTGATCGGGGTCTCGCGCTCGCGGATCCGCTGTAGCAGTTTGCCGGCGATCTGGGGGGAGAGCACGGACTCGCCGGCGGCGGTTGCCCTGACGGCTGCGATGATCGCCTTCGGTGGCGCGCTCTTGAGGATGTAGCCCGTGGCGCCGGCGAGGATCGCTTCGACCACACGGTTCTCCTCTGAGCGGGTGAGCACCAGTACACGCGAGGCTGGGGCGAGCAGTCCGAGCCGCTCGATCGCGCGCACGCCCGAGATTCCGGGGAGGCGGATGTCGATCAGCACGACATCCGGGCGCAGATCCACCACGACCTCGATCGCGTCGGTCGCGTTGCCGGCCTCCCCGGCGAGTTGCAGCCCGCCACCGGTCAGCATCTGAGCCAGCGCCCTACGGGTGAGCTGCTCCTCATCGACCAGCACGACCGTGATCGGCCGACGCTCCCCGACCGGGTTTTGAGATGGCATCTGGACCGGCACTCGCTTAGCCCCCCGCTTTAGTCCCTTGAGGACGCAATCTAGCCGAGACAACAGTGTCAGGTGGGGCCGAGGCGTGTAGTTCGATTTGGCCGGGCCTGGTTCGACCAAACCCTTAAGGAAGGTTCGATCGAACTATTTACGCCGGCGGCGGACGGGCCTATGTTGGAACTCGCGGTGTGCCCTCGGGGGGCGTGCCCCTTCCCAAGGATCGAACGCCGGATGGCACCGGGGCCGTTCAAGCAGCAGACCTGGCGCGTCGCAGAACACGCGGGCGTCGTGATGCGGATTGAGTCCTGCTGCCGCTCCGTGCGCAGGGCCGGGCGTGGGCCGTCGTGGTCAAGCGCGCCGGGCGATGGCCGCGAGCAGGATCAGGGGACGGTTTCGGTGCTGACACGCCGGCCCTCGACAGAACTGCAGAGTGTCCTCATGCACTCGTTCTACGGCGACGAGGCGAGCGAGATGCGCATCAAACGCAGACACCAACAGCGCCGAGCGATCTCCGGTGCATGGAAGCATCCCGAAGCAGGGCCCGCGTCGAACCCGAAGGAGCTCGCCGACGAGCGGTGCGCGCGAATGAACCAGGAAGAGGAATCCGCATGAACGCCGACGCACCCACGCGAGACATGGCCCCCGTACGCCACCTATTCGTGCACGGGCGCCTGGCCGGCAACCCGAGCCTCGTTTCTGCGCGGCCGGGGTTGCGCCTCGCGCGCTACGTTGCCTTCACCGCAGCGCTTTTGCTGTTCGTCGCTTTGCCGCAGGCCGCGTCGGCGTCGCTGTCTTGGTCCGGTCCAATCACGATCGACATCACCAACCTGAGCGGGGTGGCGTGCCCGTCGATCAGCCAGTGCACCGCCGTCGGCAGCGGTGGGCGGCAGGTGACGTTTGACCCGACCTCGCCCGGGACCCCGACCCCGACCACGATCGACAGCACCAACCTGAGCGGGGTGGCGTGCCCGTCGATCAGTCAGTGCACCGCCATCGACACCGCAGTCGGCGGGGACGGGCAGCAGGTGACGTTTGACCCGGCAGCGCCCGGGACCCCGACCCCAACCACGATCGACAGCAGCAGCGGCTATGGCCTGTCCGGGGTGGCGTGCCCGTCCGTGAGTCAGTGCACCGCCGTCGGCTACGACGGGCGCGAGGTGACGTTTGACCCGACCTCGCCCGGGACCCCGACCCCGACCACGATCGACAGCACCAACCTGGACGGGGTGGCGTGCCCGTCGACCAGCCAGTGCACCGCCGTCGACAGCGGTGGGCGGCAGGTGACGTTTGACCCGACCTCGCCCGGGACACCGACCCCGACCACGATCGACGGCACCGAGGTTCTGGATGGGGTGGCGTGTCCGTCGATCAGCCAGTGCACCGCCGTCGACCAGGAGGGGCAGCAGGTGACGTTTGACCCGGCCTCGCCCGGGGCCCCAACCCCGACGACGATCGACATCATCTACCTGAACGCGGTGGCGTGCCCGTCGACCAGTCAGTGCACCGCCGTGGACGGGGACGGGCAGCAGGTGACGTTTGACCCGACCTCGCCCGGGAAACCGACCCCGACCACGATCGACAACACCAATTACCTGTCCGCGGTGGCGTGCCCGTCGGTTGGGTTGTGCATAGCCGTCGATGAGTTCGGGGATGGGTTCGTGGGCCAGGGATCGGCTGTGGCCGATCCGACGTCGACGAGCGTGGCCTGTTCGCCGTCCTCGGTGGTCGTGGGGAGTGCGGCGTCGTGTACGGCGACGGTCACGGATACCGCGCCGAGCGGTGCGACCACACCGTCCGGGTCGGTGAGCTTCACGGCGTCGCCGACGTCGGGGTCGTTTGGGAGTTCGGGGAGCTGCACGCTTGCCACGACGGGTATGACCGGGGTCGCGTCGTGCCAAGTCATGTTCACGCCGTCAGAGACGGGCTCCTACGCGGTCGCAGGCGCCTATGGCGGCGACAGTACCCATCACACCAGCAGCGGCCAGTCGGCGTTGGTCACGGTGACCGTCCAGTCAAGCCCGCCACAGGTTCCGGGGAGCGCGGCGGTCCGTCGCGTGACCGTGTCGGGGACGACCGCGAGTGTGGCGGTGAGCTGCTCGGGTGGCAGCTCGTGCACGATCACGCTGACGCTCTTGGTAGTCGAGACGCTTCACCATGGGAAGGTCACGGCGGTCGCCGCCTCAGCCAAGACCGTGAGGAAGACCGTGCTCGTCGGGTACAAGACAGTCACGGTCGCGGCCGGCAAGAGCGAGACGGTCAAGCTGAGCCTGAACGGATCCGGCAAGCGGCTCTTGGCCAAGCACACGCCGCTCAGGACGAAGCTAACTGTGAGAGCGTTGGGCAAGACCGTTGCCAGCTCCGCGATCGCCTTCAAAGCCAAAAAGAAGACCTGAGCGGGTGCCTGTGTCGAGGGTTGCGCCGCCGTCCCGACGGGCGATGGCCTCGATCAGAGACAGGATCCGCGCCCGTACCGACCGCCGCTATGCAAGGCTGCAGTTGAAATGGGCCGTCGAGGATCTCAACCGCGTCCTGCGTGCTCGACGGAACTAGTTCCGCTACGGAAACTCTGCGTACAAGTTCAACCACATGGACGGCTACGTCAACGAACGCCTCGCGATCCTCGCCGGCGCCAAACACGGACTTCACGCGACCGCTTCGACTCCGAGTGGTCCGACCCAACTCGGCATGCCAGCCGGTGAATGATGTCGGAGATCCGCTTGCGGTAGAACCGCACGCCCGGTTCAATGCGGCGGCGGTAGCCAACCCCGGACCAGTCGGCCCAGGCCGCGCAGTCCCCGGGCGTCTCCCGCCGACCCAACCACGCGACAACGCACGCCAATCCGAGCGGGCTTCTCGTACTCGAGCAAAGGGGCCACAGAGCGGAGATGACCGCTCCAGGCGTAACGCGGCAGCGTCCGGAGAGCCGCGAACGTTTTCACGATCTCAGTCCTCTCGCACCCGACTGCTCCTTTGCGACCAGGCAGCGCCGCCGGCGTGCGAGTGCCCGGGCGAGTGCTATGCCCGGAAACCACTCGTCCGCATCGGACGCGGCCTCACGATTGCATCGGCGACATCCTGGCGCCCGCATACGTCGGGTCCCGGGATTCCGGTCAACAGCTGCTGGCGCGGCGCGATCGCCGCGTGGAGACCGCGCGGCGACGGGCGCGGCATTTGCTCACTCAGCGCCGGAGGGGGCTTGGCCGCGCGCGTATGCGTCCAGCCGTGCGAGTTCGTCGGCGTAGATGCCGCGCATCACCTTCGGCGCGAACTTCCGTTCGAAGACTCCTCCGATACCGCCGGCGCCCTCCCACTCGGTCGCGATCTCGACCCGCGATCCAGGTCCCTCAGCGGTTACCGTGAACGTAGTCACAAGGCTGGAGTTTGTGTCCGTCTCGCGGATCACGCGGCCCGGCTCCGGTTCGGAGACCTCCATCCGGTAGTCGCGGCTGCGGCCACCTGCGGTCACCTTGAAACGCACAACTGTGCCCGCACCGACACCGCCGGATTCGACGACGAATTCTGAGAAAGCAGGCGACAGAAACTTGGGATGGTGCTCGCGCATGTCGGCTAGGTATCGATAAGTCTGCTCTGGCGGTGCTGCAACTGCACCCTCGGCGGAGATTCGGATCCTTCCCATACGTCGAACCTTTTAGCAGACTGCCCACCATTGGACGCGGAGCCCGCGAACAGCACTCTTCCCACGTCACGCGCGATTGCCTCCGCTCTTCATCGCGTTGGGACCTCTGACGAGTGTCACTGTCAGAGTGCTTGCACGGACGGTGACGTCCGACCGGAGCAGTAGGTCCTTGGGCTGGCGGCGGGCTGACTGATGACGATTGCGTCGACTCTGCCAGGCCTGACCGGCAAAGCTTGTGTCGCCCGCCGCCGTCCGAGGATCGCCGGTGTGACTTGATAGAAGCGTGGCTTCGCCTCTCGTGACAGTTGTCCGCCGGAGATCCGCCTCATTCGGTGGCAACCAAACGAAGGGACGGCATGAATGATCGTGATCGGGGCGGACACGCACAAGGGATCGCACATGCTGGCGGCGGTCGATGACGGCACCGGCAAGGTGCGCGGCGGCCGTCAGATCAAGGCGGAGGAGGCTGGCCACCTGGCCGCGGTGCGGTGGGCGCGGGAGCTAGCCGAGGAGCGGGTGTGGGCGATCGAGGACTGCCGGTCGTGTTCTCGTCGGCTTGAGCAGGCGCTGTTGGCGGCCGGGGAGCGGGTTGTGAGGGTGCCGCCGAACCGGATGGGCGCATCGCGCAAAGGTGAGCGCGAGCCGGGCAAGTCTGATCAGATCGACGCGCTCGCCGTCGCTAGAGCTGTCGTGAAGGACGGTGTTGAGAGGTTCCCGGTCGCGTACCTGAACGAGCAGGCGATGGAGATCCGGCTACTGGTCGAACACCGCCACGATCTCGTCGCCGAGCGCACCCGCACGGTGAACCGGTTGCGTTGGCATCTGCTCGAGCTATGCCCCGAGCTCGAGGCCTCACTCAACCGCAAAGCGCTCAACCAAACACGGACGCTTGACCGCGTCGCTCGGCACAAACACGGACGCTTGACCGCGTCGCTCGGCAGCTACGGAAGCTCCCGACCAGCGCCAGGGTCCGAATCACGCTGGAACAGATCTCTGACCTGCGTGGCGTGAACCGCGATATCGAGCGGCTCGCCGGCGAACTCGCCGAGCTCGTCACCGCGCACCGACCGGCACTACTTGCCGAGCACGGTTGCGGCGCGCTGACCGCCGCGATCCTGATCGGCCACACCGCCGGCAACGAACGGTTCCGCTCAGAGGCTGCGTTCGCGCTGCAAACGGGAACCGCGCCAATCCCGTGTTCCTCAGGCAAACGCACCCAACATCGACTCAATCGCGGCGGCGACCGGCAACTCAACCACGCGCTGCACATCATCGCCGTCACCCGCGCCCAACACGACCCCGCCACCAAGGAGTATCTCGCCCGCAAGGAGGCCGAGGCAAGACCAGGAAGGGCGCGTTGCGCTCGCTCAAACGGCACCTCGCACGCCGCTTCCACCAGTTGCTCTCAGAGCCACCCGTCGATCAACAGCCCACCCCCGAACCCACATCGATCATCGAGCCCGAGCCGGCCTGCATCCCCGACCGACCCAAACCCAGACGCGACGTTCAGCAGATCACCGTCGCGCCCACCCCGATGACCTGCGTCAGCTAAACCACCCAAACAACGACAGCCCTTGACATAGAAGCAAGCCTTGGCGGCGACTTCGTAGGCGGGCTACCAACCTCCGGCGATCATCAGCCTGAACCGTTGGCCCATGGGCCGACGCCACCAAGCCGGTGTGGCGTGATGCGCATGACGTATCCCGGCGCATCGAACCCGGGCGGCGGGAACACGACTTCGGGGCCGAGGTAGACGTGAGCGAGTTGCTGCAGGAGCGCTGCGGCGCCTCCTTCCTGCAAACGCGCGCGGCCGTGGATCACGAGGTACTCGCGGAGGCCTCGTTCATTCAGGCCTGGCCCTTCGACCGACATCACCACACGCGGGTCTCGCTCAACGTTGCGCACCTTTTGGCGGCGCTGCATGTGGCCAATTACGATCTGGTCAGTATCCAGGCCAACCCACACACAGCTCACCTGCGGACTTCCGTCCGGGTTCAGAGTCACCAAGTGCACGAGCGCGTTGGAATCGAGGAGCGCGCGGGCCTCTGCGGTCAGGATCGTCATTGATGCTCCTTTGCTCGGTTGAGGGCAAGCTAATGAGCATCGCTGGCCCCACGACTGACTCCGTCGCCACCATCACGCAGCACGCGACCACTCGCGACTGCTTTCACGACCGAGACTGCCACCGACTCGCGAGTCGTTTGGCGACCGTCCAACGGTGCTGACCGGCCTCGGTCGACGTCGTGGTGGACGATCGGAATTCCTCCGGGGCGCGGCGCGGCCGCAGAGAGCCAGCCAGCACGGCCCGCTACACCTGGAAGTCGCTCCTCAGTCGCCGGTGTCGTACTTGAACGAGATCCCCAGCCGGACACGGAAATTCACTAGCTCGCCGTCCTCGATCGTCACGTCCTGGCGGAGAACCTCTGCGACCCGCAAGTCACGAACTGACTTGCCGGCCACCTCGACGGCATTGCGGGCGGCCGCTTCCCACGACTCGCTGCTGACTCCGATCACCTCGGTCACTCGGTAAACGCTGTCTGCCATGGTATGCCTCCTGGCGTGAACAAGTTGAACGTGGACGACGGGCCCGTCCAGGCGACCCTACCGACTCGAGCGAGCCAACGACGACCAATCTGCCGATGTCGCTACCGCGACATCGTTACCGAATGCAATCGATAGTGGTTGCCGCCTCGACCGTCGCTGCTGCAGCGGCGCGAAACTGTGTTCGCCGTCAATCTGAGCGTCACGGGCGGCGGTAGGCACGATCGCTTCGACTCCGGCGCTACCGGCGAGCCCGCGATCGCGTCGGCGACCAGGGGCGACGACGGGCCATGGCCACGAGGACCGTGACCCGTCGCGCTTCTCACACGCCGGCGCCTACGTGTCGGATGTGAGCCCGGCGGTTGCCGGGATCATGGGCGTGGGCCGTTCATGGACGGTGTGGATGATCTCGGTGTTGTCGATTCCTCGTAGGTAGGCGGAGGTGACGCCGAGGTCGGCGTGCCCGAGTTGCCGTTGGATGACCACCAACGGGACGCCTTCTCTGGACATCTCAACGGCGTGGGCGTGCCTGAGTTGATGAGAAGCGAACCGACGCCTGACCCCTGCTGTGGCTGCGGTGCGGTGCAGTTGCGCACGCATGCCGGCTGGACCGCACGGGCGGCCACGCGTAGATCCGTGCAGGATGCAGAAGAACGCTCCGACTGGGAGGTTCTTGCGCAGCTCGATCCATGGCTGCAGCTGCTCCCACGCCCAGCGATCCATTCCGACCTCGCGGCGTTTGCCGCCTTTGCCTTGGCGCACCAGGATCGCGCCGCGACCTGGATCAAGGTCAGTCTCGGCGAGCGCGAGCGCCTCACTGATCCTCAGACCGGCACGCCACAGCACGATGATGAGAGCACGCAGCCTGACCCCGTCGGCGTCATTCACCGGCTGCGCGCATGACCGTGATGATCTCCTCAACTGTCGGCGGATCAGGCGGGTATCGCAGGCCCTTGTTATGAGGTGTGCGACCTTCGTGGAAACTCGCGAGCGTGGCCGGCGATCGGCGGCGACCTGGTTCTTCAGCGACCGCTATGTGCTCAGCGATTCCAGCCCATTGCATGACGCCGTAGACCAAATCGTGAACCACATCACAGCCGAGGGGCCCTTGGTCGCACCCCCACCGCCCAGCCTCACCGTCGACCCGCCGCATCTGAGCGGTCCCACTGGCAGCGCGGTCGGACCGTTCACGCTCACTACGAACAATTGCCCGCTGCACCGTCACCGAGACAGCCGCCGGCCGCACCTCGACCGTGACCGTGGTCGCGACGGGGCAGCACA
Organism: uncultured Conexibacteraceae bacterium; assembly: GCA_963720195.1. GTDB lineage: Bacteria > Actinomycetota > Thermoleophilia > Solirubrobacterales > Solirubrobacteraceae > Palsa-465. Next base: position 551,787 of record CAVRFD010000003.1, read on the forward strand.
CCGCGACCATACCCGCCAACGGCACAGCCACCGTTCACCTCACCGACACCTACAAGGCGACGCCCCCCGCTCCTGTCTCCCCTCTTCCAATCGGGCTCGGATGAGTCGAATCTGACTTCCGGCGGGAGTGGGGGCTGCCTTGGGATGCCTGTGGCGCGGAGCCGGCGCTGTCAGCGCGGCTTTCGGCTAGTGGGGTGATGCGCGGGACGGGCATCGGCGATCCAGACCAGGCCCTCCCGCTCAACCCGCCGCACACTAACGCAAAGGGGTAGAAGCACTCGCCCGCCCGCCATGCGACCGAAGTAGGGGAATGCCAGGCTGCCGCTACGAAAGCTGTAAGTGGCGGCACTATTGCTTTGACCAACTCGCCGGCTCAAGGCTGACGAGCGGATTGGCGACAACGGCATCGCTGATCCGATCCTGGACGGCTAGGGGGTCACCTACGGTTGGATCGGACTTCGGTTGCGGCGCGTTTGATGGATTCGATCGAGCGCTCGACGTCCTCGTCGGTGGTTGCCCAACTTGAGACCGAGATACGCATCGCCGCCATGCCGTGCCAGGTCGTGCCGCTTAGCCAACACACACCATCGTGTTGGACGGCATCGATTACTGAACGGGTGTACCCGTCGTGGTCCCCGGCGTCGTCGAGGAACCGCACGAGTACCTGGTTGAGCACGACATCGTTGAGAATCTCGACGCTCGGAACGGTCGCCAATGCCTCCGCGAATCGCTGGGCATGGGCACAGCAGCGCTCTACTAGATCAGCGACCCCGAGGCGACCGAGCGAGCGGATCGCGGCGTACACGGAGAAGCCGCGGGCGCGACGCGAGAACTCCGGATTCCAATCGAGCTGATCCCGAGGGCCATCAGTGTCAGTTTGGACGAGGTAGGCCGCACGAACGCCCATGGCGGCCTGGTGGGCCTCTCGGTCGGCGCATAGGACGATGCCTGAGTCATAGGGAACGTTCAGCCACTTATGAGCGTCCGTCGCCCACGAGTCGGCGCGTTCGACACCGGACACCAGGTGGCGTAACTCGAGGCTCGCCGCAGCCCACAAACCAAACGCACCATCGATGTGCAGCCAGGCACCAGCGTCGCGAGAGACATCAGTGATCTCCGCAAGCGGATCCAGCGATCCCGTGTTCACATTGCCCGCTTGGGCACAGACGATGCGAGGTCCGTCGTGGCGCGCGAGTGCTTCGCGAAGCGCGTCCGGAACCATTCGGCCTTGAGCATCAGCCTCCACCTCAATGATGGACGCGGCACCTAGTCCGAGCAACCGAAGAGCGCGGTCCACCGTGACGTGACGCTCGGCGCCGACGAACACGCCAATAAGGGGCGCGCCAAACAAGCCTTGCTCATTGACGTCCCAACCAACCCGGGCAAGAACCCGATAACGGGCCGCCGCGAGCGCCGTGACGTGCGCCATCTGGCACCCAGTGACAAAGCCGAACGACACTCCGGGTGGGAGCCCGAGAAGCTCCGTGACCCACGCACCCGCAACCTCCTCGACAACGGCTGCAGCCGGACCGCAGACATACAGCCCGGCGTTCTGATCCCATGCCGATGTCAACCAGTCGGCGGCGAGCGCAGCGTGCGTGGAACCGCCGATCACGAAACCGAAATACCGCCCGCCCGAGCTAGACACAAGCCCAGGCTCCACGGATTCAACCAATTCGGAAATCACTTCCAGCGCATCGGTCGACCCCTCCGGCAGTGGGCCACCTAACCCCGCCCGCAGCTCCTCCACGCTGGCCGACCAGCCAACAGGCTGATCCGGCAGACCATCGACATAGGCCGCGGCCACCTCGGCTGTCTCGGCAAGCAACCGACGGATCGTCATCAGCGCAATCTACAGGCGCTAGCCCAACGCGCGAGCGCCCGACCAGTCACCTTGGCGACGGAACATCGACCGGGCGCCAAGCGTCGAGTCGAGGCTGGAACGGCAACTAGCCACTCAGCCGCGCGGGCGGCCACCGCGAGAGACGCAGACGATCGCTCTCTCCGCTCGGCGGCTTTGTTGCCCGCGATCGGATTGGCGGCGAGTCGTCACGTCCCGACTGGGTGTCGATGGATTCGGAGTTTCGTCGCATTGCCAGGTGCGTGAGACAAGGCCGGCCCGAACTCCTGCCAAGATCAGAGTTATGGCTAAATGGCGCCGAGATCCTGAGCCGGATGCGCCGGACGAGAGGACGTGGTCAGCGCATACAAGCATGCATCCGCGCGATGCCCGTGCAGATCTCGTGAAATACACGGCGCTGCCGGCAGAAACCGGCCCGATGTGGGCACCAGACCGTCTTTCCATCTGGCCCGTCGAAGGCGGTCGCTACGGCATCGACGCGCACTACCACGGACGCACCGGTGTGCAACGCGCGCATGGGCAGCAAGAGCGCCTGAAGAAGGTGGGCGTGTCCGCGACCGTGAAACGCGAGGCCAACGGAGGACTGATCCGAATCGGTCCGCTAGCGCATGCCCCCACCTGGTTGGCGCTCGAGACTTTTCTCGGCCGACCTCTGTCGTGAGAAGTCGCCTCCTTGGCGCTGACCACTATCACTTTTGCGATTGAAGCCGGCTTTCGGGGGTGATCGGATCGGCGACGGTCCGGCGGCTCTCAGATGATGAACCGATGGGCCGGGCTCCCGGCCAGCGATTGGTTGGTGCGCGAGAATCGGCCGAACGATCGCAATCATGGGGGTTCCGCAATGACGTCGATGGACTGGTCCAAACAGGTCGGCGACGCGCCCACGAATTACCAAGGGTTCCTGGTTCCGGGCATGTTCACTCCCTTCGCGGCACGCCTGATCGCCGACCTTGGGATCACGCCGGGTTCGGCTGTGCTGGACGTCGCGTGCGGAACCGGCGTCGTGACCCGGTTTGCTGCGCAAGCCACCGGCACCACCGGGACGGTCACCGGTGTCGACATCGGGCCGGCGATGCTCGCTGTGGCGCGGTCTCAGACGGCTGAACCGGACTCCGCGCCGATCACGTATCTGGAAGGCAGCGCGCTTGATCTCCCGCTCGCTGACAACTCATTCGACTTCGCCATCTGCCACCACGGGTTTCAGTTCTTTCCCGACCGGGTGGCCGCGGCCCAGGAGCTCCACCGAGTGCTACGCCCCGGCGGCCGGGTCGCGATCGCGTGTTGGACCGGGCTTGAGGAGACGCCGGTGTTCAGGGCGATCCGAGACTCGCTCCACGTCGAGGTCAGCCCCGAAGCCGGTCAGATGATGAACTCGCCGTTCTCGGTACCGGCCGCGGAGCTGACAGCTCTCCTGGAGACTGCCGGGTTCACCGGAGTCGAGGTCGCGCGTGTCGAGTTGATGGCGTCCTTCCCGGCAGTGCCTGATTTTGGCGCTCGCGTGATCGCCGCGGGCCCGGTCGCAGCCCAGTTCAATCAGGCTCCGGTCGTTGCTCGAGAGGCAGTAGTCGGTGCTGTCGCAGAAGTGGCCGAGCAGTACGCCGAAGGTCGCACCGTGAGCTTCCCGATGTACTCGAATGTCGCAAGCGGGGTCGGCTAGGTCCGGGGATAGTCTCCGTGGAGATGCCTGCCGGCGAGCTCGCGATTGTTCTTCACACGCACATGCCGTACGTGGACGAGTTAACGATGTGCGAGTTCGCTTCCAGGCCGGCGCATTCGTCGCCAGATGGAGACTGCTCGGTAACGTAGGCGTCCGGTGAGCCAGTCGAGTTCGCGAGCCGACGGGCGGTGGCCACGCTCACCCTCCTCTTGTTAGCCCCGCGGGGTGGTGGTGTAGCTTGCGCAGATGAGGCAACGGCGCGTCGCATCCCTGGCGGTCTGGGAGTGGGGCGATCCGGCAGAGCCGGGAGTGTTGTTGTGGCCGGGGTTGGGTGCAACGGGGGCGTACTTCAAGTCGTTGGTGCGCGAGTTGCCGAGCCGCGCAGTCGCGATCGACCCTCCCGGCTGTGGTGCGTCAGCACCGCTTGATCCTTGCACTCACCGCCGGATGGTCGAGATGGCGTTCGCTGTCCTTGACGAGTGTGGGTGCCGTGCGATGGTGGGCCACTCGCTCGGCGCATACGTCGCGGCCAGCGTCGCCGCGGATCCACCAGCCGGCCTTCAGGCAGCCGTGCTCATCGACGGTGGATTCATGGAGGCCGAGGAGATGGCGCAGCTCGGCATGCCGATCACTGCAGGCCGGGCCGAGCTGATCCAGTGGCTGGCGGACAATACGCTCCGATTCCCTGATTGGGAAAGCGCGACTCGCGAACTCGCGGCGATGATCAACAGCCAGGAGACTGAGGACTTCGAGGCTTACGTACATGAGCGGTTCGTTGAGGTCGGCGATGAGATCCGCGATCCCGCAACCCCCGTCCAGGACGCGGATTTACTGCTGGCCACGTTTGATCACGAGATCCGTTCCGTCGCGGACAAGGTCGCCGTCCCGACGCTTCTCATCGCGTGCGGCCAACCAGCGGAACGACGCGATCCTAAACAGCGGGCATGGCAGGCGTTCGCTGCCGGATCGCCACTTATTGAGTTGCACGTCGCGGAGGATTGGGGTCACAACCCGATCTTCCAGGCTCCCAAAGAGTTCTCAGAGTTAATCGCGGGTTGGCTGCGCCAACACCTCCAAGTGGCCGGTTAGCAACGCAAGACACGTGAACGACGATCAGCGCAAGGGAAGGGTCGCCGGACGCCAATGCTGACCAGCGCGCCTCCCGCTAGACGCATGTCGTACGACAACTAGCTCGTCGCCGACGCGATCGCGAGCTGCGACAGGAGGACCGCCTGTGATTGCAGGCACCCAAACATTATTGGAGGCGCTTATGAGCGACGATGTGCGCGACCGCGGTTCGGCTTGATGCGGTGTTCGCTTGCATTGCGTCCTCAAGCGCAGCGAGGAAACGGTCACGCTCGGCGTCGTCGAGTGCACACTCGACAGCCTCGCCGATCGTTGGCGAGACCGGAGTAGGTGCGCTCTTGAGCAGGCCCTCAAGGCTTGTGCTGGGCAGGAGTCCCGCGGGTGTGATCTCGATGCGGCATTCGACCTGGACATGGTCGAAACCTGACTCGTGGACGAGATCGACAAGGTCACGATCGTCGAAGTTCAGCATTGAGCGACGATAGTCAGGGTCTTCCAGCTCGGTGTAGGCGGCTCTGACCCGTGTACAGAGTTCGAGGACTGGGTTGAGGTCATAACCCCAGAATCGCCCTGGTGGCTCAGGAAACATCAGACGGCCGACCACCTCGCGCAGCGAGATCCGGCCACCCGGCCGCAGGACCCGGTGCATGGCCGCGAAGGCACCCGCCTTGTCGGCGACGAACACGAGTACCGCGCGCCCAGTGACAACGTCGACCGATGAGTCATCAAGACTCGAAAGATCTTCTGCGTTCGCGATCACGAAACGAGCGCGGTCGACCACACCCCGCGACGCCACAGACTCGCGGCAACGCTCCAACAGCGCCTCGGAGATGTCCGAAAAGATAACCGTCCCTTCCGGACCAACCAGATCTAGGGCACCGAGACCGATCAGCCCATCGCCAGTCCCAAGGTCAAGCAGCGTGACGCCATCAAGCGGCTCGACCCTATGTAGAACTACGTCCCGCGCCTCCTGCAAACGCACCGATACCGTGGAGCGATCGAAGATCTCGCCTTCGTCGCGAAGCGAATGCCAGCGGGACCAACGGTCAACCGGACCTGCCATCGCGCGATTATCCCCGAACCCGCCTTCTGAGCCGGTCCGCAGATGATGTCAAGCTCGCCAACCAATATCAGCGCCGGGCACTTCACTCGCCCGGCCACGGCCATGCGTCGATCCGTCGGCATAGATAGCCCCGACTCCCAGGCCTTGGGGCCGCCGGATAGCAGTTCATCTCGCACAGACGCTGCTCGATCATCTTCTGGACTTTGGACGACAGGCATTCGCGGCGCGTCAGGCAAGAGCGCTACCCGGTCGGGACGTGCGGCGCGCTAGCGCCCTAATACGTCGTCGAGAAATTCGATCGCTCGAGGGTAGGCGTCGAGGCGGTTGTCGAGGCGGGCGAGTCCATGACCCTCGTCCTCGTAAACGCAGAGTGTGCAAGCAACACCGCGCGTCCGGAGATTTTCTAATAGCTGTTCGGCTTCGCCGACGGGAACGCGGGGGTCGTTGCGCCCGTGGATCACGAACAGTGGCGACCGGATCGCGTCCACGTGGGTGAGTGGCGACGCCTGCGTGAGAAACTCGCGATCGCTTGTGAGCGAGCCGTATTCTCGTTCGCGGTGAGCACGTCGATAGTCGGAGGTGTTCTCGAGGAATGTGACGAGGTTCGAGATCCCCACAATGTCGACGCCAGCGGCCCACAACTTGGGCTGGAAAGCCAGTCCGGCTAGCACCATATAGCCGCCGTATGAGCCGCCCCATAGGATTGCGCGATCGGGGTCGAAGCCTGCCGCCTCGAGCGCTCCGTGTACAGCCTCGAGGTCGCGTACAGAGTCTAGGCGCCTGGTTATGTCATCGAGCGACGCGTACCGCTTGCCATAGCCGGTCGAGCCACGGACGTTCGGTACGACGACTCCATAGCCGCTCGCCACCAGCGCCTGAACCACCGGATCGAACAAGAGCACAGCCTGCGCCTCCGGGCCACCATGCACCGCCACGACGACCGGCGGCCGTGGCTCCGGCGACCGTGGGCGGAAAGCGAAGAACGGAATCCGCTCGCCATCGAAGCTGGTTATCTCGCCGAGTTCGGCACTAACCAGCGCCTGCGGCTCGATCTCCGCCGGGCTGTGGGTAAGCCGCCGGGTGTCGCCGCTCGCAAAGTCGTGCGCGAACACGTCGCCGCCGATCCGCGGCGTGGTTAGCGAATAGTAGAGACGCGAGCCGTCCTCGGAGAGGATCGGCGCAGGAAAGAAGAAGAAGTGCGTCACTCCTGGCTCCTGCAACGCGACGATCGAACCGAGGGCATCGCGCTTCGGGTCGTACCGCTGCATCGCGCTCGTGCCATCGCGGTTCTCGATGACCACCAGTGTTCTTCCGTCTGCGCTCGCTACCACGTCGGCGTCGAAACGCTCCCCCGTTCCTGCGACTGTTCTCGTCGTTCCGGTGGCTAGGTCGTGATGAACGATCGCCGAGAAGTCCCTGCCGACATTCGAGGACGCGTAGAAGCTCGACGAGCTGACCCACGCAGGCGGACCGACGAGCGCTGCCTCTTCCGGATGCTCCAAAGGTAACTTTGCCTCCCCGCTTCTCACGTCCACCAGCACGAGATCAAAATCAAGCGGTCGATCACCAGGACGGAGCACCGAGACGAAGCGACCGTCGGGCGAAAAACCGGACGCAGGCTGGCACCAAGCGCCGCCGGCATAGCAACAACGATGCTCGCGGCTCGCGAGGTCGCACACCCACAGATCGAAATCAACTCCGTCGCCTCGATTCGACACGTACGCGACCAGGCCACCATCGGGCGAGACACCCGCAACGTGGTGCCCGAACCGACGGTCACTAGTGAGTGGATCCAGGCGCTCAAAGCTCGTCACGGCTGAGCCTGCGGCCTCATCAAGGTCAACCAGATACAGCTGGTGACGCTCGTTCCCCCCTTCATCTATCGCGACCACAGCTTGCCGGCGGCCGGGGACGTACTGCGCAGTTCTGACAGGCTCGGAAAGCGCGGTGAGCCCTACTAGCTCACCGGACACAATCTCATAGAGCTGCATCGTGCCGCCCAAGTCGCTGCGAACCAAAAGACGCTCCGGGACGCCCGGGCCGCGGTCGATATCCGAAAGCAAAGCGCTACGTGTCCGTAGCAACGCGCGCACTACATCAGACGCTGAGGAGACCACCACAGTCACCATTCTTCACCAAACGCCGATGGCCCGGTACATATCTCCAGACGCGACCACAGGAGGAGCCGCACGGCGAGGAGCTGGTTCGCGACTCGGTGGGTTGAAGATATGGCCACCGTGGCAAGGGGATCCGTTAGCTTGCGTTGTGGGTATCAAACAGTGGGGGTGCGGTCGTGCGCCGATCCGGCATCACATGGCCTCGGAGCCGGGGTTGCCGTAAGTGGACAGCGATCTGTCTGGTATGCGCGGCCATGGTTGCGCTAGCTGGCTACGGTCGCGGCGGTGCGGCTGCGTCACTCAAGAGTGATCACTCGTCATCACTCAGGCTTGCTGCAAGCAAGACGACGAGCGGGATCCGACGGCGATTGCTCAAGAGCAACGAACTCGCTGGCTTCACACCTGGCGGCGTAGCGACCTACAACACCGCGGGCGAATGGGTGTCCAGCCCGAACGATGAACAGTCGGCAGCTCAGGCGGCTGCGGAGAAAGCGATGCTGATTCGCGAAGGATTCCAGGCCGGCGCGGTTGAGCAACTCACGCATGCCGACACGACTGCGCAAGGACTATCACTGTTCGAGCAATTTCGCTCTCGTACAGCGGCTCGAAGCGCGCTCGCGTACTACATCACGGACCAGAAGGAGCCCAGTGTCCAGGCGACCGACGGCGCATACAAATCTTTCAAGGTCTCTGGGATCCCGGGCGCGGTGGGTTACTCGCTGGGGGGCACTACGGGCGGAATCAACATCGCGTTCGCAGCCCGCGACTACTACTACCTCGTCGGCCGGGAAGGAGGCACCCGGCGCGACGTAACCGGACTAAAAGCCGCTGCCGTAGATCTCTACAGCCGGGTTCGCGGATAGCGAGTTGGAGCCAGAGATAGCCGGCGCTATCACCAAAGTGGCAGCTACTTGGTCAACGGGTTTGTTGTCCGCGCGGTCGACCCGCCGAGGCTGTACTGAGTGTGAATGCGGGGCGTTGCTTGTCGTCGCGGGGTGGGAGCGGCCCGGACGGGTGCCGAAGTTTCCGTGGTTTACCCGAAGCGCACTTCGCTTCTGAGACGATTTACCGATGGCGTCAGAGAGTCCACTGATCGGCCGCGAGCGTGAGTTGCACGCGCTTGAATGGGCGCTCGGGACGTCTCGGCTGGTGACGCTGACCGGCGTCGGAGGCTGCGGCAAGACCCGCGTGGCGCGTGAGCTGGCGGCCCGCGTGGACACACCCGAGGCGATCGTGGTCGAGCTCGCCTCGCTGCGTTCGTCCGGCCACGTCGTCACCGCGCTCCTGAGCGCCGCCGGCGCGCGCGAGCGCGCGGGCCTGACACCGGAGCACGTACTCCTCGACCTGCTCCGCGAGCGTCGCGTGTTGATCGTGCTCGACAACTGCGAGCAGGTCAGCGCAGAGGTTGGGCGGCTGGCGGCCTCGATCGTCGATCGCACATCCGACACCCGCGTCGTTGCCACCAGCCGCGAGCCGCTCGGAGTCGCTGGGGAGTTCGTGCTGGAGCTGGCGCCGCTGAGTCTTCCGGTCGCCGGGGCTGGCGACGTGGCCGCCGTCGTACGTTCTGAGGCGGGACGCTTCTTCGTTGAACGCGCCGCCGCCGGGAACCCGACCTTCGTCCTCAGCCCAGAGACGGCTCGGGCGGTGGTCAGGATCTGTCACGAACTCGACGGCTTGCCGCTCGCGCTCGAGCTGGCCGCGGCGCGCGTCGAGGAGCTCGTCCCGGGAGCGATTGCCGACGGCCTCTCGAGGCACGCCAGGCTCGATGGAGGCCAGGCCGCGAATGCGCTTCCCCAGCATCGCTCGCTCCGTGCGTCGCTGGACTGGAGCTACGAGCTACTCGATGAACGCGAGCGCGTCCTGTTGCGGCGCTTGGCTGCGCTTGCCGGGACCTGGGACACCGCGGCGGCACGCGCGGTGGCGCTGCCCGAAGTGAGCGAGACCGAGGTGAGCGGGCTGCTCTCGAGTCTGGCGGCGAAGGGGCTGATCATCGCCACTGCGGACAACGATCAGTCGCGCTGGACGTTTCTGCAGACGGTCGCTGAATATGCCGCCGAACGGCTCGCGCTCGACGCGGCGGAGCAAGACCTGGCGCGCGACCGGCAACTCGCCTGGTTTCACGCGCTTGCCGTCGAGTGCGACGGTTGGCTCCTTGATGTCGAGGGCCAAGGCGTCATCGACCGCGAGATGCCAAATTTCCGCGTGGCGATAGGGCGCGCCCTCGACCGCGATCCCAAACTGGCATTCGAGATCGTGGCCTCGCTGCTACGTCACTGGATCCTCGGGGAGCACTTCGAGGAGGGCAAGGCCGCCACCGCGAAAGTACTGGCAACAGGCGCCCAGCTTGAGGTCAAGGACCGGGCTGCCTGGGCACACCTCCATACGGGCGCGGCGCTGATCGCAACCGTGAGCGAGGACTATGCCGTCGCCGCGGAGCATCTCGAGCACGGGCTCGCCCATCTCGCCGTCGTCGATGACGCTGACGCGCGCGCGAGATGCCTACAGATGTCAGCGATGGTCCTGATCCTGACCGGCAGTGACCTTCAGGCGGGGCTGAGTAACGCCGCGCTCGCCGCCGATGTGATGCGCGCCTCCGGCGACGCACTGGGACTCGCCTGGGCGCTCGTCAACGTAGCGATGGCCGAGGGAATCTGTGATCGCTTCGATGCCGCCCGCAGCGCCTATCGGGAGTTCCTGACCGTGCCCGGTGCTGCGCAGCATCCGCGGCTGCGGACATGGGCCGAGCTCGCAGCGACCTGGCCCGAGCTCATCGTCGGCTCCCCACAGCGCGCCCTGGACCATGTTGATCGGGCGCTCGAGCTCGAGGGAGACTGGCCCTCGATGACGCATTTCATACTCACCGGCTTCCGCATCCAGGCACTTGCCCTGATGGGTCGAGCCGATCAGGCGATCGTCGAAGGAACAACAGCACTGGCCCAGGCGGTCGAGTCGGGCGCGATGATGGCCACGCCAGGGATCGCGATGGCGCTGGCGATTGCCGAGCTGATGGCCGGCAAGCTCGACCAGGCCGAGGATCGAGCACGCCCCCTGCTCCAGATGCCGCAGATCCACACCGTCGCGCTCATGCACGAGACGCTCGCCCAGGTCGCGCTCGCCCGCGGTGACACATCGCAGGCCGTGCTGCACGGCGCGCAGCTAGCCACTTTGGCCGAGCGGGGCGGCAGTCGACGTCACCAAGCCGTGGCGGATCTGATCCGCGGCCGCGCCGCGACCATCCAGGGCGACGTGGAACGCGGTCGCGATCTCATCCAGCGCTCATTGGCCGCCTACGCGGCGCTCGGGATCGAGCGAGGAGCGGCCGACTGTCTCGAGGAGCTCGCCCTTATCCCGACGCGCAACGACATATCGCGCAGCGCCCGCCTGGCTGCAGCCGCCGCCTCCGCGCGGGCCCGCCTCGGTTGCGCTCCGCCGCCCGGCAGTGCCGAGCGCGTCGCCTCCGCACGTCCTGGCAACGAGGACGGTGAGGCGAGCGCTGCATGGACGGCAGCATGGGACGAAGGCGAATCATTGGCGCTCGCCGATGCGATCGCGTATGCGCGCCGAGCCCGCGGCGCACGCGACCGGCCAGCGTCGGGCCTGCCGTCCCTGACACCGACTGAGTTAGCAGCTGCCCGGCTAGCTGCGAGTGGCATCTCGAACCCACAGATCGCGGGGCAGCTGTTCATAGCCCGGAGCACCGTGAAGATGCACCTATCCAACGTCTACCTAAAGCTGGGCGTCGCGAACCGCACTGAACTCGCTCAAATCATCGCCGCCGAACCTGCGCGGTTCGCACCGTCAGATCGCGAGCGATAGCGCAAACAACTAGCCACCTGGCCGTGGTTCTCGTCGCGGCCGGCGGTGAAAGATCACCTACTCTGCCACCGGCAGGCCCCGAGCTGCCGTTCATTGGAACAGGCTCCGGATTGCCCGACCCCGAACGAACGGAGTAAGAATGTCAGAACAGACCGCCGTCGAGCTCGAGCAGGAGACGCGACGGCTCCTGACGCACCTCGACGCGATGGACGTCGCCGGCATCAGCGCGATGGTCACCGACGAAGCCCAGGGGATCGACGAGATCACGCGTAGCTGGACACGTGGCCGCGCGGCGCTGGAGACCTACCTCGCCGAACTCGCGGACACCGTCCAAGACGTTCGATCCCAGATCACCGATCTCCACGTGACGAGCTGGGACGAAACCGGGCTCGTCACGTTCGTGCTCCAGCAGACCTATCGGATGGACGGGGCGGATCAGAGCCTGTCGGCTCCGACATCGCTCGTCTTCAGGCGCGGTGGCGATGCCTGGAAGGTGGCCTTGATCCACTCGGTTCCGCTCCCCGAACCACCAAGCGCGTGAGCGTGCGCCGCGGTCACGGGGTCGCAGACTAGCCAGATGGCCGTGGTTTGGCGGCAGCCGTGCTGGGAGTGTTGGAGATCGATGTGATCCGGTGAACCACGGGATCGGAGCATGCAATGCATATCGATGCGCCGGCGAACGACAGAATCGCGGTGCGCAGCGCGGGCGACGTGCACGAGGGCTTCTTCGCGGCTAACGACAGTCGCCAGAGAGGTGTTGCCTTCTCATTCACGGGTGCGCCCACACACTGGGACCGAGAGGGCGAATACTGGCGGTCCTCCGGTCGCTCGCGTTACGGCTGAATGACGCGCGGTGCCGGGCACTGGCGATTGAGACCCGTGTCGAGGCAACACGAGCCCGGTGCGTAGACAGCCACGCCTACGCCCGGAGTCACAGATGGAAGTAGAAGGCGCGGCCACAAGCCACCCGCCACGGGTCAGGCACCGCCTTACCTTTGCGGTGTCCCGGACCGCGAAGATAACTGAATCCTGTGCGCTTCACCTCATCTTCGGGCGAAATGCACGTGCTCACACCTCGCACACCGCAAGTTTGGCTCGGTGGGCGCTCGTGTTGCTGACCACGCTGACATTGTCCGCCGCAGCGTCGGCGGCTGGCCTGAGTGAGCAGCTGTTGCCGAACGGGCACGTGCTGATCGGAGCGTCCGGAACGCAGCGGCTGTCTTCGCACGTGAGCGCGCAGACCAGCTTCGACGGTGCCGAGAGTCTCTGCTCCGTTCCCAAGCCGGGGTTCGCCTCCTGCCTGGGCGCTGTTATGCGCGCGGAAACCACCGCCGAGACCGTGCGGACGACACCTTACCCCACGTCAGTTACGCCTTTGATGCTCCACCAGTCCTATCGCATTCCGGTTGACAGCGCAATCCCGCAGACCGTGGCGGTCGTGGACGCTTACAACGACCCGAACCTCCAGTCGGACCTTGCCGAGTACTCGCGGTACTACAACCTGCCGGTATGCACTGAGGTGAACGGCTGCCTTGCGATCCTGAACCAGCGGGGCCAGCGCGCGCCGCTCGCGCCGAACGACGACAGTCTGAAGGAGAACTGGGATGGTGAGGTCAGCATGGATGTGGAAGCGGTTCACGCGACCTGCCAGAACTGCAAGATCGTCATCGTCGAAGCCAGCAGCGACTCGACGCGCGACCTGGTTGCTGCGGCGCGGACCGCGAAGTACCTGCCCGGTTTGACTGAGATCAGCAACTCGTACGGCATCCCGATCCCGGGACTGGTGCCGATGATTGGGGCGTACGACACCCCGGGCATCGTGAGCGTCGCCGCGTCCGGCGACGCAGCCTACGGGGCGTTCGGCTCATTGACCGCCTACCAGGCGGACTATCCGGCCGCGGACACACATGTAGTCGCAGTGGGCGCCACCTCATTCAACGTGTCTTCCAAGGGCACCCTGAGCGATGCGATTTGGGGAGGCACCGTGTCAGGATGTTCACCGTGGGCGGAGATGCCGTTCCAGGCCCAGGTAACGGACAGCATCGCAAACCTGCCCTGCCAGGGATACCGGATCGTGAACGATGTCGCTGTCGATGGTGACCCGGCCACAGGCATGGCTGTGTACGACTCGGAGCCGAACGGCGATGACATCCCGAGCGGCTGGATGCAGGAGGGCGGCACGTCATTGGCCTCCCCGATCGTTGCCGCGATGTTCGCGCTTGCCGGCGGTGCCCAGGGAACTCAGTATCCCGCTTCGATCCTCTACCACAATTATCTGAGTGACCGCAACGATTTCGGCGAGGTGAAGGACCCCGCATCAACCGGCTGCTTCGACGATGCGCTGTGCTTGCCGAACGGCAGCTACTCTGCGGCAACCGGGCTCGGATACCCGACGAGCCTCGCCGCGTTTGAAAACCCATACGACAACCAGCCGGTTGGTGCCGCGCCGGATCCGAACCGCACTCGTACAAGAACTCCGCGGGCCGTGTATAAGCCGATGCGAGTCGGCCTGCACAGCAACCCTGGCACTGCCGGCGCGAGCGTCGTCAACGACCCTCGGCGGCACCGCGTGCAGCTGAGCAGCAGCTGTAGCTCTGAAGGCACCCAAAAGGTTGCCTGCCTGGATCAGATGGCAGTGGCCTACACGACGGACGCCGGTGTTTACCACGCTCACAGCCTCACTCGAACCGCGACCGTTGTGACTGGAAACGGAAGGTCGATGATGCTCACTTATAGGCAGCTGTTCCGCGGCACACCCACTCGTGAGGTCGCGTTCTTCACGGTGGCGCTCGAGCAAGCTTACGTAAAGAGAACCCTCTACCCGCGTAGGCATCCGCGGGTCACGCTCGTGGATGGCACCCGGACCGTGAGCCGCTACACGGTCACGGTCAAGCTGTCGCACGATCTACTCACGCAATCAAGCGCCGCTCTGCATACCACCGGCAAGGACGGTCTCGTGCTGTTATTCACCGACCCGTCCGTTCTGACGGACGCCCCAGACCGGTGTGCCGAATCCTACGCCTGCCTGCATCACAACAAGCCCTGACAGCGGCTTGTAATCCGGTCACGTCGTGAGGGTGCCTCATCCCCGGCCGACGAGGTAGTAGCAGTCGCCGTCTGCGAACGCAATGCTTATTCCGCCGGTCCGTCACCCATATAGCCGGCGGTACAGCTTCTGCGCAGCGCCGATTATGGCCTGCTTTTGCGTCGGCGTGGACGTCACGGTTTCACCCACGAGATAGTAATAGCGGCCCTCGGCAAAGACGACGTTGGCCGGGCCGCCCGACCCGACGCTGAGCCCCAAGCCAACCGCCTTCGGGACTCCTGGAACACGGAACCTTTCGATGCCCCCGTTGTACGACTTGAACGAGGTCTGGACCGAGGCGACTTCAGACCGAGGTCCCGCGCTCGAACTGAACTCCTCGACCCGAGACACACCGCCTCCGTTCGGACCCTTAAGGTTCTCTGACGCGCCGGCGACGAATCCTAGGCGCTTCAGGCTGCTGGCCTCCGCGGCAAGCTGACCCGGCGACGCAGAGTCCGTTGCCTGCAACCACCGCTTCGCGCTCGTAGTGACGGTTGGTTTGCCGGTCGGTGCGAATTCGGCGGGCAGCTCACTGGCAGTCACCAATCGGCGAGTAATGCCCGTGCTCGGCGCGGCTGCTGCCGCGCGTGCGGTTGGTATAGGTCGCGAGGTCCTCGCCGCAGAATCGCCGCAGACGCTCAGCCCAAGCATCGCTACCGCTGCGAGCGATGTCACCCCCAAGAACCCCAC
The DNA here is from genome assembly GCA_963720195.1 of uncultured Conexibacteraceae bacterium. Taxonomy (GTDB): domain Bacteria; phylum Actinomycetota; class Thermoleophilia; order Solirubrobacterales; family Solirubrobacteraceae; genus Palsa-465. The sequence continues at coordinate 567,162 of CAVRFD010000003.1, forward strand.
CGGGACCCGATCAAGGTTTGGGGTCATCCCGTAAACCCGAAGTGGTCTCACAAACACCTGTCCGGTCACTTTCTCGTCGGCGTTAGCGACATGGGTAACGATGTCGGACTGACCGAGCAAAAACATCGGCCAGCTGGCCAGTCTTTGTGCCGTTTTCTCCGGCATTCAGTCTGACCGGAGGTTTCGCGAGAACGGCTGACCCGCGACTCCGTCGGCTGAGCGTGTCGGATCGCGCCGAGTTCACTCAACTCCATGCCGTGCAAGAGTGCCAGCGACCGCTGGCCCCTCTGGGTCAACGCGGGCCCGGATTGGTCCGGCGTGCCGCCGCCTCCTCGCTCGGTACGCGCTATCCCATGCACCACCACGCTCGCAACCGCCCCGCGCGGCCATCATCCACCGTGAGCGTCCTACCGGAGAGCAGGCCACCACCGTCGCCCCAGCCGCTCGTTTCGGCTCCCGGGCATCCCCTTCAATACGGCCAGGCGCATACCGCGGACGATCGCTTCCGTGTCGGGGGCGGATGCGCCTCGCGATCGCCTTGGCGCGACAAGCCGCCAACAAGAGGTCTAGCGTGCCCGCGCCAAGGGGTGTGTGGCCAGGTCGGGGATAGTCTCCCCGGAGATGTCTGCCGGCGAGCTCGCGATCGTTCTCCACACGCACATGCCATACGTGGAGCGTTAGGTCACGCCTGGCCGACGTAATAGGCGAGCGGCGCTCTCGGGCGCACCGTGCACCGGCTCCCTAATCGCGTGCCGGTGAAGTCTCGAGCTGATCGAGCGCCAGATTGAGGAGCTGCCAAGTTTGCGCAGCTTCGTGCTTGGGCTCCAGCGTCCAGAGATCGCGAAACACAGCGACGAGCGCGGCGGTCAGGTCGACTAAGCGATACCTGCCTGTGTCGGTGTACCAGTACGCAAGCCCCGCCTCGGTACGGTCGAGGTGGAGGTACCCGCGCGTAATGCTGTGCTTGAAGGCCCGTGCGGTGTGGCCGTTGGATAGGCGGACCTCGAACATTTGCACGAACTGTGAGCACAGTTCGAGTCCGACGAGGCTGTGCAGCGGCTCGCAATCGAGCTCATCGATCGCGACGCTCCGCCCGGTGAATGTTTTGGTCCGTGCCACGCCGTGAGCCTCGCACGGGCACCTGTAACGAGACAAGACACTTTTGTGCCAACTTCGTGCCGACTCGTGAGCGTCGTGAGCGCTGTCCGGCCGCTCAATCACCCCGGGAAACCCGTCGCCGCCTGCTTTCTCCCTGAGGGTCGCGTGCGCCCAGCGCCAGCAGTGCCATGAGATCACTGTGCACACCGTCGCGATCTGCCCTCCAGCGAAGATCCGTGACGCGCAGTACGCGCAGACCGTGTCTCTGGAGCCACGCGTCCTTACGCCGGTCCCGCTCGAGGTCGCTGACGACGATGTGATACGGACGTCCGTCAAGCTCCAAGACCAACCCGTGGTCCGGCCAGTAGCAGTCAAGTTCCCAAACACCAGCGAACCTGACGTTGCGCTCAGGCTCTGGAATCTCTGGGTGTGTCAGAAGCCACCGGTCGAAAGATTCCTCCAGTCCGGACTTCCGCTTCGGCATAGGTCGGTAGCCAGCAAAGGCGCGCTTGAGCTTGCCGATGCCGGGCTCACGGTGGTGGCGCCGTAGGGTCGCCTCCAGTTCCGTGAAATTCAGGAGTCCGCGCCGAACTGCGGCCTCGATCATCGCATCAAGCTCGTCCCGGCTGGCGTCGCGCGTAACCTCGGTCAACATGCGCACCACGGAGCTGAGTCGTAGTCCTCTGCGGATCCTGATCTCCGACCTGGGAGGAGTCGTCGATACACGCCGCACCAGCAGTCCACGATGCCTGGGAGTGGAAGAAGCAACCACGCAAACCTCGATGCGTGCAAGGCTCATGGCCTGCAATCCCCAGACCGCGGCAGCCGTCTTGCCGGCCAACCAGGCATCGCCGCCGATCGTGAGAAGAGCCGCCTTCAGGTGCGCCTCGTCGGTCAGTCGGTTCCGCCCGTCGGCGTAGACACCCCGGTGTAGCCGCCTCAGATCTCCGTGCAAAACGAACCCGGCAACTTCGTCGGCAGTGAATCCGATCGCTCGCAGGCTCTTGAGAGAGATGATGCCGCCGTTCTCGCGCAGCGCTCTCGTCATCTTCCGATCACGCTCACTCCGACTCTGGGGGACAAATCGGTCCCCACGACTGGTTTCTCCCCCGGAGTTGGACCCAACAGCATGCGTTGCGCGTCCCATGTGCCGAGCGTGGCGTTGGACGTGTGACGGAACAAGACACGTTTGTGCCGCCTTTGTCTCAACACGTTTGGCTGCAATCCGCCGGGTAGCCTCACCGCCATGCCCGCAGGCGAACTCGCGATCGTCCTTCACACGCATATGCCCTACGTGGAAGGCGGTGGAGAGTGGCCGCCCCGGCAGGTCCGGGAGTACATGGCGGCGACCGGATGTGACTTCGCAACTGCGGCGGGCAAAACATCATTTGAACCGAACCTGGAGGGCTTTGGGTCCTGGCCGTTCGGTGAGGAGTGGCTTTGGGAGGCGGTGGCGACGAGCTACGTGCCGCTGCTGCGGGTGCTCGACGCGCTCGGGCCGGAACAGAGTCGCGAGAAGCTGACGCTGTCGCTCACGCCGGTCCTGTGTGATCAGCTGGAGGCCCCGGCGGCGGTAGAGCGTTGCATCGCGTTTCTGCGGGAGATCCGGCCGGAGACACACCGGCTCGACGTCGAAGAGCTGGAGTCGACCGGTGGGAGCCAGGCGGTCGCCGAGCTTGAGCGCTCAGCCGCGGAGTACGCGGCGGCCGCCGACAAGCTTGAGCAGATCGAGCTCCAGGGCGGGCTGGTGCAGGCGCTCGGCCGGCATGCGACCTGGACCTCGGCTGCGAGCCACGCGATCCTGCCGCTGCTCGCACTCGATGAGTCGATCGAGCTGCAGTTGCGTGTGGGCATCGACTCGCACAGGCACCGCTTCGGGGAGTGGGGCGGGGGCTTCTGGCTGCCCGAGTGCGCACACGCGCCCTGGCTGAACGGAATACTGATCGAGGCAGGGATCCGCAGCAGTTGCGTCGAGCTGACGCAACTACTCGGCCACGGCAGTGAGCTCAACCTGCGCCCTTGGAAGCCCAGCGACGGCCCGACGCTCCTGCCGATAGACCGCGCGACGATCGACCTTGTCTGGGGAGAGGGTGGCTATCCGTCACGCCCCGCCTATCGCGACTACCACCGCCGCACACGCTACGACCACCACATCCTGGCCAACGACGGCAGCGTCTACGACCACGATCGTGCTCGCCGGCAGGCGGGCGAGGACGCGCGCGAGTTCGTCGCGAGCGTGCGCGACCGCGTCGCCGGCGGTGGCCTTTGCGTCTGCGCGCTCGACACGGAGCTGCTCGGGCACTGGTGGTACGAGGGGCCGCTCTGGCTCGAATCGGTGCTCGATGAGGTGGAACGCCAGGGGCTGACGCTGACCACGCTTGACGTAGAGGCGCTCAAGCGCCACAGCCCGGTCGACACAGAAATCCCGGAGCTCCTGCCGACCACGAGCTGGGGGACAGGGGGCGACCTGCGTACCTGGAGTGCGCCTTCAGTGGCGGATCTCGCCTGGCAGCAACGCGACGCCGAGTTGCACGCCTTTCTACATGGAAACCGGCCCTCGGAGCGCGCGCTGCGCGAGTTGCTGGCGCTGCAGTCAAGCGACTGGGCGTTCCTCGCACACCGGGGCTGGGCGGGCGACTACCCGAGGCAGCGTGCCAGCGGGCACGCTGCCCAGCTTGCCCGAGCGCTGAAGGGCGAGACCGAGGAGCGACACGTGCGCAACCTCGCGCCCTACATGGAGCTCGTCTACTCGTAGCGCAGATCCCGCGGGTGCTCACGCATTCGCAGGATCCGAGCCGGCACGCCACCGACCACGGCATCTTCGGGCACGTCAGCGGTGACGACGGCGTTGGTGCCGATGATCGAGTTGTCGCCGACGTTGACGCCGCGCAGGATGCAGGCGCCGTATCCAATCCAGACGTTGTGGCCGACCCGCACGTCGCGCTTGTAGATGCCCTGTTCGCGGATCGGGCGCTCGACCTCGGCGCTGCCGTGGTCGAAGTCGATCATCATCGTGCGGTCGGCGATGACGCACTCGCGGCCGATCGAGATTTGCTGGTAACAGGAGAGGGTGCACTCCTGGCCGAGTACCGACTTGGCTCCGATTGAGACCACGCCCTCGTGCGCACGGATCTTCGTGCCGTCGCCGATCCAGGACCAGCGACCCAGCACGACCTTGGCGTCGGCGCCGATCTCGAACTTGACGCCACTACAGACAAAGCAGAGTCCGTCAGTGACCAGGCGTCCGCGCCAGCGCAGTTTCAGCCACCCCCAGCGGGCAATCAACGGCACGTAGCCCCAGTGCAGCATGTGGTGATCGCGCACGAACCGCAGGAAGGCGAGCGGTCCGCCGCTGAGCGGTACCGGTGGCCGCCGTGGGGGCACCAGGCTGCGTCGTCGTCGGGGTGTTGCAGTGCGCGGCGGCACGCGGCAATGCTAATCGGCATCATCGAGCGAATGACCGAGACCGACGCTGCCAGTCAGTCAACGCTCGCGCAGCGACTTCTCTCTGGTGATCGGCGGGCACTCGCGCGTGCGATCACGTTCGTCGAAAACAACGACCCGCGAGGCTGGGAGGTCGTGCGCGAGATCTACCCCCATACCGGCAAAGCAGCCGTGGTCGGATTCACGGGTCCTCCCGGTGCCGGCAAGTCGACGCTGCTGGCGGAGGTCACGCGGCTCGAGCGAGCGCGCGACCGCACGGTCGCGGTGCTCTCGATCGACCCGTCCTCGCCCTTCTCAAAGGGGGCGCTGCTCGGCGATCGGATCCGCCTCAGCGACCACTTCCTGGACCCAGGCGTGTTCATCCGGTCGATGGCGAGCCGGGGCGCGCTTGGAGGCATGAGCGAGGCGGCATTGCAGACGGCGCTGCTGATGGATGCGAGCGGCCGCGACGTCGTGCTGCTTGAGACCGTCGGGGTAGGTCAGGCCGAGGTCGACGTGATCGACCATGCTGACACCGTCGTGCTCGTGCTGATGCCGGGCTCCGGAGACTCCATCCAGGCCCTGAAGGCCGGTGTCATGGAGATCCCGGACGTGATCGTCGTCAACAAGGCCGAGCATCCATTGACCGACGCGATGGTTCGCGAGATCAAGGGCGTGCTCGCGCTCGGACCGCGGGACGGCTGGCAGGTGCCGGTGATGCGCACGCGGGCTGTGACCGGCGAGGGCGTCGAGGAGCTACTCGCGAAGCTCGCGGCGCATCGCGCCTACATCGAGGCCGAGGGCACGCTGTCCGAGCGCCGCCGCCGCAACCTGCAGAGCGAGGTGTTGGCGATCGCGAGCCAGCGATTGCGCCGCGAGCTCGAGGCCGCGGTGACCGATGACCCGGGGTTTCGCAAGCTGCTCGAGCGTGTCGCCGCACGCGAACTCGATCCGGCAAGCGCGGCCGCGCAGATCCTCGAGGCACGAACGGCGAGTAACTGATGCCGACGGCGATCGAGGCGACAGATCTGCGCAAGCACTACCCGCCCAACGTGCAGGCGCTGGACGGCATCACTCTGGCCGTCGGCTCGGGCACGATCTTCGGCGTGCTCGGGCCGAACGGGGCTGGCAAGTCGACGCTGACACGGGTGCTGTGCACGCTCACGCAACCCGATAGCGGCACCGCCACCGTGGCCGGCATCGACGTGCTCAAACATCCCGTCCAGGTGCGGCGCGCAATCGGAGTGGTCGGTCAGAAGCATGGCTCCGACCCCAATGCGACCGGCCGCGAGAACCTGGTGCTGCACGGTGAGTTCAACGGGATCACTGGCCGCGACCTCAAAGGCCGCGTCAAGACGGCGCTCGAGCGCTTTGAGCTCGTCGACGCCGCCGACCGTCAGGTGCGCACCTACTCAGGCGGAATGGCACGCCGTCTGGACATCGCGATGGGGCTGCTGAACCGGCCACGGGTGCTGTTCATGGACGAGCCGACGACCGGGCTCGATCCCGAAGCGCGGGCGCTGATGTGGACCTACATCGAGCAGCTCGCTGCCGAGGAGCAGACGACGATCTGGCTGACGACCCACTACATGGACGAGGCCGACACCCTGACCGCGCACCTCGCGATCGTCGATCGCGGCCGGATCGTCGCGCAGGGGACGCCGGACCAGCTCAAGCGTGAGCTGTCGGGCGATGCGCTGTTGGTCGAGTTGGCGGACCCCGACGAGTCGCGTGCACTGTCTGCACTCGCGCGGATCGAGGGCGTTCACGAGATCGAGCTCGAAGGCAAGCTGCTGCGTGCCCGTGCACACGACGGCGCCGCGGCGTTGCCCACGGTGTTCGCGGCGCTGGACGAGCAGCAGGTCAAGGTCTTGTCCGTGAAGGTCGCGCGGCCGTCCCTCGACGATGTCTACCTCCGTCACGCGGGTCGCGCATTCGAGCAGGCCGAGGCTGAGTCCGCGAAGAAGAAGGTGGGATGACAGCGGCACTGCGACAGACCTGGCAGGTCTTCCTGCGCGGCGTGCGGACGCTGCTGCGTCAGCCGGCCTTCCTGCTGATCACGATCGTGCAGCCGATCGTCTGGCTGCTGCTGTTCGGCGCCCTGTTCAAGTCCGTCGCGCGCATCCCCGGGTTCCACGGCACCTACATCGACTTCTTCACGCCCGCAGTCGTCGTGATGCTCGCGGTCTTCGGCGCGGGCTGGTCGGGGATGGCGTTCGTCGAAGACATCGCCGACGGTGTGATGGACCGGATGCTCGCTTCACCCGTCTGGCGGGGCGCGCTGAACATTGGCTGGGTTGCGTACGAGGCCGTCGCCGTAATGGTGCAGACGGTGCTGATCGTCGTGCTGGCGCTGCTGCTCGGCGCCGACTTCAAGGGCGGCGTGATCGGCGTGATCGTGATGTTCTTCATCGGCGCGCTGCTCGCCTCTGCGGTCGCATCGCTCTCCAACGCGGTCGGCGTGCTTGGGCGCCAGCGCGAGACCGTGATCGGTGTCGTGAGCTTCGTCCAGTTGCCGCTCACCTTCCTCTCGACCGGGGTGATGCAGAAGAACCTGCTGCCCCCGTGGATACAGACCGTCGCGAAGTTCAACCCCGTCAACTGGGCCGTCGTGGTGGCGCGCGCAGCGGCGATGCAGAAGACCGACTGGGGTGTGGTCGGCACACGGGTCGCGTTGCTGGCGGCACTCGCGGTGGCCGCGGGGTTCGTGGCGTCGCGAGCGTTTGCGCGCTACCAGCGATCGCTCTGAGCGCTGCCTGCCTGTCACTGCCGCCCGGCGCGGGCTCAGACGCGGCTGCGGACTCAGGCGCCCAGCGCTCGCGCGATCACCATCTCCTGAATCTCATCGGTGCCCTCGCCGATTGTGAGGATCTTGGCGTCGCGGTAGAAGCGGCAGACGGGGTACTCCTCGATGTACCCGTAGCCGCCGTGGATCTGGACGGCCTCGTCGGCGGCGTGCACGGCGAGGCGTCCGCTTTTGAGCTTGGCCTGCGCAGCGATCAGTGAGAAGTTCTTGCCCTGATCCTTGAGCCAGGCGGCCTTCTGGACGAGCAGGCGGCAGGCTTCGATCTCGGTCGCGAGGTTCGCGAGCTTGGCCTGGATCGTCTGAAAGCTTGAGATCGTGCGGCCGAACGCTCTGCGCTCCTTCGCGTAGGTGAGCGCCTCGTCGAGCGCGCCCTGGGCGAGTCCGACGCCCATCGCGGCGACGCCGATGCGGCCGATGTCGAGCACCTGAAGGAACTGCTGCAGGCCGCGGCCGCGTCCGCCTACGAGGTTCTCCTCGGGCACGCGGCAATCGCTGAAGCTGAGGGGGCGGGTATCTGAGGCGTGCCAGCCCATCTTGCGGTACTGCGGCCCCGGTTCGTAGCCGGGCGTGCCGTTCTCGACGAGGATGTTGGAGATCTCACGCTGACCGTCGCTTTCACCGGTAACCGCAGTGATCACCACGAGCCCCGAGATCACGGTTCCGGCGTTGGTGATGAACTGCTTGGATCCGTTGATCACCCACTCGCCGCCGTCGAGACGCGCGCGCGTCTGGGTGTTGCCGGCGTCTGATCCGGCCTCGGGCTCGGTCAGACCGAACGCCCCGAGGATCTCACCGCTACAGAGCTGCGGCAGGAAGCGCCGCTTCTGTTCCTCGCTGCCGAACAGGTAGATCGGCTGGGTGCCGAGCGACGTATGCGCACAGAGCGTGATCGCGACCGCCGAGTCGATCCGGGTGAGCTCCTCGACGACGATCGCGTAGTCCTGCGAGCTGCCGCCGGCGCCGCCGTATTCCTGCGGGAACGGGATTCCCATCAGATCGAGCTCGCCCAGCTTGCTGACGATCTCGTAGGGGAACTCGTGGTTGCGGTCGAGACGCTCGGCGACCGGCGCGATCTCAGCCCGTGCGAACTCGCGCACCGTGTCGCGCAGAAGCTGCTGGTCTGCTGTGAGGTCGAAGTCCATCGCCGGTGTCAGGACGATACGGCCAGTGAACGAGCGAGGTCAACGAGCAGACGCAGCCCGAAGCCGGTGGCGCCGCGATCGCCGATGTAGGTCGAGCGCACGTCGAACGCGGTGCCGGTTATGTCCAGGTGCGCCCATGGCGCCCTGCCGGCGAAGTGGTGCAGGAATTCGGCCGCGGCGCTAGGCAGCCCCTCGCTGCGCTCCGGCAGGTTCGTCAGCTGGGCGACGCGGCCCCGCGTCATCTCGGCGTAGCGCCGGTGAAGCGGCAGTCGCCAAACGAGCTCGTTGGTGCGTGCTGACGCTTCCTGTACGGCGTTGGCAAGTGCCTCGTCGTTTGCGAACAGGCCGGCGTAGACGCTACCGAGCGCCGTTATCACGGCGCCGGTGAGCGTGGCGATGTCGACAACCCGCGTGGCGCCGAGGCTCCGTGCGTAGGCGATGCAGTCAGCGAGCACGAGTCGACCCTCAGCGTCCGTGTTGTTGATCTCGACAGTGGTGCCGTCGTACGCCATGACGACGTCACCGGGACGCATCGAGCGGCCGCTGATCATGTTCTCGGTGGCGCCCACCACACCGATCACGTGCACCGGCACCCGCAGCGCAGCCAGCGTCGCGATCGCCTCGATCACGGCCGCGCCGCCGGACATGTCGAACTTCATGTCGCGCATCTTCGCGGGAGATTTGAGCCAGAGCCCGCCGGTGTCGAACGTGATCGCTTTGCCCACCAGTGCGAGTGGCGCCTGCTCGGCGCCGACGTAGGCAAGCTGGATCAGCTTGGCGGGCTGGTCGGATCCCGAGGCGACCGCGGCAAAGGCGCCCATGCCGCGCTCGCGGATCTCCTGCTCGTCGAGCACCGCGACCTGAACTTCTGGCTGACGCGTGGCGATCTCGAGCGCGTACTGGGCGAGCGCCGCCGGTGACAGCTCGTTTGGAGGGCTGTTGGCAAGGTCGCGTACTCGGTTCTGGGACTCGGTGATCGTCGTCGCGGCTGCCACCACGCCGCTGAGGTCGCGGTCGGCGCTGAGGACCAGGGCGGCCGGCCGCCTGCGCTTGCCGCTGTCCGGCCGGTAGCGGTCGAACCGGTAGTCCCGCAGCAGGGTTCCCTCCACGATCGCCGCGGCGATCTGATCGTCAGCACCCGCCGGCAGCTGCCAGCAGAGACGCACGGTTCCCAGCTCGAGCCCGCGGGTGTAGACGCTCCCGGCGGCGATGCGAGCGCGCTCGCCATCAAATTTCGCGCGGCTACCAAGGCCGACCAGCAGGACGCGTCGCGCGCCGTCATGTGTGAGTGCGAGGTGCTTGAAGTTGGCGCGTGCCTCTCCGCGATCGAGCAGCGCCTGCAGCGCACCGTCCGCGAGGTCTCGTTCCAGCGGCTCTCCCTGGAACGCCCCGATCGCGATCGTGTCGGCATCAGTGTCCAGCGCGTGGGAGGTGGCTGACGAAGTGATCACCATTCACACACTACGATCAGGACCCTCAGCCGTGCGTCACCGCTGAACAGTCGCCACCGATCGAGCTCGGAGTCCAAGCGAAGATGGCCAAAACCGTGATCTTGTCTGCTGCGCGTACGCCGATTGGGAAGTTTGGTGGTGGTTCGGCGGGTGTTGATGCGGAGACCCTGGGTGGGGTCGCGATGGAGGCGGCCGGCGGCGGCGGGCTCGGATGCGCCGCGATCTGCTCCGGCGGCGGCCAAGGAGACGCAATCCTGATCGAGGTCAACAATGTCTGAGATCGTCACCGGTACGGTCGAGGTCGCGCGCGTCGCAGCTGAGCCTTCGGGCCGCGGTGCGGCCTTCTTCGATCTCGACAAGACCCTGATGCAGGGCTCGTCCGGATTCCAGTTCGCCCGGGCGGTGCGCGAGGCCGGGATGATGAGTCGCCGACAGCTGGCTGCGGACGGGATCGCCAACCTGCGCTTCCGCCTGCAGGGCGCAAGCGACGAGCAGTCCGAGGCGTTACGCACCCGGATCGCCACCTCGCTCGAGGGTGTGCGCGTGCGCGACCTCGAACGTCTTGGGGTGCGCGTGATGCAGCGGATCCTCCCGCGCCTGTACCCGAAGATGCTGACGATCGCCTACGCCCACCAGGACGCCGGCCGGCCGGCCTACATCGTCACGGCCGCTGCTCAGGACATGGCGAAGGTGCTCGCGAACGTGCTGACATTCGACGGGGCTTTGGGCTCGACCCTGTCCGAGGTCGAGGACGGCGTCTACACCGGGCGCCCGACCGGCGCCTTCCTCTACGGCCCCGCGAAGGCGATCGCGATCCAGGAGCTTGCGGCTCGCGAGGGCTTCGACCTCTCGGCCTCCTACGCCTACTCCGACTCAGTCTCGGATGCACCGATGCTGCGCGCCGTCGGCCACCCGGTCGTGGTAAATCCGGATTCCGACCTGGAAGCGCTCGCCCGCGACGGCGGCTGGGAGATTCTCAGGCTCGACCGACTCGGTCAGAAGCTCACGATCGCCGGCGCATTGACCGTGGCCGCTGCCGCCAGCGGCGCGACCGCCGCGTTTCTGAAGCGCACCGACCGTCGCATCGAACTACCCCGCATCAGCCGCTGATGATGAGCGCCACGACCGACAAAAAGATTCGTGTCGTCGTCGCGAAGCCTGGTTTGGATGGGCATGACCGCGGCGCGAAGATCATTGCGCGGGCGTTGCGTGATGCCGGTATGGAGGTGATCTATACGGGTTTGCACCAGACGCCCGAGCAGATCGTGGAGACGGTGATTCAGGAGGACGCCGACGCTGTTGGTCTCTCGATCCTGTCGGGTGCGCATATGACGTTGGTGCCGCGGATCATCGAATTGATGCGTGAACAGGGGGTCGATGATGTCGTCGTCACGGTTGGTGGGACGATTCCGGCTGAGGACATCGCGGAGTTGAAGGCTCTGGGTGTGGCTGAGGTGTTCACGCCGGGTGCGTCTGCGCAGTCCGCGATTGATTTCATCCGTGGCGCCGTGAGGTCCTGAAGCGGGCGCCCAACGGCTTGACTGACCAGTCAATCGGGTAGGATTCACGACGTTCTAGTGATGCTGAGGAGGAACCCTTGAAGATTTGCGTCCTGGTCAAAGAGGTTCCGGACGCTGCCGTCGAGAAGCGGATCAACCCTTCGACGGGGCGGATGGACCGATCGGGTGAGAAGAACTTGAACCCGTACGACACTCATGCGATTGAGGCTGCGATGCAGCTGCGCGAGGGTGGTCATGTCGAGGTGGACGAGATCGTCGCCGTGACGATGGGCCCTGAATCGGCGGTGCGCGCGCTGCATAAGGCGGTTTCGCTGGGTGCTGACCGTTCGCTGCATCTCAGCGATGAGGCGCTTGCTGGCTCGGATGTCGCGGCGACCGGTTACGCGCTCGCGAAGGCGTTGGAGAAGGAGGCCCCGGACCTGGTGCTGCTGGGTCAGCAGTCTGATGATGGGGAGTGCTACACGATCGGCGCGGTCGTTGCCGATCATCTGAAGATGCCGTCACTGACGCAGGTGATCAAGCTTGATGTCGATGGTGACGCGTTGCGCTTGGAGCGTCAGGCCGAGTACGGCTATGACACGGTGAAGGTCAGGTTTCCGGCTGTGATCTCCGTCGGCGATGCGATCAATGAGCCGCGTTATCCGTCGCTGAAGGCGATCATGGGCGCGAAGAAGAAGCCGTTGGAGAAGGTCGCCGCGGGTGATGTCGGGATCGACGTCTCGCTGGTCGGGGGCGATGGCTCGCGTGTGCAGTGCGGTGAGTTCCACGATCCGCCCGCGAAGGCTGCGGGTCAGATCATTGAGGATGAGAACACCGATGAGACCGTCGAGAAGATCGTCGCCTGGCTTGATGAAAGGAAGCTGATCTGATCATGGCTGACGTTCTGGTTTACGTCCTGCACTACGAGGGCGCCTTCAACAAGAACTCGCTCGGTGCTGTGTCCGAAGGTGCCGCGCGTGCGGCCGAGATCGGCGGCGAGGCGCATGCTGTCGTCGTCGGCGGCCCTGATCTGACTGACGAGTTCGTCAAGACGCTCGGGCGCTATGGCGCCAAGAAGGTATTCCGCGCGCAGGGGCCTGAGGGTCTTGCGCAGCCGGTCGTTGACGTGCTCGACAAGGTGATCAGTGAGAACGGTGAGAAGTACGCGATCTTCGGCGGTGGTCTGCTCGGCTTTGAGATCGGTGCCGGCCTCGCCGCCCGCAAGCAGGCGGGTGTGACGATGGAGGTCACGGCCATCCGTGCCGACGGCGACGAGCTGGTTGCTGAGCGTCCGATCCTCGGCGACTCGCAGATCTCGGTCTCCCGTTATCGCGGTGATCTCGGGATCATCATCGGCCGGATCAACGCGTTCGAGATCCGTGAGAGCGGCTCCGGTGACGCGGAGATCGTCGACGTGCAGGTCGAGTACTCACCCTGGTCACAGCAGGCCGAGATGGTCACGCGCGGTGAGCAGCGCGGCGCTGATGTCGACATCGAGGGTGCCGACATCCTCGTCGCCGGTGGGCGCGGGCTCGGGAAGGCTGAGGGCTTCGAATTGGCTGAGGCGTTGGCGTCGGCGTTCGGCGGCAACAGCGCCGTTGCCGCGACACGCGCTGTGGTAGATGCCGGCTGGTACCCGTACGCAGCGCAGATCGGCCAGACCGGCAAGACCGTGTCCCCGAAGCTGTACCTCGCGGCCGGTATCTCGGGCGCGATTCAGCACAAGGTCGGGATGCAGTCCTCGGAGAACATCGTCGCGATCAACAAGGACGCGAACGCGCCGATCTTCGAGTTCTCCGACCTCGGCGTCGTCGGTGATCTCAACAAGATCCTGCCGAAGCTGACTGAGGCGATCAAAGCCAAGAAGGGCGCATAACCGTGGCCGCCCCGAGCGAATTCCCGCCACCAGTCGACCCCCAAGTCGAGTTCATCAAACGCGGCCTCGACGCGGAGGACGACCTGATCGAGGTCGGCGTCGCGATCGTCGGCGGTGGCACCGCCGGCCTGGCGACGGCTAACCGGCTGTTGCAGCTGTTGGGCGATGACCCGGAGTTGCTGGAATCGCTCGGGGAGGTTCCCGTTGCCGTGATCGAGAAGGCCAAGACCTCTGGCGGGCACATCATGTCGGGCGCGGTGATGCGTCCCGGCCCGCTGCAGGAGCTGTTCCCGGAGATGTCGCGAGAGGACTGGCGTAAGCAGCGCTTCGCGTTTGGTGAGGTGACCAAGGAGGCCGTCTACCTGGTCCCGAACGAGAAGCGCGCAATCAAGATCCCGACCCCGCCGAACTTCAAGAACCACGGCAACGAGGTGGTCTCGGTGGCGGCGCTGGCGCGATACCAGCAGCGGGCGGCCGAGGATGCCGGCGCCTACGTGCTGACCGAGACCGCGGCGACGCAGCTGATCGTGCAGGACGGCGCCGTCGTCGGCGTCCGCTCTGGTGACAAGGGTCGTGGCAAGGATGGGCAGCCGCTCTCAAACTTCGAGCCCGGCACCGACATCAAGGCGAAGGTCACCGTCCTGGCCGAGGGTAACTGGGGTCATCTGACCGGGGTTGCGATCAAGGAGTTCGACCTCGCCGACGACCGCGAGCCGCAGGTCTGGGAGCTCGGGGTCAAGGAGGTCTGGAAGGTCAAGAAGCCGCTTGACCGTGTGATCCACACGCTCGGGCCGTGGCCGCTGAGCCTCAAGTCGAAGTACGGGCAGATCGGCGGGACCTGGCTCTATCCGATGAAGGACGAGACCACCGGTGAGGACCTCGTGTCGATCGGGTTCGTGATCGATCTCGAATATCGCGACGCGACGACCTCTGCGCATGACCTGCTGCAGCTGTTCAAGACCCACCCGCTGGTCCGCGAGATTCTCGACGGCGGCGAGCGCGTCGCCTGGAGCGCCAAGGCGCTGCCCGGCGGTGGCTACTGGTCGATGCCGAAGCTCTCGATGCCGGGTGCGGTGATCGTCGGTGACGCCGGCGGCATGGTCGACACGGTCGCGTTGAAGGGCGTCCATCACTGCATCCGGTCCGGGATGCTCGCCGCCGAGGCGATCTACGAGAACCTGAAGAACGGCGCAGCGCTCGAGCGCTATGAGAAGGCGATCGCGGACTCCCCGACCGGCAAGGAGCTGTGGGAGGTCCGGAACACGCGCCAGCCCTTCCAGAAGGGCTTCATCAAGGGCGGACCGCTGGTCAACCTCGGCCTGATGACGAAGGGCCTGCTGCCGGCGGGGCGGCTGAAGTGGCACCGCAACGACGAGCAGGACATGTTCATCGGCGACACCGCCGCCAAATACCCCAAGCCCGACGGCAAGTACATCTTCGACAAGCTCTCATCCGTCTACGTGTCCGGCAACACCACACGTGACGATGCGCCCAACCACATCCGCGTACAGACGCACGTCCCGCGCGAGATCGCCGAGACCTGGCGCTGGATGTGCCCAGCAGGCGTCTACGAGATCCCCGACGACGCACCCGCCGAGGGCATGGTCGACGTGATCGTCAACTACACCAACTGCGTCCAGTGCGGCGCAATCACCGCCAAGGGAGGCCGTCTGACGACCCCCGAAGGCGGCGACGGACCGCTCTACACGATCGTCTGAGGGTTTCGTGTCCGGGTGGTCGCGGCCCGCCGGCCGCGAGCAGGCGCGCCCGCTATTCTTGTTCTCAGATATGAAGAGCGACATTCACCCCAACTACGTAGAGTCTCACGTCACCTGCACATGCGGGAACGAGTTCACCACGCGCTCGACCAAGCCTCAGATCCACGTGGAGATCTGCGCCCAGTGCCATCCGTTCTACACGGGTCGCCAGAAGCTGGTCGACACCGGTGGTCGCGTTGAGCGCTTCCAGCGTCGCGCCGCCAAGGGTCGCGCCGCTGCTCGTCAGACGACGAACGCCTAACCAGGCGTCGGCCACATGACTGAGGCGGTCAGGGAACCGAACCTGACCGCTATGAGGGACGCGCCATTGGGCGGGCAGGCAGTGCTCGAGGGCGTGATGATGCGGGGCGTCAAGCACTGGTCGGTGGCGGTGCGTAAGCCGCCGGCTGATGGCGCCCCTGAGGGCAGCCTCGGTGAGACCGAGGTTCAGGAATTTGAGTTCGGCGAGCGTGCGCGAAGGCGCGCGCTCGGCCGCGTGCCGATCGTGCGCGGCGTGATCGCGCTGGTCGAGTCGCTCGGGATCGGCTTCAAGGCGTTGTCGATCGCCGCCGGCGCGCAGCTGGGGGAGCAGGCCGAGGAGCTTTCCGGAGGCCTCTGGGTCGGCATCCTCGTGATCGCGTTCGCCTTTGCGATCGGCCTGTTCTTCGTGGTCCCGGTCACGGTCGTGAACCTCTTCAGGCATCAGCTCGGCTCGTCCGCGCTGTTCTGGGTGATCGAGGGCGCGCTGCGGACAGCGATCTTCCTCGGCTACCTGACGCTGCTGTCGCGTATGCGGGATCTGCGCCGCACCTTCGAGTACCACGGCGCCGAGCACAAGACGATCTCCTGCTACGAGGCCGGAGACGAACTTGTGCCTGAGCGCGCGGCGCAGTACTCGCGTCTGCATCCCCGCTGCGGTACGAGCTTCCTACTGGTGGTGATGATCGTCTCGATCTTCGTCTTCGCGGTCACGGGTCTGCATGCCTGGTGGGTCCTGGTGCTGACCCGGATCGTCGGCATCCCGATCATCATCGGCGTCTCGTTCGAGCTGATCAAGTGGGCCGGACGCAACCGCCGCCACCGCTGGGTGCAGATCGTGATGTACCCCGGCCTGCAGCTCCAGCGGCTGACGACACGTGAGCCCTCTCTGGACCAGCTGGAGGTGGCGATCGCGGCGCTGAACGCCGTACTAGCTCACGAGACGCCAGGCGCGTTCGACGCCGACGAGTTGGTCGGCGTCGAAGTCGTCGCCTGACCCGGGGCGGTAACCACCGGCCCTGTCGCCGTCCCGGTTGCCGGATCTATCGGCAACAGGTCGCCTGATGGCAGCACCTTGAACGCGTGCGGGTCGTTCTTGTTCAGCGGGTAGTCGGGCACTGTGTTGACGACCTGGTGCTGGAGGTAGGCGTTCCAGAAAGTACGCCTCCCCGTCGGGTCGTAGGTCTCGTGGCTCAACAGCCGGCCGGTCTGCTGGTCGAAGATAAGTTCGTCCTGCAGCTTGCCGTTGTCGTAGTACCCGACGCCGAGTCCGGATTGCCCGGCAGGGTCAGTCTGCTGGCCCATCAACTGCACGCCCGGGATCAGCGCCACCGCCTGGTAGACGGCGGTGCGGATGGCGGGCGGGGCATCGGTCGTGCCGAGCAGATCATCGATGGCCTGGAACCATCCAGCGGCCGTATTGGTGCCACCGTAGATCTTGGGAATCTCCTTGAGCAGTGTCGCCGGGTCTGTCGACAGCTCGTGCCAGTCGTCTACGCCGTCGGACAGGCCGCCTGCTGAATACCTGGTTCCCGCACCCGGGCCGCTCATCTTGCTCGCGTCCGTGAAGCCCAGGGTCGCGCACGTCGCCTGGTCGGCCGCCGATGTGAACTTGGCGTTGCTGCCCCCGGAGTTGTACTCGGCGCCTGAGCCGTCCGCCGCGATCCAGAGCTGATTCTCGTCGTTCTCCGTCCAGAAGCATTCCTTCAGGTGGGGACGGGGAGACGCTACGAATGCGGCTGTGTCGAACTGCACTTGATATGTGTACAGATACTGGCCCGGACTGAGGACTCCAGCCCATTCCTGGCTCACCGCGACCCGTGCGAGCTGGTCCATCTCCTTCGCCAACGCGCTCGGCGGTGCCGAGGCCGCCCCGAATCCGAACACCCCCGCGGCCGCCACGCCGATGGTCGCCAGCCCACCTGCCAGCGCGAACCGGCGCCGACGACGGAACCTGGGCAGGCGTACGTTCGCGCGGCCACGCCTCGTTCCAGGGCGTGGCTCGCGAGAGATCGCCTGCATCAGCTCCGCCCTTGCGGACGCGACGCTGGCGGCGTCCGGCTCCGGCGCGTCATTCCGATAAGCGCGCACACGCTCCAGTTCCTCAACCATGGTTTCTCCTCTAGCCGGCCACCGACGCCGGCGGTTCAAGTTCAGATCTCAGGGCGGCACACGCGCGCGAGATTCGCGACCGTACGGTGCCAATCGGTATCTCCAATGCCGACGCGATCTCGGCATAGGACAGCTCGCCCAGCGCGTGCAACAGCAGCGCATCGCGCTGGCCACGATCAAGACTCGCGAGCGCGTTGCTGAGGCGGTTGTCATCGTCCAGATCCGCACTCGGCTCAGCCCGTGCGGAGCTGGACGACGACACCACCGCCTCAGCCTCGAGTCTCTCGACGATCGAGGCGCGACGACCGTCGCCGCGATACTCGGCTCTCAACAGGTTCGTGGCGATCCCAAGCAACCAGGGACGCGCGGTGCCTAGGTCGTCGCGGTAGCGACCCCGGTGCGAGAAAGCGGCCGTGAACGTCTGCGACGCGAGGTCGTCCGCGCGGTCGCGGCCCGCGCGCCGAGCGATGTAACGATGGACAAAGACGTAGTGGCGATCGAAGACCTCGGCGAAGGCCTCGGGATCGCGGAGCGACCTCGCGATCGCGGCTCCGTCGTCGCTCAATCGGCTGGCGCTTGGAACGAGTCTCATTGCCATGTAGTTGCCACTTCGCCCGCCGAAGGTTCCCAGCCTAAACTCGGAAGAGCATGCTTGACGAACTCGTTGAACAGATTGATACGCGCTTCCATGAGCTCGAGGCGGAGCTCGCCGACCCGGCTGTGATCGGCGACCGCGAGCGGTTCACGGCGGCGTCGCGCGCCTACCGCGACCTCGAGCCGGCGGCGAAGCTCGCCACCGAATACCGGCGCGCCGCCGACGATGCTGCGGGCGCGCGCGAGCTGCTGGCGGAGGACGGCGAGGACGCGGAGGTCAGGGAGATGCTGCGGACCGCGACTGACCGGCTCGATGCGCTCGAGGAGGAGATCCGCCTGGCGATGGTCGAGCGCGACCCCAACGACGACAAGAACGTGATCATCGAGATCAGGCCTGGCGTCGGCGGCGACGAAGCCGGCATCTGGGCCGGCGACCTCTACCGCATGCTGACTCGCTATGCCGAGCGTCGCGGGTTCAAGACTGAGCCGCTCGCCATCGGTGAGGGCACGTACACGTTTGCGATCAAGGGCGATGGCGCCTATTCCGTGTTCAAGTTCGAGGGCGGTACCCACCGCGTGCAGCGTGTCCCCGAGACCGAGTCGCAGGGCCGGATCCATACCTCGACGGCGACGGTCGCGGTGCTGCCGGAGGCCGACGACGTCGAGGTCGAGGTCGATCAGAACGACCTGCAGATCGATGTGTATCGCTCCTCGGGGCCGGGCGGCCAATCGGTCAACACGACCGACTCCGCAGTGCGGATCACACACAGGCCCTCAGGCATCGTCGTGTCCATGCAGGATGAGAAGTCCCAGCTCCAGAACCGTGAGAAGGCGATGCGGGTGCTGCGTGCGCGTCTCTACGAGCGCGCTTTGGCCGAGCAGCAGGCAGAGTTGGCGGCCTCGCGCTCGGCGCAGGTCGGCGCCGGGGATCGCGCGGAGAAGATCCGCACGTACAACTACGGAGAGGGCCGGATCACCGACCACCGCGTGAACCTGAAGCTGCACAACCTCGACGGGATCCTGATGGGCGAGCTCGACGAGTTCACGGACGCGCTGCAGGACGACGAGAAGCGCCGCCGCCTCGAAGAACGCGCCCTGAGCACTTAAGTGGCCCACTCGTGAGCACAGTTCGCGAGGAGCTGGCGGTGGCGACCGAGTCGCTCGCCGAGGTTGGTGTTGAGTCGCCGCGCCTCGACGCGGAGCTGCTGCTCGCGCGCGTGCTCGGCGTCGACCGCGCGCAGCTGGTGATGCGCGCGGATGAGGACGCCAGCGGAGACGACCGCACGCGTTACCTGGCGCTGCTGACGCGCCGGGTGAAGCGCGAGCCGATCGCCTACATCTTTGGCCGGAAGGATTTCAGGCGGCTGAACCTGGCCGTCGATCCGCGTGTCCTGGTCCCGCGGCCGGAGACCGAGCTGCTCGTCGAGGTCGGTCTGACCCTGGCGGCAGGAGCGCGGGTTGTGGACGTCGGCACCGGGAGCGGCGCGGTTGCGCTGGCGCTCAAGGATGAGCGGCCGGACCTCGACGTTGTCGGAGTGGATGTCAGCAGTGGCGCGCTGTCGGTGGCGCGGCTGAACGGATCGCGGCTGAGGCTGCAGGTCGAATTCATTCAGGGCGACCTGCTCGAGGACATCAGTTGCGACGCGGTGCTGGCGAACCTGCCCTACATCGCCGACGATGAGCTGCTGCCGCCTGAAGTGGCGCTGTACGAACCGCGCGGTGCGTTGCTCGGGGGCCCCGATGGCCTCGACGTCGTGCGGCGGCTCGTGGCTCAGGCACGCGAGCGGTCTGAGATCAAGCTGCTCGCGCTGGAGATCGGGTACACGCAGGCGGATGCGGTGGAGGCGCTGCTGGCTGGCGCCGGCTTCGGCGAGGTCGAGCGGATCCGTGACCTGGCCGGGCATGAACGCGTGTTGGTCGGTCGCCGGTGAACGAGTTCGAGCAGGTGATCACGGCCGGTGGCGTCGTCGTCTTCCCCTCAGACACCGTCTACGGGCTCGCCTGCGATCCGGACAGCGCGGAGGCGATCGAGCGGCTCTACGCGCTCAAGGGCAGGCCAGCCGACAAGGCCGCGGCAGTGATGTTCTTCGACCCGGAGGCGGCGCTCGCGGCGCTTCCCGAGCTGGGGCCGCGGACACAGGCGGCGCTGCGAGTACTGATGCCGGGCGCGATCACGGTGCTCCTGCGCAACCCACGGCATCGCTTCCCACTCGCGTCGCGCGCGGATCCAGAGACGCTCGGGCTCCGAGTCATTTCGGTCCCGGCGCTCGCGGACGTTCGGCTGCCAGTGCTGCAATCGAGCGCGAATCGTTCGGGCGGTGCAGAGGCGCGCAGTCTGAGCGAGGTGGCGCCGGCCATGCGGGCCGGCGCCGGCCTGGTGATCGACGGGGGAGAGCTGCCGGGCGTCCCCTCGACGGTGCTGGATCTGCGGGATTACGAAGGTGCCGGGACTTGGTCGGTACTGCGGCGGGGGGCCGTCGACGAGGATGCGCTCGCGGCTGTTCTGGATGGACGCTTCCGCTTCGATCCGTCGAGCTACGCGGCGATGGTGATCGATGCGCTGCCCGGCTATGAGCGGCTGCAGCAGGAGCTTGTCGCCGCGAGCGGCTTCGACGCCCTCCGGATCCTCGACCTCGGGATCGGCACGGGGGAGACCTCAGTGCGGCTGCTCGAGCGTCACCCGGAGGCGACAGTTTTCGGGATTGACGAGAGCCCGACGATGCTCGCCGCGGCAGTCGAACGGCTCGGGACGCGGATGGGCGGGTCGCGTGTCGGACTGCTTCAGGAGCCGCTGCCGACCGGCGAGTTCGATCTCGTTGTGAGCGCGCTCGCGATCCATCACCTCGACGGTGAGGAGAAGGCCGACCTGTTTCAGCGTCTGCGTCGTGCCGTCGCGCCCGCTGGTCGGTTCGTGCTCGGCGACCTGATCGTGCCTGAGGGTCCAGCAGTCGCGCTCGGCGATCTGACCCCGGGATACGACAAACCGAGCACGATCTCCGAGCAGCTCGGGTGGCTCCGTGACGCTGGTTTCAAAGCGTCCGTCGCGTGGTCGGAGAACGACCTCGCGGTGCTCGTGGGAACGGCTGCGGGCTAGAACCTGAGCCGCCACCCCCACTGGTAGCCTCGATGGTCCGATGACTCAGCTTCCAGCAGATTTCTTCAACCTTCCGGTGGCCGAGGTCGATCCGGAGATAGCGGAGATCCTCAACCTCGAGCTCGACCGCCAGCAGCGGACGCTCGAGATGATCGCGTCCGAGAACTTCGTGCCCGTGTCGGTGCTCGAGGCGCAGGGCTCAGTGCTGACCAACAAGTACGCCGAGGGGTATCCCGGACGTCGCTACTACGGCGGTTGCGAGTTTGTCGACATGGCTGAGCAGCTCGCGATCGATCGCGCCAAGGCGCTGTTCGGCGCTGAGCACGCCAACGTTCAGCCGCACGCGGGCGCGCAGGCCAACGTCGAGGTCTACCAGGCGTTCCTGACCCCGGGCGACAAGCTGATGGGGCTCGAGCTGTCGCACGGCGGCCACCTCACGCACGGCATGAAGCTGAACGCGTCGGGCCGGCTCTACGAGATCGTCACCTACGGGGTCGACCGCGAGACGAGCGTGATCGACATGGACGAGGTCGCGCGGATCGCCCGCGAGCACCGGCCGAAGATGATCGTCGCCGGCTGGTCCGCATATCCGCGGCAGCTTGACTTTCCGCGCTTCCGGGAGATAGCCGACGAGGTCGGTGCCTTCCTGTTCGTGGACATGGCGCACTTCGCCGGGCTGGTCGCGGCCGGCCTGCATCCCTCGCCTGTGCCATACGCGGATGTGGTCTCGACCACGATCCACAAGACGCTCGGGGGACCGCGCTCGGGCATGATTCTCTCGCGCGAGGAGTACGCCAAGAAGATCGACTCCGCCGTGTTCCCGGGCCAGCAGGGCGGGCCGCTGGAGCACGTGATCGCGGCCAAGGCGGTCGCGCTGAAGATCGCGGCGTCGGATGCGTTCCGGGAGCGGCAGGAGCGGACGCTCGCGGGCGCGAAGCTGCTCGGCGAGGCGCTGCTGGGGGCGGGGAACGGTATCTCGCTGCTGACCGGCGGTACGGACGTACATCTGGTGCTGGTGGACCTGCGCGACTCGGAGCTCGACGGCCAGCAGGCCGAGGATCGCCTGCACTCGATCGGGATCACGGTCAACCGCAATTCGATCCCGTTCGACCCGCGGCCACCGATGGTCACCTCGGGGCTGCGGATCGGCACGCCCGCACTGGCGACGCGCGGGCTGCAGGCGGCTGACTTCGCCGAGATCGGCGAGATCATCGTCGCGACGCTGTCCCCGGAGTTCGAGTCGCGCCGGGTCGAGTTGTCCGAGCGCTCGGCTGCGATCGCCGACCGCTACCCGCTATACGCGGGCCTCGCGCCGTACGTCATCGCCTGACAGTAGTCCCGGAGTTAGATCTGTCACAGCTGTGCGGCGAGTGTGTGCCGAGTCTGTGCCAACTGCGGGGCAAAGCCGGGGACGGTGGTGTCGAGCGTGGATAGTCGGGGCTGTGAGCGCTTCGCGACCGCCCCGAGCCCCCAAATCGCTCGCGGATAAGGCGATTTGTGCCGGCGGGGCGCTGGACATGCCCCGGGCGCACAAAGCTCGGGTTGCCGCGGCGGTTTGGCATCTCGAGGCGGTTCGTGGACCAGGCGACGCAGAGGTCGCGCGGGTCGCCGAGCTCCAGAGAGGGATAGTGGCGCGGAGCCAGCTCGTCGAGGCTGGATTGTCGCCAGCCGCGATCAAGCACCGCCTGCGGACCCGGCACCTGCACGTGCTCTATCCAGGCGTGTACCTGTTCGGCCTGCTGGTCGAGGAGGGTGAGAGCCCGCAACTCACCCGCTCTCGCTACGAACGCAAGCTGCTCCGTCTGATCAAGCTCGCAGAGCTTCCGACGCCACTGGTCAACACCAAAGCCCTTGGATACGAGGTCGACTTCTTGTGGCCGCAGCAGAAGCTGGTGGTCGAGTTCGATGGCTTCGGCCCCCATGGACACCGTGAGGCGTTTGAGACTGACCGCCTCCGCGACCAGCGCCTGGTTGCCGCCGGATACCGCGTGTTGAGATGACCGCACGGCAGCTGGATCACAGTCCCGAGGCGGTGATCGCGAGGCTCGCGGCGGCCCTTGCACACTGACTTAGCCGTCTGGTCGGCGGGTGCTGGCATGCTTAGGGCGCCGATGCGCTATTGGGATGCCGTCTACGCCTTTCTCGTCGCCACGGCTGTCGCGGCGTTGCTGACGCCGCTTGCGGGTCGGCTGGCGCACAGGGTCGGGGCGATCGCGTACCCGTCGGACCGCGGCCTTGCCCGCAAGCCGACGCCCGAGCTGGGCGGGCTCGCGATCCTCGCCGGCGTCCTACTCGCCGCCGCGATCTGGATGCCCGACACGATCAAGCTCGCGAAGGTGCCGCACGCCCAGCCCGGTTCAGCAGGCCTCGTCCATACGTGGGTGGTGATGGCAGGGGCGCTCCTGATCGCGCTCGTGGGCGCCCTCGACGACGCCGTCGACCTGCCGCCGCTGGCCAAACTGGCGGGGCAGATCGCAGCCGCGGTCGTCGCTGTCAGCGGCGGCGTCGTGATCAACGACCTGACGATCCCGTTCCTCGGCTCGTTCCAGTTCGTCGACTTCGGCTACCCGCTGACCGTCATCTGGCTGGTCGCGCTGATGAACATCGTCAACTTCAGTGACGGCGTCGACGGCCTGGCCGCCGGCGTCTGCACGATCGACGGCATCGCGTTCGCGATCATCGCCTTCAGCCTCCAAAGTGGCACCAGTTCGGCGGCGGTGCTGGCGGCGATCACGGCAGGTGCCTCACTCGGCTTCCTGTTCCACAACTTCTATCCGGCCAAGATCTTCATGGGCGATGCGGGGTCGAACCTGCTCGGATATCTGCTCGGGGTCGCGGCGGTGATCGGATCGTTGAAGACGACGTCCGTTGTCGCCCTGGTTCTGCCGTTGCTCGTGCTCGCCGTGCCCTTCCTGGACACGAGCTTCGTTGTTGCCAAGCGGCTCAAGTACGGGAAGAAGCCATGGACAGCGGATGACTACCACTTCCATCACCGCATGGCGAAGATCGGTTTCAGCCAGCGCAAGACCGTCGCCTATCTGTACGCCTGGACGATCATGCTCGCGGGCGTCGCGCTGGCGCTGCACTTCGTTCCGTATGACAGCGAGGTCGAGATCGCCCGCCGCGTGTACCGCAGTGAGTATCACGTCGGCTGGTGCATCGTGATGGCGGCGATCCTGCTGTTCGCCGCCGCCGCGAGCGTCTATCTCGTGTACGTGCTCGAGATCTTCAAGTTCAAGAACGTGCGCATGATTCAGCTGCGCAAGGTCGATCCCGACACCTCCGACGAAGAGATCGAAGAGGCGGCCGAGCGTGACATCGAGACCGGTGAGTTCGACGCGGTTAAGAAGCCGGAGTTCCACGAGTGACGCGCACGGAGCGGGCGCTGCTCGCCGTCGTCGTGCTGCTCACGGCGCTGGCGGGAGTAGGCCGCTACGTCAGCGGGATACCCCATGTCCTCGCCTTCGTCCTGGCGGCGCTGGCGCTGGCGGGCCTGGCGTGGACGGTCTCGTTCGCAACCGAGCAGATCGGGATGCGCTACGGGCCGGCGGTGACGGGCGTCCTGCAGTCGACGGTCGGCAACCTGCCCGAGTTCTTCGTCG
Organism: uncultured Conexibacteraceae bacterium; assembly: GCA_963720195.1. Lineage (GTDB taxonomy): Bacteria > Actinomycetota > Thermoleophilia > Solirubrobacterales > Solirubrobacteraceae > Palsa-465. Next base: position 591,874 of record CAVRFD010000003.1, read on the forward strand.
TCCTGTTCGCGTTGCAGGCACGCCAGAAAACCGTCGCCGAGACGGCCCTGATCGGTTCCATCCTCGTCAACGCGCTACTCGTGCTCGGGATCGTGCTGGTGGCCGGTTCGCTGCGAGCGCCGGACGGTGCGATGCGGTTCGGCAAGCGCCTACCGAACGATACGGCGACGCTCCTCTTGGTCTCGTCGTTCACGATCGTCCTGATCGGCCTGGTAAGCCTGGGCCACGATCCGGCCGGCGGCCACGTGGAGACAATCAGCATCGTCGGCGCGATCGCATTGCTGGTCGTCTACGGGATCTGGATGAGCCAGTACTTGCGCTCCGACCAGCTGCCGAAAGATGCGGCAGGTGAACAACCACGCATCAGCCTCCGGGCGGCGTTGCTGCTGCTGCTCGCCGCAGGCGTCGGTTCAGCGTTCGTCTCCGACTGGTTCGTCGACGCGCTCGAGCCGACGATCCGGATCCTGCACCTCTCGCAGGCGTTCGCGGGGATCGTGATCGTCGCGATCGCCGGCAACGCCGTTGAGAACGTCGCCGGCATCTATCTGGCCTGGAAGGGTAAGAGCGACCTGGCCATCAGTGTCGTCAAGAATTCGGTCGCGCAGATTGCCGCGTTCCTGTACCCGTTGCTGGTGCTGGTCTCGCTGCTGACCGTCACCCATCTGAGCTTTGCGATCGCACCTGTCTGGATCGGCTCGCTGTTGGGCACGACGATTCTGCTCTGGCAGATCACCGGAGACGGCGAAGCAACTCCGTTCGAGGGTGCGGCACTGATCGCGATGTACATCGTGCTCGCCACCGTCGCCGCCTTCGAGCATTGAGAGGCGCGTGCTAAGCTGACGTTTACGTAAGAAAGCACTTTCGTCGGCAAAGGACCCAATGTCTGCAACAAGCACCGGCGCGGGCCGCACTCGCCGCTTCGGAGTTAGCGCCGGTCACGACAACTACAAGTGGTGGGCACTGTCGTGCACCAGCCTCGGAATGTTGCTGGCCACGATCAACTCGGGCACGCTGATCATCGCGCTGCCGGATCTCGAACGGCACCTGCACACGAGCCTGCTGACGCTCGTCTGGGTGATCCTCGTCTACATGATCGCCTCGACAGTGCTGGTGCTCAGCGCCGGGCGACTCTCGGACCAGTTCGGGCGAAAGAACGCCTACATCGGCGGTTTCATCCTGTTTGCGGCAGCGTCGCTCGGCGCCGGATTTTCTGGCGACGGCACGCAACTGATCCTCTGGCGGATCGTCCAGGGCGTCGGCGGCGCCTTCCTCTACGCCAACTCCGCTGCGATCGTCACCGATGCGTTCCCGCGCGAGCAGCTCGGCGTCGCGATGGGTACCAACATGATGGTCGCGGCCGTCGGCCTGGTGATCGGCCCGGTCCTCGGTGGCGCGCTGGTCGATATCTCCTGGCACTGGGTCTTCTGGTTCAACGTCCCCTTCGGTCTGCTCGGCAGTGCCTGGGCGTTCGCCGTCCTGCGTGACGTCAACAAGCGCTCGGCTGACACCTCGTTCGATTGGCTCGGTACGAGCACGTTCGTGATCGGGCTGACAGGCCTCGTACTGGGGATTTCCAAGGGCGGCATCGAAGGCTGGAACGGGCCACTCGTGTTCGGCGGCCTGGCCGCAGCCGCGATCTTCCTGCCGCTGTTCCTGGTGGTCGAGAGCCGCCAGCGGCAGCCGATGCTCGATCTCTCGATCTTCAAGAACCGCCTGTTCTCGGCGGCTGCTGCCGCGTCGTTCCTCAACGGTCTGGCGCGCTTCTCGCTGATGTTCGTGTTCGTCTTCTACTTCCAGGGCGTTCAGGGGGACTCGCCGATCACCGCCGGCATCAAGCTGGCCCCGCTGGCGTTGGGGATGCTTGTCGCCTCGCCGCTTGCCGGCCGCTACGCCGATCGCAACGGATCCCGTTCACTGGCCGCGATCGGCATGCTCGTGATGGCGATCGGCATGGCGCTGATGACGACGCTGCAACGTGACACGAGCTACGTCTGGCCGGGGCTCTTCATGCTGATCACCGGGATCGGCTCGGGCATTTTCATGTCACCGAACACGGCTGCGATGATGGGCACCGTCGCCCCGAACCGTCGCGGTATCGCCTCAGGCGCGCGGATTCTCATCCAGAACACCGGTGCGATCCTCTCGATCGCGTTCGTGATGGCGATCGTCACCTCAGCCGTACCGAAGTCGGTCATCTTGAGCGTCTTCTCGGGTCTCGGTGACCGGATCTCGACGGCTCAGCTGGTTCCGTTCCTGGACAACATGCACACCGCGCTCTGGTGCCTGGCGGGCGTCGCGCTCGTCGGTGCGGTCGTCTCATTCGTACGGCCAAAGCAGGTGAACGAGACCAAGGCAGAGGACGTAGCGGCCGTTGGTTCGGTCGCGGAGCCCACCCGCGAGGCGGCGGCAGTCTGATGGGTACGGCAGCCGAAGTCTTCCCGAGTGACGAGCCGCAGCCGAGCGGCGGCGAGCGGACGATGCGCATCGGCGAGGTAGCCGAGCTGACCGGCACCACGCCGCGCACGATTCGCTACTACGAGGAGATCGGCCTGCTCTCAGGGGGCACCGCGCGCGAGCTCGGCAAGCACCGCTGCTACACGGAGGCCGATGTTGAGCGGATCAAGGAGATCGTCCGCCTCAAGGAGCTGCTGGGGTTGAGCCTCGAGCAGCTCTCGCAGCTACTCGAGGCCGAGTCGGCACGGGCTGACATCCGCCGTGAGTTCCGGGCGACCGAGGATCCGGACCGCCGTCACACGCTGCTGCTCCAGTCGCGCGTCCACATCACCACACAGCTGAACCTGGTCCGTGGCCGTATCGAGGAGTTGACCAAGCTCGAGGTCGAGCTCAGCACACGTGCCGGGCTCGTGCACGAGAAGCTCTCGGAGCTCGAGGTGGAGCTCGGCAAGGATCAGGAAGCCGGCGCCCACTCCGGCGCGTAGGCCGGGAACTTCGGACCCGCGAGCGCGCTGCGCAGGACTGCCGCACTCGCGGGGAACTGTGTGAGCCAGAAGGTGGGCGCATCGTTGTAGACCAGCATCCGCGTATCCGGATGGCTGCCGATCCAGCTGAACAACGTCTTTGCCCAACCGGGGTTGTCGCCGTCCCAGATCGCGTACTCGCCGAACGCGAACGGCGCCGTTGGGGCGTACTTGGCGTAGAAGCTGCTGAGCCCGTTCCAGTTCGGGTAGCGGCTGTAGAAGTCGGTGCCCACCCAGTCGACCCAGCGCTTGCCGGGGTAGTAGACCGAAGGCTCGAGCCCAGCGATATCGGGGCTGCCGCCAACCATCGGCACCCAGACCATCGAGACCTTCGGCGGCGGCAGGTAACTCAGCGAGGTCTTCAGCGCCGGCAGCTGCAGCGCCGCGAGCTGGCGATCAATCAGCGACACGACGCCGCCGCGCATGATCAGCGTCACCCGCCGCCACGCCTGCCTGAACTCGGCCGCCGAATACGCCGACCCGCGCGAGCCGCCGTTGCAGTTGTAGGCGGCGTAGGGGTCGTTGCAGTTGTTCATCTCCGCCATCAGCCGCATGTAGGTGACGTTGCCCGACGCGTAGATCTGCTGTGCGAGCCCGATCAGCCAGGCGTCCCCGGCGCCGTCCGCGATCCCGGCGGGGGTGATCATGTTCTTGGACCCGAACGCGGTCGAGACCATCATCATCATGCGGGCGCGCGCGGTCTTGGCATCGGCCGTGATCGTCGGCAGCCACTGACCCCAGCCGATGAACTCCTGATAGACGGCGGGGTGCTTGTCGACGGTGCCCGTGTACTTCGAAACGGGCTTGTCGGAAACGCCCTGGAAGACCTTGCCCACGGGCGGCAGATAGGCCTGCCCGACCGGCAGCTGCGTCGGCAGCGGTGACGGCGGCTTCACGGCTGTCAGGGTGAGCCCAGCGACATTCTGTCCGGCGGTGGCTACGTTGCCACCGCCGGCCTTCGCAGCGCCCACCTGGACCAGCATCGCGACGCTGACGGCCATTGCAACGGCCGACCGTCTACGCAGTAATGGGCGTACTGCGGAGTAAATTGAGTTCATTCGCGGTTCCGTCCGGGGCAAGGGGGCCGCGTCTCAACGGCCTCTCTTCCTGCTGCTTCGACTGCTGCCCCGCAAACCTGTGCGCAAACACGCTGAACTGGACCATCAATGGCTGCCGGCCACGGCTGCTGCGCTCACGGCCCTCGCTGGGCTCGTGAATATTGCCTCGGCGTTGACCCCGGACATCCGCTGGCGCGGCCACCTGTTGTTCCAGTTGGAGGGCCTGCGTGCCATGGAGATCTTCCACGCGCTGGCGCTGCCCGCCGGCGCATCACTGCTGCTGGTCTCGCCGTACCTGTTCAAGCGCCGCCGCCGCGCGATGCAGATCGGCATCGCGATGCTGCTTGCGATCGGCGTCGTCAACCTGTTCAAGGGCCTGGACTTCGAGGAATCCTTCGTAGGCTGGGCGGTCGCTGGGTTGCTGTACTGGGGCCGTTCGCAGTTCACGGTCGCGCAGCCTCCGGTGACGCTGCGCTCGGCAGTCTGGCGCGTACCACTGATCGGCACATTCGGTGTCGCGCTCATCAGCTCTGCGGACTGGATCACCAGCGGCCGGCCGAAGCTCGGCGCGATCATCGATGAGTCGGCGCTGCTGGTCCGTTTCAAGCGCGGGCAGTTGGGCTTCGAGAATCACACGCTTGACGCCTTCGGCCATGTCGTGAGCTTTCAGTGGATGCCGCTCGCGATCCACCTGATGGAGATCGCGACATTGCTGGGCATCGCGTACGTGCTGTTCAGGCCGCTGGCGGCGCCGCGCTCGTGGCCGAGCGTAGCGGTGCGGCGGATGGCGGTGCAGCTCGTGCGCCAGCACGGCCATGACACGTTGAGCTTTTTCAAGCTGCGCCCTGACAAACACTACTTCTTCAACGCGGACCGGACGGCCTTCGTCGGGTATCGGGTCGAGGCGGGGGCGCTGCTGCTGTCGGGCGATCCGGTCGGTCCAGCGGAGGCGTTCGGCGATCTGTTGTTGGAGGTCCACCGATTCGCGCGCTCGCGCGGACTCCGGCTGGCGGCGCTCGGTGCCAGCGAGCGGCTGGTGTCGACCTACCACGGGCTCGGTCTGCACACGGTCTACGTCGGCGACGAGGCGGTAGTTGAGTTGAATGGCTTCTCGCTGGAGGGCCGTCCGATCCGCAAGGTGCGCCAATCGGTCCACCGCCTGCGTAAGGCCGGCTACACGTCCGAGCTGTGCGGGCTCGCCGAGATTGACCCGGAGACGATGCGTCAGATGGAGCATGTGCTCGAGGTCGGGCGCATCGGACGCTCGGAGCGCGGCTTCTCGATGGGGATGGACGGCATCCACGGTGTGCTCGAGCAGGACACTCTGTTCGTAATCGCGCGCGATGGTGAAGGCGCGCTGCGCGGCGTTCTGCACTTCGTGCCGTGCTACGGGCGCTCAGCGATGTCGCTGTCAATCATGCGTCGCGACCCGAGCACTCCGAACGGACTCATGGAGTTCCTCGTCGTGGCCGCGATCGAGTCGATGCGCGAGCGCGGGATCGAGGAGATCTCGCTCAACTTCGCGGCGCTCACGAAGTACATGCGTGACCCGCAGAACGTCCTCGAGCGCCTGGTGGGCCGGGTCGCCGCACTCCTCAACCCGTACCTGCAGATCGAGAGCCTGTACCGGTTCAACGTCAAGTTCCAGCCCCGCTGGGACCCCCGCTACCTTGTGTACGAGGGCAGTCTCGGAATCGCACGTGCGGGGGTCGCCGCGATGTGGGCGGAGGGACAGATGCCCAAGCCGAGACTCCCACGAGCACACGCACGCTCGGGTCAGCGGACCCTAAAGATCGCGAATCGCTAGCATGCGCCGCCCAAACCTTGGGCAAGCCACCGCCCAACCGGGATATGAACACTTTGTATCAAAACGCCCATTCGCCGGAGCGGGTAACCGTGAACGCGCTTAGATACCTGGATGTCTTGTTCGTCGTGATCGGTGCGATCGTGGCGCTGGTTCTCGGTGCCCCGAGCGTCGGTGTGATCGTCGGCGCCGCCGGCTGGCTGCTGCAGCGTTCGCTCCAGGTAATTGACCGTCGCATTACGGCGCGCGTCGACGACTCGCTCAAGCGCGCCGGGGTCCGAACGGTTGAGGCCTACGGCCGCATTTGGCTGCTCGCCGGCGCGATCGTCGTTGCGGCCGTGGTCGGTGGCCGCAAAGACGGCCTCGCGGCCGCGATCCTCGTGTTCGCGGCCTACTCCGTCGCGTTTGGGCTACGGATCATCAACGGCCCTCCGCCGGAAAGGGAGCTCGACTAGATGAGCGCGATAGCCGCGCCCGCACCTGCGGAAGCACCGACGCCGACCGAGACGCCTGAGAAGAAGGGCATGAGCAAGCCTCGGAAGGTTCTCTTTGGCCTGGGCGCGTTTTACGTGCTCGGCCTGATCTTCTTCATCGCTGTCCTCGGCTTCAAGCCGCACAAAGCAGCGGCGGTCGCGAGCGGCGTCTTCACACCCACCAACGAGTTCAAGCTCGATACCTGGTTCAGCGTTGGCCCGATCGACTTCAACAAGGGTGTCTTGTACGTCGTCCTCGCCGCCGTACTCACGGTCGGCGTGCTGTTCTATATCGCCGGCCGCCTCAAGCAGCGCCCCGGCCGCATGCAGGCCGCGGTCGAGATGTTCTACGGCCTGACGTCGTCGATGACGAATGACAGCCTGCACGACCAGAAGCTCGCGAGAAAGTACTTCCCACTGATCGCGACGTTGTTCATCTTCATCCTCGTCTCGAACCTGATCGGCTACATCCCGCTGCCGGTCAACACGCTCGACAAGTTCACGATCTTCGGCGCGCACATTCCGTCATTCCAGATCTACGCTGCCGACACCAACGTCGCCTTCCCGCTGATCCTGGCGTTGCTGGTATGGGTCCTGTTCAGCTGGGAGCGACTCAAGTACCACCACTACAACCCGATCGCCGCCGTCAAGAGTCTGACGCCCTCGGGCCTGAGTGGCCCGATCCTGCCGCTGGTCTTCGTGATCGAGTTGCTCTCGTACTTCCTGCGGCTGATCTCGCTGACCGTCCGGCTCTGGGCCAACCTGCTCGCTGGCCACTTGCTGATCGCTTTCATGGGCGGGGAGCTCGGCGTGCTCGTCGGCGACCCCTGGGTCCAGTGGCTGCTGCTGCCGATCGGCATCGCCATTTTTGCGTTCGAGGCCGTGCTGATCGCCGGCCTGCAGGCCTTCATTTTCTCGATCTTGACCGCGATTTACCTTGGTGACGCGGTCTCCGTCCACTAGTCACCCAAAGGAGCTACTCAGTCCATGCTGTTCCTTCACTTCCTGACGATCTTCCACCCGCTCATCGGGGCCACCGGCTTATCAGGTACGGCGACCACCATCGGCCAGAAGGGCGGCGAGGCGATCGCCCTCGGTGTTGGCGCGGGCGGTGGCGCAGCGGGCGCGGGCGCCGGCATTGGCGCCGTATTCAACGCGTCGATCCAGGCCAAGACTCGCCAGCCGGAGCTGCGCCAGGACATCGAGCGCGATCAGTGGCTCGGCTTCGCCCTCACCGAGGCTTGCTTCTTCTACGGCCTCGTCGGCGGCTTCATCGCGGCCTTCCTGTTCTAATCGCCAATGCCCGCCGCCGCACACATACCGATTGCCGCCAGTGGCTCGTTCCTGATCACCCCGAACGTCGGGCTGATGATCTGGGTCCTGGTGGTCTTTGGGATCGTCTTTCTGATCCTCCGGAAGTGGGTTTACCCGGTGATCGGCCAGGTGCTGGATCGCCGCGCCGCGTCCATCGAGGAGTCGATCGACACGGCCGCGAAACTGCGTGAGGAGGCCCAGAAGGTGCTGGACGAGTACCGCGAGCGCCTCGCCGAGGCTCGCCAGCAGGCCGATGAGATCGTCACCCGCGCACGTCAGGCCGGTGAAGCGCACCAGAAGGAGGCGGTCGAGACGGCGCGCGCCGAACGCGAGCGCCTGCTCCAGCAGACCCGTCGCGACGTCGAGTCCGAGACCCGTCGCGCGATCGACGAGATCCGGCGCGAGGTCGCCGATCTGACCGTGCTCGCGACAGAGAAGGTGACGCGCAAGACGCTCACCGAGGCCGACCAGAAGCGCTTGGTCGAGGAGGCCCTGGGCGACCTCGACTTCAGCGTCCTCAGCGGGGGAGAGGGGCAGTAGTCGGTCAGCCGGCCGACTACTAGCAGCGAACCCATGGAAGAGATTGCTCAGGTATACGCTCGGGCCCTGTTCGAGGTCGCCTCGGAGCAGGACAAGCTCGACACGGTCAAGGAGCAGATCGGCCAGTTCGCCGACGCCGTGCACGGGAATCGTGACCTCGCCGTGTTCTTCTTCTCGCCGTACTTCTCGACCGAGGAGAAGGAGGACGGCCTGCACCGCGCCCTCGAGGGCGCCGACGAGGCGGTCATGAACTTCCTGGAGGCGCTGATCGAGCGCCACCGGATGCCGGCGATCTTCCGGATCAGGACCGAGTTCGAGACGCTCTACGACAAGGCCAATAAGCTGCTGCCCGTACTGGTGACCAGCGCTGTTGAGCTCGATCCGGCGCTGGTCCAGGATCTCGGCAAGCGGATCAGCGAGCAGACCGGCAATGAGATCGAGCTCTCCAGCAACGTCGACCCCGAGATCCTCGGCGGGATCGTGCTGCGCGTCGGCAACTTCATCCTCGACGCGTCGATTCGCACCCGCCTCGAAAAACTTCGCAGGGAAGTGGCGCAGGCGTAACGCCGTGGCCCCGTCCCCAGCACAGCACAACCCTAAGCTTCCCCTTAACTAGGACTGGCCAAGGAGCCGTAACGAACATGCAGATCAAGCCAGACGAGATCACGTCAATACTGAAGAGCCGCATCGAGGGACTCGACACGTCCAGCGCCGACCTGGCCGAGGTCGGCACCGTGCTGTCCGTCGCCGACGGCATCGCCCGCGTGCACGGTCTCGAGAACTGCATGTCGTTCGAGATGCTCGAGCTGCCGCACGGCGTGACCGGCCTGGCCCTGAACCTCGAGTCCGACAACGTCGGCGCCGTGCTGTTCGGCAACTGGGAGGAGATCGTCGAGGGCGACACCGTCCGCCGCACCGGCAAGCTGCTCGACGTCCCGGTCGGCGAGGAGCTGCTCGGACGGATCGTCGACCCGCTCGGCAACCCGCTCGACGGCAAGGGTCCGATCCACACGAGCGAGACCCGACCGATCGAGTTCAAGGCCCCCGGCGTGGTCCAGCGCCAGCCGGTGAAGGAGCCGCTGCAGACCGGCATCAAGGCGATCGACGCGATGATCCCGATCGGCCGCGGCCAGCGCGAGCTGATCATCGGCGACCGCCAGACGGGCAAGACGGCGATCGCGGTCGACACGATCATCAACAACAAGGACAGCGGCGTCGTCTCTATCTACGTCGCGATCGGTCAGCGCAAGGCGACCGTCGTTGCACTCGCAAAGGCGCTCGAGGACGCCGGCGCGCTGGACAACACGATCATCGTGATGGCCGCTGCCGACGAGTCCGCCCCGATCACCTACCTGGCGCCGTACGCGGGCTGCGCGATGGGCGAGTACTTCCTCTACAACGGCAAGCACGCGCTGACGGTGTACGACGACCTCACCAAGCACGCCTATGCGTACCGTCAGATGTCGCTGCTGCTGCGCCGCCCGCCGGGACGCGAGGCATACCCGGGCGACGTCTTCTACCTGCACTCGCGGCTGCTCGAGCGCGCGGTCAAGCTCAACGACGACCTCGGCGGCGGTTCGCTGACCTCGCTGCCGATCATCGAGACGCAGGCCGGCGACGTGTCCGCCTACATCCCGACCAACGTGATCTCGATCACCGACGGTCAGATCTTCCTCGAGCCGAAGCTGTTCAACTCGGGTGTACGCCCGGCCATCAACGTCGGTATCAGCGTGTCGCGGGTAGGCGGCAACGCCCAGATCAACCCGATGAAGAAGGTCGCCGGCCGTCTCAAGCTCGACCTCTCTCAGTTCCGTGAGCTCGAGGCGTTCTCGCAGTTCGGCTCCGAGCTCGACGCCGACACACAGCGCACGCTGGCGCGCGGCCAGCGCCTGGTCCGGACCCTGAACCAGGGCGAGCGCCAGCCGATCCCCGTCGAGGTTCAGGTGATCCAGATCTACGCGGCTACCAACGGCTACGTCGACCGCATCACCGTCGACAAGGTCGAGCACTTCCTGCAGGGGCTGAGCGACTCGGTCAAGGCGACCAACCCCGACCTGCTGGCGAAGATCGCCGGCGGCGACTGGTCGGATGCGACGGTCGAGGCCGTTGATACGGCCGTCAAGCAGTACGCCGAGGACTTCGGATATGACCTCGACGAAGAGGGACACCCAATGGAGGAGAGCGTCGAGGTCGTCGCCGCCTAGGCGCACGGCTGAAGGCAGAAAACGATGGCTTCGCAGCGAGACGTCCGCAACCGCATCTCATCGGTTCAGAACATTCGCACGATCACCCGCGCGATGGAGATGGTCGCCGCCGCGCGTCTGCGCCGCGCCGAGCAGCGCATCGCGGCGCTGCGTCCGTACGCGGACGCAATCCGGCGGATGACGCGTGACGCGGCAGCGGCAGCCGGCCATGTGCCGAACATGCCGATCCTGACCGAGCACGAGTCGATCGAGAAGGTCGGATTCCTGCTGGTCGCGGGTGACCGCGGCCTCGCCGGCGCATTCAACTCACAGATCGTGCGCGCCGGCGTTGCCGCCAGCCGCGATCAGGAGGCTGAGGGCCGCCAGTCGCTGTTCTTCGCGTCCGGTCGGCGGCCGGCGTCATCACTCACGTTCCGCGGGCTCGAGCCGGTCGCGACGTTCACCGGCTTCTCGGATCGTCCGAGCTTCGCCGACGCGCGCCAGATCGCCAACCGCCTGATCGCGGCCTACGTCGATGGCGAGGTGGATCGCGTCGACATCTTCTTCAACGGCTACGTCTCGGCGATCACGCAGGTCGTACGGCGCGAGACGCTGCTGCCGCTGCAGCAAGCGAGCATCCTCGGCGAGGGTCGCCAGGAGGACGAGTCCAGCTCGGCTTCGAGCGGCGGCGAGGAGCCGAACCAGCAGGCGTTGGTCGAGTACGAGCCCGATCCCGACGAGATCCTTGGTCGTCTGGTGCCGGACTACGTTGAGATATCGATCTTCCGTGCGCTGCTCGAGTCGACCGCGTCCGAGCACGGCGCGCGGATGACGGCGATGCGCAACGCCTCGGAAAACGCGGCCGTGTTGATCGACGATCTGACCCTGGAGATGAACCGGGCCCGCCAGGCCGCGATCACCCAGGAGATCCTGGAAGTCGTGGCCGGCGCCCAGGGCGTCAGCTAAGGCCTACGGCCTGCTACACGAGACCTAGAGAGCTTTCGGACAGACTGGAACTGGAGCGATATGGCAGTCACAACTGAGCAGAACGTCGGGCGGATCGATTCGATCCAGGGGGTCGTGGTCGAGGCCGTTTTCCCGGGCAAGCTACCCGAGATCAACCACGCGATCACGATCAAGCGTCCCGAGTCCGCCCGCGCCGAGGAGGGCATTGACATTGCCGCCAGCGGTGAGTCGGTGCTCGTGCTCGAGGTGCAGCAGCACCTCGGCGACGATCGCGTGCGCGCCGTCGCGATGGACACGACCGACGGGCTCTCCCGTGGCGCCGAGGTCGTGGACACCGGCGCCCCGATTTCGGTACCTGTCGGCCGTGAGACGCTCGGCCGAATCTTCAACCTGCTGGGCGAGCCGATCGACAACGGTGAGGCGATGGACGCCGACATCGAGCGCTGGCCGATCCACCGCCACGCCCCGAGTGTCGAGGACCTGACGCCGACGACCGAGATGTTCGAGACCGGTATCAAGGTCGTGGACCTGCTCGCGCCGTACGCCAAGGGCGGCAAGGTCGGCCTGTTCGGCGGCGCCGGCGTCGGCAAGACGGTCATCATCCAGGAGCTGATCCATAACCTCGCGCAGGAGCACGGCGGTCTGTCGGCGTTCTGTGGCGTGGGTGAGCGCTCGCGTGAGGGCAACGACCTCTGGCTCGAGATGAAGGAGTCGGGCGTCATCGACAAGACGATGCTCGTCTTCGGCCAGATGAACGAGCCCCCCGGAGCACGCATGCGCGTCGCCCTTTCCGGCCTGACGATGGCGGAGTACTTCCGCGATCACGAGGGTCAGGACGTGCTGCTGTTCATCGACAACATCTTCCGCTTCGTCCAGGCGGGCTCCGAGGTTTCGGCGTTGCTCGGCAGGATGCCGTCGCAGGTGGGGTACCAGCCGACGCTGGCCTCCGAGATGGGCGCCCTGCAGGAGCGGATCACCTCCACTCGCGAGGGCTCGGTCACGTCGATCCAGGCGGTCTACGTACCGGCCGACGACCTCACCGACCCGGCGCCGGCCTCGGTGTTCGCCCACCTCAACGCGACCACGACGCTCTCACGGTCGATCGCGGAGAAGGGGATCTACCCAGCCGTCGACCCGCTCGACTCGACCTCGACGATCCTCAAGCCGGAGATCCTCGGCGAGGAGCACTTCAACGTCGCCAACGATGTCAAGCAGGTGCTGCAGCGCTACCAGGAGCTGCAGGACATCATCGCGATCCTCGGCATCGACGAGCTCTCAGACGACGACCGCCTGACCGTGAACCGCGCCCGCAAGATCGAGCGGTTCCTGTCGCAGCCGTTCTTCGTCGCCCAGCAGTTCACGGGACTCGAAGGCAAGTACGTGCCGATCGCCGAATCGATCCGCGGCTTCAAGGAGATCCTCGAGGGCAAGCACGACGACATCCCCGAGCGCTACTTCTTCCTGAAGGGCGGGATCGACGAGGTCGTCGAGGCCGCCAAGGCCGACCAGTAACGGCCGAGACCCGATCTCATGCCGCACACAAAGTTCCAGGTCGAGATCCTGACCCCTGAGGGCGAGGTCTTCAACGATGAGGTGGAGATGGTCTCCACGCGCACGACGCTCGGGTCGATCGGCGTGCTGGCCAATCACGCGCCGGTGCTCGGCATGCTCGAGCCGACCGAGTTGCGCCTGTACAAGTCAGACGACGAGATCCTGCGTTTCGCCCAGTCCGAGGGCTACATCCAGGTCGGCGGCAACCACGCGATGCTGCTCGTTCAGGAGATCCAGACGCCGGAGCAGCTCGACGTCGGCGTATTGCGCGAGCGCTTGTCCGAGGCCGAGCGCGAGTTCGAGGCCGCCGGCGACGACACCGAGCGCCGCCGGGTGGCGCTCCGTGACCAGAAGCGGTGGCAGGCCTTCCTCAAGGTCGCAGAAGGCTGAATGAGCGGGCGGTCAGCGGGCCGCCCGGGCTGGACTGGCGGCCAGCGGGCCGCCAGTCCTGTGGAGATGACTGAACTGTTGGCCGACGACCCTCCTATCCTCCGAGCGATGGTCGACGAGTTGGTGCGGTTCTCATGCATCTGATGCCGCGGAGTCGGTTCGGTTTCCTGTGGCGCGGCGTGCTGGCGCTGGTTTTGGTCGTCGGCTGCGCTGCCGGAGCGACCGCGACCGCGGGTTTGCTCCAGGTCAAGAACGCGGTCGGGATCCTCAACATCGGCGGCAAGGCGCTTCCCACCAAGAACATCACCCCTCCTGCGCCAGGGAAGCCGGAGACGCTGCTGCTGATCGGTGTCGACCACCGCTATGGCCAGGGCAGCTCGCCGGGTAACACGGACACGATGATGCTCCTGCGGATCGACGACAGCTCATCGACGATCAATGCGCTGTCGATCCCGCGCGACCTTGAGGTCAACATCCCTGGCTTCGGTAGCGATAACAAGTTGAACGCCGCCTACGCGGACGGCGGCGCCGACGGGGCGAACCTGCTGGTGGACACGATCAAGCAGAACCTGTTCCCGGACCTCCAGGTCAACCACATTCTCGTGACTGACTTCCAGAGCTTCGCGAATCTGATCACCTCGATCGGGTGTGTCTACGCCCCGGTGGACCACCGCTATTACAACCACAGCATCGGGCCCGCGGATCCGACGACGAACTACTCGAGCATCGACATCCAGCCGGGCTACCAGAAGCTCTGCGGTAACAACGGCGCGCCGAACAGCGCGCTGGCGTTTGTGCGCTTCCGCCACAACGACAGCGACCTCGTGCGCGAGTCGCGCCAGCAGGACTTCCTGGAGTGGGCCAAGGGCCAGTTCGGCGCCGCTCGCTTGTACTCCGAGAAGGACACGCTGCTCAAACTGTTCGCGCACGATGTCTCGAGCGACCATTACCTGCACACAGGGGACGGTCTGCTCGATCTGTTCAATCTCGCCTTCAACGCCAACGGCGCCTCGATCAAGTCGATCCCGTTCCCGGTGACAGGGACCGTGACCACCGCCGATGGCGCCGATGACCTCACCTACAGCAAGACAGCCGTCGGGCAGGCCTATCAGCAGTTGATGACGCCGACGGCGATCGCGGCGGGCAGCAACAACACCACCCCGGTCACGACGACGACCGCGTCGAAGTCGCCGACCAAGAAGGGTAAGAAGCATCAGCCGACCGGACCGCCGCCGCCGGCCAAGTACATGGTGACCGACACCGGCGACGGCGACTCGCAGGCGGCGCAGCTCGGCCACGACGTGGGTCTGCCGGTCTATTACCCGCGCAACATCCCGGACAACTTCACGTACTGCTTCAGCCTGACCGGGAACTGCAACATCGGCTACGAGCCCGCGTCGGCGTACGCCGGGTCCTATCCACGCTCGTACGTGATCCGCGACAACTCCGGCAAGCCGTACAGCTCGTACGCGATGACGCTGGTCGAGTCCTCGGGCGGCGAGGCTGACACGGGCACGGGGCAGTACATGACGGTGCAGGGCACGACCTGGACCGGCGCCAATGGTCAGGCACCCCCTCCGATTCTCACCGGCTCGCACACCGTCCGCGTGGTTCGCGGCAAGACGCTCGAGGTCTATTCGCAGGGCGGCAAGGTCAACCTCGTCGCGTGGCACCATGGCGACGCTGTCTACTGGATCTCCAACACGCTCCAGAACATGATCCCCGCCTACCAGATGGTGTCGATGGCGGAGTCGTTCGCCCGTGCGAAGGGCTGATGCAGGCCGTTGCGTCGGCTAGCCGCGTGAGCCGCTAGCCTCCCGGCCGCCTATGACTACCGCACACGAGCCGATAGCAGTGATCGGCACAGGTTATGTGGGTCTCGTGACCGCTGCCGGCTTCGCTGAGCTCGGCAACGAGGTGTGGTGTGTCGACATCGATGAGGCCAAGATCGAGGGTCTCAAGCGGGGCGAGATCCCGATCTATGAGCCCGGTCTGGGGGAGTCGGTCGCGGCCAGCGCGGAGCGTCTCCACTTCACGACCGACCTGGCGCCGGCGATCGAACACGCACGGCTGCTGTTCGTCGCAGTCGGCACACCGCCGACCTATTCCGGCGATGCCGATCTATCGGCTGTCAACGCGGTCATCGCGGCGATGCCAGAGTCGGATCGGCACGCGATCGTGATGAAGTCGACCGTGCCGGTCGGCACCGGCGCGGCGATCCGCCGTGAGCTGGACCGCTCCGGCAAGAGGGGCCTCGCCTACGTCTCCTGCCCAGAGTTCCTCAAGGAGGGCGCTGCGCTCGATGACTTCCGGAAGCCGGATCGGGTTGTGGTCGGTGACGACGGCGGTTGGGCCGGCGATGCCGTCGCCGAGCTGTACGCACCGCTCGGAGCGCCTCTGGTCCGCACCGATGTCCCCAGTGCGGAGATGATCAAGCTCGCCGCCAACGCCTTCCTCGCGACCAAGATCTCGTTCATCAACGAAATCGCCAATGTCTGCGAGGAGACCGGTGCGGACGTGCTCGAGGTCGCCCGCGGCATGGGTCTCGATCGGCGCATCGGCCACCACTTCCTGCGCCCGGGGATCGGCTACGGCGGCTCGTGCTTTCCCAAGGACGTCTCAGCGCTCAAACAGCTTGCGGGAAACACCGGCTATCACTTCCAGCTGCTGACCGCTGTGATCGAGGTCAACGAGCTGCAGAAGCGGCGTGTGATCGCAAAGCTCCAGAAGCACCTCGGGACGCTGGTCGGCAAGACGGTCGCGCTGCTCGGACTTGCGTTCAAGGCGGAGACCGATGACATGCGGGAGGCGTCCTCGCTGGTGCTGGCCGCGCGGCTACAGGGGGAGGGCGCGTTGGTGCGTGCCTACGATCCGGTCGCCGAGGTGCAGGCGCACAAGCTGATGCCCGGTGTCGAGATGGCATCCTCGGCACTGGAGGCCGTGACGGGCGCGGACGCGATTGTGCTCGTGACCGAATGGCCGGAGTTCTCCACGCTCGACTGGAATCAGGTTGCAGCCACCACCACGGGGCGCGTCGTCATCGATGGGCGTAACTTCATAGACAGCACAGCGGCGAGGGCGGCCGGATTCGCATACGAAGGAATCGGTCGCTGACGCTCGCGGCTGTCTGCAGTTGACGACGTACAGGAGGGGACGATGCAGGCACTGATCTTGGCGGGAGGCGAGGGCACACGGCTGCGGCCGCTGACCTCGAACGTCCCGAAGCCGGTGGTGCCGCTCGTCGACCAGCCGTTCATCGGCTACATGTTCGACTGGCTGCGTGGGCACGGCATTGACGACGTGATCATGTCGTGCGGCTTCCTCGCCGACGGCGTGCGCAGCGTGCTCGGCGACGGCAGCAGCTTCGGGATCCGCCTGCGCTACGTCGAGGAGCCGAAGCCGCTCGGTACAGGCGGCGCGCTCAAGTTCGCCGAGGACCTGCTCGACGAGCGTTTCTTCATGCTCAACGGCGACATCCTCACCGACATCAACCTGACGCGTCAGCTCGAACGGCACGAGCAGACCGGTGCTCGCGCCACGCTCGCACTGATGGCGGTCGAGGATCCTTCGGCCTACGGTCTCGTGAGGCGTCGCCCGGATGGCAGCGTCACCGAGTTTCTGGAGAAGCCGGGACATGATCAGACGGTCAACACGAACCTCGTCAATGCCGGCGCCTACATCCTCGAACGCGAGATCCTCGCTGATATGGCGCCGGCGGGCACCAACATCTCGATCGAGCGCGACGTCTTTCCCAAGCTCGTCGATCATGGTCTCTACGGCTACGAGGCGCTGGGCTACTGGCTCGACATCGGGACCCCGGGCCGCTACCTGCAGGCCACGTACGACATCCTCGAGGGCAAGGTGACGACGGAGATCGGCATACGGCTCAACGCATCCGGAATGCGGCTGCTGCCCGAGGGCGGCGTCGGTGGGCGGATCGCCGCCCCCGCCTTGATCGGCGAGGGCTGCGAGATCGCCGACGGAGCGAGCGTTGGCGGCCGCGTCGTGCTCGGCCGCGGCGTCAAGGTCGGCGCCGGTGCCCGGGTCGAGGGCTCGGTGCTGCTTGACGGCGTCAGCGTCGGCCCACGCACGCACATCAAGGGCGCGATCATCGGCGCCGGCGTGACGATCGGCGCGCGCTGCAACATCGACGGTTGCGTCGTGCTGGGGGAGGGTGTCCAGCTCGGCGACGACAACCACCTCTCAGCCGGTGCGCGGGTCTTCCCCGGCGTGGCACTTCCAGACGGGGCGATCAAGTTTTGAGCACGGGCCGCACACTCTCGCGTGAAGCGGTCGCCGAGGTCGACGTCACCGGCCAGTTCGCCGAGGTGCTCGGACTCCCGGACCATCTGCGCGACGCGCTGTGGCGGGTCGAGTCGGCCAACCTGAAACCGCACGACTCGCCGGGCGGACTCGTGATCGCCGGCGTCGGCGGCTCTTCGATCGGTGGCGCGCTCGCGCGGGCGGCACTCGGCGACGGCGCCTCGCGCCCGATCGTGCTCACTCGCGACTACGCGCTTCCGGGCTGGACGACGCCCGATACGACCGTGCTCTGCGCGAGCTACTCGGGCAACACCGAGGAGACGCTCGCGGCCTACGACGCGGCGCAGGCGCTCGGCGCGACCACGATCGTGGTCACGACAGGCGGCAAGCTGGCCGAGCAGGCGCGGGCCGACGGCGTGCCCGTGATCCCGCTCCCTGGCGGCTTTCAATCGCGTGCGGCCGTCGGTTACGGGCTGGTCGCGGCGCTCGAGGTCGCGCGGCTGTGCGGTGCCGGCGAGAGCCTCCACGCCGAGGTCGACGTCGCCGCCGAGCATGCGGCAAGACTGGCAAAGGCGTGGGGCCCGGACTCGGACGAGGATTCACTGGCCAAGACGCTCGCGCGCGGCCTGAACGGCACGATCCCGCAGATCGCCGGTGCCGCGCTGACGTCGCCGGTCGCCTACCGCTGGAAGACGCAGATCAACGAGAACGCCAAGGCACCGGCATTCGCCGCGGTGCTTCCCGAGCTCGATCACAACGAACTCGTCGGCTGGGATGGCGCGAGGGACTTCGGGCCGTTCAGCGCCGTGTTCCTCGACGACTCCGACCTGCATCCGCGCGTGCGCCAGCGGATCGAGCTGACACGCGGCCTGATCGCGAGCCGCGGCGGTGCGACCTTCCGCGTCGAGACGATCGGGCAGACGCGCCTGCAGCGGCTCGTCTCCGTCGTACTGCTCGGTGACCTCGTCTCGCTGTATCTGGCGGCGCTGCGCGGCGTGGATCCGGCGCCGGTCGCGGCGACCGAGTCGCTGAAGTCAGCGCTAAACGGCAGTTAGGAGGGTTTGGCGACACGAGGGTGTGGCCGGGGTGGTCGTCGACCAAGCTGGGCGGCGACCGTTCCCAAAGCCAATACTGGAGGTATTGGCGAGGGGGACGGGTGGCGATCCAGCGCACTGTCCACGGCCGCATCCGGACGCGCCATCGTGTCGCCAAAACCCGACAAAGAGGAGTGAACCCGCGCGATCGCGGGCAGAGTGTCGGGTACGTGTCACCTCTACTTGACAAGATGCCGCCATGCATGACCGGCGTCAGCAGCCGAGCGCGCGCGCACGTGCCGTAGCGCTCGGTTCGCTGCTGCTCGCGATCGTCGTTATCGCCTACATCGTCCTGAGCAGCGGATCGTCGTACCGCGTCCGCCTTTTGTTCAGCGACGCGAGCGGTCTCGTCGGCGGCGACCAGGTGATGATCGGCCCCTCGAGCGTCGGCTCGGTGCAGTCGATCAACCTCACCACCACGGGCCAGGCCGCCGTCGTGGTGTCGCTCGACGGCAGCGCCGCGCCGATCTACCAGGGCACCGTCGCTCGGATCGAGGAGAACGGCCTGGCGGGCATCGCGAGCCACTACATCACGCTGCAACCGGCCGCGGCCAAGGGCAACGCGCAGATCGCGTCCGGGGGCACGATCACCCAGAACGACACGTACGCGGAGGTCGGTCTCGACCAGATCTTCGACACGCTGAACGCGAAGACGCGGGAGGGCCTGCGCAACGTCATCCGCGGCGAGGCAACGAGCATCAGCGGCCGCGCCCCGGAGGCCAACAAGACGCTCGAGTACCTCGACCCGCTGCTGCAGAGCACGAGCCAGGTCACCGCCGCCCTGAACCACGACGAGCCCGCCTTCGACCAGCTGCTCGTGCAGGGGGCGCAGACGATGCAGCAACTGGCCTCGCGCAGCGAGCAGCTGACCGACCTTGTCGGCAAGACCGACGCGGTCACGGGGGCCGTCGCCCAACAGTCGCAGGCGCTCGAGCAGGCACTGACGCTGTTGCCCTCAGCGCTCACCAAGTCGACCACGACGTTCGCAGGCGTGCGCAAGACGATCGCCGCGCTCGAGCCGCTGGTCGCAGCCACCAAGCCCCAGGTCAAGCAGCTCGAGCCGTTCGCGGTGGCGTTGAACCAGTTCGCACAGGCCGCGACCCCGACGCTTGGCTATCTTGCCGCGCTGATCTCCAGTCCCAACGGCGGCAACCTCACAGATCTGCTGCGCGAGGCGCCGGCGCTCGAGCGGGCAGCCAGCTCTGGCTTCCCGGCGATCATCGCATCGATCGTCGCTCAGGAATCGTCCGGCCAGATCCAGGCGCTGCGCGAGTACACCCCGGACATCGTTGCCGCGCTGGCCAACACCGGGCAGCTCAACGGTTACTACGACGCCAACGGTCACTACGCGCGCGGCGAGCCGTTCTACGGCGCCTACGGCATCAGCGGCGGCACGTTGACGGACCAGTCGCCGGCCGACCGCTACAACGGCCTGACGGTCGTCAAGGCAGGCCGCTGCCCGGGCGGCGCCACACAGCCCGGGGACGGCTCGATGCCGGAATCGGTGTCCGGATGTGACACCTCGAACACACCGCCTGGACCGTGAAACGCGCAGCAGTTGTCGTCGGAGTCGTCGCCGTGGCGGCGGTGATCGTTTGGTTGGTGGCCTCCTCCGTGAGCGGCGGCTCGAACGACTACAACGTCGAAGCGCTATTCGACAACGCCGGCTTTGCCGTACCAGGGGAGCAGGTGCGGATCGCAGGCGCACCGGTCGGCGAGATCTCGACGCTCTCAGTGACCAAGCGGAACCTGGCTGCGGTCACGCTCTCGATCTCCAACCACGAGTTCGCCCCGTGGTATGCGAACGCCACCTGCACGATCAGGCCGCAATCGCTGATCGCCGAGCGCTACGTCGACTGCGACCCGGGCACGTCGAGCAACCGACCGCTGCGCCGGATCAGGAGCGGTTATGGCGCGGGCAGTTATCTGCTCCCGGTCACGCGGACGAGCTCGCCGATCGACCCTGACATCGTCCAGGACGTCTCGCAGGAATCGGTACGCGAGAGCCTGTCGGTGATCCTCAACGAGCTCGGCACCGGGCTGGCGGCGCGCGGCTCCGATCTGAACGCCGTGATCCTGCGCGCCGATCCCGCGCTTGCCCAGACTCAGCGCGTCTTCAACCTGCTCGATACGCAGAACAAGGTTCTCGCAAAGCTCGCCACTGACTCCGACCAGGTGCTGGCGCCGCTCGCCAAAAGCCGCAGATCGCTTGCGGATTTCGTCGTGCAGGCGAACAAGACGGCCACCGCGAGCGCCAGCGAGAGTCCGCAACTCGAGCAGTCGGTCAAGCTGTTGCCGCCGTTCCTGAAGGAGCTCAAGCCGCTGATGGCGGACCTCGGTCAGCTCGCCAGCCAGGCCACCCCGGTGGTGCAGGACGTTGGTCAGAGCGCCGGCGCGTTGAACTCGGAGTTCAAGACCCTGGTGCCATTCGCGAGCCGCGCCAAGACCGCGCTGACCGCGCTCGGTAACGCCGCGCAGCAGTCGGAGAGCTCGCTCGTGGCGTCGCAACCGCTTGCCGAGCAGCTGAAGACGCTTGGCAACAACTCGGTGCCGTCCTCGCAGGCGCTGAGCAAGCTGCTCTCGAGCCTCGACACCAGCGGCGGCATCGAGCAGCTGATGAGCCTGCTGTTCTATGGCGCCGCGGCGACCAATGGCTACAACGCCGACGGACACTATGTGCGCCTGTCGCCGATCGTCGGGCCCTGCACGGCCTACGCGCGACACCCGATCGCCGGCTGTAGCGCCAACTTCACCGGCGTCAGTCAGGCATCGCAAGCGATCGCCGCCAAGGCCGTCAACGAAGTGATGGGTAAGTCTGGCTCGGCAAAGCGGGGGCAGGCCGCCCCGCTTGGCGGCCTGCTTCGTTACCTGACCGGGAGCAAAAACTGATGCTCCGCAGGCGCAGCAAGTCGCCCTTCGCCAACCCGGTGATCATCGGCGCGCTGACCGTGCTCGTGCTCGTCGTCGGCGTGGTGCTGGCCTTCCAGGCCAACAACGGTCTCCCGTACGTGCCGCGCTACACGCTCTACATCCAGGCGCCGAACGCCGAGGAGCTCGTGCACGGCGCCGAGATCCATATGGGCGGGGCGTTGGTCGGCACGGTCGCGAAGGTCACGGCCGCGCGCGACCGGCAGGGCCGCCCCGTCGCCGTGATCGACGCACAGCTGAACAAGAGCGTCCAACCGCTCCCGGTCGACACGCACTTCACGATCAGGATGAAGAGCTCGATCGGCGACAAGTACCTGCAGGTGTCGCTCGGCCGCTCGCGCCGCAGCTGGCGCAACGGCGCGACCGTCCCGCTTGGCAATACGAGCGCGACCGTCGACCTCGATCAGGTGCTTGACATGTACACGCCGCCGACCCAGGAAGGCGTCGCCGCCACGACGCTGGGCTTTGGCCAGGCACTGGCGGGGCGCGGCGCTGGTCTCAACCGGGCGATCGGCGCCTTCGTGCCGCTCGTCGATCGGCTTGCCCCGGTGATGCGGAATCTCGCCTCGCCGCAGACCAACCTCAAGGGCTTCATCAGCGGCCTCGGGTCGTTTGTGTCGGCACTCGTTCCGGTCAGCCGCCAGCAAGCGGAGCTCTACACGAACCTCGATGTCACGTTCAAGGCGCTCGCCGGCGTCGCGACGCCGTACCTGAAGGACTGGATCGCGCAGACGCCGCCGACGTTCCAGAAGGTCATCAGCGACGGACCTGCGATCGGCAGCTTTGCGTCCGACACCGCCCAGCTGTTCGCCGACCTCAAGCCCGGTTTCGCGACACTGCCGCAGAACGCTCCGAAGCTCGCGGCCGCGCTGGCGACGGGCGTCAAGACGCTGCCGGGCGTCCCACACTTCGCCCAGCAGACGGTCGGGCTGGCCAACTCACTCGATCAGTTCGGCTCCGACAGCACGGTCAAGGCCGGCCTCTCGCGCCTCTCGCTTGCGACCGGCAGCCTAATCCAGCCGCTGCAGTTCCTCACACCCGTGCAGAGCACCTGCAACTACATCACGCTGTTCCTGCGCAACCTCGCGAGCTCGCTTTCGGACAGCGTTGGCACCGGCACCGTGTTGCGCTTCGTGATCGTCGCGATCGACAACGACATCGTCGGCGGTGAGGGCGAGCCCTCGAGCACGCCGTACACGTCGACCTCGACGGCCGGCGGCAGCCAGCACGGGCCGTTGCACTTCGATCCCTACCCCAACACGGCCTCGCCGGGGCAGCCGGCCGAGTGCTCCGCCGGCAAGGAGCCGTACTCGCCCGACGAGGCAGTGATCGGCAACCCGGCCAAGAACGTTGGTACCGCGACCGAGAAGACAACGGTGAACGGCGGATGAGCGACGGCACGCCAAAGCTCCAGATCAGGCGCCATAAGCCGCCTGTCTCCAACCTCCAGGCCGCGATTGCAGGCATCATCGCGATCGCGATCGCCTGCTACCTCGTGTTCGGCGGCGGTCTTCCGTTTGGCAGCTCGCCGTTCGTGCTCCGTGCGGTGTTCACGGCAAATACCGACCTGCACATCCCCTCGCCAGTCCGGATCGCGGGTGTTCAGGTTGGTGAGGTCACGGGCGTGGAACGGATCAACGGCAGCCCGAACGCCGGCCTCGTGGTGATGCAGATCGACAAGAGCGGGCTGCCGATCCACGCCGATGCGACGGCCGACATCCGCTCACGCATCTTCCTCGAGGGCAACTTCTACGTCGACCTGCATCCGGGTACGCCGGAGGCGCCGCTTCTGACCTCCGGCGCGACGCTGCCGGCCGCCAACACCTCCGGTCCGGTACAGCTCGACCGGATCCTGTCGTCGCTGAACACCAGCGCCCGCGCCAACCTCCAGAAGCTCGTACAGGGTTTCGGGGCGGCGCTGAACAAGCCGGGAGCGGATGGGACCACGGGAGCACAGGGGCTCAACAACGCGCTCAAGTATTCGGCCAGCTCGTTTGAGGCCTCGGCGATCGTCAACCAGGCGCTGCTGGGCGAGAAGCCTGGCGACCTCACTGGTGTGGTCAAGGGTGAGTCCAAGGTCTTCACAGGCTTGGCGGCGAGCGGCGCCCAGCTGCCGGAGCTGGTCGACAGCTTTGACGCGACGATGGGTGCGCTGGCCGCGCGTCAGCAGGATCTCAGCGCGGCGATGGCGGCATTGCCGGCCGTCCTGCGAGCGACGATCGGCGCCGACAACGCACTCGATGCGTCGTTCGCTCCGACCCAGGCTTTCGCCCGGGCGCTGACGCCGAGCATCAAGCAGCTCGGCGCCACGATCAGCGTCACGCTGCCGTGGCTGCAGCAGCTGACGAAGCTGTCCTCACAGGACGAGTTGGGCGGCCTACTGAAGGCACTCAGCGCCGGCGGTGAGCAATACCGCTGCGGCGGTGAAGGGCACGACCACGCTGATCGACCAGTCCGCGACGCTCTCGAAGTGCCTCAGCAACGTGCTGGTTCCGACCGGGAACGAGAAGATCACGGTCGACAGCTCGCCGCCGCAGGGCCTGGACGTGGACCAGCAGCTCTTCCAGAGCGCGGTCGGGCTCGCCGGCGCGACCCAGAACTTCGACGGCAACGGCCGTTACGTCCGGGCGACTGTCGGCGGCGGCGCCACCGGCATCCAGACCCAGCCGCTGAGCGCCGCGGGAGCGCTGTACGGCAACGCGGTCCTGCCCTCGCTCGGCACCTTCCCGTCGTTCCCGTCCTCCGGTAAGGCGCCGGCGCTCAAGTCGAGCGTGCCCTGCTACACGCAGACGCCGCCGAACCTCAACAGCTCGAAGGCGGGCCAGGGGCCATGAGGCACGCGATCAAAACCCATCGCACGCGACTTCATCGCCGTGACGGTGCTGATCGCTGCTGGCGGTCGTCGACCGTCGGCTACATCCTCGAGCACCAGCCCGCGTTCACGTTCGGGCGCAGCTACTACCAGGTGAAGGCGGCGTTCGCGAGGCCTCGGCGGTCACGTCGGGCCAGGGCCAGTCGGTGACGATCGCCGGGCGTCGAGGTCGGCCTGGTCGGCGGCGTCCAGCTCGAGCAGGGGCAGGCGGTCGTGACGATGGACATCTTCAAGAAGTACGCCCCGATCTACCGCAACGCGACCGTGCTGCTGCGGCCGCGGACGCCGCTCAAGGACATGTACCTGGCGCTCGATCCCGGTACGCCCAGCGCGGGC
Organism: uncultured Conexibacteraceae bacterium; assembly: GCA_963720195.1. GTDB lineage: Bacteria > Actinomycetota > Thermoleophilia > Solirubrobacterales > Solirubrobacteraceae > Palsa-465. The sequence continues at coordinate 616,624 of CAVRFD010000003.1, forward strand.
GCGCTGCCTGAGGGCGGCACGCTCGGGCTTGCCAGCACGCAGCCTGACATCGACGTCGACCAGATCCTCGATTCGCTCGACGCCGACACCCGTACCTATCTGTTGCTGCTCCTGGCCGGCGGGGCGCAGGCATTCAACGGCAAGGGCGCCACCGCCGACACACCGAGCGCATCGACCGCGGCGACGCTCGCCGCCGACTTCAAGCACTTCGCTCCGCTCGACCGGAGCGCGCTCGGCTTCACGAAGCTGCTGTCGCAGGCGCAGCGCCGAATCTGCGCCGCGCGATCCACAACCTCAACCTGGTCGCCACCTCGCTCGGCGGGGTCGACACCCAGCTCGCTTCGCTGGTGAAGGAATCCAACACCAACTTCAGCGCGATCGCCGCGCAGGACCAGGCCCTGTAGCAGGGGATCGCACTGCTGCCGGGAGCGCTGCAACAGACGACCTCGACGCTCGGTCGAGGTCAAGCGGTTCGCTTCTACGAGCGGGCCGGCGCTGCAGAAGCTGGTGCCGTTCGCCAGGGACCTGGGGCCGGCCCTCGCGGCACTGCGACCGCTCGCCAAGCAGACGACCCCTGTGATCAAGAACCAGCTCCGACCGTTCGCGACCAACCCCGGCATCCGCGAGCTCGTGGCGACGCTCGCACCGGCCGCAGCGGAACTGGCCAAGTCGGCACCCGCCCTGACCAGTTCGTTCTCGGTACTGAACAAGCTCTTCAACACGCTCGCCTATCGGCAGGGCGGGGGCGCGCAGAGCTACCTGTACTGGGGCAGCTGGCTCGCGCACAACCTCGACAGCCTGACCTCACTCCAGGACGCCGATGGACCGCTGATCCAGGGCCTGTTCATGGCGAGCTGCCCGTCGTTGAACCTGCTCGAGGTCGCGCTCCAGCCCGGGACGCCTTCACTGACCCCGATCCTGGACATGCTCAACGCCCCCGACTGGTCGAAGATCAGCAACTGCTACGCGAGATAACCGGCCATGCAAACGATCGCACCCAGCAAAACCAAGATCTTCGTGATGGTCGCGTTCGCGGCATCGTGCGTCGCACTGCTGCTGTTCCTATGGCTGTCGTTCGGGGGCTCGGTGCCATTCGTCCCGCAGGGCTATCGCGTGACCGTCGAGTTCGACCAGGCCGTGCAGCTCGGAACCCAGGCGGACGTAGATATCGCCGGCGTCACCATCGGCAAGGTGGTGAGCGTCGGGCTTGACCGCAAAACCGGCCTGACCCGCGCGGTCCTCCAGATCGACCCGAAGTACGCGCCACGGCCGGCTGACACGCGCGCGATCTTGCGCGAGAAGACGCTGCTCGGGGAGACCTACGTCGAGCTCTCGTTTGGGAACTCGACGGGCCCGAAGCTGCGCGACGGCGCGCAGCTGCCTCAGGCACAGGTGGCGCCGACGGTGCAGCTCGACCAGATCCTCGACACCTTCGACCCGCAGACACGGAGGGCGTTCCAGACCTGGATGCGGGACGACGGGATCGCCTTCACCAACCGCGGACAGGACTTCAACGACGCGCTCGCCGAGCTGTTCCCGTTCGCCAGCAACGTCTCCGGCGTGCTGGGCGTGCTGCAGCGCGACAGCAGCCGCGACCAGCACGCTGCTGTCCGACGGCGGCCAGAGTGCTGTCGGCGATCAGCCAGAACCCTGCGCAGCTGCAGGGGCTGATCCGCAACGCCAACACGGTCTTCGCCACCACCGCCAAGCGCAATAGCGAACTCGCCGCGGCCGTCAAGGCCTTCCCGGCCTTCCTGCAGAGCACGCAGGAGACGATCGGGAGCCTGAACACCTTCGCCCATCAGACGAAGCCGCTGGTCGACGAGCTCAAGCCCGCCGCCGTGCAGCTGAGCCCGGCACTCGTGTCACTCGGCAAGCTCACACCGAACTTCCAGGCAGTGATGACCGGCCTGGGTCCGCTGACCCAGGCCGCCCAGACCGGTATCCCCGCACTCGAGTCGTTCCTCGCGGTATCGACCAACGCCGGCTCGGGTGCCGCGAAGACGCTGTTCACCTCCTTGACGCCATTCCTCGGGCAACTGGTGCCGGTCGTCGACTACATCGACGCCTACCGCAAGGAGCTGGCAGCCTTCTTTGCCAACGCAGCGGCATCGTCGGAGGGGCAGGCGCCCAGCTTCAACAGCACCAAACGGGTCCATTACCTGCGCGCGTCGGCGCCGCTCAGCCCCGAGGAGCTGACCGCGCAATCACAACGCCCGTACTCAAACCGGAGCAACGCCTACGAGGTCCCAGGCGGCGGCACCTCACTGACCGGTTCGACGAACCTGCTGGGCACCGCGCTGGACGTCTTCGGCACCTATCTGTGCACTTCAGAATCAACGCATCCGCTTGCTTCGATTCCCGGCCAATCGGGAAGTGTTATGTACCAGAACGAACTACCCTTGTTCTACGGAGGAGATGACGCGACGAAGGTGCCGACGCCCGCTTGCAACGCGCAGGAGCGCCTGAGCGATGCGCTACGCACCTCGCTGGGGTCGGGTCTAGGACCGGCCAGCGGCTTCTATCCACAGTTACAACCCCTCCCTTGACCCTGGCCGGGGGCTTGGGACCCGATTCTGTAAGCGAGAAGGAGAAGAGGATGCGACGGAAACTGGTAGCGATCACGGCATTTCTATGCCTGTTCGCAGCCGGCGCCGCCTATGCCGCAGGTCCCGTGACCGGCGGCCCGAACACCTATGGTGGTAGCTACACCGCACATGGCAAGGGCACAGCCGCCAAGCCTGCGGCGGTCTCGGTCATTGAGCAGTTGCAGATGGGCAGCACCACGTCTGGCAACGTGGGGGCGCCACTCGTCGACATCAAGTCGACGGTGGCTGGAATCACAAGCAACGCCAAGTATTTCCCCAAGTGCACCGCCGGCCAGATCAACGGCTCGGGCGCCAGTTCGGGCAAGTGGAACGCGGTCTGCCCCAAAGGCTCGCTGGTAGCCAGTGGAACCGTGCACGCGGCCCTGGTCAGCTCGTCGGCGAATCTCGCCGGACCTGGCTCAGCGTGCTCCCTGAAGCTTTGGGGGTACAACGGAGGCGTCGGCAAGGTGACGTACTTCTTCACGACCAGTCCGGCCGTCTGCGATGGCCTCTCCACCGGCGCCGCGGCGGCGTGGACCGGCAACGTCTCAGAGGCCGGTGGCAAGTGGATCACTGACGTCCCCGAGCCTGCGGACGTCTCCTACAACGCCGGCAACCTCGGGTCGCTGTTCGGCTCGCTGCAGACCGAGACGCTGAACTGGAAGAACGTCACGGTCAAGCATGCCGGCAAGGTCTACCCGTACCTGGCCTCGACCGGCTGCAAGGGCTCACGGGCGTACTCCATCAAGTACACGGCCACGACGACGACGTCGCCCTCGGCGGCCAACGAGTCGGCCGGGACCGTCAGCGGCAAGTCGGGCTGCTGATCAGGCTCTGCTGAGCCTCTCGATTTGGGATCCGGCCGGTGAGGCCGGCCGGGTTTCAGTCGCTTCAAGTCGTCTACGGAGGAGGTGTCACAGACACCTCGACCTGGGGGCCTGGGAAGCGCGGTCACGAAGCAAAGGAGTGAGAGGGATGAGATGGAAATTGGCAGCGATCACGGCACTCGTCTGTCTGCTGGCGGCCGGAGCCGCCTCCGCAGCGGGGCCGGTCAGCGGCGGTCCCAACACCTACACGGGCAACTTCGCGGTTCCCGGCGTCGGCTCGGCCGCCAGGCCGGCGCCGACCTCATTGGCCGAGACGCTCGGCATGGCCAACGCCACCTCCGGTGACGTCGGCGCGCCGCTTGTCAACATCAAGACGACCACCTACGGCGTCAAGGCCAACGGTCAGTACTTCCCCAAGTGCAGCGTCAACGAGATCAACGAGGACAACGGGCACAACGGCAAATGGAACGGCGTCTGTCCCAAGGGCGCGTTGGTCGCCAGCGGCAGCGTCCATGCGGCGCTGACGAGTCCCTCCGCCAACCTGGCCGGCCCCGGAGCACCGTGCTCACTGGGCTTGTGGGTCTACAACGCAGGTGCCGGCAAGCTGACGTTCTTCTTCACAGCAAGTCCGTCGACCTGTGACGGGCTCTCGACTGGAGCTGCGGCCGCGTGGGCCGGCACAGTGACCCAGGCGGGCATGACGATGACCACGAACGTGCCCGAGCCCCCGGACGTCTCCTACAACGCCGGCAACATTGGCCTGTTCGGCTCGCTGCAGACCGAGAAGCTGACGTTCAAGAAGATGACCGTCAAGCACGGCGGCAAGGTGGTCCCGTTCATCGAGTCGATGGGCTGCCAGAAGGGTGCGCGGCCGTTCTCGGTGACCTACACCGCGACGACCTCGAACACGCCGTCGTCCGCCAACGAGTCGGGCGCCACGGTTAAGGGCTCCTCGAAATGTTGAGATAGGCAATTCGGCTAGCGGTGCCGGGGTCGCCGGCGCCGCTAGCCGCGCGTGCCGGTCTGCCTTTCGGCCAGCTGCTTCCGATAGCTCGCCCACGCGGCGTCATACCGCTCCTGCCGCTGGGCCTCCTTCTCGCTGTCACCCAGCATCCGGTAGACGATGTAGACCAGCGCCGTGCCCATGATCACTGACTGCTCGAGCGCCATCAGCACGCCCGCGACGTTCTGGTCGACGCGAGCGGACAGCCCCCAATAGTGGGGGTGGTCCTGGTACCAGGGGTAGAGCGACCGTGTGGAGAACGCGAGGATGATTCCGAGCACTCCGACGAAGAACTTGGTCACCGCCATATAGACGAGCGGTCCCATGCCTCCGAGCGCCATGCGTGAGCGGATCGGCGACAGCAGATGCCACCAGTACAGCGTCCCGGCGGTTATGAAGCAGAGGTGCTCGAGCACGTGGATGTCGCCGTGCGCGAGCGCGAGGTCGTAAAGCCGCGGGACGTGCCAGAGGCCCATCATCGCGATGTAGAGAAAGGCCGCGAACGCCGGGTGGGCGATGAAACCTGCCCGCTCCTCAACCGTTGTCAGGCGCCGCATCACCGGGCGCAGAAGTCCCTTGGTGAGGCTGAGGATCAGCAGGATCGGCATCACGTCGAGCAGCAACACGTGCTGGATCATGTGCACGAACATCAGGTCGGTGGCCAGGGCGTCGATCGGTGAGACCAGCGCCACCAGGATGCACAGCATGCTGCCCGCGAACAGCGCGAGCCGGCCGTATCCAGGAGGATGCGGCATGCCCGGACTCCGCGCGCGGCGCCAGGCCCAGATGTAGGCGACGCAGGCGGCGCCGACGCCGACGATCACGCTCGGCGAGAAGGTCCATATCAGCGGCGGCGACACAGCCCCATTCTTCCACCGCATCGGAAAGAGCCGACAGTTCAGCGCATGACGCCGTCCGGGTGGTCAAACTGAACCGCGATGGCGACCTTCGCGCTGCTTTCCGACCTCCGGCTCGAGGTCGGCGGCTACACGCTCGTGCCGCTCAGCGCGGTGATCACTCCCGAGATGACGCGCCGCTGCACGCTCATACAGCTCGGCGGCGGTGAGGTGGTCGGCCTCGGCGAGGATGTCGTGTACCAACCCGAGGACCAGGCCGCGTTCCAGGAAGCCGGAGCGGTTCACGACCTGAGCGGCAGCTGGACGCTTTCCGATCTCTGCGATCAGATCGAGTCGCTCGATCTCTTCCCGGTCCCTCCGGAGACCGATGTCTCGCGCCTCTACCGGGTGTGGGCGTTCGAGAGCGCGGCGCTCGATCTGGCGTTGCGGCAGAACGGCTTGACGCTCCATGCCGCGCTGCGGCGTGAGCCTCAGCCGATGCGTTACGTCGCTTCGACACGGCTCGGCGAGCCGCCCACCCTCGAGCCCGTCAGTAAGCGCTTGGCTCTCGATCCGAGCCTGCGTTTCAAGCTCGATGCGACCAGCTCATGGACGCCGCGGTTGATCGGTGAGTTGATCGCGACCGGGTCGGTCGACTCGATCGACTTCAAGGGCTTCTACCACGGCACGATCGTCGATCAACTCGCCGATCCCGCGCTTTACCGGCGGGTGGCGGAGGCCTTCCCCGACGCTTGGCTCGAGGATCCCGACCTGAGCGTCCCGGAGGCCGCCGCGGTGCTCTCAGGCGAACACGCGAGGATCACCTGGGATGCGCCGATCCATTCGATCGCCGACATCGAGGCGTTGCCGTTCGCCCCGCGTATGGTCAACCTCAAGCCCTCGCGGATCGGCTCGCTGCGCAGACTCTGTGAGATGTACGACTACTGCGCCGAGCACGGCATCGGCGCCTACGGGGGCGGTCAGACGGAGCTGTCTGTCGGCCGTGGTCAGGCGCAATACCTGGCGTCGCTCTTTCATGCCGACGCTCCGAACGACCTCGCACCCTCGGCCTACAACCAGATCGATCCGCCTGCCGGCCTGCCACCGAGTCCGCTGACGGCGGTTTTCGACGAACCCGGGTTTCGCTGGCCCGGTGAATAGTCGTCTAAGACCGTCCGTCGCGTACTCGACAAACGCCGCCCCTGGGCCTAACGTGTAGGTGACCACGAAACCACACCCTTCTTCCATAAAGGAGGTCGATCGATGCGTATCGAGGTCAAGGGACGGAACATTCCCGTCTCAGAGGATCTGCGGGAGCAGGTCGAACGCAGATTCCGCGTTGTCGGCAGGCAGGTGTCCGCGCTGGCCGAACTCGAGGTGGAGGTGTTCAAGGAACACAACCCGTCGATCGCCGATTCAGAGGTCGCCGAAGCGACTCTGTATTTGAAGGGCGTGACGCTCCGCGCGTGCTGTGCGAGCCCTGATCTGCGCCACTCCGTTAATGTGATCTCAGACGAGCTCTCCGTCCAGGTCAAGCGCCACCGCGAGAAGCGCCGCAAGCGGCGCGATGCGCGCGAGCCGGAGGTCGTCGCCCCGGAGGCTGCTGCGATTGCCTCTAATACCGGCGCGCTGCAGAGTCCGGCGGCTGGGCTCGGCTGACTCAAGGCAAGCGCCAAAGGAGACCTTCACGGGGCGGGATTCAGTCCCGCCCCGTCGGTGTCCCGGTCACGTTAGGGTTCCGCTATAGCCCCTCGCCGCTAGTACCCTAATCATCATGTCCTTCCTCGATAAGGCGCTTCGCATCGGCGAAGCCAAGAAGTTCAAGTCTTACGAGCAGCGCGTCGACCGAATCAACGGCTACGAGCCAGAGATGGAGAGCTCCAGCGACGCCGAGCTGCGCGAGCTGGCCGACGATCTGCGCGAACGCGCGCGCAACGGCGAGCACGTCGACGAGCTGCTGCCGGAGACCTTCGCGCTCGTTCGCGAGGCCGGACGCCGCGCGCTCGGAATGCGCCACTTCGATGTGCAGCTGATCGGCGGGATGGTCCTGCACGACGGCGCGATTGCCGAGATGAAAACCGGCGAAGGTAAGACCCTGACCGCTACCAGCGCTGTGGTCCTTAACGCGCTTGGTGGGCGCGGCGTGCACGTCGTCACCGTCAACGACTACCTGGCGCGCCGCGACGCGCTGTGGATGAAGCCGATTTACGACATGCTCGGCGTCAGCGTCGGGATCCTGCAGAACATGCAGTCGTATGAGGACAAGCAGGTCGCTTACGCCGCCGACGTCACCTACGGCACCAACTCGGAGTTCGGCTTCGACTATCTGCGCGACAACATGGCGACCACGCTCGAGGAGAAGGTCCAGCACGGTGGGCGCCCGAAGCCGGAGAGCGGATCGCCGTACCACCACTTCGCGATCGTCGACGAGGTCGACAACATCCTGATCGACGAGGCGCGCACGCCGCTGATCATCTCCGGTGCGCCCGAGCAGGCCGCCGACCTCTACGTGAAGTTCGCGAAGCTGGCGCCGCAGATGGTGTCGGGCAAGACGCCCGACGGAATGGATCCGCGGACGAAGAAGGAGTTCGTCGCCGACTTCGACTTCGAGTTCGACGAGAAGTATGAGACCGTCTCGGTCACGGAGCAGGGCGTTGCCAAGGCCGAGCGTTTCATGGGCATCGACCACCTCTACCGCGCCGAGAACGGACACCTCGTCAACCACCTGTACCAGGCGCTCAAGGCTGAGGCTCTGAAGAAGCGCGACATCGACTACGCGGTGATCGACGGCGAGGTCAAGATCATCGACGAGCACACAGGTCGCATCCTCGAGGGTCGGCGTTGGTCCGAGGGCCTGCACCAGGCGGTCGAGGCCAAGGAGGGCGTCCGCGTCCAGGAGGAGAACCAGACGCTTGCGTCGGTGACCCTCCAGAACTACTTCCGCAAGTACGACAAGCTCGCGGGCATGACCGGCACCGCCCTCACCGAGGCGACCGAGTTCATGAAGATCTACGAGCTGCCGGTCGTGCAGGTCCCGACCAACGCGCCGATGGTCCGCGACGACCGCAACGATTCGGTCTACAAGACCAAGGAAGGCAAGTGGACAGCCGTTGTCAAGGAGATCGAGGAGCGCCACGCGAAGCGCCAGCCGGTGTTGGTCGGCACGATCTCGGTCGAGGTTTCCGAACTGCTGTCAGAGCGTCTGCGTAAGAAGGGCATCCCGCATACGGTGCTGAACGCCAAGCCCGAGTATGCGGAGCGCGAAGGTGAGATCGTGGCCGAGGCAGGAGCTCCGGGCGCGGTCACAATCGCGACCAACATGGCCGGCCGCGGCGTCGACATCAAACTCGGCGGCAACTCTGAGCACCTGGCGGAACTTGAGGTGCGCAAGCTCGGTCTGCAGCCGGGCATGCCCGACTACGACGAGCACATCGAGACCGTGCTCCCGGAGATCGACCGCCGCATCGAGTCCCTGCGCAGCGCGGTGATGGAGGCGGGCGGACTGTTCATCCTCGGCACCGAGCGGCACGAGTCGCGGCGGATCGACAACCAGCTGCGCGGTCGTGCCGGCCGTCAGGGGGACCCCGGGGAGTCGCGCTTCTTCCTGTCGGCCGAGGATGACCTCGTGCGCCTGTTCGCCGGCGACCGGATCTACAAGATCCTTGACCGCCTCGGTTCGTACGACGAGGAGGGCAACGAGGAGCCGATCGAGGCTGGCATGCTCTCCAAGCAGATCGAGAAGGCGCAGACGAAGGTCGAAGAGCAGTACTTCCTGATGCGCAAGCACACGCTTGAGTACGACGATGTACTCAACCAGCAGCGCGAGGTGATCTACACCTACCGCGACGAGATCCTCGAGGGTCGCGATATGCGCGACGCGTCGACTGAGGAGATCGTCAACCTGATCGAGCGTCTGGTAGGCGAGTACACGGCGAGCGACTTCGTCGAGGACTGGGACGTGGCGGGTCTGCTCACGCGGGTCACGGAGATCTTCACTCCGAGCGACGAGCTGCTGTCCCTCGATCCCGATCGTGTCGATCGCGAGGACCTGACGATGCGTCTGCAGGAAGAGGCGCTGGCGCAATACGACCAGCGCGAGCAGGAGCTCGGCGAAGAACTGATGCGCGCGCTCGAGCGTTTCCTGCTGCTGCAGATCATCGACCAGCGCTGGCGCGAGCACCTGCACGACATGGACTACCTGCAGCACGGCATCGGCCTGCGCGGCGTCGCCCAGCTCGACCCTCTGGTCGCCTACAAGAACGAGGCCTACACGCTGTTCGGCGACCTGATGAATCTCGTCTGGCTGGACTTCGGTCGGATGATCTTCCACGTGCAGGTGACGGTCCAGGAGGATCCGGCGGCAGGCGCCGAGGCTCCGCCTCCGATTCCTGTGCGTACGCCGAGCGCGGCCTCGAGTTCCGCGACCGGAGGCGGCCAGGTTCGCTACTCGGGCGGAACGGCCGGGCCACTGGGGGCGCAGGCCCTCGCCGCCGCTGCGGGCGGCGCCGCGACCGGCATCGCCGAGCCTGAGGACGCGCAGGCGGCTCCGGTGGTTCAGCAGCGCCACGCCGACGCCAACGAGCCGGGACGCAATGATCCCTGCTGGTGCGGCTCCGGCAAGAAGTACAAGAAGTGCCACGGGGCCTAGGCCACTTTTCGAGCGCTGACTGCGGGCGCGTAAGCTGTCTGGAGGATGGCGGACAAGGCTGATCTCCGGATCTCCGACGCTGACCGCGAGCGTGCGGCCACGGTGTTGCGTGAGCATTACGCGGCCGGACGCCTGGACAGCTCGGAATTCGAGGAGCGTCTGGAGGCGGTCTACGCCGCGCGGACCGAAGGCGAGCTGGACTCGCAACGCGCCGATCTGCCGGCGCTGCCGCCGAAACCACCGACACGCTGGGAGGTGGTCCGCCAAACGGTGGCGTCGAACCGACGGGTCCGCGACCTGATTTTGGGGGGTGGGTTGTTTCCACCCGCCGTCGCGATCTGGGCGATCAGCGGAGCGCAGGGCGGCTTCTGGCCTAAATACCTGCTGATACCTGTGATCGTCTCGATGTTCGGTGGATCGCGACGGCGCGCGCGCCGCTCACGTCCGCCGGACGGCGGCGGCAGCCAATACTCGTATCGCTACGAGTACCGCTACGGGCGCGGCCAGCGGCACGAGCACCAGCATGGGGGCGACGAGTAGCTGTCGCCGCGGAGCGCGCTGCTGCTTGACGAACCGTCTACTGCTTGACGAACCGCACCCGGTCCGGCTCGAAAGTGAACTTGACGCGCTGCTCGTCCGGCTGCAACCACGGGTAGTCGCGGCCGATGTACTTGTTGGAGAGCTTGTTGATGTCATCGACGGCGCCGTCGACCGTGCTCGTCACGGTGCCGCGCACCTCGACGAAGCTATACGGGTTCTCCGGGGCGAACACGACAAGCGTCGCGTGCGGGTCCTTGCCCAGGTTCGCGGGCCAGCGGCGACCGAGCGCGCTGTTCACCGACAGCGTGCCGTCCTCATATCCGACCCAGACGACGGTCGAAAGGATCGTGCCATCACCGTTCTGGGTCGAGAGCACACCATAGTTGGGGGCGCTGAGCAGCGCCCGCACGTCGGGATCGCGTAGATCGGTCATAGAAGGACTGTAATCGAGGCGGTCGTTCGGCATCCAACGCTTGCGACCTTTGCGCTGCTACGGTTGCCAACCGATGTCGACCGCACCCTCAGAGCCGCTTTCCCAGCGCCTCACAGCCATCCGTGAGCAGCTAAAACTGCTCGCGGACTATCTTTGACCCGGCTGGCCTGAGCGAGCGCGCGACCGCGCTCGAAGCGGAGATGGGGGAACCCGGCTTCTGGGACAACCAGGAGCGCGCGGCCAAGGTGAGTGCGGAGCACGCGCGTGCGTCGCGCAAGCTCGAGACGTTCAGAGCGCTCGAGCGCGATGTCGATGATCTTGACGCGCTCGGCGAGATGGCGGAGGAGGATGCGTCATTGGAGAGCGAGTTGCTCGAGCAGGTCGCGAACGTGGAAGGGCGTCTGGCCACGCTCGAGGAGCAGCGCCTGTTCTCGGGCCGTTACGACGCGGGCGACGCGTTCGTAACCGTCAACGCCGGTGCCGGCGGCACCGATGCCCAGGATTGGGCCGAGATGGTGCTGCGCATGGAGATGCGCTGGGCCGAGAAGCGCGGCTTTCAGGTCGAACTGCTCGAGGCCTCACCTGGCGAGGAGGCAGGCATCAAGTCGGCCACGTTCCTCGTCAAGGGTGAGAACGCCTACGGCCTGTACGGCAGTGAGAAGGGCGTGCACCGGTTGGTGCGGCTCTCCCCGTTCGACTCCGCCAACCGCCGCCAGACAAGCTTCGCCGGCGTCGAGGTATCACCCGTGGTCGAGGATGTCGGTGACGTCGAGATCGACGACGACGACCTCCAGGTCGACACCTACCGGGCGAGTGGCGCCGGCGGCCAGCACGTCAACAAGACCGACTCTGCTGTCCGGATCACGCACAGGCCGACCGGGATCGTCGTGCAGTGCCAGAACGAGCGCTCGCAATCGTCTAACCGTGCGGAGGCGATGGCGATGCTCCGCTCCAAGCTTGCCGAGCGGGCCGAGCGCGAGCGCCGCGAGGAGATCGCGCGCGAGCGTGGCGATGCTCAGGACGTGAACTTCGGATCGCAGATCCGCTCGTACGTGTTGCACCCCTACACGATGGTCAAGGACCATCGCACGGACTTCGAGATGGGCGACGCCAACCGCGTCCTCGACGGCGACCTGGACGGCTTTGTGCGCGCCTACCTGCTGCAGGCCGCCAATGCCAACTGATCCGGGCGAGCAGGGCGCTGACGTAGCTGAGCAGCCGACGGCGCCGTACCTGGAGGCGGTTGCTGCCTACGGCATGCGCGGCTCGACTCGCTTCCATGTCCCCGGTCACAAGGGCGGGGGTGGCGCCGACCCCGGCCTGCGCAGCGCGCTCGGTCCGGCGGCGCTGCAGCTGGACGTCCCGCAGGACATCGAGGGTATCGACCTCGGACCGAGCCCGACCCCGTACCAACGTGCCGAGCGCCTCGCCGCCGAGGCCTACAACGCCGAACGCTGCTGGTTTCTGACCAACGGCGCGACTCAGGGCAACCACGCGCTTTGTCTGGCGCTGGCCGGTCCCGGCAAGCGGGTGCTGATCCAGCGCAACTCGCACGCCAGCATGATCGACGGCCTCGTCCTTTCCGGAGGGCTGCCACGGTTCGTCGCGCCCGAGTACGACTCCGAGCTCGGAATCGCCCACGGCGTCACGCCAGATGCGCTCGAGCAGGCGCTCGCGCACGGCGGCCCATACGAGGCCGTATTCATCGTCTCGCCGACCTACTACGGGATGGCGGCGGACGTCGCCGGCTGTGCCGAGGTGGCGCACGGCGGCGGCCTGCCGCTGATCGTGGACTGCGCCTGGGGCGCTCACTTCGGCTTCCACGCGGCGCTGCCGCGGTCACCGCTCGACCTCGGGGCCGATGTGATGCTCGCCTCGACCCACAAGATCGTCGGCAGCCTGACGCAATCAGCGATGCTGCTCGTCGGCTCGAGCGAGCGCGTCGACATCGGCGCCGTCGGACGCGCGGTACGGCTGGTCCGCTCAACCAGCCAGAGCTCCTTGCTGATGGCATCGCTCGACGCCGCCCGCCGGCAACTGGCCGTGCACGGTGAGCTGTTGCTCGACCGCACGATCAGGGCCGCGGCCCGAGCACGGGCGGCGATCGAGGAGATTCCCGGTTGCACGATCGTCGGCGAGCAGTGGGTGGGACGCCCCGGGATTGCCGGCTGGGATCCCCTGCGGATCGTGATCGACGTGCGCAGGACCGGCCTGACCGGCTACCAGGTGGCGAGCGCACTACGCGCCTCCTATGACATTCACCTCGAGCTCGCAACGCACGCGACGGTCGTGCTCGTGCTCGGCATCGGTCAGCCGCTCGAGCCGCTCGATCGCGTCGCCCACGACCTCGCGGAGACGGTCAGGCGGATCTCTCCGGAGTCCCGCGGTCAGGTGGGGACGGACTCTGATCTGGCCGAGAGCGTTCTGAGCCAGCCACCAGCCGAGCTGGGCTCGGAGTCCCTGGTGACGCCCCGCGAGGCGTTCCTCGGTGACAGTGAGGCGGTGCCGGTTCAAGATGCGGTCGGGCGGATATCCACGGAGTCCATCGCCGGCTACCCGCCCGGCGTGCCGACGCTGCTGCCGGGCGAGCAGGTGACCGTCGAGGTCGTCAGTTACCTGCGGGCGCTGGTCGACGCCGGCGCGCGCCTGCACGGCGCCGCCGACCCGAGCTTTCAGACCCTACGGGTGCTGGTCTCGTGAGCCGCGCGGCGCGGCCGTTACTGCGTAGACGCGATCTCGGCGCTGTCAGGCGGGATCGTGAACGAGTAGCTGCCGGTCACCGGCGTGACGGTCGAGGTATTCGCCGCGCCCTGCCAAGAGCCGGTGGTGCTGATCGTCTGGCCGCCGAAGGTGGCCGAGCCTGACCACGGCGACGGTGCGGTGAGCGCCTTGACCGTCATCGGCACAGTTGTCGGCATCGCGACGCGGACACGCTCGCGCTCGGTCGTGTCGTTGATCAGGGCGAGGCTCCAGCCATTGCCCGACTGCACCGCCCAGACCTTCACGTCGCTGGGGAGCATGCCGTTGACCTGTTCGAGCTGGGCGTCCGGGCCGAGCATGCTCGAGAACGCCGCGATCCCGTACAGGAGTGGTTCGGCGGTGAGGCCCGCGGAGTTCGTGTGGATCGCGGAGTTCGGCTCGGCGGCGCGCAGGTGGAAGTTGACCCCATCGACGCCGGCACTGACGAACTGGAAGAGCTGATCGAGCGCCCAGAGGCTGGTTGCGAATGTGTCGGTGACCAACGGCAGGCCGAGGCAGGTCGAGGAGCCGAGCTCCGTCAGCCGGTACGGGATGCCGATACTGTGCGCAGCCTGGATCGCCGGAGCCATCTGTGCTGTGGCCTGGCTGATGTTCGTCACGCGGAAGTACCTGTAGATCGCCGGGTATCCCGGTGAGCCGGGGGCCGCGCAGGCGCTATATGCGTAGTAGTGCTCGGTCGCCATGCCAACCTGCCCGGGATCGTGCTGGAGCAGCGACGTCAGCCACTGCGACGTCGGGGCCGAAAGCTCTGGTCCGGCGAGCGTCAGGTTTGGTAGATGGCGCTTGAGCAGGGTCGCGTAGAGCGAGTAGAGCGTGTCGTAACGGACGGCATTGAAATTCCTCACCCAGGTCGCGGTGTTACGGGTGATGCCGAGGTAGCCGGCTGCGTAGAGGTTCGGCTCGTTGCCGATTGCAACCGCGCTGAGGGTGTCGGACGGAAGCTGGTACTCCCGGAAGACCCGCTGCATAGCCTCGACCTCGTTGAGCGCCATCTCCGGATCGTGTGCGGCCGCGTTGACGTTGAAGATCACGTTGCTGCCCGTCGCCTTCACGACGCCGGCGAGCGACTGAAGCCAGGCGTCATTGAGGGTCACCTGATCCACAGTTGGCGCCAGGTACTGGGGCATGATCTGCGAGGTCTCACCGTTCCAATAGGCGGTATCGGCGTAGGTTCCGCCGAGGCGCAGCACGAACGGCCCGTCGCCGTCGGGCGTAATCAACTTCACGAAATTCGGGAAGTACTGCTGCTGCGTGTATTGCTCCATCTCGTCGACGTTCATCGACAGGCCGAGGAACGACGTCGGCACCTGCTGCAGCGTGTTGCTCGTGACCGTGACGAGCGAGGTGGGTACCGGCTGACTGGCCCTCTTGCTTGCCGCGCCCGCGGCCGATGAAAAGGCCAGGAGCGAAGCGAATGCGGCGACTGCCGCGACCGCTGCAGCGCGCAACATTCGAACACGTGAAGGGTTGGACGGTTGATGGAGAAACTTCATTTGATGGTTCGGATTGCTTCCAGATTGAGATTGCGTTGTGTCTTGCCGATATCGGCGGGATCGCTGCCAACCTTGGCTTTGGTAGGCCGATTCAGGTGATACACGGAACAAAGCGCATGCACCGGAAGTTGCGGTCGGCAGCCGCCATCGTCGTCGTTGCAGCGACCGGTTACCTGGCGCTGCCAGCAGCTGCGAGCGCCAAGGTGAGTGTGACCGGCCTGCCGGTCAGCGCCGGAGCGAACTCCGTGATCGAGCCCGCGATTGAGCCCGCGCCTGACGGCACGAACGCCGAGTGGTTCGCAGTCAGCGGCAACAACGTGAAGCTGCTTTCCGACACCCCGACCGGTCAGCAGTCGACGCTCGCGACCGGTCTGGCGAAGGACGCCGGCTCGCCTGACAACTTCGCGAGCGTTGATGCCGACGGCTACGACTGGGTCCTGGATAACGATCAGGGCCAGCCCGAGAACGTCCTGTACGCGGTCGGACCGGCCGACACGCCCAGCCCCGGGCTCAACGTCGTCGCCACCTTCGACGGCTACGCGGAGGACATGACGCTCGGTCCGGACGGCGCGCTCTACATCAGCGACAACTCCGGAAACATCGTCAAGTGCCAGATCACGGCCACGCCGTCCGCTGTCTGCACTGCCGCCCCGATCGGGTACCCGTTCGACGGCGGCGCCTACGCGATCGGCAACAGCGGCGGCTCGGTCTGGTTCACCGACGCGGCCGGCGAGCTCGGTTCGTATAGCACTCAGGGCTCGTTCTCCGGCCCCTTTGCGACGCTGAACAATGTCAACCCCGGCACGGTCGTCGCGGCCGGTGACGGCCTCGTCTACGTTGCCGGCGGAGCTGCGTACCCAGGCGCCAACAACACCGAGATCGCCGCGTTCAGCTCAGGTGGCACCAACGAGGGCGCCGTCGCCACAGGCCTCGGGAACGTCGTGTCGATGACCCTCGGGCCAGACGGCAACGTCTGGTTCCTGGACGCCGGTGGGAACGGCTCGGTTGACCAGCTCAACGTCAGCAATAACGTCGTCACCCGCTACCCGCTGCCTGCCGGACTGTGGCTGCCGCAGAGTGGCTGGCGGATCGCGGACGGACCAAGCGTGCCGAGCACCACAGGCACCGGTGAGATCTTCTTCACCGGCACGACGGCCGACGACGGTACCGGCACCGCGGAGCTCGGCGAGGTGAGTGGCATTCCGTTCCCGGTTGCGCCGGGCAGTCTGGTGTTCACGCCTGCGGTCACGGTCTCAAAGCAGCATGTGGCGGTCATGACGCTGTCATGCGCGGGCGAAAGCAACTCGGAGTGCAACGGCAAGATCCTGCTGAGCGTGCGTGCCAAGCTCAAAGTCAAGGTCGCCGTCCGCGCCTCCCGCCAGGGCAGCCGGTCTCGCTACCGAGTGATCACGCAGACCAGGAGCATCTCGCTAGGCGCCGTCAGCTATTCGGTACGGGGAGGTGGTTCCAAGCGCGCCACGGTGACGCTCTCGAAGACCGCGTACAACCTGTTGGAGAAGGTCGACGGACACAAGTGGAACGCGACTGTGACGAGCGCCGCCACGATCGGCACCGTCACCGGTGCCACGCTGACGATGACCGGCCCAGCGCCGCCGAAGCCGAAGCCGAAGCTCAAGCCCAAGCCCAAGCCGAAGCCGAAGCCCAAGCACAAGAAGAAGCAGAAGTAGCCGTCGACCGACCGAATCGCCCGGCCGGGGCCGCATGCGGCCGCGTATCCTGCCCGCTGTGGAACGGCACGAACTGGATGCGCTGGTCGCACGTGCACTGGCCGAGGATCTCGGCAGCGGCGACGTAACGACCGCGGCAACGGTCGTGCCGGAGACACGCGCGGTGGCGCGCATCACGCAAAAGGCTCCCGGCGTCGTCTATGGCATGGATGTGGCGGGTGCGGTGTTCCGTGCCACCGATCCTGATGCGGTCCTGAGCCAGACCGGACCCGAGGGTGTCTGGCGTGAGAACGGCCCGGTCATGGAGATCACCGGCTCGGCCGCGGCGCTGCTGGCCGCCGAGCGCACGGCGTTGAACTTCCTGCAACAGCTCTCCGGTGTGGCAACGATGACCGCGCGCTGCGTGCGCGCGGTTGCGGGCACCGGGGCACGCATCCTCGACACGCGAAAGACCGTACCCGGCCTGCGACTGCTCCAGAAGCAGGCCGTGCTCGCAGGCGGCGGCATCAATCATCGCATCGGTCTCTACGACGCGATCCTGATCAAGGAGAATCACGCGACGTTGGCCGGTGGCGTTGGGGCCGCCGTGCGCAAGGCGCACGCCCATGCGCCGCAATTGCCGTTGGAGGTCGAGTGCGGAACGCTCGATGAGGTCACGGAGGCGCTTGCCGCGGGCGCCGAAGCCGGGTTGGTGGATGGGTTCCGGATCCTGCTCGACAACATGAATCCGACCCAGCTGCGCGAGGCCGTTGAGCTGGTCGCCGGACGCGCTGAACTCGAGGCCAGCGGTGGCTTCACGCTGGAGACGATCCGGGAGGTCGCCGAGACCGGCGTAGACTTCATAT
The DNA here is from genome assembly GCA_963720195.1 of uncultured Conexibacteraceae bacterium. GTDB lineage: Bacteria > Actinomycetota > Thermoleophilia > Solirubrobacterales > Solirubrobacteraceae > Palsa-465. The sequence continues at coordinate 634,285 of CAVRFD010000003.1, forward strand.
CGGTGGGAGCGCTGACTCACAGCGCCCCCGCCTTAGACCTCTCTCTCCTACTCGAACTGCTCCCATGAACCTTCCGATGCTCGGCCAGGCGGAGACTCTGTCGCCGGCGCCGCTGATGTTGGAGAACATCCCGGCGCTTCAGGACGAGGTGCGCGCGCTCGCACGTGAGCGCGGTGCCCTGATTCTGGCCCACAACTACCAGCTCCCCGAGGTGCAGGACGTCGCCGACTATGTCGGCGACTCGCTGGGCCTGAGCCGCCAGGCGGCAGCCGCCGACACCGACACGATCGTGTTCTGCGGCGTGCACTTCATGGCGGAGACCGCGTCGATCCTGTCGCCGGACAAGACCGTGCTGATCCCCGATCTCGATGCCGGCTGCTCGCTGGCAGACTCGATCACCGCGGATCAGCTGCGCCAGTGGAAGGCCGAGCATCCCGGCGCGGTCGTCGTCATGTACGTGAACACGACGGCCGCAGTCAAGGCTGAGACCGACTATTGCGTCACCTCGGCCAACGCGGTCGACGTCGTCGCTCACATCCTGCGCGAGCACGGTGACGACACCGAGATCCTGTTCGGGCCAGACATGTTCCTCGGTGCCTACGTCGAGAAGACGCTCGGGCGCAGACTCAACGTCTGGGACGGTGAGTGCCATGTTCATGCCGGCATTCGCCCCGGCGACATCAACGCCGTGCGCGCCGCACACCCGGGCGCCGACTTCCTGATTCATCCCGAATGCGGCTGCTCGACCAGCGTCATGGAGTACGTGGCGTCGGGCGACATCGCGAGCGAGGGTGTCCACATGCTCTCGACCGGGGGCATGCTGCGCTACGCGGAGGAACAGGAGCGCGATCACGCCAGTGATCACCGGACGGCGATTGTCGCGACCGAGATCGGCATGCTGCATCCGCTGCGCGAGGCGGCACCCGACCTCGACTTCATCGCCGCCAACGAGGCAGCCTCCTGCCGCTTCATGAAGATGATCACGCTGCCGAAGCTGCGCGACACGCTGCGCGATGGGCGCTACGAGGTCAAGGTCGATGCTGCCATCGCCGACCGCGCACGACTGCCCATCGAGCGGATGATCGCCATCGGCTGACTGCCGCCGTGGAGAGACTCGCGGCGGCACTGGCCGGGATCGCTGCCGCCGCGGCGATCGTCTTCACTGCGCCCGCCGCGGCGCGGGCTGCGCGGATGGCGATCCCGCGCGATGCGAATCAGCTGATCGTCGTCTCGAGTCCCACCAGCGCGCCGAGCGACTACGTCGCGACGCTGCGCGCATACCAGCGTGCGGACGCGCACGCGGCGTGGCGTCCCGTGTTCGGCCCCTGGGCGGCGGAGACCGGTAGTGGGCACCTGCTGCCTGGCCCTGACCGGCGCGAGGGCGATCACGCCACGCCGATCGGGGTCTATCTGATCGGGTTGGTGATGTACGGCAACGAGCCGAATCCTGGCGGGTTGCACTACGCCTATCACCGGCTTGTCTGCGGCGACTGGTGGGATGAGGATCCCTACAGCGCGCAGTACAGCCGCTTCGTGCACGTGCCCTGTGGCGTCACTCCCGCCTTTGCCGATTGGTCTGAGCCGTTGTGGACCGAGACGCGCGCCTACCCGTATTTCGCGGTGATCGACTTCAACACCGATCCGGTGCACGCGGGCGCCGGTGCACCCGGCTCCGGGATCTTTCTGCACAGCTGGGTGGACGCCCCGACGGAAGGGTGCGTGGCACTACCTGAGCAACGGTTGCTCGCGGCCCTGCGCTGGTTGCGGCCCGGGCGGCATCCGGTGATCGAGATCGCCACCGACGGCGAACTTGCGCCGCTCTGAGCGCTGCTTGCCGTCTAGATGAAAACGAGCAAGTCGAGACCGTGCCAGGTGGCGTCCCGCACGGTCGGCGTCGAGTCACGCTTGCGCTCGAACTCGGCGCGGGTGTAGCAATGCACGTCGGCCGTTGCGCCCATCTCGAGCGCATCCCAGAGCGAGCCCGCGACATACACGCGCTCGAGCCAAGGAATCTCGTCAAACGCGTCCGAGATCAGCACGACCGTGAAGCCCGGGGCCAGCTCGTCGTGCGGCTCGGGTTCGCCGTTGAGTGCGCGGCCGCCGAGGTAGGCGCCGTCGAGCCGCCAGCGGTCACCGATGCGCCCGAGATAGCGACGAAGCTCTGCCCGGTTGATGGCGATCGTTGCCGGCACGAGTCTGATTGTCGCCGCCCCGAGAGCGATGCCGCAAGGGCTCACGGCCTCAGACAACGAGCCCTTAACGAGCCGCTCAGTAACGGGCAATCGCGGCCACAGCGCGGCTCAACATCGGCAACGCCTGGTAGTTCGCGGGACCGTCGAGCATCAGCGCGAAGGCGATCCGTTGACCGCTGCGTCCGCTGCAGTAGCCCGCGAGGTTGGTGACGCCGTTGAGCGTGCCGGTCTTGGCGACGCAGTGGCCCTGAGCCCAGGAATGGAGGGCGATGTCCTGCACAGTTCCCTGCTCGCCGACGACCGGCAGCGCTGCGTAGAGCATGTTCCCGGTCGGGGTCATCCAGACCTGGCGCAGCAGGTCCACGACCTCGGTGGGCGTGGTGCTGTCGGCACGATCGAGTCCAGATCCATCGAAGATCGTGGGGTGGAGCTGGTAGTCGTCCACGATCGCGTTGCGGATCTCGGTCGCGCCGGCATCCAGCGTGCCGGCGCCTAGGTACCGCGCCCCGAGCTGCTTGGCGAGCATGTCGGCGATCAGGTCGTCGGAGGGGACGTCCATCAGTCGTATCAGCGTCGAGAGTGGGGGAGACTCGACGTGGGCGAGCCCGACGGCTGTGGCAGGCGTTTTTCGCGTTCCGTGAGCGGCGCCGACCTTCATGCCGATGCCGCGCATCGTCAGCGCCAGCTCATGGGCGGCGAGCACGGCTGGCGACATCCGCGCGGTGCTCATGCCGTGATCGAACACGAGCGCGCTGAGCTCGCCGCCGTAATCAGGCGTATCGGGAAGGTTGTCGGTGGCGGGACCTCCGCGATCGGTGTCGAACAGCGACTCGTCCGCGAAGATGTGCCCGGTCACCCGACGGATGCCGTCCTTCCTCAACTGCGACGCGAGTTGCGAGATGGTCGGGCCGTGACCGTCCTCGTAGGTGCGGTTCCAGCCGCCGTCACCGAGCGTGGGATCCCCGCCGCCATGCAGGTACAGGTTGCCGTGCCAGACGCCACCGCGGCCGAGCCTGCCGGTGCCGAAGACCTCGGTCTCGAATCGCGCCTCGGGTCCGAGCAGGTTGAGCGCTGCGACGGTCGTGTAGAGCTTCTCGACCGACGCCGGCGGGCGCGCAACGCTGGGATTGCGGCTGAACAGCACGGCCCCGGTCGAGACGTTCTCGACGAGCGCACCGACCTGGCTGCCGGCCCCGGTCAGTGCGGACGTCAACTGAAGCTGCAGACGGGCTGCAGCCGCGACCGTCGCCGCCGATGCCGCGGCCGACGCAGGTACCGCCGCCAGGCAGGCGACGGCAACCGCCGCCAGGAAGGCGGCGGCAACCACGCCGAATCTACGCAGCCTGGAACTCCTCGATGGTGTGCGGGCCGACACAGGCGACTGAGAAATCGGTCGAGATGCCCGCTGCAACCTCGCGAACCTCGTCGAAGGTGACCGCGTCGAGCGCAGCGATCGAGGCATCTGGATCGACATCCTGTCCGAATACGATGGCTTGCGTGGCGGCGGTACGCGCAATTGCGCCCGTATTTTCGAATGCGATCGCACGGGCGCCCGCCGCGTAAGCGCGTGCGCGCTCGACTTCTGCCTCGGTCGGTCCATCCGCGCGCAACTCGGAAACGATCTCCGCCATTCGCGTGAACGCCTCCACGCACTTGCTGCTCTCGAGCCCGGAGCTCAGCTGAAGCACCGGCACATCTGCGTAGGCATGCGGATAGGAGCTGATCGAATAGCAGAGTCCTCGCTGCTCGCGGATCTCGTCGAATAGCCGCGAACCCATCGAGCCTCCGAGCAGGGTCGAGTAGATCGTCAGCGCAGCCCGCTGAGCGGAGTCGGTCACATCGATTGACGGCCGGTAGGACATCCGCAGGTGAGACTGATTTGAGTCACGCTCGGTCACCAGGATCCGCGGCAAGAGGACTGGCGCGGGCTCGAAGGGCCCAGGCTGGTCCAGCGCCTCGAAGCGTTCGAACAACTCCTCGACGCCTGAGTCGGTACCGACCGCATCGAGGTTGCCGACGAGCAGGCCGGCCCCTCGCGAAGGCGCCCACTGGCGATTGCGGAACGCGATGATGCCGTCACGCGTGAACGTCTCGGCCAGGTGCTCGGCAGGTCCCAGAACAGGCCGTCCCAGTGGGTGATCGCCGAACACGGCCTCGTCGATCAGGTGCTCGGCGACCGCTGAAGGCTGATCGTTGTAGCGAGCAATCTCCTGTACGACGACGCCCCGCTCCTTGTCGAGTTCGATCGGGTCGAGCGTGGCGCGTCCGACGAAGTCAGTCAGTAGATCTGCCGCCTCGACGCCCTTGGTGGCGCGCGCTGTGATGTGGAATGCGACGAGATCGTGGCTGGTGTAGGCGTTCAGCACGGCGCCGTTGCGCTCGGCCGCCTCGTTGACATCGCGGTAGGTCTTGTACTTCTCGCCGCCCTTGAACACCAGGTGCTCGAGGAAATGGGCCATGCCGTTCTCCTCGGGTCGCTCGGTGCGGGCCCCGGCATCAAACGCGACCATCAGCGTGAGTGCGCGGGTCCCTTCCATAGCGATCCTGTGCAGCGGCAGCCCGTTACGTAGGACGGAACTTGTGATCGTGGCCATGTAGAGAAGGTAGCGACCCGTGGGCGTCAAAACTGTTGTAACCGCCTGCTATCCATGGCTTTACAAGAACTCCCTGCAAATCTGCTTGCATGCAGCTTTGCGCCTGGAGTCTGTTGCGCGCTGGCCGCTACGCTGGGCCCACCATATGGCGCACACTGACTCCAGATCACGCAGCCGACGGCAGACCGCCCGACCCACCGCTGCTCACATGCTCTCCAGACAGCCCCAGGCGCTGATGCGCTCCGACGGACCAGGCTCCGCGAACTCGATCATCGAGTTCCGCGGTGTCTCCAAGAAGTACGGCACCGGAGCCTTCGGCCTCGACCAGGCGACCTTCGCGATCGATCGTGAGGACTTCGTCTTCATGATCGGCTCCACCGGCTCCGGCAAGTCGACCGTGATGCGCCTGCTGATCAAGGAGATCGATCCGACCGAGGGCCACATCCGCGTTGCCGGTCGTGAGCTCACGACGATCTCGCGCAGGCAGGTCCCGTTCTATCGACGCAACATCGGCGTCGTCTTCCAGGACTTCAAGCTGCTGCCGAACCGGACCGTGTACGACAACGTCGCTTACGCGCTCCAGGTGACCGGCCACTCGCGCAAGGAGATCCGCGCCAAGGTCCCGGACATCCTGCGGCTCACCGGCCTTTCGACCAAGCTGCACAACTATCCCGACCAGCTCTCCGGCGGCGAGCAGCAGCGCGTCTCGATCGCGCGGGCGTTCGTCAATCACCCGCCGCTGTTGCTCGCTGACGAGCCGACCGGCAACCTCGACCCCGAGACCAGCATCGACATCATGCGGCTTCTGTACCGGATCAATCGCACCGGCACGACCGTGCTCGTCGCCACCCACGACCACGCGATGGTCGACAAGATGCGCCGGCGCGTGCTCGAACTCGCCAACGGGCGGATCGTGCGCGACGAGGCGACCGGACTGTACGCCCGCGATGAGTCAACGCGCGAGTTCGCCGTGCGCCTCCGCGGCCCGAACGATCTCCCTGAGATCTTCTAGACACGATGAAGCACAGCGTGGGTTTCTTCTTCCGAGAGTCGCTGCGCGCGATGCGCCGCAACGCGGCGCCGAGCTTCGCCGCACTCGCGACCGTGACCGTCACGCTGATCGTCGTTGGCGTGTTCATCCCGATCGTCCAGGCGACGCGCGGCGCCGCTGACAGCGTCCGCAGTCGTGTGCTCGTCGACGTCTACATGAAGGAGAACGCGTCGTCCGCTGCCGACGCTCGCGTGCTCAAGGAGCTCCAGGGACTCCCGAACGTCCACAGGGTCGTGTTCGAGCCGAAGGCCCAGGCGCTTGCGCAGGCCAAAAAGCAGGATCCACTGGCCTACGAGACGCTGGGGCCAGACGTGAACCCGTTGCCTGACACCTTCCACGTCTACCCGACGAACCCGTCGGATGCGCTCGCGGTCCGTGGGACGATCGCCGGAACCGGCGCCGGCGGGAGTGGTCACCTACTCGACGCGTCGATCAAGAACGTCTCGAATCACACTGAGGACACGGCCAAGCTGCTGACCGTGACGCGCTTCGTGACGATCACGGCTGCGTTGCTGGCGGCGTTGTTGACCGCCGCCTCGATTGTGCTGATCGGCAACACGATCCGACTGTCGCTGTTCGCACGTCGGCGTGAGATCGAGGTGATGAAGCTGGTCGGCGCGACCGATTGGTTCATCCGCTGGCCGTTTGTGATCGAGGGGATCATCGTTGGCGCGTTCGGTGCTGTGGTTGCGATCGTCGTGCTCGGCGTGACCAAGCTCGCGTTGCTCGATCCGCTCGCGAGCAACTGGACCCTGATCGACGCGCCGCGCACGATCCCGTTCGTACCGCTGATCATGGTGCTGGTCGGCGCGGGCGTGGCAGTTTCAGCCTTCGGCTCGGGGCTTTCCCTGCGCCGGTTCCTACGCGTCTGACCGAGATCAGGTGGGTGGGACCAAATCCCACCGCCATGGCTACGCTCCAGCTGTGTTTGTGAAGCGGTCGCGGTCCCCTTTGCGGCGCTGGCTTGTCGGTGCCGGCTTAGTCTTGCTGCTGCTGATCGGTGTCTGGTTCGGCGGGCATCCGAGCTGGCTTCCGTCGCCGCTGCGCAGCGCCTTCGTCTCAAAGACGGCCAATGAGCGGCTCGTGCAGACGACGCTCGACCTGATCGCCAAGGACTACTACCGGCCGGTCAACACCAACAAGCTGCTGAACGATGGGCTCGAGGGAGCGGTCGACAGCCTGAACGACCCGTACTCCCACTACTACCCGCCGGCGCTGTACCACTCGTTCCAGTACGAGACCAACCCGCAGGTGGCGGGAATCGGCGTCCAGGTGGCGGCCGAGCCGGTCGATGGCGGCATCGAGGTGGAGGAGGTGTTCCAGGACTCGCCGGCTGCCAAGGCCGGCCTCGTGCACGGCGACATCATCACCGCCGTCGGTCCGACCTCGCTGGCCGGTAAGACGGTCGACCAGGGCTCGAAGCTGATCCGCGGCAAAGCCGGCACGAGCGTGGAGCTCACGGTCGCGCGGGCGGGCAAGAAGCGCACAGTCACGATGACGCGCGCCGACGTGACCGTGCCCGTCGCATCCTCGAAGCTCGTCCATTACAAGGGCAAGGCCATCGGGTACCTGCAGTTCACGCAGTTCACCCAGGACTCTGCCCAGCAGTTGCGCCAGCAGGTGCAGGCGATGCTGAAGGCGGGCGCACAGGGTTTGATCCTCGACCTGCGTGACAACCCGGGCGGCCTGCTCACGCAGGCGGTGGGCGTCGCCAGCCTGTTCATCAAGAGCGGCACGATCGTCAGCACGCGCGGACGTAATCAGCCGACGACCGTCTACACCGCGCTCGGTGACGCGGTCGCCCCGACGATCCCGATGGTCGTGCTGGTCGATCGCGGCACCGCCTCTTCGGCGGAGATCGTCACGGGCGCGCTCAAAGATCGCGGTCGCGCCAAGGTCGTGGGCACCAACACGTACGGCAAGGGCGTCTTCCAGGAGCTGCAGCCATTGCCGGGTGGTGCTGCGCTCGACATCACCGTCGGCGAGTACTTCACGCCGAACGGTCACAACCTCGGTGGTGGCGGAGTCAAGGAGGGGAAGGGCATTAAGCCCAACGTCTACGTCTACGACAACCCGAACGCGCCCGGGTCGCATGCGCTGAAGGTCGCCGAGCAGACGGTCGCCGGCGAGATCAAATGAGCCCCGGCCGCCGCGTGCCCGCGAAGGCGGCGCCGGCACTCAAGCCGCACGTCGCTGTGATCGAGCGCCGCGGCAAGTTCCTCGTCGCCGAGCCGTTCTTCGGGCCCGGTCCGCGCCTGGCAATCAGCCGCGACTCCCGCTACGACCTCGGCGACCTCGTCGCGGTCACGCCTGGTGTCTCGGGTCGTGGCAACAAGGGGTCGCGTGCGCGCGTGCACCGCCGCATCGGCAAGCCCGACGTCGCGCGGGACGTGATCGAGGCGCTGATGATTGATCGAGGGCTGGCACGAGGGTTCGAAGCACCGGTGAGCCGCGCCGCAAAGGAAGCTTCGGAGGTTGAGATCGGTGTTGGCGACTCAAGCGCGGGCCGCCGCGATCTGCGCCGGCTGCCGACCTTCACGATCGATCCGACGACGGCCAAGGACTTCGACGACGCGATCTCCTGCCAGCCGGCCGACGGTGGTGGCTGGATGGTTTGGGTCCACATCGCCGATGTGAGCGCATACGTGCCGCCGCGCTCACCGATCGACCGCGAGGCCTACCGACGTGGTACGAGCGTGTACGTTCCCGGCGCCGTCGAACCGATGCTGCCCCACGAGCTCTCGAGCGGCGCCTGTTCGCTCGTGCCGGACCAGGACCGGCTGGCCGTGACCGTCGAGATGCTCGTGCGCGGTTCCGACGTGGTCAGCACCGCTTTCCATCGCTCGCTGATCCGCTCGGACCAGCGTCTGACCTACGAACAGGTTGACCGAATCTTTGCCGGAGTCGAGCGCGCTGAGGGCGAGTGGGGTGAGGGCCTCTCCAGTGCCCGTGGCGCTGCGCGGGCACTGGAGCAAAGGCGCTCAGGCAAGGCCGTTCTCGTGCTCGAGTCATCCGAGCCGGAGTTCGCCTTCGACAAACGTGGCGACGTGGTCGGCGTGGCACCGGTCGTGCAGACAGAGTCACATCGACTGATCGAGCATCTGATGATCGCCGCCAATGAGCAGGTCGCGAAGTTCCTGGAGGCGCGCAAGCTGCCGGCGCTGTACCGAGTACACGAGCGACCGGAGGCGACGGCGGTGGAGCGGATGCTCGACCAGCTCGCGTCCTTGGGGGTGCCGACACCCCCGATGGCGGGCGGTCCGCTGACCGCCCAGCAGGCGGCTGACGTGGCCGGCGAGGCATCGCGGATAGTCGCGGAGTGGATCGTGGCCCAGGGTGGGCGCGGAGCGCGCGCTCTGAACCGGATCGTGTTGCGGTCGTTGAAGCAGGCTTACTACGACGACCACAACCGCGGACACTCCGGGCTGCAGCTCGCGAGCTATTGCCACTTCACCTCGCCGATCCGGCGCTACCCCGACATCATCTGCCACCGCTCGCTGCTGTCGGCGGTGACCGGTGACGAGCCGGTGCCCGAGGCGTCGTGGGTGGCCCAGGCGGGACCGTGGACATCTGACCGTGAGCGCGCGGCGATGACAATCGAGCGCGACGCCGACGACATCGCTCGCTGCTTCCTGCTGGCGCGGGAGCTTTCGCAGGAACCCCGCGGCGGTTTGGAGAAGGCCTTCGAGGGTGAGATCGTCGGCGTTATCGGCGCGGGCGCCTTCGTCGCGTTCGGAGAGGACGCGCAGTTCGAGGGGATGCTGCCGGTTCGGCGTCTGCGCGACGACTGGTGGGAGCTCAACGACCAGGGCACCGCGCTGATCGGCACGCGAAACGGCGGCGCGCTGCGACTCGGTGACACCGTCGCGGTCACGATCGGCGGCATCGACGCGCCGCGGGGTAGGGTGGACCTGCTACCAGTCGATGGTGAATAGATATGGCCAAGGGCAATAAGAAGAAGGTCTCTCCCGGGGACGTGGCAACGAACCGGCAGGCGGCCTTCAAATACAACCTCATAGAGCGCTTCGAGTGCGGGATCGTCCTGACCGGTACCGAGGTCAAGTCACTGCGCGACGGCAACGCCCAGCTGAAGGACTCCTACGCCACGATCAAGGACGGCGAGCTTTGGCTGGTCGGCGCCTACATCGCACCGTATCCAGCTGCGGCGCGTGAGAACCCCGACCCTGAGCGCACGCGCAAGCTGCTGATGCACAAGAGCGAGATCGAGCGGCTCACCAGCCAGTTGAACGAGCGGGGCTACACCCTGGTTCCGACGCGGATCTACTTCTCCGGCGAACGCTCGCGCGCCAAGGTCGAGATCGCGCTGGCGCGAGGTAAAGACCTCTACGACAAGCGCGAGACGATCAAGAAGCGCGACATGCAGCGGGAAGTCCAGCGCGAGCTGCGCGAAGCGAGCCGCTGACGGCGCGCTTGTCCGCGCCGACGCCCCAGCGATCCGAGCCGACGACGCCATAGCAATCCGAGCCGACGACGCCCCAGCAATCCGGGCCGGCGACGAGCGCATCCGTCCGCGCCGACCTTGGTGTGCCTCCCGACGGCCCCTCGCACGTGTGCCGAAAGTGTGACGCCGTGTGACATCTCTGTGGCAGCGGTCGACATTGTCGAACGATTTCACAAAGCTGTGAGATCACGACACATTTTCGGCACACGTGCGCAGCGCCGTTTGAGCAGGTGGCGACCGCGAACGCGATCGGGCGACAGGCGTGCGGCGGCGACGGTGGGGTCGAATCACCCCGCGTGGACGGGCGTTACCGGGGCGATTCCAGTGAGGTCTTGAGTCGGTCCAGGCGGCCGACCCAGGCGGCATCCGCGTCGCGCATCCAACTGGCGGCGGGCTCAAGAGCCCCCGCCCGAAGCCGGTAGCGGACCTCGCGTCCGGAAACGAGGGGCTCGCGCTCGACCAAACCGGCGCCGGTGAGCGTGGACAGGTGCTTGGCGACGGCCTGGCGCGTGATCGGCAGCTCAGCCGTCAGTGACGGGACCGACGTTGAACCGTCGCGCATCAGCCGGTCGAGCATCTGCCGGCGGGTCGGGTCGGCGAGCGCGCCGAACACGAGTGCGAGCTGATCGCTCACGCGCAGACGGGCTCGAGGTTCGCGGCGAGCTTTGCGACGGGCACCATCGTCGGCTGCGTCTCGGTGACGGTCACGCGCGCGCCGTCCGGCACGGCCACGATGCGTACATCGACGTGGCGGGCGGGTTCGTTATCGCTTTCGCGCCACCACCACCAGCTGATGTGGCTCGGAGATTCGGTCTCGTCGATCACCAGCGTGCGGTCGTCGTCCTGTTCGAGCCAGCGCTCACGGCCGTCGTCGGTTGAGACGGCTTCCCAGACGTCCTCGACCGGTGCGTCAATCGTGACCTCACGGGTGACGCTTTCAGCGTCCGTTGTGGTATCCGGCATCGCGCTCCTCCTATAGCCGAGTGGTTGACAACCAACTGGTTGCTATTGTCGCTGACAACCAACCAGTTGTCGAAAGGATACCTCTATGCCACTTATTCCTATGGTCATCGAGCAGAGCGCCCGCGGCGAGCGCTCATTCGACATCTATTCGCGCCTGCTGAACGAGCGCATCGTGTTCATCGGCACGCCGATCGATGATGACATCGCCAACCTCGTGGTCGCGCAGTTGCTGCACCTCGAGAGCAGCGACCCGGACAAGGACATCTCGCTCTACATCAACTCCCCAGGCGGATCGGTCTACGCCGGCCTCGGGATCTACGACACGATGCGGTTCATCAAGCCCGACGTGCAGACGATCTGCTTCGGTGTCGCGATGAGCATGGGCTCGCTGTTGCTCGCCGCAGGCGCACCCGGCAAGCGCATGGCGTTGCCCAACAGCCGCATCCTGATCCACCAACCGTCCGGCGGCTTCCAGGGCCAGGCCAGCGACATCGAGATCCACGCGCGGGAGACGCTTGCCCTGCGCGAGCAGATCGACGCAATCTACGCCAACCACACCGGGCAGCCCCAGGAGCGCGTCCGTGAGGACATGGAGCGCGACCGCTTCTTCACGGCTGAGCAGGCCCGGGACTACGGACTCGTCGATCGCGTGATCAGCAGTCACGACCTGCCTCGACAGCTGACCGGATTCCGGCCCGGCAGCAACCGAGACTGAGCGCTCACAGGGAGGCTTACTGTCACCAGGGGTTGACAACCGCCGCGGCCGGGGTAGAGACGTAGGCAGGCATGTCTGGCTACGGAACTCAAAGGCAATGATCCAGCGCTCCGCTCAGGTGGAAGCGCTGGTTCTGCGGGTGGTTGCGGGACCCGATCCGGGAGGGCGGCTGGAGGCCCTCTGTGAGCTCCGTCGCGAGCTCGACTCGATCGAGTCTGAGCTCGCTGCTGAGGCGATCAGGGCCGGTATGTCCTGGCGGGAGATCGGACAGGCGATCGGGGTCTCCAAGCAGGCGGCCCACCGCCGCCACCGTGAGAGCGTCGCTCGGTTGGTGAAGGAGAACGACACGCCCGAGACGGCTGCGCAAGGGGGTGTGAACGTCTCCGTCGCCGCGCGCCGTGCGGTGCGCGTAGCTCGTCAGGAGGCTGCCCGCCTGGGCGGCGACGAGGTCGGCACCGAGCATCTCCTGCTGGGCATGCTGCAGTGCGGCGACGAGCAGACCGTGGACCTCCTGCGCCGGCTCGGTGTGACGCTGGAGGCGACGCGCGATGCGGTCCAGCCGACGACCGAGATGACGCTCGAGGCCGCGCGTCGTGCCTATGCGACCAGCGAGCAGGCCGGCGTTGCGACGCTCGTCTCACCGGTTGCGCGGCGGATCCTCGAGCGGGCGCTGACGCATGCGGCGGCACGCGATTCAAGCGAGCTGACCGCGCTCGATCTACTGCAGAGCGTCGTCATGCACGACGAGTCCGGCGCGGCACGCACACTCGCGCGCCTTGGCGTCGACTCCGGCAGGATCAGGGCGGAGATCGCGTCGGCCCAAGACGTTAATGCTTCCGCGCGCGCCTAACCGAGTCGGCCAACACCTGTAGCTGCTGGTCGACCGTTGTGGGCCTCCGGGCGTTGGCGGTCGCGGCCGGCTTGTTCATCTTCGCGCTGGGCGCCGTAGGTGCGACCGGGCGGGTGACACCGCCTCCGTTACCCGCTACGACGAATGCCGTTCCGGCGGCGGCTGTGACGAGCGCGGACACGGCGACCGCGCGGCTGCGTAGGCGGCCCGGGCGTCGGGGAACGCTCATGTGTGGCGGGATCGGAGCCGGCTCCACCAGGATCGTCCGGTCGAGTTGCGTCAACGCCGCATGCGCGTCCCGCGGACGCGCGTTCTGGTCTGCGCGGGTGAGCCACGTGATCAGGTCCTCGACCTCGGGCAGCGGCGTGCTCTGCCCGACGACGGTGCGCAGCAGCACTCCGAACGCGAATAGATCGCTTTGGCGGCTCGCAGGCCTACCCTCGATCAGCTCTGGTGCGAGGAAGCGCAGGGTTCCGACGACCTCGTCGGGTTGGGTGATGCAGCTCGACTCCTCGAGGCGGGCGAGGCCGAAGTCGGTCAGCCGGGCGCGCCCCTCATGGTCCAGCAGGACGTTCGCCGGCTTGATGTCCCGATGCAGCACACCGTGGTCGTGCACGCACGCCAGCGCCGCCAGGAGCTCTTGCGCGAGTGCGTGGACCGCGGCAGCTGAGAAACCGCCGCGATCCAAACGCGTACTCAGCGTGTCGCCGTCGATGTACTCCATGACCAGGTACGGCTGCGGCGCCGTGATGCTGTAGTCAAAGACCCGCACGAGGTTGGTGTGCTGGATCCCAGCGTGGGTTCGCGCTTCGCGCGCGAACCGCGCCACCGCTGCGGCATTGGCGGCGAGCGTGTCAGACAAGAGTTTGATCGCGACGGTGCGCTGCAGGCGCTCGTCACTAGCCCGCCAGACGGACGCCATGCCGCCGGTTCCAGCGATCCTCTCAAGGCGGTACCGCGCGCCAACCTCATCTCCCGGACCCAGGCGCTTAGCGGTCAGGTCAGGAATTGCTGCCTCCGTTCCAAGCGGTCCAGTGGCCTGGGCCGCCGTGATGCCAGCCTCCCCGCCGGTAGCCGGGATCATCGTGATGCCAGCTGCCGGACCATTGGCTGCCGCCCCGGTTGCGGTGGATTGGCGACGGCGGTCCGGGCGCGGTTGACGGCGTCCTCTGGCTGGGAGACGGTGGCGTCGGCGGCGGCGCCGCTGGCACCGTGTCCGCGGGCGCAGCGGTGGCCGAAGCGGAAAGAGCGTCACTGGTGGCGACGGGAGCGCTCGGGCGGGACCGCGTCCGACGGCTGTTCGCCTGAACGAGCTCGCGGGCGACGTTGAGGGCGCCGACGTCGATCACGCGGGTCGCCGGATGCAACTGCCGCGCTGCCTGCGCCTCCGTCGCCAGTGCCTGCCGGTCGAGTCCGGCGGCGGCGGCCGTGGTGAGCTCGCCGGAGCTGCGGAGCCTGCTCACCTGGGTGATGAACTGCGATAGCGTCGCCTCGACACCGACGCCGTTGTTCGCGGATGCGTCATTGCGGGCGCTGGCGATCAGACCAAGCAGGTGCTGTTCCTCAGTCGCGTGCAACGCCGCGCGAACGTTCCCACGCGAGTCGCCGGCGCTGCCGCAACCGGCGACAGCGAACGCGGCCAGTACCGAAGCTCCAAGCAACCAAGCCGGACCACCGCCGGCAGGTACGAAGCGTCGTGCCCTCGCTCGGAGGTGGAGGGGAGAGGCCACGCCCTATACCTAGCCAGCCCGCGCGTGGATTACACGCGTCAATCCGAGATGACCGTCCCGGTCCGGGCTGCGAGCCTGTCCCGACGCTAAACTTGTTGGACCAAAACCCCTGGGGACGACAGGCTTCGACGTGGTCGGATCGTGGGGGTGGTTGCGAGTCGAGGTTCCCGGGAGGCCTCGTTAAAAACCTGGGAAAACAATAAGTGCGGACTCACATGAGTTCGATCTTGGCCTCGCTGCTTAATCTCAGCTAGCTAAGACTCTCTCGGCCCCCGTTAGCCCGCGGCGGGGATCCCGGGATCAATTTGCGGGCTTGCTCAGTGAGGATTTGCTCCCTCCGATCTGAGGACTTTTAGGGAGCTGGCTCTCCACAACCCGGCCGGCGAGGCTAGTGGGGAGCGAGATCAGAGCGCCGGACACGCTCGTAGACACCATCTCTTACGCGACCGCGGACGGGGGTTCAATTCCCCCCGTCTCCACCTTAAGTCGGCCGATTTGCAGGCCTTTTAGGCTCTGCGGATCGGCCGCCGTGTTGTCTGTGGGTACCGTGTCGCTGACCGTCGCAGAAGGCACTAACCCGCCGCCCCCTGGATCCAAGCCAGAAGGGATGCGCGAGCGGATTGTCGCCAATGCGCTCGCGGGTTGGGCACCGCGTTGCGCATGGAAGCAATAGTCGGCGGCGTTGGGAGTCAGGGTCGTTCGAGTGTCTAGGAGGCGTTCGGCGAGCGACGCTGGGCACTTCTGGGTGGCCGATAACCCCGTTCGCTTTGAGCGGGCGGTCGGCCGCCGCGGACCGTTATGCGCCGGTGGTCTGTCGGAAGCGGTCGCGGTAGTCGGCGGGTGGGATGCCGATGTGTCGGTGGAACGCGCGGCGGAGGACTTCGGCGCTGGCGAACCCGGCGGATTGGGCGACGGCGTTTAGCGATGGTGCGCCGGTTTCGAGCAGGGCCCGTGCGTGCTCGATGCGGAGCGCTTTGACGTATGCCGCGGGTGTCTGTCCGACCTCGCGTCTGAACGCACGTGCGAATGAGCGCTCGCTCATGATTGCGCGGTCCGCGAGCGTGCTGACGGACAGGTCTTCGTCAAGGTGTCCGGCGATCCAGGCTTGGAGCTCTCGTAGTTCTGGTCGTGCAGCCTGTTGGGCTGAGAGAGCGCTGCTGAATTGCGACTGACCGCCGGGGCGTTTTAGGAACACTACGAGTTGTCGCGCGACTGCGAGTGCGACGTCAGGCCCGAGGTCATCTTCGACGAGCGCGAGTGTGAGGTCGATGCCGGCGGTGATTCCGGCGGAGGTCCACACGTCGCCGTCGCGGATGAACACTGGATCTGGTTCCACCTGAACCTGGGTGTATGTCGTGGCAAGGGCGTCGCAGTACTCCCAGTGTGTGGTCGCGCGACGATCGTCCAGCAGGCCGGCGGCGGCGAGTAGGTAGGCGCCGGTGCAGATCGAGACGGTCCGTCGCGCTCGTCGCGACGCGCGCGTGATCCAATCAAGCAGTGCGAGGTCGGTGATCCCCTCGCGTGCTCCCGCCCCGCCGGCGATGACCAGCGTGTCGTGGCGCGGTGGCGGTTCAGGCAGCGGTGCCACACCGAGCCGCACCCCGCTGCTCATCGTGACCGTGTCGTTATCGGTGGGTGCGATCAACTCGACGCGATAGGCGCCGGGAACCTCGATTTGCGCGTGGTCGAACACTTCAATCGGTCCGAGCACGTCGAGTGACTGGCATCCGTCGAGCGCCAGGACGAGGATGTGACGAGTCGTTCGCATGAGCACATCTTGGCGGGACCGGGGGGCGCGCGCCAAGGCCAGATAGCCCACGCATCCGGCCATGAGGGGTCGTCGGCCAGCGCCTGGTCAGCGGGCGCTGTCGTGTGGTACTGGTTGGCGGGATACGTGGGGTATCAGACCTGGGCGCCATGGACGGTGAGAGCGAGGATGTGTTATCTCGCGGATCCGCCGCGGTGTCGAGCTCGATGGCAAGCCATGTATTGGCCTCGGCGACGAAGTTCACACACCAAGGAGCCGATCGCGATGATCGAAGCGAACCGTCTGAGCAAGCGTTACGGCGATAGCAGGGCCGTTGACGATGTCAGTTTCACTATCCGTCCCGGTGTCGTGACCGGTTTTCTAGGCCCCAACGGGGCGGGGAAGTCGACCACGATGCGGATGATCCTGGGCTTGGACGCGCCGAGTTCCGGCTCGGTGTTGATCGACGGCAAGCCCTACGGTGGGCTCACTGACCCGCTGACCTCGGTCGGCGCGCTATTGGACGCCAAGGCGATCGTCGGAGGCCGCAGCGCTGCCAACCATCTCGCTTGGTTGGCCGATAGCAACGGCATCGACCGACGCCGCGTTGGCGAGGTGCTTGAGATCGTCGGGCTTACCGACGCCGCAGGCAAGCGGGTGGAGACCTTTTCGTTGGGTATGAGTCAGCGGCTAGGGATCGGCGCCGCCCTGTTGGGCGATCCACACACGCTGATCTTCGATGAGCCGATCAACGGCCTTGACCCCGACGGGATCGTCTGGATCCGCAACCTGATGAAGAGCCTGGCCGCCGGGGGACGCACGGTGTTCCTGTCCAGTCACCTCATGAGCGAAATGGCTCAAACTGCCGATCATCTGCTCGTGATCGCCCAGGGCCGCATCCTCGCCGACGCCAGCACTGAGGAGTTCATCGCCCACAATGCCGCCTCGAGCGTGCAGGTTCGGGCAGTTGAGCAGACCGAACTGGCTGATGCTCTGGTCCGTGGCGGCGGCGTCGTCGAGCGCTCTCCCGACGGTGCGCTGCTGGTCACTGGCCTGGATTGCCTGGCGATCGGCGGCGTCGCCTGCGCCCAGCACATCACCGTGTATGAGCTCGCCGCTACCCGAGCGTCGCTGGAGCAGGCGTTCTTCGAACTGACCAAGGACGCAACCGACTACCGCGCCGGCGATCTCGCCAGCGTCACCCAAGGAGCCTGACATGAGTGCAATCACCCCCATCGCCACGCCACACACCGGACCTGCCACCACGATCAACCGGTACCTCAGAGCAGAGTGGACAAAGCTCCGCACCCTGCGCTCAACCTGGCGCACGACGGCGTTCGCAGCCACGCTGGCTCTCAGCTTCACCGTCCTAGTTGACCTCGTACAGGTCAGCCAATGGCACAGTCAATCCGCCCAACAGCGAAGCACCTTTGACCCGACGAGCGCCTCACTGTTCGGAATGCTCTTCGCCGCGACCCTGCTCGGCGCGCTCGCGGTACGCAGCGTCACAAAGGAATACAGCACCGACATGATCCGCACCACGTTCAGCGCAATGCCATCCCGGCAGCGGGTCCTCGCGGCCAAGGCCGTGTCCATCGCAGCATTCGTCTTCCCCATAGCACTGGTCTGCGACTTCGTCAGCTTCGAGCTAGGCCAGCGGATCTTCACCAGCAAGCACATCCAGGTCGCCCTCACCCACCCAGGCGTTCCCCGAGCGATCCTGTTCGGCGCCATCGCCGTAAGCTTCGTCGCCGTCATCGGCGTTGGCCTCGGCGGCGTCATGCGCCACACCGCCGGAGCAACCACCGCACTGGTCCTGATCATCATCGCAAGCCCTTGGCTTGGCCAACTGCTTCCCGCCAGCGTGGGCCAATACCTCCCCGGGACAGCGGTCCAGGCCGCCGTCACCGGGCACCGCGCAAGTGGACTGCTCACCCCCGACGCAGCCATCGCCGTCCTCTGCGCGTATGCCGCCGTCGCGTTGACGGCTGCAATGCTCCGGGTCGCCCACAACGACGCGTAGCGCTGCGGTCCAACCGAAGATCCGTGCGACGGGTGCGTGACAGCAAGCTTCGTCTGTCACGCACCCCGGCCATCAGACCTCCGTACGTGCGAAATGTTGGATGCCGCGAACGCAAAGGCTCTCCCCGCCGCCGCGCGACCCGTCCTCAGGTGAAGCAACAGGCAGATACCCGCCTCGATCGAAGGCGGCCTTCGGCGTTCTGATGCACCAGATACGTGCAGCTCGCGAATCTCGAGTCCCAGGGCGGAATGACGAACAGTCGCCCTTGCAATCGTCCGATGCCATGCTGGCGCGAGATCAAAGCAGTCGTGCGGAGCGCGCGACAGTTGGACAGCCGCGTGCATCGGATTTTGGCCAGCTGTCGATAAACGTCTCCGCGCGACTCGGCGATGCTTCATTTATGAAGCCGTTGATCGGCGTGACGACATCAGAGTTGCGTCCTAGCGAGGTCGCGACGCTGCGGCGGCATGGCGAGCCAGCGCATGCGGAGATGGCGCTCGGGATGACCTATGTGCGCGCGATTGAGGCAGCCGGAGGCGTGCCCGTGGTGATGCCTCCGCTGGCGCCGGCGGCCGTCCCCGCGCTGGTCGCCCGGCTGGACGGCTTGCTGCTCTCAGGTGGGCCGGATCTCGCGCCCGCGGCCTACGATGCACGGCCCCACGCGCAGTTAGGCCCCAGCGAGCCGGGGCTTGACGTGTTCGAATACGCGGTTGTTCGAGAGGCACTGGGTTTGGATCTTCCGGTCCTGGGAATTTGCCGTGGGGCTCAAGCGCTGAACGTCGCGCGCGGCGGTACGCTTCACCAGCACCTTCCGGATGTGGTCGGAGACGCGGTCGTGCACCGTCAGGTGGAGGACGGCAGGTGTCCGACCCACGCGGTTGAGGTGGTGTCTGGGAGCCGGCTTGCTGGCGTGCTCGGGACGACGCGGGTCCGCGTGAACTCGTTTCACCACCAGGCGGTTGACCGCCTCGGAACCGGTCTGCGGGTGTGCGCCCGTGCGCCGGATGGAACGATCGAAGGGATTGAGGACTCGTCGAGACCGTTGCTCGTGGCTGTCCAGTGGCATGCGGAGGCACTTGTGGACAGCTCGGTGCATCAGGCGCTGTTTGAAGAGCTCGTGGCAGTCGCCGCCGGCGCGCGCCCGCTCGCACGCGCCGCGTGAAGCGGCGGAGAGTGAGCCCGTGTAGAGCCCAACGACATTCGCTCATAACCGAACCTCAGGCGACGTTGAGTGTCGGTTGCCTGGTGAGACACGCCCCGTCGTTCAGACTGCCGCCATGCGAGAGGTTCAGCATCTGCCTTGATCTAACGGCGAGGATCCGCTCCCGGTCTTGATACCCGCTTGCCGGTGGCGCGAAAACGCGCGTCGAACACCGTCCCCGAGTCGCCGAACGGGGCCCTTATCGCATCGGCGACCCTGCCTCGCCCGGATGGACGCAAGGGACTGGCGCTCCTCGCGCGCCGCCGCCCTCCGGTGGCTTGCCGCCGAGGACACCTCCACGCAACCGAACTAAAGGCCGTCCGAAACCGTCAGGTCGTCCGCTCCCTTCGAAACGTCACCTCGGACACGATCGCATTCGTCGCGGCGACGACCCATCGCAAGCGACCGCTTCGGCGACCATCCTGTCGTCGGCGCGCTCGTACCGCAGGGCGGAGCCGGTGCTTGGGTGGGCGATCGAGCATCAGCTGCCTGTTGACTCTTGGCCGGATGTGAGAGGCTGCCGAAATGACCGCCTATGGCACCGACGGATGGAGCGACCTGTTCGTCGCTGCAGCTGGAGCCGGAGCCGTGCTTACCGGCCTGATCTTCGTGGCCGTCAGTGTGAACATCCGTGCCGTCCTGGACGCTGAGACGGAGTCTGGCGGTGATTTTCTGACCGGGCGAGCGTTGGAAGCACTCGTCGCGTTGCTCAACGTTTTGGTGATCAGCATCGTCGGTCTGGTGCCGACGATCCCGAGGGGAGCCTTTTCCGCGTTTATCCTCCTCGTCGCTGCAGAATCGGCGATCTCGCCAGTCCGCGCCCTGTGGACGAGTCGAGCCGACACTCGGCGCGATCGGAAAACGGTGCTGCGTGCGGTCACCGCGTTCGCGTTGACAGCCGCCCTCATCGCCACAGGGGTGACGCTTGCAGCTGGACACGGGGGCGGCCTATTTTGGCTGCCGGTGGCCTTCGTTCTCGCGATCTTCATCGCAGCAGTCAATGCCTGGGTTCTACTTGTCGAGGTGATGCGCCAGCGCAACCGCGACCATGACAGCGGCGTCACGCCGACGATCGCTTTCAGCGTCTCCGATCCGGGATACCGACGAGCGCTTCGGCGACGATCCGCTAATACCGAGAGTTGTGGATCTGGCGATTACGGGGCTCTCGGATCGTCGGTTGCGAGTTCTGTTTTTATCCTCGTGCTGACCGCGCTGGCGTGGCTGTCTGTGTCCGATCGCAGTAGTGCCGGTGATAGCGCGTGAGTCCGAGGCCCTGGCTGTTTCACTCGACAAGCGGTCACGCCGTCGTCCGTGAGCTGCGTGAAGTTTGCGGCGGGGAGCGGTTCCGATGTTCGCTAGCCGGGGTGTTGCATCCGCTGGTGCGCGACTGTGGCGAAAGGCGGGTTTCGGAGCGGACGGATTTGATCGTTCGGGTTGGGGCGTGCGGTGGTTGTTAGTGGATGTGGGCCTGGTGTGTATTGGGTGTGCCTTCTTTGGTCCGAGGGATTATGTTGGGGTGCGGCGGCTGGTTGGCTACCTCGTTTAGAATCGCTCGGCTGCCTGTCCTTTTTCATCGGTTCGGGGTTTGGGGATTGCGTGATGTCGGCTGTCGAGGCTGCCGCTGAGCCGGTTGGGGTTTTTCCGCGTGTGAGGGGTGCGAGCTGGTTTTGGGCTCGCGCTCGGCTGGCGGGATGGCTGGTGGCTTCGTTGGTGGTGGTTGGTGGCGGTGCGGTCGTTGTGTCTGGTTCTGGGCGGTCGGTTGTACGGCCGGCGGCGGCCGGGCATGGGTTGTTGGGGTTGCCGATGGCGGCACAGGCCCCGGTGTCCGCAGCTTTGGGTGCCGGTGAGGCGGCGTACGGCGTCTCGGGGTTACGGGCCGTGAGCCGCATGCAACGACTGGGTCTGGTATTTACGCGCGCGGGTGTGCAAATCAGCTCCGGGCGCCTGCGTCTTGGTCTTGGTCTGGTGGCCTACGGCCACGGCCGCGCGCTGCGGCCTGTTGGGGTGACCGTCCCGCTCTCGCACAAGAATCGTGTTTTGTATCGGCTGGGTGGGGTGCGTGAGTGGTTCGCGAACGGCCCTTTAGGACTTGAGCAGGGGTTTGATGTCTCCCGGCGCCCGGCCGGTCACGGTCGATTGGTGCTCTCGATCGCGGTCGCGGGCGATCTGCGAATGCGGACCGCTGACGGGGCCGTGTTGTTCTCGGGTGCCGGCGTGTCGCTGCGTTACGCCGGGCTGGTCGCAACCGACGCGCGCGGGCGCAAGCTCCCGGCGTCGTTGACGCTCACTGGCGGCCGGCTGGTGATCTCGGTCGACGATCGCGATGCAAGCTACCCACTGCATATCGACCCGATCGTGCAACAGGCTGAGCTGAGCGCCTCCGACGGCGTCGCCAACGGCCTCCTTGGTATCTCGGTCGCTGTTTCGGGTTCTACGATCGCTGCAGGCGCGCCCTCCCACGCGGTCGGCGGCAACGCGTCCCAAGGGGTGGTGTATGTGTTCACCCAAACGGACGGTGTGTGGTCTCAGACCGCTGAGCTGACCGCCTCCGACGGTGCCGTCAACGACCAGCTAGGTCAGTCGGTGGCGGTTTCAGGTTCTACGATCGCCGCAGGCGCGCTCAACCACGTGGTAGGCGGCAACGGGGCCCAGGGAGCGGTGTATGTGTGGACGGAGCCGATGACCGGCTGGGCGAACGCCACTCAGACCGCTGAGCTGACCGCCTCCGACGGCGCCACCGACGCCTTTCTCGGTAGATCGGTGGCTGTTTCGGGGTCCACGATCGCGGCCGACCGCGGCGGCAGCGGCGGGGCGGTGTATGTGTGGACGGAGCCGACCAACGGCTGGGCCAACGCCACTCAGACCGCTGAGCTGACCGTCTCCAACGGCCGCGTCGACTACGGCCTGGGTGTTTCGGGGTCTACGATCGCGGCAGGCGCCGCCGACCAAACGGTCGGCGGCAACGCGTACCAGGGGGCGGTGTATGTGTGGACGGAGCCGACCAACGGCTGGGCCAACGCCACTCAGACCGGCGAGCTGACCGCCTCCGACGGCGCCGCCGGCGACTATCTGGGTTACGCGGTGGCTGTTTCGGGTTCCACGATCGCGGCAGGCGACGGGGGTCATACGGTCGGCGGCAACGAGAGCCAGGGGGCGGTGTATGTGTGGACGGAGCCGACCAACGGCTGGGCCAACGCCACTCAGACCGCCGAGCTGACCGCCTCCAACGGCGCCGCCAATGACTACCTCGGTGGCGCGGTGGCTGTTTCGGGTTCCACGATCGCGGCAAGCGCCGCCGACCAAACGGTCGGCAGCAACGCGTACCAGGGGGCGGTGTATGTGTGGACGGAGCCGACCAACGGCTGGGCCAACGCCACTCAGACCACTGAGCTGACCGCCTCCGACGGCGCCGCCAACGATTACCTCGGTGGCGCGGTGGCTGTTTCCGGTTCCACGATCGCGGCAAGCGCCCCTCACCACACGGTCGGCAGCAACGCGAACCAGGGAGCGGTGTATGTGTTCATCGCGCCGCCCGCGAGCACGTTACCGCCGGCGATCTCCGGTAGCGCCACGGCCGGACAGGTATTGACGGAGGCGCATGGCTCGTGGTCCGACACCCCGACCGGGTATGCCTACCAATGGGAGGCCTGTGACAGCAGCGGCAATAGCTGCTCGGCGATCGCGGGTGCGACTGGACAGACATACCAGCTGATAGCGGGTGACGTGGGTGACACGATCCGGGTACAAGAGACGGCCAGCAACGCTGCCGGCAGCAGTGGCCCGGCCAGCTCGGCCGCGACAGGTGTCGTACAGGCGGCCTCGACCGGCGGGGGCGGGTCCTCACCAAGCGGTGGGACGACGACCACGCCTTCGTCCCTCGGGAGGGGTGGCGCGAAAGCCGCCGCGACGAGTGGCTCAGCGGTAAGCGAGATCCTTGTTTGCGCCGGTACTAGCAGCCAGACCTGCACTTTCACTGAAACGCTTACGGTCCTCGAGACGCTGCACGGCAGCACGCTGGTGGCTGTTAGCGCTAGTGCAGGCAGGCCGGCGAACACGAAGAAGAAGACGGTGACGGTCGGCTCTAAGCGAGTGACACTGAGCGGCGGTCAGAGCGAGAGGGTCAAGCTGACCCTCAACAGCACAGGAGCCGCACTACTCAAGAAGCGCGGCAGCCTGCCCTTAACGTTCACGGTCAAGCAAGGCCATCAGACGCTGCACTCGGAAAAGGTCACGTTCAAGAAGCCCAAGAAGAAGTAGTCGAGCGGCTACATACACTCGAAGGAAGGTATCCACGCCGCCCAGCCCCGCGAGGTCGCCGCGGATGTTTCCGGGCAAGCACTCGCGCGGCTTGGCCAGCCTGATCGCTAAGCCCGGGAAACCACGCGTCTCGCTGACGATCGCTGATAGGTCACTGTTGGTGTGCCTCGACCGCCGCCGGGAGAGGGCCCCGATCGCTTGCCTGTGTGAGGGCCAGTGAAAGACCAGCCCGTCCCGACGGTGGTGAGGTGCCGCGAGCGGCGACAGGACGTAGCCCCTTGGAGGGCCTTGTCTATCAGCACCCGTAACGGTACCTCTGGGTCGGGTCGCGGTCGAGTGTCCGAGAGCAAGGAGTTGCCGTGGGTAGCTATGCGGGGATCGATTGGGCGTAGGAGAAGCACGATGTGCTGATCGCTGACGAGGCGGGTGAGCGCCTGTTGGCCGAGACGTCGTCATGACGAGCTCGGGGTCACGTCGCTTTGTGACGCGCTCAGATGCTTCGAGGTTGAGCTGGTCGCGATCGAGCGTGGCGACGGGGTGCTGGTCGAGCGGCTGCTGCCTTCGCCTCAAAGACGAGCGTTCGGTTCGCGGGGCAACGCGTGCCCGAACGTGTCCGACGATCGGTCACCGCCGGCCGTGACGCACCGACACCGGCAGCGTCGCATGGGTCACCCACCGCCCGTCGCCATCGATCTGGACCTCTAGTCGCAGGGTGCGACTCGGGAAGAGCTGGCCGTGCCAACGACCCGCTAGCCGATAGCGGTCGGATCCTGCGTGCGCGGCGATCATGCTCACAGCGACCTGGTGCCAGCCATGGGCGCCGTACGCGAGCAGGATCATGCGCACTGTTGCCGGGGCCGTCAGCACGAAACGGATCAGCGTGCCCGGGTACGCACAGCCCTCGTTGATGCACCAGGCGACGGGCTGGCTCACAAGGCCGATCTGCGAGATCTTGGCGATTCCCTGGGAGGTCGTGCCCGCCGTAGTCGGCTGGGAAGAGGTCGCGCTGGTACTGGGCAGCGCCGAGGACGCCGCATCAACGATGTATGAGATTGACTGCGTCGCGGTCTGTCCGTCCACTGAGATCGCGGTGACCGTGTACGTGTGAGCTCCCGGGGTGGCGGTGTCGAGCGTGCCGCTCCCGCCGGTCGCGCTGTTGGAGTCCGCGCAGGAGCTGATCCCCGGGGCATCGGTTGCGTCGGCGCAGCTGAAGCTCGTAGGCACGGACTGACCGACGGTGTAGGTGGCGCCGCCCGCGGGCGAGCTGAGGGCCGCAGTCGGTGCGCCGACCGAGTAGACCGAGACGGCGTTGTTGCTGGGGTTCAGCACGGCCAGCAGACCGCCGGTTGGGCTGAACTCCAGGCCGCGCTCGAAATCTCCGTTGCCAAACGGCGAGCCCGGGATCGCCGTGAGAGCTTCGGTCGACGGGTCGATGCTGGAGATCGAGGTGGAAGTGCCGCTGACCCAGGCGAGCAGTGAACCGTAGGGGCTGAACGCGGCCGCAGGCGGGGCGTCACTGGCGTCGAACGGCGAGCCGGAGACGGGAGTGAGCGCGCCGCTGGTCTCGTCCACGGCGTAGAGCCATACGCCACCGTTGTAGTTGGTCTCGGTCAGGAGACCACCGGACGGGCTGAAGGCGACAGAAAGCGGATTCATGCCGCTAGCAAAGGGAGAACCCACCACCTGCGTGAGCGCTCCCGAAGTCTGGTTCACGGAGTAAACGGAGACGTCGTTTCCGGAGAAGTTGCCGATCGCGAGCAGACCGCCGGACGGGCTGAACGCGACCGAAGTCGGCAGGCTCCCGGCCGCGAAGGGCGATCCCGTGACCTGCACGAGCAGCCCTGTGCTGGGGTCCACCGAAAACACGCTGACGCTGTTGGCACCGTAGTTCGCGACCGCCAGCAAGTTCGCGGACGGACTGAACGCGACCGCCGCCGCGTATTGGCCCGTCGCGAACGGGGAACCGGCCACCGGCGTCAGCGCACCACCCGATCCGACGTGGAACACCGAAACGTTGCTGTCGCCGAAGTTGGCGGTCGCCAGCAGCCCACCCGAGGGACTGAAGGCGACCGACTGAGGGCCGTTGCCGGTCACAAACGGCGAGCCGGTCACCGGTGTGAGCGCACCGGCCGATCCGACGTGGAAGAGCGAAACGTCGCTGTCGCCGAAATTGGCGGTCGCCAGCAGCCCACCCGAAGGGCTGAAGGTAAGCGACAGCGGATAAGCCCCCGTCGAAAAGGGCGATCCGGCCACCTGCGTGAAGATCGAGTTCGAGGCGGAGGCGGGGGCAGCACAGACCGCGAGGAGCAAACAGACCGCTGGAAGCAGCAGTCGACGTGGGATGATCCCGGGCATGGGACCAATGTCGGCGGCTCGATCCACAGCATGAAACTTGCAAGCAGACTGAGCAAACGCCGGCGTGCGTCGTCGTCGGCAATGGTCGCGCCCCCTTCGCGCGGAACGCTCGCATCACCTGCCGACTGCTTTCGGGTATCTGAGCTTGGAGCGTGTGCCGCTATTGCCTTGGCGACGACAGGCTCGTGAGCAGGCGGCCGCTGGCGTGTCTCGACGACACTGCCGGTAATCGATCGATCTAAGTGACAGTGTCGGTCAGTCGATCGGTTCGAACTCGTTGAGCGTCCAGGTTTGGTCGAACCAGGGTTCCAGCGGTCCGTATACGCGGAAGAGTTGGAACCAAGATTTGCCGGGGATTGTCTCGACCCAGTTGGATTCCTTGCCTTCCGGTGCGGTTGGCCCGAAGTAGAGGTCGTAGGAGCCATCGTCGTTGGCTTCAAGGGTCCCAGAGTTGCTGGCGAGGGCGGGGTAGATCGTCGACGGGACCTGGATCAGTGATCGGGTTTGGGTGTCGTACACGTCAACGGCCCAGAAGTTCTTGGCAGGCGGATCGGGATCGACGTGTAGTCGGTAGGTCTTGCCGCCGTCGAGCACATCACCGTTTGAGTCGTGCACGGTGTAGGCGTAGGCGGAGCCAGCGCCGATCTGGGCGTGTGCCATCGCGGGTGTGATCACGGTCGCGAGGTAGTGGAACTCGGTTCGGGCGTCCAGCAGGCGCGCGCCGTTGCGGAGAAACTCATAGTTGCCGCCCACGAACGCGTTCAACCACGATCCATACAGGGACGCGTCGGGATCGCGGGGGGCGTAGCTAACGACACGCGCCAGTCCCGCCCCGATCCTGGCAGCCTGTTCAAGGATTCCTCGCATGCGGTCATCCGGCGCGAACGGCTTTCCGTGCTCGATCCCGATCGCGGCGAGCTGCCCGGCCCGTTCGGGGTCAAGCGCCTCGATCGGTTCTTCCTGCACGATCTCGTTGACCTCTTCGTAGAACGAGAAGTCATTTGCGTGCACGGTGTTGAACACCCGGTCCGCGAGATTGATGAAGTCGTTCGCCTCCGGATCTGCCGCCGAGGCGAGCGGATAAATCTTCGTCTGCTTCATCGCTGGTACGCCACCCAGCGCCCGCAGCACCGCCCAGTTCGTGAACGTCGACGAGCGATACACGAAATAACCGTCTGGGACCTCACCAGCGAAGCCAGGAGGCAGGAATAGGTATCTGCCGCCCTCACCCTTATCGGGACCAGCGATCCCCATGTCGGCTACGTATCGGAACCAGAAGTCGTCAACCACACACAGCGATTGCGGCGGCGCTTCGATCACCGTCGGACCCCACGCCTTCAGATCAAGCACCGTTGTCCCGTACGTGGTCTCAGTGTTCGGCGTCAGAAACAGCGAGTTCGAGTTCGCTCGCGGCTCAGTGATCCCGATCACGTGGGCCGAAGACACGCCAGCTGACCGCAAACCGTTGCGCATAGCAACTACCGATGCCCCAGGGACCGCGTTCAGGAACACCTCGATACCGCGCATCAAGTCCAGTGCGTCATAGGCCTTGATGACCGTCTCGGGCAACGGCACGCCGTCGAAGAACTCAAGATCACCAAACGGTGACGACATCCGATCCGGCGATGAAAGCGACGCTATCGCCTCGCGCATCTGCTCCTGAGTGAAACCCGACGAACCCTCAGCCATATCAATGCGCTCCTCACATCACGGACCCAATAACGGTCTCCCACCGAGCACACGACACTCGACGTTCACCGTAGCGTGCATGGTCATCGTCCAACGGGTGACTACTCATCACCCCGGCGGGGTGATGAGCCAACAACCGCTTCCGCCTCGGGCTACAAGCAACATTCTCGGCAACGCTCGTTTTCGTCCTAGCTGCGTCTCGCTGGGCGTTCGCTATCGAGACGATTCTCAAGTCCGATCGATCCGGAGCGCCCCATCCATGAACGCCGGTGACCGCCGCTACATGTACCTCGAGGAGCAGGGGAGTCGGCCGCAAATCGGTCGCAAGCTGACGCGGGATCGTCAGCATCTTCGGGGAATTTCGCGGTGTTTACACCAGTCGTCTCCATGAACAAATTGGCTGATTTGCAGGGTCTTGAGGCTCTGCGAATCAGACTGTTTGTTGTCTCGGCCATGCCAACCCGATCAAGCCGGAAGGCATCGACGGCGTGATCCTTTCCGTCACCTGGGCGCACATCACCTTGGCGCCCGGCCCTCGGCCGGTACCCTAGGCCGACGGTCAGCGGTGATCGTCGAAGGACCATGCCCGAGCCGCCCTTCCCACCAGACCTGGTCGCATTTCTGGCTGAGCCCAAGCCGTCGGCCATCGCCAGCATCCGGCCGGATGGCAGCGGACACGTGGCTGACCTGGTGCCTGATCCGCACTTCACCGACATCGACCGGCTGTCTGAGCACTACACCGGACGGGCCTACCCTCAGCGCGACCGGGGCCGGGTCGGTGCCTGGATCGAGGTGACGTCCTGGCATGCCTGGGCGGTGATCGAGCCCTGGACGGCCGGGCGCGACCGGCGCGTGAGTTGATGTCGGTAGCGCGGTGGCGGCCGGAGCCCGTCCGGGCGCAGCTCCCCCACCTCAGTGCGGCTGACCGGCGGGGGCTCGGCAAGGCGGCCCGGGCGGCGGTTCCGCGCTCGAGGCACGGCGGTTGGAAGGCGCACCCGTCCAGGCCGGATCCGGTTGAGCTGCTCCAGGAGCAGGCGAGAACCCGTCTGCCGGAGCTGATCCCGATCCGGTACGGCCGCATGCTCGTCTCGCCGTTCACGTTCTACCGGGGGGCCGCGTGTGTGATGGCCTGGGACCTCGCCCAGGAGCCCCGTACGGCCCTGAAGGCCCAGCTGTGCGGTGACGCCCACCTCTCCAACTTCGGCACATTCGCCGGTCCGGACCGCCGGCTCGTGTTCGGGATCAACGACTTCGACGAGACGCTCCCCGGCCCGTTCGAGTGGGACGTCAAGCGCCTGGTCGCCAGCTTTGAGGTCGCCGGACGTGATCGCGGCTTCGATGAGGTTGCGCGGCGGTCCATCAATCTAGCCGTCGCGCGCTCCTACCGGGAGGCGATGCGCAGTTTCGCGGAGCTGCGGACACTGGAACTCTGGTATGTCCACCTCGATCGTGACGTCGAGGAGATCGTCCGGGAGTGGGCATCACGCGTCAGCCGGAAGCAGCTCAGATATTTTGAACGCAACATCGCCAAGGCACGGGCAAAGGACTCACTGCGTGCGTTCGCCAAGCTCACCCGGCTGGTGGACGGGCATCCGCGGATCGTCCACGATCCGCCGTTGATCGTCCCGATCGAAGCGCTCGCCCGCGCGGATGACCCGGAGACACTCGCCGCGGCGGTCGACGCCGTCCTCCACTACTACCGCCGCACGCTGCCACGGGACCGGCGGAGGCTTCTTGAGCGATACCGGTACATCCACGCCGCCCGCAAGGTCGTAGGGGTAGGCAGCGTGGGCACGCGGGCCTGGATCATGCTGATGCTCGGCCGCGATGACCGCGACCCACTGTTCCTGCAGATGAAGGAGGCCGAGGCGTCGGTGCTTGAGCCGTATCTCGGCCGCAGCGAGTTCAAGAACCACGGCCAACGCGTAGTGGAGGGCCAGCGGCTCATGCAGGCGGCGAGCGACATCATGCTGGGCTGGATCCGGACCACCGAATGGATCGACGGCGTCAACCGCGACTTCTACGTTCGCCAACTGTGGGACGGCAAGGGCGCTGCTCCCGTCGACGTGCTCGCCCCGGACGCCCTCGGCCGCTACGGCGAGTTGTGCGGCTGGGCCCTCGCACGTGCCCACGCACGCTCAGGCGACGCGGTCGTGATCGGCAGCTATCTCGGCGCCGGGAACACGTTCGACCGGGCTATGTGCGCCTTTGCCCAGGCATATGCCGATCAGAACGAACGGGATTATGAGGCTCTCAGGCATGCCGCCGACGCCGGCCGGATCACCGTTCGACCTGGGCTGTGACGAGCGGGCGCGGCGCGCGGGCGGCGACGGCATGCGTCGTCGTCCGGCGTGTGTTGGTTCAGGCGCTGCAGGGCTTTTAGGCTCTGCGGATCGGCGCGGCGTGGATCCAAGCCGGAACACCATTGGTGACTCGTTGAGCTGGACGAGTTGGTGGTCGTTGAGAGCGCCCGAGGTTCGACTGCGGGGCGCAAGCCCGTAACCAACTGGCCGCTTGGTCGGCGGCCGTGACGCGGCGCATCTTTGGGTGTGCGTGCGTGTTACTACCTCGGTGATGAAGCTTTCTCGAGTCGCCCGGACCGGTCCGTTGGCTCTGCGGCGCAGTCGGCGGCGGGTAGTGACGATGCTGGCCACGGGTGCGACTGCCCTCGCCCTGGCGGTGCCGGCGGCCCAAGCGGGTACGGCCAACGGTGGTCTGCCGGGAGCAGGGCCCAATCCGATTGCGCATATTGCGTGGGGTGTGCCGCACGACGATGATCTGTGGAGCGTCTACCAGTCCGCGACGGGATCGAAGCAGGCGCTGCTTGCCCGGCTTGCGCTGCAGCCACGCGCAGTGTGGATCGGGTGGGAGAACCGGACCAACCAGGTGCAGGCCGAGACGGCTGCCGCGGTGGCGGCTTCGCAGAACGGGAACTCGAACGTGCTCACCGAGTTCGCGACGTTTGAACTGAACCCGTGGGAGCAGCGGAAGCCAAACGGGGTCGATAAGCCGGTGGTCCACGGATCCTGGAACGTGAGCGCCGATGAGGCTTGGTATCGCAACATGGCAGCGGGAATCGGGAGCGCGCGGGCACTGGTGATCGAGCAGGTCGATCTGCCCGTCGCGCTGAAAATCCCCTCGACGGCGCCCGAGCGGATCGACACCTACGCCGCCCGCGTGCTGAGCGCCAATCCTCACACCACGGTCTACATCGACGGCGGCACGTTCGGTTGGACGAGCGCCACGCAGGACGCGTCGCTGCTGATCCGAAACGGCATCCGGTACGCCCGTGGGTTCGCGCTCGACGACACCGACTACGACCCGACGGCGACCGAAGACGAGTTCGGGGCACAGGTCGTCGCTGCGTTGGCGAAGCTCGGCGTGAGCGGGAAGCACTTCATCGTCAACACCGACGAGAACGGACAGCCATACAAACCCGACGACGTCAAGGGAAAAGGGATCAACGACGCGCCGACGTGCCATGGCCGAATCCAGACGGCCTGCCAGCGGACCGGGATCCCGCCGACCATCAACGTCGCGTCGCCACGGTGGCACCTCGGCACCGAGGCCGCGAGGATGCCAAACGGTACTGCGACGGCTACGTCTGGTCGGGGCAGCCCTGGGACATCGATGACGGACCGTTCGTCCCCCAGTATGCGCTGTGGCTCGCTGAGAACGGAGAGTATTAGCCAGCCCGCGTCGGACTGCTATTCCTGGATCGCTGGACCGCACAGTCGTGCTCACAGCGCACGGTTACCTCGTGTTGCCCAGGAGGGATTCGTCGCCAGATGTCCTTGCTGGCTGTTCGCCTTCGTCGTCTGTTTGTGGTGTTAGATCCTGACCAGCGAACGGGAAGCGAGGGTGCGATGAAGTACTTGGCATTTGTCGGAACGGAGGGCAGGACGCCAGACGCGGCAATCGAGGAGATGAATCGCGATTGGCCGGCCTACGCGGAGGAGCTGGAACGCCGTGGCGGCTTGCGGCTGGGTCGGGAGCTGGACCTGCCGGAGGTCGGCGTGTCGACGGTGCGTGTTCGCCGCGGTGAGACGCTAGTGACTGACGGCCCGTTCATCGAAACCAAGGAGTACGTCGGTGGCGTCGACCTGTTCGAGAGCCCCGATCTCGACGAGGCCATTGGGCTCGAGTCGAGGAGCCCCGTTGCTCGCTTTCTCCCGTTCGAGATTCGACCGTTGCCGGAGGCGTTTCGCGTTGGATCGAAGGTGGCTGCCTTCAGAGATTGCGATGACTCCGAGGGGATCCCGTACCTGCTGTCCGTCTGGGTGGACAGGGGATCCGCCGACTTCTTGCAAGACCCCGTCGTAAAACAGGAGTGCGACGCGTGGCGCACTGATCTGGAGGAGAGCGGGATATTCGTCCTGGGCGGACCGATCGGTGGTCCCGAAACGGCCACCACGCTGCGAACCCGGGGCGGAGAGGTTCAGCTCAGTGAAGGGCCTTTCCTCGACACCACCGAGTTCATCTCGGCGATTGACGTCGTCCGCAGCGCCGATCGCGATCAGGCGGTGCAGACCGCGGCAAGCCACCCGCTCGCGCGTCACCACGCCATCGAGGTGCGCTCGTTCTATAGCGGGGCCGCCGCGGAGGCCTAAGGAGCGAAGCCCGCGCCCTGCCAGCTCTCGAGCAGTGCGACGTGGTCGGCGGGCCAGGCGCCGTCACAGGGCATCACGCCGCGCTTCAGCGCTCCGATGATCGCGTCTGCGTGAGACCGCACGTCGTCATAGGACCAGAGATCGAAGGCCTTGATCATCGCGTCGCGATCCTTTTCGCGAAACAGAGGCTTGATGTCGGAGGCGTAGCTGGGGTGCTCTGTTGAGGATCCGGCGTCGGCGGCCATCTCGGACTCCTTCTTTTCGGTTCGCTTCAGCCGGGCGAGTCTGACGTGCACGTCGCCGGGCTGCAAGCGCCCGCCGTACGATGGGCCGCGTGCGGATCGTCTTTGCCACGTGCAGCGCCCACGCCGCTGGCCGGCCTGACGACCGTCAGGTCGCCGGGCTGGTCGGTGCGGACTTCCAGGTGTGGGATGACGCGGGCGTCGACTGGTCGGCGTATGACCGCGTCGTGCTCAGATCGGTTTGGGATTACAGCCACCGGGTGGAGGCGTTCCTCGAATGGTGCGAGACGGTGGGGGAGGAGCGGCTGCGTAACCGCCCCGACGTGGTGGCGTTCAACGCGGATAAGCGCTACCTGTCCGAGCTCGGCGTCCCGATCGTGCCGACTGCCTTTGTTGAACCGGGCGAGTCGCTAACGCCGTACGCCGGGGAGATCGTCGTCAAGCCGAACATCTCGGCCGGGGCGCGTGACACCGGCCGGTTCGGGGAAGACGCGCTGAACGACGCCGCAGACCTGGTCACACGCATCCACGACAGCGGCCGCATCGCGCTAATCCAGCCCTACCTATCGGGAGTCGACACGCAGGGCGAGACCGCGGTCGTCTTCTTCGACGGGCTTGTATCGCATGTGCTCCATAAGCGACCGGTGCTGCGTACGCCCGGTGTCGCCCCACTCGCCGAGGTCGCACACGCACCTGCCGCCGTGATGCTCGAGCCGGACCTGGTCTCAGTTGGACAGGCGTCGGCGCAGGAGCTGGAGCTCGCAATCGCCGCTCACGTCGAGATCACGAGGCGCTTTGGCACGCCGCTCTACGCGCGCGCCGACCTGGTTCCGGGCACCGATGGCACGCCGGTCCTGATCGAGCTCGAGCTGATCGAGCCGAACCTGCATCTGGACCTCGTCCCGGCGGCGATCGATCGGCTCGCCAAGGCGATCCGCTCCGACGCGGACCGTTAGCTACAGCCGCGCGACCATGCTCTCGCACACCCCGTGCGCGTCGCGCAGGGAGTACGTGCGGTCGGCGCCGCGCACCGTTCCGGTGTAGCGGCCGAACAGCTGGAAGTAGTCGATCGCGGCGAGCACCAGCTGGTGCTTGACGTCCTTGCGGCCGTCGGGCTCGAAGGTCACGTCGAGGCGGCCGTCGGCCGACCAGATATGCCACGGGGAGAGCGGGTCGGCTGATGCGGGCGCGAAGCTGATGTCGGCGAGCGGCTCGGCGGCGGATGGCGTCCAGATGCAGGACTCCTCGGGCTGGCCGCGCAGCTCGGGGCGGCTGATGAAATTCGCGCCCACGGGGCCGCCCTCGAGCGCGATCCGGGCGAACGTGCCCCAAAGCCAGCGGGTCCGGTAGGGAAGGAAGGACTTGTGCTCGTCGATGATCGCGAGGTCGCGGCTCGGGTCGAACACGAACTCCGTGCTGCCAACGCGGATCGCGCCTAGCGCCGGGTAGAGACGCTTGTGCGTATACATCGCTCCGCCCGGCAACTGCGAGCTGACCGAGAGCGCCGGCGATGCCGCACCGCCGTCGAGCGTCAGCTCGCCGGCAAGTGCCGGTGCGCGCTCGGTCGCGGCGGCCTCGAAGCGAATGGCGTGCGTCCCGCGCTCGGCGCCGAATTCATACTCAATCTCGTGGCCGGGGCGGGCGTAGGAGCATTCGCTCCCGAACAGCTCGAGGGGCATCTGCAGCGATCCGCCGAGCGCGGTGCTGGCGTACTGGTGCAGCTGGCCGGCACGGATGTCGTACGTATAGATCTCGGAGCTCGCGAGGTAGTGAGCGTCCTGGATCACCATCGAGGAGTACAGCTCCGGGTGGATCAGCGTGAAGCCGATCCACTCCTTCAGCCGCAGCCACCGCAGGCGCTGCTCGAGGCCAGCGAACTCGTCCAGCGGATTGACCACCCGCGGGCGCGACGACAACCGCCCGTAGGTTCGGTTGTAGCCGGAAACGAGACTATTGAGCTCGTTATCGATCACGCGGCGGCACCCTACAACTGTCGGTTGTCACGTGCGTACCGTTGATCCGCCCTGTAGGCTCGCGCAACTTATGAGCAACTACGCAAACCCTGTACTCAACAGCACCACTTTCCCGAGAACGCGCGTCCTCGGCGACGCCCTACCCGGCGATCGCGTGCGCGACGCGCTGCTCGTGGTTGGCGGCGCCGGCCTCGTCGGCCTGCTGGCCCAGATCACCATCCATCTCAGCTTCACGCCGGTCCCAATCACCGGCCAGACCCTTGGTGTCCTGCTCGTCGGCACGGCGCTGGGCTGGCGTCGCGGCGTCGCGGCACTTGCCCTCTACGCGGTGGCTGGCCTGGTTGGCCTTCCCTGGTTCGCCGGTGGCACCAGCGGCTATGTCGGCGCCAACTTCGGCTACATCCTCGGCTTCGTGGCCGCGGCCGGAATTTGCGGTTACCTGGCCGAACGGCGGGCCGACCGCCGCGTGCGCTCGGCGGTTCCGGCGATGGTCGTTGGCGAGTTCGTCATGTACGTGATCGGCGTCGTCTGGCTCGCATTCGATCTGCACGTCGGGCTCGGCAAGGCGATCTCACTCGGGTTCCTGCCGTTCTGGATCGGCGACGCGATCAAGTGTGCGCTCGCGGCCGGGCTGCTCCCCAGCGCCTGGCGGTTGCTGGGTCCGCGCCGCTGAATTTCCGCGCCGTTGGGCAGGCGTCGCTGAGGCGGCGTTCAGGGTGACAAAAATGGGGTGTGCGCCAGCGGGCGCGCACCCCTCGCTTGCTTAACGGGCGTTTAACCTGGTTCCTGCAAGGCGGTCACACACCCGCACCTACGCTTGCGACCTCTTCGGACGGGAGGGGCCAGTTGCGTGGAGCGCAAGCAAAGCTTGACGGGCTGACCAGAACCGATTCTTAGAGTACGTTCCGCCCGTTGGGTCGCCTGGATTGGGGGGCATAGGTGCCAGCCGCTGGGCGAAACCGAAGGTAAGTTTCAAAGGGAGGAGTGCTAGATGGCTTTTCGTTCCACTCGCGCGCGGCTCGGACTCGCGTCCGCGACCGTCGCAGCGGGTCTGGCGCTTAGCGGAGTAGCCGCCGGTTCGGCATCCGCCGCGCAGACGTTGCGGGTTCTTTACAACCCGAACCCGACGAACACCACTGTGGTCGTCGCCCAGCAGCAGGGCTTCTTCGCCAAGAACGGCCTCAACGTCAAGCTGATGCCCGCCGAGAGCACGGCCACTTTGCTGCCGGCACTTGGCAAGCAGTTCGACATGATGACGATCACGCCGACGCAGCTGCTTCAGGCTTCGGCCGACGGCTATAAGGACGTGCTCGTCGGCAGCGAGACGATCGAGACGTCGACGCTGGACAGCACGTATCTGATCGCCAAGCCGGGGATCACCTCGGTGGCGCAGTTGAAGGGCCAGAAGGTCGGAGTCGTCGACGAGTCCGGCGCGCTGTACGCGTCGCTCGTGATCCGCCTTCACCGCGCTGGTCTCAGCCCGACTGATGTGAAGTTCGTTCCGACGGCGTTCACCGCGATGGCTTCGGCGATTCAGAGTGGCGCGATCGCCGCCGCCGTTGAGATCTACCCGTTCCAGGGTCAGATGCTCGGCGAGTATCACGACGTGAACCTCGGTAACTCGATCGAGCAGGCCGTGGGTGGCGTGCCGGTGATGGACGCCGGCTGGGCTGCCACCGCTTCGTGGACGGCATCACACAAGAAGGTCATCCAGGAGTTCCAGAAGGCACAGACAGAGGCGCTGGCCTGGATGAACGCCAACAAGGCAAAAGCGCAGGCGCTGTTGGAGACCTCGGCGCTAGGCCAGCTGCCGTCCTTCGTGGCGAGCACATACAACGTCACCGGGTACGTGTCGCTGCAGCCGAAGGCCAGCTACCTGCGGCCATGGGTTGGTCCGCTTACCAACGCCGGTCTGCTGAAGAAGAAGCTGACCAAGGCTCAGGTCACGGCGCTGATTCAGTAGGAACAAAGGCCTCACAGGAGAGAAGGCCCGGGCCGGTGGTGCATAGGATGGCGCCGCCGGCCCCAGGTGCCGGGAGGTTGCAGCAATGCAGACGATGAACGGAGAGATGATGGTCGAGGGTCAGGGCAATCCCGTCAGCGCCGTTGAGGGCGTCGCTGTCTTCGAGTTGCGCGACGTCGCGGTCGCGCTGCCGTCGGGGGGCGAGCTGCGCCAGATCCTGACCGGTATCGATCTCGATGTGCGAGCGGGTGAGATCGTCGGAATCGTCGGTCCGTCCGGGACCGGCAAGACGACGCTGCTGCGCGTGCTCAGCGGACTGATCATCCCGACGACGGGCAGTGTCCTGCTCGACCGCAAGCCCGTATCCGGCCCGACTGCGGAGGCCGTGACCGTCTTCCAGGACTACGCGTCGGCGCTGCTGCCCTGGCGCACGGTCGCCCGCAACGTCGCGCTGCCACTCGAAGGCCGTGTCAGCAAGGGTGAGCGCAGCGAGCGTGTGGCGCGCGCACTCGGGATCGTTGGTCTTTCCGATCGGGCTGACGAATATCCCTGGCGTCTCTCCGGTGGCATGCAGCAGCGGGTGCAGATCGCACGGGCGCTCGTGCTCGAGCCGCGCGTGCTGCTGATGGACGAGCCCTTCGGCGCGCTCGACGCGATCACCAAGGCTTCGCTGCACGACCAGCTGCTCGAGGTCCAGGCGAAGACCGGCGCGACGATCATCTTCATCACGCACGATGTCGAAGAGGCCGTCTATCTGTCGGACCGGGTGATGGTGATCCACAGCACGCCCGGCCGGATCGTTCACGAGGTGTCCTGCGAGTTGGCGCGGCCCCGCGACCAGATCGGGACCCGCGACGACCCGCGCTATCACGAGGTCCGGCAAGAGCTGGCGAGGGTGCTGCAGCATGGCCACGCGGCTTAGGCACGGCGCCGCCTCGGTCAACTGGCTGGGCATCGCGACGCTCGTCGCGCTGCTCGTGCTCTGGCAGCTGCTCGTCAGCACCAAGATCATCAACTACGGGCCGCTGCCAGGGCCGATCGAGATCTGGTCCGGGTTCAAATATCTGGCGGGTTCGGGCGGAGGCCTCTGGTCGGACATCGGTCACACGATGCACTGCGTTGCGCTCGCCTGGGTGATCGCCGTCGTCGTCGGTGGCGTTGTCGGCTTGGCGGTTGCGCTCAACGCCACCGTGGCCTCGTGGGCCGGGTCCACTGTCGACCTGTTGCGGTCGCTGCCGGTGATCGCGCTGATCCCGGTTGCGATCCTGATCTGGGGCATCGGCAGCAAGACCGAGATCATCCTAGGTGCCTACGCGGGCATGTGGCCGATGCTGATGAACACCGCCGGCGGCGCCCGCAGCATCCCGCCCCGGCTGCACGACGTCGCACGCACATTGCGGCTCTCGCGGCGCGCGACCCTGCAGAAGATCGTGATGCCCGCGACCGGCGCGGCGATGCTCGTCGGCGCACGGCTCGCGCTCGCGACGACGCTGGTGCTCTGCGTGGTCGCCGAGATGCTCGGACT
The DNA here is from genome assembly GCA_963720195.1 of uncultured Conexibacteraceae bacterium. Lineage (GTDB taxonomy): Bacteria > Actinomycetota > Thermoleophilia > Solirubrobacterales > Solirubrobacteraceae > Palsa-465. The sequence continues at coordinate 672,427 of CAVRFD010000003.1, forward strand.
CGAGAGTGGCGTGGGACATTCGGTCGTGCTCGAAGCATCGGGCGACGAGCCCGCCCGCATGTGGGCGTACGTACTCGTGATCGGAGCGCTCGGGATCCTCCTGAACTTCGCGCTCGTGCGCATCGTCCGGGTGCTGTTCCCGGGTGTCGCCGCGGCCTCGGAGAGGAGCCTCAATGAGACTCAAGAGCCTTCGCGGGTTTGTTCCGATCGCCGCTCTGTTGGGGATCTGGCAACTGGTCGGCAATCCGGATTCGCTGAGCACGCCGGCGCCGTCTGCCTGGTGGCCGGCGCTCAAGACGATCGAGCAGAGTGGGCAACTGTGGATCGCGTTGAGGACCACGCTGCTGATCTTCGTCGAGGCCCTCGCGATTGCGATCGTGCTCGGCGTCGCGGTCGGCGTGGCGCTCGGTGCCTCGCGGCGGATCACACAGGCGCTCGGGCCACTGCTCGAGTTCCTGCGCGCGACTCCGGCCGCCGTGATCGTCCCAGGTGCGATCCTGTTGCTGAAGGCCAATAACCGCACGGCCGTGGTGATCGTTGTCTACGGGTCGATCTGGCCGATCCTGCTGAACACGGCGTCGGCGCGCGCGGCGCTCTCGCCGTTGCGTCTCGACATGGCGCGCAGCCTCGGCATGTCGTGGTGGGAGCGGATGCGCAAGGTCGTGTTGCCATCGCTTGTGCCGGAGATCGCCGTCGGCGTACGGGTTGCGGCGCCGATCTGCCTGATCGTGACGTTGCTCTGCGACTACCTGATCGCGACCGGCGGCCTCGGCTACATCCTCGTTCAGTACCAGCAGCAGTTCCAGGCTGCGGAGGCGTTCGCGATGATCGCCGTGATCGGCATCGTCGGCATCGTCATCAACGTGCTGCTGGGTTCGGCTGAGCGGCAGGTTCTGCGGCGCTGGCCACACGGCACGCTCGCGCAGTGAGTACGGCGCCGCTCGAGACCCCGCAGGCGCAGGTCGTCGACGGCTGCCGCGTGCTCGGAACCCAGGACGTAGGTGACCCCGTGTGGGGGCACGTCTCGCTCCGGGATCCTGACGGGCGCGGCGCCTGGATGAAGGCGGGCCCGTTCGGGTTCGACGAGGTGACCGATGAGGACGTCGTGCTGGTCGACTTCGAGGGCAACATCCTCGCTGGTAACCATCGCGTCCCGCTCGAGTACCCACTCCACACCGAGATCCTGCGCGCGCGCCCGGATCTGAACAGCGTCGTGCACGCACATCCGCCGTACTCGATCGCGTTCGGCGCGACGGGTCAGCAGCTTCAGGTCTTCTCGAACGCCGCCGGCCCGTTCGCGACCGGCGTACCGCGTTACACGCGGGCGGTTGGTCTGATCGACACGGCTGAGCTGGGTCTCGAGCTCGCGGAGCGTCTCGGGTCGGCTCGCGCCGCACTGATGGCGGGCCACGGCGTCGTCACCGCCGGCTCGAGCGTCGGCACGGCGGTCACGACTGCGCTTCTACTTGAGCGGGCCTGCCACCTGCACCTGACTCTGATGGCTGCGGGCGGGCTCGATCCCGCCCTGGCCGAGCCTGGTAACAGGTACAAACACACAGCCTCCGAGCAGTACCTCCTGCGCACCTGGCAGTACCTGCTGCGTAGGGCCTCGCGCGTCTAACTCTCGTCGCGCGCCGGTGCCTCTCGCAGTCACCGGTGTCGGCCATACTCCCAGCGTGTCCAAGCGCGGTTGCAATGGCTGAGCGATCCGTCAGCGCATCGGTGGCGCGTGGGCTCGTGCGCGGCTCCCGCTGGGCTGGGGGGCAGGTGCGTGGCGAGGTCGTTCGTCGCGTCGGCGGGCCGGCCCGCGCGCGTGTGATCGTGCTGTTCGGTCTGGTGCTCGCGCTCAACGGCGCGGACACCTCGACCATTGGGGCGATCGCTCCGGAGCTTCAGAAGGCGCTGAACATCGGCCCCGGCAAGATCGGGCTGCTGAGTTCGGTCTCGCTGCTGGTGGGCGCGGTTGCGACGATCCCGGTCGGCCTGTTCGTCGACCGCGTCAAGCGCATTCCACTGCTGTCGGCGAGCATCGTGCTGTGGAGCATCGCGTCGCTGCTGAGCGCATTCGCCGGCAGTTACTCGACGCTGCTGCTGACGCGCCTGTTCCTCGGCGTCGTCGTCGCGACGGCCGGCCCGTCGATCGCCTCGCTGACCGGCGACTACTTCCCGGCGAGCGAGCGCGGCCGCATCTACGCCTACATCCTCGGCGGCGAGATCGCGGGTAGTGCCTTCGGCTTCATCGTCTGCGGCAGCATCGCCAGCGCGATCAGCTGGCGGGCGGCGTTCGTGCTGCTCGCGATCCCCGGCTTCTTCCTCGCCCGCGAGCTGTACCGAACGGTCCCGGAGCCGCTGCGCGGCGGCCAGAGCCACCTCGAGCCCGGGGTCGCAGGACCTGGTCGAGGCGGCGGCGCGGGCACGTGCCCGTCCGCGCAACGGACTGGCTCGAGGAGGACGAGGCCGCCGACCGGCACGGCGGACGACCTGGCGCGCCAGGCGGCGCAGCGGCTCGGCGTCGAGCCCGACCCCGACCTCGTGCTGCATGCCGATCCACGGACGATGTCGCTGGCTCGACTCCGTGCGCTACATCACTGTCGATCCCGACGAACGTCCTGATGATCATCAGCTCGTCGCTCGGCTACTTCTTCTTCTCGGGCCTGTCCACGTTCGCGCTGCTGTTCGTGCGCGGCCACTACAACGTCGGTCAGGCGACCTCCGAGCTGGTGCTCGCGCTGCTGGTCGGCGGCGCGCTGGTCGGCACGCTGATCAGCGGCTGGCTAGCCGACGAGTTGCTGCGCCGCGGCGTGCTGAACAGCCGCGTCTGGATCCCGGCGGTCTGTTATCTCGGCGCCGCGGTGCTGCTGATCCCCGGCTTCGTCTCCGACCACCTGACCCCCGCGCTCTGGTTCGATGTCGCCGGTGCCGCGCTGCTGTCGGCCGCCAACCCGCCGCTCGACGCCGCGCGGCTGGACATCATGCCTGCGGGACTCTGGGGTCGCGCGGAGGGCGTGCGAACGTTCGATCCGCTCACTCGCCCAGGCGCTGGCGCCGCTCGTGTTCGGCGGGCTGGCGGGGCTGATCGCCGGCATCGCGCCCAAGCAGGCGCCGATCGGCACGCACGCTCCCGGCCGGTCGGCCCGAGCGAGGCGCGCGGCCTTGAGATCGCGTTCCTGCTGCTGCTGGTGACGCTCGCCGCCGCCGGCATCGCGCTACTGCGCGCGCGCCACACCTATCCCCGCGACGTCGCCACCGCCGCTGCGTCGAACCAGGGCTCCTCTGGCGAGCCCACGGTCGACCGGCCCGACCGTGGCGACGAGGTCACGCAAACAGGCGGCTCGCGTACCAGTCGTTCGAGTCACGAACGCCCGGAACCGCGAAGAAGTAACCGCCCCCAACCGGGACTGATGTAGTCGACCATCGGCTCGCCGATCAGGCGCTTCTGGTTGGCGACGAACTGGCGGTCGAGGTCCTGCTGGAAGCAGTTGAAGACGAGCCCGACGTCCAGGTTGCCGTTGAGGTCGACGCCGCGGTCGTAGTTGTAGCCGCGACGGAAGATCCGGCTGTTCTCGGTCGCCTTCGTGCGCGGGTTCGAAAGCCGGATGTGCGCGGTCAGCGGGATCACGTAGCCGAGCGGGTCGGCCTTGTAGTTCGGGATGTCGCTCTCCGTGTTGCCGTCCAGCGGCGCGCCCGACTCGCGGAAGCGACCGATCATCTGCTGCTGCTCGGTGAGTCGAGACGCGATCCCAGAACTCGACGAACTGCTTGATGATGCGGATCACGTGGTAGCTACCGCCGGTCGCCCAGGCCGGCTCGCCGATCCCGTCGGTCACCCACAGCAGCCTGTTCGCGACCTCCGGATCGCCGACGTTCGGGATTCGCGATCCCGTCCTTGAACGCGAACGTGTTGCGCGGCACGCCGGACGGCCGCGGCGGCGGCACGAACCCCTCGATCCGCCAGTTGAGCGCGAGGCCGCCGCGGGTGGCCCGGGTGATCTGACCGCATCGCGTGCAGCGTCGTGTCGGGGTTGCCGGCGCACAGCTGGATCAGCAGGTCGCCGCCGGTCTGCGCCGGATCGAGATCGTCGTTGGGGAACGGCTCCATCGGCTTCAGCCGCGCGGGCTTCTGGTCGGCGAGCCCGAAGCGCTCGTCGAACAGCGTGCTGCCGAATCCGACCGTCACGGTCAGCCCGTCGGCCGGAACGGTCGGGCCGAGCGTGCCGTTGTCCGCCGGCGGTGCGTAGTTCGTGGGGGCCGGCGGCGGGCCGCCGGTGGCGAGGAACCGCGCGGTCTCGCGTCAGCGTCTTCAGCAGGTCGATCAGCTCGGCGCGGTTCTCGGCGGTCACGTCGAACGACGCGAACGATCCCGCCGGCGGCTTTGGCGTCGTGATCCCCGCCTGGTGCTCGCCGTGGAACGGGACCGCCGGCAGCGTCGGGTCGCCACTGGGGATCACGATCGGCGCGTCGGCCAGCAGCGGGTCGCTTGCACCGCTGCCGCTGGCTTGCTTGCCAGCGGCAGCGTCCGCGGTGCTGCCCTGTCCGAGCAGACCGGCGCCGGCCACGCTGGCCGCGCCGATGCCGGCGCGGGTCAGGAAGCTGCGGCGGTCGAGGCGCGGCTTGTCAGTGTCTCGCCGTCTTGGGTATTTGCGTTTTCGGTCATGAACCTGGGGTCGATACCTGCATGATTTCGGAGACGGGTGCAAGCGTCTCGAGCGCGGCGCCCGTTGCCTCGTCGAGCGCCTGGCGCTGGCGCAGCGGCAGGCGCACGAGGCTGCGTGCGACGTCGGGTCCGCCCGCCGCGATCGATCGCCTGGTCGAAGTGTGGTCAGCTCGACGGTCGCCGCGGGGACGATCTTCGGTCCGCGCGGCTCGATCAGCGGTGCGAGCACGTTCAGCATCTCGCGCGTGGCGGTCGACGTCGGCCGACAGCGAGGCGAGGTCGGTGTTGGAGCCGTAGTCGTCGTCTTCGCTGAGCGAGTCACGCAGGCCGTCCTCGAGGATCTCGTGGGCAGCGCAGCACCCAGCCGTCGATCCCGGGCGCGTCGAGCGGCAGATCGATGCCGTACCTCGGTTGGGGTGAGCTCGCCGCACGAGCTTCAACGAGCTGCCGCGCCGTCGACGGCGGCTGCTGTCGTGTCGTGCCGTCGCCACAGGTCGAGCTCGACCTTGTGGAAGCCGGTGAAGTTGGGATTCGCGGTCGTGCCCGGGAGCCCGTCGGCAAGCCCGTCGATCTGTTCGCCGAGTCGCCGAAGGCCCCATACGCGGCGTCATCCTGACCGATGTCGAGCCAGGTCATGTGCGCCGTGAGCCAGGCGCTCTCGGCGCCGGCGAGGTTGCCGTTCGCGGCGGCCGTCTGGAGCGTGGCCACCTGGGCGGGTAGGCCACGCAGGATCGGTCGACGTAGACCGTGTACTGGGCGAGCGGCGGCGCCAGCTGGATCGTGGCGACCGGAGTCACATAGGAGGCGGGCGCGCGTGGGTGCGACTCGGTGTCCAGCGAGCTCTGCGACACGCGCGACGTGACCGTGTGTTTGGGACGTGAGGACTGCGGCGCTCCAGAGCTGCCGCATCCGGCTACGAGCATCGAGATCACAACTACGGCAGCGACAGCGAATCTCATCGAGACGGGAGGTTAGGTCACCCGAACTACCCGATTGAGAACGAGTTGTGAAGGCGCCGTCAAAAGCACATAAGTTGTGAACTTTTCTGGAGCATCAAAACACTTCTTTTTCACGGCACAGTCACAAGTTGGGGCGAGCCAGCGCGCACCATGCGGGGTCGCAGTTGTCCTCAAGCCGAAGTAAGCGAGAAAGGAAAACCCTCCGTGAGGAGTCTCTTGCGCCGTGGCCGGTTCACGGTTCTTCTTGTCTTTGCAGCGATGTTGGCGTGTGCCGTCGCGGCGTCCGCCCAAACGATTACGACGCCGACCACCGGGGCGCCGACCACCGGCAGCGACTACCCGACCCGGGGAACGGCAGACAACTCCGCCTGGGCTCCTGCTCCTACCGGATACATTGCCCCCAGCAACGATGGCCTCGGCGTTTCGTCCGGGAAGATCGGTCACGTCTGGGTGATCGTTCTGGAGAACCACTCGTTCCAGGCGAACTTCACCCCGCTCGAAGGCACGCAGAACTCCTACGAGGCATCGCTGCCATCGCAGGGCGCGCTGCTGACCAATTACTACGGCACGGGCCACTCGAGCCTCGACAACTATCTCTCGATGGTCAGCGGCCAGGCGCCGCAGGCCGACGATCAGGACGACTGCCCGTCCTATGACGCGATGACCGGTTCGGTCGACACGTCCGGGACCCCGAGCAGCAACGCTGACTACGGTCAGTTCGCCTCGAGCGCCGGCCCCGACGCGCCGCCGTATGACAACGGTTGCGTCTACCCGTCGAGCGTGCAGACGGTCTTCAACCAGCTGGACTCAGCCAACAAGACCTGGAAGGTCTACGCACAGGACCTGGAGGACTCCGGCACGAACACCGCCGGCGTGAGCACCAACACCGACGGTCACAACGCCGGCACGAACTATTGCGGCGCACCCGACACGACCGTCGGCACCGCGCCGACCGCCGGTGCGACGACCGGCACGTATCGAGGCCAACCCGTCGAGCGCGGCTGGCGAGCGACCAGTACGTCGCCAAGCACAACCCGCTGCCGTGGTTCCAGTCGATGCTGAACAGCGGTGACTGCGCACAGGGTCTCGCGAACAACGGCGTGGACTCGAGCCACCTTGGCGCGCTCTTCGGGCCAGATGACGCTCTGTACAACGACCTGCAGAGCAGCAGCACGACGCCGGACTTCAGCTACATCGTTCCCGAACAACTGCAGCAACGGGCACGACGCGGTCTGCAAGGGCAACAACCTCTCCGGCATGTCCGCCTACCCGACGGACAACACCGCGAGCACGATCCCGGATGCCGCAAACAACACCGGCGGCACCTACGCCGAGAGCCAGTTCCTGTCGATCGTCATCCCCGAGATCGAGGCTTCGTCGGCGTTCCAGCAGAACGGCCTGATCGTCGTCACCTACGACGAGGCCTACCCGCCGTTCACCTACTCTGGAGACAGCCAGGCGAACTCGCAGCTGCAGAACGCAGACGCACAGGGCTCGCTCGCCAACGACGCAGCCGGCGAGACGCTCTACGGCCGCTCGATCAACTGGGAGCCGACCGGCCCGAACGCGACGGTTGTGACCTCGCCGACCGGCCAGGTCCTGACCGCGGGTCCGGGTGACAGCGCGTACCTCGATCGACCAACCGCGGCCACCGGTTCGTTGCTGGCATGCACCGAGCCAGCGTCCGTAGGGACACAGAGCGGGACCGACAACTGGGTCCCGTTCGTGGCGCCGACCGGAACGAACAATCAGTGCATCCCCGGCTTCCAGGCCAACACCGAACAGGCAGCCCCGGTCACGACGCCGAGCCTGACGATTGCGTCTGGGAGCAGCACGGTCCCGTACCTGACCGCAGGCCTGCAGAACGAGGGCGAGGCGGTCACGTTCAACGCCACCGCGCCGACGTTGCAGGACGCCGCCGACCCCAGCTACAGCGGCAGCGCTTACGTCGGCAACGCCAGCGATACCGCAACCCAGCCGAGCTCCTCGTCGAGCCCGGCGTTCACGGGCCAGTTCACGCTGGTCGACAGCCAGGGCAACCCGCTCACGGTCGCTTCGGCGTACACGGGAACGTTGACGTTGACCGGGACGGCTGCGACCGATCCGTTCTATGACGCGTTCGACGCGACGCTCGGCGGCGGTGACTCCGGCGCCGTGGCGATCAGCCCGTACATCACGCCGGGCACGGTCAGCAACACCTACTACAACCACTACAGCCTGCTGCGCACGATCGAGGACATCTTCGGTACGACCGGAGGCGTTGACGGCAGCGGCCACCTCGGTTTCGCCGCGCAGCCCGGTCTGGCGCCGTTCGGCGGCGATGTGTTCACCAACGCGACGACGCAACAGACCCAGACGGTGACGGCGACGCAGACCGTCACGACGCCGGCTACCACGGTGACGACCCCGGGGAGCACGGTGACCACGCCGGGCGGAACCAACACGGTCACGGTTCCGGGTCAGACCAGAACCGTGACGAAGGTCAAGTCGGTGGTTCCGTATCTGACCGGCGACACGCTCGCGCAGGCGAAGTCGGCTCTGGCCGCGGACAAGCTGAAGCTCGGCAAGGTGAAGGGTTCCGGGGTCGTGGCCTCGGTCTCGCCACGCGCCGGCACCGAGGTCAGCACCGGGACCAAGGTCTTGCTCACCCTCAAGAAAAAGTAGGAGTCACAGATGGCGACTGGCAGTTTCCAAGCCACGCCATCGGACGACCGCGGGCGTCGGGCCTTCAGGCCCGGCGCCCGCTGGGCGTTCGTGGCGGCAGTGGTCGCGGCACTGGCCGTGGCGGCGGTGCTGGTCCTCGCGCTGAAGCCGGGCAGCGCCGGCAAGGTGTCAGCGCAGCATCGAGGACTCAGCAGCCTGCCGTCGTGGCTGCCCAAGTCCGCCCGTGATCCGGCCGCGGACAAGCCGGCCTTCGAGGTGGCCACGCCCGCGAAGCCCATTCTCGACGAAGAGCAGGGGTACACGGTCGTCGCGAAGCTGCCGGGCGGCTCCGCGGAGGTCACGGCGAACGGGCCGTTGGTCCCGTCGTACGTGTCTCAGTACGCGCAGAGCGGCACGTGGCCGGCAGGCAAGCTGGCTCCGGCGACGTTCTACGTGACCTTCGCCGACGTGAAGGGGACGATTCCGGTTTCGGCGAAGGCGTTTTCCGTGGCCACCGATGGCGGCGAGACGCTTTCCGGCAAACTCCATGTGAAGGGCGGCGGCGCACTTCCCGCAGCGATACACGCTGGGCAGACGATCACGCTGGAGTTGAAGAGCCGAGCTCTGGAGGGGCAGGGTGCCATCACTTGGACCCCAACCGGCGGCAAGGCCCTGGTCGCCTGGATCTACCAGCTGGAGCTCGATTAGCTGAGAGTTGCGGGCGCAAATGTGAAGCCCCTTTCACGGCGAAGTCACAGGGCGTTCACCATTGGGTTACATAAGCCGGTTGGCGCGAGCGGAGGATGCGATCTCGTAGGAGGCCGCAGGCCGTACTCGACAAAGGAGAGCTCTTGTGAAGGGTTTCTTGCGCCACCCCAGAGGAAGGGCGGCGACCAGGTCTTCCGGCATTGGACGCCGGCGACCGAGGCTCGGCCTGGCGGTGACCGCCAGTGTGCTCGCCTCGCTGGCGTTCAGCGTGACGGCACTGGCCGACACCGTCACCACTGGCACGGATCTGCCGAACCAGGTCCCGTACGGGTACAAGGCGCCCGCGAACGACGGCCTAGGCGTCCAGCCAGGCAAGATCGGGCACGTCTGGGTGATCGTCCTTGAGAACAAGGCCTACAACGCGAGCTTCACCCCGCTGGAGGGCACCCAGGGCCAGTATCTGAGCCAGCTGCCTTCGCAGGGAGCCCTGCTCACCAACTACTACGGCACCGGCCACTCGAGCCTCGACAACTACCTGTCGATGGTCAGTGGCCAGGCGCCGCAGGCCGACGATCAGGACGACTGCCCGTCCTACCGGTCGATCTCCGGGTCCTACGACACCAACAAGTCGAGCCCCTACTACGGCCAGTTCATCTCCGGCGGCACGGCGGGAGCCGACCTGCCCGCTGGTGACAACGGTTGCGTGTACCCCTCGAGCGTGCCGACGCTGTTCAACCAGCTGAACTCGGCGCACAGGAGCTGGAAGGTCTACGCGCAGGATCTCAACTACGGCCTGCCGACCACCGAGGGTGGCAACGGCGACGGTCATAACGCCGGCGACGCGGACTGCGGTGCTCCCGACTCGACGGTCGGCGCGACCCCGACCGCGACCGCGACCGGCAGCTACCCGAACCCGAGCAGCGCCGACGACACCGACGTCTCCGGGATCTCCACGACGGACGACCTCGGCGACCAGTACGTCGCCAAGCACAACCCGCTGGCGTGGTTCGATTCGCTGCTGCCGTCTGCGATGGGCGGAACCGGTGGCGGTCACTGCTCCACCAACCTGGGCCCGCTGTTCGGGCCCCAGGATCAGCTGTATAAGGACCTGCAGAGGCCGAACACCACTCCCGACCTCAGCTACATCGTCCCGAACAACTGCTCCAACGGGCACGACGCGGTCTGCTCGGCCAACAACCTGTCGGGCGGCTTCGGCACCGGTGCCAACTCGCAGACCCCGAACGCGCCGCTGAACTACACGGGCGGCACCTACGCCGAGAGCCAGTTCCTCCAGCACATCGTGCCGGAGATCGAGAAGTCGCCCGCGTTCAAGGACAACGGTCTGATCGTCGTCACCTATGACGAGGCATACCCGCCATTCACGTGGCAGAACAGCTTCGCCAACTCGACGCTGCTGCCGTCCACGGCGTTCGGCTCACTGACCACCGACGAGGCCGGCGAGACGCTGTACGGCCGCTCGGTCAACTGGGAGCCGACCGGTCCGAACGCGACGCTCGTCAGCTCGCCGACCGGGCAGATCCTCAGCCCGGGTCCAGGCTACAACGAGAACATCGACCGTCCGTCGACCGCGACGGGTGGATTGGTGGCGTGCTCGAACGGGCACGCGCAGAGCAACGGCTACATGACCGTGTCGAGCACGAACCTGGCGGCTCCGACGCCGGGCGACGGCACCTGCCTGAGCGGCGCCGCCGGTGGTACGAGCTACAGCTCGACCACGGCGAGCGTGGCGATCGGGTCGGGATCGAGCGTCGTTCCCGATGCGAAGGCGACCCTCAAGAACGAGGGTCAGCAGGTGACGTTCGCGACGACGCCGTCGCTCACCGATGGCGGCAGCCCGTACACGGGGTCGGTGTACGTCGGTGACGTGACCGACACCGCGCAGAACGCGGTGAAGGATGGTTCGGTCGATGTCGGTGCGTTCCAGCTCGTCGATACGAACGGCAACCCCGTCTCGGTCGCCGGCGGTTACACCGGCACGATCACGCTCAACGCGCTGACCACCGCTACGGACCCGTTCTATGACGCCTTCGACCCAACCACGGGCGGTGGCGATGCCGGAGCGGTGCTGATCAGCCCGTACATCAAGCCGGGCACTGTCAGCAACACCTACTACAACCACTACAGCCTGCTGCGGACCCTGGAGGACATCTTCCAGGTGAAGTACGGCTCACCGGGCATCGACGGCGACGGCCACATCGGCTACGCCGCCCAGAGTGGGCTGGCGCCGTTCGGCACCGACGTGTTCACCAACACCTTCGGGTTCGGTGCACCTTGGGCGCCGCGGCGGCCGCAGCGTCGGTTCTAGGACGATGAGCAGTGGCACGTTGAGCGCCGCTTCCTCTGACACCGGTCGGGGCCGGGCCTTCAGGCCCGGCCCCCGCTGGGCGTTCGGGGCGGTGGTGTTGGCCGTGATCATCGCGGCGGTCGTGGTTGTGCTGGTGAGCACGGGCGGCGGCCATCCGGCGTCCGCGTCCGGTGGCGCGAAGGCGACGGCCTACGGGAAGCTCCCGTCGTGGCTGCCGAAGTACAAGCCCTCAGCGACGAAGCTGGAGGTCGCGACCGCCGCCAAGCCGATCCTGGGTGAGGAGCAGGGCTTCACCGTCCACGCCGTGCTGCCGGGCGGGGCCGCCGACATCACGGCGGTGGGTCCGGCGATTCCGGCCTACGTATCGCGATACGTGCAGGACGGCGTCTGGCAGTCCTCGCACGCAGCGCCGGGCACGTTCGTCGTCTCAGTCACGAACGTGAAGGGCACCGTCCCGCTGTCAGCGGGCGCGTTCTCGATCCTGACCAACAGCGGCCAGATCGTCCACACGAAGGTGAGTCTGAAGGGTGGCGGTGCGCTGCCGTCGGCGGTTCACGCCGGCCAGAACATCAACCTGAAGGTGACCGGCGGGGTGTATGAGGGATCAGGTTCGATCCGCTGGGCGCCGCTCGGCCCCAAGGTCCTCGTCGGCTGGATCTATCAGCTCGAGCTGGACTGAGTGAGGATTTGAGGGCGCCAGCGGGCGCCCTCAAACACCCTCGCGTCGGGGCGGGGCGTCGAAGTCGAGCGCCGGCATCACGGCGACGATCCCGGATGGGTTGATCGACGTGTGCGTGACGTAGTAGTGCGCGCGGATCTCGTCGAACGAGACCGTGGCTGCGACGCCGGGCCACTGGTAGAGGTCGCGCAGATAGGGCCAGAGGTTCGGGTATTCGGCCAGCTTCCGCACCGAACACTTGAAGTGGATCTGGTAGACGGCGTCAAAGCGGATCAGCGTCGTGAACAGTCGCCAATCGGTCTCGAGCGGTTGTGGCCCGAACAGAAAGCGGCTGGTGGAGAGGCGTTCGTCGAGCTCGTCGAGTACCGCGAACAGCTCGCCCACCGCACGCTCGTAGACGCTCTGGCGGGTGCTGAACCCCGCCTTGTAGACGCCGTTGTTGACGTGCTCGTAGATGTGCGCGTTGAGCCGGTCGATCTCGTCTCGCCAGCGCTGGCGGGTAGAGCTCGACCGGATGCTCGGCCAGCGGCGCGAGCACGGTGGGGAGCATCCGCAGGATGTCGGCCGACTCGTTGTTGACGATCGTGCCTCGCTGCTTGTCCCAGAGCACCGGCACCGTCACTCGCTCGGCGAACCGCGGATCCACCGACAGATACGCCTCCGCCAGGAAGTGGAAGCCGTTGACCGGGTCTTCGTACCGTGCGGGATCGCTGAACGCCCAGCCGCGAGCGTCGCGGATCGGGTCGACGAATGAGATCGAGATCGCGTCCTCGAGACCCATCAGCCTGCGGCCGATGATCGTGCGGTGGGCCCACGGACAGGCCCGGGCCACATAGAGGTGGTAGCGGCCGGACTCGGGCGCGAAGCCACTGGAGCCGTCGGCGGTGACCCAATCGCGGAAACGGCTGGCCTGACGGACAAAGGCGCCGTCGCGCTCCTCGGCGCCGCTGATCGCGAACTGCTCAGACGCGTCGGCCATCTTTGCCGACTATACGATCCGGAGATGGCCGCGCTGCTCGCTCTAGATGAGCTCGGCTCCGGTGAGCCGCTGGTCCTTCTCCACGGGATCGCGACCGATCGCCACATCTGGGACCTGGTCACTTCAGGGCTCGCGGCCGAGCATCGCGTGGTCGCGCCCGACCTGCCGGGATTCGGCGGCTCGGCACCCGTCGGTGAGGACTTCGACCTCGACCAGGTGGCCGAGCGGATCGTGCGCGGCCTCGCCGGGCGCGGGATTCATGGCCCGTTCGATCTCGTCGGCCACTCGCTCGGCGGCGGCATCGCGATCGCGCTCGCGGCCGCGCACCCGCGGCTGGTGCGGCGCCTCATCCTGGTCGCCCCGGCTGGGTTGCGGCCGTTTCCGGCGACGATCTCGAACCTGCTCGCCGCCGGCGCCGATGCGGTGCTGGCGGCGCGGCGCGGCGCCGTCTCGCTCACCGACGTGTGGTGGGGGAGAAAGCTGCTGCTGGCGTTGACCGCCGCCGATGGAGCCGAACTGCCGCCGACGCTGGCGCGGCAGATGGTGGAGGCGTCGGCGACGGCCAAGCGCACGGCGCCGGCGCTGGCGACGATCACGTCCGCTGACCTGCGCCCACTGCTCGCGCAGACGCAGATGCCGGTCGGCGTCATCTGGGGCGAGGCCGACCGTACCGTCCCGATCCGCGCTCTCGACGACCTACTCGATGCGCGCCCAGACGTCGTGATCGCGCGCATCCCGAATGCCGGCCATGTGCCGATGGTCGAATGCCCGGACGAGTTCGTCGCGGCGCTGCGGACGCTTATCCAAGACGTCACAACTCTGTCCGAGGAGCGCTCTATCTTCCGGTGAGCAGGGGTTTCCCGCTGCTCACGCGATGCGCTCCTACGCCTCAGATCGCTGCGAGACGCTCGTCCTTCGAGACGGGCGAAGCCTCGTGTACACCGCTGACCGGACCGGCCGATGGCAGTCCGGTTTTCTACTGTCACGGGGCGATCGGGACCCCGGTCGACGCGACCGTGGATCTGCAGCGCATCACTCGGCAGGTGGGGGTTCGCTACATCGCGCCGAGCCGGCCCGGTGTCGGCGGCTCGGACCCGCAGCCGGGACGCACGGTGCTCGACTTCGCCGACGACGTCAGCGCGCTCGCCGATGCGCTCTGCGCTCGAGCGATTCTCGGTGGTCGGTGTCTCCGCGGGCGGACCCTACGCGCTCGCGGTCGCGCACCGGCTCCCCGACCGTGTGCGGCGGGTCGCCCTGTGCAGCGCGCTCTCGCCGTTCTGTCCGCCGCACCGCACGCCGGGGTTGCAGCGGCGGATCCGTCTGCCGCTGGCCGTACTCGCCGGCGCCCCTGGTCTCGTCCGTGGGCTCGGCGACGCTGTCCTGCCCGCGGTCGCTCGCCACCCCGAACTGATCACGCGTGTTATCGCCGCGCACGCCGCACCGTCGGAGCGCGAGCGGCTCGCCCGCTCCGACGAGCGCGCGGCGGCGTCCCACAGTTTTCTCGACGCGACCTGCGCCGGCGTGGGCGGCCTGATCGATGACTTTCTGACCTACGCCTTCGGCTGGGGTTTTGAGCCGTGCGAGGTCACAATCGGAGGTGCACCTCTGGCACGGTGCAGGCGACCCGCTTGTGCCGGTCGAGCATGCGCTGCAACTGGCAGCGGCGCTGCCGAACTGTCGCGTGTTCGTCGACCCGGACGAGGGCCATCACTTCTTCCGCTCGGGCCTCGGTGAGATCCTCGCTGCGCTCGTCGCGCCCGACGAGGTGGCGGTCTCGACGTCCCGCCCGGAGCTCAGGGCCGCGTAGCGGCCAGCCCGTCGAGCATCAGCTCGAGCACGCGCTGCCAGGCGTCCGGACCGATCTGGCGTGAGGCCTGCGCGGCAACGAACATCAGGCGGATGTCCAGCGCCGACGCGTCTGCGCGCACGCTGCTCTCGGCTCGAGCGAGGGCGATCAGCGCGTCGAGCGCGGCTCGGGAAGCGCGCGGCGGCCACCTGCACATCTTCGTGTTCCTCGACCTGGCTCCACGCCTCGCCGAGGAAGTCGTCGGCGGCCTGCTGTTCGAGCAGCGTCCAGAGCATCTCGGTCAGCGCCTGCCAGTGGTCTGCCGACGTGCGCGGCGGCTTCCTCAGCGGCGGTTTTGATCTGCTCGAGCCGCCGGATCACGAGCGCGGCCAGCAGCTCACGCTTGGACGGAAACTGGCGGTAGAGGCTGCCGACGCCGGCACCGGCCAGCGCGGCCACGGCCGGCATCGGTGCGTCGAGCCCCTGACTCGCGAAAAGGCTGCCGGCAGCGCAGAGGATGCGCTCGTGCTTGGCCTCGGCGCTGAGCTCACTCCACTCGCGTTCCGGCTCGATCTGAGTCCACGCCTGTTCCGATGAAATTTCGCCCGGAATGGCCATTCCGGTACAGTACCAGCATGCCGAGGGAGCAAACGCCGGGTGCGGCGCGGCACGAGCCGCATCTGCCGCAGCGTACGCACACGGTCCACCCCAACGTGATCCTGGCGGTGCTCTGCATCGCCGGCCTTGCCTACGCGGTGCTGTCCTCAGCGGTCATCCCCGCGCTGCCGACCTTCCAGCGCGAGCTCCACACCTCGGAGACGGGCGCGACCTGGCTGCTGACGGCGTTCCTGCTGTCGGCGTCGGTCGGTACCTCGGTGATCGGGCGCCTGGGGGACATGTACGGCAAGGAGAAGCTGCTGCTCTGGACGCTGCTGATCCTCGCCGCCGGGCACACTGCTGGCCGCCCTCTCGAACTCGCTGGCAGTGCTGATCGTGGCGCGCGTGATCCAGGGCGTCGCGGGCGGCATCTTCCCGCTGGCGTTCTCGATCGCGCGCGACGAGTTCCCGCCCGAGCGGGTCGCCGGCAGCATCGGCCTGATGTCGTCGATCCTCGGCGTCGGCGGCGGCCTCGGCCTGGTGATCGGCGCGTTGATCGCCGAGCACCTCGGCTGGCACTGGCTGTTCTGGATCCCGCTGGTCGTCACGCTGATCGCTGCCGCATGCACCTGGCGCTGGATCCCCGAATCGCCGGTGCGAGCGCCGGGTCGCGTCAACTGGCTCGCCGCCGCCGTCATGACGGTCGGCATGAGTCTGCTGCTGATCGGCATCGCGCAGACGTCAACTTGGGGCTGGGGCAGCCCCAAGTCGCTGGCGCTGATGCTCGGCGGCCTGCTCGTGATCGGCGCTCTGGGTCGCTGATCGAGGTCCGCAGCGACCACCCGCTCGTCGACATGTCGATGATGCGGATCCGTGGCGTCTGGACCACGAACCTGGCTGCGTTCCTGATCGGTGCCGGCATGTACTCCTCGTTCATCGTGTTTCCGCAGTTCGCGCAGCTGCCCAAGAGCACCGGCTTCGGGTTCGGTGCCTCGGTGGTCGTGTCGAGTCTCTACCTGCTGCCGGCGGCGGTCGGCATGGGCGTGCTCGGAAGCGTGGCCGGCAAGGTCGCGCGACGCTACGGCTCCAAGTTCGCGCTGATCGCCGGCACGATCTTCTCCGCCTTGGCTTTCCTCTGGGTGGCGCTCCAACACGGCCATCCGTACGACATTCTGATCAGCACAGCGCTGCTCGGCATCGGCATCGGGCTGGCGTTCTCCGCGCTCGGCAACCTGATCGTCGGCGCCGTCGAGCCGCAGCAGACGGGCGTGGCCAGCGGCATGAACACGGTCATGCGCACGCTGGGCGGCGCGCTCGGCGGACAGATCTCGGCGACCTTCATCGCCGCACCACATGCTGCACGGCCTGCCCGACCGTGACGGGTTTCACCCAGAGCTACTGGATGGCGACAGGCTTCCTGGCCGTCGCCGCGATCGCGGGTTTCATGGTCCCCGCTGCCCGGGCTGCATTGCGTTCGCAGCCCAGCGACGAGCTCGTCACCGAGGGCGCGGCGGTCTAGCCCCACCTTGGCCCTTCGCACCTCAGCCCGGAGAAGGCCGGTACGGTAACGGCCTCTTGCGCCGCGCCTGCATCGACATCGGCTCCAACACGACGCGGCTGCTGGTGGCCGATTGCGCCGATGGCGGGCTCGTCGAATGCCGCCAGGAGCGAGCGTTCACCCAGATCGGACGCGCACTGGATGCGCAGCGATGCGATCCCCGCGGCAAAGCTCGCAGAGGTCGTCGCCACCGTCGCCGAGCAGCTCGCGATCGCACGTGAGCTGGGTGCCGAGCAGGTCCGCTGCGTCGCGACCGCGGGCGTGCGTCGCGCCGTCAACGGCGCGGCGCTGGTCGAACTGATTCGCGACGTCTGCGAGGGGCTCGAGGTCGAGATCCTCATCGGGTGCGGAGGAGGCGCGGCTCGCGTTCATCGGTGCGGCCTGGGCGCGCAGGCGCCGGCAGCGACTCCGGCATCGGCGTCGTCGACGCCGGCGGCGGCTCGTCCGAGATCGTCGTCGGGAGACGGGCCGGACCGACGTGCACTGGTGGGACTCGCTTCCGGTCGGTTCGGGCGACGTCAGCGAGCGTTGGCTTGCGGCAGATCCTCCGATCCGCCGCCGGGCTCGCGGCGGCGCGCGAACAGCTACGCGCGACCTTCGAGGGACTGACGCCGCCTGAGGTACAGCGCCTCGATGGCAGTCGGCGGCAGCGCGACCTCGCTGCGCATGCTCGCCGGCCCGGTGGTCGACGAGAAGGCGCTTCGATTACCTGTTCGGGATCGTGCAGCGCTTCAGTGCGGTCGAGCTTCGCGCGCCGGTTCGGGGTCGACGTGCGCGCGCCCGGCTGCTGGCCGGCGGCCTGCTGATCCTCGAAGCGGTCTCGAGTTGTTCGGTGCGCCGCTGGAGATCGGTCGCGGCGGCCTGCGCGAGGGCCTGTTGCTAGCGCCCTGAGTCCGTGCGTTGACCGTGCGTTACCAGTGCACGCCGCGCATCAGCCGTGCGAACAGCGCCTGCTGCGGCGAGGCGTGCTCGGTCGGGTCCTTCTGCCCGCGCGACGCGGCTGAATCCGGGAACACCTTGTAGGCGGTCGACAGGACCTGGTCGACGAGCTTCGGGAACAGGGCGTAGCTGACCTCGCCGAACGTGCCGAGGTGCGTGCCCATCGTCTTGGGGCGCGTGCGGATCGCCTCGGCGATCATCTCCGCCGCCTGCTCCGGTGAGATCGTCGGGAAGCGGTCGTAGAGCTTGGTCGGCGCGATCATCGGCGTCTTCACCAGCGGCATGTGGATCGTCGTGAAGTGGACGTCGTCGCTGATGCACTCGGAGCTGACGACACGCGTCCAGGCATCGAGCGCCGACTTCGAGGCGACGTACGCGGAGAAGCGCGGCGGGTTCGTCTGAACCCCGATCGAGGAGATGTTGATGACGTGGCCGGAGCGGCGCTCGCGCATGCCCGGCAGCAGGCCCATGATCAGCCGGATCGTGCCCAGGTAGTTGAGCTGCATCGTCCGCTCGAAGTCGTGGAAGCGGTCATAGGAAAGCGCGATCGAGCGGCGGATCGAGCGGCCGGCGTTGTTGACGAGGATGTCGACCTGCGGCTGCTCGGCCTGCACGCGCTCGATCAGCGCATCGACCGACTCCGGATCGGAGATGTCGGCTGGATAGATGTAGGCCGTTCCGCCCACAGCCTCGATCTCGTCCCGCGTCTCCTCGAGCTGCTCCAGCCCACGCGCGACCAGCAGCACCGTGGCCCCCGAGCGTGCGAGCAGCAGCGCTGTCGCCCGTCCGATCCCGCTCGAGGCGCCGGTGATCAGCACGGTCTTGCCGGCGACGGCGCTGGCGACGCTCGCGTGCTGCGCGAGGTCCGGGTCGAGGTGGCGCGCCCAGTAGTCCCAGAGCTTGTCCGCGTACGTCGACAGCGCGCGGCACCTCGATACCCGATCCCGCCAGCGCCTCGCGCGCGTGCTCGGTGTCGAACTCCGCCGTCAGGTCGACGTGATCGACGATCTCGTCAGGAATGCCGACTTCGGCAAGCAGAGCCCGGCGCGCCGCATGCGCGCCGGGCAGCGACATCAGTGCCGCGGCGGCGCCCCGTGGCAGAGCGGCCAGCGGGCCCGGGTCGACCGTGACCGCGAACTGCGGCGCGCCCGCGACCTGCGCGAACGTGTTGAGCACGTCGATCACGCGCGCCGCCTTCGGGTCTGTCAGGTGGAACGCCTGCCTGTCGAGGCCCCGGCTGGTGGGCGATGTGGTCGAGCGCGGCGGCGACGAAGTCGACCGGGAACGAGGTTGGTGTTGCCGAGCTCGGGGCCGATCAGCGGCAGCCAATCCGGCATCAACCGGTGCGCGCGCTTCAGCAGCGGGAAGAAGTAGTACGGCCCGTCGATCTTGTCGATCCGCCCGTTCTTGGAGTCGCCGACGACGATCGAGGGCCGGTAGACGCGCCACGGCATCGTCGCCGTCTCACGCACGAGCTGCTCGGACTCGAACTTCGTGCGGTGGTAGGGGTGGTGGCAGCGGCTGGCCGACGTCGAACATGTCCTCCGTGAAGGTGCCCCTGTAGGTGCCGGCGACCGCGATCGAGGAGACGTGGTGCAGGAGCCGCGCGCTGACCGCGTCCGCCAGCTCGAGCGCGTGCAGCGTGCCCTCGACGTTGGCGAGCTGGTTGACCTCGTCGCCGGCGGTCATGTCGTAGACCGCGGCGAGGTGGAAGAAGTGCGCGATGCCCTGCTCGCGCAGCGACGCGACCGTCTCCGCGTCGACCCCCAGCAGCGGCTCGTGCAGATCGCCGACGACCGGCTTCAGCCGCTCGCGAGCGGTCGGGGAGTGAGCCGTCCAGGCGTCGATCCGATGCTCCAGCCGCGCCAGCGAGCTCTCGCGCACAAGCACGTAGATGTCACCGTTCGGCGCCGCGCTGGCGCGCGGTGCGCTTCAGCAGCAGCGGCACGAGGTTGCCGCCGATGAAGCCGGTAGCGCCAGTGACGAAGTAGGCCATCAGGGCCCTAACGCGGTGACGGCGGCCTGGTGGTTACCAGCCGCCCTTCCACTCGGCGGATGAGGCCCGGTTCTTGGCGGCGTCCTGGCGTGCGTGCTTGCGATGGTCGAGCCAAGCCTGGATCAGCGAGAACACGATGATCAGTACCGGGAAGAACCCGATGAGGATGAACATCACGTTGGTGATCTGCTATGTCGTTGGTCGGACCGAAGAGGCCCTGGCCGCCGTGCGTGGTCGCGAACGCCGACGGCGCCAGTGCGAGCACGGCCGCGACGACCGACAGCGCGAAGAGGGCAGTCCGCTTACGACTCATTGGCCGCAAGGCTACCTGATGCGTCGGCTGCACGCACGTGTTCGAGCGCCTCGATCAGCACCGGGTTGTAACGCTGGGCTGAGGCGTCGCTGGCCATCGCGGCGACCTCCAGGTGCCGGACCGGTGCCTCGAACACGGTCGCCTCCAGCGCAGCCACGAGCTCCCGCTGTTTTGCGGGCGGCACGGCATCGTCGGCGCTGGTGAGCACGACCGCCGTCGGGAACCGGCAGCGGACGCAGCCAGGGCCGCGAGTCGAAGCGACCGAGCTCGCGGCCGGCCTCGGCGATGTCGCGGGCGCTGTGGCGCGTCATCTCCGAATGCATCCAGGCCATTCGCGGGCCGGGCGTGAAGCCCACGCGCTTGAGCGCCACGCGCCAGCCGCGCCCGGGCGCCAGCGACAGTCCGAAGCCGACGAACGGCATCGCCTTCCAGGTGCGCCTGAGCTCCTCCTCCTGCCAGTGCTGGGCGGTGCCGCTCAGCACCAGACCGGCGATTACGTCGGCGTGGTCGCGCGCGATCAGCTGTGCGATCGCGCCGCCCATCGAATAGCCGTAGACGATCGCCGGCGCGACCCCGAGCTCACGGATCACCGCCGCGGCGTCCGCGGCGCAGTCGACCAGGCGGAACGGGACGAGCGGACGCAGGCCGCGGCCGTGGCCGCGATGGTCGATCGCGATCACGCGGTATCCGGCCGCGATCACGTCGTCATAGAGGTCGCCGAAGTTGAGGTCGGCGCTGGCGACCCAGCCGTGCAGCATGAACACCACCGGACCGCTGCCGGCGGCGGCGGGTGGGTGGGTCGGACCCGAATCACGAAGGAAGAACTCACCGCGGTCCGGCACGACCAGCGTGCGGGCGGGCGGGAAGTCGTGCGGCGGGACCGGTGGATACTGATTTGCAGCCATGAGGTGATCGTAACCCTGAGCCTCTTACCATCAGACCTATGGCCGTAATCATCGCCTCCGATCTGAGCAAGGACATCTCCGGTGAGCCGCTGCTGCGCGGCATCTCGTTCAAGCTCGAGCGCCGCGACCGCATGTCGCCTGTCCGGACGCAACGGCGCCGGCAAGACGACGCTGCTGCGGATGATCTCCGGGCGAGGCCTCGATCGACGGCGGCGAGCTCGTGCTCGCGAAGGGCACCAAGATCGCGCTGCACGACCAGCGCCCGCCGCGCGACCAGCAGATGACGCTCCGTGACTACGTGCTCTCGGGCGCCCCGGAGCTGATCGCACTCGAGGCCGAGCTGCAACGGCTCGAGCAGCGCATGGCCGACGGCGACTACGAGGAGCCGACGCTGACCGCCTACGCCGATGCACAGGCAGCGCTCGAGCACGCCGGCGGCTACACGTGGCGCGAGCGGGCGCTCGCCACCCTGCACGGCCTCGGCTTCACGGACGACTGCGGTGCTCGACCGCAGGCTCGAGACGTTCTCCGGCGGCGAGCTGACCCGCGCCTCGCTCGGCCGCGCGTTGGCCGGCAGCCCTGACCTGCTGCTGCTCGACGAGCCCACCAACCACCTCGACATCGCCTCGCTCGAGTGGCTCGAGGCGCACCTCAACGCGCTCGACGCGGCCGTGATCCTGATCGCGCACGACCGCTGGTTCCTCGAATCGGTCGCGACAGCGGTGCTCGAACTCGAGGCCGGCCGCGGCAAGTTCTTCCCCGGCACCTGGCATCAGTGGCGCACCGAGAAGGCGCAGCGTGAGCTTGCGCTCGGCCGCGCGATCGAGCGCCAGCAGGCCGAGATCGCTCGGCTCGAGAAGTTCGTCACCCGCTTCCGCGCCGGCACCCGCGCGCGCCAGGCGCAGGCGCGGCAGAAGCGGCTCGACAAGATCGAGCGGATCGAACGCAACGAGCGCGACGGTGACGGCCTCGCGTTCGCGTTCAAGCCGCCGGAGCGCAGCGGCCGCGTCGTCTTCGAGCTCGAGGACGGTCGCGTCAGCATCGGCGACCGCGTGCTGCTTCGCGACGCTGAGCTGTGGCTCGAGCGCGGCGAGCACGTGTGCGTCGTCGGGCCGAACGGCGCCGGCAAGACCACCCTGATCGAGACGCTCGCGGGAGCGCGGCCGTTCGCAGACGACGGCGCCGACGCGCGCGATGCGACTGGGATGGCCGTCCGGGGTGGCCAGCGGGCCACCCCTGCTACCGAAACGGGACCTCTCGGTCACGGGCAAGCTGCTCACCGGTCACAACGTCAAGATCGGCTTCCTGTCCCAGCACTCGGAGGATCTGCACGCCGGTCATGCCCGGACCGTCGTCGAGGCGTGCACGTACCGCACGGGGCTGACGCCCGCGAACGCGCGTGCGCTGCTCGGCCGGTTCCTGTTCAGCGGCGAGGAGGCCGACAAGTCGCTCGAGGGGCTTTCCGGTGGCGAGCGTCAGCGGCTGTCGCTCGCGATCCTCGTGCAATCGGGCGCGAACGTCCTGATCCTCGACGAGCCGACCAACCATCTGGACGTCGAGAGCCGCGAGGCGCTCGAGGACGCGCTCGGCGAGTTCAGCGGCTCGCTGCTGCTGATCTCCCACGATCGCGCACTGCTCGACGCCGTCGGCACGCGGACGGTCGCGTTCGAGGACGCGACGCTGCACTCGTACGTGGGTGGCTGGCCGGAGTATCTGCGCGTGCGTGAGGAGCGGGCGGCGGATGAGGCGGCGGCGAAGCAGGCTGCAACGGCGGCTCGGGTTGCTGCGAAGCCCAAGCCAGTGGCCAAGCGGGCCACTGGCGCTGCGAGTAAGAACGGCGCCGCCAAGCTCGAACAGCAGATCGAGCAGGCGGAGGCGGCTCTGCGCGCGGTCGAGGAGGAGCTCGCGGACCCGGGCGCCTGGTCGAGCCCCGAGCGCTCGGCCGAGTCGACCGCCCGGCACGAGGCGGCCAAGCAAGCCGTCGACGAGCTCTACTCGCGCTATGAGGAGCTCGAGGGGGTCAATTCGTAGGTCCCCGCGCCTCTATTAGAGGTGAGCGATGCAGATTCATGGACAGATGTGTCTACCAACCTGCATCGCTTCGCCCAGGCGCAGGGTGGGCACATCACGTGGGCCCAGCTGCTCGAAGCGGGATTGAGCACCCGCACGACCAGTCGCTGGATAGAGAAAGGCCGACTGATTCGCGTCTATCGCGGCGTCTACGCGGTCGGCCACCTTCAAAGCAACCCGATCGACGCCGCTCACGCCGCGCTGCGCGCCGGCGGTGGGCGCTCAGCGCTGGCGGGAGCGAGCGCGCTGGTTCTGTGGGAGGTCTGGAAGCACTGGCCGCGACAGCACGAGATCGTGATCGCGGAGAATCGGCGTCCGTCCGGGCTGAGCGTCCATCACTCGCAGACACTGCTGACGCGCGACGTCACGACCGTTCAGGGACTGCGCCTGACCTCCGCTGCGCGGACGGTTCTCGACATGGCGCCGCGGTTGAGCGAGCGCCAACGCATGCGGGCCGTCAACGACCTGCGGCTCCGGGGTGTGCTCAGCAACGAGGAGCTGCAGGACGTCGTCGAGCGGAACCCGCGCTACGCGGGCGCGCCGCTGCTGCGCCCGCTGATTGAGACCGCGCAGCGGGAGCCGACGCGATCGGAGCTTGAGGACGCCTTCCTGAAGCTGGTTCGCCAGCACGACCTGCCAATCCCCCAGATCAACGTTCACGTGTGCGGGCATCGCGTCGACGCCTACTACCCCGACCAAAGCTGATCATCGAGCTCGATGGCTGGAGCTCGCATCGGTACAAGTTCGTCAGTGACCGTCGCCAGGACCTGGACATCCTTGTGGCGACCGGCATCCCGACCGTGCGCCTGCCATATGAGGACACCAAGGTGGCGGCTCGGATCCCACGGACGGTGGCGCGGCTGCGGGCGCTTATCGACGCCCGCAGCCGCATGGGATCCAGCGAGTTGTCTACGCCCGCAGGGCTTCGGTCGGGCTGAGCCGTGCCGCTTTTGCGGCGGGGTACAGGCCCGCAAGTGCGCCGATCACGAATCCGGCGGAGGGTGCCGCGATCAGCGCATACAGCGGCACCACGAACGGCTCGTGCTTGGCGGCCGCGTAGACCTCGGTGGCGCCGGCGCCGATCGCCAGCCCGAAGACGCCGCCGATCGCGGCGAGCAATGCCGATTCGGCGAGGAACTGGATGGTGATGTGGCCGCGGGTCGCACCGAGCGCGCGCCGCAGACCGATCTCGCCGCGCCGCTCGAGCACCGAGATCACCATGATGTTGGCGATCCCGATCGCGCCCACCAGCAGCGCCACGGCGCCCAGTCCCAGTAGCAGCGTCGTGAACTGGCCCTTGGCCGCGGCCCGCGCCTCGAGCACGTCGGAGGGCCGGTCGACGCTGACGCCGCTCGGGTCCTGCGGGTTGGCCGTCGCGGGCAGCAGGTTCGCGACCGAGGTCACATTGTTCTGGCTGGTGCGCACGTAGATCTCGCTCGGATCGGGCAGCGTCTGGAACAGCCGCTCGGCGACCGGGAGCGAGATGAACACGACGGAGTCCAGCGACGAGTCGAGCTTGACCGGATTGAGGATGCCGACGACAACGAACCAGTGGTTGCCCAGGTAGACCATCAGGTGGCCGGCGACCTGCGTGATCTGGAGCGTCGCCGCCGCCTGTGCGCCGAGCACCACCTCCGGGTACTTCTGGCTGACGCCGATTGAGGAAGTGACCGGAGGCGAGTGTCGTGCCGACGACTTTCGGCAGGTTGTCACTGGCAGCGTCGATGCCGATTCCGCCAGTCTCCTCCGCTGGAACGATAGGGCGTGCGGTAGACGTTCGCGGTTGTCAGCTGGTAGATCGGCGCGTCGCTCTCGACGTGCAGCATGTGCTTGATCATCGGCACCGAGCTCGGTGCCAGGACGGCGCTGTTGCCGAGGAAGTCGGTCCCGGGGGAGACGGTCAGCAGGTTGGTGCCCAGCGAGTCGATCTCGGCGATCAGGTTCGCCTGCGCCGACGATGACACGCCGACGACGGCGACCATCGCGCCGATGCCGATCGCGATTCCCAGCGCCGACAGAGCTGCCCGCAGCTTGCGCGTCCGCAGACCCTGAAGCGCGACGCCGAGGAGCTCACGCGCAGGCAGCCGCGCGCGTCCGATTTCAGCCATCTCCGGTTCTGGTCGGCGGGGCGGCAGGCCGGTGTTGTCGTGGAGCACCGCTTCGCTCATGCGCGTTCGTCCTCGACGATCTCGCCGTCGCGCATGTGCAGTCGTCGCGGAAAGCCGCCCGCGATGCTCTCGTCGTGCGTGATCAGCACCAGCGTCGCGCCGTCTGAGCCGAGCCCGTGCAGGACGTCGAGGACGCCGGCGCCGGACTTCGAATCGAGGTTTCCGGTCGGCTCGTCCGCGAGGATGATCGCCGGGCGTTTGGCGATCGCGCGGGCGATCGCGACCCGCTGGCGCTCGCCGCCCGACAGCTGCCTGGGCTTGAAGTCGAGTCGGTGGCCGAGGCCGACGCGCTCCAGCGCCTCGCGCGCGAGTGCCCGCCGGCGCCCGAGCGGCATGCCCGTGTAGAGCATGCCGGTGGCGACGTTGTCGACGGACGTCATCGACTCCTGCAGGTGGAACGCCTGGAAGACGAAGCCGATCTCATGGGCGCGCAGGCCGGCCAGCTCACCGTCGGAGGCGGTAACGGTGTCGTGTCCGGCGACGCGGACGTCGCCGGATGTCGGGCGCTCGAGGGTCCCGAGGATCGTCAGCATCGTCGTCTTACCCGAGCCCGACGGGCCGACGACCGCGACCTGGTCCCCGGCGGGGATATCGACGCTGACATCGCGCAGCGCCGTCACCTCGCCGGGATATTCCTTGGTCACATCGATGAGTTCGACGCTCATCCCTGTGAGTCCGTCACTTGCAGACCGGGGTGGATGCCGGAGCCTGAGACCTCGACGTAGCCCGCTGCGAACAGCCCGGTCGTGACTGGGATCAATTTGTGTGGGCTCGCGGCCTCCTGAACCGCGAAGCTGCTGCCGGAGGTCGCGAGCAGCGCCGTGACCGGGACGGAGAGCACGTTGCTGGCCTTGTTCTGAACGAAGTTCACGCTCACCGACGCCTGGTCGAGACCACCGCCCTTCGCGGGCTTGTCGAGCGTGACTGTCACCGGCACAGTCGACGACGATGAGCCCGAGTCACCATTGCCGCTACCGCCGTCAGGGCTCGAGCCGTCGCCACCGGAGCTCGAGCTTTGCGCCACCGGGCTGACGGCGGTCACCGTGCCCTGCTGCGTGCTGCCGTCAGGCATTTCGACCGAGACCTTCTCGCCGATCGAGGCTTCGGACTGGACGCTTGCGCTGAGGTCGACGGTCACGACCAGCTTCCTCGAGGAGGTGCTAAGGACGGCGACGGCGCTGCCGCCGCCACCGGTATTGCCGGCGCTGTTGTTGCTGCTGTTCGAGTTCTTGTCGGTGGAGCTGCTCTTGTTGGAGCTGCTGTTATTCGCGCTGCTGTTGTCGTGCGAGCTGTTGTTGGGCGAGCTGTTGTTGTGCGAGGAGGGATTGTTCGAGGCGTGCGACGCGTTCTGCTCCGCCCTCAGTTCCCGCTGTTGTTGCTGGACCAGCCGCATGAGCGCCTGCAGCGTCCGCTGGCTGAGGTTGTCGCTCCCGCTTGTCGTGCTCGACTTCGGCGTGGTGTTGGTTTCGGTCGTCTTCGACTTTGGCGTCGTGGTCGTGCCGGTGGTGGAAGTCGACGGGGTGGTCGGGGGCGTCGTCGTCGTGCCGGTCGTCGTGCCGGTGGTCGTGCCGGTCGTCGCGTCGGTGGTCGCGTCGGTGGACGTGTCCGTGGTCGTTGTGCCGGTCGATGTGCCCGTCGTCGAGTCGTTCGAATAGTCGACGAATTCAGTGTCGGAGGAACCAGCCACCGGCGTATAGCTCGCCGCGGAGCCGCCGGTCGACCCGACCGTCGTGTCGACGGTCTGGATCATCTGCGCACCGGGCAGGAACACGACCTGGCCGAGCGTGAGCGAGCCCGTCTCGAGTCACGCCGAGGTGGTACTGGAGCTCCTCGACGCCGGCCGTGGTTGCCGTCTGCCAGGTGTCGTCGACGACGATGCCG
Source organism: uncultured Conexibacteraceae bacterium (assembly GCA_963720195.1). Taxonomy (GTDB): domain Bacteria; phylum Actinomycetota; class Thermoleophilia; order Solirubrobacterales; family Solirubrobacteraceae; genus Palsa-465. The sequence goes on from CAVRFD010000003.1 coordinate 699,588, forward strand.
TCGGGGTTGTAGCCGAGGTCGACGAGATTCTTGTTGAGCTCGTAGATGTCAGGGCCGGTTTCGTCTGTGGCCGTCAGGTCGCGGTACGCCGGCGTGGAGCCGTTCATCAGCAGCACCGGCTTGTTGTCGACCGTGAACAGCGTGTGGCCCGGTTTGATGATCTGCGCCGACCTGCGGCACCCACGTGATCGTGCCGCTCAGCCGGTTGTAGACGGTCTGAGCGTCCGCGTAGCTGAGCGTGCCGGACTCGGTGTCGGTCGCGACCAGGTTGCGGCGCTGGACGGTGGCCGCTCCGGTCGCGGTCGTACCTGCGCCCGAGCGACCACCGTTGGCGGATCCGTTGTTGGAGACCACGATGACGACGACGACTGCGGCCGCGACGACCAGCGCCACGGTGGCGAGCCAGCGTCCGCGACGCCGCGGCAGCTTCGGTCTGGGCATCGGCATTTTCAGTTACCCGCCTTCTGTGCTTTGGGGCCGACGCGCATCAGGGGCATGCAGATCTTCTGGGCGTTCTGGAAGGCTGGCGAGCTCGGACTCAACCTGCCGGCCCCTCCAACCGCGGCCTGGGCGCCGATAGAAACCGCGATGCCTCTTCCACCAGGGCCGGTTCCGACCTTCGGGTCCGGGAAGTTCGGCGACCCCGTGGGCGCGCATGCACTCCGCCATCTTCAGCGCGCCCTGCTTGATCTTCGCGAGCTGCGCGCCGCTGATCGGCGGGCCCTGCGGCTGGTACTTCTGGCAGTCCTGCATCGCCTTCTGGAAGGCGGGCGCGCTGACGTTCAGCTGATGACCGTCGACCGAGATCGTTCCGCCGCCACCGTTAGCGCTCGCCTGGATTCCGAAGCCGCCGCCGCTCTGTCGGGTCGGGGAAGTCAGGCACGCCATGCGTGCGCATGCACTCGGCGAGCTTGAGTGAGGCATTCTTTCCGGGCGTCCTGTTGGACGCGGTTGTGCTGCTTGTTGGAGAGCTCGAGCCGCCGCACGCCGCGAGCGCGGTCGCGGTGGCGAGCATGGCGGCTGTGACGCTGCTTTGCGAAGCATGGCCGCAGTTCTACGCCGAGACCGGTTACATCACGGGAACAGCGCTCGTTACTTTCACGTAACCGCGTGCTAAGCATGCTGTTCGACATATGCGCGTACTGGTCGTCGAAGATCACACCGAGCTGGCTGAGACGGTCGCCTCTGGGCTCCGCCGCGAAGGCATGGCGGTCGACATCGCCGGAGACGGCGAGACCGGGCTCGCGAATGCGCGCGTCTACGAGTACGACGTGATCGTGCTTGACCGCGACCTGCCACGACTGCACGGCGACGAGGTCTGCAGGCGGCTCACCTCATCCGAGGGCATCCGCGCCCGCGTGCTGATGCTGACCGCCTCCGGCGGCATCGAGGATCGCGTCGAGGGGCTCAGCCTCGGCGCCGACGACTACCTGCCCAAGCCGTTCGCGTTCGCCGAGCTGGTCGCACGCGTACGTGCGCTCGCACGCCGCGCGCAGCCGGCGCTGCCGCCGGTCCTCGAATGCGGCGACCTGCGAGCTCGACAGCGCCCGCCGGCTCGCGAGCCGCGGCGGGCGAGCGGCTCGATCTCAGCGCCAAGGAGTTCGCCGTGCTCGAGCTGCTGATGGGCGCACAGGGCGCCGTGATCTCGTCGGAGGAGCTGCTCGCGCGCGCCTGGGACGAGGCGGCCGATCCGTTCAGCAACGTCGTGAAGGTGACGATCAGCCGCCTGCGCCGCAAGCTCGGCGAGCCGCAACTGATCGAGACGGTGCCCGGTGGCGGATACAGAATCTGATCGTCCGCGCCACGGTCTACGCGGGACCCTGCGGCTGCGCCTGACGCTCCTCTACGGCGCTGTGTTCATCGCCGCCGGCGCTGGTTTGCTGGCCGTCACGTACGGATTGTTCAAGCACAACCAGAACTCGCAGAGCCGGACGGTGGACGTCCGCGGCGTCCAATTCGAGCTGCCCGCTGGCACGGGGTTCTCAGCGGTTGCAGCGGGCGAAGGTCCATTGAGTATTGCGGCCAAGCCGCCGAAGCGAGTCCGCTACACCAGACGCCCACCTCGGCCGGCGGGGGCGGCACATCGACAGTGGCGGTGCCCAGTCACCAATCACCGGCAACGGTTCTGCGGCAGATACAGCGATCAGGGCAGACGCAGCTGGTCAGGCTGGCGCAGCGCGCGAACGTCAGGCTGAAGACGGAGCAGGCGAACGACGCCTCGTCGCTGCTCGAGTGGTCGGGGATCGCGCTGGCGGTGGTGGCGCTGCTGTCGATCGGCCTGGCATGGTGGCTGGCCGGCCGGGCGCTGCGCCCGCTGCGGACGATGAACACGCGTGCGCGTGAGATCAGCGCCGAGAACCTGCACGAGCGTCTGGGCGTCGAGGGTCGCCGCGACGAGCTCGGTGAGCTGGCGACCACGTTCGACGCGCTGCTGGCGCGCCTCGAAGCCGCCTTCGACTCGCAGCGGCGGTTTGTCGCCAACGCCTCGCACGAGCTGCGCACGCCGATCACGCTGGAGCGCACGCTGGTCGAGGTCGCGCTGGCGGATCCCGACGTCTCGGTCGAGTCGCTGCGCCGGGTGTGCGAGCGGGTCGTCGCCTCGACCGAGCAGCAGGAGCGGCTGCTCGACGCGCTGCTCACGCTCGCGCGCAGCGAGGCGGGCGTGGCAGCGGGGGAGAGCGTCGACCTCGCGGCCTGGTCGAGGACGCGCTGCTGACCCGCGAAAGCCGACTCGACGGCATCACGCGTCGAGAGCGAGCTCGAGCCGGCCTGGTGGTCGGTGACCAGGCGCTGCTGGAGCGCCTCGTCGCGAACCTGCTGGACAACGCGATCGTCCACAACAGCTAGGGAGGAGCGCTGGATCAGCGTGTCCGACCGGCGAAGTCGAAGGCGTGCCCGGACTGCGGATCGCCAACAGCGGGGAGATCGTCGACCCCGATCGCGTGCCGGAGCTGTTCGAGCCGTTCCGGCGCGGCGCCGGCGAGCGCGTGGGCGGCCGCGAGGGCGGCCTCGGGCTCGGGCTGTCGATCGTGCGGCGCCGTCGCGAGTCGCGCACGCAGCCCGGATCGAGGCGCGCGCGCTGCCTGACGGCGGCTCGAGTTCGAGCTGCGCTTCAGCTCCGACGCAGCTGCTAAACCCCCGGTTGGGGGTTTGGAAACTGTGACGGCTATTTGACGATCTGTTCGGGGCCAGGAGTCGCTCCAGACCTCCAGCCGTCGGGTCGCGTCGGCCCGCGCTTCTAGACTCAGGATCACGATGTCAGTGCCCACCGAGGCCCGGCAGGTACGGATCGCTCTCGTCGACGACGACAGCGGCCTTGTGACGGTGATGGTGCGGCGGTTCGAGGCGCTGCGCTGGGATCACGAGGTGCTCTCCTACGCGCCCGGGCCACGATCAGCTCGCCGCGATGCGTGTCCACGCTCTGATCCTGAACCCGGCGCTCAGCGGGCATCGACTACATCGAGCGGATCGGCACGGCGATGCCCGGCCTGGCGATACTCGTCGTCTCAGGCCCGGCACAGGTCGCCGACCGCGTGCGCGCGCTGCGCGCGCGGCGCCGACGACTGGGTCACCAAGCCATGCCACCCGGAGGAGCTGGTCGCGCGGATCCAGGCGGTCATGCGCCGCCGCCGGATCGGCGAGGCGCTGCTCGACGACGAGCCCACGGTCGCCGGCGAGCTCACGATCCGCCCGGACCAGTTCGACGCCTACGTCGGCATTGAGCCGGCCGGCCTCTCACGCAAGGAGTACGAGCTGCTGCGCCAGCTCGCCTCGGCCGAGGGCCGCGTGCTCGAGCGCGAGGTGATCTACCAGCGCGTATGGGGCTACACGATGGTGCGCGGCGACCGCTCGGTCGATGTGTTCGTGCGCAAGCTGCGCAACAAGCTCGAGCGGATCTCGCCCAGCCTGGCGCTACGTGCACACCCACTTCGGCGTCGGCTACCGCTTCGCCGCCGAGCGGCTCGAGCCCGATGCCAGCGGCAACAAGCCGGAGGTGGCCGCGGCGCCATCCGACGTCAGCGGCTCGCTCACGCCGCTGAGCTAACCGACGATCCAGCGGTACGCTTGGACTTGACAGCGTTCCGCTGATCGAGACCAGGCACCGATGAAGCTCAACACAAACGTCCGCAATGTGCTCGTCGATCGTCGCGCTGGCCGCGGTGGTCTACGCGCTCGGCAACACCGGCGACTTCGCGCTCGGCTTCCTCACGCAGCTGGTCTCGCTCGCTGTTCCTCGGCGCGCTCGCCTGGATCGCCTCGCGCCTGTACCGCGAGCACCGCACCGAGCTCTACTCGACTCGGCACCCGCCGCCGCACGATCCTCTACGTCGCGCTCGGCGTGGCGACGCTCACGATCAGCGCCGTCGACCGGCTCTGGGCGAGCGGCTTCGGCACCGTCGTCTGGCTGGTGCTGCTCGGCGGCTGCGGCCTACGCGCTTTACGCGGTGTACCGCTCGACGCAGCGAGTACTGACCCGGACCCGAGCGCTGCAGCAGTCGGGGTGGTCCAGCGCGACCACCCCGACTGGCAAACGGCTGGTCCTAACTGGCCTAGTCGCGGTTGGCCACGAGGTCGAACCGGTCGAGGTTCATGACCTTGTCCCAGGCGGCGACGAAGTCGTGCACGAACTTCTCGCCGGCGTCGTCGCTGGCGTAGACCTCGGCGACCGCGCGCAGCTCGGAGTTCGAGCCGAACACGAGGTCGACGCGGCTGCCGGTCCAGCTCTCGCCGTTCGGGCCGGTGCCGGTGAACGCGTCGACGTCCGGGTGACGCCGGCGTCCAGGTGGTCCCGAGGTCGAGCAGGTTGACGAAGAAGTCGTTCGTCAGCCGTGCCCGGGGTCGCGGTCAGCACGCCCGACCGACGAGTTGTCGTAGTTGGCGCCGAGCACCCGCAGGCCGCCGACCAGCACGGTCATCTCCGGCGCGCTCAGGTTGAGCAGGTTGGCCCGGTCGATCAGCAGGTACTCGCCCGGCAGGCGGTTGCCCGCGGCGAGGTAGTTGCGGAAGCCGTCGGCCTTCGGCTCGAGCGCCTCGAACGACTCGACGTCGGTCTGCTCCTGGCTGGCGTCGACGCGGCCCGGGGTGAACGGCACCTCGATCTGCGAAGCCGGCGTCCTTGGCGGCCTTCTCGACCGCGGCGCAGCCGCCGAGCACGATCAGGTCGGCGAGCGAGACGCTGCTTGCCGGCCGTCGCTGAACGCCGACTGGATGTCCTCCAGCGTGCTCAAGCACGGTCGCCAGCTGCGCCGGGTTGTTGACCTCCCAGCTGCGCTGCGGCTCGAGGCGGATGCGGGCGCCGTTGGCGCCGCCGCGCTTGTCGCTGCCGCGGAACGACGAGGCCGACGCCCAGGCGGTCGACACCAGCTGCGAGACCGTCAGGCCGGAGTCGAGGATCTGCTCCTTGAGGGCCGCGATCTCCTCGGCGCCGATCGCCTCGCTCGGGGCCTCGGGCAGCGGGTCCTGCCAGATCAGCTCCTCGCTCGGGACCTCGGGGCCGAGGTAGCGGACGACCGGGCCCATGTCGCGGTGGGTCAGCTTGAACCAGGCGCGCGCGAACGCGTCGGCCAGCTCATCCGGGTTGTCCTTGAAGCGCCGCGAGATCGGCTCGTAGATCGGGTCGAAGCGCAGCGCCAGGTCGGTCGTGAGCATCGTCGGCTGGCGCGGCGCGCCGCCGTCGTCCGGGGCCGGGATGATCGCCTCGGCGTCCTTGGCGACCCACTGGTTGGCGCCGGCCGGGCTCTTCTCCAGCTCCCACTCGAAGCCGAACAGGTTCTCGAGGAAGTCGTTGCTCCACTTGGTCGGCGTGGTCGTCCAGGTGACCTCGATGCCCGAGGTGATCGCGTCGGCGCCCTTGCCGCTGCCGTACGTGCTCTTCCAGCCGAGGCCCTGCTGCTCGAGCGCGCGGCCTCGGGCTCGGGGCCGACGTTGTCGGCCGGTCCGGCGCCGTGGGTCTTGCCGAACGTGTGGCCGCCGGCGATCAGCGCGACGGTCTCCTCGTCGTTCATCGCCATGCGGCGGAACGTCTCGCGGATGTCGCGCGCGGCGGCGAGCGGGTCAGGGTTGCCGTTCGGGCCCTCCGGGTTGACGTAGATCAGGCCCATCTGGACGGCGCCAGCGGCTCCTCGAGCTCGCGGTCGCCGCGTGTAGCGCTCGTCGCCGAGCCAGGTCGTCTCGGGGCCCCAGTAGACGTCGTCGTCCGGCTCCCAGGCGTCGACGCGGCCGCCGGCGAAGCCGAAGGTCTCAAAGCCCATCGTCTCGAGCGCGACGTTGCCGGTGAGGATCATCAGGTCGGCCCAGGAGAGTCGCCTGGCCGTACTTCTTCTTGACCGGCCAGAGCAGGCGGCGGGCCTTGTCGAGGTTGCCGTTGTCCGGCCAGCTGTTGAGCGGCGCGAAGCGCTGCTGGCCGGCGCCGGCGCCGCCGCGGCCGTCGCTGATCCGGTAGGTGCCGGCGCTGTGCCAGGCCATGCGGATCATCAACGGGCCGTAGTGGCCGAAGTCGGCCGGCCACCAGTCCTGGGAGGTGGTCAGCACCTCGGCGATGTCCTGCTTGACCGCGGCGAGGTCGAGGCTCTTGAACGCCTCGGCGTAGTCAAAGATCTCGCCCAGCGGGTTCGCGACGGCGGGGTTCTTGGCGAGGATCTTCAGGTTCAGCCGGTTCGGCCACCACTCGGTGTTGGCGTCGCCCTTGAGCGGGTGCGTGAGCGCGCCGTGGGGGACCGGGCAGCCGCCGGCGGTGGCGTCCGGCTCGTTCATTTCGCCGACGACGGCGTCAGGGTGTGTCAGACACAGGAGATCCTTTCGGAGTCAGTGGGTGTGCGCTTGCGAGGCGGGCTCGGCAGCTGTCGGCGCCGGCGCAGTTGGGGCAGAGGCCCCAGTAGATGACCTCGGCCTCGTCGATCGCGTAGCCGTGGTGTCGGCGGGGTCAGGCAGGGGGCGTCGCCGACGGCGCAGTCGACGTCGGCGACGGCGCCGCACGAGCGGCAGACGACGTGGTGGTGGTTGTCGGCGACGCGCGCCTCGTAGCGCGCGACCGAGCCGCGACGGCTGGATCCGCCGCACCAGCCCGGCGGTGGTCAGCGCCTCGCAGCACGTCATAGACGGCCTGGTGGGAGACATCGCCGAGCTGCAGCGCGCACGGAGTCGATGATCGAGTTGGTGTCGGCGTGCGGATGGTCGTGCACGGCGTTCAGCACGGCGATCCGCGGGCGCGTGACGCGCAAGCTCGGCGGCACGCAGCGTTCGCTCGATCTCCAGGCTCGATCGGCACTGTTTCGCAGTGTTCGCCGGTTTTCTTGAATCAGTCAAGTTAAGGTGCGGTGTTCGTGCCACTGCGATTCGTCCCCCGTCAAGGGGTTCTGTCGTCACTGCGGTCCTAGACTGAACGCGATGTCGATCGTCTCCGCTGACCGCCGCCGCGAACTCCCCGACGAGCCGGGCGTCTACCTGTTCCACGACGCCGCGCGGGAAGGTGATCTACGTCGGCAAGGCGATCTCGATCCGCAAGCGCGTCGCCTCGCACTTCTCGAATCCGAGCACCCGCGCCGGCCGCGACCTGCTGCCGATGATCGACCGCATCGAGGCGCTGGTCGTCCAGACCGAGTCTGAGGCGCTGATCGTCGAGCAGAACTTCATCAAGCAGTACCAGCCGAGGTTCAACATCCGGCTGCGCGACGACAAGTCCTACCCGTACATCGCGATCAGCCTCGACGAGGACTTCCCGCGCGTCTATTTCACCCGTGAGCGCCACCGCCGCGACCGCGCCTACTTCGGTCCCTTCTCGCAGCGCCAAGCGCACGCGCGCGACGCTCGAGGTGCTCGGCAAGGTCTTCCTGTTCCGCACCTGCGACGGGCCCGAGCCGGGACGCCGCAGCGGCTCGCCGTGCCTCGACTACTACATCAAGCGCTGTGAGGCGCCCTGCGTCGGTTACGTCAGCAAGGAGGACTACCGGGCCGGGATCGACGGCGTGATCGCGTTCCTGTCGGGGCGCTACAAGGAGATCGAGCAGCGGCTCGAGTTCGAGATGCGCCAGGCCGCGGCCGAGCAGCGCTACGAGGATGCCGCGCGCGAGCGCAACCGGCTGCAGGCGGTGCGCCGGCTGCTCGAGCGCCAGCGCGTCTCGGTCGACCAGGGCGGCACGTTCGACGCGATCGCGGTCGCGGTGGCCGAGGGCGAGGCCAACGCGCAGGTGCTGCAGGTGCGCGACGGCGTGCTGTCCGACCGCCAGAGCTTCTATCTCGACAACGCCGCCGACGCCGACCCGGCCGAGGTCACCGAGGCGTTCATCATCCAGTACTACGCCTCGGCGATGATGATCCCGCCGCTGGTCGTGGTCGAGCGCGGCACGCCCGGGATCGAGGCGCTGGCGGAGGCGCTGTCGGCGCGGCGGGGTTCGACAGGTCGAGGTGCGCGAGCCGGAGCGCGGCGACAAGCGCCGGATCCTCGAGCTCGCCCAGCGCAACGCGCGGCTGGCGCTCGACCAGGAGAAGCTGCGGTCCGAGCGCCGGCGCCAGCAGCGCACCGAGGCGCTGGACGGGCTGCAGCAGGCGCTCGGGCTGGACACGCTGCCGCTGCGGATCGAGTGCTACGACATCTCGACGCTGATGGGCACCAACACGGTCGCGTCGATGGTCGTGTTCGAGGGCGCGGCGCCGAAGAAGTCCGACTACCGGCGCTTCAAGGTGGCGCGGCGACGCGGTCGCGGCGGAGGACGGGCCCGACGACTTCGCCTCGATGGAGGAGATCCTCGGGCGGCGGATGGCGCAGTTCGAGGCGCAGCAGGACCGCTCGCCGCACGACAAGGAGTACGACCCGAGCTTCGCGGCGCTGCCGAACCTGATCGTGATCGACGGCGGCAAGGGGCAGCTGGCGGCCGGGTCTGCGGGCGCTGCAGGGGTTCCTCGATCGCGGCGTGGCGGTGGTGTCGCTGGCCAAGCGGATCGAGGAGGTGTTCATCCCCGGGCGGCCGACGTCGCTGGTGCTGCCGCACGACACGCCGGAGCTGCAGCTGCTGCAGCGGCTGCGCGACGAGGCGCACCGGTTCGCGATCACGCACCACCGGCAGCGGCGCGACCGGGCGATGACGGCGTCGATCCTCGACGGGCTGCCGGGCGTGGGGCCGGCGCGCAAGCGGGCGCTGCTGACGCACTTCGGCTCGCCGGACGCGGTGCTGCGAGGCGTCGCGGGAGGAGCTCGAGGCGGTGCCGGGGATTCCGGGCAGGCTCGCGCGCGAGCTGCACCGCGAACTTCACAAGACCGGAGTCTGAGTCATCCGCATCGCCCTGCTAAACCCCCTGGTTGGGGGACTAGAAAGTGTTACGAAACTGACACAACCGTACAGTCGATGTCTGCACTACGATGAAGACGACGACTCGCACTCCGCGATCTGGTCGTGATCACCGGCTTCTCCGGAGCCGGCAAGTCGACGGCGATGGCCGCCTTCGAGGACGAGGGCTACTTCTGCGTCGACAACCTGCCCTCGGAGATGATCAGCTCGCTGGTCGAGCTGTTCACCCACACCGGCTCGAAGGTCGCCTACGCCGCGGTCGTCTCCGACGTTCGCGCCGGCAGTTACTTCGAGGGGCTGGCTGAGGTGCTCGACCGGCTCCAGGCGCTCGGCGTCAACTACCGGGTGCTGTTCCTCGAGGCCAGCGAGGAGACGCTTCAGACCCGCTACAAGGAGACCCGCCGGCGCCACCCGCTCTCACCGGACGGCAGCGTCGCCGACGGCATCGCGCGTGAGCGCGAGCTGCTCGCGCCGCTGCGCGAGCGCGCCGACGTCGTCATCGACACCGACCGGCCTGACCGCCGCGCAGCTGCGACGCAAGCTCGCCGACGAGATGCTGCCGACGCAGCACCCCGGGGCGGCTCGCCGTCACCTTCGAGAGCTTCGGCTTCAAGTACGGCCCGGCGCGCGACCCCGACCTGATGTTCGACGTGCGCTTCCTGCCCAACCCGCATTACGAGCCGACGCTGCGGCCGCTGACCGGGCTCGACCCGCAGGTCGTCGAGTTCATCGACCGCGATGGCGCGCTCGACCGAGTTCTACGACCGCCTGCACCCGCTGCTCGACTATCTGCTGCCGCAGTACCTGGCCGAGGGCAAGTCGCACCTGGTCGTTGCGATCGGCTGCACCGGCGGGCGCCACCGCTCGGTAGCGATCGCACAGCACCTGGCCGAGCGCTACCAGCCGGAGACCGAGTACGTCGTCCAGGTGATTCACCGCGACATCGAGCGCCCGGCGTGATCGACCACGTCGGCTTCGAGGTCACCGACCTGGAGCGCTCGGCGCGTTTCTATGACGCGGTGTTCTTCGCGCTCGGTGCGCGGCGCGTGGTCGAGTCTCGAGCACGCGATCGCCTACGGCGTAACCGGTCCCGAGTTCTGGGTCGTGGTGCAGCGGCACTGAGCCAGCCCCGGGCTACGGGCACGTGGCGCTGGGCGCTAGCGGCAAGGCGGCAGTCGACGCTGCGTACCGTGCCGGTCTGGCCGCCGGCGGCACGCGACGACGGCCCCCCGGGACCGCGGCCGCAACTACGGCAAGCGATACTACGCTGCATATATGCGCGATCCGGACGGGCTCCGGGTCGAGATCGTGTCGCGGCGCTGATCACGGGTCGGTGATCGCGCAAACCGCCGCATCGCCATGATGTGGGGGGCGGGGCCACAGCAAGCGTTAGCCTTTCGGCGCCTGCGCTGCTCATCGCGTATGGGCGGCGGGGCAAGATCTCAACAGTCGGAGGATGAATGGCAGTTCGAGTCGGCATCAACGGATTTGGGCGGATTGGCCGGAACGTGTTCCGCGCCGCGATCGAGCGCGACGCTGACATCGAGTGGCTCGCGCTCAACGACCTCGTCGATCGCAAGACGATCGCCCATCTGCTCAAGTACGACTCGAACTACGGGCCGTTCCACGGCACCGTCGAGGTGACTGACAACGGGATCGCCGTCAACGGCAAGGAGATCAGGGTGCTCGCCGAGCGCGACCCGGCGGCGCTGCCGTGGGGCGAGCTCGGCGCCGATGTCGTGATCGAGTCGACCGGCTTCTTCACGGACCGTGAGAACGCCTCCAAGCATCTCGACGCCGGCGCCAAGAAGGTTGTGATCTCGGCGCCCGCGACCAGCCCGGACGTGACAGTCGTGCTCGGCGTGAACTTCGACGAGGCCTACGACCCGGCTGCCCACACGATCATCTCCAACGCCTCCTGCACGACCAACTGCCTGGCTCCCGTCGCCAAGGTGCTCCACGACACGGTGGGCATCAAGCACGGCCTGATGACGACGATTCACGCCTACACCGCCGACCAGCGTCTCCAGGACATGCCGCACAAGGACCTGCGCCGCGCCCGCGCGGCGGCCGTCAGCCTGATCCCGGCTACGACCGGTGCCGCCAAGGCGATCGGAGTCGTGATCCCGGAGCTCAACGGCAAGCTGAACGGCTTCGCGGTGCGCGCGCCCGTCCCGACCGGCAGCGTCGTTGACCTGACGATCGAGGCGGAGCGCGAGACCACCAAGGAGGAGATCAACGCGGCGCTCAAGGCCGCCGCGACCGAAGGTCCGCTCAAGGGCTACCTCGAGTACACGGAGGACCCGATCGTGTCGGCCGACATCGTCAAGAACCCGGCGTCGTCGATCGTCGACTCGGAGCTGACATCGGTGGTTGACGGCACGCTGGTCAAGGTCGTCGCCTGGTACGACAACGAGTGGGGCTACTCGAACCGCGTCGTCGACCTCGTCCAGAAGCTCTAGCGGTCAGGACCAAGGACGGGAACGCTTCGCACGGGAAGGGAAGGTCATGAGGACGCTGCGGGACCTGGATGATCTGAAGGACAAATGGGTGCTCGTCAGGGTTGACTTCAACGTGCCCCTGACGGCTGACGGCAAGGTCGCCGACGACACCCGCATCCGTGAGACGCTGCCGACGCTGCGTGAGCTGCGCCGCCTCGGTGCCCGCCTGGTGCTGGTCTCGCACCTCGGCCGGCCCAAGGACCGCGACCCCGAGCTCTCGCTGGCGCCGGTGGCCGATCACCTCGCCGAGCTGCTCGATGTCGAAGTCAAGATGGCCCCGGAGGTCGTCGGCGAGGAGGTCACAGCGCTGACCGACAAGCTCCAGCCCCGGTGAGATCCTGGTGCTTGGAGAACGTCCGCTACGAGCCGGGCGAGACCGAGAACGATCCGAAGCTGTCCGCGGCTCTGGCTGCGCTGGCCGACGTCTACGTCGACGACGCCTTCGGCGCGGCCCACCGGGCCCACGCCTCGACCGTCGGTGCCGCTCGCCTGCTTAGCGAGCGGGCCGCTGGGCTCCTGCTCGAACGCGAGGTGCGGACGCTGCGGGAGCTGATCGAGGCTCCGGACCGGCCGCTGGTCGCGATCCTCGGCGGAGCCAAGGTGAGCGACAAGATCAAGGTGATCGAGCGCTTCCTGCACGTCGCCGACGCGATCTTGATCGGTGGCGCGATGGCGTTCCCGTTCCTGGCCGCCCAGGGGCACGAGGTCGGCAACTCACTCTGCGCCGAGGATGACGTCGAACACGCACGCAAGCTGCTGGCGAGCGTCGACAATCACGGCGGCAAGTTGCTCCTGCCCGTCGATCTTGTGGTCGCCGATCACTTCGGCGCCGACGCGACGCCGGAGCCGATCGACGGCGTCGATGTGCCCGACGGCCTGATGGGCCTCGACATCGGTCCCAGGACGATTGCCGAGTACAGCGGCTGGATCGAAGACGCCGGCACCGTCTTCTGGAATGGCCCGATGGGCGCGTTCGAGTTCGAGCCGTTCGCCGCGGGAACCCGCGCGATCGCCGAGGCGATCGCCGCCGCCGCCGGCGTCACCGTCGTCGGCGGTGGCGACTCGGCCGCTGCAGTGGCTAAATTCGGGCTCGCAGAAAAGATGACGCACGTCTCCACGGGGGGAGGCGCTGCGCTCGAGCTGATCGAGGGCAGGAAGCTGCCCGGAGTTGACGTCCTCGCTTAGGGGACACATCCATGGAGGCCTCAGTGTCAGGTAGGACGCCGCTGATAGCGGGCAATTGGAAGATGAATAAGACGGTCGCGGAGGCCGAGGAGTTCATCCAGGCACTGCTGCCGCGGGTATCGACTGCTGACGGCGTCGATGTCGCGATCTGCCCGCCGTTCACGGCGCTGGCACCGATGGTCGACTCGACGCGCGGCTCGCGCGTGCAGGTGTTCGCGCAGACGATGCATCAGGCGCCGTCGGGCGCCTTCACAGGCGAAGTGTCGGCGCCGATGCTGAGCGAGCTCGACGTCCACGGCGTGATCCTCGGCCACTCCGAGCGCCGCGAGCTGTTCGGCGAGACCGACAAGGCCCTGGCGCTCAAGGTTCCGGCCGCACTCGAGGCGGGGCTCTCGCCGATCCTCTGCGTCGGTGAGACCGAAGCCGAGCGCGAGGAGGGCGACATGGAGCGCAAGCTCCGCCACCAGATCCAGGAGGCGCTCACCAAGGTGCCAACCGAGCAGCTCGGCGACGTCGCGATCGCCTACGAGCCGATCTGGGCGATCGGGACCGGCAAGGTCGCGGAGCCGGAGCAGGCGCAGGAGGCGGCAGCCTTCATCCGCGCACTGATCGATGACCGCTCGCCGGAGCAGGCACAGCTCGCCCGGATCCTCTACGGCGGCAGCGTGAAACCCGAGAACGCGAGCGAGCTCCTGGCGCTGCCGGACGTCGACGGTGGCCTGGTCGGCGGCGCGAGCCTCGACCCCGAGGCGTTCGCCGCGATCGTCGCTGCCGCAGGCTGATGGGCACGGGCGGCGGACACGTTGCCCGGGGGCGGGCGGGTGGGCCCGAATCAACCGGCACCGTCGTGCGTGCTGGTGGTCCTGGACGGCTGGGGACTCGCGCCCGATGGCCCGGGCAACGCCGTGTCACTCGCGCACACACCGGTCTTCGACGAGCTCTGGAACCGCTATCCGCACACGACCCTGACCGCCTCCGGTCTGGCCGTCGGTCTGCCTGAGGGGCAGATGGGCAACTCCGAGGTCGGCCACATGAACCTCGGTGCCGGCGCTGTGGTGATGCAGGATCTGACCCGCATCGATCATGCCGCGAGTAGCGGCGCGCTGGCCGGCAACGACGTGCTGCGCAGCGCCTTCAGTGACCTCGAGCCGGGTGCACGCGTGCACCTGATCGGGCTGGTCTCCGACGGCGGCGTGCACTCGAGCATCGATCATCTGCATGCGCTGATCTGGCTCGCGAAGGAGCTCGAGGTCGAGGACCTGGTGATCCACGCGTTCACCGATGGTCGCGACACGCTGCCGCACTCCGGCGAGGACTTTCTCGAGCAGGTCGAGGGTTGGACGGCCGAGGCCGGTGTCGGCCGCATCGGCAGCGTGATCGGGCGCTACTACGCGATGGATCGCGACAAGCGCTGGGACCGGGTCCAGCTCGCCTACGACCTGCTCGTCCACGGCACAGCTGAGCATCACGCGGCCACGGCCGCGGACGCCGTGCGGGACGCCTACGCCCGCGGTGAGACCGACGAGTTCGTGCGGCCGACGACGATCGGCGACGAGGCGCGGATCCGCCCGGGCGACAGCGTGATCGCCTTCAACTTCCGTCCCGACCGGATGCGCGAGCTCACGCTCGCGCTCGCGGATGACGGCTTCACGTCGATCAAACGCGAGCGGCGCGCCCGTCGTCGACCGCTACACGACGATGACCGAGTACGAGGAGGGCTGGCCGTACCCGGTCGCGTTCCCGCCGGCACGTCCTGAGGTCACGCTGCCGCAGGTGATCGCCGCGCACGGCGGGCGCCAGCTGCACGTCGCCGAGACCGAGAAGTATCCGCACGTCACCTACTTCTTCGGTGGTGGGGAGGAGCGGCCCCAGGAGGGCGAGCGGCGCGAGGTCGTGCCTTCGCCGCGCGACGTTCCGACCTACGACCACAAGCCGCAGATGAGCGCGCCCGAGGCGGCTGCCGCCTTCGTCACCGCCTGGAGTCGAGGACGAGCCGACATTCGGGATCATCAATTTCGCCAACGCCGACATGGTCGGGCACACCGGCGTGATCCCCGCGGCGGTGGCTGCGATCGAGACCGTCGATCGCTGCCTGGGCGAGGTCGTGCGCGCCGTGCACGAGAGCGGCGGCGTCGCTGTTCATCACCGCCGACCACGGCAACGCCGACAACATGCTCGAGCCGGACGGCAGCCCCAACACCGCCCACTCGCTGAATCCGGTTCCGGTGATCGTGACGATGCCGGGTCTGACGCTGCGTGACGGCGGCGTGCTTGCGGACGTCGCGCCGACGATCCTGCAGCTGCTCGGATACGAGCAGCCGGCGGCGATGACCGGGCACTCGCTGATCAGACCGAGTCCTGACGCCGCCGGATCAAGTGAGGCAAGGATGCAGGGAGCGTGGCGTACGGAAGTACGCGAGCGACAGAAGACGCCGCCTCGCGCAGATCCGCCGGTGTCAGCCGCACTCCACCCGTAGGTTGAGATGACTCGGTAAATCAACCCGGGGATCAACTCCTGAGCCGATGTGTAAACGGCCCGCCGGATCCATGATCCTGGCATGACAACTACCGATTACCTCATCGATTCAGTCCTCGTCCTTCTCGTCCTGTTCCAGATCAAGGAACGCAAGCTGACCAACCGTCAGCTGATCCGGCCGCTCGTCATCCTCGGAATCGCGGTGGCCAACTACCTGCACGGCATCCCCACGCAGGGCAACGATCTTGTGCTGGTCGGCGTACTCGCCGTCGTCGGCGCCACGATCGGCATCGCCAGCGGCGTCACCGTGATCTTCAACCGCCAGGCGGACGGCACCGTCACCTTCCGCAGCGGTTGGATCTCAGGCTTCTTCTGGGTACTCGGGATGGGCTCGCGCTTCGGGTTCGTCTACTGGAGCACCCACGGTGGCGTCAACTCGATCGCTCACTTCAGCGCCAGCCACCAGATCACCAGCGCGGAAGCGTGGACCGTCGCGCTGCTGGCCATGGCAGTCTTCGAAGTCTGCGGCCGCACGCTGACGATGGCGCTGCGCTGGAAGGGCCGCGAGGCCTTGACCGCGGTAGCGGTGGCCTAGCCCAGCCCCTAAGGTCTCCGAGCGATGCTGCTGCTGCTCGTTGGACCGCCGCGACTGCCACAGTGATCCGGCTGGTCGGCCTGGGACTGATCAGCTGGACCGTCTTCAACTCAAAGCTCGCGCCCGCCATCAGCGGGCGCGGGCTCGTTGTGCTGGTCGCTTGGGTGGTCGCCGCGGCGGCCTGGCTGGTGTGGACATTCTGGTCGAGCCGGCTGAACCGGATGACCCCCGACGTCTACGTGCTCGCGCTGGCCGGCGGGTTCCTCGCCGCCGCCGTCACCGAGCAGCGCCGCGAGCGCGTTCGTGTTCGTCGCTGCGACGGCGACCGGGGCCCGCGTCGGCCTGCTCAGCGGCCTCACGGTTGCGCTGCTCGGCGCGGCGGCGCTGGGGGTCGGGCGCGATCATCTATGACCACGGCGCCCTCGGTGTGGTCGCCTACGCGCTCGGCTTCTGCGCGGTCGCGCTCGCCGGCACCAACCTGCGCCAGCTGAACCTACGCGCGGAGCAGGCGGAGCTGCTGCTGGCGCAGACGCAGCGCTCGCACGAGGAGCAGCTGCGCGCCGCGCGCCTCGAGGAGTCGGCGCGGATCGCCCGCGACATCCACGACGTGCTCGCGCACTCACTGGCGGGCCTCACGATCCAGCTCGAGGCGACCGACGCACTGCTGGCCCAGGGCGCCGATACCGAGACGATCCGCGCGCGTGTGCAGCGCGCCCACGAGCTGGCGCGCGAGGGGCTGCGCGAGACGCGGCGCGCCGTCGGCGCGCTGCGCGGCGACCCGGTGATCGCCGGCGCCGGCGGCGATCGCTGCGCTGGTCGACGCAGTACGACGGCGCCAGTCGAGCTTCAGCGTGACCGGCGACGAGCGACGGCTCGCGGGCGAGTTGGGGCGAGACGGTGGTCCGCATGGTCCAGGAGGCGCTGACGAACGTGCGCAAGCACGCGCCTGGCGCCGAGGTCGTCGGTCGCGATCGTCGCGTGGCGGAGGACGCAGTCGGACGTGATCGGTCGAGAACCGCGGCGCTGTGCCCGGTCGCCAGTTCAGGACTGGCGTCGTCGCGGCGGCGGCTACGGACTGCGCGGCATGCGCGAGCGTGCCGCTCAGCTGGGCGGCACGCTCGCGGCCGGTCCGACCGACGACGGCTGGCGCGTGACGCTGCGTCTGCCGTTGGAGGCTCAGCGCGTGAGCGATCCGATCCGCGTACTGGTCGCCGACGATCAGGCGCTCGTGCGCGAGGGCCTGATGACGCTGCTGGAGACGGCCGACGGGATCGAGCCGGTGGCGGCGGCCGCGATGGGCAGGAGGCCGTCGCGCTATGCGCCGAGCACCACCCCGATGTGGTGCTGATGGACCTGCGGATGCCGAGCCTGGATGGTGTCGAGGCGACCCGGCGGATCCGCGCGAGCCATCCCGAGACCGAGGTCGTGGTGCTGACGACGCACGCCGACGAGGCGTCGATCCTCGACGCGCTCGGCGCCGGCGCGCGCGGCTACCTGACCAAGGACGCCGGCATCGCCGAGATCGCGCGCGCAGTCCAGGCGGCGGCAGCGCATCAGACGCTGCTCGATCCGGTCGTGCAGCAGCAGCTGCTCGCGCGTGCCACGGCCGGCGCCACGCCTGCCGCTGCGTCCCAGGGTGAGGGAGCCGGAGGCGGGCCCAGCGCACCCAGCCTCCGGCAACGCTGCCGGACGACCTGACGCCGCGCGAGGCAGAGGTGCTGACGCTGATCGCGCGCGGACTGTCGAACCGGGAGATCGCGGCGCAGCTGTTCGTCAGCGAGGCGACCGTGAAGACGCACATCAACCACGTGTTCTCGAAGATCGACGCGCGCGACCGCGCCCAGGCCGTGCACTACGCCTACACGCACGGCCTGGCCGGCTGACTGAGCGCTCAAGCGGACCAGAGCGGGACGCCTTCGGCGATCGGCTGCGGGGCGGCCGATGTGGTAGCCCTGCGCGAGGTCGACGCCGTGACGGCGGAGGAACAGCTCGGTCTCGTGGTCCTCGACGCCCTCGGCGATCGTCTGCTTGTTGAGTCCGCGGGCGAGCGAGACGAGCGCCTCGATGACGAGCTGATCGGTGCGGTTGTTGCGGCAGTCGGTGACGAACTCGCGGTCGATCTTGAGGTAGTCGAAAGGGATGTGCTTGAGGTAGAAGAAGCCGCCGAAGCCGGCGCCGAAGTCGTCGAGCGCGAAGCGGCAGCCGAGCGCTTTGAGGCGTTCGGCAAACTCGCGCGCGAGCGCCATGTGCGCGATCGCAGCGGTCTCGGTGACCTCGAAGATCAGGCTGGCCGGGTCGATCTGTGGTGCGCTGAGCTCGGTCTCGATCACGTCGAGCAGGCGTCGCGTTGGCCAGTGACTTGCCGGAGACGTTGATCTCGACCGAGCCGATCGCGCCCGGCTGCCTGCTCGCGCGCGACCAGCTCGATCGCCTGCTTGGCGACCCATTCGTCGAGCTCGTGGATCAGGTCGTAGCGCTCGGCGATGTAGAGGAAGGCGCCCGGCGGGATCGTGTCGCCGGACTCGTCGACCATCCGCAACAGCAGCTCGCACTGGCTCGACATGGCCGCTGTGGAGCTCGCGGATCGGCTGCGCGTGCAGCGTGAACTGGCCGTGGTCGAGCGCCGTCCGGATCCGCTCGATCCACTCGAGCCGTGCCTTCATGCGCGGCTGGTCGTCGCGGCCGCCGGAGTGGATCGCGACCTGATCGCGTCCAGCCTCCTTGGCGTCGTACATCGCGAGGTCGGCGTCGACCAGCACCCCCTCGTCGTTGACCTGCGCCCTGGGTGAACATCGTCACGCCGATGCTCGCGGTGACGTGCCGGCGCGCCTGGCCATGCTCGACCACGGCGCTGCGCTGGACGTCGGCGACGATCTCCTCGGCGACGATGCTGCTGCCATCTCGGCGTTGGCGTCGGGCAGCAGGATCGCGAACTCGTCGCCGCCGAGCCGGGCGACGGCGTCGGAGCTGCGCAGGCGCGTTGCGCAGGAGGTTGGCGACGGTCACGATCAGCTGGTCGCCGGCCTCGTGCCCGAGCGTGTCGTTGACTGCCTTGAAGTGGTCGAGGTCGAGCACGAGCAGCGCGCCGCGGTCCCCGTAGCGATTGACGTGTGCGACGTGGCGCTCGAGCTCCGCCTCGAGCCCGCGCCGGTTCAGCAGGCCGGTGAGCGGATCGTGGTCGGCCATGTGGCGCAGCTCGCGCTCGAGCATGCCGGCGCTCGGTGATGTCGACGATGTGCGTGAGGATCTGGAACGGTTCCCGTCGCCGTCGCGCAGCATGCGCACGTGGCGGGAGACCCAGACGGCGTCTCCGTTGGCGCGCAGCAGCGCGTCCGTCGCGGATGTAGCTGTCGATCTCGCCGCTGAGCAGCTGCTCGCGCAGCCGGTTGCGCTCCTCGAGCTCCTCGGGGTGGGTGATCGTGGCGAGGTTGATCGAGAGCAGCTCCTCGCGGGTGTAGCCCGTGATCTCGCAAAGCGAGTTGTTGACCTGGATGAGGCGCCCGTCGGGCGTGGAGATCGCCATGCCGACGGGCGCGTTCTCGAAGGCGACGCGGAACCGCTCACGGGCTGCGTGTACGTCGCGCTCGATCGCTCGCAGCTCGGTGACGTCCTGGACGGTGCCGACGAAGACGCCGGGGCGCTCCGGGTCGGCGCGACCCAGTCCACGCAGAATGCGACGGGCGCCGTCAGCCGCGTTGATGCGGTACTCGAGCTCGAACATCGGGACCGCCGGAGATCACCTGGCGGAAGCGCGCGGCGACGCGGCCGCGGTCCTCGGGTGCGATATGGGCGAAGAACTCCCTGCTGCTGGGGTGCGGCGCGTCGGGTGCGAGACCGAAGATGCGCTTCATCTGCTCAGACCAGGTTCGCCTCGTCGGTCGCCGCGTCCCAGATCCACGAGCCGACCGCCGCGATCTCCTGCGCCTCGGCGAACGCCTCAAGGGCGCGGTCGCGCATCACGTCCGCGTCGTTGCGGTCAGTGATGTCGATCGCGAACGAGCCGACGGCGTCGACCTCGCCCTGCTCGTCGAGCACCGGGTAGCGGAGCATGTGGTAGGCGCGGCGCCCACGGGTCGGGTGGTCGACCGTGATCTCGTGCGAGATCGGCCGCTTTGTCTGCCAGACGATCTGATCGTCGTCGGCCACCTGGCTGGTGCGCGGCGTCTGCGCGAAATCCCCCGGATACGCGCCGACGAGCTTGTCCTTGGTGGTGCCGAGCACGGCTGCCAGCTCGTTGTTGGCGTCGAGGTAGCGGCCGTCCATGCCGCGCAGCGAAAGCCACACGGGGGCGTGGTCGAAGATCGCTCGCAGGCGGGCGTTCGCAGCGCGCAGCGCGGCCTCCGCCTCGCGCGCGGCGCTGATGTCGACCACCTGCGCGATGAAGTAGAGCGGGCGGCCGTCAGCATCGCGCGAAGCGGAGACCGACTGGTTGACCCAGCGCGTCGCCCCGTTGCGATGGAAGTAACGCTTCTCGCACTCGGTAGGAGGAGATCTGGCCGGCGAGCAGGTCGAGGATATCCTGGTGGTCGAGCATCAGGTCTTCGGGGTGGACCAGCGTCTGGAAGTCCATGCCGACGAGATCAGCCTCGTCGTAGCCGCTGATCTCGCACATCGTGCGGTTGACGCGGACCAGGGTGCCGGGCATGGAGATGATCGCCATGCCGATCGGCGCCTCGGAGAAGACATCGCCGAAGTGCTCCTCGGCGGCCTGCACCGCCATGACCGTCGCGGCCTCGATGGCCTCGCGGCGCGACCTGTGGCCCTCGTTCAGGCAGCGCTCGAGCGCGGCGATGATCGCATCCGGCTCGGATCGCAGCGCGAAGTCGGCGGCGCCAGCGCGGAGCACCGCCGCCGCGTTGGTGGCGCCGATCTCGTCGGCGATCACGACGACCGGACGCGTGCCGGCCTGCGCGACGACAAGGTGCAGCACGGCGTCGGCGTCGGGGATGCAGAGGATCGTGCTCGAAGACGACCGCGTCCCAGCTGCCATCCAGCAGCGCCTGCTCTATGGCCGAGGCGGGGTGGATGCGCGCAACGGCCGAGCCGGGCAGCGTCTCGAGGTGCTGCTGAAGCGCATTAGCGCAGTCCGACGTGGGCGCGACCACCAGCACCCGCGGACCCTGTGGTTGAGGCCCCCCATTGGCCATCGGCTCACTAGGTTATCTACTTATTTTCGGCTCACATCGGCCCTGGACAGATTGCCAGCACCTCCTGTGGGCTCGGGATCAGGCGCCGAACATGGCGTATGTCGCCTCGAGCAGCGGCTCGACGAGCTCGCGCAGAGCCTCGGGCGAACCGGTGCGCAGGCGGTCACGAATGAGCTCATCGAGGCCACCGGTGTAGAGCGCGAAGACGGCTGGCGGCAGCTCGCGGAGCGAGCCATCGGCGGCGCGCGCCAGCTCGTTGAAATCCGCGGTGCGCGACGCCAGTTGTCCCAGCAGCTCGACGCGGTGCTCGAGCGCCTCAGGGCCGGCGGCCAGGACCTCGACATGGAGCGTCGTCGCGAGCGCCGGCTCGTCGGCGAGCACGTCCAGATAGGTCGAAAGCTCGGAGCGAACCCGCTCGCGCCAGGTCTGATCTGGGCGCAGCGCGGCGGCCTCGCTCATGCGGTTGAGCGCGTAGCGCATCGCAAACTCGTAGGCGGCGATGAAACAGGCCTCCTTGTCCGCGAACTGGGCGTAGAAGGTGCGTGCGCGACACGGCCGCGCCGGCAACCACGTCGGCGACGGTGGTCGCGTTGTAGCCACGCTCGGCAACGGACTGCAGCATCGCCAGCAACAGACGCTCGCGCTGCGAGCGCTGGACGTCCTCGCGCGGAAGTCGGTGGCGGCCAGGCCGCAGACGCTGGGGGGAGGGGGGCAGTGACGACACGCTCTGTGTACGTAAGAGTACACAATGGCGCAAGCCGCCTCGCTCCGGGTGCGCGTCAGCCGCGCGTCAGAGTCGCCTCAGGCGTCGCGCCGCACCAGCAGCCACGCAGCGATCACGATCACGACCACCGTGTAGCCGCAGAACAGCGCGAAGCCGCCCCAGGGCGAGAACATGTGCGGGTCCGGGAGCGCCTGCGCGATGCCGCCGCCCGCGTTGTTCGGCAGGTAGGGGTGGATCCCGTTGGCCGTGGCGCTCGGGAGGATCTCGACCAGGCCCGGGAGCACGAAGAAGACGCCGACGAACAGCGCGATGCCGCCGGCGGTGCGCCGCACGATCGTGCCGAGCGCGATGCACAGCGCACCGGTCACCGTCGTGAACAGGGCGGCGCCGAAGATCGTCCGCAGCGCGTGCGGCGCGCTCGAGGCCGACGTTGACGTGGTGCTGCGGTGAAGATCGCCTGGCCACCGAGGAAGCCGATGAACGCCGCGATCAGCATCAGCACGAACGTCACGGACGCAGAACACGATCAGCTTCGCCCAGAGCACCGGCAGGCGCTTCGGCGCCGCCATGAAGCTCGAGCGGATCATGCCGGTGTGGTACTCGCCGGTGATCGTCATCACGCCGAGGATCGCGATCGCGAGCTGAGCCAGGTGCCAGCCGCCGAGGCTGTGGTCGATCGGGTTGATCGTGATCCGGTCCTGGAAGCTGAGATGCGACCAGCGCGCCATCTCGATCAGCGCGATCAGCGGCCCGAGGCCGGCCTGCGCCAGGAACGCGAGCAACAGCGACCAGCGGGTCGAGCGCAGCGTCCACAGCTTCGTCCACTCTGAGCGGATCACGCGCGGGAGCGTCACGCGCTCGCCGCTGCGGTCCGTGCGGACCGGGATGGTTGGGACGGTGGTGGCGCTCATCTCAGGCTCCGGCGCCGACGGCAGACGTGTGGGTGGTCGCGTTGTCCAGGTGCTGGTATTCGACCGAGTCCTTGGTGAGGTCCATGAACGCATCCTCGAGCGACACCTGCATCGGTGTCAGCTCGTGCAGGACGAGTTGCTGTGCGGCGGCGATCTCGCCGATCCGCTCCGAGGTCAGGCCGAACACCTGCAGCGCGCCGCCCTCGAGCGGCTCGGTGCGACCGCCGCCGGCGGTGAGCTGCCTCGGCCAGTGCGGTCGGCTCAGCCGCGCGTACGCGGACAGGTGCGCCGGCGGACGCCTGTCGACACGAAGGTCGCGACGTCCGTGTCGGCGATCAGGCGCCCGCGGCCGATCACGATCAGGTGCTCTGCGGTCTGCTCCATCTCGCTCATCAGGTGCGAGGAGAGGAATACGGTCCGGCCCTCGGCTGCGAGGCCCTTGAGCAGGTTGCGGATCCAGCGGATGCCCTCGGGGTCGAGGCCGTTCGCGGGCTCGTCGAGGATCACGGTTGAGGGATCTCCGAGCAGCGCGGCCGCGACGCCGAGCCGCTGGCCCATGCCGAGCGAGAAGCTGCCGACGCGCTTGTGTGCGACCGATCCGAGGCCGACGAGCTCGATCACCTCGTCGATCCGGCTGCGCGGGATCCCGTGCGTCTGTGCGAGCGCGAGCAGGTGGTTGTAGCCGGAGCGGCCCGTGTGCACGGCGCGCGCCTCGAGCAGCGCACCGACCTCGTGCAGCGGCGCCGCCAGGTTGCGGTACTGCTTGCCGTTGACGGTCGCGGTCCCACGCGTGGGGCGGTCGAGGCCGAGGATCAGCCGCATCGTGGTCGACTTGCCGGCGCCGTTCGGCCCGAGGAAGCCGGTCACGACGCCCGGCTGGATCTTGAAGCGTCAGATCGTCGACGGCGACCTTGTCGCCGTAGTGCTTGGTGAGTCCGTTGACCTCGATCATCTCGTCGCCACTGTAGAGGCCGCCACGCGGCGCTGTGGTGCCCTTTACCGCCGGTTTACAGAGCTGATACCTGCGACGGAGGTCGCTGGGAGGAGCTGTCAACTCCACCTCCGACCTCGTGCTGAGGTTTCCGTGTCCATCTCGTTATTGCACACGAGGGCCACCTCCGCCGCCCGTGCCACCATCGATGTCACAACCTATGAGGGGATCTGTCATCGAATCATGAGCGGCACCGAAGTAGGGCTGGTCGTATCTGTATTCATCGCCTGTACGGTCGAAGCGGTGGAGGCGCTCACGATCGTGCTGGCGGTCGGCGCGACGCGCAGCTGGCGCTCGGCGATGATCGGTGTCGGCGTGGCGCTGCTCGCGCTCGCAGCCGTCACTGCGGCACTCGGGCCGGCGTTGACGGCGCTGCCGATCAACGTCCTGCGCGGCGTCGTCGGCGGCCTGCTGCTGGTCTTCGGACTGCAGTGGCTGCGCAAGGCGATCCTGCGCGCGAGCGGGCTGAAGGCGCTGCACGACGAGGAGGCTGCGTTCGCGGAGGAGACTGACGCCGCCAGGGCGGCCGGAGCCGTCGCTGACGGCTTTGACGGCTATTCGTTCCTGGTCTCGTTCAAGGGGTCGTTCCTCGAGGGCCTGGAGGTCGTGTTCATCGCGCTGACGTTCGGCTCCAACCAGAAGGACGTGCCGCTGGCCGCTGTGGCGGCGGGCGCGGCGGTGTTGGCGGTCACCGCCGCCGGTGTCGCGCTGCGTGCGCCACTCGCGCGTGTGCCCGAGAACACATTGAAGTTCGTCGTCGGCGTGATGCTGACGTCGTTCGGTCTCTTCTGGGGCGGGGAGGGAGTGCATGCGCGCTGGCCTGGGGGCGAGGCTGCATTGCTGGTGATCATCCCCGCGGTGGCACTGTTCGCGATCGCGACGGTCGCGTCGCTCCGGCGCTTGCCGGCCAGCCACTCCGCTGCGGGCGAGACGGTGGTTGACGTATGACCTGGATCGAGCGGTTCCTCAGGTTTCTCTGGGACTTCGTCATCGGCGACGACTGGCGGATCGCGCTGGCGGTCGCGGTGGCATTGGTGGTCACGCTTGTGCTCTCGAACAACGGCGTGACGGCCTGGTGGCTGCTGCCAATCGTGGTGGCGGTGGTGCTGAGCGCCTCGGTTTGGGCGGTCGCTCGCCGGAGCGGCTGACGTAGCACGGTCTGAACGTTGCATCGCCGGATTCGGTGGCCTCGACTGTGCGCCGACCTTATGAGACGCTGTGCTTGTGGTTAACGCGATAGTCGTCGGTGTGATCGTTGGCTGCCTGGTGAGCTTCGGCGAGCGTGGGTTCACTGCTCGCCGTGGCAACCGCAGCCGGGAGCAGCGCGCGGCACGAGTGCTCCGTGACGAAATGGCCTGGGCGATCAACGCGCTCGATTCGGCCCTCCGAGACAGTGACCCGAGTTGGTTAGCCGGCCTGTCGGCCAGCAGAACGGTCGCCGAAGCGTGGTACGAGCATGGCGATGCACTGGTCGCTCTCGGCCCAGAGCACTGGGAAGTCCTTGGCGACGCGGTCAGTAGCGACCCGGCGAGCTATGAGCTCAGCTCGGGCACCGCCCAGAGCGACGATCTGAAGCAAGCATTGGGGAGACGGCGAGAGCAGCTGGCTGCCGGAGCCGAGGTCCTGTGCGTCGTGGCTGCGGACGACAGACGTGGCAAACGGAGACGTGAACTGAGGGCGCTGGCCCAGACCCGGCAGCAGCGGCGGTAGCTTGGAGGATGGCCCTCGTCTGCGTCCGCGGTCCGCTTCGACAACTCGCCGGCGGCGTTGGGGCGCACGAGCTCCAAGCCGCCACGGTGCTTGAGCTGCTGCGTGAGCTGGAGCGCGAGCACCCTGCGCTGGGCGGCTGGATCGTCGACGAGCGCGGCTTGATCAGACGACACATCAACGTGTTCGTCAACGGTGAGCGCGGTGGGGAGGACACGGCTGTTGCCGCCGATGCTCGCGTAGAGATCGTTCCCGCAATCACTGGAGGCTGAGGAAATGACGGAGCTGCTCGTGTCCACCAAGAAGGGGCTCTTCGTGCTCTTGGGCGAACCTGGCGGTGACTGGGAGATCGTCGCGCGCGAGTTTGCCGGCGAGCCGATCGACTACGCGGTGCGCGACCAGCGCACCGGGCGCGTGCTGGCGACCATGACCTCGCCGTTCTACGGCCCGAAAATCTTTTACACCGAGCGGCAGGAAGGGGATTGGAACGGAGCCGGCCAATCCGAGGGATGGGAACAGGCAGAGGGTGTTGCGCTGCCGACGGGGGGCGAGCAGGCACTTGAACGGATCTGGGTGATCGCGCCCGGCGCGGCCGAGGGCCTGCTGTACGCGGGCGGGGATCCGGGAGTCCTGTTCCAGTCCGCCGACGGTGGTTCCACCTGGGAGATCAACGCGGGGTTGTGGGAGCACGAGACGCGCCCTAGGTGGCAGCCGGGTGGTGGCGGGCTGTGTGTGCACTCGGTTTCCACGTGGCCAGGCGACCCCGACAAGTTGTCAGTCGCGATCTCGGCGGCGGGTGTTTGGCACACGGACGACCGTGGGCGCTCGTGGCGGCGGGGTAACGAGGGGTTGATGCCGCGCTACCTGCCAGATGAGGTGATTGCCGAGCTGAACCTGCCGGAGCCGCCGCCCGACGCCGACACGGCACTGTGCGTTCATCACATGGAGCGTGCGCCGGCGCGCCCAGAGCGGATGTTCATCCAGTTTCACGGCGGCGTATATCGCTCCGATGATGCAGGCTCCAGCTGGAGTGAGATCGGTGCGGGGCTGCCGTCTGATTTCGGATTCCCACTTGTAGTCGATCCCGCCGATCCCGATAGCGCGTACGTGATCCCCCTAGTCGCCGACATGGATCGCGTGATGCCGGAGGGACGCGTGCGCGTTTATGAGACGCGAGACGGCGGAGAGACCTGGGCGCCACGCGGTGACGGTCTTCCCCAGCGGCACGCGTACCTGACCATCCTCCGCCAGGCCTTCCAGCACAAGGGCTCGGGGCCGTCACTCGAGCTCTACTTCGGCTCAACGACCGGCGAGGTGCACGGCTCAGGCGACGCTGGGGCAACGTGGTTCCAGGTCACTACGCGACTCCCGCCCGTGTACGCGGTGTCAGTCAGCTGAATCCCCGACGCTCATCGGCTCCACCGGGTAGCGCGCGGAGGTCCACAAGCCAGAGTTTGCTTGTATCATTTGTTACGAACAAGCAAAGGAGGCGTCATGTACGTGCGCGACGCGATGACCACTGTCGTCGTCACGGCTGGACCCGACCACACCCTGCGGGAGGCCGCTCGACGGATGACCGCAAGCGGCGTCGGCGCCGCCGTCGTGATTGACGAGCAACAGGCCGGGCCAGGCATCATCACCGAGAGGGACATCCTGCGCTCGGTCGGCGGCGACGAGGCTCCGGACGAGGAACGGGTCAGTGAACACCTAACCGCCGACGTGATCCTCGCCGCACCCGACTGGTCGCTCGAGCAGGCCGCGAGCGAGATGGTCCGCGGCGGCTTCCGGCACATCATCGTGGTAGACGGCGCGGATGTAGTGGGGATCCTCTCGATGCGGGACATCGTGCGCAGCTGGACCGCCGACGCCGCGACCTCCGAACTCGCATCCAGCGCGGGACTCAGATAGACGGGCGTCCACTCGGCTCAGTGTGTGGGTTGCAGAGCGCACTCGCCTTTACAGGTGAGCGGCCGGATCATCGGGGCGACCGGCCTCCGCCGCCGGTGAGATGCCAGCCGCTGCACTCCTCGCAGCGGTAGCAAGTCAGATGCTCGCCGAATTGCGTCCGGTCCCAGAGTGCCGCGGCGCGGGCCTCGGCCTCAGTCGCGAACCAGCGCTTGCTCGCGCAGACCTCGCGCCGACGGGCGTTACGGGCCTGCTGGTCGGCGAACCAGCGCTCGATGTCCCGCTCAGCCACGACTACGGCTACGTCTTGAAGGCTGCGAGCCCAAACGGACTTCCCTCCGAATCTCGGCAGACTGCCCAGCGAGCGCCCGGATGTATCACCTCGCCACCGAGCTCGCGCACCCGTTGCAGCGCCGCCTCGAGGTCGTCCACCTCGAAGTACGGCAGCGACTGCGTGTCGCCGGGTCCCTTGCCCCGCTCGTGCACGCCGAGCGTCGGGGCGCCGCTTGGCGTCTGCCAGCCCTCGCCCTCAGCGCCTGATCGGTCGACGAGTTCGACGCCCAGGACTCCGGTCCAGAAGCGCCGGGCGCGATCCGGATCGTCGGCCGGAAACTCGATGAGGTGTATCGGCGAGGGCACCTACCCCACGATACGTTGCCGGCGATGCAACCGCTGGCGCATTGGTCGAAGAGCTCATTGGCTCGGCTCGCGTACGCGGCCCAGCCGCCCGTCACGGCCGCGTCTGAGAGCTGATGAGAGCGAGCTTCTCCGACCGCGATAACCGTTTGATGCGCGCCTCTTCCCGGCGGGCCGACGTTCGGTCGGGCATCGGGATCGCAAGCGCGAGCTGGACCGGGAGCCGACTGGCCGTGTACCGGCTGGCCACGCCGGATCGATGGCGTGAAAGCCTTCGCTCCACGTCGACCGTCCATCCGGTATAGAGCGAGTCGTCGCTGCAGCGCAGCAGATAGACCCAGGCGTCGGTCATTGCTTCTAGGAAGTTCGCCGCGGCAGACTCACGGCCTGCGAGTTCCGCGATCGACATCGCCGGGAGCTCGGGCGCTCACTCGTCAACTAGGTCGGTGAACGCGGGCTCGCTGCGGAGTGCTGCGAAGTCCTCATCACTACGAGCGAAGGACTTAGCCTCGGGCATCAGATCGACCGCGCGTCGCAGGTGACCCAGCGCGTCGTCAGTGCGTCCGAGCAGAGCCGGCCCAGGCCAAAGGCGCACGACCGGACCCCCACAGGGTCCGGGGTCAGTACTCGTTCTTGATGTTGAAGTAGGACCCGCGAATTGTTCCGGCCAGCTTCGATTTCTGCCTCGCGAACTTGAACCGCGACGCGAGTTCCGCGGGGACTTCCATCCCTTCGGAGAGCTTAAACCCGACAGCTCGCTTCGTGGGGCCGTCGACGGTGTACATCACGTTGATCGACAGGCCGTTCTCGTAGAAGACGTAGGCCATCCGGATGTTCTCGACCTGAAAGGCCGTGGCCTCGAGAGGGCGAGATGAGATCACTATGTCGCGCTCTTCCTTAAGGATCCGGTGCACCCAGTCGATGGTCGCCTCCGCTTCATTCGCAGGCTCCACCGTGAAGACGTGGTCGTACTTGTTCTTGAAATAACGGGCCTCGTTCGCCCGTAGACCCGCCAGTGCGGGAGCAACCGGCGACGACTCCAGGCCGACGGTCGAAACGCTGTTGAAATCCACGGTATAGGACATGATCCACTCCCGTAAGGCCGAGGTGTTCGGTTTACGTCGGGCCGTACGCTACCTCAGCCAGCAGCCCGCACGATCAGTCCCGAGTCCTGTTCCCACGGCGTTACCGGCGCGCGTGGCGCTCACCGGGTGTGAGGTCGCTGAAGGAGCGCGACGAGTTCGGTGAGCGCGTCGGCTGCGGCTACGAGTGCCTCGACCTGCTCGTCTGGGATTTCGGAGAGGTAGCCGCCGAGTAGCTCGCGGGCACGGGCGCGGTAGTCCTCGAGTATCACGGCGCCGCTGTCGGTCAGGTGGACCAGAACGACGCGCCCGTCGCCGGCGTGTCGGTCGCGGCGTACCAGTTCTCGCTGTTCGAGTTGCTTGACGAGGCTGGTCATCGTCGGCTGGGCGAGTCCTTCGAGTTCCGCCAGCTCGGTGATTCGTCTTGGCCCGCTGCTGAGAGTGTTCAGCACGCCGACCTCAGTGCGCGATAGCTCGGCGCCGAGCTGCCGTACGAGCAGCCGGGCGAGCAGGCTCGCCGCCGAGGGCAGCCGCCTTGAGACGTAGTCGATCTGGTCGGAGCGGTTCAGCGTGACGATCGTAGCCGATTCCATATTGACAAACTATATTTGTTTTCGATATAGTCTGCGGAGACCTCAGCTCTGCTCGCCAGACCTGACGTATCGAGCACAGCTTCCGTCACCGTTCGATTTGAGGGAGGCGTCATGTTTCACAACATCCTGGTTTCGGTCGACGACTCGGCCGATGCCGATGCAGCGTTGGCGCACGCGATCGACCTCGCCGAGAGTGAGCACACCCGGTTGACACTGATGACGGCCGTGGCCGAAGTCCCGCCGACCGCGTACCTGCTGGCCGGCGAGGAGGTCGGTCAGCTGAGCGAGAACGCTCTCCGCCAGGCCGAGGCTGTCATCCGGAGGGCGCGTGATCGGGTGCCTGCTGACCTCGGGGTGACGACGGTGCTGAGCGAGCAGCCGATCCGGCTCGCGCTGATCCGACAGCTCAAGGAGGGCCGTCACGACCTCGTCGTGATGGGATCGCGCGGTCGCGGTGCCGTCCGTGCAGCGCTGCTGGGCAGCGTCAGCCACTACGTGCTGAACCACAGCCCGGTTCCGGTACTGATCGTGCATGCCGAGCGATCCGCACAACACGGAATCCGTGAAATCGCGGTGGCCGCCTAATCGAGGGCGATGACCGGTCCAGCTTTCAAGCAGCGAGGCAGCGAATGAGCCGTGACACCGACGCCGACGGCGGGTTCTTCTCGCAGCCCAGAGCCGTCTGGGCGGTGGCGTTCGCGGCCGTCGTCTCGTTCATGGGCTTGGGGCTGGTGGACCCGATCCTGCCGGCGATCGCGAAGAACCTGCACGCCTCGCCGAGCGAGGTCGAGCTGCTGTTCACCAGTTACTTCGCGGTCACCGGCATCTCGATGCTCGTCTCCAGCGCCGTCGCCAGCCGCATTGGTACCAAGCGGACGCTGCTCGTCGGGCTGGTCTTGATCATTGCGTTCAGTGCGGCCGCGGGCGCGTCGAACAGCGTTGGCGCGATCGTCGGGCTGCGTGCCGGGTGGGGTCTCGGCAACGCGCTGTTCATCGCCACCTCGCTATCCGTGATCATCGGCTCTGCAAGCGGCGGCATCGCCGGCGCGGTCGTGCTCTACGAGGCGGCGCTCGGCCTCGGAATCTCCGTCGGGCCGCTGCTCGGCGGCGAGCTTGGAGGGATCAGCTGGCGCGGCCCGTTCTTCGGCGTCGCCGCGTTGATGACTGTCGCGTTCGTCGCGATCAGCGTGTTCCTGCGCCGCACGCCGCCGCCACCCAAGAACGAACGGATCTCGATCACCGAGCCGTTACGCGCGCTGCGTCACCGCGCGCTGCGCGGCAGCGGGCTGACGGCGGTCTTCTACAACTTCGGGTTCTTCACGCTGCTGGCCTACACGCCATTCCCACTGCACATGAGCATCCACCAACTCGGCTACACGTTCACCGGCTGGGGGCTCTTGCTCGCGATCTTTGCCGTGTTCGTCGCGCCCCGCATCGGCCGCCGTCTCGGCGACATCCGCGGCCTCGGGGCTGCGCTGATCGGGATCGTCGCGATCCTGCTCGTGATGGGCGTGCTGCACGCATCACAGACCGCGCTGATCATCTGCGTCGTCGCGTCAGGGGCATTTCTCGGGATCACGAACACGCTGATGACGCAGGTGGTGATGGAATCAGCACCCGTCCCGCGGCCGATCGCCTCATCGGCCTACAGCTTCGTACGGTTCTGCGGCGGCGCGATCGCCCCATTCGTCGCTGGCAAGCTGGCCGAGCACGTCAGCGTCCAAGCACCGTTCTACCTCGGCGCTGCGATGACCGTAATCGGCGTCGCGGTCCTCTGGACCTACCGCGACGCACTGCGGCCGATCGCCGTGACCGTCCCCGCCGACGATCGGGGGAGGACCACTCCGCTCGCGCCCCGGCGTATCGGTGCGACGCCGATGGTGCTCGCTGTCGCCGGCCCCACAGCCCGCCAGGTCAGCGCGATCGCGACGCCACTCGCCCGCGCCCGCGGCGCCGCGGTTCACGTGCTGCACGTGATCGAGACCGACGTACTCGCCGGTGAAGAGACCGCTGAACTTGAGAACACCTCACAGGCACAAGCGCTGCTCGACGGTTGCGTGGCCGAATTGCACGAATCAGGCGTTCCGGTCAGCGGCGAGCTCCTGCGCAGCTACGGCTCCCATACCGATGTCGCGACCCAGATCCTGAATCGTGCCGCCGAGCTGCACGCCGGGGCGATCGTACTAGGAGCGGACACCCGCCACTCAGCCCTTACGACCGCAGCGACCGCCTACATCGCCGCCCACGCATCCACTCACGTAATCGTCATCAACCCCGACGCCGGTGCCCTCGGGCGACCCACCCACGCCACCGCGAAGAGCAGCGACACACCAACCGACGACGCTGCGATCCCCCACAACTCAAGTGTCACGCCGAAGTAGTGAACGCCCCGATGTCCTGTCGTCGCCCGGTGGGAAAAGCTCACCGTTGAATCAGACGGATTACGACCGTGCCATCGGGCAACTACGTGTCTGCGTGCGTGTGCTGAGCGCAGTCTTGATCGCGTTAGTCGCCCGCAGCCTCATCGACGGAGCGACCGTCGCCATCGCGGTCACTGAAGCGCTGATCGCCCTCCTCCTGCTCGCGTCAGGAGCGCTCTGGCGCTACGGGCGCCGACTGCAACCACCCACGAGCGCCTCGTGCACGCCAACGCCTACCGCCCGACACGAGAAGGGGATCGCCGTCGCCGATCGACGCGAATCGAACCGAATGCGCTGACCGAGGCTCGGTCGGGGGCCGTGCAAAACCCTTTTGGGTTGGTACCGCAGTCCGTAACCGTCGCGTTACCGCGGACCCGATATCACAGTGCCGTCGAGCCCGCGCAGAGCCGAGGAGAGTACCTTCATGGGACCCGCCGGTCACATTCCAAACCGCAACGGTGTGCGTCAGCGAATTAGCGTGCGGGCGATGGTCGGGTCGTTGATAACGGTAGCCGTAGGTGTCCTCGTCGCTGGATGCGGCGGCTCGAACGCTGGGGTCGGAAGTATCAGTACCGCTGGCAGGTCGAGCAGCGACTCATCCGCGTCGTCGACCTACGCCCAGGCGCTTGTCTTCGCCAAGTGCGTACGTACTCATGGTGTGCCTCTTTGGCCCGCTCCCGACAGCGACGGTCAGTTCGATAAGTCCAAGCTGACTCCGCATCAACTCGGTGCCAGCGGCTTGCAAGTCGCAGCCGCGCAGCGTGCCTGCAGGAGCTCGCTCCCGACCTACTCGGCCACCGAGGGTTCCTCACAGGTTGTGACAGCGGCGCTTAAGTTCTCCCGATGCATGCGCGCCCACGGCTCCACGAACTTTCCCGACCCAAAAGCCAACGGAGCGATCGTGATCCCGCACGCCATGGAGAATTCGCCCGTCTACCTCGCCGCACTCCACACCTGCATCCGCAAGTACGGGGTACCTCCGCCACCCAACCCTGCTGGCTGATCAAGTCGACCACGCCGGCGATCGAGATCTTGGCAATCCACTCGCGACGCATACCTGCGGCGTAGCGAGTGTTTTTCGATCGATCCGGGAGCCAGCGGGCTTCCCGGCAGAGTGCTCCATTGACGCGGAAGCGACAGCTGTACGTCTGACCTCCAGCCTTCGGCTTGGGAACTGCGGTGGAGGTCGTTACGTTGGACGTCGTCGGCGTCGGCGTCGGTGGCCGGAAGCGGAACGCCCGCCGGGCGGCGCGTGTGTGGGGTTCGGCCGAGCGAGGTGCCGTGGCCGGCCGAGGCAGGTGCCGCCGTCGCTGTCGCTGTTGCTGCCGTCGGGGCAGGTTGTGCTTGCCCATGTGACAGCGTGGAGGTTGGCCCCGCGCAGGTTGGCATTGGCAAGGTTCGCGCCGGTGAGGTTGGCGCCGTGCAGGTTCGCCTCGGTCAGGTTCGCGCCGGTCAGGTTCGCGCCGGTCAGGTTCGCGCCGTTGAGGTTGGCGCCGTGCAGGTTTGCGTAGCTCAGTTGGGCGTAGCTCTGGAGCTGCACCCCGTTCAGGTTGGCGCGTTGGAGGTTCGCGCCCACGAGCGAAGCGTTCTGGAGCTCCGCCCGGTTGAGGTTAGAGCCTTGCAAGTTCGCGCCGTCGAGGCTGATGTTCTGCAGATCGACGCCGCGCAGGTTGCAGCGGGCGAGCGACTCGCCGCCGCAGACCCCGAGGCTGAACTGCCCGATCGCCTGGCCCCCTGGCGTGGCAGTCGTGCTCAGGTCAACCCACCAAAGGTTGCCGTCTGAGCCGATCCCGCCGCTGTTGCCAATGCTGGCCGGGTAGCTGACGACGGGAAACCCGTGAATCGCGTGTGTGGCGACGTCGGCGCTCGTGCACGCCGACGATGCGTGCAGGCAGATCACCTCGATCGGCGCGTCGCCGGCTGTGGTGGACGAGTCGGTGAACCACATGTTGCCGTCCGGACCCTCCATCGTCCCGTTGACGAGGCTGCCCGCCTGCAGGCCGTCGCTGTGGCCGTACTCCGTGATCGTGTCGGTGTTCAGGTTGAACTCGCCGATTGCCGGGCTGGCGGCGACAGCGTCGGCGAACCAGAGGTTCCCGTCCGGGCCCGCCGCGATCGTCCCGGGGGAGCGGCCTGCGCTGCCCCCGTTGAGAGCGATGCTCCACTCCGTGACCGTCCCGGAGGTGGTGTTGACCTCCCCGATTGCCGGAGTCGTGCCGTTGTCGGTAAACCACACGTTCCCATCCGGACCCGCCCCGACGAACCGCGGCGTGCTGCCCACGTACAGACTGCCACTACACACCGGAACGCTGCTGGCGCACGCCGTGCCGCCGCTGTACTCGTGGCTCGCGTGGCTCGCCACATCGGCGGACGAGCACAGCGGCGAGACGGTCAGGCAGACCACCCCGACCGCCTTGGGGGTACCGCTATCGGTGAACCACAGGTTGCCGTCCGGTCCTTGCCGAGCTGGTCCGGGCTACTCCCCGAACGGGTGCTGAAGACGTTGATCGTCGGCGGCAGCGTCCCGTCCGGGACGACCTGGTCGATCGCCGGGACTACCGCCCCGGCCGGCGCTGTTACGACGCTGACCCAGAGGTTCCCATCCGGTCCAGCCCCGAGGAATCGTGGAATCCCGTTCGGCAGCGGGTACTCGTTGATCGCGTGTGTGGTCACGTTGATCTCGCCGAGGGCCTGGTTGCCGAACGGCGCCGTCCCCTTGTTGTTATCGAGGAACCAGAAGTTGCCGTCTGCACCTGCCTTGCCCTGGCCGAGCATCGCACCCGCTGGCAGGCCGTAGCTCGTCCCGTACACGTTATTCGTCCCAAGCAGCGCCGCACCCGCGACCCCGACAAAAACCCCAAGGGCCAGAAGGCCCAGAATCATCAACCGCACAGCCCGCATTGCGACCCCCTGTTCTCGTGGACGAGAAAGGCGTTACATCGAGAGAGTCAATCAGTGCACATACCCGTCCCCGGACGGCTTGCGCCACGTAACCACTACGGCGAGTAAGCACCGCTTTCGAGGCCGTCGCCCCGGAGCGCCCGAAGTGTCCCTTCGCCCAAGAGGAGAAGCCATCGGCCGGTTGATGAAATGACCGGATCGGGCTTACTGGACGTCCTTGGTTGGTCGCCGGATGTCGGGAGCGCGCATTGGCACGAACTGGATCACGCGGCAGGCGCCTGCCTCTATTGCGCGACGCGCGTCTCGCGGTTCACCGAAAGACACCTCCCTTGCACAGATCCGGGGACGTTCGGGCCGCCGCGCGGTTCGCTCAGCGGTCCGCGATGTACGGGGAAGGTGAGCGGACGCAGGTAAGGTCAGTTGCGTGACTGTCGTTGTGCTCACGGGAGCTACTCGCGGCATCGGGCGAGCCGCCGCGATCGAGCTCGCTCGGCGAGGAGCCGAGGTGGTCATCGTGGGACGCGATCCCGAGCGTGTCCGGGTGGTGACTGAAGACGCCACGGCAGCCGGCGGCGGTGAACGGGTCTACGGGCACGTGTCCGACCTATCGCTGATGTCCAACGTCCGGGCGCTGGCCGACGAGATCCGTGGGCGCCACGAGCACATCGACGTCCTCGCTAACAACGCGGGAGCACTATTCGCCTCGCGTAAGGAGACCGCGGAGGGGCTGGAGCAGACCTTCGCACTCAACCATCTCGCACCGTTCCTGCTCACGCACCTGCTGCGGGACCGCCTTGCCGGAGGCCGTGTCGTGACCACGGCCTCCGGCGCCCACCGGTCTGGGCGCCTGGACCTCGACGACCTGCAATCGGAGAAGTCCTACTCGCCACGCGTGTATGGCACCTCGAAGCTGTGCAACATCCTGTTCACCCGCGAGTTGGCCAGGCGTGCGCCGGAGCTGAGCGCCAACTGCTTTCACCCCGGCGTCGTTCGCACCGGTTTCGCCAAGAACGAAAATGGAATCTGGAAAGTCATCGCTACGCTCGGTGCGCCCTTCCTCCGTTCCCCGGAGCGTGGCGCCCACTCGCTGGTGTGGCTCGCCCTATCCGACGACGCTGCCGCGCTCACCGGGGAGTACATCGAAGACGAACAGGTCGTCGCCCCCAGTGACCAGGCTCAGGACGACAACCTCGCACGGAGCCTATGGGAACAAAGCGCCCGACTCGTCAGGCTGCCCACTGATCCGCGCGCCTAACGCCCGGCGCAGAGACGCCTTCCGCAATCTCTCGGGCAGGCTTGCCTATGGTTTTCGGCCGAGCCTCGATTGTTGCTCGACATCAGCAAGGTCAGGAGGCGCGGTGGCCCGGCGCCGATGCTGTACTTGGTGCTCGGCGGCCTAATCACCTCGGAATCAGTCAGGTCGTCTCAGCTTTGGTCGACGCCCGACGATCCCCGGGACACGCCATTTCGGGGAGGGGGTAGTGGGGGAGGGGGTTGCAGCCCCCGGGCGGCTGGGGAGCGAAGCCGGCAACCGTTACGACAGGGTGCGTTGAGACGGTGCTGCTGCCGCCCGGGCCGGTCACTTGCAGCGTGAAGCTGTACGACACCACCGCCGTCGAGGTGTTGGCAGGTAGCGTCACCTGCTGGCTGTACGACGTCCCACTGCAGGGGACAGCCGCCGGTAGACCTGTCACCGCCGGCGAGGCGCTCAGCTGGCATGTGCTCGCGTCCGAGACCCCCGCTGTCAGGTTCGTGACGCCACCCGCCGTCGGCAGACCGGCCGGGGAAGCGCTGAAAGAAGTGATTGATGGCTGCATCCCTGTCAGCTTCAGGTGCACGGACTTGGTGACGTGGTGCCCAGATTTCACGGCTTTCAACGTCACGGTGAACTGTCGTGGTGCGGCAGACGGGTTCGCGCCGACATGGAAGCTCACGACCAGGTGCCCCGAGGAACAACTCCGCGTCTTCGGTAGCCCAGCGAGACGGGGCGTGATGCTGATTCTGCACGAGGTCGCATGCTTGACCGCGGCTTGGAGACGCGTAGTGCCTCCGGCATGGCTAAGCGAAGTTGGCGACAGCGTCAGCGATTTGACGGTCGGTCGGTTCAGGCCGGCCGCCAGTGCGGTAGAGGCAGACAGGCAGAGAGCCCCAATAGCAGCCAGATTCACCGAGAGCAGAAGCGCACGCCCAATCGTCGCGTGCGCACGAACCCGGCGTCCGCACGACCCGTTCCACCGGCTGATCATCCATATCGCGTTCATACACTGATTCCGTTACCCGGCCCGCAGCAACGCTACGCGCCGTGGTCCCTGCTCTCTTCCGTCGAGTAGGAGCAGTCTGCGCCTCTCGCGACTAGCCCGATCCACGCGCGAAGCGGAACGGTGCGCGGCTTCCGGGCAGTCGGGGGCCCTCTGTGCCCCGGGGACGGTGGTGCTCACCCCGACCGGAGCCACTTCCCGGCCGGGCACCTACCGCTTCGCAACGGCCAGTCCCTGAAACCCGCCAACATCCCATCGGCGAGAACGCGCTTAACGAGGCATCAACCAAGGGTTCACACGTGTTCGCCCGTCCGGTCTTCCCCTCGCCTGTGGCCGCCTGGATGGAACAGGCAGCCCTTGGGCTTGAACCCTGGGCTTCGCACCCCGCCGACCGGAGCCGGACAACGCACGCCAAGGTGGGGACAGACCACTTGAGCACGGACCTGGAACTACCGCTCAACTCACATCCGTCGATCTCCAATCCGATAGTTCACTCGTTATGTGCGACTTTCGTGTCGCACGTGGCAGAGCACTCATGAGCAGATGATTGCGTTGACGAGCCCTCATCCATTAGGCCAGAATCTTGGCATGTCGGGCTCAAGGGGTGCGCGCCGGACGCGCGTGTGCGTTGACCGGTCTGGCATCTCGCCAATCAACCATGTGGTTGCTGCAGTCGTGGTGCTCGTTAGAGCAGGCGCACAGTGACCAGCGGGCTGCGGCTGGGGATCGTCAGGGGTTTTGCGCTGATGTTCGCCTCGCTGGTGATCGCTAGCTTGCTGCTGACGGCTTGTGGCGGCAGTAGTCCGAATGCGTCGCTTGGCTGCGCGAGGATTGGAACCGAGCGGATGCCGGCGCTCGTACACAGCGACGTGTCGCCCGGCAAAGCGTTGCTCTCGACACTCTCGGTTCTCCGAGAGCCAGCGACCCCGATAGACCACACCTCACTGGGGATTTGGGATCGATACCCGTACCGGATACGGACGATCTTCGACAGGTATGTCCGTGTGTTCGACGGCCCCCGCCAGCTCCAAGTCGCGTTCTTCCCGGCCATCCTCTGTACGTTCTCGGGCCTGGACACGGACTCGGGCTCGATCGCGCTCATGATGCTCGTGGTGGGCAACACCGCACCGGTGTTCGTAGGGACAGCTCAGCAGATTAAGCGAGGACCGGCGCTCCCAGGGATCGACGTCGACGGACTCTACGGCGATCAGTCGACAAGCTGGCTACAGGCAGTCGTGGTCCCCGACGGCGTCGTTCGAGTGGTCATGAAGTTCACGCCGCCGCATCTTCACCCGTTCAGCAACTCTGTTGTGATCCACTCAAACGTCGGGCTTGTACTCGGGCACGGCTCGTATGGGCCTACGACGGTCCTCTGGTACGGCAGGAACGGACGACTTCTGAAGACCTTCGACGGCTGATCCACAGCCGCAACCGTCCGGTGGCGATACGCCAGACGAGTGCTTGCCACGGTGGCGCATGCGTGACGGTGCGCTCGCCAGGGTTGCAAACGTGACCGCCGATAACAACAATCGGCTAGGTGACAGCCGCGCGGGGGTCGGAGACCGGGGGATGACCCGGTTAGGCAACGACCAGCCACTCCTCAACGCCCGACCCCGGGGCGATAGGCTCGCCTCAAGGCGCTCCAACGAACTCAGGAGTCGGCAGCCAGTGGGGTTATAGGCGCGAGGTTTAGAAGCCGGACGGACCGGGGTTCTAATGAGACAGGCTCGTCGAGGCCAGCCGCTTTAGCAATTTCCAGCGCCTCTCGCTTTGCCTCGTCAACCGTGCTCTGCCGGGCGGGGTTGTCCGCAAACCACGCACCTAAAAGGGCAACGCGAATCGCTGCGAGCTTCGCGCCCTCCGCTGAGTCGCACCGGGCGCGTGCGAGGCATCCGTCGATTGCATAGGCGACGCCTTTGCGGATGGGAGCGCGTGCAACCTGCAAGTCGAATGCCAGGTAATAGAGCTGGGAAGTGCCCCGGTCGATGTAGGCGGGAGTCAGTAGTCCCACAAGGGAAATCTACGCGCTGGTTCCCGGTTGCGTAGAAGCTCTGCCGCTCGGCGCTTCGGCGTTCGCGCCAACGGCGAGGCGGCCGTTTGCTCCGGGCGCCGAGCAGAGCGCGCGGCGTATCACGGGCGGTCTTCCGTGCTCTTGATTCGTACAGAACAGTGCAACGCCGAGGAGGAGTGTCCTGGATCAGCTCATTCGTCTCGAAGACAGGAGCCGCACCTCTTGCACATACGACGCACCTTGCGAAGCGATCCGCACGACTGGCGCTCGCAGCGAGCTGCCGGTCGACCAGATCACGTGGGTGGGCGTGCTCGACCCTTTTTCTACTCGTAACGAGGAGGCACACATGTATAAGCAACACCTGATCAAGCGCTCGCTCGCTGGTGCCATCATCATCGCCGCAGCGGGGTTTCCGACGGCGGCGCAGGCGATGTTCAACGACGGAGGCGTCAGCAAGCCGGTGCCGGGCACCGGCAGCGTCGCATACACGCTGCCCTTGAACTTCCACACGGATGCAACCTCGGGGGGCGGCTATCCCAATCATCTGCTCATCGGGTCCTCGGTTCAGCAGACCAACTCGGGGTTCCAGTGGGACGACGCCGGGCTCGGAGCGGCCGGCGCCACGTTGCTGCTCGGCGTCGCCGCGCTGGGTGCAGGCGTCACGCGCCGTCACACAACACAACGCCGCATCGTCGGCTGAGACCAAGAAATCAGGCCGACTGGACTAGTGAAGTCCAGTCGGCGGTTTCTTTACGGAGGGCATGCGTGGCACCCGGCGTGAGACCCGCGGGTCGGGTGCCACGCGAAGCCGCTGGATGGGCGAATGAGCATCCTTGCGTCGGGCGTCAGTTGTTCCCGCAACGCGCGAAACCATCGTGACGACTCCGTTCATATCCGGGTCTCGTCAGATGACACGATCGGAATGCCACCGCGCGCGATTGCCAACCAAGGCGGGGCCTAGCGATCCGTGCCGGCAAACCGCTGGTCAGAATCACGAATCGCCGACGAATGATTTCAGGCCGAAGCAGCAGTGCGGAACCGGCTTGCGCTTAGATCGTCGCAAGGGGCGCGAGACTTGGGTTATCACCCCCGGTCCGGAACGTTCGTTCGCGAACGTGGGCGGCCCTGCTAACCGATCGCGGTGCCCGAGGCCGGCGTACGAACTGCGGCTGAGCGACCGATGATCCCGCCGTCTCCGTCACGCGCGCGCGCGGCGATGTACTTGTAGACGGTTGAGACCTGCATCGAAGTCTCAAAGCCGTCGCGGGCGTAAGTGCCCACTACTGTTGAAACGTCGCGAGTGTTGCCAGCAAGCACATCCCAGCGGTAAACGTCCGTCGCGCCGTTCCAGCTCGCAAAGACATTGACAGTGTCGGGGTTCACGCGCTCCACCGCGACCGCAGGGCGCTCGGCCGGCCTCCCGACCCATTGGGAGCGGAACGCTCGGTACGAGTTAGAACCTTCGCCGATCTTCCCCTCAAATCGCAGGTCCGCCTGCGATCCGTACTCCGAGAAGTAGGGCTCCGAGCCCCAGCCGATGAACACGTTTCCGTCGGAGAGCAGCTGCATGCTGCCCTGGCTGTGGGCGAGCATTGGTGGATCGGGCAGGTACTCCTGCACCAACCGCACCTGCATTGAGTTAACGTCGACGCTGAGCTTCAGGCCGCGCGATACGCGTTGTGCCGGCGCGCCGGGCTCCACGTTCGTGGGACCGGCACCGTCATCGAACACCGTGATCACACCGCCGGGGTGGTGGCGAGCGTGATGCTGGTAAGCGAACTTCGCCCGCGACTGAACCTGGAAGTCGCTGCGCTTACCACCGAGCCTCCAGATCACTGCCCCTGAAGAGCGGTCGATCTTGTATAGAGCGGAGGTGTGGCGCGCGGACAGCAGCAGGTTCCCGTCCGGCAGCACGTCGATCGAGTTCATGTGGAAGAAGTCAAAGAGCGCGCCCGGGTCCTTCGGAGCCGCGACGTAGGACTCACTCAGTGCGATGTGCTCAGCGGCGCTCCATTCAAACAGGACCCGGCCGGTGGCGATCTCGACCTCCTGCATTCGTGAGTCGAGCAGCGAGCCGTGAGCTGATCCGCCAACGGCCGAGAGGTCTTGGCGCATCGGTTTGTACGCCGTGAACAGCGCAGTGCCCTGAGGCGTGATCACGAACTCGTGAAGGTCTCCATGGAGCCCATTGCCCGCGTGAACGTGGGCCAGCTCGTTGTAATCGGAGCCGGCGATCACGTACTCGCCCTGACCGTAGCCGGCGGGCAGGACCAGCTCGCCCTGCCACCACGTCAATACGGGTTTGCCCTCATAACTTTGCGCCTGGAGGTTCATCGACCCTTGCGTGCGAGGGGCGAACCACACCAGTCGGCCCGCATTGTCCACAATCATCGGCCCGTGCTGGTAGGCGTCAGTTCGGGCGGCGCTCAGCAACACCAGGCCAGGTGCAGTCTCATCGGCCGGGACCAGGATTGCCGTCGGTGGGGGGGAGAGGTCAGGCCGTGACCGGAACCGCGGTGGCGGTGGCGGCGTGGATCCGCTTGTGATCCGCGTAACGCCGAACCCAGTGGCGCCCACGACACACGCTCCGAGCGCGGTTTGAAGAAGCTGCCGGCGCGTAAGCCTCGGCCACGACGCCTCGCTCTCACGCGTCCAGGCATCGGCCTTCTGTTCTGAGCCGGTGCCGGTGACCGGTGGACTCAGCAGTTCTGGCCGCTCTGCGATGGCGGTCGTGGTGTTGGTCCGCTCGCCGTCTCCTTCCGGCGATTCTCCGTGGGGTTCGACGAACCTGCGCGCCGATTCGAGTCTCTCTGTCATCAACTTCGACGCTAGGTTCGGCCAGTAAGAGCGGCTGATGAATCGACGCTAAGGAGTGCCACGAGAGAGCCCGAACGATTAGACGAGACTCTGCTTCGGTAGCAACGCAAGCATCCCCAGCGTTTGACAAGAGCTGATGGTGATAGTCAGACTAGTGTCATGCCCGTGGTCGATGATCACACCCGAGAGCTGCCCATGGATTCGCCGGCAGGGCTTGAGTCGGTGGTCAAGGAGGCCAGAGCGCGAGCGCGCCGCCGCTGGGCGCTCTCCGCAGTGACGTTGATAGTCATATTTGGAGGTATCGGGGCCGTCGTGTCACTGACCCGTTCAGGCGCCAGGCGACCGACCATTTCAGTTGGTCACCACTTGGTTGGCCTCCTTCCCGTCGGCAAGGTCGTGTCGCTCGCGAGCGCCGGTCCGCTCGCGGTTGCTTCGGACGGAGCTCTTTACGTGGCCGATATAGCCAGACATCGCGTGCTCGTGCGTCTGCCCGACGGGCGTTTTCGGGTGATCGCCGGTGATGGTCGTGATGGCTTCTCGGGTGATGGCGGTCCCGCGACACGAGCCAAGCTGTCAACGATCACGGATATTGCGGTCTCCCAGAGAGGCGACCTGTACATCGCCGACGGTGGTCGCATCCGTGTCGTCGGTCACGACGGAATCATTCGGACGGTTGCTGGCGACGGGCAGCCACTCCCCACCGCGCATCGGCAGCCTCTGGCGAAGATCGTCGCCGGCACTCCCGCCCTGAGTGCCGCGCTTGGCGCACCCCGGTCTGTCAGCTCTGAAGCCCCGATGATCGCGTTTAGCCCGGACCGGCAGCTGTATATCTCCACTGGCTTACAGGTATTGCGGCTCACCTCCGGCGGGACGCTGATCCCGATCCGCGCGGTCGTGAGCAGCGGGCCGTCGGTCCTGGACGGCGCGCTGCGCGACTTCGGGCCGTTGGCGATTGATCGGCGCGGCAACATCGACGTCGCCGGGTTCAACGGCTGGTCGGTCTGGCAGATCACCCCCGCCGGCGTGGCCCATCAGGTCGGGCCCGGGTCGAGCGCGAGAGAAAGCGGCGGGGATTACTCGCTGCTTGAACGTGCACCCAACGGACGGGTTTATGGTGAGAATGGGCCGGCGCTGTTTGAGATCGATGGCCGCCAGGTCACTCCGGCCCACAGCTTCGGAGACTCGTTTTGGCTGACGTACTTCGCGTTCGGGCCGGGTGGCGGCATCTATGCCGACGAGATCCCGGGCGACAGCGGATTCGAGGCAAGGCAACAACTGCTCGAAACGCATCGCGGGCACTCAGCCGTCCTTTGGGAACAACCCAAACGCGCCTAGGAGTCATGAGAAGCACGAGATGACCGGAGGCGGCCAGCGCCGAGAAGACCTGTCGTGACTGCTTCTTGGGCGCCAGAGCAGTTGAAGCGAATCTCCGAGGCCCGCGAGCTAGAGATCGTCAGCCGACCGGCTGACGATCGCGCGAGCCGGTGGTTACCGATCTGGGTGGTTTGCGTCGATGACCAGGTGTATGTCCGCACCTGGTACCGGCGCAGCACGGGTTGGTTCGGTCAGGTCACCAAGACCGGAGCAGCTCGCATCCGCGTTCCTGGCCTGGAGCTCAACGTCGTCGTGGTAGATGTCGGCGATGAAGACGCGGACGTGCGAGCAGCAGTCGACGACGCGTACCGCGCCAAGTACGGGATGTCCGGAGACAAAACGGTCGCAGGGATGACGACTGACGCATCAGCAGCCACGA
Organism: uncultured Conexibacteraceae bacterium; assembly: GCA_963720195.1. Lineage (GTDB taxonomy): Bacteria > Actinomycetota > Thermoleophilia > Solirubrobacterales > Solirubrobacteraceae > Palsa-465. Next base: position 743,485 of record CAVRFD010000003.1, read on the forward strand.
CTCTGCTGCTGACACCAGCCTCCGCCGACGCCACGGAGCGCTGAACGCGGTCAGTTACCCGACAAGCCCGAGTCCGGTCGATACTGCCTCGAAGCTCAGGTGGCGACGGTGACCGGAGTGCCAGACGCTTGCTCGGATCCGGGACTTGCGATAGACGAGCGGATTTGACCGCTTCGTCGCAGGCGCAACTCAGTTAGGGCTTGATCGTTGGTCAGCGCGTCTCCGTACAGCGCAGGTCGGCGTCGAATTGGCCGATCCGGTATTGGGCGAGCGTCGGCGGCGCGCCGGTGAAGCTATCGCTTGCGCAGTTCTGTTGCGCCTGAGTCCGTGTTGCGTCGGTTCCGGCCACCCAATCGGGGAGTTGCCCGTTGAAGGCCGTTGACGTTGTTTGTGCAGTCAGGCCTGTGATCTCGTTCCACTGGGCACTGGTGGAGTAGATCCCGATCGGTCCAGTCGCGCCGGCGTTGTGCAGTCCGGCGATGTAGCCCTGCAGTGCGGCGATGTTGAGTTGGTAGGTCCCAGCCCAACTCAGCGCCAGCTCAACATCGAGCCACCATGGTGCGGTCTCGGCAGCGACTGGGTCCTGCGCGGCGACGAGGCGGTAGGAGTAGTCGGCGCGCTGGACGCCGTAAATGTAGGAGCAGGCGTTGGTCAGCAGGCCGTTACAGGCACCGTAGACCGGAGCGTTGCCGCCCTTGGGCCATTCCGAGATGTGAGCGCCAGGGTTACCGGTGTCGATGTACAGCGACAGGGGCGGTTGTTTCGGTCGCTTCTGCCCGGGCGCGTCGCGCGCCCAGCGCAGCTCCCCGCCGAAACACGGGTTTGCATCGTGTGCCAGCCCGCCGTTTACACCGACGACCCCGAACAACACGTTCGTCGGGTAGGACCCCGAGCACTGTGGATAGGACGCGTCGTAACCGGCGGGCGGCGACGAGCCTCCCAGCACGACGAGCAGCACCACGACGATGATGAAGGCAAGCGCCACCACCGGGATCCATCGCGCTGCGGACCGAAAACGACTGGCAGGCGGCACCGCAGCCAAGCTCGACGGGGCGGTACGTGCGAAGCGGCGGCGGTTAGCTGCCGTCGCCGCCCAACGCCGTGGTGATCTCGGCGATCGCCTGCTGCTCGGCGGCACTGACGCTTTGGCCGTGCTCGCGGTGGGCGTTGGCAACCTTTTCGGCCAGTGTCAGGATGAAGCGCCGGTAGTCGCCGACCTCGGCCGGGGTGGCCTTCGTCTCGAGCAGAGCTACAGCGTCGCGCAGGTGCTGCAGGCTTCCCTGCTTGAGCTCTTCGGGCGAGTGGTAGTGGGTGTGGTCGCGCTCGGGCTTGGCGGCCGTGATCTCGTCGAGCAGTTCGCTTTCGCCGTGTTCCTGGCGCGCTTCGGTGTAGGCCTTGGCGATCGCGATCGTCTCGCGGAACGTGCCGCCATGCTGGGCAGTGACGACGATCAAGCCGGCACTCGGGGGCGCCTCGAGTACGAGGTTCCACTCATCCTGTGTGAAGTCAGCCTTCCCAGTCATTCGCGTAGCTCCTCTGCGGGTTGACGAGTCAAAAAGTCCTCCGCCCGGTGCGCAGGATCGCAGGTTAGTCCGCCGAGACGGGCAGCCGGCTCGAGCGGAGCTAACCGCCTTGCGGGTTGGCGCGCTTCGCTTGGCCTGGAGGAACCCCTCCGTGACCTGGCGGCTGGGCGGGCGGCCCGCCGTTCGTTATCTGTGTGGTCGGGGACGGGGTGCTGGCAAGCGCGGTGCTGAGGTTCTGGACAGCGCTGGTGAGGGCGGGCGCTGCACCAGGTGTGACGTGTCCCTGTTGTTCGAGCATCGCCACCTGTTGTGAGAGCGTGGCGAGTTGGTGCTGCACATTCATCGTGTTGCCCGTCTCGTAGGCGTTCAGGACGTTGGTGAGACCGTTGCCGATCTGTTGGGCGGCTTGCTGATCGATCGTTCCGGACTGGACGTCTTGGGTCGTCAGCGCCGTGAGCGCGCCCGCTGTCGCAGACACGGTGCGCGGCTTAGGTGCTTTGCTTGGGGCCGTCGTCCGTGTGCTCGTGACCTGTGTGGTGGAGACCGCGGCGGTTGTCGTCGGCGTGGTCACGTGCGGTCGTTTCTTTGACGCTGTGGCGCCATGGTGCCGACCCGTCGTGCTCTGATCAGAGCTTCCACCTGGCGTGGTCGCAACCAGCACGATCACGAGAGCCGCGGCGGCCAGCCCACCGACGAGGATCAGCCGCCGACCCGCCAGCCGCCGACCCGCCAGCCGCCCGCGGCCGGGTGGCGCGGCGGGTGGCAGCGGCAACGTGGTTGTGATCTGTGGTAGCCGCGCTGTTGGGTCGGTGGACACCGGCGCCGAGGGCGGGTGAGATGACAGGGTTGTGAGCCGGTCGCGGACCTGCGCCGCGGTCTGAGGTCGATCGGCCGGCGACTTCTCGAGCATCTCCATCACGAGCCCATCAAGCGCCGGCGACACACGGCTGTCGTGGGACCGCAACCGGTCCGGAGCGATATGCGCCTGCTGGTGCAGGACGGCAGCGGCGACGTCGCCGCTGAACGGGGGATGTCCGGTGATCAGCGCGTAGAGCACGCACCCCAACGAATAGATGTCTGAGCGCTCGTCAGCCGGCTTGCCGAGCGCCTGCTCGGGGGCCATATAGGCCGCGGTGCCGATCACCGCGGCATTCTGCGTCAGCGTCGTGGCGTCGATCGCTCGGGCGATACCAAAGTCCAGCACCTTGACCGATCCATCCTCAGCGACCATCACATTCGCGGGCTTGATATCACGATGCACGATCGCTGCCGCATGTGCATCCGCAAGCGCGTCCGCGACCCGTGCCACGACTCTCGCCGCTCGCTCGGGGTCGAGCCGACCCTTATCGCGCAAGATCTCCTCCAGACTGCGGCCCTCGACGAACTCCATAACGATGAACCGACTCGTCGCATCGGCGCCCGTGTCATAGACCGCCACGACCGCGGGGTGATTCAACGCTGCGACAGTGCGGGCCTCGCGCTCGAATCGAGCGACGCTGGTCGGGTCCTGATCGGCGAGCAACCCAGGCAACACCTTCACGGCCACAGTTCGCCCCAGGACCAAATCCACAGCCCGGTAGACCGTGCCCATCCCGCCGCGGCCAATCACCTCAACCAGCCTGTAGCGCCCCGCCAGCGTCGTGTACGCATCGTCCATCACACCATTCTCGCTACCCGCCCCTCGTGGTTTGGCTTCCTCAGCTCATCGCGAGGGCCTCGCGGACGCGCTTGACCGTCGCGCCCGGGCGGACGTGCGGGCCTGGGGCGAGTTGGGCGACGCGCACCTCCTCGATCAGCCACATCACGTCACTGCGTCCGGCGGCCTGAGCCTCCAGCTCGTGGATCGCAGCCATCCGCTCGCGGTCGGCGGCGACGTGGCTCGCCAGCCGCTCGAGGCGCTGCGCCGCGGCGCGCAGGTAGCGCTCGACATCGTCCAGCCGCGCGAGGCCGGCCGCCGCGAGCATCCCGGGGTAGACGAGCCGGCCGAGCTGGCGGGCGACGTCCTCCCGCGCGGGGCCGAAGGCAGCGCTCGCCGGGAGCGCGTCGAGCCGCTCGCGGACGGCTCGCGCCGCCTCGAGGATCCGACCGAGCGCGAGCAGCGCCTCGAGCGTCGTGGGCCGGAGCTCGCCGCGGACGTGCTCGCGGAGCGCCGCGAACGCCTCGGCGTCCCACGCCGGCCCGCCGCCACTCGCGATCAGCGCGTCGAGCGCCGCGGTCGTGGCGTCCTCGATCACCGCTTCCAGCGTGCCGTGGGGCGCGGCGGTGAGCGCGAGGGTCAGCTGCGGGCCGAGCTGACCGGTCACCCAGTGGCGCGGCGAGGGAACGGTGAGCCGCAGCAGCCGCCGGGTTCCGCGGGCCATCGTCACGGCCTGCTCGCCCGCGGTCTCGCAGATCCGGATTCCGACCGCGTCGCCTTCGTCGACGAGCGCCGGGAAGCCGCGCAGGCCGCCGGCGAGGTCGACCGTGCGCGGCAGCGACTCGACGTCGAAGCCGCGCATCCCATGGCGCGCGAGCGCCGGCATCGCGTGCTGCAGGCGCGCCTTCAGCGCCGGCCGCAGCTCATCGCGCAGCGCGTCGAGGGACCGGCCCGACGCGAGCACCGATCCGTCCTCGTCCTCGACAGAGAAGGTCATCCGCAGGTGCGCGGGCAGATCGTCGAGTGACCAGTCGGCGGGGCTGATGCGCACGCCGCGCAGCCGCTCGATCGCCTCGGCGAGCACCTCGAGCAGCGGGCCGGAGCGCGGCTTGACGTCGGCGAGCAGCGCGGCCGCGGTATCGGGGATCGGAACCAGCGGCGTGCGCAGTCGCTTCGGCAACGTGCGCAACAGCGCGACGACGAGCTCCTGGCGAAACGCGGGCACGAGCCACTCGAAGTTCGTCTCCCGCACCGCCCCGAGCGACGCGAGCGGGACGTGGACCGTGACGCCGTCGGCCGCCGAGCCGGGGTCGAAGCGGTAGGACAGCGCGAGCTCCAGCGAGCCCTGCTTCCAGACGCGCCGGCCGGTCACGGTCGTTCGGGCGCGACGTCGCCCTCGATCAACATGTCCATCGGGTAGTCGAGCAGCGTCGGCTGGGTCTGCCGCGCCTGCTTCCACCAGCGGTCGAAGTGACGCCCGCTGACGACGTCCTCCGGTACCCGCGCGTCGAAGAACGCCGCCCGCGCCGCCTCGCTCGCGAGCAGGTCGCGCCGTCGCGCCCGCGCCTCGAGCGCCTCGACCTCCTCCACACGGCGCTCGTTCTCGCGCATGAACGCGTGGTGCTGGTCCCAATCGCCCTCGACGAGCGCGCGGCGGATGAACAGCTCGCGCGCGGCCGCCGGGTCGATCCGCCCGTACTGGACGGTCCGCGACTGCACGATCGGCAGGCCGTACAACGTCACCTGCTCGGACGCGACGACGGCGGCGCGGCGGCGATCCCACCGCGGCTCGCCGTAGGAGCGCTTGACGAGGTGCTCGGCGAGCGGCTCGACCTGCCTGATGTCGACCGCCGCCGCTGTCCTGCCCCACAGCCGCGTCGTCTCGACGAGCTCGGCGACCATCACCCACGTCGGCCCGCGGCGCGCGAGCACCGAGCCGGGGAAGATCGCGAACTTCGCCCCGCGCGCGCCGGTGTACTCGCGGCGTCGCGCCGTCCTTCATTCCCAGGTGCGAGAGCAGCCCGGAGAGCAGGGCGGCGTGGATCTCAGGCGCCTCGCCCGGCGCGTCGTTGAGCGTCACCCCGACCTCGCGCGCCGCGTCCTCGAGCTGGGCGACGAGGTCCTGCCACTCGCGGATGCGCAGGTAGTGCAGAAACTCGGCCTTGCAGCGCTTGCGGACCTGCGAGCGCGAGAGCTCGCCTTCCAGCGAGCGCAGGTAGCGCCACAGGTTCAGGTAGGCGAGGAAGTCCGACGACCGATCCGTGAAGCGGGCGTGGAGCTGGTCGGCCTGGCCGCGCTGCTCGGCGGGGCGCTCGCGTGGATCCTGGATCGACAGCGCGGCGGCGATCACGGCCACCTCGCGGGCGCAGCCGAGCCTGTCGGCCTCCAGCACCATGCGACCCAGGCGCGGGTCGATCGGAAGCCGCGCGAGCTTGCGCCCGAGCGGCGTGAGCGGCTCGGCGGCCGACGGATCCAACGCCCGCAGCTCGTGCAGCAGCGCGACGCCGTCGCGGACCTGGCGGCGGTCGGGCGGCTCGAGAAACGGGAACGCCTCGATCTCGCCCAGCCCGAGCGCGGCCATCTGGAGGATCACGCTCGCGAGGTTCGTTCGCAGGACCTCCGGGTCGGTGAACTCCGGCCGCGCGTTGAAATCGTCCTCCGAGTAGAGCCGGACGCAGATCCCGTCGGCGAGGCGGCCGCAGCGGCCCTTGCGCTGGTCGGCCGACGCGCGCGAGATCGGCTCGACCGGCAGCCGCTGGACCTTCAGCCGCGCGCTGTAGCGCGAGATCCGGGCGAGGCCGGTGTCGACGACGCAGCGGATGCCGGGGACGGTCACCGACGTCTCGGCGACGTTCGTCGCGAGGACGACCCGGCGGCTCGTTTGTCTTCGCCCGCTGGCGAAGACCTTCTGCTGATCGGCGGCCGCGAGCCGCGAGTACAGCGGCAGCACCTCGACGCCCGGCCCGAGCCGTCCGCTGAGCAGCTCCGCGGCGTCGCGGATCTCCCGTTCCCCGGAGAAGAACGCGAGCACGTCACCGTCGCGCTCGGCGAGCAGCTCCTCGACGGTGTCCGCCAGCGCGTCGAGCAGCTCCTCGTCCTCTCCCGGCGGCCGATACCGGACCTCGACCGGGTAGGTCCGGCCCGAGACCTCGATGATCGGGGCGCCGCCGAAGTGCTCGCTGAAGCGCTCGGGGTCGATCGTCGCGCTCGTGATGATCAGCTTGAGATCGGGGCGCCGCGGCAGGATGCGGTGCAGGCAGCCGAGCAGGAAGTCGATGTTGAGCGAGCGCTCGTGCGCCTCGTCGACGATCACCGTGTCGTAGCGGCGCAGCAGCGGATCACGGCGGATCTCGGCGAGCAGCAGGCCGTCCGTGACCAGACGGACCAGGGTGTCCTCGGAGCCGCGATCATCGAAGCGGACCGCGTAGCCGACGGCGCCGCCGAGCGGCACGTCGAGCTCGTCCGCGATCCGCTGCGCCACGGTGCGCGCCGCGAGCCGTCGCGGCTGGGTGTGGGCGATGGCCCCGCGCACGCCACGCCCGAGCTCGAGGCAGAGCTTGGGCAGCTGGGTCGTCTTGCCCGAGCCGGTCTCCCCGGCCACGACGACGACCTGGTGATCCCGGATCGCCGCGAGCAGGTCGTCGCGACGCGCGGACACCGGCAGCTGCGGCGGGTAGGAGACCTCGGGGACCGACGCGCGCCGTCGCTGCACCCGGGCCTGCGCCTCGGCAAGCTGTCGCTCGAAGCGCGCCCGGCCCTCCTCGTTGCCGCGACGGAGCCGGTGAGCCTGGCGGCGAAGGCGCTGCTCGTCCCGCAGCGTCAGCTCGCGAAGCGCGGCCTCGTCGACGAGTGGCATCTACGCGGCGCCGGACCGGTGACGAACGGGGCGGCGGCAAGCGGGGTGCGGACGGCGGCCATGCCCATCGAGAATAGGCCGTCCCTCCGGGTCCGCACTGAGCGACGCGATACCGTAAAAGCCATGAAGTCGGACTCTCGGGTCGTGTACTCAACGGTCGATGGCGACCTGCGCAAGGCGCCCGACCGTGGCCTGAGGGAAAGGCGAGCAGATGGTGATCGCGTCAAGGTCCGGCGCGAGGTTGCGGGCCGCCGCGGCAAGGCCGTGACCACAGTCTCGGGCGTGCCGGTCGATGACGCGGGGCTGAAGGAGCTCGCGGGGAAACTGAAGAAGCGCTGCGGTGTCGGGGGCTCGGTAAAGGACGGCGTGATCGAGATCCAGGGCGATCATCGCGACGTGGTGGTCCAGATGCTGAAGGCCGAGGGGTACACGGCCGTCCTCGCCGGAGGATGATGCGCGTCGACAAATGGCTGTGGACCGCGCGGCTGTTCAAGACGCGCGCGCTGGCGGCGGAAGCCGTCAAGGGCGGACGCGTTCACGTCAACGGCGTGGCGGTCAAGCCGAGCCGCGAGGTCGCGGCCGGGTGATGAACTCGAACTGACTCTCGGCCCCGTCCGGCGGACTGTGATCGTGCGCGGCGCGGCCGAGCGCCGCGTATCGGCCGCGGAGGCGACGAAGCTGTATGGCGAGACGGAGGAGAGCGTCGCGGAGCGCGAACGCCAGGCGGAGCTGCGCCGGCTCGGCGGTCCGGTCGATCTTGGCGGGCGCCCGACAAAGCGCGACCGCCGCCGCTTCGACGCGGGCCGGCGCTAGCGATCCGTAGTCGGAACGGCTGCACGATCGCTCAGCTGTTGGAAGGCCGACGATTGGCCGCTAACCGTTCACTAAACCCGGGCCGCGGTCAACCCCAACCCGGGCATCCTAAGCTCAATCTTTGACCGGACCGTCAACCAACTAGGACAGCACACGATGAGAACACCAGGGCGGCGGCTACGCGCACATCTGCAAGCAGCAAAAGCGAGGAACGAGCTCCACGTCTTCTTTCTCCGTGTAGGAGTCGTGTGCCTGCTGGTCGGCGCTGTCGCCGGCGCCGCGTACGCCTCCACCCATCCTGCCAAGGGGACGTCGAACGCGGCGCTCCAAACAAACGCGGGAAGCCCGGCTTACGGTGGCACGGTTGAAAACGGTGGTCCGTACCGGTCTGCGCAAGTGCCGAAGACGATCAGTTACACGCAGCTGACCGCAGCACTGCACGCCCATCAGGTGACATCGGCGACGATGCGGCCGGCTACTCACCGAGTGCAGGTGAAGCTCACATCCGGCAAGCAGGAGGTGGCCTACTTCCCACCCGCGCTTGAGCAGCAGCTCACCGACCAGATGACCTCCGGTGGTGTGAACCTGACCGTCGCATCAACAACGCCTGGTAGCGGCATCCATGCCGGGTATGTGGTGATCATCTGCCTGAGCATCGTGCTCCTGTTGGTGCTGCTGATGGCCCGGATGAACCGCAGCGGCCGGCCTGCCACTGCGACGGGCCGCAATCAGAATCGGCAAATGATGCGGGTCCGTGACGCTGCCGACACGGTGCCTGATGTGCGGTTCGCGGATGTCGCCGGCTGCGACGAGGCTGTGGGGGAGGTCCGAGAAATGGTCGACTTCCTGTCAAACCCGGTGCATTACAGCCAGGTGGGGGCGCGGATGCCCGCCGGCATTGTGCTGTACGGACCGCCTGGCACCGGTAAGACCCTGCTCGCAAAGGCGGTGGCGGGGGAGAGCGGCGTGCCGTTCTTCGCGATGAGCGGCAGCGAGTTCGTCGAAATGTATGTTGGGGTCGGCGCGAGCCGTGTCCGCGACCTGTTCCAGAAAGCCCGCGCGAAAGCTCCGTGTGTGGTGTTCATCGATGAGATCGACGCCGTCGGGCGTAAACGCGGCGGCCATGGCGGCGGACATCAGGAGCAGGAAACGACCTTGAACGAGATCCTGGTCCAGCTTGACGGGTTCAACGGCCGTGAAAACGTCGTTGTGATCGCAGCCACCAACCGGCTTGACACCTTGGATGAGGCGCTGCTACGTCCCGGCCGGCTGACACGGCACGTGCATGTCGGCCTGCCGGCCGAGCAGGGACGGCTTGAGATCCTGCGGGTTCATTCCCGCAGCAAGCCAATCGGGGCTGATGTGGACCTGCCCGCGCTCGCGGCGTCGACGGCCGGGTCAAGTGGCGCGCAGCTTGCTGAGATGCTCAACGAAGGCGCGATCATGGCCGCCCGTGAACGCGCCGAGGTGATCGGCCACGCGCACCTGTGGGAAGGGTTCCTGCGGGTCATCGCCGGCCCCCGCAAAGCGCACGCGACACTCGCCCCGGGTGAGAAGGAAACGATCGCCTACCACGAAGCCGGGCATGTGCTATGCGCTGAGCTGTGCCCGAGTTGCGATCCAACACTGCATGCGACCATCAGTCCGCGCGGCCGTGCCGCCGGCTTCGCTGTGATCGCCCAGTCAGACCGGGCTTTGCATAACGAACAGTTCATCCATGAGCAGCTGATCTACATCCTTGGTGGCCGCGCCGCCGAGTACGTGGTCAACGCCACCGTCTCCTCTGGTGCCGCCAACGACCTTGAGAAAGCAAACCGCATCGCCCGTCAGGCCGTTGAGCAGCTGGGGCTCTCACCGCACTTCGGGCAAATGATCAGTGGCGAGCGTGGCCTATCACAGGAGATGAGCGCGGTCGCTGACCGTGAGGTTCGCCGGCTGGTCGATGAGGCCTACGTCGACGCTGTCAACCTGATTCAGGAGCACCGCGAGCAGCTTGACCGGCTGTCAGAGGCGCTGATCAGCTCGGGTGACATTGACAGGCAGGAGATCGTCGCGGCGATGCGCGGCGCGGTCGCCGCGCCCCGCCAACCTAAACAACCTCTGCGTATCCCGATAAGCGAACCGGTCAACACCCCGGCGAAGATCGCGGCGCCGACGCCGGATGCGCGCTGGCGGCGCCGGATCCGAGGAAGCTTGGCCGGTGAGATCGCGGGCGCCGTCGCAACGTCCGTCGCGGGCATCATCAGTCAACGGCGAGCCCGACGCGACGAGGCCGACGATCAAGGCCTCGCCGGCGTCTGATCCGTCCGACTGCGGCAGGCTTGGAGCGGTGGCGAGACCTGAAGCCAAGCGGATCCGTGTTGCTGGCAACGTGTCCGAGCCTGCACTGCGTGATCAGGTACGCGCGCGGGCCGCTCGACTAGGTTTGCGAGGGTGGGTTCGCCTCGAGGAAGACGGAACTCTCTGCGCCCACCTGGAGGGAGATCCGGCGCCGATTCAAGACGTCGCCACCTGGTTGCCCTCCATCGACGGGATCGAGGCAGTCGCCGAGGTGCCAGCCAGCGTTGAGGGGCATGAGCAGTTCATGATTCGCGGCGTCCCGGCGGGCGTGTTCGTAGTCCAGGAACATCAGGCCATGGCGCACCACTTCGATTTCCGCCTCGAGGTAGACGGACTGATGCGCTCCTGGGCGATCCCTAAAGGCCCGTCGATGGACCCTGCTGTGAAGCGTCTGGCGGTGCAAGTGGAAGATCACGCGCTGGCGCACAATGCCTTCGAAGGAAGGACAGGTTCTGGCGCGGTAATCCTGTGGGATCGTGGCTCTTATGAGCAAGGTGGACGCGTGCCGTGGCCTGAAGCGCTCGAGCGTGGCCACGCAGTGTTCGTGCTGCACGGCCAGAAGCTGCAGGGTGGCTTCGCTCTGCAGCGAACGAACGCCGGCACGAAGCCGCAGTGGCTGCTGATCAAGCGCCGCGACGAGTCCGCGATGCCCGGCTCCGACATCGTCGCTGAGCAGACACGGTCAGTCCAAAGCGGCTTGACCCTCGGCAACCTGCTCGACGTCTAGGTCGCGCTGACGCGCACTTCAGGCGTGGAATGGGCCAGGATCCGAGGGCACGTCGACGGCGTGCTCGCGAAGAGCGTCGAGCGGAACGATCTCAAGCGCTCGCTGATGCGTCGATGCCAGGACGACGAAGGCTGCCGCGCCGTCCACTTCAGCCTGTAGCCAGTTGGCTGCAGTCACACACCATCGATCGCCGGGCACAAGCCCAGGGAAGCGATACTCAGGCCGCGGCGTGATCAGATCGTTGCCGATGCGTTGTTGGTGTTCAAGAAACTCGGCAGTGACGACGGCACAGATCGTGTGGCTCCCGAGGTCCTCGGGACTGGTGTGGCAGCACCCGTCGCGAAAGAAGCCGGTGATCGGATCAGTGCCGCACGGGGCGAGCGCTCCGCCCAGGACGTTGAGGTCGACCACGGCGGGCCGTTACCAGCCTTCGTCGCGAGTGCTTCGCTCGCCCGAGCCGGCCCACGCATCTTCGAGTGCGTCCCGCTCAGAGACGAACTCTCGCGCACTCATCGCGATTCGCTCGCGCGTCCTGCGGTCCAGCGCCGCCTGGGCCTCCGCTTCTGCGGGCTCGTGATCCACAGATTTGATGGGATTCCGATTCTCCATGACCTTGGGAAGAGTACAAACGCAACGACCCTCAGACCAGCGGGCGCAAGCACGCGAGATGACCGACCCGGTCCCCGTCAGCCGTTCTGCTGGTTCGGATCGGTAATGCGGTAGCCGGCGCCCGGAGTGTTGTGGATGATGTTCGGCTCGCCGAGCTTGCGCCTGAGACGGGTGATCGTGACCTTGACGGTATTGGTGAACGGGTCGACGTTATCGTCCCAAGCCTGCTCGAGCAGCCGCTCGGCGTTGAGCGCGCCCGGGCTTGCTTTGAGCAAAGCTTCGAGCACGGCACGCTCCTTCGCGGAGAGCACGATGGTGCGCCCATCCCGGGTTACAGCGCCGGTAGCTGGGTCGAGCTCGATGCCGGCTGCTTGAAGCGTTCGGCTGTAGGCGGCAGGTCTGCGCCGGGCGAGCGCGCGGACGCGCAGGACCAACTCGGGGAAGTGGAACGGCTTCGGGAGGTAGTCGTCGGCGCCCAGCGCGAGTCCCTTGACGCGGTCGGCGGGACCACCGGCCGCCGTGAGCATCAGAATCATCGGCGGATCGTCGCGATGGGTGATGATCTGGCAGACCGCGTCGCCGTGGATGCCGGGCAGGTCGCGATCCAGTAGGACGACGTCATAGCGAGTGACGTTGACCTTTCCGACCGCTTCGTTGCCGTCGTAGGCGACGTCGACTGCGATCCCCTGGTCGCGTAGTCCTTCGGCGATTCGATTGGCGTGGCGAGGGATGTCCTCGACGACCAGGACTCTCATCCCGCAGTCACCTCGTGCTCTGGAACGGCCCTGTTCGGGAGTGAGATCTGGACCCGGAGCCCACCTTCGGTGCGGGCGCGGAGGTCAAGCGTGCCGTCGTGCGCGGCGGCCACGGCGGCGACGATCGAGAGACCGAGTCCATGGCCGTTCTGCGATCCGGTGCGGTCCCGGCCGAGGCGCCTGAACGGCTCCGCGAGCTCGGCAACTGCGCTCTCGTCGAGCTGGGGTCCGCTGCTGTCGACGTTGAAGAGCGTCCGCTGCCCGTTCACGGCGACCAACGAGACCTCGATTGCGCCCTCGGGCTGCGTGTGCCTCACGGCGTTCTCAATGACGTTCTCCAACATGCGACGCAACAGCGTGGCACTGCCGCGGACCTCGGCAGCGCACAGTTCTGTTCGGACACTGAGCCGCTTGGCAGCGATCAGATCGGCGCGTTCACCAAGCGCGGTGCTGATCATTGGCGCCAGTGCCACCGTCTCGTTGTCGTCGAGCTGTCCGTTCTCAGCGCGGGCGAGAGTTAGGAAGCTCTCGAGCAGCCTGTCCGCGTTGTCGAGGTCGACGCGCAGCTCGGCGTCCAGTGCCCGGGCCTCGGTGGGTACGCCGGCGGGCTTGGCGACGGCAACATCGAGCGTCGTGCGCATCATCGCCAGCGGGGTGCGCAACTCGTGCGACGCGTTGGCGACGAACCGTCGCTGCGCTTCGAATGCGGCCTCCAACCGTGCCAGCAGACGGTCGATCGTGTCCGCCAGAAGACGCAATTCGTCCCGCGGGCCGCCCATCGTCAGGCGCTCATGGAGGTTCGTGTCGGAGATCCGGTCGGCGGTGGCTGTGATTGTCCGCAAGGGTGCGAGGACGCGCCCGGCCAGCGCCCATGCGAGCACGCCTGAGACGACCGCCATGATTGCCAGCGCGACCACCGAGTAGAGCTGCAGACGGTGCAGACCGATCGAGCGCTGGACGGACATTGCCGCTGCAACCTTCAAGCTGGTTGGACTCGGTGCTCGGCCTCCCGGACCGAGCCCGGGCTTGGGCGGCGAGTCCGCGAAGCTGGCGAACAGCCCGTATGTGATCGTCAGCAGCGCGGCGCCGCAGATTAGGAACAGGACGCTGTAGACCAGCGTCAGCCGCCAGCGGACCATGGGGCGCGGAAACCGGGATCGCGAGATGGCCGGGTCGGGGCTTCGGTTGAGCTTCAAGGAGCTGACGATGCCTGGGGGAGGGTTACAGCGAGATAACACGGTAACGGGGCTGTAACCAGCAGTGGCGCACGCTCGTTGCGCCCTTCCTCGGAATCAACGTTGGCCTCGCCGCGCTCGACTGAAAGGAACTCAGCTTCCATGCGTTACCGCTCACTGATCCCAACATCCCTCGTCGGGGTGGTCGCCGTCGCCCTGCTCACCGCCGGCTGCGGCGGCGGATCCTCAACGACCGCCGCCACGACCAACGCGACGCAGAACGGACCGCTCGCCTACGCCCACTGCATGCGCTCGCACGGAGTGACGAATTTCCCGGACCCCAGCGCCAGCGGGGGGACCAGCAAGCAAACCATCGTCAGCGCGCTCAAGCACGTCGGCAACTCCCAGGCACAGACGGCTCAGACGGCCTGCATGAACGTGAACGGCGGCAGCCCTGGCATACAACAGAGCGCGGCGCAGAATCGAGCGCGCACCGGTGCGCTGTTGGCGTTCGCCCGGTGCATGCGTCATCGCGGGCTGGAGAACTTCCCAGACCCGAGCAGCACGGGCCAACTGAGCCAAGAGATGCTCGCCAGCGCCGGGGTAAACCTGCACCAGCCGGGACTTCGGCAGGCCGCGAACGCCTGTACGAGCGTCACCCACGGGGTCATCACCAGGGCTGTCGTCGCCCGCTTCATCGCCGGACAATGACCCGCTCCACCACCTCTCCCAAGAGCGAACGACGGGCCTCGAACCCGCGACCTTTGGCTTGGGAAGCCAACGCTCTACCAACTGAGCTACGTTCGCGATCTGGCGGACATTCTACGGTGCGGGGTCTCTAGGTAACCTCAGGGCGATGCGCAGGTTCCTCGTTCCGGGTGTCGTATCGCTGGTCGTGGTGGCGCTGCTGGCACTGCTCGCTTTTGGCGTCTCACACAGCGGCCCGAGCAATCAGCTTGCGGCCAAGGTCTCGCGTGGCGAGACACCGGTCGCGCCCAATTCCGCGATGCGGCTTGAGCTGCTCGGCTCGCCGCAACGGGAGAGCCTGAAGAGCCTGCGCGGCAAGGTCGTGATGGTCAACGTCTTCGCCGGTTGGTGCGTCGCCTGCCAGGACGAGGTGTCGGTCCTCAAGCACGCGCAACAGGTGCTGGCGCAGCATGGGGGCGAGGTCGTTGGTGTGACCTACCAGGACTCGAGCAGCGACGCCCAGGGCTATATGCAGAAGTACGGACTGCACTACCCGGTGCTGCTCGATCCCGGCGACAACTTCGTCGCGCCGTACGGCGTCAACGGCGTCCCTGAGACGTTCATCATCGGCCCCACTGGCCACGTGCTCGCCGCCAACACCGGCCAGATGACGCGGCAGTGGATCGACCGGACGCTCAACCGCGTGCTCAGCACCCAGGCATGAGCCTGCGCCGCCTGATCGCGACCGCCACGACCGTCCTCGCGCTGGTGACGGTGGTGGTGTCAGGGACAGCAGCGGCAGCCACGCCTGACTACAGCTCGATCGTCAGCCAGTTCATGTGCGTCTCCTGCCACGAGCCGCTCGAGCTCGTCAGCTCGCCGCAGGCGATCTCCGAGAAGCAGACGCTCCAGGGGTTGATCAGCAAGGGCCTGACGATGCCGCAGATCAAGACGGCGATGGTCGACCAGTACGGGCCCGAGGTGCTCGCACGGCCACCCGCCAGCGGCTTCAACCTGACCGTCTACATCCTGCCGCCGGCGATCTTCATCGCGGGCCTGGCGCTGCTCGCCTACACGCTGCCCAAGTGGCGACGGCGCTCGAGACGGGCGGCCGAAACCCACCCGGACGCTGCCCCTCCGCTCGAACCCGACGAGGCGAAGCGCCTCGACGACGAGCTCACCAAGTTCATCTAGCCGACGGGGACACTCACATCGACTCGGGCGCGCTGACCCCGAGCAGCCCGAGCACCAGCTCCAGCTGCGTCTTGGTCGCGACGCACAGCGCGATCCGGAACGACTCGGTCGACTCCGGCTCGGCCCCGACGACCTTGCAGTCGCGGTAGAACGCTGTGAAGTCCTGCGCCAGCTCCAGCGCGTAGCCCGCGATCCGGTGCGGCGCGCGGCGGTCGGCCGCCTCGGCGATCTCTTCAGGCAGCGTCAGCAGCTTCTTGATCAGCTCCCGCTCGGAGGGGTGGAGCTCGCCCGCTGGCGAGCTCCAATCGGCACCAGCCGCGACGGCAAGACCGACGCGGGCATCGCCGAGCCGTATGAGCATCGACGCGATCCGCGCATGTGCGTACTGCACGTAGTAGACCGGGTTGTCCGCGGATTGTGAGCGCGCGAGGTCGAGGTTCAGGTCGAGCGTGCGGTCGTGCGAGCTCTGCAGCATGAAATACCGGGTCGCATCGACGCCGATCTCATCGAGCAGCTCATCCAGCGTCACGAACTCGCCGCTGCGCTTGGACATCTTCGTGCGTGAGTCGTTCTCGATCAGGTGTACGAGCTGCATGATCAGCGGTTCGAGCCGGCCCGGCTCGCCGCCGAGCGCCTCGAAGGCGGCCTTCAGCCGGCCGACGTAGCCGTGGTGATCAGCGCCGAGCACCAGGATCTGGCGCTCGAAGCCGCGCTCACGCTTGCTCTCCATGTAGGCGACATCAGAGGCGAAGTAGGTCGGCTCACCGCCGCTGCGCACGAGCACGCGGTCCTTGTCGTCGCCGAAGCTGGTGCTGCGCAGCCAGGTGGCGCCGTCATGGTGGTAGATGTGGCCGCCCTTCTCGATCTCGGCGATCGAGCGGTCGACCGTGCTGGGCGAGCCCTCGTGCAGGGTGCGCTCGCTGAAGTAGCAGTCGTAGTTGACGCCGTAGCGCGTCATCGTCTCCTTGATCCCGGTAACCATCGCGGCGACGACCCGGTCGGTGAGGACGCTGATGTCGACGGACTCGTCGCCCGCGCCCTCGATCTCCTGCGCTAGCTCGACCACGTAGTCACCCTGGTAGCCGTCCTCGGGGGGCTCCTGGCCCAGCGCGCGTGCGCGCACCGACTCGCCCAGCCGCCGCACCTGCGAGCCGGCGTCGTTGACGTAGTACTCGCGAAAGACGCTGTGGCCGTGGTGCTCGAGAATGCGGCCGAGCGAGTCACCGTAGGCGGCGTGACGGCCGCTGGCGGCGACGACCGGCCCCGTGGGGTTGGCCGAGACGAACTCGAGTGAGATCCGCTCCGGATGCCGCGCGCCGCCCGACCCGAACTGCCGACTGGCGTCGAGCACGGAGCGCAGCGCCGCCTGATGCCACTGATCGGACATCACGAGGTTGACGAAGCCCGGCCCGGCGACCTCGTAGCGGGAGAGCGAGCTACCGAGGCGAGTTGTCAGCTCGTCGCCCAGCCTGGTGGCGATTTCACGGGGCGGCGCACCGAGCACCGGGGCCAGCAGCATCGCGGCGTTGGTCGCGTAGTCGCCCTGGTCGCTGCGCTTCGGTCGCTCGAGCTTCGGGTTGGCGGAAGCGTCCGTCTCGCCACTGCTGCCACGCAAGGCAGCAGTGGCAGCGCCAAGCGCTGTCCGCAGTTCGGCGACCGGATCGCTCATGTGCTGACAGCCGGGGCGAGCGCGAGTCGCGCCATCTCGGAGCCCGAGATCTTGTACGGCGAGATCACCTCATTGGCGCCGGCGCGGATCAGCTTGCGCTCAGCGTCGTCGGCAGACGCCCGCGCTATGACCTTCACCTTGCTCGAGAGCTCGCGGGCGCTGAGCGCGATGAAGATGTTCTCGGCGTCCGAGTCCACGCACGCGATCACGGCGCGGGCGTGCTCGATCCCAGCCTCGGTGAGGACGTCGTCATCGGAGGCGTGGCCCTCGATGTAGGCGACACCATCGGCTGTGGCCGCCTCGCGGTGCATCGGGTTGTGATCGATCACGACGATCTGCGCCTTCTTGTCGAGCAGGTCGCGCGCCACCTGGCGGCCGACGCGACCGTAGCCGCAAACGATGTAGTGGTCTGAGTAGGAGTCGATCATCTTCTGGGTCCGGCGCGCACTCATCAGGGTGCTGAACTGCCCGGAGACGAAGAACTCAGCGACGGTCGCCAGGCCGTAGAAGAGCGTACCTATCCCGAGCAGTTCGAGGCCGACGAGGATCAGCCGGCCTGCGAGGTTGCTCGGGGGCGCCAGCGAACCGAGCGTCGTGACCGCGTCGAGCGTCCAGAACAACCCGAAGCCGAATGAGGTGTGTTCGTCGATTGAATAGGCAACCGCGCCGGCGACCATGACGGCGACGAGCGCGCTCAGCAGCACACCCAGCCGGATTCCGAACTGGCGCAGCTCGCGCTTTTGCTGACGCCGGCGCGCCAGCACGACGCGCTCCACCGTCTCGAGCGCGACGACGCGGCGATCGCTCGAGGAGGGCTCAGGTGGCTCGTACCGGTCAGGCATTCCGGCTAATCCTCTCTCATGAGCCCGTCAGGACTCAATGGTGGTACGGCTCGCCGGCGATGATCTTGTGCCCGCGGTAGATCTGCTCGAGCAGTACCACGCGGGCCAGCTGATGGGGCAGTGTGATCGCACCCAACGACAGCTTGTGGTCGACGCGCTCGAGCTTCAGCCCACCGAACGGTCCTCCGATGACGAAGCAGAGGTCGCGCCCACTGGCGCGACGCTGCTCGAGGAAGTCGCTGAAGCCGACCGAGTCGAATTCATGTCCGTCGACGTCGAGCAGCGACACGAAGGCGCGTCCCGGGACGCGCGCGGCCACCTGCGCGTCCTCGCGAACTTCGATCAGCTCGAGGCGTGCATAGCGGCTGAGCAGCTTCGCGTAATGCGCGATGTCGTCGACGAATGGCGGGCGCAGGCGACCCACGGCGACGACGATGATCCGCACGGTTCGGATACTAAGAGTCGGGTCCAGAACCAGGCTTTATCGATTTGATGACAGACTCAAGGCGATATGGACCAACCGAATCAGCCTGAGCGCCACATCAACATCCATTTCTCGCCGGAGATGATGGCCGGCCACTACTCGAACTTTGCGAACGTCAGCCACTCGGATTACGAGTTCACGATCACTTTCGCGAGAGTCGATCACGAGATCGAGGACGACGAGGTGCCGGGCGTGGTCGTTGCCCGCGTGAACCTGTCTCCGCGCTTCATGCGTGAGCTGATCGACGCGATGCAGGACAACTTCGACAAGTGGCAGACGCGTGAGAACATCAAAAGCCTGCCCGAGTTCGGTGGCGACCGTCCGATCGGCGACGACACGCTTGACGACGACACGCTTGACGAGGACTAGTAGACCCCAAACGCGTCCGCGCGACCACCGATGCCGTGCGGGTAGCGATCGTCTCTGACGTACACGCGAATCGTCAGGCGCTGGAAGCTGTGCTCGATCAGATTCGAGCCGCCGAGAGCGAGGCGATCTGGTGCCTTGGCGACCTCGTTGGCTATGGCGCCGACCCGGACGCGTGTGTACAGCTGATCCGCGAGCACGCCGACCTATGTCTGGCGGGCAACCACGACCTGGCCGTGACCGGGGCGCTTTCCGTGGAGGACTTCTCCGAGGCGGCCCGTCGCGCGGCCGAGTGGACCCAGAGCACGATCTCCGAGGAGACGCGCAGCTTCCTGGAGACGCTCTCGCCGTCTGACGAGGACCACGTCGTGAGCCTCTATCACGCGAGCCCGCGTGATCCGGTATGGGAATACGTGCTGTCGCCGCTGCAGGCCGAGCTCGGCTTCGACGTGCAACCGGAGCGGATTGCTGTCGTCGGTCATACGCACGTGGCGCTCGACTTCCACCGCTTGGACGGGGAGAGCACGACGGGCGAGACGAGGCACGACGGCGATCAACTCGACCTCAGTGCAGGCCACTGGTTGCTGAATCCAGGGAGCGTCGGCCAGCCCCGCGACGGGGAGCCGCGCGCGGCCTGGATGGAGCTCGACACGGAGGCCTGGACCGCCACCTACAGGCGCGCCGAATATGACATCGAGGGCGCCGCCTGGGCGATTCGCGCCGCGCGTCTGCCGGACTCGCTGGCTGAGCGTCTCAGCTTTGGGCAATGACTTGCAGGCCTGCGTTTCGCGGTACGTGCGTCCGGCTTTAGCCGGACCAGTGGCTAAAGTCGAGGCCCGATGGGCTTCGCACACAAGGCATTAGTCGCTGCCGGTGTCGGTTTTGCCATGTCCGCAATCGTCGGTTGCGGCAGCAGTGGCAGCTTGCTGTCGCAGTCCCAGGCAAACCAGCTGACCGCGCAGCTCAACAGCGTCTCCAGCGACCTGTCCGAGAACCGCTGCTTTGACGCCCAGAGCGCGCTGACAAACTTTCAGGACCGGCTATCGAAGCTGAACGGGGTCGACTCGACGCTGGTCTCAAACCTCAATCAGGGCGCGAGCACGATCGAGCAGCTGACCAGCACGCAGTGCGACGCCGCGCAGACGCAGACGCAGACCCGTACACGGACGGCGACGACGCAGACGCACACGGCAACCCGCACCACTCCGACCGTGACCACCAACACCTACACGGCGCCGACGACGACGGTTACGACGTCGACCTATTCGACCCCGACCTACTCGACGCCTTCGACGGACACCACCGGCGGCAGCCCGCTGACCGATACGACCACGAGTTCGACGACGACCACGCCGCCGCCGCCGTCGAGCGGCGGCCAGGGTCTGGGCGGTACCGCGGGTGCGGGCACGACCACGACCGCGACCACCCCGACGACCGGCTCTTCCTACGGCTACTCGGGCACCACTACGACCAGCTACGGGACCGGCACCACCGATTCGAGTAGTGGACCGGGCTTTTAGATGAGTACGGCTTCTGTGATCGCCGGGCGCTATCGGGTCGAGGGCCGCCTCGGTGTCGGCGGCATGTCGACGGTGCTGCTCGCGATCGACGAGCGCCTCGAGCGCCACGTCGCCGTCAAGCTGCTGGCTGAGCATCTCGCCGACGATCCGACGTTCGTCTCGCGTTTTCGCCGCGAGGCGCTCGCTGCTGCGCGCCTCGTGCATCCGAACATCGTCCAGGTGTTCGACTCCGGTTTTGACGAGGCGGCGCACCAGCACTTCATCGTGATGGAGTATGTGCCGGGCCAGTCCTGCGCTGAGATCCTGCGCGACCGCGGTCACCTCGATGTCGACCAGGTGGTCGACATCATCGCGCAGGCCTGTCGCGGGCTGGACTACGCGCACCGCAACGGCGTCGTCCACCGCGACGTCAAGCCCGGCAACCTGCTGGTCTCCGAGAGCGGGGTTGTGAAGCTCGCCGACTTCGGGATTGCGCGGGCCACCGGCCAGACGAGCATCACCCAGGTCGGGTCGGTGCTCGGCACCGCCGCATACCTTTCACCCGAGCAGGCGCGTGGGGAGGAGGCAGGCCCGCCGGCCGACCTCTACTCGCTCGGCGTCGTCACCTATCAGCTGCTTTCCGGCCGGCTCCCGTATGAGGCGAACTCGCTTTCGGAGCTGGCGCTCAAGCAGCAGCGCGAATCGCCGATTCCGCTGCAGCGCCTGAATCCGAATGTGCCCTCGACGCTGTCGGAGTCGGTGGCGCTTTCGATCTCGGTCGTCCCGGAGGAGCGGCCGCACACGGCGATTGAGCTGTCCGAGCTGATCGCCGACGGCGCCAACGGGATCTCGCCCTGGTCCGACGAGGCGCCGACGCGCCATCTGGGCTCAAGCCAGGCGGCCACGCGGGTGCTGCCACCTGTCCGCGATCATCCGACCGCGGAGACGATGATCACCGCGCCATCGCGTCCGCGCCAGGCCCCCGCTCGCGCGCCACGGACCGTGCCCGCCCGCCGGCCACCTGCACGAGAGACCGTCCCGCCCCGGCAGGCCGCCCCATCCCGGCAGTCAGAGCAACGGCGGGGCCGGCGAACGGCTCGGCGTGTCTTCGGCATGCTGGCGTTGCTGCTGGTGATCGCGATCGTGATCGTGGTAGTCGCCGTTGCGGTCGACAAGGGCACATCGAACACCGTGCACTATGAGAAGGTCGTCGCCAGGGACGCGCACACGGCGATCAACAGCGTGCAGAACATCATCAACAAGTACACGAAGTAGGTAGGGCGCACGCGCTTTACGCGAAAGGGCGGGTCCCGCTGGACCCGCCCCACCTACGCGCTGTGTGTTGTTCGCTTGAGCGGAGAGAGATGTCGCTCGAGTGAGAGTGATTACGCCGCGGTCGCGATCTCGACCAGCTGCGGCTTGCTCTCGGACGGCTTCGGGACGTGAACCTCGAGTACGCCGTTGGCAAAGCTCGCCTTGACGGCGTCGGCCTCGACACCCTTCGGCAACGCGAGCTTGCGCGAGAAGCTGCCCGAGGTCCGCTCGATGCGGCGGTAACCGTCGGCGGTCTCCTCGAGCTCGGTCTTGCGCTCACCGGAGATCGTCAGCGTGCCGTCGAGAATCTCGAGCTTGACGTCGCTCTCGGACATGCCCGGGAGATCGGCGCTGAGCACGAACTCTTCGTCCTTCTCGACGATGTCAATCGCCGGAACGAAACTGCGGCCCGAGCGGGTCAGCTGCGAGCCGACCGGGGTTGCGGTGTCAAAGAACGAGTTGAACAGACGTGTGATCTCGCTCTGTGGCGAATACGCCGAGCGAGCGGGGAAACTGCGAACCAGTGCCATTTGGTGCCTCCAAAGTCTCAGATAAATGACTGCAAGCGGAATAAAAAATCTAAGTCGCCTGTTATCAAGTTTAGCGTGCTGAGGGGGCGGCTCCGGCCGTGAACGCAGCGACCGCTTCGGCCAGCCTTCCGGCGTCGATCGCGTCGCGCAGGTCAGCCATCAGACGCTGGATGTAGCTCAGGTTGTGGAGCGTCAGCAGCCGCGGGCCGGTGGTCTCGCCGGCTCTGGCCGCGTAGTTGATGTAGCCGCGCGTGAAGCCGGCGCTGCAGGCCGGGCAGGGGCAGCCCTCCATGATCGGCTCCTGCGAGTTCTTGAACTTCGACTTGACGAGGTCGACGCGCCAGCGGGCGTCCGGCTCGGGCACGATCGCGACGCCGTGGCGGGCGAGCCGCGTCGGCATCGCGCAGTCGAACGTGTCGATTCCGAGACCGACGCCGATCAGTAGGTCGTCGATGTCGCCGATGCCGAGCAGGTGCCGTGGGCGCTCTGGCGCGACGCGCTCAAGCACCGCCGTGGTCCAGTCGACGACCTCATGCATCTGCGGCTTGTCCTGGCCGAGTGAGCCGCCGATCGCGATCCCGCCGCAGCGGCTCCGCGCCACCGTTTCCGCTGACTGGGTGCGCAGGTCGTACTCGACGCCGCCCTGGACGATGCCGTACACGACCTGGTCGCTGGGCCCGTGCTGCTCGTGCCAGTCCAGGCAGCGCTCGAGCCAGCGGTGCGTGCGCTCGGTCGAGCGAGCGGTGTAATCGCGCGTGACGTGGAACGGGGTGCATTCGTCGAACACCAGCGCGATGTCCGAATGCAGCGCCGCCTGTACCGCCATCGAGGTCTCGGGCGCCATGAAGCGCTCGCCGCCGTCGATGTAGGAGCGGAAGCGGACACCCTGCTCTCCGATCGACAGGATCGCGCCGTTGGAGGCGCCGCTGTTGTGGCCCCGGCCCTTGATCTCGTCGGCGACGCTGCCGTGGCCCATCGAGAACACCTGGAAGCCACCGGAGTCGGTGATGATCGGTCGTGGCCAGCGCATGAATTCGCCAAGCCCGCCAAAGCTGTCGATCAGATCGGGGCCGGGGGAGAGGTACAGGTGGAAGGTGTTGCCGAGCACCATCTCGTAGCCGAGCGCCTCGACGTCGCGCGGCTCCATCGTCTTGACGGCACCGCGGGTCGCGAGCGGGACGAAGGCCGGTGTCTGCACGTCGCCGTGGGCGAGGCGCAACGTGCCGGTGCGGGCGCGGCTGTCGCTCGCGCGCGTGCGGATTTCGAACATGGCTCAGGAAGCTAGTGGGTCGCGGGCTTTACGCTGGCCGCCATGTCGAGGAGGAGCACGAGAGTGGCGGGCGTGACTGGCATGGCCGTTGTGGTCGTCGCCCTTGCCGGCTGCGGATCATCCAACGACGGGCGTGCGGGGAAGGAAAGCGGCCCCCACGGCCACTTTCCTTCCCCGCGTCCGCTGACAGCTACTGCGCCAGGCTCGGTCGGGCGCCATCCGCTCCCGGCCGTGGGCGTGACTCAGCAGGTCGATGCGCGCGGCGCTCGCCTGGCGGTGACGCTGCGGCGGGTGATCGATCCGCTGCGCGATTCAGGCGCCGACCTGCAGCCCGGCATGCGCGCTGTCGGGGTGATCGTGCAGATCCGCAGCTCGGGGCCGGCGGTCTATGACAGCTCGGCGACCGGGGACCTGTCGGTCGTGGCCTCGAGCGGCACGGTCACGCCGACGCTGGCGACGCGGGGGATCTGCAGGACGCCGCTGAACGACTTCGACAGCTACATCACCGCCGGTGAGGACCGTGTCGGCTGCGTCGTCTTCGCGGTCGATGACGGCGCGACACTCGATGCCGTGCGGTTCTCGCCACATGCGCTGGCGCGCGGGCGTCTCACCTGGGCGCCCTGAACTGCCACTCACCCGCGTTGCCGTGTAGGGTCCGCACTTGCACGCGCCTCAGCAAAGCAATCGCGTACGTACGTCAGATAAGGAGTGGACGATGCCGCAGGCCCGTACCGCCGGATCCAGTACCAACAAAACGTCGGCTGGCAGGAGCACCGCCGCCAAGAGCCCGGCGGCCAAGTCCACGGCCGCGAAGTCCGCGGCAGCCAAGCCGGCGGCCGCCAGGCCCGCTGCCGCCAAGCGCACGACGGCGAAGGCCTCGGCCGCCAAGCCCGCTGCGAGCAGGACCAGCGCCGCAAAGACGAGCGCGTCCGCAAAGACGAGCGCGGCCTCAAAGCCGAGCGCCGCTGCCAAGGCGACCGCCGCAAAGTCGAAGCCGCGGGTTTCGATTCACGTCAATGCCGAGGGCACGCAGGTCGAGGCGATCGCCGAACGTGTGCGCAAGCTCAACGAGCGGATCATCGAGGTCGGACGCGAGGCGGGCGGGAACACGTTGGCCAGCTATGAGAAGGCGCTCAAGGCGATCGCGACCGGAGTCTCGAAGGGCTCGGCCAAGGACGAGATTGAGTGGATCCAGCAGCTCGCTGCATCGCAGGCGAAGTTCGTGCGCGACATCACCGACAGCTGGGCCAAGGCTGCGCGCGACCGCCTGAAGTAGATCTGTCGGCGGCGGATCTGTCCGTCGCTCGCTAGATAAAACCTTCGGGCTGGTGGCGTGATCAACCCGGCGTCTGTGGAACAATTTGCCCTCGATGGACCCGAATCGCAAGCGGGCGGTCCGGTTGACCGTGGCCCTGACGGCAGCTCTGCTGCTGGCAAGCGCTCTGATCTATGTCAGCTTCAGCGCCGGTCGCGACGAGCTAACCGCCTCGCAACTAATCAAGAAAGCAAAGCCGGGCGGCCAGTACATCCTGGCCGGCACGGTCGAGAACGGATCAGTCCGTTACATCGGGTCGACGCTTGTGTTCAGCGTGCTCAGCCCGAACCGGAAGGTCGCGGTGCCGGTCAAATACACGGGCGTCGTGCCAGATCCTTTCGCGCAGGGGAGGGCCGTCATGGTCAACGTGACCGATGACGGCGGCAACTTCGTCGGTCAGCAGAATTCGCTGACCACCAAGTGCCCGTCCAAGTACCAGGCCGCCTCCGGCGCTGCTGTCAACACGGCGGGTGAGCCGGCGGGCCTGGGCTCAGCGGTCAGCAGCTGATGGCGCAGCTCGGGCGCGCCATCCTGCTTCTCGACCTCGGCGTCTGCATATACGGAATCGCGGCGTCGATCTACGGCGCTCGGACGCACCAGCAGCAGTGGGTCGACTCCGGCCGCCGCGCGGTCTACGCGCTGGCTGCGTTGAGCGTGATTGCGTTCCTCCTGCTCGAGGATGCGTTCCTGCGCAACGACTTCAGCTTTAAGGTCGTCGCCGACACCTCCGCGACGACGATCCCAGTCTTTTACAAGCTCACAGCTCCCTGGTCATCCCAGCAAGGCTCGTTGCTGCTCTGGGTGACGCTCTCTTCCCTGTGGGCGACGCTGGCGCTGCATCTGACGCGCCGGCGGCTGCGCGAGATCGCGCCGTACGCGACTGGGGTTCTACTCGGTATGCAGGGCTTCTTCGCGGGGCTAGCCTGCTTTGCCGCCAATCCCTTCCAGACGACACCAGCGGCGTCGACGCCGTCCAACGGCGCCGGCCTTGACCCGTTGCTGATGCACCCGAGCATGATGTTCCACCCGCCGCTGCTGTATTCGGGCTACACGCTGATGGCGATCCCGTTCGCGTTTGCGATCGGGGCGCTGATCACCGGCAAGCTCGGCTCCGAGTGGATCCGCGATACGCGCCGCTTTGCGTTGGCCGCGTGGCTGTGCCTGGGGGTCGGCATCGTCCTCGGAGCGCGGTGGTCCTACACCGAGCTCGGCTGGGGCGGCTATTGGGGCTGGGACGCGGTCGAGGATGCCGCGCTGATGCCGTGGATCGTTGCAACCGCGTTCATCCACTCGATCCAGATCCAAGAGAAGCGCGGAATGCTCAAGGTCTGGAATGTCTCGCTCGTACTGCTG
Organism: uncultured Conexibacteraceae bacterium; assembly: GCA_963720195.1. Taxonomy (GTDB): domain Bacteria; phylum Actinomycetota; class Thermoleophilia; order Solirubrobacterales; family Solirubrobacteraceae; genus Palsa-465. Next base: position 769,442 of record CAVRFD010000003.1, read on the forward strand.
TTCGGCACGCTCGCGATCTTCGGGACGTTCCTCGTGCGCTCCGGTGTCCTGGACTCGATCCACGCCTTCGGCGCGTCGACGCTCGGCGTGCCGTTCGTGATCCTGCTCGGGATCATGTTCATCAGCTCGGTCGGGCTCGTCCTGTGGCGCCGCGACCGACTGAGATCGGAGCACAGGATCGACTCGCTGGTCTCGCGTGAGGCGATGTTCCTGCTCCAGAACCTGGTGTTGCTCGCGATCACGTTCGTGATCTTCTGGATCACGCTGTTCCCGCTGATCTCGCAGGCGATCACCGGCACGAAGGTTTCTGTCGGCCCGCCGGCGTTCACGCCATTCGTGGTACCGCTGGCGCTGGTCCTGGTGCTGCTCACTGGCGTTGGGCCGCTGATCTCGTGGCGCCGTGCGACTGTGGCCAACCTGAAGAAGCAGTTCATCTTCCCGGTCGGGTTCGGCGTGCTGGTCACGATCCTCGTGCTGACGCTGACGGATGCCGGCAGTAAGCCTCTGGCCGTGGCGATGTTCGGCCTCGGCTCCTTCGTGATCGGCACCGTCGTGCAGGAGTTCTACCGGGGCACGTCCGCCCGCCGAGCTGCGACCGGAGACATCTGGCCGGTCGCGCTGCTTGCGCTGGTGCGTCGCAACCGTCGCCGCTACGGAGGCTATACGGCGCACTTCGGGCTGGCCGTGCTGTTGATCGGCGTTGCCGCGTCTTCGTCATTCCAGCACTCGCGCAACGCGACGCTCAGGCCCGGGCAGAGCGTCTCCAACGGCGGTTACGTCTTCCACTACGTGCGCCCAACCGCGGTCGCGACCGCAGAGCGGGTGTCGTTCGGAGCCGTCATCGACGTGACCAAGAACGGCAAGCAGATCACGCGTCTGCACACGATGCAGAGCTTCTACCCGTCGACGAGCGGCTCGGACGGCTTCATCGGCCGCTTCTTCGACAGTGCCAACGCGGACAGCACGATCGGCCTGGACGCGGGACCGCTGCGCGACATCTGGACGGTTGCGGCGGCGAACCTCCCGAAGCTCGCGCCGCTGATCAACAAGGGCGACAGAGTCTTCGCGGCTGAGTACAACGCGATCGTCAAGCAGGTGCGGAAGCTGCCTGCGGCGCAGCAGGAGACAGCGCTCAACACGGCGCTCAACCAGACGAACTTCTGGGCGGTCCGCGACGAAGCGGTCCAGGCCATCACCGGCCAGTACCTGAAGCACCCGTACCCGGTCCAGTTCCTGTTAATCGTCTCGCCGTTGGTGACCTGGCTGTGGGGCGGCGCGCTGATCATCGCCATCGGCGGCCTCATCTCGCTGATTCCGGCCGGGCTGTTCACCCGGCGCCGTAAGCCCGAGCCCGAGCACTCGCGCGTTGCCGTGCGCGAGCTTGCCTAGACCCCGGTTGCGCTGATGGCCTACGTGGTGATTGTGCTGTTGTTGATCGGCGTCGTCTGGCTGGTGAGCGGGCCGCTGCGCAAGGCAGCCAACGCTGGTGGCTCCTACGACGACCCCGGGCTCGAATCGATGCAGCGGATCGACCTCGAGGCGGCTCGCGATGCCAAGTACCGCGAGATCCGCGACGCCGAGCTCGATCACCAGACCGGCAAATTGTCCGACGAGGACTACGACGCGATCGACTCGACATTGCGCGTCGAGGCGATCGAGCTGCTGCATGAGCTGGACACACTCGATGAGTCCGCGGCGCCGGATGAAGACGCGACCGCGCACGACGAGTAGCTACCATCACCGCCCGAGATGACTTTCGTGCTCGACATCGTCCAGGTCTTCGTCAGCGTGATGCTGGTGTTCCTCGTGCTCATGCACTCCGGCAAGGACGCGGGTCTGTCCGGCTTCGGACTGAGCAGCGGTGGTGGCGGCGGCGGCCCGTTCGGCGGCGGCTCGATGGTTGAGCGCAACCTGAACCGCTGGACGGTCCTGTTCGCGATCTTGTTCGTCGCGAACACGATCGCTCTGATCAAGGTCGGCTGACGTCGGCGACGCCCGTGGGCGTCGTGTCCCGCATAGAGGATTGGCTCACCGATGCGTCCGGTCACAATCGGCGGTGGCAGCGGTATCTAGATGGTGATGGCGCTTGTAAGGGATCGTTCTCGGTGGTCTGACGCCCAGTTGTTGGCGGGAATCGCCGCATGCGATGAGCGTGCGTTCAGCGCGTTTTATCGCCGGCATCTGGCGATGGTCGTCGGTTGGTGCGTACGCCGTACCGGCGATCCCGAGCTTGCCGCGGATCTCACGGCGGAGGTGTTCGCAGCGGTCTTGGTGGCCGCGGCGCGATATCGACCGGCTCACGACTCAGCCGCCGGTTGGTTGCTGGGAATCGCCCGCAATGTGCTGGGCCACAGCTTGCGACGCGGGCAGGTCGACGCGCGGGCGAGGCAGCTCCTCGGTGCATCGTCTCTGACCGTCGAGGACGAGGATCTGGCCGTCGTCCTCGAGATCGCTGACGGTCAGGATCGCGTCGCCGCCGACCTGCTGGCCGAGTTGCCCGCTGACGAACGCGCCGCGGTGCGGGCGCGGGTAATCGAGGAGCGTGGGTATGAGGAGATCGCCCGCTCCTTGGGCTGCTCGCAGATGGTCGTCCGCAAACGGGTCAGCCGCGGCCTGGCCCGCCTACGAGCGGGGTTGGCGACGCGATGAACGGCGACTTCTTTGACCGCCTTGAGGCGGAGCTTGGCGGCCTGGCGCGGCAGGGCACACACCTCGACGGAGCGCCAACACGCGATCGCCGCCACCTCATCGCGCTGATCAGGCGCAGCGCTGTGATCGCTGTTCTGGCCCTGGTGCTGGCGGCGTCCCTGGTCAGCGAGTTTCCCTCCTCCGCCAGTGGCCGTCCGGTCGTGGCGCAGGTCTCGGTCGTACGCGCGCTGTGACCGTCTCAACGGAGGAGCCGCAGCGCCGCGGCCGCCGGATCCGCGGGCTGGCCGAGCTGGTGGTCAGCGTCGGGTTGGCGATCGGGCTGGCGCTGCTGATCCAGGCCTTCCTCGTGAAGCCGTACAAGATCCCCAGCGGCTCGATGATCCCCACGCTTGCGATCGGACAGCACATCCTTGTGAATCGGCTCGACACGCACCCTGGTCTGTACGACATCGTCGTGTTCCATCCGCCGGCTGGGGCCAATCCGGACACGGCAATTTGCGCGCAACCGTCCCAGGGCTATGGCCACCGGCAGGCGTGCGACGCGGGAACGGCAGCCACGTCCTCGCAGACCTTCGTAAAGCGCGTCGTCGGCTTACCCGGAGATCACCTGCGGATCCTCAATGGCCACGTGTGGCGCAACGGGGTCGAGGAGAAGGGCGCGTACGTCCAACCCTGCGACACGGGTCCATCGAACTGCGACTTCCCGCAAACGATCACGGTTCCGGCTGGCGACTACTACATGATGGGTGACAACCGCGGCCCGTCAGACGACAGTCGCTTCTGGGGGCCGGTTCCGCAGCGCTCGATCATCGGGATCGCGTTCGCCACGTATTGGCCGATAGACCGCATCGGTTTCTTCTAGCGGGCGCTAGAAGCCGCGCGCCCGATACGACAGGGCTTGGCGATGCGCGGTTGAGGTGCCAGGATCGTCCTGATGTCGAGCTCCGCTCCTGGATCGAGATCGCCATACCGGCTGGACGACCTCGGCTGGTTGCAGTTCGATCGTCTGTGCGGGTTGGTGCTCGACGCTGAAGCCGGGATGGGCACGCTCAACTGGCGCGGGCAATCGGACACGTGGCGGGTGGCGACGGTGGAGGAGCCGCTCGTGCTGCGAAGTCGAAGGGTCCGGCTGCACGCTCCGGTGACGGTCGTGGCGTTTTGGGTTCCGGATGACGCGCCGGCCGGGGCGCGACTGTCGGAACTGGTCGGACGCGTGGCGACTCTGCTGGATGACGCCGAGCCGGTGGTCGCGGACGAGGTCCTTGTTCTAACAAACCTCCCCACGGTCGATGCCGGCGCTGCACTTCGCGCCGAGGCGTTCGGGAGGCGCCGGCGGCTGGTCGTGATCGGGGCCGACGGGATCGGGGCGAGTCTGGATCGTGAGCCGGACCTCCGGTTGGCGATGCCCTCGGTTCTCGGGCTGCGGGACCTCGGACCGTTACTCGGCAGCGAGGTCTGCGATCGATCCTCGTTCGACATTGCGGCTGCCCAGGAGCTGGCGCGGGTGTTCTGGCCCACGCGGGCCTATCAGCGTGCGCTGGCGGTCCTTCGGCAACACCGGTTCGTCGTTCTGACGGGCCCGCCCGAGATGGGCAAGACCGCGATCGCGCAGATGCTTGCTCTCGCGCAATTGACAGATGGGTGGGAGGCGCACGAATGCACCGACCCCTATGAGGTCTGGCGGGTGTTCGACCCTGACCGGCGCCAGGTGTTCATCGCGGACGATGCGTTCGGGTCAACGGAGTACCGGCCGGACTCGGCCGAGCGGTGGGCGCTCGGGCTGGGGCGGTTGTTGAGGATGCTTGATTCGCATCACTGGCTTATCTGGACCTCGCGGCCGGCGCCGCTGAAGGCGGGCCTGCGACGGGTACAGAGAGAGCGCGGCTCGGCGCACTTCCCAGCGCCTGGGGAGGTGTTGGTCGATGCCAGCGATCTGGATCTGGAGGAGAAGACGGTGATCCTTTTCCGGCACGCGAAGGCGCGGGGCGCGAGCATCGCGGCTCGCCGGCTGCTGCGCTCAGCCGGGTTGTCGATCATCGAGCACCCGCATTTCACGCCTGAACGGATCCGACGATTCGTCACGGACCGCCTCGAGGATCTACCGGATCTGACCGACCACGACCTAACGCGGCTGGGGGAGATGGTCGAGCGTGAGCTCGCATCGCCGACCGAGGCGATGCGCAACTCGTTCAGAGCACTCGCGCCAGAACACCGTGACCTGCTGATCTCATTACTCGACGCACCGGCTGGGTTGATCGACGAGCGCGAGCTTGCCTCAAGCGTGCGCCGCCATCATCCCGGAGGTTTGAGCAGGGCTCCGGGCGAATTGGTCGACCGGCTGACCGATCATTTCCTCAGGGTCACTCCGCTCGGGATCGGGTGGGTGCATCCGAGCTGGCGGGACCTTGTGATCGATCAGCTCCAAGTCGATGCCTCCGCGAGACAGCACTTCCTGGCGGTTTGCGGGGTTGAAGGTGTGACGCTCGCGCTCTCTCGGGACGGTGGCGGCAGCGGCGAGCGGCAGCTGCCGCTACTGGAGAACGATGCCGACTGGGATCGACTTGGGGACCGTCTACGCCGACTGGTCGACGAGTTGGAGCCGCGGGACGTAGCCCGTGTCCTGCTCGCACTCGACGGGGCACTGGCCGCTGCGAGCGACCGGCGGCAGCAGGTAGAAGGGCAAAGCCTTGCGACCTGCGTGTTGGACACGACGCGGCAAGGCTGGGATCAGAGACACCAGGTCCTTCCGGCCTTCCTGCTGGACACGTGGTACAGGCTTCGCGATCATTTGCCGGCGGACATCAATCCGCCGCGCCTCTCGGCGACATGGGCGGAGCTTCACCCGGGATCGCTGCTCCTCGAGCACCCCGACTGCGACGAGCTAATGCGTGCAGACGAATGGCTCGCAGTGGCGCAGGTCCTCTCCGAGCACGACCCGGCAGCGCTCGAAACACTCGGATTCCTCGCTCGAGACCAGGATCTTCTCGCGGGGTTGATCGTGACGCTCACGACAGTCACGGCCGCTCACGAGGGCACGCGAGCCCTCGCCGAAAACGTGCTGAAGCGGATCCAAGAACTGGTCCCCGAACTTGCCGCCAGCGCGCAGGGTGCGCTCACGGTCGCCGGCCTTGCTGAAGACCTGGAGCGAGAGCGCTGGTGGACGCCCCAGGACATCGCCGCGCCACCGAGCAACGACCCGGCTGCGGCGCGAACCGCCTTCACGACCCACGACGTCGACCGCGTGCTCAGCGACCTCTGATCGGCTCAGGCCGTGACGGCGTCGGCGACGATCACGCGATCGCGGCCCGCGCGCTTGGCGCGCAGCAGGGCGCCGTCGGCGCGGTGCACGAGGCTGTCGAAGTCGTCGAGCGACTCCTCAGCGGTGGCGACTCCGACCGAGACGGTCAGGTCGGCCCGCGGGCCGAGTCGGGCGGCTCGCACGGCCTCGTTGATCCGTTCGGCTAGGCCTTGCGCCCGCGAGGCGGCGGTACGGGGCAACACTACGGTGAACTCTTCGCCGCCGGTCCGACAGACGAGATCGCCGGCGCGCGTGTGCGCACGAAGGACCTCGGCGAAGCGTCTCAGCACCTCGTCGCCGGCGCCGTGGCCAAAGGCGTCATTGATCGACTTGAACGCGTCGATGTCGAAGTAGGCGATCGAGGTCGGTTCGTGGTGGCGGCGCCCGTCCGCGAGGACGGTCCGCAGCGCGGCCTCGCAGTGGCGACGGTTGTACAGGCCGGTGAGCTCGTCAGTAAGCGCCTGGGTACGTAGCTGATCGCGCTGTGACGAGTTCGCGTAGGCGATCGCCGCCAGCGAGGCGAAACGCTCGATGAGGATCATCTCACCGGGTGTGAACAGCACGTCGCCGGCGAAATCCGCGTCCGAGGCCTCGCGCCACATGTTGAGCGTCCCCTGCACTCGGCCGCTGACGCGCAGCGGGGCGACGAGGATCGACTCAATTTCGTTCGCTGGTGTACCAGGCATCACATGGCCGTGTACCGCGTCCTCGGGGCCGCGGTACACGAGCTCGCCAGAGAGAACGGCTGTGCCGGTGGCCGAAGCGTCGAGTGGGGGGCGGGAGTTCAGCGCCTGCTCCACATAGCTGCCGGTCGCCAGCAGCGGGATGCAGATGCGCTCCTCCCAGGCCACCTCGTACACGACGAGGCTCGTGTAGGGGACGATCGGCGCGAGTGCGTCGGCCATCGCCTGCAGCGTCGCCTCGAGCGACTGGGCGGCGAGGACGCCCGCAGTCGCGTCGATGATCGCCTCAAGGCCGGCAACGACTAGCCGGTCGCCGTCAGCGCCGCTTGCGGGGTGCGAGGAATTGGTGGATGGGACGAGCATCGTTCGCTTGCCAACCTCATCGGACGCACAGCGACGACGCTTGAGTCTCGCCCGGTGTCGGCCGGATGTCAGGACCCAGGCTGGGTGGCGCTCCGCGTGGCGGCGACCGCCAGCGCGTCGGCTCGCTCGTTGAGCGCGTGACCGATGTGTCCCTTGACCCAGTGCCAGCGAACCTGCTCGTGGTCCGACGCTGCGGCTTCGAGCTCGACCCAGATCTCTTTGTTCTTCACGGGGTCGCCCGAGGCTGTCTTCCAGTCCTTGCGCTTCCAGCCTGCCATCCACGAGGTCATGCCGTCGTGCAGGTAACGCGAATCGGTCACAACGCAGGCACGCGACCCGGACGGCAGGGCGCGCAGACCCTCAAGGGCGGCGGTCATCTCCATGATGTTGTTCGTCGTGTGCGGCAGACCGCCGCTGTGCTCCTCTATGACGCCATCCTCCCAGCAGACCAGCGCAGCCCAGCCTCCTGGCCCGGGATTGCGCTGGCATGCGCCGTCAGTCCAGACGAGCACCTCGCCGGCCGAGGCCTCTGGGAGATGGCCGGGCAGTGACTTGGATCGGCGACGCGAGCTGACAGCCATGAGGGGGATTCAACCAACCGTGGAACCCGGAACGCCGCTGGCGTGTTTTGGTGTCCTCTAGCGGGGCCAGTCGGCCCGGCCGGGTTACTCGATCACGTCGAGCACACCATCTGAAAGCTCGACGCGCAGGCCGCCCGCGGTCGCGATCTCCGCGACCTCTTCGGGCCGCTCGGCACCGCCGGCCTGGAGGACCATACGAGCGACCTCGCCGCGGACGCGTTTGGCCATGTGGGTGATCACTGTGCGCCTGCCGTCGGGCGTCTCCGTGAACCCGCGGACGGCGAGATGGGTTGCGCGTCGCGGCCGCCACGCTGCGACGTAGGAGCCTGAGCGCAGGTCGAGCACGAGGCCGCGATCGGGCAGCGCCGCGCGGAGCGGTTCGCGCCAGTAGGCGGACAGAGCACCGATGCCTGGTGGCTTGGCGCTCATGTCGAGTCGGTACGCGGGGATCCGGTCACCAGGCCGGACGACACCCCACAGAGCGCTGGCGATCAGCACGCCGTCCCACGGGAGGTCCGCCAGCCCCAGGGAGGCGAACAGCACGCCGGTGTACAGCTCAGCGGCCGGAATCGCCGGCGCAGCCCGCAAGCCCGGGTTGACAGCGGCGATGAGCCGCGCGCGCGGCTCGCGCAGCCGCGGGTAGACCAGCGTCGAAAGACCAGCGCGGCGACCGCGACCGGGCGATGCCTTGCCCTGGGAGGGAGGGAGCAGTACGAGCACACGCAGAGGCTAGTAACGGTGGATGCGATGAACTCGGAAGCGTCCGCCAGCACTTGGAAGTCGCTCGTTCGATCCGCGATCATCTTGGCAGTGGATCAAACGGATCGGAACGTGAACGAGACGCTGTACGACCACGCTGGTGGTGACGACGGCCTGCATCGGCTCGAGGAGATCTTCTACGAGAAGGCAATCGCCGACCCGATCCTGAGTGAGTTGTTCACGCATCGTGTGCCCTCACACGTCGATCATCTGACCTGGTTTACCGCCGAGTCGTTCGGTGGCCCGCCGCGCTTTACGGAAGAGCTCGGCTTCGCCTACCTCATCGAGGTGCACCGCAATCTGGAGATCACCGACGAACAGCGTGAGCGCTTTGTCGCGGCATACCTCGAGTCACTCGATGAAGCCGGGATCCCCGACGATGAGCCGTTTCGGCGTGCTGTTCGCGAGCATGTCGAGTTCGGAGCGGGCGTCGCGCAGCAGAACTCCCACGCGCGGACGGACGCCGAGCTGCATCCGATCCGTGAGGTCCCGCATTGGGACTGGCCCGACTGACGACTGGATCGCGTTTCGAGACCTTCTGGCGGCGAAAGCGTCTGGACTCAGACGATTACCTTGCGCACTTGGCCGCGCAGGCTATGACCGCGCCCACGCCGGCCAGCACGAATCCCCAGGTTTCGAGGCCGCCCAGGTACGCACTCCATAGAGCGTGTGCAGCCGTGCGCGAATCCTGCGTCGAGAATTCGTTGACGACGATTCCGCGTCCCGCCAGGTAGATGGCGACAACCACCAGTCCGCTGACAACGGCGCCAAGGCCCAGTCCGACCAGCGTCCGCCGGCGACTCGGCGAGATGATCAACGCGAGCAGGACCAACACCGCGGTTCCTATTAACAGCTCTGAGGAGTCCTTGCCGGCGTTCACGAGGTCATGAACGATCTTGGCGCCCGACGGAGGGATGGGGACATCAAGGACCGTGATCGTGCCAATGCCCCTGACCGCATCGGCGAGCTCTGGGTTGTCGGATCCGATGCTCGAAGCGATCGCGGAGCCGATGTCCGGCAGCGTCAAGGTCAGCTGGTCGGCGGTTCCTGACACCAGCTCGCCGTGCAGTGACCTGGCCGCTACGCGGAATTCCCGGTTGACCTGTGGGCTCGAGACTGCCTGGACCACCGCAGCCTGGATCACCGGTTGCACGCTGGTCTCGCCGCCGGCGTCGGCGGCAAGACGATCAGTGACGGTCTGGACGATCAGCGATTGGACGTCTTCCGTGTGCAGCGCGCTGACGGCCCGATTGGAGAAGTTGTCGGGGCTCACGAGCACGTGATTCGCGTACTGGGCCAGCAACGTGATGAGGATCGCCACGGTTGCCAGCACGCTCACAAGCGCTGCTAAGAACCCTCGGCTGGCGCGGCTCATGCCTCGAGTTCGCGGAGCACGTAACGCAGACTAGAGAAGGTTGGTCGTATCGGGTTGTGTTGGCTAACGAGGATCGGAACTCTCGCGTCACATCAGAAGGTCTGGCTTCCCTTGCTTGAAGGCGAGCAGGTGAGGTGCCGGTAGTGGCGAAGGACGGGCCTATGGGCTTTTTCGGCCGGGACGATGGCGACTCAGATGCGGGTGATCGGCTCGGAGCTGGTCAGGTGCCACTGGAGGCGGAGGGCAGGCTGTCGGAGCTCGGCGCGGACCTGTTCTCCAGCACTCTCAGCGTGAATGAGTTCGCCTTACTCTCGGAGCTGGGTCCGCGCCCAATTGGGCAGGTGCTCGGCGCCTCAGTGCATCAGGTGGGCTGGCAGTATCTACCTCCTCACGCGCAGTGGGCCGGAAGCGATCTGTTCTGCCAGATGTACACGGTCAGCCAGGCATGGGACCAGGCGCGGCGGAACGCTTTCGCGCGCGTTCGTGAGGAGGCGCGCCTGATTGGGGCCGACGCAGTTGTCGGTGTGCAGCTACGCCGAGGCACGCATGATTGGGCGCGCAATTCGGTTGACTTTGTGGTGAACGGCACCGCGATCCGCGTGCCCGGCTCTGAGGGTTCGTCGCAGACGGTCGTGCTGAGCGACCTGTCGGCGCAGGACTACTGGAAGCTGAGCAGTGGGGGCTGGGCCCCCGCCGGATTGGTTGCCGCTACTTCGGTGTTCTTCGTATCCCAGGGCTTTGGGACGCGCTGGAAACGGCGGCGATCGGTGATGAACAACCAGGAGCTACTGGAGTTCTCAGATGGTTTCTCGGCGGCGCGTCGGGCGGTGGTGACGGATCTGCGTGGTCAGGCGGAATCCGTGAACGCTGACGGCATCGTCGGCATGTCCTTTCACTATGAGATCACGCGCGGCAGGTTTCCGGTCGCTGGGGTGGGGCAAGGTCCTTCCGGCCTCAGTGCAGGCACTATGGCCATCGGCGGCGATCTGGTTCGTACCGGGGGATCGGACAAACGAACCGGTGTTGTGATCACCATGCACGCGGTCGGGACCGCGATCCGCCGGCAGCGCACGGCTGAACGGCCAGCGCCTCGCGCGATGCTGAGTCTCGGAGGAGCGCTTTGACTGAGCCGCAGCGCGAGACCGGCCCGTTGGAGGGCGTCCCTTATGTTGGGCGCGCACGCCTTGAGCAGAACAAGCAGGGACTTTTTACCTCAGACCTGACGGTCAACGAGTTCATGTTGATCGCCGAGGCCGGCTTTGACCCACTCGGGATGGTCGTCGGCAGCTCGATCTACCACGTCGGCATCCAGGTACCTAACTGGGGACGCAACCAGGAGATGACCGTCCTGTCCGAGGCGATGTACAACGCTCGGGAGCTGGCGATGACCCGCATGGAGGAGGAGGCTGACGACCTCGGCGCCGATGGGATCGTGGGCGTTCGTCTTGACGTCAGTCACCACGACTGGGGGGGCAAGATGGCCGAATTCATCGCCATCGGGACGGCGGTACGACACCGTGACGGCGTGCTTCACCGAGCACCCAACGGCAAGCCATTCACGAGCGACCTGTCAGGCCAGGCGTTCTGGACGCTTCTGCGGACCGGACATCGTCCCGTCGGCCTTGTCATGGGTAACTGCGTCTACCACGTGGCGCACCGTGGCCCGATCAAAGCGATTGGCCAGATGGGCAGCAACGTCGAGCTTCCCAACTACACCCAAGCGCTCTACAGCGCACGCGAACTCGCGATGCAGCGCATGCAAACCGAAGCCCAAGCGCTCGAAGCAAAGGGAATCGTCGGCGTTGACCTACAAGAGAAGAGCCACGGCTGGGGCGCCCACATCATCGAGTTCTTCGCGATCGGAACAGCGATCGTCCCAACAGCCTCCCCGCAGCCGATCGAGTCACCCTCACAAGTCCTCGACCTGAACGACCGCTGAACCACTCGCCAGGCCACAACAGACACTGCTCGATCATCGGAACGCGCGTGCGGCGTGCACGTTTGGGAAATCTTGGCAGCCCCGACTACGCTTGACGCACTCGAATCCCTCCGAGCGCGCGTGGCAGCAGGTGTGAGCATTCGTGGATCTTCGCCATGACCCGCGGCGAACTCGCGTCGAGACCGCTTATCCCGACCAGATCGAAGCCAGGCCGACCTCCGGAACCGACGGTGGGGTCAGGCCAGTTCTGCACGCCGTGGTGGCGCATACACCGGCTGAAGTTCACCATGCCGATCAGCAGGTGCGGAACCTCGGCAGGACGAAACTGGTCGTCGATTCCGGCCGGGAGCAGGTGCTGGCAGCCGGTCTCGGCCGCGTTGAGTTGGGAGCTTCCTATGCGGAGTTGTTGCGCGCTAGGGAACTTTGCGTTGGTCGCCCCGGCTTGGGGGTCGGGGAAGTCCGGCACGCCATCCGAGCGCACGCAACGCGAGAAGGCGAGCAACTGGGAGTGCGTTGATCCTCCGGCACTCGTCGAGTTGCGGGGCCCGCCGGATAATGAGCTGCCGCCGCACGCCGCAGTCAGCAGGGGTAACGCGACCGTGGCGATGACGGCGGCCATCATTCGAGCAGCGCGCATGACACCGGCTTGTAACGGATCGGCCATAACGCACAGGTAACAGCGTTAGTCGCTGTCACCGGAATCGCTGTAGAACTGCACATGCGCGGCCAGCACGTCTCTCTTCGAGGTACCCGGTGAGAAGCGACGCGTGGGCGCCGTCACGCCGGCCTAGCGCAGCCTCGCGGGCTGCGTTCTACGCTCGTGCCTAAACAGGTCGCCCGTACTGGGCCATCACCTTGGCGAACTCTCCCCAGTCAAGGTAGTAGGCCGTCTTGCTCTTGTTCGCAGGCATCCAGTCGATCGCCCCCTTGCTGATCTTGACCTTGCCGAAGGCCCGCCCGTTGCGGCGAACAGGGATCTCGATATCGACATTGCCGACCGGAATCGGCTTGGTGATGTTGAGTGATACGTCGTGAGTAGCCATGGCTCACGCTATCCGATGGGCGAGGGAGCCGGAGCCGGCCAGGAGTGACCCGCCAGACCGATTGCGCAGTTGAGCCTTGGTCCGGGCGAATCGAAGCGACGAGACCACGCGTTGTCAGTTTGGGTTGACAGACCGGCTGCTGTCAGTCTAGACTGACAGCCATGAACGCTGAAGACATCGCCTCCGCGGCAACGTCCAACGACCCGTCGCTGGGGCTCCGCGCCGCTCTAGCTCTGCACCGGCTCGCCGAACGTGTAGAGGCGGACCACGTCGCGAGCGCCCGCCAGCAGGGGTGGTCTTGGCAGCAGATCGGTGACGCGCTCGGCGTCACCCGCCAATCAGTCCACGCCAAATACGGAAAGCGACTCCCATGACCAAGGAATCGAAACCAGACGACTGGTATCTCCCCTGGAGCACGTACATCGATGCTCGCGAGGAAGCACGACGGCGCGGTGACCGCAAGGTCGGCACCGAGCACCTGATACTCGGGCTGCTCAGGGAACCAGCCCTGGCCCAAGCCCTCGGATACGACCTACAGACAGCCCGCGACGCTCTCGACGCGATCGATCACGATGCGCTCGCCGCAGTCGGTATCGACGCTGCCTTCAACGCACCACCGATACCGATCGACGAGCCGCTCAAACGTACATCGGGGCAGACGCTCAAAGCGGTCTTGCGGGATCATTTGCCAGCGACACCCGCAGCCAAGACAGCGCTGGAGGAATCGAACAAAGAGATACGTCGTAGTCACCACACGTTCCCGCACCAGCTGCTCCTAACCGTCCTCGAACTCGACCCGCCAGATCCCGCCGCCGAGCTGATCACCGCGCTAGGCATCGATCGCGCGGCCACGCGGAAACGTCTCGGCGTCGGACGCGCCGCAGCGTAGGCAGACCAGCATCACGCCGCGATGCGATCTCCAGACCCGCGTCCATCGCGCAACCGGAACAGGGCGGCAACGGCGCTCGGGAGCTACGGCCCTGCGGTCGGGCAGCCCGCGTCGCCCGCGTCGATGGACGCAACCAAGCTTGACCAGCCAACATCGCTGTGACCTCGGCCGTCTCCCCGGGCATATCCGTCGAGTGTCACGCCGGCAGAGCGGATCACCCAGACTCCGCCTTGCGACGCGCTCAACGCGATAGCCGATCCGTATACGTGGCGTCCGGTGGCGAGGGGGCTACCAACGCGTAGGCCACGGGCGGTCGCCAGCACCCCGCCACCGGGCGGCCGTCGCGGCTGCTCGGGAGCGCCAACCTGGTAGCCCACCAGGCCGGAGTGTCCGAAGTAAAGCGTCAGGCTTGGCTGGCCGTTGGCCGTCCATTGGTCGTGCCAAGTGACTTGGCGATGCACCCCGCAACTGCCACCGCTCTGCAACGGTCCGCCGGATTGGTGAAGAAGAGCGCCGACTACGGCGCGAGCCGTCGCGGGAGATGCACCGAACTTGAGACCCGCGACCCCGTCCGAACGCAGGACGTCGAGCTCACAGCGTTTCTCAGCGGTCGGTACGGATGACCTTCGAGCGCTGCGCGCAGCAGATGACGAATGCCTCGATCTCGGCATTCGTCATCTGTCGCGGACCCCTGATCATGCGGACGCAGCCTAAGCCGGAAACCCGAGGGTCCTGCCGTTAATCGATCTGAGCGGCATTGGCGTGACGCCGGGCTCGCGCCTACGCGTCGCGCGTGTCTTTACGCAGCGGTCGCGACGCCATCGGAAGCACTAGCCCTGTCACCGCCGTACCGATGCATGTAGGGCATGTCCCGCAGCAGGCGGACGGCGTCGCTTCCAGCCAACGCGACAGGAACGGCAGTAGCGAGATGAGCTTGAACCGCAGCACTACCGGAAGGCTACTCCCGCCTACCGCACGTCGATCTGCGCCTCAGCGAGACCCCGTCCGGCTGTGATCGAGGTCATCAGCCCTGCTCGTCGGTCTGATCGACCAGTCGGAGGGCGGCATGAATGACTGCGGCGGTAGTGGCGAGCAAGATTGCGACGGCGGGGGACAGGGCGGCCCACCCGAGCTGCGCCATGATGGGGACTGTCGCCGTGACGAGCAGGACGCCGGCGACGAACTTGATCAGGAAGCCGTGGTCGGAAACCGTTTCCGGCAGCGGTTCGCGAGCAGCGCGAGCGGTGCGTGCCTGCGAAACGGCAGGCGCCTGGCGGCGGGGGAAGGTTGTGGCGGACATGCGGCCAGCTCCTCGTAGTGGTCGGTGAGATCTAGGCCGATCGTCGTGGAAGTCAGCCGCTGACGCCAGTCGCATCGCGGCGATAGCATTCCGACTCGGAATGTCGCTGGTGGACCCACTCTGGGGCGTCCGGCGCGAGGATCGACGCCGCCCAGGTTCTCATCACCGAAATCTGGAACACCAGCCCGGTCGTCCTGTGGACCACACCGCCGAACGCCGGAGCACCCGGGAGCTGACAACATCTTTACGATGCCGCGTCGATGAACGTTCGTGTGGCGTCGCCGATCCGGGACCGGTCAGCTAGGGGTATTGACACCCCTCAGGAACGAAGGACGAGGGTACGAGCGGCCCCATTCATGCTCGTGGCGTGGTGTGCCATCGGGCTCGGGGCGAGCATCAGCCACGGCACATACAACCCCTTTGCGGTTGCTGCAGTGACCGTCGGTGTGGGCTTCCTGCTGTTCGCGTCGTGGTCCGCGAGACGACACGCAGTCGTCACTGAGGCTTACGCCCGGCCGGTGTTGGTTCTCGCCGGGGCTTTGCTGGTCTTTTGCGCAGCCATATTCCCGGCGAGAAAGTACGTCCCCGTGGATGCCGAAGTCCTCCCCAGCTGGATCACCGGCTTTTGCGCCCTCGCCTGGTCTCTCATGGCGATGGGGTTGTTGCCGAAAGGAAGACGCTGGCTCTACTCCCTGCTCGTGCTCATGGGCCTCGCCGGGGTCCTCATGATCATCTCCAACCGACAGCCTGCAATCGACGACTGGTACATGAGCCAGGCAGCCGCGAGGGGCCTTTCACACTTCGAGGACATCTACACGATCCGCTGGACCGGTCACCACCTTGGGGGGCAAGCTTCGAACCTCTACGCGTATCTACCGGGATCGGCACTATTTGTATGGCCGTTCCACATCGTGTTCGGTGACGTCCGGTACGGCGTTCTGGCAGCGCTGCTAGCGACATCAATAATCCTCATTCGCAGCTCCGCTCGGCCCATGGTGTCAATGCTCGGCTGCCTCGTTCTCCTTTACCCGAAGGCTCTGTTCGGCTTGGAGCAGTCGTGGATCGATCCCATAGTCGCGCTCGGCCTCTGCGGAGCCGCGGTCGCAGCACATCGGCATAGGTACAACTGGGCGATGGCAGGTCTCATCCTTGCGCTTGTGTGCAAGCAGCAGGCTTGGCTTGTGATGCCGCTCGTCTTCCTCTGGAAAGACTTCGGCGTGCGCAGGGCGTCCCTGTCGGCGCTGATCGCAGGAGGGTTCAGCCTACTCTGGGCAATCCCGAACCATCGCGCCTTCACGTTCGACGTCTTCCGCTACCAGCTCATGCTGCCGCCGCGAGGGAACTCGCTGTCGGTCTTTACCTTCTTCTTCCGCCAGGGCTTGCAACCACCCCTGGCGGTGCTGGCTCTGGCGGTTCTGGCCGCCTACGCAATCGCGTTTTGGCGTCTCCCCAGGAACGCATACGGCTTCCTCCTGGGATCGGCGCTCGTCGAGTGCCTGTTCAACATCGCCAACAAGCAGTCGTTCTTCAACGAATGGCAGCTCGCCGCCACCCTGATCGTGGCGGCTGTCGTTTTGGGGCAAGCGGGCGACGGTCCAGGTCTCGAGCAGATCTCCGCTGCGCAGGCGCCGACAGTCCCGGCCACGAGTGGCAGCCCCTAGTGCTGGAAGGGAATGCCGCGAAGGCCAGGTGGATAACCGAGGTGAGGCTTTAGACGCACCAGAAACGTGGCCGGTCCCCAAATGCACGGTCGGCAGGGATCCCGGCCCGGCAGCAGCAGCGCCGGACCGGGAATCTGTCGCCAAGCAGGGCCGTGCGGTCAGCCTCTGGTGAGGGGGCCCTTGTCCGTGCCGAGGGCGAACACGTGCAACAAGCCCTGGTTGGCGCCGTCAGGCAAGGTCACCGATGCCACCGTCTTCCCCGCCTCGAGAGCGATGTTGGTGGTGAAGACCTTGGTCCCGAGTTGCTGCGAGCTTCCGCCGGCGCTGTTTCGGTAGGGCATTGACACGGCCACGCCGTTGCCGAACGACGGGCTTCCCGCTGTCCAGTCGCTAAGCCCGAGGGTCGCCGTCTGGGTGCTGCCGTCCGTATAGGTGATCGTCAACGTCCCACTGGAGGGGCCGTTGGTAGCCGATCCCATGACACCCAACTCGGTTGCGCCCGCCACCGGCGGAACGCTGATCACCTGGCCGGCCGCGACGAGGTTGTCCGGCTGGCCGGCGGCGGCACTGGGCCAGTCGTACTGCACCCCACCGCTGGTGATGGTCGCACCGGGAGCGAGCCCGGCGGCGACGAGGGCCTGCTCGGAGTAGCTATAGCCGAGGCCGTCCAGGTTTCCTGCCACCTGGTTGGTGTCGTCTGAGATCCCCGTGTTGTTGAAGAACGGCGCCAGGTCCCCGGGGCTAGCAACTATCACCGACGCCGAGGTCGACTGGATCGGCCCGGAAGCGCTGGTGAACTTGAACGTCACCTGGTACTTGCCGTCGGTGGCGCCACCGGTGATCGATACCGGGGTGCTGGCGGTGCCGCCACCAGGCAGAGTGAGGGTTCCCGAGGACGGGCTCACGCTGAACCCGGACGGCACACTTGCCGTCCACTTCACGGTCTGCCGGCTGCCCGTCACCGACTGCAGGGACAGGTCGGTTGTCGCCGCCTGGCCCGGCTGGGCGATCACCGATGACGGGCTCGCCGAGCCGGTGGCCGCGAACACGGGGCGGCTCTGCGCCAGCATTGCGTATAGCTCAACCATTGGTGAGGTCTGGTTTTCGAGCGACTCCCCGCCCGTCGGATCCGGGTCGGTGAGCAGGCCGCTGGACTGCCGATCCTGCAGCCAGGCGGTATCGGCATAGGCCGCAGCCATCTGTGCGTAGCTGGAGTCGTGGTTGATCTTCGCCAGAGCAAACAGATTGCGGAAGAAGATCACGTTGAAGACGTCGGGCTGGTTGTACAGGTTGTCACCAGAGCCGTAGTAGCTGACCGAAGCGGCGGCCGTCTGCTCGGCCTGCTGCAGGTACGTGCGGTTGCCGGTGACCTGGTAGAGCAGCGTGCCGGCGCCGATCATCGTCCCCTGGTTGTAGCTCCACAGCGCGGTGTTGACGTTCCCGCTGTCATCCAGGTGGTCGTAATACATGCCGCTTGAATTCATGAGGCATCCGCGAACCCAGTCGTACATTCGCGTTGCCCACGTCAGGTAATACGGATCGTGGGTTGCCTGGTAGATCTCGAGCCCAACCTCCGCGTTGGGCGCGTTGGAAATGGTGTTGCGCGGAGAGTTGGCGACGTCCTCCCAAAATACGCCGCCCGGGCAGGCAACTGTGGTCCTCGTGTCCCAGCCGTTGACCACGAAGCGGAAGATCCCCTCGGCGCGTGTCAAGTCGGATCGCTGGTGGATCAGGTCATATTCCTGCATGAAGTCCAGGCCAACCCACGCGTTGTCGTCGTAGTAGGTGGGCTGGTTGGAGTCAAGCGGCGGCCGGACGCCGGAAGCGAAGGCCGACGGCTGAGCTTGGCCGGTCGGGCTGGTCTCCTGGGTGTTGTAGTAGTACATGACCCCTCGGTCCCGCGCCTGAAGCGCACTGCGATAACGACCGCCGATGCCGGGGATGGCAGCCATGTAGTCGGTGGCGGCAAACGGGTTTACGAAGTCCCAGAGGTAGCCGAAGTTCTGGGTCGGGTCGCTCTTCTTGTAGAGGTCGTACCGAGGCACGTAGAGGTTGTCCTGCATTGCCTGGTAGGTCGCAGCGGCCCGCTGGGCGTCCACTGGATTGACCCGGTCGCCGGAGCCAGACGGCGTCGAGGCGGATGCGGCCGCTGCCGCACCCAGTTGCACAAATGCGGCCGCGGCAAGGGCAGCCACGACCATCGAGCATGACCGGGTTAGGGGCCGTAGCCGGCGTCGGCCTGGGCCTGGGCGTACGAGTCGAGCCATGAGTGGGCTTGCGCTCACGGTGGGTCCTCTCCTTCCTTGGGTGACACGGGCACCCGCGCGCGCTTATGAGGCGCCGGCGCGCTCGTGCGCCGGACGCCTCGCCCAATTCCCACGGACCGTCTCGGCTGCATCCTGCTTCCGAGTCGGCCCTCCTGCGGCGAGCAATGACAACGTTGTCTTACGCTAGCTGCCGGGTCAGTTCGCGTCAAGCACGAAGGCCACCGTCGTCAAGCACGAGGGCCACAAAGTCGGGCTGCTCCGCGGAGTCGACGCTCAAGCTGCTTGCGTTCTGCTCGGTTCATCGCCGGCATCCACGGCCAGGATCCTCAGGCGGGATGGGCTCAACGCGGCACGACCATCGGGCCTTCGGATGGTTGCTGGTTAATGACGGTGGTTGTTCCCGCCGTGTAACCGCGCTCGTGCGAGCGTTGGCCACCTGAAGCGCTCAGCCCTCGTGTTCCTACTCGCTGCAACCTGCGCTGCTGTGCTGGCGGCCTGCGGTTCGTCGAAGCCGGCGCCCCACAGGCACAGCGACGGATTCACCGCGCAGTACGCTGCCGCCCGCTGCATGCGCGCTCACGGTGTCCCGAATTTTCCCGATCCCGAGTCGGATGGAGGCAACTCGGTTTCGGCGTCGGTGGGAAGTTCCACGATCACCATCGCGGACATCGCGTTCAGCGGCCCGGCCTTTGAGCGGGCCGAGAAGCTCTGCGACCCGCTCGGCCTCGGAACAGGCCCGCCGCCCATCAGCGAAGCGACGAAGCAGAAGCTGATTGCCTTCGCCGAGTGCATGCGCCGCCACGGCCTCAACCAATGGGCCGACCCGACCTTCCCGCCAGGTGGCGGGATCATGCAGGGCGGCGGCCCGTATAACAGGAGCGATCCGAAGGTGCAGTCCGCCGCCGCGGCCTGCAACGAGCCAAGCTGACTGAGGACTCAGCCGGACAACTGGGTGAGCCTGCGCCAGTGCCACTGGGTGCCACCTCCGTGGACCGCGAGCTGAGCACCGGCCTGGCATGATCGCGACGTCGGGGCGGGGAACTTCGCGAGACCCGAAAGACCGACGACGGCAGTTCGTCCACCTTTCATCGTCAGGGGGCAGTTCATGTCGCACAAAGTGCGTCTTGGTGTAGCGCTGTGCGTTGGTTGCATGTTGGTCACGATCGGGCCCGCGCTGGCGCAGGCGAAGGTGACCACCGGCCCGCGTCGACAGCTGCACGGGTGCGTGAGCTCGAAGGGGGTGCTGTCGGTGATTGGATTCCGAAGCAAGTGCCCACATCGCACGATGTCGATCAAGTTCGGTGCGACCGGTGCGACCGGTGCGACCGGTGCGACCGGTGCGACCGGTGCGGCCGGCGCGCAGGGACCAACTGGGACGCCGGCGAATGCCGGCACTGTCACATCGCTGCAGTCGCAGGTGACGACTCTCCAGTCGCAGGTCTCGGAGCTGAACACTGAGGTGGGCGCGCTTCAGGGCCTGCTCGCCGGAGTCAGCCGGACCGGAGTGAACAACAGCACGCTGCAGTTCAGCGGGATGAACCTGCAACTGCTCAGTGGCGTCGGCAGCACGACCGGAACCCCAAACGGTCTCGGGAACATGATCATCGGTTACAACGAGAGCCCGGGCGCCCAGACGGGTTCGGCGAACCTCGTGCTCGGCACACACGAGGCGTTCACGAGCTACGGCGGGATCGTCGCCGGCTACGCCAACGGGATCGAAGCGCCGTTCGCGTCGGTCACGGGCGGCGCCGACAACACCGCGGACGGCGCCGGCAGCTACGCGTCGGTTAGTGGTGGCTTCGGCAACATCGCGAACGGCATCTACTCGTCGGTCAGTGGCGGCTCTGGAAACGTCGCCAGCGGTCAGGACGCGTCGGTGCAGGGCGGCGGTGGTAACACCGCATCCGGCGTGAGCTCGTCGATCGCGGGCGGCTACCTCGGCTCCGCGTCCGACAACGACGCTTCGGTTCTTGGCGGAGACAGCAACACAGCATCTGGTCCGCAGTCTTCGGTCTCGGGCGGCGCGTTCAGCACCGTCAGCGGGCAGTTCGGCGCGATCGCCGGTGGTGACTCGCTCTCCGTTACGGCCCAGTACGGGTTCGGCTCTTAGCGGCGATGGCGAGCCGGGAACCGGGCGGCACGAGGCGCCGCCCGGTTAGACCTGCGGCGAGGCTTCAGTGCAGCCAGTGTCCGTCAGTCACCCTGCAAAGAGCGATCCACGGCGCGTGCGACTTGCTCGCGTGAGCGAGCCCTCACCGCAGAGCTCAGCGCCAGGCGCCAACGGTCGGGTGTTGTTACGGCACATCTCAGCCCGAGACCCGTAAGCACCGCGGGCTGATCTACGTGCGAGGCGATCTGCTCGGCCCGCCGCTGGGCGGCGATGTGCTGAACATGAGGCAGCTGGGTCCGCCCGGCGGTTCCTCCGAGGGCGATCAGATCGTCGGCGACCATCGGTACAGCACGTCGCGCGCACTTCTCCCATGGCGCGTCCGCGGCAGAATCGACGATGACCTGGCGGACGACTCGCCAGCCGGCGTGATGCGAATCGCAACGAGCCACAAGAAACCGCGCGAGCGCATCGGCGACCCGCTGGGCCTCGGGATCGGACGCGTGGACATCGAGATGGCGCAGCGCTGCGCTGACTTGGCGACCGCCGTCCACAGCCCTTGCAAGGTCCCGTGCGGTTGGCCGCGGTCTATGTCGCGCATCGTCGATCAGCCCACAGTACTGGCAGCGAAGTCTCGTACCGTAATGGCGAGCAACCCGATGGCGCCCGCGTGATCGGGAGGTGCGCGCCTGAAGCGCGATAGGCTCGGGTTTGTGGAGACCCTCGCGATAGGTGACCTCGTGCGCATCACCGGCGGCGGTCCGGAGCTTGACGGGATTGTGTTCGACACACCCAGCCGCTCGAAGGTCGTGGTTGCGGTCGTCGATCCCGGCCGTGGACCGGTGTTCCGGACAGTCCACCGTGAGACGCTGACCGCGCGTGAGACGGAGGGCTCGGACGACCCGGCGCTGCGGTTGCTCATCCGCCGGACACCGCCGCCTGTTCGTGCTGCTGCACGTGATGGCGTCAACGTTCGGAAAGGTGCAGCCGGCTTCACTCGCGGCGCGAGCCACCGTTCCACCGGCCGATAGGGCGCGTCTTATGTTCGAGCAGGCGTGCGGACCTTGCTGAGAGCTCGGTAGCGCCGGTACGGTGCTCGACGTGGATGAGTACCTCATCGTGCGTCGTGGGGGCAAGACTGACACGGATGCGGTCCTTGATCTTTGGGACGCGGCTATCGCTTGGCTGGTGGCTCGCGGGCAAATGGCTCAGTGGGGAACCGAGCCGGCCTCTGCCCGACCCCGTTGCTGTGAGCTGGTCAAGGAGTGGGCCTCCGGTCCCGGGTTGCGGATCGCTGAGCTCGACGGTGCGCCGGTTGGTGTGAGCGTCGTCGTTTCGTCCTGCCCTGAGCACATTCCACCAGCGACACGACCAGAGGCCTACATGCTCTTTCTCATGTCGGACCGTGAACGCTCGGGCCACGGCATCGGTGCGGCCTTGATCGAACATGCGGCACGAGAGGCCCGAGCAGATGGGTCAGAGCTACTGCGCGTGGACTGCTGGGCCGAAGCACCGGACCTGGTCGGTTGGTACGAGCGCAACGGCTTCGTGAAGACCGACACCTTCACGGTCAGAGACATCTGGCGTGGTCAGGTCTTCGAGATGACGCTGTAGACGTAATCACGCTTCGGGCCCGCCTAGTCCATGTTGATCGCGAGGTACTTGGTCGCGAGGTACTCGTTGATTCCCTCGTGACCGCCCTCGCGGCCGAAACCGGACTGCTTGACGCCGCCGAAGGGCGCAGCCGGGTTCGAGACGATGCCCTGATTGAGGCCGATCATGCCGGTTTCGAGCGCCTCTGAGACCCGCAGTGCCCGCTTGACGTCAGACGTGAACAGGTAGGAGGCGAGGCCGTACTCGCTGGCGTTCGCTGCTGTGATCGCCTCCTCCTCGGTGGAGAAGGTGACCACGGGCGCGACCGGCCCGAAGATCTCCTCCGTCAGGAGGCGACTGCCGGCGGGGACGTCGCCGAGCACGGTCGCTTCGTAGAAGTAGCCGGGGCGGTCGACGGCGGCGCCGCCCGTGAGCGCCTTGGCGCCACGGTCGACTGCATCCTCGACGAGCTCAGCGACCTTGTCCCGCTGCTTGCCGTCGATCAGCGGACCGACCTCGACGCCCTGCTCGGTTCCGCGACCCAGCTTCATCGCACCGATCCGCTGCGCAAGCCGCTTTGAGAACTCGATCGCAACGGACTCGTGAACGTGGAAGCGGTTCGCGGCCGTGCAGGCCTCGCCCACATTGCGCATCTTTGCCAGCACGGCACCGTCAACGGCGGCATCCAGGTCGGCATCCTCGAACACGAGGAACGGCGCGTTGCCGCCAAGCTCCATCGAGAGTCGCAACAGCGACTCGGAGGCCTGCGCCATCAACAAACGTCCGACCTGAGTCGAGCCGGTGAAAGAAAGCTTGCGCAGACGCTTGTCGGCGATCAGCGGCGCCGCGGTCTCGCGCGGCGCTGCTCGAGGTGACGACGTTCAGCACGCCGGGCGGCAGTCCGCTCTCCTCGAGGATCTTTGCGAACGCGAGCATCGAGAGCGGTGTCTGCTGGGCCGGCTTGACGATCATCGTGCAGCCGGCCGCAATCGCCGGTCCGACCTTGCGAGTACCCATCGCCAGCGGGAAATTCCACGGCGTGATCAGCAGGCATGGCCCCACGGGCTGGCGCATCGTCAGTAGACGGCCGCTGCCATTGGGCGCCGTTGCGTAGCGGCCGTCGATGCGCACCGCCTCCTCAGAGAACCAGCGCAGGAATTCGGCCCCGTAGATGATCTCCGAGCGCGACTCGCTGAGCGGCTTGCCCATCTCGAGCGTCATCAGCAGCGCAAGGTCATCCGCGCGCTCAACGATCGTCTCGAATGCTCGGCGCAGGATCTCGCCGCGTTCGCGTGGGGGATATGCGGCCCACTCCGGCGCCGCCGCGACGGCGGCGTCCAGCGCTGCCATGGCATCGGCGGGGGAGGCGTCAGCGACGTCGGTCAGCGCCTCGCCAGTGGATGGATCTTCGACTGAAAGGGTCCCATGTTCACCGTTTCGCCACTCCCCGCCGATAAGGAGCTGATGCGGAACGGATTCGACAACGCGGCGTTCGTCACTGGCGATGATCGTGCTCATTCCTAGAACCTATCGGGTCGTGCGATCGGCAACGGGGAGCGCTCTGGCTGCGCTGGTGGTAGCGACGCTACTCGCCGGTTGTGGCTCGAGCGGATCGGCGGGCGCGACGCCGAACGCTGGAGCTGAGAGTGCGGCTGTCACGCCGGCGGCTGCAAGTGGCACGCAGGGAACGTTCAACGCCCAGCTCACGCAACAGCACTCCGACTCGACCGCAGCGGCGAGCGCGGGGGCGCTCGTTCAGCCGGCGCAGACGACGCCCTCGAAGCCGACGGTCACGACCCCCAAGGCGACCACTGTCACGACCCCTAAAACGACCACCGTGACGCCCCCGAAGCCGGCGGTAACCAAACCGCCGGCCTCAACGACGCCTTCACCGCCCACCAAGCTCCCCGCGAAGCGAACTCACACGCACACCAGGAATCGGACCCACACGGTCACGGCGCCGACGCGCACGGTCACGGTAACGAGGCCGACGAAGCCGAAGACTGTGACCCGTTACGTGACCAAGACGGTTGCGCCGAACGTGCCGACTGGTGCCTTTCTGCCCTCCACGCACCCCGCGCTCGCACAACGCAGCTTCACGGTGCCGGGCGAGAACGTCACTTGCACGTTCGCGGCTGGGAGCGTCCGCTGCGAGATCGAGCAGCACACATGGGTGCCGCCGCTCACGCCGGCCGGCTGCAGCTCCAGTTGGGGGAACGCGCTGGTCCTTCAGGACGGCGGCACTGGCGGCTTCGCCTGCGGCGGAGACCCGGTGACGTCAGCCGCCCCGTGGCTGATGTCGGATGGCTGGGACGACACGGTCGGCAAGATCACCTGTGAGGTGCGGAGCTTCGCAGTCGACTGTTTTTCGAAGAGCGGTCACGGCTTCATCGTCAGCCGCACCGGCTATCTGGTCTTTTGAGCGTGAAAACGGGGGTGCTGGTCCGCTGACCAGCACCCCCGCTATGCGTTGCCCCTGTGGCTCTGTGAATTACGCCGCGGTTGCGAGCGCAACCGGCTCGAGTGCGACTGCCAGCACCTCGTCGATCGTCATCGCGAAGTGGAAGTTCATCGCGTCGCGAACCTCCTCCGGCACGTCATCCATGTCGCCGCGGTTGCGCTCCGGCAGGATCACGTCAGTCAGGCCAGCGGCGTGTGCCGCGAGCACCTTCTGCTTGACGCCCGCCGATCGGCAGCACGCGACCCTGCAGCGTGACCTCGCCGGTCATGCCGACGGTGTGACGCACCGGACGCCCGGTCAGCAGCGAGGTCAGTGCGGTGACCATCGTGACACCGGCGCTCGGCCCGTCCTTCGGGATCGCGCCTGCCGGCACGTGCACGTGGAACGACTTCTCCTCGAAGTAGCTGCGGTCGATGTGGAGCTCATCGGCATGGCCGCGCACATAGGAGAGCGCGATCTGTGCCGACTCCTTCATCACGTCGCCGAGCTGGCCGGTCAGCGTCAGGCCGGGCTTGCCGGGAATCGCTGTGGCCTCGACGAACAGCACGTCACCACCGGCACCGGTCACCGCGAGGCCAGTCGCCACACCTGGGACCGCCGTGCGGATCGCGGACTCCTGGAAGAACTTCTGGCGACCGAGCGCGTCGCGCACCGCGTCGAGGTCCAGGCTCACCGGAGCCGTCGCCTTGCCGGATGCGATCTGCGTCGCGGTCTTGCGCAACAGCGTGCCGATCTCGCGCTCGAGGTTGCGGACGCCTGCCTCACGCGTGTACTCGGTCACGATCGTGTTCAGCAGCTGGTCGTCGATGCTCGACCTCTTCGGCGCGCAGGCCGTTGCGGTCCAGCTGGCGCGGCCAGAGGTAGCCGCGGGCGATCGCGACCTTCTCCGAGGTCGTGTAGCCGTCGAAGCGGATCACTTCCATACGGTCCAGCAGCGGTCCGGGGATCGTGTCGGCGACGTTCGCGGTCGCGATGAACATCACGCCGCTGAGGTCGAGCTCGACGTCGAGGTAGTGGTCGCGGAAGCTGTGGTTCTGCGCCGGGTCCAGCACCTCGAGCAGCGCCGAGCTCGGGTCGCCGCGCCAGTCGGCGCCGACCTTGTCGACCTCGTCGAGCATGATCACCGGGTTCATCGTGCCCGGCATCGCGCAGGGCCCGGACGAGCCGGCCCGGGAGCGCGCCGATGTAGGTACGGCGGTGACCGCGGATCTCGGCCTCGTCGCGCACGCCGCCGAGCGAGATACGGATGAACTCGCGGCCGGTCGCACGTGCGATCGACTCACCGATCGAGGTCTTGCCGGTGCCGGGAGGGCCGATCAGCGTGAGGATCGCGCCGGAGCGCTTGTCCTCGGTGATCCCGCGCTCCTGGCGCAGCTTCTTGACCGCGATGTATTCGACGATGCGGTCCTTGACGTCATCAAGGCCGGCGTGGTCGGCATCCAGCACCGCACGCGCGTGCTCAGGGTCGAGACGCTCCTCGGAGCGCTTGCCCCACGGCACGGCCAGGAGCCAATCGAGATAGGTGCGGATCACGCTGGACTCGCCGGACTGCTCGCCGACGCGCTCCAGGCGACCGAGCTCCTTCTCGGCCTGCTCGCGCACGTCCTCGGGCATTGCGGACTCTTCGATCTTGGTGCGGTACTCCTCGACCACCGAGGCGTCGTCCTCACCGAGCTCGCGGCGGATCGACTCCATCTGCTTGCGCAGGAAGTAATCGCGCTGCTGCTTCTCGGCGCCGGACTCGACGTCGTCACGGATGCGCTTGCGCACCTGCAGCTCGGCCAGGCGCTCACGCTGGAACGAGAGCGCCAGCTTCAGGCGCTCGAGGACGTCGACCTGCTGAAGCAGCTCGACGCGCTGCTCGTAGTTGAGGTCGGGGGAGTAGCCGGTTGCGTCGGCGAGCGCGCCGGGCTCGGTGATGCCGCGCAGGAACGACTGGATCCGGCTGTCGGCATCGCGCAGCTCGAGGATCTCCTCGACGACCGCGCGGTACTCGCGCTCGAGCTCGCGCGTGTCGCGGCTCGGGACGACGCCGACCGGATCGGGGCGCTCATCGACGTCAACATAGAGGCGGCCGTTCGGCTCGGTGATCGCTGCGCCGGCGATACCGCGGTGCAGGCCCTCGACCGTGACGGCGCGGGCGCCGCCGGGCAGGCGAACAGTCTCGGTGACGGTCGCGACCGTGCCGACTGCGGCGAATTCATTCTCATGGCGCGGCACGAGCAGCACGCGCTCTTCATCGGCGGTGTCGACTGCCAGCGTGACGGACATGCCGGGGAAGACGACCGCATCATCAAGCGGAACAAGTAGTAGGCGGGTCATTGAGTCTTCACTTTCACCAGGGGCTAACTATTCGTAAGCGGATGGTACCACGAGCGGGACCTCAGTGCAAATGATCTAAGTGCGATGGACTCAGATTATCGCATGGCAGCGCTGATGCCTTGAATCGACCGGCTGGTTTGGGAAGATGCGGCCAATGAACAACGACACCCGAATCCGACGAAGAGCCCGTGACGGACGTCCTGGCGGCCGAGGAGTTCGTGGTGCCGGCACCCGATCCCGCGCTGCGCCCCGAGCAGCTGGACCTGCCTCCTGACCTGGTCGGCGAGGAGCCGCGCGACGTGCTGGCGGCCGAGGAGTTCGCGATGCCGGCGCCGGATGAGGCACACGAGCCGCCACCCGGCGACAGGCGCAACTCGGTTGCGCGCCTGGTCGCGATCAGCCTGCCGCCCGTGCTGATCACGTTGTGGATCTGGCGGCGCGCTAGGCGCCGCGCAGCGGCCTAGAGCGCTGCGCTTTTTCGGCGGCAGCAGGTCGGTGATCGAACCGTCCTGCATCTCGGCGGCGAACGCGATCGTCTCCGAAAGCGTCGGGTGCGGGTGGATCGCGAGCGCGATGTCCTCGGCGTTCAGTCCCGGCTTCGAGCGCGAGCACCGTCTCCGCGATCAGATCGCCGGCGCCGACGCCGACGATCCCGGCGCCGAGCAGGCGGTTGGTCTCCAGCCTCGAACAGCAGCTTGGTGGAGCCCTCGGGCCGACCGAGACCGAGCGCGCGTCCGGACGCGGCCCAGGGGAAGGTGGCCTTCTCGTACTTGATGCCCTGCTGCCTTGGCGTCGGTCTCGGTGAGGCCCATCCAGGCGACCTCGGGGTCGGTGTAGGCGACCGACGGAACCGTGAGCGCGTCGAATTCGGCGCCAGGCACCCCCGCGATCACTTCGGCGGCGGCCTTGGCCTCGTGGGTGGCCTTGTGGGCGAGCATCGGCCCGCCGACGATGTCGCCGATCGCGTAGATGCCTGGGACGTTCGTGCGCAGCTGGCTGTCGACCGCGGATGAAGCCGCGCTCGTCGACGTTGACGCCCGCCTTGTCGGCATCGAGCGTCTTGCCGTTGGGAACGCGCCCGACGGCGACGAGGATGCGGTCGAAAGTCTGGTCTTTGCCCTCCGAGAACGAGACCTTGAGTCCGGCCTTTGATGCCTTCACGGCCGTGACCTGTGTGTCGAGCAGAACCGCCTCGTAGCGCTCCTGGATACGCGTTGTGCAGCGGCCGCACGAGGTCGGCGTCGGCCTCGGGGATCAGCTGGTCCTGCATCTCGACGACCGTCACCTTGGCGCCCAGCGCGTGGTAGACGGTCGCCATCTCAAGGCCGATGATGCCGCCGCCGATCACGAGGAAGCGACCGGGGACATCGTCGGGGGAGAGGGCTCCGGTCGAGTCGATGATCCGCGGGTCATCCGGCATGAACGGCAGCTTCACGGCGCTCGAGCCGGCGGCGATGATGCAGTTGTCGAAGCGTGATCTCGCGGCCATCGACCGAGACCGAGTTGGGCCCGGTGAACTTGGCGACGCCGGTGACGACCTCGACCTTGCGCTGCTTGGCCAACGTCACCAGGCCGCCGGTCAGCTTGTCGACCACATCCTGCTTCCAGCCGATCAGCTTCGCCAGGTCGAGCTTCGGTTTGCCGAACGAGATGCCGTGCTCAGCCATCTCCTCGGTCTCAGCGACGACGCGCGCGGCGTGCAGCAGCGCCTTGGAAGGGATGCAGCCGACGTTGAGGCAGACCCCACCCAGCGTCTCGTACTTCTCAACCAGCGATCACTTCAGACCAAGGTCGGCAGCCCGAAAAGCCGCCGTGTAGCCGCCCGGCCCCGAGCCAATGACCAGGACCTGCGCATCACGAGCGCTCAGAGGCAGGCGCTGCCGGCTTGTGGCTTGTCGGACACAGCCGGCGTCGGCACCGGAGCCTCCTCGCTCGGAGGCGACGGGGCCGGTGCCCCGGCCGTGGCCGCAGATTCGGAAGGCGTCGTCGACTCGGGCGAGTCAGTGGCATCGAGAGTCAAGAGCACGGTGCCCTGCGAGACCTTGTCCCCGACCTTTACCTGGAGCTCCTTGACGGTGCCGGCGAACGGGCGACGGGCACGTCCATCGTCGCCTTGTCGGACTCGAGCGTGACCAGCGGATCCTCGGCGGCGACCGTGTCCCCGGGGCGACACCAGGATCTCGATGACCGGGACATCGCCGAAGTCGCCGATGTCCGGTACCGCAACCTCGATGACGCTCACAGCAGCGCCCTGCGCAGATCGCTGAGGACCTTGACCAGGTGCGCGACGAAGCGCGCCGCGGCGGCGCCGTCGATCACTCTGTGGTCGTAGGAGAGCGACAGCGGCAGCATCAGGCGTGGCACGAAGCTTCCTGCGGCCTCGTCCCAGACCGGCTTGATCGCCGAGCGCGTCGCGCCGAGGATCGCGACCTCGGGAGCGTTGATGATCGGCGTGAACGAGGTGCCGCCGATCCCGCCCAGCGAGGAGATCGTGAACGTGCCGCCGGCCATGTCGGCGGGGCCGATCTTGGCCTCGCGGGCCTTGCCGGAGAGCTCGGTCAGCTCCCGTGCGATCTCGACGAGGCCCTTGCTGGTCGGCGTTCTTGATCACCGGCACAACCAGCCCGTTCGGGCGTGTCGGCCGCGAAGCCGATGTTGAAGTACTTGCGCAGCACCAGCTGGTCGCCGTCGAGCGAGGAGTTGAAGGTCGGGAACTCCTTGAGCGTCGCGACCGATGCGGCGATCAGGAAGGAGACCATCGTGAACTTGACGCCGTCCTTGCCCTGCTCGGCGTTGAGCTGCTTGCGCCACGCCTCGAGCTCGGTGATGTCGGCCTCGTCGTTGTGCGTGACGTGGGGGATCATCACCCAGTTGCGCGCCAGGTTCGGCGCCGAGATCTTCTGGATCCGCGTGCGCTCGACCCGCTCAACCGGGCCGAACTTCTCAAAGTCGACCGTCGGCCACGGCGCCAGATCGAGCCCAGCGAGACTGCCGTTGGTCGGCACGCCGCCAGCTGCAGCGCGCCACCGCCCGTCGAAGCGGTGCGGACGTCGTCCGGGATCAAGCGCCCCTTGCGCCCGGTGCCGGCGACGCCGTGCAGATCAACGCCCAGCTCCCGCGCGAGCCGCCGCACCGAAGGACTCGCGTAAACAGCACCATTCCCGTTCGATCCACCACTCACGCCTGCAGCTTTCCCAAGTGCAGGCGCAGCGGCCGGTGCTTCAGCCGCGTCGGCAGCCAGCCGGCCTCGGCCTGCGCTACAGGCGACGCTGAGGCTTTCTCTTCGACGATCTCGGTGGGGTCGGCGCAGGCGCGTCCTCGTTCCGGACGCGACTGCGCCGCATCCGCCGAGGTCGTCTCCAGGTCGAGAATCAGCGACCCCTCCGACACGCTGTCGCCGACTTTCACATGGACAGCCTTGACGACGCCTGCGGCAGGCGAAGGCACGTCCATCGTCGCCTTATCAGACTCCAGCGTCACCAACGGATCCTCGACCGCCACCGTGTCCCCGACCGACACGAGGATCTCGATCACCGGTACCTCGCCGAAGTCCCCGATGTCCGGGACCGTGACCGCGAGCTGCCCGGCCGTGGCGCTCATACGGTCGTCGGCATCGGCGCCGACGGGTCGATCTCGTAGCGCTTGATCGCGTCGGCGACCTGCTTGGCGTCGATCACGCCGTCGTCGGCGAGCGCCTTCAGCGCTGAGACCACGACATGGTGGCGATCGACCTCGAAGAAGCTGCGCAGCGCCTTGCGGTAATCACTGCGGCCGAAGCCATCGGTGCCGAGCACGCGGTAACGGCCTGCGGCACCCACGCCCGGATCTGATCGGCGAATGCGCGGATGTAGTCGGTCGAGGCGATCACCGGGCCCTGGCGCTTCTCGAGCTGCTCGGTGACGTAGGGGACGCGCGCCTTCTTGGTCAGCGGGTTGAGCGTGTTCCAGCGCTCGACCTCGATCCCGTCGCGGCGCAGCTCGGTGAACGAGGTGACGCTCCAGACGTCGGCCAGCACGCCGAAGTCCTGCTCGAGCAGCTCGGCCGCGGCCAGCACCTCGCGCAGGATCGTGCCGGAGCCCATCAGCTGCACCCGCGGCTTCTTCGAGCGCGGCGAGCCGGCGTCGCGGAGCAGGTACATGCCGCGCAGGATGCCGTCCTCGGCGCCCTTCGGCATCGCCGGATGCGCGTAGTTCTCGTTCATCAGCGTCAGGTAGTAGAAGACGTCCTCCTGCTCGGCGACCATCCGGCGCAGACCTTCCTGGATGATCACCGCGACCTCGTAGCCGTAGGTCGGGTCGTAGGCGCGGACAGTTCGGGACGACCGAGAACAGCACGTGGCTGTGGCCGTCCTCGTGCTGCAGGCCCTCGCCGTTCAGCGTCGTGCGGCCGGCGGTGCCGCCCAGCAGGAAGCCGCGGGCGCGGCTGTCGGCCGCAGCCCAGATCAGGTCGCCGACGCGCTGGTACCCGAACATCGAGTAGTAGATGTAGAACGGGATCATCTGCTCGGCGTGCGCGCTGTAAGAGGTGCCGGCGGCGATGAACGAGGACATCGAGCCGGCCTCGGTGATCCCCTCCTCGAGGATCTGGCCGGCCTGATCCTCGCGGTAGTACATGAGCTGCTCGGAGTCCTCGGGCTTGTAGAGCTGGCCGAAGGGGCGAGTAGACGCCGACCTGGCGGAACATGCCCTCCATCCCGAACGTGCGCGACTCGTCAGGCACGATCGGCACGACGCGCTTGCCGATCTGCTTGTCGCGCAGCAGCGTCGCGAGCACACGCACGAACGCCATCGTCGTCGAGATCTCGCGCTCGCCGGTGCCGTCGAGCTGCGACTGGAACGCGGACAGCTCGGGGACCTGCAGCGGCTCGGCCTTGCGGCGGCGGGCCGGCAGCGAACCGCCGAGCGCGGCGCGGCGCTCGCGCAGGAACTGCATCTCCGGCGAGTCCGCCGGCGGCTTGTAGTACTCGGCGCGCGCGCACCTGCTCGTCGGTCAGCGGCAGCTCGAAGCGGTCACGGAACGCGAGCAGCGCGTCCTCGGCCATCTTCTTGGCCTGGTGGGCGATCATCTGGCCCTCGCCGGAGGTGCCCATGCCGTAGCCCTTGATCGTCTTGGCGAGGATCACGGTCGGGCGGCCGACTTCACGCACAGCGTTGGCGTAGGCCGAGTAGACCTTCTGCTGGTCGAGGCCGCCGCGGTTCAGCTGCCAGATCTCGTCGTCGGTCATGTGCGAGACACGATCGAGCAGGACCGGGTCCTTGCCGAAGAAGTGCTCGCGCACGTACTCGCCGTCGCGTGACTTGTAGGTCTGGTACTCGCCGTCGACGGACTCGGTCATCACGTGCACGAGGCGGCCGTCGATGTCGGCCTCGAGCAGCGAGTCCCAGCGCGAGCCCCAGATCACCTTGATCACGTTCCAGCCGGCGCCGCGGAAGTCGGACTCGAGCTCCTGGATGATCTTGCCGTTGCCGCGCACCGGGCCGTCGAGGCGCTGCAGGTTGCAGTTGACCACCCAGATCAGGTTGTCGAGCTGCTCGCGGCCGGCCAGGCCGATCGCGCCCATCGTCTCGGGCTCATCCATCTCGCCGTCGCCGAGGAACGCCCAGACCTTGCGTCCGTCGGTGTCGGTGATGCGCGCGTGCGCTCAGGTACTTCATGAACCGCGCCTGGTAGATCGAGGTGATCGCGCCGATGCCGAGCGACACCGTCGGGAACTGCCAGAAGTCCGGCATCAGCCACGGGTGCGGGTAGGAGGAGAGGCCGTTGCCGCCGACCTCCTGGCGGAAGTTGTCGAGCTGCTCCTCGGTCAGGCGGCCCTCGAGGTAGGCGCGGGCGTAGTTGCCGGGGGAGGAGTGGCCCTGGAAGTAGACGAGGTCGCCGCCGTGCTCCGCTGACGGGCGCGTGCCAGAAGTGGTTGAAGCCGACCTCGTAGAGCGTCGCGAGCGACTGGTAGGAGGCGATGTGGCCACCGAGCTCGGACGAGTACTTGTTGGCGCGCACGACCATCGCCATCGCGTTCCAGCGGATGATCGAGCGCAGCCGCCGCTCGAGCATCGGAGTCGCCCGGGATCGGCTCGTCGAGTGACGCGGGGATCGTGTTCACGTACGGCGTGTTCAGCGTCCCGATCGGGCCGCTGCCGGCGTGCTGGGCGCGCTCGACGACGCGTGTCAGCAGGTGCCGGGCGCGGTCGACGCCGTCGTGCTCGACGACCGCGTCGAGCGCGTCAAGCCACTCGCCGGTCTCGGCCGCGTCGATGTCAGCGCCGTTGTGGAGGTTCCGTTGATGGTGTCGGTCATCTGACGCTTCAGCAATCTGGTCGGGAGCGGGGCTCAAGGCGGACTATAGAGGCCGGATCAGCCGGCCACGCCGGGCGAACGGCAGCTTTTCAGATACGGTCCGCATCATGACTCTCAGACAGGTTCAACGAGCCGCTCGGCCCACCCTGGCAACGCCCGCTCAAGGGCCGCTTGGAGCAGCTCGTGGTCGAGTCCGAGGCGCTCGCCGGCAACCCGCTGGGCGACCCGCCACGCGCCGGCCGCTCTACGTCTACAGCTCGCCCGGCGTGGCGGCGGGCGCGGCCACCGACGTCGCCTGCGTTTACGTGCTGCAGGGCTTCAGCGGGCAACTCGACGCCTGGCTCGCGCGCAAGCCGTTCGACCCGACGCATGATCGAGCGCCTCGACGCGATGTTCTGCGCAGCGGCGACCCGTGCCCGGACGCCGTGCGTCGTGTTCGTCGACGCCTGGACCTCACTTGGCGGCTCGCAGTTCCTCAACTCGACGCGCGACCGGCAACTACACCGACTACATCTGCGACGAGATCGTCCCGTTCATCGACGCGAACTACCCGACCGACGGCCGCAGCCAGCGGCGCGCCGTGACCGGCCACTCCTCCGGTGGATACGGCGCGCTGGTGCTGCCGATGCTGCGCCCGGACGCGTTCGGCGGCGCTGGTCGCACAGCGCCCGACACGCTGTTCGAGGCCTGTTACCTGCGTGATTTCGCGAAGGTCGTGCGCGCGCTCCGCGATCGTACGACGGCTCCTACGAGGCGCTGCTCAAGGCAGCAGTTCGCAGCGCCGACACGCTTCGACTGGGGCCGCTGGGGCGAGGCGCTGAACACGTACGCGATGGCCGCCGCGTACTCGCCTGATCCGGACCACCCTGGCGAAGGTGCTGTTGCCGTTCGACACCGCGCACCGGGATGCTGATCGACGATGTCTGGCGAGCAGTGGCTCGCGCATGACCCGGTGCGGATGGCGCCACAGGTATGCCGAGGCGCTGCGAGGCTCGCTGCACACATCCACCTGGAGGCCGGGCCGCTCCGACGAGTACATGCTCGACGTCGGCACGCTGGCGTTCGCCGACGAGCTCACGACAGCTCGGTATCGAGCACACGCTCGAGCTGTTCGACGGTGGCCACGGCGGCAACTCGCACCGCTACGGACCGGCGATCCGCCAGCTCCTGCAGCCCTCTGAGGATCTGGAAGACTGGTGTCGCCTGTGAGCCGAGCCTCAATGACAACGACCTCGCGTTTGCCGGACCGCTCGAAGCTCGCCGCCGATGGTGCACGGCGCGGGAGGTCGAGCGCACGCGAGCTGGTCGAGCTGTACCTCGCGCGGATCGAGCGCATCGACCCGCGGCTGAACGCATTCCGGGTGACGCTCGCCGAGGAGGCGCTCGCGACCGCCTCCCGGATCGACGCGGGCGGGCTCTGAGGGCAACGGCCGGCCAGCTGGCCGGCGTCCCGATCGCGGTCAAGGACGACATGCCGTTCGGCGGCCAGGAGATGACCCGCGGCTCCAAGATCGCCGGCCGCAGTCGCAGCCGGCCGACGCCGAGGCGCTGCAGGCGCCTGCGGACCGCCGGCGCGATCCCGATCGGGATCACCAACGTCCCCGAGCTGATGCTGTTCCCGTGGACCGCCAGCGACGCGAACGGCGTCACGCGCAATCCGTGGGACCCGACGCGCACGCCCGGTGGTTCCTCCGGCGGCTCGGCGGCCGCTGTGGCGGCCGGCCTGGTCGCAGCGGCGGGCGCATCCGACGGCGGCGGCTCGATCCGGATCCCAGCCGCATGCTGCGGCCTGGTGGGGATGAAGCCGACGCGCGGGCGTGTCTCGGCACAGCCGCTCGGCGACGGCTGGCTCGGTCTCGCGACCTACGGCGCGCTCGCGCGCACGGTCGCCGACAGCGCGCTGATGCTCGACGCGATGCACGGCTCCGCCCCCGGCGATCGGTACACGCGCGCGCCGCCGCGCGGGACGTTCCTGCAGGCCGCACAGACCCCGCCGGCCAAGCCGCTGCGGATCGCGATCTCGACGAAGCTGCCGACCGGCACGCTCGCGCGGCTCTCGCCCGACCAGCGTCGCGCCTTCGACCAGACCGCGCGCCTGCTCGAGCGAGCTCGGCCACGAGGTCGTCGAGCGCGACCCCGACTACGGCCTCGTCTCGCTCGAGTTCATCCAGACCTACCTGCGCGGCGCCCACGAGGAGTTCCAGACGCTCGCTGAGCGCCGGAGCAGGCGGAGCGCTCGACGCGGCAGCTCGCGGCGCTCGGCGGCCGGCTCGTGCCGCCGCGCCGCCGCGACAGCGCTGCTTGCCAAGCGCGCCGCGGACGATCGCGCGCATCACGAAGCTCTGGGACGACGTCGACGTGCTGCTGACGCCGGGGCTCGCGAGCACGGCGATCGCCGCCGAGGGCGGCTACGGCAAGTCGGCGGCAGCGGCGCTCGACAAGGCCGGGCGCTTCATGCCCTGGTACCCGGTCTTCAACCTCACCGGCCAGCCCGCGATCTCGCTGCCGGCCGGCTTCGGCGGCGACGGGCTGCCGCTGAGCGTGCAGCTCGCGGGACGGATCGGTGACGAGGAGACGCTGTACTCGCTCGCGGGTCAGATCGAGGCCGCCCGGCCGTGGGCCGCTGAGCGGCCGGCGATCGGCTGCAGCTCTGAACGCCTACGCGGTGCGGTAGCGCTGCGCGCGAACGAGACGTACGGTGTCGGCGCGACGTCGCGCGCAGCTCCACCTGCACGTGCGGCTCGACTGCGGGCTTGGTCGAGTTCGGTGACTCGCCCCAGAGCACGGTGACCTCGGAGCCGATCGGCGCCCGGTTCGGTGTCGATGCTTGCGAGCGACACGAACGACTTCTCGTTGTAGATGTAGCCGCAGTCGTGCGAGACGCCGACCTGCTCGCCGTCCAGCAGGACGGTGTCGACCTGGTAGAGCCCGTAACGCGCCTTCGGCCATTCCATGAACTTGGCGGAGTTCTCCTGGCCGAACTGGCTGCCGATCGCGTCGGTCACGTCCTGGCTGTTCCAGACGAGCGTCACCTTCTCGCGGGAGGTGCGTCCGCGATTGCCTCCAGCGCCTCGCGTCCGACGAACTCGTGATCGAAGGCGATGACCTTTCCGTAGCCGAGCTCGTACGGGGTGAGGTAGTAGTCGGAGACGTCCGGCGGAGTAGATGGCTGCCGGCGAGCGAGCCGGCCTTCGATAGCCGGCAGCCACTCGCGGTAGGCCTTCATCGCCTCGCCGGAGAAGATCGCCGCGAACGGGGCCGGCACCCAGCCAGACTCGAGGTTCGCGGTCGAGTAGGCCCGCGAGCCGACCTGTACGAGGCCGTGCTCCTCGCCGGCGCGCAGCAGCGCTTCGCGGATCCGCTCTCCCTGTTCCCAGGGACCGAACAGCTCGAAGCCGGGCTGGCCGGCCATGCCGTGGCGCAGCGCGTCCACCTTGAGGCCGGCGATCTCGAAGCTCGTCATGTTGAAGAACTTGACGTCGGGCAGCTCGCGGCCGGTTACGGACTTCCATGATCGCCGCGGCAGTGGGTCCCTGGAGCTCGAAGCGGAACTGCTTCGGCGGGCCAGCGAGCCGCACGATCGAGTTCTCGTCGCGCTCGAGCTCGATGTCGAGCTCCTCCGTCACGGCGTGGAACTCGACCCAGTCGAGCACCATCGGATGCCCGACGAGGTCGAAGCTTCCGTCGGGGAGGTGGAACAGGATCGCGTCGCCGATGATGAAGCCGTCGGGGTTCACAGCGACGTACTGCTTGGCCTTCCCAGGCGCGAAGTTCGCGAAGCTGTTGACGGCCAGCCGCTCGAGCAGCGGCAGCGCGTCGGGTCCGTTCAGGAAGAGATCGGTCATGTGGTGCGACTGATCGAGCAGCGCGCACGTCTCGCGCCAGGACGTCTGCTCGCTGCGCCAGTTGCTGAACTCCGGCCTGACCGGGAACGTGTGCGGCCGCGCGGGCGCGTTTCGGAGGAACTCGACCGCGCTGCCAACGCGCGCGATCGCGGCTTCCAGGCTCTCTTCGCTCATCTCTCTCCTCGCTTCTGACTGCAGGTCGGACTTGCCTACTCGATCATGCCGCGAGCGACATCAGAACTAAAGAGCAACTTGTTGGCGAGGTTCATGAGTAATACTCGTGAAGTGCTGAACCTGCGCCAGGTCGAGTGCTTCGTCGCCGCCGCCGACGACGGTTCGATGACGGCGGCCGCCGAGCGGCTGCAGGTGACGCCATCGGCGGTGTCGCTGGCGGTTGCCGGACTTGAGCGTACGCTCGGCACGACCCTGTTCCTGCGTCATCCGGGACGCGGCCTGACGCCGACCGCGGCGGGGCGTGACCTGCTGCTGACGGCCCGCAACCTGCTGGCCGACGCCGAGTCGATGCGATCCCAGGCGGACGTGATTGGCCGCGGGCTCTCCGGACGGCTGACCGTAGGCTGCTTCGGGACCGGCGCGCCGCTGGTGCTGCCGGCACTGATGGAGACCTTTGAGCGCAAGTACCCGGGCATGTCGCTCGACTTCGTCGAGGGCAGCACCGACGTCCTCGAGCAGGCGCTGCTCGACGGCGGCTGTGAGATCGCCGTGATGTACGACGTCGGCCTTCATGTCGCGCTCGAAAAGGAGCCGCTATACGGCACGGTCCCTTACGCGCTGTTTGCGCCTGAGCATCCGCTGGCCGACCGTCCGAGCGTCACACTCGCCCAGCTGTCCGAGTTTGACTTCGTCGCGCTCGACGTGCAGCCGGTGCACGAGCACCAACTTGGACTGTTCGCCTACGCCGGGGTGCAGCCCCGGATTCGCTACCGAACCAGCAGCTACGAACTGCTGCGCTCGCTCGTCGCCCGCAACCTCGGCTTCACGCTGCTGATCAGCCGGCCCTACGGCGATGTCAGCTACGAGGGCCGGCCGCTGGTCGCGGTTCCACTGAGCGGTGAGGTCAAGACCGTCGACGTGATGCTTGCCCGCCCACCTGGTGTGCGGCCGACGCTGCGGGCCCAGGCGTTCGCGGCGCACTGCCGCGAGCTGCTGCCGGAGCTGTCGACCGACGACAAGTCCGCCCGGCCAATTGCATAGCGATTTGGAACCTCGTTCGCCTCGCCGGCGTTAAGGAGTTCGTGGCGGTGATGCGCTCCGACGATGGATCTGCGGGTAGGCAGCTCCGACACGACGACGAGTTTCGGCAGTTCGCGGCGGCGTTTCTGCCCACGCTGCTGAGGGGTGCGTATCTGCTGCTGCGCGACATCGACCTTGCCGAGGACGCGGTGCAGGGGACGATGTTGCGTGTTTTCCGCCACTGGGGAGTGGCACGGGTGGCCCCCGAGGCCTACAGCCGCAAGACACTCGTCAACGTCTGTCGCGACCACTGGCGGCGGCAGAGCCGGCGTCCCCAGGAGGTGTCTGGCAACGCAGAGACACAACCGAATGAGGCAACGTCGTTCAGTCGCGATCTGGAAGAGCGGGAAGAGTTGGCCCAGGCCCTTGGCGAGCTGACGCGTCTGCAGCGCGAGGTGCTGGTCCTGCGCTTCTTCCTGGATCTCTCGGTTGCCGAGACCGCGGCGGTGCTGGATGTCCCTGAGGGCACGGTGAAGTCCGCGGCGCACCGCGGCCTCGAGCAGTTGCGCGGTCTGCTCGGTTCCGCGGACGAGGAGGTGAGGCATGCTGAGCGATGACGAGCTGGGCGCGGCCCTCGGGGAGCGGCTGCGGGAAATGGTCCGCGACGTCATCCCGAGCGCTGATCTGCTGGCCCGGGTCGAGAATGTCGCCACGGCGCGCGGGAGCAGATCGCCCGGGGCGCTCACACGCCGCTTGCGAGCACGGCTGCTGATCGCGATTCCTGTGCCGGTCGCCGCGCTCATAGCTGCCGCCGTCGTCATTCTCAGCGGGTCGCAGGCCGCGCCGTCATATGCCGTGACACTCAAACCTGACGGCTCGGTCGAGGTGACCATCAACGAGATCACCGGCGTCGCGGCCGCCAATGCGCGGCTGCACCAACTCGGCATCCGGACGATCGTGGTGGTTCCGATGAGCGCCACCTGCATGATCCATCCTGAGCTGTCCTACATGGGGGTCGCGAAGCGCCCCGCCCCCAGCGTCCACCTGACCCCGACCAAGTTGCCGCCGGACACGAAGATCATCCTCGGCGCAGAGCAGATCGGGCCGAACAAGGTGGAGATGGCGTTCGGGCGCGTCAAGGGCCGGACGCCCGTATGCGTCTCCTCGCACGGGACCGGCCCCGGCCTCGGAAACTGGAAGCCATCTGCCGCGGAAAGGGCGGCCTCGAAGCCGTCCGAATCGGGGCGATGAACGAACCAGCCGCGGCTCAGCGCCTGCGCTCGCGACGGCTCACGTCGCGCAGCCCCTTGCCGCATTCGACGACGACGCCGCGACCCGTCAGGAGCATCGTCGAGAGTCCACCGAACAGGGCGACGGCGTCGATGCTCTTGCGGCCCTGCTTATCCCAGTAGTCGTCCTGGAGGTCGAACCAGAGGGCGAACTCATCGAGCGTCAGCGCGGTGGCCACCCCCGCGGTCAGGGACGCGGCGCGAGACGCCGCGCGGTGCTCTGGGTCAGCACCGACCGCCAGCTGCCAGGTCCAGAGGTAGCCGAGGATGATCTGGCCGATGATCCCGGGCGTGCTGTGGTGGAGGTGGCGCCCACCCGCGCTCAGGTTGTGGAAGGGGCCGCGCCCGTCACGGATCGCGTGCGTGACGATCCGGCAGCCGGCGAAGCCGACCGTGAAGCCGGTCGCGTGCAGAAAGGCGCGCTCCCGTTTCGGATTGGCGAAGTGGCGACGGTATGCGTCACGGAGGTCGAAGCGCGCGTGGTGCTCGTGGTGGACAGTCTCGGTGT
The DNA here is from genome assembly GCA_963720195.1 of uncultured Conexibacteraceae bacterium. GTDB lineage: Bacteria > Actinomycetota > Thermoleophilia > Solirubrobacterales > Solirubrobacteraceae > Palsa-465. The sequence goes on from CAVRFD010000003.1 coordinate 809,862, forward strand.
GGTCGGCTTCGCCGTCAGTGTTCGTCATCGTGCTCAGCTTACGAGTGTGAGCACATCGAGCTTCTTGCCGATCAGGATTCCAACGTGCCACTTCGCCGGCTTGCGTTTGACCAGCGCGAGCCTGACGCCGGCTTTCCAACGCGCGGTCCCGCCGACCTTGACCTGTGATCTCACCGGGCTCCTCTCCGCCGGCCGCCGTGGCGGCCGGATTGGAGAGGAAAACCTACCGGTGAGTTCAGACGGTGATCAGCCGGGGCGATCAGCCCTGGCGCGAGCGCGAGCGGTCGCCGGACTGCTTGCGGCCGCTGGGACCGGACTGCTTGTGCCCCGAGCGCTGCTTGTGGCTGCTCGGCGCGCCCTTCGGACCTGCCTTGCGGTTGTGCCCACCCTGAACGTGCTGACTGGGGTGCTGCTTGAGGGCGCCGCGGTTGAAGCCGCCCGCGCCGACGGCCGGACGGGCTCCTCCGAGGTCGTGCGTGATTCCGAGCTCGGTTGCGATCTGCGCAACGTCCCGCCGCTGATCGGAGGAGACGAGCGTGATCCCGATGCCGGTGGCGCCGGCGCGGCCGGTGCGGCCGATGCGGTGCACGTAGGTCTCTGAGTCGTGCGGCGGGTCGAAGTTGATCACGTGCGAGATCCCGCTGACGTCGATTCCGCGGGCGGCGACGTCGGTCGCGACCAGCGTGTCGACCTCAAAGGCCTCGAACTGAGCGAGCGCGCGTTCGCGCTGGCGCTGGGACTTGTTGCCGTGCATCGCGACCGCTGCCACACCGTGGCTTGAGAGCTTCTTGACGAGCTTGTCGGCGCCGTGCTTGGTGCGTACGAACACCAGCGTCAGGTCGCGCTTGCCGCCGAGGTGCTCGAGCAGCGAGTCCAGACGCGACTCATGGGTGACCTCGACGAAGCGGTGCTCGACGTCGTCGGAGGCGCGGCGCTCGGCGTGGCCGTGCTCGTGGAAGGAGGCGTCGTTCGTGTAGCGGCGCGCGGCCTTGCCGGCCTCGCCGTCGAGCGTCGCCGAGAAGAAGAGGGTCTGGCGGTTGGGCGGGCAGAGCGCGACGATGCGGTCGAGCGCGGGCTGGAAGCCCATGTCGAGCATGCGGTCGGCCTCGTCGATCACGAGCGTGCGCACGTTGTTGAGGTTGAAGGCGCCGCGTGCCAGCTGATCCTCGAGCCGGCCGGGGGTGGCGACGATGATGTGCGCCCGCGCAGCGGTCTGGGCCTGCTTGAGCAGGCCGACGCCGCCGTACACGGCGCTGACCCGCAGCGCCCTGGCGTGCGCGATCGGACGCAGCTCCTCGACGATCTGGGTTGCGAGCTCACGGGTGGGCGCCAGGACCAGCGCGGCCGGCCGTCGCGACTCGGCGGCGGTGCGATCGATCACCGGGATCCCGAAGGCGAGCGTCTTGCCCGAGCCGGTGGGTGAGCGGGCGAGGACGTCACGGCCGGCGAGGACGTCGCTGATCACCGCGCGCTGGATCGCGAACGGCTCATGTATGCCGCGCGCGGTCAGGGCACCGACGACGGCGTTGGACACGCCGAGATCGGCGAAGGACTGCTGGGACATGTGTTCTCCTTGGCGGTGCCTTGAGGACCGCGAACGATTCGGGAGGCTAATGGCTGACCCGAACCGCGCGTTGGCGGTACTGAAAGCAACTGCCTCACGGCAGGCGGATGCCGACCGTGATCACGAAGTTAGCAGGGAAACCTGTCTTCGATAGCCCTGGCAAGATTCGAACTTGCGTCTCGCCGGTTATGAGCCGGGTGCTCTGACCGCTGAGCTACAGGGCCGCCGCGAGCAAGGTAGCGGTTTCGAAGGCGGCGGCAAAGCAGCGGCGCGCCGCCGCCTGGCAACGGCTGATGCCTCATCCGTCGAAGCGGATCCGTATGATCCGGCCTACATGCTGCTGGTCACCTCATCGATCCTCGGACTGGGCGAGTCGCCGAGCGCATTCGGGCAGACGCTCGCGCTGATTCTCACGTTCATCGTCGTGATCGGCGGCGTCGTCAACTTCCTGATCGGCTACATCGTCAGCATGGCGTTGGTCGAGCGCAAGCAGAACCAGCAGCGCATGCGCGAGTACGATGCTCGCCATAAGTCCTGACCGGCGCGCACCGGGCTTGAACCCCGCTTAAGGCGGCGGGAAGGAACGGCTACCGGCTGCGTCGAATCAGACGCTGCCTATGAAGCAAGCATCTGCCACCACCGCGGCGCCAGAGGCGCCCCACGGCCATCAGGCCCTTTCCGCGTACATCACCGCACGCTTCGACGAGTTCTCGCGCTCTCAAAAGGACGTAGCGCAGTACATCGTCGACCACCTCGACGAAGCGGCATTCCAGACGGCAGAGGAGCTCGCCAGGAGGGCGAACACCTCATCCAGCACGGTCGTGCGTTTCTCGCAGGCGCTCGGCTTCGAAGGCTTCCCCGAGCTGCAGCAGGCGGCACGCGACGAGTACCGTCGCCGCCCCGCCGGTGCTGCGGCTGCCGAGACGTTCGGCAACGGGGCGCCGCTGTTCTCACTCGACCACACGGAGTTCGAGTCGGCACTCGCGGCCGATCACGTGAACGTCGAGGACACTGCCCACAAACTCTCTCGCTCCGATGTCGAGGCGGCGATCGACGCGATCGTCAGCTCCGAGAAGGTCCTGATCGCCGGCACCGACCAGATGGCGTTCTTCGCCAGTTACCTCCGCCATCTGCTGATGCTGCTGGATGTCCGCGCCGAGATCGTCGCCAGCCCCTCACAGGAGGCGCTCGGTCGCCTCAGCACGGATCGATGAGGACACGCTGGTGATCGGCCTCTCCGCCGGCCGTCCGCATCCGCTGATCACGCGCACGATGAAACTCGCACGGCATCGCCGCGCCAAGACCCTCGCGATCACCGACGCCACGCTCTCAGAGGTAGCCCGGCTCGCGCGGATCCGTCTCTACTACTCGTCGAACACGCCGGCGTTCGTGCGCTCGCACACGGCGCTGCTGTCCATCATCCAGGCGCTCGCCTACGGGGTCTACAGCCGCGACGCGCAGCAGTACGACGTCCGTATCAAGGCTTTCCGACTGAAGTGATCGATGCCGGCGGTCCGCTGACCGCCGGCTCATTCACCCTCAACGCTTGGCGACGTAGAGCGACTGCAGCGAGCGGCCGAGGCGGCCGTCTGTGTCGTAGAGGACCGCCTGCGAGACACCGACCCCGCCCTTGACGACGCGCATGTGCGCGTCCAGGCCGATCCATTCGCCGCGCGGCTCGCGCTCGATGTAGACGGTCAGGTCGGGGTTGATGAACACGTACTGATCCCAGGGCAGTGCAGTGCTGACGCCGTTGGGAAAGTCAGCCGCGGCGATTAGCCGTTGCAGCGGGGTCGGGGTCTCGCCGGCGAGTACCGGCACTCGCAGCCGAAACCAGGCGAAGGTTGGGCCGACGTCGAAGAAGCTGCCCTTGGACAGCCGGATCTCGACCGCGCCGCCGGGAAACATGCGCTCGCCGAATGGCGACGCATCGGTTACGGGCAGGCTGTCGGGTGCCGGCGACGCAGGCTCTGACGGCGCGCCGGCGTCGACTGGCGCGCGCGCGACCCGCAGCGCCCGCGCGCGTGTGACCTCGACGCCATCCGGCGTCGACAGCGTCGCCTCGAGCAGCTGGATCCGGCGGCCGGGGCGCACCACCTCAGCCTTCACGTGAAGTTCGCCGAGCGGGGCCGGCCGCACGAGCTCGTAGGTGACGCGCGCGATCTGCAGGTCGGCGCCGCCGGTGTCGAGCTGCTCGAGCGCGCGCATGATGATTGCGCCGCTGGCGCCGCCGTGCTGGGCGTTCGGATCCCAGGGGCCGCGGGCCAATTCGGTCGCCCAAACGGCGCCGTCGTGCTCCTCGTAGATCGCGTCGGTCACGCCTGGTTACACTGCCAAATATGAGCACAAACGGCCACATCGCACGCGACGAGTCCACTTTCACTGTCAAGGCCGGGCTTGCCGAAATGCTCAAGGGCGGTGTGATCATGGATGTGGTCACGCCGGAGCAGGCGCGGATCGCCGAGGCCGCGGGCGCGGCTGCGGTGATGGCGCTGGAGCGCGTGCCGGCCGACATCCGCCGCGACGGCGGTGTCGCCCGCATGTCCGATCCGGAGATGATCAAGGGCATCCAGGAAGCCGTCACGATCCCGGTGATGGCGAAGGCTCGCATCGGCCACTTCGCCGAGGCGCAGGTGCTCGAGGCGCTTGAGGTCGACTACATCGACGAGTCCGAAGTTCTGACGCCGGCCGACATCGTCAACCACATCGACAAGTGGGCGTTCAAGGCTCCGTTCGTGTGCGGTGCGACCAACCTCGGTGAGGCGCTGCGCCGCATCGGTGAGGGCGCCGCGATGATCCGTTCCAAGGGCGAGGCCGGTACCGGTGACATCGTCAACGCGGTCACGCACCTGCGTCAGATCGGCGGCGAGATCCGTCGGCTGACGATGCTGAGCCCGGAGGAGTTGCCCACGGCGGCGAAGGATTTGCAGGCGCCGCTGCCGCTCGTGCGGCAGGTCGCCGCTGACGGCAAGCTTCCGGTCGTCTTGTTCTGCGCCGGTGGCATCGCCACTCCGGCCGATGCGTCGCTGGTGATGCAGCTGGGCGCCGAGGGTGTGTTCGTCGGTTCGGGCATCTTCAAGTCGGCGGATCCGGAGCGTCGGGCCCGCGCGATCGTCGAGGCGACCACCCATTACGCGGACCCGGCCCGTGTCGCGGCCGCGTCGACCGGTCTGGGCGCCGCGATGGACAGCATCGAGACATCGAAGCTCGAGTCCGAGCAGTTGCTGTCGCCGCGCGGCTGGTGAGCGGCGCGTCGTCTGCAGGCTCGCCGCCGCTCGTCGGCATCCTCGCAATTCAGGGCGGCTTCGAGGCCCATCGAGCGCGTTTTGGCGCGCCTAGGGGCTGAAACCCGCGAGGTGCGCGTACCTGCGGACCTCGAGGGGCTCGACGCGCTGGTCATGCCCGGTGGCGAATCGACCGTGATGACGCTCGGCATCGAGCGCGAGGGTCTCGCCGACCCGCTGCGTCAGCTGGCGGCGGCCGGCACACCGATCCTCGGGACCTGCGCCGGAATGATCATGCTCGACCGCGTCCATCTTGGGATCCTCGACGTGCTGGCGCAGCGCAACGCGTTCGGACGCCAGCTGCATTCCTTCGAGGCCGATTTCGAGGTCGACGGCGTGCCCGGAGGGCCGGTGCACGCGATCTTCATCCGCGCGCCATGGGTTGCCGAACACGGGCCGGAGGTCTCGGTGCTTGCAGACGTCGACGGACACCCGGTGGCGATCCAACAGGGCAAGATCCTCGCGCTCTCATTCCATCCGGAGCTCACCGGGGAGGACCGCCTTCACCGTTTCTTCTTGCAGATCGCAGGATTCGACAAGGTGGGGGTAGAAGAATGACCAGATGCGGTTTCCTCGGTTTCTGTTCCTAGCCACCGCAGCGGTCATTGGTGCGCTGGTTGTAGCTGCCTGCGGTGGGTCGTCCAACACCGCCGATAACACGGGCGGTGGCGGTTCGACGGTAACCGTCACGCGGACAGTCACGACGCCGCCCGCCAACAGCACCACGACGACGGCGCCGCTAACCCCGACAACCGCCACCAAGACCACGACGACGGCGTTCGCCGGTGGCACAGCGTGCACGGCGTCTGACCTGACGCCCACGTTCCTCGGCTCCAACGGCGCCGCGGGCACGGTGGTGCTCGGATTCGCGCTCAAGAACACCGGTAGCAAGAGCTGCCACACCTACGGCTGGCCCGGGGTCGAGTTTCTGTCGGCAAGCGGCGCTTCGCTGCCGACCAACGCGACCCGAACGACCGCCGATGTGGTGGGTTCCACACCGGCCACCGCACTCACCCTCAAGCCGGGTGAGGAGGCGTCGTTCCGGATCGTCGCGAGCGACGTCGGCTCCAATGGCGGTAACTGCCCGACCGCCAGACAACTTCAGATCTACGCGCCCGACGACACGGTCACGATGAGGGTGTCGCTCCCCGGGGTGGCGGCCTGTGGCAAGGCGACGCTATCGCCGTTACTGCCGGGCGCGAGTGCGTTTGCGGGTCAGGGCGGGGGCGGTCAGGGCGCCGCCGCGTCGAGCAGCACCGGCGGCTCAGGGGTCTCAGGCGGCGTCTAGCGCAGGCGGAGGGCGCCAGCGACGGGCGTGAGCGCGGAGAACCTCTATCAGAGCGGCGACGAGGGGACGGCTGGTTGCCGTGCGTCTGGTCGCGAGTGAGAGTGTCCAAGGAGGGATCGAGTCCGTTAGCTCGAGCACGGCGCAGCCGGTCGGATCGACGATCGGAGGGACGACGGCGACGCCGACGCCTGCCGCCACATACGCTGGGATCGCGGGCACGCTTCCGATCTCGGCAACCACGCGCGGGGAGAGTCCCCGGTCAGCAAGCGCACGTTCGATCTGGATACGGCTGCCGAAGCCCGCTGGGGGGGCGACCCAACTCTCTTCCGCGAGTTCGGCAAGCGATACCGACCGTTGCGACGCAAGCGGGTGAGCGGCGGCGACCAGGGCCACGTACGGCTCCTGGATCAGCTCGATCGTCTCCAGCGCCACCGGTGCTGGCAGTGAGAAGAAAGCGATGTCGAGGCGGCCGCGCAGCAGGTCCTCGGTGAGGCCGGTGGAGCCGTCCCGTGCGTCGACCAGGCGAATGTCCACGTTCGGATAGGCGTCACGGAAGTCCCGCAGCGCCGCAGGCAGGTTGTAGTTGACGTCCTGCGATGCAAACGTGCCGATCCGGACACGACCGCGCTGGCCCTTGGCTGATTGGCCGGCGAGTGTGTGCAGACGCCCGATCGCTTCGACGATCTCGCGCGCCTCGCCCAGCAGTTCCTCGCCGGCCGGCGTGAGCTCTACCGATTTGGTGGTCCGGTCGAACAGACGCACCCCGAGATCTCGCTCGAGGCTGCGCAGCCCGGCCGAGACCGTCGACTGGGCGGCATACAGCTGACGTGCGGACTCGGTCACGCTCAGCTCGTCGGCCACGGTGACGAAGTACTCAAGGAGACGGGTGTCCAACGGCTCGCATCATAGATCGATTTCGTCGATAGGTCTATCCATGATAATGCGTTGGACACGATAAGAGTCCGCTCGGATACTGCCCCTCATGGCAACTGCGGTAGCAGAGTTTCCCGCGCGTGCATCGGCGGCCGAGCGTTCATCGGCCGCCACCACGAAGCTGGCGCTGCTGGTGGCCGGCTGCTACTTCATGGAGCAACTCGACGGGTCGATCGTCACGACGTCGGCGCCGCGGATCGGCGCCGACCTGGGTGTGAGCGCTGCCTCGGTCGGACTGATCGTAACCGGCTATCTGCTCGCCCTGGCCGTGTTCATACCGGCCGGCGGTTGGCTGATGACCCTGATCCGGGCCCGGACCCTTTTCGTCGGGGCGATCGCGGTCTTCACGCTCGCGTCACTGGGCTGCGGGCTCGCCAGCGGCCTGGACGTGATCGCGGGCCTACGCGTGCTTCAGGGCGTCGGTGGTGCCCTGATGGTCCCGGTCGGGCGTCAGCTCGTTCTACGCGACGCACCCAAGGGCGAGATGCTGCGCATGGTCAGCTACGTCGTGTGGCCGGGGCTGCTCGCTCCGGTCGTCGCTCCGCTTGTGGGCGGTCTGATCGTCAGCCATGCGAGTTGGCGGTGGCTGTTCTGGATCAACATCCCCCTCGGCGCGATCGCGATCTCGGTCGCAGCCCGACTGGTCCCGACGACGGTCGAGCAGCCCCGCACCCGCCTGGATGTGCCCGGGTTCATGTTGGTCGGCGTCGGCCTCGGCGGGCTGATATGGGCCGCACACCTGATCGCCGACAAGGCCGGCACGCTGCAAGTCGCTCTGATCGTCGGCGCTCTCGCACTCATCGTGTGCGCGGCAGCGACCGTGCACCTACACAGGACGCCGAGGCCGCTCGTGGAACTGCGGGTGCTCGGGGATCGCGTGTTCGGGCTGTCGCAGCTCGGCGCCTTCGCCTTCTGGATGCTCGCCGCGTCGATCCCGTTCCTCCTACCGCTGCTGCTCGAGACCTCGCTGCATTGGAGCCCCGTCAGCGCTGGCGCGCTGGTGATGCTGGTGTTCATCGGAAACGTCGGCATCAAGCCCGCCACGACGCCACTGCTGCGCCGCTTTGGGTTCCGGGCAAACATGTTTGTCGGCACCGTCGGGCTCACCGTTACGAGCGCGGCCTTCGGGATCTTCAGCACCGGCACTCCATGGCCTGTGATCGGCGCTGTCGCGCTGATCGCAGGAGTGTGCCGCTCGATCTCCCTCACCGCCTATTACACGATCGGCTTCAGCACGATCTCAAAGGCCAGCCGGAGGGCAGCCAACACGCTGCTTGCGACCAACCAGCAGCTCGCGGCGGGCCTCGGCGTCGCGGTGGCCACCGTCGCGTTACGCATCGGCCAGTCGATCGCAGGCACGCAAACAGGTCAGCCCGCCTTCAGATGGGCGTTCGCCCTCGTCGCCGCGCTCGGCCTGGTGTCGATCGTCTCCACGGCGTTCTTCCCACGCGGTGCCGGGCAGGAGCTCATCGCGACCACCGCAGGGGAATAGCTTGCCTGACGCAACTCGTACCGAAACCTCGCGTCCGGAGATCCAAGCACCGACGAGTCACGGCATCAGCCGCAGCCTCGTGCTGCTGTTCGCGGTCGCCTGCGGCATCTCTGTGGCCAACGCCTACTACGCCCAGCCGATCCTGCACACGATCGCCAAGACGTTTGGGACCAGCTCCGGGACGGCGGGGGCTGATCGTCACCGTGACCCAGAGCGGCTATGCCACCGGCCTGGCGCTGCTGGTTCCGGCCGGTGACCTCGTGCCGCGAAGGCGGCTTGCGCCGATCGTGCTCGCGGTCGCAGCCGCAGGCCTGGTGGTCTCCGCTGAGGCGCCGAGCATCGGCGTCATGATTGCGGTCGCCTGGTTTGTGGGGCTGGGCTCTGTCGTGGCCCAGTTCCTTGTGCCAATGGCGGCGTCGCTTGCGGACGACGCGCACCGCGGGGAGGTGGTCGGGACCGTGATGACCGGCCTGCTGGTCGGCATCCTGCTGGCCCGGACTCTGTCGGGACTGGTCGCCGGTATCGCCAGCTGGCGAGCCGTCTACGTCATGGCTGCCGCGCTCACGCTGGTGACTGCGCTGGTCCTGCGGCGCGTGCTGCCGGAGGAGGAAGAACGACCGCAGTCGAGCTATCGCAGCCTGCTCGCGAGCACTGCGAAGCTGTTCGTCGACGAACCCACTCTGCGGTTGCGGGCGTGGTTCGGAGCCTTGGGCTTCGCCGCTTTCGGAGCGTTCTGGACGACGATGGCGTTCCTCCTCGCCGGCCCGCCCTACCACTACGGCGACATCACGATCGGGCTGTTCGGACTAGTCGGAGCGGCGGGGGCGATGTCGGCCAATTTCGCCGGTCGCTGGGCTGACCGTGAGCTGACCCACGCCACCACCGTGATGTTCGCCATCTGCGTGGGGCTCTCGTTCGTGCCGCTGTGGTACGGCCGCCACAGCCTCGTCCTTCTGATAGTCGGCATCCTCGTGCTCGACGTGGGGGTCCAAGGGCTGCAGGTGACCAACCAGTCGATCATCTACCGGCTGCGCCACGACGCCCGCAGCCGCATTACGTCTGCGTACATGGTCTGCTACTTCGCCGGCGGCGCCATCGGCTCCGCTCTGGGCGCCTCGCTCTACAACAGCCACGGTTGGACGGGTTTGTGCCTGTTCGGCGCCGGCATCGGGGGTGCCGCGACGCTGACTGCGGTTCTGCACACGAGCCTCCGGTTGCGGAGTACCCCTACAGCGTCGCCCGGGTGTAGGAGGCTAAATGGCTGTGAAGGTCGTGACGCCGTCGTGCCGCGTCTCAGCCGCGGTTCCGTCTGCGAGCAGCATGTCGAGGTGTCCGAGCACTTCTGACAGCGTCAGGTAGGCCTGGGTGAGGGCGATCTCACCCCACATCTGCTGGGCGATCGCGTGGGCGGTGAGCGGCTCCACGGAGATCATCGAGAGAATCTTGCGCGCCCGGCGTTCTTGGTCGCGTAGGCGCGTGTCGATCAGGCCGGTGTGATCGGCGAACGGCTCGCCGTGACCCGGCATGACTACGCTCACGGGCATCTCGCTCGTCGCCCGCAGCGAGCGGCTGTAGGCCAGCAGCGGCTTGGGACGCGGACCGTCGGTGGTGCCGTCGAGCGGGCGTGAGACGAGTGCGTTCGAGGAGATGCGGGCGAGCAGGTGATCGCCGCCGATCAGCACTCCGCCCGCAGCGTCGAAGAAGACCATGTCCGACGGGCTGTGACCTGGGCGGTAGTGGACACTGAACTCGCGTCCGCCCATCACCAGGGTGTCCCCATCCTCGAGCGGGCGCGTGACCGCACCGCGGGAGCCGTATGCGTGCAGGCCTGCCGTAAGCAGACCGAGCAGCATGTTGACGTCGTCCGGCAGGCCGTGATGGCGCATGACCGTCTGGGCGTAGGCGTCATCGCCGGCGGCGCTCGCGCGGTATTCGGCAATCCAGGGCGCGAGCGGAGCGAACGCCGCCACCTCGGCTCCGGAACGTCGCGCAAGAATCTCGAGCAGCCCCTCGTGGTCCATGTGCTGGTGCGTCAGCACGATCAGCTCGAGGTCCTCGATCCGCACGCCTTGCTCGGCCAGGCCGCGTTCCAGATAGTCGAGTGCCGTGCCCGAGTTGGGACCGGTGTCTACCAGCGTCAGTGGATCGCCGAGCAGGAGGTAGCAGTTGATCGGACCGACGGCAAACGGCGTTGGAACGGCAATCCGTTGGATGCCGGCTACGGGCTCTTCAGTCAGTGCCTGGATCACGTGCGGATCAGTGCCAGGACCTCGTCGCGCTTCGTCTCCATGTCTGCTTCGGAGACGAGCGACTCGAGGCAGAGGCGCAGCAGCGGCTCGGTGTTGGAGGCACGGACGTTGAAGTGCCAATCGGGATAGTCGATCGAGATCCCGTCGAGGTGGCTCTCCGTGGCATCGGAGTACTTCGCGGCGATCTCCTCCATCTTCGCGGTGGGGTCGGAGACCTCCGAGTTGATCTCACCGGAGATGAAGTACTTGGCGCGCAGAGGTGCGAGGAGCTCGGAGAGCTTGACGTCGCGCTGTGAGAGCTCCTCGAGGATCAACAGCGCGGGAATCGTGCCCGAATCGGCGCAATAGAAGTCGCGGAAGTAGTAGTGACCAGAGACCTCGCCACCGAAGACCGCGTCCTCGGAACGCATGCGCGTCTTGAAGTAAGCGTGACCGACGCGGTTGATCAGCGCCGTGCCGCCGACCGCTTCGACGCCGTCTGGGACCGCGCGGCTCGCGCGCACGTCGTACAGGATCGTTGCTCCCGGGTGCTTGCGCAACATCGAGCTGGCGAGGATCGCGGTCAGGAAGTCACCGTCGACAAAGCGGCCGGTATCGTCGATGAAGAAGCAGCGGTCGGAGTCGCCGTCCCAGGCAATGCCGAGGTCCGCGCCCTGCCGCACGACCTCGGCCATGATGAACTCACGGTTCTTGGGCAGCAGCGGGTTTGGCTCATGGTCGGGGAACTCGCCGTTGGGGGTCCAGTAGTTGGTCTCGAGCTGCAACCCGAGTTGGTCGAGCAGGGGGCCGACCATCGGGCCCGCCATGCCGTTGCCGCCGTCGACGACAACCTTGAGTGGCCTGATCGTCGCGGGGTCGATGAAGCCCATAACCTGGCGGTGGAAGCCGTCGTAGATGTCGACCTGCTCGACGCTGCCGCCGCCGGGTGCGTCACCCATGCCGTCCAGCACCAGCGCCTTGACGTCGCCGATCCCCTCGTCGCCCGAAAGCGCGATCGCTCCACGCCTGACGAGCTTGGCGCCGGTGTAGGCCTTCGGGTTGTGGGAAGCGGTGCACATCAGGCCGCCGTCGAGGTCGCGCGAGCCGACGAGGTAATAGACCATCTCGGTGCCGACCTGGCCAGCGTCGATTACACGCGCGCCCTCAGCAGCCATGCCCTCGCCGTAGGCCCTCGCCATCTCGGGCGCGGTCAGACGCATGTCGCGACCCAGTCCGAGCTCGAGCTCGCCAACGGGCTTGTCCGCCATTTGCGCGATCACCCGGGCGAACGCGCGGCCGATCGCGTGGGCGCCCTCGGCGTCGAGGTCGCCGCCGTAGATACCGCGGATGTCGTAGGCCTTGAAGATTTCTGGGTTAACCACCATCGGCCGATCGTACCCAGCGACGGCGCCCTAGACTCAATTCCCATGTCAGGGCATTCGAAATGGGCTTCGATCAAGCACAAGAAGGCGGTCGTCGACGCGCGCCGCGGGCAGCACTTCACCAAGCTCGCGCGCGCGATCACAGTTGCCGCCAAAGAGGGCGGGGGTGACCCCGAGGGCAACGCGGGACTGGCGCTCGCCATCCAGAAGGCGCGCGACGCGTCGATGCCGAAGGACAACATCGAGCGCGCTATCCAGAAGGGCACCGGCGCCGGCGTCGATGCCGAAAATTGGGAGACCGTGCTCTATGAGGGTTACGGTCCTGGCGGCGTCGCGATGCTGATCGAGGCGCTGACCGACAACCGCAACCGCACAGCCGCCGACGTGCGACACATCGTCGGTAAGAACGGCGGCTCGCTCGGTGAGCCCGGCTCGGTCGCGTACCTGTTCGACAAGCAGGGCGTGATCGTGGTCGACGCCGAGCGCTACAGCGAGGACGACCTGATCGTCGCGATCGACGCCGGCGCGGAGGACATCGTGCTCGACGACGACGTTTACGAGGTGATCACCGCGCCGGGCGATCTGGCTCTGGTCCGTGATGCGCTGGCGGCGGCCGGCATCGAGATCGAGAGTGCCGATGTGACGCAGCGACCGAAGTCGCGCGTGCCCCTCTCAGAGGATGACGCGGCAAAACTTATGAAACTCATCGATGCGCTCGAAGAGTCCGATGACGTCGGGGCTGTGCACGCAAATTACGACGTCGACGCCGACGTTCTCGAGCGGATTGCCGGCTGACCTGACCGCGCGCTGGGACGACGCTCGCTACTCTCGCACCCCGATGAAATTGAAGACAGCGACGACGGCCATTGCGGCCGCAGCGGTAGCCCTCGGCATTGCGGCATGCGGCGGCTCGGCCAAGGCGGGCGGAATCGTGACGGCCCCCGGTGGCGGCGCGACCGCTGAGGCGCCGACAACGACTACGCCCACCGCGACGACCGTCAGTACGCCCACGAGCGGGCCGCTCTCCAAGGAGCCGACGATCGTGGTGCCGAAGACCCCGGCCCCGAAGACTCTGATCAAGAAGGATCTGATCGTCGGCACTGGCGCGACCGCCGAGTCCGGCGACGAGGTCCAGGTCAATTACGTCGGCGCGCTCTACAGCAATGGCAAGGTCTTCGACGCATCCTGGAAGGACACACCCGGCAAGGCGTTCGGTCCCTTCCAGCTCGGCGCCGGCGCGGTCATCAAGGGCTGGGACGAGGGCCTCGTCGGCATGAAGGTCGGTGGCCGCCGCGAGCTGATCATCCCGTCATCGCTCGCCTACGGGAAGGCCGGCAGCGGCTCGACGATCCCGCCGAACGCCGCCCTGATCTTCATCGTCGACCTGCTGTCGGTCAGCAAGTAGCGTCGCGCTCAGCCGTCTGACGGCTGAGCGTCGATCTCGACGCGGTCCGGGTAGAAGGCACGTACTCGGAAATCTCGGCCATCGCGGGATAGGGCGTCCGGTAATGCCACACGGCATCCGCGACTGCCTGTCCGGTTGCGCTATCGACGACGTCGTAGTACGAGGCGTCGCCCTTGTACGGGCAGTGGGTGATCGTGTCGCTCGGCCGCAGCGCGTTCTGATCCACGTCTGCCAGCGGCACGTACATGACCGCTGGGTACGTCGACTCACGCAACTCCAGCGCCGCGTCAGTGTCGGCGATCGTCTGTGCGCCGGACGTGACGCGCACATGGCCCTTGAACGGCGCGATCTCGATCGGATGGTCAGGGCCGGGAATCAACGGCTCCCTGGTAGCGCTCATCAAAGCCTCCTTTGCCGGTGTCGGGGTCTCTCAGACCTTCCTGAACCTTAGACATAGGCTGTATTCGGCCAGCCGGGATGTCGTGTCCGGGAGGCGTCCGGGCGCGCACGCAGAATACGAACACATGATCGTCCTCGGCATCGATCCCGGCATCGCCAACACCGGCTACGGCGTCGTGTCGGGTAGCGGCTCGCGGCTGCAGGCGCTCGAGTTCGGTGTGATCGAGACGCGCCCGCGAGCCACGCCAGAGGCGCGGCTCGCCGAGATCCACAGCGACGTGGGTGAGCTGATCCAGCGCTTCGAGGCCGACGCGGTCGCGGTCGAGGATCTGTACTTCGGCGCCAACGTCGCAAGTGCGATGGCGGTTGGCCAGGCCCGTGGGGTCGTGCTGCTGTCCGCCGGCCAGCACGGGATTCCGGTACGGGCCTACACGCCGCAGCAGGTCAAGGCCGCGGTCTGTGGCAGTGGCCGCGCGGACAAGCAACAGGTTGCGCGCATGGCGGCTCGGCTTCTGGGGCTGGCGGCGCCGCCACGACCGGACCATGCCGCTGATGCGCTCGCGGTCGCAATCTGCGATGTCAACCGTGCGCCGCTGGCGGGCGCGATCGCCGGAGCGGTCGCGTGATCGCGCTGGTGACCGGCGCTGTCGCGGTGCGCCGCGCCGACCACGTCATCGTCGATTGCGGTGGCGTCGGCTACCGGCTCTCGGTCTCCAGTGAGACGCTGCGCCACGTGCCGGCGGTCGGCAAGCGAGTGACGTTGCACACGCACCTGATTCCGCGTGACGACGCGCTGATGCTGTATGGGTTCGCGACCGAGGAGGAGCGCGACCTCTTCCTGATGTTGCTGGGCGTCCAGTCGGTCGGCCCCAAGGTCGCGCTCGACGTGCTCTCGGGCGGTTCTGCGCGCGATCTGCTGGCGGCGATCGCCGGCGGCGACACGGCCCGCTTCCAGGCCGTGAAGGGTGTCGGCAAGCGCACGGCCGAGCGGATCATCGTCGAGCTGCGTGAGAAGGTCGGCGTCAGCCTGCCGGAGCACGCGATCAGCGTCGTGCGCTCGGACGATCCGCGGGCAGTTGCCCGCGATGGCCTGATCGGCCTCGGCTACAGCCCGCAGGAGGTGGACGCACTGCTCGACGGCCTCGACGGTGAGACGCCTGAGGATCTGATCGCCGAGGCGCTGAAGGCGGCGCGGCGATGACGATCTGGCACCGCGGTGACGATTCTCAGCGCCGAGCAGCTGCCCGACGACGACCTCGACCGCTCGCTGCGCCCGCGCCGGCTCGAGGATTTCATCGGTCAGGAGGCGCTCAAGGATCAGCTCTCGGTCTCGATCGCCGCCGCCGCGAGCCGCGATGAGGCGCTCGATCACGTGCTGCTGGCAGGACCGCCCGGGCTGGGGAAGACGTCGCTCGCGCAGATCGTCGCCGCCGAGCTCGGCGTCCCGTTCGTCCAGACGGCCGGACCGGCGCTCGAGCGCAAGGGCGACGTGGCCGCGTTTCTGACCGCGCTCGAGCCGCGGTCGGTCTTCTTCGTCGACGAGATCCACCGGCTGCCACGCGCGCTGGAGGAGACCTTCTATCCGGCGATGGAGGACCACTGCCTGCCGATCACCGTCGGCCAAGGCGCGGGCGCGCGCGTGGTCACGATCGACCTGCCGCCGTTCACGCTGATCGGCGCGACCACGCGCACCGGGCTGCTGAGCACGCCGCTGCGCGACCGCTTCGGGATCCAGCACCGGCTCGACCACTACGACTCGCGCGATCTGGCGCGGATCGTGCGGCGCTCAGCGCGGTTGCTCGGCGTCGAGATCGAGGACGGCGGCGCGCTCGCGATCGCCTCGCGCAGCCGCGGCACGCCGCGCGTCGCCAACCGCCTGCTCAAGCGCGTCCGCGACTACGCGGAGGTGCGTGGCGCCGGCGTCGTGACCGAGGAGGTCGCCGGCGCGGCGCTCGACCTGCTGGAGGTCGACCACGTCGGCCTCGACCGGCTCGACCGCGAGATCCTGCGAACGATCTGCGAGAAGTTCGGCGGCGGCCCGGTCGGCCTCTCGACGCTCGCGGCCTCGATTGGCGAGGAGCAGGACACCGTCGAGGACGTCTACGAGCCGTACCTGCTGCAGCGCGGAATGATCGAGCGCACGCCGCGCGGCCGGGCCGCCACCAGGCGCGCGTTCGAGCATCTCGGACTCGAGCCGCCGGCAGCACAACTGGGTCTGTTGTGAGCGGCCGCCCGACCATAAGAAGGCCACTGCAAGAGACTGACTATCCTGAGCGCGCTGATGGCCCACGAGCACTACTTCATCTGCCCGCACTGCGGGAACCGCTCGATGGGAACAGACCGCAACGCCGGCTTTCGGCGTGAGGCGCGCGGTTGCGAGAAGTGCGGATTCGCGTACCTGTTCGAGCTGCTCGACGACTACTACCCGGCTCCGGCCGCGGCGTTCTTCGCCTGCGACGCCGAGGGGCGGATCGTCGACTGCGGACGCGGCTCATTCGAGCTCACCGGTCTGCGAACCGAGTCTGCGATCGGTCAGCCGCTGCAGGATGCGCTGGGGCTGAGCTTCGCGGACGGCGTCGACCACATCGCGACAGCGCTCGAGTGGGAAGTTCGCGTCAGCGGCAAGCCGGTGGCGCTGAACGCGGGGCCTGAGCGCGCGAGCGCGGTCGCCGACATCTTTCCTGCCTACGACGACGAAGAGGGCGGCCTGCTGGTCGTTTTGACGCCCTCCAACGGGCACTAAGCGCCACCCTAACGGCGCCAAAAGCAAACCTCTTCTAGCATCAGGGCCCTGCGATGACCGACCGCCAACGCCACGGATTCATCCTGCTGCTCGTGGCAGGGCTGATCGCCGCGTCCTTCGTGCTCATCGCGACCAAGAAGACGCGGCTCGGGCTCGACCTCAAGGGCGGCGTCGAGCTGGTCTACCGCGCCGAGCCGACGCCGGAGTCCCCGGTCAACCAGGCCTCGCTGCAGCGCGCGGTCGACGTGATGAACAACCGCGTCAACCAGCTCGGCGTCACACAGCCGCAGATCACGACCGAGGGCAAGAACCTGATCGACGTGCAGCTGCCGGACGTCAAGAACGTCGCCCAGGCCGAGAAGACGGTCGGAACGACCGCGCAGCTGTTCTTCTACGACTGGGAGGCGAACGTACTGACACCGACGGGGCAGCCGGCTGCCAGCGGGCTCGATGCTGCCGATGCGGCATTCGCTCGCGCTCAGCCAGGGCAGCCAGCAACGTGCCGCCTGGATCTGACAGCCCGGCCTCCGGCGCGATGGGCTTCTACCCGGCCGTGCAGCTCGCCTCCAAGCAGCCGTTCGAGACCGTCATCGAAGAAACTCTCGGCGGCCGGCAACGAGTTCTTCATGTTCGGTGCGCCGGGCAGCTCCGCCTGCGCAGCGTGCTGCCGCGGCGACGGGCACCAAGGTGCAGAAGGGCGTCCACTGCCTGATCGCCGGTCCGCTGCAGGTTCCGACATCGACGTCGACCGCGCAGGCGACGGCTCAGCTGAAGACGGGACTGTCGCCGGCTGAGACCAAGCGGCACGCAGGTGCTCGAGGTCAAGCAGGGCACGCAGGTTCTGCAGGCGGTGCCGAACAGCTTCGCGAACTGGCCCAAGTTCGGCTCGCCGGACGCCGGTTACTACGTGCTCAAGGACAACGTCGCGCTGCGCGGCAACCAGATCACCAACCCGGCGGCGAGCACCGATCAGAGCGGCGCGCCGGACGTCACCTTCGGCTTCAAGGGCAACGGCGGCAACATCTTCCAGAACGTCACCGCGACAGATCGCGTCGCGCGGTCAGCTCGCCAGCACCGGCGCCACACAGCTCAACCAGCACTTCGCGATCGCGCTCGACAACCAGCTGGTCACCGTCCCGCAGATCGACTTCAAGGAATTCCCGGACGGGCATTCCGTCGAGCGGCGGCAGCGAGATCACCGGCGGCTTCACGACCACCACCGCGCAGTCCCTGGCGACGCAGTTGCGGCTTGGCGCGCTGCCGGTCAAGCTCGTGCAGATCTCGGAGAGCCAGGTCTCGGCAACGCTGGGCTCGCAGGCTCTGCATCAGGGTCTGATCGCCGGTCTTGTCGGTCTGGCGGTCGTCGTGATGCTGCTGCTGATCAGCTACTACCGCGTTCTCGGGCTGATCGCCGTCGGCGGCCTGCTCGTCTACGGCATCTACTTCTACGCGCTGATCAAGCTGATCCCGATCACGATGACGCTCGCCGGCATCGCCGGTCTGATCCTGACGATCGGCGTCGCCGCTGACGCGAACGTCGTCATCTTCGAGCGCGTCAAGGAGGAGATACGCGGCGGCAGATCGATCCGCCAGGGCATCATCACCGGCTACCGCAAGGGCGTCACGGCGATCATCGACGCGAACGTCGTGACGATCATGACCGCGTTCATCCTGTTCGTGCTCGCGACCTCCGACGTCAAGGGCTTCGCCTTCACGCTCGGGATCGGCACGTTCGTCTCGCTGTTCACGGCGGTGCTGGCGACCCAGGCGATCCTGATGACGATGGGTGACTCGCGCGTCGATCCAGAGCCCGTCGGCGCTGGGTGCGGGCGGAAAGAAGCGGCACTGGCGCTTCGACTTCATGGGCGCCAGCAAGTACTTCTTCTCGATGTCGGGCGTGATCCTGCTGGTCGGCGCGCTGGCGATCGGTGGCCGTGGTCTCAACCTCGGCATCGACTTCACCGGCGGCACGCAGATGTCGGTCGGGCTCGAGCAGCCGGCGACCGTGACTCAGGTCAAATCGCTGGTTGCAGGGCGTTGGCGGCGGCGGCGATGCGACCGTCCAGGCGGTGAGCGGCAAGGACGCTCGGGCCCTACGGCTTCCAGATCTCCTCCAAGTACCTCGGGCAGGAGCCAGTACACGAAGCTGCGGAACGAGTTCCAGAGCAAGTACGGGATCCGCGATGGTCGAGCATTCAACACCACATCGGTCGGGCCATCGTTCGGCTCGACCGTCACCCACAGCGCGGTGGTCGCGATCATCATCTCGCTGCTCGTGATCTCGCTCTATGTGGCGCTCAGATTCGAGTGGAAGTTCACGGTGCCGGTGTTGATCGCGCTGATGCACGACTTGCTGATAACGGCGGGCGTGTATGCGCTGACCGGCAGGGTGGTGACCGCGGATACGGTCGCTGCGTTGCTGACGATCCTCGGTTACTCGCTCTACGACACGATCATCGTCTTCGACCGTGTCCGCGAGAACATCCCGCGAATGCCGCGGGCTGCGTTCTCGCAGGTCGTCAACCGCTCCATGTCTGAGGTGCTGACGCGGTCGCTGATCACGACCTCGTGCACGCTGCTGCCGGTGATCGCGCTGCTGCTGTTCGGCGGATCCGACGCTCAAGGACTTCGCGTTCGCGCTGCTGATCGGTGTCGCCTCCGGCGCGTACTCATCGATCTTCATCGCCTCGCCGGTGCTGACGCACTGGAAGGAGCGCGAGCACGGCTACCGCGCGCGCCGCGAGCGGATCGTCGACGAGGTCGGCTACGTGCCCGCCTACGCCGACGGCGGCGATGTCGACCCGACCCCGACCCGGGTCCGCTCGACCGGCCGCCTGACCACGCCCGCAGGACGAGAACGTCTCGGCCGCCGAGTTCGAGCAGATGAAGCGCGACCTCGGCCTCGAGGAGGCCGAGAAGCCGCGGCAGCCGCCCCTCACGCCTGACCGAGCGCACGGCCCACACGACCGACGACGAGTTGGCGGCGCCCGAGACGCCCCAGCCGGTGACACGCCGCTCTGGCACCAGCATTCCCGGGCCGACCGCGCCAGTGCAATCGCCCGAGCCCGAACTCCTACCGCCGATCGAAGCGACTGACGAAGCCGAGCCGTCGACGATGAACCGGCCACGCAGGCTCCGGACGAGCCGGTGACGCCGGCTCCGGACGAGGCCGAGAACGAGGGTGTCGCCGACGTGCGCCAGGGCCCGACCGCGCCCCGACGCACACCGTCCGCGCAACCGCCGCCACGGGAGGAAGCGCTAATGGGCCTGCTCGCCTGGGTGATCATGGGTCTCGCGATCTGGCACTTCACGATCTGGCTCCCGGACCGCTTCTGGGGCGGGATCGTCGGCGCGTTCCTCGGTTCGATCATCGGTGCGGCGCTGTTCGGCCTGATCATCCACGGCTTCTCGATCCCTGGCCGTCACGACACCACACCTCGTCACCGCGCTCGAGGGCATCCCCGGCGCCCTGATCGGCATCGCGCATCGTGTACGCCGAGGGCGTGCGCCGCGAGCGCCAAGGCGCTGCGCCGGCCTCAGCCTCGACTAGCTCGCCAGCGCGTCGCCAAACCGCCGGCCCAGTTTGGCGACCCTATGAGACGGGCTAGGATCGCGGCGATGGGACTGATCGACGCCGCCACCGCTCCGCTCGCGCTACGTCATCAACGGCGTGGCCGAGCATGGAACGACGCTCGAGCCGCTGCGCGACCTCGAGGAGATCCAGCTGCACGTCCTCGCACGCGGTCGAGGCGATCAGAGGACGCGACCGAGCAGATCGAGGCGCACGTCGAGGTGATCGAAACGCTCGCGACCTCGCTGGCGCCGCTGACCGCGGCTGTGACGCAGACTGACCAGCTGCAGACCTGCCGGCGCTGACGGAGTCGATCGCAGGCTCGAGGCAAGCTCGACGTCGTCGCAGAGTGCTCGCGCCGCTCGCGCATGCCGAGCAGGACATGGCGAAGGTCGGTCATCTGTTCTCGCGGCGGCAAGCTGACCGCCGCCAACGGCGAGTCCTGAGTCGACTCAGCTAGCGCAGACGGTTCCGTCGGAGCCCGCGCCTACCCTGCGTGATGGCCAGCGTCAGCCTGCTCGATCACACGCCGTCTGCCGTCTCGACGCTGGCGCCGGTCCGAGCGCTCCCCGTCGCGGAGGCGCATCGAGCTGCCGCCGTACGACCTGGCCGCCGCGCTCGACGCTCGGAGCACGAGCTCGGGGTCAGCCACGTCGCTCGCCCAGATCCTCGTGCGCCGTGGCTACGAGCGACGCCGGCGGCGGTACGCGCGTTCCTGGATCCGCAGGAGCGTCACGACGCCGAGGCTGTTCGCAGGGGATCGAGCGGCGCGATCGAGACGATCGGGCGCCACATCCGCAGCGGCAGCCGCATCGTCGTTCACGGCGACTACGACGTCGACGGCGTCTGTGCGACCGCGGTTCTGGTCCGCGCGCTGCGCTCGCTCGGCGCGGACGTCGGCTGGTACCTGCCGAGCCGCAGCGAGGACGGCTACGGCCTCTCGGCCGCGACGGTCGCGCGCCTGTGCGAGTCGGGCACGGACTGCTGGTCACGGTCGACTGCGGGATCACCGCGGTCGAGGAGGTGGCGCAGGCGCGCGCGGCCGGCCTCGACGTGGTCGTCACCGACCATCACACGCCCGCGTGCCGACGGCGAGCTGCCGGACTGCCCGATCGTGCACCCGGTGGTCGGCGGCTACCCGTCGCGCGACCTGTGCGGCACCGCGGTCGCGCACAAGCTTGCCGAGGCGCTTGGGGCGCCCAGACCGCGGAGCAGGACCTCGAGCTCGTCGCGCTGGCGACGGTCGCCGACCTGATGCCGCTGCACGGCGAGAACCGCCGGATCGTGCGCGACGGACTCGTGCAGATGGCGGGGACGCAGCGGCCGGGCCTGCGTGCGCTGATGCGCGGTCTCGCGTACCGATCCGAGCGCGCTCGACGCCTCCTGCCTGGCCTTCCGGCTGGCGCCGCGGATCAACGCCGCCGGCCGCATGCGGCGCGCCGACGCGGGGCTGGAGCTGCTGCTGACCGAGGATCCGCAGCGCGCTGAGGCGATCGCCGCCGAGCTCGATGCCGTCAACGCCGACCGCCGCACGGTCGAGCAGCGGATCAGCTGGGAGGCCGAGGCGCTCGCCGCCGAGATGGGTGAGCGCAGCGCCTACGTGCTTGCCGCCGCCGGCTGGCACGCCGGCGTGATCGGGATCGTCGCCTCGAGGATCGTCGAGCGCTACCACCGGCCCGCGATCCTGCTCGCGATCGACCCGGCCGATCCGACGGCGCCGGCACACGGCTCCGGGCGCAGCATCCCGGGCTTCGACCTGCTCGAGCGCGCTCGACGCGACCGGCGAGCACCTGGTGACCTACGGCGGCCACCGTGCCGCCGCCGGCCTGAGCATCCTGCCCGAGCAGATCGACGCCTTCCGCGACGCGTTCGAACGCCACGCCGAAGCGCTGCTGACGCCCGAGCTGCTCGCGCCGGTCGAGCGGGTCGACGCGGTCGTCTCCGGCGCCGATCTCTCGCTCGACCTGGCCGAGGAGCTGCTCGCGCTCGCGCCGTTCGGTCAGGGCAACCCGGATGTGAGGCTGTACCTGGCCGGCGCGACATTCGACGGCGTGCGCACGATGGGCGATAGCGGTCAGCACGTCCGCTTCAACGTCAACTCCGGCGGCGTCCGGGCCAGCGCGGTCGCGTTCGGCTGCGACGGCCGCGTCGCAGGCGCCGACGGCGCTGCCCGGTCGACGCCAGCTTCAAGCTCGAGCGCAACGTCTGGAACGGCGTCGTCGAGCCACGCCTGGTCCTGCAACACGCGGCCCCGTGCCTGCCATGCAGAGATCGTCGTCCTGGGGGAGCCCGACGACTACCTGACCGCCGCCTTCATGGAGCTCGACCGCGACCTCGACTCCGACTTCGCCGACGACCCGGACCTCGCCAGCGAAAGCGAGGCCGCGCTCCTGGCCGAACTTGATCAGCCTGCGACCGGGCAGTCCTCGACCGCCGGGGCCAGAGTCCCCTTGCGACCATCGCCGACGCTCAGGCGGCTTCAGGTCCGGAATGGCCGCGTCCTGGTGATCTGCGCAAATACACCAGCGGCGACTCGCAGCGTCTCGCCAGTCGCCGCGGTGGATTTGCGCTGATCAGCCACGACTCGCTCGCGGACGAACCAGAGCTTCTGACCGAATTCGAGCATGTCGTTGTCCTCGACCCACCCGCCTCAGCGATGCAGGACGCCATCACGAGAATCGGAAGCGGGTACACCCATTTGGCATGGGGCGAAGCTGAGCTACGCTTTGCACAGCAGATGCACGAGCAGGAGTACGGACTCCGTGCTTCGCTCGTGGCCCTCTACCGGGCCCTCAGGGAGCGGGAGAGGGGTTGCGCGGCGAGGAGCTCGAGCACCTGCTCCGTGGCGACGGAACGCACGCCCGTTCCGCGCGGTTGTCCGGGCGGCTGTTGAGAGTCTTCACGGAGCTTGGGCTCGTCAGCCTCGACCCGGATCTGCCGGCCCTGGCGCTCGCCGACGCCCAGCCGACCGAGCTGGAGCGTTCGGCGGCGTACAGGGTCTACACCAAGACGAGTGAGGACGGTCAGCGATTCCTGAGCGGGTCAAAACCAAGACGAGCGAACTGAGTCCAGACGCTCAGGTGCCCGTGCTCAGCGGCGCCACCGTGACCGTTACGGCGCCGGCGCCCGTCTGCGCTGAGCGAGTTCGAGCAGGGCCTGCTCGACGACCTGTTCGCGGTCGTCGAGGAGCACGCCGACGAGGCGGCAGTCGCGGTCGACCGTGACGCGTCCAGGACGCGTTCGTCTACGCCTGCGAGCACCACGCCGACCAGCGCCGTCGCTCGGGTGAGGACTTCATCGTCCACCCGGTCAGCGTCGCGAAGATCTGCGCGGGCATGCGCCTCGACACCGAGACGCTCTGCGCCGCGCTGCTGCACGACACGGTCGAGGACACGCACGCGTCGCTCAGCCGACATCGAGGAGCGCTTCGGCGAGGAGATCGCCGGCCTGGTCGACGGCGTCACCAAGCTGACCGGGCTGACGTTCCAGTCGCGCGACGAGGCGCAGGCCGAGAACTACCGCAAGATGATGGTCGCGATGGCCTCGGACATCCGGGTCATCCTGATCAAGCTCGCCGATCGGCTGCACAACATGCGCACGATCGACGCGATGCCGAAGCAGAAGCAGATCGACAAGGCGCGCGAGACGCTCGACATCTACGCGCCGATCGCCCACCGCCTCGGTATTCACGCGATCAAGTGGGAGCTCGAGGACCTGGCGTTCCAGACGCTGCACCCGCGCAAGTACAACGAGATCAAGACGCTGGTCGCGCAGCAGCGCGACGAGCGCGAGCGCTACGTCAACGAGGCCGGCGAGTACCTCACCAAGGAGCTCGACGAGGTCGGCGATCAACGCCGAGATCTCGGGCCGCGCCAAGCACTTCTACTCGATCTACTCGAAGATGACCAAGAAGGGTCGCGAGTTCAACGAGATCTACGACCTCACGGCGATGCGCGTGATCGTCGGCTCGGTGAAGGACTGCTACGGCGCCGTCGGCGTGATCCACTCGCTGTGGAAGCCGCTGCCGGGGCGCTTCAAGGACTTCATCGCGATGCCGAAGTTCAACATGTACCAGTCGCTGCACACGACCGTGATCGGGCCTGAGGGACGGCCGCTCGAGATCCAGATCCGCACGCGCGCGATGCACGACCTGGCCGAGTTCGGAATCGCCGCGCACTGGATGTACAAGGAGGACGGGACTCCGACGGATCGCGCAGGCCGGGCAAGGCCGGCGGCGAGGCCGCGCTGCGCGACCCGGACGGCAAGCTGAAGTGGCTGCGCTCGCTCGTCGACTGGCAGAAGGACGTCTCCGATCCGCGCGAGTTCGTCGAGACGCTGAAGGTCGACCTGTTCGAGGACGACGTCTTCGTGTTCACGCCGAAGGGCGAGGTCAAGTCGCTTGGCGGTCGGCGCGACGCCGCTGGACTTCGCCTACGAGATCCACACCGACGTCGGCCACCGCTGCGTCGGCGCCAAGGTCAACGGCAAGATCGTGCCGCTCTCCTACCAGCTGCGCTCCGGCGACATCGTCGAGGTGCTGACCTCCAAGCGCGAGCGCGGGCCCGTCACGCGACTGGCTGTCCCTGGTCAAGACGACGCGCGCGCGCAACAAGATCAAGGCCTGGTACAAGGCCGAGAACCGCAAGGACACCGAGCACGCCGGCCGTGAGCTGCTGCAGGACCACCTGCGCAAGCAGGGCCTGCCGTCGCAGAAGATCGTCGCCTCGCCGCTGATGGCCGAGGTCATCCGCGAGATGGGCTTCCGCAAGGGCGACGACTTCTACATCGCGCTCGGCGCCGCGAAGATCTCGCCGCAGGTCGTCGATCAACAAGGTCATGCAGCGGCTGAAGGCCGGCGAGACCGCCGAGTCGCGAGCCGACCGCCGCCGCCGACCTGATGTCGTCCGGCCGCCGGCGCTCGCGGCCGACGACCTCCTCGAACCAGCTTCGGGATCGCGGTCGACGGGATCGACGAGGTCATGCTGCGGCTCGCCAAGTGCTGCCATCCGGTGCCCGGCGATGAGATCGTCGGCTACATCTCGCTCGGTCGCGGGATCACGATCCACCGCGACGACTGCCCCAACGTCGAGGTCCTGCGCAAGGATCCCGAGCGCTTCACGACGGTCGGCCTGGGACGGCGACGCCGAAACCTCCTTCCAGGTCGAGATCGAGGTTCAGGGCTGGGATCGCCACCGCCTGCTCGAGGACCTGTCGCGGACGTTCGCCGAGGCCGGGATCAACATCCTCGAGGCGCGTTGCACTGTCAACCACCCGATGATCCGCAACCAGTTCGTGGTCGAGGTCGGGGACACGCGCACGCTCGACCAGGCGATCACCGCCTGCGCAACATCGACAACGTCTTCGACGCCTACCGGGTCACGCCCGGCGCCGGCGGCTGACGCCGGATCCGCGGTGCACTCGGCGCGCTGCGCGCGTGGGCGACTTTGACGATCACGAGTCGCCTCACCGGTCGGGAGCGTGCGGACCTGCTCGGGCTCGATCGCGTAGCGCTCGACCAGCCGCGCGCTGGTTGCGACGTCTCCGCCCATGCCGCGCGCTGCCGAGCCGTGTCTGATAGCTGCGCTCCCAGACACGGACTCGTGCCGGCGAGCCGCGCGACCGTCTCCGCCGACTCGGGCACGTCCTGGCGGTGCGCGATCTTGAGCGCCGTGTTGCCGAGCACCTGATCGCGCAGGCCGCGGCCGGCGCGATCGAGGTCGGCCAGCTCCTGGGTCGCGAGCAGCACGCCGACCCCTGCCTCGCGTCCGCGGGCGAGCAGCGCCATCACGTTGTCCGAGCCGAGCGCCGAGAACTCGTCGATGCCGACGACCGCACCGCCGCCCGCGCCCCGGCCGGCCGATAGGCGCGCCCCTGCCGCGGCCACCAGGTCCTGGACGGCGAGCGTGCCGAGCATCCCGGCAAGGCCGCCGTAGGTGCTCGAGTTGAGACTGAACAGTACGACCTCGCTGCCGTCCAGTGCCCGGCGCAGGTCGACCGTCGGCGCGCCAGCTGCCGGCTCCAGGTAGCGGCCGGTGTGGGACTCGGTCAGCACCGCCAGCCGCGACGCGAGGCCGCGGACCGCGCTGTGCTGGTCGGGGTCAGCGAGGTGAGGTAGTCGCGCACGTACTCGCCGCGAGCCCGCGGCAGCGCTGCGCGTCGCCACCGCGAGCCGCTCCGGCGCCATCAGCTCGACGACGCGAGCGAGCGTCAGCGGTCGGTCTGGCGGCCGCCTCCTGGGCGACCTGGATCGCGAGCTGCAGGTAGCGCTCGGCCGCGCGCCGGTAGTGCGGCTCGGTGAAGCGCTCGGTGCCGAGCAGCTTGTCCTTGAGCTCGGTGGCGTTGCCGACGGCAAGCGGGTTCCAGTGGGCGCCGCCGTCAGGGGTCCACTGGACGAAGGGGCGACCGGCCGCCTCGGCGGCTGCCCGCAGCTCGGTCGCGAACCCGGGACTGCCCTTGAGGTCGATCGCGACGACCGGCCGCCCGCGCGCTGATCTGCTCGGACAGCAGCGTCAGCAGCGTCGTCGACTTGCCGGCGCCGGTGGCGCCGAGGATCAGGCCGTGCGCGGCGAGCGCCTGCTCGGGGACAAGCACAGCGCTGTCCGGAGCGATCGGTGCCGATCGGCACGCCTCACCCTGGGCCGCGCGCGCCGGCGATCTCGGCGTCGCGGGCGCGCACATGGCGGACATCGCGCCAGACGAACCGCGCCGTCACCGCCGCAGCCGCGACCGCGAGCGCGACCCACGCCGGCAACAGCAGCAGCGCCGCGAACGCCGAGCGCCGGCCACAGCAGGCTGCGTCGGCCGCAAGAAGCGCGGGGGAGGGGGATCCTCGATCATCGCTCCGACCTCCCACGGGCGGCGGGCGCCTGTGATCTGCAGCGCGCGTGCGCCGCACGTTGGCCTTGGACGCCCTGCGATCCCGTCGGGCGCGATCCGTTGCACATGCACGATTCGGCGATCCCGGCACGCCGGGCGGCGTCTGAGACGAGCCTCGCGATGGCGCCGGTCGGCACCAGGTAGAGCGACCGCGTCGACGCTCGCGTCGCTCGCGTAGGCGGTCATGATCCGCGCCATGCGGCGCGAGCTCTTTGCGGTCAGCTCGAGCTCGACCGCGACACGATGGCCGCTGCGCGATGTCGAGCATCAGGTCCGGGTAGTGGCGCTGCGGGCTGGCCGTGGATCCGAGCATCGCCGAGCCCGACGCCGTAGGTCGCGCCGGCGCGCCGGCGGCGGCATCGCGGGCGTCGGCGGCCCGCATCTCGCGGTCGGCGGCCACGTGCGTGAGCTCACCGAACGCGCCGGCTCGTGCGGCCAGCCACAGCCAGCCGACGCCGACGTCGTGCCGGTAGCCGCGCAGGATCCAGTTGCGGCGCGGCAGTGAATGCTCGATCGCGTCGAGGCCGCGGCGTCGTGATCCAGGCGGCCGCCGGTGCTCCGTGGAAGACGCGCTCGTAGTGGACGAGGCCGGCGCTCTTCAGCCGCTGAGCCGCCGCGCGGCCGCGCCCTCGCTGACGCCGAGGAGCAGGGCGACCTGGGGGACGATCAGGATCCGGTGCTCGGCCAGCGGGCCGAGCACCGAGCGATCAGCGTCTGTGATCGAGATCCCGGCTGCGGACGCGTCATGATCAATGGAGGCTTGGCAGGGCCGCTCGTTGACCCCCGCGCGCAGACGAATTGGTGCGCAGCTTGCGGCTTGACGCATGCCAAACTGAGTCGCAATGGAGGAGGAGGCGTGCTTGGGTGCGGATGAGCAGCGGACGCGCGAGGCGGCGTTGGTCGCGGCGGTGCTCGAGTCGTTCGCAGGAGACGCCGGACCCGCGGTTGAAGCTCGTGCTCGAGTCGCTGGTGCGCCACCTCCACGGCTTTCTGCGCGAGACGCGGCTGACCGAGGAGGAGTGGCGCGCCGGCATCGACTTCCTGACCGCCGCCGGGCACATCACCGACGACGCGCCGCCAGGAGTTCGTGCTGCTCTCAGATGTGCTCGGCGCCTCGATGCAGACGATCGCGATCAACAACTGAGGCCTACGCGGACGCGACGGAAGCGACCGTGCTCGGGCCGTTCTTCGTCGAGGGCGCCCCGAAGTGGAGCTCGGAGGCGACATCGCGTTCGGCGCGCCGGGCGAGCCGTGCTGGGTGGAGGGCAGCGTCGCGCGACACCGACGGCGACCCGCTCGCCGGGCGCGGTGCTCGAGATCTGGGAGTGCGACGAGGACGGCTTCTACGACGTTCAGCACGGTGGCGACCGCACGGCCGCGCGCGGGCGCCTGCGCGCCGACGCTGACGGGCAATTTCCGCTTCTGGGCGCTGACTCCGGTCCGTATCCGATTCCGCACGACGGGCCGGTCGGGCAGCTGCTCGAGGCCACCAGCCGCTCGCCGATGCGCGCGCCGCACCTGCACTTCCTGGTCAGCGCTCCCGGGAAGCGGACGCTGATCACGCACATCTTCGTCGAGGGCGAGGACCTGCGGCAGCGGCGACGCCGTTTTCGGCGTCAAGGAGTCGCTCGTGCGCGAGTTCGAGCGTCAGCCGCCGGGCACGCCGACGCCGGACGGGCGCGAGCTCGGCGATCGCACCTGGACGCGGGTGCGGTTCGACATCGTGCTCGCGCCGGCCGGCGTCTGACGCGCGGCTCGGCCGCAGTCCGTCAGGCGACGATCGTCAGCGCGCCCGGCGCGACCGAGAACACGTACTCGCTCGCCGTGCCGATGAAGTCGCCGTCGACCTGGACCGGCAGCTCGCGGTCGTCGAGTGAGCGGACCGCGAGCTGCTTCTCGGCACTGAAGGTCTGGATCTGGCGGTGGTCGGCAGATCCTGTGCGCGCGAGGAGAGCGCGCGCCAAGCGATCGAGGGGATGTCGAGCGGGCTGGTGCGCTTGAGGACCAGGCCGGCAAGGTCACCGCTGTCGAGCGACGCGCCCTCGGCCATCTCGACGCCGCGGTCGCCGAAGTAGGTGTATGGGGCGGCGTTCTGGACCAGCGACGGTCACGCCCTCGAGCGCGCTCGGTGGCCTGCGATCGCCGTTGCTCGAGCCGAGCTCGGCGGCGAAGCGCGGCGGCTTGAACAGGTAGCGGCGGCTGTATGTGGACGGTCGCCACCCAGGCGTAGTAGTACTCGCCGAGCCGCGCCTTCAGGCGCGGGTGGGCGTCGACGCGCTCGACGACGCTGGCGTCGAGCCCGACGCCGGCTGAGAACAGGAAGTAGCGCTCACCGACGCGGCCGAGGTCGACCGGGCGCGGCTGCCAGTCGACGCCAGCGCGAGCAGGTGCTCGGTGGCGTCGACCACGTCCGCCGGGATCCCCAGCATCCGGCAGTAGACGTTGGCGCGGCCGCCGGGCAGGCAGGTGAGCGGCGTGCCGGTGCCGACGAGGCCGTTGGCGGCCTCGTTGACGGTCCCGTCGCCGCCGAACGCGACGATCGCGTCGTAGCCCTCATCGGCGGCCTCGCGGCAGAGCTCGGTCGCGTGGTCGCGACGTTCGGTGTCGACCGCGTCGACGTCGTAGCTGCCGCGCAGCGCGGAGATCACGAGGTTCTTGAGCCGGCTCGAGACCGTCGTCGCGTAGGGGTTGACGATCATCAGCAGGCGCTTGCGCGAGTCGCTCGTCGTCACTGCCGAGCTCCGTCACCAGGTCGATGTTCGGGCTCGAAATCGGTTGCGCTCACGCGCAAGAGTCTCTCAGACCGGCACGTGGGCCGGTCTCAGTCCCGAGCGGCGCTCAAGATGTCGTCCTGTCGCGTCGATTCCATATACTGCAGGTCCACATAGCAGTACGCATCCAGAGGGGTGGAGGGAAATGGCCCTACGAAGCCCCGGCAACCGACCGCAAGGAAACGGTGCCAAGTCCATCAGGCTCCAACGACAAGCCTGGGAGATGTGGGTAGGGCGGTTTTACAACCTCCGACCCCTGAGTCCCGGCGGAGGTTTTTTCATATGCCGCCAGAAGCGCTTCGCTGTAAGGAATGTAAGACCGAATACCCGCTCGACGCACGGTACGTGTGCGAGCAATGCTTCGGTCCGCTCGAGGTTCGGTACGCCTCACGGGCCGGGCTCGACGCCGCCGAGATCAAGCGGCGGATCCAGGCCGGGCCGTACTCGATCTGGCGCTACGCCGACTTCCTGCCGGTCGAGCATCCGCAGTCGGCGCTCGGCGCCGGCTGGACGCCGCTGATCCGCGCCGATCGGCTCGCCGAGGAGCTCGGGATCGGCGAGCTCTGGATCAAGAACGACGCGGCCAACCCGACGCACTCGTTCAAGGATCGCGTCGTCTCGGTCGCGCTCGCGCGTGCCCAGGAGCTCGGCTTCACGACGATCGCCTGCGCGTCGACCGGGCAACCTCGCGAACGCCGTCGCCGCTCACGCCGCTGCGGCCGGGCTCGAGTCCTACGTGTTCATCCCGTCCGACCTGGAGGAGCAGAAGGTGCTCGCGACCGGGATCTACGGGACGAACCTGGTTGTCGGTCAAGGGCAACTACGACGACGTCAACCGGCTCTGCACCGAGCTCGCCGGCGAGCACGACTGGGCGTTCGTGAACATCAACATGAGGCCGTATTACGCCGAGGGCTCGAAGACGCTCGCGTTCGAGATCGCCGAGCAGCTCGGCTTCGAGCTGCCCGATCGCGTCGTCGCGCCGATCGCGTCCGGCTCGCTGTTCACCAAGCTCGCCCGCGGCTTCGAGGAGTGGCTCGAGGTGGGGCTCATCGAAGGGCGAGGTGCCGACCTTCAACGGTGCCCAGGCCGAGGGTTGCTCGCCGGTCGCGACCGCGTTCAGCGAGGGCCGCGACTTCTGCCGGCCGGTCAAGCCCGACACGATCGCGAAGTCGCTGGCGATCGGCAACCCGGCCGACGGTCCGCTACGCGCTCGAGCTCGCGCGGCGCAGCGGCGGCTCGATCGACTCGGTCACCGACGACGAGATCCGCGACGGGATCAAGCTGCTCGCGCAGACCACGGGCATCTTCACCGAGACCGCCGGCGGCGTCACGATCGCGGTGCTGCGCAAGCTCGCCGAGCGCGGCGACATCGACCGCTCCGAGCGGGTGGTCGCGGTGATCACCGGTGAAGGACTGAAGACGCTCGAGTGTGCCCGCGGCACGTTCGAGGCGTGGGAGATCGACCCGAACGCGGATGCGTTCGAAGCCGCGCGCGAGCGCCTTGCAGTTTCCGCCTGAGAGGAGACCCGAGACGATGCCAGTCAATGTGAAGATCCCGACCCAGCTTCGGGCCGCCACCGAGGGCGAGGCGGTCGCCGTCGTGGAGGGCGCCACCGTGGCCGAGGTGCTCGACGCGCTGTATGAGCGCTTCGGCGAGCTGAAGGCCCGGATCGCCGACGACGAGGTCTGCGCCGGTTCGTCAACGTCTACGTGGGCGGTGAGGACATCCGCTTCCTCGAGGGTCTCGAGACACCGGTCGCCGACGGCGCTGAGGTCACGATCCTGCCGGCTGTCGCCGGGGCGTAGATGGGCCGCCGTCAGCGGACGGCGCATACGCGGTCCTAACGAGTAGCGCGTAGCGCTTAGGACGGCGCTGGCCTCGGCGACGCCGCGCGCCTGCTCGGAGCGCAGGCCGCGCGGCCACGCGCCCCCTCGACGTTGATCGCGTTGTCGTCGAGGAAGAGGACGCGGTCCGGCGGCACCGGCAGGCGCTCGAGCGACGCGGTCATAGATCTCGCGGTCGGGCTTCACGGCGCCGAGCTCGAATGAGAGGAAGCGGTACTCGAACAGGTCCAGTCAGCGGCCAGTGCGAGATCATGCTCGCGCCAGTGCAGCGCGTTCGTGTTGCTGAGGCAGCCGACCGTCGCGTGATCCTTGGTGTCGCGGACCATCTGCTCGGCGCCGTCGAACGGATCGCCGAGCCAGCTCAGGAACATCTCCAGGAACTCGTCGGGCGTGTAGGGGAAGTCCCACTCGGCGATGATTCCCTGCGGCGAACTCCTGCTCGGAGCAGCTGCCGGACTCGAATCTGCGCACCCACGGGCTCATCAGCCAGCGGCCGGCGACATCGAGCTCCGAGGCGGCTCCCGTCAGCTCGCGCATCACCGACAGGCCGGCGAAGGCGCGCGAGCACGCCGCCGATGTCGAATAGGACGACTTCGATCGCGTCGCGCTTTGGTTGCGTCTGCGGCGGGCGCCGCGGTCGGTGTCAGTCACTCGGCGACGTTCGTCAGCCCGATCGGGCAGCTGACACCGGTT
The DNA here is from genome assembly GCA_963720195.1 of uncultured Conexibacteraceae bacterium. Classification (GTDB taxonomy): domain Bacteria; phylum Actinomycetota; class Thermoleophilia; order Solirubrobacterales; family Solirubrobacteraceae; genus Palsa-465. The sequence continues at coordinate 842,337 of CAVRFD010000003.1, forward strand.
CCGCCCAGCCCGCAGTACCCGCCGGGTGCTTATCGAGGTACTGCTGGTGGTAGTCCTCGGCGTAGTAGAACGGGCCTGCGGGGGCGATTTCAGTCGTGATGCCCGGGATAGCCGGCGGCTTTCAGCTGATCGTCGTAGGCCACCTTCGAAGCCTCGGCGATGCGGCGCTGCTCATCGCCCGCGTAGTAGATCGCCGAGCGGTACTGGGTCCCGACGTCGTTGCCCTGACGCATGCCCTCTGTCGGATTGTGGTTCTCCCAGAAGTTGCGAAGGACCTCGGCGTAGGAGATCTGGTTGGGATCGAACACGACCAGAACCGCCTCGGTGTGGCCGGTGCTGCCGCTGCAGACCTCTTCGTAGGTCGGATTGGGCGTGTAGCCGCCGCTGTAGCCCACGGCTGTTGTGTAGATGCCGGGCAGCTTCCAAAAGGCGCGCTCGGCGCCCCAGAAGCAGCCGAGCCCGAGGATCGCGGTCTCGAGGCCCTCGGGGAAGGGAGGTCTGAGCGGGGTGCCGAGCACCGTGTGCGCGGTCGCCACCTGACATCTCCTGCTCACGACCCGGGAGCGCGCGCTCCGGGTCAATCATCTTCGTCTTCTCACGCCAGAGTTCGAACATGCCCGTAGCTTAGACCCGGCCCGCGAGGGCTGGAGCGGCCTCGAGCGCCCGGGGCCCTTAGGCGGCTAGGTCGATTCGAGCGTGCTTGTGAGCGTGCCGCCGCTGGTCAGCAGATCGGACTTCGCGAGCTTCGTGATCTGGTTCGCCAGGGTCGAGATCTTGAGAAGGACCGTCTTCTCCGCCGGCGTCTGATAGGTCTGCATCAGCTTGAGCAGGTTGGTCAGAGCAGTATTCGCGACGTTGGAGGCCTTCGTGTAGGACTTGATGAAGGCCTTGGTCGCAGGCGGGACCGTCTGCGGAGCGGACGCCGCAAGCAGTGCGTTCTCGCAGAGCTCGCTCGGCGTCATCTCCAGCACATTGGTCTCGGTTGTGAGCGTAGTGCTTGACGACCAGGCCGCCGCCGCTCAGGCGGGACCAGTGCAGTCGCGACAGACTCGTCGAGAGCTTCATGAACGGGGTGAAAGCCGCCTGATCGAAATTGATCGACAGATCGTCGCCCATCTCCTCGCCCAGCACTGTCAGGGTCGTCTGGATCGACGTGTTGACGTCATTGTTCGGATCCGCCAGTTGGGCCAGGGCGCCCCTGCATTGGCTTGAGATCGTCGAGATGAAGATCGTGTCGTTGTCCTGGGCGAGCGACGCGCCCTTGACGACCGCTGAGAGGTAGCTCGCATACGCACTCAGCGCGGCCTTGTCGGAGGCGACGTTCAGCGGCTGTAACGGTGTCACGGGTGTCGTCGGACTCCCCAAGTCCTGCGCGATGCGCGCCGTCGGGATCGGAAGACCGATCTCCGGCGCCGCAAGGGCGGAGGCGGGTGCCGCAAGCGCGGCGAGGGCGAGGACTAGAACAGCTGCAGATCTCATGGATACATAAGCCTAAGTGCTTGGCATCCAATAGACACCGCGGAGGCCCTGGAGTTTCGCTGTCTGGCAACCGCCGTCCACGTGCACGGCGAACAGTGCGGCGGCTCGAGGCGGTCAGCTTTGATCGAGGTGCGGGATTGCGGTCTCGTCGACCAGCAGTTTGAGGGCCGCTGCAACCGGGATCGCGATCAATGCTCCGATGATGCCGAGCAGGGTACCGCCGATCAGTGTCGCGATCACGGTCAGCAGGCCCGGGACCTTGACCGTGTGCGCCATGATCCGCGGCGTCAGTAGATAGTCCTCGAGGAAGCGGTAGAGGATGTAGAACACTGCAGTTGCGAGCGCGATCGGCAGACTGACCGTCAGCGCGACCAGCGAAACGATGAAGCCGCCGATAGTCGAGCCGACGACCGGGATCAGGTCCAGGAGCGCCACCAGGCAGCCGAGCAGCAACGCGTAGGGGATGCCGAAGGCAGTTGCCCATGCCCAGGTGCCGAACCCGGCGATGAACGAGGTCAGCACGTTCCCGAGCACATAACCACCGATACGGCTCAGGATCCCGTCGGTGAGCAGCACCATTCGCGGGCGGCGGCTTGCCGGCGCGAGCTGATAAAGGCCACGCTTGACCCGTGGCAGATCAGCCAGCAGATAGATCGACAGGATCACCACCACGGCCACCGCGCCAACTAGGTCGAGGACGACCACGCCGACGCCGAGCACGCCGCCTGCAATCGCGGACGAGCCTCCCTTATTGATGAATCTCTGGATGGCCCTGACGACGTGGTAGCGAGCGTTGAGCTTCCCGAGGAACGTGTGGTGGTTGTTGAGGCTATGGAGGTAGTGCGGGAGCTGATTGGCCAGATCGGTTGCCTGCGTGACCAACACCGGTATTGCGAGCGCAAGGAATCCGGCGAACAGCGCGACAGCGATCACGAGCACCGTCGTGACTGCCAGTCCGCGCGGTACGCCACGACGGTTCAGCCACACGACCAGCGGGTCGAGGCCCACCGCGATGGTGACTGCCAGCACGATCAGCAGTAGGACCTGGCCCATCGCGATGATGACCGAGCCGAGCACGAACACCACGGCGACGCCGAATGCCCCGAGCATCCCCATGTAGAAGGGTGATCGGCGGTTGAAACGCGGGCCGATGACGCCATACGCGTGGTCGTCGTCAGCGCCTGACTGAGTCTCGGCAGCCGCGTGGATCTCATCAATCAGCGCCTGCGGATTCTTCGCGTCACTGTCACCCTCGGTGATCAGTGCGCTGACATCTGTCTGATCATCCTCAGTTCCCACAGGCGAACCCTATGCACCTTTTGCGTCGGTTGCGGCGACGTGCGTTTGCGGCGATGGGGATTCGCCACCCGATGATGCGGCCTGCTGCTGGTTCCATCTCGCGACGACCGTGCGCAACTGCAGGTAAGCGATCGAGCCGGGGAGTATTGGCAACCAGAAGGAGATCAGGCGGTACGCGAGGACTGCCAGCGCTGCCGTGCTGCCGCTGACACCGAACGCGATGAACGAGCCGATCATGCCTCCTTCGACGCCGCCGATTCCGCCCGGTATCGGCAGGGCGTTTGCGAGTTGGCCGATGTAGTACCCGAGCACAAGAACGGCAATCGGCGGTGAGCCGCCGAATGCGCGGAAGGCGACCCAAAGCGTGGCGATGTCAAAAGCCCAATAGACGACTGCGCCGAGGAGGCTGAGTCGTGGCCGCCTCAGGATCTGTGCCGTCGTCCGAAAACCATCGTGAAGCGTTCTCGGCACAGTCGAGAGGTTTCCGAGCAGTTTCCGGCTCCGCTTGGACCGCTGCGACAGAGCCGCGAGCCACCGCTGAGCGGCGTCGGAAGCAAAGCCGAGCACCACCGCGAGCACGATGACCACCGCCCCAAACACCGCCGGGAACAAAGTCAGCGCCGACCGCTCAGCCCCGGGCAGAAGGCCCAGAGCGGCGCCCCCGCCGAATATGACCAGCGCGCCCATGAAGACGGCATAGAGCAGGATCTCGAAGCTCGTCATGCGACGAGCGATCGAGCGGGCCGACAACCCCGCTGCCCGCAGCGCCCAGATGGTCAGTGCGATCCCGCCGGCGCCGCCGGCGGCCAGCAGCTTCGTCGCCACGGTGCCGGCCATCGTGATCTGATAGCTCGAGCGCCACGTGATCCGTACGCCCTCGCAGGAGAAGACCATCCTGAACAGCGCCATATAACCGAACAGGGAGATGCATTCCAGCCCGACGCCCGCGGCCAACCATGCCTTGTTTCCGTCCCTGATCCGATGAAGACTCTTCCCGAAGCCCGCAAGCTGCGGCAGGATCACGAAGACGAAGATCAGCGCGAGGCCCACCATGAACATCGCCAGCAGCGCACGGCGGTGATCTCTGATCAGCTGCCGTAACCCTGACCTGGTTGTGGGTTCGTCCTCTGACCGCGAGCCGTCCGGCCGTTTTTCGAGGGCACCTGGCAGAGAGGCACTTGCACCGTCCCGCTCTCCCGTACCAGGGTCGAGCCTGGTCGCCATAAGCGGCTCCTTAGCGTTCTGCTCGCCCGTAGAGGAAGCTTACCCCCGGCTTAGCTCGGCCAATCGCCGTGGCGGTCCCGGCAGGCGCGCGGTCTGCCAGCAGTGGTAGCTTCGCGCCGTGCGGCATCGGCACCATAGAACGGTGGGCTGGGCGCGAGCCGTTGCAGTAGCTGTAGCCGCAGGAGCCCTGATTTGGCTCGCTGTGCCAGCCAGCGCGCATCCACGCCGGCCCGCATGCGTGGTCCCGAAGCTGACTGGAGACACGCTTGTCGTGGCGCGGCGTCGGCTGCGGTCGGCTCACTGTGGGCTCGGAAGCGTGAGGCGGCCGAAGGCGAAGAAGAGACAAGCGCTGATCGTGAAAGCGACCAGGCCGAAGGCTGGCAAGCGTTTGAGGAACAAGGCGCGCGTTTCTGTGACGTTGAAAGTCAAGCGGAGGCCGACGGCCACCACTCCTCGTACGACGACTGCGCCGGGGCCCACCAGTCCGGTCACGACAACCGGTACGACGGGCACGACCAGTACAGCTCCCACGCCGAGCACGGCAACGGTTGTTGGCACTGCCGGTGAGCCGGCGGTGAACTGCACGAGGACGATCACGCCGTCGACGACCATTCAGTCTGCGCTCAACGCTGCAGCCGCCGGCTCAACGATCTGCCTGAACGGGAATTGGACGAGCAGCCAGTCGATAAGCGCCACGACAAAGTCATCGAACGTGACGGTTGCTGGGGCGCCGGGCGACTCCGCGACGGTCGGCGGTATCAACTTCAACGGCGGGCTCGTATCCGACATCACGTTCGAGGGAATCCAGTTCACGGGCGGTGTCTGGATGACCGGCTGTGCCGCGAACCTGGCGTTCGACTACGACAACCTCCAGGATCTCTCGGATACCAACGCCTTCTACCTTGACCCGCCCGGCGACGGCTCGTGCACGCAGACAAACATCTCGATGGAGTACGACCAGATGTCCGCGGTCGGCGATTGCCTTGAGATGGACTCCTCGACGCAGAACAGCATCGATGGGGTGAACTTCTCTCACGACGTTTGCGGTCCGGACATCGGCTACGGGTGCAACGCCGGAACGTCCTGCAACTCAGGCGGGCACTACATCCAGATGGGCAACCTTGCGGATATCACGATTGCCCATGATGCGTTCCTCGGGCCACCAAACCCGAACTGGAATCCGACCTGCAACCCGAGCTACAGCCACATCAACGTCCTCCACGTAACCGGATCCTCGGAGAACCTGACGTTCTCCAACAACCTGATCTGGCACACGGAGGCCTGCGGTGAGAGCGTGCTGCTTCAGTCCGGGATTCAGTCGAACCTGACGTTCACCAACAATCTCCTCGTGGAGGCCCCAGGAACGGGGGTGGGGTACTCGATGATGTTGCTGGGCAGCGATGGACTGAATCTGAGCAACAACACGCTCGAGGGTTCTGGGATCGACAGTTCGGGGATCGACCTGAACGGCGACTGCACCGATTGCGGCCAAACCGATAACGAGGGTGTCACGGCACAGGGCAACCTCGTTGTCGGGTACGCGAGTCCCGGAAACAAGGACTTCTCAGGGTGGGACTGCGCGACCGGGACCTGCACTTCGGGCGGGAATGTCTCGGATGACGGGTCCGCACTGAGTTGGGGACCGGCCGCCGGGAACGTCGGCAACTGGACCCCGACGTTCATCAGCACGTCCTGGACGCCTAATACGGGCTCGCCGTGGTCACCACCGCCGGCCGGCTACTACCAGCCGACCAACGAATCGGCTGGATATCAGGGCACTGTCGGCCCGTGACCCACCGAGTGCTCCAGATCGCTTCCAAGGAGTCACTCCAGAAGCTGGGGAAATCAACGCGCCCGGCAGGATTTGAACCTGCGGCCTTTCGCTCCGGAGGCGCAGAAACGAAATCGGACCTGAGAGCCCCGATCATCCGGCAACACTGGGGATCGAGGCTCACTAACTGAGCCCGGCACGACGAGAGATGGCGCTGGATTGAAGGCGATTTCCGGCGATTACGGCAGACGAAGGCTCCCGTCTGCCAATTGGTGGAACCAGCGAGCTTGCAGCCGACCTACCAATTCGTAGAGGATGGCAACCCCAGGCTTGAGGAGAAGATTAGGAAAATGACCACCACTGATCCTGTGCCGAGCCCTCCGAGCAGCCCTGTCCGGGTCTGCCCGAAATGCTCCACACAATCCGACGCTGGCGGAGAGTTCTGCCCGCATTGCGGCGCGCGCTACGGCAAACGCAAGCGCTCTAAGAAGGCTCGAGCACTCATCGTCGGCCTGCCATCGATGGTCATCCTTGCCGCCGCCATCGTCGCCGTCGCCCTCCTGATCCACCACAACAACCAAGTGGCAGCCCGAAAACACGCGGCGGCAGTGGCTGCCGCGCACGCACGAGCACAACTCGTGGCTCAGCGCCGAGCTGCAGCTCAGCTAAAGCGCGAGAAAGCGGCCGTTGCGAAGATCGTCGCGAGCTCGGAGCGCACTAGCCTCGTTGCGTACCTTCAGACCCACGTCAAGAAGATGGCTGACTCGGATATTGCCGATGGTGTCCTGGACGGCCCGATCATCAAGGTTCAATGTGAGCCCGCGACGTCAGCGGATGCGACCGCCACGATCGCGACCTACAGCTGCATTGCCGCCACGTCGCAGTCTGGCGGCACTCTTAGCGGTTACAGCTTCACCGGCACGATCAACCTGAATACCGACGACGTCACCTGGCGTCTCGGCCATAGCTGAGCTGGCCGAACGATTCTGTTCCCAGCGTGTCCGCGCAACGGCCGCGAGGGACGTTATGAATGGCGTAAGGCTTGCCACGGCTGCCCGAGAGGCAAGGTATGCGGCGTTGCCATCACTCGGCGCCCCTGGACGGGTCTACGAGGTCGAGCCGGTCGGAGTTACACGTACGCCTCGCCCGACCTTCGTCGCCGGGAGCGAACCGTCGTTGATGTGGTTGTAGATCGTCTGCGGCTTGAGCTTCAGCAGCGCGGCGACCGCGGCGACTGTGAGGAGTTCATCGTCAGCCATCCCGCGGAGGATATGCCGCGTCACGTTCGATCAAGGATGGCCTCTGCTTGCAAGTGCTGTGAGCGTCTGCGCGTAATTGGACTAGATTCGGGTTTCACCGCGAGCTCGAGACGCTCGCCAAGAGAGAGGAACACCATGAGACGCATCACATGCGCGCTCACCATCGTCGCCGCGCTAGCGCTTCCTGGAGTTGCGCTCGCCGGGGGTTGGAAGGTCGTGAAGAAGAGCACAACCAGCGGTCAATACGCGGCCACGACAGCGAGCGGCACCGTGAGCCATCCGAACGCGATCGAGGTTGAGTTCGTTCACGGCAGCGGCACCGTCGCATGGAACTGCACCAAAGGCGTGAGCGTGGCCGAATGGACGAAGCAGTACAGCTCCGGCGGGACTCACAGCCTCGCGCACGTGAGCGGAAAGTCCTCCTGCTCGGTCGTGGCAGAGGTGAGCGGCCAGGGCAAGATCACCGTCGAGATCCTGAAGAAGTAGGCGGTTCAATGGAAACCGGACCGCGGGACCAACGTACAGTCTGGCAAGCCGTCGCGGGACTGAGCATTCGTGACGCATTGGCTTACGGCGGAGTTGTGCTGGTCATCGTCGGCTGTATCGGAACTTGGGTGAATGTGGGTATCGCATCCGCCTCGGGTTTCAACGGCGACGGAAAATGGATGGCGCTGTTCGCCCTCCTCGTCGGGTTCGGCTACGCGCGCGGTCTCCGGCGGACGGCATCGTTCGGTTTCGCGGTCCTCCTCGTCTGGGCTGTCCTCGAGATCGTTCATATCCACCATGAAGCGTCGAACATCACGCTGCTCGGTGAGCATTTTGTGCACGTCGGCTGGGGCCTGTACGTGGCCGCGGTCGGTGCGTTCGTGGGGCTTGCGTCCTGGGGCGAGTGGGTGAGGACCGCCCAGGTGCGTTGACTCCGTCCCCTCTCAGGTGTAGCTTGGCGCGCCACTACAAAAGCGGCCCGACGGAAGTGGTGGAACACGACCGCCGGGCCTACGCCGAGAGATGCAGCCTCTCAGCGCGCCACGCAGCCTAGCCTCCGGGTCGGTTGCGTTCCTCGCCAGCAGGCTCCGCTCTTTCGGTACCAACCGAGAGGAGCAGCACATGGCGGTATCGATCAGTTGTGACCTCTGTGGAGAGACGATCGGCGACGAGAGTTCAGTCTTTCGCTACGGGGTCGAACTTCGCACCAGTGGTGCCGGCGTCGCTGGGAACATCGGGCAGTACCACAACACCGCTGAGCGTCCCTGCTGGGACGAGATGCTGGATCGCATCCGGATGATCCACGAGGTCTCCGCCGACCTAGGCTTCAAACCGAAGCCGGTTCCGGTGCCCCAAGCGTCTTACGAACGCGACCCGATGTGGGAGCGCCACGGCGAACGAAAGCGCAAGTGGGAGAAGGCGATGTCCGTGGGGGAAAGAGAGGACACCCTTCTGAAAGTCCTGGGCGACGATGCGCTGACGGGCGCCGAGATAGCGGATCTGATCAATGATGGGCTCGGCGTGGACAAGGCAGTGGGCGACATCACTGTCGTGCACTTGGCCGATATACGACGGCTGGTGCAACGACTAGTCAATGACGGAAGGCTCCACGCCGCGACGGAGCTTCCGCAACCACCTCCGCTACCGGTATGCCCGAAGCATCGAGGCGCTCGAGGCGGTGGCGTGATGCCTCCGACACTAACGCTTCACCAGCCCATAACCGCGTGGACAGCGGAAGCGACGCAGGCCGCGACCAATATCACCCAAAAGGCCGTGCGCCACGCATGCCCGATGTCGACACCGCGAAACATCTGTCCTCCTCCTAGGGATCTCCGGGCCGGCCACGTTCTGGCGGGTCAGAAGGTCACTAAGAGCGAACTTAGCTACGCATTACATAGCCCGAATTGGCGCAAGATTGTCATTGTGATAAACGGCACGAAGGGACGACTGATGTCCTTAGTCGTCCTCTCGGAGTCGCTCCATGACCGCGTCGTGCTCTTGGCCGGGCGGCTCGAGTGCCACGGACCATTCCGGCGCCGGCCAGTGCTCAGCTGCCCACTCCCAGAAGTTGACCGCGTCGGCGAGCTCGACCGACTGGAGCTCTGTCGTCTCGAGGACGATCCAGGGCTTAGCAGGGTCGTGTCGAGAGGCTCGGTAGGTCCAGACACGAGACACGAACATATGTTCGCAAAGGAGGGAGACTGATGGCGCGTAAGGCAACAGGTGCGGTCGTCGAGCACGTGGCACAGGATGGCCGCGTGTACCGCTCGCTGCGGTTCACGGCGTACGGCAAGCGGCGGTTTATCTCTCTAGGCGTGGTGAGCGACCAGGAGGCGCAGCGCGAACTCAGGCACGTCATGGCCGACGTCGAACGCGGCGCGTGGCAACCGACACTAGACCCTCGACCCCCGGTTGAGCCTTTGCGAGTGCCGACGTTCCACGAGTTCGCCGAGCAATGGTGGCTCCGGAACGAGAAGCAGCTGCGGCCGAGCACCCGGACCGACTACCGCTGGCGGCTCGAGAAGCACCTCCTGCCGTACTTCGCGGATATGCCGCTCACCAAGATCACGTACGACACTGTCGAGCGATACATCGCCGCGAAGCTCGCCGAGGACGAGCCGCTCTCCGCGCGCTCGATCAACATGACGCTCACCCTCATGGCAGCCATCCTCGAGGGTGCAGTCGAGCGAGAGCTGATCTCCCGCAACCCCGCGAAGGGAAAGAGCCGCAGGGCGCGGGAGCGGGAGCCGAAGCGGTCCTACCTAGACACCGCGGCACAGATCGAGGCGCTACTCGCCGCGGCCGGCAAGCTGGACGACGGGGCACGCGAGGACCGTCGGCACGTGCGGCGGCGGGCGATGATCGCGGCGCTGACGTTTGGCGGTCTTCGGATCAGCGAGCTGTGCGGGTTGCGGTGGCGCGATGTCGACCTCGCGGGCGGATGGCTTCAGGTGGAGGACTCGAAGACGGATGCGGGACGCCGCAAGGTGAAGATCCGCGGCGCGCTCAGAGGAGAACTCTTGGCGGTCAAGATGGACCACGAGACGGTTGACCAGGACGCATTCGTGTTCCCGACGTCGACGGGCGCGAGGTTCACCACGAACAACGTCCGTAAGCGGGTGCTGGCGCCGGCGGTCGACCTCGCCTCGGAGCAGTTGGTTGAGCGTGGATTCGCGCCGCTGTCCGAGAAGATCACGCCGCACTCGCTGCGTCGTACGTTCGCCTCGGTGCTGTACGCGATCGGGGAGGACCCGGGCATCGTCATGGACGAGATGGGTCACACCGATCCGGCGCTCGCGCTCAGGGTGTACAGGCAGTCGATGCGCCGCGACGAGGGCGAGAAGGCGCGGCTGCGCGGGCTGATCGAAGGGGGCGGTCGGTCCGCCCACAATCCACACTTGCAGGTTGCTGTCCCGCTTGGGAATGAGCTCACGAACCTTGTGGGTTCGGTCACCGTCAAGGCTCGTGACGGCGCGAAGTGGCTGATGTTGTCCGAAGGGGTGCTTAATCCTGGAGAGTCGCTAGACCTTATCTTCGGAATACAGCTGACCCACGCGACTCGCGACCAGATCCCTCTGGGTGCTCATTCTCAAGAGAAGATGCGTTCCCGATGCAGCGCACGAGAGCGGTCGAATTGGCAGTTATTGGCACACGGGCCGTGGAAGCGGTGGAAGCGCCAGGGCTCAGCGGGGCCGCCTGAACAAGAAAACCCCGCGGTTGCGGGGGTTCTGAGTACGCGCCCGGCAGGATTTGAACCTGCGGCCTTTCGCTCCGGAGGCGAACGCTCTATCCCCTGAGCTACGGGCGCTCTGATGGCGGGGATGCCACGGGCGAGATTAGCGGTCTGCGGTGCGCGGGACCAGCAGGCGAGCCGGGACCTGCCATCTGCAAGGCTTATCGCATGGAGCTAACGAAATTCGGCGTCTGGATCGGGGGCTCGATCGACCAGGCGGACTACGGTGAGGCTGCCGGGCTGGCGGAGGAGTTGGGATTTGGAGCGCTTTGGCTTGGCGGGTCGCCGCGGCTGCCGACACTGCGCCCGATGCTCGAGGCGACCGACCGGATGGTGATCGCGACGGGCATCGTCAACATCTGGCAGTACGATCCGGCGGAGCTGGCGGACGAGTTCACGGTGCTGGACGCAGACTTCCCGGGGCGCGTGCTGCTCGGCATCGGGATCGGCCACCCGGAGGCGACGAGCGAGTACAAGACACCGCTGGCCAAGACGCTCGAGTTCCTCGATGGAATCGCGGCCTCGCCAAATCGTGTCCCTCGTGACCGCATGGTGCTGGCCGCGCTCGGGCCGAAGATGCTCGATCTCAGTTATCAGCGGACACTCGGGACACATCCGTACTTCACGCCGCCGGCACACACCGAGTTCGCGCGTGAGCGCCTTGGTTCGAGCGCGCTGGTGGCGCCGGAGCAGGCGGTCGTCATCGACGACGATCCCGAGAGGGCGCTCGAGACCGCGCGAACCTACGCCGCCCGCTACCTGAACCTCAGCAACTACACGAACAACCTGAGGCGGTTCGGCTACACGGACGAGGCGCTCGCCGACGGCGGTAGCAGGGCACTGGTCGACGAGCTTGTGCCCCAGGGCGAGGGGGGACAGGTCTCTGCATCGGTCCGCGCGCACCTCGCCGCCGGCGCCAACCATGTCTGTGTTCAGGCCGTCGGCGCCGAGGGTGTGCCGATGCGCGAGTGGACCGAGCTGGCGGCCGCGCTCATCGGCTGAGTCGAAGCGTTGCGATCACTGTCGCGAGGCGCGCGACAAGGGCATAGGGCGCCTTGTCGATCTGCCGTGCCGTGACTCGTATGACCTGATGCCTGGTTGCCGCGAGGTTCTGGTCGCGCAGTCGATCGGTCTCGAAGTTGCCGCGCCTGCCGTGGATGCTCCAGCTGTCGAACTCGATGACGAGGTTCAGTTCAGGCCAGAGCATGTCAACCATGTGACCGGCGGCCTTGACGTTTGCCACCGGAGCCGGCAGCTCGGCCGCAGCGATCAGGCGGAGCAGCTTGCGCTCATACCTCGAGCGGGTGTCGCGCAGCGACTGCGGACGCTCGCTGAGGTCACGCAGGCGGGCCACGCCCTTTGCCCGTGGGTTGCGCGCGGCGACGTCTTCCAGTTGCGAGGGCCGGAGTCCGTGTTGCTTGAAGGCGATGACCGCTGCGGCTTCGAGTTCGAGGTCGTCGACGGCGGCAGCGAGGCCCAGGAGGGTCCGAGCCGGGGATGTCACGGGAATGCCTTTGCGCCAGCGGATGTCCTGGCGGGCGAGTGAGCGGGCGCGATGAATCCGGATCCCGTCGACGGGCTGGGCGTTGCGTCCGACGAGTAGGACATCGATGGCTTCACGATCACCGAGCTGCTGCGTCGTGTCGAGCAACCCCCACACATGGGCTGCTGCGCGGCCGGCGGCGACGCCGTCGCCTTTGAAATGGAGGGTCGCCGCCATGATCCGGCCGAGCTCATCGGAGCGGGGGCGGCCGACGAGGTATACGGATGGTGCCGTCAGGTGGAGGCGTCCGCTGCGGAGCCGGTGAGCCAGTGCGTTCCTGCCGATCCCGGCAGCCTGAAGCTGCTTCCTGTGGACATGGCCGTGCTGCAGCTCGGCCAGGCGCGCGATCTCAACGTCACCCGTCCCGCGGACCAGCTCAAACCGACAAACTCCGCCCTGGAGCGCCATGTTGTCGGAAACAGCACGATTTTCGGGACGTTTCCAACGATTTGGCTGAGGAGCGTCCAGATTGTCGGAAACGGCACGTCGCGGCGGGCTGGGAACGGGCATGCCCGTCACTATCCCGCGCTGCGACCGCCACACCACAAACCGTTACGGGATTGGCACAAACTCGCCCCGAGGCACGGCCTCGCTCGGCGCTCGGCCGCTCGCATTCGCCCGAGCGCGAGCGACCCTCAGGTGCAGCGCTTGCTCACCGGAATGTTCATGCTCGGCACCGGCGGCGCGACCCGCTGGCAGTAGGTGATCGCGCTGGCGGCCGGCTCGACGACTCCGTCGAACGGGTACGTCACGTCGGCGGCGGTCACGTCGCAGCGGAACAGCTGACGGGCGGTCGTACCGCCGGTCAGCGTCCGGCAGACGGAGCTCTTCACCGGTCCGGGCATCGCCCCGTGCGAGACCTGGGAGTTGATGTACTTGACGACCGCCGCTCGCAGGCCGACCTCACCCGGCTGTCCGACCCGAAGCTTGACCACATGCGGGGCCTGCTGCTGCTGGACGATGAGAGTGTCCTCGCGGTTCTGTTCGACGATCGCGCTCTTGCTGGTCACGTTGGCGATCTGCGGGACGTCGTTGGTCTGATGATGGACGAACACCACCAGCGCCACGACCACCAGGGCCGCGATGCTGAAAGGGAGCAGCCACTGCAGCCACACCGGCAGCGAGCGGTAGTGGAAGCCGCGACTTCGACCTGGACCCGGGGACGCGTAATTGCTGGCCGGCACACGCCCAGGGTATCGACAGATAAGGGGCACAGGCCGCGCCAGCGGTGCCGGATGGCAGACTGGCGCCGATGGACCTATCGATCTTCTTCGCCGGCACCGGCGGCTCGCTGCCCACGCAACGCCGCGGCCTGCCGGCGATCCTGATCCGTCGGGGAGGGGAGCGGATCCTCGTCGACTGTGGCGAGGGTACTCAGCGTCAGCTGCTGCGCTCGGTCGGTCTGCCCGATCTCGACGAGGTCTTCATCACGCACCTGCACGCCGACCACTGGCTCGGCCTGCCGGGGATGCTGAAGACGTTCGATCTGCGCGATCGCGACAAGCCGCTCTACCTCCATGGCCCGCGCGGCCTCAGTCACCTGATCGAGGGGGTGATGCGGTTCGCCGGCAGCACCACCTACGACCTCTACGTGGTCGAGCTCGAGGACGGGGAGACGCTCGAGCGCGACGGTTACGAGATTGAGGCGGTCCACGTCGCGCACCGCGGCCCGGCGCTCGCCTACGTCTTCAAGGAGTACGAGCGCCCCGGCATCTTCGACCCCGAAAAGGCCCGGGCCGCCGGTCTCAAAGAGGGCCCAGATTTCGGCCGTGTCCAAAGAGGCGAGAGCGTCAACGGCGTCAACCCGGATCAGGTCATGGGCCCGCCGCGCCCAGGCCGCAAATTTGCGCTCTCCGGCGATACCCGTCCGTGCGACGCACTGCGCGAGGCGGCGCTGCACAGCGACGTGCTGATCCACGAGGCCACCTTTGCGATCGAAGAGGCCGAGCGCGCCTACCAGACCGGTCATTCCACGGCCTCGCAGGCAGCCGGGGTCGCGCGCGACGCTGAGGTCAAGCTGCTCGCCCTCAACCACTTCTCGATCCGCTACCCCGCATCGGTACTGCGCGACGAGGCTCGCGAGATCTTCGCCAACACGGTGCTGCCACGCGACTTCGACTCGATCGAGATCCCGTTCGCGGAGCGCGGTGAGCCGGAGCTTCAACGCTGGTCCGATCGCGCCCAACCGCCGGAAGACGTTGCGGCAGCTGAAGCTGGCGCCACGGATGCCGAAGCTGCTGATAACGTCAGCTGAACTGTCGCCTTTAACCCGGTCCTGTGAGGCCAGGAAGGACGCAAAGTGTCGGACAACACGGTCGCGCTCGACCGCGATGACATGCGCCGCACGCTCGTGCGGATCGCCCATGAGATCATCGAGAAGAACCCGCCCCAAGAGGCCGGGAGCGAGTCTGGTTTCGCGATCGTCGGCGTCCACCGCCGCGGCGCGGTGCTCGCCCAGCGCCTGCACGCACTGACCACCGACCTGACCGACGCCGAGGTTCCATTCGGCACGGTCGACATCAGCTTCTACCGCGACGACATCACCCTGCGCGCCCATGGCCCCAGCGCGATGCCGGTCGTCCATTCGACTCGGCTTGACTTCACGGTCGACAACCGCACGATCGTGATCGTCGACGACGTCCTCTACACGGGGCGCACCGCACGCTCCGCCATCGACGTGCTCTTTGACTACGGCCGCCCGGCTCGCATTCAGCTGGCGGTACTGATCGACCGTGGTCACCGCGAGCTGCCGATCCGGCCCGACTACGTCGGCAAGAACCTGCCGACCGCTCGCGATCAGCGCGTGAACGTCCACGTCGAGGAGATCGACATACGCGACGAGGTCACGATCGCCCCCGCCACCGACCACCGCAGGAGAGGAGCCGCATGAGCCGTCACCTGATCTCGATCGACGATCTGGACCGCGAGGGGATCGAGCGCATCCTCGAGCGCGCACAGTCCTTCGCCGAGGTCTCCGGTCGCGAGATCAAGAAGGTCCCGGCACTGAAGGGCCGGACGATCGTCAACCTCTTCTACGAGTCCTCGACGCGAACCAGCTCCTCCTTCGAGCTCGCGGCCAAGCGCCTGAGCGCTGACGTCGTCAGCATCCGCTCGACCGGGTCGAGCGTCGACAAGGGGGAGTCGCTGCGCGACACGGTCCAGACGCTGAGCGCCTACGACCCAGCGGCGATCGTGATCCGCTCGCCCTACGCCGGTGCCGCCCAGCAGGTCGCGGAGTGGACCGATGCCGCGGTCGTCAACGCCGGCGACGGCAAGCACGAGCACCCGACACAGGCGCTGCTCGACGTCTTCACGCTCACCCAGCGGCTCGGCAGCCTCGACGGGCTCAACATCTGGATCGTCGGTGATGTCCTGCACTCGCGCGTCGCGCGCTCCGACATCCTCGCGTTTCAGCGGATGGGTGCGACCGTCACTGTTGCCGGCCCGCCGACCCTGCTGCCCCGCGACATCGAGGCGCTCGGCTGCACGAGCACGCCGACGCTCGACAACCTCCACGAGGCCGACGTCGTTTACGTCCTACGGCTGCAGAACGAGCGCATGAATGAGGCGTACGTGCCCTCGATCCGCGAGTACGCCCAGCGCTACCAGGTGAACCTGGCGCGCCTACGGCCCGGCCAGCTGCTGATGCACCCAGGTCCTGTGAACCGTGGCGTCGAGCTGAGCGCGGACGCGATCGACTCCGACATCGCTCTGATCGGCGCCCAGGTCAAGTCCGGCGTGGCCGTGAGGATGGCGGTCCTCTACGACCTTCTGGCAGGTGCTCCGGCCCTGCAGGCGGTGGCATAGGCAATGGCCCCGCAAAAGCTCTTCCACAGGGACGCGCAGCCGGCTGAGCTGCTTATCAGCCGGGCACACGTGCTCGATCCGCATACCGGGATCAACGAACCTCGCGATGTGCTCATCCGCGACGGTCAGATCGCCGAGCTCGGACCACCTGGGACCATGTCGGCGCTCAGCGGAGCGCCGACCATCGAAGCCGCCGGCAAGCACCTCTTTCCCGCCTTCGTCGACCCGCACGTCCACTTCCGCACGCCGGGCCAGGAGTACAAGGAGAACATCGACACTGGTACCGCCGCCGCGGCGGCCGGCGGTTTCTGCCAGGTGATCGCGATGCCGAACACGGCGCCGACGATCGACCAGGTCAGCGTGCTTCAGGCGGTCGTCGCGACCGCTCGTGAGCAGGCTCGCGTGCCGACCGGGTTCCTCGCCTCGATCACCGTCGGTCTGAAGGGCAGCGAGCTGACTGAGATGGCGGCGCTTGCCGACGCCGGGGCGCTTGGCTTCACCGACGACGGCAAGCCGGTGACATCCGCCGGGATGCTGCGCAAGGCGCTTCAGTATCAACGGCTCGCGGGCGGCGTGATCGCACTGCATGAGGAGGATCCGGCCCTCTCGGCCGACGGCGTCATGCACGAGGGCCGGGTCTCGGCGCGGTTGGGTGTCGCCGGGATCCCGTCTATCAGCGAGTCCACGTACGTGGCCCGCGACGCTGCGGTCGCCCGTTACGAGAACGCGCGTGTTCACTTCCAGCACCTGAGCTGCATCGAGTCGGTACAGGCGCTCGCCGCCGCGCACGAGGCCGGTGCGCGGGTCACCGGCGAGGCCACGCCGCACCATCTCACGCTCACCGACGAGGCCGTGCTCGGGCTCGACAGCAACTTCAAGATGAACCCGCCATTGCGATCCGAGGCAGACCGCCAGGCTCTGATCGAAGGCCTGCGCTCGGGTCTGATCGAGTGCATCGCGACCGACCATGCGCCGCACGCGCGCCACGAAAAGGAGATGCCGTTCGAGCAGGCGCCGATGGGCACGACCGGCCTCGAGACCGCCTTCGCCGCGATCTACACCGAGCTTGTGAAGCCAGGGGTGCTGCGGCTCCCGCTCCTCATCGCCCGGATCACCGCGGGCGGTGCGCTCTACGGGCTGCCGATGCCTCGGATCGTTCCCGGCGAGACGGCGAACGTCACGCTTGTCGACCTCGCCGCCGAATGGACCGTGGGTGCCAACGGCTACGCCAGTCGCTCACACAACTGCTGCTTCGACGGACGTAGCCTCAGCGGAGTGGTCCAGCTGACGATCGCTGCCGGCTCGGTCGCGTATGTGAGCGACTGGGTCGGGGCGCTCGATCGGGAGGTTGCATCGGCATGAGCCGCGATGCCTACGTACTGCTCGAGGACGGCGCCCGCTTCGACGGTCTCGCCTGTGCTGCCGACACACACGCCGTCGGTGAGATCGTCTTCACGACCTCGATGTCCGGCTATCAGGAGGCGATGACCGACCCGAGCTACGCCGGGCAGCTGATCGCCTTCACGTATCCGCAGATCGGCAACTACGGCGTCAGCGACGGGGCGATGGAGTCCGGTCGCACCCACGCCCGTGCGGCGATCATGCGCGCCGCCGTCGACTATGACGACGCCCCGACCGCTCAGCAGGGTTGGCTGAGCTGGCTGACCGAGCAGGGCATCCCGGCGATCACCGACCTCGACACGCGCGCGCTGGTCCGCCACATCCGCGACGAGGGTGCGATGCGCGGAGGCGTCTTCCCGGCGAGCATCTCCGAGGAGGAGGCCCGCGCTTTGATCGAGGCGGAGCCGGCGATGAACGGGCGCGACCTCGCTCGCGAGGTGAGTCCGTCGGCGCCCGTCCCGCTGGACGGCGCCGCCGCTGAAGGTGGACCGATCCGGATCGCGATGATCGACACGGGCGTGAAGCGCTCGATCCTGCAACAGCTGACTCAGCGTGGAGTCGACCTGACCCTCTACCCGTGCACGTACGGGCCGGACGAGCTGCTCGCCGACGACCCCGATGCGATCTTCCTCGCGAATGGTCCGGGAGACCCTGCGGCCCTCGACTACATCGTCGACACGGTGCGCGAGCTGGTCGGCAAGAAGCCCGTGTACGGCATCTGCCTCGGGCACCAGCTGCTGTGTCGCGCGGTTGGCTTGGAGACCTACAAGCTGCCTTTCGGCCACCACGGCGCCAACCATCCCGTCAAGGACCTCGCGACCGGGCTGACCGAGATCACGAGCCAGAACCACGGCTTCGCGGTCCTCGGACCCGCGGGCAACAGAACGATCGAGGGCGACGAGCCCGTCCGTTGGGACACCGACTTCGGCGTCGCCGAGCTCAGTCACGTCAACCTCTACGACCGCACCGTCGAGGGGCTGACGCTGCTCGACGTACAGGGCGGGACGATCCAGTACCACCCCGAGGCAGGACCAGGGCCGCACGACTCGCTCTACCTGTTCGACCGCTTTGTCAACGAGATTCGGAGCGGCCGCTGATGCCGAGACGTGACGACATCAACAAGATCCTGCTGATCGGGTCCGGTCCGATCGTGATCGGGCAGGCCGCCGAGTTCGACTACTCGGGTACGCAGGCCGCGCGCGTACTGATGGAGGAGGGGTACGACGTCGTACTGGTCAACTCGAACCCGGCGACGATCATGACCGACCCGGATGTCGCAACGACCACCTACGTCGAGCCGCTGCTGCCGGGACCGCTCGAGCAGATCATCGAGCGCGAACGGCCCGATGCGTTGCTGGCGACGCTCGGCGGCCAGACCGCGCTCAACCTCGCCAAGGCGCTGCACGAGAACGGCGTGCTCGAGAAGTACGGAGTCGAGCTGATCGGCGCCAAGATCGATGCGATCGAGCGTGGGGAGGACCGCGACCTGTTCCGCGAGACGATGCACGCGGCGGGTCTACGGGTGCCTCGTTCCGCAATCGCGCACACGCTCGCGGAGGCGCGAGTCGCGGTCGAGGAGATCGGGCTGCCGGTGATCATCCGCCCGGCGTTCACGCTCGGAGGGGCCGGCGGCGGCGTGCTGCACGACATGGCGCGCTTCGATCAAGTCATCGGCCGCGGGCTCGACGCATCGCCGATCAGCCAGATCCTGATCGACGAGTCGGTGCTCGGCTGGGGCGAGTTCGAACTCGAGGTGATGCGCGACAAGACCGACAACGTCGTGATCGTCTGCTCGATCGAGAACCTCGACCCGATGGGCGTCCACACCGGCGACAGCGTCTGCGTGGCACCCCAGCAGACGCTCACCGACCATCTCTATCAGCAGTTGCGCGACCAGGCGATCACGGTGATCCGCGCGATCGGGGTCGAGACCGGCGGATCCAACGTGCAGTTCGCGGTCAACCCGGCGACGGAGGAGATCATCGTCATCGAGATGAACCCGCGCGTCTCGCGTTCGAGCGCGCTGGCTTCGAAGGCGACCGGCTTCCCGATCGCCAAGATCGCCGCACGACTGGCGGTCGGCTACACGCTCCAGGAGATCTCGAACGACATCACACGGGCGACGCCCGCGAGCTTCGAACCGGCGATCGACTACTGCGTCGTCAAATGGCCGCGGTTCGCGTTCGAGAAGTTCCCGGGCGCCGAGCAGGAACTGACGACCCACATGAAGTCGGTCGGCGAGGCGATGTCGATCGGACGGACGTTCAGGCAAGCGTTCGCGAAGGCGCTGCGCTCGCGCGAGCTCGACTCGCCGCCGGAGTTCGCCGCTGACGACGCCGGACTGCTGGCGGCCGTCGCGCAGCCCGGCGCAGAGCGCTTTGACAACCTGCTCGAGGCGCTGCGGCGTGGCCACGGCATCGCCGAGCTGAACGACCTGACGAAGATCGATCCCTGGTTCCTACGCGAGCTCGAGTCAGTCGCCAACGACCCCGAGGGCGTCTTCACCGGCGAGCGCACCTTCAAGTCGGTCGACACCTGTGCGGCCGAGTTCGCCGCCCGCACGCCTTACTTCTACTCGGCCTGGGAGCGCCCACGGGCTGTCGGTCGCGACGGCCAGCCCCTCATCGACGACGAGGTTGATCGGGGCTCGCGCCCGAGCATCGTGATCCTCGGCTCCGGCCCCAACCGCATCGGCCAGGGCATCGAGTTCGACTACTGCTGCGTCCACGCCGCACAGACCGTGCGCGAGTCCGGCCGCGATGCAGTGATGATCAACTGCAATCCCGAGACCGTCTCGACGGATTACGACACCTCCGATCGTCTGTATTTCGAACCGCTCACGCTCGACGACGTGCTCGGCGTTTGCGAGGTCGAGCGCCCCGAGGGCGTGATCGTCCAGTTCGGCGGACAGACGCCGCTGAAGTTGGCCGAAGGGCTGCGTGCGGCCGGGCTCCCAATCCTCGGCACGACCACCGACGCGATCGACCTCGCGGAGGATCGGGCTCGGTTCGGTCCGCTGCTCGACCGCCTTGGCTACAAGGCGCCGCCGTATGCCTCCGCCAGCACTCCGGCGGAGGCGCTCGAACGGGCGCCTGAGGTCGGGTTCCCGCTGCTCGTGCGCCCGAGCTACGTGCTCGGTGGACGTGCGATGGAGATCGTCTACAGCGTCGATGGCCTGAACAACTATCTCGAGCGCGTGGGCGTGATCGGTGCGGCCGGCTCCACCGGCAGGAGCCCCACGATCTATCTCGACCGCTTCCTCGAGGACTCGGTCGAGGTCGATGTCGACGCGCTCTGCGATGGCGACGACGTCTGGATCGCCGGGATCATGCAACACGTCGAAGAGGCCGGAATCCACTCCGGCGACTCCGCCTGCGTGCTGCCGCCGCACTCGCTCGGTGAGGAGATGCTCGACGCGATCCGTGCTCAGACCACAGGCATCGCGAAGGCACTCGGCGTGGTCGGGCTGCTGAACGTGCAGTTTGCGATTCATGCCGGCGAGGGCCTGCACGTGATCGAGGCCAACCCGCGCGCCTCGCGCACGGTGCCATTCGTCTCCAAGGCGATCGGCCTGCCGGTCGCCAAGTTGGCGTGCCGGATCATGTTGGGAGAGAAGCTCGCCGACATGGACCTGCCGGCCGAGGTCGCGACCGGCCACGTCTGCGTCAAGGAGGCGGTGCTGCCGTTTGATCGCTTCGCCGGCACTGATGTGTTGCTCGGCCCCGAGATGCGCTCGACCGGTGAGGTGATGGGCATCGCCCGCGACTTCCCGACGGCGTTCGCGAAGGCGCAGGCCGCGGCGGGAGCGCAGTTGCCGACCAGCGGCACGGCGTTCCTCACGGTTGCCGACCGCGACAAATCCGCGGCCACCGGGATCGCGATCCAGTTGCACGACCTCGGCTTCAAGCTGCTGGCCACGAGCGGGACCGCGAAGGCGCTGGCGCGCATGGGGATCCCGTCGAGGACGATCAACAAGCTCTCAGAGGGCTCGCCGCATGTGGTCGAGGCGATCGAGCGCGGCGAGGTCGACCTTGTGATCAACACGCCGGTTGGTACCGGTGCACGCACCGACGGCTACGAGATCCGTGCCGCTGCCGTCGCGCACCGGATTCCGTGCATCACGACGATGTCGGGTGGGATCGCCGCGGTGAGGGCGATTGCGGCTGCGACGCACGGCGAGCCGGCTGTGGTCTCACTGCAGGAGCTGTACGCCGAGTCGGCACAACAGACCCCTTAATCCGGGTGGGCCTCAGCTCTCAGTCTGAGTGCCTCAGATAAGCACCATCCTGAATCCGGATTTCCGTCAGGCCGGCTGAGCGATAACGCAGTACCGATCACCTATCAGGCGAGGTTTGTGGTATGTCTGTTTGGATGGCTTCACCCCTCCATTGGGCCAATAAATCGCCTGCAAACCTGCCTGATCGTCGGAACCATGCTCGACAATGCTCAAGCTTAGGTTGAGGTCTAGCCGAAATTGGTCCGGAAGGGGTTGATCAGGTGCCCGCAAGATGTATAGTCGCCCGCCATGCCGCCGGTCAGTGATTCCCCTACGAAAGCCATCGCCGCACCCGAGCGTTCGCTAGTGCAGCGGATGGAAGCGCTACAGCGCGCGAACGACATTCGCACCCGCCGCGCCCAACTCAAGCGCGACCTGAAGGCGGGTCGTCAGCCGATCCACGAGCTGCTCCTGGACCCGCCTGAGTACCTGGAGACCGCCAAGGTCTTCGACCTGATGCTCGCCGTCCCCAAGTACGGTCGCGTGAAGGTCAACAAGATCCTGTCGACGTGCCGGATCTCTCCTTCTAAGACCATCGGGGGGCTCTCGCAGCGTCAGCGCACCGAGCTCGTCGAGTTGATGCGCCGCCGCTAAAGCGGCGCGCCCCGGTTCGTGAAGGACCAAGCCCGCGTGAGCGTGGCCAAGGTGTTCGTGATCACGGGTCCCTCCGGTGTCGGCAAGGGAACCCTGATCCGAGCGCTGTTCGACCGCATCCCGAGCCTCGAGCTGTCAGTCTCCGCCACGACGCGGCCCCCGCGTCCGGGCGAGCAGGACGGAGCTCACTACCACTTCCTCACGCGTGCGGAGTTCGATCGCCGTGTCGCCGCCGGCGAGTTCGTCGAGTGGGCCGAGTACTCGGGCAACCGCTACGGCACGCTCCGCTCAGAGCTCGACCGGCGAATCGAGGACGGGGTGCCGGTCGTCCTCGAGATCGAGGTCCAGGGCGCCCGACAGGTGCGCGAGAAGATGCCCGAGGCCGTGCAGGTCTTCATCGCACCGCCCTCGCGTGAGACGCTGCGCACCCGTCTGGTCGGCCGCGGCACCGATACGCCCGAGCAGGTGCAGCGCCGGCTCGAAACGGCCGACGCTGAGCTCGCAGCCCAACCCGAGTTCAGTCACGTGGTCGTGAATGACCGCCTTGAGGATGCCCTCGACGAGCTGGCTGCGATCGTCGAAGGCGAGCTCGCCGCCGGCTGAGCCAAGTCGAGTAGGCAACTTTCCGCCGCAATGTCGATATGTCGACATGTAGGCGGAAAGTAAGAGCATGCGGCGCTCGCAGTACTCTTATAAAGGCAACCAACGCGAAGGAACCAACTCCCCGTGATCTCTCCCCGTATCGACAAGCTGCTCGAGCACGTTGACTCCGACTACGCGAGCGTGGTCGTGGCCGCCCGCCGTGCGCGCCAGATCAACTCGTATTACCACAACCTCGGGGAGGGGACGTTCGACGAGTTCCCGCCGCCGATGGTCGAGACCCGCTCGAAGAACTACCTGACGATCGCGCTCGAAGAGGTCGCGCAGGGCAAGCTGAAGTACCACTACCGGTAGGCCCCGCAGGTCGCGGCGCCGCCCCGAAACGCTGAAGCGGAGGTCGAGGTTGAGGCTCCTGATTGGCGTTAGCGGTGGTATCGCGGCCTACAAGGCCCTCGAGTTGGCGCGGCTCGCAGTCAAGGCGGGCCACGCCGTCAGAGTCATCCAAACGCCGACGAGCGAGCGCTTCGTCGGCACTGCTTCGTTCGCCGGGATCAGCGGCGCGCCGGTCCTGACCTCGGAGTTCGAGGCCGATCCTGCGCGCGGCGCATATCCGGGTGAGCCGGTGCCGGAGCGTGCCCCGATCAGCCACCTCGCGCTGGTCGAGCGGGCCGACGTCTACCTGATCGCGCCGGCCAGCGCGAACACGATCGCCAAGCTCGCGGCCGGCGTCGCCGACAACCTCGTCACGACCGCAGCGCTCGCCGCGGCCTGTCCCGTCGCCGTCGCACCGGCGATGAACAACCGTATGTATCTGAACCCGGCGACACAGGCGAACATCCGCACCCTGGTCGAGCGCGGCATCGCCGTGATCCCGCCCGGCGAGGGCGAACTGGCCTCGCATGGCGAGCGCGGCGTCGGCCGTTTGCCCGAGCCGCAGGAGCTACTGGCGGCGTGCGTGGAGCTGCACGGGGCGGCGGCGCGGCCGCTGCCGGGGCCGTGGCAGGGTCTGAAGGTCCTCGTCACCGCCGGCGGAACGCAGGAGCCGATCGACAGCGTTCGCTACATCGGAAACCGCTCTTCCGGCCGGATGGGCTATGCGCTCGCCGCCGAGGCGCTCGCCCGGGGCGCGGAGGTGACACTGGTCTCCGCCAACGTCAGGCTGGAGCCACCGTCCGGGGCCACAGTGGTCCGGGTCCATACCGCGGCCGAGTTGGCGCAGGCGTGCGCGGATGTGTTCCCGTCGAGCGACGTGCTGCTGATGGCAGCCGCGGTTGCGGACTTCAGGCCGGTGGCGCCGGCGCCGCACAAGCTCAAGAAGACGGGGGCGCACACGCTCGCGAGTGTCGAGCTCGAGCCCACCGAGGACGTGCTCGCCACGCTCTCAGGCCAACGGGGCCCCGAGCAGGTGCTCGTCGGCTTCGCGGCCGAGCACGGCGAGGGAGCCGCTGCGTACGGGCGCGAGAAACTCGAACGCAAGCGTGTCGACGCGATCGTCGTCAACGACGTCTCGCGACCTGACATCGGCTTCGATGCGGCCGAGAACGAGGTTCTGATCTTGGCTCGCGACGGCGGCGAGCAGCTCGTCCCGCGCACGACCAAGTATCAGGTCGCGGCGGCGATCCTCGACGAGGTCGAGCGCCTGCGGGCGGCCGTCCGAGAGTCGCCGGGGGCGGCACTACACTAAATAAAGCTGTGGAAGACCTCTACGAGCTTTACAGCCGGGGTTCAGCACTGCTGGCAGACGGCCATTACCACCAGGCGGCGGTGCCGCTCCGGCGGGCAAGCAGGCTCTCCCCAGAGAGCACCTCGATTCGCGAGGCTTTTGGTCGCGCACTGTTTCAGACGCAGCAGTACAGCGAGGCTGCGGACGAGTTCCAGGCGGTGGTCGAGCGTGCGCCTACGAACGACTACGCGCTGTTCTGCCTGGGACGCAGTTTGCAGATGCTCGGACGTCACGCCGAGGCCCAGCAGCCACTCGCGCTGGCGGCGTGTATGCAGCCCGAGCGCAAGGACTATCGCGCGTACCGCGACCGCGCCCGTGACGCGGCCGAGCGGGCCGCGTCGCGCGACCAAGACGGCCCCTGAAGGCGCTGCTCAGCAGCGGAAGTTGAGGGGCTGACGGAGGCGCTTACCGGTGCTAAGGTAGACGCACAGCTTCTGTAATGCCGGAGCGAAACCGGTAGCAGTACAGGAAGTGGGCGCTCGCCCGCTTTTTTTATGACTAAGTAGGAAAACGTACCCGGAGGGGACGAGTTGAACGCACTTACAACTGATATCGAGACTCGCATCGCGGGCGCCTCGCCCGATATCGAGGTGCTGCTCGTTGAGGTCGTCGGCGGCGACACGCTGCGTGTGTTCATCGACCATCCGGACGGGATCACCCTGGAGCACTGCGAGCAGGTCACGCGCCTGCTGAGCGACCACCGCGAGCAGTACTCGATCGAGGTGTCGTCTCCGGGTGCGGATCGCCCACTGACCAAGCCACAACATTTCCGTCGCTTCCTCGGGCAGCGCGCTCAGGTGCGCCTGCGCGACGAACGTGACGGCCATAAGAGCGTCACCGGCGAGCTGGTGGGGGCCTCCGAGCAGGAGGTCACGATCGCCGCCGGTGAAGGGGTGGTCGCTATTCCGTATGAGCAGATCTCCCGCTCCAACCTTGTACCTGGTGACTGAGAGGACAGATGTCGAAAGAGATCCTTGAGGCCGTCCGCGGCCTGGCCGCCGAAAAGAACATCTCAGCTGAGAAGCTGATGGAAGCGCTGGAAGACGCGCTCCTGTCCGCGTACAAGAAGACGCCGGGCTCGGCGCCGTACGCGCGCGTCGAGATGGACCGCGAGACCGGCGACTTCATGGTCTGGGAGCTGAAGATCCCGGCTGAGCTAGAAGAGCAGCTGCTGATCGAGGCGACGACCGACCAGGAGCCGTCCGTGGACCCGGAGACCGGTGAGATGCGCGAGCCGCCGGCGCCGGAGATCGACCTTGAAAAGTTGAAGGAATACGAAGATCAGATCGAGACCGAGGACGTCACGCCCGAGGACTTCGGCCGGATCGCCGCGCAGACCGCCAAGCAGGTGATTCTGCAGCGCATCCGTGAGGCCGAGCGGGACATGATGTTCGAGGAGTACCGCGATCGCGTCGGCGAGCTGATCACCGGCATCGTCCAGCAGTCGGACTCGCGCTACACGCTCGTCCAGCTGCGCGAGCGGGTCGAGGCGCTGCTGCCCAAGTCCGAGCAGGTCGAGGGCGAGCGCTATGACCACTCGCAGCGGATCAAGGCTGTGATCAAGGACGTATCGAACTCGACCAAGGGCCCCTCGATCATCGTCTCGCGGCGTGACCCCGAGCTGATCAAGTCGCTGTTCGAGCTCGAGGTGCCGGAGATCGCTGACGGACTGGTGGAGATCACCGGCGTTGCGCGTGAGCCCGGCTACCGGTCGAAGATCGCAGTCGTCTCTCACGTCGACGGCGTCGACCCGGTCGGCGCCTGCGTCGGCCCACGCGGCTCGCGCGTGCGCATGGTCGTGTCCGAGTTGCGCGGCGAGAAGATCGACATCATCCCCTACAACGACGAGCCCGCCCGTTTCGTGGCCAAGGCGCTTTCGCCCGCGCGTGTGCGCGAGGTGCTGGTTGACGACGAGGCCAAGCAGGCGACCGTGATCGTGCCTGACGACCAGCTTTCGCTGGCGATCGGCCGCGAGGGTCAGAACGCCCGTCTGGCCGCGCGTCTGACCGGCTGGCGGATCGACATCCGTTCCGAGACCGAGTTCGCCGCCGAGGAAACCGAGACCGGATACGAAGAGGAGGAGACCAGCGGGCGCTGCCACGCGATCCTCTCCAACGGCCGCCGCTGCCCCAACGCTGCACTCCCGGGCTCGCGCTACTGCGGCATCGAAGCCCATCAGGCGCTCGAGGGCACCGGCTCCGACCAGGTCCCTGTCTGATTCCTAAGTTGATCGGAACGCCATTTCCCAAGACAACCGCACATCTACACTCAAGAGCGAGATGACCAAGTCCACCGAAGAAGCCCCCAAGGAGCGCAGCGCCGCGAAGTCGGCCGCTGCCGCCAAGGCGCGGCCTGCGGCGGACAAGGCGCCGGCCAAGCCGGCCGCCGGGAAGAACGGCGCCCCCGCGACTCGCGGCGCCGCCAAGCCAGCCGCCGATAAGCCGGCAGCTGCGCCCGCGACAACCGAAAAATCACAGGCCCCGAAGGGCCATGCCAAGGCCGCCGGCGCCAAGCCGGCCGCAGCCGCGAAGACCGCGCCGGATGCGAAGTCCAAGGCGCCGGAGCCGCAGGCACAGCCTGCCGCCAAGCCCGCTGCGCAGGCTGCACAGCCCGCAGCCGGAGCGCAGGCCGCGCCGAAGACGGAGGCCGCCGCCGCGCCGAAGACAGAGGCTGCGACCGGGCCGGCCGCTGCCGCCACTGAGAACCGTCCCGCCGACGGCGGCGAGACCCAACACAAGCAGCGTCCGACCCGTGACTCGCTGCAGGGTGAGCGTACGCCCGGCAACGCCGGTGGCCGCCGGCGCGTCGTGATCGACGCGCAGGCCTCGCGCCGCGCACCGGCGTCGCCAGGATCTCCCGGAGGCGGTCCCGCGAACCCGCCACGCCGCCAGCGTCGCGGCCGCCGCCGCCGCGGTGTCTACGACGAAGAGGCTGAGTCGCGTCCGTCGCAGACGGCGCTCGCCACACCAGACGTAATCCGCATCAACTCCGGCTCGACCGTCAAGGACGTAGCCGAGTACCTGGACGTCCGCGTCCCGGAGATCGTCAAGAAGCTGATGGAGCTGGGCGAGATGAAGACCCAGACGCAGACGCTGTCCGACGAAACGATCGAGGTGCTGGGGGTCGAGTTCGGCAAGGAGGTCGAGATCGTCCACGCAGAGGACGAGACCACCACCGAGGTCGTCTTCGCGGATTCCGACGAAGATCTCGTCGACCGCGCGCCTGTCGTCACGATCATGGGTCACGTCGACCACGGCAAGACCTCGCTGCTCGACGCGATCCGCGAGACCGAGGTTGCCGCGGGCGAGGCCGGTGGCATCACGCAGCACATCGGCGCCTACCAGGTGCACCATGACGGTCATACCGTGACCTTCCTGGACACGCCCGGTCACGAGGCCTTCACGGCGATGCGCGCCCGTGGCGCCAAGGTCACCGACCTGG
Organism: uncultured Conexibacteraceae bacterium; assembly: GCA_963720195.1. Classification (GTDB taxonomy): domain Bacteria; phylum Actinomycetota; class Thermoleophilia; order Solirubrobacterales; family Solirubrobacteraceae; genus Palsa-465. The sequence continues at coordinate 870,472 of CAVRFD010000003.1, forward strand.
CCGTGATCGTGGTCGCGGCCGATGATGGCGTGAAGCCGCAGACGCAGGAGGCTGTCGACCACGCCAAGGCGGCCAGCGTCCCGATGATCGTCGCGGTCAACAAGATCGACAAGGAAGGCGCCGACCCGACGCGCGTGCGCACCGAGATGACACAGCTCGGGCTGCAGCCGGTCGAGTGGGGCGGCGATGTCGACTTCGTCGACGTCTCGGCTCGCTCCCGGGAGGGTCTCGACGACCTGCTCGACACGATCGTGGCTCAGGCCGAGATCATGGAGCTGCGCGCCAATCCCGACGCCGCCGCTTCCGGCACCGTGATCGAGTCCAAGCTCGACCCGGGCCGCGGACCGGTCGTCTCGATCCTGATCATGCGCGGCACACTCGAGGTGGGCGACGCGCTCGTTGCCGGCGCCCACTGGGGCCGGGTGCGGGCGATGCACGACTTCACCGGTGCCCGCGTCACACAGGCACTGCCCGGAGAGCCGGTCGAGGTGCTCGGTTTCGACGGTGTCCCCGAGGCCGGCGAGCGCATTCGCGTCGTCGAGCACGAGCGCCGTGCCCGCCAGCTCGCCGGTGAGCGCGCCAACCGCCTGAAGACGGAGTCGCTGGCGCGTCAGCGCAGCAAGCGGATCTCGCTGGAGGACATCTTCGGTAGTGGTCTGCAGGAACTCAACCTGGTGATCAAGTCGGACGTCGCCGGATCTCTGGAAGCGATCGAGGACGAGATCGCGAAGCTGCCGCAGGACGAGGTCTCGGTCAATGTGATCCGTGGCGCCGTCGGTGGCGTGACCGAGTCCGACGTGATGTTCGCCGCCGCCTCCGATGCGGTGATCATGGCCTTCAACGTGCGGCCCGTCGGTGATGCACGCGCCGTCGCCGAACGCGAGGGCGTGGAGATCCGCCACTACTCGGTGATCTACCGCGCGATCGAGGAGCTGCGCTCCGCGATGCAGGGCATGCTCGCCCCCGAGGAGGTCGAGGAGGCCGTCGGCACTGCCGAGGTCCGCCAGATCTTCCGCGCCTCGAAGGTGGGCACGATCGCCGGCTCGCATGTGGTCGACGGCAAGCTCACGCGCGGCGACAAGGTTCGGCTCGTCCGTGACGGCACGGTCATCTATGACGGTGAGATCGCATCGCTGCGTCGCTTCAACGACGACGTGCGCGAGGTGGCGACCGGCTACGACTGCGGCATCGTCCTCCACAACTACGCCGATGTGAAGGACGGCGACGTCATGGAGGCATACACCACGCGTCAGGTAGAGCGCGAGCTCGTCTGACCGCACGCCGGCGGTAGGGAGGGATAGGATGGCTGGAGCACGGATGCGGCGCGTGGACGAGGCTATGCGCGCAGTGCTCAGTGATGCCATTTCCAAGGACCTACAGGACCCCCGGGTTGGATTCGTGACCGTGACCGGTGTCAAAACCAGCCCGGATCTGCGTCACGCGCGGGTCTACGTCAGCGTGCTGGGCGACGACGAAGCGCGCGCCGCAAGCCTCGAGGGATTGCGCTCGGCGCATGGCTTTCTGCAAGGCCGGGTATCGCAAGCGCTGCGGCTCAAGCACACCCCATCGTTGACCTTCGACTACGACGACACCGTCGATCGAGGCATGCGCATCACGCAGCTGATCCAGGAAGAGGCGCCCAAGGATGAGTAGCGGCGTCACCGAACCGAGCGAGGTGGTGACCGGCCGCGCCGCCGTGGTCGACGTCCTGCGCGCCGCTTGCAAGACGATCGTGGTGACGCACGAGCACCCTGATGGCGATGCCCTCGGCTCTCTGATCGCGATGCACCACGTGCTGCGTGCGCTCGGCCACGACAGCCTGATGTTCATCGCCGAGAGCGATCTGCCGCTCCCATACGAGTACCGCTTCCTGCCGCTCGACGGGCTCGTCTCCGAGCCGCCCGCCGATCTCGACAAGCGCACGATCATCTTCCTGGACTGCGGCAACATCGAGCGCAACCCGGGTGCGGACTCGCTGCGCCCGGCCGAGGGCTGGGGTCGGATCCTCAACATCGACCACCACCACGACAACACGCGCTTCGGCAGCGTCAACTACGTCGACCCAGGCGCGTCATGCACCGCAGAGATCGTCTGGGACATCGCGCACGCGCTCGACGTCGAGCTGACTCCGACGATCGCCGAAGCGCTGTATGTCGGGCTGATCACCGACACCGGCTGCTTCATGTACGAGAACACCGGCCCCCGCGCCCACCTGATGGCTGCCGAACTGATCGAGGCCGGGGTCGACGTGCACGCCATCTACCAGCAGGTATACGAGGGCGTCCCCTTCGGCAAACTGGCACTGCTCGCGCGCGGCCTGCTCAACGCCGAGCGCTACGACGACGGCCGCCTGACCGCGTCGCAGTTGAGCGCCGAGGACTTCGAGGCAGCGGGTGCCGAGGAGAGCTACTCGGAGGGCGTGATCGACCATCTGCGTGCGGTACGCGGCACCGCCATGGCGGCGCTCGTGCGCGATCGCCTAGCCGCCCCTGGGGAGGCGGCCGAGGCGCCCGACGGCGCGCGGCTGCGCAAGGTCTCGCTGCGGGCCAGCGACATGCGCGTCGACGTGTCCGCGATCGCCCGAGCCCAGGGGGGCGGCGGCCACCGGGCCGCCGCCGGCTTCACCACGTCGATGACCTGGGATGAGCTGATCTCCTTCCTGCGTGAGGAGCTGTCTGCGCAGCTGGCGAGCCTCGCTCCAGCCGAGTGAGCGCGTCGCCTGCAGGCGACGGGCTGCTGCTGTGTGACAAGCCCGCCGGCATCACCTCGCACGACGTCGTGGCCCAAACCCGCCGACGGCTCGGCCGGGGGATCAAGGTGGGTCATGCGGGCACGCTCGATCCGTTCGCGACCGGCCTCCTGGTCGTGTTGGTCGGCAGGGCGACGCGCATCCAGCGCTTCGTGATGGTGCTGCCCAAGCGCTACGAGGTCACCGCTCGGTTCGGTGCGACCTCGACGACAGGCGATCCGGAAGGGGAGATCAGCGTGACCGGCCGTGTCCCCGAGGGCGACCTGGTGCTCCCCACGGGCGCGATCCGCCAGCGTCCGCCGGCGTATTCCGCCGTCAAGATCAAGGGCCGCCGCGCCTACAAGCTCGCGCGCGCGGGGGAAACGTTCGAGCTGCCCGAGCGCGACGTCACGGTCCATCGCTTCGATGAAACCCGTCGCGCCGGGGCAGAGCGTGACTTCGTTATCGAGTGCTCGTCGGGCACGTACGTGCGCTCGCTGATCGCCGATCTCGGTGATGCTTACTGCACGGCGCTGCGACGTACGCGGATCGGTGAGTTCGACGTTGCGGACGCCGACCCGGAGCGGCTGCTTCCGCTCGAGCAGGTCCTCAGCCAGATCCCGGGCATACCCGCGTAACCCGACCATCTACGCTTCCAGCCCGATGCTCGTCACAGCCCTCAGCGACGTCGATTCACGCCCGCGCCGCGTCGCGGTGGGCGAGTTCGACGGCGTCCACGTCGGCCACCGCGAGGTGATCGCCGGCAATGACACCGTGGTCACGTTCGAGCCGCACCCGGCTGTCGTCGTCAAGCCTGGCCGTGCCCCGAAGCTGCTGACCAGCCTCGACGTGAAGATCGAGCTGATCGCGGCGCTTGGGGTCGATGAACTGGTGATCGTGCCCTTCGACCACGAGTTCGCGCAACGCGAGGCTTCCGAATTCATCGACACCGTGCTGGTTGACGCACTCGGCGCGACGCACGTGTCGGTCGGCGAGAATTTCCGCTTCGGATGCGGAACGCGGGGCGACGCGGAGCTGCTGGCCGCCGACGCCCGTTTCGAGACACGCGTTGTGCCGCTCGTGAAGGTCGACGGCGAGATCGTCTCCTCGAGCCGGATCCGGATGCTGATCGAGCAGGGCGAGGTCGAAGAGGCGACCCGCCTACTGGGCGCGCCGTTCCGAATACGCGGCGAGGTGGTCCCCGGCGACCAGCGCGGCCGCGAGCTCGGTTTCCCGACGGCAAACATGGTTCCTGACCCCGAGCTGGTGTGCCCGGCACACGGCGTCTATGCCTGCCGGGTGGGCGAGCGGCTTGCGGCTGTGAACGTCGGTGTGCGGCCGACGTTCGGGGCAGACCTGATGCCGCTGGTCGAAGCGTTCGTCCTCGACTTCGAGGGTGACCTTTACGGCCAGCGGCTGACGGTTGAGTTCGTCGCGCGGCTGCGAGGAGAGCAGCGCTTTGAGAGCGTCGATGAGCTGGTCGACCAGATGCACCGCGATGTCGAGCGCACCCGCGAACTGCTAGCCTCACGGGTCGAATGAGTCTTACACAGGAAAAGAAAGCCGAGCTCATCGAGAAGTTCGGCGACACCCCGCAGGACACCGGCAAGGCTGAAGTTCAGGTCGCGCTCCTTACAGAGCGCATCAACCAGCTGACCGACCACCTGCGCATGCACAAGAAGGACCACCACTCTCGCCGCGGGCTGCTGATGCTCGTCGGTCAGCGTCGCCGCTTCCTCAGGTACCTGGAGCGCTCTGACCTCGAGCGTTACCGCTCGATCGTCAAAGAGCTCGGCCTGCGCAGGTGAGCCCCCTGCAGGCCGGAGCGAGCGCTCCGTGGTTCAGCCTCAAGGGTGCTGACGACCGAACGTTCACTCAAGGCCAGCTGGTGGGCAAGACGACCGTGCTGGTCTTCTATCCGTTTGCGTTCAGCCCGGTCTGCACAGACCAGCTGAGCCTCTACGACGAGCTTCGTGACCAGTTCGCAGAGCAGGGAGCGACGCTGTACGGCGTCTCTTGCGACTCGGTCTGGTCACAGGCCGCGTTCAAGGAGAAGCTGGGCATCGAGATGGAGCAGCTCTCCGACTTCGAGCCGAAGGGCGAGGTCTGCCGGGCTTTTGACGTCTATCACCCGGGTGGGTTTCCACAGCGCGCGCTCGTGATCGTTGGCCCCGACGCGACAGTCAAATGGAGTTATCAGGCGGAATCGCCCGGCGAACTGCCCGGCGCGAACCTGATCTTCGACGGCCTCGCGGCCATTTAGTCGGGTTTGGCGGCCGCGGCCGCCTTACGATCTGGCGCCGATGAGTGATCTCCGCTCCGCACCGATCCCAGCGCTCGCCGACGACGACCACGTTCGCGGGCCGGCGGACGGACCGCTGCTGATCGAATACGGGGATCTGGAGTGCCCGTACTGCGCAGTGCTGCACGCACGGCTGATGGAGGCTTCCGCACGCAGGCCGATTCGCCACGTGTTCAGGCACTTTCCGGTCCGCTCGGCGCACCCGCGCGCCTGGCCCGCCGCCTGCGCCACCGAAGCCGCCGGTCTGCAGGGACGCTTCTGGGACATGTACGACGCGATCCTCGAGGACCAGGCCCATCTCGAGGACCCGCACCTGTGGTCGCGAGCTGAGACGCTCGGCCTCGATCTCGAACGATTCGACCGCGACCGCCGCGATCCGGCGGTTGCCGCGCGCGTGCAGGGCGACTTCAAAGCCGGCGTGCGAGGCGGTGTCGTGACCACACCGACCGTCTTCTTCGAGGGCGCGCTGTACACGGGTGAGGCGCTGACAACGCTGCTTTCCGACCTGACCGCGCTGTAATTTTCGGCACAATGTCTGTGGGACCGGAGAGGACCCCGCCGGCTACGTCTGACGACCTGCGTAACGAGGACGGCACATGGCCGCTGGCCTCGCTCAGTGGGCGCGACGACGAAGTTGGCGCCGTCAGTGCGGAGTTCGCGAACACGCTCGACGAGTTGGCGCTGGTCGTCGCCGACTTCTCCGCGGGTGCGGCGCGAAGCTCACTCTCGATCAAGGTCGTCGGCGACAAGGTTGAGCGCCTGAGCGGTCAGATCCGCGAGGTGGCCGAGCGCGTCGAGTCGCTCGGTCAGTCATCACGGCAGGCGGCTGAGGGCGCCGCGCAGGCGGCGGAGTTGGCCGCCGAACTCGACAGCGAGAGCGAGCGCGGTACCGACGTGCTGGGCCGCCTGATCGACGCGATCGGTCGGATCAACGCGGACGCTGGACGTGTCCATGAGCTCGTCGCGAGTCTGGCAGCCAAGGAGGTTGCGAGCATCGCGTCGTTCTCGGCGATCATCGAGGGGATCGCGAACCAGACCAAGCTGCTGGCGCTCAACGCCGCGATCGAGGCGGCGCGCGCCGGCGAGCATGGCCGCGGGTTCGCCGTGGTCGCCGACGAGGTTGGCCGGCTGGCCACGGAAACGGCGCAGCAGACCACACAGATCCGCGAGACCGTGAAGCGCACGCGGGATCAGATGCACGTGATCGAGCAGGCGGCGGGTGCCGCGCACGAGCAGGCGGAGCAGGGAGCCCGCGACGCCGATGTCGGAAGCGAGGTGCTGGAGCGGATCGCAGACCTCGCGCATCGCTCGACGGCGTCTGTAACCGACATCGCCGCGGTCTCGGAGGAGCAGATGGCTGACATCAACGTGCTCGAGGGGAACGTTCACGAGATTGCCGATGCGAGCACCGAGATCGACGAGCAGGCACGGGGCGAGACCGTGCGTCAGCAGGAGTTGGCGCGCGGGACCGAACGGGCCTCTGGGCGGATCGCGCGCTACGACACCGGCAGCCGGCTCTCGCGTCTGCGCGCGCTCGCGCAGACGCTGTCGCTCGAGCTCCAGGCCGTGCTCGAGCAGACGATCGACGAGCGGCTCGTGACGCTCGACCAGATCCTGGCGCTCGGATATGAGGAGGCCAACCGGCCTGAGTCGATCCGCCGGTTCGGCCGGCTGTTCGACGTGAGCAGGGCGGACCCGTCCGGCTTCACACCGCCGAAGTACCACACGGCCTACGACGCGCTGGTCGACAAGCAGATGATGGTGCACATGGATGCGGTGCTGCGGGCCGAGCCGGCACTGGCATTTGCGCTGCCGCTGGATCTGAACGCGTACGCGGCGGCCCACAACACGATCGTCTCGCAGCCGATCACCGGTGACCCGGCCAGGGACCTCGCCACCAACCGCACCAAGCGCTATTTCCTCGACTCGGCGCCGCTGACGCGTGCCGCGCGGATGGGTCTCGGCCTGGCCGACCTCGAGCTCAGGCCCTACAGACGCAATGAGCTCGGGGCGCTCGGTGGCCGACTGACCCAGGACATGGACGCTTCAGGCCACCAGGTGCTGATCCAGAGCTACGCACGCGACACCGGCGCGATCCTGACGACGCTGAGCGTGCCGCTCTACGCCAAGGGACAGCTCTACGGGGCTGTCAGCCTCGGCTGGGACCCGGACAAACTAAACCGGTAGCGGCGCCGGCTCGCCTCGCAGCGGGCGCGAGTACTCCGGCGTGGTCATCGCCGCGCGTACGAGATCGAGGTGTCGCAGGATCGTGTCCGCCGGCAGCGGCTGATGGTCCGTGGCGGTGTACATGCACAGCCCCTTGACCAGCATCATCAGGTCGGTAGCGGTCGCCTCGGGGCGGATCGCGCCGACGCGTTTACCGCGGGCCAGAAGCGCACCCAGCAGTTCGATCAGAGCCGCGTGTGCTCCCTGGAGCTCGGGCACGGACATGAATACGTCGTCGGTCACCGCCTGGAGGAGCGCCCGGTTCTCCTCCTGGCGCTCCACCAGACCGGCGACATAGGTGAACGTGACCTCGGCGTCGTCGGGGTCGTGCTCGAGCAGCGCCCGCCCGTACTCGAGCACCTCACCCAGCCGCTCGGCGATCACCGCAGCGATCAGTGCGTCCTTGTTCTTGAAATTGCGAAACAGCGTCCCGCGGCCGACGCCGGCAGCCTCGGCGATCTCGCCGACGCTGACCTCGACGCCGTGCTCGCGGAACATCGCGTCTGCCGCCTCGAGCACCCGCTGACGGTTCCGCAGCGCATCCTTCCTCATGGGCGGCAGTGTCTCATGCTGCGACCGCCATCGCCGAAGGATCCAACTCAAGACCCTCGAGGTCGCGCTTGCGCAGGAACAGCACCATGATCGCGCAGCCAGCGGCCATCATGATCGCGGCCGCGAGGAAGGCGACGTGATAGCCGGAGACGGTGGCCGCTACGCGAGTCAACGGGTTGGCTGCAGCGCCGTGCTTGAGCAGGTTGGTGGTGTGATCGACTGAGAGCGTCGCCAGGATCGCGAGCCCGAGCGAACCGCCGACCTGCTGCGAACTGTTGAACAACCCGGACGCCAGACCGGCGTCGTCGTTGCTGACTCCTGACGTGCCCAACAGTGTGAGCGGGACGAACACCAGGCCCATACCGATCGACAGCGGCATGAAGCCAACGAGCAGGTCCGAGACGTAATGGCCGTGAAGCGGAACCTGCGCCAGGATCAGCATCCCGGCCGTGGCGATCAGCAGGCCGATCACCGAGACAGTGCGTACCCCGAGCCGGCCGATGATCCCCTGTGAGATACCGGCGCCGATGATTATCCCCAGCGACAACGGCAGGAATGCGAAGCCGGCCTTCAGCGGGCTATAGCCGAGCACGTCCTGCACGTAGAGCGAGACGAAGAAGAACATCCCGAACAACGCTGAGGCGACCAGCAACATCACCACGTTGGCCGTGGCGATCGACCGAACCTTGAAGATCGCCAGCTTGACCAGCGGCGCCGGTGAGCGGGACTCGAGGACCACAAACAGAGCCAGGAGCGCAAAACCGAGGGCGAGTACGCCGAGCGTCTTCCCGGAACCCCAACCCCAGGCCTGGGCCTTGACGATCCCGAATACGATCGCCAGCAGGCCGGTGGTGACGGTCGTCGCGCCCACCGCGTCGAAGCGGCGATGGCCCAGGTCAGCACGCGATTCCGGCACGTAACGGAGGGCGAGCATCACGGTCGCGATCCCGACCGGAACGTTGACGAAGAAGCACCAACGCCACGAGATCAGATCGGTCAGGACACCGCCGAGCAGCAGGCCGAAGGCGGCACCGCCGGCGGCGATTGCCGACCACACGCCCAGTGCACGGGTGCGCTCGGAGTGGTCCTGGAACGTGGTGATGATGATCGAAAGCGCGGCCGGGGAGACCAGTGCGCCGCCGAGACCCTGCAGGCCGCGACCGAGGATCAGCATCGTCGAGGACTGCGAGAAGCCGTTCAGCATCGACGCGCTCGCGAAGAGCACGACTCCAGCGACGAACAGCCGTCGACGCCCGAGCAGGTCGGCCGCGCGGCCACCGAGCAGCAGGAAGCCGCCGAAGATCAGCGTGTATGCGTTGACAACCCACTGCAGGTTGGCGGGCGAGAAATCGAGACCGCGCTGCACGGAGGGGAGCGCGACATTGACGATCGTGTTGTCCAACACGACCATGAACTGCGCCAGGCAGGCGATGACAAGGATCAGCCAGCGGTTCGACGTTGAGGCTTGAGGGCTCACATAGGCCTCCGAGTGGTGTGGTGGAAGAGAGGAAAGAGAGAAGCGGACTGGTTGGTCCGCATAGCCTAACACAACCGGACCACGTGGTCCGGTTGATGTGCGTGTGACGGCACTTACGGGGTATGCGGCTTCGAGAGCAGTTGCGCTTACCGCTCTCATCCATACGACGAACGGGATCCTTCGAATGTGACAATCAAGAGAGATTGAGCCTGGCCATGGGGCTGTTTCCGACAATCTGGGTCGGTTGGCGGTAGATCGTCGGAAACGGTGCGATTTCGGTGCGGTTTCCGACAACTTGGCCGATCGGTCTCGACTTTGTCGGATACGGCTTGTTGGATCGCTGGGCGGCCTAGCCCGTCGGGTGGGGTTGCCCTGCACCCGCTAGCATTCGCTACGTTCGGATAAGAGAAAAGAAACGAAGCAGCTCCGCCGACCGAAGGGCGGAGAAGAAGGGAACTGAATATGTCTGACGCCGTTAAGCGGGTGTCCGTCGAGATCGCCGGTAAGGAGATTTCGTTTGAGACCGGCAAGCTGGCCAAGCAGGCCACCGGCGCCGTCGTCGTCCGCGCGGGCGACACGATGGTGCTCTGCACCGCTGTCATTGGAAACCTCCGCGACGCGGACTTCCTGCCGTTGACAGTCGACGTTGAGGAGCGCATGTACGCCGCGGGCAAGATCCCCGGCTCATTCTTCAAGCGCGAAGGTCGCGCGGGTGAGAAGGGAACACTCACCGCCCGCATGATCGATCGCCCGATCCGGCCGCTCTTCCCCAAGGGGTGGCGCTATGAGACGCAGCTGGTCGCGATGCCGCTCTCGATTGACCACGTCAACCCGTACGACATCCTCGCGATCAATGGCGCGTCCACCGCGCTGCAGCTGTCGGGCGCTCCCGTGGCCTCCGCCGTGGGTGCGGTCCGCATCGGCAAGGTCGACGGCAACTTCGTCGTCAACCCCGACGAGGAGGATCTCCTCGACAACACCGATCTCGACCTGATCGTCGCCGGCACCGCCGAGGGCATCACGATGGTCGAGGCAGGCGCCAACGAGATCCCCGAGGCTGAGATCCTCGACGCGCTCGACATCGCCCATGAGGCGATCAAGAAGCTGTGTGCCGCTCAGGTTGATCTGAAGGCGCAGGCCGGCAAGCCGGAGATCCAGTTCGAGGCTCCGGGTGTCAACGACGAGCTCTACGCGCAGGTCAAGGCCTCGCACGGGGCCGCGCTCGACGCAGCGACGCAGGTCGAGGACAAGCTCGAGCGCCAGACGGCGACCGAGGAGGTCAAGACCGAGATCGTCGAACGTTACGCAGGCGATCCGGAGAGCGAGGACTACGCCGAGGCGCGCGGAAACGCTCAGCGTGCTGCCGACAAGCTCGAGAAGTCGCTGATCCGCGAGCGCATCGCGGTGAAGAAGATTCGCCCCGACGGCCGTGGCTCGGAGGAGATCCGTCCGATCGACATCGAGGTCTCGGTGACCCCGCGCACGCACGGCTCGGCGCTGTTCACGCGCGGCCAGACGCAGGCGCTCTCAACGGTCGCGCTCGGCACCACGCGTGAGGAGATGCGGCTGGACACGCTCGGCCTCGAAACCGCCAAGCGCTACTTCCACCACTACAACTTCCCACCGTTCAGCGTCGGCGAGGCCGGCCGTCTCGGTGGGCCCAAGCGCCGCGACATCGGCCACGGAGCGCTCGCTGAGCGCGCACTGGTGCCGGTGATCCCGAGCCAGGAGGAGTTCCCGTACACGATCCGCGTGGTCTCGGAGATCCTCGAGTCCAACGGCTCCAGCTCGATGGCCAGTGTCTGTGGCTCCAGCTTGAGCCTGATGGACGCCGGTGTGCCGATCCGCAAGCCGGTCGCCGGTATCGCGATGGGTCTGATCAAGGAGGGCGACGACTACATCGTCCTCACCGACATCGCGGGCGTTGAGGATCACCTCGGCGACATGGACTTCAAGGTCGCCGGCACGCACGACGGCATCACCGCGCTGCAGATGGACATCAAGATCACGGGCGTCAGCTTCGAGATCATGCGCGACGCTCTGGCCCAGGCCAAGGCGGCCCGCGAGTTCATCCTCGGCAAGATGGAGGCCGTGATCGACGCCCCGCGCGGCGAGCTCTCGAAGTACGCGCCAGGCATCGCGACGATCAAGATCGACCCCGAGAAGATCGGCCTGCTGATCGGCAAGGGCGGCGAGACGATTCGCTCGCTCCAGGAGGAGTTCGAGTCGCAGATCGACGTCAACGACGAGGGTCAGGTTCTGGTTTACGCCTCGAACCGCGAGCTCGGCGACGCTCTGATCGATCGCATCCGCTCGATGACCAAGGAGGTCGAGGTCGGCGACGAGTTCACGGGCAAGGTCGTCAAGACGACCACGTTCGGCGCGTTCGTCGAGCTCGCAAAGGGCACAGACGGTCTCCTGCACATCTCGAACGTCGCCCCGGGTCGCCGGATCGCGACGGTCGAAGAGGTGCTCAACAAGGGCGACGAGCTGGCGGTGCGCGTGGTCGAGGTCGACCGCGAGCGTGGCCGCATCGGCCTGCGCCTTGCGGATGACCCGGAGATCGCCGGCAAGTCGATCGAGGAGCTGGCAACGCTCGTCAAGAGCGACAACGGCGCCGATCGTCCGAGCCGCGATCGTGGCGGTGACCGCGGCGGCCGTGACCGTGGCGGCAGCCGTGATCGTGACCGTGGCGGCAACCGCGGCGACGGCCGCGTCCGCGACAGCGATCCCGACCGCGCATAAGCGGCGCGGCCAGGCTGCACGCGAAGTGACACTCGAGCATCGACTGACAACGCTCGATTCCGGCGTACGGATCGTGACGGAGCGCATGCCCTCCGTCCGGTCCGTCTCGCTCGGATTCTGGATCGGCACCGGCTCGCGCGGCGAGTCGGAGGCCGAGGCCGGGCTCTCGCATCTGCTCGAGCATCTGCTGTTCAAGGGCGCCTCGAAGTACTCCTCGCTCGAGATCGACCAGATCTTCGACGGCATGGGCGCCGAGCTCAACGCCGGTACCGGCAAGGAGACGACCTCGGTCTACGCACGCGTGATCGACGAGCATCTGCCGAAGGCGCTCGACGTGATCACCGACATGGTGTTCAGGCCGGCGCTGACCGACATCGACTCGGAACGTGACGTGATCCTCGAGGAGATCGCCATGTACGAGGACGATCCGCAGGAGAAGGTCTTCGACGTGCTCGGCGGCGTCGTCTTCCCAGACCACCCGCTCGGGCGCGCGATCATCGGCCACGCATCGGTGATCGCAAACACCCCGGAGGATCAGATCGCGCGCTTCCACGCCTCGCGCTACACGCCTGGGAACGTCGTGATCGCCGCCGCGGGCGCCGTCGACCATGATGAGCTCGCGGCGCTCATCGATGCGCTGCTCCCGAGTGATGGTGCCGGTGGCGCGTCCGCTGACGCGCCACCATTCCTACCTGCGCCGACCACGGTCTCAGCGGGCCGGAGGTTCGAGCGCAAGGACACCGAGCAGTTCCACGTCTGCGTGGGCGCACCCGGACTGTCGCGACACGATGACCGTCGCTTCGCGCTGCGCGTGCTCGACACGATCTTCGGCGGGACTTCGTCGTCACGCCTGTTCCAGGAGGTCCGTGAGCGCTACGGGCTCGCGTACTCCGTCTATTCCTTCACCGGCGCCTACGAGGACTCGGGCCAGGTCGGCCTGTACCTCGGCACACGCGGCGACAACCTCGCCGAGGCGATGCGCATCGTCGACGCGGAGCTCGCGCGGTTGCGTGTCGAACCGGCAACAGCTGACGAGCTGGTGCGAGCCAAGGAGAACCTCAAGGGAAGGGTCCTGCTGGCGCTCGAATCGACGGGTGCGCGCATGAGCCGCCTGGGCTCTGAGTTGCTGGCCGGAGCGCCGTTGCTCGGGCTGGACGAGGTTGTGGCGAAGATCGACGCGGTCACGCTGGCTGATCTCGAGGAGCTCGCAACCGAGCTCTGGGATCCGAGCCGTCTCTCGATCGCCGGGATCGGACCCGACGAGGAGCGGTTCGAGGACGCGCTCGCCGACGCGGGTGCGGTCCCGACGACATGATCCGCGTTGCCGTGAGCGGCGCCGCGGGGCGCATGGGAGCGACGACGTGTGCGGCCGTGGAGAGCGCCGAGGACATGGAGCTGGTTGCGCGCATCGATCCTGCACTCGGCGTCGAGCTGAGCGATGCTCTGAACGAGCATCATCCAGAGGTGCTGGTCGACTTCTCGGTCCCAACCACGGCGGTCGAGAACATTCGCAGCGCCGTGTCGGCGGGAGTGCACGTAGTGGTCGGGACCACGGGCTTTGATCTCGATGCCGTCCGTGGGCTCGAGGGCGCCAACGTGTTCGTCGCGCCGAACTTTGCGATCGGCGCGGTGCTGATGATGAAGTTCGCGGCGGAGGCGACCAAGCACATGCGCGCGGCCGAGATCATCGAGCTGCATCACGATCGCAAGGTCGATGCACCGAGCGGCACCGCGGCGCTGACCGCCAAGCGCATGCACGAGGCGGCGCCGGACAAGCCTGAGCCGCCGATCCACTCGGTGCGCCTGCCGGGGCTGGTCGCCCACCAAGAGGTGATCCTCGGCGACGTCGGTCAGACGCTGACGATCCGCCATGACTCGATCGACCGCGAGTCGTTCATGCCCGGCGTCCTGCTTGCCATCCGCAAGGTTGCGTCACTCCCGGAGCGGGTCGTGATCGGGCTCGAGGAGCTTCTGTGAAATCATCGGGGGTGAGATGCCTTTAAACCTTGGAGCAATCCTGACTGCGATGGTGACCCCGTTCGACGCGGCGGGCGAGGTCGATGATGCGGCCGGCGTCCGGCTGCTGCGCCATCTGATGGACAACGGCTCGGACGGTGTTGTCGTGTGCGGCACCACCGGCGAGGCGGCGACGCTGGACGATGACGAGCATCTTGGCTTCATCGAACTGATCGTGGGCGAGATGCGTACCGCCTACCCGGACGGGATCGTGATCGCCGGCGTTGGTTCCAACGACACGCGCCACGCGGTCAAGCTGACCGAGGCGGCGACCGCGCTCCGCCCCAACGCGCTGCTGTCGGTCAACCCCTATTACAACCGCCCGAGTCGCCGCGGGATCGTTGCCCACTACGAGGCGGTCAACGGCTCCACTGATCTGCCGATCGTGCTCTACAACATTCCGCAACGCACAGGCTCGGACATGCCGAACGATCTGCTCGCCGAATTGGCGCAGACGTTCGAGCACATCGTCGCCGTCAAGCAGGCAAATCCGGACAATGTCGCCAAGATCGATGGCCTGGAGCTCTACGCCGGGAACGACGACCTGCTCGCAACCGTGCTCGACCTCGGTGAACCGGGCGGCATCCTCACGGGCAGTCATGTGTTCGGCAACGAGATGCGCCGGATGGTCGACGAGCCGCAGCGCCGGCACAAGATCGACGCTGCGCTTGGCGACGTCTACCGCGACATGGCGATCGCCCCCGGCGCCTGCAGCTGCAAGGCGGCGCTGAACCTGATCGGCGTTGAGGTCGGCGGCCCACGGTTGCCGTACGTCGCGCTCGACGAGTCCGAGACCACGGTGATCCGGGCGCTGCTCGAGCGCCACGGACTCCTGCAGACGGCGAGCGCCGGGTGAGCGACGGCAAGCTGCGCGTCCTGCCGCTCGGCGGCCTGGGCGAGATCGGCAAGAACATGATGGTGATCGAGTACGAGGGCTCGATCGTGGTGGTCGACGTCGGGCTGCGCTTTCCGACGGCTGAGATGCTCGGGATCGACCTCGTGCTTCCCGACTTCTCCTACCTACGCGAGCGCGTGGAGGACATCGAGGCGATCGTGATCACGCACGGTCACGAGGACCACCTCGGCGCGTTGCCGTGGGTGCTTCGCGACCTGCGCAAGTACGGTGAGCTCCCGCCCGTCTACGCGTCACGGCTGACGATCGCGATGGCGCGCTCCAAGCTGGACGAGCACAAGCTGCGCGACGTCGAACTGGTCGAGGTCATGCCCGGCGACGAGATCGCTGCCGGCGCATTCGACGTCGAGCTGATCCACATGACGCACTCGATCCCTGACACCTGCGCGGTGGCACTCACCTGTGACCTAGGCACGGTGCTGATGACCGCCGACTACAAGTTCGATCAAACTCCGGTTGACGGCGATCCCGCCGACGTGCAGCGGCTCGCCGAGCTTGGGCGGGAGGGCGTACTGCTGCTCTGCGGCGACTCCACCAACGCCGACCGTCCCGGCTTCTCGCCGTCGGAGCGCGTGGTTGGGCCTCATCTGGAGGAGGTCTTCTCGCGCGCGGAGGGGAGGATCGTCGTGACGAGCTTCGCCTCCAACATCCACCGCGTCCAACAGGTGATCGATGCTGCGTCCGCGCTCGGCCGCAAGGTCGCCCTGGTCGGGCGATCGATGCGCAAGAACGTCGGTATCGGCCGCTCGCTCGGGCACATCGAGGTGCCCGATGGCATTCTGATTCAGCCGCAGGAGGTCGAGGATTGGCCGGACCATCGGGTCGTGGTGATCTCGACCGGATCGCAGGGTGAGCCGCTTTCGGCGCTGCGGCGGATGGCGCACAACGACCACCGCCAGATCAAGCTGCGCGAGGGCGACACAGTCGTCTTCTCAGCCACCCCGATTCCGGGCAACGAGCGCGCCGTCAACGAGATCGTCGACCGGCTCTACCACATCGGCTGTGACGTCGTGACCACAGCCGACGCGCAGATTCACGCCTCGGGCCACGGCTACGCCGAGGAACTGAAACTGATGCTGAACCTCACGCGGCCGCGCTATCTGATGCCGGTGCATGGCGACTACAAGCGCATCCACCTGCACAGTCAGCTGGCTGAGGCGGTCGGCATCGAGCCGGAGAACATCTTCCGCGGAGCCAACGGGTTGCCGCTCGAGATCGACGGGCAGGGTGCCCGCTTCGGTGAGCCCGAGCAGTCCGGCATGATCTTCGTCGACGGTGTCGATATCGGCGATCCCGCCGACGTTGCGCTGCGCGACCGGCGGATGCTTTCAGCCGACGGCATCTTCATCGTCGTAGCCACGATCTCCGAGTCAGACGGCAAACCCGTGGCCGACACGGAGGTGATCTTCCGCGGCGTGCCGTTCGTCGAGCAGGCAGAGCAGCTCCGTCAGGAGATCCGCGATGAGGTCGATCGCTCGATCGCACGCGCGACAGCCGACGGCATCCATGAGGTCGACATGCTCCAGGAGGAGCTGCACGACGACCTCGCGGCGTTCGTCTACGACCGGTTGCGCCGGCGACCGATGGTCCTGCCGGTCGTCGTCGAAGTCTGAGCGAGCGGCTCGTCCGGCTCGGTCACGCCGGGCTCATCCTCGTCCGGCGGGGTCGCCGGCGACGGGAACACGACTTCAAAACGGGTGCCGTGGAGCTCGGGCAACGAGGTCAAGGTGACCACGGCGCCATGTGATGCAGCGACGGCCTCCACAATCGCCAGGCCGAGTCCGGTGCCGCGGGCGCCCGAGCCTGCGTCACCGCCTCCACGCACGAAGCGCTCGAACACCCGACGCTGGAGATCCGGCGGGATTCCAGGACCGTCGTCCTCGATGACGAGCGTCGGCCGGCCGTCGCGCGTTGCTGTCGAGGCACGGACGTGGGTGCCCGGCGGGGTGTGGCTCAAGGCGTTCTCGAGCAGATTCAGGACCAGACGGTGGAGATCGTCGGTGAGGCCCTCGACGATTGCCGGCTCGGCATCGATCGCGACCTCGTGGTCGTCGACGCCGGGACCGAGCTCGGCGGCGGCGTCGGTCAGGCGGTTGGCGAGGTCGTTGCGACGCCGCTGCTGCTGGCGTCCGATGTCAGCGCGCGCGAGGAGTAGTAGGTCGGCAACGAGCCGTCGCATGCGGCGGGTCGAGCGCAGCGCCGACTTGGCCGATTCGGCCTGCTCTCCCTCGAGCTCGTCGGCCAGCAGCTCGAGGTTGGCGAGCACGCTCGTCAGCGGCGTGCGCAACTCGTGCGAGGCGTCGGCGACGAATTCGCGCTGGCGATCCAGCGTCGCCTCGCTCTCGCTGCGGGCGTCATCAAGCGCACCGAGCATCGACTCCAACGTGCGGGCCAGCTCGGCGACCTCATCCTCAGCTTCAGGGTGAGGGATCCGCAGTCTCGGATCGCGTGTGCGTTCGATCTCGCGCGCCGCCTCCGTCAGTTCGACGACGGGTCGCATCGCCCGCTGTGCGACAAGAAGCCCTGCTAATAGAGCCAAAATCGAGCCTGCAAGAACGCCGCCGCCGAGGTATATCCGGACCTCCCTAACGGTCTCATTAAGGGTTGAGAGCGGCACCGCGTAGACCATGAGACCCTCGCCGTGAGGCTTCCAGGTGACCCGCTGCGTGTTGACCCGGTAGCCGCTCTCGACGTAGGTCTCACCGGCGTGGTTCGGAACACGGAAAGCCGGCGAGGTGTTCAGCGGCCCCAGGGCGCTGTCCACCTGCGAAGAGCAGAGCAGTTTGCGAGTTCGCCGCCCGAACAGCCGAATCTCGGCGCCATCGGGCGCGCCGAAGCTTGTGATTGCGGTGAGGTTGCAGCTCACCGTGTTGCCGGTCTGCGCCGCGCCGATCTGGTCGGCGGCGAACTGCTGGCTCGCGCCGGCCTCCGACTGGTAAAAGGCGCTGCTGATGTGCCTGTCGGTCAGCACATCGGTGACGCCGGCCACGCCGGCGAGGATCACGAAGGTGAGCGCGGCCGAGCCGCCGCCCAGGCGCCAGCGTACGGGTACGCGCCTGTACGCAGTGAAGATGCTCCGCGAGGCGGACCGGATCTTTCTGGCAAGGCCTGCCATCCCGATCACCACTTTAAGCGCGAACAGGACCGGATCGACCCGCAGCACTTAAAGATTCGCAGGTTAGGTGCCGATCACCTGCATGCCGCCACCGCACGCGAAGGGTCAGATCGGAATGCCAAAACTTGATGTAAGCCGGGTCACGCTACGCAGCGTCAGCTCGATCCGCACGAAGCTGCTGCTGGCGATGATTCCGGTCGTCGTGATCGCGCTTGTCGTGATCACCGTGATCGCGGTTACGAAGGTCACCTCCGCCCAGGAGCAGAGCGTCTCACAGAGCGTCGCGAATGGGAATCAGGCACAGGCCGAGAAGTTCAACGGTCAGGTGCAGGGCCGCATGGAGATGGCAGAGACCGAGGCTGCTGCCGGCAGCGCACTGGTCGGCCACACCAGCCGACAGGCCGTGATGAACATCGAGCACAGCATTCTGCTCGCCCACCCGGAGATCGCCGGCGCGTACATCGATTTTCTCCCGAACGCATTCGACAGTAAGGACGCTCAGTACAAGGGGCAGCCGGGCATGGGCCCCAACGGCGAGTTCGGCACCTACTGGAACCGGCTCGGCGGCAAGGTCAACCTCAGCTACGGCATGGTCGGCTGGCAGTCGGCCGCGTGGTTCCAGATCCCGTCCAAGACCCGTAAGCCGGCCTATATCGAGCCCTATCTGTGGGAGGGCTCGCTGCTGGCCAGCACGGTGGCGCCGATCATCCAGAGCGGCAGCGTCGTGGGCGTCGCCGGTATCGACGTGCAGCTCGGCGACCTGACCAAGCAGGTCAACGCGCTGAAGGTGCTCAGGACCGGCTACAGCTTCGTCGTCAGCCACAGCGGCATTCTCGTCACGTACCCGAACACGAAGCTGGTCGGACACGACACGCTCGATCAGCTGGCCGAGCGCGACCACACGCCGGCGTTCGCCACGATTGCGGCCGACGTCAAGGCCGGCAGGAGCGGGTCGCTGGTGACCACGGATCCGCTCACCGGCAAGCAGGTCAAGATGTTCTACACGCCGGTGCAGAGCGGCGACTGGGGCTTCATCAGCGTCGCGCCGACCTCCGAGATCCTCGCCAGTGCGCACTCGCTGCGCAACACGCTGATCGTCGTCTCGCTGATCATCGTGCTGGTCGTCGCCGGCTTGCTCGCGTGGGTCGCGACCAAGCTGGTCAAGCCGGCCGAGAAGGTACGCGACGCGGGAGTCCAGCTCAGCACAGGTGACCTCGACGTCGTGATCGACAACGACTCCGCCGACGAGATCGGCCAGGTTGCGGACAGCTTCCGCGAGATCGTCGCCTACATGTCCGATCTGGCGAACGTCGCTGACCAGATCGCCGCCGGTCATCTCGACGTGGCGGTCGAGCCGCGCTCCCCGCGCGACCGCCTCGGCACTGCGATCGCGGGCATGCGCGCGCAGATCGAGGAGCTGATCCGGCAGATCCAGGCGTCGGCGGCGAACGTCTCAAGCTCTTCGACGGAGATGGCGGCGACGTCCAAACAGCTGGTCGACACCTCTGAGGAGTTGGTGACCACCTCGGAAGCGCTGGTCTCGACGTCTGACGAGCTCGTATCAACGTCGGGCGAGCTGGTCTCGACCTCCGATGAGATCGTCGCCAACTCCGAGGCGATGGCTGCGACGGCAAAGCAGCTGGTCGCGACATCGGCCACGATGTCGGCCAACGCCGACGAGACCGGCCGCGCGATCGGCGAGGTTGCGCGCGCGATCGAGGGCATCGCGCACGGCGCCGAGCGTCAGGCCCGATCGATGGACACGGCCCGCGGACTGACCGAGGAGATGGTGAGCCTGGCCGGTTCGAGCGTCGAGACAGCCCGTCAGGCGGCTGAGCTGACCTCTGCCGCGAAGGCGGCTGCCGACGAGGGCGTCGGCGCTGTCACCCGCGCCAGTGAGGCGATGGAGACCGTGCGCAGCGCCAGCGTCGAGGCGACCGAGGCGATTCGCGAGCTCGGCGTGAAATCCGAGCGAGGTCGGCGGGATCATCGAGACGATCACCGGCATCGCTCGGCAGACCAATCTGCTGGCGCTGAACGCCGCGATCGAGGCCGCACGGGCCGGCGAGCAGGGTCGCGGCTTCGCGGTCGTCGCCGAGGAGGTGCGCAAGCTTGCCGAGGAGTCGCAGGCGGCGGCGCAGTCGATCGCCGATCTGATCACCGCAATCCAGAGCGATACGCAGAAGACGATCACGCTCGTCGAGGGCGGCGCTGAGGCCACAGCCGGCGGCGTCGAGACGGTCGTGGCCGCACAGGCCGCATTCGTGAAGATCGGCGACTCAGTGGCTGACGTGACGACGAGGACGGACGAGATCATCGCCGCGATCGTGCGCGTCGCCGACGCTGCCCAGAACGTCCAGATCGAGATCAACGAATCGGCCGCGGCGGCTGAGCAGGCCTCGGCCTCGAGCCAGCAGGTGAGCGCCTCGACCGAGCAGGTGAGCGCGTCTGCCCAGGAGGCGAGCGCCTCAACGCAGGAGGTGAGCGCGTCGACTGAGCTGGTGAGCGCGTCGGCACAGCAGGCGACGGCAGCGGCGCGCCAGATCAGCTCCTCGGCGCAGCAGACCAGCGAGTCAGCTCAGCGCACGAGCGTCTCGGCGCAGCAGACCAGCGCGTCGGCCCAGCAGACCAGCGCCTCGGCGCAGCAGATCGCCGCCTCTGCCGAGGATCTCGAACGGGTCTCAGACGAGCTGCGTCAGCTCATCGAGCAGTTCACGCTCAGCGGGGTATGAGGCTGGTTGCGGGTTTGGCGTCGGCCGGCGGGAGTCAGACCCGGAGCACGTAACCGGCGCCGCGGATCGTATGCAGCAGGCGCGGCTCGCCGTCGGCCTCGAGCTTGCGGCGCAGGTTGGAGACGAACACCTCGATCGTGTTCGTCATCGAGAACGGGTCGTAGCCCCAGACCTCGTCGAGCAGTCGCTGGCGCGAGACGACGATCCGCTCGTTGCGCATCAGGTACTCGAGCAGCTCGAACTCGCGCTGCGTGAGGTCGAGCTGGCGGCCGCCGCGCAGCACCTCGTGCGTGTCGGGATTCAGCTTCAGGTCACCGACCGAGATCGCGGCCTGGCCGCGAGGCGGGCGGCGACGCAGCAGCGCGCGCAGCCGCGCCAGCAGCTCCTGGCGCTCGAACGGCTTGACGAGGTAGTCGTCGGCGCCGGCATCGAGGCCCTCGACGCGCGACTCGACCGCGTCGCGGGCGGTCAGCACGAGGATCGGGACGTCATCGGTCTCGCGCAGCGTCTTCGCCACCTCGAGACCGTCAAGCTTGGGCAGCCCGAGGTCGAGGATCACCAGGTCCGGGAGGAACGCGTGCGCCTCGTCGAGCGCGGCCATGCCGTCGCCGGCGACACGGACGTCGTAGCCCTCCATCCGCAACGAGCGCTGAAGAACCTGCGAGATCGCGTCGTCATCCTCAACGACGAGAACTCGTGCCGGCCGCTCAAAATCGCTGGAAGTGGTCATCGCGCTCCAAGATGGTAAGTCCGCGGCGACCCGTTGCGTAAAGACTCTTCAACAGTCTTTAAACATGGTTGAGCCGCTGTTCGCCCGAATAAACGTTGATTCGCCCCCTTCGCGCGAACCCGCAGAGCGTCAGGTTGCGGTCCTGAGCGAGCTCGATGGCCAGCGATGTGGGCGCGCCGACGCCGACGAGCACCGGCGCGCCGGCGACGACGGCCTTCTGGACGAGCTCGAACGAGAGGCGGCCGCTGACGCAGAGGAGATGGTCGCTGAGCGGCACCAGGCCTTCCCGCAGCGCCCAGCCGATCACCTTGTCCATGGCGTTGTGGCGCCCGACGTCCTCGCGGACGCAGATCAGACGGCCAGAGACGTCGAACAGGCCCGTGCCGTGCAGCCCGCCCGTACGGGCGAAGCCGGGCTGGACGAGCTTGTCTGGGAGCCCGGCAAGGAGCTCGCGCATCAGCGGCTGCCCGGGCCAGCGCGGGAGCGAGTCACTGTGGACCATGCACCTCCTCGATCGCGCCCTTGCCGCAGACGCCGCAGGACGAGGTCGTGTAAAAGCGACGCGTGCCCAGCTCACGTAGCGCGGTCCCGCGATCACGACCGTGTTCTTGGCGAAGTCGCCCGTGAGTCCGGCTGCCCGGGGACCGTCGATCAGGCCCTCGCCGTATAGGAAGCCGAGGCCCAGTTCCTCGTCGTGGCCCGGGGTCCGCATCGTCACCGCAATCGGCTCCTCGTCGATACGGACCTCCAGCGGTTCTTCGACCGCGACCGAATCCTGCTCGCCGTCGCGAATCACAACCTTGATTGCCCCGGGAGCAGGCTGAATCGAGTGCGATGGCATCGGGTAGGACGCTATCGAGTAAGGCGTCGCTGGCGCACAAACCGGCCTCCCGGCCTAAGTAAGTCAATCGAACTACTACCCTTGTCTGCCGGGACTCATCCACCGGCGCCTCGGGTCGGACAAGAAAGGATTCGAATTGATTTTCAGGACCAGGTTCGGCCGCGTGACCACTCGTCGCGCCGCCTCTGTGCTGCTGATCGCCGCGATCGCCGCGATCGCACTCAGCGCCTGCGGCGGCAGCTCCAGCGGGTCGGTCGTCACGACGTCGGGCAAGGTCAACGGACATACCGTCGAGGGCCTCTACGGCTCGCTGCCGGTAGCTGGGACCCCGACGGCAGGCGGGACGATCTCGATGGGCCAGCTGAACGGCGATACGCCAACGTACCTGTTTCCGATAATTCCCGGCGCCAACGGAACCGACGGCACGGCCTTCTTGATCAGCCAGCTGTACGTGCCGCTCTACAACCTCCAGGTCGGCGGCTCGATGCAGGTCAACTACGCCACGAGCTTGGCGCTGCCGCCGAAGTTCTCGGACGGCGACAAACGCGTCACGATTCAGCTGCGCTCCGGTGCGACCTGGTCTAACGGCAAGCCGGTCACGGCCAACGACGTGCTGTTCAACATCGCGCTGCTGAAGGCGGCCGTCAAGGAGAGCCCCGCGAACTGGGAGCAGTACACGCCCGGTCTGATGCCAGACAACATCGCGGACGCGACGGCTGCCAACTCGCGGACCGTCGTGCTCACGTTCACGAGGGCCTATAACCCGGCCTATCTGCTCGGCAACGAGCTCGCGTACACGCTGTATCCGATGCCGAGCAGCGAGTGGGACATCGACGCCACCGGCGGCGCGCACCGTCAACTGGCACGATCCCGCCAACGCCAAGAAGATCTACGACTACCTGAACAAGCAGGGGTCGTCAGCTGTCCAGCTTCGCAACGAATCCGCTGTGGAAGGTCGTCGACGGGCCATTCGAGCTCGGCAGCTTCAGCCCGATCAACGGCTCGTTCACGCTCAAGGCGAACCCGCGCTACACGCTGACCGGCAAGGTGCGGTTCGCCCGGCTGAGCCGTGAACACGTACACGAGCGCCACTGCGCAGCTCAACGCGTTGCGGTCAGGGGCCCTCGACGTCGGCACGAACATCGACTTCTCGCAGCTCGGCTGAGATCGCCGGCGCTGCGCACATGCCGGCTACGCGGTCTACGGCTACCCGAACATCGGGACTTCGGGATCATCATCAACTTCAAGAACAAGACCGGTCGACTTCAACTCGATCATCGCGCAGCTGTACGTGCGTCAGGCGTTGGCGCATCTGATCGACCAACCTGCGTATATCAAGGGGATCTTCCATGGCGCCGCCGCGCCCGCCTACGGACCGCTGCCGACGCTGCCGAAGACGCCATTCACGCCCGCGGACGCCGAGTCGGCCCCGTACCCGTACAGCGTCTCGGCGCCGCCGCAAAGCTGTTGCGCAGCCACGGCTGGAAGGTCGTGGCCGGCGGTCAGACCACCTGCGTCAAAGCCGGCAGCGGCGCCGGCGAGTGCGGCGCGGGCATCCCCGCCGGCACGCCGTTGAAGTTCACGCTCTGGTCCACGCCGGCTGGTGAGACGAGCTCGATCCCGCTCGAGTCGGATGCGTTCGCCTCCGCCGCCAAGCAGGTCGGTGATTCAGGTCGAGCAGGGCACGAAGACGTTCAACTTCCAGATCGAGAACTTCAACAACACCAATCCCGCTGCCGCTCAGTACACGGATCAGTGGGCGATGTCCAACTGGGGCGAGTACGGCACGACCCCGTATCCGACCGAAGAGGACTACTTCAACACCGACGGCAGTTCGAACATGGGCGCCTACGCAGACCCGGCGACGGACACACTGATCGACAGCGCGATCTACGGGAAACACGCTTCCACGGCCACCACGGTTGCGGATCACCTGGCTAAGGATGTGCCGATGCTGTTCCTGCCGTGCGCCGACGTGATCGACGCCGTCAGCAACAAGGTCGGCGGTACGACGACTCATTCCTGGCGATGACCCAGGATGTCTTCTATCCGCAGTACTGGTACCTGAATGAAGTGAGCAGGCTGGCGCGTGACCAGGGACGAATGGGTCGCGGCGTTGGCGCGGGAGCTTGGCGTCGACGCCGCCGACGCGCCGAGCAGACCGAGGAGCTGCTGGAACTCGCCTCGACGGCCGCCCACTCCTCGGAGCGGGCGGCCGCGCCGCTGGCTTGCTGGGTCGCGGGCCGCGCGGGGGCAACGATTGAGGAGTTCCACGCCGCTGCTGGGCGGGTCAACCAGCTGCTTTGAGTCGCGCTCGGCTGCTGCCAGGTCCTCAGGCGTGTTGACGCTGAACTGGGGAGCCGGATCAGTCGATGAGGCCATCGCATGCGCACGACGGCGATTGCGCCTGCGTTGCCTTCATCGACTGATTGGCTTCCAAGGCCTCGCGCAACTGCGGGAGGACCGCGCGGCGGTAGAGGGACGGGAAGGGCTGCGTTCGGCGTGAGCGTCGCCAGGTCAACGCGGCGAGCGCTGCCAGCGCGCCCAGTGTCGCTGCTGAAACGAACGGCATGTCGCAGGGAATCGCGAGGACCGTCTCGTAGTTGCTGGAGGGCCGTGATGATGCCGAGCAGCGGGTGCGTGGGCTCGTTCCGGCTCGAGGAGTATGCGTGCGTCGAGGTGGGGGAGGCGGGTGGTGCGTTTCGCCACCACGACCGCGTCGAGGCCGGCCTCTTGAGCTGCTTTGAGCGGGTATTGGATCAGTGGGACGGCCCGCGAGTTCCACGAGTGCCTTGTCGCCGCCGAGCCGGCTGCCTCGGCCGCCTGCCAGTACCGCCACCGTGACCGTCATCGCACCAGTTTCCCAGGCAGGGAGATTCCGCTGGAGGTCGAAGTACACGTCTTGTAGAAGATGGCTGCCGCCCGCACTGCGAACAAGACCCGGAAACCGGCCTCCAAGAGCGGTAGGACCGCTGGTGGCCAGCGGGCCACCAGCGGACGCGAAAGCCTCTGCCACGCGGCAAGAAGCGCCCGCCGACGCGCGCGACGCGCTCGCTGGTCGCCAGCCGGCCGGCGCTGCGCAGCGTTCGCGACCTCGAGCCGCATCAGATCGATGTCATCGCGCTCGCGATGGTCGCGATCGGGATCTTCCTCGGCGGCGTCGCGTACGGGTTCTGGGCCGGCGGGTCGCTCGGGCACGGCGTGATGAGCGGGTTCGAGCTGCTGATCGGCAAGCTTGCGTACCTGACGCCAATCGCGCTCGTGCTGGGCGGCGCGCCGGGTGCTGGCTCGCGATCTCGACGTGGCGCCGGCGACACGGCCGCTGCGCAGCGGCACGATCTGCCTGGTGCTGGCGCTGGCGCTGGCGTTCGCCGCCGGCACGCTCGGGTTCGGCCCGGGTCGCACGCCCACGGCCGGCTTCTGGTCGGCGGCGGTGCTGAAGCCGCGCGGCGGCCTGCTCGGCGGCGTCGAGTTCTACGTGACCGGCCACCTGCTGTCGACAGCCGGCGCCGACATCCTTGCCGTCTTCCTGCTGATCGCCGGCGTGATCCTGCTGAGCGGCGCGACCTTCGCCTCGGTGATCAACAACAGTCGCCGTCACGCGTCAGCCGCGCTGCGGCGCGGCCCGGACGGGCGCAGTGCCACGCGGCGCGCCGAGATCCGCGCTTCACGACTGCGGCATGCGACGAGGACGAAGACGAGCCGCTGGCCGTGCCCGAGCCAGGGGAGACCGAACTGATCGTGCGTGCGACGCACGTTGAGGCGCCGCCGATCGACGTCTACGAGGATGTTGACGGGCAGCGCAGCTTCGCGCTCGACGAGGACGAGGATGCGCGCGACGGACGAGGACGAGTTCGCGCCGGTGGAGCCGGCGGAGTTCGACGAGTTCGTCGACCTCGACTGCGTCACGGCGAGACGCAGGAGATGGACGCCGTCGACTACGACGAGGCCGCCGAGGAACCCGAGCCGAGGCCGGACCGCACGCGCGAGGTCGATCCCGAGCGAGCTGACGCCGGCCGGGCGCTACCGCGCCTCGGTGACCGACGATCCGGACTTCGTCTGGCGGGTGCCGTCATCGCGCTTCCTCGTGCGCTCGACCGGCGAGGCGGCCAAGCCCGACACGACCGGTCAGGCGCAGACGGCGAAGTCGCTGGTCGAAGCGCTCGGCCACTTCGGGATCGAGGCGAAGGTCGTCGGGCTAGGTCACCGGCCCGCACATCACGCGCTACGAGATCAAGCTCGCTCCCGGCACGAAGATGTCGAAGGTCGCGAACCTGAAGGACGACCTCGCATACGCGCTGGCCGCCACCGACGTTCGCATCCTCGCGCCGATTCCGGGCAAGACGCGCCGTTGGCGTCGAGGTTCCGAACGCCCGCCGGCGGATCGTGCATCTCGGCGACGTCTTCCAGGAGCCGCCGGCGGACTGGTCGCCGCTCACCGTATGGCTGGGCAAGGACATCGGCGGCCGCGCGATCGGCGCCGACCTCGCGAAGATGCCGCACCTGCTCGTCGCCGGCACGACCGGTGCCGGCAAGTCGGCCTGCGTGAACTCGATGCTCTCATCGATTCTGCTGCGCGCGACCCCGCACGAGGTGCGGCTGGTGCTGGTCGACCCCAAGCAGGTCGAGCTCAACCACTACGAGTCGATCCCGCACCTGCTGACGCCGGTGATCACCAGCCCGAGGATGGCCGCCAACGCGCTGCAGAACCTCGTCAAGGAGATGGAGGAGCGCTACGGGATCATGCGCCTGGCGCGCACGCGCTCGCTGCCGGAGCTCAACAAGGTGTCGGGCCGCGCGCGGTGAGCCGGCGCTGCCCTACATCCTGTGCGTGATCGACGAGCTCGCCGACCTGATGATGGTTGCGCCGGCCGACGTCGAGGACTCGATCATCCGGCTGGCGCAGAAGGCCCGTGCGGTCGGGATGCACCTTGTGCTCGCGACCCAGTCGCCGCGAGTCGACGTGATCACCGGCATGATCAAGGCCAACGTGCCCTCGCGGATCGCGTTCGCGGTCTCGAGCCAGACCGACTCGCGCGTGATCCTTGACCAGAACGGCGCCGAGTCGCTGCTCGGTCAGGGCGACATGCTGTTCTCGCCGGTCGGCACGAACAAGCTCCAGCGCATCCAGGGGGCCTACATCGACGAGGAGCAGATCGCCGAGCTGACCGAATCGTGGCGCCGGCAGGGTGAGCCGGAGCTGCGTGAGGAACTGCTCGAGGAGGTCGAGGACGAGAACGACGGCAGGAAGCGAGAGCGGTCACGAGGACGGATTTGACCCGGATGAGGACCCGCTGCTGGAGGACGCGATCAGCCTGGTCGCCTCGATGGGGACGGCTTCGACCTCGATGCTTCAGCGGCGATTGCGCCTGGGCTACACACGTGCCGGGCGGGTGATCGACATGCTTGAGCGACGCGGCATCATCTCCGGCTACGAGGGCTCGAAGCCGCGTCAGGTGCTGATCACAGAAGCCGACGTTCCGCGCATCCTCGTGCAGTTGGCCGAGGGTGCCGGCGCGGGCCGGCCGGCGCCGCCGGCAGCGGACGCCACGGACGTCGGTTCGGCCCCGAGCGGGCTTTCCGAGCCGCCGACAACCGAGCATATGCTCGGCGACTAGCACGCCGAACCGTAAGAAACCCCGAAATCCGGCACGCCTGCAGGGACTTATGCAGGTGTACCGGCGTATCTCAGCGTAGGCTTCCGGGTATGGCGGAGATCGGCTCGACTCTGCGCGAGGCGAGGATGCGCGCGCATATCGATATCAGCGAGGTGGAGACCGGCACGAAGATTCGTGCGAAGTACCTGCGTGCGCTGGAGAACGAGGAGTGGGACCTGCTCCCGGGGCCGGTCTACGTCAGAAGCTTTCTGAAGACCTACGGGGACTATCTCGGTCTCGACAGCCGGTTGCTGATCGACGAGTTCAAGCGCCGCTATGAGCGGCCGATGGAGCACGAGGTCATGGCGATGGCCTCGACGGCCCGCGAGCGTGACCGCCAGCGCGACCGCCAGCGCAACCCGAGTCGGCTCGCCGGGGCGCTGCTGTCACCACGCAGCGTGATCGTCGTCGCGCTGGTGGTGATCGTCGCCGCGTTGTACGTGATCGGCAGCCACACCGGGAATAACAACGCCGGCAACGGCAACGTTGTCACGCCGCCGCCGAAGACAACCCATCACCACAGCGGGTCGGGTGCCACGACCGGGTCGCAAACCACGACGACGAAGACCACGACGACCCCGCCGCCACCACGCAAGGCGACGCTTTCGTTGGTGCCAACCGACACAGTCTGGATCTGCGTTGCGAACCAGACGGGCACGCCGCTGATCACGGCCAAGGACTACACGGCCGGCGAGACGATCCCGACGCTGTCTGCGAAGACGCTCCTGCTCACGATGGGCAACACGAGCGTCACCATGACTGCGAACGGCAAGCCGTACCCGCTGAGCGGCGGCAACGTGACCAGCCTCAAGGTCACGGATCATGGAGTCACAACGCTGACAACGGCACCCAAGGGCTGCGATTAGTGACCGACGCCGCCGTGTTCAAGGGGCGTGCAGCCGTGCGCGCCGGCATCCTCGTGACCGGCACCGAGGTTCTGACCGGGATCATCAGCGATCGCAACGGGCCGTGGCTGTCAGAGCGGCTGCTCGACCTCGGCGTCGATGCGGCCATGATTGAGATCGTGGGAGACCGCCCCGAGGATCTGCTGACGGCGCTCGAGCAGATGACCGCCACGGGTGTCTCGGTGATCGTCACCAGTGGCGGCCTCGGCCCGACGGCCGATGACCTCACGGCTGAGATCGTCGGGAGCTTCTGCAAACGCGAGATGGTGCTCGACGAGGCGCTCGAGGCGCGGATCGCAGAGATCATCAAGCCGGCGTTGCAGCGCTGGCCGGACGCCGACCGCGATGCGCTGCGCGCGGCCAA
This sequence comes from uncultured Conexibacteraceae bacterium, assembly GCA_963720195.1. Lineage (GTDB taxonomy): Bacteria > Actinomycetota > Thermoleophilia > Solirubrobacterales > Solirubrobacteraceae > Palsa-465. The sequence goes on from CAVRFD010000003.1 coordinate 899,775, forward strand.
CCGCAAGCAGGCCGTCATCCCTCGGGGCGCCACGGTGCTGGCTCCGCGAGGCACCGCGCCGGGCCTGGTCGTGCCGCCGGCCGATGGTGCGGGCGGGCCGACGGTGGTCGTCCTGCCCGGACCGCCGAGCGAACTGCAGCCGATGTGGCAGGACGCGATTGCGTCGGATGCCTTCCGACGGGCGATCGCGGGCGCCACCGAGTACCGACACGAGATCGTGCGCCTGTTCGGCATGCCGGAGGCGGAGATCGCCAACACGTTGCGTGCCGCGGACGCGACCGGGCTGGTCCTTGCACCGCTTGAGATCACCACCTGCCTGCGGCGCGGGGAGATCGAGGTCTCGACCCGGTTCGAGCCCGACGCCCAGGCAGATTACGAGGCACTGGTCGACTTCATCGCGTCGCGTCACGGAGACAAGCTGTTCTCGCGCGACGGCCGCACGATCGACGAGCAGGTCGCGTCGCTTCTGTTATCCGGGCACGAGACGATCGGCCTGGCCGAATCCTGTACCGGCGGCCTGCTTGCCGCCCGCCTGACCGATCGCCCGGGCTCGTCGGAGTACGTGATCGGCGGTGCCGTGGTCTACAGCAACGCCGCGAAGACGGACCTGGTCGGGGTCGCACCCGAGTTGATCGCTCAGCACGGCGCCGTATCCGTCGAGGTTGCGCGGGCGCTCGCCGACGGTGCCCGGCGGCGCTTCGGCACCTCCGTCGGTGCCGGCATCACGGGAGTTGCCGGGCCGGGTGGCGGCACGCCGGAGAAGCCCGTCGGGTTCGTGTGCTTCTCGGTCACCTACGGGCGGGCCGGCAGCGGTGCGGCGGCCGCCGAGCGGGTTCTGACTCGCACCGCGAATCTGCCGGGTGACCGTGCCACGGTGCGCGAGCGGTCCACAACCGTGGCGATGCATCTGATCGCGCGGGTGCTGCACGGCGAGAGCGACTGAGCGTTCTTCGGTTCGTGACGTGGCCCGGGCCACGTCACTTTGCGACGGTGGATCGGAGGTGGGTGCTCTTAAAGTGGCCTCCACACATGTGCCGACTTTGTGTCGTGGTGTGTCGACTCTGTGCCGAAAACGGCGTCTGTGGCGCGATTGGCACGCTCTCGGCACACAGCCTTGACATTTGGCTCTTGTGCGAACACGTGTTCTGCGGTTCCGTCCGATCCAGGCCGTAGCGTGATCGTCCACAGAGGTATTGAGACAAGGAGCCAAACGAGCATGAGTGAACAGGACAAGGCAGGCGCCAAGCCTGGTGCATCGGCGGATCCGAAGTCCGATGCCAAGCGCCAGGCGGCGCTGCAGGGGGCGCTGACCCAGATCGAGCGGCAGTTCGGCAAGGGCACCGTGATGAGGATGGGCGACCCCGGCGCGCGCGTGGCGGTCGATGCGATCCCGACGGGAGCGTTGTCGCTGGATCTCGCACTTGGGATCGGCGGCGTTCCGCGCGGCCGCATCATCGAGATCTTCGGCCCGGAATCCTCGGGCAAGACGACGCTCGTCTACCACATCCTCGCGGAGGCTCAGAAGCTTGGCGGCGTGTGTGCGTTCGTGGACGCCGAGCACTCGATGGACCCGCTGTACGCACAGCGGATCGGCGTCGACATCGACGAACTGCTGGTGTCGCAGCCGGACTACGGCGAGCAGGCGCTGGAGATCGTCGACATGCTGATGCGCTCGGGCGCGGTCGACGTGATCGCTGTCGACTCGGTCGCCGCGCTGACGCCGCGCGCGGAGCTCGAGGGCCAGATGGGCGACCAGACCGTCGGTTCTCAGGCGCGGATGATGTCGCAGGCGATGCGCAAGCTCACCGGCACGCTCAACCGCACGCAGACGCTGTGCGTGTTCACGAACCAGATCCGTGAGAAGGTCGGCGTCATGTTCGGCTCGCCGGAGACGCAGCCGGGCGGACGGGCGTTGAAGTTCTACGCCTCGCAGCGGCTCGACATCCGCCGGATCGAGACCCTGAAGGACGGGACCGAGGCCGTTGGTAACCGCGTGCGTGTGAAGGTCGTCAAGAACAAGGTCGCGGCGCCGTTCAAGCAGGCTGAATTCGACATCGAGTTCGGTCGTGGCATCTCGACCTCGGGCTGCCTGTTGGATTACGGCATCGAGCACAACATCGTCACCAAATCCGGCTCGTTCTTCTCATACGGCGATGAGCGCCTCGGCCAGGGCCGCGGCAACGCCAAGGCGTATCTGGACGAGCATCAGGAGGTCGCCAAGGAGATCGAGTCCAAGGTGTACGCCATTCTGGGAATCGGGCAGGACCTCGTGAAGCCGATTGAGCACACGGACCCGCCCGAGGGCGACTTCGCCGAAGAGGAGCTCGGGGCTGCTGCCTGAGCCAGACCGTCTAGTGGAGGCCGTAGGCAAGGGGATGCTGCCCTCCACCAAGGGGCTCGGCATTGCGTACGCCTACCTGAACAAGCGGGAGCGGACTGTGGCCGAGGTCCGTGCCCGCCTGGAGAAAGCTGAGATCTCCGAGGGTGAGATCGATGCGGTGGTCGCGGAGCTGGTCGAGTTCGGTTATCTGAACGATGCGCGCTACGCGAGTGTGTTCACGCAGGACAAACGGGCGCTCGAGGCGTGGGGCAACGAGCGCATCGCCCGAGCGTTGCGTGAGCGCGGGATCGATCGCGATCTGGTCGAGGCGGCGCTGGCAAGCCCGGGCGAAGATGACGCGGGGGCAGGCGAGCCGGCCGGTGAGCTTGGCCGTGCCGTGGCGCTGCTCGTGCAGCGGTTTCCCGGCGGACCGGCTGAGCGACGGGACCATGAGCGCGCGTTCGGTGTGCTGGCCCGCAAGGGTTATGAGAGCGAGATGGCGGCGGATGCGGTGAGGGAGTGGGCGCGGCGCGCGCCTGTGTGAGCGAGTTCACAGGCCCTTGGGGGCGCGATAGGATCGCTGATAGCGAACGAACGGCCGGGATGGCCGGTGAAACCAAAAACCCTGGAAATCCCATGAACTTTGATACCGGTAGAGCTCCCAGCAGAAGGAGAACCCGCCCGCTCGGTCGCTCCGACAAATGAAGAGGTTGAGCGGTTCGCGGTCTCGCGAACCGTTGGAGAGGAACGACCATGGACGTCATCGTTGCCGCAGCGTTGATCGCCGTAGGGATCGTCGTGGCTGCGGTCGTTTATGCGCGCGTGACCGGCGCGGGGAGGCTGCCCGCTCACGCGGGCGGAGGCACGGCAAACCCGCCTGCGAGCGCAGCGACAGCCACCGACGCACCGCCGGCACAACCGGCACCGCCGCCGGCCATAAGCAACGGCGGCGGTAAGGCGCATAGCGAGGAACTGGCCAAGCGCGAGCACGAGTTGGGGCTGCGCGAGGCTCAGGTAGTCGAGCGTGCGAGCCTGATTGAAATCAAGCAGGAAGAGCTCGTGCGCGAACTGGAGCGGATCTCAGGTTTGTCGGCGGCCCGGGCCAAGCAGATGCTGATCGAGACGGTCGAGGACCAGGCTCGTCAGGAGGCCGCGCGCCGGCTGCGCCAGATCGAGGACGACACAAGGCGCGAGGCCGACCGGCGGGTGCGCAACATCCTCGCTGTCGTCATGCAGCGGCTGGCCGCCGGCCACGCCGCCGAGACCACCGTCTCCGTCGTTCAACTTTCCTCCGACGACATGAAGGGGCGGATCATCGGACGCGAGGGCCGCAACATCCGCGTCCTGGAGACGCTCACCGGCGTCGACTTCATCATCGACGACACGCCGGGCGCGGTAGTGCTCTCAGGGTTCGACGGCGTGCGCCGTGAGATTGCGCGGTTGACCCTCGAGAAACTCCTGCAGGACGGTCGCATCCACCCGGCGCGGATCGAGGAGGTCTACTACCAGGTCAAGTCGGACCTCGAGACGCACATCGTCGAGGCTGGCGAGCAGGGCGCGTTCGACGCCGGGGTGCAGGGCCTGAATCCCGAGCTGATCAGGTACCTGGGCCGGCTGAAGTTCCGGACCAGCTACGGCCAGAACGTCCTCGCCCACTCCGTCGAGGTGTCACGCCTCGCGGCGATGATGGCGTCGGAGCTGGGTGCGAGCGCGAAGACCTCACGCCGCGCAGCGCTCCTGCACGACATCGGCAAGGCGGTGACTCACGAGGTGGAGGGTCCACACGCCCTCGTCGGCGGCTCGGTGGCCCGTAAGTTCGGTGAGACCGAGGCCGTCGTCCACGCAATGGAGTCCCACCACAACGAGGTCGAACCCCAGACCGTGGAGGCAGTGATAGTCCAGGCGGCCGACGCGCTCTCAGGCGCGCGGCCTGGTGCCCGCGGTGAGTCGCTCGAGCTGTACGTGAAGCGCCTGCGTGACCTCGAGGAGATCGCCAACAACCATCCCGGCGTCGAGAAGGTCTACGCGATGCAGGCGGGCCGCGAGATCCGCGTGATCGTCGCCCCCGCTGCCGTCGACGACGCGGGCGCAACGCTGCTCTCGTTCGAGATCGCCCGCAACATCGAACGCCAGCTCGAGTACCCGGGGCAGATCAAGGTGACAGTGATCCGTGAGTCCCGTGCCGTCGACTACGCGCGCTGAGGAGCCGTGAACGCGATGCACCGCTCATGGGCGGATCAGGCCGCAGCAGGGCTACTCTTGGGGCCGTGAAGCGCTACCACCTGACCACGTTCGGCTGCCAGATGAACGAGCACGACTCGGAGCGCATGAAGGGGATGCTCGAGTCGCTCGGTTACAGCGAGGTGGCTGAGCGTCGGGATGCTGATCTGATCCTGTTCAACACCTGCTCGATCCGCGAGAAGGCGGACGATCGCTTCATCGCGCACCTGCATGAGGCGAACGCGCTCAAGCGGCGGGCGCCGAACACGGTGATCGGCGTCGGCGGCTGTTGGGCCCAGTCGGTGAAGGACGAGGTCTTCCAGCGCTTCCCGTTCGTCGATGTGGCCTTCGGTCCGGGGCAGGTGCCGAAGCTGGCGGAGTTCCTGACCAGCGACTCGTTGACCGCGCAGGGCTATTTCGAGTTCGAATCCTTCACCGGTGATCTGCCGGTCAAGCGGGCGCGTGAGTTCCAGGGCTGGCTGCAGATCAGCGTCGGCTGCAACTGCGTCTGCTCCTACTGCATCGTGCCCTCGACCCGTGGGCGCGAGGTCAGCCGCGACCCTGGCACGCTGATCGCCGAGGTTGAGCGCCTGGCGGGTGACGGCGTCACCGAGGTCACGCTGCTCGGCCAGAACGTCAACTCGTACGGACGCGACCTGCCCGCCGAGTCGCGGATCTCCTTTTCCGAGCTACTGCGGCGCGTCGACGCGGTCCCCGGCATCGAGCGGATCCGCTACACGAGCCCGCATCCCAAGGACATGCGTGAGGATGTGATCCGCGCACATGCGGAGCTGCCCGCTCTCTGCGAGCACATCCACCTTCCCCTGCAGTCCGGCTCGAGCGCGATCCTCAAGCGGATGCGGCGCACCTACACACGCGAGCGCTACCTGGATCGCGTAGCACTGATCCGTGAACACGTGCCCGACTGCGCGATCACAACAGACATCATCGTCGGCTTTCCGGGCGAGACGGACGAGGACTTTCGGCAGACGCTCGAGGTGGCCGAACAGGTCGGCTACGACGGCGCGTTCACGTTCATCTACTCGCCGCGACGCGGCACCGAGGCGGCTGAGCTGGCCGACCAGATCCCGCACGAGCTCAAGGTCGAGCGGCTCGAGCGGCTCGTCGAGGTCATCCAGCGGCGTGCGAGCGAGCGCGCGCAGCGCTTCGTCGGACGCACGCTCGACGTGCTGGTCGAGGGGCCCTCACGGACAGATCCGAGCCGCCTGCGCGGGCGTAGCCGCCACAACAAGGTCGTGAACTTCGACGGACTCGGAGAACCCGGAGACCTCGTGCAGGTTGAGATCACTGGTGCGACCAGCCAGACGCTGACCGGCGAGATGTCGCTGATCGCCCGCGCCGTCGTCTAGAACTACCCCGGATGCCACGTATCTTCAGGAACCGCAAGGCCCCTGCGCTCGATCGCATGTTCGAGACGCGCAGCGAGGCGTGGGCCGCTGTCGGGCTGGATGTCGAGATCAACCGGCACGCCGCGCGGATGGCGGCACGCCGCCTGCCCTTCGAGCTGGCGGCGTTCATAGCGGTCATAGTCGGCGAGAGCTGGGCACGCGACCACATCGACGATCTCGCCAAGCAGAAGCCGCCTGAAACCTGGATCGTCGGGAAGGCGCCAGTGACGATCGTTGCGGTCTTCCTCGTGCTGGCGCTCGGCTGGATGATCTCGCGCGACCTTGGCAAGGTCGGCCCGGCGCTTTTCCGCCGTATGGATCCGGCCACCGCCGGGACCGTCGAGTTTTTGATCAGGCTCGTGGCGGTGGGCGCCACGGTGCTTGCTGCCCTGGCAGTGGGCGGGATCTCGCCGCAGGCGATCGCCGTCGGCGGCGCGTTCACCGCCGTCGTCCTCGGTCTCGCGGCACAGCAGACACTGGGAAACCTGTTCGCCGGGATGGTGCTGCTGAGCGCGCGCCCGTTCCGGCTGGGTGAGCGCGTGCGCCTGCAGGCAGGCGTGCTCGCCGGCTCGATGGAGGGCGTGGTCGCGTCGCTCGGGCTGCTCTACACGACGCTCTCACGCGGGGAGGAGCGCGTGATGATCCCCAATAACGTCGTGCTGTCCGCCGCTGTGCTGCCGCTGCGGGAGCCGAATCCGGTGGACGTCAGGGTCACCCTCGGCTCCGGCGTGAGCCTGACCCACGTCCAGTCGATCCTCGACACGAACATCTCAGTGCCGACGCGCAAGGCCCCGAGCGTACTGCTGGAGGAGATCAACGGGGAATCGGTGGTCGTGCGCGTCCAGGCGACGCCGGATCGGCATTCGGACGGCGCGCGCCTGGCGGATGAGATCATCGCCGCGCTGGGCAGCGTCACCGGTGAGCACCGCGCCATCGCGGACTCCGGCGCGCCCCGTAGCTGACGCAGCTACTCGGTCAAGCTCAGACGCATGAGGGGAATCTGCCGCCCGATCTTCGCCGTCCGCTCCCTGTAGTCGGCGTATCCCGGGTAGACGCGCTCGGCGAGGGCGAACAGGCGCTCCCGCTCCGGCTCGTCGGTGACCTCGCTAGCGCTGTAGGTGCCGGAGCGGTCACCGCGCGCCAGCGTGCGCCGTCGGATGGGCCTTGAGGTTGTGGTACCAGGCAGGGTGGTGAGCGCGGGCCCAGTTGGAGGCGATCAAGATCACGTCCTCACCGTCGCTGAAGTAGAGAACGGCAGCCGTGCGCGGCTGCCGTGACCGGGCACCGGTCGTGGTCATGCTTGCCAGCGGCATCGCCAGGCGCACACCGAAACGGCCACGTGTCAGCCGGTGCAGCATCGGGTCGGCGTACCTACCGAAATCGACGGCCAAGCGCCTGACAGGGCCGATCGCGAGCGCGCGCCGTACAACCCAGATGCCGCCACCACCGTCGGTCTCCGGGCGAAACGGCGGAACGCCGCTAGCGGTCATCGGGACGCTTCACGACCTGATTGGCAGAGACCTCGTGCGCGACCGCTGCACCGCCCAGCAGCCGTTGCGCAAACGCCGAAAGGTCAGGCGCCACAGACGCCAGGTTGGCACCGAGACGCAGCCCAAACGGTGCCACCGTGAGTTCGCCGCGATTGCGCTCGATCGCCCTGATCGTGGCGTCGGCAACCTGCTGCGTTGAGCTGGTGCCCACTCCGGGCGGCAGCTTCACGCCCGTGTCGGCAAACATGCCGGCGTCACGAACGAAGCCGGGCATGATCACGGAGACGCCGACACCGGCGCCGCGCAGATCAGCCCGGGCGCCATGTGCGAAGCCGCGCAGGCCGAACTTGGCGGCGCTGTAGATCGAGGCAGCCGGCGCCGCCGCCTTGCCCGAGAGTGAGGAGATCAGCACGATGTGCCCGCGTCCACGCTCGACCATCGCCGGCGCGAGCGCGCGCGTGAGCGCGATCGGCGCGCGGAGGTTGACCTCGAGCATCGTGTCGATCTGCGCCTGGCTCAGCTCCAGCAGATCACCGGAAGCGGGAAGCGCCGCGTTGGCGACGAGGATGTCGACGTCCGCGGCGTCGTTGGCGAGCCGCTCGACCTCGGCTCGGCTGGCGAGGTCAGCCGAAATCGCGAGTGCGCCCAGCTCGTCGGCCAGCGGGGTGAGCGCCTCGACCCGGCGCCCGGTGAGCAGCAACTGGCCGCCGTGTCCGTGCAGTGCCCGGGCGAGCGCATGGCCGACGCCTCCGCTCGCCCCAGTCAGCAGGATCTTGGCCCCGGCGACCTTCACCGAAACACGCTCAATACGCCTGTCTTCATCGCGGCCACGATACTGCGCGGCAATGCAACGTCCAGACGTGATCGCACTGTTCGGGCCGACCGCCGTCGGAAAAACTGCGATCGCAACGGCGCTGGCGCGGATCCTACGTGCGGAGGGCGAGGACCCTGTAGCCGTTTCGGCCGACGCACTTCAGGTCTACACGGGGCTTGAGATCCTCACAGGAGCTGCCACCGCCGCCGAGCGGGCGGAGCTGGAACATCGCCTGATCTCATTTCTGCCGGTGGATGCGGAGTTCAGTGCGGGCCAATACGCTGACCTTGCCCACGCCGAGATCGATGGCCTGCTGGCGGCCGGGCGCAGGCCGATCGTCGTTGGCGGTACCGGGCTGTACTTGCGGGCGGCGCTGGCGAACCTCTCGCTGAAGCCACCGCCCGCTGAGGGCACGCGTGAGCGCTGGCTGGCTGAGCTGCAGCGCAGCGGTCCGGAGGCGTTGCATGCGCTGCTCAACGCGCGGGCGCCGTGGGCGGCTGCTGATATCGCCCCAACCGACAGTCACCGGATCGTGCGAGCGCTCGAGTTGGAGGAGGCGGGTGAGCTGGAGCCACCGATGGAGCGGTCTGAGTTGTGGACGCACGAGGTCCGCCATCCGACGCTGCTCGTCGGGCTCGTGGCCGAGAGGGAGCGGCTCTACTCCCAAATCGACGCCCGCGTCGACGCGATGCTCGCCGCCGGCGTCGAGGCGGAGGTCCGCGCGGCACATGCCGGCGGAGCCAGTGCGACCGCTCGCAAAGCGCTCGGCTTCGAAGAGCTCCTGACGGGGAACGTCGAGGCGATGAAACGCCGGACGCGCAACTACGCCCGCAGACAACTCACTTGGATGCGAAAGCTTCCGGACGTGGTCTCGGTCGACGTCACCGACCGTACAGCTGAGGATGCGGCGGCAGAGATCGCCAGGCGCTGGCTCAGCGGGTGACCGCCGCGCTTCCGACGAACTTGGAATCAATCATCTAGCCTGCGCGCGGTGAACTTCGAGAAGTGGCAGGCGCTCGGCAACGACTACGTGATTCTGGACGAGCGCTCGATCCCGTTCGAGCTGACGCCGGGGCGGGTGCAGCGGCTGTGCGCTCCTCATATCGGAATCGGGTCTGATGGCATCCTCGTTCTGCGGGAACCGGACGAGCCGGGTTTCGTCGCGAACCTACGGATCTTCAACCCCGACGGGTCGGAAGCAGGGCTCTCAGGCAACGGCGCGCGCGAGGCGATCCTGTTTCTGCGCCGCCGTCGTTGGACGAATGACGACCGCTTCTCGATCAAGACGCCGGCCGGGGAGATCCGCGCCACGATCACGTCGCCGACGACCTGCAAGGTCGATATGGGCCGCGCCCGCCTACGCGGGCCGGACTACCCGGACGGCGCGGCGGACGGCCTGGGCACACTTTTCGCCGCCGGTCGTGAGTGGACGTTCCAGCACGTCGACACCGGCAACCCTCAATGTTCGATAGAGGTTGAGACCGAGAAGGACCTCGAGTTGCTCGACCTCGGTGCGATCGGGCCGGCGTTCGAGCTCAGCAACCTGTTTCCGAACCGGACCAACGTCTCCTGGTACACGGTTCTTGGCCCCGGGCGGATCCGCGCGCGGATCTTCGAGCGCGGCGTCGGCGAGACCTCGGCAAGCGGCACCGGCGCGATCGGCGCCGCCGTGGCCTACGTGCTCAGGGGTGGCGACTCGCCCGTCACGGTCGTACTCGACGGCGGTGAACTTGAGGTGGAGGTGGGGGAGGACCTGCACATCAACCTGACCGGCTGGGCGGTTCCCGTGATGCGCGGGACGTTCGCCGAGGAGCTATTGGAGGAGTTGCGTGAGACCGAGTAGCCGCCTGGAGCGGATCCCGCCCTACCTGTTCGCCGAGCTCGAGCGCAAGATCTCCGAGAAGCGGGCTGCCGGCGTCGACGTGATCAGCCTTGGCATCGGCGATCCGGATACGCCGACGTACCCAGCTATTGTCGCGGCTGCGCAGAGGGCCGTCGCAGATCCGAGTACGCATCAGTACCCCAGCAACCGCGGGCGTCAGGACTTTCGCGAGGCGGTGGCCGCGTTCTACGCGCGGCGGTTCGGGGTGCAACTCGATCCGGATACCGAGGTGATGCCGGCGATCGGCGCGAAGGAGTGCATCTTCAACCTCAACCTCGCGTTCCTCGATCCCGACGACCTCGCGCTGGCCAGCGATCCGGGCTATCCCGTCTACACCAGCGGCCCGATCCTCGCCGGGGCCGAGCCCGTGCTGATGCCGCTGGTGCCGGAGCTCGGCTTTGCGCCTGACCTGGACGCCATCTCAGGCGACGTGCTGCGGCGTGCGCGGCTGATGTACTTCAACTATCCGAACAACCCGACGGGCGCCACGGTTCCAGACGGGTTCTTCGAACGTGTGGTCGACCTCGCGGGCGCGAATGACGTCCTCGCAGTTCACGACAACGCCTATAGCGAGACGACCTACGACGGCTATGTCGCTCCGTCGTTTCTCGCCACGCCCGGCGCCAAGGACATCGGCGTCGAGGTCTTCTCCTGGTCCAAGGGCTACAACATGACGGGCTGGCGGTGCGCGGCGATCGTCGGCAATGCCGAGGCGATCGCCCACTACTGGCGGCTCAAGTCGAACATCGACTCCGGGCTGTTCGAGGCCGTGCAGCTTGCCGGCATTGCCGCACTCGAGCCGGCGGTGGATGCTGACGTAAAGGCGATGAACGTCGTATACGCCCGGCGTCGCGATCTCGCCTGCGATGCGCTTGCACAGGCGGGCGTGACGGTGACCAAGCCGAAGGGCACGATCTATATCTGGGCACCGATCCCCGACGGCTTCGCGAGCTCGGCGGAGTACTGCGAGCACGTGCTCGAGCAGGCGGCCGTCGTGATCTCACCGGGCGGCGCGTACGGGCAGAGTGGCGAGGGCTTCTTCAGGATCTCGCTGACCACTCCGGACGACCGCCTGCTCGAGGCCGTCGAGCGCCTGCGGACCCTGTAGGCGGGAGTCGCCGCGCGTTGTAATGTCGGTCTAATGGCAGCACCGACAACAACTCCGCGACAAGCCCGCGCGCGCCAGCGCGCCTACATGATCGCCGCGCTTCCTCAGGGCGGCGAGGAGCAGCTCGACGAGCTCCGTGAGCTGCTGCTCACGGCCGGGGTGGCGACGGTCGGCGCCAGCGTCCAGCACCGAGATCAGCCGCACCCGAACACGTACATCGGCCCCGGCAAGCTCGCCGAGTTGAAGGACGAGATCAAGCGGGCCGACGCGAACGTGGTGGCCAGCGACGACGAGCTCTCGCCACGCCAGGAGCGCAACCTCGAAGAGGCGCTGGGCGTACCCGTCGTCGACCGCACGGCTGTGATCCTCGACATCTTCGCGGCGCACGCGCACAGCGCCGAGGGCAAGGTGCAGGTCGAACTCGCCCAGCTGCAGTACAACCTTGCCCGTATGCGCGGCCTGTGGACCCACCTCGAGCGGCTCGGTGGTGGCGTCGGGACCAGAGGTCCGGGCGAGACCCAGATCGAGACCGACCGCCGCCTGGCGCGTGACCGGATCGCGGCACTCAAGCGCAAGCTCGCCCACGTCCGCTCGAACCGTTCCGTCATGCGGGCCGAGCGCGAGCGTGCCCACTTTCCGCAGGTGGCGCTGGCCGGCTACACGAACGCCGGCAAGTCGACGCTGCTGAATGCCCTTACCGGGGCTGAGGTCGGTGTGGGCGATCGGCTGTTCCACACGCTGGATCCGACGACACGTTTGATGCGTGCCGGCGGGCGCGATTACCTGATGACCGACACGGTCGGCTTCATCCGCAAGCTTCCACACCAGTTGGTCGAGTCTTTCGGGGCGACGCTCGAGGAGACTCGCGTGGCCGATCTGATCCTGCACGTCGTCGACGGATCGGCGCCCGAGGAGGACCGTCTGTCGATGATCGGTGCGGTCGAGGAAGTGCTCGACGAGATCGGAGCAGGTGATGTCCCGCGGATGCTGGTGCTCAGCAAGATCGACCGACTGGACGCCGACGGGCGCGCCGAGCTGCGTCACCGCCACCCCGACGCACTGCTCGTCTCGTCCGTTACCGGTGACGGTCTCGAGGCGCTAAAAGAGGCGATCGAGCATGAGTTCGCACGCCGCCTGCGGACAGTTGAGCTGCTGATCCCATATAGCGAGGGCGGACGCTTGGCCGAGTTGCACGCCATCGCCGGCGATCTCGTACGCGAGGACAGCGCCGACGGAGTCCATGTGACCGTGCGCCTGCCTGCGCCCGTCGCCGATCGGTTCTCGGAGTTCGCCGTCGCCGAGCCAGCGTTGAGGTGAGCGCTGCGCCTGAAACGCTGAGGGTCGCGAAGCTCGACCCAGGGGCGGTCCTGCCCACCCGCGCCTATGCGCACGATGCAGGCCTCGATCTGTACGCGCTCGAGTCAGTGACGCTTGAACCCGGTGAGCGCGCCAGCGTGCGAACCGGAATCGCAGTCGAGATCCCGACCGGCCACGCCGGGCTGGTGCTGCCGCGATCCGGACTGGCCGCACGTCACGGGATCGCGCTCGTCAATGCGCCCGGCCTGATCGACGCCGGCTACCGCGGCGAGCTCCAGGTGCTGCTGCTGAATACTGACTCGCGCGAGGCCTTCACGCTCGCGGCCGGGGACCGGATCGCGCAGCTGGTGCTGGTCGCAGTCGCGACGCCAGGTGTCATCGAGGTCGAGGAACTGAGCGGCAGCGAGCGCGGCAGCGCCGGCTTCGGCTCGAGCGGCGTTAGGGCGTTGCCGTCGTCGTAGTGACCGACGTCGTCGTTGTAACCGGCGCGTACTGGCTCGCGGGCAGGATTCCGTTGCCCTCCAGGAACTGCTCGGCGATCGGCGTGGGGTTGTGTCTCCCCACGGAATACTCGCTGTTGAGTCCACGCATCGCCTGCGTGGTCAGGAGCGCGTCGACTCGATCGATCGTTTCCCGGAACACTGGCCCCTCGACGCGCAGGACGTGCGGTGTGGTCACGGGTACGACGTTGCCGAAACCGAAGACGTGCTTGGGGTCCTGTAGCTCGCGGAACTCCGGCCCAGCGAGCTCTGGATCGGTCGTGTAGCTGAACGCGACGTCGACGTTCCCCGAGGTGAGCCATCCGTACTGCGAACCGACGTCATTGATCTGCTGCACGAACCAGCGTGAGTTCGGCGCCGTCAACGCCGGGCGCAGGTGATAGGCACGAGCGAGGGCGGGCAGGCCGTGCGTGGCGACCTCGAACTCGAGAGGCACGCCGATGATAATTCCGGTCCCACGGGTGAGGTCAGCGATCGAGCTGACGTGGTTCTGCTGCGCGTACTCCGAGGTGACCGCCAGCCCGGCGGTGTTGCTGAAGGGCGTCGGCTTCAGCATCGCGAACCCGTGCTCGCGCGCATAGGCGCTGCCCGCCGCGTACGACGCTGACAGCGTCTGGAAGCGGTCGTGCAGGTGCGCCACGTAGCTGTTCCACTGGTCGAGGTACTCCGGATACACGTCGAGGGAGCCGTCCTTGATCGCAGTCGTCCGCACCAAAGGGGATCCGACGTTGCGGCTGAGCAGAACCGTGTAGCCCTGCTGCTGGAGTGCCAGCTGGTAGAGCTGCCCGATGATGAACTGCTCCGGCGTGTTCATGTCTCCGAGAGCAATGGGCGGACGGTCATGACCTGGCAGGTCCGGGGGCGGAAGCGTCGGCGTGGTGACGGTGGTCACCCCGGGCACGCCAGTTGCAGTCGACGCCGAAGTCGTGGCTGTCCCGGCGTGACCTGCCGATGCTGTACCTGCACCCAGACCGGCCAGGAGCCCGCCGCAGAGCGTGAGCGCAGCCGCAACGCCGAGGATCAGTCGCCGTGCGCTCACAGCCCCGCCGCCTTGCGCGCGTCGGCGTGCGCGAGCAGTTCGAGCTCGTCGTCGAGCGGCTCAAGCTCAACCTCGCCACCCAGCGCGGTCGCGATCAGCCAGTCGGCGAACCACGCGTTCTTCGGGAGCAGCGGACCGTGCAGATAGGTGCCGATGACGTTGCCGTTGCGACCGCCTTCCTGGGAGTCATGGCCGTTGTTACCGTGGCCGCGGAGGACACGGCCGAGCGGCACGGCGCCGTCGCCGAGGTGGGTGCGGCCACCATGGTTCTCGAACCCTGCCAGCACACGGCCCGCGGCGCCCGGGAGGTCGACCTCGATAGCGACGTTGCCGATCAGCCTCGGCCCGTCGGCGCGGACCGTGCGGAGGTCCAGCAGACCGACTCCGGGCAACTCCTCGTCGCCGAGCTGATACGCGTGGCCAAGCAATTGGTAGCCACCGCAGACACCCAGCACGACGGCACCGCGCTCTGCGGCGGCGACGAGCCCCCCACGCTTGTGCTCGTAGAGGTCCGTCGCGCAGAGCGCTTGGTCGCGATCCTGGCCACCGCCCATGTAGTAAAGATCGGCAATGTTGGGGTCGAGCGGCCCCCCGATCCCGGCACCTGACAGCTCAAAGCCCAGGCCGCGCCACTCACAGCGTCGGCGCAGCATCAGCAGGTTGCCGCGGTCCGCGTAGATGTTCATCAGGTCGGGGTAGAGCGCGCAGACACGCAGCGTGGCGGACTCAGACACCAAGGATCACCACCTGGCTGCCGATGTGTTCCCCCGTTGGCGGAACCTGACGGACCATGAGCGGTTTGAGGCCGGCCCGCTGGCCGGCCTCCTGCACACCCTGAACGGTGACGATGTCTAGCTCGATCCGGTCTGCGCTCGTCGTGCGTGCTCCGCGTGCGTCCACCTCCTCACGGCGACGTTCGAGTACGAAGACGTACCCCTCGCGCCGCACGGCGGTCGGCTGGCTGAAGTAGGCGCGGGAATCGACCTCGGCGATGTCCGGCATCGGGAACGGGTCTCCCTCGTGCCACTCGAACTCCTCAAAATCATCGGCTGAGGCAATTGCGACTGCCACGACGCCTCCGGGCGCAAGATGCGCCGCCGCCCGCTCGAAGAACGCGACGTGGCCGGCCTGGCCACCGAGCAGCTGCACCGTCTGCATCGGCACGATGATCAGCGGGAACCGGCGCCCCGGAAGGGAGAACTCGCGCGCGTCCGCGCAGACCGTCTCGATCGGAAGCCCGGCTCCTCGATGTTCAAGCTCAACCAACAGGTCAGGGTCCGTATCGAGTGCAACTACGGCATGGCCAGCTTGGGCAAGCGGAATCGTAACGCGACCGGAGCCTGCTCCAACGTCGAGTACAGGTTGAGTGTTGTCCAGTCGCTCATTCGCAAGCCTCAGCCAGAGGGTGAGGTCCTGCGTATAGCGTCCGCACTCAAGGTCGTGCCAGATCACGGTGCTCACGCGGCCGTCTCCCAGTACTGGGCGACATGACCCCGGCTCGCAAGCTCGTCGTGCAAGGCCAGCAGTGCCGTGTAGGTCGGCAGTGCGAACACCCGGCCGTCGGCCGCGCCTGCGATGGCCTGGTCGAGCGCCAGCGGAAGGTCTGGCACGACGGCGAGGGCAGCGCCCGGTACGCCAGCGTACTTCAGCCTGACAGCGAGCTCTGCAGCTCGCGTCCCGGCACAGGTGACACTGCGCAGATGCGGTGTCAGCAGCTCGAAGTCGGCGTCCCAGACCCATGAGACATCGCGGCCGTCGGCGATGTTGTCGTTGAGGATCGCGAGCACGTCCAGCTGGCCTGACTCGAGCACGAGCGTGCGCAGGATCTCGTTGGCGCCTGCCGGATTCTTGATCAACATGATCTGCAACGTTGCCGGCCCGAGTGTGATGGTCTCAGCTCGCCCAAAGGCGGCGGTAGCGGCCTCCAAGCCGGTGATGATGTCCTCGAGACCCACACCGAGGGCGAGGCACAACGAGGTGGCCGCCAGGGCGTTGTACACGTTGTAGAGCCCGGGGAGCCGCAGGAACACGGAGCGCTCGCCGGCGGGGGTTATCAGCATGAACGTGGCAGCCGAAGTTCCGTGCAGGGTGATCTGCTCGGCCCGGACACTCGGCTCAGGCCGCTGTTGCCCGCAGGTGGGGCAGTGGTAGTGCCCGAGGTGGCCCAGATAGATCGCGTCGTAGCGATACGGCGCGCCGCAACGGCGGCAGTGCTTGGAATCCGAAGCATGCTGCATCTCGGGCAGCGCCAGCGAGTCATCGTCGATCCCGAAGTAGAGGACGTCGCGACGGCCGCGGCCCAGATCGGCGATCAGCGGGTCATCGGCGTTCAGCACGAGGGCGCTGCTGCTGGGCAGCGTGGCGACCACGTGCGCCCAGCGGTCCGCGATCGTCTCGAGCTCGCCGTAGCGGTCGAGCTGGTCACGAAACAAATTGGCGAGCAGCAGCGCGCGTGGCTGGACCTGATCGGTGACGGCCTCGAGCCAGAACTCGTCGACCTCGAACAGTCCGGTGTCGCCGTCAATACCGCTTCGTGCCCGCGATGCCGAGAGCAGCGTCGAGGCGATGCCACCGGCCATATTCGCGCCGGCTCGGTTGTGGACGAGCGCGCGCCCGGCGCGTTCGAGGACCGTGGCGGTGATCGTCGCGGTCGTGGTCTTGCCGTTCGTCGCCGAGATCACCGCGCTTCCGCGCGAGAGTCGTGACGAAAGCTCGCTGATCGCGTCTGGCTCGAGTCGGAGCAGCACCTTGCCCGGAAGGCTGGTGCCGCCCCCGCGTCCGCTCGCACGTGCGAGCCCGCCGACCGCCTGGGCGATCCTGATCTTCGTTGGCAGCGCGGTCATCTTGCTGCTGCCGGTTTCATCGGCGACTCAGCCGGCGCCATCACGCGAACCGCCGCGGGCAGAACACGTAAGGTCGCAGGCAGGATTGCAAGTGGGTCGCCGTCGGCGTAGATCGTGAACGGCCGGTCAGCGCTGATCTCGACCGTGCTGCCGCGCAGAATCGTGACCTCGTCGAGCTGGACGTGCGCACCCTTGAAGACGGTCGGCAGCATCCGTAGGAAGGTCAGTTTGGTCAGGTCGGCGATCATGACGACGTCGAGTTGACCGTCGCTCAGCGACGCCTCCGGCGCTAGCAACATGCCGCCGCCGTGCATGGCCGCGTTGGCAACGGCGACGGTGTAGCCGTAGAGCGCGTGCTCGACCCCGTCCACCCGTAGCGTGAAAGAGGCCGGCTTCCAGCCCGCCAGCGCGCGCAGACCGCCGTACGTATAGACGAAGCGACCGCGGATCAGGCGCGCAGCGTTGGCGATGCGGTTTGCCTCAGAGTCGAATCCGCAGGTCGCGATGCCGAGGAACGTACGGTCCCCGGCGGCGCCCATGTCGACCCCTGCCGGTTGGCCGTGAGCGAGTACGGCCGTTGCCGCCACCGGATCGAGCGGCAGTCCGAGACAGCGCGCAAAGTCGTTGCCGCGGCCGCCTGGAAGCACTCCGATCACGGTGTCATCTCCTCTGACGGCGCCGGCGACAGCGGCGACCAGACCATCGCCGCCGAATGCGACCGGCATCTCACCGGCGGCGGCCGCGGCCACCGCCAGCTCGCGGGCGTGCTTCAGATCGAGCGTCTGCTCGACGTGGTGCTCGAGCCCGTGGTGTCCGAGCGCTGCGCGAACGGCGCCGAGCGCGCGCCCCGCGCGTCCTCCGCCGGAGGACGGGTTCACGATCAGAGAGAGCATCAGATTGAGAGTACGAGCGTCGCCAGGTCCTGCCCGATCGCGACCGGCGCCGGATCGGTCGCCGCTTCGGCCTGCTCGAGCGATGTCACGCCGGTCAGGACCAGGGCGGCATCGAGGCCGGC
This sequence comes from uncultured Conexibacteraceae bacterium, assembly GCA_963720195.1. GTDB lineage: Bacteria > Actinomycetota > Thermoleophilia > Solirubrobacterales > Solirubrobacteraceae > Palsa-465. The sequence goes on from CAVRFD010000003.1 coordinate 917,732, forward strand.
GGCCGCAGCGCCGCCGAGGTCGGAGACGAGGTGGTCTCCGATCATCAGCGTACGACCCGGTCCGAGGCGATCCAGAGCCACCTCAAACACCTGCGGATCCGGCTTGCCGACGGCGCGGGCAGTCACGCCGGCCGCGTACTCGAGCGCCGCAGTGACGGCGCCGGTGCCCGGGGCGATGCCTCCGGCGGCCGGATAGTTGCGGTCACGCCCCCCGGAGATCAGCTCGGCGCCCGCGACCAATGCGCGCGTGGCGGTCACCATCTCCGCATAGTTGAAATCGCGGTGGGCGACGGCGACGACGACGTCGGCGGTCTCCGCGTGTGAGGTGTTGTTGGCGATGTGGTGCCCGGCGTCAGCGACGTGGCGGAAGATCGGAGGCCCGCCGATGACGTAGACATTGGCACCTGGTTTGCGCTCCGCCAGCACGTACTGGATCGCCGAGCCGACGCTCACCACCTCCTCGACCGCCGCTGTGCAGCCGATCGACCACAGCTTCTGGACGTACTCCTCGGGTGAGTGCCCACCGTCATTGGTCACGAACACCAGGCGCCTGCCGCTCTCGCGGATTGCGGCGATCGCCTCAGGCGCGCGCGGAGTTGCGACACCGCCAACCCAGACGGTGCCATCCAGGTCGAGGATGACCTGGTCATAGGCGGAGATCAGAGGGGAGATGGGCACGGCCGGATTATCACCGGGTCCCTGCGACTCACGACACTCACTAGGAAAACAGGGTCTGCTGGGCTGGGGGCGGCGGGTCGAGGAGGCATTCTGGACCGTCGTAGCGAGCGTCGTTGACCGCCGGCCCAACCGCCCGGAGCGCGATCTCCTCGCTTGGCAGCCCGCGCAGGAGCTCCTGCAGGGTCTCGAGTGGGGCGTCGCGCTGGAGCCAGAACTCCTCCTGGTCGGGCTCGAGGATCACGGGCATGCGGTCATGAACCTTCGCGATCCGCTCGTTGGCCGCGGTGGTGATGATCGTGCAGCTGCGCAGCTCATCGGGTTCGCCCCGATGCCAGACCGACGACAGACCCGCGAACGCGAACCGCTGGCCGTTGCTGCGGATGATGTGGAACGGCTGCTTGCGCTTCTCGCCGGGAACCGCCTCCCACTCATAGAAGCCATCAGCGGGGATCAGGCAGCGGAAGTGCTCGAACGGTTGCCTGTAGGCCGCGCGATCCATCAGCGTCTCGGCGCGAGCGTTGATCATCTTGAAGCCGATGTTCGGCTGCTCGGCCCAACTCGGGACCAGTCCCCAGCGCAGCAGCTCGCCGCGGGATGCGCCATCACGGTCGGTCGTGACCGCTAGAACGTCGGTCCCAGGCGCGATGTTGTAGCGGGGCTGTACCGGGATTGACTCGCCGACCGGAAAGCGCGCGCGCAGCTGTGCCGGATTCGGCGCAGTCAGTGAGTAGCGCCCGCACATCGGCGAAATACGCGGAACGCGTTCGGCTGAGGTCAGCGCGCGGAGCGCGCCGCTATGTCGTCGCGGCGCTTCGCCTTCGCCGCCTTCTGACGTCTGCGACCGAGGTAGATGAGCACGCCGAGGACGACGAGCACAAGCAAGATGCCGTAGAAGATCGCGAGGTCCAGTGAGATGCCTCCGGCCGCCTGGCCAATCCCCTCGACGATGCCGAAGCCAAGCCCAAGCACCAGGACGACGGCGGCTACGGCGATCAGGATCCCGCGGATGCGGGCGATCACACCGGCGCTCGACGGTGGCGCGACGAGCCCGAAGACGCGCAGCATGAAGAGCTGTCGCGAACTCGGTACCTCACCGCCGAGCCGCTGCGTCGCCGCCTTCAGATCGCCAGTGCGCCGCTCCGCCAGCGCCAGCGAGGCGTCGGCCATGCGCCGGATCTGCATGCGGTCCTGCGGGCGAGCGGCGGCGAGCGCTTTCTGGAAGTGCTCGCGCGCACCCTTGGCGTCGAATTTCTCAGCCTTTCGGGCTCCGAGCAGCGCCTGCGCTGCCACCCGGTAGCGCGTCTCCGCCTCGAGCTCCTCGTCGCTGCGTGTCTCCAGCGTCTGCATCGCGGCGAGCTGGCTCTTCTGTTCCATACGGACGGCGCGCTGTTGCTTTGGCATGTCGCGGAGTTTAGGGGCTAGATGGCCACAAGCTCCTCGAAAAGATGATCGAGCTCACGCTCGGGATCGTGGGAGAGGCCGCTGTGGACGGAGGAGGTCTGGATCGTCGTGCTCGAAGGGGCGACCAGCCAGTGAAAGCGCTCTGACTGCGGTAGTTGCGCGATCGGTCCGGCGTCCGGTTCGCCGGCCGCGACGCGGACGCGCGCGTCCAGATGTGCGCGAACCGTCTCGAGGTCGACGCCTGGGGCGAGCGACTCGATGCGGCGCGGATCGAGCGCGACCCGCGCCCCCAGGAAGCGGCGGGACCGGCAGAACACGATCACGCCGACATTGACGAACTCTTCACGGTCGACGCGCGGCACCACGCGCAGCACGGCGTATTGGAAAGGGTCAGGCGCCACGGGCCGCCTCCGCTTCGAGCAGGAAACCGCGCGGCGCTGAGAGCCGCGCATTCAGGTAGTCGCGGTAGCCGGCGCGGGCATCGTCGCCGAGCCACGCGCCCGGCACCAGGTCGACGACGCCGGCGATCACCTCGGGCGTGAGCACGACCGACATGCGCAGGTCCGCCACCTCCAGGCGCGAGGCGAGCGGGAGCAGCACGTGATCCGCGATCAGCGGGAACGGCTCGTGCGCGCGCTCCCTGAGGTCACGCTCGCCATGCTGCAGGTAGAGCGCGGCGCCGTGGTCGATCAGCCAGGTCTGACGGTGCCACACAAGCAGGTTCGGGTTACGTGGCGACCGGTCGACGTTCGTGGTGAACGCGTCAAACCAGACGATCTCGGAGGCGAGAAGCGCGTCGATCTCGCCGGGGCGGGCCGGGTTGTAGTCAAGCGCGCCCGGCAGGAAGTCAATCCCGACGTTGAGTCCGGCGCTCCCGGTCACGAGCTCGTTGATCTCGGGGTCGGGCTCAGTCCGGCCGAGCTCCGGGCTGATCTCGACGAACACGATCTCAGGCACGGGCAGCCCGACCGCACGGGCGAGCTCACCGACGATCACCTCGGCCACGAGCGCCTTCAGTCCTTGGCCGGCGGCGGAGAACTTGACCACGTACAGACCGTCGTCGTCGGCCTCCACCAGGCCCGGCAATGACCCGCCCTCGCGCAGCGGTGTGACATAGCGCGTCGCCGTAACCGTCCTCAGCATGCGACGATCATGTCAGCGCGATACCCACCACGTACGAGGAGTGAGATCCCGATGTCGATGGCGGACTTCAACACGCAGGTGATTACCGAGTTCCGTGAGAACGGTGGGAGCGTCGGAGGGATGTTCGAGGGCATGCCGATGATCCTCGTTCATCACGTCGGCGCGAAGTCCGGCGCTGAGCGGATCGCGCCGCTCGTGTATCTGCCGGACGGCGACCGCTACGTGGTCTTCGCGTCCAAGGGCGGGGCGCCCGAGAACCCCGGCTGGTACCACAACCTCAGGGCCCATCCGGACACAGAGGTCGAGGTTGGCGATAGCACGCTCCGGGTCATCGCCGAAGAGGCCACCGGTCAGGAGCGCGAGCGTCTGTTCGCGCAGCAGGCCATCGCCCAGCCGCAGTTCGCGGAGTACCAGAGCAAGACAGACCGCCAGATCCCGGTGATCGTCCTGACGCCGAAGGCCTGATGGAGTTCGACTACGACTGGCTCGTCATCGGGTCGGGATTCGGCGGCAGCGTCGCGGCGTTGCGCCTGGCGGAGAAGGGTTACAAGGTGGGTGTGCTTGAGTGCGGGCGGCGTTTTGCCGACCACGAGTTTGCCGAGCGCACAAGCGACTGGAAGCGGTACCTGTGGGCTCCGTACGTCGGCTTTCGCGGCGTCTTCCGGATGACGCTGTTCAAGGACATCTTCATCATGTCCGGGTGCGGCGTCGGCGGCGGCAGCCTCGGTTACGCGAATACGCTCTATCGCGCGCGGGACGCCTTCTACACGAACTCGCAGTGGTCGGAGCTCGGTGATTGGGAGCGTGAGCTCGCGCCCTTCTATGAGGAGGCAGAGCGGATGCTGGGCGTGACCCGCTACGACCGCGACGGCGCCGCCGACGTGCTGCTGAAGGAGTACGCGAGCACGATCGGGGCGGGCGACACCTATACGCGCACGCCCGTGGGCGTGTTCCTCGGCGAGCCGGGCAAGACCGTGGCGGATCCGTACTTCGGCGGCGATGGTCCGGACAGGACCGGCTGTGTCCGTTGTGGCGGTTGCATGATCGGCTGCCGCTACGGAGCCAAGAACACGCTCGTCAAGAACTATCTGTGGTTTGCGGAGAAGCTCGGGGTCGAGGTGATGCCAGACCGGAACGTCGTCGACATCAAGCCGCTCGGCGACGGCAGCGGTGCGGACGGCTACGAGGTCACGCACGTCCGTTCCGGTGCGCTGCTGCGACGCGGGCGCGCAAGCGCGCGCGCCCGCGGAGTGATCGTCGCCGCCGGTGCGCTCGGCAGCAACCGGCTGTTGCAACGCTGCCGGCTCGGAGGCTCGCTGCCGCGTGTCTCAGAGCGGCTGGGTCACACCGTGCGGACCAACAGCGAGTCGATCCTGGCGGTGCTCGCGCCCAAGGACTCCGCATACGACTTCAGTGAAACGGTGGCGATCAGCTCGAGCATGCATGTCGACGAGTCGACGCACATCGAGGTGGTCACTTATGGCGCTGGAGGAGACTCGCAGGTACCGCTCTTCAGCCTGATGGTCGAGGGGGGACGGCGCGGAACGCAACCACTGCACTACCTGCTGGCGATGCTGCGCCACCCGACGGCGCTGCTCCAGGTGCTCAAGTGGCGCGGCGCGTCGCGGCGCGCGATCGGTTTGCTCGTGATGCAGTCACTGGACAACGCGATGCGGCTGCGGGTCAAGCGCCGGCTGCCGGGCGGAGCCGTGGTGCTGACGACAGAACAGGACCCGCTGCACCCGAATCCGGACAAGATTGCAGCGGCCTACGCGGCGGGGCGGTGGTTCGCGCAGAGAGTCGGAGGGAACGCGTACACCTTCCTGCCGGAATCGGTGCTCGCGATCCCGTCGACTGCGCACATCCTCGGAGGCGCGGTGATCGGTGCAGGGCCCGAGTCAGGTGTTGTCGACACGCAACACCGGGTATTCGGGTACGAGAATCTGCTGGTCTGCGATGGGTCGGCGGTGCCTGCGAACGTCGGCGCCAACCCGAGCCTGACGATCACGGCGATGGCGGAACGGGCGATGAGTTTCATCGCCGACAAGCACGAACAGGAGGTTGAGAATGCGATATCGGAAGCTCGGTAGCTCTGATCTCGAAGTCTCCGAGATCTCGCTCGGCGCCTGGCTGACCTACGCGGGCGGGGTCGAGTTCGAGCAGACGCGCGCCTGCACGGAGGCGGCCTTCGAGGTCGACATCAACTTCTTCGACACCGCCAACGTTTACGGGCGCGGCGCTGCCGAGACGGCCTGGGGCGAGATCCTCTCAAAGCACCCGCGCGAGTCCTACATCCTGGCCACGAAGGTCAACGGCCAGATGTCCGACGACCCCACCGACCGGGGACTCTCAGCCGCGCAGATCGCCAAGCAGATCGACGCCTCGCTGGCGCGGCTGCAGACCGATTACGTGGACCTCTATCAAGCGCACCGCTTCGATGTCGACGTCCCGATCGAGGAGACGATCGAGGCGCTGCAGAAGGTCGTCGAGCAGGGCAAGGCGCGCTACCTCGGCTTCAGCGAGTGGACGCCGGAGCAGATTCAGGCCGCGATCGACATCACCGGACCCGGTCTATTCGTCTCCTCGCAACCGCAGTACTCGATGCTCTGGCAGGCGCCGGAGGCCGAACTGTTCTCCCTGTCCGCCGAATACGACATCTCCAACATCGTCTGGTCGCCGCTGGCGCAGGGCTTGCTGACGGGCAAGTACAAGCCGGGGCAGCCGCTACCGGAAGGCTCGCGTGCCGCGAGCGATGCGATGGGCTTGTTCATGGACATGGTCATGAATGACGAGACGCTGGCGGCGGTTGAGCGGCTCGTGCCGATCGCGGAAGGCGAAGGCCTGACGCTGGTGCAGCTCGCGCTGGCGTGGGTGCTGCGGCGGCCGGAAGTCGCATCGGCGATCGTCGGTGCTTCGCGGCCTGAGCAGGTGCACGCGAATGCGTCCGCGTCAGGGATCGAATTGTCCGCCGACGTTGTGGCGGCGATCGACGAGGCGTTGGGGGACGCGCCGGTCAAGGGACCGACGCTGGCACCGCTCGCGCGCCCGGGCGTGATGCACCGTTGAGCGATCACTGAGCGGCCGCACTGGGCGGCACGAAGTGCGCAGGGGTGCGCGCATCCCGATCTCCGGAGGGCGCAGGACCAGACCCTAATCTCACCGATGTCACGCTGGCAGCGAGGTCATGAATATGCCTGGACAAGCGACGAGTGGAAGAGTCATGTGCGCGGTCGACGACTCCGCCTCTGGCCTGCCGGTGGTCATGACTGCGCGCAGGCTCGCCGACGCGCTCGGTGCCGAGTTGACCGTCGTGCACGCGGTGTCGGTCCCCGAGGACGAGGTGCAACCGGTCCCGATGGCAATCCGGGCCTGGCTGCACGACAGCGACCCAAAGATATGTCTGCTCGAGGGCAGTGCGGGCGCGGCGATCCTGGAGGCCGCCGAAGAGCAGGGGGCAACGTTGCTCGTCGTCGGGGCGCGCGGTCGCAGTCCGCTGAAGGCGGCGGTGTTCGGAAGCGTCTCGCGCGAGGTCGCCGGTGGAGCCACGTGCCCAGTGGTCGTAGTTCCGGCCGCGGTCGGGGAAGCGGCCGCGTCAGCGACTGGTCAGGGTGAGGGCTTCGTCGTCTGCGGCGTCGACAACTCTGACCTTTCGATCGCCGCAGCGACCTTCAGCGGACGTCTGGCGCAACGTCTTGGCTGCCAGGTGGTTATCGTCCACGCCCGCCAGAACCTCCAATCGATCCTGGAGTATCGCAAGCCGAGCTCGGCCACTCCGCCCGTCACGGGCCAGGAGGACGCTGTCTCCCGGCTGGTCGAGGAGACAACCGGGCGGGCTGCCGAGGCGGCTGGCGGCGGCGCTATTGAAGTAGTGGAGCCGGGACCACCGGTGACCGTTCTCAAAGAGGTCGCGGATCGGTACGACGCCGAGTTCATAGTCGTCGCCGCGCAAGGGCGGGGCGACATCAGCTCAGCTGTGCTCGGATCCGTTGCCGCTGAGCTTCCGGCGACCGCGGAGCGACCGGTCATCGTCGTCCCTCGAGCGGTCGCGGACCGCTGGATCGCGGGCGAGGAGTGGTCCTGACATCCGCCGGGGGTATCGGCCCTTCGCTTCTGTGATGCACTGGTAGGTGGTGAGACGCCAACGGCACGAGGGGATCGAGGTTCGCGAAGGGACGCTCGGCAGCTATCCGTATCCATACCTACAGCTCGGTGCTGGGAGGCCGTTGGTCGTCCTCGCGGGTCTGATGCCGCAGGCCGGCGTCGGGTCGGGCGTGCTGCGCCGCACCCATGAGACGAGCGCGACGCTGTGGGCGCGCGAGCGCCAGGTCTTCTACCTGAACCGGCGCCCGGGGATGGCGCGCGGGATCACGATGTCCGAGGTCGCGGCAGAACACGCCGATGTTCTGCGCGGGGAATTCGAGGGTCCCGTCGATGTGCTCGGGGTCTCAACCGGCGGCAGCATCGCCCAGCAACTGGCCGCCGAGCATCCGGACGTGGTCCGACGGCTCGTGTTGGTCAGCACCGGTTGCCGGCTCGGTCCGGGTGCGAGGGACGTACAAAGGCGGGTGTCGGCGCGTGTGCGGTCGGGCGGCTACCGGCAGGCCGTGGCTCTGTTTGCCGCCGATCTCGTGCCGCCAGGGCCGCTTGAGCTGCTTGGGGCACTGGGCGGCTGGTTGCTCGGCCCGCTGATGCTTCCGATCGACGGGCTCAACGACATGGCCACGATGATCGAGGCTGAGGACGAGTTCGACCTTGCAAAGCTTCCCGCGGTCGGGGCGCCAACACTGCTGATCGGTGGTGGGCGCGATCGCTTCTACGACACCGAGCTGTTCGCGGAGACCGCTGCGCTGATCCCCGACTGTCACGTCGAGATCCACCCGCGCGCCGGCCACGTCTCTGTGGTCTCGCACCCCAAGGCATTGGCGCAGACGTTCGCTTTCCTCGCTGCTGAGCGTTCGTCAGATGTTGCCGATCGGCATCATCCGCGGTGATAGTGGCGCCGGACGCCCTCTGTTCGCCGTCGCCCCGAGCGTGATGATCAGACCCACCGCGGCATAGATCGCGATCAGGATCAGGTTGCCGGCGATCCCGTGACCGCCGAAGTACACGATCCTGCGCACCGCCTGGACGCCGGCGCCATTCGGGATGTAGCTGCTGACCGCCCGCCAGAAGCCAGGAAGCAGCGGTGCCGGGTAGGCGCCGCCCGCGCTCGGGTTGCCGATCACTACGAACAGCAGGACCGCGAGGCCGATGCCCACCAGGCCGGCGAGCGCCTCGAGCGCCATCGTCACCGTGATCGCAGTGAAGACGAGCAGCGTGCCGACACCCCAGAGTGCGAGCACGTGCCCGGTGAGGGCGCCAAGCCAGGGTCCGATGATCAGCGCGCCACCGAGGCCTGAGACGATCGAGTAGAGCGCGACCCCGGTCAGCCGGATGTCCGCGCGGCGGAGGTTGGAGGGGGTGGCGCCGTGGACGATCGAAATCAGCGCGGCCGCCAGGTAACCGCCGACGAGCCAGCCGACGACCAGGTAGAAGCCGGTCAGACCCCGCGAATCGCCCGGCTGGGCCGGGACCGCGTCGATCACGCGGACACGACGGTGCTGGGACGCCTCGGCCCGGGTGATGACCTGCTCGAGCGCCTGGACGACGGCCGCGCCGCCACCGCCCGCGACGTACAGAGTGTCGGTCGCGCCGCTTGGATTGACGCTCAGAGCGCCATCGGTCGAACCCTGGCGCAGCTGCCTCAGGCCCGCCGCCGCGGTCGCGGCGGTGACGGCCTTGAGTGGCGCTCCTGCGATCGAGTTGAGCGCTGCGGCGGTGCGGGCGGAAACCTGTGCCGGCGCGGCGACGACGATCGGGACCCGGTGCGGCCTCGGCTGGTGGAAGGCGCCGACGTAGGAGTAGATGAAGGCGAGCTCGATCACCAGCACGCCGGCGACGAGCAGGAACGTGGGGCTGGCAAATGCGTCGAACAGCTCGGGGATGAACCCGTCGCGGTGTCGGTCCGCCATGGGATTCAAGTCTCCCAGACGGACCGACCCACGAAGCACTATTGCTGGAAGTAGTGCCCTGTGTCGAGGTCTTCGATGAGCCCGGGATGGACCGGCTCCCAGTGGAGCGCCGTGCGCGTGACAGCGCTCGACGTCGGGTTGTCGAGGGCGACGAAGTTGGAGAGGAAGCTGAAGTAGGCCTCCGCATCGTCGGCTGAGACACTGCGCGTCGGCAGCCCCAGGTTCCGTCCGATCGTCTCGGCGATTTCACGGAACGGGATACCCTCGTCGCCGACGGCGTGGAAGCGAGACCCGGCCGGTGCAGACTCGAGCGCCAGCCTGTAGACCGTGGCCGCGTCGAGCGTGTGGCCGGCGGGCCAACGGTTGGCGCCGTCCCCTGGGTAGCCGGCATGGCCCTTGTCACGTGCGATCCCGATCAGGGTCGGCCCGAAACCGTGATGATCGAGGTCGCTGTGAACGAGCGGTGGCAGCCGCACGATCGATGAGCGGACACCGCGATCCGCCAGGCCGATCACAAAGTTCTCGGCGTCGACGCGCGGCCCTTCGGGGATCGCGTCGGCCTCGGTTCCCGGGCGACCGTTGATGCCTCCGAGGGTGAGCATCAGCGTGCCGGAGGTGCTGACGAAGGGTTTGCCGGAACCGTCGAGCCCGTCGGCAATCGCCTGGATGGCGCTGAAGTCAGCGGCGATCGCGCTCGGGAAATCACCAGTGCGCATCGCCTCGTGCTTGAACGCCAGGTGGATCACGCCGTCTGAATCAGCGGCGGCAGCACGCAGGACGTCCAGATCGTCGAGGTCACCGAGCTGGACCTCGGCGCCGGCGGCCTCAATCGTGGCGGCTGATGCGTCGGAGCGAGCGAGGCCGACGACCTCGTGACCAGCTGAGAGCAGTTCAGGGATCACGGCGGAACCGATATGACCGGATGCACCTGTCACGAAAACACGCATGAGAACCTCCAGAGAGAGTGATGGCAGCAACTGTCATCACTCTACCACAGTTGATGTCAGCCGCTGACATCACATATGATCGTACCCATGGGTAGGTGGCAGCCAAACGCGCAGGGCAGGCTCGGGCAGGCCGCGATGGAGCTTTTCGCCGAGCGCGGCTACGAGCAGACCACGGTTGCGGAGATCGCTGTCCGCGCAGGCCTGACGGAGCGCACGTTCTTCAGGCACTTCACGGACAAGCGCGAGGTCCTGTTCGCGGGTTCCGACGTCCTGCGCGAACAGTTCGTGAACGCTGTCGCTTCGGCGCCTGAGTCGGCCACCGCGATCCAGGCGGTGACCAGGGGAGTCGAGGCCGGGGCGGCCCTACTCGAAGGAGAGCGCGGCCGCGAGTTCGCGCGGCGGCGGCAGCAGGTGATCGCCGAGAACTCCGAGCTCAGGGAACGCGAACTGATCAAGCTTGCCGGGATCGCCGCCGCGCTGACGGCGACATTGCGTGAGCGCGGGGTGGAGGAGCCACGCGCAAGCCTGAGCGCCGAGCTCGGCGTCTCCGTCTTCAGGATCGCGTTCGAGCGTTGGGTGGCGGATGGGAACGAGCGCAGCCTGCCCGAGCTGATCTGCGAGGCGTTCGATGAGCTCGTCGCCGTCGTCGGGCTGGACGAGGCCGTTGCACGTCCGGACCTTGGTGTGGAAGTTCGATCGTGACGCCGGAAGAGCTTGCGAACCTCGCGCATCTGCGCCGTGCTCGCGACCTGATGGATCGCGCATACGCGAGCCCGCTCGACGTCGCCGCGCTCGCGCGGGCTGCGCTGATGTCGCCGGCGCATTTCTCGCGGCAGTTCCGCGCGGCGTACGGGGAGACCCCGTACGCCTATCTGATGACGCGGCGCATCGAGCGCGCGAAGGCGTTGCTGCGCGGCGGCGAGCTGTCGGTGACCGAGGTGTGTCTGGCGGTCGGCTGCTCGTCGTTGGGCTCGTTCAGTGCGCGGTTCACGGAGGTTGTCGGTGAGACGCCGACGGCCTACCGGGCTCGTGACCACAGCGCTCTGGCCGCGGTGCCCGGCTGCATCGCCAAGGACCTCACCCGTCCGATGCCGAAGCAGAGCAGGATTCGAGAAGCGGATCGGGTTCTGGCCGCCTAGGCTTGCGGCCATGAACCTCACTCTTTCCACCTGCTTCATCCTGGTCGACGACCCGGACCGTGCGCTCGACTTCTACCGCGATGCGCTCGGACTCGAGTTGCGCAATGACGTCGCCCGCGAACAGTTCCGCTGGATCACAGTGGGCGCCGGCTCACAACCGGGAGTCGGGATCGTCCTCACGAACTACCTCAACGGCAGCCCGGCGGACAACGACACGGTTGCTGGTCTGATTGCGAAGGGTGCCCTCAACGGCGTCCACTTCAACACCGACGACCTCGACGGCGCCTTCGAGAAGCTACGCGCGGCGGGTGCGGAGATCGTCCAGGAGCCAACCGACCAACCCTGGGGCACGCGGGACTTTGCCGTGCGTGACCCGTCCGGCAACCTGATCCGGGTCGACCAGCCGCCGGCCCGCGGCTGAGCGCCCGCGAGCAACGCCGCTAACCGGGCGAGCGCGGCACGAGGCTCGCCCGACGCCGCTCCAGGTGGCGGATCTCGGCGTCATTCGTCGCCAGGTCGATCGCAGTGTCATAGGCGCCACGCGCTTCGGCAGAACGGCCCAGCCGGCGCAGCAGCTCGGCACGTGTGACGTGCCAGGGGTGGTAACCGGCCAGGTCGAGCTGGTTGACCTCCGCCAGCGCAACGGAAGGGCCGTCCAGCTCGGCTCGCACGATCGCGCGGTTGAGCGCGATCACAGGCGAGGGATTCAGTGTGAACAGCTGGTCGTAGAGCGCGCTCAGCTGTCCCCAATCGGTGTCTCGGATGTCCGGGGCATAGGTGTGCACCGCGTTGATGGCCGCCTCCAGTTGGTAACGACCAGGAGCCTTGCCGGTAGCGATCAGGCTGCGGACCAAGAAGTGCCCCTCGCTGATCAGCGAGTGGTCCCAACTGCCCCGATCCTGCTCGCCGAGCGTGACCAGTACGCCGTCCGTCGAGATGCGGCTCGCGCGTCGGGCCTCGGTGAGGAGCATCAGGGCAAGGAGACCGGTGGCCTCGCCGGCCTGCGGTAGGAGCTCGCGCAGCAACCGTGTGAGACGGATTGCCTCGGCCGTGAGATCGGAGCGCAGAGGTTGGTCACCGGTGGACAGGTAGCCCTCGTTGAAAACCAGGTACAGCACCGACAGAACCGCGTCCAGCCGCTCGGGCAGGTCCTCCTCGGCCGGAACCCGGTAGGGGATCCGGGCGGACGCGACCTTTCCCTTGGCACGCGTGATGCGCTGGCTCACAGCAGCCTCGCTCTTCAGCAGGCCACGGGCTATCTGCTCGACCGTGAGGCCGCCCACGAGCCGGAGCGTCAACGCGACCTGTGCCTCCGGTGCCAGCGCCGGGTGGCAGCAGGTGAAGATCAGCCGCAACCGGTCGTCCTCCACCGCGTTCTCGGCGTCAGCCTGCGGGTCGTGTTCCGGTGCGGGATCCTCGGTCGTTTGAGCAGTGCCGATGACCAGAGCGGCGGCGTACTTCTCCTCGCGACGTGACTCCCGGCGGAGTCGATCGATGGCCCGACGCGTGGCAGTTGTCATCAACCAGCCGCCCGGGTTCGGCGGCGGATTGTCGCCCCAGCGCTCCACTGCAGCCAGGAACGCCTCGCCGGCCGCCTCCTCGGCGATGTCGAGGTCGCCGAAGCGGCGGGCCAGCGAGGCGACCAGCCGAGCCCATTCGGTGCGGTGTATCTCTTCGAGCATGGGCCGCGTTCGTTAGTGGGGGCAGAATCAGGCGCCCTGCGGTGGTTCCGCCATGAACGGACGGACCTCGAGCGGCTGACGACACGCGACCGCCGCCTCGCGCGCCCAATCGAGGGCGACATCGAGGTCCTCTACCTCGATGACCCAAAAGCCACCGAGATACTCCTTTGTCTCGATGTAGGGCCCGTCGCTGATCTGTGGCGTCCCGCTGCGGGCATCGACGGTGGTGGTGGCGCTCTGATCGTGCAGACCACCTGCGAATACGAAGACACCGGACTCAACCGCCTTGTTGTTCACGGCATCAACGGCGCTGATGATTTCGGCCATCTCCTCGGCTGGGCGGTTACGCGTCTCGGGTTGGTCATATACGGCGATCAGGTACTGCGGCATGTGTGTCTCCTTCGGTCTCAGGAGGGGTTCTGGGGACCGCTCTCATCGATACCACGAACGGGATGATCAGGATCCGACAAGATTGGGGTACCTCAGTGTTGGAATACACCCACGGGAGGATCGCCATGCCCGAGCAGTTTCGATTGGACTGGTCAGGAGCCGTCGTGAGCGACGGCAAGCTCAAGGTCGGCTTCAGCGAGAAGCCACCCAAGAAGTGGCGCGAGGTCTTCGAGCGGACGCTCGTGCTCCTCAGTCAGGGAAAGTGGCAAGGCGGTCTCAACAGCAGGACGGGGACCGTCGAAATCGACTCGATCGAGCTCGGTGACGAGGATCGAGTGCGCGATCTCCTCGAGGGCGCTGCGCTCGAGGCCAACAGCACGATCGTGAGTGAGGACGAGCTCTTCGCCGGGCAGGCCGTGGACGAGGAAACGGACGACGCGGACGATGAGGTGAATGCGGCGATGCCCGACGAGGAGCTGACGGAACGCTTCCGCGCGTTCGCCAGAACCGCAACGTAGACGACACTCGGACAGCCGAGAATTGAAGCGGCGGATAGGCTTTGGCGCGTGACCGACTCGCCGATGGGTGCGGTGCTGCGGGCGCTCGACGCCCGGGACCTCGACGCAGGGATGTCGCTGTTCGCGCCGCACGCCAAGTTGACCACCGCTTTTGGAGAGAGCGCGGAAGGTCTCGACCAGGTCCGCGGCGTGCTCGGCAGGTTACTGACAGAGCTGAGGTCGACCCACCACAGCGTGACCGCGGAGTGGAACCCCGAGCCGGGTGTGTGGATCGCCGAGATGACAGCGACCTACGAGCTGAGCGACTTCAGCGAACGCGGCCCGTATCAGCGTGTGATCGTCCTGCGCGCCGGCGACGATGGGATCGAGCAGATGAATATCTATGGAGCGCACGAGACGCCGCTGCCGCAGGACGGGCGCCCGTATCGCGAGGTCCAGGGCCCGCACGGCTGGCTGCCAACGCTCTGACGCCGTCCGGGTGTCAGAGCTCCCGGCCCGGTGGCTGCGGGGGCGGCTGCCGCGAGGGCATCGCAGCGATCGGCAACGACGCGGGGCTGTCCGGGGTCAACTGCACCGCTTTCCCGTAGTGGGCCACGTCCACCTCAGTCCCTGTGAGTAGCCGATAGGTCGCTTGCGTCGGCTCGATCTCCACAGACAGCGTCGAGTCTCGGTAGCAGAGCCGGAACGCGAGCCGCGTCAGCTCGGTGGGCAGCCGTGGCCTGAAGCTCAGCTGGCCGCCCTCGTAGCGCATGCCGCCGAAGCCGGCAACGGCTGCGGTCCAGGAGCCGGCGAGCGAGGCGATGTGGAGGCCGTCGCGGACGTTGTGCTCCAGGTCGTCGAGGTCCATCAGGGCGGCCTCCCGGTAGTAGGCGTAGGCGAGCCCGAGATAGCCGACCTCGGCGGCCACCACCGCCTGCGTACACGCGGAGAGCGAGGAGTCGCGCACGGTCAGCGGCTCGTAGTAATCGAAGTTCGCGAGCTTCTCCTCGGGCGTGAACTTGTCCCAACAGAAGTGCAGGGCGAGGACCAGATCGGCCTGCTTTACGACCTGCTTGCGATACAGATCGAAGTAGGGGAAGTGGAGCAGCAACGGATACTGGTCTGGCTTGGTGCCCGCGAAATCCCAGACCTGGTGGTCGGTGAACCCCTCAGCCTGCTGGTGAACTCCGTGCTCCTTGTCAAACGGGACCACCATCTTGGCGGCGGCCTCGCGCCAGGCGTCGGTCTCGTCCTTGCCGACGTTGAGGGACTTCGCCAGCTTCGGGATATTTGTTGGCGGCATCTGCGGCCGCTTCCAGGTTGCGGCCCGCCATCAGGTTCGTGTAGACGTTGTTGTCAGCGATCGCGCTGTACTCGTCCGGGCCGGTGACGCCGTCGATCCTGAAGCCGCCGTGCGTATCGCAGTGGCCGAGGGAGTGCCACAGCCGCGCGGTTTCGATCAGCAACTCAGTGCCGACTTCGCGCTCGAAATCCTCGTCGTCGGCGGCTTTTTGATAGCGGATGACGGCGTTGGCGATGTCAGCGTTGATATGAAACGCGGCCGTTCCGGCCGGCCAATAGCCCGAGCACTCCTCGCCGTGGATCGTCCGCCACGGGAACGCGGCGCCCGAGAGCTCCAGCTGTTTCGCGCGCGCCCGGGCTCGATCGAGCGTGGCGTGTCGCCATCGCAGCGCGTCGGCGGCCGCCTGCGGGCGCGTCATGCTGAGCACCGGCAGCACGAACGCCTCGCTGTCCCAGAAGGTGTGCCCGTCGTATCCGGAGCCGGTGAGGCCCTTCGCCGCGATCGCGCGCTGCTCCGTGCGCGCGCCCGCCTGCAGGACATGGAACAGGCCAAACCGCGTCGCCTGCTGCAACTCCGCATCGCCCTCGACCTCGACATCGGCGCGCTTCCAGAACTCGTCGAGAAACTCCTTCTGCGACGCGACCAGCCCATCCCAGCCGACGCTGTGAGCCGCCGCCAGCGCCGCGGACACCTGGTCCTGCAGCGCAGGGGTGGATCGCCACCGCGACCACCCATAGGCGAGATATTTCACGATCCGTAGCGTCTCTCCAGGCTGCAGCGGCGCGGAGACCACCAGTCGCGCAACATCGTCGAACGCCTCGGCCGCGTGGGTGGTCCCATCAGGTCCGTGGATCTCGTGTCGCATCGCCACGCCGACCCGCAGCCCGCTCCCGACGGTCCGATGGACCAGGAGCGCCCGTGTGTCGGCGGCCTCCTGAATCTCCGACTGCCAGTGGCGTCATCGCCCCATTGCTCGAGCGCGGATCGGCGCCCGACGTGGGCAGGCTCTCATTGGCCATCAGCTCGGATTGGATGACGACGCGGGTCGCCGCGTCGACCGGCTCGACCTCGTAGAGAATCGCGGCGATCGCGCGCTGCGCGAAGGAGACGAGTCGGGTGGAGCGAACGCGCACCGACTCGTGCGACGGAGAGGTCCACTCGAGAGTCCTATGCAGCAGCCCGCTCTGCATGTCCAGCACTCGCTCGTGACTCTTCAGCTTCCCGTAGCGCACGTCGAACGGCGAGTCACCGACGAGCAGGCGCATGATCTTGCCGTTGGTGACGTTGACGACGACCTGGCCCTGCTCGGGATCGCCGTAGCCGGGCTCCGCGGAGGGAAGTGGGCGCGTCTCCCAGAAGCCGGCCAGGTAGGTACCAGGAAGACCATGGGGCTCGCCCTCGTCGAGGTTCCCGCGCAGGCCCGACATGCCCGTTCGAGAGCGCAAACACCGACTCAGTTTGAGCGATTCGGTCGCAGGTCGAGCTCGGTCTCGCGGACCACCCACGGCTCAACCGGGAAGGCGGGCTGTTGAATCACGCGTCGAGCAACTCTGAGAGGTCGTCGACGACCCGATCGGCGCCGTGTGACTTGAGCGCATCGCGCTGACCGACGCGGTCGACGCCGACGACGTAGCCGAATTTGCCGGCCCGTCCGGCCTCGACACCGGCGAGTGCGTCTTCGAAGACGACGGCTGCCGCCGGCTCAACGCCGAGTGCCTTGGCGCCGGCGAGGAAGGTATCGGGTGCCGGCTTGCCGTGCAGGTGATCGCGCTGGGCGACAACCCCGTCGACGACAGCGTCGAACAGGTCATCGATCCTGGCTGCGGCGAGCACGTCGCGGCAGTTGGTGCTCGAGGAGACGACCGCACGCGGCAGGCCATCCTTCTTCACAGCGCGGACATAGCGCACCGAACCGTCGTAGGCCTCGACGCCCTGCTCGTGGATGAGCTTGAGCACGCGCTCGTTCTTGTTGTTACCGACGCCGTGGATCGTCTCGGCGTCGGGCGGGTCATCGGGTGAGCCCTCGGGCAGCTTGATCCCTCGCGAGTCCAGGAACGAGCGCACGCCATCCTCGCGCGGTTTGCCGTCGACGTAATCGTCGTAGTCGGCGACCTTGTCGAACGGCACGAACCTGCCGCCGGATTCCTGGGCCTGCTGGCGCAGGAACTCGTCGAAGGTCTCTTTCCAGGCGGCGGCGTGGACCTTGGCCGTCTGCGTCAGGACGCCATCGAGGTCGAAGAGGAACGCGCGGATTTCGGCGGGCATGCCGAGCACGCCCGTAATTCTCACCGATCGCGAGGCGCCACGAGCAGAGGCGAGTGCGCTGTACCGTTCGCGCGTGCCCGCCGCACGCTCAGCCGCATCGCTCCCGGTGCTCTCCAACCTGACGCTGAACCGAACCCTGCTGGCGCGCCAGCAATTGCTCAGCCGGGGCACCGGCTCGGCCGCTGGGCTCATCGACCGCCTTGTCGGGCTGCAGGCGCAGGCGCCGCTGGCGCCGTACGTGGCGTTGTGGAGCAGACTCGACGACTTCAGGCCTGAGGAACTCTCCGAACTGCTTCGTTCACGTGCGTTTGTGCGCGGCCATGCGATGCGGTCGACGATCCATCTGCTGTCCGCCGAGGACCTCTTGGCGCTTCGTGCGCTCTCAGACGCGGCCGTCGTCCTGAACCTGTCCGGTCAGGCTCCTTGGGCGAAGTCCATGCGCAAGGAAGATCATCCGGCGCTCGCCGGAGATCTGCGCGCCGCGCTGGCCGGCGGGCCGATGACGCGCACGGCACTCACCGACAGCCTTGCCGGCCGCTGGGGCGGCGAGACCGCGGGCGCGGCGGCAGCCGCCGTTGCGGTTCTGACCGGCTGCGTCCAGGCGACCCCGCGCGGCGTCTGGGGACAGGGCGGACCCGTGGCGTGGGCGACCGTCGAGCAGTGGCTGGGAGCCGAGCTTCCCTACCCGCCTCCGTCACCGATCGCGTTCCTGCTGCGCTACCTGGCGGCGTTCGGCCCCGCGAGCGTCGCCGACATGCGCGCCTGGTCCGGCTGGTCCGGGTTGCGGGAGGTGATGGACACTGCGGACGTGTCGCTGCGGCGTTTCCGTTCAGAGCTAGGTCGCGAACTGCTCGACCTGGCAGACGCTCCGATCGCTGATCCGGATCAGTCCGCGCCGATGCGGTTTCTGCCTGAGTACGACAACGTACACTTCGCCTACCGCGATCGTGCGCGGATCAATCCACAGCGCTTTCCGATCCCGCTTGCCCCAGGCAACGGCGCAGCGATGGGCACATTTCTGGCGGACGGTGTCTTCGCCGGCGAATGGCGGCGAGAGCTGACGCGGGACGGCGAGACGGTGCGCTTGAGGGTCCGCCCCTACCGCGCGCTGACAGTCAGCGAGCAGGGGGAGGCGCGGCGCGAAGGTCGGGCGCTGCTCGGCTTCCTGGCGCCAGGTGCAGAGCCCACGGTCGTGATCTCAGAACGGTGAGGCCCATGCCGGTCTCAGCTTCGACCGGCACGACCGACCGGTTTGCCATGCAACGCTGGTAAGGATGCAGCAGTCGCCAATCGCCCCTGAGGAGTTCAGCCTCCGCTCAGTCGCAGTCGCCGCCTACGCGCCGGCGACACTCTTCGGGCTCTCCGAGGGAGCGATGCTGCCGATCATCGTCGCCTCCTCGATCGATCGTGGAGCGAGCACCTCCGTTGCCGCCTTGATCGGTGCGCTGCTCGGCATCGGCTCGATCGTCACGAACATCCCCTCGGGGATCCTGGCGACCCGCCTCGGCGAGCGAAAGGCGATGTTGGTTGCCGCCGTTGTGACGATCGTCGGCCTGCTCTGCTGCGTCGTCAATGCCGGCAAAGGCGTCTGGTCGCTCGCGCTCTACGGCTTCGGCGTGCTGCTGATCGGCGCCGCCAGCTCTGTCTACAACCTGGCGCGGCAGTCCTACCTGACCGAGATGGTGCCGGCGCACATGCGTGCCCGGGCGCTCTCGACGCTAGGAGGCACAATGCGGATCGGGATCTTCGTTGGACCGTTCCTGGGAGCGGGTGCGACGGCGCTGTGGGGGCTCTCCGGGGCGTACTTCGTGAGCCTCGCCGCGATCATCGCGGCCGCCGCGATTGTCTTCCGGGTCCCCGACCTGGAGGTCAGCGAGGAGCACAAGCAGGCCGCCGCGCAGGTCCGCACCTGGCCCGTGCTGAAGGAGTACCGGCGAATGTTCGCGACGCTCGGTACCGGCATTCTGCTGCTATCCGCGATCCGTCAGACGAGGCAGGTCGTTATCCCGCTGTGGGCGCACCACATCGGCCTTTCCCCAACCACGAGCTCGATCATCTATGGCGTTGCCGGAGGGATCGACGCGCTCACTTTCTATCCGGCCGGCAAGGTCATGGATGTTCACGGCCGCCGCTGGGTCGCCGTGCCCTGCGTGATCGTCATGGGGATCTCGTTCCTGCTGATGCCGCTGACCCACGGTGCGCTGACCGTCGCGCTGGTCGCGATGGTCATGGGCTTCGGCAACGGCATCGGTTCAGGCATCGTGATGACCCTCGGCGCCGACGCCTCGCCTGCCGTCGGCCGCCCGACCTTCCTTGGCATCTGGCGCGAGTTTGCCGACGCCGGAGCCGGTGTCGGCCCTGTGATCCTGTCTGCTGTGACGGCCGCGGCAGGCCTAGCGATCGGGATCGTCGCCAGCGGCGGCATCGGCTTCCTGGCGGCCGCCGCGCTATGGGTCTGGATCCCGCGCCCGCGGCGAGGTGGCGCTCCGGTCCAGGCCGCAGCAGACGACCTGGACCAGACGCAACCGGTCAGGATTGGATGAAGGCCAGGAGGTCGGCGTTGATCGTCGGTGCTTCTGTGGTCGGCATGCCGTGCGGGAAGCCCGGATAGCTTATGAGGGTCCCGTTTTGGACGAGTTTTGCTGACAGCGGGCCGGAGTCGGCGTACGGGACAATTTGGTCATCCTCGCCGTGCTGCACCAGCACCGGGACCGATATCTTCTTGAGGTCCTCGGTGAAGTCGGTTTGCGAGAACGCGACGATTCCGTCGTAGTGGGCTTTGGCGCCGCCCATCATCCCCTGCCGCCACCAGTTTTGGATGATCGCTTCTGAGGGTGTGGCGCCCGGGCGGTTGTAGCCGTAGAAGGGTCCTGATGGGAGCGCGCGGTAGAACTCTGTGCGGCTGGCGGCCAATTGCGCCTGGAGGTCGTCGAAGACGCTTTTTGGTAGTCCGCCCGGGTTCGCGTCGGTTTGGACCATCAAGGGTGGGACGGAGCTGATCAGCACCGCCTTCGCTACCCGGCTCTCGCCGTGGCGGGCGATGTAGCGCGTGACCTCACCACCACCGGTTGAGTGCCCGACGTGGATTGCGTCGTGCAGGTCGAGGTGCTCGACGACGGCGGCGAGGTCGTCGGCGTAGTGGTTCATGTCGTGACCGTCGCTGGTCTGGGTGGAACGACCGTGGCCGCGCCGGTCGGACGCGACGACGCGGTAGCCGTGTAACAGGAAGAACATCAGCTGGGTGTCCCAGTCGTCGGCTGAGAGCGGCCAGCCGTGACTGAACACGATCGGCTGCCCCGCCCCCCAGTCCTTATAGAAGATCTCCGTGCCGTCACTGGTCGTGATCGTGCCCATGAACTCTGCCTCCGCTTATCAGGGGTTGAGATTGCACCGGGAACCCCAACCTAATCGATCGCGGGAGGCGAGATGTTGAAATCGCGGTGGCCCGATCGCTCGAAACTTCAGATGTTCGTGGCACCAGGCCCGAGAATCGCCGCGGGTAGGATCGGTGAGTGTGCGCTGAGACCCGCGTCGGGCGGCTGCTTTCCGTAAACGTCGGCTTGCCGCGCGAGATCGAATGGCAGGGCACGACCGTCCGCACGGCGATCTGGAAAGAGCCGGTCACCGGCGCGCGCATGGTCCGGCGGATCAACGTCGACGGAGACGATCAGGCGGACCGGCAGGGCCACGGAGGCGAGCACCGCGCCGTCTTCGTCTACCAGATCGACTCGTACAAGTATTGGCAGAAGCAACTGAGCCGTGACGACTTCACCTACGGCCAGTTCGGCGAGAACTTCACCGTCGATGGACTGCCCGACAGTGAGGTCTGCATCGGCGACCACTATCGCATCGGGAAGGCACTCTTTGAGGTGACACAACCGCGCGTCACCTGCTTTCGCGTGGGGATCCGGATGAACGAGCCGAGCATGCCATCGCTGTTGGTCTCGCGCCACCGTCCCGGCTTCTACCTGCGGGTGCTCGAGGAGGGAACGGTCGAGGCAGGCGAGGAGATCATGCGGGTTGAGGTCGGCCCAGAGCAGCTGACGATCGCTGAGGTCGACGGTCTGCTCTACCTGCCGAAGCGCTCCAAACATATGCTCAAGCGGGCCCTGAGAGTGCCGGCGCTCAGCGAGGGGTGGAAGGACTCCTTCCGGACCCTGCTCGAGCAGAGCGACCAACCGCCGCCGCCGAAGCTCGCATGGGAGGGATTCGAGCCGCTCAAGGTCACCGAAATCGACACCGAGAGCGCGAGCGTCGTCTCCGTCCACCTGGAGGCGAACGGCGCCGCCGCCAAGCCCGTGGCCGGCCAATACCTGACCATCAAGCTTCAGCCGAACGGGGCGGACGGCGCCAGCGTGATCCGCAGCTACTCCCTGTCGAGCGACTGCAACCAGCCCGGCTACCGGATCACCGTCAAGTGCGAGCCGAGCGGCGTCGCCAGCGATTACATCCACGAGCGGCTCGCGGTTGGCGACACCCTCGAGGTGGCGGCGCCCCGTGGGACGTTTGTCCTTCGCGATGGCCAGCGGGCCATCGCGCTGCTCAGCGCTGGTGTCGGAGTGACACCGGTTCTGGCGATGCTGCACGCGCTTGCAGACGCGCAGGACCAGCGTTGCGTCTGGTGGATTTACGGGGCTCGCAACGCTTCTGAGCACCTCTTCAAGCCGGAGGTCGAGGAGTTGCTCAAGCAGCTCCCGGACGCCCACAGGCTGGTTGCCTACAGCCAGCCGCAGCCCGGCGACAAGCCCGATGCGATGGGCCGTCTCAGCTCCGAGATGCTCGCCGCGCTTGGCATTCCCGGCGATGCCGACTATTACATCTGTGGGCCGGACCCGTTCATGCGCGACCTCTCGGCGGGGCTGGCCGCGGGCGGGGTGACGCCGGACCGCATCAACGTCGAGGAGTTCGGACCCGTCGCGGCGATCGAGCCGGGGCGGGTCGGACAGCGGCCGCCTCCCCACCAGCCCGCGGGAACGCCGGGAACCGGAGCGCCGGTGACGTTCGCTCGCAGCAACCTCACGGTCGCGTGGGATCCCGACTATTCGAACCTGCTGGACTTCGCGGAGGCGTGCGATGTCCCCGCGAGCTACAGCTGCCGCCACGGTGTCTGCCACTACTGCGAGGTGGGACTTCTGAGCGGCGAGATCGTCTACGCGACGGAGCCGCTCGAGCGGCCGGCTCCGGATCGGGTGCTGGTGTGCTGTGCCCAACCCACCGGCGAGATCACGCTCGAGCTCTGACGGTCATTCCTCGTCCGTGCTCGGGCTCTGGCGCTGGCGCTTGCGCTGACTCTGGCTGCGCTTGGCCTCGACGCGCCGGAGCTTGGATGCCTTTGTGGGGCGGGTGGGGGTGCGTGGCTTTGCGACGTGGAGCGCTGACTCGAGCCGGCGGCGCAGGCGCGTCAGCGCGAGTTCGCGGTTGTAGCTCTGGCTGCGTGCGTCCTGTGCGATCGCGACCACTCGCGGACCGAGCTTGGAGATCACCAGTCGCTTCTGCGCGTCGCTCAGAGCTTGCGAGGCCTCGACGTCGAAGACGGCTTCGATGCGTGACGCCGTGACGTTCGCGTGCTGGCCGCCGGGACCTGAGGATCGTGACGCTCGCAACGTGATCTCGGACAGCGGTATCTCCGCGTATCGCCCCACTTGCATCGGATCTTCCATCTGAAACCGTTCAGCGTCCGGTCGGATCTCCGGAGTTCAGATCCACCGGTTGTGCCGGAAGTACCACAGGAACGCAACGACGGATACCAACAGCAGCCCCAGCCCGAGCACGAGGAACGACCAGGTCGTGTTGATCACGTGCGTAACCAGAAACGCGAAGTTCTGGCCGAAGAAGCCGGTCAGGAACGTCAGCGGCAGGAAGATCGTGGCGACGATCGTCAGCTGTTTGTTGACCTCGCCCTGGCGATTGGCGACGGTCGCGAGGTACAGGTCGGTGGCGCCGCTGAGCAGGTCGCGGTAGGAGTCGACCAGATCGGAGACTCGGATCATCGTGTCGTAGAGGTCGCGGAAGTAGAGGCGATCGTCTCCCTCCATGCCCGGTAGATCGCCGATCCGCTCGACGTTGCGCGCAAACACGTCGCGTAGCGGCGTGACCACGCGGCGCATCGCGACCAGGTCGCGCTTGAGCGAGAAGATCCGCTGCAGGCTCTTTTCGTTCGCGGATTCGAGCACGTCATCCTCGATCGAATCGATGTCGTCATCGATCCGCGCAAGGACCGGGAAGAAGGTCCCGGCGAGCGCGTCGAGGATCCGGTACACGAGCGCCTGCTCGCTTCGCATCTCCGTGTCCTGATACCGCTCGCGTAGGTCCGAGAGCGCATCCACCGGGCGCTTGTGAACCGTCATCACGTAGTCCCCTGACACCACGAGATGGACCTCGCGCAGCATCGGGCTACCGGAGTGAGCGCCAGGGTCGACACCGTAAGCGACCAAGTACACGTAACCGTTGAAGTCGTCGAACCTGGGGTTCTGATGAAACGTCAGCAGATCCTCGGTCACCAGCGGATGGAGCCCCAACAACTTGGCGATGCTGTGCACCTCTTCGGTACTCGGGTCGCTCAGATCCATCCAGAAGAAGTGGCCCGACTTCAGGCGTGCCTGAACTTCCGCCAGCTTAGGGTTGACAAGGCATTGCGCCTGCATGCCCGGAAGCCTACGTGCAAAGTGCGCGGTTTGATCCCGCGACCTCATCGAGGTCCGGACGCGCGATCGTGGATGGTCGTGCGAGCATGTCGACTCAGAGAGCCTGTGGGCGGAGCACACCAACGAAGGGAACCCGATGGAAGCGCATCTCAGCGGACGTCATCGCGACACGATCGAGAAGATCTTCAGTGAGCCACCGAACCGCAACGTTGAGTGGCGCGAGGTCATATCGCTGCTCGAGGCGGTTGGCACGGTGGCTCGCGAGCACAACGGCAAATTCAGGGTTTCACTCGGCCCCGAGACAGAGGTGCTCTCTGAACCCAGCGATAAGGACGTCGACGTGCAGATGCTGGTCGACCTACGGCGAATGCTGAAGCAGGCCGGTTTCGGGCCAGATCCTGCCGCTGCCACCGCTGATGAGAGCACGCGCGACCACGGCGACGGGCAGTGGGGCGAGCCGACTTAGGCGCTCACCACCATTTCCGCTCCTGCGCGCTATCAGTACCCGAGGTGCGATCGAGCGCCGCGAGCTCCTGACGATCGCTGGCGGAGAGCTCAAAATCGAAGATCTTCGCGTTCTCCTCGATTCGTGAGCGGTGGGTCGACTTGGCGAGGACCGGCACGTCCTGCTCGATGCACCAGCGCAGCAGCACCTGTGCCGTGGTCCGACCGAGGCGCTGAGCGACCTCGCCGACGACGTCGCCGCTGAGGTGGCGCCCGTGTCCCAGGGGGCTATATGCCTCGAGCACGACGCCCGCCTGCTCGCATGCCTCCAGCAGACCGGTGCGGTGCTCGTAGGGGCTGAACTGCACCTGATTGACCGCCGGGGCGATCTCAGCCGACTGCATCAGCGTTGACATCTCGTCGCGCGAGAAGTTCGAGATCCCGATTGATCGCGTCCACCCGACCTCGTGAGCCCGCTGCATGCCGGGCCAGGCCCAGGTCGGCCCGCCGGCAGGCCAGTGGATGAGGTACAGGTCCACGTAATCGAGCCCGAGTCTGACGAGGCTCCGCTCGAGCTCCGCCGCGGGATCGGCCTCGGCTGGGCGGAACTTTGTGGTCACGAAGACTTGGTCCCTTGCGATCCCGCTATCGGCCAGCGCCCGCCCGACACTCTCCTCGTTGCCGTATGCCTGCGCGGTGTCGATGTGGCGGTAGCCGGCCTCCAGAGCCCATCTGACCGCTTCCTCACACTCGCGTCCCTTTGGGATCTGCCAGACCCCGAAGCCGAGCATCGGCATCCAGTTGCCGTCGTACAGGCGACGGGCTTTGCCGTCAGCGGATAGGTCGTGATCGGTCATCGTGAATGCGACCTTACCCGCCCGCGCCGCCTGCCAGTTTCGCGGCTTCGGCTCGCGCGGCCGCAACCAGCTCGGCGTTGGTGTGCGCATGGCCCCAGAGTCCCCAGCCCCCGTCGGGGGCCTCGGTCAGCAGCACCCACGTCCGCTGCTTGAGCTCGGGACGGCTCGCAGCCTCGGCCACGATGTCCGTGAACTGCTCGACTACGGCCAGTTGCTTGGCGCGGTCGAGCGCGCCGAAGTTCGTCAGCACCTGGACGCGTACGTAGTCGCTCTCGCCCGCCACGTTGGCGATGGCGTCATCGGAAAGCGCGTGGACGAACGCGGCCGTGTTGTGTCGAAACATCGGCAACGCCGGTACCTCTTCGATCTTCATCAAGGTCTCTGCC
Organism: uncultured Conexibacteraceae bacterium; assembly: GCA_963720195.1. Classification (GTDB taxonomy): domain Bacteria; phylum Actinomycetota; class Thermoleophilia; order Solirubrobacterales; family Solirubrobacteraceae; genus Palsa-465. The sequence goes on from CAVRFD010000003.1 coordinate 943,519, forward strand.
AGCCGCTGCGCAAGCGCACCGGGCTCGGCAAACGTGCCTTCGGTTGCGTAGACGTCGATCATCGGCATCAGGTGTTACCTCCATCCAGTTTGAACCCACTCTCGAGCCACGCCAGGGCGGCATTTCCCCAGGCATCAGCGTTGTCTTCCCAGGCGAAGTGCCCGGCGTCCAAAACCGTCAGCTCGCAGCGGGGGAGTCGCTCGCTCAGGTAAACGGCGTTGCTGAGCGGGACCATTGGATCGTGATCGCTGGTGATGATCTTCACTGGCGTCTCGACCTCGGGCAGAAGACCTTCGAGCACCGCGAGGTCACGCGGGTAGTTCCGTACGAACCTTGCGGATTCGCCAAAACGGCTGCCGGCGTAGGCCGTCATGTAGTCCTCCAGCGCGGCCTCTGACACCTCGTAGGTCTCGTGCATCGCCATCGACTGCTTTGCAACCTCCGAACCGTCCAGCGCTAGCAACGACTCGAAGTCGGGGTTGGCGATCAGATCCTTGAGGTTGCCCGCCACATCGAGCGGATAGGAGGTCGCTCCATTTCCTACGATCGCGCTGGTCAGCGACGACGGCGACTGGGCAGCCGCGAACAGCGTGGCCGGCCCGCCGACATCCGGCCCGAACACATGCGGCGCTCCCAGTTCCCACTCCTCGATGAGACTCACGAGGAAGTGACCCATGGCCTGCGGAGAAAACAGATCGAGGCGCCCCGTCGAGTGTCCGAAGCCCGGGAGGTCTATGGCCACCACCCGCCCGGCCGCAGCCAGCCGAGGCACGAGCTGCTCCCAGGCGTAGATGCTTTCTGGCCACGGGCTGAGGAGCAGGAGCGTCGGCTCGGCGTCGACGTTCCACTGCGCATATCGGATCTCGACCCCATCAGCCATCCGGGTCTTCATGTGCATATCGGCGCTCACGAATGCGACCCTTCGACCAGAAAGGCGTCGACGTCGTCGGCGAAGTCGGTGTGATGCTGGAAGAGGAAGCCGTGGGCGGCGTCGGGATAGATCTTGAGACGGACGTCAGGGATGAGCCCGGCCAGCAGGTAGGAGTAGCGGGGGAAGATCATCGGGTCGCGGTCGCCGTTGGCGATGAAGACTGGCTTATCGATCGCGGAGACCCTCTCGAGCATCGCGTGGTTCGGCTGCCCCCAGGCGCAGACCGCGTCGTATTGCGCCAGCCGCGTCTGCCATCCGGTGGCGGCGTCGCGATCGGTCGTGCGCGCTCCGAATATCCGGCCCAGGACCGCCTGACCCGCGGCGCGGCTGTCATCCGAGTCGGCGAAGAAGACGCTCAGATATTCGTCGCCTGACGTCTCTGGCTTGCCGACAGCGCCGATCACATCCGCTGCCCAGCCGTGCATTCCGCTCGCACCCTGCGGAGCGGACGAGGCGAGTACAACGCGGCGCACGGCCGACGGACGAACCAAAGCTATTTCCTGGGCAACAAAGCTGCCGATCGAGAAACCCAGTAGGTCGACTGTTTCGAGCTCTATCGCCTCGATGAAGTCGATCGCGTCGAGCGCCATCTGCGCGATCGTGCTCGGCGTCTTCCCGGTTGTCGCGGCGACGCCTCTGTTGTCGAATGTGATGACCCGGTGGTTTGTGGCGAGTGCGTCGACCAGGGCGGGGTCCCAGTTGTCGAGGTTGCCACGAAAGTGCTGCAACGCCACGAGCGGGGGTGCTCCGGACGCCCCTGTGCTCCGGTAGACGTAGTCAACGCCATTGGCGGCGCTGATCGTCTGATTCTGAGCGTCGACGTAGGCCGATGCTGTTGCCGACATCTGTCACTTCTCCTCTGAGGTCCTTGGAGGCATGAGTCCCGATCGCATGAGTCCCGATCGTCCGCCACCAACTGAGGAAGTCCAGCGTGCTTCCCAATCGATCGATCACATCGCGTGATCCATCTCGCCAGTGCGACGCCTCACCGCAGGAGTAGATTCACCACGTACCGTGGTCGAGGTTCAGCCCGTACGCTCCGAACTCGTCGGACGAGAGGTGGAGGTTCAGCGCGCCTGCGAGCTTCTCGACGGGCTCCCCACGGTTGGCGGCGTCCTGCTTGTGCAGGGTGCACCGGGGATCGGGAAATCGGCTCTGCTTCACCAGGTAAGGGCCTACGCGGCCGAGGTTGGCGTCGAAACGCTGGCCACTGAGGGGGTTGAATCGGAGGCTGAGCTCGCCTTCGCCGGCCTGCATCAGCTTTTGCGACCCGTCCGCAGCCGCATCGTGCAGCTTCCGGCGCCGCAACGACGGGCGCTCGAGGCAGCCTTCGGGATAACGAGCGACGACGAGCCGGATCCCTTTCTCGTCGCCCTGGCTGCGTATGAGCTGATCGTCGGAGCCAGTTCGTCGGCGCCGATCGTGTTGGTCGCCGACGACGCGCATTGGCTTGATCGCTCAACCCTCGGGGTGCTCACGTTCGTCGCGCGCCGGCTGGCGCGCGAGCCAGTTGTGTTCGTGGCTGCCGCGCGCGATGGTTACTCGACGCCGCTCGAGGAGGCTCGACTCGCGACGCTGAGGCTCAGCCGACTTGATGATGAAGCCTCCTCACTGCTGCTGGATAGGTCACGACCCGGCCTGCACCCGGTGGCTCGGGCGCGCGTGCTCGCCGAAGCTGCCGGGAATCCGCTTGCGCTCATCGAGCTCGGTCGGGCTCTGCCGTCATCGCCGCCGTCAGGCGAGGCCCTGCTCTTCTCGTCAGGGACGCTGACGGAGCGACTGCAGCACGCGTTTGCTGCACGACTCGAGGACCTGGACGAGGAGACCCTTGAGGTACTACTGGTCGCGGCGCTCGATCAACAGGCTTCACTGGGCGAAGTCATCATCGCGGCCGGTGCGCGCCGCGGAAGGCCGGTCGAACTGTCGGTGGTCGATCCAGCGGTTTCGGCTGAGCTGATCGAGATCCATGGCGACGCTGTCCGGTTCTGCCACCCCCTTATTCGGACCGCAGTAGCGCAGTCGGCGCTTCCGGCAGAGCTTGTGGCGACATACGGCGCGCTGGCCAAGGTGGTCCTCGACCCCGAGCGTCGCCTGTGGCATCTGGCGAGGGCGACGCTCAGCGTCGATGACGCGATCGCTGACGCCCTCGATCTACATGCTGGGATCGTCCGCCGACGTGGTGCGACGGTCGCTGCGGCCGCCGCACTCGAACGGGCGGCCGAGCTCAGCTCGGATCCACGCCGCCGCGCCGAGCGGCTGATACGCGCCGCCGAAGTGCTTTACGAGCTTGGACTGATCGATGTCGTGCGAAGGTTGCTGGCGCGGGCCGAGACGACTGAGGTCGGACCGATGGAGGCCGCACGCCTGGAGTGGCTACGGCGGGTCATCGCGGGGGACTTCTGGTCGCAGGCAGGGGTGACCGGAGCGTTCGTGACGATCGCCGAGCAGATGGCTGAGAGTGGTGATCCGGACATGGCGGTGCGCTCCCTGGTGCCGATCGCGCACCGATGCTGGTGGGCCCGTTCGAACCCGCGGACCCGCGGATACCTCGTCGACGCGGCACGTCGGATCGGAGTTGCCGATGACGATGCCCGGCTTCTTGCCGTTATCGCGCTTGCTGACCCGGAGAACGCCGGCCCGGAAGTGCGTCGGCGGCTCGCGCAGCCTACGACGACGCAGCTCATCGACCCGGTGATGGAGGCATATCGTGGGATCGCCGCCGAGAAGGCGGGGGACTTCACCGCCGGGACACAGCTCCTGGCTCGTGCCGTTGATGGTCTCCGTGAGCAGGGAGGACTCGGAATGCTCACCCAGGCACTGGTGCACTACGCCTGGGTGGCGGCATATACGGGGCGCTGGCAGGTTGCAGATGAGAGCGCCCGGGAGGCGTCCGCGCTTGCGCAGGACACCAGGCAACCGCAATACGGCTTGACGGCTCTACTCGTGGCTGCAATCGCGGCCGGTATGGCCGGCGATGAATCGCGGATGCAGGAACTGCTCTCGCGGCCCGAGGCAGAGTTGGTCGCGCTCGGCGGCGGACCCCTGCTCGCCCCCGCTCATCTCGCCCGGGCGTCCGCCGCCTTGGGCGATGGGCGTCACGATGAGGCCTTCGGGCAACTGTGGCCAGTGTTCGATGAGGACTCACCGACCTTTCACCGGTTCATGCGCTGGCCGAGCGTCTTGGACCTGGTCGAGTCCGGGGTCGGCTGCGGCCGCGCAGACGTCGCGGCCAGTGTCCTCGGCGACCTCGAGGTCGTGCTCGCGACAAGCGATCCGCCGATTCTCAGGGCTGGGGTCGTCTCTGCCAGGCCGCTGCTGGCCGACGACGACACTGCGGAAAGCCTGTTTGCGGCGGCGCTGACCGAGGATCTCTCGGGGTATCCGTTGCTGCGAGCCAGGACGTCGTTCGCGCACGGCCGATGGTTGCGCCGGCATCGTCGCAGCTCGGATGCACGAGGCCCCCTGCGAGACGCGGCCGATCAGTTTGCGGCGCTGGGGGCGTGGCGCTGGCACGAGCGGGCGTGCGTTGAGCTTCGTGCCGCCGGGCAGCGGACGCGATCCTCCTTGGAGGACGGTGAGGCGCTGACAGCCCAGGAGCAAGAGGTGGCGGAGCTTGCAGCGCAGGGACTCTCAAACCGCGAGATCGGTGAACGGCTGTTCCTGTCGCCGCGCACCGTCGGTTCGCACCTGTACCGGATCTTCCCGAAGCTCGGGATAACGACTCGCGCGCAGTTGCGCGATTCGCTCGGTCCACGCGGCGGCTGAGGCGCTCGCCTTACCCCTACCCCTGAATCGAGATGAGAATGAGAATCCTTCTCATTCTCATTCTGGTCAAGGGTGGTACACCGGATCCCACTTCTGGTCATGGGTGGCTACGTCGGATCTCACCCGCCGCGCATGGCGGGGATCTGCGCGGCGTCACGCCGCCGCAAGCGACCTCCGGATGGCGGGCGGTGCGACACGGCCGATCAGCGCTTCGACACGAGGGTCCCAGTTCCCGTCGCGGGTCACCACCGCCATCCAGCATCCCACCGCCGGCTCAGCTGCCAACTTGCGAAACGTCACTCCGGGTGCCCGCAACCGGCGCGTCACGGACTCCGGCACCAGCGCGCAACCGGAGCCGCAGGCGACCTCCATCAACACTGCTTCGCTCGAGGCAGCCTCGACCTCGACGAGCGCCCCGGGAAGGCCCGCAGACTGCAGCCCCACGACGAGGGAGTCGTAGAACGCGGGGTTGAGCCGGCGAGGAAGGGTCAATAACGTCCGCTGAGCGAGAAGCTCGAGCGGCGCCGTGGTGTCGCGGTCGAGGTTGGACGGAACAGCCGCGATGGCGTGTTCGAACTCCACCGGCGTGACGCGAAGCCCTGAGACGGGGGAGGGAAGCGAGACGAATACGACGTCGAGGAGATCAGCGTGTAGGTCGTCGAGCAGTGTCTGCGGGCTTCCAGAGCTGAGCAGGACGCGCGTCCGTGGCAGCTCACGCGCGGTACGCCGCAGCGCGAACGGCAGCTGCTCGGGAACCGCGTCCTGGAGATAGCCCACCCGCAGGCTCGTACTGACTCCGTCCTGATACCGCTGCACCCCGCCGATGGCGGCGTCGGCCTGTCGCAACACGCGTCGAGCGTCTTTCAGAAAGCTTTGCCCCGCATCGGTCAGCGAGACCTGGCGCGCGTTGCGCCGGATGAGCTGTACGCCCAGGTGCGCCTCGAGTTGCTGCAGCTGTCCACTGACCGACGGTTGGGTGAGATGAAGTCGCCCCGCCGCGCGCCCGAAGTGGAGTTCCTCAGCCAGCGCGACGAAAACGCGGAGATGGCGAAGTTCCACGACGCTCCTTTGCCATTGACTGAACGCATTCACGCCGATCGAGCCTCGTCGGCGCGCCTGTCATCCGACCACCGCTGATCACAGGCGTTGATTTGTGCATCAGTCGTTTGACTTAATGCAGTACATGCCAAGGACTGGCGCCGAGGTTCGCTGCGCGCGTTGTGATCGGAGCATCACCGACGCTGATCGCCTAATGGCTCCACCGTCGTAGAACTGACGCTGTCAACCACATAGGAGGGCTTCATGCCGGGCAAACCCAGCATCGTCTTCGCCCACGGCCTGTGGGCCGATGGTTCGTGCTTCAACAAGGTCATGGGCCCGTTGCGGGCGGAGGGCTACGAGGTGATTGCCAGCGAGCACGGCCTCGATAGTCACGCGGGCGATGTCGCTTGCACGCTTCGGTCGCTCGGACGGGTTTCGAGTCCGGCCATCCTCGTCGGCCACTCCTACGGCGGCAGCATCATCACTGCCGCCGGAACCGACGACCGGGTCGTTGGGCTGGTCTACATCTCGGCGCTCGCGCCCGACGAGACCGAGACTTCGCAGGGCCAGCAGGACAAGTTCCCGCCCACCGACGTCTTCCAGCACATCGAGGTCGCTGACGGGCGCGTCTGGCTGAAGCGATCAGGCATCGACTGCTTCTGCGGCGATCTGACCAGCGAGGAGAAGGAGCTCGTTTGGGCGACGGCGATGTCGCCGGACGCGGACCTCTTCAACCAGAAGGTCGAAGGTGTCGCCTGGCGGACCAAGCCGAGCGCGTACGTGGTTGCCACGGAGGACCACACAGTCAATCCGGACCTCGAGCGCTTCTCGGCCGAGCGCATGGGCGCGACGACCTACGAGGTCGCGAGCAGCCACGTGCCGATGCTCTCTCATCCCGACGTCGTGCTCACCGCGATCCGCAATCTCGTGGACGCCATATAGGAATCGCTTTTCGGTCGCACAAGCCGGCAACGGACGGGGCGAGCCATCATTAGACGATGGGCGACCGCCAAGTACCACTGGGCATCTATGTGCACGTCCCGTTCTGTGCCGCCCGCTGTGGCTATTGCGACTTCAACACGTACGTACCAAGGAGCGCCGGACAGCAACCCGAATTCGTCGAGGCCGCATTGGCGGAGGCACGCTACGCCCGCGCCGAGCTCGGTGACCGCACGGTGGCGACCGTGTTTGTTGGTGGCGGCACGCCAACCCTGCTCGGGGCCGACGAACTCATCGGCCTCCTCGCCGGTATCGCAGACTGCTTCGGATTCGCCTCCGATGTCGAAGTGACGACGGAGGCGAACCCAGAATCAGTCGATCTCGACATGCTGCGGGCCCTGCGGCATGGTGGTTTCACGCGGGTGTCGCTCGGCATGCAGTCAGCGACACCGCACGTTCTGCGGACGCTGGACCGCGTTCACACGCCCGGGCGAGCGACGGCTGCAGCTGTCGAGGCGCGTGAGGCGGGATTCGAACATGTCTCGCTCGACCTGATCTACGGCACCCCCGGCGAAACCGACGCCGATTGGGACCGCACATTGGATGCGGCGCTCGCCGCGGAGCCGGACCACGTCTCGGCTTACGCGCTGACCGTCGAACGAGGAACGGCGCTTGCGGCAGCTGTCGGCAGAGGAGCGCTCCGTGCGCCGGATGACGCGGACCAGGCACGACGGTTCGCGTGTGCTGACGATCGTCTGCATGCGGCCGGATTCGACTGGTATGAGCTGAGCTCGTGGGCATTGACCGCAGAAGCCCGATGCCGCCACAACATCGGCTACTGGCGCTCGTACGACTGGTGGGGCGTTGGTCCCGGCGCGCATTCGCATGTTGACGGCGTGCGGTGGTGGAACGTCCTGCGGCCGACCGTGTACGCGCAGCGTTTGCGAGACGGGCGCTCACCCGTGGCCGGCAGCGAGGTGCTCACCGCTGAGCAGCGGGCGCTGGAAGCGGTGCTGCTTGGCCTCCGGGAGCGTCAGGGACTCGCGCTCGCTTCATTGAGTGGGGCCGGGAGGCGCGCTGCCGACCGCGAGGTGGCGGGGCGTCGCCTGACGATCGCAGACGGGCGCGCGCAGCTCACCCGGAGGGGCCGGCTGTTCGCCGACGCAGTGGCGCGCGAACTATCGGCGTAGGCCGCTCGCCCGAAGAACCGTTTGGGCCGTCCAACGGGTCTATTTGGGTGAACTCTTCCTTCGCTGATTGAAAGGACCCAATGACCGACATGAATGCTGAAGTTCCCGCCACCGGCGTCCAGCGCGCGACCTTCGCGGCCGGCTGCTTCTGGGGCGTGGAGGCTGCGTTCAGCGAGCTCGACGGTGTGCTTGACGTGACCGTGGGTTACACCGGCGGCACGACCACTGATCCGAGCTACGAGCAGGTGTGTGGCGGCGACACGGGCCACGCCGAAGCCGTCGAGGTCCTCTTCGATCCGGCGGCCGTGAGCTACGACCAGTTGCTCTACGCCTTCTGGCACATTCACAATCCGACGACGCTGAACCGTCAGGGTTGGGACCTCGGAAGCCAGTACCGTTCCGCGATCTTCTTCCACGATCCGGAGCAGGAGCAGCTCGCCCTCGCGACCCGCGAACTGGAGCAGAGGTCGCTTGTCAAGCCGATCGTGACCGAGATCCTCCCGGCTACGACGTTCTACCGCGCCGAGGAATACCACCAGCGCTATTTCGAGCGCTCCGGGTACGCCGCCTGCGGCGTCACGATCGAGGTGCCATCAACCCACTAGTGATCAGTGGCCTGCTCGAGTCGGAGATACGGCTCGAGCAGTGCACGGAGCTGCATCCGGCCGCGATGGAGTCGGCTCTTGAACGCCGCCTCACGGACGCCGGCCGCCGCCGCGGCATCCTCGGTGGACAGCCCCTCGAGGTCGCGCAGGACCACCGCGGAGCGAAGGTCAGCGGGCAGGTCCGCCAGAGCCTCCTCGAGCACCTGCTCGAATTCGCGGTCGAGCGTGCGGGCCTGCGGGCCCGCACCGATTGCATCCGGTAGGGCGGCGATAGCGTCCTCGTCGTCCGGCCGGCTGGACGCCGCCGCTGGTCGCCTGCGGGCGAGCCACCGTTGGGCTTCGTTGAACGCGATCCGGTAGAGCCAGGTCGAGAACTGCGAGCGCTCCTCGAACCTGGGAAGGCCCCGCCAGGCGCGCAGGAACACCTCCTGCGCGACCTCGTCGGCCTCCTGCGGATTGAGCCCGAACCGTCGCAGAGCACCGAAGACGCGGGCAGAGTGAGCGTTCACGAGCGCTGCGAAGGCGTTCTCGTCTCCGGCGCGGGCCTGGGCGATCAGCGCGCGCTCGTCATCCGGATCAGGGCTCGGCCGGCTCATGCAGCCTCCGCAGGACGGCGCTGACGATCGCCGGTGCGTCCACGATCGGGGCCGGCGCCGGTGCGGCCCTGAGCAGGCCCAACAGACGCTGCAGCTCCTCGAGAACGCGCCGGCACTCGGGACACTCCGCCGTGTGGTGCTCAAGCCGTCTCCGTGCCCCGACCGCAAGCTCGGAGTCGAGATAGGCGGACATGTGCGGCGGCGTCCATCGGTGATCGAAGCGGAAGCGCAGCTCGTGCCAGGGAGATCTCATCGTCCGGTGTGACCGCGGCATCGGCGCAAAAGGTTCGCAGACCGCTCGGGATGGTGAATCCGTTTTGGTGCCGATCGGGTCCAAACGGAGGAATGCATCGCGAAAGGAGTGCAATGAGCAATCGCATCGAGAAGACCGACGAGCAGTGGCGCCAGGAGCTGACTCCAGAGGCATATGACGTGCTCCGCCGCAAGGGGACCGAGCGGCCCTTCACAGGTGCCTATGTCCACACCAAGGAGGACGGCATCTATCGCTGCGCCGCCTGTGACGCTGAGCTGTTCTCCTCTGACACCAAGTTCGACTCGGGCACCGGCTGGCCGAGCTTCACCGACCCTGCCAACCGCGCCAACGTCGAGCTGCACGAGGATCGAAGCCTGTTCATGCGCCGCACCGAGGTGACCTGTGCCGCGTGTGGGGGGCACCTGGGCCACGTCTTCAACGACGGCCCCAACGGCTGCGACCGCTACTGCATCAACTCGGTCGCCCTCAAGCTCGATCCAACGCCGGACGCGTAAGCGCCCCGCGCGTCAGGTCTGGTCGGCGCTCTGCGCCGGCCAGATTGCCGGCTGGCGGTCAGCTGACGGGCGGACGCGGCATTACGGGCCGACGTCTGCTGGGACGAGCGGCGCCCACGTATCCGGCAGTGTGTATCCGACGGGGAACGGGTCTGTCGGGTCGATGCCCATCAGGCTCATGTCAGTGATCCACGCCTGTCCGCTGATGCTGGGCACGATTGCCGCGTGGTGTCCGACCTGCGTGAGCTCGGCGACCGTACCGATGTAGACGGAACCGAGCACGGACTCGTGATGGAGCGGCACGCCGATCCCGACCTCGCCGCGTGCGTGCAGCACCGCCAGCCGCGCCGACGTGCCGGTTCCACAGGCCGAACGATCCAGACGCCCAGGGCGCACGACGACGGCGTTGCGCGAGTGCAGCCCGTCTTGGCGTTGTTCGATCGGGCCAACGATCTCAGTTTGGGTGATCCCGGGGAACTCGGGGAACAGCGGATGTACGAACTCGAGCTGCTCAACCGCCGCCGCCTTGATCCGTTCGCCCACTACCGACAGATTGCGCGCCTCGTCGGGTTCCAGTGCGAAGCCGAGGTCGGTGGCGTTGGCGAGCACGTAGGCCATGCCACCCCAGGCGATGTCGACGCTGATCGTCGGCAGGCCGGCGACCTCGAGCGTGGCGCCGAGCTCGGTCGCAAACGCCGGCTGGTTGAGGAAGGTGACGCTTGTCACCTTGCCGTCGCGGCACTCGCAGCGAAGGCGTATCAGCCCGGCCGGCGCTTCGAGCACGAGTTCGGTCACCGGCTCGACCATCTCGACGATCCCGGTCTCCAGGATGACGGTCGCGACGCTGATCGTGTTGCTGCCGGACATCACCGCGTACTCGGTCGATTCCAGGATCACGTACCCCATCTGAGCCCCGGGGTCCTTGGACGGGAGCAGAATGTCCGCGGCGTGCAGGACGCTGCCGCAGGGCTCAAAGAGCAGCCGCTGGCGGTAGTGGTCGGCGTGCTCCTGCATGTAGTTGCGTTTGTCGAGGATCGTCTCGCCCGGCATGTCCGGAATCCCGCCCGTCACCACACGTACTCGCCGCCCGAGTGCGTGCCGACAACATTCAGAACCTGCTTCCACCGCATCTGGGCGCATGATCGCATTGCGTACGTGTGCGCGCAATGCGATCAGGAGCGGCGGGGAGCATGCCTCTGTTCTCCGCCATTGGCGACTGCGCGGATCACCGCATCGACGCCGGAGCCGGCGAGAGCTCGCGGCCGCTCCTCGGCGACCTCGATCCGCCAGTCGTGCGGATCGAGCGCATCGACCGCGGCGTCCACGGAGACCTGCACCTGGCCGGCGGCCGGCGTCGGAGCGCCTGTCGCCGGGTCGATAGGACGGTGGCCAACCAAGAGCAGGGTCCCGCCCGGGGCTACCCCTGTTGCCAGCCGCCTCACCATCTCCTGTACCGATTCAGCCACGTGAACGTAGAGGCAGATGACGAGGTCGTAGCGCCTTGGCTGCGGGCTCCAAACCCCCAGGTCGGCCTCCTTCCAGTCGATCCGGTCGACAAAGCCTGCGCCGACGCTGCGGGCGGTCGCGCGTGCGTGATCCAGCGCAGCGGCGGAGAAATCGACGGCGGTGACGCGCCATCCGCGCGCGGCGAGCCAGAACGCCTCGGCCCCGTGCCCGCAGCCGGCGTCGAGGGCGAATCCGGGCTGGAGATCAGCGGTTTCGCCCAGGAGGTGAGCGTTCGGCTGACGACCGGCCAGCTTGTCCGGATGCTCCCGCAGGACCTCGGTCCAGCGACGTTCCCAGAAGTCTCGATCGAACGTCTCGGAGCTCATTCTACGATTCGGCCAAGATGAAAATCCTGGTTGTCGGAGCGGGAGCTACCGGCGGTTACTTCGGGGCACGCCTCGCGCAGGCTCAGAGGGACGTCACGTTTCTCCTGCGTCCGCGTCGAGCTTCCGACGTTAGGGATAGCGGCATCCGGCTCACCGGACAAGGCTCGGACGAGACGGTACCCGTCAGCGTCGTCACTGCGGAGCAGATCGAGCACCCCTATGACCTCGTTCTGCTCACTGTCAGAAACCAGGCGCTTTTGTCTGCGCTCGACGACATCGCTCCGGCCGTGGGAAACGACACGCTGATCGTGCCGTTTCAGAACGGGCTCTGGCATCTCGACCGGCTCAACGAACGCTTCGGCACTGCGGCCGTCCTCGGCGGCGCAGTCCGCGTTGCCACCAAGCTCGACGAAGACGGCGCGGTCGTCCAGCTTGCAGAGATGGCGAGCCTGATCATCGGAGCACAGCCAGGCTCGCAGCCGAGCTCGATGCCAGAGGTGGGCGAGACCCTCGAAGTTCCGGGCTACGAGCTCACCGTCTCTGACGACATCCTCACCGAGATGTGGGTCAAATGGGCGTTCATCGCAACCGCCGACGCTCTGACGTGTCTGTTACGCGGGACCGTAGGCGAGATTGCCGCTGTTCCCGGCGGCCGCGAAGCCGCGCTCAGCCTCGTCGACGAGACCGCCCGTACCGCGGCAGCCTGCGGCTTCCCGCTACCGGCCGGCCAGATCGACGACATCACCTCAACACTCACTCAAGAGGGCTCCCCGTTCGTGCCGTCGATGTACCGAGATGTCGCTGCGGGCCTGCCAACCGAGGTCGAGTACATCCTCGGTGACCTGGCGGAGCGGGCTCAGCTACACGGCATCGATACGCCGACGCTCCGCTTGTCGGCTACTCAGCTTCGGGTCTATGAGCAGCGCCGGGCTGCCCGGCCAGCTCCCCGGTAAGACGTTCGAGCTCGAACTGAAGCGCGCCGAGGGTGCTGACCTCGGCTCCTCCTGAGAGCCGGATGGCAGCGCCGACCATCAGGTTGTACGGCATGCCAGGCTCACCGCTCGAGCGGAGGTCTCCGCGATACCCGATGACCGGGATACGGTGCGCAGCTGCCCAGACGACCTCGGCGACGGTGCCGTTGTCCGGCGGCTCCTGGTCCAAGATCGCCACGAGCAGGTCGGCCCGTTCGGCGATGGTCTTGTAGTGAGCCGTGCCCAGCGCGAGGCTGAGTTCGAATTGATCGCCGGGCGCCGCTGACGTGATCTGCGAGGTATCGACGCTCCAGGGGTCGAGCACAACGGCATGTGCCTCGACCAGCGGCACCAGCACGCTCTGGTACCAGAGGCGGGTGCTCTCAGCGAATCCGCACGGACTCGCGACGTAGCACGCTGGACGAACGGGACTGCTCAACGGCACCGGCCGAAAATAGAGTCGTCAGCGGACGGGACCCAAGTGTGTGAATGGAGCTGCGACTGGTCGGCACCCACGCGCTCGACCATGGGCATGGTGAGGTTCGCTGTGATGAACTCCCGGAGCATGGCGTCCGCCGCAGGGTCAGGAACTGGTCCGAGTCCCCGGCCGCTGTTCGCGATCGCAGTCGTCGCGGCGTTGCTCGGGCTGGCAATCACGCTCTCTTTCGGCTATGCCGACCATGCCCCAAGGCCGCACGGGGTTAGGCTTGCCGTGGCCGCACCATCTGCAGTTCGCGCCAAGGTGGCGGCCGGCCTTGAGCATGCAGAACCGGGTGGCTTCGACCTGGTGAGCGTTTCGAGTGCGAGGTCTGCGACGCAGGCTGTGCGCTCGCAACAGACCCCCGGTGGGTTCATCGTGCCCCGGAATGGTCCGGTCACGATCGTGACGGCTGGCGCGGAGGGCGTCCTGCAGCAGCAGGCGATCACTGCCGCGCTCACCGCGGCAGCGCGGTCGGTGGGGCGTCCCACCAGACTGCTCGACGTCGTTCCGCTGCCGAGTGGCGACCGCGCCGGGTTGTCGAGCTTCGTCTTCGGGCTGGGCCTGCTGCTGCCGAGCGTGATCGGTGGTCTGGGCATCTTCCTGCTCGGGATGCGGTTGCGGGTGTGGTGGCGCGTCGCTGCCGCAACCCTGTTCGCGGCACTCGTCGCCTGCGGCGGCGTCCTCGCAATGGACACCATTCTTGGAGCTCTCACGGGCGCGAGCGGCGCGCTGATCGGCATTGGATTCCTTGGCGCGCTCGCGTTCGTGCTGTTCGTCATCGCATTGCAGGCCGTCGTCGGCGTGCCTGGTACCGCTTTGGCGGCACTCACGTTCATCTTCGTCGGCAACGCGGTCTCCGGTGGTTCGGTGCCGGTCGGCTTCCTACCGGCCGGCTTCCGGCAGGTCGCACCGTGGCTTCCCAACAATGCGATCGTCCGCGCCGTGCGTGACGTGGTCTACTTCAACGGGCATGACCTCGGACACCCGCTGCTGGTGCTGGGACTTTGGTCGGCCGTCGCAGTGGCCGCGCTGGTTGCCGTCGATCGCCTACATCTGTCGGAGCGCCGCCTGCAGCCGGATAACCCGCATGAGATCTACCGCACGTCGGCGGCGGCGCACGTGCGACGTCGGATTGGGAGGCGACGCCCCCGGGCCGAGGCGACGTAGACAACACACGTCTGAACGAGAGGACCGACATGTCGGACGCACCGCAAGAAGCTCAAGGCCTCATCAAAGTCGCAAGCGCACAGAACGAATCTGAGGCCGACTTCATTCAGGGCATTTTGGAAGCAGAAGGCGTGCGTTCCATGGTTCGACGGAGCGCTGGGTCCGATGTGCCGGACTTTCTCGCAGCCGGCCGGCGCGACGTGCTCGTCGACGCCTCCCAGATCGACGTCGCTCGTGACGCGCTGTTGCTGCCGCAGACAGCGCAGCCGGATCCACCCACCCTCAACGTCGAGGGCAAGGCGCGGCACGGAGTGTTCACCTACGTCCTGGCGGCCGTTGCGCTCGTGGCAATCCTCGCCTGGTGTGCGACAGAGTGGATCTTGTAGATCAGCTCCGATGGCGAGACCGCTCAGGGTACGGTCACGCCGGAGAGTTCGACGGGACCGAGCGTCGGATCGAGCTCGGTTTCCTGCGAGACGCCCGGTGGAGTGATCGTGTCCATCACATACGGAACATCGCTCGGGGTTGACCGAGCAGATCGCACTCGTGCCGCCCGGCGCGCAGACCCCGAATGTGTAGGCGCCCGGAGTCGCGGTGAAGTCACGTGCCTGGTAGCTGTTGAAGCCGTTCTGGCCGGTGAGCGCGAGCGTGAAGACCCAGCCGCTGCCGACGGTTCCGAAGACGGACTGAGGGACGATCAGCGTGATCGTCCCGCTCGGGTCATCGACCACCTGCTGCACGCTGCCCAATGACGCGCCGGCGGCGTTGACCCAGATCGTCGGTGCGAAGCCCTGCGCCTCGAGCCGCTCGCTCCAAGCGTCGGCGGGAGTGATGGTGTAATTGAGCTGCGGGTAGGCGGCCGCCGTCGAGGTGCTGGTCGCCGCCGGGTTGCGGACGTAGAGGTCGAGCAACTGGGCACCGAACGAGTTCCCGAAGGTCGACACGAGGTTGCGGATCGATGCCTGAATGTAGACGTCGGTGCCGGTCTCGTTGACCTGCAGACCGGTGAGGTCGAAGCCTCCTGCGGCGAAGTCAGAGGCCGTCGGATACTGGTACGTACCTGGCCCGTTGTCGTCGCCGACCGGGTCGGAGACCTTCAACACCTGCGTGCCCGGGAGCGCGACGTTCGTCACCGTAGTCTGCGCGTAGCCGGTGTTCCGGCCGGACGTAGCCGCGACCGTGATCGTCGTGCTGCCGAAGCCGGTGGGGAGCTGCAGCGACCAATTACCGGTGCCGTCTGCCTTGGTAGATGCCGTGGCCGCGGCACCTCCGGTTGCCCCGACGCCCTCGGCGTCGACCTTCGCGTTTGGCGCGGTCGTGCCGGTCACAGTCACCGTCGATGCGTTGACACTCGCGCCGCTCACCGGCGAGGTGATCGTCAGCGGCAGCGCCCCAGGCATGCCATGAGTGACGTAACGGGCGGTCACGATCCCGGGGGTCTCGAGCTGCACGGCCTGCGCTGATGTCGAGCGCGAGCCGCGCGTACTGGGCCTGAGCCCAGGTGAGCGGACTGGCTGATCCGGCGGGCTGTCCGGGCTCGAAGCCGATCGACGCGGTCTCCGGGTCGGTGCCGTAGGCGGAGGCAGGCACTGCGGGGTCCTCCCAGACCTGCTCGGGCTCAAGGCCCTGTCCGGAGGTCATCTTCCGCATCGGCGGTCAGGAGCGTCACGGCCGAGCTCTTCTGACCGGCGGCGAGGTCGTACTCGCCACGCTCGCCCGAAAGCACCGGCCAGAGGTGTCCGGTGCCCGTGTCCGTGGGCGCCCACGGCGCGCCGATCACCGAGCAGCTGGAGCCGCTTGGCTGGTAGCAGTCGCCGTAGCCGTCGACAGACTCAGTCGAGCTCGTCCCGTAGCGGTAGAAACCGGGGCCATTCGGCGTCTGCCGCTCGATCGTGTCGTCGACGACGGTCAGCGAGGACTGGACCGTCGGGTCGTTCGCCGGGAGGATGCCGAGGCGGACGAGCTCCAGGAAGCCGGCGTCGATCAGCGACCGCTGATCGACCGTGATGCTTCCGTTCCCGAGGTCGACCTGATCGGCGGAGTTCGGGTCACCGCTCTTGGCGATGCGGATGAAATAGCTCGGCACCGTGGAACTGATGAAGGGTCCGTTGGTCGTCACCGTCCAGGACTTGATGTTGCGCGCGAAGTCATCGGCCGTCGCCTGGTAGAGCGGCGGCGCGGACACGGTCGTGGTTGACCCGCGCGATGTGCGCGGCGGCCGTCAGGCCGGCGATCTCGGCGGCGATCGTCGACGGCGAGTAGCCGGACTGCTCCTCCCATCGCTCGACACCATCCGAGGGTCCGTGCGCGACGAGGAAGTCCGCGGCTGGGATCACGTGCTGGGTGTAGAGGGTCGCGTCGTGGGCGAGGCCGGACTGCCAGTCCATCAGGATCGGGTAGGAGGTCTCGTCGAGCTGCAGCCCGCCTGTATCGGGAGCCGCCTGGCCGTTGAGCAGCGAGTTGCGCGGCATCGAGCCGTCGGCCTGTTGCTGGCGGTCGAACAGGAACCGTGTCGCGGCTCGCGCGGTGCGTACGTCACCCGCCAGGAGCAGGCCGGTGAACGCTTCGTAGAGGTCGCGGGCGAACACCTCGCGGTAGGAGCCGAAGTAGGTCGGCTCGCCGTCGGTCAGGTTGCCGGCCGGGACCGACTGACCCCAGGGTGACGCCAGTCCAGCGGCGATCGCGCCGGGGAAGGTCTTGTCGACACTCGCCCTGACGACGTTGACTGACTCGTAGTACTCGTGGACCGCAGCACTCGCCGAGCCACCGGGCCGGCCGCTTGAGGCCGGCGTCGTAGCGCAGCCACTGCCGCTCGTAGGAGCCGAGGGCGCGCGGGAAGGACTGGTTCACGGAGGCGCCGGCCACCGACAGCGCCTGCGCTTGGGTGGTACCGAATCCGAGCGCGAGGTTCGCTCCCTGCGGGCCTTCGGCCCGGGCAGGCAGCTCTGCGGTGAGCGTCACGTGCCCGTTCGGTGCGGACCCGTACGGCGTGAGAGTGTGCGTGCTGTCCAGCATCGCCAGCCCGTCACTCGGCGTGCCGGCGTAACCGACGCTCTCGCCGGAGAAGCCGGCTGAAGACTCGAGCGCCATGTAGGTGGGAACCGCGTAGCTGCGGTTGACCGCGTCTGTCGTCGTGTTCGTGTTGGCGTCGACGGGCACCGTCTGATGAGCTGAGCTGACGAGCGAGGCGGAGTTGCCGCCGGCGTTCTGGGAGCCGCCACCGCCGGTTCCGCCGGCGAGCGGGTCGAGCCGGACGTACAGCTGATCGCCGCGTGGGCCCTGGAAGTGGACGTGCATGAGCACCGCGTCACGTGCGGGATCGGCGAGGTACGTGGTGACGATCT
Source organism: uncultured Conexibacteraceae bacterium (assembly GCA_963720195.1). Taxonomy (GTDB): domain Bacteria; phylum Actinomycetota; class Thermoleophilia; order Solirubrobacterales; family Solirubrobacteraceae; genus Palsa-465. Next base: position 961,149 of record CAVRFD010000003.1, read on the forward strand.
GGTAGTGGTGTGCGCTGCTGGAGGCGACGATCGTGCACGCCATTCCGGTCGGGTCGGGCTCGACGCGGTAGGTCATGTCGCGCGTCTGAAGATCCGTGAAGCTGTGCCCGTCGGTGACGAGATACTGGAGCGTGTTGACGTTGGTCGCGTCGACGGTCGGCCAGTACGTGTCAGAGAGCACGCCGTCAGCGACCGTGAACCAGACCTTCGAGGTCGTGTTCATCGCCGTTCCGACGCAGTCCTTGCGCGCGAGGTCGAAGTAGCTCTCGCTGCCGGGGGAGTCGGGGGCGGTTGCTGTGGGGGGCGCCGTCACCGAGGTCGCGGCGGCTGCCGAACCTCCTCCGAGAACCGCGCAACCCGACGAAGATCAGGCTCGCGGACAGGACGAATCTGCTGACGATCCAGCGCATGTCTCCCTCGCTTCTCTCGCTCGAAGCCAACGCTACCCCGGCAGAACCAGGAGTCAACCGCGATTTGTGCATCCGAGGCTCGGTATGTAGTCGGGCGACAGGCCGGTATCGTGGCCGCGGTGCTCGACACTTCCTCGACTCCGGAGCTGCGCAGACCCCACGCCAGCCGCTCGTATGCGCCACACGCATGGCTGTTGTGCAGCGCAACGCTCCTGCTCCTGGTGATCGCGGAACGCTGGTTCTTATCCCGGCACGCGTTCCCCGGAGATGCTTGGGCGGCGCACGTGGGCGCCTCGTCGAAGCCGTGGCTCGTGTACGCGATCACGCGCGTCTACCAACAGGTCGGCCGACCGCTCGTTGCGATGGGCGAGGTCCTGGTCATGCTCGTCTGGCTGTGGCGCGCCGGCGGCCGGCGCACCGCTCAGGGGTTGTTGATCGCGCTGCTGGCATCGGCGACATGCGGAGTGATCAAGATCATCTGCGGTCCGACTCCCATGTGGCTTGGGCTCCACCACGTCGGCACGAACTTCCCGAGCGGTGTCGTCACGTTCGTGACGGCGACCGGTGGCTATCTGGCCGCGGTGGCGCGGCGCCAGGGGAAGAGAATCATGCCGACGGTCGTAATCCTGATCATCGCGGGCGCCGGCCCAGCTCGCGTACTCGGCGGCCAGCACCTACTGAGCGACGTGCTCGGCGGCTACATGTTGGGCACGGCCTGGCTGATCGCGGCGTATATGTACGCACTGGCACCCAGCCGGCGCCCCCAAGAGCAGACGGCATGGAATCCGGCGGGCATTGGGGACCGTCTCGGCGGACAGGTTGCTCAGATGCTCGAGCCGGTCAGGGATTCGTAACGACTCAGGTTCGCTCGCCGCGCTTGCTTACCCGCCTCTGGCCACCAAATCACTCGAATCCAGGCACCTTTGGTGGCTCCGGGCGATACAGGCGCCCCGTCCGCACAAAGCGCCGGACTTCCGTGCGGTTTGGTGGCTCGGGGTCGTTGCACCCCGTTAGGCTGCGGGCATGAAGATTCGTGCCGCCGTGCTCGAGGAGTTCGGGCAGCCGCTCAACGTCACCGACCTGGACCTGGCGGAGCCGCGGGGTCGGGAGGTCTTGGTGCGGCTGGTCGCCTGCGGCGTCTGCCACACGGACATGTACACAGCGTCGGGCGTCGACCCGTCTGGTTACGCGCCGTCGGTGCTTGGCCACGAGGGTGCCGGGGTGGTCGAGGCCGTCGGTCCGGAGGTGCGTGATCTCGCCGTTGGAGACCACGTGGTCACGCTGTTTTCCCCGCAGTGCCGCGAGTGTCAGCACTGCCGCTCGCCGAAGACCAATCTGTGCACGGCGATCCGTGTCCAGCAGAACCTCGGCTACCTACCTGACGGCACGACCAGGCTCTCGCGCGATGGAGAGCCGATCCGCCACTTCATGGGTACCTCGACGTTCGCGACGCACACGGTGATGCCCGAAATTGCACTGGCCAAGATCAATCCCGAGGCGCCGCTGGAGGCCGCCTGCCTGTTCGCCTGCGGTTTGTCGACCGGGATCGGCGCGGCGATCAGCACCGCGAAGGTGGAGGAGGGTGCGACCGTGGTCGTGTTCGGCGCCGGAATGGTCGGACTGGGCGCGGTGGTTGGCGCGCGGCTGCAGAAGGCGGGCCGGATCATCTGCATCGACCTGTCCGAGGAGCGCCTCGAAATGGCTCGTCATCACGGCGCGACCGACACCTGGATCGGCGGCGATGACACCGTCGAGCGCGTACTGGCAGAGACTGGCGGGATGGGTGCCGATTACACGATCGAGGCGACCGGGCTGGTCTCAGTCATGCGTCAGGCCGTCGAGGCGGCGCGCATGGGCTGGGGTCTCGCCACGATGTGCGGCGTGGCCGGGAAGGGCGAGACACTCGACATCGTGCCGCGGCTGCTGATCACCGGCAGGCGTATCGCGGGATCGTCGTTCGGCGGCCTGAAAGGGCGCGACCAGGTACCTGAACTGATAGAGCGCTACCTGGCGGGGGAGATCGACGTCGATGCCTTCATATCGCATCGGATCACGCTGGAGCAGGTCAACCAGGGCTTCGATCTCATGCATAGCCAGGACGGAATCCGCTCGGTGATCGGGCTCAGCTGAATCGAGATCTGCGGCGACGGTGAATCGCGGTCAGGAGGTTGCCGCAGTGAGCGCGGCAGCCAGGTCCAACCAGGTGTCCTCGACGTTCTCGCAGCCGGCGCTGAGTCGAATCAGGCCTGCCGGAATGTGCTCCTGTCCGGGGTGGGCGTTGCGCCGCTCCATCGAGGTCTCGACGCCGCCGAGGCTGGTGGCATGCCGGATCACGCGCACCGCCTGACACGCGCGGTCGGCAGTGTCAGCGTCAGTGAGCTCGAAGCTCACGATCGTGCCGAAGCCTGGATACCGCACGCGATCGACAGCGGGATGGTCCGCGAGGCACTTCGCAAGTTGCTCGGCTGAGGCCTGTGCGTGATGAAGACGCAGGGCGAGTGTCCGCGCGCCACGGAGAGCGAGGAAGCATTCGAGCATCCCCGGCGTGGCCCCGAACATCGACCGGGCGCGGCGAACCTGCTCCAGCTCCTCAGCGTTCGCCGTCACGGCCGCGCCCATCAGGAGATCGGAATGCCCCCCGATCAGCTTCGTCGCCGAGTGCACGACGATGTCTGCTCCCAGCTCCAGCGGGCGCTGCAGGAGCGGGGTGGCGAACGTGTTGTCGACGACGACGCGCGTGTGGGATCCGCGTGCGGCGGCACAGATCCCGGCCAGGTCAGCGACCTCGAGGAGTGGGTTTGAGGGTGATTCGAGCCAGAGCATGTCCGCGCTGGCCGCACGTTCCTGCCAGCGGCGGTCCGTGGCAGGGAGCCGCTCGACGCGCCAGCCGCGTAACTTCTCGCCCTCTTCGGCGATAGCCGCGACGCCCTGATAACAGTCGTCGCACAGGGCGAGATGCGCTCCCGTCGGCAGTTGGTTGAGCACCGCGGCGCACGCCGCCATTCCCGACGAGAACGCGACCGCCTCGCCGCCCTCCAAGCCGCCGAGCATCGCTTCGAAGGCCTCCCACCCTTCCGTGCCCTCATTGCGTGAGTAGATCCGCTCGCCTCCGAGGGTGTAGGTGGATGCGCCAATGATCGGGGTGTTGAGCGGCTCGCCCGGTGCCGCAGGTGGTCGTCCACCGACGATCAGCCAGGTCTCCGTTGTTACGTCCTCAGGCCTCATGGATCCGATGCTCAGCTTCGTTGCTCATCCAGTCAGTATCCAGGCTTAGACTCACGCAAGGGTGCCGGACGCTGTGTCATCGACAGCTTCACATGCCGAAGGCGAGTGGCCGCTGGTCGGCCGCGACGTGGAGCGCGCGCAGATCGCAGCCGCCCAGCGCTGATCCGTACGTGCGCGGGCGTCATCATCAGCGGGGCGCCCGGGATCGGGCGATCCAGGCTGGCGCGGGAGGTCGTGCTCGAATCGGAGCGCCGAGGAGACCTCACCTACTGGACGCAGGCCACGGCAAGCTCGGCGACGATCCCGCTCGGTGCATTCGCCGCATTGATCCCCGACGACGTGCGCTCAGAGGACCCGCTCGAGCTGATCCGCCGCAGCACCGAGCGTGTCCACGCGCGCGCGGCGGGACGGGATGTCTGGCTCGGCGTCGACGACGCGCAGATGCTGGATCCAGCGTCTGCTGCGTTGGTTCTGCACCTCGCGACCGCCGCGGACGTGTTCGTGGTGGCGACGATCGCAGCCGGAGCCGCGGCTCCCGACGCGATCGATTCTCTTTGGAAGGACAGTGGCGCCCGGCGAATCGAGCTGCGGCCGCTCAGCGACGCGGCTATCGAACAGCTCATCGAGACCGTGCTCGAAGGCCCCGTGGAGCAGTCCGCGCTGCAGCGTGTGGTCGATGCAAGCCAGGGCAGCGTCCTCTACGCGCGCGAGCTGGTCATCGGGGCGCTTCAGGAGGGACGGCTGGCTTTCGACAACGGGCTTTGGCGCCTGCGCCGCCGCGCGGTCAGCCCGTCGCTGTCCGCGCTCATAACCGCGCGGATGGGCGCGCTGGAGGACGCGCAGCGGTATCCGCTCGAGCTGCTCGCCCTCGGCGAGCCACTGAGGCTCGGAGAGATGGCTCTAGCTGACGGACCTCGATGTCCTGGAGGCGCTCGAGTCGCGGGCGATGGTCAGCGTCGCACCAGGGTCGCCTGACTCGGTGATCCGGCTCTCGCAGCCGCTTTACGGCGAGGTCCTGCGGGCCGGACTCCCGATGCTGCGGGCGCGCACCCTGCGTCTGCGGCTCGCCGAAACGGTCGCGCAGCGTTCGCCGCTGACGCCTGACGATGCGCTGCGGATCGCCCGTTGGCGACTCGATGCCGGCGCCGAGGTGCCGGCGGAATATCTGCTCGAGGCCGGGCGGGCGGCGAACGTCGCGGGCGACCCCGACCTCGGCGCGCGGCTAGGGGAGCTGGCGCTCGATGCAGGTCTTGGCCTTGCGGCCGTGCTCGTGGTCGGGCGGGCCGAGATCATCCGCAGCCGCTTCGAGGCTGCCGATGGCCGTGCTGGCGGCCGCTGAGGCTGAGGCGCCGGGTGACCCGCAGGTTGCCGGCTATATCGCTCAGCGCATGCACGTCCTCGTATTGGGGTCTGCACCGGGTCGACGAGGCTCGCGCGCTGTTGGAGCGGGCCGCGACGTGGTCCGACGCTCCGGAGTGGGCCCGACGCCTGGACCCATGGCGGCTGGTCGTGTCCGGGTTCGTCGACGGTGTCGACGGCTATGCCGACGGCGACGCGGACCAGGCAGGCGTCCTGGAAGACCTCAGCCTGGACTCGCAGGCGCGGCCGGCAGATGCGACTTGCTCACGTCTTCCGGCTGATGGCGAGCGGTCGGATCAGGGACGCCGAAGCGCTCGTACACCGGATCCAGCCGCGGGTGCCGATGGTCGGCAACGACGACGCTTACGCACTCGGACTGGCGCTGATCATCGGACTGGAGGGCGGCGAGGATTGGCCGGCGCTTGCAAGCGTATGCCGGCGAGCTCGTCCGTGACGGCGTTCAGGCCGGCGATCACCAGGCTGCGGGTCTGGGCGCGTTCACGCTCGCGGCGATGCAGATGGCTCGCGGTCGTTATCGGGACGCACGTCGTTGGCTCGCCGAGGCCGATGGACACTTCGCCGTGCAGGACGCCTTCGGCACCGTGTTCAGCCTGCGGGCGCTCGACGTTGGCCTCGCGTTCTTCACCGGCGATCTGGCCGGCGCGCGCGCGGCGCTCGCGACGGTACGCGCCATGGTTGGCGAGTCGGGGCCGACGCCGAACTCAGGCCGGCTATCTGGCGCGCGCCGAGGGCTGGGGCGCCCGGGCGCTGAGCGACGCGGCCGGCGCCGAGAGCTTCATCGCTGCCGCGGCCGCCAGCCGACCAGCCGAATCTGGCGTCGCGATTGCTCTACGAGGCGCTGCGCTCAGGCGGCAATCCCAAGCGCATCGCCGGCGAGCAGCAGCGCCTGGCAGAACACTGCGACGCACGCCTCGTGGCTACCTACGCAGCGCACGCGTCCGCGCGCGCTGCCCGCGACGGGCAGGCACTGCTCGCAGCTGCCGACGAACTGGCAGCGATCGGTGCCGATGCCTACGCGATGGAGGCGGCGGCTGATGCCGCGCGGCAGTTCCTGACCGAAGCCCGGGAGGACTCCGCGAGGAGGGCCGCCACCCGCGCCCGAGAGCTGTTCGCGGCTGATCAGGACGGCGAGCCTCCCAGCATCGACGGGCTCGATGCCGTCGCCACAGAGCTAACCCGGCGCGAAGCCCAGATCGCGGCGCTGGCTGCCCGCGGTCTCTCCAATCAAGAGATCGCCGATCAACTGGTTCTCTCCGTTCGGACAGTGGAGACCTACGTGTATCGCGCGATGCAGAAGCGGGGCGTCACCAGCCGTCAGGAGCTTTGAGCTCCGAGCGTTGCTCGGCATCAACCCGCTCGCCCTCAGTAGTGCTCGACTGAAAATGTCGTAGTCGGATACGGAGGGCGCAGCAGAGCTGCCCTGAGACCTTGGTGATCACCAAACGACGCGCCTGCCCGACCGGCGCAAGACCAAAGGAGATCCCAGTGTCCATCGCTTCTCGCTCACGCTTCGCAAAGTTCGCAGGTGTCGGCCTCATCGCCGCCACTGCGCTGACCGCGGCGCCCGTGTCATTCGCCGCGACATCCGGTGGCGCCGCGGTCACAGCCGCAGCGGCGAAGGCCGAGAGCGCGCCATTCACGCTCGGCGTCAATGCCACGACGGTGAAACCCGGCCAGAAGATCACGATCTCGGGCCTGGCGTACGCCCGGGCCGGTGAGAACCTCACGATCACGTCGCCGGCGATTTCGTCCGCGCGGACCATCGCCGGAATGCCGGCTGTTCAGACCCCGGCCCTCGTGGAGGGCATCTACCACGCGACCGTGCGGGTCCCGCCGGCGACCGAGCCCGGCGTTTACCCGGTCATCCTGCGGTTCGGAAACCGCCAGGTCGCGTCGATCAACAACCTGCGCGTCATCGGTGCAGGCTCGCGGACCGGCAAGGCGTCGCGTCTCACAGCGTGCAACGGCATCAACTTCACGGTTTTGCACAGCGACCGCGCGGGCGGCGCCTCCATGCCCGCCGGCGGCTACACGGTCTCGAGCAACAACATGGATTGCGGCAGCGCCTCGGCTGACCTCACCAGCTTCCTGGCCGGCGCGGGCAAGCAGATCCCGGGCTGGAACACCAGCTCGACGGTGGCGGGTCGTGCCACGTTCACACAGCGCAACAGCGGCTTGAGCTTCAGCGTTGCCAAGCTTCGCTGATCAGCACGTCCACTTTTGAGGGTGCCTACGCCGCCGGCGAGCTTCGCCGGCGGCGTTGCTGTGCCCGCGATCAGCACCGCGCGGTCACATGAAAGGTCGCTTGCGCAAATACGCTACACAGCATCGCCGAGCTATACGTTGGGGTGCGAAACGATGGCGAGTTTGATTTCAGCGACGGATGGGAGCCGGCCGAGTGAAGCGCTGCAGCCGGTCCGCCGACCAGCGGGTCGGCGGGCCGAGGGCAAGCTGCCGTACCGAGCGGGCCTGGATGGCCTGCGCGCGCTGGCGGTCACCGGCGTGTTCTTGTACCACGCGAATGTCAGCTGGTTGCCCGGCGGTTTCCTCGGCGTCGATCTGTTCTTCGTACTCAGCGGCTTCCTTATCACGTCGTTGCTGCTCGGTCAGTGGACCGCCACAGGCTCGATCGATCTGAAGCAGTTCTGGGCGAGGCGCGCGCGCAGGCTGTTCCCAGCCGTGCTGCTGGTGATCGTGTTCGCTCTGCTGGCGACGTCGACGATCGCCCGCGATGACCTCAGCCGTACGCGCGCGGACGCGCTCAGCGCGCTCGTCTACCTCACCAACTGGCGCGAGATCATCGCGAGCCACTCGTACTTCAACCAGTTCGGCCGCCCGTCGCTGCTCCAGCACCTGTGGTCGCTGGCGGTGGAGGAGCAGTTCTACCTGTTCTGGCCGCTGATCCTGATCGTGGCGCTGCGGAAGTTCCGCCGGGGCGGGACGATCGCGCTCACCGCGGTGCTCGCGATCGGATCGTGGGCGTTGATGTGGCTCCTCTACAACCCGGAAGGCGACCCGTCACGGGTCTACTACGGCACCGACACGCGTGCGTTCACGCTGCTGATCGGAGCGCTGCTCGCCTTCGCGTGGCCGCTTGCGCGTCTACCCGCGAAGCTGCCGAAGGCGCGGTCCGGGGTGCTCGACGCGATCGGGATTGCGGCCCTGCTCGGCGTGCTCGCCCTGTTCTGGCGCGCCCAGGACTTCGACCCGTGGATGTACAGCTGGGGCTTCCTGCTGATGGCGGTCATGGGCGCGATCCTGGTGGCGGTCGTGTCGCACCCCGCTACGGACCTCGGCAGGGCGATGGGGTGCGCGCCGTTGCGCTGGATCGGGGCGCGAAGTTACGGGATCTATCTCTGGCACTGGCCGATCATGCAGTTGACGCGACCGGGTGTCGATCTGTCGTGGCATGGGCCGTCGCTGATCGCCGCCCAGGCCGCCGCGACCGTTGCTGCGGCAGCGTTCTCGTACCGGTACGTCGAGATGCCGATCCGCGACCGGACTGCTCAGCGACGACTGAAGGCCTGGCTCGACGGGCACACGCCGCATCAGCGACTCGGCTGGGTTCTGGGAACGGCCGGTGCGATCGTCACCGTCGCGGCCGTGTGTTTCGGCCAGCCTGGAGCTTCTGCTGGTACCGCCTTGGCGTCCACCGGCACAGCTGCGGGGCTCAGCCGGATCTCTGCCAAGGGACCGGGGTCGCCGGTCTCTGTAACTGGGGGGACGTTCAGCACGAAGCTGATCCCCGGTAGCTCGCCGGGACGACGCAACGAGTGGAACGGGAACGGGATAGGGGGGAAGAAGAGCAAACCCGCTAAGCCGCCTGCACTGCCGCCCGGACGCATCCTTGCGCTCGGGGACTCAGTGATGCTCGGCTGTGCCCCGAACCTTGAAGCGATTCTCGGTCATCGACTGACAGTCGATGCAATCGTCGGCCGCCAGGCGGAGGATACGATCGACAGGCTTGCCGACTACAAGGCCGAAGGCCAACTGCCGTCAACCGTGGTGGTGCAGATCGGTGACAACGGTCCCGTCTGGTACGCGGACATGCAGCATCTGCGAAAGGTGCTCGCCGGTGTGCCCCGGGTCGTGCTCGTGAACGTCCGGATCGCACGGAGCTGGGAGGGCGAGGTCAACCACGAGCTCGCCGAGTACGCGCGAGGCTGGCCACAGGCCGTGATCGCCAACTGGTACGGCAACAGCTCGCAGGCGATGCTCAGCGACGGGGTGCACCCGGCGGTGTCTGCGCGCCCGGTTTACGCACGGGTGATCGTCGACGCGCTCAAGGCAGTGGAGACCAAGAGCACAAGCGCGACGACCAAGAAGAGCAAGGGCAAGCGGGATTAGGAGGCTGCTCGCGGGGCCCCGCTGGGCCCCGCTACGACGTGTGAGGTGACCGGGCCGAAACCGCCCCCGGCCACCTCTGTGAACGTCATGGCTCGACGTCCTAGCGGACGCTGATGCGAGCGACAGTGTCGAGCGGCTGGCCCCTGTAGGTGCCACGGACGGTGTAGGTCGTGCGCGAGAGGCTGCGACGCAGCGTCACGGTCACCCGGTAGGTCCCGTTCACCAGAATCTGAGCCCGAACCGACGGGATGCCATCGCTGGTGAACCTCGAGGAGAACGCATGCGACTTGAGCGTGACCCATTGGCCGGCGTGCGCGTTCCTGGGGGCGTTGCCGGTGACCGTGACGCGCTGCCCTGAGGCTGCGAGTCGCGGGGTCGCGGCGATCGAGCTGTACGGACGAACCTTGATCCAGGCGGTCGTGTCGAGCGGCTGGCCCTTGTAGAGGCCCATGATCGCGTAGGTCGTCGGCCGCAGCCCGGGCTTGATCGTCGCGGCCGCCTTGTACATGCCGTTGACGAGGACCTGGGTGCGGACCGTGGGGATCCCGTTCGTCTTGACGTTCGAGACGAAAGCATCGGACTCGAGCGCGATCCACTCGCCGGCGTGGGCATTCTTCGGGGCGTTTCCGGTGACCGTGATCCGCTGCCCCGGCGTGAGCGTGCGAGGGCTCGCGTTCACGGAGCTGTACGCCTTCGAGGCGGCGGTCGCGTGGATCGCCGTGCCGCCGGTCGGTACAGAGGGATGCTGAACGTCGGTGGCGGCCGATGCGGCACCTGCCGTGAGAAGCGCTGCAGCAGCTCCGATACCGGCTCCCCGGCGCAGCAGCCGAGCTCGCACGGACGCGCCGTTGTGGTTTTGGTCGGTGGTGGTCTTGACAGTCATGGCTGACTCCTTTGATCGTTGGCTCCGGGGCTCTGGCATGGCCGCCGGTTGTTGATCAACAAGGTCTCAGCGCGCACGGTTCGGGGCGTCCGTAGCCGACTACGACGATTGCAGCGGCGAGTACTACGTCGTAGCCATGTGGATCGCCGCGCGCGCTGGTCAAGTACGTTGAGCGAATGGGCGACCGAGGCCTCGTGCAGGTCGGACTACATGCGCTCGGGATCGGCGTCGGCGCTCGGGGTGAGGTGATAGCTGCCGTCGCCGACGCGGCAGAGAGAGCCGGGTTCAGCACCCTCTGGGCAGGCGAGCACGTGGTGATGGTCGACGGGAGTTCGTCCCGCTACCCCTACGCGGAGGACGGACGGATCGCCGTTCCCGCGGATGCGGATTGGCTGGACCCGATGATCGCTCTTACGTTCGCCGCCGCTTCCACCGAGCGGATCCGCCTAGCCACCGGCGTCCTGCTCCTGCCCGAGCACAACCCCGTGATCGTGGCCAAGCAGGCGGCGAGCCTCGACGTCGTGTCTCATGGCAGGCTCGCCCTGGGGATCGGGGTTGGCTGGTCGCGGGAAGAGTTCGCCGCACTCGGCATCCCGTTCGAGCGCCGCGGCGCGAGGACCGACGAATACATCGACGCCATCCGAACGCTTTGGCGCGACGACCCCGCATCGTTCAGCGGTGCCTTCACGACATTCGGCGAGATCCGCGTCCACCCGAAGCCAGTCGACCGGCGGATCCCCATCATCGTCGGGGGCAACAGCGACGCCGCCTTGCGGCGTGCCGCTCGCAGGGGCGACGGTTGGTACGGCTTCAATCTCGACGGTCTCGAGGTGGTCGAGGAGCGCATCGGCCGGTTGGACGAGCTCTGCGTGGAATGCGACCGGCCACGGTCGGAACTGCGTATCGCGGTCGCGCTCGTTGACCCGAAGCCGATCGACGGTCAGCGGCTGGCGGCACTCGGCGTGGACGAACTCGTGCTGGTGGTCGAGCCGCCTCCCGCTCGGGCTGATGCGAGCGACTGGGCGCGGAGATTGATTCAGGACTGGCTCTAGACGGCTGCGGAACGATCAAGAACGCTGAGATAACACAAATTTGTGTTATCTCAGGCAGTTGTGTATCTTGAGCGCATGCCAACCGACGAAGAGCTGACATTCGCCGACCACACCGGCCGGTTCTACGCGCGCCGCTACGGAATGGCCCCGATGGTCGGCCGCCTACTGGGATACCTGACGGTTTGCGACCCGCGGGAGCAGAGCATCACCGAACTGGCTGACGCCCTGTTGGCGAGTCGGAGCGCCATCTCTGGAGCGGTCAACACGCTCGAGACGCTGGGGCTGATCCGGCGATCCCGAGCCGCAGGCGAGCGCATGGACCGGGTCCGTATCGACATGTCTTCACCCCACGCGACGGGGTTCGACCTCGCCGAGTACCGGGAGCAGGGGGAGCTGGCCCGCGAGGGTCTGCGCTTCCTGCAGGACGCCCTGCCGGAACGGCGAGCGATCCTGTTGGAGTGGGCCGCGTTCGCGGATTTCCTGGTGGAGCGGCTTCCCGTACTCGAGCAGGAGTGGAAGGAGCGACGGGAGGAGCTGCGAGCCGCCGGTCAGCTCCCCGCGGCGACCGGTCCCCACCGAGACGGAGGGGCACGATGACGGGCCAGACCAGCACGCCGGGAATCGTGGCCAGGGACGTATCCAAATCGTTCGGCAGCCAGCTGGTGCTCGACAGGGTGAACCTGACTGCGGACGAGGGCTCGATCCTCGCTCTGCTCGGCCCGAACGGGGCCGGCAAGACCACGATGGTCCGCATCCTGTCCACGCTGATCCGAGCCGATTCCGGCTCCATGCAGATCGCCGGTTGCGACGTGGTCACCGACCCGGACGGGGTGCGGGGGCTGATCGGCGTCACCGGCCAGTTCTCGGCCGTGGACAACCTGCTCACCGGCGCCGAGAACCTGCGGTTGATGGCCGATCTTCGCCACCTTGGCCGCGATGCCGGGCAACGGCGCGTGACCGAGTTGTTGGAGCAGTTCGACCTCGCGGAGGCCGCCGACAAGCTGGCGTCGACCTACTCGGGAGGTATGCGACGGCGACTCGACCTCGCGATGACTCTCGTCGGTGAGCCTCGGGTGATCTTTCTCGACGAGCCGACCACCGGCTTGGACCCGCGCAGCCGCCTCACCATGTGGGAGATCGTCCGCGAGCTCGCCTCGGCTGGAGTGACCATTCTGCTGACCACCCAGTACCTGGACGAGGCAGACCAGCTGGCGGCCCGGATCGCGGTCCTCGACCAGGGCCGCATCGTCGCCGAGGGAACACCGGCCGAGCTCAAGAGCCAGATCCCCGGCGGGCACGTCCGCCTCCACTTCGCTGGTCCCGACCTCCTGCGCTCAGCGGCTGGGCTGCTCCCAGCGGCGGTCTCTGACCAGGAAGAGTTGGTCCTGCAGGTCCCGGCCGATGGCACCGTGGACTCACTTCGTGAGCTGCTCAACGGGTTACACGAGGCCGGCATTGCCGTCGAGCAGCTGTCGATTCACACTCCCGACCTCGATGACGTGTTCTTCGCCGTCACCGGCAGTCACGTCACTGGCGGTGGCGTCGCGGACCAGCCCGACGAGGACCTCTCACTGCAAGCAGCGGCACAACGATGACCACGCTCGCCTACACCCTGAGCGACTCTCGAGTGATGTTGCGTCGCAACCTCAAGCACCAGTTGCGGTACCCGTCGATGACGGTGATGTTGGTCGCCATGCCGATCGTGCTGCTGCTGCTGTTCGTCTACGTGTTCGGCGGCCAGCTCGGTGCCGGCCTGGGCGCGCACCTGGGACGCCACGCCTACCTCGACTACGTCGTGCCCGGTGTGCTGCTGATCACGGTGGCCTCGGCCGTCCAGGGCACGTCGATCATGGTCGCCATGGACATGACCGGCGGCATCATCGACCGGTTCCGCACGATGGCAATCGCCCGCTCCGCGGTCCTCACCGGGCATGTGCTCGGGAGCATGATCCAGATCCTGGCCGGCATCGCCGTTCTCATCGGTGTCGCATTCGCACTCGGGTTCCACTCCAGCGCCGGACTGCCCGACTGGCTTGCCGCGATTGGGATCCTGGTCCTGTTCGCGTTCGCGCTGATCTGGTTGGCAGTCGCGCTCGGTCTGGCCGCCAAGAGCGTCGAGACCGCAAGCAACACCCCGATGATCCTGCTGCTGCTCCTGTTCCTCAGCAGCGGGTTCGTGTCGACGGCCACCATGCCGGTGGGGCTACGCCAGTTCGCCGAGTACCAGCCGTTCACGCCGGTCGCCGATGCTGTGCGCGAACTACTCACCAGTACGGCAAGCGGCAGCCATGCCATCCAGGCGGTCGCGTGGAGCCTGGGGATCGCCGTCCTGTCCTACACGTGGGCGCTCAGCCTCTACAACCGGCGCCGAGCAGCTGAGCCAAAGTGAGTCCAGTCACTCCGTCACGTCACACGGGCGAGAGGCGGTAGGGCCACGACTCCGCTTCACTCTGGTGGATGCGTGTCCTGTTCGTGTGTATGGGCAATATCTGCCGGTCTCCAACGGCCGAGGGCGTGATGCGGCATGTGCTTCTCGAGGCAGGGCTTGAGTCCCGTGTCGAGATCGACAGTGCTGGCACTGGTGCCTGGCACGTTGGAGAGCCCGCCGACGCACGCGCTCGAGCCGCTGCCCGGCACCGCGGAATCGAGCTGGACAGCATTGCGCGGCAGGTCAGGCAGGAGGACCTCGACGACTTTGACCTGGTCGTGGCAGCCGATGCCCAGAACCGGAGCGACCTGCTGCGGCTGGCCGGTGACGATCCTGGGCGGCGCGCGAAGGTGCGACTGTTGCGCGAGTTCGACCCGGCCTCCGTCCAGTCAGGCGATCTCGATGTCCCCGATCCCTACTACGGCGGCGCCGACGGCTTCGACCATGTGCTCGACGTCGTGGAGGCGGGCTGTCATGGGCTGCTCGACGAGATTCGGGCTGGCACGGAACTGTGAACGGACCCCAGGTGCGTACAGGCGATGGCCCCTGCACTTCATCCGGCTGCGCTCATGTTCGCTTCGTGTGAAAGTGCTTAATCGCCACAGACCGTCGGTTGCCGTGTAACAGGTCTAGGACTGCGCTCTCGAGCTGTTCGCGCTGGGGGTCGTCAGCTCCGCTGTGCACCACGGTCGGCTCGAGATCGGGAGCGACGGTCCAACCCGAGAGGTAGCGGTCAAACACGCGAGGGTCGATGTAGGAGCGACGCGCGACGGCAGGGGTGTTGCCGAGGACTTCGGAGACGGTCGAGGCCGCAGCGCCAATCGCTCGCCGGCGAGCCGCCTGTGTCGTTGCGTCGCGGCCCCGCCCGGCGAGTGCGGCGGCCGCCACGACGGTGCCGTTCCATGTCCGGAAGTTCTTCGCGCTGAACTGATCGCCGACCACTCGCTTCAACTCACCGTTGATCTGCTCGGCATGCACCGGGTGCCAAGCGTCCGCCGCTCGGTACGCGAGCAGATTGTCGCCCCCCTCGGGTCGCCGAGCCAGGGCGCTCACGATCGCAACGGCCGGAGGGTCGCTCACCGCTTGCACGTGACGTATCCCGCTCTTGCCTACGTAGGCGAAGACAACCTCGCCGGTGCCGACGGTGACGTTCTCTTTCTTGAGGGTCGCGAGGCCGAGGTGACCGTCCTCCTTCTCATAGACCTCGCTGCCGATCCGGAACAGGCCGATGTCGAGCAGCCTGAGCGCGCACGCGAGGACCGTCTCCCGGTCAAGCTCCTGACCAGTTGCGATCGTCGCCACGACTTCACGGCGCATGCTTGGCAGAACGCGCGCGAACGCTTCCATGTGGGCGTACTTCGCGCGGTCCCGTTGCTGTTTCCAGAGCTCGTGGTAGATGTACTGGGTGCGCCCGGCCTTGTCGACACCGGTCGCCTGCAGGTGACCGAGGGGATCCGGGGCGATCCATACACGCCGCCACGCGGGCGGGATCCCGAGCGAGTTGATGCGAGTCAGTTCGTCAGGATCGGACAGGGGCGCGCCGTCGAGGCCGAGGTACACGAACTTCCCTGGTTCGCCGGACCGCTGCAGTCCCGGGGCCGAAGGGTCCGCGCGCCTCAGTCGCGGCCGTCGCTCAGCGTTCCTTGGCTCGGCCTTTGCGCTGCTCATCGCGCTACGGGGATTGCGCGATGACTTCGCCGACGTCGGGGGTACCGGCCGTCATGGCACTGTGCCCGGCGACCTGGGACCCGAGGGCCTGCATCGAAGCCGCCTCCTCGGAGTCCAACAGAGAGATCGAGATGGCCTCGTCTTCCGCCAGAGCTATCCAATAGGCGGCGACGAACCCTGGCGCTGCGGAGACTTCCGACATGACCGTTTCGAGCTCTTTCGGGAGCGCGAGTTGGTCGTTTACGCGGTACCTGATGACGACTGCGTGCACGGAAACCACCTTTATCGCAGTGGGCGAGGGACGAGCTTAACCACAGCATCGCCTTATGGGGCGTCGATCGGGGCCATACGTTTGGGTCGATGACCCGGGGCGACCGTGCACCCAATTCCGCGCCAGCCGTACCGTATCTGTATGCCGCGGATCGCCAACGGACCCCTCGATGCCGAACATCACCCCGAGAACGCAATGGCTGATCCCGGCGAGATAGCACGGTTCTACGACCGCTGCAGCGACCTCATGCGCGAGCTGCTCGATGCGCTTGCCGCGACGCCCGACGAGCCGCGGGCATTTCCCGATGTCGAGCGCGTGCTCGATTGGCCGCGGCGCCGGATTGCGAGCGTCCTGGGTGGCGTGTGGCACCTGCGCACGTCCGAGTTCGACGGCCGGCGACCGTACCGGTTTCTCGACGAGCACACCGCCCCGTCCGGACGTTGGGAGATCTGGTGCGACAGCGGTCAAGCTACTGCGATCCGCGCTGCGCAACGGCCTCTCTAACGGACGTATCTGTGCTCTGGTAGGGCGTTGGCAGCCAGCGCCCACCTACCACTGCGTAGGCGTGTAGTCCTTGAGAAAGACGCCGTGCAGATCCTCGCCGGCCTCGCCCCGGACGATCGGGTCGTAGACGCGAGCTGCGCCGTCGGCGAGGTCGAGCGGGGCGTGGAAGCCCTCATCCGCCAGCCGGGCTCGGGTCGTGTGCGGGCGCTCGTCGGTGATCCAGCCGGTGTCGACGCTTGTCATCAGGATGCTGTCGGTTTCGAGCATCTCTCGGGCGCTCGTGCGCGTCAGCATGTTGAGCGCGGCTTTGGCCATGTTGGTGTGGGGGTGACCGGGTCCTTTGTAGCCGCGCCCGAAGCTCCCCTCCATCGCCGATACGTTGACGATGTAAGTGCGGCGAGCAGGCGAGGCGGCGAGAGAAGCTCGCAACCGACTGATCAGGATGAACGGGGCCGTCGTGTTGCAGAGCTGGACCTCGAGCATCTCCACGGGATCGATCTCGTCGACCCGTTGCGTCCAGCTGTTGTGGTCGACAGCGTCTGGAATCAGGCCTCCGGCGTCGATCGCGGTGCCTTGCGTTGCCAGCGCGAGCGGTCGTGCCCGGGTGCAGATCGTGCGGGCCTCCAAGCTCGAGCACTCGCGAAGCGTCCGGCAGTTCCTCGGCCTCACCGGCAACCAGCAGTGCGTAGGCGTCCGGAGAGCGGCGGACGGTCTGAGCCGCGTTGTTGATCAGGATGTCGAGCGGACCGTCGGCAGCGATCGCATCCGCCAGGGCGACGACCTGGCCGACCTGCCGCAGATCGATACCGACGATGTTGAGCCGTTGCAGCCAGTCGCCGCTATCGGGCATCGACCTGAACCGACGGGCTGCGTCCTTCGGGAACCGCGTCGTGATCGTCGTTTCGGCGCCGTCGCGCAACAATCTCAGCGCGATGTACATCCCGATCTTGGCGCGGCCGCCGGTGAGCAGCGCTCTGCGGCCTGTGAGATCGGTACGAGCCTCCCGGCGCTGCCGGTTGAGCGTTGCGCAGGCGGGACAGAGCTGGTGATAGAAGGCATCGACGTCGACGTAGCGGGCCTTGCACTGGTAGCAGGGCCGCGCGCCGGATCAGCGTGCCGGCGGTCGCTCCTGGAACCGTTGACACGAGCTGCGACGCCACTGGTCTCATCATCAATCCGCCCAGGTGCAGCGGTGGCGGTTCGCGCGAGCACGGCACGATCGCGGGCCGACACAGCGGCTCGCCGCTCGGAACGGCGCTGCTCCTTCACAGACTTGAAGATGCGGGCCGTCGCGTGTCGTACCGCCACCGCGTCCGGATCGTCGGCCGGCAAGCCCTCGACCCGTGCCAACACCTGCAGACAGATCTTCAGTTCGTCGGCGTCAATCCCCACTTGCGCATTGTGACGGCGACCACGGGCCGACGGTCCTGCCCTGGCGACGTCACGGTCCGTGCCACGCGCTACGGTCCTGCACGTGGCAGAGACGGTGCGCGTGATCCGCGGCGAGCGAGACGAGACCTACGTCGTCGCCGAAGAGCAGCCTGACGGATCGCTGCTCCTGCGGCCGCAGTCCATCATCCCGACCGTTCCCACGGAGCTCGTATCGCCAAGCGGCAGCGTGCCGGCTAGGTCCGACGTGGCACAGGACGCGATCCTCGAGGTCGAGAGGCTGACCGTTGCCTACGGCCTGAAGATCGCTGTCTCAGAGGTCAGCTTCCAGATCCGATGCGGGGAGATCCTCGGGCTGCTGGGGCCGAATGGCGCTGGTAAGACGAGCACCCTCAGCGCGATAGAAGGATTGGTCAAGCCCCGGTCGGGAACAGTGTTGGTCGATGGTCTCGATGTTCGTCAGGCTCCGATGCGGGCCAAAGCCCGTGTCGGGGTACAGCTTCAGGCGACGAGCTTCCAGTCCGAGCTGACGATCAAGCAGATCGTCCGCCTCTATGCCGGCCTGTACGGGTTGAGGCTCACCGATGAGGAGATCATTGACCGACTCAAACAGGTTGGTCTCGAGGGAGAGTCCGACAAGCCCTTCAGCCAACTGTCCGGCGGTCAGCAACAGCGCCTGTCGCTCCAGATCGCCGTTGTTCACGAGCCGGCGCTGCTGTTGCTTGACGAGCCGACGTCAGGCCTCGATCCGCAGTCGCGGCGTCAACTCTGGGGCCGGATCGAGCATCTGCGCCAGCACGGCGGGAGCATCCTTTTGACGACCCACTCGATGGAGGAGGCCCAAGCTGTGTGCGACAGGGTGGCGATCATCGACCACGGTCGGCTCCTGACCGCCGAGGCACCGCGCGACCTGATCGCCAAGCACAAGGACGACCCTCGGGTGCGCGCTGTCTCGCACGGTGAGGTGACCCTGGAGGATGTGTTCATCGGCCTGACAGGGAGTGAGATCCGTGACTAGTCTCGACACGCGGCCCGGGCCGTCGCTGCGGCTCGTACTGGCCTCGCTCTTCCAGGCGGACTTCGCTGCGTTCCTAAAGCACCGGCGGTCACTGGTCGATCAGCCTGTTGCTTCCGGTCTTCCTGCTGGTCACCACCAACAGCAGTAAGGCGACTCACAACTTCGGTGGGGCTGAGTTCGTCATCGGCCTTGCGATCGCCTATGGCCTGTGCGCCACCGCGATCGTCGGCTACGCGTTGTCGGTCTCCAGGGACCGCGAGAAAGGCGTCTTTCAGCGGTTGCGAGTCACGCCGGCACCCACTTGGACGATCATGACCAGCCGCCTGGCCATGCAGGCGCTGGCGAATCTGATCCTGTCGCTGATCGTCGTGATCATCGGCACCCGGATCCACGACATCTCGCCGTCGATCGGCCAGTACCTGCTCGTGCTGCTGGTCTCAATCCTGGCCGGAGCCGTGTTCCTGAGCATCGCTCAAGCGTTGGTAGGGCTGATCCGCTCGGCCGAGACGATCCAGGCGGTGGCGCGCGTGCTGCTGGCTGTACTGATCCTCCTGGGCACACTCGGCCAGAGCGGCTCCCTGGGCACCGCCTGGCAGGACATCGCGCGATGGAGCCCGGTTGGGGTTGTCATGACCCTGTTCGCCGGGGTCCTCAACCTGCACGCCTGGGACGGGTCCGACACCGGCGCAATTGCTGCCGCTCTTGCTTACATCGTCGTCTGCGCAGGGGTCGGCATTCGCTGGTTCCAGTGGGAAGCTCGTTGAGAGCGGCGCGGGACGTCCTATGGGACGGGCGCTCCGACGAGCGCCAGGATCACTCCGAGCAGACCCGCGGTTAGGAGCGTCTCGACGACGCCACGCTTGAACGCAAGCAGCGCGAGCAGCGCTGCCGCGAGAAGTGCGTATTGCCAGGTTTCGCGCAGTGCGGCGGTCAGGAGGATCGCGGCGCCGAGAATTGCTCCGATGGCGGCCGGGCCGGCGCCGTCGAGGAATGCCTGGGCCGTCCGGTTGGATCGGAAGCGTTCGAAGCGTGAGCCGCCCAGCAGAATGAATGAGAACGATGGCAGGAATGCGACGACGGCCGCGAGCAGTCCACCTAGCAGTCCGTGGGCTGCGTAGCCGACAGCTGCGATGGTCGCGACGACAGGGCCGGGCGTGATTTGCCCGAGCGCGACGGCGTTGAGGAATTGTGTGTTGCTCATCCAGTGGTAGGTGTGGACGGCGTCCCCCTGCATCAGGGGGACGATCACGAAGCCTCCGCCGAAGGAGAGTGCACCGACTTTGAAGGCTGTCCATGCGAGCGCCCCGATGCCGCCGACCGACACAGTGCCGGGCAGGAATATGCCCAGCGAGGCAAGGGGGGGAGGACCGCGCTTGATGACCACCTCGCTTAGTCCGCAGGCGAGCAGGACGAGGACGAGGTAGGGGCCAAGCAGTGCGGCCGCGGCGGTCCCGACCAGGAGGTAAGTCGCCCAGCGCGCCAGCTGCTCACGACTCGCTCTGACGCGTGCGAGGCTGGGCGTGATCAGTCCGCGTGCCGCGTGAACTGCTACGGCTGCAACGACTGCGCCGGCGCCCGCGCCGGCGCCGCGCGCCCACAACGGGGGGGAGTGTGAGAGGAACAGGAGCGATAGCGCCAGGATCAGGATCACGGCGGGGGCTATGAACCCGAGTCCACCGACGATTGCGCCGGCTGGGCCCGCCACACGGTAGGCGCAGAAGATCGCCATCTGCGTCGAGGCGGGGCCTGGCAATAGGCCGCAGGCGGCGTTGGCGTCCTGGAACTCACGGGCGTCCATCCATCCCTTGCGGTCGACCATCAACTCCCGCAGCAACGCGATGTGGGCAGGCGGGCCACCAAACCCGGTAACGCCGATGCGTGTCCACTCCCGCGCGACCGTGTGCAGGGACGCGATCGGTTCGCGGGGGGCAACCTCGTCCGCGGTCATCGGCTTGCCCTGAGGCGGTGTGCATCAATCGTTTGGAGCAGAAAGCTGACGCGGGTCTCGATTTCCGTGAGTGTTCGTTGAAAGTCGGGGTACGACTGCTCGACGTCGTTGCTGCCGCTGGCAGGGTCGGGCACGCTCCAATGGATCAGGTCGGGGCGGCCGGGTAGTTCGGGGCAGACTTCCCGTACGCGGTCGCAGAGACTGACGACGTAATCGAACCGGTCGGCTTTGAACTGATCTATGTGTTTGGACTGCCGCTGGGAGATGTCGATTCCACGCTCGGCGAGAACCCGCACCGCGTTTGCGTGAAGGGGTTTGGGATGGCTTCCCGCGCTGAGTGCTTTCACCGCTCCGCCTGATAGATGCTCGCTCAGGGCCTGAGCGATTTGCGACCGGGCGCTGTTGCCTGTGCACAAGAACAACACTCGGGCGGGTGGCCCGGCCCGCAGCCCACTGTCGGCGCGTGCCGCCTGCTGCATGCGCAATCCGGGGTGCAACGCGGCCGCGGTGCCGCTGATCAAGTCGACGCAACGGTCGAGGTCGATCCCGTAGTACGTGTCGCGCCCGTCGGCGCTGCTGCGTCGACTGAACACCACCGCTTCGGCACGCAATCGGCCGAGGTGGTAGGAGACGAGGCTCTGCGGCTGGGCCACCAGCGAACAGAGCTCCCCGACCCGCCGATCGCTGTGGGCCAGCTCGCTCAGCAGCCGCCATCGCAACGGGTGCCCTGCGAGCGCCAAAAACGTCGGGGATACGTTCCCGGGACCAGGCTCACCCTTCGGCACGAGCCGGACACTACATCAAAATAGATTGATGCACTTTGCCGATGTGGTCTGGGTTAAGACCATGCGGCGCCTCTGTCATCAGCCGTCGGGTCGAGACGGCTCATCCCGAAGTGTTATGCGCGCCGGCGAAAGATCACTCTTTCGGTCGTTGTCGCGATTGGACGCGGCCCGGTACCGTCGCCCAACGAGAGCTGCCCGGTCGCGACCGGGCAGCGGTGCTGGTTTAACGTTGCTACAGAGAGGCCGTACGGATGGCGACCGAAAGTGTTGGTGCGCGACAACAGTCCAGGATCGATTGGCGGCGCGCCGAGTTCGTCCTGACCCTGCTCGGGTTCCTCGGCTTCGTCACCGCACTGATCCAGATCACCACGGTCTACGACGGACTGCCGGCGCATCCGCTCATCATCCACGTACCTGTGGTGCTGATCCCGCTCAGCATCGCGGGCGCGCTGGCCTGCCTCGCGCGACCGCAGTGGTTCGGCCGCTACGGCATCCTGCTCTGCCTGATCTCGATCGTGGCAATGTCGTCGATCTTCCTTGCCATGAGAGCCGGCTCCGCGCTCCAGGGCGTTCTGCATCTGACCGGCCAGCCCGCGCACCTCATCAGCGAACACTCACACGCCGCCGACATCTTGGCCGTCATCTTCGTCGCGTTCACCGCGATCCTGATCCTCACCTTCTCGGCAGAACGAATCACCGGGCCCCTCGGACCCACAGGGCTAGTCATCGCAGACCGAATCCTCGGCACACGGGGCGCTCAGGTCACGTTGCGGATCCTTCTGGTTGTATTGGCGCTCGTGTCGGCCTACATGGTGTTCCGTGTCGGTGACCTCGGCGCAAAAGCGGTATGGCTGGAAAAGATCCATACCGCCGAACGCGCCAACCACGGCTAGCCGAGGTTGTGTCCGTGCCGCTGCGGCCGCGGATCCTCCGTAGCACCGTGCCAGGGCGGGGAGGGGAGCGAAACCGCGGCTGACGTGGACGTCTCGCAGACCGGTCGATAGATTTCGGCCATGCTCAGACGAGGCGTGAGCGTGCTCGGCCTCGCGACCCGCCGGCAGCGCGCCGTCCGCTCGAGCTCCGTTGCGGCCGGGCTCGTCGCGGTGCTGCTCGCCCCGGCGCTGCTGGTCGCGGGATGTGGCAGCAGCGGCCCGGCGCGACCACTGGTCTGCAAGCTGAAGGCACAGCAGGCGCTCGCACGGAAGCTGGGCATCAGCAGCAGCGCCATCCACTACGCCCGGTCGGTCGGCGGCAACGGCATGCCGCAGTGCGCGTTCACAGCGCGCGCCAACGGGCATAGGGTGCTCGTGATGGTCAACGACGATGACGGGCCACAGGCGTACTTCAGGTTGCTGCGGACCGTGGACGAGGCGACCCAACTCTTCGGTCCAGCGCCCCCCGGCTTCCGCCCACCACAGGGACTGTCGGGGCTCGGACCCTTCGCCTCCTGGTTCCCCGACAGACATCAGCTGATGGCGACCAATAACGTGGACCTGTTGACCGTGACCGTGACTTGGCCAGGAGCAGGACGCAACTCGGAGGTCGGGGTGGCCCGCTCCGCAGTGGTGCCCTACCTCGCGCACCCGCACGGGCACGGCAACACCAACGACTACCCGTGAGAGCGGCGCACAACCGCCAGCCAAAGCGTGTGCGGGGTCAGGATTGTCCTGAGGCCGCCGCGAGCGTCACGATGTTCATGTTGCCGGTGGCCCATTGGATGGTGAATGTCAATGAGGAGATCTTCCAGCCGTCGGGGGTCCGCTTGAGCTCGTAGTCGTGGCGGCCGCCGACGGTCCACATGGAGTCTCCGGATTTGTTGTCGAACACGTGCGTGCCCTGCATGTTGGCCGAGCAGGTCGCCTGATCGCCGTCGAGGGTGATCACGTGACCGGTGATCAGATGGTGGATGGCGTCGAGGTTGGCCAGCGCATATCGCCATCCGCCGACGAACTCGGCGGGACTCTGGGTCTGTGGCTCGCCGCCCCAGAGTGAGGTGCGGGCGCTGTAGATCGGGTCGGTGAACAGCGCCTCGAGCGCGTCCCAGTCCTTCGCGTCGAGCAGCAGCGCGAGGCGTCCGATGATGTCGAGGATCGCGAGGCGGTCCTCGGTCTGGGTTGTAGTGGAACCTGACGCGGTGGTGGTCATCCTTGCTCCTTGGATTGGTTCTACGAAGCGACGAGATCGCCCGCGAGGGTGCGGACGGCTGGTTCCCCACGGGACGGCTTCTTCGTCTAAAAACGCGCGTCGAGCATGCCTAACGATCAGGCGAGTACGTATCGCCTGATCCGAGTGATTCGGGGAGAAGATGCCCCCGAGCTACCGGTGGTGCTTCCTCTTCGAGTCCGGCAGCTTCGCGTTGTGCGGCACGAACTTGTAGAGCGTGTACTTGCCCATCAGGAACAGCGCGTTCCTGTCTGCCAGCACGGTCGTGTAGGAGCCGTCCGGGAAGTAGAAGACGCGCTGGCCGGTGCGGGCGTTGAAGCCGTAGCTGCCCTTCTGGTACACCGTCGAGACGTACACGGTGTTGTTAACCACCGTGGCGGATCCTGAGATCGCCCCGCCGACACCTGCGGCCCATCTGACGCTGCCGTTGAAGGCGTTCAGGGCGTAGAGGTCACCGTCATAGGAGCCGATGTAGACGGTCGGACCCAGACCGGGCGTATCCGCGACGGCGGGGCCCGAGTAGACGTAGTCCCCGAGCGAGCGCGTCCACGCGATCGCGCCGTTGCTGGCGAAGAACGAGTAGGCGTCGCCGTCGTTGTTCCCGACGTAGACGCGACCGTACGCGACGGCCGGCGTCGAGTAGAACTCACCGCCCGGGCTGGCGGACCAGGCCACGTTGCCGCTCTTGGCGTTGACCGCGTAGAAGCTGCCGGCGTAGTTGCCGAAGTACAGATTGCCGTCGTAGTAGTCGGCGCCGGCCTTGATCGAACCGCCGGTAGACAGTGACCAGTTCTCGTGCCCGGTCCTGATGTTGAGCGAGTACTCGGTGCCGGCCTGGTCGCCGAAATAGACCGAATGGCCGACCACCATCGGCGAGGACTCGGTGCCACTCGGCACCGGGAACCTCCAGAGCGTCTTGCCGCTGCGCATGGAGACAGCTGCCAGTTCGCCGTTGGTGCTTCCGATCGTGCTTCCTGTCGTCGACAGGATCGAGACGAACAGCTCCTTATGTGCGACGTCCAGTGACGGCGTCGACGCTGAGAGCTCGCCCATGTGCTTGGCCCAGATCTGCTTCCCGGTCGTGATGTTGACGCGCTTGACGGTCGCGCCGTCATCCAGCAGGTACAGGTTGTTGCCCCAGATCGTCGCCGGGAACTCGAGCAGAGCGTTGCCGCCGAACTGCCACGCCAGCTTGAACGGCGGGTTCAGTGAGCGGATGGCCGTGAACTGGCGGTCGCGCGTCCGGTGGTTGCCGTAGAACGCAACCGTGAAGTTGTTCACCCGGTGTTTGGCCGGCGTCGTGGCGGTGGTGATAGTCGGAGGCGGGGGCGGAGGCGGAGGCGGGGCCGTCGTGGCCGTGGTGGTGGCCAGTGCGACTGGCGGAGGCTTCTTCGAGGGCTTGCCGAGCTCCACGATGGCGTACACGAGTGCCGCCGCGACGACGATGGCGAGGACGCTGGCCAGCGCCCATCGCCTGCGATTTGATCTGGGGAAGCGCATTGCGCACGCAGGGTAGCCATCTGCAAAGAGGCTCTGGTGCAGGCTGGGGTCGACACGTCGCTATGCGCCGCGGGAAACGGCGCCGCCGCTAGGTTGCCGAGCGGGGGCGTGATCGGACGCGGAGCCAGCGATCGAGTGCCGCCTGTATCGGAACACGAGCAGGCGCGTCGCTCCTACCGAGGATCTGTCCCGTGACGTAGGTGGTCACGATCCAAAACACCCATGGTTCCCACCAGCTTGTCCCATTGGCCGAGCAGACGAACAGGACGATCGGCGCCAGCCAAATGCGGTTGAAGCGCGGGAATGCCGCGGCCATCGGCACGAGCATGTACACGAAGTATTGGTTCCAGACCAAGGGCGATGCAGCGAGCGTCATTACGACTGTGATGGCAAACGAACTCGGGTCGTCACGCCGACAGCGAAGCATCAGCACGACCAGCACGGCGCAGAACGCCACGACGATAGGACCGCTGAGATGGCCCAGTCCGCAGCGCAGTGCGATCGATTGCACGGAGTAGCCGATGTTGTGAAAGAGCGCCGTGACGCCCTTTGTCTCCCTCAGGTAGGCCTCGATCAGGTTGAAACCGATGACCGACCACGCGACGAGATTGATTACGGCCCCGACGAGCAACCCCCAACTCGCCGCCGCGAACCGCCTGGTCACGAGGAGCCATAGTGCGAGCGGAAAGACCACCGGCTTGAGTGAGATGACGATTGCTGTAAGAGCACCGACCACCAGCGGACGATCACGGTAACGCCACAGCAACGCCATGCCCAGCGTCAGGGGAAGTGTGAGATTGGCTGACTGCCAAGCGGTCAGAATCGGCCCCCAAACGAGCACGACTCCATACACCCGACGGTCGCGCACGTCGAGGACTCGCAATGCCAGCAGAGGCGATGCGATACATGCAGTCGTGAAGATCGCGTCCGCAGCGGTTCGCGACAGCAACGAGAACGGCACAAACAGCAAGCCGCTCAGCGCCGGATAGGCGAACGCGATCGCCGGATCAGTCTGATCGACCGACCAGACGTACGGGGAGTCGCCGTGCAGCACCCGCCAGCCGGCCACCCAGTACTCGAAGTGGAAATCCTGCGCCTGGATGTGCTCCCCGATATACGCCCTCAAGCTCAACAGCGTCACGGCGATCCCCACGGCCACAACGACAATCCCATCCACCCGCTCGCGACCGCCTGCGCTAGACGATGCGAACTTCGGAAGGGGGAGTTTGCGGATCGACGGGGCCCTCATCACCAAGGATCAACATCGGCACATCGCTGGCGTCTAATTAGTCCTTCGGGTCTCGCCAGCGGATGGGCTTTGTCGTTCGCCCGCGCCGGGGTACAGTCGACACAGGCCGCGTACGCGCGAGGAGACTGCAGCAATGAGCTTGAAACCATGCTGATCTACTCGATGGGCGTCTCGGTTGACGGCTTCATCGCTGACCGCGAGGGCGCGTTCGGGTGGACCGTCCCTGACGAGGAGCAGTTTCGTTTCCACATCGAGCAGACACGCGAGCTCGGCGGGCATCTGTGCGGCCGCAGGCTTTACGAGACCATGCTGGTGTGGGAGACGGATCCGTCGTTGCGCGACAACGAGCTAGGTGCCGCCTTCGCCGACGTGTGGTGCGCTATCCCGAAGGTCGTCTTCAGCCGCACGCTCGACAGCGTCCAGGGCAACGCCCGGCTCGCCGAGGCGTCGGTGGCCGAGGAGGCCGCTGCGGCGCTCGAGGCGACCGACAAGGACGTCTCCATCGGCGGCGTCGGCCTGGCCGCGGCAGCGATCGAGCTCGGCCTTATCGACGAGCTGCGAATGTTCCGTAATCCGGTCGTCATCGGTGGCGGCACGCCCTTCCTGCCGCCGGTCACTGAAGACTTTCCGCTGGACCTGGTCGAGACCAGGACGTTCGGCTCGCGCGTGATCTACGAGCGTTACAGGCGCGGGCGCCACGAGTCGGACTGACACCGACGTCCGCGATCGAGGGTCAGATATACCCGTCGCGGGATACCGCCCCGACGTCAGTCTCCGAGGTACGGAGTTTCCGAGCTACGGAGTCGAGGAGATCGTGACGTTGCCGTTCGAAATGCTTGACGGCAGCCCCAGCTGATCGTTTGTCTTCTGCGTGAGAGGCCAACCTGTGCCATTCCCGGTGCCGCCTGAAGCGCAGCCTTGAGTCGACGTGTAGTTGCTGTCGAGCGAACTGCTGATCGCGACCGAGGTGGTGCTGGACACGACGAAGAACGCATTGTCACCCCAGACGACCCAGGTCGGAGACTCGTACAACCCGGTCGCGGTGGGGGAGATCCCCGTATCGAGATAGGCGGTCACGCTGCCTCCGGGCACCGCGCAACTGCTGGTTCCGTAATAGTCGAGGTCGTCGGAGCTACCCGCCGCGCCGTTCATGCTGAAGGCGATCTGATATCCGGCGCTGGTCTGGACTTCGACTTCGTTTTCCTGGTAGCCGATGACCTGGCCAAGCTCGTCGCCGGCCGAGTCGATCGCGTAGAGCGCCGAGCCCGAGCCCGCAGCACCTGTCGCGCCCGTGGCACCCGTTGGCCCGGCGGGACCCGTCGGGCCAACGGGTCCCGTGGTACCGACGCCAGTTGCTCCAGTTGCTCCGATCGGACCGGTCGGCCCTGTCGCGCCACTCGCACCCGTCGGGCCAGTCGCGCCAGTGGGTCCTGTGGTCCCAGTGCCGGTTGCTCCGATCGGACCGGTTGGTCCTGTCGGGCCACTCGCACCGCTCGGGCCCGTCGGCCCAGTAGCCCCGATACCGGTGGCGCCGGCTGGCCCGGCCGGGCCTGTGGAGCCGGTCGCCCCAGTAGCGCCGAAACCGGTCGCGCCGATGGGTCCCGTCGCACCACTCGGGCCCGTCGCCCCTATCGGACCTGCCGCGCCGATCGGACCGGTCGGGCCGGGCAGACCTCGGGCTCCGTCCGTGCCTGCCGCTCCACGCGCG
The DNA here is from genome assembly GCA_963720195.1 of uncultured Conexibacteraceae bacterium. Taxonomy (GTDB): domain Bacteria; phylum Actinomycetota; class Thermoleophilia; order Solirubrobacterales; family Solirubrobacteraceae; genus Palsa-465. Next base: position 989,077 of record CAVRFD010000003.1, read on the forward strand.
CCATGCGGTCCCGTATCACCGCGCGCTCCGCCCGCGCCAGTCGCGCCGCGCACACCGTCAAGGCCACGCGGGCCAACAGGACCCGTCGGACCGGCGGAGTTGAAGCTGATGCGGGTCGTGCCCTGCGGGCAGGGCACGTTGGGCGCCATCAGGTCAAGCGCGTACTCGGGCGGTCCGGCGCACGCGATGTAGGTGGTCGACCGGTCGTTATTGCGACGGGCTTCTGAGTGTTGAGCGTGGAGCATGGCCGGCGACGCTACCAGAGTTGTCTCGCGCAGATGACCGGCAGCCGCGCGTGTTTACACGACAGTTACAGGTGGTTTCCGACCGGCGTGCGCTAGCCGCGCGGCCCAGTACATTTCGCGACCATCGTGGCTCGACGGGGTGCTCTACTCACAGCTACGACGCTGATCTGCGTCGTCCTCGCCGGCTGCGGCAAGACATCTCACGGCACGGTCAACGCTCGCAAGGTCGAACACGCGATTGCGGCCTCGTCACTGGCACAGCGCGGCCAGAGAGCAGCGGTCACCTGCCCGTCAGGCGTGACGCTTACGGCGGGTGTCAATTTCTACTGCGTCGCCCAGGTCGGCGCAGATATCACCCCGTTCCTGGTCACCGAAACCTCCGCCGGCGGCGTGAAGTACCGAGGCGTCCCAGCCGGCCAGGTCAAGCTGGTCAACCTCGCCGAGGTGGCGGTGGCGATCACGCGCACGCTCAGGAGTGCACATGTCGACCCGACGAGCGTCTCCTGTCCTTCGGAGATGCCAGTCCAGCGCGGACTGGCGTTCGTCTGCGTTGCGAGCATGAGCCCGACGCGCCGAACCGAGTATCTCGTGCGCGAGACCAACAGCCTCGGGCGGGTCAGCTTCCGGCCGCTCTGATCTGACCGTAGACGTCAGCCGCCGGCGGCCATGCGGGGAGAGAGCGTGTGGGTCCCGGTCCGGCGGCGGTCTTGGCGATTGCGCTCCAGCCGCTGCTCGCAGAAGCCGCGGTTGGCTACCGTCTGCTCGCGGTAGGCCTCTGGCAGCTCTCGGATCGTCAGCAGGCGGTTGCAGGCCCGCAGCGCGTCGGACGTCTTGCCCACCCAATAGGCCGTCACTGAGAACTCGAAGAGCATCCCCCACTGGTAGACCCAGGGATGCAGGAAGAGGATGTCCGGCGGCAGTGGGCGGCCCAACCCGCGCGCCGCGAATAGATGCGCCGTTTCATACTCGCCGCGGAGCCGCAGCCGCGAGGAGAGCTCGTAGAGCGGCTCGATCCTGGCGGGCCGGTATTCGAACGCGCGCACCAGCGTCGCCAGCGCGGCTGGCCAGTCCCCGAGATCGGCGCGCAGCACGCCCGCCTGGTACAGCGAGTAGAAGGCCTCCTCTTCCCAGCCGCCCATCGCCGCCCGACGCTCGTAGAACTGGACGGCCTGCTCGCGCTTACCCATGTCACGGTAGGTCTGCGCCAGGTAGAAAACGCTGCGGGCGTTGGTCTCGTCGCGCCGCAGGTCCTCCTCCAGCAGCAGGACGTCGCGCTCAAACTTGTCGGCGCGTGCGCCACCGTCGGCATGGTGTTCGATCAGCAGCGACTCCAGCCGCTCGCTCAGCTCCTGCGCGTCGGGCCTCTCATCAAGCGCGATGTACTCATGGGTCGCCCCGAAATAGGACCAGCGACGGTCGCCCTTGACCAGCAACTTACGCCAGTATTCCTGCTCCCCGGCAGACTTGAGCAAGTACGAGTCGGCGGTGAGCTCGTCTGGCAACTCGCCCTCCTTGACCAGCACCATGTCCGCGTCAAGCAAGAGCAGGTAATCAGCCTTGCCCTCTGCGAGGCGTATCAGCTCCGTGCGGTTGTGCCCGAAGTTGCGCCAGACGGTCTCGTGCAGAGTACCCGGGACATCGGCAAGCTTGTGACAGATCAGCCCCTGGGTGCCGTCAGTGGATCCGGTATCGCAGATGACCCAGGAGTCGATCAGCCCGCGCACGGAATTCAGTACGCGCTCGATCACGGCCGACTCGTCTCGCACGATCATGCATAGGCACACACTGGACATTTGTGGCGACCGTAGAGGAACGACGGGAAGGCGCGCGCCGGTCGGCCGCTAGCTGAGTTCTGTGGGGGTGACCTGGAGCTGGCGCTCGTTGCCGTCGCGCACGAGCACGACCGTGAGCGGGCTGCCGATGACCTCGTGTTGGAGCAGTGTCTGTAGGTCTGCGACGCGGCGCATCGGTCGCCCGTCGACTTCGACGATGAGATCACCAACCTTGATCCCAGCGCGATCGGCGGGGGAGTCGGCGACCACGTCGATGACTTCAATGCAGCTCTGCTCAGCTGCCTCCGTCCGTGCGGAGCGTGGCAACGGTCGTGCGGCTCCGCCGATTCCGAGGTAGCCGCGGCGAACTCGCCCGGTTGTCATCAGCGCGCCGATGATTCCGCGCGTGGCCCTGTTGATCGGCACCGCGAGGCCGAGCCCGACGCCCGCAACCGCAGTGTTGACGCCGACGACCTCGCCGCTATGGACCGCGAGTGCGCCGCCCGAGTTCCCCGGGTTCAGCGCTGCGTCTGTCTGGATCACGTCATCGATCCGGCGCATCACACCGCTGCTGCGCGCTGGCAACGAGCGTCCCAATGCCGAGATCACGCCCGCAGTGACAGAGCCTGCGAACCCGTTTGGATTGCCAATCGCGACGACGAGTTGGCCAACCCGCAGCGTGCTCGCTTCGCCAAGCGCGGCCGGCGTCAGACCGCCGTCATCGCAGCGGAGTACCGCGAGGTCGCTGAAGACGTCGGCGCCGATCACGGTGAACCCGAGCTCGCGCCCGTCAGTGAACGAGGCCGTGCCACCCCGCCGTGCGTGTCCGCCGCGTGTCGAGACGACGTGCGCCGAGGTCAACAGGAACCCGTCCGCGGTCAGAGCGATTCCGCTGCCCGCGCCCACCGGAACTTCGCGGCCGTCGTGCCGACGCGCGAGCAGTTGGAGGTTGGCGACAGAAGGCGCCAGCACCTCCACCACATGCGTGACCGCACGGCTGTACGCATCGAGCGCCGATGATTCGCTCACGGCGGCGGAGGTCACGCTTGCTCGCCGCCCAAAGCGAGCGCGACCTCGATCTCATCGGTTCCCCGCACGAGTTTCAACGATGTCGGCTGGGAGGCATGCGAGGCGATCGCGGAGAACAATGCGTCTACCGAGTCGGTCTCCGTGCCGCCGAGGCCGACGATCAGGTCACCCCTCTGGACGCCGGCGCGGGAAGCGGGCGACTCTTCCTCGACGTCGCGGACGAGCAAGCCATCCCGGTCCGGCAGTCCAACCGCGCGCCGCATGCGGCGCGCCACGCGCGGAGGCGCGATCGCGATCCCGAGCCTTGCTGGCTCGGGCCCACCGGAAAGCAGGCGCTCAACGGCTGGCCGTACGGCCGCGGTCCCGATCGCGAACAGGAATCCCGGATCGGTGCGGAGCACGTTGAGGCCGACTATCGCGCCGTCCGCGTTGGCGAGCGGCCCGCCGGCTGATCCATGCGGCAGCGGTGCGGTGTGCTCGATGCCTTCTATGAGACGCCCGCCGCGCCCTCGTAGCGAGAACGGGGCGGCCGAGACGCGACCTTCGGTGACCCGCAGGCCGGTGCCGGGATCGCCGAGTGCAAACACGACGTCGCCAAGCTGTGGTGGGTTCTCGGCCCATGCAAGCGGCGCGACGTCGCTGGTCGGGACCGCGATCAGCGAGATCCCGGTCGCCTGATCGGAGCCAACGATCGTGCCTGAGCGTCTCTCGCCCGCGATCCCCAACTCCACCTGCTCACTGGAAAGCGAATGTGACATCGCGACGACGCGGTTCTCAGCGATAACGATCCCGGATCCGCGGCGTGCGCGGCGGCCCAAGCTTACGACCGCGGGGCCAACCGCTTCTTGAATACTAGTGACTTGCAACATGCAAGCATCATACTGAGGAGCGCTAGTCTCCACGGCGGATGAGCGACGGCGAGCTGATCACTGCGATCTCGGAGGCGACCTCGATCATCGGGGACCGATGGTCCCCCGGTGTCATCGCGGCTCTGCTTGACGGTCCGCTGCGTTATGGCGAGCTGATGGAACGCCTTGCCGACATTTCGCCGAACATCCTCAGCGCACGGCTGAAGAAGCTCGAGGCGGATGGCCTCCTGGTTTCGTCACGCTATTCAGAGCGGCCACCACGGTTCGAATACCGCCTGACCGAATCAGGGGCGGAGCTCTCCGACCTTTTACGACTACTCGGCGCCTGGGGCGCCCGCCGACTGTCCGGCGAGGAGGGTCCCATCCACTCGGTTTGCGGCACGCCGCTGCAGGTTGCGTGGTGGTGCCCGACGTGTGCTGAGCGGGCCAACCCAGATGACGACGAGACGGTCTTGGCCTAGCGTCACTTCGGTGGGCGCATGAAAGCGGTCGCGATGCGTTGACGCGTGCTTTGGTCGGCGGTAGGTTTCTGCTAACACCAATCAAGAACGGTGGACGCACCGGGAAACGTTGGGCTCGGAGAAGGTTGTCTCTTTGCCCCCGCAGTGCCTGGCGATTTTTCTCGCTTACGCGCCCACTACTCAGCTAGCGGCGACGCGCGGATCCGGTTTGCCGGCCGCCCGGTTATGCGGACGAGCTCCCGACGCCGATAGCGGCTATCCGAAGGCGGGACGGGTATTGCCCGTGCAGCTCTGGCGGTCAGCCGGAGGCAGGCCGTGGCTCGTTCCGGAATCCACAGAGAGGAGCCGACACCATGTCGTCCACCGCCACAGTCCCCCAGCCCGTCGTCAACGGTCGTGGCGCCACGATTTTGGGCCCGCGTAACGTCCCGATCGAGCTCGAGAATCCCGACGTGCTGATCTCGCCGGTGACCGACTCCGGCACGATCCCGAATCTCAAGTTCCCCTACGCGATGGCGCGCAACCGGGTGCTGTCCGGCGGGTGGGCGCGAGAGATCACCGTCCGCGAGCTGCCGGTCGCCACTGAGTTGGCGGGCGTCGACATGCGCCTGACGCCTGGCGGCATCCGCGAACTGCACTGGCACAAGGAAGCTGAGTGGGCGTACATGATTGCGGGCAGCTGTCGCGTTAGCCTGCTTGACTCAGAGGGCCGCCTGTTCATTGACGACGTCGGCGTCGGTGACCTGTGGTACTTCCCGTCCGGGCTGCCGCACTCGATCCAGGCGCTCGACGACGGGTGTGAGTTCCTGTTGGTGTTTGACAGCGGCAACTTCTCCGAGAACGAGACGTTCCTGATCACCGATTGGATCAACCACACCCCGAAGGAGGTGCTGGCCAAGAACTTCGGGGTCAAGGAGTCTGCGTTTGACAACCTGCCGACCGACATCGGTCAAACGCGGTACATGTTCGCTGGCAAGGTGCCGCCGCCGCTCGGCGACGACGCGCCGCCCTACCCGGTGACCGAACCGCCGCAGTCCTACACCTGGCACATGCACGCGCAGGAGCCGACCAAGCTGCCGGGTGGACAGCGGCGGATCACTGACTCGCGCAACTTCACCGTCTCCGAGACCATCGCCTCGGCGCTGGTCGAGATCGAGCCCGGAGCGATGCGCGAAATGCACTGGCACCCCAACGCCGACGAATGGGTCTATTTCCTCAACGGCAAGGCCCGGATGACCGTGTTCGCCTCCGGCGGCAAGGCCCGCACGTTCGACTACCAGGCCGGCGACGTTGGCTACGTCCCGTTCGCCATGGGCCACTACGTCGAGAACACCGGAGACGAGACGCTCACGTTCCTGGAGCTGTTCCGCTCCGACCATTTCGCCGACGTCTCACTGAGCCAGTGGATGGGCGCGCTACCACCCGAGCTGGTCAAGGCGCATCTCAACCTCGACGACGCGACGATCGCCAAGCTGCCACGTACCAAGCAGGGCGCGGTGCGATAACCACCATAACGGTCCCTTTGCCGGGTGTCGGCGCGATAAGGCCGACACCCGGCATCCGGCACCCGGCACGAGGAGACAGAGCCATGTCCGGTCTCTCTGGAGCACAGCCATTCCGCCGAACGAAGACCGCGGCAGTCTGGGAGCCCGGCCGCGTCCGAGACTTGCTCCTCGGAGTCCTCGCGTTCGCGGCCGGAGCGGTTGACGTACTGAGTTGGCTGACGCTGGGGAAGGTGTTCTCTGGATTCATGACCGGCAATGTGGTCTTCCTCGCCGCAGGATTGTTCTCGCACCATTCGGAGTTGTCGCTATACGCAGCGATCGCCCTATGCGCGTTCGGGGTAGGCGCCTGTGCGACGGCATCGCTGATGCCTCGCGAGGACCCTCGCGTCCTTTGGCCCGCACGAGTGACGGCTGGGTTGATCGCCTGCGCCCTCGTGCAACTGGTGTTCTGGGCAGTTTGGTTAGCGGTCGGAGGCCACCCCGGCTCCTTGTTGATGGTCCTGCTCGGGATCTTGGCGTTCGCGATGGGCATCCAGACGGCGGCGGCTGTGGCTCTAGGGGTCCATGCTGTGTTCACCACTGCCGTCACGGCCACCTGGACGGTGCTGGTGGGCGATGCCGCGCGCTGGTCGGCGACACGAATCGAGCGGCGTCGACTGACGCTGGTGCTAGCCGGAACGCTTTTCGGAGCGCTCATCGGAGCGCTGCTGGTCGCTCATCTGCGGTTGTGGGTGCCGCTGCTCCCACTACTACTAACCGGTGGCGTCGCCGTAGTCGCGCATCAAAGCATTGAGCAGCACGTCGACCCAACACGGACGACCGTGTCGGCGGCGCCGCACCCGGTGAACCGAGCGTTCGGGCGCTCACCCGGCGAGCCTCCATCGATGCCTCGTGCACGATAACCCGCAGCCAAGTGCTGGTGGCCCGAATAGTCAGTCCGGCGTGTCGCCGAAGCGTTTGGCGTGCACGAACTCGAGCGCTTCGCGCAACGCCGCGACGCGGTCTTCGCCGAACCGCGCGGCCCATTCCTTCTCGAGCTCGTCGTTCAGCCGCCATCCGGTGAGGTACACATCGCGACCCTTGGTGGTCAGCCGGATGATTTTGGCGCGGCCATCGTCTGGGTCGGGGACGCGCTCCACGTAGCCGCGCTTCTCCAGATCGCTGACGACCTCGCCCACCGTCTGCTTGGTCATCATCGCCTTCTCTGCGAGGTCGGTCAGTCGCGACCCGTTCTCCGGATCGATGCCGCCGAACACGCAGCCGTGGCCGGGCCGGATGTCCGCGTATCCGGCCGCGGCGACTCGCTGGAGGTGCTCGGTCGAGAAGTGGTCGAGCGCCACCCCGAGTAGCCGGATCATCGGCAGGGAGTGTGGGAAGTGAGGGCTCGCTGGACATGTCGTCAGGCGGCCTGATAAGGTGACCGGACCGTCAGGCAACCATATCAGACTTGCCTGACAAATCCTAGCTGGGCTCACGCTCGCGCGCTGGCGACGATCCGGTTGCGAGTTATCGACCCGAGGAGAGCGAAGTCCATGTCGGAGATCAGCAACGGTCGCAGCCACGTGAACGCTGCGGTGCGCTGACCTCACGCCGCAGCCGGCGCCGTCGTCGGCAGATCCGCGCCGCTGGCGCGCGCTGATCCTTCTGTGCGCGGCGCAGTTCATGGTCGTGCTGGACGCGTCGATCGTCAACGTCGCGCTGCCGTCGATCAAGACGGCGCTGCACTTCTCGGAGGCCAGCCTGCCGTGGGTCGTCAACGCCTACACCCTCACGTTCGGAGGCTTCCTGCTGCTCGGCGGCCGCGCGGCCGACCTGCTCGGCCGCCGGCGCGTGTTGATGGTCGGCCTGGCCGTCTTCTCGGCCGCGTCCCTGGCCGGGGGCTTGGCGCAGTCCGAAGCCTGGCTGATCGTGGCCCGTGGGATCCAGGGGCTGGGGGCGGCGATCCTCTCCCCGGCCGCCCTGTCGATCGTCACCACGACCTTCACCGAAGGCAGCGAGCGCAACAAGGCGCTGGGCATCTGGGGCGCGCTGGCCGGTGGCGGAGCAGCCGCCGGAGTGCTCCTCGGCGGCGTGCTGACGACCGGCATCGGCTGGCGCTGGGTGCTGTTCGTCAACGTGCCGATCGGTCTGCTGGCGATCGCGCTCGTACCGCTGCTGATCGCCGAGAGCCGGTCGTCCGAGCGGCACGCCGGATACGACGCGGCCGGCGCGGTGTCGATCACGGGCGGGTTGATGCTGCTGGTCTACACGTTGGTCAAAACCAGCGACGTGGGGTGGGGGTCGACGCGGACGATCGTGCTGCTCGCCGCGTCGGCGGCCCTGATCGCCGTGTTCGTACTGATCGAGTCGCGCGCGCGCTCGCCATTGATGCCGCTGCGAATCTTTCGCAACCGGTCGGTGGCCAGCGCGGACGCGGTGGGGCTGCTGGTCGGCGCGGCGCTGTTGTCGATGTTCTTCTTCCTCTCGCTTTACCTGCAGCAGGTGCTGCACTACTCGGCCCTGCGAACCGGAATCGCCTACCTGCCGCTGGCCGTCGGCATCATCCTCGCCGCCGGGCCTGGCGTCCGGCCTGACCAGTCGCTTCGGCGCAAAGCCGATACTGATCGCCGGCCTGGTGGCGATCGCAGGCGGGATGGTCTTGTTCAGCAAGGTGCATGCGCACGGTAGCTACAGCGCGACGTGCTCGCGCCATCGCTGATCGTCGCCCTCGGACTCGGCTTCTGCTTCGTCCCGTTGACCATCCTCGCGGTCAGCGGCACAACGGATGCCGACGCGGGACTCGCCTCGGGCCTGATCAACACCGCCGAGCAGGTCGGTGGCGCCGATCGGCCTGGCCGTGCTGGCGACCGTCTCCGCCTCGCGCACCGACACCGTCCTGCGCGCCGCCCACGGCGCGCAGTCGGCGGTACCGGTCGCGCTGACCGACGGCTTCTCGCGCGCCTTCCTCGTCGGAGCCGGGTTCGCTGTGTTGGGCATCATCCTCGCACTCCTGTTCGTCCAGAACAGCAGCCCGGCCGCGGGCGATGAGACCATCACCGCCGACGCCGAGAACCCGTTGGCGACTACCCCGGCGTAAGCTCGCGGCCCCTTTGAACCGACATCAAAAGGAACGGAACGATGCGATGACCAATACGGAAGCTGAGCAGCGAAGCGCGGTTGTGTTCGGAGCCCGCAACCTGGGTCGCGCGATCATCGAACTGCTGGTGAGCAACGGTTGGGCGGTGGCGGGCGCGGCACGCTCCCAGAGCACTCTGGATGGCGTCACCACGGCCGGAGCGCTCGCCGTGAAGGCGGACGTGACCGACCCGGAGAGCGTGTACGGCGTGCTGGAGCAGGCGGTCGATGCCCACGGAGGCGTCGACCTAGTGGTGAACGCCGCGGCCGCATACGGCGGCGAGCGCACCGGTCCCTTCGGCGGGGGGCCGATCGCACAGGCGAACCTCCAAAGCTTTGACGCGTGGGCGGCGGCTCCCGCGCGTGCGGCGTTCTCGTTCCTGTCCGCCAGCGGACGATTTGTGATCGAGCAGGGCCGGCCAGCGACTCTGGTGCAGGTCACCGGCGGCTCGGCGCGACGCGCGATGCCTGGGCGCGGTCTGTGGGCCGCAGGATCGTTCGGTGTGCGAGCGATAACCAACGCTGCCGCACTTGAGCTGCGACCCCAGGGCATCCAGGTCGCGCTGCTGATCATCGACGCCGGCATCCAGCCACTCGACGGGTCGACACGCCCCGGTATCTCGCCAGAAGCGCTGGCCGATCCAGGCAGGATCGCCGATGCCGTCCTGTTCCTAGCCAACCAGGACGCGCGCTCAGCGACACACGAGCTCCAACTCACCCCGCTCGCCGAGAACTGGACACCCTGAACCCGACCACAGAAGGATGTGCATCGATGGCAAACGAAGAGTTCCGCGGCGGCTCCGAGCGCGCAGAAGTCGTGATGGGAAGGTGCTCGGCTAATGCCTAAGGCAGTGCGATTTGACGACTACGGGGGCGTCGAGGTCCTGCAGGTACGCGACGTGCCGCGTCCAGAACCCGGGCCCGACCAGGTGCTCGTGGCGGTTCGGGCCGCCGGTATCAATCCCAGCGAAGGGAAGATCCGTGAGGGCCTGGTTCGGGCGATCTTTCCCGCAACCTTTCCCAGCGGTGAGGGCTCGGATCTTGCTGGGGTGGTCGAGCAGCTCGGCGCGGGGGTGAGCGGCGTCGCCGTGGGAGATGAGGTGATCGGCTTTACCAACAACCGCGCGAGCCACGCCGAGTACGTGCTGGTCGAGGCGGGCAACCTAACGCCGAAGCCCGCGGAAGTCCCGTGGGACGTGGCGGGCGCCCTGTTCGTCGCGGGTGTAACAGGCGTCGCTACCGTCCGCGCTGTGGCGCCGACTGCAGGCGAGGCGGTCGTCGTTGCTGGGGGAGGCGGCGGCGTCGGCGTGTTCGCGGTTCAGCTCGCGGTCCGCACGGGCGCGCGGGTCATCTCGCTGGCCAGCGAGCGCCATCACGCATGGCTGCGCGAGCGTGGTGCGGTTCCAGTTGTCTACGGCGACGACGTCGCCGAGCGGATCACCTCGGCTGCGGAGGACACGCCAGTGGCTGCGTTCATCGACCTCGTCGGCGGAGGCTACGTCGAGCTCGCGCTCGAGCTCGGCGTCGCCAAAGACCGAATCGACACCATCGTCGACTTCCCTGCAATCGAGAAGTACGGCGTCAAAGGCGACGGCGGCGCCGCCGCGGCGAGCGCAACGACCCTGGCCGAACTGGCCGAGGCAATCGCGGCGGGCGACCTTGTCGTTCCGATCCAGCGTACCTACCCGCTGGACGAGATCCGAGCGGCCTTCACCGAACTCGAGGCCGGCCACATCGCCGGGAAGATCGTCCTGATCCCGTGAGCGGTAGCTTGACGCATCAGAATGCCATCAGAACCAGGGGAACCGGAGCCGGACAGGCTCGTAAGTTTTGAGGAGCTCCACAGTCTCTTTCCGCAATTGATTCGTGCCGCGTTTCCTCACGCTACCGATGAGCAAATGGCAACGGCGCAACGCCTTTACGACGATCAGCTGTCGGCAATAGCGGACCCGACATCAACCGACGCGGTGTTCACGATCGATCAGGCTATAGAGGCCCTTCGGCGAGCTCTAGACCGCCTCGAGTAATCCTTGGCTCGCTCAAACGGTAGACACAGGAGCGACATGGGCAAGAGGAGGGTACGAAGCGCAGGACTCCTGCTGTATCGGATGGAGCAGGAGAGGGTGGAGGTTCTGCTAGCGCACATGGGCGGGCCCTTCTGGGCGAGGAAAGACGCGCGTGCGTGGTCGATCCCAAAGGGCGAGTACGAGCAGGAAGAGGAAGCTCTCGCCGCCGCACGGCGCGAATTTGAAGAGGAGACCGGCAGTCCGCCGCCGGACGGGCCGGCGATCGCTCTGGGCGAGATGAAGCAGGCCAGCGGAAAGATCATCGCTGCGTGGGGCATCAGCGGGAATTTTGATCCGGCCACCCTGCGGAGCAACAGTTTCACGATGGAATGGCCGCCGAAGTCCGGCCTCATAAAGGAGTTCCCTGAAGTGGACAGAGCCGAGTGGTTCGACCTCGATACGGCACGGCAGAAGCTTGTTCTCGGTCAGATTGATTTCATCGAGCGGTTGGTCGAGCGACTAAAAGAAGACAGTCAGGCGAAGGCGTGCCTTGAAGACGAGCAGCTGTAGCGTCAGCCCATGGCTGGGCCCACCGACCGAACAGCCGAAGTGGACCGGGCGGCTATCGAAGAACGGTTCTGCGGCTGACCCTTGCGGTTGGGATGGGCGCGAGTCGGGCGAGCGCCATGTTGGCGACGAGTAAGAGGACGGCGAGGACTACGAGGGCTGGGCCGAGGATGTCCAAACCCGAGGTGTTGATGACGAGCCCGATGAGGGCGGAGATCCCAGCCCCGCCGCCGGCGCCGGCGCCGACCTGCCAGGCGATGGCGTGTTCGGCTCGCTGTTCCCCGATCCGCTGCGGCGTGACGGCGATGAGGGCGGGGAAGATGCCAGCGAGCGCAGCGCCGAGGAGCACGAAGCCGGCCACCGACGCCGCGGTGTCGGGTTGCCACCAGATCAGCGCAGTCGCCGCGATGCTGACGAACACGCCTCCGCTGATGACTCTGTGGACTGGAACCGACTTGGCGGGCAGGGCTAGGCCGATACGAACCAGGGTTAGAGCACTCCAGTAGCCGAACGTGGCAAGTCCGGCAGCTGAGGCGGATAGGCCGAGATGGCCGCGGAGGTAGCTGGTCTCCCATTGGCCGGCACTGACCTCGAGGCCGACGTACACGAAGAACACGACCAATCCCGCGGTCAAGACCGACACGACCCTGTGACGAGACCAGCCTGCTGTCGGTTCCGTCGTCGCAGAGGGAACGGTGGATCTGCCGGCCCCGTCGCTGACTGTGACGGCAGCGGCAGCATCATCGGGGGACGGCGGCAGGGGTCGTGGGAGCTTGCGGTGGTAGATGATCCAGGAGCCGGCCACGGCCAGGTCGACGGCGACGAGGACGAGGTAGGCGGGTCGCCACGATCCGGCCAGGATCGCCGCTGTGACCACCAGCGGTCCGAAAGCGGTGCCGATGCCGTAGAAGCCGTGGAGAAGGTTGAGCAGTCGCGGCCGGCGGGTGAGCGCGACGGCAGTGTTGAGACCCCCGTCCATCATCCCGGCCGCCGCGCCCATTAGCGGCCCGACACACAAGACGAGCCACAACTCAGGAGCGACGGCGAAGCCGACACTGCCCACTGCGGCGCACGAGCCGGCCACCGCGAGCAGGGCGATCACGCCGAGGCGGTGGATGAGCCGGCCGACAAAAGCCGAGACGGCCACCGAACCGATGGTGCTGACAAACAAGATGAGCCCGAGATCCCCAACCGGCACACCAAAGCTGTGGCGCATGGCGGGCCAAGCCGTGCCGAGCATCCCATCAGGTAGGCCGATAGCCACGAACGTTCCAAGGCTCAAAAGATCGAACCTGCGGTCCGTCCCACCCACCGTCTTGGGAGCAGCCGTCATCCGGGCACCCCGGGGATCGCGCCCACTAGGTCAGATAGGGGTCGGAATGCGTGAGCCCGGCGACGCGAACAGCGTGCCACTCGCGAAGAACGCAAAGGTGTTACCTGGCCGCAGCCTCATGCGTACAGGACCTCGACTCCGGCCGCTCGATATGGCTCGAGCGATTGGTCGTTCACGTCACTGTCCGTGATGAGTGCCGTGATGACGTCGATCGCAGCGACGACCACAGGCATAGCCGTTCCGAGCTTGTCGTGATCGGCGAGGGCGACGACCGCCGCGGCCCCGTCGATCATTGCTCGCTTGGCTTGCGCTTCCTCGAGATCGTTGGCGGTCACCCCCAGCTCCGGGTGCAGACCACAGACTCCGAGCATGACGACGTCAGCGCGGATCATTCGCAGTGCATCGACCGTCTCGGCCCCGACGGTTACCAGGGCATCGTGACGAAGCGTGCCGCCGATGACGGCAATGTCGACCCCGCGGTGCTCGCTGAGGGCGACCGCGACCGGCGGGCTCGTAGTGACGACGGTCGCGCGCAGATCAGGCCGCATCGCACGCGCAACCTCAACTGTCGTCGTTCCGCCGTCGAGGATGACGACCTGGCCGTCATCGATGAGTTCGGCGGCCCGGCGTGCGATCGACGCCTTCGCCTCGGGAGCGCGACGAGCCCTTGCTGCGAACGACGCCGTGTCACCGATCCGTGGCAGCGCCCCGCCGTGCACACGACGCAGTTGGCCGAGCTCATCGAGTTCGCGGAGATCTCGCCGGATCGTGTCAGAGGAGACACCAAACTCGGCACTCAGGTCGTTGGCGAGCACCCGCCCGCGCTGGCGGAGCAGTTCGACGATCGCGGCGTGACGTTCCGCGGTCAACATATGCCGAAGGCTACACGTTGCTGCACGTAATTGCCGATATCGGCATCAAACCGCATAGTTTGCGCTGCCACACGCCGAACCGCCGAGGTCCTCGAAGTCACCGTGGGCTTTTGCCAGCGAACGTCCGCGTAGGGTGACGGTACGGGGCTGTCAACCAGCCGATTGGAGAGGATCAGTCCTCGATGGCGGAGAGGAGAAAACGGATGCCGCCCGTGGCCGCCTCGGCGAGTCCGGCATGCAGCTCGCGCGACTCAGCTGACGCGAGCGCGGCGGACGCGGTCGCGTAGTCGGAGAAATAGATGTCGATGGTCCGGTAGGCAGGGGTGGGGGAGCCGTCCTCTTTAGGGAAGACCTTGGCCGATTCAATCCGACCGACGTCGGGGATCTTGCCCAGCAACTCCTTGTAGGCCGGGGAGCTGTAGTAGGCCTCGAAGGCGCCGGGATCGTTCGGGTTGTCAACGATGATGGTGTGCTTGACTGCCGCGGAAACCGGGCTCTGGGTGGTGGCGCTCATCTGAATCTCCTGTGGTTGGGTGCTTGCTCACGTCCGGTCGGGTGAGGTGGCGTCTGAGGCGCTTGGGCGCTGTGTCGATCGTTCAGTTGCCATGAGAGATGACTCTGCGTGGCATGGCGCTCTCACTGTTTGCTGCGCGGAGGTCAAGAGGCAGGCGCCGGCGCAGCCCGTCGGTACCGGCGGTGGTTGTTCCGGTGAAGTCGCAACTGGCGCGCTCGGCCCATTGCTCATTCGGGATCACGTGCGGTTCGGCCGGGACGTAATGGTTGAGGATCAGTTCCTTGACCCCGGCGCGCTGTGCGACCGTCCCGACGTCGTTGACATCGGTGTGGAGGCCTGCCATCCGCTCGAAGGGCTTCACCGGTGAAGCCGTGGCGCTCTAGGTAATCCAGATCTGCGACGCAGTGGACGAGAACGTCGGCTCCACGGGCGAGGGCGATCAGATCGTCGTTGACGGTCGTGTCGCCGGAGAAGACGACGGATCCGTCGGCGGTGTCGAATCGATACGCGAACGCCGGAACCGCGTGTCCGTGGGTTACCACGACTCCACGGACGCGTACGTCTGGATCCTCGAGCACGCTGAACGGGACCTCTGCCTTGCCATGTTTAGCCGGTGTCGGAATATCGATCGCTCGTACGAGCGCACCCGCATCGGGCATCTGGGCATCGAGGGGCATCACGTTCAAGTCATAGGCGTACCCAGCGAGAATGTGCCCGACTAAGTCCGTCGTGCCCGGGGCTGGCAGTTCTGGGTGGATGGTCGTTACGCGGTCGAAGCCGTCTGCTCCGGACGGCAGCGCGTCAAGCCGCGAAGGCCCATACACCCGTATCGGCGGGAGTGGCCCGTCGGCACCCGCGCGGACGCCCCATGGATAGAGGAGCATTCCAGCCAGATCTCCGACGTGGTCGGCATGGAGATGGGTCAGAAACACCGCTTCCAACCGGGTGAAATCAAGCCCGAGGTCGACGAACGCCGAAGGCGAACCGCGGCCACAGTCGATGACGAACACTCGTCCATCGACGACCAACGCCGACGATATCCCTCGGCGACCGGCGACCGGCATCGGTGCGCCCGCCGTGCCGAGCAGGATCAATTCGGTTGTCATGGCCCACCTCTCAGTTCCGAAGTGTTATCGAGGGTCGCCCGCCTCCGCGCAGACCGAAAGAGGGTTCGGCAGCGCCCGCGTCGAGTGCGGCAGGCGGGCGGGGAAGTGCCAGAGATCGCCGACCGAGACGTCATCAGGGAACAAGCGGCCCTTCTCGTCCAGTTGGCTTGTAGCTCTCGCGTGCGAGCTCTATATCCAGTCAGCTCAGATCGCATGTGTGGGCTCATCTCCCACCGACACGAAACGCTACCGCAACACATCCACCGCCGGGCGATGTCGGGTGTCGACCGGCTGTGCGTTGACTCGACTAGGGCGCCGACTTGGGTGCCCAAGGGTGCAAGCGGCGGCCCCACGTGCGATTGTGATGTTCATGACTAGCTCAGCGACCGTACTCGTCAGTCGCCGCGAGGCATTCAACGCGGCGCATCAGCTGTTCGATCCGCACCTGTCCGATGAGGAGAACCGCCGCCTGTTCGGAAAGTGCGCGAACCTGCATGGCCACAATTACGTGCTTGAGGTTGTGCTGGCCGGTCAGGTCGATCAGGCCACGGGCTACGTCTTTGACCTGAAGCAGCTCTCGGACGTGATCTCCCGGCGCGTTATCGAAGATGTCGACCATCGCAACCTCAACACGGATGTCCCGTGGTTGGAGGGGAGGATCCCGACGGCAGAGAACCTCGCCAAAGCATTCTGGGAGCGGATCGCCTCGGAGCTTCCCGAAGGGTTGCTGCGGTCGGTACGGGTGTGGGAGACCGACAAGAATTGGGCCGAGGTCGGTGCTCGCATCTAAGCGGCGACTCAGAGCCGGGGCGGTGGGGCGGCGCTATTCCCCGGCCGATGTCGGCGTCCTCACGGAGGACGAGGTGAAGCGCTTCGCGCTGGGCGAGACGGCCGACCCACGCACCGACCCAACACTGGCCTGGGAACTGTTGTACAGGCTCGAGCCCGAGTTGTATGAGCGACTTGTTGCTGCAGAGCGCCTTCATCCAGCTGTGGTTGCGTGGTTGCCGAGCGAGACCGAACGGACCGTCGAGGTGGGCGCCGGAACGGGGCGGCTGACCCTGGAATCGATTAAGCTGGCGCGCGAGGTTCTGGCGATCGAGCCGGCTGACGCCGCTGCGCGAGATCCTTAGTCAAAAGCTCTCGCACGCCGAGCACGGCGCGCGCGCCCGCGTGGCCCGTGGCTTCTTCGATGACCTCCCCGTCGCCGACGATTACGCGGACCTGGTGGTCGCGTGCTCGGCGCTGACGCCCGCCTCGGGACATGGCGGTGAGGCGGGCCTGGCGGAGATGGAGCGGGTCTGCAGGCCCGGCGGCTGCGTCGTCATCGTCTGGCCGAACCATGCTCCCGTGGCTCGGCTGCCCACGGCTACCGGCATGTGAGCTTCGATGACGGCGAGATGTTCGTGGAGTTCGCCAGCCATCGGGAGGCCGCCGAGCTGACCGAGATCTTCTATCCCCGCGGGCGTGAGGAGGTTGCTGCGCCAGCGGGTGGAGACGGGTTCCCTACGAGGCGCTGGGGGTCAATCCGCCGCGCGACCTCGCGTACAAGCTGATCGCGCTGATGAGGGTCGCGATTGTCGCTCCGCTTGTTTCGGCCATCCGCGAGCCGCAGCGTGGGGGCTCACAGGCGTTCGTGTCCGATCTCGCGCGCGGCCTGGTCGCCAGGGGTCACGAGGTCGACCTGTACTGCGCCTCCGGATCGGAGGTGCCTGGCGTGCGGGTGGTCGACACCGGAGTCGATCCCGGCGCGCTCGCGGCGACCCTTTACAGAGCGTCCGGACCGGCCGCCGACGGTCTGCTCCGCGGCCGAGGCGGCCTTCGCCGGCGTCTACGCCGCCATGCGGGAGGTTCGCTACGACGTCGTCCACAACCACGCGTTCGACCCGCCCGCGATCAGGCTCGCGACGAGCATCCGCGCACCCGTGGTGCACACGCTTCACCTGCCTCCTGACGCGGCTGTTGCGGGTGCACTGCGCGCAGGTCGCTCGCTCGCGACCGAGCCCCCACGGTTTGCCGTCGTGTCCGCCAGCCAGGCGGACGCGTGGCGGCGTGTCGTCGCCGTCGACGCGATACTGCCGCCGTTCGTCCCGACGCGGCTGATCCGCGTGGTCGCGGTCCGCCGGTCAGGGCGCGGTCTTTGCCGGCCGGCTCAGTCCCGAGAAGGGAGCGATCGAGGCGATCGAGATCGCGCGCATGGCCGGGCGTCCGGATCGATGTCTACGGCGACCCCTATGACGCCGAGTACAGCGGTGAGGGCGATCGAGCCCCGACGCGCCGATCCGGGCGTCACGCTGCATCGCGGTGTTCCGCGAACCGCGGTCTGGGAGGTGATGGCGCGCGCGGCCGTCGTCTTGTGCCCGGCACGATGGGAGGAGCCGTTCGGGATGGTCGCGGCGGAGGCGCAGGCCTGCGGGACGCCGGTCGTGGGCTTCCATCGGGGTGCGCTCGGCGAAGTGATCCTCGACGGGGTGACCGGCTTTCTGGTGACGCCCGACGACGTGAGGGCGGCCGCCGACGCGGTGAGGAGAGCGGCGCAGCTCTCGCGCTCGCGGTGCCGTGATCATGCCGAGCGCGATCTGGATCTCGAGCTGAGCCTCGACGCGCACGAGCGGCTGTACGCGCGAACCGCGCGGGTCGGGCTCGAGGTCCCAGCCAGTGCCTGACGGGGGACACTGGCTGAATGGGCGCGTGGCGGTCGTGACCGGTGCCAGCCGCGGGATCGGGGCGGCCACCGCCGAGGCGATCGCTGCCGCCGGTGCGCACGTGGTGCTGGCGGCCCGTGATCGTGAGGCCCTCGACGAGCGTCCTCGGACGCATCCGTGACGCCGGCGGCGAGGGCACCGCGGTTGCCACGGACGTCAGCAGCGTCACCGATGTCGAGCGCCTCTTCGATGCGGCCAAGGCGGCCGGCCCGCCCGCGGCTCTGGTCTGCGCGGCGGCCGTCCTGACATCGGCGCGGTTCACGGAGACCACGACGGAGATCTGGGAGCAGACGCTCGGAGTCAACCTTACGGGCGCGTTTCTCTGTTGCCGCGCCGCGTTCTCCGCGATGCAGGCCGGCGGCGGAGCGGATCGTGAACATCGCGTCGCTGTCGGGCGTCTACGCCACCGAGAAGTTTCCTGGACTGGCCGCTTACAACGTCTCCAAGTACGGCGTCATCGGCCTGACTGAGGCGATCGCCGTCGAGGGCAAAGAGGTTGGGATCAGCGCGATCTGCCTGAGTCCGGGCGCGGTGGACACGGAGATGCTGCGGCGCGCCAACCCGGCGCTTCGTCCCGGTGTGACGCCCGATCAAGTAGCCGCTCTGATCGTCGCTCTGATCGACAGCCCGTTTGTTACGGCGAGCGGGGCCAACATCCCTCTGTTCTCAAACGCTTAGCGCCACGACCAGCGGCCGCCGTCTCGAGGCGGCTTCAACTCAGCAGCGACCACAGGTCGACCCCGTCGTCCGCCAGTGCTCCGGGATCGGGTCGAGTACGAGTCGCCACGAGTCGTGCTGCCGCCGCCATCTCCGAGTCGCGATCGAGCTCGGGGTCACCCCCGCGGTCGAGGCCGACCGCCGCCAGAATTTGGCCCTCGAGTAAATAGAAGCCGACCAACTTCCGCTCTTCGATGCTCCCACGGATAACGAACTGATCCCACTTCGTCGCATGGCCGGCGTATTCGAGCTTGTGCTCGTATTGGTCCGACCAGAAGGTATGGATGTACGCGTACGGGTCGCTGGAGCCGAGCATCGACCGTGCTGCCGCCCGTCCCATCTTTTCGCCGTTGTTGTAATGCTCGACCCGAACTCGACCGAAGAGCGGATGTAGGTGGTTTGCCACGTCGCCCGCGCCGTAGACGTCGGGCGAGCTGGCCTGGCAGCGCTCGTCGACCAGCAGACCATTGGACTGAGCGAGGGGTTGCCCCCTGAAGTTCGGCGCCTCGGGCTCGATTCCGATGCCTGCCACGACGAAGTCGCAAGCTACACGCAGACCTTTGGCGGTCACGACCGACTCGACCCGCCCGGTTCCCTCGAACCCAGTTATCTGGTCCTGGGGACGCAGCTCGACACCCTTCTCTTGGTGGATTGCCGCGAACGCCGCGCCAAGCTCGCCGCCCAGCACCTTCTCCAGCGGCGCTTGCTCCGGGAAGATCGCGGTGACCCGAACCCCGAGCTGCGTCAGGGAGGCGGCGACCTCGCAACCGATGAACCCCATCCCGACGACCACCGCGGAGCGGTTCGGCCCCGCCTCTTGCTTGATCGCGTCGCACTCGGCGACCGTTCGCAGCTGGTGGATTCCCGCAAGCTCCGCTCCCGGAACCGTGAGCCGGCGATTGCGTCCGCCCGTTGCGAGCAGGAGCTTCTGATACGCGAGTTCTTCGCCTGAGTCGAGCACGACCAACCGCGCGTCGAGATCGATCGCCGAGACGCTGGCCTGGCGCCGCTCCACATCATGGGCGCCGTACCAATCGGCCGGCTTGACGTACCAGCCGTCGAGATCCTCCTCCGAGCGCAGGTACGTCTTCGATAGAGGCGGGCGCCCGAACGGGACCCCCGGTTCCCTGCTGATAAGCACGATCCGGCCCTTGAAGCCTTCCTGGCGTAACGTCACTGCGGCGTTGCCACCGGCGAGCCCGCCGCCGACGATCACGAAACTCTGCTCAGGGGTCACAGGCTGTCCTTACAGGTTGGCGCCAGGAATTCGTCCAGTAGATTGTGCGCACCCGGTCAACGCCGGAAGTGGCGTTCAAATACCTGCGGCGGGAGGGGGAGGGACGCTTTCGCCTCACGAGCCAGAGCCTCTACTGGCTGCATCCCAATCGGGTACCATCTTGGTATGAGCAAGCAGATAGCCGTGAGATTGCCCGATGAACTGGTCGCGTTCGTAGATGAAGTCGTCGCGTCAGGAAGGGAGCCGAGCAGGGCCGCAGTCGTAACGACGGCGCTCGAGCGCGAGCGACGCAGAGCCGTCGCTGCTCGCGATGCAGAGATTCTCGCTACGACCGGGCCCGATCCCGATCTGGCGGGGCTGGCGGAGTTCGCCGCCGGCGTGGGCCTAGACGGCTGATGCGTCCGATCCATGTTGCACAGCTAGACAAGTCCAGGCCGGTGCTCGTACTGACGCGAGAACTCGTCCGCCCACATCTCAACACCGTCACGGTCGCGCCGATCACGACAACGGTCCGTGGGCTTTCGACCGAAGTTCCATGTGGCACTGCGAACGGACTCGAGCGAGCTGGCGCCGTCGCCTGTGACCACATAACCACGATCCCGGTCGGCAGCCTCGGCCGCCAGATAGGTCGGCTACTCGATCACCAGGAGAGCGCGCTCACGGACGCGGTTCGCGCGGCATTCGACTTGGACCGCGACCGAGGTGGCTCTTGGCCAGCTGGTCACGACTTCTAGTCATGCATCCCGAAGCCTTCCAAGATTCGCGGCGTGGCGCGCTCGATGCGAGCGACGCGGGTGTTGGACTGCTTAGCGCCGTTGAAGTGGAGCAGCCAGCCGCGCCGGCGGCCGGGGGTGAGGCGCTCCCACGCGTCGCGCAGGGTGGGGTCCTCGTCGAGCAGCATGCCGAGCTCGTCGGGGTAGGGCCCGTCGTCCGCAAGAGCGCGCTTGGGGACTGACAGCCCGGCCTGCTCGACTCGGATCGCGTCCTCGACGAGCGCGGCGATGGTCCTCTTCGCGGCCGTGACTTCTGCGACGGAGCGGAACTCCAGGCGGAGCGCGGCGCGGGTGTTCTCGCCCTGCTCCCTGAGCGCGCCGTCGGGGTCCTCAAGCAGCGCGCCCTTGAAGAACAGCAGCGCGCACAGCTCCTTGAACGGTTGGAAGATGACGACGTTCGATCCCCTGTGCGAGTAGCACGGCTTGCGCCACTTGAACTCCTCGTCCAGCCCGGCCCCAAGCAGCACGGGCCGCATCGCCTCGAGCTCGGCCCGCCACGCGCGCATCGCCTCGATGTACTCGGCGATCTGCGGATCATTCAGCGTGTCGGTCATGCGTGGACCTTCGTGGCGGTCAGCACTCTAGCCTCCCGCATCCGGCAGTGACTCGCCGAGTGGTTACGAGCCGGACAGACCCACAATCGCTGCTACGGCTTGGTCTGGCCCGAGATGGTCGGTGTTCACAACCAGGTCGTAATGAGTCGGCATCTCACGGTCGATGCCGTAAAAGCGCTTCAGATAGTCGGCGCGGTTGCCGTCGCCCTTCTTGACAAGAGCGTCCGCTCGCTTCGCGTCTACCTGGAGTGTCTCGGCCAATCTCGCGCTCCGCGTCGGCACCGAGGCGGTGACCAGTACACGGAGGACCCGCTCACGCCCGGCGAGTGACTGCGACGCGGCGTGCTGGAGGATTACGACATCGCCCGCAGCCATGAACTCGTCGATAGCGGAGCGAATCAGCCCACGAAGCTCTTCGCTCGGGCGCGACCCACCACCTGCCTGGCTGAGTTGGACGCCGAGGGTTGACCCTTCGATCCGGCGGTCCACAGACTGCAGGAAATCCGGCTCCGTGGATCCAGCGCCGATAACCGCGCGGTCGAGCAGCTTCGCCAGCACCGACTTACGCTGCTCGACGCTCGCAATCGATTGCCTATCTACGCCGGCCTCGGCAGCCGCACGGACCACGATCTCTTCATCGACGACGGGGAAACCCAGAGCCTCACCAAGCGCCGCAGCCACTTTCGCAGCGTCGGCGCCGTCAGTTGCCGAGATGCAGATCACGCTGAAATTCACGACGCGCACAATACACGGCGCACTAAAAAATGTCCCGAAATCAAGCCGCGCCGCGCAAATGACAGTGCCGGTCGAGTGCGTTCGGTTCCAGGGGTCGTGCGCGTCGGTGAGATGTCTCTCTGCGCCACTCGCGTTGGCAGCCTTTTTTGGGCTTCGTGCTGCGGTCAGGACGTCCGCGCCGCTTGAGGCACACTCCGGCTTATGGTATGTCGGGGGTTCATCTACAGAAGGGACGGCAAGTGAGCTTCACAGGACCGGGGAACACTCCTCGCGGCGATGACCGCGAGGCAACGACGAGCCGTGCGCGGCGGCGGATCGCACTACCGAGTCACGGCACGCTGGTCGCGTATCTGGCACTGTTCATCGCGCTCGGCGGCTCGGCGTATGCAGCTACCAGGCTGCCGTCCAACAGCGTCGGCACGGCGCAGTTGCGCAAGGGCGCGGTGACATTAACCAAGGTCGCTTCCAGCGCCCGAGCCTCGCTGCGGGGCGCGACCGGGGCTACCGGGGCTACCGGTGCGACCGGGGCCACCGGCGCGACCGGACCAACCGGTCCGGCAGGCCCGAAGGGTGCGACCGGGGCGGCCGGAACCCCCGGATTGTCCAATGGGAGCGCGGGCGGATCTCTCAGCGGCAACTACCCCAACCCAACGATTGCCAACGGAGCCGTCACGTCGTCGATGTTGGCCTCGGGCTCGGTGACCTCGTCGGCCCTGGGTAGCGGCGCGGTGACGTCATCAGCCCTCGGCAATGGTGCGGTCCTGCCGGCCAACGTCGGGACCGTGCCCGCGGCCAGTCTGCTCATCGGCAACAACTTCTCCAATTCGGTGCCCAGCAGCACCTTCGAGTCGCTCGCGTGGGACGGCACGGTCTCCGTCAATGACGACAACACGTGGAACAACAACGCGAACGTCCTTGTCCTACAGGCGCCAATCGCCGGTCTCTACCAGATCGGCGGCGGCGTCGAATGGGTTGACAGCTCGCATACCACCGGATACCGCTTCATCGGAATCTCTGTGGACGGGGGCTGCTGTTCCGCAGCCAGCAACTCTCCAACCGCAACCGGTCTCGACACGATGCAGAACGTAGGTGAGCTCGTGCATCTGAACGCCGGCGACTTGGTGACGCTGGAGGTGGAGCAAACCTCGGGAGCGACGCTGTCGATCGCCAACACCGGCGCCAGCTACATCGACATGTACTGGGTCGGTCCGTAGGAGCCGGGCCAAGTGGCCGATGGCGGCGGTCGGGATTAGAATCGCATCGCGTGCATCGCGCCGGGCTCGGATTTGGTGCGCTGTTGGCCGCCGTGGCTGCGGCGCTCTCGTTCATGGTGGCGACTGGTAGTGCCGCGAAGACCGCGACATATCTGTCGTCGCTGCACTCGATCAGGACGATCGCCTCGACCGTGCCGCCCAACGGGGACCTCAACCCCTACGGGATCGCCATCGTCGCGCGCACGGTCGGCGCCTTGACCGCAGGCGATTTTCTCGTCAGCAACTTCAACGCCAAGTCAAATAACCAGGGGACGGGATCGACGATCGTCCAGATATCGCCTACAGGGAAGCTGTCGGTGTTCGCACACATCACCGCGCACTCGCTGCCGGGTGCCTGCCCTGGCGGCGTCGGCCTCACCAGCGCGCTGGGCGTTCTTCCCCACGGATATGTCGTCGTTGGCAGCCTGCCGACGATCAACGGTGAGTCTGCCACGGCGAAGTACGGCTGCCTCATCGTTCTCAACAGCGCCGGCCATCCTGTCGAAACGATCACAGGACCGGACGTCGAGGGACCCTGGGACATGGCGACTATCACCAAGGGCACAACTACGACGCTGTTCGTCAGCAATGCGCTCAACGGCGGCGCTAACGACGGTTCGTATACCGTGCCCACCGCAACGGTCTTGCGCATCCGGCTCACCACCTCCCGCGGCGCCCCGCGCGTGACGAGCCAGCAGATCATCGCCGCCGCGATCCCGTGGCGTGACGATAAGGCTGCGCTGGTGATCGGCCCGACCGGTGTAGCTCTCGCCTCGAACGACACCCTCTACGTCGCCGACACGCTCGGCAATGGCATCATCTCGATTCCGAATGCTATGACTCGCACGAGGGCGGTAGCTGATCGCGGCATCACGCTCGCATCGGGGGGAGACCTGAAGCAGCCACTCGGGCTGACCATCGCCCCAAATGGCGACATCATCACCACCAACGCGGGCGACGGCAACATCGTAGAGACGACACCAACCGGCAAGCAGGTTGCGGTCGTTGCCGGAGACGCCAACTCAGGCGCGGGCGCGCTGTTCGGGCTGGCGATCACGCGCAACAACGACCTCATCTACGTGGACGACGGGCTCAACACCCTGCGCATGCTCCACTGACAACGCGGATGGCCGCTGCTAAACCGGTCAGCGAAAACACTTGTTCTTGTGGAGGACAAAGCGGGTCAACTGACCGTGGGGCCTTGCGAGGCTTCTGTCAAAGATCGTTCAAATGACACCCGACCTTTTGCCAGCAAACGTCCTTCGGGCAGCGGTGTTCAGCTGTCTGCGCGTTCGTCGAGCAGCTTGAGTAGCGCCCGGGTGGCTGCACTGACGGCCCGGCGGGAGGACGTGGCGACGGACATGGTCCACCGCAGGTCTGTTTCCCGGATCGGGACGATCCGAAGGTCCGGGTGGTCAGGGATTACGAAGGAGGGCAGGATGGCGACGCCGAGGTCGTGGCGTACGAAGTGGGCGCCCGCGGTGATGTCAGCGACCTCGACGGAGACGCACCGGTCCAGACCCGCGGCGTTGAAGGCCCGGTCGACAACGGCGCGGTTGCCGTATCCATCGGGGTAATCGATGAATATCTCGTCGGCTAGCTCGGCGAGCCTCACCGACGGCCGGTTTGCCAGTCGGTGCCCGGCAGGTACGACGAGGCGGAGCGGGAACGACACCAGTTCGCGCAAGGTGACCGAGGCGGGTAGGGGAGGGGGAACCGACACAAACGCCAGGTGCAAGCTGCCGCTTGCTACCCACTCGACCAGGCTACGCGAGCCTTGGGGGGAGGCGACCAGCTGCACTGTGACGCCGGGATACTCGCGGTGGAAGCGTCCGAGGAGCGCGGGGATGTCGATCAAGTCGACGCCGGCCATGGTCCCGATCCGCAACCTGCCCCGCAAGCCGCCGCGTACTTCGTCTACGGCGTCGCGGGCCGCGATCGCTGCGTCTAGGGCGGCGCGAGCGCGGGGCAAAAAGGCAAGGCCGGCGTCGGTTAACTCGACCCGCTTTGAGGTTCGCTCCAACAGCGGCGTACCGAGATCGGTTTCGAGGCCTCGGATGACGGCCGAGACACCGGACTGCACCACGTGCAGCCGGGCGGCGGCTCGGGTAAAGCTGAGCTCCTCAGCCACGGCGACGAAGTACTCGAAGTGCCGCAGCTCCATCCCTCGACTATCACAGATCGTGCTTGCCTATGCACGAATGATCGTTGGACGTGATCCATCGGACGGCGGAAACTGTAAGACGACTTCAGACACGTCGAGGGAAGGAAGCAACGATGAAGATTGCATTCTTGGGGTTGGGTCGAATGGGCCGCGAGCTGGCTGCCCATCTCGTCGACGACGGCCACGACGTGACCGTCTGGAACCGCACGGCCTCCGCGGCAGACGGACTGGTCGCCAACGGCGCCCAGCGGGCAGTCACGCCAGCACAGGCCGTCGTCGGCGCAGACGTAGTGGTGACCGTGTTGTTCGGCCCGGACGCGGTCCGTGAGGTCGTCGTCGACTCGTCCCTTCCGATCCGGCCGGGCGCCTTGTGGATCGACGTGACCAGCGTGTCACCCGCAGACGCCGAGGACTTCCAGGAGTGGGCGAGCACCCAGCAGGTCCGCTACGCCCACTCGCCGGTCGTCGGGTCCCTCCGACCGGCGCGAGCACGCTCCCTCGGCGTGATCCTCGGTGGCGAGACAGAAGCAGTCACTGCGGCCACGCCCGTCGTCTCAACCTGGGCCGCCGCGGACCGGCTGACGGTCTTCGACACTGCGGCGAAGGCAGCCACAGCGAAGCTGGTTGCCAACCTATCGGTGGCGGTGACGATGCAGGGACTGGTCGAAGCGCTGCGCCTCGGACACGCCGGCGGGCTCGACACCGACGACGTGCTCGGCGTGCTGGACCGCTCCATGCTGGCGGCCATAAAGAATCTCAAGGAAGGAAACATCCGAGCCGCCAGCTTCGACGACACCCAGTTCTCGGCCAATTTGCTCGCCAAGGACACACGGCTGATGATCCACACCAGCGGCGACCCGCTCCCCGCTACCACGGCAGCGTACGTGGCCCTCGAGCAGGCGCGTCGGTCTGGCCGCGGCGAGGACGACTTCGCGGTTATCGCCGCCGACGAGTGTTGCGAGTAAGGAGGGGATCCGATCATCAGGGTCCTCGTCCCCCGTAGAAGTTCATTCAACGACAGTGCGCTTCCGTCAGCGAACACAGTGCGGTTTGTGACCGCTCCTGAGCGATTCACCGGAGACTGTCGCTGATCACCTTTCGAGCAAGGCGGCGATGTCTTGGCCTCCAAGACCTGCGTCCACAGCCGACAGAATCTCGTCCCTGATCGCCTCCATCACATTGGAGCGCAGCCCCGCCTCATCAGTGGTTCCAACGACAAGGTCAGCGATTCCACCAAGGTGTGCATCAAGTGAGGATTGCGGTTGCGAATAATCGCGGCTGACGAATCGCTCCGTCGCATCTGCGACCGCGCCGGCGACAAAGTTCTGAACCAGCCATAGCGAGAGATCTCGATAGTCGTCGAGCGCCAGGTTTGCGGCGACCGTCAGGCGCGCGCCGTGTAGGAGACCGGACATCGCCCCATAAAAGAAAGCGATCTGCGCTGCATCCATGGCGGATGGCGCAGCAGGATCCTCAGCCAGGAAGCGGACCGTGCCGAGATCATCCAGGAGCGGCCGAACATGCTCAAACGCCGGTCGGTCGCCGCCGATCAGGAACATTGCCTCGTCGGTGCCGACCGCTCGCGGGTAGGCAAGGATTGCTCCCCCGATGTAGGTGACGCCGGCTGACGCCGCCGCCGCGGCCCCACGCCTGATCTCCGAGGGTCGACCCGTCGAAAGCTGTACCAGAGTTCGGCCACGCAGTTGTTCAGCCGCCTGCTCGACGAGCGCGTCGACCACGGCGGTGCTCGCGACCGATGTGATTACGACGTCCGATGCCGACACCGCAACGGTGAGATCGTTCGTCACGTGGGCGCCCGCCTGCTCGAGCGGGAGCGCACGCTCGTGGGTTCTGTTCCAAACGGTAACTTCGTGATTTGCCTTTACGAGAGCCCGCGCCAGCGCTGAGCCCATCGTGCCGGTTCCGAGAACTGTCACAGCTGCTTTTGAATCACTCATTCGTTTTCAGTCTTTCGGGGGTCGAGATCAGCGGCGAAGGAGACAGCCACCAAATTGCGGGTCGCCGGCGCTTCCGCTACTCGTTCATCGGCCAGAGGAATGTGTCCACGATCCTATGGTTACGTGGCCGCGAGAGCACGAACATCACCACGTCGGCCACATCCTCGGCTGACATCATGTCGTCCAGTTCAGGCATCCCAGGAGTTCTTCCCCGACCCATTGCGAAGTCGGTCGCGACGCTGCCCGGGGCAACGTTGGCGCAGCGCACATTGCGTGAGTGAAACTCGGCGTCCAGAGAACGGATGAAGCCGACCTGGGCGAATTTCGACGCGCAGTAGATCGTTTCATCGGCGAAGCCGGTGCGGCCTGACTCGGAGGCCACAGTGACCACGTCGCCGCCCCCGCGAGCCAGGATGTGGGGCAGCGCCGCGCGTACGACATACAGCGTGCCCTTGATATTGATGTCGACGACCTCGTCCATCTCGTCGACCGGTGTGTCCAGGAACGGCTTGTAGACACCGATGCCGGCATTGGCGATCACGATGTCGACGCCGCCGAACCGTTCCACCGTCGCGGCCACAAGCGCTTCAACCTGATGGTTGTCCGTTACGTCGCACGGTTGCGCGACAACATCCGTCAGGCCCAGATCATCGCCGCTGCGCGAGGCGAGGCCAAGGTGCACGCCCTCCGTCCGCAGGCGGTGAGCCACCGCAGCGCCAATGCCGCGGCTGGCGCCGGTGATGATCGCGACCTTGCCGTTGAGTTCGTTCATGCTCTCCCCTTGAGGTGGTTGACGGATGTCAGTCGATTTCGGCAGGCGATGCTGCCACGAGGCTTGCCGGTGGCGGACGGTGATAGCGCTGGTCTGACGGTCGCGAGACGATCGTGCTTGCGAACTGTGTCGCACTCATCAGCGCCTCCTGCCAGCCGGCGCTCTCATCCAGCGCCCGCACAAGCCCGGCGTTGAAGCAGTCTCCGGCTCCAGTCGTGTCGATGGCCTTGACGGCTGGTGCGACCGCGCGAAGCTCCGCGCCGTCAGGCCCGGCAGCGAAGCATCCGCTTGGACCGAGCTTGACGACCACCCAGCCGCCTGAGATCCGTTGCAAGGCTCTGGCGGCACCGACAGGATCGCCAGGCAGGTCGGCAATCGCGCATGCCTCGATCTCGTTAGGCAGGAACACGTCGACGTAAGGAAGCAGGTCGTGGACCTCCGCCCGTGTGTGGGCCGGGAAGCCGTCCGCGTCCCAGGCAGTGTCGAAGAACGTGCGAGCTCCGTTCTCCCGGGCACGTGAAAGTAGGCGGACGCCAGACTCGCCTCTCATTCCCGGCGCCACGAAATAATCGCAAAAGAGAACGTTCTTACAACTGAGGGCACTGTCAGGGACCGTGCTTGGCTCCCAGCCGGCGTTAACCCCCAGGTAGGTCAGGAAGCAGCGATCGCGGGTTGGCGACTCCAGCGCGACGGTGAGCCCGGTGCTTTCACCGCTCACGACAACAAGCTCGTCGGCCAGTCCCAGGGGGGTGAGCTGGTCGCGCATCCACTGTCCCATCTGGTCATCGCCAACGCAACCGATGAGCCGGGTATGGATGCCCGCCTCGATTGCGGCGAGCGCGGAGTTGGCCCCGGCGCCGCCGAGGCGAACGACCATCGAGTCGGCCAGCAGGGTACCTCCGGCTGACGGCAGTTCGTTGACCGGGCTCATCACGACGTCCGCCTGAACGCATCCGATGACCGCAAGCGTCCCCGTGTAACCCATGTTCTGCACTTGAGAAACCACTCAGGCCACCTTTGTGTCCGGTTGGTGGCGTCGCAGGTCGCCGATCTTCGCGCCTCGGCACGTCGCGATCTGGTCGACCAGAAGCTGGACCGGCATGATCTGCAGAACCGGAGCGACGAGACTTGCAACGTGTGGGATTCGTATGACCGGCAGATTCGTCGGCGCCGCCTGATCGGTGATCAAGGCCACCTCGGCGTCGAACGAGGACAGCTCGATAGCCAACTCGCGCTCGCGCTCGCCACCGAACACCAGGCAGCCGAATGCCGCGTCGACCGCCTCGAGCGGCCCATGCAGGTACTCGCGTGTCTCCATGCCGGCGGCTGGTAACCGCAGGCCCTCTCGAACCAGCAACGCGGCCTCGCCTGCGGAGGCCGCCGCGCCGCTGTTGCCAATGGCGTCGATCGCCGACACCGGCAGGAAACGCTCCGCAATCTCGTTCACAACAGGCTCGTTGCGGTGAAGCGCGTCGCTCGCTAGGTCGGGAAGATCCTCCCACCCTGACGAGGTTTTGACCAACCGGTCGCAGAGCATTCCAAGCGCCTGGAGTGTTGCTGTGTAAGAGAGGGTGGCCACCGAGGTGTCTACGAACGGGCCAAGCGGCAGCGATGCGTCCGCGGCCTTGGCGAGCGGGCTCTCCGCATTCGCGCTGATGGCGATTACGGGAGCACCCTGGAGCCGTTCGAGCGCCTGCACGGTTTCGACGCTGGCGCCTGACTGCGAGACGAGCACGAACGCGTCACCAAGCGTCGAAGCGCCCGCGTCCGTAAAGGCGGCCGACGGAATTGCGACGGCCCGGCGGCCGGCGGCACGCAGTGCCATCACGGCCGGCAGCACGGCGTGCCCACTCGCGCCAATCCCGCTGAAAACGATCGTTCCCTCCGCAAACGCAGCAAGGTCGATCTCACCGAGCGCGTCAGCCAAAGCGTCGCTCGCGAGGCGGAGGTTCTGCGGCTGGGAATAAATCGCGTCGCGAAACTCGCTGGTGGCTCCCGGCTGCAACGGTTCTAACCTCAACGACCCCTCCTTGCGATCGGTTTCTGGGAGCAATTCGGAAAGGATCCTACCAAATACATGGGACCAGGCTTGACGCGTTCCGGTTTCGCGTCCGGTAATTTGTAAAAGCAATGACCTCCCGTGAGCCTTCTGTGCGGGACGTGCGCACGGATCCGTCCGGTGCGGCAAGAGTCGATACTCGGCTCAACCTGCTGAGGCAGAGTGGAGAGCAGTCCGTGCTCGAGACGATCTTCCGTCGCGGGCCGATCACCCGACCCGAGATCGCCACGATCACCGGGCTGTCCAAGCCCACGGTCTCGGCCGCAGTGGCGCGACTTGAGCAGGGAGGGCTGATCCATGCCGCGGTCCGGCGAACCTCCCAGCGTGGACGCAGGCCGGTCGCCTACGTGGTCAGCCCGCAAGCCGGATTTGTGGTCGGCGCCGACATCGGCGGTAGCAACATCCGCGTAGCCGCCGCGAACCTCTTCGGCGAGGAGATATTCGACACCCAGCAGCCCACCGTCAAGGAAGACGGTCGCTCAGTCGGAACACAGCTGCTCGAATTGGTCACCGAAGTCGTCGACCGTGCGGCTCCAGTGCACGGCCGACCTTTGGCGCTCGGCATCTCTGTCCCCGGCATCGTCGACCAGGCCAGCGGGCGCGTCACATCGCTGGCTTACAACGTGGCGCCGGAGGGCCGGTTCGACCCGCTCGAGGCCATCGGAGACAGGTTCGACGTTCGCGTGCTGGTTGAGAACAACGTCAACCTAGCTGCTATCGGCGAGAAGTGGTTCGGCCTTGCCAGAGGGGTCTCCACGACGGTATTCATCGCGGTCGGCGCGGGCGTCGGCATGGGCACCATCGTGGAGGATGAGTTGGTTCGCGGCGCCCACGGGGCCGCCGGAGAAATCGGCTACCTCCCGATCGTGGGCGACCCCTTCAACCCTCGGCATCGGCTGCACGGCGCATTGGAGGATGAGATCGGTGCTGCCGGGATCGTGGCTGCCTTCAATGAGGGCCTCGGGCCAGGCGAATCTCCGGTGTCCTCTGCGCACGAGGTGTTCGATCTCGCGAGCTCCGGACACGATCATGCTCGAGGCGTTGTGGAGCACGTCGCTTCGCTGCTCGGGACGGCTATCGCATCAGTGTGCTCGATCCTCGACCCTGAGCTCGTCGTGCTCGGCGGCGGGATCGGCTCGAATCCGTTGCTGCTTCGGCCGGTGCGCGGCGCAGTTGCGACGCTGATTCCCATCGCCGGGCGCATTGAGACGAGCTTGCTCGGTGAGCGTGGCGCACTGCAGGGAGCGGTCGCCATTGCCCTCGACGATGCGCGCAACACCTTGCTCTCACGCGATTCCAGCGCGCGCTCTGCCTCTAAGGCGCACGCCTAACGGCGGCGGCGCCTAAGCGTCTCGGTGCACTGGGCGCCGGGGCGCAGGCTCCTGCACGCGAGTTCGGCGTCTGTGCGTGCTGAGATCGCCTATCCGACCGTGGCCACGCAATCGAATCGAGGCAGGTTTGGCATCCGGAAGCGGTAGGCCTCCGCCCGGAAGGTTTGGCCGAGGTGACGGGGGCGGAGCGTCGTGCCATCCGTCGTCAGGCCCGGAGTCTGATGAGCCAGGAGGAGCCGGGCGGTGGCGAATCACCAGGAGTACAAGCAGCGAGATGAGAAGCACGGCCGCGGCGCCGGCCCCCGCCGCGAGGACGGCTTCGCCCGCGGACCCATTGCGACCGGCACACGAGGGCGGATCCTCGATAAAGGCCATGCCAGGACCTCTGACGAACCGCGGTTCTGACGAGGTCTCGTCCCTCAGACAACCGGCGTATGAGTCCGCCTCGCGAACGCTCCGAGCGGGGCTGGCCACGTGCGTGGCGTGGTCGGCGATCGCGGGCGTACGAGCTACGGCGGCTGCCGGATGCGTCGCGGCCATTGCCATGGCCGCGGACGCGGCGGCTGGCATCAGCACAGTCACGGCGATTGTTGCCGTGATCACCAGCACGGCTGTCAGTTTGGAAGCGTTCAGGCCTCTCCACATCTGTCTTCGAGACTAGCCCTCTCGCAGCCAAAACCACTCCGCATGGCCCGTCAATTTGGACAACACCGACAGATTTATTGAGTCTTATCTGGAATGGCCGTGTAGTCCAGGTGATACCAGTGTCGCAGATACCTAGACAAGTGGTATCGTCTGGACGACACATACCGGGCCACGGTGGTGATGGGAGAGATGGGCGTTTCACAGCTGATTGATCGCGAGAGTTCGACCCCGGCCTACGCGCAGGTGGGTCGGCTGATCCTCCAGGACATCACCACGGAAACCCTTAGGCCGGGGGACCGGCTCCCATCAGAGCGGGAGCTTTGCCAGCGGATAGGTGTCAGCCGCGTGACCCTGCGTCGCGGGCTGAAGGCTCTTGCAGACCAGGGCGTGCTTGAGTCGACAGCTGGTCGTGGCTGGTATGTACCGTCGAAGCACGTCACTGAAATGCCCGGAGGCCCGATCAGCTTCACGGCGTTGGCGTCTGCCTCCGGCTTCTCAGCGTCTTCGAGAGTTATCTCGAAGGTAGTGAGGTCAGCGACACTCGACGAATCGGAGCTGCTTCTGATTCCGCCCGGTTCCGACATCCTGGAGCTCGAGCGCTTGCGGCTAGTCGACGGCCTGGCACTCGCGGTCGCGGTATCAAGGGTTCCGCTTGTGAGGGCTCCCGGAATCGAGAAGCTCAGCTTTGAAGAGGGCTCGCTCTACCAGGCTTTCGAGGAGTGTGGTGGCGTCCGAGCGGTGACCGCAGATTGCGCCTGCGAGGCGATCCTCGCCGATGAGCGCGCCGCAGAATTACTTGACATGCAGGTCGGAGATCCGATTCTGTTGTCGGTGCAGACGACCTATAGCGACGAAGGAAAACCAATTGAGCTCTGTCGCATGCTTTATCGGGGGGATCGTTATCGCTTCCGGGCGGTCCTCAGAGCGGATCTGAATCTCACCCAATGAGCCCACTTCAAGACATAGTTGCCGAGGGACGACGCGTTTCGGACCTCGCTCAAGAAGCGTCGGTGACGGTGCGGGTTACCGGCGGTGTTGGTATCGCCCTGACCTGTCCGCACGCGACCGCTGCGCCGCTTGCCCGCACATACGGCGATCTAGACGTCGTCGGCTTTGGCAAGCAGCGGAACAAGATCACAGACGTCTTCGTCTCAGCGGGCTATATCGCGGACGAGCAGTTCAACGCGATGCATGGAGCGCGGCGTCTGTTCTTCTGGGACGCTGACAACGAGCGCCAGGTAGACGTGTTCCTCGACCAGGTCGAGATGTGTCACAAGATCGATTTGCGCACACGGCTGGACGGACCGGGCCCGTCCCTGTTGCCGTCGGACCTGTTGCTCATGAAGCTGCAGGTGATTGAGGCGAACGCCAAGGACCTGCAGGACATCCTTACGCTTCTGCTCGATTGCGAGGTGGCGGGCGCATCTAGCACCACAATTGATGCTGATTACCTCGCTGCCCTCGCGGCATCAGATTGGGGCCTATGGCGCACCATCACGATGGTGCTCGAGCGAGCCCAGGCGTGGGCGGGCAACGTCGAGGGGCTGCCTGAGCCCGAGCGCATTCAGGACCGTGCGAATCGGCTCGCGGCGGCGCTCAACGACGCGCCGAAGTCCAAGGCATGGAAGCTCCGGGCCCGGATCGGCGATCGCAAGCGCTGGTACGAACTGCCGGAGGACTCCGGCGCCGCGTTCAGCGCCCCTCACTAGCGATCAGTCGAGCCTCACTTCCGTTCGGCGACCGTGAATGAGCCGGCGACGGTGCTGGCACCGATCAGCCCCCAATCGGAACGGCTGGTGTCGGGTGTCATCGATTCACGGTCAGGGAGTGCCGTTCGATCATCGCGGGGAGCTCCGACATCGCGTCAAAGAGGGTCGTCCCTGGGCCTTCCAAGAGGCGTGCGGGAGTCGGACCCGCAGTGAACGCAAAGACGTGCATTCCGGCTGCCCTCGCCGCCTCGACTCCAAATCGACTGTCCTCGACCACAACGCAGTCTGGGGGTTCGACGCCCAGCCTCGACGCCGCGTGAAGCAGCAGATCGGGCTCCGGCTTCCCCTTCGAAACATCTTCCGCACTGAAGACCCTCCCGGTGAACCCGCTCAGGAGGCCGGTGATCTCAAGACAGCGGCTGAGGTACGCGTGAGAACTGTTCGATACCACGCAGGTCGGAAGCGAGATCTGCTCCAAAGCCTCAAGTACGCCCTCGATAGGAGCGAGCCTTGTCTCGAACTCCCGCCAATACATGGACTCGTACGGATCACGCCAATCCGTCGGTAGCGGGCGCCCTAAGATGCGCTCGAGCTCGTGCTGGACGTCCTCGTGGGACCGCCCGACAAATAGCTCCACCGCGTCGTCCTCGCCCATGGGCACGCCCAGCTCTCGCAGCATCACCATGTCGATCTCAAGCGCGAGACGCTCGCTATCTATGAGTGTGCCGTCGCAGTCGAACAAGACCAGCCTTGGCGGAGCCGCGGGCATCGAGGGGGTCTGACGCATCAACCTGCGCGTGCTCAACTACTCGCGATCGCCGGCGGCTGCCACAGGTTCACGCCGGCCTCGGTGGCGTACTCATCGATGGCGTCGAGCTCGGCGGCATCAAAGCTGAGGTTGTCGAGCGCGGCAAGATTCTCGTCCAGTTGTTGGGTGCTGCTTGCACCCAACAACGCCGAGGTCACTCCAGGCTGTCGCAGAACCCAGGCGATCGCCATCTGAGCCAGCGACTGACCGCGGCTCGCGGCGATCGCGGCCAGCCCACGGACTCGCCTCAGATTGTCGTCGCTGAGCATCTCGCCTCTGAAGAAATGCGCACGATCCGCGGCACGCGACCCGTCCGGGACGCCCTGCAGGTAGCGCTCGCTCAGCAAGCCCTGCGCCAAGGCCGAGAAGACGATGCAACCGAGGCCCGTCTCATCCAGAGCGTCGAGCAGATCCTCCTCGATCCAGCGGTTGACCATCGAATAGGACGGCTGGTGGATGATGACGGGCGTCCTCGACTGTCTCAGAATGCCGACTGCCTGCTTGGTGACCTCAGGAGGGTATGTCGACAGACCGACATACAGCGCCTTGCCGGATTTGACGGCTGAGTCGAGTGCTCCCATGGTCTCTTCGAGTGGAGTCTCAGGGTCGAATCGGTGCGAGTAGAAGATGTCCACGTAGTCGAGCCCCATCCTCAGCAGGCTCTCATCCAGGCTGGCCAGCAGGTATTTCCTCGACCCGAAGTTGCCATACGGACCAGGCCACATGTCGAACCCGGCCTTCGTCGATATGACCAGCTCGTTTCGATACCCGGCCAGGTCGCGCGCGAGTATCCGACCGAAGTGGCGCTCAGCAGCACCGTTGGGCGGACCGTAGTTGTTGGCCAGATCGAAGTGCGTGATCCCGCGGTCAAACGCGTGAAGAATCAGCTCACGGCTCAGTTCGTATGGGCGATCATCACCGAAGTTCAACCACAGCCCCAGCGAGATCGCAGGTAGCAGCAGGCCGGTGCGGCCGCACCGGCGGTACGGCATGTTTTCGTAGCGACCCGAGGCGGCCAGGTAGTGGGACTCGATGTTCACGCGATTTTCTCCTGGTATTTAGCTTGCTTTCAGCCGCGCGCGATCCCGCTGGTCGCGTCAGCTCAGTCCTGATTGGGGCGGAACCGTACCATGCCCGACGACCCGTGGTCCGCAGTGGTACCACTTCTGTCTTCTCTGGACTGATTATTGGTCTACGTCGGACCGGGAAAGGTCGCATCCGGAAGCCTTTGAAATCAAGTCTGTTCGGCTGAGACCGTAACCGATCTTCACGAGAAGGCCGTGCTTCGGGCGTTTCCCGCGTGATGTGATTGACAAAGGTTCGTACAAATTAGCTCCGCTCGGTCTAGACACGGGTATCAGGAGTTGGTATACCGTGGTCTGTGTCCTCGAGGCTGACCAACTCGAAACCGCTTGTGAGGCGCTGCTGCGGAGTAGGGCGGCGGCGTTATCACTGTGTTGCTGAGAACGGCGAAGGTCTGACGCGAGAGGTGATCGCACTAGCTGAACGCTGAAGCCACGCACGTTTGCGGTGCAGAGAGAGGGTCTGCTGTTTCAAGCGACCTGCACGGGCTGACGTGAGAGAACGAGCCAGAGTCCTGCACGGCCCAGCTGGGTCGCTGCGCAATTTGTGGGTGCTGGAGCGCGACTTTGCTCCGGCTTCCTGCCTTTGAGGAGGGTAGATGTCGACGGAAACAGCAGGTCCAGAAGCCGCAGGTCCGACCTCAGGTCGGGAGCAAACACTTCCCGTCTTCTCGCGCAAGGCCACCGGGCTTGTGCGAGAAGTCTCGATGACGCAGATGATCGCGTTCACCGCGGCCTCGACCAACCCGCTTGGTCTGGGTTTGGTGCTGTTCGCCTTCGCGCTCGTGACGTTCCCGCGGGCGAACCCGTACATCGCGATCGGTGCTTCAGGTGTGATCTGCCTTTCAGTCTGGGTGGCCTACGCGCTCCTGACATCGGCGATTCCGAGGGTTGGCGGTGACTACACGATCAACACCCGCATCATTCCGGCCTGGTTGGCGCTGGCGGGAAACATTGCCGTCTTCATCAACGGGATCGTGGCGGCCGCGCTTTACGGGACGTTGCTCGCGCAGTCCGGAATTTCCCCGGTGCTCACGGTCATCGGCTCGGTGACGCACACGAAATGGGCCTATAACCTCGGCCAGGACTTCGGGAGCGCCCACCACACGGTGTTATTCGTGAGCGCGCTCGTCATCCTGGCGCTGATCACGCTCGTCTCGTGCATCGGGACGCGCACGACGATGCGAATCATGACCTGGCTCGTGTTCATTGCGACCGCCGGCCTTGTGGTTGACATCCTGATCATGCTCTTCACGAGCCACTCGAGCTT
This sequence comes from uncultured Conexibacteraceae bacterium, assembly GCA_963720195.1. Taxonomy (GTDB): domain Bacteria; phylum Actinomycetota; class Thermoleophilia; order Solirubrobacterales; family Solirubrobacteraceae; genus Palsa-465. The sequence goes on from CAVRFD010000003.1 coordinate 1,026,242, forward strand.
CGTATCGACGGTGAACTCCTTCTCGAGCCACGGCGCCTACGCCAAGACGGTTGCCGCAGGTGCGAAACAGAACCTGTACCCGAGCGGTGGACATGGGTACTCCGTCAGCGGGACGATCGGCGCCATTTATATGGCGGCCGGTGTCACGATCTGGACGTTCTGGGGCACCTACCTCTCGTCTGAGTTCAAGGGCGCGGGCGTCCGCCGCCGCCAGCTGATCACGATGGTGGGCACAGGGGCCGGCAACACGATCGGTCTGATCCTGCTGCTGGCCGTCTTCACGCACACCATCGGGTACAACTTCTTCGCGTCGTCGATCGCCGGCAACTTCCATGGCGTCGGCAACGGCGCGATTGGCACGGCCGGTTACGTGTACTTCGGTGCCCTCGTCGCGAATAACGGCATCGTGGTGACACTCGTTGCGCTGGCCTTCATCGGCTGGTGGATACCTGCGATCTACATCAACATCGCGGTACCGCACCGCGCGCTGCTGACATGGTCCTTCGACGGCCTGCTGCCGCGTTGGCTCAGTGAGGTCAACCCGCGGACGCACACACCGGTGCGCGCGATCATCGTCTGTTACGTGATCTGCATCCCGCTGGCCGCCTGGATCTCCTACAGCAGCAGCGCTCTATCAGTGATCGAGCTCACGTCGCTGTTCGGCTACATCTCGATCGGAATGGTTGGTATCTCGGCCATGATCGTCAAGTGGGTACGCCCCCAGCTGTACAACGGTTCACCCGCACAGTGGAAGCTGTTCGGTGTGGAGGTGTTGCCGGTGGCCGGCCTGGGGACGGTGCTCTGTAGCGCGTTCCTGATCTTCCTCGCGCTTCATTTCCACGTGCAGCTCGGTATCAAGCAGGTGACGCTGACGATTATCGTCGCACTCGGGGTCTTCGTTGTCGGTGCGTTCTGGTACTTCGTCGCCGCCGACGTGCGTAGGCGTGAGGGCCTGGATATGTCGCTGGCCTACAAGACCCTCCCACCGGAGTGATCGTCGCATGCGGTTTCTAGGTAAACGAGCCTCCAACGGGTCTCAGACGAAGATCTGCTTCGCGACGGATGTCCATGGGTCAGACCGGTGTTTCAGGAAATTCCTGAACGCCGGTAAGGCCTACGGAGTGGACATCCTGATCATGGGCGGCGACATCACCGGGAAGGTTCTGGTCCCGATCGAGCGCCGACGTGACGGCTACCACACGAGCTTTCACGACCATGAATATGCGGGGATCTCCGAGTCTGAGAAGACGGCTTTGGAGGATCTGATACGGGCCAATGGGCAATACCCGGTGGTCGGCGAGCGCGACGAGTTGGAAGCGCTCGCGGACCCCGAACATCGCGAGCAGAGGTTCCGCCAAGTCGTCGCAGTGGACATCCAGCGTTGGGTTGAGCTCGCCGAGGAGCGGCTCAGGGGCACCGGGATCCGCTGCTTCATTACCCCTGGCAACGACGACTACCCGGAGGTGGACCTCGCGCTGCAGGGGTCGGACGTTGTCGAGTACGTCGAGGGCAAGCGCATCCGGCTTAACGACGACTACGAGATGATCACCACCGGGTACTCGAACATCACGCCCTGGGAATCCCCGCGGGAGATGGACGAACCGCTCCTACGGGCCAGGATCGAGGAGATGTACGAGCAGGTGGAGGACCCGTCGCACTTGATCGCAGTGCTGCATCCGCCTCCGCGGGGGACGCAGCTCGACCAGGCCCCGGCCATCGACGAGGAGTTCCGCGTCCAGATGCGAGATGGGGCGACGCTCATTACGGGTGTTGGATCCGTCGCGGTCAGAGAGTTCATCGAGGAGCGCCAGCCGCTCCTGTCGCTTCACGGTCACGTTCACGAGTCAAAGGCAGTCGAGTATCTGGGGCGGACGCTGTGTCTGAATCCCGGGTCCGAGTACAACCACGGAAACCTTCTGTGTGCCTTGGTGATCCTTGACGGTGACAAGGTGCATTGCCAGTTCAATGCCGGTTAGACATCCCCACGAAATAGTTCTGGAGGTAACAGCAGTGATAGCTGACTTCATGGTGCGGCGCTCGCTTTCGGCCGGCCAATCCCGTGCACTTGTAGATGCGGCTATCGACGGAGCTCGAGCCGCTGGGATTGCGGTGACGATCGTCGTGCTCGACGACGCCGGCGTGCTGAAGGAGATGCAGCGCATGGACGGCGCTCCGATGGACACCGTTCGCACCGCCACCAAGAAAGCCTTCGCAGCCGTCTCGATCGGGGCACCGTCCGACGAGTTCTTCGCTGACATCGAATCGGAGCCGGCGGCGGTTGCGGATTTCGCCGCGCGCGAGAACCTCTCGTTGATCGGTGGAGGTGTTCCGGTGGTGTCGGACGGTGCGATAGCCGGAGCGGTTGGAGTCTCGGGCGCGGATACGGCCGAGGAGGATCGCCGCATCGCTGAGGGTGCGATCACGTCTGTGATCGGCTGACGGTTGCGTTGCAGTGGTTGGGCGTCGCAACGGAAGCGGCGTCTGTTGTGTACATCAGTGAACAAAAGGAGCTTGTAGATGCGCCTTGAAGGCAAGGTTTCAGTTGTAACCGGAGCAACGGCGGGGATCGGCCTCGGCGTCGCGCAGCGCTTTGCTCAGGAGGGCGCCAAGCTCATCTTGAACGCTCGGCGAGGCGAGCTGCTGGAGGAGGTCGCCGCTGGTCTCCGTGACAGCGGCGCTGAGGTGACCGCCATCGCGGGAGACGTAGCCGACCCGGCCACCGCTGACGCGCTCGCCGCCGCCGCCCGCGAGAAGTACGGTCGCGTCGACGTGGCGGTGCTGAACGCAGGCCTCATGGTTCCTGCCGTCGGTAATTTCTGGGAGGTTCCGCCGGCGGAGTTCGACGAGATCTTCAATGTGAACGTTCGTGGCGTGTTCCTATGCGCTCGCGCGGTCACGCCGCTGATGCCGAGCGGTTCGTCGATCATCGTCGTCGGCTCGGCGGCTGCCTTCGTGGCGGCTCCGACCGAGGCGATCTACGGCGCCAGTAAGGCAGCTGTGGTGCAGCTCGCCAAGGGTATGGCGATCGACCTGATTGAGCGCGGGGTCCGCGTCAACGCCCTGTGCCCCGGCTTGACCGACACGCCCACCCAGCGCGCGATGATCAACGAGGCAGACGATCCCACGGCGATGGAGGCTGAGTTCAACGCCGTCGCTCCGATGGGTCGCATGGGCAAGCCCGAGGAGATGGCCGCCGCGGCGGTGTTCCTCGCAAGCGACGAGTCCTCTTACACGACCGGGACGACCCTGGTCTGTGACGGCGGAGTGATGATCCAGTAGGGAGGGCAGCGCTCTCCTCAGCCCCCGAAAGACACGCCGAGCTCTGGTCGGCGGCGCGACGACGAGGCCCACAGTCGTTGTCGTGCCGCCGATTCAGGCTGGTTCGGACATCCGCCGGTCAGGCGCCAATCCGGAACAGTTCCGCGAATCGTTCAAGCGGGTTGAGGTTCCCTTCAGGATGGTGACGACCTGTTGTAAAACGTCGTTCAAATGACAGTGCAGGTTTGTCATCGAACGTCCGTTCGTGCCATGACGCCCGAGTGAAGGTTGTTGTGGTCCCCACGGGGTCCCCAGTCGGGCGGCCCCCCGGGACACAGTGGTTAGTGGCCGATGCCGACATCGACGGCCTTGATGATCAGCATCAGGACGGCGATAAGGAGGTAGCCGCGCAAGGTAATCATTCCGACCTTCCGCGTTCGTGACCAAACGGGGCGGTCGAGCAGTTCGAGCTGCGGCATCGTCCAGGACTCGCGCAGGCGACGGTCACCCTTCGCTTGCCTCGGTTGCCGTCCGCCGCCGGGGATTGAGAGCGGGAAGATCCGTCCTCGCCCGACGTAAACGCCGGCACCGATCAGGCCGCATGCCAGCCCACCGAACAAGATTTCGCTGAGCATGGTTACGTCGATCTGCGGGAAGAGGACAGTGGCGGTGAGGATGGCCGATAGGACCACGAGTACGCCGACGATCGCTGAGGCGATCACGTTGAGCCACCCGGGGTTGGTCCAGGGTCCGAGAACGTCCTTGTCGTTGCATAGGAGCAGCAGGAACACGGTGGCGCTCGGCAGCAGGACGCCGGCTAGCGCTTGGACTGCGGTTGTGATCGTGCCGAGCGGCGCGCGTGGGATCAACACGATTGCAGCAGCCAGCAGCACCATCGCCGTGTAGCTGCCGTGGAACGCGTTGGCACGGCCGATGCCGTGGTGCAGGGAGTGTGGCTTGCGGAATACGTCCCCGAACGCGTAGGAGCTCGCCAGGGTCACAGCGGCCGCGCCGATGATCGATGCGTTGAGCAGCACGATTGCGAACACCGAACCGGCGGTGTGGCCGAGCGTGTCGGCGATCCCGGTGGCGACCTGGCCGGCATCGCCGAAATGGCCATGCAGGGCGGTGCCACTGAACGCGAACGCGGCTGCGATCATGAGTGCAGCGGCCCCCGCGATCACGACAACCGAGCCGATCACGGTGTCGGCACGCTCGTAATTGATCCACCGCGGCGTAATCCGCTTGTCGATGACGTTCGACTGCTGGAAGAAGAGCTGCCACGGCGCGACGGTCGTGCCGACGATCGCGATGATCAGCAGCACCGAGGTGGAGCCGAAGCCGCCCTGGACCCCTGGTTTGAAGGCGTGGGAGAAGATCGTGCCGGCGTGAGGGTGGCTCATCACCGCTAGCGGGATCGCGAGGAAGTTGGTGATCACGAACAGGTACATGAACCGCTCCCAGCGACGGAAGCTGCCGGTCAGCGTCATCGCGATCAGCGCAACTGCCGCGAGTGGGACGGCAATGTCTTTCGATACGCCGAAGTAGCCGAGCGCCAGCGACACGCCGATGAATTCGGTGACGATCGTCAGGAAGTTGAGGATGAAGAGGTCACCGACAGAGAAGGCGCCCCAGAACTTGCCGAACCGTTCGATGATCAGCCGCGCGTGCCCAACCCCGGTAACGGCGCCGAGGCGTACGACCATCTCCTGGTTGACGATCAGCACTGGGATTAGCAGGACAAGCGTCCAGAGCAGCGTCAGGCCGTAGTTCTGTCCGGCTTGGGCGTAGGTGGCGACGCCACCGGCGTCGTTGTCGCCGACCATCACGATCAGGCCAGGACCCATCACGGCCAGCAGCGCCAGCAGGCGCTGTTTGCGGGTGCGAGGAGCGTGGACGTGCTGCTTCAGCGTGCCCAGCGCCCCGCGGATGTCGCCGACGTGAGCGTCGTCGAGCACAGTGCGACGGCCCGGCGGGCCCAGTATAGCCCCGTTGTTCTGGGCGAAATCTGACTCGTTCATCGGAGCCTCCATCAGTTGCAGGTGTTGAGATACCGAGCCGCAGCTGCGCCACGGGTACGGGTGATCAGGTTGGGCGGCGCGAACCGCGGCTCCCACCGCATTTCCAGTCGGCCGTTCGCCGACGGCACCCAGCGCGCAACGAGTTGCCCCGGGCCGGTCGGCGGGGTCGCCGTGAAGTCGGTCCGCGCACGACGCGCACCGTTCAGTTGTGTCTCCGTCCGCGCGTATACGCACGGACGGAGCTGCGCCTTGTTGTACATGGCGCGCCTCCTTCGGTTGGGCTCCCGAGCCCGACCGTGGAGGCCCCCGGTTACTTCAGGAGGTCGGCACGAGCGAGCCGGGAGAAGCTCTTACTTCGAGGTTCGTTTTCCATCGCTGGTTACGTTGTTCTCCCGCACGCACGAGGGGCGTGCTTTCGCTTGCCGAACGAGCGTACCAAAACATGCGATGTGGCGCATGCTTTCTTTGCGATGATGCTCTGATCAGCAAGCGGCACGACATCGATCTTGCGGCAATCGACCCTGAGACCGCCGACTTCATCGCTGACGCGATGGACGGTCTTGCCGCGGGAAGCAGGATCCAGCTCCTTTGCCTCCTGGCCCGGGGTCCGCGGTCGGTCAAGGAGCTCACCGCGGAGACCGACATGGAGCAGCCAGCGGTATCCCAGCATCTCCGCGTACTCAGAGATCTCGGCTTCGTCCGAGCCGAGAAGCAAGGTCGGAAGAAGATCTATGAGCTCCACGACCCGCACGTCGAGGGCCTACTCCAGCAGGCCGTCGCACACGCCGAGCATCTTCGGAACCTCGTGGCGAGCGCCACACGCTGACTCGGGCATTCCGGCCCGGTGGGTCGTGGCCGGTCGACCGGGGGATTCAAATGACTGTGGTCCCTGTCAGCGAACACCCGTTCGGTGCTGCGTTTGCTCGGCCATCGCGCGTGCACGCTGCCGGCTGCTCGCGAGCACGGGGGTGAGCAACAGCACGGCCGCTCCCTCCACGACAATGGCCAGCACAGCGGTCGTGGAGAAGTGTCGAGTGCTCAGGCCAAAGAGGGATCCAGTCTCGGCGAGAAAGAGGCCAACTAGCGAACCGACGGCGATGGTGAGTCCCACCGCCGCGAGCAGAGCCGTGGCATTTTCCGCCCACTCATCTGGAAGCACCCGATCGAGTGGAGCGAGGAGACAGACGCCGACAACGCCCGACCCGACCGTGTTGAGTAGAAAGAGGACCCAGATTGTGGGAAGGCCCTGGAAGTCCTCGACTAGTAGCTGTTGCAAGTGGATCGCGCCGGTGGCCAGGATGGCAACTGCGGCAGCCCTACGAGCCATTCTCAACAATTTGCCTGGCTGCATATGCTCGATCTCCGGCACAGTGACGACCTCGGTAGCTGTGGTCGCTTAACTGACGCCGCGGCAGCGCGGATCCTTCCCGCTGCGTCCGAGCTACGGTCAACGCCGCATGCGCCTACAAACGGCGGATGCAGCCAACTGCGGGCCGGTAAGACTGAGGAGCACGATCGCACACAGTCGACATCAAGCGCTCCGCAGGCCCGCGACATGCGACGCTCACAAACCTGCGAGAACCGTGTACAGCGGCTGTCCCGTAAGCCGGTAGGTGAGCTCGAAGGCGCCGTCGCCGACACCGGTTCGGAACGGGGAGGCGACGACCCTGACCCCGTTCGTCATGACTACCGCACGATCACACGGCTGGACAGTTATCACCCGTCTGGCTTTGGCCCGGCTGTGTGCAACTGCTCCCGCGAGAAGCGCGTTCCGCTTTGCGCGGACACGAGTGACCCCTGACTCACTCGGTGACCGCCGATGGGTGCTGTGATCCCGGGGTCTGCGGCGGGGCAAAGCCTGGAAACAGTTTGGAAGCGGATTGTGTGCCTCGCGTGGATCGCTCCTACGCATTGCAAGAAGCCAACAAATCCTGGCAATATGCGTACGAAGCCTGCCCAGGGCGGGGATAGCACGATCGAGGTCAGAGCCTGATGCGGAAAGTCGGAGGATGGTGGACTAGGTATCGGAGGGACGCGATCGACTCGCGGTGGTTCGTGATCCGCAGCCTTCATGTTGGGGGGCGTGGCCTGCTCGTCGTTCTCGCACTGCTGAATGTTGTGCTCGGAGCCCTGCCGATCGCGTTCATCGTTTCGACGAGTGTGTTGGTGGGTCGGACGCCGGACGCCGTCCGCAGCGGGGTTGGCTCGGCAGCGTGGGGGACCCTCGTGACCGCTTTTCTTTTTGCTGCGGGCGCCTTTTTTGCGCTGCAGCTACTCGCTCCGGTCGTGTCGGCCCTTGGCACGGTGTTGCGTCATCGGATCAACGGCGCTTTCCGCGATCGTTTGATTGATCTGTCGTTGCGCAGCCCAGGGGTGGGTCCTCTTGAGGACCAGGAGGTGCTGGCGAATCTGAGCCGTGTTTCGGAGCAGTTGGAGACTGGGTGGTACAGCCCAGGCGATGCTGCGATCGGTACTCTCGCGTACATCGCGCGGTACACCGCGCTCACCGGGTACATAGCACTGATCTGGGTCACCGCGTCCTGGTGGGCGGCGGTTGGCGTCGCGGCGTGCGCCATCTGTTTTCGTTTCGGTCATCGCACAGGACTGCGGCTCTACATGCGTCTGTTCGTCGGACCGCACCAGCGTCGACGGAGGTATTTCCGCGGTCTTGGGATCTCTGAGCAGGCCGCTAAGGAGATGCGCGTTTTCGGTCTGACCGGGTGGGCTATTGCGCGTCATCGTGAGGCTTCGTACGCCGCGCTGCTCCCGATGTGGGCCGAGCGGCGGCGCATGGTGCTGGTCCGCTTCCTTTACTTCACGGCCTTCGGTCTTGTAGTCGCAAGTGTGGTCCTTGCGCTGATCGTGCGTTCAGCCGCCGAAGGGGAGCTGACGCTCACCGCCTTGGCGCTCGTGTTGCAAGCATCGTTCGCTGCGATTCTGCTTGGCGACTATTACCCCGAATGTGACAACCAGTCCCAGTTCGGAATGATCGCGGCTGACGCGATCGAGGCGTTCTCCAACCAGATCACGCAATACGCCGATCGGGACGATTCAACCGGCGGTGATGGCGACACCAGCGACCTCCCGCGAGAGGAGATTCGGTTCGCCGACGTTTCATTTACCTACGCAGGGAGCACGAAGCCTGTCCTAGACGGCCTTGATCTGAACCTCAGGGCCGGCGAGTGCACTGCGCTCGTTGGTCTGAACGGTGCCGGCAAGACGACATTGGTGAAGCTGCTGGCGAGGCTGTACGAGCCGACGAGCGGCAAGGTCCTTGTCGATGGCCGAGACGTACGTGAGTACGAGCTCGACTCCTGGCGGCGGCAGCTTGCAGTCATCTTCCAGGACTTCAACAGATATGAGCTCTCTGCCGCGGAGAACATCGCTTTCGGTGCGGTCGAGAACAGCGATGCCGAGTCCATAAGGCTTGCCGCAGTGCGGGCCGGGATCGCCGAAGCGGTCGATGAGCTGCCGAACGGCCTGAACACATTGCTTTCCCGTCAGTACGCCGACGGTGCTGAATTGTCCGGAGGGCAATGGCAGCGCATAGCGATCGCCCGCGCACTCCACGCAGTGGATGGCGGCGCTCGTGTGTTGGTCATGGACGAGCCGACCGCCGCCCTCGACGTTCGCGCTGAGGCGGCGTTCTTCGAGCGGTTTTCCGAGCTCACCAGCGGTCTGACGACGCTGCTCATCTCCCATCGCTTCTCCAGCGTGAGACATTCAGATCGCATCGTCGTACTCGAAGGCGGCCGAGTCATCGAGGATGGCACGCACGACTCGCTCATCGCGAGTGGCGGTCGATACGCAGCGCTATTCGCGCTGCAAGCACAGCGATTCGCAGCCGGGCTCGATGCCGACGGCGAAATCATCGAAGCGGAGACGACGTCTTGAACGGTGCACTTCAAAGCTGCTCCGAGATGTTGCGCATTGGGTGGCGCGAAAGTCGGCTCAAGCTCGGCCTCGCGATTGGACTGAGCCTTGCCGCGGGCTGCTCCGGGCCGGCCGTTGCGCTGGCGATGCGCGGCGCGATCAACGCCGCCGTTGAGCATGACCTGGGTGCCGCCACGCTTGCTGGTGCGATCCTCGGCGCGGCGACAATCGGCGTGCTTACGCTCAAGCACTTCGCATTCACCGCTCAGATCGAGGTCGCCGACGCCTCCGTGGTCACGCTCGAGGCGGAGCTGATGGCGCTATCGAACGGGTCCGCCCGTCTCGAGCATCATGAGCGTGCTGAGTTTGCGGACAAGCTTGAACTGCTGCGACAAGAGGTGTCCGGTCTGATCGCGGGTCTGGGTGCCCTGATGACAATGACCACTGTCGGCGTGTCGCTCATTGCGACCGGAGTAATCCTCGCATCCGTCGACCCGTGGTTGCTGCTGCTGCCGCTCGCCGCGGTGCCGCCGGTTCTGGCCGGGTCACGCGCGACCGCAATCATCGAGCGAGGCAGGGAGGCCGCCGCGACGCAGACTCGCCAGAGCTGGCATCTGTTCCGAATGGCAACAGGCGCTGGCTCAGCGAAGGAGCTTCGTGTCTTCCGCCTGCAGCAAGAGCTTCGGCGTCGCAACAGTGAGCTTTGGGAGGAAGCCGGCTCGACGCTCGCAGGCGCCCAGATGCGGGCGACACTGGTTGGCGCGATTGGACAGGTTAGCTTCGCTGCGGCATACATTCTCGCCGTTCTGCTGGTTGTCCGGCAGGCTGTCGCCGGCCACAGATCAGTCGGTGATGTCGTACTCGTGATCACGCTCGCCGCGCAGATAAACCAACAGGTCAACCAGGGCTTGCAAGAGCTACGCAACCTGCAGCGCATCGCCTCTGGCTTCGGAAGGCTGCGCTGGCTGCGGACGCTCGTGGAAGAACAACAGCCGCCACCGCCCGATGCGCCGGTGCCGGATCGCATCGCTCGAGGCATCGCGCTGCGCGAGGTCCAGTTCACCTACCCAGGCACGGACTCGCCCGTCCTTCGCGATGCAAGCATTCTGCTTCCCGCGGGCGCGACGGTTGCACTCGTCGGTGAGAACGGCGCGGGCAAGACAACGGTGGTCAAACTGCTCTGCCGCTTCTACGACGCGACCGCCGGCGCGATCACCATCGACGACGTCGACATTCGCCGGTTGCCGCTGGGCGAGTGGCGAGAACGCATCGCCGTCGGCTTCCAAGACTTCGTGCGGTTTGAACTACCCGCCAAACACGCAGTCGGTGTCGGCGAGTTACCTCTCATGGACGACGACGCGGCCGTATCGAGCGCGCTCGAGCGCGCCCACGCGCAAGATCTCGCGAAACGCCTCGATGCTGGTCTCGACACTCCGCTCGGCAAGAGCTACCAAGAAGGCACTGAGCTCTCCGGCGGCCAATGGCAGAAAGTAGCCCTCGGGCGAGCCATGATGCGCGAGACCCCGCTGCTGCTCATACTCGACGAGCCCACGGCCGCACTCGATGCCGAGACCGAGCACGAACTCTTTGACCGCTACGCCGAGAGCGCACGCCGTCTCGGACGCCAGACAGGCGCAATAACGATCCTCGTATCGCACCGGTTCTCCACCGTCCGAACCGCCGATCTGATCCTCGTCGTCAAAGACGGACGCATAGAAGAATTCGGGGCTCACGCCGACCTCATCAAACAGAACGGGCTTTACGCCGAACTCTACGAACTTCAGGCGTCAGCCTACCGCTGATCTCCACGCTGACCCCGGCCGCGTCCAACGCGTCCTACAGACCCCCATCATGAATCAGCGGCAGTCGCGTGGTCCGAGTCGACCGCACCGCTTGTGCTCTCCGCCGGATGGGCGCTTTCGTTTTTCCGCGAGCATCACCGGGGACGCAAAACGGAGTCTCGGTTTGCGCGGATCTGCGGCCTGCTAGCGACGTACGGTTAGGCGCGGCGCGTTTTGAAACCGGGCGACTCAGTCGGTTAGTGGTTCGCCATGTTGGAGGTAAGAAATCACCGTGATCGGTCGCTAACTGCGGAACTGGGAGAAACTCAGGACAAGGAGAAACGCATGGCGGTGACCGTCGGAATCCTCGCGCTGCTCGAGGCCAAGCCGGACAAGGCTCAGGAGTTGGCCGAGTTCTTAAGGCAGGGACGTGAGCTTGCGCTTGCCGAGCCACAGACCGTGACCTGGTATGCGTTCAAGCTCGACGATGTGACCTACGGGATCTTCGACACGTTCGAGGCAGAGGCTGGGCGTGAAGCGCATCTTGGCGGTGAGATCGCGAAGGCGTTGATGGCGGCCGCGCCGGACCTACTCGCGAAGGGCCCGGATATTCGGCCGGTGGAGATCCTCGCGGTCAAATGACCGCGAGGTGCGTTCAAGCGACGAGCGCAAGCATGCCGCGGTAGTCCTCCGCGCACGGACCGCAGTTCGCGAAGTGCTTGGCGATACCGGGGTAGCGTTCAGCGGCGTCCGCGTGGGAGAGTTCGCGCTCGATGTAGACGTGCATCAATGCGAACGTCTCGGCGCAGCCGGCGTCGTCTGGATCGGTGTCAAGGAACCGCTTTAGGTTGGGAATGCCGCTGATCATTGGAACTCTGTGTAACCGTTTGCGACGAGATGTGCGCGAAGCTTACGTCGCGCATCGAACAGCGTCTTGTAAAGAGCGTTGCGGTTGGTATCGAGTTCGGTCGCGAGGACGTCGAGCGGGACCGAGTTGAGCACGAGCGCGACGAACACCCGCCGCTGGCGTTCGGTGAGGATAGTTTCGACTGCCGTGCGTATCGCCGCGAGCAGCTCACGCCGCGCAACGGCCTCCTCGGGCGTGAACCCGAAGCGATCCGGTAGCTGCTCCCAGTCTGTAAGGCCGGAGACGGTGGGCCTGGTTCGCCAGCTGTGGCGGGTCAGCTTCGATGCGACCTCGAGCACCACAAACCTGTACGCCCAGGTAGTGAAGCGGCTCTCGCCACGAAAGTCATTGAGCTTGGCGATGATCGCTAGCAGCGCGTCGTCAGCGGCCTGCTGCACGATGTCCTCGAGCTCGACACCCGAGACCGCTGTTGCTCGCCGCCTCGTTTCGCGCCGTGCGGCCTGAACGAGAATTGCATGTAGCCGCCCGAGCGCGTCTTCGCGTCGTCGCCCGCGCGCCACCAGGTCAGATACCCATGCCTCTGTCTCCATCTCAGCTGTTGGCGGCTGCCTGGTTGCGTGACAGGGCATCGGCTCATCCTAGTCATGAGCTGGTGCCGCTCGTTCGGCGTAAGAATTCGGTGGGGCTCGGTAAGAATTCGGTGGGCCTGGATGCGAATAGGACAGTCCCCAATCCCCGGAGGTCGGTCGAGTGTCCGTGGCACCCATCGCAAAACAAGTTCATTCGATGCGCGCCGGCCAGCCAGCCGGGCCACCCAGCGCTTTTGATCGCGAACAGCAGCGACTCGCAGAGCTCGAACCCGACGGGATCATCGCGATCGGAGAACGACTCCCCAACGCCGAGCTGATCGACGTCCACGGCGAGTCCACAACGCTCGCGACAGCGATCCTGGGTCGGCGGACAGTGCTGGTCTTCTACCGCGGAGTCTGGTGCCCGTTCTGCAACATAGCCCTAAACGCCTACCAGGCCGAGCTGCTGCCGGCGCTCACTGAGCGAGGCATCGCGCTGGTCGCGGTCAGCCCCCAGAAGCCCGACGGCTCCCTCACAATGCAGGAGAAGAACCACCTGACTTTCACAGTTGTCACTGACCCGCGCAACACACTCGCGACAGCCGCAGGCATCCTGACGGCACCCACCGATGAGGCACGCGCAGTGCAACTCGAGCATGGCCTCGACCTCACGGAGGTCAACGCCGACGACACAACAACGCTGCCGATGCCGACCACGGCGATTCTCGATCCGGACGGAACCGTGCGCTGGATTGATGTGCACCCCGACTACACAACCCGCTCTGAGCCGGCCGACATCCTCGCGGCGCTCAACGCGCTCGAGGACTGATGGTGACCACGCTCGACGGTCACGTCGCACTCGTAACAGGCGCCGGCCGAGGTATCGGCCGGGAACTCGCGATTGGGCTGGCCGCCGCCGGGCGCCCGCGCCCACGGCCGGGTTGTCGCATCTTGGTGAGGCAGAGTTGTCGCACCCAAATGAGATTCCCGTCGCATCTGCGTGAGACCGGACAGCTGTCGGGTCTCACCAAGTTGCGACACGGCGAGTCTCGCCTAGATGCGACAAAGTCTCACGAAGCTGCGACAACTCGGTTTCGCTCTGACGACGAACTCGCAAATGTCAGCCAAGAGGGGAGAGGTCGTCCTGGATTCGGCGCCAGAAGCACGTCTCTCGAGCGTTGGTTCGCAGCACCTGCTTTTGTGGCGGCACGTGCCGCTGAGTCTTCACTTGCCGGCGTGCTTCGTGCGGTCTAGTAGCCAGGCAATGATCCCGTCGTCCTCGTTGGACGCAGTGGTGGACGCGGCAGTGCTGAGAGCCGCAGGGTGAGCGTTGGCTGGAGCGACCGATTCGTCCGCCGCCGCAAACATTCCGAGATCGTTGAGGTGATCTCCACAGGCGATCAAGGTGGAGTCGTGCAGGCCGGTTAGTTCGACGAGCTGCGCCACGGCCGTGCCCTTGTCCGCAAGCGGGTGCTGGATCTGTATCTCCGTCCAGCCTTGGTAGTAGATGTGCTCGGCGGCGTGAATGACTGCTGTGTCAGATAGCTCTGTGCGGAGGTCTCCAACGAGTTGGTCGTCGGAGGAGGTCGGGACGAAACCGGTGATCATCACCACGTTCTCCGACGTCGCCACGCGGTCGAGGTCCTCGGTGAGTTGCAGCCGCGGGCCACCGGAGGCACGTTTCTCCTCGATCCACCATGTGCTTGCCCGATTCATTCGCTCGCGGTAGTGAACTCGGTCCGCGTTTCCGTTCCAGCTCGTGACGACCGGGCTGGCGGCTGCTGCCTCAAGCATCGCGATCGCGATGCGTGCCGGCGAGGTAGCGAGAGCTCGGATGACCAGGTGTGCGCCGGTTTGCGGGTCCGAGATCAGGGCGCCGTTCAGTCCGATCACTGGAAGGCGCAGATCGACGCCCGCGAGGAGGGCTGTGATCGCCTGCGGGCTGCGCGCCGTCGCCACGGTAAGCGCCATCCCGTGATTGAGCAGTCGATTCAGGCCATCGCGGGCGAACGCACTGAGCGTCGCGTCGGAGCGCAGCAAAGTCCCATCCAGATCACATACAACGAATAACGCCATGCCCGACAGTCTGGCCGAAAGCGGGCTGTGGCCGAGCGCTCGTCAGGCTTGGTCGGCCGACTTCGCAAAGGTGGTCTACATAACGTGCATTATCGAGCATTGAAGTAGACGCATTAGAGGCCCTGCCAGCTGTCGATTTGAGTCGGGTGAGATGTCGGTGGACGTGCCGGAAAGGTGACAGTGGTTCCTGCCGGATAGATGCCAGTACTGGTCGTGCCGGTCCACGATTGGGGCTCCTGTGAGTTGGTAGCTGCTGTAGAGCGCTATGCGGGTCGCGTGATATGCGCGGTCTTCCAGGTGGAGCATGTCGCCGGCGTACAGCGCGGCAATGTCCGGAACGATTGAGTCATCGACGCTCTCGGGCGTGGCACGACGTCGTACATAAGCGACGACAGCCTTGTAATGCGCCCTAAACAGCGCCTCGAGGCGCTGTGCGGCGACCACATCCTCACGACTATCGGTGGGCTCGGGCATCACCTATCTATTGCCGGCAAGGCCCAAATCTTGCAAGCGGACCCCATCTTTGCTGGCTCGCGGATCCTGTCAGCGAACGGACGGCGAGCGTCTTCGTGGCGGGGCGAGCGTCTGGCGTCTCTCGATCTCGGACAGATGCTCTGGCAACAGCAGCAGCGGCTGGTTTGTCTATGAGTCCGCGTGGACCGAGGCGAAGTCGCTACCCGCAGGTAAGGCCTGTCCCCGACCGCCAGAGCGCCTTCAGACGTCCCGTGGCTGTTAGCTCGGCACGGACGTCTCGCAACCATGCCGGTCGCCTGCGTAGTAGTTGAGACGCAGGAAGACGTCGCCAGATGAAGTCACAGCAAGCGAGTTGATGGCGCCGAGGGCCCCCGGGCCGCGGCTACCTGCGGGAGCAAGTTGTTCGAGTTGACGTGCGCTGAGGAGTGTCCTGAGCGCGGCTGCGGTTATTTGGACGATCGATTTGTTGTGGGAGGCGACTATGCCGCGGGTGGATGATCTCTTCACGATGTCCGCTTGGCTGGAGGTGTTGGGGTAGCCGGTGTAGCTGCCATTGGCGCGGACCACGAGCAGTTCCGCTGGATGGCCGTACTTGGTGTCGCCACCGCCACTCTCACAGGTGTAGACCGTGAACCCGGCTCCCGCCACACCAGAATCACCGCAGTCGACCCTGGCCGGCGCGGGAAGCTTCTCCTGCGTGCTGGCACCAGATCCTGGGCCGGCTGGCTGACCGTTAGCCGTGCCGGCTGATCCGCCGCCTCCACCACCGGACATGCCGAGTATCAACGCCGCGGCGATGATCGCGGCCGCAATGAGAGCGCTCCCGGCCATCCAGCGTCGCCGCCGGCGCCGGCGCGCCTCCTCGAAGAGGACATCGGGGTACCCCCAATCGCGCTCGATGTCGGCATCGGTTCGCTCGCGCGACGGCAGCTCAGTCGTCATCCCTTGACCGCCTCGATCATCGCGAAGGAGCGCTCTATGCGCGTGGACCAGCTGGTGCAACGCCTCGCCACAACCGTCGGGGAATTTAGTCAGTGGAGGGAGTGGGAGAGCCAGAGCGTTTTGACATGGCCGTCGGGGCTTATCGCGAGGATGCCGCTGTCCGGAGAACGTGCCGCCGTCTTGATCGACGTAGATCGTTCCGTTCGGGGCCGCTGCAATCCCGTAGCCCCCAATGAAGTAGTGCGGGCCGGCGCCGGACCCAGACGCTTTCGTTCGTGGCGTGAGCGCGCGGTTCAGCGCGAGCTGTAGTTGCTTGGGGTCGGCGGTGAGCGGCTTCGCGTGGCCTGATCCGCTGAGGATTTGAACGCCTGAGTTGTCGATCCCGATGACGGTGCCCGCTCGGTCGGTTGCCAGGGAGCCCCAGAATCCGGCGCCGTCTCCGCGAAGTACTTCGACGAACCGCAGCGTGCCGTTGCTGGCACGTTCGTAGAGACCCCAGCCGCCCCCGCCGGCGACGAAA
This sequence comes from uncultured Conexibacteraceae bacterium, assembly GCA_963720195.1. GTDB lineage: Bacteria > Actinomycetota > Thermoleophilia > Solirubrobacterales > Solirubrobacteraceae > Palsa-465. The sequence goes on from CAVRFD010000003.1 coordinate 1,042,624, forward strand.
AGGTCACCGGCGCGATCAACGGCAATGCGATCGGCGGGCGCGAAATCGCCCTTGCCTGCGGGGTTCTTATCCCATGACAGAACCTGGCTTGGGTTCCACTTTCCGCCAACGACGTGCGTCAAGATGCCCGGCAGCGGCGAGCTTGTAGACGCCGGCCGGTAAAGCGGGATACAGACTGCCACTCGGCCCGATAGCGAGCCCTGCCAACTCCGCGCTTCCCGAATCCGGCTCGCCAAACGTGGCGTCCCTCGCGCGGGCCGGGCTGCTCTCGAGCGGCGTTGCTCCGCCTCCTGCGATCGTTAGCAATACGTAACGGTTCTGTTATGTCCTGTTCTTCGTTCAGCGTATTGCTAAACGAGTCTCCACCTGGTGGCAGTCCAGCAGCTAGGAGCTGGGGCCGTGCTCCACACGCATTCCATCTGGAGCACGCTCCTCTCCGACCGTTGGGCCGCCGACGGTGGGCTGATCCTTGAAGGCTACGAAATGCTTAAAGGGCTGTCGGGCATCTCGACCCACGAGCACAGCGAGTGGGTTCCCATCCTCGAAAACTCTCAGGATTACATGACGCTCTCGGCCACGCTGTCGTCCGTGTTAGAGGAGCACCCTCGGAGCCACGGCATCCTGCTGCGCAAGCATGGCCTCTACACCTGGGGGCGAGACATCGCCGAAGCCCGGCGTCACGTCGAGATATTTGAGTTCCTCTTCGAAGCGGAAGGCCGCCGGCAATTCGCGAGCTCGTCCTGACATCAACTAAAATAGGAAATTAGCCATGGCAACCGTAGCAATCCCGGCAAAAGAGATTCTCCTCCACGAGAAGCCCGAGGTGACAGCCGCACTGGCGAGCATTGGAATCGACTACGAGCGCTGGTCGCTCGACCGCGTGGGCGTGGATGCTGACGCGGACTCTGTTCTCAGCGCCTATGCCGCGGAGATCGAGGAGATGAAGAGCAAAGGCGGACTACACGACCGCGGACGTCATCGACGTTGCCCCCGAGACGCCCGGACTCGACGCCATGCTCGACAGATTCAAGACCGAGCACACCCACGACGAAGACGAAGTCCGCTTCATCATCGCTGGACGCGGCATCTTCCACATCCACCCCGATGGCAGGCGACGTGCTTTCCATCGAGGTCGAGGCCGGAGACATGATTCGCGTGCCACGCGGTACCCGCCATTGGTTCGACCTGTGCTCCGATCGAAGAATCCGTGCGATCCGCTGGTTCCAGGACAAGACAGGCTGGACGCCGCATTACACCCAGAGCGGCATCGACTCAAACTTCGAGCCCCTCTGCTTCGGGCCCGCTTACTTCGGCCCCCGCGTGGACACCGCTCTCCAATAGCCCGCCTCCGGAGTCTCTACACGACTTATGCCGAAGCTGTATCTTCTCGACATCGAAGGCACCACCTCACCGGTCAGCTTCGTCTACGACGTGCTGTTTCCCTACGCGCGCGAACGCATGAGAGATTACATCTTGCTCATGCAGGTGACCCGCCCTGCAAGCCGACCTCCGCCTGCTCGCACAGGAAAACGCCATCGACCGGGCCAGCGGCGCGCCGATCATCTATTTTCCCCAGCCAATGTCGCAGGACCCTGCTGAGGCCTTCAGGCCAGCATCGCCTATCTGCTCTGGCTCATGGACAAGGACCGCAAGTCCACCGCACTGAAATCCATTCAGGGAAAGATCTGGGCCGAGGGCTACGAACAGGGCGATCTATATAGCGAAGTCTTCCCTGATGTACCCGCCGGCACTCGAGCGCTGGCACGCAGCCGCGCGCGTAGCCATCTACTCCTCCGGCAGCGTAGAAGCGCAGAAGTATCTCTTCGGCTATCACCGAGCGCGGAGACCTCACACCCTTCATCGACGCCTACTTCGACACCCACACCGGCCCCAAAGTCGAATCGGCCAGCTATCAGCAAAATCGCCGAGGCCATGAACACCGATCCAGCCGATGATCCTCTTCATCTCCGACTCGGTCCGCGAACTCGACGCCGCCCGCGACGCCGGCCTGACCACTCTGCTTTCCCTACGCCCCGGCAATGCCGCCGTCCCTGACCATCACGGTCACCGCGCCATCGCTCCTTCGAAGAGCTCTAGACATGCCGCAACATCTTCGACGCCAGGCGCTCGTCAGAAACTTCGACACCGCAATCGTCAGTGCCGCGACCAGGTAAGCCGCCGCAAGATGCCAGGGCAGCCGAGGATCCCGCGCGCCACGGCAGCACGAACGTTCCTCTGCGCTGTCGGAGAATGGATCACGCCAAACAGGCAGAACACTGCCCCCGTCAGCAGATAAAGCGCGCTCGCTCGAAACCGTCGGTCAATCAACTCCGCAGTCGCCGCGCCCCACAGAATCGCCGCGATGATGAACCCGTTGCCCAGCAGACTCAACGTGCGCAGCGTTACCCCCACCTCGCCCGCAATCTGATCGGCAGTCGCATGCAGCGCACTCAGCACCGATCCGGTCTCGAGCGAAATCAGAAAGGCAAACGACGGCAGCAGGGAAATCGCGACCGCCAGGCCATGCCTTCGCGGACTCGCCAGAAACGCCTGCGCGATCACTTCCAGCCCGATATACACCAGCATCGGAGCAATCGCCGACGCCGGAACCCAGTCCACAAAGAACGGCAGCACGCCGACAATTCCACCGATCCCGATAAACAGCCCGGTGAGGATCGCATATCCCGCGCCCGCCCCCATCGACTTGAACGCCGGATGTCCGATATACGGCGTGCTCTCCACCACGCCGCCGCACAATCCCGCCGCCAGCGTGCAGCATCCCTCCGTCAACAGAATGCCCGCGTGTCATATTCGTCGCCCGCCACCGCCGCGCTCTCCGTGTTGTCGATGCCTCCCACCACCGTCGACAGGGCAAACGGCAGCGCAATCGGCAGATATCCCCACGCCTTCGACAATCCCCCGAGAAACCCAAGCGACGGCCACGGCAGCGAAAGATGCAGAGCGGTCAGATTCGACGAACTCACCGCCAGAAGCGGGCTGCCGAGATGCGCCATGCGCAGCACGTAATATGCCGCGATGCCCACCAGCGCCGATGCCAGCGCACCCGGAATGCCTCCCCGGCAACTGCATCCGGCCCACGAGAGTCACCAGCAGCAGGCTCAGCGCCAGCAGCCCCGGAATCGGGTCGGCAAAGATCTTCAGCAGCGGCAGCACGCCAATCAGCGCAATTCCCGCGCCGCCAATCGAGCCCAGCAGCGCGGCCCGCGGCACAATCGACCGCACCGCATTGCCGCAGAATGAAAGCGCCAATCTTGAATACGCCGACGAGAACCGTGACCGCCATGCCGATCTCCCACGCCAGCATGGCATCATGCGTTGCCAGGAACGACGGCCCGATCACCGCGAACGACATGCCGAATACGCTCGGCGCGTTCAGCCCCAGCGGCATCGCCGTCACATCGTCGCGGCCCGTCCGGCGGGCCAGCCGCCCCGCCATCCAGGCATAGATCAGGTCGCCGATCAGCACGCCCATGGCGGTTCCCGGCACCATGCGATACAGCACCAATTCTTTAGGAAAGTGAAACGCGCCGATCAGAATGCCGGCCAGAATCACCATGTTCGCCATATTGTCGAACATCAACGCAAAAAACGCGTTCAGGTCGCCAACCCGGAACCAGCGATAGCTGCCGTGCTCCGATCCTCGCGCAGTTTCGTTGCATTTCCGGCATCTTGCCCTGAAGCATAAATGCCGGAAGCCCCATCCTCCAATCTATTTGCTCGCCTGCCGCCTCTTCAGCGACACCAGTTCAGAACGAATAGCGCAGCGAGAACTGCTGAACCCTCGGCACCGTGAGCGTCGATGAATAGGCGCCCAGCGTATTGCTGGTTGCCACGTTATTCAGGGCCGCGCCTGTGCTCGACGAAACCGTGGTGTCGAAGCGCACAGAATTCGTCACGTTGAAGATTTCCCACGCAAACTTCAGCACTTGCCGTTCGGTGATGTTCCATGACTTCGTCAGCCCCGAATCGATATCGAAGAAGCCATCGCCGCGATAGTTATTTCTTTGCCCGGCTTCGCCCGGATACGGCAGCCGCAGCGGCGATCCGCTCTGGCAAGCCATTATTGAGTGCCGTCGGATCGGCAAAGACATTGGGCGCTCCATTGATCAAATGCTTGTGGAGCTTCACTGGCCCGGTCGCTACCACTCCGCTTTCCACCTGCCAGTTGGTCGTCCACGCCGGCTCGACAACTCCAAACGGAAGTCCGCTGCTCCACCGGCTCAACCCCGATAGCTGCCAGCCTCCGATCAGTGCATTCAATCCATGCCCTGCTCCGCCCGCAAAATGCTTGCCCTTGCCCGAACGGAAGCTGATAAACCCAGTCTCCGCTGATCAGATGCCGCGTATCGAAATCGGAAACGCCGCGATTGAGCTGCGGGCTGAAGCTGTTGATGATCGTGCTGAAACTTGATCCCTGCTGAAAAACCCCGACCTGGTTGTAAAGCTCGTTCGTTCTCTCCGTGTCCGACCCGAGATCGATTGAGTTCGAAAGCGTGTAGCTTAAGTCCAGCTGCAGCCCATGACTCATCGCGTGTCGCAGGATCAGCTGTCCAGCGTTGTAACTGCTCGAACCGATCGACGACCACGCAAAGAGCGAGGAAAATTGATCCTGGTAATAGCGCCCCGTCTGACCTCCGCAACCCGGGAAGCAACCCACATCGATGTCGTAAAGCGCGCCGGTTTCATTCCCCCGGTTCGCAGCCCAGACCTGCGTATAGATGTTCTGCGTCGCGCTCAGACCGCCGCCTGCCGCATCGGGAAACAGATCCTCAAAGTACGGAATCTCCGGGAACATGCGCATCGGGATTTCCGCCATTGATATCCACCAGCTTCGACAAGCATCGTTCCGGCCGCAAAATAATCCGTGCCCGACTTCGGATCGGCGAGATCAAGCGGCTCGGCCAGGTCAAGTTGCTGCAGCAGGTGCCGTCCGAACCTGCCGACATAGTCTGCCTCAAGCAAAAACCCTCCCGGCAACTGGCGCTGCACCGAAAAGTCCACCACCTCCGAATAGGGCGTCTTCAGCCGGTCATCAATGCCCCATGTAATCGCAAAGCCGCAATCCGCCGTGTTCGGCGCCAGATATGGATACGTAATCGTCCGCGGCTGAGCGCATGCATTCGGTGGGAGATCGTGCATGCCCGTGAACCGCGGCGAATTGTCCACGTTATACGTGTTCGCCGGATTCGACACGGCGGTCGTAAGCCCGAAAGACCCAAGTTGGTCGAACGAGTTCACAACACCTTCGCCGAAGTGGTCAAAGTACAGTCCAAATCCTCCGCGAATCGAGGTCTTCGGGTTTGCCGCGTACGCGAAGGCGAACCGTGGCGCGAAATTCAGATGCTGCGCAGGCCAGTACGGCTTCAGCCCACGCGCCTGACCCGACGGAGCAAAGTAAAGGTCCGGCTGATCCGTGACGCCCTGCGCCGCCTTCGCAGCGCGCGTCTCGAACCAGTCATGAACATTGATCGTCGGCGCCAGCTGCTGGCCATTCTCTTCATAACGGAGTCTGCAGCAACGTATACCGCAAGCCAACCGTAACCGTCAGCTTGGGAAAAACATGCCACGCGTCCTGCACGTAGTACTCCAACTCATTCGCCTTGAAGTGCCGGTCAAGAAACGTACCCTGCGGCAGCAGCGTTCCCGTCTGGCCATCTTTCGAGACCTGGTAGTTGTAGCTGCCCGTCGTCTGCGGAACCAGTCCCGTCAACAACCCAATGGCGATGTTATAGGAATTGGCAAATCCACCATCCACGCCCGGGTAAACCAAACCCGCCCGGGTCCAGGCTCTGCGGACTTCCAGGCACGCTCTGCCCCGCAATCGCACCTCCATTCACCAGCCAGTACTCATTGGTATTGCCCGCGCTGTAGGAGAGCGCATCGGAGCTCCGGTTGTTATGAACAATCCGCCAGTTCACGCCTGTAGAAAACGTGTGCCTGCCCTTCGACATCGTGAAGTTGTCGATGAAGTTGTTGACGGGCACATTGACCACCGAAGCTTCGCGACTCAGGCGTTGGCTGGTCCATGAAGCGGAAGATCGTATACGAGCCCTGACCTGTGCCGCGATTCGAATATCCCTGCCGGATATAGCCGTAGCGAAATCGTTCACAAGCGCTGGTGAAATGGTCCATGTGTCTCCTGCCGCCAGTCCCTTGCTGTTGTCTTCATAGGTATAGCTGGGAGCCTGCCCCGGAAACTGCACCACATTCATCTGAGTGTCCTTTTGCAGATTGCCGCGAATAAACAGATGGTGCCGGTCGTTCGGCGTGTAGTCGAACTTCGCGATCGAAGTATTCAGCGAGCCCGGATACGGCGACGAAAATGTATACGAACCCAGGTTGAGACCGTCTCCCAGAGCACGAGCCATTTGCCGCAGGATACTCGTTAAAGCTGCGCCAACGCATACGGATCGACACCCGCTCCCCACGGACAAGTGCCGTTCGCGCCGCAGTTCGGATCCATCATTGCAATCTGCGCCGGACTGAGCGTGACCACGCTTCCGTTGTTCAGATACTTCACCTGCCCTTGCAGAAACGAGGCAGTCGGCACGGTCCGAGTGACCTGTTTGTTCTCCGCGGTCCGCTGGCCTTCATAATTCCCGAAGAAAAAAAGCTTGTTCTTCTTGATGGGACCACCCACAGCCGCCCCGAATGTGTTCCGAATCAGTTTGCCCGGTATGTTCGGCAAGCCCTGCGAGGCTTGAGCTTCCTTGTTGAACCAATCGTTCGCGACTGAAAACGTGTTGCGATTGTACTCATAGAGCGCGCCGTGAAATTGATTCGTGCCGCTCTTCGTCACCATGCTCACCTGGCCGCCGGAAGAGCGGCCTGCGTCTGCATTGGAGTTGGTCGTGGTCACGCGAAATTCCTCCACCGAATCGAGCGTGGACCGCAGCACTCCGGTGAAGGCATAGCCCTGCGTCTGGTCATTGTCGTCCAGACCGTCGAGCGTCACATTGGTCTGGTCGGAACGAGCGCCGGCCACGGAACCGGTCCGGCTGTCGCTTTGCTTGTCTGCGCCATTGCCGAGATACAAAACACCCGGCTGAATGCTCAGCAAATCGGGCACGTTGCGGCCCTCGCTGGGGAGCGCCTGAATCGTCGCGTTGTTCAGCGCATTGCCGATCGTCGCATCGGAATCGTTCAGCGTCTGCGCTTGGCCGCTCACGTCCACCGTTACCGTCGAAGCCTGAATCGTAAGGCTGAAGTTCACCGTCGCCGGTTGATTCACCAGCAGTTCCGCGCGCTTGCTCGTCGTTCCAAAACCAGTCATCGACGCCGTAATCAGATATGTTCCCGGCGTCAGTTGAGGGAATCGATATTCGCCTTGTTCGTTCGCGACTTGCGACGCCGCCTGTCCGTTTGCTTGATCCTTTGCTTCGATTTTGGTCCCGGGCAAAACCGCTCCCGACGGATCTGTAACTGTGCCGCGCACAGATGTGAACGAGGACTGCGCAAAGGCGCTTAGGACGAACAGAAATATTCCCATCAACACAGCGACGCGCCGATACGCAAACATGGGTTGCCTCCAAAAATAGCTTTTGCGAGAGCAGCCTTGTGAGGTCTATTCGACGATCTGCGGTAGATGGTTGCCGGATCCGTCGACGCGCTCCGCGATGGTCAAGTCTCACTCCATTCGCGAGTGAAAATTTCCCCAAAGTCGTGGATGGCCACGCTGACGTGACAAATCCGCGGCGTTCCGTGACAGGCGGATCGCTCACGCCACCGGGTCGGCCCGATTACTGGGCCTGGCGCATCGCCTGTAGGTTATGCACGCTTGCAGAAAACGGTGTGGACCCTCAGCCTCTGCACTTCGCCACGATCAGCGTGATGTCGTCGTGCTGCTCCTCGGGGCTGAAGAGCTGAATCTCAGCGACGATCGAAGAGATGATCATGCGCGCCGGCTGCTCGCGATGGCGCTTCAAGCGCTTCGACAAGGCGCTCTTCTCCGAACTCTTCTCCGTCAGGATTGAAGGACTCGGTCACGCCATCGGTATAGAGCGCAAGAATATCGCCGGGGGAGAGCTGGCACTCCACCGTCGGGCTCTCCCAGTCCTTGAACAGCCCGAGAACCGTGCCTGTAGACTGCAGCCGCTCCAAAGAACCATCGCGGTGCAGAAGCAGCGCCGACAGATGTCCGCAGTTCGCGTAGCGCAGGCGCCGCGCCGATGCCGTCATACTCGGCAAAGATGACCGTGGCATAGGCGCTGTCCACCGTGTTCTCGTAAAAGAGCTGGTTCACACACTGCAGGAAGGCGTGTGGTTCGTCGCGGGCCAGACTGAACTGGCTGCGCAGGTTGGCCTGCAGATTCGCCATCAGCAGCGCGGCGGCAATGCCTTTGCCGGAGATATCGCCGATCAGCAATCCCAGCCGCTCCGGCCCCAGAGTCAGAAAATCATAGTAGTCGCCGCCTACATGTCGCGCCTGAATGCAGACGCCGGCATAGTCGAGGGTCTTCACAGCAGGAAGGATCTGCGGAAAGAGCCGCGCCTGCACCTGTTTCGCGATCTCCATCTCCTGCGCAGCGCGCCGCTCCGCCTCCAGCTTCTCCTCGGCAGCGCGGCGCTGTGACTCAATCTCGCGGCTCATCTCGTCGGAGGCAAGCAGTTCAAAAGAGTTCCCATCGACATCCACGAACTTGGCGAACGTTCCGCCCCAAAGCTGCGATTGGGGAGGATGCTCGAAGTGCACTCCCCGGCTGAGCCAAAGCTCATACGTGGCGTTGATGTCTTCGGCGATAAATCCGATGTTGGTGTTCCGCCCAATCAGCTTGTAGTTCTCCGAGCCGCGCTTGGGAGCGGTCAGCGCGAGGATGGTGCTTCCATCGGGAGGCGCGATCGCGACCCAGCGGCCAAAATCGAAGCGGGCATCCGCCACCACGCTTGAATCCAAGCTGTTCGACATAGAACTTCAGGCTGTGATCGAGATCGCGAACATAGACATTCGACTTGAAGATCCGAAGATAGGTGCTCGGCCGGCTCGGCGAAGCGGGATCCGCCATCTTCCGCACCGGGGAGTCGTCGATCACTGGACCGCTTTCCGGACTCAAATCGACCTCGATCATGACCGGCGACGCTTTCCGCCAGATGAGACGGCCTCTATTGTCCCCTTCCGCCAGTCTATCGGTAAAGTGGCTTTGAATCCGCCATTCGAGCCTTATTGAGGACAGCTCTTAGCCACTGCGCTCGTCGGCTCGGCCCCTCGCTCGTACCAGCGAAGCACCCGCAGCGCCCGGAGAGTATTCCACCGGCTCGGCTGCCCCACCGACTCACCGAACGGCAGAGCGAGCGCCTCGGTGTACGAGCCTTCGAGGAGCCACCGGCCATCTGGCGTTCGCCTGCTCTCCACTACGCGCACCGCATCCTCCACGCGTGGGTCCGGCTGAACACCAGCATCTCTGAAGTAGTCGAAAGCACGCAGCACGTCGTAGTGATAGCGGGGAGGGAAGGCAGGCTGCAGGAACTCCGGATTCGCGACCTCACCGGTCGAGAGCCGCCGGAAGAGAGCGCGCTTGAGCAGATACTCCTCGCCTCGAAGTCGGGCAGCGGAGATCTCCGACACGATTTCCGAACTAGGCCTAACAGCTCGCTCATACTCAAGCAGCCCTTCGAGGACGCAGATCGTTGTGTGGAACGACGAGCGCGTGCTCGGCGGAGCCTCGCAGTTCCAACCGCCGTCATCGAGTTGCTCATCGAGGAGCCGACGCGCAAGGCTCTCTGTCGGGCGACCGAAATACGCGCCGACAGCGAGCGTGCCTCCGTTGATGCGCGGTTCCACTTCTCCCTCAAAGAAAGGCTTCGCGCCATGTTGCTCTTCCCATCGAAAGCCTGCCTCAAGACGAGCGACCCCTGACTGAACAGCCGGATCGGTCGGGTCGACGCCGGTCGCGCGCAGGAGGAGCATGGTGTAGAGGGTTGGCAACCAGTCGGGGGCGTCGGCCCGATGCCACGCGCCGTCTGACCCTTGGCAGGCGAGAATTTCGGCAGCGATTCCTCCATGCGCGACCCGGGCACGCTCCGCGGCAATCTCCGCCGGGGAGGCGTCCGTGAGATCGCGCATCGCCTGCCAGCGGATGGCCGGGTCCGCATCAAGAAGCCAATCAAGTGTGTCCACGGCGAGATTTTACCACTCGGTGGCTCGGCTTCTCACCAATCACGATGTCATCCTGAGCGGTCGCGCGTAGCGCGAAATCGCCATCCTCCCCCAGACGATGGTGGGGAATATTCTTGCGAGTATTTGATGGCCGGTGCTAGAGTCAATCGCTGAATACCGGGCCCTCTTGTAGCCTCTTCATGGCGCTGGCAATCCCTGAACGGCGCCATCCACTAATCTGGACCGGTCTCTCCCCAAGACGTGCCGAACCGTTAGATCAGAGTCGCTTGTCATGAAAAAGGCTCTTTCTTGTGCTGTTATTGGCTGCCCTCCTCACGACAGCGTGGACCTGGCAATCTACACTCTCGCCGTTGCCGGAGTGGTCAGCGCCAATTGCGTTGGGGAATTAGGACCAGTGGCAGACCCGTCTGCCTGCTTGTCAGGCTGTGTGACAAGCAAGCCCGCAATGAGAGATATGGAAGGGTTGAATAACCGCACAAAGTGATTGGAAGGAGTGAACTCTTGAAGCGTCGAACGCCTGTTCCGCATGTAATTGTTTGGGCTGCCCTTCGCAGTGCGATCAGGATTACCGACTGGGCGCGCAATGCTGGACCCATAGTCATACTTAGCCTCGTTTTGTTGAGCGCGGGTGCCATATGGCTGGCATCGCCGACTTCGGCGCACTTTTGGGTATCGAAGAGCTGGTTCCGGCTGTTTGGCGGCCCTCAGTCTTTGCAGGCGGGCGGGGCATTGGGAATGCCCCAGTCCCAGGACGTCGAGAGCGTCAGTGGCTATACGTTAACGACGTTTGACGCTACGGGCGCGGGCACAGTTCCCGCCAGCGGGACCGTTTCCGTCCATATCGATGCAGCAGGAGACGTAGTCGGAGACTACATTGACAACAACAATGCTAGCCACGGCTTTCTGCGGACTGCAAATGGAACCATCACCAACTTTGACGCGCCCCATGCCGGATCGAGCACCACCGAGGGCACATTCGTGATTGGGATGGATCCAGGCGGAAATTACATTGCCGGCACGTACGTCGACTCAGGCAACGGATCTCACGGATTCGTCCGTGCGTCGGATGGCGTCATTACGGAATTCGATGTCGGCGATTCCGGCCCTCACCCGGGGGACGATTCCATTTACCGTGAACACTTCGGGAACGGTCGCCGGGACTTCGACATCCTCGCAGTGGAATCCGGAAGCTGGGCTTCCATATTACCGCGGATTTGTTCGAGACGCGGACGGCACGGTGACTTTGTTCGATGCTCCGGGTGCCGGACTAAGCGCTTCCCAGGGAACTATTCCAATCAGCATCAATAATTCGGGAATCCTCACCGGACTGTACATCAATTCGAGCGGAGTTTACGAGGGATTCGTGCGCGCTGCCAATGGCACCATCACGGAGTTTCAGGTTCCCTGTCAGACCACGGGCACGAATTGCTATGCCACTGTACCGACGAGCATCGATACGGCGGGAGATATCGTTGGTGCGTATGGGATCACCAACAGCGTAGGGCACGGGTTCGTGCGGGCCGCTGACGGCACAATAACAACCTTCGATCCTACAGGGTCGGTTGCCGGCAGCGGCATTGTCTCGGGAACGCTGCCCCTCAGCATCGACCCCGGCGGGAACTATGTAACTGGGTTCTATACCGACGCGAACGGAATCCGACATGGGTTCGTTCGCACGGCCGGCGGCACGATCACCAGCTTCGACGCGCCAGGCGCTGCCACGTCGAAAGTTCTCGTGTTATCGGGAACGGGCGGCTCCGGCGTCAATGCATCAGGGGAAATTACCGGCGGGTACGTCGATTCCAAGGCGGTGTTCCACGGATTGTTGCTCACGCCCTCCACGCTGCCGCAAGCCGCAACCCCCACATTCTCGCCTAAAGCTGGGACCTACAATGCGACGCAATCGGTGACGATCAGCGACATGACGCCAGGCGCGACCATCTACTACACCACCGACGGCTCCACACCAACAACGAACTCCTTCGAATACGGGGGAGCCATCGCTGTAAACGAGACGGAGACCATCGAGGCCATCGCTGTGGCCGCGGCTACACCAACAGCGCCGTCGCTTCCGCAACTTACACACTCCAGGCGTTGGTCGCCCGATCTTCACCCCCGGCACCGGAACTTACACCAGCCCTCAGTCCGTAACCATCACCGATGCCACCAGGGCGCGACCATCTACTACACGATCAACGGAACCACGCCCACCACTTCGTCCACGAAGTACACCGGCGCCATCACCGTCTCATCGACCGAAACCATCGAGGCCATCGCTGTGGCCAGCGGCTACACCAACAGCGCTGTGACCTCGGCAACCTACACCATCACCTCGACAAGCCGCAGCTCTGCAATTCATCCCCGTGACGCCCTGCCGTATCGCGGATACGCGGTGGCCGACGGGTCCCTTCGGTGGTCCGGAGATGGCTGCGGGCACCAGCCGTGCCTTCGATATTCCGCAGAGCGCCTGCGGCATTCCATCGACCGCCGTCGCCTATTCGCTGAATGTAACGGTGGTGCCGGATGGGTTCCTCAGCTACCTGACCCTGTGGCCCACCGGAGAAACCCAGCCCTACGTCTCGACGCTGAACTCCGACGGCCGCGTCAAGGCCAATGCCGCCATCACGCCCGCCGGCACCAACGGCGGTGTGAGCGTCTTCGTCAGTAACGCGACCAACGTAATCCTCGACATCGACGGCTACTTCGTGCCTGCCGGAACGGCCTCGGCCCTGGCCTTCTATCCGCTGACTCCCTGCCGGGTCGCCGATACCCGACAGGCCACAGGGCCGCTGGGAGGACCTTCGATCTCCGGCGGCAGCAGCCGGTCCTTCCCGGTGCAGTCCAGCAGCTGCGGCATTCCTGCGACGGCCAAGGCCTATTCGCTGAATGTCACCGCTGTGCCCCACAAGACGCTGAATTACCTGACCACCTGGCCTACAGGGGAAACGCAGCCCTATGTCTCGACGCTGAATTCCTCGACCGGAGCCGTCACGGCCAATGCGGCCATCGTGCCGGCAGGCACCAGCGGAGCGGTTTCGATCTTTGTCTCCGACGCCTCGGACGTGATCCTGGACGTGAACGGCTACTTCGCGCCTCCGGCGACCGGAGGATTGTCACTCTACCCGGTCACGCCCTGCCGGGTGATCGACACGCGCAGCGGTGCGGGAGCCTTCAACGGCGTGCTGGCCGTCGACGTGGAGACGAGCTCGTGCGCCCCGCCATCCACGGCTCAGGGATATGTGTTGAACGCGACGGTTGTGCCTCCGGGCTCGTTAGACTACCTGACTCTGTGGCCGGCCGGAGAAGCGCAACCCTACGTCTCGACCTTGAATGCTCTGGACGGAGCCATCACCTCGAACATGGCCATCGTGCCCACCACCAACGGCAAGCATCGATGCCTTCTCCTCCAACCCCACCAACCTCATCCTCGATCTCTCCGGCTACTTCGCTCCATGAGGGAGAAATACTTGGCCGACAATTTCCGTCAACTCTCTATAATAGAAATAGAGATGAAGAAAGCCCGGCCGCCATCGCTCGACCGGGCCTTTCGTCTTCAGCGAAGTACCTCGCCACAACCCTTTTAGAATCAAACGGTCTCAGGTGCATTGAATAGAATCAAACGGTTACGGCGGAACTCGAACGACTGCCCTGAAATCAGTGCAAAATCATCCAATAACCCTTTTAGAATCATGTAGGAGTCAATAAGTCCT
>CAVRFD010000004.1:0-452291 GCA_963720195.1 uncultured Conexibacteraceae bacterium
CGCGGGAGCTGTCATGAACTTGCCGCCGAGCGCGTCCTCGGGAGCAAACGCGATCGCGTGCAGGATGCCGTCGACCCTGCCCCAACGGGACTCAACTCGGCGACGAGCGCCGCGATGTCATCGGGCTTGTTGACATCGAGCTCGAGCACGTCGACCGGGGTCTCCAGCCGCTCTGCCGCGCGCTCGGTCAGGCGGCGCACGCGCCCGAAGCTCGTGAGCAGCACCTCGGCCCCCTCCGCCTGCGCGAACGCGCGACGTGGAAAGCCATCGAGTCCTTGGTGATGACGCCTGTGATCAGCAGGCGCTTGCCGGCCAGCAGTCCCGTCAGCCCCTCCCGCGGCCATCAGCCTCCGTCACCCTGGCCCTTGATCACCAACGCGACGTTGTGGCCGCCGAACGCGAACGAGTTCGAGATCGCGGCCGGCCCGCCGACTCCGGCGTACACAAGCTCACGCGCCTCACCCGGCACGTAATCGAGGTCGAGCTCGGGATCGGGAACCTCATAGTTCAAGTCGGCGGGATCAGCCGGTCGTTCAGGGCCTGCAACGTCGCGACCGCCTCAACGGCACCGGCGGCGCCGAGCAGGTGGCCGATCGCCGACTTGGTCGACGAGACCGGGATCTTGTAGGCGTGCTCACCGAGCGCGAGCTTCAGCGCCTGGGTCTCGGCGGCATCGTTGAGCTCGGTCGAGGTCCCGTGGGCGTTGACGTAGCTGATGTCGGACGGCGTCAGGCCGGCGTCCTGAGCGCGAGCGTGATCGCCTGGGCGGCCGGGCGCCCGGTGGGCTCCGGCGCGGTCAGGTGGTGGGCGTCAGAGGTCGAGCCGTAGCCCGCGACCTCGCCGAGGATCGTCGCGCCGCGAGCCTTCGCGTGCTCGTACTCCTCGAGCACCAGCACGCCCGCGCCCTCGCCCATCACAAAGCCGTCACGGCGAGCGTCGAACGGGCAGGAGACGCCGATCTTGGAGAGCGCCTGCATCGTGTTGAACGAGCCGAAGCCGAAGTCGGTCAGCGTCGCCTCGGTACCGCCGGCGACGACCGCGTCAGCATCGCCCCACTGGATCATGCGCGCGGCCAGACCGACCGCGTGCCCGCTGGACGCGCACGCGGACGCGACCGCGAAGGCCTGGCCCTGGATGCCGTGGCGCATGGAGATCGCGGCGGCAGCGGCGTTCGGCATGTACATCGGGATGCCGAGCGGCGAGATCCGCATCGGGCCCTTCTCGCGCATCAGATCGAGGTTGATCTCGACCGTGTTGAAGCCGCCGATGCCGGTGGCCATGATCAGGCCGACCCGCATCGGGTCGAACGGCAACCCGTCCGACCAGCCGGCGTGGGCCACCGCCTCATCAGCGGCGACAACTGCCAACTGAGCGAAGCGATCGAGCCGGCGTGCCTCCTTTACCGAGAGGAAATCGGCCGGATCGAACGTCGTTGCAGAAGCCGCCGGCCTGGCCGTCCTGCGCTCCGATCCCGCTGACGCCCTTGGACCACTGCTCAAACAGCGGCCGTGCGCCAACACCGAGCGGGCTGATCGGCACCGATCCCGGTGATGACGGCTCGACGCTTGTCCGACATTCGTGCCTCCAGACCTAGCGCTGCTACGCGGCGCGCTCGGTGATCAGGTCGACCGCATCGCCGACGGTCTTGAGCTCCTTCATGTCCTCGCCCTTGAGCACGACGCCGTACTCGTCCTCGACGATCTGCGCGAGCTCCACGAGGTCCAGCGAGTCGATATCGAGCTCCTCGAACGTCGCCTCCGACGTGATCTCGCTGGCGTCCGGGCCGAAGCTGGCCAGCGCCTCAACGACGCGCTCCTGAACCTGCTCCTTGGTCACTGCACTCATTGATACGTCCTCTTTCTTCGTTTAGTCGGGCTGGCGGCTGCCGGCGAGCTCAGGCGGCCAGCCCGCCGTCGACTGTAAGCACCGCCCCGGTCACATAGCTTGCCTGTTGCGACACCAGGAAGCGTACGCAAGCCGCCACTTCCTCGGGCGTGCCGGCCCGCTTGGCCGGCACTGCGCTCAGCAGTTCGGTGTTCACGTCGGCGGTCATATCGGTCTCGATCCACCCGGTGCGACGGCGTTGATCGTGACCCCGCGACGCGCGACCTCGACGGCCGCGGTGCGCGTGAACTGGATCAGGCCGGCCTTCGCCGCAGCGTAGTTGCTCTGGCCCGGGTTGGCGCGCAGACCGACCACCGAGGCGATATTCACGATCCGGCCGGTGCGTGCGCGCATCATCGTCTTCAGCGCCCGGCGCGTGAAGCGGAAGGCGGCGGTCAGGTTGGTGTCGATCACGGCGTCCCACTCATCGTCGGTCAGCGACGGCGAGAGGTTGTCCCGGCTGATCCCGGCGTTGTTGACGAGCGCGAGCACCGGCACGCCGAAGTGCTCCTCGAGCGCCTCGAAGACCGCTGTCAGGCGCCGCCGGATCAGCGACGTCGGCCTGGACGGCGAATGCCGTGCCGCCGGCCGCCTCGATCTCCGCGACCACCTGCGGCGCCGCGTCGGCGCTGCCGTTGTAGTTGACGCCGACCGGCCAGCCGTCGGCGGCCAGGCCCTTGGCGATCGCCGCACCGATCCCGCGCGAGCCGCCGGTCACGAGCGCGCAGCCCGCCGGCGGCCAGGCCTCAGGCCCGGCCGACCTGCGTCAGGCACTCACGAGCTCCACGTCCTTGAGCGTGCGCTTGGCCAAACCGGTCAGCACCTTGCCGGGACCGACCTCGACGAACGTGGTGACGCCGCGTCCGTGCAGTGCCAGCAGCACCTCACGCCAGCGGACCGGACCGGTCAGCGCCTGTGCGAGCCGGAGCGCGCACGTCGTCAAACGGCTCTGCCGTCACGGCCGAGATCACGGTGCAGTTGGCCGGACGTAGATCTCAACAGCGGCCAGTGCGCGCTCGAACTCCGGGACAGCGGAGGCCATCATCGGCGAGTGGAAGGCGCCGGTCACCGGCAGGATCATCGCCCGCAGGCCGAGCTCCTTGGCCGTCTGCTCAGCGGCAGGCAGCGCCGTGCGCGGCCCCGAGAGCACGACCTGCTGCGGTGAGTTGTCGTTCGCGATCGAGAGCCCGTGCGGCGTCGGCGACCTCAGCAGCGCGCTCGGCAGCGTCGGCGCCGAGCAGCGCGATCATGCCGCCGTCCCCGGCGGTCTCGCCCGCCTCCTGCATCAGTCGGCCGCGCAGCGCGACGAGCTCGAGCCCGTCGCGCTCGCTGAGCACGCCGGCAGCGACCAGGGCGCCGAGCTCGCCGAGCGAGTGGCCGGCGGCGAACTCCTCGCCGGCCGGCCGAGCGCGCACCAACCGGCGATGCTGGCGCAGAAGATCGCGGGCTGCGCGAAGGCGGTGCCGTCGTCGACGCGCAGGAACGGGTCCTCGCCGACGACTTCGATCGCGAGCTTGAGCAGGTCAGGGCGCACGCGCGCGACCGTGGTCGCGCATATCCGCCGTCTGGCTGCCCTGTCCGGGGAAGAGAAGAGCGGTGGGCATGTCCCCTTACCCTACGCATCCGCGCGGATCCGGGTACGCGTGACTTTGGGCGCCCCCCGGTCGGGGGGCGAGGGCTCAGGCCGCGCGACGGCCGCGCAGCGGCACGAACCTTCGCGGCAGCGGTCGGCAGGGTTCTGCTCGCAAGGCGCTTGCGAGAGCCAGTCGAGCGCAACCGGAGCGCCGGCGACGGCGCCGCTGATGTGATCGAAGCCCCCGCGCGTGACGTGCAGGCTCACGTCGACGCCCGAGCTCGAGCCAGTCCTCGAGCAGCTGTTCGCTGTGTTCGAAGGCGACGATCTGATCGTTCCGAGCGTGGTGGAGCAGCATCGGCGCTTGCGGGGCGATCGCGCCGAGGCGGTTCTCACGCAGGCGCTCACGCCAGTCCGGCAGCTCCAGCACGTTGGGGCTGGAGAGGTCGTCGACGTGGGCGAAGCGCGGCCCGCGGACGGCCGCCTGGAGGACGTTGGTGTGGCGCAGCGCCTCGATCGTGTCGCGCGCGGCCAGCGTCAGGTACGGCTCGAGCTCGAGCTCCGGGTAGGCGGCGGCGAAACCGATCGCACCGTAGGCAAGGAAGAACGAGAAGAAGCTGCCGTCGAGCTTCGGCCCGGCGAGCTCGATGTCAGCCGCAGCTGCGCCGGCGGCGACACCGGCGAGCGTCAGCTCGGGCGCGTAGGTCGGCTGCAGCTGCGCGGCCCAGGCCGCCGCGGCGCCCCCCTCGGAGTAGCCCATGATCGCCGCGGGACCGTCCTGCGGCAGCTCCTCAGGCATCAGCTCGCGCGCCGCGCGCATCGCGTCAAGCACGTTGGAGCCGAGCGCGTCGGCCGACCATGTAGACGTGGTCGCCCGGGGTGCCGAGGCCCTGGTAATCGGTGACAACGACCGCATTGCCACGGGCGAGCACCAGCGCCATCAGGCCGGCCTCCCAATCACGGCCGGTCGAGAGCAACCGTGACGGCGCCGCGTCGTCACCGATGCCGTGGGTGCCAATCGCGTAGGCGATCAGCGGCAGCGACACGCTGGCGCCGAGCGCTCTGCGGCAGCAGCACGGTTCCTGACACGGCGGTCGGCTCGCCGACCGCGCCGGTGGAGCGGTACAGGATCCGCCACGCGCGCGCGCGTAGGCGCACGCCCGGGACCAGGTACGCGTCCATCGGCTCGGCGCGGATCAGCTCGCCCGGCGCGAGCCGCACGAGTCCGGCCGGCAGCTCGTAGAAGCCATCGCTCCAGGGGATGTGCCGGCGCGGCGTCGACAGCAGCGAGAGATGCGAGTGCGTTGTCCTCGCGATACCAACGGGGGTACGTGCAATGTCGAAAACGCTCATGGGCAGCCTCTCCCTACTTCGCCATGCCCCGGTGATCGACCCTGCGAAGCTAAAACGTGAGTCTTGTTACAAGGTTACTGCCGCATCAGGACGTACGACTGAATAACGGTCGAAGCAACCGACCTCTAACGCGACAGCAGCGGGAGCGTGATGTTCCAGCTGAGTGCGACGCGGCGACGCACGGATCCTGGATTCTACGAAGCGCCTATCCTCGCCTCGCGATGCCACGCTTTTACACCACTTTGGCCGCCCTGCTCGCGGGCCTCACAATCGCCGCCGCTGGCGGCAGCTCCACGCCCGCCAGCGCGAGCGTCGCCAGTGCGCAGAAGGCGTCGCTGATCCTCGACTTCACCCCGAACGCGATCCACACCGGGATCTATACGGCAATCGCGCGCCACTACGACCAGCGCAACGGAATCAACCTGCAGGTGCGGATCCCAGGCGAGAGCACCGACGCGGTCTCACTGCTGACGGCCGGGCGTGTGAACTTCGCGATCCTCGATATCCACGACCTGGCGATCGCCGACGAGCAGGGACGTAACCTCGTCGGGATCATGGCGATCGAGCAGCGGCCGCTGGCGTCGGTTATCGCGCAGCCCCGCTTCAGCAGCCCGCGTCAGCTGGACGGCCAGACGATCGGTGTTACCGGCGACCCCAGCGACCTCGCGGTCCTGCACTCGGTCGTGGCAGGCGGCGGCGGCAAGCCGAGCACCTTGAAGACGATCACGATCGGCTACGACGCCGTGCCCGACCTGATCTCCGGCAAGATCGCTGCTGCGACCGCCTTCTGGAACGACGAGGGCCTCCAGCTCTCCGCACAGCACCCACCGTTCCATGTGTTTCGGGTCGAGGACTTCGGCGCCCCCTCCTACCCAGAGCTGGTCGTCTGCGCGACGCGCTCGGAGCTGAAGCGCGACCCGGCGCTGGCACGCGACGTGGTGCGCACGCTGGTCGACGGTTACGACTACGTGCTCAAGCACCCGCTGGCCGGTGAGCAGGCGCTCGAGTCGCAGGTCACCGGGCTCTCGAACAAGTCAGTCAGCCAGCAGCTTGCGGCCGAGCTCCCCGCTTTCCTGCCCAAGGGCGGTGGCGCCTACGGAGCGCTTGAGCCATCCGTCCTGAACGCCTGGGCAAAGTGGGAGGTCAAGTTCGGGATCGTGAAGAAGCAACCCGACGTGTCCACCATGTTCGACAGGAGCTTCCTGCCGAAGTAGCGCTACTGCGCGCGCAGTTTGCGGAACTCTTCCCGGACGGATTCCGGGCGGCCCCACATCTGCACGGTCTCGACCCGGCCGGTACGCGTCTCGCGCAATGCGAGCTCGCCGCTGAGGCCGGCGTCGTCGAGCAGCTTCAGCGCGGTGTGCGTGGCCGGAACCGAGGAGGCGTGGCCGAAGCGGTGGGCCACCAGCAGGCGCCAGTGCCAATCGCGCTTTGAGTAGGGCTGGGCGTTGCAGGTCACGAGCAGTGTCGCCGCCTCGATGTAGCGGCTCTCGTCGAAGATCCGCAGATCGAACGAGAGGTCGGTCCAGTCGTCGGGCAACGAGTCCACGATCGTCGTGAAAGTGTCGGCCAGAGCCATCGGGCGGAACAGTAGCGAGCCGCCCCGCAGGCCGCGTCTGTCACGCTTTTGGGTATGACTGCGACGACAGGATTCGAGGCTGATTACGCGATCGTGACCGAACGCGTCGGGTTGCTCGACCGCTCCGAGCGCGGCAAGCTCGCGTTGACCGGCAAGGACGCGAAGGAGTTCCTGCAGGGACAGGTCACACAGGACATCGACGGGATCGGGGCGGGCCACGGTCGCTACGCCGCGTTCCTGACGCCGAAGGGCAAGATGCTGGGCGACATGCGCGTGCTCGATACAGGCCCACCCACCCATGAGCTGCTGCTCGATACCGAGCGCGTCGCCCTACAGCCGCTGTTCAACATGATCCGGCGCTACTCAGTGGGCTACGACGTCGAGCTGCACAAGCGCACGTTGGAGTCGCGGATTGCTCTCGCTCATCGGCCCGCTGGCCGCTGAGCTCGTCACGCGCGCCGGCGCGACGCTCGGGCCGGACGAGCATGACCACGTCACGCTCGAGTTCGGCGGCGTCATGGTGCGCGCGATCCGCACCGATGTCGGCGTCGACCTGCTGTTCGCGGCCGATGAGCTCGAGGCCGTGCGGGCGGCAGCACTCGAGGCGGGTGCCGCCGAGGTCGCCGAGCAGGCTGCCGAGTGCCTGCGGATCGAGCACGGGCGTCCGCGCTACGGCGTCGACCTCGACGACTCGGTGATCCCCCAGGAAGCGGGCTTGAACACGCGTGCCGTCTCGTTCACGAAGGGCTGCTACGTCGGCCAGGAGACGGTCGCGCGCCTGTTCTACAAGGGCAAGCCGAACCGCGAGCTGCGTGGCCTGACCTCGGCGGAGCGGTTGACGGCCGGGACCGAGCTGATGCTCAAGGAGCGCGTCGTCGGGACCGTGACGAGCTCAGCGATCTCCCCGCGGTACGGGGCGATCGCGCTCGCATTGGTGCGGCGCGAGGCGCCGGTGGGGGCAATCGTGTCGACCGCAGGCGGCCACGAAGCAGTTGTTGCAGAGCTGCCGTTCAATTAGCGGCACCTCAACCGTTGGGTAAACGGAGCCTAACCCGCAGTCAGCCGATTTGACCGTGTGGAGGCGTACCATCGGCGGTATCAATGAGGAGAAGGAGCTGCTCGTGACAACGATCGCCCCCGACACTGAAAAACTGCGCGAGCTCGACGACGAGATGCGTCGCGCGTGGAACGAGTACTACGACAACATCCAGGAACTGACCGGCGAGGAGTACGAGCGCGTCGAGTCGCAGTCCTGGGACACGCTGCAGGGTGAACTGCGCCGGATCGAGCGCCGGCGTCGCCTGTTGAGCGTGTCTGGCAACAGCTGACGGCCGTGCGCCGACGGGCATGCGCAGCACTTCTGCTGTGCGGCCCGTTGGTCGCCGGCTGCGGCACCGCGGCACGCCTGGATTTCAATGGTCGCAATCGCCCCGCAACGCCGGTCGACGTGAGCGTCTACCTCGGGTCGGGCAGACCGCTCGTTGATCCGCGCAAGGTCCGACCTGGCCCGGTGCTTTTCAACGTGACCAACCAGACCGGGAGGGCGCAGACAGTGTCGATTGTCGCCCCCGACGGCCGCCTGGTCACGCAGAGAGTGCCGATTCCGGCCGGCGGCACCGGCCAGATGAAGGCAACACTGAGGCGGACCGCATACGGCGTCGAGCAGAACGGGCGGCCGTCGTCGACGACGTTGGTGTCGACCGAGGGACCGCCGCGCAACGGCAACAACGATCTGCTGCAGCCGTGACGCGTTCCGCTTGGATAAGATCGCGTCCATGGCCAAAGGGGTAATGCACGTGCAGTGGTATGCGACGGTGTTCCGCGCCGACCTGTTCGCGGAGGCAGTCGCCGAGATCGCAGGGCCGACCACACTCAAGTACGGCGCCGCGCGCTTTACCGTGCAGCGCTCGCAGGACGACCACTACAGGATCCTGCAGCAGACCTGGTTCAACTCCACGGACGATTGGTACCGCTACTGGGAGGGTCCGGAGATGCGTGAGTTCCGCGCCCGCTACTCCGGCAAGTACCAGGTGCCGATCACCTACTACTGGCACGACGAGCTCGCCGCCGGCGGCCAGCCACCAGAAACGGTCGCGCCGGCCGATCTGAATCCGGAGTCAGAACCGGCTCCCACACCGAGTGCCTGAGCGGTCAGCCGCTCACCGCGGCGGCTGAGCGGGCAGCTCGACTGCCCTGCAACACAAGCAGCGTCACGAGGCACATCGCCGTCACCGCCAGCGTCGGGAAGATGTCGCCGAAGGCCTTGCCGGTGGCGCCGCCACCGGCGGACCCGATGATCTGACCCGCCGCCCAGGCAAGGTTCATCAGCGCTGCGGCGTGCGCCTGTTCGATGCCGTGCGCCTCAGCCACGTCGGCGACGAGCGCCATCACCGGCGCCCAGAAGACGCCGAGCACGGTCGCGATCGCGACCATCACGAGCCCCAGCCCTACCGCGGTCGAGGGCAGCGTGAAGCAGGCCAATCCGACGGCCAGCCCGATCAGCCCGCCGCGCAGCGGCAGCATGCGACCGTGACGGTCAGAGAAGCGCCCAGCCCGAGGCGAGATTGCGGCTTCCGTGCCGGCGCTGACAAGGAAGGTGGCGCCGATCATGCCGGCACCGGCCCCAAGCTTGTGAAGCTGCAACGGGCCGAGCACGTTGAGGACGCCAGAGACGATCGCCGGCAACGCCATCAGCCACATCGCGCCGGCGAACGCAGGCCGGTGCAGGACGCGCAAAACCTCGGTCACCGGCTGTTCCGAGGGCTCGCTCTCATCCCGGAGCGCACAGACCGGGATCAGCAGCATCGACGCGACCACCGCCAGCGCGCAGAACAGGACGGCGCGCCCGGTCACGCTCGCGAGCGCGCCGATCGCGGGGCCGAACAGCGCACCCGCGATCGACATGCCGAGCGCCTTGCCCATCACGCTCCCGCGGCGCTCCGGCGGAGTCGCGGCGACGATCCAGGCGAGACCGCCCGCCCACGAACATGCACCGCCGACGCCCTCCACGAAGCGGGCAATGTCGAGACCGAGCGACGTGCGCAGCAAACCGAAGCCGACGGTCGAGATCACCAGCAGCACCAAGCCGGTGATCACGGTGAAGCGCGGCCCGCGCCTGACAGCAAGCGCCCCCGCCGGCAGCGACGCGACCAGCATCCCGGCGGGATAGCTGGCCGTCATCACTCCGGCCGACAACTTCGAGAGGCCCAGCTGGTGGCTGAGCTGAGGCAGCAGCGGCGTGATCACCGCGTAGAAGAGCGTGTCCATGAAGACGACGATGCTGACCACCAGCAGCAGCCGCTCGTTCGTGTGCTTGGACCTCATCGGGATGTTCTGAGTGCCAGCGCGAGCCAGAAGCGCTTGTCGGCGTCATCGAGCCCATCGCCGAACAGCTCGCGCAGACGTGCGAGTCGGTAGCGCGCGGTCTGCGGATGGATGCCGAGCCGCTGCGCGGCCGGCGCCAGTCGTCCCTGCTCGTCGAGCCAGGCCGCCAGCGTCGCCGTGAGGCGCTCACGGGAGCCGGCTGAGAGCGTCGCCAGCGGAGCGAGCTGCGCGGCGGCAAATTCGGCGGCCAGGACCGGATCGGCGGCGAGCAGCAACTCGCCCGCGCGGTCGCGGGCGGAGGTGAGCGGTCCGTCCGACGGTGCGAGCGCGAGCGCCGCTCGCGCGCGCACGAAGCTGAGCGGCGCTTCGGCCCACGCCACCGTCGTGCCCAGGCCCGCGCGGACTCCGGCCTGACGCACGGCGCGCTCGAGCTGGGCTCGGCGTCCGGGGGCGTCGGGGTCGGGAACGATCGCGCAGGTCACGTCGCCCACAGTCTCGGCGATCGCGCCGACCGGGAGAGTCACGCCCTGGGAGCGGTGACCATCGGGTTCGTTGCCGGTGGCGATCGCGACAGCGGCGAGCGTGCGCGGCAGCTCCCAGCTTGCCTCGCGAGCCGCCGCCTGCACGAGCTCGGGCTCAGGCGCCGGGTCACGAATCAACAGCCGCACCAAGCGCCGCCGCGCGAGCTCGGTCTCCCCTGCGATCTGTGTCTGCTCGAGCGCATACCCCTCAGCCGACTCGGCCGACAGCACGTCGATGTAGGCGAAGATCGATTCGGCCAGCAGGTACAGGGTCGCCGGCTCAAGGCCGCTCGCCTCACCCGCCTCGGCTGCCCGCCTCCACGTGACGCGAGCACCGGCCCGGTACGCGCTCAGCAGCGCGTCGAGGCTTCGCCCGGCGCGCATCTCACCGCGGCCGAGCCGGCGGTAGACGTCTGAGCGCGGGACCGGCCCTGACGCCTCGATCTCGAGCACCAGATGGTTCAGTGCCGCCTCGACCCCCGCACGCACGCCGACGCCGAACTCGCCCTCGAGTGGGCGCTGGTAGGCGGGGATCGCGCCAACCGCCTCAATGATCTCGCCGACCAGCTCCGGCAGCAACGGGCGCACCACCGCGGCCACTTTCGGCGGGAGCTCATGCCAGGGTTGCGCGGCGGTCATTCATCAAAGAGTTACAAATTTGCGCGCCCGGGTCATGCGCCAGTTAGAAGAATTCGTTGTTCCGGGCACGTACCATGGATGGCGTGACTCGGGCTCACAAGCTCGCGAACCTGATCGGAGTAGCTCTCCCCCCTGCCGCGCTGATCGCCGGGATCGTTCTGCTCTGGCACCGTGCCGTCGGCCCGCTCGAGCTCACCGTGATGGCCGTGCTGTACGTGCTGACCTGCCTTGGAGTCACGCTCGGCTACCACCGCATGTTCACGCACCGTGCGCTGGACAGCTCGCGCGCGCTGCGGGCGATTCTCGCCGTGCTCGGCTCGATGGCGGTCGAGGGCTCAGTGATCACCTGGGTGGCCGACCACCGCAAGCACCACGCGTTCACCGATCAGGACGGTGACCCGCACTCGCCGCATCTGAGCGGGCCCGGGTTGCTTGGCGCGATCAAGGGTCTCTGGCACGCACACGTCGGCTGGCTGTTCGAGACGGTCGGGCAGGCCGAGCGCGAGCGCTTCGCGCCCGACCTGATGAAGGACCGGACGATGCGGGTGATCGACAAGCTTTTCCTGCTGTGGGCGGCGTTGGGCCTGCTGGTCCCGTTCGCGCTCGGCTGGCTGATCGGCGGCAGCATCGGCGTGGCACTGACGACGCTGCTGTGGGCCGGACTGGTGCGCGTCCTGCTGCTGCACCACGTCACCTGGTCGATCAACTCCGTCTGCCACTTCTTCGGTCGACGGCGGTTCGAGGTCGAGGACGAGTCGCGCAACGTCTTCTGGCTGGCGCCGTTCTCGCTCGGTGAGGCCTGGCATCACAACCACCACGCCTTCCCGACCTCCGCATTCCACGGTCTGCGCTTCTGGGAGCGCGTCAGCGACCCCACGGGACTGCTCATCGCCGTGCTCGAGAAATTCGGCCTGGTTTGGAACGTCGTCCGGATCAGCCCGGAGCGGCAAGCGGCGAAGTTGACCGCCGGGAGAGCGGGTTACCCCTCTTCCAACGGCGCCATCGTCAGCCCGGCGCCGTCGAGAGTCACCCAGTAGTTCTCCGCGTCCTCGCGGCCTCCGCTCCAGACGATCGCGCAACCGCTGTTGTGGATGCGATCGGCGAGGCGGTAACCCTCGGCCAGGGTCACGCCCGGGATGTGCTCAGCCAGCGTCTCGGCGACATGGTCGAAGGTGTTGTGATGGTCATTGAGCACCACAACACGCCATTGCCCGCCGAGACCGCTGCCGGGCCCCTGCAGACGGGGCAGTTCGACAGTCAGTGACATCGGCGCGCAAGAATACCGCCGAATTGCGGCGATGAACAGGCCGCACTCCAGCTTGCATGATCGGTCAGGGCGCCGACTGCTTTTCCCAATATCGGCGAAGTCCAGCGTATGACTGGTCAACGGGGACCGCGGCGATGAATGAATCGAATGTCTCCGGCGTGGTGTGGGCGCGCAGGTCGGACTCGATCGCCGCTACCCAGCCGTCAAGGTCCTGAGTACGGGCGCGCTCGGCCCACTGCTCCAATCGCGCCTCGAGCTCATCGAGCTGAGCTCCCGGTTCCTCGTACAGACCGAAGTGGGTGATCGCCAGACGTTCGGGCTCCCACTCACGCAGCAGAGCGATCGAGCGGCGCCAAGCCTCGAGGTCGATGTCCGGTGGCGGTGTCGGCGGCAGGACGGGGAGACCGGCGGCGATGCGCACACCCCCGACATCCCCGACGAAGGCCGTGCCTTCGTGGAGATAGGAGACGTGGTGCTTGGCGTGGCCCGGCGTGTAGGCGACCTCAAACGTGTCACCCGCGATCTTCAGCGTCTCGCCGCCCTTGAGCACGTGCATACGCTCCTCGGGCACTGGCTCGAACTTGCCCCACATGGCGAGCATGTTGTCCTCGCCGTAGAGGCGCGAGGCGCTCGCCCACAGCCGCTCTGGGTTGACCATGTGCGGGGCCCCGCGTTCGTGCACGTAGACCTCCAGCTCCGGGAACCGGCGCATAAGGGTCCCGGTCGAGGCCGCGTGGTCGAAGTGGATGTGCGTCAGCAGGAGCGCTCGCGGCTGCCAGCCGTCCAGCGCATCGAGCACCGTGTCCAGGGAGAGCGTTGGTCCTGGGTCGACCAGAACCTCACCCACCTGCCAGCAGCAAATCCAGCGCTGCCGCCCAAGGTGGTTAGTGTCAATCGCCCGCATTCAGCTCGTCGAAGCCGGACACGCGACCGCCACCGTAGCCCATACCCCGTTCCTGGCCGGCGCTGTGCTGCTGTGAGACCGGATCCTGCGGGAAGCGCTCGGCGGCGAGATCCGCCAGCTGCGTGAGCTGACGAGCGAGGTCACGCGCGTCAGCGACGATGCGCTCACGCTCGCCCCAGATGCGATCTGTGTCGAGGTCCAGTTCATGGACCCGCTGCTCGGCGACAGCGGTGACGTGCGCCGCCTGGCGCGCCGCCTCCTCACGGTGTGCATCTGCCTCGCGCTGGGCGGTGGCGACGATCTCGTCGGAGGTGTTGTGCGCCTGCTTGAGGATGTCGGCCACCTCGTCGCCGACGCGCTCGAGCGCACTGCGAACAGCCGCATCCGGCGTCTGCTGCTGGACCTGCAACTCCCGGATCTGGCGGTGCAATTGCGCGACGTAGGCGTCGACCTCCTCGCGGTCATAGCCACGTCGCGAGGGCTTGAAAAGGTCCTCTCCGCTCCTCATCAGCTGTTCGCTCATCGCGTGAAGGCTAACCGCTGCGCCCCCGGAATGTGAGCGTCAGCACATGGTGGCCGCCTGAACAATCAAACAGCCTGCAAATCGGCAAATCGCGCAGGTGTAACGAAAGTGTCGCGCCGCGAGACAACTCTATGAGCAGTTGGCGCGCCGTGTCCGTTCACCGGCCGGCGCGCTGGTCCTTACGGACTTAATACACACGCAACCTAGGGTCGGGAAGATCTGCGCCGGCTCGGCGTCTTTCTAGTCGCACAATGCTCCTACTTCTGATCTTTGCCCTCGTCGCCGGGGCCGGCACGGCGATCACACCGTGCGTGCTGCCCGTGCTCCCGGCGCTGCTCTCCGCCAGTGCGGTGGGCGGACGGCGGCGGCCACTCGGGATCGTGCTGGGGCTCGCGCTCACCTTCACGATCGCGATCGTCGCGCTCGCGCAGCTCGTCAAGGGCGTCGGCCTCGCCAGTGGCGCCGCTCGCACGCTGGCGATCGTCGTGCTGATCGCCTTTGGCCTGATCCTGCTGATCCCGGAGCTCGCCCAGCGCGTGCAGGCGCCGCTCTCACGGCTCGCACGGTTCGGGCCCAAGACCCGCGGCGACGGCTTCTGGACGGGTGTGGGCGTCGGCGGCGCACTCGGCTTCGTCTGCGCGCCCTGCGCGGGCCCGATCCTCGCAGCGGTCATCTCCGTCAGCGCCTCGACCGGGCCGACCGTACGCGTTGCGCTGCTCGCCATCGCGTATGCGATCGGTCTGTCTGCGGTGATGCTGATCTACGCGTTCGGTGGACGCGCGGTGCTCACGCGAATTAAGCGTGCCGCGCGTGGAGAGATCGTCGAGCGGGTGCTCGGCGTCGTCCTGCTTGCGACCGGAGTCGCGATGGCTTTCAACCTCGACGTGCGCTTCGAGGGGGCGTTGGCGCGCGACACCAGCCTGCCCGCCTTCATCATCGACCCGACCCACGCGCTCGAGACCTCGAACAGCGTTCAAAACAAGCTCGCGTCCATCAGGCCGCCGTCCAAGTTCGCCGAGAAGCAGAAGACGGCGGACCCGGCTGGGCCGTCGGACACGGCTGCGGCTTCGCTTCCGAGGCTCGGGAGCGCCCCGAACTTCACCGACACTCAGGACTGGTTCAACACACCGGGCGACCGGCCGCTTTCGATCTCGGCGCTGCGCGGACACGTGGTACTCGTCGACTTCTGGACCTACACCTGCATCAACTGCATCCGCACGCTTCCGTTCGTCGAAGGGCTCTACAGCCATTACCACAAGTACGGGCTCGACGTGGTCGGTGTCGAGACGCCCGAGTTCACGTTCGAGCAGGAGGCGAACAACGTGCGTCAGGCGATCCACACCGATGGAATCACGTACCCGGTCGTGCAGGACAACCACTACGGCACCTGGGACGCGTACAGCAACCAATACTGGCCGGCCGAGTACTACATCGACGGCAAGGGCGAGGTCCGTCGCTACGAACCCGGCGAGGGCGGATACGCCGAGGACGAGAAGGTAGTCCGCGATCTGCTGACCGCAGCCGGTGCCAAGAAGTTGCCGCCACTGATGACCGCGCACGCGATGACCGCCTCAAAGCAGCTGGGCACGCCTGAGACCTACCTGAACCCGCAGCGCCAGCAGGGCTTCGTCGAGCCACTGGAGAGCGGTGTGCACTCGTACTCGAGCCCGCAGACTCTCTCACTCAACGCGTGGGCCCTGGGTGGCAGCTGGAGCGTCGGTTCGCAGTCGATCACGCCCGTCGGCGGCACCGGCACGATCGATGGCGGTGTTCAGGCCCGCGACGTATACCTCGTGATGACCTCGACCGACAACCGTCCGCGCCGCGGACGGGTGCTGCTTGGCGGCAAGCCGATCTCCGCAGCCGACCGCGGCAGTGATGTCCGCGCCGGCGGCTACTTCACGGTTCGGGGCGAGCGCCTCTACAACCTCGTGAAACTGCACGGTGACGCGACCTTCAAGATCACCGTGCAACTGCCGCCCGGGATCGCGGCGTACGACTTCACGTTCGGCTGATCCGAGGATTAAGCCCGGGCCTGGAGGCTGCGCGCGTCCATCATCGCCGCGGCCTGCAGCAAGTCATCCGGGGTGTCGACGTCGAACAACTCGACCTCATCCTCGACCTCCAGCAGCGTCGGGTGCAGCCGCGGCAGCACATCGCCCAACGCCAGGCCGCGACTAGCCGCCTGGGTCAGCAGGGGCGCCGCAGACGGCGCGTAGCGCCCGAGCAGCGGCCGCGGCACCCCTCGGCACGCGGCGAGCACGACGGCATGGCTACTGGGCGCACCCGCGAGCGCGGACAAAAGCTGGCTGGTGACGAACGGAAGGTCGGCCGGACATGCCAGCACCGGCCTGCCGCCCGCCAGCGCCAGCGCCTCGCAGATCCCCAGCAACGGGTGCACGGGCTGCTCGGGCTCGATCCAGACCATCGCGCCCTCGAGCTGTGGCAGCACGATCTCAGCCTTGGTGATCACGGCGACGTCGTGCAGCGCACGCCTCATCGCGCGCAGCGGATAGCGCAGCAGCGGCTCACCATGAAGCGCGACGCCGGGCTTGCCGCCACCGATCCGCGTGCCCGGTCCGCCGGCGAGGATCACGCCGACTGGGCGGGGGTTGGAGTTAGCCGTGAAACGCATCATTTAGGAATGCCTGGAGCCATCACTAGAATCGGACCGATGGAGGGGTCAACCGAGGTCCGGAGCTGGCTGCGCTGCTACCGCTGCTGGTCCCAGAACCTCGAAGTTCAGCTCCACTACGAGGGCATTCACCGCATCGATCCAGAGACGGGCGAGCGCACCGACGTAGTTGACGAGATGCAGGAGGCCGTCGTGCAGTGCCTGGAATGCATGCACGACCAGCCGCACCTCGGGTTCCACAACGGCCGCGTCGAGCCGATCGAAGACCGCTGGGAGCGGATGATCACCGGCACTCCTTGGATTGCATCGTGCACGGTCACGGTCGATGCCGACGACGTCGAGACCTGCTCCGGTCCTGACGCGGGCGACTCGCTCGCCTACGCAGCCTTCGGTGACCACGGCACGCGCGAGTTCTTCACGCACGTGCGCTTCCACAAGCACGACGACGACCGCATCGTCGTGCACCTGCTCGTCGAGCTCTACGCCCGCACCCCCGAGGAGGCCACGGAGGTGCTCGAGGACGCAGCCCGCGGCACGCTCGCGATCACGTCGCTCGCGGAGGAGTCGCGTCCTCCGGCCTCGACCGGTCGCAGCACCCACTGACGCTCGCCGTCGCGCCGGCCTGCCCGGGGCTCCTGAGCCGTCCACGCGCTAACCCTATCTCCACGATCAAGAGCGCGAGCGCAACCGGCACCGTCGCCGGCAGGTTGTCGACGACCAGGAACAGAAGGTCGAAGACCGCCGCGATCGCCAGCGTCAGCAGCGCAGCGATCCGCTGCAGACGCACCCGCGACGCGTAGACCCCGCCCAGCAGGCCGGCCACGAAGAGGTCTCCATAGCCCAGCGTCACTGTGCCGAACTGCTCGCTCTGTAGCTGCGGCAGCCCAGCGGCCGGTTTCGCCGTGACGAGTACGTTGTTGGGCGCCTGCAGCTGATTGGACGCGATCAGCCACACGTCCGCGCAGGCCATGGCGACGATGCCGAACTTGAGCCAGCGGCTCGGCGTGACCGCCGCGAGCAGCACCCCCAGCGTTACGCAGCTCAGCCCTGACAGCAGCGCGCCGGCAGCCTCACCCGAAAGGCTGTACGGCGTGCGCCAGACGACGACGAACAGCCCAATGGCCACGAGCGCCAGCCACGGGCGCGAGCCACGCGCGAGCCAGCCGAGCGCCGCCGCCGCCAGGATCGGAACCGCGACCAGTGCCAGGTACGTCAACCAGGTGGCCGTCGAAGACGCGTAGCGGATCGCGAAGATCACGCCCACGATCGAGGCGACCGGGATCACGGCCCAACCGCGACCGCGCAGGCGGCGCAGCCGCTGGGCCCAGATCGGGTCGAGCGCCCGCGGCGCCGCAACGACGCCAGCCTGCAACGCGAGCAGGCCGGCGTCGGATGGGATCAGTGGGAGCGCCGTGGCCTCAGCTCAGGCGCTGCTCGAGCCCCTGGAGTTGCTCGCGGAGCTTGGCCGGAAGCGTGTCGCCGAACTTCGCGTAGTGCATGTGGATCTGTGGCACCTGCTGCTTCCAACCGTCGATGTCAACCGTCAGCAGCTCGCGCATGTCGTCCTCGCTGACCTCCAGGCCGGCGGTGTCGATGCCTTCGGGGCCGACGGTAGGCAGCAGGCCGATCTCCGACTCCTCGGCCGGTGCGGTGCCCTCGCAGCGACGAAAGATCCACGCCAGCACGCGCGAGTTCTCGCCGTAACCGGGCCACAGGAACTTGCCATCCGCGTTCTTGCGGAACCAGTTGACGTAGAAGACCTTCGGCAACTGCACGCCCTCGCGCTGACCGAGCGTAAGCCAGTGCTGCCAGTAGTCGCCCATGTTGTAGCCACAGAACGGCAGCATCGCCATCGGGTCGAACCGCAGCGTGCCGACGGCCCCGGTCGCAGCCGCCGTCGTCTCCGAGGACATGATCGAACCGAGGAACACGCCGTGGTCCCAGTCGCGGGCTTCGTGGACGAGCGGCACGACGGAAGCGCGCCGGCCGCCGAACAGGAACGCGTCGATCGGCACGCCGGCGGGGTCCTCCCACTCCGGCGCGATCGAAGGGCACTGGCCGGCGTTGACGGTGAAGCGGGCGTTCGGGTGGGCTGCCGGGGTCTCCGAGTCGGGCGTCCAGTCGTTGCCCTTCCAGTCGATCGCGTGCGCCGGCGGCTGGCCCGTGAGCCCCTCCCACCAGATGTCACCATCGTCGGTGCGCGCGCAGTTCGTGAACACGGTGTCGTGACCGATCGAGTCGATCGCGTTCGGGTTCGTGAGCGCACCGGTGCCCGGCGCGACGCCGAAGAAGCCGTACTCCGGGTTAACCGCGCGCAGCCGGCCGTCTTCGTCGAATTTCATCCAAGCGATGTCGTCGCCGATCGTCTCGACCTTCCAGTCCTCAAGCGTCGGGATCAGCATCGCGAGGTTCGTCTTGCCGCAGGCGCTCGGGAACGCCGCCGCGACGTACTTGACTGCACCCTCGGGCGAGGTGAGTTTCAGGATCAGCATGTGCTCGGCGAGCCAGCCCTCGTCGCGCGCCATCACCGAGGCGATTCGCAGCGCGAAGCATTTCTTGCCTAGCAGGGCGTTTCCGCCGTAGCCGGAGCCATAGGACCAGATCTCGCGCGTCTCCGGAAAGTGGGCGATGTACTTGTCATCGGCGTTGCAGGGCCACGGCACGTCCTGCACGCCGTCGCTCAGCGGCATGCCGACCGAGTGCAGGCACGGTACGAACTCGCCGTCGTCACCGAGTGCGTCCAGGGCGGCCTGCCCCATCCGGGTCATGATCCGCATCGAAGCCGCGACGTAGGCGGAGTCGGTGAGCTCGACGCCGATGTAGGAGATCGGTGATCCGATCGGGCCCATGCTGAACGGCACCACGTACATCGTGCGGCCGCGCATCGAACCCTCGAACAGACCCTTCAGCGTCTTGCGCATCTCAGCCGGATCGGCCCAGTTGTTGGTCGGACCAGCATCGATCTCATGCTCGGAGCAGATGAACGTGCGGTCCTCGACGCGCGCGACATCACTCGGGTCCGACAGCGCCAGGTATGAGTTGGGGCGCTTGGAGTCCGACAGCTTCTGGAACGTGCCGGCCTCGATCAGGGTCTGGGCGAGACGGTTGTACTCCTCCAGGGAGCCATCGCACCAGTAGATCTCCTCGGGATGCGTGATCGCGGCGATCTGCCCCACCCAGGCACGAAGCCCTGCGTGGTTGGTGTTGGCCCCCTGTTTCATCACGGTATGCGACATATCTGGGTACTGCTCCTTCCTCGACGTTGCTCTCGTCAATAACGACTGCCCGGACGCAGTCGGTTTGCGTGGGACGAGCACAAGTCGCTTGAACTCGGCGACGAGAACACCGTCCTGGTTGAAGAAGACGCGCGCACAGCGGCCTCGCGCACACTCTCTTTGGTCTCTACGGAAGTCATCGAGTTTCGTGTAATCCCAAGTAACTAACCAATGCACTCACCGCGCGACCGGGTTACGATCGTGCGGTTTCACACATGAAGAGGTGCTCCTGGCCTTCTGGGCCTGTAGCTGCGGCATACAGCATCGTAACCGAGCCGTAGCCGTAAACGAATCGTAAACAACGCACACGATACGTTTGCATTACACGCGGGTGACGCTCCGGGAAGGAGAGCACCGGCGCGCAACTCACGTGATTTCGGTAAACCACCCGGCACGCGTCTGGCCGCGCAAGGCGTAATACTGCCGCATAGATGCGGATTTCAGCGAAGGCGGACTATGCGGTGCGGGCACTGGTCGAGCTCGCCGCGACAGCGGATGAGAAGCCGGTCAAGGCCGAGCGGATCGCAACCGCTCAGGACATTCCCCTGAACTTCCTCGAGAACATTCTCGGCGAGCTGCGTCACGCTGGGCTGGTGCGCTCGCATCGCGGCGCCGAGGGCGGTTTCCGACTATCCAAGGACGCCTCCGAGATCACGGTCGCAGACGTGATCCGCGCCGTCGACGGGCCGCTCGCCAGCGTACGCGGCGCCCCGCCGGAGGAGTCCCAGTACAACGGCGCCTCGGAAGCGCTGCCACGCGTGTGGATCGCGGTGCGCGCCAACCTGCGCAAGGTCGTCGAACACGTGACCATCGCCGACGTTGCCAGCGGCAAGCTCCCGCGCTCGATCGACAAGCTCGCCGACGACCCTGACGTCTGGGTCACGCGCTAGTCGTTCGGTGCCTGGCCCGCTGGCCAGACACCTCAACGCTCCGGTAGCCCGGAATGCGGGCCATAATCACGGAACGTATGCCGGACCTTGAGTGGGAGACGGTCGAGTTGCATGTGCAGGAGCGGGTTGCGTGGATCACGCTCAACCGCCCCGAGGCACTGAACGCACTCACGCGACAGCTCGGCCAGGACCTCTTGGCGGTGCTCGACCATGTGGCCGCTGAGCCCGACGTACGTGCGATTGTGCTGACGGGCGCGGGTCGGGGCTTCTCCTCAGGCGCTGACCTCAAAGCCGGTGTCTGGGACGCCCAGGACGGCAAGACCGATCTGGGCTCACCGCTGCGGGAGCTCTTCCACCCCCTGATCCTCGGCTGCGGCGGCTCGAGAAGCCGGTCATCGCGGCCGTGAACGGCGCCGCCGTCGGGATCGGATGCTCGCTCGCGCTGGCGGCTGACATCGTGGTCGCAGCTGAGTCCGCCTACTTTCTGCTGGCGTTCGCGAACATCGGCCTGACGCTCGATGGCGGCGCATCGGCACTGCTGGTTGCAAGGATCGGACACGCTCGCGCCTCCGAGATGGGCCTGCTCGCCGAGCGGATCGGCGCCGAGCAGGCGCTCTCCTGGGGCCTCGCGAACCGGGTCGTTCCCGACGGCGAACTCAGTGCCGTTGCCGGGCAGATCGCGGCCAGGTTCGCCGCCGGACCGCCGGGGTCATATGCCGCGACGAAGCGCTCGCTCAACGCTGCCGCATACCCGAACCTCGCCGAGATCCTCGATTTCGAGGCGACGCTTCAGCAGGAACGCGCCGAGTCGGAGGATTTTCTTGAGGGAGTCCGGGCATTTCTGGAGAAGCGACCCGCGCAGTTCACCGGCGACTGAGGAGAGTGCTGATATGAACCTTGCCCAGATCCTGACGGAAGCAGCCGCGAACGACCCCGAACAGATCGCTGTCAAGCTCGACGACTTCGCGCTCAACTACGGACTGCTCGAGCAGGGCGCGATGCGAATCGCTGGGATGCTCGAGGAGCGCGGCATCGTCCCCGGGGACCGGGTCGCGCTGATGCTGCCGAATGTGCCGCACTTCGAGGTCGCGTATTACGGAATCCTGCGCGCCGGCGCGATCGTCGTGCCGCTGAACGTGCTCAACAAGCAGCGCGAGGTTGAGTACTACCTTCGCGACTCGGGCGCGAAGCTGATCTTCGTCTGGCACGACTTCACGGCCGAGGCCGAGCCTGCGGCCAGGGACACCGGCTGTGAGCTCCTCTCGATCGCTCCCGGCGAGTTCGAGCAGACGCTGTTTCGGACCGAACCGATCACAGAGATGGTCGAGTGCAACGCCGGGGACACGGCGGTGCTGCTCTACACCTCAGGCACCACCGGTACGCCAAAGGGCGCCGAGCTCACACACGCGAACCTGCTGACGAACTGCCGGGCATCGCGTGATCTGTTCGACCTCGGCGCCGGGGTGGTGGTCCTGGGCGCGCTGCCCCTGTTCCATTCGTTCGGGCAGACCTGTGCGATGAACAACTGCGTCGTCTCCGCCGGAGTGCTGACGCTGCTGCCGCGCTTCGAGCCGGTGAAGGCGCTCGAGATCATCGAGCGCGACAAGGTCGAGGTGTTCGAGGGCGTGCCAAGCATGTACGGCGCGATCCTCAACGTCCCGGATCACGAGCGCTACGACACCTCGACGCCTGCGCTGCTGCGCGTCGGGCGGCGCGCCGATGCCCGTCGAACTGATGCGAGGCTTTGAGAAGGCCTTCAACTGTCAGATTCTCGAGGGCTACGGATTGTCGGAGACCTCGCCGGTTGCGTCGTTCAACCACCCTGATCGCGAGCGCAAACCCGGCTCGATCGGGACGCCGATCGCCGGTGTCGAGATGAAAATCGTCGACGACGCAGACCATGAGCTTCCGCCCGGCGAGGTGGGTGAGATCGTGATCCGCGGGCACAACGTGATGAAGGGCTATTGGAACCGACCGGAGGCCACCGCGGAGGCGATGCGTGGTGGCTGGTTCCACAGCGGCGACCTCGCCCGCACCGATGCCGACGGTTACTTCTACATCGTCGACCGCAAGAAGGACATGATCATCCGCAACGGCTTCAACGTATATCCGCGCGAGATCGAGGAGGTGTTCTACGAGCATCCCGCCGTGCGTGAGGCTGCCGTTGTCGGCGTCCCGCACGACGAGTTCGGCGAGGAGGTGGCGGCCGCCGTCTCCCTCAAGGAGGGCGCCACGGTCACGCCCGATGAGCTGCGTGACTTCGTCAAAGAGCAAGTCGCTGCGTTCAAGTACCCGCGTCAGGTGTGGGTCGTCGACGAGCTCCCCAAGGGCCCGACCGGCAAGATTCTCAAACGCGAGATCAAAGTCCCGGTGGAAAAGTGACCGCCGCTGTCACGGTTGAGATCCGTCCTGCGACCGAGGCCGACGTCGAGCTGATCTACTCGCTGATCGTCGCGCTGGCGGAGTACGAACAGGCGCCGGAGCAGGTTGTCGGCACGCCTGAGCTGCTGCGCCAATGGCTGTTCGGTGACGCACCTGCCGCGGAGACGTTGATCGCCGAAGTCGATGGCGAGCCCGCCGGCTTCGCCATGTTCCACGGGACGTTCTCGACCTGGGAGTGCCGCCCCGGCCTGTGGCTCGAGGATCTGTTCGTTCTGCCCGAACAGCGCCGTCACGGTGTCGGCCGCGTGCTCCTGAGCCATGTCGCCAAGGTCGCAGTCGACCGCGGCTACACGCGCCTGGGCTGGGCCGCGCTCGACTGGAACGAGATGGCGCTGAGCTTCTACCGCAAGCTCGGCGCCGAAGTGCTTGGCGAGTGGAAGATGCATCGCCTGAGCGGAGCGACGCTCCAGGCGGTGGCCGCGTCCGCGGCCAGCTGATCTGACTACTCGCACCAAGCCCCAGGGGCACCACGGGCCACCGCCGCCCACACGGCGCCTCGTGTCCCGCCGCCCACGCACCACCGCGGGCTTTCAGCCGGCCGCGCGCGGTTGCCACCCACTAAAAGTGCCGTTTCGGGCCGATATCGCTGCGACATCGTGGCCGATATCGCGCTCGAAATCGCAGTTTTAAGGGGTGCGCTCGCGGACTGGTCAAGGATCGACTGCGCGATCCGCCGATCCGGATCGGCGTCGCGGATCGTCGAAGACCTGACTCGCGATCGGCCGATCGGATCGGAGCCGAGCAAGTCGGGGCCGGGCCGGATGTGGTCGCACGCCCACACAAATAGAGGGGCCCCGCCAGTGGCGGGGCCCCTCCGTAGCAGACCTATAAGCCGGATCTTGTCGAGAGCAGTCATCCATCTAAGCGGCCTACCCGAACCTTGGCGGGCAACCTACAAACGGTTCTGCTCGGCCTTGCATCAGGTGGGGTTTACCTTGGCCGCCGCGTCGCCGCGACGCCGGTGCGCTCTTACCGCACCATTTCACCCTTACCGGTCTGGGACGCTGCAGCGGCCCC
The DNA here is from genome assembly GCA_963720195.1 of uncultured Conexibacteraceae bacterium. Taxonomy (GTDB): domain Bacteria; phylum Actinomycetota; class Thermoleophilia; order Solirubrobacterales; family Solirubrobacteraceae; genus Palsa-465. The sequence goes on from CAVRFD010000004.1 coordinate 23,827, forward strand.
AGACTTAGGCGGTGTCATTTCTGTGGCACTTTCCCGCGGGTTTCCCCGGGTCGGCGTTACCGACCACCTTGCCCTGTGATGTCCGGACTTTCCTCGAAGGCTCAATCACCTCCGCGACTGCTCAGTCTGCAACGTCCACAATAGCGTCGACAACGCTGCGCGCAAGGCCTGCAACCGCTGTCGCGAATGCGTCTACATGCTGCGCATCAGCCCGACCACCCGGCCCAGGACGCTCACGTCGCTGCACAAGGATCGGATCCATCTCGTCGTTCTCCGGCTGCAGCCGAACGTGGTCGCCCTCACGGAAGAATCGCTTGACGGTTGCCTCCTCCTCCACCAGCGCCACGATGATCTCTCCATCCCGGGCCGTCTCCTGCGGCCGGACGACGACCAGATCACCGTCGAGGATCCCGACCTTCTTCATCGACTCACCGCGCACGCGCAGGAGGTACTCGCCACTGTCTCCCCCGCACACCGACGGCGTCTCGATGTACTCCTCAACGTTCTCCTCCGCGAGGATCGGCTGACCGGCCGCCACCTGGCCGAGCAGCGGCAGCCCAGGCCTGACAGCCCCGCGCACCATCGCCCCGGCACGATCGAGCAGCTCCATCGCCCGCGGCTTCGTCGGATCGCGGCGCAGCAGCCCCAGCTTCTCCAGATTGGCCAGGTGCGCATGCACCGTCGACGATGACGCTAACCCCACGGCCTTGCCGATATCGCGCACCGTCGGCGGATAGCCATTCCTCTCCGAATAACGCTTGATGAAGTCGAAGATCTCCTGCTGACGCTTGGTCAGGTCCATACGTCTGGCTCCTTGCTCGGACTCCCGCCCCATCTGGCGAACATGTGTTCGGAAAGATACGCCTCCGCGAGGACGGAAACAGCGACGCGAGGCTATACTGGCCGCCCCAAGCGCCTGTGGCGGAATTGGTAGACGCGCAAGGTTGAGGGCCTTGTGAGCGCTTAGCTCGTGGAGGTTCGAGTCCTCTCGGGCGCATTGGGAAGGGCCTCGCGAATGCGAGGCTTTTCTGTTTCCGGGAGAACGTTGCGTAGGCCGCCCCAGGTGGGCGCCGTCGGAGCGAGGCCCATTTGTCGGACGACGGTTTGCGCGGCGAGTGTTATCCCTTCGGTGAAGGTCGGAAAGGCTGGCTGAAGTTCGGCGACCTGTTCGACCCGGAGGTTGGCCGCCATGCACGCGGAGGCCGTCTGAATCACCTCGGCCGAGTACTCGCCGAGAACGTGAGCACCGAGGATGTAGCGACGGTCGCGCTCAACAATGAGCTTGCAGAACCCGTCCGGGTGATCGTCAATCACGGGGCGCACCATGTCCCCGTAACGGATCACTGCTATTTCGCATTCGTAGCGCTCCCTCGCCTGCGCTTCGGTCAATCCGACTCCGCCGTATTCAGGGTCAGTGAAGCTGCCGGTGGGCACGAGCTCGTGAGTGAACCGCCGACGGGTGCGGAGGACCGCGTTCCCAGCGGCGACACGACCTTCGAGGCGAGCACTGGGGACGAGCATGCTGATCCCGTTGACGTCCCCAGCGGCAAGGACGTGGGGAAGATTGCTGCGAAGGGCGTCGTCGACCTTTACGTAACCGCGGTCCGTGTCGATGCCGACATTGTTGGCGCCCAGCAGATCGGCATTGCCGGGCCAGCCGACCGCGAAGAAAACCACCTCTACGTCGAGTCGCCCTGGCCCCTCGTCGGACTGGTAGTGCACGGTCGCGCCATTTGCGATGCCCTCCAACCGTTCGACCAGTGTTGACGTCCAGATAGCGATGCCGCGGTCACGAAACGATTGAGCGAGTCCGTCAGACACGTCTTGATCGGCGTGCGGCACGAGTCTCGCCCCTGCCTCGATCACGGTCGTGCTGACGCCGAAGTCCGCCAGAACCGACGCGATCTGGCAGCCCGTGTCGGCGCCCCCGACGATGACTGCCGAGGCCGGCAAGCTCGTGAGTGTTCGCAAATCAGCGTAGGTGAGCGCGAGCTCTGCGCCCGGGATCGGCAACCGACCAGCGCGCCCACCGACGGCGACGACAACGGCGTCCCCCCGGAACTCGCGCCCGTCCGGGACCACGACCGTTTGCGAGTCAACAAACACTCCGGGGCCACAACCGTCGACGAGGTCAATCCCCTGATGAGCGAGCGCGTCAGCCATTCGCCGGTCGTGATGCAGATAATCGGCGACGCGCTGAGCGCTTGCGAGGGCCGCGACGATATCGACCTGCGGACCAGCGCCGCGCAGGCCCAGTCGCTCCCACGACTTCGCGTCGCGGATCAGCCGGGCGGTGCGAGCGAGCGTGCGAACTGGCGCCGGACCGGTATTCAGGCTAGTCCCACCGACCAACTGTGCTTCTACCAACGTGACGTCCGCGCCGAGCTCGCGCGCGTGCAATGCGGCGCTGATACCTGCGGGACCGCCGCCGAGGACCAGTAGCCTCACGGGGAGACTCGCGACGTGTTCGTGTTCGGCCGGTCGGTCGTGATCACGTCGATGGCTGCGCGAACTCGATCACGACCTTGATGTCGTCCGTAGCCCGCTCAAGCGCCTGTTCAAACGCATCGGGGCCGACGCGTCGGGTCACAAGCTGCTCGAGCCACGAGCGATCGGCCTTGGCGAGCACCTTCGCCGCTCGGTAGTAATGGCGGCGGTTGGCATTGACCGAGCCAAAGATGACCAGGTTCTTGAGCACAGCGTCGCTGGCCAGCGACGTCATCGGTGCCCTGCGGCGTGACCGGCGGACCGACGCCGGTGAGGCACACGATGCCCCCGGGCGCGGCCGCATCAGCGGCGTCTCGGATCAGCGGCGCAACCCCAGTACATTCGACGACGATGTCCGGGCTGAGCCCCAGGTCGGCGATCGCACCGGTGTGGTAGGTCGCACCGAGCGCCTCGACCAACGCCGGCTTTGGGCCGCTCGTGACGCGGTCGAGCACGTGAACGTCACCGCCGTACTGAACGCCGATCAGCGCTGCCAGCAGTCCGATCGGGCCGGCCCCGATCGACGAGGATCGTGCTCGGATCCCAAAAGCTGCGCCGGCCGATCGACGCGATGTGCTCCCACGCCTTTGCCACAACAGTCGTCGGCTCCAGCAGTACCCCGAGCGTCCCTAGGCTCTGATCAACCTTCACCGCGTACTCGGGCTCGATCCGCCACCGATCGGACATGAAACCGTCGACCTGCTTGATGCCCCGCTCGGTGTAGCCGCCGTTGGAGCACATATCCCACTCACCCACGGCGCAGTTCGGGCATGGCACCGGGTCCGGTCGCCGCACGATCCCGACGACGTGATCACCGACCGCGAGCCCGCTTGGCCCGGGGTCGATAACCCGTCCAAGAGACTCATGTCCCAGGATCAGCCGCTCCCTACCCGGAGGCGCCCACCCGTACAGCCCGCTCGGCGATCTCGACATCCGTGCCACAGACCCCTACCGCCAGCGCCTCCACCACAACCGACCCGAGTTCGACGCTCTGGCTCGGGAACTTCATCGAGCTTAGCTGACCCCGCGGTGCCGGGGATCACGGTCACGGCTCGCAAAGGAGCCCCTCCCGCGCGCCAAGGCTCTCTAGCTGCTCGCGAAGCGCGTCCTCACCGGCCACCGAGCCACTCTCCCACAAGGACTCCCGTACAACGTCACCCGGGTCGGGTGAGGCGGTTCACCGAGACTCAAGCGACCCCTCCTCGACCGCGCGGCAGCCCGGCGCGCCATACCCACGCGATCAGCAACGCCTGCAACGGCAGCCGCGCCCGCAGGGCGTTGGCGCCACCTGGCACCGGATACCGCTCGGCGTGCTGTGCCATGTGGATGTTCGCTGGGAAGATCGCAAGCAGCGTTGCGATCAGCCACCAGCCCGCCCGCCGACGCGTCGCCGGAACCATCAGACCGATCCCGCCGGCCATCTCGGCGACACCGCTGAGATAGACGAGTGCCTCGGGCGCGGGGAGGTACGGAGGCACGATCCGCTTGTAGGTCTTCGGGGTTACGAAATGCAGGGCGCCAGCGATCACGAAAAACGGTCCACAGGCTTTGCGCAACAGGTTCATGAGCCGTGCCGCCATTGGCGACTCCACTTCAGCGAGGATGCGACGCCAATACCGATAGCCACCCCGATGACGGTATCGGCCAGGCGCAGGATCGGTTGCTGCCAGGCGTTGTGCGGCTCCAGGCCCGCGATCACCAACAGGACCGCGGTCGTGATGTTGGTCACGATCGCGTCGCCGGGCCTGCCGAGCACTGTCATCACTAGGGAACCAATGACGATCAACACCGCCAATCCCACTGGGTGGAAGCTGAAGAACGCCAGGTAGATGAGGCACAGCACCAAGCTCACGAACGTGGCAGCAACACGGGAGATCGCCGCCGAGCGACTGGCATTCACGGTGTCGCGATACACGAAGATCGTCGCGATCACGGCCCACATCCCGCCGACGTTGGCATCCGATGCGGCCACCGAATGCACGCCGGCAAGCGCGTGCTTGGCGACCTCGTAGCTCGCAAGGCAGGCGATCCCGAGCACAACAGCATGGATGCCCTCGTGGCGTACTCCGTCAACCGCGCGCGATCCGAGGGTCGACATCAGCTCCGACTCATTTAATCGGCCCTATCGAGGTCGACATCGCGGTATGTTCTCGCACGCAGGCCCGCCGTAGCTTCGAAGCCCAAGCTGAGAGGAGATGCCGTGTCGGCCACAACTGTCGCGGACGTCATGGTCGCGACCCTCAAGGAGTCGGGAGTCCGCCGTATTTACGGCCTTCCCGGAGATTCCCTCAACGGCTTCACCGACGCGCTCCGGCGTGACGACGAAATGCGCTGGAAACACGTGCGCCATGAAGAGGCGGCCGCCTTCGCTGCGGCCGGCGAGGCGGCTATCACCGGAAAACTCGCAGTCTGCGCCGGCAGCTGCGGGCCCGGCAACCTGCACCTGATCAACGGGCTGTACGACGCCAACCGCAGCCGCGTCCCAGTGCTCGCAATCGCCGCGCACATTCCGCGGGAGGAGATCGGTGGCAGCTACTTCCAGGAGACACACCCATCAGACGTGTTCCGCGAGTGCAGCGTCTACACCGAGCTCGTCAGCATTCCCGAGCAACTGCCACGCCTGCTCGAGATTGCGATGCGGCACGCGGTCGAGCGGCAGGGCGTAGCGGTCATCGTGGTCCCAGGCGAGGTCTTCCTGCACGATCGTCGGAAAGCGCGAGGATGTGGCGCGGATCAAAGCGGCACCAAAGGTCGTCGTGCCGGCCAGCGAGCCGCTCGAAGAGGCGGCCGCCGTCCTCAACCGGGCAAACAGCGTGACGATCTTCGCCGGCGCCGGCTGCAATGGCGCGCATGACGATGTCGTCGCGCTGGCGGAGGCTCTGCAGGCACCCGTCGTTCATTCCCTGCGAGGTAAGGAGTTCATCGAGTACGACAACCCCTACGACGTCGGCATGACGGGGCTGCTCGGTTTCGTCTCCGGATACCGCGCGATGGAGCACTGCGACGCGCTACTGCTGCTCGGGACGGACTTCCCGTACCGCGATTTCTATCCCGACGGCGTACCCGTAATCCAGGTGGACCTGCGCGGCGAGCATATTGGTCGCCGGACGCACGTAACGGTCCCGCTCGTCGGGACGGTTCGCGATACCGCGCGGGCGCTGCTGCCAATGATCAAGACCCCGCGTGACAGCGATCACCACAAGCGCATGAGCGACCACTACCGGCGCACACGTGAGCGCCTCGATCGGCTTGCCGAGACAGACGACGATAAGGGGCCACTGCATCCGCAGACGACCGCGGTCGCGATCGACAAGCTCGCTGCCGACGACGCGATCTTCATCCCCGACGTCGGCACGCCGGTCATCTGGGCGGCGCGCTACCTGACGATGAACGGCCGGCGTCGGCTGATCGGCTCGTTCAATCACGGCTCGATGGCCAATGCGCTGTCGCAAGCGATCGGCGCACAGGCGGCATATCCGGAGCGCCAGGTGATCGCGCTCTCAGGCGATGGCGGTGCGGCGATGCTGCTCGGCGAGCTGCTGACGTTGCGACAGCTCGAGCTGCCCGTGAAGGTCGTCGTCTTCAACAATGGCGCGCTCGCCTTCGTCGAGCTCGAGATGAAGGCGGACGGGATCGTCAACTTCGGCACCGATCTCAACAACCCCAGCTTCGCCGAGATCGCTCGCGCAGTCGGCTTGCACGGGGTACGGGTCGCGCGACCGACCGAGCTGAAGCGCAGCCTCCACGATGCCTTCGCCCATCCCGGCCCCGCGGTGATCGAGGTGATGACGACGCGCGAAGAGCTGTCGATGCCGCCTCACATCGAGGCGAGCCAGGCCAAGGGCTTCACCTTCTGGGCGACCAGAAGCATCCTGTCCGGCCGCGGCAACGAGGTCATGGCGCTGGCCAAGACCAACCTCCGTGAGTTGGCGCTCGAGTAATCACAACCGAGGAACAACGAGATGGCATCCGGGAGTACTCGCGCGATCGCCGCTATCAAGAATGGCCCGGTCGATGCACCAGAGTCGTTCGTGGAGATCGACCTCGAACTGCCCGACGTCGGCCCCCACGACCTCCTGGTCGCGGTCAAGGCCGTCTCGGTGAACCCGGTCGACGTCAAGCTCCGGGCAAGGTTCGACCCGAGTGACGCTCCCAAGGTGCTTGGCTTCGACGCCGCCGGCACCGTGCTGGTGATCGGCGCCGAGGTGATCGACTTTGCGGTCGGCGACGACGTCTACTACGCGGGCTCGATCGCGCGACCCGGCAGCAACTCAGAACGCCAGGTCGTCGATAACCGGATCGTCGGCCACAAGCCCGACAACGCTCGACTTCGCACAGGCCGCAGCGATGCCACTTACGACCATCACCGCCTGGGAGTCGCTATTCGACAAACTCAGACTGACTGAGGGGAGTAACGGCCATCTGCTTGTGATCGGTGGCGCCGGTGGCGTCGGCTCGATGGTGACCCAACTCGCACGGGCTCTCACCGATGTCACCGTCATCGCCACCGCCGCCCGCGGCGAATCAGCCGATTGGGCGCGGCAGATGGGCGCCCAACACGTCGTCGACCGCGACAACCTGAAGGAGGAGGTCGCGGAGATCGCGCCGGAGGGCGCGCGCTGGATCTTCAGTCCATTCTCGGCCGGCAACGCCCAGAACTACGCCGACATGATGGTGGTCCACGGCGAGGTGGTCGCCATCGACGAACCCGAGGGCCTCGACATCCTGCCGCTCAAGGAGAAGAGCCAGAGCTGGCACTGGGAGTTCATGTTCACGAGCCCGCTACACGAGCCCGAGAGCAGCCACCAACGCGAACTGCTCAATCAGGCCGCCCAACTCCTTGACGAGGGCGCCATCCGCACGACGCTGAACCGTCGCCTGTCACCGATCAACACCGACACATTGCGCGAGGCGCATCGGCTCGTCGAGTCCTCGGCTGTGATCGGCAAGGTCGTGGTGGCGGCGGAGTAACTGAGATGCTCCCCGCGCTCGCAGCCGCCTTCGCCCCCGCGCACCAGCATTACCTGCTGGAGGCGCGCCAGATGCAGGCGCTGTCATTCATCGTGCACATCCCGCTCGTCAGCTTCGGCATCTCGTTCCCGGCGATGGTGCTGTTCGCCGAGGTCCGCTGGTTGCGAACCGGCGACCAGGTCTACCTGGAACTCGCCCGCCGCTGGTCACGCGTGATGATCGTCCTATTCGGTGTCGGCGTGATCACCGGCACGATCCTCAGTTTTGAGATGGGCCTGCTGTGGCCGAACTTCACAGGCACGTTCGGCGGCGTCTTCGGCCTCGGCTTCGCGATCGAGGGCTTCTCCTTCTTCGTCGAGGCGATCTTCATCGGCATCTACGTCTACGGCTGGAACAAGCTGTCACCGAAGATCCATCTGCTGAGCGGCGTCCCGATCGTGATCACCGGCTTCACCGGGTCGCTGATGGTGATCTCGGTCAATGCGTGGATGCAGCACCCGACTGGCTTCACGCTGCTTCACGGCAAGGTCGTGCACTCCAATCCGTGGGCCGCGCTGCTCGGCAACGATTACCTCTGGAACGAGCTCGTGCACATGTACATCGCCGGCTACATGGTCTCGGGCTTCATCCTCGCCGGCGTCTACGCATTCGCGCGGCTGCGTGGACGTTGGGGCCGGTACGAGCGCGCAGGACTCGCGATCCCGCTCACAATCGCTGCGTTGGCCTCGATCGCACAGGCGCCCGTCGGCGACTGGGCCGCGCGCGACGTCGCCACCACTCAGCCGGTCAAGCTCGCGGCCATGGAGGGCCTCACCAGGACGACCAGAGGCGCGCCCGAGCACCTGCTCGGCTATTACGAGAACGGCAGGCTCAAGTTCGCGATCGAGATCCCACACGGCCTGTCATTGCTCGCGTTCCACAGCTGGAACGCGACCGTCAAGGGCCTCGACACGGTGCCGCCGTCGCTGCGCCCGCCCGTCAACGTGGTGCACATCGACTTCCAGATCATGGTCGGCATCGGCTCGCTGCTGTTGTTGCTCAGCCTGTTCACGCTCGGCGTGCGGATACGTCTGAAACGGCTGCCCGAGACGCCCTGGTTCTACCGAGCCCTCGTGATCGCCGGTCCGCTGGCGGTGGTGGCACTGATCACCGGCTGGGTCGTCACCGAGGTCGGTCGCCAGCCCTGGGTCGTCTACCACGTGATGCTGACCAAGAACGCGGTCACGGGCGCTCCCGGCATCCCGGTCGGCTACGCCGCACTCGCCGCGGCCTACGCCGCCGTCGCAATCGGCCTCGCGTGGGTACTCCGGCGCCTCGCAAGGCGCCCACTCGAGCTGGAACCGGTGCACCAATGAGCTCGCCATTCCTGTCGGCTGTCCCGCTGGTCTTCGTGCTGATCGGGGTTGTGCTCTACGCCGTGCTCGCCGGCGCGGACTTCGGCGCAGGCTTCTGGACGCTGCTGTCCGGGCCTGGCGAGCACGGCGACGAGATCCGCGAGACCGCGCACCATTCGATGGGCCCGGTCTGGGAGGCGAACCACGTCTGGCTGATCTTCGTGCTGACGGTGTTCTGGACCGCCTACCCGGTCGCCTTCGGCTCGATCGCCTCGACACTTTGTGTGCCGCTGTTCATCGCCGGGCTCGGGATCGTGATGCGCGGCGCCGCCTACGCCCTGCGGTCCGGCGCGACGCGCCCGCGCGAGGACGTCCTGATCGATGGGATCTTCTCGCTGTCATCGATCCTCACGCCATTCGCACTCGGCACGATGGTCGGCGCGATCGCGATTGGCGCGGTGCCCGTGGGCAACGCCGCGGGCGCCCACTTCGGCAGCTGGCTCGGAGTCACGCAGGTGCTCGACGGGGTGATCGCTGTTGCAACCGCGGCCTATCTCGCCGCCGTGTACCTCGCGGCTGACTGCACGCGTCGCGGCGAGAACCGCATGGCGGAATCGTTTCGCCTCCGTGCGCTGATCGCCGGCCTGCTGGCCGGCGCCCTGGCGGTCGCCGGTCTCGTAGCCATCCACCACTATGCCTATCCGCTCTACCACGAGCTCGTCGCCGGACGCGCGCTGCCGGCGGTGCTGGTTTCCGCGGTCTCCGGCATCGTCGCGCTCGGGCTCGTATACCGGCGCATGTACGAGCCGGCGCGCTACGCCGCGGCGCTGGCGCTGGCGGCGGTGATCGCCGGCTGGGCGCTCGCACAGTGGCCGCGGGTTCTCCCGGGACTCGACGTGCAACAGGCGGCCGCCCCCTACAACACACTGATCGCGGTGATCATCGCCGTGCTCGGTGGCGGCGCGATCATATTCCCGGCGCTGGCGTGGCTGTTCCGGCTGACCCTGCGCGGCAGCTTCGACCCGATCCCGGAGACCGAGCCCGCACCGGAGAGCGAACCGCCACCGCAGCTCCCCGGCCGACCGGCGCCGACCGGGCGGGTTGCGATCGCGGCGCTGATCGTCGGCGTCGGACTGCTCGTGCTCGCGGACGCCAAGCCGCTGCACGCGGTCGGGGTGGCGTCGCTGTTCGTGTTCGTCGTAACGGGCTTCCTGTGGCTGGCGCCCGCTCTGCTGCCCGACGCTCCGGGCGAGAAGGAGCCAAACTGAGCACGTGCCGAGCACCGCACTGGACAGCCTGGCGGTCCCGATCGTCCTGGCGCCGATGGCAGGCGGCCCCTCCACCCCTGAGCTCGCCGCGGCTGTCAGCGGCGCGGGCGGACTCGGCTTTCTGGCCGCCGGCTACCTGACGCCAGAGCGCCTCCGTGAGGACATCGCCCGAGCGCGAGCGCTCACCGACAGTTTCGGCGTCGGCGTGTTCGCCGGTGGTGGCAGCCCAGCCGATCCCGAGCTTGTGCTCGCGTACGCCGCGCACCTGAACGCAGAGGCGGCCAGGACCGGCGTCGAGCTCGGAACGCCGCGCTTTGACGATGACAACCTCGAGGCGAAGCTCGAGCTGCTGATCGCAGACCCCGTGCCGGTCGTCTCCTTCACCTTCGGGCTGCCACCGGCGAGGGCAGCCGAGCGTCTACGGGCGGCCGGCTCGGAGGTATGGCTGACCGTAACCTCGCCCGAGGAGGCGCGGGCCGCCGCGGCGGTCGGTGTCGATGCGCTGATCGTGCAGGGCGTCGAAGCCGGCGGTCACCGCGGCATCTTCATCGATGATGACTCCGGCTCGGAGCTGACGCTGCTCGCGGCGTTGCAGCTGATCGGCGACGCGGTCGACCTACCGCTGATCGCCGCCGGTTCGGTCATGACCGGAGCCGCACTCGCGGCCGTGCTGGCGGCCGGCGCCGGCGCCGCCCAACTCGCTACCGCGTACCTGTCCGCTGACGAGGCCGGCACCTCCGAGGCCCAGCGGACGGCGACGGCGACGGAAACCCGCACCGTCCTGACGCGCGCGTTCAGCGGCCGCACCGCCCGCGGGATCGAGAACCGCCTGCACCGCGAGCACAGTCCGGCCGCCCCGGCCGCGTACCCGGAGATCCACCATCTGACCTCGCCGCTACGTGCCCACGCCCGCAAGGTCGGCGATCCCGACCTGATCAACCTGTGGGCGGGGCAGGCACACGCACTCGTGCAGGCCCTACCGGCCGCCGAGATCACGCGCCAACTGGCGAGCGACGCCCGCGCCGCGCTCGACGCCGCCGTGAGCCGTCTGCGCGGCTGAGCCGCGACCGGGCGCCGCGCAACAATCGCCATATGCACGCCCTCCGACTTGCGGTTGGGATCACGTGGGCGGTTTTCTGGATCGGCTGGCTGGTCTCGGCCTTCACCGCCAACCGCAGCACCGGCCGCCGGCCGGGCTTCTTCAGAACACGCGGGCTCGCTGCGATTGCGGTCGTGGTCCTTGTCCGCGGCTTCCGCGGAGGCTCGCTCGAGGTTCACAGCCTCGCAATCGGGCTGATTGGCGCCGCGCTGTTCCTGGCCGGTCTCGCGCTGGCGATCTGGGCTCGGGTGATTCTCGGTCGCAACTGGGGCATGCCGATGACCCAGAGGCTGGAGCCCGAGCTCATCACCGCTGGCCCCTACGGCCTAATCCGCCACCCGATCTACTCCGGCCTGCTGCTGGCGCTGGTCGGGACCTCGCTCGCCACGAACCTGATCGGCCTGGGGATCGCGGTGATCCTGGGGGCGTACTTCGTCTACTCCGCGAGGGTCGAGGAGCGCAACCTCACAGCCACCTTCCCTGAGGCGTACCCCGCGTATCAGGCCCACACGAAGATGCTGATCCCGTACCTGCTGTGAAGAGCCGGTGTGCCAGCGGGCACACCGGCCGCTCGTCAATCGACGGTCTTGCTGCGGTACATGTGGGCCGCCATCGGCGCGAAGATGGCGAGCAGCAGCACCGACCAGGCCAGCGCTGCGATCACCGGATGCTCCATCGGCCAGACATGGATCGTCGACGATGGGTTCGGATTGCCGAAGAGCTGGCGGGCCGCGGTGGTCACGGCACTGACCGGATTCCACTCGGCGATCGTGCGGATCGCCGCTGACATGTGCTGAGTCGGCACCAATGCGTTGGAGACGATCGCCAGTGGGAACAGAATGACCAGGCCAATCCCCTGCGAGGATTCTGCGTCCCGGCTGACGAGGCCGATCACTGCACAGGCCCACGAGATCGCGTAGCTGAACAGCAGGAAGAGAGCGATCGCAGCGACCACCGAGCCGGCGCTCGCGTGCGGCCGCCAACCGACGACGAAGCCCGCCGGTCAGCTGACAGGCGGCCCACCGAGCCGCTGCTCGGTGGCCTGATCGGCGATCCCGGCGTAGAACTCTTCGAGAACCCGTCTGAACACGGGCGCCGCCTGGACGACGTGCGCGAACAGCGTCATCGAGGAGCGCAGCTTCATCGCGTCGACTTCGCCGAGCACGGCGCCGGCGTCGCGCGTGGGTAGCTCGAGCAGTGCCTCAGCGCACGTGTCCAACCTCGGCCCGAGCATCGGATGGGCCAGGTACGCGGTCGCCTCGTCGAGCGATGAGATCGCGTAGAAGCGGGCCATGTCGCTCGACCCGAGCCCCGTGATCTGCGGAAACACGAACCAAATCCAATGGCCCTGCTTACGGCCCTGGCGCAGCTCGGCGAGCGCACGCGCGTAGATCCCGCCGCGGTCCTGCGCGTCCACGAACCGCTGCAGATCGAAAGGGTCGCCAGACATCGGATTCCTCGCTAATTTAACCAGCGCGCGCAGGGTGCATCCGGTCCGCGGAGAGGGCCTCAGGCCCACCTGACCAACAGCTGAAGCCAACGTGTCGGACATGACTTTCGGTCCGGCGTGCGGACCCGTCGGAGACCGAGAGGAGCTGACATGTCCGAAGTACGTTCGCTGCCGCCCTGTCCGGATCTGCGCCACCTGCGCGACGAGGCCAAGCGCCGGCGGAAGTCCGGCGAGTTCCGGTCGCTAGCGCTCGCACAGCTTGCGATCGCGCGCGAGTACGGCTTCCAATCCTGGCCGCGACTCAAGTTCCGTGTCGAGGCGGTCACCCTCGACGCGTCCGAGCGTGCGACGGCGCTGATCACGGCGGTGACCTCCGCCGACCTTCGTCGTGCTCGAGCGCTGCTCGATGCCGATCCGGCGATTGCGCGGCACGATCTCGCCTGCGCGTGCGCGACGGGTGAGGCCGACGAGGTTTCGCGTCGGCTCGCGGCCCGGCCACAGGCCGCGAACGAGCCGACCGGCTCGGACCGCTGGGAACCGATCCTCTACGCCTGCTTCTCGCGGCTGCTGCGCGGTGATCCCCAGCGCGCGGCGGGCATCCGTGAGGTCGTGCGGCGTCTGTTGGACGCCGGTGCGGATCCAAATGCCTCGTACGTGAAGGGCGAATGGCTGCAGGTCGCCCTGTACGGCGCCGCCGGGATTGCAGGCGACGCCGAACTGACGCGGATGCTGCTCGAGGCCGGAGCCGACCCGACCGACGAGCGCGAGGGCCTGCACGGCAACGAGGTCCTCTATCACGCGTGTGAGCTCCGCGACCCAACCTGCGCGCAGCTGGTGATCGAGGCGGGCGCAAAACAGGAGGTCATCGACTACGACCTCGGCCGCGCGCTCAACTTCCCAAACGCCGAGATGGTCGAGATGTTCTGCACGCACGGTGCGCATCCGTGGGCCGAGCACCTGCACCAGGCGCTCTGGCGGCGGCGTCCGCCGCGCACGGTCGCTGCGCTCCTCGATGCCGGCGCGCCGATCGACACGCCCGACCACCACGGCCTGACACCGCTGCAGATCGCACTGCTGTGGGGCGAGGAGGAGGTCGCCGAACTGCTGCGCGAGCGCGGCGCAAACGCAGCCGCAGCGCCAGAGCCACCGCCGGCGCTCCTCGACGAGATGGTGATCCTCGCGATCCAGGGCGGTCAGCTCGACACGGTGCGGCGGCTGCTCGACAGCGGTGCGCGCGTCGATGGCAATCCGGACAGCGAAGACGACCCACTCGGCCAGGCGTGCTGGCGCGGCCGCGTGCAGATGGTGCGCGAACTGGTCGGGCGTGGCGCAGCGCTCAGCTTCCGCGACGGCGGCAGCGCAATCGGTGCGGCCCTGCACGGCTCGCGTCACTGCCACGAGCCCGAAGGAGGGCCGACGATGCAGCTGGTCGAGGAGATCCCGGCCGAGCCCTACGCGGAGATCGTGCGCTTCCTGCTCGCGGCCGGGGCGGCCGTGCCCGAGCGGCTTGGCGAGGGGGGTCGTGGCCCGCGGGCAATAACCGTCCTCGCCGAGCTGGGCGTGGATCCGCCCGCCGTCGGCGGACCCCGGTAAGCTCGGCGCACGATCGGGGTGGCTCACATGACAAATGCGTGCACTGGACAAGCGGCCGTACAGGCTCCGACCGCAGGTCATGAGGAGATCGCCGCGCGGCTGCCATTGCTGCTGCGGACGCTGGCACAGGCACAGCAGCGGATGCGTAACGCCGCCGCAGGTGAGGGCATCACCGGTACGCAGATCACGGTGATGACCGCGGTGGTCAACGCGCCGGGCCTCGATCATCGCTCCGTCTGCAAAGCGACGTTCATCGACGAATCGACCGTTGCGAGCGTCGTCACGAACCTCGCGCAGAGAGGGTTGATCGTGCAGGAGCGCAGCGCGATCGACCGCCGCCGGTACGAGTTGCGAGCAAGTGACGAGGCGTGGGAGCTCGTTTACGCATCGCAGGAACGGATCGTGATCGGCAACGACCGGCTGCTGACTCCCCTCGAGCCGCAGCAGCGCAGCGATTTCATCCACTCGCTGGAGCTGATCGCGTACGCGGACCGCGAGGAGGCGCCTGAGCAGTTCGTGATCCCGCCGCCCGACGGGCACGGTGAGCCCTACCGGGTGCCCTGGGGCCTCGGTCGCGTCGTCCGCGGCTCGCTGCAGCGGCACACGCGCGTCTGGTCAGAGGAGCTCAAGCAGCCGATCACACCGCTGCAATACCTGGTGCTGAGGACTGTCGAACACGCAGGCGCGCTCGACCAGCGCGCGCTGGGCGAGATGACGATCATCGACAAGGCCACGATGACGGTCCTGCTGCAACGGCTCGAGCGGGCGAATCTGATCGACCGCGTCCCGGACGAGCGGGACCGCCGGCGGCGTCTGCTCGCACTCGACCCCTCGGCGCAGCCGTTGCTGAACACGGCAGCCGTGGCACAGAGCGTGATCGCTGCACGCTTCCTCGACCCACTTGCCGAGGCGCAGCGCGACCCATTCGTCGCAGCGCTGATGACGCTTGCGACGCACGCGCGGCAGGAGTTCCTCCAGAGCCGCGGTCAGCGGCGCGAGGGTTTGACGCCCACCGCGTGACGCGCGGTCCGGGGATGTCCGGGCTGGAGCATCTGATCGATCTGGGTCAGTAGCTGCTGGTCAGCGCGCTCGACACGCACGTGCTGACGCTCATGCTCTTCCCAGGTCGCGACGATGAACATCTCGCTGAAGCGGTTCGGATCTTCGATGTCGCGGTGCATGTGCCAGTGCACGGCGCCGGTGCGCCGGCGCATGCGGCGCAGGTCGCCCGTGAGCGCAAGGAAGGCGTCGACGTTCGAGGGCTGCAGCTCGTACTCGACGGTCACGGCCACCGGGCCGTGACCGGAAGGATCCTCCAGGTCCGGAAGCGGCAGCGGGTCGGACGCATGCTCGTCGCCGTCGGCGCGCACCGGTAGCGGCAGCCGGAAGGTAACGATCAGGCTGGCGATCAATCCACCCGCGATCACGAGCAGCGCCGTGCGCACGCTCGTGCGGTCAGCGACGGCGCCGATCGAGAGCGAGCCGATGCCGTTCGCGCCCTGGAAGGCGATCAGGTAGTACGCGTAGGAGCGCGCCTTTGCCCAGGCCGGCAGCTGGCCCTGGTAGCCGGTGCCGAGGACGCCGAGCGCTGTGATCCACGCGGACCCGGAGACCACCAGTACGACGGCCGTGAGAGGGACGCTATGGGTCACCGCCAGCAGCGCCGCCGGCCCCGCGACCAGCACGCAGGCAAGCGCGTAGATGACGGCCGGCGAGAATCGTCGCTTCAGCGCGGGCCCCAGGTTGGCGGCGAGTAGCGCGCCGATGCCGACGCAGCCGAGCAGCAGACCGTAACCACCAGAGCCGAGGCCGAGGCGCTCCCGGGCGACCAGCGGCAGGATCGCCCACATCGCCCCCGCGAAGAACACGAAGGCGATCGTGCGGGCGATCACCGCCAGCAGCGTCGGTGAGTTGACGACGAAGCGGCCGCCCGCACGTACTGCGGCGAACGCGTGCTCGCGCGGCATCGTCTGCCCGCGCACAGGGATCCGCGTGACCATCACGGCGCCAAGCACGGCCACGAACGATGCTGCGTTGACACCGAACAGCAGCGCCGCGCTGGTCGCGGCGAGCAGCAGTCCGCCGATTGCCGGCCCGACCGCGCGCGCGAGGTTCTGGTTGACGGAGCCGAGTGCGATCGCCTGCGGGCGCACGTCGCCGGGCACCAGCTCCGGTTGCAGCGTCTGCCAGGTCGCGGCGCCGATCGCACCGCCGACCCCGATTACGAACAGCAGTCCGATCAGGACGGCCGGGGTGAGCGCGCCGACGGCCGACAGCACGGCCAGGCCGGCGGCTCCCACAAGCATCACGAGCTGGCCGAAGAAGATCAGGCGCTTGCGATCGAACAGATCGCCGAGTGCGCCAGCCGGAACCGCGAGCAGCAGCACCGGGATGCTGCCCGCCGCCTGGACGGCGCTCAGCAGCAGGGCCGAGCTGGTGAGCGAAGTCATCACCCACTGAGCGGCGACCGTCTGCATCCACGAGCCGACGTTGCTCGTGAACTGGGCGAGCCACAGCCGGCGGAAGTCCGCGTAGCGCATCGGCGCCCAGCCCCCGGGCGTCGGCTGGGCCGGAGCGGCGGCCGTGACTGTCGGTTCTGCCTCCGCGCTCATAGACGGCCAGCCGTCAGCGCCGCAGCCGTGTCACGCACCGAAGAGACGAACTCACGCACGCTCGGACGTTCATCGGCGTGGCGCCAGGCGATCGCGACGTCGCTGGGCTCGATCTGGCCGACGGGGACGTAGCTGACTCCCGGGCGCCGGTAGAAGGTCGCCACCGACTCGGGCGTGAGGCTCACGTAGGCGCCGGTCACGGTGGCCGTCAGCTGCTCCTCGACAGTCCGCACCTCGGGGCCGAGCAGCGGCGCGACGCCGTCGCGGTGCGCCGTCGCCAGCCAGAAGTCACGCCAGAGTTGGTCGCGGCCGGGCATCTGCAGCCAGTGCTCGTCCAACAGATCCGTGATTTCGATCGCTTCGCGGCCAGTGAGCGGGTGCCACGCCGGCAGCATGGCGACACGCGGCTCACTGGTGAGTGGCTCGATCGCGAGCTCGGGCGCTGTCACAGGCAACCGTAGGAAGGCGACGTCGACAATTGAGTCTCTCAGCCCTCCGCTCGGGTCGGAGAAGTCGGTCTGGTGCACCTCGAGGCGGAGCTGCGACGCCGGTGCCGCGAATGCCGCCAGCGACTCATCGATCACGTTGCAGGCGCCGTAGGCGAGGAATCCGACGCGCACCAGGCGCCGCTCTCCCTGCCCCGCTTCGCGCGCGACCTTGACTGCGTGTTCGACGGCGCCGAGCGCCGTGCGTGCCGCCGGCAGCAACTCCTCGCCCGCCTCGGTCAACTCGACGTGGCGGCTGGTGCGGGTTAGCAGTGTCACCCCGAGGTTCGTCTCGAGCGCCTTGATCGCCTGACTGAGCGGCGATTGGCTGACGTGCAGACGGTCCGCCGCGCGCGTGAAGTTGAGCTCCTCCGCCACGGCGACGAAGTACGAAAGCTGGGCCAACGTCACGTTCGGGGGCAGGTCGGCCATCGCTATGCCGGGACCATACCCGCGCCGGTTTGTCAGATGGAGGTGATCCAGATGCGCAGCGTCTGGATCGGCGCGTAGATGTCTTGGACTTGTGCCCGCCCGAGAGTAGGTTGAGCACACAACAGATTCTCAATTGCGGCACATGACACCGGAGGCAGCAATGCAGCTCGACGGTATGCACCACATCACGATGATCACCAGCGACGCCCCGCGCAACGTCGGCTTCTATGCCGACACGCTCGGCTTGAGGCTGGTCAAGAAGACGGTCAACTTCGACGCGCCGGAGGCCTATCACCTCTACTTCGGCGATGAGCACGGCTCGCCCGGCTCGATCCTGACCTGGTTCGAGTTCGCCGGCGTCCAGCCCGGCCGGCCCGGGGCGGGCATGATCCACACGATCCAGCTCGGTGTCCCGAGCGACGAATCGCTCGACTTCTGGCAGCAGCGCCTCGATCGGCAGGGATACTCGAACGAGTGCTCCGACGGTTCGCTCAAGTTCGCCGATTACGACGGGCTCGAGCTCGAGCTCGTTGTCGCCAACCCTGACAACCCGCGGCTGCAGGCCGTACACCCGGAGATCCCGGCGGAGCACGCGATCACCGGCGTCGAGGGAGCGCGCGCGTACATCGGCCGCCCGGTCGACGCCGACGCGCAGCTGCTGACCGAGACACTTGGCTTCATCCCCAGCGAGACGCAGGGCGCCTATCAGCTCGTGGGTCCGACGCGCACGTTCAACTGGGCCTACGACCCAGCGACCCAGCACGGGATCCAAGGTGCCGGCACCGTGCATCACATCGCCTGGCACTCGGCTGACGCCGACCACGTGCCGTGGCAGCAGCGTGTTGCTGCAGCCGGCATGCATGTCACGCCGGTGATCGATCGCGACTACTTCAACGCGATCTACTTCCGTCAGCCGCAGGGCATCCTCTTCGAGATCGCGACGACCTCGCCCGGTTTCGCTGTCGACGAGGACCCCGAGCATCTCGGCGAGGCACTACGCCTGCCGACCCAGCACGAGCATCTGCGCCCGCAGCTCGAGCGCGTGCTGACCCCACTTACCAACCCGCGCGCCGCGACGGCCGCGAGCGAGGCATGACGATGAGCACGCTCGAATACAGAGAGCGTCCCGCCGAGGGCCCAGGCGGAGGGCCTGCTGGTCCTCCACCACGGCCGCGGCGCCGACGAGAACGACCTGCTCGGGCTTGCCGACGTGCTCGACCCGGAGCGCCGACTGCACGTCGTCACCCCCGGCGGCCCGCTGACTGTCCAGGGCTGGCCCGGCAAGCACTGGTACGTGGTGCCGCGCGTCGGCTACCCCGATTACGACACGTTCCATGCCGCCTACGGGAAGCTCGCCGCGTTCCACGACGAGTTGTGGGAGCGCACCGGGATCGCGCCTGAGAACACCGTCTTCGGCGGGTTCTCGATGGGCTCGGTGATGAGTTACGCGATGGCTCTCGGCAGCGATCGGCCGCCGGTCGCCGGGATCCTCGCGTTCTCCGGTTTCATCCCGACCGTCGATGGCTGGGAGCCTGACCTCGACGGGCGCAAGGACACCCGCGTGTTCATCGCGCACGGCCGCAACGACCCGATCATGGACGTCAGTTTCGCGCGGCACGCGAATGAGCTGCTCACCGCGGGCGGCCTTGACGTCGAGTACCACGAGTCCGACTGCGGGCCACAACATCGATCCGCAACACCTGCCGGCCGCCGTCCGATGGTTGCGCGGAACGCTCGCGCTGCAAGGGCCGTTGCAGGCGCGCGGAGATGTGACCAACATGTGATCAGCGGGGCGCGAAGTTCAAGCAGAGCCTGCCGCATGACGATGCACCACTCGTGAGTCTTTTGAGAAGTACCTCGGGTCTGGATGCCTCGCGCCCCCCTGTCGAGACGATCGGCGAGCTTCCGTGCGATCGCGCGACGATCTCGCCGGAAGTGCCCGTATTCGAAGTCGAGCGCATGTTCCTGGCCGATCCGGCCCTGAGCGCGATGGTCGTCAGCGGTGAGGACGATGACGATGCGGTGTGCATCAGCCGCGACTGGTTCTTCTCGCAATTGGTCGGGCCGCTCGGACATGGCCGCTCGCTTTACGCGCGGCATCGGATCGGCAGCTTGCCGCGCCCGGACACGCTGATCCTGCCGGCCTCGATGACGCCGATCGACGCCGCCCGCGAGGTTCAGGCGCGTCCGATGGACAGCCGCTACCACGACATCGTGATCAGATACGGGGACGACCGTTTCGGCACGATCGTGGTCGCCGACCTGTTCGCGGAGGTAGCTCACACGCACGCCTACCTGGGCCTGCACGACCCACTCACCGGGCTGGCAAACCGGCGCCTCTTCCTCGAGCGCCTGCGGGCGACCCACAAGCGCGCCGACGGCGGCTCGAAGAGACTGTTCGGAGTCCTGTTCGTCGATCTGGACGACTTCAAGCCGATCAATGACGTGCTCGGGCACGAGACCGGAGATGTCGCGCTGGTCGCGGTCGCGCAGCGGCTGCGCCAGTTCGAGGAGCTGCCGATAACGGTGGCGCGCTTCGGTGGCGACGAATTCGGTGTGCTGGTCGAGGATGCGTCCGAACCGGACGCCGTGATCGAGCTCGCCGAACGGATCGTGGCGTCACTGAACAGCCCGATGCTCCTGGCCGGCGAGCGCATGACGCTCGCCGCCAGCATCGGCGTCGCGCTCGCCGACGGCCGATCCTCACCGGAGAACCTGCTACGCAACGCCGACCTCGCGATGTACGTCGCCAAGCGCGACCGCAAGGGCGGTTACGCCCTCTACGAAGCCGACATGCACGCGCGGGCGAGTAAGCGCCTGCAGCTGCGCTCCCAGCTCGAGGTCGCGCTCGAACACGACCAGTTCGAGCTGTTCTTCCAGCCCGTCGTCGAGCTCGAAAGCATGCGGATCGTCGGCGCCGAGGCGCTGCTGCGCTGGCAGCACCCTGGCCGCGGCCTGGTCGGCCCCACCCAGTTCATCGCATTGTGCGAGCAGACCGGAATGATCGTCCCGCTGGGCTCGTGGGTTCTGCGCAACGCCTGCGATCGCGGCGCCCGCTGGCGCCGCGCGCACGCGGACCATGGCCACCTGACGCTGTCGGTCAACATCTCTCCGCGCCAGCTGCTCGAACCCCGCTTCGTCGACGAGGTTGCCGAGGTCGTCGCCGAGACCGGGATCGAGCCCGAGTCGCTGATCCTCGAGATCACCGAGAACGTCTTCATCGAGGACTTCCGTTCTGTCACCGATCGTCTGCAGGCAATTCGCAGGCTCGGCGTCGGCGTTGCGCTCGACGACTTCGGCTCGGGCTTCTCCTCGCTCGGATATCTGTCACGCCTGCCGATCGACGTGCTCAAGCTCGACCGGCGCTTCGTCACGCAGCTCGGCGAACCGAGCGAGCGTGGCCTGTTGAGCGGGATCGTGGCGCTGACCCACTCGCTCAACCTCACGGCGGTCGCCGAGGGTGTCGAGACACACGAACAGCTATCGGAGCTACGCAACGCGGGCTGCGAGCGCGGCCAGGGGTACCTGTTCGCGGAGCCGTTGGACGGCGAGCGTATGAGCGCACTGCTGGAAGCGCACCTGATCACGCCGCAGCTGCGTTCGGTCGCGTAACGCGAAGGACCGGCCGCCTGGGGCGAGAGGAGAGAATCCCCCCAGACGACCGGCCGCGAGATGAGTCGCGCAGCCGCCAGTGACGATCACGTCCGATACGCCCCGATGCTGCCCGGTGAAGCGAAAGGTAAGCAGGCTTTCGCAAAGAGGTCAAGTAAGTCGATTGACATTCATGCCTTTGCTTTTCACAACATCGGCCGATGCCTAACTCCTAACTGTTTCCTCGTAGGCGCGAAAGACTGCGCTTAGGTCGCGCGGCCATGGTTGAGTTGACCCGAGTTCGCACTCGATCGGGCCACCCACCCCCTGATGACAACCTCGACCAGACGCACCCGACGCATCTCTGTGGGCACTGGTCTGCTGATTGCCGTGGTCATCGGCGTTGGCGCGGGCGTTGTCTCGGACGGTCACGCTCCGAAGACCCCCCACTCGGCCACGGCCGCCGCAACCCCGGTGGACGCCGCTCGCTTCGCGAAGACGGCCTGCATGGCCTACCCGCCAACCTCAGGCGATCGGCACCGGACGGTGTTCCTCGACGCCGGCCATGGCGGGCTCGATCCCGGCTCGGTCGGTGAGACCAGAGCCGGCAAGACAATCTACGAAGCCGATGAGACGCTGCCCGTCGAGCTCGATGCGATGACGCTGCTGCGGGGTCAGGGCTTTCGCGTCGTCGTCTCCCGCACGACCAACAGCTCGGTCGCACGCCTGACTACGGCGGACGTCGACGGCACACTGCTGACGTCGCAGGGAGTTCATGACGATGTTGCCGCGCGGGCCGTGTGCGCCAACGACGCCGGCGCCAACGCCCTGATCGGCATCTACTTCGACGCCGGCGCGACCGGCAACGCCGGCTCGGTCACCGGTTACGACCCCGTCCGCCCATTCGCTGCCGCGAACCTGCGACTGGCGAGGCTGGTCCAGGATGATGTGCTTGCCTCGATGAACAGCCATGGCTGGGCGATCCCTGACGGGGGCGTCCAGGTCGACGACCAGCTTGGCTCCTCGCTCGGCGAAGCCGCCGACGCGTACGGCCACCTGCTGCTGCTCGGTCCCGCCAGGCGCGGCTACTTCAACACCCCCAGCCGGATGCCGGGTGCACTGATCGAGCCGTTGTTCATCACCGATCCGTTCGAGGGTTCGCTCGCCAACAGCCGCAGCGGCCAGCGCGCGATCGCGACCGGCATCGCCCACGCCGTCGAGCAGTTCTTCGCGCCGGCGTCGCGGGACAAGAGCAAGCGCCGCGTCTGAGCGCACAAGCGCGACGCGCGGCGTCTATACGCCTGGCAGCACGCGAACCGGCACGGCCTCGACCGTGACCAGACCGCGCTGCGCGGTGACCTCCTCGACCAGACCGAAGACCTCGGCGATCCGCTCGTGTGTATCGACGACGATCGTCATCACCGGGGTCCGTCGTTGTGCCCTCCAGAACCTGTCTCCGTGTGGCGGATCGTCGTTCTGGAAGCCCCACACACCGCGCAGGCTGGTGGCGCCGGCGACGCGCTCCCGGCGCAGGCGGCGCACAAGCACGCGATGGAGCGGATGGCCATCCACGCGGTCATCCTCGCGCGAGTGGACTGTCAGCTTTTGTCCCCACAACAGTTCGTGCTCGAGCACGGGCGGGACCGGCTCGGGGTCCGCGATGCGCTTCCCATCGCGCCGGCAGACCTGCACCCGCTCGAGCGTCATCAGTGGTTCCGCCAGCACCTCAGCCAGGGCGGGCGCAGCGTTGGCGATCGCCGCTCCGCTCCCCACGGCGACGACCAGCATCGGCACATCGGCGTTGCGCGCGAGTAGCCGCGCGCGCACGCGGCGACCATCGCGCGTGCCATCGACCCCGAGCAGGACGGTGGCGCCGGCGACGCCGTGCGCGTGCAGGACTTCGCAGACAGTGACGAACGCCGGGCGTCCAGCCGCGCGCTCGTGGCGTCCCAGGAACACGGTCAGCTTCGCCTGATCGCGCAGATCCTCCGGCAGGAGCCAGCTGGTCTCGGGGCGAGCCCCGAGCGGGCCAGCCAGCAGGCGGGCCCGCTCGAGCGTCACAAGTCCGCGCCGCTTCACGTCAAGCACCTGCGGCAGCAGCGCCTCGATCCGCTCGGGGATGTCGACCGCCACGGACACGACCGGCAGATCTTCCGAGAGCGACAGCAGCAGCTCGGTGTGGGTGCTGTGATGGTGGCCGAAGCCCTCGACCCCCCGGAGCATCGCGCTGATTCGCAGGCGCTCCTCTCCGTAGAGCGCGAACAGCTCGTCGGCCAGCAGCTCGCCATCGGTGCGGTCGCGCTCACCGAAGTATGTGGTCAGCTTCAGCAGCTCGTTGGTCACAGGTGCTTACCGACCAGATGTCCTAGCACCACAGCGGCGAACCCGGCAACGATGCTGGCGCCGATGTTCAGCGCCGCGGCGGCGTACTCGCCGTCCTCGCTCAGCCGATGCGTCTCGAACATCCAGGTCGAAAACGTCGTGTAGGCGCCGATCGCGGCGGTACCAGCCACCACCATCGCGTTGCCGCTCAGCGCGAGACCGTCGAGCAGTCCCAGCAGGAAGGCGCCGCTGATGTTGATCACGAACGTGCCGATCGGCAACTCACTGTCGATGCGTGAGCCGACCCAGCCGTCGACCACGAACCGCGCGACCGCACCGAAGCCACCCACGACAGCCACCGCCAGCCACGTCCACGCGTTCACGAGGCGAGAAACTAACGGACCCTGCAGCTGCGGACATCAGAAGCCGCCCCTATAGACTGCCGCGCCATGTCAAAGCCCAAGCTTCTGATCGTGATCGCGAGCACGCGTCCCGGGCGCGCCGGCCGGCCTATCGGCGACTGGTTCACGAATGTCGCCCGCGAGCACGGCGGGTTCGACGTCGAGGAGGTCGATCTCGCGGAGCTCGACCTGCCGCTGATGGACGAGCCCAACCACCCGCGGTTCCGCGAGTACACGAAGGACCACACCAAGGCTTGGAGCGCTACGGTCGACGCCGCCGACGCGATCGTGTTCGTCACTCCGGAGTACAACCATTCGTTCCCGGCCTCGCTCAAGAACGCCGTCGACTATCTCAACCAGGAGTGGCGCCACAAGGCGCTGGGCTTCGTCTCCTACGGCGGCATCGCCGCCGGCACGCGCTCCGTCCAGGCGTTCCGGAGCGTCGCCGGCGCGCTGATGATGGTCGTCCCGCAGAACCTCGTGAACATCGCCTTCTTCCAGTCGAAGCTCAAGGACGGCGTGTTCGTCGAGGACGAAGACGGTCCGTACGGCGGCCGACGCGATGCTCGACGAACTGCTGCAGCTCGACACCGGGCTGAGCGTCTTGCGCAGAGGTTCGTAAGAACGTAGGTAAGGTGCTGGACCGGAGCGCCGCGCCCTGTACCCTCGGGGTGAGCCATGGCTTACGCCGAGCAGACGACGAAGCTAAGGGGTCCGACCAACGAGAGCAGTTACGGCGCTCGCGTACGAGTGGCGCCGGCTGACGCGCGCGGCGACGTTCGTCGCGCTGCTGACGGCGCCGGCGTTCTTCCTGGTCCTCTACGACTCAAACCACCTCAGCCTGATCGCGTCGATCCTGCTGACCGCGTTGGCGGTGCTGCTGTTCCGCGGGCTCGTCGAGGTGATCGTGCGGCGCTTCATCCCCTGGCCGAGCCTGCTCGGCGCCGGCCGCGGAGCTGAAGGAGGAGGACATCGTCGCGCGGCGGCGCTACTGGTACTGGCGTTCCAAGTACCGCAAGCTGCCCGTACTGGATCGTCGCGATCCTGATCCTGCTCGCTGCTCTGCCAGGTGCTGTTCGCCTTCGCCGGCGTGCAGTGCCCCGTTCTTCCACCCCTTCGAAGGTCTGCGCACGATCTTCCCGCCGGACACGTTGCCGCAGCTCGCGCTCGTGTTCGTGCAGCTGCCGCTGCTGCTGTTCATCAACGTCTTCATCCTGTTCGGCCCGTTCCTGTTGCTGGCGGCGCGCGGGATTCGCAGCTACGAGCCCGGCGACGCCAGCTGGGGCGTGAAGCTCGACGACGTCCGCGGCCAGGCCGAGGCCAAGCAGGAGATCTCCCGCGTGATCACGCTCTGGCAGTCCGGCGAGGAGTTCGAGAAGGCCGGCGGCAAGCGCGAGCGCGGCCTGCTCTTCCTCGGCGCGCCGGGCACCGGCAAGACGATGATCTCGAAGGCGATCGCGACCGAACTTCAACTGCCCGTTCGTGACGATCCCGGGCTCCGGCTTCGCGCAGATGTTCATGGGCATGGACGCGATGGTCGTCCAGCTGCTCGCGCACAAGGCGCGCAAGCTCGCGCGCAAGTGGGGCGGCCAGTGCATCGTCTTCATCGACGAGATCGACGCGGTCGGCATGCGCCGCCAGGCGCTCGGCACCAGCTCAGCCGTGGACGGTGGCACCGGCGCGATCCCGAACTCGATCCATGACTTCCTGTTCTTCGGGCCCAACGGGTCGATCACCCCGACCGGCGACGTCGTGATCGAGACGCGCCAGTGGCGCGAGCAGGTGTTCGCGCAGCGCGCGGCGCCGAGGCAGCTGCCCGGGGGCCAACGGGTTGATGCAGCGTGTCGCTAGTCGCGTCAACGCCGTGTTCCCCGGCGGAATGGGCGGCATGATGGGCGGTGGGGGCCAGGCGCTGAACCAGCTGCTGGTCGTGATGGACGGCATGGGCGAGCCGCCGGTGTTCCGCAAGTTCATCGGTCAACCGCTTCAACACGTTCCTCGACGCGATGTTCGTGGTCCCGCAGCGGCTCGGGCAAGCTGAGGCTGCGCTTGCCGACGCCGAAGCCGACGCAAGGAGGAGATCTACTTCATCGGCGCCTGCAACGTGCCGCTCGAGGCGCTCGACCCGGCGCTCACGCGGCCGGGCCGGATGGGCCGCCACATCTAGTTCCGGACGCCCACCAAGGACGACCGCAAGGACATCTTCGACCTGTACATGGCCAAGGTCGACCACGAGCCCGACCTCGACACCGACCACCGCCGCGACGAGCTCGCGCGGATCACGGCCGGCTACTCCCCGTCGATGATCGAGCAGTGCTGCTCGATGGCGCTGACGATCGCGCATCCGAGGGCCGCCAGGTGTTCGCCTGGCGCGACATCGTCGAGGCGATGACCACGGTCGAGTCAGGCACCGCTCAGAACATCGAGTACGTCCAGGAGGAGACGCGCGCGGTCGCGATCCACGAGGCCGGCCACGCCGCCGCCGGCCACATCTACCTCGAGAAGGACGTGCTCTCGACCCGCCTCTCGATCCGCAAGCGCGGCGGCTCGCTCGGCCACTACCAGTCGATGGAGAAGGACGAGCGCTTCAGCCACTTCCGCGGCCGCGTGATGGGCAGCCTGATCATGACGCTCGGCGCGATGGCGGCCGAGCACGTCTTCTACGGCGAGAACTCTCAGGGCGTCAGCGGCGACCTCTACAGCGCCACTGCGACCGCGAGCGCGATGGTCGGCATGTGGGGCATGGGCCCCGAGCAGATGCCGATCGCGCTCAAGCCGCCGCGACGCGCTGAAGCCTGGCGAGCAGCCTGACCCGAAGCGCTCGTGTATGAGCGCCTCGAGGAGATCGGCAACCAGATCATGAACCGCGCCACCGGCGGCTCGGCGTTCGTGAGCGATCCGATCGGCAGTGTGCTCGGCAAGCCCGGGCAAGCGCAACTGCCGTCGCGGTATTGCTGGGCCAGGCCTACGTGACCGCTTACGCGCTGATGGCGACCAACCGCGAAGCGGTCGAGCGGATCGCCGATGAGCTCGTCGACGCGCAAGGAGATGCACGGCGACGAGGTCGTCGACCTGCTCGACAGCGTCGGCCTGGTGCGGCCCGAGATCGACCTGAACGACGACAGCACGTGGCCGACGGTATGAGCGAACAGCCTCGACAGGGCGAGCCGGCCGACGATCCGGCCACGCGGGTCAACGCGACGCACGACCACGGGCCGGGTCCGACGCTGTCCGCCCCCATGCCCGTTGCTGCGGCACCGGAGAAGCTGCCGCGCCTCCCCATCCCACACGCCCAGAAGTTCCGCATAGCGCTGGCGGTGCTGTGCGGCATCGCGCTGGGAGCGGTCGCGATTGCGGTCGCGATCCTGGGGCATGGGAACAATCGCGGCGCTGCAACGGTCGCCGCCGGCCACTGGTCGAGCTGGGCCCCCGTCGGTCGGCGGCAGCAACGGTGTGACGGAGATCGCAGATCACATCGCGCCCTACTACCGGCTCAGCGGCTCACAGCAGCTCGACGCGGTCACGCCGATCTCCGTATCTCAGGCGACGGCGGCCGGAACCACGACCGGCACGCGGGATGACGGTCGTCGTCAACACCAACCCGTCGAGCAAGACCCAGTCGCTATCGCTGCTGAACGGCAAGACGGTTGCGTACAACATCTGCGGGCTCGGCCCCAAGAACTGCGAGCTGGCCGGCAAACCGTCCACGACCCGGATGCTGCTGATGCGGCGAGAGGCATTGGAGCTCGCGCTCTATACGTTCAAGTACATCCCCGACAGTGAGAACGTGCTCGCGGTCCTGCCGCCTGGGAAGCCCACGGCCTCGACCACCTCAAGTAGCTCGACCGGCTCCACCGCCGCCGGCAGGCGAGTCACCGTATCGGTCCTGTTCGTTCGTAAGGAGCTGCAGCCGTGGCTCGACGTGCCGCTGGGCAAGACGCTGCAGACCTATCCGCCAGAGGTCTCCGAGCTGCCGCTCTGGAAGCAGTCGGGCGAGGCCGCGCTGGTCGACCAGATCACCGCCAACGGGCTGTTCACCTCACAGGTCGAGTCGCAGCAGGAGGGCGGCAACCTGCTGGTCCTTAACCCGCTGCCGCCCCAGTGAACGTCGGCACGGCGCCGACCTCTCTCTGCGACACGTGCCGTCACCAGCAGGTCGTACGCAACACTCGCGGCTCCGTTTTTTCGCTGTGCCGGCGCTCACGCACCGAGCCGGAGCGCTTTCCACGCTATCCGAGACTGCCCGTGCTGCAATGTTCTGGGTATGAACGCGAAAGTAAGCACACTGCACATAGCGGCGATCAAGGGAACCCAGGTTCGTAGCGTCCCGAGCATCCAGCTGGACGAGCGTGGAGCGGCCGGCGACCGTAAGTTCTTCGTGATCGACGAGAAGGCACGCATGCTGAATGGCAAACAGCTCGGTGAGCTGCAGGCGGTCGTCGCAACAATCGACGATGAGCGGCTCGTGGTTGAGTTTCCCGACGGCACGGTCGTCGACGGCGCTGTCGAGCTCGCTGAACCCACGCCCGCCACGTTCTTTTCGCAGACCATCGTCGCGCCCGCGGTCCGTGGACCGTGGTCGCAGGCGCTGTCCGATTACACCGGCCGCAGCCTGCGGTTGGTGGCAGACGGAATCGGCCGTCGATCGTGGCACGAAGGGTGCCGTCAGCCTCGTCTCGCGTGGCTCGCTGCGTCGCCTGGCCGAGCAGGCGCAGACGGACTCAATCGATGCGAGGCGCTTCCGGATGCTGATCGAGATCGATGGCGTCGAGCCGCATGCCGAGGACGCCTGGATCGGGCGGCTGTTGCAGGTCGGGGAGTCGTTACTGCGCTTCGAGGGGCACGTCGGGCGCTGCCTTGTGACGAGCCGCGATCCTGAAAACGGCGCGGTCACGTTGCCGACGCTCGATCTGCTGCGTGAGTACCGCACGGAGATCGACTCCACCGAGCCGCTTCCGTTCGGTGTCTACGGCCAAGTGCTGCGCGGCGGTAGCGTGCGTGTCGGCGATGCGCTGGAGTTTGCATGAGTGACGAGCGGGTTGCGGTCGAGGTGGAAGGCCATGTCGCCACCGTCACGCTGACACGGCCCGACAAGCACAACGCGCTCGACCTGCCGATGCTCGACGCGATCAATGCCGCTGCGGAACGGTTGCGCAGCGAGCCTGGCCTGCGTGCCGTCGTCCTGCACGGCGCCGGCAAGAGCTTCTGCTCAGGCCTGGACTTTCCCGCCGTCGCCGCAGCGGGTGGGCTCGAAGCGTTCACCAGGATCCTCGACGAGGCCCCTCCCAACTACTTTCAGCGGGCGGGCTACGGTTGGATCCAGGTGCCGGTGCCGGTGATCGCCGCGATCCACGGCAACTGCTTCGGTGGCGGCCTGCAGATCGCTCTCGGGGCCGACATCCGGATCGCCGCGCCGGACGCACGTCTGTCAGTGATGGAGGGCCGCTGGGGCCTGATTCCCGACATGTCGATCACGCGTACGCTGACCCGCTTGGTCGGGATCGACGTCGCCAAGGAGCTCACCTACACAGCGCGCGTTTTCAGCGGCGAGGAGGCTGACCGCCTCGGCGTGGTGACGCGCGTCAGCGACGATCCGCTAACTGCGGCGCTTGCGCTCGCGAACGAGATCGCATCGAAGTCACCGGACGCCATCCGCCGTGCGAAGCGCCTATTCGACGAAGCTTGGACCGGTGCGGCGGACCAGACGCTCGCGCTCGAAGCCGAGCTCCAGGGCGAGCTGCTCGGCACACCGAACCAGCTGGCCGCCGTACAGGCTGGCCTGACCAAGCAGGAGCCGCAGTTCACCGATCCAGCGTGACCGGTGGGGTACGGCGCTACCGCCGGTCCACCCGCTACCGCACCACGAGCTGCGAGCGCACGATCATCTCGGCCAGGCTGTACCACAGCTTCTCGTCGTCGTACTCGGCGAGGACCCTGTCGAAGTTGTTGCTGCTGTCCGGGAACGTGGGGCGGGCGGCTTCGGCGAGCATCGTGATCGCGTCGCGGATCGCGGGCATATGCGGTGCCGGATCGAAGAACAGAGCGAGCCGCCGCACGAGCCAGCCTGAAGCGCTCGCCTGAAGGATCGGGATCTTGCGACCCTCGGTCGGATAGTTGTCGATGAACAGCCTGACGTCGTTGACGGCGCTCTCGAGGTCGACACCCGACGCTGGGATGGCCCACCAAACGGCGAGCGGCGCAGCGGCTCGCATGTCCACCGTCCCGTCCAGCCAGTGCTCGAGCGAGACCAGCGCCTGATGCAGTTGCGGCTCGTCGAGAACAGCCTGGCGAACAGCTTCACGGCCACCCTCGCCCAACCTCGAAGCGAGCGCCTTGATCTGCTTGTTGGCATCCGCGGTGCGACCACTCCGTAGCAGCTCAGTCACCTGCGTGATCGCCTCCGCTGGCGGGCGCGCCGCGGCGGCCCCTGAGTCGGGGCTCACCGCGGCACCACGTTCCTGCATCAGATCGCCGCCAACGCGCCCTTCACGCGATCCGGCGAGAACGGCACCTGACGCAGGCGAGCGCCCGTCGCGTCATAGACCGCATTGCCGATCGCGGCAGGCATCGGCGTGATTGCCACCTCGCCGGCGCCCAGAACCGGGTTGTTGGGGTCGCTGATGATCGAGAGATGGAACGACTCCGGCATCTTTTCGAACTTGAGGATCGGATACGAGTACCAATCCACGGTCTCGATTCCCTTGGGGCTCCAGCGGAGCTGCTCGTGCAGTGCACGACTGATCCCCTGGATCACGCAACCCTCGGCCTGATTTTTCATGCCATCCGGGTTCAGACAGATCCCGCAGTCCTGCGCGGACCAGACCCTGTTGACGTCGATCTCGCCGGTCTTGATGTCGACGGTCACGTCGACGACAACGGCGCAGTATCCGCCGGTGCCCTCGTACCGCATCCCGGCGAGCCCGCGCCCAGTGCGCAGGTTGCCTTTACCGTGTGAGCCGGTGTGACGCACCTTGTCATTCCACTGGGCGTCTGATGTGACCTGCTGGAAGACGGCTATCAGGCGCGGATCGGTGAGGTATTTCATCCGCATGGCCAGCGGGCCGACGCCGGCCTTCGCCGCGAGCTCATCCATGAAGCTCTCGTTCGCGAACGTGTTCTGGATCCGGTTCGGCGACCGCATCGGCCCGGTGAAGAACCGCGAGTTCACGGTCTTCGAAAGCACCTGGGAACGCGGAATGTTGTACCCCGTAGCCGCGTTGGAGCTGTCTGGCCCGGTCGGCGGCAGCGGAGCAGCGACCTTTCCGGCCGACTGCGGCTGAAGGCCAATCATGGCGCCCGTCGGTAGGTTGCCGGCGAAGCCGGTGTTCGGACGGTTACCACGGCTCGCCGTGTAGGACACGTACTGCCACGCGAGGATGTTGCCGTCGGTGTCGAGTCCGGCCGCGGCCTCCATCGACATCGCCTGCCCGTAGTTCTCCCAGCCGTGCTCATCAGAGCGCATGTATTGCACGCGAACAGGGGCGCCAACCGCCTGGGACATGAGTACCGCGTCGAGTGCGCAGTTGTCGTCGCCGTCGAGCCCATAGCAGCCAGACGCCTCCATGTAAATCACGCGCACCGATGTGATCGGCAGCCCGATCATCGAAGCCACCGTGCCGCGCAGCGGGTAGGGACCCTGCGTCCCCGCCCAGATGGTGGCGCCGCCGGGATGCACATCGGCAACGACGCACGGCGGGCCGATCGGAGCGTGGATCTGATACGGCCAGTTGTAGGTCGCACTCATTTGGACCGGCGCCTCGGAGATCGCCTCGCCGACAGCGCCGCCGTCGAGCAGCGTGCTCGACGCGACCGGCGGCGACCCCTCGAGCGTCTCGAACAGCTGGGACTGGTCAGGCAGCGGGTTGACGTTCCACGTCGGCTTAAGCGCCTGGGCGGCCTGGATCGCCTCCCACTCCGTCTCGGCGACGACGCCGATGAAGTTGTCCTTGACGACGACCGCGACGACCCCCGGGCCCTGCGGCGTCGTGTCGACGCTCACCAGAGTTGAATCGAGTGTCGGCGGGCGCACGACCCGGCCGTGGAGCATTCCTGGAACCTTGACATCGTGGACGTACTCGAATTGCGCGGTGACCTTGGCGGGGATGTCGATCCGCGGGACCGAGGTGCCGACCACCTGGCTCTGCGTCGGGGGGACCGGCTGGACGCTCGCCGTGATGTTGATGTTGAACGACTGGTTGCCGATCAATTCCCCGTAGCTGATCTTATTGTTGGGGTTGCCCACCTGGCTCACGACACCGTTCGAAATCGTGAGCGCTGAAACCGGCTGCCCAAGCTCGGCTGATGCCAGCTTGAGCAGCTGTGCCCTGGCGGCGGCACAGGCCTGGCGGACGCCGTCATTCCACTGGGTCAGCATCGTCTGGCTGCCGGAGCTGACGCCCTGGTCTGCCGTGCGCCAGGTGTCCGGGTCGACGAGCTTGAGCTGATCCATCGACACGCTCAGCTGATCAGCCGCGATCTGCAGCGTCGCCGTCGCCGTTCCGGTGCCAAGTTCGCACTTGCCGGTGAAGATCGTCACCGTGCTGTCGTTGCCGACGTGCACCCAGGTATCCACGGCCGCCGGAGCCAGCCCGTCGGTCGCGGTTGGAACCGGGTTGATAGGTGCCGGCGGCGGGAAGTTGTAGACATTCACCGGCGGCAGGCTGTCCGCGCGGGCCGCGCCCGGACCGATGTACTGCGGCAGCGAAAAGCCGACCACGAGCGCGCCGGCGCCGCCTACGAATGCGCGCCGCGATACGCGTCCCTGGGTCTTCTCGTCCTGATCGTGATCCTCGATGATGGCCATCGTCCGACTCCTCACTTCTTCATGCCGGCGCGCATCACACGCGCCGCTTCGTGGATCGCATCGACGATGCGGAAGTACGTGCCGCACCGGCAGAGATGTCCGTTCATCGCCGTCTGGATCTCGGCGGTGGTCGGGTTCGGCTTCTTCGAGAGCAGGTCGGCGGCCTGGATCATCATGCCGCTCTGGCAGTAGCCACACTGCGGCACCTGCTTGTCGATCCACGCCTGTTGCAGCGGGTGCAGATGGCCGAGCTTGGCCTTGTTGTCGCCGTGGTAGGTGGCGGCGAGCCCCTCGAGCGTCACGACTGGCTGCTTGCCGACCTTGTTGATCGGCCAGATGCACGAACGGATCTGCGTGCCGTTCAGCAGCACAGCGCACGCTCCGCATTCGGACAGCCCGCAGCCGAACTTGGGACCCCGCAGGTCCAGGTAATCGCGCAGGATGTAGAGCAGCGGCGTATCGCCGGTCACCTCGACGGTGTGCTCCTTCCCGTTCACGGACAGCTTGAACTTCTCCTTGACTGCCGCCGCGCTACCGGTCGATCTGGATCGGGTGGCCGCGCTTGCGGCCGAGGCGCTCGGCGCGTGCTGGATCACGGCCAGACCGCGATCAGCCTTCGCTGATGTATCACTCATGTCTTCCTCCACTTACTCCGGTCCCGATCGAGCACTCGCTGACAAGCGTCAACCTCGGCCTCGACGTATACATCGAGCGCATCCCAACTTCATGATCGGCATTTCCGGGAATTAGTCTAAGCATGCTCCAGATGGATATGCAAACCGAACTTTTGCTCGGCTAGCGAGCAAAATGGCAATATACATATGCGTTACATAGGTATTCGCGAACCACCCTCACGAAAGGAGCAGGAGGTGGTCGGTAGCGCCGATACCGCTCTCAGCCGCGCAGGTGATCCGGAATCGCCCGCCGCGCGTATCAGGGTCAGTCAACCAATCGAACGGAGACTGACAATGGGACTCGAAAATCCAGTTCATCTGGCTCTGCTGCTGATGATCCTGCTGCTCGTGTTCGGCGCCAAGCGGCTGCCGGAGATGGGTCGCTCACTGGGGTCCGGCCTGCGCGGCTTCAAGGAGGCAATAAGCGGAGAGCAGGGCCCCGAGCTCCCGACGGTCGTCGCGATGACGGACACCGAAGCCGAGACAGATTCGGCCGAGGCGAGCGAGTCGGCCCACGCGACGCCGACCGCCTGATCTCCCCAACCGGCGACTCATAGCTCACCATGCAGTACAGGGCAGCCGTACGGGCGGTCGGCCATGACGACCGACTGAGCTTGGTCGACCACTTGGACGAGCTGCGCACGCGGCTGATCGTGGCGCTCGCGGTCATCGGCGTCGCCTTTGGCGTCTGCTTCTCACAGAACCATCGGCTGCTGCAGCTGATCAACCGGCCGCTCGCGCACGAGACGCAGAAGCAGACGCGCGCCGGGCACGGGCCGCTCGGCGCGACCTACACCGTTCAGCGGAGCGCGCGTGACGTGGCGGTCCAACTTCACACTGTGGTCGGCGTGCTCGCAGCCGAGCACCAGACGGCCGCTGCGCGCCGGTCGTTGCAACACGCAAGCGTGAGCCTGAACCGGGACGTTCGTCGGCTCTCAGCACCGCCGACGGGCGACCGCCCCGTGACATTGGGCATCGGCGAACCCTTCACCACGACGGTCACGGTGACACTCGTCTTCGCGCTGATCCTCTCGCTGCCGGTGCTGTTGCTCCAGGCTTACTGGTTCTTCATCCCAGCGCTCGAGCCTGAGTACCGGCGCCGAATCGTGCCGCTCCTCGCCGCTGTTCCGGCGTTGTTCGTGATCGGTGTCGTGTTCGGCTATCTGATCGTCCTCCCGGCTGCCATTCGCTTCTTCCAGAACTTCAACAGCGCCCAGTTCAACGTCCTCGTACAGGCGAGCCAGTACTACAAGTTCGCTGCCACGACACTTCTCGCGATGGGGCTCGTATTCCAGGTTCCGGTCGCGATCCTGGCCGTCACCCGTGCAGGGCTGATCACGCCCACGCAGTTGCGCAAGAGCCGCCGCTACGCCGTGGCCGCCTGCGCAGCATTCGCCGCGCTGCTGCCCGGGGACGCCACCACGATGCTGATGGAGACCGTCCCTCTGTACCTGCTGTTCGAGCTCGGTGTCGCGATCGCGACGCTACTCGAACGTCGTGACCGCCGTTCGGCGCTACGGCCGGTGGCGGCTTCTGAGCGCATTGAGTAATACCCAGTGATCCGGCTTCGCACCACCGACCAATTGCCTGTAACGACGATGTCGGCAGTGACACGAGCGTCACCTAGAAGTTTGCAGCGCCTACACACAAAAGGACATGCCGCATGGGCTTCATCGTCGGGTAGGGGCGCCCGGCGGGCGAGGGGGGTGTTCCTGCTGGGCGGGATATCGAGCAGATGTCCCGCCCAGCACCGCCCGCTCGCCTTAGAGGTCACCGAGGCCGGTGGTGCGGCCGAGCAGCTGAAGGGAAAGGCCAAGAACGCGGTCGGGAAGGCCCGCGGCGCCGTCAAGAAGAACTCTCGCTGACCCCCGCCGGCCTCGAGTTAGTCTCGGGTTCTCGGTTGAGTACCCGTCACGACGCACACACGGCGACGCACCAAGGGTCCCGGGACCTGCTGAATCTGACAAATCGGACACCCACGTCGGACTTCGGCCGAAATCGGTGCGATTTTCGTGTCGCTCCTGACAACCTGCTCAGCACCGCGCCGGTTTGTCAGAAATCGCACGGACTGACGCCACCGAGGGCTGGCACCAAGCCGGGCGCGCGTCAAACCCGACAATCTGCGGCCGAGCGATAAATGTTGTCGGGAACGGCACGATTCTGGGGCGGTTTCCGACAAGCCATCGCCGCAGCGAGCAATTTGTCGGAAACAACTCACACGCATTGCGGCGCCACCATCTCGCGGTTCCAAGGCGTAACCGTCGTGTTACGGCTCCGCCGCAGGTTGGCAGCCGTTCAGAACTCGGCGGGCGACTGGTGGCGTTGGACCGCGATCAAGCGCCCGTCGGTACACCGCTGAAAACGCGAAAGCCCCATCGTCATGGGGCTAGCAGCGGGGACTGCGGGACAAGGACTCGAACCTTGAATTCCAGGGCCAGAACCTGGCGAGTTGCCGATTACTCCATCCCGCAATTGGCCTCGGCGAGTATAGCCAGCGGGCCTGGGTCGAGCCTGGTGGCGGTAGGGTGGTCCGATGGCACGAATCGTCGTGACCGGAGCCACCGGAACGATCGGGACCGCGGTCTGTGAGGGTCTGCTCGCACGCGGTGACGTCGCTGTCGCGCTGGCACGCGATCCCGCCCGCGCGGACAGCCTGCTACCACCCGGAAGCGAGACGCAAGCTTGGCGAAACCCCTTGACGGAACCACCCCCGGTGGGGGCGCTCGAGGATGCGGCGGGAGTCGTGCATCTGCTCGGTGAGCCCGTCGCACAGCGTTGGACGGACGCGGCCAAGCGGAAGATCCGCGACTCGCGGGTGGAGTCGACGCGCATGCTGGTCGCCGGGCTGCGGCAGGTCGCCGCTGAGCGTCGCCCTGCCGTCCTGGTTTCGCAATCCGCAACGGGCTATTACGGCCCCTCCGACGACCGTGAGCTCGATGAGCAGGCGCCGGCCGGCACGGACTTCCTGGCCGGCGTCGTCAAGGATTGGGAAGCTCAGGCGCTGGCCGCCGAGCTGCCGCGGGTCGCGGTTACGCGTACCGGTGTCGTGCTATCCCCGTCCGGCGGCGCCCTTGCAAAGATGCTGCCGTTCTTCCGCGCCGGGATCGGCGGCCCGGTCGCCGGGGGGCACCAGTACGTCCCCTGGATTCATATCGACGACGTGGTCGCGGCGCTGCTGTTCTGCCTCGACGAGCCGGGGGCCTCCGGGCCGATCAACGTGACCGCACCCAACCCGGTGGACAACGCCGAGCTCTCGAGGGCGCTGGGGAAGGCGCTCCATCGACCGGCCATGCTTCCGGTCCCCGCGTTTGCGCTGCGGCTGCTCTACGGTGAGATGGCAGAGATCGTCACGACTGGCCAGCGCGCGGTGCCGCGACGGCTGGAGCAGCTCGGCTTCGTGTTCGGCCACCCGGACGTCGAGCCCGCCCTGCGCGACGTACTCGGCTGAGCAGCTGCTGGTCAGTCGAGCCGGGCGACGATCACCGGCGTGTGCGTCGGAACCTTGGTGCCGCCCAGCGGTTCGGACGTGACCAGCACCGCCCGCACCCCGTGCAGCTTTGTGGGCAGTCCGACGTCCGCGTTGCCCGTGGAGTTCACGCCGAAGAGGACGCTGGCCGGTACAGGTGCCGAGTTTCCGGACTGCAGCCAGACCTCGTAGACATGGCCCCGCCCGGGCGGCGTCATGTGCCGAACAACCAGCTCGCCATGGCCGTCAGTAACGCGCAGCTGCGCACTTCCCGCAACCCCGGATACGCGTGCCTGGATCACCGTCGCGGCGCCACTCGAGCTCAGCTCCACACCGGTCACGACGGCCGCCGCCGCGACGGCGCAGGCCGCGAGCGCCGATGTCAGCCCGAGGCGGCTGGCGAGCGCCGGACGCCACCGTTCAGCCCGTGGTCTGGCGACCACCCGTGGTTCGCGGCGGATGTCACGCAACACGCGGCGCCGCAGGCCGCGCGGCGCGCTGCGGCGCGCTGCGGCCAGCGGCAGCGTCTGCACGACCCGCCCCAGCGCCTCGACCTCGTCACGGCAGACCGCGCATTCCGCGAGGTGCACGGCGAAAGCCTCGGCCTCGCGCGGATCCAAGGCTCCCAGCACATAGGCTGCCGCGTCGCCACCGCAATCGTGCGATCCGGACGCTTCCTTCCGCTCCGTCATTGCAACGATCCTTCCGTATCCAGCGCGTTTCTCAACTTGCTCAGACCAAGCCGCATGCGCCCCTTCACGGTTCCCGGCGGCAGCGACAGCATTTGCGCGATCTCCTGGTGGGTAAAGCCGCCGAAGTAAGAGAGCTCGATCACCTTGCGCTGGTCGTCTGGCAGGTCACGCAGTGCGCCCCGTACGCGGCCGGCGTCATCGCGCCGCTCCACTTCGGTCTCGGTCAAGTCGCCCGATGGCAGACGCTCGGCGAGGCCTTCGTCGTCGATCTGACGGCTGCCGCGTGTGGCCTCGCGTCTAAACGCGTCGATCGCACGGTTGTGCACCATGCTCAGGATCCACGAACGCACGCTCCCTCGTGCCCCGTCATACCGCGTCCCGCCGCGCCACAGTGACAGGAAAGCGTCCTGGACGATGTCCTCGGCGCGCGCACGGGATCCACACATCCGGTAGGCGAGGGAGTAGGCCGTGTCGCCGTGACGGTCGAAGATGACCGCGAACGCCCGCGAGTCGCCCCGGTGGGCGAGCTCCATCAGATCCTCGTCAGCGAGGCGGTTGAGGCTGCGATTCAGGTTGAACATTGCGGCCGTAGCTACCCCCGGCACGAACCGGGTCCCTACAGCTGTATACGCATACACCCCTCCGCCGGATCATCGGCGGCACCAGGAGGGTTAGGCGGCGTTCTCGGTGCCCGTGGCGAAGCGAGCCGTGATCTCGCTCTCGAGACCGGGATCGAGGATCAGCAGCACCTGATCCCCGGACTGGATCACCGAATCGACCTTGGGCACGAAGCCACGACCTGAGCGGAGCACGGAGATGATCAGCGAGCCGTCGGGCAGGGAGATCTCCTGCACCTGCTTTCCCGCCGCCTCCGAGCCAGAGGCCACCTCGAGCTCGATGATCTCGAGGTGCTCCTCCTCGAGGGCGAGCAGTTGCACGAGGCCGTACTCCGGAACCTCGTGCTCGATCAGGCGCAGGATCAGGTCGGTCGCCGATACGGCCGGCTGGATGCCAAGCATCTTGAAGTGCGGCAGGTTGCGTGGGTTGTTGACGCGCGCGACGATCCGCTGCACGCCGTACTTCTCCTTGGCCACCTGGCTGATCAGAATGTTGTCCTCGTCGTCGCCGGTCACCGCGATGACAAGGTCGGCGCGCTGGATGCCGGCGCGCTCGAGCACCCACAGCTCGCTGGCATCGCCGTACTGGACGGCATGCTCGAGCTCCTCCTCGACGACACGGAAGCGATCGTGGTTGGACTCGATAAGCGTGACCTCGCGATCCTTGGCGATCAGCTCACGCGCAAGGTTCCAGCCGACCTTTCCGGCTCCGGCGATGATGACGTACATAACGGTTTACGCTCCCACAGCCGCGCGCCTAGTGCGCGGACAGCAATACCTGTTCAGCCTGGTCAATCGCCACCTGTGTCGGACAGATGGTCTGAAGTCCCTGCTCCGCGTACCACGAGGCGCGCGCCGGATCGGCCACACGCACGACAACGCGAGGCACGTTGAAGCGGCGCTGCGCGATCTGTGAGATCACCAGATTGGTGTTGTCGCCACTGGTGGCGGCCATGAACACGTCGGCCTCCTCGATCCCGGCCTCGATCAGCCCGTCGATCTCGAGCGCGGTGCCGACCGTGAAACGGCCACCGGAGTCTTCCCAGGTTGAGGTCAGGTCCCGGTCGAGCCGCTCATGCGAGAGCGGGTCGCGATCCATGACTGAAACCTCGTGGCCCGCATCGAGTGCGCGCTTTGCGACCGCCGAGCCGACGCGGCCGCATCCGACGATCAGGATGAGCATTGGCTGCACTGTACCGAGAGGAGGCGTGTCGCCGGTTCTAGGGCTACTTGGGCTGGCCCGGGACCCAGAGACGCCCGCTACGCTGCGCCGGCCCGGCCTCCCCTGGCCGCGGCGCCGCCGGCTCCTGGGGATCACCGCCACCGGATCCGGGATCGCCGCCCGAGCCGCCGCCCTGCGTGCCCGGAGGGCCGGCCTGCGGCTCGCCCTCGCTGGCCTGCACGAATGCCATCTGCAGCTGCGATAGCGCATCGCGGATCGGACCCACCTGCTGCGGTGCGACCTGCTCGATCTGCGGCAAAAGCGCGCGCACAGACTCGATCGCGAGCTGCACCTGGGGAAGGTCGAGCTCATCCTCGGTTCCAGGCATCAGGCCGGTGCGGCGCATACCAAGGTTCACCATCGTGACGACGTTCTCGAGTAGCACGTGCTCGACCCGCACGCGCTTGATCTCCTGCTCGTACGCGGCGCGTAGCTGCTCCTCTGTGAGCTGCTCTGGATTGGGGATGTCCCCGGCCATCAGTTCACCTCCACGGTCCTGTTCGCATTGCCAGCATAGGTTGCCTGCGTCGCCTCGACAGTCGCGGCGAACGCCTCATTCAGTGTCATCCCCTGCGCCAGCAGCGCTCGCTGACGCTGCGCGCCGTTGGCTGCCGGCAACTCCACCACGAGGTCGAGTTCGCTGCGAACCGGTTCTGTCCACGCGAGCAGGCGATCGATCGCCGCGCGCGCCGGATATGCCGAGCCGGAGCCGAGGTCCAGCAGCTCGCCGTCGAGCCCGTAGCGGATCGCGCGCCACATGTTCTCCTCGATCATCCTCGGTGGCAGATCCGTGTGCGGTCGGCCCTCGTCGATGTCGCGCGCAGCCTGCGCGACGCACGCGACGATCAGGGCCGAGAGCGCGTCCGACTCGGCAGCGGTCGGCTGCGCGTCGCAGATCCGCACCTCGACGGTCCCGAACGAGATGTGGGGCCGGATCGACCACCAGACCTGCGTGTATTCGACGATCGAACCGGTGCGGACCAGAAAGTCGATGTACTCCGCGAAGCTGACCCAATCGCCAAAGGGGTCGGGCACGCCGCAGCGCGGGAAGCTCTTGGTGAAGATCTGCGAGCGCATGCTGTGCAGGCCGGCGTCGCGCCCCTCGAGGAATGGCGAGTTGGCGGAGATCGCAAGCAGCAGCGGCAGCACCGGACGCAGCCGATCACAGACCTGGACGGCGCGGTCGGCGCCGTGCACACCTACGTGGACATGGGTGGAGAACGTGTTGTTGCGCCAGGCGACGTACTTCAGGCCCTCCTCGACGCGGTGATAATGATCGGTGTCGATGATCCGCTGCTCGCGGTAATCGGCCCAGGGGTGCGTGCCGGTCGCGCCGAGCAGCACGTTGTGGGCACCAGCGGTCGCGAACAGGCGCCGTCGCACTTCGCGCTGCAGGCGCACCGCCGCCGCGTGGCTCTCGCCGCGTCCGGAACGGATCTCGATCTCGGACGAGATCAGCTCGCCGGCGATCGACTCGCCGAGAAGCGGATCGGACTGCGCGGCGTCACGGAGCTCCTCGAACCGCGCGACCATCCCGAGGTGGGTTGGATCGAGGATCGCGAACTCCTCCTCGAGACCGACCGAGAAGTCCGTCGCCTCTTCAAAGCGGCCGCGGCCGCTGACCAGATCGATCTCGCTCAAGCCAGATAGAAGTAGAGCGCGTACAGGAGGTCGACGGCCGGGCTGGATGTGTGAACCGTCACCTCCGGCGGCGTCTGCAGCAGTGCTTCCGAGTAGTTGAAGATCACCTTCACGCCGGCGTCGACAAGGTCGTCGGCGATCGCCTGCGCCACGTTCGACGGCACCGCGAGGACCGCCACGACGACCTGGTCGGACTCGACCACCTCGCGCATCTCGTCGTAGTGACGCACGGTCATGTTGCCGATCTGGGTGCCGACCTTCCGCGGGTCGGTGTCGAACAGCGCGACCACCCGGAAGCCGTGGTCGGCGAAGATGTCCGAGGTCGCGATCGCGGTGCCGAGGTTGCCGACTCCGAACAGCGCGATGTTGTGCTGGCCTGAGCTGCGCAGGATGCGGCGGATCTCGCCGATCAGAGCGTCGATGTTGTAGCCGACCCCGCGCTTGCCGAACTTGCCGAACCCGGATAGGTCGCGACGGATCTGGGTCGAGTTGACGTGCGTGTAATCGGCCAGCTGCTGGGAGCTGATCGTCTCCTGGCCCATCTTTCGGGCCTGCGTGAGCACCAGCAGGTAGCGCGAGAGCCTAGCCGCCACGCCGAGCCCAACCTTCTCACCGGGGGCCTCGAGTTCCTGTCCGTTGCTGGTCATTGCGCGTCCACTCTACTGTGGCCCGCGTCAGCGCTTCACTTTCGCAAGCGCCCGTTCGAACTCGTGCTCGTCGACGAACAGCTCGAACGCCACCGCGCCGTCGATCTCGACCACCGGGATGCGCTCCAGGTAGCGCTTGAACAACTCGTCGTCGGCCTCAATGTCGCGCTGCTCGAGCACGAACGGCACGCGCGCCCGCACCCGCTCGATCACGACCACCGCCTGCTCGCAGAGGTGGCAGCCGGGACGGCCGTAGACGATGACGGTGTGATCGGGGCCCGGTCCAGCGGGACCGGGCCCAGAAGAAGCCGCTTCTCTCACGCGACCAGCCTGCGCTCTCCAGTCGCGTAGACATCGAGCTCGAGGTAGTCGGGAAAGCGCAGCACCGGCGAGTAGCGGGCGGCGCTGGCGATCATCGCCGCGTTGTCAGTGCAGAGCTCTCGCGGTGGCACGTCGACCTCGACGCCGAGGCCGGTCAGCGCCTGGCGCAGCGGGCCGTTCGCGGCGACGCCGCCGCCCACTGCAAGCCGCGTCGCGCCGGAGGCTTTCAGCGCGCGCCTGACACGGAT
The DNA here is from genome assembly GCA_963720195.1 of uncultured Conexibacteraceae bacterium. Lineage (GTDB taxonomy): Bacteria > Actinomycetota > Thermoleophilia > Solirubrobacterales > Solirubrobacteraceae > Palsa-465. The sequence goes on from CAVRFD010000004.1 coordinate 66,203, forward strand.
CAACAACGCGCCGACGATCGCGCGCTCATACGAGGCAGCCAGGTCGGCTCGGCGACGATCGGCCTCCTGCTCGCCGAGGTCACGAACCTTGTAGAGCAGCGCAGTCTTGAGTCCCGCGAACGAGAAGTCGAGACCCGGCATACGTTCGGCTGTCGGAAAGTCGAAGGCAGCTGGATCGCCGTCTCTGGCCAGCCGCTCGAGGGCGGCCCCGCCCGGATAACCGAGGCCGAGCAGCCGCGCGCCCTTGTCGAAGGCTTCGCCGGCGGCGTCATCGAGTGTCTGGCCGAGCAGACGCAGCTCCGGACCACGGTCGCGCACGTCGGCGAGCAGCGTGTGGCCGCCACTGGCGATCAGTGCCAGGAACGGCGGCTCGAATTCGGTGGGCTTGAGGAAGCTCGCGGCGAGGTGCCCGTGGAGGTGGTCGACCGGGGCGAACGGAAGCTCACGGGCGGCGGCCAGCCCCTTTGCCGCGCAGAAGCCGACGAGCAGCGCCGCGACCAGGCCGGGCCCGCGGGTGGCGGCCACGAGCTCGACGTCGTCGAGCGTCGCCCCAGCCGTGCGCAGCGCCTCGTCGATCACCGGAGGCAGCAGCGTCAGATGGTGGCGTGAGGCGATCTCAGGCACCACCCCGCCAAAGCGGTCGTGCACCCCCTGCGAGGAGATCACGTTCGAGCGGATCTCGCCGTCGATGGTGATCAGAGCCGCGCAGGTGTCATCGCAGCTGGTCTCGATCGCGAGGATCAAGCGGGCTCCCATGGGGTGCCCAGCGCGCGCCACATGATGATCGCGTCCTCGCCGTTGTCGGCGTAATAGCGGGGGCGCGTGCCGACGCCGCGGAAGCCGTAACGCTCGTAGAGCGCGATCGCGCCAAGATTCGAGACGCGCACCTCGAGCGTGTAGTTCGCGTCCGCTCCGGCGCGTTCGATCACGGCGTCCAGCAGGGCGCTGGCGACGCCCTCGCGTCGATGCTCGGGCGCGGTCGCGAGCGTCATCACGTGGTAGGCCTCGTCGTACCGAGCGCAGATCACATAGCCGACGATCTCTTCACTCTGGACCGCTGCCAGGCAGATGCCGGACGGCTTCGACAGCTCCAGCACGAACATCGACAGCGACCACGGACTGGTGAACGCGCGGCGCTCGACCGCGAGCACCTGCGGCAGATCGCTATAGGTGAGAGGCCTGATCGGGAGCGTGTCAGTCATGGTCTGTTCGAAATCTCCGCGTCCGGAAGCCGCAGGTAGTTCGGCTCGACGGTTCCGTCTTCGGATGGCTCGCCAACGACTGCGATGCGACAGTGCTCACGGGCTGAAATGCGATGTAGCGGCGATTGCTCGGCCGGCACGTCGACTCCCGCACGCTCCAGGATGTCGCGGAATTTTACGGCCCCGTCTCCGACCGCAAACGACGGCGAGCCGCGGTCGGCGGCGATGCCGAACAGCTGCTCCGGCGTCACCACGCTCGGGCGCACAGTGGGTTCAGCGCTCAACGGATCGTCGCCGGCTCCCCAGGCGGCGACGAAGGCCTCCCCGCGACGAGCGTCGATCACGGCGAGCTTCGACCGCGCCGGTTCGCGGTCGTGTGCGGCAAGCGCCAGCGACCTGAGCGTCGAGACGCCGACGAGCGGGATGTCTGTCGCGGCTGCGAGCGCCTGAGCCGTCGCGATCCCGATGCGCAGACCGGTGAACGTCCCCGGCCCGACGCCGACGGCGATGCGATCGATTGTGTCCCAGCCGTCGTCGCCGTCGTCGAGCAGGCCGTGGATCAGGGCAAGCAGCTTTTGGGCATGTCCCGGTCGCCCGCCGGCTGGCGGATCGTCGACCGCCGCGAGGTCGAGCTCCGCCCGCAGGCACGCGTTGGCGTCCGTGTCGATGTCGCGCAGGGCGACGGCGGTCAGTGCAGTAGCCGTATCGAACGCGAGCACCCTCATGAGACCTCGATGGTCCGCCGGTCGCCGCCGTCGTGACTCAGTTTCACCCGCCGCGCGATGCGGCCCAGGTCGCCGATCTCCTGCTCTCCGGCCTCGGGCCATTCGACGAAGGTGATCGTGTCAGTACCGATGTAATCGGCCAGCAGGTCCGGGTCCTCATCGCGCAGTGACCCAAGGCGGTAAAGGTCCACATGGGAGACGAACGCGATCTGGCCCGTCGCCGGGTAGCGCTGCCCGATCGTGAACGTCGGGCTCGTCACGGGCTGTGTGACGCCAAGCGCACGCGCGGCACCGCGTACGAACGTGGTTTTGCCGGCACCGAGCTCGCCGTCGATCAGGACGACATCGCCAGGGGCCAGCGTCCAAGCGAGCTCGGCACCGAGCGCCTCGGTCTCGGTCGCAGACCTGGTTTCGTGCTGTACTGGCTGGGCCGTCACGCGGCCGAGTCTATGGAGGTTCAGGGGCGCGAGCGGGCCACTCGCAGCCCGACACCGACGCCGACGAGCGCGACGCCGAGCAGCGTCTCCGGCAACAGGTCGAGACCGGTGTTCGGCAGGGTTCCGGCCGTGGCTGTCGAAGTTGTAGCTGGAGGCGTGGTGGTCGCCGCAGCCGCAGACGTCGAAGACGACGTCGACAACCGCGACGGCGCCGTGGGTGTGATCGGGGACGACGATGTGGACGTCGAGCCGCTCGCCCATGCCCCTCCGGGCACGGCCAACGAGGCTCCCATACACGCTATGGCGGCGGCAAACTTTAAGGACTTCACAGGCCCCGACAATGTAGTTGAACACCGGATTTCAGTGAGCCTGAGGCAGATAGTCCGCAATATGCACGTATTTTCTTCCTCGTAGGTAGCTCCGCTACCGTGCAGACGCGAATGCGACAGAGGATTTCGCCGCTCCTGGAGCAGATACGAGGCTCCGAAACGAGCAAGGCAATAGCCCTCGCCGGCGCGATGATCGTGAACAACGTGATCGCGCTGATCTCGTCGGTCGTCTTCGCGCGTTTGCTCAATGGAGGCTACGGCTCGTTCGCGGCGCTGGTCAGCTACCTGACGATCCTCACCGTCGTCGGTCAAGCGGTGCAGGTCGCGACCGCGCGCGATGGCGTGCTCGGCAACCTCGGCACCGGCGAGGAACTGCTCGCGACGCTCGAGCGCTGGGCCCGCGCGCTCGCTGCTTTCACGGTCGTCGCGACGATCGTCTCGATTCTGGTTCGTCAGCCGATCGCGGACGCCGTCGGCGTTCCACGCCAAGCTTGGGCGGCGGCGGCGGGAATCCCGGCCGGCTGCTTGTACCTCGGGCTTTGCACCCTGCGCGGGGCGCTGCAGGGCGTGGGCGACTATCGAACCGTCGGATTGAGTCTGGTGGGCGAGCAGGGAGCGCGGCTCGTCTTCGGCGCAATCCTGGCAGCGGTCGGGCTAGGTATCGCCGGCGCTTATGTCGGATCGCTGATCTCCTACATCGTGATGTGTGCGTACTGCGCGCGGGTGATCTATGCACGGCTGGCCGGCCCCAACTACCAGCGTTGGAGGTGGGGAAACGCAGCCGCGGGGGCGGTCAGCTTCGGCCGCCATGTCTGGATGTCCGCGGTTCCGATCGCTGCCCTGGGGATCATCCAGTTGCTGCAGAACGTCGATCTGATCACTGCCAAGCATCAGTTCTCCAACAGGGTCGCGAGCTCGTACGCGGTCGCGGCGGTCGCCAGCAAGGTGCTGATCTGGGTGGCGATGGGCGCAAGCTTCTACCTCGTGCCAGAGACGTCCCGACTGCGATCCGAGGGCAGAGACACGCGGCCGGTGCTGCTCAAGTCGCTCGGCATCGTGGCCGTCTGCGCGATCCCGTGCATCCTGATCTTCGCGGTGGCGGCGCACCCCCTGCTGGCCGCCGTGTTCGGAAAGGACAAGGCGATCGCATCCGACGCGCTGCTTCCGCTTGGCGCTGCGTTCACCGTGCTCGCCGGTACGTACCTGGCGGTGCAGTACATGCTTGCGCTCAGGCGCGGGGCATGGTTCTTGATCGCACTAGGCATCGTGGCCGCGATTGAGCCAATCCTGCTGCTGCAGGCTCCAAAACATCCGACCTCATTCGCGACAGTCGTCCTACTGGTACAGGTGCTAGGCGCCCTCGTCGCCTATGTGATCGCGCTATCGATCAAGCCAGTGCTGACGAAAGTGGCCTAGAACAGTCCCAGCTGCTCGCTGGCCGGGGAGTCGGGTTTCGCTGGGAACTCTTGCTCAGGCTGTGAACTCGGCTCTGAGAACGGCGGGATCGCCTCCAAGGCCCGTTCACGGTCTGGCTCTGCCGGCGGCGGCGCCACAGGCTGTTGCGGCGGTCCCAGCGCGAGAATGTCCGGGATCCGCAGGAAGTCGGCCCGCAACATCTCGAGCGTCGACGGTGTGTACAGGGCCGCTGCCGGGTGATAGAGCGGGTAGAGCCGGACCGCCCGCGGCCCGATCGTCCGCACCTCCGGCTGTCCGTGGATCTTGGAGATCCCGGTCGGATCACCCCGCAGCAGCTTGGTCGCGAAATTGCCGAGCGTGCAGACCATCGTCGGCTGGATCAGGTCGAGCTGGCTGTACAGGTAGTGCTGGCAGGCATCGAGCTCGTGCGGGTGGGGATCACGGTTGCCGGGAGGGCGGCATTTGACTGTGTTCGCGATAAAGACTTCGCCGCGATCCATCCCGATCTCTGCGAGCAGCTTCTCGAGCAGTTTGCCGGCCTGCCCCACGAACGGAAGGCCCTGCAGATCCTCGTTGGCACCCGGAGCCTCACCGACGAACATCAGTTCCGCGTCGGCATTGCCGGAGCCGAAGACGACGTTTGTGCGTGTCTCGTGCAGCGGACACGAGACACAGCCACGAGCCTCCTCGTAGACGGCTTTCAACAGTTCCCGGCGCTCACTCGCGGTCTTCATCGGAGCGATGCTAACCAGACGCCGATGTTGGGTACGATTAACGAAAGGCCGTCACCTTTGCCACAAGGGATGGACCAAGGAGAGATGCCACCAACTTCCGTCATCCGCGCTCGGACGCGGCTTGCAATTGTCGGCGCGGGCCGCCTCGGTACGGCGTACGCGCGCGCTCTCGCAGCGGCGGACGCGATCGAGGTCGTGGGGCCGCTGGGCCGCGGTGTCGACTGCGCTGGTTGCGCCGCCGTGCTGCTCTGCGTTCCGGACGCAGAGATCGCGCGGGCGGCAGCTGCGGTCGCGCCTGGCCCGCTCGTCGGGCACTGCTCGGGCGCAACCGGCCTTGAGCCGCTGGCTCCGCACGAGGCATTCTCCCTGCACCCGCTGATGACCGTAACCGCCGCGGGAGCTGACTTCGAGGGCGCCACCGCGGCCGTCGACGGGACAACCACGCGAGCGCTCGGAATGGCCGAGTCTCTGGCGCGTGGACTGCGGATGCAGGTCGTGCACATCGAGCCTGAGGACCGGGCCGCGTACCACGCCGCGGCGTCAATTGCCTCCAACTTCCTGGTGACGCTCGAAGCGGCTGCAGAGCGGCTGGGAGCGACCACCGGGCTCGAGCGTCGCATGCTGGTACCGCTGGTACGAGCGACGGTCGAGAACTGGGCATCGCTCGGGGTTGAGCATGCGCTGACCGGGCCCGTGGCTCGCGGCGATGAGGCGACGGTCGAACGTCAACGGGAAGCGCTCGCGGAACGGGCGCCAGATCTGCTGCCGCTGTTCGACGCGCTGACGCAGGCGACGCGGGCCCTGGCGGTGGGACGGGAACTGGAGCCCGCATGAGGACGTTGCGCACGATCAATGAATTGCATGCCGCGCTGGCGGAGCCGCGACGTCAGGGCCGGCGGATCGGACTGGTGCCGACGATGGGTGCGTTTCACGAGGGCCATCTGTCGCTCATGCGCCAGGCCCGCGGCGACTGCGACGAGGTAGTCGTCTCGCTGTTCGTCAACCCGACGCAATTCAACGAGGGCGCGGACCTGTCGGCGTACCCGCGCGACGAGGAGCGCGACGCGCTGCTCGCCGCCGAGGAGCAGGCCGACTTCCTGTTCGCGCCGCCGGTTGAGGAGATCTACCCGGCGGACTTTGCGACAACGGTCAGCGTCCGCGGCCTGACGGACGTGCTGGAGGGAAAGGCCCGTGGTCGCAGCCACTTCGACGGGGTGGCGACGGTCGTCACCAAGCTGTTGACGATCGTCGCGCCAGATGCTGCCTACTTCGGGCAGAAGGACGTGCAGCAGACGCTGGTGATCAGGCAACTGGTCCGCGATCTCAATCTGCCCGTGCGGATCGAGGTATGCCCGACGGTGCGCGAGCCCGACGGTCTGGCGATGTCGAGCCGCAACCTGCGGCTGACGTCGGAGGAGCGCGAGCGCGCGGTGGCACTGAGCCGCTCGTTGTCGGTCGCGTCGACGCTGGTCGCCGCCGGCGAGACGGACGTGAACACGGTCCTCGACGCCGCCCGTACGGAGCTCGATTCCGCGCCTGTTGAGACCGATTACTTGCAGATAGTCAACCCGCAAACGCTTTTGCCGATGACCACCATCGACGGGCCCGCGCTGGCGCTGGTCGCCGCGCGAGTCGGCAGCACGCGCCTGATCGACAACCAACCGCTCTCCCCTAGTCCCACGAGCTCTCGACCGCCTGCGGCGGCGGGAAGCAATACGAGGAGTAATTGACATGCAGCGGACGATGCTCAAGTCCAAGATCCACAGAGGAACCGTCACCGGCTCCGATCTCCATTACGTCGGGTCGATCACGATCGACGCCGACCTGCTCGAGGCAGCCGACATCCGCGAGTTCGAGCAGGTCGCGGTCGTCGACGTCGACAACGGATCCCGCTTCGAGACCTACACGATCGCCGGCGAACGCGGCTCCGGCACCCTGCAGGTCAACGGGGCCGCCGCGCGCCTGGTCCATCAGGGCGACACGATCATCGTCCTGTCCTACGCGATCTACGCGCAGGAGGAGCTCGACCTGTACGAGCCGCGCGTGGTTCACGTCGACACGTCGAACCAGGTCATGGCCGTTGACGACGCCGTCGCAACCCTGCTGACCACACCGGTTGTCTAGGAGAGCATCGATGTCATCTGCCACCAGCCAGATCGCAGCTCCGGAAGACGCATCGCGGCTGCCGGTCACGCTTCCGATCCTGAACGAGAAACATCACCGCGGCGAGTCGCTCGTGATGATCACCGCCTACGACTTCCCGAGCGCGCAAACCGCCGAAGCAGCTGGCGTCGACCTCGTGCTCGTCGGCGACTCCGGAGCGGAGATGGTTCTTGGATACCCATCCACAGTCGGCGTCACCACCGAGGAGATGCTGATGCTCGCACGGGCGGTCCGCCGCGGACTGCGCACGCCGTTCCTCATCGCCGACCTACCGTTCGGCTCCTACGAGGAATCTGACGAGCAGGCCGTTCGCACGGCCATGCGGTTCGTCAAGGAGGCCGGCGCCGACGCGATCAAGCTCGAGCGCGGCAACACTACGTCGGTCGCGCGGGCACGTGCGATCGTCCAAGCAGGCATCCCGGTGATGGGCCATGTCGGGCTGACCCCGCAGACCTCGACAGCGCTGGGCGGCAACCGTGCTCAGGGCCGTAGCGCTGATGGTGCACTGCGGATCGTGCGTGAGATGCTGGCGCTGCAGCAGGCCGGTTGCTTTGCGATCGTGCTCGAAGCGGTGCCGGCCGGCGTCACAGAAGCACTTATGCCACTGATCGATGTACCCGTGATCGGGATCGGAGCAGGTCCCGCCACAGACGGCCAGGTGCTCGTGTTTCACGACCTGCTCGGCATCCGAGCGGGCGGCGGTGCCCGATTCGTGCAGCGCTACGCAAGCCTTCAGGGCGAGATGGTCGCCGGCGTCACGGCCTACGCCGCCGACGTTCGCGAGCACAGATACCCGGCGCCGGAGCACTGCTACACGATCGACGCCGAGGAGCTGGCCGAGTTCCGCGCGGAACTTTCCGCTCTGAGCGCGCAGAAGTCACGCGACTGACACCGCCGGTCGCGGCATACGGCACAACCCAATAGCATGGGGTTTGTGCCGCGGATCACACAGGTTTTTGCACCGCGTGACCGGGTCTACTTCGAGCTGTTCGAAGAGGCCGGCCACAACATCATGCGCTCCGCGGAACTGCTCGAGCTGCTGCTGGCCGACTACCCCGACCACCGCGAACTGGCGCAGGACATCCGCGACTGTGAGCACGAGGGTGACCGCATCACCCACGAGATCCTCGACCGGCTCAACCACACGTTCGTCACCCCGATCGATCGCGAGGACATCCTCGCCCTGACCTCGGCACTCGACGACATCGTCGACTACATCGAAGAGGTCGCCGATTACCTCGGTCTGTACAAGATCGAGGCGCCGATGGATCAGGCGATCAGGCTGGCCGAGGTGATCAATCAGGCTGCGCGTCAGATCGCCGAAGCGATCCCGCGCCTGCGGGGGTTCAACGACATCTCGTCGCACACCGTCGAGATCAATCGCCTTGAGAACGAAGGTGACCGCATCACCCGCGAGGCGATCGCGTCACTGTTCGATGGCGGTATCGACCCAATGGTCGTGATCCGCTGGAAGGACCTGTTCGAGCGGCTCGAGGCGGCCATCGACGCCGCTGAGCACGTCGCGCACATCCTCGAGGGGATCGTCATCAAGAACTCGTGACGCGGTCGTAGGTGATCGTGCGCAGCACTCTTGCCGGGGAGCCAGCGGCCACCGAGAACGCAGGAATGTCAGTGGTGACGACCGAGTTGGCGCCGATCACGCAGCGCTCGCCGATCGTGACGCCGCTGGTGATGACCACGTGAGCGCCGCACCAGACGTTGTCACCGATTCGCGTCGGGCCTTTGCTGCTGAAGCCCTGCCACGGCACCGGTCGGTCCGGGTCGTCGTAGCGGTGGTTGGAATCGGTGATCACGCAGCCGTTGGCGAACATGCAGTGCGCGCCGATCTCAACGAGCTCGAGCGCGGCGACCATCACACCGATGTTGAAGAACGTGCCGCCACCGATCCGAACCCGAGCCGGCGCCGGCATCGTGATCCAGACGTGCGGCTCGAACAGGACCTGCGGACCGATCTCCAGGCGTCCTTCCTGGAGCGCCTCCAACACCTCGCCCTGCAGTGGCCAGCGCGCGAACGCCTGGCGACGCGCGAGCTCGTAGTGGAGCCTTGCCCGGTTCCAGGGCAGCGAGTAACGCTCGTACCAACGCCACTTCTGCAGCCACAAACGCGCTGCGGCGGTCAGTCCGGTGGGTTCCACGCCCTCAGTATCAGGCCTCTACCGGTTGCCTGGTCCGGCGTCTCGGCGCCGCTGGCTTGGCTGTCTTGGCCAGCAGCGGTTTCAGGAACTGCCCGGTATACGACTCGGGCACCGCGGCGATCTGCTCTGGCGTACCGGTCGCGATCAGCTCCCCACCCTCATCGCCACCCTCCGGACCGAGATCAATCAGATAGTCCGAAACCTTGATCACATCGAGGTTGTGCTCGATAACGACGATCGAGTTGCCGGCCTCGACGAGCCGGTTGAGCACCTCGAGCAACCGCTGAATATCGGCGAAATGCAGTCCGGTCGTCGGCTCGTCGAGGATGTAGATCGTGCGGCCGGTGGCGATCTTGCTGAGCTCGGCCGCAAGCTTGACGCGCTGGGCCTCGCCGCCCGAGAGCGTCGTTGCCGGCTGGCCCAGCCGCATGTAGCCGAGGCCGACATCGTGCAGCGCCTGGACCCGGCGCTTGATCTTGGGGATGTGTGCAAAGAACTCGAGCGCCTCATCGATCGGCATCTCGAGCACGTCCGCGATCGTCTTGCCCTTGAAGCGGACCTCGAGCGTCTCACGGTTGTAGCGCTTGCCGTGGCACTGCTCGCACGGCACGTAGACATCCGGCAGGAAGTGCATCTCGATCTTGATCTGGCCGTCACCTCGGCACACCTCGCAACGCCCGCCCTTGACGTTGAACGAGAAGCGACCCGGCTTGTAGCCGCGGGCGCGAGCCTCGGGCGTCTTCGCGAAAAGGTCACGGATCTGGTCGAACAGGCCGATGTAGGTCGCCGGATTCGAGCGCGGCGTGCGCCCGATCGGAGACTGTTCGACCGCGATGATCTTGTCGAGCTGTTCCAGGCCTCTAATGCTGGTGTGCACGCCGGCGCGCACACGCGTCTTGCTCAACCGGTTGGACGCCGCCTTGTAGAGAACCTCGTTGACGAGCGTCGACTTCCCCGAGCCGGAGACTCCAGTGACGCTGCACAGCACGCCGAGCGGGATCTTGACGTTGATGTTCTTGAGGTTGTTCTCGGCAGCGCCCTTGATCTCGACGTAGCCGGACGGTTTGCGCCGTTTCTTCGGCACCTCAATCGTCCGAGTACCGGCCAGGAACTGTCCGGTCAGTGACTCCGGTACAGCGGCGACCTCGTCGGCCGTGCCCTGCGCGACGACGTGCCCGCCGTATTCGCCGGCGCCTGGACCGATGTCGAGCAGATGGTCGGAAGCGCGCATCGTGTCCTCGTCGTGCTCCACCACCAGGACCGTGTTGCCGAGATCCCGCAGGCGCTCCAGCGTCGTGATCAGCTTGTGGTTATCGCGCTGGTGAAGGCCGATCGAGGGCTCGTCGAGGATGTAGAGCACCCCTACCAGCGACGATCCGATCTGAGTCGCCAAACGGATTCGCTGCGCCTCCCCGCCTGACAGCGTCGCGGCCGCGCGGTCCATGCTGAGGTAGCCGACACCGACGTTCTCCAGGAAGCTGAGCCGCTCCTCGATCTCGCGCAGGATCAGATGGGCGATGCGCCTGTCGTGCTCCGAAAGCTCCAGCTCCTGGATCCAGCTGAGCGCCTTCCGCGCGGAAAAGGCCGTGAACTCGTGAATCGGCAGCCCCGCGACCAGCACCGCCCGCGACTCGGGCCGCAACCGTGCGCCCTTGCACTCCGGGCACGGCCGCAGTGTCATGTACTCCTCGATCTTCTCCTTGACGAACTCAGAGTCGGTCTCGCGGTAACGACGCTCGAGCCCACTGACGATGCCCTCGAACGCGGTCGTGTAGTTGCGTCGGCGACCGAAGCGGTTGCGATACGCCACCTGGAAGCGATCGCCATTGGTGCCGTACATGAAGAAGTCCCGCTGCTCCTCCGGCAGATCACCCCATGGCACCTCGACGTCGACGCCATAGCGCTCAGAGATCGCCTGGATCAGCTGCTCGTAGTAATCAGAGGCGCTTGCCGCCCACGGTGCGATCGCGCCCTCGCCGATCGAAAGCGCCGGATCCGGCACGACCAGATCTGGATCGATCTCCATCTGAGATCCCAGCCCGGTGCAGCGTGGGCACGCCCCGTGCGGCGAGTTGAAGCTGAAGATCCTCGGCTCGAGCTCGACCAGACTCGGCCCGTGCACCGGGCACGCGAACTTCTCGCTGTACAGCTGGACCTCGCCGCTGTCGACGTGTTCGATCTCGACCAGGCCGCCGGCGAGCGTCACCGCCGTCTCGATCGAGTCCGCCAGCCGCTTGCGCAGATCCTCCTTCATCACCAGGCGGTCGACGACGATCGAGATGTCGTGCTTGAACTTCTTGTCGAGCACGATCTCCTCGTCGAGCCGGCGCAGCTCGCCGTCGATCTTCGCCCGGGTGAAGCCCTCGGCCCGAAGCTCTTCGAGCTGCTTTCCATACTCACCCTTGCGCCCGCGCACGATCGGCGCCATCACCATGAACCGCGTCGCGTCCGGCAACTCCATCACCTGGTCGATGATCTGCTCGGCCGACTGCCCAGTGATAGGGCGCCCGCAGATGTGACAGTGCGGTTTGCCGATGCGCGCCCACAACAGGCGCAGGTAGTCATAGATCTCCGTAACCGTGCCGACCGTCGAACGCGGATTGCGCGACGTCGTCTTCTGATCGATCGAGATCGCCGGTGACAGCCCCTCGATCGAGTCGACGTCGGGCTTGTCCATCTGGCCCAGGAACTGCCGCGCGTACGCGGAGAGCGACTCCACGTAGCGACGCTGTCCCTCGGCGTAGATGGTGTCGAACGCCAACGACGACTTGCCCGAGCCGGACAGCCCAGTGATGACCGTCAGCGAGTTCCGCGGAATCGCGACGGTGATGTCCTTGAGGTTGTGCTCCCGTGCGCCAGAGACGATCAGTTGATCCACGTTATGGATCTTAATCGATCGAACAGACGTTCGGCCCATGTGGCCGCGACGCCGCGGCCACGCTTACGCTTCCGATTATGGGAAAACGGACACTCTTGCGGGCGGCGGTCATCGCCGCACTAGCGGTGAGTGTCGCGCCGGCCGCGGCCCAGGCTGAGCTCTCCTGGGGGTCGGCGACGACGCTGCCGAGCACCTCGGGTCCAGGTGTTGGCGCGCACGCCGTCGCCTGTCCTTCCAGCACCGAGTGTGTGTCCGTCGACGGCAGCGGCAACGAGACCACGTTCAACCCGACCGATCCGGGGACCACCACCAGCTACGCGGTGTACCCCGGGGCCTACCTCCACGAGATCGACTGTCCGACCACGACCCGGTGCGTCGCCGCCGGCAGCCCGGGCGCCGAGGTGACCTTCGACCCGCTTGCGTCGGATCCGTCGGCCGGAGCCGTCACGGCCGATTTCAGCAGCCCGGTGAACCTGACCGGCCTCTCATGTCCGACGGCCGATCAGTGCACGCTGATCAACAACGCCGGCAAAGAGTTCACGTTCGACCCGGCCAGCGAGAACCCGAGCCAAACCGCGTTCAGCGCGAACATCGACGTCGGCCGCGGTCCCGGAGCCGTTTCGTGTCCGAGCGCTGACGAGTGCGTCCTGATCGACTACTTCGGATACGAGGTCGCCTTCAGCCCGACCAGCGGCGCCGATATCGCAACACCCGTTGAAATCGGCGCCGAGACCATCAACGACCTGTCCTGCCCAACGACCAGCGCCTGCGTGGCGGTCGGCTACAACGGACTCGCCTACTACTGGGACCCGGGCACGGCGCCGAACCCGTGGGAAGGGGATGCAGTAATCGACGGAACGAGCATCCTGGACGGAGTCACGATGACGAACGTGACGTGCCTCGCGGTGAGCGACTGTATAGCTGTCGACGCGAACGGGAATGAACTGACGTTCGGCGTCTCTGTCGTAAGTGACTACTTCAGCGCAACCTCCGCCGTCGTCGACGGGGGCGAGGGACTCAACGCGGTTGCGTGCCTCAGCGGCGGTCAGTGCACCGCCGTGGACAACGCAGGCAGTGCGGTCACGTTCTCGTCGGACGGATCGGTCGCGGATGGCCCGACGAAGGTCGATGACGATCAGACTGAGGCGCTCGCCTGCCCGAGCACCACACAGTGCACGACCGTCGAGGGCAACGGCAACGGCACCGAGTTCACCTTCGATCCGACCGCTTCAGACCCTGCGACCAGCAGCCGAAGTGCCTCGATCGACGGTGGCGAGTCGCCGATCGCGATCGCCTGCCCGGCCAGCGACCAGTGCACGACCGTCGACCAGAGCGGGAACGAAGTCAGCTTCGACCCGGCCGCCACCGATCCCACCACCGGCAGAACGGCGGCCGCGATCGACAGCGGCCAGTCGCCGACGGCGGTCGCCTGTCCGGCCCAGGACCAATGCACGGCCGTAGATCAGAACGGCAACGAAGTGACCTTCAACCCGGACGCGACGAATCCCGCCGCCAGCAGCACCACCACCACGATCGCCAGCGGCCAATCGCTGGATGGAATCGCGTGCGTGAGCGGCGGCCAGTGCACCGTCGTTGACGAGATCGGTAACGAGGTGACCTTCGATCCGGACGCGACCAACCCCGCCACCACGAGCACCACCGCCACGATCGACAGCGGCGTGGTCCTCAACAGCATCATCTGTCCCACCGCAGACCAATGCACCGCCGTCGACAACGACGGCAACGAGGTGACCTTCGATCCGAACGCCACCAACCCAGCAACAACCAGCAGCACCGCTTCGATCGACAGCGGCCGCAGCCTCACGGCCATCGATTGCTCAGCGACCACAGAATGCGTCGCCGTGGACGACTTTGGCCAGGTGGTCGAGGGCGATCCGACCAGTACGGCGCAATGGACTACCGCCCCCGTAGCCGGCGCCAGCGGCCTGGTCGCAGTCGCGTGCCCATCGGCGATCGAGTGCGTCACCGTCGACAACTCCGCGCGCGTTGCTACAGGCATCCTGCCTGCACCGACCAATACGACCGCGCCGACCATCAGCGGCACCGTGCGAGTCGGCGAGACGCTCAGCATCGTCAACTCCGACAGCGACTGGACCGGCGGTCCGAGCGGCTACGCATACCTGTGGCAGGACTGCGCGAACAGCGTCTGCACGGCGATCACGAATGCCACCGGCCCCAGCTACGTTGTCGAACCCGGCGACGACGGCGTCACGATCAGGGTTCAGATCACGGCGACAAACGCGGGCGGAAGCACACCAGTCGACTCGGCCAAGACGGCAACTGTGACCTATCAGGTGCCGGTCAACATCACCGGGCCGAGCATCAGCGGGACATCTGGGGTTGGCGAGACCTTAACGCTTGACCAGGGCACCTGGAGCAACAGCCCGACGAGTGAGAGCGCTCAGTGGGAGCTCTGCGACCCGACCGGGAGCAACTGCGCCGCTATCAGCGGGGCTACAGGCGCGTCGTACGTGATCACGACCGACGACATCGGTCAGACGGTCAGGGTCCTCGAGACGGCAACCAACGATGGCGGCGCCAGCACTCCGGCAGCGTCCGCGGCGACGGCGTTGGCCAGTGCGCCTGCGTCGGGAGGCAACGGCAGCAGCGGCTCCGGGTCGACGACCACCACGCCGGTGACTACGACTTCCCCGACTACAACGACTTCCCCGACGACGACCCCATCCCCGACCAGCGCGCACACGCCGACCGTCCAGCAGATCGAGGCCGCGCTCACGCGGGCACTGGCAACCCTGCGCGGCAGGCTCGACACGACCGTGGCGATCGCCAGATCAGGTGGCGGGACACTCGAGTTCGATGCTCCCGAGGCCGGCATCGTGACGGTCGACTGGCACGTGACCGGGACCATTCGGCACAGCGCCGTCCGCGGACACAAAGCCCAGCGCTCGACGTTGATCGGGGCGCTCACGGTCAGGATCGGCAAGACCGGTCAGGCGAGCCTCCGGGTCAAGCTCAATCGCGCCGGCACGAGCCTCTTCAAACACGCGAAGGGCCCGGTCAAGATCACCCAGACGGCGTCGTTCACCCGGAAGGGCGGCAGTGCAATCCGCGTCAGCAGGGCCGCGACAGTCAAGCGCTGACCCGCTGCGGTCGCGCGTCGGTCAGGCCTCGATCGACGAGTAGACCTCGTCGAGCAGAAGCTGCCGGTCGTCGAGCTCGAAGTTCTCGGACAGGTAGCGGTCCGTCTCATCGCGCGGCGTGCCGTTGAGCGCCATGTTGAGCGCAACCAGGCGGGCACCCTCGATGTCCTCGGTGACCGTCTCCTCCGAGACCTCGATCAACGTCGCTTCGACGACATCAGCCACTAGCTCGGGCTCGGCCACGGGCTCCGCCTCGCCCTCGGGCTCGCTCTCGAACCGGGCGCGCGGGCCGACGGCGTCACGCACGCCCTCGAAGTTCCCCTCGAGCAGCTGCAGATCGGCGTTCAGACGGTTGGAGCCGGTGCGCAGGCCGTCGATCAGAGAAGACAGCTCAGAATCCATCGCGTTCAGGCGCTGGAGCATGGCCGCGGTCGCCTCAGAGACGCCGCCGACGTAGTCACGCGCCTGAGCGGTCGCGTCGCCGCGCTGCGTCTGCGCGTCCTGGGCCGCCTCGGCGCGGATCTCGCGAGCCTCAGACTCGGCCTGACGCAGGATCTCCGTGGCGCTGGCCTCGGCCGCCTCGACAATCGCGCGCACCTGCTCGCTCGCTGTGGATGCGAGCGACTCGGTGTGGCGACGCGCGGTGAGCCTCAGCTCCTCGACCTGGGTCGCAATGTCGGAGAGGTGCGCGTCGACCGCTTCCGGGTCGTAGCCGCGCCGTCCGATCGGAAAATCGCGCTTCTCGATGCTCTGCCTGTCCAGCGCCATGGCGCGGAAGCCTAGCGGACCCGTCTCGGGCGAACCGCTCAGGCCGCTCGGCCTTCTGCGACAGCGACATCGAGCTCGCGTTTGAGGTCGCGGATCTCATCGCGGAGCCTGGCGGCGTACTCGAAACGGAGATCCTCGGCGGCGGCGAGCATCTCCTCCTCCAACTCGATCAGCTTGCGCTCGATCTCAGCCGGCGGCATCGTGCCGGCCGCCTCTCGCTGGCGACGGCGGCGCGACTTCGGAACCTTCGACTGGGACTGCAGGAACTCGGCGATGTCCGAGATGCCCTTGGTGATCGTCTCCGGGGTGATGCCATGCTCG
The DNA here is from genome assembly GCA_963720195.1 of uncultured Conexibacteraceae bacterium. Taxonomy (GTDB): domain Bacteria; phylum Actinomycetota; class Thermoleophilia; order Solirubrobacterales; family Solirubrobacteraceae; genus Palsa-465. The sequence continues at coordinate 82,454 of CAVRFD010000004.1, forward strand.
AGGTTGTAGGCGACCTGGATCTCGCGACGTCGATCCGTCTCCTCGATCGCGGCGCGCATCGCCGCGCTCTTCTTGTCGGCGTACATCAGCACCCTGCCATCGACGTTACGGGCTGCGCGGCCGATTGTCTGGATCAGGGAGGTTGCGCCCCGCAGGAAGCCCTCCTTGTCGGCGTCAAGGATCGCGACAAGCGACACCTCCGGCAGGTCGAGGCCCTCACGCAACAGGTTGACGCCGACCAGCACGTCGAACTCGCCGAGCCGCAGCTCGCGGATTATCTGGATGCGCTCGAGCGTGTCGACCTCGGAGTGCAGGTAGCGCACCTTGAAGCCCATCTCCAGCAGGTAGTCGGTCAGGTCTTCCGACATCTTCTTGGTCAGTGTCGTTACCAACGTGCGTTCATCGCGCTCGACCCGGGCCTTGATCTCGTTCATCAGGTCGTCGATCTGGTTCCTGGTCTCACGCACCTCGATGTCCGGGTCGGTGATCCCGGTCGGGCGCACGATCTGCTCGACGATCCGATCCGAGTGCGTGCGCTCGTACTCGCCGGGTGTGGCGGACACGAACACCATCTGGGGCGTGATCGAGAGGAACTCCTGGAAGGTCTGCGGACGGTTGTCGAGTGCGCTCGGCAAGCGGAACCCATAGTCGACGAGCGTCTGCTTGCGGCTGCGATCGCCCTCCGCCATACCACCGATCTGCGGCACCGTCTGGTGCGACTCGTCGATGAAGCAGACGAAGTCATCCGGGAAGTAGTCGAGCAGGCAGTACGGGCGCTCGCCTGGCTTGCGGCCGTCGAGGATGCGGCTGTAGTTCTCGATCCCGCTGCAGAAGCCCATCTCGCGAAGCATCTCCATGTCGTACTGAGTGCGCTGGCGCAGACGATGGGACTCGAGCAGCTTGCCCTGGGCGTCGAGCTCGGCCGTCCGCTCCTCAAGCTCCTTGCTGATCTGGGCGACGGCATCCTCGATCTGACCCTCGCGCACGTTGTAGTGCGAGGCCGGCCAGATCGCGACGTGCTCGATGTCGTCCTCGATCAGCTCGCCCGTCACCGGGTCGAAGTGCTGAAGATGCTCGACCTCGTCACCGAACATGCTGATCCGGTACGCGGTCTCGGCGTACGCCGGCCAGATCTCGAGCGTCTCCCCACGGACGCGGAAGTTGCCGCGGGCGAGCGCGGTGTCGTTGCGCGTGTATTGGATGCCGACGAGCTTGCGTAGTAGGCGGTCGCGATCGATCATCGCGCCCTTGGTTACGGTCTGCAGATTCTCGTCGTAGACCTCCGGCGAACCGAGTCCGTAGATGCTGGAGACGGATGCAACGATCAGCACGTCACGGCGCGCGAACAGCGCCGCGGTTGCGGCGTGGCGCAGGCGGTCGATCTCCTGGTTGATCGCCGAGTCCTTCTCGATGTAGAGGTCCTTGCTGGGGACGTAGGCCTCGGGCTGGTAGTAGTCGTAGTAGGAGACGAAGTACTCGACGGCATTGCGCGGGAAGAAGCTGCGGAACTCATTGCAGAGCTGGGCCGCGAGCGTCTTGTTGTGAGCGATCACCAGCGAAGGGCGGTTGACCTCGGCGATCGTCGCCGCCATCGTCATCGTCTTGCCGGTGCCGGTCGCTCCAAGCAACGTCATCGCGCGCTCGCCGGCGCGCAGACCCTCGGCCAGGCTGGCGATCGCAGCCGGCTGATCGGCAGTGGGGCTGAAGGTGGCGTCTAGGTCGAATCCGGGCAATTTGGCTCCGTAATCGATCGTAGCGGCGGCGCGGTCAGCTCCTGACCGCATTCTCGGCTGTTGGACGGGCCCGGGTTGAGTAGGCGCGAGGGCTCGAGATGATCAGGCGGAGGCAAACGGGCCGTGCAAGGCCGCCCAGTAGAGGAGCATGATCGTCTTGCCGTCCATGATGCGGCCGTCGGCGATCATCGCCAGCGCCTGTTCGAACGGCAACTCGAGCACCTCGATGTCCTCGCCGTCCTCTACCAGGCCTCCGCCGGCGTGTTTGCGATCAGCCGGCGTGTAGGGCGCGGCATAAAAATGGACGCGCTCTGTGACCGATCCCGGGCTCATGTAGGCATCGAACAGGTGCTGCAGCTCCCCAACGCTGACGCCGAGCTCCTCAGATGCCTCGCGACGGATCGCGGTCTCGGGGTCGTCCTCGTCGAGCAGACCGGCGGCGGCCTCGATCAGCAGGCCGTCCGGATGGTCGTTGACGTAGACCGGGAACCTGAACTGACGGGTCAGCAGCACGGTGCCCGCGTCCCGGTCATACAACAGGATCGTGGCGCCGTTGCCGCGGTCGTAGGTCGCCCGTTGTTGCTGCTCCCAGGTCCCATCGCCGCGACGGTAGTCGTAGGTCGTTCGCCGCAGAACGTGCCAGCCGTCGGAGGTGACCTCGACCTCGCGGACGACGACATCGGGATTGCGACTGAGGTTGCGACCGACTCGGTCGAGGCCGGTGCGGCCGCGACCATCAGGGCTGTCCACGCCGGGACGGAGAGGGCTCGTCATTGCGAGCTCAGGTGTAGCCGAGCTCGTGCGCGTACTTCGACCGATACGCGCGCTGCTTGCTCAACACCTCGTTCACGTAGGCGCGGGTCTGCTGGATCGGGATGTCGCCGATCGTGAAGTGCCGATGCGCTGCGCGAGCCGACGCCAGCCAGGTATTGACATTGGTCTCACCGCCGTTGTAGGCCGCAAGCGCCAAGACTTTGCTACCGCCGTACTCGTTCATCAGGTAGCGCAGGTAGTAGCTGCCGTAGGAGATGTTGACCTGGGGCGTACCGAGGTCGGACACGTTGAACAGGTAGCCGCCTGAGCGGTGGGCGAGGAACTGCGCAGTGTTCGGTTCGATCTGCATGAGACCCTCGGCGCCGGTCGGCGAGGTGCGCGGGCGGAAGCGGGTCTCGGCGTAGATGACGGCGGCGATCAGCGCCGGGTCGAGGTGCTTCTGGGCGGCCTGCTGGCGGATGATCGTGGCGTATTGGAGCGGCAGCTGGAAGTGCTCGATCGCGCGCCGCACGAGCGGCACCAGCACGACCGCGCAGACGACCACCAGGACGAGCGTGAGCAGCACCTTGATCCGGCGACGGCGTGCGCGCCCGCCATCGCGTCTGCTGCGCTGTGTCGGGTATTGCTGGGTTGAGTAGCCCACCGGCCTCTGGGTCGCTGCCATCTCATTCACCCGCCCCAGTCACACGCCCAGGATCGCAAGAATCGACGACAACTTGTCCTCGAGTTCCTGCACATCGCCATCGTTGACGACGACAAACGTGGAACGTGCGGCCTTTTCATGCTGGCTGAGTTGGCGGGCATCCCGTTCCGCAAGCGCACGATGGCCGCGCGTCTGCGCGCGTGTCTCACGCACCTCCTCGTCGGCGATGACCGCGATCGTAGCGTCGTACATCTCCTCGCTTCCCGCTTCGAACAGAAGCGGAACCTCAACTACGAACACGCGAGGAGGCGGGTCGGTGCGGCTCGCGCGCTGACGCCAGTCGGCGACGCGCTCGCGCACCAACGGCCACAGCAGTTGCTCGAGCCATATGCGGTCGGCATCGGTGGCGAACGCGCGCTCCGCCAGCTCGCCGCGGGCGATCACGCCGTCCGGTGCGACCTCCGGACCGAACCGGGTAACGACGGCGTCGCGAACATCGTCGCTCCCATACAGCTCGTGGACGATCGCGTCACTGGAGGTCACGGCGGCGCCGAGTCGCCCAAGCGCAGCAAGCGCTGTGGACTTGCCCGCCCCGATCCCCCCGGTTAAAGCAACGAAGGGCGGCACGGCTAACACCGTACCGCCCTTCATAAAGCTGGTGGTGTCTAAGCCTGAGGCTCAGCGGAGGCGTCAGCCTCAGCGGCCGGCTCCTCTGCCTCAACCTCTACCTCAGCAGCTGGCTCGTCAGCAGCTGGCTCGTCAGCAGCTGGCTCGTCGACGACCGCAACGTCAGCGTCAGCCGCAACGGCTGGCTCATCAGTCACTGACTCAGCGACGGGCGCATCAGGCTCAGCGACGGGCGCATCAGGCTCAGCGACGAGCGCATCAGCCTCAGCGACGAGCGCTTCAGCCTCGCCGTCAGCGACCGCCTCATCGGAGAACACCGGCTCCGGCTCATCGGAGAAGACCTCCTCGGACAGGCCCAACTCGGGGACGTCCTCGATCTCGGTCTCCGTCGGAGCGACGATCGGGCGGACCGGCAGCACCTGCCCCTCGACCCGCTTGATCGACAGCGACAGGCGCCGGCGCTCCGAGTCGATCTCGAGGATCTTGACTCGGACCGGATCGCCCGGCTGGATGATCTCGCGCGGGTTCTCGACGTGGTGCTGAGCCAGTTCAGAGATGTGCACGAGCCCCTCGACTCCGTCGAGGATCTCCACGAAGGCGCCGAACGTGACGACCTTCGTGACCGTGCCCTCGAGCTCGTCGCCGATGTTGTAGGTGTCGACCACGCGCTGCCAGGGGTCCTCCTGGGTCTGCTTGAGACCCAGCGAGATCCGCTGCCGCTGACGATCGATGTCGAGCACCTTCACCGAGACGGTGTCGCCGATGTTGAGGATCTCCGATGGGTGGTTCACGTGCGACCAGGACAGCTCGGAGATGTGAATCAGACCATCGATCCCGTCGAGGTCGACGAATGCACCGAAGTCGACGATGTTGGAGATCACGCCTTCAACGACCTGACCGGGCTGCAGGCGATCGAGGATCCGCTCGCGGTCCTCCTTGCGCTGCTCCTCGAGCACGGCGCGGCGCGATAGCACGACGTTGTTGCGCGAGCGGTTGAGCTCGATGACCTTGCACTCGATCTGGGTGCCCATGTACTCGTCGAGGTTCGGGACACGGCGGATGTCGACCAGCGACGCGGGCAGGAAGCCGCGCACGCCGAGGTCGATGATCAGACCGCCCTTGACGACCTCGATGACCGAGCCCTCGACCGGCTCGCCCGACTGGGCGGCAGCCTCAATGCGGCGCCACGCCTTCTCGAAGCGAGCGCGCTTCTTGGAGAGGATCAGGCGGCCATCCTGGTCCTCCTTGGTGAGGACCAGTGCGTCTACCTCTTCGCCGAGCGAGACCTCGTCGCTGGGATCCACGGACTTGCGGATCGAGAGCTCGTTGGCGGGGATGACGCCTTCAGACTTGTAGCCGATGTCGACGAGGACCTCGTCGTTGTCGATGCGGACGACATGGCCGGTGACGACGTCACCCTCGGAGAAGGGGTGAATCGTGGCGTCGTAGTTGGGGACGATCTTGCCGTCGATCTCGAGCAGCAGGCCGTTGGAACCTTCGACGACCTTGGCGTCCGTAAGTTCGTTGGGGTTTGGGGCAGTGATGGTTGACATGTGGACATCTCATGGTAGCCGCATAGCGCATTCGGGGACAGGCTGCGCCGAGCGACCGGCGCAAGCCGCTCCACGCACCTACACTCGGCAAGCGCCATGCCCATTCGAGCCACCAAGCGCGGCGCCGAGCGCACCCCGCTCGACCATGATTGCGACGTCCTGATCTGTGGCGCCAGCTTCGCCGGCCTCGCGGTGGCGCGGGAGCTCGCGCAGACCGGCGCGAAGGTGATGGTGATCGACCGCTACGAGATCGGCGAACGCCAGACCTCGGCCTGCGGGATTCCGACCCTGTGGCTCGAGGCGCTCGACCTGATGGGCGCGCACCAGCAGACCTTCGGGGAACTGGTGATCCACACGCCCCACGTAACCGCGCGCTACCAGCTGCCGTGGACCTTCTCCACATTTGACTACCGCTCGCTCTGCGAGCTGCTCGCCGGCCAGGGCAACTTCGAGTTCGAGACGGCGAAGGTCGACGGCCGCAGCGGCGACACTGTGCATACCGACCGCGGCGACATCCGCGCGCCGCTGATCGTCGACGCGCTCGGCTGGCGCCGCGTGCTGGGCACAGGCGACCCGATCCAGCCCCCGGACGCATACCTCTCGCGCGGCCTCGAGGTCCACCCGCACGGCTCCGGCGACGAGCTCGAGATCTGGATCGACCGCCGCTACGTCCCCGCGGGCTATGGCTGGAGCTTCCCGGCCGACGGTGAGGTCCGCGTCGGCGTCGGCTCGTTCGATCCCCGCTTCCACGTCAAGGACACGACCGTCCAGTTGGCCGAGGACCTCAGCCGGGACCCAGTCCGCTACCAGGGCAACTGGATTCCACACCGCATCCGCGAGGCCACGGATGGCGGCATCTTCTTCACCGGCGACTCCGCCGGCCACTGCCTGCCACTGACCGCCGAGGGCATTCGCACCGCGCTGTACTTCGGCCTCGCCTGCGGTCGCGAGCTCGCCGACGTCATCGCCGGGCGCCAGACCAGGGCGGCGGCGCTGGCACGATATGGCGCCTTCAGTGCCACCCACCGCTCGAAGTTCGAGTGGATGCTGCGCGTCCAGCGCCTGATCCCCCGCGTACCGCCCCGCGCCCTCGGCCCGGGTCTGCTGGCGATCGGCGAACGGCGCTTGATCGACTGGTCCTTCAACCACTACTTGGGGATCGCACACCCGTCCTTCGTGACTCGCTGAGAGTCCGTAGCACCAGAAGCCGGTGCTTTCAGCGCACCGGGTTCCGTGCCGATCCTGTTAATCGCGATGGAACCTGACGCTTCTGCCCTCGCCGCCCACCACGGGCAGCGAACTCGATCCACCGTGCTCAGGGTTTCCACCGTGGTACCTGGCACTGCGGTGCTAGGGCGCCGGACGCGATGGATCGTGCACGCCGGGTTTGCGCTGCTCGTGGCGATGATCGCCGCCGATCTCCTCCATGTCGTCTTCGGGGTCGGCGGAAGCAGCTGGGAGTCAGCGATGCGCGGCTACGTCGTCGCCGGCGCGGGCTTGGTCTGCCTCGTGAACGTGGCCATACGCGCGGCCGTGGAGCGTGAGCATCGCGCGATCTGGACGTTCGCAGCGATCGGCGTCGGCTGCTACGCGCTCGCATTCGTGCTGTGGGGCGTGTGGCTCGAGCATCTGCAGCACCCGCCCTACCCGTCGGTCTCCGACTACCTCTGGAAGGCGTTCTACATCTTCGCTGGTTGCGCGATCATCGGCGCCGGGGGCCGCAGCGCCCAGCGCGGCGCGTCCACGAAGATCTGGCTGGACACGCTGATCGCCGTGACCGGCACGGCCGCGATCGCGACCGCGTTCATCATCCCGCCGATCGAGCACGCCGCGCGGGGCGCCCACGCCGCGGTCGCGAACGATCTTCAGTACCCGGTTGCCGACGCAGTCATCCTCGTACTCTCGGTCGCGGTCGTCGGCATGCGCGGTTGGCGCCCCGATCGCAAGTGGGTCCTGCTGATCGCGTCGATGGCGCTTCTGCTTGCCGGTGACTTCACATGGACGATCGAGATCGCACACGGCGCCAGAACCGCCGACAGCGCCGACATCCTCACCTATCTCCTGGCGTTCACGTTCGCGTCGGCAGCTGTCTGGCAGCCGGAGCGCGACCCGCTGGCCCTGGACAGCCAGCACTGGTCGACGGTAATCGTGCCGATCGCGTTCACGGTGGTGGCGCCGACGATTCTCGTTTTCGATCACTTCTCGAGGGTGAGCCTCGCCGCCTTCGTGCTGACGATGACCTCGCTTGTCGCCGCAATCATGCGGATGACCTTGGCGATGCGGGACATGCTCGCGTTCGGCCACATCCGCCGCGCCGCCTTGACCGACGAGCTCACCGGACTCCCCAACCGGCGCATGTTCCTGGCGAAGCTCAGGGACGAGGTGGCGACCGTTGAGCGTGACGGCGGATCGCTGACGACGCTGATGCTCGATCTGGACAACTTCAAGCAGCTCAACGACACGCTTGGCCACGACGCCGGCGACGAGCTCCTGCGCGTGATCGGAACGCGACTGACGGCAGCGGCAAGCGACGGCACAACGGTGTCCCGGCTGGGCGGCGACGAATTCGCGATCCTGCTGGCGCAGAACGCCAGCCGCGAGGCTGCCGAGGCGGCTACCCAGGGCGTACTCGACTCGTTCAAGAGGCCGTTCCACGTCCACGGGCTGGTGCTGCGGCTGACTGCAAGCGTCGGCATCGCATCGTTCCCGCAAGATGCCGACAGCCCCGAGGCGCTACTGAAGTGCGCTGACGTCGCGATGTACGACGCCAAACGTTCGCGACGCGGCTTCGAGCACTACTCCTCTGAGCGCGACGATTACACGCGCGAGCGCCTCGAGCTCAGCGGCGAGCTGGCCGAGGCGCTCGAGAGCGGCGAGATCGAGGCCGCGTTCCAGCCGATCGCCGATGCCCACACACGCCGCATCTTTGGCGCCGAGGCTCTGGTCCGTTGGCGCCGCCCGGACGGCACGCTGCGCCCGCCGAGCGAGTTCCTCGAAGCGGCCGAGCTCGCCGGTCTCTCACGCCCGCTGACGCGGCGGGTGATGAGCCTCGCGCTCGCGCAGGTCCGGCAGTGGCAGGAGGCCGGTAACCGGCTCTACGTGTGTGTCAACGTGACGGTCGCCGACCTGCTGGACGATAGTTTCCCGGACGAGGTCTGGGGAGCTCTCGAAGCACACGGCCTCGATGCCGACGTGCTCAAGATCGAGGTGACGGAAAGTTCGATCGTCGCGAACCCGGAGCGGATCGGCTCGGTGCTACGCCGGCTGAGGGCGCTCGGCGTGGAGGTGGCGCTCGATGACTTCGGCACCGGCTACTCGTCGCTGACGCATCTGCGTGAGCTGCCGATCGACTTCGTAAAGATCGACCGCTCGTTCGTCACCAATATGTGCAACGAGACGACGGACGCAGCGATCGTCTACGCGATCATCGAGTTGGCCCACCGCCTCGACCTCCGGGTCGTGGCCGAGGGTGTCGAGGATGAACGTACGTGGCAGGAGCTGAGCCGGCTGGGTTGCGAGCGCGTGCAGGGCTACGCACTCGCGCATCCCCTCCCGGCTGAGGAGTTCGCGGCGCTGCTGACGGCAGCGCCGTCCGGTCACTTCGCCGAAAGCCAGTCGGTACCGACGCCCGCCTCGACCGCGAGCGGCGGATCCATCGAGTAGGCGGCCTCCATCTCGCGAATCGCGAGAGCGCGAACCTGCTCGGCTTCCTCGGCCGGGCCCTCGAACAGCAGCTCGTCGTGGATCTGCAACACCAGGCGGGTGCGAAGCCCCTCGGCGGTCAGCGCGTTGTGGGCGCGCACCATCGCGACCTTCATGATGTCCGCCGCTGTGCCCTGGATCACCATGTTCACCGCGAAGCGCTCACCCTGCTTGCGCATCTCCCAGCGGCGTGACCGCAGCTCCGGCACCTGGCGCCGACGACCGAACAGAGTCGATACGTAGCCGTGCTCAGTCCCCTGCTCGATCGTCTCGTCGATGAAGCGCTTGACCGCCGGGAAGCCGTCGAGGTAGCGCTGGATGAACTCATCCGCCTCAGACTGTGGGATGTCGAGCCGGTCGGCCATCCCGTAGGCGGAGAGGCCGTAGACGATCCCGTAGTTGATCATCTTCGACTTCGAGCGCATGCCCGAGTCGATCTGGTCCGCGGTCACCTGGAACACGCGCATCGCGGTCGCGGTGTGGACGTCCTCACCGCGGATGAAGATCTCCTTGAGCACGTCCTCGCCGGCGATCTGGGCGAGTAGGCGCAGCTCTACCTGCGAGTAATCGGCGCTCACGAGCAGGTTGCCCGGCTCGGCGATGAAGCAGGCACGGATCTCACGCCCGAGCACTGTGCGGATCGGGATGTTCTGCAGGTTCGGGCTGTTCGAGGACAGCCGGCCGGTCGCAGCTGCCGTCTGATTGAAGGTCGTGTGGATGCGGCCGTCGGCGGCGATCAGCTGCGGTAGCGCATCGAGGTAGGTCTGCGCGAGCTTTGTGAGCTCGCGCCAGCGTTCGATCTTGGGGATGACCGCGTGCTCATCCCTGATCGCCTGCAGCACGCGGGCGTCGGTGCTGTAGCCGGTCTTGCCGCGGCGCTTGCGCGAGAGACCGAGCTTGCCGAACAGGATCTCCTCCAGCTGGCGCGGCGAGCCGAGCATGAACTCCTCCCCCGCGAGCGCGAAGATCTCCTGCTCGAGCGCGTCCGCCTCGAGCTTGACCCTGGCGGAGATCACGGCGAGCCGCTCCGTGTCGAGCTTCAAACCGGCGAGCTCCATGTCGCGCAGGATCCGGACCAGCGGCAGCTCAACCTCGTTCATCAGATCTGTCAGGCCACGCCCGCGGAGCTCCTCGCGTTGCCAATCGGCGAGTTGGCGCAGCAGGATCGCGTCCGCCGCGGCGGGATCCTCGACGTCGGTGCCGAAGCCGCGCTCCTCGGTCAGCTCGCGGAACGGGTAGGCGCGACGCGCCGGCTCAAGCAGGTAGGCGGCGATCTCGGTGTCGTGGACGAGCGTCTGCGGGACCGTCCCGAGCGACTTGGCATCGTGGGCGATCACAGGTCGCGCGCCGAGCGCCGTGACCACCTCGGCGGGACCGTCGCAGGCACCCGCGAGCACCTCCACCAGCTCTCCCACGAGCACTCCGAAGCGCCATAACTGGTCGTCGCCGAACAGTGCGCCCTCGGGAGCGTCCGGCGGATGCACGGCAAGCCCGAGCTCCAGGTCCGGCGGCAGCTGCGCGAGCCCGGCGACGGTGGTTGCGCGCTGCGGCACGGCGGCTGCAGCAGCGGCAGCAGCCGCCGTGGACTCCGGTGCGGGCGCCGCCGCCTCGGCCGATCCGAGCGCCTCTTCGAGCCGGCGCAGCGGGTCGCGCAGCTCGAACAGGCGGAAAGTGTCGCGCAATCTCGAGCGGTCCGGTTGCTGGTTGAGGAGACCGCTCAGGTCGAGGTCGATCGGGATGTCGCGCTTGGCCGTCGCCAGCTGCTTGGAGAGACGAGCGTCCTCGGCGTGGTTCGTCAGGTTCTCCTTGCGCTTGGCGCCGGAGATCTCGTCGATCGAGGCAAGCACGTTCTCGAGCGATCCGAAGCGCTGCAACAGCTCGGCGGCGGTCTTGTCGCCGATCCCCGGGACGCCGGGGATGTTGTCGCTGGTGTCGCCCTTGAGGCCGATGAAGTCGGGGACCAGTTCGGGCGGGATCCCGTAGCGGTCGACGACACCCTGCGCGTCGTAGATCTTGGTGTCAGTGATGCCGCGGCCCGGGGCCATGATCCGGGTGGTGTCGTCGACCAGCTGGAAGGCGTCACGGTCTCCGGTGAGGATCATCACCGGGATTGCCTCACCATCCTCGCCGCCGTGCTTGGCGAGCGCCGCGATCGAGGCGATCACGTCGTCGGCCTCGTAGCCGTCGACGCGCAGGTTGCGGTAGCCGAAGGCATCGATAAGCGGCTCGAGGTGCGGCCACTGCTCCTTGAGCAGGTCCGGTCGCGTCGAGCGCTGCGCCTTGTACTCGGGATAGAGCTCCTTGCGGCCGGTGTAGCCACCGTCCCAGACGACGACCGTCGGCCGCTGGCCGTACTCGGTCAGGATCTTCACGAGCATCGAGGCGAGCCCGAAGATCGCGTTGGTCGGGATCCCGGTGGAGGTTGCGATCGACTCGGGCAGCGCGAAGAACGCTCTGTAGGCGAGGCTGTTGCCGTCGATCAGGAGCAGCTCGTCAGTGGCGGTAGCGGTCGCGGCCATCGTCGTCTGAGGCTAGCTGCCGGCTAGGTCAGCGACGGTTGCGCTTCGGCAGCGGCCCTTCGGTCTTCCAGAGCGAGCCCGGGCGACCGGGGAGCAGCAGCACGCATAGCAGCCCGAGCACGGTCAACAACAGCCCGAAGGCGAGCCCGACGCGCTCCCCGTAGCCCTTGCGCTCGGCCATCCAGCCGCCGATCGCGGCTGAGAGCAGCCAGGCGAACAGCAGGTACAGACCCTTGACTCCGATCAGCGCAAAGATCGCCACAGATCACGCTCCCAGGTACGCACGTTGCACTTCCGGATCGGTCCGCAGCGCGCTGGACGCGCCGTCGAGCACCACCCGCCCGGTCTCGAGTACATAGCCGCGCTGCGAGATGTCCAGCGCGTAGTTGGCGTTCTGCTCGACCAGCAGGATCGTCATGCCGCTCTTGTTGATCTCTGTGATCGTCTCGTAGATCCGCTGGACCAGTATCGGCGCGATGCCCATCGACGGCTCGTCGAGCAGCAGCAGCTTCGGCTTGGCCATCAGCGCACGACCTATGGCGAGCATCTGCTGCTCGCCGCCGGACATCGTGCCCGCCTTCTGTTTCTCCCGCTCCTTCAGACGCGGGAACAGCTCAAACACGCGTTCGAGGTCCTCGCCCAGGGTCGGATCACGCCGCCGCCGATGCGCGCCCAAATCCAGGTTCTCCCGCACGGTCATTCGCGAGAAGCAGTGGCGGCCCTCCGGCGCGAGCGCGATGCCGCGCTCGACGATCTCATGGGCCGGCACGTGCGTGATGTTCTCGCCGTCGATCACGACACTGCCGCTGCTGGCGGGCGTAAGCCCGGTGATCGCCCGGAGGGTCGTCGACTTGCCGGCGCCATTGGAGCCGATCAGAGTTACGACCTCACCCTCCTCGACGATCAGGGAGACGCCCTTCAGAGCTTCGATCCCCCCGTAATGGGCGTGGATATCGCTGACCTCCAGTAGTGCCATCGCGGCCGTCAGCCCTGCTTTCCGAGGTAGGCCTCGATCACCAGCGGGTTCGCACGCACCTCGGCGGGCTCACCCTCGGCGATCTTCATGCCGTGGTCCATAACCGTGATCCGCTCCGAGACGCCCATGACGACCTTCATGTCGTGCTCGATCAGCAGGATCGTCAGACCGAGGTCGGACCGGAGCTGCTGCATGAAGCCCTTGAGCGCGTCTGACTCCTGAGGGTTCATTCCCGCCGTCGGTTCGTCAAGCAGCAGCAGCTTTGGGTCTGATGCGAGCGCCCGGGCGATCTCCACGCGGCGCTGATCACCATAGGAGAGCTCCACCGCGTAGCGGTTGGCCGCCGCCTTGGAGATCCCCACGTAGTCGAGCAACTCACGCGCACGTGCTTCGGTCGCGCGCTCCTCACGGCGAACGTTCGGCAGGCGCAGGATCATCCCCGGAAGGCCGGCGGCCATACGGGAGTGCCTACCGATCATCACGTTCTCGACGGTGCTCATCGAGCCGAAGAGCCGGATGTTCTGGAACGTCCGGGCGACCCCGAGACCCGTGATCTTGTCGGGGCGCCAGCGAGTCACGTCGCGGCCGTCGAGGATGATCCGGCCGGCCGTCGGCTTGTAGAGGCCGGTGAGCATATTGAACAGTGTCGTCTTACCGGCCCCGTTCGGGCCGATCACCGAGACGATGGAACGCTCCGGGATGTCCAGCGACACGCCACCGACAGCCATCAGGCCGCCGAACACCTTGACTGCGTGCTCGACGCTCATGATCGCAGGGACAGCTGGCGGCGCGAGTGTGTCGGTCGCAGTCACTGGGTGGTCACTCCGGCAGTCGGTTCCGCGAGCTCCGTCAACTCGGGCGCCACCTCGCCGGCCAGCTCGCGTTTTCGGCGCCGCTCCGGCCATAGACCCTGGGGGCGCAGGACCATGACGATCACCAGCAGGAAGCCGTAGATCCCGATGCTCAGGTCGGTGAGATCGAAGTTGAGGCCAAAGGTGTGCGGGAGCGTGTTCAGCACGTCCGGGATCAGGTAGTAGTTGATGTAGGAGATCACCAGCGCCCCGAGCACTGCCCCGGGGATCGAGCCCAGGCCTCCGAGGATCACCATCGACACCACGAAGATCGAGAACGAGAACTGGAACTGCGATGCGTTGACGGTCTGGTCGAAGTCGGCCAGGAAGACGCCGGCCATGCCACCGAACGCCGCGCCGATCGCGTATGCCATCAGCTTGGTCTTCACCAGCGGGATGCCCATCGAGACGGCCGCCACCTCGTCCTCACGCAGAGCGATCCAGGCGCGCCCAAGCCGCGAATCACGCAGGCGGTAGACGACGAACAGGACGAAGAACACGATCGCCAGTATCAGCCAGTACCACGGTCTCAAACTGAGCAGGCCGAATGTCCCGATCCCTGGGAAATACGGCATGTCAAGCGCGGAGATTCCGAGGTTGCCGGCGGTCAGCGTCTGGCCGCTGAAGAGGTGGATCGACGAGCCGTTGATGACCAACGTGCCGATGATCTCGCCGAATGCGAGCGTCACGATCGCGATGTAGTCCCCGCGCAGGCGCAGCGTAGGCAGGCCGATGATGATGCCGGCGATCGAGGTGACGATCATCGCGCATATCAGCACCAGGATGAAGTTCAGGTGGATGCCGATGGAGCCGTGCGGCGCCGAGGAGAGCACATTCACGTGCTCCGCGAAGAAGAAGCTCGAGGCGAACCAGCCGACCGTGTAGGCGCCGAGCGCGTAGAACGCGACATAGCCGAGGTCGAGCAACCCCGCGAAGCCGATCACGACGTTCAGGCCCAGCGACATCACGACGTAGGCCAGCGCGATGATCGTCGCTTGCAGGAAGCCGCTTGACTGCGAGAACGCCAACGGGAAGACGATCAGGAGGGCCACGCCCAGCACGATTCCCGGACGTGACCAGCGGCCACCAATCCAGCGGGGGGCCGCGGGCGCGCGCTGGAGCAGCGCCGCCTGCCACTCCTGAAGCTGTGCCTTCAGCTCGTTCATCCCGCCTCCCTCGTCTCCTCGCCAAGCAGACCGCGGGGGCGCAGAACCATCACGAGGATCAGGTAGACGAAGATCACAGCCTCGGTCCACTGCGTGCCGAGGCGGTAGTCAGACAGCTGCTGAACGACGCCGATGATCAGTCCGCCGAGCACGGCCCCGCGGATGTTGCCGATGCCACCCATCACCGCAGCCGTGAAGGCGATCAGGCCGGCGCGGAATCCCTGGAAATACCAGATGTTCGCGTCGTAGAGCGCATAGATGATGCCGGCGGCGCCGGCGAGCATCCCGCCGAGCATGAACGTCAACGAGATGGTGTTGTTGACGTTGATGCCCATCAGGCGGGCGGCCTCAGGGTCTTGAGCAGTGGCGCGCATCGCACGGCCGGCCGCTGTGCGGCCCACGAACCAGTTGAGCCCCATCACCAGCGGGATCATCAGGCCGATCGCGAGCACGTCGCGGCGGTGCACGGCGACGCCGGAGATGTTGAAAAGCGTGGTCCCGCCGTGCACGAGGTCGGCGACGGACACCGGGTTGCCTCCTTGCCAGAGCAAGCCGACGTTCTCGAGCACAAACGAGAAGCCGATCGCCGTGATCAGTGGAGCGAGCTTGGGCGCGTTGCGCAGCGGTTTGTAGGCGACGCGCTCAATCAACACGTTGAGCGAACCGGTGACGAACATCGTGATGATCAGCGTCAGGAGCAGACCGAAGACCACACCCAGCGGACCGGTCGCAAGGGTGAGCCCGAGTGCTGCCCAGAGGGTTGCGCCCGTGAATGAGCCGATCATGAAGACGTCGCCGTGGGCGAAGTTGATCAACTCGATGATCCCGTAGACGAGCGTGTAGCCGATCGCGATCAGCGCCCAGATCGAGCCGTTGGACAGCCCCTCAACAATGTTGAAGCCGATCAGCGAGAGGTCGTGATGGATGATCGGCTGCCCGTTGGCGGCGAGGCCGACCTGGTACCCCGAGATGAGGTCGTGGAGGGTGTAGTAGATCGGCAGCGCCAGCAGCGCGATGATCAGGCCCCACGACCCGATGCGGTCACGAAGGAACTTCAGCGGCCCGGCAGTGCGGTCCCGGACCGTCTGAACTGTTGAGATTGCTGACAACGAAGGTGTTCTTGGGAACGGGCGGGGCGGGCCTTTAGTAGACCCGCCCCACCGACGTTACACCTGGGTCCGGCTAGGACGCCTTGAGGTACTTGGCCGGATGCAGCGTCTTGTAGAACGTCTGGTTGTCCGACTTGCCACCCTTCGTCGGTGTGAGCTTGTAGAGCCCGTACGACGTGAGCGTGGTGTCACCGGCGGAGTTGATGCTGAACGTGCCGAGAACCGAGCTGAGGTTCTTGGTGCTGAACAGCGCCTTCACCATCGCGGCCTTGAGGGCCTTGCCACTCAGACCGGCCTTCACCTGCGCCAGCGCGTGGAGCCCGAGCTCGGCAGATGCGTAGCCGTAGATCGAGTACGGATCCGGGTTGGAAACGCCATAGGCCTTCTTGTAGGCGGCGAGGAAGCTCTTGCCGCCCGGATAGGCCTTCATGTCCAGCGTGGCGACCGTGCATAGCACCGGGGTCGTCGTCACCCAGGCTGACGCACACATGCCGTCAGGTCCGAGGATCGTCGCCTTCGGCAACGCCGCGTGAACGGCCGAGACGAAGGCCGTACCGCCGACACTCGCGGTCGTGGCGCTCAGCTCGACGCACTGCGCGCCAGCCGATTTGAACGCCTGCGCGACCGAAGTGTAGTCCGACTCCACGGTTGCGTCACTGCTGGTCTTCACGACCTTGATGTTGTACATATGGGCCGTGGCGCTCAGCACGGCCGCGAGGCCGGCGCCATACGCCTGGGTGTCGTCGAAGATCGCGAGCTTTTTGCAGCCCGCGCTCTGGAGGGCGTCGAGGTCCGCGGCGCCCTGGATCGTGTCGAGCGGCACGATGCGCGTATACGTGCGCTTGCCGGTCGGGTAGTACTTCTGCGGCTCGCCCGGGGCGGTGACGCCGTGGAGTGAGGCCGTCAGGCCGACGTACGTGTTCGCCGGGCTGTCCTGTGCGATGCCTGCATCGTTGAGGATCGGCATCGAGACCTCGGAGGCACCCGAGTTGAATTCACCCATGTAGTAGACGGCCTTCTGGTCGCTCGCGGCCTGGCGAGCGTCGGCGCTGGTCGCCTCCGCCGTCCACTGACCAGCCGCCGCGGTGGCGTCGTTCAGCGACTTGTACGTGATCGAATAGTGACCGGCCTTGTAGCCGGCCTGCTTGAGCGCGAGCTTGATTCCGTTCACCGCCGGACCCGTCTGAGCGACGGTCGAACCCGAGAGCGGAAGGCTCGAGTAAAAGTCCACCGCGCTGCTGCCTGCCGCCGCCCTGGCCGTTTTGGCCGAGGAGCTGGCGACGCCGCCTACACAGACGGCGAAGAGTGCTGCGACCGCTACCGCCATCCTGACGGTTGCAGTCCTACTGATGCGACGCATGAATCCCCTTTGAAGTTGTAACGCGCCAGTAAATTCCTGGCAGATTTAAACCGCGAGCCTACCCTCATGCTCTGGCCCTGTGGATAAGGTTTGCCCGGATAACGGCGACTTAACGCGACATAAATAGAAGTCACCTGACGCGCGGCGGCTCAGATCCCTGGAAAGCGGCTCGTAGAGGCCCCAGGAACTTGGCTATTGGAGAACGTAGGGCGGGTTCAGCGTCGCGCTGTAGACCAGCTGACCGTCCTTGAACGTATAGAGCGGGTACTTGCGCGAGACCAGATTGCCGAAGGGATCGAACACGTACGAACCGACCAGGGCTGAGTTGCGGACGCCGCCGTCAGTGACCCCCTCAAGCACCTGCCTGCGAATGTCGCCGCCGCTCTCCAGGCCAACCAGGACGTTCAGCACCATCTCCGCTGCCTGATAGCCGTACACGGCGTACGGACCCGGTGGCTTCGCGTTCTTGCCATACAGCTTGTGGAAGTTGGTCATGAACGGTCTGTATCCGGGGTACTTGCTCAACGGCAGTACGGGTGAGGTGCACAGCAGGAACCGCTGGTCCGCAGCCGGGATCGCGTTGGCGCCCGTTCCAAGCCAGCTGCGGTTGCAGAACCCGCTGGTGCCGACGATGTAGCCAGCCGGCAGCTCCGCGTGGATGGCCTTGGTGACGGCGGTAGCCGCCTGCGTATCGTGACCGGTCAGGACGAAGCAGCCGACGTTGAGGTTCCGCATGGCCTCCGCGTAGGCCGGATAAAGCTTCGGGTTGGTTCCAGGTCCACCCTTGGGTGACGGCACGTAGACCATGCCGTAGAGCTTGACGGTCGCGGCGATAGCCCTGACGAACGCGGCACCGTCTGTGCCGCCCCCTAAGGACGCCGCTGCCACATGCATGCAGCCCAGGGACTTCAGCTCGTCGAGGGCGGCCGCCGCCTCGACTAGGTCGTTCGGGATCAGACGCAGCAACGTGCGGGAATTCCGGTTGGGGTAGAACACTTGCGGCTCGCCGGGCCGTGTCACCGGGCGAACGCTGTTGGTCAGCCCCGGGTAGCCGCTGCCGGGCGTGATCTGCACGATGTCGGCCTGGTTGAGGATCGGCAGTGAGAGCTTCGTCGCTCCGGAGTCGAGGTCGCCGATATAGGCGACGGCGTGTGGTTCGCCTGCGGCCTTCTGCGCATTGGCCACCGTCTGAACCATGCTCCACCCGCCGCTGCGCGGCCTGGTGTCGTCAAGCGACCTGTATCGGACCTGATAGGGGCCAACGTGATCATTGGGGTACTGCAACAGGGCGACGTTGATCCCCTTGACGATCGCCTCGGACTCGGCCTTTCGAGGTCCGCGGAGCGGCAGGCTCGAGTAGATATCGACCGTCTGGGTCGCCGCCGGCTCCGCGCCGTCTGTCGTTGCCGCCGGCCGGCTGGACCCGCAGGCTGCCAGCAACCCGGCGCACAGCGCCGCGATCACGATCCCGCGTAGCGGCTGGATTCGCATCATCCCCTCACCGTCTGCGAATACTGAAGCGCACCGTCGACGACGCGATAAATGTCATAGCGGTCGAGAGTAGTGTCCCCGTCCCTGGTGATGCGATAGCGCCCGAGCGGGCTCGCGTGTTCCGTGCCGGCAAACAGCGCCTGCACCACACGGACGCGCTCGGCGTCACGATGGCCGTCGGTCGTCGCGCGCGTGATCGCGTCGAGCACGAGTCGCATCGCCTCATAGCCGTCGATCGCGGGCGGCTCCGGCGTGCCGTAACGCCTCCGGTACTCAGCGGCAAACTCCCGCGCCAGTGCGTTTCCTGCCTCCGTACCTCCGGTGGGCGCCGTGATCAGGAGCCGCGGATCGAGGCTGCGAGGAACACCGCCATGAGCCGGATCCGTGAAGCTGCTCTCCGCCAGACCGGCGGTTGCGAACAGGCGCAGGCCCGGGTTCTCGGCGGCGATCTGGGTCACGAGCTTGACGGCATTGCTGCCGGTGAGCGCGGCGATCAGCACGCAATCGGCGCCGCTGCCGGCGATCGTCTGCCCGACCGACAGGTAGCTCGATGCAGTCGGCACGTATGACTGCGTGGCGACAACTTGGAGGTTGCGCCGTTTGGCCACCTGGACGAACGCCTCGCTCGCTGCCTCACCGTCGTACTCGTCGTCGCTCAGTACGTAGGTTCCCTTGCAACCGAGCTGCCGTTGCACGGTGACCTGGGCCTGCGCTTGGATGTAGTCGCTCGGGACGACACGTGCGAACGTCCGCAGCGCCGTCGGGTAATAAGCCTGCGGCTCACCCGGTGACGAGCCGAGTCCATCCGAGGTCAGCCCGACGGCGCCGCTGTAGGGGCTCACCTGAGCGATCGCGAGCCGGTTGAGGATGGGGATCGAGACGGCGCTCGCGCCTGAGTCGAAGTCGCCGATGTAGGCGACGGTGGTCCGATCGGCTGCTGCGGTTTGCGCCGCGAGCGTGGCCGCGGCGGGACTCCACTCGAGGCCTCCGGGTGAGACGTCGTCGAGTGTCCGCAGCGCAATCCGGTAGCGGCCGATGCGCGCGTGGATCTGGTCAAGCGCCAGTGTGGCGCCGTTGACGACGGCCTCGCCGCTGACTGCCGAGGCACCCGTCAGCGGTGCACCGACGTATACGGTCAGGCGGTTTCCGTGGATGTGGTCGCCGGCTGGAGCGGCCACATCGGCGCCACCGCAGCCGGTGAGCACCAGCGCCAGCGCGACCACGGCTGCAAAGGCCGCGACCCGCTGGGAGCTCACGCTTACCCCTGGCTGTTCGGGGCCGCCTTGAACGGCACCAACTTGCCGCCGCTCATGTGCGCGAACACGAACGCGTTGAGGCTGGTGTTGCCACCGCTGTCGATCGAATAGGTGCCCAGCACCGACGGCACGTCCCGCTGCGCCAGGAAGGCCTTGACCACGGAGGTGCGGTTGTTCGCGTTCGTGCCGTCATGCTGGAGCACGCGCAGGACCGCCGACATCGCCTCATAGCCGAAGATCGCCTCGGTGTTCGGCGTGTGGCCGTAGGCGGTCTTGAAGTCGGCCACGAACGTCTTGCCCTCAGCGGGCAGATCCGCGGGCAGGAAGCCCGGGATCGACACGTAGAGGTTGTGGACCGACGACGAGATCGCCGCGGTAAAGGCTGAGCTGTTCAGCGAAGAAGGACCGAACAGCTTTGCGGTCGGCGCGCCGGCGCTGACGTGGTTGAAGAACTTGGCGGCGGCAACCGGAGACTGCGCACCGTAGAAGTCTCCGCTGGCACCGCTGAGCGAAGATGAAAGCGTGATCCCCGCGTCTTTCGCGTCGGCGCGGACCGCGTCGGCGATCGCCTTGCCGTAGTCGCTGCCGTCATCGGTGACGTAGAGGCCGCTGACACCAACCGACTTCATCTCGGTGACCTGAGCCTTGGCCTCTTCGGCGGAACTCGGCACGACGCGCGCAAAGGTGCGGCCGTACGTCCCCCAGGACTCGAAGTAAGTCTTCGGCGCATCTGACACGGCGGGGGTGGCCTGACTCAGCTCGAGCGCGGTGTCGGTCGGGCTGACCTGGAGCACGTCCAGCGCGTTGGTGATCCCGACCGTCTGGTCCGAGACGCCCGGCTGGATCTCACCGAGGTAGGCGATCGTGGTCTTGTTGATGATCGCCGCGCGGGCGTTGTAGGAAGGCTTATCGTTCAGCACGTAAAGCCTCAGCTTGTAGTCCTTGACCTCACTCTGCTGCGCCTTGAACGCCATGCGCTCGGCGTTTACGACGTCCTGAGCCGCGGCGTCGCTGTGCAGGCTCGCGGGATCGCTGATGTAGATCGTCAGCGAGTTGCCTGAGATCGTGACTGCACTGCTCGAGGAAGAGGAACCGGTCTGGCTGCAGCCCGCGACGGCAAGCGCAGCCAGGCACGCGGCGCTCGCGGTAACGAGCGCCCGGCGGCGGGGAAGCACTACTGGTCTTTCCGGCTTGTCAGGCGGGGATAGACGTTACGGAGGGCCGTGACGATCAGAACCAACACGATCCCGATCAGGAGTGCGTCGAACCCCGACACGTTGAGCGCCCAAAGCACGATCCAGACGCAGAGGCCAAAGGTTCCAGTGATTACGAGTGCCATCGGCGCAATCCTATCCAAGTGGGGCGATACCGGGAGCGTGGCCTGAGCCTCGCCAGCGACGGCGTCTACGCCGCCAACGCCGCCGCGAAGTCCGTCACAAGCGAGCGCACCGCATCGACTGGGGTCTCGGATTCGCCGGCGGCACGCACCAGCCGGCTGCCGACAATCACCCCGGCGGCGCCGGCGGCGGCCGCCGCGGACGCCTGTTCAGGCGTACCGATGCCGAAGCCGAGCGCGACCGGCACCTCGGTATGGGCGCGGGCGCGAGCGAGCACGCCCGCCAGACCGTCGTCGTTGGCCGACCGCTCACCGGTGGTGCCTGTCACCGAGACCGTGTAGAGGAAGCCGCGCGCGCGGGCACCGATCTGCGCGAGGCGCTCGTCGGGGGTGGTCGGCGCGACCAGCGGAACCAGCGCCAGGCCCCGCGCGTCGAGCGCCGCGAGCGTCGCAGGAGCTTCCTCGAGCGGCAGGTCGGGAACGATCAGCCCGCTCGCACCGACCGCGACGAGCGTGTCGACGAAGCGCTCCAGCCCGTGCGCGATCACGAGGTTCGCGTAACACATCACGATCACCGGTACGTCGTCGGCGACCTCGCGCACGACGCTCAGCGCATCCACGACGTGGACGCCGGTGGCCAGCGCCGCGACGCCGGCGGCATGGATCACGGGACCGTCGGCGAGCGGGTCCGAGAACGGCACGCCGAGCTCGATCAGATCGGCGCCGCCGTCCACGTACGCCCGCGCGATCTCGCGCGAGCAATCCAGGTCGGGGAAGCCGGCCATCAGGTAGGGCATCAACGCGGCGCGGCGCCCGTTGGCGCGCGCCGACTCAAACGCCTCGGCGATCCGCTCGATCCCGCTCATAGCTTCGCGAGGACTTCGACCAGATCCTTGTCGCCCCGGCCCGATAGGCAGACGATGTCCACGTCGCTGTCGGGGTTTGCGAGCGTCCACGCAAGCGCGTGTGAGCTCTCCAGCGCCGGGATGATGCCCTCGAGCCGCGCGACGCGCGCGAATGCCTGCAGCGCCTGCTCGTCACTGACTGCCAGATAGGTGGCGCGACCCTGGTCGCGAAGCCACGCGTGCTCAGGACCGCTGCCGGGATAGTCGAGTCCGGCCGAGATCGAGTGCGCCTCGAGTATCTGGCCATCCTCGTCCTGCATGATCGCCGAGTAGGAGCCATGCAGCACGCCCGGCGGACCACCGACCGTGAGCGGCGCGCCGTGACGGCCGGTCTCGATCCCGTCGCCGGCCGCCTCGATGCCGATCAGCTTCACCTCGCTGTCGTCGATGAAGCCGGCGAAAATCCCGATCGCGTTGGAACCGCCGCCGACGCAGGCGATCACGCGGTCCGGTAGCCGGCCGGCCTGTTCGAGCACCTGCGCCCGCGCCTCGTCCCCGATCACCCGCTGCAGGTCACGCACGAGCGCCGGGTAAGGCGCCGGCCCGACGCAGGAGCCGATGATGTAGTGGGTGTTGCCGACATTCGAGACCCAGTCGCGGATCGCGGCGGACACAGCCTCCTTGAGCGTACGCGCGCCGGCCTCGACACCGACCACGGTCGCCCCGAGCAGCTCCATCCGCTGGACGTTCGGCATCTGACGGCGGATGTCCTCGGTGCCCATGTAGACGATGCATTCGAGGTCCAGCAGCGCACACGCGGTGGCGCTCGCGACCCCATGCTGACCGGCGCCGGTCTCGGCGATGATCCGGGTCTTGCCCATGCGCTTGGCCAGCAGCGCCTGGCCCGAGCGCGTTGTTGATCTTGTGCGCGCCGGTGTGGTTGAGGTCCTCGCGCTTGAGGTACACCGGGTGGCCGACCTCTGCGCTGATCCGCTCGGCCAGGTAGAGCGGCGAGGGGCGGCCGACGTAGTCCTTGAGCAGCGCCTGCAGCCGTGCTTGGAACCCGGGGTCGCTGCGCGCGTCGAGCCAGGCCTGCTCGAGCTCGGTCAGCGCCGGCATCAGCGTCTCCGGCACGTATTGGCCGCCGTAGGGGCCGAAGCGATGCTCGACGGCGGCGCTCATGCGGCGTGCGCCTCGTGACCCAGCCCGTCCTCAGCGGCATGAGAATGATTCTGATTCTCATTCTCATTTTCGTTTTGGGAAGAGGGGCTGGTACCTTCGCCCTCGGCCGGCTCCGCTTCGGCCGTCGCCGCAACCGCCTCGGCGAACGCCCGCATCTTGGCGCCGTCCTTGTACCCGGGCGCTGACTCGACGCCGCTGGCGACATCGACCGCGAACGGCCTGACAGTCGCGATCGCCTCGGCCACGTTCGCCGGCGTCAGCCCACCGCTGAGGATCAGGGGCACCTGCTGACCCTTGCGGCGCGGCGGCGCGACCCGCCCGCGGCCCGCCGCGAGCTCCCAGGCGAAGGTCTCGCCGGTACCGCCGGGCACGCCGTGCTTGTAGCTGTCGTACAGGTGGAAATCCGTGTGGTAGGCGGCGAGCGCCTGGATGTCGGCGAGACTCTGCACGCGCGCAGCCTTGATCACCTTGCAGCCGGTGCGCCGCGCCGCCTCGGTGCAGAACGCCGGGCCCTCATCGCCGTGCAATTGCAGCATCGTCAAGCCGACGGCGTCGGCCGTCGCCGTGATCTCGTCCAGAGTCGGGTTCACAAACACGCCGACGATCTCGGCGCGCCGCTTGAGCAGAGCCGCCAGGCCCGCAGCGCGGTCCAGCGGGACCGCGCGCGGAGAGTGCGGCCACATGATCATCCCGACCGCCCAGGCGTCGAGCGAGACGGCCAGCTCGGCGTCCTGTTCGCGGGTGATGCCGCAGAACTTGATCTTCGGTGCCTTCATCGGCTCGATCCTAGGAGGTCACGGGTCGCGGCCTCGATGTCGGGGGCGCGCATCAGCGCCTCGCCGATCAGTACGGCGTCGACGCCCGCGGCCACGAGCCGCTCGAGCTCGGCGCGCTCGCGGAAGCCCGATTCGGCGACGACGAGGGCGCCGTCCGGGATATCCGGGAGCAGCTCGTAGGTGCGCTCGACGTCGACCGCCAGCGTGGTCAGGTCGCGGTTGTTGATGCCGACGATGTCGGCGCCGATCTCGTGCGCGGCGTCGAGTTCGATCGCGTCGTGCACCTCGAGCAGCGTCGCCAGCCCGAGCTGCGTCGCCAGCGAATGGAGCTTGATCAAGGTGCCCGTGTCGAGCGCGGCGACGATCAGCAGGAGCGCGTCGGCGCCGGCAGCGAGCGTCTCGTAGACCTGGTACTCCTCGACGATGAAGTCCTTGCGCAGGATCGGCAGGCTCGAGGCCGCGCGCGCGACCGCCAGGTCGCTCAGTGCCCCGCCGAAGCGGCCCTCCTCGGTGAGCACCGAAAGCGCAGCAGCGCCGGCGCGCTCGTAGGCGGAAACCACGTCGGTCAGCTCGAGGTCTGCCCGAATCACGCCGGCCGAAGGCGAACTGCGCTTGTGCTCGGCGATCACCGAGATGCCCGGGGCGGCCAGCGCACCGTGGAAGTCGCGGATCGCGTCGGTACCGGCGAGCCGCTGCTCGCCGGCCTCCACCAGCGCTGACAGCGGGACGTCCTGCGCCCGGCGCGCGACCCTGATACGCGTGTCGGCGACGATGTCCATGAGCACGTTCATACCGGCAACTCCTGCGGAGCCAGCTCATTGGTGAGATCGATGAACGCCTCGACCTTCGCGGCCGCGGCACCGGTGTCGATCGCCTCCTGCGCAAGCAGCACACCGCCCGCAAGCGAGTCGGCGCGGCCGCCGGCGTAGATCGCGGCGCCGGCGTTCAGGACCGCAAGGTCGCGCGCGGCGCCGCGCTCGCCGGCGAAGATCGCGCGTGCGATCGCGAGCGTTCTCCGGAGGGTCGCCGCCAGGCACGGCGTCGGGCGGGTAGCGGGGTAGATCGAAATCCTCGGGGATCACCATGTACTCCTCGAGCTCGCCCTCCTGCACCTCGATCACGCGCGTCGCGGCGGAGATGCTGAGCTCGTCGAGGCTGTCCTCGCTGCAGACGAGCAGCGCGTGCCGGGTGCCGAGCAGAGCCAGCGCGCCCGCCATCTTCGGCAATGTCGCTGGGTCGGAGACGCCCAGCAACTGGCGGCTGGCGCCGGCCGGGTTCGTGAGCGGCCCGAGGAAGTTGAAGGTGGTGCGCACCTTGAGCTCCTTGCGGACCTTGACCACCCGGCCGGTGGCGGGGTGGTGGTAGGGCGCGAACATGAAACCGAAGCCGATCTCCTCGATGCAGCGGCCGACGCCGGCGGCGTCGAGGTCGATGCGTGCGCCCAGCGCCTCGAGCACATCGGCGGAGCCGGAGAGCCCCGTGGAGGAGCGGCTGCCGTGCTTGGCAACCGTGCAGCCCGCGGCAGCCGCGATCAGCGCCGCCGTGGTCGAGACGTTGAACGTCGTACGGCCGCCGCCGGTGCCGGCGGTGTCGAGCAGGTCCTCCCCGGCCGTTGGGACGAACGCCGCGAAGGCGCGCATCGTTCGCGCCAAGCCGGCGAGCTCGGCGACCGTCTCCCCCTTCACGCGCAGCGCGATCAGGAAACCGGCGATCTCGATGTCGGTGGCCTCGCCGGCCATGATCTCGGCGAGCGCCTCGGCGGCGTCGCCCTCACTGAGGTCGCGTCTGTCGGCCAGATGGTCGATCGCGCGGGTCAGCAGCTCACTCAACGCCTGCCCTCCATGAAGGTCATCAGCATGTCCTTGCCGCGCTCGGTGAGGACCGACTCGGGGTGGAACTGGACGCCCTCGGCCGGCAGCTCACGGTGACGGACGGCCATGATCACTCCACCGCCGGTGGCGCTGACCTCGAGCACCTCCGGGAGCTCATGATCCGCCACCAGCGAGTGGTAGCGGCCGACCTCGAGATTCTGTGGCAGGTCCGTGAAGATCGTGCGGCCGTCATGCTCGATCGTCGAGGTCTTGCCGTGCACCGGCTGGTGCCGGATGACCGTGCCGCCCCAAGCCTGTACGAGCGCCTGATGGCCGAGGCAGACGCCGAGCGTCGGGATGCCGGCCTGCGGGAAGCGCCTGACCGCCTCGAGGCTGATGCCGGCCTCGTTCGGCGTGCACGGGCCCGGTGAGACGATCACGCGGTCATAGCCGCGAACCAGCAGATCCTCGACGGTCGAGTGATCGTTGCGAACGACCTCGATGTCGTGGGCAGGCGTCGCCAACTCACCCAGGTACTGGACGAGGTTGTACGTGAAGCTGTCGTAGTTGTCGATGACGAGGACGCGCAAGGGATCACTCCCAGTCCGGCTGCGAGATCGCGGTTTCGATCGCCGCGAGTACCGCCTTGGACTTGGCGACCGACTCCTCGTACTCGTAGGCCGGCTTTGCGTCGGCGACGGTGCCGCCGCCGGCCTGGATATGCGCGACGCCGTCCTTGACGACGACGGTGCGGATGTGGATGCAGGTGTCCAGGTCGCCGTTGTAGGAGACGTAGCCGATCGCGCCGCCGTAACCGCCGCGCTTGACCGGCTCGAGCTCGTCGATGATCTGCATCGCGCGGACCTTCGGCGCGCCGGAGAGGGTGCCGGCGGGCAGCACCGAGCGCAGCGCCTGAAGCGCGGTCACGCCCGAGCGCAGGCGCCCGGTGACGTTGGAGACGATGTGCATCACGTGGCTGTAGTTCTCCACGACCATGAAGTCCTCGACCTTGACGCTGCCGTACACGGAGACGCGTCCGAGGTCATTGCGGCCGAGGTCGACGAGCATCACGTGCTCAGCGCACTCCTTGGGGTCGGCGAGCAGCCCCTCGGCGATGCGCGCGTCCTCCTCGGCGGTTGCGCCGCGCGGGCGGGTGCCCGCGATCGGACGGGTCGAGACCTTGCTGCCGCTGACGGTGACGAGCGGCTCGGGGCTGCAGCCGGCGATCTCGAAGTCGCCGAAGTCCAGGAAGTACATGTAGGGGCTGGGGTTCACCGCCCGCAGGCCGCGATAGATGCTGAAGGCGCTGATCGGAACCGGCGCGGACCAACGCTGCGACGGCACCACCTGGAAGGCGTCGCCCGCGTAGATGTACTCGATGATCCGCGCGACGTTGCGCCTCGAACTGCTCGCGGCGTCATGTTCGACTCGAACTCGCGGAGCGACGCGGTCCGGAGTTGACCGGACGGCTCGGCGGCAGCGGGCCGCTGAGGATGCGCCGCACCTCGGCGATCTTCTCGTGAGCCGCGTCGGCGGCGTCGCCGGGATAGACGTTGGCGACGACCGTGACCGTGCGCTTGAGGTGGTCGAAGGCGACGAGCGTGTCGGTCAGCATCAGCGCCAGGTCCGGCAGCCCGATCGTGTCCGGGTTCGGGTCGCCGAGCGGCTCGACGGTGCGCACCAGGTCATACGCGAACATGCCGACGGCGCCGCCCGCAAACGGCGGCAGACCAGGAATCGGCGCGACACGCGCCTGCTCGAGTTCGCGCTGCGCCAGCTCATACGGGTCGCCCGGATCGCCGAGCGACCAGCGCAGCACCTTGCGCGGCCGGTAGCCGATGAACGAGTAGCGTCCGACGCGGCCGTAGTCCGCCGACTCGAGCAGGAAGCATGGCTCGCCCCGCGCCGGCCGCACGCAGCTTCAGGAAGGCCGAGACCGGCGTCTCGGTGTCCTCGATCCAGGTTTCGGTGACCTGGAGGGTCTCAGCCTCGGCGACGGCCATCCAGCACCCGTCCGGCGTCGGCCAATGTCAGCGAGCGGCTCGCGAGCAGCACCGAGAGGTGGTAGAGCACGTCCGCGGCCTCGTTGGCGACGCGGTCGTCGGTCTCCTCGCGCGCGGCGCGGGCGACCTCCTCCGCCTCCTCCTGCACCTTCTCGCCGATCTGATCAGGGTCGGCGAGCAGTGCCGCCGTGTAGGAACCGTCCGGAACCTCAGCCTTGCGCGCCGCGATCGTGCGCTCGAGCTCGGGCAGCACCTCGTACGGTGCCTGCGCATCGAAGTCGCCGCGGTAGAAGCAGGTGCGCTCGCCCGTGTGGCAGGCCGGCCCGGCCGGCTCGACCAACGCCAGCAGCGCGTCCGCGTCGCAGTCGTAGCGCAGCGCCTTCAGGCGCTGGGTGTTCCCGGAGGTCTCGCCCTTGTGCCACAGCTCCTGACGCGAACGGCTGAAGAAGTGCATCTCGCTCGTCGCCTGCGTGAGCGCCAGCGCCTCCGCGTTCATGTACGCGAGCGTCAGCACCTCGCCGCTGTTCCAGTCCTGGACGATGCACGGCACGAGGCCGCTCGCATCGAATTTCACCTCAGAGGTCTCCACGGCCTCTGAGTCTATGGATCTATTCGATGCCGAGCCGGTCGAGGACTCTCTCGTCGGCACGCCAGTGACGGCGGACGCGCACCTGCAATGCAAGGTGCACATGACCGCCAAGCTCCTGTTCTATCGCGCGCCGCGCTCCCATACCGATCGCCTTGATCATACGCCCACCGGAGCCGATCAGGATGCCCTTCTGCGACTCGGTCTCGACCAGGACCACGGCGTCGACGCGGAACCTGCCGTCGTTGCTCCTCGACGTTCTCGATCTCGACCTCGACCGCGTGCGGCACCTCCTCGCGGGTGCGGATCAGGACCTGCTCGCGCACCAGCTCGGCGAGCACCACCGACTCGGACTGGTCCGAGCGCTGGCGCGGGTCGAAGTAGAACGGCCCGCGGGCAGCAGCGAGACGAGATGCTCGAGCAGGTGCATCCATGCCGGTGCCGCGGCGAGCGGAGATCGGGAAGATCGATTCCGCGATGCCGAGCTCATCGGCCGCCTGCAGAACCTCGATCGTCTTGCGCGGTCGGCGCGGTCGACCTTGTTGACCGCGATCACGATCGGCACACTTGCGCCCTTCAGCAGACTCGCGATGAAGCGGTCACCCGGACCGATTCCCTGCTCGGCGTTGAGGACCATCAGGCAGCCGTCGGCATCGTCGAGCTCGGTCTCGACGCGGTGCTGCATGCGCTCGGTGAGCGCGTCGCGTGGCCGCTGTACGCCGGGCAGATCGACCAGCACCAGCTGCCAGTCCTCCCCGTTGGCCACCGCGCGGATCGCGCGGCGTGTCGTCTGTGGCTTGTCGGAGACGATCGCGACCTTGCTGCCGACGAGCGCGTTTGTGAGCGTCGACTTGCCGACGTTCGGGCGCCCTGCGAGGGCGATGAAGCCCGACCGTGTGCCTGGCACGGAATCTGAGACGAGACGCTTGGCGGCGCTCATCGGATCCAGCGCATCAGCTCGGACTGCAGGGCGAGCATCTCGCCGTCGTCGACCTCATGGTCCATCCCGGTCAGATGCAGGGTCCCATGCACGACTGCCTCCCTCAGGTCGGTGGTGTGCTCAGGGCAGATGACGATGTCGCCGAGCTCACGTGGCCCGGCTGGATCGCCATCCTCGTCGACACCGAACGAGAGCACGTCGGTCGGCGCTGTCGATGTTGCGGTACTCGCGGTTGAGCACCTGGATGCGGTCCGCATCCACGAACTCGACCGCCATGTGCCCCTCGTCGATGCCGGCCGAGGCGAGCGCGAGCACGCAGAGCTCGCGCACCTCCAGCGCCGTCGGGGCATCCGGCACCAGCAGGTCGATCCCGAGCACCTCGATATCGAGGCCGCTCGGCGGTCATCAGGCCCTACGCTCGCTTGGCCGCGGGCCGCAGCTCCGGCGCCATCCGCTGCGCGTGATCGTTGTAGGCGGCGACGATCCGGCGCACCAGCTTGTGACGGACGACGTCCTCCTCACCGAAGCGCACGAAGCCGATGTCCTCGACCCCGTCGAGGATCTCGGCCACCGCGCTGAGGCCTGAGGCCTGGTCGCGCGGCAGGTCCACCTGCGTGATGTCGCCGGTGACGACGACCTTCGAGTTGAAGCCCAGCCGCGTCAGGAACATCTTCATCTGCTCCGGCGTGGTGTTCTGCGCCTCGTCGAGGATGATGAAGCTGTCGTTGAGCGTGCGGCCGCGCATGAACGCGAGCGGCGCGACCTCGATCACGCCACGCTCCAGGTGCTGGCTGAACTTCTCGGCCTCGAGCATGTCGTGCAGCGCGTCGAACAGCGGCCGCAGGTACGGATCGACCTTCGCCATCAGGTCGCCCGGCAGGAAGCCGAGGCGCTCACCGGCCTCGACCGCGGGACGCGTGAGGATGATCCGGCTGACTTCGCGGCGGTGCAGCGCCGCGGCGGCCAGCGCGACGGCCAGGAACGTCTTGCCGGTGCCGGCCGGGCCGATGCCGAAGGTGATCGTGTTGTCGCGGATCGAGTCGACGTAACGCTTCTGGTGCACGGTCTTCGGCGCGACCTTGAGCGCACGGCTGCGCCAGATCACGTCCTCGAGGATCGCGGCAGGGTCCTCGTGTTGGTCAAGCGCGCTCGAGACCGCCTCGATCGTGCCGGGCGCGAGCTCATGCCCCTGCTCGACCAAGCTCGGACAGTTCGCGCACGACCGCCGTCGGCCGCGTTCACGGCCTCCTCCTCACCCTCGAGCGTCAGCAGGTTGCCGCGCAGGAACACGTCGCAGTCGAGTGTGCTCAGTCAGCGGCCTTGAGGATCGTGTCACCGCTCCCCGCCAGCTCGGCGGCAGCGGCGTTGTCCAGTTCGATCTGGGTCCGCATCCGACTCCTCTACGAGCGTCATGCGCCCAAGCGCGGCTCTCACCGCCTCCGACGCCCGCTTGCCGTCCACCAGGCCACCGGCCTGATCCATCACCACCTTCATCACCGCGCCCATGTCCCTCGGGCTGGTGGCGCCGGTCTGCGCGATCGCCTGCGCGACGATCGCGTCGAGCTGCTCATCGCTCAGATCCGGCGGCAGATAGCGCGCGATCATCACGGCCTCTGCCTGCTCCTTGTGGGCAAGATCGGGTCGGTTGGCGTCCTGCGAACTGCGTGGCCGCCTCGAGCCGGCGCTTGTGCTCGCGCCGCAGCGACGGCGAGCTCATCGCCGTCGCCTTCCTTGACGTCCTTCTGCAGCTCGGAGACGAGCAGACGCAGGGCTCCGGCGACATCCCGTTCGCCCGCCTTCATCGCGCGGACCACGTCCGCGCGCACCT
Source organism: uncultured Conexibacteraceae bacterium (assembly GCA_963720195.1). Classification (GTDB taxonomy): domain Bacteria; phylum Actinomycetota; class Thermoleophilia; order Solirubrobacterales; family Solirubrobacteraceae; genus Palsa-465. The sequence goes on from CAVRFD010000004.1 coordinate 113,521, forward strand.
GTTCAAGAACGCTCAACTGGAATAAAGGATACGACGCCCCGGCGACGTTATGTGATCGCGCTGGCGGTGGGCATCGAGCAGACGTGCAAAAGCGTCGGCCGAGCCCGCGATACGCGGACCCGACCGACGCTGTGAGCACCCCAGCGGAACGTTTACCGCTCGCGATCGACAACCCCACGAACCTCCGGTTGTCGTGTGCCCCTGGGGCTGTCCTCGTGCCGGCACGCTGAGAGAGGAGAGAGAACTCTTGCGGAGCGCCGGCACGAAGCTTTGGCCGAGGGGCGACGATGTCCAGAAGTTGGCCACCGAGGGAGACGCCGATCGCGAGCGGGTTCAGCAACTTTAGGTGCTCACCTCCTTCGCGGCTACCCGGTTCGCAGTTCATGGCTGAAAGGATGCCCTGCACGGCCCGGCGCTGCATCGGCCTTCTGGACAGAATTCGAGCGGCGGGCGATTAGCCAGACGGGCGCTCAGGCCGACCGGCGGCTGGTCGTCCTCGGCATCCTGGCGTCGGCGGCGTCAGCTCGAGCCGCGGCGGGTGGCCGAGCTGGCCCATCTCGGCGAGGTCGCGCGGGAACAGGATCTCCACCGACCAGTCGGCGATCAGCCGCGACTTGCGGTCGAGGCCGGGCAACCAGGCGAGGTGGTAGAAGCGGCAGATCGCCCAGGCCAGGAAGCCCTTGACCCGCACGCCCATCAGGTTCGCAACGGCACGGTGGCGGCCGAGGTCGGCGAACGCGCCGAGCGTCTTGAAGGTGAACGGCTTCGGCGGCCTGTCCGCGTGTGACCGCGAGCGATGTTCTTGCCGAGCAGCTTGCCCTGGCGGATCGCGTGCTGGGCCGTCGGCGGGCACGGCTGGCCCGGGCGCGCCGGGTCGGGAACGGCGGCGATGTCGCCGAGCGCCCAGATGTTGTCGTAGCCCTTCACGCGCATGTACTCGTCGCAGACGATGCGCCCGTGCTCGAGCGGCAGCCCCAGCCGTGTCGCCACCGGGCTGGCGCGCACGCCCGCGGTCCACACGACGGTGCGGGTCTTCAGCGTCTCGCCGTCCGACAGCACGACGCTGTCGTCGCGGACCTCGGTGACCGTCGTCGACAGCCGGAACTCGACGCCGCGCTTGGACAGCAGCTCGACCGTGAAGTCGGCCAGCTGCTGCTGGATCTCGGGCATGATCCGCGGCGCGGCGTCGATCAGCGTGAAGCGGGTGCCGGTCTCACGGCAGCGCGGGTAGCGCTTGATCGCGTCGCGCGCGAAGCCTGCGAGCTCGGCGATCCCCTCGAGCCCGGCGTAGCCGCCGCCGACGAACACGAAGCTCAGGTACTCGGCGCGCGCGTCCTTGTCGTCGAGGCCCTCGGCGAGCTCGAAGTGGCGAACGATCCGGTTACGCAGCGCGGTCGCCTCGGCGATCGTCTTGAAGCCGATCGCGTGCTCGGTCAGTCCGGGGATCGGGATCACACGCGCGACCGAGCCGAGCGCGACCACCAGGTGGTCGTAGCGGTACTCCTTGGTCTTGCCGGAGATCATCTCGACCTGCAGCGTGTTGCGCGACGGGTCGCCGCCGGTCACGTAGCCGACTCGGAACGAGGTCCGCTTGAGGTGCTCGCGCAGGGGCACGACGATGTGGCGCGGGTCGAGCGTGCCCGCGGCCGCGCCCGGCAGCAGCGGCGCGTACATCAGGAAGTTCACGTCGTTGATCAACGTGATCCGCGCTCCTGGCGGAGCAAGGCGCTCGAGCTTCTTCGCGGTGTAGTAGCCGCCGAATCCGCCGCCGGCTATGACGATGTGCTGGCTGATGCCTTGGAGGCTAGCGAGATCGCGGAGATCCAGCAGCAGCGCCGCCCACTCGCCGCGCTCACAGCCGCCGTGACTCGGCATAGCCCCGCTGCGAGAACGCCTCGGAGACCGTGTCGGCCTCAGTTGCGAGCAGGCCGCTGGCGATCATCTGACGCGGATGCTCAGCGCCGTCGGACAGCATCTGCTCAGCACCAGAGCAGCAGCAGCGGCGCCAGCAGGTTGGCGAGCACGAGGCGGCGCCGCCGGCACCGGCTGCTCGCGCAGGTCGAAGCGCTCGACGCCGTACAGCTCGACGCCGTTGACTGCCGCGTTCTCCAGCGTCGCGTCGATGCACAGCGGGTCGTAGTCGAGCGCCAGCACGGACGGCCAGCCGAGCTTGGCGGCGGCGATCGCGAGCACGCCGGAGCCGCAGCCCGAGGTCGATCGCGGCGGGCCGCAGTCGGCAAGCGAGCCGCTGCGGCGACGGCGGATATCGAGCAGCAGCTCCAGGCACAGCCGCGTGGTCGCGTGCGCGCCCGTTCCGAAGGCGCGACCGGGATCGATCACCAGGTCGAGCGCCGTCGCCTGCGGCGGCTCCCACGGCGGCCGCACGCTCAGGCGGTCGCCGAGCACCAGCGGCCGGTGGAACTCACGCCAGCGGTCGGCCCAATCGTCGGCGATCTCAGTGGTCGTCACATCGACCAGCGCGCCGCCGGCGGCGGCCTGCAGGTCTGGCAGCTCGGGCAGCTCGCCGGGCGGGCCGTAGACCGCGTACTCGACGGTGTCGGCGTCGATGTCGACCTCCTCCACCCCGCTCGGCGCCAGCTCGAGCAGCTCGGCCAGCACCAGCTCGGCCTCGGCGCGGCGCACGCGCACCGCCAGCCGCAGCACTCTAGAGGTGGAAGGCGCGGCGCAGCTTCGCGAACACGCCCTCGTCAGGAGTGGAGGTTCTCGTCCGTGAGCGTCTCGGCGAAGCGCTCCAGCTGCTCACGTTGCGCGGGCGTGAGGTTGCGCGGCGTGATCACGTTGACGACCACGCGCAGGTCGCCGTGACGGCGGCCGCGCAGCGACGGCATGCCGCGGCCGCGCAGCACGATCGTCTCGTGCGGCTGGGTGCCCGGCGGAATCTCGAGATCGTCGGGGCCGTCGATCGTCGGGACCTCGACCGTCGCTCCGAGCGCCGCCAGGGGGGCGGAGATGTCGACCGCCGTGATCAGGTCGTCACCGTCGCGCACGAAGCGCTAGTCCTCCTTGACGCGGACCAGCACGTAGAGGTCGCCGGGCGGGCCGCCGCGCTCGCCCGCGTGGCCGCGACCGCTGACGCGGATCCGCTGGCCGTCGGCGATGCCGGCGGGGACGTCGACCGAGACCGTCTGATGCTCCGGGCGGCGCCCGCGTCCGCGGCAGACGTGGCAGGGCTCGACCGGGACCTTGCCGTCGCCACCGCACTGGTCGCAGATGGTGCTGCTCATCACCTGTCCGATCAGCGTGCGCGTGACTGTCCGCAGCTGCCCGGCGCCCTGACACTTGGGGCAGGTCTCGATCGGCGTGCCGGGCTCGGCGCCGTTACCGTGGCAGTTCTCGCAGATGACAACGGCGTCGAAACTTGAGCTCAACCGGCGTGCCGTGCGCGGCCTCCTCAAGCGTGATCTCGACCGCAGCCTGGATGTCGCCGCCCTGCGCGGCACCGAGCGGGCCGCCGCCTGCTGAAGGCGTTGCCAAAGGCGCCGCCGAGCCCGCCGCTGAAGAGCGCCTCGAACAGGTCGGACATCGAGCCGAAGCCCTCGAAGTTCGGTGAGTAGCCGCCGCTGCGCAGGCCCTCGTGGCCGTAGCGGTCGTAGGTGGCGCGCCGGTCGGAGTCCGACAGCACCTCGTAGGCCTCGGCGGCTTCCTTGAACTTCTCCTCAGCGCTCGGATCGTCCTTGTTGACGTCGGGATGCAGCTCGCGCGCGAGGCGCCGGAACGCCTTCTTGATCTCAGCTTCGTCGGCGTCACGGGTGACACCGAGGACCTCGTAATAGTCGCGCTTCGGCGTCGAGGCGCTCATCGCTCGTCGTAGACCTCTGCCACGAACCTCGATAGCTGTGCGGCCGCGTCACGCACGACGCTGATCACGCGTGGGTAGTCCATGCGCAGCGGACCGATCACCGACACGGTTCCGAGGTTGCGCTGCGGCAGACCGTATGCCGCGGCCACCAACGCGAGCGATCGCAGAGCCGGCTGGTCGTTCTCGGTCCCGATCCGCACCCGCACGTCCTGTCCGCCGAGCGCGGCGCGCAACATGCCGAGCATCGTCACGCGGCGCTCGAGCATGTCCATCAGGGTGTTCAATTCGGTCACGTCGCCGCTGCGGTCGAGCGCCAGCAGGCGCGAGGTGCCATCGATGTAGATCGAGTCCTCGGCGGCCTCGGAGAGGTCGGTGAAGACCGGTAGCAGCGCCGTCAGGAAGCCGACCTCGGCGCGCGACAACGAAGGGTCGACCAGCCGCTGGGCGAGCCGCCTGGCGCCGAGGCCAGTGCCGACGAGACGCTCGTTCAGATAGCTGGCGGCCCAATCGGCAAGGCCCGGGTCAACCGCGCGGTCGAAGGTGAACATGCGCTTGTTCACGCCGCCCGTCGAAGTGATCACGACGACCATCAGCACCTGGGGCTGCAACATCAGGACCTCGATGTGCCGGATCGTCGCGGTGCCGATCGGCGGCGCCGTGACGACCGCCAGTAGGTTCGTGACCTGCGAGATCGTCTCGGTCGTGATCCGCATCGCCTCGTCGACCTCGAGCCGCACCAAGGACAGAGCCAGCGGCGGCGCCTCGACCTCGGCCGGCAGCAACCGGTCGACGAAGTACCGGTAACCGGACTCGGTCGGGACGCGCCCGGCCGAGGTGTGCGGATGCTGGAGCAGTCCCAGGTCCTCGAGGCTCGCGAGTTCGTGCCGGATCGTCGAAGGGCCCCACTCGAAGCCGCCCGCGAGCACCTTCGAGCCCACGGGCGCACCGGCCGCGAGGTATTCCTCGACGACCCGCCGCAAAACCTGTTCCTGACGCTCAGTGAGCATCCCAGGGATTCTAGGAGCGTGGCTGAGTGGCACGCCGTCGAGCGCCGCGGCGGCGTCAGTCGGTGCGCAGTTCGGCAACCGCGTTCCGGATCAGACGGGTGCCGCCCTGAGTCGCCTCGAGCTTGGCTGTGACCAAACCGTCAGTGACCGACTTGACCTGACCGCTGACCAGGATTTCCTCGCCAATCCTGCCCATGCCTCGGAACTGCACGCTGAGCGCGCGCAGCGCCGTGGGATCGTCGCCGGCCGCCTCGGTGGCGGCGCGCGCGACCTGCGCCATGGTCCAGAGGCCGTGGAGGATCCGCCCCGGCAGACCGACCTGGAGCGCGAACTCCTCGTCGATGTGGATCGGATTGAAATCGCCCGACGCGCCCGCGTAGCGGACGGTCACGTAGCGATCCGGCGTGACCTTCAGCTCGATCTGATCACCCTCGTGCAGTGACATCCCGATCACTCCTCACCGCGGACGATCGTCGACCAGGTGCCGACACAGGTCGTCTCGCCTTGCTGGTTCACGGACGCGGTCTCGAACGTGTCGAACCTCAGGCCGGCGCGCTCAGCGATGTTCGTGACGGTCAACGTCGTCGTGATCTCATCGCCCGCCACGACCGGCTGCCCCCAGCGGAACCCCTGGCCGCCGTGCACAAGCCGCGCAAAATCGATCTCGAGTTCGGGGTCGAACAGGGCGGTCATGAACGGCGCGCTGGCGTAGACGACGACGAACATCGGAGGCGCGAGCACGTCCGCATGGCCGGCCGCGCGCGCAGCCTCGACATCCAGATACATGGCGTTGGTCTCGCCCACGGCGTGGGCGTACTCCCGCACCTTTTCGCGGCCGACGGCGTAGGCCACAGGCGCATAGCGCTTACCGATCTTGTCGACTGGCACGGGCATGGCGCGAGAGTCTGGCACAGGCTCGATGGCACCTGCAAAGCTATGGCAGGACCGGCTGATTTGGACGCGACTAAACTTCACAGAGTCACTTAACAAAGGAGAGCCATGTCACTTTCACTGGGGGATACCGCCCCGGACTTTGAGGCCGACACCACCGAGGGAAGGATCAGCTTCCACGACTGGATCGGCGACTCGTGGGCTGTTCTTTTCTCCCATCCGAAGAGCTTCACGCCGGTCTGCACGACCGAGCTCGGCTATATGGCTCGGATCGAGCCTGAGTTCGCACGCCGCGGCGTCAAGGTGATCGGCCTCTCGGTCGACGCGGTCGACAAGAACGAGGGCTGGGCCGCCGATATCGAGGAGACCCAGGGCTACGCCCCGAACTACCCGATCATCTCGGACGCGGACCTCAACGTCGCAAAGCTCTACGGGATGCTGGCGGCGAGCACGGAAGGCGATTCCGGCGCGCGCACGGCGGCCGACAACCAGACCGTCCGTAACGTGTTCGTGATCGGGCCGGACAAGAAGATCAAGCTGATCCTCGTCTACCCGATGACAACCGGACGCAACTTCGACGAGGTCCTGCGCGTGATCGACTCGCTTCAGCTGACCGCCAACCACAAGGTCGCAACACCGGCGCAGTGGCAGCAGGGCGACAAGGTGATCATCGCCGGCTCGGTCAACAACGAGCAGGCGAAGGAGATCTTCGGCGAGTGGGAAGAGCCGAAGCCCTACATCCGGATCGTGCCGCAGCCCAGTTAGCCCCGCTTCTGCCGGGGGTGGCCCGCTGGCCACCCCCGGGGCCCGCATAGCCACCCCCGGGCCTCAAAATCGCCGCTCTCCAGCCGATAGTTCAAGACGTGAGGGAGCCTCGCGTCCGTTGGGCGCTTACCGTCGTCTGCTGTGCCGGGATCTACGTAGGTGTGGCCCAGATCGGCTTCGCGCTGACGCTCGTCAACGGCGCCGTGTCGACCGTCTGGGTCCCAGCCGGCCTGTCGCTCGCGATCCTGTTCCTCGGCGGACGCAAACTCTGGCCGGCCCTGGTGATCGGGGAGTTCGCGGCCAACACGCTGCACGGCTCGGGCGCCGGAACCTCGCTCGCGTTCGGCGTCGGTGACGCGCTCGAGGCGTTGCTCGGGTATGAGATCCTCATTCGACTCGGGTTCCGCCCGCAGCTCGACCGGCTGCGTGACGTCTTCACCCTGCTGATCCCCGGGGCCCTGATCCCAAGCCTGATCGGCGCGACCGTCGGCACGTTGTCACTGGTGATCGGCGAGCACGCCTCGTGGGGCTCGGTCTGGTTGACGTGGCACACGTGGTGGCTCGGCGATGCGACCGGGATCATCATCGCGACGCCGTTGATCTTCGCGTTCGCGACCCAAGGGTTCAAACCGCCCAGCCGTCACCCGGTCGAACTGGTCGCATTCGTCGCTGCGCTGGTGCCACTCGCCTGGGTCGCCGGCGGACACTCGCCCGAGGTGGCGCTGGTTGCACTGCCGGTCCTGGCCTGGGGCGCGCTGCGCTTCGGTCAGCGCGGTGCCACCGTCGCCAACGCGATCGTCGCCGGGGCGGGCGTGGCGCTGGTTGCGCACGGCAGCGACCTCAGCGGCGTACCGCTCGTCAACCGCCTGCTGCTGACGCAGGAGTTCCTGCTCGTGGCCGCGATCACGACGCTCGTGCTGGCAGCGGTGCTGAGCGAGCGTGAGCGGGTCGAGACGGAGTTGCGCGCCAACGAGCACATCGCCAGGGCACTAATGGCCGAGCAGGTGGTGCTGAGCGAACTCGCGACCGCGGTCGCACGTGAAACACCGCTCTCGGACCTGTTCGAGCTCGCTGTGCGCGAGATCTGCCGACTGGCAGAGGCCAGCGCCGTCACGATCGAGCGCGACGACGGGATCGGACGCGCCACGGGTATCGCAGAATGGCAATCCGAGGATGGCGGCGGCGAGCTGGACACCAGCGCCGAGATCGAGCTGCACGGCGTACGTTGGGGCAAGATCAGCATCACCGGCGGTGTCCCGCAATCGGCCTGGTTCGCGCAGGCATCCGACTCAACGCAGACCTCTGACGAGGCAGCGCTGGAGCGCTTCGCCCGGGTGATCGGAATCGCATTGGCCAACGCCGAGGCTCGTGAGGCGCTGATCAACCGCGCCGCAACCGATCCGCTCACCGGGCTCGCCAACCACCGCACGTTCCACGAGCGCCTGGCCGACGAGATGGCCCGCAGCCGACGCTACGGGCACGTGATCGCAGTGGCGATGATCGACATCGACGACTTCAAGACCGTCAACGACACCTGGGGACATCAAGCCGGTGACGAGCTGCTCACCGCGACCGCGCAGCAGATCGAATCGGTGATGCGCGCCGACGCGCTGGTCGCGAGGCTCGGCGGCGACGAGTTCGCGGTGCTGCTGCCGGAGAGCGACCGCGAGTTTGCGCGGGTGGCGGCAGAGCGTGCGCGTGCAGCTGTGGCCGAGATCGCGCTGGAGGACGGCCTCCGGATCAGCATCTCCGTCGGCGTCTGTGACAGCGCCCACGCGAGCTCTCCCGACGAATTGGTCGAGCGCGCCGACCTGGCGCTCTACGCGGCCAAGTCGGCCGGGCGCAACCGCTGCGTCGCGTTCACTGCGTAGCGCCGCGCGCGTGGCTCAACGCTGGGGGAGAAATCCGTCGTAGGGGCGGATTTCTCCCCCAGCGTGCCGCTTCAGACCCAGCTCAGCGTGAGTCGCCGAGTTCGAGCACGGCCAGGAACGCCTCCTGCGGCACCTCGACCCGCCCGACCTGCTTCATCCGCTTCTTGCCCTTCTTCTGCTGCTCGAGCAGCTTGCGCTTGCGGCTGATGTCGCCGCCGTAGCACTTGGCGATCACGTCCTTGCGGTACGCCTTGACCGTCTCGCGGGCGATGATCCGTGAGCCGATCGCCGCCTGGATCGGGACGTCGTATTGCTGGCGGGGAATCTTCTCCTTGAGCTTCTCAGCCATCGTGCGCCCGAAGGCCTCCGCCTTGCTGCGGTGCACCAGCATCGCCAGCGCGTCGACCTGGTCGCCGCCGAGCAGGATGTCGAGCTTGACGAGGTCCGACTCGCGCAGACCGGTGATCTCGTAGTCAAACGAGGCGTAGCCGCGCGTGCGCGACTTCAGCTGGTCGAAGAAGTCGAGCACGATCTCCGCCAACGGCAGGTCGTAGGTCAGCTGGATCCGCTCAGCCGAGAGGTAGTGCATACCGATGTGGTCGCCGCGGCGCTCCTGGCAGAGCTCCATGATCGTGCCGACGTACTCCTTCGGCGTCAGGATCGAGGCGCGGATATACGGCTCGCGCACCTCCTGGACCTTGCTCGGGTCGGGCATGTCGGCGGGGCTGTGAACGGGCATGATCGTGCCGTCGGTGAGCGTGACCTCGTACTCGACGCTGGGCATCGTCATCATCAGGTCGAGGTCGTACTCGCGCTGGAGCCGCTCACGCACGATGTCCATGTGCAGCAACCCGAGGAAGCCGCAGCGGAAGCCGAAGCCCAGCGCGTCCGAGGTCTCCGGCTCCCACGAGAGCGCCGCGTCGTTGAGCGTCAGCTTCTCGAGCGCATCGCGCAGGTCCGGGTAGTCGTCGGAGTCGATCGGGAACAGGCCGCAGAAGACCATCGGCTTGACCTCGCGGTAGCCGGGCAGCGCCTCCGCGGCGTGCCTGCGAGCGCTGGTCAGCGTGTCGCCGACACGCAGCGCCGTGACCTCCTTGAGGCCGGTGATCACGTAGCCGACCTCGCCCGGCCCGAGCTGCTTGACGGAGGTCATCTGGGGGCTGAAGAAGCCGATGTCGTCGATCTCCGCGTGCGTCCCGGCCTGCATCGCGCGGATCGCCTCGCCCTTGGTGAAGGTGCCGTCGACGACACGGATGTAGGCGACCACGCCACGGTACTGGTCGAACTCGGAGTCGAAGATCAGCGCCCGCGGCGGGGCGTCCGGGTCGCCGCTGGGCGGCGGCACGCGGGCGATCAGCTCGTCGAGCACGTCGGTCACGCCCTCACCGGTCTTGGCGCTGATCCGGCGCACGGAGTCCGCGGGCTCGCCGATCAGGTCCGAGATCTCCTCGGCGACGCGCTCGGGCTCGGCGCCCGGCAGGTCGACCTTATTCATGCACGGGATCAGCTCGAGTCCCGCGTCGATCGCGAGATACGTGTTGGCGACGGTCTGGGCCTCCACGCCCTGGCTGGCATCAACCACAAGCAGAGCTCCCTCGCATGCGGCGAGGGAGCGGGACACCTCGTACGTGAAGTCGACATGTCCCGGAGTGTCGATCAGGTGCAGCTGGTAGGTCTCGCCGTCCAAGCCTGAGGTGTAGGAGACGCGCACCGCCTGCGCCTTGATCGTGATCCCGCGCTCGCGCTCGAGCTCCATCGAGTCGAGCAGCTGCGCGCGCATCGCGCGTGGATCGACGGTGTGGGTGAGCTCGAGGATCCGATCGGCCAGCGTCGACTTGCCGTGGTCGATGTGGGCGATGATCGAGAAGTTGCGGATGTGGGCCTGATCGGTCAAGACCCTTGAAGAGTAGGCGGCAGCGACGCGTTTAGGCGGCGCGCTCGTCGTCGGTCGCGAGCAGACACAGAAGCGCGCCGACGACGTTGGGATCGAACTGCTTGCCGGCGCCCAGTTCGAGCTCCAGAAGCGCCTCACTGCAAGGCAATGGCAGCCGGTATGGGCGGCGTGATGTCATCGCGTGCCAGGCGTCGCAAGCGAACACGATCCTGCTCGCGAGGGGGATCTGGTCGGCGGCGATTCCATCCGGGTAGCCACCACCATCCCAGCGCTCGTGCTCGTGGCGGACCGCGTGGGCGATCTCGGCCAGCTGCGGCACACCAGCAAGAATGCGCTCGCCGATCTCGGCGTGCGCGCGCATCAGTTCGGTCTCGCGCGCGTCCAGCGGTCCGGGCTTCAACAGGACCTCGATCGGAACCCCGAGCTTGCCGATGTCGTGCAGCCGGGCAACCTGCTCAACCAGCTCCACGGTCTGGCGGTCGACGCCGAGCCGCACCGCGACGAGCGTCGCCAGCTCGACCGTCTCGTCGCAGTGCTCGGCGGTGTAGGTGTCGAACTCGCGCAGAGCAGCGAGCAACGCCCGCGCCACAGCGTCGCGATCCTGCTCGCGGCTCCAGATTGCTCGCACGAGCGACGCGGCAGCAGTGACTCGCCGGGCCGGCTCCGTTATGTCTTCCATGACGTGTTCCAAGCCTCAGGTGACCGGCGCGCGGCAACGCTCCAACCAGTGTGATCGGCAGGCCGGACGCACTCTGGAGCACCCGGCGACTGGTTAGATGCCTAGACCAATTCGTCGAGCAGCGCGAACAGCCCGGCTCGGCGCCGCTCGACGGAAAACTCGGTGAGCACGCGGTCACGCGCGGCCTCGCCCTTGTCGAGATGCAGCGCCTCACGCACTCCGAGTGCGACGGTTGCGGGCTGAGCGTCGTCGAGCAACACGCCCGTGTCGCCGACGACCTCGGGCAGCGCACCGGCCCGTGTCACGACCGGTACGCACCGCGCCAGCATCGCCTCCGCGACGGAGACGCCGAAGCCCTCGTGCCTGGAGGCCTGCACATACACCGCGGCCTCCTCGAGCAGCCCCGCGAGCTCCTCCTGCTCTGCCCAGCCAGTGAGGCGGACATTGGCACCGGCGCGGTGTCCGAGCTCGGCGCCCGCATCGCCCTCGATCCTGCCGACCAACACGAACTCGATCTCCGGCACCAACGCCGCGGCATCGACGAACGCCCGCAGACCCTTGCGCTCGAGGTTCGTGCGGTCGACGATGCCGATCGTCAGCGCGAGCGGTCGCTTCTGCCCGCCTGAGGCCACCTCCGGGACACCGTGGTAGACGACTCTCACCTGGTGTGGCGGGATCCCGATGTTCCGCCAGATCTCCTGGCGCGAATACTCGGAGTTGGTCATCAGGATGCGGGCGCGGCGCATGGTGAAACGGCTCAGCCAGGCGCGCGGACCGCCGAGCTGAAAGCCGTAGCCGTACTCGGGGTCCGCGGCGGTGTCGAAGCCTCCGACAATCAGCAGCGTCGGCTTGCGCAGCAGCCAGGCGAGCGTGATCGGTGCGAACGTGTGCCACGACGCCCACCAGCCGACGATCACGTCGGCGGCCATGACCTCGCGGATGACGGTGCGCGGGTCGCTGAAGCGACCGGGCTGGTAGATCTCGTGGACGTCAAAGCGCTCGGCGAGCAGACGTTCGTCGAGCTCGATGAAGCTTGCCCGGCGGCTCTTGACGAACAGCAATCGCGGCCGCGGCATAGCTAGGCGACCGCGCGCAGGTGGGGCGTGCGGGACTCCGGAACGCTCGCCGCACGCGCCGAGACCGCCAGCGAGCCCCCGATCGCCAGCAGCGTCCAGGTGATCGGATCCTCGAGGAAATCCGCGTAGAGCATCGTGTGCAGCAGCAGCGCCAGGAAGGTGGCCGCGATCCCGACCCGGAACGGATCGCCGCGAGCGCCGCGGAAGAGGGTGATGATCGCGGCGATCACAAGCGCGAGGTAGACGAGCTCGCCGACGATCCCCTGCTCGGCCGCGACCGTCACCGGGATGTTGTGCGAATCGGAGACCGACTGGGCCGCCTTCGGAAAATGGCTGGTGTACTCGATCGAGAACGAACCCGAGCCAAAGCCGTAGACCGGGCGGTCGCCGAGCAGCTTGATGCCGTTGGTGATCAGGTTGCCCCGGCCGCTGGTGGCACCGTTGATACCGCCGTTTGCCTGGCTGAGACCGAACTTCGCCGGGTCGACGGCGAGCACGACGGCGCCGACGACAACGACGGCAGCGGCCAGGTACAACACAGGCCGCGTCTTCCAGCGGAACGCCGCCAGCACCGCGAGGCCCAGCCCAAGCGCGACCAGACTCGATCGTGACAGCGTGAACACGAGACAGGCCCAGAGGATCGCCAGCGTCACGATCGCCGCGAACTGCACGCGTGTACGACGGTCGTAGAGCAGCACAGTGGTCACCAGGAGCATGACCAGCGCCAGGTAGCGCCCGAAGATGTTCGGGTCGAAGAAGACCGAGTCGACCGTGAAGTACTCGTGCAGTTGGTTCTCCGAGACGAGCTTCGAGGGCAGCAGCAGATGTTTTGTGGCCTCCTCGAAGAAGCCGATCAGCGAGAAAACGATCGCCAGGGCGACGGTGACCAGCAGGCAGCGGATGAGCAGGCTCGCGGCTCCATTGAAGGTCACGCAGCCGCGCCAGCAGCACCGCAAACGGGACGTAGTAGAAGACCTCGTTCTGGAGGCCCTTCGCGAAGCCCCCCGCCGGTGAGTACAGCGACTGCAACGCGTACAGCACGATGAAGGCTCCAAGCAGCTTCTCGAGCAGCAGCGCCTCCGGGCGCCGCTCGGGTGCCGGCTCCCGCCGCGGAGCGTCGGCCCGTGTCGCCCAGAGGACCGGCACCAGCCAAGCCAGCGCCGATGCCGCGATCACGAAATACAGCGGCACGAGCAGGTTGAACGTTCCGCCGCGCGGAGGGGATCGGGATCCGGAACGGCACGGTCAGTGCGGTGAGCGGCGCCACCAGCCACGGGACGCGGTGGATCAGGTAGGCCGCGACACCCAGCACAACCAGGATCAGGGCGGCGCCGACAGCGGCCTCCGCCGGATGCGCGTGGACAAAGTGCAGCTGTGGCAGGTTCCACACGTCGTCGAGCAGCAGCACCGGAGCCAACACGAGCGCACCAAGCATCGACCAGGCGCGGCGCTCGTCCGTGCGGGCGAGCATGGTGGCGGCAGCGAGCACGGCCACGGCAACGACGCCAACGCGCGGCCAGGGTCCGGCGAGCACAGCGACTGTCAGCACGGCGGAGAGGCTAGTGGTTTCATGAGCGTGCTAGCGGCGCAGCCGGCTCCGGACCATGCCCTCGATCTGCTGCCACTCGGGAACGCGCATACGGCTGATCGCCCAGGCATAGAAGCCGCCAGAGACGATCACGGCGCCGCCGACCGAGACGATCTGGCCGGGGAGGGAGGTGCCGGCCAGGTGGTCCAGCAGGGCCCAGAGCGATCGTGCGATCACGCCGGTCAGGACCGAGACGACCAGGATGCGAGCGGTGATCATCCCCGTCTGGTGCAGATCGAGGTGGCCGTTGAAGCCGATCCGCAGGCGCCGCAACTGCAGGTAGGCCATCACGATGTTCGCACTGGCGGTGCCGATCACGAGCCCGGCGATTCCCAGCGGCTTGTAGAGCGCGACGCTGACGATGATGTCGACGGTCATGTTGATCGCGGCCAGCTTGGTCGGCAACCACGGGCGCTGGAGCGCGAAGAACGTCCGCGTCATCAGCAGGTTCAGGCCGGCGAACGGCAGGCTGAAGCCGAACCAGAAGAGCGCCTCCGAGGTCAGTCGCAGCGACAGCTCTGTGAAGGCGCCGCCGTGCGCGAAGACGAGCCGGGTGATCGGCAGGGCCAGTGCGATCAGACCCGCGGCGGACGGGATCAGCAGCAGGTTGATCTGCCGCATCCCGGTGCCGAGCGTGTGGCGCATCTCCGCCGGCGCCCGGCGCGCCGCCTGGCGGCTGAGCGTCGGGAACAGCACGGTTGACACGGCGACGCTGAACACGCCCTGCGGCAGCATGTAGATCAGGAAGGCATTCTGGATCGAGCGGGGGCCATTGCCGTTGACCAGAGCGCCCATCGTCGAGTTGATCAGCGCGTCCAGGTTGACGATGCCGAGGCCGATCGTGACCGGCAACATCAGCGTGAACACCTGCCTGACACGGGGGTCGTGCCAGTCGATCTGGAACCCGATGCGATAGTCGATCCGGCGCAGCGCTGAGGCGATCAGCAAGAACTGCACGAAGGTTGCCACCAGCCAGGCGATCGCGTAGCCGTAGATGCCGAGCTTGTCGTGCAGCAGGACAAGCAGCAGCATGATCACGAGGTTCCAGACGACCGGCGCGAGCGCCGGGATCGTGAACTCGTCGTAGGACTGCAGGATCCCGGTCAGAACGCCGGACAGCCCGAGCAGCAGCACGACCGGGAACATGATCTGCGTCAGGACCGCCGCGACGTGCCCGTCGAAGTTCGGGCCGCTGAACTCCGGCAGGATCAGTCCGGCCAGCACGATGCCGACGACCGTGATCGACCCCAGCACGATCAGCACGATCCAGAACAGCGTCGTGGCGAGCCGGAACGCCTCCTTCTTGCGCCCCTCCTGCAGCAGCTCGGTGAACACCGGCACGAACGCAGCCGACAGAGCAGCCTGCGCGAACAGGTTGGCCATCAGGTTCGGGATCTGCGACGCGAACGTGAAGGCCGACGCCCTCAGGCCAGTGCCGAAGTAGTAGTTGGCGAGGACCTCGCGGATCAGGCCGGCCACGCGCGACAGCGCCGTGGCCCCCGCGAAGATCGCCGTGTTTACGGAGAGACGGCGGCGCCGTTGGCTGTCATCGGTGGCCGTCAAGGGCCGCTATAGTACGGCCCCGCTAATGGCCAACATTCATTCACAGAAGAAGCGCATCGAGCGTGCGCTCCGCGAGCGCGACGAGAACCGCCGCTACACCTCGCGCATCAAGACCTACTTCCGCCGGCTCGAGACCGCCGTCGCCGAGGGTGACGATGCGGCCGCCGACGCCGAGCATCGCACCCTGGTGCAGACGATCGACAAGGCCGTCAAGCGCGGCTCGCTGCACAAGAACAACGGCGCCCGCAAGAAGTCACGTGCGGCCCGCGTGCGCCGCGGCGCTCCGGCTGAGTAGCTCGAAGCTCGGCTCGCCGCTAGGCGGCGATCTCTCGGATCGTGAGCAGTGCCTCGGTGTCCTCCGAGGCACCGCCCTGCCCGCCCCCACGTGAGGCGAGCTCGAGGTCGGCGATCAGTCAGGTTGCGCGCTCGAGCCGCTCGGCGCCGATCCGGCGTGCGTCCGCGATCAGCTTGTCAGCCGCCGACGGCGGCATCCGCAGGGAACCCTTGACCTGCGCCTGCGACTCGCCGCGGTCGAGCGCCCGCGCGATCTGGTGGGCCTGGCGCACGCGTGAGCTCATCCAGTAGATCAGCCCCGGCACCCGCTCTCCCTGCGCGCGCATCTGCAGCAACGTCCTGGTCGCATTCTCGGCACTGCCCGACAGCAGCGCGTCCGCGAGAGCCCAGGCCTTGCGTTCGGCCGAAGCGGCGGTGAGCTCCAGCACGGTGTCGGCGTCGATGTGGGCGTTTGGCTCGAATTCCAGCGCCAGCTTCTCGAGCTCGCGCAGCAGGCGCTGCTGACGCTCACCGACGTGGCCGACCAGCATCCGCGCCGCCTCAGGCGTCAGTTCAAGGCCCAGCTGTCTGGCCTGCGCGACCGCCCACTTCGGCAGCTCCCACGGCTTCACGGACTGCTCGGTGGCGATGTCACCGCCGACCTTCTTGACCGCGTCGTGTAGCCGTTTTGGCGCCTTCAGCCGGCCATCCTCGCGGGCGAAGAACGTGACTGTGGTGTCGGGCGCGATACCGGCGAGCGCCGCCTCGAGCGCGTCCATCTCCTTGTCCTTCCAGCGCTCGGTGCCATCGACGATGATGAAGCGCCGGCCGATCGCGAACGTCATCGCGTTGAGCGCGGCGGCGACGTTGTCGGGCGTCGCCTGGTCGCCCTCGAACAGCTCAAAGCCATTGGCGCCGCTCTGCTGCTCGGCGAGGTCGCGCAGGCGGGCGCGGCGCTCGGCGATGCGGCCGTGGTCATCGCCGTGGATCAGGTAGGCGGGCTTGAAGGCGGGCACCGAGCCGAGTCTAGGTGAGCACACGGCCGACCCAGCCCGATGCTGTTGACGTTTGTCGACGTATAACGCACAAACGTCAACAGCCCCGAGTCAGCTGCGTGCACGCGCCGCTGCCAGCGCCTTCTCGACCGCCTCCTGCGGGGAGGCGACCGGTTCGATCCCGTCGATGTCCCAGGTGTGCAGGCCGTACACCTTCAAGCCGGCTTGGAGCCCCAGCGCCACCTCCGACAGCGTCCCGTAGGCACCGCCGACGGCAACCATCGCGTCGGCGGTGCGGACGATCAGGCCGTTGCGCAACTCGCCGAGCCCGGTCGGGACCGCGACCGTGACCCACTCGTTCGCGTCCGAGCGATCGTCGCCAGGCAGCATGCCGATCACTGTGCCGCCGGCCGAGGCAGCGCCCCGGGAAGCGGCCGCCATCACGCCCCCGCGCCCGCCGCAGACCACAACGGCGCCGGCCGCACCGAGCAGCCGCCCGACCGCCTCAGCGTCGTCGATATCGACGTCGAGCGCCTGCGACGCCCCGACGACCGCGATGTACGGCACCTCGGAAGCGTGCATGGGCCGCGCCTACCTGACGACGACGTTGACGAGCTTCTCGGGCACGACCACGACCTTGACGACGTCGTGGCCATTGACGTGCTGCATGCACTCCCGGGGCTGCGAGCGCCAGCTTCTCGAGCTCACCGCGGTCGGCGCCGCTCGGGGCGACGACGCGGTCACGGACCTTGCCGTTGACCTGGCAGACCAGCTCGAAGGTCTCGGCGACCAGCATCGCCGCGTCGGCAGCCGGCCACGGCTCCTGCCAGACGCGCCGGCCGGTCAGCAGCTCAAAGACCTCGGCGCCGAGGTGCGGCGCGAACGGGAAGATCAGTGACGCGGCCGTCGCAACCGCGAACGCGCGCGCCTCGAGATCCGCATCCGGATGGCGATAGAGCTCGTTGACCAGCTCCGTGACCGCCGCGATCGAGTTGTGGAAGCCGAAACGGCCGACGAACTCCGAGGTGACGCGATCGATCGCCCAGTTGGCCTTGCGCACCAGCGTCAGCGCGTCACCGGTCGGGTCCACGGGTTGCGTGAGCGCTTCAGCGTCGCCGCCGGCCAGCGGGCCGGTGGCGCCAGCGCAGGCGATCTCCTCAGCGAGAGTCCACAGTCGCGAGAGCAGCCGATGCGCGCCGCCCAGCGCGTTGTCGTTCCAAGCCGCGTCCTGGTCGGGCGGGCCCATGTTGAGGATGTAGGTGCGCACGGTGTCGGCGCCGAACTTGTCGATCAGCGGCGTCGGCGGGATCACGTTCCCGCGTGACTTCGACATCTTCTGGCCGTCCGGGCCGAGGATCATCCCCTGTGTGAACAGCGCCATGAACGGCTCCTGGACGTCCAGCAGGTCCATGTCCGCAAGCGCCTTGACGAAGAAGCGCGCGTACAGCAGATGCAGGATCGCGTGCTCGACGCCGCCGATGTACTGGTCGACGCCATCCACTCGCGCAGCATCGCGGGGTCCCAGGCGGCGTGGTCGTCGCGGGCGTCGCAGTAGCGCAGGAAGTACCAGCTCGAGTCGACGAACGTGTCCATCGTGTCGGTCTCGCGCAGGGCGTGCCCGCCGCAGATCGGGCAGGTCGTGTTGACCCAATCCTCGGCGGCGGCCAGCGGCGAGCGGCCCCTGGGCTGGTAGTCCTCGATCTCCGGCAGCCTGACCGGCAGCTGGTCCTCGGGGACCGGGACCATGCCGTGCTCGTCGCAGTAGACGATCGGGATCGGGCAGCCCCAGTAGCGCTGGCGCGAGACCAGCCAGTCGCGCAGGCGGAAGTTCACCGAGGCCTGGCCGATGCCCTCGCGATCCAGCCAGGCGACGATCTGCTCGAAGCCCTCCTTCGGAGTGAGGCCGTCGAACTCGCCGGAGTTGACCAGGACGGCGTCGTCGCCCTTGGTGACGTAGGCCTCGTCTTCCGGCATCGGAGAACCGTCCTCCGGTGCGACGACCTGGCGGATCGGCAGGTCATAGGCCTGGGCGAAGGCGAAGTCGCGCTCGTCGTGCGCGGGGACGGCCATGATCGCGCCGGTGCCGTACTCCATCAGCACGTAATCGGCGACGTACATCGGGATCTCCTCGCCGGTCACCGGGTTGGTGACGGTGCGGCCGAGGAACACGCCGGTCTTGGTCTTCTCGGCGGATCCGCGGTCCTCGGCGGACTCGGTCAGCGCGTGGTTGACGTAGTCATGGACTGCCTGCTCGTTCGGCGTGCCCGCGGCGAGCTTGAATACGTCCGGGTGCTCGGGCGCCATCACGAAGAAGGTCGCGCCGAACAGCGTGTCCGGGCGGGTCGTGAAGACCGGGTAGTCGATACCCAGCTCCTCGCAGCGGAAGTTGACCTCGGCGCCGACGCTGCGGCCGATCCAGTTGCGCTGCATCGTCTTGACGTGCTCAGGCCAATCGATCGTGTCGAGATCGTCGAGCAGGCGGTCGGCGTAGTCGGTGATACGGAAGAACCACTGCTCGAGCTGGCGCAGCTCGACCAGGTGGCCGCAGCGCTCGCAGCGGCCGTCGATCACCTGCTCGTTTGCCAGCACGGTCTGGTCGTGGGGGCACCAGTTGACCGCGGACTCCTTGCGGTAGGCCAGTCCGCGCTTGTAGAGCTGCAGGAAGATCCACTGGGTCCAGCGGTAGTACTCGGGCTCGTGCGTGGCGATCTCGCGTGACCAGTCGATCGAGATCCCCCACGAGCGGAACGCCTTCTGGAAAGCCGCGATCGACTGCTCGGTGGCGACCCGCGGCGGCACGCCGGTCTTGATCGCGTTGTTCTCCGCCGGCAGCCCGAACGAGTCATAGCCCATCGGGTGCAGCACGCGGTGGCCCGTGCGGCGGCGGAAGTGCGCGATCGCGTCGCCGATCGTGTAGTTCTTGAGGTGGCCGATGTGGGGCTCGCCGCTTGGGTACGGGAGCATCTCGAGCACGTAGGACTTGTCGCGGCCGGACGCTCGCGTCCGATTCGCGACCTCCCAGGTGTGCTCGTCAGCCCAGATGCCCTGCCACTTGGCCTCGATCTCACGGGCTTCATACCGACGTTCAGTCATGCTGGCCGGGAGGTTAGAGACTCGCCCCGTGGCACCTGTTGCCGGTGTGGTTGCGAGCGCCCTTTCACTACCATCCGCGCATGCCAGACGGAGGGAGCTCAATTTCGGATCAGGTCGCGGCGATCCTCGCGGCCGCCGAACAGACCGCCGAGCAGCTTCGAGTCGAAGCCGAGGAGCGTCTCCGAGCCCGCATCGCCGAGGCCGACCGCGCCGCCGAGAATCGCGTCAAGGCCGCCGAGGACGAGGCGGGTGAGATCGTGCGCACAGCCCACGACGAGGCCACCCGGGTCGCGCGCGACACGGTCGCGCGTGCGCAGGCCGAAGCCGACCGGATCCGCATGGAGGCCGAGGAGGTCAAGACCAAGGCGACCGGCGAGGCGCTCGCGATCGTCGCGCGCGCCCAGGAGAACGCGGACGAGACGATCCGCGAGGCGACTGACGCCGCACTGAAGACGCGCTCCGAGTCGGACGAGAAGGCACGTGAGCTGATGCGCGAAGCACGCGACGTCTCGGGCGACGTTCGCTCGGACGGGGCCGAGCTCGCCGACAACGTCCGCCAACTGGGTGACTCGCTGCGCTCCAACGCCGAGCGCCTGTTACGCGACATCCAGGCTGTCCACTCCACCTTCCTCTCCCAGATCGACAAGGTCGATCCCGCGCGCTCGCAACTGAGGGCGCTGCAGTCGTCTTCCAGCACGCGCCCGGCGCTCGGGCGGCTGCGTGCAAGACCTGAGGACGACGGCGACGATCTGGACGTGCCCGAGTTCATCCCACGGGGCTCGAATCGGGCGTAGCGTTGCGGCAGGCAGCAGTTCTTGCCTGCCTGTATTACCCTTGAGACACCCGCGAGGGGCTATAGCTCAGCTGGGAGAGCGCTTGCATGGCATGCAAGAGGTCGCCGGTTCGATCCCGGCTAGCTCCACTTTCGGAATACCTACCGGCTCTGACTCGGTTGGAGCATCGGCTTCGGCCAGCGAGGTCGACTGAGCGCAGCCGCGCATCGATGCCGGGAGCGTGGTGGGCGGTGATCAGCTCGTCGGCGGCGGTGCGCTCGGCGAACTCCGCGAGGTAGTCGCGGACGTCCTCAGCGGTGCCCATCGCGGTGAACGTGAGCATCTGATCGACGTGGTCCGCCATGCCGGCGGCGAGCAGCCGGTCGGCCTCGCTGATCAGTGGCGTCGACCGGGCTCGCGCCGATTTGCCGTCCGTACAGTCCGACCGCGCGCATGCGCCTGACCGCCTGAAGCTGGGCCTGTGCTTCCGCCAGCGTGTCGGCGGCGAGGACGTTGACGCCCGCGATCACGTATGGGCGCTCGAGGGCCTCGGACGGTGTGAACTCGGCGCGGTAGGCGGCGATCGCCTGGTCGAGCAGCTCCGGCGAGAAGTGGGACGCGAACGCGTAGGGCAGCCCGAACGCGGCCGCGAGCTTCGCGCCGAACATCGAGGAGCCGAGGATGTAGAGCGGCACGTTCGATCCCTTGCCGGGAATCGCGTCGACACCCGGGACGATGCTGTTGCCGCTCAGATAGCCCTGAAGCTCACGCACGTCCTGCGGGAAACTGGCCGCAGAGCTGGGGTCGCGGCGCAGAGCGAACATCGTGTTCTGGTCCGAACCCGGCGCGCGTCCGAGGCCGAGGTCGATCCGGTCCGGGTACATCGCGGCGAGCGTTCCGAACTGCTCGGCGATCACCAGCGGCGCGTGGTTGGGCAGCATCACCCCGCCTGCGCCGAGCCTGATCGTCTCCGTGTGGGCGCCGACGTGAGCGATCAGAACGCTCGTCGCCGAGGAGGCGATGCTCGCCATGTTGTGATGCTCGGCGTACCAGACGCGCTTGTAGCCGAGCTGCTCGGCCCGCTGAGCGAGCGCAACGCTTGCGCGCGAAGCTGTCGGCCGGGGTCTGGCCACGGCCGATCGGAGCGAGATCGAGTATCGATAGTTCCACGGGCATCCAACTATCACTTTAGAAGTTCGGGGCTGGAACCATTCATGACCTACCTGGGGTTATATGGGTGATGCAAGATTTCGATGAGTTCGTAGCGGGCAACCTCGAGCAACTGCTCAGGACGGCCTACGTGATCACGTGGGACGTCGGGGAGGCCGAGGACCTCGTGCAGGAGTGCCTGTTCAAGGTCGCGCGAGGCTGGCCCCGTGTTCGACGGATGTCGCAGCCACGGGCGTACGCACGGCGCATCCTCGTCAACCTGGCGCTCGACGATGCCCGCAGCCGCGCCCGTCGGCGCGTCGAGCTCGACGGGGCGTCCACGGTCAGCGACGAACCGACCCGGGATCTGTTCGTGGGACTCGAGGCGCGGGCCGAGCTGGTCGACGCGCTCACCCAACTGACGCCGCGTCAACGCGCGGTGCTCGTCCTGCGCTACGTCAACGACTTGACAGAGGCCCAGACGGCCGAGGTCCTCGGCTGTTCGCCGGGAACCGTCAAGAGCAACGCCTCGCGCGGACTCGCGCGGCTGCGCGAGGTGCTTGCACCAATCGCCAACCCAAGACCGGAGCTGTGAACGCTATGCCCGATGAACTCGAAGAGAGTCTGCGCGACATCATGTCGGCGCAGATCGATCCAGACTCGATCGCCCGCCTGCGTGCGATCGACTATTGCCCTCGCCGCCGCCGGATCAGGAAGCTTCCAGCGTTCGGCGCGCTCGGCGCCACCGGCGCCGCGGCGGCGGTTGCCGCAATCGTGACCCTCGGCTCGAGCGCTGCGCCAGCATTCGCCGGCTGGCAGTCGACGCCGACAACGCCGGCACCGGGACAGCTCACCCAGGCAGCACAGGCCTGCGGTCAGGACCTCGGAAGCCCTGTTTTGAGCGACTCACGCGGTCCGTACACGGCCTCGGTCTACGCCAACTCGACGACGAACGATGTGTGCCTGAGCGGAAACGGGGTCTCGATGTCCTCCAGCTCGACATCGACGGCGTCCGCGACTGTCGCGGCTGGCCAAATCCAGCTCAACGGTGGCGGCTCACGGGACGCCGCTGGGAATGCACTGACGCTGGTCGACGGCCGGGTCGGCGCCGGCGTCACAGCGGTCACGATCGAACGCAGTGACGGCAGTACGGTGCAGGCGACGGTCACCGACGGCTGGTACCTGGCGTGGTGGCCGGGCACCGTCTCGGCGACGAACGCAGAGGTCACCACGGCTTCCGGGACCAGCACCGAAGCGTTCCCGGCGGCGCCGGACCTGTCAGCGCCGACCTGCCCCTCCGGGTCCCACTGCGCATCTGCGTACGGGTTCGGCAGCAGCGGCGGGGCTCACGCCAGCAGCCAGTCGTCGACGTCAGTGCGGGGCGGCAGCTCAAGCTCAAGCCAGTAGCGAGCGCTGGCACCGTTGGGGTGGCCCGCTGGCCACCCCAACGGGAGTCGGCGCTATCGCGCGCCGCAGGCGCCCATCGCCTTCTTCGCGGCCGAGGTGTTCGGGTCAAAGCTCGAGCTCACGCGAAAGAACAGGCCAGACCCGACGACCAGGATCGGCCCCGGGGGAGCGTCAAACCGCGTGGGGTCGGGGAAGGCCGGGAAGCCGTGCGTGCGCATGCACTTGGCGAACGCCAGCGCGGAGAGAAACTGCGCCTCAGTTGCCTGCACGCCACGGGCGCCTCCAGGACTGAACTTCGCGCACGCCTCGCGTGCGGACTTGAATGCCGGGGCCTGTGGGTCGATTCCTGTACCGGCGAGGTTGACTCCGCTGCCGCCTGCGGCCGGGTCAGGGAAACTCGGCACGCCATTGGCGCGCATGCAGCTGGCGAACGCGACCGCCTTCGAGTGCTCTTTCGAGCCGGTTGTGCTGCTCGACTTATGCGAGGCCCCGCAACCCGCGAGCGCGAGCACACAACTGACGGCAGCGAGGATCGCCGTAGAGCGCCGAATCAGCGCACGCGAGGGATTGTCGTGAGTTCGTTGGCGCATGCACTGCAGGTGTATTCACCAGCGCGTTACAGGAGGGTTACGCGGACTTTCGTGGGGTTGTCAGACGCCCGGGCGGTGCGACAGGCCGGGCGCATCCTGCGAGGGTCGCGCGCGTTTAGCGGCGTGTGCGAGGATGGAAGTCCAGTGTCTCCCTTCGGCCGGCAAAGACCGCCTCAACCCACCGACGCAGAGCGGCAGGCGGCTGTCGTCGACCTTGAGCGGATCGAACACGGCGGCATCCCGCTTGGCGCGGAGCAACGACTGAAGCGAATTGCCACCGCCAGCACGCCGTTCTTCACGAGTGACCTCAGTGCCAAGGAGTACGCGGTCGCACAGGCGGATGGCCTGCAGCCCCTGGCTCAGGTGATGGGCTCCTCGGTCGTCCAGCACGGCTGGGCGGGAAACCAGATGGGTGCCTCCTGGGGCTCCACAGAAGTCAACTGGCTGTCTGACCCGTGGAACCTCGCCCGTACGCGCGCCTTCGACCGGCTGCGCCAGGAGGCACAGTTCGCCGGCGCCGACGGCGTGATCGGCATCGAGATGTCGATCAGCCGCGGATCGATGGGCGGCGGCGACTCGATCGAGTACGTCGTATTCGGAACTGCCGTACGGGACAACGTCTTCCCGCGCAGCGCGAACAGCCAGATCGGCATGTGCACGCTCTCCGGCCAGGACGTTGACAAGCTCCGACGGATCGGTGCCGAGGTGTGCGAGGTCGTCGGACATACAACTGTCGTGTCCGTGCAACTGCGGCCCGGATCGAACTACCTGCTCAACTCCTCTGGCGGCGGCTGGCTCGGCGGCGGCTCGATGAACGCCGAGGTCCCGGAGATCACCGCCGGCGTCTATGAGGCGCGGCGCCGTGCGATGGGAGAGGTCCGCCGCCAGGCGAGCGCGGCTGGCGCGAACAACATCGTGATCTCGTTGCTGAGGCACTCCATCGATCACCGCGAATACGACGGTGCCGGCGGCAGATACCACTACTTCTACGTGACGATGCACATCCTGGGTACCGCCATCCGCCTCGGCGCACATCCGCCGCATCCGGCGCCGCTGACGGGACCGGTCATGTCAATCAACCTCGGCCACAAGTCCGAGTAAGGAACGAACGAGCCAATGGCTGACTACGATCCCACCAGCACCGAGGGTCTCGCCGCGCACGCGAGTGAACGCCTTCAGATGAACGCCCGCGGGCTGTTCACCTCCGACCTGTCGGTGAACGAGTACCTGTGTGTCGAAAAGGCGGGCTTCGATCCGGTCGGCCTGGTCGTCGGCTCGAGTATCTACCACATTGGCTACCAGTTCCAGAGCCTGAGAAAGAACCAGGAGCTCGACGTCCTCAGCCAGGCGATGTACGCCGCTCGGGAGTTGGCGATGACGCGGATGGAGGAAGAGGCCGATCAACTCGGCGCCGACGGCATAGTCGGCGTGCGCCTCGACATCGGCCGTTACGAGTGGGGCGCGGACATGGCCGAGTTCATCGCGATCGGGACCGCAATCCGCCACAAGGAGGGCAAGCTTCACCGGGCACCGAACGGGCGCCCGTTCACGAGCGACCTCTCAGGTCAAGACTTCTGGACGTTGATGCAGACCGGGAAGCGCCCGGTAGGGCTCGTGATGGGCAGCTGCGTCTACCACGTCGCGCATCGCGGCATGATGCAGTCCATCAAGCAGACGGGTCGCAATGTCGAGCTTCAGCAGTACACGCAGGCGCTCTACGACGCTCGCGAGTTGGCGATGGAGCGCATGCAGAAAGAGGCCGAGGACATCGGTGACGGCGTGCTCGGGATCGTCGAGGTAAAACTCCACGAGAACAACCACGGCTGGGGCAGCCACGTGATCGAGTTCTTCGCCGTCGGAACCGCCGTGATCCCCAATGAGCACGTGGGCGACGATCACCAGCTGCCGGATATCACCCCGGTGCTGGACATCAACGACTGATCGCTGCGTCAGCGTCCAGGAGTTTGGTCAGCAGTCGCCGGAGCTCGTCGCGCTCAGCTACGGACAGCGGCTGGAGCAGAACAGCCTGCGCGTCCTCGATGCGCCTGTCCAGTAGCGCCAGCGCCTTCTCGCCAGCCTGAGTGAGTGTGACCACGTTGCGCCGGCGGTCACTGTGATCGCGTTTGCGGGCGACGAACCCTTCCCGCTCGAGCTCGTTCAGCAGCGCGTGTAGGTCGCTGCGGTCGATCCATAGCCGCCGGCCGAGCTCCGCCTGACTGGCATGCCCCTGCTCCGAGAGCGAGGTCAGAACGGTGTAGTGCTGCCGGCGCGCACCGGCCTGCGCGAGCGACTCGGCGACCAGTTCCTGGCCTCTGCGCGCGACCTGAGCGGTCAGCCATGTCGGCAGGCTGCGCAGGCGGGGCGGCGGGTCGTAATTCGGACGTTCGCGACCGTCCTCGGCTTCCATAGGGTCGATCTTATCCGTTGGCAATTCCAACGATTTGATATATCGTTGGAATTGCCAACGTTGACCCCACCAACGAAAGGACCGACAATGCCGACCGAACTGAGCCCACAGCTGATCGGACAGACCGAGAAGACGATGAATGCGATCCTTGAGCGCATCCTCGCCGACCGGGTCAGCGAGCCCGAATGGGTTGCGCTCGTGGTGATCGCAGGCATCAGAAACGCTGAGGACGCGACCGGCGTCGACGCGCGCGTAGCCGCGGCTCTGAAGGTCAAACCGCAGATCGCCTCGGCTCTTCTGACGTCCCTCAGTAACAAGGGTCGGGTCGAGATCGGACCGAGCTTCGGAGCGACGCTCACCACCAGCGGCCGGCAGTTGCTCGAGGAGGTCCGCAGCGAGAACCGCTCGGTCGTGCAACGGTTATGGGGCGACCTCCCCGCCGCCGAGCTCAGCGTCGCCGCAACGGTGCTGACCACGGTGCTCGAGCGAGCCGAGCTCGAGCTGGCTGCTCCCGCATAGGAGCCCCCGCGAGTCGCCGCGCGCTGGCGACCGACGCCTGCCGCAGCGAGTAGATTCCACCCCCAGCGTGCCCGACAAGCAAGCCCCAGCCGGGACCTGGAGCCGCGTGGGACGGTTCCTGACCGGACCGCCGCTGTCATTCCGGCGCGCGTCGAAGGAGCAGATCACACCGGTCGAGGGGCTCTCGGCGCTGTCGCTGGACGCGTTGACGTCGGTCGCCTACGGACCGGAGGCGATCATCGTGGTGCTCGCCGTGGCCGGAGCGGGCGCCCTGCACTGGATGCTCCCGATCACGATCGCCATCGTCCTGCTGCTGGCCATCCTGGTCTTCTCGTACCGGCAGGTGATCGACGCCTATCCCGGCGGCGGTGGCGCCTATGCGGTCTCGCGGGCCAACCTCGGCCACGGCGCGAGCCTGCTGGCGGCGGGCTCGCTGATCGTCGATTACACGCTGACCGTCGCCGTGTCGATCGCAGCCGGTGTCGGCGCCCTGGTTTCGGCATTCCCGGGACTGCAGTCGGCGACCGTTCCGATCTGCCTCGGGATCCTTGCGCTCGTGACCGGCATGAACCTGCGCGGGCTCGGCGAGACTGCCCGGGCGTTCCTGCTGCCCACGCTGCTGTTCATCGTTGGGCTGCTGGCGATCATCGCCGTCGGCATGATCCACCCGTTCGGCCTCCATGCCAAGCCAGCCCGGACATTCTTTGCTGCCGACGCATTCGCTCGAGGCAGTTAGCGTCCTCCTGATCCTCAAGGCCTTCTCGGCGGGCTGCAGTGCCCTCACCGGCGTCGAGGCGATCGCCAACGGCGTGCCACTGTTCAAGCAGCCGCGTGCCCAGCGAGCCAAGCGGACCGAGGTACTACTCGGCGTGATCCTGGGCCTGATGCTGCTCGGACTCGCCGTGCTCGCCGTCCGCTGGCACGTCGGCCCGCGCTCCGGTCAGACCGTGCTCAGCCAGATCATGGCGCTCTCGGTTGGGCGGGGCTGGGCGTACTACATCGTGTCGTTGGACATCACCGTCGTGCTGGCGCTGGCCGCCAACACCTCCTTCGGTGGACTGCCGGTGCTCGCGAGCCTGCTGGCGAGGGACGACTACCTACCTCATCTGTTCTCACTGCGCGGCGACCGGCAGGTGTTCTCCAACGGCATCTGGGTGCTGGCGATCATGTCCGGCGCGCTACTCATCGCCGTGAACGGCGACACCAACACCCTGATCCCGTTGTTCGCCATCGGCGTGTTCACCGGTTTCACGCTTGCACAGACCGGCCTGGTCGTGCACTGGCGGCGTAACCGTCCACGACACTGGCAGTTCAAGGCGGCCATTAACGGGCTCGGAGCGCTCGTGACCGCGACGGCCACCGTCATCTTCCTGCTGACCAAGTTCGTCAACGGGGCATGGGTCGTGGTCATCGCCGTGCCGATGTTCATCTATCTGTTCACGCGGATCCACCGCTACTACCAGCGGACCAGCGCAGCGCTCGGGATCGGCAAGATCCCGCCGCCGCCACCGCCCAGCAGACACTCATTCGTCGTCGTCCCGATCGTCACGATTTCGTCTCTGACCAGTTATGCGATCGGCGAGGCGCTCTCGCTGTCGGACGACGTCGTCGCGGTCCACGTTGTGCTCGAATACTCCGAGGACAACGAGCCGCACATCGAGAAACTCGAGCAACGGTGGAAGGAGTGGCACCCTGGCGTACCGCTCCACGTCCTGCGGACCGAGTATGCCTCGGTTGTCGAACCGATCGTCGACTACATAGACCACATCTGCGCGACCCGCAAAGAGGAGGTCGTGGTCCTGATCCCGGTCGCGATCCCGGCGAAGCTGCGCTACACCATCCTCCACAACCACATGGATCTGGTACTGAGCAACGCGCTCAGCAACAAGCCCGGCGTCGTCGTGGCGAGGATCGGGATGCGGATCGATGTGAGTGACAGCGTTACTGCTGCTGCTTCGCCGCCTCCAGCGCCGCCACCGGATCGAGCGAAGCATCGCTCTGCGCGATCGTGAGCGCGCGATCGGCGAGCTCCGCAGCCTCAACGCCGGTTGTGGAGTCATCACGCAGGGCCAGCGCCAGGAACGTCTGACGGAGCAGCTCAGGGTTCTGCAGGTCCGGCGGCGTCCCTGCGGGCGGGAGCCCCCGTGCGGCCACCAGCAGCGAGCTCACGTTCGCGCCCCCGCCGAACAGCCGCCCCGGATGCTTGTCCGGGATCTGCAGGGCGATCGCGCCGGTCGCCGGGTTCACCAGCCCGATCTTCGAACGCAGGCCGGCACGCTCGAGCGCGAGCCGGTACCCGGACAGTCGCAGATAGCCGAGCTGAGCGGCAAGCTGTTGGTAGGCGAGCGCTTCTCTCTCGCTTCCCAGCCGGTTCTGGTGCAGGGCGATGTGCGTCATCGTGTCGGCCGCCGTGCCGTCCAGCTCAGGCGCGACAAGCAGGAAGACCTGCGGGCCCAGTCGGCCGGCACCGACCCCGGCTATATCGACCAGCAGTTGGTAGCCGGTCAGCGTCAGCGCGCCGAGGATCCCCGACGGCAGCGGATGGGCCTGTAGGTGTCCGGTGGGATAGGGCATCGTCGCGACTGGGCCGCCGAAGCACCGGCGAGGCGGCCTGGTGAATCCTAGTTGTCGAGCAGGCCGCCGAGTAGCCCGCCGATCATGCCGACGCCGCCGGGCCCCATCGCTTGCCCCTGACCGCCGCCGGCTCCGGTCTCAGCACCGGGCGGGTGGAAATACGCGCTCTGCAGACCGACGCGTCCGGGGCCGGTGAAGCGGTTGAAGACGAGGTTGCCGGACCCGCCGAGGAACCCTGACTTGAACCCGTAGATCTCCTGGCTCATCTGCACCGAGTGGTCGTAGAAGAGCCAACCGCCGGGCTCGATGTCGATCGACTCGCCAGGCTCGAGCGTCTTCTCGAACACGTTGCCGTAGCCGTGCACCCAGACCACGCCCTCGCCGCTCGTGCACATGAACTGGTCGATGAAGAAGCCACCGCCATAGACCATGTTGGCGAAGCCCTTCATCCGGCTGTAGTCGTATTCGACGTTCTGAGTGGCGCCAAGGAACTGATGTTCACGAACCTGGATCCCCTCACCGGCCTGCAGGTGCAGAGCGGCGATGTGCCCCGGCGCGTCACGGCTGAAAGCAACCTCCCCCGCCGACTCGACCTGCAACATCAGCAGCGGCATGCCGGCGAAGGCGCGCCGCACGAGACCCTTACGAAGCGGATGCAGGCCGATCTGCAGGTTCGGGTATTTCCAGAGCAGCACGTGATGCTCGAAATAGACCGGCACGCTGCCGTCCAGCGCCATGTGCAGCACCGGCACGAGCTCGCCTTCGAGCCGGTACCGGATCCCGGTGCAGGTGCCTTCGGGGATCTGGGTGGGCAGAATCTGGGGTGCCGAGGGCATGTGCTGCTCCGTTCTCTGCGAGGTGCGTCCGCGATCGTCGCTGCTGTCTCGCGCGGCACGCTATCGCGCCAGGCCGCGGCGCGCCAGTCCGTCACCGGGAGCACGAGCCGGCGACGCGCCACATTCGTGACAATCTCGTGATAATTCACGTGTGCCACCTGTGTACATCTCCGGGCACCGTAACCCGGACACTGATTCGATCAGCTCGGCCATCGGCTACGCCGAACTGAAATCGCGCCTGGACCCGAGCACGGAATACGTGCCGGCCCGGCTCGGGGAGCTCAATCCGCAGACACGCTGGGTCCTGGACCAGGCCGGCGTGCCAGCGCCTGAGTTCCTCCCTCACATCCGCCTGCGCGCGGGTGATCTCATGCAGACAGAGTTCCCCTGCATGAACGCGAGCGACCCGATCCGGGAGGCTGGACTCGCGATCGACCACACCGACTACGACCTTGTTCCGGTCATCGACGACGAGGGCGTGCTGATCGGAATCATCACGACCCGCTCGCTCGCGCGTCGCTACGTGCGCGAGTCGCGCGCCAGCTCCTCGCTTCGTGAGGCGACCTACCTGCACGCCGTCGTGGATGTCCTCGACGGCGAACTTCTGACCGGTGAGGACCAGGCGCTGACCGGACGCATCTGGGTCCATGCATCCTCGCTCGACGTTGAGACCGGAATCGACGAGAGCGACATCGTCGTCGTCGGCGACCGGCCCAAGGCGCAGAAGCACGTGCTCCAGCACGACATCGCGCTGCTCGTGATCTCAAGCGGCGCGCAACCGGATGAGGAGGTGCTCGACCTGGCCCGCCAGAAGGGCACCGCGGTCATCACCTCGCCGCTGGACACCTATGTCTCCGCTCGCATGATCACGCTCGCGGCGCCGTGCCGCGAGCTGATGGAGCAGGATCAGATCGTCGCCACCGCCGACGAGCTGATCAGCGAGGTCTCCGAGCAGATCAAGGACTCTCACCACGGCGCCGCGATCGTCGTCGACGATCGCCAGCGACCGATCGGACTACTGACCCGCTCGGACCTGGTGTCTCCGATCCGGCGCCGAGTGATCCTCGTCGACCACGCCGAGCAGGCGCAAAGCGTGCCCGGCATCGACCAGGCGGAGATCGTCGAGATTCTCGATCATCATCACATCGGCTCGATCGAGACGAAAGTTCCGGTGACTGCCACGTTCGACCCAGTCGGATCAACGGCGACGCTTGTGCTCGAGCGCTTCCGACGCAGCGGGATCGAGCCAAGCCGTTCCACCGCGATGCTCCTTCTCTCAGCAGTGCTCTCGGACACGGTGATCCTCAACTCGCCGACGACCACGGACCGCGACGCCGCGGTGGTCGAATACCTGGAGCGCGCGCTTGAGCTCGATGCCAGGGAGTACGGCACCCGGATGTTCGAGGAGACCTCCGATGTTTCGAATGTCAGCGCCGAGGACCTCGTCAAGCGCGACGCCAAGGGATACCAGTCCGGCACCGGTACACCGTTCGTGATCGCACAGGTCGAGGTGGTCGGCAAGGGCCTGCTCGAGCGCGAGCGGGAACTGCTGGAGGCGATGAGTCACGAGCGCGACAAGCAGGGCGCCGAGCTCTACGCGCTGATGGTCACCGACGTGCTCAACAAGGGCACGGACCTACTGGTCGACGGCGACGTGGCTGCGGTCGCCCGCGCGTTCGGCGTCGAGTCCAAGAACGGCAGCAAGCTGGCACTACCCGGCGTTATGAGCCGCAAGAAACAAGTAGCGCCTAAGCTTCTGTCCGTGCTCTAGGCGACCGCGAATTCGAGCCTCTGTGTTGGCGCCTCGCCCCAGAGCTGCTCGAGCCGGTAGAACTCACGCATCTCCGGCGTGAAGATGTGAACGATCACGTCGCCGTAGTCCATCAGGATCCACTGCGCTTGAGTGGCGCCGTCGACGCGGGTCGGCAGGATGCCGTGCTCTGACTTCATCCCCAGATGGATGCCATCGTGGATTGCCTTCACCTGGCGGTCGCTGCGGCCCGTGCAGATGAGGAAGTAGTCAGCGACGGACGTGAGTCCCCGCAGATCCAGCTGGACGATGTCGACCGCTTTGCGGTCTGAGGCGAGCTCGGCGACGGCCAGCGCGATCTCTTCGGGCGACTTCATGATGGTGTGCGACCTCCATATAGACGGTGTTCGTCGATGTAGCTCGCCACCGGTTCCGGGACGAGATAGGTGATCGGCTCCTGCATCTGCACCCGCCGGCGAAGGTCGGTCGAGGAGATGCCGATCGTTGGCATCCGAAAGAACTCGGCTCGGTTCCCACCACGGATGCCCGCGAGCGCCTCGTCGATCGACTTCCGCGTGGTCCCGCGGCGTCGCGCCACAGCGAGTGTAGCCAGCGACAGAACACGGTCAGGCTCCCGCCATGTGGGCAGCCCTGCCGCAACGTCGCCACCGACGATCAGAAACAGCTGGCTATCTGGCATCCGTGAATGCAGTGACTGAAGCGTATCGACCGTGTAAGACGGGCCCTCGCGCAGAACCTCCAGATCGGACACCTCGAAGCGCGGATCGCCGTCCGCCGCGCGCCGGCAGAGCTCGAGCCGGTGCTGCGATCCGGGGTCGTCATCAAGCGGTTTGTGGGGCGGCTGCCCGGCCGGCATCAGAACCACGCGATCGAGGCCAAGCTGCACGTACGCCTCCTGACCGCAGATCAGGTGGCCAATGTGCGGCGGGTTGAAAGTCCCGCCGAGGATGCCGATGCGCGAGCTGCTCAGTGAACCGGTGGTGGTGTCTGGGTTCGATGTCGCGAGCCGGGAACTAGGCGCGGACGTGGCCGCTGCCCTCGACGAGGTACTTGAACGTGCACAGCTCACGTAGGCCGATAGGACCGCGCACGTGAAGCTTCTGGGTCGAGTTTCCGATCTCGGCACCCATGCCGAACTCACCACCGTCGGTGAATCGGGTGGACGCGTTCACGTAGACACAGGCCGCGTCAACCTCGAGCTCAAACGCTCGGGCGGCACCTGTGTCGGCGGTCACGATCGCCTCCGAGTGGCCGCTGCCGTGTGAGTTGATGTGCTCGATCGCGGCGTCGACCGAATCCACCACGCCGACCGTCATCTCGAGACCCAGATACTCGGTATCCCAGTCTTCGTCGGTTGCGTGGCGGATCGGCAGGTCGGTCACCGCATCGCGCGTGCGACCGTCGCCGTGCAGCGTGACGCCGGCGTCGTGCAACGCGTGGAGCACGTGTGGCAGGAAATCATCGGCGATCTCAGCGTGGACGAGCAGTGTCTCAGCCGCGTTACAGACTCCTGGCCGCTGCACCTTGGCATTGACAACGATCTCCTGAGCGAGCGCGAAATCGGCGCTTCGGTCGACGTACACGTGGCAGTTGCCGGACGCCGCGAAGATCACCGGGACCGTGGCGACGCCCTTCAATGCGGCCTTCAAGGCCTCGCCGCCCCGCGGGATGATCAGGTCGACCACGCCCGTCTGCGTCGCCAGCTCCGTCAGCTCCTCGTGGCCGCCACCGGCGACGAGCGCGAGCGCTCCGCGCGGCAGCCCCGCAGCAACCGCTGCTTCCGCAGCGATTCCAGCCAATACGGCGTTCGAGTGTGCAGCCGAGCGCGAGCCGCGGAGTACGACCGCGTTACCCGACTTCAGGCACAGCGCCGCCGCGTCGATCGTCACGTTGGGCCGCGCCTCATAGACGACCGCTACAACGCCGAGCGGAACGCGCACCTTGCGGACGTCGAGCCCATTCGGCAGCCGGAACCCATCGATCACCTCACCGACGGGATCCGGGAGCGCCGCAATCCTGCGGGTGCCCTCAGCCATCGCAGCGATCCGAGCGGTGTCGAGTCCGAGCCGGTCGAGCAGCGCCGCGCTGAGCCCCGCCTCGCGTCCGGCCTCGAGGTCGCGGGCGTTCGCCTCCACAATCTCCGGGGTGCGCTCAATCAGCGCGTCGGCGACCGCCTGCAGCGCGGCGTTCTTGATGCCGGCTCCGAGCGTGGCGAGCGTGCGCGAAGCCTGCTTTGCGGATGCGCAGATCTCGGCGACAGATGCTGATGCGACGGCAGTGGACATACCCGAAGACTACGCGAGCACGAAGTAGTCGCGATGAACCGCCTCATCGCTCGCGCGCGGCAACAGTTCCCGCACCGCCGCGGATTTCATGCCGCGCACGCGGCGCAGCTCCTCCGCGGAGTAGTTGCTGATGCCCTTGCCGACCTGCTCGTCGCCGAACGTGACATCGATCGCGTCACCAACCTCGAAGCTGCCGTTGACGTCGACAACCCCGACAGGCAGCAGGCTCGTGCCACCGTCGCGCAGCGCCCGCGCCGCGCCGGCGTCGATCGTGACGCGGCCGCGCGCGGGCTTCGCGTACTTCAGCCACAGCTTGAAGCTGGAGACACGATCGGAGCGAGCCAGGAAGGTGGTGCCGACCTCCTCCCCACGCACCGCCGCGCCGATCGTGCCACCGATCTGCCCGTTTGCGATCACGGTCGGGATGCCGGCGGCGGTCGCCATCTCGGCGGCGACCACCTTCGAGCGCATCCCACCCGAGCCAAGTGCCGAAGTCTGCTGGGTGATCTGCAGCACCTCGAGCTCCTCGATCGCCCCGATCCGCCGCACCAGCTGTGCCTCTGGATCCGTGCGCGGGTCAGCCGTGAATACGCCGTCGGTATTCGTCAGCAGCAACAGCCGCTCAGCACCGATCAGGATCGCGACCTGCGCGGCCAGGAAGTCGTTGTCCCCGAACGAGATCTCGTCTGTGGTCGTCGTGTCGTTCTCGTTGATCACCGGCACCACACGCCATTCGAGCAGCTTGGCGAGCGTCTGGCGGACGTTCAGGTAGTGAGTTCTCGCACTCATGTCGAAGAAGGTCAGCAGCACCTGCGCGGTCGGCACTCCGCGTAGCTGGAGCAGTTCGTCGTAGACCCTGTAGAGCTTGCCCTGCCCGATCGCGCTGGCCGCCTGGAGCTCGTCGATAGGCCGCGGACGTTGCCCGGGTGAGATGCGCATCACCCCGAGACCGCGCGCAATCGCGCCACTGGTCACGATGATTGGCTCGTAGCCGGCCGCATGCAGCGCCGCGACGTCGTCGCAGATCCGATTCAGCACCTCTGTGCGGATCGTGCCGTCGTCGTCGGCGACGACGCTCGACCCGAGCTTGATCACGACCGAGCTCATCAGCGCCGCAGCTTATTAGTCAGGGATCGAGTTCGAAGACGACGCCGGCTATCTCGACGTCGTCGCCCGGCTCGAACCCGGCGGCCTCGAGCGCGCGGATCACGCCGAGGCCGCGCAGGCGGCGCTCGAGGTGGGCGAGCGCATCCTCGTTGTCAAGGTCGTAGCGGGCGACGAGCTTCTCGACCCCCTCGCCCGCAACGACGAAGGCGCCCTCGTCGTTCTGCGTGACCCTGAAACCGCCGGGCGGCGCCGGGCGGAAGATGCGGTGCTCGGGTAGGTCGTCGAGCAGGTCCTCTCGGCTGCCATTGCTGGGTGGGCGGGACCCAATTCCAGCAATGGCGTCATCGGCGCTCAGCACCGGAATCCGCCGCAGCAGCTCGGTCGCAAGCTCGTCCAGACCCTGGCGCGTCACCGACGAGGTCAGGATCACGGGCACGTCCTCCCCCATCCGCTGCTGCCAGTCGCTGCGGGCCTGTTCGCCCTGCTCAGGCGTGACCAGATCGGCCTTGGATAGAGCCAGGATCCTCGGAAGCGACGCGAGGCGCGCCTGATAGAGCGCGAGCTCACGCTCGACGGTCTCGAAGTTGTCGAGCGGATCAGAGCCGTCGAGCGGCGCCAGGTCGAGCACGTGCACGAGCAGCCGCGTGCGCTCGACGTGAGCTAGGAAATCGTGACCGAGACCGATGCCGTCGGCAGCGCCCTCAATCAGCCCCGGGATGTCTGCGATCACGAGCTGGCGGTCATCCTCGTGCAGCGTCCCGAGCGCCGGCTCGAGCGTGGTGAACGGGTAGTCGGCGACCTTCGGCGTCGCGCGCGTCAGCCGCGAGATCAGCGACGATTTGCCGGCATTCGGCAGGCCGACCAGCCCGGCGTCGGCGAGCAGCTTGAGCTGCAGCGTGAGCCAGCTCTCATCGCCCGCGAGGCCGCGCTCGGCAAACCGCGGGCTCTGTCGCGTCGAGCTCGAGAAGTGGCGGTTTCCACGTCCGCCCGAGCCGCCCCGGGCGACGACGGCCCGTTGCCCCGGCCTGACCAGGTCGTGCTGGGTGCCGTCGGACTCGACCAGGATCTCCGTGCCGGGCGGGACCGGGATCTCGAGTGTCACGCCGTCGGCACCGTGGCGCTGTGAGCCCTGACCGTGGGCGCCTCGCTTGGCGCTGAAGTGCGAGCTCCGGCGGAAGTGCTCGAGGTCGCGGTAGGAGTCGTCGCAGACGAGCACGATGTCGCCGCCGCGGCCGCCGTCACCGCCGTCGGGACCGCCCTTGGGCACGTGCGCCTCGCGGCGGAAGCTCATGCATCCGTCGCCGCCGCCGCCCGCCTCTACGTGGATTCGTGCTCGGTCTTTCATAGTCAGTGGCTTTGAAGGTGTAGATGATCCGCTGCTCACGCGTCGCCGGACGGCTCTTAGGCTGTCGTCGATTCGCAACCCTACGTGGAGGTCACGGGCATGAGGTCAGCACTGCAGGACTTCAAGAAGTTCCTGCTGAAGGGCAACCTCGTAACGCTGGCCGTTGCGTTCGTCTTTGGCACCGTCTTCGCGGCCCTGGTCAAGGCGTTCATCGCCGATCTGATCACGCCGATCATCGCGCTGATCTTCGGCAAGCCGGACTTCGAGTCGCTCTCGTTCACGATCAACTCGAGCCATTTCCTGTACGGCGACTTCATCAACGAGGTGATCACCTTCATCACGACAGCCTTCGCGGTCTTCTTCTTCGTGGTGAAGCCCTACAACTTCTGGAGAGCCGCCGCGCCAAGGATGATCCGGACGTCAAGGAGTGCCCCGAGTGCACGATGGACATCCCGGTGGCTGCCCGACGCTGTCCGCAGTGCACCGCCGTGCTAACGGCCTGAGTCCCCGAGTCAACCGCCCGGAGCGCCCAAACCTCCGCGCTCACCAGCGATTTGCGCGCGCGGGGCGGTACAGCCGCCCCGACAGCACAAATCGCCGGGTGCAAGCGCGATTTGGTGGTGCGGGGCGGTTACAAGCTGCGCGAAAGCGCTACGCCGCGTCGGCCGGCTGGACGCTGATCACGCGTCCGCGCCAACCACGGTTGAACTGCACGATGCCCGCCGACTTGGCGAAGATCGTGTCGTCCTTGCCGATGCCAACGCCTTCACCGGGCTTGAAGACCGTGCCACGCTGGCGCACGATGATCTCGCCGCCGGTCACGGTCTGGCCGGCGAAGACCTTGACGCCGAGGAACTGAGCGTTCGAGTCACGGCCGTTGCGTGATGAGCCGAGGCCCTTCTTATGCGCCATCTTAAGCCTCCGCGGTGCGGCCTTGCTGGAGCGCGAGGCTCCGGCCAGCTTGATGTTCTTGATCTCGATGCGCGTCAGGTTCCTGACGGTGGCCGTTGCGGCGCTTGTAGCCGCGCTTCGGCTTGAACTTGACGATGCGGAGCTTGGGGCCACGCTCGTGGCCGAGGATCGTCGCCGCGACCTGCACCTTGGACAGGTCCTCGCCGTCGACGACCTGGTCGCCGTTGACGTAGAGCAGCGGGGTCAGCGACACGCTCTCGCCGTCCTGTACGGGCAGACGCTCGATGAGCAGGTTCTGGCCCTCCTGGACGCGGTATTGCTTGCCGCCTGTTTTGACGATTGCGTACATGATCACTCTGAGGAAGATTCGTCGGCCGTTACGGCCGCCCCGGCTTTGGCCGTGGAACGTCGGCGTCCTCCGCGCCGGCCTCGACGCCGAGCAGCCGATTCTACGGCATCCGCGTCGTTTTCAGCGGCGTCGTCGCCGGCCCCTGCTTCGCTCACGTTAGCAGCGGCTTCCAGATCGGGCTCGGTTGCAGGCTCGGCTGCAGCCTCCTCGGTCGCAGCGGGCGCCTTGCGGGCACGCGTCCGTGTGCCCGTGCCGGCGGCCGCGCGCGGCTTGCGCGCGGCCGGCTTGGCCGGGGGCTCCGCCGGCTCCTCCTCCTTGGTGACCGGGGGCTGGTCGATCAGCACCGCGATCGCCTGCGTGCGACCGACCTCGTCGATCCGCACGAGCCGCTTCTGGCCGACGGCGTTCTCGGCTCCCTTGACCGCGATGATGTAGCCGTCGACCTTGGCGACGGCGTCGCCGGCGCTGTACATGTGCGGCTCGATGATCTCGAGGTAGACCTCCTCGCCCTCGCGGAACGGAAGCGCCCGCTCGAGCACCTGCTCGCGGTCGGCCTCCATCAGCACCGCGAAGTGCTCGAGCGGCAGACCCTCGGAGCCCTCGAAGTGGAACCACTTGCCGGTGTCGGCCTCGATCGCGCGCAGCACACGTGCGCCGTGGCCGGTGAACTCGGCGCTGACGCGCGGGTTCATCTGGATCAGCAGCGCCTCGGCCTCCACGTGCGTGGCGAGTTCGCGCATGCGGCGCTCGAACTCGATCGCGATCGTCTCCTCGGACTTGATCACGCCCTCGCCGTTACAGGTCGGGCACG
This sequence comes from uncultured Conexibacteraceae bacterium, assembly GCA_963720195.1. Classification (GTDB taxonomy): domain Bacteria; phylum Actinomycetota; class Thermoleophilia; order Solirubrobacterales; family Solirubrobacteraceae; genus Palsa-465. The sequence continues at coordinate 151,871 of CAVRFD010000004.1, forward strand.
GGCGGGTCATGATCTCGCGCACGCCCTCGGTCACGTTCTGGCGAGTCATCTCGACCAGGCCCAGCGGCGAGATCTCGACCACGAACGTCTTGGTGCGGTCCTCGTCCAGCGCCTTGCGCAACGTCTTCAGCACCGCATCGCGGTTGCGCGCCCGCGCCATGTCGATGAAGTCGATGACGATGATCCCGCCGATGTCGCGCAGCCGCAGCTGTCGGACGACCTCGTCGGCGGCTTCAAGGTTGGTCTTGGTGATCGTGTCCTCGAGCCGCGCGCTCTTGCCGCGGCCGGTGAAGCTGCCGGAGTTGACGTCGACGACCGTCAGCGCCTCGGCGTAATCGATCACCAGGTACCCGCCGCTCGGCAGGTCGACGCGGCGCGAGAGCGTCGAGTCGAGCACCTTGTCGACCCCGTAGACCTCGAACAGGGGGCTGATCCTCGGTCCACAGCTCAACATGCTCGACGAGCTCCGGCGCGGTCCGCGAGAAGAACGAAACAAGCCGGTGGTGCTGCTTCTCATCGTCGACGATCGCGCGCTCGAACTCGCCTGAGTAGATGTCGCGCACGACCCGCACGGAGAGGTCGGCCTCCTGGAAGACGAGCGCCGGAGCCTCGGTCGCCTCGACCCGCTTCTGCAGGACGTCGTTGAGCTTGAAGAGGTACTGCAGCTCGCGCTCGAGGTCGGCGCGCTTGGCGCCCTGCGCGGCCGTGCGGATGATCGCACCCGCGCCCTTGAGGTCGAGCTTGGCGGCCTCCTTGCGCAGGCGGTCGCGCTCACGCTCGTCGAGCCTGCGCGAGACGCCGATGCCCTCGCCGTACGGGCGCGTAGACCATGTAGCGGCCGGCGATCGTCAGGTCCATCGAGAGCCGCGCGCCCTTGGTCTTGAGCGGGTCCTTGACGACCTGCACGACGATCTCCTGGCCGGGCTTCAGCAGATCGGTGATCTGGCTGCCCTCACGGCCGCCCGAGCCGCGGCCGCGGCGCGGCGCCTCGACGCCCGGCAGCACGATCTCATCGACGTGCAGGAAGCCGTTCTTCTCGAGGCCGATGTCGACGAACGCGGCTTCGAGGCCCGCGAGCACGTTGTCAACGCGGCCCTTGTAGATGTTGCCGACGATCGAGCGAGCGCCGCGGCGCTCCAGGTAGAGCTCGGCGACGTCGTAGCCGGCGGCCGGGTTGCCGACGACGGCGCGGCGTTGCGGCGGCCGGGAGCGCGTCGCGGTGGCGGCCGGTCTTGGTGGCAGCGGGTTCGCCGGTGCCCTCGAGCAGCGCGACCCGGGTCTCGCCGCGGTCGACGCTTACCAACACTTGCTTCTTCAATTTGTAGTCCTTTTTGAATTGTCGGCCCGAGGCTCGTAGCGCTCAGGCTAAGTGGGGCGGCGGCGGTTCAGCGGAAGCCGATCCGGTCGCCGTCAGACGATTAGGACCCTCGCCTTGCCGGCCGATGACATCCGAGCCTGGATGTGGATCGACTGCAGCAGGCCGATGGCCAGGAAAGTCACGAGCACGGACGAGCCGCCGTAGGAGAGCAGCGGCAGCGGCACGCCGGTCACCGGCATGATCCCGATGGTCATGCCGATGTTGAGGAACACTTGGAACATCAACATCGCGAGGATGCCTCCGGCGATCAGCGTGCCGAAGAGGTTCTTCGACATCGTGAGAATGCGCAGCGTGCGCCATATCAAGAGTGCGTATAGCGATAGCACCACCGCGGCGCCGGCGAACCCGTAGGTCTCGCCGATCACCGCGAAGATGAAGTCGTCCTGCGCCTCCGGGATGAAGTGGAAGCGCGTCTGGGTCGCGCCCGCGGCGCCGCGTCCGGTCTTCTCGCCGGAGCCGATCGCGATCAGCGACTCGTGCAGCTGGTAACAGGTCGGGTCGCTCGGACGTGCAGGTCGGCGGCGGGTTGAGGAAGGTCGTCAGGCGCTGCTTCTGGTAGCCCTTGCAGCACGTTGACGCCCACAGCCGGGCGCGACCGCGAGCACCAGCGCGGCGGCGATCGCGAACAGCGCCACCAGCGCCGTCATGTGCTCCAGCCGACGCCCATGAAGAACAGGATCGCGGCGGCGGCGATCACGTAGACCAGACCGGTGCCCAGGTCCGGCTGCTTGATCACGATCATCGCCGGAACCAGCGCCAGCAGCATCACCCGCGCCAGCGTCCGCCGCTCGCTCAGCCGGCGCGAGCGGTCGACCGCGAACGCGGCCAGCGAGACGATCAGCAGCAGCTTGCCGAACTCCGACGGCTGGAACTGGAAGAACGGCAGCGGGATCCAGCGGGTGGCGCCGTTCGCCGGACCCGTCCCGTGAGAAGGCGAAGACAGCGAGGTTCAGCACGATCATCAGCCCGTAGAAGACATATCGGAACTCACGCAGGACGCGTGTAGTCGAAGCGCGTGATCACGAAGTGCCGCGACCAGAGCCCGACGCCGGCGTACAGCGCCTGGCGGTCCGCGTAGCTCGGGTAGCCGGCGCCGTGCAGCGTCACGCAACGAGAACACGACCAGGCCCGACCGCGGCAAGCAGCAGCAGCGGATCGAAGCTCAGCAGCGCGCCGATGGCTGCGGGTGCGCGCCGGCTCGTCGCGTGCGTTGGATCGGAGTCGTGCTCATAGTCGATCGCGGCGCTGGATCCCTTGACGAACGGCCCTGGCTTGCCGTAGAACCACTGGCGACAGGATCTGGCGTGCGACCGGCGCGGCCGCAACGTCACCGAAGCCGCCCTTCTCGACGCTCACGACGACCACGATCGGCTTGCTGGTGGCGGTGGCGGGCACGAAGCAGGCGTACCACGCGTAGTCGGTGCTCTGACGGCGCTGTCGCCGAAGTACTGCAGCGGTCCCGGTCTTGCCGTAGACGGGCTCCGGGAAGTTGCCCATGACGTCGGTCGGAGGTTCCGCCCGGACCTGACGCCGCCGACGTAGAGCCCTGCAGGATCGCTGCGAGGTACGAGCGGGTTGATCGGGAGCGTGCGCTTCGGCGCCGGGTCGATCTTCTGAAGACGTCGTTCCGGTCGGGGACTGAATCGCCTGGGCCGACGTGCGGCGTCACGATCTTGCCGCCGTTCGCCAATCGCCGCGTAGACGACCGCGAGCTGCATCGGCGTGACCTGGTCGTCGCCCTGGCCGACGGCGGTGTTGACGTTGTCACCGACGGTCCAGTAGTCGGCAGCTGGCGATGCCGCAGCCGCCCGAGCTGATCGCGCCCTGCGATGATCACGGCAGGGTGCTTGCTGTGGCCCTTGTACGGGCCGGTGGCGGTGCTCGCACTCGTGCTCCTGCTTCCAGAGCGCCGCGAGCAACGTTCGGCGTCGGCATCGTACCCGGTGGCCTCGCCGGGCAGATCGACACCGGTCGTCCTGCCGATCCCGAACTTCGCGGCCCACTGCTGGAGCGCGCCGCCGTTCGGGTGTCGCGTCGACCGGGTCGGCTGTTCAGCTGTCACCGAGGTTGTAGAAGAATCGTCGTCCGAGACCTGGATCGCCTGCTGCAGGTCGACCGACGCCGTAGGCGCCCCGCCGGAGTTGTGCAGGCAGCACCGGAGCGTCGGTCCTCGCCGGGAAGCAGAACTCGCCGTTGTCGTCGTAGGTGCTCGTCTGCAGACTCCAGTCGCCGCTCTCGAGCGCGGCCGTGGCGGTGATCACCTTGAAGGTCGAGCCGTCAGGCCCCGCGCCGTCGATCGCGCGGTTGATCAGCGGCTGGTTGTTGTCCGGGTTGCTGAGAAAGTCCAGTTCCTTGGCCGAGATCGATCGGGCGAGACGATGCTCGGGTTGTAGGTCGGCGCCGAGCCCATCGCGTAGATCTGGCCGTTCTCCGGATCCATCGCGACGAACGCGCCGCCGGTGCCGTCGGTTGTCGAGATCGAGTGCGGCGAGCGCCGCTGCCCGACCTGCTCGAGCTTGAGCGTTGATCGACAGCTTGAGGTTGTCACCCGGCATCGGCGGTCTTGTCCTTGCCGTAACCCTCGAACTGGTTGGCGGAGTTGACCTTGACGCGCTCCTCGCCGTTGATGCCCTGCAGGACACTCGTTGTACTGTACTCCAGGCCGGACTGTCCGACGATGTTGCCCTGCTCGATGCCCTTGAAGTGCCTTCGTGCCCGACCTCGGTCGCAGCTGATCGGCTGAGCGTCCCGAACAGCTGCGCGCCGGCGTCGCCGAGCGGGTACTTGCGCATGGTAGACCTCCTGGGACGACACGCCCGGGAACTGCAGCCTGGCGCTCGGCGATGTAGTCCTGGATGTCGGGCGAGACGTCGGTCTTGATCGTGACGTTCGCGTACTGAGACGCGAGACGCCCTGCGCCACCAGGCACGGGATCGGCGCCAGCTCGGACCGAGTACTTGACCGGCGACCGGTTGCCGTAGTAATCTCGTAACTTGCAGGCTGCGGGCTTGGTCGACATCTGCAGGAGCTTGGCGAGCTTGTCGTAGAGCGCGTAGTCCTTGGCCGGCTGCGTACGGAAGTTCTTGCTGGTCGAGCGATACGGGCCGGCAGCGTCTGCGGCGAGATCTGGATCGCCGGCACCTGCACCGACTCGACCAGCGCCGTGCCGTTGCTGTCGAGGATCTCTCCGCGCGGCGCTGCGACCGGGATGTCGCGGACGATGTTGACCTGCGCCTGCGCGACGTACTGACTGCCGGACAGCACCTGCAGGAACCAGAGGCGGAAGAAGATCACCGCGAACATCACCAGCGCGAGGCCGCCGATGATCGCGACGCGCAGCGCCAGCTGCGGCGTCATCGGCGGCGTGCGCTCGTCGAGCGGGCCGATCATCGCGGCCTCGCCCTCGCGGTTCCGCCGAACCGCTCAGACGGCCGCTGCAGCGGGCTCAGCGCACGGTCGTGTACGCGCGGCGCCGGCGACGCTGCGGATCAGCCGGGAGCGCCGGTACAGCATCCGGCGCACGATCTCGTAGACCGGGCAGCGCGATCAGGCTGTTGACGAGCACCTGCAGCACGATCTGCTGGATCAGCAGCCGGCTGACCGGCGCGTCGACGCCGAGCAGGAACTGGATCACCGCCATGCCGACCCCGGTGAAGGCGGTCGCGACCGCGCCCAGCGCCAGCGGGATCAGCCCGTGCGAGGGGTCGCGTAGCTCACGCAGGCGGCCCGACCAGTAGCCGACGGCGATGAACAGCAGCGAGGTGACGCCGAGCGTCTGGAACAGCACCAGGTCGACGAACAGCCCGATCGCAAATCCGGCGATCGCCCCCGGCATCGAACCGCACAGCAGGCCGATCGACATCACGACCAGCGGCGTGATGTCGGCGCTGACGCCGAAGATCGAGATCTGCGAGATCGCGGCCTCCTGGATCACGACCGCGAAGAACGCGACCAGCGCGATCCGCAGTGGCAGGTGGAGGGTGGAGTCCTTGCTCTTCAACGCGCTCTGCGTGCAGCCGATCTCAGCTGTGGTAGGGGTTGGTGAGGATCTGGACGACGCTCAGATGCTGCAGGTCGACGGTCGGCGTGACGTTGACCTGCTGGTTGGTCAGCACGCTGGTCTGCGGGTTCTCGTTCGAGACCGTCCCGATCGGGATGCCCGCCGGATAGAGCGATTCGACTGTCTGTTCCTTGGGATCCTTGAAGCCGCTCGTGACGACCATGTCGTCGGGCGCCGACCTGTGCGTCCGTCGGCAGATAGTTGAGCAGCAGCGTGCTGGGGTTGCCGACCGCGGGTTGGAGCAGTCCGGAGTTGCCGGTGGTGTTCGCGGCCCCTGCGTCGCTCTCGATCTGGCTGTGACCGAGAAGTTCGGCGAGGTCAGCAGTGAGATCACCGAGTAGCTCGGTCCGACGGTCTGTGACGTCGCCGACGAGCCCGCCGGGCCCGACACCGGGTCGTTCGCTCACGGACGCCGGCATCCGAGCCCTTGTTGACCTTGATCGTCTGGTACCAGAGCAGCGGGTTCTTGCCGATCACGCTCGCCGTCTCGAGCCCGTAGGACTTGAGGTTGTAGTCGTTGTCGAGCTTCAGCAGCTTGGCGTAGTACCGGTTCTGAGTCCCCTCGTACGCGAGCTGCGAGACCTCATTGCGCAGCTGCGTGGTTCTCCTTGCTCAAGCTGCGCGAGCTGCGACTTGGCCTTGAACGTCGACGAGAACGCAACCGGCAACGTCGCGCACAGGCGAGAGCACCTTGCTGGCGCCGTCCTGGACCGGCGACAGCACCTCCACGATCCCGCGCTGCACCGAGTGCAGCGGGCTGCTCGACGACTCGCCGAAATAATCCGTGAGAAGGATCAGGGAAACGACGACGAGCAGCGCGAGCACCGCGCGTCGCCGTCGAATTTGCTTGTCGTGCAACTGAACATCTCCAAGGCCCCAATCACCGGCTTAGTAACGCCGCCGCCGGTTGCGTGAATTCTTGCTCGACCGGTGGATCGCCTCGAACTCCTCGAGCGACCGGCCGGAGCCGACCGCCACACACGTCAGTGGCGACTCGGCCAGGTGTGCGGGCATCTGGGTCTCGTGCCGCATGCGCTCTTCGAGCCCCTGCAGCAGCGAGCCGCCCCCGGCCAGCATGATCCCGCGGTCCATGATGTCGGACGCCAGCTCCGGCGGCGTCCGATCGAGCGTCTCCTTGACGGCATCGATGATCTGCGAGACCGGCTCCTCCAGCGCGCCCCGGATCTCCTCACTGGTCAGCACGACCGTCTTGGGAAGACCGGAGACCATGTCGCGACCGCGGATCTCAGCCTGAACCTCCTCAGGCATCGGGAACGCCGAGCCGATCTCCAGCTTGACCTCCTCGGCTGTCTGCTGTCCGATCAGAAGCTTGTACTCACGCTTGACGTAGTTGATGATCGCCTCGTCGAGCTCGTCGCCGCCGATGCGGATCGACTGCGACACGACGATACCGCCGAGCGAGATCACGGCGACCTCACTGGTGCCGCCGCCGATGTCGACGACCATCGAGCCGGTCGGCTCTCCCACCGGGAGCCCGGCACCGATCGCGGCCGCCATCGGCTCCTCGATCAGGTAGGCCTGGCGCGCGCCGGCGGAAAGGCAGGCCTCCTCGACCGCGCGCTTCTCGACGCCGGTGACGCCGGAGGGCACGCAGACGACGACACGCGGGTGCGCCCAGCGGTTCTGGTGAACCTTCTGGATGAAGTGGCGCAGCATCTCCTCGGTCACCTCGAAGTCGGCGATGACGCCGTCCTTCAGCGGCCGGATCGCCGAGATCGTGCCGGGCGTACGGCCGAGCATGCGCTTGGCCTCGATCCCGACGGCGTGGACCTCACCGGTGCGCGAGTCGACGGCGACGACGCTCGGCTCGGAGAGCACGATGCCGCGACCGCGCACATAGACAAGCGTGTTGGCCGTGCCGAGATCGACGGCCATGTCGCGGCCGCCAAAACCCGTTAGGTACGTGAAGAAACCCATTAAGGACAGGAAGATAGGGGGGTTCAGACGGGCGGCGAGCGCGGTCTGACCGAACCCGTATGCCAGTTCCCATCCGTCGAGGCGAGTGTACCCGACGCTCGCCGGTTTTCAGCCTTTCACTGCAAAGAAAGCGCTGGAAAGAGCAGAGACGGCAGGAGATCCAGCAGCGTAGCAACCGGCAGCCCGACGACATTGAGGTAGTCGCCCTCGATCGAGTCGACAAGTGCCGCGCCGCGCCCCTGAATCGCATAGCCGCCGGCCCGTCCCTGCCACTCGTCGGTGTCCAGGTACCAGGCGATCGCGGCCGCGCTGAGTGACCGAAAGTTGACGCTTGTGACGGCTGTCGCCGTGCGTGTCCGCCCGCCCTCGATCACGCACACGCCACTCAGCACGCGGTGACTGCGGCCGCTGAGCATCCGCAGCGTCGCGGCCGCGTCGTCGCGGTCAGCGGGCTTGCCGTAGACCGCGGAGTCGAGCGCGACGATCGTGTCGACGCCGAGGATCGCTTGGCTACTGGCCAGCGGGCCAGTAGCCACATCAGCGGTTCCCTCGGCCAGCGGGCCAGTAGCAACGGCGGACGCTTTGCGCAGGGCGTTCTCGACCACGAGCTCCTCCGGCGGCCCCGCGGTCAGCTCGTCCACGTCGGGAACGACGACCGTGAACGCAACCCCCAGCTGCTCGAGGATCGCGCGTCGCTGGGGCGAACCGGAGGCGAGGATCACCTGGTGCCCCGCGTCAGAGCTCGGGGAAGAAGATCCCGACCTCGCGGGCAGCCGACTCGGCCGAGTCGGAGCCGTGGACCATGTTGGCGCCGATCGAGGTCGCGAAGTCGCCCCGGATCGAGCCGGTCGCCGACTGCAGCGGGTTGGTGGCGCCGATCACCTGGCGCGCGGCCTCGACGGCGGATTCGCCCTCGAGCACCATCGCGACCAGCGGACCGGACGTGATGAACTCGACCAGCTCGCCGAAGAACGGCTTGCCGTTGTGCTCGGCGTAGTGGCGCTCGGCCGTCTCAGTGCTCAGCGTCTCGAGCTTGAGCGCGGCGAGCGTCAAGCCCTTGCGCTCGAAGCGGGCGATGATCTCACCGGTGAGGTTGCGAGCGAAGGCATCGGGTTTGACAAGGATCAGCGTGCGCTCAGCCATGGGGCGCTACTCCTTCTTGGATTCGGTGGCGCGGGCGAATGCCCGCGCGCAGGTTAGAGGACCTAGATCAGGTCTGACGGTGGCGGCGCGACCATCGTCTGCTGCGGGTCGCGACGCGTGCGCCGGCGGCGCTGACCGAGCGTCGGGTCAAGCCCGCGGTCGGTCTCGCAGTAGGGGCAGATCTTCCAGTCAGGACCGAGCGGCTTGCCGCAGTTGGTGCAAGGATCCTTGAGCTTGCGCAGGCAGTTGGGGCAGCGCAGGAACTCGCGCTCGACCTCGTAATCGCAGTAGGGACAGGTGTGCATCCCGATCTGGGCGAGGCGTGCCTCTGCGGCCTGGATCTCGAGGTCGCGCTCGTGCACATCCTCGAGATACTCGGGCGGGCGCACGATCATGTAGACCATCGTGCCGATGAACGGGAAGAACGACGCCACGGTCGCGCAGCCGACCAGCATCCCGTCGGCAATCCGACGACGCGCGTCGGCGAAGGTCCAGTAGACCAGGGCGAGCCAGATCACCGCAAGCACCACGATCGCCAGGTCGACGATCAGGCTCGCGGTGTGGTTGTGGATTCCGAATGTGCCCGCAAAAGGGATCATTGAAAGGCCGAGTGTAGACCCAGAGGGAAGCGGCGCCGCATGTTTTCTGGCGTTGGTTCAGCGTCCCCGGTTGGGGATCTGACTAAACGCGGAGCCCGGTTCTCAGAGGAAGACGCGGCCGAGCAGATAGCCGATTCCGAAGAACACGAGGATCGTGATCGCCACGCTGGCGGCAACCAAGCCCATCATCTTCAGGAAGCTGGGATGAGTCTCGCGCTCGTCGTTCACAGCATCGAGGCGCGACGTGTCGCGGCCGTGGCCTCGTCGTGCACCAGGTCGGCAATCAGATACAGGGAGCCCGTCGCGATCACGACCCCGTCGGGGCCGGCGAGTTCGCGTGCGCGCCTGAGCGCGGCGTGCGGCCAGCGCACGATCTCGGAGTCGACCTTCACCTCGGGCGCGAGCTGATCGAGCAGCGAACTGAGCGTCGGCGGCGGCAGTACCCGCGGGTTGTGACTGGAGGTCAGCACCAGCGCGTCACAGAGCGGCGCCAGCGAGCGCAGCATCGCGACGGCGTCCTTGTCGTCGAGGATCGAGACGACAGCGACGACGCGGCCGTCCCCGCTCCGGGCAGAGGCGATGATCTCCGGCAGCGACTCCGTCAGCGCCGCGATCCCGTCCGGGTTGTGAGCGCCGTCAAGCAGCGTCAACGGCTGCTCGTCGACGACCTGCAACCGTCCAGGCACGCGCACGTCAGCGGCGGCGGCCTCGACGGCGGCTTCGTCGAGCTGACCGAGGAACGCCTCGGCGGCCGCGCGGGCGAGCGCGAAGTTGCGCCGCTGGAAAACACCAAGGGCTCCGACCTCGGCATGTGGATCGGCCTCGGCCTGTACCAGACGGACGCTGCGCTCGGCCGCGATCTCCTGGGCGACCGCAAGGGCGTCGGGGTGCATGCCGGCCTCAAGCACCAGCGTGCCGCCGGGTTGGACCACGTCGAGCTTCTCGCGAGCGATCGCCGTGATCGTCGGCCCCAGCCAGCGCGTGTGCTCGAGTCCGACGCTGGTCAGCACCTGCACGCTCGACGAGATCACGTTGGTGGCGTCATAGCGGCCACCGAGCCCGGCCTCGATCACGGCGACGTCGACCGCCTGTGCGGCCAGCTCCGAATAGGCGGCGGCGGTCAGCAGCTCGAACTGCGTCACGCGGTCGTCCTCACCGCCTGAGCGGTTGACCTGCTCGGCCGCACGCAGCGCACGCTCGATCGCATCGGCCATCTGCTGGGGCGTGATGTCGTGGTCGTCGATGCGGATCCGCTCGTGAAACCCGACCAGGTGCGGCGACAGATAGGCGCCGACATGGTGGCCGTGGCGCACGAGGATCGCGGCGATCATCCGCGTCGTCGACGACTTGCCGTTGGTCCCGACGACGTGGATCGACTCGAAGGTGCGCTCCGGGTGTCCCAGTGCCGTCATCAGCCGGCGCATGCGGTCCAACCCGAACCGCATTCCGAACAGCTCGAGCGCGAGCAGCCGTGCTTCTGCTTTCTCAGGGGTCATAGCGCCTCCAGCTCCGCACGCAGCGCGTCCAACTTCGCTCGCTCCGCGTCGACCACGGCGGGCGGTGCCTTGGCGACGAAGCCGGCGTTGGACAGCTTGCCCTCGGCGCGTTTGATCTCCGCCTCCAGCTCGGCACGCTTCGCATCCTTCTTCTTGGCTGCCGCGTCGAGGTCGAGACCCTCGGCGGCGAAGATCTCGATCGAGCCACCAGGGACGGGGATCGAAGCGCCTGCCGGGGTCCCGTTTGGCTCCCTGGGATTCAGACGACCGAGCCGGTAGAGCTGATCGGCCGTCTCGCCGTACAGGTCGCTGACGACGTGCGCATCGAGGATCGCGCTGGGCTTCACCTCGGCGGTGTCACGCCACGTACGGACCGCCTGCACGGCGCCGATCAGATCATTGATCTGGTTGAGTGCGTCCTCGTCGAGCTCCGCGATCTGCTTCGGTGCGACACGAGCGGCGAGCAGGCCATCGGTGCCGGGAATGTGACCGTAGATCTCCTCGGTGACGAACGGCAGCAGCGGGTGCGCCAGTGTCACGGTCTCGGTGAGCAGGTGTAGTAGGAATTCCTGCGTCTGTTTGTCGCCGTCATACAGACGCGGCTTGACGAGCTCCAGATACCAGTCGCAGAGTTCGGAGAAGATGAACTCGTAGAGCCACAGTGCTGCGCGCGAGAACTCGAAATCCGTGATCGCGTCCCCGATCAAGGTCGCCGCGTGCTGCAGGCGAGAGAGGATCCAGCGGTCCTCGACGGCAAGCGGCTCGCCCGACGCGCGCGTGTCGTCTGGAACCTTCAGCAGGATCAGGCGCGAGGCGTTCCAGAGCTTGTTGGTGAGCTGCTGCGCCTGCGAGACCTTCTCCTCGTTGAAGCGCACGTCCTGACCGGACGACATCGCCAGCAGGCCCCAGCGCACGGCGTCGGCACCGTAGGCCGGGAACTCGCCTGGGTCCTCGCCGTCCTTCGAGAAGACCGGGGGTCGCGGCCCCCCGTCGATCAGGTCGCGCGGGTCGATGCCGGTACCGAGTGACTTCGACATGCGGCGGCCGTCCGGGGCCTGAATGATCGAGTGCACGTAGACGTCGCTGAACGGGATCTGACCGGTGAACTCGATGCCCATCATCACCATGCGGGCGACCCACAGGAAGATGATGTCGCGGCTCGTGACCATCGCGTCGGTCGGGTAGAACGCCTTCAGCTCCGGCGTCTGCTCGGGCCAGCCGAGCGTCGCGAACGGCCACAGGGCGCTGGAGAACCAGGTGTCGAGCACGTCCGGATCGCGCACCCAGCCGTCGCCTGGGGGCGCGGTCATGCCGACGTAGGTCTCGCCGCGGCGATACCAGACCGGGATCTGGTGGCCCCACCACAGCTGGCGGGAGATGCACCAGGGACGGATGTTCTCCATCCAGTTGAGGTAGACGTTGCCCTGGCCCTCGGGGTGGAAGCGAATCTCACCGCGCTTGACGACGTCGATCGCCGGCTTGGCGAGCTCCTCCATGCGCATGAACCACTGGAGCGAGATCAACGGCTCGATGCGGCTACCGGACCGCTGGCTGAACGGAACCGTGTGGGTGTACTCCTCGCGGCGCTCGATCAGGCCGAGGTCGTCGAGCTCAGCGACGATCGCCGTCTGTGCCTCGGCTGTGGTGAGGCCCAGGAAGCGCTCCGGCACGTCGTCGCCCTCCATGCGACCGTCCTCGCCGATCACGGTCGGGTGCGGAAGGCCGTGGCGGCGGCCGATTTCGAAGTCATTGGGGTCGTGGCCCGGCGTGATCTTCAGGGCGCCGGTGCCGAAATCGGTCTTGACGTAATCGTCGGCGATGATCTTCAGCTTGCGGCCCACGATCGGCAGCACCGCGGTCTCGCCGATGAGGCGCTTATAGCGTTCGTCATCGGGGTTCACGGCGATCGCCACGTCCGCGAGCATCGTCTCCGGACGCACGGTCGCGACCGTGATCGATCCGCTGCCCGAGGCGAGCGGGTAGTCGACGTAATAGAGCGTGTCAGTGACCTCGCGGTCCTCGACCTCGAGGTCGGAGATCGCCGAGCCGCTTCCCGGGTCCCAGTTGACGAGGTAGCGGCCCCGGTAGATGTAGCCCTTCTCGTACAGGTCGACGAACACCTTGCCAACCGCCTGCGCGTAGGCCGGGTCGAGCGTGAAGCGCTCGTCGTCGAAGTCCGCCGTCGAGCCCAGCCGCTTGATCTGCTCGATGATCTCGCCGCCGTAGAGCTCACGCCACGCCCACACCCGAGCGATGAATTGCTCCCGTCCAACCTCCTCGCGGCTCGTGCCGAGGCGTTTTAGCTCCCGCTCGACCTGCGTCTGCGTGGCGATGCCGGCGTGGTCGGTGCCGAGGATCCACTTGGTGCGCTTGCCGCGCTGGCGTGCGCGGCGGATCAGCGTGTCCTGGATGGCGTTGTTGAGCGCGTGGCCCATGTGCAGCACGCCGGTGACGTTCGGCGGCGGGATCGCGATCGAGTAGTTCTTGGAGGCGTCACCCTCGGGCGCCGGGTGCGTCAACCCGGACTCGATCCATTCCTTGGCGATTCGCGGCTCGACCTCAGACGGGTCGTAGCGCGTCTTCTCTTCGAGAGCACTCATCGACTTCGAGTGTAAGAGCGACGCGCCTCGCGCGCCGTGGCGCTTCAGGCGGCTTCTTCGCCTTCGTGATCATCGTCAACCGCGACGGTCACGAGGGTCGGTGCGGTGCCCTTCTCGATCGTCTCGCGCGTGACCACGCACTTGCGTACGTCGCGCCTGGAGGGCAGCTCAAACTGCACCTCAAGCAGGACTTCCTCGATGATCGAGCGTAGGCCGCGGGCGCCGGTCTCGCGCTCGAGTGCCCTGTCGGCAATCGAGTGCAGTGCCTCATCGGCGAACACGAGCTCGATCCCGTCGAACTGGAAGAAGCGCTGGAACTGCTTGACGAGCGCGTTGCGCGGCTCGGTCAGGATCTCCATGAGCTCCATCCGCGACAGCTGGTGGATCGCCGACATCACCGGCAGACGGCCGATGAACTCGGGGATCAGGCCGTACTGGATCAGATCCTCGGGCAGGCAGTGCTCGAACATCTCGCCGAGGTCACGCTGCTCCTTGGATTGGATCGTCGCGCCGAAGCCGACACCCTGATGGCCGATCCGACGCTCGATCACGCGGTCGAGGTTGGCGAAGGCACCGCCACAGATGAACAGGACGTTGGTCGTATCGATCGACAGGAACTCCTGATGCGGGTGCTTGCGGCCGCCCTGCGGAGGGACCGAGGCGGTGGTGCCCTCGAGGATCTTCAGAAGCGCCTGCTGCACGCCCTCGCCGCTCACGTCGCGAGTGATCGAGGGGTTGTCCGCCTTGCGAGCGATCTTGTCGACCTCGTCGATGTAGATGATCCCGGTCTCGGCCTTCTTGACGTCGTAGTCGGCCGCCTGGATCAGCTTCAGGAGGATGTTCTCGACGTCCTCCCCCACGTAGCCGGCCTCGGTGAGGGCCGTCGCGTCCGCGATCGCGAAGGGGACGTTGAGGATCTTGGCGAGCGTCTGCGCCAGCAGCGTCTTGCCGCAGCCGGTCGGCCCGAGCAGCAGGATGTTCGACTTCTGCAGCTCGATGTCCTGATCATCGGACTGCATCATCTGCACGCGCTTGTAGTGGTTGTAGACCGCTACCGAGAGCGTGCGCTTGGCCTGCTCCTGACCGACGACGTAGTCGTTCAGAACCTCGTAGATCTCGCGCGGCTTCGGGAGATTCTGGAGATCGAAATTGGGCGGAGCTGTGAGCTCCTCGTCGATGATCTCGTTGCAGAGGTCGATGCACTCGTCGCAGATGTAGACGCCAGGCCCGGCGATCAGCTTCTTGACCTGGCGCTGCGACTTACCGCAGAAACTGCAGAGCAGTTGCTCGTTGGAGTCGGTCGGACGTGCCATCGATTCCCTCTCTGAAAGGTTCTACGGCCAACTTGGACCGGCGAAGCCCAGACACAAGGTTAACCCCCTCCTGGCTCGAGGCCAAGTGGGCGTCGCGCTAGTGCTGCGAAATCACCCGGTCGATGATGCCGTAGTCCTTCGCCTCCTCGGAACTCATGAAGTAGTCCCGCTCGGTGTCCTTTGCAACCTCTTCCACCGGCTTACCCGAATGTTGGGCAATGATCTCATCGAGTCGGTGACGGAGATCGATGATCTCGCGTGCGTGGATCTCAATGTCGGTGGCCTGACCCTGGAAACCTGCCGAAACCTGGTGGATGAGGATCTTCGCGTTCGGCAGCGCCATGCGCTTGCCGGCTGCGCCGCCTGCAAGCAACAGCGCGCCCATTGACATCGCGATACCGACGCAGATCGTCTGCACGTCGGGCTTGATGAACTGCATCGTGTCGTAGATCGCGAGGCCCGCATACACCGAGCCGCCCGGTGAGTTGACGTAGAGCGAGATGTCCTTGTCCGGGTCCTCTGACTCCAGATGCAGAAGCTGAGCCACGATCAGGTTCGCGATCTGATCGTCCACCGGAGTCCCCAAGAAGATGATCCGCTCATTGAGGAGACGAGAGTAGATGTCGAAGGCGCGCTCCCCGCGGGAAGTCTGCTCAACGACCATAGGTACCAGTGGGCTCATGCTTCTCGCTTCTTTCGCGTCCAAGGGCGGATTCCTGCCGACTCTAGCAATCGCGATTTCGCACTCGGGCAGCTCTCCCAAGCATGTTATTCGGCAGGTTTGGCGGGCTTCTTAGCGGCTGGTTTCTTGCTTGCCGGCTTCTTGGCTGCCGGCTTCTCGTCAGCGGACTTCTTGGCGGCAGCCTTGTCGTCGGCAGACTTCTTGGCGGCGGCCTTCTTCGAGGACGGCTTGTCCTCGCCGCCCTTCGGCGGCTTCGCCTTGGCGTGCTCGACCAGCCACTCGGCGGCCTGGCGGCTCGCCAGCTCCGCGCGGAGTCGGCCAAGACGGCCACTGGACTCGAGCTGCTTGAGCAACTTCTCCGGCGTCGTCTTGCTGCGCTCGGCCGTGGGCTGCAGCGCCTCGAGAACATCAGCCTCGGTCGGCTCGATCTTCTCGGCCTCGACGACGGCGGCGATCACAGCCTCACGGCGCAGCGCCTTCTCGGCCTCTTCCTCGGCCGCGTGAGCCATCTCCTCCTCGTCCTGACCGGAGATCTGCAGATACATCTCCTTGGAGATGCCCTGGCGCGCCAGCGAGGACATGGTCTCCTCGACCATCTCGTGCGCACGTGCGTGGACGAGCTGATGCGGGACCTCGATCGTGGCCCCAGCGGCGACGGCATCCAGCACGTCGCGCTCGAACTCGTGCTCGATCGTGTGCTCCTCGTACTCCTTCAGCCGCGTGGCGATGTCCTCGCGCAGCTCCGCCAGGGTGTCAAAGCCCGCAGCGTCGGACGCGAACTCATCGTCGAGCTCAGGCAGCTGTTTGGTCTTGACGTCACTGACCGTCACCTCGAAGGTCGCGGGCTTGCCGGCCAGCTGCTCGGCGCCATAGTCAGCCGGGAAGTTGACCTCGACCAGGCGCTCGTCACCGGCACTGGCACCGACCAGCTGCTCCTCGAAACCGGGGATCAGACGTCCCGAGCCGAGCTCCAGAAGCTGGTCGCGCCCCTCACCACCCTCGAACGACTCACCGTCGAGCTTGCCGAGGTAATCCATGACGACGTGGTCACCGAGCTCGGCCGGGCGGTCAACCGTGTCGAGCGTTCCGAGGCGGTCGCGCATGCGCTCGACCTCGGCGTCTATCGCCTCCTCGTCGGCCGCGGGCTCGCGGCGCTCGACCTCGATGCCCTTGTACGGACCGAGCTTTGCGATCGGACGGACGCCGATCTCGATCGAGAACGCGAGCGGCGAGCCCGCGTCGGGGAGATCGCCGACATTGATGTCCGGCTCTCCGACCGGCGCGATGCCGGCCACGTCGATCGCGTCGACATACCAGGAGCCGAGCGCCTCTCGCAGCGCCTCGTCGAGCACGTACTCGCGGCCGAGGCGGCCAATCACTACAGGTGGCGGAACCTTGCCCTTGCGGAAGCCCGGAATCTTGAGCTGGCTGCCGAGCTTGCGGGCAGCCTGCTGCATGCGGCGCTCAACCTCCTGGGGAGCGACCTCGGCCTCTACCCGCACGCGCGACTCGGGCAGCTCGGTGACGGTGGTGGTAACAGTTGCTGACATGTGGCGTAGGACGATAGCTCGATCCGGCCGACCGTCCCGGTTCGCCGCTCGACTCGTCACCGGCCCGGGGTCGTTCCTGCTCGCCGGGACGATTGACCTGGTCGCGGTGCTGTGGTGGCTCGCGGGTCGGCGCCTGCGTGGACATTCGTTCTAGCCGAGTAGCGGGGCTGGACACCGGGTCTATGCTGCTTAAGACTGCCGTGCAGGGGCTTTCGGTCTGGGATCTAGGTCCCGACGAAAAAACGGTGTTTTTCGTACAGATGTCCACGAGGCGACATTGGCGGCGTACCTGGCGCAAGCATGCGCGTGTAGTCGCTGACGCTGCGAACGGCCGGGCGCAGCCCGACATCTCAGCTACGAGAGAGGCAGGTACACAGTGCGTAACGGACTACGTGTCAAACGATCGATACTTGCGCTGCTTCCAGCGCTCGCACTTGCATGCGCACTTCCGATCGCGACGGCCAGCGCCCATGGGCACGGCCGGTTCGCGTCCAACTGGCATCACGGCTACTGGGGCGGGAACGCCGTCGTGGCCGGCACGGTCGCGGCGCTCGGCTCCGGCTCGTTCAGCGCCAACGCCTACGTCGTCACGCCTGGCCCCGGGAACTCCGGAGGCGCGCCCGCTACGACGCCCGCGACGATTCTCACGGGATCGAGCACCAAGGTGATCACCTACGGACAGTCCGGGATCACGGTCGGCGACGACTTCTACGCCGTTTACAAGGGCGTGCCGTCCTCGACCCCGCTGTCCACGCTCGAGACCGACACACCGTCGGTCATCTACGCCTTCGCCGCGCCGACCCCACAGGTGGAGGTGAAGGGCGTGGTCACGAGTGCCCCGGCATCCGGGTCCGACACGTTCACGTCGACCGCCTACGTGGTCACCCCGCCCAAGCTCCACCCGCTTCCGGGCGCAGGCGCCTGGGGCGGCGGTGGGGGCAACTCGGCCCAGAGCTGGGGCGATGGCTATAGCTACGGCGGCGGTATCGGCGGCGGCTACGGGTACAGCCCGAGCGCTCAACACGTTCGCGGTGCCCACGTCCGCAAGGCGAACTGCCTGCCGGGCTCGACCCCGCCCAGCCAGGGCACGCCGAATACGACGATCACGACCGACGGCTCGACCCAGATCACGATCAACGGCCAGACGTCTTCGGTGAGCAATCTGACCGCCGGTGACAAGTTCACCGCGATCTTCGACGGCACCCCGAACGAGCCGCTGTCGACGATCACGGCCACTCCGGCCGTGTCGGTTTCTGCCTACGCGCCGCCCACCCCGAACGTGCTCTACGCGTTCGTCGGCACCGTCGCGACGACGACGTCCAGCTCCGTGACCGTCAATGTCACGAACTCAATCCCTACAGGTTTGTTCTCAGGGGCCGATACATTCACCGTGAGTCCGTCGACGATCGTTCTCGGAAACTCGACCACTTCGCTGTTCGGCTCGCTTTCGAGCGTGGCGGCCGGTGACGTGGTGGCAGGGGGCCTGGTTGGGCCAAGCGGTCAGAGCGCCAGCACGATCGAGTCCGATCCGCTGCAGGTCCTGGTCGACTTCCCGACATCGCTGTCCACCGGTTCCTCGACGAGCAGCGCGAAGCCGTCGATCAAGCGGGCAGAGCGCAAGGCGTTGAAGCTGTTGCGTCGGGACAAGGCGAGGCTCGACCGTCACCATAAGCAACACGGCAAGCACAAGAAGTAGGAAACTGAGGAACAGATGAGCGCGGTAAGCGGTGGCGAGACACAACGTGCAGCAGTCGCACCAGGCGTCAAGCCGCCGCTTGCCGTTCCTCGACGCATCCTCCGGATGCGGTCGGATGCCGCCCTCGCCGAGCGCTTTGCCGCCGGCGACGAGGCGGCATTCGACGTTCTCTACGAGCGCCACCGGCCGGTGGTGCTTGCGGTATCGATGGGCGTGCTCGGGACCAGCCAGGACGCCGAGGACGCGACCCAGGAGACCTTCTCAGCCCTCGCGGTGGCCCTCCGTACGAAGCCGCCGGCCGAGCTACGGCCGTGGCTGATCCGGGTCGCTCGCAACGCCTCGATCGACACAACGCGCCGCCGTCGCCACCGGTTGCTGACGCTCGACGGCGAGATTCCGGAGATCCCGGCGCGGCCGGCGTCGGCCGGACAGGCCGAGCTCGCGGTCGTGCTCGACGGGATCCGTGAGCTGCCCGAGGGACAGCGCATGGCGCTGCTGATGCGCGAGCTCGGCGGCCACAGTTACGCCGAGATCGCCGAATTCCTCGAGACCGACGAGGAGGCCGTCAAGGGCCTGATCGCGCGCGCCCGCGTCGGCCTACGCACCTACCGCGAAGCAACCGAAATGCCCTGCGCGGCAGCCCGTACGACGATCGCGGCCGAGCCCGACGGCCGTCGCTACGACAAGACGGTGCGCCGTCACCTCCGCACGTGCGCTTCATGCCGCTCCTACCGCGCTGCTCTGCGCGACGACGCCAAGGCGTTGCGTGCGGCACTGCCGCTGCCGGCCGGTGGCGTGGCCACCGGTGGTCTCTCCACAGGCATGCTGACGGCGGCCAAGGGCACACTGATCGGCTACGGACTGACCCAGGCTGCAACGACGTGCGCGACGACGGCGTGCGCTGTCGGCGCGATCGGCGGAATGGTCTTCGTTACGCCTATCCATAGGCTCGGCGTCTGGCCGATCCTGCCTGCCGCGAAGAGCGCACCTGCGCATAAGCACACAGTCGTCGCGAAGCCGACCACAAGGCATGCGGTCGTGCTTCCGGCGGTGCACCAGTCAACGCTGGCACCGAGCTCCACGGGCGCAGTCACGAAGCCGGCGACCGTGTCCGAGCATCACCACAGCGTCGTCAAGACCTCGGTTAAGCGTCCGACCCACCACGCGACCCGCCACCATGCGACCCGCCACCATGCAACGAGCACGGTGACCAAGGTCAAGCTGCCGACTCTGCCGACGCACACAACCCCGGCGGTGACCGCACCTCCAGTGAGCCCGATCACAGCCTCGGCCACGCAGACGCCGACGACGACCGCCCCCGCCACCTCGACCACCGTCAGCCAGTACTCAGGCGGCGGCAGCAGCCAGCCTGTCTCCACGAGCCAGAGCGGCAGCTCAGGTAGCTCAGGTAACTCCTGGTCCGGATCCGGCAGCTCGTCGACCTCGCAGTCTCAGTCGGGCGGGGGGACCTACCGCGGCAACCCGGTCACAAGCGCCGCGCACGGTGCCGGCTCGTCAGGCACGACGACCTCGGCCTCGACCACCTCCACCTCCACCTCCACCTCCACGTCGACTCGACCTCGACCTCGACCACGACCACGACAACCTCCACGTCGACGACTCCGACCTCGACCTCGACCTCGACGACCTCGACCTCAACCACGACAACCCCGAATGGCTACGGCCAGCCACGCGGCTATGGCTGGGGCAACCAGAGCGGCGTGCGTGGGAGCGCGGGCAACCACGGCGGTTCGGGCAACGAGAACAGCTTCGGCACCGACACCACCAGCGTGACCAATACGCTCACCACTCCCACCGGCACGCAGACCAGCACGACTCCTAGCAGCACCTTGAGCCAGCAGCAGACCGGCTGGAACGGATTCAGCTCCGCCTGGGGCAGCAGCAACCGTGGCAGCCGGGGCCACTAGGCCCGGTACCGCGCCAGCGGCTCAGACTCAGCAGCCTTGGAGTACGACGGCCAGGCCCTGGCCGACACCGATGCAAATCGCAGCGAGGCCGTAGCCACCGCCACGGTTGTGCAGCTCGTGCGCGACCCGTCCGAGGATTCGCGCCCCTGAGGCTCCGAGCGGGTGTCCGATGGCGATCGCGCCGCCGCGCTGGTTGACCTTGTCTGGATCGAGCTCAGTCCAGGCCTTGAGGCACGCCAGCGACTGGCCGGCGAAAGCCTCGTTGAGCTCGACGATGTCAATGTCATCCCAGGACAGCCCGGCACGTCGCAGCGCCGTGTTGGCCGCCTCGACCGGGCCGATGCCGAACACGTCCGGGTCGACGCCGTGAGCGGCGCGCGAGACGATCCGAGCAAGGGGAGCGCGATCAAGCCCAGCCGCCCCCGCGCTGGCCTCGTCAGCCAGCAACACGGCCGCAGCACCGTCGTTGAGCGGTGAGGAGTTGCCCGCCGTCACGGTGCCGCCCTCGACGAACGCGGGCTTCAGCTTCGCGAGCTTCTCGAGTGAGGAGTCGGCCCGGATGCTCTCGTCCTCGGTGAGCTCGATGCCGGTCAACGGCACGACTTCCTTGAGTGCATCCTCGGCGTAGGCCCTGGCCGCAAGCTGGTGGCTGCGGAGCGCGAACTCGTCCTGCTGCTCGCGCGTGATGCCGTTCATCGCGACGAGCTTCTCGGTGCTCTCGCCGAGCGAGATCGTCCACTGCGCCGGCATCTTCGGGTTGATCATCCGCCAGCCGAGGGCGGAGGAGTAGAGCGTCTCGTTTCCAGCGGGGAACGCGCGCGTGGGCTTCTGCAGGATCCAGGGCGAGCGACTCATCGCCTCGCCGCCACCGATCACCATGATCGCGGCGTCGCCCGTCTCGATCGCGCGGGCACCCTGAATCGCCGCCTCGAGACTCGAACCACAGAGGCGGTTGACGGTCGCGCCCGGCACCGAGGTCGGCCAGCCCGCGAGCAGGACCGCCATCCGCCCCACGTTGCGGTTGTCCTCACCGGAACCGTTGGCCGTGCCGTAGATCACATCGTCGATCTGGGCGGGATCGAGCGTCGGCACACGCGCCAGCAGTGCCTTGAAAACCTCCGCGGCAAGATCGTCAGGCCGCACACCAGAGAGCACGCCGCCGTAGCGCCCGAACGGAGTTCTCACGGCTTCATATACGTACGCGGCGCTCATCGGCTTGGAACCAGAATGTAGCCTCACGCGGCGGCGGGCCGCGCCGCCGCTGCCTGGGTTGACCCGGCGCTCGGCGCGAGCTATAGCTCTGGCGGTGCGTGTGAGACGCGCAGCAATCGTGGCGACCGCCGTCCTCGCTGTCGGAGCCGGCGCCGCGGCGGGAGCATCCGGCCCCTTCCCAGGCGCGCCGGTGACGCAGAACAACCCGGACGGCGTCGCGAGCGGGATGTGCCGGCCGGCACCGCGGAACCGCTACCTGCCCCCGCGCTCGGGATGCGTGAGCGTGCGCGTGGCCGACGTGGACGGTGACGGTCGTCCCGATCTGATCCTCTTGTATTCGCGTTTGACCCACGAGCGAGCACCCAGCTTCTCGGAGTCACCGCCGAGTTGGCGTCACATGTACGTCGCCGGCCACGCGTTCGTGCGGGTCGTGCGCGCGAGCGGCGGCGTGCTCACCGCGCGGATCCCCGACGCCAGGGCGACCGCGTTCGACTCAGTCGCTCGGGTCAATGACGATCCCGGAGACGAGCTGTTCATCCAGGTGTCGCAGATCTCGAGCGGCAGCACCAACGTCGCCTACGGCTTTGATGCGGGCCAGCTCGTGCCATCCGGGGTTCTCCTCGGTTCGGGCGGCGACTCGGGCGCCCAGGCAGGGTTCGACTGCCTCGCAGGCGCGCGGCTCGTGCAACGCAGCTTCGAGTTCGATGGGCCCACGGAGTCCGCCTGGTGGACGGAGACGAACGCGACCTACGCGTGGCACGGTCCACGCCTGGTTGAGGTCAATCACCGCAGCTTCAAGCGGCGCGGGCTGCCGCCGCGCGACGAGATCGACGTCGGCAGCGGCTCCGTCACGGGCACGGCCACGGGCTAGATGTTCGTCGGGCGAGCGAACGCGCTCAGGCGGCGGGGCTTCCGGTCAGCTGCCGTCCCGTCCCGACGACGACATCGATCAGGAGATCGACCACCCAAACGATGATCGTCGCCCAAACGAGCGTCCAGAAACCGTGGATGGCGAACCCCGAGACGATCGCCTGGGTGAGGTACAGCATCAGCATCGACACGAAGAACCACGCAATCCCGAGCGTCAGGACCGCCAGTGGCAACGTCACCAGCCGGACGAGCGGCTTGAGAAACGTGTTCAGAATCCCGAACAGGGCGGCAGCGACAATCAGATCGCCGGCTGTTGCGACCGTGACGTTCGTGAGCACGAGCGCGGCGACGACGAGCATCACCGCGTTCGACAGCCACGACAAGAGCGTCTTTTCGAGCAGCGACATGCGGCGCCATCGTGACGGAGGTGACGGGCGTTTGCATCACCCTGCCGGGTGATTACGCCTCCGACAGTCGGCGAGTGGGGATACGATCCCGATGTGTTCGTTGACCCAAGGCATCCGCTTGTCCGTCGGCTTTGGATCTCGTTCGCTATCACGGTGATCGGGGCGGTTGCGCTCGCAGTACTGGGCGAATGGCTTCTGTTCGCCGCGGCGCTCGTACTGCTTGTGTTTGAGGTCAGGTCGATCCGGTCATTTGGCCGGAAGATCGCTGCCCTTGAGCAGGCCAAGCGCGACTGATCCGCGCGACGAGGGCAGCTCCACCGTCGACGTACGAACACACGTTCCGTCCGACCCGAACGGCACCATCACCGGCCCGATGCCAAGACGACCGCACTCAGGAGCCGGTGAACTCAACCGAGCTTTGGACTCGGCCCTCGCTCACGGCGACCTCGGCCTCGCGCTCGGCGCCGCGAAGGACCTGCCGGCCGTCGGGCTCGACCGCGCCGCGAAGCTCCTCTTCCTGCTCGCGCGCAACAAAGACCGGCGGTACCCGAAGGCCGCCGCTCGCTGGCTCAGCAGGTACGCCGCCGAGACCCGCGACCTGACGCCGGCCATGCTCTCCGACGCCGCCGACGCCCTGGCGGAGTTGCAGGCCGGTGACTTTGACGCCGCCGAGCGACTGCTCGCCGCCGTCAGGGGCGCGCGGTAGCGGGGCCTCTACTTGGACTCCTGACGGCCGATCCTTTGTTGCGGGCAGGGTTGATTCCATCATATAGTCGACATGAATAGACTACGGTCTCCGGAGGTGCCGCCCGGCCTCGCGATGACGGTAAACCCGTGCTCACCCCAGAGCAGACGGTGACCCATTTGACTGAGCTTGTCTTCGCAGGAACCGACACTACCGCGAACCTGATGGCTGCGACGGTGCGGATTCTCGACTCGAGGCCCGAGCTCCTCGCCGAGCTACGGTCCAAGCCCGAGCTGTGGTCGCCTGCCCTGGAGGAAGCCCTGCGCCTGAACGCCGGGTCGAACGGCATCTTCAGGATCACCACCAAGGATGTCGAGGTGGCCGGGACAACGATCCCCGCGCGGTCGGTGGTTTATCTCTCCCTAGCGTCTGCAGGGCACGACGAGTCAGTATTCCCGAACCCACGACAGTTCGACATGGACCGTCCGAACCTCGCTGAGCACGTCGGCTTTGGAAAGGGACGCCACTTCTGCATGGGCGCGCCGCTCACCCGCGTCGAGGCGCCGATTGGTATGCGTCTCCTGTACGAGCGGCTGCCGGGTCTGCGTGTCAGCGAGCAGACATTCGAATACGACCCGATTGTCGCTGCGGTCGTGCTCAAGCACCTGCGAGTCACCTGGTGAGTCGCAGGTGCGCGCCGCTAGTGAGAAGCGGCCACCGCGCTGCCGCCAAGCTCGGCCTGATCGGACAGAAGATCAACCGGCGTTATGAGGGGAGTGAGGTATGGGAATCACTGGTCGGACCGCGCTTGTGACCGGTGGGACGTCGGGGCTGGGCGAGGACATAGCACGTCATTTCGCCGCGCACGGCGCGCGCGTTGTGCTCAGTGGCCGTGTGGACGAGCGTGGCGAGAAGATCGTGGCCGAGATCCGCAAGGCCGGTGGAGAGGCTGAGTTTGTCCATCTAGACCTCTCCGATCCCGACGTCGGCAAGCAGGCAATCGACGGTGTGAAGCGTGCGTTCGGGCCGCCGGACATACTCGTGAACAATGCGGGAACGTTCTTCTTCAAGCCGTTCGCTGCGGTCACAGAGGACGAGTTCTATGACGCGGTCAGGATCGACCTCTTTGGGCCGTTCCTGATCACGCAGAGCATTGTTCCGGGCATGGCTGAGCGCGGATACGGGCGCGTCATTTTCGTGTCGTCCACGGCCGCCTCGGCCGGAGTTGCGATGACGCCGGTCTACGGGGCGACCAAGGCCGGGCTGCGAGGAATGATGCTAGCTCTCGTGCCCGAGTTCGGCTCGGCGGGAGTGACCTTCAATACGATCGAGCCGGGTCTGATCGAAACGCCGCTAACGTCTAATTTGACCGGTACTCCTGAGCTCAGGAGCCAATTTCTTCCCCATCAGCCAACTGGTCGGATCGGCGTCCCTAGAGACATCGCCCATGTTGCGTTGATGCTGGCCGACGACGATGCAGGCCACGTCAACTCCCAGTCGATCGTCGTGGACGGCGGGAACATCGCGACCGCGAAGCACACCGCCCTGCCGCCGCCGCCCGGCTCGTCAGGTGACCGCCTGTGAGCTAGGCCGAACCGGTGCGCTCGCGGTGGTGGTTGGTTCTGTGCCCTCAAGCTCCTTGGGGATCCAGGGCCAACAGAGGACGTACGAGCGGCCGACGCTTGTTACCACGAAGTCGCTGACTTGCGGACGGCGACCCAACAGCGATGGGATCCGGGCGGGACGTCCGTTCTGATCGGAAAGTTTCAGGTGTCCAAGCTGGAGCGCCGATAGATCGGGCGAACACTGACCTGAGCCCGGCCACGAACCAGCGGAGTCTTCATATGACACACAGCCTGCGCCATCGCCGTCCGCGACGTCTCCTCGTCGCGTTCCTCGCCACCGCCGCGGCGTTCTGCGCGACGACCGTTGCCGCTCCGGTCGCCCCTGCGCAGGCCGACGGCCTCGCCGGATGGGCCGCAGGGCAGCTGTTGTCCGGGGCCGGCAGCGGGGCGGCGTCGGCGGTGCTGGGCACGTTGATGGCGCAGGCGGGACTCGACCCGACGACAAACGCGCTCAAGGAGATCGACAGCAAGCTCACGCAGATCTCCCAGCAGATCACCTCACTCCAGACGACCGCCAACGCGACCCTCACCACGCTGCTCAAGAGCACCTTCGACATCAGGATCGATGCTCTCCAGATCACAAAGATCAAGATGCTCGAGGATGACGTTGCCTGCTGGGCCGACGCCAGCAAGACCCAGACAGAGCGACTCGGGTGTCGCGATAACTTCCGGACCAACGCGGTCCCGTCCGACCTGAATACCGTCGTCGGCGTCTACAACGACCTGCTCAACGGTGTGAGCACCACCATCGTCCAGGCCTACGCCCGTAGCCTCGCGGGAACAAGGCGGTTCTACACACAGGCCGACGAAAAGCAGGTGATAGACCTCTACACGTACCTGGATGACCTTCAGGTGGCCGCAACGGTCGAGTACGCCGAAGCCGTGAACCTCGCTGCAGTCACCAGCAGCAGCGACCAAGCGACCGCCCTCGCCAACGCCGAACACGAGCGCGCTGCCGTCGACAAGAATCGCGCAGAGCAGGTGGCGCGAAACCCGGTAGCCCAGATCCCGGGCACCCTGGATCTGACGCAAAGGTTCTGGATCTACCCGTCCGCATTCGGTCCGCTGCCACACGCGGGTAACGACAAATACCTAGAGCGCTGGCGCCTTCCGACTGCAGACGAGTTCGCGTCGCTGACCTCTGCGCGTGGCGACAAGACGGTGAAGGCGTACCTCTCTCAGGAGGCCGGCCTGGAATATGGCCTGCGGAACGTGCCGGAATACGGCGACAGCGGCGAGTTCTGGACATCGACGAAGTTCGTGAATCCGTTCGCCATGTTCGTCAGCAACCCCTGCTCGAGCTGCTACCTGACCGTGTCGACCAACAACGCATACGTCCGCGCACATCCGGAGACGGACAAGTTCTACGTGCTCTTCGTGTCGCCGATGACCGACGCTGAGGCGAAGCACTACAGCTTCATGTGGAACTGAAAAGGGTGAGCGACCGGATTCGAACCGGCGACCGCCTGGACCACAACCAGGAGCTCTACCAACTGAGCTACGCCCACCACGGGCCTAATGAATCTACCAACGCTCCGGCGGTTCGGACCGCTCGCGCTGTCTATGAACGCTGAGCAGCCTCGACGGCGCCCTGCTGTCGCAGCCACGTGAGGCTGATATTCGGTCGGCGACAGGCTGATCAGGATGCCCGCGACTACGGCGAAGGCGCCGAAGATCTGCCACGGCCCGACCGGATCCGAGAACGCGACCCAGCCGACAAGCGCGCCGACAAGCGGCTCGAGATTCACGAACGCGCCGGCGAGCTCGGCCGGAACCCGCGCCTGGCCGTATGCGAACAGCCAGAACGGCAGGATTGTGCCGACCAGCGCCAGCGCCACGAACGCGAAGACCGGCCCGGGCGCCGCCGGGGCGTGCGGCAAACCGCTGCCGATCAGTGCGACCGGGAGCGAGACCGCAGCCCCCGCGGCGAACTGCACGGCGGTCACGGCGGCCGCGTCACGGCCCTTCAGCACCCGTGGCTGCATCGCGATGAACGCGCCTGAGATGACGACCGACGCGAACACGAGCGTGTCGCCGGAAATAGTCGCGCCACCACCACCGCCCTTGGCCACCAGCATGATCCCCGCCAGCGCGACCGCGTAGCCGAGCCACGCCAGCGGCGACGCGGTGCGGTTACCGATGCTTGCCGCGACTAGCGCCACGACGACCGGCAACGCGCCGACGATGATCGCGGCGTGGCTGACGCTCGTATGGTTGATCCCGGCGTTCTGCAGCAGGATCACGACGCCGAAGCCGAGCGCGCCCGAGACGAGCACAGACGGCGTGAACGCCTCGCGCAGGCGGCGGCGGCCGACCACGGCAAGCAGCGGCGCCGCCACGACGAACCGCATCACTGACAGCCAGCTCGGGTCGAGCCAGTTCAGTGAGAGCTTCGAGAGCGCGACCGTGAAGCCCCAGAGGGAGCCTGCGGCGATCAGCGCGAGGATGGCGGTGCGGTTCTTCATTACCCATGAATAATGCTCCAGAAATGGCTATTTGGCCGTGATGGTTTGACAGTCGTGCCTATCTGCGATGCAATATTGCGTGAAATGGCCGAATCGCTTGATTTAATTGATTTGGAGCTGCTCAAGCAGCTGCAGATCGACGCTGATCGCTCGAACGTGGAGCTCGCGCGGCTGGTCGGACTGTCGCCGGCGGCCACCCTGCACCGCGTACGACGCCTGAAGTCGACGGGCATCGTGCGGGGCGTTGTCGCCCAGCTGGACGCCGCAACGGCTGGATTCCCGCTCCACGTGTACCTGCTGGTGACGATCCAACGCCACGACGACGCAGGACACCGCAAGTTCACGGAGGCCGTCCAGGGGATGCCTGAAGTGATCTCCGCCGACTGGGTCACGGGTGAGATCGACGCGATCCTCGTGGTCGTCGCGCGGGAGGTCGCGGAGCTTCAACGCGTGATCATGCGGCTCTCCACCCGTGGCGGCGCGGTCCGCGTGACGACGCTCCTGCGGCTCGAGGAGCTGAAGCGCTCGGCGCCGCTCCCGCTCGGGTTGGACCAACGCTGAGAACGGACCGTGAAAAGCACCGTCTTGCGTAAATCCGAACGAAGAACTCGCCCCAATTCTCCGACTACTTGACTACCATCAGTTTTCCGGGGCGGCGGCGGGATGGTGCGGTAGCCGGCGTCAACGGTTCCGACGAAATGCTGCCTAGCCCGCCCGCGCAAACCGAGGATCCTGACGATCCCTCCCATGACCGCTTCCGCAGCGCATTCGAACACGCGCTGCTGCCGGCCTGGATCTGCGACCTCGAGCAGCGCTACATCGACGTAAACGACGCGCTCTGCGCGATGCTCGGCCAACCTCGCGAGCTCTTGGTCGGCCGGCACTTCTCTGAGTTCAACCACCCTGACGAGCGCGCGGCCGACGCCGAGGAGGCGCAGGCGATGCTCGCCGGCGAGCGCGATGGCTACACGCGCGAGAAGCGCCTGGTCCGGGCGGACGGCCGCGTAATCTGGGTCCTCGTGGCGGTGAGGTTGATCCGTGACGCGCAGGGTGCACCGCTGTACTTCGTCGTCCAGGCCAACGATCTCACTGATTACCACCTGCGCGAGCAGCGTCTGCGGCACCTGGCAGACCACGATCCGCTCACCGGGCTCCTCAACCGGCGCGGGTTCGGTCGCGAGCTCCGGCGCCACGTCAGCCGGCTGGCGCGCTATGGCGCCAAGGGCGCACTGCTCATGCTCGACCTCGACAACTTCAAGGGCTACAACGACGCCCACGGCCACGGCGGCGGCGACGAGCTACTGCGGGCAGTCGGCACCGGGCTGAGCGGGCGCCTGCGGGCAGGCGACGTGATCGGCCGGATCGGGGGCGACGAGTTCGCAGTGCTGTTGCCCGAGGTCACACCTGAGCAGGCCGACGTCGTCGCTGCAGCGCTCGTGCAGTCTGTGCGCGAGATCGACCAGCACGGGGACCAGACGGTCACGGTGAGCGTCGGGATCTTCTGCTTCGACGACATCGAGCGACTGTCAGAGGACGGGGCGATGGTCGGCGCCGACCTGGCCATGTACGCCGCCAAGCACGGTGGCCGGGATCGGCACGCGCCGTTCAGCGGTCGCACGCACCTTCAAGCCGACCCGCTGATGCTGGAACCGGTGGCATCACCGTCGGATCCCGCAAGTACTAAAGTTTCTAAGTACTAGGAGGATCCTGGACAACCGTCGCCGCATCCCGCACGATGTGCGGGCACGGTTCCCCATGAGGAAAGGGTGAGGCCAACATGGCCATTAGCGAGGCGGTAACCACACCGCTGGTGATCGATGGCGAAGACCGTTCCACGGCTGAGAGCTTCGCCGTACTACGACCCGCATGACGGGTCGGTGGTCGGCTACGCCGCCGCGGCGACGACCCAGGACGCCGTCGACGCCGTTGCTGCCGCCGAGCGCGCCTGGCCCGCGTGGGCGGCACTGTCCGCCGCCGAGCGCATCGACATCTGCCTGAAGGCGCTGGAGACGCTGCCGAACGACCTGGCCGAGCGCGCAGAGGTGCTCTCACGCGAGAACGGCAAGATCCGCTTCGAGGCGGAGATCGACCTCATGGTGTTCTCCGGGCGCTTCCATGAGGCGGCCGAAGTATGCGCGCGAGCTCGACACGGTCGAGACGATCGCCGGCCCGCCGTACAACACGACGATCCAGCACCTGCCGCAGGGCGTCGTCACGATCATCTACCCGTTCAACTGGCCGCTGGCGATCCTCGCCGCGAGCCTGCCGCACGCACTGATGGCCGGAAACACGGTGATCGCCAAGCCGCCGCCCACGGCACCACTGTCGTCGGTGCTGACGCTGCGCCACGTCGCCCAGAAGCTGCCGCCCGGCGTGCTGAACGTCGTCACCGGTCACGACGCCGTGCTCGGCTCGGTCGTGATCGGCGATCCGCGGGTCAAGCACGTGGCCTTCACGGGCTCGACGGCGGGTGGCAAGCGGATAATGGAGATGGCCTCCAAGAACGTCACCAACGTGACGCTCGAGCTCGGCGGCAACGATCCGGCCGTGATCCTCGATGACGCGGTGCTCGACGAGGCCACGATCGCGAAGATCGGCATGGCGACGTTCATGACCACCGGTCAGGTCTGCATGGCGATCAAGCGCCTTTACGTCCCGAGCAGCCTTTACGACCAGGCGGTCGACGGCCTCCGTGCCTACATCGAGGGTCAGAAGATCGGGGCCGGCCTGAACCCGGACGTCACGATGGGACCGCTCAACATGAAGCGCCAGCGTGACTACGTCGAGGAGTTGCTCGCCGACTCCCGCGGCCGGGGCACCGAGGTGGTCGACGGCGGCGAGTTCGTCGACGCCGAGCCGAGCGAGGGCAACTACATGAAGCCCGCGCTCGTCCTTGACCCGTCCGCCGACGAGCGGATCGTGACCGAGGAGCAGTTTGGCCCAGCGCTGCCGATCATCCCTTACGACGCCGAGGAAGAAGCTGTGCGCCTCGCCAACGACACTTGGGCCGGCCTCTGCGCGTCCGTCTGGTCAGCCGACAGTGAGCACGCGATGAAGGTCGGCAGGAAGCTGCGTGCCGGCCACGTGTTCTTCAACAACCACAACGCGACCGCGGTCGACGAGCGCGCCATGTTCGGCGGCTTCAACCAGAGCGGCATCGGCCGCGAGCTCGGTCGCGAGGGTGTGCTCGGCTTCACCGAGACGCAGGTGCTGGCCGTGCCCGACGGCGAGCAGGCTCACTGAGACCGTTCTAGCCGGGTTGGTTGAGGGAGGCGGCCCGCTGGCCGCCTCCC
Source organism: uncultured Conexibacteraceae bacterium (assembly GCA_963720195.1). Taxonomy (GTDB): domain Bacteria; phylum Actinomycetota; class Thermoleophilia; order Solirubrobacterales; family Solirubrobacteraceae; genus Palsa-465. The sequence continues at coordinate 182,811 of CAVRFD010000004.1, forward strand.
CTTTCTGTACCTGAGCCCTCAGCTGAGGACCTTGGCCTTGGCGCGTTCGAACTCCTCATCGTTGATCACGCCGCGGTTGCGCAGGTCATCCAGGTTCGCGAGATCCTCGGCCGGCGTCCTGGCCGTCTGGCGGATGTATTGATTGACCGCCTGTTGCTGGGCGCTCGCGGCCTGCAGCGACCGGTCATGCATGCCCTGCCCGCGAAAGATCAGATAGAGCAGCACACCGATCAGCGGGAGGATCACGATCAGCAGGATCCAGACCGCCTTCGCGAAGCCGGACAGGTCGTGGCTGCGGAAGATGTCGAGCACGACGCCAATCGCGACCCAGATCCACATGAACAGCAGCGCGAACTCGAGCACGGTGAGCAGCGCATCTCCGAACGTGTACGTCCCAAACGCGAGCATCCAATCCTCCTGGCTTTGGCACTTTGTCGTTCTGCCCAGCTGTGCCGGGAAGCCTATACCTCGGCGCGGTGACCGAGAACGTGTGCCGTGCGGCCCGACGGCGGACGCGGCGCCGCGCGCTCAGATCGACGTGCGGCCGGAGGGCCTGACCATCGCCGTCGCGTCCGGTGCCGCGAAGCCGAACTGCGAATAGAGGCCGTGGGCGTCGTTGGTGAACAGCGTCCAGCGAAACTGGCCCCCCGGTCCGTCGTCGATCATGCTTTTGACCAGCAGCTTGCCGATCCCGTCACCGCGACGTTGTGGATCGACGATCACATCCGCCAGGTAGGCGTCGCCGATGCCGTCTGACACGGCCCGCGCATAGGCGACCTGACGGCCGCCGGCGGGCTCGTATATGCCCACCACCCGCCAGGCGCCGTCGAGCTGAGCCTCGACCTCTGCACGCGAACGCCAGCGACCCCAATAAGCCTCCTGCGACAGCGTCTGCCAGACCCAGTCCCGGTCGATCCGGTCCTTATCCGTGCTCACGATGTAGTCCATGCCGGCGACATTCTGCCGACATCGCCTTGTGAGCGACGCTAGCGGTAGCTGTCGAGCGAGACGAGCGCCATCCCCGTACTCGAGCGGGAGACGACGCCGACAGCTCCAGGGGCCGCCGCCGTCGTAACCGTCACGCGCGCGCCGAGCTGGTTGCCCTTGCTCGCCTTGAGCAGCGCATGCCCATTGTTGTTCAGCGTGAAGGTGAGGTAGCCGACCTCGCCGGCACCGAGCGTCTGCGTTCGCGGCGCGGCGAGAGCGGCACCCGCGAGCGTGACGTGCGTCGTGACCGCGCACGGCGTGCTCGCTTTGCAGACCGCCAGGATCCCGCCGGTCCAACCGTTGGAGACGAAGTTCGTCTTCGCGAGAATCTGCAAGGTCGGACTCGCCCAGGCCTTACGGGCGGGGGCCTTACCCGACGCCTTGTACGAGACGAGGTTGAGCGAGCGTGTCGCCTTCTGGCCGGTACTGCTGGTCACGGTCACGGTCACCGGCAGGCTGCGGTCGACAGCCGCCGCGACGAGGCGGTGGATCTGCGTGCTCAAGGGGAAGAGAAGCACGCCACCGTGCTTCGAGATCGTTTCGGTCGCAGTGTGGGTCAGGCGCTTGTTGCCGTCATAGATCGCGGCCTGGACCTCGCAGGGCGAGGCGTTCAGACAGGCGACCGGAACACCGACAGGCCCACTGCCCCCGACAAACGCGCTGTTGCCGAAGATGGCCACGCTGGCTGGTGTCGCGACAGGTGTCGAGCTGGCGATGACCTGATGGCTCGAGTTGAGCGCAGCCACGGCGAAATACGGATACACGGCGCGGACAGCGATCGCGCCTGACTGGCTCGCCGAGACGCTCTGGATCGCCGTCATCGAACTGGGAGACGCGCCGGCCAGAATCTGAAACTTGCTGATGCCTACCTCGCCGGCCCATCCCGGGGTCAGGTGCACTGAGCCGTCCGCCTGCGGGCGCACGGTGATCGAGGGCGTCGCGGGGATCGCTACTGCCAACGGGCCGCCGCTGCCGAACGCCGCCGTCGAGCCATCGAGATAGTCGCTGTCGACATTCAGCTTGACCCCACCGTAGGTCACGTTGTGGCCACCGTAGTACTGGACCAGCCGCTGGTTGCTGTCCCAATCGGTGCTCGGCACGTAGGGGTCCTCGGCGTTGCTGGGGGTGTAGGAGCTGCTGGTGCTCCAGTCCGCGATCCAAAGGTCGTCCGGCTCGACGTAACCGGTTCCAACTGCCGCGACGAGGTCGGTGATGCCGGACGAACCGCTTGCGTAGACGCCCGACAGATAGCCGCTCGCGTGGAGCTGCTGGGTCCATGCCTGCAGGAACGCGAGTGCCGTGGCGGTGTCCGTGGTGGATCGCTTGTAGTTCTCCATGTCGAAGTAGATGGGATTGCCCGCACCGATCCCGAGCGCCTGGGCTTGAGCGACAGCGTCCTCGGCCGCCGCGGTGCCCTGCGAAGCAGCCGTCACGTATTGACCGGCCGTTTCTGTCGATGAGATCGACGCACAGCCACAGCCGTTGTTGGGCGCCTGCAGCCCGACGTAGATCGGAATCACATGCCAGCCGGCCGCCGACTGGGCGCTGACCCATGACGCGTTCAGGTTGCCCCACGGACAGGCTGCATCAGCGCCGCCGATGTAGACGCCGACGGCGTTGTACGGCGACGACGTCGACCACGCTGTCATCGAGCTCTGCGAAGGGGTCGTGCAAGCGTCAAATCCGAAGCCGATATCGACCGCGCCGGGCGCGGCGGGTGTCTGCGGGGAGGTCGTTCTGGACAGCAGTTCCGGCCCGCGCTGGAGAACCTTGGACACCGGAGGCCGGTGACCGTTCGTGGCCAGCATCGCCGGGCGGAGTGAGCGGACATCGAGTGCCGCACGGATCACCGCCGGATCGTGCGCCCAGGTCGCGGTGATCACGACGTGGTGGGCCGCATCGACCTGACGCGCCATCGAGCCACCCGCTGGTCCGGCGCCCAGAACGCTCACTGGAGTCGGGGCGTCGCCAGCGGTGCTCGCACTCGCGCCCTCCGGCGAGACGAGGATCGCCTCCGTGCGCCCGGCGGCCTGCACCGGACAGAGCTGACGCGTTCCGGGCGTGCCGAGATAGACGGCGTGGCGGTTAAAGCGCACACATACGGTCGAGCGCGCGTCGAGATGGAACACCGGCCAGGTTGCCGGCACCCTCAATGCAACGCCGTGGTAGCGCACGAGCATTGTGGCGTTGCCTTTGACCGCTGCCAGCGCCGCGCCAGGCAGAGCGAGCGCCGCAAGGATCGCCACCACCGCGGCGCAAGGAGCGTGGAGCTTGTGCGCGCGACGGGAGATCACGAACTCATAAAACATCGCCACAGGTAAAGGTTGCGCGACGGCAGCCCGGTTCCCCCCACATGCAACAGGCGTTGCGCAGGCCGCGCATCGACACAACCGCTGCCATGGCGTACAACTGGGTGATCAGCCGAACCCGCCTCGCAACGAGAGGAAAGGCCGCTCATGTCTACCGTCACGCCACCTACCGGCGCCTCCAACGGCGAAATGACCCGCTGGGCCTTTGACAGGCTCAACGATCACGATGTCGCGCCGTTGAAGCAATTCTGGACCGCCGACACAGTCGAGCGCTTCCCCGACCGGACATGCCGTGGTGCGGACGAGATCGCCGGCTATTTCGAGGACGCGTTCCGGGCGATCCCGGACTTTCACATGGAGATCATCGCCCTCGCCGAGCAGGACGAGCATGTCTTCGTCCAGTGGCGCCTGACCGGCACCCATCGCGGGCCGCTGCTGGGCATCGAGCCGACCGACAAGGACCTCGCGATCGACGGCCTCGACCACTTCGTGCTGCACGACGGGCTCGTCGCCTCCAACTTCGTCGTCTTCGACCAGATGCAGTACGCCCGACAGATCGGGATGATGCCCGCCGACGGATCGACCGCGGATAAAGCGCTCAAGGCAGCATTCAACGCCCGCACCAAGCTGATGGCGAAACTGAAGCGCTCAACGGCCGCGTCCTCCTGACACCGATCGGCAGCAAGAAGCGCGCTGCACGCGGAGCGCCCCCGGCAGGACTCGAACCTGCGACCTGCGGATTAGAAGTCCGCTGCTCTATCCAGCTGAGCTACGGGGGCGTGTAAACGGCGCGCTAATTGTGGCCGACTTCCGGGGACGGATACCACACGGCGGGTCGGCGATGCGGGAGACCGGCCACGAGCCGTTTCCGACAAACTTCACTTTCTGCGGCCAGATCGTCGGAAATCGTGCGATTTTCGGGTCGATTCCGACAACTTGGTCGGCGGCCTTGCAGTTTGTCGGAAACGGACCTGCTCAAACTGACAAGCCGGACCGCGCCCAGCTAGATCGGCCGAAAACGTCCGATTTTCGTGTCGATCCTGACGACCTTCGAAACGGCCGCGCAGATTGTCAGGATCAGCAGGCCCGGCGGGCTCCCCGACGGGTCGTCCGGCTCAGATCGCGCTTGTGCCCTCGCGACCGTAGTCGTCGCGGATGCGCACGACGTCGTCCAGGTAGGGGGTCGAGGCCTCGAGCACGTCTGCGTCCTCCAGCGCCTCGATCGTGTGGATCACTCTCGGGAGGTTGCGCCAGACGTCGCCGACGCTCACGGTCCGCTCGGTCAGCGTGTCCTCGGTCTCACCCTGGACGACGATCAGACGGCCGGAGAGCACGTAGCAGCTCTCGTCCTTCTGCTCGTGGTACTGGAGCGAGAGGCGGTGGCCCTTGTTGACGTGCAGGACCTTGCCAACGTACTGATCGGTCGCGGCCCACCAGATCTCGTAGCCCCACGGCTTCTCGACGCGCCGGGGCAGGGTTTGTTCAGCTGCGGTTTCGGTTGTGGACATCGCTGCCATCGTGCCACGTCCGGGCGACCGGCGCGATGTTTTAGGAACCGCTTACGACGGGGTCCCACGCGGACGCGCTCACCCCGAGGCGCGCCAGCAGGCCGTGCAGCAACGAGCGTTCCTCCCCGTCGAGCCCGACCAGCAACTCGTCCTCGACTGTCTGCAGGGCGCGGTCAACGTCACAGAGTGCGCGCTCGCCCTTGGCTGAGAGGTGCACAAGCCCGCGCCGGCGGTCAGCACGGTCGCGCTTACGCACGACCAGGTCTTCGTCCTCAAGCTCGTTGAGCAGGCAGACGATGCCGCTGGGATCCAGGCAGAGGCACTCGGCCAGCACCTGCTGTGCCGTGGGGCCATGGCCGCGCAGGTAGCTGAGCGCCACCACATGGCGCTGGCGCAGACCGAGTGGCGTGAGCGCCTCGTCGAACCGCTGGCGCACGACCCGCGCGATCCGGGCGATCAGGACCGTCGCCTGCGCCGGCACAACACCGGTCGGGGCCGCGGCCACAGGAGCAGGGCCGCCCGTCATGGAGTTCGCGAACTGTTGCCCAAGCCCGCTCATTGTCGAATTAGAGTAGCTCTGACCATATGATTTGGGTAGACGGGATCTTTGGTTAAATAACAAGCATTCCGTCGGGTTGTCGTAAAGCCAGCACAGCGCTCCGCTGCGGTACGTTCTAAAGCGGTTCTTAAGACAAGGAGGGACAGTCCTATGCACTCTTCTCTTCATCGCAGCGGCAGGCGCGCCAGGCGCCACGTGACGCCCTTCGTGCTCGCGCTGATCGCAGCGCTCGCGCTGCCGGCCGCGGCGCTCGCGGCAAGCTTCAAGCTCACGCCGCACATCGCCAACCACGCGCCGACCGTCAACAAGAAGTGGCCGATCACGGTCGACGTGACCAAAGGCACGACGAAGCTCAGCGGCAGCGTCACCTACCAATTCCTGTTCAGCGGCTCGGTCGTCAGCACCCAGAAGGGACATAGCTTTAAGGACGGCGTCTACAAGGATTCACTCGACTTCCCGTCGAACTCGCTCGGTCAGAAGCTGACGCTACGGATCGTCGTGAAGACCAAGAACGGGACCGAGCACCTCGACTGGGCGATCACGCCGAAGAAGTAGCGCCGGCGCAGGCAGCGGCCGCGATGTCTGGATCCCGCGTAGTCCTCGAGCACGTCTACCGCGCACACGGCGCGGCCCAGATCCTGCGCGACGTCAGTTTCACGATCGAGCCGGGTGAGCTGGTCGCGCTGACGGGGCCGTCGGGGTCCGGCAAGACCACGCTGCTGCAGCTGATCGGGAGCCTCGACAAGCCGACCTCGGGCTCGATCTACGTGGACGACATCGCGGTTCACGCGCTCAAGCATCCGGCGCTCTTTCGGCGCGACACCGTCGGCTTCGTGTTCCAGCTCCACCACCTGCTGCCCGCGCTCACGGTTCAGGAGAACGTCGAGCTGACGATGGTCGCCGCACGCGTCGGCCGACGCGAACGACACGCGCGATCACAGGAGCTGCTCGACGAGGTCGGCCTCGGCGACCGCGGCCACGCGATGCCCGAGGACCTGTCCGGAGGCGAGCGCCAGCGGGTCGCGATCGCGCGAGCGCTCGCGGGCCAACCGAGGTTGATCCTGGCCGACGAGCCGACCGGTTCGCTGGACTCCGTCGCTTCGGCCCGAATCTGGGCGCTGCTCGTCGACGTGCGGGAGCGTCACGGAACAACGGTCCTGGTCGCCTCGCACGATCCGTCGCTGATGGACCACGTCGACCGCGGCCTCGCAATCGCCGACGGTCGGATCGTCGCGACGAGGGAGAACGCGCCACTGAGCACCGGGGAGGTCGCGTGACCACGGTGCTGCAGACCCTGGCGGCGCTCAGACGGAGGCCGCTGCGTACGTTCCTGACCGCGCTCGGCACGGCGCTCGGAATCGCGACGATCGTCGCGCTGCTGGCCGTGGCCGGCGGCGCTCAGCAACAGCGCCGGTAAGTTCCTGGACCTCGGCAGCTCGGACCTCGGCGTGTTTCAGAAGGACGCAGCCGACCCGACCACCTCGGTGCTGCCGATCAGCCTCGTCGGGCGCCTGCGAGCGACCCCCGGGATCGCAGCTGCCACGCCGCTTGTCCTGCTGATCGAGGAGGTCAAGAAATCGCCGGCCGCGATCGTCTTCGGCGCGAAGCCACATTCGTTCGTGACCAACCGCTACGTGTTCACACGGGGCCACATGTTCGACGGACCCCACCAGGCGGTCATCGGCAGTCGACTCGCATCGACGTTGCACCTCGGTATCGGCGACCCGCTGACCGTCGCGCACCGCCACTTCCAGATCACCGGGATCTACCACATCGGCGTCGCCGAGCAGGACGAGGGCGCCGTGATTCCGCTCGCCGCCGCACAGGCGATCTCCGGCAAGGCGGGCGAGGCCACCACAGTTGCCGTGAGCCTCTCCCCCACGACCAGCCGAGCGCAGGGTGTGCGCACGATCAACAACGGCTTCCCGGGGCTGCTGGTGATCGGTGATGGGGTGCAGGCCTCGCGTGCCGGAGTCAACGGTGAGCTGCTCTCGAACATCTCACTCGTGCTCGCGGTGATCGCGCTCGTGATCGGCGGCATCGGCGTGATGAACACGATGCTGATGGCGGTGATCGAGCGACGCGCGGAGTTCGCGTTGCTCTCCGCGGTCGGCTGGAGCGGGCCTCAGATCGCGACGCGGGTGATCGTCGAGGGCGTGATGACGACCGTCATCGGCGCGGCGCTGGGACTGTTGCTCGGAACCGTGGGTGCGCAGCTGCTGGTCAGCGCACTGGGCGCGCAGGAGTTCGTGTCGCCGGACGTCACAGCGTGGGACCTCGGACGGGCGCTGCTTGTCGGCGTGCTGCTGGGCGTGCTCGGCGGCCTGTATCCCGCTTGGCGGGCGGCGCGCGTGTCGCCGGCGCAGGTGCTCGCCCAGCGGTAAGCGATCGGACGGGAGCCTCCAGCCGTTGTGCTGGTCATCGGACCAGCACAACGGGCCAAAGGCTTAAAGCGAGAGCGCCCCGGCCCGGCGGGATATGAGGCCGGAGTACGGAGCGCGCTCTGAGGGAGGAGAGGGTGCTGCGCTGCAAATAGTCGCTCAGCACCGCCAAGAAGTCCAAGACGAGAATTGACAAAGACATATAAGCTATGGCTATGGAACTGCGGCAGCTGAGATATCTGGTCGCGTTGGCTGAGGAGCAGAGCTTCACCCGCGCCGCTGAGCGGGAGCACATCGCGCAACCGGCGCTATCGCAGCAGATCCAGAAGCTCGAGCAGGAACTGGGGCTGCCGCTGGTAGAGCGGACCACGCGGAGGGTGTCGATCACGGACGCGGGCAACATGCTGGTCGCGCGGGCGCGGCGCGTTCTGACCGAGCTGGAATCCGCGCGTCAGGAGCTCGACCGCGTGCGTGGCATCCAGACCGGTCACGTGGTCGTGGGCGCGATGAACACGATGGGGCCCGTCGACATCACCTTGGTGTTGGCGCGTTTCCATGAGCTCCACCCCCGCGTCGAGCTGACCGTGCGCGAGGACAACAGCGACGCGCTCGCCGAGATGCTGCGCGTCGATGCGCTCGACCTCGCGTTCCTGTCGGTCACCGAGCGAGTGGAGAGCCACGGCCTCGCGCTTCAGCAGATCCTGATGGAGGAACTGGTCGTCGTGCTGCCTGAGGACCACCCGCTGGCCGAACGCGAGGAGATCCGGATGGTCGAGCTGGCACGCGAGGATTTCATCTCGTATCGCGAGGGCTCACGGTTGCGCGAGCTGCTCGTCGGCGCCGCCGACGACGCCGGTTTCACCCCTCGGATCATCCTCGAGTCGAATGAGAGTCGGCGGATCCGACGGCTTGTCGGACGCGGTCTCGGCGTCGCGGTTCTGCCGCGCTCGCACGCGGTCGGCGTCAGCACCTCCGACCCGGTCGCGGTCGCGCGGCTGGTTGAGCCCGCGCTGGCTCGCGACATCACGCTCGCATGGCGCGCCGGGCGGAGGCTGCCGCCGGCGGTCGCTGAGTTCCTGTCGCTCGCGCGTGAGACGTTCCCGCCGGAGGGCCCCTGGCAGCGACGAGCGGAGCCGGAGAGTGTCGCGCGGGCGTGAGCCGCTCGCGTCCTGGGGTAGGTTTCAACCATGTCGGCGCCGCGGCGGGAATCGGACGAGGGGCTCGCGACGTACCGCCGCAAGCGGCGCTTCGCGAGCACGCCCGAGCCGGCAGGCGCGGGGCCGGAGGACGCAGACGCGGCCAATCGGTTCGTGGTCCACGAGCACCACGCCAGACGGCTGCACTGGGACCTGCGGCTAGAGCACGACGGCGCGCTGGCGTCGTGGGCTGTTCCCAACGGCATCCCGGACGATCCCAAGCAGAATCGCAAGGCGATCCACGTCGAGGATCACCCGCTCGAGTACATCGACTTCACAGGCGAGATCCCGGCCGGTAATTACGGCGCCGGAGAGGTCAACATCTGGGACCGTGGCACCTACGACTGCGAGAAGTGGCGGTCTGACGAGGTCATCGTCGTCTTCCACGGCGAGCGGCTGCACGGCAAGTACGCCCTGTTCCAGGCGGGGCGCGACCCGAAGGACTGGATGATCCACCGCATGGATCCGCCGGTTGACCCAGACGCCCAGCCGATGCCTGACTTCGTCCCGCCGATGCTCGCCAAGCTCTCGACGCTGCCGGCTGACGAGTCGCAGTGGGCGTTCGAGGTCAAGTGGGACGGCGTCAGGGCGATCACGCGCTCGGAGCCCGGGCGCATCAGCATCCACAGCCGCAACGGCAACGAGATCACGGCCGCCTATCCCGAGCTGCGGGCGCTGAACCGCGAGCTGGGCTCGCGTGCGGCGATGCTCGACGGTGAGATCGTCGCGCTCGACGCAGATGGCCGCCCCAGCTTCCAGCTGCTGCAACCGCGCATGCATCTACGCAGTGAAACGGCCGTCAAGCGACAGTCTCAGACCGCGCCTGTCACCTACATGATCTTCGACCTGATCTGGCTCGACGGTCACAGCCTGATGGACCGCCCCTACACCGAGCGACGCGCGCGGCTCGAAGAGCTCGGGCTCGCCGGCGATCACTGGCGCGTGCCCGAGTCGTTTCCCGGCGAGGGCAGCGGGTTGCTCGCGGCGACGCGCAAGCAACACCTCGAGGGCGTCGTCGGCAAGCGTCTCGACTCCCGCTATGTCCCGAAAAGCCGCAACGCCTGGATCAAGATCAAGAACTACAACGAGCAGGAGGTGGTGATCGGCGGCTGGACCTCCGGCCAGGGCGGCCGCTCGGGCACCATCGGGGCGCTGCTGCTCGGCGTCACCGACGACGAGGGCAAGCTCCGCTACGTCGGGCGTGTGGGCACCGGGTTCGATGCGCGTGAGCTGAAACGTCTCTCTGATCTGCTCGAGCCGCTGGCACGCGAGACCACACCGTTCACCGGCCGGCAGCCGCCCAAGGGCGCGCACTTCGTCGAGCCTGAGCTCGTCTGCGAGGTCGAATTCAGCGAGTGGACGCAGGCCGGCACGCTGCGGCAAGCGTCCTACAAGGGCCTGCGGGATGACAAGCGCGCCGAGGAAGTCGTGCGTGAGCGCGTCGAGCCGGTTCCCGCTGACGACTCGCCCGCTGGCGAGTCGTCCGTTGTCGCGGCTGCGGCAAACGCCTCTGCTGCAGCCGAACGTCCCGACGCGGCAGCGTGGATCGCGGACGGCCGCAAGGTCCGTGGCGGCATCGAGATCGAGGTCGAGGGCCGAACGCTGAAGCTGACGAACCTGGACAAGGTGCTCTACCCGAAGACCGGTTTCACGAAGGCAGACCTGGTCGCCTATTACGCGGCGGTGGCGCCGGTGCTACTTCCGCAGCTGCACGACCGGCCACTCACGCTCAAGCGCTACCCGGACGGGGTCGAGCGCGAGTTCTTCTACGAGAAGCGTTCGCCACCGCACCGCCCGGACTGGGTGCAAACGGTGCCGGTGCCGAGTGAGCGCGGTGGGAAGGAGATCGACTACACGCTCTGCCAGGACCTGCCGACGCTCGTTTGGCTGGCGAACCTGGCGGACATCGAGCTGCACACGTCGCTGTCGCGAGCAGACGATGCCGAACGTCCGACGACGGTCGCCTTCGACCTCGACCCTGGTGCGCCGGCGAGCATCGTCGAGTGCTGCAGGGTCGCCGACCTGCTGCGCGAACTGTTCGAGCAGCTTGGGCTGGCCGCATTCGCGAAGACCTCCGGGTCAAAGGGGATGCAGGTTTACGTTCCGCTGAACCGCTCGGACGTGACCTACGAGCAGACCAAGCCCTTCGCCCATGCGGTCGCCGAGTTGTTGGAGGAACGCCAGCCGGAGCTGATCGTGTCGAGCATGGCGAAGACAAAGCGCCGCGGCAGGGTGCTGATCGACTGGAGCCAGAACGACGAACACAAGACCACCGTCAACGTCTACTCGCTGCGCGCCCTCGAGCACCCGAGCGTGTCGACGCCTCTGGACTGGTCCGAGGTGGCGGAATGCGCGAAGCGCGGCAAGCCCGAGCTGCTCAGCTTCGGCCCCGATGACGTGCTGACTCGCGTTGCAGACCGTGGTGACCTGTTCGCCAAAATAATGACGTTGCAGCAGACCCTTCCCCCTTTGGAGGAGTGAGTTGGCCCCACGCTCGATGTGGAATGGGACGGTGGCGTTCGGCGAGGTGATCTTCCCCGTCAAGCTATACGCGATCGCGCAGGAGCACCGCGTGCGCTTTCGCGAGGTGCGCCTCAGCGACGGCTGCCGCATCGTGCACCGGCGCTTCGGCTCGGAGTCGGGTGAGGAGGTGCCGAGCGAGCGCATTCGCAAGGCATACGAGATCAGCGACGGCAAGCAGGTCGTGCTCGAGGATGAGGAGATCGCGACGGCGCGTGGGTCCAACGCGAAGGTCGTCCAGATCGAGCACTTCGTGGTTGGCGAGGAGATCGATCCGATCTACTACGACCGTCCTTACGTGCTCGGCGCGCAGCCGGGCGGCGAGCACGCCTACAGAGTGCTCCACGCGGCGCTCACGCAGACCGGCAAGGTGGGCATCGGCCGCTTCACACTACGGACGCGCGAGCAGCTCGTCGCGTTGGCTCCGTACGACGACGCACTGAGGCTTTACACGATGCGGTTCGCAGACGAGATCGTTCCCAGCTCCGAGATCGACGTCCCGTCGCTCAGCCGCGAGCCGTCGAGCCGAGAGCTCGAAATGGCCGAGCGGCTGGTCGACACACTTGCCCAGCCGTGGGAGCCGGAGCGCCACGAGGATCGCCACCGCGACGCGATCATGGCCTTGATCGAGCAGAAGGCCTCCGGTTCCGAGGTGAAGGCTTCCGCGGCGCCCGAGCCGCCGCCGACGCCGGACCTGTTGGCGGCGCTCGAGCAGAGCCTCGAGGCCGCTCCCCGCCGTAAGCGCGAAGCGAAGACGGCCGCTCCCAAGCGTCGCACGCCGGCGAAGCCGACCAAGCCCAAGGCCGGCTCCAGCTCGCAGTCAAGCTCTCGGACGAGGACACGCTGATGCCACAGGGAATCTGGAACGGCACGCTCAGCTTCGGCCTGGTTGCCGTGCCGGTCCGCATGGTCAGCGCCACGCGCGACCTCGACGTGCGCTTCCATCAGGTGGACGCCGCGACCGGTGAACGGATCCAGATTCACCGGGTCTGCGAAGCCGACGGCGAGGAGGTCGCCTGGGAGGAAATCGGCCGCGGGTTTGACCTCGACGACCAGCTCGTCACGCTGACCGATGACGAGCTCGCGGCCGCCGCGCCGGAGCGCACGCATACGATCGAGATCGAGGAGTTCGTCGACCTCGACGCCATCGATCCGGCCCAGTTCGACCATCCCTACTTCCTCGTCCCGGGATCCGACTCAGAGGGCACAACCCGTGCCTACCGGCTCCTCCGGGACGCAATGGCGAGCACGAACCAGGTCGCCATCGGTCGCGTCGTGCTGCGCTCGAACGAGTACCTGGTCGCCGTGCGCGAGCGCGACGAGCTGCTCTCGCTGACGACGATGCTGTTCGCCGACGAGCTCCGCAGTGCTGACGAGATCGACACGATTCCGACTGGCTCGACCGGTCAGCCGACGCGGGGCGAGATCGCTCAGGCGGTGAAGCTGATCGATGCGATGAGTGAGCAGTTCGAACCCAGCTCCTATGAGGACCGCTATCGGGCGCGCCTGCTGGATCTGGTCCAGCGTAAGCGCAAGAGCAAGACGGCCAAGCTCGAGCCGGTCGAGGAACCGACGCACGAACCTGTGCCGGACCTGATGGCTGCGCTCAAAGCAAGCCTCGAGCGCGTGCGCAAGTCCTAGCGCCGCCCTCCGTGGCTGAGGATTGAGCGATGTCCGGATTCGTCGTGGTCGTGATGGGGGTCTCCGGCGCCGGTAAGTCGACGGTCGCCTCGCTGCTGGCTGGGCGGCTCGGCTGGGACTTCATCGAGGGTGACGGGCTTCACCCGGCAGCCAACGTCGCGAAGATGGCCGCCGGCGAGCCGCTCACCGACGAGGACCGTGAGCCGTGGCTCGCGGCGGTGGCGCGTTGGATCGACGGCGAACTGGGTGCCGGCCGCCGCGGCGTGATCACGTGCTCAGCGCTGAGGCGGAGTTACCGTGACCGGCTACGGCGACCCGAAGTGCTGTTCGTTTATCTGGACGTGGCCAGGAGGGAGCTCGAGAAACGTCTCGCACGCCGCACCGGCCATTACATGCCTGCCAGCCTGCTCGCCTCACAGCTCGCGGCGCTCGAGCCACCAGCGCCGGACGAAAGGGCAGTCACGGTCGCTGCTGGCAGTGTGGAGGGAAGCGTAGATGCGATTGTCGCCGCGCTCGGGCGCGAAACAAATTTGTGACGGAGGGAAGAAAACCCGTGCCAGCCCCGTCTTGAGTTCAGATTTGGGGGCTGGCTCAGACGGACCTGGGCCGAATTGGGGGACGCAGTCCGGCAGCGACGCGAAGTTGGCGGCGCTGCCGGACTTGGTCGTGAGTGAGCGAGTCAGAATGGACGAGCGAAACTGCGATCACACGCCTCGGACGCAGCGGCGACGGCACGTTGGGCCCGCTCGAGGTACTCGTCATTGGCGCGGGTCAGCAGGTTGACGGCAACGAGGTGGCATCCCGCGCGGCATGCGGCATGCGCCAAGGCGGCTGCCGCAGCTGCATCAGGCGCGACCTCAGGGCGTCCATGCTCGCTCAGCTCCGCTGCCAGCAGAGCGACGTCAGCGGCCGTCTCGGCCATCCGTAACGGAGCCCGCGCCGCCGCATCGAGTGCGTCGGCAACCTCGTGGCGATCGGATTCGCGGACGCTCTGGAGCATTGCCCTGGCGCGCAGGTACGCCTCGGCACCTGCCTGTGCCATCGGCTCTGCGCGAGACCTGAGCACTTCGGCCTGCGCAAGCGCACCCGCTGCCCCGTCCCACTCGCCGACCGAGCTCCTCGCGCACGATGTAACCAAGGCGGCCGCGAGCGACACGACGACTCCGCAGCCGGCTCCGCTGCCACTCGTCAGCTGCTCGGACGCGGAACGGTCGAGGAAGTCCGTGATCCGCAGTCTCAGCAGATCCTGTTCAACGTGCGCGGGAGACGCCCCCATCGATCTTCTCCGAGCGCGGGCTTGAAGGCCCAAGGAGCGGCGCGGCCATAGCGTGCAGGCTAGCTATGCCCGACTCGAGCGCGCGATTAGCGTGCGCCAGATGCTTGGCCGAGCGCACCCACCCCTCAGGTGCGGGGCGCAGCAGTGCGATCAGCGCCGCGATCTCACCGATCCGGTCTTCGGAGTTCATCCTCATGATTCACAAGACGGGCCAGCGCTCCGGAATCTTCCCTGATCGCAACCCGGAGCCACACAGCGGCGAAACGCCGGCTGTCAGGCTTCCACGCCGGCGCGGGTCAGTCGAGCAGCTGCTTGAGCTGACCGACGAGTGCCCGGCTGGGCTCAATACCCTCGGCCCGCAGCGACGCCTCGATGTCGTCAATAATCGCCTGCCGTTGCTCGGCGCTCGCCTGCGCCCTGGCGATCAGTGTGTCCAGGGCTCGGCTCGCACTGGGGAGCTCCTGGGCGGCGCGTGCCCAACCAGCGGGCACCGGACGCATCACCGCGATCAGCTCTGCGATCTCCTGCTCATCCATCTCAGGCACCGTGGTGCTCCTCCAATGCCGCACGGAGCTTCGCGAGACAGCGAGAAATTCGACTTGCGATCGTGCCCGATGCGATACCCAGCGCCGCGCCGATCACGTGATAGCTCTGGTCCTGGGCGAAGAACCGTTCGAGGATCTCTCGGCAGTTCTCAGGAAGACCGGCCATCGCCTGGTAAACGTCCAGGGCGAGGTCGATCCGCTCGAGCTCCGCATCGGGGGCGCCGCTCTCTGGCAATGACGTCTCCGGTTGCTCTCGGCGTGCGGTGCGCAGCTTGTCGACCGCAAGCCGTCGTGTCGTCTGCGCCACCCAGGGCCGGATCGCGTCGTCGTCGCGGAGCTCGGGCAGGTGCACGTAGATCCGCGCGAACACCTCCTGAAATACATCCTCGGCGTCGTGTTCGGACAGCCGGTACGCCTGCGTCGCGATTGCGTACACGTACCGGGCGAAGCGATCCACGAGCTGGTCCCAAGCCTGGGCGTCGCCGTCCCGGCAGCGGGCTACCAGAGCTGCGTCGCTCAGCGTGGCTGCTTGAGTTTCAGTCTCCGAAGCGGATCCCACTGTCACTCCTCGATCACCGGCCGCGATTCCCCTGGTCAGGTTACCGCTGGACGCGGAGGCGGCCCAGCAGCGGCCACAGCGTGGGTTGCTCATACCCGGCGGCCCAGATCGCGATCCCAGCGAATCCGGCGGCTCTGGCCAGGGTGGCGCGCTCGTAATCAGCCGCCGCGTTCTCAAACCAGACAGTGTGCGTGTCGTGAGCCTGGCGGTAGCTGAACGTGTCCTCGCCCTCAACGTCGCTCCAGCGAATGCGTGCGTGCACGCGGCTCGCAAGCCCGGCGGCCTGTGAGGCGTTGACCGTCGTCGCAGAGCTGGGTCCGTACCAGTCGTAGCCATAGGCCGGAACCCCGAGCTCGTCGCGAGCCGGCGGCGACTGCGAACGCGCGAACGCGATCACCTGTCGCACCCACGGCAGCGGCGCGATCGGACCCGAGGGGCCGCCTGGCGAGTGATCGTCGTAGGCCATGATCTGCATGCGGTCAGCTGCCGTCGCCAGCGCGCGGTAGTCATAGACCCAGGCTGCGGTGTCCCTGTGCCAGGTGTGAGCGGACGTCGTCCGTGGCATCACGGTCACGTCGCACGTCCGCTTGATCGCGTGTAACGCGGCGCAGGCCTCTCCCACCAGCACCGGGTAGAGGGACGCAACCCGGTCGGCGAGCGCGCTGTTGTGATGCGGATCGTAGGCCAGGTTCTCGAAGTCCAGATCGAGCCCGTCATATCCGTCGTGATCGGCGATCGAGACCAGCGCATGCACCATCGCCGCGCGCCGTCGAGCGCTGGCGAGGATCCGCGCGAGCTGACCCATGCCGGCGTCCTCTGTGACCATCGGCACGACCTGCACCCCGCGGTCCCGAAGTTCCGCGACGATCGACGCGTCACCGGCGCCTGGCTCGTCGTGGACAGTCGCCTGACCTGAGATCGCAAACCAGTAGGGGCTGGCTGTATCAACCACGCCTGCGCCGGCGAGCGTCGAGGAGAGCGCCGCCGGCATCTCCCAGTACGGCAGCCAAGCGGTTACGCCGGCCGCCATCGCGGCGGATCTGGCCGCCGGCTGGGCGGCGGCGTCATGCGGCCAGCAGCAGCCAAAGCAGAGAGCCAGCCCCACCGCCCACGGCCGTACGCGTCTGAGCCATCGTCCACCACTCACTATCGGGGCGCCCGGGTTCGAACCGGGGACCTCCTGCTCCCAAAGCAGGCGCGCTACCAGGCTGCGCCACGCCCCGCCGCGCAGAGAGTGTAGGGCTCCGGAGGCCGCGGCTTCTGGCTGGGGCCCGAGTTTTCACCTTGACCTGTAGCCTGCGCGAGGTCATGGCCGACGTACAACCGCTGCGCGCGCTCCATTACGCGCTCGAGAAGACCGGGGGGCTGCAGCCGGTGGTCGCGCCCCCTTACGACGTGATCTACAGCGATGCGCGGGAGGCACTACTGGCGCAATCGCCCTACAACGTGGTGGAGATCGACCTGCCGAGCGCGCCTGACGGCGGTGATCCCTACGCGCACGCCGCGGCCGTGCTAGCCGATTGGCGCGAGCAGGGCATCGTCGTCCAGGACGAGACGCCGTCCATCTGGCCGATCGAGCAGGATTACACCGGTCCCGACGGTCGGGCACGTACGCGGCGCGGATTCCTTGCACGGGTGCGCGTCGAGGATTACGGCCCTGGTCGCATCCGGCCACACGAGCGCACGCACCCTGGTCCGAAGGAGGATCGTCTGCGGTTGACGCGAGCGACCCAGACCAACCTCTCCCCGATCTTCGCGTTGTTCTCTGACCCGGAGCAGCGTGCGTGGAAGGCGCTCGAGCCGGCGACGTCAGCCGCTCCGTGGGCGCAGACGACCGATCCGGACGGCACCGTGAACCGCATCTGGCGCGTGGAGGACCCGGCCGCGATCGCGGCCGTCCAGGACGCGGCACGCTCCGCCGAGCTGCTGATCGCCGACGGGCACCATCGCTACGAGACGGCGCGCGTCTATGCGGACGAGATCGGCGGCGAAGGGGGTCACCGCTATGTGCTGATGTGCCTGGTGGCGCTCGAGGATCCAGGCCTGACCGTGTTCCCGACGCACCGGCTGCTGCGCAACCTCACCGCGGAGAAGCGGGCGGCACTGGCGGAAGCGATCAGACAAGACTTCGAGATCACCCCGCTTGACTCGGTCGATCAGTTGCCGCCACCCGAGAACGAGCGTCTCGAGCTCGGATACATGGACACGTACGACAAGCAGCCCTATCGCCTCACACTCAAGAATCAGGCTGCCGTCGATGCCGTGCTGGCCGACCGCTCCGAGCCCTACCGCCACCTCGACACGGCCGTTACTGAGGCGCTGCTACTGAAGGGCGCGCTGGGAATGAGCGATGAACAGATCGACCATCTGGACGGTCTCGGCTACGCCCGGGACGATGCTGAGGCAATCGAGCTGGTCCGCTCCGGTGAATACGACGCTGCGCTGTTCATGGCGCCGACGCCGGTCCGCCGCGTGCAGGATGTGGCCGCCTCCGGTGAGAGCATGCCGCCTAAGTCGACCTACTTCTTCCCAAAGGTTCCGACCGGATTGGTCTTCAATCCGCTCGCGCCCTGACAGTACCTCCTGTCAGCGAGAATCGACGAGAAATGGGAGGTTGATCGGATGAAGGTCACCGCCCACCGCTCGGACCACGAGTCCTACCGGCACAGCGTGGACATCCGTGACCACCAGATCGTCATTGATGAGCCAGAACAGGCCGGAGGCAGCGACGAGGGCCCGAGCCCGCAAGAGCTCTTGGCTGCCAGCCTCGCGTCGTGTACCGCGATCACGATGGAGATGTACGCGAAACGGAAGGGCTGGGAGATCCACCCGCTAGGTGTTTCGGTCGAGTACACCCCGGCTGAGCCTGGCGGCCAGACGACCTTCTCGCTGGACTTGCGCCTGCCGTCGAACTGCACCGAAGAGCAACGCGAGCGTCTGCAGGTGATCGCCGCCAAGTGCCCGATCCACCGCATACTCGAGGGTGAGGTCGTGTTCGAGAATCGGGTGACGATCGCCGACGGTCGCACCTGATTGCGTGCGGGCGCCGCCCGCATGGCCATATAGTCGTCTCATGAGCCGACAGCTCGATCTGGTCCGAAAAGAGCTGCACCAGGTGCTGCTCGATCCCGAGCAGGCGGCGGCGATCGAGGTCCGCGCGACCGTGCAGGCGGCGGTGCTCGTTCCGGTCCATATCAGGCGCGGCGTGCTCCACGCGGTCTTCACGGAGCGCCATCACGAACTGCCGCGGCACGCCGGCGAGATCTCGTTCCCGGGCGGTCGGCGCGATCCGGAGGATCGAGATCTGATCGCCACGGCATTGCGCGAGGCGAATGAGGAGGTCGGTCTGCCTCCGGACGCGGTAGAGGTGCTGGGCGCGCTCGAACCCACACCGACGATCGTGACGGGGTACGCGATCTACCCGTTCGTCGGCCTCGTCCCGAGCAGCTTTCGCTGGATCCCGAGCGACAGCGAAGTGGCTGCGGTGATCGACCTGCCGTTGTCGCAGGTGGCCAGCGGCTACGGTCGCCGTCGACTCGTGCGACGCGGCGTCGCGCTTCATACCGACACCTACATGGTCGACGGGCACATGATCTGGGGTGCAACCGCACGTATCGTCTCCGACCTGCTGGAGCGCATCGGTGGCCTGCTCGAGGGAACAGCCGCTGACGGCGCGGCAGAATCGTCCTCGGCGGCCTGAGGACGAGCGATGCGTGCGGCGGTACTGACAGAACAGCAGGTTCCGCTCGAGCTGCGAGAGCTGCCGGATCCGGTGGCCGCGCCCGGCCAGCTCGCGCTGTCGGTCAGAGCGTGCGGCGTGTGCCGTACCGACCTGCATCTGCGTGACGGCGAAATCGACGCCCCGCGCCTGCCGGTGGTGCTCGGACACCAGATCGTCGGTGTCACCGACGACGGGCAGCGGCTCGGTGTCCCGTGGCTCGGCTGGACCTGTGGCGAGTGCCGGTTCTGCCGGTCCGGCCGCGAGAACCTGTGCGTACGAGCCCGCTTCACCGGCAGGGACATTGACGGCGGTTATGCCGAGCGGACTGTCGCCGACGAGCGCTACTGCTTCGCCCTACCCGACAGCCTGAGCGACGAGCGGGCGGCGCCGCTGCTGTGTGGCGGGCTGATCGGCTACCGAGCGCTGAGGTTGGCCGGTGACGCGCGACGGCTCGGGCTCTACGGTTTTGGCTCGTCGGCTCACATGATCTGCCAGGTCGCCGTGCACCAGGGCCGTGAGGTGTACGCATTTGTGCGGCCAGGCGACGATCGGACGATGGAGTTTGCGTTGTCGCTCGGCGCGGCCTGGGCGGGAGCGAGCACCGAGCTGCCACCCGAACCACTGGATTCCGCAATCATCTTCGCCTCGGACGGAAGCCTGGTGCCGCAAGCGCTGCGAGCGCTCGATCGCGGGGGTACTGTCGTCTGCGCCGGCATCCACATGTCAGAGATCCCGGCCTTCTCCTATGACGATCTCTGGGAGGAGCGAAGCATCCGCTCGGTGGCGAACCTCACGCGGCAAGATGCCGAGGAGTTCCTCGCGCTGGCGCCGCAGGTACCGGTGGTCACGACCACCACCACCTATCCGCTCGAGCAGGCTGAGCAGGCCCTGGCGGACCTTCGCGCCGGTCGTTTCGAGGGATCCGCAGTCGTTATCCCGTGATCCCGTGGGCTCGTCGGCTCGTGGGCTCGTGGCTCGATCTCGCGGCGCGGCGAGCCGCCCCGAGCCACGAAACCAGCCGCCCACTCTGCGGTTTGGCACACCGGGGCTCTGGAAGCGCCCCGCGCGCACAAATCGCCCGTTGGGCGGGCGGTTTGGGTGCTCGGGGCGGTTGACGCCGTCGAGGCGGCCGCCCACTCGGCCTAGTCGGCGCCGAACTCCCGCATCGCATCGGCGAGCGAGCGCTCCGGCAGCCCGCGGGCGCGCCGGCGCGCATTTGTCACGTCGAGCATGTCCTGAAGGTCCTCGAGGTCGCGTGCTGCCTCCGCGTCGGCGGCCGGACGCGGGTCGTGCCGATGAGCGCCGAACTCACTCAGGCGCTTGCCCGCACTCGCCCTTGCAGCCAGGCACGACGCCAGGACCGCGACGGCAACAACGACGAGCACGCCGATCTCGAAGGGGTCCACACGCTGAGTCTAAGCGTGCCTCGAGGGTCGCCGAGACCGTCACCATCCGCAACCCGCACCGCTTGCGGGCAGCGGTCACTGCCCGATGCCGGCGCCCCCGGTGGTCGAGGTCGACGGCGGCGTGGTGGCTGTGTTCGACGTCGTCGACGTCTCCGAACCCGTGCTTGTCTCGCCACCGCCGAGCCCAGTCTGACCGCCGCCTGTGGGCGTCGTGGCACCGCCACCCGCGCCAGCGGCACCAGAGTCCGAACTCGAGGTGTCGCTCGAACCCAAATCGGAGGTTGACGACGTCGATGTCGTACTCGTCCCGGTGGTCGTGGCCACCGGCGGTGAGGCGACGCCCGTGGTCGGAACCGTCAGCGGCGGCGCGCCGCTGGTGTCGCCCGAGCCCGAGCCACCGCCACCGCAGGCGGCGACGGCCAGCGCTGCGGCAACCGCCGCGCACGCCGAAGCGACTGCGCGGTATCGACGATCCCGGGCCCAATCCAGCAAGGCTGCCTCCTAGCGTACGGCCGAGCCGGCTAGCCGGCGACCGAATCCATCCGCTTGCCGCACCATGCGCAGTCGAGCAGGTCCTTCTGCACGAGCTGGTCGCAGTGGTTGCAGAAGCGCAGGTTCTCAATCGACCAGGGCAGCTCCGACTCGGTCGGCGCGAGTGGAATCAGCTCCGAAACCACCTCGAGCGGCTCTTCCGTGCTTCGGTCGACGTAGACCTTGTCAGGCTCTACCAGGACGATCACTTCGCGGCCGGTCGATGGGGTCCGCATCCGGTATTTCTGAAGCGTCCTCAACTTATGACCCCCGGTCAATGGTGGTGTTCCTCGGGCAGGTCGTCGATGTCACGGCGGACATCACGGATCCAAATCCCGACCGCTATCACGATCGTGATGAATCCGACGAGCGACCACACCCACCAAATAGTGGTGCCGATTACGAGCAGCGTGATCCCGAGTGCGACGATCAGCGGGATGGGCGATCCACCGGGAAGGTGGATCTCTTCGCCCGCGGGCGGCGCAGCCTCGGGCTCGACAGAAACCTGCTCTTTCTCGGCGGTTTCCGCTGTGCGCAGGTATGCAGGGTCAGTCGTGCTCATGAGTGCAGGTAGACCGCGGCGACAACGAACGTTGCGCCGAACATGAACGCGCAGATAGCGCCGGCGATCAGGCCGGCACGGAGGTTCTTGCGGGCGAGCTTCTTGTCCATCGACCCCAATCCTACCTGTTTACGTGGACGCGGGTGCCCCTCAAAGCGGCTGCGTCAAAGCTTGACGTCGGCGACCATTGCGCCAAATAGCAGGGCCAGGTACGCCAGCGAATAAAGGTAGAGGCGCAGCGCGCTGGCCCGGTCCTGCCGCCGATACAAGATCGCGGCGAGCACGACGAACACGATCCCGAGCAGCACCGATGCGACCAGATAGACCTCGCCGAACGCTCCCGCACAGAACGGCAACTGCGTGACCGCGTAGAGCAACAGCGAGTACAGGAGGATCTGCTGGCGGGTCATCGCCTCGCCGCGGACGACCGGCAACATCGGCACCCCGACCTTCTCGTACTCGTCCTTCATCAGCAGGCTCAGCGCCCAGAAGTGCGGCGGCGTCCAGTAGAAGACGATTGCGAACAGGTAGACCGCGGTCCACGAGAGCGAGCCCCGAGTCGCCGCCCAGCCGACCATCGGCGGAATCGCGCCGGCGGCGCCGCCGATCACGATGTTGTGCCAGGTCCTGCGCTTGAGCCAGACCGTGTAGACCCCCACGTATCCGACGAACCCGCCGAGCGCCAGCGTGGCCGCGAGCACGTTGAGCGTCAGCGACATGAGGATGAACGAGCCAACCGCAAGCGCGCATCCGTAGATCAGCGCCGCCCGCGGCGATACACGCCCGGCCGGGATCGGCCGCGACGCGGTCCGCTCCATCCGCCCGTCGATGTCACGGTCATACCAGTGGTTGACAGCCCCAGCGCCGCCGGCCGACATGTAACCGCCAACGCACGCCAGCGCGATCTTCCCGACCGACGGATCCCCAGCGATCTCCATAGCCGCGACCGTCGTCAGCAGCAACAACGATTGGACCTTGGGCTTGGTCAGCTCCACATAGTCGGAGACGACCTGCCGCAGGCCACTGGCGCCCGCTTCCGCGGGAGTAAAGGACGACGTACTCAAGGCGACCTTCAGATTACCGTCGGAACCATCAACCGCGCGTTAGCGCCGGTGCAAACCCGGACATACGGGTTGGCGGCTCTGCGGGCGCTGTCGAACCCGCTGCACGGCAGCGCGGTGTGGCGTCGATGGACCAAGCGAGGCGCGGACGCAGGAAGCGTGGCGTACGAAAGTACGCGAGCGACCGAGGACAAAGCCTCGCGCCGGTACAGCGGCGTCACACGGAAGTACGCGAGCGACCGAGGACGCCGCGAGGCGCCGCTTATACCCTCGCAAATTGCTCGGAGCCGCCGGTCTTTTGTAGCTGTCCGGTCTGGGCCTCGACCTCGAGGCGGATGTCGCGCATCGGCTCGACTGAGCGGACCCGCGGCACGACGTCGAAGTTGTTGACCGGTGGCGGCGAGGTCGTGAACCACTCGAGCGTGTTCCCCTTCCACGGGTCCGGGCCGGAGACCTTGCCCTTCTTGTAGCTGACGGCAAAGTTGTAGACCGACATCAGGATGCCGAGCGCAAGGATGTACGAGCCGATCGAGGAGATCAGGTTGTAGGTCGACCAGCCCATGCCCGGCTGGTAGGTGTAGATCCGTCGCGGCATGCCCGACAACCCCAGCGCGTGCTGGACGAAGAACGTCATGTTGAAGCCGAAGAACGTGACCCAGAACGAGGCTTTGCCGAGGCGCTCGTCGCACAGTCGGCCCGTCATCTTCGGATACCAGTAGTAGGTGCCGGCCATGATCGTGAAGACGGCGCCGCCCATGAGCACGTAATGGAAGTGCGCGACCACGAAATACGTGTCGTTGAGCTGCCAGTCGACTGGGAACACCGCCAGGAAGATGCCTGTGATGCCGCCGATCAGGAAGATGATGATGAAGCCGCAGGCCCACCACATCGCGGTCGTCATCACGAGCGAGCCGCGCCACAGCGTCGCCGTCCAGTTGAAGATCTTGACGCCGGTCGGGATCCCGATGAGGAACGAGCTCAGCATGAAGAAGCCGAGCACCACCAGCGGCATCGGCGCCGTGAACAGGTGGTGAGCCCACACGAGGGTCGCCAAGAAGGCGATCACGATCGTCGAGGCGGCGATCGCCTTGTAGCCGAAGATCGGCTTGCGCGAGAACACCGGTAAGACCTCCGAGATGATCCCGAAGCCCGGCAGGATCATGATGTAGACCTCGGGGTGCCCGAAGAACCAGAACAGGTTTTCCCAGAGCACCGGTGAGCCGTGGTTGGTTGGGTCGAACCAGTGCGTCCCGAAGTGGCGATCGGTCAGCAGCATCGTGACGGCGGCGGCGATCACGGGAAGCGCGATGATCAGCAGCACCGCGTAGATCAGGATCGACCAGACGAACAGCGGCATGCGACCCAGGCTCATGCCGGGCGCGCGCATGTTCACGATCGTGACGTAGAAGTTGATCGCGCCGACAAGCGATGAGATACCGGTGAGGTGGATCAGGAAGATCCAGGCGTCCTGACCGCCGCTGGGCGAGTACTGGATGCTCGACAACGGCGGGTAGCTCCACCAGCCCGCTTCGGGTGGATGCCAGAACAGCGACGCGTAGAACACGATGCCGCCGCAGAGCAGCAGCCAAAACGAAAGCGCGTTCAGACGCGGGAAGGCCATGTCACGCGCGCCGATCATCAACGGAATGAAGTAGTTGCCGAAGCCGGCCATGACAGGCACGACGAACAGGAAGATCATCGTCGTCCCGTGCAGCGTCAGCAGCTCGTTGTAGTGCTCGCCGCTGATCAGCGTGTTGTTCGGCACCGCGAGCTGCGAACGCATCAGCAGCGCCTCGACGCCACCGAGCAGGAAGAACACGAAGGTCAGGACCAAGTACATGATCCCGATCTTCTTGTGGTCGGTCGTCAGCACCCAGTCGAGCCACTGGCGTGTCTGCCGCGGCTGCTCGACCTTGTGGCGGAGGATTTCGGGTACCGGACGAACCGCTTGATCGGTAGTGCTCATGTGACTGGAATCCGCTTGGTTAGAAGTTGCCGCTCGGAGTCAGGATGCCCTGCTGGATGAGAGCCTGCCGGATCTGAGCCACCTGATTGTTCTGCACGGTGATCTCTTTCGTCAGCGTCTTGATATAGGCCGTGTACTGCTGTGGCGAAACGACCTTGACAAGCGCCGTCATGAACGCGTGCTGACGTCCGCAAAGCTGAGCGCACTGGCCGTGGTAGAGCTCGTTTGTGTGCAGTGCCTTGAACCAGGTATACGTCGTGAAGCCGGGCACAGCGTCAACCTTGCCCCCGAGCGCAGGGACCCACCACGAGTGGATCACGTCGCTGGATTGGATCACAAGGCTCACGGTGACGCCGGCGGGAACGACCATCTCCTGATAGGAGTACGGCAGCTTGTCCTGCCAGGCCTGCTCGTTGCAATTGGCGCCGTACGTGTAGCGCCAGATGAACTGTCGGCCGGTGACGCAGATCGTCAGCTTCTTGCCACTCGGCGGGTTGGGTGCTGTCAGCGAAGCCGATAGGGCCGCGCTCGCAGTCGGGTCCGAGTTCGGCGCGTTGATGATCCCTGGCAGCTTGATGAAGGTCACGGTCGCGATGATCACGAGGATCAGTGCGGCCGTCAGCGTGAGTCCCAGTTCGAGTCTGGTGTTGCCATGGATCTGCAGCGCCACCGGGTTCTTGTGCGCCCTGAACGCCCACACCGAGTAGACCACGAAGCCGAACACGGCAACGAACACGATGATTGCCAGGATGAAGACGATGTCGTAGAGGCTCGCGATGCCGTTGGCGTTCGGCGAGGCGCCCGACTTCAGCGTGCAGCAGCGGGCCGATGCGTTCTGCGCGAGCGTCAGGTAGGCCCCCAGCAGAAGCGGGCCGAGCGCCAGCCACTTCACGCCGGCGCGCCGTCCGGCGCTGAGGAATGAGCGAACGAAATTCACAGCGCGCTGCATCTTATAGAGACAGGAGGCAACCTGGTCGCATCAGCAACAACATGACCCCTCTTTCTATACTCCCCGCGCTTGCGACTGTCGAGGGCCATTCGAGGTACGGCGTGGGCGCTCGTGGCCGCGGGTGCCGCTGCGCCCCTACTTCGGCGCAGGTTGAACCTCCCCAAAGGCCCTGTACTTGCGGCGGCCGCAAGCGCCCCGATCGCGCTAAGCGTGGTCGCGCCCAGGGGACGGCTGCGGGAGGTGGGCGTGTGCGCACTGCAGATGTGGGCCTATCTGGCCGCGTACGAGATGCCCAACGACGACGCGGAGCGGTTGCGCGAGCGGGTTCACGTCCGGTACCCGATCGCGATCGACCGCGTGCTGGGCCTTGGCAAGATCCCGACCCAGCGTCTGCAGAAGACGTTCTCGCGCGATGGCGAGATCAACCACTTCGAGCGGGTGCTCGTCTGGTCCCACTGGGCGTGGTTCGCGGTCCCGCACCTGGCCGTCATCTATGTGGCGCTGCGGAGGCCGAAGGACCTGCCCGCGGCGGCAGCACGGATGTACGCGGTCTTCGACCTTGGCGCCGTCGTCTACTGGACGCTCCCGACCGCGCCACCCTGGTGGGCCGCAGCCCACGGATATATAGAAAGCCTCAATGGCGAAGTCGAGATCGGCGAGTTTGGACACCGCTATGACAAGACCTCGGCGCCGCTGCCCGTGCGACGCATGATGCTCGAGTACGGCGAGCGCTTCTGGGGGAGCCGCTGGAACGATCTTTACGATGTCCTCGGGGGGAATCCGCTCGCCGCCATGCCGTCCCTGCACTTCGCCAGCTCATTGATGGCCGCACGCCTGCTCTCGGAGGTGGATCCGGTTGCGGGCGCGGTCGGCTGGGCTTATGCCAGCACGCTGGGCCTTGCGCTGATCTACCTCGGTGAGCACTACGCAATCGATGTGATCGCCGGTGGCGCGCTTGCCGAGACCGTTCATCGCAGTTCCCGTCACCTCGCCCCGTCAGCGCGTGCGTTCACGCGCGCGCTGAATACCCTGCACGCAGCGGCCGAGGGCAGCTGATCTTCGCGTGGCCGAGAAGTCGCCCACGAAGCGCGTCTCGCCGGCCGACGGATCTGGTCCCACGGACCCCACGCCCGCAGGCACCGAAACTGAACCGGATAAGCGGCACGCAGCGCGCCAGCCGGAGCAGATGCCACGCGTGGTGCTCACGCGCGGACGAATCATCGCGTCGGTGATCTTCGTTCTCGGCATCTTCGCATTCCTCTACTTCGGTCTGCCGAAGCTCGTCGGCTTCGAAGCGAGCATCAAGCGGCTGCGCGAGGGCAACGCCTGGTGGCTGGCCGGCGCGGCGCTGCTCGAGGCCTGTTCCTTCGGCGGCTACATCGTGCTGTTCCGTGCGGTCTTCGTCCACCGCACCTCCCGGATCGACTGGAACGCCAGCTACCAGATCACGATGGCGGGGCTGGCGGCGACGCGCCTCTTCGCTGCGGCGGGCGCCGGTGGCATCGCGCTGACGGCATGGGCGCTCAGGCGCTCGGGGATGGATGGTCGGCTCGTCGCCTCGCGGATGATCGCGTTCATGACGCTGCTCTACGCCGTCTACATGGGCTCACTCGTGATCGTCGGCGTAGGCCTTTATCTGCACGTGTTCGCGGGGCCGGCGCCCTTCGCGATCACGATCGTGCCGGCGATTTTCGGGGCGGTCGTGATCGCGCTGGTTACCGGCATGTCGCTGCTGCCACGTGACATCGACCGGATCGTCGTATCGCACTCGCACGGCGACAACTTCTCGAGCCGGATCGCAAGGCGGCTCGCAACCGTCCCGAGCACCGCGGCCACCGGGGTCCGCACCGCGATCGCGCTGGTTCGTGGTGGCGACCCGGGGCTACTCGGAGCGATCGCCTGGTGGGGCTTCGACATCGCGACCCTCTGGGCGTGCTTCCATGCCTTCGGCTACTCGCCGCCCAAGGCCGTGATCGTGATGGCTTACTTCGTCGGCTGGATTGCGAACACGCTGCCGCTCCCGGGCGGGCTCGGCGGCGTCGAGGGCGGGCTGATCGGCGCCTTCACCGCGTTCGGCGTCAGTGTTCAAGCCGCAGTCGTGGCCGTGCTCGCCTACCGCGCGTTCTCGTTCTGGTTGCCAACCCTTCCCGGCGCCGTCGCGTACTTCCAGCTGCGTCACACCGTTCGACGTTGGGAAGAGGCAGACAGTGCCGCCGCGGCGGCGACGTGAGCATCTGGCTACAACAACCACCCTATACTTACTGAAGTGACTGATAACGCACACGAGAACGTCGTGATTGTCGGCAGCGGGCCGGCGGGCTACACGGCAGCGCTTTACACCGCGCGAGCCAATCTCAACCCGCTGATCGTCGAGGGCTTCGCCTGGGGTGGACTGCTGCAGCAGACCACCGATGTTGAGAACTTCCCGGGCTTTCCACAGGGGATCATGGGCCCAGAGCTGATGCAGCGGATGCGCGACCAGGCCGAGCGCTTCGGCGCGCGTCTTGAGACCGATGAGGTCACGTCGGTCGAGCTTTCCACAGACGGCGGGCTGCACAAGGTTTTCGTCGGTGACGATGTGCACCTGACGCGCACCGTCGTTCTGGCGATGGGAGCAAAGCACCGCAAGCTCGGCGTTCCTGGTGAGGAACTGCTTTCCGGGCGCGGCGTCAGCTACTGCGCGACCTGCGATGCGGCGTTCTTCCGCGACGTGCCGACGGTGATTGTCGGTGGCGGCGATTCGGCGATGGAGGAGGCGATGTTCCTCGCCAAGTTCGCCTCGAAGGTGGTGGTCATCAACCGCCGCGACGAGTTCCGCGCCTCCAACATCATGCTCGAGCGCGCCCGTGCCGTCTCGAACGTCGAGTTCCTCACGCCCTATGCGATCGACGAGTTCATCGCCGGCGAGGGTGGCTCGCTGGCCGTCGCACGGCTGCGCAACACGAGCGACGACTCAATCCGTGAGCTCGAACTCGCGGGGGCTTTCATCGCAGTCGGCCACGACCCGCAGTCGCATCTGGTCGCCGATCAGGTCGAGCTCGACGCGAACGGATATGTCGTCACTGAGGGCCACTCGACCCGTACGAACCTGGCCGGCGTGTTCGCCGCCGGGGACCTGGTCGACCACACCTACCGCCAGGCGGTCACCGCCGCCGGTTCCGGCTGTCAGGCCGCACTGGACGCCGAGCGCTATCTGCGCGACACCCCGGCACCGGCCGCGGGCGACGCGATCAGCGCAGGCGCGTAGCGGCCTAGCGCTTGGCTGCCTGGCGCTTGCGGTCCGCCGCCGAGAAGCCAGCCGGCGTCGTGATCTCGAGCGCCGAATATTCGACGCGGGTGCCTGGGAAGGTGCAGGAGTAGCTCGACAGCTCGCCGATCGTGATCTGCGCGAGGTTCGCGGGTGCTGTCGCGTTGCAGCTCGAGCCTGAGCTGGTCGTCTGCTTGGCGCGACTCTGTGCGTAGGAGAACTTCGTCGTGTCCAGCTCGAACGACAGCACCGGCGCCCATGTCGGCACGGTCAACGCGAGGATCTCGCCGCGCACCACAGGCAGGGGCGCAACAAGGGGGAACTCGGCGACCTGGCCCAGCTCTGGACGCAGCTTGAAGACGGGCGACTCAGCGGCCACCCGGAACGTCGGATTCGCAGCCGTCCCGGTCGCGCGCAGCACCGTGAGCTGTGCCTCCGGCGGGCCACCGTAGGTCTTGTTGAGGTAGGTCAGGTCCTTAGCGGTGACGACGCTCGTGCCGGTCAGGCCGAGCGTGAAGGATGAGATCTCACCGGACTGCTTGATCGTGGTCGGGTTCTTAACGCCGTCTCTCAGCGTCTCGTAGGCCGTCACCTGTGTGAGCACGATCTTGCATGCGCCGCCCTGAGCATCCGTGGGACACGTTGGCGAGACCAGCGGCGTGGCCGTCACTCCAACTTGGATGTCCGCGGCGGAAGCAACAGCGGGCACGAGGGCAGCGGCCCCGAGCATGGCCGCCAGGGCCGATACGACTCGTTTCATACGCTCATTGAACACGACAGGGACGTTCAAGTTGCGCGAAATGTTGCACGCCGGCCATCTGGCCGGCGTGCCCCCACAGCTGTCAGATCTTCGTGACGTTGACCGCTTTTGGCCCCTTCGGGCCAGCCTCTTCTTCGTAGGAGACCTTTGAGCCCTCAGCAAGCGACTTGTAACCGTCACCATTGATACCGCTGAAATGGACAAACAGGTCCCGGCCACCATCATCAGGAGTGATGAACCCGAAACCCTTGTCGTCGCTGAACCACTTGACGGATCCCGTTGCCATGTGATGAATCCCCTTCGGCGCTGCTCGCGATAGTCGCCCGGCGCCCCTGTGGCCCCGGCAGAACAGGAAAACCGTATCAAGGCGCAAACGTCGGCTTAAAGAAAACGCGTGTGCGTACGATCAGCGCAAATCGGCCGCGGTTGCTGCGATCGCGTCCATGTCTCCGGGGCTCGGCACCCACGGAAGCTTGAGCGGGTCGCCTACGTAACGTGGGATCACGTGGATGTGGAAGTGAAACACCGTCTGCCAGGCGGCAGCCCCGCAGGAGTTGATGAGGTTGACGCCATCCGCGCCGAGCCGGTCCCGGACCCGCAGCGCCATGCGCTGGGCAGCGGCCGCGACGGCCTTCAGCTGCTCCGGCTCGATCTCCCAGAGGTCGGTCGCATGCCGTTTGGGGATCACGAGCAGATGCCCGCGCGTAGCGGGCGCAATGTCCATGAAGGCGAGTGTCTGGCCGTCCTGGTCGATGATCAGAGCAGGAATCTCGCCCGCGACGATCTTGCAGAAGATGCAGTCCTCGGCCATGGAAACACCCTACCTGTCCCCGTCTGTGCCGCGCGGCGTTCCGACGGACTCGCACGCTAGCCAATCACGCGCGTGCGCAAGCGCCTGCTCGTCGGTTTCGATCTCGCCGGCATAGGACGCCTCGGTCAGCTCCGCGAGCAGGCGCCCGAGCTGGGGGCCCGGTGCGATTCCGAGCGCGTGCGCGAGCTGATCGCCCGCAATCGGAGATCGGGGGCGATCGGCTCGCCAAGCGAGGGCATCACCCAGCATCTCGCGAGCGAGCTCGAGGTGCGCGGTGACAGCCCTGTCGGCGTTGCGCCCGCGCGTCGCGACCCGGTCGGCGACGCTTAGGGCCGTGACGTCAACCTCCACCGGCTCACAGGCGGCGAGGTAGTCGTAGATCGCACGGGGCGATAGTGGCCGTTTGTGCACCAGAAAGCCGAGCCGCAGGTGATCTCGTGCGAGCGCGGCCACGTGGCTCGAGAGCCGTTCGCTTGCGCGCAGCCGTGTGAGGATCTCAACTGTCAGCTCCGCTCCACGTACGTCGTGCCCAAAGAAAGTCACACGTCCGTCGGCGTTGACAGCCCGCGTGACCGGCTTGGCGATGTCATGCATCAGCGCGCCGAGCCGGAGCGCCTGGCCACGGGTCATCTCGTTGGCGAGCGGTTCGACGAGAACCTCCGCCAGGGCCGGCGCAAGCTCTCCGAAAACGGCGGCGGGATCACGGTCGAGGTCGATCACCGCCTGTAGCGTCGCCATCGTGTGGCCGTAGACGTCGAGGTGATGAAAGTCGCTCTGCTCGATGTCGCGCAGAGCATCCAGCTCCGGCAGGACCGCGCCAGTCGCGCCGATGTCGCTGGCGAGCTCGAGTCCGTGTACGGCGCGATCGCTGACCAGCGTCAACCGGATCTCTGTGAATACGCGCTCGGCCGCGACCGCACCGAGTGATGAAGCCGACGCTGCGGCGAGCCGCAGCGTGTCCGCGTCGGCCGTGAAGCCGAGCTCGGCGGCTATGCGCGCGAGCCGCAGGACACGTAGCGGATCGGCGCTGAACGAATCCGGCCCAACGCTGCGCAGCCGCCGTGCCTCGAGATCGGCGACGCCACCGAACGGGTCGATAAGCTCGCTGTCGGCCGGCACCAACTTGCGTGCGATCGCGTTGATCGTGAGGTCGCGCCGGCGCAGATCCTGTTCGAGTGACTCCCCCATCAGCGGCGTCAGATCGACCTGCCAGTCCTGATCGTGCGAGCGCACGCGCCATGCGCCGAACTCCTCGGAAAGCTGAAACGCGTGCCCACCCGCGACGCGACCCAGTTCGCGAGCCAGGCCACGAGCGTCGCCCTTGACGGCGAGGTCGAAGTCGGGCGTCTCACGCCCGAGCAAGCTGTCACGCACGGCACCACCGACCAGCCAAGCCTGCCCGTGGCGTGGAACCAGCTCAACGAGCACGACCAGCGGGCCGCGCGCCTCGCCGTTCAAGCCGGACTCCCGTCGTGGTGGTAGACGCGTGGTACCCGCCGCGAGATCCAGCAGAACACCTCGTAGCTGATCGTGCCGACTCGGCGCGCGATGTCCTCGGCGGTCTGGCGCTCATCGCCGTCGGTACCGATCAGGGTGGCGCGATCTCCAGGCCGGACCACCGGATCAGGCCCGATGTCGACGGTGATGTTGTCCATGCTGACCATTCCGCGCAGCGGGTAACGGCGGCCGCCGATCAGGACGTCGCAGTTGTTGGCCAACGCACGCACGACACCATCGCCGTAGCCGATCGGAAGCGTCGCGATATGGCTGTCGTGCGCGGCGATGAAGCGCCGCCCGTAGCCGGTGCTCTCCCCCGCGGCGATCGGCTTGACGGCGGCCACATAGGTCCGCAATGCGAGCGCGGGCTCGAGCCCGTGGTCAGCGGGGTCGTCGTTCATCGGGTCGCCGCCGTACAGGGCGATGCCGGCACGGACCATGTCGAAGTGACTGGACGGCGTCAGCAGGATCGCGGCGCTGTTGGCGGCATGCGCCGTCAGATCGGTCCGGGCGAGCGCCCGTCCCTCGGCCACGAACGGCCTGAACGCTGCCAGCTGATCGGCGACGAACTCCTGGTCACTGTCGGAAGTGGCGAAATGCGTCATCACGCCGACGAGCTCGAGCCATGGCGCCGCGTGGACGACCGCCCGGGCGACTGCCAGCGCCTGCTGCGGCTCACGTGTGCCAAGACGACCGAGGCCCGTATCCAGCTTCACGTGCACCCGGATCGGAGCCCCGGTCGAGTGAGCCAGTGTCCGCAGCTGCTCGGCGGAGCGCTCGTCCCACACGACCAGCTCAGCGCCGGCTGCAACCGCGACGGGAAGCTCCTCGTCGCTGAGCGCACCGAGTACGAGGATCGGTGAGTCCAGACCGGCTCGCCGCAGCTCGCCGGCCTCGTCGGCGGTCGCCACTGCCAGAACGCTCGCGCCGCCGCGCAGGGCAGCCCGCGCCGCCGGCACTGCGCCATGACCGTAGCCGTCGGCCTTGACGACGGCGCAAAGCCGCGTATGAGCGCCGATCCGCTCGCGCAGCCGGGCTGTGTTGCGCTCGATCGCCGCGAGGTTGACCTCGGCAACGGCGCGTAGCGCCATCTCAGCTCTCCTCTGACGACGCCTGAGGCTGCGTCTCGCGCGCCCGCGGTAACGCGGCGATCACATCACTGGCGATCACACCCTCGCTGCCGACCCGGACGGCGGCGATCACGCCGGCGGCGAGATGCGTCGAGACTGCGGCGCAGGCGGCTGTGAACGGATCGACACCTTTCGCAAGGAACGCCCCGGTCACGCCGGACAGAACATCGCCGGTGCCGGCCGTTGCAAGCGCCGGCGCGCCGCCGGGACTGATCGCGACCCGGCCGTCGGGGTGGGCGATCAGTGAGTCATCGCCCTTGAGCACGACGATCGCCTGCGCACGGGCGGCGGCGGCACGCACATGCTCAAGCCGATGCGCGTCGATCTCCGCGCTCGGCAGCCCCAGCAGCCGTCCGAGCTCACCGGCGTGCGGGGTCAGCACCGTCGGCGCCTCTCGCCGCGCGAGCTGTTCAAGTCCGCCCTCCTCGGCGTGTGCGTTGAGGCCGTCGGCATCGAGGACGAGCGGGAGGTTCGCGTGAGTCGCGACGTCGCGTGCGAACTTTTGGGCAGCCGGCAGGCGGCCGAGCCCAGGCCCGAGAACGAGCGCCTCCGTGCGGCCGGCACGCTCCACCGCCATCCGCGATGCGCCGCGCTTGAAACCGGTCTCCGGTTCGTCAGGCAGCTCGACGGTCATCACCTCGAGCAACTTGGCCGCAAGCACCGGCGCGACCGATGCAGGCGCGGCGACCGTCACATAGCCGGCTCCGGCACGCGCGGCCGCCATTGAGGCGAGCACGGGCGCGCCCGTCAGCCCGCGTGAGCCGCCGACGACGAGCACGCTGCCGACGCTGAACTTGGTCGAGGCTGCGTCACGGCGAGGGATCGCGTCGCGCACGCGATCCTCGATCAGACCGATCATCGGCGTGACGGGCTGGTTGGCACCGGGGATGCCGATGTCGATCACCTGCACGCGCCCGCTGTGCCCCTTGCCGGGAGCGATGCAGAGCCCGGGCTTGCCGGCGTGGAAGGTCACCGTCGCGTCGGCCTTGACCGCCTCGGCGGTGATCTCGCCGCTCGAGCCATCGACGCCGCTCGGTACGTCGCAAGCGACCACCGTGATGGCGGAATTCGCCCCGCGAGCAGCGTTGATCGCGGCGATCGCGGTGCTGATCGGCTCGCGCGGCGCACCCGAGAACCCGGTTCCAAGCAGCGCGTCGACGATTCCCGCAGCCCCTTCGAGCGCGGCCGTGATCGTCTTTGGGTCAGCCTCTGCGACGTCGACGACCGTCACGTCACGCCCCATCTCGCGCAACACGCGTGCCGCCACGTGACCATCGCCGCCATTGTTGCCACGACCGCAGACGATCGCGAAGCGCCCCATCGGGACCAGCTCCGCACAAACGCGTGCGAGCCCGGTTCCGGCCCGCTCCATCAGCGTCTCCGACGGGATTCCGAGCTGATCGATCGCCCAGCTATCGAGCGCCCGCTGCTCGGCGGCGTCGGGCAACGGAGTCAGCCAAGCTGGCAGGCCCATCAGCGCGCGGCGCTGTCACTCAACGGTGACGGTCTTGGCGAGGTTGCGCGGCTGGTCGACGTTGAGCCCACGGCGGGTGGCGATGAAGTACGCCAGCAACTGCAGGGGGATCACCGCCAACAAGGGGTTCAGCATCCAGTGCGTCCGAGGCACGCGGATCACCTCATCGCAATGCTGCACGATCTCCGTGTCACCTTCGGTGGCGATGCCGATCACGCGGGCGCCGCGGGCGCGGACCTCCTGGATGTTGGAGACGAGCTTCTCCAACACCGGTGACTCGGTTGCGACCGCCACCACCGGGGTCGTCTCATCGAGCAACGCGATCGGCCCGTGCTTCATCTCCCCGGCCGCGTAGGCGTCGGTCGCGACATACGAGATCTCCTTGAGCTTGAGCGCACCCTCGAGTGCGATCGGCAGGCCGGCATTGCGCCCCAGGTACATGAAGAAGTTGCGCTCGCACACGTCGGCCGCGATCCGCTCGATTTCGGCGGTACCGGCCTCGAGCGTCGCCGAAATCAAGTGCGGAAGCTGCTTGACCTCGCGGATCAGAGCGGTCAGTTCCTCGCCGGCGAGCGCACCGCGCAGCTCGGCCAGGCGCAGCGCGAACAACTGGAAGGCAACCACCTGTGTGACGAACGTCTTGGTTGCAGCCACACCGATCTCGATGCCGGCTCGCGTGTACAGCACGCCGTCGGCATCGCGCGTCATCTGCGAGCCCATGACGTTGCAGACCGCGAGCACGCTGGCGCCGCAGCGCCTGGCGGTCCGCATCGCGGCGAGCGTGTCGGCCGTCTCACCGGACTGCGACACGCCGATAACGAGATCGGTCGCACTGACCACCGGGTTGCGGTAGCGGTACTCGGAGGCGATCTCAACGTCGACCGGCACCCGCGCCCATTCCTCGATCGCGTAACGACCGACCAGGCCCGCGTGGTAGGAGGTCCCACAGGCGACGACCACGATCCGCTCGATGCGACGCAGAAGCTCGTCGTCGATGGCGCCGAGATCGCCCAGATCGATCGTGTGGTCGTCGGCGGCGCGTTCCCCGATCGTGTCGGCAACGGCATCGGCCTGCTCGTTGATCTCCTTGAGCATGAACGTCTCGTAGCCGCCCTTCTCGGCGGTGTCGGCATCCCAGTCAATCTCGCTGATCTCGCGAGCGAGCGAGTCGCCGTCGACGGTCGTGAACTCAACGCCGTTGGGCCGCATGATCACGATCTCATCGTCGTTCATGTACTGAACCCTGTTGGTCTCACTCAGGAATGCCGAAACGGCTGAGCCGATGAACTGCTCGCCGTCGCCACGGCCAACGACGAGCGGGCACTCCTTGCGCGCCCCGACCAGCACCCCAGGCTCGTCCGCGCTCATCGCGACGAACGCGTAGTGGCCGTGCAGCTCCTTGTAGGCGGCGCGCACCGCGTCGGCGAGATCCCCCTGATAGTGCTCTGAGATCAGGTGCGCGATCACCTCGGCATCGGTCTCAGAGGTGAAGACGGCACCGCGCTCGAGCAACCTCTCCCTGAGCACGATGTAGTTCTCGACGATGCCGTTGACCGCGATGTGGATGCGGCTGTTGGTGTTGTAGTGCGGGTGCGCGTTGGCCTCGGTCGGGCGGCCGTGCGTGGCCCAACGGGTGTGGCCGATGCCGGTCCCGGGCGCGGTTCCGTTGCTTGACCCGTTGGTATCCCCGTGCCCGTTGGCAGCAAGCCCGTCCTGCGCGTCGATCGCAGCTCGCAGAAAGTCGAGGTTGCCGACCGCGCGCACAAGGTCGATGCGGTCGCCGTCCAACACCGAGATCCCGGCGCTGTCGTACCCGCGATATTCGAGCTTCTTGAGTCCGTCGAACAGCAGCGGCCGTACGCGCCGCGGCCCGACGTAGCCGACGATTCCGCACATGAACGGCTCCGAGTCTACTTCCCGGGGTACCCCGGGACGCAGCCCGCGCTGCAGCCAACCGGAGCCAGCTGCACGCTACGCCAGCGCATCCTCGACGGCCTGGCAGAGCTGTGCGCAGACCATGTCGGTCTCCGCTTCGCTTGGCGCCTCGACCATCACACGGATAAGCGGTTCGGTGCCGGATGCGCGGACAAGCACACGCCCGCGCCCGGAGAGCGATTCACCGGCGTTGCCGATCGCCTGCTGAACCAAAGCCTGCTCCATCGCCGCCGCGAGCGCATCACGACTATGCGCGCGGATGTTGACGAGCCGCTGGGGCAGCTTGCGCATCGCCTGGCGCTCATACAGATCCGAGCCTGCCAGCGCCTCAAGCGTCAGCAGTGCGCTCGCGATGCCGTCGCCTGACGGACCGAAGCCAAGGTCGATGATGTGGCCCGACTGTTCACCACCGAGCCGCCAGCCGCGTCTGCGGAGCTCCTCGTTGACGTAGCGGTCGCCGACGGCCGTGGTCGCCACGTCGATCCCAGACTCCGTCATCGCGGTGTGGAAGCCGTAGTTGGTCATCACCGTGACGGCGACCCCGCCGCCCTCGAGCAGGCCGGTCTGCTTGTAGTGCACCGCGGCGATCGCGATCAGCTCGTCCCCATCGACGATCCTGCCATCGCGGTCGACAGCGAGCACACGGTCACCGTCGCCATCGAATGCGAAGCCGGCGTCGTGATCGCCCTTGGCCATCGTCTCCGCGAGCTGCTCGATATGCGTGGAGCCGACTCCGTCGTTGATGTTGCGACCGTCGGGCTGGTCGGCGATCACGTCAACCTCTGCGCCAAGCCGCCGGAAGATCTCGGGCGCGACCCGATAGGTCGCGCCATGAGCGCAATCGAGCAGCACGCGCCGGCCGCTGAGGTCGAGCGCCTGGAAACGCGTGTGCAGCTCGCGCAGGTAGTCTTCCAGCGCGCCATGCAGTTGCCGCACGCGCCCGATGCGGTCGGGCTGGCGCGCGGCGCTGTCCATCTGGTTCTCGATCGCGCTCTCGGTCTCGTCAGAGAGCTTGAAGCCGTCCGCTGCGAAGAACTTGATCCCGTTGTCCTCGTAGGGGTTATGGGAGGCGGAGATCACGGCCGCCAACTGCAGGCCATGTCGACGGACCAGCAGCGGAGCCGCGGGCGTGGGCAGGACGCCGCCGAGCAGCACGTCGCCGCCGGCAGCGGTGACGCCTGCCGCGATCGCCGACTCGAGCATGTCCCCCGACTCCCGCGTGTCGCGGACGATCAGGACCTGAGGATGCGGATCATCGCCGAGCTCGACGGTCGCGCGCGAGAGCGCGACCGCAAGCTCGGCGGTGAGGAAGTCTCCGGCTCGGCCGCGCACACCGTCGGTGCCGAACAGCTGGCGCGACATCGTAAGTGCTGGTCGCCCCGGTCGGAGCAGCGACTAGCGCTTGGAGAACTGCGGCCGCTTGCGGGCCTTCTTGAGGCCAGCCTTCTTGCGCTCCTTGACGCGTGGATCACGCGTCAGGAAGCCACGGCGCTTGAGCTCGCCGCGCAGGTTCGGATCGGCTTCGAGCAACGCCCGCGAGATGCCGTGCCGCAGGGCTCCGGCCTGGGCGGACACGCCGCCGCCGTGCATGCGGGCGATCACGTCCATACGAGCCTCGTAGCCGACCGCCTCGAGCGGCTGGCGGATGACGCGCTGCAGGGTCTCGCGCGGGAAGAACTCTTCGAGCGTCTTGCCGTTGACCGTGTACGTGCCGGTGCCCGGCTTGAGGATCACACGCGCGACGCCCGTCTTGCGCTTACCGGTGGCGGTGTAACGCGCGCCGGCGGCAAGGTTGATCGCAACCTCCGCGATCGGCTCAGCGGACACCTGCGGCTCATCGCTGGCGGCGCGAGCTGCAGCCTCCTCGGCCTCAGCCTCGGCGGCGGCGCGAGCCTCAGCATCAAGGAAGTCCGACCCCTCGGACACGATGTCCGGGATCAGGTCGGCGCCGGGGATCGCCGGCTTCTCGCGCGGCGTCTCGTCGTCGATGAACGCGCGCTCACCTGCGGTCGGGGTCCCCTCGATGTAGGCGACGTCACCCTCGATGATCTCGGTCGGGTCCTCGACCACCGGCTCCGCCTCAGCGGCAGGCTGGTCGTCGGTATCGCCGGAAGTGCCCTCGGCGACCTCCGCGTGACCGATGCGCTCCACCTTGGGGGCGCTTGGCACCTCCGGGGCGACGTACTCGCGGATCTCTTCGTTCTCGTTTTCGTTCTCGGTCAAGACTCGATCTCCATCGGTTGCGGCTGCTGGGCTGCGTGCGGATGATCGGGCCCTGCATAAACCTTGAGCTTGGTGAGCTGCTTACGCGCAAGGCGGTTCCTGGGGAGCATCCCCTTGACCGCAATCCGGATGACCTCTTCCGGACGGCGCTCCAGCATCTCGGCAAGGGTGCGGGACTTCAGTCCGCCCGGGTAGCCCGAGTGGCGGTAGTACCGCTTGTCCTCGAGCTTCTTGCCCGTCACTGAAATCTTCTCTGCGTTCACGACCACGACAAAGTCGCCCGTGTCGATGTGGGGCGTGTAAGTCGGCTTGCGCTTGCCGCGCAGCGCGTCAGCGATCTGGGTCGAAAGGCGACCGAGCGTCAGCCCGGTGGCGTCGACGATCAGCCAGTTGCGTTCGCGATCACTTGGTTTAGCTACGTATGTCTTCATGGCACGCTTAGTTGCCGCGCAGGCGCGCGGGATCGACCATGGTAGACGATCGCTGCGCGAAGCGGGGCTTGGAGTTATCGGGGAATACGACCGCGGCCTGTGGGCTATTCCCACTCGATCGTTCCGGGTGGCTTAGACGTGATGTCCAGAACCACCCGGCCGACAGGCCGGATCTCGTTGATCATCCTACTAGCGATCTGCTCGAGCAGGTCGTAGGGCAGCCGCGCCCAGTCGGCGGTCATCGCGTCATCCGAGGTGACCGCTCGGATCGCGACCACGTTCCCGTAGGTGCGCTCGTCGCCCTGGACGCCCACGGCGCGGACGTCGGGGAGGACGCAGAACGACTGCCATAGCTCGCGGTAGAGCCCGGCCTTGCGGATCTCGTCCTGGAGAATCGCGTCCGCCTCCCGCAGCACATCGAGCTTCTCCTTGGTGACATCGCCTCCGACCACCCGGATCGCGAGTCCGGGCCCGGGGAACGGCTGGCGCCAGACCATGCGCTCGGGCATACCCAGCTCGGCGCCGACGGCGCGGACCTCATCCTTGAAGAGTGTCCGCAGCGGCTCGACCAGCTCGAACTCCAAGTCCTCCGGCAGGCCGCCGACGTTGTGATGGGACTTGATCGTCGCGGTTCCGGTGCCGCCACCGGACTCGATCACATCGGAGTAGAGCGTGCCCTGCACGAGGAACTTGATGCCGTCGAGCTTTGCGGCCTCCTCCTCGAAGATGCGGATGAACTCGGTGCCGATGACCTTGCGCTTCTGCTCGGGGTCCGTGACGCCCTTCAGCTTGGCGAGGAAGCGTTCCTCGGCGTCGACCGCGATCAGGGGCACGTGGAAGTGGTCGCGGAACGCGGCGACGACCTGGTCGCCCTCGTTCTTGCGCATCAGCCCGTGATCGACGAACACGCAGACGAGCCGGTCGCCGATCGCCTTGTGGACGAGCAGTGCGGCAACGCTCGAGTCGACCCCGCCGGACAGGGCGCAGAGCGCGCGGCCGTCCCCCACCTGCTCACGGATGCGCTCGACCTGTTCCTCGATCACCGAGCGCGCGCTCCAGGTGCCGGCGGCGCCACAGATGTCGATCAGGAAGTTGCGCAGCACCTGCTGGCCGTATGGAGTGTGTACGACCTCCGGATGGAACTGGATGCCGTAGACATCGCGACGATCGGATTCGATCGCGGCGACGGGAGACGCGGTCGAAGAGGCCAGCGCCGCGAACCCGGGCGGCGCCGCGAATACCGTGTCGCGGTGGGACATCCAGCAGGCCTGCTCATCGGGTGTGTCGGCCAGCAGCCGGCCGTGGCTGTGCACCGTCAGCTGCGAGCGGCCGTACTCCCCGACCTCCGCCCCTTCGACCGTGCCGCCGAGCTCGCGCGCAATCAACTGCATGCCGTAACAGATGCCGAGGACCGGGATGCCGAGCTCGAGCAGGCGCGGGTCCAGCCTGGGCGCACCGTCGGCGTAGACGGACGCCGGTCCGCCCGAGAGGATCAGCCCGATCGGCTTACGCCGCGC
Organism: uncultured Conexibacteraceae bacterium; assembly: GCA_963720195.1. GTDB lineage: Bacteria > Actinomycetota > Thermoleophilia > Solirubrobacterales > Solirubrobacteraceae > Palsa-465. The sequence goes on from CAVRFD010000004.1 coordinate 223,513, forward strand.
CACCTCCTCCGGGCCCACGTGGTACGGCAGCAGTGTCGAGAACACGCCACACTCGCGCACACGGCGCGCGATCAGCTGCGAGTACTGACCGCCGTAGTCCAGGACAACGACTTCCTGTTGCGCCAACTCGTCGCCGGTGGCCCGCTGGCCACCGGCGAGAAGTGACACGTCCGGCTCAGTCAGAGACACCGACGGTGGCGGCAGCGCCGCGCGCGCCCATGCCGACGGACTGCTCGCGCTGGAGGTGCTTGCCCTCAGTTTGTAGCGACGGCGCGACCATCAGCTCGGCGCGATTGAACTCGGCGATGTCGCGATAGCCGCACGTGGCCATCGAGGTCCGCAGTGCACCCATCAGGTTGAAGGTGCCGTCATTCTCGCGAGCGGGACCCCTGACGATCTCCTCGAAGGTGCCGTTCTGGTTGGTGGCGACACGAGTGCCGCGCGGCAGCGTCGGGTGGAACGTCGCCATGCCCCAGTTGTAGCCGTGACCTGGAGCCTCGTGGGCACGGGCCAACGCAGAGCCGAGCATGACCGCATCGGCGCCGCACGCGATCGCCTTGGCGATGTCACCACCGTTACGCATGCCGCCGTCGGCGATCACGCGGACGTAGTCACCGGTCTCGAGCATGTGCTGGGAGCGGGCAGCCGCGACGTCAGCGATCGCAGTCGCCTGCGGGACACCGAGACCGAGCACGCCGCGTGTGGTGCAGATGGCGCCCGGGCCGACGCCGACGAGCACGCCGGCGGCACCGGTCCGCATCAGATGGAGACCCGTGTGGTAAGAGGCGCAACCGCCCACGACGACGGGGATCGGCGAGAGCTCGCGGATGAACTCCTTGAGGTTCAGTGGCGGCCGGCTCGTGTCCTGGGAGACGTGCTCAGCCGAGACGACCGTGCCCTGGATCACGAGGATGTCCAGGCCGGCATCGAGCGCGACCTCGTAGTACTTGCGGACCTGCTGCGGCGTCAGCGAGGCGGCCGCGACGACACCGTGCGACTTGATCTCCTTGATCCGCTGGGCGATCAACTCCGGCTTGACGGGCTCGCGATAGATGTCCTGAAGCTCGCGGGTGGCGATGTCCTTCGAAAAGGTGGAGATTCGCGCCAGCTGCTCATCGGCGTCCTCGTAGCGGCACTGGATGCCCTCGAGGTTGAGAACCGCCAGGCCTCCAAGCTTCCCGAGGATCCCCGCGGTCGACGGCGAGACAACCCCGTCCAAAGCAGCCGCCAGCAGTGGCAACTCGAAGCGGTAGGGACCCAGCGTCCAACTGATGTCGACGTCGTCAGGGTCACGCGTCCGGCGTGACGGAACGATCGCTACGTCGTCAAAACCATAGGCCCGGCGGGCCTTCTTTCCACGTCCAATTTCGACTTCCATCAGCGCATAGTAGAAGGTCGAACGGATGACAAATTGAACCCCACTTTCCGCGTGAAATGACCACCGCGCGGCGGCAACCATCGGCTGTATTTCACCTTAGCAGCGGGCCGATTGAGGGTTTATGCAGCCGGCGGCCGGGGTACTGCCAACGTCCGGCAGAGAGCCGTCCGCGGGTGCCGTCAGGACACGTTGGCGGGCAGCGTGACCTGCTCGGCCACGACACCCTCGAGCAGCCGATCGACGGTCGGCGGGTCCAGGATGCCCGCACCGACATGCTGCGTCGACTCCGCCCCGCAGGCGACGCCGAAGCGCAGACACTCAACCGCCTGTCTGCCCTGGTAGCGCGCCGAGACGTACCCGGCCAGGAAAGCGTCGCCTGAGCCGATCGGTGACTGCGCCTCCAGCGGCTCGATCGTGACCCGGTAGAGCGTGTGGCCGGCATCCTCGCGGACGTAGGCGTAGCAGCCATCGGCGACCGTCATGATCGCCTCATCCGGCCCCTGGCGCGTGATGCCCACGACGGCGCTGGCGCGGTCGTCGATGCCGCCGAACTCGTGCCCCGCGAGCTCCTCCGCCTCGAGCTCATTCGGGGAGACGACGTCGGCCTCGGCGCGGACCGCGAGCTTCAGCGGTTCGCCGTCGGTGTCGACGACCGTCAGCACGCCAAGCTTGCGCACCGAGCGGATCAGCTTTGCGTACGTGTCCGGCTCGAGCCCGCGCGGCAGGCTGCCGGCGAAGACACAGACGCCGGCGCCGCGTGCCAGATAGAGCAGCTTTTGTTCGAACAGCTCGAGCTCGTGCTCGGACACCGACGGGCCACGCTCGTTGATCTCGGTGTGGATGCCCGTCGTCGGATCCAGCACCGCCATGTTCGTGCGCGACTCCTCGCGGATACGGACGAAGGCATTGAGGATCGACTCGTCGTTGAGCGCCTCGATGATGCGTGTCCCCGTCGCGCCGCCGACGATCCCGGTGGCGATCACCGGCTGGCCGAGCAGTTTCAGCGCACGCGCAACATTGACGCCCTTGCCGCCGGGAATCGTGCGCTGGTCGACGCTGCGGTGCCGGCGACCCGGAGTGAAGCTGGGCACCTCCAGCGTCCTGTCGAGGGCGGGATTGAGGGTTACGGTGATGATCATCGCTCCTCCAGACGGCCGGTGGCCAGCACTCGTGGTCGTCGCCGCCGTTCCGCGACCACCACAGCCGCGCCGCCGATCAGCAACGCGAGCACCAGCAGAGTAAACGGTCGCTTAAGCAAATGTCCCACCTTCTTCAGCGTCGAGACGGCCGGGAGCCGTCGCGCAAGGATCAACGGGATCCGCACGGCCGGACGGCCGGGTACCAGCACCTTCAGTTGACCAACAGTCGTGCCCTTGGCCATCGGGCCCGCGAGTTTGCGGAGCTTTCCGACCACGACCTTCACGAGCGTGTCGCGGGCCACGACGGTCTCATACCCGCGCTTGGCGACGACCAGCGCAGGCGCCACCTCGTAGGGCACCGCCGGACGCGCGAACGCCTCACCTGCCCGCACCGGGCGCACCAGCTTGAACGCCGAGAAACCCCACTTGAGCAGCGCCAGCGCGCTCTGATCGCGCTCATCCTCGCTGGTCGTGCCGAGCACCGAGGCGATCAGCGTCAGGCCGTCGCGGGTGCCCTGCGAGACGAGCACATAGCCGGCGTCGCTCGTGTGGCCGGTCTTGATCCCGCTGATCCATGGAACTTTGCCGACGAGGTCGTCGGTATTGACCACGTGCCGCACGTAGCGCCCGCTGGTCAGGGTCGCCGAGGAAAGGCCCACGGTCGCCCTGAAGAACGGCCAGTTGCGCATCATGTAGTCGCCGAGCCGGACGAGGTCGTCAGGGCTCGAGTAGTTGCCCGGCGTGTCCAGCCCGATCGGCGTCGAGTAATGCGTGTGATCGAGGCCGAGCGCACGGGCCTCGGCATTCATCATCGCCACGAAGCGAGCCACCGAGCCGTCGCCGACGTTGTAGGCGAGATCCTCGGCAGCGTCGTCGGCGCTCGGCAGCAGCAGCGCGACGAGCAGGTCGTGGACGGTCATCCGCTCGCCCGGGATCAGCCCGATCTGCGAGTCGACGGCGGCGGGACTCCAGTCGGTCTGAGTGAAGACCGTGTTGAGGTTCTTGACGTGCTGGAGCACGATCAGCGCGGTCATCATCTTCGTGGTGCTCGCGATCGGGAGCTCCGCGTTGCCTTTGAAGCTCCACAGGGGCGTGCCACTGCCGGCTGCGATCAGGCTCGCGCCGGTCACCGGCATCGACGGAGCGGCGGGAACGGTGGCCTGCCGTGCCGTTGACTTGTTTGCCGCGCCCGCTGGCGCGGCAAAGGTCAAGAACGCCACCAGCAAGACGGCCAGACTCGATGCCGCCTTCTTCATCGCGAAGGTGATACCAGACCCGGGGTCTTGTCCCGGTAAGCGGGGCGCAAACGGCGTTGCACGGCTATCGGGTTAGGACCCAAGCCTGCTCACGCAAGCGCGCGGCCTCGCGACGTGCAGCCGTCGCGGGATCGCCGCCGCTCATCCGGTAGGCGTGCACGATGCCGCGCGAGACGGAGACGATGCCACTGGCCGTACCACTCGCGAACACCGGCGCGAGGTCTTCGATGCGGCCGCCCTGAGCGCCGACCCCGGGCAGCAGGAAGACCGCGTGGGGCATCAGCTCTCGCAAGCGGGCCAGGCGATCGTGGTGCCGTGGCGCCCACCACGGCACCGACGTCTGAGAGACCTGAGGCGCCGACCCCGTCAGCGCCGATCTCGGCGACCATCCGCGCGACGACGTCGCTCACGCTGCCGTCGCTGAGCTCGCGATCCTGGAGCTCGACCGCGCCGGGGTTCGAGTTGCGGACCAACACGAACAAGCCCGGCGCCGGACTCACGCGCAGCTGTCGTGAACGGATCCAGCGAATCACGCCCGAGCCAGGGGCTGACCGTCATCGCGTCGGCGCCGAGGCCTGGGATCGGTCCGAATGGGCTCGGCGTCTCGCCGAGGAAGGCCTGCGCGTAAGCGCGCGCGGAGACGTCGATGTCACCGCGCTTGGCGTCGGCGATCACCAGCAGACCAGCGGACCGGGCCTTGGCCAGAACCTCCGCCAGCGCCGTCCAGCCGGGAGCGCCGAGGCGCTCGAAACAGGCCACCTGCAGCTTGGCCGCGACGCACTCGTCGGCGACTGCATCGATCACCAACGCACAGTGTGCCGCTACAGCACGTGCAGCTCGGACGGCGGGTGGAGCGGACGCGTCGTCCACTCCACCCACAAGTTCGAGCGCACGTGGCCAGAGGAGCGCAGGGTCCGGGTCGAGGCCGAGCACGATCTGCGACTCACGCCGCGCAACGAACCCGGCCAGCCGGTCCCCGAAACTCTTTGCGTGAATCACGGTCTGCGGACGCACCGTCCCCTGCGACGGCTTCTGACGCACCGTTTCCGGGCGTCATCCGCAAAGCTCAACCGCGGTCACATACGAAACGGTAGCCGCTCTGCGGCCTAGTTGACCGCCTTCTTCAGAGCGGCGCCAGCGGTGAACTTCGGAACCTTGGTGGCCGCGATCTGGATCTTCTCGCCAGTGGCGGGGTTGCGACCCTCGCGCGCAGCGCGGTCCGAAACGCTGAACTTGCCAAATCCGGAGAACACCACGTCGCTGCCGCGCTTGAGCGCGCCCTCAATCGTCTCCAGAACCGCATCGACTGCCTCTGAAGCGTCCTTCTTGCTCAGACCGGCGCGGTCGGCGACCTGGTCGATGAACTCGGCTTTCGTCACTTCGCTCCTCCTTCGAGGTGGTAGGAATGCGCCGAAGCTAACACGGTTTGCGGACGATTCGGCGGTCTGCGCGCTCCAGAACCCGCCCAGTTTCCGCAATTCGGCTGGCCGAGATCGCTGGTGGTGCCCCTTCGAACCGCGGCCGGGCGTGCTCCTGACCGGATCTACTGGCATCCTCAGCGTATGCAATTGGGCCGTCTCGCCTGGCTGGTCACGACCGTGACGTGCCTGGTCGCGGCCGCCGTCGTGCTGATCGACGGCTACCGCGGCTACGCCGCCGTCGCCTTCGCGGTAGCGATCTCGGCGGCCATCAACCTGTTCTGAGCCCGCAGCGACAGCACCGCGCACACCGAGAGCTCAGCGTCGCAGGCCCAGGCGGTCGCCGAGGAACCACCATGCGAAGTCACGCACGGCCTTGCCGCGGTGGCTGATGAGATCCTTCTCCGCATCGTCGAGCTCCGCAATCGTGCGGTCGGGGACGTCGTCCGGGATGAAAACGGGGTCATAGCCGAAACCATGGGCGCCACGCGGCGCCGGGGCTCATCCGGCCCCGGCAGTCGCCGTAGAAGACGCGCTCGCTCACGCCGTGGGCAAATGCCAGCGCGCAGACGTAGCGCAGCTCGGTGCCGGCTGGGGCCTCGATCATCAGCTTCCGGAGGTTCTCCGCATCGGTGGCGTTCGGTCCGGCGTAGCGCGCCGAGCGCACGCCCGGAGCGCCGTCGAGCGCCGCCGCCTCGATCCCCGAGTCGTCGGCTATCACCGGCCGCTTGAGAGCCAGCGCCGCGGCACGCGCCTTGGGCAGCGCGTTGGCGGAGAACGTGTCGCCGTCTTCTGGTGGCAGCTGGACATTGCGGGGCAGCGGCAGGACCTTGAGCCGGAACGGCGCGAGCAGTCGACTCACCTCAGCGACCTTATGAGTGTTGCGCGTGGCGAGGACCAGTTCCATCAGGCCGGCAACACTAACTAGCTACGCCCCGCCAGCCACCGCCGCCTGCTGTGCCCTCGCAACAGGGCGATCCCGGCCTCTGCAAGCACGAGCAACTCATCCAGGTGGGCACGGGACAGCGGCGTGCGTTCAGCGGTCGCCTGAACTTCGACGAGGCCACCGTCGCCGGTCATGACGACGTTGGCGTCAACCTCGGCGCTCGAGTCCTCGGAGTAGTCCAGGTCGAGCAGCGGCACGCCATCGACGACGCCGGACGAGACGGCGGCGACCGTGCCGCTCAGTGGCGAGCGTTCGAGCAGCCCTTCCCGCACAAGCTTTGCGGTTGCGAGCTCGAGCGCGACCATGCCGCCGGTGATCGAGGCGCAGCGCGTGCCGCCATCGGCCTGCAGCACATCGCAGTCGATGTAGACCGTGCGCTCGCCGAGAGCCTCGAAATCGACGACACCGCGTAGCGAGCGCCCGATCAAACGCTGGATCTCCACGGAGCGTCCATCGGCCTTGCCCTTGGTGATGTCGCGCTGTTTGCGCTCGCCCGTGGACGCCGGGAGCATCCCGTACTCGGCCGTAACCCACCCGCGGCCGCGGCCCATCAGCCAGCGTGGAACGCTCTCCTGCACCGACGCGGTGCAGATCACCCGTGTCTCCCCGATTGAGATCAGGGCCGAGCCGGAGGCCGTACGCACAAAGCCCGGCTCGATCGTGATCGGCCGCATCTCAACGGCAGACCGCCCATAGCTGCGCTCGCTCATCGCTGCGAGGTTACCTGTGGCCACAACGGCGCCAGCCTGGCGATCGCCTCGGTCGCCAGCGCGTGCACCGGGATCGCTTTCGTGTCGACGTCGGGAGCGATCGAATCAGATGCCAGCGTCGCCATCGTCAACCCGACACAACGAGCAAGCGCGTCGACGTCGTAGCCACCCTCGAGCACGCAGCCGATCGGAGCCTCGAGCTCCGCGCCGAGGTCGCGAACAAGCGCCGTCATCGCTTGGAACCCGATGTCCGTGACGGTGCAGTCGGCAAGCGGGTCGTCACGGTGGGCGTCGTACCCGGCGGAGACGAGAACCAGCTGCGGACGGTGCCCGCGCGCCAACGGCAGCGCCACGTCGCGAACCAGGGAGACGAACGTCTCGTCGCCGGAGCCGGGGGGCACAGGCAGGTTGACGGTGTATCCGTAGCCGGCCTCGCGACCCAGTTCGGACGCACTACCGCTGCCGGGGTAGAGCGGCGACTGGTGAATCGAAATGAACAGGACCTGATCGCTCTCCCAGAAGATGTCGTTGGTGCCGTTGCCGTGGTGGACGTCCCAGTCGAGGATCAGCACGCGCTCGACGTCGAGGGCGGCAAGGGCGTGTCGTGCCGCGACGGCGACGTTGTTGAACAGGCAGAAGCCCATCGCCCGGCTCGGAAGCGCGTGGTGACCAGGCGGACGGTGGGCGCTGAAGCCGACCTGACCGGAGCCGCCGGCGACCATCCGACGGGCCAGATCGACGGCGCCGCCGCAGGCGTGGAGTGCAGCGGCATAGGAGCCGGCGCTGACGACGGTGTCAGCGTCGAGCTGGGCGCCGCCGCGCTCGGACGCGCGAGCGACGGCGTCGACATAGGCGGCAGGATGGACCCGCTCCAGCACGTTGCGCTCGACCGGCGGCGAGTCGACACGCTCATAGTCAAGCCAGTCGCGGCGCTCCAGCAACGAGTTGATCGCCTCGATCCGCGCGATCCGCTCAGGATGGTCACCCGTGTCGTGCCCCTGCGATGAGCGGTGCCCGAGGAAGACGGGGGTGGACGGCATCAGGGCGGTACGGTACCGGGCCATGCCCACTGCGTCTGACCGCGGCCAGCGGCAGCTGGTCGTCGTCGGCGCCGGAGCCGCCGGCCTGTACACCGCGCTCTGCGCGGCGCGTGAAGGTGCGCGGGTCACACTGATCTCGGCCACCGAGTTGGCGGAGACGTCGAGCTACTGGGCGCAGGGTGGTCTGGCGGCGGCGCTGGCCGCCGACGACAGCGTCGAGTCGCACCTCGAGGACACGCTTCAGGCTGGTCGCGGCGCCGTCCGACCGTCGGCTGCGCGCGTGCTCGTCGAGGAGGCGCCGAGGGCGGTCGAGGACCTCTCGCGGTTAGGCGTCAGGTTCGACGCGGACCGTACCGGGCGCCTGGCGCTCGGACTCGAGGGGGGCCACAGCCACCGTCGCATCGTGCACGCCGGCGGCGCCGCCACCGGCCGCCGGATCGTCCGTCAGCTCTCAGCGGTGGCGGCTACCGAGGAGCGGATAGATGTCCTGGAAGGCCGGCGCGTGACCGCCCTGCTGACGCACCACGGGCGTTGCACCGGCGTCGTCCTCGATGACGGCGAGCACCTGTACTCACCGGCCACCGTTCTCAGCACCGGCGGAGCGGCTGCGCTCTGGGCGCGCACGACAAACCCGGCCGGCGCGGTCGGCACCGGGCTGCTGCTGGCCTACGACGCCGGCGCAGCGCTGGCCGACATCGAGTTCATGCAGTTCCATCCGACCGCGGTGGTGGCGGGTGCCGATGGCGGTGGCGACGGACTACTGGTGACCGAGGCGATCCGCGGTGAGGGCGCAAAGCTGCGCAACTCCGAGGGTGAGCGCTTCGTTGACGAGCTCGCACCCAGGGATGAGGTGGCGCGCGCGATTTTTCTCGAGTTGTCGCGACACCCGGATTCGACGGCAGTCGCGCTCGACATGCGCGAGGTCGACCCGGCGCTCTTCCCGAACGTGATCACCGCACTGCAGCAGGTCGGGATCGATCCCGAGCGCAAGGTGATCCCGGTCGCACCGGCGGCGCACTACATGATGGGCGGGGTCGAGACCGACCTGCAGGCGCGCTCGACGTTGCCCGGGCTGCTGGCCGTCGGCGAGTGCTCGTGCACCGGCCTGCACGGCGCCAACCGACTCGCGTCGAACTCCCTCAGCGAGTGCTTCGTCTTCGGAGCGAGGGCGGCACGCGCAGCGCTGGACGAGCCGCGGCTGCTGGGCTCTGATGTGGCGGAGTCCACGGCCGCCGGCAGCACGGCTGGAGTGCCTCCATCTGCGGAGTCACGCGAACGACTGTGGCGATACGCCGGGCTTGAGCGCGACGGCGACGGTCTCAGCACCTTGCTCGACGATCCACACCCGTTGGTGCGGCTGATCGCAACTGCTGCGCTGGCGCGAACCGAGAGTCGCGGAGCGCACTGGCGGCGTGATTTCCCAAACCTCGACGCGCGGTTTGACGAGCGCCATGTGATGCTCGTCGCCGACCAGGAGTCACTTTTAGAGCGCTGGAAGTAGTGTTTCCGAGTGGACCGGACTGGAGGGGCCGAAAGGAGATGCAGCGGATGTACCGCTTCAGCCGAGCCATCTACCGCGAACTGGCCGACGCAATCGTCGAGGATTCGCCGAACCAGCCCTACCTGAACCACGAACGGGTCCTGCGAGCGTGCGAGTCGGCGGTGGAGCGTCTCGCCACCGACCGCCACTACTTCGCGCGACCGGCGCGGACCCTGTTCTCCGACATCCGCGTGTTCTTTCCGATGTCGGCGCAGACGCGCGTGTTGCGGGTGGTCGAGCGCTACATGGCGTTTGCCGATGAGTTCCTGCGGATCCAGCCTCAGAGCGGTTTCGACGTCTACGGGAACCCACTCCAGTGCCGGGCGAGCACGCGCAAGGGCACTCAGTGCCAGCGGGTGCCGCTGCCACACAACGGCTACTGCCCGTCGCACCAGCACCTGGCCGAGACCGAAGATCACCACGAGTTCACCGACGAGCTGGCGGCGGCCTGAGTCGGGCGCCCGGGCGGGGTTTACCTGACGCTCCGAGGGGAAGGAAACCAACCTGGATGGGTGGGTTTCCTTCCCCTCGGGTGGTGGCGTCACCGACCCGATCCAAACACTGCGAGTACCGCAAATTTGCAGGGAGATTTGGTGATTTCTGTAAACGTACCTAGAATCGCCTTTCGCCCGGCAAGTAAATGTGTTCGCGCCGGGCCTTCTTATTAATCCTTGATCATCCCTACTGAGTAAACATGCCGATTGCTTTTAAAGAATGGGCGGTCACCGTCCGCGCGCTTGCTGAGGGCGAGCAGCTGCTGACGCTCCGCAAAGGTGGAATCCGCGAGCCGGAGAAGCACTTCCAGCTGGAGCATGACCGCTTTTTTCTATACCCCACGTTCGACCATCAGCGCACCGATCTGGTTCGCGAGTCGCACCGCCCGGAGCTTGCCCGGGCATTGGAGGAGGGGGTCTGGAGCGACGGTGAGCCGTCCGCTGCAGCGATGCTGCGGGGGGCCGAGATCAGCCAACCGGACCGGGTGCGGATTCGCGCCTGGGCCGAAGTAGCGGCCCACTACACCGTGACCGACCGGCGCGCAGTCGATGCGCTCTCGCCGTTCTATGTGTGGACGCCTGACTACGCCGAGAAGCGCCTCGAGTGGAAGCGCCGCCATCCATTACATGTGGTGGTGCTCCGCGCCTACCGGATCCCGCGTCCGGTCACGGTGAAGGTGCGCGACGAATACGGCGGCTGCCGCTCCTGGCTCGAGATCACGCGAGATCTCCCGTTCGAGGGCACACCAGTGCTCTCCGACGAGGAGTTCGAGCGGGCGTCTGAGGAGATAGCGACGATCGCTGCGGGCGATCGTCAGCCGGTCCTGGTCTAAGGACCGACGTGTCTTCTGAGGGGGTGGCCAGCGGGCCACCCCCTCAACTTTTTACGCATGTCCTGGGCGGAATCCACTTCTACGTCGTTCGCGTGCCGTCACTCGTCGGCGCGCTCAGCAGACGCGGCAAGAGTGTTGGCGCTGCTCGAGCGGACGCGCGAGCGCCTCGCCGAGCACTTCCCGCAGCTCACGGGCGATCTCACGGTCGTCCTGCATGACAGCCCGCACGCACTGGCGCTTTCGAACCCGCTGATGCCGGCGCTGTGGGGGGTCACCGGCAGAGCCGCACGGCGGTACGTGGCCGGTTGGGCTGGTCACGGCGAGCTCCACGTGCTCTCACCGCTGGCCTTGCGGGCGCGAGCGTCCAAGGTCTCCGGCTCGTTCGAGATGCTCGCTCTGGCGCCCGCCTCGCTGTACGCGCGGCGCGTGATCATCGAGGCCAACCGCGAGCTGCAATCGGCGCGCCTACCAGCCCGGCTGTGGGCGGAGCTGCGGTGGGCTTGGCTGCTCGACGGCGCGTCACGGTGGTTCTCCGGAGAGAGCGCGCACGCACGCAACGTCGTCGGCCAGCACATCCGAACCGGCCACCGGCCGCACTTCCCGCCGACGGCGCGCGATGCGCCGCTGCTCGGGGCCACTTTGATCGAACTGCTGGCCGAGCAGCAGGGCGAGGCGGGCGTGGCGAGGCTCGCCGGCCGGCTGCACACGGGCGGGTCGCAGACCGCACTGCGGGCCGCGTTCGGTGAGCGCGCGCTGATGAACGTCGAGGGCGACTGGCGCTCGCGCTTGCGCCGCCTGGCTGACGGCGCGTAATCTCGCCTCGTGTCCTACGACGCCGAACTCGCGAACCGCGTGCGGGAGTTGCTGCTATTCCAACCGGACGTCGTCGAGAAGAAGATGTTTGGCGGCATCGCGTTCCTGATCGGCGGCCACATCGCCGTCGGGATCTCGGGCAGCGGTGGGCTGCTGATGCGCACCGAGCAGGACGAGACCGAGGAGCTGCTCACTCAAGCCTACGTCGAGCCGTTCGTGATGCGCGGGCGCGCGATGAGCGGCTGGGTGCGGGTCGGCGATGAGGCTGTCGCCGACGACGAGGAGCTCAAACGTTGGGTCGAGTCGGGCGTCGGCTTCGCCAGATCGCTGCCGCCGGCCTAGCGCCGGCGGTAGCTGTGCACGGTCTACGTCAGAGCTGACGTAAACCCTTCACGCTTCCCGTCAGACAATGTCGAGGTGCGCCTCGCTGATGCGGCCATCACTGATCGTGTAGGCGCGCACGAGCGGCTGCGGCCCGGAGGCCAGCCCGACGATCACATACAGAGAGTCGGGATAGAAGGCGAGGTTGATGTCGGTCTGCGACGGAAAGGGGTCGCTGCGCGTGTGCGAGTGGTAGATGATCCCGATATCGAGGTCGGCGTCGTCGATGCCGATCATCACGCGCCGCTGCTCCTCACTGTCCATCTCGTAACGCATCGGGCTGTGCGCGGTGTTCTCCATCCGGAACACGGCGACGGCCTCGCCGTCGCGGCTGGAGACGATCCCACAGCACTCGTCGGGAGCGTCAGCGACGGCGTGCGCGACGATCTCGTCGTAAAGCTCGCGAGCGATGCGCATGCGCGGCGGCGGCGGTCAGCCGCCGACTACCACCAGACGGTGGAGTCGAGGTTCTCGATCTCCTCGAGCGGCCGCGTGTAGATGCCGGAGGAGAAATACTTGCTGCCGTCGTCGGCAGCGATGAACACGACGTTGCCCTCATCGAGCTCGCCGGCGATCCGCATCGCGACGCGCGCGATCGCACCGGTCGACACGCCAACGAACAGCTGTTCCTCGTCGAGCAGCTTGCGCGTCCAGATGATCGCGTCCTGGTTGGTCACGAAGATCTTGCGGTCGAGCACCGAGAGGTCGATGATCGGTGGAATGAAGCCATCATCGAGCGAGCGCAGGCCCTGTACGGGCTCGCCCTGCATCGGTTCAGCGGCGACGATCTTGACCTTGTCGCCGAGTTCCTCCTTGAGGCGCCGGCCGTTGCCCATCAGCGTGCCGCCCGTCCCGAGGCCGGCGACGAACGCGCTGACCTCATCGAGCTCCTCCAGGATCTCGAGCGCCGTGCCGTTGTAGTGGGCGTCCGGGTTGGCCTGGTTGCCGTACTGGTAGGGCATGTAGTACGAGGAGTCCTTGGCCGCCATGTCGAGCGCCAATTCGACTGCGCCGTTGGAGCCCTTGTTGCCCTCCGAGTAGACGATCTCCGCGCCATACATGCGCAGCAGGTCTGTGCGCTCCGGCGTGACGTTGTCGGGCATCACGACCTTGAGCTTGTAGCCCTTGCGGGCACAGATCATCGCCAGCGAGATCCCCGTGTTGCCGGAGGTCGGCTCGAGGATCGTCTGTCCCGGACGGATCAGGCCCTTGTCCTCGGCGTCGAGGATCAGGGCGCGACCGACACGGTCCTTGACGGATCCGGTCGGGTTGCGCGACTCGAGCTTGACCCAGATGCGCACGCCCGGCTTCGGGCTGAGCCGCTTGAGCTCGATCAACGGCGTGTGGCCGATCGCCTCGATGATGTCGCCGTAGCGACCACCGCAGGGCTTGTTTCGAAGGTTGGTGGCCATCGCTTCACTAACTGTAGTGCCTGCCGCCCGCTGGCGGCAGGCCCAGATGCCGGCTAGCGACCGCCAGCCATCGCCGGCAGAATCACCAGCGTGTCGGTCGTCCCGACCGCGGTTTCGAGGCCGTCCAGCACGCGCACGTCCTCGTCGTTGAGGTAGACGTTGACGTAGCGGTTGAGGTCGCCGTCGGCGCCGAACAGCTGCGACTCCGTGCCGGGGTGTTCCTCGACGACGGCGCGCAGGATCTCGCCGACGTTGTCGCCGTCGGCGCTGATCTCACGCTCGCCGCCGACTGCGGACCGCAGCACAGGAGGGATGCGAATGGTGGCCATGTTGCCTTTCAGGTTCCTTTTCTCGGTGGTGCGAGCGCCGGCGTCAGTGAGCGCCGGCGCAGAACGCCTCGTAATCCGGGAAGACGCCCAGCTCGTCGTCGCGGATCTCGTCCGGATCGCGAGAGCAGATCGGGCAGTTCGGGTCGCGCCGGATCTTGACCTCGGTCATCGTCGCTGCCAGCGCGTCATACATCAGCAGGCGCCCGATCGCCGGGTTGCCGACGTCAAGGATCAGCTTGATCACCTCGGTCGCCTGCAACAGGCCCATCGTGCCCGGGAGTACTCCCAGCACACCGTTGGCGCCACAGGACGGGGCCAACTCGGCCGGGGGCGGTACCGGGAACAGGCAGCGGTAGCAGGGCCCTTCGTATGGCTTGAACACCGATAGCTGCCCGTCGAAGCCCAGGATCGCTGCCGACACGACCGGGATGCGTAGACGCACCGATGCGTCGTTCAGCAGGTACCTGGTCGGGAAGTTGTCGAGCCCATCGACCACGATGTCGTAGTTGGGCAGGATGTCCATGATGTTGTCCGGACCCAGGCGCAGCTTGTGCTTCTCGACCTTCACGTCCGGGTTCAGCGCGCGGATGGTCTCCTCGGCCGAGTCGACCTTCGAGACGCCGACGCGATCGGAGTTGTGAATCACCTGACGCTGCAGGTTCGAGAGGTCGACGACGTCGTCATCGACGATGCCGAGCGTGCCGACGCCGGCGGCCGCAAGATATAGCGCCGATGGCGAGCCGAGGCCGCCGGCGCCGAGCAGCAGCACCTTGGCATCGAGCAGCTTCTGCTGGCCCTCGATACCGACCTCGTTGAGCAGCAGATGGCGCGAGTAGCGGTCGCGCTGCTCGGCGCTCATGAAGCGCGGAACCTCGACCTCGTAGCCGCGGTCCTTCCAGAGCGTGAAGCCGCCGGTCATCGAGGCGACGGTTTGATAGCCGAGATCCTCGATCAGCGTGCGCGCGGCCCAAGCGGAGCGCTGGCCGGAGGCGCAGTAGAGGAGCACCGGCTGGGCCTTGTCCGGAGCCGCCCCCTCGATCCGCGACTCCAGGTGACTCTTGGGCACATGGCGCGCGCCGGGGATGTGGCCGGTCGCCCACTCCTCATCCTGGCGCACGTCAATAACGAGCGCTCCGCCCTGGAGCTGCTCGCGCACGGCGGCCGGATCTACCTCGTCGATCCGGTCCTTGATCTGGCGAAGGACCTCCGCTCCAGACGGGCTCATCAGAAACTCCTCAAATACGCTCGGGTTTTGCGTGTTATGTAAGTATAAGCAGGCAACGAGAGTGTCCGGACGGCCTGACCGACCTCTGGGTGACGCTTACGCCAGACTCCCATTATTCGCGCTCCAGTCGACCATATCCCGGCACCGGCCTTTCCAGCGAGATTGCCCTGGATCAACGTCGCGTCGCTGCGGATGGACCAGCAGCGTGGACGGCCGGTGCTCGTAGAGTTCTGGGACTTCTGCCGCCCCAATTCGATCCGCACGCTGCCGTACTTGAAAGCATGGCACGAGCGCTACGCGGGCTTGGGGCTGCGAGTGATCGGAGTGCATTCCGCCGGATTCGCGCCCTCGGAAGATCCGGACGCGGTGGCTGCCGCCGTCGAGCGCCTCGGAATCGAGTATCCCGTGGTCGTCGACCTCGACCACCAGATCTGGGAGGAGTACGAGAACGTGGGATGGCCCGCCCGCTACCTGTGGAACGGTGAGCAGTGCCTGTTCGAGTACCACTTCGGCGAAGGCGGCTATATCGAGACCGAGCTCGCAATCCAGGAGCTACTCGGTGTCGAGCGCGAGCTGGTCGGGCAGGTGCGCCCTGAGGACGATCCGGGTGCCGTGCTTGTCCCGCAGAGCGAGGACGTCGCCGGGCCGTACAACGGCGCCTACGAGGCGGGTGGCGTCTGGGGTGTATTCAGCGGCAGCGGCGTCGCGACCGTCAACGGGATCGAGATCGAGATCGAAGCGCCGGGCGCCTACGAGCTCGTGGGGCACGGACACCACACTCAAGGTCTGCTCGCGCTCACCGTCAGCGACGGGCTCCACTGCCTGGCCGTGTGTTTCACACCCGGGCTGGCCGGCCCGGACGCTGGGCAGCTCTAGTCCGCGGTGCGGAAGGAAACGGTCATCGTCAGTCCGCCCCCGGACCGTGGCTGGGCGATCCCATCGGCGTGATGCGCTTCGGTGATCGCCCGCACGATCGAGAGACCAAGTCCGTGCTGCCCATGGTCAGAGCCCGTCCGCGCCGGCCCAAGCCGTCGGAAGGGCTCGAACATCGTCTCGATCTCATCGGGTCCAATCAGCTGCCCGGTGTTCTCGACGATCAGCAGTGCCCGATCGCCCTGCTGACGCGTGCTCACACGCACATGTCCGCCCTCGACGTTGTGGCGGACAGCGTTGTCGACGAGGTTCGAGATCAACCGCTCAATCAGCGCTGGGTCGCCCTCTGTGATCGCCGGCTCGAGGTCGGTGTCGAGCCGGATGTGATGCTGCTCAAGCTCGGGCGCCGGCCGGTCGATGACGCGCCTCGCGAGGGCCGCGAGATCGGTGCGCTCACGCTGCTCGAGTCCGCGCTCGCTGCTGGCAAGCGTGAGCAACGCTTCAATCAGGAGCTCCTGGTCACGCCCCGCCACAAGCAGTTCCTCGCAGGTGGCGCGCAGCGTCTCGGCTGTCGCATTCGGATCGGCGAGCGCAACCTGTAGCAGCGTCCGCTCGACCGTCAGCGGCGTGCGCAACTCGTGCGAGGCGTTCGCCACGAACCGTCGTTGGGCGTCGAACGAGGCCTCGAGCCGGGCAAGCAGATCGTCGAGTGTCTCCCCCAGTTCCGTGAACTCGTCGCGGCTTCCGACCAAATCCAGGCGCTCGTGCAGGTTGCCGGCCGAGATCGTCCGGGCGCGGGCCGTGATCTCTCGCACCGGCCGCAACAATCGACCGGACGCGAACCAGCCAAGCGGGAACGCCGCCAGCGCCGTCAGCGCCAGAACGAACCATGAGATCACGACCAACCGGGCGATATCGGCGTTGTGCTGGAGGAGGACGGTATCGCTGAGCGGCTTGACGAGGAGCGCCTGACCTGCTGGAGTCGGGATAGGGTGCGGATGCCTCGCGACCGCGGAAACCGACACGTGGATCGGCGAGCCGGTGCCTTCCGCGAGCACGATCACCACGATCAGCGCGGTCCCCATGACCAGGAAGAGCGCCGAGTAGACGAGCGCCAACCGCACTCGCGCGCTTCGCCGCGCGAACAGCCTCATATGCGGTAGCCGCCCTCGCGGACCGTCACGATCAGCGGCGGGTCGCCGAGCTTGGCGCGCAGCCGCGCAACGGTCGTCTTAACCGTCGTGGTGAACGGATTCGCGACCTCGTCCCAGACGCGCACGAGCAGCTCCTCTGCGGAGACCGGGCGTCCGTCTGCTGCCAGCAGGTGCTCAAGCACGGCGAACTCCTTGGGGCTGAGATCGAGCCGGCGGCCACCGCGCGCGGCGACGCGACGGGCAGGATCGAGGCTGAGGTCGCCGCGCGCGTAGAGGGGCGGCAACGGTGGCGAGGCCCGACGCGCCAGCGCCCGCACACGGGCGACCAGCTCGGAGAAGTCGAACGGCTTGCCGAGGTAGTCGTCGGCGCCGAGCTCCAAGCCGGAGACCCGGTCGCGGATCGTGTCGGAGGCCGTCAGCATCAGCACTCGCGTGTGGCTGCGCTGAGCGGTGAGCGTTCGACAGACCTGGTCGCCGTGGACGCCCGGCAGGTCACGGTCGAGCACGACGACGTCGTAATCGGTGACGGTGGTGTGTGCGAGCGCGTCGCTGCCGTCGAAAGCGAGATCGACGGCCATACCCTCATGCCGCAACCCGTTGGCGATGGCGCCAGCCAGGCGACGATGATCTTCGACGACCAAAACGCGCATGGCCACAGCATGCCGCGACACGGTCACAGCCGGGTGACAGAACTCGTGACGGTCCCGGCACCGGCCGCCGGCTACAACGGCGGCATGCCGAAACGCCGCCTCGCCTCGATCACGCTCGTCGCCGTCATCGCCGCTGCCCTACTCAGTGCCTGCGGCGGTTCCAACGACCCCAACCACGGGAGCACAGGCTCCTCGCACCAGGCAGCAGCCGCCAGTGACGCGTACAAGTTCTCCGCCTGCATGCGCACGCACGGCGTCACCAACTTCCAGGATCCGCAGGTCAGCAGCAACGGGAGCAGCCAGCAGATCAGTATCCACGTCGACCCCGCGATCACGGGTTCTCCCGACTTCAAGTCCGCACAGAAGGCCTGCGCACACATCATTCCGGGCATGAACGGCGCGGGCCCGAACGGCAACGGCACCAGTCAGCCGCAGGCCCACACCGAGGGGTTGCTCGCCTTCGCCGCCTGTATGCGCAAGCACGGCTTCTCGCGCTTTCCGGACCCCGACTCCGAGGGCCAACTGACGCTTGCGATGATCCAGAAGGCGGGGATCGATCTTGGTGAGCCGGCGGTTCGACCGGCCGCAGATGCCTGCACGGCCGTCTCGCACGGCCAGATCACCAAGGCCGACGTCGCCCAGGCGATCCAAAACCCTGGAGCGTCGGGCTCGCAGGCGTCGTCAGCCGGCTAGCGGATGGAGACGAGGCGATAGGTCGCACCGCCGTCTGACGTGTAATACAGGCGGCCCGGCGGATTCGCCGTTTGGCCGAAGAGCCCGAGCGCTACTCCGTGCGTGGCATCGAAGAAGGTGATGTCGCGCCATCCACCATCCGCGAGCGGGACCGGAACGCGCTTGAAGGATCTGCCGCCGTTGGTCGTGCGCAGGAGCCGCTGCGAGCCGATGACGGCGGTGGTGGCGGTCGCGGCACCCAGGGTCGCGAAGTTCGGGAGTCCCAACAGCTTCGGCGGATCGGCCGGGCTGCCGTTCCAGTCCGGCTGCGTGAACTGTTGGCCGCCGTCTGTGGAGCGGTAGAGCAGGTCCGTCATGCCGCCGCTGCAGAGCATCCAAACAGTCCCGGAAACGGGTTCGTCCGGACCGCAAACGATCTCCTCCAGCGATTTCGAGAACGTGAAATGCGCGCCCTGGTCGTGGGAGATCAGGATCCGCTGCTCGCCGCCGTCGTTGACGTTCTGATCGAGCAGGACGACCCCGCCATCGACGGTGACGCCGTGAAAGCCGTACCGCGCCTCGGCCAGCACGACCCAGTCGTCGTTACCGACGGTGCTGCGCACCAGGAATCCGCGGGTCTTTTCCAGCACCGTCGCGTAGACGAACCCGCCTCCGGTGTCGACGCTCTGAACCTCGCCGCCGAGATCGAGCATCCGCCAATGAGTTCCGCCGTCGTGCGTGACCCAGAACCGCGTTCCGGCCAGGTATCCGTCATCCGCGTCCGCAAAGTGAATTTGCGCGCCGTAGTTGCCCTCCACGTCGACGAGCGTCGGAAGCGCAACCCGCGCGAAGCTGCGCCCGCCGTTCAGCGTCCGCACGAGCGCCAGGCACGGGTGCTTGAACCGGCAGGGGATGGAGCCACCGATCCACCACTCTCCGGCGCTTCTCGCGCTCAACGTCGCGGCTCGGAAGCCTGCCGGGACCGAACCTGCAAAAGCGCTCCCCGGAACGGACAGACCGAATGCCGCAGTTATGAGCGCGACTGTCCAACGTCGCGGCCAGCTCATGACGGGCCGATCGGCACCAGGTGGTAGCTCGCGCCACCGTCGGTCGTGTAATAGAGGCGCGACTGCTGTCGCCCTCCTGTGCCGAAGTTGCCGAGCGCGACGCCATGAGTGGCGTCGGTGAAGCCGAGGTAGGTCCAACCTGCGGACGGTGCGGCGACCGGAGACCAGCTCGCGCCGGCGTTGGTGGTGCGGAACAGCGGCCCCTGACCAGAGGCGACGGCGACGGTGGATGAGGCGGCGCCAAAGGCGTCGATCGGCCCATCGGGTACCTGAGCGGCGGAAACGAACGTGTTGCCGGAGTCGGTCGAGAGCAGGATGTCGTCGGGGGCCATGCCGGTCGAGCAGAGCGCCCAGATGGCAAACGGGGACGAGACTCCGTCGTAACCGCAATCACCGGCGTGGCGGACGCCGCGCATGCGGGTGAAGTGGACGCCGCGGTCGTTCGAGATGAGCAGCCGGCTACCGGCATGGATGATCACTGTGCCCCCCTGGACCCAGAGCCCCCCGAGGGCTTGGCCCTCCAGTGCGGGCTGCCGGCCCGCGAGTCCCGGCGGTACCGCCCACGCGTTGTGCCCAACGGGTGAACGCATGAGGCCCGGTGCACTGCCTTCCACCGCGTAGACATGACCTTCGGCGACCGCGAGCTCGTTGGCCCCGAGGTCAGGCTCTGTCCAGGTCCTGCCGCCGTCGTGCGTGGTCCACAGCTGCGGCCCGTACGCGTATCCGTCTTTTGCGTTGGCGAACCGAAGCTCAGAGACGTTGTTTGTCGGCGGCGCCGGGATCCGGGTGAACGTGCGCCCGCCGTCCTCTGTGCGAACGATCACCGTGCACGTATGCGCACCGCACGGCGCGTCGCCCAGCAGCCACCAGGTGAGCTCGCTGATCGCCGTGAACGACTCTGGTTGGAAACCGGGCGGCACGGTGCCCGCCGTCGTATAGCTGCGCGACTGCGGCACCCGCGCGGCGACATGGGCTTTCGGGTGCGAGACCGGGAGCGTGAGGGTGGCGGCGAGCGCGCTTGCCGCAAGCGCCGCCACGATCCCCGTTGCAATGCCGACAGTCGGCGCGCGCCACGGCAACCCCCGTCGCGTCAGCCACGGCCAGCGCCAGTGTCGGCGGCCGAGGCCGCGCTCGGTGGCGGCCACGAGCTGCTCTTCAAGCGCCTCGAGGAAATCCATGCTCATGCCGACTCCATCTCCGTCAGGCGGTTGCGCAGGCGGCCGAGCCCGCGGCTCAGGCGCTTGCGCACCACCATCTCCGAGCAGTTGAGCTGGGCGGCGATCTGGTCGTAGCCCACCTCGTCGACCACATGCCAGCGGACCGCCTCGCGCTCCATCGGCGGCAGCTGCTCGAGCATCTGCTCGAGCCTGCCGACGCCGGCATCCGCGAGCTGCTCGACGCGCTCCAGCGCGAGGTCGTCAAGCTCGACGGGCTCGAGTCCGAGCCGCTGGCGAGCACGCGCCTCGACGCGGCCGCGGCGCCAGCTCATCAGCAGCTTGTGCCGCGCGATCCCGATCAGCCAGGGCAGCGCCGAGTTGCCCTGCGCTTCGTAGCGCGCAGATGCGAGCAGCACCGCGGCGAAGGCCTCTGCCGCGAGATCAGCGGCGAGCTCTGGGTCGCCGGTCTCACGCATGAGATACGCGAGCACCTCGGCCAGGTGCCGGCGGTAGAAGGCGGAGAAGGCCGCGCCGTCCCGCGCCGCGGCCGCAGCCAGCAGCTCGCGATCTCCCCAAGCTGTTCGATCCTCGCGATGAACAGTCATCGCCTATCTATTGCGAGAGCCTACGCGGGTGTGACGCGGGGAAGGAAAGTTGCCCCTAGGGCAACTTTCCTTCCCGCCCGATCCTTCGAGCAGGTTGACGAGCCGCGGCGGGCCGGATTCGTCGAGCTCGACGGCGAAGCCGCGGCGGTACGGATCGGTGGCGGGCTCCTCGGAGATGAAGGCAGCCGACTCGTTGACCCAGCAGCCGGTGTTGATCAGCTGGACGCCGGACTTGGTGACCCACTCGGATACATCGTCGCCCGGCAGTGGCCCGGCCCGGTGCGTATGGCCGAACACCGAGTAAACGGGATTCAGGCCCAGCACCGATAGGACCTCGCCGTAGGCAAGAAGTGAGGAGCGACGCAGCGTCGGACCTGAGAGATCGCTGCTGAACGGGCCAAGGCCCGCGATGCTGGCGGTGCCAAGCAGCGCCCGCAGGCCGGCCTGCACGGCGAACCACTGGGCGCCACGCGAATCGCGGATCAGCTTGAGGGCGCGCGCGGAACTGCCACCGTCGGCGGCGTCGATCTCGCGCTCACTCGTCTGCGAGATCGCATACATCCACGCGTAGATCGGCGCCAGCACGCGCTCGTAGTCGTTGGCCACCCGCATCTCGGAGAGCGGCAGCTTCAGGAAGCGGGCCATCGCCGCGGCGGCCACGCGCTCGAACGCAGGCGTCGTGGTGTGCCGATCGAGGTAGTGGCCGTGATGCGCGTAGACGTCATCGCGCAGCCACACGCCGGGGTACTCGAATCTGACCGTCGCGCCATTCTGCGAGAGCATCCATTCGACCTGGCTGAGCGCATCGGGGTGGACCTGCAGCTGGTGGTCGTGGTTGCCCACCAGCAGGATCACCTCACGGCCGGCGCCCAGTCCCGTGACCAGCTCGGGAAGGACGCGCGAAGCAGCGGCGAGCGCGTCATTGAGCGGGCCCTGGCGCAGCTCGATTACGTCGCCGAGCAGGACCAGGCGGTCGACCTGCGAGATCGCCTCGGCCAGCATCCGCACGAGCACGGGATCCTCAAGAGCGGCACGGCCCTGGCCTGCACCGAGGTGCAGATCGGAGATGACAAGCGTGCGCACTATGCGCTGGCGGCAAGCGCTTGACGAATCGCCTTGGGGAGCATGAAGCGCACGTCCTCCTTGACGACCTCAAGCTCCTGCACGTCATCCGTCCCGCGGTCGCGGAAGAACTGAACGAGCCGGGCGACGAGTTCCTCGGGCGCGCTGGCGCCGGAGGTGATGCCGACGATGCGCGCGCCTTCGAGCCACTCCTCGCGGACCTGTGACTCGTTGTCGATCAGGTGCGAGGCGGCGCCGTTCTCGCGCGCGACCTCGACCAGGCGGTTCGAGTTGGAGGAGTTGCGGCTGCCGATGACAAGCACCAGGTCGCACTCGCGGGCGAGGTCCTTCACGGCCGCCTGCCGGTTGGTGGTCGCGTAACAGATATCGTCGGTGCGCGGCCCGACGATCGCCGGAAAGCGCTCACGCAGGCGCAGGATGATCGATCGGGTCTCGTCGACCGACAGCGTCGTCTGGGAGATGTAGGCGAGCTTGTGCGGATCCGCCACCTCGAGTGCGTCGACATCCGCCTCGTTCTGGACCAGCACGATGTTGTTGGGGGCCTCACCCATCGTGCCCTCGACTTCCTCGTGTCCCTCGTGGCCGATCATCACGATCGTGTAGTCATCGGCCGCGAACTTGACCGCCTCGCGGTGCACCTTGGTGACGAGCGGGCAGGTCGCGTCGATCACGGTCAGCTCGCGTTCGGCCGCGTTGGCGTGGACACTGGGCGCCACGCCGTGGGCCGAGAAGACTGCCGTCGCGCCTGCGGGGACCTCGGTCTCGGACTCGACGAAGATCGCGCCCTTCTCACGCAACTGCTCGACGACGTGCTTGTTGTGCACGATCTCCTTACGCACGTAAACGGGCGCGCCATAGAGGTCGAGCGCGTGTTCCACCGTCTGCACCGCGCGGTCTACGCCGGCGCAGTACCCGCGCGGCGAGGCCAGCAGCAGCTTCTCTGGAGTGGCGGCCATCTCAGGCCGAGTTTAGAACCTGTCGGCGGGCCGACGGGCGGGTGACCCAATCCCGCCGGCCGCCGCGAGGTGGTCAGCTGGCGGTCGCCGGGATGATCGTGGCGGTTCCCTCACAGGGGTCGCTCGCGCCAGAACCGGCCAGCAGGTTCAGGTCCAGCTCATATGAGGATCCGGTCGTGACGTCCTGGACCTGGATCGTGCCGGACACCTGCGACGTGTAGCCCGAGGTCGTTGAGGGCCCGAGGAAGACGTTCAGCGTGCCTCCTCCTGTGAAGGCAACGGTCTCGGAGTTGGCCGGCTCGGGCCCTGGAACCCCGTTGACCCACTGCGCTTCGGCGTATTCACCCAAGACTTCCCACGTGTCGCCGCCAGGGTCAGAGATCCCGAATTGGAGTTGAGGCTGCGACGAAGTGCCGCCGCAGTAGATGTAGCCCTTGAGATCCCCCATCACAGCCGCACTTTGAGTGCCGCCGCTGGCCACGTTGTAGGTAGCGATCGTGGCGCCGATGCCGTTCGCACCAGCCTGACCGGCTGCGCCCGGAGAACCAGTTGGTCCTGTCGCGCCGGCCGCACCAGTCGCACCGGTCGCACCGGTCGCGCCGGTCGCGCCCGTGCCACCGGCCGGGCCAGCCAGGCCCTGGGGGCCGATCTCGTTCCAGGTCAGCTTCGAGTCTCCCCGTGCGCACCGCTTGGCCTTGTAAAGGGCGCCACCCTTCTTCTTCGCGCACACGGTGATCGTGCCTCCACCGCCGGCGGCGAGAGCATAGGTACCACCGCCGAACGCCCCGAGCAAAGCTACGGCACCGAGTGCGGCCGCGATGCGGTTGCGCTTGATGATCCGCCCCATTGATCCTCCATCGTCGAGCGCGCCCCCGGCACCACGCGATTTTTCGTTCGTTGTGAATCCTTGCGAACGCTCCGGCAGGAAGCGCCGGGCGCGAACGGAGGCGGTTTCTGCCGCCACCCCGAGCCGGTGACGCCCGGCGTAGGCTTTGCGCAGTTCCGATCACGACTGAGAGGCTTGAGCGGGTGGCCCAGCAGCACCTTGACCGCTTGACATCGACGGATGCGGGCTTCCTGCACCAGGAGAGCCCGAGCTCGCACATGCACATCGGCGGCGTGCTGCTGTTCGAGGGCCCCGCGCCGAAGTACGAGGACGTGCTCGACCACATTCGCGGGCGCCTGCACCTGTTGCCGCGTTACCGCCAGAAGCTGGCGACGCCGCCGGCCGGCAGCGGTCGCCCGCTGTGGGTGGACGACACCAACTTCAACATCGAGTACCACGTCCGGCACGCGGCGTTGCCGGCGCCGGGCAGCGAGTCGCAGCTGCTGGAGATGGCGGCGCGGGTCGCCTCGCAACCGCTCGATCGGACCAAGCCGCTCTGGGAGTTCTGGCTGGTCGAGGGCATCGAGCCGACCCCGGGCTCGAGCTGCGAGCGCTTCGCGATGATCTCCAAGAACCACCACGCGCTGGTCGACGGCGTCTCCGGCATCGACCTCGCGACCGTGCTGCTGGACTTCACCCCGACGCCGACGCCGCTTGATACAGATGGGCTCGACCCGTGGGAGCCGGAGCCCGAACCCAGCCAGGTGGAGCTGCTGCTGGCGGGTGCGCGCAGTGCGGCCGGCGCCGCGACCGGGCTCGCTTCACGAGCCGTGAGCGCCGCGACCCAACCCGGCCAAAGCGTGCAGACGCTGCGTGACGCCGCCGAGGGAGTCGGTGAAATCGTCTGGGCGGCCCTGAACCCGGCACCCGAGACCCCGCTGAATGTCGCGATCGGGCCCCACCGTCGCTTCCGGGTCGTGCGTCAACAGCTCGCCGACTACAAGACCGTGAAGGACAGCTTCGGCGGCACGGTGAACGATGTGCTGCTCACAGTCGTCGCCGGCGCGCTCGGGGATTGGTTGCGGTCACGCGGGGTCCGCACCGAGGGCGTCGAGATGCGTGCGCTCGTGCCGGTGTCGGTGCGCACGGAGGGAGAGCGACACACGCTCGGCAACCGTCTAACAGCGATGCGTGGGCCACTGCCCGTCTACATACAGGATCCGGTCGCGCGGCTGGGCGTTGTGACAAGGGCGATGAACGACCTCAAGGGCTCCAAGCAGGCCGTCGGAGCCTCAACGCTCGTGGCCGTCAACGACATCGCGCCGCCGGCCGTGCTGGCACAGGCGTCGCGACTGCAGTTCTCGACGAGGCTCTTCAACCTGCTGGTCACGAACATCCCAGGGCCGCAGGTCCCGCTCTACATCCTCGGCCACAAGCTCGAGGACCTCTTCCCGCTCGCATTTCTACCTGCGGGGCACGCATTGGCAGTCGCGATCATGTCCTACGACGGCCGGATCGAATACGGGCTGCTCGGCGACTTCGACGCGCTGCCGGACATCGACGTGATCGCAGACGGGATCAACCTGGCGTTGGCCGAACTCGTCGCCGCGACCAGCGGGCAGAACGGCAAGGGGTCGATTCGCGCCGACAGGCCGAGCCGTGGCAACGGCAGCTCGGTGTCAGCCGACAGCGAGCCGACGACCGTGCCGCTGCTCCCAACTTCGCGGCGGCGACCGTCCAGCGGGCCGGCCGCCGATATGCGCGCCAAGCGCACGCAGGGCTCGCGCGGGAACGGCCCCCGCAGCGCTGGGACTGCCTAGGTAGGGCGGTCATGAAAGCTTCAAAAAAAATTTCGGTTAGAGGCGCACTTCTCCGGGTAACAACCGTTTACCAGGCACATACATGGAGCTTCCCCCAACCCCAGCTCCAGTAGGCATCCGCCTAGTCTCGGTTGGTTCGTAGTCCGCCCCCCTGAGCCACGAACCAACAGGCGGTGACCCTGTTGGGCGGGTCCGAATGATTCGGGCCCGCCCAATTTTTTGTCGAAGGCTTCGTTTTCAAGACGCGAGCGGCCCGACAAGCTGCCCACTAACCCGCAACCTCAAGGCTAGTCACACGTGTTCAAACGGAGTTCATTCGCGAGGATCATCCTCGCCCTTGTTTTCGGCGCCTGCGTCCTCGTCACCGTCTCAGAAGCGAGCAGTAACGCGCCCCACTCGTCGATCCTCCGCTGGTCGCCAGCAATGTCGGCGACGAGGAGCGCGAAGCGCTCTGCGCTGGCGCTGGCGCCCGCCGATACGGTGTCCTCCGCGATCAGCGCCAGTGCGGAAGCAAGCGGCGCAGCGCCCAGCTCGACGAGGCACCGCAGATGGCATCGGGGGACTGGCACGACGGGCACTACCAGCACGACGGGTACGACCAGCACGACGGACACGACTGACACCACGGGCACGACCGACACCACCGGCACGACCGACACGACCGGCACGACCGGCACCACCGACACCACCAGCACGACGGACACGACCGACACGACGGGCACGACAAGCGACCCGCCGACCGACAGCGCGTCTCCCGCGATCACGGGTGCTGCGCAGGTGGGCGACGCCCTCACGGTCTCCGACGGCACGTGGAGCGGCTCCCCGACCAGCTACAGCTACCAGTGGCAGGACTGCAGCGGCGGCAGCTGCACCAACATCGACGGCGCAACCGCCAGCACTTACACCCTTCAATCAAGCGACGTCGGCGACACCCTCGAGGCGACGGTGACCGCGTCGAACGCTGACGGTTCTGGCACCGCGACCGCGGCCGCGACGGCGACGGTCCAGCCGGCCGTCCCGGTGAGCACCGTCGCGCCGACGATCACCGGAACCGCCCAGCAAGGCCAGACGCTGACGGTCTCCAACGGCACGTGGAGCGGCTCCCCGACCAGCTACAGCTACCAATGGCAGAACTGCAGCGGCGGCAGCTGCACCAACATCAACGGCGCAACGAACAGCACCTACACGCTGCAATCGGGCGACGTCGGCGACACCATCGACGTCCAGGTCACAGCCACCAACGCTGGCGGCAACACCACCGCCACCAGCGCCATGACGGCAACCGTCGCCGCAATCACCCCCGCCGCGCCGGCAAACACTGCGGCGCCGAGCATCAGCGGCACCACCACCGAGGACAACGTCCTAACCGCCGCCAACGGCACCTGGACGAACTCCCCCACCGGCTACAGCTACCAATGGCAGGACTGCACCGGCAGCAGCTGCACCGACATCGGCGGCGCGACCGCCAGCACCTACACCCTGCAATCAAGCGACGTCGGTAACACGATCGACGTCCAGGTCACAGCCACCAACGCCGGGGGCAGCACCACCAAAGCCAGCGCGCAGACAGCGTCGGTGGAGGCGAGCTTGCAGCCATCCAGCTCGTCGGCGGCGGTCGTCGGGACCGCGGGCGCGCCAACCGTCGCCTGCACGAACACGATCACTCCACCGACGACCATCCAGAGCGCACTGAATAGTGCAGCAGCAGGATCGAAAATCTGCCTCAACGGCGACTGGACCAGCGTTCAGGACATCAGCGCAACGGCGCCATCGTCGACGATCACGATCGCGCCCGCACCCGGCGACTCCGCAACCGTCGCGGGATTGAACATCGGCAACGGCAATGTTGCCAACCTCACCTTCGAGGGGATCCAGTTCACCGGCGGCGTATCGCTGGACGACTGCATCTCTGGAGGCCTGAAGTTCCTTTACAACAACTTCCAGGACCTCTCCGACGGATCAGCGTTCTACATGTACTACGGCGCCAACGGCGACCCGTCGTGCAACCAGACCGGGGTGACAATCGAGCACAACCAGATCGACCATGCGGGCGAGTGTCTCGAGGAGGACTCGAACGTCCCCACCGCCCCGTTCTCGGAGACCGGGATCGATTTCTCGCACAACGTGTGTGGTCCCGATATCGGCTACGGCTGCAACGCGGGCTCCAGTTGCAACGTCAGCGGACACTACATCCAGATGGGCAACACGTCAGGCGACACGATCGACAACAACGCCTTCATCGGGCCGGCCTACGCGAACCTGAACCCGACGTGTAGCCCGAGCGACAGCCACATCAACGTGTTCCATATGACGGGCAGCTCAAGCAACACCGACTTCTCAAACAACATCATCTGGCACACCGGGGCGTGCGGAGAGTCCGTCCTGTTCCAGAGCGGCAGCCAGATCAACGACACCCTCAACAACAACCTGCTGGTCGAGAACACGAACGTCGGCCTCAGCTACAACCTCTACGGAGCCGACGGCATGACGTTCAACCACAACACGATCATCGAATCGAGCGGAGGGGCTGGCGTAGGCATCACAGGTGGCTGCTCTGACTGCGGCTCCGCCTACACGAACCCGCAAAACGTAACCGCCGACTACAACCTCGGAGCTGTCGGACAACCGGACTTCGGCGGTTGGACATGTTCGGGTACCTGCAGTTCTACGGATAACGTCTCGACCGACTCAAGCGCACTCTTGTGGGGCCCGAGTTCCGGGGCCGTGGGCAACTGGGTGGCTGACTTCCAGACAACGTCGTGGACGCCGAACTCCGGCTCCCCCTGGCGCCCACCCCCAACCGGGTACTACCAGCCCAGCAACCTACCGGCAACGATCGGCTACCAAGGCAACGTCGGTCCGTGACACCGGTGGCGGCCGCTGGAAGCTGAAGCTCGTCGAGAGACAGGCGGAGCTTCCGTCTGGGATCAGCCGCGTGCGTGCTTCGGAAGCCACCAGGCGGCGGCCCAAGCGGCGATCAGCAGGCCGACCGCCACCAGTAATGCGTGAGCGGTCGCCGAGACAAACGGGGCGGTTCCGTGGCCAAGGCCGACCTGGTCGAACAGAACGGTGCCGACGCCCGCGATGCCCAGTGACATCGCCAGCTGCTGCACCGACTCGAGCAGACCAGAGGCCGAGCCGAGCTCGTGCGGCGCGACGCCGGCCAGGATCACGTCGAACATCGGCACGAACACCATGCCCATCCCGAAGCCGGTGAGCGCGAGCGGCCCGGCGGTATCCCAGGCACTCAGTCCGCCGCCAGCAGCGTGCAGGACGACGATCACGACCCCGATGCCGACCGCCATCACCGCGAGGCCGATGTGCATGGTGGTACGGCCAATCCGCGCCAGCAGGATCGACGAGCTGATCGAGCCACCGATCGCGAACACAGGGATCGACACCGCCGCGAGGCCCGACTGAAGCGGGGTGAAGCCGAGTCCGGTCTGGAACATGACGTTGAGGGCGAGCGTCAGTCCGCCCATCGCGCCCAGAAAGCCGAGCGCAACTGCGAGTCCGGCAACGTACGCCCGGCGCCGAAGGATCGACGGCTCGATCAGTGGCGCGTGTCCGCGGCGCATGCGAGCCGCCTGTCGCAGCGCGAAGGCGCCGATAATCGCCAGCCCGCCTCCGAGCAGTGCGAACGACCACACGGGCCAGCCCTGCTGGCGACCCTCGATCAGCGGATAGACGAGCGCGAAGCCGCCTGCCGCGGCCAGCGCGACGCTCGCGAGGTCGATCCGAGCGTGCGGGGTCGCGGGCGGATTATCGGGCAGATGCCGCAGGCCGACGAGTAGCGCCGCCAGCCCGATCGGAACGTTGATCAGGAAGATCGCTCGCCAGCCGACGTGGAACACGTTCAGCGCGATCAGGCCACCGCCGGCCAGTGGCCCGAGGATCGCCGCGAGCCCCATGATCGGACCGAAGATCCCGAATGCTCGCTGTTGACCCGACTCGCCGAAGAGCTCGCGTATCAGGCCGAAGCCCTGCGGCACCATCATCGCCGCCATCGCGCCCTGAAGCAGGCGGGCGCCGATCAGTGTCGAGGCGGACGGCGCGACCGCGCACAGCGCCGACGTCACGACGAAACCGCCGATCGAGCCGAGCAGGATCCGACGCCTGCCGACGATGTCGCCGAGGCGGCTGCCGAGGATGATGAACGCGGACATCGCCAGCGTGTACCCCGCTGAGATCCACTCCAGGTCGGCGTAGGACGCACCCAGCTGGCGCCGGATATCCGGCGCCGCCGTCTGGGCGATCGTCGAGTCCAGAAGGTCCATGACGGCCGAGACGACGACTACGGCAAAGCCGATCCAGACTCTGCGCGTGGCGGCCGCGTGTGGACTGACCACGGCGGCGGATTGAATGGGGAGAGCAGTGGTTGACATGGCCACAGCGTCCCGGTAATTGAGGTCAAGTCCTGTCCCTAATTGTTTCCTATGCGGTCAGATCCTGTCCTCGATATCTGGGAGTCTTGTCGGCACGATGATCGAGACTTCCGCCCGTTTGCTCGCTCTGCTGTCACTGCTCCAGATGCGCCGTGAATGGACCGGCACGGAGCTGGCAGACCGCCTCGAGGTCGGTCCGCGCACGGTCCGCCGCGATGTCGAGAAGTTGCGCACGCTCGGCTACCCGATTCAGGCGGCCCCGGGGGTAGCCGGTGGCTACCGGCTCGGGGCGGGCGCCGAGCTGCCGCCGCTGCTACTAGACGATGCCGAGGCGGTCGCGGTTGCGGTCGGCCTCCGGATCGGCGCCTCCGGTCCGATTGCCGGCATCGAAGAGATCTCGGTGCGGGCGTTGACGAAGCTCGAGCAGGTGCTGCCCTCGCACCTGCGCCGACGCGTCAACGCGCTCAGCGAGGTCACGTCCGCATTCACGGTCGATGGACCGCAGATCGACACCGAGACGCTGGCAACGGTGGCGGGAGCATGTCGCGACACGGTGCGCGTGCACTTCTCCTACATTGCGGCCGACGGTGCGAGCAGCGTGCGCGCCGTGGATCCTGCGGCGGTCGTCTATAGCGGTCGGCGCTGGTATCTGGTGGCGTACGACCTGGATCGAGACGACTGGCGAACGTTCCGCATGGATCGCATCGACAGCGCGCTCCGTCTGGGTGGCCGCGGGCGGCCTCGCACCGTGCCGGGCGACGATCCCGCCGCCTATCTGCAGAATCAGCTGCGCCGGCACGCCGCGGGCGGCGAGCCCGAGGCGGAGCCGGGGAAAATCCGGGTGCTGGCACCGGCGGCGCGGATCGCCGGACGCGTGCCACAGCAGTACGCCAGCGTCGAGCCGGATGGCCCGCATGCGTGCCTCCTGCAGACGCGCGGCGCCTGGTCCCGGCAATTCCTGCTCTGGAGCGCCCTGCTCGACGAGCCGATCGAGGTGCTCGGGCCCCCGGAGCTCGTCGATCTGGCACGGCGGCTGGGCGAGCGCCTCAGCAGCGCGAGCTAGCAGGCTCGGGTTTGTGAATCTGCCGACGTTCAGAAGCCGAGCGCGAACTTGGCGTCGTCGCTCATCAGGTCGGGTGACCACGGCGGCGTGAAGACGAGCTCGGACTCGACTGAGGTGACGCCGTCGATCTCGCTGACGAACTCCTGAATCTGACCCTCGACCTGAGGGCCGATCGGGCAGCCGGGCGTTGTCAGGGTGTAGGTGACCTTGATTGCGCCGGCGGCGTCGACGTCGACGCTATAGATCAGGCCGAGCTCGACGAAGTCGAGACCCAGCTCCGGATCGATGACCTCGCGCAATGCATCGTTAACTTCTTCGATCGTGACCATTTACACGAGTTTACGAGGTTCGACGACTCTGGCCATACGTTGGGGTTGCGCTGCCGCCGTCAGATTCGTTAGGTTTCCGCGATCATCGAGTTCGCCGACAACCCGCCGGTGCTGTTATGTGCTGGGGATGAGGATCGGAGCACCCAGAGCCTGCGTAGGCGGGCCCTTGTCCTCGCCTTTCGTGCCCAGAGCGACGTCACAGTGGATCTCCGAGACCTCGTGTTCGCCGACACGACGCTGATGATCGACCTCGCGATGCTTTCGAACCGGCTGCGCCGCCGCGGGCGGGCGCTGCTGCTGAAGGGCGCACAGCCGCAGATCATGAATCTGATCGAGCTCGTTGGCCTGCACCGTCTGCCAGGCGTGCAGGTCGTCGGGGGCACGCCCGCCCCCGTACTGCCCGCACCGGCCCTGGCCTGACCCCGGGCTGTACTGGCCGGTCCGCGCAGCGGTACTAGGCTTAGGAACGATGCTCTGGTTCGTACTGCTTGTGCTCTGGCCGCTGGCCGAGCTGTTCGTGATCGTAAAGATCTCCGAGTCGATCGGCTTCGTGTGGATGCTGCTGCTGCTGATCGTGAGCTGGCCCGTGGGCTCGCGCATCATCCGCCTCGAGGGTCGTGCCGCGATGCGGCGGCTCCGGGACGCGCTCGCGGCCGGCCGTGCGCCAACCAACGAGGTGCTCGACGGCGCGATCGTTCTGGTCGGTGGACTGCTGCTGCTCGTACCCGGGTTCATCACCGACGCGATCGGCCTGCTGCTCCTGCTGCGCCCGACGCGCGCAATCGCACGTCGGATCGCCGTTCGCAACCACCACAGCGCGTGGCTGAACCGCGCGGTTAGCTTCACAACCTGGGGTGTCCGTGGCGGGCGAGGCGGCGGTCGGCGCCCGGTTATGATGCCGACGCGACCGCGGTCGACATCGACGAGCCGCAGTTGGAGGCATGAGCACCATGGCAGCGGCGAGCGCACCAATCGCGATCTTCGGAGACCTCGAGGCCGACATCTGGGGCATCGTGATCGGCGGCGCCCGAGCCGCGCGCCGCGATCGCCGGGATGACGGGTGCTGACGTCACTCTGCGACCGGCCGATCTCGACCTCGAGGACGGCGAGGTGTGGACGCTGACCGGTGATGGCTTCGCACTGCGGGTCGAACGCGCAGACGCGATGACGGCGACCGCTGACAGTGAGCGTTCGCTCGAGCCATGCCGCGTCAGCGGTGCGGCGACGATCGAAGCGGTCGAGCGTGAGTTCGATGTCGGCGGAGTGCGGAGCTCCGCGGTATCCACGGACGGGCTCGACTCGCTTCGCCTCCTGGGCGCCTGGTTCCCGGCCGGCCACGAGATCGCGCTCCTGTCAGCGCGGCCGAAGGGCGCAAAGGGTCCACGACCACGACAGGATCGGCGTCATTGCTCTCGGCGAGGAGCACGCGCTCGTGCTCGATCCGCGCCTGTCGACCACCTACGACGAACACGGCGAACCGCTTCGCGTCGGCGTCGAGCTATGGCTCGGGGACGACGAGGACGGCGAGCAGTGGCCGCGGCGCGTCGCCGGGGCCGCCACCGGCTCTCGCGTCGACAACGGCAAGCTCAGCGCCTATGCGCTGCAGTGCGTGAGCCGTCCGAGCCGGGCGCAGGCGTTTACGTCGCTGCGTGACGCGCGCTAGTTCTCGCTGCCGAGGCGATCCCAGCAGTACAGCTCGAGGCACTCGCCCGCGAGCTGGACGCAGCGCTCCTCCGACAGCCATGGCAGCACCGCGTCGAGCGCCTCGTCCTCGCCAACTCCGGCCTCAAAAGCCTCCTCGCCGCGGAAGCCGGCGGCGATCCGCAGCGCCTCACGGCGATTCTCACCGAGGTCGGGAAGACGTTGACGAGGAACTCCTTGCTGGGGACGCGCGATGCCCGAGCTCAAGCGAGGCGTGCCAAGCGGCGAGCAGCGATAGGTCATGCTCGTCTAGATCGGCGATCGCCTTGGAGTAGTGCGATAGAAGGTCCGGTTCTGGAATTTCGTCGACCCAGGCGCCGACCACTTCGCCGACGATCTGGCGACGCGCCTCGCGCCCGACGGAATCGGCGATCACCCGGATGGCGTCCTGCGGCTCGATGAAGCAAAGTGACATAGCGGCTCCAACATCGGGACGGATGGACGCCAAGAATGTAGGAGCCGCCTCGGACGGAGCCGCAGGAGGAGAAACGCGTCGCGGTACGACGGCGGGAAGGAAATGCGTGCCTACCACGCATTTCCTTCCCGCCGACTCGATTGACAACGGTTCAGAGGCCGAAGGCTGTGCGCGACTGCTCGAGCACGAGCTCGTCGACCTCGGCATCCGTCCGGCAGCCCATCAGTCACGCGTATGCCGGAGCCCCAGTTGTGGAAGGCCAGATCGAGCGCCTCGAGCGGCGCCTCGCAGGCCTGTGCGAGGTCAGCGGCGCGGCGGTCGAGCAGCAGCGGATCACCGATCCCGAGCGCACGCTTGGCTGCCCAGGTGGCCTCATTCTCACCAGTCAAGCTACAGCTTGCCCGCACGCAGGTCGTAGAGACCAAGCCGGCCCAAGCAGCGTCAGCAGCTCGAAGCGCGTGTCGCGGGTCGAGGCCGCGGACGCCACCAAGACGCTCAAACAGCCGCTCAAAGCGGCGCTCGGGGGTCCAGGAGGGCTCGCCACTGAAGGCGGCTCAAGTGAGCCCGAGCGCGGCGCCCATGCCTCCAAGCCGGACACGGCCTCCTCGAGGCGAGTCCGCGTCTTCGAGACCGCGGGGCCCGTTCAGTACATCAGCGAGCCGCGTCCAGGGTGCGAGCGTCTAGGTCACCTGGGCGGCGATCTCGAGCCAGATCGGCGTCGCGTCCGCGACGATCTCGCCGGCCGCGACCAGCTCCATGAGCAGGAGGCGCCAGGTCGCGAAGGCGAGCTCCTCCGCCAGCCGGTCGGCATCCTCGCTGGATTTCAGTCCCGGCACAAGCGGCGAACGGAAGCCGTCCTCGACGCCGCGTGCGAGGCCTGACGAACACGCACGCCGCGACCGTTTCCGCCTCCGGAGCGGGGCGCTGCCGCTGATTTTCCGCGAGCGACGGGCGACGGCCGCTCGCCCGAAGAGTGCTCGCGCGCCTGAGTCGATCTTCGGCGCGCTCGATGACACGACGGGGCGCGCTTCGAAGTTCTGCTCGCGCGCGCAGATCGTGCAGTTCTGAAGCAGACGGTTGTGTCGGCAGAAGGTTGGCATAGCTCTCCCTCAATCCTGACAGGCCGAGCGATTTGACAGCTCACTGGCGAGCCCCGAAGTGTGGGGAGCCCCGAAGGTGCTGGGAGGCCCAGATCCATCTGGGCCTCCCAGCTAGTCAGGGAAGTGGGGGCGCAGTTCCCCGACTGACTGGGCGAGTGTGGCCCACCCAAGTTCAGGTGACTTAAACCTACTCCCGCCAGTGCCCGGTCCCAGCGAAGAAATCGTGAAGAAGTCGGCATTTATTGCGCGACTGCGCAGATTATTCTGCGCGCGTGCCTGGTCCCGAGAAGAACTGCTCGCCCGGGCGCACCGTTCCCGCGGCCTCGGCCTCGTGACGCAGGGTGCTGTCGTACTCGCCGCTCCAGGCGCCGATCGCAAGCAGTTCACGGTCCTGATCCATCGGCGTCCCGCCGAGGGCCCTGTTGACGATGCGCGCACACTTGCGACCCTCGTCGATCGCGGTCACGACCAGCGATTGGCCGATGCGCGCGTCGCCGCAGGCGAATACCTCAGCGATCCGAGGTCTTGTAGGTCTGGCGCGTACGGATGTTGCCGCGACGGTCGAGGTCCAGGTCGAGCTCGGAGACCAGCCCCTCGTGCTCAGGGTGCTCGAAGCCGATCGCGATCATCACCAGGTCAGCCTCGACCACGAACTCGGTGCCTGGCACGGGCGTGAGGTCGCGTGAGGACGTGCCCGTGACCTTGCGCGCATAGACATGCGTGACCTTCCCGTCCGAGCCACCGAAGCCCGTGACCTCCGTACCCCAGCGGCGCTTACCGCCTTCGTCGAGCGCGTAGGTCGAGAGCGTGCGCTTGGGCGGCAGCGGCCACGGGTGGCGCGGGTCGGACTCGAGCAGCTCGGCGTAGACGTCGAGGATCGTGGCGCTCTCAGCGCCCTCGCGCTGGGCGTTGGAGATGCAGTCCATACCCGTGTCTCCGCCGCCGATCACGATCACCTTCTTGCCGGCAGCGCTGATCACCTCACCCGGCTCGACGGCGCGAAACGGACGGCCCTCGTGCTGAGCGACCCAACGGTTGCGCTGGTAGAGGTAGTCCATCGCCAGGTGGATGCCGTCGTTTTCACGCCCAGGCACGATGATGTCGCGTGACACTCGCGAACCGATCGCGATCACGGCTGCGTCATAGCGCTCTTTGAGCTCCTCGATGCTGACGTCACGCCCGACGTCAGCGTTGTAGACGAACTCGATGCCCTCCTCCTCGAGAACGGCGACGCGCCGGTCGATGATCGTCTTCTCGAGCTTGGCATCGGGCACGCCGAACCGCATCAGGCCGCCCGGGCCCTCGTCGCGCTCGTAGACGGTGACGAGGTGACCGCAGCGGTTGAGCTCGGCCGCAACGGCCAGCCCGGCCGGGCCGGAGCCGATCACCGCGACCGTCTTGCCGGAGCGCCGCGTCGGCGGCTCGGGCAGCACCCAGCCCTCGTCGAAGGCACGCTCGGCGATCGCCATCTCGATCTGCTCGATCGTGACCGCGTCGTCGTTCATCGCCAGCACGCAGGCCGACTCGCACGGCGCCGGACAGATCCGGCCGGTGAACTCGGGGAAGTTGTTGGTGGCGTGCAGCTGGTCGATCGCCTCGCGCCACTTGCCGCGGTAGACGAGGTCGTTCCAATCCGGGATCAGGTTGCCAAGCGGGCAGCCCTCGTGGCAGAACGGGATCCCGCAATCCATGCAGCGCGCCCCCTGCTGCTGCAGCTCCGCTTCGCTCTGCAGCGCGAAGTACGGCTTGTAGTCGGCCACGCGCTGCCTGGGGTCGCGCTTGTCGAAGCCGACACGATGGATCTTCAGGAACGCTCCGAGCTCACCCATCGCCTATGCCCCCGTCGCCTGGCCGGTACTGGATAGGGTCCCGCCCACCCCAGTAATAGAGGCCTCTGCCTCAGCCTGCTGCTCCAGCGCACGCTTGTAGTCGCGCGGCATGACCTTGACGAAACGGTCGCGGGCACCACGATCCCACTGCGCCAGGGCGTTGCGCGCGACCAATGAGCCGGTGCGCTGCGCGTGCTCGGAGATCAGGCCGCGCAGCTCCTCGTCGTCGGCGTCGGTGACCGGCTCGAGGTCGACGAGCTCGGTGTTGCAGCGGCTCGCGAAGCGGTGGCCGACGTCGTAGACGTAGGCGACGCCGCCGCTCATGCCGGCCGCGAAGTTGCGACCGGTGGGTCCGAGCACGACGACGCGACCGCCGGTCATGTATTCGCAGCCATGGTCGCCGACGCCCTCGACGACGGCCCACACACCAGAGTTGCGAACCGCGAAGCGCTCACCGGCTAGTCCACGGAAGAACGCCCGTCCGGACGTCGCGCCGTAGAGGACCGTGTTGCCGACGATCATGTTCTCCTCAGCGCGGAACAGGGCGGACTCGGGCGGGCGCACGACGATCGTGCCGCCGGACATGCCTTTGCCCGCGTAGTCATTGGTCTCACCGCGCAAAGAAAGAGTCACGCCGGGTGCCAGCCAGGCACCGAAGCTCTGACCGGCAGAGCCCGTCAGCGCGATCTCGATCGTCCCCTCCGGCAGCCCCTCGGCGCCGAAGCGCCGGGCGATCTCGCCCGAGAGGATGCCGCCGACGGTGCGGTTGACGTTGCGCACGGCGATCGGACCGAGCTTGACCGGCTCGCGCCGTTCGAGTGCCGGCGAGCAGCGCCGCACGAGCGCCCAGTCGAGCGCATCCTCGAGCACGGGCTCTGGCCCGCGGGTGCGGCGGCGGGCGATGTCGGCCGGCAGGTCGGGAGACTCCAGCACGGTCGAGAGGTCGACCTTCTCCGCCTTCCAGTGATCGATCGCGTCGTCCATGTCGAGCAGATCGGTGCGACCGATCATCTCCTCGAAGCGCTGGAAACCGAGCTCGGCCATCAGTCGGCGCGCCTCCTCGGCGACGTTCATCAGGTAGTTGACGACGTGGTCCGGTGTGCCGCGGAAGCGTGCGCGCAGCGCCGGGTCCTGGGTCGCGATGCCGACCGGGCACGTATTCAAGTGACAGACGCGCATCATGATGCAGCCCATCGCGATCAGCGGCGCTGTCGAGAAACCGAACTCGTCGGCGCCGAGCAGCGCCGCTATGACGACATCACGACCAGTCTTCATCTGGCCGTCGACCTCGACGGTGATGCGGCTGCGCAGGTCGTTCAGCATCAGCGTCTGCTGGGTCTCGGCCAGACCGATCTCCCAGGGGATGCCGGCGCCGTGGATCGAGGACTGCGGCGAGGCGCCGGTGCCGCCGTCGCCGCCAGAGATCGTCACGTGATCGGCGTTGGCCTTGGCGACACCTGAGGCGACCGTGCCGACCCCCACCTCGCTGACCAGCTTGACCGACACGCTGGCGGTCGGGTTCGCGCAGCGCAGGTCGTAGATCAGCTGCTTGAGGTCCTCGATCGAGTAGATGTCGTGGTGCGGCGGCGGTGAGATCAGCCCCACGCCTTCAGTCGAGTGGCGGATCTTGGCGATGTAGGAGTCGACCTTGTGGCCGGGCAGCTGGCCGCCCTCGCCGGGCTTGGCGCCCTGCGCCATCTTGATCTGAAGCTGGTCGGCATTGACGAGGTAATGGACGGTCACGCCGAACCGCCCGGACGCGATCTGCTTGATCGCGGAGCGGCGCTCGTCGCCGTTGGCGTCTGGTGTGAAGCGCGCGGGATCCTCCCCGCCCTCACCGGTGTTCGACTTAGCGCCCATCCGGTTCATGGCGATCGCGAGCGTCTCGTGCGCCTCGCGGCTGAGCGCGCCGAGCGACATCGCGCCCGTGGTGAAGCGCTTGACGATCTGCGTGGCCGGCTCGACCTGGTCGAGCGGGATCGGCTCGGGGAGCTTCTTGAACCGCATCAGACCCCGCAGCGTCGAGCGCCGGGCCGCTTCCTCGTTCGCGAGCCGCGCGAAGTCCTCGTAGGTCTCCCAGCTGTCGCCATTCTCGCCGCGGACCGAGTGCTGGAGCTTCGCGACCGTGTCCGGGTTCCAGTTGTGCAGCTCGCCGTCGCGGCGCCACTGCAGCACGCCGCCGACCGGCAGCAGGTCGCGCTCGGTGCGCGGGTAGGCGCGGAAGTGGCGCTCCATCGCCTCGACGGCGAGCTCGCTCGCGCCGATGCCCCCGATCCGCGATGCGGTGCCGGTGAAGTGCTTGTCGATCAGCTCGTGGTCGAGGCCGACGGCCTCGAAGATCTGAGCACCGCAGTAGGACTGAATCGTCGAGATCCCCATCTTGGAGATCGTCTTCATCAGGCCCTTGCCGATCGCCTTGACGATCCGCTTCTCCGCTTCCTCGCGATCGAGGTCCTCCGGCAGCAGCGAGCGGTCGGCGAGCTCGTCGAGCGACTCGAACATCACGTACGGGTTGATTGCAGAGGCGCCGAAGCCGATCAGTGTCGCCATGTCATGGATCTGGCGCGGCTCGCCGGACTCGATCACCAGGCCGGTGCTGAGGCGGGTGCCGCGGCGGACGAGGTGTTGGTGCACGGCCGCGACCGCCAGCAGCGACGGCGTCGCGATGCGCTCGGCACCGAGGTTGCGGTCCGAGAGGATCAGGATGTTGGCGCCGTTGTCGACGTAGCGGGCGGCCTCCTCGCAGAGCAGCGCCAGGCGCTCCTCCATCCCGGGGGAGCCACGCTCAATCGGCCAGGTGATGTCGAGCGTGGCGGCATCGAAGACCTCGTGCGAGACCTGGCGCAGCTTCTCCAGCTCGTGGTTACGCAGGATCGGCTGATCCATGACCAGCTGGTGGGCCTGTTCGGGATCCTCGGTCAGCAGGTTGCGCTCGCGGCCGACACCGACCTGCAGGCTCATCACGACCTGCTCGCGGATCGGATCGATCGGCGGGTTGGTGACCTGCGCGAACAGCTGCTTGAAGTAGGAGAAGAGCGGAGGCTGGCGGTCCGACAGGACGGCGAGCGCGGCGTCGTTACCCATCGAGACGACCGGCTCCTCGCCCTTGGCGGCCATCGGTGCGATGACCAGCTTGAGGTCCTCCTGCGAGTAGCCGAAGGCAAGCTGCTTGGAGCGCAGCGGCTCGATCCGCGGCGTGCGTGGCTCGCGGTCGGGAAGGTCGTCGATGTGGACGACCGCCTGCTGGTACCAGTCGCCGTAGGGGCGGCGGCGCGAAACCCGGCGCTTGACCTCCTCGTCCTCGATGATCTGGCCCTGCTCGAGGTCGAGCAGGAACATCTTGCCCGGCTGCAGGCGGCCCTTGCGCTGGATGTGCTCGGGCGCAACCGTGAGCACGCCGGCCTCGGAGGCGAGTACCACGTAGCCCTCGGTGTCCTGAATCCAGCGACCGGGACGCAGGCCGTTGCGGTCGAGCGTCGCGCCGGCGATCTTGCCGTCGGTGAAGACGACCGCGGCGGGTCCGTCCCACGGCTCGATCAGGCAGGAATGGAAGTCATAGAAGCCCTTGACGTCAGGGTCGAGATCCTTCCGCGTGCGATAGGCCTCGGGGATCATCATCATCATCGCGTGCGGGATCGAGCGGCCGCTCAGCACCAGCAGCTCGAGCACGTTGTCGAGCGTCGCCGAGTCAGAGCCATCGGACTGGATGACCGGCATGATCTTGGCGAGGTCCTCGCCGAACAGCTCGGATCCGAGCTGAGACTCGCGCGCACGCATCCAGTTCGCGTTGCCGCGCAACGTGTTGATCTCGCCGTTGTGGGCGATCATCCGGAACGGGATGCGCGAGCGTCCAGCTCGGGAACGTGTTCGTGCTGAAGCGCGAGTGCACCAGCGCCAGCCGGGAGGCGAGCCGCGGGTCGCGCAGGTCCGTGTAGTAGCGGGGCAGCTGCGGCGCGGTGAGCATCCCCTTGTAGACGATCGTGCGCGAGGAGAAGCTCGGCATCGCGATGTCGCCGGCGGAGCCCAGCTCGATCTGCCTGCGGATCACGTAGAGCTTGCGCTCGAACTCGTCCTGGTCGGCGATCTCATCCGCGGCGGCGATCAGAACCTGGCGGATGAACGGCTGCGAGGCGCGCGCTGTCTCGCCCGCATAGCGGTCATCGGTGGGGACGTCGCGCCACCAGACCACGCGTTGGCCCTCGCGGGCGACCGTGTCCTCGATCAGCTGCTCAAGCTCGAGGCGCCGTTCGTGCTCGGTCGGCAGGAAGCAGACGCCGACGGCGTAACGGCCGGGGACGGGCAGCTCGACACCGGCGGCGACGCCACGGAAGAACGCGTCAGGGATCTGCAGCAGGATGCCGGCGCCATCACCCGTGTTCGGATCCGCGCCGGCGGCACCGCGGTGCTCGAGATTGCCGAGAGCCTCGAGACCCTTCTCGACGACGGCATGGGTCGCCTCGCCCCAGAGCTTGGCGACCAGCGCGATGCCGCAGGCGTCGTGCTCGTTGGTCGGGTCGTAGAGGCCGGTGGGCCCCTGTGTGGCGGGTGCTTTTTTCATAGGAGATGAAGGCCCTGAATAGCCGGGCCGGAGGCTCACTGCGAGGAGGAGGTGGCGGAGAACGTTTAAGGCTACCGGGTTTCCGGCCCGGTCCAAGCCCTGGCAGCAGAATCTCG
The DNA here is from genome assembly GCA_963720195.1 of uncultured Conexibacteraceae bacterium. Lineage (GTDB taxonomy): Bacteria > Actinomycetota > Thermoleophilia > Solirubrobacterales > Solirubrobacteraceae > Palsa-465. The sequence continues at coordinate 264,786 of CAVRFD010000004.1, forward strand.
GTGTCGCTGCTGCAATCTCACAACGATGACGAGCCCGCCGTTTGATTCACAGATGGATCTGCCCCCGTTCCAGACGCTGCTCGACAGCTACGGCCGCGACGTCCATCGCTTCCTGCTCGCACAGGTCGGCCCGACCGACGCCGATGACTGCTACCAGGAGACCTGGATCGCGGCGCTGCGTGGCTACTCGGGGCTGCAGCACGCCACCAACCTGCGGGGCTGGCTACTCACGATCGCCTCACGCAAGGCGATCGACTGTGCCCGCGCACGCCGTCGGGTGCCGCTGCCTGTCGAGGAGCTTCCGGAGCAGCCCACGGTCACCACATCGGAGGTGGACGGCGACCCGTGGGCCGCGGTGAGGATGTTGCCGCCGAAACAACGCACCGCGGTGGCCCTGCGGTACGCGCTTGACGCTGAGTACGAGCTGATCGCCGAAACGATGGGAATCAGCGAGGAGGCGGCGCGGCGCAACGTTCACGAGGGCCTCAAGCGCCTGCGAGAGGAGTACGTCAGATGACCGCATTTGAAGAGAGGCTGCGGGACGCCGCCGGTCCGCTGACCGGCGGCTACCTGCCCGACCTGAGCCGCGCGCTCGAGGACAGCGGCTTTGTCGACGTCGCGTACGTGATCGAGGACGGCCCAGTCGGGCCGGTGCTGCTTGCGAACACAGCTAGGGGCCTGGCGCGCGTCGCATACCTTGACGAGGGGCGAAAGGCGGCGGAAAGGGTCCTCGTCGACCTCGCCCGGCGGCTGTCGCCACGCGTCGTGGAGTCGCCGCGGCGCCTGGACTCCACCCGCCGGGAGCTCGATGAGTTCTTCAGCGGCCGGCGCCGTGACTTCGATATCCCGCTCGACTGGTCGCTGGTGAAGCCGGGATTCACGCGGGAGGTCCTAGTCGCCACCGCGCAGATCCCGTTCGGCGAGACGACCAGCTACAAGGGCATCGCCGGCCGGGCCGGCAACGAGCGCGCCTTCCGCGCCGCCGGAACCGCGCTCGGATCGAACCCGCTCCCGATCGTCGTGCCCTGCCACCGCGTGCTCCACTCAGGCGGAGGCTTGGGCGGCTACACCGGCGGCCTGGACATCAAGCGCCGCCTGCTCGCGCTCGAGGGCGTTCTGCCCGGGACGTTCGAGGACTGAGGTTGTGACGATGCCTGCCTGACCGCAGTCGTTGGTGGCCTGTAGCGGCCCGCCGCCGCCACTTTCTCAGAGCGAGATCCCGCTATTGAGAAGGGTCGAGAGGAACCTGACCAGGGCGGAGGTGCTCGCCGTGTTGCTGCCGTGATGCGCCCCGTGCACCGAATACGTCGGGTTTGCGGTCAGCTTCATCACGACGTGCTGCCTGGCCCTGTTGCGCTGAGGCCACGTTTTACTTCTCGTTCGCGGTCGTGCTCGAGCATCGTGCCAGCCGTCCGTTGGTGAAGCGCAAGCGCCCTGAGCGCTTAATCCGGTGGGATGGCCGGCACGCCCCGGTGCGTGCCGGCCATCCGTAGCCCCCGTTTTCCGTCAGCGCGAAGGAACGCCACTGAGGAAAGTCGTGGAGAACCTGAATCGGGCCTGCGAAGCCACGGGCGCGTCGCCCCCACGACGGGCGGTGGCGTCCAGCCACCGCCTATTCACGCCCTGCCCCCTACTGAATGTCTCCGCTGTCCGCTTCATCAGGTCTCCGCCGACAATGAAGCCAGACTTAAGGCGGGCGCACATCGGGAACCCCCCCTTAACTTTTCAGCGTGCGCGCTGCGCGCTCAGACTGGCGAGGTAGCCCGCAGGCGGTCCGCCAGGAGCTCGCGCGCCTGCTGGCCGCTGAGCCCGAGCTTCTGGTAGATGTGCGCGAGGTGCGTACCGACCGTCTTGGTCGTCACGAACAGCGCCTGCGCGATCTCACGATTCTGAAGGCCTGAGGCGGCCAGCTCAGCGACACGCCACTCCGAAGGCGTCAGCGCGTCCGGGCCGGCGAGCACCTCGCGTCTGGGCCGCGCCCCTGACACGGTCAGCTCCTGCCGCGCGACCTCGCTCAGCGCCTCGGCGCCACTGCGCTGCGCCAGCGCCAAGCCCTCACGCAACCGTTCGCGCGCGGCCGAGCGCTGCCCGGAGCGCCGGAGCGCGGCACCCAGCTCGACGAGTGATCGGGCAAGCTCGAGCTTTGCCGGTGAGCCGCGCAGCGTCTCCACCGACTCCTCCAGAGCTTCCAGGGCGGCGGGCCCGCCCAGCACACGGCCGCAGGCACGCAGCGCGACGCCGATTCCCCGCGCCTGTCCGAGCTCGCGCGCGCGTGCGAGCTCGGACTCCGCAAGGTCGGTCGCGCGATGCGGATCAGTCGGCGCCAGGATCGTCGCCAATGCTGACCGCCACGGGAGGAAGCTCGGGTTGTTGACGATCACGTTCTCACCAGCCAGCCAGAGATCCTCGATCGCGCCATCGCGGTCGCCGCGCGCCATCCGCACACGCGAGCGGGCGAGCAGGGCGTGCAGTGCGGCAGCCGTGCCAATCGCACGATCGAGCGGCACGCTCTCGATCAGCTTCCAGGCGGCGTCGAGCGCACCCTGCTCAACCAACGCCTGGCACAGGCACGCAACCATCCAGACCTCGACCCAGCTTGCGTCGATCCGTCGCGCAAGTGCCAGTGCCGTCTCGGCATCGCTGACGGCGGTGCGCACATCTCCGGTGCGCAGCCGCAGGAATGCGCCCCAGGCGAGGTCCACAAGATGGGACAGGATCGACCCGCGCGCGCGGGCATCGGCGCGGATGTCGGCCAGCAGCGCCTCGGCGCGTTCAACCTCGTCCCTCAGCACCAGCACGAGCGTCGCGTAGATCACGATCGGCGAGCCGCCCGTCTGCTCGGCGACGAAGCGCCCACCGTCCAGACCCTCGTCGAGCCTGTCCCGCCAGCCACTGTCGTCGCCCTCCGTCTGCATCGACCAACAGGCATCGAAGATCTTCAGCGGGCGGCCGGCAGCTCCGGCAGCCGCGGCCAGCGCCCGCAGATCGTTTCTCCTCTCAGCCACCTTCGAGGCGAGGCGAACGTCGACCGAGGCCGTTGCCATCCGCAGCGTCTCAAGCGGCGCAGTCAGCTGAGCCGGCAGATCCGGGCCGAGCTCGCGCAGAACCCGCGAGAGCATCTCGTAGGCGCGCACCGAGTGACCACCGCCCCAGACGAGCGCTTCACCGAGCGCGCAGGCGACCGCGACCCGCCGCGCGGGCTCCTCCATCACCGCGAGCGCCTCAGTCAGGTGCTCGACCGCCACCGGTTGGTGGGCCAGCACCTCCATCTGACCGAGCTGGCCGAGGACCAGGCCGCGCGCGGCCTGGTCCGGCGGCTCGGCGAGGGCTCGGCGCAGCAGCGCGATCGCTGCATTGAGATCGCCACCGGCAAACGCCTCAGCAGCCGCTTTGCGGAGCAGGCCGACCACCTGAGGGTCCGCCGCCGGCGAGGCGCGCAGCAGATGCGAGCCGATGCTGAGTGTCGAAGCTCCTGCCGCGGCCAGCAGCAGCGCCGCGCGCCGATGGTCCTCGGCACGCCCGGCCGGGGGAATCTGCTCGTACACCGCCACCCGCAGCAACGGGTGCACGAACGCCAGCGGCTCGATCGTGAGTATCTCTGCGGCCCGCAGGTCGTCGGCGGCCGCAACGGCCGACGCCGTGTCGAGCCGCGCCAGCTCGCCGGCGTCGTGCAGAGTCGTGTGCTCGAGGATCGCGACCGCCTGTGCGAGCGCGACCGCGTCCGGCCCAAGGCGTTCGAGCCGTCCGAGCACCACCCGCCTGACCGATTCCGGGCTCGCGCGCTCCACGCGGGCCGCGTTGGCCGCTGTTGCCGGCAACGTCTCTGCCGCCAGCTCGGTCAGCAGTTCGCCGAGCAGAAACGGGTTGCCGCCACTGACACGGGCACAGGCACTACAGAACCTGGGATCGGCATCCTGCCCTAGCCGCTCGCGCACCAAGCGGGCGACGCCGTCCCCGCTGAGTCTGCGCGGCGTCACGATCGTCGCGTCGGCGGCAGTACGTAGCGCCGAGAGCAGCTCGTCGGAGGCGCCCGACTCATCGCTGCGAATCGTCAGCAGCAGCAGCACCGGTAGCTCCTGGCAGCGAGCTGCGAGGTAGGCGATGCACTGCAGGGAGGAGCGGTCGGCGAACTGCGCGTCGTCGACCGCCAGCAGCAGCGGGCCGGTCTCGGCGAGATTGGCCGTCAACCAGTAGAAGCCGTGGCTGATGGTGAAGCCGATGTCCGGGGGCGGCCGCGATGGTCGCGCCGGTGACTCGCCACCGTCGCGAGCATCCCGACGGCGCTCGAGCGTGAGCAGCGGGCGCGTGAGGCCGGCCGCACCGGAGAGCAACTGATCCTGGAGATCTGGGTCGGCGCGGGCCACCGGCAGCTCGAACAGTTGGCGAGCCACGCCGAAGGCGAACTCGTGTTCGAGCTCGTGGCCACGCGCCGACAACAGCTGCAGCCCGGCATCGGCCGAGGCCTCGCGTGCCTGCGCGAGAAGCGCTGTCTTGCCGATGCCGGCGGGACCCTCGATCAGCACGATCCGGCCCGCGCCCGCATGCGCGTCGGCGATCGCCGCGCGCAGCACGTTCAGCTCATTTGAGCGTTCAAGCAGCACGTAACAGGTTTCCGGGATACCTGCGTTCAAGAATTGGTAAAGCGACGGTAAGGAAACTACATCCTCTCACTGGAGAAAACGACTGATCGATAAACGGGGTATGAATCCTTTCGGATGAACGTGCTTGCACCAATCCACAAGTTCGACCGTTTTCAACAAAAACACGAGGTGTTGGCGGTCCCGGCCGCGACGATCAAGAAGTTCAGCGATGACAGCGCCAGCACCTATGCGGTCGCGGTCGCGTTCTACGCGTTCTTCTCGGTTTTTCCGCTGCTGTTGGTGGCCCTGACGATCCTCGGCTACCTATTGGCGGGGGATCCCACGTTGTTGCACTCGGTGCGCGACTCGGTGCTCGGCAACTTCCCCGTGATCGGAGACTCGATCAAGAACGACAAGCTGAAGGGCCACGCACTGGGATTGATCGTCGGCGTGGCCCTGCTGCTGTGGTCAAGCCTCGGCGTGACCGGAGCGATTAACAATGCGCTCGACCACGTCTGGGCGATACCGAACACTGAGCGTGCCAACTACTTCGTGAAGAAGCTGCGCGGGCTGCTGCTGCTCATGGCTCTCGGGACGCTGTTCGTAGTCGCTTCAGGCGTGTCAGGCATTGTCAGCGGCCCACTCGGTGGACCGGCCCTGAAGGTGTTCGGGATCATCGTCTCGATTCTCATCAACGTCGGCCTGTTCCTCGCAGCATTCCACTTCCTGTGTTCGGACCCGCCGGGCTGGCGCAGCCTGCTGCCGGGCACGATCGGAGCCGCGATCCTCTGGGAGGTGCTGCAGGTCGGGGGCGGCGTCTATATCGACCACATCAAGAACTCCTCCAGCGCTTACGGCACCTTCGCTCTGGTGCTCGGCATTCTCGCGTGGATACACCTGGGCTCGCAGATCACCGTTTACTGCGCGGAGCTGAACACGGTGCTCGCCAAGAAGGCGTGGCCGCGGCCGCTGTTCGGCGACGCCGCTAGCGAGTCGTGACCGCGAGCGGGTAGGAGCAGAGCCCGTCCTGCGCCGGGCAGCCCTCGCAGACACGGCGGCCGGGAGCGTCCGTCACCGGGAAGTCGCCGGTCAGCGGACCGGCGACGCGCTGGGCAAGGTCGGCCTCCAGGGTGGGGGCGTCGGCGGCGGTGAAGCTGGCCGTCACCGGATACTCGGGCGCCTCCAGGAACAGGTGCAGCACCTCGACCGCGGCCGCGCCCAGCTTCAGCGCGGCGAGGGCGTAGATCGTGCGCTGGGCGAGGTAGCGGGCGGCCACGATCGCCTCGGGGTCGGCACCCGCCAGGCGGTCGCTCTTGTAGTCGACGATCAGCAGACGGTCGGCCCGGTTGTCGCGTGCGAGCAGGTCGAAGATTCCAGTGATCATCGCGCCACGTACCGGGAAGGCGAAGCGCTGCTCACGGCGCACGTCGCGCAGCGCCGAGAGGCGGGCGAAGGTCGTGCTGCCGAGCAGGCCGGTGAGCAATGCGCGCACGTCGGCGGGCATCTGCTCCCGCAGCGAGGGATGGCGGAGATCGAGGCTGGCGAGCAGCTCGTGGATCATGCGTTCCGCGCGCGGCGCCGCTGAGCTCGGCCCGAGCGCGAGCCGGAGCCGGCGGCGCGAGCGCCTCCGCCGGCTCGGGCGTGAGCGGCTGGGCGTCGGCCAGGCCCAGCACGCGCTGCACGTAGAAGCGGTAGCCGCACTGCTCGTAGGTCGCCAGGGCGGTGTAGGACAGCGACGCAATCGCGGGACGCGGGTCGGGTTCGGGTACCGGCGCCGCCGAAGGCGCGGGAGGCTGTCGACGTTCTCCCCGTGGTGGGTGGACAACGTCAACAGCCTTGGGTTGATCGGCGTTGGCGGTCACGAAACTCACGCGCACGCCCAGGTCGGTGACGAACGGCGGCGGCGCCGAGGTCATGCCGTGCACCGCGGCGACCGCCGCCGCAGCTGTTGCGCGCGTTGCCATGTCGGGCACGAAGGCGGCGCCGACCCAGCCGATCGGCGCGAGCCGGTTGCCGTCCTCCCACGCGTCAAGCTTTGCCGCCCCGGACACGATCAGGCGCTCCCGGGCGCGGGTCATCGCTACGTAGAACAGCCGCCGTTCCTCCTCGAACTCGAGCGTCGCGCTCCTCCGCCTTGAGACAGTCGTAGTCGAGGACGTTGATGCGCTCGCCGTAACCGGGTCGCCGCAGGCGCAGCCCGAGGCTCTGCCCGTCACGGCCGACCTTGACCAGCGCCCCCGCTGCGGGGGATCACCTGCCGGCCGAGGTCGGCGACGCAGACGACCGGGAACTCGAGGCCCTTCGAACGGTGGATGGTCATCAGCCGCACGGCGTCGAGTGCCTCACTCTCGACCGGCGCCTCACTCTCCCTGGCGCCGTCGCCCCCGCCGGCGCGGGTCTGCAGCAGCTCGACGAAGCCGCGCAGATCGCTGCCGTGCTGCGCCTGCCATTCGCGCGCGAGCCGCATCAGCTTGCGCACGTTGGCCAGACGCCGCCGCGCGTCGGGCAGGCCGGCGATGTGGAGCTCGTAGCCGCTGTGCGCGAGCGCACGGTCGAGCAACTGTTCGGCGCCGAGCCAGGCGGCGGCGCGACGCTCCTGGACAAACCAGCGATCGAACACCTCCAGCCGTACGCGGTCCGCGTCGGACAGCTCGTCGCTCGCGCTCGCGTCGCCCAGCACCAGTCCGTCGAGCGAGAGGCCACAGAGTGGAGACAGGAAGACGGTGTAGAGCGCGTCGGTGTCGAGCGGGTTGACGAGCGCTCTTAGATAGGCGACGAGCTCGATCACCTGCGGATGGGCCCAGTAGCCGCGGCCGCCGATCACATAGGTCGGCACGCCCGCCTGCTCCAGCGCCTGCTCGTAGACGTGCATGTCGGTCGTGGCGCGCAGTAACACGACAACGTCACCGGGCCGCGCCTCGCCGGCGTCGATCAGCTCCCGCACACGAGCCGCCAATCCACGTGCCTCGGCCACGCGCCACGGCGCGGCGAGATGCTCGATGAACGGATCCGGCTCGGCGCTGGCGCCGTCCTTGTCGACGACGATCAGCTCGACCGCCGGCTCGGGTCGGGGTTCGTCTTGGCGCCCCGGTCGCAGCGGCCTGAAGGTCTCGCCGAGCGCGTTCGCAAAGGCCCCGTTCAGGGCAGTCGAGGATCTCCGGGCGCGAGCGGAAGTTGGTCTGCAGCGAGGCGCGGCCGCCGATGCGCTCAAGCCGCGCGCCACGCTCCTCGAACAGCTCGACGTCGGCGTAGCGGAAGCCGTAGATCGACTGCTGCGCATCACCGACCATGAACAGGTCGAGCCCGGCGACGAGATCGATCAGTTCGAGCTGAACGCTGTTGGTGTCCTGCATCTCGTCGACCATCACACGGGCGAACCGCTCGCGGTAGCGGTTGCCGATCTCGCGCGTGCGCAGCAGATCGCGTGCGAGCAGCTCGAGATCTGAGAAGTCGAGCGCCGAGCTGCTCTCGCTTCAGCGCCGTGTAGCGCGAGCCGTACTCGCGCAGGAACTCATCGAACGCGGCGCGGATCGAGACCGCGAACAGCTGCGCGGACATCTCGGCGAGCTCCTCGAGTGCGGCGCGGTAGTCATTGCAGACCTGGGTCTTGAGCAGCGCGGCACCGGCGCCCAGCTTGATCCGCTCGAGATCCCCCGGCCACGGCCGACCGGAGGCCAGCAGCTCGGGAACGCCCTCGAGCAGCGCCAGCGCCTCGATCACGCGGCGACTCGGATCGCTGATCGCACCCAACTCGTCGCTGGACGGCGGCGCCCAGCTCCTGCACGAGCGTCGCGGCTGCGCGGACGTCCAGCTCCGATGGTGGCGTCGGCGCCGGCGGCAGCTCCGGTTCCAGCGAACCGCGCGCACGCAGCTCCGCATAGGTCGAGGTGATCGTGCCGCGCAACGGGCCGATGCCGTACGCGGCGATCAGCTCGGCGCCCGCTTCAGTGCGGGCGACAGCGCTGAGCGCAGCGTCGAAGGCGGCCCGCCGCAGCTGGGCCGCGTCCTGCTCATCGAGCACGACGAACTCCGGATCGAGGCCGGCCTCGAGTGCATGGGTGCGCAGCAGCCGCGCGCAGAATGCGTGGATCGTCGAGATCCACGCAGCCCTCGGTCGCGCGCGCGGCCTGATCGTCGCCGGACTGCGCGCAGGCGCGTACGGATGCGCTCCCGCAACTCCGCCGCGGCCTTCTCGGTGAAGGTGATCGTGAGGATCTGGTTGACGCCGATTCCGTCCTCCTCGACCGCGCGGACGAAGCGCTCCACCAGCACCGAGGTCTTGCCGCTGCCGGCGCCGGCGTCCAGCAGCAGCTCGCCCCTGCGACGCTCGATCGCCAGCGTCTGCTCCGGCGTGAACTGCATCAGCTCGGGGCTCTGAGTCAACGGTCAGCCCAGCAGATGCCGGGGTAGCGGCAGGTTCCGTTCGGCGAGCACGTCTCCGGGCAGGGCGTCAGCTCGCCGCGGCGGAGCGTGACGCCCAGCGCCACAGCCTCATCCTCAATCTCGTCGAGCAGCGCCTCGAGCTCGGCATCGGCGAGCTCGTCCCGGAAGACGGCATGGTCGCCGACATCCGCGCCCGAGTTGTAGACCCCGCGCGGGCGCAGGTCCTCGCCGGCGAGTGGCTGGTAGAAGCCCGCCATCGCACGCGCCCCCAGCAGCCGCTGGACGGCGATCATGTACAGCGCCACCTGGATCTGGCGGTCGCTCAGCCAACGCGCGCCAGGCCAGGTGTCGCGCTTCGCGCCGCTCTTGTAGTCGCGCACGATCACGCGGTCCGGATCGCTGGGGTCGGCATCGACGCGGTCGATGACACCACTGAGCAGCACGCGGTCGCGCCCGTCGTCGAGCTCGACCGGGCCGAACGCCCCATCCGACTCGAGGTCGAGCCCGAACCGCAGCTCGGTGCGGATCGGCTCCCACTCGCTACCGTCGCCCGCCTCGTATCGTAGGTACCGTCGCAGCTCGGCCTCGATCCCACGCAGGATCGCCGTCCGAACCTGCGCCGGCTGCCCGACGGCGAGCTTGAGATCTGCTTCCCTTCCGGAGCTCCGGACCTGTTCGCGCAACAGTGCGTCCGCTTCGGGCAGTGTTTCCGGCGTCAGCGGCCCCGCGAGCTGCGCGAACACCCGCTCGAGCACGGTGTGGATGAAGGACCCGCGGACCAACGGCTCCGGATCCGGCTGCAGGTCGTGGACGTCGAGCTGACGCTCCACGAGCCAGCGAACCGGGCATGCACCGAAGATCTCGAGCGCACCGGCGGAGACGATCTGACGGTGACGGACGTGCGTCAGCGCCTGTTCTGAGAGGAACCAGGTCTCCGGAGGGCTGTCCGTCGGGGCGCCGCCGGCATGGGCGAACGCCGACGCGACAATCCGTTCGCGCTCGGTCGGGGCCGCCTCCTCGCTCCAGACCACGTCGGCCAGCAGACGGCGGCGTCGCTGCTCGCGCCAGGCGTCGGGGAACAACGCAGCGATGTCGTCCAGGAACGGTGAGGGCATCACGACGTTGCCGTCCTCGTCGGAGCTGCGGTAGCTGAAGCTGACGCGCTCGGTCGCGCGAGAGACGCAGGCGTAGAGCAGGTAGCGCTCCCGGTGCAGCGGATCGGCAGGTTGCGCCAGCACCAACCCGGACGCGAGCGCCAACTCGCGGCGCCGATCGTCACCGAGGAAGGGGTCCCCCGAGGCTGTTGGAGGACTCGGGAACTCACCCTCGCAGAGCCCCGTGACGAACACCCGGCGGAAGCGGCGCGCGCGGATCGCCATCGGCTCCGCGACCAGCACGGCGTCCGCCGATGCCAGTCCGTGCGCGGGAATCTGCAGGCTCTCGAGCAGGCCGATCAGCTCGGTTGCCGGCAGCCGGCCCTGGTCGAGCTGCTGCAGCTGCCCTAGCGCCTCCAGAACCGCCGTCGCGGCCCGCGCGTCGCGCTGCTCCGCCTGGGATAGCAGCGTCGCCCGCGCGCGGTATGGGGCGGCAAGCAACCGGTGTACGTGGTCTGGCAGCGCCGCCGCCGGATCGCGCGTCTGGCGCAGCTGCTCGAGTGCGTTCAACGCCGGCCGTAGCGCCGGGCCGCGTCCGTGCAGGGAGGCGACATCGCCGGCGCCCTGCTGTCGCAGGTCCGCCTCGACCCGGTCGACGGTGTCGACCGGGTCGACGATGCCAGGGTGGCGGAGATAGGTGATCAGGTCATCGACCGATCGCTGTGCAGCCGGGAGCAGCGCATGGCGCATCAGCGCGAGCAGGGCCCTCCCGAGCGCGGTGTGACCAAGCGGCAGTCGGCGGTCGCTGCTGGTCGACAGACCGTGTTGCTCAAGCGCGTTCTCGAACAGCTCGCCCGACCGAGTCAGCGATCGGCAGACGACGACGATCTCCTCGGCTGGGACACCGTCCTCGAGCGCGGCGAGCACCTCGGCCGCGACCAATTCCGCCTCGGCGCGTTCACCGCCCGCCTCCATCAGCGTGACCGTGTCCCCTGGGTGGATCACCGGCGCGTCCGGCTCGAACAGATGCCGCTCGAGGTGGTGTAGCGCAACGCGCGACGCCGGCGCGTAGTAATCATCGAGTGCCGGTAACTGCGTGACTGACTGCGCCGATGCACGGAGCTCCTCCACGACCGTCGCGCGTGCTGCCAGGGCCGGGCGGTCCGGCTCATAGGTCAGCGAGACAGTGATTGCCGCGCCGGCCTGGCGCGAGAGCGTCTCGATCGCGTCGAGCTCGACCGGCGTGAGGTCGTCGAACCCGTAGAGGAACACCGGGGTGGAACCCCAACGAGCAGGCCGCTCCCGCAGCGCGTCGAGCGCACCCCAGGCGAAACTCTCTGAGTCGACGCGGTCCAGCTTCGTTAGCTCATCAAGGTAGCGACGGTAGATCGCGGCCAGCTCGCGCGCGTATGCGACCCGCTCCGGAGCGGCACCCGCCCACTCCTTCAGAGCCGAGGCGAAGCGCGCAGGCGACACGCGCGCCTGCTCCAGCTCCGCGATCAGGCGCCCGGCGGCTGGCGCAAAGCCGCTGCCGTCAGCCGAGCGTGCGAGCGACTGCAGACGCAGACTGGCGATCGCCTGGCGCAGCACGCGGTCGCGCTGGAGCGGGGTGAGTCGCGCACGCTGGCGACGGGCCCGCAGGGCAATCTCCTCGATCAGCCCCGCAAAGGTGAGCGCGCGCCCGAGCGTCACCCCCGGCGACGCCAGCTCACGCTCGTAGTGGGCGACGTCCGCCGCCGTCGGCACCACGAGGAGCGCGTCGCGGCGCGCGGCCAGTGAGTAGGCGCCGAGCACCTCCCCCGCCTTGGCGGAGTTGGCGGGTCCCAGGACAAGCGTTAAGGGCACCGGCTAAAGATGCCGGGTTGCCCGGCCGTCAGCTGCGGAGATTGCCGAGCTCCTCGAAGAGAGCCTTCGCGGTTTCAATACCCAATGGGATATAGCGCGCGAGTAGGTTCTCGTTCGGCGCGTGGATGTTCGCGTCGGGCAGCGAGAAGCCGCTGATGATCGTGGGAATGCCCTCGTCCGCCAGCGCGGCGACGATCGGCAGCGTGCCACCACTGCGGATCAACTTCGGCCGCACGCCGAGGACGCGCTCGAAGGCATCCTGGCCCAAACGGATCGCCGGCGCGTCCGGAGGAACAATTCCGGGGCGCGCGGCTGATTGCGGCCGGAGATCAAGCTTGGCCCCCTCCGGGACGGCAGCGGCGATCAACTGCTCGAACGCCGCAGCGATCGTCTCGGGCTGCTGGCCCGGGGCCAAGCGCACAGAGACATTGGCGACCGCGCGCACCGGCAACACCGTCTTCTCCAGGTGCGGCGAGCCGGATTCGATCCCGTTGACGTCGAGCGCCGGCTCGGCCGTCGTGCGGATGTAGAACTCCTCGGCCGCACGCGGGTCGGCAGGGCTGGCTCCCTGCTCGGCGAGCTCGTCAGCGCCGGAGGGCAGTTGCGTCCAATCCTCGAGCTCCTGGGCGGAGGGAGGAATGATGCCCTGGCGCAGCGGCTCCGCGAGACGGCCGTCGGTAGCGATCAGCTGCCCCAGCGTCCGGATCAACGCGTGCCCGGCGTTCAGGGCGGCGCCGCCGAACATGCCGGAGTGCAGGTCACCTGCGCCGGTGGTCAGTTCGACGTGGAAGTAAAGGAGGCCGCGTGTCGCCACGTTGAAGGCCGGTAGATCCTCACGGATCATGCCGGAGTCGAAGATGATCGCGGCGTCGGCGCCGCGATCATCCGCCTCGAGGAACTCGACGATCGAATGTCCGCCCGTCTCCTCCTCGCCGTCGCAGGTGAAGCGCACGTTGACCGGCAGCTCTCCTGCTTGCGCCAGCTCGCGGGCGGCGCTCAGCAGCAGGTAGAGCTGGCCCTTGTCGTCGGCGACGCCGCGGCCGTAGAGCTTCTCGCCGCGGATCTCAGGCTCGAATGGCGCCGAGTCCCACAGCTCCAGCGGGTCGGCGGGCTGCACGTCGAAGTGCCCGTAACAGAGGACCGTCGGCGCCGGGGCCGCGCCGGGCGGTTGGGGGCGATTCGCGCGGATCTCACCGACCACCAACGGCTGACCCTGCCAGTCGATCACCTCGCATTCGCCGCCGGCAGACCGGATCAGATCGCGAACCCACTCGCCCGCTCGGATCACGTCAGCGCCGTGCCCGGGGTCCGCGCTGATTGACGGGATGCGCAGAAACTCGGCCAGTTCGTCAAACCACTCGCTCATGCCGCGAGCCTACCGGCGGCGGGCGACGCGCGTCGCGTCGCCCGCCCTGCCATGCCTCCCCCGGGGTCCTGCTTTCCCAGTCTTGCCGTGGTCGCTAGCGCCCCGTCGCCAGCGCCTCGAAGTTCTCGTACAGGCGCGGCTCGCCCACATCGGTTCGCGCTCTCATCGCAGCAGGCCCAACGCGCTTCCAGATCCCCTCGACCCACATCCAATCGTGAACGAGCTCGCGGCTCAACAGCCCATGCTTGACGAGCGTGCCGATCGTCTCGAAGGTGCCGAGTGCCACCCGCACCGACTCGTCCTCAAAACCGGCAGTCTGCGGGTCGAAGTCATCGGCGAAGAGCTTTGGCATCTGCTCGTTGAAGCCGGACATCGCCATCCATTGGGCGATCTGGATCAGCAGAGTCGCATCCTCACGAGTGGGTGCAGCCATGGAAATCCTTTCTGGACGGATGTGCGGCGCCGGCCCCGCGATCGCGGAGCCGGCGCTCGTCCACCCTAATGTGCCGGCGCCTGCGTGAGGCGATTTTTCCGGAGTACTCCGCGGTCGCGCTCGAGCCGCAGCGCAACCGCGGGGCAGGCGGCTACCGCTCGCATGGCGTGCTCGAGCAGGTCAGGCGTCAGCTCACCTTGATCCATCACGGGATATCCCCACTCGTCGAGCCAGACCCGCTCGGGAAACAACTCGGCACACAGGCCGTGGCCGGTGCAGGCGATCGGATCGACTCGCAGCGACTCGCTCATGCCGCCAACACCCCACACGAAGCGACCGTCGGCAGGATCCGACGATCGAAGCAGGCCTCGCAGGCGCCGTGGCGCGCATGGTCGTCGAAGGCCGGGCGAAACACGTGCAAGGCACTGGCCACGAAGGTCGCCGCGCCGTCCGGAAGCGCGCAGGCACCGCGCCCGACGACCAGCTGGCACCAGCGCTCGATCCGGGCGTAGGCGCCACGGCGGTCGCCGCCGGCACACAACCCATCGAGCGCATCGGCGATCGCGCCGATCCCGTGCACGCAGGGGCCGCACTGGCCGGCGCTCTCATGCTGCAGCCAGCGAGCGACGCTCGCGACCTCGGCGACCACGCACGCCGAGTCCGGCAGCGCGAACACGATGCCGCTGCCGAGCTGCGCACCGCGCTCCCGCAGGGCGCCGGCGTCCAGACTCAGATCGATCGCATGAGGCCCGAGCCAAGTCCCGGCGTAGCCGCCGACGAGCAGGCCCTGCAGCGGCTCCTTCAGTCCACCGGATGCCTCGATCAAGCGGCGTAGCGTGGCGCCTCCGGCGATCTCGACCACTCCGGGGTAGCCGACGGCGCCACTGACGGTCACGAGCCTGGTCCCCGGGTCCGTCTCGGATCCGAGCGCGCGGAACCAGGTCGCGCCGTAGCGTGCCACCAGCGCAAGCTGTGACAACGTCTCAGCGTTCGAGACCAGCGTCGGGCGACCGGCCAGGCCACGCTCGGACGGGTAGGGCGGCGTCACCGTGGGTTTTGCGAAGCCACCGTCGAGCACCTGCACGAGCGCGGTCTCCTGACCGGTGATGTAGCCACTCGGAACGGTCGCGACTGTCACGTTGGGGGCACCGCGCCGGGCGAGCTCGGGACGCTCCGCCAGAGCCTGCTCGACCGCCCGCAGCGCGACGCTCGCGTGCTCGTCGATTGCGAACGAGACGCTATCGCCGCCGAGCACCGATGCGGCTGCAAGCGCACCGTCGACTACAAGGTGCGGCTGGTGGCTCATCAGGAGCTCGTCTTTGAGGCTCAAAGGCTCGCCCTCGCTGGCGTTGACCACTACGCTCGGACGCCTTCCCTCAGCTGCAACCGCGCGGAGCTTCGTCGCGGTCGGGAAGCCCGCGCCACCGTACCCCCGCAGGCCAGCGTGCTCGAGTTCCAGGATCACTGGGTGATCGGCACGCGCTCCGTGCCGCCGCGGCAGCGTAAGGGAGCCGAAGAGCGCCTCGTGCTCTTGCAAGCCGAGAGCGCCACTCGAGACCATCCCCGCCAGCAGACGCGGAAACTGGCCGGCGGCCAGGGTCACCGGTTCCTCACGGCGCTCGTCGAGGCCGATGTGCTCCCGCCGCGAATCAGCTTCACGGGCGTTCCGGCACGCCGCGCCCACCCGGCGGCCAGCGGGCCGCCGGGTAGCCACACCGCCAGGCCGAGCATGAACACAACCGGCACCGCGACGCCGGCGACGCGGGCCCCGGGCGTGAGCGTGGTTGTTGCGGCTAGCCGTATGCCCACCGCGGTCATGACGGTCGCCACGCATACGACGGCGATCACGAGCATCCAGGTCTGCTTGACGTCGCTGCCCGTACCCAGCCCGTGGACGACCGCCAGTGGCCAACACGCGTACGCCAACCAGTGCACCGCCCGCCACCGGTCCGCGCCGATCCGCGCGCGCAGCAGGCTGGTCACGATCACTGCGAGCAGCAGATCGAAGGCGGCCGCTCCGAGACCGAGCCAGATCGGACGGTAGGAGCTGCGGAACGGAATCACGGCATCGAGCAGACTGATCGGCGCGTACGTGTCGAGCACCGACGTGAAGATGTGGATCGCCAGGAAGACCAGCGTGAGCAGCGAAGCGCGCCTGTGCACACCGTCCGTCACGAAGCGCGGCCAGTACGGGGACGAGAAGCGTGCAACGTCAGCCACGCCAAGTGCCACGACGAGCGTCAACAGCACCAGCGAGACGACGCCGGTGGCGCGTGTCAGATACCAGTAGGCGGTTGACGCTGAGCCGATCGCCGCGGGCGACACGGCTCAGCTACCCCCGGAGACCACGGTCGGTACCGACTGGCTCGAGCTGACGGAGGGGACGCTTGGGGCGACGGATGAGACAGTCGACCGGCTCGACGAGCTCGTACTCGGCGTCGCCGGGCTGCTCGTGTCGCCTGGGGTAGTGGTGTGCGGCGTCTGCGTCGCGGTCGTCTGCGCCGGGCCGGACGCATTCCGCGCGTGGCCGGATGCCGTCTGCGCGTGGCCGGACGCCGTCTGCGCCACGACGTCGGTCAAAACGCCGGTACCTACCAGGGCTGCGACTGCAAGCGAGCGGTTCACACGGGTCAGGCGCTTGAGAGCCTCATCGCGAGCTGCTTGTGCACGAGTGCGCATCAGTCGTGGCCGCGCTAGTGCTTGTAGAAGTGGTGGAAGTGATGCAGCCCGCCAGATGTCCAGTTGTGCACGTCAGGGAGGAACAGCAGCGCCAGCACCAGCCCGGCGAGAAGCGAGCCGATGAGGACGAATGTCCGGCCGCGCGATCCGGGCAGGCTTCGCGTCCGGCCCTCGCCGCGGCTCACGGCCCTGAGCGATCCGGGCAACTCGGCGAGGTGGCCGAGCACATGGACGCCGACGGCGGCGAGCCATGCGAAGAAGCTCAGCTTGTGCAGCATCCTGAGCGTGCCGGATGCGCTCGGTCCATCGAGCAGCAGTAGCAGGCCCGTGAAGAACACGGCCAGCGTCGTGAGGATCACGAGCGGTCCCAGCATCCGCAGCGCGAGTGGCGGGGGACCCTTGTGCTTGTAGGCGGCATTGCCCGTGTAGTAGCGAGTGAAGCGGTACCCGGTGCTGGCTAGCTTGAGCGCCACCGGGCCGACGAGGAGCACCCCGAGGAACAGGTGCAGCCACAGCAATTGGCCGATGCGGATGATCGTGATGCCCAGCACGGCAAACAGCACCAGCAGGATCGAGCCGGTGATCGCGGTGAGCTGCTCGTTGCCATCGGTCCCGCCGCCGAGGAACGTGCGCCAGCGCGAACGTCGTGCAACGTGGGCTGCAGTGGCCGCTGGTTCGGAGAGAGCCATGGCCCGAGTCTTGTGAGCGCCGCTAAAGGCTCTGTGACAGGGCGATGAGAAAACTCTAGAAAACGCGGCAGAGGAGATAAACCCCGTGCAGCGAGGCTTATGATCGGCGCATGATCCTCGTGGTCGAGGACGAGCCGGGGATCGTCGACTTCGTCCAGCGCGGACTGCAGCAACACGGATTTGCGGTCACCTCGGCAGTCGATGGCGAGGCCGGTCTGACGCGCGCACTTGAGCCCGATATCGAGCTGGTGGTACTCGACCTGATGCTGCCCAGGATCCCGGGCATGGAGGTATTGCGCCGGTTGAAAGCGCAACGCCCCGCGCTGCCGGTGATCGTGCTCACCGCGCGCGGCGAGGTCGAGGATCGTATCGCCGGGCTCGACAGAGGTGCCGTCGATTATCTCGTCAAGCCCTTCGCCGTCGCCGAGCTGGCGGCGCGGGTCCGCGCACAGCTGCGGACGGCCGCGCACGGGTCCACCGTCATTCGTACCGACACGCTGCGGATCGACCTCGTCTCACGCCAGGTCCTGGTCGCGGGCGAGGCGGTCCGGCTCTCGACCACGGAGTTCGAACTGCTGGTCTACCTGGCCCAGAACCGTCCGAACGTGCTCTCCCGGGACGAGATCCTGCGCGCCGTCTGGGGGTACAAACACGACCCTGGGACCAACGTGCTCGAGGTCTACATCGGCTACCTGAGGCGCAAGCTGCGAACCGAGACGCGGGCCGCACCGATCGCGACTGTCAGGTCGGTCGGCTACCGCTTCGACGAGGACCTAAGCTGAGCCGCCTACCGATGCCGACGAGCCTACGTGCACGGCTGATCGCAGCGGTGGCGGCTGTCGTCCTGATCGCGGTGGCCGCCAGCTTCGCCGTGGTGTACCACTCGACCGGCTCCCAGCTCCGCGCTGAAATCGATCGGTCGATCCGCGGCGGCGCCAACGAGCTCAGGCACGCGATCACTGAGCAGCCGGGTGCCTCTCCCAACGCGGTGCTCGCCACCGCTCGGCGCTACGCGGCATCGCAGCCATACAGCAACTCGGCGCTGCTTCTGTTCGTGATGGTGCCCGGGGTCGGCACCGCCGGCAATCACCCTGAGTTGTTCGGTTCGAGCAAGCCGGACGGCGGCGAATCCATGACCGAGCAGGCTGTTGAGAATGCAGAGGGCAGGCGGCTCGAGCAGCCGCACAGCGGCTTCAGCACCAAGCCGGGACCTGACGTCGGTGATCTGAGGCTGTTCGAGCTCCGGTTCGAGGTGGGCGGACACACGGTCTACGCGGGCGCCGGCGAAAGCCTGGCCGCGGTCGACCATGCGCAGGATGTGGTCGCGCATTCATTCGCACTTGCCGGCGCCTTGGCCTTAGTGCTCGCGATTCTCGGCGCCTACCTGGTCGGCTCGCGGATAACGAGCCCGATCCGGCGCTCCGCCGCGGTCGCCGCACGGATCGACGCCGGTGACCTGACACCGCGGATCGAGCTGCCGAAGAGCGCCGGCAGCGAGCTGTACGTGCTTGCGGAGGCGCTCAACCACATGCTCGACCGGCTCGCTGCGGCGTTCGCCGCACAACGCGACTTCGTCGCTGACGCGTCGCATGAGTTGCGCACGCCCCTGACCGTCATACGCGGTCAGCTGGACGTGCTCGCTGCCGGCGAGGGCGACAACGGCCCGCCGTCACGCGTGGCGGTGGAGCGGGTCGAACGACTCATGCAGGCCGAGATCGCGCGGCTGACACGCCTGGTAGACGACCTGCTGCTGCTCGCGCAGTCTGATCGAGACGATTTCCTGCACCTTTCCGATGTGGCACTCGATGAGCTCGTCACCGAGCTCTGGGACGGTCTCAGCCTTATCGCCGAGCGCAACTTCGAGATAGGCGCGCTCGAGCCGGTCACGGTCCGGGCGGATCCTGACCGGCTCGCGCAGGCGCTGCGCAACCTCGCGCGCAACGCGATTGCCCACACCCACGCACCTGACGGCCTCGTTCGCATTGATGTCGCGCGGCGCGGCGACGGGTTTGCCCGGGTCACCATCAGCGACGACGGTCCTGGGATCGCGTCCGGGGCCCGCGAACGGGTGTTTGAGCGCTTCTACCGCACCGATGCCGCGCGAACCCGTGCCGAAGGCGGCGCCGGACTCGGACTCGCGATCGTCCGGGCGATCACCGACGCCCACCACGGCACGGTGCGGGTCACGGAAGCCGCATCCGGTGGCGCCGCCTTCGAGCTGGACCTCCCGGTCGAGAGCTAGGCCGCTTCGGCCTCCGCGGTCCCGGCACCGACCACGCGCGCGTCAGCCGTCCGCTCCTCCCCGTCCTCGATGATCTCCTGGACGGAGCCGAGTGACGCGTGCGGCGAAAGCACCAGCCACGCGGACAACGCGACACCAGCGGCGAGCGAGAAGATGCCGATCAAGAACGCGAGGTGGTAGCCGTCGGTCAGCGATCGAGCCGCAGACAGGCCGGCAGCATGCAGCGAGCCGGAGCGGCTGCTGGCCAGCGTCGCCAGGACCGATAGCCCGATCGCTCCGCCGACCTGCTGGCTGGTGTTGACGAGACCCGAGACCAGTCCGGAGTCCTCCGGGGTCGCCGTCGACATCGCGAGCGTCATCAGCGATGGGAACGCCAGACCCGCGCCGATCCCGATCGCGAGCGTCGCCGGCAGCAGTTGTGCGGCGTAGGTCGCGTTGGTACCGGCCATACGGAACAGGACGATGCCCAGGCCGACGAGCGCCATGCTGGGCACGAGCGTCGTCCGCGCTCCGATCCGCTCGATCAGTCTCGCGGAGACGCCCAGTGACATCACCGCGATCCCCAGCGCCAGCGGCAGGAACGCGAGCCCGATCTCGATCGGGTCATAGTGCAGGACGTGCTCCATGTAGAGCGCGCCGAGGAAGAACACGCCGAACAGACCGGCCACCAGCGACATCTGGATCAGGTTCGCTGCCGAGACGTCGCGCGAGCGGAACACCCGCAACGGCATCAGTGGGTTGGCCGCAGTCGCCTGGCGGGCGAGGAAGCCGGCCAGCAGCGCGACCGCCGCGCCACCGAAGCCGAGCGTGTGAGCTGAGCCCCAGCCGTCGTTCGCGGCCTCGACGATCGCGTAGACGGCGAGCATCAGCGAGGTCACGAGCAGGACAGCTCCGACGAGGTCGGCGCCGGCGCCGAAGCCGAGACCACGGTCGTTCGGGAGCAGCCGCAGCGACAGGATCAGCGTCACAGCTCCGATCGGCAGGTTGACGAAGAAGATCCAGTGCCAGCTGAGCGCCTGCGTGAGGACGCCGCCGGCCAGCAGCCCGATCGCGCCACCCGCCGACGCCACAAAGGCGTACACGCCGATCGCGCGGGCGCGCTCCATCGGCGCCGGGAACATCGTCACGATCATCCCGAGGATCACGGCCGAGGTCATCGCGCCGCCGACACCCTGGATGAAGCGGGCGCCGATCAGCATCGCCTGGCTGTCGGAGATGCCGCAGACGAGTGAGGCGAGCGTGAACAGGACCAGACCTGCGAGGAAGATCCGCCTGCGTCCGATCAAATCGCCAAGCCGGCCGACGAGCAGCAGCAGGCCACCGAAGGCGATCAGGTAAGCGTTGATGACCCACGCCAGGCCGGACTGCGAGAAGTGCAGGTCGTGCTGGATCGACGGCAGCGCCACGTTCACGATCGTCTGGTCGAGGATGATCATCAGGAAGCCAAGGCAGAGCACGACGAGCGCGATCCAGCGGCTGCGGTCGCCTGCCTGAGGAGATTGCGTCGGTGTTGAACTGAGTGCGGACATCGGTGGGGTTGCGCTCCTTTGTTCCCGTGTGAGAACGTACCGTATCAGATCGTCTCGCTCAAGACGATCTTGCGCGAGACGTACCTCATCACCGACTCGCTGTCCCGAGTCGCGCGTGATGCTCAGGAGGCGTGCGCCGTCAGCTCAGAGAGCCGGCAACGTGGTGCAGCCCTCGGCTGCCTCACGCGCCTCGACGCAGCCGGGGCAGGCGAGGCGCTCGAGCGCCTGCAGGAAGATCGCGCGCTCGGCATCGGGCAGTCGCGACAGCACACGTTCGTTGGCCTCGGCAAACGCCTTGTCGGCACGGCGCAGAACCTTGCGGCCATCGGCGGTGACGGCGACGATGCGTGCTCGGCGGTCACTGGGCAGAGCCCGACGCTCGGCCAGACCGTCACGCTCGAGCTCATCCAGCGTGACCATCATCGTCGTCTTGTCGAGCCCGACGATCCGTGCGAGTTGTGTCTGTGTGTGCTCGGCACCGAGCGCGGTCGCGAGCACCTGATGCTTGCGAGGCGTGAGTCCGGTAGTGGTCAGCGCCGTGTCGAACTCGGCCCGCTGCAGCTGGTTCGCACGCGCGAACAGCCAGCAGAGATCTGAGGCCAGTGACTCTGGTGGAGCGATCGGTTCGGTGGCAATTATGACGCTCACTGAACCAATCGTACCAGCAGATAGGACAGCTATGAGAAAATCCCGGGCGGGACTATCTCCGTACGGTGCCGCTTCTGGACCTGCCGCTCACGCAGCGGCGGCCGACTTGCCGCTGGCCTCTGCCGCGTTCTCGGCAGCGGGCGTCTCGGTCGCCGCGACCTCGTCGGCTTCAGGAGGCTTCGCGCCCTCCTTGGCCCACGGCTCGTCAAACTCGACGCGCCAGCGCCCCTCCTCGGTCTGCATGAGCGCCAGCCGCGAGCGGAAGCTCTTGCCGGCGCGGCTCTTGAACCCGGTCACCGGGCGCTCGGTGCGGCCGGTCTTGATCAGCTCGCGGGCGATCGCCGTGTTCAGGTTCTTTCCGGCCTTCGCCTTCCAGATCACGAAGCCGCAGCCCGGATCCTCGCGCGACCAGCACGAGTAGCCCTTGCGATTCTCGACGATGTCCTGCTGACAGACCGGGCACGGCCCCAGGTTCGCGCGGGGGATCCGAACGTCCTTGAGCGTCGTGTCGAGCTGGTTGACGGTCTCCTCGGCGAACTTGGCGATGTCGCCCATGAACGCCTTGCGCGTGTCCTGTCCGGTCTCGATATTCGATAGGCGGTGTTCCCACTCGCCCGTCAACGACGGCGATGTGAGCGCATGTTCGCCGAGCAGCCGGATCACGTTCATGCCCTTCTCGGTCACGACCAGCGCCCGACCGTCCCGCTCGATATACCCGACCTGCAGAAGCCGCTCGATGATTGCAGCGCGGGTCGCGGGGGTGCCGATACCAGAGTCCTTCATCGCCTCGCGCAGCTCCTCGTCGTCGACGAGCTTGCCGGCGGTCTCCATCGCGTCGAGCAGCGACCCGTCCGAGTAACGCCGCGGCGGCTTGGTCTCCTTGGCATCGGAAGCGATCCGGTGGACCTGCGACTCCTCGCCCTGCTCGAGCTTCGGTAGCTGTTGGTCCTGGCCCTCGTCGTCATCGTCCTGATTGCCGGCGGCCGCGTCGGCGGAGACGCCCTCGCCGTAGACACCGCGCCACCCCGGGACCTGCAGCACCTTGCCGCGCGTGCGGAAGATGTGCGTTGCGACGGTCGTCTCGATCCGGGTGTTCTCGAACACAGCCTCCGGGTGGAACACGGCCAGGAAGCGACGCACGACGAGGTCGTAGATGCGCCTGTCGTCGTCGTCCATCTTGTCGACCGGGTGGCGCTCAGCCAGGGTCGGGATGATCGCGTGGTGGTCTGTGACCTTCTCGTTGTTGACGACACGGCCCAGCGGCAGCACGTCGAGCCCGGTGACGTACTTGGCGGCGGTGGCGTATTCCTTCTGGCCCCCGACGAGCTCGGCGATCGGCTTGATCTCAGGGACCATGTCGCTGGTGATGAAGCGTGAGTTCGTGCGCGGATAGGTCAGCGCCTTGTGCTCCTCGTAGAGGCGCTGGGCAGCTCCCAGCGTGCGCCGCGCGGTGAAGCCGAACCGGGATGAAGCGTCGCGCTGCAGCGAGGTGAGGTCGTACAGGAACGGAGCGCGGTCCTTGCTTTCGCGCTTCTCGACCTTCGTGATCGTGCCCACCTGACCCTCACAGGCGGCGACGATCGCGGCTGCCTCGGCGGCGCTCTTGATGCGCGGGTTCGCACCGGCGTGGAAGCGGCCGTCATAGGCACGCCGCGGCGCCTCAGGCAACGCCAGGAAGCGTGCGTCAACGACCCAGTACGGCTCGGGCTTGAAGTCGCGGATCTCCTGCTCGCGGCGAGCCAGGATCGCCAGCGTCGGCGTCTGCACACGTCCCAGCGAGACCGCTCCATCGAACGACGAGCGCAGCCTGATCGTGGCGGCGCGAGTCGCGTTCATGCCGACGATCCAGTCCGCCTCCGAGCGCGAGCGGGCGGCCTCCTCGAGCGTGTGGAACTCCTCGGAGGGGTGTAGTGTCGCGAACGCCTCCTTGATCGCGGCGTTGGTCATCGAGTTGAGCCACAGCCGCTTGACCGGCAACTTGCTGCCGGCCTTTTCGTACAGGTAGGCGAAGATCAGCTCGCCCTCCCGCCCGGCGTCGCAGGCATTGATCACAACGCCGATATCGTCGCGGTCGAGTTCGCGGGTGACCGCGGTCATCTGCTTCTTCGAGCGCTCATCTCGGACCACGAGCTTGAACTTCGGCGGCACGATCGGCAGATCCGACATCCGCCACTTCGCGTACTTCTCGTCGTACTCATCCGGATCGGCGAGCTGCACGAGGTGGCCCACGGCCCACGTGATGATGTGATCGGGACCCTCCAGCACGCCGTCGCCCTTCGTGAAGGGTCCGGGCAGCACCTTGCTCAGGTCGCGCCCGACAGATGGCTTCTCGGCTATCACCAGGGTCTTGCTCATGGGGTCAGGAGCGTAGCGTCATATCAAGCCGATACCCGGCCCGCAGTGGTTCCATTAATCGGCGCAACCCTGGGTGCTGACCGTCCCGCGCTGCTCTCGCGCCTTTGCGAGCTCCTGACTGACGACGCTGTTGGGGACCGCAAATCCACCGGGCTTTCCGGGCGGCGCGTTGGTGATCTCGGCGAACACCGTGCCGATCACCTGACCGGAGGCGTCGACCATCGGGCCACCCGAGTTGCCCGGGCGGACCAGTCCGCGCAACGAGCTGATCAGTCGCAGGGCGGGGTTGCCATAGGAGTTGCTGGTGGCGGTCATCTGCGTCGCTCCGAGCCGCCCCGGCTCGCCGACGAAGGCGCCGTTGAGCGGGTACCCGAGGATCGCCGCCGACTCACCTGACGCTGGCTTGCTGGCCAGCGTCAGGGCGGGTTCCCGTAGCCCGGGCACGCTCAGCACCGCGATGTCGTTGTGTGGGTCGAAGAGGATCGGGTGAGCGGGCAGCCCAGGCCCATAGCCCTCCGGTTGCACGTTCGTTCGGCGCTCACCGGCGACGACGTGCGCATTGGTGACGACCAGCCCGGGTGCGGCGACCCAGCCGCTGCCCTCGACCCCGAAGCCACACGCCTGCCCGATGATCCGGACAACGGACGGTCCCGCGGTCGTGACGCCATGCGCGTAGAGGATCGCCGCGTCCGGGGCCGGTACGTTGGCACTGCGGCCGTCGACGCTCGGCAGCGGGTCGATGCGCCCGAGCGCGTCCAGCAGCGGCCCCGACGGCGGCAGCGCGCTGTTCAGACGTCTGAGGATGGCCGAGCGCTGGATGCTGCGGCGCACGGTCGGCGGCAGCTTGAATTCATTGGCCGCCTGGAGCAGGACGGCCCCGATGATCCAGGCCATGCCGAGTCCGATGCAGGCGGTCAGCAGCGCGCCGAGGATGCCATCGACGAACCGCAGCCCCGGGAGCCACATGAAACGGCTGAGGCGGCGGGCGACGCCCTCGAAAATCACGCCGAACAGGCTGCCGACGATCAGCGCGCCGCCGAGCCCGAACAGCGGCGCGTACGGTGATCTGGCGCCGCGGGACAACACCACCGGACCGATCCGAGTGCCGATGAAAGCGCCCGCGACGAAGCCCACCAGCGCCATAGCTCCGACAAGGAATCCGCGAGCGTAGCCCTGGAGTGCCATCAGCAACACCAGCAGGAGGATCAGGCCGTCCACGACCGTCATGTGCTGCGGGAGGTTAGGGCGCTCCGGCGGCCTGCCCGGTCGGGGGGTTGACGAAGCTCCGTAACCCTGCCGCTACCGCGTTTCTTTTACCTTTACGCGCATAAGCGCTCAGGGGCATCCACGGAAGCGGCGCTCCCGATGGAGGCGCGTGTTCACGCGCGCCGTGCCACTGGTCGCGTTGGCAGGCGCTGCGCTGGCCTTCGGGATCTATGAGGCGGGGGCGTCCGGCCGCGACGAGCGGGCGATCGTCCGAGGCTATGCGACCAATTGGGCGAACGACCGCTACACGGCGATGTGGGACCGCCTCAGCGGACCGTCGCAGAAGCGGATCAGCCCGACCGAGTTCAGCGCAGAGCTGAGTGGCGCCGCCAGACCGCGACCGTCAGCTCGATGCGACCGCTGCGACTGCTCTCGATCCGCGACAACGAGGCGCGGGTCAGCTTCATCGTCCGCACGCACGTATTCGGGCGCATGCACGAGGTGTTGCGGATCCCGTTGACCGGCAGTCGGCGGCGGGACCAGGGTGGTCTTCAACACCTCGCTGCTGTTTCCGGGGCTGCGATCGAACGAGCTGCTGTCTCGCAAGACGCTGATCGGCCGGCGCGGGACGTTGCTGGCGGCAAACGGGCAACCGCTGGCGCGAGGGTTCGTCGCTATCCACGCCGATCCCAGAGGTCGCCGACGCGATCACCGGCACGCTCGGAGCGATCCCCGCCGATCAGGCGACGATGTACGCGGAGGAGGGTTATCCGCTGAAGGCGCAGGTCGGCGTCGACGGCCTGGAGGAGATCTTCGAACGCCAGCTCACCGGCAAGCTGGGCGGCGAGCTGCTGGCCGGTGACCGCGTCCTGGCGAGGGCAAAACCAGGCCACGGAGCAACGGTCCGCACGACGATCGATCCGTCGCTCGAGCAGGACGCGATCGACGCGCTTGGCGCCAATTACGGCGGGATCACGGTGATGAATCCGCACACCGGCGCGATCGAGGCCGCCGCCGGGATCGCGTTCACGGCGCTGCAGCCGCCGGGCTCGACGTTCAAGATCGTCACTGCGACGGGTGCACTGTCCGCGGGCATCACGACGCCGTCCACGGATTTACCCGTACGAGTCGAGCATCGAGCTCGACGGTTTCAAGATGCAGAACGCCGGCGGCGAGGTCTGCGGCGGCACCCTGACGAATGCGTTCGCGAACTCATGCGACACGACTTTCGCGCCGCTGGGTGCAAAGCTCGGCGCCGTCCGGCTGGTCAACATGGCCAAGCTAGTTCGGCTTCGACGCGCCGACGGGGATCGTCGAGCGCGCTGGAGAGCAGGATCCCGTCGGCCGGGACGATCGGCGGCCCGCTGTCGGTCGGCGCGTCGGCGATCGGCCAGGGTGTCGTTCAGGCGAGCACGCTCGAGATGGCGGACGTCGCCGCCACGATCGCCGACGGTGGGCGGCGCCCGCTGCCAACGATGCTGTACGGGGCGCGACCGCGGTTCGTGCGGGTCACCACTCCGAAGGTCGCCGGCGAGGTCCAGGGGATGATGGAGGCGGTGGTCAACTACGGCACCGGAACCCCCGCACAGATCCCAGGCGTCACGGTCGCCGGCAAGACCGGCACCGCCGAGCTCAAGAACACGGCCGGCAAGAAGAACGATGCCAAGGACACCGATGCCTGGTTCGTCGGCTATGCGCCGGTAGGCGATCCGAAGGTGGTCGTGTGCGCGCTGTTCCCCAACCAGGGGTATGGCGCCGACACCGCCGCTCCGGCGGTCAAATCGGTGATCGAGGCGGCGCTGGGGATCACCAGCTGAGGCCGCGCGAGGCTTTCTGCCCGCCTCTACTTCGGAATGGCGAAGTTATGGCGGGAAGAACGGCACCGCTCAATGGTCCCGGGCAGGGAACGGCCCGGATCGACCTAGAGGTCGAGCGAGACCCGGGACGGGTTCGTGCTGCCCGGCGCGTAGACCAACAGCGTCAGCGGGCGGTTCGAGTAGACGCTCTGGGTCAGCTTGAAGAGGATCAAGCCCGCCGCCGGTGGAGCCGTTGCTGGCGGTGGTGTCCGGCGGCCGGCTCGATGCCGTCAGGAGCGAGTGCCTGAGCGGTCCAGGCGTACGGGTTGACGCTCGCGTTGAGCGGCGTCGGCGTGAACACCTGGCCCGACGAGTCGACCAGCTTGAACGTGTCAGTCGTCGTCACGTAGTGATCCGTCTGGTTCTTGGCCCAGAGGAAGACGCATACCAGAACTGCTGCCGGGCTCAGGTCCTGAGCGCCGCTGACGCCGGCGAGGTACTGAACGTCGATCGGGTCGTACGGGTTGAGCTGACGGGAAATCTGGACCTGATAGGTCATCGGACCGGCCCAGAAGTAGGGCTCGGCGCCGGCGGCCAGCTCGTTCTGGGAGACGCCCGTCTGGTTCGTGCGGTGCTCCAACGAGCAACCACTCACCCCGACCGCGAGTGCGCCGACCGCGAGCAACATCGGGAGGCGAAGCGGGTTCTTTCTGAGGGCGAAGTTCACGCGGCGCGAAGTTTATAGAGCGAGCAGGTCAGCCGGCGGCAACAGAGGGTCGTTTGCCGCGCATCCGATCCTCCTCGAGGATCGCGCGCAGCCGCTTCATCGCTTTCCTGCCCTTGCGCTTGGCCCAGCCGCGCCCACCGAGGATCTCAGGAATCCGGTCGGACGGCAGGTGGGCGTCGGTCTCATACGTGTACTCGACGCGCGAGCTACTCGCGCCCTGACCCTCGAAGATCTCGTAGGTGCCGATCATCTTGATGCGGTTGAACTTCCCGCCACGGCCGCGCTCGACGATCTTGAACGGTGCCTGCAGCTCGGCAAGCGTCAAGTCGGCCCAGGCGAAGCGGTTGAGCGGCGCCTTGATACGGAAGCGGGCACCGGCACCCTCGCCATAGCTCTCGATCCGGGTCAGGCGCCAGTCGACCAGATAGTGGTCCGTGAACTCGGCGTGGTTGGCGACGTCCGCCAGATAGTCGAAAACCTGCTCACGCGGCAAAGCGATGTTGGTCGAGACGGTGAACGGATCCACAGCGACCCGCAGTCTAATTATCGCGGCGGCTGAACGTCTCCACCTCAGCTGCCCGCGGCTGACGGCCGCCCGGCGGGCCTCGTCGCAGGCCCTATGCGGCGCGCTTGGAGGCGCGGCGATCCAGGACCCGGATCGAGTGGCCGAGGGCGGCGGCGTGTACGGTGTGGGAGTCAGCCGGGCTGTCGGCGCTCGCGATTGCGGCAGAGCGAGCAGCGGACTTCGCCATTCTCGTACTCGTAGACGCGCTCGCCGATCAGCATCGCGCGCTGACAGCTGTGGCAATGCTCGACCGCATCGGCGAGACCACCCAGGCCGCGGCGCAACAGGGCGAGTTCGAGCTCAGGCATGTCGCCGATTGGCGTTTGCATGAGACGTGGTTCGCCTGAGCTGGACGGTTCTGCATCTTCGCTGCATATCGGCTGACAAACGCGCCGGGTTATACGGCGAAGAACTCTTGGAAGAACTGTAAATTCAACGCTAGGACAAAATTGACCGGCGGACTATCATCGTGGACAGGTGCCGGAGTCGGCACTGAAGGTGTCTTCCCCCGCCTAGAGGAGATGACATGGAGGCCTGGACGACAGATCAGACGGCCAAGGTCGGGCTGCCCTCAGATCAGGGCGTACGACCTGAAGTCAGCCGATCAGGATTGGATCGCGGAGCTGCGTGAAGGGATCGATGTTCCCGGCCAGTACCTCGCTTACCGCGGCAGCGACAGCAATGTCGTTGCGTTCACCCTGGATCGGGAATGGACGCGAATCGGGCGCAGCCTCGCGGCTGACATCCGGTTCGACGACCCCACCGTGTCACGCCGGCACGCGTTGATCGTGCGCCAGCCGGACGGTCTGCGCGTGGTCGACGACCGCAGCCTCAACGGCGTGTTCGTCAACGGCGAGCGAGTCGAGTGGAGCGCGTTGGCCGACGGCGATGAGATCGTGATCGGCCGTCACCACCTGCACTTCTGCGACATCCCCGTCGTTTCCGGGATGGCAGCGGCATCCAGCCGCAGACGCCGAACCCGGTC
The DNA here is from genome assembly GCA_963720195.1 of uncultured Conexibacteraceae bacterium. Lineage (GTDB taxonomy): Bacteria > Actinomycetota > Thermoleophilia > Solirubrobacterales > Solirubrobacteraceae > Palsa-465. The sequence continues at coordinate 293,908 of CAVRFD010000004.1, forward strand.
TGAGTTAGCACGGAGCGCCAGGTTATAGATCGCGGCCGGCATGGCCGCGATCACGATCACGTTCTCTCGCAGAAGGGCGGCACCGGCAAGACCACGACGGTGCGTACGTTGACGGACGTCTTCCGCCGCGTCGGGCTGAGCGTTCTGGCCGTCGACCTCGACCCGCAGGGCAACCTGTCCGACTACCTCGACGTCGATCCCGACGCGGCCCCGACGATCGGCGAAGTGCTGTCTGGCACCGCCAAGATCAGGGAAGCGGACCACGGCGGCATCATTCCCGCCAATCTCGGGCTGGCGGAGGCAGAGCTGATGCTGGGCGGCAAGATGGGCCGCGAGCTGACGCTGAAGAAGGCGCTGCGGGAGATCACGGGAGAGCTACGACCTGATCCTGATCGACTGCCCGCCGGCGCTCGGCCTGCTGACCGTCAACGCGCTCGTCGCGTCCGACTACGCGCTGCTCTCCGCCGAGGCCCAGTACTTCGCGATGCAGGGGGTCGAGCAGGCGCTCGAGGTGATCGAGCTCGCGCGCGAGAACCTGAACCCCGATCTGGAGCTGCTGGCGATCGTGCTGAACATCGCGGACATGCGCACGCGGCACTCGCGTGAGGCGTTCGACTCGCTGCGCGAGCATTTCGGCGACAAGCTGCTCGACACCGCGATCCGCCAGTCGATCGCATACGCCGAGTCGGCGGAGCGAGCGGTTTCGATCCTCGACTACCGCCCGGACCTGGCGGCCGACTACCTCGACGTCGCCGACGAGCTGCTGAAGCGGCTCGGGCTCAAGGACGCCCGCAAGCGGCTCGAAGTCGCTCAGAGTAGCAGTACGCTGCGCGCCCTCCGGCTCGAACGGGACGCGCAGCACCTGCGGCCCAGCCCTCGGCGTCGTCGCGCAGGATCGCCGCGACGCGTGCGGCATCGGCGGCCCTGACCCAGACCAGCACGGTCGGGCCGGCGCCGGAGATCGTTGCGCCGAGCGCGCCGAGTTCCGGCGCCCGCTCCACCAGCTCGGCCGACCGCGGGTACAGATGTGCCCGGTACGGCTGGTGCAGCCGGTCACCAAGACCGGCTGCGACAAGCTCCAGGTCGCCGGTTGCCAGGCCCAGGCATCAGCTTGCGATGCCGAGGCGACGTTGCTGACGGCGTCGGCCAGCGGCACCTCGGCGCGGCAGCGCCGCACGCGCCTGCGCGGTGCGCACCGCGCGCCCGGGCACGACCATCATCGCCTCCAGTCCCGCGGGCAGCGTCGATCCGGTGGACGTCGGCGCCGTCACAGATCACGACGCCGCCCGTGCAGCGAGGCGGCGACGTTGTCCGGATGGCCCTCGATCTCGGTCGCAAGCGCGAGCGATGTCGAGCATCCAGCCCGAACATGTCGGCTCGGCCGCCAGCAGGCCGGCCACGACCCCGGCGGCGCTCGAGCCGAAGCCGCCGCTCAGCGGGATCGTGGAGCTGATCCGGAACTCGAAACGTCGGCCGGATGCAGGCGCTCGAACGCGCGCACGATCAGGTTCTCGCGATCGCGCCGCAGGTTCAAGTCGGTGACGACCGCGAAGCTGCCGGTCTCGACCACCTCGAGCTCGAGGTGACGGCCGAGCGCCGCGGCGAGCACGTCGAAGCCGGGACCGAGGTTGGCGGTCGAAGCCGGGAACCCGGACGCGGACGAGGCTCATCCGCGACTCACCGCAGGATCGCGCGCTCGATCGCGCCGAGCTCCGGCTCGCACGGGATCACGCCGCCGACCTGCGAGAGCGCGGTGTCGTCGTCCTTGAGCCCGTGGCCGGTGAGCACGCAGGCGATGCGCTCGGCGCCGCCGGCGCCGTGGACGATCAGCCCGGCGACCGAGGCCGCCGAGGCCGGCTCGCAGAAGACGCCCTCGTCGCGGGCGAGGAAGCGGTAGGCGTCGAGGATCTGCTCGTCGGTGACGGCGTTGACCGCGCCGCCGGAGGAGGTCATCGCCTCCATCGCCTGCTCCCAGCGCGCCGGGTTGCCGATCCGGATCGCGCTGGCGATCGTCTCCGGGTGCTCGACCGGCTGGCCGAGCACGAGCGGCGCCGCCCCGGCCGCCTGGAAGCCGAACATCCGCGGCCGCATGCCGATCTCGCGGAAGCCGCGCCAGTAGGCGGTGATGTTGCCGGCGTTGCCGACCGGGATGCAGAGCGCGTCGAGCTGGTCGTCGAGCGCCTCGGCGATCTCAAAGGCGGCTGTCTTCTGGCCCTCGATGCGGAACTCGTTGACCGAGTTGACGAGCGCGATCGGATGCTGGCTCGGCGAGCTCGCGGACGAGCTGCAGCGCCTGGTCGAAGTTGCCCTGGATCGCGATCACCTGGGCGCCGTGCATCAGCGCCTGGGCGAGCTTGCCCATCGCGATCTTGCCCTCGGGCACGATCACCACGCCGCGGATGCCGGCCCGGGCCGCGTAGGCGGCGAGCGAGGCGGCGGTGTTGCCGGTCGAGGCGCAGATCACGGCCTCGGCGCCTTCGCGCACGGCGGCCGAGACGGCGCAGGTCATGCCGCGGTCCTTGAAGCTGCCGGTCGGGTTCGCGCCCTCGATCTTCAGCCACACATCGGCGCCGACGCGCTCGGACAGGCGCGGCGCCTGCACGAGCGGGGTCGAACCCTCGTCGAGCGATGATCGACCGGGTCGCCCTCGCGCGAACGGCAGGCGGTCGATGTAGCGCTCGATCAGCCCGGGCATCAGTTGCTCAGTAACTCCTCCTCGATCACGCGGATCGACGCGCGGCGGCCTGCGCAGCACCTCGAGCTTGCGAGATCTCCTCCATCGCCGCGAAGAAGCGCGACTCGAGCACCGGGTGGGTGACCATCACCAGCCGGGCCTGGTCGCTGACGCCCTTCTGCACGACCGACTTGACCGAGACCTCATGCTCCGCCAGCACGCTGTGCGACCAGCGCCAGCACGCCGGGTTCGTCGGCGACTTCGAGGTGGAGGTAGAAGCCGGAGACGACGTCGGCGACGATCGGCATCTCGACCATCTCCTCAGGCGCGCTGGCGGGCGGGATCATCGCGCTGACGACGTCACCCAGCACCGCGGTCGCGGTCTGCGGGCCGCCGGCACCTGGGCCCGACATCGTGATCTCGGTGATCGCCTCGGACTCGACCGTGACCGCGTTGAACGGCCCGCCGACCGAGGCGAGCGGGTGGCCCGGGATACAGGAACGCCGGGTGCACGCGCACCGAGAGCGCCTCGCCGATCCGCTCGGCGGTCCCGATCAGCTTCAGGCCGAGGCCGAGCTCACGGGCGTACTCCATGTCGTCGCGGCGTGATCTGGCTGGATGCCCTCGTAGCGGACCTGGTCGAGCCGAACCGGCGCACCGAACGCGAGCCGGGCGATGATCGCCATCTTGGCGGCGGCGTCACGCCCGTCGACGTCGTCGGATGGGTCGGCCTCCGCGTACCCGAGCCGCTGCGCCTCGGCCAGCGCGTCATCGAACGTGATCCCGAGCCGCGCCATCTCGCTGAGGATGTAGTTGGTGGTGCCGTTGACGATGCCGTGCACGCGCTCGATCCGGGCGCCGGCGAGCGATTCCTGCAGCACCCGCACGACCGGCACCACGCCCGCGACCGCGCCCTCGAAGCGCAGCTGAACGCCGGACTCACCGGCGGCGGCGAACAGCTCATCACCGTACTGGGAGAGCAGCTGCTTGTTGGCGGTGACAACGTGCTTGCCGGCGCGCATCGCGCGCGAGCACGTAGTCACGCGCCGGCTCGATCCCGCCGATCAGCTCGACGATCAGGTCAGAGCCGTCGAGGATCTCTCAAACGCTCCGCTGGAGCGCGACAGCACGCCTGAGACCTCAGGCCGCAGCCCGGTGATCCGCTGGATCCGGTCCGCGTGCTCGACGACCAGCTCGGCGAAGGCGCCGCCGACCGTGCCGCGGCCGAGCACGCCGATCCGAAAGGTGCCGGGATCGGCGTTACTGGACATCGCGGCTCATCAGATCCTCGTAGGTCTCGCGGCGCACAACCACGCGGGCGTCGCCGTCCTTGCAGAAGATCACCGGCGGACGCGGCACGCCGTTGTAGTTGTTGGCCATCGCGTAACCGTACGCGCCGGTCGCAGGCGTCACGACGATGTCGCCCGGGCACCGGATTGGCGAGATGCGCGTCGCGCACGATCACATCACCGGACTCGCAGTGCTTGCCCGCGAGGTGGCAGATCTCGCCATCGCGCTCGAGCATCCGGTTGGCGATCGCGGCCTCGTACCTGGACCCGTAGAGCATCGGCCTCAGGTTGTCCGACATGCCGCCGTCGACCGCGACCCAGGTCGAGACGTTGCGCTTCACGGTCTGGACCGTATAGAGCGTCACCGTCGAGTTGGCGACGAGCGAGCGTCCGGGTTCGATCAGCAGGCGCTTGCCGGGACCGAGCGCAGCCTTTGCCGTGTTGGTCAGCGTCGCGATGTAGTCGGCAATCGACGGCGGCTCCTGTGCCTCCAGATAGGCGGCCCCGAGCCCGCCGCCGAGGTTGTAGACGTCGAAGTCCCCGAGCGTGGCAAGCGCCGCCACCGCGCGCATGAACGGCTCGAGCGCGAGCAGCTGCGAGCCGATGTGGCAGTGCAATCCGACGAGGCGCAGGTGCGGCGAGCCCGCGATCCGCTCAATCGCGAACGGCGCCTCCGCCATGCCGAAGCCGAACTTGGAGTCGGCCTGGCCGGTGGAGATCGCGGCGTGCGTGTCGCCCGAGACGTCGGGCGTGATCCGGATCAGAACGTCCTGGGCGGCGCCGCGCGCGGCAGCCACCGCTCCAGCCGCTCGACGTCGTCGAGCGAGTCGAGCACGATGTGTCCGACGCCCGACCTCGAGCGCGAACTCGAGCTCTGCGACAGACTTGGCGTTGCCGTGCAGATAGATGCGTGGCGGGATCAAAGCCGCCCGCGCAGCGCCAGCGCCAGCTCACCGCCGGAGGCGACGTCGCAGGCAAGACCCTCCTCCGCCAGCACCCGGTAGACGGCCGTGCAGGGGAACGCCTTGGACGCGAACAGCACGTCGCTGTCAGGGTTGCGCGCGGCGAGTCCGCGTCGTAGGCGCGGGCCCGTGCCCGCAGATCATCCTCGGCGACGACGAACGCCGGCGTGCCGAACTCGGTGGCGAGATCGACCGCGTCGCAGCCCCCGATCTCGAGATGGCCACGGTCGTTGATGCGGCTGCCGATCGGATAGACGTGCGACAGCGGATATGGATCTGAGATGGCGCTCAATGCGCGCCGATCATGCCATGCCGACGGGCGCGAGCCTCGCCGAACTGACTGGCCAGCGGCAGCCCCAACAGCAGGCAGGCGCCGGCAGCGACCGCCAGGGCCGAGTGCACGGTCGAGGCGGTCGGGCCGCCCGACAGTGCCGCGCCCGCGAGCCCGGCGCCGAGCGCAGCGCCGCAGCAGCCGCGCCTCGGACAGGACCGCCGAGGTGCGACCGTGCGCCGCGTCCGGCGTGGCGTTGAGCGCCGCCCGCGAGACCGGCACGAACAGCATCCCGAGCCCAAGGCCGATCGGGATCAGCGCAAAGGCGGTGCCGATGCCATGCAGGGAAACCCCTGGGATCGCGAGGATCGCCATGCCGACACCGGCGCCGAGGAATCCGAGCATCGTCGGCAACCGCTCACCGCGCCTGTCGACGAGGCCGCCGGCCAGCGGGGCGGCGGCTCCGACCAGCAGGGCGACGACGACCAGCACCGCGCTCGCGCCGAGCGCCGAGTAGCCCGACCGGCTTTCTGCAGGTACTGCTCGGCCAGGTAGAAGGTTCCGATCATCACCGCGAAGGTCAGCCCCGCGACCAGCGCGGCCGCGGTCACCGTGGCGTTGAGAATCTTGCCTCGACCCTCTTCGCCGACCTCGTGCACGACCCGACGGGACGTGCACCACGACCGCCCAGGCCGCCGCCAGCGCCAGCGGGACGAGCGCCCACCAGTCTGCGCGCCAGCCGAGCGCGACCGTCAGCACACCCCCGAGCAGCGGCCCGATCAGGTTCGCCATGCCGGCGCTCGCGCCCCAGATGCCGAGCGCGGTGCCGCGCCGCTCAGGCGGAAAGCCGCTGATCGCGCCCGCCAGCGCGGCCGGGCTGACGAGCCCGGCACCGATGCCCTGCAGCACGCGCGTGGCGCACAACAGGCCAAGACTGGAGACGACGGCACCGAGCGCCGCGCCGACGGCGAACACGCTCAAACCGAGCAGCGCGACCCAACGTGCGCCGAGCCGATCGACCAGCCGGCCGCCGGGAAACAGCATCAGCGCGTAGGCGGCGAAGTAGGCGGTCAGGATGAGCGCCGTCGCCGAGTTGGCGACGTGCAGGTCGCGCGCGACCGACGGCAGCGCCACTGTGATCACAGTGCCATCGAGCTGCAGCAGAGCCGCCGCTGCGGTACATGCGGCGAGCCGGGTCCAGGCCTCACGCGCGATCGGCGCGCGGCCGTCGCCCGCACCCGAGCGGGACCGACGCCGACGTCGCGCTGGGCGCTCTGGGGCGGTACTGGCCATCCAGTCCAGTATTGCGCGCCGGCGTCCCCTAGTAGGTTGATCCCCATGGCCGTACCCGAGCTCAGCGAGCGCGATGTGCATGTCTGGGTCGTCCCGCTGGACGACCCAGACAAGAGGCGACGCCGCGAACTGGCCCACCTCGCGCAGCGACGGCTGCTCGGAGCCTATCTCGGGGTCACGCCGGCGACGCTCGAATTCGAGCGCGGGGCCAGCGGCAAGCCGCGGCTGCGCGGTGAGCCGCTCCAGTTCAACCTCTCGCACTCAGAGCGGCTTGCTCTACTGGCGGTAACGCGGCGGCTCGCGGTCGGGGTCGATGTTCAGAGTCCCCATCCGACTGCCTCGAAGCCGTGGTTCGCGAAGCGGATCTGCACCCCTCGCGAGCACGAGCGCTTCCTGGATGGACCGCGGCCTGAGGAGCTGCTGCGCCTGTGGGCGCGTAAGGAAGCGGTGATCAAGGCACGGGGCGAGGGCTCATACGTGGCCGTTGGCGAGATCGACGTGCTCGACGACACGGTCGCCGGCGGCTGGCGCTGCCTGGACGTGGGGCTGGCGGAGGCGCCAGACCATCACGCCGCGGTCGCGGTGCGCGGCGAGCCGGGTGTGACCGTCGCGCTGCATAGGTTCTCCTGGAGCTGACGCCCGCCGGCCGCTCTCCGCGGCCGCCCGCGCGTTCTTCGAATTTGCGCAGGCGGCAGCGGTAGATCAGGACTCGGCTGGCGCCTCGGACTGAGGCTCGGCCGGCGGTTCGGCAGCCGGTTCGCCGGAGCCGGAGCTGAGCTCGCCCGCAGGAGCGGAACCCGTGCCGAGCTCGGCCTTGAGCTTGGCGAGGTCGTCGTCGACGGCGCTACTGCTCGAGAGCTCGCGCAGCTGGCGGTCGATGTCGTCCTCCCCAGAACCGATCGTCGTGAGGTCCTCGAAGGTGCCGGCCGCCTCGAGCTCCTGCACGGCGTTGGCGCGAGCCTTCATCTGCTCGGTCTTGTCCGTCGCGCGCTGCATCGCGAGGCCCACGTCAGCCATCGAGTCGCCGACACCGGTCGCGGCCTCGGAGATCCGAACCTGCGCCTCTGCTGCGGAGTACTGCGCCTTGATGACTTCCTTCTTGGTGCGGAACTGCTCGATCTTGGCGCGCAGGTTCTTCTCGGACTCGGTCAGCGACTCCTGCTGCTGCTCGAGCTCCGCGACCTGCTGGTCGAGCGTCTGCATCTCGGTCTGGATCACGTTCTTGCGCTCGAGTGCCGTGCGCGCGAGATCCTCGCGGTTGGCGGCGAGCGCCTGGCGCGCCTGCGTGTCGAGCTTGACGACCTGCTGCTGAAGGCCCTGCTCCTGCGCCTGCAGCCGCTTCTTGGCGGTGACTACGTCAGCGATGCCCTTCTTGACGTTCTGAAGCTGCTCGAGCTGCTTCTGGTAGCTGTAATCGAGCGTCTCGGCCGGGTCCTCAGCCTTGTCGAGGAGCTTCGAGATCTTCGCTTTGACAACGGTCGACATGCGCCCGGAGAGTCCCGGCATCGCATCCTCCTTGGCAGGTTGAGAACGTGTACTGCAAGGGTATCGTCGCACGCGGGCATCCACAGCGAGAATCACCGACCGGTGGGTGCCGGGGACTGGTTGAGGCTCTAACGTTGTCGGCGTGGAGTCCAAGAGCGCCATCTGAATCGACCACCGTGCTCGCGCACTGGATGGGTATCGCGGACGCGAACTCGAGCAGCAACATCCACGGCGGCACGATCATGAAACTGGTCGACGAGGCCGCCGGGATCGCGTCAGTTCGGCACGCGCGAAGGCGTACGGTGACAGCCAGCATTGATCGCATGTCGTTCCTGGTGCCGATCAAGATCGGCCAACTGGTGACGTTCACGGCGACGGTCAACGCCGCCTGGCACACCTCGATGGAGGTCGGTGTGCGCGTCGAGGCCGAGAGCCCGCGTACGGGCGAAATCCGCCACGCGAGCACCGCCTATCTGACGATGGTTGCGCTCGACGAAGACGGTAGGCCGACGCCGGTGCCGACGCTGCAGCCGCGGAACCCGACCGAGGAGCGCCGCATGCGGGAGGCTGAGCTACGGCGCTCCCACCGCCTGGCCGAGCGCGAGGCGATCGAGCACGGCCGCAAGGCTTCGAGCGACGCCTCCGTGCCGGTATCCGATTAACCTTCGCCCTCGCGATGAGCCAGTCAGAGAACCCGGAACTGCTGCGCGCCGACCACCAGGTCACGCTCGAGGACGTGCGCGCGCTGATGGGCGCCTCCACACCTCACTTCGCCATGCAGCTACGCACGCGGATCAGGGCACTGATCAAGAATCTGCCGGCGGATCATCCCGCGCGGATCGAGGGCGAGCGCGAGATCGTGCGGCTCGACGCGATCGCCTACGACGGCGAAATTCGCGGTCATGCGGCCGAGCAGGGGCTCACGCCACTGCCGAGCCTCAGCCCGGACGCAGCCGAATATTGACGCTGATTCAGCCGGCCAGCGGCCACAACTCCTTCACCTCCGGTTAGACAGGTGGTACAAAGGGCGCCCCGCACTTCGGCCAAAGGCACATAGCTTGCCGTTGGCAGCCGCTTGAGAATGCCCTCTTCCCAGGCTGCTGCGGTTGGGTTGCGGCGGCCAATTTTGCGTCTAGAGCGGAGAGGTATCAATGGAGAGTGCGTCGCTGGCTGGGCCGGGGGAAGTCCCCGTAGAGCGGCCGAAGCTGAAGGCGAACGCCATCGGCTTCGTGTCGAACATCGTCATCGGCGTCGCATCCGTGGCTCCGGGCTACAGCCTGGCGGCGACGCTCGGCTACATCGCAGCGGTCTCCGGCCTCGGCTTCCAGGCACCAGCAGCTATCTGGATTGCGTTCTTCCCGATGGCCGCGATCGCTCTCGCCTACTACTTCCTGAACAAGGCAGACCCCGACTGCGGCACCACATTCTCCTGGATGACCAAGGCGATGGGGCCGATCTGGGGCTGGCAGGGCGGCTGGGCGATCGTCGTCGCCGACGTCCTCGTGATGCCGAACCTCGCTCAGATCGCGGCCACCTATACGTTCTCGCTGTTCGGCAACCCCACGCCGAGCAACACCGCGGTGACGATCGTCGGGCTCGCCTGGATCGCGCTGATGACGCTGATCTGTTACATCGGCATCGAGCTCAACGCACGCACCCAGCGAGTGCTGCTGGCGCTCGAGTTCTTCGTACTGGTCGTGTTCGCCGTGGTTGCGTTGATCAAGGTCTACACGGGCCATCCGGCGGGTTCTGTGCATCCGAGCGCCTCGTGGTTCAACCCGTTTGCGATCAAGGGCGGCCTGAGCGCACTGAACGGCGGTCTCCTGCTTGCGATCTTCATCTATTGGGGTTGGGACTCCGGCGTCAGCGTCAACGAGGAGACCGAGAACTCAACCGAGGCTCCCGGCAAGGCGGCGCTCGTCTCGAACGTCGTGCTGGTCCTTATCTACCTGCTCGTGACGGTGGCGGTGCTCGCCTACGGCGGCCTCGACAACCTCTTGAAGAACCCGACCGATGTGTTCACCCCGCTGGGCCACAGCGTGTTCGGAAGTGGCCTCGACAAGTTCCTGACGCTCGCGATCCTGATCTCGGCATCGGCCTCGACGCAGACGACGATCCTGCCGACAGCGCGCACGACGCTCTCGATGGGCCGGTCCGGAGCGATCCCGGAGCAAGTTCGGCGAGATCAACCCGCGCTTCCTGAGCCCCGGCTTCTCGACGATCTGGATGGGCACCGTGTCCTCGATCCTGTTCGTCGTGCTGATGGCCACGAGCGTCAACCTGATCGCCGACGCCTTCACGGCGCTCGCGGTCACGATCGCCTTCTACTACGGCTTCAGCGGCTACGCCTGCATCATCTATTACCGCAAGCAGCTCTTCCAGACCAAGCGCAAGTTCGTCACGCTCTGCCTGATACCGGGGCTGGGGGCCCTGTTCCTGACCTGGATCATCGTCAAGGCGTTCATCGTCTACTCGGCACCCGACGGCGGCTATGCGAAGCCGATCTTCGGGATCGGGTCGCCGATCGCGATCGCGCTGCTGACGATCGTGCTGGGAATCATCGGGATGCTGATCCAGCGGTTCCTGATCAATCCAGGGTTCTTCAAACGCAAGCGCGAGATCGCGCCGGCTGATGTCCTCGATGGTGACCCGATCGCGGTTGGGAGGCACGGATGAGCTCCGGTCTGGTCGTTGGCTACGACGGGTCTGATTACGCGAAGGCCGCGCTGGCGGCCGCGGCCGAGATGGCGCAGCTACGCGGCGAGAAGCTGGTGATCGCGTTCGGCTACCAGCTGAACAAGGTGTCCGGCGAGATCGGCGACTACCACCATGCCCTCGAGGATCTCGCAAAATCCCGGCTCGAGGAGGCGGCCGCACTGGTGGCCGACACCCACGTCGAGGTCGAGGCGGTGATCATGGAGGAGGCACCGGCCAAGGCGCTTGTGGACCTCGCCGAATCCAAGGATGCGCGAATGATCGTGGTCGGGACGCGTGGCGAGAACCCGCTGCACGCGGCGCTGATCGGCTCGACGCCCCAAAAGCTCGTGCATATGTCTAACCGACCAGTCTTGGTCGTCCCCCTCCCCTAGTGTCGTGACTCGCAAATTCGCGGCCGCCTCGCGGCGTCTGGACGCGCGTGACGCCACCCGATTCGCGGCAGATACCACCAGTATCTGCCTTGCGAATCGTGCGACCCCACACACGCCCAGCCACTCGCGAGACATCTCCCGAATTTCCGATTCACGGTCCTAGCGGCGGATCCGCGCCGCTAGGACAACCCAAGAAATAAGAAAGGCAGGTCGCGAGGGGGGAATCTCGCGATCTGCCTTTCCGTCGTTGACGAGCGGGGGGTTATCCACCGTCCCAGAGGGGCCAGCGCGTCGGGGGTGCCTGATTGGGGTTGGGCACCCCCGACGGAGGAACCGTCATTGCTGGCCACCCCTTATGCCCGGGGGGGTGGATTACTCGTCAAGCCGGGATTACCGACATGCCTTGTTTCGGACCGGACGTTCGCGCGCATTAGGCCCGTGCCCGAAACTAAACGAACGTATGAGCGTGCCGCAGGGCTTGGGACCCGCGGTTGCTCGCGGTTTCTACATGTATTCCTAACATGAATTTAATCTGGATTCAGGTCCCGGGTGCATCTTTGATAGCGCGACGTACCTCATAGCAGCACCTCCTCCCCAGAAGCGCGAAGCCGGCCCGCCCCCAAGGCGGGCCGGCTTCCTTTAAGACCGCGGACGACGGGACGGAGCCGTGGCGTGAGCTCGGCGCGACCACCGCCAGCTGTGCGGCTAACTGAGTTTCCTAGCAATGCCCGTGTTTACGGGGCTTTTGCCGGATTCAGGACCAACACTGGAAACGTTGAAGCCGGCCACAAGGGCCGGCTTCATCTCTCTCCTCTCAACCACCGGGAAAGCTTCGGGGCGTCCGTTCTAGGAACGTCGTCCACCGGTGTTGCGATTCCGTAATTGTAACTAATGCCTCGAGGGCTGCCAATCTTCGGCGGATCGTGAATTCGCAGGCAGGCGGTTTCGAGAGGGCCTGCGACAGTTTCGTCAGGGCTCGCGACGCTCGCGGATCCGCACCGCCTCGATCCGGTTCTGGCGAACCGACTCGACCCTGATCGAGTAGCCGTTGGCCTGGATCGTGTCACCACGCTTCGGAAGCCTGCCCAGCTCGGCAAACACCAAGCCACCGATCGAGTTGTAGGCGTCGGTGTCTGCGGGGAGTTCGAGCCCATAGTCCTCGAGGTCGGTGACGGCCACGTGACCGCGCACAAACCAATCGCCGTTCGCCAGGCGGCGCACCGCACCGCCGGCTGGGTCGGTCTCATCAGCGATCTCGCCGACGACCTCCTCGATGATGTCCTCGATCGTGACGATGCCGGCGGTGCGGCCGTACTCGTCGATGACGATCCCCATCTCCGTGCGCTCACGCTGCAGGTCCGCGAGCAGATCGTCGAGCGGCTTGGTCTCCGGGACGATCGGCGCTTCGCGGACGAGCGCCGCGAAGCTCGACTCCTCGCCGTTCTCCATCAGCAGCTTGACGAGCTGGTTGACGTGGACGATCCCGCGCACGTGGTCCTGATCCTCCTCCTCGGTGACGACCAGTCGCGAGTGCCCGGTGGCGACGGCTCGCCGCAGGGCGTCGCCGACGGACTCGGCGATGTCGACGGTCACGACGGCCGGGATCGGCGTCATCACCTGGCGCGCCTCCTGCTCGTGCAGGTGAAACACGCCGGTCAGCATCTCCGCCTCGCCGGCGTCGATCGTGCCGCCCGTCTGGGATTCCGCGATGATGCGTTTGATCTCGTCGGGTGTGCCGTGCTCGGGTTCGGCGTCGGGATCCACGCCCAGGCGGCGCAGCATCCATTCCGAGGACGCATTGAGCGCGAAGATGAAGGGCTTGAACACGATCGTGAAGATGCGCATCACCGGTGCGATCCTGCGAGCCAAGCCCTCCGCGTGCTGGATCGTGTAGAGCTTGGGGACGATCTCGCCCACTGTGCTCTGGAAGAACGTGATCAGCACGTAGGCGATCACGACGGACACGATTACCGCGAAGCGGCTCGCAGCCGGGCCGAAGATCGACTCGAGCGCGTGCGCGATCGCCGGCTCGCCCAGAGCACCGATGCCGATCGAAGCCATCGTGATGCCGACCTGGCAGGCGGAGATGTAATCCCCGATCTCGTCCATCTGGCCGAGGGCAATGCGAGCGCCGCGCGAGCCATCTTCGGCGAGTGCCTCGAGTCGCGGGCGCCGCGAACGCACCAGCGCATACTCGGCGACTACGAAGAACGCGTTCACGAGCACCAGCAGCGCCGTGAGGGCGATCAGCAGTGCCGTCATGCCGGCGTGCCCTCGCGCAGCCACACCAACCACGCGCGTGGCGCGCGTGGTCTCTGTGGCCTAGGACTTCGTCCTGGGGAGTCGTTCATCCGGTCGCAGCGCCCCGAGGCGGAACCAAGCGCCCGTTGGTCACAGGAGCGCGTCGAAGCGTGCGGCCATGTCGAAGTCGATCTCCGTCAGCCCACCGGCCGCGTGGTTGGTGAGGCTGAGCTTCACCTTGTTCCACCCATGCAGGAGGATATCGGGGTGGTGGTCGTAAGTCTCGGCAACCTCGGCGACGCGATTGACGAATGCAATCGCGGAGGCGAAGTCCTCGAACTTCAGGTCGCGGACGATCGTCCCGTCCTCGACCGTCCATTGCAGGCCCAGCAGGCGCGCGGCGATCTCATCGCCTGTGAGTAGTGGCGGCGTTGTCATATCTTTGATCTCGTATGCGAATCGTAAGCCTCGTGCCGTCTGCGACCGAGATGCTGTTCGCTCTCGGCCTCGGCGACGACATCGTCGCCGTCACCCATGAATGCGACTACCCGCCGCTCGCGACCACGCTGCCGCGGGTCACGCGCGACAAGCTGCCGGCAGGGCTGACGCCGGCGGAGATCGACGCGGCCGTCAAGGAACGCACGCTCAACGGCGAGTCGATCTACGACCTCGACACCGACCGCCTGCACGAGCTGCAGCCCGACCTGATCGTGACGCAGGCACTCTGCCAGGTGTGTGCGGTCTCCGTCGACGACGTACGTGAGATCGCGGAGGAGATCGAAAGCCAGCCAATCGTGATCGCGCTGGACCCGCGCACTGTCGGAGAGGTGCTCGGTGATGCCCGAACAATCGCACAGGCGACAGACACCAAGGACGCCGCCGTCGATCTGATTCGCGAGGCCTCCGCACGGATCGATCGGATCCGGCTCGCCGTGCGCGGCACCAGGCGCCCACGCGTGGCAGCACTCGAATGGCTCGACCCGCCCTACGCCGCCGGCCATTGGACGCCCCAGCTGATCGACTACGCCGGAGGCGATGACGTCCTCGGGTTCACAGGCGAGCCTTCCGAGGAGCAGAGCTGGGACATCATCGCGGCCTCTGAGCCGGACATCGTGATCGTCATGCCCTGCGGGTTCGACGCGGAGATCGCCCACCGCGAGGCGGAGATGCACCGTGACCAGCTCGCGGCGGTCGGCGCCGGCGAGATCGTCGCAGTCGATGCTGCCTCGTACTTCTCACGGCCCGGTCCACGGCTGATCGACGGGCTCGAACTGCTCGCGCACATCATTCACCCCGAGCTCGTGGATGTGCCGGAGGATCTGGCCGCTCAGACGCTGACGGTGCAGCTGGACTAGGAACCCTCCGAGGCGGCCCGCAGGCCATCAGATCGTCGAGCCGCTGGGAAGCAGGCCTGGTCCACCGGCGACGACGATGCCGCCGATCACGCTGACAACGGCGATCAGCAGACAGCCACCCAGTACAACAGCACGACTGTCGCGCTTCTCGCCGTACTCGGTGACCAGCCAGCCGGTGATCAAGCCTGAGACGATGCCACCGAGGTGACCGCCGATCGAAACCCCGGCCACGGTCAGCGTGTAGACCAGGTTGAACAGCAGTATCGGCAGCAGACCGGATTGCCACAGCGGAATCCGGCGGGAGTGGGCGACCATGATCAGCGCGGCGAACAGCCCGAAGATCGCGCCGGACGCGCCGAGCGTCGGCTGGTTGGGCGTGAACAGCAGCGCGCCGAAGGAGCCCGCGAGCAACGCCGTGAAGTAGATCGCGGCGAAGTAGAGCTTGCCGATCGCCGGCTCGAGCGAGCGCCCGACGAACCACAGCGACAGCATGTTCAAGCCGACGTGGAAGATGCTGGCGTGCAGGAACCCGGAGGTCAGCAGCCGCCAGTACTCGTGATGACCGTGGCTCATCAGCGGCCCGAACAGCACCCCGTTAATCCACGGCCAGGGGGCTCGCCCACCGCCCGAGAGCGTCAACCCACCCGCAACCTCCCAGAGGAACACGGCCACGTTGATGACGATCAGGACCTGCGTGACGGACCACGTCGACGGGTTCCTGAGCGTCGGCTGCCGCGCCCACGTCGCGTTGGTGCCGCGTCCGCGCATACGGCGTACGGGCGTGCGCTCACCAGCGCATTCGGGGCAGCGCATCCCGACTGAGGTCGGCGTCATGCAATCGGGGCAGATCGGCCGCCCGCAGTTGGAGCACGAGACGCCGGTCTCGCGCGTGGGGTGTCGGTAACAGACCGGCAAGGTACAGGCTTCTACCGGTCCGGCAGGACGCGGCGGGCTTCCTCGGCAATGTCCTGAAGCGTGCGTTCAGCGTATTGCATCAGAGTGGAGCTCTGCCCACGACGCGCCTGCTGGCGTGCGCGCACGCGCAGCGCCACAAGCGCTGTCCCGGCGGTGACCGTCACGCCCGCCGCAACGACAGGACGCACCCAGTTCCGCGGATCACGCATCGCCGCGACCTCCCAGCCCTCCAGTTCCTCCTGGGCGGCCTCGGTCAGCACCGTCAGCGTCGACTCGAGCTGCTCGGCCAGCCGCAACGGGGGCTCGACCGGAGTCAGCGCCTCACGCAGTAGTGCTTCGACGTTCACGGTCATTGGTGAGAACCATTTTCGTCAGCGTTGCCGACTATCCCCTCAAGTTGCCGGATCGCCCTGTGCAGGAGCACCTTGGTCGCCCCGTCGGAGCGACCAAGCGCCCGAGCGATCTCGCGGTTGTCCATGCCCAGCGCAAAGCGCATGATCAGCGCCTCGCGGCGGTCGTCCGGAAGCTGTTGGACGCCATCGATGATCGCCTTGAGCTCCTCACGCCCTTCGACCAGGGACTCAGTGGTGTGCACGGTCGAGATCATGCCCGCATCCTCGATCGCCGACTCCGGTTTGCGCGAGCGATCGCGATAGAAGTTGGCCGCGAGGTTGTGCGCGATCCGGATGAGCCAGGGACGCAGCGGTCGGCCGTTGGACTCCGCAATCGCGCGCTCGAAATGCCGGTAGGCCTGAAGGAACGTCTGCTCGGTGAGATCCTCGGCATCGTGATGGTTGCCAACCCGATAGAAGCTGTACGAGTAGACGTCGCGCAGATGCGCGCGATAGAGCTCGCTGAAGCGTTTGTCGAGCTCATCCTTGCTCGTCGGATGTTCGGGTTCCACCGCACGCAGCCTACCTCGGAAGTGCTCAGATCAGGCCGCTCGCACGGCTTCGCGCGCCGGTATCGGTTCTGGCTCGACATCGCCGCCGAGCCACGCCCACTGGAGCTTTACGGAGGCCCAGACGCGCTCGGTGACGAACCCAGCAGCGGCCGGCGTCGACACGTCCACGTGCGGGAACTGGACCGGCCGGCCCGCGCGCACCCGGACCTTACGCGGTCGCAGCCGCCAGCCACGGCGGATCGACTCGGTGCCGATGATCGCCACCGGAATCACCGGCACGCCCGTCTCGAGCGCCAGTCGGCCCACGCCACGCCTGGGCCTGCCGAGCGGACCGGGGCGGGTGCGCGTGCCCTCAGGGAAGATCAGCACGAGCTCCCCACGGGCGAGCAGCCGTTTGGCCGTGCCGATCGTGTCCTGATCACCCTTGCCGCGGTCGACCGGGAACGCGCCCAACGTGCGGAGCAGCCAGCTCAGCAGCGGATGGATCTCGAACAGCTCGCGCTTGGCGACGTAGTACATCGGCCTGCCCGCCATCGTCCCGATGACGAACGGGTCAAAGAAGCTCCGATGGTTCGAGGCGATGATCGCCGGTCCGTGCCGCGGGATGTGCTCACGGCCCATCCGCGACATCCGCAGGTAGACGTGGAAGAACAGCTGCAGCGGCGTCCTGACCAGCCAGTAGACGATGATGTTGACGCCCTTCGTCCGGGCGCGTACGTGGGCTTCGCTGTCCATCTGAAATCCGTACCCAGGCGGGAGCGACGCGTTACAGGTGTACCCACCCGGTCGTGGGGGGCTTCAGCCGTGCAGGGGGCCAGCGGGCCACCTGCACGGGAGCAATGCCGTGGGTCAGCGAAGACAACCACGCTCCTGCCCGGCGCGCGCTCCTTGGCGTAGAGCGCCGCCCAGAGCCAGGCGTAGATGTCAAGGCGACCAGGCAGATGCCTGCGCGAAGTCTGTCTTGAAGGCCTGACTGACCTGATGTATGACGGTCACGCCGCCGTGCGCATCCTGGATCAGGAGGCCGAGCTCGCGGTTCTCGTCGAGCGATTCCCAACTCGCGTTCTGGGAGCCGATCAGCAGCGACTCGCCGCTGGTCCCAGGATCGTCGAGTACGAACTTCTCGTGGATGTAGAGCGCCTTGGCGCTGTCCGGGAAGACATGCAGCTGGCAGCCGGCCTTCGTCACAGCAGTGAACGCCTTCTTCCAGTCGGAGGAGTCGGTCATGACGATCTGGCAGGCGACCCCCCGCCGCGCGTCGGCGACGAGTGCCTGGTACACGGGCGCGTCGCTCAGCTCCTCGGACTCGAGCTCGACCGTGTGCCGGGCGGCCTGGATCTGAGCGACCATCGCGGTCTCGGCTGAGCCCGTGGCGGTGTTCGGCGACCACAGGAGACCTGGTGCCTGCACGGTCTGAGCGGCCGGGACCCCATGCGGTCCAGCGTTCCAGTCGTTGTCGAAGGTGTGTTCAATCGCCTGCACCTGCGCCGGGTTGGTGTCAATCACCTCGGCGTCCCGCGTGGTCGCGTAGTACGCGGCCGTCAGATTCGCGGTTGAGACGTCCGCGGTGCGTCCGTCGAAGGTGGTCGCCTTGACGTGGAAGACGTAGTGCGCCGGCGCCCACTTGACCTGGACGCCGTGGGCATGCAGATATGAGTACGCGGCGGCGTTGACCTCACCACCGGAGTAGTCGCGATCGAGCAGCACCCGGACCTTCACACCGCGTTTGGCGGCGTGCACCAGATCCTGCTCGGCGGTCCGGTCGCTGAGCTCATACATCTCCATGTCGATCGAGCGCTTGGCCGACGCGATCTGCGCATAGAACCCGCCAAAGCCGGCGTTCGGGTACTGAACGAGCCGGTAGTAGACCGGGGCCTTGGCGCTGCTCGCTGCGTCGGCGGCGACGGTCGCTATGAACCCCAGCATGGCCAGCGCCGCAGTCGCAAACACGATGCACACGGCTGCGAGCTTTGTTGTGGGGCGCATGGTTCTCAAGGGTGACTTAGACAGGGTCGCGAAATGTGGTGAAAAGATTGGATTCCCCCCACCCGAGGGTGGGCGCAGGGCAGCCCGCGTCACCGCCACCGACCCGAATCGCGTCGCCGGCACGCACCACCTCCGCTATCCGATGCCGACGTCCTCAGGCGTCGAGCTGTACCTCACGGACGAGTCTACGCGCCCAGCTGGCTCATTCGAGCACCGCTTGACACGATCTCAATGTGAACCGAATGACACTCAGCCAAGCCGTTGGACGGGTCTGTGCGGCCAGCTGAACCGCGCGAAGCCCGCTGTCGGACTCGAACCGACAACCGCCTCATTACAAGTGAGGTGCGCTACCAATTGCGCCAAGCGGGCGTGGCTGGGAGTTTGCCAGGTGAGCGGCGGGGCAGCGAGGCCGCGGCGCAGCCGGAGGGCCTACGGCTCGGGCTGCTGCGCCGGCTGCGGAATTGTCTGGCCGACCTGGTGATCCGCGCCCGCCTCGGCCAGCGTCGCGTTCATCTCCGCATCGGCCGCAGCCTCGGACTCCGCGATCGTCTCAGCCGTATGGCAGATCTCGGCCATGACAGCGGCCGGTGCCTCGTCGGCGACCGTCGCCGCCTTCAGCCCTTGACGGCGCGGACGCCAGACGCGCAGGTATTCAGCGACCAGGTAGGAACCGACGACGAGCGCCAGGGCTCCGACCTGGGCGACGATCGTCTGCACGTTGGGGAACAGCGAGAACCACTGGCCGAGCCACCCGGGCCAGGTGCCGATCGAAGTTGTGCCGATCCACCCGGCCAGCTGCATCTCGTTGACCTCTTCGCCGACCATCACGAACAGGACGACCAAGAGCATCGCGCCCGTGATGATCAGCAGCCGCTTGTAGGGCAGCTTCTGATGCAGCGAGAAGGTCATGACGCCGACCGCGCCGGTGAACAGTGCGCCGAGCGCGACGCCCTCGAGGACGACGCTCGAGCCGAACGTGACGCGCAGGTTCTGGAGGAAGATCACGACCTCGAAGCCCTCGCGGTAGATCGAGGTGAAGCCGAGGAGGGCAAAGCCGAGCAGCGTGGCGCGCATGGTGGTGTCGCCGTCAGCGCTCAAGAGGCCCTTGCGACGCTTGTGATGGTGCGAGATCCAACCGGTCCAGTAGACCTTGTGGAAGAACCAGTTCATGACCACCAGCAGGACGATGATCGCTGGGATACCCGTGGCAGCCTGCAGGCTGAGGCCGCTGCCGCCGAGCAGGTTGATGATCCCGACGGCTGCGAACCAGGTGCCGATGGTCGCCAGCAGACCGACGCCGCCACCGACCGCCACCGGCCGCTTGTAGACGCTGTTGGCGCCGCGGAAGCTGGCGGTGATCGCGGCAAGTACGAGAATCGTCTCGAGACCCTCGCGGAAGACCAGGATCGAACTGTTGATCACGGCCGTGGTACGGCTCATGTGCTCGGCGTTGGCGCTGACGCTTGGGTCAGTCGTGCCGCCACCTGAATGCCAGCCCAGGATCACGGCCGCAACACCAACCGCAAGCACGACCGCCACCCAAACGTAGAAGCTCCACTTCTGGCCGGTCCGGCGCGTCGCGGTCTTGGCTGTCGGGGTGGTCGTCGTCATGTCGTCGGTATTCCGATCTCCACGGTCGGATTATTGCCGGGCGGGGAACGTACCACACCTTAGGGTGCCCTAACTGGCATGTGCGCCTCCTTAACACAACTTAGGATCGCCTAACACCGTGTTCGCCACTCGGCACCCGCGCGCAATGCGGGAAGGTCGCGATCCGGCTTGCCCTAGCCTCATGCGTCTATGACCGACACGGCCTCCGCCACCGCCGATCCGGACGCTCCGCGCTTCGAGCTGCAGGGACATTCGATCTACTCAGACGGGGAGCTGTCGCCCGCGGACACCGTCAAGGCCGCCAAGCAGGCGGGCGTCGAGCTCTTCGCGCTCACCGACCATGACAGCGTTGACGGCGTCGCCGAGGCGCTCGATACCGCCGCGCAGATCGGCCTCAGGGTCGTCGCTGCAGTCGAGCTCTCGGTGCTTGACCCGGTGGCCAGCGACCTGCACGTCTGCGCCTACCTGATCGATCCAGCCGACGCGGCCCTCGCCGCTCAGCTCGCGCGCTCGCGTGATGACCGCGAGCGTCGCGCGGGTCGGATGGTCGAGGCGCTGATGGAGAACGGCTGGGAGATCGATCATGAGCCGCTCAACCGCCGCGCGGCTGCCGGCTCCACGATCGGACGCCCGCACCTGGCGCAGGCGGTGGTCTCGCACCCCGGGAATGCTGAGCGGCTCGCGCGTGAGCAACTCGCGGACGCATCTGCCTTCCTCGTGGCGTACCTGATCGAGGGCAAGCCCGCTTTTCGCGAGCGTGAGGCACCTTCGGTCGCGGAGGCCGTGGAGTTGATCCACGGGGCCGGCGGGATCGCGGTGTGGGCACACCCGTTCTGGGACGTCGACGGCGATGCCGAGGTGATCGCGACGCTCGAGCGCTTCAGCGGCCTGGGCCTCGATGGAGTCGAGGCCTTCTACGTCACGCACACGCGCGCGCAGACCGACCTACTGGTGCGCCGCGCCTCTGAGCTGAGCTTGCTGACCACGGGCTCGTCTGACTTCCACGGTCCCCACCACCGCCGCTTCAACAAGCTTCCGGAGCTTCAATACCTTCGGCCACCGGCCGAACCTTGGGCCTCTCGCCCCCTGAGCCGTACCACTGTCCGGCCCACTACGCAGCGATCGCCCGCGAGGCCAGGTGCTGTCCGACCTTCCGCTTGACGCGCTGGAGCGCGTTGTCGACGGTCTTGCAGTCACAACCGAGGCGCTGACCGACCTCCTCGTAGGAGCGGCCGTCCAGATATAGCGACAGGACGCGCGACTCGAGGTCGGACAGCGAGGTCGAGATGCAGGCCACCAGCGCGCGCAGCTCCTCTGAGCTGATCACCTGGTTGACCGGATCGTGCACCGGCGAGCCGGCGATCATCTCGTCGAGCGTCGGCTCGGTGTCGCCGCCGCTGCCGGCGGGCGTGCTCGAGAACGACACGTACTGGTTCAGCGGGCTGTGCTTGTTGCGGGTCGCGGTCTTGACGGCAGTGATGATCTGGCGCGTGATGCAGAGCTCGGCGAAGTTGCGGAAGCTCGACTCGCGGTCCGTGCGGTAGTCGCGGATCGCCTTGTAGAGGCCGACGAGGCCCTCCTGGATGAGATCGTCGGAGTCGCCGCCGGCGAGGAAGTACGACGAGGCCTTGAGCCGGACGAAGCCGTAATAGCGGCGCACGAGGCGGTCATAGGCGTCGGGGTTACCGGCCTTGGCGAGGGCGATCAGATAGCCATCCTCAACCTGAAGTTGCCCTTGGGGCTGGATGAGAGTCGAGCCACGACGGATTTCCTTTGCTGCGCCCCCGGCTCTCCGGCCGGCGACGGTTGGAATTGCGTGGCGCGTCACCTCCCCTGGCGCCGCAACCTATTCAGTTGGTCCTACAGGGCGGTGTCCTCCCCAGAACCGCGCCCTCCTGCTCTTGACATCAGTCTCAAGCTCGAGTTGATGCTTAGCCTGGGCGGCAGATTGGCATAACGCGCGCACCCGCGTGTCAAGCTCGGCGATCAGTCTGCGAGCGGCGGCCGCTGCGTACAGCAGCACGGCCGCCGCCGCGCCGACGCTGAGCGACTCGATCTGGCCGCGCAGCGGCAGCGAGATCAGCGCATCACAGGCCGAGGCGACCCGCGGGCGCAGACCCTTTCCCTCCGAACCCATCACGAGCACAACCGGTCCGCTGAAATCGACCTGCCGGTAATCGAGCTTGGCTTCGCCGTCAGCGCCGTAGCACCAGAACCCGCGCGTCTTTGCGTCGGTCAGGAAGTCGGTCAGGTTGCGCACCTGAGCGAGCGGCAGATGCTCGACCGCGCCGGCCGAGGCCTTGCAGACCGCCGGCGTCACCTCGGCTGCACGGCGCTCCGGCAAGACAACGCCCGCGGCGCCCGCGCACTCGGCGGAACGGCAGATCGCGCCAAGGTTCTGCGGGTCCTGAACCTGGTCCAGCGCGACGATCAGCGCCTGCTCGCGTCGAAAGCAACGCGTCGGCTTGTACGTACTCGTACTCCGAGACATCGGCGCAGACGCCCTGATGGCCGTCCGAACCAGCGCGGCGTGTCGATCTCATCGGCCGGCTCGAGCGTCACGCGGAGGCCTGCCTGTTCGAGCCAGGGTTCACGGGCGGCGTTTTGCGTCGCCCAGACCCGGCTGACGGTGCGCGGCCCGCGGATCGCCTCGCGCACGGCGTTGCGCCCGTAGACGATCATCAGACCGGCAGCAGCTCGGGGCCGTCGCCGCCGTCGCGGACCTCCCAGCCGAGCTCGCGCAGCTGGTCGCGGATCGCATCGGCACGGGCCCAGTCGCGTTCGCCGCGGGCCTGCTCCCGCTCACCCAAGAGCGCCTGCGCCGCTTCGGGTGCGTCGCACGCGTTCGACGTCGAGCAGGTTGTCGAGCGCCAGCACGCCGAGCATCTCGCGCAGATCGGCGTCACCGACCACGGTGTCCGAGCGGTTCGCCTCGCGCACCCACTCGAACGCCGCGGCCAGCGCACGCGGCGTGTTGAAGTCTTCGGCAAGCGCGTCGAAGAACTCCGCCCGCAGCGGCGCCGACCAGTCCGGCGAGGCGCCAGGAGCGAGCCGGCGCGCCAGCTCGCGGAAGCGCCTCGACGCTGGCAGCGGCCGCAGCGAGCCGCTCGTCGTCGAACTCGATCGGCTGGCGGTAGTGCCCGGCGCAGAAGTACGCGATCAGGGCGTCACGGCCGTAGGCCTCGAGCGCCGCATGCAGCAGGAACGTGTTGCCGATCGATTTCGACATCTTCTCCTGGGCGAGCCGCACCATGCCGTTGTGTACCCAGAG
Source organism: uncultured Conexibacteraceae bacterium (assembly GCA_963720195.1). Classification (GTDB taxonomy): domain Bacteria; phylum Actinomycetota; class Thermoleophilia; order Solirubrobacterales; family Solirubrobacteraceae; genus Palsa-465. The sequence continues at coordinate 317,254 of CAVRFD010000004.1, forward strand.
CCGCACCAGGGGCTCACCGTGGGCGGCGCATGTCTGCGCGGCCTCGTTCTCGTGGTGCGGGAAGATCAGGTCAGAGCCGCCACCGTGGATCTCGAAGTCCAGGCCGAGCAGCTTCTCCGCCATCGCCGAGCATTCGATGTGCCAACCCGGGCGACCCCGCCCCCAGGGCGCGTCCCAGGCTGTGTCCTCGCCGGGCTTCTGCGCTTTCCACAGCGCGAAGTCGACCGGGTCGCGCTTGCGATCAGAGCCCTCCTTGCCCTCGCCCTGATCGAGGTCGTCGAGGCGGCGATGTGAGAGCTCGCCGTAGCCGTCATAGCTGCGTACGGCGAAGTACACATCGCCGTCGACCGCGTAGGCGTGGCCACGCTCGATCAGCAACGCGATCAGCGAGACGATCTCGGGGATCGTCTCACTGGCGAGCGGCTCATGGTCGGGTCGGCCGAGGCCGAGGCCATCCGTGTCCGCCACGTAGTGGGCGGTCATCTCGCGCGCGAGCGTGTCCGAGTCGACGCCGGCCGCCGTCGCGGCGGCATAGATCTTGTCGTTGACATCGGTGATGTTCGCCACGAACGTGACCTCGTAGCCCTCGTGGACGAGGAAGCGCTTGAGCAGCGAGAAGACGACGAAAGGTCGCGCGTTGCCGATGTGTACACGCCCATACACCGTCGGCCCGCAGGCATAGATCCCGACCTTGCCAGGCTCGCGTGGGCGCAGCGGCAGGACCTTGCCGGTCAGCGTGTCGTGAAGCGTGATCTCGCGCATGTTTTCAAGTTAGAGGCTCGGCTTCTGAGCGGTCGCCGAAGGGTCCGGCCGCGTGATCGTGGCAACCGCCATCGCGGCCGCGCCCTCGAGCCGGCCGACGAAGCCCATCCCCTCGCCGCGCGTAGCCTTGACGTTAACCTGAGGGTCAGATACGCCGAGTGCCTCGACCAGCCGTGCGTGGATCGCGTCGCGATGCGGCAGCAGCTTCGGCTGCTCGATCACAACGGTCGCATCGACGTGTTCGATCACGCAGTCGTGCTCGCTCAACAGCGCCACGGTCGCCCGCAGCAGCTCGATCGAATCGGCGCCTCGGTAGCGCTCGTCGGTATCCGGGAAGTGCTGGCCGATGTCACCAAGCGCCGCCGCACCGAGCAGCGCATCGATGATCGCGTGTGTGAGCACGTCGGCATCTGAGTGTCCGAGGAGGCCGTGCGTGTGGGGGATCTCGACCCCGCCGATCACCAGCGGCCGCCCCTCCACCAGTCGGTGGCAGTCATAGCCGAGCCCGGTGGCGATGCTCACGCGTCGCCTCGCTCACTCAGCAGCAGCTCGGCAAGCCGCAGATCGAGCGGCGTGGTGATCTTGAAGTTCTCGGGCGGAGCAGGCAACACGGCGACGGTACCGCCTTGGCGCTCGATCAGCCACGCGTCATCGGTCGCCGCCGCGAGCAACTCCGGCGGGGAGGCCAGCGCGCGCTCGAGCGCGGCGCGACGGAAGACCTGGGGCGTCTGAACCGCCCACAGCCGGGATCGGTCGAGCGTCAGCTCGACCGATCGCCCCTCGGTCCCCACCTGTTTGATCGTGTCGGTCACCGGCGCCGCCGCGATCACCGCGTCGGCAGCAACCCGCTCCAGTTCCGCGATTGCCTCGCTGAACAGCGCCGGAGTGACCAGCGCCCGCGCGGCATCGTGAACGACGACGACCTCCCCGGCTGGCGCCGCGGCAAGTGCCGCGCGCACAGACTCTGACCGCGTCTCACCGCCCGCGACGGCGATGACGTCGCGGGGAGCGGCGTCAAGCCGGTCCCCGGGTAGCGCCACGACGATCGCGTCGATGGCCTGGACCTGGCGCAGCGCGAGCAGGCTCCATTCGAGCATCGGCCGGCCGGCAACCGTGACGAGCGCCTTGGGTCCCCCAGACCCAAGGCGCTCGCCACGCCCTGCGGCCACGATCAGCGCGACCGCCATACGATTCGGAAACTACTCCGCCGCGATTGTGACCGGCTTGGAGTTGCCCGCTCCGTCAAGGATCACGCCGATCAGGTGCATGTCCACCTGATCCTCGTCCATATCCAGCGCGTACATCATCTCGGACGCGAGCACCTTCTTCGCGCGCGTATACATCTGCTTCTCGCCCGTCGAGAGCCCCTTCTGGTGCTCGCGGATCGCCAGATTGCGGACAACCTCAGCCAGCTCGTAGATGTCGCCAGTCTTGATCTTGTCGCGGTTGTGCTTGAACCGGCGGTTCCAGTTCTTCGGCATATCCGAGCACTCATCCTGAAGCAGCGCCATGACCTTCTGCAGCGTCTCCTCGTCGATCACCCGACGCAGGCCCGCGACTGCGGCGTTCTCGGTCGGGACCATCACGGTCATGTCGTTGTGGAGGATCTTGATCGTGAGGTATTCACGGCTCTCCCCCAGCACTTCCTTCATTTCCTTCTTGAGCACCTTGCCGGCCCCGTGGTGCGGGTAGACGACGTTGTCGCCCACCTCGAAGTCGATCATCGGCAGCGGCTCGATGTCATCGAGATCTTCGAGGGTTTCCTCGTCTTCCAGGTGGTCTTCGATCATGTCGGTGATGGTGTCCTCCCTTTGGTCGACCAGCAGGTCAGTTCCCGCAGACTGCGGACTCAGGTCTGCAGGTAGCGGTCAACCAGATTGATCTCCTGCAGTCGGCGAAGTCCCTCGCGGATGTCCTTCGCCCTGATTTCGCCGACCCCGTCGACGGTCTCCAGCTCACCATCGCTAGCGGCGAGCAACTCTTCCAGCCCTCCGAACTCATCGATGATCCGCTTCACGACCAGCTTCGGCAGCCGCGGTATGCGGCCCAGAATCCTGATGCCGCGGGGCGAGATCGGGTAGTCGAGGGTGTTCAGCTTGCGGTCGTAGCCCAGCAATTCAGCGAGCCGGCCGAAGTCAAGGAGGTCCTGATGCGGCAGCCTTACCAGCTGGTCGAATCCGATCGAGAACGCGTCGTCGGCGTCCTCGAGCAGGTAGTCGTGGACCAGCGCCGCCTTGTCGGCGGAGACGCCGACCATCGTCTCGTCGAGTTGCATCTCGATCAGGCGCCCTTCGGTGCCGAGCTCGACGATGTAGCGCTCGATCTCAACCGCCATGCGGGTGACAAGCTCGGCTCGTTGCAGGACTGTGAGCACGTCGTGCAGCGTCGCGCCGCCTTCGAACTCGAGCGCGGTCAGGCGGGTCGAGACCTGATCCAGCCGGCTGCGGTACTTGTCGAGCGTCGCCAGCGCCTGGTTCGCCTTTGCCAGCACCACAGGGATGTCGGCGAGGATGTACTTGACGCCGTCGACGTACAGCGAGACGACCTCGCGCCGCTCGGAGATCGCGACGACGGTCGCGTCGGTCTGCTTTGACACGCGCTCGGCGGTCCGGTGGCGCGTACCAGTCTCGAGCGTGTGGATCGTCGGATCCGGTGTCAGCTGGATGTTCGCGTGGGCGATCTTGGTCGCGTTCGAACTGAGGACGATCGCGCCATCCATCTTCGCCAACTCGTAGAGCAGCGCCGGTGAGTAATCGAGATCGAGCTTGATTCCGCCGGAGAACAGGAACGCGAGGTCATCGGCATCGCCGATGACGATCAGGCCGCCGGTGTGGGCGTGCAGGATATTGTCGAGGCCCTCCCGGAGCGCTGTTCCGGGCGCCACCATCTCGAGCGCCCTGACCATCCGGGACTCCTGGCGAGTTTCGAGCTCGTCTTTGAGCTCTTCCCCGGATCGCGAGGCCATAAGAAACTCAATTTTACGCGGTGTTGAATCACGCAGTCACGCTCGTGCCTCTGCCGTGACGGCCTCTGACACCCGCGCTATTGCGCCAGCGCCACGCGATCATGCACGACCAGCGTCCGGACCGCGTCACGCAGCGTCGGAAAGCGTCCCGGCTCGGCCACCGGCGAGAGTCCGAACTTGTCCGCTTCGGCCAGCCGTCGGTCCCCGTGCCCGACCGTCCGCAGCTCACCGGTCAGCCCCAGCTCGCCGAAGCACGCCAGGGGCTGCCCGGGCGCGGACTGCAGCGGCACGCCCTTGGCGGCGCTTGCAACAGCCAGGGCCACTGCGAGGTCGGCTCCCGGCTCGTCCACCCGCACCCCGCCGACGACGTTGACGAACACGTCGGCATTCCCCAGCCCGATCCCAGCATGACGGCCCAGCACCGCGAGCACGAGCGCCAACCGGTTGCGATCGATGCCGGCCACCACACGGCGCGGCGGCTCGAGCTCTGAGGGCGACACCAGCGCCTGGACCTCGACAAGCAGCGGCCGCGTCCCCTCCATCGCGCACAACACGACGCTGCCGGCGGCCCGCGTCGCCTCGGCCACGAACCGCGCGGACGCGTCCAGGACCTCAACCAGCCCGTCGTCGCGCATCTCGAACACGCCGGCCTCATTGGTCGAACCGAAGCGGTTCTTGATCGCCCGCACGGTCCTGTAGGTGCGCTCGCGCTCGCCGTCGAACTGCAGCACGCAATCGACCAGGTGCTCGAGCACGCGCGGGCCGGCCAGGGCCCCATCCTTGGTGACGTGGCCAACGAGCAGCACGGCAATGCCGTTCACCTTCGCCACCCGCATGATCTCGGTCGCGACCTCCCGCACCTGCGCGACCGAACCGGCAGCACTGGTCAGCTCGCCACAGTGCAGCGTCTGCACCGAGTCCACGACGCACACCTCCGGCCGCTCGCGCTCGAGGGTCGCGACGACGGTGCCGAGGTCGGTCTCCGCGATCACGGGGATCTCCAGCGGCGAGCCGGCGCTCAGCCGCTCCGCGCGGAGCCGGATCTGGGCCGGCGACTCCTCCGCTGACACGTACAGCGTCCGGCGTCCGGCTGCGACCAGGTGCGCCAACGCCATCGTCGTGAGCGTCGACTTGCCGACCCCCGGCGAACCGCCGATCAGCACCAGTGATCCAGGCACGAGGCCACCACCCAGCACGTTGTCGAGCTCGCCGATGCCGGTACTCAGGCGCGTGTGGTCGGCCGCCGCGACGCTGCCGAGCCGGACGGGCGTCGCGCTCGGGCTGCTGGTTCGCTGTCCGCCGCCACGGCCTGGGCCGGCAGTCGGCCGTGCACGAAGTTCCTCGACCAACGTGTTCCACTCTCCGCAACCAGGACATTGGCCGGACCAGCGCGGTGACTCATGCCCGCAGGCGGAGCACACGTGGACGGACCTGGGGCTGGCCATCAGATGAGCCTACGCGTGCAAGCTGACGTAATCGGCCAAATGTGCCGATATTGGTGCAAATGGCGACGATTGCGACGACTGCCCGCCGACGGACGACGACCGGGAGCCGGATCGGCGTCCGCGTTCCCGTCTGGGCCGCAGTCGTCTTTTCGCGGCTCGTGGTGCTCGGCGCCGGCATTGCAGGCGCGCTGTTCACGCACCGCATCCCAGGATGGACGGCGTTCGACCCGCACCGACTGAGCTCGAGTCTCGGATCGGTCGGCAATGTACTCGCGGCTCCCGTGTTCCGCTGGGACGGAATCCGCTATGTGTCGATCGCCGAGCACGGCTACACCACCGCCGCACAAACGGTTTCCTATCCGCTGTACTCACTCGTGATCCGCGCGGTCACGTTGGTCGTTCCCTCGCCCGTCGTCGCCGGCGTGCTCATCAGCCTGGGGTCCTTTGCGATCGCCCTGGTGCTACTTCACCGAATCACCAGTGAGGAGCTCGGCACCGAGGTCGCCAGCGCGACCGTGCTGCTGCTCGCGTTCGCCCCGCTCTCCTTCTTCTTCTCCGCCGTCTACACGGAATCGCTGTTGCTGGCGCTGCTGGTCGGAACGTTCTATCTGGCGCGAAAGGAGCGTTTCGCGCTCGCCGGACTCACCGCGACAGCGGCCGCGCTAACCCACGTAGAGGGAGTGTTGCTGGTGGCGCCTCTGGCGTACATGTATTGGCGCAGCCGCGGGCAGAGCTTCGATTGGCACCGGCTCTGGTCGTCGAGCGTGGTGTCCTTCGCACTGCCACCGTTGGCGGTGGCGGGCTTCTTCGTCTACCTGCATGCACACGGATACGGCTGGCTCGCTCCGGTCACCAACGGCAACTACGCGAATTACGGCAGGGAGACGCTCACGACCCCCGTCATGCTCTGGCAGTCCTTCTACGACGGGCTGGTTGGGCTCTCGCAGACGCTGCACGGCGTGCCGCCGATCAACCCGACCGTGGCTGAGCCCTACAACGTCGGGTTCCAGAACCTCGTCTACCTGACTGTGCTGGCGATCGCGCTGGCGTCGCTCGTGGCCGTCTGGCGGCGGCTGCCGAGGGAGTACGCCATCTTCGCGACGCTGGTGATGCTCGTCTGCACCTGGACCGGCGTCGTCGGACGGCCGTTGGAAGCGTTCGACCGCTACATGCTGCCGATCTTCCCGCTGTGGATGGGCGCCGCCGCATGGCTCCATGAGCGTCGGCTGACACGGCCGGTGCTGCAGATCAGCACCGTGCTGCTGATTTTCTACACGGTCATGTTCGCCCGCTGGGTCTTCATCGCGTAGGGGGCACAGATGACGACTCTCGCACCTCGCCCTGTTCTCAAGCGGGCGACAACGACTCGGATCGGGGTCCGTGTTCCTGTCTGGGTCGCCGTGATCTCGTCACGTCTTATCGTTCTCGCCGCGGGGGCTGGCGGCGCCCTGTTCACGAGTCGGGCAGCAGGATGGCAGCAGCTCGACCCGCAGCGGCTCAGCTCGAGCCTCGGTTCTGTGGGCAACGTGATCGCGGCCTCAGCGGTCCGCTGGGATGCGATCGGCTACGTCTCGATTGCCGAGCACGGCTACACGAAACCGGGCTCGACCGTGTTGTTCCCGTTGTACCCGCTAGTGATCCACGCGCTCACTCCGGTCGTCGGTTCGCCGGTCATCGCCGGTGTGTTGATCAGCCTCGTAGCGTTCGCGATCGGGCTGAGCCTAATTCATCGAATCGCCAGCGACGTGGTCGGCCCGAAGGCGGCGGACGCGACCGTGCTGCTCCTGGTGTTCGCGCCGTTCGCGTTCGTGTTCAGCGCTGTTTACACCGAGTCGTTGCTCCTTGCACTCTCGGCGGGCGCGTTCTATCTGGCGCGTCGAGAGCGGTTCGTGCTCGCGTGCCTCGTCGCTGCTGCCGCCGCGCTGACACATGTCCAGGGAGTCCTGCTCGTTGCGCCGCTGGCACTCATGTACTGGAAGAGCCGAGGACGTCCGTTCACGCTACGCCGGCTGTGGTCCCCGAGCATGCTCGCTCTGGCCCTGCCACCATTGGCCCTCGCCGGCTTTTTCCTGTACACGCACGCCCGGGGATGGGGATGGCTCGCGCCGATCACCAGCCAGAATGCGGCCTACGCGGCGCGCACGCTCGTTGGTCCTCCGATCGTGTTAGTGGAGTCCGTCAAGGATGTCGTGGTCGGCCTCGGCCAGAGCTTCCACGGCGTGGCAGCCGCGAACGGAGGCCCATTCGCTCCGGGCTTCCAGAACCTGATCTACGTGCTCGTGCTCACAATCGCGGTCCTGGCGCTCATCAGCACATGGCAGCGGCTGCCCAAGGAGTACGTGCTATTCGCCGCACTCGCGATGATCATCTGCACGTCGAGTGCCGTCGCGATGGAACCGCTCAAGGGGTTCGACCGCTACATGCTGCCGGTGTTCCCGCTCTGGATCGGAGCAGCGGCCTGGCTCGAGGAACGCCGGATGACTCCGATCGTATTGTCGGCCAGCACGGTGATGCTGGTCTTCTACACAGTCGAGTTCTCGCGCTGGCTCTCAGTCTTCTGAGCGGCGAGGCGTGCGCTGAGCGCCGGGCGCGGGGCGGGATTTTCACCCGCGCCGCGCCCGGGCATGATCAGCTTCTAGTGCTCGTCCGAGTCGGCCGCGTCGTGCGACTCGTGCGTATCGCTGCTTTCGGCATCGTCAGTGGCACCGCCCTCAGCTCCGACGCCGACGGGCGTCGGCTTCGGTGCAGGCTCGACGACTGAGAGCTTGACCTCGGCGTTCTCGTCGCCCTCGCCGGCCCGGCTGTCGTCGCGCTCGACCAGGACGGTCGAGCCCTCCGGAACTTGCGAGCGCAGGACGAAGTCGGCAAGCGGATCCTCGATGTAGCGCTGAATCGCGCGACGGAGCGGACGGGCACCCATGGCGGGATCCCAGCCCTTCTCGACGAGTAGATCCTTGGCGTCCTCGGACAGCTCCAATTGCAGTTCGCGTTCCGCCATCGACTCGCGAATGCGACGCAGGAGCAGGTCGACGATCTCCTTGATCTCGTTCTTCGCCAGCTTGTGGAAGACGATGACGTCATCGATACGGTTGATGAACTCCGGGCGGAAGACGCGCTTTAGCTCGCCCATGATCCGGCTCTTCATCTCGTCGTAGCTGACGCCGATCTCGTCGTCGATCGTGGAGAACCCGATCTGGAAGTTCTTCGCGATCTCGGACGCACCGATGTTCGAGGTCATGATCACGATCGTGTGACGGAAGTCGACCGTACGGCCCTGAGCGTCGGTCAGACGCCCGTCCTCGAGGATCTGCAACAGGATGTTGAAGACGTCCGGGTGGGCCTTCTCGATCTCGTCGAGCAGCAGCACGCTGTACGGCTTGCGGCGCACCGCCTCGGTCAGCTGACCGCCCTCGTCGTATCCGATGTAGCCAGGAGGTGAACCGACCAGACGGCTGACGGCATGCTTCTCCATGTACTCGGACATGTCGATGCGGATCATCGTGTCCTCGTCACCGAACAGGAACTCGGCGAGCGTCCGGGCGAGCTCGGTCTTACCGACACCGCTGGGGCCCAGGAAGATGAACGAGCCGGTCGGCCGCTTCGGATCCTTGAGACCTGCGCGCGAACGACGAATCGCCTTGGAGATGACCTCGACGGCCGCATGCTGGCCGATGACGCGCTTGTGGAGCTCCTCCTCCATCCGCATCAGCTTGGCGGTCTCGGCCTCGGTCAGCTTGAAGACGGGGATGCCGGTCCACATCGAAACGATGTCGGCGATCTCCTCCTCACCGATCGAGGGACGCTCGGTCGCCTCGCCGGCCTCCCACTGCTCGGCCAGCTCGCGCTTCTTCTGCGTCAGACGGCGCTCCTGGTCACGCAGGTTCGCAGCCTTCTCGAACTCCTGCGCCTCGATCGCGGCTTCCTTCGCCCGCCGCGTCTCCTCGATCTCGTCCTCGAGCTCGCGGTAGACCGGCGGTGAGGTCATCGACTTGATCCGCATCCGCGACGCGGCCTCGTCAATCAGGTCGATCGCCTTGTCGGGCAGGAAACGGTCAGAGATGTAGCGGTCGGCCAGGTCGGCGGCCGCAACCAGCGCCTCGTCGGTGATGTTCACCTTGTGGTGCTGCTCGTAACGGTCGCGCAGGCCCTTGAGGATCTGGACGGTCTCGTCCTTCGACGGCTGGTCGACGACGATCTTCTGGAAGCGCCGCTCCAGCGCGGAGTCGCGCTCGAGATACTTGCGGAACTCCTCGAGCGTCGTCGCGCCGATCGTCTGCAGCTCACCGCGTGCGAGCGCCGGCTTCAGGATCGAAGCAGCGTCGATTGCGCCCTCGGCTGCACCGGCGCCGACGAGGTTATGGAGCTCATCGATGAACAGGATGATGTCGCCACGCTGGGTGATCTCCTTCATCACCTTCTTGAGCCGCTCCTCGAACTCACCGCGGTACTTCGAGCCCGCGACGAGGGCAGCCAGATCGAGCGTGTAGATCTGCTTGCCCTTCAGCAGCTCTGGCACGTCCGCGTTGGTGATGCGCTGGGCGAGGCCCTCGACGACGGCGGTCTTGCCGACCCCGGGCTCACCGACAAGAACGGGGTTGTTCTTGGTGCGGCGGCTGAGGATCTGCATGATCCGCTCGATCTCGGTCTCACGACCGACGACCGGGTCGAGCTTGCCATCGGCAGCCAGCTTCGTCAGGTTGCGCCCGAACTGGTCGAGCAGCTTCGACGACTTCTTGCCCTCACTCGCGGCGCTGCCTGCGCCCGCGGCGGCGCTACCGCTGGAGCCGCTGCGCTGACGGCCACCGGGGCCGGACAGCATGCGGATGACCTCGTTGCGGATCTTCTCGGAGTCCGCGTCGAAGTCGAGCAGGATGCGGGCTGCAACACCCTCGTTCTCGCGCACGAGGCCGAGCAGGATGTGCTCGGTTCCGATGTAGTTGTGGCCAAGGCTCAGAGCCTCGCGCAGGGCGAGCTCCAGCACCTTCTTGGCGCGCGGGGTGAACGGGATCTGCCCCGAGGTGACTTCCTCACCGGAGCCAACGATCCGGACAACCTGGGCGCGGACGCGCTCGACCGTAATCTCCAGCGACTCGAGCACGCGCGCGGCGAGGCCTTCCTCTTCACGGAGCAGGCCAAGCAGGATGTGCTCGGTTCCGATGTAGTTGTGCTTGAGCGTCCGTGCCTCTTCCTGTGCAAGGACGACCACCTGGCGGGCGCGTTCTGTAAATCGCTCGAACATTTCAAGTCTTTCCGTCGCGGGACAAAGGCGGGTCGGTCGGTTCGTTGTCCTGGACTATCGGCTGACTACCCATAGTAGTAATCGGCCGGAGGGCCGAAACTCGGCACCTGTCCCGCTGGATATGCGCGAAATGTGGTCGAGCTGAGGCCATGAGTCAGTCTAACATCCGGCTTCGCACGGCCCTCGTTGTTCTACCGTGTTCGTAGCGTTTTCTCAGCTACTTGCGCTGAGTTCGGGCGCCTTGATAGGCGCGATGGCGGCGGTCCGCTGACCGCCGCCTACCAAGATCGGGCGCAGGGCGGCGACAAGGCAGGTGCCTGCGACGGCCCACGCGACCGCAGCCTGCCAGCCGACCACGGTCGTCGACGGCGGGCACACCCACATGACGATCGGCAGGAGCCAGACCGGGCCAAACCGGGGTCGTGCGAGCGCGAGCGGAATCATCAGCAGCACGAAGTAATGGCTCCAGACCAGCGGTGATGCGACCAGCATCAGCGCTACGGCGAGCACCATTGCGCCGCGCTCGTTGCGTTTGACATAGCCGATGTAGACCAGCGCGAGACCAGCCGCCGCCGAAACGAGTATCAGCAGCGCCTCACCGACGCCGCGACCAAAGCCAAGATGGTGCGCGACCGCGAGCATGCTGTAGCCGCCACGCCAGAGCGCGTCGGTGACCTCGCCGGACAGCCTGAGATACGTGCGGATCTCGTTGAAGCCAACGATCCACCAGGCGAGCAGGTTCAGCAATATCGCCCAACCGACCGTCCAGATCGACGCTCTGATGCGCCGCGTGGCAAGCAACCAAAGCCCAAGAGGCCAGACGAACGGCTTCAGGCTCACGGCGGCGGCGGTCACGAGACCGGCGACCCAGGGCCGGTCTCGGTAGCGCCAGGCGAGCGCGACCATAAACGTGAGCGGGACTGAGACGTTGCCGCCCTCCCAACCGACGTTCACGGGCAGCCACAGGAGCGTGACCCCATAGATTCGCCCATCTCTGACTCCCGCGGTCCAGAGCGTCGCAGGAACGAGCAACAGGCAGAGCAGCCGGTAGGCCTCGTCGCTCTGGGCGTGACTGAGCAGCGCAAACGGCACCAGCACGACCGCGGAAAGAGCGGGGTACACGAATGCGATGCCTCCTGCGATGTCCGCGGCGGGCATCCCGTACGGATTGCCGCCGTGGAGCAGTCGGCTCGCCGCGGGGTAGTACGCCCAGTGGAAGTCGTAGGCGGCGATTCGGGTCACGGACAGGAAGATGAGCATCAGGGCAGCGATCACAATTGGCACGAAACCCAGCAGCAGCTGCTGAGCGGCCATCGTGAACTCCCTGTGGCGGCCAGAGGCGCGCGGTCGACGCCGGGACGCGAGCGCAGTCGCGCTCATTGGGAACCGACCTCATATTCCGGAATTGCCGACCGCGGCGTGCGCAGGGCCCGCCACAGACAGAGGATTGCCAACGTCCAAGCGAACGCCGTCTGCCAGCCGACGACCGCCGTCGACGGTGGCAGCGGCCACATCAGGACCGGCAGCGCCCAAAGCCAGCCGAGTCGTGGGCGGTAGAGCGCGATCGGAACCAGCAGCAGCGCGAAGTAGTGGCTCCAGACCAGCGGCGATGCGACCAGCATCAGCGCGACCGCGAGCAGCATCGCGTCACGCTCCCGGCGCTTGAAGAAGCCCGCGTAGATCATCGCCACGCCGACGGCTGCCGAGACGACGAGCAGAAGCGCCTCACCGACGCCGCGACCAAGGCCAAGGTGGTGCGCGACCGCAAGCATGCTGTAGCCGCCACGCCACAGCGCGTCGGTGACCTCACCGGACAGCCTTAGATACGTGTGGATCTCGTTGAACCCAACGATCCACCACGCCAACAGGTTCACGAGCGCGCCCCAAACAACAGCGCACGCCGCCGCCTTCCAGCGGCGGGTCGCCAGCAACCACAGCCCGAGCGGCCATACGAACGGTTTCAGGCTCACAGCCGCAGCCGTGATCAGACCCGCAACCAGCGGCCGATCACGATGACGCCAGGTCAACGCCACGAGCAGCATCAGCGGCAGCGTGACGTTGGCGGTCTGCCAGCCGCTGTAAACCGGCAGCCACAAGAACGTGATCCCGTAGACACGCCAGTCGCGGACGTTCAGCGTCCGCAGTGCGAGTGGCACGCAGGCAACGCACATCAGCATGTACAGCAGCTGGCCGCCGCCCCTGCTGATCAGCGCGAATGGTGCGAAAAAGACGGCTGACAGCGCCGGGTAGACGAACGCCGTCCCGGCCACGATCTCCCGGTGCGTAACCGCGTACGGGTTACCGCCATGCAGCACTCGGAGGGCCGCGGGATAGTAGGCGGAGCGAAAATCGGTGGCGACAGCGTGGATCTTGAATTGGAACGCGAGCAGCAGCAGTGAGGCGACGGCCGGGCCAAACCCGAGCAGGATGTGCTGCGCTGCGTTGCCGAGTTCTCCGCGCCGGATCGGTTGGCTTCGGCGGCCGGTGACAGTGGTGGCGGTCATGGCAGGCGCGATCGCTCGCTAGGTGCGCGCAGGAGTCGTGTGCGTTGCGACGATCACCTTGCCGTTGCGGGTGACCACGTGGACGCCCGGTCGCCTCAGCAGCGTGCGATTGACCGACTTGTTGACCGGATAGAGCACCCAGATTCCATAGGGCGCAAGCAGACCGGAACTGCCGCTCTGTGACGTGGCAGCCGGGTCCGCGATCGCGCTCAGCTGTGCCGGCGTCAACAACTCGAGGCTCGTGTCGTAGGCGACGCGGCCGGAGAAGGCCTTCGGGTCCTCCCAGATCAGCCAGTCTGCGTAGCGAACGTCGGCAAAGATCTTCACGCCCGGATCCCGCGCGACCAGCGCCTGCAGCGTGGCAACCGCTCGCGTGGGATAGGTACTGGTGAACCATCGCGCAGGCCGGCTGAGGACGGTCACCGCCGAGAGCACCGCAACCGCAACCATGGCGAGTGCGAGCAAACGGTTCACGCGTGCGCGGCGCAGCGGCGCGGCCGCAGCCTTCATCTGCGTGATCGCGGCAGGCAGCAGGATCACAACAGCCAGCCCGAACCAGGTGATATTGCGGACCGCGGTGACGGCTCCGATCGCCAGCGCGAGCAGCGCCACAACGTCAAACAGCGGCGTCGGCTGAGCCCTGCCCGCGCGGGCCCTCAAGAACACGCGGATCAAAACCCACGCCGTTGCCGCGATCAGCAAGAGCAGCGGCACGGCGAGGACCGGAACGGAGCTGACCGGCTTCCATTCGGTCACGAGCCGGCTGAACTGAGAGTTCATCAGCGTGACGTCGTAGTAGTGGACGACCTCGGTCCCGTATGGCGTGACCAGCAGCGTCAGCGGCGACAGCACGATGAACGTCCAGGCACGAGCGTCGGCGAGGCCGCGAGTGCCGCGCTCGCGGAACCCGGCGGGTAGCAGGCTCAGGCCGTAGAGCACCGCCAGTCCTGCGCCGAGCGTCACGGACCCGTGCAGGTTGGCCCACAGCACGAGCATCGGAAATACCCAATACACGCGTGCACGTCTGACCGGACTGCGGACCTCAGAAGCGAGCAGCCAGACCGTCGCAACGAACAAGCGGATAGGCAAACCCCTGTGTGCGAATCGACACTGCAGTGGTCAGATAGAAGAAGGCACCGGCCGGCAGCACCGCCAGCACGTGCAGGTCCTCCGCGCCCAGCCGGCGTGCGGCGACGACGGCACCACCGAACGCGGCACCCGTGACGAGCACGTAGAGCACTGTCAACAACTGCATGCCGCCGATGCGCTCAAGCTCATACATCAGCAACTGGGCGAGCCACTGCTGGTCGACCCAGCGCGCCCCGTAGGCCATGCTGCGTGAAGTAGTCATGGTGGGGAATCCCGTGCTGGGCGATCTGGCGTCCTGCGATGAGCGCGAGCCAGCCGTCCTGGCTGAAATGGTGCGGGATGGCCGTAAGGCTCAGGACGACAACCGCGCATACCCCCACGATGAACAGCGCGCGTGCCTCGACCCATTGCGCCAGTGCGTGGCTATGGCCAGTGAATTCGGCGCGAGGCCGTGGCGACGGTCCCCACCCGTGCGGGCGCGCGGGTGCGCGCGTGTCTGCGGCGGTGGGCATGCCCATCATGTCGTCACGGATATGAGAAGCAGCCACGTTTGGGAGAGATCGCCCAAACATTCGTCCAGCGGCGGTTACTAATCGGGCGACCAATCAGAAATCTCTCGCGGCCGATTTCAGGCTCCATTGCTGGGTTTTCTGGCAATTAGCGCGAGCCCTCTCGTACACGCGTCCAGGATTCTTAGTGTCAGGACTCAAGCCAGTGTGGTTTTGCACCGATGAGTTGCCAACGATGCACGGAAGCAGCGTCGGGGCTGTGACACACAGAAAGCTTCCAGGGCCGGCTGGCGTCGAGACGTCAGTGGGAGAAAACTGACCCCCTAGCTCAGGAGGGGAGGTGACAAGAACATGCTGAAGCTCTTCATTAACATGAAGCTCGCCATCGCTCGTCTGATGGAGGACGAGGAGGGCCAGGGCCTCACCGAGTATGCCCTGATCCTCGCTCTGATCGCGATCGTCGCAATTGCCGCACTGACCCTTCTGGGTGGCAAGGTGACCAGCGCACTGTCGACGGTCGGCAACAGCCTCGTCAGCTGAGTCCAGACTCAGACTCACAAACGTGTGACTCGTGACTCCAAGGGGTCGGTTCCTACAGGAACCGACCCCTCACGCGTTAACCAGTCAGTGCACGTGTGAGGCAAGCCGAGAATGGATGCGGTTTGCGGCTGATGTTCAAGAGTCTGGCTCAAGGCCGGGGCGAGCGAACTGGCGAGCGCCGGACCAAGCGGGGCAAGGACGCAACGGGTGAAGGCGTGGCAGCGCCACGCCGAACCCGCCTGCACGGCGTACTCGGAACACGACGGGTAATACTTGCAGCGGGCGGTGAGGACACAGCCACGCGCCGGTCCGCCGCCGCCAGGCGCCGCACCGGCCGCAGAGTCAGGCTCTCAGAAGGCCTTGAGGTTGTGGATCAGACTGATCCCTGCCGGCGTCATCAGGATGATGAACATCGCCGGGAAGATCAGAAAGACGAGCGGAAACAACATCAGAACGGGCGTCTTCTGTGCTCGTTCCTCCGCTGCTGAGCGCCGACGATGCCGCATCTCATGCGCGAGGTTGCGCATGATCTGGCCGGTGGAAATGCCCATCTTCTCGCCTTGGGACATCGCCCGTACGAACGCCTTCATCGCCGGAGTGTCCGCGCGCTCAGCCAGATGGGTGAGGGCCTCTCGAGACGGACAGACCCATCGTCTGCTCCTGCAGCGTGAGGCGAAGCTCGTCGCTCAGTGGTGGGTCGAACTGGTCGGACGCAAGCCGCAACGCGGCCGCAAACGAGAGTCCGGCCTCGATCATCACGCACAGAAGGTCGATCAGGTCCGGAAGCTTGCGGTCGAGCGTCTCGATGCGTTTGCGCGCCTTCCGCTGGACGTAAGTCAGCGGCAGCACCCAACCTGCGAACAGCGCCAAGATGATGATCAGCACGTCGAGGACGCTGTGAACTCCGGCAAGCAGGTAAACAGCGACCGGTAGCACGATCGTCGCAAGGACGCGGTAGCCGATCACGGTCCTCGCTGAGATTGTGTACAGGCCCGCGGCCATCAACTGTTCGCGAATTGCCTCTTCTCCGACCGCCGTCAGGCGCCCGGAGAACAATCCACCGAGCCTCGTTGCAAGCGCCGAGAACGCTCCCTGTTTCGGTTCATTCTCGAGATAGACGCTGATGTCGGTCGCGCCGCCGCCGGCGGCACGAATGCCGTGGTCGATGATCGCGTTGACACGCTCGACGGTGAGTCGCCGGCGGGCACGGGCCGCCCTCAGTGTCGCGGTCGCGGCGATGCCCACGAATACGGTCGCGAGCAGCAGGTAGACATACATCGCGCTCACACCTCGATCGCGACGATTTTGCGGATCACGAGGCCGCCCGCGATCACGAGGCCGATGCCGATCCCCAAGCCGATGATCCCTGGCGTGGTGTGGAAGAGCGGGTGCATGTAGGTGGGATTGATCAGCGAGATCAAGATCAGCAGACCGACTGGGAGGAACGAGAGGACACCGCCGGACAGCCGTCCCTGGGCGGTCAGCCCCCGCACCATGCGCCGGATCTCGATGCGCTCCTGCACGGTCTCGGCAACGAGGTCGATCACCTCGGCGGTGTTGCCCCCGGTCTCGCGTTGCAGCGACGCGACGATCGCGACGTGCTGGAAGTCCTCGCTCTGCATCCGCTCGGTCACCTGACTGAGCGCCTCAGCCAGCGGAATCCCCAACTGCTCGTCCATCACGGCCCGTCGCAGCTCTCGACGCGACGGCTCGGGGGCATCCTCGAGCACGGCGCGGAGTGCCCCCACGAAGGTCTGGCCCGACCGCATCGCCGACGCGACCACGCGCAGGTTGTCTGGCAGCTGTTCCGCGAACTGACGGCGCTGCCGGTCGGCCATCATCCTGATCGCGAACTGGGCCAGGAACGGAACGAACAGCGCGAGCAGCCCTGCCACGGGGCTGTGCGTGCTGGTGATCATCAACCAGCCGACGAGCGCGGTGATCAACAGCGTCAGGAACAGCAGCTGCTCAGGCCCGAACTTGAGATCCGCAACCTCCATCTGGATCCGCAGCCGCTCGATGAAGGGGTAGCGGGCGATCTTGCGAGTCTGCTTGTCGCCGAGCGCCCGCTCGATCAGTGAACGGCCGGAATCGTCCTCGACGCCGTTCGTCGTCACGTATGCGCCGACGCGCTGAGCGACCGTGACGCGGCGGGTCAGCAGCATCAACACGGCGAAGCCGATCAGCAACCCACACGCTGTGCTGACGACGATCGCTGCGACGGTGGAGTCCGCGCTCATCGACCGAACCGCCTCTCGGCGCGCGCGGGACGGACACCGAATGGGGTCGCAACAGGCCTCTCGGTCACCGGCGGCACCGCCTGTGCCGCGCGATCATCGCCGAAGCTGTGCTGATCCATATAGGCGGGCAGCGCCACGCCGTTGCGCTCGAACTTCCCGCAGGTGGGACGCAGTCCGGTGTAGACGAGCCGTCCCCCGCCCTCGGCCGCGTCCTTCTCGAAGCGGTACTCGAAGATGTCCTGAAGCGTGACGGTCTCACCCTCCATGCGCTGCACCTCGGTGACGCTGGTGATCTTGCGGGTGCCGTCGCCGAAGCGCTCGATCTGGACGAGCAGATCCAGGGCGCGCGAGATCTGCTGACGCACAGCGCGCATCGGGAAGTCGACGCCGGCCATCAGCACCATGCTCTCGACACGTGAGATCGCGTCGCGCGGTGAGTTCGCATGACAGGTGCTGAGCGAACCGTCGTGGCCGGTGTTCATCGCCTGGAGCATGTCCAGTGCCTCAGAGCCGCGGACCTCACCGACGATGATCCGGTCGGGCCGCATACGCAACGCATTGCGGACGAGCTCGCGGATCGGGATCTCGCCCTGGCCTTCGACGTTCTTGGGTCGTGCCTCGAGCCGCAGCACGTGCGCCTGGTTGAGTCGGAGCTCGGCGGCATCCTCGATCGTGACGATCCGCTCATCCTCAGGAATCGCCGAGGACATGGCGTTGAGCAGAGTGGTTTTGCCCGAGCCGGTTCCGCCGGCGATCAGGATGTTGAGCTCGGCGCGGATTGCAGTCTCGAGGAATTCCTTCGCAGGCAGTGGCAGCGAGTTGATGCCAACCAGATCGCTCAGGTCCCAGCGCGTCTTGGAGAACTTTCGGATCGTGACCAGCGGACCCGTCAACGACAGTGGTGGCAATACCGCGTTGACACGGCTGCCGTCGGGCAGCCGCGCGTCGACCATCGGCGAGGACTCGTCGACGCGGCGCCCGACCTGAGCCACGATCTTGTTGATGATGCGGCGCAGGTGGTGCTCGTCGGTGAAGCGCACACCTGTTTTCTCGAGCTTGCCGGCGCGCTCGATCCATACGTCTGCAGGTCCGTTGACCATCACCTCGGTGACCGTGTCGTCCTGCAGCAGCGGCTCAATTGGGCCGTGCCCAAGAGTGTCGTTGGCGATCTCCTGCGTCAGCCGGTCCCGGTCGGCAGTCGCCAGCCCGCGCTCCTGAGCGAGCCGGTTGCGGACGTCGGCGAGCACGACCTCTCGCAGGGCTCCGTGCGAGAGCGACTCGTTGTACAGCCGGGGTCCGAGCTCGGAGATGACCGCAAGGTGGATGCGGTCTTTGAGCTCGACGAACGAGTCGCCCTGGACAGAGTCAGCAGGGGCAGCCGGCTGCTGCCCGGCCAGCCGCTCGCGCAGTTCCACGGTTGCTCCTAGGCCTCACGAGCCAGCTTCGGGGTACCGAGGGCTGCCTTGCGTCGCCTCAGCCGCAGGCCGCCGCGGCGACGAGATCGACTGCGAACCTCCTCCGCCTCCTCGGGGCTGTACATGAACATCTCAGCCAGTGAGTCGAGCGCCTTCGCGGCATCAGAGCGGCTTCCGGACAGCGTCACCGGAACACCGTCGTTGATCGAGGTGGGGATCTCACGGTCGCTGGGCACGAACACATCGGGTGTGCGTCCGAGGATCTCGACGGCATCGTGATCGGAGATGCCGACGTTGGAGCCGGCACGATTGAGAATCACCTTGATCTGCTCCGGTGAGTGTCCCATCAGCTCGACCGTCTCGAGCCCGAGCCTGGTGTTCTTGAGCGAGAGCGCATCGAACATCGCGACCATGCAGATCCAGTTGGCCGCGTCGACCGTGGCGATCACCTCGGCGGTGAACGACGGCGGTGTGTCCACGATCACGAAGTCGTACTCGTCACGGAGCATCGCGTAGACGGCGGAGATCATCTCGACCTTCACTGAGATCGCCTGATCCGGTCGAGCAGGAGCTGCCAATACCCGCAGCCCGCTGCGATGGCGCAGCATGAAATCGTCGAGCTTTTCGGCGTCGAGGCTCCCGCCTGAGACCGCGAGGTCGAACATCGTCGTCTCCGGCACCAGCCCGAGCGCTAGCGCAACATCGCCGAACTGAAGGTCGAGGTCGACCAGGGCTACGCGCCTGCCTCGCTTCGCGAGACCGGCGCCGAGGTTCGTCGCGGACACGGTCTTGCCAACCCCGCCCTTCGACCCGAGCACACAGATCAGAGTGCCCGAATCCGGAGCACGGTCAGGACCGCTGCGATGGCGCGTGATCGCCTTGCGGATCGAGAATTCGACGTCGCGGCGAATCTGCTCCGGGATGTACGGCCCGGGATGCATCACAACCAGGTCGTCTGCGCCCGCGCCGAAGGCGTCCTGAACGAAGTCGTGGTCCGTGCCGTGTGAGAACACCACGACCGGCGAGCGGCTTCGCGCCGTGCGCCAGAGCCGTACGAGCTCGAGGCCCTCGCGCGAGCTCTCGCGGCAGGCGACGATCAGCATGTCGACGTCCATGCGCAGAATTGCATCGGCGCTCAGCTTCAGGGTGCCGAAGACGTCGACGATCTCGATGCCGGCGTCATCGGGGATGTGCTCGGCGATCAGCCTGGGCGTCGCTGTGTCGTCGTGAGCTACGACTGCGGTGATTCGACGGGCCATTACGACTTCTCCACGGTGCCGACCTTGACAGAGTCCTTCGCGCCAGATGCGGGGCGCAGCGTTAGCCACAGGCTCGCGACGCCGGTCGCCGAGCTGAGCTGCAGCGCCTGCTTGTCACTGAGGCGCAGAATCACGTCACCGTTCGCGTTCGCGATCACGCTGACGTTCTGGGCGAGCATTTCGGCCTTGCCGCCGTTGAGGCCCATGACATCGACGGTGCTGCCGGCCTGGAGGTACGCCGTCAGCCCGTGGGTCGCGTCCAACGAGAACGCAACGGCGCGGTCATCGCCTGTGAGATAGGCAGAGATCGTGGGAGTCGCGTGGCTGAAATCGGCTGCCGTGATCTGCTGACCCGCGGCGATTGGCGCAGCAGAGACCTCACTGGCCAGCGCCGACGGGTCAGAGATCGCCCCCACTACGGCCGCGGTGACCGGAAGCTGCTCGGGCTTCAGAAGCCCCTCAGATACGACCGTCGCTTCCGGCACACCGGCCGGGATGTAGCGCTTGGCGACGAACACGCTGGCGGTGGCCGGCGCGACTGCAGCGGTGCTGTTTGTCTTGTGGTACTGCGAGACAAACACGTAGATCAGAACGGCCGCGAGCAAGGCCGACACGATCGCGATCAGCACTGACGTTCTGCGGTTCGTAAACGAGCGGCCGGAGCGACGTTTGCCGATCCTGCCGAGGACGCCGTTGGCTTCCATTTCGAGCACTCCATTCCGGTTTCCCCCGCTCTATCGGCTCGAATGGTCACGAACTTGACATTCGGAAATTCGGCTTCAGCGACTTAGATCAAACGTCCAGCCGCCGGAGTGGCGAACCTGCGGTGACGCGTCCGCTTGGGTCCGCGGACTCAGTCCCGGGTGCGGACTCAGTCCCGCATGGCGGGGAACAGAACGACCTCGCGGATCGTCGTCTGTCCGGTGAGGATCATCGCCATCCGATCGATCCCGAAGCCGAGACCGCCGGTCGGCGGCATGCCGTACTCGAGCGCCTCGATGTAGTTCTCGTCGTAGGGCTGCGCTTCCTCGTCACCACTGGCGGCGAGCGCTCGCTGCTCCTCGAAGCGTGCGCGCTGATCATCGGGGTCGTTGAGCTCGGAGAACGCGTTGGCGACCTCCATGCCGTTGATGAAGGCCTCGAACCGCTCGACCATCCCGGCCTCGGTGCGGTGGCGTTTGGCCAGCGGGGATATCTCAATCGGGTAGTCGAACAGGAAGGTCGGCTCAATCAGCGTCGGCTCGACGTGCTTGGAGACGAGCTCATCGACGAGCTGCGGCCAGGTGTCGGTCTCGGGCACCGGCAGCCCCTTAGCGGCCATTGCCGCCGCCAGCGACTCACGATCACGGTGAGCGCGGATATCGATTCCGGTCCGCGCCTCGATCGAGCCTGCGAGCGTCTCGCGGTGCCACGGCTTCTCAAAGTCAAGCGGCCCCGCATAGCCGACCTCCCTGGCCACGAACCGGACCAGCTCCTCAAAGCGCGCGGCGGTGTCCATGTAGTCGGCGTACGCCTCGTACCACTCGATCATCGTGAACTCAGGGTTGTGCTTCGGCGATAGGCCCTCGTTGCGGAAGTTCTTGCCGATCTCATAGACGCGCTCGAGCCCGCCCACGATCAGGCGCTTGAGGTAGAGCTCGCTCGCAATCCGCAGGTACAGCTCGCGGTCGAGCGCGTTGTGGTGCGTCGTGAACGGGCGCGCGGCGGCACCGCCGTATAGCGGCTGGAGGATCGGCGTCTCGACCTCGAGGAAGTCCTTGCCGTCGAGGTACCGACGTACCGCCGAGATCATCCGCGCGCGCGTGATGAAGACGGCGCGCGTCTCCTCGTTCGACAATAGGTCCGCCTCGCGATGGCGGAAGCGCGTCTCGACGTCGGTGAGCCCATGGTGCTTGTCGGGTGGTGGCCGCAGGGACTTGGCCAGCAGCTCGAAGTCAGTGACGCGCAGCGACAGCTCGCCGCGACGCGAGTTGAAGACGGTTCCGTCGACCCCGATCAGATCGCCGAGGTCAAGGTCCAGAAGCAGCTGCATACGCTCCGGCCCGAGCTCGTCGACGCGAGCCTGCAGCTGGATCCGGCCAGACCGGTCGACCAGGTCCAGAAAAGCCATCTTGCCCTGACCCCGACGTGCGGCCAGCCGACCTGCAACGCGGTGCGCGACCGTCGTCTCCTCGCCGACGGCGAGGTCGGCGTGCGCCACGCGCACCGACGCGATCGGCTCAACTCCGGAGAAGCTGTACGGGAACGGCTCGACGCCAGAGGCACGCAGCGCCGCCAGTTTCTGGCGGCGCGCGGCGAATACATCGAGCTGCTCTTCGGCTGAGATCTGCTCGTCGGCTGGGACCTGCTCGTCGCCTGGATCGCTCACGGGAGCAATGCCCCTGGGCTGCTAAGCGACTTCGATCTTGGAGATCTTGAGCTGACGCTCGCCCTTGGGGGTGGCGAACGTGACAGTGTCGCCCTTCTTGCGGCCGATCAGAGCCTTGCCGACCGGCGACTCGTTGGACAGCTTTAGCTCAGCCGGCTTGGCCTCCGCCGAACCGACGATCGTGTACTTGTGCTTGCCGCCTTCACCGTCGACGACATGTACGACCGTGCCCACCCGGACGACGTCGTTGTCGAGCTCCGTCGCGTCGATCACGGTCGCAGAGCGCAGCTTGTCCTCGAGCGTCGCGATCCGCGCCTCGAGCATCGCCTGCTCGTTCTTGGCGTCGTCGTACTCGGCGTTCTCTGAGATGTCGCCGAACTCACGTGCTTCCTTGATCCGCGCGGCGACCTCACGCCGACGCACGGTCGACATGTGCTCCAGCTCAGACTTGAGGCTGGTGAGTCCTTCGGGGGTGAGAATGACGTCCTTGGGCATATCCTGAAAATCCGTAGATAGGACAGAAAAAAGGCCGCGAGTGCGGGAGAATCCGCAAAGTCTGCGGCGTGGGCGCAGGAGTATAGAGCCCCGCCAGACGTTCCCAGGTAGCGGCGCTCACAAACCGGAGCCGGCCGCCGCCAGCGACGCCCCGGCGACGCCGAACAACTCGCGCGCATGCTCGATGCTGTCGGCCTGCTGTAACGCGGCTTGCAGGGCCGCCTGCTCGGCACGCGTGCCGCCCAGACGCTCGATGTACCAGGGGTAGAACTTGCGCAGGTAACGGTTCGCGCGCTCTGGTCCCATGTGCTCGACGGCGCAGTCGAGCACCCAGTCCAGTTCGCTGATGATCTCCTCCCGCGTCGGCTCCTCGTCGCGGCCACTGACGAGCTGCTCGAACAGCCACGGATTTCCAAGCGAACCGCGCGCGAGCAGGATCGCCTCCGCGCCGGTGCGCTCAAACGCCTCGCGTGCGAGCTCCGCCGAGCGCAGGCCGCCGGAAATCAGTACCGGCACCGGCAACTCTCGCACGAGCTCGGCGGCGAGGTCATAGTCCGGCTTGCCGGTGTGGCGCTGCGAAGCGTGCCGGGGGTGGATGCAAAGTCCCGCGACCCCGCCGCGCTCGGCGAGCTCGCGTGCCACAGCGATCCCCTTGCCGTCGCCGGGCCGCAGCCCTGTCCGCAGCTTGACGGTGACCGGCAGCCCGCTGCCGTTGGCGGCAGCAAGGGCGACCGCCACGGCGCGATCGGGATCGTCGAGCAACGCGGCACCGGCTCCGGTCTTGCAGACCTTCGGCACCGGACAACCCATGTTGATGTCGATCAGGTCCGCCCCCGCCGCCGCAACTCGCTCGGCGGCCGACGCCATCACGTCCGGATCGGCGCCGAACAGCTGAACCGACACCGGATGCTCATCCGGATGGATCCGCAGCAGCTCTGTGCAAGTCCGCTCGTTGCCGTAATGCACGGCGTGGCTGGAAACCATCTCCGAAACGGCGAGGCCGGCGCCGTAGCGCTTCGCCTGCAGGCGCACGAACCAGTTGCCGATTCCAGCCAGCGGGGCCAGCACGACGCGGTTCGGAATCGTGATCCCGCCCAACGTCCACGGCTCGGTGAGCGATCGCGGACGGGTGTGACTCGTACTCATACCGTTTCATGGTACGAATCCGGTTATGGACCTTGTCACGCTGATCACGCCCTGGCTGCAGGTGATCCGCGACCAGGTTCCGGGCCTCGAGCTGTTCGACGCGCACACGCACCTCGGCCAGAACGACCCGGACGGGATGCACCAGACGCCCGCCGAGCTTGCACGCGTGCTGAGCTCCGCCGGCGCGCGCGGTTGCTTCGTGTTCCCCATGCACGAGCCAGATGGCTATCCGCCCGCCAACGACTTCGTGATCGAGGCGGCGGCCGGCGCGGACGGGCTGTTCGTGCCCTTCTGCCGGGTGAAGCCGGGCGAGGACGCGCTCGCGGAGGCGGAGCGCGCACTGGCTGCGGGCGCGCACGGCATCAAGCTGCATCCCCGGGCCGAGCAGTTCACGCTCGATCATCCGGACCTGCGCGGGCTGTTCGCGCTCGCCGACGAGCGGCGGCTCCCGATCCTGATCCATGCCGGCCGGGGGATCCCCGCGCTGGGCGAGCACGTGATCGAGTACGCGCGCACGTTCCCGGACGCTCGGGTGATCCTCGCCCACGCCGGGGTCACCGACCTCGGCTGGATGTGGCGCGCGGTCGTCGACCTGCCGAATGTTCTGTTCGACACAGCCTGGTGGATCCCGGCCGACCTCAAGGCCCTGTTCGCGCTGGTCCCGCCGGCGCAGATCGTGTTCGCCTCAGACGCACCCTACGGCCACACACTCGTATCGGCGGCGCTGCAACTGCGGCTGGCGCTTCAGGTCGGACTCTCGGCTGACCAGGTCGCGCTGATCGCCTCGGGCCAATCGCTGAGGTTGGCCTCAGGCGAGCCGCTCGCAGTCGGCGGACCGGCCGTCGGCGAACACGAGCAGGCGAGCCATCTGCTGCTGGATCGCGTCGCCCACCTGCTCGAGATCGCGACGATGCTCGAGTTCCGGCTGGGCGACGGCAGTGAGATGCTGGCGCTGGCGCAGTTGGCCTGCCGAGTCCCTGACGAGATCGACGACGCGCCGGTCTTCGCCGCGATCCGGCAGCTTCTAACGGCCTACGAGGCTGCCCACGCCGCTGATCCCGAAGACCGGTCAACGCGCGCGGTCCTGATCCTCGCGACTGCTGTGGCGATGACGCCAGATGTCCCGCTGCCGGCTGGCAACACCCTGCTATTTGAGAACGTTCCGCTCCCAGATCAGGCGTAGACCGGTCAGCGTCAGGAACTCGTCGACCTCGTCGATCGTCTCCTTGATGAACGGGTACATCACGGTCGAGAAGCCGCCGGTCGCGATCACATGCGTTTGCTCGCCGAGCTCGACGCGCAGGCGCCGGACGATGCCCTCGACCTGACCGGCAAATCCGAAGGCGATGCCACTGCGGATGGCCTCAACCGTCGAGCGGCCGATCACCGCCCGCGGCTCAGTCAGCTCCACCCGCGGTAGCTTCGCGGCGCGCTCCGAGAGCGCGTCGAGCGAGATCTCGATGCCTGGCGTGATGACCCCGCCGAGATACTCACCGTCGGTTGACACCACGTCATACGTGATCGCGGTGCCGAAGTCGACGACGACGCACGCCGACCCGGTGCGGGCATAGGCGGCGACCGAGTTCACCAGACGGTCGGCGCCGACCTCGTGCGGGTTCTCGATCCGGATCGGCATCCCAGTCTTGAGCGACGGCCCGACGATGAGTGTCTCGTGGCCGAGATATCGCCGCGCCATGACCGCCCATTGCTCAGCGAGCTGCGGCACCGTCGACGAGATGATCGAACTGCCGATGTCGGTGAATGTCAGCTGGCGCAGCGCCAGCAGATTCGAGAGGATCGCACCGAGCTCATCGGCGGTCGAGTCGCGCACGGTCGCGAACCGCCACTGCTCGACCACAGCCTCACCGCCGGCGTCGAAAACGCCGAAGTGCGTCTGGGTGTTGCCGACGTCGACGACCAGCAGCTTGCCGTCAGAGTTGCCTTCAGCCATCGGCGCTGGACTATAAGGACTGCACGTGTAGCGGCGGTCCTGCGAGGCGGACGTCCTGACCGCCCGCCAACACGAGCAGCGCGTCGGCAAGGCGCTGGCCACCGGGGAGGCTGAGCTCGGGATCGAGCTCGAGCAGTGGCACGAGCACGAAGCGCCGGCTGGTGACCTGGTCGTGTGGAAGGCTGAGCTGCTCAGACTCGTAACGAAGATCCCCCAACAGCAGCACGTCGACGTCGATCACGCGCGGGCCGTGACGGGGGCCGCCGGCAGCCCGCCCAACCTCACGCTCCACCTGCTTACAAGCGGTCAGCAGTTGCGCAGGCTCGTGCTCGGTCTCGATCTCGACGCAGGCGTTGAGGAACTCGGGCTGGTCGAGGATCAGCCCGATCGGCTCGGTGTCGTAGGTCGACGATGAGCGCACCACGGTGACGCCATGGACACGCAGCGCGTCGACCGCAGCCTGCAGATGTGCACGCCGGTCGCCGATGTTGGAGCCCAGTCCGAGGTAGCCCCGGCGAATCACGCCTCGCGCCAGACCTCAACCGACACCTCGCCGACGTTCAGCGGGATCGGTGGCTCGGGCTTGGCGGCTTTCACCCAGACAGCGTGCAGTTCGTAGCGTTCGATCAGGCGATCGGCGACTGCGGCGCAGAAGCGCTCGAGCGTGCGGTATTCGCGCTGCTGGGATACCAGGTAGACGAGCTCGCAAACCTGGCCATAGTCGATCGTGTCCTCGATCCGGTCAGTGACGGTCGCATCGCACTCGCCCACATCGATCCGCAGGTCGACGATCAGGCGCTGGCCGACCTGACGCTCGGCCTCGGTGACGCCCATATGCGTGTACAGCGAGAGGCCACTGATCTCGATCGTGACCTCGGGCTCGGGGTGACCCTCGTCGTCATCGTCGTCGTCCTCGTCGTCGTCGACCTCGTCCTCGTCGACCTCGTCGGCGTCCTCCTCGGCTTCGTTCGCGGACTCGTCCGGTTCTTCCGGATCGAACTGGTCAGGCTGCTCGGCGTCCATTGCGGCAGCGACTCTACCCTGAGAGGGTCGCCGCCGCCACGGTCAGCGCGTCGTACACCGGGGCTACGTCATGGACGCGGAAGATCCGCGCGCCGCGTTCGTACGCGAGGACGTTTGTGGCCAGCGTGCCGGAGATGCGGTCGCCGACGTCGCGGCCGGTGAGCCTGCCGATGAAGGACTTGCGGCTGGTGCCGATCAGCACCGGCCGCCCGAGCGCCACCAGCTCGGGCAGGCGCCGCAGCAATTCGAGGTTGTGGGCGACGGTCTTACCGAAGCCGATGCCCGGGTCGAGGATGATCTTCTCCTCCTCGACGCCGTGCGCGATCGCGAACTCCATGCGCTCCTCGAGGAAGCGCTTGACCTCCGCGACGACATCCTCGTAGTGAGGGTTCGCCTGCATCGTGCGGGGCGTGCCAACCATGTGCATCAGGCACAGCTCGGCGCCTGCCGCGGCCGTGAGCTCCGCCATCTCCGGCGCCGCCCGCAGTGCCGTCACGTCGTTGACCAGCGTCGCGCCCGCGACGAGCGCGCGCTCGGTCACCTCAGCCTTGGAGGTGTCAACCGAGATCTGCGCGGTGACGCCGGCAGAGACCAGCGCCTCGATCACTGGCACGACGCGGCGCGACTCCTCGTCGGCCTCGACCGGGTCGGCACCGGGACGGGTCGACTCACCGCCGACGTCGAGAATCGCTGCGCCCTCGGCCTCCAGCGAGAGGGCGTGCTCGACAGCGCTCGCGGGATCGAAGTAGCGGCCGGCGTCGCTGAACGAGTCCGGCGTCACGTTGACGATTCCCATGAGCGCGAAATCAGGCGCGGGACGGGTGAGATCAGACTCGCTGTCCATGCTGTCCCAGGCACGGTACATGGCGGACTCGGCCCGTGAACGCGGTGTTAAGCGGCGCCAGGCGAGCTATAAGTCGCGGTGATGGCCGATCATCACACCCCCTTCCCCTCTCACGAGAATGAGAATGAGAATCAGAATCATTCTCATCCCGCCGCAGACCAGAGGCCCGGCCTGACCCGCCGCCGTCTGCTGGCCGGTGCCGGCGCAGCTGCCGCCGGCGTGACTGCCGCCACCGCCTACTCGAGCCTGCCCGCGTGGGCGCGGACCTTCGCGAGCACCGCCAGCGCGCTGCGCGCGCCTGGCTCGCGTCCGTTCCCGCACCTGCCAGCCGGACATCCGGCGCCTGGGATGGAGCAGATCGAGCACGTCGTCGTGCTGATGATGGAGAACCACTCGTTCGACAACCTGCTGGGCATGGTTCCCCACCAGGTGAAGGGCCGGGCCGGCGTCGACGGACTCAAGACCAAGCGTGGGAGGGTCGTCAATTCAAACCCGAGCAGCGTCGCGCCGTACGGGATCAAGGGGCCGGCGGTCGTCGCCCACCTGGCGGCGTCGCCCTGCCAGGCCGATGGCGTCGGTCAGGACTGGAACGCATCGCACACCGCCTGGAACGACGGCGCCAACAACGGCTTCGTGCAGGCCTCGAGCCCGCAGGCCATGTGGTACTGGGACCAGCACTACATGCCGACGACCTACGCGATCGCTCAGCACTACCCGCTCGGCGAGCGCTACTTCTGTTCCGTGCTGGCGCAGACCTACCCGAACCGGCGCTTCCTGTTCTGCGGGACCGCCTCGGGCCTGACCGCAACCGACGACTACACGTTCGAGGTACCGGCGGCCAATGGAACGATCTTCAACCAACTGCTCGAGCACAAGATCAGCTGGCTGAACTACGTGCAGCCAACCGACGGCGCGCTCGAGGGCACGCCGCTGATCGTGCCGAACTTCGCGAAGTCCTCTGGCTGCACGAACAGGATGGTGCCGATCACTCAGTTCTTCAAAGACGCGGCCAATGGCACGCTACCGGCGTTCTCCTTCCTCGACCCCAATTACGACGTCATGTCCGAGGAGAACCCGCAGGACATCCAGGCGGGTGAGGAGTTCGTCGCCCGGGTCGTCCAGGCTGTGACCCGCTCCAAGCAGTGGCACACGACGGCGCTGTTCATCACCTACGACGAGCACGGTGGCTACTACGACCATGTGCCGCCGCCGAAGGCGATCAAGCCCGACAACATCGCGCCGATCACCACCCCTCAGGCGCTGACGGACCCGAACGAGCCCCTGGAACCCGGCGGCTTTGACCGCTACGGTTTCCGCGTCCCGCTGGTCGTGATCTCGCCGTGGGCGCGCGCCAACTACGTCTCGAGGGTCGTGCAGGACCACACCTCGATCCTCGCGTTCATCGAACGCAAGTGGAACCTGCCGGCGCTCACCTACCGTGACGCCAACGCGCATCCGATGACCGACTACTTCGACTTCACGCAACCAGCCTTCGCCGAGCCGCCGAAGCTGGCGGCGGCGCCGGCGATGAAACCCGGGCTCGAGCTTTGTAAGGCAGCCGGGCTCGAGCCGCCCGCGGGCACCCCGGGGCTGGCCAGCGTGTTCGGCTAGTAGCGGCGGCTACTCCTCGCCTGGCCAGTGACCAGTGCGACGAAAGTAGTCCCGCGCCTGCTCCTCCTTGGCACGATCGACGACGTCGTCGGCGTTCAGGCGCAACATCCAGTTGAGCAGCGCGACCATCATCGCGATGATGATGAAGCCGACGCCGACGGCCGAAAGCAGTGAATCGCGGTTGGCGAAAACCGACGTGTAGTGACCGTGACCCATGATGATCAGGACCACGCCGATCACCGCGATCAGGACCGGCAGGCCGATGCGAACGACCAGCAGCACCGCGCGTGACGGCTCCGAGTGGTGGGCTGGGGCGTCTGCCATTGCCACTACGTTACCCGCCCCGCTATTGGAGGCCTGAGCGACTACTCAGCCGTTCCGCCGGCCAAGCCTGGCCGGGGAAACAGCTTCGGCGTATCGCCGCTGCGCTCGGGCGTGGCGGGCGGCATCGGCAGCTGCGGCGGCGGCGGCGCCTCGGAGCCGAAGACCTCCTCCTCGCTGCTGCCGCCGAGCAACGACACGAACTGGTCAGCCTCAATCGTCTCGCGCTTGAGCAGGACCTCTGAGATGCGGTTGAGCGCGTCGCGGTGCTCGTTGAGAATCGTGCGCGCCTGCGAGTGGGCTGACTCGACGATCCGGCGGATCTCAAGGTCGATCTCGCGGGCGATCTCGTCCGAGTAATCGGGCTCGGAGCTGAACTCGCGCCCCAGGAATGGTTGGCCATGGTCGTGGCCGAACACGCGCGGACCGAGCTTCTCGGACATGCCGAAGCGCATCACCATCTGCTTGGCCGTGGCCGTGACCTTCTCGAGGTCGTTGGAGGCGCCGGTCGTGATCTCACTGAACACGAGCTCCTCGGCGGCACGGCCACCGAGCGTCATCGCCATCGTGTCGAGCAGCTCGGCGCGGGTGGTCAAGAACTTGTCCTCGCCGGGAAGCGAGATCGTGTAGCCCAGCGCCTGCCCGCGCGAGATCACCGAGATCTTGTGGATCGGGTCGCTGTTGGGCAGGTAGTGGCCGACGATCGCGTGACCCATCTCGTGGTAGGCCGTGATCCGCCGTTCCTTCTCGCCCATCACGCGGGTCTTCTTCTCGGGCCCGGCGATCACACGCATGATCCCCTCTTCCAGCTCGAGCTGCGTGATCTCGCGCTTGCCGCTGCGGGCGGCGAGCAGCGCCGCCTCGTTGACAAGGTTGGACAGGTCGGCGCCGGTGAAGCCGGGGGTCTGACCTGCGAGTGCGTCGATGTCGATCTCGCGCGCCAGCGGCTTGCCCCGCGTGTGGACCTCGAGGATCTTCTTGCGGCCGACGCGATCGGGCCGGTCGACGACGATCTGTCGGTCGAAGCGGCCGGGACGCAACAGTGCGGGGTCGAGGATGTCGGGACGGTTGGTGGCCGCGATGAGGATGATGTTGTCCTTCATCTCGAAGCCGTCCATCTCGACGAGCAGCTGGTTCAGCGTCTGCTCGCGCTCGTCGTGACCGCCGCCGAGACCGGCGCCACGGTGGCGACCGACGGCATCGATCTCGTCCATGAAGATGATGCACGGCGAGTTCTGCTTGGCCTGCTCGAACAGGTCACGAACTCGGGACGCGCCGACGCCGACGAACATCTCGACGAAGTCGGAGCCAGAGATCGAGAAGAACGGGACGCCCGCCTCGCCCGCCACTGCGCGCGCTAGCAGCGTCTTGCCGGTGCCGGGAGGCCCGTAAAGCAGCACACCCTTCGGGATCCGTGCACCGAGCGCCTGGAACTTCTTGGGGTTCTCAAGGAACTCCTTGATCTCATGCAGCTCCTCGACCGCCTCGTCGACGCCGGCCACGTCACGGAAGGTGATCTTGGGCGAGTCGACCGACATGCGCTTGGCGCGCGACTTGCCGAACGACATGACCTTCGAACCGCCACCCTGGACCTGGTTCATCAGGAATAGCCAGAACCCGATGAAGATCACGAACGGGAGCAGGTACGTCAGCAGCGAGAGCCAACCGTTGCTCGAGGTGTCCTGAACGTTGAGGGCAGCGCCGCCCTCGTACTTCTTGACGTTGTTGACGATCGTCGAGACGTAGTTGTTCGGGTACCCGGTCGAGTACTTGGTCCCGTTCGTCATCACCACCGTCATGCTGTTGTTCTTCTGGTCCAGCGTGACGCTTGAGACGTCTCTGTTCTCGATCTGCTCGAGCGCGGTGCCGAAGCTGAAGGTCTTGGCCTTATTCGAATCGCCGACCAGCTTCGAGGCGAAGAAGGCGAGCACCACCACGATCAGGATGGGAAACGCAGCGCTCTTGAAGAAACGACTCATGGTTTGGGTCCTCGCTCCGGGCCGCCATCGATGGGCTCCAAATGGCTCTTAGGCGGGGAAAGAGCAAGCGTAGCACCCATAAAGATCCGCTCATCGACGTGCAATCCTGCGTCCGGTGGTGGTTTGACAGCCGCCCCCGGGCCGCCCCTGGCAGGAGCTATTCGTTCAGGACGGCGACGAACGGCAGGGCGCGATAGCGCTCGGCGTGATCCAGCCCATAGCCGACGACGAACTTGTCAGGAATCTCGAACCCGACATACCGCGGCTCGAGGTCGACCTGGCGGCTCGAGGGCTTCAGAAGCAGCGCGCAGACCTCGAGCGATGCCGGATTGCGGCCGGCGAGGTTACGCAACAGGTACTGCAGCGTCAGACCTGAGTCGACGATGTCCTCGACGATCAGCACGTGGCGGCCCTCGATCGCGGCATCGAGGTCCTTGAGGATGCGCACCACGCCGGAGGACTTGGTCGACGAGCCGTAGGAGGCGACGGCCATGAAGTCGACCTCACACTGGATGTCGAGTGCGCGCATGAAGTCGGCGAGGAAGAAGATCGCGCCCTTGAGCACGCCGATCAGCAGCAGGTCGCGCCCTGCGTAGTCCCGCGAGACCTCGGCGGCAAGCTCACGGCACGCGACGCGCAAGCGCATCCGCCTCCACGAGCACCTCGCCGAGGCTTGGATCTTCCGTCACCGATTTCCAGTTTATGGATGTGAAGGCCCGGGCGTGCGCGAGAACCCGAGCACGCCGTCGACCGCCGTCGCGCGGACCCCGCCCGGCAGATCGACGTGCGTCGTTCCGGTGTCCCGCAGCGCCAGGATGTCCGGGAGGCGGCGGGCGGTGCCTGGGGTCGGCCGGCGCTCCACTCGATCGGCAAGCCGCTGCACGATCAGCCGTGCGAGCGCGGCAGGCAGCTCCCGCAAGCGACGCAGCTCGATCTGGCTGCGGTCACCAAGCTCGGCAGCCACCAGCTCGTCGAGTACCTCCGCCTCATCGCGGAGCGTCGCCGCCAACGCCAGCACGTTCTGCTCGGCGCCGGGATGGATCTCGCGCAGTGCCGGGACCAGCCGATGCCGCACGCGCCCGCGCGCGTACGCGTCGCTCTCATTGGACTCGTCGTCTCGCCACGCGAGTCCCCGCTCGAAGCAGTAGGCACCTGTCTGCTCGCGCGTGAAGCCGAGCAGCGGGCGTATCAGCGCTCCGTCCCGCGGGCGCATGCCGAGCAGCGCCCGCCGGCTGGGAGACGACGCCAGCCGGTAGAGGATCGTCTCGACCTGGTCGGTGGCGGTGTGGCCCGCCGCAACATCCGACGCGCGCGCGAGCGCGAGCTGCGCGGCCGCGCCGTAACGGACGTCGCGCGCCCACTGCTGCACGTTGCCCGTCGGCGGCGCCGGCGGCTCGAGCACCTCGAGCTCGACGCCGAGCGCCTGACACAGCGAGCGGCAATGCAGCTCGTCATCAGCGGCGCTCTCGCGCAGGCCGTAGTTGACGTGCAGAGCGGACACAGCGGTCTCGCCGGCGACGGTTACCGCCACGTTGAGCAGGCAGGTCGAGTCGCGTCCACCGGAGAGCATCACCAGCACCGGGCGGTCGGGAGCAAGCAGTCCCTCCAGGGCAGACTCCCGAGAGGATCTCCTCGACGACCCTCATGCCCGCGCCCCGGCGAGCACGCGGAACAGCTCGGTCGGCTCGTTGAAGCCGCGCAGCTGCACTGCGGCTAGCGGCTCGAAACGCAGGCGCGAATGCCGGACGCGTCGACGACCGGCCGTGTCACGAGTACCTCGCCCTCCCCCGACTCGCGCCTGCACGCGGGCCGCCAGATTGACCTCGCGGCCGAAGTAGTCGCCGTCGCGATAGCGCGCGTACCCGTAGTGAACGGCGGCGCGCGGGCGCGGATGCTCGGGCATCAGCTCGCCGAGCCGCAGCGCCCAGTCGGCCAGCGTCACGGGGTCAGGCCCGACGACCATCACCTCGTCGCCGATCGTCTTGATCACGCGCGCGTCGTCGGGCAGCGTGGCGGTCACGTTGCCGAGAAAGCGCTCAACCACATCGAGCGCGTGCAGGTCGCCCTCGCGCTCGGTCAGCTGCGTGTAGCCGGCGAGGTCGACGAAGGCGATCGCGACCCGCATGCGCCCGACGTCCTCCTGCCCGGTCCCGGGCTCCGCCTCCATGTGCCCGACCACGTCCTGGTCGATGTAGTGCATGAGCATGCGGCGGTGGAGCTGATCGAGCAGCGGCGGCGCCAGCGGCAGCAGCCCCTCGGCGACGGTCAGCATTGCCCGCGCCATCTCATCGGCGGAGCCGCCCGAGCGCATCAGCGGCTCGTGCAGATACAGATGGACGAGCCGCACCTCGGCGTCGGCGATGCTGCTGGTCGCCTGTAAATAGACGCGTGCGATCTGCATCATCGCCTCACGCGGCAGGCCTGCCTTGATCGCCGCGCCGACGTAACTCAGCACCTGGAACGCAACCTCGTCGAGTGGCTGCTCGGCGCCGATCCCGAGCATCATCGCGACGCGATCGACCGTGTCCGCGTCCAGTCCTGTCAGGCGCACAGCCTCGGCGCGCGTGTATGTGTCGCCACCGAAGCCGAACAGCTCGAGGATCCGCCCGAACGCGAGCCTGCCCTCCTCCGTCGCACGCCTGATCTGCGCCAGTGTGTATCCGCGCTCACGCAGGCGCGCCACAAGCCGAGCCTTGCCAACGGCGGCGGGCGCCCAGGTGCCGGTGTACTCCGGTACCACGCCCTCCCGGACCCATCGCCGCAGCGTGTCGCTGGAGACACCGACGGCGGCGGCCGCTTCGCTGATCGTCATCGCAAGGCGCGAGTCTATGTATCGGACGCTCTAACCTCGCCCGCCCGTGCCCAACCGCAACCTGGTCCACATCCACCAGACGGCCGAGCTAGCCGAGCGCGTGCTGCTGCCCGGCGATCCCGGGCGTGCGCTGCGCCTCGCCCAGGCGCTGCTCACGCAGCCGAAGATGCTCAACCACAACCGCGGCCTGTGGGGCTACACCGGCACAGCCGCCGATGGGCGGCTGCTCAGCATCCAGAGCACCGGGATGGGCGGGCCAAGCGCAGCGATCGTCGCCTCCGAGCTGATCGAGCTGGGCGCACAACGGCTGCTGCGAGTCGGCACCTGCGGCGGCATCGACCCCGAGCTCGAGCTCGGTCAGCTGATCGTCGTCGGCGAGGCGGTCGCCGACGACGGCACGAGTCAGGCGCTCGGCGGTTACGACCCGCTCGCCCGTGTCGCGGCACCCGGAGTGCTGACCGAGACGCTCCAATCAGACGGAACTGATTCCCACCCACGCCGCCGTCGTCGTCTCCACCGATCTCTTCTACGACGCCGACGATCGCATCGCGAGCTGGGTTGAGGCCGGCGCGCAGGCCGTCGACATGGAAACGGCGACGATCTTCACACTGGCCACGCGACACGACATCGAGGCCGGCTGCGTGCTGGTGATCTCGAACGTGCTCGGCGAGCCTGGATACATCGAAGCCGATCCGCTGCATGCCGCCGAGCTCCGGCTCGGCGAGCTCGCAATCGGCGCGCTCAGCTAGGTTCGCCGAGCTTCTTGTCAAGGCTCGCGAGCGTCTTCTCGATCGCTGCGAGGCGCTTCTCCAGCTGCGCCGCCTCACTCGAGCTGTCGAGCCGCTCCGAGATCCGGTCGAGACCGTCCTCGAGCCCCTCGATCCGCTGCGAGACCGATCGCAGCCGCCGTGTGAGCCGTTCGAGGTCGGTGGCGGACGGCAGGTTCAGCGCGCTCATCGCGAGCTCCTGAGCATGGCTCGCACGCTCCCGCACGTCGAACACCACGGTCAGCGTGCCGCTCACGAGCGGGTTCTTCAGCAGGTCCTGAGCGACCTTGCCGATCGCCTCCTCACCCTGCTTGGTCACGCGTCCGCGGATCCCGTCCTCTTCGGTTGCCACGAAGCGATCCTATCGCTGTAAGACTCCCGCCTCTGCCGCTCTTCGCTTTCAGTCAGATCGAGGTGCCATGGGCGCTCGGACCGCCCGACGGTCGCTACCTCGTGCGCGCCGAGGGCGCCCATCCGGAGGCGCCGCCCACGCACGTGCTGCTGTTCGCGACTCTGGGCGCGCCGACGCGGCACCGTCTGAGCCGTCGGCGCCGGCCGGCGGCGCCGCAGCCGGACCCGACTCCGGTCACGACCGGCCGCGCGACCGTGATCTCAGCCGACACGCCGTTCGCTGATGCGTCGGCGGCCGCCCGCTGGCTGGCCGGCGCCGGCGAGGACGTGCTCGCCGGACACCTGCGCGTGCTCGATCGCACGCTGCACACGTTTCGGGTGGTGAGCGCCGACCCTTACGTCGAGCCGCTGGCGCGCGAGCGACTGCTGGTCGCACGCATCGGCTATGGCGAGGGCGAGCAGGTCGCGCACGGTCGCTGGACCGCGGCGCGGGAGCTGCTGCCGCCGCGAGCACCGCGCCGGCGCAGCCGCATCCTCGAGCCGCAGGCCCGGCTTGCCGGCGTGCTCGGCGGGCACGTACCGCTGCTGGTCTGCGAGGAGCTCACACTGCGTGCGCGCCGCGAGCTCGACGCCGGCCGCGATCGCGCCGCCGCGCTGCAGTTGCGGATCGCGTTGGACGCCGCACTGACCGAACTGGCTGCCTATGCGGCCCTCAACGGTCGCGTCGAGCAGCTCAGCGAACAGAGCGCGGCGGCCGACGCCGCGGCCGCCGCCGCGCTCACCAGACGGCTGACGCCGAGCGAGCTCGAGTCGATCAGCTTCACGCTCGGCCGCCTCGAGGCGGCTCTGCGCGCCCGCGCCGCCGCCTCACAGCAGTAGCCCCCTCCGCTTCCGCTCCAGCCTGCGGTCATGCCGGGAAGGAAATGCGTGCTCACCACGCATTTCCTTCCCGGCATCGCGCCGTGCGCGTGGGAGTCGCACACGGGCCCTTGACAAGCGATCGGTAACGATATATCTTTGACCTATCTTGATACACAACAAGGAGAAATCCATGAGACATGAAAGATTCTTTGAACACAGAGAATTCGGTCCCGGACCGCGCGCACGTTGGGTGGGCGGACCCGGGTTTGGAGGCGGTCCTGGCGGACCGCGTGGTGGTGGCCGCCGGCGCCGGGGCGATGTTCGCCTCGCGCTGTTGATGCTGCTCTCGCTCGAGAGCCCGCTCAACGGCTACCAGCTGATGCAGGGCCTCGAGGAGCGCAGCGACGGTCGCTGGCGCCCGAGCCCAGGCTCGGTCTACCCCGCGCTGCAGCAGCTCGAGGACGAGGGTCTGATCCGCGGTGTTGATTCCGAGGGTGACGGCCGTGCGTTCGAGCTGACCGACAAGGGTCGGGAGCAGCTGACCGAGCGCGGCGAGCAGAAGCCGCCGTGGGAGCCGGAGCAGGGCGAGGACGGGAATCCGCGCTTCGCCGTACGCAACGGCGTGATCGGAATCGGCCGGGCCGCTTGGCATGTCGCGCAAGACGGCACAACCGAGCAGATCGACGAGGCTCTCAAGATCCTCGAGGAGGCGCGGCGCAAGCTGTATCGCCTGCTCGCAGGTGACGAGTGATCCGTAAGCTCAAGGACATGGCAGACGCAAACGGACCAGCGATCAGCGTCAGCAATCTGAGAAAGCAGTTTGGCGACTTCGAGGCTGTCAAGGGTGTCAGCTTCGAAGTCGGCGCTGCCGAGGTGTTCGGCTTTCTCGGCCCCAACGGGGCCGGGAAGAGCACCACGATCAACATGCTCTGCACGCTGCTCAAACCAACCAGTGGCGAGGCCCGCGTGGCCGGGCACGACGTTGTCAGAGAACGTGACGACGTCCGCCGCAACATCGGCCTGGTCTTCCAGGACCCGACGCTTGACGGCTACCTGACCGCGTCCCAGAACCTGCAGCTGCACGCCGAGCTCTACGGCGTTCCGTCGGAGCTCGTGAAGCCGCGCATGGAGCAGGTGCTGAGGATGGTCGGGCTCTGGGACCGCAAGGACGGCACCGTGTCGATGTTCTCGGGCGGTATGCGGCGACGTCTGGAGATCGCCCGCGGCCTGATGCACTCGCCGCGGGTGCTGTTCCTTGACGAGCCGACGATCGGCCTCGACCCGCAGACACGGCGCTCGATCTGGAGCTACATCCGTCAGCTGCAGGAGCGTGAGGAGATCACGATCTTCATGACCACCCACTACATGGACGAGGCCGAGTGGTGCGATCGGATCGCGATCATGGACAAGGGTGAGATCGTCGCCCTCGACCCGCCAGAGACCCTGAAGGCCGGGATCGGCACCGACCGCGTCACGATCCAGACCGACGACAACGACGCGACAATCGCCGCGCTCCGTGAACGCTTCGAGATCGAAGGCGTGATCTCCGAGGGCGCCGTCAGCTTCGGTGTGCCGAGGCGGCGAGCAGTTCGTTCCGCGCCTGTTCTCCGAGCTCGGGCTGCCGATCCGCGGCGTCAGCGTCTCGCGACCGACGCTCGATGACGTGTTCATGTCGTTCACGGGCTCGACGATCCGCGATGCCGAGGAGGACCCGTCGAAGATGCGCAACCGCGTGATGATGCAGATGATGGGAGGCCGGCGATGACCGTCGTCGCAGATCCCGTCGAACCGGTCGAGGTAGTCCGCGTCCACGTCCCAAGGCGCACCTTCCGGTCTGAGCTGCGCGCAATCAAGATCGTCTGGCGCCGCGAGCTGATCCGCTTCGCCAACGACCGCATCCGCATCGTCACCATGCTCGTGCAGCCGTTCCTGTTCCTGTTCGTGCTCGGTGCCGGTCTCCAGGGGCTCGCCAGCGCGGGGACGCACGGCGTCAACCTGAAGACCTTCATCTACCCCGGCATCCTCTGCATGACCGTGATGTTCACGGCGATGTTCTCGGCGGCCTCGATCGTCTGGGACCGTGAGTTCGGCTTCCTGCGAGAGATGATGGTCGCGCCCGTCAAGCGCAGTTCGATCGTGATCGGCAAGTGCTTCGGCGGCGCGACCGTCGCGGCCATGCAGGGCGTGATCGTGCTCGCGATCGCCGGCCTCGTTGACGTTCCCTACAGCTTCGGGCTGATCGTCGGCGTGCTCGCACTTCAGCTGTTGCTCGCGTTCGCGATCACCGCCTTCGGCCTGGCAGTCGCAATCCGCATCAAGCAGATGCAGTCATTCATGGGCGTCATGCAGATGATCGTGATGCCGATGTTCTTCATCTCAGGAGCGCTGTTCCCCGTCGCCGGACTGCCGGCCTGGCTGGCGATCCTGAACCGGCTCGACCCGGTGGCCTACGCAGTCGATCCGATGCGCAAGCTGGTCTTCAGCAAGCTCGACATCTCACCAGCGGCAGCGCACACCCTGAACCCCGGCATGACCTGGTGGGGCTGGCACCTGCCGGCGCTGTTCGAGGCTGCGATTGTCCTCGTGCTCGGTCTGGGCCTGCTGGGCCTCGCGATCTGGGAGTTCTCAGCCTCCGAATGAACCTGTAAGTGAGGGGTCGGGGCCCGCTGGCCCCGACCCGTCTGGTGGTGCGGCGCCGATCCCCCGGGCATCACCCGCTAAATCACCCGCCAGGTTTACAACCCTGTAACGGGAAACTCTGCACAGTGGGCATGTTTTGGGTCATGTCCACTAGCGCGCAAACTGACAGCGTTTTCGCAGCCCTGGATGACGCGAAGCCCAACCGCTTCCAGCTGAAGATCATGTTCGTCTCGGGCATGGGATTTTTCACCGATGCCTACGACCTGTTCGTGATCGGCATCGTCGTCAAGATCGTCACCACCCAGTGGCATCTGGACAGCACCCAAACGGCGCTCCTCGCCTCGTCCACCCTGCTCGCCTCGGCAGTGGGAGCCGTCCTGTTCGGGCGGATCGCCGACATGTTCGGTCGGAAGCGCATCTATGGATTCGAGGTCCTGATCCTCGCGGCCGGCGCGATCGCCTCAGCCTTCGCCCCGAGCATCACCTGGCTGATCATCTTCCGATGCATCCTCGGCATCGGTATCGGCGGCGACTACCCGGTCTCGGCGACGATCATGAGCGAGTACTCCGGCACCAAGAGCCGCGGACGCCTGGTCGGACTTGTCTTCTCGATGCAGGCGGCCGGACTCATCTTCGGTCCGCTGTTCGCCGTGCTGTTGCTGAGCGTTGGACTCAAGGATGAGATCGTCTGGCGCGTCCTGCTCGGCTTCGGCGCCGTGCCGGGCCTCGCGGTCTTCTACCTGCGCCGCCAGATCCACGAGACCCCCCGGTTTGCGAAGGCCGGAGGCGACGAGGCGGAGATGGCCGCCGCCATCGCGCAGGCGACCGGCGCTACGGCGGCTAGACCGAAGGGTGAATCGAAGGCCGTGGTACGGCAGGGCTTCATCGACGGATGGAACAAGCTGGTGCGCAACCCGACGCTCCTCAAGTGGCTGATAGGCGCGGGGCTGTGTTGGTTCCTGCTCGACTTCGCCTATTACGGCAACACGATCGCCGCCCCGGAGACCGTCAGCCTGATATCCCCCACGGCGACGCTGATCCAGTCGACGCTGATCACGCTCTGCATCTTCGTCGTGTTCGCTCTGCCCGGCTACATCCTCGCGATCGCGAAGATCGAGACGATCGGCCGCAAGAAGATCCAGACGGTCGGGTTCGGGATCATGTGCGGGATGTACGCGCTGATCGCGTTGGTCCCGAGCATCTCGGCGAACGTGGTGCCGTTCGTGCTCGTGTTCGGTATCAGCTACTTCTTCACCGAGTTCGGACCCAACACGACCACATTCATCTACCCGGCGGAGATCTTCCCGACCGAGGTCCGCACGACCGCGCACGGCATCTCGGCCGGGCTGGGAAAGCTGGGTGGGTTCGTCGGCGTCTATCTGCTCCAGGAGAACCTCGACACGTGGGGCATACGCACGATCGAGGGAGTCTGCGCCGGCGTCGCGCTGGCGGGTCTGTTGTTGACGGTCGCCTGCCTGCCGGAACCCGCGGGCAAGTCACTCGAGGAGTTGGAAGCCGAAGCGAACGTGGATTTCAGGCCCGTCGTAGCGGTGGCCGCCACCTAGGCGTGGTTCAGATCTGAGCGGGAGGACGACGTGAAGTATCAGATCGTGGTGGGAGTTGACGGATCGGACAGCAGCGCCCGCGCGCTTCGATGGGCGCTCGAAGAGGCACGGCTGCGGCAGGGCAACATCACCGCCGTGTTCGCCTGGGAGCTGCCGATAGTCGGCGTCCCGGGGGCCTTCGAGGCCGGAGAGATCGAACGCGAGGCCAAGGAGTTGATCGTCAGCCAGGTGGCCTCCCTGGTGCCCGAGGCCGATGGCGAAGTCCAGGTCGAGCCGGTGGTCGCGCAGGGGGCCCCGAGCGCCAGCCTGATCGCCGCCTGCGAGAAGCTCAACGCGGACATGCTGGTGCTCGGCTCACGCGGCCGCGAGGGCTTCAGCGGCCTGCTGCTCGGCTCGGTTGGTCAGCAATGCGCCGCGTACGCACCCTGCCCGGTCACGATCGTCAAAGAGAAACGGCCCGCATCGAAGTAGCAGGCGTGCCGGGGTGCCCGACAAAAGACTATTGTGCGGCGCGTGGGGTACGTCCCGGACCGAGTTGTGCTCGAGCGCTACGCACGGCTCCTGATCGAGTTCGGGCTGGGCGGCGGCGACGGGATCAAGCCGGGTGACGTGGTCCGCGTCAACGGCAACGACGCCTCCAAGCCGTTGTATGTCGAGGCCTGCAAGGCGGTGTGGCGCGCCGGAGGGCATGTGATCGACGGATACCTGCCCGCGGAGGATGAGCAAGGCGACGCTCAGCGCGCCTTCTATGAGCTCGCCAGCGACGAGCAACTCGACTTCCTGCCTGAGATCTACGCGCGCGCGACGATCGACCAGATCGACCACGACCTGGTCCTGTACGGACCGGCCAACCCGCGCTCGTTGGACGGCATCGACCCGGCCAAGCAGATGCGCCATCAGCAGTCGCGCCGCCCGGTCTTCGACTGGGAGCGTGAGAAGGAGAACCGCGGGGAGTTCAGCTGGACGGTGGCCGCTTACGGCACGCCCGGGGTGGCAGCCGAAGCCGGGCTTTCGATCGAGGAGTACTGGCAGCAGATCATCAAGGCCTGCTTCCTCGACCTCGAGGATCCGGTGGCACGCTGGCGCGAGGTGCGCGACGAGATCGGTACGCACCGCGATCGCCTCAACGCCGTACCGATCGAGCGCCTGCATCTGCTGGGCGCCGATGCCGATCTCTGGTTTTCGCTCGGCGAGCGGCGCCTCTGGCGGGACGGTGTTGGCGGCAACGTACCGAGCTTCGAGCTCTACACATCGCCCGACTGGCGCGGCACCGAGGGCTGGATCCGCTTCAGTGAGCCGCTGTACGCGTTCGGCTCTCTGATCACGGGGATTGAGCTCGAGTTCCGAGATGGGCGCGTGTCGCGGGCGATCGCGGCCCAGAACGAACCACTGCTGCACGAGATGATCTCCACCGAGAACGCCGACCGCGTCGGTGAGTTCTCACTGACGGACGCGAGCCTTTCGCCGATCGACCGGTTCATGGCCGACACGCTCTACGACGAGAACATGGGCGGGCCGTTCGGCAATACACACCTGGCGCTGGGCGACGCGTATCACGACACCTACGACGGCGATCCGGCTGCACTCAGAGAAGAGGATTGGGAACGGCTCGGCTTCAACGATTCGGTGATCCACACCGACATCGTCTCGACGACCGACCGCACGGTTACCGGGGTGCTGCGTGATGGCTCCGAGCGGGTTATCTACGCGGACGGTCACT
Source organism: uncultured Conexibacteraceae bacterium (assembly GCA_963720195.1). Taxonomy (GTDB): domain Bacteria; phylum Actinomycetota; class Thermoleophilia; order Solirubrobacterales; family Solirubrobacteraceae; genus Palsa-465. The sequence continues at coordinate 359,675 of CAVRFD010000004.1, forward strand.
TCCGGCTCGACGACGTCGAGCCGTAGCTGCCACCGCCGCTAGGCTCGGCGGCATGAGCTACGAACCAAGTCAAGAGATCGTCGAGCGCTATGCCCGCCTGCTGGTCGACTTCGCGCTCGGAGAGGGCGCGGGGATCAAGCCCGGCGACACCGTGCGCGTCGTCGGCGCAGAGGAGACAAAGCCGCTGTTCGCCGAGGTGTGCAAGGCGGTCTGGCGCTCCGGCGGCAACGTCCTGCAGGACCTGCAGCCGACCCAGGACGAGCGCTTCAACCTGGAGCGGAGCTTCTATGAGCTGGCGAGCGACGCGCAGCTCGACCACTTCGCCGCCAAGTACCGCCGCGGTCTGATCGATGAGATCGATCACATGGTCTACATCGACGGCTCCGACTATCCGCAGGCGATGAAGGGAGTCGACCCAGAGAAGATCCTGCGGCACCAGGCCGCGTTCATGCCGATGATCGCCTGGCAACAGGAGAAGGAGTCGGCCGGGCTGCTGCACTGGACGATCGGCCTCTGGGGTACAGAGGGGATGGCAGCCGAGGCCGGGCTCACGGTCGAGCAGTACTGGGAGCAGATCATCAGCGCCTGCTTCCTCGACGACCCTGACCCGATCGCTCGCTGGCGCGAGTCGATCGACGCGATCCACCGCTACCGCGACTGGCTGAACTCGCTGCCGATCGACCGGCTCCATGTCGAGGCGGAGGAGATCGACCTGTGGCTGACGCTCGGCGAGCGGCGCAGGTGGATCGGCGGCAGTGGCCGCAACATCCCGAGCTTCGAGGTATTCACCAGCCCAGACTGGCGTGGCACGAACGGGCACATCAAGTTCAACGAGCCGCTCTACAGCCACGGATCGCTGGTTCGCGGCGTGCGCCTCGAGTTCAGGGACGGGCTCGTCGTCGGCGCCACGGCTGACGAGAACCCGGAGTTGATCGAACAGATCGTCGCCGCCCCCGGCGGCAATCGGCTCGGCGAGTTCTCGATGACCGACGCGAGGCTCTCGCGAATCGACCACTTCATGGCCAACACGCTCTACGACGAGAACGTGGGCGGCCCGTTCGGCAACACGCACCTGGCGGTCGGCATGTCGATCGCAGAGACACTTGACGGGGACCCCAACGCCGTGTCCGACGAGGAGTGGCAGCAGCTCGGCTTCAACCTCCAGGCCGCAGTCCACAACGACATCGTCTCGACCACCGACCGGACCGTCACCGCGGTGATGCGGGACGGATCGGAGCGCGTGATCTACGCCGGCGGCCACTTCCAAACCGAGGCGTAGACCGCCGAGACCGCAAACAAAGGGCCGGCCCCCGCGGGCCGGCCCCATAAGTCGTTAGTCGTTACTGGCGGGGCAGCAGCGTCTCGCGGGCGATCACCAGGCGCTGGATCTGGGCGGTGCCCTCATACAGCTGCAGGATCTTGGCGTCGCGCATCAGCTTCTCGATCTTGTACTCCTTGATGAAGCCGTAGCCGCCGAAGACCTGGACGGCGTCGGTCGCGACCTCCATCGCCGAGTCGGCCGCAAAGCGCTTGGCGTGCGAGGACTCGAGCGTGTTGCGCTTGCCCTGGTCGAGCAGCGTGGCGGCGTTGTAGGTCGCCAGGCGGCTCAGGTGGACCTTCGTGGCCATGTCGGCGAGGATGAACTGGATCGCCTGGTGCATGGCGATCGGGACGCCGAACTGGACGCGCTCCTTCGAGTAGTCCATCGCCATCTCCCAGGCGGCGCGCTGGACGCCGGTCGCCATCGCGGCCACGCCGGGACGGGTGCGGTCGAGGGTCATCATCGAGAGCTTGAAGCCCTTGTTCTCCTCGCCGACGAGATGGCGGAGCGGGATCTCGACGTCCGGGAACGTGATCGTCGCGGTGTTGGAGGCGCGCTGACCCATCTTGTCCTCGTGCTTGTCGACGATCACGCCGGCGTCGCGCGGGACGATGAAGCAGGAGATGCCGCGGTGCCCGGCGTCCTTGTCGGTCTTGGCGAAGACCGTGTACCAGTTGGCGTACTCACCGTTGGTGATGAAGCACTTGGAGCCGTTGATGACCCACTTGTCGCCCTTCTTGGTGGCGGTGGTCTTCATCCCGGACACGTCGGAGCCGGCGTCCGGTTCGGTCAGGCAGAAGGAGGCCAGCAGTGGCGCCTCGGCGAGGCGCCCGAGGTACTCCTTCTTCAGCTCCTCGGAGGCGCCGAGCGAGACCGGTGCTGTCGCGAGACCGTTGCATGACAGCGTCGTGCCGATGCCCGAGCAGCCCCAGGCGATCTCCTCCTCGATGATGCAGCCATCGAGGTAACTGAGGCCCGGGCCGCCGTAGGCCTCAGGCAGGTGGCCGTTCATGAGGCCGAGCTCCCAGGCCTTTTCGATGATCTCCTGCGGCCAGGTGGCGTCGCGGTCATAGTCCCAGGCGACGGGGCGCATCTCCTTCTCCGCGAAGTCATGCGCCATCTCGCGCATGGCCAGCTGTTCGTCGGTGAGGGTGAAATCGATCACGGTGCGAGTTCTCCTTGAAAGTCAGCCCCGTGGAACACGCGCGCCCTCTGAGCTTCAGTGGCGAGCCCGCCCGACCGGGGTCAAAAGCCGGGCGATTGACTAGTCAGTCAATACCCGAATGAGGGTATCGCAACCGCTGCCGATCGCCGCCCAGCACCGTGCCCACCCGCTCTTTTTGTTGCCGCTTCCGGAAATGGGTAGGCTGCGGGCATGGCCGACTCACAACGCCTCGAGCTGGACGACATCGTCAACCGGCCGGGGACCTACTTCAATCCGCAGACGGAAGTTCTGATGGTCGTGGACGACTCTCCCGAGCTGGACGGCGAGATCTTCAACATGGAGGAATTCGAGGGCGCGGACTGGGTCCGCATCTCGGACGAGGTGCCGGTCGACGAGGACCGCCGCGACGAGCTCATCCAGCGTTTTCAGATCCATTACCACGCAGGCGAGGTGTCGGAAGAAGGTCCGGACGACACCGACGACGAGCTCGAAGAAGACGACCAAGAGGTCGGTCGGGAGTAGCTTGGTGGCTGCCGGCCGGCGCGGATCGTGCGCGCATGCGCCGGCAGCGACCGCTTAGGAACCGCGACTTCCTGCTGCTCTGGGGCGGGGAGGCGCTGTCCGAGGTTGGATCGCAGACCTCGACCGTCGCGTATCCGCTGCTGGTGCTGGCACTGACCGGATCGCCGGCGAAAGCCGGCGTCGTCGGGCTGGCGAGGTGGCTACCGCTCGCGATATTCTCGCTGCCGGCCGGAGTGCTGGCCGACCGCTTCGATCGCAAGCGCCTGATGATCGGGTGCGACGTGATCCGCATGCTCGGCGCGGCCAGCATCGTCGTGGCGTTGGTGCTGGGGCAACCAGCCTACGCGCAGATCGTGCTCGTCGCCTTCCTCGACGGTGGTCTCTTCATCACCTCCTACATCTGCGAACGCGGTGCATTGCGGCACGTCGTCGCGCCTGAGCAGCTACAGGACGCGGTCGCAGCAAACGAGGCGCGCTCGTTCGCTGCTGGAATCGTCGGCCCGTCGCTCGGCGGCCTGCTGTTCTCGCTCGCTCAGGCGCTTCCGTTCGCCGTTGACGCAGCGTCGTTCCTGGGCTCGACGGCCGCGATTGCGTCGACGAGGTCGCGCTTCCAGACGGCCCCCGAGACAGCTGCGCGCCCTTGGCGTGAGATGCGCTCAGAGGTCGCGGAGGGCGTTGCATGGCTGCGCGGTCAGCCGTTCTTCCGTACCACCGCGCTGCTGTTCGCAGCCGGTAATCCGATCTTCACCGGGCTCTACCTGCTCGCGATCCTGCTTGCCCGACACCACCATGCGTCGACCGCGATGATCGGCGTGATGCTCACGATCATCGGCGTCGGCGGGCTGATCGGAGCCGTGATCGCAGGCCCGATCCGCCGCCGAGTGGGTGCCCGCGGCCTGATCGTCGGCGAGCCCTGGCTCGCACTCGGCGTCGTGTTGCTGATGTTGGTCGCGCACAACCCGCTTCTGATCGGCGTGCTCGTCGGCGCGACGGAATTCGTCACGCCCGCAACCAACGCCGTCGTCGCCGGCTCGCGTATCGCCGCCGCGCCCGACCACCTGCAGGGTCGCGTGCAGTCGGTCGCGACGACCATGGCGATGTCGCTCGCCTGGCTCGGGCCGCTCGCCGTCGGCTACCTGTTCGAGCACACCGGACCGGCAACGACGATCCTCGTTGTGGCCGCCTGGACGCTCGGGCTCGCGCTCTGCGCGACCGTTGCGCCGTCGATCCGGCATCCCCCGGCGCTGGTGCGAGACCAGGCTGCATCGTCGTAACGCGCTTGCCAGCTGCGCGCTCGGTCAGCCGCTGCCAAGCAGTGAGGAGCACTTCTGCATCTTCTTGACGTCGCCCCCGGCGGCGGTGATGCAGTTCGTGTACTTCTTGTCCGCGTTTGCCACAGTGCTCGCGCCGGACTGGATCGTACTGGTGAAGGTGCCGGTGTCGGTGCCGCCGCTCAACGAGCCGGAGACGAGGCCGCTCTCGATCTCCTGAAGGATCGTGTCGACCTTCGATTGGAAGACGCTGTAGGGCTTGACCGAGGTCGGCGCGTTGATCGTCTGCGGTTGGTTGAGATCGCTGTACTCAAAGTCCAAGGTGAAGGCTGCCGAGGTCATGCCGCCGAGCAGCGTCCGCTCCTGGCCGGTGACCGGGACCGTCGCGGAGACCGTGAGCTTGCGGAGGATCTTGTCGCTCTTGCCGGTCCAAACGTCGAAGCTGGGCGACCCGAGCGCGTCTGCGATCCGCTTCTGAGTCGAGGCTGAGAGGCTCTGTGGCAGCGAACTCGTGCCGCTGACTCCGAGCGAGCTGGTCTTGCCCAGCAGCTTGCTGACATCGTGCAGCATCGCGCTCGTGTCGACGCTCGCGTGAACCTGGGTGGTCGCGACGCCGTTGACGGTGGAGTTGCCGACGATCTGAGGGTTGGACAGCCAGTCGAGTGGCTGGATCCCAAGCTTTCGGAAGGCACCGGAGCCGGAGGTCGAGGTCGAGGAGCCACCGGAGCTTGCGAGTGAGCCGAAGCCGGATTCAAGGTTCTTGAAGCTGGCAGCGGGCATCCTGTAACTCTGTCCGGAGACGGTGATGTAGCCCTTGCCGCCCGCCGAGATCACCTGCAACGAGCCGTGCTGGCCCTGGGCCGAGACGTTGATCGTGAAGTCGGACTCCGGCAGCTTGCCGCCGGTGCTCGTGAACGGCCCGCTGAACGAGAACTCGAGCGGCTGCGTGACCGTTGAGGAGCCGGTCGGCACCACCTTGACGCCAAGCGTGATCACGCCGCTGTTGATCGTGTGATGACCGTCGAAGGTCTGTGTCAGGAGCTGGCGGGCGGCACTCGACCCGCTTGGCGCCGGTGGATCGGGCTTTGACGACCCGCTTCCGCAACCTGCGACAAGCCCAGCGGTTACAAGGGCAACGGCGGTTATGAGTCCTTTACGCAACACAGCTACCTCGGGTACGGCGACGCACGAAAGCGTGCATGAAACTCGCGGGCCGAACATATCATCGCGTCTGATGAGCAGACGCCTGCCGCTGATGCTGGCGGCGTGCGTCCTAGCCGTCCTGGGGCTGTCCGCCGGCTCGGCGCCGGCGGCCATGGTGACCGTCTTCGGCCACAACGGACGCACGCACGTCGTCAATAACCCGTACCTCACGGGACCAGCCGCGAACCCGACGCTGCCGGCGGCGCCGGTCACGGGCCCGATCCTGGGACCGCCTGCGAACCCACTCGCGATCACACCCAACGTGCGGGCGCCGCTGGCCCGTGTCGCTCGGGTCGGCCGCGCGGCGCTCGCGACCAAGAAAAAGAAGCAACAGCCGAAGACGATCACGTTCGCACAGGCGCTCCTGGGTCTCCGTAACAAGGGCACGCTCGACGCTGCCGACTACCAGAGCGACCTGAACGGCTGGAACCAGGCCATCTCGGAGGAGAAGCACCTCGCCAAGTGGCGCGCGACCCCGCTCAAGGACGTGACCGCGACCCTCACCGAGATGGCGACCGACAAGCAGATCACGGTCCCCCGCCTGCCGGTGCTGATGCTGACGCTCGAGAACAACGCCAAGTACTGGAAGACCGGAACGGCGCTCGACAACGGCGCCTCGGTCCAGTTCCAGGGGTCGGAACTCGTCTGGCAGTACTACGCGGGGTCGGGCATCCAGCTGCAGGTGCTGCACACGTTCGGCGAGGGCGACGGCTACTACGAGGCCGGCCCCGCCGACTACCCGAAGCTGACCACGCTGATGAGCGAGATGGTGCCGCTGGCGGTGAGGCGCGGCGGCGGCCTCGCCTGGGAGTACTACTTCAACTGGGAGGGCGGTACGCCACCCTGGGTCAGCGCGATGGCTCAGGGCACCGGACTCGAAGCGCTCACCGATGCATACCTGGCAACCGGCAACCGCCAGTACCTGACGGACGCACACAATGCGCTCCCGCTGCTGGAGACCGCGCCGCCCACCGGCGTCGCGGTGAAGACATTGCTCGGGTCCCGCTACCTGCAGTACTCGTTCACGCCGAAGACCGACATCATCAACGCCTTCCTGGAGACGCTGATCGGCCTCTACGACTACTCGCAGGCTTCGCTCGATCCGGCCGCGACCGCGCTCTACAACGTCGGCAACGTCCAGGCACAGTCGGAGCTGAAATCGTTCATCGTCGGCGGCTGGTCGCTGTACCAGCCGGGTGAGGCCGATTCGCTCAACTACCACACGCTTGTCACCGGCTTCCTCAAGCTGCTCTGCCAGAAGACGCAGATCTCGGTCTACTGCACGACCTACCAGCAGTTCGAGGCCGATCTGCTCACGAAGCCGCAGCTGACGCTGCTGACGACGAGCGCCGCCGCCGGCGAGAAGTTCAGCCTCAAGTTCAAGACCTCGAAGTATGCGGCTGTCGGCGTCACGCTCAGTCAGGGCAGCAAGAACTACGCCTATGCGAAGAAGAGCTTCTTCGCGGGAACGAGCTCATTCGCGGTCCCGAAGCTGAAGGCCGGGACCTACAGCCTGACCATGTCCGTCACGGACCCGGTTGGCCACTACGCGAAGCTGACGACGTCGCTGCAGATCTGTAAGGGAACCTGCCCGCAGCCTTACGCGATCCAACCGACGACCGGAACGGTGCAAACGGTCACGGTCCCGATTCCGAAGCCGACGAAGACAACCACCACGACTACAACCACCACAACCACCACAACCACAACAGCGACGACAACCCCGACCACCCCAACGCCAACCAGGACGACGTCGACCACACCAACCGGGACGACGACAACTGGCGGCGCCGCCCCGTAGCCTAGGCAGCTTGACGCCACGCACGATTCTGTACACGGGCAAGGGCGGGGTCGGCAAGACGTCTGTTGCCGCCGCGACGGCTGTGCGCTGTGCCGCGGCCGGGCGGCGCACCTTGATCCTCTCCACGGACCCGGCCCACAGTCTCGCGGACTCGCTGCAGACCGAGCTCGAGCCCGAGCCGAAGGAAGTGGGCGCGAATCTGGCGGCGGCAGAGATCGACGCCCAGCACGAGCTCGGTCGTCACTGGGCCGGCGTGCAGGAGTGGTTCGGCACGCTGCTGATGCAGCGCGGCCTCGACAGGATCTCGGCGGAGGAGCTGACGGTTCCGCCGGGGATGGATGAGCTGTTCTCGCTGCTGCGGCTCAAGGAGTTCCATGCCGCCGGCGACTGGGACGTGATCATCGTCGACTGCGCGCCAACCGGCGAGACGCTGCGGCTGCTGTCCTTTCCGGACGCCGCGCGCTGGTGGCTCGAGAAGGTCGTACCGCTGGAACGGGCGATCCTGGCAGCGGCGGCGCCGCTCGCGCGAACGGTGCTCGACATCCCGCTGCCGACCGGCGCGGTCTTCGATGACGTGCAGCGGCTGTCGGCCAATCTGATCGCGATGGATCAGATCCTGCGCGACACCGAGCACAGCACGATCCGGTTGGTGATGGCGCCCGACCGGATGGTGATCGGTGAGGCGATGCGCACGTTCACGTACCTCAACCTGTACGGCTATCTGACCGACGCGGTGGTCGTCAACAAGGTTTTTCCCGAGGATGTGGGTGATTACTTCGCCGGCTGGCGCGCGCATCAGCAGGAGCAACTCGAGTTGGTGCGTTCAGGGTTCGAACCTGTGCCCGTACTGGAGGCCCCGTACTTCGAGCAGGAGGTGATCGGCGTCGAGATGCTGGCGAAGCTGGGCGAGACGCTGTTCGGTGCTGGTCAGCTGACCAGCGCCGAGACCGACCCCGCCGCGATCCTCCACGACACCATCACCCAATCGATCGAGAGCGACGAGAACGGCGCGACGCTGCGGTTGGCGATCCCGTTCACGCAGAAGCAGGACATCGGGCTCAAGCAGGTCGGGCTCGAGCTGGTCGTGACCGCCGGCGGTCGGCGCCGCACGATCATGTTGCCGCCGACGCTGGCGGCGTATAAAGCGGTATCAGCTACCTACGTGGACGGCACCCTGGAGGTGAGTTTCAGTCGTGGCGAGTGATCAGGACGGGGCGGCGGTGCCGCCGCGCGGCTGGGAGTTTCCCCGCGGCTCCGAGTCCGAGCAGGCCGGCGCCGACTCGTTGGCACAGCTCGTTGAGCAGCTGCTGGCGCTGGTGCCCGACGAGTTGCGGGTGCGCCTTACCGAGGCGCTGCGGCAGTTGCTCGAGGCGCTGCGGGCGCTGATCGACTGGTGCGTGGCACGGCTCGAGCGAGGCGGGGACGGCGGCGAGTTCGAGGTGCGGGACATCCCGATCCTCTGAGCTCGCCTCCGGCCTGCCACACGCGAGCCGGGAGCGATGCAGTTTACCGCCATTTTTCGCGGTAAACATGCATCGATGGCGTTCAGAACGTCTGGACCTCGCCCGCGGCAACGAAGTACAGGCTGACGACGGCGATCACGGCGATGCCGCACAGGATCAGCGTGCGCGACCGCGACATGTGTCCGTAGACGCCGACCAGGAACCCGACGATCAGCAGCGGGCCGAGCAAGCCGAGATGCGCGGCGGCGGCCGCGAGTGGCAGTCTCAAGCGCCTCCCTCCCTATATTTGCCGCATGGCCACGAACCCCACCTCAGTGCAGGATGTCGCAGATGGCCTGCGCGCCGTCGGCTACCTGCCCGGCGAGTCGACCGCGCTGGTCTCCTTCCTGGCGACTCAGCTCGGCAAGCCGGTGCTGGTCGAGGGTCCGGCCGGTGTCGGCAAGACCGAGCTGGCCAAGGCGCTGGCCAAGTATCTGGGACGCGAGCTCGTGCGCCTGCAGTGCTACGAAGGTCTCGACGAGGCCAAGGCGCTGTACGAGTGGAACTACCGCAAGCAGCTGCTGCGGATCCAGACCGAGGCCGGCGACACCGGCTGGGACAAGGTCCAGGACGACATCTTCGGCGAGGACTTCCTGCTCGCGCGGCCGCTGATGACGGCGATCGCCTCGCCCGAGCCGGTGGTGCTGCTGATCGACGAGATCGACAAGACCGACCAGGAGTTCGAGGCGATGCTGCTCGAGCTGCTGTCGGACTTCCAGATCACGATCCCCGAGCTCGGGCGGGTCGAGGCGACGACCCACCCGGTGGTGCTGCTGACCTCCAACAACAGCCGCGAGCTGACCGAGGCGCTCAAGCGCCGCTGCCTGTACCTGTGGCTCGACTACCCCGACCTCGAGCACGAGCTCGAGATCGTGCGGATGCACTCGCCCGAGCTGCCCGAGACGGTCGCGCGCAAGCTCGTCGAGGTCATCCAGATGGTGCGCGAGCTCGACCTGAAGAAGCCGCCGAGCATCGCCGAGTCGATCGACTGGGCGCGAGCGCTGCTGCTGCTGGGCGCGAGCGACATCGACCAGGACGACGTTCCGCGAGACGATGAGCGTGATCGTCAAGCACCGCACCGACCTCGACACGGTCGCCGAGCGGGTCGGCGTCAAGCTCGAGCCCGCCAAAGCCGCGTAGACCGCGCCATGTCCGCCGAGCAGGTCGACTTCGACGGGCAGCTGGTCGCCTTCGCCGAGGATCTGCGCTCCGAGGGCGTGGCGGTCGGCACCTCGGAGATGCTCGACGCCTTCAAGGCGCTCGAGCTCGTCGACTGGAGCTCACCGGCCGAGTTCCGCGAGACGCTGGCGACGACGATCGCCAAGTCACCGGAGGACCGGCGGCTGTTCGACCTCGTGTTCGAGCGCTTCTTCTTCCGCGCCACCGAGATGCAGGCGGTGCGGCTCGACGTCTCCGAGCCGCAGACGCGAGTGGGCGGCGACGAGGTCGACCTCGACGAGCTGCGCCGTCAGATCGCGCAGGCGCTCGAGGAGGGCTCGGAGTCAGACCTGCGCGACCTTGCACGGCTCGCGATCGCGGCCTTCGGCAAGGGCGAGGGCTCGGGCGTGCTCGGCGTCGACGTGCAGCGGATCCGCCGCGCGCTGGGGCTGCGCACCGAGCCGCAGCCCGAGCTGCCGCCGGACGACCCGCGCCGCGACGGGATCTCACGCGATCAGCTGCGGCGCTTCGAGCAGGCGCTGCGGCGCGAGCTCGAGCGCGGTCAGATCGAGCGCAACCAGGCGCTGCCGCCGAAGCGCCCGCTGACCGACCTCGACCGCTCGCTGCCGGGCGGCCCCGTTCAGGACCTTGCCGCCGTCCACAAGGTCGTCGCGCAGCTGCGCCGGCGGCTGGCCTCACAGGGCCACGAGCTGCGCGGCCAGAACCGGCACGCGCACGTGGACGTGCGCGCGACGATGCGGGCATCGCTGCAGACCGGCGGCGTGCCGGTGGAGCTGAAGTACCGGCCGCGACGGCCGCGGCGACCCGAGCTGTTCGTGCTCTGTGACGTCTCGACCTCGGTCACCAGCGCCAGCACCTTCTTCCTGAGCGTCCTGCACGCGCTGCACGACGCCTTCCGCAAGCAGCGCTCGTTCGTGTTCATCGAGCGCATCTCCGAGGTCACCGAGGTCTTCCAGCGCGAGCGCGACTTCCGCGCGGCCGCCGCGGCGATCGCCCGCGACGCCGGCGTCGCCGACGTCTCCGGCTACACCGACTACGGACGCGTGTGGAGCGAGTTCCTGGCCGAGATCGAGGACGAGCTGCACCCGCGCGCGACCGTGATCGTGCTCGGCGACGCGCGCACCAACGGGCGCCCGCCGCGCGAGGACCTGTTCGCCGCGATCACCGCCAAGGCCGGGCGCACCTTCTGGCTGAACCCGGAGCCGAAGCTCTACTGGAACTACGGCGACAGCGTGATCTCGGTCTACGAGCAGTACTGCCAGGCCTTCGAGTGCTGGCGCACGGACCAGCTGGAGGACTTCGTCAAGGCGCTCACGAGGCCCACCGTCAGTTGATCGAGATCGAGGGCGTTTCGCGCACGTTCGCGGGGCGTCGCGGCAGCGAACCGGTCGCGGCGCTGCGCGACCTCTCGCTGACCGTCGCGGCCGGCGAGACGGTCGCCGTCGTCGGCCCGAGCGGCTGCGGCAAGACGACGTTGCTCGAGCTGATCTGCGGTCTGCAGCAGCCGGACGCTGGCACGGTGCAGCAGCGAGCCGGCGGCGCTGATGCCCCAGCGCGACCTGCTGCTGCCGTGGCTTTCGGCGATCGACAACGCGGCGCTGGCGCTGCGTGTCCGTGGGGTCGCGCGCCAGCAGGCGCGCGATCAGGTGCATCCGTGGTTCGAGCGGTTCGGTCTGGTCGGCTTCGAAGGAGCGCGCCCGTACGAGCTCTCGGGCGGGATGCGGCAGCGGGTCGCGTTCCTGCGCACGCTGCTGGCGGGCAAGCCGGTGCTGGCGCTGGACGAGCCGTTCGCGGCGCTCGACGCGATCACGCGTGCCGAGATGCAGGGCTGGCTCGCACGGCTGCTGGCCAGGAGCCCCGGACGGTCGTGCTCGTGACGCACGACGTCGAGGAGGCGGTGCTGCTGGGTGATCGCGTCGTGGTGCTCTCGCCGCGGCCGGGCCGGGTCGTCGCTGACCTGAGGGTCGAGACGCCGCGCCCGCGGAGACCAACCGACGCGGCGGTCGTGGAGCTGCGCGCGGCCGCGCTGGCGGCGCTCGGGGTTGGCGGGTGAGCGAGCCTGACGCGTCGCGCCGGCTGGCTGCTCCCGTTACTGGCGGTGGTCGTGCTGCTCGCGATCTGGCAGGTGTACGTCGACGTCAGCGGCGTCAGCGGACTGGTGCTGCCGTCCCCCCACGCGGTGCTGACGGCGCTGATCGACGATCGCGGCACGCTCTGGCACAACCTCAAGCCCACCGCCGCGGAGATCCTCTGCGGGATCTCGCTGGCGGCGGTTGTCGGGCCTGCTCAGTGCTGTGCTGCTGCACTTCTCCGACCTCGCGCGGCGGGCGCTGTATCCGCCGCTGGTCGCGTCGCAGGCCGTCCCGATCGTGATCCTGGCGCCACTGCTGGTGCTGTGGCTCGGGTTCGGGCTACTGCCGAAGCTGGTCGTGATCGCGCTCGTCTGCTTCTTCCCGATCGTCGTGACTACGCTCAATGGGCTACAGACCGTCGATCCAGACCTGATCAAGCTGCTGCGCACGTTCGACTCCAGTCGCAGGCAGACTTTCTGGCGGGTCGAGCTGCCGAGCGCGCTGCCGGGCCTGTTCACCGGCGCGAAGCTGGCCGCCGTGTTCTCCGTGATCGGCGCGGTTTTCGCTGAACAGTCGGCGGGGTCGAGCTCCGGACTTGGGTACCTGCTCAACGTGACAATTTCCAACCTTGAGACAGCCGAGGCGTTTGCCACCGTGCTGGTTCTCGCAGCTTTCGCCATCCTTCTGTTTGCACTGCTGACGCTGGCCGAGCGGCGAGCGCTGCCCTGGGTCCACCGACAGAGAGAGACACAGCCCCGATGAGACTCCGTCACCGAGCTTTCCGTACCCGCGCCACGGCCATCGCCGCCGTGGCTCGCGGGCGTGGCGCTGGCCGGCTGCGGCGAGGTCACGAACACGATCGTCCCGCAGCCCGGCACCGCCAACCAGGTCAGCATCGTGCTGGCGGGACCGCCCAACGCCTTCTACACGGGGATCTACGAGGCCCAGGCGCGTGGCTACTTCGCGCAGACCGACATCAACGTCCACATACTGGTGCCCGCCGCCGGACAGGACCCGGTGACGATGGTCCACGACGGGCAGGCGCTGTTCGCGGTCTCCTCCGAGCCGAGCGTGCTGCTCCACCGCAACGTGGACCAACCGGTGGTTGGCGTCGCCGCGCTCGTACACGGCCCGCTCTCGGCGATCACGATCGCGGTGCCGAAGGCTGGCCCCTCGGGCGGCAGTGGGGTCACGACCTCGACGACCAGCCACGAGCTCGACGACCAAGACCAGCTACCACAGCCACGAGCACGACTCCGACGACGAGCACGACGCCGGCGACGACCACCACGACGCCGACGACCACGACGTTCTCCCAGCCCGACGCGCCGCTCTGGCCGGCGTCGTTGCAGCAGCTGCTGAGCCAGCCCGGCGTCCCCACCTACGACGGACTCGTGCTGGTCGTCCGCAAGGGCTCGATCGTCGACCACGCGCCACTGCTGCGGCGGTTCGTGCAGGCGGTCGCGCGCGGCTACCGCGCTGCTCGGGCGAACCCGCGGCGGGCGATCAACGACCTTGTCGCCGCTGTCCCCTCGCTCAGCTCGTCGAAGGCGTTGCAGCTCAACACGCTGGTCGCGGCCATGCCCTCCTTCTTCCCGCCCGGTGCCAAGGTCTGGGGCTGGCAGCGCGAGGCAGAGTGGAATACGTTCGGGACGTGGATGACGAACAACCACCTGCTGGACAACCCGAACGCGATCACGGACGCGTCGACGAACGAGCTGCTGCAGGGCCAGGGCGTCTGACCTCAGCCCACCCGACTGGACAGCTCCAGAACCGGCCTCTGAATTGAATCTGGCGCTGTTCGTAACCTGCGTGACCGACACGCTCTTCCCCGAAGCGGGCAGGGCGAGCGTGGAGCTGCTCGAGCGTCTCGGTCACACGGTGCAGTTCCCCGACGAGCAGACCTGCTGTGGTCAGATGCACGCCAATTCCGGCTATGCCGAGGAGGCGCTGCCGCTGGTCCGGAGGTTCGTCGACGTTTTCAGCGACGAGTCGTTCGACGCGATCGTGGCGCCGTCGGGATCGTGCGTCGCGATGGTCCGGCACCAGTACGCGCAGCTGGCGACCGAGTTCGGCGACGCTCAACTTCAGGCGCGTGTTGCTGCCCTCACGCCCCGCGTCTTCGAGCTGTCCGAGTTCCTTGTCGGGCAGCTGGGCCTCGAGAACGTCGGCGCCTATTTCCCGCACACGGTCGTTTACCACGCCAGTTGTCATTCGCTGCGGCTGCTCGACGTCGGCGACGGACCGCTGCGGCTACTGCGAAACGTTCGAGGTCTTAAGCTGACCGAGCTCTCAGAACCCGGGACCTGCTGCGGTTTCGGCGGGACCTTCGCCATCAAGAACGCGGATACGTCGACCGCGATGCTCACCGACAAGCTGCGGGACATCCTCGCCAGCGGCGCCGAAATCTGCACTGCTGCGGACAGCTCCTGCCTGCTTCACATCGGCGGCGGCCTGGCACGGCAGCGGGCCGGGGTGCGGACGATGCACATCGCCGAGATCCTCGCCGCGACGGAGGCGGCGTGAGCTCACACGGCTTCCCCGCAGCAGCCCGGGCCGCGCTGGCCGATACGCAGCTCCGCCACAACCTGAGGGTTGCGACGCACACAATCCGCGACAAACGCGCCGGCGCGGTGGCGGAGCTGGACGACTGGCAGCAGTTGCGCGAGGCCGGAAAGCGCATCAGGGAGCAGGCAATGCGGCATCTCGACGTGCACCTCGAGAAGCTCGAGGAATCGGTCAGGGCCGCCGGCGGCACGGTCCATTGGGCGCCGGACGCCGAGGCGGCGAACCGGGTCGTCGGCGACATCGCCGCCGCCGCCGGAGCGCGCGAGGTCGTCAAGGTCAAGTCGATCACGACCGACGAGATCCACCTCAACGAGGCGTTGGCCGCGCGCGGAATCACTGCGATCGAGACCGATCTGGCCGAGCTGATCAACCAGCTCTCGAATGACCAGCCCTCCCACATCCTGGTGCCGGCGATCCACCGTAACCGCTCTGAGATCCGCGATCTGTTCCGGGAGCATTTACCTGGGACCGAGACCCTCACCGACGAGCCGGCGGTGCTGGCCGCCGCCGCGCGCCGGTACCTGCGTGAAAAGTTCCTCTCGGCGACCGTCGCGGTCAGCGGCGCCAACTTCGCGGTCGCCGAAACCGGCACCGTGTGCGTGGTCGAGTCCGAGGGCAACGGCCGCATGTGCACCACCCTGCCGCGAACACTGATCACGGTCATGGGAATCGAGAAGGTGCTGCCGCGCTTCGCCGACCTGCAGGTGATGCTTCAGCTGCTCCCGCGCTCCTCAACGGCCGAGAGGATGAACCCCTACACGTCACTGTGGACCGGCGTCGTACCGGGTGACGGTCCACAGGAATTCCATCTGGTGCTGCTGGATGCCGGACGCACCGATGTACTGCGGGACGAGACCGGGCGGCAGGCACTGCACTGCATCCGTTGCTCGGCCTGTCTGAACGTCTGCCCCGTGTACGAGCGTGTCGGCGGTCACGCCTACGAGTCGACCTATCCGGGCCCGATCGGGGCGATCCTGACACCGCAGCTGAGCCGTATGCGAGAGGGCACCACACTGCCATGGGCATCATCGCTGTGCGGGGCCTGTTACGAGGTCTGTCCGGTGAAGATCGACATTCCGTCAGTGCTCGTGCACCTGCGCGGCCGCGTCGTCCGCGAGCAGGGTGGGGACCCCCGCGAACGTATGGCGATGCGCGTGATGGCAAGTGTGTTCCGCGACCGCCGGCGTTACGAACTCGCCCAGCGCGCCGCTCAGGTCGGCGCCTGGCCACTATCGCGAGGTGGCCGGATCGAGCGACGGCTGCCCGGCCCGCTGGCCGGTTGGACTTCGAGTCGGGACCTACCAGCGCTCCCCAAGCAGACATTCCGGGAGTGGTGGCGCACCCGCGAGCAGGGTCGATGAGCGCTCGCGAGCTGATCCTCGGCCGCGTACGCGCTGCGACCGCCGACGTTCCTGCGGGCGAGGCCGAGCTCTGGGACGTCACCGGTAGCGGCGACGCGGCGGCCGCGTTCACCCATGGCGTGCCGATCGACCCCGAAGAGCTCGTCGATCTGTTCGCCCGGCGGGTGCTCGACTACCGCGCCAACGTAACCCACTGCACGGTCGACGCCGAGTCTGTTCGCGACGCGGTCACCGACGTGTGCGGGCGACACGGCGTGACGTCGCTGGTTGTGCCCGGCGGATTCGAGCGCAGCTGGTTGACGTCCGGCGTGCGCGCGATCTTCGACGACCCGCCCCTCAGCTCAGCGCGGCTCGATGCCGCCGACGGTGTCATCACCGGCTGCGCGATCGCGGTCGCGCAGACCGGCACGCTCGCGCTCGACTCCGGCCCAGACCAGGGACGGCGGGCGCTGACGCTCATCCCCGACCTCCACATCTGCGTGGTCAGAGCTCCACAGATCGTGCACGGAGTCCCCGAGGCGCTTGAGCTGCTCGCCAACAGCGTCGTGGACCGGCGGGCACCGCTGACCCTGATATCGGGCCCGTCAGCGACCTCAGACATCGAACTATCCCGAGTCGAGGGCGTCCATGGCCCGCGTCGGCTGGAGATCCTGATCGCCAGCTGAGAGCTGTCGGGGTCAGCGCTCGAGGGCGACGACGTCGACCGCGACCTCCAGGCGGTCGGTGCGCCCCGGCGTGTAGATCACGCCGTTCATCGGCGGGACGTCACCGTAGTCGCGCCCGATCGCGGCGGTGATGTAGCGATCGCCGACGAACTGGTCGTTGGTCGGATCGACGTCGACCCAGCCGGCGTCGGGTACGAACACCGACAGCCAGGCGTGGGAGCCGTCGGCGCCGGTCAGCTTTGGCCGGCCGGGAGGCGGATCGGTCTCGAGGTAGCCGCTCACATAGCGCGCCGGCAGGCCGAGTGAGCGCAGGCAGGCGATGCCCAGGTGCGCGAAGTCCTGGCAGACACCGCGCCGGTTGGCGAACGCTTCCGTCAACGGCGTCGTGACCGAGGTCGAGCCCGGGTGGTACTCGAAGTCGGCATGGATCTGCGAGCTGAGCGTCGCGACTGCCTCGAACACGCCGGCGCCCGGAGCGAACGCCGCAGCAGCGTAGTCGCGGTAGCTGTCGGCTGCCGCGGCGAGCGGGGAGTCGAGCACGTACTGGACGACATCCTGCGGGATCCCCTCCGCGCCTGACGCGACGGCGTCCCGCGTCTGCTCCCACGAGCTCTGCCCGAACAGTGACAGCTCGGCGGGCCGCTCCTGCACCTCGACGACGCTGGTAACCGTCACGCTCAGATGCTGATGCGGCTCGTGCAGCGCGAAGTAGGAGACCCGGTTGCCGAAGAAGTCGACGCGTTCACGTGTGAGTTCGGGCTCCGGGTCGATGCTGACGCCGGCGCTGCGGCAGCGTTGCACGGGCAGCTCGCGCGGCAGCATGTGCAGCTGGCCGTAGCTCGAGCTGACCGGCTGCTCGTACGAGTACGTCGGTGCGGTGCGTGACCCTGTAGACGGTGGCCGCCATTCAGCGACCCCTGACGATCACGGGCTCCGCGCCTGCGCTACCGACCAGCGAGAAGGTCGGCGCCGTGTGGACGAAGTGCTCGGTGTCGACCGCGGCCCCGGTGGCAAGCAGGCGCTCGACCAGCTGGTCGAGCAGCGAGGTCAGCGCCGGACGGCTGCCGTCGGGCTGCGCGCGAGCGAGCTCGGCCGGGTCGGCGAGGCGCAGCATCGTCGTCGCTTCGAGCGCAAGGCGCTGCTCCGGCCGCAGGCGTGCGCGACCGCTGATCGGGAGCGCCTCGAGGTCCTCGATCAGGCGCTCAAGTTGATAGATCAGCGAGCGCGGGTTGTCGCGATCCAGCAGCAGCAGCTCGAGCAGCGTCTCGGGCTGGGCCTGCGAGCGGTACCGGAAGCGGTAGGTGATGATGCTCTCAGCCGCCGAGAGGACGGATTCCAGGACGATCGAGTCAGTCGCGGTGCCTCGCGTCACTGCCGACAGTCGCCTGCAACAGCGACAACAGCTGGATGCTGCGCTCGAGCCGTCGGCCGGCGTCCATGAAGCGCCAGCCGAGGTCGCGGACCATGCTCTCCACGCCGAGCCCGCCGAGGGCCAGCAGGCTCTGGATCACCTGCTGCAGCGCCGCCTGGCTGTAGCCCTGCGGATCGCCGAGCGGCCCGTTGAGGTCAGCGAGGATCCGCTCCAGCGGCCCGATCACCAGCCAGGTGTCGCGGCTGAGCTGGTCGCGCACGGCGTAGGCGTTGTCGAGCAGCGCCCGCACCGGCTGCGCGAGCGTCTCGTCGGCACCGGCCACCCAGTCGAGCGCTCCGACCAGGGCGTCAAGCGCGGCGCTGCCAACCGGATTGGTGCCGCTGCCGAACTCGTTGGCGCGGTCGATCACCGTACGCAGGAGGCGCGTGATCGCCTCGGCGCGCTCGGCGTAACGGCCAAGCCACCAGAGGCTCTCGGCCGCATGCGAGGGGATCGAGGCCATCGGATCGATCCCCTCGATCGCCGGCCCTGACCGCAGCCAGAAGGCGCTGAGCGTCTCCGGCTCGGACGCGAGCACCCATGTGTCCTTTGTGATCGCGCCGGCCTGACCGGACATCTGCCGCGCCTCGGCGCTGGCCTGCACGCGCGTGAGGCCGCCCGGCATCACCACGAACGACTCGCCGCGGGCGACTGCGAATGTGCGCAACACGCTCCCGCGCGTCTCGAGGCCGTCCGGGGTCAGCAGTGTCTCTGAAGCGAGCGCCAGCCGCGCCTGGCCGACCCACCCGCTGGGCCGCTGCTGGATCGCGGCGCGCAGACGTTCACGCTCGAGCTCGGAGAGCTCCCAGCCAAGCAGTGTCGACGCGCCTGGCCCATGGTTCACCGGACGCAGTACCAGCTCATCGAGGTGTGCGAGCACGTAGCGCAGCGACCGCTGGTCACCGCACCACCAGGTCTGGATCGACGGAAGCTGCTGGCTCGCGGCCGAGCAGGTGCTCACCGAGCTTCGGCAGAAACGCCATCAGCGCCGGGTTCTCGAGCACGCCCGAGCCGAGCGTGTTGACGATCGCCACCGAGCCGCCCCGCGCCATCTCGAGCAGCCCCGGAACCCCGAGCTGCGAGTCCGCACGCAGCTCGAGCGGATCGCAATAGAGCTCGTCGACGCGGCGCAGGATCACGTCGACCGGCTCGAACTGGCCGACCGAGCGCATCCAGACGCGGTCCCCGCGAACCGTCAGGTCCGAACCCTGGACCAGCGGGTAGCCGAGCGTGCTGGCAAGCGTCGCGTGCTCAAACGCGGTCTCATTCAGCGGGCCCGGTGTCAGCACGACGATCCGCGGATCCTGCGCCGCCGCCGGCGGCGCGACCTCCTGGAGGGCGCTGCGCAACGATCGGAAGAACGGCGCCAGCCGATGCACCTGGCGCGTCGCGGTAGAGGCTCGGCAGCACGCGCGAGATCACCGTGCGGTTCTCGAGCGCGTAGCCGGCGCCGGAGGGCGCCTGACTGCGGTCGGCGAGTGCGAACACATTGCCGCGATCGTCGCGGCCGAGATCGACCGCATAGAGGAACAGCTGCCGGTCACCTGAGATGCGGATCTGGTCGGATGCCCGTAGGAACCCGGCGTGGCCGTAAACCAACTCCGGCGGCAGCAGCCGCCGGCGTAGGAGTTCACGCGGGCCGTAGATGTCCTCGAGGATCAGGCTGAGAAGCTCGGCGCGTTCAATCACGCCGGTCTCGATCGCCTGCCACTCCTGGCTCGAGAGCACGGCCGGCAACGGGTCCAGCCGCCAGGCACGGCCAGGCACCGGGGACTCGCGGTAGGCGTTGTAGACGACGCCGTCCTGATTGAGCAGGCTCGCGGCCTCGGCCTGGCGGCGGTAGAGCTCGTCGAGGCCGATCTCGCCGAAGGCGGCTGCGAGCTGCTCCTTCACGCGCCGATCATCGCATTCTTCGTTAGTCCTCCTGACGCGTAGGGCGTAGTTGGCAGCCAGCCCCTGCCAGCGACCGAAACGGGCGAAGAAGTCGCGCACCTGCTGCTCGCTGGCACGCGCCCACGGGTCGCCGCCGGAAAGCAGCCTGCCGACGAGCTTGATCAGGCCGAGGTCGCCGGCCGGGATCTGGTCGAGCCGCCCCTGCCCGGATAGCGCGAGGATCTCGACCGTCCAAGTGCCGATCCCATGGATCGTGCGCAGGCGCCGCCAGCCCGCCTCCTGGACCACGGGGTCAGGACTGTCGAGGTCGACGCGGCCAAGCGCGACCTCGCGGGCGGCCCGGACCAGTGCCACGGCGCGGCCACCTGAGAGGTCGAAGGATTCGAGCCGGGCGGGTGCGACGCCGGCAAAGACGCCGGCGCTCGGGGAGTTGCGCAAGCCACTCTCGGGGTCTCGTCGCCCCAACGACGCGACCATCCGCCGCTGGATCGCAGCCGCGCGCTCGTACTCGATCAGCTGCTCCGTGACGGCCCAGGCCAGCGCCTCGAACGGATCCGGGCGGCCAGCCGGGCGGACCGCGGGGTTGGCGCGTACCGCGGCGCCGATCAGCGGGTCGCGTGAGAACTCGTCGTGGAACTGACGCAGATCGAGGTCGACGCCGAGCGCGCGGCGCATCCGCGTGATCGCCTGCTGCGCCAGCTCGTGGTCCGCCGCCTGCGCGCCGATCAGGACGTCGCCCGAGCTCAGTTGCGCGACGCGCACGTGGATCGGCTCGTCGCCGCCGCCGCTCGTCACGCTCGTGCAGCAGCCGGTGCAGCACACCGCGACGCACGGGACTCAAGCCATCCATGCCGCTGCGACGCGTGAGGCGGAACGGCCACGGCGGCCGCACCTCGACGCGGACCTCCGTACTCAATCTAGGTATGGCCGCAGTGGTCGCACGTGGACGATGTAGGCATGCACGCGACCGCTGACCGGCAGCGGCTCGCCAGCCGGCATCGCGGCACGCTCCAGTCGAGACTGCCCGTAACGGCGCAGCAGAGCAAGCATCGCCGCGCCGGCAACGAACCCGGTCGCGGCGGCGACAACGGTCTGCACCGCCGGCGTCGACGCCCAGACTGGCAGGCGTTCAGCGGCGCCCGGGTCGAGCGGCGCCTGATGGTGCTCGACGAGCTCACCGTCGAGCACCTCGATCTCGTAGAGCTGCTCGTCGAACTCGCTGCTCACCGTGTCATCGGTATGCACAGCCTGATGGTGACAGCGCGACCGGCGCTGTCAACCTGAGGCACGCTCAGACGACGATGCCTTACGATGCGCCTCCAGGACGATGACCGCAGTCGACGTTTTCGCCAAGGCTCGTGAGTTCGAGCGCATCGAGCAACTCCGGGCGGCCCGCGAGATCGGCGCCGTCCCGTACTTCCACGTGCTCGAGGGTCCGACACTTCCGGTCGTCGAGATGGAGGGCCAGCGCCGGATCATGCTGGGCTCCAACAACTACCTCGGCCTCACCGGCGACGAGCGTGTCAAACAGGGCGCCCGCGACGCGCTGGACCGCTACGGCACCGGCCTCACCGGTTCGCGCTTCCTCAACGGCACGATCGACCTGCACGTCGAGCTCGAGCGCGAGCTCGCCGACTGGATGGGCACCGAGGATGCGATCGTCTTCACCACCGGCCACCAGGCCAACCTGGGCGCGCTCGGCACGATCCTCGGCCCTGGCGACACAGTGATCGCTGACTCCGGTGACCACGCCTCGATCCTCGACGGCTGTCTGCTGTCGCAGGCGAAGATGCGCGCCTTCCGCCACAACCGCCTCGAGCTGCTGGAGAAGCGCCTGCTCGCGGCACAGGAGGACGGCGGCGGCGTCCTCGTCGTGGTCGACGGCGTCTACTCGATGGAGGGCGATGTCGCGCCGCTGCCCGAGATCGTGAAACTGACCAAGCAGTACGGGGCGCGGTTGATGGTCGACGAGGCGCATGCCTTCGGGGTCCTTGGCGAGCGCGGCGCCGGCACCTGCGAGCTATTTGGCGTCGAGGACGACGTCGACCTGCGGATGGCGACCTTCTCGAAGTCGCTGGCCTCGTGCGGAGGCGTGATCGCCGGCTCGGCCGAGGTCATCGAGTTCCTGCGGATCGCCGCGCGCCCGTTCATCTTCACCGCCTCCGGCGTACCGGCGGCGGTCGGAGCCGCGCTCGCTGCCGTCAGGATCTGCCGCTCAGACGAGGGACCGCAGCTCTTCGCCAAGGTTCTCGAGAACGCCGCCTACCTGCGCGGCGGCCTCGGGGAGCTCGGCTTCAGGGTGCTGCCCCCTGCGCATATGGCCGACGGCACAGAGATCGTTACTCCGGTCGTCCCGGTCGTGGTCGGCGACGATTGGAAGGCCGTGTTCCTCTGGAAGGCCCTTTACGAGGCCGGCGTGTTCGTCAACGTGGCGATCCACCCCGCGGTCCCGCCGGCCGGGGCGCTGCTGCGGACCAGCGTGATGGCGACCCACGACGCGACCGTGCTCGACCAGGCGCTCGCGATCTTCAGGCAGGCCAAGGACTCCTTTGAGGCTGAGCACGGTCCGCTGCCATCTGGCGACTGAACGCTCACGATGGCCTCAATGTGAGGCTTGAGACGGCGACCTGCTCCTACATACGTCCACGCGTCGACAATCTCTACTGACGCACTGAAGATTCGCTTTGGGCCGTGATCACAGAAAAAACACGCTCTAAGCAAACGGTTCAAGATTTGTGACCTTGCTGTTACGTACCGGACCGCGATAGCGTGGCGTTCAGTTGGGAGGTCGCAGGCAGCGACTGAGTGGGCTTCCAGAAGCGACGGGGTTGGAGGCGGAGCGGAAGCGCCGGAAACGCTGCCTGCCATTAGGAAATTTGAGTTCCAGAAGCACCCGTTGGGGTGGCGGTTGTCTGCGCTGTCCGAACGGTCACGGTCAACGCACCCGCCAGGTCCGGCGGCCACCATTAGATGGAGAGGACGGTCGATGACGGAAACCTCACAGATGCCCGCAGAGCCACAGCGACTGCGGGCCCTGGAGCACGCAAATGCTGTCCGTCTTGCTCGCGCCGAGCTCAAGCGGCGTATCGCCGATGGCGAGATCTCCGCGGCCGAGGTGATCCTCGGCTGTCCAGATGCGGTCCGCAAATGGACGGTGGGCGAGTTGCTCATGTCCCAGCGCCGCTGGGGCAGCACGCGATGCCGGAAGTTTCTCGAGCGCAACGGCGTGAGCGAGATCAAGCCGATCGGCGCACTGACCGAACGTCAGCGCCGCCTACTTGCCGAGCAGCTGAGCGGCTGCGCGGCGAGTGAGACCGAGCCCGCAGCCGCGCGCGAGCTCGTCTGGGTCTGAACCGGGAGGGGTTGGTCTGGGCGTGGGTTCGTGTGCCTGCGTCCAGACGTCAGAGCTCGAGCAGTAACCAGTCGAGCGTCGGGCAGCGCTCAGAGGTTCATCCCGAGCGGCACCGGGCTCGCTCCGGCGAATAGCAGGAACCAGGCGCCGAACACCACGATCGCCACACCCGCGGTCGCGATCAGGACCGACTCGAGCACACGATGCCCTGGGTCTTCCTGTCCCCGCGCAAGCGCCATCGAGCGATAGACCTCGCTGAGCTTGGAGAGCAGGGAGGCGAGCAGCCAGATCGTGACGAGCACGCCGACCGCCATCACGAGCAGCGCAAGGCTGAGCGACGACGTGCCGCCCTGCACCTGCGAACCAACCCAAAGCCACAGCAGGGGCGTTCCGAGCCACAGCACCAAGCTGCCGACGAACATGATCGTCAAGGCGAGCAGCGCACCCGTGCCGATGCGGAGCAACTCCCTCATCAGCCATCAGATAGCAGGACGCGGCGTAGCGCGCCACTGAGCGCCGGCGCGTGCTCCCAACGTTCGCCGATCAGCAGCAGTTGCACGACACCGCCACGTCCCGCGACCTCGATCAGCGGACAGACCGCAACGCCGTAGAGCTGGGCGACGGCGGCGGTGCTGTCGTACGCGACCGGAATCGTCCAGTGGTGCGAGCGGACAAGCGCGAGTGTCCCGCGCTTGTTGCCGCCGGCTGCGACGGCCGCGAACTCGACACCGGGAAAGCGCGCTTTGACCCGCTGCAGAGCGTCGACCGCCCTGATGCAGGGCGGCGCATCGAGCGCGAAGAACTCCAGCACGATCGGCTCGCGACCGCAGACGTTGAGGCCACGCCGTGCCGGACGCGCCGGATCGCAGCGCGGAGCGACGTTGGCCGGAGCGTCGAGGTCGCTCGTCGCGAGCGGGGCCACGAAGTGACGCATCGATTGCCCCTCGCGTACTCCAGGGTGGTTGTGGCCGCCGCCGTGGACGTACAGGTAAACCGAGAACGCGACCACGAGCGCCAGACCGATCCCGCCGACCATCCACTGGTAGCGGCGCGTGTCGATCATTTGGGCGCCTTCAGACCGACCAGGGCGAGTGTCGCCGGTAGCACGAGCATCACGCCTGCGAGCGAGGCGGAGAGATCGACCAGCGTGAGCACACCGAATTCGCGCAGCATCGTGATGTCAGAAACGATCAGCACACCGAAACCGGCGATCGCGGTGACGGCCGAGGTCAGAACGGCGACACCGGTCGTGCGGTAGGCGTCGTCGACCGCCAGCGGCAGCGCCATCCCGACGCCCTGCTGCCGGCAGACACGCTCCGATAGCAGCACGCTGAACTCGGTCGTGATCGCGATCACCAAAGTGCCCAGCGTCGCCGACATCGGGTTGAGCGGGATCCGCAGGGCATAGACCAGCAACGCCGACCAGCCCGTCGCAAACACGATCGGGACCAGCGGCACGATCACACGGCGCGGCCGCCGCAGTGTTGCCAGCAGTGCCAGCCCAACCAGCACGAGGCTGACGGCGAGCATCAGCAGCCGGCTCGACACCGACGACAGCGAGCCGTCTGCGTCCGCGGCCAGAACCGGCAGCCCCGCGAGCTGCGCCTGAACTCCGCGCCCAGGGGTGCCGGAGCCGGCCACGTGGCTGGCGGAGGCGGGCCCCCCTGCCGATCCGAGGGCGGCGCGCATGCTCTCGATCACGCGCCGCTGGCGGGCGAGCGGCATCAGCCTGATTCCGAACGCCAGGATCGCGTGGCGATGGTCAGCCGTCAGCACCGCGCGCTGGAAGTACGGGGGCACCACGTTGAGCGAGCCACCTGCGGTCTGCAGCAGACTCGGCAGCGACAGCGCCGGACAGAGGGTCGCCCGTGTACAGCCACTCGAGCCCGACGGCCCGAAGCGCGCGCTCATGCGCCGTTCGTAGGAGCGCATCCAGCTGAGCGCACCGCTGGCGGTGACATCGCGAGCGCTGACCAGCACGTCAACTTCACCGGAGACGCCGGTGACACGCTCGAGCGTATCCAGATGGCGGAGCGCCGGCATCCCCGGCGGCACGAGCTTGGTGATGTCGGACTGCACAGCCGTGTGGGCGTCGAGCACCCAGCCGGCGGCGGCGAGCACAAAGGCGATCGCCAGTACGCGGCGGGGGTGGCGGATCAGCCACGGCAGCGCGCCGCGCAGAATCTGCCCGGCCCCGTTGACGGAGGCCAGAAGCGCACGCGGGAGCCGCGGAGCGGGAAGCCGCTCGGCGGGGCCGTCCGGTAGGCAGAGCGAGATCACCACCACTGCGACAGCCACGCCGACCACCAACAGCACGCCAAAGCCGCGCACCATCGGCACCGGCGAGATCAGCAGTGCGAGGAAGCCGGCGGCCGTCGCGAACGCCGCGATGTAGATCGCCCCACGCGGCGTGCCCGAGCGGAACTGGACGCCGTAATCGACGCCGAGGCCGAGCAGCACCGGGAACACCGCCACCTCGGCGATCGTCAGCTTGCCGCCGACGACCGCGGTCAGCCCGAACGCGATCGCGACGGCGGCGAGAGCGACCGCCAGCGGCAGCAGCCGCAGCCTGCGTCTGAACACGGCGAGCAACACCAACGCCATCACTGCCACGGCGACGGCAAGCAGGATCCCGAGCTGACTCGCGATCTCGCCTGCCAGATCAGCGAGCAGCACGGGCTCACCGGCGACCGTGTAGCTCGCCCCCGGCAGCTGGAAAGTGGGCATGGCGACCGCCGAGCGGATCCAGCCGATCGCCTGCTGCTGCTGGTTGTTGCTGAGGTCCGCGCGGAGCCTGACCTGGATCACAGCGGCCCGACTCGTCGGGAACAGATAGGAGAAGCGCGCGACCGGCGTGCTCGTGCCCGTTGCCGCGCCGAACACGATCTGGCGCAGGAAGGTCGGGTCGCTGATCGACGGGACTCCCGCGAGCACGCTGGCTGCACTGCTGTCGCCGACGGCCGCCAGCTGGCGCTCCAGTGCCAGCTGGCCGGCCGCCTGCACGGCATCCTTGGTCGCGTTGGCGTCGAGGCCCTGCTGTTGAGCAAGCTTCTGCGCAGCCTGCTCAGCCGCACGGACGGTGCTCGCCGCACGCTTCGTCAGCGAGCCGATCTCTGTGTTCACGGCCGCGACCGCGCGGTTCAGGAACGTGGCCGGCCCGTAGACGACCTTGGCCGCGCGCAGCCGCATCAGCTTCCCACAGGGACTCGACCAGCCGCCGTAGGGCTTAGCCTGCGCGGCGGCCACCGGCACGTAGGCGGCAAGCTGCGTGTCGAGCCGCACCTGCTGTCCGCCGAGGCAGGCTTCGAGCCGACTCAGCGTTGTCAGCGAGCCCTGCTGGATAAGCGTCGTGAGCGGCGCGCGTACCAGCACGACGATCGGATCGGTCCCGAACTCGCGATAGCTCGCCTGTGTTGCCGCGTAGTCAGGCGACGACGACGATACGAACGTGCCGATCGCCGTCGATGGCGTGAGCGTCAGCGCGATCCCAGCACCGGCCAGGGCCAGCGCGACGACAACCGCGACCCGGAGCCGCCGCACCTGCTTAATCCATCGAGAGTGGGCCCTGGGACTCGCCCGCGAGGAATTGACGGATGAATGGGTTGTCTGAATTGAGCATGTCCTCCGCGGGTCCGGCCTCGACGATCCGCCCACGCCAGAGCACGTTGATGTAGTCCGCGACGCGACGCGCGCTCATGATGTCGTGGGTCACGACCGCGAACGTGGGCAGGTATGCCTTGCCCTCCGCCTTGGCCTCCTCGACCATGTCGCGGTGGATCTCGAGGATCAGCTCGCCCAGCAAAGCGGTACGGACGGGATCGAGCCCGGAGTCAGGCTCGTCGAAGAGGACGATGTCGGGGCCGAGCACGAGCGCGCGCGCAAACCCGGCGCGCTTACGCATCCCACCTGAGAGCTCGTTGGGAAAACGCTCGCGCGCGTTGCCGAGACCGACCTCGCGCAGGCGGCGCATGACGATCTCCTCGATCTCCTGCTCGCTTTTCTCGGTGTGCTGACGCAGCGGGAAGGCGACGTTGTCGTAGAGGTTCATCGAGCTGAACAGGGCTCCATCCTGGAACAGCAGCCCGAACTTCTTGCGCATCTCGAAGAGCCGGTCGTCTGGCATGTCGGGAACCGACTCACCGTGCACGAGCACGTCGCCGGAGTCGGGATAGAGCAGACCGACCATGTGCTTGATGCAGACCGACTTGCCGGTGCCTGACGGGCCGAGGATCATCGAGACCATGCCCTCGGGCAGGCCCATCGTCAGCCCCCGCAGGATCTGGTTGGGCCCGAACGACTTGTACACGTCCTTGAACTCGATGACGTCGCGGCGACCCGAGGGGTAGACCTTGTAGCTGTGGTACTTGTAGTAGTCGTCCGGGACGCCCGGCGGCGGCGCCGGACGTTGCGGATCATCGATCGCGGACATACGTCTCCCTACACATCTCTTCCTACCCGCCTATCGGGGCACGTGGATTGGCACCCCAGAACAGCTGCGTGCCAAGCATGCTGATCAGGTGAACACCCACGAGGTTGAAGACCATCGACTTCGCCGTCGCGGTACCGACACCGACAGGCCCACCGCTCGCGTTGTATCCGTAATAGCAGCCGACGAGAATGATCAGGACCGCCATCGCCATCGCCTTGATCAGGCTGAAGAGGACGTCCGGAGGGTTCTGAAACTGCCAGAAGATCAGGAAGTATCCGCCCGAGGATACGTCGCCGATCTGCTGGACCACGGCTAAGTAGCTCGCGAAGAAGCCGGCGCCGATCGAGCACAGGTAGACGAACGGCAGCACCAGCATCATGCCGACGAACCTGGTCGCGCAGAGGAAGGTGATGCCGCTGATGCCCATCACCTCGAGCGCGTCGATCTCGTCGGAGATCCGCATCGAACCGATCTCCGCGACGATGCCGGTGCCGACCTTGGCGGCCATCATGTAGCCGAAGCAGAGCGGCACAAGCTCCCGCAGGTCGCACCAGGCGGCGAACACGCCCGCGTACTCGGGCGTGCCGACGCTGCGGTCAAAGTAGGCGCCTTCGATCCCGCACTGAAGGCCGATGATGAACACCAGGCCCCAGATGACGAGCGTCGAGGACACGATCAGGATCCCCGCCTGACGCAGGACCTCGCCGAAGTAGTTGAAGACGCGCAGGTTGACGACGTTGCCGATGACGCGTGCGCCGAACTTGACGATCTCCCCGAAGGACTCGAGCCATCCGCGCGGGGTTTCGATCAGGTCTTCCATGTCACTTCACGATCGTGGTGAGCTGAGGGTGCGTCGCCAGCAGCACCTGGGTGAACACGTAGTTGAAGGCGAAGATCGCGAGGAAGGCGATCACGACCGCCTGGTTGACGGCGCGGCCGACGCCCTCAGCGCCGCCCGAGGCGGTCATCCCCTTGTAACAGCAGACGACCGCGATGATCGCTCCGAACAGTGTCGTCTTCACGACCGAGCCCCAGAGGTCGGTGGTCGACGCATTGTTGAAGAAGGTCGCGAAGAACGGCCCGAGCGGCTCGTGGTTGACGAGCGTCGCCAGCATGCCCCCGAAGACGCCGAACAGCAGCGCGTAGATGTCGAAAAGACCCGTGACCAACATCAGGGCCAGGAAGCGCGGGACCACGAGGTTCTTGATCGGGTCGACGCCGAGGACCTCCAGCGCGTCGAGCTCCTCGCGGATGCGCCGGGCGCCGAGGTCGGCGGTGATCGCGGTGCCGGCGACGCCCGCCAGCACGATCGCGTCGACGAACGGTGCGAACTCGCGGATCGAGGCGAGCACGAAGAAGCCGCCGAGTCGATCGAGCGCGCCGAACAGCACCAGGAAGTTGGCCGCCTGGAGGCCGGGCGCCTCGTAGCCGAAGGCGATCGTCGAGATCAGCAGGGGCAGCCAGCAGAGCCGCAACGCGAACAGGAACTGGGAGACGAACTCCGACCCGTATGGGTACGGCGGCTTGACAGCCGAGACGATCGTGCGTCCGGTCAGGATGACCATCTCGCCCGCCTCCTCCAGCACCCCACGGGTGGGGACGAACGCACGATCTACGGATGTTCTGATCACACTCTCTGCTCCTCGTCCGGCAGTCAGAGCACGCAGCCCGTCCCACCAGTGGGCAAGGGTACGCGACGGTCTGGCGGAGGACCTACACGGATACCTACGGATACCCCGCCTCGGTCGCGGGTATGCTCGAATTCGTGGTCCATCGTGGGCATACGGTCGCACCGACAAGGTGAGTGGACGGAGATTCATCACGATCGCGGCGCTGGCAGTCGCGGGGCTCGTATCAGCCTGCGGAGGCACCGAGCAGAACGCCGGAGAGCCGCACGCGCGCTTCCCCGTGTCGGTGACAACCTCGTTCCCGACGAACCAGCGCCTGGCCGAGCAGAGCAGGTTCACGGTCAGCGTCAGGAACACCGGTCACGCAACGATCCCGAACGTCGCGGTCACGGTGACGAATCCGAAATACGGCAGCGCCGCGCAGGCTTTCGGCCTGCTGCTCGCCCCCAGCGGGCCGGGGCAGCCGATCCTCGCGAGCCGCTCGCGCCCGGTCTGGATCATCAATCAGGAGCCTGGGCCGTGCGGCTACAGCTGTCATAAACGGGGCCCCGGTGGCGGCGCGACGGCGTACTCCAACACCTGGATGCTGGGGCGGCTCAGGCCCGGGCATACGGTCAGGTTCCAGTGGAAGCTGACGGCCGTGCAGGCAGGCGCCTACACGGTCGAGTACCAGGTGGCCGCAGGGCTCAACGGCTACGCGAAGGCGGTGCTTTCGGGCGGGAGGCCGGCGCGCGGCAGCTACAACGTCACGATCTCGTCGACGCCACCGCAGACGACCGTGGCGAGCAACGGGCAGGTCACGCAACAGAGCTGAGTGCGTCCACTCTCAGCAGGTGGCCCGCTCCCCACATAGTGGCCAGCGGGCCACTATGTGCGACGACGAGACGCGCTTTTTGGACATTTGGATAGTGACCTACGCTGGTAGGTCTTATAGCTTGGCTGTGCCGCACTCCCACGCGGCTGCTAGCCCACGCGCGCCTCCGCCGCCGAGGCGTGGATAGGAAGGAACAATCCAAAGCATGTCCCGAATCCGTCAGCAGAACGTATTCGCGGCCCAGTGGACGCCGGACGGGGCGTCCATGGGCGCGCCCGACCTCACGGTCGCCGACAACCAGATCTTCGGCGAGAACGTCTTCAGCCCCGCGATCCAGCGACAGCGCCTCCCCAAGGACGTCTACAAGCAGCTCTCACGGACGCTCGCCAAGGGTGAGGCGCTCGACACCTCCCTCGCCGACGCGGTTGCACTGGCGATGAAGGAGTGGGCGCTCGAGAAGGGCGCGACGCACTACGCGCACGTATTCCAGCCGCTCACCGGCCTCACGGCCGAGAAGCACGACAGCTTCTACGCGCCGACCGGCGAGGGCACCGCGCTCGCCTCTTTCTCAGGCAAGGAGCTGATCCAGGCCGAGCCAGACGCATCCTCGTTCCCGACCGGCGGCATTCGCGCCACCTTCGAGGCCCGTGGCTACACCGCCTGGGATCCGACCAGTCCCGCCTTCCTCCTTGAGAACCCGAACGGTGCGCTGCTCTGCATCCCGACGGCATTCGTCTCCTGGACCGGCGAGGCACTCGACAACAAGATCCCGCTGCTGCGCTCGATGGACGCGCTTTCCAAGTCGGCCGTGCACGCGCTGAAGCTGTTCGGCAAGGACGTCAACCGGGTGTTCACGACGGTCGGCCCCGAGCAGGAGTACTTCCTGATCGACGAGCAGTACTACTTCGAGCGCCCCGACCTGGTCACGACCGGCCGCACGCTGTTCGGCGCCAAGCCGCCGAAGGGCCACGAGCTCGACGACCACTACTTCGGGTCGATCCCGGAGCG
The DNA here is from genome assembly GCA_963720195.1 of uncultured Conexibacteraceae bacterium. Lineage (GTDB taxonomy): Bacteria > Actinomycetota > Thermoleophilia > Solirubrobacterales > Solirubrobacteraceae > Palsa-465. The sequence goes on from CAVRFD010000004.1 coordinate 390,840, forward strand.
GGTGCTCGCTTACATGCTCGAGTGCGAGCAGGAGCTCGCGAAGCTCGGCATCCCGATCAAGACCCGTCACAACGAGGTGGCGCCGGCGCAGTATGAGGTCGCGCCGATCTTCGAGAACTCCAACGTCGGTTCTGACCACCAGCAGTTGACGATGCAGATCCTGCAGAACGTGGCGCGTCGCTACGGACTCACCGCACTTCTGCACGAGAAGCCGTTCGCGGGTGTCAACGGCTCCGGCAAGCACAACAACTGGTCGATGGGCACCGACGACGGCGAGAACCTGCTCGACCCGGGTGACACACCGCACGAGAACCTGCAGTTCCTGTTCTTCTGCGCGGCCGTGATCCAGGCTGTCAACAAGCACCAGGGCCTGTTGCGCGCGTCGATCGCCTCACCGGGCCAGGATCACCGACTCGGCGCCAACGAGGCGCCGCCGGCGATCATCTCGATATTCCTCGGCAGTGAGCTCCAGAACCTGTTCGAGGCGATCGAGTCCGGAACCGCCGGGGAGTCCACGCCGGAATCGTTCCTCGGCCTCGGCACGCCGGTGCTGCCGCCGTTGCCGATGCACGGCGGTGACCGCAACCGCACCAGCCCGTTCGCGTTCACCGGCAATAAGTTCGAGTTCCGCGCGCTCGGGTCGAGCCAGTCGCTGGGCCTGCCGAACACGGTGCTGAACACGATCGCGGCCGAGGCGATCGATTCGCTGGCCGAGGACCTCGAGAACGAGCTCAAGATGGGCAAGTCGCTCGAGGACGCGCTGCGCCCGATCATCCAGAAGAGCTATGCCGAGAACAAGCAGATCGTGTTCGGTGGCGACGGCTACTCAGAGGAGTGGCATCAGGAGGCAGAGCGTCGCGGGCTGCTCAACCTGCGGGCGACGCCCGATGCGCTCCCCTACCTGATCAACGACGAGACGGTCACCGCTTTCTCCAACTACGGAGTGCTGAGCGAGCGCGAGCTGCACGCCCGCTACGAGGTCTTCCTCGAGCAGTACGTGACCAAGCTCAACATCGAGTCGGAGACCGCGGCCTCGATCGCGCGCACACTCCTGCTGCCGGCCTCGATCCGCTACAAGGCGGAGCTGCTCGCGGCGGAGGAGCCCGAGCTGGCGAACGACGTCGGCGAGTTGATCTCCGCGTTCGTCGAGTCACTGAAGACGCTCGAGGACGTGAACCTAAAGGACAACCAGCCTGAGGACGGCGGAATACTCACCCACGCCAAGTACATGCACGACACCGTGCTACCGGCAATGGGCGCCGTCCGCGAGGTGGCAGACACGCTCGAGAAGGTGGTGGCCGACGACCTGTGGCCGCTGCCGAAGTACTCAGAGATCCTGTTCATCAAGTAGCTCGGTATTGACTTCAGCTCCGACGGCCCGGGTCGCGTCAGCGGCTCGGGCCGTCGCATTTAAGACCGAGGCGAGGGGTTTGTAGGGGTTCTGGCGAAGACCGAGGAGACATGGTCGTGCCGTCACGTCCCGATGCCGCAACTCGACGTTCCCGGCTGGGTTTCGGAACACTGTGAGGCAAGTGCTGCGAACGCTGCTCGCCAGCCACAGGTTGATAAAGGTCGCGCGGGAGGCTCCGATGCTCGTCGTGGCCGTCGTGGTTGCGGCTGCCTTCGGCCCTGCTGCCGCGATCGCGCTGGCCGACGGCGGCAGTGGCGGGCTGTCGGGGTCGCCGTCGACGCCGGCCCCGAGCTCGGCGGGAACGACATCCGCCGTGACGGTCACCAAACCGTGCAGCGGCTCGGTCAAATCGACGGTCACCAGCACCGGACCGGCCACGACGACCACGGTCCCGACCACGGAGACCGTCGCCACCACCGAGACCGTCCCGACAACCGAGACCGAGACGGTTCCGGCTACGACCACCGTCGGCACCACGACGACACCCGCCGACACGACCACGACCGTCGATACGACCGCAACGGTTGACACGACGGAGACCGTTCCTACGACTACGACCTCAACCATCCCGGGCACCAAGACCGTGACGGTCACGCCCGCGTGCCCTCCGGCGCCGGCTCCGAGCACGATCACGGTGCCCAAGACGAATCCCTTCATCGGGCGGGCGATGTGGATCTGGGAGTTGCCGAGCAGCAATGGCGGCAACGTCGGCTCGATCGTTGCCCGGGCGAAGCAGTATGGGATCAAGACGCTCTACATCAAGAGCAGCGACGGCACCGGTTTCTGGTCGCAGTTCTCCAGGTCGTTGGTGACGGAGCTGCACGAGGCCGGCCTGAAGGTCTGCGCCTGGCAATACGTCTACGGCGTACGTCCGGTGGTCGAGGCGAATCTGGGAGCAAGGGCTGCGATGGACGGCGCCGACTGCCTGATCATCGACGCAGAGTCCCAATATCAGGGCAGATATCCCGCCGCGCAGACGTACATGACCCAGTTACGCAAAGAGATCGGCAAGAACTTCCCTGTCGGGCTCGCTGGTTTCCCGTACGTCGACTATCACCTGAGCTTCCCCTACTCGGTGTTCCTCGGCCCCAACGGGGCTCAGTACAACCTGCCGCAGATGTATTGGGCAGACATCGGCACGACGGTCGCGAACGTGTTCGCAGTCACCTACGAGTACAACGAGATCTACCGTCGGCCGATCTTCCCGCTGGGCCAGCTCTGGGGCAAGCTGTCGGCTGCGTCTATCGAGCAGTTCAACATGCTGGCCAATGAGTACGGCGCGACCGGTGTCAGCTGGTGGGATTGGCAATCCGCCCCCTCGGCGTATTTCAGCGACATAACCAGGACAGCTCCGCTGCTGGTCAGCTTCACGCCCAGGACGCCGGCGAGCGTGTACCGCGGCAGCAAGGGCGACCTCGTCATCTGGGCACAGGAACACCTCTACGGTGCCGGCTACAAGCTGGTTGTCGACGGACAGTTCGGACCGCAGACACAGAACGCCATCAAGGCCTTTCAGGCGAAGCACGACCTCGCGCGGACGGGCGTGATCAACGGCGCGACCTGGGACGCGCTCGACCGCTACACGCCGGTATCGGTCAGGTGGTCCCGCACGAAGGGAGTCACCAAGGCGACGATCGCGCGCGGCGGGAAGGTCGCCGGACACACCGGGACGCTGGTCGAACCGGTGCCGTCATGGATGAACAGCACCCGCAGACGCAACGAGCTTCACGGCGACCCCGGAGCCGGCAGGCCGCGCAAGGCCAAATTCTGATTCCTGTAGGCGGGCTCGGCGGTGACCTCGTGGCCGAACCAGTACGGCGCGACGAATGCCTCGGCGGCCCACGGATCGTCGAACTCAACCTCAGCGATCATCAACCCGGCCAGCGCGCCGTCATAGATATCGAACTCGATCAGGTGGCCGTCGTCGCTGTGCAGCACGTGACGCACCTTTTCGACGCGAGCGCCCTCGGTCACGGGCCACAGTGCCTGGAACTGGGCTGCGCTCAACTCGATCTCATGCTCGCGGCGCACCATGCCGCTGCCTGACTTAACGGTGAGCACGCAGCGTTCGCCACGCCGGCGCACGCGCGTCTCGGCGCCGTCCGCGCCAACCGTGAGATAGCCCTGATCGATCCGTTCGGCCGGCCCCGCCAGCGCCTCGGACGGTGCCTCCTGCACCAGCCACCGGCGCTCCACCTCGACGCCGGACAAGGTCAGACCCCCGAAAGGACGCTGCCGTCTTCGATGTGCAGGCCCTCGGGCGGGGCGTCGATTTCGACCTCGCCGCGCACGATCACGCCGCCCCCGAAGCTGACGTCGCCGTTGACGACCAGGCGCTCGGCTTCCCGCAGCGAAGGCGGGCCCTCGGCGAGCCGCGCGTCAAAGTCGTCGATCATCCCGAAATACTCCTTGTCGAGCGTCACAAACGGCAGGTGACCGTCGTCAGCGGCCGGCTCGACACGGAACTCGTCACCGAGCCGGTACGCGTCCGAGCGCAGAACCAACAGATCATCGGTGGTCTTGACCGGCACGAAGCGTGTGCGCGGCACCTGCAACAGCTGTGCGCCGGGGAAGCTGCCGATCGCCGCACCCATCGCGCTCTCAAGCTGCAGCACCGGCGGCGAGCTGAGGTCACGCGGATCGACGGTCTTGCGGTTGACGATCACCGGCAGCTCGAGCCCGCCGTCATCGGCGAACCGAGCCTCGAGTGCGGCCAGGTCGATCCAGAGCGAGTTCGTGTTGTAGTAGCGCCAGCGCCTGTAGTCGCGGAACGACTCCTCGTCCTCGGGCGGCGTCTGCGCCGTCTCGCGCAGAATCAGACGGTCGTCGCTGAGACGCCGTGCGATGTGCCCGCCCTTGCGGTCCGCGGCCGTGCCGAGCACGACCTCCATCAGGAACGGGATCTGTTCACGGACCAGATGTCCGGCGATGCGCGGATCGACGACGGCGCCGAGGTTGTCCGAGTTGGAGATCATCACGTAGCGGAAGCCCTGGTCCCGCAGCGCCTCGAGCGCGCCCGAACCGAGCAGCGCCGCGTAGACGTCACCGTGCCCGGGTGGACACCATTCGAGTTGCGGTGCTGCCGGCCAGCGGGCCGGCAGCATGGTCTCAGCATCGAGCTTCGGCACCATGCTCTGAAGGAAATCCTCGGGCAGCTCCGGGAGCGCGAGCTCCGGGTATCTCGCGAGGGCGGCGAGCGTCGGCTCGCGGGTCGCCTCGCTGTTCATCAGGATCAGCGGCAGGTTCACGCCGTGGCGGCGGCGCAGCGCCAGCGTCTGACCGACGATGATCTGCAGGAAGCTGCGGCCGTCGCGCGCTTCGAGCAGAGACTTCGGCTCCTGCAGCCCCATCGAGGTGGCGAGACCGCCGTTGAGCTTGATCACGGCCAGCCGCTCAAGCACGGAGCCGGGGTCGACGTCCGGCAGCTGCTCGAGTTCCGGGACATCAGCGACCGGCTCGAGCTCTGAGCTCGGGATCAGCGTCTGAACCCCGCTGCGCACGCGCTCGATCGCGGAGGTGAACTGCCGGATCGAAGCCTCGCTCTGGCCGTTCTCACGCATCTTCTCGGCGGCAGCGGCTACCGGCTCATCGGCCATCGGAAAGCCCCCTTTCGAGTTCGTCGAGCCAGGTCGTTGCGTTGCCGTCGCTCGGCGCGCGCCAATCGCCTCGTGGCGAAAGCGAGCCTCCCGAGCCGACCTTCGGCGCGTTGGGGATAGCTGAGCGCTTGAACTGGCTGGTCTGGAAGAAGCGGTGCAGGAACACGCGCAACCAGTGCTCGATCTGCTCGAGGTTGTACTGGTTGCGGCGCTCCGGCGGGATCAGATCTGGCCAGGCGCCGCGCTCACGGTCGCCCCAGGCCTGATGTGCGAGCCACGCGACCTTGCTCGGCCGGTTGCCGAAGCGGAGCACGTGATACAGGAAGAAGTCCTGTAGCTCGTAGGGGCCGACGGTGTGCTCGCTGTTCTGGTGGGGGGCGTCGGCGCTGGCCTCACCGGCGGCCGGGATCAGCTCGGGCGAGATCTCGGTGTCGACCACGGCGGTCAGGATGCGTCCGGCGTCCGGACCGAACTGGTCGGTGTCGACGATCCAGCGCAGCAGGAATTGGATCAGGGTCTTGGGCACAGATGCATTCACGTTGTAGTGGGACATCTGATCCCCTACACCGTACGTGCTCCAGCCGAGCGCCAACTCGCTGAGGTCCCCCGTTCCCAGCACGAGCGCATTGTGGAAATTGGCCAGGCGGAAGAGGTGCGAGGTGCGCTCGCCGGCCTGCACGTTCTCGTAGGTGATGTCGTAGAGGGGTTCGCCCGTCGCTGCCGGGTGGCCGAGTGACTCGAGCATCTTCTGCGCGGCCGGGCGGATGTCGAGCTCGTGTGCGCTGACCCCGAGTGCGCGCATCAGCTCGCGTGCGCTCTGCAGCGTGAGCTCGCTGGTGCCGAAGCCCGGCATCGTGAAGGCGAGCACGTTGGTCCGCGGGAGCTGCAGGCGATCGAGTGCGCGGGCCGCGACGATCAGGGCGTGCGTCGAGTCGAGGCCACCGGAGACACCGATCACGAGCTTGTCGATGCCGGCCGCCTCGAGCCTGGTCTGGAGACCGGCCACCTGGATCTCGTATACCTCCTCGCAGCGCTCGTCGAGGGAGCGTGGGTCGATCGGCACGTAGGGGAAGCGCTCGATCTCACGCCTGAGAGGGATCGGCTTGTTCGGGGGCCTGAGCGCGAACTCGATCCTGCGCATCTGCCTGAGGCGCTCACGGTGATCGTGGATCGAGTCTCCCCAGGAGCTCGTCTCCGTGCGGTCTACCTTGAGCCGGTCGAGGTCGACGTCGGCGGTGATCAGATGGTCGTTCAGCGAGTATCGCTCACCCTCGGCGAGGCACTCACCGTTCTCGTAGATCAGGGACTGCCCGTCCCAGGCGAGGTCCGTGGTCGACTCTCCGTGACCTGCGGCTGTGTAGAGATAGGCGCTGAGCGTGCGCGCCGAGTGTCCTCCGCAGAGGATGTGCCGGTACTCCGACTTGCCGACGGTTATGTTGCTGGCCGAGAGGTTCGCGAGGATCGTCGCGCCAGCCATTGCGCCGTACGTGCTCGGCGGGATCGGCGCCCAGAGGTCCTCGCAGATCTCGACGTGGATCGTCAGGTCCGGGACGTCCGTGGCTGTGAACAGCAGGTTGTTGCCGAAGGGGACCGTGGCGCCGTTGATCTCGATATGCGGCTCGAGCAGGTCGCGGGCCGCGCGGAAGTGGCGCTTCTCGTAGAACTCGCGGTATTCCGGCAGGTAGGTCTTGGGGACTGCACCGAGGATCGTGCCCCGGTGCAGGATCACCGCCGCATTGAAAAGGCCCTGCTCGGTGCGGAGCGGCGCACCGACGACAGTGACCGGAGCGATCAGCTCAGTGGCTTCGCGGATCTCCTCGATCGCGTCGAGCGTCGCGTCGAGCAGCGCATCCTGGTGAAGCAGATCATCGCTGGTGTAGGCGGCGAGGCCAAGTTCGGGAAACACGACCAGCACCGAACCCTGCTGGTGCGCCTGATGTGCAAGCGCGATGCTGCGCTCGGCGTTGAAGGCTGGATCTCCAATCCGGACACGCGGTACCGCGGCCGCGATGCGGGCATAGCCGTGGCGGTAGAGCGAGTCGAACGGCAGCTGCCGGATGTCCTTCTCTGAGGGCATATTCGGGAGTATTACGTCCGCGCTCGTGTCCCGGTGGGCGGGCGCGACCAGCGGGTCGGTAGTTCGCCGCAACGGTCTGGCTGGTTCTCCACGCCGGCCAGCGCCATCACCACATTGCGGGCGCCGGCAGGGCCACTGTAAGTTGGAGCACGATGAGTGAACCGATCAAGATCGTGATTGCGGATGACCATGCGATCGTCCGGCGAGGACTCCGCCAGTTGCTCGAGGGCGAGGATGGTTTCGACGTGGTGGGAGAGGCCGAGGACGTGGAGGCCGCGCGCCGCTTCGTGCGTGGACATCATCCGGACGTGCTGGTGCTCGACCTGAACATGCCGGGCGAGCCGAGCATCGAGGCGATCCCGAAGCTGCGTGAGGAGTTCCCGGACACGCAGATCGTCGTGCTGACGATGCAGAACGAGCCGGCCTACGCCCGCACGGCGCTCGGCGCGGGCGTGCTCGGATATGTGCTGAAGGAGTCGGCCGACGCCGAGCTGGTGGAGGCGATCCGCGCGGCATTCGCCGGTGAGCGGTACCTGAACCCGCGCCTCGGCGCGAAGGTCGCGTCCGAGCCACCACCCGGCCCGCCGGACGGGTTGTCCGAGCGCGAGCTCGAGATCCTGCGGCTGATCGCGCTCGGTTACACCAACGCCCAGGTCGCGGACGAGCTGTACCTCTCGGTGCGCACGGTCGAGACGCATCGCGCGCACATCCAGCAGAAGCTGGGGCTGACGCGATCGCGCCGAGCTCGTGCGCTACGCGCTTGACCGTAAGCTCGTGAGTTAGCTCTACTTTTAGCGGCCGGCCGCCCGGGCAACGGCGCTAACGAACCCCAGCTAGGAGAAACCGTGATTCTGATTGCGTATGACGGCTCGGACGATTCCAAGGCGGCGATCCAGAAGGCGAGCAAGCTGTTTCCGGGCGGATCCGCGACCGTTCTGACGGTTTGGCAGCGCTTTGTCGACACGATGGCGCGCGTGGGTGGTGGCGTCAGCGTGGTCGTCGACTACGACGAGATCGACAAGGACGCTGAAGCCGCAGCCCTCGCAAAAGCCGAGGAGGGCGCAAAGATTGCCACCGAGGCCGGCCTCCAGGCGACCGCGAGGTCAGCCGTCGTCGACCTGAGTGTCGCCGATGCGATCCTCGCCGAGGCCGCCGCCATCGACGCCGATGCGGTGGTCTGCGGAAGCCGCGGATACACCGGCGTCAAGTCGCTGGTGCTCGGCAGCGTCTCGCACCACATCGTCGAGCACGCCGACCTGCCTGTGCTGGTGGTCCCGTCGCCCGAGGTCGCCAAGGCGCGGGCGGAGCATCGTGAGAGCCTGAAGCAGAAGTAGACGAGCGAGTCATCCGGCCAGGTTGGTCGTGACGTGTGGGGAAGGAAAGTTGCCCTCGAGCCAACTTTCCTTCCCCACACGTCAGGCGACGGCCTGAATCGCCGCCGCGATCGCGGCGGCAAACTGATCGACGTCGTCCTCGGTGGTGTCCCAGGAGCACATCCAGCGAACCTCGCCGGTGGCGTCGTCCCACTCGTAGAAGTCGAACTCCTGCTGCAACCGTTCACGCGCGGCGCGCGGCAGCACGGCGAACACAGCGTTGGCGGCCGGTGGCCGCGTAACGGTCACGCCGTCAACGGCGGAGACCGCCTCGTACAACCGCACGGCCATCGCATTCGCGTGCGACGCGTTCGCGAGCCACAGGTCATCGCTCAGTAGCCCGTCGAACTGGGCCGCGATGAAGCGCATCTTCGAGGCGAGCTGAAGCGTCTGCTTGCGAAGGTGCAGCATGCCGGGCACGAGCGACGGGTCGAACACGACCACCGCCTCGCCCAACATCAGCCCGTTCTTGGTGCCGCCGAACGACAACAGATCGACACCGCAGGCCGCGACCAGCTCGGGCAGCCCCACACCGAGCGCAGCAGCGGCGTTGGCGAAACGTGCGCCGTCGACGTGCACGCGCAGCTCAAAGGCATGCGCGAACTCGGACAGCGCGCGTAGCTCGTCCAACCCGTAAAGCGTCCCGAGCTCCGTCGACTGCGTGATCGACAGCAGCCCCGGCTTGACCGCGTGCTCGTCGTTGGGCCGCTCGATCAGGCGCCGCACGCCGTCGAGCGTCATGCGGCCGTCTACCGTCTCCGCCACGAGCAGCTTGACGCCGGCGACCGCCTCGGGCGCGCCGACCTCGTCGGTCTGCAGGTGTGCGTTCTCGGACACAATCGCTGCCTCCCACGGCCGCAGCGCGGCCCGCAGGGACAACACGTTCGCGCCCGAACCGTTGAAGACGAAGAAGACCGACGCACCAGGTGCACCGAGTGCTTCCGCCAGCCGCTGCTCGACCGAAGCCGTGTAGGCGTCGTGACCGTAGCCGAACGCGTGCCCGGCATTCGCGGCCGCGATCGCCTCGAGCACCTGCGGGTGCACGGTGGCCGCGTTGTCAGACGCGAACCCGCGCTTAGCGCCGACCAGCGTCACGGTGCGGCGAGCGCGCCCTGCAGCGCGGTGTAGAAGATCGACAGCGGGAACTCGTCGGGCAACACGACGTCACAGTAAAGCCGCGGGTCCTCCACCTCGTCGAAGTCCCGCACGCCGGCAACCCACCGCGACCCAGATGCCGGCGGCACAAACCGCGCAACCAGGTCGTGCGCGGCCGACCAGTGCCGGAGCTTGGTGCGATCGATTCCGGCCCGATACAGCGCGTAGACCTCGTCGCGCAACGCGAGCACGCCGTCAGCTACACGGCCCCACTCGAACGTCAGGCGGTTGTCGGTCCAGTGCAGATAGTCGCCGCTGTGAAGGTAAGCGAACAGCAGCTGACCACCGAGTCCATCGTAGTTACGCACCCGCGGTCCCGTGATCGGGAAGCGCAGGAGCCGGTCGAAGAGGATCGCGTACTGGACGTTGCGCGCAAACGGCGAGCCCCTCGCGCTCCAGCGTCACGGCCTCACCGAACGCCGTCAGGTCGCAGCGCAGCTCCTCCAGCGAGTACATCCAGTACGGCGCGCGCTGGCGCACCATGAACGGGTCGAACGGCAGGTCGCCATGACTGTGCGCGCGGTCATGGATCAGATCCCAGAGGATGTAGGCCTGCTTGGCGGCCTCAGGATCAGCCAGCAGCCGCGCTGCGTCGGGCGGCATGTTGATCTGCAACAGGTCGGCGGCCGCGCGTCGCAACGCGTCGCAAGCGTGCCGATTCGCGGTCGCAGAAGATCGCGCCGAAATTGTTGGGCTGGCGCTCAGCGACTGCGACCTGCTCCGGGAAGAGGACAGCGCACTCGCTGTCGTAGCCTCGCGTCGCGGCCACGAGCTCGACTGGAACGAACTTCGGGTTGTCGTAGCGCGCTGCCTCGAGCTCGGCTATCCAATCCGGCCAGGGCACGCGCACCAGCACCGCCTCAAAACAGGTGTCGGACGAGCCGTTCTGCTTGTACATGGGGAAGAACGCCAGATGCAAGCGCCCGTCCTCGCGGCCCTGCTCGGGCCGGAACGCGGCCAGCGCATGCGCGAAGTCGGGTTTGCCGTAACCGCCGTCGGCCCACGCCCGCAGGTCCTCCGCGGCCGCGACCAGGTTCGGGAAGTCGCCCGCCAGCGCACCTAGCGCCCGCTCAACCGCGTCGACCCGTGCGCCCGCCTCCGAACGGTCCGCGTCCACGAGCAGCGTCCCGTCGGGCGCCTGCAGCTCAGCCAGCGCGTTGGTCGCAGCGATCAGGGCTCCAACTTGGAGCCCCGGCTCCGCGGAATCGGCACTCTGCGCAACCCGACCGGGCGTGCCGCCCGGCCTCCGGGACGCCCAATTGGCGATGTTCAACCACAACGCCTCGTGATCGAGGGCACCGATGCAGTCATCGCCGAACAGGTCGGAGTCGGCAAGCACCACCACGCGGCCGTCACCGTGCTCGGAGGCGACCATCAGCGGGGCGGCGGGAACCGAAGCCGAGCGGTGGGTGCGGGCCAGCACCCGGCTGCCATTACGGCTGTCGATCGTGGTTGCGCGGTAGAAGCAGGCGCGACCGACGCCTGCGAGCAGGTCGCCGCCGCTGCCGCGGCCGCCATCGGCGAGTTCGGCGTAGATCCACGTCGGGGCGCCGTCGCAGTGCTCGTAGTCCTGGACGGTGTCGCTGCGCAGACGCAGACCGAAGCGGTCGAGCAGCGCGTTCAAGTTGTTTCCGTACTTGTCGTGCTCGGTCTCGCCAAGCACCAGCAGGCCACCGCCGCCCCGCACGTAGCGCTCGACCGCGTCGAGCTCCTCGCGTGCAAGCTGCGGCGAGCCGACGCCGGTCGTACGCTCCCATTGCGCGTCGGACGGGTGCGCAATCACGAGCAGATCGCACTCCTCGAGAAGCTCGGGCGCGAGCGGCAGCTCGGTGTTCGGAGCGACCTCGAACCCGTGGCCGGCGAGTAATCCGGCGGCACGGGCGTACGACGCATCACCGGGGTGGACGGGCTGCATCTCAGAGGCGACATGCGGCCGGATCGTCCAGGCCTCGCTGTGAGCCTCGTCAAAGATCACACTGATCCCACGCACAGAGGCGAGGGTAGAGGATCGCGTGCCGGGCTCCCGGATCAGGCGTCAGCCTTGGCGCGATCGCTGCTGCGCCTGAGGACTGAGGTCCCGGCTCCGCGTGGGGGAAGCTTGATCGGCGTCGAGTGCATCGCCCGTAGGCGCACCTCGCGCCAGGACATTCCCTCCTTGAGCAGTGCCGGCATGCCGAGCAGAATCGCGGTGACGACCTCGACCGCCTGCAGGATCACGCCGTAAGCGACGCCCGTACCCCAGGGGACGTGCCAGCCGGTTGCCAGCACCGTCGCGCAGGCGGCCTGGAAGACGCCCAGGTTGGCTGGGGTGGCCGGGAGCACCGCCGTGATGTTGACCGCAAACAGCACCGCCGCCGCGGCGCCGTAGCCGGTCTTGTGAGCGAGCCCGAGCGCGGCCAGCAGGAAGAAGCAGGAGACGCTCTGCAGCCCCCAGGCCAAGAGCTGCGTGACGGTCGCAATCGCGCCGAGCCGCGGCCTACGGAAGACGACCAGACCGACGCGCACGCGCCCAAGCGCACCCTGTGCCTGCTGCAGCGCCTTGCGGGCGCGGCTGAAGCGCTTGCTGCCCGACCCGAAACGCAGCACGATCGGCGCGATGATCACGAACGCCAGCAGCACGGCGGGGGCGATCGCGGCGAACAGCAGCGCGTTCTGGTGGCCACTGAAGAAGTCCACCGACGAGAACATGACCACGCCGAGGATGATCAGCGCCACGATGTTGAGCACCGTCTGCGAGACGACCGTACCGAGCACGATCGGAAGGTTCTCTCGAGGCCGGCCGGTGCGCCGCGCGATGATCAGGGCACGCGATGGCTCACCAAGGCGAGCGGGCAGCGTTGATGACATCAGCACACCGATCATCGTCGCCCGGATCGCGTCGCCAAGCCGGATGCGTGCCTTCGGCAGTGCCGCCTGCAGGATCGCGTGCCACGAGAAGCCGCGCATCACCATCGCCGCGCACATCGTCGCGAGCCCGAGCAGCACGTACGACGGCTCGGAGTTGATCAGCGTCTTGCCGATGCTGGCGATCCCGATCTTCTGAAGTGCCAGATACGCGAGCGCGACCGCACCGAGCGTGACTGCGGCCATCGCCGCGCGGCGCACGTGCGAGACGAGACTGCGTCGCGATTCCTCGGCTGTCAGCGGGCGCTCGAGGCTTTCGAGCCGCTGCGCACGCACGCGCGGCTTCAGGTCGGCGGGGATCAAGCCGGTCTGAACGCCGAAGCTCTGCGTGGCGCTCTCAGGCTCGGGTGTCGCGATCGCGTCGGCGTAAGCCTCCATAACCTCGAGCGCCACGTGCTCCCAGGCAAACCGCCTCACCGTGCTGGCAGCGGTCTGCGCGAGCGCGCGGCGACGATCCGGTTCGTCGTACAGGTCGCGGAGCGTCTCAGCCAAAGCCTGGGCGTCGCCCGGCGGAACCAGCACCCCGTCGACATCGTCAGTGACGACATCGCGGTAACCGGCGATATCTGACGCGACGACGGCGGTACCCGAGGCGAAGGCCTCTGTCAGCACCATCCCGAAACTCTCGCCACCGAGCGACGGTGCGGCCAACACGTCGGCCGCCAGCAGCGCCTCACGCTTGGCCGCGTCGTCGACCTTGCCGAGGGCGCGCACGCCGCGCGGATCCATCAGCAGCGGGGCCAGCTCCTCCTGAGTCGGACCGATCACGGTCAACTCGGTTGGCACCTGCTCGCGCAGCGCCTCGAACGCGCGCAGCAGCAGCGGCAACCCCTTACGCTCAACCGCCTGCCCGACGAACAGGATCCGCAGGGTGTAGTCGTCGCGACGGGCGGTCAGCGCCTCGTCGAGCGCCCCCTGATCGAGGTTGACGCCGTTGGGGATCACGCGGTAACGGCCGCCGTACCAGCGGCGACCGGTCCAGGCGGCTGCCTCGGAGACGGCAATTCGCACCCGAAGCCTGTTGAGCACCTGCGTCGCGCCGAAGCCATTGGCGATCACGTTTGGCAGACGCTTCGTCGAGTAGGAGTGGAACGTTCCGACCAGCGGCACGCCGAACGGCAGCGTCGCCGTCCAGCCGAGCATCGGCGCGACCGGCTCGTGGATGTGAGCGACGTCATATCCGCCCAGCGAAAGCTCGCGCGCGAGCTTGCTCATACCGCCGGGCCCGATCGCCAGGTTCGAGACGGCGCCGTTGGCATGGAAGCCGACCGTACGCCCGAGCGACACCAAATAGTCCGGCGGCGCGACGTCCTGGGGAGCGGCGCCGCGGTGCATCACCGTGGACTCAAGACCGGGCGGGTCGTAGGGCGCCAGCACCCGTACGTCGTGCCCCATCGCCAGGTATTGCTCGGCAAGCGCCTCGATATGCCTCGTGACACCCCCTGGATAGGTCCACGAATACGGCGACACGAGGGCAATCCGCATTAAGAAAATGCTATCGGGTAGGGCCCGTGAGCCGCACGATTTACATTCCGGCTGCAAATACGGGGCTGCCGCCCCGCTGGGCAGCAGCCCCGCTCAACCGCTCCCCTACCCGTTACGGCACATAGTCAGAGCTGTGGCACGGCTGGCCGTCGCAAACGTTGACGAACGTCCCGTTCGGCTCCAGGAAGTCGCTGATCTGCTGCTGCGCAAGCGGTGTCGCGCGCGGGTCCCCGTGCGGATCCTGGTTCGCCGGGTCGTTGATCGGCGGTGCGATGTTGCCGACGGGCGGATTCAGCGTGTGCCCCGGCCCGCTGTCCCAGATCTCGATCGTCGAACCTGTGTAGCTGCCGTTCAGTGGTACCGGCTTCAGCCCGTAGAACAGGTTGTCGTTGGCGTTGCGTCCGCCGCCGGGGGTCAGCGCCGAAGCTGGGGTTCCGGCGGGCTCATAGGCGTCGGCGCCGATCGAACGCGCCTCAGCCGCACCCGAGTACATGCTGACCTGGTGATCGCCGTAGGCGATCTGCATCAGCACTGAGTGCGAGGGCGTGTCCGGCAGCGGATGCGCGCCGAGCCCCGCGACGTAGCTCACCGGGTCGGCCTGATCCCAGAGCTGGTCCATGATGTCCAGCGTTTCGCTGTAGATCGCGGAGTTGTTGTTGGCGTAATCGCCCCACAGCAGCCACGAGAACGTGCCGGGTTGGTCTGGAGCGCCGAAGTCCGTGCTGCGTTGCACCAGCGAGTTGGCGTAATCCTGACCGGTGACGCCGAGCACCGCCCGACGGATGTCGGGTGAAATCGCGGTGGTGATGCCGCCGAAGATCCCGCCCTGGCTGTTGCCGTCGTAGTAGAGCTCACCAGTGTTCAGCACGGAGCTGCCGTTCTGCTGGAACGCCGGGTTCGACGCGAATCCCTGGGAGTTGACCAGCAGGCGCCCGAGGAACAGCATGTTCAGCACGCCCTCCTGGAGACGGTCGACCATCACCGGGAACTGATTCAAGTTTGTGACCGCGATCGTGTCGAAGCTCTGGTCCGGTGCTGCCAGCCCCCACCAGTTGGTCGCGCAGAGGACGATGTTGTAGCTGTCCGCCAGCGCCGTGATCGGGGCGTCGGTGACCTCGCTCATGTCACCGAGCAATCCATGCCCGTAGAGCGAGATCCGCGCTGGATTGGACGGCGTTGCCGACGGCGGGATGTAGCACTCGAAGCCGGGCGTGCCGACGTTGCCCGCAGCCTGCGCGGGTGTCGCGTAGAGCCCGCTGGAGCCGTAGTTGAAGGCGGTGGTCGCGTTGTCGCCGCAGACCTGCAGGTAGCAGGGGACCTGGAAGGTGCCGATCACGGCCTTGCCGGGCGCGCCGGTCACGGGTGCCTCGTTGGAAACCTGGAACGCCGGCGCGCTGCCCTGAACCTGACCATCGGCAAGGTTGGTGTCGCCGAGCTGACTGAAGGCGTTGTTCCGGATGGCGAGCAGACGCCCGGTGAGGCTCTTGGTCGAGGCGATTGTGAAGTCCCATGCCTCGTACAACGAGTTGTTGAGCGCCACCTTGGCGCGCTTCAGCACCTTGAAGATCTTCGCGTAGCGCTTGGCCTGTGAGCGCTCGGCTGCCGGCAGTGGCTTGCCGTCGCGGAGCTTCCCGAACCAGGCAGGGGCGCCGATCAGGTGGCCGCCGGCGTTGCGCAGATTCCGGAGCACGACGACATATGTATGGCCGTCCTGCCAGTTCGAGCCGGGCATGATCATCAGGTCGCGCGTGCCGGCCGACGTCGCATTGGCGTCGAGTTGGGTGTAGATCAGCTGACGCTGGCCGGTCTTCTCGTCGAAGACCATGATCGGCGCGCTCTTCGCCTTGTAGGCGCTCATGTTGAGCAGGCCGACGGCGTGCGTCTCGTTGAGCGCGGCCTGCGTCTCAAGCTGCGGTATGTGCAACAGGATCGCGCTACCCGGGCTGAACCCGTCGTCCTGGTCGTAGGGCCCGACGCTGATCCGAACGTTGTTCAGGTTGGCGGGCATCGCCGCCTGCGGCAGGTTCAACCGCAGCCCTGTGAGGCTGGACTTGTCCGGCTTTGTGAGCCGGTTGTCCGGGAACGGGAACATGCACGGCTTGCTGCCGTAGGGCTGGCAGTTGGCACCGGGGGTCGCGGCCTGCGCGACGGACACCGACATCAGCGACACGCCAACGCAGGCGACCACCACGGCAACAAAGCGGACCGGCAGCGCATCCCTCAATGCGGCAGCCGGTCCACGAAAGACACAACCGAACATCTCTCTCTCCTCAGAACGCCACGCCACGACTGCTACCGGGCGCAGCAGGAATATAGACGCTGGGTGTGACAGACGTCACATTCGTAACCAGATGCCATCATTCGTATTCGATGCCGACCCGCCACTTCGTCAAATACACGTTCCTGCAGGTCGATCCGGCCTGGCGGCGGCTTCCGGATGAGGAGCGCGACGAGCACAAGCGCGAGTTCATCGCCGCCTGTGAGGACTTCGGTCAGGATCACCTGTTGCGCACCTTCTCGCTGGTCGGGACCCGCGGCGACGCCGACATGCTGGTCCTGTCCCAGGCCGAGAACCTCGAGCGAATCCACGAGTTCCACGTCGTGCTGCAGCAGAGCGGGCTGATGAAATGGTCGACGATTCCGTACTCGTTCCTGGCGATGACGAAACCATCGGAGTACTCGGATGAGTCGCGGCTCGAGGTCCGGCCCGCGCACGGCAAGTACCTGTTCGTGTACCCGTTCGTGAAGACCCGCGCCTGGTACAACCTTCCGGCCGACGAGCGCTGGCGGATCATGCAGGAGCACATTCGGCTCGGAAAGGAGTTTCCGAGCGTCGACCTCAATACGAGCTACTCGTTCGGGCTCGACGACCAGGAGTTCGTGGTCGCGTTCGAGACGGACAACCCGGCGGATTTCCTCGACCTCGTGCAGAGGCTGCGCGGGACCGAGTCGAGCATGTACACGCTGCGCGATACGCCGACGTTCACGTGCGTCACGGCTTCGGTCGAGCGCGCGCTCGGGGCGCTCGACGGGATCGCGCTGCGCGCCTCGGCGTGAGCGCCACCGTCACGCCGGTTGAACATCTGCGGGCCGCCGACCCGGTCCTACGGGAGCTCATCGACAGGTACGGACCTGACGGCCTGCCCGAGCGGACCGAGGGCGGTCAGCAAGAGCACTACGGCGCGCTTGTGCGCGCGATCGTCGGCCAGCAGCTCTCGACGAAGGCTGCGGCGGCGATCTACCGGCGACTGATCGACCGCTTCGGCGGGCGCGAGCCGACCCCCGCCGAGATTCTCGCCGACGACCCGGAGGAGCTGCGTACGGTCGGCCTCTCGCGCGCGAAAGTCGTATACCTGCGGTCGCTGGCTGAACACGTGATTGACGGTTCGCTCGAACTCGATCGGCTCGACTCGCTCTCCGACGAGGAGGTGATCGCCGAGCTGACCGCGGTCAAGGGCATCGGTCTCTGGAGCGCCGACATGTTTCTGATGTTCCACCTGGGGCGGCCCGACATCCTGCCGGTCGGCGACCTCGGGATCCGCAAGGCGATGATGGTCGCCTACGGGTTCGACGCAATGCCGCTCCCCGCAGCGATGGAGGAGATCGCCGAGCCCTGGCGGCCGTACCGGTCGCTCGCGAGCCGCTACCTCTGGGGCTCACTCCAGAACGAGCCCATCTAGACGGCGTCTGAGGAAACGGCGCTCAGCCTCTGACGGCGCCAGCGCAAGCGCCCGCTCATATTCGGCGGCCGCCGCAGCGCTGTCACCGCGACGTCGCAGCAGGTCGGCGCGGGTCGCCGCCAGCAGGTGGTACCCGCTGAGCTCGCCCCGCTGGGCGAGCTCACCGACCAGCGCGAGCCCCGCGTCGAGGTCGCCCGCCAAGGCCACCGCAACAGCGTGGTTGAGCCGCACGACCGGCGAGTCCACCGCCTCCGCCAGCAGCCCGTAGAGGTCGCGCACGCGGGGCCAGTCCGTCTCCGGCTGGACGTGACAGCGAGCGATTTCGGCCTGGACACGGTAGGTGCCGATGGTGATTAGCAGATCACCATCGGCGAGCAGACCTTCGGCCTCCGCGATCTCATCGTGATGCCATCGGCCGCGGTCCTGGTCCTCCAGCGTGACGAGCTCACCGGCCGCGTCGACGCGCGCGTCGCGACGCGAGTGCTGCAGCAGCATCAGCGCGAGCAGAGCGTCAGCCTCGGGTTCATCGGGCAACAACTGCCGCAGCACACGCGCCAGGCGGATCGCCTCATCGCACAGCCCAGCGCGGATCAGCTGATCGCCGGAGGAGGCCGAATAACCCTCGTTGAACAGCAGGTAGAGGACCGCCAGGACGCCCGATGTGCGCTCCGGGAGCAGCTCTGCCGGCGGCACCCGGTAAGGGATTCCGGCACCGGCGATCTTCGCCTTGGCCCGCACCAGGCGCTTGGCCATCGTCGGCTCGGCGACGAGAAAGGCGCGAGCGATCTCGGCGGTGGTCAGGCCGGCGAGCGTGCGCAGGGTCAACGCCACCCGTGCCTCCAGCGCGAGCGCCGGGTGGCAACACGTGAACATCAGTCGCAGACGGTCGTCCTCGATCACTTCTGGTTCGTCCTCTTCACCCTCTGGCGCAGTGCCGAGCTGGTCACGCCCCAGCCCCTCAACCAGGTCGGCACCGCGGGCCTCGCGCCGCAGCCGATCGATCGCGCGGTTGCCGGCGACGGTCGTCAGCCAGGCCCCTGGCCGCCGCGGCACACCATCGCGGGACCAGCTGGTGAGGGCCTGCACGAACGCCTCCTGCGCGCACTCCTCGGCCAGGTCCCACTTGCCGGTGCGCCGGATCAGCGTTGCGACGATACGTCCCCACTCCTCGCGGAATGCGGCCTGGACCGCCTGTTCAGCCGCAGCGGTGTTCAGAGATCGATGAACGCTCGCACCTCGACCATGTGGAAGCGGGCCAACGGATGCTTGGCGGCCAGTTCGACAGCCTCCTGCTGTGATTCGCAGCTGAGGATCGCGATCCCGCCGAGGAACTCCTTGGTCTCGGTGAAGGGACCGTCTGTGAGCAGTGTCTGGCCGTCACGCACGCGTACGGTCGTAGCGGTGTTCGCGTGCCGCAGCGCGTGGCCGTAGACGTAGTCACCGCGCTCCTCGAGCTCCTCGCGCCAGGCGTTGGCGTCGCGCATGATCCCCGCCTCGACCTCGGGGGCCTCGGCGATCCCGTCAAGGCACATCATCAGCAGGTAGCGCATCGACGACTCGATCCCGACCGGGCTCGACTGCGGGGCGTCGCAGCCCGGCCGCTCGACATAGTCCAGGAACGGTCGTACCTCGACGGCGTGAAACCAGGACACCGGGTGCTTGCAGGCCACCTCGATCGCCTCGTCGAGGTTCTCGCAATCGAGGATGTCGAAGCCGCCGATGAACTCCTTGGACTCGACGAAAGGCCCATCGGAGACGAGCGTCTCGCCATCTCTGACGCGCACAGTCTTCGCCGTCGCCGGGTCGTCGAGCGCCTTGCCCACCAGCCGCACACCGCGATCGTCCATCTCCTCGACCCAGGCCGGCGTGTGCTCCCGCATCGCCGCCCCCTCCTCCGGGGTCGTGGTTCCATCGTTACAGATCAAGAGCAGGTAGTTCACGTCAGTCCACCTCCGCGCGTCGTTTTCCGTTCATACCCAGACGACGCACGGAATCCGGCCAGATGGACAGTGTCAGAAGCCGAGTTGGTGCAGCGCTGCGGACAGGTCACCGACCTCCGTCGCAGGCGGCGCCTGTGACGCCGGCTCGGGGCCGAAGCCCGTGAAGCGCAGGCTCATGCTGACGTGGTAACCCGGCGTTGGCTCGCTGTAGGTGAGCGTGAGGCTTCGCACCAGGCCCGTGCTGGGATCGATCACAACATGTGCGCGCTGATCCGGCACAGTCGTGGTCGCGTCGCGCGCTACCTGCCGAAGGATCTGTGACGGGCTGGCCGAGCTGACGTCGAGTTCGGCAAGGCTCGCCTCGAGCCAGGACTCCGACGGCAGCTCGTCTGCCAGTTCCGAGGGCACCTGCACGTAGGACTCATCGCCGACGAGCACAACCTGTGTCGGGACGGGTCCCGCGAGCGACAGCAACCCAGGCAGTGTCACCGCCAGATTCAGCGTGCCCGAGTTGGAGCTCGGGTCGAAATAGCCACCACCGACCGCCACCAGCGGGTTGTTGCTCAGCTGCGGAATCGTGATCCGAGCGGTGACGGCGGCGCGGAAGCCGGGTTTGGCGGCAGTCAGAGCCGCTGCGCGCTTGATCTCTCCCGGGCTGGGCGAGGCGACGGCGGCCGCTGTCGTGCGCGCGACGGTGTGTGCGGTCGTGCTGCTGTAGGTGTACGTCCGCCGGGGCTTGACCTGCGTCGACGCGCTTGACCCCGAACCACCGCATCCGGCGGCGATCAGCGCCACAAATGCGGCGCTCGCGGGCACCGTCAGGCGCCTCACGGCGAACTCAGACTGCGGAGACTTCTTCCTCCTCCGCCACGCGGAAGGAGGAGCCGCAGCCGCAGGCCGCGATCACGTTGGGGTTGTCGACCTTGAAGCCGGCGCCTTGCAGACCGTCGACGAAGTCAATAACCGAGTCCTGCACGTACGGCAAGCTCGGACGGTCCACCAGCAGCCGGATGCCCTTGTCCTCGAAGACGGTGTCGCCGTCGCGCTCTTCGTCGAAGGCGAGCGCATACTGGAAGCCGGAGCAACCACCGCCCCGCACCCCGACACGCAGGCCCGCGGCCTCGGCAACAGCTGCCTGGCTAGCGAGGAATTCCTGGACCTTCTCGGCACCCTTATCGGTGAGAGTGATCATGCTTCATTCAGTATAGCTACGGGCCTCGACTCGCTACGCTTCAGCTATGCCGGTTTCACCCGACGAGTTGAAGGATCGCATCGAGGCTGCGATCCCCGGAGCGCATGCCGCCGTCAGCGGCGACGGGCAGCACTTCGAGGCGATCATCGAAGGCCCTGCGTTCGCGGGCCTGAGCCGCATCGCCCAGCATAAGCTTGTTTACGACGTGTTCGGCGCCGAACTCGGCGACCGGATCCACGCACTCTCCCTCAAGATCACACCAACGGAGGCCCGATGAGCGACACGTCCAGCAACCCGATGCGCGAGGCGATCGAGAGCGCCATCTCCGAGAACCCCGTGATCCTATTCATGAAGGGCACACCCGACGCTCCGGCGTGCGGCTTCTCGGCGCGGACCGTCGCCGTGCTCGAGTCGCTTGAGCAGCCCTTCGCCGCGGTCAACATCCTGCCCGACCCGCAGATCCGCCAGGAGCTCTCAGGTCTGTCCGGCTGGCCCACGATCCCGCAACTATTTGTGGACGGTGAGCTCGTCGGCGGCGCCGACATCGTGGTCGAGATGTATGAGAGCGGGGAGCTGCAGAAGGTGCTCGGAATCGAAGGGGCAGACGCAGCCGAGTCCGAGCCGGCCGCCACCGAGGCAGCGCCGCTCTCGATCGAAAACCTGCTGTAGGGTCGACGGGCTCAAATGCCCGTTGCCCTGGTCACAGATACCTGTCACTACCTCCCGCGCGAGATCGTGGACCGGGTCGGTGCGCACGAGGTCAGCCTCTACGTCCATCGGAACGGCACCGCGCAACGTGAGAGCGAGATCGTCGACTACGACGCCTACTACGACGGCCTCGCGTCGGCTTCGGCGCTGCCGACGACGTCGCAGCCATCGATCGGGGACTTCCTGGCGGTTTACGAGCCGCTGATCGCCTCTGGGCACGAGATCGCCTCGATCCACCTCTCGGCCGGGCTTTCCGGCACGGTCCGGTCGGCCGAGCAGGCGCGCGAGCAGCTCGGTGAAGCAGGTGAGCGGGTCCACGTCATCGACTCTTCGACGGCGTGCGGAGCGGAGGGCCTGATGCTGATGGCGGCCGCTGCCGCCATCAGTGGTGGTGGCGACGCCGCCGCGGCCATCGAGCGAGCGCAGCAGGCGCGCGCCTCACTCCAGTTCCTGTTCGCGTTGGACACGCTCGAGTACCTTCGCAAGGGTGGGCGTATCGGCGGCGCCCAAGCATGGCTCGGTTCGGCGCTCAAGATCAAGCCGATCCTCTCACTCGAGTCGGAGATCGGTGCAGTGGAACGCGTCCGCACCAGCCGCAGGGCGTTTGAGCGGCTCGTCGCGCTGATCGAAAAGCTGAAGGCTGACGGCGCAGACGCGTGGGTGGTCCAGCACACCCACATCCCCGATCAGGCACAGGCGCTCGCCGACCGCGGGCGCGAGATCTTCGGCACTGACCCGGCGTTCATCTCTGAGATCGGCCCCGTCATCGGTACCCACATCGGTCCAGGGCTGCTCGGCGTGGGCGGAACGCCAAAGTCGCTACTTCAGCCGGCAGTGGGCGGGGGTGGCTAGCGGCGCCGGCGCTTCTTGCGCCCGAACAGAACTCCGAAGGCGCCGCCGATCCCGCCGGCGAGAACAAACCCGGCCGTCGCGGCCGCGATCTCGATGCTCTTCTCGTTGCGCCGAACCTGAGCGCGCCAATCGGTCAGCTCGGTGACCTCCTCGCGCAGGCGCACGAGCGAGGTTCCGAGCTCCTGGCGGCTCTGCTCAATCGACGCACGGATCTCCTCGGGGGTGCGCTTGGCGGCCATCAGTTCAGTTGCCGGTCGACGTGGAGACGGTGTCGCGGATCTTCCTGGCCTCGTCGATCGCCATGTCCGGCGTGGGGGCGCCGACCTGCAGCTTGCGCCAGGCGAAAAGGAAGGAGAGGACGGTGAGCAGCAGCAGCACACCGGCCACGATCAGGAATCCGATCCAGAGGTCCGGGACGTTGCTGACGAGGATGCTGTTCAGCGCCCACGCGACCGTGATCAAGACGAAGGTGAGTGCGAAGACCCCGAACACGGCCCCTGCGGCCACCGCTCCGGCGCCGCGCAGAAGGCTCAGGCCCTTCCGCGTCACCTCGGCCTTGGCCAGTTCGATCTCGTCCTGAACGAGCTTCGTCAGGTTCTCTGAGACCTCGGTGATCGCCGTGGCGATACTGTCCGGTTGACCGTTTTCAGCGGGCAAGGCGCTTGAGGATAGTGGCCAGTACGAGACCGCCGGCGAATGCCAGGCCAATGCCGACCTCGGGACGCTCGTTCACGAGGCTGACGAACTTCTCGATCGACGAGGGACCGGCCTTGGCAGCCGGCGCGTGCGAGGCTGGGGGGCGCGGTTCGGGTGCGGAGGGATCAGACACAGAGGCGGGTCCTGGTTTCGGGAACGGGGGCGGTGTCAACCTGCGCCGTGGAACGCTGCCTGAGACCTCGAGCGAGGAGCGCAGCGAACTCGGACGCCGCAGGCGGCCGCCCTGGGTCGCTGGTCCGGTGTCGCCGGACGCCTGCGATGCCGGCCCTCGGTTGGCACCGGCCCCGCTCTGCCCGGAGGACTCAGCGTCGAGCTCGATCTCGGTCCACGCCGGCTCGCCCGCAGGCTCTGCCCATGCCCCGAGCGACTGCTCGTTTGTCGGCTCAGTCCCGACTTCCTCGGGGCCGGCGGGATCCTCGGACGTGTCGCTCACTCAGGTGGATCTTCGTCGAAGACTTTCTTCCAGATCACGGCCGCGGCACGCGTGGCCA
Source organism: uncultured Conexibacteraceae bacterium (assembly GCA_963720195.1). GTDB lineage: Bacteria > Actinomycetota > Thermoleophilia > Solirubrobacterales > Solirubrobacteraceae > Palsa-465. The sequence continues at coordinate 414,421 of CAVRFD010000004.1, forward strand.
CGAGACTCGAAAGCGCACCAACGCCGGCAAGCAGCCCGGACCACATCAACCGTTTTACCAAGGGGCTCTCCTTCATCGATGGGGATTCAACCAGATGGGAGTCTCCACTACCCATCCAAGCCGCCGCAGATCATTTCGACGATCTCATTCTTGACGTGCTCGAACTCGTCGGCCGACACCGGCAGGCCGCTGAAGATCCACTGCGTGAGGACCTGCTCGATCAGCCCATAGAACGCCTGCGCGGCGAACAGCGCGTCCACCTCGATGCGGAACGTGCCGGCATCCTGAGCGCGCCTGACGATGCTGGCGATGCCCTCGTAGGCTTGCAGGATCTTCTCGAGGTGCGTGCGCCCGAAGGTGTTCGCCGCGCGCGTCACCTCGACGATGATCACCTTCATCAGGTCGGGATCGCGCCGGTAGGAATCGACGATGAACGACGCGATCGCGCGGAGCTGTTCGCGCGGCGTCAGGTCCGAAGCCTCAGCCTCGGCGATCGCCGCGAGCATCACATCCCAGCGCTCGAGGAACAGCGTGTCGAGGATCGTCTCCTTCGACGGGAAGTAGTGGTAGACGAGGCCGTAGGCGACGCCCGCCTCATCGGCGATGTCCGACACGCGGCAGGTGTGGAAGCCCTGGCGGGCGAAGACCCGCACGGCGGCGTCGAGAATCACGCGCCGTTTGTCGACCGCGGTGGTCATGCGCGCACCTCTGTGTGACGTTCGTACAGCTGCGGTGCACGCCTGTGGGTGAGCGCCGGCAGGCGCTCACGGACATCAGCCAGCAGCTTGAAGTCGAGCTCGGCAACGATCGCGCACTCGCTGTCCGGGGCGGTCGCCAGCGAGAGACCCCAGGGGTCGGCGATCAGCGAGCGACCGCCCGAGCGGTTGCCTGGCGGGTGTGCGCCGATCTGGTTGGCGGCGATCACGAAGCACTGGTCCTCGATCGCGCGCGCCCGCAGCAGCACCTCCCAGTGGTCGCGCGTGGTCGCGAGCGTGAACGCCGCCGGCACGACGAGCAGCTCGGCGCCGCGCTCGGAGAGTGCTCGGTAGAGCTCGGGGAAGCGGACGTCGTAACAGATGCTCATGCCGAGCATTCGGCCGTTTGCGAGGGTTGTGGTGACGACCTCGTCGCCCGCCTGCTCGCGTGCGGACTCGGCGTAGACGGTTCCGTCGACCTCGACGTCGAACATGTGCAGCTTGCGATAGGTCGCCTTGATCGCGCCGTCGGGACCGATGTGCAGGCTCGTGTTGGAGGTCTTCTCCTGTCCTGCGCGGCGCTCGACGAAGGAGCCGGCGATCAGATCGATCCGCAACTCGGCGGCGGTGCGCCGGGCCCATTGCACGGCGGGCCCCTCGAGCGTCTGCGCGTGCTCTTCCATGACCTCGGAGCGGCCCAGCACCGTCCACTTCTCAGGCAGCAGGACCAGCTCAGCACCGTTCCTTGCAGCCTCCCGGGTCAGCCGGTCAGCCGTCTCCAGATTGCGGTCGACATCCTCGGTCGCGTTGAGCTGCACAGCGCCTGCGCGTAAGGTCGTCGCCTCCATTCACGACAGTTTACCCCTGACTGACTAGTCAGTCAGGGGTTTGTCAACGTCGCGTACTCGTTAGGGTTCGCAACGTGACCAGCGGCGACGCCCTCCGGCCTGACCACGCGAGCCGCCGGCGCCACTTCATCTTCACCGACGAGCACGAGCAACTGCGGGAGTCGATCCGGCGGTTCGTAGCCGCCGAGGTGCTGCCGCATGCCGAAGAGTGGGAAACGACGACCTTCCCGAACTCGATCATCAGGCGCATGGGTGAGCTCGGCTTCCTCGGGCTCGACAAGCCGGTCGAGTACGGGGGCCAGGGTGGCGATTACTACAGCGCGCTGGTGCTCGCCGAGGAGGTTGCCCGCGGTCGCTCAGGCGGATTGATGATGGGAGTCGCGGTGCAAACCGATATGGCGCTGCCGCCGATTCTGAAGTTCGGAACTGAGGCGCAGAAACAGCAGTGGGCGGCTCCGGCGATCGCCGGCGAGAAGATCCTCTGCCTCGGCATCACCGAGCCCGACGCCGGCTCGGACGTGGCGGGGATCAGAACGCGCGCGGTGCTGGATCCCGCAGCCGGCGAGTACGTGATCAACGGCTCCAAGACCTACATCACCAACGGCCACCGCGCTGACGTGGTCGTGCTCGTCACCAAGACTGATGCCGAAGCCGGCTACGACGGCTTCACCCTGTTCCTGGTGCCGATGGACCTCCCGGGCGTGGTCCGCGAGAAGAGGCTCGAGAAGCTCGGCATGCACGCCTCCGACACGGCGCTGCTCGCCTTCGAGGACGTGCTCGTGCCCGCCGACGCAGTGCTCGGCGAGGTCGGCAAGGGCTTCTACCAGATCATGTGGGAGCTTCAGGGCGAGCGCCTGATCGGTGCCGCCGCTTCGGTCGCTGCCGCGCAGGACGTCTTCGAGCGCACGCTCGAGTACGCCCGGCAGCGCGTCGCCTTCGGCCGCCCGATCGCAAAGTTCCAGGTGACCCGCCACAAGTTCGCGGAGATGGCGACCAAGATCGAAACGGCACGCCAGCTCGTCTACACGACTGCCTGGCGCTTCCAGAACGGCGAGTACCCGGTGCGCGAGATCGCGATGGCGAAGCTGCACTCGGCGCGCATCGCGATGGAGGTTGCCGACGAGTGCCTTCAGATTCACGGCGGTGCCGGATACATGCGGGAGTACGGGATCGAGCGCGCCTGGCGTGACCTGCGGCTCAACCGGATCGGGGCCGGCACCGACGAGGTGATGCTTGAGGTCATCGGCCGCTCGTACGGCCTATGAATCGACGGCCCGGTTGGGCCGTCGTGCCAACATTTGGCTGTGGACACGTTGCGCGGCCAGCTCCTGATCGCGGGTCCCACGCTCGAGGACCCGAACTTCTGGCGGACGGTTGTGCTCGTGGTCGAGCACAGTGACGCCGGCGCGCTCGGGCTCGTCCTCAACCGTCCCTCCGAGTCAAAGGTCGGTGAGGCGGTGCCACAGCTGACGGATCTGGCTGACGCCGACGACGATGTACTCGTGGGCGGTCCCGTGGGCCAGTCGGCCGTGATCGTGCTGGCCGACTTCGAGGATCCCGACGAGGCGGCCCTGATCGCGTTCGACACGGTCGGCGTGCTTGCCGGTGGCGCGCCGACGGACGAGCTCGGCGCCGGCGTGCGGCGGGCGCGGATCTTCGCCGGTCACTCGGGGTGGGGTCCCGGGCAGCTCGACGGGGAACTCGAGCGCGGCGACTGGATCGTCGAGCCGGCGCGCTACAGCGACGCGTTCGCGAACGAGCCGACGGAGCTGTGGTCGGCGGTGCTCGAGCGCAAGGGCGGCAGCTACGCGCTGGTGGCGCGGATGCCGCAGGACCCCTCGCAGAACTAGCGCGACCTTCAGGGAGCGATGCACGCTCATGGACAGATTTGTCTATGAATCCGCATCGCTTCCTGATCTGGACACCGCGCCTACGATCAGGTCGTGGACGAGAAAAGACTGAAGACCGCGCTGGTACTGATCGTGCTGTTCATGACGGCGGAGGTCGTCGTCGCGCTGATCTCCTCCTCGCTGGCGTTGCTGTCCGATGCCGCCCACATGCTGACCGACGCCGCCGCGCTGGCGATCGCCCTGTTCGCGGCGCGGCTCGCGGCCCGCCCCGCCAAGGGCGCGATGACATTCGGCCTCGGTCGCGCCGAGATCCTGAGCGCGCAGGCCAACGGCTTGACGCTGCTGGTGCTCGGACTGCTGATCGTCTACGGGGCGATCAGCCACCTGATCACGCCGCTCGACGTGGAAGGCGCGCCGGTGCTGGTTGTGGCGCTGGTTGGGATCGTGGTGAACCTGGTGATCGTCCGAATCCTCGGCGACCACGGACACGGCCACGGCCACGCCGACAGCCACTCGCACGACGATGGCCACGACCATCACGACCATGATCGCCCTCGAAGGAGCCTCAACATCGAGGGCTCCTATCAGCACATGCTCACCGACCTGTTCGGCTTCATCGCCACCGCCGCCGCCGCTGTGGTGATCCTCACGACCGGCTTCCGCCGCGCCGACGCGATCGCCTCGCTGCTGATCGCCGTGCTGATGCTGCGCGCCGCCTACACGCTCATCCGCGGCTCGGTACGGGTGGTGATGGAGGCTGCGCCTGAGGGCATGGATCCAGACCTGATCGGGCACGTGCTCGCCGGCGAACCGGGGGTCGCGGAGGTCCACGACCTTCACATCTGGGAGGTCACATCGGGCTTCCCGGCGATCTCCGCGCACATCGTCGTCGACGCCGGCCACGACTGCCACGAGGTCCGTCGCGAGCTCTCGCGACTGCTCGCGGAGCGCTTCGGGCTGTCCCACTCGACCCTCCAGGTCGAGCACGCGCGCGCTCCGCAGCCGCCACTGCAGATCGAGGTCACGGCCGCGCAGGACCGGGCCTAGAGGAGTCTGTCCCATGAGCGTGACCGACGAGGGCAGTTTCCGGGGTAGCCGCGCCCGCAAGATCGTCTGGCAGAGCTGGTCGCCAGCGGGCGACCAGCAGCTCAAGGGCGTCGTCACGATCGCACACGGATACGGTGAGCACATCGGGCGCTACGAGTATGTGGCGGCGCGTCTGAACGAGGCCGGTTTCGCGGTCTACGGGCCCGACCATCACGGGCACGGGCGCTCCAGCGGCAAGAAGCGGGGGCGAATCTCGCTCGGGCCGGCGGTCGCGGACCTCGATCAGCTGATCGTCACGGTCTCGAAGGGGCGCAACCCCGAGCTTCCACAGTTCCTGCTCGGGCACAGCATGGGCGGCGCGATCGCCCTGCGCTACGCGATGGCACACCAGAAACGGCTCACCGGACTGGCGCTCTCAGCGCCGTTGGCGGCGGTCGACGGCGGCAAGGGTCTACATACGTTCGCGCGCGTGCTCGGAACGGTGCTGCCCGGAGCGCCGGTCTCGAAGGTGGACCCAAGGCTCGTGAGCCGCGACCCAACCGTCGTCAATGCCTACATCGCCGACCCACTCAACCACCATGGCCCGATCCCGGCCGGATTCGCACGCGACATGATCGTGCACGTCGAAAGCCTCGCGCGCGACGTCAGGCAGATCACACTGCCGACGCTGCTGATGTGGGGCACGTCCGACCGACTCTGCCCGCCGTCGGGCAGCGAGCTCGTCGCGGCCAACATCGGCAGCGAGGACCTCACCGTCGAGCGCTACGCGGGACTGTTCCACGAGATCATGAACGAGCCCGAACGCGATCAGGTGCTCGACGACCTGGTCGGTTGGCTGGGCGCCCACCTGCCGGCGACGGTGGCCTAGGAACGCTCAGCCAACACGCTTTGCCGCGCGACTGCCGCGGCCTGGTGGCGTCCCGCCTGCTCAAGCTCTGCGTGCATGTCGCGAATGCGGCGCAGGATCTCGTCGGCACTCGCCTGCTGCTGCTCGCGGGTCGGATCGTCGACCTGCTCGAAGCGGATCGGCTTGCCGTAGCGCACAACGACCTTCGGAAAACGCAGCCGCTTCCAGTTGCGCACGCGGTGCGAGCCGAGAATCGCGACCGGCACCACCGCGGCACCCGATACGAGCGCGAGCCGTCCGATTCCGGCCTTGGCCTCCTCGCCGACCTGGCCGTTGCGGGAGCGGCCGCCCTCGACGTACATGCCGATCGCGCCGCCGCGTCCGAGAATCGTGAACGCGGTCTTGAAGCTCTCCTCGTCGGCGTAGCCGCGACGAACCGGGAACACACCACCGTGGCTGTAGATCCAGCTCATGAAATGGCGGCCGAACATCTGCGACTTGGCCATGAACTGGATGTGGCGGCGGATGAACACGCCGGCGAAGAAATGGTCCATGAAGGAGGCATGGTTCGGCGCCAGGATCACCGGCCCATTGGGCACGTTCTCGGCTCCGTATGCCTGCGTCCTGAACAGCACGATCGCGACCCATCCGGTGACCACGCGCACGAGCTCGTAGGGCCACTCGGGCGGGTGACGGCGGATGCGGGCGTGATGGCTGTCGAACGTCTCGGCCGGGCGCGGGTCCTTGTAGACCTGCTGTTTGATCTTTACGTCTTCAGCCATTCAACGGAAGCACAAGCGATGGCTTCTCAATCGTGTGGTCGTCCTTGGTCGGGATCACCGCCGTCGCGATGGCCATGAACTCGATCACGTGCGAGCCCCAACCATGTGAAGCCTGGTTGAGACGGACTCCGACCAGGCCACCGGATTCGACCGCCTCGGCCTCGGCCTGCATGCGCCCCATTGCGAGCTCGCGCGCGTCGTAGAGCGCCTGTGTGAAGTTCGGCATCTCCAGGTTGCGGCCGACCTGCCGCATCGATTGCATCATCCCCTGACGCGCGACGTGGTAGACGCAGTTGCCCATCACCAACGCGACCGGTCGGTAGCCGGCCCGCAGCAGGATCGAGAAGTCCTGGCCGCTGAGGTCCGAGGTGAACGGCCGGCCATCGGGAGCGCGATGCAGCTCACCGCCGGAGTGCTTGACGGCGGTGCCGACGGCGATGAACTCGGCCAGGTCGGCGCCCCAGTCGTAGCGCCCGATCGTCAGGCGGACACCGACGACGCCGTCCGCGCCGAGCTGATCGGCCTCCTCTTCCATGCGCGTCATCGCCAGCTCGCGCGCGTGGTACATGGCCTGCGTGAGGACCTGCATCTCCTGGTTCTGGTTCCAGTTGGCCTGCTGGAAACCGATGTGGTAGATCGAGCTGCCCAGCACGAGCCCGAGCGGTTCGAAGCCGGCCTCCTTCACGAGCAGGAACTCGTTCACGGAAAGGTCGCTGGTGAAGAAGCCGCGCGCGATGTCCTTCTTCATGCGCTCGAGCCGCTCGCGGCCGGATTGCGGCAGACCCTCGAGCGAACCGGCGCGGTACCCCTCTGATTGGGCCGTCTCCGCACCCTGTCCGGCCGTGGCGGGCGCGCCGCTCTGCGGTTGCTGGCGACGATCCAGGAATCCCATCGTGTTTCCGCTCCTATCTATCGAGCACGAGTTGCTGAAGCGCCTGGCGGGTGCGCTCGCTTCGCTCCGCCTGCTCGGCCACGGCCGCGGTCAACGCCGCGAGCCAGGTGTCGACGTCGATGTTTTCGGTCTTCAGCACGATCCCGCCCGACGTCCTGGCGCGAACCGTGCTTACGTCACCGCCCTCGCGGCGGAGCTGCAGACGCAGATCCGCAGTCTGGACCGAGATCTCACTGACGAACTTCGGTCCGCGCAGTCCGCGCTTGGCGCGCTTGACCACAACGAACCCCGGCAGCGCCTGCTCGAGCCGCGTAGCCAAACCTTCGACGAACGCGGACGTGTCGCTGAGATCCGCACGCAGCGCTGCGGCCAGCAGGTCCAGATCCAGTGACGAGCTTTCCTCTGGTGTCACACAACCAGCCTACGACAACCGAATGTGTGAGGTGTGTTACCGCACCGAGCGTCGCGACGGACCGATCAGGCGACCAAGCATCCAGAACAGGTTCTTCCTGGTCCAGAAGCGACCCGCGGACCGCCGCCGAGCGAGTTCCCGGCGACTGCACGAACTCACGAACATCCCTGAGCCATCCATAGGTTGATCCTCAGTATTGAACGGAGATAGATCCGGCTCAGGTAGTCAATAACAATGCGCGGACGGAACCCCGCAAATTGCGGATTTCTGCCGTGCGTCGTCCATGCGCCGTCGCGGACGACTATCCTGCCCGCCGTCCCCCGTTGACCTCTAGCCCGTTGATCTCAACCGTAGGAGTAAGCCCGTTGCCTGACGTCGAAGCCCACATCACCGGCACCGTCTGGAAGATCGAGGTCGAGGTCGGCGACACCGTCGAGGAGGGCGACCCGGTCGTGATCCTCGAGTCGATGAAGATGGAGATGCCGGTCGAGGCCGAGGACTCCGGCGTGGTCAAGGAGATCCTCTGCCAGGAAGGGCAGGCGGTCTCTGAGGGTGACGTGCTGGTCGTGCTCGAGCAGAGCTGATCAGTGTCGATTCACGACACTAATCGTCCCAGGGCGTGAAGTCGGTCTTGCGGGCGCCGCAGACCGGGCAGAACCAGGTCTCCGGGATGTCCTCGAAGGCGGTGCCGGCGGGGATACCACCGTCGAGGTCGCCCTCGGCGGGATCGTAGATGTACCCGCAGGATTCACAGATGTACTTCACGCCGGTGAGGTTAGACCACGCCCGGCGATAGGGTCGTGAAGGTGACGGCAACGCCAAGACCCGCCGCGACCGTGATTCTGTTGCGCGGCGGCATCGAGCAGCTCGAACTGCTGATGGTCAGGCGCACGGCGGCGGCGCGATTCATGGCCGGCGCCTGGGTGTTCCCGGGCGGCGCCGTCGATCCGTCTGACGGCGACGGACAGACTGGCCTGCGAGCGGCGGCGGTGCGGGAGTTGCGGGAGGAGTCTGGCGTGTCGCTGGCTCCCGGAACCGAATTGGTCGCGTTCGCGCGTTGGATCACGCCGCCCGAGCTCTCGACCCGCTTCGACACATGGTTCTACCTCGCGCTCGCACCGGCGGGCGTAACTGCGGAAGTCGACGGATCAGAGATCGTCGACTTCCGCTGGCTGACACCCGCCCAGGCGCTCGCCGACTTCGCGGCCGACGAGCTCAAACTGGCCTTTCCGACCCTCAAACAGCTCGAGCAGCTCGCCGCGTTCAGCTCGGCAGAGGCCCTGCTGACCCACGCGCGCACGTGGGAGAACGCGATCAGACCCGTGCAACCGCGCGTGATCGGAACAGGCGAGCACGAGCGGATCCTGCTGCCCAACGACGGGAACTGACGGCTCCGGACCAAGCGGGGCAGATCAGTCCCGCCCACCCCGCGACGCGTACTAAGTAGTACGCGAGCGACCGAGGACACAGCCCCGCGCCGGTCCGGGGCCGTCAGTCGGCTTCCTCGTCGGCAATGACGTGCAAAACCGCGTTGATCAGCGCCAGGTGCGTGAACGCCTGCGGGTAGTTGCCGAGGTGGCGGCCGCTGTGCGCGTCGAGCTCCTCCGCGTACAGACCGAGCGGCGAGGCGTGCGCGAGCAGCTGCTCGCAGAGCACCGCCGCCCTGTCCGTCTCGCCGATCTCCGAGAGCGCCGAGACCAGCCAGAACGAGCAGATCAGGAACGTGCCCTCCTCGCCGGAGAGGCCGTCATCGGTCTCCTCGGTGCGGTAGCGCAGCACCAGGCCATGCTCGGTCAACTCGTCTGCGATCGCTATCACCGTGTTCCGCACGCGCTCGTCGTCGGGCGGCAGGAAGCGGTTGAGCGGGATCAGCAGCGTCGAGGCGTCGAGCGCATCTGTCTCATAGTGTTGACGGAAGACGCCGCGCTCGGACACACCCTTGGTGAGGATGTCCTCGCGGATCTGGTCGGCGATCTGCTGCCACTCCCGCGCGAGTTCGCTCTCCCCCTCGTGCTCCGCCAGGCGAGCGCCGCGATCGGCGGCGACCCAACACATCATCTTCGAGGAGACGTAGTGCTTGGGCTCCCCGCGCGCCTCCCAGATGCCCTGGTCGGGTTTGTCCCAGACCTCGATCGCGCACTTGACCTGATCCTGGATCACTGGCCACAGGCGTTGCGGTATGTGCCCACCCATCTTCGTGTGCAGGTAGATCGAGTCGAGCACGGCGCCGAAGACGTCGTTCTGCTTCTGGTTGTAGGCGCCGTTGCCGATCCGCACAGGGCGCGCGCCCTCGTAGCCCGCGAGGTTCTCGAGGATGGACTCGGACAGGTCGCGCTCGCCGCCGACCCCGTACATGATCTGCAGGGCGCCATCGCCGTTGCGTTGGAGGTCGGCGACGAACTGCATGAAGTCGTCGGCCTCCCAGTCGAAGCCGAGCGCGTGTAGACCCCACAGCGTGAAGGTCGCGTCGCGCATCCAGCAGTAGCGGTAGTCCCAGTTGCGCTCACCCTGGGGTGTCTCGGGCAGGGAGGTCGTCGGGGCGGCGACGGTCGCGCCGGTCGGCGCATATGTCAGCCCCTTGAGCGTCAGTGCCGAGCGGTGCAGGTAGCTGCGCCAGCGATGGTCAGGAAAGCGCCCGCCGGCGAGCCAGTCGCGCCAGTAGTGCGCCGTGTATGCGAACCGATCCTCTGCGTCCTGCAGGTCGCGTGGCCCGGCTTTCCCGTGCGCCCAGCCGAGTGCGACGTAGCGGCGCTCACCCTCGACCAACGTATGGCGCGCCCGTGCGCGGCTGCCCTCGATGCCCAGGCGCATGTCGGAGTGCAACTGGACCGCATCGCCGGTTGAGCAGGTCGCCTCCGCAGTGCTCCAGTCCGGGGTGTTCATCTGCCACTGCGCAGGCTCCTGGCCGTAGTGGAACATCGGCTCGCAGACGACCTCGACCTGCACGCTGCCCTGGACGCACTCGACGATGCGCACGAGCATGTGATCGGCGTCCTCGTCGGTCGGCGGACGCGTATGTGCGCACTCGTCGGCGTGTGCGTCGTGCCAAGGACCGATGGTCATCGCGTCCCGTACGACCAACCAGCCCGACGGAGTCAGCCAGGTGGTTTCGAGAACCAGAGTGCCGGGGACGTAGCGCACGCTGAGCGGCACGACCAAGCCGTAGGGGCCTACGCGAAACGATCCCGCTCGGCGATCAAGCAGCGCGCCGAAGATGCTCGGCGCGTCAAAGCGGGGCACACCCATCCACTCGACGCTGCCGTCGGGCGCGATCAGCGCGCCGGTGTGGCAGTCGGACAGAAACGCGTAGTCACCGATCGGCGGGAACGGCGACCCTCCGGTCAGCGGTAGGTCGTGTGGGGGAATCGGGATCGTCGGCGACACAGTCGCCGCGAAAGACTAGCCGGTGGTGCGTAGGCCGAGATAGCCGCCCAGCACCAGGAATCCCGTCATGCAGGCGACGGCGTCGAGCAGGCCGCGGGCGATGCCGTCGTAGGGATCGTCGGCGACAACCCCCTGAAGGCCGAGGACGACGACGATCGCTGCCGTGAGCAGAAGCGCGCAGCGCGTCGGCGTAATCCCGGACGGGAGCCACGGTCCAAGGTCGGCTGTCAGGTCCGCCGGCTCACCGGTGCTCGCCGGCCGCAGTCGAGCGCTCCCGAGGACGGTCGGCGTGACGCCCACCATCATGAGCACGGTCACAGACGCCACGACCCAGGCAAAGACGGTCCACGTGTGCCCGGCCGTGTGTGGGAAGGCGAGCGCGATCGCCGGCAATGCGGCCATCGTCACCGCACCGCACAGTAGCCCGACTGCCGAGCGCCGCGCGAGCACAGTCGCGTCCGAACGGCTGATCACGCGCTCATGGCGCAGCCGCCAGGCACGGAGCAGTGCGAGCGTGCCGGCGACGAGCGCGACCTGAGCGGCCAGCGCTGTGATCAGCATGATCGGCATCGTCCAGGTGGGTGTGGTGACCTGCCGGTGCGTGCCGTAGACGGAGAGCCCGCGCCACCGTCCCACAGCCAGGAACATCCCGACCAAGCCGACGCCGGCGAACGCCAGCACCGCGAAGGCGCGGAACGCCGCAACGCGCGCCAGGCGCGTTCCGAGCTCATCCGCGAACTGCCGCGCCAGTCCGCGCGGAGCGCCGAGCTCGGCGTCGGGGTTCTCGTGCAGGTGGTCTGCAAACTCGACCAGGATCCGCCGGCGACGGCGCACCGGGATCCCCGTGGCGGTCAACTCGGACTCCAGGGCATTCAGATAGCTCATGCAAGTACCGCCTCGATCGTGCTTGAGAACAGGCGCCAACGCTCGCGGCTGGCGCCGAGCTCCTTCTCGCCGCGCTTGGTGACGCTGTAGACGCGGCGGCGGCGGCCGGATGCGGTCGACCACTCGCTCCGCAGCAACCCATCGGCCTCCAACCGGTGCAGCGCTGGGTAGACCGTCCCCTCAGGAAGCGCGAGCTCACCGCCGCTGCGTGCCTTGAGCGCCTCGATCACGGCATACCCGTGCAGCGACTCCCGTGCGACGACCGCGAGGATCAGACCGTCGAGGTGGCCTTTGAGCTCTTCGGGCTTCATACCTAGCAATCCTATACCTAGCATTGCTAGGCGTCAAGGTGAGCGCTCCAGCAGGGCACGTGGCCAGCGGGCCACGAGCCCCGGGACTACGTATCGCTGTTCAGGTTCGGCAGCCCGAGCGTGTTGAGCCAGTGGTCGACGTGGATGTTGAGCACCGTGAACTGGCCGCTCCAGATCAGCACGCCCATACCTACAAGGATCAGACCACCGGCGCCGATCACGATCGGGTAGTGGCGCTTGACTACGTTCAGCGCGACGGTGGCCTTACCGAAGGCGAGACCCGTGATCAGGAACGGGACACCGAGGCCGGCGCAGTAGATCGCCAGCAGGAAGGCGCCGCGCAGCGCACTCGAGGAGGTGCCGGCAGCGGTGATGATCGCGCCCAGCGTCGGTCCGGTGCAGGGCGTCCAGGCGACCGCGAAGGCGACGCCGGTGAGCACCGGGCCGGAGCGGCCGGCGCGGTTCATCAGGGCCTGAACGTGCCACTCGCGGGCGAGCTTCGGGATCAGCGGGCTGAGCACGAACAGCAGCCCCATCACGATGATGATCGCGCCACAGACGCGCTGGGCGGTGCCGCCTGTGAGCGCTCCTCTGAGCGCCTGCTGGCCGAGCACGCCCAGCGCAATGAAGATCGCGCTGAAGCTGCCGACGAACGCGAGACTCGGACCGATCACGCGCCTCGCCTTTAGCTGCGAGGTGTCGCTGACCCCCGCGACCGCGGAGATGTAACCGGGCACCAGCGGCAGCACGCACGGCGACAGGAAGCTGATCAGCCCGGCGCCGAACGCGACCGGGATTCCGATGCCTGACGCAGGATCCATCGCGGTCGAGGGTACCTGGGGTTCATCGCCCTCGCTCCTGGCTATTCTCGACGCCCGCCAAGGGCTACACAAGGGCGCATAACGCCGACCCCAGTCAGCCAGATCGGCACCAACAGCAGTGGTAGCGTCCAACGTTATGACCGCGACCGCACCCACCGTTCAGAACCTGATCGCCTCCGAGCACGTCGCCGGCAGCACCGGCGAGACCGAGCCGATCCTCAACCCGTCCACCGACGAAGTCATCGCTCACGCGCCGCTCTCCTCCGTCCAGGATGTGAACCGCGCCGTCGACGCGGCCGATGCCGCCTTCGACGAGTGGTCGACGATGACCCCAGGCGAGCGTGCGCTCGCGCTGCTGAAGCTCGCGGACGCGATCGAGGAGCACAGCGAAGAGCTGTCGCGGCTCGAGTCCGAGAACGCCGGCAAGCCGATCGCCGCGATGCGCGCCGACGAGATCCCGTTCATGGCCGACAACCTACGCTTCTTCGCAGGCGCGGCGCGCGCGCTGCAGGGCCCGACCGCCGGCGAGTACCTGAGCGGCTACACGTCGATGATCCGCCGCGAACCGGTTGGCGTAATCGCCCAGATCTCCCCGTGGAACTATCCGCTGATGATGGCGGTCTGGAAGATCGGCCCGGCCCTCGCCGCCGGCAACACGGTCGTGCTGAAGCCCGCCGAGACCACACCGCTCTCGACCCTGAAGCTCGCCGAGATCGCCGCCGAGTTCCTGCCGAAGGGTGTCCTGAACGTGATCACCGGTCACGGCAACCCGACCGGCCAGGCACTCGTCACCCACCCCAAGGTCGCGATGGTCAGCCTTACCGGGAGCGTCGAGACCGGCAAGTGGATCGCCAAGGCGGCCTCCGACAGCCTCAAGCGGGTGCATCTCGAGCTCGGCGGCAAGGCACCGGTGATCGTGTTCGACGACGTCGACATGGAGACTGCGATGGAGACGATCGCGGGCACCGGCTACTACAACGCCGGCCAGGACTGCACCGCGGCGACGCGCGTGCTCGCCTCCGGCAAGGTCTATGACGACGTCGTCAGCGGCCTCGCCGAGCAGGCGGAGTCACTGGTGATCGGCGACACGAGCGACGAGGAGACGACACTCGGTCCGGTCAATTCCCAGCGCCAGCGCGAGCGGATCCAGGGGTTCCTCGAGCGCAAGCCCGGCCACGCAGAGATCGTCACCGGCGGCGTCACGCCGGAGCGTCGCGGCTTCTACCTCGAGCCGACGATCGTCGCCGGCCTCGAGCAGCAGGACGAAATGGTCCAGCGCGAGATCTTTGGCCCCGTGATCACCGTCCAGCGCTTCTCCGACGAGAACGAGGCGATCGCGTGGGCAAACGGCACGCCCTACGGTCTCGCGTCGAGCGTCTGGACGCGCGATGTCGGCCGCGCGATGCGCGTCTCCGGCGCGCTCAAGTTCGGTTGCGTGTGGGTCAACGATCACCTTCCGATCGTCTCCGAGATGCCGCACGGCGGCTACAAGCAGTCCGGCTACGGCAAGGATCTGTCGCTGTACGCGCTCGAGGACTACACGCAGGTCAAGCACGTCATGGTGAATTTGTCCTGACGACGCCGGATCAAGCCGGGCTAGGACGCAGGGAGCGTGGCGTACTGAATAAGTACGCGAGCGAGCGAGGACAACGCCCGGCGTAGATCCGCCGCCGTCACGGTTCACACTGCGGGGGTTGGCTCCGCTCAACCACCCCCGCGCTCAACGTCTCGCGGGAGACGTCCTTCGCGCTCGAGCTTCTGAAGGTGAGCCTCGAGCGTGATCGCGGCGGCGCCCCGCAATTCAGCCGGGGCGTCCGACCAAACCGCGTCGAGGAGATCTTGAGTTGTGCGCCTGCCGTCGGCAAGCGCGGTAACAAGAGCCGTTTCCCGCGCCAGACGGTGGTCGATGTACTCGGTTAGCTTTGCCTGGGGATCGGTGACAACCGGTCCGTGTCCCGGTGCGATCAGAGTCAGATCGCGGTTCCGCAGTCGCCGCAGCGCGTCAAGGTATTCGCCGAGCTGAGCAGCGACGAACACGCTGCCCTGGCCCAGCACCGCGTCGCCTGTGAAAGCGATCCCGTCATCGGTCAAGAACGTCAGATGGTCCGGCGCATGCCCCGGGGTTGCGACCACCTCGAACGGCCCGTAGCGGTCACCATCGAAGAGCACCGTCGTGACCGCGCCGCGAGCAGCGGCGAGCGGCGCAGGTGAGAAGCGCTTGATCAGCTCCGGAACCGCCTCTGAGTGATCGTGGTGGTCGTGTGTGAGCAGCACAGCGCCGAGGCCACCGCGCTCGTCGAGCTCCTCGCTGATCGCATCGAGATGCTCCCGCAGGGCCGGCCCGGGATCTATCACCCAGCCCGGCTCGCGACCGTAGATCCACGTGTTGGTACCAGCGAGCGAGAACGGTCCCGGGTTGTCGGCGCGGATACCGATCGCGTCGTATCCGGGCAGCGCCAGCGTGGCCATGGGCGCAGGATGACAGGATGGGGTTGTGACGGCAGATACAAAGCCCGACCTGACTCCAGAAGAGGTCGGGCTCGACGAGAAAAAGGCAACCCGCAACCTGAAGCACGGCCTGATCTCGTTGGCGATTCTGGTCGCAATGATCGTCGGTCTGCTGCTGGCGGTGCCAGGGCTGCACGACGTTGCTCAAAACATCCTGCATATGCCGATCGGCTGGGTTGTCGTCGCGGTCTGCCTCGAGGTGCTGTCGTGCGTCGGCTACGTCGTTTGCTTCCTGCAGGTGTTCGACCGCGCGCCGATCCGCTTCGGCGCGCGGGTGGCGCTGAGCGAGCTGGCCTTTGGGGCGGCGGTCTCACTCGGTGGTGCCGGCAGTGTCGCCGTCGGCGCCTGGCTGCTGATCGAGCGGGGTGCGCGTCCGGGCCGGGTCGCCGAGCGGTCCGCGGTGCTGTTCCTGCTGACGAGCGCGATCAACGTGATCACGCTGGCGGCCGTGGGGCTCGGCACCTGGGTTGGCATCCTGCCCGGCAGCAGCGACCCGCTCCTCACCCTGCTGCCGGGGTTGGTCGGCGTCGCTGTGTTCTTCGGATTCCTGGCGCTCCCGTGGGTGACCGACAGGACACTCGGCGCGCGTCCCTGCGGACGCCTGGGCACGTGGTCACGGGCGACTTCGGAGACGATCCGCGACACCAGGAGGCTGCTGTTCAGCGCCGACTGGCGTCTGCTCGGCGCCTGGGGGTATCTCTGGTTCGACATCGCCGTGCTGTGGGTCTGCTTCAAGGCGCTTGGCCACGCACCGCCGGTCTCCACGGTCGTGCTCGCCTACCAAATCGGCTACCTCTCCAACCTGATCCCGATCCCCGGCGGCATCGGCGTCCTCGACGGCAGCTTCATCGGCCTGTTCGTGCTGTTCGGCGTCAACGACACGCTCGCGACGTCGGCCACGATCGTTTACCACGCGATCTCCCTGTGGGTGCCGGCGACCTGGGGCACGGTCGCGTTCGTGTTGCTGCGCCGCAGTCGCAACCAGCCGATCGCGTGGCGCCTGCCGCGGTCCGAGCGCCGCGCACAGAACTGACTACGCCGCTCCGCCCGCGTAGCTGGGCTTGAGAACCGCGCGCGACAATCACGCGACGTGTCAGACGCCGGACGGACGGCCGCTTTCCAGCGCACGCCGGCTCGGGCCATCGTCGCTGCGCTGCTGCTGGGCGCCGCCGTCAGTCAGGCGGTGCTGGATGATGGCGGCTTCGGCCCCGTCCCGAAGCTGATCTTCGCCGGGCTGGCGCTCGCCGCGCTTGGTGCTGCGTGGGCCTGTGACCGATCGGCGACGGCGCTGGCGGCGCGTCAGCCGATGGTGGTCACGCTGTGGCTGCTCGGCATCTTCGGTGCGGCATCGGCGGCGTGGACGGTCGGCAGCTCGGGCGCGGCGCTGCGCTGGGGGCTGGTCACGATCGGATATGGGGCGGTCCTGGTCGCAAGCTGGGTCGTCAGCCAACTTCCGCGTGGGGAGACCGGGATCGCGCTGTTGATTACGCTGCTGGCGCTATGCAGCGGCATTGTCGGGCTGTGGGCGGCAGCCGCGTTCGTCACGCCGTACGCCAACCACACGACTGGCTTCTGGCGGCCCGCCGGCACACTCGGCTACTCGTCGGCGTTGAGCGTGCTCGAACTCGCGGCGCTGCCGACGATCCTGATCGGCATGCACCACCGCAGGCTCGCGGTGAGCAGCGGCGCCGCCTTGGCCGGGACGGTCGCGGCGATTGTGCTGGCGCTCGACCAGAGCCGGCTGGAGTCGATGTTTGCGGTGCTGATCTGCGGGGCAGCGCTGGCGATCCCTAATCGCACCGTCGGCCAGCCGCGCGGACGCGCAGCCGCCGCGATCGCGCTGCTGGTGGCGGCCGCGGCCGCCGCCTACCTCGTCGCCGGCCGCAAGGTCTCCTACACGGCCCACCCGCATGAGCTTGCGCGCGCGACCGGGCTCGGCTCGATCTGCATCGCGGCGACGTTCGTGTGGACGCTGGGACGCGCATCCAGGCCAGGCCGTCGGATACGGGTAACGGCAATCGCTGCGACGCTGACGCTCACCGCGGCGGTTGTGACCCTGGCCGCGATCAGGGGCGACACCAGCCACGTCGTCTACGTACAGAACGGTGGATTCTTCCACGGACGACTGGGGATCTGGAACGCGGCGCTCAACACCGCCGCGCGCCGGCTCCTATGGGGGCACGGCGCCGATTCGTTCCTGATCAGCACGCCCGTCCCCGAGCCCGGCGAGGCGATTCCGGATGCGCACGACCTTCCACTCGAGCTTTGGGTCGAGCTCGGCATCCCCGGGTTCGCGCTCGCACTCACGATCTACTGGACCAGCCTGAGGGCGATCTGGCACTCGCGTGCTCAGTCGAACTTTTGGTTGTTTGCACCAGCGTCGCTTTGCTTCCTGCTGGCGGACCTGCTCGACTGGGAGTGGCACCTCGCAGGCTCGGGCGCCGTCTGGGCGTTGGCGCTTGGCGCCTTGATCGCCCGGCCCCGCTCGGCTTCGGCCTGATCTGCCACCGAGGCTAGCTATGGTGTCTCGATCGTAGAACCTGCTTCTCCTGGATCCGTCCTCGCCCTGATTCGATCGGGAAAGGCGACCACCCGCAACGAACTCGCCGAGCGGCTCGGGGTCGCGCGGTCGACGGTTGTGCAGCGCCTCGGGGTCCTGGACGCCGCCGGACTGATTCGAGTCGCCGGTGACGCGCAGTCAAGCGGCGGCCGGCCGGCGTCGATCTTCGCGTTCGACGAGACCGCGGCCGTGGTCGTCGTCGGCGACCTCGGACAGACCGGCTGCCACCTTGCTGTCTGCAACCTCGCCGCGCAACCGCTCGCTGAGCTCACGGCGCAGCTCTCGATCGAGCAGGGGCCCGAGGCGGTGCTTAACTGGGTCAAGGCCAGGTTCTCCGAACTGCTGCACGACATCGGGCGCGAGTGGAGCGACGTGCTCGGAGTCGGGATCGGTCTGCCGGGACCGGTTGACTTCAACACGGGCCGCCCGGTGAGCCCGCCGGCGATGCCAGGGTGGGACGGTGTCGACGTGCCGAGCATGTTCACAGACGTCACCGAGTGCCCGGTGCTGGCGGACAACGACGCGCGGATCATGGCGCTGGGAGAGCACCGAGCCGCGCGCCGCGGCGACCAGCACATGATCTTCGTCAAGATCGGCAGCGGCATCGGCGCCGGGCTGATCGCCGACGGCAACATCCTGCGCGGCGAGCGTGGCGCCGCCGGTGACATTGGACACATCGTCGTTGAACCGAATGCGCAAGAGGTCTGCCGCTGCGGGAACATCGGTTGCCTCGACGCCGTCGCCGGCGGCTGGGCAATCGCACGGCGGATGGGCGACGTCGCGCCGACGCCGCCGGACGTCGTGCGGCTGGCACGCGAGGGCCACCCCGAGGCGACCGGTCAGGTGCGCCGCAGCGGACGACTCGTGGGCTCGGCCGTGGCCGACGCCGTGAACCTGCTGAACCCGACGTCCGTGGTGATCGGCGGCAAGCTCGCCGAGGCCGACGAGCAGGTGTTCGCGGCCGTGCGTGAGGTCGTGTACCGGCAGGCGACCCCCGTCGCCTCGCGCCACCTCGAGATCGCGCTCACCGAGCTCGGCCACATGGCCGGCATCATCGGCGCCGCGCACATGGTGATCGATCACGTGCTCGACCCCGAGCGTGTCGAGACCCTGCTCACGCGGCTCTCTACGCGTGCCGTTCGCTGAGCTACACCGAAGCTGAAGCCGGGAGGCGAGTCGCCGCTGACGCTTCCGCGGCCAGACCCCTGATCGCGTCCCAGTCAGCCGCAGCGATCAGTCCCGCCGGCACCATCCAGGTGCCGCCGATGCAGATCACGTTGGCCAGCGCGAGATAGTCGGCTGCACGTGAGAGGTCGATGCCACCGGTCGGGCAGAACCTGATTCCCGGGAACGGCCCGGCCAACGCCTTCAGTGCGGCGACGCCACCGCTCGTCTCCGCGGGGAAGAACTTCATCAACGAGATGCCATGCTCGAGCAGCCGTAACACCTCACTGGCGGTTACGGCGCCGGGCAGGAAGGCGCCGCCTGCCTCCGCTGCCGCTCCAGCGAGGGCGTCAGTGCATCCCGGTGAGACGATGAACTGGGCGCCTGCGTTGCGCGCGTCGCGCAGCTGCTGTGGCGTGGTGACCGTGCCGGCACCGACGATCGCCTGCGGGACGGCCTCCGCGATCCGGGCGATCGACTCAAGTCCGGCCTCGGTGCGCAGCGTGATCTCGAGCACCGGCAGCCCACCCTCGACGAGCGCCTCCGCGAGCGGTACCGCGGCACCGGCATCAGTGATCGTGATCACCGGGATGACCCTGGTCGGGCCGAGCAGATCTTCGAAGCGTGCGGTCACGGCTGACACTCGGACGTCACTCTGTCACGCCTGCGCGAGCTCGACGACAGGCGGTTGCTCGTTTGCGGCGCCAAGTGCGGTGAAGATCGTCGCCCCGGTATCGGCGCTGCTGACCGCGTCGCGGAACAGGCGGAACAGTTCACGCCCGGTCCCCAGATCGCCTGTGTCCGGCGCCCGCGTCGCCGGACGTTCGTCGAGCTCCACGCCGATCACGCCGAACGTGCCGGCGCGTGTATCGATACGGATGGTGTCACCGTCGCAGACACGCGACAGCGGTCCGCCGTCGGCCGCCTCCGGCGTGCAGTGAATGGCTGCCGGCACCTTGCCGGAGGCGCCTGACATACGCCCGTCGGTGACCAGGGCGATGCGGTGGCCGCGGCCCTGAAGGACGCCGAGCGCGGGCGTGAGCCGGTGAAGCTCGGGCATGCCATTGGCTTTCGGACCCTGGAACCTCACGACCACGACGACGTCGGAGTCGAACTCGTCCCGCGCGAAGGCATCGAGGAACCCCTGCTGGTCGTCGAACACGCGGGCAGGAGCTTCGACGATCCGCGAATCGTTACTGACCGCAGAAACCTTGATGACGCCATGCCCGAGCGAACCCTCGAGTACGCGGATGCCGCCGTCATCGGCGAACGGGTACTCCGGGGAACGCAGCACGGCGGGGTCGAGCGCGCCTGCCGGCGGCGCCTCGCGCCAGCTCAGCTGACCGTCGGCCAGGTCCGGCTCGCGGCAGTAACGGCTCAGGCCCGGGCCGGCGACGGTCATCACGTCCTCGTGCAGCAGGCCGCCATCGAGCAGCGACCGAAATAGGCTTGCAGTCCCGCCGGCGGCCTGGAACTGGTTGATGTCGGCGCTGCCGTTGGGATAGATCCGCGCCAGCAGTGGCACGACCTGAGAGAGGTCGGCAAAGTCCCGCCATGTCAGGCTGATCCCTGCCGCAGCCGCCATCGCGACCAGGTGCATCGTGTGGTTTGTCGATCCCCCGGTGGCCACCAGCGCCACGATCGCGTTGACGAGCGCGCGTTCATCGACGACACGGCCGATCGCTGCGTGCTGCTCGGGATCGGTCAGTTCGACGACTCGGCGCCCGGCGGCCTCAGTGAGCTTGCGCCGCAGCGGCGTGCCCGAGGTTACGAAGCTGGCACCTGGCAGGTGCAGACCAAGCGCCTCCATCACCAGCTGGTTGGTGTTGGCAGTGCCGTAGAAGGTACAGGTCCCGGGCGCGTGGTATGAGCGCAGCTCGGACTCGAGCAGTTCATCAGCGTCGACCTTGCCCTGCGCGTGCAATTCGCGCACATCTGCCTTCTCGGCATTGGGAATCCCGGATGGCATCGGCCCGCCGGGGACGAAGATGCAGGGCAGGTGCCCGAACCTGAGCGCCCCGATCACCAGGCCCGGAACGATCTTGTCGCAGACGCCGAGCAAGAGCGCCGCGTCGAACATCTCGTGCGCGAGCGCGACGGCGGTCGCGAGTGCGACGACGTCGCGACTGAACAGCGACAGCTCCATTCCCGGGCGCCCCTGGGTGACGCCGTCACACATCGCGGGTACGCCACCGGCAAATTGCGCAACACCACCCGCCCGGAGGATCTCCTTCTTGAGCAGCGCGGGGTAGCGCTCGAGCGGCTGATGGGCCGAGAGCATGTCGTTGTAGGCGGAGACGATCGCGACGTTGGGGACCTCCTGACGCGCGAGTAGGTCCTTCTCGTCGGCGCCGCAGGCTGCAACACCGTGCGCGAGGTTTGCGCAGCCGGCATGTCTGCGCGGCCGGCCCTCACGCTGCTCCTGGTCGATGCGACGGTCGATCAGATCGAGATATGCCCGCCGTGTCTCACGACTGCGGCGGGCGATCCGATCGGTCACCTCTGCAACCTGTAGATGGACTTCGCGGGACGGTCCGGCGGGCGGCCAGTTGTGCATGCCTCGAGCTATATCTAACCGGGGTTATGCTTGTCAAGCGTCAAAAGTTTTCATAGATATGGCAGCGATTGGTGTTAGTCTGCGCGCAGAGGGATGAGCACGAAGATCCAGGATCAGGCGAGGTTCACTGAGGAGGACTGCGCCACGGTTGTGTTGGCCAGTTTCGCCTGCCGGATGTGCCTTGCGGCGCCGGATCTGATCACGCTGGCCGGCCGCCCAGGCGAGCGCAGGGCAACCTGCCGGTGTCCACAGTGCGGCACCCTCAACCAGGTCTCGATGAGCGACGAACAGGCCTTCCAGCTCTGGACCCTGCAGCGCGGAAACACATTCGTGCACTTCGCGCCTGAGTACTGGTAGACCCGCTCAGCCCCGTGCGGACGGGGTACCGTTTCAGAGATGAGCTCGAGCACCTTGACGCTCGACCAGGTCGAGCTCGAGGCGGAGCTGAAGGTACCGAAGCGAGCCTCGGGGATCGTGGTGTTTGCGCACGGCAGCGGCAGCAGCCGTCACAGCACGCGGAACCGTCTTGTCTCGCAGCGCCTGCGCGCCGCTGGACTCGGAACTCTGTTGCTCGATCTGCTCACCGCGGACGAGGACGCGCCCGGAAGGCAGCCCGTCGAGATCACGCTGCTGGCCAGGCGGCTGGTGGCGGCCATCGACTGGGTTGACGTCGAGCACCAGAGCGGGCTACCGATCGGCTGCTTCGGCGCCAGCACCGGTGCCGCGGTCGCGTTGATCGCCGCGGCCACGCGGCCAGCCGCGGTGCGGGCGATCGTCTCTCGCGGCGGCCGACCGGACCTGGCGCGCCTCGTCCTGCCCGAGGTCCGGGCTCCGACATTGCTGATCGTCGGCAGTGCCGATCGCCAGGTGCTGGCACTGAATCGTGAGGCGCAGCAGGAGATGAGCGCAGTCACACGGCTTGAGGTGATCAAGGGAGCGACGCATCTCTTCGAGGAGCCCGGAGCGCTCGACCAGGTGGCCGAGCTGGCGCGGGACTGGTTCCTGCGACAGTTCGCAGGAGAAGGCGACGCAGGTGAAACGTAGGAGGTTCGCGGATCGCCGTACAGCCGGCCGTCAGCTCGCCGAGCATCTGGCCGAGTACGAAGGTCGTTCGGATCTGGTGGTGCTCGGGCTCCCGCGCGGCGGCGTGCCGGTGGCGTACGAGGTCGCGGCCGCCCTACGCGCGCCACTCGACGTGCTGCTGGTTCGCAAGCTCGGGGTCCCCGGCCAAGAGGAGCTGGCATTCGGAGCGATCGCCAGCGGCGGCGTGCGAGTGCTCAACGACGACGTGATCTCGGAGGCCCGTCTGCCGGCGCCGAGGATCGATCGGATCGCGGCCGAGCAACGGCTCGAGCTCGATCGCCGCGAGCAGCTGTACCGCCGTGGCCGGCAGCCGCTCCAGGTGCGGGGTCGCACGGTGCTGGCGGTCGACGATGGACTGGCCACTGGCGCAACGATGCGCGCAGCGGTGCGGGCGCTGCGCGAGCGCGGGGCAAGTTCGGTCGTGGTGGCGGTGCCGACCGCGGCGCGGGCGACGTGCGCGGAGGTGGGCCGAGGCGCCGACGCGATCTTCTGCGCGATGACACCGGATCCGTTCGTCGCGGTCGGCCTCTGGTATCGGGACTTCGCTCCGACCACAGACGAGGAGGTTCGCGACCTGCTGGACGGCGCGCGCGAGCCATGACATACGATCCCCGCTGGCATGGCCCAGATCACGATCCCCGGGGGCACCGCGCTGGAGTACGAGACGTACGGCGCGAACAACGACCCGCCGGTGCTGATGGTGATGGGCTTCGGCAGCCAGCTGGTCGCCTGGCCGCGCGACTTCTGCGAGCAACTGGCGCGCGGCGGACGCTATGTGATCAGCTTCGACAACCGCGATTGTGGGCTCTCCGAGAAGCTGGACGGTCGTGATGCGCGCGTCGACGAGGTGTCAGCGGCAGCATCCGCCGGGAACTTCGAGCTGGCCCGCTCACTCGCTCCCTACACGCTGAGTGACATGGCGGTTGACGGTTTCGGCCTGCTCACCGCGCTCGATCTCGAGCGCGCCCACGTCGCCGGCGTGTCGATGGGCGGCATGATCGCGCAGACGATGGCGATCGAGCAGCCGGAGCGCGCACTGACGTTGACCTCGATGATGTCCACCACTGGCGAGCCCGAATACGGGCAGTCGAGCCCAGAGGCGCTGGCGACGCTGCTGACCCCCACTCCGAGCGACCGCGAGAGCTATGTCGCGGCTGCCGATACCTGGGCGGTATGGCGCTCCAGGCGGTATCCCGAGCTCGACCAGGCGCGCGCCGTCGCCGCCGAGAGCTATGACCGCTGTTACTACCCCGAGGGTGCGAAGCGCCAGCTCGCCGCGGTGATCGCGAGCGGGCCGCGCGCAGCCAGCCTCGCGCTGTTGCACGTCCCCACGCTCGTGATCCACGGGCTCGACGACACCCTGATCGCGCCGAGCGGCGGCGAGCGCACGGCCGAACTGGTCCCGCATGCGAGGCTCCTGCTGATCGAGGACATGGGCCACGATCGCCCAAGCCCGTTGCGTCCCCGGATCTGCCAGGCGATCGTGGAGCACACCGCGCAGACGCGGTGACGGCTCAAACGCTCGCCTGCACGGACCAAAGGCGGCTGCGCCCCGCCGACTTGGCCGCGTACATGCTCTCGTCGGCGCGCCCAAGCCAGAGGTCGAGCGGTTCATCGAAGCGGCGCTCGGCGACACCGAACGACCACGAGACGCAGCTGCGCTCCTGAAGCCTGCAGGCCCAGCGCGTCGCTTCCGCCGAGGACAATCCGGGCAGGATTGCGATGAACTCGTCACCGCCGATGCGTGCGGGCAGATCGACCACCCGTGCAGCGGACGTGAGCTCGGTCGCAAAGGTGACGAGCATGCGATCACCGGCCAGATGGCCACCCCGGTCGTTGACGGCCTTGAGCCCGTCGAGATCGATCGCGACGATGCTGGCCGTGTCTTCTGGCCGCTGTCTGGAGCAGAGCTCGCCGAGCGCTTCATCGACTCCATAGCGGTTGAGCAGACCGGTGAGGTGATCGTGCCGAGCTTCGAGCCGCAGGCGACCGAGCGTCTGCGCAAGCAGCACAGAGAGGATGACCGCCGCGGTCAGCATCGCCCCGGCGTCCACAGCCGTGCGCAGATGTTGGCCGTTGATTGCCACGGCGAGCGCGACCGCGGCGAGCTCGAGCGCGAGCGTCAGGATGACCATGCGTCGCGAGAAGAACCCGGTGACCCAGAGCGCGACCCAGACAAGCCCGGCGCCGGCGAAGAACGTGGCCCCGCCGCTCTGGGCGGTACCGATCGCCACCACGGCGACGACGATCCGCACACCCGCGAGCGCGAGCAGCGAGCGGTCGCCGATGCGGGTGCCCCACGCGAGCACCGCGGCCGCGATGACCGCCAGGACGCCGGCGCAGACGGCTTCCAGGCGGACCGGAGCACCTGCGCCCAACGGTGCGGCCGCCATCCCCGCGAGCCCGACCGCCGACGTTGCGCCGAGCAAGGCTAGGGTCCACACGCGTGCGGGCAGCGAAGCCCGGGATGCGGTCCTGCGTGTGATGTTCGCTGTGATCGTCTGCATCGTTCCAAAAACCTCCTACTCCAGGAATCGGCCGCAGCGGCGCCGCGCTTGAGGGGTGCCAGCGATCTCGCACCGTGGAACGGCTCGCCGCTACGCGGTCAGCCAGCGGCTGCGGCGGCAAGCGCCTGGCGGAGATCGGTGACGAGGTCCTCGGGGTCCTCGACACCGCAGCTGAGCCGCACCAGGTCAGTTGGGACGGCGGCGGTTGAACCTTCCACCGACTGGTGGGTCATCGCCTGAGGGACCTCGATCAGCGACTCGACCCCCCCGAGCGACTCTGCCAGCGTGAACAGCTCGGTGGCCGCGACCAGCTGAGCGGCGCGCGGATGGCGGAAGCTGACCATGCCGCTGAAGCCGGGCCAGCGAACGTCTTCGATCTCGGCGCTCGACTCCAGCAACGCGACGACGGCGGCCGCGCTGCGGGCATGCGCCTGCATCCGCAGATGCAGCGTGCGGAGTCCGCGGTGAACGAGGAAGCAGTCGAACGGACCCGGCACGGCGCCGACCGCGTTCTGCACGAACCGCAGACGCTCATACCAGTTGTGATCGCGAGCGATCACAACACCGCCGACGACGTCAGAGTGTCCGCCAAGGTACTTGGTCGTCGAATGCACGACGAAGTCCGCGCCGTGCGCGAGCGGGTTCTGGTTTGCCGGTGTCGCAAACGTGTTATCGACAGCCACGAGCGCATGCTTTCGCGCCGCCACAACGGCATCGATGTCGACCACGTCGAGTCGCGGGTTGGTGGGTGTCTCGACCCAGATCAAGCGCGTGTCGTCGCGGACAGCACGCGCGAGTGCCTCGGTGTCTGATTGGTCGACAAGGTCGTAGCTCAGGCCCCAGCCGCTCATGACCTTGTCGACCAAGCGGTATGTACCGCCGTACAGGTCAGCCGGTAGGACCATATGCGCACCCGCCTCACCAACGGCAGTGATCAGCGCGTGCTCGGCCGCCATCCCCGAGGAGAACGCGACCGCGTATCCGCCCTCCAGCTCGCCAAGCGCCCGTTCGAGCGCGCTTCGCGTCGGGTTCGCGGACCGCGCGTAGTCGTAATCCTCGACGTACTCACCTGGACGTGGCTGCGCGAACGTCGAGGTCTGATGGATGGCCGGGATCACCGAGCCGAAGCTCGGATCGGGAGTCAGACCGGCGTGGACGGCTCGCGTGCCGAAGCCGCGTTCGCTTGGTTGCTGTGAGCTCACGCTACGACGAGCCTGATCACGCGACGAGCGCCTCGAGCAGATCGGTGCGGGTGACGACCCCTTCGGGCTGTCCGTTGCGGGTGACCAGCAGCGCCTGCTGGTCACCGACCAGCAGTTCGATCGCGGCGCGTGCTGGATCGTCAACCGACACGGACGGGAACGGCGGCTCCATCACCTGCTCGATCTGAGCGTCGAGCAGGGACGGGTCGGTTGCCGCGTGGCGCAGAAGCCCGCGTTCACGGATCGCGCCGACGACTTGTCCTCCGTTGTCGCTGCTGACCACCGGAAGCTGCGACACCCCGTGCTGCTGCAGCAGCGCCACGGCCTCACGGACGGGATGGTCGGCGCTGACGCTGAGCAGGGTCGGGGTCTGACCAGCCTCAGCCTTCTGGGTGAGCACATCACCCACGAGCAGGTCGTGATCGCGCTCAACGAAGCCGTGCTGGCGCATCCAACCGTCTGAGTAGATCTTCGAAAGGTATGAGCGGCCGCCGTCCGGCAGCACCACGACCACCATCGCCTCGGGGTCCTCGATCTCTGACGCGATCTCGAGCGCGCCGTGCAGGGCCATCCCGCCCGATCCACCCGCGAGGATGCCCTCGTCCTGCGCAAGTCGCCGTGTGGTCAGGAAGGCGTCGCGATCGGAAACGGTGACCCAGCGATCCACGACACTGGGATCGAAGGTCTGCGGCCAGAAATCCTCGCCGACTCCCTCGATCAGGTACGGGTGCACGTTGTCCTCGCCGCCCGAATAGATCGAGCCCTCCGGGTCCACACCGACGACAACCAGATCGGGCTGACGCTCGCGCACGTAACGCGTGGTTCCGGTGATCGTGCCGCCCGTCCCCACGCCGATCACCAGATGCGTCATGCGTCCGCCGGTCTGCTCCCAGAGCTCCGGCCCAGTCGAGTCGTAGTGGGCCTGCGGGTTTGCTGGGTTCCGGTACTGGTTGGGCTGAAACGCCCCCGGAATCTCCGAGGTCAGCCTGTCGGCGACGCGGTAGTAGGACCGCGGCGAGTCAGGTGGCACGTCGGTGGGCGCCAGCACGACCTCGGCGCCGTAGGCGCGCAGCAGATCGATCTTCTCGCGCGACATCTTGTCCGGCATCACGGCGATCACCTTGTAGCCCTTGAGCCGGGCGGCGATCGCCAGGCCGGTACCGGTGTTCCCCGACGTCGGCTCGATGATCGTCCCGCCCGGGTGCAGGTGCCCGTCGCGTTCGGCCGCCTCGATCAGGGCGACTGCGACGCGATCCTTGATCGAGCCGCCCGGGTTGAACAGCTCGAGCTTCGCCAACAGCTGCGGACGCACGCGCGCGCCGATGCGCGACAGTCGCACGAGCGGCGTTTCACCGATCGTGTCGAGGATCGAATCCCGTATCAACGGTGTTCCCTCAACTTGCTCGATGGATCCGATTGTGGTTCGGCCCGCCGCTCCGGTCAAGCAGAGCCGCAGACGAGCGGGCGAACGTATGCGTCACTTTCCGCGCGCGAGGCCGCGTAACCGGCGCACAGTCGCAGCGCGCCGCTCGCGGCCGTGCTCGGCGTCGAGGTGGTACATCAGCACCGCGCCAACCGCGACACCACCGATCAGGCGCGTGCGTCCCCGCGCAGCGGCCTTGCGATTCGCCTTGATGACGGCGTTCAAGGAGCTGACTGCGCGGGTCAGATCTGTGGACTCGTGAGCCAGGTCACGGCTGGTCTTGGCAAGCTGAGACTTCAACGCCGTATCGCCGTTGTCACTCTGCCGGCTCCGCGACCGTGCCGCCGTTCGCGACACCATCCGCTCGAACTTCGGCTTCGAGTCCTCGACCGCGTGAGCGATGCGGTTCGCTGCCTCCTCCGCGCCATGAGCCAAGGCACGGGGCGCTTCGTTCGCGACATGAATCGGACTGAAATCCCGTTTACTCCGACGATTAAACATAGGCAGAACCTACCGCACCCCGAGCCACAGCAAACAACATCGCCGGGATCGAGTTGCGCTCAGTCGCGGGTGTCTTCCGGAGGATGCTCGGCGAACCACCGGGCGATGTCGGGCATCCGGTGCTCGAAGGTGCCGGGAGCCCAGAAACTGAGCATGCCGGCCCGCTCCGCGCCGCGGTTCTCGAAGTCATGCGTCATGTTGCCCGGGATCAGAACGAATGATCCGGCTCTGGCGTCGATCCATTCGCTGCCGACCAGGACAGTCATCGTGCCGGACAGTACGTAGAACGCGTCATCCTCTGGATGGGAGTGCGGCCCGGGACCCTTCGTGTGCGGCTCGAGCCACCACTCGGAGATGGAGTACCGCTCTCCCGTCTCCGAGCCATCGGCCTTGAACAGGGCCGAGATACGACCCATCGGATACCCCCGACCATCACCTGGCCCGAGGATCACCGGGGGCCGGTCGGGGCTGAGGCTTTCAGTCATTGTCGCTTCTCCAGTCTGTATACAGTATTCTTCGCTGGACAGCGGTCGAGACAAGCTTGCTAGGTCACGCAGGATGGCCCATCTGTGCCCCCTGTGCTGGTTGATCGATAGGAGAGTGGCGAAGATGGCAACGGAGAGCCTGGAAGCAGCGATTCAGAGGGCCGGGAACCCCGTCGACTTCCTGCGTAACGTGGCGACTCGCGCCACCTCGCACGGCTACGTGCGATCGGAGTTCACGAACTGGCGTGATGAGGCTCGTTCGTGGCGGTCGTCGTGCGCGTTTCTTGATCAGTCGCATCACATGACGAACCTGTATGTCGACGGACCTGATGCGCTTGAACTGCTCAGCAGCCTCGGTGTGAACAGCTTCGCGACGTTCGGCGCAGACAAAGCCAAGCAGTTCGTCTGCGTCAATCACGAGGGCCACTACATCGGCGATGTGATCCTCTTCGGTCTCGGAGAGGACTCGTTCAATCTTGTGGGGCGCCGGACGATTCTCGACTGGGTGCAGTTCCACGTTGCGACGGGTGGCCGTAACGTCCGTGCGGAGCGAGAAGCGACTTCCCTCGACCGCGGCGGCAAGCCGCCCAGGGTCTACCGGTACGAGATCCAGGGGCCGGCGACGGTCGCTCTGATGGAGAAGCTGATCGGCGGACCGTTACCGGAGGTCAAGTTCTTCAACATGACGAGCTTCGACATCGGCGGTCATCGCGTGCGCGCGCTGCGTCATGGGATGGCCGGCCAGGCAGGCTTCGAACTGTTCGGGCCGTGGGAGGACGGCGCCGATCTGCAGCAGTTGATCCTTGACGCCGGTGTGGAGTTTGATCTCGTCCGGGTCGGCTCGAAGGCCTACTCGACCGCAAACCTCGAGTCCGGCTGGATCCCGGGACTCGTTCCAGGCATTTTCACCGAGGGCATGCGGCCGTTCCGCGAATGGCTGCCCGCCACCGCCGTGCAATCGCTTGCCGGCAGCCTCTACCGCGAGAACATCAGCGACTACTACGTCACGCCGTTCGACCTCGGCTACGGACGTCACGTCAAGTTCGACCACGACTTCGTCGGGCGCGCCGCGCTCGAGGCGCTTGCTGAGCTCCCGCATCGGCAGAAGGTCACACTCGTGTGGGAACCAGAAGAGGTCGCCCGAGTCGTCTCCTCGCTGTGGACCCCCGGCCCGACATACAAGTACTTCGACATCCCGAAGGCGCGTTACGGCAACTATCAGGTCGACGAGGTCGTCATCGACGGCCGTTCGGTCGGCATCTCCACCGACTGCGGATACATCGTCAACGGGGAGGCCGTGGTCTCGCTCGCCGTCATCGACGAATCGCTCGCCGAACCCGGCACCGAGGTGAGCGTCGTTTGGGGCGAGGATCCGATCTCCAGCAAGCCGCAGGTCGAACCTCACACCCAAACCGAGATCCGCGCGACCGTCGCTCCCTGCCCATATGAGCAATTCGCCCGCGAGACGTATCGCTCGACGGGGCTCGCGTCCGTCTGACTGACACGCGGCTCGCCGGTGGTCCAGCGGGACCAGGTTCCTCTCTGGGCTCTTCCGCACCCACCCCAGCTGTCGCCTCGCGTACCCGCGTCCAGAAGCTCCGAAACGGCTCGCGAGTTCAGGCCCGAGCCGCAGCTTGCCGATCAGTAGGCTCGGCACCATGCCGATGCCGAAACGCTCAAGCGTCGAGGACTACTTCGATCAGCTCACGCCGGCCCAGAGGCCGCACCTCGAGGTGCTCCGCAAGTTGAGCCTCAAGGCGGATCCGCAGGCGCGGGAAGAGTTGAAGTGGAACCTGCCCGTTTACGTTCGCGGCGACAACAACCGGCTGTGGATGCTCCAGAACTTCAAGAACCACTGCTCGCTGCGCTTCCCACCACGGTTCTTCGCATCCCACAAGGCCGAGGTTGAGGTGGCCGGGTACGAGGCCGGCGACGGCTTCATCAAGCTTCCGTATGACCGTGAGATCCCGGTTGATGTCTGCAAGGCACTGATGCAGGCTCGGATCGACGAGTACGAGGCGACCGGCGCCGGCTGGTCCGAGGCCTGAGGCTCAAATCCGTGTGGCACGGAGCCCACGACCCAACACTCTTGTTCTCGGACAAATGGCGGAAAGCTTCACCCAGAGCTTGAGTTAGACCTCCAAAGCCCCGATACCTCCGGCATCAGTTCGAAGTATCCGACGATTGATTGGAGGCCGACGGCCGTGGAACAAGGACGAACACGTAGCTGGTTGCGACGCAAGCTTCCGGTGGCCGTTGCGTTGCTGCTGGGGGCTGGGATGCTCGGCGGCCTGACAGGCGCGGCGGCAGCGGCCGGCAACAGCTCCGTGGGGCTCACAGCGTCCTTCGCGACCGTCAGCACGTGGAATGGCGGCTACACCGCCGACTTCACGGTGACCAACCACGGAACTTCGACCACCAACGGCTGGACGCTCGTCTTCGACCTGCCGAAGGGAGCCTTAATCGTCGGCTCCTGGAACGGCACGGTCGGCGAGTCCGGTCCCGTCGTGACGGTCACCAACGCCAGCTACAACGCCAAGCTTGCCCCGGGGGCCTCCGCGACATTCGGTTACCAGGCGGCCGACACCGGCTCCTACCAGTCGCCGACCGGCTGCACGATCAACGGCGCCGCCAACTGCACCGGCACCGGCTCGAGCGGCACGGGCACCGGTACGACCACCACAGGCACCGTCACGACCACCACAGGCACCGGTACGACCACCACAGGCACCGGTACGGCCACCACAGGCACCGGTACGGCCACCACAGGCCCCGGCACGACGACCACCGTCAGCACGCCGCCGCCGACGAACGCGGCGCTGAGCTCGAACATGGCGGTGACCGACGATTGGGGCAGCGGCTATAACGCCAACTTCGTGGTCACGAACAACAGCTCAACTGCCACGAGCAACTGGACCCTCACCTTCCAGCTGCCGGCGGGCATCTCTCTGTCGAGCTACTGGAGCGGAGACGCGACTGTCTCGGGCTCGACGGTGACTGTGACCAACGCAGCTTGGAACGGTCCCCTCGCCCCAGGTGCCTCCGCGACGTTCGGCGCCCAATTCTCTGGCGGCGATCTGCGCCCGACGAGCTGCACGATCGACGGCAGCGCCTCGCAGTGCACGATCGGAGCCGGCGGCGGCTCGACCACGGGCGGCGGCTCGACCACGGGCGGCGGCTCGACGGCGGGCGCCCCCGGCACTCCGCCGACCTGCACAACAATCCCGGGCAGCGCCGGTTCGGTCCAGTTCGCGCCGTACACAGACGTGACCCTGTATCCGGAGGTCAATCTCGCGAACACGGCGTGCAGCACCGGGATCCACGACTTCACGATCGCGTTCTTCACAGGCAACGGCTGCACTCCTCAGCTGGCAACGTCCAGTTACCAGAACCCCGAGCTTCAGGCGGACATCAAGAACCTCCGCTCGATTGGCGGCGACGCGATCGGATCGTTCGGGGGTGAGGCCGGACAGGAACTGGCCGAGAGCTGCACCAACGTCACCCAGTTGGCGCAGGCCTACGAGGACGTGATCAACTACTACGGCTTCACCCAGGTGGACTTCGACATCGAGGGGGCGGCGACCGGTGATAACACGGGCATCGCCCGCCGCGTCCAGGCGGTGCAGCAGGCGGAGCAGACGGAGACGGCCGCCGGCCACCCGTTCACCGTGTCCCTCACTCTGCCGGTGCTACCCACCGGGCTGCCTAACTGGTCGACCGAGAACGAGGTTGGCATCGTCGAATCGATGGCGCAGGTCGTCCCGATCAGTGTGGTCAACATCATGACCATGGACTACGGAGAGAGCTGGCCCTCGCCGGCGACAAGCTCAAGCACGGACCAGATGGGCAACCTGGCGATCCAGGCGGCCGAGACGACCGAGACCCAGCTGGCAGGCGTCTTCCCGAACGACACCCCGGCCCAACTGTGGAAGATGATCGGCATCACCCCGCTAATCGGCGTCAACGACCAGGCCGACGAGGTGTTCACTCCGGGCGACGCGACCCAGGTGGCCGACTGGGCCTCGACGATGGGGATCGGGCGCCTGTCCTTCTGGTCCCTCACCAAGGACGTCGAGTGCCCCGGCGGCGCCAACGACGGTGACGCAAACACCTGCAGCAGCATCGTCCAGACTCCGTGGGAGTTCTCGGACATCTTCGAGAAGGCCTAGCTAGACGAGCGACGCACGGGCGGGGACCAACGTGAGCGCGGATCGCGCGCCCTCCAGGATCGCGTCATCGACCTCGCGCGGCGCATACGCGTCTCCGATAATCTCGACTCGGGCTCCCACGGCCTGCAGGGCGTCATGAAGTTCGATCTCCGGTTGGCGAAGCTGACAGAGCACCACAGCGTCGACACCGTCAAGCTCTCGTTGCCAGCTTCCGTAAACATGCGCTAGGGCGACCGACCTGCCGTCGATCTGCTCGACTGTGGCCTCGGTGTAGAACCGCACTCCCACCCGGAGAAGTCGTGGGTAGACGGCCGGGTAGTCGACGGTGGCGAGCACATTGGTCTGGATGCCGACCTGAGGATGGGCGGTCACGAACTCCACCTCGTGTCCAGCGCTCGAGAGAAGGTCTGATAGCCCGAGTGCGAGATGCGTACCGTGATCGTCGATGATCAGCACCCGCGGTCCGCACGCGGCGGGGTCGGCGATGGCGGCGACCGGATCGATTACGCGACTGGTGTCCAGGCCCGGGATCGTTACGCGGTCAGGGCGCAGCACTGAGTAGCCGTCGGTCCGCCATGTCGCACCGGTCGCAACGACGGTGACGTCTGCCTCGACGTCGCGCGGCGCGTCGACAGTCGCCTCGACCCCGAGACGCACATCGACGCCGAGGCGCTGGAGTGATCCCGCGAAGTGCTCGATCAGCTTCAGCCAGCGGTCGCGCTGGGGGAGCCGGCCGGCAGCGCGTAGCTGGCCCCCGAGCTCTGGCTCGCGCTCGACCAGCACGACGCTGTGTCCGCGCCGCGCCGCCGACTCAGCGGCCTTCAACCCTGCGGGCCCGCCGCCAACGACCAACACCCTTCCGGGAGAGGTCACCTTGTCGAACCGACCCCGCCACTCGAGTTCGCGGCCGGCCTCGGGGTTGACGGTGCACGTCGCCTGACCTGCCCGAAACACCCGCCGCCAACATCCTTGGTTGGCGCCCACGCAGGGCCGGATCTCGTCGACCCGCCCGGAGCGCGCCTTGCTGACGATCTCGGGGTCGGCAATATGTGCACGAACCATTCCGACCATATCTGCTTGGCCTGCGCCGACAATCTCCGCCGCCCGCTCGACCGTCCGCACACCGCACGTCACCATGACTGGCACGCGATCACCAACAATCTTCTTGGCGAGCGCGCCATATGGCGCGAGATGGCCCTCCAGGCCGCTCTCCTGTGGCGGCACCAAATTCAGCAGCGAGTGGTAGCCCGCGCCGCTGATGCTCAGGTAGTCAAACAGGCCCGTGGAATGAATCAACCGTAGAGTCTCCGCCGCCGCCTGGGGCGTCAGCGCCAGCGGCCCGACGAATTCGTCAAAGCCAATCTTCAAGCCGACCGGGTAGCCGGGTCCGACCCGCGCACGCACGGCCCGCAGCGTCTCGATAACGAAGCGGGCCCGATTCTCCGCGCCGCCGCCATATTGATCGATCCGTCGGTTGGTCAGCGGCGAGAGGAACGAGTGCAAGAGATAGCCATGAGCCGCGTGCACCTCGACCCCATCCATCCCACCCCGCTGGGCATGTTCGGCGGATGTCGCAAAATGCTCCACGATGTCAGCGATCTCGTCGATCCGCAGAGCGTGGCCCTGCTGGTCGAAAACCGGCGAGGCAAGCGACGACGGCCCCACGATCTTCGCCTCCCCGGCGAACGTCTGCGCGGGCAGCCCCTGCAGCCCGAAGTGATGCAACTGGGCAAATATCCGGCCGCCCTCCCGGTGTACTGCTGCGGAGATCGCATTGCAGACTCCAACGCTCTCATCGAGCCAACCGTTTATCCAGCCCCCGTCAGCTGTCGGATGCGCAGCTATCGCTCCCGTCACGATCAACCCAGCCCCACCACGCGCCCGCGCAGCGAGATATTCCGGATAGCGATCGAGCGGTTCGTGCTGTGTCCCGTGCGCCGAAACCAAGATCCGATTCGGCACCTCAACCGACCCGATCGCAAGCGGATGGAAGAGAACATCCAAATCCACGTCAGACATAGGCTCAGCCGCCCCGCTCTCGATAGACAAAGGTGCTGACATCAGCACGATATCCGCCGCGCAGGCTTGGCTGCTCAGTTTTGGTTAGGCGAGTCGGTCAAGGAGCGTGTGTGAGCCTGGAAATCTGGACCGAGTCAAGATAGGGTCCAAGCCCGCTCGGCGCCGACGGGCAGGCGCCGGCGGCCGATCGGGGCGGGCGGGTGCGTTGGGGCAGTGTCCGGAAGCGGGATCGAGCAGACAGGGAGGAGCGACATGAACGTCTCGCAATCGGCTGACAACGGCCGAGTCGGCCAGGCCGTGATCGTGGGCGGCAGCATGGCCGGGCTCGCGGCGGCGGCGGCCCTGGCGCGTCATGCGGCGCAGGTCACGATCGTCGAGCGCGACGAGCTGCCGGAAGAGCCGGCCAACCGGCGCGGTGTCCCGCAGGGGCACCATACGCACGCGCTGATGTCTGGCGGGCGCGCGGCGCTGGACGAGCTGCTACCAGGCTTCACTGAGGAGATGCAGAGTGTCGGCGCGACCCTGGTCGATCAACCGCGCGATATCGCCTTCCTGACCGCGCAGGGCTGGCTCACACGCGCGCCGACCGGCGTTGAAACGTTCTTCGTACGTCGCGCGACACTCGAGGCGGTTGTGCGCGCGATGGTGCTGCGGCTGCCGAACGTCGGGATCGTCCAGGGCTCAGTCAAGGGCTTGCTGAGCACTCCCGATCGCAAGCGTGTGACCGGCGTCGCTCTCGACGGAAACAGCGGCGCCGTGGAGATCGAGGGCGACCTCGTGATCGACGCGGGCGGTCGCGGCTCGCGCTCGCCGCGGTGGCTCGAGCAGCTGGGCTACGATGCACCGCCGGAGATCGAGGTGCAGCCCTATCTCGGCTACGCAAGCAGGCTGATGCGTGTGCCCGATGACGCCTGGCCAGACGGTCTGTATGGCGTGATCGCGCTTCCCTACCCGGGGGCCACACGTGGCGCGGCAGTGTTACAACAGGACAGCGGCTACTCGATCATGACCGCCTGCGGGGCCGGTAAGGATTACCCACCCGGCGATGAGGACCTCCTGCATGAGTTCCTCAAGACGGCTATGACTCCTGTGCTCCACGAGATCGTCAGTCGCGCCGAACCGTTGAGCGAGATCGTCACCACGCGTACGTCGATGAACCGGTTGCGCTGCTTTCACGAGGTGGTGCACCGTCCGGCCGGCTTCCTGCCGATCGGGGACGCGCTGTGCGCCCTCAACCCCGCCTATGGTCAGGGCATGACCACCGGTGCCTTGCAAGCCCGACTGCTTCACACGCTCCTCTCCGACGCTGAGCAGACTGCCGACGCTGTTGTACAGCGCTTCCCGCACGAGGTGCTGGAGCTCAACGCGTTTGCGTGGGGTGTGGCGACCTCCTCCGATATGGGTTTCCCGACAACCGAGCAGCATGGGCTGGCTCCGCCCAGCGCCGAGGAGCTCGAGATCGGCGCGTATATCGAGGAGCTACAGCGTGCTGCGACCGCCGACGCGTGGCTGGTCGCACAGCTCCAGGGAGCGATCGGATCGCTAGACCCCCGGCCGCTGTTCACCACGGAGGTCCGCCAGCGAGTGGCCCAGTGGCGCGGGCGCGAGCGGCCCGGATGGAGCACCGATCTGAGTAGACCGCCCGCGATGCAAGCAGCCGGCACCCCCTGAGCTCGTGACACCGCTCGATTCGAGCACCTAGCTGTGACAGGGGCCGGATCGCCCGTGGTCACGGGCGATCCGGCGTATCGGGGCGCCCGGATTTGAACCGGGGACCTCACCGACCCGAACGGTGCGCGCTACCAAGCTGCGCCACGCCCCGAGTTGACCCATTGTGGCACGCCATCTGCGAATTCGCGGTGCCGGCGGATCGCGGCGGGTCAGCCCGCACGCGGAAGTTTTGGCCGCAGCCGTCCAGCGAGGTTTATGTTCGTTTGCGTCCGTCGGGGCGCGGCGCAATACTGTCTGCATGTACTGATCGTTACAAGGAGGGCAGAGTCCAATGTCTAATCACCTGACGCCTAGCGAGCTTGCCAAAGAGGCGGGCCTCGAACGCAGAGATGTGATCGCTAAGTGCGTCGAGTGTGGTGTTCCAATCTTCAACGGAAAGATCGACAAGACTCTCTTCATCTCCGCCTTGCGGGAAATGACGACCTCGGGCTCAGCCCGGATCATCAGCGTCTGAGATCGCTCTCAGAAACCCGCATCACGGTCCAATGATGACTTAGGCGTCCCAGCCAGGGACGCGGCGCCGCCTGGTTACGACGGATCCAGGCTCCGGCGTAGCGGCCGGAAGGATTCCTCCCAGGCGGCGCACCTTTTCGGCCCTCGTTGGTTTGATATCGGCGTGTCCCGCTTGCTCTGGACGTTGCAGCGCTGCGGCTTGGCGCTGGTCTGTGCCGGCGGTGCATGCGCGCTGCTCGGTGTCAGTAGCGCCTCGGCCAGCAAGTCCCTTTGGCCTTACGGGATCGCCCGCTACACGGATGCGCCCCCGCCGATGGCGCGCGCGTCAAAGGCACTGAGCGCGCTTCAGAAGACGCTCAACTCGGACCTCAACCGCCAGGGCGGGGCCAACAGTGCGTTGGTGGTCGACGAAACCACGGACCGCACGCTGTGGACTTACAACGACACCGTCAGCCGCCTACCGGCGTCGGTCGAGAAGCTGTGGACGACGAGCACGGCCTTGCTGACGCTCGGCCCGAACGCCACATTCCAGACGAAGGTTCTGGGAGTCGGCAAGCTGAGCTCGAGCGGGACGTTCGTCGGCACGCTCTACCTGCGCGGCGGCGGCGACCCGACATTCGGTTCGGGGACGTTCAACCACATCATGTACGGCGCCGGCGCGACCGTGCAGAACCTGACAGCCAACCTCAGGAGGGCCGGGATCAAGCGTATCCAGGGAAGCATCGTCGGCGACGA
>CAVRFD010000005.1:0-145466 GCA_963720195.1 uncultured Conexibacteraceae bacterium
GAGTTCCAAGAGCTCCCTACCAGTGATTTGGTCGTTCAGCCACTGGGCCACTGAGCAGCATCTCGACGAGGGCATCGAACTGCTCGTTCACCTGCTGCCGGGCGGGATCGGCGTCAAACCAGGTGATGACTTCGCGGGCTCCAGCCGGGAACGGCGTGCGCGTCGCAAAGGTCGGGACGAGCCGCTTGAGCTTCGTGTTGTCGAACACCATGCTGTGAGCCATGTCGCCGAGCAGGGCGTTTCCCCAATCCTCGTCTGCCGCAGCGATAGTTTCCGACGGGACGTGGACGAGATCGGGTGGGGCAGCACCGGCTGCCGCGGCAAGCGTCTCGTAGATCTGGTTCCACGTGAAGAACTCGTCGAGGTGATGTGGAAGGCGTGGCCGAATGTGCGCGGGTCACCGAGCAGTCCGACGAATCCGACGGCAAAGTCGCGGCTGTGGGTCAGCGTCCAGAGCGACGTCCCGTCGCCATGGACGATCACCGGTCTGCCGCGGCGCATCCGATCGATCTGCGTCCATCCCGCGTAAAGCGGTGGCGTCCGCTCGTCGTAGGTATGCGAGGGCCGCACGATCGTTATCGGGTAGCGCTCGTCGCGATGCGCGGCGGTGAGGACGTTCTCCGCGGCGATCTTGTCTTCGGCGTAGCGCCAGCCAGAATTCCTAAGCGGCGCCGACTCGACGACGGGCACCTGCGTGGGAGGCTTCTGATACACGGTTGCGGAGCTGATGAAGACGTAGTGCCCCACACGACCGCGGAGCAGTTCGAGCCGTGCCCGTACCTCATCTGCGGTGAAGGCGCGAAAGTCGGCGACGACATCGAACGTCCGCCCGCGAAGTGCAGCATCCAAGCCCTCGACGTCTCGGGCGTCAGCGGCGAGCGTCTCGATGTCCCCGGGGAGATCTCGACGGTCGGAGATGCCCCGGTTGATCGTCGAGACCTCCATGCCACGTTGGAGCGCGAGTCGGACGCACGGGGAGCTGATCGTGCCGGTTCCGCCGATGAACAGGATGCGCATCGGTCGACATTGTGATGATCGACGGTCGATGACGATCTGATCGCGGCTACACAGCCCGGCGGGCTGCTGCCGACGGCGTGATCTCCGCGCGCCGGCGGCGAAAGCCTAGGCGCCCACCGTCGCGCCAACCGCCTGCTCGATGCGCTCACCCAACTCCTGGTCGACATTCCTCCAATATTCGAATGCGCGTGCCAGCACCTTTCCCGAGACTCCGTCGGAGAGGTGGCCGGCGATGTTTGAGATCAGGCGCTCGCGGGCGCTGTCGTCGAGCACGTCGCGTACCTGTGTGTGGGCTTGGCCGTAGTCGTCGTCGTCTTGGCGTGGGGTGTAGGCGGAGCGGACCATCTCACCGTCGGTGGCCCACAGCCCGGCGTGGTCGGTGCGTGCCGGGTCGGCCTTGGGGCCGTCGTAGGAGTTGGGTGCGTAGACGGGGTCGGTGACGTTGACGGTGCGCATCACTCCATCCTTGCTGTAGCTGTGCACCGGAACTTTGGGGGAGTTGACGGGGATGTGCTTGTAGTTGACGCCAAGCCGGGCTCTGTGTGCGTCGGCGTAGGAGAACCCGCGTGCCAGCAGCATCTTGTCGGGGCTCAGTCCGATCCCGCGGACGAGGTTGTTCGGTTCGAACGCGGCCTGCTCGATCTCCGTGTGGAAGTCGGTGACGTTGCGGTTGAGCATCATCGAACCGACCCTGATCAGCGGATAGTCGCTGTGGGGCCAGACCTTGGTGAGATCGAACGGGTTGAAGCGGTAGGTCTTTGCGTCCTCGAACGACATGACCTGCACGTGCAGCGTCCAGCTGGGGAAGTCGCCGTCGCGGATCGCCTCGAACAGGTCCTGGCGGTGCAAGTCGGGCTTCTCGCCGGCGAGCCGGTCGGCTTCCGCCTGGGTTAGGAACTCAACACCCTGATCGGTCAGGAAGTGGTACTTGACCCAGAATTTGTCACCCGTGTCGTTGACCCACATGTAGGTGTGACTCGAGTAGCCGTTCATATGCCGATAGGACTTGGGGATGCCGCGGTCACCCATCAGCCACGTGACCATATGGGCGGACTCGGGCGACAGCGTCCAGAAGTCCCATTGCATGTCGTGATCACGCAGCCCGTTGTCAGCACGCCGCTTCTGGCTGCGGATGAAGTGCTGGAACTTCATCGGGTCGCGGACGAAGAAGATCGGCGTGTTGTTGCCGACCATGTCGTAGTTGCCTTCGCTCGTATAGAACTTCAACGCGAACCCGCGCGGGTCACGCCACGTATCAGGGCTACCGCTCTCACCCGCCACCGTCGAGAAGCGCGCAAGCATCTCGGTTCTGACACCGGGCTGGAACAGAGCGGCGCACGTGTAGGCGCTCACGTCCCCGGTCGCCTCGAACACGCCATACGCGCCCGATCCCTTCGCGTGCGGCTGGCGCTCAGGAATTCGCTCGCGATTGAAGTTCGCCATCTGCTCGATCAGGTACTGGTCCTGAAGCAGAATCGGACCGTCCGGGCCGACGGTCAGCGAGAACTCATCGCTCGCGACTGGGATGCCCGCGTCGGTCGTGGTTGCGGGTGGCTTATCGGTCATCTGATGGCCTCCTCGACGTCGCTGGTCGTTTCCGAACCTACCACACGCATGCCCGCTGACAGCGGTACAAAAACCGGGAAGTAAACGAGCCTCCGAGGCGTCTATCCGACTCAGAGGAAATGCTCGAACTGCCGCCCACCTCCATATATCCCGCAGGACCAACCGAGTCGACCCCCGACGCTGCAGCTTGGGCGGAAGATCAGGTCGCCGCGGTGCGAGACGACCCGGCGGCCCGCCTCGAGCTGGCCAACGCGATCTATCAGGGACCGAGCGGCCTGGCCCCGCGACACCCACGGTTCCGGCGTGCCGCGATGTCGTTCATGCGGTGGGAGGTCAACCGGGGGGTGCTCAATCCCCTCGACACCGACGCGCCGGGAAGCCCGTGGTGGCGGGCAATGAGCGAGCGGCTGCTGCGAGACGCATGTGAGGCTCTGGCGCGTTCTGCCGGGATGGCCGGGCAGATGTCATCGCCGACCATCGCTCCGTGGATGACGTTCGTCTCTCATCCCACCGCCCAGAACTGGTATCGGGCGCACAACTCGACGGTCGTCTCCGCCTACTTGGAATATCGCGATCTGGCTGAGCTCGAGAACAGGGCCGAGCGCTTCTTCCTCAACGTGGTGCTGCTGCGTGTGCTCTACGCGCACGCGCTGGTAGCTGCTCCGCGGTTGGCCCTGGGGCGTATGGCTGCCGTCGGGCCTCTGCTCGGCGATCCCCGCCTCGGTATGGCGGGGATCTTTCTCTCCCTGGCCCGGGTGCTTCCGGATCGCTACCCGCACTGCGCTGACCTCGGCGCTTACCTCCGCGACGAGCGGGGCTTCGGGCGGCTGCTTGATCTCGCCGTGATCGGGCCGCGCCTGAAGCACCTCTATTGCTGGTCAGCGAGCGAGCTCGGCCATCCCGGCCTCAGCGAGCTGATCCGCGATGGCCGCCCGGCATACGCGTGTCTATCCAGTGAGCGCCATGTGTGGGACGCTCCGTCCGTGTCGATCCTCGGGAAAACGCTGAGACTTGCCACTTCGGAACGCGCCGCACGAGATCTGGTTCTCACGCCCGGTCCTGAACAGCCACTCAGATCGGCGTGGATGCCATGGCGGTGAAAGCGTGCTTGAACGGTGCCCGAACGCGAGCCGAGCACGCCGGGGTGCCGCTGACAGCTGCTGAACTTGCCGCCGACGCCGCCGCCGTACGGGCCGCTGGTGCGTTCGCCGTGCACGTGCATCCGCGCGCCGCCGACGGATCGCAGACGCTTGACCCGAAGGTCTGCGACTCCGCGGTGGCGGCGATCCGCGCCGCCACCCCAGGGCTCCCGGTCGGTCTTTCGACCTCGGCTGCGATCAACCCGGACCCGTTTGCTCGTTCGGCAGTCATGACCGCCTGGCGACATCGACCGGACTTCGTGTCGGTGAATCTGTCGGAGGTGGGGTGGACCGGCATCGCAAGGGCAGCGCTGCACGCCGGGATCGCCGTCGAGGCGGGACTGGCTACACCGGCTGAGGCGGAGGAGCTCCGACGCAGCTCGTTCGCACATCAGGTCCTCAGAGCCCTGGTCGAGGTCGACGGTGGCGCGCAGGACGCGTTGGCGATCGCGGAGCTGATCCCCGAGGGCATACCTCAGCTCTGGCATGGCTCAGGTGAGCTGACCTGGGAGGTCATCGCGGCCGCTGTGGAGGCTGATGTCGACGTGCGGGTGGGGTTGGAGGACGTGCTCACGCTCCCAGACGGGAGCGCCGCGAAGGACAACGCCGAGCTGGTAGCTGCGGCGATGACACTGATAGCCGCCGCGGCCGGCTAGCGCTGCGCTCAGTCCAGGTTGTCGACGATCTCGCTGGCGCGTGACCACTGCTCGGGTGGCACCACCAGATAGATGTCGCCGCGGCCGAACCGGTCAAGCGGATGATCGGCTGTGCAGGACGCGTCGACGCCCATCGATCGCAGCTGATCCCGCCAGGCCACCGCGGTCTCCCGGTCCTCGAACGTGCTCACCGTCTCCCAGTCCGCCAGCCGCGGGTCACCGATAAGTACCGCATCATCCTTGGCCGCACGACTCCTGAGAAAGCGCGGGATCTGCATCGGACAAGGGTACGCGCGGGCGGGTCAGTGCCCGCGGCGGCTGAAGTACTCCGCCTCGGCCTCGCCGAGCGGCGTCGCCGCTGGCTCGCCGTACAGATACTCGGCGGCGATCGCGCCCCAGTCGGCGCCGGCTCGCAACTGACTCAGCACGGCGGCGACGATCGCGTGCATGCGCCGGATCAGGATCGTCTCGGCCGGCAGGGTGAACTGGCTGACCTGATCCCTGACCTCGCGCTCGCGCTCGTCGTCGACTGGCCGTCGCTCGTGGTCCCTGCGGCCGTGCTCGCCTGAGAACCGGCGCGTCCCTGGGACCGCGTACCAGCGCGTCGCCTGACGAATCAGCTTCAACGCGAGCTCGTCGTCCACGTGCTCTGCACCTTCGGGCGACAGGTAGGCGCCTGCCACCAGCGCTGACTTCAACGCGCCCGCGTCATCGTCACGGACGGCGCGCGCGATGTCGCGCTCGGCGTCAGCGCGTGCGGGGCTGACGTCGCGCAGCAGCCCGAAATCAAGGAAGCCGACGCGACCGTCCGGGCGCAGCAGCTGGTTGCCGGGGTGGGGGTCGCCGAGTGCGATCCGATCGCGGTACAGCAGCC
Source organism: uncultured Conexibacteraceae bacterium (assembly GCA_963720195.1). Lineage (GTDB taxonomy): Bacteria > Actinomycetota > Thermoleophilia > Solirubrobacterales > Solirubrobacteraceae > Palsa-465. The sequence goes on from CAVRFD010000005.1 coordinate 5,253, forward strand.
CGAAATAGAACCGAAAGGTGATCTCCCCGTAGCTGTCGCGCTGCGCCTCATCGAGCCGGCGCACGGCCTCGAAGCGCTCGCCCTCGATGTACTCGGAGACGAGCACCCGGCGCGTCGAGAGCTCGGTGTTGACCGTCGGCACGGAGATGAACGGGTGGCCGCGGCGCAGCCGCTCGATCCGCCGCTGGTTCTGCGCTTCGAGCTCGTAGTCGAGCTCTTCTGCGATCCGCTCGCGCAGCTCCGACGGCGAGCGCCTTCGCGTCGAGACTGGGCGCCAGCCGCTTGACCAGGGGCAGCAACAGCATCGCGTTGCGCAGGTCGGTCTCGACCGCCTCGGCGACGCCCGGGTACTGCACCTTGACGACGACGTCCTGGCCATCGAGCGTCTTCGCCCGGTGGACCTGGCCGATCGATGCCGCCGCGAACGCGCGCTCGTCGAACTCGGAGAAGACACTGCTGAGCGGTCCGCCGAACTCGTCTCGCATCAGCCGCTCGAGCTTCGAGAACGGGACCGGCGGGACATCGTCTCGGAGCTCCGCGAGCTTCGCCTGCAGCGCGTCACGCTCGTCGTCGGGGAGGCCGTCGAACTCGACCATCGAAAGCACCTGACCGACCTTCATCGCCGCGCCGCGCATCTGCCCGAGCTGCTCGACGAGCTGGTTGACCACCGCGGCCGTCCGTTCGTTCTGCGCGGCAGCGGCCCGCTCCGGCGAGCGGACGCGGTTGGCGGTCCGCATGCCCGCCCAGCGCAGGCCCTGGCCGGTTACCAAGCCGCCCACGCGGGCGGTCCGCGCGATCCGCCCGGTCGGCAGCTTCCCCGCCTCGGGCGGCGGGTCCTCGGCTTCAGTGGTCATCTGACATTTCAGTCAAGCAGGCGCGCCGCACCGGCCCAAGACGTCCCCTGCACGATCTCGTAGTCTCGCCGGATGCAGCACCCGCACGAGCTGCCTGGTGCCCTGCACGCCCTGCAGGGGCCGCTCGATCACTACGGCCTGCTGGCCGTAGCCGGCTTCGTGCTGCTCGAGGACTTCGGCGTGCCGGTGCCAGGGGAGACGATCCTGATCCTTGCCGCCGTCTACGCCGGCTCTGGTCGGCTGAGCATTTGGCTGGTGGCGCTGGTCGGGTTTCTGGCGGCGGTCCTTGGTGACAACATCGGCTTCACGATCGGGCACTTCGGCGGCCGGCCGCTGGTCGAACGCTACGGGCGCTACATCCTGCTCACGCCCGAGCGAGTCGACAAGGCGACGGCCTTCTTCGAGCGCCATGGCGGCAAGATCGTCGTGATCGCACGCTTCATCGAGGGACTCCGGCAGGCCAACGGCATCATCGCCGGCATCAGCGGCATGCACTGGCTGAAGTTCCTCGGTTTCAACGCACTGGGTGCTGCGCTGTGGGTGGCGCTGTGGACGTCCGTCGGCTACTTCTCGGGCAGCCACATCGACACGATCTACAACGACGTCACCCGTTATATAACGTGGTTCGCGATCGCGTTCGTGCTGGTGGTGGCGGCGCTGATCGTGAGGCATCTGCGCCACCGTTAGTACGGCGCGCCGGAGGCTCACACGCAGCAACAGGCCGGTCAGCACCCTCGCAAGGCCCGAGCGACACTGCGAAACTCTCCGCTTTAAGGACGACTTATGTGCAGGTGAACAGACCCGCGACCTCGTCCAATCTGTGATCCACCAGGAAGGTCGGTGCCTCATCTCGAGCGCAGACGCCTCCGGCGTCAGGACCCTGGCAGTTGACGACCATCCGGCCGTCCGCGAAGCACTTCGGGACCTCATTTCCGATGCGCCCGGCTTCGTATTGGTAGGGCTGGCCGCATCCGGCGAGGACGCGCTGCGCGACGTGGCGCGGCTGTCACCTCAGCTGGTGATCATGGACATCTGCATGCCGGGGATAGGTGGGATCGAAGCGGCGCGGGCGATTCTGAACACGTACCCCCGAATCGCGATTCTGCTGATATCGGCCGACGACCCGTTGACCTTTCTCCATGAGGAGGATCGCGGGGTTCGGATCGCATGTTTGCCAAAGCAGGCGATTTCCGTTGATGCGCTCAGCCTCACTTGGGCGGCGCTGAATAACTGAAGCTCTGCGGCCCGCCTGGACGAGCCGCGCCGGGATGCTCACTCGCCCCCTCGATACCTGCGCGCACCATTGCTCGTCGACATCGCCCGTGTGATCGTTCGTCGCGCGGCTCGCGGAGCCTTGATTCCAACGCGAAGGGCGTCCCGATGACCTACCTCAATTGCCCCCAGTGTGGCTTGACCATTACACCGAAGGCCGAGTGGCTCGCGATCGAGCACTGCCCACGGTGCGTCGCGCGCAGGGGCATGCTGGTGATGCTGTTCGCATCATCCTTGCCGGTTGACCGGCTCTACGGCGCCGACACGAAGCCGGATCCCGCGGCTGCCTTTAGTCCTACCAGTTGACGATCCCGCGTGCGACCAGCAGGCACCCGATGACGATGCTCGCGACCAGGGCAGTTCGGGCGCCATGGCTACTCAGCCAATCGTTGAAGTGAGCGACGGCGCGCTCCGTCCGGGCAGGACTGGTCGCGTAGCCAACAAGCGGTACCTCGAGCAGCAACAGCATGATGATGTTGAACCCGATCACCGCCAGAACTGTCTCGGCCGTGCTCAGGTTTTGCTTGCTGAGCCTGTCCATGCCGGCGATGTAAGAGGCGCCTGGGAAGCTCAACAGGATCCCGACGATGAACGTGTCTCTCGCCGACCCTTGGCTGAGCACGCGCTTCCACCGGGGCGGTGGCTTGTCCTTCGACTGCTCGCGCTTGCGGGCGGCTCGGGCACGCCGACGCGTGTCGCGACCGGTGCCGATGACGAAGGCAACGATCAAGATGACCGCTCCGAGGACGATGTTGAGCACGGGGTCGACGGTGCGCTTCGCCGTGCTCGAGGTGCTGGAGTCGTTGAGCGTGAACACCAGGAGCAGGCCGCAGGTGAGGCTGGTCACCATCGCTCCGGCCAGATAGCCCATCAGCAGTCGCTTCGGTTTCTCCAGTGTCAGCATCAGCGTTGTGGCCGCCAGCAGAGTGGGATTCAGCGCTGCGGCAAGCGCCAGGGTGTAAACGTGGCCCACAGAGCTCTGCTCAGCCTCGGCGGACGCCGGTTCAGAGACCGGTCTGGGCGACGATCCGCCCAGAGTCGACGGCTTTGGTCAAGCGACGGTAATCGCGCTCGTTCTGTTCGGCGTACGCGCTCGAGAACTCCAGGATCGCGCGGTCAAAGGTCGTGCCGCCGCCGAGGTAGGCGGCGATTGCGATCCGGTCGCCGCTGCGGGCATGGGCGCGGGCCAGCGTCCATCCGCACAGTCTCCCGTACATCGCCAGACCCCTGGGGATCATCGCCTCGATCTCGATGGAGCCCTTCCAGTCGCGCAGCTGGCGGACATAGAAGTCCCGCGGCTTGCCGTCGAGGCCCTTTGGGACGTGTAACCAGCCGAGGAAGATGTCGCTGCTGGCCTGCATCGTGCGTTGCCCGGCGACGACGCGCTCACCGTGGGTTTTAAACTCACTGGGGCCAAGGTACGGCTCGAACACAGAGGCCTCAGCCTCCTTGATCTGCAGGAACAATGGATCTCCATCGTCGCGGCCCAACATCAACGCTATGTACGCGCGCGTGCCGACGCTGCCAACGCCGACGACCTTGCGGGCCATGTCCGCCAGATGGAATCCCTCGAGCAGATGTCGCCGGTCGGTCTCGAGCGTCTGGCGGTAGGTGTGGAGCAGCGCGTTGAGTCCCTCGTAGGTCTCTGTGCCGTCTGTGCCCTCGGCGAGCTTGTCAAACGGCACGATCAGTGGAGACAGGTCGACGATCTTCACCTCACCGTCGACGGTGTGCGTCAGCTTGCTGAACGCGGACATACTGTCTCGCGTTCGCGCCTTCGCCATCACCTTTTCCGTACGCATCGCCATCTTCGATTTGATCTGCGCGCGAAAGTTCGCGAGCGTCGTCTCAACGTCCAGATGCGCGTACCAGACGTCGAGGTTGCCCTGTCCCGCAAACGTTCGCATGGCGGTGCGGTACTGCTCGACGGTGGCGAGCACGATCTGCTCCTGGTCCTTGACCGCGTAGCCGTTGTTGATGGCAGCGATCAACATGCTCGCCGCCAGCCGTTTGAGGTCCCACTCCCACGGGCCGGGCAGCGTCTCGTCGAAGTCGTTGAGATCGAAGACGAGCCGCCGCTCCGGGGACGCGAAGATTCCGAAGTTCGAGAGATGAGCATCGCCGCAGCACTGCGCCATGAGCCCGGAGCGCGGCGTATCGGCCAGATCGCCGGCCATGATCATCGCCGCTCCGCGGTAAAAGGTGAATGGCGAGACGAGCATCCGGCCGTAGCGGATCGGCACCAGTTCGGGTACGCGCGTGGTGGCCTGCCGCTCAAGTGTCTCGAGCGGGTCAGCGCGGTCCGGCGCTGGCGTGAAGACCGCGTGGCGGGCCCGCGGCACCTCTGCCCGCGCCGCCTTGCCTCGCTGTACACGCTCGGCGACCGACAGGTGCGGCACAGTGCCGCCCCTGGATGCCGCCGTGGTCCGTGCCGTGCTCTTCACAGTTGTTGCCGCCATGGTCCACCTTCGTTCCGAGTCGTAGTAGTGACGCCTATTCGCGTCGGGTTGGTCATGCCGCCGCTCCGTGGCCGTTCTCGAGGTCGTAACCGATCGCCATCGCGAGCTTTGCGGCGGCGGCGACCAGACTCGCGAGACCGATCGTCGGGCCAACTGAAACCAGGACTCCGACGATCTCGTCGATGGTCGCGTCGGCGGCGAGCGCTCGCTGTACGGCTTCCCGTAACGAGGGCGTGGCCGCTCCGACTGCCAGCAGCGCGGCCAGGCGAACGAGTAGTTCAGCCTTTAAACCGAGCTCGGTCGGGCGATCCGAGCCGACCCCTCGCGTCAAGACCATCCCGAGGGCCGTCTCATCGTTCAGCGCCAGCCGGCGCAGGAGATCTTCCGACGGATCCACGACTGCCACGCTAGGGGAGCGGGCCCGATGCGCATCCCCTCAACGGGATGAGGCGCCGCGCGATCGCAGGCCAGAGGATCCTGCACACATCGAGAGTGGTAGGCACATCCCGCGTTAACGCTGGCGCACCACCTTGTCTCCCGCATCGGTCACCGCGACGCTTTGACCCGATGGCCCCTGCGACCACTTTGACCACCCAACCGCTGGCGCCGTTGGCGACGAGCCTGCGGTTCGGAGTGGACGTGCCTGACCCGAAGTTCCGAGCTCCCAGAATGGCGGGCCCGTCTGTTCGGCGAGGCGACCTGCTTGGTCGCCTCGAGCGCGAGCGTGACCGACCACTGATCCTGCTCCGGGCGCCCGCCGGGTACGGCAAGACGACGCTGCTCGCGCAGTGGGCGCGGGAAAGCGAGCGCCCTTGCGCCTGGTTGACGCTGGATGACGCCGACGCGGATCCGCGCGACCTGGCCGACTCGATCGTTCGCGCGCTGGCCCGGGTAGGAATCAGGCCCGGCGGCAGCAGAAGCTTCGCGCTGATTCTGGACGACGCCCACGTGGTCAGGTCCGCAGTGCTGGCGGATACCGTGCTCGAAGTGCTCGCCTGGCTGCCGGAGCATTCGCAGCTGGCAGTGTCGTTGCGCTGCGAGCCGGAGTTGGCGCTAGGTCGAATGCGCGCCCGGGCTGAGATGGCGGAGATAGACATCGGGGATCTCTCGATGTCCCCGACGGAGGCTGTCGAGGCGCTGCGACAGGCGGGGCTTGATCCGGGGCTGACGCCGTTCCAGACGCTTGTCCACCGCGCCGAGGGCTGGCCGGCGGCGCTCTCGCTCGCAACGGCGTGGACGCAGCGGGCGCAGCGTCTAGCGCAGGCCGACCCGTTGGGCGGCGATGACTACATGTTCTGTGAGTATTTCGAGACCGAACTGCTCAACTCATTGCCGCCCGAGGCGAAGCGCTTTCTGAGCCGGAGCTCGGTCCTTGATCACCTGTCTGGACCGCTGTGTGACGAGGTACTCGGCCGCGGGTCCTCCGCAGCCATGCTCGCTCGATTGGCGCGCGGCAACGTGCCGTTGCGCCCGCTCGATCCACGCCACGAGTGGTACCGCCTCCAGGGCCTGCTCCGAGAGATGCTCCACACCCATCTGTGGCGGTCAGACCCAGAAATCGCGACGGTTCTGCATAGACGGGCAGCTGCTTGGTACCGCCGCGCAGGCGACGTCCACCGCTCCCTGGATCATGCTGCCGCTGCCGGAGATCTCGACGGCACCGGGGAATTGCTGTGGGAGAACTTGCGCGTCTTTCTCAGCGACGGGCGCAACCAAATGATCCAACAGTGGCTGAGCGGGATCGAAATCGAGCGGTTCACCGGATGCGCCCAGCTCGCGCTGGCGGCAGCGCACAGCAATCTGGCGCTGGGACACGTCGCTGTCGCGGAGCAGTGGGCCCGTTCCGCGGCTGTACGGCTCACCGAGACGCCAGAGCGTGTTACGGCCCCCGACCGCGCGGCCGTGCTCATCGTTGACGCTTGGGCCGCACGCGCAGGTGCACTGAGGATGGGCGAGACCGCGGCTGAGGCCTATGAGCTGCTTCCCGATGACAACCCGTGGCGGGCGAGCTGCTGCCTTCTGCGGGGCACGGCCGCACTCTTGGCGTGCGACGAGGCCGACGCGGAGCGCTGGCTCCAGGAAGGCGCCGTTCGCGGCGCGATGCTCGCACCCGATACGGCATCACTGTGCCTGGCCCAGCTGTCCGTTGTGGCAGCCGAGCGAGATCAGACTGACTTCGCCTCGGATCTGGCGCAGCGTGCGCACGCCGTGATGCGAGAACACGGTCTGAGCAGCAGGCCGGCCTCCGCACTTGTCTTCGCCGTATTCGCCGCCGCGGCCATGCGCGAAGGCCGTGTGGACCAGGCCAAGGCCGCGGCTGCTCGATGTGTGACTCTGCTCGAGCAGGTCGATGACTCGCTGGCGTGGTTTGGTGCCGAGACGCGGATCCTCCTCGCGCGGGTCTCGCTTGCGCTCGGACACGTCGTCCAGGCTCGCGAGCTTCTGGCGGATGCTTCGCGTCTGGCTCGCCGTACTCGCGATGTGGTCGTCTTCGAACGCTGGTTTTCCGCAGCCTGGGAGCAATTCGACGAACGAGCCGAGGACGCGCTCGCTGGAGTCGCATTGCTGACCACCGCCGAGCTTCGCGTGCTGCGCTTCCTGCCCACGCACTACTCGTTCCACGAAATCGCCGAGCGGCTGGAAGTCTCGTCGAACACGGTGAAGACGCACGTCCACGCCGTGTATCGCAAGCTCGATGCCTGCTCTCGTTCCGAAGCAGTTGCGCATGCCACGAGCGCCGGCCTGCTGGGTTGTTGACGCTCGCACGGCGGCTCCGACGAACCGCCCGAGGCGGTCAATCGCCGTCCCAGCCCTCTACCTCGATGTCGTATCCGATCGCCAGTGCCAGACGTGGGGCCTCGGCCACGACCCGTGCCGACCCGACGATCGTGGCCGCTGTCACCAGCACCTCGACGATCTTCTCGTCGTCGGCGCCGGAGCGCGACGCGCGCTCTGCGGCCCAGCGCAGAGAGGTCGTGCAGGCACCCGACGCCAACAGCGCGGCCAGCTGAATCAGGGCTCGGGTCTCGGCCGAGAGCTTTCTCCCGGGCGTCACGAGGGGAGAGCGTGCGGAAGGGTGGGAGGCCGCCAGCACCGATCGCATCATGCCCTCATCGCCGGCCGCGAGGCCGCGTAGCAACTGCTCCGCTGCGGTTGGGTGCGCGCTGTCCATCATCGTCCGTAGGCTCCCACTGACCCACGTATTGACCTCGCCCCGATCGGGTGACCCGCTTCGGGCGCGAGCAGTCTCCCGGCTCATGAACTGAAAGGTCGTAATGGATCCAAGCGTCGGGCCGCGGTTCCGTTATCCGGCGGTGCTGGGGTTGGTACTCGCCACCGTCATATTTCTGATCGCGGCACCAACCGCAAACTGGTCAAAGGCGGTCGGGATCGTGATGGAGGGCATTGCGCTGGTGCTCACGGTGGCGACCTCACGTGAGCGTGAGTCGGTTCGTCGTCGCAAAGCGTTCGTCATCGGCCTTGCGATGATCGCGCTCGTCGTCCTGATCGCGTCGGGGGTCGCTCCCCGGTGGTTGACCGCTGTCGCCGCGGTGATCATCACCGCTGGAATTCCGGTGGCGCTGACCCGGGGACTGCTCCGACTGCTGAACCGAGACGGCGTCACGCTCAGCGCGGTGGCCGGCTCGTTGGCCATCTACCTGTCGACGGGGCTGGTCTTCGCCTGGGCGATCAGTTTCATCGCCCAGGCCACAAGCACGCCGTACTTCGCTCAACACACGGACGGGACGCTGGGTGATCGGGTCTATTTCAGCTTCACGGTGTTGACGACCACGGGATTCGGCGACCTGACTCCGGCGACACCGCCGGGGCACGCGCTGGCGGTGATCGAGATGCTCACCGGCCAGCTGTATCTGGTCACGGTGATCGGGCTGCTGATCGGCAACTTCGCGGCGCGGCAGCGCAGTTCATGACCGCGTCCGGCAGGATCATCGGCACCGTCGGCTAGTGTTATTTGTCACTATTGTGGACCGACCATTGCGGATTGCCATAGCTGAGGACAGCTTTCTGGTGCGGGAGGGGCTGCGCGAGCTGCTCGCCGCGGGGCCTGAGGTCGAGGTCGTCGCGGTGTGCGAAGACACCTACGCGCTGTTGGACGCGGTCGACCGTGAGACACCGGATGTGGTGGTGAGTGATATCCGGATGCCCCCTTTTCGGGGACATGACGGGATTCTGGTCGCGGCGGGATTGCGGGAGACGCATCCGTCGATCGGGGTGGTGATTCTCAGTCAATACGCCGACCCGGGGTTGGCGTTGGAGCTGTTCGAGTCGGGGTCCGAAGGTCGGGCGTATCTGCTGAAGGAGCGGCTGGGGGATCGCGGCGAGTTGGTTGAGGCGATCCAGGCCGTGGCTGAGCGTCGTTCTGTGGTGGACGCGAAGATCATCGATCTGTTGATCGCCCAGCGGTCAGGCTCGGCGGTGTCGCCATTGGACGAGCTGACGGCGCGTGAGCGTGAGGTCTTGGCTGAGGTGGCGGTGGGGAGGAGCAACGCGGCGATCGCGGAGTCGTTGTTCTTGACCAAGCGGGCGGTCGAGAAACACATCAACGCGATCTTCATGAAGTTGAACCTGCGGGAGTCTGAGGACACCAGTCGGCGGGTCAAGGCGGCGCTGATCTATCTGGCAGACGCCGATAGCCCTGCGGAGCGGCGCTCACCGCAGGTCTGAGGAGCCATCTCACCCCTTTCGGTTGATGTGTTGGAGGCTGATCGGCCGCACAGTTTGGATCGATCGCAATCGCTTCACAACGCCCCGAAGGAGATACAAATGACGGTTGTAGGAGCCGATACTCACCAGACGCTTTCCGGAGTTGCCACCGGCGACACGAGCCTCCTCGAGGAACTCCTAGGGTTGCGCGAAGCGCAGCTCGAATCAAACCCGTTGGACGCGCGGACGTTTGGACTCGTGAAAATCGCGGCGCTGATCGCGCTCGACGCGCCGCCGGCATCGTATGCATGGCAGGTCGGCAACGCGCTTAACGATGGAGCCACACCGGAGGACATTCTCGCCGTGCTGCGGGCCATCGCTCCACAGGTTGGCGGTCCCAGGGTCATTGCCGCTGCGCCCGAGATCATGGTCGCGCTCGGCCTCTCGCTGCCCGACGACTTCTCCTAGGAGGAACGGTATGCCTCTAATGCGACGTCGTCCGTTGCTGAGGGCCGCCGCCGTTGGCGGCGGCGCCTACTACGCCGGCAAACGTGTTGCCGCAAATCAGCAGGCTGAAGCCAGCCAGAACCAACAAATCAACGATCTCCAGTACCAGCAGCAACAGCAGCCGGCGACGGCGGCGCCGAGTGGGGGGATCAGTTCGGAGTCGGTGCAGAAGCTCCAGGAGTTGGGGAAGCTCCGTGACCAGGGGATCCTCACCGACGATGAGTTTGCGACCCAGAAGGCTCGACTGCTTGCGATATGACGGGCCCGCAGTCGAGCGGGATCGAGCCTCTGAGCACGGTCCCTCGACCGGGCGCCGATTCGAGCGTGATCGTGCCGCCCACGGCGGCGAGACGGTCACTGAGGTTGGTGAGCCCTTTGCCGAGCGGCGTGGTTGGTACATCGAACCCGGCTCCGTCGTCGCGCACCTCGAAATGCAGCTCCCGGTCTTGCCAGAGTGAGATCGTCACACCCGTCGCTGATCTGGCGTGCTTGGCTGCGTTCTGCAGGGCCTCGGAGCAGGAGAAGTAAACCGTCGTCTCGATCTCCGGCGGATAACGGCCGATCCGGTCGGTGTGGACGGTTGTCGGTAGGGCGGCTGTGAGCTGCGCGGCGCGGAGCGCATCTCTGAGCCCGGCCCGGGCGAGAAGTGGCGGATAGATACCACTCGCGAGCGAGCGGATCTCATCGATCGTGGCATCGACGTCATCTTCCAATGCGTGGAGGGCCTCGGCGCTCGCCGGATCCCGCCTCGCCACTGTGGCGGCCGCCAACCCGAGCTTCATTCGTAGCGCCACCAGGCGCTGCTGGGCCCCATCGTGCAGATCGCGCTCGATCTTCTGTCGCGTGTCCTGCTCGGCGATGAACCGGCTCGCGCGTGAAGCGGCCAGCTCGTGAAGCGCACCGTCGAGTTCATCGGTCAGGAACAGATTCTCCATCGCTGCCAGCGCGTAGGCGCCGACGCTCATAAGCAGGGAAGGGTCTTCTGCCAGCGCAGCGTCATGCAGGACCGCGATCCGCCAGCTTCCGTTCGAGATTTGGGTGACCCGTTGAGATGACGCGACCTGGCCAAGGAGGACCGGCTCGCCGGATTCGTCGACCCACGTGCGGGAATCTCCCGGGAACGAGTGCAAGATCCGCAACGACGGGTCCTGGAGCGCTTCTGCCAAACGGGCACGAACGTCTGCGGGACTCGAGCTGTCGGCGAGGTTGCGCGCGACATCCTCGAGCACTGCGGCGGTCTGAAGGCGCCGGTACATGCGGCCTGTCCCGCAGCCGAGCGCCACCGCCGGCAGTCCCAGGACGAAGATCCAGCTCGCGACCGAGAGGGCGCTGGAGTTCGGTGCGATCGCACGAAGCGGGAAGTAGATCGCGAACATGAAGGGCATGAACGCCGCGAGGGCGACCACCGGCGCGTAGATCTGGCCGCGCAGGTGGTCGGCGCCGCGCGCACGCCGGATCAAGCGCACTGCGACGACTACGAACAGCGCGACCACCAGCGCGTCGCGCAACGGGATGACCAGCTGGGAGATGACGTCCGGAGTCGAGCGTGTTAGCGAGAACGCGTTTGCCGGGCAGGTCGAGGTGCAGAGGGACCACAGCGACGGGTGTGGGAACGGGCCGAATAACGCCGTCGGGATGAACAGCACGCCCAGTAGGCAGCATCCCGCGGCGAACACCTGGCGCGCCTGCCTTCCGACCAGCCGGCCGGACGGATAACTGAGCAGCAGGTAGGCGATCGCGAGGTGGACGCACCACTGGCTCACATGACCGACGGTGGAGGCGATGGATCGGTCGGACGCACTCAACGCCGCAAGCGACCACAGCACGCCGGAGACGATCAGCGCGCGAGCGAATTGGACATCTTGGCCACGCGCCATGTCGGCCAGACCGAGGCCGAACATCCCCGCGGCACCGAGTGCAAAGACTGGGACGGCGACGTCGTGTATGCGCGGCGGGGTGGCGACAAGCGCCCATGTCACGACGACGACAGTCGTCACCGAGCACGTCACCCAGAGCGTGAATTCGGTCACCGCGAACGCATTGCTCCGGCGGACCACCGGAGCGATTTCAACGGTTTCGCTCAACGCGGGCGCCCGCGTACGCGACCGGCTTCACAAAACAGACACATATCCGCCACGCCTCCCGATCTCGGCCTTGGCTCCCCATCCGTGGTCGCGCCGCTCGCAGGCCTCCTGCCTGCACCCATCCACCCAAGCCACCGACCGATGGTCGGCGTCCGTTCCGTGGCTATGACTTGTCCTTCCCCGATCGACCAGCGGCCCTCCGAGGAAGTCCGGGGGCCGGACTATACCAGCGGCGGAACGAGCGCCTGATTGGTGAGGGTGACCCGCGAGGGTGATTTTGGGTCATCCTGAAAAGCGGTGCATTTGGACCCATCGCATTCGTCATCTGATTCGGGTGATGCTCGCTGGCGTGACTGACGCCAACGTTCACGGTTGACATTGATGAGAGACACGAAAGGGGTAAATTGCCATGGCAACGTTGGTTGCAGTTGCTTATCCGGATCAGGCCACCGCTGAAGAGGCCAGGCAGACCGTACAGGCCCTCGAAGGAGAGCTGATCATCCAGGCCGATCAGGTGGCGGCGATCTCGCGCGACCAGGAGGGCAAGTATCACGTGACGACCACGCACGGTGTCGCGTCTGCCGGTGGCGGCGCGGCCTGGGGTGGCTTCTGGGGGCTGCTGTTCGGGCTGCTGTTCTTCGTCCCGTTCGTTGGTTTGGCACTGGGAGCTGGGATGGGCGCACTCTTCGGGCACCTCGGCGAGAAGGGGATCGACAAGCAGTTCCAAGAGCAGGTTCGCGACCAACTCAAGCCGGGAACATCCGCGCTGTTCATGGTCATCGAGCAGGCGACGCCGGACAAGGCGGTAGCCGCACTCTCAAAGTACGGCGGGACGGTCATCAAGACTTCGCTGTCCGATGAGGACACGAAGAGGCTCCAGGAGGCGCTGACGCCCGCCGAGCCTGCTGGCGTCACCTCCTAGTAACACAGTGTCACCGTGAGCCTGGCTCACGGTGACAGCCACTCAACTTGGAGGACGAAATGTCAGTTGGAGCGACGCCGGAGGCACAGGTCTCATACGAGCGCTACTCGGAGGGAAGCAACTACAGCTACGACACCGACCACGGCTACGGCTGGGTACTGTTCGCCGGCACTCTGTTGCTGATGCTGGGCACCCTCAACTTCATCGAGGGGATCGCCGCTGTAGGTAACTCCCACTTCTTCGTCAACAACACCAATTACATCATCGGCAGCTTGAATACATGGGGATGGGTCGTGCTCTTTATCGGCGTCGCCGAGTGGATTGTCGGAGTGGGCGTGTTTGTCAAGAACCAGTTCGCGCGATGGGTGGGCGTGTTCGTCCTCGCGCTCAACGCGATTGTGCAGCTGTTGATGATCCCCGCCTATCCATTCTGGTCGCTCTCGATCTTGACGCTTGACATCCTCGCGATCTTCGGGCTGCTTGCCTACGGAGCGCGGATCCCAGGGCCGACCGGCGAGCAGAGGACATCGACGGGAGGGACGGCAAGTGTTTCTTAGCCGTCGAGCACGCCGGCGAGCACGGATCAATCAGCGGTTGAGCGAGCCGCCGTTCGAGCGGCAACTCCAGCCGCTCGATGAGTGGCGTCGTTCGGCACAGCGGGTCAGGCGAGTATGGAACGCCTGGCTCGCCGCCAACGGGCACGAACGGCGTCTGCTGTACCACGCGTTCGTCCAGGCGCTCGCCGAAGAAGAACGGACCGCCTCTGAGTTCCAGCGGACGACCCGGCAGTCGCATGCGGGCGAGGGAAGTCCCGCGACCAGCGATCACGAACTATCTCTGCACACAAGGTGAGGCCAAGATGAGCAAGCGGTTCAAGGGCATCGTCAACGTCGACATTCGGGACTCGGTTCCCGACTGGTCGCCGTTCGAGGCGCCGGTCGCACCCGACAACTCGCCCAACGTGCTGTACATCGTGCTCGACGATGTGGGTTTCTCCGCGTTGAGCAGCTACGGCGGACCGATCGAGACGCCCAACATCGATCGGATCGTCGCGGACGGCCTCCGTTACACACAGATGCACACGACGGCGCTGTGCTCGCCGACACGGTCGTGCCTGCTGACCGGGCGCAACCACACGCGTAACAGCATGGCCTGCATAACCGAGGCAGCGATCGGCTTTCCAAACGCGAGCGGCGTGATCCCGCCGGAGAACGGCCAGATCCAGGAGATCCTGGCGGCGTCTGGGTGGAATACGTACATGGTCGGCAAGTGGCATCTGTGTCCCGATGCGGAGATGAACCTCGCGTCATCGCGGCGAAACTGGCCGACCGGCCGTGGCTTTGAGCGTTTCTACGGCTTCCTCGGAGCCGAGACCAATCAGTGGTACCCGGACCTCGTCTATGACGCCCATCCTGTCGATCAGCCGAGCCTGCCCGAGGATGGCTACCACCTGACGGTGGACCTCACCGACAAGGCGCTCGAGTTCATCAAGGACGCCAAGGTCGTGGCCCCGGAGAAGCCGTTCTTCCTCTACTACGCGCCCGGCGCGTGCCATGCGCCGCACCACGCGCCGAAGCAGTGGATCGAGAAGTTCAAGGGCCAGTTCGACATGGGCTACGAGGCGATGCGCGAACAGACGCTCGCGCGCCAGAAGCAGATGGGGATCGTGCCGGCCGCCACGGAGCTGCCGCCGATCAACCCGATCGGGACCCCCGATTCTCGGACGGGCCCTGACGGGAAGCCCTTCCCCCAGCTCGATTACACGCGGCCCTGGGACTCGCTCTCAGCCGATGAGCGCCGGCTCTTCTGCCGCATGGCCGAGGTCTATGCCGGGTTCATGGGCCACGCGGATGAACAGATCGGCCGGCTGCTCGATTACCTCGAGGAAACCGGACAGCGTGAGAACACCCTGGTCGTCGTGATCTCTGACAACGGTGCCAGCGGTGAGGGCGGACCCGACGGATCGGTCAACGAGATGAAGTTCGCGAACGGCATCCCGGACTCGATCGAGGCGAACCTTGCACTGCTCGACGAACTCGGCGGCCCGAGGACCTACAACCACTACCCGACCGGCTGGGCGATGGCGTTCAACACGCCGTTCAAGATGTGGAAGCGCTACGAGTTCAACGGGGGTACGTCTGACCCGTGCATCATCTCCTGGCCCAAGGGAATCGCAGCGCGTGGTGAGGTACGCGACCAGTACCACCACGCGATCGACCTCGTCCCGACGATTCTCGATGCGCTCGACGTCGACCCGCCTGAGACGATTGGCGGACACACGCAGACCGACTTCGACGGTGTCAGCATGCGTTACAGCTTCGACGCTGGGTCGATCCCGACGGCGAGGCCGACCCAGTTCTATTCGATGCTCGGCTCGCGCGCGATCTGGCACGACGGGTGGAAGGCGGTCACGAACCATCCGACGATCAGCGGCTGGGGCAACTTCGGCAAGGACACGTGGGAGCTCTACCACACGGACGTCGACCGCTCAGAGCTGCATGACCTCGCTGCCGATCAGCCCGAGCGGCTCAACGATCTGATCAACCTGTGGTACGCGGAGGCGGGCGCAAACGACGCGTTCCCGCTCGACGACCGCTCAGCTCTGGAGATCATGCTGACGCCGCGGCCACTGCTCAGCGCGGCACGGAACCGTTACCTCTACTACCCCGACGTGTCGGAGGTGCCCGAGTCCCAGGCGGTCAACGTCCGGAATCGCTCGTTCACCATCGGTGCGATCGTGGACGCCCCCGAATCGGGGGTCGGGGGCGTCCTGTTCGCCCATGGCTCGCGGTTCGGCGGGCACTCCCTCTATGTCAAGGACAACCGGCTGCACTACGTCTACAACTTCGTGGGCATGGTCGAGCAGAAGGTTGTGGCGACCGAGGATGTGCCCACCGGCAACAACCTGATCCTGTCGGCCAGTTTCGACAAGGACGGTGAGGACCCGCCCGGCGTCGCAACGGGGATTCTGTCGCTCTACTACGGCGACAAGAAGGTCGGCGAGGAGCGCATCAAGACTCAACCCGGCAAGTTCATGATCGCCGGCGAGGGTCTGTGCGTAGGACGCGACAGCGGCGAGGCGGTCACCGCCGATTACGCAGGCGTGCATCCCTACGAGTTCACCGGCGGCACCATCAACCGCGTCGCCGTCGATGTCAGCGGTGAGCCGTACGTCGACCTGGAGCGCGAGGCTGCGGCGATGATGGCGCGCGAATAGACCGGACCGGCGGCCGCTCCGTGACCGGGACGGATACCAGCAGTCCGTCCTCCCATGGCCGCATGTAGCGCTCGCCGGATGCGGACGAGGCATCCGCCGCCCGCCCGGGTAGCCGGTTCTCGATCGCCACCAGCACGGCATAGGCCATCTCACCTAGCGCGCGCAGGGGTTGATGGCGGTTCTGGCGTGTTCCGAGATGGCATTCGGCGAGTGCGTCCAGGCCGCGGAGGCGGAGGGCGTCGACGAGCATCGCGATCTCGACGCCGTAGCCGACCGGGAACGGGATCGCCTCAAGGAGCTCGCGCCGCGCTGCGATCTCCCCGGCCAGCGGCTGCCCAAAGCCGGCGAGCAGCGGCTCATGCCGGTTGAGGAGCGGGCGCGCCATCAGCTCCGTAACGCGGCCGCCCTCCTGGGCGAGCCTGGCGGCACCGGTGTCCAGTGGGCGCTCGAAGGCGCCCTTCACGAGCGCCACGGACTCATCGGTCAGGATCGGACCAAGAAGGCCGAGGAGATGATCTGGGTGCGGGTCGACAGTGTCGGCATCGAGAAAGCAGACGACGTCTCCTGCGGTCTCGCGCAGGGCCCGCCACATCGCATCGCCCTTGCCGAGCGCCGGCCCGAGCTCGGCTGCAAGTTGGTCCTGTTGCAGGACTCGCGCGCCGGCGCGTGCTGCGCCTGCGCCTGTGCCATCAGCCGATCCCGCATCGACGACGACCAGTTCGTCGACCAGTCCGATCCGCAGGAACGGTTCGACGGTATCCTGCACGACCCCGGCGATTGTCTGCGCGCATTCCTTGGCGGGCACTATCACGGTGACGCTCGTCGCCCCCTTGCAGGTGAGCAGCCGGTCGATGGTGAAGTCTCCAGCTCGGTAGCGGCGGCGCTCGAACCAGCTCGATACCGCCAGGTCGACCGACAGGCCACGCGCGACCCTTCCCTCGGCACGCGCGGACGTCAGCACGCGGACGTCGGCCGGACGCAGCAGTGGAACCTCGTAATGCGCCAGCCGCTCGGCGAAACCGGCATCCTCGAGCGCGCGCAGCGGTTCGATCCCGCCCACCGCGCGGTATGTCTCGGCGGTCACAGCCAGCGACGCACCCGCAGCATGGTGGTGGGCCGCGCTCGGGTCAGCGCCGCGGACCTGCTTGAGCCTCGCGTCCGCATCACGTGCACGGCGCTTCATCACTCCGGGCGGCAGCAGCCCCTCGTCGGCCGCGAGCTCGATCAGACCGGCGATTGCCCGTGCGCCCGCAGCCACGTGCGCGAGCTGCCGCTCGAGCCAGTCGGGAGCAGGGTGTGAGTCAGCGTCGGTGCAGGCGATCAGCCCCTGCGGATTGCCTGCTGCCAGCAGGCGATCACAGGCAGCGTCCATCCCGACCCGCCGCGCCGCTCCGGCGCCTGCACCCGGCCCGATCAGCGTCGTAAGCGCCAATCCGAGTTCGTCCGCGACACGGGCAACGACCTCGGCGGTCCCGTCGCGGCACGCGTCGAGCACGACGATCGTCTCGAACTGTTCCCTGGCGAGCGTCTGCTTTGACAACGCCCGCAGGCAGCCCTCGATTCGAGCCTCCTCGTCGCGGGCAGGGATCACGACCACAGCGAAGTCGGGTGTCATCGGCGCTCCAGGACGTCGAGCAGGTAGTCGACGGCATGGTCAGAGCGCACGAGCGTGAGGCTCGGCTGAGTCCTCAGACGAGAGTGAACGTCGGCGGCGGTGAACGGGCGCTCCGGGCCCGGCCGGCGCCAGTGCACCGCTACCAAGCGGCCGTTCTCGGCAAGCGAAGAGCCGAAGAGGTCTAGCGTGCGCCGCAGGTCAGACGCCGGCAGGTAGTACAGGATCTCAGAGGCGACCACCAGGTCATACGGGCCTGCAGGAAACGCCTCGGGAATCGACCCCAGGATCACGCGGACACTCGAACGACCGGCGAGCCGACTGCGCGCGATCGCGACCGCCGTCGGCGCGACCTCGACGGTCGTCAGCGCCCGACAGCGCGGCGCCAGCAGTTCGGTGAAGACACCGATCGAACCACCGAGCTCCAGTGCATTTGCATACAGGCCGGCACCGCATGCCTCCAGCGTGGCTGCGTACTTTCCCCGCTCGTACTCGCTGGTCTCGTATGACCACGGGTCGGCGTCGGCGCGATACCGCAATTCGAAGTCGTGTGGCGTCATATAGCCCATGCGCTACCCGTGTCTGCGTCGAAACGGCGGGCCAACTCGTCAAGCTGCTCGCGCCCGGCGCGGGCGAGTGGCGGATCGAGTCGGTGTTGCAGCAGGAATAGCTCCAGGTCGCGGCGGGCTCTGTCCAGCGCCTGCGCGCGCGCAAACGGCCGCGAGCCGCAGGCACGCGCGGCCTCGTCGAGCAGCTCCCGGCAGGCCCCGGAGATCGCAGCACGGGCGTGCAACGCCGTCGATCCCAGATCCGGCGCGCTCGCGTCCATGGCGGTGGCGGCGGCGGACAGCCAGACGTCGACTGTGCGCTGTGCCGTCAGGATCCTGCCGGCGGCCAGTGCCTCGAGCTCGGTCCGCTCCGGCCGCTGCGCCAGCGCTCCGAGTGCTGCTCGCACGGCAGTGTCGGCCATGCCCGCCCAGCTGGCCGCTGTGCGCAGCGCGTCGCGACCGAACCACGGTTGCGCCGCGATCGCACCGGGTCCACCGAAGCGAGCGAGCACTGGCGCGTCATGAAAGATCACGCGATGCGACACGGAGGCCGCCAGACCGTGGGCCCGGTACCAGTTCGTGTCCACCTCGACACGGCCCTCGTCACTGACATCGATCCACACCAGCATTGGCGGTCCACCATCGCCGCTGCGCGCCAGTACGGCGGCGCGGGAGAGTCCTCCGGCGCCTGAGCAGAAGGTCTTGACCCCGCGCAACACCTCGCCCGCGCCGAGAGCGACCAGGGTTGCCGGAGCGCCGTCGTCGCCAACGGGATCGCCGCCCCAGACGCCGGCCAGCAGCTCGCCCGCCCGTACAGCGGCGAGCTCATCGTCACGGATCGCCTGCGGAGCCTGCACCGCCAGGCGCTCGACGGCGTTAAGGTGCCCGTCGAAGATCCGTCCGACCGAGCCGTCTGCGGCGGCCACGCGTCGCACGAGCGATAGCTCGGCGTCAGCGCTGGGCCTGGCGATCCCGGGGGTCGCGTTGAAGCGCAGCGCCCCGCAGCGCTCGAGCGCGACAAAGGCTTCTGCCGGGAAGACCGGCGCGCGAGCGTCGTCGCGCGCGGCGGCTCCGGCCGCGATGTCGGCCAGGGCCGTATCGATCGCTTCAGTGCTGCT
Organism: uncultured Conexibacteraceae bacterium; assembly: GCA_963720195.1. Lineage (GTDB taxonomy): Bacteria > Actinomycetota > Thermoleophilia > Solirubrobacterales > Solirubrobacteraceae > Palsa-465. The sequence goes on from CAVRFD010000005.1 coordinate 24,511, forward strand.
CATTGCGCTGGCTTAGTACCCATCGCCATCAGTTCTGACGCCGTCGGTGCCCGCTATTCCAATCTCGGTTTCTTGATGACATCATGGCCGCCTCTGGGGGCGAGACCAGAACCTCCGTTCGAGGTGAAATGCGAGCGGCAGCCGTCGGGTGCGGTCGTGGTCGTCGTTCAGAGCGAACTAGACCTCGTGACGGCTGAGGTGCTTCGTGAGGCGCTGACCAGCGACGCGGCGCAGGCACCGGTCACCGTGCTCGACCTACGTTCGGTCGGATTCATGGATTCAAGCGGGCTGAGAGTCGTGGTCGAGCACCACAGACGGGCCAGGGCAGCCGGTGGCGAGTGTGCCGTTGCGGTCGGCGGCGCGTCGCGGGTCCGGCGGCTGCTGGCGCTGAGTGGCCGTGCATGGCGAACCGCCGATTCAACTGCGGCTTTACACGGCCGGGCGCGACCTCACCATCGAGGTCGACGACGGTGACCGCGCGATACCGCACAAGCTGACTGTGGGTCCGGAGGCCTTGCACGGGCGCGGGCTCGCGATCGTGGCAAGCCTCTCGGCCCGGTGGGCGGCGCGTCCGAACGAGGAAAGCAAGACGGTCTGGAGCACACTCGCAGCTCGCCGTGGGACGTGCCCTGAGAGCCGGGCGTTCTCGGCCCGGTCAGTGCTTGTGCTTCGGCTTGCCCTTCGACTTGCCCTTCCCTTTGCCCTTTGCCTTGCCCTTCGCCTTGTTCGCGTGCGGTCCCTTGAACACGCCAATGTGGTAGGCGCCGACGTTGCCGGCGTGGTCGACGACGGCGAGCCGCCAATAGAGCCTTTGCGCCGCCTCGGCGCCGCTGATCTGCGGAACCCAGGCGGTGTTATCGGTCGTGGCGCTGGCGATTGGCGAGCCGAAGCCTGTCGTGGTCGACAGCTGGATCACATAGGCCTTGGCGATCGGGTCGGCGTTCCAACTGACGAGAATGCGCGAGCCGCTCTTGGTCGCGCGTATCCCGCGTGGTGCTGGAATCGCCCGCCTGTATGACGCCTGTGGGTTGGAGTAGGCGCTGGTCGCGCCTCCCGGGAAGACCGACTGCACCTGCCAGTCGGAGATGCCTGGACCCCAGAATTCCGACGGCGTCACGTAGGGCGTGTCGGTCGACAGGGTCGACGTGCTGCCCGAATTCGTGATCCGCATGTTGTAGGTGCTCGCGCCGCTCACCGCTGACCACACGAGCAGCGGGATCGTGCTGCCGCCGGTCGGGCTGATCGGCAGCGTCTGCGGGGCGGGGAGGTTGTGTGTGAACGTCTGCACTCCCGACCAGTTGAAGTTGTAGCCAGGGTCGTTGGCGCGGACGCGCCAGTACAGCGTCTCGCCCGGCGGGAGCGTCGTGCCGCTCGTGAACGACGTCGAATCGGTGGACGCCGTCACGATCGGGTTCGCGAACGAAGGATCCGCTGAGATCTCGAGCGTGTAGTTGGCGGCCCCCTGAGCGCTGTCCCAGGAGAAGACCGGCTGGGTCGGTACGTTGGCGCCGCCGATCGGACTGACCGGCTGTGGCGCGGTCGAGTTCTTGGTGAACGGCTGCGGATCGTAGGCCCCACCCTCCGGATCCATGAGCGGCTCCCCGTTCCCCTCGCTAGCGTCGACGGGAATCACCTCCCACCACAGGGTGCCGGTCTGATCCTGGAGCCAGGCGGGCGGCGCCCAGGCCGTGTTCAGGTTCGTGTACGCGCCCAACACGATCGAGTTGGGGTCGAACTCTTCATCGTTGGCGATGATCACGTAGTAGCCAGTGGCCCCAGCCACTGGCTGCCACTCGAACAGAGGCGCGGTCGATACGGTCGAGCCTGCAGGCAGAGCAGCACTCCCGTACGCGGGCGGCACGATCCCCGGTGAGTACGTGACGGTCGCGTCGGTGGCAAGCGTGCCCGAGACGGTTGGCAGCTGGTAGGTGAACGCGGGCTGGGAGCTACTGCCGTCGAATGTCGGGATGCTTGTGATCGTCGAACCCTCAAGCGGTGCGTCGTGGCGGGAGGCGAGCACGCTGACGCAGTAGGACCCGGGCGACAGCTGAAGGTCCGCACCCGCGGCGGCGGTGCCGGGCCAGCCGTACACCCCCTCCCAGGTCGCCTCTCCAGCTTTGTAGCCCTCAGTCCATGAGGTCAACGGGGTGGTGGTGCTCGAAACGGTGCCGTTGACGTTGCAGCCGGTACCGGCGGACCAGGGGATGAACGTGACGGTGTAGTCGGACGCCCCAGGAACCGGAGTCCACCGGACGATCGGCTCGCTCGTGGGCGTGGGGTTGCCGTCCTGAACGGCCCCATACTGGTCGACGACGTGCAGGTTCGTGACCGACGGAGTTGTTTGGTCGAACGTCTCGGTGAACGACTGACCGTCATTCCACGATCCTGCGTCGCCGTTCACGTCACGGGCACGCAGGCGCCAGTACAGCGTCGTGTGGTTCGGGAAGAAGCTCTGGGGTGTGTAGCTGGTGCTGATCAGCCCGGTCGAATCGAGGATGATCGCGTTGGTCGGGTACGACGGATCCGTCGAGACCTCGAGCTCGTAGCTCGAGGCGCCGGCGATCGGTGTCCAGGAGAAACTCGGTTCTTCGTATGTCGAGTCGGGCGAGACGTCGCTTTCCGTGAGTGTCGTGTTGGAGGGCCAGGCCCAGGTGAACTGGTGAACCGCCGACCGCACGCCGAGCTGCCCCGCCGCGTCCACCGGCTGGACGGCCCAGTAGTACGTGCTGGGTGCGAGCACGCTCGGGAACGCGTACTCGGGGCCCTGCACCTGTGTCGGTCCGTAGACGAGGTGCGAGAGTGCCGGGCTGGTTCCGATCTCGATGGCGTAGTTGACAGCGTGTGGCACCGTCGTCCATTTCAGGAGCACTGGGCTCGACGGCCAATCGATAGTCGTGTTGACCGGGCTCAGCAGCTTCGGCTTGGTCGACCAGCGCTTGGTCAGCCTCCGCATCGGCGACCACCGTCCCGGCACGTTGGTCGCGCTCATCGCGCGGACCCGCCAGAAGTAGCTGCCGTTCGGGATCGTCTGATCGTCGGTGATGGCCGTCGTGTCCAACCCGACCGGCCCGACGCCAAAGCCGCTCACACCCGACGAGAAGTTGCGATTGGCCGAGAACTCGAACTGATAGCTCGCGGCGCGGCCGACCGACCGCCACGTGAACGCCGGCAGCGCCTGCACGGTCGATCGGTTCGACGGCGATTGCAGCCTTGGAGCCGCCAGTTGCGCCTGTGCGACGGCGCTCACCAACAGCAGAACGGTGAACGTCGCCGCGAGCGCCGCAGTGAACCTGCTGACCGTCACCTTGAAACGACCCGGGAAGGGGTTGGCCCTGTCGCTCGTTGACATCCTTGTCGCTCTCCGTCGCTGATGGCTTGCGGGCTGCCGACCCGTTGCCGGCGCGCTGCCCTGTCCCAACCATCGGCATCTCCTCAGGCAAGCTTGAAGCGATCACCCTGCCGAAACGTCCGTTGCGAATCACCTGCGCTAGCGCCAATAGGGCTCGCGCAGCAGGTACTTCTGAAGCTTTCCGGTAGCGGTGCGGGGCAGCGAGTCTCGTCGCTCCACTGACGTCGGAGCCTGGAAATGGGCGAGCTGCGTGCGACAGAAGGCGATCAGCTCCTCCGGGTCGAACTCGGCGCCCTCTTGTAGGACCACGAGCGCCTTCGGTGTCTCGCCCCAGCGCTCGTGCGGGACTGCGATCACCGCGACGTCCACCACGTCTGCGTGCTTGAGCAGGCATGCCTCGACCTGGAGTGAGGACACGTTCTCACCGCCGCTGACGATGATGTCCTTCTTGCGGTCCGTGATTCGCAGCACGCCGGCGTTGAGCTCACCGCCGTCACCGGTCCGCAGCCAGCCATCGCTGAAGACCTCGGAGGTCAGTCGCGGCTGCTGCCAGTAACTATCCATGCCCTTCGCCGTGCGAGCCCACAGTTCGCCCTCGCCGTCGACCTGCAGACGTACGCCGATCAGCGGCGAGCCGGCTGCCGCCAGGCGCTCGGCCCGCTGGGGCGGCGCCGTTGCCTCGCTCGGCGGGACCCGGTTCACAGTTAGAACTGGCCCGGTCTCAGTTAGGCCGTAGGCGTGGATCATCTCCCAACCTGTGACGCGCTCGAACCTTTCGATCACCGCCGCCGGAGTCGGTGCGCCGCCGGAAACCATGCGTGTGAGGCCCTCGCCGGGAACGCGCTCGCCGCTGGCGCGCAGCTGCTCGGCCGCCGCCTCGATCGCCATCGCCACGGGCGTCGCGCCGCACAGGAGCGTGATCGCCTCCTGCTCGACACGGCGAAGGATCTCGGGCCCCCGGATCTCACGCTGGATCACGTTAGGGACACCGAAGGCGGCGTTCGCGAGTGGCAGGCCCCATCCGTTGACGTGAAAGATGGGCAGCGTGTGCAGGTACCGGTCGGTCTCACCGACCCCCAGGCCCCAGCCCACGGCAACGGCGTTCAGCCAGTGGCTGCGCTGGGTCAACACCACGCCCTTGGGCATCGCCGTGGTGCCGGACGTGTAGTTGAGCGTCGCCGGCGCGAACTCATCGAGGGTCGGCCACTCGACACCGGTTTCCGACGGCGCGAACAGCTCCGCGTCCTGATCGCCGTCGAGCACGATCCGGCGTGGCACCCGCACGGCAGCTAGCTGCTCGTCGAGCTCGGGATCGACCAGCAGCAACGACGCGCCCGAGTCATCCACGATGTGTTGGACCACATCGGCGCTGAGACGGAAGTTGACGGGCACCAAGACGCGCCCGCTGCCGGTCACGGCATACAGCGTGATCAGCAGCTTGAGCGCGTTGGGGGAGACGATCGCGACCCGCTCACCGCGCCCGATACCCAGGCGGTCGAGCGCCGCGATCATCCCGTCGCACCGGCCCATCAGCTCGCCGTAGGTGAGTCGCCCGAGGCTGCCAGGCACGCCGGGCTCGTCGACGCCGCCAAGCCGCTCGGCGTGGACCGTCCGCGCGAGGTAACAGAAGTCTCCGATGTTCAAAGGGATGCTCACGCGCCTCCTCGCTCTGGGTGGGCGAGCATACCTACTAACAAGTATGTTCGCCAAGGGTCGGCGGGTTACGCGGTCGGGGCGCCACTTGACAGCTGATCTGGGCGACGTTACTCTGCCCAGATATCGTACGTGGGAGTGCGATAGATGCACGTCGGGTGCGACCGCGGCGTGCCCGCTCAAGAGGGACACATGGGAGAAGAGAGGCCATGGAGACTGCTACTCGTCTGGAGCTGCTCGAGACGCGCAATGAGCTGCTCGACCTGATTTCGTATTACGCGCAGGGGTTCGATTACCACAAGCCGGAGTTCCTGCGTCGCGCGTTCCACGACGACGCGACCCTCGAGCTCGGCCTCTTCGGTCGCTATGAGGGTCTCGACGCGATCCTCGGCGCCGCCGACCAGTTCTGGATCGGCGCGCCGAACATGCATCACTGGATGGCGAACCCGCTGATCGAGATCGACCTCGAGGCGGGAACCGCCACAGCGTCCACTTCGCTCGACTGTCTGAGCACGTTCGTCGAGAGCGGCACATCGCACATCGGCGGCCTGTATGTGGACACCTTCAAGCGGATCGACGGCCGCTGGGCCATCAGCGAACGTGTCTTCACGGTGGAGTTCGTGACGCCGTTGCCCGATTGGAAGCCCGCCCAGGGGACCGAGGCCGAGCCGGCGACGGCAACCGCGGAGGCCTAACGCCGGGAGAATCTCCTGGCGACGCTCACGCAATACAGCGTGGGCATCCTGGCCCGGCATACCTAACGAGATTGGAGAGCTATGGCAACGATGGCCGACTTCCGCAGCGCCGCTAAACGCGTCAGCAATTGGGGGCGATGGGGTGACGAAGACCAGATCGGAACGTTGAACTTCATCACCCCCGACAAGGTCGCTGCGACAGGCCGGCTAGTGCGCAAGGGCAGGGTCTTTCCGCTCGGGGTCGAGTTCGGTTCGTCCGGACCACAGGGTGACTTTCTCTACCGGAACAACCCTGTGCATCTGATGACGATCGACGGCGGCGACACCGAGACGTTCATCAAGCAAGGACAGGTGTGGGTGGAGAACCCGGTCGCGAAACAGTTGGCCGAGACACTCGGGGCCAGTCCACTTCGCTTCAACGACGACATGATCATCATGCCGTTGCAGGCTGCGACCCAGTGGGACGCGCTCTCGCACGTGTACTACGAGGACCAGCTCTTCAACGGTTTTCCCTCGGCCTCCGTGAGCAGCCAGGGGGCCGCACGCTGCAGCATCGGCTGTGCGATCCCCAAGGGCGTGGTTTCGCGTGGTGTCCTGCTCGACGTCGTGCGTCACCGCGGGCAGGAGGTCTGCATCGACGCCGAGAATGAGGTCACGCCCGAGGAGCTGGACGCCATCGCCGAGGCTCAGGGCGTGAAGGTCGAGTCGGGCGACGTCGTGCTGGTGCACACCGGTTGGTGGGCCGAGTGGCGCCGCACCGGCAACCGATCCGCGCCCGTGGCCGGGCTGAACTGGCGCTGCGCCGAATGGCTGCACGCCAAGGAAGTGGCAGCGATCGGTTGCGACAACGTCGCCGTCGAGGATCTGCTCCGGCTCGATATCGACGGGATGTTCTTGCCGTTCCACGCGCTGTGTCTACGCGACATGGGCCTGATGCTCGGCGAGTTCTGGAACCTCACTGAGCTGTCCGCAGACTGCGCCGACGATGGCGTGTTCGAGTTTCAGCTCGTCGCGCCGCCACTCAATGTCACCGGAGCAGTGGGCTCACCGGTGAATCCGATTGCCATCAAATAGCGACGAGTATCAACTTGGAGGAGTTACAGATGACGAGTACCAGCACGGCCCCGAGCGCAGAGCTCACCCCAGAGAGCGCGTACGAGATCGCGGCGGAATGGCTACGAGAGTTCGGCGACGCGCTCGCAGCTGGCTCTGAGTCGACGCTGGAGTCCCTACTCACCGAGCAGGCAACCTGGCGCGACTTCATGGCGTTCACCTGGGACGTCAGCAACCGCATCGGCCGTGACGAGCTCGTCGCGCGCCTGTTGCCGTGGGCCAAAAGCGCGAACGCGACCGGTTTCACGTTGTCGTCCGCCCAGGCTCCGGTCATCTACGACGGAAACATCCAGGCGTTCTTCGACTTCACGACCGAGGACCGCGTCGACCGTGGCTACGTCTTCCTGATGCCAAGTGGCGACCGGTTCCTTGCGCAGACGCTGCAGACGCAGGCCGAGAGCCTCGACAAGCATCCCGAGGTCACTCGCCACAACCGCAGGCAGGGCAAGGTCCATGGAGTCGTGATGGATCGCACGCGCTGGTGGGACGACCGCGCCAAGGCGCAGGAGTTCAGCGACGACGACCCCGCGGTCGTCGTGCTCGGCGCCGGGCACAACGGGCTCACCGTTGCCGCGCGGCTGCAGGCACTGGACGTGCCCACGCTCGTGATCGAGCGTTACGACCGGGTCGGTGACACCTGGCGCAACCGCTACGCGTCGTTGGCGCTGCACAGCATCGTCCACGTCGATCACCTGCCCTACGTCCCGTTTCCTCCGACCTGGACGGCCCACACGCCGAAGGACAAGTGGGCTGATTTCCTCGAGTCGTACGCGCGGATTCTGGACCTCAACGTCTGGACCGGCACCACCTTCCAGGATGCTTCGTACGACGACGAGGCGGGCGTCTGGACGATCCACGTCCAGCGTGCCGATGGCTCGGTGCGCACCCTGCACCCGCGCCACTTCGTCGTCGCCGCCGGCCTCAACGGACCGCCGAAGATCCCGGATGTCGAGGGGCTCGACACGTTCAAGGGGGAGTGGGCGCATTCCGGCGAGTATCAGCGCGGCGCCGACTGGTCAGGCAAGAAGGCACTCGTTGTGGGTGCGGGCGTGAGTGCTCACGAGATGGCACATGACCTCTACGAGCACGGCGCCGATGTGACGATGATGCAGCGAGGCGCCACCTACGTGATCAACTTCGACACGTTCAACAAGTTCTGGTTCGGCCTCTACACGGAGGAGCAGCCGCTGCCGATCGAGCTGGCCGACCAGGTCGCGTACTCGTTACCGAACCTCGTCACCGATGACCTCAACCGGCAGCTGGTGGAGCTGGCCAAGGAGGAGGACAAAGAGCTGCTGGACGCGCTCGTCGAACGTGGCTTCAAGCTTGAATGGGGCCCCGACGGGACGGGCATCATCGGTAGCCACATGGCCGGCCGGGACAGCTACCAGATCAACATCGGCGCATCTGAGCTGATCGCGGATGGCCGCGTGAGCCTTAAGCCCGGGGTCTCGCTGGCCGAGGTCAAGGAGCGCAGCGTCGTGTTCAGTGACGGCAGCGAGGAGGAGTTCGATGTGATCCTGTTCGCGACCGGCTATGAGCAGCTCTGGGACCACATCCGTCCGACGCTGGGTGGCGCCGCCGACAAGATCGAGAAGGTCTACGGCCGGGCCGAAGATGGCGAGTACGCCAACGCCTGGCGTCCCACGTCGCAGCCCGGCCTCTGGTTCGTGACCGGCTTCGTCGGCATGGCGCGCTTCCACTCGAAGTTCATGACGCTGATGATCAAGGCGACCGAAGAGGGCGTCGCACCGGTAGATCCGGCCCGCTGAGCATCACCTCACGGGGGCGCGGTCGCGACCTGATTCGCGCCCCCGTGGGAACACCCGGAGCTCTCCGACTGGACCCTCTCAATTCACCGCCTGCAATCGCTCAGGTGAGCAAGCGTCAGGTGCTGGTCCGGTGCGGATGAACCCTGCAAAACCGGGGGTTAGGACCCCGCGAAACAGCCGTTAGGAGACCGTTCAGACGGCTTGACACGGTCGAAATGCGACGGTAGACTCGCCCATATAACGAGCGACCATGAGCGATAAATGCACGCTCGTCAGGCTCAGTTGAGGGACTGAAGCCGGTCGGTAAAGGACTGTTTGAGCGCGGGGACGGCCGGGGCTACCCAAGGTGTGCCACCGCCGTGTGGAGAGGAAGAGGCTGACTTGAACACCTATACGGCGCCGCCCAAGTCGCATCGCCAAGATCTCACGCCTGAGGCCGGCGGGGGACGGCGCGCATGCTGAGCTTCGTCCTCATCGGCCTTGCCACCGGCGCCGTGTACGGGATGTCGGGCGTGGGGCTGGTCCTGACCTACCGCACGTCGAACGTCTTCAACTTCGCCTACGGCGCGGTCGGCACGCTCGCCGCCTACATCTTCTATTCGCTCCATGTCAACGACGGCATCGCATGGCCCTTCGCGGTGCTGATGTCGATCGTGTTCGTGGGCGTGATCGGCGGGCTGCTGTTCGCGTGGCTTTCGAAGTCTCTGTCAACCGCCGCGCTGACGATGCAGGTGGCGGCGACGGTCGGCGTGATGCTGATCATCGAGGCCGGTTGCAGCATCATTTATGGCACTGACACGCTGAACTTCCCGTCGTTCCTGTCGACTCAGAGCGTCCATTTCCTGGGTACCGACATCGGCGAGAACCAGCTGATCATCTTCGCGGTTGCAACCGTCCTCACCGGTGCGCTCTCATTCATGCTGAGACGGACACGAGCCGGCCTGAACATGCGGGCCGTCGTCCAGGGGGCGACGCTGATGTCGCTCAGCGGTGGCAGCCCGAACGCCGTCCGAGCGATGGCGTGGATCATCGGCACGGCCTTTGCATCGATCGCGGGCCTGCTGATCGCGCCGAGCATCAACCTCAACCCCGAGATTCTCACGCTGCTCGTGGTTCAGGCGTATGCGGCGGCGGCGATCGGCCTGTTCAAGAACATCGGCTGGACATACGTCGGCGGGTTGGTGATCGGCGTGCTCAGTTCCGTGTGCACCTACTACGGAACTTCAAGTTCGTTCCTGAACGACCTCGCACCTGGCCTGCCCTTCGTCATTCTGCTGATCGTCCTGTTCGTGTTGCCGCGCGGCAGGCTGCCGCGGCCGCGCCTCGTCGCGGAGGCCGGACACAAACGGGCGGGCCTCAAGCTCAACCTGGCAATCGCGATACCGCTGGCGGTGGCTCTGATCCTCGTGCCTCACTTCGCTGAGAGCCGGTTGTCGACTTATGCGGGCGGCTGTGCGCTGGTCATCCTGTTCCTCTCGCTGGGACTGCTCGTCAGGGAGTCCGGGCAGGTGTCGCTCGCCCACGTCGGCTTCGCCGCGATCGGTGCCGCTGCCTTCGGCCACATGGCCGGCCACGGCATTCCGTGGGGCGTTGCGCTTGTACTGGCCGGCCTTGTGGTGGTGCCCTTCGGCGCTCTGCTCGCTATTCCAGCGATCCGCCACGGCGGGCTATATCTCGCGCTCGCAACCTTCGGCTTCGGCCTCGTGCTGGAGGAGACTTTCTATGCGAAGAGCTACATGCTCGGTAAGTCGAGCATCGGCCTCACCGTGCCACTTCCGGGCGGTGCCGTAATCCTCACCAACGGTGACTATTACCTGATTCTCGGCATCGCGGCCTTGGTCTCGCTCATCGTCACGCTGCTGTTGTCGGGACGTCTCGGGCGCTTCTTGAACGCGTTCGCCCAGTCACCGGTGGCGCTGCTCACATCCGGGCTCGACACCACGACAATGCAGGTGAGCCTGTTCTGCTTCGCGGCGTTCCTCGCCGGGATCGCCGGTGCGCTTTACGGCTCGACCCTCGGAATCGTCACCGGGTCGGCGTTTGACCCGTTCCAATCGCTCATCTTCGTGGCGGTAATCGTGATCGCGGCAGGTGGCGCACCCTGGTATGCGTGGGTCGCCGGTCTGTTCGTGATGCTCGCGCCGTCCTATCTGAGCGGCACCAACACGGCCAGCTATCTGAACATCCTGTTCGGTGTCTTCGCGGTTCTTACCGCGCTGACTCCAGCCCTGCTCCAGAGCTCCGCCGGGCAGAGACTCGCGAGCGCGACCCGTCGCCTGAGAGGAACACGTTCCGAGGCCGAGACGGTCTCCGATCCTGACGCGGCCCCCGCGATCGCGGCGGGTGCCGTCGCGCCGGCCCCTCAGCGCGGTCCGAGCCTGGCTGCGCTGCACGCCGTGCCGCCGCAGACCGACGGGGACTCCGGTGACGTCCTTGAACTGAGTGAGGTCACGGTCCGGTTCGGCGGACTCGTGGCGGCAGACAAGATCAGCCTTCACGCGAAGCGCGGCGCGATCACCGGCCTGATCGGGCCGAATGGGGCAGGCAAGACCACCACGTTCAATGCCACCAGTGGGCTGATCCGCGCCTCGAGCGGCAGGGTGCTGCTCAACGGTCGCGACGTCACGCGCTTCGGTCCGGCTCGGCGCGCGCGGCTCGGTCTCGGGCGCACATTCCAGGAGATGAACCTGTTCGACGGGATGTCCGTGTTCGAGAACATCGCCGTCGTCAGCGATGCTCAGGACGCCGGCTCGCTCCCGTGGCGTCAGATGCTGCCGCGTTGGAAGGCGCGGCGTGCGGTCGCCGCACAGGTCCGGGACAACGCGAAGCTCTGCGGCATTGAGGACGTCCTCGATAAGCCCGCCGGAACGTTGTCGACGGCGCAACGGCGCATGGTCGATCTGGCTCGCGCGCTGATGGCAGCCCCCGACCTGCTGCTGCTCGACGAGCCGCTGTCAGGTCTGGACGTGGGCGAGGGAGAGGCGCTGATGCAACTGCTCCGGCGCCTGTGCACAGAACGGGGGACGGCGATCCTTGTCGTCGAGCACGACATGGACTTCGTCGCCCGCGTGGCCGATTACGTCTATGTCCTCGACTTCGGTCGCCAGATCTTCGAGGGCGACGCGGCGACGGTCTTGGAGAGCGTGATCGTGCGCGACGCCTACATCGGCAACAGCGCTGACAAGGCCCTGGAGGAGACGGCATGAGCCCGATCGAGGAGTTGGATCAGATGCCGGCCGGGGTTGAGTCCTCGACGATCCTGGCAGCTGACGATCTGTCTGGCGGGTATGGCCAGTTGCGCGTACTGCGAGGCGTCAATCTGGAGCTGCCACAGGGTCGGGTCTGCGCGCTCCTCGGGCGCAACGGGGTCGGAAAGACTACGTTGCTGCGCACGCTCTCGGGCCTGATCAAGCCTCACGGTGGCCACGTGACGTTTCAGGGGACTGACGTCACCAACATGAGCGCGCAGGGGCGCGCGGCGCTCGGGCTCTGCTTCATTCCCGAAGGCCGGGCCGTGTATCGCGACCTAACTGTCACGGACAACATTCGACTGTTCGCGCCGGCGTCGATGAAGGGCGAGGCGCATGAGCGGGTCTACTCGATCTTCCCGCGGCTCGGCGAGCGCCGCCGACACCTCGCCAGTCAGATGTCCGGTGGCGAGCAGCAGATGCTGGCACTGGCGCGAGCCTTTCTAGCGAGCCCCACTGCGGTTGTCGTCGACGAGCCGTCGTTCGGGCTCTCGCCGCGAGCGATCGATGTCGTGTTCGACGCGCTCGGAACCCTGGCAGAGGAAGGCGTGACGATCCTGCTCGTCGAGCAGTACGTCGAGCGCGCCTTGGCCTTTGCACAAGACGTGTACGTGATGGATCGGGGGGAGCTCAGCTATGCGGGCGAAGCCGGCCATCTCACGGCCGCCGAAGTCACCAGTCGGTACTTCGGCGTGGAGAACGACGGGGTCTGAGACCCCAGTCTCGAAGTGCCAACAACGAGGAGGAGACAAGTCAATGCAGTTGAGGCAGTTCATAAGAGGTAGGAGCGTCGCGCTCGCTTCCGTCGGTGTGCTTGCACTTGGTGCGGCCGCCACCGGGACCGCCGACGCCAGCACGGCTCATCATGCAGCCGCGCATACGGCGAGCAAGACCCCGTACGTGATCGGGAGCTTGACGAGCCTGACCGGTGATTTCGGGACCACTGATGGTGGCGGTGCCTATGGCGTCAAGGCGTGGGCGAGTTACGTCAACAGTCACGGTGGGATCAACGGCCACCCCGTCAAGCTGACGGTGAAGGACGACCAGGGCAGCCCGAGCGTCGCGCTGAGCGAGATCAAGGGCTTTGCCGCTCAGAAGAACGTGATCGCGCTCGTCGGCAACGTCAGTTCCGTCGAGGCCTCCTGGGCGCCGATCGCACAGGCGGAGAAGCTCCCGGTGGTGGGTGACTTCCCGTTCACGCCGGCCTCCTACACGACCAAGTACGTGTACCCGCAGGGCACGACGTTCCCGTCGATCCTGTACGGAGAGGTGTACAGCGCCGTCAAACTCGCACACGACAAGAAGATCGCGTTCTTCTACTGCGCCGAGGAGTCGGCATGCTCGCTGTCCGTCCCTGCCATCAAGGCATACGCGACAGCCGATGGCGGCACGCTCGTCAACTCGCAGGCTGTGTCGGCGACTGCGCCGAACTACGACGCCGTCTGCACGGCGGCCAAGCAGGCCGGTGCCCAGGCGCTGGTGCTGGCTCTCGGTGACACGACGATCGTCTCATTGGCACAGAGCTGCTCGAGTTCCGGTTACACCCCGGAGTACGTCATGCAGACGACTGCGGTCGCACCTCTGGAGACCACCGTTCCGGGACTGAAGAACTCGTCCTACGGCGTGCTCGAGACGTTCCCCTGGACGGCGACGTCGACACCGGCGCAGAAGACGTTCCAGGCGGCCGTCAAGGCAGCCAAGGTGCCGGCGAACGAGTACGGCGCAGCGCTCTCACTCGGATACACCGGTGGCGCGCTGTTCCAGGCGGCTGCCAGCACGGTCAAGGGAACGCTGACCCGCGCTTCGCTCGCGACCGCGCTCTGGAAGCTGCCGAAGGGGGACACGCTGGGGCGGCTTGGCGCCGCCGTTGACCTACAAGGCCAACGCGCCGTCGCCACAGCAGAAGTGCTTCTACATCACGAAGCTGACGGGCGGTAAATGGACCGCGCCGTATGGCAGCAAGACGTTCTGCCAGTCCTGACCGACTGGTGGTGAATTAGGTGCAACCCGGGCCCGAGACTCAGAGACTCGGGCCCGGGCGCGCCCACTCAAAATCAGGTCGTGCGAGGGAGGAAGTGTGGGTCGCGTACAGGACAAGGTCGCTCTGATCACGGGAGCGGCACGCGGGATGGGCCGCAGCCATGCCGTCCGGCTGGCAGAGGAGGGCGCCGATGTCATCGTCCTCGACATCGATGAGGACATCGCCAGCGTCGGATACGACCTCGCCAAACAGTCGGACCTGTGCGAGACCGAGAGCATCGTCGAGTCGCTCGGCAGACGCGCTGTCGCCCAGCACGCTGATGTGCGCGATCTTGCCGCGCTCGAAGCGGCAGTCAGGGCCGGCATCGATCGGCTGGGGCCGATCGACATCGTCGTCGCCAACGCTGGAATCGTCTCCTACGGGCCCGCGGCTGAGATGTCCGAGAAGACCTGGCAGGACATGATCGATGTGAATCTGACCGGTACCTGGCACACGGTCAGGGCGACCCTGCCGCACATGTCAGATGGTGGCTCGATCGTGCTGATCAGCTCGACCGCAGGCCTCAAGGGGATCGCCTACACCGCTCACTACACGGCGGCCAAGCACGGTGTCGTGGGTCTCATGCGCGCACTCGCGCACGAGGTTGCCGACCGCATGATCCGCGTGAACACGATTCATCCGACGCTGGTCAACACCCCGATGATCCACAACCGGCAGACCTACAAGCTGTTCCGTCCGGATCTCGATGAGCCGACGATCGACGACTTCGTGGGCCCGGCCGCGACGCTCAACCTGCTGCCGATCCCAGCGGTCGATCCCGTCGACGTATCCAACGCGGTGCTCTTCCTGGCCTCCGACGAGGCCCGCTACATCACCGGGGTGACGCTCCCGGTCGATGCCGGCGCGGCCGCGAAGTAACTGAAGCCGATACTTATCGGCCCGCGAAGTCCAGGATCAGCGGCGCCGCCTGTGGCCACGGGTCGAACATGTGCCCGGTGCCGGCGAGCTCGGACGCGAACGCTCGCTCCCACGCGTCCTCGGGCCAGGGAGGTTCGACGAGCCGCGATCCCGGGACCAGCGTGTGGACCTCGTAAGAGGTACGCCTGGGGTGATCGAGGTCGTTCTCACCGCCGCGGATGATCAGCGTCGGTACGGTGATGCGCGCGAACATCGTGTCCTTCACTCCGGGAACCGTCTGGCCCGGTTTGGGCACGTAGGCGTCCATCCAGCGCAGCATCACGCGCCAGAACTCATCGGGCCCGATGTCGCGCAGGATCTGCTCGTTGTGCCGGTTGGCAGCGATCAGCTGTTGCCACTCGGGCAGCGCGATCACTGCATCGATCCCGCCGTTGCGGACGGCATTCATGCTCGGGATCAGGTAGTAGGCAGCGAGGTTGATCACGCCGAAGATCCCGCCAGTGATGTTCCAGACGGCGAGCCGGCTCACGACCTCGGGGTGCAGAATCGCGGTCACGAGCGAATCCCTGGCACCGCCGGATCCGCCGGCGACCGTGGCCGGAGCCAGGCCGAGCTCCACCAGCAACTCAGTGAGGACGTTCGCGCGCATGTGCGACTCGGTCTCGCCCCAGAGCTGGACGTCTGAGGCGCCGCAGCCCGGCCGGTCCCAGAGCAGGACTCGCATGCCGCCCGCGGCAAGGGCCTGCGCCAGCGGGCGCAGGCCGGGCACGTCCTTACCGAAGCGGCCACCCGGCGTGAGCACGATCGGCGGCCCGTCGTCGGGACCGAGCAGCTCGTAGACGATCCGGCCGCGACCGATCTCGATGCTCTGCTCGGCTGCGGAGGCGATGCGGCTCACTCGCCGCCGTGGTCGAGTCCGTACGCGAGTTGCGCCGACGCGCTCTGTACCGCTTGCTCATACGCGGGACGGCGCTGGTCGGGCGGATGACGCTCGATGAAGTCCCGCGACTCCGGCGAGGTGAGCACCCGGATCATCGCGATCAGTTGGGCGGCGACCAGCCGTGTACGGGGCGTCGGGCGCGCCTCGTTTGCCTCGTCGGCGAGCACCTCGACGAGCGTGTTCTCCCAGTCGTCGTAGAGCCTGCGGCGCAGCGACTCGACCAGCGGACCGCCCTCGACCATCCGCACGAACCGATCAAAGCCGTCGGATGGACGATCTGAGTTCCACGCGATCAGCCAGACGGTGACCGCCTGCAGCGGGGTCTCGGATGGCCCGCGGCCACGGACCGCGTCGAGCATCTGCTCGTGGATCTCCGAGAGCTCGGCGACGAGCAGCTCCTCCTTCGAGCCGAAGTGTTGGAACAGCGTCTTCACCGAGAAGCCAGCACGGGCCGCGATCTCGGCGACGGTGACGTCGTCATAGCCGCGCTCCTCGGTCAGCTCGCGAGCGGCGTCACGGAGCTTCCGCCGCGTATCGAGTTTCCCGCGCTCGCGCGCTCCGAGGCCTTTGGAGGGTTCGGCCGCCATGCCGGTAGTCTAACGCCGTAACCGGCTTGAGGTGAACCTGTGAAGCGAATTGCTTCAGCTTGACAACCCAGTTTTGGCTGAATACGCTCCCTGCTCATCTATGGCGCCTTCAACGGCGATAGATGCCGAACTGGAGGGAGGGACGCAGTGAGCAGCACCGTTGAAGCAGCCTCGGAGGCGCTGACAGCCGAGGCGGCGGCCGAGATCTTCGAGCAGTGGCTGTCTGATTTCGTGACCGCGGTCGAGAACGGCTCCGCCGGAGATCTGGAGCAGCTGTTCATAGAGGACGCCACCTGGCGCGACTTCATGGCGTTCCCGTGGGACTTTCATCACACGATCGGGCGCGCTGAGACTGCCGAGAAGTTCCTCGACATGGCCAGGGCCTGGGAGGCAGAGGGATTCGCGCCGAACGCGGACCAGCCGCCGATGACCGCCGACGCCAAGATCAACGCCTTCTTCGACTTCACCACGCGCGACCGCGTCGATCGCGGTTATGTGTTCCTCGTCCCGAGCGATAGCGGGTATGCCGCCTCGATCCTGCAGACGCAGGTCTTGGCGCTCAAGGACCGCCCCGAACGGGCGCGGCACCACCGCCGCCCTGGCAAGGTTTACGGTGTCGTCTCAGACCGCCCGCGTTGGACTGAGGAACGCCAGCGCGAGGCTGCGTTCGAGGAGACCGAGCCCGCAGTGCTGATCCTCGGCGCGGGGCACAACGGGCTCGCGCTTGCGGCCAGGCTCGGAGCCCTCGATGTGCCGACGCTGGTCATCGACCGGGAGGCCAGGGTGGGAGACGCGTGGCGCAAACGCTACGCGTCGCTGGCGCTGCACAGCATCGTCTGGGGTGATCACCTGCCATACCTGCCGTTCCCGCCGACCTGGACCGAGCACACGCCGAAGGACAAGTTCGCCGACTGGCTCGAGCTGTACGTCACGGCTCTGGATCTCAACGTCTGGACCGGCACCACGTTCCTCGGGGGTCATTACGACGACGAGGCTCAGCGCTGGTCGATCCGTGTCCAGCGCGGCGACGGGTCGATCCGGCTTATGCATCCGCGCCACTTCATCGTTGCCGGCGGTCTCTTCGCGGGACCGAAGATCCCGGATATCCCGGGGCTCGAGAGCTTCACGGGCGTTTGGGCGCACTCGGACTCCTTCCAGGATGGCGCGCGATATCGAGGCAAGAAGGCGCTGATCGTCGGCGCCGGAGTCAGCGGGCACGAGCTCGCCCACGACCTTTGGGAGCACGGCGCAGATGTGACGTTGCTGCAGCGCAGCGCCACCTACGTCGTCAGCTTCGACGGGATGCACAAGTTCTGGAATCCGCTGTTCTCCGAGGACATGGTCTACACGCCGGAGTTCGCCGATCAGATCCAGTACTCCGTGCCGAACGAGCGCACGGATGTGATCAACAAGGAGCTGGTCAAGAAGTGCGCGGCGTACGACAAGGAGCTGCTCGACGGCCTCGAGGCGATCGGCTTCAAACTCGAGTGGGGGCCGGATGGGACGGGCATCCTCGGTGCTCACATGTCAGGCAAGGACGCCTACCAGATCAACATCGGCGCATCCCAGTTGCTGGTCGACGGCCGCGTGCACTTCAAGCACGGCTGTGAGGTCGCCGAGGTGAGGGGCAGCACGGTCGTGTTCGGCGATGGCGACGAGATGCACGACGTCGAGCTGATCATCTTCGCCACCGGCTACCACCAATTCTGGGGACACATCAAGCCGGCGCTCGGGACGATCGCCGCCAAGATCGACAAGGCCTACGGTCGCGCCGCCGACGGTGAGTACGCCAACACCTGGCGGCGCTCGGAGCAGCCAGGACTCTGGTTCGCCACCGGCTTCATCCGCATGGCGCGCTTCTACACGCAGTTCACCGCGCTACTGATCAAGGCGATCGAAGACGGCATCGAGCCGATCGACCCGGAGCGGCGCTGAGGTGCCCGCGATCGACGTCGACACCCGCGTCGAGCCCGGGACGCTCCCGATGCTCGAGCGTCTCGCTCGGTGGGACACGACCAGTATCGAGACAATCAGGAGCACCTACGGCGAGGTGCGGCTGGCTCCGGTGCCGCCGGACCCGCTGGTCCGGCGGTCTGACGAGACGATCGCGGGACTCGACGGCCGCCCGGACGTGCACGTGCGCTGGTACCGGCCAGCCGATGTGGACGGGCCGCTGCCGTGCCTGGTCTACTTGCACGGGGGCGCCTACATCATGGGGTCGCTCGAGGAGAACGACGACCGCCTCGACCAGATGGTGATCGAGCTCGGTTGCGCGGCTGTCTCGGTCGACTGGCGGCTTGCTCCGGAGCACCCGTATCCGGAAGGCCTCGATGATGCCGACACGGTCTGGCGCAGCATCGCCGGCGATCCGGCGGGCTACGGCGTTGATCCCGAGCGGCTCGTGCTCGGTGGCTCCAGCGCCGGCGCCGGACTTGCCGCAGCGCTCTGCCTGCGCCTGCGCGAGGCCGGCGGCACGCAGCCCCGGTTGCAGTTCCTCGTCTACCCGATGCTCGAGGACCGTGAGATCTGGTCGACGATTACCGCGATCACCGACCCCGGCCACTGGGGGCTGTGGCAGCTGCGCGCCGAGCGCCTGAGCTGGCAGGCCTACCTGGGGCCGCTCTACGGCAACGAGGACATCCCGCCAACAGCAGTGCCCGGTCGCGCGACGGACCTCTCAGGTTTGCCGCCCGCGTTCCTCGGGATCGGCGACGTCGACGCCTACCTCGATGCGAACCTCGCCTATGCGGGGCGGTTGTCGAGCTCGGGAGTCCCGGTCGAGCTGCACGTCTATCCAGGAGTGATCCACGGCGGCTTTCTGGCGCGCCCGCAGACGCCACGGACGAGGCAGTTCCTGCGCGACGCCTACCAGGCGCTCAGGTTCGCCTTCGGGCTTGGCGTGCCCGAGCTCGACTGATCGCGGACGGCCGCGGCGCCGGCGTACATGCCCCAGATGCCGGCAACGGCGAGCGTCGCACCGGCGCCGCCGTAGACCATTCCGGACGGGTTGGCCATCACGTTGCCGGCCGCGTAGAGGCCGCGAATCGGCACGCCGTCTACATCCAGCACACGGCCCTCGACGTCTGTCCGCGGACCGCCCTTGGTGCCGAGCGCCGAGGACTCGATCTCGACTCCGTAGAACGCGTCGCCCTCGACCGGCGCCAGCGTCGCGGCCGGTGACTCCGGATCCAGCATGCGTCCGCCGGGGAAGCGGTCATAAACGCTCTCACCGCGGCCGAAGTCGGGATCGATCCCGGATCGAGCGTTGCCGTTGAAGTGCACGACCGTCTCAGCGAGCGCGGTCGCTGAGATTCCGAGTCGCGTGGCGAGCTCGTCGAGCGTCTCGGCTCGCACGACCCAGTCCGGTACCGTGGCGCCCGGCGCACCGCCGAACACGCCGAAGCGGTCGACGAGCGACTGGCCGAAGACCAGATAGCTGGGCAAGTTCGGGTATTCGAACCGCGAGGCATCAAGCTCGTGATACGCGCCACCGAAGGCGTTGTAGTTGGCGGCCTCGTTGGCGAAGCGGCGGCCGTAGCGGTTGACCATGATCGAGCCCGGCAGCGCCCGCTCGCGCGAGGTCAGCAGTCCGTTCGGTGCGCCGTCGCTGCGCACCCCCGGGAGCGACACCACGGGCGCCCACCAGGCCTCGCGCATGTTCCCGAGCTGAGCCCCGACGCGCATCGCCATTCGCAGTCCGTCACCGGTGTTGGTCGGCGCTCCGACACCGCGGGTCAGCGGCCCGCGGAGGAAGTCACGAACCAGCTCGCGGTCGTACTCGAAGCCGCCGGTGGCCAAAACGACCGCGCCGGCGCGAATCTGCGCGGCGCGTTCGGCGGTCTCCAGTTCGACACCGGTCACGACGCCGTCGTCGGTCAGCAGACGCGTCGCCCGCGTGCCGGTGCTGACCTGAACGCCATGAGCCAGGCAGGCCTTGAGCAGACCGGCAACCAGACCACGGCCGAGCCCCTCGACCTGGGCCTGCTCGCGCTCAGCCCGGACGTCGTCTGGCAGCACACCCGTCCCTCCACCGAGCGGCATCTCGCGGATCTGGAGCCGCTGGGGGTCGCCCGCAACGCGCTCACTCCAATCGCCGAGCTCGGCAAATGAGACCAGATTCACCTCGATCGAGCGGCCGCCGCCGGGCAGGCCGCCGGGGCGCTCCGGGTGGTAATCCGGATACCCCTGGACCAGTTGAAACCGCAGGTCGCCGTGCTGCTCCACGAATTCCACGAACTTCGGACCGCCGCTGATCAGCGCGTCGAGCAGCTCGGGCAGGATCATTCCGAGCGAGAGGCTCTCCAGGTACTCGCGGCCCAGATCCTCGGAATCTTCGACTCCGGCTTCACGGGCCGGCTGGTTGCCGGGGATCCAGATCGTCCCTCCGGAGAGGGCGGTGGTGCCGCCGAGCTTCTCGGCCTTCTCGAACAGCGCGACGCTGCCTCCCTCGACGGCAGCCGCGAGCGCAGCGGTGAGGCCGGCTGCGCCGGATCCGAGTACCACAACGTCATAGCTTGCATCCACCGGACATCTCCCTCGTGCAGATAACGCACTAACGCGTGCGCATATCGCGCTTCTCGGATACTATTCGCGCCTGAGGGAGACTGCAACCGAGAGGGAGGCTGCACGTGGCGTCAGAAGGTGCCTCATACGACGTGATCGTCCTCGGGTCGGGGGCCTCAGGGCTCACCGCCGCATTCACGGCGGCGCACGAGGGTGCTCGCGTGAAGGTGTTCGAGAAGAACGGCCGTGTCGGCGGCTCGAGCGCCTGGTCCGGCGGTCACGTCTGGATCCCGGCCAACCCTCACATGCAGGAGATTGGCGTTGAGGACAGCGTCGAGGAGGGGGTCGCCTATCTGATGTCGCTCAGTCGTGGCCTGCTCGACGAGAAGTTGATTCGCGCACTGGTGGAGGCCGGGCCGCGGATGGTGAGCTATATGGCGGAGTTCGGTGGCATCGAGTTCTTTCCGGTCCCCGGCCTCCCGGACTACCACCCGGAGAATCCCGGTGGCAAGACCGGCGGCGGACGCACGCTAGGTGTCGGACTGTTCGCCTTCGAGGATCTCGGTGAGTGGCGCGAGCTGGTCGAGGTGAGCCCCTACTACGCGGTCGATCTGCGGATGGACGAGACCCCGCTCGGCTCCGCCGTTCCGAAGCCCCCGACCGAGGCCGAGCGGCAGCGTCGCGCCGTGCGCGATGAGCGGGGCATGGGAGGCGGACTCGTCGGCTGGCTGCTCGCGGCCTGCCTGCGGGCCGGCGTGGAGTTCGAGCTCTCGACGCCCGCCGCCGAGCTGCTGATCGACGACGGCGTGGTCCGTGGAGTCGTCGTGGACGGTCCCGAAGGTGAACGCCGTGTCCTCGCCGAGCGCGGCGTGATTCTCGCCACCGGTGGCTTTGAATGGAACGAGGAGCTCCGTACGACCTTCCTGCGCGGAGTGGTGGCAATGCCGACCTCGATTCCGACCAACACGGGCGATGGATTGCGGATGGCGATGAAGGCGGGAGCGGCGCTGCAGAACATGCGCGAGGCCTGGTGGATCCCGGTTCTGCGGCTCCCGCCCGGGGTCAACTCGATGAACCGGGAGATGATCAACGGAGACCGCACGCGGCCGCGCAGCATCATGGTCAACCGGCTCGGGCGGCGCTTCACGAACGAGGCATCGAACTACAACGCGATCGGCGGCGCCTTCCACCAGGACGATGTCAACGCATTTGACTACGGGAACATTCCGGCCTGGTTGATCTTCGACCACACCTACCTGCAGCGCTACGGCTCGGTGGCTCGTCCATACACCGGCCAGACGCCGCCGTGGCTCACCGAGGCACCCACGCTTGTCGGGCTCGCTGAGCGGCTGGGGCTTCCAGTCGCCGAGCTGGAGCGCACGGTCGAGCGCTGGAACGCGAACGTCGCAGCCGGCGTCGATCCGGACTTTCATCGCGGTGAGAGCGCCCACGATCGTTGGTGGGGTGACCCCTACCAGAAGGGCACAGTCGAGGGCACCCTGGGTCCGATCACCGACGGCCCGTTCTACGCGATGGAGCTCTCAATCGGAACGATCGGCACCAAGGGAGGGCCGAAGGTCGACGCGAACGCGCAGGTCATCGACCTCGACGGCAAGCGCATCTCCGGTCTGTACGCGGTCGGCAACGCCTCTTCACCGATGGGCGCCGCCTACGGTGGGCCCGGGGGCACGCTCGGTCCAGGGATGACGTTCGCCTGGCTCGCCGGCTTGCACGCGGCGCGGGCGCCGGCCGGCGCTCACTCCCAGATCGCCCGGAACGCTGCGTAGGAGGGATCGCTAGTGTCCCTCGAGCTGCCGATCGGCAGGCGCGTCTGCACGGGGCGCTCGGCGTGATCGAAGTCGAGCACCCAGACGCGGTGGTCGATCGCCCAGCGGCCGTCCCGATAGGACCAGCGGTCGAGGTAGCGGCCCACGTAGAGCTCCTCGATGACGATCTCCTCGGTGACGGTCTGGAGCCGCACGGTCGCATACGCCTCGCTCGCGGCGCGGGCGCCGTTCACCTCGATCCCGATCGTCGCGATCTGGTGCGAGTGGACCGTGCGCCGCAGGTGGTTGCGCGACACCTGGTCGACGAAGTCGCGCCCGCGCCCCCGGAAGATCCCGGCGCCGTAGTCGGCGGTGCCGTCCTCGTGCCAGACCGCGTAGCCGAGCTCATCGTCGCGGCGGTCCATCGCGCGACAGTAGTTGTGCAACTGCTGACGGATCGCCTCGCGGGCGGCGAGTTCGTGCAGCTCGGTGTCCTCCACACCGCGCACCCTACCGCGAGATCACCGACTGATGAGTGACCTGGAGCGACGCCTGGCCGAGATCGAAGCGCGTCTGCGCAGGACCGAGGACGAGCTCGGGATCCTGCGGTTGCTCAACAGCTACGGCCCGTTGGTGGACAGCGGCGCTGCGGCGGAGGCAGCCGCTCTGTGGCGCGCGGGTGGCGGCTACGAGTTCGGCGACGCGAGCGGCGCCCGGCGGGCGCAGGCGCCGGCAGGTCTCGTCGAGCTGTACGAGTCGGACTTCCATCGCAGGTTCGTTCAGACCGGATCGGCACACGTCACGGCCACGCCACAGATCATTGTCGACGGAGACAGGGCGACGGCCGTTGGCTACTCGTTCGTGATCGTCCGCGGCGATGGTTGCTGGAACGTCGCGCGGGCCGCGATCAACCGCTGGCTGCTGGTGCGATCACCGGCCGGCTGGCGTATCGACGAGCGCATCAACCGCGTGCTCGACGGATCGTCCGAGTCACACGAGCTGATGCACATGGTGCTTGACGGATAAATCATCTGGGAGGAGATCTGATGGAACTTGGAGTCATCTATCCGCAAATCGAGCTGGGCGGGGACCCGCGGGCGCTGCGGCGCTTCGCGGTCGCGGCCGAGGACCTCGGGTACGAGCACCTCGTGCTCTATGACCACGTGATCGGCTGCTCGCAGCAGGATCGCGATCCGCCACTCTGGGGCCCGTATACCGAGCACGACCCGTTTCACGATCCGCTCGTCGCCTTCGCCTACCTCGCCGGTCTCACCGAACAGATCCAGTTCGTCACCGGCATCCTGATCCTGCCCCAGCGCCAGACGGTCCTGGTCGCGCGCCAGACGGCTGATCTCGATCTGATGTCCGGGGGGCGCCTCAGGCTCGGCGTGGGAGCGGGCTACAACCCGCTCGAGTATCACGCGCTCGGCGCCGACTTCAGCAAGCGCGGAAAGAAGCTCAACGAGCAGATCCCGTACCTGCGGCGGCTCTGGCAGGAGGAGCTGATCAGCTTCGACGGCGAGTTCGATCAGATCGATCGGGCCAATATCGTGCCGCGGCCGCGACGGCAGATCCCGATCTGGTTCGGCGGGTTCGCGGACGCGATGTTCCGGCGCGCCGTACGGTTCGGGGACGGGTTCATCTTCGGCTACGGGCTCGGCGACGACGCGATGAACGGTTGGGTCCGAGTGCAGGAGTTGCTGGACGAGGCCGGGCGCTCGCAGGAAGAGTTCGGAGCGCAGTTCCTGATGCACCCACCAGAGCAGCCGTACAGCGATCAGCAGACGCTCGAGGGCATGGAGCGTCTACGCGACGCAGGCGCGACCCACGCCTCGCTCTACACGATGGACCGCGGCTTCACCGATGTCGGACAGCACATCGAATACATGGCCTCGATCATGGAGGCGGCGCAGGCCGCGGTGGTCTAAGGGCCGCCGATGGCGGGCCCGCTGACCACCGGGTCAAGCGGGCCCGACGCTACCCGTGCAATTCTCGAGCTGTCCGGCCGTGACGCCCGCCATGTAGCCGCCGTCGGTCCAGATCACCTGTCCGCTCAGGTAGCTCGCCGCAGGACTGCCGAGAAAGGCGAGGACCTCTGCTTGTTCGATCGGCTCGGAGATCCGGCCGAGCGGCATCGGGATCGCGTCGAGGAAGCTGTCGCCGCGGGCGCGGCGCGTGTCCGCGATGATCGGGGTGTCGGTGATCCCGGGGGCGAGGCAGTTGATCCTGATCCCGCGCCCAGCGAGCTCGACGGCGTGTGTCAGCGTGTACCAGATCAGCGCGTCCTTGGAAACTGCATAGCCGGTTCCGACTTCGATCTTGTGCTGCGCGCACCACGTAATCGCAGCCTCGCGGCTGTCGGTGGCGAGTAGCTCGGCGACCAGCTCACGGCGCTCCATGTAGCGCGACGCGGCCAACGACGAGGTGATCACGATCGCAGCGCCAGGCTGCATCCGGGGCACGAGGGCCTCTGTGAGCTCGCGGGTGCCGACGAAGTTGATGCCGAGGACAACGGCTGCCCCGATCGTGCCGGAGATGCCGGCCACGTTGAAAAGCGCGTCGATCGGGTCGGCGATCGCCGCGGCCGTCGTAGCGATCGAATCAGAGTCCGCGAGGTCCACCTCGATGAACTCGGCCACCGGCAGGCTGGGCTCGTTCCGGTCGAGGCCGATGACCTTGGCGCCGCGTCGACTCAGAACGGCCGCGAGCTGCTCGCCGATGCCCGACGCACAGCCGGTGACGATCACGCGGCGGCCGGCGAAGTCCTGCCCGGGGTCGACCGTGCTCATGCCACGCCCGCAGTCGCGTGGACCGCGCGTCCCGCGAAGAAGTCGAGGATCAACTGGTTGACGACCTCTGCCTGTTCGATCTGCGGGCAGTGGGCGGCCCCGTCGACGACCAGTGAGAGGCCATCTGAAATCTGCTCCGCGATCTCGGCGGCCCAGCCGGCGGGCTTGAGCTTGTCGTTTCCGCCCTCGATCAGGAGCGTCGGGAAGCCGATCCGGCCGTACTCGGGGTCAACCTTGGGCGTCTGGGTGTCGGAGTCATCCGGATTGGGGCGATGGAAGCGCGCGGCCGCAATCGCCTCCCAGGCGCCGGGGGCGATGCTCGACTCGTAACGCCGCTGGACGTAGGCATCATCCGCCGGATACGAGGGATCGTGGAACAGCGCCTCGACGATCTTGCGCATCGCATCAAAGCTCGCGTCGTATTCGAACAGCGCGTTCGAATACGGGTTGCGGAGGATCTCGCCGCCGCCACAGATGACGATCATGCTGTGGACTGGGAACAGTGGTTGGTCGGAGGTGGTGTCGACGAGCAGGTTGACGCCGCCCATCGAGTTGCCGACGAAGCCGGCCGACTCGATCCCGAGCAGCTCACACAGACGCGCGACGTGGCGGATGCGCATCCGCCGGCCGTCGTTGAAGTCGATCACCTTCGCGGTTTGTCCATAGCCGAGCTGGTCTGGCGCGATCACGTGGTGCCGGGCTGCGAGCGTGGCGATGTTGCGCTCCCAACCGAACTCGGCCGCTGCCCCGAACTCACCACCGTGCAGGAGCACGAGCGGGTCGCCGTTACCGACTCCCGCCTCGAGGAAGCTGGTCGCGAGCCCGTCAACGATCAGCGTGCGACGCTCCACCTGGGGCAGGTGGCCGTCCGTCATGCTGCTGCCTTGGTACCCACGGCCACGGCGTGCGTCGCCGCCAGCCGCCCCCAGACGAGTGCCGGGCCGATCGTGCCACCGGCGCCGCCGTAGGCCATCCCGGTCGGGGCGGCCATTGCGTTGCCGGCCGCGTAGAGACCGGGGATCGGCTTACCATCGACGCCCAGCACCTGGCCGTTGCGATCCGTTCGCGGTCCGCCCTTGGTGCCGCTGCAGCCGACGTCGACCTGCACCGCGTAGAAGGGGGCGGTGTCGAGCGCGCCTATGGTGCGCTCGATCATCGTCGGCTTTGTCGTGTCGCCCCACCAGCCGTCGTACGCGCTCTCGCCGCGCTGGAAGTCCGGATCGCGGCCGTCCTCGACGTAGCCGTTCCAGGTGGCAACGGTCGCCTCGAGGCCCGCGG
Organism: uncultured Conexibacteraceae bacterium; assembly: GCA_963720195.1. Taxonomy (GTDB): domain Bacteria; phylum Actinomycetota; class Thermoleophilia; order Solirubrobacterales; family Solirubrobacteraceae; genus Palsa-465. The sequence goes on from CAVRFD010000005.1 coordinate 51,103, forward strand.
CGTCGATTCCGGTCTTGGCGCCCAGTTCGGCGAGGTTCGCAGAGCCGTGGAACCAGTCGGGAGCCGCCTCTCCGGGGTTGACGCCCAGGAATCCGTACTCGTCGAGGTGGCCCTGGTCGAACACGATCCAGGCGGGAATGTTGGGGTAATCGAAGTTGTTGGGGTCGAACTCGTGGAACGCGCCGCCGAGGCTGTTGTAATCGACCGCCTCGTTGGCGAAGCGGTGGCCGTGACGGTTGACCATGATGCTGCGAGGACGCGCGCGCTCGAGCCGGACGCTGCGGCTGCGCTCGTGACCCTCGAACATGTCGCCGGGGAGTTTGACGATCAGGCCCCACCACGCCTCGCGCATGTTGCCGAGCGCGGCGCCGACCTTCATCGCCATCCGTAGGCCGTCGCCGGTGTTGTTCGGAGGCGCGAACGAGCCGTGCATCGGGCCACGCAGGAACGCCTTGACCAGCTCGGGGTCCCATTCGAAGCCGCCGGTCGCGATGATCACACCGCTGGCTGCGTGGGCTTCGACGCGACCGTGGGGCGTCTCGAGCACGACTCCGGTGATCGTGTCGCCGTCGCGCAGGAGCTGGACCGCGCGACAGTTCGTCTGTGGTTCCAGACCCCTGTCGAGCAGCGCGCGAAGAAGGCCGCCGACGAGTGCCGCGCCCGTTACGCGGATGTCGGCGTCGGCGCCCGATCCGTTACCGAGGTCGCCCCACATGCGAGCGCGCGTTTCGGCGTCGAAGCCGACGTTGCTGAAGTCGAGCGGGAAGGCCGTGACCCGATCCTGCCAGTCGCCGAGCTCGACGAAGTCGAACGGCGACGGGTTGAACGACCTGCCGCCCTGGGGGCGTCCGCCGGGCAGCTCGGGCTTGTAGTCGGGGAAGCCCTCGGCGACGGTGAATCGAACAGGGCTGTTGGCCTCGATGAAGTCGAGCGTGGCTGCCGCTTCACGCGCATAGACCTCGATCAGTTCGTCGTCCATCGTCTCGTTGGACTGGGCGCGCAGATAGGTCAGCGCCTCCTCGAGCGTCGGCGGATTCTCGACGTCGGGTCGGTTGTGCGCTGGCACCCAGGCCACACCGCCGGAGACGGCGGTGGTGCCACCGACGGTTGCGGACTTCTCGAACAGCCCGACGCTGGCGCCGAGGCTGCTCGCGGTCAGCGCCGCGGAAAGTCCAGCGGCACCGGTGCCGAGGACGATGAAATCGTAGGTCTCGCTCATGACGCCCTCCCGGCGATGGTGGCGCCCTGCTTCAGAGTCGCCGCGATGTGGTTGGCCGCGACGAAGCCGAACGTCATCGCCGGCCCGATCGTGGCTCCGGCGCCGGCATAGGTGCGGCCCATCACCGCGGCTGAAGCGTTGCCGGTTGCGTACAGGCCAGGGATCACGTTGCCGTCGGCACGCAGGACGCGCGCGTCCTCGTCCGTGACGAGGCCGCCGTTGGTTCCGAGGTCCCCGAGCACGATCTTGAAGGCGTAGTACGGCGGTTCGCGCAGTGGCCCGAAGCTCGGGCTCGCGAGCGAGTCGTCGCCGAAGAAGAGCTCATAGGCGCTGTCGCCCCGGCCGAAGTCGTCGTCGTGACCCGTAGCTGCGATCTCGTTGTAGCGCCGTGCGGTGGCGGCGAGCGCGTCGGCCGGCACGTCGATCTGCCGGGCGAGCTCGTCCCACGAGTTCGCCTGCTTGACAACCCCGGCGTCGAGCCACGCCTGCACCATGTCGCTGCCGGTCGGCGCCGGGGCGAAGGGGATGTGCGGAAGCGGCAGATGGCCGGCGATCACGTAGCGGTTCCATGAGTGCGCGTCGGTAATCAACCAGCAGGGGATGTGCCTGCTGCCCGCCTCCTCGCCCTCGATCATCGCGTGACCGAACTCCGAGTAGGGGGTCGACTCGTTGATGAAGCGCTTGCCGTCACCGTTGACGATGAACTGCCCGGGCATCATGCGCTCGTTCAGCAGCATGTGCTTGCGGCCGCTCGGCCAGGACAGGGTCGGGAACCACCACGCCTCGTCCATCAGATCGACCGCAGCTCCGGCGTCGAGGCCGGCGCGGATGCCGTCCCCGGTGTTACCGGTGTTGCCGAGACTCTGGTCCTCCGGGACGAACGGCTGATACTGCGCGCGCATCTCAGGGTTGTGCTCGAAGCCGCCGGTAGCGATCACGACGCCACCGCGGGCGCGGATGCGAAGTTCGTGGCCCTCATGCCTGACGACGGCGCCCTGGACCTCACCGTCGGGGCCCGTGATCAACGAGACCAGCGGCGAGCCGAGCCACGTGGTCACGTCGAGCCGACGCAGGCCGAGCCAGAGCTGCGCGGCCAGGGCCTGTCCCAGCGCAGCGACGTGCTCACCGAGCACTCGGGCACGGGTCATGCGCCAGATGAAGCGCATCAGCACGGACTTGCCGCTCCATGACCAGCGGATCCTGAAGAATTCGCGCAGCTCCAGCGGACGCAACCACATGCCCCTGGGCGGTACGACGACGGGCGCCAGCAGCTTGTCCTCGTCCGGGCCGAGCTCGCGAAGGTCGAGCGGCTCGAGGTTGATCAGACTGCCCTGCTTGGAGCCGCCGGGTACCTCCGGGAAGTAGTCGGGATAGCCGGCCTTCCAAACGAACCTCGCGCCGGTCTTGTTGGCGACGAAGTCGAGCATCTCGGGGCCGGTCTCGATATACGCGCCGCAGGCGCTCGTCGGTCACGATCCCGCGCGTGATCGTCTTGAGGTATGCGAACACCTCGTCAGGGTCGGGCCTGTAGCCCTTGCTCGTCTGCGCCGCCGCACCGGGAATCCAGATGCCGCCGCCGGAGAGCGCGGTCGAGCCGCCGAAGCGCTCTGACTTCTCGACGAGCAGCGTGTCCAGGCCGGCAGCCTTGGCGGCCAGCGCCGCGGTCATGCCGCCACCGCCGGAGCCGACAACCAGTACGTCTACTGAGCGGTCAAATCCATTTTCGTCAGGCATACGCTTCCCCCATTAGGATCGCCGCAGCGAGGAGGCTAAGGGGTCGGCTGCGCCACTGACGGTGCTGATCGCGCGGCATTTTCACCTCCGGTTGTCAGTGAGAGCGCTTCGACGAGCGCACGGGAAACCTCTGGGGCGTGTTGGGCGATGCTGGCCCCTGCCACGAAGCGATCGGGACGCAGGAACAACACCGAGGCGCGCTGAGTGTCGAAGAACTGCTTCAGGGCACCCGTGCGGTCACCGACGATCGTGACGCGATCATCGTCGCCGCCGTGCCAGTGCAGCTGGGACTGGGGCCGCAGCTCGATCAGGCTGGCGCCGAGCTTCAGCCAGCGTTCAGCCTCGTCGCCGAGGACGCCTACGGGGTTGTTGTTCCAACAGACGACGCTGAACCAGGGGCCGAGCACGTCGTCGAGCAGGACGTTCTGAGCCGAGCGAGTGTCCACGCGAGGCTGGATGAACTGTCTGCCGACGGCAGCGTCCTTCGGCTGCGAGCAGGTATAGGTGACGGCACCCGACGCGTAACGAGGCATCGGCTTGAACCGCATCTCGACGATGTAGCGCTTGATGCTCGGCACGGCGGAGGCGGCGATCAGCGTTGCATCGCGCAACGCCGCGAGTCGTTTGCTCGTGGGTGACACCCAGCGTCCGACGGTCGTCGACAGGTCGATCATCGCGCGTGCATGGCTGCGCCGTTCGAGGTCGTAGGTGTCGAGCAGGGCATCGCCGGCGGTACCGCTGATCGTTGCCGCGAGCTTCCACCCCAGGTTCACGGCGTCACGGATGCCGCTGTTGTACCCCTGGCCCTGCCAGACCGGCATCAGATGGGCGGCATCACCCGCGATCAGCACGCGACCCCTGCGGAACTCACCGGCGATCCGCGAGTGGTGGGTGTAGATCCGCTGGCGAATCACGTCGACGTCCGAGGGATAGGGGATATGCCGCGACAGTAGCGTGGCCAGGAAGGCCGGATCCTCGACTGACTCATCGGGTTCATCGTCGTGGATCATGAACTCAAAGCGGCGTACGCCGTGCGCCAAAGAGACCGATACGAACGGACGCTCAGGATCGGCACCCACGTACACGTTCGGATGTCCCAACGGGTCGTTCCGCAGATCGATCACCAACCATCGGGTGGACGAGGTCGTGCCCTCGAATGAGGTTCCCATCAGCCGTCTCGTGGTGCTGCGGCCGCCATCGCAACCGACGAGGTAGCGTGCTTCGATCGTCTCCCGCTGGCTGTCAGCCGTGAGCACCGTGGCGGTCACGCCGAAGTCGGACGTGACGAACGACTCGAGCGTCCGCGACCAGCGAACCTCGACGCTCGGCTGCCGGCTCAGACCTGCGAAAAGCTCTGCGTCAACCAGTGGCTGGATGAAGCCGCTACGGCGTGGCCAGCCGAACGGTTGGGCGACCGGTGCAATCTCGGCGAGCAGGCGTCCGCTGCCGTTGACGAACCGCATGATCTGATGCGGGTTCGTGTGCGGGAGGATCGGATCGATCAGGCCGATCGACTGAAACGCCCGCAGTGACTCGTCGTCGATGCCGACGCCGCGGGGGTAGTCGATCAGCTCCGCCCGCTGTTCGACGATCACGGTCCGGACGCCATGCATCCCGAGGATGTTCGCGAGGGTGAGACCCACGGGGCCAGCGCCGACGATCACGACATCGACGGGCTTCGGTCGGCCGTTCTCCATCACGGACGGTGTCACGTCCTCGGAGCCGGTGGTTGTCGTCATGCCCACTCCCCGCTCACGCCGCCGCCCGCAGGAAGTCGATATGGATCTTGTTGAACGTGTCCGGATCCTCGTACTGAGGCCAGTGGCCGCAGCCCTCCATCACGACGAACTCGGCTTCAGGAATCATCGATGCCACCCGCCGGCCTTCACTGAGGTCGGCCGTCGGATCGTCACTTGTCCAGAGCACCAGCGTCGGCGCTTGGATGCGGCCGTACTCCTCGGGCGTGACGATGTTGCGCGCCCTGATCTCCGGGTCCTGAAGGGCGAGGATGTCGCTCATCGCGTCGACAAAGCCGGGCAGCTGGTAGATCGTCTGGCGGGTGGCGATGATGTCGTCGTAGTTGCGCGTCTTATCCGCCATCAGCCAGCGGATGCGCGCGCCGACGGTTTCCCAGTCCGGGTTCTCGGCAGCCGCCATCGAAATTGTCTTGATCCGCTGCATCACCTCGAGGTCAGCCTGTGACCCGCCGGTGGTGTTGAGCACGAGCCGATCGACGCGCTCGGGGTGGTCGATCGCCAGCCGCGTCGCGACCCAGCCGCCAAGTGACTCTCCTGAGATGTGCGCTTGCTCGACGCCGAGCGTGTTCAGGAACTCGAGTAGGTGCTCCGCGTAGTGGGCGGCCTCGAGCGGATGACCAGGCCAGTCCGTGTAGCCGTGGCCGAGCATGTCGATCGCCCACGTCGAGAAGTGTTGTGCGTGAGCCTCCAGGTTCCGCACATACGCCTCGGCATGGCCGGCCGAGCCGTGCAGCAATACAAGCGTCGGCTGCGAGTCGGCCCCGGCATGCAGATACCTGGTGCGGCGCCCATCCACGTCGATATAGCCCTGCTCGAAAGGCACGGCCTGCAGGTCGCGCCAGATGCTCTCGTACTCTCCCACCTCAATCCTCTCTTGTGCAGATAACGAACAGCAGAGTGCGTTATCTGCAAGGTAGTTTCTCGGCGATGAGGTGGTCTTGTCAAGCGTTTCGCTCTGGTCGCGGGCCAGAAACGGTCGATTTGTGGCGTCACCGTATATTCGTCACGTGCCCACGCAAAACCGAAATGTCGAGACACCTGCCGGGTCGCAGACGCTCGCGCGTGGCCTTACCGCGCTCGACCTGATCAGCGAGTCGCCCGGCGGACTGACGATTCAGGAGGTCGCTGAGCGGCTCGACATTCACCGTACGGTCGCGTCGCGGTTGCTGAGCACACTCGTGCAGTTCCGGCTGATCGCGCGCCACGACGGGCGCTTCCGTCCGGGTGCGAGACTCGCCGTGCTCGGGGCATCGTTCGATCACAGCCTGCGCGAGGTGAGCATGCCGCTGCTGCGCCAACTCGCCGAGCGCACCCAAGCGACGTCCGCTTTGCTCGTTGCCGAGGGCGAGGAGCAGGTCGCGATTGCCGTGATCGTGCCCGTGGGCGTCACCTATCACCTGTCGTTCCGCGAGGGAACTCGCTACCCGCTGGATCGCGGCGCTGCCGGGCTGGCGCTGCTCGCCGGGCAGCCGCCGAGACCTGGTGAACGTGAGGCTGTCACCGAGGCGCGGGCCAACGGTTGGGTGATGACACACGGTGAGGTGGAGCCGAACGCGTATGCGTTGGCGGTACCGGTCAAGCGCGCGGCCCCTGCAACCCCCACCTGCATCAACCTGATCTCGCACCGCCCGGACATCCTCGAGGAGGGTCGTGACGCCGTGATTGAAACGGCACGCGAGCTTGCTCAGGTCCTCGCCTCGTAGCCGCTCCCTTTGCCAGCAGGGGCGCGATCTGTGGTACGGTCGTGCAGTTAGCGGGTAGGGCTATGCGTTATTTGCACAGAGACGCATGGCGACGGCGGGAGGGTATTCGGCAGTGATCGAGAGTGTTGAACAGGCTGTGGAGCAGGCGGCGCGACGGCTGCTTGACGCCTACAGCAGCGGGCGGCCGACGACGCCCGTGCGTGACCTGATCGGGGACACGGACATCGAGCTCGCGTATCGCGTGCAACAGCGCATCATCAATGCGCGCGTGCGCGTCGGCGCCGCCGTCGTCGGACGCAAGATTGGTCTCACGTCACAGGCGGTCCAGAGCCAGGTCGGAGTGGATCAGCCTGACTTTGGCGTGCTGCTCGACGACATGCACTTCACCAGCGGTGCAGTGATCCCGTCATCCGTCCTACTGCAGCCGCGCGCCGAAGTGGAGGTTGCGTTCGTGCTCGCGACAGACCTCGACGGTGCATCGGACCTGGACGCGGTCAGATCCGCGATCGCGTACGCGAGCCCGGCGATCGAGGTCGTCGACAGCCGTGTCCGAGACTGGGACATACGGATCACCGACACAGTCGCCGACAACGCTTCGAGCGGCGTGTTCGTCGTGGGCGACGCAAGGGTCGCGTTGCGTGACTTCGAACCGCGCGACGTCACGATGACGCTGCTGAGGGACGGGGTCGAGGTTTCTACTGGAGCAGGCGTCGCCTGTCTCGGAGATCCGCTCAACGCCGTCGCCTGGTTGGCGAACACGGCTGCCAAATACGGATCGCCACTGCGTGCGGGCGACATCATCCTGTCCGGCGCCCTCGGTCCGCTCGCGCCCGTCGAGCCTGGTCAGACATTGACGGCGAGCATCTCGTCACTGGGAGAAGTCACCGCCCGGTTCAGCGAAGGAGAGCAGAGATGACACGAACCAAGGTGGCCGTGATCGGATCCGGAAACATCGGGACGGACCTGATGTTCAAGATCCTGCGCCGGTCGACCGAACTGGAGATTGCGGCACTCGTGGGAATCGATCCCGAGTCCGACGGTCTGGCGCGTGCCAGGCGCATGGGCGTCGCGACCACCTCGGAGGGCGTCGGCGGCTTGATCGAGATGACTGCGTTCGATGAGATCGAGATCGTCCTGGACGCGACGTCGGCTGGGGGGCACAGACGGAACGCCGAAGCGCTCGCGCCCTACGGGAAGCGGCTCGTCGACCTCACGCCTGCGGCACTTGGACCGTTCGTGATACCGGTCGTCAATCTCGAGGAGCATCTGGACGCTCCGAATCTGAACATGGTCACCTGCGGCGGCCAGGCGACGATCCCGATCGTCGCCGCCGTCTCACGGGTGACGCCGGTGCAATATGCGGAGATCGTGGCCTCGGTCTCGTCCCGCTCGGCTGGTCCGGGCACCCGCGCGAACATCGACGAGTTCACCGAGACGACCGCACACGCGATCGAGACGGTGGGCCGCGCGACACGCGGTAAGGCGATCATCATCCTCAACCCGGCCGAACCGCCGCTGATCATGCGCGACACGGTGTACTGCCTGATCGGCGAGGCCGACCACGAGGCCGTCAGGGATTCGATTCGCGCGATGGTTGCCGACGTGGCGCGCTACGTGCCCGGATACCGGCTCAAGCAGGAAGTGCAGATCACTCCGGCGGAGCCTGGTGCCTACTCAACGCTGGTGGGGGCGGAGGACGTCCGCTGGAAGGTGACGACGTTCCTCGAGGTTGAGGGAGCCGCCGATTACCTGCCTCCGTATGCCGGGAACCTCGACATCATGACCTCTGCCGCGATGCGCGTGGCGGAGGAGATCGCGCTCCGCGAGCGCGTGGAGGTCACGCAATGACGTCTCCGAAGCTTTACGTCCAGGACGTGACACTGCGCGACGGCATGCACGCGATGCGGCACCGGATCGAGCTCGACACGCTGCGGGAGATCGTGTCCGCATTGGACGCGGCCGGAGTCGCCGCAATCGAGGTTGCCCACGGTGATGGGCTGACTGGCAACAGCGTCAACTACGGACCCGGAAGCCACACGGACTGGGATTGGATCGAAGTCGCCTGCGCGACGATGGAGAACGCGGTTCCAACGACGCTCCTGCTGCCCGGCGTCGGCACGATCGCTGATCTGCGCCGTGCCGCTGAGCTGGGAATCCGTTCGGTGCGGATCGCCACGCACTGCACCGAGGCCGATGTCTCAGCGCAACACATCTCGACCGCACGCGAACTCGGTATGGATGTGGCCGGGTTCCTGATGATGGCCCATCTGGCGACCCCGACCAAGCTCGCAGAGCAGGCGAAGTTGATGGAGTCCTACGGGGCGCGATGCGTTTACATCACCGATTCCGCCGGGGCGCTGACGATGGATGGGGTCCGGGAGCGCGTTGAGGCGTACCGCGGCGTGTTGGATCCGGAGACCCAGATCGGAATCCACGCTCACCAGAACCTTTCGCTGGCGGTGGCGAACTCGGTTGTCGCTGTCGAGGCTGGCGCTTTCCGCGTCGACGCATCACTCGCAGGGCACGGTGCGGGCGCGGGCAACACACCAATCGAGGCGTTCGTTGCCGTCGCTGACAAGCTGGGCTGGGAGACGGGGTGCTCTGTCTTCGCGCTCGAGGATGCAGCCGACGATCTGGTCCGGCCGCTCCAGGACCGTCCCGTTCGGGTCGACCGGGAGACGCTCACGCTCGGCTACACGGGCGTCTACTCGAGCTTTCTTCGTCACGCGGAGGACGTCGCCGCGACCTATCCGGTCGACGTGCGCACGCTACTGACGGAGGCGGGCAAGCGCGCGCTGATCGGCGGGCAGGAGGACATGCTGGCCGACATCGCGCTCGACATGGTTGGCGGAGGGGCGCGATGATCCTGCGCCTTGCCCACGTCGTCGTTGCTGTCGAGGACCTCGCGGAGTCACGCGCTTTCTATGCGGATCTGCTGGGCTTTGTAGAGCACCACCGCGAATCCGACGTGCTCTACCTGCGCGGCGCTGAGGAGTTCGACTGCTGGTCGCTTGCACTCGTCGAGCACGGTGGTCCCGGTCTCGTTCACACCGCGTTCCGGGTGTCGGATCCAGTCGACCTCGAGCTGCTCGAGCAGCTCCACGATCGGCTCGGCATACCGACGCAGCGCGTCCCTGCCGGCGTCGAGCCCGGCCAGGGTCCTGGGCTGAGGCTGCTGACCCCGGATGGGCACGCGATCGAGTTCGTTCATGAGATTGAGGAGATCGACCCGCACGATGCTGACGGCGCGCTGCGGCTGCCGATGCGCAACACGAACACGAATGGTGGCGCGCCGCCGTCGCGTCTGGACCACGTCTCAATGCGCGTGCCGGCCGTCAAGACATCGCTTCCGTACTGGGTTGACCAGCTCGGGTTCAGCGTCTCGGAGTTCTGGATGAACGCGGACGACGAGCCACATGTCGCCTGGGTTCGGCGTACGACCACGACGCACGATGTCGCGCTCGGCACCAACGGTGAAGCGGCGTTCCATCACTTCGCCTACGCCGTCAGTGACCCGCATGGCTTGCAGCGGGCCGCAGATCTGATCGGCGATGCGCGCATGGCACCACAACTGGAGTGGGGCCCGAGCCGCCACGGTGCGACGAACGCGTTTGCGATGTACATCCGTGACCCGTCAGGGAACCGCCTGGAGCTGTTCAGCGGGGATTATCTGCGCGACCTCGATCGCCCGCCGCTGTATTGGCGGCCGCCCGACTACCGCGTCCAGGGTCACTCGTGGTGGGCCAACCAGGCGCCCCCGAGCTTCGGGGAGACTTTCCCGCTTCACCAGGATGGCTGGCTTACGGAGCTGGCCGCGCACGCCAGGTGATCACTGGCAGGTCGGTTACCCACGATCACGGGACCGCCGGATCTGTCGACTGTTGCAGGCGCGAATAGACGCGGGTCTGGATCCGCCAGCCCCTGTCAGTGTGGTTCAGCGCATCCCGGTATTCACCGGTGAAGAGGCGTCCGTCGTGTTGCAAGGCGGCGAGCCGGCTGCGCACAGACGCCCGGTCGCCATCGATCTCGGCCGTCACATTTAGGATCAGGTGCCCGGCGGGGTGGCGGGCGTCGTGCTCCATGTGGTGTTTGATGTGATCCAGGCCGTCGAGAAGCGGGTAACCGACACTCGTCGCGTCGAAGGTGGCATCGGATGTGAACACCTGATCGAGTCCATCCCAGTCTCGGCTGTCGATCAGCGTTGCATAGCGGGCGAGCAGTTCAACGATCTCGGTGTAACTGACAGCCCTTTGCAGCCGCGCCGACGCAATTTCATCAGTCGCCATCAATCCTCTCTCTCTTGATCTCAGGGGTATGACGGTATCCGGATCTGTCGCAAGCACCGGGCGCGGCGCGATGAGGCCGGTTCTCACCGGCTGACAGGCGCGCGGAGCCGGCAGGGGTTAAAACACCGTTTTTGGCCCGATATCGCCAGAGGTATCGCGGCGATATCGCGCAGAAATCGCGTTTTTGGGAGGTGCGAGCCGCAGCGATGCAGCGCCTTCGGGCGGACTCGACGAACGCGGCGGGGTACGGAAAACCCGACCTACGGGCGCGTGATTCCGTACCACAGCAGTGAGGTGTGGCCGCGATTTGAGTCAGGCTTGTAGGTCTGGCGCGACCGCAGAGCGGGCGGGACATTCGGAGTCGTCCCCGTCACGGCTATTCGGAGATTGAGATGGCACACACCGAAACCACTCGCTCGCACACAACAAAGATGATCCGGCGCGTGTGTGCGGTCGCTTGGGACCGTCACTACGACCGTCAGCGCCGCCGGCGCATCGCCGATCTCCGCCAACGGGAGTTGGCCGAGATCGAGGTGGTCACGGCGATGGCAATGCAGCTCGAGGAGATCCGGGCGTTGCCAGAGCCGTCAGGCCGCGCATGAAGTTCGCCTCACGCCTGAAATTCCCCCGGTCCGGGGGATGCCGAATCACCCAGGCTTGCCGAAGCCTTCTCCTCTCGCACCCAATCCACAGCATCCGTCCACAGGAGGGTCCTATGCCCAGCACCACCACCGATAAACAGAGCAGCAGTGCGGTCCTCGATCCGGAGCCGGTCCGTCCGGGGCGTGGCGCGACGATCTTGGGTCCGCGGAACGTTCCCGTCGAGCTTGAGAACCCGGATGTGCTGGTCTCGCCGGTAACCGACGCGGGCACCGTCCCGAACCTCAAGTTTCCCTATGCCATGGCTCGCAACCGGGTGCTCTCCGGTGGGTTTGCGCGCGAGATCACCGCCCGCGAGCTCCCGGTAGCCACCGAGGTCGCGGGCGTGAATATGCGCCTGACGCCGGGCGGCATCCGGGAACTGCACTGGCACAAGGAGGCCGAGTGGGCGTACATGATCGAGGGCGAGTGCCGCATCAGCATCCTCGATGAGGAAGGCCGGCTGTTCGTCGACGACGTCGCGGCCGGCGACCTCTGGTACTTCCCATCCGGGCTCCCGCACTCGATCCAGGCGCTTGAGCATGGTGCCGAGTTCCTGCTCGGCTTCGACAGCCGGAACTTCTCGGAGAACGAGACGTTTTTGATCACCGACTGGTTCAACCACACCCCGCGTGAGGTTCTGGCGAAGAACTTCGGGGTCAGCGAGTCGGCCTTCGACGCGCTGCCGACCGACATCGAACACACGCGGTACATGTTCGCCGGGAAGGTGCCACCGAAGAAACTGGTCGACGACGCCTGGTCTTCCCCGGCGGGCCAGCCGCCGCTCTCCTACACCTGGCACATGCACGCGCAGGAGCCGATCAAAGCCCCGGGCGGGCAGCTGCGGATCACCGATTCGCGGAACTTCACCGTGTCCAAGACGATCGCCGCGGCGCTGATCGAGGTCGAGCCAGGCGCGATACGCGAGCCGCACTGGCACCCGAACGCGGACGAATGGCAGTACTGGCTGAAGGGCCAGGGACGGATGACCGTGTTCGCGTCCGGCGGAAAGTCCCGGACGTTTGACTACCAGGCCGGCGACGTCGGCTACGCGCCCCGTGCGATGGGCCATTACGTCGAGAACACCGGCGATGAAACGCTGGTGTTCCTGGGGCTGTTCCGGTCTGACCACTACGCCGACGTGTCGCTGGCGCAGTGGATGGGCGTGCTTCCCCCCGAGCTCGTCAAGGCCCACCTCAACCTCGACGACCAAACGCTCGCCAAGCTGCCCAAGTCCGAGCCCCTCGTCGTTAAGTAGCGAGCCGCTCGGAAGCTGAACCCCCAAAACGAAAGCCCCGCGTCCCCGCGGGGCTTTCGTCTGTCTGCAGTTACTTCGAGGTTGCTTGGAGATCCCCCCAACAGGGGGATGTGGTCTCAGTCAGCCTCGCGGGAGGCTTTTCTTCCGCTCAGAAAGGAGACCACATGTTCAGTCAAGACACGATTCGAAGGCCGCGCGACCGCGCTGAACCGGCCTCTCATCACTGCCACTGCTGGTGCTCTCAGCTCTGGTCGCCGGGGTCGGTCACGGCTTGAGCTTCAGGTCCGGCCTGGCCGGACTGAACGAGAAGGCACCTGCCGCGCAGCGAGCCGAGATCGACTCGAGCTTCTTCGTCGTCGCGTACGTCGGGATCGCACTCCCGGCGATCGGCGACGGGGTCATGACGCAGCTGCTCGGACTGCGCACGGCCGGCTTCATCTTCGCCGCTGTCGTTGCCGCGATCGCGATGGCCGGGCTGGTATTGCTGGTGAGAGCGCTCCGTGGGGCGGGCTCCACGAGGATGGTGCAACCGCGCCCCGCACTGGCCCCAAGCGGAAGCCAGGCCTGAGGCCGGGCAACGCTGCCGGGGCGCGTAGACGGCGCCCCGGTCGCTGGTCTCGACCGCCGTTTCATCTGCGAAGCTCCGCGGAACGTGATGCGCCTTCGTTGCCATCGCTTCGGCCGCGCATCCGCGCTGTTCGCAGCGCTCGGGCTGCTGTTGATCCTCGGCCTGGCCGTGGGATCGACTTCAGGCGCGCGAGCGGCCGCCCCGGTCCTAGGTCATGGGCAACTCGTGCCTGGCACGCGTTGTCCCGCGTTTCCGGCCGACAACGTCTGGAACACCCCGGTCACCGGCCTGCCTGTCGATCGACGATCGGCGGCGTGGATGGCGAGCATGGCCTCCGGTTCCACGTTCCTTCATCCTGACTACGGACCGGGTGGCGGCGCGAGCCCGTACGGGATCCCCTGGCAGATCACGTCGCGCCATCCGGCGTTTGTGCGGATCCACTTTCTCTACGCGGATCAAAGCGATCGCGGCCCGTATCCGTTCTCGGCGCGGACGCCGATCGAAGGAGGCGCTGACGCGACCGGTGACCGGCACGCGCTGATGGTCGACCCGTTGACGTGCAAGCTCTACGAGCTCTTTGACGCGCGCTACCACGCCGGCAACGGTTCGACCGCAGGCTCGGGAGCGATCTGGAATCTGCGATCAAACAAGCTACGGCCGGCGGGCTGGACCTCGGCCGATGCCGCCGGTCTACCGATCCTGCCAGGTCTGGTCAACTACGACGAGGTGAGGTCCGGCCACATCGACCATGCGATCCGCGTCACGGCGCAGACGACCAGCACCGCCTACCTGTGGCCCGCGAGGCACGAGGCCGGTTCAACCGGGAATCCGAACTACCCGCCGATGGGGGCGCGTTTCCGTCTGAAGGCGAGTTTCAAGCTGCCGGCGTCTCGGTGCTCGCGGGCATGCCAGGTTGTGATCCAGGCGATGAAGACCTACGGGCTGATCCTTGCCGACAACGGAAGCAATTGGTTCTTCCAGGGAACCACTGACCGGCGCTGGACCTACACGATGGTCGACCAGCTCAAGCAGATCCCCGCCGCCGCCTTCCAGGCAGTCAACGAGAGCTGTCTGATGGTGAGCACAAACTCGGGTCAGGCGCGACAGCCAGGGACCGCGGACTACAGCAAGGCCTGCGCCAAGCGCTAATCGACACGGAAGGTGCTCCGCGGGATGTCGCTGACGAGTGCCTGCGCGATCGTGTGCGCCTCCGCCTCTGACAGCTGGTGGTTCACGACAAGCTCAGCGAGATACGAAGCGTCCAGACGACGGCTCATGTCGTGACGTGACGGGATTGAGCAGAGAGCTCGCGTGTCGTCGATGAACCCGGAGGTCTTGAAGAAACCTGCGGTCTCAGTGATTGCCTCGCGGTAGCGCCGGACGGCAGCGGGTGCGTCGAGGAACCACCAGGGCGCTCCTGCGTAGACGCTTGGGTAGAAACCGGCGAGCGGAGCGATGTCCCGCGAGAAAGCGGTCTCATCGACGGTGAAGAGGACGATCCGGAACGTCGGGATGGTGCCGACGTGATTGAGCAGCGCTCGCAGCGGCTCCGTATATGTGGTCACGGCCGGTAGGTCATGCCCGGTGTCGGAACCGAAGCGTGCGAAGGTCGCCGCATGGTGGTTGCGAATCACGCCGGCGTGCAACTGCATCACCAGGCCATCCTCGGCGGCCATGCACCCGAACTGGAAGAGCATGTTGCGGCGGTAGGCCTGGACGCCCTCGGAAGTGATTGAGCCATCGAGCCCTTGGCGGTGGAGTGTCTCCGCCTGACTGTCGTTGAGTGGTGTGGCCCAGGCGTCGGGAACGCCGCAGTCGGTTGCGGTTGCGCCGTGCTGGCGAAAGAAGTCACGTCTGACCCTGATCGCCTCGAGCAGGCCCCGGTAGCCTCCGCAATCCTCGCCGCTGGCTGCCGTCAGCGCGTCCAGGCGCTGACGCCAGTCCGGCACATCCGGGCTCATGTACGCATCCGCGCGAAGCGTCGGGATAACGCGGGTCGGGAGGTTCTCAGCACCGGCCAGCACCCGGTGATGCTCGAGCGAGTCAGCCGGATCGTCCGTGGTGGCGAGAATCTCGACACCGAAGCTGGCAAGCAGCGCGCGTGGGCGATAAGCGGGCTCGGAGAGCAGTTCGTCGAGCGTGTCGTAAAGCTCGTCGGCACTGTCTCGGTCGAGGCTCATGGTCACGCCGAACACACGAGCAAGCGCGTCTTCGAGCCAGTAGCGAACCGGCGTACCGGCGAAGCGGAACCATTCCGAACAGAGCGTTCGCCAAACCTCGCGCGGAGGAGCCGCGCCATCGCCCAGGCCCAGCTGCTCGAGCTCGATGCCCGACGCGTGAAGCAATCTGGTCACGTAGTGATCGGGTGTGACGAACAGCTCCGCGGGGTCGCTGAACGGTTGGTCGGCCGCCAGCATCGCTGCGCTCACGTGCCCGTGGGGCGAGATGATCGGCGCATCCGCGACCGACCCGTACAGCTCGCGTGCGATCGCCCGGACCGCGGGGTCCACCCCGAGGAGGCGATCAGGATGTGGCGACGAAGAGGCCATCGCGGCGGCACACTATCGTGCGCCTAGCCAGTTGGAGGAGCTCTGATGACCGCGCCCCGCCTTGATCGTTCGAGTTGGCCGGTGCCGGCGCGGCCGGTGCGGATCGTGCACGTCGGCATCGGCAACTTCAGCCGCGCCCACCAGGCCTGGTACACCGCGAGCGCTGACGGCACGGGGGAGTGGGGCATCTCGGCCTTCACCGGCCGGCGCACCGACACGGCCGATGCCCTGGCGCCGCAGCAGGGTCTGTACACGTTGATCACGCGTGGCCCGATCGAGGACCAGCTGACCATCGTCGATGTCGTGCAGGACGTTCGGCCGGGAACAGACCTCGGCGCCCTGACCGAGGCCATCGCTGACCGACGGACGGCCGTTGTAACGCTGACCGTGACGGAAGCGGGCTACGCGCCGACGGCGGCGGAGCTCCGGGCATCGGCTTTGGGGCGGCTGACACTCGCGCTCGCGGAACGGCGCCGCCAGGGGAGCGGGCCACTGGCGATTGTCAGCTGCGACAACCTTCGCGCCAACGGCAGCGTGCTTCGCGCTCGGATGCTCGAGCTGTCCGATCGGGTGGCCGGCCTGGCCAGCTGGGTCGACCGTGAGGCAGCCTTCGTCAGCACGTCCGTCGATCGAATCACGCCGCCGACGACCGAGGAAGACCGTCGCCTGGTCGAGCGCGAGATCGGTTTGGCAGATGAGGCGCCTGTGGTCTGCGAGCCGTTCTCGGACTGGGTCCTGTGCGGCGAGTTCCCGGCGGGGAGGCCGGACTGGGAGTTGGCCGGTGCCCGGTTCGTCGCCGACATCGATCCTTGGGAGCTGCGCAAGCTGTGGCTGCTCAACGGTGGACATTCCCTGCTCGCGTACCTCGGGCTTCTGCGCGGACACAAGAAGGTCGCCGACGCGATCGACGATCGGGACCTCGAGGTGGCGCTGGAGCAGTTCTGGGACCTGGCACAGCGGCATCTGCCTGCGGCCGACCTCGACCTTGCGGCCTACCGCCGGCAACTTCGCGACCGCTTCGCGAACACGCGGATCGGCTATCCGCTGCAACAGATCGCGGGCGACGGCCTGGACAAGCTCCGCAATCGGATCGTGCCGGTGATCGACGCCGCGTTGCACGCTGGCGAATCAGCGGAGCCCGCGATGCGGGTTGTGCGAGCCTGGGCGCAGTGGCTGACCAGCGACCCTGATCGAGTGCGGACCGATCAGAACGCCGAATTGCTGCGAGCCGTCCTGGCGTCCCGCGGCACGGATTACCAGACGCGGGGCCTGCTCGAGCTCCTGGCTCCGGGACGGTTCGACACAACAACCACGATCAGTGAGGAGGGCCAGTGAACATCTCGTCGGCCGAAGTTCTCGTGACAAGCCCAAGCCGTAATTTCGTCACGCTCAAGCTGACGACCGACGATGGCGTCACCGGCTTGGGCGACGCGACGCTCAACGGGCGCGAGCTCGCCGTCGCGTCGTATCTAGGTGATCACGTCGCACCACTGTTGCCCGGCCGCGATGCTCATCGGATCGAGGACACCTGGCAATACCTGTATCGCGGTGCCTACTGGCGACGCGGGCCGGTGACGATGGCTGCGATCGCCGCCGTTGACATGGCCCTCTGGGACATCAAGGCAAAGGTCGCAGGCCTGCCGTTGTACCAGCTGCTCGGTGGGGCCTCCCGCGATGGCCTGCTCGCCTACGGACATTCGTCGGGGACGTCTCTGCCGGCGCTCTCCGAATCGATCCATGCTCACCTCGAACGGGGCTACCGTGCCATCCGCGTGCAGACTGCGGTCCCCGGGATTCGCGCGCTCTACGGTGTCGCCGATCAGCCGCAGGCGTCGGGTGAGCGCTACGACTATGAGCCTGCCGGCCGCGGCGCACGACCGGTCGAGGAGGATTGGGATACGGCCGCGTACCTGCGCTACGTGCCATCCGTGTTCGAGCATGTGCGCCAGGAGTTCGGACCAGAATTGCCGCTCCTGCACGATGCGCACCATCGGTTGACGCCGATCGAGGCAGCGAAGCTGGGACGCAGCCTGGAGCCGTACGACCTGTTCTGGCTGGAGGACTGCACACCGGCAGAGAACCAGCAGGCGTTGCGGATCGTGCGCCAACACACGACGACGCCGCTGGCGATCGGGGAGGTGTTCAACACCGTCTGGGACTTTCAGCAGCTGATCTCCGAGCAGCTGATCGACTACGTTCGCGCCGCTGCGACCCACTTCGGTGGCGTCACTCCACTGCGCAAGCTGATGGACTTCGCTGCGCAGTTCCAGATCCGCTCAGGGTTCCACGGTCCAACCGACGTATCACCGGTGGGTCTCGCCGCGCAGTTGCATGTCGGACTGGCCATTCACAACTTCGGCATCCAGGAGTACATGGAGCACAGCGAAGCGACCAACTCCGTATTCCGGCAGAGCATGACCTTCCGCGATGGTTATCTCCATCCCGGAGATGCGCCGGGCCTCGGGGTCGAGTTCGACGAGCAGGCGGCTGCGGGATTCCCGTACGAGCCGGCCTATCTGCCTGTGGCGCGGCTCAAGGATGGCACGATGCACAATTGGTGATCAGAAACGAAACTAGACGTTTCGTTTCTGATAAGATCTGCACCTTCGGCTCACCACAGAAGGAGCAATCCGTGCAGACGACGCTTGAGACCACGCAACTGGGAACGACCGGCATGGAGATCACCCGCATCGGATTCGGTGCGTGGGCGATCGGGGGAGGCGGCTGGGAGTTCGGCTGGGGACCACAGGAGGACGGGCAATCGGTGACGACCATCCAGCACGCGATCGAGCTGGGTGTGAACTGGATCGACACTGCCGCGGCATACGGGTTCGGTCGCTCGGAAGAGGTAGTGGGGCATGCGCTCCAGGGCGTTTCCGCCGGCTCGAGGCCCTACGTATTCACGAAATGCTCGCTGCTCGAGGGGCCGGGCCGGAAGGTCGTGCACGATCTGAAGCGCGATTCGATCCTGCGCGAGGTCGAGGCGAGCCTGAAGCGGCTGCAGGTCGACGCGATCGACCTCTACCAGATTCACTGGCCCAACCCGGATCCGGACATCGAGGAGGGCTGGTCGGCTCTTGCTGAGCTCAAGCAGCAGGGCCTCGTCCGCCACATCGGCGTCTCGAACTTCAACGTCGAGCAGTTGGGACGGATCGCGCAGATCGCGCCGGTGGAAACCCTGCAGCCGGATTACTCGCTGGTCGCGCGCGAGATCGAGACCGAGATCCTTCCCTACGCCGCGCGCCAGGGCATCGGCGTTATCGCCTATTCACCGATGGGATCAGGCATCCTCAGTGGCGGTATGACCCGCGAACGGATCGCAGACTTCCCGGACGACGATTGGCGCAAGAGCGATGCGAACTTCAACGAGCCGCTGCTGTCGAAGCATCTGGCGCTGGTCGACCGGCTTCGCGCCGTCGGTGAGCGTTATCGCACCGTCCCCGGGGCGGTCGCGGTTGCCTGGACGCTCGCGAACCCGGCTGTCGACGGCGCGATCGTTGGCTTCCGCCGGCCCGATCAGGTGGATCCGATCATGGCGGCGGCGGACCTCTACCTGACCGCCGACGACATCGCCGAGATCGAGGAAACTGAGCATGGTGGCGTCGGGCGGGGTCGGTCGGCGAGGCAGGCCCCGGAGCGAGAAGGCCACAACCGCGATCCTGAAGGCCGCCGGCGAGCTGCTTCTGGAGCAGGGGCTCGAGGCCGTCAGCATGGACGCGATCGCCGAGCGGGCAGGCGTCAGCAAGGCGACTATCTACCGGTGGTGGCCGACCAAGGAGACGCTCGCGATCGACGCGCTCTATGAGGACTGGGCCGGCGACGAGGCTGTAATTCCCGACACGGGGTCGCTGCGCGGCGATCTGCTCGCGCTGTTCCTGCCCTGGGCGGAGCGCGTCAGCAGCAGGCCGTACGCGCGCGTCCTCGGGGCCCTGTTGACAAAGGCACGCACCGACAGCGCCTTCGCGGAGGAATACCTCAAGCGGCTCGTGCAACCACGCCGGGAGCAGGCGCGCCCGATCCTCGAGCGCGGCATCGAGCGCGGAGAGCTTGCGGCTGACACCGACGTTGAGGTCGCGCTCGACCTGCTCTACGGCCCGCTGTACCACCGCTTGCTTCAGGGACACCTGCCCCTGAACGAGACGTTCGTGGTGGCTGTCGTGGACACGTCGTTGCGCGGGTTGCTCCCGCGCAACTGACGCACTGTCACATATTCGTGTTCGACTTCAACAGGCTGAAGTGCGGGCCTGTGACCTTCGTGGTCCCGCGCTGCACGAGTCCCACGGCGTACGCCGGCCAGAACACGCCGACGGCGGGGTCGCCGGTGCCGCAGGGACCGTCGGAGTTGCCCGGGTTGTTGAACCAGAGGAAGCCGTCGACGTACTCATAGCCGGTGTCCCAGGTCAGTGGACCGGTGCCGCGGTCCGGTGGGTTACAGAGCTCCTCGTTGCCGTTCTGGACGCGATCCTTGGGGACGAGCGGGCCACGGCCGTTGTCGTCGGTCTGCACGATGAAGTGCTTGCCGCCGACCAGCCTCGCGATCTGCTGGCCGTAGTGGACATCGGCTGTGGTCCAGTCGTTGTGCGTGGCGTTCACGAAGAACCCGGTCGCCTGGCCGACATCGGCCTGCTTGAGCTCGTTCGCGATCTGGTCCGGCGTGTGCCCGGCGTCGGGTGCGCCCGCGTCCATGTAAACGAGCAGATGTGGATCTTGTGACAGCTCCTTGACCGCGTAGGCCAGTTCCTGTAGGCGTGTCTGGAGCTGGTTGCCCTTCAGACAGCTCGTCTCGATCAGCGAGTCCTCTTCGAGATAGAGGACGACGCGGAAGTTGCCGATCCCGTGGGCGAGCTGGGTGATCCAGCCGTCGTAGCGGCCCTTGATCGCGTCCGGGTTCTCGCAGAGTCCGTGGACCAACGAGTAAGTACTCAGCGCCACGGTGGTGCCGGGCTGCGCGGCCTCGGCGTCGGCCAGGTACTTCTCGACGGTCGCAGCGAGCGTCGAGGAAGGCTGGTTCCACATCCAGAAGCGGTAGCTGCCGGAGCCGGGCGTGTACGCGAGCTCGTGCAGCGCCTGCGCCCAGCCAGGGTCCGAACTCGCGTAGTGCGCCGCGGCCTGGCCGGACGGCGCCTGACTACCGAACACGTACCACTTCACGTACTGCAGTGGATCGCCGTCGGTCGGCGCCTGCGCGTAGCCGAGCGGATTGGCGGGATTCTTTGCGGCCAGCGGGTCGTTCTGCAGCAGCGTGACGATCGCTTGGTTCGGCTCGCCGAGCGAGCCGAGACTGGGCCCATAGATGTAGGCCCGCGCGAAGCGCGGCGGGCCGTTGATCCCCTGGTCATGGACCGTCAGATGGAAGGTGAAGGTGCTCTGGCCGGCGGGGATCACGGCGCGCGTATTGGGGATCGTGTCGAAGTTCTGCCCTGACTGGGACCCCTTGAGTGAGACGCCGTAATAGATCGTCTCGGGCTGGGACAGATCGGTGGTGCGCTGGATCGTGATCGGGAACTGTCCCGCGTCCTCGCTCGCCGTGTATTGGGCCTCGGTCAGCGTGGTCGTACCGCCGCCGGACGAGCGAGCTGAACTGCGCGCCGCACGTGATGGCTGTGCGTCGGCAATCGCGGGGACCGCCATCAAAGCGCTGCTCACGACGGCCAACAGCGCACCGCATTTGAGCGGGTTCCAGTTCATGTTCCTCCTATATGCGCGAACGACTCGCCAAAAGATGTCAAAACGTTGAGACATGACAGCGTCTTTCTCATACGTTCGTCCAGAAATGGCGCGTCAATGAATCTTGGGCGCACTTAGCCATGCGTTTGTCCGGCAGCCGGGGCTGGGCCAGCCAGAGGGCGCGTCAGACGCGCCTCAGTACTTGCCTGAGATCCGATCCCAAGCGCGCGTGAGCTTCTGGCGGCGGAACTCCGATTGCGACTCCGCCGGGTCGTCGTGCATCACGGCCGGATTCGCTGACGGCTTGGGCAGCTGCGCGCACGCTGCGGCGTCGAGCTTGAGCACGACGCCGCGCTCGAAGATTTCCTGGATGTCGTCGGCGTCCGCGAAGCGGTGCTCGCGGCCGAAAATATGCTCGCCGATCACGATCCCGTCGAACACGTCCTCGTCCTCCGCCGCAAGCACGTGGCTGACCTTGCCGATCTCCTGATCGTCCGAGCTGTAGACAGGCGTTCCCACCTGCAGCACCAGATACGACGACGGTTCACCAAGATCCACGAGCGCAGCATATCGGGGTCGGTAGGCCGCCGACTGCTTCCATGGACCTATGGCCACCAACTACCGGTCTGTGCTGACCGAGCCCGGCGCTGCGCGCCTGATGAGCACCGCCCTGGTCGGGCGGTTGCCGCAGGGCATGTCGTCGCTGGCCATCCTGCTGCTCGTACGCGAGGCAACGCATTCGTATGCGGCTGCCGGTATGGCCGTGGGGGCGAACGCGCTTGCTGCGTCGGCATGCGCGCCGCTGCTCGGTCGGCTGATCGATCGCTTCGGGCGCCGGCGCGTGGTTGGTCCCGCTGCCGCGCTGCAGGCTTGCGCCTACGTGCTCCTCGCGCTCGCGAGCGCGGCCCACACGGGCACGCTCGTCCTGATCCTGTGCGCTGCGTTCACGGGTGCGCTGATACCACCGATCGGGTCGGTGGTGCGGACCGTGTTGCGCGACCTGTTTGATGATCTGTCCGTGCGGGAGACGGCGTTCGGGCTGGAGGCGATCGCGCAGGAGACGATCTGGATCGTCGGCCCCCTGCTCGTGACCGTCGTGATCACGGTCGCATCGCCGAAGGTGGCGTTGTTCATGCTCGCGGTGCTCGTATTTGCAGGAACGCTGCTGTTCCTGCGCTCGCCGCTGCTCGCGCGCCCCGAGCAGCACGAGACCGAGCATTCGCACCGTGGCTCCGCGCTGGCAAGCGTGGATCTGCGCTGGCTACTGCTGCCGGTCACGCTCACGGGGTTCGCGCTTGGAGCGGTCGAGGTCGGCATCCCGGCGCTGGCCCTGCATCTGGGTTCACGCGCGGACTCCGGTCTGCTGCTCGCAATCTGGAGCTTCGGCAGCATGGCCGGCGGCATCGGCTACAGCTCGGCGCGCTGGCGCGCGACGCTCGGGTCGCGGTATGCGCTGCTCGTGCTTGCGGACTGTCTTTTCACCGTGCCGCTGGTGGCAGCGAACTCGATCGGCGTCGCGGCGGCCTGCAGCTTCATCGCCGGGTTGGGGATCGCGCCGATGTTCTCGTGTCAGTACTCGCTCGTCGGGCACGTCGTACTTCCGGGGACCGAGCACGAGGCGTTCAGCTGGACGCTCTCGGGCCTGGTCGGCGGGGTGGCCGCAGGTTCGGCGCTCGGCGGCGTTGTGATCGGACCGCTGGGCGTGAAGGCGCCATTCATCCTCGCCGGTGCCGTCGCGTTCATGGCCGCGCTCGCTGCGTCGCGCTTCCGCGGCCGCTTCGGCGCGCAGGTCGCGCTGGCCTGACGGCGAGCGTGTGGGCCACCAGGAGGCGGGCGGTCCAGCGGGACCGCCCGTGCGTTAGGGCTGGGTCAGTTCGAGCGCGGCGTTCGGGGACAGCTCGGCGGCGGTGGCGAACGCTTCGGTCGCGTTCGCGGTCATCGACCCGACCAGCGTCGAGAGCATCTGCTGTACGGAGATGATGCTGTCCGGCACGTCGTCGGTCTGCTCGGTGTTGAACCAGTTCTGCGCAGCGGCGGTGAAGTCGACGAGCGCGTCGTCGCCCAGTTCCGCGGGGCTCTCCTCGAGCCCTTCCGGCTGGGCGCGCCCGGCTGGAACTGCGGAGCCGATGATGCCGCCCAACTGCGACTCGTCCAGGAGATCCTGCGGCGAGGGGGCGATCGCGAAAAGACTTGGGTCAACAGCTGTCATCGCTCCGATTATCGGCATTCCGCCGGCCTGCGTAAAGCGATCTGGACGATAATCGCGCGGTGGTCATCCGCGACGCGACTGAAGACGATTGGGCTTCGATCTGGCCGTTCTATAGCGCGATCGTCGCCGCCGGTGAGACGTATGCGATCCCGCGGGACATCGCCGAGGACGGGGGGCGGCGGCAGTGGATGCAAGCCGATCCGGGCCGGACCTTCGTTGCGGTCGACGATTCCGGCACGGTGGTCGGGTCCGCGAGTGCATACCCGAACCGTCCCGGCGGTGGCTCGCATGTCGCCTCCGCGAGCTTCATGATCGACCCCGCGCGGGCGGGACGTGGAACCGGCCGTGCGTTGGGCGAGCACGTGCTCGCGTGGGCGCGTGCCGAGGGTTACCGGGCGATGCAGTTCAACGCCGTGGTCGAGACCAACGAGCGCGCCGTCGGACTCTGGAGGTCGCTCGGCTTTGAGGTGTTGACGACGGTGCCGGAGGCGTTCAGGCATCCGACGGATGGCTACGTCGGACTGCTGATCATGTACCGCTTCCTCTAGTCGGAAGCGTTCGGCTGCGAGAGCTCCGGCGGCAGAGCTTTCGGGCCGTCCGGGTAGAGCCGCGCGATCAGCTCGGGGGTCATCTCAAGCGTGTTGGCGTCTTCGGTCGGCGCCCCGACCACCAGCCAGAGCGCCGGCGCGTCGGTGTCGTCACCCAGTGGCTCGGCCCCAAGCTGCTGGGCAAGATTCGTATTGTCGACGGCCATCCGGTTCGACGGCCGCCAGAAGGCATCGGCCGCGTGCAACACCCGGAAAGCCATTGCCCGCGGATCGTACCGGGCAATGCTCCAGATCCCGAGGTTCGTCCGAGCCGCTGACCAAACTGTTGCGAATGCTGCGCCCGGGCGTGGACGGTGCTGTGCGAGTTCAGCGGCCGCGTAATGGTCGCAGGGTTGCGCCTGCGCCGGTGCGGGTCGCGCTGCTCACGATCATCTTCGGAGCGCTCGCCGTGATTGTCGGCGGGAGTGAGGGCTTTTGGCTCTGCATTCCAGGGGTTCTGCTCGCGGCGTCGGTGGCAGCGAGCGCAGTCGGCGCGTTCTGCTGCGGGACGCCTGTGCTGCTGGCAGGCGCACTGGCGGCCTCGGCCGCGCACAAGGGGCCGGTCCCGCCGGTCTGGCTTCTGGTGCTCGTGCCCGGAGCCTGCGTGCTCGTGCTGCAGAGGGTGGGGCGGAGGTTGCGGCATGAGCGCGACGTGATGGAGCACGCCGCCTTCAGTGACCCGCTCACCGGCCTCGCGAACCGGCGCATGCTGATGTCGATGGCGGAGTACGAGATCGCCCGCCACCACCGCGCCGACGCGCGCTTCGTCGTCGTGATGCTGGATCTCGACGGCTTCAAGCTGTTGAACGACAGCTACGGACACGCCGCCGGCGACCAGATGCTCTGCGACGTCGCAGGCGCGCTCGGGCGCGCGCTGCGCTCGCAGGACACGGTCGCCCGCCTCGGCGGTGATGAGTTCTGCGTGATCGCTCCCGAAACCGAGAACCCGCGGGCGCTGGCGGACAAGATCATGACCGCCGTCGCCGAGGTTATGACCGGCTTCGAGGCACTGCAGACGAGCGTCGGTCTCGCCGTGTTCCCGGAGGATGGGACGACGATCGAGCTGCTGCTGCGGACCGCTGATGGCCGCCTGCTGGCGGCCAAACGCCGGCGCCACAGTCGCCCGCAGTCGCATGCTGCCTGACCCTCGTTCACGCGCGCGGTAGGCTGCGCCCCGTGACGAGCGACGGGCACGATGACCTCTCCGCCTGGTACGCGTCAGCGGCGCTGCACTGGCCTGAGAGCGTCACGAACCTCGCTGCGAAGCAGGAGGTCGCGGAGCGCATCGCCGCGCTTGTCACCGACGGCGCGTTGATCGGCATTGGTTCCGGCTCGGCGACGTACATGGCGCTGTGGTCGATCGGCCAGCGTGTGCAGCGCGAGTCGCTCTCGATCCGGATCGCGACCACTTCCTATGAGACCCTGGCGGCCGCGGTCACGCTGGGCTTGCCGACAGTGCCGCTCGGCACGGTGCAGCCCGAGTGGGGGGTCGACGGCGCCGATGAGGTCGACCCGCATGGGCGCCTGATCAAGGGACGCGGTGGCGCGATGTTCCGCGAGAAAATGCTGTGGTCGACGTGCGGGCGCATGTACCTGGCGATCGACCCCAGCAAGCATGTCGAGCGACTTGGGCAGGGCTTCCCGATTCCGATCGAGGTCGACCGCGAGGCCGTCGATCTGGTTGGGCGCGCGCTCGACCTTCACGGCTCCACTCGCTGGGGGCTGCGGCTGGCCGGGACCAGCAAGGACGGACCCGTGATCACGGAGTCCGGGAATCTCGTGATCGACGCCTGGTTCGACGAGATCCCGCACGGTCTGAACGCTCAGCTGAAGTTGCTGACGGGTGTGATCGAGACCGGGCTGTTCGAAGGGTTCAGCTTCGAGGTCGTCTGAACTACTCGGACTGGCGTCCGAGCATCGCGACGAAGCGGTCGATGCGGCGGCGCGCCTCGTCGTCGAGCGGACCTGTCGCCGCCGTCAGCAGCGTCATCGGTCCGCGGTCGCGGGCCCACGACTGGACCCTCGAACTGAAGTCGCCTGCGACCCAGATCAGCGCCAGTGAGTTCGCGTACGCGATCACGGTCTCATCCTGGCGCTCCGGCGTGTCCTCGGTGCGGACGACCGCGATCGTGGTCTGCGCAAGGTCGTGAGCGAGCGCGTTGACGGCCTCGAGCCCCTCATACCCCAGCAGCGCAACCTCGCCCTCCTCGAGCATCTCCCGGGCCCAGCCGGCCGGAGTGCCGGAGAGAGCGGAGGGGGCGCAGACGAACCGGAAGCGTGGCTCTGGCATGGCGCGACACGCTACCTGTTGAGCGCGCAGAGCAGCGTCTCGACGGCACCGGGGCCGCGACTTGTGATCTTCGTGTTACCGGCCGAGGAGTCTGCAGGTCACCTGTATTTATGTGCGTAAGAATGCCCGAGGATGTCCCAGGGCCGGCCAATGTTGCGCAACCGTTCGCTGCTGCGCCTGCTCTCCGGCTTCGGGTTGCTCAACGTCTCTGAGTGGGGCTTTGTCGCAGCCCTGAGCGTGCACGCGTACCGCAGCGGTGGTGCACTCGACGTCGGCCTTATCGGCCTGCGCTTCCTGGCGGGAGCGCTCAGCAGTGCGATGCTCGCGCCGCTCTTCGCCAGCCGTCGCGGTGTGCTCAGCGTGGTGGCGTTGTTGCGGGCGTGCCTGCTCGGCGGCGCCGCGGCGATGGCGATCACCGGAAGCCCGTTCGCGTTGTGCTGGTCTTCGTGGTCGCGGATTCGATCGTTGCGGCGATCTACCGGCCTGCGCAGTCACGCCTGATGCCGTCGCTCGCGCGGTCACCGCAGGAGCTGACCCAGGCCGTGGCCGGAACGAGCATGGCCAAGACGGTCGGCCAGGCGGCCGGCGCGCTGATCGGCGGCGCCGCGGTCGAGTTCGTCTCACCAGGCACGGCGATGGCGGGGGAGGCTGCCGTGATGCTGCTCGCGTTGCTCTGCACGCTCGGAATCGGCGGAACGCCCGCCATGGACGTGGACGAGTCACCGCACAAGCTCAGAGCAGGTCTGGCCGCGTTTCCCGCCGTGCTCAGCAACGCGCACGCCTGGCCGCTGGTCGTGGCGAGCGTGCTGCGGACGCTGGTGCGCGGGCTCTGGGGTGCCCTGTTGGTCGTCGTCGCCCTGCGCCTGCTGCACGCCGGCGACTCGAGCGTCGGCCTCCTGCAGGCTGCCACCGGGCTTGGCGCGTTCATGGCGCTTCCGGTGACCGCCTCGCAGATCGGGCGTGCCCGGCTGGCGCTGCCGTGCATCGCCTCATTCGTCGTTGCCGGACTTGCGGTGGCGCTGGTTGGCACAGCCTCGGCGTTGGCAGTGGTCGCTGTGCTCGTCTTCATCTGGGGGGCGGCGATGGCGCTCGCCGACGCGACGTCACTGTCGCTGCTGCACCGGCTGTTGCCGAGCGACGCGTTCTCCCGGACAGTGACCGTGATGGAGGCGCTCAAGCTGCTCAGCGAAGGCATCGGCGCGCTGTTGGCACCGGCGCTCGTCGCACTGTTCGGACTGCGCGCGGCGCTCGTGATCGCAGGCCTGCCACTGCCGGTGCTGATGATCGGCACGTGGGTGCGGGTGCGCAAGTCCGACGAGCTCGCCGCCGGCCGCGGCGCGGTGGTCGCGAGGCTGCATCGCGTGGGTCTGTTCCGCGGCCTCGACATAACCTCGCTCGAGCAGCTCGCGGCGAACGCGTCGCCCGCGCACGCGCACGCGGGCGACGAGCCGGCGGTTCAGGGCGACCGTGGCGATAGCTTCTACGTGATCGAGTCCGGCGAGGCTGAGGTTCTGATCGATGGTTTCAGGGTCCGTCAGCTCGGCGCAGCCGATGATTTCGGCGAGCGCGCACTGCTGCGTGACACGCCGCGCACGGCGACGGTGCGAGCGCTCACCGACATGGATCTGCTGACGATCGAGCGTGACGCGTTCCTCGAGGCGCTCACCGGGGAGGCCGGGATGAACTTCCAGTACCGGGACATGCTGGACGTCCCGCTGACGGACATCCTGGGAGGGCTTCCGGCCTTCGATGTGATCGACGGCAGTGGCCTGCGCAAGCTCGCGAGCACGGCCGGTCGCCAGGAGATTCCGGCCGGGACGGTGGTGTTCGACGTTGGCGATGAGAGCGACGCGGTTTACGTGATCCTCAGCGGTCGGGTCGAGCTTCAGCGCGACGGGGAGGTGAGCTCGGTGCTCTTGCCGGGTGACTCCTTCGGCGAACTGAGCGTGCTCCACCGGACGGCGTGGCCCGAGCGTGCGATCGTGACCGAGCCGGTGGTTGCGGCGGTCCTGCCCGGCGACGCGGTGCTGGCTGCTGCACACCAGCGCGATCAGCTAATACCTGAAAGCCGATAGATAGACTTACGTATCCACATCGACCCGTACATCGTTCTCGGAAGCGCAGTCGTCGGACTGCTGGTCGGCATGACCGGTGCCGGCGGCGGCGCATTGATGACGCCGATGCTGATCCTCCTGTTCGGCGTCACGCCGGCCGCCGCGATCTCAAGCGACCTGGTTGCGTCCGTGGTGATGCGGCCGATCGGCGCCGGCGTGCACATGCGAGCCGGCACCGTCCACCGCAAGCTCGTCCTACTGATGGCCTCCGGCTCTGTGCCGGCGGCGATCCTGGGCTCCTATCTGTTGAGCCTGATGGGGAATTCCAAGAGTGACGTCAAGCACATCGAGATGATCCTCGGAGCTGCGCTGCTGATCGGCGCCGCGGCGATGGTGCTGCGCTATGCGCTCGACCGTCGGGCCGGTGAGGCGCGGAATGATCTGATCCAGGAGATCACGCCCCGGCCGGTCATCACCGTGCTGATCGGCGTCATCGGCGGCGTCATCGTCGGCATGACCTCGGTCGGTGCAGGCTCGCTGATGGTGATCCTGCTGCTGTTCGTGTACCCGACGATCAGCGCCAAGCAGCTGGTCGGCACCGATCTCACGCAGGCGGTGCCGCTGACACTCGCGGCCGCGGTCGGGGCGCTGATCTTCGGGCACGTCCAGTTCGGTCTGACCGGCTCGCTGATCATCGGCTCCGTGCCGGCTGTGTTCATCGGCTCGATGCTGTCCTCGAGCGTGCCCGACAGGTACATCCGGCCGGTGATCGCTTTCGTGATCCTGGCATCCGGGCTCAAGTACATCGGTCTGGCGACGACCACGCTCGGCTGGACGCTGTTCGGCGTGCTGCTGGCCGGTGCCGCGTTCGTGACCTACGAGCTCCGCTCAAGTCGGGAGCGGCAAGCTGCTCTTTCGTCCAATCAGGCTTGAATAGTGAGTTCAACCTGCCGATAATCGGTGTATGAGCGCAACCTCCATGAGTAGCTCGATGGGTGACCTGACCGCGGTCGCGGCACTTCAGGTGCTGCAGCAGACGCAGGCCGGGACGGCGGCAGTGCAGGCCGCTCTGAGCGAGGACACGGGCGGCGGTGCTGCCCCGGTCGTGAGCTCGAGCGCAACTGCGCCGGGCGCCCTCGAGCTCTTCGCCTAGTCAACCGCCATCGCGACTCGATCGGAGTCCGCGAGCGGACTCGCGATTGGGGCGTCCGTCGGCCGGAAAGCTAGGATCCAATGGTCAAGACGACCGGGGGACGAGCAGACGTGGCGCTCAAGCTTGAGGCAACGCGGGTTGGTCCGGCTGAAGTCGTCGTCGCTTTCTACGAGTACGAGTGGCAACTTGTGGATCAGGTCGCCGGGTGGCTGGCCAGGGCGGCCAGCGAGGCGACGCTGATCGTGATCGCGACGCGCGAACACCAGGTGGTCTTCGAGCAGGCATCGGTTGCCGCAGGTCTCGACTGGCAGCGCAGGGTTCAGGATGGCGCGCTCATCTGTCTCGACGCGCACGAGACGCTTGATGAGTTGACCGCGGGCGGGCGCTTTGACGCAGCACGCTTCCACAGTGTCATTGGCTCGCTCCTCAGGAAGACAATTGCGACCGGCCGACCGGTTCGGGCCTACGGTGAGATGGTCGCGGTGCTGTGGCGGGCTGGGGATGTTCTGACCGCAGTCGAGCTCGAGCAGGCCTGGAACGAGCTGTTGCGCGAACTGCCCCTCGAGTTGATGTGCGCGTACCCGAGCGAGTTGGTGCAGCGACTGGAGCACGCGGAGTCGCGCGAGGCCACCCGCGATCTGCACGCCGCCGTCCTCGCTCCGGTGCTCGGGTTAGCTACGACGTCCTCGGAGCTGACGGTTTCCATGCATTTCCGGCGCGAGCCAACCGGGCCGGGCGACGCGCGACGCTTCGTGCGGAGCGCGCTCAGCAGCTGGGGACGTCCCCATCGAATGATCGAGGACGCTGAGCTCGTCGTCAGCGAGTTCGCCACCAACGCGTTCCTGCACGCGCGTTCGCCCTTCACCGTCGAGCTCCACGCGCACGTCAACGGCGTCCGCATCGAGGTATCGGACACCGCGCGGACCGCCCATCCATACATCCGCAGGGATCCTCATCCGCTCGATTGCTCGGGCCGCGGCCTGCGGCTCGTTGCCGAGGTCGCCACGGATTGGGGCTTCGAGCTCACGGCGGACGGCAAGACCGTCTGGGCCGAGCTCACAGCCTAGTTGAGGGCGTCGAGGCGGCTCGCGATCAGCAGAGCCGCCTGCTCCTGAGCGGCGTAGGCGTTACGCAACGCTTCGACCGGATCTGTGGTGCTGTCACCTCCGTCCGCCATTGGCAGCGGGTTGTCGATCAACAGCGCCTGAACCTCCCCAACCAGTTCCTGCTCGTCAATCGCGTCGGCCACGCTGATGAGTGCGCCGGCCCGCACCCGCGCACCTTCGACGAACGCGCCGAGCACGGTCTCCGTCGTTAGCGGCGCGGCGCCGAAGACACGAGCGTGGAGCACCGCCGGATTGACCGCATGTGGCCGCACCAGCTGGCTCCGCTCGTCGGCGGAGAACCCGGCCGCGATCGCGATGTAATCGATCGCGCGCGTGATTCCCTGTGCGTCGACCGGCAGTGACGCGCCCACGTCTGGCGGCACGGCCGTCAGCAGGGCGCGGTGCGCTCCTGCAGCTTCGGAGAGCAGCTCTTCGACGCGGGCGCGATGCAACGCGACCATGTCTTCAAGGTAGCGTCGAGTTAGGCGGACTACGGGCCGGAGGGCCCGAAGCGCTCGGTTCTGATGCGGCTCGATGGCTGCCCGAGGTCGAGCAGGATGTTGGTCACGCCCTCAACAAACCCGTTTGAGCCGCACACGAACGCGAGCGGATTCTGGGAAAACATCAGTGACGCGAGCAGCTCGCGGTCGACGCGGCCACGGTGTCCCTTCCAGTCTTCCGACCATTCGCGCGTCAATGCGATCCGGATGTCGACGCCGGCGGCGTCGGCAAAGTGGGAGAGCTCCGGTCGGTAGATCACCTCCGCGAGTGACCGCGCGGAGTACACGAGCTGCGGCTTGTACACGCGCGGACCCGCCGCCCAATGACGCAGAATCGAGCGGAACGGGACGACGCCGGAACCGCCGGCGAGCATCAACGGCGAAGCCGCCGTCGACTCGTCCCAGATGAAGTAGCCGCCGATCGGTCCACGCAGCTCCAGCTCATCGCCAGCCCGAAGCTCGTCGGTGAGGTAGGGGGAGACCTCGCCGTCAGCGAGTCGCTCGACGGTGAGGGAAAGGTGTTCATCCTCCGGCGCCGAGGCGATCGAATAACTGCGCTGCGCCTCGTATCCGTCCTCGGCGGTCAGCCGCACATCGACGTGCTGGCCGGCGGCGTGACCCTGCCAGCTGGGCACGTCGAGAACGATGGTCTTGACTCTCGGGGTCTCATCGATCAGCTCGACGACGCTCCCGAGCTGCCAGGTCAGTCTCCCTGGTAGCGCTGCTCGAGCCATGGGTCACCGTGATTGTTGTAGCCGTAGCCCTCCCAGAAGCCGGGCTTGTCCTCATGCGTCAGCGTGAGGCCTCGGACCCACTTGGCGCTCTTCCAGAAGTACAGGTGTGGGACCAGCAGCCGCGCGGGCCCGCCATGTTCCGGCTCGAGCGGTTCGCCGTCGAATTCGTAGGCAACCCACGCGCGGCCGGCGGTCACATCCTCGAGCGCAAGGTTGGTCGTATAGCCGCCGTCGGACCAGGCCGTCAGGTATTTGCCCTCGGGCGCGACCGCGGCGAGCAGCGTGTCGATCGATACTCCTCGCCATCTGGTGTCCAGCTTCGACCACTTGGTCACGCAGTGAATGTCCACCGTGGGCGTCTCAGACGGGAGTGCCATGAACTCATCCCACGTGAACGTCACGCCCGTGTCGACGGCACCGTCGATCGTGAACCTCCAGGAAGCCAGGTTCGCGTGCGGTGTGGGGCCGGCCGAGAGCACGGGAAAGTCGGTCGTCAGGTACTGGCCGGGCGGAATCCGGCTCGGGTCCGCGGCCGGGCGCCTGCCATGAAAACCTCGCGATATGGGAGTCATCACGCCTCCTTACTCGTGCAGTCCGATGACGATAACGGGATTGGGCGCGCTCAGACCCGTTGGCGGTGCAGCCAGCGTGCCACGTCCGTCACCGCGAGCGAATAGAGCGTCGCGGCTGCCTGTTCGCGATCGAGCGCAGCCGCGTAGGCCAAGAACCCTCCGGCCTGATCGTCAGCCGACGCCGATGACCAGCGCTCGTAGGTCTCAGCGACTGCATCGGCAGTCTCACGCCAGTCAACGTAACAGGCGAGCATGCGGTCGACGAGATCAGTCGCCGGCCTGTGGAGCGCCTCAGACCAGATTCGAGCGCTCGCCATCGTCTCTCCCTTTGGTAAGCGAGGCCAGTTGGATTTAGGGGCAGCTTCACCGTCGTATGGGTGACCTCGCATCACCCGCATCGGGTTATTTGTTGCTGTACTGTCGCCAGACGCGTATGGACTCTGAACAGTCGATATCCGGACCGGCCACGCTCGTGGTCCTGTTCAAACTTCGCTCTCCGGACAACGCCTCGGCGTTCGAACAGCTGATGTCGTGGGACCGGGCCTCGGTGGTTGGGTCGCTCGATTCCGTGTCCTCGTGGCGCCTCGAGCGCCCAGTCGACGTGCCGGGCCAAGACGCTGACCTCGCCGATTACGTATTGCTAGCCGAAATCGCCGAGGTCGATCGCTGGGAGGACGAAGGCGGCGATCATGTGCGGCTCTTCTTCGACAAGCTGCTCGAGCTCGTCTTCAGCCCGCAGATGCTCGTGGTCCGCCCGCTTGCCTAGGGTCGACGGCCCGGCTGCTCAGACGCCGTAGAGGACCGGTGCGTGCCCCGGGCCGCAGACGCCGAGTGAGCGGGGCGCTCTCCGAGTCACCCAGTGGGTCCGACGTCAGGACGACCGCGCAAACAGGCGCAGGAAAATCAGGAAGATGTTCAAAACGTCGAGGAAGATCCCCGCGGCCAGGGGGATCGCCTCGTCGTTGCCCGCTCGCCGTAGACGGTTGAAATCCACGACCGTATAAAGCCCGAAGATCGCGAGGCCGAGTAACGCCCAAAGCGTGTACGCGCCTGGGATATGGACGAAGATCAGCACGACGCCGGCGCCCAGCAGCGCCACCAGGAGCCAAAACGCGAGCCGGTAAAGAAAGGAGAGGTCACGGCGAATCGCGTAGCCGCCGGAGCCAAGCGCACCGACGAACAGCGCCGTGGCGCCGAACGCCTGGCGAACGGCGGTCGGATCCGTGGCAGCGTAATAGTTGACTGTGGTGGCAACGCTCGCGCCGATTAGCGCGCCGAAACCGAACAGCAAGAGCAGTGCGAGGCCGGTGCTGCCGCGCGCGTTGGCGACCTGCAGGCCAATCAGACAGCCGAGGGCGAGCAGCCAGGCGACAAACCAGCCTGCACCGCCCCAACTGCGCGCCACGAATACACCAAGCGTGGCGAAGCCGACGGTCAGCGCAACCAGGCCCATCACCCGACCGAAGAGGGCGGGAGTCCTCGCCGTCTCTGTACCGCTGGCATAGCCGATCGCAGTCACGGTTGTCACCGTACGCTTGCTCGGTGTGAGCGTGATCACCCGATGCGGGTGACATTCGTTTGCCGGCCGAAGACTCGAACGCGTGTGTTCAGCGCAGCCGCTCCGTGAGCTGTTGAATGAGAGTCCACCCGGCAGCGGGTACTGTCCGAGTGTCTGAGGTGACGACGGCCAGTGGCCAGCGAAGCGCCGCGTCACAGATCTCGATTGTTCGGAGACCGGCTCCGGTGTGTGCGGCGAACTCGGGGAGGATCGCAACGCCGAGTTGATGACGGACCAGATCAGCTGCGAGACCGATGTCTGTGACCTGGTGTGAGACGGTCCGACGCACGCCGGCGGCCTGAAAGGCGTGGTCGACGACGCTGCGGATGCCCCAACCATCTGGGCAATCGATGAATGACTCGTCGGCGAGCTGGTCAAGCCGCACGGCCTTGCGCCCGGCCAACGGGTGATCAGCGGGTACCACCAGCACCAGCGGTCGCGACGTGACGAAGTGCTCGACGATCCGCGGCGGAGCTCCATCAGGCAGCGGACGCAAGTGCGAGATCGAGCTCTGCGGCCAGCAGTTGCTCTACCAGCCCTGCTGAACCGTGAGGGTTTGTGATGACTTCAATTCCTACGGCAGGGTGCCGCTCGTGAAAGCGACCAAGCAGTGCAGGAATGTCCACAAGGCTTACCAGGGATGAGGGCGCTCCGATGCGCAGAACGCCGCGCAATCCGCCGCGGACAGCGTCGACGACATCGCGGGCATCGCGCGCCGCATCCAGCGTTGACCGGGCTCTCGGCAGCAGCGCGATCCCCGCAGGTGTCAGCACCACGCGACGTGAGGTTCGCTCGAACAGAGCGGCTCCGAGCTCGCGCTCTAGGGCCTTTACACCCGAGGAGACACCTGACTGGACCACGTGGAGTTGTTCTGCGGCGCGGGTGAAGCTTCGCTCGTCGGCGACCGCGACGAAGAACTCGAGGTGTCGCAACTCCATGGGCTAACTATCTCACTTAGCGATAGTTGCGAGCACAAATTCTCGTTGGACTTTGCCTGCCACGAGGCGCAAGCTTGTGCTCATGAGGACAAGCGCATTCCGCCCTCAGCAACGAAACAAAAACACAAGCAAGGAGTGCACCATGCTTATTCGCTTCACATCGTGGCTTGCCATAGCGGTCGCCGCGGCGTTCCTGGTAGTGGCACAGGCGGCGTTCCCCGCCCACACAACCATGTGGCTGGCGTTCGCCATCGCGATCGGCGCATTGGTCGTCTCGACCGGGCTCGTAGTCGGTTACCGCAAGCACCTGCCGACAGTCGCAACCGCGGGTGTCACGGCCGTGCTGAGCGTGTGGATGATCGTTTCGAGCCTCGTTTTCTCGCTTTCGACGGTCGTAAACCTCTCGCTCGCAGGGGGGCTTGCGCTCGGCGGACTCGCGCTGATCGGACTCACGATCAATGAGCTCGCAAGTGAACATGTCGTTCATACGCTCGAGACCAGGACTGTCGCAACGGACGCGGCCGGTGACGGCCGGCATGCACTGGTCGGCTGAACCGACCGCACCGACAAGCGGGTGGGCGCCCACGATGGTGCGCCCACCCGCTGTTTGCGCAGCGGTAAAGCAAGGATCTGTTCCTACCGGTGCTTGAGTCGGAAGAGCGGCGGATTGTGGCGCGGCGCAGCCTCAGTCCAGGAGCTCCACTCGCTGCGGGGAGCGTCGGTCATAGGTCCAATCACCGCGAGCAGCGGCTCGTACCGTGCGCGCAAGGAACGAAATTCAAGCCAGGTCGCATGGCGATCGTTCCGGATGGGAACGCCCAGGAGCTGAAGGTCGCCGCACGCTTTGTTGAACCTCTCCTCTGAGAGTCTGATCTCCGCGTCCGGTGCTGGCGGGTGATGCGGGATGCCCTGGAAATCGGCGATCGCGATCAGGGCGTGCACTCCGGCGTGGAGGCACAGCTCGCTGCGGGATTGTCGGGGAACGTCACAGACGGTCATGAACAGCGCGGCGCCGTCCAGCACAGCTTCTGCGGCCAGGACCCAGTGGTTCTGAGGGCGCGGTGAACGAAAGAAACCTAGTTGCGGGAAGGTGGTTTGTGATTCGCCGATGTCGATGAACCAGTCCTCCCAGCCATCCCAGACCTCCTCGAGCCGATCGAAGCGATCCAGTTGCCAGGTACGGCCGAGCAGCGCGGGACCGGACGGCGGGGCGCCTGTTCGGACGACAAGCTTGGTGACCAGCGCTTCGCGTCGGGAGAATGCTCCGTACAAGCTGGGCAGGTAGGTGATCACCAGGGCAAGGAGCGTCAGGCCGACGCCTGCAGCGGCGAACGCCACAAACTGTCGTCCGAGCCCGTGAGGTTTTGCAAACCCAAGGGTGAGCATCGAGGAGCCGGATTGCTCGAGCGCCGTTGCGACGCTGGCGCCACTGATCCTCGAGGCGGTGACAGACCAAAACAGGGCCGCGAAGCAGACGAAGATCAGCAGTCCCCAGAGGAATAGCTGACCGAACAGTCCCAGCGGCGCTTGCAGAGCGAACACACGGTCTCGGGTCGTGTAGTCCGAGCGGCCCGTTAGGCGCAGGCGCAGCCTCAGCAGCGCTCGCACGGCGGAAAACGCGAGGCGAGCTAGGCGGGCGGGAACAGGTCGCGGGAGGACGACTGTGCGCAACACCGAAGCCAGGACCGCGCTGACACCGACCAAGGCCAGCACCCCAATGATTGAGCGCACGACGATCATCGTCTGATCTGACGACCCCCCTTAATCAAGGCTGGCCGGCTCACACCCCGTCGTCCCAAGAAGCTCGGATCTCAATCTCCGGAACCTAGGCCTAGCCCCGGACAACACGTGTATCTGGTCGGACTGGCTCAGGTAGGAGGCGTCATCGGGTGGGGCTTATGGGACCTCTCGCGGTGTTGCTTCCGAGGCCGATGTCGAGGGCTGGTGCACGTAATGGCGGCTTGTGATCGCCGGTGGGTTGCGGGAAGCTCACTTCGACGACCAGACCGCCTTCTGGTTGTGGGTTCACGGTCAGCTCGGCCCCGTGGGCGTCTGCGATCGCGTGCACGATCGAGAGTCCGAGGCCGAGTCGCTCGCTGTGGGCGGTGCGGTCGGCGCTGGCACGTTGGAAGGGCTGCAGGAGTCGCGCAGATCTCGCTGGCGGGCACGATTGGACCCGTGTTGGTGATGGTGAGGACGGCGTGGCCGGCGCGGCGGTCGGTGCTTACATCGACGCGCCCGCCGGGGATGTTGTGCTGGATCGCGTTGTTGATGAGGTTGCGGATCAGGCGCTCGAGCAGGCGAGGGTCTCCGCTGACTGGCGCACGGTTGAGCCGGGTATCCACGTGCAACCCGTCTGTGTTGGTCTCGAACTCGTGGCTGAGGAGCACGCGGTCGATGAGATCCTCCAGGTCACAGGGTTCCGGCTGGTCCAGTGCCGCGTCGCTGCGTGCAAGCGTGAGCAGCGCTTCGATCAGGCGATCCTGCTGCTGGCTCGAGGCCAGCAGCCGCTCGCAGGTCGCCCTCCAGAACTCCTGGGTTGGCTCGGACTGGCGCAGCGCTCGTTCAAGTAGCGCACGGTCCAGCGTGAGCGGCGTACGCAGTTCGTGCGAGGCGTTGGCGACAAACCGCTTCTGCGAGTCAAACGACGCCTGTAGTCGCCCGAGCAGGTTGTCGAGATTCGCTGCGAGTTCGCGGAACTCATCGTCGGGACCGTCGAGGCTTAGGCGCTCGTGAAGGTTGCTGGCGCTGATCCGGCGAGCGGCGGCATTGATGATCCGTACCGGGCGTAGCACGCGGCCGGCCATCAGCCAGCCCAGTGCGATCGAGATGACCGCGACGACCGCGAGGGTGATCCCGGAGCCGACCAGCAGCCGGTGCATTGCGACCTCGTGCAGATGCGTCTGTTGCACGTGCTGCTGTGTGATCTCAGCGGGCGTGAGATGCACGGTGTGATTACCGGCCCCGGCCCGTGTGCTCAGCCTGAACGTGGATTTGTAGGGCGTGGCGTTGGCGGCCGGGCCCTTGGGGGCGGGAACGGTGAGCGTGGTGGCGCGCACCGCAAGCAGGTAGGTGACTGCGACCAGTGTGGCGCCGGAGAGCAGAAAAAGTCCGCCATAGAGCAGGGTGAGGCGCAACCGGGCCGTCGGTCGTGGAGCGCGCAACCAGCTCGCTGGCGTCAGACGAGCAAGCATCCTCGCGATCATTGCTCGCCGATCCGGTAGCCGCCCTCACGAACGGTGTGGATCAATTGGGGCGCGCCGAGCTTGCCGCGCAGCCGGCTGAGTGTGACCTTGACCGTCGCGGTGAACGGATCGGCCTCCTCATCCCACACGCGCTCGAGCAGCTCTTCGGCGCGCACGACCCGTCCGTTGGCCGCCATCAGGTACTCCAGTACCGCGAGCTCTTTGGGGCTGAGCGCCAGCGGCCGCCCGGCCCTGGTCACGCTGCGCCGCGCAGCATCCAGCCGGAGGTCTTCGCACGTGAGAACCATTGGCAGCGATGTACCGGCGCGGCGGGAGACCGCGCGGATCCGGGCGATCAACTCCGTGAACGCGAACGGCTTCGGCAGGTAGTCATCGGCGCCGAGCTCAAGCCCATCTACGCGGTCCTCGACGCGGCCGGCTGCAGTCAGCATCAGCACCCTGCTCTGGCTGCCCGCGGCGACCAGGCGCCGGCAGACCTCATCACCATGCACGCCGGGTAGATCGCGGTCGAGCACGACCACGTCATAGGAATAGACCCCGGCGCGGTCAAGCGCGGCCTGGCCATCCAGCGCGACGTCAACCGCCATCCCCTCGCCGCGCAACACGTCAGCGACGGTCTCGGCCAGTTCCTCGTGATCTTCTGCCAGCAGAACCCTCATCGCTACGAACCCGGACTTCCGCCCGAGGTTGGCGCCACAGGCTCGCCGACGTGAGCGCCTGAGGACATGCGGACAGCATGCCCGACCGGCGGTAACAGTCAGGTAAACGTCCCCGTTACCGAGCTGTACCCGACCAGAACCTACCGTTCGCCAGGCGTCGATGGATCGCGCCCCAGCTACGCGCTCAGCCCGACACAACGAGATCGCATGAACACCCTTCGCAGACCACGACACCGCGCCGCGACACTACTCGCCGGGCTCGCAGCCGCGAGCGCAATCGCCGCCTGTGGCACAGGCTCACCAAGCCACCCTGGCGCTTCGAGCACCCCAACCGCCGCAGCCCGCAGCGACTCTTCGACGACCAAGAGCCCCCCAACTGAAACCGTCTCCAGCACGACCGATCTGGCGGTCGCGTTCTCGCGCTGCATGCGTGAGAACGGTGTGCCGAATTTCCCGGACCTGCGCGACAACGGGAGGAGCGGCAGCGGGATGCTGATCCAGGCCAGCGGGCAGGCGCTGACGGTCAACGGGGTGACGGTCAACGCCCCGGCGTTCGTGGCCGCCAAGACAAAGTGTGAGCACTACCTCCCACACCAGCACGCCACCGCGGCGCAGGCCACCCAGCAAAGCCAGCGTGACCTGAGGTTCGCAAAGTGCATGCGCAGCCACGGCGTCCCGAGCTTCGCCGACCCGAACCCAACCGATAGCTCCAGCAACAACCACGT
Source organism: uncultured Conexibacteraceae bacterium (assembly GCA_963720195.1). Classification (GTDB taxonomy): domain Bacteria; phylum Actinomycetota; class Thermoleophilia; order Solirubrobacterales; family Solirubrobacteraceae; genus Palsa-465. Next base: position 90,774 of record CAVRFD010000005.1, read on the forward strand.
GGCCCGCCTGCCGCCCGGGCTCATCGGCTCTCCGGCGTTCCAAATTGCCGCGAAGGCCTGCGGCGGAGGCCCGAAAGGGCCGATCGGCTAGTGCACCGCTCGCGTGGCCAAGATCAACCAAGCCAGGCGAGCGACGCGTCACGCGAGAAGCGCCGCGAGAGCGCTGCGTCGCCCGGGGAGTCGGGCCGAGCGATCTGCCCGCCAAATGGCGGCGGGCAGATCGTCGCTCTACTTCGGGTGGCCGTGCCCTATGGGGCTATGTCGGCGAGGCTGTCTTTGGCGAACGCCCGCTCGGCACGGATCAGTGCGCGGGAGGCAGCCTTGAGGGTCTGGTTGTCCTGCCTGATGGTGGCCGCTGGTGCCCCGTTGGCGGAATCGTTGACGAGTTGCTGAGCATCGAGTTGGACGACGTCGGCATTTGCCTGCACCCACTGTGCCTCCGCTGGTCCCTCAGAGGACCCGGGGGCGGCCGTCGTCAGCGAGCCGAACAGGCCATGCGACTCGCCGAACAGGCCCGCGGTGAAGTACACCGTGTGCGAGTTCCCGCCGGCGGCGCCATTGCCGACCTGGAGCGCCCACAGTCCGTCGATCTGGATGGGCTCGCCGTCGGGGTCCTTGAGCTGGCCCAGCGGGGATCCGTTCGTGGCGTCGAAGGCGTTGATGAGTCCGTCGCCGAAGTTGCCCACCAGCAAAACCGGGTCGTTATGAGGGGCGCTCAGACCGGCGAAGCCCTGCGGTGCGATGGCCAACCCCCACGGCGAGTCCAGCGGCCCCCGCGAGATCAGTCGCACCTGCCTCCCGGGCAGGGCGGGGGAGCCGTTCAGGTTGAAGACGTCCACAAAGCCCCGGTGGGGGCCGGCGGCGTCGTCGTGTTTGCTGGCGTCCTGCCTGGCGTAGGTGACGTAGACCTTGCCCTGCAGCACCTGGACATTGAACGGGGCGTAGCCGTGAGGCAGAGCGGGGTCGGTGAACGCGCCCCTTGACAGCCCGGTCACCTTCGCGAATGCCGAGTCGTAGACATCGATGGTCCCGGCCCGGAAGTTGCTGGCGTACAGCAGAGCCGTGCTGTTGGGGTCGCCGGCAATGATCGGCGTGCTGCTAGTTGCGATCGCCAGCCCCTTGTAGACCGCCCCGGTCTGCTGGTTGGGGTCGGGGTTGGTGAAGTTGTTCCCCGAGTTGTCCACGGCGGTTACCGCGTGAGTGCCATCGACGGTCGGGTTCCAGCCTGAGATGGTGCCGTCTTCGCTGTCAAACAGGAACGTGGCCGGAGCTGTGGTCGGGTTTCCGCTACCGCTCGGGCCGGTGATCTTGAAGGCGCCGCTGGCGCTAGCCGTGTTGAACACCGTCCCGGTGGGTGTGCCACCGGCCAGCGGGTTGACTGGGGTTGGGATGTGCACGACCAGGGGGTTGATCGAGACCACCGGGCTGGAGGCCGAGGAGTTGTAGAGGGTGGACAAACCGGAGTTATTGTCCGAGATCCAGAACGGGCTGCCGGCGCTCTCGGAGATGCCCCAGGGGTTGACTAGGTTGGGGTCTTGGACCGCGGCGACACCCGGCAAGTCGGACACCAGGTTGGTTTGTGCGACTGTTCCGCCGGCGGTCGGCCTGGCGGGTGCCGCCGCGTCGCTCACGCCGACAGGCATCAAGGCGGCGGTCGCGACCAGCGAGACGACGGCGAGCAGTGGTTTGGGCAGCCGTGCAAAGCTCGACAGCTGTCGTTTCATGCTGTACCTCCATGGTTGGGGGGTGGTTTTGGGTGCGGGCGTCTGAAAGCGAATAGCCCCTGGGCGTGCCGGTGATCACGGCGGTCAAGCGGGCGAATGGGCTGAGCAAGCTGGCAGTCGTAGGGCACTCGCTTATGCAGACGCCGACCGCCGCCAAATCCTTCCCGACCTCGAAAAGAGTGTTCGGGACGGATATCTGAGACGACAGGTGGAGGCCAGGCTGGGGTGGGGTCGGCTCAGATGACTAGAAGCCGTGTTGGCGAATCCCCTTCATGTAAGCGGCCTCCGGGATCAGCTGGGAGATTCTGCGTCAGCCGTAGATCGTGTCGCGTCGCGGTAGGAAGTCCCGGATCGAGAGGATGGCTGAGGACCAGCGACCAGCTCGACTGCGTGTAGTGCCTCACGGCGCTAACCCAGCTCACGGGCCTTCTGTTGAGCCGTTCGGATATCGGAAGCCGCAGTGTTTGCAGACGCGGGCGTCCACGAGGATCAGTTCAGCGCAGTCCGGGCATTTCTTCACGTCTTTACTGGTTCTGATGAGCTTCCAGTCGCGGTCGCGGAGCATCAGTACGGAACCTATTAGCCCGAGCGCACCTGCGATCAGGACCACGTACACGCCGATCCCGGCGTGCGCCTGGATGATCACAAGCCCTGACGGCAACACCCCTTGGCTAGAGCCGAGCGTCACCTGCTGGAAGCCTTGGGTGAGACCCCAGATCCCGACGATGAGCCCGACGAGCGAACCCGCGAACGCAGCCCACGAGCGGTTCCGATCGTCCGCTCCTGGCCGCAAGATCATGTATGTGGCATTGACCCCCATCGCGACCGCGATAACGGTCAGCCACCATCGTCCGCTCGTGATCAGCGAGTTATGCGGAAAATGGATCGGGAACCGGGTGTGTATAGGCAGCAACGTCCCAACGAGAAGAAGTGCCGCCGCGACCAGCGTGATCCCAGCCCCGGACGGGTTCACATACCCGGCTCCCGAAGCTGTGTCCGCCGGTGTTCCTGCGTCCTCGTCAGACATCCGTTCTATTTGAGGGCTGCTGGGCAATCCAGCGGAGGATCGCTTTTGAATGCTTGTGGACGGTTCCGTCAGGGAGCTTCAGCGTCGGCAGCTTCCGGTCCCCGGTCGTCGCAGCGAGCTCATCACGAGAACCCCTGCGCATGAACGGGAACGGGGCACCGTGCCCGGCGATCACCTTGTCGTACTCGATTCCCTTTGCGTGCAACGCCTGCTGAACGCGGCTGCACGGATGAAACGGAGGACCGCCCTCGTCGCCATGGCACACGTACAACGTCGGTCGATCCGCCATCTCGCTCCTCTCGTGGATGAGCGGAGCCTATCCACAGGCGAGCGTCAGGCCCGGTAATCGCTTCCGGGCCGATCGGTTCCAGCGCCCGGCGACGGCACCTTAATAGGCCGTGGCCGAGTCGCCCAGACCAGGATTCTGGGTAATTCGATTGATGTAGCGACTCAGTCGTAGTCGACATCCAGCCGGCCGGTGATCTCGATGTCGACCTAGACTTTCGGCGGAAGAGCTACCGAGGGCGGAGGCGCATGGCTGAGATCACGGTGTACACCGCAGAGCCTTCTGAGATCTGCGCACGGGTGAAGCGGCTCCTTGACGCCCGCGGCCTCTCTTACACCGCGATCGATGTCCAAAGTGATGCCGACCGGGCGGCGCTTTTCGCAGCTACTGGACGGAAGAGTTGCCCAGTGGTCGTCGTCGGCGATGAGGTGGTTGGTGGGTATCGGGAGACCGTGCAGGCCGACAAGTCCGGACGACTCGCCAAACTCGCGGCGGGCTAGGCGAGAACCGACACCCGATTCGAACCAGCTGCCCGGCGGCCCCATCGGGTCAGGAGCAGGCTCGTCCCATGACCCTCGCAATCTGGGAGGCCAGGGGGCAGACTAGGTAGTCACGGGTGCGGCGTCGATGCGAGCCGATCACGCTTGGCGCCGTCGTCAAGCAAGGAGACCTGCATGTCTGCCACAAGCGAAAAGCCGGCGGGTGCCGCAGCGGTCCGGCCGTTCCGGGTCGAGATCCCACAGGGGGAGATCGACGAGTTGCGTCGACGAATCGCCGCGACGCGCTGGCCGGAAAAGGAGACGGTCGATGACGGATCTCAGGGGACGCCGCTCGCGAAGGTCCAGGAACTCGTTCGCTACTGGGGCACCGACTACGACTGCCGAAGGCTCGAGGCGAGACTGAATGCTCTGCCGCAGTTCGTAGCGAGCCTCGACGGTCTCGACATCCACTTCATCCACGTTCGCTCGCCCCACCCCGACGCGTTGCCATTGATCATGACCCACGGCTGGCCCGGCTCGATTGTCGAGCTCTTGGAGACCGTCGGCCCGCTCACCAACCCGACAGCGCATGGCGGGCGAGCGGAAGACGCGTTTCATCTGGTGCTGCCGTCGATGCCCGGCTTCGGCTTCTCGGAGAAGCCGACATCGCCGGGTTGGAACCCCGATCACATCGCGCGAGCCTGGGCCGAGCTGCTCACTCGCTTGGGATACACGCGCTATGTCTCCCAAGGCGGTGACTGGGGATCGGCGTCGCCGAGGCAATGGGACGACGCGCGCCAGCAGGGCTGAAGGGCATCCATGTCAACCTGCCGGCAACGGTCCCGGCTGACGTGGCCGCGGCGCTCGCCGCCGGCGGGCCCGCGCCGGACGGGTTGTCCGAGGATGAACGCGCGACTTTCGACACGCTGGCGGGGGGCATCAAGACGGGCGGCAGGGCCTACTTCGCGATGCTGACCGCACGACCGCAGAACATGGGTTACGGCATGGCCGACTCCGCCGCCGGCCTCGCGGCGTGGATCCTCGTGCACGGAGGCTTCACCGAGTGGACGTACCAGGATGACGCCGAAAGGTCCCCAACGAAAGACGAGGTACTGGACGACGTCACGCTCTATTGGCTGACAAACACCGCGACGTCCGCGGGACGCATCTACTGGGAGAACGGCGGAGGGAACCCGAACAGCGCGGCGGCCCAGCGGACGACCGAGATCTCGGTGCCAGCGGCCGTGACGGTGTTCCCCGGCGAGAGCTATCAAGCACCGCGCAGCTGGGCCGAGCGCGCGTACACGAACCTCGTCTACTTCAACGAAGTCGATCGAGGCGGACACTTCGCGGCCTGGCAGGAGCCGCGACTGTTCTCAGAAGAGGTCCGTGCAGCATTCCGGTCGCTGCGGTAACCCGTCACGACGCGAAGACCGAGCGACGTCTTCCCCTAACGCAACCAGGAGATAATCATGAGCGGCACCGAAGCACACGAGCACGCGCCATTCATCGACTACGAGAACCTCCCTGCCCCTACGGACGGCATTCTCGTCACCCAGTTCATCACCGTACGAAGCATTGCTCGGTCCCGTGCGTTCTACTCCGAAGTTCTCGGCGGCCAGGTGGTGATGGAGGAGAACCCATGCATCGTCAAACTTGCCAACTCATGGGTGCTGATGAATCCGGGTGGTCCCCCGACCTCTGACAAGCCCGACATCTCGGTCGTGAACTACGAGTCCGGGAACACGGTCTCGAGCTTCATGAACCTGCGCGTCGCCGACATCCAGGCCTGTTACGACCGGTGGAGCGCTAAGGGGGCCGAGTTCGTGACGCCGCCGATCGATCGCGGTGCTGAGATCCGCTGCTACATGCGAGACCCCGACGGCTACATGATCGAAGTCGGCCAGGCCACCGGTGTGCTCCGCGGGGAGCTCGCCAAAAAACGGCCGGAAGACCTGCCCGGCTAAGAGCGACGGGATCACGAGGCTTGCTGACGGCGACCGCGGCTCGGATGACTGCCTTGCCACGTGCGACGTGAGGTCGCACATCATGAGTGAACTACCGGATTGGAGATCGACGTGTGAGTTGAGCTGGTGGTTCCAGGTCCGTGCTCGATGGCCTGTCCCCACCTCGGCGTGCGTTGTCCGGCTCCGGTCGGCGGGGTGCGAAGCCCGAGGCTCAAGCCCAAGGACGGCCCGTTCCATCCGGGTGGTCACAGGCTGGGGAAGATCGGACGGGCGAAACGTGTGAACCCTGGTTGATGCCTCGTTAAGCGAGATCCCCTCCGGTGGGATGGTGGTGGGGTGCAGGGACTGGCCGTTGCGAAGCGGCAGGCGCCCGGCCGGGAAGTGGCCTCTGGTCGGGGTGAGCACCGTTGTCCCCGGGGCACAGAGGGCGCCCACCCCGGTCGCTGCTCGGATGTGCGGAACACGGAAACCCCGTCAGGGTCCGGCCGTTGGCCGGTAAGCCGACCGTGAGGAGGGCCCAGTTCCCTGGCGGGCAAAGGATGACCGAGAAGCGAATGCCGGTGGCCGAAAGGCAACAGGAAACCGTTCCCGGATGCCAGTCCTCCAGCTGGCGGGCTGCGGATAACTGGCCGGATATCGGGCCTTGTGCCCGGACGCGAAAGCGGGCTGACGCGGTCAGGTGAGCCTGTGAAGAGGAAGAAGACGATGCCCCCGGAACCCGAGGACAAGCTAGACGCCACGGCCTTGGTCGTGGTGAGTGGACCAGAGGACGAGAGCTTGGTCTGGCGCCAGGTTGACTGGCGGCGGGCTGAGCGTGAAGTACGGCGGTTGCGGCAGCGGATCTTCACGGCATCCAAAGCGGGGGACCTCGCAAGGGTCCGCCGGTTGCAGAAGTTGATGCTCAGGTCACGCTCGAACACGCTCGTGAGCGTGCGACGGGTGACCGAGCGCAACGCGGGTCGTCTGACCGCGGGCGTGGACGGCGAGGTCGTGCTGACCGACGAGGCCAAGGAACAGTTGGTCTCCAGGGTGCACGACCAAGCGGACGTGTTCAACGCGATGCCGGTCAGACGGGTGTTCATCCCCAAGCCGGGCGGCAAGAGGCGCCCGCTCGGGATCCCCGTGATTCTCGACCGCGTGCAGCAAGCACGGGTCTTGAACGCGTTGGAGCCTGAGTGGGAGGCGCGGTTTGAGCCGAAGTCCTATGGATTTCGGCCCGGCCGTGGCTGCCATGACGCGATCGAAGCGATCTTCCAGATCGCCAAGGGCAAGAACCCCAGGCGTCTGTGGGTGCTCGACGCGGATCTGGCCGGGGCGTTTGACCGGATCGGCCACGATCACATCCTTCACCAGCTCGGCACGTTCCCCGCGAGGGGAATGATCCGTGGGTGGTTGAAGGCTGGGGTGGTCGAGAACGGCAGGTTGTTCCGCACCGAGGAAGGAACTCCTCAGGGCGGGGTGATCAGCCCCTTGCTTCTGAATATCGCTCTGCACGGGATGGAGACAGCCGCCGGAGCCCGCTATCGGCGCGGAACGGACACGCCATGAGCGGCACCCCGGTGCTGATCAGATATGCCGATGACTTCGTCGTTCACTGCCACACCAGGCAGGAAGCACTCGAAGTCAGAGACCGGCTTGCGCAGTGGCTGACGCCCCGGGGTCTGGCGTTCAACGAGCACAAGACGAAAGTCGTGTCGCTCAGCGAGGGCTATGACTTTCTCGGGTTCAACGTCCGCCGCTACCAACGCAAGCTGCTGATCAAACCGAGCAAGACGGCCGTCAGACGGATCCGGAGAAGGCTCCGCGATGAGCTGCGCTCCCTGCGCGGGAGCAACGCTCCAGCGGTGATCAAACGGCTCAACCCGATCATTCGCGGTTGGGCCGCCTACTACCGGACACAGGTATCTGCCGTGATCTTCGGCAAGCTGGACCAATACCTGTGGCGGCTCACATGGAAGTGGGCCACGGCCAGCCATCAGAACAAGCCGACACGCTGGGTGTTCGCCCGGTACTTCGGCAAGTTCAACAAGGCCAGGCAAGACCGGTGGGTGTTCGGTGACCGCACCAGCGGCGCCTACATGCACCGCTTCTGCCTGGACCAACATCGTCCGCCACCAGATCGTCCAGCACCGGGCATCACCCGATGACCCGACGCTGGGCGAATACTGGGCCTGGCGACGGCACAAAGCACCCCTGCCGATCAACCGCACCGCCCAACGGCTCCACCGCGAGCAGGACGGGCGCTGCGCGATCTGCAAGGCCACGCTGCCTGCCGTCGAGGACCGACCACAAACCCCGCACCAATGGGAGACGTGGCTCGCGACCGCCCGCAAGACGATCGACGTCGTCTGGGCGCCAGGCACCACGGACAAGGCACAGCCCCGTCTCATCCACCTCAACTGCAACACCCGCCAGCCACCAGGGCTCGCTTGAGCCGGATGCCGGGAAACTGGCACGTCCGGTTCTGAGGGGGGCCCGGCGCCGCAAGGCGCCGGCCTACCCGACGACACCCTACGCCGCACGATCTGAGTTGCCTATGAGTTGCCCACGCCGAGCGGGCCCCAGGGCAGAAAACCTCGGTGCAAGATGGGGGCTCGCGTGTATACCGTTGTCGTTTGTGGTGCGGGATGGTGTTTTGGTCCAATGACCAAGGAGTTGTTCGATGCCTATCGCTCACACACATCCCGATACTTTGCCGACGGGGGCGCCGTTTGACGATGAGCCAACGGGCCGCGTGTTGCGGGTACTCGTGGTTGACGACCACCCGGCGGTCAGAACTGGGGTGCTGCAACTCTTGGAGGAGCAGCCTGATCTCTGCGTAGTTAATGCGGTCGGATCCGCCGAGGCCGCGATGTCTATAGCTGAGCGTGAGACGATTGATGTCGCGGTTGTCGACTACCAGCTGGGATCGCGCAGCGGCTTGTGGCTGAGCCGCATGCTGAAACGGTTGGAACCGGCGCCGCGGGTGGTCATCTATTCGGCGTATTGCGATGGGCCGCTAGCGGCCGCGTGTGTCGTGGCTGAGGCCGATGCGCTCGTTAGCAAGGGCGGTGTCGGGGAGGAGTTGTGCGATGCGGTGCGGGCCGTCGCTGACGGTCAGAGGCGGCTACGTTCGGTGCCGCCCAGGTTGGCCGAGGCCACGCGTCGGCGTCTTGAAACCGAGGACCAGGCGATGTTCGGGATGTTGCTGGCTGGTATTGAGAGGCCCGAGGTGGCATCAACGCTCGGGCTGTCCCAAGCGGAGTTGGACTGGCGGATGTGGGCGATGCTCCGCAAGCTCGAGGGCCTGGGTTCAGAACCGGGCGGTCCGCGGCGCTATGGCGCGCCATCGCTGCTCCGGCGATGGTGAGCTTCCCGCCTGGGGCTGGTTCACTTGGCGATGGCTTTGACAAGCAACGAGAACTCTCTGGCCGCCCTCTCGCGGCGGAGGTACGTGCCTCTGCTTTATCGAGTCGCGGGCTTGAACGCGGTCCTGCTCGCGCTCGCTGTAGGGGTCACGATCACCGTCTTGGACCCGGCGCGGGTCTCAGGATTCCGTTTGGACGAGGAAGGCGTGTTGCTGGTCGTCGTGCTGGTTTTCGCAGTGATCCTCAACGTGTATCTCGTGCGCCGGATCGTCGCCCCGGTGCAGAACCTGACGGAGCTGGCGCGGCGAGTTGATCTGACCGGCGAGGCGGAACGGATGCCCACTCCTGCGAGCTGGTCCGAAGCAGGTGAGCTGACGCTCACGTTCAACGACATGCTCGCCCGCTTAGAAGCCGAGCGCCGCGAAGCGACGGGACGCGTTCTTGCCGGGCAAGAGGCCGAGAGATTGCGGATCGCACAGGAACTCCACGACCAGATCGGGCAGGAGCTGACAGCCGTGTTGCTGAGTCTCGCGAGAGTCGAGACGCGGGCCCAGGCAACTCTGAAGGGCGATGTGATCGCCGTGCAAGAGGCGGTGCGCTGCACTTTGGAGGAGGTGCGTCGGATCGCGATTGAGCTGCGGCCGGAGGCGCTTGACGACCTCGGCCTTGACAGTGCGTTGGCAGTCCTATGCGAACGCTTCACTGAACGCACGGGGCTGCGAATCACAGAACGAATCGATCCAGAGCTGCCGGCTCTGTCACCCGAGATCGAGCTCGTTCTCTACCGTGTCGCGCAGGAGGCTCTGACGAACGTCGCACGGCATTCCGGTGCTGATGACGCGAAGCTCGAGCTCGAGCATCGCGACGGTAGGCTGACTCTGACCGTCAGTGACGGCGGTCGCGGGCTACCGGCCGGCTACGCACCTGGGGCCGGGATGCGCGGAATGCGCGAGCGCGCGACGCTGATCGGAGCGCACCTCACGATCAAAGCGGACTCTCCGATAGGCGGAAGCCGCGTCACGCTCGTCGTCGAGCTCGAGGACGGCGCATGACACCTCTGAAGACGCGAGTACTACTGGCCGACGATCACGCGCTGGTGCGCCATGGCCTACGAATGGTGCTCGATGCCGAGGCCGATCTAGAAGTCGTCTCCGAAGCAGGCGACGGGGCGGAGGCGATCGAGCGAGGACTCGAGCCTGGGGTCGATCTCGCGATCCTCGACATAACCATGCCGCGGATGACCGGTCTACAAGCCGCGCGGGAGCTTCACCGCCGCCGTCCACAGTTACAGATCTTGATGCTCTCCATGCATCAGAACGAACGCTACCTTTACGAGTCGCTCCGAGCAGGGGCATCCGGGTACGTGCTGAAGTCGGTCGTTGACCGGGATCTAGTCGAAGCTTGCCGAGCAGCGATGCGCGGCGAGAAATATCTCTACCCCGGCGCCCTGACCCCTCTGATCCGTGACCTTCTGGACGGCGCCCGCGACGACCTGCCGTCGATGCCTGAGGATCCGCTGACACCGCGTGAAACCGAGATCATCAAGCTGATTGCCGAGAGCTACAGCACGAAACAGATCGCCGAAGCGCTCGTCATCAGCGAGAAAACCGTCGACCGTCACCGCACCAACATCCTCGAGAAGCTCGGCATGCACGACCGTGTCGAGCTCGTGCGCTACGCAATCCGCAGCGGCCTTGTTGAGCCCTGAGCCGAACAACCTGCTCACACTCCACCGAGCGATCCTCACCGCGTAACCGGCGACGCACTCCCAAACGCCGAGCTCTGCGATCGGCCGCTCTGTGCGTCAACGACAAAGGTCGCCTCACGGCGACCTTTGCGCAACAGCCCCGTTAGCGAGGGCTTCTTTGAAAGCGGCTGAAGAGACTCGAACTCTCGATACGAGACCCGAGTTCTCAAGTGCGGGCAGGTAGGCGTTGCCCAAGTCCACGAACGCGCCGCCGAGGGTGCCGAGGTGTGGCCCGTACAGCCGTGTCACACCGTTGGCCACGCCGTACACCGGGTGCTGAATCCGCTGCCACTCGGGCAGCTTCACACGACCCAGCAGGTCGTCGTCGGAGGCGAAGAAGGGGCCTCCGGGCTCGACACCGCGCTGGCGTTCAAGCGCCGCCCGCCCGTCCGCGAACGCGGACAGCAGTAGTGGGTTGACCTCTGCCGCGCGCACGTACTGATGGATGCCGATCGGGGTCGGCCACGGCCACTCGACGTCAGTTGCCACGTTCACCTCCTGATCTGTGACTCAATGCGTGGGCAGCATCGCCAGCACCATGTAAGCCATACCGAGCGTCATCGCCGTCATCGAGACGCGCAGGTCGCGCTCGCAGGCGAGCGCAGTCGTGGCGGCGATACGCAGAACGCCAGCACCGCGGGTATCAGCGGTCCCGTAGGCACCGCTCGGCAGCCAATGGCGATCGACACTGAGCACGCGGCCTGTTATCCACAGCCCCGACTCGGCCGCCAGGAAGGCGATCAGCAGCCAGCTCAGTGGCGCCTGCGTGGCTCCGGGTGTCCACATGTAGAGCATCGCCCACAGCTCGACGGCAAGCAGCACCCACAGGCCACTCGCGCCGCGGTGGATGAGCGCTTCGCGTGCGAGCCAGGCTGCCACAAGCACGAGCATGGTGGCGAAGATCGACTGCCACAGGACCGCGGAGGGATCGAACGGATCCAACGACCCCGGCACGAACATGAACGCCATGCCGACCGCCATCGCCACGTGCCCGATGTGCCAGAAGCGGCGCTGCCCGGAAGCATCGAGCGCGTGCCGGAGATGGTTCAGGAAGATGCCGAGAAAGGCAACCGTCAACGCCACGCCGAGCGAGGTCGGCAGCAGGTTCAGGGCACCGACGTGACCAACCGGCTGGGATGGCATACCCGGCATCCCGGCCATACCCGACATGCCGTTCATCGAGCCCACGTCAGGCGGTGACCGGCTTGGACGTGAACTCCGGGCTCGTCGAGCTCCGCTCCCGCCGGCACGCCAACCCTGTCGCGACTACGAGCATCAGCAACCCGTGGACGATCCCAATGATCAGCACCAGCGGTCCGATGAAGTTGATCTTCGAGATCCGTCATCCCCTTCATCCCGGCCCAGCGTTCAGTCGTGGAATCAGATTGAGCCCGAGAATCAGCGTGACGACGAGCACGCCAACGTCCAGCACGACGACCCACTGCAAAAGCCCGCTCCGGTTTCCGCCGTCGCCAGCCACCCGCATACTGATCCTCCCCCGCTTCGCCCGGCCCGAGCCCGCAACACAGCTGACTCTCCGAGTCGCACCCTGCCGAGGAGGTGCCACCGCAGTCAACTCGAGTTAAGGAAAGGCTTATGACCCGTCGCCCTTGGCAGCGCGGGCTGCGTCGAGCTGGTCGGCGACACCGCGCCAGAGCGTGATGTGGACCCGCGGCCGTACTCGGACCGAAACGGTTCCGGCCCGGCCGGCCGAGATCGCCTGCGTCGCCTCCGGCGTGGTGGCGAAGCGTTGGAAAGCCAGCGCGGCGGGAAGCGCACGCCCGACACCGAGCGTCGAAGCGTGCCAGATCTCCGTCAGCGGCGTCCCTCGTACGTCGAGCCGGATCAGCGCCCGCCGCCTGACTTCGTCCATAACCGAATGGGACAGCACCAGCACGATCCCCTCGCCGGCAGTAGCCGCGGCGATCGCCGCGGCCTGGCTGGTGAAAGCAGCAATGTCCTGCGGCGATAACCCGTGGCGATCGAAGAACCGGCCCGTCATCGTCGTCGGGTCCAGCATCGGAGGGCCGACCAGCCAGCGCTGGGAGGCGAGCGTCTGCGGCAGGATGTCACCCTCCCCAGCGAGCGGGTGCCCGGACGCGGCGACCACGATCAGATGACAGCGCAGGAACGGCACGCTCGCGATCGAGGGCGACGGCCCGGGATGCGGACCGAGAGCGACATCGACGCGCCGATGCTCGAGGGCATCGGCGAAGGTGGCGCCGGCGACGGTGTCGATCCCCAGCTCGAGGCTGTCGTCACGGGTGCTGAAGGCGTCGAGCAAAGGTCCGATGTGCTCAACCACGGGGTCGGTCACGGCGATCTGGATTCGCTGCGGCTGGCCAGGCCCGTCGTGCACCGATCGCCGTGCCTGGTCGGCCAGACTCAGGATCTCGCCGGCGAGCGCCGCCAGGCGCCTGCCGCCGGGGGTCAGCGCGATGCCGCGCCCTTCGCGGACGAACAGTTCATCGCCGAGCTCTCTCCGCAGCGCCGCGACCGCGACGGAGACAGCAGGCTCGGTGACTTCGAGCTCTGCCGCCGCGGCCTTAACCGAGCCGAATTTGGCCACCAGGACGAACGATTGGAGTTGCGCGAGCGTCACATTCACCCGATGCCGGCTATGGCCTACGTCCCTGGCCTAAGTGATCCCTTAACTCGGATTGACGATTCCACCATAACAGCGCAGAGTCCCTGATCGGAGGAGAGGTTTTGGGCGCTGGAGCGGTCAGATCCTCTCAGGAGAGCATCCGAGTATGGGAGCGAGCAGACGCAAGTTCCAGCACCTTTCGAGTACGAGCGGGCGACGAGCGTCGACCACGCTCTTGAGCTGCTCGCGCAGCTCGGGCCGGACGCGCGGTTGCTCGCGGGTGGGCATTCGCTGCTGCCGATGATGAAGCTGCGCCTAGCTACTCCGGCACACCTGATTGACATCGACCCGCTCGCGGACGAGCTCGGCTACGTGCGTGAGGACATGGCCGCCGAAGACGAGACCCCGGAGCTCCAGATCGGGGCGATGACACGCCACCGGGACCTGCTCGAGTCAGGTCTGCTCGCGGAGCGTCTGACGATCTTCACCGACGCCGAGCGCGTGATCGCGGATCCGATCGTTCGCAACCGAGGCACGATCGGCGGGGCGCTCTGCCAGGCGGACCCGTCGGAGGACCTGAGCGCCGTCTGCGCGTCGGTAGGCGCCAAGCTCGTGATCCGCGGGCGTGACGGGGAGCGAGTGCTCAAGATGCGCGATTTCCACCTCGGCCCCTATCGCACGGCCGTCGGAGCCGCCGAGATGCTGGTCGAGATCCGCATCCCCCTGCGTGAGCAACAGGGCAGTGCCTACGAGAAGGTCGACCGCCGCGCGGGTGACTGGGCTGTTGCGGCCGCGGCCGCCTCGTTGCGGCTCACCAGCGGGAAAATCGAACATGCCGGGATCGCACTGGCAGCGGTCGGCGCGGCGATCACCTCGACCGAGGCGGAGGCCGTGCTCACCGGCAAGCGTCCGTCGGACGAGCTGCTCGCGGGCGCCGCGCGCACTGCCGCCCAGCACACGAACCCGGTGACTGATCAGCGTGGATCGGCCGAGTACAAGCGCCATGTCGCCGGCGTCCTGGTCGAGCGTGCGCTGCGGCGAGCCCTGGCCCGAGCGCTGGGAGAGGACGCCTGATGCTCGTCACCGTCACCGTAAACGACCGGGAATACACGCGCGAGATCGAAGCACGGGTGCTGCTGGTGCACTTCCTGCGCGACGAGCTCGGTCTGACCGGCACTCACTGGGGCTGCGACACCTCGAACTGCGGCACGTGCGTCGTGCTGATGGACGGCGATCCGGTTAAGTCCTGCACGGTGCTCGCCGCCACGGCTGAGGGCCACCAGATCGGGACCGTCGAGGGCCTCGAGATCGGTGGTGCCCTCGATCCGGTGCAGGAGGGTTTCTCCGAGGAACATGGCCTGCAGTGCGGCTTCTGCACACCCGGGATGCTGATGACGACGCGGGCGCTGCTCGATCGCCAGCTTGCGCGCGTCGGCCGCGACGGCGAGCCAGTCCAGCGGCTTAGCGATGACGAGATTCGTGAAGCGATCTCAGGCCAGATCTGCCGTTGCACGGGCTACACCACGATCGTTCGTTCGATCCGCTGGGCGGAGCAGCACTCGCGCCAGCAGGAAGGGGAGAGAGATGGCAGTGCAGTCGAAAGCTGAAAGGGGCGTCACACGATGCCTGCGGTAGCGGCCACCACCGGCTGGTACATCGGCATGGTCCTTGGGATCGTCGCCGTTGTAGTCGTCGCCGCGATCGTGATTGTGATCGTCGTCCTTGCGCTGCGGATCGCTCGTCAAGCAGCGACCGCCGTCACCGGCGTCGAGCAGGTGCGCGTCCAAACGGATGAGTTGAACGGGGTCGCGCGGATCAACGACTCGGGCGTGCGGATTCTGCACTCCGCCCGCTCGCTGCGGAAGGTGGCGGTTGGAAAATGATCGCGATCGGCGCGTCTGCGCACACCCTCTGGACTATCAGCCTCGCGATCGGTTTCGGCGCCGCCATCGTCGCGGCGATCCTGCTGACGGTGCTGGTGAGCACCGTCGACCGGATCGACCGATCCTGCAAGGCCCTGCTCGGTGCCGCCGGGCAGGTGGCCGGCAACACCGAGTACATCCCGCAGCTTCAGGCGACCGCGCCGGTGCTCGGGCAGATCCAGGACGAGGTGCTCGTCTTGGACGACTATATGAACGCTCTGACTGACGGGTTCGGTGGCAGATGAGCGGCACGCACGTACTTGTTCTGCTGAGCGTCGTCTTGGGCGCCGTCGTGATCGCAGTGCTGGCGGTGGCGCTGATCCAGGTCCGGCGCGGGCTCGCCTCCACGTCCGCGAGCCTCGGGACCTTGGCGACCGCGCTTCACGGCGTCGAGGAGTCGCACCTGCGGCCGCTCGAGCCGGCGGTCCAGGCGATCAACGCCAAGTTCGATGAGATCCTGTTGGTTCTCCCGGGCGTCGCGACGAAGGCGAAGATCGTCGCCGAGAGGAGGCCGTAATGGCGCTGTACTGGATTGGAGACGCCGTCTTGATCCTGGTCGTGCTGCCGGTCGTGGTGTACCTGTTGCGGCCGGTGCTCGCGACGGCGCGCGGGATCCTGCCCCACGTCGTGGCGATCCGCGACGCGGCTGCCGCCGGGTCCAGGGACCTCGATGCCGTGCCGCTGCTTTTGACCACCCAGGCCCAGGTCAAGCAAACGGTCGAGACCGTCGCCGATTTCGGCGGCTCACTCGACGTGATCCTCGACGATGCGTAGATCAAGGGGTAACTGATGCCTGCAGCTGGAGTTGTCTTGATCATCGGTGTCGTGCTGGTCATCGGCGCCGCCGCGGCCTTCCTGCTCCCGACGATCGTGGCGCTGATCGCAATCACCAGGACGCTCGACGAAGCAATCGCCAACGTCGGCGAGCTGATCGCCAAGAGTGCTCCCGTCAACGATGTCGTCGACGACATCAACGCCAACCTCGATGCGGCGGTGGATGCGCTTGAGGGCCTGCTCGTAAAGAAGGCCGGTCTGCGCGATGCGCTTGGCTTGATCGAGAGTCTGTATGCGGGCGCCGCGGCGTCGGGCCTGCGCAACTATCCAGACTCCCGGGAGATAGCGCCGCCGCGGATCTCCGAGGTCTACACGCGCGGCACGCTATCGCTCGCACGGTTGGGGCGCGAAGCACCGATCGCGGTCGTGAGTCCGGAGGGGCCGGTGCTGCGACACGTCGGCCGCAGTGAGGTAGCCACCTCGTCGCTTTACCCGAACTTCCGACCCAAGGGCGTGAGAGAGCTGCCGCGCTCACCGGTGATCGGCACCGACTCGCCGGTTCAGTACGAGCCGACAGACGCGCCCGGCGTCAGACGTGCAATGCCCGGCAAGGCATCGACCGTCGTCGCCGAGCCACCGACCAAGCCGGAAGTCCAGGCGGAGAACTAATGCCGTGAGCCGCAACCGGAGGGTTCCCACGATGCAAGCAGGACAGAGAATGAGATCCGACCGGACGCGGAGCTGCTGATGCAAACGCCCGCCCCGACTCAGTACGAGCGCGCCACGAGCGTGGACGAAGCGATCGACCTGTTGACCAAGGTCGGCCCGACTGCACGGATCATCGCTGGCGGCCACAGCCTGATTCCGATGATGAGGCTCCGGCTGGCGCAGCCAGAGTGCGTGATCGACATCAACGACCTGCACGAGCTGTCCTACATTCGCGAGGAGGAGGGTGAGATCCGAATCGGTGCGTTGCCCGCCACGTCGATCTGCTCCGATCAGAGCTGTTGGCGGATCGCCTGCCCGTGTTCGCCGATGCCGAGGAGGTGATCGCCGACCCGGTCGTGCGCAACCGTGGCACGATCGGCGGCTCGCTCTGCCAGGCCGACCCGGGTGAGGACCTCAGCGCCGTCGTCACGGCGCTGAAGGGCAAAGTCGTGATCCGCGGCGCCGACGGTGAGCGCGTGATCACGATGGACGAGTTTCATGTCGGCCCTTACATGACCGCAGTCAGGGACGCCGAGATCCTCACAGAGGTCCGGTTCGCGGTTCGAGACGGTGCCGGCTCCGCACACGAGAAGGTGGAGCGCCGCGCAGGGGATTTCGCAATCGCCGCGGT
The DNA here is from genome assembly GCA_963720195.1 of uncultured Conexibacteraceae bacterium. Taxonomy (GTDB): domain Bacteria; phylum Actinomycetota; class Thermoleophilia; order Solirubrobacterales; family Solirubrobacteraceae; genus Palsa-465. The sequence continues at coordinate 107,973 of CAVRFD010000005.1, forward strand.
CTCAGCCGCGGTGTGGATCGACGGCGGGACGATCGTCGACGCCGGTATCGCGCTGGCCGCGGTCGGACCGTTCACGATCGACGCAAAGCGCGCACAGGAGTTGTTGATCGGCAAGCCGGTCTCAGAAGATCTGTTCGCGCAGGCCGGCCAGATCGCGGCCGAGGAATCGATGCCCGGCTCTGACAGCCGAGGGCCGGCGGAGTACAAGCGCCACCTGGTTGGCGTCCTCACCAAACGCGCTCTACGGCGGGCCGCCGCGCGCGCGCTGCATCAGGAGGCCTGACCATGGAGATCTCAATCAAGATCAACGATGACATCGTCACCCGCGACGTGCCGCCGCAGACGCTCCTGGTGCACTTCATTCGCGACACGCCGGGACTGACCGGGACACACTGGGGTTGCGACACCTCCAACTGCGGCGCCTGCATCGTCCAGATCGATGGCCAGGCTGTGAAGTCCTGTACGCAACTGGCGGCGATGGTCGAGGGCCACGAGGTCAGGACCGTCGAGGGTCTCGAGGTCAATGGTGAGCTTGACCCGATCCAGCAGGGTTTCCATGAACTGCACGCGCTCCATTGCGGGTTCTGCACGCCGGGCATGATGATGGCCAGCCGCGCACTACTGGACGAGAACCCGAACCCGACTGAGCAGGAGATCCGGGTCGCTATCTCCGGCGGCATCTGTCGCTGCACGGGTTACCAGAACATCGTTGCCGCGGTGAAATGGGCGGCGGCGCACGAAGCCGAGATCAAGCAGGAGGCGTAAGCCATGGCGACCACAGCCGAGAATCTCCCGAGCGCAGACCCAGGAGCGGCCGATTGGATTCGGCCGCCTGAAGCGGAAGGAGGACGCCCGCTTCATCCGCGGCAAAGGCAAGTACCTGGATGACATCCGCCTGCCCGGGATGCTGCACGGGGCGATCCTGCGCAGCCCGTACGCGCACGCAAAGATCAACTCGATCGACACCTCCAAGGCGCTCGAGCATCCGGACGTCGTCGCGGTCATGACCGCAAAGGAGCTCGAGACGCTTGGGCTCGCCTGGATGCCGACGATCTCCTACGACACGCAGGCCGTGCTGGCAGGCGACAAGGTTCGCTTCCAGGGCCAGGAGGTTGCGTTCGTGATCGCCACCAACGAGTACTCGGCACGCGACGCGCTGCCACTGATCGAGGTCGACTACGACCCGCTGCCGGTCGTCGTCAACGCACGCAAGGCGCTCGACCCGGACGCCCCGTTGATCCGTGACGACAAGCCCGGCCAGACGGACAACCTTGCGACGCCGACGTGGGAAGCGGGCGACGAGGAGGCGACGGAAAGGGTGTTCGACGAGGCGGACCACGTCACCACCCGCGACGTCATGTACCAGCGCGTGCACCCGGCTCCGATGGAGACGTGCGGCATGATCGCCGACTTCAACCCGGTGACGGGTCAGCTCGACCTCTACAACGGCAACCAGGCGCCGCACGTGCATCGCACCGTGTACGCCCATGTCGCCGGCCTGGCCGAGCACAAGATCCGGATCATGTGCAACGACATCGGCGGTGGCTTCGGCAACAAGGTGCCCGTCTATCCGGGCTACGTCTGCACGATCGCCGCCTCGATCGTGGCCGGCACTCCGGTCAAATGGGTGGAGGACCGCACCGAGCATCTGACCTCGACCGGGCTTCGCCCGCGACTACATCATGCACTCCTCGATCTGCTCCAAGGAAGGGAAGATCACGGGGCTGAAGGTGGATGTGATCGCCGACCATGGCGCCTGGGACGCGACCGCGCAGCCGACCAAGTTCCCGGCCGGCTTCTTCCACATCTGCACAGGCTCGTACGACCTCGAGGCCTCGCACGTGCAGGTCAAGGCGGTGTACACGAACAAGGCCGCAGGCGGTGTCGCCTACCGCTGCTCGTTCCGGATCACCGAGGCCGCCTACTTGGTCGAGCGGATGGTCGAGGCGCTCGCGCAAGAGACAGGCACCGACCCGATCGATCTGCGCATGAACAGCTTCATCAAGCCGGAACAGTTCCCCTACGAGACGACCACCGGCTGGACCTATGACTCGGGTGAGTACGCCAGGGCGATGCGGCTCGCGATGGACATCGCCGGCTACGAGGATCTGCGTAAGGAGCAGGTCGAGCGGACCGCCCGCGGCGAAATGATGGGCATCGGCGTCACCTTCTTCACGGAGGGCGTTGGCGCGGGACCGCGCAAGCACATGGACATCCTCGGGATGTCGATGAACGACGGCGCTGATCTGCGTGTCCACCCGTCGGGGAAGGCAGTCGTCTCGATCAGCGCTCAGACACAGGGTCAGGGCCACGAGACCACGTTCGCGCAGATCGTCTCCGAGGAGCTCGGAATCCCGCCCGAAGACGTGCAGGTGCGCCACGGCGACACCGACCGCTCGCCGTACGGACTCGGCACGTACGGGAGCCGCTCAACCCCGGTGTCCGGTGCCGCTGTCTCGATCGTGTCCCGCAAGGTGCGTGACAAGGCGCGAATGATCGCGGCGACGATGCTCGAGACACGGCCCGAGGATCTGGCCTGGGAGAAGGGCCGCTGGTACGTCAAGGGCGATCCGGAGAAGGGCGCGATGATCGAGGACATCGCCCAGCGCGCCTACAGCGGCGAGTCGCTGCCGGAAGGGTACGAGGGCGGACTGGACGCGCAGGTCATCTACGACCCACCAAACCTGACCTACCCGTTCGGCGCCTACATCTGCGTCGTCGACATCGATCCGGAGACATATCACGTTCGGGTCCGGCGCTTCATCGCGGTGGACGACTGCGGCGTGCGGATCAACCCGATGATCGTCGACGGGCAGATCCATGGCGGCCTTGCGGAGGGCATCGGTATCGCGCTGATGGAGCTGATCTCGTTCGACGCCGAGGGCAACTGCCTGAACAGCTCGTTCATGGACTACCTGATCCCGACCTCGATGGAATGCCCGAACTTCGAGCTGGGTGAGACGGTGACACCCTCCCCGCACCATCCGATCGGCGCCAAGGGCGTCGGTGAGTCGCCGACCGTCGGCTCACCGCCGGCGATCGTCAACGCCGTGATCGATGCATTGCGCCAGCAGCATCCGGACGTCACGCACATCGACATGCCGTGCACCCCCGACCGTGTCTGGGCAGCCGCTATGGGCCACCCGGAGCCGCCGCAGTGATACCTGACGACCTCTCAAGAATCGGCGTCGAGCTGGCGGCGCGGCGGGAGCCGTTCGTGACGGCGAGGGTCGTGCGGGTCCAGCACCCGACGAGCGTCGAACGCCGGCGCGGCCGCGCTCGTGCACGCCGACGGGACACTCGACGGGTTCATCGGCGGGGTTTGCACCCAGCACAGCGTGCGGCTCTACTCGCTGAAGGCGATCGAGACCGGGGAGCCGATGCTGTTGCGGATCATGCCGGATCCGGAGCAGGACGATCCGGACGGGGTGCCGATCGACAGCGGGCCACGAGATCTCGCGCGATGAGGGTTCGGTGACGGTGCGCAATCCGTGTCTGTCCGGCGGGGCCGTCGAGGTGTTTCTCGAGCCGACACTGCCCGCGCCGCGGCTGCTCGTCGTCGGCGACTCGCCGATCGTGGCCTCGATCACCGAGCTCGGCCCGCTGCTCGGGCTCGAGATCGTACTGCCAGCAGGTCGCCGGGACCCGCTGGTCCCGGCTCCGGGAGACCTGGGGCTGATCGTCGCTGCGCACGGGCGGGACGAGCTCGAGGCGCTACGGGTTGGGCTCGAGGCGGACCTCCCCTACGTCGGTCTGGTCGCGAGCGTCAAGCGTGGCGGCGCGGTACTCGCGGAACTCCGTGACGGGCGGCGTCCCGCAGCAGCTGCTCGACCGTGTCGACACGCCCGCGGGGATCGACATCTGCGCGAAGACGCCAGGTGAGGTCGCGCTCTCGATCCTCGGCGGCGTGGTCCAGGCGCGGCGGGCGAGTACCGGCGCGACCGAGCACGAGGTCGGCACTCGATCCGATCTGTCACATGGAGATCGTCGTGCTCCCAGACACCCCGTCGGCCGAGCGCGACGGCGAGACCTACTACTTCTGCTGCGACGGATGCCAGCGCACGTTCGTCGCCCAGCAGGCGGCATAGAGCCGCGATGAACCGCGACCCGAAGATGGAAAGTGGAGCAACCGGCGACGCCGGTGACGAGGTCGCTCACCTGATACCGGACGTTGAGACGCTCGCGGAGCGGCTCGCGGGTGTCGATTACCTGGTTGAGGAGGGCCTCGCGACCTCAATCTTCCTGAGTCTGCGGCTGCCGCAGCCCCTGCTGCTCGAAGGTGAGGCGGGCGTCGGCAAGACCGAGGCGGCGAAGGCGCTCGCGGTCGCGCTCGACACGCCGCTGATTCGCCTGCAGTGCTACGAGGGGATCGACGCATCGGAAGCCCTGTACGAGTGGAACTATCCGCGCCAGCTGCTCAGCATCCGGCTGGCGGAGGCGAGCGGCAGTGCGCTATCGGAAGCAGACCTGTTCGGCTCCGATTACCTGATTCGCCGGCCGCTGCTCCGCGCGCTCGAGCATCCGGGTCCGCGTCCGGCTGTGCTGCTGATCGACGAGGTCGACCGCGCCGACGACGACTTTGAGGCGTTCCTGCTCGAACTGTTGGGTGAGGCCGCGGTGACGATCCCCGAACTCGGCCAGGTGCGCGCTACGCACCCGCCGATCATCGTGCTCACGTCGAACCGCACACGTGACCTCCACGACGCTGTCAAGCGGCGCTGCCTGTACCAGTGGATCGACTACCCGTCGCGCGAGCGTGAGGTGGAGATCCTGCGCCGACGCGTGCGGGGTGTCGCCGAGTCACTCGCGGTCCAGGTCGCCGACGCGATCTCACGGATGCGGGAGTCCGACATTCAGAAGCCACCGGGCGTCGCCGAGGCGATCGACTGGGTTGCGGCGCTGGCGCTGCTCGGCGTCGAGCGCCTGGACCCCGCTGCGATCGACCGCACGCTCGGAGCCGTCGTGAAGTACTCAGAGGATCAGGACGTGCTGCGCGAGGCGGGACTCGAGCAGCTGATCGCGAGCGCGACGTGACCGCCGATCAGACCCAAACTGGCGAGGCGCGGGCCGCCGCGTTCGGCGTCGAGACGATCGTGCTCGACCTCGCGCCGCTGGCGGCGCGATTCGCGGGAAGGATGCAGGACGCCGGCCTCCCCGTTGGCGTCGAGCGGGCCGCACGGTTCGCGCAGGCACTCAGGATCGTCAGGCCGATCAGCCGCTCGCGGCTTTATTGGACGGCGCGCGCGGTGTTCGTGGCTGAACGCTCAGCAAGTGGCGACCTTCAACCGCGTGTTCGCCGAGATCTTCGGTCGCGCAGGCCTCGGTGCGCCGGACGCTGAGCTCGAGATCCCGCCGGGTCGGCAGACCGCCGCCGCGCCGGACGCGCGCCCGGCAGCCGAACGCCCGAGCAAGCGCGACGGCCTCGGCCGTGACACGGCCTCGGACTCCTCGCCGGCACCGCGCCGACCCGAGCGACGCCGAAGAGCCAGAGCAGGAGCTGGAGGTGCCAACCGTCGCAAGCGATGCCGAGCTGCTGCGCAGCCGCCGCTTCGAGACGCTCACGGCCTCCGAGCTCGCCGATCTCTACCGACTGATGTCACAGCTGCGGGTCGTCACGCCGGTGCGCCGGTCGCGCCGTAGCCGCCGCCACCGACATGGCAAGCGCATGGATATGCGTCGCACGATGCGGGCGAGCATGCGCACGGGCGGGGACCCGATCCGCCTGGCACGCCGCCGCCGGCGCGCGGTGCCGCGGCGGATCGTGATGCTCTGCGACATCTCCGGCTCGATGGAGCCCTACGCGCGCGCCTACCTGCAGTTCCTGACCTCAGCAACCGGCAGTGCGATGCGCGGCGGTGGCCTGGTCGAGGCGTTCGTGTTCGCGACCAGGCTGACGCGGCTGACGCGAGCCTTGCAGTCACGCAGTCCCGAGCGGGCGATCCAGCGCGCGGCGGCGACGGCGCCGGACTGGTCAAGCGGCACCCGCATCGGCGATGCGCTGAAGCACTTCAACGACCGCTTCGGCCGCCGCGGGATGGCGCGTGGCGCCGTCATCGTGATCCTCTCCGACGGCTGGGAGCGCGGTGACCCGGAGCTGGTCGGCCGGGAGATGGAGCGACTCTCGCTGATGGCGCACCGGATCATCTGGGTGAACCCGCGCGCGTCGGCTCGCGACTTCGTCCCCAAGGCGGCCGGCATGCTGGCCGCGATGCCGTACCTCGATGCCCTCGTAAGTGGCGAGAGCCTTGCCGCGCTCGACGAGGTCGTGCTGGCGATCGGCTGTGAGCCCCAGGAGATGCCGGGAGCCGCTTGGCCTGAACTCGGCAAGCGCGTGGTGCCGGCGGTCGCGCCGCAGGACCCGGAGGACGAGCCGTGGGGCAGTGCGACCCCCGTACGCGGCAGTTCGGTGGCGATGCCCAGCGGCTGGACCCCGAGCCGGGGCAAAACAACTGCAGGATGGGGAGAGCAATGAGTGCTCAGACGACACCGAACCCGCAGACCACACAGAAGCTATGCATCTATCCCGGTTGCGAGCGTCCCGCGGTGCCGCCCCATCCGCTGGGCGGCCCGCAGCCGGCGTTCTGCGACTTGGAGGACCACAACGCTCTGACCGTGCACCTCGAACGCAAACGGCTCGAGGCGCTCGCCAATGCGACCAATGAGGGAGGCAAGTAGATGGCTGGTGAGGCCTACCGGGCGGTGTTTATCCGCATCCATCCGACGGGGAAGATGGTGCTCAGCCTGACGACCGACCCTGATGGGCACGAGGACGAGTACGCGGCCCTCGTCGGTGAGCAGCTCGGTGTGCCGGCGCTCGATATCAAGCCGGTCAACAACGACACCGATCGCTTCGGGATCGATCACGGCTTCAACACGGAGCCCTCTGGCGGCGCGTCCGACGCGATCGTCAGCGCCACGGAGAAGATCCTCACCAAGGCGCGGCTGCTCGCCGGTGCCGGCATGACCACCGCGCCTGACGAGCTCACGTGGAAGGACGGCCGCTTCATGGCTGACGACGGCCAGTCGATGACCATCGCGGACGTCGCGTTCTATTCCTACGGCAGTGGAGAGCTACCGCCGGGGATCGAGGGCGGCCTCGACGCGCAGACGGTCTACAGCGGTTGAGTCCCCGTCCCGCGGAGGTTGATCAGAGACCGTGAAGCGGCAGGAAGGCAACCTCGGTTCCAGCTGGGATCTCGCCGGTCCCCGTCGGGATCCGCGCCAGTCCGTCCGACATCGCCGTGATCGCTATCTGGTGCGACTGTTGGCCGTGCAACGGCTCGACCGTCCAGTCATTGGTGATCCGCACACGGATCAGGTCGTCGCGCTCAGGGTTCTGGGTCACCGTCGGTGCCAGCTTGCGGGCGCCGAACTCAGGTGTAGGCGCCTGCGCACCCTGCATCGCGTAGAGCGCGGGACGCACGAAGAGCTCGAAGCGCGCGGCCGTCATGCTGCAGGCAGTTTGCCGTCGATGGTGACGCGCAGCTCGTCCCTGACCTTCAATGTCCCGAACAGTGCTGAATACGGCTTCATGCCGAAGTCAGTCTGCTTGATGACGGCCTCACCGGTGAGGCTGCCGTCGTCCTCGATCACGAGCGTGAATACCACCGGCGCCGTCTTCCCCAGCAGTGTCAGGTCGCCGTGCACATGCAGGTCGTGGGTGCCGTCGACGCCGTGCACGCCGGTCGACCGGAACGCGATCTCACCGCCCTTGAGTACCTCGTCAACGATCGTCCTGGCGACGTTTGTCTTGGCATCGTCGTCGAAGGTCTGCATCCCGCCGCTGCCGGCGAGGACCAGCAGCGAATCCGAGTTCACCGTCAGTGACAACCGTGTCTCTTCGGGAGTCTCCCCGAGCTCGGCGGTTGCCGACCAGTCGCCAACCTCGATCTCGAGGTTGTGCCCGGCCTTGGCGGCCTTGCCCTCCTTGCCGGTCCACACCTTGAGGGAGGCTGAGCTCGGACCGAGTGTGTAGGTTCCCGCGCGTGTTGACATGCGTGCAGTCTATCTGACTCATGCTGACTATGACAATTAACTGTTTGAAGGGAGTGCGTCGAGATGGCCATCGAACTGGATAACTCGTTTTCCACTGGTAAATCCACTGACGACGATTGGGAGGCGATCCTCGACCTCGACAGGCTGATCCCGGCTGTCGAGGGCGGACGGGTCGTCGAGCGCACCTCGCCGGAGAGTGCCAAGGCCGAGATCGCGGTGAAGATGGGTGCGATGTCGATGAAATTCACCGGCACCGTGGATATCGCTGAGCGCGACGACGCGGCCCATAAGGCTGTGCTGAGGGTGAAGTCACGTGAGGCCGGCGGCCAGGGCTACGCCAACGCCGACGTCACCTTCGCGCTCAATGACGGCGGCGGAACGATCCACACCTCGGCCCAGATCACCGGCAAGGCCGCGTCGATGGGCGAGGGCGTAGTTGTGACCGTGCTCACCGCGCTGATCGACAACTTCACCGAGAACCTCAAGACCATATGAGGGACGTGGCCGAGCGGATCGAGGCATGGGTGTCGCGCGGAGACAGGGTCGCGCTCGCGACCGTTGTGGGCACGCGCCGATCGGCGCCGCGCCCACCTGGCTCGAAGATGGCGATCAACGATCGCGGCGAGTTGTTCGGCGCGATCTCGGGTGGGTGCGTCGAGGGCGCGGTCGTCGCTGTCGCCGAGCGCGTTCTCATTGACGGCGTCCCGCAGTTGCACTCCTACGGGATCGCCGACCACGAGGCCTGGGACGTCGGCCTTCCGTGCGGTGGCGAGATCGACGTCTGGGTCGAGCGTTTCGAGCCATGAGCGCGCAGGGAACCTTCGCGCAGCTCGCGAGGACCGACGGGCGCGGCGCCCTGGTCACCGTACTCACGGGCCAGTGGGCCGGTCAGCGTGTGCTCGTCACGGCCGACGGGCAGGTCGAAGGCGGGCTCGGTGATGCCGGGCTGCAGTCGCGCGCGCTCGACGCCGCCCAGGAGCTGATGTGGGCGGAGCGCTCCGAGCGCCGCGACGAACTGTTCATCGATGTGGTCGCGCCGCAGCCGCGGCTTCTGATCTTCGGTGCTGTCGAGTACGCGAGCTACCTCTCCCAGATCGCGCGAATCGCCGGTTGGCGTCCGTACGTGATCGACCCGCGTGCTCAGTTCGCCACACGCGAACGCTTCCCGCACGCGACCGACGTTGTCGCGGCGTGGCCGCGGGCGGCGATCGCCGCGCTCGGCGCAGTCGACCCTGCGACCTACATCACGGTGCTCACACACGATCCGAAGATCGACGACGAGGTCCTGCTGGCGGCGCTCGAGGCCGATCCGGCGTACATCGGCGCGATGGGCTCCAAGCGTGCCCAGGTAGCGCGGCGGGAGCGCCTGCGCGGTCACGGTGTGTCAGAGGACGATCTGCAGCGCATCAGTTCTCCGATCGGTCTCGACCTCGGTGCTATCGAGCCGGCGGAGGTGGCCGTCTCGATCATGGCCGAGGTACTGGCGGTGCGTCACGGCCGCGACGCCGGGCGGCTCTCGCGGCGGATCGCCGACGACTCCGCGACCGGAAGGATCCACTGATGTCGACACTTGCGATGCGACTCCCGGAACCCGGCGAGATCCCGCCGAACGGCGGCACCGCAGTCCAGGAGAACCCGAACAAGCCGGTGTTCTCCGGCAACGGTCCTGACGACTACGTGTGCGTGAGCTGCGGCAACCTGCTGGCGCGGGCGATGCCGCCCGAGTACATGAATCGCAAGCTCCGGATCAGGTGCGGCCGCTGCCATAAGGTCAATGTTGCTGTGGAGATCGAGGGCATCGACTACGCAAAGGCCTTCGGGCCGCGGCCGGCGGACGGTTGAGCATGAATGGCGCGGCGCCCCCCGATCCCACGGCCGACGGCCACCGGAACGGGAACGCGGTCGGCTTCGGATCGCTCAAGCGCAAGGAGGACGCGCGCTTCATCCGCGGGGCCGGCGTCTACGTCGACGACATCAGGTTGCCGGGCATGTTGCACGGGGCGATGCTGCGCAGCCCCTACCCGCACGCCCGTATCGTCGCGATCGACGCGAGTGCGGCGTTGCGGCACCCGCGGGTGCACGCGGTCATCACCGGCGCCGACCTAGAAGCTCGGGGAGCGGCCTGGGTGCGGACGATGTCGCTGGACGTGCAGGCGGTGCTGGCGGTCGACAAGGTTCGCTTCCAGGGGCAGGAGGTCGCCTTCGTGATCGCCGAGGACCGCTACTCGGTCCGCGACGCGCTAGAGCTGATCGACGTCGAGTACGACCCGCTCCCCGTCGTGATCCAGGCCAAGCACGCGCTCGACAGCGACGCGCCGGTGATCCGCGATGACATCGACGGCAAGCGTGACAACCACGTCTTCGACTGGGAGGCGGGAGACCGGATCGCGACTGACCGCGTGTTCGCCACCGCGGACGTGGTTGTCGACATCGATCTGATCTACCCGCGGTCGCACCCGGCGCCGATGGAGACCTGCGGAGCGGTCGCCGAATTCGACAGGGTTGCGGGCAAGCTCACAATGTGGGAGACAACCCAGGCGCCGCATGCCCATCGCACGATGCTCGCCGAGCTACTGGATTTGCCGGAGCACAAGATCCGCGTTATCTCGCCCGACATCGGCGGCGGGTTCGGCAACAAGGTGCCGATGTATCCGGGGTACGTCTGCGCCGCAGTCGGCGCGATGATCACCAACCATCCCGTGAAGTGGATGGAGGACCGCTCGGAGAACCTGATGGCCACGAGCTTCGCGCGTGACTACGTGATGCACGGCGAGGCGGCCGCAACTAGCGACGGGCGTCTGCTGGCGGTGCGGGTGCGTTCGCTCGCTGATCACGGCGCGTTCAACGCGACTGCCCAGCCAAGCCGTTTTCCGGCCGGTTTCTTCCACGTATTCACCGGCTCCTATGACATCCAGGCGGCGCACTGCGAGGTCCGGGGCGTGTACACGAACAAGGCGCCGGGCGGTGTCGCCTACGCATGTTCGTTCCGGATCGCGGAAGCCGTCTATCTGATAGAGCGCCTGATCGACAGGCTCGCCGGCGAGTTGGGGCAGGACCCCGTCGAGCTGCGGCTCAAGAACCTGGTCAGGCCCGACCAGTTTCCGTACGCCTCGAAGACCGGGTGGACCTACGACTCCGGTGACTACGAAAGGGCGTTGCGGCTGGCGCTCTCGATTGCGGGTTACGACGATCTCAGGACCGAGCAGGCCGAGAAGCGGACCCGTGGCGAACTGATGGGCATCGGCATCTCGTTCTTCACCGAGGCGGTCGGTGCCGGGCCGCGCAAGCACATGGACATCCTCGGGCTCGGCATGAATGACACTGCCGCGCTGCGCATCTCTCCGACCGGCAAGGCGCAGCTCGGAATCAGCGTGCAGACCCAGGGACAGGGGCACGAGACGACGTTTGCTCAGATCGTCACGCATGAGCTCGGGATTCCGCCCGACGACGTCGAGGTGCTCCACGGCGACACCGATAACACCCCGTACGGCCTCGGAACCTATGGCTCACGCTCGACACCGGTCAGCGGCGCCGCCACAGCGATCGTCGCCCGCAAGGTGCGCGAACGTGCGCGGCTCGTCGCCGCCGCGATGCTCGAGGTCTCCCCGGACGACCTCGAATGGGAGAACGACCCACCCGCGCGGCCAGCGCGCTGGTTCGTGACCGGAGATCCGGAGCAGGGCGCGACGATCCAGGAGATCGCGATGGCGGCGCGCGGGACCGTTGAGCTTCCGTCGGGTCTCGAGGGCGGGCTCGACGCCGAGACGACCTATGACCCGCCGAACCTCACGTTCCCGTTCGGCGCCTACGTGTGTGTGGTCGACATCGACCCGGGCACGGCCAAAGTCACGGTAAGACGCTTCATCGCTGTGGACGACTGCGGGGTACGCATCAACCCGATGATCGTCGACGGGCAGATCCACCGCGGTCTAACCGACGGTGTCGGGATCGCGCTGATGGAGGAGATCGCATTCGACGAGCAGGGCAACTGTCTCGGTGGGTCGCTGATGGACTATCTGATCCCAACCGCGCGCGAGGTGCCCGAGTGGGAGACGGGCCAGACCGTGACTCCGTCACCACACCATCCACTTGGCGCCAAGGGAGTGGGCGAGTCCGCGACGGTCGGGTCGCCGCCTGCGATCGTCAACGCCGTCATCGATGCGCTCGCGCCGTTCGGGGTCAAACACGTGGATATGCCCTGCACACCGAGCCACGTGTGGGAGGCGATCCAGGCGGCCAGGGCCTTGAACCAGACTGAAGACGGAGGTGCGCAATGACCTTTGTGACCGGTCTCGTACTGGCGGCGGGGGGTTCAAAACGCCTCGGCCAACCAAAGCAGTTGTTGCCGTTCGGGGACACGACGTTGCTCGGCCACGTGCTTTCGATCGCGCGACGCTGCCCGTTTGACCAGGCGCTGTGTGTGATCGGTGGCGGTGGACCTGAGGTCCGAGGCGTGGTCGACCTCGACGGCTTCGAGGTTGTCAACAATCCGGCGTTCAGCGAGGGATGTTCGTCGTCGATCGCGGCCGCGTTGGCCGCAGTCGATCCGCGCGCCGACGCGCTCGTGTTGATGCTCGGCGACCAGCCCGGGGTCAGGCCTGAGAGCGTCGCGGCGCTGATCGCGGCGCGTGGCGACTCGAACCTCGCTGCCTGCGCCTACGAAAACGGGCGCGGCCACCCGTTCGCCTGCTCCCGCGCGGTCTTCGCAGACCTGGCGACGCTGCATGGCGATAAGGGTGTCTGGAAGCTAATGGATCGCGCCGGCGAGGCAGTTGTCGACGTGCCGGTTCCAGGCCCGATCCCATCTGACGTCGACACCTGGGAGGACTACGAGGCGGTCCTTGCGGCCCACTCGGCCAACGTCGCCTGATTATTGGGGTCAGCTGACCCCTAAGTGATCGCGTATCACTCTTTGACCGCCGTGTCCCTAACCCGGAGTCAGTTCAGCCTAAGGGTGTTAGGGCACAAAAAAACCCTCCGTTTGGAGGGCTTCTCTGTGAAGCGGCTGAAGAGACTCGAACTCTCGACCTTCTGCATGGCAAGCAGACGCTCTAGCCAACTGAGCTACAGCCGCGTGGGTCGCCCAGTATAGCCCCGGCCGCTCGCAGAAGGCCCGTCGGTGCAGGCTCAATTGCATTACAGCTCATCCGCGCCGGAGGGTGCGCTACACGCCTGGACGCGTCTCGAGCACGCGCTCATGCTACGTGGCCGGCTCCCTGGATAAGGGATATTCACCGCTGATAGGGTGCGCCCGATGCCAGTGACCTACGGGGTCGTGGGAGGGGGAGTAGTCGGCTGCGCGGTCGCGCTGGCGCTGGCGCGCCGTGGCCGCGAGGTGACACTCTTCGAAGCGGAGACCGAGGTTGGTCTCGCCGCCTCGGGCACCAACTCCGGGATCCTGCACACCGGCTTTGACTCGAAGCTCGGCGAGCTCGAGACGGCGCTGATCCTACGGGCGGCGCCGCTGCGCGACGAGGCGATCAACGCGCTCAGCATCCCGGTGCTGCGATGCGGCGCACGCATGCGCAACGCCCCGGCGGAGGTTGAGCAGAACGCGAAGATCCTGGGCGTTCCGGTGGTTCGTGAGGGTGACGACCTGCTCGTGCCCGGCGAATCGGTAGCCAACCCGGTTGCGCTGACGCAGGCGCTCTGCGCAGAGGCCGAGCGCGTCGGAGCCCACATCCGCCTCGGTCAGAGGGTCGTTGACGACCTGCCCGATTACTCGGTGGTTGTGAACTGCGCCGGTCTCTACGCCGACGACGTTGCACACGCGTTCGGCGATGACTCGTTCGCGATCGTGCCGCGCAAGGGGGAGTTCCTGGTATTCCCGGATCCGGGTCTGTCCGAGATCCTGTTGCCGGTGCCGACGCCGAAGACCAAGGGCATCCTTGCGTTCCCGACGCTCGACGGGCATGTCTGCTGCGGTCCGACCGCCGTCGACATGACCGACAAGTCGGACTGGTCGGTGCGCGACGAGGCCCGTCTTGCGCTGCGTGAGCAGGCGGTCGCGTTGCTTCCAGGACTCGCGGTCCGGCCGATCTTCGCGTACGCGGGCCTGCGGCCGGCGGGCGCCAACGGCGAGAACTACGTGATCGGCTGGTCGAGCTACGCAGAGCGGCTGCTCAACGTCGCGGCGATTCGCTCCACCGGGCTGACCGCTGCCCTCGGCATCGCTGATTACGTCTGCTGTGATCTGCTGGGGATCGACTCCAAGCCCGTGCCATACGGCCGCGGCGCGACCGTTGACGGCATCTGGTGGCGGCGGACGGCCGAATATCGCGGCCTCACGTGAAAACCCTTATCGGCATCGACGAGGGAACCTCTGCCGTGAAAGCGGCGATGTTCGACCTTGAGCTGCGTCCGGTCGCCAGCGTCCGGCGCGAGAAGCGCATCTCCTATCCGGGCGAAGGATTTGTCGAACAGGATCCGGTCGAGGTCCTCGAGGCTGTCGTCGACGCGGTCGCGGTCCTGCTCGACGACGTGCCGGACGCCGAGGTGGTCGGCTGCGGGCTCGATCACCAGGGTGAGTCGGTGGTCGCCTGGGACCGGGCGAGCGGGGAGCCGCTGTCGCCGATCGTGACCTGGCAGGACAAACGCTCGCAGCTCAAGTTGGACGGCTTCGACGCGCCGACCCTCTCGACGATCACTGAGCGCTCCGGCCTGCCGGTCGATCCCTACTTCAGCGCCGGCAAGGTGGCGTGGTTGCTCGAGCAGGGGCTGCCGGACGATGTCTGTATCGGCACGGTTGACTCGTATCTGTGCGCGCAGCTGGGCGCCGGCTTTGCGACCGACCGCTCGACCGCCTCGCGCACGCAGCTGGCGCGGCTGGGGGAGGGCTCCTGGGATCAGGAGCTGTGCGCGATCTTCGGGGTTCGCGTCACTGCGCTGCCGAGCATCCGTGACAGCGTTGGCGAGCTCGGAACGCTCACCCACGAGCGCTGGCGCAGCGAACTTCCGCTGCGCGCCCAGGTTGTCGACCAGCAGGCGGCGCTCGCCGGCTCGGGCTGCGTGCTCCCGGGGAGGGCCAAGGCGACATTCGGTACAGGGGCGTTCGTCCTGACATTCACTGGTGCCGCGGCGCCCGCTGGCGCCGCGTCCGCCGGCATCGTCCCCACGGTTGCGTGGTCCGTCGCAGGCGTGCCGTACTACGCACTCGACGGCGGCGTGTTCACCGCCGGCTCGCTGCTCGAGTGGCTGGCAGGCGGACTCGGTCTCTACGAGTCGCCCCGCCAGCTGGCGGAGCTCGCCGCGTCCGTGAGGACAACGCAGGGTGTGAAGCTGCTGCCGGCGCTCTCCGGTCTCGGAGCGCCATGGTGGAATCCCAACGCGCGCGCGGTGATCAGTGGGCTTTCAGCCGCCACGGAGCCGGCGCACATTGCACTTGCCGCCATCGAAGCCATCTGCCACCGGGTCTGCGATGTACTCGATGCGATGAGCAACTTCGTCCGGCTGGACGAGCTTCGCGTCGACGGTGGTCTCACGCAATCTGACGTCGTTCCGCAGCTTCTGGCCGACCTCGCTCAGGTGACCGTCGAACTCGGTGCCGTCGATACGACTGCGCTGGGCGCCGCGGCCCTGGCTGCGGTAGGCGCCAGCGTCCTCGGATCCGTGGAGGAGATCGCCGAGAAGTTGCCGCCACAGCGTGAATTCAGGCCACGGCCGCGCGCCGACGAGCGCGAAGCGTGGCGCGAGTTCGTCGTGCGCGCCGGCGCGCTCTGAGCTATCGGTGGGTCCCAGGCGCATCATGCTCCTTCATCGATAACCACTTGCCGTGACGGTCACGGAGATTCGGGTGAGTGTCCATCACCCGGTGCGGGTGAACCTCTAGTCCCTTTAGGTTCCGCCAGCAAGTTGACGGCGAGAGTAGATTTATGCTGCGCGGGGCCGGGAGATCATGCTTGATTTCCGCATTCTTGGGGCGTTCGAGGTGGTCGACGGTGACCGCACCGTTGTGCTGGGCGGACCACAGCAGCGGGCGCTGCTTGCCGTGCTCGTGTTGCGTCGGGGCGACATCGTCTCGAGTGATCGCCTGATCGACGAGCTCTGGGACGGCCGTCCGCCGGCGACCGCGGCCAAGATCGTCCAAGGCTATGTCTCGCATCTGCGCAAGGCGCTCGGCGAGGACGCGCTGCTGACACGGACCGGTGGCTATCAGCTGGCGGCGACGCCCGAGCAGGTCGACGCGGAGCGATTCGCCCAACTTGCCGCGGAGGGACGCCACTCGCTCTCGGCTGGCGATGCCTCCGCTGCCAGGCAGCAGCTCAGCACCGCCCTCGCGGTGTGGCGCGGCGAGGCGCTGGCCGACCTGGCCTATGAGCCGTTCGCACAGGAGGCCATTGCTCGGCTCGAGGAGGAGCGGCTCGCTGCTCTGGAGGACCGGATCGAGGCTGACCTGAGGCTTGGTCGTGATCACGACCTGGTCGCGGAGCTCGAGTCGCTGGCACGAAGGTATCCGAATCGTGAGCGCCTCCTGGGCCAGCTGATGCTCGCCCTCTACCGTTGCGGCCGCCAGGCAGACGCGCTCGACGCATACCGCCGTGGCAGGCAGGCATTGCATGACGAGCTTGGACTCGAGCCCGGCCCCGAGTTGCGGACGCTCGAACAGCAGATCCTCACCCAGGATCCGGCGCTCGACCTCCCTGCTCGGAACCGGCCGTCCAAGAGGATCGGCGATTCGCCGCGGCCTACGCCTGGGCGTGCCATGCGCGCAACGTGGCTGCTCGCCGGCGGCGGCGTGCTACTGCTCGCGGCCGTTGTTGCCGCCGCCATCGCCGAGCTCACGGGCGGCCACGGCTTGGCGGTGCGCGTGGGGTCCAACTCGGTAGCCGGCATCAGTGTGCGTTCGAACCACGTCGATGCTGCGATTCCGGTGGGAGACGCGCCGAGCGCCATTGCGGTCGGGTCCGGCTCGCTGTGGGTGGCGAACGTTGACGACCAAACCGTCTCACGTGTCGATCCACGCACGCTCCAGACCCTGCGAACGATCGCGCTGAAGCAACCGCCCACCGGAATCGCGGCGGCAGACGGAGCCGTCTGGGCCGTGAGCTCGAACGCGACCGAGAACTACGTCACCGCGAACCAGATCAATCCGCAGTTCGACACGATTGAACGAACTGTCCGCGTGGGCAACGTGGATCCGGCGAGCGCTGCGGCGGTGGCGAGCGGCCGCGACCAGTTGTGGGTGGCGCCGTTCTCGGGTGACCTGACCCGGCTGAGTCCGACCAGCGGCGCCATCGACCAACGGATGGACCCAAGCTCCTCTCCGGCGGCGCTTGCGGTCGGTGCCGGCGCTCTGTGGGTGACCGACAGCGAGGGTGATGATGTCGTTCGCGTCGACCCGACGGGGCTGACTACGACGATCGATGTCGGCCATCAGCCCAACGGCATCGCGATCGGCGACGGCGGCGTGTGGGTGGCCGACACAGGTGACAACACGGTCGTGCGGATCAACCCCAGCACCGCGGCGGTGACGACCACGATTCCAGTGGGCGATGACCCGCTCGGTGTGACCGTCGGGGCAGGCTCGGTGTGGGTCGCAAACAGCGGCAACGGCACCGTCAGCCGGATCGATCCGCAGACGGATCAAGTGACGGCGACGATCACAGTAGGCGGCAGCCCGCAGGGGATCGTCGTCACAGGCGGCACGGCGTGGGTGACCGTCGACGCAGCCGTCTTCCCCGGCGGCGCCACCGCGGCGTCCGGCGGGACGCTCAGGGTTGTCGCGTCATACGACGTCGACTACATGGATCCGGCGCTCGCCTACGAGCCGCTGTCCGCACAGCTGTTGTATGCAACCTGCGCTGATCTCCTGAACTATCCGGACAAGTCAGGGCCGGCTGCCACGGAGCTCGTCCCCGAGGTGGCGAAGTCACTGCCGTTGGTGTCGCAGGGCGGCCGCACTTACACGTTCACGATCCGGAAAGGCTTCCGCTTCGCGCCACCGTCCAACCAGACGGTCACCGCTCAGACTTTCAAGGACACGATCGAGCGCACGCTCAACCCGGTGATGAAGAACCCGGTGGTCAACGAGTTCGACGACATCGTTGGTGCTTCCGCTTACATCGCGGGCAAGGCAAAGCACATCTCCGGGGTCGTCGTTGACGGGAACAAGCTCATCATTCATCTGATTGCGCCCGAGCCCGATCTGTCATATCGGCTCGCCCAGCCCTTCTTCTGCGCGGTGCCGCCCGACACCCCGCTCAATCCCGACGGAGTCCGGGTGATCCCGAGCGCTGGCCCATACACGACCGCGTCCTACATCCCCGGACAGGGCATCGTGCTGGTCCGGAATCCGAACTATCACGGCGATCGCCCCCGCCGGTTTGCGCGGATCGAGGTAGCGGTGAACGTGCCCCCGGCGCGCGCCATCTCAGAAGTGGAGCACGGTAAGGCGGACTACGCCGTGGACGGCGAGATCACCGCGGCTCAGGCGCCGACGCTGGCGGCCAAGTACGGCCCCGGGAGCACGGCAGCCAAGCGGGGGCACCAGCAGTACTTCGTCAACCCGGAGTCCCAGCTCGACTTCTACATGTTGAACACCCACCGGCCCCTGTTCTCGCACCAGCGGCTGCGCCTGGCGGTGAGCTACGCGATCAATCGCGAGGCACTGGCCCGTCTGGGAGACATGCATACGACCCTCGCAGACCAGCCGACGGACCTGTACCTACCGCCTGGTATCCCAGGCCACACGGACATCAGCGTGTTCCCGTCTACGCCTGATCTGGCCAAGGCCAGGCGGCTTGCGAAGGGCTTCGCGGGATCCCAGGTCGTGCTCTACACGTGCGATCGCGATGCATGCGGCGATCAGGCCCAGGTGATCAGGACCGACCTGGCGGCGATCGGCTTACGGGTCGTAGTAAAGACGTTCTCGGTACCGGAGATCTACAAGATGTACAACGTCCCGAACGCCGGCTTCGACATGGGGCTGGTCTGGTGGGGAGCCGACTATCCCGACCCGGACGATTTCCTCAATCTGCTGCTCGAGGACCGCGGGGTGCTGCCGACGTTCGTGGATCCGACCTACCGCAAACGGCTGGCTGCGGCGGACCGGCTCAGCGGTGTCGACCGCTACCTCACCTACGCGAAGCTGGATCGGGAGCTCGCCTCTCAGGCGGTCCCCTGGGTTGCATTCGGCAACTCATCGACCCACCAGCTCTTTTCGGCCCGGATCGGATGTCAGGCCTTCGTGCCGACGTTTGGCACGGATCTGGCGGCGCTCTGTATCCGCAAGCCGGCTGCTCACCGCTCGAGCTAAGGCGTTTACCGGTTTTTGACCGGCGTTGACCGCCCCTGAACCGGCACGGCGGAGAGTGCGCCCCGATCGGTCGCACCGGGCGACCGCGCGGTCACAGGAGGAAGTACCACATGAGCACCACGCGCCGCATCATCGCCAGCGTCGCTGTTGCAGCAATGCTTGCCGTCAGCGCCGGCACCGCGTCAGCCGGCGAGTTCAACGTCAACAGCCACGGCAGCTACGTGCAGGATCCACCGACGAGTATCGACGCGACTCGTGACGCCGTCGCGCCGACGATCGTCCGCGTCACCGCCTCAGGCGGCGGCTTCGACTGGGCCGACGCCGCGATCGGCGCCGGCGCAGGCGTCGCCATCTCGGCGCTCCTGCTCGGCGGCGGGATCGCGGTCTCGCAGCGCCGCCCGGGCGGCCACATCCGCCACGCCTGACCGCCTTTGACGTGCGCGCTGTGGGTTAGAGAGTCACGCGCGCTACACCGGAGGCCCCGTGCACTCGACGGGGCCTCCGGCCATTCAGGCCGGGCCCGATTCGGGATCTAGTGGGTGCTTCTGCCCCACTTGAGGTAGGCGATCGCACCCAACGCGTTGAGGCTGACCAGGCGCCACAGCAGCTTGCTGCCGCGGATCTCGGCGCTTGGGCGCTTTTGGATGTCCCGCTGGGCGAGCGCCACGATCCCGAGACTGATCACCGTCAGGACGATCGCCTTCGACGATCGCCACGCGGGGTGCTGATCCTGTGTCTCGCTGTGTGTCATCGGTGCCTCCAGTGATCGTCAGTTCTGCCATGAAGTGTGATCGAGAGACCGGCACAGTACGACTCGGATCGACACGGATGGTCGATCAGACCTCACAACCGCGCTACGACGAGCGTCACTGCGAGGACGACCATGGCCATCCAGAGCGCTGACAGCGCGCCCTCCAAAGGTGCCAGCACCGCCTCCTTGTCGAGTTCTCGCACCTGACCGTCTCGCAGCGTCTGACTCCCCGTGACCGAGATCGTCCGCCGGCGCAGCTCCCGAGCTGGGGTGGATAGGCGCCGCTGGGCGACGCTGAGAAGAAAACATGTGAACGCCGCCAGGACGCCTTCGACGCGTACGTTCAGTGCCTCGACGAACCAGCCGGTAAAGGCGGGAAAACCGCCCCAGGCCACAGCAAACCAGAAATCGGTGTGGAACCGTCCACCGAACAGCTCCAGGTTGTAGGCCAGCGCCAGGAATGCGCCCGCGACCACAAGCGGGATCAGCCACGGCGACAGGATCACCGCGCCGACAAAACCGATCGCCACCGCAGCGCCCAGCCCCGTTGCCGCCAGGCCGATCAGCAGCTTCCGCGACATGCGCGTTCCCAAGGGGCGGCCGGCCAGCTCGTCGAGGGCATGGCAGGCAACGCCGAGCGCGAGGAAGAACGCTCCCAATGCGGCGCCCAGTCGCCACAACACGAAGGTCGGTGCCAGTGCCGCACCAATCGCCACATAGCTGAGATGCCAAGCGGTGTACGGCGGATGCAGGATCGTGACGAGGTCGCGCCAGCCGCCGGGCGACAGCGCGTAGAACGCGGGGCGTGGCGCGACGGGGTTATCGACCTTCGTTGCCGTCTCGGGCTCCCGTGACGACGATGCCGGCGCCAAAACTCATATCACGCTGTGCGGCCCTGGTAATTCCGGCCTTGCGCCACAGCGCCGGAAGGTCCGGCTCGACCGCGTGGAACTGCTCGACGTTGGGACCGAGGAACCTGCCGACCTCGTACCAGTCCCGTGAAACAGCGCGGCCGATCAGCGGCAGGCCGAGGCGCGTGTGTATGCGCCAGAGTCCGCGCAGGGCCGGATCGCCTGGCACCCCGAACTCGAGCATCCCGATCCGCCCGCCCGGCTTGACCACGCGCGCCAGCTCCTGCATCGTTGCCGCCCGATCGTCGACGTAGCGCAACAGGTAGGTGAACGACAGCGCGTCGAACTCAGCGTCGGCGAACGGCAGCGCCTCAGCCTCTCCGAGCGTGAACGACAGCCGGTTGGCCAGCTGTGGGGTGTGTCGCAGCCGCTCTCGGGCGCGGCCGAGCATCGCCTCGCTCTGGTCCAGTCCGACCACTTCAGCGCCCCGGGCGGCGAGGGCGAACGCGACCATCCCGGTTCCGGTGGCCACGTCAAGAATCCGCATCCCCGGTTCTGGAGCAACAGCGTCAACGAGCGCCCGCCGCCACCGCGGATCCTGCCCGAAGCTCATCACAGCACCGACCCGGTCGTAATGGTCGGGAAGTCCCTGGAAAAGCTCCACCGCGTGGCGCTTGCGAAGTGATGGCATCGGCAACCCAGAGCCTACGGCAGTCGTTGGCAAACAACCGCCGATCGGGAGCTATCGGACGAACAGACGAGCTCATGTCTCGGCTTTATTGAAAAGTCTTAGCGCTTCCGCTCGCGCTACGGCCGCTTCACGCGAACCGACGCCGAGCTTGCGGTAGATCGACCGCGTATGTGACCGAACTGTGTTGGCGGAAAGAAATAGGTCGGCCGCGATCTCTCGCACCGATAGGTCGGTCGAGAGCAGTCGCAGCACCGCGAACTCGGCCTGACTGGGGGATTCGACAATCTCGCCGTGGCTTGCCTCCAGTCTCGCGCGCACGAGCCGCTTGTCCACCTCCGCCGCCGTCGCCGGGAGCCTTCCTGTGTCGGATAGTTCTGCGATCTCGTCGCGGGCTTGACGCAACGTTGCCTCGGCTTCATCGATCCGGCCGCGTCTACAGCGAACCTCGGCGAGCGGCATCAGCACATGAGCGTGGTAAATCGAAGCGACTTCGTCGCGTAGCAGACTCTCTGCGACGGCGAACTCGTGCTCGGCCGCCACAAGGTCACCGTCACCTGCCAGCACGGCGCCGGTCGCGACCCCGGCGTTGGCACCGAGCCAGCTTCTGCTGCTCGTGATGCCGCCCACGATCGCCCGCGCCTGCTCGGCGTGGCTCCGCGCGGACGCAAGGCGCCCCTGATCGGCTGCTATCAACGCCAGCGTTACCCGGACCAGGGCAGAGCCGGGAGTCCGACGCGCCGAACTGGGGAGCTTGGCGCCACGCAGAGCGACCTCCAAGGCATGGTCGAGATCTCCCGCGAAGTAGAGGGCCCGCGCGAGTGCGGCCAGTGCAGCGACGAGCACTTCGTCGTCGGCGCTGCTCTCCGACAGCTCGACCGCCTCGCGACCATCGCTGACCGCCTGCGCGACACCATTGTCGATTCCTGCGGCGCGGACCACTGCCAGGAGTGCCGATGGATATGAGCCCGAGCGCCGGGAATCCCGAACAATTCCTTGGCTCGCCAGCTGAACGAGCTTGCGTCGCTCAAGCGTCAGATTGCCCACCAACGTCGCCGCGGCCGCGGCCGCACTGGCCAACGTCGGATGCTCCCGAAGCGTCTCGTCAGGCAGCGCTCGTGTCAAGCGGAGCAGCGTGCTGGCGCGTCCGTTCCGGAGGAGCGCGAGGTGATACGTGCTCAGAATCTCCGCCACGACCTCGTGGTCCCCAGCCATTGCCGCATGTGTCGTAGCCTCGACATACTGACCTCGCGACCGGAGCCACTCTGCCGCGCGCCGATGCATTCGCGCGACCGCACCGGGGTCCTCCGACTCGAGCCGGGTGGCGGCGAACTCCGCAAACAGCGTGTGGACCTGGAACCACGCCCCGTGCTCGAGGCTCTGAACGAACATGTTGGACTCCTCGAGCTCGGCGAGTAGCTGCGCTGAATCCGTGCAACCAAGGACCGCGTCACAGAGCTCGGCCGTGAAGTGTCCAAGAACCGCGACGCGAAGCAAGAACGAACGACGGCTCGGTTCGAGCACCGTGAGCACTTCGTGGCTGAGATATTCGGCCATGTAGCGATGCTCACCGGTGAACTCGAGCACGGCCTGGCCCGGATCGTCGACGGATCGAAGCCAGAGGGCGGCGACGTACAGGGCAGCGGGCCACCCCTCCGTCCGGTCTCGCAGAAACTCGATCTGCTCACGATCCAGTCTGAGGTCGGCGTGGTCCACGAATAACTCGTGTGCCTCGGCGGCGGTGAACGCGAGCTCGGCCGTACGCACCTCGGTCAGCATCCCGCGCGCTCGCAGTACGGCCAGTTCGATAGCTGGATCCGCTCGGCTGACCATGATCAGGCGCGCGCTTGCGGGCAGGCGCTCGACGGCGTAACCGATCGTCGCGAGACAGTCCTGATCCTTGATCTGCTGGGCGTCATCCAACACGATCGCCAGCTCCGTCCCAAACGACGCGATTCCGTTCATGAGTTCGTCGAGTGCGTCCTCGAGCGCGACCGGCTGGCCGCGGAGCCGCCTGAGCGCTCTACCTCCGAGACCGCCGCGCACACGGTCCACAGCCTCGGCGACGTAGGTCCATAGCCGCGCTGGATCGTTGTCAAGTGCATCGAGCGTCACCCATGCGCCCGCTCCGTGGGTGGTCTCCCACCAAGAGCGGACGGCCGTGGTCTTCCCGTACCCGGCCGGCGCCGCAATGAGAGTCAGCGGCGAGTCCGCACCCGCCTCGATCGCCTGCACGATCCGGGCCCGATGCACCATTCCGCGCCGCGGCCGTGGGGTCGCGAGCTTCCACTCAGCAAGAGGCGCTAGCTCCTTTGCGGGAGAAAGTTCAACTGGACCCGAACTCGCCATGACCGCTCGCTCCTGCCTTTCCCGACTCGCAGTCTTTCGTCGAGGGCTTCGTCCCGGGACGGTCACGGAGCTTCGGGTGACTGGCCATCACCCGGCGCGGGTGAACTTATCTCCTAGTTAGGTGCCAGGGGCTCGCTTGCTACCTATGTCGCAAAACCGCGAGCAGCTCTCGACACAAGCCCCATCAGGCCTGTCTTTCTCGCCCACTGGCGTTGATGATCGGCGCCGTTCCCCGTTGCCAGCCGCGCCGCACGTCCCAGTTCGACCCAGCTGACTGGATCGGCATGAGCAGAGCACCGCTCGAGCTGGGCGTCCAGGAGGCCCTTCACAGGCACAAGTGCCCGCTTCTTAGGGTCGATCAGTCGAGCCCCCAATCCGTCTCGCGCTGCCAGGAAACGATTCTCCGCGAGGACTTCAGGGCTCGTCGCCTCCGTGGGCTCTGCCTCTAACTCGAGGCGCGCCAGTGATCTGACCAGCGCAATCAGCGCCCCGGTGTCAGCGACGGTCGTCTGGGCGTCCATCACTCGGAATTCGACGGTTCCGAGAGTGGGCTGCAGTCGCACGTCCCACCACAGAAAGCTCGGATCGGGCAATGCGCCAGAACCGATCAGCGCGTCCACAGTGCGGACGTAATCTTCGTAGTCGAGAAATCGGCGGGCGGTACCGGTCCTCGGAAAGCCTTGGAAGATCACCGTTCGGGCGGAGGCGAACCCCGTATCGTGACCCTTGTTATAGGGGGAGTTGGCCGCGAGGGCAAGGAGGATTGGCACCGCTTGCCGCAGGCCATTGAGTACGCGGATCGCGTCTTCCGGGTCGGGAATTCCGATGTGGATGTGCAGCGCCAAGGTCGGCTCCCTGCGTGCCAGCATCCGCATCGACTTACTGACGAGCCTGTAGCGCGCGGATCCCGAAACCCGCGTCTCGCCCGAGTACGCCAAAGGGTAGGTGCCCAACGATGCTGCGACCAGGCCCATGGCCCGCACCTCGCGGTCGAGCTGAGCGCGCAGCGCGGCAAGCTCCTGCACCGCCCCGGCCACGTCTGAATGAGTGCCGGTCGCAAGCTCAATCACAGCCGCGTGGGTCTCCGGGGATGAATGTGCGTAAAGCTCACCCGAGAGTCGCCTCAGCACCTTCTCGCCCGAATGGGCCAGCGAGAAATCCGTTGGATTTAGGAGCATGAACTCTTCTTCCGCACCGACCGTGTACGGATGCGAGAACGCGCAATTCCATCCAGCCCAGGAAGGCCAACGACGACGATCCTGACCGCCTCGCCAGCGTGTCGGCCGATTCAAGTCCTCCTGATGCCGCTCGAGCGGGCTCACGGTCACATCGCGACGGTAGGTCAGCAATAGAAGCGCGAACGAGTGACGCGGCCCATTCACCCAGATGAACCCGAAACCCGGCCGGCGCCCACGGCTCGAGCTCAATGCGCGAGTATGCGGGCCTTTTCTGCGGCAAACTCCGCGTCGGTGAGGAATCCCTGCGTCTTGAGCTCAGCAAGCCCTTTGAGCTGGGAGACGTGATCGTCACCGGGGCCGGCCGCCGCCGACGGCGCGTCGTACTGCGTCGGCTGCTGGTAGCCCTGCCGTGGGTCTTCCTGCGCGCCCCAGCGGTTGTATTGGCGCCGGCTCACCCGATTGGACACCGCGGTTGCCGTGCCGGCGACGACGGCCGTGCGGGCAATCCCTCGTAGTAGTCCAGGCATCATGTTCCCCTTCCTTCACGCGGCCGCCTCGACTGCGTCGAGAGCGTCGATCAAGTCTTGCGTGTGAATGCGCTCGTTGGTGATCAGCACAGCACCGTTTCGTCGAACGGCGGTGACGAAAGGTGCCGCCCACCGGTTCTCATAAGCGATCATCACGGCGGCACCACCCGGTTCGATCTCGTTGCCGGCGAGCGCGATGTCGTGATCACTGAGTAGGCCTGAGGCAGCCCCGGCGAAGTCCGCGAGGTCGCCAACACGGCTCGCCTCCAGATCTGCAGGGTCAATCCCCTCACAGATGCCGTCCTCGTCCTTGGTGATGAACTGAACGTCGAGTACGCGAATTATTCTGCGGTCCACGAGCCCGAAGAAGATCGGCATCGCCTCGCCAGTCATCAGTGCGCCGGGCGGGAAGCCGATGATGACTACATCGATGGGGCCGATCTCTAGTTCGTGTAATGCCATCTCCGACCTCCGTCGATCGTTTTTGCGTGTCAAAAACGTCCATGGCGCCAAGCTAAGGTGCGGATGTTCCGATAGACAGCCGCCCGCGCCCAATCACCCTGGTGAATGTGAACTGCTCGGCTCCGATTGCCCGGACCGCCAACGATCGTCAGCCCAAGATCCGGGCGAATTGACGATCACCTGGGTGAATCGTCGGTGTCAGCGATCGGCCTGTCGATGCGCGACTTAGGCTCGACCGCAGTGAACGTATGAGCGATCAGAAACGCACCGAACCAACGGCGAAGAACCCGGTTGAACGCGAGAAGCTCGGCCGCAAGCAGTACGAGAAAGAGTTGGCGCGGCTTCAGGGTGAACTGGTACAGCTGCAATCGTGGATCGTGAACGAGGGGCTGAAGGTTTGCATCGTGTTCGAAGGCCGGGATACCGCCGGGAAGGGCGGGGTGATCAAACGGATCACCGAGCGTGTGAGTCCGCGCGTGTTCAGGGTCGTCGCGCTTCCGAAGCCAACTGAGCGCGAGCAAAGTCAGATGTACATCCAGCGCTATATACGCCATTTCCCGGGCGCCGGGGAGGCCGTCATCTTCGACCGAAGCTGGTACAACCGCGTCGGCATTGAGCGAGTGATGGGCTTCTGCACCGAGGACGATGCGTCCCGCTTTCTGCGGATGGTCCCCTTGGTCGAACAGGCGATGGTCGACTCCGGCATCATCCTGCTCAAGTACTGGCTCGAGGTCGGCCAGGACGAGCAGACGCGTAGGATCCGGTCTCGCATCAGCGACCCACGCAAGCTGTGGAAGTTATCGCCGATGGATTTGGAATCCTACGGTCGTTGGTATGAGTATTCGCGTGCCCGCGACCAGATGCTCGCTGCCACGAGCAGTGATTTCGCCCCCTGGTATCTGGCCGACTCGAACGACAAAAAGCGTGCCCGACTGAACATAATTGGACATCTGCTCGATCAGATCCCATACGAGTCGTCGCCGCGGGCCCACGTGAAGCTGCCGGCACGTCAAAAGCGATCTGGATACCGCCAGCCCGATCACTCGAGCCTCTACATCCCGGCGAGGTATTGACCCGGTCCCGAGGTCCCCGAGCGCTAACGCGGGCCGCGCGGGGGGTGGTGTGGCACGGAGACGCTTTCCATAGTTGCCGGACGGTCCAGCGCCTCCTTTTCATACCAACTTGCGTAGCGGATCGCGAGCGGTGCTGCGCTGACGCCGTGAGCGATCACCGAAAGGCCGACCGTGAGGTATGCGGCCAACAGGATCGTGTTGGCTCCCGTGAGATGTGAGGTCTCAACGGCGATGATCGCGAACACGATCGACGCGAGCCCCCTTGGACCGAACCACCCAAGAAACGCGACCGTCTGCCACTTCGCGCCGCTGCGAGCCATTGCGATCGCAACGGGCAACAGCCGGATGAGGGTCAGGCTGAGCACCGCGTAGAGCGTGATCTGCCAAGTGATGTGCTTCAGCGAAGCGCCGAGCAGCACTGCGCCAAAGATCAAGAACGTGACTCCTCCCAGCACTGCTCCGATCTCCTCGTTGAGTCGCGACGCCTCCTCGGACTGACGGGGCGCCAGACCGCCGAAGATCGCGCCGGCGATGAACGCTGCGATGAACCCTGATCCCCCGAGTCCCGCGGCCAGCCCGTAGGCGAGGGCGGCACCCGCGAGCGGAATGACCTGAAGCCAGGCTTCGGTGACCAGGTCTCGCTGACGCCACAGCACGACGGCCGCCGCCGCCGATCCCGCCACCACGCCTCCCAGGATTCCGTAGCCAATCTCCTGAACGACGATCGTGAAGGCGTGGTGGCCTGTCGCCGTTTTATCCTCCACATCGGCGACCGCGAGGGCGATCAGCAACAACGGCACGCAGATGCCGTCGTTCAGGCCGCTCTCGACGTTGAGTCCCTGTCGAATGCGCGACGGAAGCCTAGGCTCCGTCACCACCGCCTGCCCGAGCGCGGCATCTGTGGGCGCGACCACGATCGCGAGCACGAGTGCCTCGGCGGCATTGAGATTCGTGAGCAGCTCGGCCGCCACAAAGGTGCCAAGGGCGATCGTCAACGGGAGCCCAATCCCCAACAGGCGCAGCGGTACCGCGTATTCGTGCTTCAGCACCGGCAGCTTTATCCGGGAGGCGTCCGCGAACAGCACGACGGCCAACGTGGCTTCGGCCAACGTACGCAATGTCGCGCTCGCGGCCGATACCGTGACACCGTCGGCGACGAGCGGCCCCAGCAGCAGACCGATCAGCACGAACGCCATCGCCGTTGTGAAGGACGTTCCGTCGAGCCGACGGGACACTCCCGCAACCCCGAGGACGGCTGCGGAAATGATGGCGAGTTCCCATTTCACAAGCGCCGTTCAGGCGGACGCTCTCGCCTGGCGGTGGCGCTGGATCGCGTTGTCGGCCCAAACGAGCGCCGGCGCGATCAGCGAGAGGCCGAGTACGGTCCCCCACTGAGCGCCGCTGAGCGATTCAGTGTCGAGCAGGCGTTGGAACATCGGGAGCTCGACGCCCGCCCAGGTGAGGAACCAGCCGAAAATGATCCAGCCCATGTAAGGGAACAGCGGCGAGGACCAAGGGGCCTCGCGCTCACGCCGCATCACGAAGCCGAGGTTCACGGCTGTGAAGGCCACGACGGCAAACGCCATCGTCATCGACACGGACGCATGCGTCGTGCTCGGCTGGTCGGGTCCGAGGTCGAGAACAAGCAGCGCCGTCACGGCCACAACCAGGCCGCTGAGCAGCCACCGAATGATCTGCGGCCGGTTCACGATCCGCGTCCCCGGCTTGCGCGGGGGCCGTTGCATGACGCCCGGGTCGGGGACGTCGACGATGAACCCGACCACCACGGTGACGACGACGAAGAACTTGCAGAACAGCAGCTGCATCGGGAACAACGCCACGCCGTGGTTGATATTGAAGATCGTGGCCAACACCATGAGCTGCAGCACCGAGGACAGAATCGTCAGCTGGAGCTTCACGTACGACGTGATCCTGCGGTAGATGTCGCGGCCGAGATCGACAGCCCGGACGAGGGTTGCGAAGTTGTCATCGGTCAGGACGATCTTGGCGGCCTGCTTGGATACCTCGGAGCCGCTCCCCATCGCAACCCCGATGTCGGCCTGCTTGAGAGCCGCGGCGTCGTTCACGGCGTCGCCGGTCATCGCCACGACATCCCCCGACTGCTGCATCAGCTTCGCCAGCCTCCGCTTGTCCTCGGGCGCCACGCGGCCGAACACATGCAGGTTCGGCAGTTCGCGCACAAGCTCTTCGTCGGGGAGATGCTGCA
Organism: uncultured Conexibacteraceae bacterium; assembly: GCA_963720195.1. Classification (GTDB taxonomy): domain Bacteria; phylum Actinomycetota; class Thermoleophilia; order Solirubrobacterales; family Solirubrobacteraceae; genus Palsa-465. The sequence goes on from CAVRFD010000005.1 coordinate 137,328, forward strand.
GCTCGGTACCGGTGAGAACACCGGGACCGAGACCGAGTTCGTCGGCGATCGCACGGGCGGTGACGGTGTGGTCGCCCGTGATCATGCGGACGTCGATGCCGGCGGCCAGCGCCGTCTGCACGGCGTCCACGGCCGTTGGGCGGAGCGGGTCGATGATGCCGACCAGCGCCACCAGGGTGAGGTCGTGCACGGCCGCCATCGGATCGTCGATCGCGGCCGACATGGCCTGGTCGTCGAGATCGCGCGCCGCGAACGCGAGCACGCGCAGCCCCTTTTCAGACAGCCGCTGATTGCCGGCCAGAATCTCCTCGCGCGCCTCATCGATCGGGATCTCGACGGCCGTGCCAGAGGGCCTGGCTGCACAGTCCCACGACCACGTCTGGCGCGCCCTTCACCGTCATGAAGTGCTGTTCTGTGAGGATCCCGCCGGCGAGCCAGTCCGGACGGTCGTGAAAGGTCGCCATGAACTTGTACTCGGAGTCGAACGGCACCTCGGCCCGCCGCGCGAGTGAGTGCCGCGTCTGCTCCGCGTCGACGCTCATTTTCGCGGCGAGGACAACCAGGGCGGCTTCGGTAGGGTCGCCGATGATCGACTCGTCGTCGGCCACGGTGGCATCGCTGCAGAGCGTCAGCCCCAGGGCCAGGCGCCGAAAGTCAGGAAGCTCTGAGCCGGCGACGCCGAGAATCGCGCCGGACTTGCGGTAGCCACCTCCCTCCACCTGGAACCAATCTCCGCCCGCGAGCATCGTGGTCGCGGTCATCTGGTTGAGTGTCAGTGTCCCTGTCTTGTCGCTGTTGATCACGGTCGTCCCGCCCAGGGTCTCGACGTCCGCGAGCGATTTCACCACCGCCTTCGATTCGGCCAGCCGCTGGGCGCCAGAGGACAGCATCGCCTGTACGAATGTCGGCAGACCGACTGGGATCGAGGCAATCGCCGTCGAGATGCACAGCAGTGCCACGGTGTCGAACGACTGACCACGCGCGATACCGAAGACCGCGATCACGGCCACGGCCAGCCACGCCACGGTGCCGAACACCTTGGTCATCCCGTCGAGTTCCTTTTGCAGAGGCGAGCGCTGCCGCTCTGTCGAGGTGACCATGTCCGCGATCCGGCCCATCTCGGTCGCCGACCCCGTTGCTGTCACCACGATCGTCGCGCTTCCCCGCGTCACCTGTGTGTTCTGGAAGACGAGGTTGGTGCGGTCGCCCAGTAACGTCTCGGCGACTCAGCACGCTCGTCCCTTCCTTCGCGACCGGCGCGCTCTCACCGGTCAGCGCCGCCTCCTGCAACTCCAGGCTTGCGGAGCTCACGATCCGGCCGTCTGCTGGGACGAGGTCGCCGGCCTCGAGAAGTGCGATATCACCCGGCACGACCGTCGTCGATTCGATCTCCTCGAGAGCCCCGTCGCGGCGAACCCGGGCATGCGGAAGCTGCAGTTGCGAGAGCGCGTCGACGCTTGCCTGGGCCTTGAGCTCCTGAACCGAGCCCATCACCACGTTGAACGTCACCAGGGCCAGGACGAAGATGCCGGTCGGAATCTGTCCGACGATGAAGCTCGCCACCGCGACCAGCACCAGCATGATGTTCATCGGGTTGGAAAGCTGTCCCCGCGCCACCACCCAGAGGCTCGGGGGTGGCTGCTTGGGCAGCTCGTTGCGTCCGTACAGGCCGAGTCGCCGCTCGACCTCGCGAGCGTCAAGCCCCTGCTCCGGATCAACGCCCAGCTCGGCTGCGACCTCCTCGGCCGACCGGCTGTGCCACGCGGCCTGGGGCGTGCTCTGCGCGACAGTTGTCATCGCGATCTCCTTAGGGTCTTCAGCGCGGCTGAGCTGACACCACCGGCTTGGATTTCGCGGCTAGGCCTGCGCGCCCGCTTGAGCTGGTGGCTGCAGGGCCGCCTGCAACTCCTTCGTGTCCTCATCGGATAGCGAGGTCTTGATCACGGTGCCTCCGTACTTTTGCAGCGCCGCGGTCGCCTTGTCCGGAGTCGCCTGCTCGATCACCATGAAAAGTGCCGAGGTGCCCGGCTTGAGGTAGTCACGGACCTGCTGCTGGAAGGCCTTGTCGATTCCCTTCTCACCGAGGTGGCCAAACAGTGCGCCCATGCCGGCACCCACCGCCAACCCCGCGAACGGGATGAAGAACAACAATCCGAACAAGAATCCCCAGAATCCGCCCCACCACGCACCGGCGCCAGCCGATGCTCCGCCGTGCGAGGTGTGTACGTGATACTTACCCTCAAGATCGCGGGAGATCGCAGCTACCTGGTCAGCCTGGATGACCAGGTCCGACTCCAACTGCCAGACGGTCTCTCTGGCCTGCTCGGCCGTGGCCTGATCGGGATATCCGATCGCGACTAATGTCGCCATTGCGGCTCTCCTTCGTCGATTAACGGTTTGCCGTTGGTGGCCGGAGGTTACGTCGACGAAGCTGGGGCGAATGTCGGGACGCATCCGTTCATCCAGGTGAATGTGAACTCGCGCCAGGACTGTGATCCGAGCCGCGCCGGACCAGGCTTGACGAGTAGTGAATTACTGCGGACCGCGGCGGTACCGCGGATTTGATCAAGGCGACGACCGGATTTGAACCGGTGTAAACGGCTTTGCAGACCCACCGACGCCAGTTATCCCCAGTGTTTACGGGGCATTCGGTGTCCCCAGTTGCGCTCAGTTGCGCCCAAATGCGGCAGTTCGGGACACGTCTGGGGACACATTTCGGCTCAAAACAGCCTCCAAACGCGCCGCGTCATCCGCTCCCGGTGTGTGGTGGACGTAGCGCATAGTCGTGCTGATATGCGCGTGCCCGAGGTAACCCTGAACGTCAGTTATCGGGAACGCCTGCACGGCCAACGTTCCGAACCCGTGCCTCAGGTCGTGCAACCTGACCCGGGGCGCTCCCACAGCTTCCAGCGCCTCATAGAACCTGCGTCTCAGCATCCCGTTCGATAGGTGATCGCCGACCGGCGAGCAGAACACGAGATCGCCGGGGCCGGTGAACAACTCGCGGCGGCTTAGCCCGTCGAGTGCTGCAGCGACCTCGTCAATCATCACCGAGGAACGCACCTTGCCCGACTTTGGAGCCTTCTCTCTGCCGTTCGCAAAGGAGCGCCTGACATGCACGCGATGCAGCAGGAAGTCGATATCCGCCCAACGGAGCGCCAGCAACTCCCCGAGCCGAAGACCCGTGAACGCCGCCGTGAGGACCAGGGCAGACTCCTCGGACACATTCATAGCCCCAGCAACCTGGCGGACCTCGTCCGGGGTAAGTGTTCGGAACTCCCCGCTGTAGCGGACAGGCGGCCGATCGACCAGTTCGCCCGATGCGGGATTGGTTTGGAGCCTCCAAACGCGGGCCGCACGCTTGAAGATCGCATTGAGCACCACCAGGTGTCGGACGATCGTTCGATTACTGAGCCGCCGTGAGCCATCCGGACGCGTCAGCCTCTTCAGCTCGTCGCGGTAGGTTTCTATCTCCTCGGTCGTAATCGACGCGATATCGCGCTGCCCGAACCTGGGGAGGAGGTATCGGTTGATCACACCCTTGTAATCACTCAAGGTTGAAGCTTCGCGCTCCCGGTCGTCGCGGATATAGCGAAGGAACTCGGCCGCAGCGTCAGCGAACGTCGCGTCAACCCTCGTGGTGTTCTCAATCGTCCCCCGGCGAAGATCGGTGAGCCTGGCCTGCAGCTTCTCCTCGGCCATCCTCTCGGTGTAGAAGCCGACTGGTGGACGGCCCCTGCCCGTCCAGGCAGGCCCAAGTTTCCTCTGCACCTGCCTCCCGTCCGCAAGGCGGTACTTGAGGTACCAGACCGACCCGTGCTGGCGCTGCTTGAGACTGACGTGCCCCGTAACACGCGCGCTCATCACCCCAGCCTCCGCTTGACGCCGGTACGACCCGGCATCCGACCAACGGTGACGTTGCGGTCGCCCCGCGCTCTGCATCGAGAGTCGCCAAACGCGATTGCGCTGTTTGAGATCATCTCAACCCTGAAGAGCTGAAGGACCTTTAGCCGTCTACGAGCCATCTTGCTCCTCCGATCGTCCAGATCGACAACACATATTCGCACCGATCAGATAACCGGTAAAGCGTCCGAAACCATTTCATCACGGCGGGTGGCGTCGTCGCGACCACCGTTCGATCGGGCGTCTCCGATCGTCAAGGCAGGTTCCAGAAAGCGAGGCGGTCACATACGCACCGGTATCCGCGACGATCAAGAACACGGCCGGCAAAGTCGTCTACCGCGGGCAGACGGAGCCAACGATCTCGGCGTTCGACGGACCGTACTACGGCAACAACGTCAAACTGCCGGACGCCGGCCGCTACACGCTCACATTACGGATCGACCCGGCCCACCAGGCACGCCACCTCGAATACCAGCACGTACGGCTACAGCCGCACACCGTGGTCGAGCACTTCACCTGGGCCGGAAACCGGTAACACCGCAATTGCCCACGGGGCTGCCGCGAGGCCCGGCGGACGAGAGGCCGCTACCACGGCTCCGTGCGGCGTAACGTCAGGACGGTCGACAACCGCCCCGTCCGGACTCGGAAACGGTCGGGCTCGGAAAAGCGGGCCGGTATCGTGCCGTGGGTGGCTGGCGATGCGGTGCCGACGATCTTTGAGTGGGGTGGCGGTCGTGACGCTTTCGAGCGCTGGCTCAATCGGTTCTACGACCTGATCGAGTCCGAGGCGCCGGATATCGCGGCGTTGTTTGGCGGGTTCGTTAGCGCGGAGCATCGCGTTCACGTGACCGATTGGTGGTGTGAGGTCATGGGTGGGCCTGCGACCTACTCTGAGCTGCGCGGCGGCTATGGGCAGATGCTCGGACGGCACAAGGGGCTGGGGATCACTCCCGAGCAGCGACTTGTGTTCGTGACTTTGCTGAGTCGAGCTGCCGATGATGCTGGCTTACCGGCTGACCCGGAGTTCCGTGCTGCGATCGCCGGGTACGCGGAGTGGGGTTCGCGCCTGGCCGTGCATAACTCACAACCGGGAGCTGAGGTTGTTGAGGAGGCGCCGGTCGCGCGGTGGGGTTGGGGCGTGGCGCCGCCCTACCAGCCATAGCGATGCCTTGGGAATGGCCGGTCGGGATGGGCTGTGCGTTTTTGTTGGCGCTGGTGACAACGCCGGCGGGCGTGTCCGGCGCTGTGCTGCTGCTGCCGATCCAGTTGAGCGTTTTGCACGTTCCCAGCCCGGCGGTGACGCCGACGAATCTGTTGTTCAATGTCGCGGCAGTTCCCGGCGGACTGATTCGGTTCTGGCATGAACGTCGTCTGCTCAATCCGCTGACCGGGCTGCTGGTCGCGGGCACACTACCCGGCGTCATCGCTGGAGCCATCGTCCGCGTTGAACTGCTGTCCAGCGGCCGGGCGTTCGAGTGGGTTGCCGCCGGAGTGCTGCTGCCGCTCGGACTGTGGCTAGCGCTCGGCAGTCAGCGCCTTGAGCGATCCCGGCCGGAGCCGACGTCGAGCACAAGACGTTGGATCTGGCTGCTGTCACTCGCGGTGGGAACAGTCGGGGGCATATATGGGATTGGCGGCGGATCACTGCTCGCCCCGGTGCTTCTGGCGGTCGGCTTCTCGGCGTATGAGGTCGCCCCGGCGACGCTGACCGCAACCTTCCTGACGTCGATCGGGGGGATCGTCACCTACCAGATCCTTCAGCTCTCTCACGGAGGCGCGATCGCCCCGGACTGGGTGCTCGGAGCGTTCCTCGGGGCCGGCGGGTTCGCCGGCAGCTACTTGGGCGCCCGCCTGCAAAGCCACCTTCCGGAACGATCGATCCGCAAACTACTCGGCGCGATCGCCTGTCTGGTTGCCCTCCGCTACATCCAACAAGGCATCACGACCGGCAACTCGTCACGAGCAGCCGCGCACGTCGCCACACTGCCACGGGTTGCCAGCGTCTAGCGCTGACGGTCGACGTCGACCATCACCGACGTGGCCTTGACCATCGCCGTCGCGGGAACCCCGGGCGCCAGCCCAAGCTCCACGACCGAGTCCCGTGTGATCGCCGCGACGACGAGAAAGTCGCCAGCCTGGATCTCCACCAACGCCATCACGCCGTCAACCTCAACCGACCGGACGACACCGGGAAGGCGGTTACGAGCAGAGGATTGTGAGCCGGTTTGATGCCGACTGGGGCGGGTCGTGAGTCGCTCGACTTCCTTGGCTGAAACGACGCGGCGGTTGCCTCCGTCGCGATGCATGCGCAGCTTGCCAATCTGATCCCAGCGTCGCAGTGTGTCAACGCTGACACCGATCGCCTTAGCGGCCTCGCCAAGAGACATCTGTCTGGTCATGCGCGAAGCTTGTCATGTAAGCGGGTGGTGATGTTGTTGCCCCCAAGGGGACAAGCGGCTGCCGATCGCCGTCGTCAGGACATGACCATGGCGTGACGCATAGGTATTAACGAGGTACCACTCAGGTCGGCGCCGGAACAGTGAGTGCGCGCGAGGTAAGTGGCCGAGTGGAAGCGCCAAAAAAGCTTTCACTTGCCAGAAAGAGTGAGGTAACGTTCGCAATTAGCACCAAGTCAATGGTTTTCCTAGACAAATGAGGCTTAAGATGCGCGCGACGAGCATTTCGTTGATGAGGACGCGTATTTCGCCGATCGTGAGGAGCAGCTCGTGCGGCGGCTCGTGCGCGCTGGTCATACGCGACGGGAGATCCTGAAGCGCGGCGCCGCGGGAGCGTTCCTGCTTGCCGGTGTCGGTCGGCTGGCGAGCCCAGCAAGGGCGGGCGCCGCGACGGCTACGACCACGACCAGTCCGATCGTCAAACCGTTGCCGCCGGAGTGGTTCATTGACTACGGGACCAACGCAGAGATGATCTGGTCGGCCGTGCCCGGGCTCGGTTACGCGATTCCGAACGAGCGGTTCTTCGTCCGCGACCATGTCGCCACTCCGCTGATCGACGCCGGAACGTGGAGCCTCGGTCTGTGGGGCGACGGTCTGCGTGGCGCTCCGACACAGGAGCAGCCGTTCAGCCTCAGCTACGAGCAGCTGCGATCGCTGCCTTCGGTCGAGGCTACGACGTTCATCGAGTGCGCCGGCAATGGGCGCAGTTTCTTCGCAAGTCAGCAGGGCACGCCGGCGTCCGGCACGCAGTGGGGGCTCGGCGCGATCGGTGTCGCCAACTGGCGCGGGGTGCCGCTCGCCGAGGTGCTCGAGCGCGCCGGGATTCTCCAGGGCGCGGTTGACGTCATGCCCCAAGGGCTTGACGCGGACTATGTGACTGGCGGGGTCGACTACGGGCCGGTCAGGCGGGCGCTACCGATCGCCAAAGCGTTCAAGGACGCGATCCTCGCCTACGAGATGAACGGCCAGCCAATCCCGCCCGACAACGGCTATCCCGTTCGCCTGATCGTCCCCGGCTGGGTCGGAGTCGCAAACATCAAATGGGTCGGACAGATCCAGGTCGCGAAAGAACCGCTGTACTCATACTGGAACACGACCAACTACATCCTCGAGGGAGCGGCGTACCCGACGCCGATCCCGCTCACAAATCAGGCGGTCAAGAGCGCGTTTGAACTGGCGTTCAACGCCACGCTACCCAACTCGTTCCAGATCCTGACTGGCCGTTCCTGGTCCGGAGTGGCACCGATCAAGCGGGTAGACATCAGCACCGACGGCGGAAACAGCTGGCGCGCGGCACGTCTGCGAGAGCCCAACCTGCCCAACGCATGGGTTCGCTGGGACTACCCATGGTGGCCTCAAGGGCCTGGCAATTACACGCTGCAGGCGCGCGCAACCGACTGGGCCGGGCGCACCCAGCCCGCGACCGTACCGTTCAACACCTTGGGCTACCTGTTCTGGGCCGTCGTCAACCAACCGGTGACCGTCGCCGACTAGCCCAGCTACCTCCAGCTTGACCTCAAGCAACGGTTCCCGGCCTGGCAGAGAGACGATGGGGAGGGGGCGTTATTCGCGGAGCCGAGGCGGCGTGGGTAGGCCGCACGTCGGAGGCCACTGAGAAAGCTTCACCGCCCACGACTGCCAGAAGTTTGGCCTTCTTACCGCCAACACTTGACCGTTGATCCATGTGGAACGTCATTCAAATGACAGTCCCGTTTTGTTAGCGGACAGACGTTCATGTGCGGGCGGTCGTGATTGAGGCCCTGATGGCCGATCTTCGTGC
>CAVRFD010000006.1:0-97719 GCA_963720195.1 uncultured Conexibacteraceae bacterium
CTCGCGTACTTTTCAGTACGCCACGCTTCCTGCGTCCTCGTCTCGCTTGATCCGGCGCGGTCAGGCCGCCACTTCCATGTGGCTGGTCCAGGTCGCGTACATCTCGGCGTAGCGGCCGCCGCGCGCGACCAGCTCGTCGTGGGAGCCGGTCTCGAGGATGCGTCCGTCGTCGACGACGACGATGCGGTCGGCCTTCATCGCTGTGGTGAGCCGGTGCGCGATCAGCACGGCCGTCCGGGCCTCGAGCAGGACGTCGAGAGCCGCCTCGATCTTGGTCTCCGACAGGAGGTCCAGGTTAGAGGTCGCCTCGTCGAGCACGAGCACCCGCGGTTGCGCGTGGAAGGCACGCGCCAGGGCGATCAGCTGCCGCTCACCCGACGACAACGACTGGCCACGCTCGTGCACCACCGTGTCGAGTCCGTCGGGCATGCGCTCGACGACGTCGTGTAGGCCCACGGCGTCGACCGCCTCCCAGACCTGCGCGTCGGTCGCGTCGGGCCGTGCGAAGGCGATGTTGTAGCGGAGGCTGCCGGCGAATAGGAACGGCTCCTGCGGCACGACACCGAGCTGGCGACGCAGCGAGTCGAGCGTGACGTCCCGCAGGTCGTGGCCGTCGAGCTTCACCGAGCCCTCGGTCGGGTCGTAAAAGCGAGTGATCAGCTTGGCGGCGGTGGACTTGCCGGCGCCGGTCTGGCCGACGAACGCGACCGTCTCGCCCGGAGCGATGCGCAGGTTGACGTCTCGCAGCACCGGCTGCTTCGGGTCGTAGCCGAAGCTGACGTGGTCAAAGACGATCTCACCCTGCAGGGGCGGCAGCTCCGACGCCCCGACCTTCTCAGGCGTGTTCGACTCGGTCTGGAACAGGCCACGCAACCTCGTCACCGACGCCTGGCCCTGCTGGAAGGTCGTGTACTGCTGAACCAACAGCTGGATCGGTGCGAAGAAGCGGTTGAGGTAGAGGAAGAACGTGACCAGCGCGCCGAGGGACAGCTCGTGGTCCAGCACCATGTGCCCGCCGATCGCCAGCAGCGCAGCCTGTCCGAGGTAGCCGAGCATCTGGGTGCCCGGCCCGTACAGCGCGTTGATCTGGGCCGTGTGGTTGTTGGCGTCGCGGTAGACGCCGACGACGTTGCGGTGATCGACGATGTTCCAGCGCTGGCGGTTGTAGGCGGAAACGGTGCGCACGCCGTGCAGGCTCTCGTCGAGATGGCCGAGCACCCCGGCGATCCCGTCGCGCACGCGCAGGTAGCCGATCTCGGATGCGCGCCGGAACCAGAGCGTGCTGACGGTCAGGATCGGCACAACCAGCGCGAGCGTGATCAGCGTCAGCTTGACGTTGAACGTGAACAGGATTGCGGTGATCACGACCATCGTCAGGGCCTGTCCGACGAGTTGGGCGAGACCGTCCTGCAGCAGTTGCTGCAGGTTCTCGATGTCGCTCGTCATGCGGGTCATGATCACGCCGGCCCGCTCCTGGGTGTAGTAGTCGAGGCCGAGCCGCTGCAGCTGCGTGAACACCTTCACGCGCAGGTCATTCATCACCCGCGCCGCCAGCCGGCCGGTGACGCGCGCCTGCGAGGACTGCGCCGTCGCCGTTACGACGATCGCCGCAAGGAACAGGGCGGCGCAGGCGATCACGACACCGAAGTCTGCACTGTGAGCGGGCGGCATGCCCGTGGTCGATCGCGTACCCGATCAGCGCCGGTCCCACCTGATTGGTGACGCTGACGATGCATACGAGCAGCACCGCGAACACGCCCAGTCGCCAGTGGGCGAAGATCAATGCGCGCAGCGTCAGGCGCTTTGAGCGCTCGTCGTCATTGCGATAGGTGAACTTGGCGCTCGGGGTCGGGTATTCCGGCTCGTCGGCAAGCAGCTTGTCGACGCCGTCCTGGAGCTCGGGTGGGATTCCCGCGAACGGCAGGCCGCCGCCGGGCGACGCCGCCGTACGTGAGCCGCCGCCACCACCGAACATCGGCGAGCCGCCGCCGAATCCGCCGAAGCTCACAGCCGGTCCTCCTCGGCGATGCGCGCGACCTCGCGTTCACGCTCGAGCCGCTTCTGTTCGAGCTCCTCGGCCTCGGCCTGCGCGAGCACCTCCACGTACAACTGCGAGCTCTCGAGCAACTCGGTGTGCGTTCCGTCGGCCACTATCCGCCCGCCATCGAGCAGCACGACCCGATCGGCCAGGCCGATCGTGGATAGCCGGTGGGCGACGATCAGCGTCGTGCGCCCCTCCATCAGCGTCTTCAGTCCCTCGTGTATCTCTTGCTCAACCTGGACGTCGACGGCGCTGGTGGCATCGTCGAGCACGAGGATCGGCGGGTTCACGAGCAGCGTGCGCGCAATCGCGATCCGCTGGCGCTGACCGCCGGAGAGCGTGTATCCGCGCTCGCCCACGATCGTGTCGTAGCCATCACGCAACTGGACGATGAACTCGTCGGCGTCCGCCGCACGCGCCGCCGCCTGGATCTCCTCGAGCGGCGCGTCCGGCCGGCCGTAGGCGATGTTGTCGCGGACCGAGACCGAGAACAGGAAGGGCTCGTCGAGCACGACGCCGATCTGATGGCGCAGACTCTCGATCGTCACGTCGCGGATGTCGCGCCCGTCGATCTTCACGGCGCCGCCGGTGACGTCGTAAAAGCGCGTGAGCAGCCGTGCGACCGTGGTTTTGCCGCTGGCGGTGCGCCCGACCATCGCCACGGTCTCACCCGGCTTCAGCCGCAGGTTGAAGTTTTCGAGGATCAGGGGCGCGTCGGGCGAGTAGGAGAAGTCGACGTCCTCGAAGGCCACCTCGCCCGTGACATCGACAAGGTCGACGGCCAGCGGGCCGTCGACCACGCTCGGCTGCTCGTCGAGCACCTCGTAGATGCGGCCCGCGGAGGCGGCCGCGCGCTGGCTCAGCATCACCAACATGCCAAGCGTCTGGAACGGTGCCTGCAGCATCACGATGTAGGCGCTGAATGCGAGGATCGCGCCGACGCCGAGGTGACCGTGAATCACCAGGTAGCCGCCGAGCAGTAGGACGAGCGCGAGGCCGACCTGCGGAAGGTTCTGGACGACCGGGGTGAACTTGGCGCGCAGATCGGCATCGCGGATGTAGGACCACTGGAGCTTGTCAGCGGCCTTCTCGAGCATGTTCAGCTCGCGCTGCTCGGCGACGAACGACTTGACCACGCGGACGCCGTTGATGTTCTCATCGACGATCGTCGCGATCTCGGCCAGGCGCGCCTGGATCAGCCATGAGACCGGGAACATGCTGCGGCGCATGCGCACCCCCATCACGAACACGAGCGGCAGCGTCGACATCGCCACGAACGCGAGCGGCACGTTGATCGTGAGCATGTAGATGAACGCGACCAGCGCGATCGAGCACTGCACGAGGATGTTGGGCCCGAACGTGAGGTACATCTGCACCGAGCGGATATCCGAGTTCGCACGCGAGATCAGCTGGCCGGTCTGGACGCGGTCATAGAAGTCGAAGCTCATCCGCGTCAGATGCGTGTAGATCATGTTCCGGAAGTCCGACTCCATCCCGTAGGCGGTGCGCATCAGGAACAGCCGGGCGCCGTATCCGAGTGAAGCCCGCCAGCACGGCGAGCACGAACACGATCCGCACGTAGTGCGAGAGCGGCGTCGGGTGCTGCAGGTGAGGCTGAAGCGAGTTGTTGACCGCGCTGTTGAGCAGGTTCGGGATCTGCACCTGCAGGAGCAGTGACACGAACGACAGCCCGAGCGCCGCGAACAACGTCTTCTTGCGCGCCATGACGATCGGCATCGCCCGCCGCAGCCAGGTTTTATTGCGATCGGAATCGATCCAGGCTCGCGGTGGTGGGTAGCGCGAGAGGTTTCCAGTGGGAACGAACTCAGCGCTTACAGACACGAATCCAGGCTAGCGAACGGATTTCCGGCGCCGCGCCGGCTACCGCACGGACGGACGTTCTAGGAAGGACGTCGACTGATTCAGATTTTCGAGTGACTGAGTCGAACAGAGGAGTGAGACCATGGCCACGTCCCTCCCTGCCGATATGACCGACTCTTCTCCGGTCCTCGTCTCACGTCAACCCGTACTCGACGTCCGTGACCGCGTCGTCGGCTACCGCATCTCCTACTCGTTGCTGAGCGGCGGCTTCCCGGTGGTGCCGACGCCCGAGGAAGCGGTGGGGATCGTCGACGACGTGCTGAACGTCATCGACCGCGACGAGCGCGTCCTCGGCAACATGGCGCACCTGCCGCTCACGCGCGAGATGCTGCTCCGCGGCGAGGTACCCCAGGTCCGCCCTGAACAGGTGCTGCTGCGTATCCGCTACGAGGACGCAACGGCCCAGCCGTTGGTGCCGGTGATCGAGGGGGCCGCCAGCCGCGGCTACAAACTCGAACTCGACGGGCTGCCCGGTCCCGGCGTCGACCTCGGTCTGCTGGACTACTTCAAGACCGTCGAGATCGACTTCTCCTCGTGGGACATGGGTGATGTCGCCGGCGTACTGACTCGCATTCGCCGCTTTGGCACGCTGGGGCTGGCGGCGGGGGTCAACACTCATCAGCAGCGCGAGCAGGCCAGGCAGCTCGGATTCGACTGGTTCTCGGGTCGGTTCTTCGCGACGCCGAACACGATCGGCGGCACCGGGATCCCGATCGGCGACCTGAACACGATCGTCGAGCTGTACCGGATGCAGCGCAACGACGCCTCGCTCGAGGAGCTCGTGGCGTTGATCGAGCAGGAGGTCGGGCTCGGCGTGCGCTTGCTCAAGTACATGAACTCGGCTTACTTCGGCTTCTCGGGACGCGTGCGCTCGATCACGCAGGCGGCGACGATGCTCGGTACCCGCGGACTGTCACGCTGGGCGCTGATCGTCGCCGCGCTGAGCGGATCGAACCCGATCCCACGCGAGCTCGCGCTGCTCGCGCTCACGCGCGCCCGCGCCTGCGAGCTGGTCGGCCTCGACCACGACGAAGCGCTCGACAGCGACGAGCTGTTCACGATCGGTCTGCTGTCGACCTGCGACGCGGTCTTCCGGATGCCGATGCAGCAGGTCATCGGCGAGCTGCCGCTGGCCGCAGAGGTCGAGGATGCGCTGCTCCGGTTCGCGGGCCCGAGTGGCGAGATCCTCGAGTCCGTGATCGCTTACGAGAAGGGTGAGTTCCTGGCGCCGAGTCTGCGCTCGATGCTGCTGGCGAACTCCGCCGCGTACCGCGAAGCGCTGGACTGGGCCCGCCGCGCGGTTTACGGGATGCCCTGAGTCGGGTTCGCGCCGGCCCGCTTGGCCGGCGCTCAGTCGGCGTTAGCGAGGCGGTTCAGGAGGAGGACCGCCTCGTGCAGGATCTCCTGCTCCTCGGCGGTGAACTGCTCGATCACCTCGGCCAGCCAGCCGTCGCGGGCGGCGCGGTCGGCCTCGAGTGCGGCGCGCCCCTTGGGAGTGAGCGCGATCCGCGTGCGACGGCCATCGCTGGAGTCAGGCCCACGCTCGATCAGGCCATCTGCCTCGAGCTCAGCGAGCGTCTGGCTCATCGACTGCGGCCGGATGCGCTCGGACGTGGCGAGCTCGCCGATGCACTGCGCACCTTCGCGGTCAAGTCGTCCCAGCACCGACGCCTGGGTCAGCGGGAAGCGGTACTGAGCGCGCAGACGCCGAATCAGGCGGCCCAGCACGATCCGCAGCTCCGAGGGGAGCGTGATCAGATCGAGTTCGGTCGTCAGTTCCGTGTCAGTTTTCACAGAACAGAACTATACGAGAGCGGCCTGAGCGTTTGGGAAAAAGTGAAGGTTACCTGTGTAATACTTGCTGGGTGGCAACTTTGCTGACATCCGCCAAAGGCAGCACGGGGCCGCTTCCGAGCAACTACAAGTGGATCGCGTTGTCCAACACGACGCTCGCGGTCCTGCTGGCGACGCTCGACGGCTCGATCACGATCATCGCGATGCCGGACATCTTCCGCGGCATCCATCTGAACCCGCTGCAGTCCGGCAACAGCTTCTACCTGCTGTGGATGGTGCTCGGCTACCTGATCGTCTCGAGCGTGCTGATCGTCAGCCTCGGCCGGCTCGGCGACATGTTCGGGCGCGTGCGGATCTACAACGCTCGGCTTCGTGATCTACACGGTCGCGTCGCTGCTGCTCACGATCGACTGGATGACGGGCGCCGCAGGCGCGACGTACCTGGTCATATTCCGGCTGGTGCAGGGCGTTGGCGGCGCCTTCCTGCTCGCCAACTCCGCCGCGATCCTGACCGACGCGTTCCCGGCCAACCAGCGCGGCATGGCGCTCGGGATCAACAACATCGTCGGCGTCAGCGGCATTGTTCATCGGCCTGGTGCTCGGAGGTCTGCTGGCCCCGATCAACTGGCGCCTGGTGTTCCTCATCTCCGTCCCGGTCGGGCTGTTCGGGACCGTCTGGGCCTACATGAAGCTGCGCGAACTGAGCCGCCCGCAGAGGGGCGCGAAGGTCGACTGGCCCGGCAACATCACGTTCGCGCTCGGACTGATCCTGATCATGGTCTCGATCACGTACGGGATCCGTCCCTACGGACACCACGCGATGGGCTGGGTCAGCCCGCGGGTGCTGGGTCTCGCCGGCGCCGGGGTGCTATCGCTGATCGCCTTCGCGATCATCGAGACGCACACCGAGGAGCCGATGTTCCGGCTGCCGCTGCTGCGGATCCGCGCATTCAGCGCAGGCACGCTCTCAACATTTCTGGCGTCCGTATCACGTGGCGGCCTGATGTTCATGTTGATCATCTGGCTGCAGGGGATCTGGCTACCTCAGCACGGCGTCGACTTCACGCAGACCCCGCTACGCGCCGGCATCTGCATGCTGCCGTTGACGGTCGGGATGCTCATCTCGGGCCCGCTGTTCGGGATCCTCTCCGACCGCTACGGCTCGCGCCTGTTCGCGACCGGCGGGATGATCGCCACCGCGATCGTGTTCGTCTGCCTCTGGCTGCTGCCGACCAACTTCTCCTACCCGGTGTTCGCGCTCGTGCTGCTGTTGATGGGCTTCTCGATGGGCATGTTCGCCTCACCGAACCGCGCGGCGGTGATGAACAGCCTGCCGCCCGCAGGACCGCGGCGCCGGCGGCGCGATGAACCAGACCTTCCAGAACAGCGCGCAGGTGCTGTCGGTCGGCATCTTCTTCTCGCTGATGATTGCGGGGCTGGCCACGCACCTGCCGCACACGCTCACGTCAGGCCTGCACGCGCACGGCGTGCCGCTGGCAACGGCGCAGGCGATCGGCAAGGTGCCGCCCGTCTCGGTCCTGTTCGCTGCGTTCCTGGGCTTCAACCCGGTCAAGAGCCTGGTCGGCACGCACGTGCTCGACAAGCTCTCGGCACACAGCCAGGCGGTGCTGACCGGCCGCTCGTTCTTCCCGCAGCTGATCTCCTCGCCGTTCCGCGACGGTCTGCATACGGCGTTCGCGTTCGCGATCATCGCCTGCCTCGTCGCGGCCGTTGCCTCGGCACTGCGCGGCGGCGTCTACCACCACACAGAGGCGACTGCCAGTCAGGGTCCAGGCACAACCCTGACTGAGGATCCCGCCGCTGACACCTCCGTCGTACGGGCTTAATCAGCCCTTAGGTCAATATCCCCGCGGATAAAGGGGATCGCGTCAATCTTCGCCGCGCGGCTTAGCGGATGACTGCGCTGTTACGAACGCCGTGTTGCGACTGGATTACGGTGGTCGCAAAGTTGGCGGATTCTCATTAGATTGTCGCCAACTCTCTAACCGATGGAGGAGGACGCCACAGTGCGTAACCCATTCAAACGATCGACCTGGTCAGTGATCCTGGCCGCGGTCGGCGTCGCAGCGATTGCAGCAGCGATCGCGACTACCGCGAGCGCCCATGCCACAAAGGCTAAGGCGGCAGCGAGCTCAGTCGTGACACTGTTCTCGGGCCCCGGTCCGCAGTCGCTCGATCCGGGCCTGGACTACACCACCCAGGGCTCGGAGATCAACTGGGAGGTCTATACCGGCCTCACCACCTACAAGCACGCCGCCGGCGTTGCCAGCACCGAGCTACAGCCGGGCCTGGCAACGGCTCTGCCCGTGATCTCAAACGGCGGCAAGACCTACACGGTCACGCTGCGCAAGGGCCTGAAGTTCTCGAACGGCGACCCGGTCGTCGCAAGCGACTTCACCTACTCGATGGAACGCTCCCTGAAGATTCCGTGGGGCGGCGCGTCCACCTTCGTCACCCCGTACGTCGTCGGCGCCGCCGCGTATGCAACGGGCAAGGCCTCGTCGATTTCCGGCATCACGACCAGTGATTCCACCGGCAAGATCACGATTCACCTGACCAAGCCCTACGGCCCGTTCGCGAACGTGCTTGCGTTCCCGGCCTTCGGCATCGTCGATCCGAAGACCGCACCCGAGCCGTTCAAGGTGCAGGCGAGCAATCCGCCCGCCGGCGACGGCCCCTACATGGTCAACAACATCAGCATCGGCAAGTCGTTCGATGTCGTTCCGAACCCGAACTGGACCGCCACCCCGGGAATCCCGAAGGCGACCATCTCGTACCAGGAGCAGATCGACCCGAACGTCACCGCCAATGCGCTGTCCGTTCTGAAGAACAGCAACCAGATCTTCGACTGGGCCGACACGATCCCGCCCGCCGATCTGAACGCGGCGAAGGCCACCGGCCACGACAAGCTCGTCAACCTCGGCGGCTCGGTGTACTACTTCTTCCTGAACGCCAGCAAGCCGCCGTTCAACAACCAGCTCGCCCGCGAGGCGGTCGTGACCGGGATGCCTGAAAGCGGCCTGTCGCGAATCGGCTCCGGCACGCTGGCTCCCGGTTGCTTCTTCCTGCCGCCTGGCATCCCAGGCCACGGAGTTGGCAGCTGCCCGTACGGCAAGCCGGGCCCCGGCAACATTTCGAAGGCCAAGAAGCTCGTGAAGCAATCCGGCCAGGCAAACGTGCCGATCACGGTCTACGGCGAGGAGCGCTCACCGCGACTGCAGTGGGAGACCGCGTACGTGCAGGAGCTGAAGCAGATCGGCTTCACGAACGTGAAGCTGAAGGAGGTCGCGGACTCGAACTACTTCACCGTCATCGGTGAGTCGAAGAAGGTCGATCCGCAGACTGGCTTTGCCGACTGGAACGAGGACTTCCCGAACCCGGTCGACTTCTACGGAGTTCTGCTCAACGGCGCGTCAATCACGCCGACGGACAACGAGAACTTCGGCCAGACCAACGACCCGTACGTCAACAAGCAGATCCAGAAGCTCGGCATCACGCCGACTACGCAGATCAGCAAGTCGGTCGCTGGTTGGCAGTCGCTCGAGAAGTACGTCGCGAAGAAGGCGTACGCCGCCGTCTTCGGCTACCAGTCGTTCCCGTTCTTCACCTCGAAGAACATCACGGTGAAGTACACAAACGACATCTACGGTTGGGATCTGCTGGGGATCTCCGTCAAGTAGACGGGGCCCTCTAAGCCCAAAGATGCGTCAGGGACGGGACAGGCAGTAGCCTGTCCCGTCCCGACTTTTGTCATGTCTGCAATCAGAAGCGAGTTATCAGCAGATCTTCCTCCCGTCGAGGAGTCGACGGAAGAAGGACTCCCCGCCGGGATCGGCCCTTACCGCCTGGCTTGGCGGCGGCTGCGGCGCAACAAGGTGTCGCTGTTCTTCGGTTGCGTCTTCGTCCTGATCGTCGTCCTCTGCCTGCTGGCGCCGATCTACTCGCAGGACGTCGCGCACATCGGTCCCGACACCGGCAATCTCACCGGCCAGATCAGAGTCGGCGGCAAGCTCGAATACATCCTCAGCCTCCAGGGCATCCCGATCGGACCGACCTGGGATATCCACCACTACTTCCTTGGCGCCGACACCAACGGACGCGACGTCGCCGTGCGCCTGCTCTACGGCGGACGTAGCTCGCTCGAGATCGGCGCCGTTGCGACGCTGATCACAATGCTGTTCGGCACCGCCTTCGGGATCATCGCCGGTTTCTTCCGCGGCTTCGCCGACGGCCTGATCAGCCGCATCAGCGACGTGATCTGGTCCTATCCCGCGGTGCTGCTCGGGATCACGCTGGGCACCGTGCTGAACGTGCGCGGGCTCGGCCCCTTCCACTCCACGACCCTGCTGACGACAGCGCTCGTCGTCGGCTTCGTCTACATCCCCTACGTGGTCCGTCCGATTCGCGCGCAGGTTCTGACGATCCGTGAGCGCGAATTCATCGACGCAGCGCGCCAGCAGGGACTCGGCAACCTGCGGATCATGTTCGGCGAACTGCTGCCGAACGTCGCTTCATCGATCATCATCTTCATCCCGCTGATCCTGGCCAACGCGATCATTCTCGAGGCCGCGCTCAGCTACCTCGGCGCCGGCGTTCAGGCCCCGAACTCATCCTGGGGCACGATGATCCAGTCAGGCCTCGAAAGCTTCCCTGGCGCCTTCCACACCGTGCTGGCGCCCGGCATCATGCTGGTGCTCGCGGTGATGTCGATCAACATCTTCGGTGACGGGCTACGTGACGCACTCGACCCGCGCTCCAAGGCGGCTAGCTAAGTGGCTACTCACTGATGGCACGCTTCGCGACTCGCCGGCTGATCACGATGGTCCTGATGCTGATCGCAATCTCGATCGTCACATTCCTCCTCTTCGTCGTCGCCCTGCCCGACGGCAACCCCGCGGCGCAGATCGCCGGGCGTCTGGCGACCCCGACCGAGGTCCACCTGATCAGCGTCAAGTACGGCTTCGACAAGCCGATCTGGATCCAGTACATCAAGACGATGGCCAACACCTTCGACGGGAGCGCCTTCTCGTACTCGCAGGGTTTCAATGTGCTGTCGCAGATCGCGAAGGGCCTCCCGGCAACGCTCTCGCTGGCGCTGGGAGCCGGCATCTTCTGGCTGTTCGCGTCGATCGCGCTCGGCACGCTGGCCGCGGTCCGCTCGGGCAAGTACACCGACCGCGTGCTGACGGTGCTGGCGATGATCGGCGTATCGATGCCGCCGTTCCTGCTCGGCGCGGTGGCGATCTACTACGTCGGCTACAAGCTGGGCTGGATCCCGCTTGGCGGCTACGTGCCGTTAACTCAGAACCCGGCCAGTTGGTTCTGGCACATGATCGCGCCGTGGCTGACGCTGTCGGTGCTGTTCATCGGCTTCTACTCGCGTGTACTCCGTGGCTCGATCCTCGACGCGATGGGCGAGGACTACGTCCGCACGGCCCGCGCCAAGGGCCTCTCCGAGCGCAAGGTGCTGCTCAGACACATCCTGCGCATGAGCCTGTTGCCGATCATCTCGCTCTGGGGCCTCGATATCGCTCAGGTGATCGGTGGCGGCGCGATCCTCACCGAGACGGTCTACAACCTGCACGGCGTCGGCCAGCTGGCGGCCACGGCGATCGGCAACTTCGATACGGTCACGCTGCTCTCGATCGTGATGCTGACCGCCCTGGCAGTGGTGATCATGGGTGCGCTGGTCGACATCCTCTACGCCGTGCTCGACCCAAGGATCAGGCTGTGATGAGCGACGCGCTGCTCTCCATAGACGAGCTCAAGGTCAGTTTCAACACGGATCAGGGCGTCGTGCAGGCCGTCGACGGTGTGTCCTTCAGCGTCGATCGCGGCGAGGTTGTGGCTGTCGTCGGCGAGTCGGGCTCCGGTAAGTCGGTCACGGGCATGACGCTGATGGGGCTGACCCGTGGGCCGAACGCACGGATAGCCGGCAGCGCCAAGCTCGACGGGCAGGAGCTGCTGACCGCAAGCAACGAAGAGCTTCGCAAGATCCGTGGTAACGACATCGCGATGATCTTCCAGGACCCGATGAGCTCGCTGAACCCCGTGTACCGCGTCGGCGACCAGATCGTCGAGCAGATCCGCACGCACAATCCGGACATCAGCAAGAGCGACGCGATGGACCGCGCGGTCGTGCTGATGGAGCGCGTCGGCGTTCCACGTGCGTCTGAGCGGCTGCGCTCGTACCCGCACGAGTTCTCCGGCGGCATGCGTCAGCGCGTCATGATCGCGATGGCGCTGTCCTGCTCACCGAAGCTGTTGATCGCCGACGAGCCGACGACGGCGCTGGACGTCACGATCCAAGCACAGATTCTCGACGAGCTGCGCAAGCTGCGGGCCGAAACCAATGCCGGCATAATCCTCGTGACCCACGACCTGGCAGTCGTGGCGGACATCGCGGATCGCGTCGTCGTCATGTACTCCGGCCGCGTCGTCGAGCAGGGCACGCTCGATGACCTCTTCTACGACCCGCAACACCCATACACATGGGGGCTGCTCGGCTCGATCGCGCGCATTGACCGCGACCGCGGTAGCCGTCTGCCCGCCATCGCCGGGATGCCGCCGTCGCTCCTGGACCCCCCGAAGGGGTGCCATTTCCAGCCGCGGTGCCCGCACGCGTTCGACCAGTGCGGCCAGGTGCCGGATCTCATCTCCCGGCTGCCCGAGGCTCCAGGGCATCTGGACCGCTGCTGGCTCGAGCCAGGGCGCAAGCGCGAGCTCCGCAACGTCGACGATCAGATCGGGCTCTCTGCTCCAGCCGGCTCGGTGAGCGCATGACCGAACTGATGTCCGTCGAGCACCTCAAGGTGCTCTTCCCGGTCAAGGCCGGCCTGGTGATCGACCGCACGGTCGCGCACGTGCACGCTGTCGACGACGTCTCGTTCACGATCAACCAGGGCGAGACGCTCGGGGTCGTCGGTGAGTCCGGCTGCGGAAAGACCACGCTGATCCGCACGCTGGTGCGGCTGATCGATCCGACCAGCGGCCAGATCAAGTTCCGCGACGCGGACATCACCAGGGCGTCGCGCAGGACGATGCAGCCGATCCGGCGCGAGATGCAGATGGTGTTCCAGGACCCGCAGGCCTCGCTCAACCCGCGCAAGCGCATCCGCCAGATCCTGGCGACACCGCTGAGGCTGCGCGGCGTACCGAGGAGCGAACTCGAGAGCGAGAGCCGCAAGCTGCTTGACCGCGTAGGTCTGCGTCCCGAGCACCTGGGTCGGTACCCGCACGAGTTCTCGGGAGGCCAGCGCCAGCGGATCGGCATCGCCCGCGCGCTTGCGGTCAACCCCAAGCTGATTCTGCTGGACGAGCCGGTGTCGGCGCTCGACGTCTCGATCCAGGCGCAGGTCGTCAACCTGCTCGATGAGCTCCAAGACGAAATGGGGCTGAGTTACGTATTCGTCGCCCACGACCTCAGCGTCGTGCGCCATGTCTCCGACCGCGTGGCGGTCATGTACCTGGGCAAGCTGATGGAGCTCTCGCCGTCGGAGGAGCTCTACACCAAGCCGATCCATCCGTACACGTCGGTGCTGCTGGGCGCGATCCCGATCCCCGACCCGCGCGAGAACCGAGCGCGCACGCGCACGGTCGTCACCGGCGAGGTTCCGAGCCCGATCGACCCGCCTCAGGGCTGCCGCTTCGCGAGCCGCTGCCCGCGCGCGACCGATATCTGCCGCACCGTCGAACCCCAGTTGACGGAGTATGCAGGCGGCCACCTGGCCGCCTGCCACCATCCCCAGAATGTGGGCGCCGACGAGATCGCGGCCGCGACGCGCTCGCCGCTGAGCCCAATCGGCTCCGGCGAAGACGTACCGACGCTCGTCGCCCAGGCTGCGAGCGCTTAGCGCCCGCTAGCCTGCCCGGCATGCGTTACCCGGGCGAGTGGGAGCCTCACGAGCGGACGATCATGGGCTGGCCCTGCCGCAAGGAGCTGTGGGGCCCGACGCTGGAGCAGGCACGCGTCGACTATGCGTACGTCGCCAACGCGATCGCCGACTTCGAGCCCGTGACGATGATCGCGGCGTCGGCCGAGGATGCACGCGACGCGCGCAGCGGCCTGTACCGGGCGGGTCGCGGTCGTGCGAGCTGCCGATCGACGACTCGTGGCTGCGCGACAGTGGCCCGATCTATGTGGTCGACGATTCCGGCGGCCGGCTCGCGATCCACTTCGGCTTCAACGCCTGGGGCGAGAAGTTCTCGCCGTGGGACAAGGACGCGGAGATCGGCGGGCTGATCGCGCGTGAGCTCGGCGACGACGTGCGCCGGGCGCCGATGGTGCTCGAGGGCGGGTCGGTGATCAGCGACGGCGCCGGCACGATCCTGACGACCGAGCAGTGCCTGCTCGCCGTAACCGCAACCCGTCGCTCTCGCAGGGCGCGATCGAGGAGCTGCTGGCCGAGTACCTCGGGCGCCGAGCGCATCGTCTGGCTCGGCCAGGGACTGGTCGAGGATCGCGACACCGACGGCCACGTCGACCTGATCGCCGCGTTCACGCCGGACCGCCGCATGCTGATCCAGACGGTGCCGGACCGGAACCCGAACTACGAGCGCTGCGCCGAGAACGCACAACGTCTCTCCGCCGCGGGGATCGAGACGATTGAGATCCCGTTCCTGCCCTACGCGGAGGTCGCCGGCGAACGCGTCGCTGCCGGCTACCTGAACCTCTACATCTGCAACGGCGCCGTGATCGTGCCGGTGACCGAGACCGAGTTCGACGACGAGGCGATGGCGATCATCGGCGACGCGTTCCCGGGACGCGCGGTCGTGCCGGTTCCGGGCGCGACGATCGCCTACGGCGGCGGCGGTCCGCACTGCATCACCCAGCAGGTGCCGGCGGTATGAGCGCCTACGTCGTCAGAGTCGCCGACACCGTCCCGGAATCGCCCGCACGCACGCACCCGCCCGAGCGGGCGCCGCTGCGGCTCGGCCTGGTGCAGCAGCGCTGGCACGCGGACCCGACGAGCACGAGCAGGCGCTCGCCGAGGGCATCGTGTTGGCGGCGAGCGAGGGCGCGCGGCTCGTCTGCATGCAGGAGCTGACGCTCTCCCCGTACTTCGCGATCACGCCTGACGGTCCCGAGAAGCTGCGGGTGAGACCGGAGTCGCTCGAGGACGGCCCGACGATCGGATTCGCGCGCAGCGCTGCGCGCCGACGTTCGGCGTCTACGTCCATGCGTCGCTGTTCGAGCAGGCCGACCGTCGGCGACGGGCTCGGCTTCAACACCGCGATGCTGGTCGCGCCCGACGGCGAACTCGTGCAGCGGACCCGCAAGCTCCACATCCCGGTCACCGCCGGTTACTACGAGGACAGGTACTTTCGGCCGGGGCCGGCGAGCGGTGAGGGCGACCCGTTCCCCGTCGTTCGCGCTGCCGGAGTCGCGACGCGAAGCTGGGGCTGCCGACCTGCTGGGATCAGTGGTTCCCCGAGCTCGCCCGCGCCTACTCGCTGGCTGGAGCCGAGGTGCTGATCTACCCGACCGCGATCGGCTCCGAGCCGGATCACCCGGGCTTCGACACCGAGCCGCTGTGGCAGCAGGTGATCGTCGGCAACGGGATCGCCAACGGCACCTTCATGGTCGCGGTCAACCGCTTCGGCGTCGAGGGGCCGCTCACCTTCTACGGGTCGAGCTTCATCTCCGACCCCTATGGCCGCATCCTCGTGCAGGCGCCGCGCGACCAGCCTGCTGTGCTGGTCGCCGATCTCGACCTCGACCAGCGACGTGATTGGTTGGAGCTGTTCCCGTTCCTTACGACGCGCCGCCCCGACGCCTACGGCTCGCTGACGGACGCGGAGCACGCTTAGACGCCTCTTCAGAATCTCGTAAATGCGTCTTACACCGTGAAACCACGCTTATCGCATGAAAATACGCTTGTTGGTCTCACTGGTTCCGGCGATCGCGTGTTTCGCGTTCGCTGCGCCTGCGCTCGCCGCGACCCAAGAGGCCGTGAGCGAGAACTGGGCTGGCTATGTGGCCAGCTCGCAGAACGAGTCGGGATTCTCCGCCGTGTCCGGCGCGTGGACGCAGCCGACGGTCGACTGCTCGACGACACAGGGGTCGGCGTACTCGGCCTACTGGGTCGGGCTCGGCGGCGGTGGCGAGCAGTCCCAGGCACTCGAGCAGATCGGCACCCAGGCCGACTGCAGAAACGGCACCGCTAGCTACTACGCCTGGTACGAGCTCGTGCCGTCGGCGCCCGTGAAGCTCGATCTGGAGATCAACGCCGGTGACAAGGTCTGCGCCCGCACGGCCGTGAAGGGCGACCAGGTGACCTTCTACATCATCGACCAAACGACGCACCAGACGTGGGCCAAGACGCTGACGATGACCTCCGCGACGCCGGACACGAGCACGGCCGAGTGGGTGGCCGAGGCCCCCTCGGAGTGCGCGGGTGGCGCCACCAGTGACTGCACACCGCTGCCGCTCGCCAACTTCGGTACGGCCACCTTCACCGACGCGTACACGACCGCGGGCGGACACACCGGCACGATCAGTGACTCACATTGGACGAATGAGGCGATCGAGCTCGCGCCCTCGTCGAGCAGTCTGTTCGGCGGTGGCGCAGGTGGCTACTTCGGTGGCGGATTCGGCTACAGCGCCGACACCAGCTACTCCAGTGGTGACGATGGCGCCGCCCCAACGTCGCTGACGGACGACGGCACGAAGTTCAACGTCAAGTACGGCGCCGCACTGGACGGATCGTCGTCCGGCTCGGGCCAGCCGCAGGGCCAGAGCCAGGGCTACTCGAGCGGGTATGGCGACTCTGGCTACGGGGCCTCCGGCTACGGAGACTCTGGCTATGGCGATAGCGGATACGGCTACGGCGGCTACGGCTACTCCGGTGGCGGCTACGGCGGCTATTCCGGTGGTGGCTACGGCGGCTACAGCGGCTGGGGCAACTCCGGCGGCTGGGGTTACTGACACAGAGAGCCGGGAGTTGGCTCCGCCCGCGTGGCTGGGGCCAACTCCCGTCAGTAACAGCGTCCCGCCGGTGACGCCCAGGCTGCGTGGCAGCTAGGCGACGTCGCGCGCGGCAGCGGTCTCGCTGGAGAGCGCGCGGCGGTAGCCGTCGGCAAGGCGCTGCATCGCCGCGTCCCAGGTGCGGGTGCGGACCGCGGTCAACGCCGCGCGCCGCAGCCGCTCGGCCAGCAGCGGGCTGTCGACGATCTGGTGGACAGCCGTTGCGAGCGCGGTTGCGTCGGCGGCGGCCAGCAGGCCGGTCTCGCCGGTCTCGATCAGCGTGGCCGGGCCGCCCTCGCCGACCGCGACCACCGGCAGGCCGCTGGCCTGGGCCTCGAGCACCACCTGGCCGAAGGTGTCGGTACGGCTGGCGAACAGGAAGACGTCGGCGCTGGCGTAGACCCGAGCGAGGTCGTCGCCGTACTGCCAGCCGAGGAAGGTCGCATCGTCGCCGAGCCGCTCGCGCAACGCCTCCTCCTCGGGGCCGCCACCGGCCAGCACCAGGTGCAGCCGCGGGTCGCGGGCGTGGGCCGCCTGGAAGGCGTCGGCGAGCAGGTCGACGCCCTTCTCCTTGGTCAGCCGGCCGGCGTAGAGGACGTTGATCTCACCCGGCAGCAGCGCCGGATCGCGCAGCGCCGGGTCGAAGCGGTTGAGGTCGACGCCACGGTCCCAGCGACCGATGATCGCGGGCTCGACGCCGATCGTCTCGAGCCGGTCGTCGCTGGCGGCGCTCGGCGAGAGCACCACGTCGCAGGCGCCGTAGAACTTGCCGAGCGCGAAGTTGGCGAGCATCTCGACGTGGCCGAAGCCCGAGCGCAGGCCGGCGTAGGCGGCGAGCTCGGTGTGGTAGCTGCCGAGCAACGGCAGCTCGAGCAGCTTCGCGATCCCCCAGGCGGCGATGCCTGCCGGGCCGGGGCTGCAGACGTGGACGAGGTCGTAGCGGCCCTCGGCGATCGCCTCGGTGATCGCGGGGATGCTCGGGACCCCGATCTTCAGGCCGTTGTAGAAGGGGACATCGACCTCGGCGACCGCGCTCAGCCGGCGGTCGACGTCTGCGTCGGTGCCGATCACCTCGACCTCGAAGCCCGGGACGCCGCGGTCACGGATCTGCTGGATCGTGTGCGTCACCCCGTGCATGCCACCGAGGCCGTCAGCGACGATCGCGACCCGCGGACGGTCGCCGTCGTTGCGGGTCAGCTTCAGCTTCTCGCGCCCGAGGAAGGCGGCCGCGGCCGCGTAGGGGATCGCCGGCACGCAGGCGTCGAACAGATCGCTGGCGGTACGACTGAAGTCCGGGAGGCGCCCCGCCTCGATGACGGCCATCGTGTCGTGCACGACACGTGCCAGCTCACGCTCGTGGATCCGGCGTGCGCGCCGGTACAGATCCTGGTGGCCGATGTCACCGTCCTGCAGGTGCTGGATCAGCTTGCGCTCGTCGACCTCGAGATTCATCGCGCCGAGCCACGAGCGCAGCAGCGCGAGCGCGTCCTCAGGACCGAGGTCGCGCTGCGTCTCGCCGGAGCGAACGTTGCCCTCGCTCATCACGCGCTCGACGATCTTCAGCACCGCGGCCGGGTCAGGTCGGCCCTGGGCCTCGCCATCTCCGAGCGAGCGGATCGCGAGCGCCATCGCTGCGTGGGTCCACTTCGCGGCGCCGCCCTGGTCGCCGTGTGACACCGCCTCGCCGGCGCGGATGTGAGCGAGGAACTCAATCGGGTTGTGAGCCTTGGGCGTCTCGGTGAAGGTGCGGCCGATGTCGATGCCGGCGTGGTCATCGGTGCCGCCGATGCCGGTGCCGCCGTGCGTCTCGATGTAGACGAAGGCCGGCAGGTTCAGCTCCTTCGCGCGCGAGCCGTTGCGCGTCTCCCAGATCGGGAACAGCTGCGCGAGGCGGCGACGGTGGCGCGGCGGTCAGCGGCGCCTCGACCGCGAAGAACGGGTGTGCGAGCGCGGCCGTGATCTCACGCTCGCGGAGGTACTCGGCGCACTCCTCGACGCTGTCGTTGTGCGCCTGCAGCCACTCGTGGTCCTCGGGAGTGATCCCGTAGCAGAGCACGTGCACCGCCTGTGGCTCGTCCTTGAACCAGACGGTCAGCTCCTCGGAGACGAACATGCCCGGCAGATGCGCGATCGAGAGCGCCCCGGCGATCGTGTCGTGATCGGTGATCGTCACGAAGTCCATGCCGCGGCGCTTGGCGAGCTCGTAGACCTCCTCCGGCTCGGTGGCGCACTCCGGCAGGTGCAGCGAGCGCTGGATTCCCAGCTTCGACAGCTCGGATGCCGTCGAGTGCACGTGCATATCGGCCCGGCTCACGTGCAGTTCTGTGCTCTTGTTCTCTTGCATGTTGCAAGTTTTCTCTCAATTGGTACTCAGCCTTGTGAAGTTCACGGGGAAAGGCTGTGAAGTTCCAGTGAAGTACTGGGAAGAAATGCCTGCTTGTCGAACAGTTCCAGCGAGCATGTCGGACCTCGAGCTAACGCAGGGAAGCCTCACCGCCGAGGTCACGCTCCGCCCCTTCGGTTTCACGATCCGCCGCGGCGGCCGTCGAATGCTCCGGAATGCGGGCGCCTGGGTTGCGGACGGGACCGTCAATGACCACTTCGTCCAGTTCACCGAGGGCGTCATCGCGAACGAGGAACTCGCCCCGCACGAACGAGCAATGCGTGGAACGGTCGTTGCCGAGGACGGTCCCGGCCTGATCGTCGACGTGCAGTTCGAAGGTGGACGGAAGGGTCGAATTACGCTCACCCTGCACGAGGATGAGCGGTTCACCCTGAGCCTGACCGCCGAAGGAGCGCCGCTGCGGCTGGCGTTCGACTGGGACCGTCGCTCAGAGGAGCACTTCGTCGGGCTCGGCGCCCGCCATGGCACCGAGTTCGATCAGCGCGGACGCGCAGTGCAGCTTGGCGCCGACCGGCGCTACACGGGTCCTGATTGCCCGCCAGAGATGCTCGCCGAGGGTGGCATCCCCCAGGGCGACTGCGCGCCGATGCCCTGGATGCTCTCGAGTCGCGGATACGGCGTGCTCGCCCAAACCTACGCCAACGGGACGCGCTTCGACATGTCCAGTGACCGCACGTCGGTCTCGACGCGCGCGCTCGCGGGGCCACTGGTGCTCGAGTTCATGTGCCAGCCGACCCCGGCAGCGCGCCTGCGGGCGCTCTGCCGGCAGACCGGATTCCCAGCATGCTGCTGCCCGAGTGGGGCTACGGGTTCTGGAAGAGCCGCGACGTCCACGAGGATCGTGAGGCCGTGCTCGACGACTTCTACGGGTTCCGCCGCTACGAGATCCCGCTCGACGCGATCGTGATCGACTCGCCGTGGGCCACGCAATACAACTCGTGGGAGATCAACCCGTACCAGCTTCCCGACGCTGAGGAGATGGTCGGTGATGCTCCGCGCTGACGGCGTGCGCACGGTGCTGTGGTGCACACCGTGGGTGAACATCGACTCGCGCGATGGCCAGATCCCGCCGCAGCCGGAGTCCGATCGTCTGCATCGCGAGCCCGCCCCCAACTACGGCCCCGGCGCAGAGGCCGGCCACTTCGTCAAGCAGCCCGACGGAGATGAACCGTGGGTCGGGCAGTGGTGGATGGGCACCGGCTCGATCGTCGACTTCACCAGCGACGCCGCGGAGCAATGGTGGCGAGAGCAGGTCAAGCGGGTGCTCCGGCAGGGCGTCGAGGGGATCAAGATGGACGACGGCGACGGCTACTACCTCAAGGACGACGTGCGCCTGGCCGACGGCCGCCGCGGCGCTGAAGCGGCGTGGGCAGCTGGGTGGTCTGCATCGGATCTCCCTGCAGCGCGCGCTCGACGAGGTTCACCCCGGAGCCGGGGTGCTGTTCGGCCGGTCGGGCTGGATCGGCCAGCACGCCGCGGGTCACACCTGGGCGGCCGACCAGGCATCGGACTTCTGGTCGCTGCGGGCGCTGGTGGTGGCGACGCTGTCCGCCGCCGCCAGCGGCTTCTCGAACTGGTCTCACGACGTCGGCGGTTACCTTGGGCACCGGCTGGTGGAGCGCTGTCCGCCCGAGCTGCTCGTGCGCTGGTTGCAGTTCGGCTGCTTCACGCCGCTGATGCAGGCGCATTCCCGTTTCGCGCACGAGCCCTGGAACTACGGGGAGCGGATGGTCGACACCTACCGCGGCTACGTGCTCCTGCACGAGCAGCTCGTGCCCTACGTCCGCGCGGCCGCCGACACCGCAGCACGCACGGGCCTGCCGATCATCCGGCCACTTTGCCTGATCGATCCGAGGACCCCCGCGGCTGGGAGCTGACGGACGCATACGGTTACGGCCCGTCGCTGTGGGTCGCACCGGTGCTCGACGACGGAGCGCGCGAGCGCGAGGTCCGCCTGCCGCGCGGCGAGTGGATCGAGACCTGGTCTGATCGCGCGTATCCGTGGCGGCGTGGAGATGGTGGCGCCGGCGCCGCTGGATCGGATTCCTGTTTGGGTGCGAGCCGGCGCGATCGTCGTCACCTATCCAGCCGAGCACGTGGCCCGAGGGCTGGGCGACACACCTGAGTCGCGATCGGCCACTGGAGGCGACGCTGTGGGGCATCCCGCGCGGCGGGCGCGCCACCGCGCGCCTCGCGGACGGGACGCGGATCCGCTGGAGCGAGCGCGACGGCTGGCAGGTCTCCGACCCGCAGCGCGAGGTCGGGTTCCGCGTGATCGAGGCCTAGGTGGACGCCGGCCGGAGATCGACTGCCGGTTCGTCGTCGAGCAGCGTCGACAGCCAGCGTCGCGCCTCCTCGGGGCTCCAGCCCTTGCGCGCGGCGTAGTCCTCGAGCTGGTCTGATCCGATGCGGCCGACACCGAAGTAGCGCGCGTCCGGGTGTGCGAAGTAGAGGCCGCTGACCGAGGAGCCGGGGTTCATCGCGTAGCTCTCAGTGAGCTCGATCCCGGTTCGGGCGGGAGCGTCGAGCAGCGAGAAGATCGTCGCCTTCTCCGTATGGTCCGGCTGGCAGCCGTAACCCGGTGCAGGGCGGATGCCGATGTAGCGCTCGGAGATCAGCTCCTTGCTGGAGAGCTGCTCATCGGCGGCGTAGCCCCAGAGCTCGCGGCGCACATGCTCATGCATGCGCTCGGCGAAGGCCTCGGCAAGACGGTCACACAGAGCCGTGAACAGGATTCGGTTGTAATCGTCGTGGTCGCGGTCGAACACCTCGGCCCGCACCCGCTCGCCGTGGCCCGTGGTCACGGCGAAGGCGCCGATGTAATCCTCGACGCCCGTGCCCAGCGGCGCGATGAAGTCCGCCAGCGCCAGGTTGGGGTGCTCACGGTCGCGTGCAAGCTGCTGGCGCAGCGTGTGCAGCATCGCCTGTGTCGTGCCGCGGCCGGCGTCGGAATAGACGACGACGTCGTCACCGTCGGCGGCGGCTGGCCAGAGGCCCACGACCGCTCTGGCGGTGATCCAGCGCTCGTCGACGAGCCGCTCGAGCATCGCCAGTGCGTCCTCGTACAGAGAACGCGCCGTCGAGCCCACTGTCGGATCGTCGAGGATCTTCGGAAACGTGCCCTTGAGCTCCCAGGTACGGAAGAACGGCGTCCAGTCGATGTAGAGAGCGAGCTGTGCGAGGTCGTACTCGTCGAACGACTGCACACCCAGCTGCGACGGCACATGCGGCACGTACGCGCTCCAATCGAAGCTCGGGCGGTTCTCACGTGCGTCGGCCAGCGACACACGGCGGGTTGCGCTGCGCCCGCTCGCGCGCCGCTCGGCGACGTCGAGGTATTCGGCCTTGACCTGGGCCGACAGCGCCGCCCGCTGCTCGGGATCGACGAGTGCGCTGGCCACGCCGACAGCGCGTGAGGCGTCGGGCACGTACACGGTCTGCCCGAGGCTGTAACAGGGGTCGATCTTGATCGCGGTGTGCAGCTTGCTGGTGGTGGCACCGCCGATCAGCAGCGGCAACTTCATTCCACGGCGCTCCATCTCGGTGGCGACCGAGCACATCTCCTCGAGCGAAGGGGTGATCAGGCCTGAGAGGCCGATCATGTCGGCACCCACCTCGATCGCGGTGTCGAGGATCTTGTGGCCCGGGACCATCACACCGAGGTCGATCACGTCAAAGCCGTTGCAGGCCAGCACGACACCGACGATGTTCTTGCCGATGTCGTGGACGTCGCCTTTGACGGTGGCCATCACGATCCGCCCGGCGCCGCGCTCATCGCTGCGATCAGCCTCCATGAACGGCTCGAGGTGCGCGACCGCCTGCTTCATCACGCGTGCGGATTTGACCACCTGCGGCAGGAACATCTTCCCCTGCCCGAACAGGTCGCCGACGACGTTCATCCCGTCCATCAGCGGTCCCTCGATCACCGCCAGCGGCTTTCCGAGCTCGAGCCGTGCCTCCTCGGCGTCCTCGACGACGAATTCGTTGATCCCCTTGACGAGTGCGTGCACGATCCTGTCGCGCACCGGGAGCTCCCGCCACGAGAGGTCGACCTCGCGCTTGATGCCGTCTGCATCGCGGTAGCGCTCGGCGATCTCGAGCAGACGCTCGGTCGCGTCGGGGCGGCGGTTGAGGATCACGTCCTCGACCCGCTCGCGCAGCTCCGGCTCGATCTCCTCGTACAGGCCGAGCTGTCCGGCGTTGACGATCGCCATGTCGAGCCCGGCGGCGATCGCGTGGTAGAGGAAGACGGCGTGGATCGCCTCGCGCAGCGGCTCGTTGCCGCGGAATGAGAACGAGACGTTGGAGACGCCGCCGGAGATCCGAGTGCCGGGGAGCCGCTCCTTGATCTGCCATACCGCTTCGATGAACGCGAGCGCATATTCGTTGTGCTCCGCGATTCCGGTCGCGACCGCGAAGATGTTGGGGTCGAAGATGATGTCCTCGGGGTCGAACCCCGCGCGCTGCGTGAGCAGGTCGTGAGCGCGCTCGCAGATCGCGACCTTGCGCTCGACCGTGTCGGCCTGTCCCTGTTCGTCGAAGGCCATCACGACCGTGGCCGCGCCGTAGCGCCGGATCTTGCGCGCGACTTCGAGGAACGGCTCCTCGCCCTCCTTGAGGCTGATCGAGTTCACGATCGCCTTGCCCTGAACGCACTTGAGTCCGGCCTCGATCACGCTCCACTTCGACGAATCGATCATGATCGGCACACGCGCGATGTCCGGCTCGGATGCGACAAGGCGAAGGAACGTGGTCATCGCCTGCTCACCATCGAGCAGACCGTCATCCATGTTGACGTCGATGATCTGGGCGCCATTCTCGACCTGCTCGCGGGCGACGCTGAGCGCGGCCTCGTAGTCACCGGCGGCGATCAGGCGCTTGAAGCGCGCGGAGCCGGCGACGTTCGTGCGCTCGCCGATGTTGATGAAGGTCGCGCGTGTTGCGTTCACGCCCGTGGTGATATCTGACGCGGCGGCGCTCATGTCGCGGCGAACGGTTCGAGTCCTGAGAGCCGCAGGGTCGGGGTGACCTCGGGAATCTGGCGCGGCGGGACCCCGGCAACGGATTCTGCAATCGCGCGGATATGGGCCGGGGTCGTGCCACAACAGCCGCCGACGATGTTGACGAGTCCCGCCTGAGCCCATTCGCGCAGCTGTGAACTGATCACCTCCGGCCCCTCGTCATACTCGCCGAGCTCGTTCGGCAGGCCCGCGTTGGGGTAGGCGGAGATGAGCGTGTCGGCGACCAGCGCGAGCTGCGCGACGAACGGACGCAGCTGCTCGACACCGAACGCGCAATTGAGGCCGACGGCGAACGGCTCGGCGTGGCGGACGGAGATCCAGAAGGCATCGATCGTCTGCCCTGACAGGATCCGGCCGGAGCTGTCGGTCACGGTCCCTGAGATCCAAATAGGCAGCTCGGTGCGCCCCTCATCCTGCAGGTCGAGGATCGCCTTGAGTGCAGCTTTCGCGTTCAGGGTGTCGAACACGGTCTCGACCAGGAACAGATCGACGCCGCCGTCGTAGAGGGCGATCGCCTGCTCACGATAGGCGTCGTAGACCTGGTCGAAGTCGACCGCGCGGGCTCCAGGGTCGTTGACGTCGGCTGACATCGAGAGCGTGCGATTGGTCGGACCGATCGACCCGGCGACCCACCGGGGACGCGAGGGATCGGCATCGGTGAAGCGATCCGCCGCAGCACGGGCGAGTCCGGCGCCGGCGAGGTTCAGTTCGCGTGCGAACGCCTCGGTGGCGTAATCAGCCTGCGCGATCGCCGTGGAGCTGAACGTGTTTGTCGAGATGATGTCGGCGCCGGCGTCGAGGTACGCGGTGGTCAGCTCGGAGATCACGACCGGGCGCGTGATGCAGAGGATGTCGTTGTTGCCGCGAAGGGGCAAAGGATGGTCGGCGAACCGATCTCCACGGAACTGCTCCTCCTCCAGACGCCGCTCCTGGATCTGTGCGCCCCAGGCGCCGTCCAGAACAAGGATCCGCTCGGTCGCAGCCTTCTTCAGGGCTTCGATTCGCGCCTCGCGTGAGTGCTCGTCAGTCATGCCGCGTCCGCCTGCTGTCGTATCGCCCGCACACCCAGCAGCCGGCAGACCGCCGGCGCCAGGTCCGCCTGGTTGAGAGTGTAGAAATGGAAGTCCTCGAAGCCTTCACGGCGCAGGCGCTCGACCTGCTCGGCCGCGACGATCGCACCCAACAGCTTGCGCGTCTGCGGGTCGTCGTCGAGCCCGACAAAACGCTCTGCGAGCCAGGACGGAAGGCTTGCACCGCAGCGCTGTGCCATCCGCCCGACGCCGGCAAAGTCAGTTGCGAGCAGGATCCCCGCCACCACCTTGAGACCTATACCCGCGCTGGTGATGCGCTCGCGCAACCTGATGATCGCGTCGCTGTCGAAGCAGAACTGCGTGATCGCACTGGTCGCGCCGGCGTCAGCCTTACGCGCGAGCACTGCGAGGTCGTTAACCAGCGAGATTGAGTCCGGGTGCGGCTCGGGATAGGCGGCGACGCTGACCTCGAACGGCGCGAGCCGGCGGATGCCGGTGACCAGCTCAACAGAGCTCGCATAGCCATCGGGATGCGGCTCGAACCGGGTCGAGGCGTCCGGAGCATCTCCGCGCAACGCGACGATGTGCCTGACGCCGGTTTCCCAATAGCGCATGATCTCGGCGTCGCTCTCCGCGCGGGAACGTCCGACGCAGGTCAGGTGGCCTGCGGCCGGCAGGGCAGTGCGGCCGGCGATCGCCTGCAGCACGCCGAGCGTCGCGTCGGTCGCACTACCGCCGGCACCACAGGTCACCGAGACGAAACTCGGCTCCAGCGGTGCAAGCCGCTCGAGCGTTTGCCAGAGCCGCAGCTCGGCCTCCGGCGTCCGCGGCGGGAAGACCTCGAATGACACGGCCATCAGCCCGAACCTCCTGTCCGGCCTCCGTTGCGAGCGCCCGCGCGCAACAGCCACAGGCAGACGGTGAGCTGTTCTTCGGCGCCGATCGGCGGCAGCGAGCGCTCACTCTCGACCTCGAGTCCCGCCGCCTGCACCCAGCCCAGCATCTCCCCATCGGCGATACCCAGTCGGCGGTGCCCGTGCAGCGTCCGCAGCTGCTCGAGGTCGTGGCTTGCGAAGTCGACCACGAGCAGGCGGCCGCCGGGACGCAACAGCCGCGCGGCGTCGGCGATCGCCCCGGCCGGGTCGTCGAGCAGGTGCAAGACGTGGTGCATCACGGCGACGTCGAAGCTGCCCGCCTCGAATGGCGGGCGACGGAGGTCGCCATGGCGTACTGCGGCGCTTGACAGCTGCGCCTCACCCAGCGCCGCGCGAGCCAGCTGCAGCATGTCGTGGTCGACATCGAGGCCGACGCTCTGCTCGCTGTGCGGGGCCAACAGCTCGAGCATCCGCCCGGTGCCGGTGCCGATGTCGAGCAGGCGGCCGATCGGACCCTCGCCGACCAACATGTCAAGCAGCGCGCGCTCGACTGAGGCCTCGCCGACGTACAGGCCACGCAAAGCCTCGAGTTCGTCGGCATGGGCGCTGCGGTAGGCGCTGGCTGCCTCGATCCGGGCCTCGCGCACCCTTGCGAGCGCAGCCAGGTCGGCGGCGATCGTCGCATCGGTCTCGGGCGCGACCTCGGCAACGGAGTGCGCCAGCTCGGCAGCCGGGCTGTCCTCGGCCAGGCGGTAATAGACGAAGGCACCCTCAGGGGCGCGCTCGAGGATGCCGGCATCGACCAACAGCCGCAGGTGCCTGCTGGTGCGGGGCTGGCTCTGACCGATGACGTGGCTGATCTCGGTGACCGTCAGCTCCTCGTGGCAGAGCAGCGCCACGAGTCGCAGGCGCGTCGGCTCGGCAACAGCGCGCAAAGCACCCACGAGCTCCTCAAAGCCAAGCTCCAAGCCGACGGCATAGGCGACGGTCTCCGACATGGCGGCCCAAGGTAGCAGTTATCAGCCGTCATATAAAGATATGTGCATATGCGCTGCATGCCGGAGTGCGGGTGCGTATACGGAGGCTCGGCTGGTATGCAAGCACCGATCAGTCCAAGCGCAGTGGCTCCGGGCGTCCGAGGAAATATCCCTGGCCGTAGCCGACGCCGAAGCCACGGAGGATCTCGACCGTCTCCTGGCTGCCGACGAACTCGGCGACGACCTCGGCACCGAAGCCGGTCACGATCTCAGCCACCGCCTTGACGATCAACTGATCGGCCGGCGAGCTCGGAAGGTTGCGGATGAAATCGCCGTCGATCTTCACCATGTCGAAGTGAATGTGCTTGAGGTATTGGAGCGTGGCGAAGGCTGCACCGAAGTCGTCGAGCGCGAACCGGCAGCCGGCGCCTCGCAGGCGCTCTGCGAACTCGTGGGCGCGGCCAAGGTCCGAGATGCGCCCGGTCTCCGTCAACTCGATCGTCAGCAGTTCGGCCGGCACGGAGTTGGCCGCCAGCAGATTGACGATCCCCTCGGCGACCGACGGATCGTCGATCGACGGCGCGGAGACGTTAACGGTGACGGCGACCGGCTTGCCCTTGAGCCGCCGCAGCCTGAGGATGCGGACTGCCTCATGCAGCACCCAATCGTCGATCTCGGCGATCAGTCCGTGACGCTGCGCATCCGGGAGGAACTGGTCCGGTGCCATCAGCTCGCCGTTGCCGCGCCGCAGGCGGAGCAGCAGCTCGTAGCGCGGTAATTCATCCGCGCCTCCGATCAGCGGCACGATCGGCTGGGCGTGGAGCACGAAGCGGCCGCCCGCGATCGCCGCGCGCAACTGTGCGAGGCGATCACTGCGGTGCTTGATCTCGCGCCGGCGCAGCTGGTCGCGCTCGTAAGAGGCGACACGGTTGCGACCGGCTTCCTTGGCGTCGTACATGGCGATGTCGGCCTCGGCCAGCACCCGCTGCGCATCCGTCTGCACGTTGCCGTCCCATGCGGTCACGCCAACCGACGCAGTCACCTCGCCGCGACCGATCTCGCTCGAGATGTGCCCGTGTTCCGCAACCGCATCGACGAGCTTCTCCGCGACCAGCAACGCCCCATCGACGGTGGTGCCCGGTAGCAGAACCGCGAACTCGTCGCCGCCGATCCGCGCCAGATGATCGCTGTCACGGACGCTCTCGTTGACCGCCGCAGCAACCAAACGCAGCAGCGCGTCTCCGGTGCCATGGCCCAGAACGTCGTTGACGTATTTGAAGTTGTCGAGGTCCAGCATCAGCACCGACGCGGGGTTGCCGGTGTCCTTGACACGCGCGATCTCCTGCTCGAGCAGCTCCATGAAACGCCGCCTGCTGAGAAGTTCCGTAAGCGAGTCGTGGTCGGCCTGATGACGGAGCTGGCGCTCGAACTCGCGCCGCTCGGTGATGTCGATCACCTGGACGACCAGCAGCTGCTCACCGTCCGGTCCATGGGTGAGGGCGGGGACCGCCATGCACCAGACAAAGCCGCCGTCCGCGCGGCGATAACGGAGCTCGTGAACCGGCTGCTTGCCCTCGTGCAGGTCCTCAACCATGCGCCGCCGCATCGCGAAGTCGTCCTCATGGACAAGCTCCGATGTGGAGCTCCCGATCATCTGCTCCCGCGTGAAGCCGGTGATGGCGCAGAAGGCGTCGTTGCATTCGATGATCTCGCCGCCGTCGTAGGCACGCCCCGCCAGGTCCTCCGGCCGGATCCTGATCACGAAGATCCCGAGCCGCGACGCCGCGAACACCGTCGCGATCATCGACTGCGCCGATTCGAGCTCGCGCCGCGCACGGTCGTGCTCGGTCACATCGAAGGAGACCCCGCCTGTCCCTGCGATCTCGCCTGTGCCATTGCGCACCGGGAACTTGATCGAGATGTACTTGTGCATCAGGCCCGTCGACTGGTCGACGACGTTCTCCTCAAACGTGAACGGTCGCCCGTTTCGCACGACCTCGCGATCATTCGCCTCGAAGCTCTCGGCGGTCCCCGGCGCCACCGTGTCCCGTACCCGCATCCCCCGCTCCAGCGATCCCGGCTCGAGTCCAAGCGCTCGGCAGCACGCCGGGTTGGCGAAAACCCAGCACCCCTCGAGGTCGTGCATGTAAATGGCCGCCGGGCTGTGCACGAGCACGCCCTCGACCAGTCGCTCCAGCTCTGAAGATCCAGAAGACACTTCTGCCCCTGACGCCACGGTCGGTCCCGGGTCAGCGGGCGATACTAGTGGGTGGGGCCTGCGGAGCTGCATGTATTACGCTCGCCGCGATGCACTTCGACACCCTCACCGCCCCGGAGCAACGGGTCCTCGGCTGC
This sequence comes from uncultured Conexibacteraceae bacterium, assembly GCA_963720195.1. Classification (GTDB taxonomy): domain Bacteria; phylum Actinomycetota; class Thermoleophilia; order Solirubrobacterales; family Solirubrobacteraceae; genus Palsa-465. The sequence continues at coordinate 29,367 of CAVRFD010000006.1, forward strand.
TTGATCGAGAAGCGTTTCACCACGCCAGATCAGTACCCGCTGACGCTCAACGCACTGCGCCTGGCCTGCAACCAGTCGACAAACCGCGATCCCGTCGTCAACTACGACGAGGAGACCGTGCGCGAGGCCGCGCAGCGCCTCTCGCGCTACGGGCTGGCCCGCCTGGCCAGCGGCCATTCGAGCCGCACCGCCAAGTACCGCCACCTGGCAGATGAGGCGCTGGGGCTGGGGCGCGAGCAGCTCGCCGTGTTATCCGTGCTGCTGCTGCGCGGCCCCCAGACCCCGGGCGAGCTCAAGGCGCGCAGCGAGCGAGTCGTCGCTTGGCCTTCGCTGGACGCGGTCGAGCAGGTGCTCAGCGAGTTGGTCGAGCGCGGCTATGCGCGGCGGCTCGAGCGCAGGCCCGGGCAGAAGGAGGAGCGTTTCGCGCAGCTGCTCGGAGGCGCGAGCGAGGGGGAGGCCGCGCCTGCCGCCGAGCCGACGGCGGCGCAAATGCCAAGCGCCGCCGGAGCAGAGAGCCCGTCCGAGCCGTACGGTGGGGCGGTCGACCCGCTGGTCGCCCGCCTTGATGAGCTCGAGGCCAAGTTCGAGCAGCTCGAGCGCGCGGTCGCAGAGCTCCTGAAGTTGGTTGACGGGTGGCGCGGGGCAGGATGTCGTCGGCGGTTTTGGTCCAGACGAACGGTCGGCAGCGGTCGTTGTAGGCGTCGATGAACGCGCGGATCGCGGCGACGAGTTGTTTGACGTTGTCAAAGGATCCGCGGCGGATCGCTTGGCGGGTGATGATCCAGAAGAACACCTCGACGAGGTTCAGCCAGGACCCCGAGGTCGGGGTGAAGTGCAGCGTGATCCGCGGGTTCTTGGCCAGCCACTGGTTGATGTCGTCGTGCTTGTGGGTGTGGTAGTTGTCGAGCACGACGTGCAGCCGCCGGCGCGGGTAGGTCTTGGCGACGAGCTTGAGGAAGTCCAGGAACTCGGCCTTGCCGTGCCGGTCATAGCAGCGGTCGGTCACCGTGCCGGTCGCGACCTCCAGCGCGGCGAACAAGCGTGGTCGTGCCGTTGCGCTTGTAGTCGTGGGTCGCGCGCTCGGGCAGGCCGGGCCGGACCGGCAGGATCGGCTGGGTGCGGTTCAGCGCCTGGATCTGGGACTTCTCATCGACGCACAGCACGATCGCGTTGCGCGGCGGGTCCAGATAGAGGCCGACGACGTCGCGGACCTTGGCCTCCAGCTCGGGGTCGGTGGAGAACTTGAACGTCCCCTGTCGCCACGGCTGCACCCGGTAGGCGCGCCACGCCCGCGCGACGGTCGCGTCAGCGATCCCGAGATGCCTGCCCAGCAGCCGCGTGGACCAGTGCGTGACCGCCAACGACTCCGGCGGCGGGTCCAACGTCGCGGCAATGATCTGCGCGTCATCGATCGTCTTGGGCCGGCCGCTGCGCGGCAGATCCGCCAGACCATCGACGCCGTCGACGGCGAACCGGTCGCGCCACTTGATCACCGTCGGGCGTGACACCCAAGCGTCCGAGCGGTCCCCGACACACCCGTGCCACTCGGCGACCGCGAGCACGATCAGGGCGCGTTCTCGCTGCCCGGCCGACACCGTCGAGGACCGCGTCCACGACTCCAACGTCGCGCGATCCTGATCACTCACAGCAAGCGTTGATGAAGGCATGACTCATTGTCACACCCCCACCACCAAATGTCAACTAACTTAAGCCGCAGAACACTAGGTCGGTAGCGCGAGGCCGATCAGGAAGGTCGCGCCGCCGACGATGACGCCGGCAAGCGTCATCTCCAAGCCGGCCGCCCACCACGTGCGCAGGGTCACCAGTGACTTCGCCGCGCCAACGAGGAAGTGGGCGATCAGCGAGACCGCGGCGGAGATCGCGATCGCGGTAACGCCCTGCGTGAAGATGAACGGAATCACCGGGATCATCCCGCCGAGACCAGTGGAGATCCCGGCGGCGATCGCGGCCTCCTTGGCGTTGCCGCTGTCGCCGCCGGCGCCGCCGAACTCCTCGATGGCGAGCGCCTGCAGCATCGCCTCAGGTTGGCGCGCGAGCTGCTCGGCCATCGCGTCGGCGGTCTGCTCGTCGATTCCCTTCAGCTGGTAGAAGAGCGAGAGCTCCTCCTTCTCCTCTTCGGGGTGCTGCTCGATCTCGCTGCGCTCGCGTGCAAGGTTGGCCTCAGCGACCTCGGCCTCGGAGCGCGACGCCAGGAAGGCGCCGGTCGCCATCGACAGCGCCGAGGCGATCGCACCGGCGGCGCCGGCGGTGAGCACGAAGCTCGAACCCGCCGTCGCGCCGGAGACCCCCGCCACGATCCCGAACACCGACGCGAGGCCGTCATTGGCGCCGTAGATCGCGCCGCCGATCCAGCCACCGCTGCCCTGGTGCCACTTCTCGCGACCGATGATCTTGTCGAGCCGGTCCTTGGCCCGCTGCTGGTTCGGGCTCAGACTGGGGGAAGCGGGCGTCGGATCGCTCTCGCCCGAGCGCATCTCGCCAACCGCCATCGAGTGCGAGCGCTCCTCCTTGCGGATGTCGCGCAGGAGCTCGTCGGTGACGTCGTCACCCGTCGAGCGCTTGTAGAGATCGTCGACCTCTTCGTCCTCGGCTGCCTCGCGCGCCGCCAGCAGCCGATCGATCGGAGCGATCCGCGCCTGCAGTCGCGACCAGAGCGAGAGCTTGACGCTGTCCTGCGCGGGGATCTCGATGCCGAGCTGACGCATCCGCGCCTCGAGCCGCTGCCGGTGCCGCGATTCGGCCTCGGCCATCCGCCGCATGATCACTGCCTCGCGCTCGGGCAGGCGGTTGGCGATCAGCTCGTACATGCCGCCCGCCTGGATCTCGCCACGCCACGCCTTCAGCAGTCTGTCGCGCGCCTCCTGGGGTGGAGCGTCGGGGATCGTGCGGAAGGGTGGAGCGTCCGGCATCGTGCGGGCAGGTTAGCCATGCGCGCGGAGCGCGTTTTATTTCTCCTCGTCCGGCCAGTGCCCGTGCTTTGCGAGATAGACGCGGTCCTTGGCCTCGAGCTCGCGCTCGTCGTCGCCGCTCACCCCCAGCCGCCACAGAAAGTTGATCAGCCAGTCGAGCTGCCCGCGCCCACGAACGCGGCGAACGCGGAGACGCCGAAGGTGTCAAAGTCGTCGACGACCAGCAGCACCACGCCGATCACGCAGAGAGCAAGCGGGATCCACCCGCGCAGCAGCCGGACCGGCAGGCTGGCCGGCAGCCTGTCGCTCTTGACCTTGAACAGCGTTGAGCTGTGTCGCGCGTCCGCGGTGCGTGTTGCCGTCTTACTCACGTGTTGAACGGTATCGCAGCGGGCTGAACACCGTCGGTAGGGACAACCCGACATCGATGGCGGCCGGCGGGGTTAGCGTTACCAATATGGAGAGCCAACGGCAGCTGCGAGTGGTCGTGGCCGAGGACCAGGTCCTGTTGCGCGAGGGGATCGCGCGGTTGCTTGGCGAACATGAGATCGATGTGGTCGCGCAGGCGGGTGATGCCGTGGACCTTCTCCGTAAGGTCGCCGCCCACCACCCGGACGTCGCCGTCACGGATGTGCAGATGCCGCCCGACCACAGCGACGACGGGCTGCGCGCGGCGATCAGGATCCGCGCCGAGCATCCCGAGGTCGGCGTGCTCGTGCTCTCGCAGTTCCTCGACGAGCGCTACGCGCTCGACCTGATCGGCGACGATCGCACGGGGTCGGATACCTGCTCAAGGACCGGGTTGGCGACGTGAGCAGCGTTCGTCGCCGCGATCCGCCGCGTCGCCGCGGGCGGCTCGGCGCTCGATCCCGAAGTGGTGGCGCGCATGGTCGGCCGCAAGCGACGCGAGGACCCGCTGGCCGAACTCAGCCCACGCGAGCGGGAGGTATCTGGCGCTGATGGCCGAGGGCAAGTCCAACGCCGGCATCGCAGACGCCATGCACGTGACCGTGGCGGCCGTCGAGAAGCACTCCACGCGAATCTTCCGAAGCTCGGTCTCGGCATCGATGCCGGGCGAGCACCGCCGCGTGTTGGCCGTGCTCAGGCTGCTCCAGGTGAGCTGAGCGGCAACGGCGGCTCGACGGAAGGCGGGCGCGCAGCAGCGTGCCGCCGTGCGGCGCTGCCTCGATCTCGAGCCTGCCGTCCAGCGCCTGCAACCGATCGTCCAGCCCGCGCAGTCCACTGCCACCGAGCGGGTCGACGCCGCCGATGCCGTCGTCCTCGACCTCGACCGCGAGCCGGCCGTCGTCGACGTGCGTCCGCACGGACGCGATCTGGGCGCTGGCGTGCTTGGCGACGTTGGTCAGCGCCTCGGAGACGAAGAAGTAGGCGGCGGCCTCGACCAACGGGTGCAGCCGCGCGTCGGTCACTCGAGGCTCGACCGGCAGCGGTGCCCGCGCCGTCAGCGATTCGACCGCGCCCGCAGGCCGCGATGCAAGAGCACGGAGGGCACCAGCCCGGCGGCGAGCTCGCGCAGATCGTCGACCGCCGTCCGCGTCTCGCGAGCGCCTGCTCGATCAGCTCGGGCAAGCTCAGGGTCATCGCACCTGCGACGCCGCCAACTGCAGCGCGACCGAGACATTGACGAGGTGCTGCTGGGCGCCATCGTGAAGGTCACGGCCGAGACGGCGACGCTCGTCGTGAGTGGCAGCGACGATGCGGGCCCGCGAGGCGTGCAGCTCCTCGGCGCGCGCGCGCTCAATCTCGACGTCGCGCTGCGCCTGCTCGATCGGCGATGCGCTCGCGTCGTGTCGTGAAAGACGACGACGGCGCCGCGGCCGGTCGGGCGTCTGGACGGGCGCCGACGAGTAGGCGACCGGCACGAATGCGCCGTCACGGCGGATGAACCAATCGTCGTCGTTGCGGACCGCGGTCACCGGTCCGGCGGGGCTCGAGCAGCGGGCACTGATCCTCGGGAAACGGCGTGCCGTCGGGATGCGAATGGTGGATCGTCGCGTGGCTCGGACAGCCCGAGCAGCTCGCGCTCGTCGTCGTAACCGAGGATCGCGAGCGCCGCAGGGTTGGCGTACTGCACGCGCCCCAGCTCGTCGACGAGATAGATCGCGTCGGCGGCGTTGGCGACCAGCGCCGGAGCGTCAGTTGCGCGCGGTGCGTCCATAGTGCTGGACGACCGGCAGCTCGGGCGGAGGCTGTCCTCGGCGGACCCCGGGAGCGAACTCGAGTCCCTGCTGCTCAAACGACCGTAGACGCGACTGGAAGGAGGCGGCGACGCGGGTGGCGTGGGCCTTTGCGAGCTCGGCACGCTCGCCCTCGAACAGCTCATCGACGTCTTGTGCCCAGAGGAATAGCCAGCGGTCGAAGTGGCCACGCTTGATCGGCGCCTTCGAGTTCAGCTCCAGGTGCGGGCGGAAGGGGCGGCCGTTGTAGCTGTTGGCGTCAAGCAGCATGGTCTCCCAGAAGCTGGTGATCTGCGGGACGTGGGCCTCGAGGTCGAGCTTGGCGACGTCGGTGAACAGCCAGCCGATGACGGGATCGGTCAGCGCCCGGCCGTAGAAGTCGCGCACCAGCCGTTCGCAGTCGGCGCGGGTATCGATGTCGTGGCGAGTCTCGTTGATCGGCGCTTGATCAAAGATAGGCCGTCTCTAGGCAGCGGCGACTGCGGCGGCGTAGTGCGCGTACTGCTGTCGGATCTCCGGACGGTGGTCGGGTTCGGGCTCGGCGACCGTCTGGACGGGCCACTGGGGCCGGTCGCCGGTCAGCACCCAGGCCGCCTGGACCGCGGCGCCCTCGGCGACGTACTCGCCGGCGCCGGCACGACGACGGGCGCGTCGAACACCTGCGCGGCGATCGTCTGCACCGCCGGGCTCTGCGCGGCGCCGCCGATCAGCAGCAGTCGGCGCTCGCGCACACCAACGGCGCGGACCGCGTCGAGACCGGCGCCGAGGCCGCAGAGCATGCCCTCGGAGCCGCGCGGGCGAGGTTCTCGCGCGTGTGTCGAGCGCGACGTCAGGCCGTGCAGTCGACGCCTTCGCGTCAGGGAGGTTCGGCGTGCGCTCGCCTTCGAAGTACGGCACCAGCACCAGCCCGCCCGACCCGGGCTCGGCTGTGAGCGCGAGCGCTCGGCGAACGTGTCCAGGTCGACGCCGAGCAGCTCCGCGATCGAGACCAGGACGCGGGCGGCGTTCATCGTCGCGATCAGCGGCAGAAAGTGACCGGATGCGTCGGCGAAACCGGCGACGGCGCCGCTGGCGTCGGCAGTCGGCGTGTCGGTCACAGCAAAGACCGTGCCGCTGGTGCCGATCGAGATCACGACGTCGCCGGGGCCGGCGCCGAGCCCCAGCGCCGCGCCGGCGTTGTCACCTGTTCCGGGGCCGACGACGGGATGCGCCGACGGGGTGCGGTCCGGGCGCCGGTGCTCGTGCGGGCCCAGAACGCGCGGGAGCACGACGTCGCTGTGTCCGAGGCCGCGCTGCAGCAGGTCGAGGTCGTACTCGTTGGTCGTGGCGATTGAAGTAGGAGGTTCCGGACGCATCCGAGCGGTCGGTGACCAGGGCCTGCAGATCCGGTCCGAGCGGTGAGTCGCCCTGCGGGCCGTAGCCACGCAGGCGCCAGGTCAGCCAGTCGTGTGGCAGCGCGACCGCGGCGACGCGCTCCGCGTTCTCTGGCTCGTTGTCACGTAGCCAGCGCAGCTTGGTGAGCGTGAACGACGCGACCGGTACCGAGCCGGTACGGCGCGCGAACTCGGCGGCGCCGACCTCCTCGGTCAGCGCCTTCGCGGCCGGTGCACTGCGCGTGTCGTTCCACAGCAACGCAGGACGGATCACGCGGCCTTCATGGTCGAGCACGACCATGCCGTGCTGCTGGCCGCCGACGGAGATCGCCTCGACACCGTCCAGGCCACCGGCCGCTTCGATCGCCTTCTGCAGCGCACTCCACCAGGCTTCGGGGTCGACCTCGGTGCCATCCGGATGCGATGCGCGACCGGAGCGCATGAGCGCGCCGGTCTCCAGCTCACGGATGCACGACCTTGCAGCTTTGGGTCGAGGAGTCGACCCCGGCGACGAGCGTCATCTTTGGCTTCTCTTGTTCAGCGGGCGCGGAGTAGGTGTTCGGTGGCGAGTTGCTGTAGCCGAACGAAGCCGTAGCCCTTGGCGCCGAAGTACGCGTTCGCGTCGAAGTCCTCCCAGGCTGAGCGGTCTGCGAGCAGCTGCTCATAGCCCTCGCCGTCGTTGAGTGTCGGGTGCGCGAGCTCATCGACCTTCGCGGCGGCGATCGCCTCCTGGACCTCGGGGTCTGCGCGGAACGCGGCGGCGCGTTCTTTGAGCAGCAGGTAGTTGGTCATGTTCGCGCGCGGCTGATTCCCAGACGCCGGTCTCGTCCTCGGTACGGGAGGGCTTGTAGTCGAAGTGCCTGGGGCCGGTGTATGCCTGGCCGCCGTCAGGGCCGCCGAACTCGAGCAGGTCGACCAGCGCGAACGCCTGGTACAGGTCGGCGTGACCGAACACGAGATCCTGGTCGTACTTGATGCCACGCTGACCGTTCAGGTCGATGTGAAACAGCTTGCCGGCCTCGAGCGCTTGCTGGATTGCGGCGACGAAGTTCAGGCCGGTCATCAGCTCGTGGCCGAACTCGGGGTTGACCCCGAACAACTCCGGGCGCTCCAGTGTCTGGATGAACGCGAGCGCGTGCCCGACCGTCGGCAGCAGGATGTCGCCGCGCGGCTCGTTCGGCTTCGGCTCGATCGCGAACCGAAGGTCGTAGCCCTTGTCGGTCACATACTGCGCGAGCAGGTTGACAGCCTCGCGGTATCGCGTGATGGCGGCACGGATGTCCTTGCCGTGGTCGTACTCGGCGCCCTCGCGACCACCCCACATCACAAACGTCTCGGCACCGAGCTCGGCGGCGAGGTCGATCTGCCGCAACACCTTGCGCAACGCGAAGCGCCGCACCGCGCGGTCGTTGGAGGTGAACCCACCGTCCTTGAACACCGGCGCGGAGAACAGGTTCGTCGTCACCATCGGCACGATCAGACCCGTGTCCGCCAGCGCGCCCTTGAGCCGCTCGAATCTGCCGGTCACGCTCAGCATCACTCGAACCGAACGCGAACAGATCATCATCGTGAAACGTCAGGCCATAGGCGCCCGCGTCGGCGAGCTGCTCCACGACATGCACCACATCAAGCGGCGGACGCGTCGGTCCACCAAACGGATCGGTGCCGTTATAACCGACCGTCCAAAGACCAAACGAGAACTTGTCTGCGCGCGTCGGGGTGGGGGTCATCAGCGAGTCCTTGCGTGCTGGGTGGATGAGTGCGTAGCGGTGCGGTCGAGCGCTGGCCGCACCCGGCAATCTAATCCGAAACGCTGTTTCAGGAGTACGATCCGGCACGTGCCACTAGAAGGTGAATTCGCCCCGCCGGATCCCGCCGGCTGGGTCCGGGAGCAGATCGAGACCTGGGAGCGTTCCGGCGGCACTGAGGGAACCACGCTGCGCGACACCGGTCTGCCGGTCGTGATCGTCGTCAACCGCGGCGTCCGCAGCGGCGATCTTCATAGGACTCCGCTGATGCGGGTCGAGCATCACGGCAGCTATCTGGCAGTCGGGTCGAAGGGCGGGGCGCCGAAGAACCCGGCCTGGGTCGCGAACCTCCGCGCGCATCCCGAGGTCGAGGTCTGGGACGGGCCCGTGCATGGCGACTTCGTCGCCCGCGAGCTCGCGGGCGACGAGCGTGCGAGCTGGTGGGAACGCGCGGTGGCCGCGTATCCGCCCTATGCGGATTATCAGACGCGCACGGAACGGCTCATCCCCGTATTCGTGCTCGAGCCGACCGTCTAGCGCGCACTAGACCTTGAGCGGCTCGGCGGCAAGCTGGTTGTAGCTCCACTTCGTCGTTTGCGGCGAGCACGCGGTTACGCCGGCTGCGGTTCGACATCTGGCGGAGCCAGTCGCGCGCGCAGCCAGTCCGACATCTCCTCAGCCAGCATCGGCCGGCCGAGGAAGTAACCCTGAGCTGTGTTGCAGCCGAGCTCGCGCAGGCGCTCCCAGGTCTCGATCGTCTCAACTCCCTCGGCGACGACCTCGAGGCCCAGGTTGCGTCCGAGGTCGACGGTCGAGCGGACGATCACCGCGTCACCGGCCTCGACTCCCATCCCGATCACAAAGGAGCGATCGATCTTGATCTCGTCGACCGGGAGCTGGCGCAGGTAGGCGAGCGACGAGTAGCCGGTGCCGAAGTCATCGATGGAGAGGCGGATCCCGAGGTCTGAGAGTTCGCCGAGCACCGCCTTTGCACGAGTCGGGTTGGCGAGCATCGAGGATTCGGTGACCTCCAGCTCGAGCCACTGCCGGCTCGACCTCCCAGCGGCGAGCAGTTCGGCTACCTGCCTCGGGAAACCGCGGTCGAGCAGGTTCCGGGTCGAGAGGTTGACTGCGATCGACAGCTCGAGGCCCTGCTCGCGCCACGCTCGTACCTGACGGAGCGCCTCCTCGATCACGTACAGCGTCAGCGGCCCGATCAGGCTGGTCTCCTGTGCGATCGGGATGAACGAGTCCGGGAAGACCATGCCGCGCTCCGGGTGCACCCACCTGAGCAGCGCCTCGACGGAGGTCACGCTGCCGCTCGCCAGCGCCGCCTTCGGCTGGTAGTGGAGGACCAGCTCGCGCTCCGCGATCGCGCGGCGCAGTTCGGCGACGAGGGTCAGGCTGGTCACGTCGTAGTCGTGCGCGTCGTCGTCGTAGAAGCTGTAGGTGCAGCCGTCGCGCTTGGCGTCATACATCGCGACGTCGGCGCGCTGGATCAGCGTCTGGGCGTCCTCGCCGTGATCTGGGTAGATCGCGATCCCGATCGACGCCTCGATTCCGATCGGCAGCGACTGCACGTGGATCGGCTGCTCCAAGCCCTGCCTGCAGCCGCTCGAGCACCGGCAGGACGTCGTGCGCGACCGGCGAGTTCCGGAAGCAGCAGGCCAAACTCGTCCCCGCCAAGCCGCGCGACGGTGTCTGAGGCACGAAGCGCGTCGCTCATCCGCTCGCCGACATTGATCAGCAGGTGGTCGCCGGCGCTGTGCCCGAGCGAGTCGTTGACCTCCTTGAAGCGATCGAGGTCGATCAATGCGACGGCGAGACGGGTCTTGCTGCGTTGCGCCTGGCGGATCGCGTGCCCGATCCGCTCGCTGAACAGTGTCCGGTTCGGCAGTCCCGTCAGCGGGTCGTGGAGCGCCTGGTGCTCGTTGATCTCCGCCTGGCGGATCAGCTCGCGCTCGGCGCGCTTGCGGTCCGTGATGTTCTCGATCATCGCGACCGCGCTGTCTGGCTCTCCGTCGGTGCCGTGCTCCAGCACTGCGCGCAGCAGCATCCACATTTCGTCGCCCGACTCGTGCCGGCAGCAGAGCTCCAGCTGGAAGGACTTGCGCTCGCCCGACAAGCAGCTCGCCGAGCATCAGTCTCGAACGTTCGCCTGGTCCTCGCCGAGTATGTACTCGGAGAAGCGCGCACCGCTGATCTGCTCGGGCTCGAACGCCGAGCATCAGCGCGAGCTCCGGGTTGACCTCGACGGTCAGACCTTCGCAGTCCAGGCGCAGAATGCCGATCGAGGCCCCGTCGAACAGGGTCCTGAAACGGCTGATCGCGACTCGCCTGAGCGCGGCGCGCCTCGAACTCTGCGGCACGAGATACGGCGGCAGAGAGCACCACGGAGATCATCTCGAGCGTCTCACGGTCGTCCTCGGTCAGACGCTCCTCCTCTGACCGACTCATCACGTTCAGGGTTCCGATCACCTCCTGCCCGCGGAACAGCGGCACGCAGATCAGCGACTGGTCGCCCACCTTGGCGCGCATCACCTGGTCGATCCGCGGATCGTGCGGGCAGTCCTCGATCAGGATCGGCTGACCGCTGCCGATCGCGAACCGGGCGACCGAGCCGGACACCGGTCGCCGTGCGTCGAACGCGCCCACGGCGGTCCCGCTGACGCCACGCGTGTGGAGCATGTCACCGTCGATCAGGTTGACCATCGCCCCATCGGCGCCGATGATCGCCTGAGAGCGCTCGGCGATCAACTGCATCGCGGCATGCAGTTCGTCGCCCGCCGCGGAAATCTCGCGCTGGGTTTCGATGATCAGCGACAGACGCTGATCACTGTTCAGCTTCGCCTCCATGCCTCCCTCACCCCGTTGGTCGTGCGCTCGGCGCGCGGCGGCAGCGGGTTCTCCCATCGCTGGGTCCGGACTCCGTGTCTGAGGCCGTTATCGACCCCGGAAATTCATATCTTTAGACAAGCTGGGTTCGGATGCATCGCGCGGCACCCCTTGCTCTGGCATCGACACCCTTCTGCAACCGGTTGCAAACTAGCAGTCGAAGGAGCTAGCCTTGCAACCGGTTGCAAATGGTTCAGGAGCGCATGTCAAGACCATCGCGGACATCGCACGCATCGCGGGCGTTTCGAAAGCCACCGTTTCACGGGCGCTCAACGACAGCCCGCTTCTGAGTGCCGACACCCGGGAGCGAGTACGGGCCGTTGCCCGCGAGCATGGCTTTGAGATGAACGATTCGGCGCGCCGTCTCAGCCTGCGTCAGAGCAACGTGGTCGCGCTTGTCATGTACGGCTATGAGCCGAGCGAGGATGTGCCGGACGCGTTCATGCTCGAAGTCATGAGCGGGCTCGGCGCCGGCCTGCATGCCGGCGGGTACGACCTGCTCATGATCCAGATCGCCGGCGGCGACACGAGCTGGATCGCTCGCTACCTGGATTCAGGACGCGTGGATGGCTTCGTCCTACTGTCGGCAAGCTGCACGGAGCAGCACCTCCACACGCTTGAGGCCCGTGGCGCGCCATTCGTGGTCTGGGGGCGGAAGTCGGACGGCCGCAGCTTCAGCACGGTCACGGGCGACAGCTTCGCGGGCGGCCGAATGGCGACCGAGCATCTGCTCAGCGCGGGCCGCAACCGAATCGCGTTCATCGGCGGTCCCGCGCAGGAGGACGAGGTCAGAGATCGCTACAACGGATACGTTGCGGCGCTCGCTGCGGTCGGCATCGAGCTGGACGACTCGCTCGTCGCCTACGGGGATTACACGCCAGAGTCGGGGGCTGCAAGGATGCGAGAACTGCTCGAGCGCGACAGCGATCTCGACGGGGTGTTCGTATGCAGCGACCTGATGGCGATCGCAGCGCTCGATGAGCTTCGCGCGCAGGGCCGCAGCGTGCCAGGAGATGTCTCGGTCGTCGGGTATGACGACATCGCGATCGCCGCGCACAATGACCCGCCGCTTACGACGATCCGCCAACCCGGGCCGCTAGTCGGGCGCCTGCTCGCACAGAGCGTGATCACACGCGTGACGACGGGAGCCGTGACGCACGTTTCGATTCCCGCCGAGCTCGTCGTCCGTGTCTCGGCCTGATCTTTTTTTTCGGATTTTTTGCAACCGGTTGCAGCAAAAGGAGGAAGCCACCAATGATTCACCCCCAGCCAACCACGGTCCTCATCCTCCTGTGGGAGGAGCAGGTCCGCCAGCCGCCCAGGCACGTCGAGCCGAAGCGGTCAGTTATCGGTCGATGGCTGCGCTCAGCCTTGAACCAAGGACGCGCCCTCGAAAAGGTGCCCACGGCTACACCAGGCGCTCCGCAAACGCAGCCTGGGCGCAGATCTCCACGTCCTCGGCGGCGAGGTTCAGTGGGGTCTGGTCTCAGGAGCCGGGTGCGTCGGCCAGTTTGTCTCGAGCGGAGGCCAGCGCGCTTGGATCGATGACCGCGAGTCAAACCTCGGGTGGCGAAGTGGAGCTAGACGGATTCGAACCGACGACCTCCTGGGTGCGATCCAGGCGCTCTCCCAACTGAGCTATAGCCCCGTGCGGCGGCAGAACCGCCCGGTCCGCAGGAGTTTAGCCAGGCGGTGCGTGCGCCGCTGGGTCGTTACGGCTCTGTTACCGCGGTCGGACGGAGTGATGAACTTCCCCGGCCCGGCGCCCGGGAGGGTGGCATCCAGCTCACGGGCGGTGTCGACCCAAGCTCGCCGTCGTTCGAGTCCGGATTCAGCGGGTAGACGGGCCGCGGTTTGCAGCACATATGCCGTAAGTCGATACGCTTACGGCATGGGTCTGCTGGACGACGCGATCCGCGAGCACCTGGATCTCAAGCGCGCCCGTGGCGCCGATCCTGCCGAGATCGAACGGCTGGAGCGGGAGGCGCTGGGGCCAGTCCGACGCGAGCCGACAATCGGCACCGCCCAGCTCGAAGCGCCAGAGCATCACGAACCCGCGGTTCACGAGCTCAGCGTCGAGGAGCTGGAGGAGTACGGCTACGACGACAGCGCCGGGCCGCGCCCTGATGGGCACCAGGATCACGCAGCGGCGCGCTTTGATCAGGACCGCGATCACGGGCTACCAGAGCACCTGCCGGCCGAAGCCGAGCCCGAGCCGCAGCCCAAGCGCCGGTTCCTGCGTCGGACGCGTCCTGCGTCGCTCGGCGAGCCGACGCGGAAGCCGGAGCCTTCGTACGAAGAGCACGCGGATTTCGAGTACCACGACGCCGCCGAAAACCACGGCGTCACCGAGCAGCATGACATCATCGAGCATCAGGACATCGTTGAGCACCACGATCTGGCCGACGGCGCTGATCGAGACCAGACCGCGCAGCACGAGGCTGCCCAGCCGCCGCAGCTGCAGTTCGAGCGTCCGCCGCAGCGCCCGCGCTTTACACCCGAGCCGCCGGGGTCAGACGCGCCCGCGCCAGGGCCGGCCGCCGAACCGGACCTCGGTGCCGAAGAGCGCGACGAGGAACCTCCAACGGAGCTTGCAGTACCGGAGCCTCTCCACGACGAGCAGGCCCAGCAGCACTCCGAACCGCAGCCGACACACGAGTTCAACGCCCAGGGCGAGCCTGAGGACGCGCCGAGCGACGAGGGCGACGAGGACGTCCTCGAGGAGACGCCGGAGTTCCTCCAGGACACGCCGGAACACGACCGACTCTGGTTCGAGCAGCGTCCACCGAAGGACTTCGACTTCGACGGCTGAGCGCATCGGGCGTTCCGCTCAACGCAGTAAACTCGGACCCCGCGAGGGGCCATAGCTCAGCTGGGAGAGCGCCTGCTTTGCAAGCAGGAGGTCGTCGGTTCGATCCCGTCTGGCTCCACTCTGTCGTCCGGCCCGAAGGAGACGGTGAAACCATGGCGCGTACGGCTGTGCTGGGCTCAGGGCTCTCACGAACCTCGTGCAGGCAGCCAAGAACCGTCGTGCCGAGAGGACGAGCCCGCGGCAGCGGGCTTCTCGGGTGATGGCGGACGACGATTCCATGAGGGCGATCACGTATCGCCCGGTGGGCGTCGTGCGCTCCGGATATCTGCGTCAGGAAGGCATGCCGTTGCAGTCTGTGGCCGCGGAGGAGGTCCTGGCGCAGGTCGAGGTCCGAGCTGATCTGCAGGCAGGATTGCGCGACCTCGATGGCTTCTCGCACGTGCATCTGATCACGCACCTACATCGCAGCCGGCCTGGTGGCGGACTCGAAGTCGTGCCGTTCCTTGATGACGCAGTCCGCGGGGTCTTCGCCACACGTTCGCCTCGACATCCGAACCCGATCGGACTCTCGCTCGTGCGGCTGCTCGCCGTGCAGGGGGCGATCCTCGAGGTCTCCGGTGTGGACCTGCTTGACGGGACACCCGTGCTCGACATCAAGCCGTACGTGCCGGCGTTTGATTCAGTGGCTGCGGACCGTGTCGGATGGCTCGAGCAAGCGGCCGAGCGCGTGCACCGCGTCCGAGCGGACCGACGGTTCGACGAGCCCTAGTCACACTCAGGCGCGGGAGTCGTCGGTGCTGAGCTCTTGCGTGTTTTAGAGGCGCACGGTCTTGGTGATCGTGCGCCAACTGCCGCCAGCCGGTTCGTATGAGATCGAGACGCGCAAGGTCTTCAGGTGCTTTCAGACGGCATCTGCATCGGTGCGAAGCCACCGACCAACCACTCCAATAAGCGGACGAATAGTCGAATTCTCGTCGCAATCACGGACGTAGCGCGCGGACGGGGCGGCGGATCTCAGAAATGAGATATCAGGGCCCGAGCCGGGGTGGAGTCTTAAACAAAGAAGCCCCGCCGCGGCGGGGCTTCTTTGGCTTCTTGGCTTATGGGAGCGCTCTCAAAGAGCTACGCCGGGTCAGTGGTCGAAACCGCTGGCAAGAATGATGCGAGCACCTCGCCAATGAACTCGCGGGGAGCTCACGCGAGGCTTCTGGTGGTCCGGTTACTTCGGAAGCAGTCGCGCTTCGGCGTCAGCCACCCGCGCCTTGGTCCGCGCAGCGGTCCGCTTGAGCGCTTGCAGGCGATCCGCGGCTGCTGCCCGTCGGCTGTGGTCGTTGAGCTCCCGCTGAACGAGCCGAAGAATGCGGAGATTTCTGTCGTTCATGATCCTCCTGCGGAGGGATCGGGTATGGGCATTGCAACGGTAACGGCCTCAGGCAGCGCGGTGTGAGGAAAGTCCTCCGGCTTGAAAAGGCGGAAGCCGACCGCGCCCTCCAAGCCGGGCGCCGTCTGCAGCTTCGCGCCGCACTGCGGGCAGGCCGGCAAGTGCGCAGCCGCGGAGTCGAAGCGCAGCCGGCAATCCGGACAGCAGGCATGGGTCATGGCCGATCCCTTCTGGCAGATGGTTTCCAGGCGGTGCCGTCCTCGAAGACCAGGGACTCCGTTGCGGTGGCCATCGCCAACCGCCTCTCTGCTCTTCTGACCGAAACAGGTCGCGCCGAAAGCGAGAAGAGCGTGGGGCTCACCGAGCGCAGGATCGACAGTACCACATTCCGACCTTCGCGCTCGGAATTAGAATGCCTGCCTCCGCTGCCCGGATCGGCCCGAGCGCAGCGACGAGTCGCTGCGCCGTCAAACCTCGTAAAGGAAACCGTAGGTGGCGGAGTGCCCGGATTGCTCCCACTCCGCCAGGCAATAGCGGACGCTGCCGTCGCCGTGAGCGACGTCGATCGTCTTTGGCGGCCGACCCTCGACAGCGACAACGTCTCTGGTCGAGCCCGAGAGCGGACCGTCAGTCAGCTTGGCAAGGATCGTTCCAGCGGGTTGACCAGCCGTCGGCCCGACCCTGCCCAGGCGCGAGCTTCCCGCAAGCCTGCGGTATGCCACCCGGCGTTCGTAGGCTGCGGTCGCGTCTACGTCCTGATACGAGAACAGCTGCGTCACGGAGGATCCCCAGCCTTCGCTTCGGCGGCGCGCGTTTCCGGATCGTGGTCGAATCCCTGCGCGTGCCTGGTCGCCACAGAGTCTACGCGCCGCGGCGCGTGACCACGGTCATCGATGCGGCCGCCGGAATCACCGCCTTCAGCCGGAGCTATGCAGCGTAAATGTGCTCAAGCTAAATGTGCGGACGCCATCTGGGGCGCGGGATACACTGCTCCACAGGTCCGGCGCCCCTTTTTGCCGTGACAGCAGCGCTGCCGTTCCCGCAATCTTTGCTCCCGAGCGTCCTCCACAGTTCGTGGCGCACAAACCCAGGGCCGTCGAAGACGGCCGGAGGAGCCGTGATGTGGTTGACCGACAACGGGGGTAGCTCGGCAGTAAGCAGTTCGTGGTAGCCACCCGGCTGCGCACGCGCACAATGTGAGTCTCTTGCTCGTCCCCGGCGCGCTCGAAGATTCCCCAGCGGAGGACGACAGGATGGCATCAAGCGGCAAGCCGAAGACGACGATGGCAAAGCTCAAACGTGAAGCGACGCTGCGAGAGCGTCGCGTTGAGAAGGCGACCAGGAAACGCATCCGGAAACAGGAGGCTCTGCTCGGTCCGCAGCAGCCCGACGAGCAGGATCCCGAGGCACTGGATATCGATCCGGACCTGATCGCGCCGGAGCCGCAACTCGGGGCAGGACTATGACGAGCACCGCCTCGCAGCAGTCATGGAAGGACGCGCTGGCGCCGCACGCGCAAGCTCGCACCGATCGCGCCGCAATGCAGGTTGCGACATCGCTGCTGCCCTACCTCCTCTTGTGCGCGACCAGCTATCTGACGCTCGGAGTCTCGACGGTGCTCACGGTACTGCTCGTCATTCCGATGGCCGGCTTTCTCGTCCGCACGTTCGTCGTCTTCCATGACTGTGCGCACGGATCGCTGTTTCCCTCACGCCGCGCCAATCATCGCGTTGGCGTAGTCCTCGGACTATTTGTTCTGGCGCCCTTCCGCCAATGGCAGCATGAGCATTCGGTCCATCACGCCACGTCCGGAGATCTCGACCGGCGCGGCGTCGGTGACGTCGACACGCTCACCGTCGGCGAGTACAGCGCGATGGAGTGGTACAAGCGCCTCGGCTATCGCCTCTTCCGCAACCCTGTCGTGATGTTCGGGCTCGGGCCGATCGTCGCGATGATGATCATCCCGCGTATCCCTGAGCGCACGGCGCGACCGCGCCAACGCAGAAGCGTGCTGCTCACAGACCTCACCCTGGCCGCGGCGATCACGCTGATCTGCCTGGCGATCGGTTGGCGTGACTTCCTGGTGATCTGGGCGCCTGGGGCGCTTCTGGCGGGCTCCGCCGGCGTCTGGCTGTTCTACGTCCAGCATCAATTCGAGGACGCCTACTGGCAGCGCGGCGACGACTGGGGCTATGCCGAAGCTGCCCTCCAGGGCAGCACATTTCTCAAGCTCCCGAGGGTTCTGGGCTTCTTCACCGCTGACATCGGACTGCACCACGTCCACCATCTGAATCCCCGCGTCCCGAACTACAACCTGCGGCGTGCTCACGACTCGCACCCAATTTTCGCGGACGTACCAACGATCACCATCTGGGATGGAATCCGGGCGACGCGACTCAAGCTCTGGGACGAGCAGAGCGGCAAGATGCTGACGTTCGCGCAGGCGCGGCGGGTGGCCGCGAGCACAGACCCAGGAGCCGAAGCAACGCCGGTCCGCATGGCGACTCAGGGAGCGATGAGCCAATGAAGACGACTCGCGAGCGCGCTGAAGAAAAGCGTGCAGAGAAGCTCGAGAACGTGAAGGAACAGGTTGCCGCCGGAAGGCTCGTCATCAGGAAGATGACGGAGGAGGAACGCCAGAAGTACCCGCCCGTTGCGAACGACCGGCCGGCGAGACCCAAGCGGTATTAGCCCTGACGCGCACAGTGCGCTACGCTGCGGTTAAGTCGAGCACCCGCTCGATCGAAAAAGTCGTGCTCGCGTTTCCCTCAGTTCGTTGCTCGTCAGCGCCTCCGTGTTTCGCGCCAAGCACACAGCACCGGAGGTACATCAAATGCCCACAGGAACCGTGAAGTGGTTCAGCGACGAGAAGGGTTTTGGCTTCATCACTCCAGATGACGCCGGCAAGGACCTGTTCGTCCACCACTCATCGATTCAGGGCGACGGCTACAAGTCGCTCGCCGAAGGCGCAAAGGTCAGCTACGAGACCGAGCAGGGCCCCAAGGGTCCCGCTGCCGCCTCTGTAGTTCAGATCTCCTAGTCAGATCGCCTAACGCCGTAAGCGCGAGCCATTGGGGCGAAAGCCCCAATGGCTTTTCGTGCTTCTAGGGACTCTGAGGGACAGCCGCTGGCGCGGTCGCCCGGCCCGCAGGCCACAATTGGTCTGAGCTGATGACGACCCTCACTACTGCACCGCTCGCCCCGCTGTTGGACCGTCTCTTCGCCGAGGCCGAGGCACCGACGTCGCCGGAGAGAAGGAACGCCCTCGCGCAACTCGAACCGGCGGAGCGCGCCCGGCTGAGCTCGAGCACAGCGCAGCCGGATTACCTCAGGTTCTACGCGATCGCCAAGGACGCCTATCTGGCTGTCTCGCGCGATACCGCCCGGCTGCTCT
This sequence comes from uncultured Conexibacteraceae bacterium, assembly GCA_963720195.1. Classification (GTDB taxonomy): domain Bacteria; phylum Actinomycetota; class Thermoleophilia; order Solirubrobacterales; family Solirubrobacteraceae; genus Palsa-465. The sequence goes on from CAVRFD010000006.1 coordinate 48,098, forward strand.
ACATGCTCGTGCGCTCCACGGGAGCGCGCTCGATCGTGGAGTTCGGCACCTCATTCGGTATCTCCACACTGCACCTCGCAGCCGGCATCCGCGATAACGGGGGCGGCCAGATCATCGCCACGGAGTTCGAGCCGTCGAAGGCGGCACGTGCGCGAGAGAACTTCGCCGAGGGCGGCCTGGCCGATCTGATCGACCTCCGCGAGGGCGATGCCATGGAGACGCTCGCCGAGTCCCTACCCGAACAGATCGACCTCGTGCTGCTCGATGGTGCCAAGAGCCTATACCCGGCCGTCCTCGGACTGCTGGAAGAACGCCTCGCATCAACCGCGCTGATCGTGGCTGACAACGCCGACCACAGCCCCGACTACCTGCAGATAGTCCGGTCCCCCGCCCGGGGCTACGTCTCGGTGCCGTTCGGCGGCGACGTCGAGGTGTCGATGCGGACCGTCCCTTAGAGAGTCCGAACACGCCGCGACCGGGATCGAGCACATCATCCTGGCGCCCGAACTCATCGTCCGCGACAGCGCCGCGCCACCGCCCGCCTGACGAAGGCAGGAGATTCATAGCCATAGCCCATGACTGATGTCGGACATCGATATTGGACATATGAATCCTCGCGGGCGATCATGAGGGCATGACGACTCCGCACTCTTCTCAGACCACCCTCAAGGGGTACGCGCTCCGCCCCTACGAGGACCACTGGCATGGCTCCAGCTGGGATGAAGCGGTCGAGCCGCAAACGCTGCCATCGCTCATGCAGGTCCTGCGCGGATTCTTCGCGCGCCGGCCGCGCTGAAACTTCCCGGGGGAAGCCTCCGCATGGACCGGGTCGGCGCCATCCGGTGTCGGCCCGGCCGTGACGGGCCACTAATCTGGCGCACGTGTTCGACCTGCGGAGATACCTGGAGCGGATCGGCCTCTCCGGGGAGCCGACGCTGGCCGAGCTGCACCGCGCCCATGTGACGCGGATCCTGTTCGAGAACCTAGATCCGTTCGTCGGCATACCGGTGTCACTGGCGCCCGAACGCACTCATGCGCAAGCTGGTTGACGGGCGCCGGGGCGGCTATTGCTTCGAGCACAACATGCTCTTCAAGTCCGCGCTCGAGGCGCTGGGTGCCCGCGTCGAGCCGATGCTCGCGCGCGTCCGCAACGGGCGGCCGCCAGACCAGGTCGGGCCGCTCACACATCTGCTGCTTCGCGTCGAGTACGAGGCTGCCGTCTGGCACGCCGACGTCGGCTTCGGGCGGGGGACGCTGCTCACGCCGATCCCGTTCGGACCCGGCGGGCCCTACGAGCAATCCGGCTGGGTGTACCGGGTCATCAAGGAAGACGAGCTGCTCGTGCTGCAGACCTTGGTCGAGGACGACTGGCGTGACCTCTACGCGTTCTCCCCCACGCCGGCGCAGCCGATCGACATCGAGGTCAGCAACTGGTACACGTGCACGCACCCGCAGTCACGATTCGTTACGCGGCTGCTGGTTACAGAACATGGCGCCGACGGCAGCCGCACCACGCTCAGCGACTTCAGTGGCGAGATGGCACTGAGCATGCAGACGCCGGCCGACTCCAAGCGGAAGTCGGTTGCGCGCGAGGACGTCCCGGCGCTACTGCTGGCGCGTTTCGGTCTGCGGGAGCCCGAGCCAGAGGATTGAACGCGAGGAGCCGGGGTCCAGCGGGACCCCGGCTCCTAGTCGCGACCTTCCCCCGTGAACTACTTGGCGGCTGTACGCCAACCCTCGGCGTACTCCTGGCGCGCGGTCACCGCGTACGGAACCGGCGAGACGATCACGCGCACTTCCGTCTGGATGTGAGGCTCGACATTCGTCTTCTTGGTCGGCGTGGGCTCGCCCCAGATCACCTTCAGCTCGGTCCCGAGCGGGATTCGCGGATCGATGGTCGCGAGCGAGAGCGCGCGGCGCTCGTTGGCGCTGTAGCCCGTGAACATCGACAGGCCTACGACCTCGCCGTCGGCGTCTACGACCGAGTCGAAGTTCGAGGAGCCGTAGTTGGCATTCGGCAGGTCGAAGACCTGGTAGCCCGGACCCTCGACGTCGAGCAGGGACGCAAATATCTCGCCGACGTCGTCGGCGTTCCACGCGAGCGTGACCTTCTTGCGCTGCTCCTCGGGATTCAGCCCCTGGAGCGCCTCACTGCCGATGAAATCATGGTCGAACTTCACGATGTGGCCGTAGCCGAGGTCCCATGGGTTGGTGTAGTAGTCCTCGATGTCGTCCGAGACGAAGCTGCCCGACAGCACCTGCGTGGCCTCGTAGCTATTGGCCGGCAGCCATTCGCGATAGGCACGCTCGGCCTCGCTCGAGTAGATCGCCGGGAACGGGGACGGGATCCAGCCGGACTCGAGCGTGTTGGAGGAGTACGCGCGCGAGCCGACGGGCAGCAGGCCGAACTCCGCGCCTGCCTCGAGGATCGTCTCTCGGACCTTCTCGTAAGACTCGTACGGGCCCCAGATCTCAAGTCCGGGAGCACCCGCCATACCGTGACGCAGAGTCGGGTACGTTTCGCCGCCGATCTTCATCGTCGCCATGTTGAAGAACTTGAGCTGCTCGACCGGTCCGCCGTTCAGCTTCTCGATCACGGGCCAGGCGTTCGGGCCCTGGATCTCGAAGCGCCAGAGCCTGCGCGTTACGGCGTTGCCGTACGGGCGCGAGGGTGAGCGGTCGTCGTAAACGACATCTACGTTGTAGCCACCGGTCTCGGCCTGAAATTTCAGCCAGTTCGCCGCCGGTGCGCGGCCCACAAAGATGTAGCTGTCATCGGCATCGTGGAACAGGATGCCGTCGCCGATCACGCCGCCGTTCGAGGCGGTCGGGATGTACTGCTTGGCCCGCCCCACGGGGAAGTTCTCCACCGAGTTGATCGCGGTCCGCTCGATCACCTTGATCGCGTCCGGTCCCTTGAGGAAGACGTTGACCATGTGATGGCTCTGGTCGTAGAGGACTGCGGTCTCCCGCCAGGCCTTCTGCTCACGGCGCCAGTTGCTGAACTCGGCGGGGACCACCGGATAGATGTAGGTGCCCAGCTGCGAGTTGCGCAGATGCTCGACGGTATTACCGGAGGCGTCCAGCACTTCCTGGAGATTGGACGGTGCCACTTTCTCTCCTTCGCTCTCTCTTCTTGTGCCTATTTGCGGGGTTGCCTGCCGGCTCAGTCGGCAGAGCGCATCGCTCTGCGCCTGGCTCCAGCGCTGCATGCAGGTCGACGCATTGTATGCACGAATGACCCGCGGTGGGCAGAAACTCGCGCGAAATCAGTTCGCGCTGTGGACGGCGAGCGGCTCGGGCTCGCCGGGATCGAAGCCCTGGAGCTGCGCCGAACGCAGCGTGTTCCGCATCAGCATCGCGATCGTCATCGGACCGACGCCGCCCGGCACGGGCGTGATCAGGTCCGCGATCTCAGCGACCTCGTCGAACACGACATCGCCCTTCAGCCCATCGTCGGTACGGTGGATGCCGACGTCGATCACGGTCGCGCCCGGGCGCACGTAGTCGGCATCGACCAGCCCCTGGACGCCGGCCGCGACGATCAGGACGTCCGCGTGGCGACAGACCCTGACGAGGTTGCGTGTGCCCTTATGGCAGCTGGTCACGGTTGCGTCTCGCTGTAGCAGCATCTGCGCCAGCGGCCAGCCGACGAGATTTGAGCGCCCGACCACGACCACATCGGTGCCGGCGATCTGGACGTGGTAGGAGTCCAACAACTCCATCACGCCCAACGGTGTGCAGGGGTAGAGGCCCGGCACGTGCCGGGCGAGCCGCCCTGCACTGAGGATCGTGAGTCCGTCTACGTCCTTGTCCGGCGGGATCAGCTCGATCAGCTCCGTCGGGTCCAGATGCGCAGGGACCGGCAGCTGCAAGAGGATTCCGGTCACATCCGCATCCTCGCCCAGCTGCGTGACCAGCGCCGCCAGCTCATCCTGGCTCACGTCCGCGGGCAGGTGCTGGTGCAGATCGCGGATCCCGAGCTCGACGCACGTGCGCCGCTTCGCGCCGACATACACAGCCGAGGCGGGGTCATCGCCGACGAGGATCGTCGCCAGCCCGGGCTTGACCGGCATCCTGGCAACCGCCTGCTTGACGTCCTCGCGCACGCGCGTAGCGATCTTTGCGCCATCGATCAGTTCCGCCGTCATCGTTTCTCCTGTACGGGTTTTCTCAGGACGCTAGCCGTAGGGGTCTAGAACACGATTGTGCGGTGGCCCTGCAGCAGCACGCGGTCCTGAAGATGCCAATCGACCGCCCGTGCGAGCACGAGCCGTTCGACGTCGGCGCCGATCCGCTCCAGCCCTGCCGCGTCGTTGCGATGGTTCACACGGACGACGTCCTGCTCGATGATCGGGCCCTCGTCGAGGTCCTCTGTCGCGTAATGCGCGGTGGCGCCGATCAGCTTGACGCCGCGGTCGTGAGCGCGCTGGTAGGGGCCCGCGCCCGCGAACGCCGGCAGGAACGAGTGGTGGATGTTGATTACCGGCGCGCCGATCTCCGACAGGAACCGCGGTGACAGGATCTGCATGTAGCGCGCCATCACGACCAGCTCGACCTCGCCGCCGAGCAGATCCAGCTGCGCCTGCTCCGCCTCCCGCTTGTTGTCCTTGCTGACCGGGATGTGGTGGTAGGGCACGGCGAAGCGTGCGACCTCCTCGTGCAGGTCCGGGTGGTTGGACACGACCGCGATCACGTCCATATCGAGCTCGTTACGCCGCCAGCGCCACAGCAGGTCGAGCAGGCAGTGGTCGTATCTGGAGACGAACAGCGCCACCCGTTTGCGCCGCTTTGCGTCGACGAGCCTGTAGTCGAGCGCCATTTCCGCGGCGAGCTGATCGAGCCGCTGCTCGAGCGCTGGAAACCGCTCGTCCGGGTTGGGCACGTAGAACTCCATCCGCAGCGAGAAGCTGCCGCCGTACGGATCGCTCGAGTACTGGTCAGAGCTGATGATGTTGGCGCCGGCGTCCCGGAGCGCCGTCGAGAGCGAGGCAACGATCCCCTCGCGGTCAGGGCACGACACCAACAGCCGTGCGACGTTCGATCGACTCATTCAGTGGTCCTCAGTCTTGTTCGTTGCGTTGTGGTCCCTGCCCAGGAACGTGTTGGCCCAGGCGCTCGTTCCGCGCAGGGCGTTGTTCTTGATCACGACCGGCCCCTTGACGAGGTCCTCCTCCTCGCCGTAGGCCTTGAGGCGCTCGTAGGCCTGTGACCAGATGCACTCGGTGTCATAGACCTCGCAGAGACCGTCACGCGTGCCGCCGCACGGCCCGTTGCGCTGGTTCTTCGCGCACGGCCCCTCCGGGCACACGTAGGCGATGTCCGGTAGCGAGCAGTCGCCACAGTCCTTGCAGTCGAACAGCGGCACCTTCGCGGCCTGCTCGACCAGGTGCGCGGCGCGCTGCAGCGACTTCGGGCGCTGTTCGAGCTTCTCGTAGAACTTCGTGCCGAGCGGGAACAGCGGCGCATCCTGCGCGAACACCGCGTTGTGCATGACGCGGCTGACGCGATACTTGGCCGGAACCTTCAGATCGGTGCGCCGTTTGCGCCTGCTTTCGAGGTATTCCTCACGCGGCTGTCCGTCGGACAGGCCGGTCTGCGGGTCGCGACCGTATAGATAGAACTCGCCGGGACGGTCGTAGTGGAGGTCCTTGGCGACGTCCCTCCACTGATCGCCGGTGATCTCGCCGGCGCGCGCGAGGATCTCGTCGTAGGTCTCGATCGGCATGTGACCACCGATGTACGCGCCTTCAAAGCCGAGACCGCGGGCGATCGCCACCTGCTTGGCAGCCAGATCAACGAAGAACTCGCGGCCCTTGTCCTCACCGCCGCCGTACTTCTCGGCCTGCGCGAGCAGCTCGTCGGAGACGACGCAGCCCGGGATCCGGCCGGCGTGGAAAACGCGCGCGACACCGCGGGTCAGCAGGTAGACGTTCGCGATCAGCTTCAGCGGCAGTTCCCGCTGCCGCACCCAGAGCAGCAGTTCGCTGTCCTTGCGGGCGTTCCAGCCGAGCTGGTTGATCGCGTACTGCGCGCCCGCCTGCACCTTCTTCTCGAGCTTGAAGTACTGCGGCATCACCTCGCGCTCATGCAGCTTGTGGTTGGTGACCACACAACCCAGGAAGAACTCGGTCGCAAGCAGCCGCCCGTCCGGAGCCCTGGCCTCCTCGACCCCGGCGTTCATATCGCTGAGCAGGTGCAGCAGCCCGACCGAGTCGATGTCGAACACCGGCGCCGCCGTGCCGGACTGACCCGCGATCGGATAGTCGCCCGTCATCGCGAGGATGTTGTGCAACCCGGCCGACGCAGCCTTCCAGGCACGACTCTCGATGCCGTTGCGGTTCATGTCCTTGCACGCGAAGTGCAGGACCACCTCCTGCCCGACCCCGCGCATCCGGTTCGCCAGCATGTCCGGAGTGATCATCGGATTGCCGCCCGGATTGTCGGTCAAGGAGACAAAATCGATCCGCGGATTCTCCGCCAGTTGCTGCGAGAGCTCCACGAGCGCCTGGCCGCTGTGCTGCTCCAGCACGCCGCGGCTCGTCACAAGCTCGGCAGCGATCACGAACGCGTCCGGCGCGTCCAACTTCTCACGCAAAGTTGCCATGCCAGTGTCTCTCCTAGGTCGCTCTCGCGGGGCAGCTTACCTTCTCCGCTGATAGATGCATGCCAGCCCGCAGGTATGCATGCATTCACTAAAGCGCTTTAGTGCTCAGAGCTTACAGCCTAACCGCTCAGCTTTGGCCCGCCCCGCTGGGCGGGCCCCTGACGCGCGCAATACGCCCGGTACCGCTACCATCGGCGCTCTGCGCTTGCGGGCAGCATCAGGCTGACAAGTCCACGTGGCGATTGCCAGGGGAAGAGCGCATTAACCTTCAGTAAAAGGCGCGGACGGGGCCAGCCAGACACAGTCGGCGGCGGAGACCGCGGTACCGGCTCGGCCGCACAAAGGAGACCTAGATGGACCGCAAGCATATGGATGCCACGCCAGGGGGCGTTCGGTGACGGCCGCAGCAGAGGGCGCACTGACGCTCGAGCAGGAGATCCTGGCCCGTCCGGTCGAGGAGCGTGAGCCGGCACGTGCGTTCTTCGCCGAGAACCCGCCCGGCGAGGGTGCCCCGATCGCCGTCGTGATCCCGGCCTACAACGAGGAGCCAACCGTCGCTGCCGTGGTTCGCGGCATCCCACGCGAGATCGGTGGCAAGGCCGTCGAAGTGATCGTCGTCGTCGACGGCTCGGACGATCGTACGGCCGAGGAGGCTCGCTCAGCCGGCGCGCTCGTCTGCGATGTGCCGATCAACCGTGGCCAGGGCCTGATCTTCATGCTCGGTTACTGGATCGCCTACAAGCGCGGCGCCGAGTACATCGCGACAACCGACGCCGACGGCCAGTACGACGAGACCGAGTTCGACCGCGTGCTCGAGCCGATCCTGTCCGGTCGCGCCGACTTCGTCAACGGCTCGCGCCGGCTCGGCACCGAGCTCACGACCGACCCCGTCCGCCACGCGGGCGTGATCTTCTTCGGCGCACTCGTCTCAACGCTGGTGGGCCAGCGCATCACCGACCCGGCGTCAGGCATCCGCGCATTCCGCACGATCATCCCGCGTACGGTCAAGCTCGAGCAGACCCAGTACCAGACCTCGGAGTTGCTGATCGCCACCGCGATGAACGGCTTCCGAGTGGTCGAGGTCGCGACCACGATGCGCGACCGCCCCGAGGGCGCGACCCTTACGAAGAAGGGTCCGAACCTGCTCTACGGGATGCGGTTCGCGCGGGCGATTTTGTCGACGTTCCTGCGGGAATTCAAGCGGAAGCGCCGCCGCTCCGGAGCGACAAGGGCACCAGGAAACGTATCGTCGTCCTGATCCGGGGGGTCCTCGTCCTGATCCGGAGGCCCGGCGGCCTGACCAGGCCGACCGTTCCGGAAGATCACGAACTCGTAGATCGCGAACTTCGTAAGGAACAGCACCACATTCACGATCACGAACGACGCCGTGACGATCAGGAGCCGGAGGCCGTGGTGATTCTCCACATGGGCCTTGACCCAGTGGTTGGTACGACCGGTCGCGAACGCGGTGACCAGCAGGACCCCGGCCGAAACCGCAGCGTAGGAGACGATCTGCTTCACCGGCGCGCGGCCGGTCTGCTGCCAGGCCCAGCGCCGGTTCATGATCCAGTTCGGGATCGCCGCGGCGAAGAACGCGATGATCGTCGGGACCGTGGTACCCCAGCCCAACGCGTAGCAGAACGCGAACGTGATGTTCGACAGCATGAACGCGACCACAGAGCCCAGCGCGTACTTGGTCATCTTCGCCGAGAAGGGCGTGCGCGTAAGCCACTGCCACCAGGGGTGCTTGCGGATGAACTCCGCGAGCATGTCCTTCGAGGGCTGGTAGCGAGTCGGTATCAAAGCGTCATGAGGGGTCGTCCGGCAGCGTAGGAACCGCCTGGGCGGCCAACTGGTCCTTTACCGGGCATGAAATAAAGCTAAACGGTAACCGAGGCTAACGTGGTGTTGCTCCGCAGGTCGCACACCGACGCGGCGATCGCCACCGACTGAAAACCAGGGCGATTGTAGCCGCCAGCTGAAGGCTTGATGCAGGCTAGAACCGCCGCTGTCAGGTCCGTGTAAGCGTCGGCTCGGAGGCCGCTCCGACCAGAGGACCGCGCGCCGCGGCTTTCCGTCAGGATGGGTCCGTGCAAGCAGGCCGGGCGCTCAGCATCTTCACCGCGAGCCACAACCCGGCCTTTCTTGGCGACTGCCTCGAGAGTCTCCAGGGTCAGACATTGGATCACTGGGAATGGATCATCGTCCTGAACAAGGGTGCACGCTGGGAGCCCCCGCGCCCAGATCCGCGCGTGCGCGTCGTGGTCGACGACGAGCTCGAAGGTGTGGGTGCCGCCAAACGCCGTGCGTGCGAGGAGGCGCGCGGCGAGATCCTCGTCGAGCTCGACCACGACGACATCCTCGCAAGCCACGCGCTGCAGGCCGTCCGTGACGCGTTTGCGCAGCGTCCTGACGCCGCGCTGGTCTACAGCCACAGTGCTCAGATCCTGGAGGACGGCCGCCGCGACGACTCGACGTTCAATCGCGACTATGGCTGGGAGTACCGGCAGGCGACGGTCGACGGAAGGGATCTCCAATTTGCGGTGGCGTTCGAGCCGACGCCGCACAACCTCTCCTACATCTGGTTCGCGCCCAACCACCTGCGTGCCTTCTCCCGCGACGCCTATGACCGGGCGGGTGGCTATGACGCTGCGCGCAAGGTCCTCGACGATCAGGACCTCATGTGCCGGCTCCACCAGATCGGCGGGTTCCACCGGATCGACGAGTGCCTCTACCTGCAGCGCATGCATCCGGACAGCACGCAGCGAGACGAGGAGACCAACGCGTTCATCCAGGCCGAGACGATTGCCCTCTATGAGCGCTACATCGAGCCGAACGCGCGCGTCTGGGCGCGGCGCAACGATCTGCTCGAGCTCGACCTTAACGCCGCGGACGCCCGACCCGACGGATACCGCGCGGACGCGGCTGACGGCTCGGTTGGCGTGATCCGCGCGGTCGACTTTCTCCAGCACGTGACCGACAGGGTCGCGCTCTTCAACGAGCTCTACCGGCTGCTCGCCCCTGGCGGCCTGCTGCTCAGCCAGACGCCGAGCACCGACGGCCGCGGCGCGTTCCAGGACCCCAGGAACGTCGCCTTCTACAACCAGAACTCGTTCTGGTACTTCACCGAGGCTCAGTATCAGCGCGCCGTGCCGGAGATCACCGCACGCTTCCAGGTTTCCCGCGTCGCCACCCGGCATCCATCCGCGTGGCACCGCGCGCATGACATCCCCTACGTGACCGCGAACCTGATCGCGCTGAAATCGCCGATGCCGCGCAACGGCGGTCCGCTGCTCTTTTAGGTTTCCTGGGGCCGGCACCTGCAAAAGCGCCGGCCCCAGGAAGAGGGCCACCAACCCTTTGCATCGCACAGACCACGCCCGCCGGACCGGTGGCCACCACACGGACACGGCGATCCCGTTGGCTTGAGCCGGTGGGACACATCGGGCGTCATCTCCACAATGTTGGTTGAGATTATAGACAAGGCCGGTGGGTCCGTGTCAACCCTTGCCCGACCGGGACCACACGACGCAGCACGTGAAAGGATGCGGGCCATGACCAACATGGAAACTCGCCCGCTCGGGCACAGCGGCATCCAGGTCTCACGTCATCGGCCTCGGCTGCAATCAGTTCGGCGGCAGGCTCGACCTGGAGGGCACGCGCGCCGTGATCGACGCCGCGATCAGCCACGGGCATCACGTTCCTCGACACCGCAGACCGCTACGGGAACACCAGGAGCGAGGAGTTCATCGGCGAGGTGCTCAAGGGCCGGCGCGACGAGGTGGTGCTCGCGACCAAGTTCGGGATGGACGTCGGCGACGGCTGGACCGGGCCGCGCGGCGCCCCGGACTACATCCACCACGCCGTCGAGAACTCGCTGCGGCGTCTGCAGACCGACGTGATCGACCTGTACTGGTACCACCGCCCGGACGGCGTGACGCCGATCGCGGACACGCTCGAGGCGCTCGACGAGCTGGTCAAGGCCGGCACCGTCCGCGCGATCGGCGTCTCGAACTTCAGCGCCGCCCAGATCGCCGAGGCCGACGCTGTCGCGAAGGAGCGCGGCCTGACGCCGTTCACCGCGATCCAGAACGAGTACAGCCTGCTGCATCGCGAGGCCGAGGCCGACGTGCTGCCGCTCTGCGAGCAGCTGGACGATCGCATTCATCCCCTTCTACCCGCTCGCCTCGGGCCTGCTGACAGGCAAGTACCGGCGTGACACGCCCCGCCTGAGGGCGCGCGCCTCTCCAAGCGCGAGCAGATCGCGACCGACGAGCAGTGGGCCTGGTCGAAGCGCTCAGTCGCCTACGCGGAGGAGCGTGGGGTGCCGCTCGCAGACGTCGCGATCGGCGCGCTGCTGGCGCAGCCGGCAGTCGCCAGCGTGATCGCCGGCGCGACCAGGCCCGAGCAGGTTGCGACCAACGCGGCTGCCGCAAACTGGAATCCGAGCGCCGAGGAGCTGGAGGCGCTCGCGGGCTACTGCTCGCGTAGGAGGCAGGTGGGCGCGGGCCAGGCGGCCCGCGCCACCACCTCTAGGCAGCCTGCTAAGCTCGAACGGGAAGCTCCGGCCCGCAGGCGCGAAGATCGGCGATCAGCCGGTCGGCGGTGACGCGCTCCCAGCGTCCGCTCTCGACCAGCACCTCAAACAGCAGCTCGGTGTCCTCGAGCGAATCGCGGGTCGCGTCGTCCTCGAGCAGGTCGGCGCAGAAGATGAGACTGTCGGCCGCGTAGCGGATCCGCTCCTGCTCGGCCGGCTGGAGCTTGGTCGGGCCCCAGTTCGGCGAGCGTGTGCAGCACACGGCGGTAGGCATGGGTACGTTCTGGACTCATCCTGCCTCCTCAGGGTCTCGAGGTTTGGCGAGCATGTTCTCGGGCTGCCGCGGCGGATGCGCTTTAGCCAGGTGGCCAGAGTTCCATGCCTCTGCTTGTACCTCCTACCCAAGGGTAGCCAGCCCACGCTCGATCATTGGCCGCGTGGAGCACGAATTTCTCCGTTGGAGTAAAGGAAAGAGGTTTATTCGGCCGATAGGTACGCCACATGAGTGCGACCAGCCCGAACGACCTCATAGAAAGCCTGCGTGATCTCGTGTCCGCGACGACGCGTTCCGATTGCGTCGTGCGGATCGAAGGGCACCTCGAGCGCCTGTACGGCGACATACGGCCCGACGCTGGTGCTCGAGCCGCGTGCGCTGTACGCGGATCGCGACGCGGCCGGGCACTCGACGCCGAGCAGTCGCGCTTCTGCACTGACGGCACGCGGCCAGCGACTCGGTCAGATCGTGCTCAAGCGACGGCTGTCGGGCTCGACGACAGCACGCGCCGGCAGCTCGAGGCCTTCGCCGACCACGCCGCGCTCGCGCTCGACAACGCGCGCATGCTCGAGGACCACGAGCGGCGTGCGCGGCGCGACCCACTGACCGGCCTGCTCAACCGTGGCGAGTTCCACGACATGCTGGCGACCGCGGTCGCCCGCGCGACCAGCAACCCGGCGGAGACGCTCAGCCTCGCGGTCTTCGACCTCGACCACTTCAAGAGACGTCAACGATCTGGGCGGACACAGCGCCGGCGACCGACTGCTGCGCGCGACCGCCGCCGCGCTCACCGCCGTCTGCCGCTCGACCGACGCGGCCTTCCGGATCGGCGGCGACGAGTTCGCGCTGCTGCTGCCCGGCTGCGGCGCCGAGGACGCAGCCGCGATCGCCACCCGCGCGGCCGACGCGATCGGCCGGCTCGACGGCTCGGTCGGCGCCTCCTGGGGCGTCGGCCACGATCCCGACCGACGCGACCACGCGCGAGGGGCTGGTCGCGGTCGCCGACGCGAGCATGTACGAGCGCAAGGGCCACAGGAGCGAGGCCACCTCGCTGCTGCGGCGCGACGCCCACAGCCGCCTGGAGGTCGCGAGCAGCCTGGCGATGCGGCTGACGCAAGCTGCACGACCCGCGCGAGATCGCCGAGACGGTCGTCAACGAGCTGCACTCGGCCTTCGGGTACTACCTCGCGGTGATCAATCGCCTCGACGAGGACGAGGTCCTGCGCGTCGTCGCCGCCGCCGGCCGGCTGACCGAGGACGGCGTCCAGTTGCTTGCCTGGGAGCAGCCGGTCGGCACGGGTGTCAACGGGCGCGTTGCGCGCACCGGCGAGCGCTCGCTGGTCGACGACACGCGCCTTGACCCGGACTACGTGGGCAGTGGGCCGTCGCTGGACCCCGGCTCCGAGCTGTCGCTGCCGATCCACGTCGGCGGCCGCGTCTGGGGCGTGCTCAACCTCGAGCAGATGGCGACGCACAGCTTCGACGAGTACGACGTGATGCTCGCCGAGGCGGTCGTTGCACAGACCGGCGCTGCGCTGCACCGCTGCCGGCTCGTGGACGAGATGGAGCGTTCGTTCTCGACGACGCTCGGCGTGCTCTGCGACGCGCTCGAGAGCAAGGACGCCTACACGGCCGACCACGCCGCAGCAGGTCGCCGCCGCTCGCCAGCGCGACGGCCGAGCAGCTGGGGCTGCCAGCCTCACAGCAGCGCAGCCTCCGCTACTGCGCGCTGCTGCACGACATCGGCAAGATCGGCGTGCGCAGCGAGCTGCTGACCAAGCCGTCTGGGCTCACAGCCGAGGAGTACCTCGAGGTTCAGGAGCATTCGGACATCGGCTCGACGCTGCTCGAGCGGATCCCGTTGCTCGAGCAGATCGCACCGCTGGTGCGCGCGGTCCACGAACGCTGGGACGGCGCCGGCTATCCCGACAAGCTGGCCGGGACCGAGATCCCGATCGAGGCGCGGATCGTCGCCGTCTGCGACGCCTGGCACGCGATGCGCTACGACCGCCCGTACCGCAAAGCACTGAGCCGAGCCGAGGCGCTGCATGAGCTCGCGCGCTGCTCCGCGTCTCAGTTCGACCCGGGTGTCGTACGCGCGTTCATCAAGACGATCGAGGCGTAGAGCTCGTCGCCCTCGCGGCCTCGGCGATCCACCGCTGCGAGCCATTGACGAGGACGTCGCATGGGGCCGGGCTGGGCCGGCGTGCGGAACTCGATCTCGGCGTCGACCTCGGCGAGCTCCACCATCTGAGCCGAGCAGCAGCTCGTCCTCGAGCGTCTCCCAGTAGGCAGCATTGTTGATGTGATCGGCGACGTCGGCGTCGGTGCGACGGAAGCGCCAGTGCCGCTCTGCCTCGACCCCGTCAGGGCGCGGATGGCGTAGCCGCGCGAGCACGCGGCGCTCGCCCGCAGACTCGCCGTAAACCGCGAGCTCTGCTTCGGTCAGCACGCTCGGGAGCCGGCGGACGGGGTCGAGGTGAACCCAGAGGGCGACGGCTTCGACCAGCGGAGCGCCGCCATCCGCAGGCACGACCGTCGTGCGCCGCTCCGCCCACATGCGGCCGATACCGCTGCAGAACGTGCGGACCTCGCAATGCTCGCCGAACCGCGGAAACTGCGTGACGCAGATCCGCGTGCGGCGCAGCACCCAGTTCGCGACGCGCTCGACGCCCGGCGTCCTCCACGTCGGAGAAGGCGACGTCCTGCAGCCAACGGGCGAGCGCGTCGAGCCGCACCCGGCCGGTAGGGCGCGCAATCTCCCAGCAGCGGCCGGCGCTGGATGCTGAAGACGCGCCCCTGCGGGAGCGGGTCGACCATCGGGTCGTGGCTCGTGCTGTTGCGTGGCAGGTTCCACCCGTACTGGAATCTAGTCGTCTGACGGCAGCGTGCCGTTAGCCATGGTTTGTGAAAGCCATAATCCTGCAAGGTGTCTGCCAGCGAAAACATTGAGGTCGGGCCCGGTCGTTACCGTGTCGCCCTGCGCTGGGGCGACATCGACGCCCTCGGTCATGTGAATCAGGCGGTCTTCCACGAGTTGCTCGAGGAGGCGCGCACGGCGATGATCTCGACCCTGCCGAGCCATGAGAAGCATTCGTTCGTGGTGGCTCGGGTCGAGCTCGATTACCGCCGCGAGATCCCGCTCGCGCACCGCTTTGTCGACGTCACCGTCCAGATCGAGGCCGTCGGCCGCTCCAGCGTGACGGTGACCCAACAGATCTTCCGCTCCGACGGCGAGCTCGCCGCCGACGGCCGCTCGGTGCTGGTCGCCTGGGACTCCGCGCGCCGCGGCTCGCGGCCGCTCAGCGAGCGGGAGCTCGCGGCGTTCCACGCGCTGCAGGCTGCCGCGCAGCCTCAGTAGGTTCAGTAGGCGCCCTGGACCACGTTGATCAGCGGCTCGCCCGCCGCGTAGCGCGTGATCTGGTCGCGCACGAGCGTGTACGCGCGGGCCGGGAAGCCGCGAACATCGCCGCCGACGTGGGGAGTGATCAGCAGGTTCGGCGCTCTCCACAGCGGATGGTCATGTGGCAGCGGCTCTGGGTCGGTCACATCCAGAACAGCACGTAGGCGTCTCGATTCGAGCTCGGCCAGGAGATCCTCGGTGACGACGACCGGCCCGCGGGAGGCGTTGACGAGCATCGCACCGTCCTTCATCTTCGCGAGGAACTCGCAGTCGACCATGTGATGGGTCTCGTCCGTCATCGGGATCACCAGCACGACGATGTCGGCTCCCGGCAGCAGCTCCGGGAGCTCATCCACGCCGTGGACGCCCTCACGGGCATGGCGGGCGACCATCGTCGGCTTGGCGTCGAACGCGCACAGGCGGCGGGCGGTGTGGTCACCCAGGTCGCCGGCGCCGATCACGAGCACCTGCTTGCCCGCCAGCTCGTCAGTCACGTGCTGGGTCCATTCACGCCGGTCCTGCGCGTGCACGAAGCCGGGAATCTCCCGAAGGCTCGCGAGGATCGCTGTCAGCACCCACTCGGACGTCGAACCACCATGGACGCCGCGCCCGTCGCAGAGCGTCACACCCTCGGGGATGAGGCCGAGCAGGTAATCGATGCCGGCGCTGAGCGCCTGCACGACCCGCAACCGCGGCATCGCCTCGATCATCGCGGTGTACGGCAAGCCGTTACGGACGACCCAGAACTCGGTCCGCTCGATCCCCGCAGGGGCCGGGTCCGATCCATCCCAGATGAGCGCCTCGACCTCGTCGGGAAGCGGGCTCGCGAGCCGCACCCCCTGCTGACTCGGTAGACAGACTGTGACCACGGACCGATGCTATCCGCGCACATTCGGCGCTGCGCCAGCTCGCACAGGAACCATCCGATAGTGTCGCGCCGAACCTCAAAGATCTTGGGGAGAAGCCGGCATCGGAGCTGATCATGAGTGATATCCGTGACACGCAGAGCACGCGCAATTCGGACGCAGGCCGCGCCACGATCGGCGTGACCGGTCTGGCGACGATGGGACGCAACCTGGCCAGAAACCTCGCGCGTAACGGTTACACGGTCGCGCTGCACAACCGAACTCAAGGACGGGTCGACGCCCTCGTCAGCGAGTTTGGCCACGAAGGAGACTTCGTCGCGTCGTCCTCAATCGAGGAGTTCGTCGACAGCCTCGAGTCGCCGCGCGCGATCATCATCATGGTCAAGGCCGGGGCGCCGACCGACGCGGTCATCGATGAGCTCGTTCCGCTGCTGGACGAGGGCGACATCGTCATTGACGCCGGCAACGCACATTTCGCCGATACAGCTCGCCGGGAAAAGGCACTGCGGGAGCGCGGGCTCAACTTCGTCGGCACCGGGGTCTCGGGCGGTGAGGAGGGCGCGCTCAACGGGCCCAGCATCATGCCCGGCGGGAGCGACGCGTCCTACGAGAAGCTGGGGCCGATCTTCGAGCGCATCTCCGCTCACGTCGACGGCGAGCCGTGCTGCATGCACGTGGGCCCGGGCGCGGCAGGACATTTCGTGAAGATGGTCCATAACGGGATCGAGTACGCGGACATGCAGCTGATTGCCGAGGCCTACGACCTGATGCGTGAGATCGCCGGAGCCACCCCGGAGCGACTGGCAGACATCTTCGGCGAGTGGAACAAGGGCGAGCTCGAGTCGTTCCTGATCGAGCTCACCATGGAGGTGCTGGCGCATACAGATGCTGAGACCGGCAGGCCGTTCATCGACATCGTTCAAGACCAAGCCGAGCAGAAGGGCACCGGGCGCTGGACCGTCCAGAGCGCGCTGGATCTGGGCGTCCCCGTGACGGGCATCGCCGAGGCGACCTTTGCTCGTTCGCTGTCAGGGCACGCCAAGCAGCGATCGATCGTCCATGACACCTTCGGCGGCGACATCAACCCCCCGCATGTCGACACCAGCGGGTTCATCGAGGACGTGCGCAAGGCGCTCTACGCCTCGAAGATCGTCGCCTACGCACAGGGCTTCGACCAGATCAGATCGGCCTCCGACGAGAACGACTGGGCAATCGACCTCGGGCGGGTCGCAACGATCTGGCGCGGTGGCTGCATCATCCGGGCGCGGTTCTTGAACCGGATCCGCGAGGCCTATGACGAGCAGCCCGACCTGCCGACACTGCTTGCCGCGCCATATTTCGCCGACGCCATCAAGGAGTGCCTCGAGTCGTGGCGCCGGGTCGTCGCCACGGCGGCCAACGCCGGTGTGCCGGCACCGGCATTCTCCTCGTCGCTTGCCTACTTCGACGCGCTACGCCGCGAGCACCTGCCTGCCTCACTCATTCAGGCCCTGCGTGACAACTTCGGTGCCCATACCTACCGACGGACTGACAAAGAAGGCAGCTTCCACACGCTGTGGGCGGAGGCAACACAAGAAGAGGTTGTCGTCGCCGAGGCGCAACCGAGGAGCATTACTGAAATGCAGCTCCGACCCGGGCTTCTTGCGGCTCGGTAACCGTTGGTGGTGGAGAGCTCGCGGACGCTGAATGCTAGGACGTGTAGCGGACGTTGACGTTCTTGATCGTGCCGTTGAAGGGGAAGGGCGCGTTGTCGTAGTAGTCCAGCGACACCGGGAGCCGAGGCAGATGCCGATGTCGAGGCAGTCGTTGGCGGTGAACAGCAGCGGCGCGCTGACCGGCACCTGCCCCGGCGCGAGCTGGTCGCCGTTGACGCGTGATCGTGACGTCGAGCGGGCCGCCGGGCCTAGTTCGGCGTAGCGGTTCGACGACGATCGTGCGCGGGGCCGGGCGGCAGTTGGCTGGTCGGAGCGGATCTTGGTGCGGAAGATGATGAACAGTTGTACTCGTAGCACAGGTATCCGTCGTCGAGGTAGCAGGTGAGCCCGCCGCCGGAGCCGCCGAGAGCGTAGAGGACTCCGCTGGCGTCGCTCGGGGAGGTCGGCTTCGATAGTGACGATGTTGTTCGCGGTTCCCAGCGCGGGCGCGCAGAACTCGGGCATGCGGGTGATGTCGCCGGGGAACTTCCACTCGCGATAGGGCGGGGTGATTCGCAACTCGGGATGGAAGATCGGCACCCACAGGCCGCCACCGATCGGGAGCACCTGTTGCGGGCGGCTTCGATGGCGAACAGTTCGCGCATCTGGGCGAGCTTTTCGGGCATCTCGGCGGCCAGATCGTTGGCCTGCGACCAGTCCTCGTCGAGGTGGTAGAGCTCCCAGCGGTCGTTGTCGGGTGTCCAGTCCTTGATTCCGGGCGGCATCCCGGCAGCCAGGGCACCCGCGGACCGAACGCCGAGGCCATCCAGCCGTCGTGGTAGATCGCCCGGCTGCCCATGATCTCGAAGTACTGCGTGTTCTTGCGCCCGGGCGCGGCGGGGTCGTTGAAGCGCGTAGGCGAAACTGACTCCGGCGATCGGGATTTGCGGGACACCGTTGACGATGAGCGGCGGCGTGATCCCCACGATGTCGTAGATGGTCGGTACGACGTCGTTGCAGTGGAGGAATGTGATCCGCGGCGTCGGGTCGGGCGCGATTTTCTCCGGCCAGCGGATCGCCAGCGGGTTGCGGGTGCCGCCCAGATGTGAGGCGAGCAGCTTCACCCCCTTGTAGGGCGTGCTGCCCGCCCAGGCCCAGCCGGCGTGGTACTGGTTGTCGATCTTCGGCGAGCCCAGTACATCAAGGCCGCCGAGCTGCTCGAGCGCGTCGATGTGCATGCGGGGTGGTCGGGATGCCGTTCTGCGCAAGCAGTTCGGTGATGGTGCCGTCCTGTCCCTCGCCCGAGGAGCCGTTGTCACCCCAGATGTAGAAGAACAGCGTGTTCTCGCCGTAGCCCGAGCCGATCGAACTCATCGACGATGCGGCCCACCTGAACATCGGCGTGTTCGGCGAACCCGGCCGCCACCTCCATCAGCCGGCGCTGAAACGGTCTCTCGTCCTCGGGGATGTCGTCCCACGCCTTCATCTGCGGGTCGCGCGGCGGTGAGCTCGCGTCTTCCGGGATCCAGCCCTTCTCCTTGGCGCGCTCGAAGACCCGCTGCCGGTAGGCGTCCCAGCCGTCGTCGAACTTGCCCGCGTACTTGTCGGCCCACTCCTTCATGATGTGGTGCGGGCCGTGCAGGCAGCCGCTGGCCCAGTACATGAAGAACGGCTTGTCGGGCTGGAACGCCTTGTGGTTGTGCAGCCAGTTGATCGCGTCGTCGGCCAGGTCCTCGCTGAGGTGATAGCCCTCCTCCGGCGTCTTCGGCGGCAGCACGCCCGTCGTGTTGCGCACCAGGTTGGGCTCGTACTGCGACGCCTCCCCGGCCAGGAAGCCGTAGAAGTACTCGAAGCCCGATCTCGGTGGGCCAGTTCTCGAAACGGCCCGGCCGCGGTCGTCTCGATCGCCGGGGTGTTGTGCCACTTCCCCCACGCTGCCGGTGCGTACCCGTAGTCCTTGAGCACCTCGGCAACCAGCGCGCTGCTCTTCGGGATCTCACCCGGCGTAGCCGTCCCAGTCGTTGGCCAGCTCGGCGATCTGCCCGTTGCCGATCCCATGGTGGTTGCGGCCGGTCAGCAGCGACGCCCGCGTCGGCGAACACATCGCGGTGGTGTGAAAGCGGTTGAAGCCGATGCCCTCGCGCGCGGATTCGGTCATCGTGTCGGTGCGCACCTCGCCGCCGAACGTGTCGGCAGACCGGGCCCGGCGTCATCGATCAGAACGATCAGGATGTTCGGCGAATCCTCAGGCAGCCGACGCGGCTTGCACCCGATGCGGCGTAGGTGGACTCCTGCATCGTCCGGCCCGCACGACTCGCCGACGGCGTCGGCGGAAACGGCAGCACCTCCTGCGACGGAAGTCCACCCCCACCGATCGTTCCCCTGTCCGCGCTGCTATCTGTGGCGCTCGCCATGCTCGTGTGCTCCTCAAGCCGGATTTCGCGTTCGCGCGGATCCTGGAAGGCAACCGGCCATGTGGCATCCCCCGGATCGGGTGAAACCCGTGGCAGCACTCGCGCATTCGCCTCCGCGGCGGTCACGCGCTCGCTCCTGCGAAGAGCTGCCTCCGACCGCCGGGGGCC
Organism: uncultured Conexibacteraceae bacterium; assembly: GCA_963720195.1. Classification (GTDB taxonomy): domain Bacteria; phylum Actinomycetota; class Thermoleophilia; order Solirubrobacterales; family Solirubrobacteraceae; genus Palsa-465. The sequence continues at coordinate 68,001 of CAVRFD010000006.1, forward strand.
TCGCCAACGGTCCTGCCGCGTACAGCGCCTACTACCGCCAAGAGGCACCCATACGGGCGTGGTCGACGGCCGCACCATCGTCGCGCAGCGACCGCGCATGACTCGCAAACGAACGAGATTGATCCGTTCGGCATGATCAGCCCACGCGATCAGGCCGACCGCGTGATCCAGATCGTGGCAATCCACTGGCGATCGGTGGGCGTCTCGCCGTGGCAAGAGCGATCGTCAAATGCGCTCGTCAGCCACGGATCAACGCATGTAACCACCTGTTCCCCCTCGGCTTCTGAAGGCCTTGCGCGATAGGTCCAGTGGTTCTATCCTAGATAGGACCATGCGCCTCGGAGGGATAGACAAGAGCGATCCGCTTCCGCTGCACGAGCAGGTGGCGGCGGAGGTCCGGCGTGCGATCGCCGAGGGCGAGGCTGGGCCGGGCGACAGGCTGCCGCTGGCCCGTGACCTCGCGGCGGTGTTGGGCGTGAATCGGAACACGGTCTTGCGTGCTCTGCACATGCTGCGCGACGAGGGGCTTCTGGAGTTCCGCCGTGGCCACGGGATCAAGGTCACCGGCACAAGGGAGAAGAGTGACCTGCTCGCCCAGGTTCACGAGCTGGTCGCCACCGCGCGCAGGAGCGGCTATCGCAAGAGCGAGTTGATCGCGATGATCGAGGCGGTGAAAGGATGACCACCCAGCTGCCAGTCTCGCGAGCGATCTGATGCCGACGCGGGGGCGGGAGGTCCCGGATGTGCTCTTTGAGGAGGCGCGTCGGCGCCGGCGGCGACGCTGGATGGCCGGGAGCGCTCTCATTGCGGCTGCGATCATCGCCGGGGCGTTGATACTCGGCATGGCCGGCGGTGGAGGCGGCGGATCAGGCGGCACGGCAACGGTCAGCCGGCCGGCTCGGGATCTGGTGCCAGCACGCAGGAGAAGCTTCCCGCGCCGGCCAGGGTCGACTGCGGTGATTCTGGTGTGGCGGGAGCCGCGTTCACGGTCTACACCTGTGAGAGTGGCGGTGGCGACACCAAGCACGGCCATCCAGCGGAACTGCTCGTGGTCCACGCCAATGGCAGCTACACCGGCTACCCCAGCACCTCCAGCCAAGCGGACATCGTGAAGAGATCATCCACCCGCGGCATAGTCGCCTCCCACAACAAATCGATCGTCCAAATAACCGCGGCCGCGCTCAGGACACTCGTCAGCGCACGTCAACTCGAGCAAGTTGCTCCCGCAGGTAGCCGCGGCCCGGGGGCCCTCGGCGCCATCAACTCGCTTGCTGTGACTTCATCTGGCGACATCTTCCTGCGTCTCAACTACTACGCAGGCGACCGGCATGGTTGCGAGAACGTCCGTGCCGAGCTAACAGCCACGGGACGTCTGAAGGCGCTCTGGCGGTCGGGGACAGGCCTTACCTGCGGGTAGCGACTTCGCCTCGGTCCACGCGGACTCATAGACAAACCAGCCGCTGCTGCTGTTGCCAGAGCATCTGTCGGGGATCGAGAGACGCCAGACGATCGCTCCGCCACGGCACCAATAGCGAGCGGTAGGGATAGCCGCGTGATCGCTTTGGCAGTGCGGCGTGGTGGAGGACGATGCTGGTGTCGATCTACGTCCGAAGGCAGGACGTCATGCAGCCAGCTCCATCGCTCGATTGTGCGGGCGCCACCGGTCGCCCGCAACGCTCTCGAGCTTCCATCAAGGGCGTGCGCCTCGTAACAAAGGCCTGCCCCTACGGGTTGGCGCTATTTGCGTCAACCCAGCCGAAGCCGCCGTGGTGCCCGCTTTCGCGGAGCGCCTCGGCGCCCACGGACAGGCATTCGCCGACCGTCGTACCGCTGGCCGAAGCTGCTGGTTGTGGGCACGTGCTGGGCCGACTCGAGCACCCCACCGGCGATGTAATCGTCGGTCACGCCCGAGCTATACCCGCTTGTCGCGTCCGAGGTGGCTGCACCGGGCAGCAGGCAGTCGCCATCGGTGGCGCGGCCGACACCGTAGAGGTACTCGGTGTCCGGTACGGTGACCGGCGTTGCGGCCCCGTCGACAAGCGGCATGCCGTGCCGGCTCTTGTTCTCGCCCACCAGCAAGCCATTACCGAGGCAAGGGCGAGGCTCCCAGACGTAGGCCGCGCCCATGTCAAGTACCGGTGCCGCCGTGGATCCAGGCTGGTGTCGGCTCGGAGCTGGGGGAGCAAACGACATTGCTCCCGGAGAACCAGCCAAGGCTGCGTGCGGGGGACGTCTTGGCACCGTCTATAGCTTGGTCTATGCAGTGAACCTTGGGTGAACAGACCGTGAACTCGGTAGACGGGTGCTGACCTCGGGCGGAGATTGGTTGCTGGCCTGCGCGGCTCGATGGCCGGGGAGTCGCGTTCTGACGCGTCGATGTCTCAGTTGGCCATTCCGTCCGGTACGACAGAAGGAGCTATGTGTTGTTGCGCCACCTCAAGCCGATCACGAGCGTGGGCCGCGTCGCTGCGGTAACGCTGCTGCTGATGCTGTCCTGTTCGGCAGTCGCATCGGCAGCGCCCCCGGCCACCAAAGCCGCGAGCGCGCCGCACGTGATGGTGATCATGATGGAGAATACCGATTTCAGCCAGGCGATCGGGTCTGCGGCGATGCCGTATCTCAACGACCTCGATCACCAATACGCCGCGTTCAGCCAGTCCTACGGCTGGTCATATCCGAGCCTGCCGAACTACATGGAGTTGATGGCCGGCACGACCTTGGGCATTTCAAGCGACTGCGACCCGGGTGACACGGGCTGCACAGATCTATCAAGCCCGCTGTTTGTCGACCAACTGGCCGCCAAGGGGATCAGCTGGCACGCCTACTACCAGGACGATGTTTCGGGCTGTGACAACAGCCCGAGTGACTTCTTCACTGGCAACTACGACGTCGAGCACAACGTCTTTCCGTACTTCGCCGACTTCTCGTCGGAGTGCCCGCATGTGTCGAACTTCGGTTCGCTGCTCTCTGACCTGAACTCGCCCAACGCGGCCGATTTCAACTACGTCGTTCCCGATCTCGACAACGACGGCGGTGACAACGGGACCATGGCATCGGGCGACACCTGGTTCAACGACACGATCCCACAGATCGTGAAATCGGCCTGGTACCGCAACGGTGGCCAGATCGTGATCCTGTACGACACCGGGTACGGCGACTCGGGCGGCTTTAACGGCTCCAGCGGCGGACGTATCCCACCGATCACGGTCATCTCCGCCCACACCCGGGGTATGGGCCTTCGGTCGGCGCCGGTGAATACTGCCGGGGTGCTGCGCTCGCTCGAGGAGACTTACGGTGTGTCCTACCTGGGTGACGCTGCTGACCCGAACAACGGCAGCCTGTTGAATGCGCTCGTGGCGGGCCGGCCGACCGGTTCAAGCCCCGCGGCTGGCTTTAGCGGTGCGGTCATCACCAAGGAACGGAAGGGCGACACGATCCGGACGGCGGCGTCGACGCTCGCGTTCAACGGCGTGTACGGTCTCCCGGGTGGGTCGACGATCCAGGTCGGCAACAACTACGACGGTGAAGGCGTCGTCCAGACCGGCGGGCAGCATCCGATCGCCGTTCCCGGGACGACGAACCTGCTGTCGGTGTCCTGCACCACGGCAACAACCTGCTGGGCCGTCGGCTTCGGCCCAGTGAACTCTGACGAGGCAGCGGTGGTCAAGCTCGTCAGGGGCGTTCCCGTCTCGGTTCAGACGGACTCCGCGTTCTACGGGCTCTATGGGATCGATTGCGCGAGCTCGCAGAGCTGCGTCGCCGTCGGCTATGACACCTCCGACATCGCCGACGCGGTCACCACGATCACCAACGGCACGCCCGGCGCGCCAGCGGAGGTCGCCGGTGGTGGGGAGTGGCTCAACGCGGTCTCCTGTCCAACCGCGAGCCAGTGCTACGCCACCGGGCTTGTGAACTACACGGCATCGATCGTCCCGATTACAGACGGGGTGCCGCAACCGCCGATCTCGCTCCCCGACGCGTGGTATCTGAACGCGATCAACTGCACCTCGGTCGGCAACTGCGTCGTCGCCGGCGAGAGTGGCAACGACGGTGGGGGCTTCGTCGGAACCCTAGTCAACGGCGCGCTCGGACCCGACGAGGTCGTTCCCGGCACCGAGTACCTCTACGGGGTCGGTTGCGCCACCGACGGCGACTGCCTGCTGACCGGCACGAGCCAGGTCGGCGTCAGCGGCTACGGCCACGGGGTCACGATCCCGTTCATCGACGATCAGGCCGGAGCCGTAACGTCGGTGCCCAGAACCAGCGGACTCGGGCAGACCGAGTGCGGAGCGGGCATCGACGACTGCACCACGGTCGGCTCCACCACCTCCTAGATCAACTCGCCTGACACGGAGCGGACGCGCCCACCAAGGGTGCGTCCGCTCCTCCACAGCAACCACTCAAATCATCAAGCGAACATGGCCGCGGAAACCGCCGAGGCCAACGATGAAGCCATGTTCGTTGCGTACTGTCTGACAGGGAGCACCGCCGTGATGCGGACATCGTGGTGGTCGGCCGAGGAACCGGGACGCCGGTCGACACGCACCGTCAGTCGCGCCAGTTCCTTCTGCAACGATCTGTATGGCGACAGCTGCTCCCGCTTGTTCCCCGCACAGGCATCTTCGGGGAGCCCCTCGGCACCTGCAACGCGCGGAAAGTGACCGTCCCGCTCACGATTCCTTTTGCTGGTGAGTGAGCCGTAGTGACGCGCGCCGGACTCGGCCGAAGAAATTTGCCTTGAGCAATCTGAGCTTGACCCTGCCTCCTTGCTGGGTAGAGCCAGAGGATGGATGTGAAGCGAATTGAGCGCGTCGCGTGACCGATCGGTCGCGGGAGGCAGAAAAGCAGCGGCAGGAGTCGCCGGCGGCACGACTTGACCGCAACACGCTCGAGTTGCTTAATGAATTGCGCATCGCCGGAACCGGCATCCAGGTGATGTTCGCGTTCCTGCTGATCGTGCCGTTCAACACGGGCTGGCATCGCACCAACAATTTTGAGCGCACGGTCTACTTCGTGACGCTGCTTGTCGTCGCAGCATCAGCGTTCCTACTGATGGCACCGCCGGTGCATCACCGGCTGCTATTCCGCCACGGCGAGAAGCAGTTCCTGATCCGGCTTGGAAACTACTTCGCCATCGCCGGGATGGCGCTGCTCGCTGTTGGCTTCGTAGGCATCCTCGTCCTGGTCTCCGACGTGGTTCTCGGAGGTGCGGCTCCGGTGATCGTCGGCAGTCTCGCGGCCGTATTCGTCGGCTCGCTGTGGTTTGCCCTGCCGATCGTGCGGCGCGATAAGGAATGACGACTACGGCCACACTCACCGCCCGGCCCCGTAGTCGCATTGAGCACGCGTGCAGTTCTTGTTTGCGGAGGCTGAGGCTGCGCACCGCGATCTGCCAGGCGTGGCGCCATCGTTGAAGATCCGTCGGCAGTGGCGAATCTCTAGCGTCGGGCCGCCGTCCGTACCGCAGCGAACAACAGATGGTCAATGTCCTGAAACGGCCAATCGGGATCGGCCGCGACAGGTGCACTCTGCGTTTTTCCGGATGCATGCGCAGCCACGGGATCCCGACCTTCCCTGACCCCAAGTTCATCAAAGGCGCGGATGGCCGTGAGGAGGTCGAGCTGCCGGGGATTAATCCGCAGGCACCAGCATTCCAAGCCGCCGCGAAAACCTGCGCCGGCGGCCCAGAGGGCCGCTAAAGCACACGAGATCGTTGTGAACGAAGCGCGTGATGCGCCGGCGAGGAGGCGCGCGACTCGCCCCGCTCGGCCGACGCCCGTGGTAGCTTCCCGCGCGACTGGGGGCTCACCGGAAAGAGCTCAAGGGGGATGATGAAGATGTGGTTCCGTGTGGTCCGCTTTCGGCCGCGGTCGTTGGTAGGGCTGCTGCCTGCGAGCCTGGTCGCGTTGGCCGTGCTGACCGCGACAGCCCCGGCGGCGCAGGCGTCGTCGGGCCCGCTCAACTTCGCCACGCCGCAGCTGGTGGCGACCGGGCATAACCCGGGCTACTCGGCCGCGGAGCAGGTCGATGCGGTCGCCTGTGCGTCCACATCGCTGTGCGTCGCGGTCGGCAACGGGGGCCAGATATCGGAGACGTCCGATCCCGCCGCCAGCACCCCGACGTGGAGTGCGCCGGCGACGATCGACCCGTTCGGCAACCAGCTCAACAGCATCGCCTGCCCATCGACCGGCCTGTGCGTGGCGGTCGACCTGCAGGGGCAGGCAATGACGACGACCGATCCCGCCGCCGGGGCGAGCAGTTGGAGCGCGCCTGCACAGGTCGATCCGGACGCCAGATCGCTCATCTCGGTCTCCTGCCCGTCTACAAGCCTGTGTGTGGCGGTCGGCACCTCCGGTGAAGGCTTCGTCACGTTCAACCCCGGAGCATCGAGCCCGACCTGGACCGAGCAGAGCGGAACCGACGGCGGTGCCCTGATGTCGGTCTCGTGCCCGTCGACGACTGTCTGTGTGGCCGTCGATGACCACGGCAATGTGACGACGATCGACCCCAGCGCTCCCAGCCCCACATGGAGCACGCCGCTCGAAATAGACGCCGACGGTCTGACGTCGGTGTCCTGCCCATCGACGAGCCTCTGCGTCGGCGTGGACAACAGCGGCAACTTGTTCTTCAACGATACGGACCTGACCGCGTCGTCAGACTGGGACGAGCTCGCGTCGCTCGATCCTACGCAGTTGAACGCTGTCTCCTGCTCGTCCACCGGCCCGTCGACGTACGTGTGCGCGGCCGTCGACGCCCTCGGCGGCGTGCTGATCAACAGCGTCGATCCGACCAGCGCAGCCGACTGGGGGAGCCCGAGCCCGACGTACCCCGGAGGCACGCTCTACACGGTGGCGTGCAGCGGCGGGGCGTTCTGCATGACCGGGTCCAGCGGTGGCGGTCCGGAGATCCGTACCACCGACGATCCGACCGACGCGACGCCTACCTGGAACCCTGCACAGCTCGTGCTCGGTTACGACGCGGTCGGCGGCATCTCATGCGTGGGTGAGAGCCTCTGCGCGGTGGTGGACGCCAACGGCTTCGTGGAGACGACGCAGGATCCGGGCGCGGCTTCGCCCAGTTGGAGCACGCCTCTATCGGTGGATCAGAACGGGGGGACTCGACTCGATCTCGTGCCCGTCGAGCAGCCTCTGCGTGGCCGTCGACTACGGTGGCGACTCCTTCGTCACCAACAACGCCGGTGCCGCGAGTCCGGCCTGGGCCGAGCAGAGCGGGATCGACTCAAGCGGCCATCCGGCATCGGTCTCGTGCCCGTCAAGCGGCCTCTGCGTGGCGGTCGATGACCAGGGCAACATGGTGACGATCGACCCCACCGCCAGCAGCGCCGCATGGAGCAGCCCGGTCGAGATCGGTGACGGGAGCGGCTTCACCTCAGTGTCCTGCCCCACGGCCAGCCTGTGCGTTGCGGTCGACTTCAACGGCAACATCTTCACGAGCACGGACCCGACAGACCCCGCCTCCTGGGCGCAGTCCGCCAGCGACCCGAGCGGCCTCGCCGCGGTCTCCTGCGCGTCGGCGCAGGCCTGCGTCGCCATCGATTTCGGTGGCAATGTCCTCACGAGCACCAACCCGACGGCCTCTGGCGACTGGTCCGCTCCATCCGCAGTTGATTCGACGGGCCTGTCGGCGATCTCGTGCCCGACGGCCGACTTCTGCATGGCCACGGACGGGGAGGGCGATGCGTTCCTGACCACGGATCCGACCGCCGCCGACGCTACCTGGACCGAGGCGCACGACGTCGACGGCATGGAGTCGCTGTACGCGGTCTCCTGCGGGTCGGCAAACCTCTGCCTCAGCGGTGACGGCGTCGGGAATGTGGTGCAGGCCGCCGGACCTCTGCTGATGGTCAGCACCGCCGGTAGCGGCTCGGGGACGGTCAGCGGCAACGGAATCAGCTGCCCCGGCAACTGCATGTCGAACTACCCGTCTGGGGAGACGGTCGTCTTGACCGCCGACCCGGCCAGCGGCTCGACGTTCGCCGGCTGGTCGGGTGCAGGCTGCTCGGGAAGGGGCACCTGCACGGTGACGCTGTCCGCAGATCAGTCGGTGACCGCAACGTTCAACGTTCAGTCGTCGTCGACGACTCCGCCGCCCACGACGACATCGACCCCACCGCCCACGACGACATCGACCACAGCCGCCCCGCGCTGCGAGCTCACCATCCGCTCAAGCGAGGTGCTCGTCACTTCACACACGCACAAGCAGCAACCGAGGGTCGGGCGCCTTCAGGTCGTGGCCAAATGCAACCAGGCGGCACACGCCACGCTGAACGGCAAGATCACCGTCCGGCAGCGCGTGCACGGCAAGCTCAAGACGACGAAGCTTGCGTTCGCGCGAACGAGCGCGAGCGTGCGCGCTGCCACGAAGATGGTGATTGATCGGACCCTCCCAAAGCGGGCGCTGACCGCGTTGCGCGCCGGCGCAAATGAGTCCGTGAGCTTCACGCTCACCGCGAACAACGCCAACGGCAGCACCCACGCAAGGGCTGCCACCGTACGCCTGCGCCGCGTGACCTGAGCACACTCGGTGGCGAACGGGCAGGGCCACGCGTGGGAGCCCTGCCCGTTCTTTGCGTGCTGCCCCGGTTCTAACGGAGCAGGCGCAGTGCGTTGAGACCGTCGTCCCGGATCAGACCCTCGCGGGCGACGACCCGAGAGGCGCAGCTTCGATCGCGGACCGACCGGAGTCAGCCGGCGATGTCGTGGAGCGTCTCGGCAACCTGGTCGGGGGCGGAGAACATCGCCCAGTGACCGGTCGGGAGTTCACGCAGGTCCCAGTCCGGATCAGCGAACGGGGCGACGCGAGGGTCTCCCTGTGCAATCAGCTCTCTGACCGCGGCGACGGTGATCCCGCCTGCCGCACAGAAGATCACCGAACGTCGCACACCCGGCGGACTCTTGTGCTCAAGCCGCAGCGGCGAGGTGAAAGTCGCATAGGGCTGTGGCGTGCCGCGTTCCGCGATCGCGGCGAAGTGTTCGTCGGTCAGTCCTGCGGTACTGCCGAACTGCCCCGTCTCTAGCGTGGTGCGGTCGGGGACCGGCCAGCGCCAGCCATCGCCGTCGCTCTCGACGGCGGAGCGTTGAGCCTCGCGTTGCTCGGGGTCTGTACGTCGCTGATAGCCATGCCGTCGGGTAGCGGCGAGCAGTCCAGGTACACGACGGCGTCGAGTCGCTCCGGCCGGCGATCCGCCGCGCCGGTAACCACGAGGCCGGCGTAGCTGTGGCCGACGAGGACAGCGTCGCTCAAGTCCTCGTAGTCGAGGACACCAAGCACATCGGCGATGTGGGTGTCGAGATCGACGCTCTCATCCGCCAGGTGAACACGGTCGCCGAGGCCAGTGAGCATGACCGGATAGACATCATGCCCGAGGGCACACAACTGGTGGGCGACGTCTCGCCATGCCCAACCTCCCAGACACGCGCCCGGAACCAGTACCAACGGACGGGGACTCATCGACTAACAGCATTCCAGACTCCCACCGTTCCGACACAGTAACGCCGAGGAATGCGTCTCGGCCTGACCCGCCGGCCAGGCGGTGTTGAACGCGGCTGCTCTACCTAGCGTGATAGGTGAACCCGGATCTCGGAGGCTAAGGGCGTTCCGATCTCGGGAGCCTCGCGACGTGCGGCTTTGACACGATTCCTTGTCGGAAGGCCCCCGGCCTGGCTAGAGCTGGTCGAGCCGTCCCTGGGGATACTGGGGATCCTCTGAGCTGTACGGCTCGTCCTCGCCCCTCACATCTCGATAGCGACGATCGAACAGCGCGAGTACAGCGGTGATGTCCGCTGGGCCATGGACCAAGTGGCTCACCCCGACCGACTCTTCCGTCAACTCAGCCGGCTCGGCGTCTCCGTGCTCGATCAGCACGTCGTGCTCGCGATCGGGCACAGGTAGCTCGGCGACGCCCCGCTCGGGATAGAGCAGGCCGAGTTGAGTGTGCTCATACCCGACGATCGTCGCTCCATCCGTTCGACGTTCAAACCGGATTCCAGGCCACGTCGCAAGCTCGTTCGCGACCTCGTCGACGAAGGCGGACATGTCGGACACACTGGCCATCCTAGACCGTTCTGCCGGCCGTGATCGTGAATCGCGCCGATGGGCTCCGCACGCCCGGGTTTCCCGCGAGTCCCCGAATGGGCGGTGAGGGGCTCGAACCCCCGACATCCTGCGTGTAAAGCAGGCGCTCTACCAACTGAGCTAACCGCCCAAGAAGCTGCGGCGGCTAGTGTGCCACGTCGCGTGCCGTCTCGAATACGCTCGTCGAGCACGGGCGACCTTCACAGCTCCGCCACAAGCCATCAACAGGACTCGGCCACCATCCCAACATGACGTTCCCTGACGAACTGCGTGAAGCAGGCAAGGAAAAGAACCTCACGCGGCGCGAGATCCTGCGTCGTGCCGGAATGCTCGGCACCGGGGCACTCGTCGGCGACGCGATGCTCGCCTGGCAGGCCGGACCGTCCTGGGCGAGGCTGATCGAGAAAGCGGTCGCCGTCGACGCCGCGGGTACGAGCATGCAGGACGTCGAGCACTTCGTCTTCCTGATGATGGAGAACCGCTCCTACGACCACTACTTCGGCGCGTACCACCGCGGGCGCGGGTTCAACGACCACCCGAAGAAGTCACTTGGCGCCTTCGCGCAGGCGTACCCGGGCGGCGGCAACGTCGTGCCCAAGCACACGCTGCTCCCGTTTCACCTCGACAGCAACGCCGGCTTCGAGTGCACGGACGACCTCACGCACGACTGGGGCCCCATGCACGACTGCTGGAACGGCGGCAAGATGGACTCGTGGGTCAAGGTACACACGAAGATCGAGGGCGAGCGCGGCACGACGACGATGGGCTACTACACCGGCGCCGACATCCCGTTCTATTGGGCGCTCGCCGACCATTTCACGCTGCTCGACGGCTACCACTGCTCGATCATGGGTCCGACGCACCCCAACCGCCTCATGCAGATGAGCGGCACGATCGACCCAGCCGGCACGATGGGCGGCCCGGTCGTACAGACGTTGACGGTCACCCAGCCCGGCGGCAACACGCCGACCGACTGGAACCTCACGTGGCAGCCGATGCCCGAGATCCTCCAGAACGCCGGCGTCTCGTGGAAGGTCTACACGCCGAGCAACGGCGACGTCGCGAACATCCCGCAGTACGCATCGCTCGGGCTTGAGAACTACGGGACCTGGGATCCCGGCCTCTATACGCCCGCAAACGCGGACGTGCTGCCGATGACCGACAACATCCTCCCGTACTTCACGGCCTTCCGGGACCAGAGCTCGCCGCTGTATGACCTGGCGTACAGCCAGACGTTCCCGGGCCAGTTCGACAACGACGTCGCAGAACGACCAGCTGCCGAGCGTATCCTGGGTCGTCCCGCCGCTCGGCTTCGACGAGCACCCGGCCGCCTCGTCGCGCAACGGCGAGTGGTTCACCTCGCTCGTACTCGACGCGCTGGTCTCAAATCCTGAGGTCTGGTCGAAGACGGCACTGTTCTTGATGTATGACGAGAACGACGGCTGGTTCGATCATGTCGCACCGCCGACCGCGCCGAAGGGCACCCCCGGCGAGTACCTGACCGGCAAGCTGCCGTCCCAGTACACCGACAACAACGTCTTCACGGACGTCGACAACCTCCAGCACCAGGAGATCAAGGGGCCGATCGGGCTCGGCATGCGCGTGCCGGCGCTGATGATCTCGCCGTTCAGCAAGGGCGGGCACGTGGTCAGCAACGTCTACGACCACACCTCGCAGCTGCAGCTGATCGAGAAGCGCTTCGGCGTGCACATCCCGAACGATCTCCAAGTGGCGACGCAAGACCGTCGGCGACCTCACGTCAGACGCTGATGCGCAAGGTGCCGGATCCCGAGCGTCCCGTCGCTGCCGGCGACTGCCGTGCTGATGCCGCAGGGTGGCTCCTGCACCGTCACGAATCAGATCACCGACGCCTCGAGCGGTGCCGCAATCGGCAAGTTCCCGCGCAAGCAGCGCATGCCCAAGCAGGGCGGCGGCTACGAGCCGGTCAGCAAGTTCCTGAGCCTCACTGCTGCAGGAGCACGCGGTCGCCGACGACGAGCACGTCGAGATCCACGGCGAGGGCACCGCGACCACCAAGTCGGCGTTCAACAAGCTGTTCGCCGAGTCGATCCGCAACAGCTCGAGCTCGCCGGCTCCTCGCCGTCCTCGTCAGCCGGACTTCTCGTCGTGACCGCCGAACTGCTTGCGCATCGCCGACAGCAGCTTGTCGGCGTACTCGTCCTGACCGCGTGAGCCGAAGCGGCTGAACAGCGCCGCACTGAGCGTGTACGCGGGGACCGCCTCGTCGATCGAGGCCGCGACCGTCCAGCGACCCTCGCCGGAGTCCGACACGCGCCCGTGCGAACTCCGACAGCTCGAGGCGACTCGACCAGCGCGTTGGCGGTCAGGTCCAGCAGCCACGAGGCGATCACGCTGCCGCGCCGCCAGACCTCGGTGACCTCGGCGATGTTTAGGTCATAGGCGTAGTTGCGCTCCGCGTCCGGGACCGGGGCGGTCTCGGCGTCGTGGACCTGCTGCTGCTTGCCGAAGTCGGCGTTGTGAAGGATGTTCAGGCCCTCGGCGTAGGCGGCCATCAGCGCATACTCGATGCCGTTGTGGACCATCTTCACGAAGTGGCCGGCGCCCGCCGGACCGGTGTGGAGGTAGCCGTACTCGGCGGTGATCGGCGCGCCGGTGCGCCCCTCGGTTCGTTCGATGGTGCCGACGCCCGGAGCGAGCGACTTGAAGATCGGGTCGAGCAGCGCGACCGCCTCATCGGTGCCGCCGATCATCAGGCAGTACCCGCGCTCCAAACCGAAAACCCCGCCGCTTGTGCCGACGTCGACGTAGTGGATCCCGCGCGGCTCCAGTCGCTCGGCGCGACTCAGATCGTCGCGGTAGAAGCTGTTGCCACCGTCGATCAGCACGTCGCCGGGGCTGACGAGCTCAGCCAGCTGGTTGATCGTGTCGTCGGTGAAAGCGGCCGGCACCATCGCCCAGACCGCGCGCGGCGGCGTCAGCTTGGAGACCAGGTCCGCGAGCGAGCTCGCCCCGATCGCGCCGGTCTCCTCGGCCAGCGAGCTCACAGCATCGGGTGCGACGTCGTAAACGACGAGTTCGTGGCCGTCGCGCACCAGGCGACGCACCATGTTGGCGCCCATGCGGCCAAGCCCAACCATTCCCATTTGCATGACCAAGGCCTCCTGATTCAGGTTCGTGGTTCGAGCGAACGCCAGCTTAGGCCCTACTGGTTGTTCCTGCCCACCAGGTCCTGAATCGAGCTTGCGCCTGCGTCCCACACGCGCCGCGCGAGCTCGAGGTTCACCGCCCGCGGCCAGCCGGGACCCCCGTAGACAAACCCGGTGTAGGCCTGGACGAGCGTCGCGCCGGCGAGCACGCGCTCCCACACGTCGTCCGCCGACTCGATTCCGCCGACCGAGATCAGCACGAGCCTGTCGCCTGTGCGTGCCCGCAGGCGACGGAGCACCTCGAGCGAGCGTGCCTTCAGTGGCGCCCCCGACACGCCGCCACCATCGGGCCACGCGAGGCTCGCAACCTGGGCCGCCGGGGTCCGCAGCCCGCCGCGGCTCACGGTTGTGTTGGTTGCGACGATCCCCGCCAGCCCGAGCTCGAGTGCAAGATCTGCGACGGCATCGATGTCGTCGTTGCTGAGATCAGGGCTGATCTTGACCAGCACCGGCCGGCCGGCCGCGTCTTCATTGACGGCCTCGACCAGCGGCCGTAGTCGCCCAACCTCCTCGAGGTCGCGTAGCCCGGGCGTGTTCGGCGAGCTGACATTCAGTACCAGGTAGTCCGCATACGGTGCGACGATCCGTGCGGCCGCGCGATAGTCTGCCGCCGCCACGTCGAGCGAGGTGTCGCGGTTCTTACCGACGTTGACACCGACGACTGTCGCTGAAAGGCGCCGAGCGAGCCGCCTCGCTGCGGCTTCGGCGCCTTCGTTTGGAAACCCCATCCGGTTCAGCAGGGCCCGGTCGCCAGTCACGCGCGCGAGGATTGGCGCCCGATTGGCCCCCTGCGGTTTTGGGGTGACGGTGCCGACCTCGACGAACCCGAATCCGAGCGTGCCGAGACCCTCGAAATGCTCTGCGTTCTTATCCAGGCCGGCGGCCACGCCGAGCGGCGAGGCAAATGTGAGCCCGAGCGCTCTGACGCGAAGCAGCTCGTCATCGATGTGCGCGTGTGAGCGCAGCCAGCCGCGTGGACGTGGGCGTGCGGTCACTCTGTCAACCGCACCCAACGCGAGCGCGTGTGCCCGCTCGGGTGGGATGCGCCTGAGGATGGTGTCGAAGAGCGTCTGATACATGGGCCTCATCGGCGTGACGCGACCTCTAGGAAGCGCTCGCAGATCCCGCGCCCGAGCTCGTGCCAGGCAGCGATCTGGTGCTCGGTCTCTGCAGCGATCGCATCTGACTCGAAGCCGTCCGCGATGAAGTCGGCATCCTGGCCGAACTCGTCAAGCCACATTCGGAAGTCCTCGGCGGTCACCTCGGCATGGAACTGGATGCCCCAGGCGTAACCACCGATCTGGAAAGCCTGCAAGCAGTTGTCGCTGCGAGCCAGCGCCGTCGCGCGTGCCGGCAGGGTCACCTCGTAGCTGTGCCATTCCAGCGCCGGGAACGGCTTGCCGATCGGGCCCAGCACCGGGTCCTGGGTGCCGGCGGAGGTCAGCTCGACGTCGTACCAGCCGATTTCAGGGCGCGACATGCGCCGTGTCCTGGTGCCGTCGGCCTCGGCGATCAGCTCGGCGCCGAGGCACACGCCGAGCAACGGCACGCGCTCGCGGAGAGCTTGGGACAGGAACCGTTTCTCGGTCACGAGCCAGCGATGAATCTGCTCCTGGTCGGGATTCGCCGAGCCCCCGAAGCTGAGAATTGCGTCGTAGGCAGGCGCGGAAGCGCGCGGTTCCTCCTGCTCGGTTACGAACCAGCTGTCGACGTCGGCGCCACTCGCGGCGAGCACGTCATTGAAGATGCCCGGTCCCGCATCCCGCTCGTGCACGATTGTCAGGACGCGCATGAAGTCTGACGATACGGGAAACGATCTGCAGTCGTCGGGCAACGACACACGGCGGTCATCAGCCCCCACAGCGGATAGTTACAAAAAAGTCACTGGGCACCCTTGCAATGCGGCCGCGTGTCGGTTACTTTGACGCGAGGTAGTCAAACCGCCAGAGGTTTATTCAATGACCAGCACCCTCCTTCACACCAAGAACATGTCCGTGACCGCCGCTCCTGCGCGCGGTGCCTGTGGTGCTGCCGGTTCGCTGAACGCCATGGTTGACGGTGCCGCAGACACGACATCCCTCGCTGCGAGGTGTATGCGCTGAAACCAGCGCACATAACCGATTCAGCGAGGGCGGACCCCATAGGGGCCGCCCTTTTTTCATGCCCAAAACGAGCTTACGAGCGAGACAGAGGAGAAGAGCAAATGGATAAGACTGAGCAGCCGGCCCGCGGCGACCGCCGCTGACCGAAGTCATCCCGGCGTGAATTAACGCGCCCGGTGTCCTAACAGGCGACGTTCGATCGTCGCATCTATGCAGGTGCAGTGAAAGCTCGTGTGGGAGTGCGCTTTGGCGTGCCCACGTGAGTGACTCACCGCTGCCGTAATTACACACAGAAGAAGAGAGGAACGAGGCATGTTGACTCGCTCGCTGTTGACGAGCACGCTCCCCAGACATCGGCGCCGGTCCCTGCTCAGAGCGCCGAGCCTGCGTCTGCTGGCGCAACGGCTGATGGTCAGCCGCAGCCGCTCTCTGCAGGTGCAGGACCGCGTCAATGCCGCCCGCGTCCGCTGCGTGGAGCGCCATCTGTACGGTCGGCGCGATGCTTGAGCGCGCCCAGGGACTGACCACCACGGCGCTCGAGGCGATTGAGAGCCTCGAGCGCCGCGTGGTCGCCAACGACGGCGGCCGCCTGAAGCTCGAATGGGGTGCGCTGCGCAGCCGCCGTGCAGACGAGGGGAGGGACCTGCTGTGGTGGGAGGACGGGCGCCTGCTCGGCTTCCTCGGCATCTACACCCACAGCTGGCCGACGGTCGAGATGACCGGGATGGTCGATCCAGACGCACGGCGTCGCGGCATCGCCCAAGCGCTGTTCGAGGCCGCCGGCGCGATCTGCCGCTCTGAGGAGAGCGAGCGCGTGCTGCTGGTCGTGCCCCGCAGCTCGCTGGCGGGGCGTGAGTTCGCGACGAGACAGGGGTTGGCCTACCACCACTCAGAGCACGCCCTGAGTCTGAGGGCACGGCCCGCGGATGGGCCGGCAGATCCGACGCTCAGCGTGCGAGAGGCGACCGCCGCCGACATCCCAGACCTGACGAGCTTGTTCCTTGACGGCTTCGGCGACGTGTTCATCGACCCGAACAGGCCGCTGGTCGAAGAGCGCAGGCGCACGCTGATGATCGCGCGCGAGGACGAGACGATCGGGACACTGAGCGTGTCGCGCCAGGGTCGCGGAGCCGCAATTTACGGTTTCGTCGTCGCGTCGGCCTGGCGTGGACGCGGGATCGGGCGGGCGATCCTGACGCACGTCTCCCGTGACCTCTTCGACGCCGGCGCGGACAAGGTCGAGCTCGAGGTCGAGGTCACCAACGACCGCGCACTCGCCCTCTACACCTCGGTCGGCTTCGCGCAGGTCGTGACCGAGGACTACTACGACGTCAACCTCGCCAGCTGATCGACCTCGCCGATCGGGGACTGCTTGAACCACTCGCCGATGAAGTCGACAAACAGTCGCAGCCGCTCCAGGGACTGCAACCCGGGCGGATAGGCGATGTACAGCGGCCGCGTCGGCACCGAGTAGTCCTCGAGCACGCGCTCGAGACGCCCGGCTTGGAGGTCCTCATAGATCGGCCGCAGCGGCAGCATCGCGATGCCGAGTCCGCGGAGCGCCGCCTTCTGCAGCACCAGGTAGGTGTTGGAGGTGAACGCCGGATGGCTGACCTTGTAATGCATCGGTCCATCCTTGAACTCGAGTTGCCACGTCGGATCGGCCTTGTGGATCAGGCACTGGTGTCGGGAGAGCTCTGACGCGCGCGTCGGGTTCCCCTTCCGCTGCAGATACTTGGGCGCCGCGCAGAGCACGAACGGCAGCGTCGCGACGCGGCGGACCCGGACCAGCGAATCGCGAAGGTTGCGAGTCTGGAAGGCGGCGTCGTACCCCTGATCTACGAAGTCATACGGCCGGTCGGTGTCGATGCCGATGTCGAAGTTGATATCGATGCGGGGATGGGCGAGTGAGAATTCGGCGACCGCGTCGGCGACGTCGAGGCTGCCGATCCACTTCGGCGAGAGGATCGAGAGCGCGCCCTCGGGCCGTCGCCGCGCCGAGCGCACTGCGGCCTCCTCGCGCTCGATCTCCTTGAGCACGCGCTCGCAGAACTCGAGGTAGCTCTTGCCGTGCTCGGTGAGGCTGATCGAGCGGGCCGTGCGATTGATCAGCCTGACGCCGAGGTGATCCTCGAGCCAGGCGATGTGACGCGACATCAGCGATCCAGACACGCCAAGTTGCCTCGCGGCACCCGTGAAGCTCTTGGCCCTGCACACGGCCACGTAGCTGTTCATTACGACGAAGCGGTCCACGCTGTTGTTTCTACCGCCGTGGGCTGGCCTACGCGTCCTCGCCGGTGTCGTGGTCCGGGTGATCTGACTCGCCGCGCTTCCAGTAACCACGGGTCTTCAGCTGCTCCACCGGAAAGCGCTGGTCGAGCAGCGCCCGGCGAATGCCGCGCATAACCCCTGCCTCGCAAGCGATCCACACCTCGGTGGGAGCAAGGCTCACGACGGCCTCGAGCACGGAGTCGGTGAAGTCACCGTCACCGTCCTGGGTGTGCAACCAGCGAACGTCGACCTGCGCGTGTGTGGCGAGCGGCTGCTCCTCATCCGCGTCGGCCACCTCGAGGATCACCGTCGCCCGCGCGCTCTCGGGCAGCGAGGCGACACACGTGGCGATCGCGGGCAGCGCGGTCTCATCGCCCGCGAACAGATGGTGGCCGCCCTCCTCAGCCGGCGTGAACGTCGAGCGCGAGCGTCCGGAGATCTCCATCCACATCCCGGGCACGACTCGTGAGGCCCACTGGGTGGCCGGTCCATGCCCTTCGTTGAGCGCCATGTCGATCGTGACCGCTCCACGCTCGCGATCCCAGTCGCGCACCGTGTAGGTCCGCACGACGGGGCCAACGGGTGTGTCGGGCAGGAACACCTTCATATGCGCAGCCGGTCCGGGCTCGGGCCAGTCGGCCAGCTCCCCCTGCACGACGACACGCACTGTGCGGGGCGTGGGCATGGTGATGCCGACGACCGTCACCGGTCGTCGTGGCGGGCGGTTCGGCGGAGCCATCAGTGCTTCACTGCGCCGTCAGCTTCGCGCCCTGCGGCACGTCGTCCATCTTCGGCTGGCCGTCGTTGTTCGGGGGCTTCAGCAGCCAGATGTGATGCGGCGGCGCCTCTTCCCAGACCCGCGGCGTCTCATAGGACTCGTCGACGCGGGTCATGTCACAGACGTATTCGCAACGACCGCCGGACGGCGTGTAAAAGAACCGGTAGATGTTCGAGCCCACCGCGTGCCGACCGAGGTAGCGAGCCTCCTCCCAGCCCTTGGCGATCATGTGGTTGCCGCCCTCGATCACCTCGTCGAAGTCGCGGCACTCATACGCGACGTGGTTGATGCCATACGCATCGCTGCGATGCATCAGCAGGAAGTTGTGCTGGTCCCAATCGTCTTCGGCCTGGAGGAAGACGCCGAGCGGCTTGACGATGTCAACCGCCCTGAAGTTCAGGCGCTCGATATAGAAGGCTTCGGCGCGCTCCCTGTCGGCCTTGCGGATGTCGAGCGCGAGGTGGCAGGCGCGGATCGGGTGGGCACGACCGTAACCCGAGAGTTCCTGGTTCCAGCGGCCGACATCGCCGGTGACGTTGATCGACTTCGCCTCGAACGCCACGTCGACCTTGTCGGAGACCGCGAAACCGATCGCATACCCGCTCTCGTCGACGGTGTGGATCGTGCCCTCGTCGTCCTCTCGCAGCTCGCGATCGGCCGCGAGGTTGTCCGCGATCGCGTCGAGTGCCTCTCGCGTGTCCACACCCCACACCACTTCGCGGAACGCAGCGCCGTTGCCGGCCGCCGGCCGCGGCGCCACCGGCAGCGTCGGGTCGTCGGCACGCCGGAGCTTGATCCGCTGGTTGACGAGCGTGCGCAGGGTGGCGTGATCCTCGTCCGCGTCCACGGACTCGAGCCCGTAATCCTCATAGAACCGGGCGCACGCCTCGAGGTCATCGACGCCGTAGACCAGCTCCTCAATCCGTTCAATCCCCATGCGACACCCCGTCGCCGTCCCAGGTCACGTAGAAGGCGCGCTCACGGCTCTCCAGATGCGGAATGCCCTCCTCCACGCCGTACTTCTGAAAATGCGGCGACGACGCGTGGGTCGCGTACGCCTCCTCATCGACGTACTTCTCGTAGAGGAAGAACAGACGCGGGTTCTGCGGATCGCGATGGATCTGGTACTCGAGGATCCCGGGCTCTGCGCGGCTGGGCTCGATCAGCTGACTGAGCGCAGCCGCCAGTGGGTCCTCCTCACCCTGCTTAGCGGTCCAGTAAGCGGTCACTACATATGCCACCGTGCACCCCCTATGTCGTCTGCAGGTCGCGTGGCTGGAACGCCGCGCCGAAGTCTGGCCCCTGCGGCGAGGCGCTCGCGGCGACGCACGCATTCCGCTGCGTCCCAAGCTCCTCGATCTCAGCCTCGATCACATCACCGGGACGCAGGAACCTGCCGCGGTGGTGCTGAGCGTTGCCGGACGGCGAGCCAGTGGCGATCATGTCGCCCGGCCGCAGGTCCGTGATCGCGGATGCGTACTCAATCAGCCGCGGGATCTTGAAAATCATGTCCCCGGTCGTGTCGTCCTGCATCGTCTCGCCGTTCAGCTTCAGCGTGATGCGCAGGTTATGCGGGTTCGCGACGAACTGCTTCGGTGTGATCCAGGGACCGATCGGCTTGAACGTCGGACGCATCTTCGACGCCATGAAGTCGGTGAAGCGCAGGTCTGTCCTGTGCATCCGGTCCCGCGTCGAGAGATCGTTGAGGATCGTGTACCCGGCGACGTGGCCCATCGCCTCGTCCTGTGAGACGCAGCGGGCGTGGCGGCCGATCACCACCGCCAGCTCGAGCTCCCAGTCGTGCTTCTGGCCCGGGTCGCCCGGGATGATCACATTGTCGTCGGCGCCGATCACCGCGCCCGGCCAGCCGGCGAACATGAACGGGATGCCGTTCGCCGCGCGCTCGTCCATCGCGGCCGTCGCCTCGGCCTGCGCGACGTCGCCGTCGAGTCCCTGCGCGACCGCGTTGGCGGTCCGCATCTCGATGATGTGCATGCGGTAGTTGGCACCAGCGCACAGGAACGCCCCGGGCGGGTTGATCGGCGGCAGGATCGTGAGCTCGCCCAGCGCGTGCTCACCATCCCGCTGAGCGAGCTCATCCAGCCGCGGCAGTGACCGTTCCCAGCCACCGAGGATGGAGAGGACAGTCGTGTGCACGTCAAAGGTCGCACGCAGATCGTGAACCCGACCGTTGGACACAAGGCCCGCGAACGGCTCGCCGTCGGCGCCCGCAAAGCTTCCGATTCCATAGCTCATCGGAAGCTGACCTTAGATCGCTTGACGTGCAGCCGAGTTCATCAAGGGTGAAGGGGAGCTCACAGGTTCCAGTCGACCGCCGAGAGGCGGGCGAGCACACGGATCAGAGCTTGGGTCCCGTCGCGGCCACCACCCTGCGCGCGCAGCCCCATGTAGAGCTCGTGGGCGAGCGCCAGGCCGGGCAGTGCCAGGTTCATCCGCCGCGCCTCGCCGAGCGTGATCTCCATGTCCTTGAGGAAGTGCTCAACCATGAAGCCGGGAGCGAAGTCGCCCTTGATCATCCGCGGCGCGAGGTTGCTGAGCGACCAAGAGCCGGCCGCGCCGCCGCTGACGGACTCGAGCACGGTCTCGAGATCGAGGCCCGCGCGGTATGCGTAGAGCAGCGCCTCGCAGACGCCGATCATGCCGGTCGCGATCAGCGTCTGGTTGACCATCTTCGTGTGCTGCCCGGCGCCAGCCGGGCCCTGGTGAATGATCGTCTTGCCGAGGATCTCGAACAACGGCCGCAGCAACTCCACCGTCGCAGCCTCACCACCGACCATGATCGAGAGGGTCGCGTTGCGGGCGCCGATATCGCCACCGGAGACGGGCGCGTCGACGCTGGCGACACCCCGCTCTGCCGCCTTCGCGAAGATCTCCTGAGCCAGCGACGGCTCGCTGGTGGTCATGTCGACGATCACCGCGCCGGGTTTGGCTGTGCCGAGCACGCCGTGCTCACCCAGTACGACATCACGCACGTCGGCCGGGTACCCGACCATCGTGAACGTCACGTCTGAGTTGGCAGCCACCTCGGCAGGGGTCGGCGCCCAGCTGGCGCCCTTGTCCAGCAGCGGCTGGGCCCGTTCGCGCGTTCGCGAGAAGACGGTCGTCTGGTATCCGGCGTCGATCAGATGTCCGCATATCGAAGCGCCCATCACGCCGGTGCCGATCCAGCCAACCCGTGTTGAACCTGCGTCTGTAAAAGTCACGTGTTGCTCCTATCTCACGCCGCTGGCCGCGGCTGCCAGCCGCGGGACCAGGGCGGCGGCGTTCTGGTGATCGATCCTCGCGCGGTCCTCAGGGTTGAGGCGATCGAAGTCCTCGCTCGGGTCATTGCCGACCGGCTGTGCGAGGTAGGGCCAGTCGGACCCGTACACGACCTGCTGCTTCGGCGCGACCATCCACGTAGAGGCGAGCGCGGCCGTGTTGTTGGACAGGCCGGTGTCGAAGTAATACCGGGCGAGGTAGTCCATGACGCTCACGGTCGTACCCGTCGCCCTGTCCGGTTCGCGCGCGTTCAGTGAGTTCAGTCGGTGCGCGAGGAAGATCGCGGCGCCGCCGAGGTGGGCGAACTGAAACCTGATGTTCGGGTAGCGGTCAAAGGCGCCGGTGAAGATCAGGTTCGTGATCGCGCGGGTCGTATCGAACGGGTACTCGAACAGCCAATCGGGATAGTCGCGGAGCGCGGCCCCGTTGGACGGTGTCGCCGGGTGCACGAACGCATACGCGGCACGCCGGTCGAGCTCTGCGAACAGCTCCTCCCAAAGCGGATCGCCGAGGTAGGTGCCGTGGTGGTTTGAGAACAGCGCCACGCCGTCGAGCCCGAGCGCGTCGAGAGCGTAGACGGCCTCATCCACAGCGATGTCCGGGTGCTCAGCGTCGAACGGTACGACCGCCAGCGCCCCGAAGCGGCTCGGCTGCGAGCGGATCAGTTCGGCGAGCTCTTCGTTGCCGGTGCGGGCGCTGGCAGCGGTTCGCGACTCCAGAGCGCCGCCCATCGAGACGACGGCGGCGTCGATCTCATATCGCTCCATGAACTGTTCGAGTCCCTCGAGGGTCTGCGGGGGCCTGCTCTGCGCGGAGAGAGTGCGCCCGTAGCGTGGAGTGATCAGATGCGCGTGCAGATCCAGGCGCGGCATCACTTCACCAGCTGCTGCTTGACGACCTTGCCCAGCGCGTTGCGCGGAAGCTCGTCGAGGAAGCGCACCTCACGCGGACGCTTGTGCGGCGCGAGCTCGGCGGCGACGTGATCGATCAGCTCGCGCTCGAGCGTCGTGCCGCTGGCTTCCGGCACGACCCAGGCGATGATGCGCTCGCCGAGGTCGGGATCGGGCTCGCCCGTGACAGCCACCTCGCGCACACTCGGATGCTCGAGTAGGGCGACCTCGATCTCGCCGGCGCCGACCTTGTAACCACCGGTCTTGATCAGGTCGGTCGAGCGCCGACCGACGATCCGCCAATACCCGTCGGGATCGCGTGTCGCAAGGTCGCCGGTGTGGAACCAGCCCTCGCGCATCGCCTCCGCGGTCGCGTCCGGCCGATTCAGGTACGCGGTGAACAGGTTGGATCCGCGAACGATGATCTCGCCCATCGTCTCGCCGTCGCAGGCGTCGAGCTCCTGTCCGTCGTCGTCGATCAGCCGCACGTCGACGCCGGGGACCGGGATGCCGACACGCCCCGGACGCCGCTGGCCGTCGGCCCGGACGGCGAGGTTCATCAGCGTCTCGGTCATGCCGTAGCGCTCGATGATCTCCTGTCCGGTCACGCGCTTGATCCGCTCGAACTCGGTCGCGGGCAGTGCGGCTGAGCCGGACACGAGCACGCGCGCGCGGCTGAAACCGTCGGCGACCGTGGCGTCGCCCTCGGCCTCCTGCCCGAGGCGGTGATACATGGTCGGAACACCGAACATCATCGTGGCGCCGTCGCGCAACGCCGCTGCGGCAGCGCCGGGGTCGAAGCGGCCGAGGTGGCGAAGCGCGCCACCTCGGCGGAGAGGACCGAACAGGCCGATCACGAGGCCGTGGACATGGAACAGCGGCAGCGCGTGCACGACCGTGTCGTCGCGCGTCCAGGCCCAGGCGTCGGCGAGCGCGTCAAGATTCGATGCGATTGCACGTCGTGGCAGCACCGCACCCTTGGGCCGACCGGTGGTCCCGGAGGTGTAGATGATCAGCGCAGGGTCCTCGTCGCCGGCCTCCGTATCTGGGAGCTCGCCACCGCGAGCGCGGACGTCGACGGTCACGCGGCGCGGCGGCTGTGCGAGCGCCGGAGTCGCGTCGTCGGGGGCGCCGATGAGGACATCAGGGCCGCTGTCCGAGAAGACGTGCTCCAACTCGGCACGCCCGAGCTTCGGGTTGATCGGAACCAGCGGGATGCCGGCACTGATCGCGGCGACGGCGGCCACACAGAAATCGAGCGTCGGCTCGGCCCAGACGGCGACCCGGTGCGCTCCCTGAAGCTGGCGCGCGACAGCGGCGGCCGCCTCGCGCAGTTCGCCGTACGAGAGCGCGTCGCCGGCCACGGACACCGCCGGCTCGCCATCGAGCTCCCTGACTCCGGTCAGCATCGGCGTCAGGCTATCCCAACCGCGAGCCCGAGCTCTACGGCATCTTTGAGTGCGATCCGCAGACGGTCGGCCACAGCCGGTGCCTGCTCGCCGTCGGCGGCGAGGAACGCTGCCTCTGCAGCGACGCCGGCCCGCGGTCCGGCCCCTTCACCGGAACGCCAGTGAGAGTGAGAATCATTCTCATTCTCACTCTCGTTCTGGGCAACACTACGCACGCGCGGCCCGGCAAACGGGACCGTCGCGCCCTCGACCGGATAGCTGAGCGGATCGGTGGAGATGTGCTTGTGCACCCGGCGGCGATCGTGCCAGCGGATGATCTACTCGGGCTCATCCAAAGCTTGCACCCGCGGGAACTGCCGATATATCTCGGCGGCCGCACGGTGAAAGCCATCAGGAACGCCAACCGCCGCGAAGAAGTCGGCAATCTCCTCCATCTCACCGACCCACCGCCAGCCCTTGTCGGTTGCCGAGCGGTTGGCGGCGGCAGCTCGGTCGAGCAGCTCGGGCCACGATCGCTGCCACTCGGCGAGCAGGTCCGCCTCTACCCCGCCTGCTCGCGCGGCGTCAAGGACGGCGAGCAGCAACGCGGCGCTGCCCTTGGTCCAGGCGGCGTAGGCCATCTTCAGCGCCGAGGCGGCGCCGATCTCTGCGGAGACCACACGCGCCTGGACATTCGTGCCCGTGAACAACTCGGCGACGGCGACCGCGTCGGCTGAGCCTGAGAGGTAGAGGCGCGGCGTTCCGCCGTCGATCGGTGGAGGGCCGACAATCGAGCCATCAACGCAGCGGGGCACGGTGTCGGCGATCGTGACGACCGTTGCGGGTGCGACTGCGTTGGCGTCCACGTAGATGCCGGGAAAGTCGGTCTGAGAGAGGGCTACCTCGACCGCCACGGCCGGCGGGCAGATCGACAGGATCACGTCCGCCTGAACGGCGGCCAGCTCGGCGAAGGTTCCGAGCTCGTCGAGGCCGGCTCGACGAGCTCGTTCTCGGGTTTCGGTGCTGCGGCCTGAGGAGACCCAGAACACCTCGTGACCGCGCGACCTGAGCACTGCTCCGAACGCCGCGCCCATCTCGCCCGGATGGAGAAGACCGATCCGCATCTACTCACATGATCTCAGCCAGGAGGCGACCTGCGGCCACGAGGGCCTCGAGCGTCGAGGCCTCAGTGATAGACGCGAGCTCGATCCCGCTCGCTTCACTCGCATCCAGCGCGCTCGTGCCGACAACCGCGTGGCAAGGGATCCCGGCTCGCCACGCGCGCAACGCAACCTCCGACACGAGCTTGCCCGCGAGGCTCTGGTTGTCGAGTCTGCCCTCGCCGGTGATAACGGCACGAGCCGCTGCGGCGCGGGCATCGAAGCCCACCGCATCGAGCACGAAGCCCGCCCCCGCCTCGAGCTCCGCCCCGAAGACTGCCCACAGTCCACCCGCGAGACCGCCGGCCGCGCCCGTCATCGGAACACCGCGTGGATCGCGTGGAAAACCCTCCGCCAAGCTGTTGAGACGTTCGCTGAGCAAATCGACGTCCGCGGCACTCGCGCCCTTCTGCGGGGCGAACACGCGTGCCGCGTCCTCGAACGGCGTGCGCACGTCGCAGAGAACGATCAGGCGCGCTCCGCCGAGACCACCGGCACGTTCGATGATCTGGATTGCTCCGGAGCCGCCGTCGGTGGTCGCGCTACCGCCGACACCAAGATAGATCGCGCGGGCCCCGGTCCGGAGCGCGGCGACGATCAGCTCGCCGGTGCCGGCTGTTGTGGCGGCCGCGGCGTCGCGCTCCGGCGGCAGGACGAGGTGCAGGCCGCTCGCCGCAGCCGTCTCAACGATCGCGAGCTCCCCGACGAGCGCGAACGAAGCGTCTACCGGACGGCCAAGCGGATCGCTGGCCGTGATCGTGTGGAGGGTCGCGCCGAGCGCCGCGCTGAGCGCGGTCAGCGTGCCCTCCCCTCCGTCGGCGACGGGACAGAGGTCGACCGCAAGACCGTAGGAACAAAGGCCTTCTGCGAGTGCCGCTGCCACCTCAGAGGCCGTGAACGTGCCCTTGAACGAGTCGGGCGCCACCAGCACAGGCGCAGCGGCGCCGCGGCGCTCGGCCGCAGCCGTGTCCATCTCCTGAGTTGGTAGCTGCGCGCCGTTCACCGTGGTTCATCCAAAGTTTGCATCACGATCCCAGGTGGGCTGACAGGATGCCGAGTCATGACCTTCCCGCCACGTCGAATCGTGACCGGCCATGACGATCAGGGACGTGCGATCGTCACCAGTGACGACGTCGTAGACAACGGCATCTCGCGCAGACCTGGCCACCGCAGCTTCGTGCTCTGGGCCACTGACAAGGTCCCAGCCGAACACGACGGTACCGAGGATCCGTCGGATCTACTGACGACGAACCGTAGCCTGGACGAGGGAACGATCTTCCGCGTCGTCGAGTACGCACCGGGTGTCACTCCCGCGCCCCACCAGACCCACTCGATCGATTATGCCGTCGTCGTCTCCGGTGAGATCGACCTCGTGCTCGACGGGCAGACCGTTCACCTGCGGGCCGGAGATACGCTGATCCAGCGCGCGACCGCCCACGACTGGCTCAACCTCGGCGATGTCCCGTGCGTGATCGCCTTCTGCCTGATCGGTGCACTGCCTCAACCCGGCGGCCCGCCGCGCGCCGGCGGTGTCACACCGAACACGATCTGGTAGCTGCAACCGCCCGCGCAGGTGAAGA
The DNA here is from genome assembly GCA_963720195.1 of uncultured Conexibacteraceae bacterium. Classification (GTDB taxonomy): domain Bacteria; phylum Actinomycetota; class Thermoleophilia; order Solirubrobacterales; family Solirubrobacteraceae; genus Palsa-465. The sequence continues at coordinate 94,735 of CAVRFD010000006.1, forward strand.
CGCTGGTGCGATCGTCGCCCGACCACGAGTAGGCGTAGGGCTCGGCGCGCTTGAACACCTTCGCGTAGTCGACCGGCCAGGTGCGGGCCGGGCTGCACCCCTTGGCGAACTGGCCACGGCAGCAGTAGCGGTTGGTTCCGAAGCGGGCACATGGGGAGATGCACGCGATCAGTTTGCGGCCTGAGCGCACCTGGAGTGGCCCCGGACACTTCACGGTCGTGGTGCAGCCGCGCCCGACCTCGCAGCCCCGCGAGTTGACCCTGTCCGGCGTCGTCCCGCCGACAGTGTTGATGTACATCGGCAGATTTGAGCCGTCGACCATCGAGACGTCATAGAAGTCGAGGTGGTCATAGGAGTCCATGTCGAACTCCGCCAGCGTCGCCGGGATCTGTCCCCACCCGGCGCACTGGAAACGCCCGTTACAGTCGCCCGTCTGGCAACGGCCGCGGCCACCAGATCCGAAGTGGCAGCCAGTCCTGCCCCAGATCCGCGCGTTGTAGTGGTCGGACACGCGGATGCTCAACGAAGCACCGGCCGGCAGCTTCCACCCGGTCGCGCCCGAGAGCGCTCCGGGTGTGGCGGCCACCCAGATCGTCTCGTCGGTGTTATTGACGAACGTGACTGTACGGGGATGGACAGTGGAGGAGGAGGCGGCCCCGTTCGGGACCGCAGCGAGCACCAGAATCGACAGCGCCAACAGCGCCACACAGAGTCGGGAGGCGGAGGTGCGATGCATACGAGCGTCAGCGCTTGGTACCGCGCCAGCTCGGGTCGCGCGCTTCGAGTTCGCGGATGCGGTCGAGCAACTCGCATGCGAGTACGGCGCCGGCCGCGTTCAGGTCGAGGTCGCGCCGCAACCGGTCAGCCTTCGCGACACGGGCAGCCGAGCTTGGATCGAAGAGCGGTGCGCCTTCCGTTCCTGCGAGGGGCTCGAACAGGCCGAGCAACAGATAGCGGCGAACGACTGTCACTGTCAGTCCGGCTTGCCGCGCAACTACCGTGAGCTCGACCAGGCCCTCGGCGGGAGCGTCTTCATCAGGCTGCTCCTGCGGCCTACGGCGGCGCGGGCTCATCGGCTTCCGTGACGCGGGTTGAACTCCGAGACCTCCGCGAGCTTTTCGAACAACTCGCGCTCCTCGTCCGACACCTGCTTCGGCACGGCGATCTGAACGATGGCGTAGAGGTCGCCTTGCTTGCCTGACCCGATCGGCAATCCCCGCCCGCGCAGGCGCAGGCGTCTGCCGCTCGACGATCCGGCCGGGACCCTCACCTGCGCCGGCCCGGTGAGGGTCTGTACGGGGACCGTGCTCCCGAGAGCGGCCTCCCAAGGCGCAACGCGCACGTCGACCTGCAGGTCATCACCGTGGCGGCGGAAGCGCGAGTGCTGCTTGAACCGCACGAGCAGAAACAGGTCGCCGGCCGGTCCACCGTCGCGGCCGGTGCCGCCCTTACCGGCCACGCGGATGCGCTGGCCCTCCCTGACTCCTGATGGGATGTTGACCGTGACGCTATGGCCATCGGCGAGCGTCAGCCGCCGCTTTGCGCCGGCGAGCGCCTCCTCGAGCGAGAGTTCGACCACCGCCTCATGATCGCGACCCCGCAGCGGCCCCGTCGGTCGTGCCGTGGCGCCATCACCGAACAGTCGTCCGAAGAAGTCCGAGAAGACCGCGCCGTCGCCGAAGTCCGCGCCCGCGCCGCCGCCGCCGCCGAAACCCTGCCCTGCGAAGAAGTCCTCGAAGTCGCCTGGGGCCTGCCCATTCTCCTGTGCCTGCCACCGAGCACCCAGGCGGTCATAGCGCTCGCGCTTCTCCGGATCGGAGAGCACCTCGTTGGCCTCGCCCAACTCCTTGAACCGCTCCTCGGCATCGGCATCGGAATTGAGATCCGGGTGGTATTCGCGTGCCAGCTTCCTGTAAGCCCGGCGGATCTCATCCTGGTCCGCGTCGCGCGGAACCCCCAGAACCTCGTAGTAGTCCTTGTACTCGACTGCCATACGCCCTTGAAGAGGCTACTGCTCGATGCGAACGTCGGTAGGCCGCATCGCTGACTTCGAGTCCACTGAAGCGTAGGGCTAGTTCTCGTTCACCCAGGTGATTCGACGACAAGGGGTGCCTGTTCGTACATGTCGGACTTAGCCTGGCACCATGACGGCCAACAGTCCCGATCCCGTGGCCAGGCCGGACGTCGCGGGAATATCCGCGCTTTTGCGAGAGAAGTCACAGTCCGCACGATCGCGTCCGGTGACAGTGCGGGTCGTACACAGGCTGCGCGGAGGGTGGGAGGTGTTACTCCCGGACCAAGACGATCCGATCGTATGCGAGACCCTCGCTGAGGCACAGAGGGTCGCGTACTTATCTGCGGTACGCAGGCGCCCCTGCGAGGTGATTTTGCATGACGCGTATCGCCACGTTCTCCGTCGCGACCTCATCGGCGGCCGTGACTGAAAACGCGCGACGTAGTTACTTGTACACCATCATCACCGGAGAACGACATGTCTAGCTATGCACAATCTGATGCCCCCGGTTCGATGCCGTCGTCCACTGACTACGACACTTGGGAGGATGAACGCGGCTTCGGTTGGGTCGTGTTCGCCGGCCTGCTCCTGATCATCCTCGGGTTCATGAACACGATCGAGGGGATCGCGGCGATCAGCAACGCCCACTTCTTCATCCACAACACGAGCTACGTGTTCGGGGATCTCAATACCTGGGGTTGGATCGTCCTATGCCTGGGCGTCCTGCAGGCGCTGGTCGGCTTGGGCGTATTCACCAGAAACGAATATGCGCGCTGGACTGGCGTCGCCGTACTCAGCTTGAACGCGCTCGCGCAACTGCTGATGATCCCGGCTTATCCATTCTGGTCTCTGACCCTCTTCGCGATCGACATCGTCGCCATCTACGGACTCTCCGTGTACGGCAAGCGGGTCGCAAACTGAGGTCACCACGGCGCGGCGGGATCAACCCGAAACGGTCCCGCTGCTTAGTA
>CAVRFD010000007.1:0-538156 GCA_963720195.1 uncultured Conexibacteraceae bacterium
TGATCGAAGGATGAGGCAGGAAGCTCGGCTATGCCAGGGACTCGTCTCGGTCAGGCTGCCGCCGTGTGGAGCGCGGTGACCGGAGTACCCCCAGGTGCCGCGTAGCCCGGCGGGTGGGCGCGGTGGTGGCGGCTAGCGGCCAAGCGACGGCGTTGACCAGTCACACATTGGTTCGGCCGATTGCTTGCCATCCGCGTCGGCGTTGCTCTCTGTTGCCTCGGTCGATGGCTCCGGGAGCGTACGCCCTGGGTACATGACGATCGGGAAGTCTGCGGCGCCAGGCCCGAGCTCTTCCTCGATTCGCAGGAGTTGGTTGTATTTCGCGACGCGTTCGCCGCGTGCCGGCGCGCCGGCTTTGATCTGTCCGACGCCGGTTGCGACCGCCAGGTCGGAGATGAACGCGTCGTCGGTCTCGCCGGAGCGGTGTGAGATGACACAGAGGTAGTCGTTTGCGCGGGCGATCGCGATCGTCTCGAGCGTCTCGGTGAGGGTGCCGATCTGGTTTAGCTTGATGAGGATGGAGTTCGCGACGCCGGTGTCGATGCCACGCTGCAGGGACTGGTGGTTGGTGACGAAGATGTCGTCGCCGATGAGCTGAACGCGGTCTCCGAGCCGGTCGGTCAGGAGCTTCCAGCCGTCCCAGTCGTCTTCGGCCATCGCGTCTTCGAGCGAGAAGATCGGATAGTCGTTGACGACGTCTTCCCAGTAGTCGACGGCCTCGATGCGGCGAGTAGGTTCTGCCTTCGGAGCGGAACTCGTAGTTGACCGTCGCTCGCGACGCAGCGCGCTGACGGCCGGGTCGAGCGCGATCGCGACATCGTCACCTGGTCGGTAACCGGCCCTTCGATCGCTGCGAGGAGAAGGTCGAGCGCCGCGCGGTTGGAGCTCAGGGTGGGGGCGAATCCTCCCTCGTCGCCGACGGCGGTGGGGAAGCCTTGATCGTGAAGCTCTTGTCCTGAGTGCGTGGTAGGTCTCGACGCTGATCTGGAGCGCGTGCGCGAAGGTGAGTCCGCCGACGGGCACGATCAGGTATTCCTGAAAGTCGATTCCGTTGTCTGCGTGCGCTCCGCCATTGATGACGTTGAGCATCGGCATCGGGAGGGTCGGCTGGACGCCATCGGGACGCAGGTATTGCCAGAGCGGGAGTCCACGGTCGACGGCTGCGGCGCGCGCGGTCGCGAGCGACACGCCAAGGATCGCGTTCGCGCCGAGCCGTGATTTGTTGGCGTGTGCCGTCGAGCTCGATCAGGTCGCGGTCGAGCTCGAACTGGTCTGCGGCTGCGTGACCGATGACCGTCTCGGCGATCTCGTTGTTGACGTGTTCAACGGCGAGCGTTACCCCTTTGCCGCCGAACTCGCGCGCCGCGGTCGCGGAGCTCTACGGCTTCTCGGCTGCCGGTTGAGGCGCCGGATGGGATCGCGGCGCGTCCGAACGCGCCGGAGTCAAGCTTGACGTCAACCTCGATCGTCGGGTTGCCACGACTGTCGAGGATTTGGCGGGCGTGCACACTGCGCGATCAGGCTCATTGGGTTCCTCCACGTCTACGAACTTGGGTATGACGTAGAGGCCATCAGCGGCCGCAGGGACCGCGGTTTGAGCGAGCCTCATCGCTCTCCGGAGGGACATTACACCGTTTCGAAGATCGTTCGGTAGGTGTCCTGCCCGTAGCTGGTTGGTATGGGCGGCTCTTCCTGGAGCTTGTAGGGGCGGGCGCCGTCCTCGGTGCGCGAGGCACGTAGGAACAGGACGTCATCACGATCTTCCTGTCGGATGCCGTCAGCGAAGTCGAACAGGTGCGTGACGAACACGATCTTCACGCCGGCCTCGCGCAGCGCGTGGACGACTTGGCGTGCGACCTCTGAGCCTTCGCGCTCGTTTGTCGACCCGAATGACTCGTTGCTTAGAAACAGGCTCCGCTGCGTGATCTCGTCTGCGATTGCGCTCATGCGGGTGAGTTCCTCGTCGAACTTGCCGCTCTCCATGCTCTCGTCCTCTTCGCGCTTGTAGTGCGTGAACACGCGGTCGCGAACGTCCGCGGTGAACGAGTCGGCGCCGACGAACATGCCGGCCTGCATCATCAGCTGCGCGGCGCCGACGCTGCGAAGGAAAGTTGATTTGCCGCCCTGGTTCGCTCCGGTGACAACGATCAAGCCTTTCCTGTCAGCGTCGACGTCGTTGCCGATCGCGGGCTTGCCGAGCCTCAGCGTCAGTGACACGTCATGAAGCCCCGTGGTCAGCAGGCGCGGTGAGCCTTCGGGTGTAGGGTCGGGCTGGCCGGTCGCGGCGCCGACCTTCTTGAGCCGGCCACGTAGGTTCAGACAGCCGACGTAGAACGCGAGCTCGGTCGCGAGCATCGTGAAGAAACTCTTGATGTGATCAACGGATTGCGCCAGTGCGTTCGCGGTCTCGTTCAGCGCGACGCCACGGAGCTCGGAGAGCGCTTTCATTCCGGCCTCGTCGCGGGGGTGGATGTTGAACCCGTGGGCTGGGTGGCGGAACTGCGCGAGCTTGTCACGCCACCCCATGTCCGGGGTCAGACGCAGCACGTAATTGGTGCCCTTGTTGCCTTGCCCGAGCCGGGCGCCGATCAGCGTGCCGTGCTTGAACGCGACTATCTCCAGTTCTTGCTTGACGCGCGCGAAGTACTCATCAGAGAGTTCGGCTTCGAGCATCTCGAACAACCGTGTGAACGCCTCTGACTCGAACTCACCCTTGTGGTCGTCGGCGAACACGCGGAGCTCATGAACCTTGTCCATGAGCGCACCGAGTGAGTGCAGGGCGCTACCGAGCGTGTTCTCAGGTGACCCGCCCCAGAAGCCCCAGAAGCCGCGATCGACCCGTCGTGCTTCCAGCGCGAACGTATAGAGCGCTCGCATGGTGTCGGCGTTCGCGACCGCGTCAGCGAACGCCGCTTGCCTGTAGCGAACGTCCCCTGGGCCGGGGAGGGGGTAGAGGAGGGCGGCGCGTGCGACGGCGAAGATCAGCTTGTCGCCGGCGGCCATTGCGTCCATCAGCGTGTCGAGCTCGAGGTCTTGGCGCAGGTCCTGCTCGTTGCTCAGCGCCGGCGGCTCAAGGACGAAGTCGCGATCGCGGTGCATCAGGAACGCTTTCATTGCGCGAGCCTCCCTTTCAGCTGGTCGTAGGTGATGCCGTGCTTTTCAGCGAGCGCAATTGCATAGGCGAGCCCATCGGCGGGCTTGCGGACTACCTCGAACGTGCGGCGGGCGGGATCGTCGGGGTTGACGGTGCTCATCATGCTCACGACGCTGTCCCCGAGCGACGCGAGCTCGTCGATGAACGTCACGCACAGGCAGATCATGTCCCGGTTGATCACCTGTTGGAGGACCCGTTCACCGACCCAGAGAGCGTCCTGCAGCGAGGTTGAGCTGAAGCTCTCGTTCATGATCAGCACGCTGCGATCGGTCGCGACCTGCAGGATCTCGTGAAGCCGCACGAGCTCGTCCTCGAACTTGCCGCGCAGCGTCGTGAGGTCCTCCTCACGTTCGAAATGCGTGAACAGCCGGTCGGGGAGGTAGAGCGCGGCGTCGCTGCCAGGTACCGGCAGCCCGAGCGCCGCGAGGTGATGCAGTTGCCCGAACATCCGCGCGAAGGTCGTCTTGCCACCCTGGTTGGGTCCGCTCACGACGATCACGCGTTCGACGCCATCCAGTTCGACGTCATTAGAAACGATCGTCTTGCCGTCTTGGATGAGGTTGCTTGCGAGCGCGAGGTCAAACGACTCGCGGGCGTGCATCGCCTTCTCAGTCGCGGAGACCTCCGGGTAGGTGAATTCGAGGCCGCCTGCCTTCAACGGCGCGATGTGCTCGAGGTAGGCGAGGTAGAACTGCACCTCACGGTCAAACCGCGCGACCGTCCCTTCGAGGAATGTCTTGCGTCGCCCAGCCAGGTACCTGTCTGCGTGCGCGAACTCCGTTGGGAAGACCTCGGCGACGACTGCGAGGATCCGCTCCTCGGCCGTGTTGGTCTCAAGCCGCTGATGGAACTCGACCCGGTGATCCTCAACCGCTCCCTGCCGGAACTTCTCGAACGTCTCCTCGATCTGCTCGGTCAGATCCGGCGCGTCCTCATACGGCGCTACCTCCACTCTGAGGTTGTGGATCAGGATCTGGTACCGGATCGCGTCAAGCTCCGCCTGCAGCTGGGAGGTGTCGGCCGTCAGGTCTTTGAACTCCGTCGACTCGACATATGCGCCCAAATGCCGGGCGAACCCACGCACCGCCTCTGAGACTGGTTCCGACGCTTGCAGTTCTCCTTCGAGCCGCACGACTGCCGCGCAGTACACGGTCAGGGCCGACAGGAACCAGCGTTCGCGCTGGTGGCGGTCTCTGAGTTTGTCTACCAGCGCGAGCTGCCTGCGGATCAGGCGCATCTGCTCGGCGAACGCGTAGACAGTGTTTGAGATGTCGTCACGCTCGATGTCGTGCAGAACGTCGTGGCGGTAGTTGATCGACTCGACGTCACGCAGCGGTTGGAAGAAGAACTGCGCGAGGTTGTACTCCTCGCGTCCGTGCGTCAGTGCGGCGCAGATGTGGTCGAGGTTGAGGTCGCCAAAGAACGATGGTTCGGCGGGAGGCTCGCCACTGGCACTAGTGCCCGACTGGAACAGGATGCTCCCCGACCACGCCTCGGGCGAGCGGTCCCACCCGCTCGATGTCGGTGTGGCTGGCAGACCGCCCATGTCAGGACGCGCGCTCATCGCGTGCTCCTTTGCAAGCGGGCCATTTGACCATGTGACCGGCGTAGTTAGCCCTGCTGCAGCCATCGGCCGTCGGTGTGACGGTCCAACAGCTTTTATCGAGAACACGCACCGCAACCTCCACTGAGTTCGAACGACTATTCGATTCAGTAGAGGCCATCAGCGCTGGCGCGCGTTTGTGGCGAGCCTCATCGCCTTAGCCAGAGGATACCCCACGCACGAACGGAGAACACCCAGATTCTGAAAGCTCGATGCGTGTCTGTGAGATGAAGAGCTCCATTGCGATCCGCGAACGCCGGGCAGCCATGCCGCTACCGCTGGTTGCGCGCGACTGTCCAGGGCGATACTGAGCATCAACCGACGACGGTGGATAGCGGCCAGCAGAAAACTGCGCGAGCCTTTCGCGCACGGGCATGAGACCTCTTGCGGCCGTTTTGAGTTTTCTCGGGAACTTTCCGAAGAAGCCGTCAGCCGCAGGAGCGGCTGTTGAGGGCGGGCCTTTCGCCTTCACCTAACCGCACCAACGGCTGACGGCAGACGTGCCGGTTACAGGTGCCGGGTCACACCGGAGCCATCCCAGCTGAGCTCGGGCCGGTAGGGCAACTGGCTTGTGCGTCGGAATATGTGAACAGGCGCTGCGCACCATGCCGCGCAGCCGTGGCTGGTGCATGTCCTCGTCGAAATGCGTCCCACACAACGCGACCCCACAGTGCTTGCAGCTCGCCACCGCGGCCGTCGCGTTGCCCTCTTGGTCACAGACGTAACAATTCATCGTGTCTCCTGGGTTACGGGTGATGTCCCTGGAGGTCAGACGCACTTAGGCAACGCCGCTTGGCAGCGCGCTGGCCAAGGGCGATCTAGGTGAGTAGTAAACGCGCGCACGGGCTTCCTAAGCCTGTCTGCCTCTAGGAACCGACGTAGAAGCCATCACCCGATATGCCGGGATTACGCGGGCCTCATCGCGCGCTACTTGACAAAGTGTATGCCGGTCGGAGTCGGTCGTTCAAGCTCATGGCACCGGCAACTCGCTGCCCCGAGGCGACACCAGACGACCTCGATGATGGCGATGAGGCTCGCCATAACAGCGGCCAGACGCTGATCGCTTCTACCCGTCCTGCCGTTCGTCGTCGTCGGCAGCGGGGTGTCACAACGTTTCTTCCGAAGCACGTTGCGGTATGCTCGCGATAGTCAGATGGAGCCCTGACGTGAGCGCGCGACCGGTTCGGCTGGGAGCGTTCTCCGAACCGCCCGGGATAGCAAAAGGGCTGATGACTCCTTTCGCAAAGAGTCCGTTTTCTCGTGACGCGAAAGGAGCAGGTCGAAGCGGTGCCCACCCTTCCCGACTGGGCGATCCAGGTTCTGCAGGTCGTCGTCATCCTCGTGCTGGCGCCGCTGGTGACGGGGATCATCGCCAGGGTTGAGGCGATCATTCAGCAGCGCCAAGGCCCACGGATCCTGCAGCCGTACTACGACGGCTTCAAGCTCCTGCATAAGGAAACGGTGCTGCCAGAGCCGGCCGGTCCAGTGTTCCGCGCAGCGCCCTACGTGAGCTTCGCCGCCTACGCGACGGTGCCGCTGCTGATCCCCGCTTTGACAACGTTCGGGTTGCCGCTCGGGTACATCGCCGACTTCTTCGGTGTCGGCTTGATCCTCGCGCTCGCGAGCTTCGTCGTGTCACTGGCCGCGGTTGACAGCGGTAGCCCATATGCGCAGCTCGGCTCTAGCCGTCTGCGGTCGTTCGGTGCGTTCAACGAGCCGACGGTGATCTTCGTGACGTTCGTGCTGGCGCTGACGACACACACGGATCTCCCATATGCGTTCGGGGCGACGATCCGCTCGGCCACAGTGCAGGTGATCAGGCCGAGCCACCTGCTGATCATCGCGGCGTTCTTCATGCTCGTTTTGAACGAGACCGGTCGCATCCCGGTGGAGAACCACGGCGGCACGCTCGAGTTCGGCCAGATCGAAGAGGGGAGGGTCGCCGAGCACTCAGGTCCGGGGCTCGCGTTCCTGCGTTGGGGTTCGAGCGTGAAGCAGCTCCTGTTGTTCACGATCTTGATGAACGTGCTCGTCGTCCCTTGGGGGATGGCGCAGAGCGGCCATCTCGACGCCGTGCTGATGGCGATCGGACTTTTGTTCTGTAAGGCGCTTGTGGTCGGCGCGGCGGTCGTGGTGGTTGAGTCGAGCTTCGCGAAGCTGCGGCTGTACAAGATCCCTGAGTTCACGGTCGCGAGCTTCATGTTCGCCGTGCTCGCGGTAGTGATCTTTCTGTTCGAGCCGGCCTACGGCGACCTGCATCTGAGCGTGTTCGGTGCCGCTTCGACGATTACCGCGGTGATCGTGTTGCTGCTCGAGTTCGGGTTGCTGCGCTCCCAGGACGTGTGGGAGCAGCTACGGCTCTACGCGCTCGGGTCCGCTGTTGTCGCGGCGCTTGCGTTCGCGACCGCGGCGACCGGTCACGGCGACAGTTCGCTGTATGCGCTGGCTGCCGTGACAATCGGACTCAAAGCGCTGTTGTTTCCGCTCGGGATTCGGTTCATCCTGCGCCGGCTTGACGCCGAGTCGCGGGTGCCGTCCTCGATCGGGGTTGCAAGCAGCATCCTGCTCGCGATCGTGCTGTCCTGCTTTGCGTTCATCGCGCTACGTCCGATCCACATCGGCGCGGAGGCGGCACTTCCGCTCTCGGCATTGCCGATCGCCGTTGCCGGTGTGCTGGTCGCGTTCCTGCTGATGGTCCTGCGCCCCTACGCCCCCTCGCAGCTCCTCGGGTTCCTCGTGCTCGAGAACGCGGTCACCGTCGCCAGTCTCGTGATCGCGCCCGGATTGCCGATCATCCTCGCGCTGCTGCTGCTGTTCGACGTCTTGGTCGGCGTGCTGGTGTTCGTCGTGCTGGTCCAGTACCTCGCGATTGAGCGCACCGCGGTCCGTACCGACATGCTGAACAGGCTGACCGGATGAGCTGGGCGCTCTACGCGATCCTTGCGGTCCCGGTTGCCGCGACGCTGCTGAGCCTCCTACCCGACTGGCGGGTAGCCCGCGCCGTGACGGTCGTATCAGGTCTGATAGCGCTCGGTCTTGCGATCCTGATCGCGATCAACGTCAGCCACGGTCGCGTGCTCGACACCGCAAGTGACTGGCTACGGATCGACCCATTGGGGGCCGTGTTCCTCCTTGGCACGGGGCTGCTGTACGCGATGGCCAGCGTGTTCTCCGCCGGGTATCTCGGGGTCGAGCGCCGTCGCCAAGGCCTGCCGGCGTTCGCGAGGCGTTACTACGCGCTGCTGAACCTGTTCGGGTGCGTGATGCTGCTCGTGCCGCTGGCGGCGGACTTCGGGGTGCTGTGGGTCGCGGTCGAGCTGACCACAATCGTCTCGGCGTTGCTGGTCGCGATCGACCGCACCGACGCCGCCTTGGAGGCGGCGTGGAAGTACGTGCTGATCGCCTCCAGCGGCCTCGGGATCGCGCTGCTGTCGATCATCGTCATGTACGCAACCGGCACCCACGCCTTGGGCAGCGCCTACATACCGAAGTTCACGCGGTTCATCACGCACGCGCACGCGCTCTCACCCGACGCTGTGAAGCTGGCGTTCGTGCTCTCAGTCGTTGGGTTCGGCACCAAGGTCGGGTTCGTGCCGACGCACACCTGGTTGCCGGACGCGCACAGCGAAGCGCCGGCACCAGTATCCGCGATGCTGTCAGGCTCGCTGCTGGCGGCTGCGTTCTACGCGATCCTGCGGTTCTTCCAGGTCGCCGTAGCAAACGGCGACCGCTCGTTTGCCGAGCACGTGCTGATCGTGTTCGGCGCGATCTCGCTGATCGCCGCGAGTTTCTTCGTGCTGCGCCAGCGCAACTTCAAACGGCTGCTCGCCTACTCCTCGATCGAGCACATGGGCATCATCGCGCTCGGGATCGGGTTCGGCGCACCACTTGCCGTCGCCGGCGCGCTGCTGCACGTGATCACGCACGCCTCGGCGAAGGGGCTCGCGTTCCTCGGGACCGGGTCACTGCTGCGCGGCTATGACACCAAGGAGGTAGAGCAGATCACCGATGCCGGCCGAGGGATGCCTTGGACCGGGCCGATGTTCTTCGCCGCCGCATTGGCTCTCTGCGGGCTACCGATCTCCGGCGTGTTTCGCAGCGAGTTTCAGATCGTCATCGGCGGGTTCGCGGAACCGCAGTACGTTGGCGTCGCACTGCTGCTGGTGTTCGTGAACATCGCGTTCTTCGGTGTTATCTGGAACACCGCCAGCATGATCCTCGGCCGTGCCCCAGCCGTCGCGGAGGTGGCCGTCGTCGACGGGGCGGTCGTCACCGGCGAGTTCAGGTCAGGCGGATCACACGCGTCCGGCGGGTCTGTCGGGCCGGGGGAGTGCAGCGCGTGGATGGTCGCCGGGATGCTCGGCTGCCTGTTTGTCGTTATCGCGCTCGGGGTTCATATTCCGGGGGACTTGTCGGCGCTGCTTGCGAGTGCGAGGCATCTGCTGGAGGCGCCGAGGACATGAGCACCGCGCCGCGTGAAGCCGATGAGCCCGGGTACCTCTCGCCGGAGCGATCCGCGTTCAGGCTGGAATCCGTACCCGAGGGCGAGGTCAGACTGCTCGTCGAGGCCGGCGAGTTCAATAACGCGTTGCGCGAGCTACGTGAGGCCGGCGCAAGGTTCATCACCCTGTTCGTGGCCGAGACACCGGAGCTCGCGCTAACGGCTGTCCTGGCCTTGCGCGGCGAGGTCATCCTGCTGCAGTCGCTCGCCGCCGAGGACGGCCTGATCACGCACCGAGAGCTCGGAGAGTGGTGGCCGGCGACCGCCTGGGCAGAGCGAGAGCTGCTGGAGCGTGACCGGCGCGTGATCGGTGACCGTCCGCTTACGGGCCCGTGGTTGACGCAACCGGACCCGGATCTGATCGAGCACGATGTGACCGGGCTGGACGTGTTCGCAATCCCCTACGGGCCCGTGCGCTCGGGGGTGTTTGAGGCGATCCAGTTCCTGATCGAAACCGGAGGAGAGGACGTCCCGCGGCTGCACACGCGCCCGTTCTTCAAGCACCGCGGGATCGAGGCACGGTTCAAGGGCTCACGCCTGACGTCGCGGTGCACGTCGCCGAGCGCGTCGCCGGCATCGCCGACCTGCGCGTACGCGGCGGCGTTCTCCCAGGCGGTGGAGCGGGCGCTGGCCGTGGAGCCGCCCCCGCGGGCGCAGCGCTGGCGGGCGATCCACTGCGAGCTCGAACGTATGGCGTGCCATCTGGACGTGATCGCCAAAGAGGCAGAGACAACCGCGCTGTATGTCGGGCAGGCGCGTTTTCAGATCCTCAAGGAGAGCGTGCAGCGGTTGCGTGCACGGCTGACCGGAAGCCGGTTTGGGCGCGGTGCGATCGTGCCCGGTGGCGTGCGCAGCGAGAGCGACATGAGTCTTGACGAGCTGTGCCGCGAGTTGGATGGGGTCGAGCAGGATCTCCAGCGCGACCGGCGGATGTTCCTTGGCACCGCCTCGATGACAGACCGGTTGATCGGCGGCGGGCACCTCGATCGCACGGTGATTGAGGAGTACTGCGCGGTCGGGCCGCTCGCGCGCGGATCCGGCGTTTCGACCGATGCCCGCCACGAGCGTCCCTACGGTGACTACCGGCGTCTCGGGCTGCGGGTCGTCGCCGCCAGGGACGGTGATGCGATGGCGCGGATCAACGTGCGCTTCGGTGAGCTGTTCGAGTCGCTGCGGCTGATCCGCCAAGCGACCGAGCAGCTACGCCGCCGCAACGGCGAACTGCTCGCACGACTGCCGATCGACGGCAGCGGCACGGCGTGCGGCTGGGTCGAGGCGCCCCAAGGCGAGCTGCTGCTCTGGGTCGAGGTCCGCGACGGACTGATCCACCGCGTGCATATCGCGTCCCCGTCGTTACGGAACTGGGCGCTCTTTGATCACGCGTTCCCGAAGGACGTGCTAACCGACTTCGCGTTCATCGAGCACAGCTTCGGGCTCACACCGGCGGGAGCTGATCGCTGATGCTCGAGTGGATCTACCGAGGCCTCAGCAAACGCCGGGTCACTACCCGCTATCCCCGCGGACCGGAGCCCGCACCCGCCGGCTTTCATGGAAGCGTCAACGTCCTTGACATCGAGGACGTCGCGCCTGAGATCGCGGAGGTTTGCCCGACCGGGGCGATCACCGTCGACGCCGAAGGTCGTATCGCGCTTGATCGCGGCCGCTGCATCCTCTGTGGCGAATGCGTCCGCGCCGCACCCGAGCTATTCCAGTTCGACTCCCGCTACGAGACAGCAGGGCGCTCAGCAGCTGGCCTGATCGTCGGCCCCGAGGTTGACCGCGATTTACCGGAGCACGTGACCAAAACGCTCGGGGAACAAGCCGCGGCTCTGCGGCGTTCGATTCATGTGCGCCACATCGACTGTGGCTCGGATGGGTCGGAGGAGTGGGAAATCCAGGCGCTCTGGAACCCGTACTACGACATTCAACGGCTCGGGTTCTTCCTCACCAACGCCCCAAGACACGCCGACGTGCTGCTCGTCACCGGCCCGGTCACCGCACCAATGCGGGCACCGCTTCAGCGCACATGGGAAGTCATGCCTGAACCGAAGGCGGTCGTTGCGGTCGGCACGGACGCGTGCGGCGGCGGGCTGCACGGATGGGGGGGTATCGACCAGCTTCTGCCGGTCGACGTCTATGTTCCGGGGTCACCGCCAGCGCCGATCGCGATCATGCACGGTCTGCTGCTGGCAGTCGGTCTTCTCAAACCTGAGGGGAAGCGAGCGGCATGAGCGCGCTCTACGCGATTGCGATGGGCGCACTCGCGCTCGCCGTGCCATTGGCCTGGCTCGGCCCAGCGGCATGGCGCGAGCGGCTCGGCGCCACGTCCTCGGCGGTCGGCTGTGTGCTGCTGGTGATCGTCGGCATCGCAGCTGCACTCGGCGGCAGCGAGCCGGTCGTGAACCTCGGTGGTTGGCTCGGGTTCGGTCACAGCGCCCTCCGAGCAGACGGTCTCGCCGGCATCTTCCTCGCACTCACCGGCATCACCGGCGCCGCGGTGTCACTCGCCTACCTGCAGACACCCGCCGGGCGGTGGCTGACGATCCTCTCAAGCAGCCTGCTGCTGTTCATCGCGGTCGCGATCGGCTCAGACAACGGCTTCCTCTTCTTCCTCGCCTGGGAAGCAATCACCGTCTGCGTGTACCTGATCGCCAGCGCCGGCAAAACCCGCGAGGACCTCGTCGGTGGCTACCTCACAGGCGGCTTGGCGAAGCTCGGCGGTGCCGCGCTGCTCGCTGCGGTCGGACTGCTCTATGCGCACACGCACAGCTTCTCGCTCGAGGCCTGGCGCCACGCGCAGCTCTCCGCCGGCACCCGTGACGTCCTGTTCGCCCTGTTCCTCACGTGCTTCGCCACCAAGGTCGGCGTGCTGCCGCTACAGGGCGGGCTCCCGGCCGGATATGGGTCCGCTCCCAGGCTGGGTGCGACGTCGCTGTCGGTCGCTTTGTGCGCCGGGTTCTACGGGCTCTGGCGCTTCGAGTTTGATGTGCTCGGCCCGCTGCCGACAGGGTGCGGTGACGCGCTGCTGATCGTCGCGGCCATTACCGCCGTGACCGGGATCACCTATGCACTCACTCAGAACGATCTGCGCCGATTCCTGGGGTACTCGACCGTCGAGCACGCCGGTATCGCGCTGGTCGGGTTCGCGGTCGCTCTCCTCGGCCACGCAGCGCACCAGCCGAAGCTCGCCGCCGTCGGGCTGCTCGCCTGCACCCTGCACGTCTGCGCGCACAACCTCTCAAAGACCTTGGCGCTGATCAGCATCGACCGCGTCAGCTACGCCAGTGGGGAGCGGACGATCGACCCCCTCGGCGGGCTCTCACGCCGCCTACCGGTCACCGCGGCGACACTCGGTGTTGCCTCACTGACTTTGGCGGCGATCCCACCATTGGGCGGGTTCGTCAGCGAGTGGTTCACGTTCGAGGCGCTGCTGCAGGGTTTCCGCATGCCCACACTGCTCGCCCGGTTGCTGTGTGCGTTGGCGGCCGCGATCCTCGCGCTGACAGCTGGCCTTGGTCTGCTCGCGTTCGCGAAGTACTACAGCTTCATCTTCCTCGGCCGCGCCCGCGACAAGCTCCGGGCATTGCAGGAGCCTTCGCGTTGGCCGCTCGGCGCGGGGTTGCTCGCGATCGTCGTCCTGTTCCTTGGCGCCGCGGCGCCGTGGGAGATCCGCGTGATCGGATCCGGGCTACAACCTCTGCTCGGTTTCAACCTCGCCAGCACCACGATCAGCTACCCGCTCGTGCTCGGCCCGGTGTTCCAGAACTTCTCGGTCCTTGACCCAACCTGGCTTTGCGTGGTACTGCCCTGCTACGCCGTACTCGCGTCACTGATCGCATTCGGGACCGACCGCCGACGCCGCGTGCGTCGAGCACCGGTCTGGGTCACCGGCAGCGCCGCCGAGCTCGCCGCGGTGCAATATCGCCCGTCGGCGTACTCCAATCCGATGCGGGTGATCCTGCGCGGCCCGCTTGGCTTCCGCAGCCGGCTGCTGCCCGCCGTGGGGCCGAACTCGTCGGGGCAGTTCGTGCTCGTCACTCGCGTCGTGCTGGTCATCGACCGCTTCCTCTACCGGCCCGCGACGGTGCTTGCGCTGCAGGTCGCCCAGCTTGTACGGAGCACCCAGTCCGGAAGTCTCTCCACCTACCTGCTGTACATGCTCGTCGCACTGCTGGTCGCCCTGTCCCTCGTCCCAATTCTGCACTGATGTTTCAACGAATCCTGCTTGCCTGGGACGGCTCTGAGGTCTCATTGCGAGCCTTCGACGCTGCCATCGACGTGACCCGCCGTTATGACGCGGACCTCGTCGCCGTCTCGATCGCCTATTCACCCGCCCATGCGGAAACGGCCGCCGATCGTCGCGAGACGACCGATGCGGCGCACATGTACCTAACTCGAACGTTCGACGAGGTCGCCGACCGGGCACAACGCGCAGGTGTTGAGGTCACCCACGAGATCATCGACGGCCAAACCCCGGCCCGAGCGCTACTGAACTACGCCCATGAGCACGCGTTTGACCTGATCGTCTGCGGCCACCACCGCACCGGCCGCGCCGGCAGGCTGCTCCTCAAAGACGTCGCACCTGAACTGATCGAAAACGGCGCCCCCGTCCTAGTCATCAGCGACGCGCTGCCATGACCAGCATCCGGCAGAGATTCCGCACGCTGATGCACAACCCCACACCGGGCACAGCAGCAAACGGAAGCCCGCGGCACCCCGCAGAAGAGCGGCGACAACGAGCCAGACGCGTGGCCAGGACCACCGTGGCCGCCTGCGCCGTGATCGGCATCGCACTCCTCTTCACAGGAAGCCCGACCCTGAAAGGGATGGCTTTCTTCCTGCTTGCCGCCGCGATCGGCTACATCGCCGCGACGTTAGCCGGCACACTCGACAGGCTGGTCAAAAATGCCCGCCGCTCTCACAAGAAGTAACGATGAGGCAGTTCGATCGGCAGGAGCTCGCGGCGATCTTCGCCGGAGGCGCGATCGGCGCGGTCGCACGCGTCTGGCTCAGCCAACACTACGTCCAAGCCGACACCTCGTGGCCATGGACGATCTTCGCGATCAACATCAGCGGCTCGTTCGCGCTCGCATACTTCGCCACCAGACTGCAGGAACGTCTACCACAGTCCACCTACCGCCGGCCGCTGCTCGGCACTGGGTTCTGCGGTGCCTACACGACGTTCTCGACGATGCAGGTCGAACTCCTGAAAATGGTCGAGGCCGACCACTACGGTCTCGCGATCGGCTACGCGATCGGCAGTGTCTCAGCCGGTCTGCTCGCGATCTGGCTGGCAACGACGATCGTGCGAAGGGCCAGGCGCATATGACCCCTTGGCTCTGGCTCGCCGTCGCCGCGATCGGCGGTATTGGCTCCATCGGCAGATTCGTGATCGACGCGCTCGTCTCCGGCCGGTACGGCCGCGACTTTCCGCTGGGAACGCTGACGATCAACCTCACCGGGACGCTGCTGCTCGGCGTCTTGGTTGGCGTGGGAGCACAGGGAAACCTATATCTGCTCGCCGGTACGGCGACGATGGGGTCCTTCACGACCTTCTCCACGTGGATGCTCGAGACCTACAGGCTCGCGGAGGACGCGGAGCCACGTCCTGCCTTGGCTAACGCTGTCGTCAGTCTCGTGCTCGGATTCGGGGCGGCGCTGCTCGGCCGCGCGATCGGACTGCAACTGTGAACGACGACTGCCTGAAGTTGACCACGTACTTCGGCGAACGCGACCGCACCGAAGACGGTTTGCTCGCCGATGAGCTGATGAACATCTACGGCGGGAACCGCTTGAAGGCGAGCATCCTGCTGCGCGGTGCGGAAGGGTTTGGGCGGCTGCATCACCTCCACACCGACCGGCTGCTGACCTCCTCAGAAGACTTGCCGGTCGTCTCGATCGCCGTCGACGAGCGAGCACGGATCGAGTCGATCCTTCAGCCGCTGCTTCAAGTCGAGCGCCGCGGCCTGATCACGCTCGAGCGCGCCCGCCTCCTCTCCGGCGAGATCGGCCAAGTCCAGCTACCGGAGGAACTGGGGGAGGCGACCAAACTCACCATCTACCTGGGACGGCAGGACCGCGTCTACCGCACACCCGCGTTCGTGGCGATCTGTGACCTGATGCACCGACGCCGGATCGCCGGCGCGAGCGTGCTACTCGGCGTCGACGGGACCCGAGGAGGTCGGCGCTTCCGCGCAAAGTTCTTCGCCCGTAACGCCGATGTCCCGATGATGGTTGTCGCCGTCGGCGCCGGCGACAAGATCGCAAGCGTCCTACCCGAGCTCAGCGGCCTCCTGCACGAGCCTCTCATGACACTCGAAAGGGTGCGTGTCTGCAAACGCGACGGCGAACTACTTGCAGAGCCGCACGAGCTGCCCGGGACCGACGAACACGGCCTCGCGATGTGGCAGAAGCTGATGATCTACACCTCCCACACCGCCACATACAACGGCCGCCCTCTGCACCTCGAGATCGTCCACCGGCTGCAGCGCGAAACCCAGGCGGCCGGAGCGACCGTCCTCTGTGGTGTTTGGGGGTTCCACGGCAATCACGCCCCCCACGGCGACCGGGTCCTCCAGATTCGCCGTCACGTGCCCGTCTGCACGATCGTCATCGACCGTCCCGAGCGGATCGCGCAGTCCTTCCAGATCATCGACGAGATCACCTCCGAGCACGGCCTCATCACCAGTGAAATGGTCCCAGCTGCCCAGGCGATGAGCGAGTCAGAAACCCGCGGTGGGCTGCGACTCGCGAGGTACAGGTTTTGATTCCGAGAGGGCAGCCGCCTAACCGCGTTATCTGCGCGCGGACGCACATACAGACCGGTGTCCTCTGAGCCCCCGGTACTGTCAGCGAACACACGTTTGCCTCGCCCGACGTCGGGCGAGGCAAGGAGTAGGGGAGTCGAGACGGCGAGCGCTTGCGCTTTAAGCAGCCGTCGATACGGCTACCTTGATGGCCAGTCACCCGTGCCCGACGGCAGAAAGTCGTTCCTCTATCAGCCGGGCCCCGTGGCCAGCGATGCGGTACCAGGGCGACTGGCAGCAGAGGAGACACTCTTGGCATGGCGGTCGCGCTCACCGAGGTCTGCGTGCGTGTGGCGCTCGTGCCGATGTGGCACTGAGTGGCGACATTCAGAAACCCTCTACTACTAGTGCCTGGGAGGGTCAATCCTGCGGCCTCGGGCCGATGCTCTAACCGCTGATAGCCTGCGGCGCGTCCGTGGCTACTTCAGGTTCGGTGCTCGTCGTGCTGCGACGTAGCTCGTCGGTTTCGTCGGCGAGCATTTCGGTCAAGGTCGCGAGCCGGCGGAGCGCCTGCGCGACGGTTGTGGTGGAGCCGCTTTGCCATGCGTCCTGCCATTGGCGGACCGCGTCATCGAACTGCGCCCAGGTCTGTGGATTCCCGGGGCGGTTCGCGTCCGGTGACAGCTCACGTGGAGGGTGCCGTACCACGGTGTCCTTTGCCAGGACACGGAGACCCGCTTCAGCGGCGTACTCGAACGCGGCGGCCTGTTTCGCAGAAGCGTTGGAGGTCTCTCGCAGGCGTGCCGCGAACGGGGCGAGTTCGGGCATCACTTGTTCGTGTGCCCGGATCGCTTTGTCCCAATCGGCTTGGGCTTCGCGGACGCGTTCGACAGCGGTCGCGCGGCTCATTGAGTATCGGCCTCTGCTGGCTCGAGAAGCATCGCTGCGGAATCCATGCCGGCCATGCCCTCGGTCCCGGGTTCAGAGCGCTTCAGACTTACGAGCTCTGATCCTTGGACCAGAGCGTCTACGTCAGCCTGCCTCAGCTTGTACGGCTTGGTGCCGGGAACGCGCCGCGCCGCTAGCCGGCCATCCTGGATCCACCGACGAATCGTCATGGGCTGCACGTTGAGGATCTTCGCGACCTCAGCGACTGACAGGTTGAACTCGCTCATTTCTTCAGTTGGGCTCATCACGACTTCCGATATTCCTCGGCGTGAGCGTGCGATATGTGTCGGACATGTTCTGAAAGAGCGACTGTAGCTACGAAGCGCGACATTAGGCGCCTTCGGCGCCGACCTGAGAACCAATTGCTTGGGAGTAGCAATAGTGCTACCTTGCCCGTTATGCCAGTGATCCCTCAGAAAGAGCTACGCAATCAGGTGGGGAATGTGCTTCGTCGCGCGGAGGCGGGGGAGGAGTTCACGATCACTGTCTCCGGGCGACCCGTCGCGGAACTCGGCCCCATACGAACGGAATCTTGGCTGACCGCCGCACAGCTCGCTGATCTTTGGACCCTGCCGCTCGATTCCACGCTTGACGCAGACCTGGCCCAGTTCGGTGCGGCCTTGGGCGATCCTTGGAACGAGTAGTTCTCGACACCTCGGTCTTGATCGCCGCAGTGCCGGTGCCAGAGCGTTTTGAGGTAGCGATCAGCAGCGTGTCGATCGCCGAGTTGCACTTCGGATTACTAGTTGCCGACGACGAGAGTCGCCCTACGAGAGCGGCGCGACTGGGCTGGATCGAATCGCACTTCAGCCCTTTGCCAGTGGACGATCTCGTGGCCCGAGAGTGGGGGCGGTTACAAGCGGCCGTTGCCGCTCGCGGCGGTCAGCCGCGGCGCCGAGCGGCGGACCTGGCGATAGCCGCGACCGCCAACGTTCACCACGCGAAGCTCCTCACGCACAACCTTCGGGATTTTACGATCATCAGCGATCTAGTCGACGCCGATAGCCCTTCAACTGTGGAGTAGATGTGCACTGGATGCCTGTGCTGCGACTTGAACAGGCGGAGCTTGCAATCCGGTTACCCGGCACGGGTAGCCACCAGGGGACGGAGCGTAAGTGCGATGAGCGAGCGAGCCAGCCGTTGGACTCAATGCTTCTGAGGGCACTTTGCTCGCCAAGCGCGCGCGGGCAATGTCGTAACCTTCGGTCATGCGCCGCGTCGCAGCAGCAGCAGCAGCAGCAAGCCGATTATATGTGCCATATAATCGGCTTGGTCGGCGTCGCCGACAGCCATGCCCGCCTGCCGGCGGCCGTGTCCCCACGCTCAAGGTGGGGCGCTGCGCTTGGCTGGAGAAACGGCATGGCTGAGGACGGGACGAGGACCGTGCTCGGGCGACGGGCGTATGCGCCGGAGCGTCGCGGTAAGCGGTTCGTGATGGTGATGAGCGAAGAGGACCACGCGCGGATCAAGGCGGTCGCAGATGCGCGGGGCGTGAGCATGGCGAGGCTGATGCAGGAGTCCGCGCTGAGCGAGTCCTACGATCGCCGCGAGCGGCTGGCGGTCATCGCGGCACTCGACGACGCGAACCGTCTGTTGGCGAACATCGCGGGCAACATGAATCAGCTTGCGTACCAGGCGAATGTCGCGCAACAGGTCGTCGCGCAGAGCGAGCTCGAGGACGCGCTGCGCCAGGTGCGGGAGCTGCGCGACGAGCTCAGCGAAGTGTTGAGGCAGGTCAAGTGATCCCGAACATCACCCGTGGCGGGAACATGGCCGAGCTGCTGCGCTACCTGTACGGGCCGGGGAAGGCGGACGAGCACGAGCGGCCGCACATGGTCGCTTCAAGCCAGCATGAGGCGACGTTGCACAAGCCGCTGGGGGAGACGTTGACGCAAGCGGACGTGAAGCCGCGGACAGCGTATCTCGAGGAGCGCAGGTGGCTGCACGAGAAGGTCGTGAAGCGGTGGCTCAACGACAACGGCGAGGTCGTCGCGGCGCCACACAACGGCCGGCCGGCGCCGCCGGGTGTGTCGAGGCGAGCGGCGCATGTGTGGCATTGCTCACTGTCGCTCGCGCCCGGCGAGCGACTTACGGACGAGCAGTGGGGCGAGGTCGCGACACGCTTCGCGGAGCTGATGGGTTTCAACGGCGCTGACGAGTTCAGGGCGACACTCGCCGCGCACGCGGAGCTCGAGGAGCCGTTGACGAAACCTCAAGGGCTGGGAGGCGCGCAAGGACCGGATGAACTTCGCAGCGGTCCGGTGGGAGGCGGACAACCACGGACTGAACGCCGAAGGGCTCGATCACATCCACATCGCGGCCGAGGTCGTCAGCGACAACGGCAACGTGTGGGAGGACGTCTACGACGAGCGCCGCGCGCAGATCGCGGCGGGGATCATCGAGCGGGAGTTCGGGCTGCAACTCGTCGACGGCCATCAGCACGACCGCGGGCAGCAGGGCTACAAGAAGGGTGAGCTCGAGCACGACAAGCGCATGGGCCGCGACGTCGGCGAATGGGCCCGCGTCACGCGGCGGACGCGAGTACATCGACAAGACGACCGCTCGCCCGCAGCGCGGCGCGAAGCGACTGCTTGAGCGGACGGTGCGGGCGTGCGCCGTGGCGGCCGAGCGACGAGCTCGACTTCGTCAAACGGCTTCGCCACGAGGGCGTCGAGGTACAGGGCGTGACCTATGACCGCGGCCGCGGGCGCGGGCGCGTCACCGGGTACAAGGTCAGGCTGGCCGGCAAC
The DNA here is from genome assembly GCA_963720195.1 of uncultured Conexibacteraceae bacterium. Classification (GTDB taxonomy): domain Bacteria; phylum Actinomycetota; class Thermoleophilia; order Solirubrobacterales; family Solirubrobacteraceae; genus Palsa-465. The sequence continues at coordinate 19,703 of CAVRFD010000007.1, forward strand.
GAGCGCGAGCGTTGGTACGGCGGCGGGCACATCGCGAAAGACCTCACGCTGCCGGCTTTGCGCGCGGCCGGGAACTGGCCGAAGCTCGACGGCGACCAGGTCACCGCGTGGACGGACGCGACCACACGAACGCTCGAGCCACCGGATTACGCGACCGTCGTCGAAGCCGAGACGGCGCTCGCGGAGCTACGGCAACGACTGACGGAGGTTGACGTCAGCGATCGGGTCACGTGGGCGCACGTCGCGCGCGACGCGGCGGGGATGCTCAACGCGATCTCACTCCGTACGGAACCGGAGCCGGGACCACTCGCGGACGCCGCGTACGCGATCGCCGCCTCCGCGACGATCAACCGCACCGATCGGCGACCGACGCCGCTGGCTCGGGCGAGCGGCATCGAGAAGCGCGGCGCGAGCGCTAATGGCGCAGCGGCCGGCGAGGATCCTCGCGCGAGCTGCTGCAGCAGGTCAGCTACATGGTCAACCAGATGACGCAGATGCACATGCTCGCCGCCCAAGAGCAGCGAGCGCGCGAGATTGAGGTGCGCGCGTACGACGCGCTCGAGACGTGGCTGCGTGACCTCGAACCGAACGTCGCGCCGGCGCAGCACAGCTGGGTCGACGACGGTCTCGACGCTGGCCAGGAGCTCGATCGCTAGCGACCGAGGAGCCGGCGATCGTCCGCGCCCTCAGTGCACCGGCAGGTAAAGCGGCTTAGCCCTCGGTGCCTCGCCGGTTTGGGACGCTGGCTGACTACACGTGTGATGTTCGTGTGTCGTTGGTCGTGTGTCGTTGGTGCTCCGGGTGGGCAGAGCCCAGACAGGGAATGTGCCCAACGATCGACTTAGCGAACTTTGGAAACATGTAATATCTTGCTATCGCACCTTTGGGAACATACGCGGACGGTGTGGGCCATCAAGAGCCATCGGGCCGTTCGATCTACCGGGCGCCGCTGGCCGGTTTAGGAACGCCGTTGCGGATCAAGGGTGAGGTGATCGGTTGACGGCGCTTGGGCACGACTTGACTAGGGACGACGTGCAATCGAACGCTCGTCTGCTCACAGCTGAGCAGTTGGCTGATCGCTGGCAGGTGTCGAAAGCCCAGGTTTATCGGCTTGCGCGTGACAGCCGAATTCCGGCAGTCTCGATCGGGCGCTACTACCGCTTTCGCGTGGCTGCGATTGAGGCTTGGGAAGCGTCGCAAGAAGCCGAAGCGCTCTAATCCGCCGGACACCACTCGTGACGTGTGGGTCGCACGATCACTCCGTCGCCGACGCAGTAGCGCGTTCGTAAGCAGTCGGATATCGAAAGCAGTCGCGGCTCCGCCGCTGGGCGACGAATCATGCTCCACGTGGCGAACGTATACGCACCGAGTCGGAAGGAGTTGGAGCAGGAGCGGCTGCTCGTCAACGATCCGTATTGGCAGGCAGAGCGTGAGACTCTCTCGGACTTGCTCGGTCGCTTAGCTGCAGCGGTTAGCGACAGCGACTACTTCTCACTGCAAGTCACGCTGGTCGCGCGGCTGAAAGCGAGACAGCAGCGAATCTCCGAGCTCCGCGATCTACGCGACCGCATCGGCGAACGGCTGGCTGGCCTTGTCGCAATGACGCCGAAGCCAGTGGGCGAAGTTCGAGCTACGCAGGCGGAGCTAGATGAGACCCGCTGGGCAGAGCGGGTACAGCGGTGCCTGCATTGGCTCCTCCTCGATGTAGGTGATGCGCTTGTGTGGCGCCGCCTCGGTTTCGATCGGGCGGCGTTGACTGCACTTGGTCAAGGACAGCGAGTTGCGTGGCTCTCAGATGGAGCCGGTTGGGATGCGGAAGCAGCGGCGGTCGGCGAGCTTTGGGATGAAGCGGTCCTCGCGATCATCAACGACGCAACGACATGCCTCCGATTGGGAGATCTCACTTGCTTCTTCGATGATCGCGTCGAGATTCGCGAAGTGAAGGCCGGCCGGGTCGTGTCGGAATCCGAGCCACAGCAGGTGAGACTTCGAGAAGCCGTCACTCTTATCAACGAGCACCGCGCCCTAATCGATGGGCACCCACGGGCGCTGGTCCGCTCTGCCGAGCCCTTGGCGAGCTTCCTGCCCTTGCTCGACAAGGCAGTGTCCAAGGCTCGGCGCGTCGGAAGAGCTGTTCTCCGCGTATCGCGAGCTCAACTCGTTGTGGTGCGCGACTTCGGCCATCGAGACCAGCTGCCCTTTGAAGAGGCAGACGCTCGGAAAGCCGCAGGCTGGCCTCGCTCCGACGTCATAGTCGACTGGGGAACGTCGCTTCGCAGAATGCGGGACCGTCACTACAACTTTGCTGACTTAGCGCCCCTTGCGCTTCTGCCGCTGCCGCTCGATGATCGGGTTGATCTGCTTCTGGGCCAGCTTGACTACAGCGTCTGGGTCAACGTCACCTCGATGGCGGCATTTCTGAGAGGCAGAGGTTTCTACGCCGAGCCAATCGCTCATCCCGATTCATCAGCATGGTTCCTCATCGCCGGCCGGCGACATGGCAAGAGCATGCACACCGTGCATGTATCAGCACACATCCGCGAGATGATGGCGATTGAACTCGTGACGCCTACCGCGGTGAGCAAGCTTATCGAGACCCTGCTCGACGGAGTCCAAAAAGACGCCCGGCTCTTTGACGAGCAGACGGCGGTCGTCCCTGGAGACGAGCGCGGTGTTTGGGAACCAACCTGCTGACCCACTCGATGTCGAAGCCGTGGAGGGCTCTGCCCGGAGTTGGTACGTGGAAGCTGGGCCTCGCTAAACCCTCGTCATGAGGCGCTAGCACCGTACGGGTGCGTCGCATGCTCGCAACGACTGACACACCTCCCGTGCTGAGCCCCGCCGAGCGCTGACCTAGGCTGTGCGCGTGGCAAAGCGCAGAAAGCCAGTACGGCCGGAACGGTCAGCTAGTCCAGCGGGTGAGATCAGGTTCACAGGGAGGCCGTTTGCGGAGCTGGTGCAAGATCGGCCATTGGCGTGGGAGGTTCCGATGCGCGAGTTACTTCAGCGCCCGGTCGGAGGCGAGCGTGCCTGGAAGCGCTTGAACTACGCATTCGGGCTTGATGATCCGCGAACCTTTCCAGAGTCAGAGCTCACGCTCTCATCAGAGGACCGGGCCGCGTGCGAGCGTTTCGTCGATCATTCGCACGCTCTGGCGCAGACCACATTCCTTGGCGGAAGCGACCGAATGAACATCGGCATGAGCGAGGATGGCCTTCCCGTCTTTGACACCGAACTCTCAGCCCCGGATATCACGACAGGATTCATGACGATGTTCCGGCAGTGCTTTGCCGACGACGAGCCGGCGTCATTCACCAGGGTCCGCACGATCCTGAACCGAGGCCTCACTGCCGCAGGCCAGACTGATGCGCTCGACGTTTTGAAGAAATGGCGACAAGTGCACGCGAAGCTCCTCACCCAATCACTGGAGGAACATGTTCAGGAGCGGATGATCGCCAACGGTGAGATTGCCGCCCCGTTCACCAACCCAGACGGCTCCAAGTTCTCCCCAGTCATGAGGTCTCCTGATTCGCCGAAGCAAATGCTTCAGACTGTCTGGTACTCAGGGCAGATCCATTGGGGGAGGTACCGCGACACCCTCGCAGCTATCTCGTCCGATCCATGGAGGTCCGGTGAGTATGAGCTCTCGGCGCGTCAATCAGCGATCGAGCTCGCGCATTTCTACTTGGGCTTTGCGCTACTGGTACGGCGCGCACTAGTGTCAGCGTCCGCGGGCGAACCCGCTCCTGGATCGACGAGGCAGGCGCCGGTCGGTCCGAGTTGATGCTGGCTTCGCGCTCACGCAGCCAGAGGTGGCCCGATCGGATCGGCGACAAGGTGCACCATACGATTAGGCGAATGTCAACCTTGAACCGGGCCGGTTCTATGGACAATCTCGCGCCCACGATGGCGCAGAAATGGCGCGACAGCCGTTAGGCAGCCGACTGCAATGGAGAACGCCGATGACAATCTCGATCCCAAGGCCAACGCCCACGAGGGCGAGTTGCTGTACGCCCGAGGCAAGGCCGTCGTTTGGCACATCAATGGCGGCATTCGGTGGGGCGTCCCTAGCAAGTGGCTATACAGCGAGATCGCGCCAGATCGAGCTCTGCTTGACGTTCCAGTCGACGTCCTGGAGCGGTTCCCGCGGATTCCCAAGGACCGCACCCTTCTACAGGAACGTCCGAGCAGCCGGATCGTGATGGTGATCGACGGCAAGCGATTCTGGCTCTCGCCCGGTGAATTCGAGAGGCTGAACCTATGGGGCAAGCCACTGATCGAGGTACACGAGGCCTTGCTTGGAATCCTTCCCGATGGGGGGTTGTACAGGAAGAAGCTCGACCGCAGCTCGCATCGCGTCGCGCGACTACTGCGCGCACGAGAGAAATACCGGCTCGATACACGCGCGTTCATCGTCGGGGTGCTGAGCGGAGTTGCCGTGACGTTGATTATCAAGGCGTTTTAGTCACCGGCGCCGCCTCCTAGCGAATACGTCGGCCAGGTCGGCGCCGCTCGAGCGCATGACCGCTTTCGGATGCGCTGCCGGGACAGACGAGACGACGACAGACTCTCCCGTGGCGGGAGGTAACGTCTCGTGCACCAGCATGGCCCAGCTCAAGGACCCGGCGCTGCATGGCCTGGCGCACTATCTCTGGCCGCCGCAATGGATCGGAGCCGCACCCGCATGGACTGAGCCAGGGCCGACCGCGTATTCACAGAGCAACCCCTCGGATCTCGGTGACCTGATTGCGGCGGCGGAGCTTCCCGAGGGTGTCAGGTGCCGCGTCTTCCGCGATGGCATGCTCGCCTATGAATTTGGCCCCGAGGCGGATTTCGAGCGTTGGATGTCGCGCGGCGTTCGGTTGATGAATGCCCACCTGGCTTGCTTGCATGCTGTGCTCGACCCGATGTTCAAGTCTTCGATCGTCACGCTCTGGAACACAATGCAAGTGGAGTTCGAGTCTGGCACGTTCATCGCGATGAACGCCCGGGGCGACGGCGGCGCCGCACTAGCCCTGTACTTCGCGCGTCGACCGACGTCTGTGTTTGCCGCGGACACTGCAGATTGGCGCTATTCCCGGGTCGGACAGCCCATATCCGAAGCCTCTATTCAGCAATCACTCGCACTCTTGGATCGACTTCTTGACGGACCCGCGCGCGAAGCGCGACTGCTACGTGCGGAGCTATTGGTCAGGGCGAAAGTCGCGTTGGCTGACCTGGACGCCAGTGGTGGCTTGACCAATGCGTGGACTGCGGTTGAGGCAATGCTCGGAGATCTGTTCCGCCGTTATCTCGATGAAAACGCGGATCGACCAGTCGGGACGGACTCTGCGGGGAATCCTCTGAAGTTCATAGCTGGCTCGAGGCGCAGTTTCCTCGGGGGACGCGATGTGACGGTCAGGCATACGCTTGAGTTCTTATCGCTCGTTGATCGACTCTCGTTCGCCCACTACCGGGAGGCTCTCCGTTGCTCGAAGGCGCGGAACGAGTGGCTGCACACCGGGAAAGAGCCAGCCGCGGACATCGCCTATGCCGCGATTCGGCTTGCAGGCGAATTGTTCGAGATCCTTCACGACGTACCGTTGCACGTACTCGGCCGGTTCCGTGAATAGCGCTTTGGCCACCAACTTGTGTCTGGTTGAGTGCGGCGCGGCTGTACCCGGTACCCGGTACCTGGTGGTACGGCGATTGACGTATTGTTTCGACTGGAGCCAGTCTCGGAGGCCTGTTGCAGCCTGCGCAATCGCTTTCGTCGCTCACCGCGTTGACGCGGCGCGATCCCTTCGGCGACGAGGCACGCGCCGCTCGCGCCTCGCCGTGCGACTAGCTGCACGTCCGATCGTCTGGCTGCTGCCGTGCCAGCTTGAGCTCGGGCCAGCCCGCGCCTCACGATCACAGGCGCGATCTCGCCCGAAGTGAGTAGCCCATCGTCGCTCCGCTTTTGGCAGCCAGTACAAACCATCTGGAGCGCGTAAGCCGGACGATAAGTCGGGAGTTGATCATCCCGCCGCCTGGGAAAGCGCGGACGGTTTCGGGACACGCTGGGGACACGTCCCGAGATTCCGATTCGCCGGGAACCACAAAGGCCCCGCAAAAGCGAGAGTTCTGTCAGAGGCGACGACCGGATTTGAACCGGTGTAAACGGCTTTGCAGGCCGCTGGATAACCGCTCTCCCACGTCGCCGGAGAGTCCCGTAGGTTAGCGGCCGACCGACCTCCGGTGCCGACCAGCTGGCCGGCACCGGATCAGCCGAGCGTTATGCCGGTGATGGGGCCGGCTCGCCGCCTTGCTGGTGGCTACCCCGCGGCGCGTGGCCGGCGGGGGAGTGGTCGTCGTCGTGCTCGACGCTGCCCTCGACGTTGAGGTGGGGGATCACGCGATCGAGCGGCTTCGGCAGCCCCAGTTGGCCTTGCCGACCACGAGCATCAGCGCCGGCACGAGCACCGAGCGGACGATCAGCGCGTCCATCAGCACCGCGGCGGCGAGGCCGAGGCCGAACATCTCGATGATCACCTGGCCGCCGAGGATGAACGAGCCGAAGACGAGCACCATGATCGCCGCCGCGGCGGTGATCGTGCGGCCGGTCGCCGCCAGGCCGCGGGTGACGGCAAGGCGGTTGTCGCCGGTGCGGTGCCACTCCTCGTAGATCCGGCTGACGAGGAAGACCTCGTAGTCCATCGAGAGCCCGAACAGGATCGCGAACATCATCACCGGGATGAACGCCTCGATCGGGCCGGTCTGGTTGACGCCGAGCAGCGAGCTCAGCCAGCCGAACTGGAACACGGCGGTGATCACGCCGAACGCGGCGCCCGGCCGAGAGCAGGTTCATCACCGCCGCCATCGCCGGGATCACCAGGCTGCGGAAGACCGCCGTCAGCAGCAGGAAGGAGAGCAGCACGACGACGCCGATGAACAGCGGCAGCTTGCTCGAGAGCACGCTGCGAGAAGTCGGCGAAGATCGCGGTCTGGCCGCCGATCAGGACGTGCACGCCGCTGCCGGCGCTGGCACGCGGGACGACCGTGTTGCGCAGCGTTGTCAGCAGGGTGCTCGTCGAGGCCGCCTGCGGCGAGCCCTGCGGATAGACGTCGGCGCTGGCCACGGGCGGCGCGCCCTGCTTGCCCGGGAGCGTGATCGGCGTCGTGACGCGGACGACGCCCTTGGTGCGCCGCGACGGCATGGGTCACCTTGACGAACGCGGCCTGCTCGCCGGCGTTGTGGATCTGCGCGACGAGCTGGAGCGGGCCGTTGTAGCCGGGTCCGAAGCCCTTGGCGAGCAGGTCGTACGCCTGCCTGGTGGTGCTGCCGGCGGGATCTGAGCCGGCGTCGGAGGAGCCGAGCCGCATCGAGAAGAACGGGATCGCGATCACGCCATCAGCACGGCGGCGAGCGTCGCGATCAGCGCGGGCCGCTTCTGCAGCACGCCCGCCCAGCGGACCCACCAGCCGGACTCCGTCGGCGCGTCTTCAGCTCGCCGGCCGCCAGGCTGCGGCGCGCGCGGCGGCCGAGTACGCGCGGCCCCATGAAGCCGAGCAGGGCCGGGAGCAGCGTCAGCGCCGCAAGCACGGTGAAGCGCGACCACGATCGACGCCGCGATCGCGACTCCGTAGAGGAAGCTGACGCCGAGCGCGAACATGCCGAGCAGCGCGATGCAGACGGTGATCCCGGCGAACAGCACCGCCCGGCCGGAGGTGTCGACCGCGTCGACGATCGCGTCCTCGACGCTCTTGCCGCGCTGGAGCCCCTGGCGGTAGCGGGTGACGATGAACAGCGCGTAGTCGACGCCGACGCCGAGCCCGATCAGCAGCGAGAGCTGCGAGCTGAACGACGCCATGTGGATCACGTGCGACAGCAGGCCGATCGTGGCCGTCCCCGCACCCAGCGCGAGGCCGGCGGTGATCAGCGGCAGCACCGCCGCCAGCAGCGATCCGAACACGATGAACAGCACGATCAGCGCCGCGAGCGCGCCGAAGCCGGCGCTGGAGATGTTGGTCTTGAGGCTCTGTTCGGCGACCTGGCCGCCGACCGCGACCTGCAGCCCGTCCCCGGCCCCGGCCTTGGCGGTGTTGACGAACTTCGTGGCCTGGCTGACCGTGAACTTCGACGCCTGCTTGGTCATCGTCACGATCGCGAACGCGACCTGGCCCGACTGCGAGATCTGCGCGGCGCCGGTGGCGCTGTACGGGCGAGGCGATCGACGCCACGTCCGGCAGCTTCGCGACGCGCGCGAGCATCGCCTTGGCACGCGCCTTGACCGCGGGATCGGTGACGCGGCCGTGCTTGACCGCGATCACGATCTGCTCACGGTCGCCCGATGCCTTGGGGGCGGCGTGCTCGAGCAGCTTGAGCGCCTCGAAGCTCTGCGTGCCGTTGAGGCTGAAGCTGTCGTTGTACGCGCTGCCGGCGCTCTTGGCGAGACCCGCCAGCACGATCACTGCCACCAGCCAGGCGGCGAGCACAAGGCGACGATGAGTGACGCACCATCTGGCAATTGATCGCATGAGAGTCTCCAGACCCGGTCGACGCGGCTAGCTGAGAAGAGAGTCCGGCGGCGACCGTGCCGCAGAGGCATCCATCCTGACGGACCACTTACCGGCTGTCAAGTAACGACTTACTAAACGGTAAGTTAGTACTTGCCGGACGGTAAGTGGGCTGGTAGCGTTCGGCACGATGTCGCCGTCACAGCCCGCATCCACCGCTTCGCCGCGCACGCGCGCACGGATTCTCGACGCCGCGCTCGAGCTCTTCTCCGAGCATGGCTTCGACGGCACGACGCTTCAGCAGATCGCCGACCGGCTCGGATTCACCAAGGCCGCGCTCTACTACCACTTCCGTTCGAAGGACGATCTGCTCCAGGCCCTGATCGCGCCTGCGATCGCCGAGCTCGATGCGCTGCTCGACGCGCACGAGCAGGAGGCCGACACGCCTGGGCAGCGCCGCCGTTTCATCGAGGACTACATCGATGTGATGCTCGGCCAGCGGCGGCTGATCGCCTACATGGCGAGCGACCTCGCGATCGTCGCGCACCCCGCGATCGCCGGCCCGCACGTCGAGCGCCGCAACCGCCTGCAGGCGCGGCTCGGCGGACGATGAGCTCGAGTTCAGAGAACAGGTACGCGTGACGATGGCGACACGCGCCATCGGTGGAGTAATCGCGCAATTTCCTGACGCCGACCTCGCCGAACTACGGGCGATCCTGATCGATGCGACGCAGGCTCTGCTGCGCCCCAGCAAGCGTCGCCCCAGCTGACAGCGCCTAACGGCGCCGAGATCAAGCCGTGAGCAGGACGGCGTTGCCGCTGGGGTCGCGGACGAGCGTGGCGCCGTCGGGCCCGGCCTCTGTCGCGATACCGGCGCTCTCAACGCGTCGCGAGCACAGAGGCGAGCTCGGTCGCGTCGGGCAGGCGGATCTCATAGCCGCGTAGACCGACTGAGCCGGCCGGGGGAGTCGCGCCGCCGCGGCTGTTCCAGGTGTTCAAGCCCGATGTGGTGGTGGTAGCCGCCGGCGGAGACGAACAGCGCTCCGGGATAGCCGCGGACCATGACATCGAAGCCGAGCACGCCGGCGTAGAAGCGCTCGATCTGCTCGAGCTCAGCGACCTGCAGGTGCATGTGGCCGATGCGCGTGCCCACGGGCATCAGCGCGTCAGCGTCCGGATCGATCGGCGCCTCATCGAGCTCGCGGAGCAGATCCTCGATGTCGAGTGGCAGTGTCGCCATCGCGATCTGCCCTGCGGCGTCATGCGCGCCACGCGGAGCGGTCACGGTCGCGGTAGATCTCGATCCCGTTGCCATCGGGGTCGTTCAGGTACAGCGCCTCACTGACCAGGTGGTCGGAGGCTCCGCTCAGTCGCCAGCCGCCCTGCACCAGCCGCACGAGCGCAGCCGCCAGGTCGCGCCGGGTCGGAACCAGGATCGCGAAGTGGAACAGGCCGGTCTGACCGCGGGTTGCGGGGTGGCGCTGCGCTGTCGCCGACGAGTGAGAGGAGGGGCGGCAAGGTAGCCGCCCCTCCCAACAGAACCGAGCCGTCGGGCTGCTCGACGCGCGCTCAGTCCGAGCAGCCGCTCATAGAACACCCGCGAGCGCTCGAGGTTCGGGACCGTCAGGTGGACGCGGCCGATGGCGGTGCCAGGGGCGATCGAGGGGGTGGGATCACTGTGTGTCTGGACTGCCATCGGTGCGTACTCCTAGAGGTTGGCGACGGACTGGTGGTGCTCGACGAGGCCGCGGATCACGTGCTCGAGCTGCTCGAGCGACTCCTCGTCGATCAGGTTGGCATCGGTCGTCGAACTTCTCGTGGGCCCGGCCAACTGATAGCTCGACATCGGTCACGCGCGCGCCGGCGATGCCGAGCGCCTTGCGCAGTGTGTCCTGTGCCCACATTGCGCCGTAATCGGTCTTGCTCGCACCGATCACGGCGACCGGCTTGCCGTAGAGCGCGGCCTCAGGGCCGTAGGGGCGCGAGCCCCAGTCGACGAGGTGCTTGAGCTGGCCCGGGAGCGTCGTGTTGAACTCGGGCGTGGCGATCAGCAGCGCGTCGGCGTCCCTGATCTTCGCCAGCAACGACCGCGACGCTCTCAGGCGGATCGTTCTCGCGATCCTCGTTGTAGGGCGCGAGCGACTCGAGGTCGTCGTAGATCTCGACCTCGACCTCCTCGGGCGCGTGCTCCCTGGCAGCCCGCAGCAGGCCCGTGTTGTACGAGAGCCTGCGCAGGCTGCCGGAGATGGCAAGGACCTTGGTCATTTAGTGCTAGGCTGCCTTGACCGCGGAGACGCTGACGACGAGCTTGACCTCATTGGCGACCAGGAGGTTGCCGTTGGGGAGGGTCTGGTTCCACTCGAGACCGAACTCGCGGCGGTCGATCTTGCCCTCGACCTCAAAGCCGATGCGCTCGTTGCCCCACGGATCCTGGCCGTTCTCGCCGATCTCGCCGACGAGCTCGATCGGCTTGGTGACGCCCTTGATCGTGATGTCGCCGGTCAGCTTGATCTTGCCGTCGCCGGCGGGCTCGGCACCGGTGGAGGTGAAGGTGATCTGCGGGAACTGCGCCGCGTCGAAGAAGTCGGGCGACTGCAGGTGGCCGTCGCGCTGCTCATCGCCGGTGTCGACGCTCGCGGCGTCGACGGTGCCGGAGAGGGTGAGCGCGCCGCCTGAGGCCTCGACGGTGCCCTCGAACTTCTTGAAGGCTGCCGCGTACGGTGGCGATGCCCATGTGGCGGACCTCAAAGCCGACATTCGAGTGGGCGCGGTCGACGTTGTAGGTGCCGGTCTGGATTGCTTCGGGGGTGACGGTTGACATTTTACTCCTAGGTCCTGGTTGGTGCTCGTGTGTAGTTGAGCTTGCAACTAAAAGCTTACACGATTGTGGTTGATCTGTCAAGTATCTGCTTGACAGGCGTTCCAGCGACGCGCGACTGCGCCGGTCGCTTGACGCGCGGGCCGCTCCGCGAAGGCGCCGATCAGGAGACGGTGCAGGAGCCGCCGTCCAGGCTGGCGCCTGGAAGCCGGCCGAGCAGGCCGGCGAGCTGGTCGAGCTCTGCGGGCGTGAAGTGCGCCAGGAACAGCCGCTCGATGCTGGCGACGTGCGTGCATCCGGCCTGCTTCAGCTTCTCGTAGCCGGCAATCGGTGAGGCGCGCGTAGGAGACGCGCGCGTCGTTCGAGCATGAAACGCGCTCGATGCAGCCCTGCTCGACGAGACCGTCGACGAGCCGGGTGATGCCCGAGCGCGTGAGCATCGTGCGCTCCGACAGAGCCGACATCGGCAGCTTCTGGTCCTCGGCCTGGGCGAGGTACAGCAGCACCTCGTAGTCGCGGGTCGTCATGCCCGTGCTGCGCGATCAGCTCGGCGTCGAGCTCGCGCACGATCGCCGCGTGGCTCTGCAGATAGCTGCGCCACCCTTCGAGGGCGACGCCTTCGAGGCGTGAGGTGTCAGATGCGACCGACATGTGAACGAGTGTAGTTGACGGATCAACCGACGCGCAACGTCCGCCGGATCGCGATAGCTTCGCGCAGCGCGCGGACGACGTCGGGTGTGATGGACTAGAGAGCAATGGCAGACGTCGGCGCGCCTACGTTTCGCGAGCAGTTTCCGGTGCTGGAGCGGTGCTCCTACCTGAACGCCGGGACCGAGGGCCCTGTCCCGCAGGCGGTGGGGGATGCCGTGCGCGCGCGGCTGCACGCCGACATCACCGAGGGTCGCGTCGGCAAGCCCTACTTCGAGCATGTGATGGACCTCGCGGCGCGCGCACGCGCCGGCTACGCGGTGGCACTCGGCGCGGACCCCAGCGAGGTCGCGCTGACAAGCTCGACGACCTATGGCGTGAACACGGTCCTCGGCGGGCTGAGCTTCGCTCCCGGCGACGAGATCCTCACCAGCGATCAGGAGCATCCGGGCGTGCTGGTGCCGCTGCGGCGGCTCCGTGAGCGGGCCGGCGTGAACGTCCGGGTCGTTCCGTTCGCCGAACTGCCGGGCGAGGTCGGTCCGAACACATCGGCTGATCGCCTGCTCCCACGTCTCCTGGGTTGGAGGCGAGGTCATGGACGTCGCCGCACTCCGCGCCACCGGAGTGCCGGTCCTGCTCGACGCCGCGCAGGCGCTGGGGGCGATCCAGCTCGACGTGCACGAGCTCGGAGTCGACTTCTATGCCGGCTCAGGGCAGAAATGGATGTGCGGACCGGAAGGGAGCGGTGCGCTGTACGTGCGCCCGGATCGGCTTGATGACCTCGAGCCGCCGTTCCCGGGTCACTCAACGGTCGCCGATCACCAGGATCCGCTCGGGTCTGAGCTGGCCGAGGGCGCGCAGCGTCTGGACGACGGTTTCCCGAGCGCGGTGCGCAGCACCTGGGCGCTCGCCTCGATGAGCGTTCTGGCGGGCGCGGGCTGGGCGTGGGTGCATGAGCGCGCAGCAGCGGGAGCGGAGCAGCTCGCGGAGTTGCTGCGCGAGCGGGGCCATCAGGTCGCGCCCCGCGGCCGCTCGACGCTGGTCTCCTGGAAGACCGATGACGCCGACGCCGACGTCTCGCGGCTGGCTGCGCAGGGAGTGATCGTGCGCAGCATCCCCTCGGCAGGTCTGGTCAGAGCCTCGGTCGGCGCGTGGACGAGCGAAGAGGAAATTCACCGCCTCGTGCAGTTGGCCTGAGGCCCGTACCGGCGTAAGCTGGACCGGCTCGACAGGTCGACCAGAAGGAGGCATGACAGATGACTTCAACCTCGCAGGCGACGACACACCTTCCACCGCTCGGAACCCACCTCCGCGAGGAGGTCGGTAATGAGCTCCAGAGCGTCCTGGTGGAACTTGTCGATCTGTCGCTGCTCGGTAAGCAGTTGCACTGGTCCGTGGTGGGACCGCTTTTCAGCCCGCTACATCTGCAGCTCGACGAGCTCGTCGACTCGTGGCGGGATCTTGCCGATATCGTCGCCGAGCGCTCGGTGGCTGTCGGCCACTACCCAGACGGCCAAGCCCGGGCCATCGTCGGCTCGAGCGGCGTTCAGCCCGTCGCCCAAGGGCCTCTGCCCGATCACGTCGTCGTATTGGAGCTCACGACGCGCCTGGAGAGGGTCGCCGAGCACGCGCGCGAGCGCATGGATCACCTGGCTGAGCTGGACGCGGCCTCGCAGGACGTCATGATCGAGGTCGTCCGCGCGCTCGAGAAGCAGCTCTGGATGATCCGCGTTCAGGTCGTCGAGTAGCCGAGGATGCGCCTGCCGGCCGCCCCGCTGGGCGGCCGGCCATTCCTCAGAGCCTCGGGAGCTTGACCGTCTTCGTGATGGTGCGGGGCTTGCCGCCCTTCGGCGTGTAGGTGATCGCAAGCTTGGCCGTGAGCTTCTTGTGCTTCAGCTTGGCCTTGAGGGACTTCGACGGCTGAATCACGAACTTCAACGTGCTACCGCTGCCAACGGACTTCCGAACGCTGAACGCACGTACACCGGGTGCGCGAACAGTGGCCGTCACGGTGCCCGGTCCGTGGAGTGAGGCGAGTGAGACCGTGATTGCGCTCGTCGAGCCGACCTTGATCGACTTGATCGTGGACGTGTTCGGAGGCGCTGCGGGCGACGCGACCGTGTAGGTCACCGTTGTCGACGCGGTGAAGCCGTCCCGGGAGGTTGCGGTCACGGTGAACGTGTGCTGTCCGGGTGCGCTCGTGTCGATCGCGGACCCCGAGGTGACCGGGCCCGTGCACGACTGGATTCCGGTGCCGCCGGTGCCGTCCTGACATGTGTAGCTTGCGGTGACCGCCTGACCTTGGGCGTAAGTCGTGCCGTTGGTCGGCGAGCTGATCGACGCGACAGGCGGCGATGGCTGCTCGGTCACAATCGTGTTCGAGCTGGCCGACGCCGACCCCACTGGGTTGATTTCCGTCACCGTGAACGCGTAGGACGCATTCCCTGCCAGTCCGGTCAAAGCGATCGGGCTCGAGGCGGATGGTCCCCACGAGAGCCCGCCGCTTGTCGAAGCGGTGTAGCTGACCGGGTAGCAGTTGGCCGTCCCGGGCGTGAAGCTCACCGTGGCTGCGTCATAGCCGGGGGAGGCGGTCACACTGTCCGGGGCATCCGGGGCGCCGCTCAGCGTCCCGCCCAAGTTGTTGACGCCGCCGCTGAGTGTCCCGCCGTCGCAGCTGAGCGAACTGCCCGAGCCGACCGTGATCGGCGTGGAGACCGTGACGTTCGCGGGCACGGTCACGCTGCCGCCTTGAACGGCCAGCTGACGGCCGTAGCCGCCGCTGGCGTTGAGCGTCAAGGTGCCCGAGCCGGTCTTGAGGAGGTTGCCGCTCCCCGCGATCGAGCTCGCGAACGTGACGTTATTGCCGTTGGTATCAAGCGTGCCGCCACCTGGACCGATCGCGAGCTGACCTGAGACGTCGTCGTCGGCGGGGTTGTAGGGCCCCCAGCTCAGGATCCCATCGTTCAGTGTCAAGGTTCCGGTGTCAGCAAGTGCACCGGTTCCGAATGCCAGGGTCGAGCCGCCCTCAACGACCGTGTCGCCGTATGTGCTGCCGGTATAGGGAAGGTCCATGGTCCCGCCACCCGTCATCGTCAGCTGGTGTCCGGAGACCGAATCGAAGAACGTGACATTGCTCGCCGAGTTGAACGTGACGGGGGCCTCGAGCTCCAACGGACTGGCATAGTCCTGGGAGCCGCTTGTCGTCACGTTTCCGCTGAGGTCGATTGTCCCGCCGCTCGGGGACGAGAGACTCGTGAGCGCGGTTGCGTTGCCGATTGCGCCTTCGAAATCGGTGGTCCCAGTGGTGCCTACGCTCAGCGCGTCGGCGCCGTTGATCGTTGAAGCAAACGTTAGGTCCGCGCCGCCGCCAATGTTCACATTGGCGCCGATGCCCCCGAGATCCACCGGTCCGCCGTAGGTCTGTGCCCCACTGGTGCTGATGCTTGCGTCCAGCGTCGCAGTGTCGCCGCTGCCGGTGGCCAGGCTGGACAGCTCCTGGATACCGCCGACCGCAGCATCGAAGTCGACTGGTCCGGTCACGCTCAGGTTTGCGTCGCCGTCCACGGTCGACTCGAAATCGACCATGCCACCGGAGCTACCGATCGTTGCGTCGGCGCTGAGCCATACAGGACCGTTGAGCGTGAGGTTGGATCCCCCGCTAGAAGTGATGGGTGTCGTGCTGTCGAGTGTGATCGTGCCGCCGTCGCCGACCGTGATGTCCCCGCTGCTCAGCAGGGAGACCAGATAGCTTGCATTGAGGTTTGCGCCATCCGCAGTCGAAGTACACGTCCCCGACGCGCAGCTGACATTGCTCGTTGCTCGCGTTCGAGATCGAGATCGGATAGCCGTCGGCGGAGGCCGTCGGGGCAGCGATGAGCGGCAGCGCCGCGCAGATGCAGAACGCCAGCCCCAGCGTCCTTGCCTTGAGTTGATGTGGCACGCCTCTCCAGTCTCGTGGTGGGTGCCCGGTCCTCGCGGCACTCTAGGCCGGAAACCGGCGGATTGCCAGATTCGCGACGCAACAAGATGTGATGTCGTCAACGCCTGTTGCCGGAGGTCGGGCGCGGCACCTGGTGCGGGTAGGCCCAACAGGAGTCGATCCCGCGAAAAGGAGGCATGGCGTGCTTACGCTGACCCAGGACGCGACTGAGGTAATTGAGGGGCTCCTGGCTGGACCAGGGGTACCGGATGGGGCGGGTGTGCGGATCGCAAGCGCATATCCGGATGGTGCCGACGCACCGTCGGCACTGCAGGTCAGACTGGCCGCAGAGCCTGATGACCACGATGAGGTGATCGAGGACTCTGGGATACGGGTTTTCGTCGAGGATGCTGTGATCGGGTTCCTCGACGACAAACTGCTCGACGTGGACCGCGATGGGGACCAGGTCCGCTTCGCCATCCTTGGGCAGCCCTGACGAACGATTCGCGATGAGCCGCAGGCGCCAGCGTCCCTCGTCGCGATGAGATCGCTGCGCGCCTGAACGAAGCGGCTCGAGGCCAACGTCACGGCTGCGGGATCACATCGGTGAAGATGAAGCCATCACGCTCGACGGTCTCGCCGACCGTCACCGTGATCGCGCTCGAGAACCCGGGGCCATCGACGACGACCGTGTGGAACTCACCGTTCTCTCCGCACGGGTCCACGCCGGACGGCAGGTCGCTGAGGAATGCGTCGTCGTACCAGCGCCCGGAAAGCTCACGCGGCGCCTGACGCGGGTCGACGCAGCTGACGATCGCCCTGAAGCCCAGTTCCAGAAGCTCCCGGGCGATGGCATCGGTCGGACGCTGCCAGAGCGGGAACAGGGCACGCAGCCCTGTTCCCTCCAACGATTGCTCGCGATAGCGGCGAATATCTTCAAGGAACAGGTCGCCGAACACGACCGTGTCGATTGCGGCAGCACTGGCCCTGCCGACCATCTCCGTCATGCGCTGCTCGTACACCTCGTTCGTGCACGGCCAGGGCAGCTCGACGACGTCCAGGGGCAGTCCGAGCGCCGCCGCTTGGGCGTCAAGCAGATCGCGCCGCACTCCGTGCATCGCCACACGCTCGAACGCGGCGTTGACGGTCGTGAACAGACCGACGACCTCGACCCCCGGCGTCTCGCGCGTTCGGTGGAGGGCCAGCGCGCTGTCCTTGCCGCTGGACCAGCTCATCCAAGCCCGCGACGCCGCTGCCTCGCGGTCAGCGGCGTCCATCAGTGAATGCTCCCGCTTCAGAGCGCTTTGGACCCTCGTTGGGGATTTGCGTCGGGCCGCCGCTTTTTCGCCCGCCGGCGAAAGACGTGCTCTGTGAGTAGCAACGCGAGCAGCGTGCCGACCGCGACCCAAAGTATGGGATTGCTGGTGGAAAGCGTCTGCGCCCGGGAGCCAAGGTACGCGACAGCGGCTGTGAGCGGGAGGTAGCCGACGGCGCTGGTCCAGGCGAACCGCCACAGACTGACGTGTGCCGCCCCGGCTGCGTAGCCGAGCAATGCGAACGGGACGATCGGAATCAGGCGCGCGCTGAGCAGCAGTGGGATGCCGCCGCGTTCGATCGACATCGTCAGCGAATCGAAGCGGCGGCCAAGGAGTCGCTGCAGCACCGGCCGGCCGACACTACGGCCCAGTGCGTAGGAGAGCATCGCGGCGAGGAACCAGCCGCTCATCGCAAACGCCAACCCGGGACCGAAGCCATACACATAGCCGGCTGTGGCGGTGATGATCTCGCTTGGATACCAGACAATGGCGTGCACGACCATCAGGCCGAGGAGTAGTGCAAACCCACCCGCCCCGAGTGAGCGGATATAGATGCGAAGCCCGGTGAATTGACCGTGCGCGACCAGGCTCACGCAGTGACGGAGCTGTGGCACCGCGCCGATCACGGCGATGCCCACCACGATCGCGGCGATGCCCGCCGCGAACTCCACCCGCGGCCTGTTCGTCGCTGGTGATGTGCCCGAGGCCATTCACTCAAGCATGTCAGGCAGCGTGTGACCTGAATGTGAACCGGCTCTGGCGCCGGGAAGACTGAGTCCTTGGGACTCTGGCGCTACAGCCCGAGGCCGTGAACCCCGGGCTCGCTGAAGCCGAAGTGGTGGGCGACCTCGTGTCGAACCGTGCGGGCGATTTCGGCTCGCAGCCGGGCGGGATCTCCACCGAAATCGCGCGTCAGCGTGTCGCGGTAGATGACGATCTCGTCAGGCAAGGCGTAGGACTCGGGCCTGCCCAGCGAGAACTCATAGCCCGCCGTGTGGCCGACGTACATGCCGTAAGCGTGCTGCTTGTGCCCGTCGTCGGAGACGACGACCACGACGCCTTTCAGCGCCTGACGGAACTGATCCGGAAGCTCGTCGATCGCGGACCGCACGGCCTCCTCGAAGTCCTGCTCTGTGCGGATCGGCCTCGACGGATTCTGGCGGCCGTGGTGCGGTGTGGGTTCTCCCTCGCCCCGTCCTTGAGCAGCGGCCCTGTCGACCGCGTCCTCGAGCGCGTCGAACGACTCCTCGTCGAGCCCACTTATGTCACGCCCGTCGCCCTCGTCGGAAGGGGGGCCGGATCTACCGTGGTGCGAACGCATCTGCCATCAAGCTTGCGGGCGCCCCGGGTGGCCCGGCATCACCCCGGCCGGGTGATCTCGTCCAGAGCGCGCCAACCGTGTGATCACGGCTGGGGTGTCCTTGGGCGTACGACCGCGCGCACGGCGAGACCCGCCAGCAGCGCCCAGAAGGCGGAGCCGATGCCCAGAAACGTCGCGCCCGATGCCGCGACCACGAACGTGATTGCGGCGGCCTCGCGGCCCTGTTCCTCTTTGAGCGCGTTCGATAGCGACGTGGCCAGCGTCCCGAGCAGGGCGAGGCCGGCGACGGTGCCGATCACGTCTGGCGAGGCGACGCTGACGAACGTCGTCAGCGCTCCCGATACCAGCGCCAGGACCAGAAACGACCAGGCCGCGGCGGCCGCGGCCGTCCAGCGCGTGTCCGGATCCGGGTCGGCGTGGGGCGCGGCTACCAGCGACGCGCTGATCGCCGCGAGGTTGATCGCATGTCCGCCGGCGAATGCGCCGGCGATCGTGCCAAGGCCGGTGGTCCTCATCGTCTCGCCCCACGGCACGCGGTAGCCGTACGTGGCGAGCACCGCGGTGCCCGGAACGTTCTGACCCGCCATCGTCACCACGTAGAGCGGCAGTGCCAGGCTGAGGATGCCTGCCGAGGTGAACCGCGGCGCCGTCCAGACCACGTGTGGGAGCAGACTGCCGTGCACGCCGCCGTCGCTGGCGGCAACGATCGTGATCACCACCAGTGCAGCGACGAACGCGGCCGGTGCCGCCCACTTCGGTGAGAGTCGCCGGAAAGCGAGCCAGACGAGCACGATCGGGCCGACCTCCCACGGGTGTTCGACGAAGCCCTTGACCGGCGTCAGACAGAGCTCGAGCACGACACCGGCGAGCATCGCCTGTGCGATCGGCGCCGGAATCGATCCGATCAAGCTGCCGAGCCGCGGCCACAAGCCGGTGAGCGTGATCAGCACGCCGACGATCACGAATGCACCCACGGCAGCCGGCCAGCCTCCATGGACGATGCCCGTGCTGGCTAGCAGCGCGGCCCCTGGTGTCGACCAGGCCAGCATGATCGGAATCCGGTAGCGACGGGTGAGCCAGAGCGTCCCGAGCGCCGATGTGGCCGTGACCGCGAGCAGGCCCGACGCCGCCTCCGCGGGTGTGGCGCCGACACCGCGCAGGCCCGAGAGCACGACCGCAAACGCGCCGGTGTATCCGACCAGCGCGGCCACGATGCCCGCGAGGATCGAGTGAGGGGTGGCGGCGCCGGGCTGGCCGTGGATCTGCGTGGGACGGTCCATGACCGGAACCGTACCGGTAAGGTTCTGTTTACGGAACCTCCGTTGCTAGAGTCCGCCGAGATGGAACCTGCTGCAATCGTCGGGGCGCGCGTCAGGGCGGCCCGCCACGATCGCCAGCTGTCGCTCGCGGCGCTGGCGGCAACGGCCGGCGTCGGCAAGGGCTCGCTGTCGGAGATCGAGAACGGCGTCCGCAATCCCACGCTTGGGACGTTGTACGCGATCGCCGATGCGCTCGGCGTGCCGCTCGCAACCCTGCTCGACGCGCGCGCCGGCGCGCGGATCACCTCACCGGGAATCGAAGCGCGATTGCTGGACGTGACGATGGAGGCGGACGCCAGCGTGGTCGAGGTCTACCGCCTCAGCTTCGAACCCGGAACCGAACGCATCGCCGGCGGACATGGACACGGTGTCGTCGAGCACCTGCTCGTGACGTCCGGTCGCCTCCGCGTCGGGCGCCACGGCGAGGAGCGCGAGCTTGGGCCGGGTGAGTCGCACCAGTGGGCAAGCGACGTCGAGCACTCATACGCTGCTCTCGGCGACGAGGCTGTCCACTCGGTCCTGGTGATCCGTTCGCCTGCATAGGATGGTTCTTGGCGATGGTCGCGGACCAACAACATGCCGGCTTGGGCGGCCACTGGGCGCGTAAGCACGTCAAACAGATGATCGTCTTGCGCGCCCTCCTTGCGCCTTGGATCCTCTTCGTCACCGTGTTCCTCTGCATCAAGGGCTACTGGTGGGGACTCGTATTCCTCCCGTTCCTGGGCCTCGACCTTTGGCTCTTGCGTGGCCTCGTGCGCTACGCGCGCAGCCAAGGGCGGTGACGCGCGCGTTCGTCATCGGCGGGACGGGGCTGGTCGGCGGGGCGATCGGCCGCTGGCTGCTGGCGGCGGGGTGGGATGTCGACGTGCTGGCCCGTGGGGCGCGGACGGTCCCGGACGATCTGACGGGACGGGTGGGATTCACGGCCGCTGATCGATCGGATGCGCGAGCGGTTCGCGCCGCGTTTGGCGGTGGCGCCGATCTCCTGGTCGACTGCGCCTGCTTCACGGCCGCTGACGCTGCGGGCCTGTTGCCGCTGGCGGCGCACGCGAATTCGACGGTCATGATCTCGAGCAAGGCGGTCTACGCCGACGCGCTGGGCCGCCATGCGAACTCGCCGGAGCCGCCGCACTTCGCGGGTCCGGTGACGGAGTCACAGCCCACTGTGCTTGCGGGGAACATGGATTACCGCAGCCGCGAGGGGTATGGCGCGAACAAGGTCGCGGCCGAGCGAGTGCTGCTCGATAGTGGGCTGCCGGTCTCGGTGCTGCGGCCCTCCAAGGTCCATGGCCGCGGCGCGGTCCCGGCGCGATCGTGGGTGTTCGTCAAGCGCGTGCTCGACCGCCGTTCTGTCGTACTGCTCGCGGGCAGGGGACGGGGGATTGACCATCCCAGCGCGGCGGTCAATGTCGCGAGCTTGGTCGAGACGATCGCTGAGCAACCCGCCGCCCGGATCCTCAACGCGGCAGACCCTGACGCTCCTTCTGGTATTGAGATCGCGGGGATTGTCGCCAGGCACCTCGCTCACACATGGAAGGTCGTGTTGCTGGACGACGATGTCCCGTCGCCGCTTGGCTGGCACCCCTGGGACCGTCGTCCGCCGGTCGTGCTTGATACGAGCGCGGCGGTCGGACTTGGGTATCGGCCGGTCGGTGACTTTGCCTCGACGATCGCGGACGAGCTCGATTGGCTGACCGACGTGTCGGACACCGCCACTTCCGCACGGCTGCCTGAGGAGCTCGATGACGGCCGGTTCGACCGGGCCTTTGACTACGCCCTCGAGGACGAATTCCTGGCGGCGATGTCAGCTCATCCGCCGATAGCGCCAAACGCATAGCGGGATGAACACGGCCAGGAGGCCGACGACCCAGGCGATCGTTCCGCCGAGTGAATTGGGCACGCCGTGCTCGAGGGCTAATGAACGCGCGGTGTTGGCGGTGAGGGTCACCGGGCTCACCTTGGCGAAGGCCTGTAGCCACTGCGGCATGCTCGAGACGGGCACGAAGACGGAGCTGGCGAAGACGAGCGGGAAGATGACCACGAAACCGGCGGACTGGGCCGCTTCGGCGCCGTTCACGGTCAGCGCCACAAAGGCGAAGATCCAGCTCAATGCCAGGCCGAAGGCGGCGACCACAGCTATGGAAGCGACTGCCTGTAGGAAGCCAGCCTGGAAGCGGAAGCCGATCACGTATCCCACGCCGACCATCAGCAGGACGATGAAAATGTTGCGGACTAGGTCGGCGTTGGTACGTCCGATCAGTACGGCCGAGCGCGCCATCGGCATCGAGCGGAAGCGATCGATTACGCCGCGCTTGAGGTCCTCTGAGAGGCCGACGGCGGTCATGCTGGCACGGAACGCGACGGACTGCACGAAGATCCCCGGGAGCAGGTAATCGATGTAGCTCACTCCGTGCGGCAGCGACTGGTCGACGGCGCCGCCGAACACGAAGTTGAACAGCAGCACGAACATCACCGGCTGGATCGTTGAGAAGATCAAGAGCTCCGGCTGGCGGACGAAATGACGCAGATTCCGGGCCGTGACCACGGCCATGTCAGTGATGTCCTGGCGCACCGTCCTCGCTGACATCTTGCGGAGCGCGTGGAGTGGTCCGGCCGCCTTCGCGGCGCGTCCGTTGGCTGCGGACGGCGGAGGCGCCTGTCTGGCTGTTGCCGTCCCCGGCGCGTTGCTGGCAGCAGATGCCTGGGGCCCGTCACCGTTCTCGCTCGGAGGTGCACCGGTCAGTTGCAGGAAGACGTCGTCGAGCGTCGGCCGGCGCAGCCCGAGGTCGCTTACGGCGATCCCGGCTCCGCGTAATGCCGAGGCGGCGGCCTCGATCAGCTCAAGCCCATCTCGCGGAGCCGGAAGCGTGAGCTGGTCTGTGCGGTCGCCGGGCTCCGGCTCGCCGCATCCGATACCGGCGAGCAGAGACGCCGCCTCGTCGCGTTGGCCGGCGCTCGTCAGCTGGACCTCGAGAATCTGCCCGCCGACGCGGTCCTTGAGTTCGTTGCCGGTGCCCGTCGCGATCACGCGCCCATGGTCGATGACGGCGATCTGGTCGGCGAGCTGATCGGCTTCCTCGAGGTACTGAGTCGTAAGCAGGAGGGTCGTGCCCTCGCGCACGAGCTCCCGCACGGCTTGCCAGATCTGGATCCGGCTGCGCGGATCAAGCCCGGTGGTGGGCTCATCCAAGAACAGCATCCGCGGACGGGTTAGCAAGCTCGATGCGAGATCGAGACGTCGCCGCATCCCTCCGGAATAGGTCCGCGCCGGCCGGTCGGCGGCGTCCGCCAGATCGAAGCGCTCAAGCAGCTCTGCAGACCGCGCACCTGCTTCATCGGCCGAGAGGCCGAACAGTCGACCGAACATCTGAAGGTTCTCGCGGCCGGTGAGAATCTCGTCGACCGCGGCGAACTGCCCGGTCAAACCGAGCATCTCGCGAACCGCGGCAGCGCTTGCGACGACGTCATGTCCGAACACCTCGGCTCTGCCGCTGTCGGGAGTCAGCAGGGTCGCCAGCACCCGGACGAGCGTCGTCTTCCCCGCCCCGTTCGGGCCGAGCAGCCCGAAGACCGTCCCCTCGTCAACATCGAGATCCAGACCCGCGAGCGCGACTGTGGCGCCAAAGTGCTTCGTTAGACCCTCTACGTGGACTGCCGGAACTGACATCAATGCCACCTGGTCAGGGTTCTGTGTGGACAACTACGTCGGCGATCGAGGGGAGTTCCTGACGGAGCTCTTCCTCGAGTTCGCTGGCCAGCTGGTGCGCCTGATCGAGTGAGGCGTCTGCTCCGACCGAGACGGTGATGAAGAGCACCTCACCATGCGGCGTGGGAAGTAGACGAAGATCTCGCGCGGGGGTGTGTGCGTATCGCTGAACAACCGTCTCGATCTTTTCAAGCGCGCCCGGGTCTGTGTGCGCTGTTGGGTCGGCGGCGATCGGTTGCTCAAGCGGTTCGAGATGGGTCCGCACGTCGCTGACGTTCGGCAGGGCTCGGATGGCCGCTTCGACTCGTTCAGCCACCTCGTGGGCGGCCATCAGGGAGCTGTCGGCCGGCAGTTTGAGGTGCAGCGAGACGCTGTGCTGATCACCGTGATCAAAGATGGTGATGTCGTGGGCTTCGCTGACGCTCGGTTCGCTCAGCGCGATGGCAAGGACCCGGTCACGAAGGGTGAGGCCGCGACGGCGAGGTTCCACGTGCACGATGACGTCACTGCCGGGCAGCACCTGCTCGACCGCGCGCTCTACGGCGTCGGCCGCAGCGTGGCCTTCGACCACCGCTTGGCCTGGCGGGATCCCCACGACCACGTCTGCGAAGTACCGTCCGCCGGATTCGCGAAGCCGGAGTCGATCAAGCTCAATCTCAGGTAGAGCTGTGATCGCTTCCCGGGCTAGGGCCTGGGCGTGTGCCGGTGCCGTGTCCATCAGGACCTGGGCATTTTCGAAGATCAGGCGGCCGGCCGCTGTGAAGATCAGCGCGGCGACGATCAACGCTGAGATGGCGTCGCCGTCGTGGAACCCTGCACGGACGAGGATCAAACCGAACAGGACCGCGATCGATCCGCCGACATCGCTGGCGAAATGAAACGAGTTGGAGCGCAGCGCCGCGGAGCCGTACTGATGGGCGCTGCGGTACGCGATCAGGGCGCGGCCGACGTTGACGACGATCGCCAAGGAGATGACCGCGAATACGTACCAGCGGGCCGTGAGCGAGCTGTGGCCGCCGATCAGTCGCTGTACGGCTTCGATGACGACGATCAATCCACCACCGAGCAGGATCGACGCCTCGGCCAATGCAGAAAGGTTCTCGGCGCGGCGGTGCCCGAAGGGATGTGACTCGTCCGCGGGACGGGATCCAAGCCGGACGGCGAAGAACGTCACCACGGCCGCAACAACATCCCCGGTCGACTCGATCCCGGTCGAGACAAGACCAAGACTCGAAGCTGCCAGCCCGACGCCAAGCATCAGCACCATCAGCGAGGAAGCGGTGATGATCGAGATGACCGTAGTCCGTTGCTGACCTGCCGTGTCAGCGGTCGTGCCGGAGGTCGCATCCATCGGCGAGAGCGTACGCATTCAAGACAACCCGGCAGAACAACAGCTGCCAGCCTCCAACATCGGGGGTTAGCATGGGTCAAAGGTATGCCTAGACGAGGTTGGTTGACAGCCTTCTCCAGGATCCCAATCCGGGTGCGGCTGATGATCACGTTCCTCGCGATGAGGAGCTACCGGGTCGCTGTCCAAACGCCGTCCCAAGCACATCGGATCTCGCAGCCGATGACGACAGCGGTGTTAATGGCCGTCGTTGCAGTCAGCCCGCACGATGCAGGGCGAAGCGCGTGACCGTGTATCCGTAAAACGTCGGACCACCCTCGAATGACGATCGGAGGAACCTCTCATGACCGCTACCAGCGATGCGAAGCCAAAGATCCTCGATCTACCTATCGGCCTGGATGCCACCGGGCTACGGCTCGAGTTCGACAGCCTCGGCGACGTTGAGGTCCCCGCCGACCGGTACTGGGGCGCGCAGACCCAGCGCAGCCTCGAGCACTTCGACATCGGCAACGACCGGATGCCGAAAGAGGTGTATCACGCGTACGGGTACGTGAAGAAGGCGGCCGCGATCGTCAACACTCGCGCTGGTCGCATGCCCGAGTGGAAGGGCAACCTGATCCAGCAAGTGTGCGACGAAGTGATCACTGGAAAGCTCGACGAGGACTTCCCCTTGTACGTCTGGCAGACCGGGTCAGGCACCCAGTCCAACATGAACGTCAACGAGGTCATCTCCAACCGCTGCATTCAGTTGGTGGGGGGGACGCTTGGTTCGCAGGAACCGGTTCACCCGAATGACGCCGTGAACATGGGGCAGTCGAGCAACGACACGTTCCCGACGGCGATGCACATCGCCGCCTACAAGATGGCGTCCGAGAAGACGATCCCGGCGCTCCGGCGTCTACGTGACGCGATCGAGCGGAAGTCCAAGCAATGGGCTGATGTGGTCAAGATCGGCCGCACCCACCTCGAGGACGCAACGCCGCTGACTGTCGGCCAGGAGTGGTCCGGCTATGTCGGGGCGCTCGACGATGCGATTGCAGAAGTTGAGCACGCCACCCGCGGCCTGCTCAAGGTGGCGATGGGAGGAACCGCCGTCGGCACCGGGCTGAACGCCCCGATCGGGTTCGGCGACGAGTGCGCCATGGAGATCGCGAGGATGACGGGCTCGCCGTTCGAGACGGTGCCCAACAAGTTCACCGCTCAGGGGACGCTCGATCGGATGGTCCGCGCGCACGCGGGACTGAAGGCCGCGGCAGTGACGCTCTACAAGATCGCCGACGATCTGCGCTGGTTGGGCTCGGGCCCGCGGACCGGGATTCACGAGCTGATCCTGCCGGCCAACGAGCCAGGCTCGTCGATCATGCCCGGGAAGGTCAACCCGACCCAGGCCGAGGCGATGCTGATGGTCTCCATCCAGATCATCGCCTCTGACGTCGCGGTGACGCTGGGCGGCGCCGAGGGCAACTTCGAGCTCAACGCCTTTCGCCCGATCCTGATCAACAACTACCTGCACTCGGCGCTGATCCAGGCCGACATGTGCGACCACCTGCGCAAGTTCATGATCGAGGGCGCCGAGCTCAACGAACCCAAGCTCAAGCAGAACATTGAGCGGTCCGTGATGATGGTCACGGCGCTGTCGCCGGTCGTCGGCTACGACAAGGCCTCGGTCATCTCGCACTACGCCATCGACCACGGCCTGACCCTGAAAAAGGCGGCCCTGGACAACGGTGTCAGCGAGGAACTCTATGACCGCGTCGTCAATCCGCTCGCGCTGACGGAGGGTGGTTCCGCCGATCTGACCACTGCACCGAAGCACGGCTGAGATGAGCTCGCAAACCGGACAATTCGGCCGGTCGCCTGGCTATCGGCCCATGGGTGCCCGCGATAGGAGTAGTGTCGAATCGCTGGCCCTGCGGCCATGATCCTCGGCCTAAGCCCGAAAGCCACCAACGGCGCATCGTGCGCCACGCGGCGGGAGGCATGGGTTATTGGTTTTGACTGCGGGGCCGGTGGAGTGCCTGCGTTTGAAGGCCTGCGGCGGGGAATCGCACCGTGACACGAAGCCCCCCAGTGGCTCTAGTGGTCAGGCTGAGAGTTCCGCCGTGTGCTTGGGTGATGCTTTTGACGATCGCGAGGCCAAGGCCGACACCTTCGTGATCGGGACGTATCCGTTCGGCGCCGCGCTGAAATGGCTCGGCAAGTGTGGAGACCAAATCTGGGGTGAGCTCCTCACCGGTGCTCTCGACAGTGAGCTCCGCGCTATCGGCGTGAGCTTGTGTCGTGACCCACAGGGCGCCCTCTGCTGGCAGGTTGTGGACGATCGCGTTTTGTACGAGGTTCGTCGTCATCTGCAGCAGGAGCGCGTGTGAGCCGATGGTGGGGGTCGTCTCGCCGGAGGTTTCCATGGTGATGCCGCGTTGTTCTGCGAGGGGGAGCAGCGTCTCGGTTGCTTCCTCGACGATCAGGGACAAGTCGACGCGCTCGGTGGCAAACGAACCTTGGCCGGCGCGGCTTAGCAGGAGCAAGGCTTCCGTGAGGTCGATCGCTCGGGTATTGATCTCGTGAAGGCGGTCGACGAGGTCGCCGTTGGCGCGGTTCGGATCGTTGCGGGCGACCTCGAGAAGGGTCTGGGTGATCGCAAGCGGGGTGCGCAGTTCGTGGGAGGCGTTGGCTGCGAATCTCTGCTGTTCGGCGACGTGTGCTTCAAGTCGTGCGAGCAGGCCGTCGACGGTGTCGGCGAGATCCTTGAGCTCGTCGCGCGGCCCGGAGAGCGCAAGGCGCTCGTTCAGGTTGTGCTCTGAGATCTGCCGGGTGGTCGCGGTGATGGTGCGCAGCGGGCGCAGCACCCGGCCCGCGACCAGCCAGCCGAGCGCGATCGAGACGACGGTCAGGATCGCGAGCGCGACTCCGGACTGGATCAGCCCCTGGTGGAGACCGTCCGTTTTACGTGCGACGGACGCCTCATACATTTGGCGCACCTGGCGAACGACGTCGGGGTTCTGCGAAATCCCATGGAGGCCGCCCCGATTCCCGGTGGGAACGATCAGGTCGACCCCGGTACTGCTGCGGAACAGTAGGTAGGTAGTCACGAGAAGCGCGAGTCCCGACACGAGGAACAGGCCGCTGTAGAGCAGGGTCAGGCGCAGACGCACCGTTCGCGAGGGCAGGTGGAGCATGCGACGCGGTGCGAGGCTGGCGAGGGATCTATCCACATCCGCCTCGCTCATGGGCGGTTTCTGGTTGGGCGCCTATGCGGTATCCGACCCCGGCGACCGTGACGATGATCCACGGCTCGCCGAGCCGTTTGCGTAGTGCCGACACGGTGATGCGCACGGCATTGGTGAACGGATCTGCGTTCTCATCCCAGGCCTGCTTCAGGAGCTCTTCGGCGCTGACGACACCTCCTTCGGCAGCGACGAGCACTTCGAGCACAGCGAACTGCTTGCGTGTCAGTGCGACGTAGCGGTCATCGCGGTAGACCTCGCGGCGGAACGGATCCAGACGCAGGCCTGCGATCTCTCGCACGGGTGGCCTGTTGTGGGGGCGCCTGCGGTCGAGTGCTCTGAGCCGGAGCACGAGCTCCTGGAGCTCGAAGGGTTTGGTGAGGTAGTCGTCGGCGCCGAGTCCGAACCCGGAGGTCTTGTCGTCGATCCGGTCGGCGGCGGTGAGCATCAGGATCGGCATGCCGCTGCCGGAAGCGACGATCCGTCTGGCGATCTCGTCGCCCGAGGGCCCGGGAATGTCGCGGTCGAGCACGGCGATGTCGTAGGAGTCGCTTCTGAGTAGTTCCAGAGCCGCGTTGCCGTCACCGGCGATGTCGGCGGCGATCGCCTCGAGTCGCAGACCGTCACGGATGGCTTCTGCCATGTAGGGCTCGTCCTCGACGATCAGCACACGCATGGTCCGGATGCTTGCAGCCGGCACATATCGTCGCCATATCGAAAAACGCATACATGCGGGCAACGCCCCGGCGCCTTGACTGGCAGGCGTGAGCTACAGACAACCCGCACAAGCAGCCGCTCGCGGCAGGCAGCCAACGGAGCCGCCTCGCCGGCAGCTCGTCGCTTCCATCGGGCCCTCGGTGCCGAACTGATGTCCACTGAAATCACCACCCGTCGGGAGAACCTATGAGTAAAGAACGATGGCCGCTGGTCGCCCTTGCCATGGTCGCCACGGTCGCCCTGATCAGCGGGTGCGGCTCAGGCGCAGCCGCGCAGACCGGCGCCAACAACAGTGCCGCCGACGCTGGTAAGGCGGTGAAGTTCGCCGAGTGCATGCGCAAGAGCGGGGTCAGCGGCTTCCCGGACCCGAGCGCGACGGGCAAGCTCACCATTGACGCAATAGCGAACGGCTCGTCGCTAGACACGAGCACCCCGGCGTTCACGCAGGCCCTCAGCGCATGCAAGGAGCTGGAGCCAGCCGGGTTCATGGGCAGCAAGCGGAGCCCCCAGCAGCAGGAGGCCGCGCTCAAGTTCGCCCGTTGCATCCGCCACAACGGCTTGAAGGACTTCCCCGACCCCACCACAAGTGGGCCGCTCGTCGACACGGAGCGAATCCCGTCCACCGCAGAACCCGGTGGGATGAGCATGCTCCATGCCGCGATGCAGAAGTGCAGCGATGAGGCAGCCGCAGCGGGGGTCACGAGGTGAAGCGGAAGAGGTGGGTGGTGGGCGCAGCCACCATCCTGATCGCCTTAGCTGCCACTGGCGGCGTGGTCATCATGTCCGGTCCGAGTCAAGAGGCCCTGGCCGCGCACAGGTCGCACGTGAGCGTCGCAACAGTGCAACGGGAAGCGCTCTCGGCGACAGTTTCCGAGGACGGAATCCTGACCTACGGTGCTTGGTCGGATGGCTCGTCGTACACCGTGATAAACGAGGCCCAGGGGGCATACACCAAGCTGCCCGAGGTCGGGCAAGTGGTTCGGCAGGGACAGGTGCTCTACCGGGTCAACGACAGCCCGGTGCTTCTGCTGTATGGCTCAACGCCTGCCTACCGGACCCTGTCGGCCGGAATGACCGGCCCTGACATTGCCGAGTTCAACAAGGACCTGGTCGCGCTCGGCTATGCGACCCGATCTCAGCTGAGTCCGTCCTCCGCATCCTTCGGGTCAGCCACTACCTCAGCGTTGGAGAAGCTCCAGGCCGCCCTGGGGGTGACCCAGAACGGCACGCTAACCCTTGGCCAGGCGGTGTTCGAACCGACCGCTGTGAGGGTGACTGCAGTCGCAGTGCCGCTGGGGGGAAGTGCTCAGGCCGGCCAGACGGTGCTGCAGGGCACCTCGACCAGGCGGCAGGTGCAAGTGGCGTTGGACGCCGCCCAAGAGAGCGACGTGGCGGTCGGGGACAAGGTGACAATCACGCTGCCCAACAACAAGATCACCCCCGGTGTCGTGACCTCGGTGGGGACGGTTGCCACATGCGCATCGAACTCCGGGTCGGGCGGGGCAAGCTCAAACTCCGCGGCGCCGGGTACGGACTACTGCTCCTCAGGCAACTCGGGGAGCACCACGCCGACCATTAATGTGGACATCGCACCTTCTGATCCGGCTTACACGGGCACGTGGGATCAGGCTCCGGTGCAGGTCGGCCTCACGACCGCCAGAGTTCCGAACGCACTCGTGGTGCCCGTGAACGCGCTGCTGGCCCGGGCTAGCGGTGGCTATGCCGTCGAGGTCGTCGGCACCAGAGAGGCCAATCATCTCGTACCGGTCTCGCTCGGACTGTTTGACGATGCCGAGGGGCTCGTGCAGGTCACCGGCTCACGGCTCGTAGCACGCCAAAAAGTGGTGGTCCCGGCCACATGACGAGGTACCGCCCAGCACGAATAGCAGGTGACAGCGCCGTCGCTGCTGCGTTCCAGTTCCCGGTGCTCGCTGTAGACAACGTGACCAAGAGCTACCCGGGGGAGCCACCGGTCCAGGCCCTCAGTGGTGTCAACCTCGGCATCGGCCAGGGGGAGCTGGTCGGGATCGTCGGTCCCTCGGGGTCGGGCAAAACCACGCTGCTTCAACTGATGGGAACGCTCGACCGCCCCACCAGCGGAGCGGTGCGGATCACGGGGCTCGACGTCGCAACCATGCCCGACGACGAAGTCACCTACCTGCGCGCGACACGAATCGGGTTCATCTTCCAGCAGTTCTTCCTGGCCGAGCACTCCACTGTGCTGGACAACGTCGCTGACGGGCTCCTCTACGCCGGGGTCCCGATCAAGCAGCGCCGTGATCGTGCGCTCGAGGCCCTTGATCTGGTCGGCGTGGTCGGGCGCCCTGATGCGCACCCGACCCAGCTCTCGGGCGGGCAACGCCAACGCGTCGCGATCGCCCGCGCACTGGTCGGGCAGCCAGCCATCGTGCTCGCCGACGAGCCGACCGGCAACCTCGACCAGGCCACCGGCCAAGCGATCCTGGCCCTGATCAACCAGCTCCACCAGGCCGGATCGACGATCGTGGTAATTACCCACGACAACGCCATAGCGGAGCGCATGCCCCGCAAGGTAGAGATCCTCGATGGCCAGATCGTTGGCGACACCGGCCTCAAGTCATGACCGCCGTCGCCCCCGTGAGCCGGCCACGGTTGCAGCTCTCCGACCTGACCCGACTCTCCGCCGTCGGACTGCGCACACGGAAGCTGCGTGCCGCGCTCTCAGGTCTTGGTATCGCCATCGGCGTGGCCGCCATCGTCGCCGTCCTAGGCCTATCGGCGTCCTCTCAGGCCGGTCTGCTGGCGCAGATCAACCGGCTCGGCACCAACCTGCTGACTGTCAGCAACGGGCAGAGCCTGACCGGCGGCACGGCCGAACTGCCCACCGCGGCGCCCGGGATGATCGGCCGGATCAGCGGTGTGCAGCAGGTGCAGAGTACCGGGACCGTCAGCGACGCCAACGCCTACCGCGACCCGTACATCCCCTCCGTCGACAGCAACGGCCTAACCGTCCAAGCAGCCAGCCTCGACCTTCTTCCCGTCATTGCCACCAGTGTCGCCCAGGGGCGCTATCTGAACGCGGCGAGCGCCCAGGAGCCCGTCGTCGTGCTCGGTGCCGTCGCCGCCCAGCTGCTCGGGATCGACCATATCTATCGCGGCGAGCGCCTCTGGGTCGGCGGCGAATGGTTCTACCTCGCGGGCATCCTCAAACCTGCCGTGCTCGCCTCTGACGTCGACGCCTCCGTCCTCGTCGGCTACCCCGCAGCGGAGAAATACCTGGGGTTCGACGGTCACCCGTCCACCATCTACCTCCGCGCCCAAACTGACAGGGTCGCCACCGTCGACAACCTGCTCGCTGCGACCGCGAACCCTGAGAACCCGAACGAGGTCAACGTGAGCCAACCTTCATCGGCACTGGTAGCCCAGGCCGACGCCAACAGCGCACTCAACGGGCTGTTCCTCGGCCTCGGTGCCGTCGCGCTGTTGGTCGGCGCGGTCGGGGTCGCCAACATCATGATCATCTCCGTGCTCGAGCGCCGCTCGGAGATCGGTCTGCGCCGCGCGCTCGGCGCCACCAGAGGCCACATCCGCACCCAGTTCCTCTCCGAAGCGATACTGCTCGGGCTGCTCGGCGGCGCCGTCGGCGTCGGCCTCGGCACCGCCGCGACGGCCGTCTACGCGCACACCAAACACTGGGCCACCATCATCCCGACCGAAGCCTGGGCCGGCGGCATCGCAGCCTCGCTTACCATCGGCGCCCTCGCCGGCCTCATCCCCGCCCTACGAGCCGCGCGTCTCTCGCCCACCCAAGCCCTCTGGTCCGTCTAGCCACGCCCGCCGCACCCGGGAACTCGGCGGTGCACCCCCCCGTACAAAAGGAAAGGCCCGCAAACGCGGGCCCTGAGTGGGCGATACTGGGCTCGAACCAGTGACCTCCGCCTTGTCGAGGCGGCGCTCTCCCAGCTGAGCTAATCGCCCTGGGAAGATGGCGCAACTTTAGCGTGCCGGCGCTTTTTGACGCGCTTCGGTGCGGAGATGAACGTGAGCTTCATGGTCACGCGAGCGGCGCCCGTCAGCGTCATCGTCGTGGGCAGACGGTGGCGTGTCTTCAACAGCCGCTTGCCGGCGCCGTTGAGCGTCAGCTTCACGATCTTGGTCGTGCCTGCGGCGAGCGAATAGCGCCCGCTGCCCATGGTCCGGACGGCGGTCTTCCGCTTCGCCTTGGCCGCCACTGCGACGACCTTGCTCCCCTTGGTCGTTACATGCGAGGTGAGCTTGAGCGCGCCGCTGCAGCCCGTGCCGCCGGCGGCGCAGGCGATCCGCACCGAGACCGCGGTGCCTTTGATCGTGTGACTGGCGACGGAAGCGGTCAGGTCGGCGCGGGTGCCGGTGGTCAGCGCGATAGGGGTGCTGAGCGTCAGGTCATTACTCGTGCTGGTGCCGTCGTTGTTCGTCGCGACAAGCTGGACGTGGTAGGTCGTGCCCGGGGTCAGCCCGGTCAGTCCAATCGAGAACGACTTCGGGCCGTCTCCAGCACCGAGGTCCGTCGCAGCTGTGCTCGAGCCGTAGGCGGTGGTCGTGCCGTAGCGGACGGTCAGCTTTGCGTCGGTGAGGTTGGGGTTGACCTGACCGCTCACGGTCGCCGACTCCGGCCCGGCCGCGACGGCGGTCGCCGTGTCGAAGGTCGGCGGCGCCACCTCGTACGCCCCGGCGTCGCAGCTGCCGCCCTGCGGGCGACTCACGCCGCGCTGATCCGTGGTCGCGACGCAGTCGCTCGGCGGCACCGTGTCGATCGCCGGGCTGCCACTCAACAGTGCGACCGTCTCGGTTGGGCCGCCGTTGTCTGCCAATCCACCCAGCCTGGGATTCTCGACAGCGCCCGGACAGGTGCTGTCGCCGAAGACAATGTTGTGTCCCGCATCCACCGGCTCAGTGCCCGCACAGTTCGCGTGGGTGGGGGCCGCGTTTGAGGCGACGATCGCGTTGCGCTCGACCGGTGCGGCAAACCCGGGATTCACAAATATCGCTCCGCCGCCAATTGCCGAGCTGTGCGCACTGTTGTCGGCGATCGTCACATCGCTCAGCGTCACGCCCGTGTCGGCGAATGAAAGGCCGCCACCGAAGCCCCCGTCGGCTGCGGTTCCGTCTGAGCCCGCGGCACCCGTGGCGTTTCCGAAGATGGTGTCATTGGTGAACGCGGCCGTGGAGAACGCTGAATACGCAGCACCCGCGTCGCCGCCAAACCCGTCCTCGCCACTCGCACCGTCTGTCCCGGAGCCGTTACCAGCTCCACCCGAGCCCGCATTGCCGCCGTTGCCCGCCTGATTGCCGGAGAGCGTGGACCCCGTGACCGTGAGCGGGTTGCCGTCGCTGTAGATGCCGGCACCGGGGCCACCCGACCCGCCGAGGCCGCCGGAGCCGCCGTTGTCGCCCGTGCCCGTGGCAGAGCTACCGTTTCCGGCCGCGCCGCCTGAGCCGGTCTGGTTACCGGAGATGGTCGAGTTCATCACCGTGAGCGAGCCGAGGCTGGCGATGCCGCCGCCAGTACCCCCGACGCCGCCGTCTCCGCCGTTGGCCCCGGGACCGGTCCCGATGGTTCCGTTCTCCGCGCTCTCGCCGGCCCCACCCACGCCGCTGCTGTTGCCAGTGATCGTCGAGTTCTCGATCGTCAAGGTCCCAGTGTTGTAGATCCCGCCGCCGGATCCGCCGTTCGCTCCGTTCCCGCCGGCGCAGGTCGGCGCGCAGATGCGGACACCAACGATCGGGCTCGTGCCATCGCCAGCGTGGTTGCCCGCGACCGTCACCGACTGCAGCGTCAGGTTCCCGAAGTTGATCACGCCCCCGCCGTTGTTCCCGGTCTCTCCGTTTGGGCAGTTGAAGCTGATACCACTACCCGAGCACCCTGCCGTGGAGACGCCGCTGTTGCCGCCCGAGATCTCGACGCCGCTGATCGTGACGGTGGCCGTGCTGTCGATGTTCAGCACCTGGCTCGAGTCGTTTCCGTCGAGGTCGGTGCTCGCGGCTCCTGAGCCGACGATGTCCGTCGGATCGTCGAGCTCCAGGCTGCCCGGGACGAGGTACTTGCCCGCCGGCAGCTTGATCGTCGTCGTCCCCGAGCGGGGCGCGGTCGAGCAATCGCTGTCAGGGTTGCCGTCTGAGTAGTCGACCGCCTCGGCAAGTGAGCACAGGCCGTCGCCCTGTGTATACGTCGTCTGGGTCGTGTTGACGGTGATCGTGTTGTCCGCCGCAGCGGGACCGACACCGAAACACAGGGCCCCAGTGGCCCCGACGACCACCGCTACCAAAGCGATTCGTATCGAGTTGATCCGTCGTCCGATCCCAACCAAGTCGCCAGCCTCCTTCAGACCGCACGTGCCCCACTTGGTGAAGCAACCTTTACATAACTGAGGCGGAAGCGCGGAGAAAAATACGTTCAGGGTTGCCACACGAGATTCCCCTCGCCAGCGGGCGAGGCGGCACGCCAAATCCAGCCGGACGTCAAGTTGCCAGGCGGGCACGTACGATCAGTTGAACAGTGGATTACGCACTTCCAAATGGAGACAAGCTGAGCCTGCCGGAGGGGGCGACCGGCGCCGACGCGGCCGCAGCGATCGGCCCTGGCCTTGCGAAGGCGGCACTCGCGATCAAGGTCGACGGCGTCGCCTACGACCTCGCGCGGGCGCTGCCGACCGGCGGCGAAGGCCGCATCGAGATCATCACCGAGAAGAGCGGGGACGAGGCGCTCGAGCTGATCCGCCACGACGCTGCGCACGTGTTCGCGGAGTCGGTGCTCGAGCTCTATCCCGGCGTCAAGATCTCGATCGGACCGCCGATCGAGAACGGCTTCTACTACGACCTCGAACTGCCCGACGGAGTGACGCTCAGCGAGGCCGACTTCCCCGCGATCGAGGCCAGGATGCGCGAGCACATCAACGCCGACGAGGTGTTCGTGCGTGAGGACGTGACGGTGGGGGAGGCGCTCGAGCTCTACACGCGCGAGGGCCAGGATTACAAGGTCGAGCTGATCGAGGACTTGGTCCAGAACGCGCCGGCCGACGCGCCCGTCACGAGCGTCAGCCTCTACACGAACGGTGATTTCGTCGATCTCTGCCGCGGCCCGCACGCGCCGACCACCAAGCGCATCAAGGCGTTCAAGCTGCAGTCGGTCGCGGGCGCTTACTGGCGGGGAGACTCGAACCGGAAGATGCTCACGCGCGTGTATGGGACCGCGTTCTTCTCGAACAAGGACCTCGAGGAGTACCTCGAGCGGCTCGAGCGCGCGCGCCAGAACGACCACCGCCGCCTCGGCCCGCTGCTCGGCATGTTCGGCTTCTCCGAGACCGCGCCGGGCTCCGCCTTCTGGTTCCCGCCGGGCACCGCGGTCTTCAACGAGCTGGTCAAGCTCAGCCGGGAGATGGGCGCTCCGCGCGGCTACACGGAGGTCAAGACCCCGCAGCTCTTCGACAGCTCACTGTGGAAGACCTCAGGCCACTGGGACAAGTACCACGACGACATGTTCATCACCGAGTCCGAGGACCGGCAGATGGCGCTCAAGCCGATGAACTGTCCCGGCCACTGCCAGCTCTACCTGATGCAGCCGCACTCCTACCGGGACCTGCCGGTCCGCTACTCGGAGCCCGGTCTGCTGCACCGCAACGAGCCGAGCGGCACGCTCCACGGTCTCCTGCGCGTGCGCCATTTCGCTCAGGACGACGCGCACATCTTCTGCACCGAGGACCAGATCCAGGACGAGGTCTCAGGCGTGCTGCAGTTCGCGTTCGACACCTACAGGCTGTTCGGCCTCGACGTCCAGCTCGAGCTCTCGACGCGACCCGACAACCGGATCGGCTCCGACGAGCTGTGGGACAAAAGCGAGGCGGCGCTCAAGAACGCGCTCGACGGCCACGGGCTCGAGTACACGATCAACGAGGGTGACGGCGCCTTCTACGGCCCGAAGATCGACATCCACATGACCGACTCGCTCGGCCGCTCATGGCAGCTCGGCACCTGCCAGCTCGACTACAACTTCCCGGAGCGCTTCGCCCTCAACTACATGGGCGCCGACAACGCCGAGCACCAGCCGGTGATGATCCACCGGGCGCTGATGGGGTCCTACGAGCGCTTCATCGGGATCCTGCTCGAGCACTTCCGCGGCGAGCTGCCGGTCTGGCTGGCGCCGCTGCAGGTGATCGTGCTGCCGATCGCCGACCGCCACAACGACTACGCCGCGTCAGTCCGCGAGCGGCTCGCGGCGGCGGGCGTGCGCGTCGAGCTCGACGATCGCACCGAGTCGGTGGGTCGCAAGATCCGCGACGCCGAGGTGCGCAAGGTCCCGTTCATGCTGGTCGTCGGCGATCGCGAGCAGGAAGCGGGCGAGGTTGGCGTGCGCGAGCACCGTGCGGGAGACCAGGGCGCCGTCGTACTCGATGACTTCGTGCGGCGGATCTCCGACCTGATCGCGACCCGTGCGCTCAACTGATCAAGACCTTACGGTTGACTTGAGTCACTCGCGGCTATAATTCCTCTCGTTGATCCAGCAGACTTATCCCGACCGGCCCGGCGCCGCTTGAAGCAACGCCGCAATAACAGCTAGTGCCGGTTCCACGTAGGTTCGACCGGCGCCCGCCGGAACGCGACCAGACGCGGATCAATGACCGCATCCGCGTGCCTGAGGTTCGCCTGATTGGCGAGGACGGCAACCAGATCGGCGTCATGAAGACGTCGGATGCGCTGGTGTACGCGCAGGAGCGCGATCTCGACCTGGTCGAGGTGGCCCCCGAGGCTCGCCCGCCCGTCTGCCGTGTGCTCGATTACTCGAAGTACAAGTACGAGCAGGCGCAGAAGCAGAAGGCCGCCCGCAAGCACCAGCAGCAGATCACGATCCGCGAGATCAAGTTCCGCCCGAAGATCGCGCAGAACGACTACGACACCAAGAAGGGCCACGTCGAGCGCTTCCTCAAGGGCAAGGACAAGGTCAAGGTCACGATCATGTTCCGCGGCCGCGAGGTCACGCACCCTGAGCGCGGCGTCGCGCTGCTCGACAAGCTCGCCGGCGAACTCTCGGAGATCGCCGTCGTCGAACAGTCGCCGCTGCAGGACGGCCGCAACATGACGATGATGCTGGCCCCGTCCAAGGCGATCCTCGCCGAGGGCGAGCATGCCGAGCACGCCCACGAAGAGCACGCTGACGACGGCACCGAGAAGCGCCCGCGCCGCCAGCAGCGCGAAGAGGCCGCTCACGAAGCCGAAGCCACGCCACCCTCGACCAACGGCAAGGGAGCGCAGAAGGCGCCCGAGCCCAAGGAAGAGGCTCCCGCCTCCGAGCCTGAGTCCGACGACTCCGCTCCCGAGCCCGCCGCCTCAGCCACCGAAGCCGAACCCGCCGCGGCTCAGCCCAAAGCGGCCGAATAGCTTCTTCCGCGGGTACCTCGGGGCGATCGGGCATCTGACCGCCGATCTGCTTTACTCACCCCGAGTTATGCCGAAGATGAAGACCCATTCTGGCGCCAAGAAGCGGTTCAAGCTGACCGCCAACGGCAAGGTGAGGGCGCGTCACGCCTTCTCCAGCCACATCCTTGAGAAGAAGTCGCCGAAGTACAAGCGGAACCTCGCGCAGCCGGTGATCCTGTCTGACCATGACGCGCCGCGGGTCAAGGTCCTGCTGGGAGCCAAGAAGTCATGAGCCGCGTCAAGCGTTCCGTACACGCGCGCAAGAAGCGCCGCGAAACCCTGGCGATGACGAAGGGCATGCGTGGCAACGCCTCGCGCCGCTATCGCTCAGCCAAAGAAGCACTGCTGAAGGCCGACCAGTATCGCTACCGCGATCGCCGCAACCGCAAGCGCGACTTCCGCCGTCTGTGGATTACGCGTATCAACGCGGCCGCGCGTCTGAACGGCCTCTCCTACTCGCAGTTCATGCACGGCCTCGAGCTGGCCAACGTCGAGCTGGACCGCAAGGTCCTGGCCGACATCGCGGTGCACGACGCCGACACTTTCCGACGCTTTGCCGAGCGCGCCCGTGAGGCGCTGGCTGCCGGCTGAGCATCGCCGACAGCACAGCACCGCCAAAGGGCGCCCTCCTGGAAAGGAAGGCGCCTTTTTTCGTTCTGAACCCAAATGACCCAGATGCCGATCACAAGCCCCCAAAACGACAAGCTGAAGACGCTCCGCAAACTCCGCCAGCGGCGGCGCGACCGTGACCGCCTGGGCCAGTTCGTCGCCGAGGGCGAGGACCTGCTGGCCGCCGCCGACGCGGCCGGCTGGAATCCCGTCGAGCGCTTCGCCGTGAGCGGCAGCGGCCTGCCCGGCATCGAGGTCGACCCCGTTGCGCTGCAATCGCGTCAGCGAGCTCGCGTCCGGCACCCGGACCCTGGCGATCTATTCAGAGCGGTGGGAGGCGGCCCCGCTCGGCCGCCTCTGCGTCTACCTCCACGGCGTCAGCGATCCGGGCAACGTCGGGACGGTGCTGCGGTCCGCGGCCGCGTTCGGCGCAACGCTGCGTCGCGTTCGGGGCCGGCAGCGCCGACCCGTTCAGCCCGAAGGCGGTACGCGCGAGCATGGGCGCGATCTTCGCGGTTCCGGTCGCGCACGCCACGCCTGAGGCGCTGCCCGGCACGACGATCGCACTCGACGCCGACGCCGATCGCTCCACTGGCGGACGTAGCTTCGGAGCTGCCGCCGGACGGGCAGATCACTCTGCTGGTCGGGGCCGAACGCGAGGGCCTGCCAGACGCCGTGATCGCAGCCGCCGACACGGCCGCCCGCATCCCGATCGCGACCGAGTCGCTGAACGCCGCGATCGCGGCAAGCGTCGCCCTCTATGAGCTAACTCGTAGGATCAGCGCCGCATGAGTATCGAGACCAGAATCACCGAACTTCAGCGTGAGGGGGAGGCGGCGATCGCCGCCGCCACCACCACCCAGGCCCTCGAGGACGTGCGCGTCCAGTTCCTTGGCCGCAAGGCCGAGCTGCCGAACCTGCTGCGCGGGGTCGCCGAGCTCCCGCCCGAGCAGCGCGGCGCCGTCGGCAAGGCCGCCAACGAGGTCCGCAAGGCGCTCGAGGCGCAGATCGACGCTGCGCTCCGGTGAGCTCGCCGTCAGCGGAGCTGAACGCACGCCTCGAGCAGGACCGAGTCGACGTGACGCTGCCGGCCGATCCGCTGCCGGCGATCGGGCGCCTGCACCTGATCACGCAGACGCGGCGTGAGATCGAGGACGTCTTCATCGGCCTCGGTTTCAAGGTCGCCGAGGGCCCCGAGGTCGAGACCGTCTACTACAACTTCGACGCGCTCAACCACGATGCGACGCACCCGGCGCGCGCCTGGACCGACACGTTCTACGTGGCTCGACGACGTGCTGCTGCGCACTCACACGAGCCCGATGCAGATCCGCTCGA
Source organism: uncultured Conexibacteraceae bacterium (assembly GCA_963720195.1). Lineage (GTDB taxonomy): Bacteria > Actinomycetota > Thermoleophilia > Solirubrobacterales > Solirubrobacteraceae > Palsa-465. The sequence goes on from CAVRFD010000007.1 coordinate 59,890, forward strand.
TGGAGCTGCAGAAGCCGCCGATCTACCTGATCGTCCCGGGCCGCGTGTACCGCCGTGACTCGGACGTGACACACACGCCGCAGTTCCATCAGATCGAGGGGCTCGCGGTCGACGAGGGGATCACGCTGGCCGACCTCAAGGGCACGCTGCTCGAGTTCGCACGTGCGATCTTCGGCCCCGATCGCGAGATCCGCCTGCGCCCGCACTTCTTCCCGTTCACCGAGCCGAGCGTCGAGGTCGACGTCTCCTGCTTCAACTGCATGGACGGCATCACCGCCGACGGCGAGCGCTGCAGCATCTGCAAGGGCACCGGCTGGCTCGAGATCCTCGGCTCCGGCATGGTCGACCCCAACGTGCTGCTGCACGTCAAGGACAACGGCTACGACCCCGAGACCGTCCAGGGCTTCGCGTTCGGGATGGGGATCGAGCGGATCGCGATGCTCAAGCACGGCGTCACCGATCTGCGCCTGCTCTATGACAACGACATCCGCTTCCTGGAGCAGTTCGCATGAGGGTCCCGCTCGAGTGGCTGAACGAGTACTGCGAGCCGCACATGGACGTGCACACGCTGGCCCAGCGGCTGGCGCTGACCGGGACCGAGGTCGAGCGGGTCGAGCACCACGGCGTCCTCGCCGTCGAGAACTTCGTCGTCGGGCACGTGCTGGAGCGCAAGAAGCACCCAGACGCCGACAGGCTCAACGTCTGCATGGTCGACATCGGCGGCTCGACGCCGTCCCAGATCGTCTGCGGCGCGCCCAACGTCGCGGCCGGGCAGACCGTCGGCGTCGCCCGACCCGGTGCGGTGATGCCGGACGGCACCAGAGCTGAAGAAGGCCAAGCTGCGGGGCGTCGAGTCCCAGGGCATGATCCTGTCCGAGCGCGAGCTCCAGATCAGCGAGGACCACGACGGGATCATGGTCCTGGCGACGGGATCGCGCCCGGCACGCCGCTCGACGACGTGCTGCAGATCTCGACCGACGTGCTGGTGCTCGAGATCACGCCGAACCGCCCTGACTGCCTGGGCATCTACGGCGTCGCGCGCGAGGTCTGCGGCGACGACCGGCGCTCAGTTGAAGCCCGCTCCATGGGAGCAGGACGCCGGTAGCTTCGGTGAGCTCGAGGGCATCGAGATCACAAACGAGGCCGGTGATGAGTTGTGCCCGCGCTTCACCGCCCGCATCTTCGACGGCATCAAGATCGGGACAAGCCCGCTCTGGATCAAGGCTCGGCTGATGGCGTGCGGGCAGCGGCCGATCTCGAACGTCGTCGACATCACCAACTACGTGATGCTGCTGACCGGGCAGCCGATGCACGCGTTCGACTACGACCGCGTCGCCGGCCGCCGCCTGAACGTGCGCCGCGCGCGCCCAGCCGAGCAGGTCACGACGCTCGACGGCCAGATCCGCACGCTCGACGAGGACATCGTCGTGATCGAGGACGCCGAGGGCCCAACGTCGATCGCCGGCGTGATGGGCGGTGCCCGCTCCGAGGTCTCCGACGCGACGACGACCGTGGTCAGCGAGGTCGCGACCTGGAACGGCCCCAACATCCACGCCACCGCGCTGAAGCTGGGGCTGCGCAGCGAGGCATCGAGCCGCTATGAGAAGCAGCTGCAGCCCGAGCAGACACTCTGGGCACAGGCGGTCGCCACGAGGCTGTTCATCGATGTCTGCGGCGCGACCGTGCGTCCGGGCACGCTCGACCTCGGCGGTCCCGGCCCGGAGCCGGTAACGATCCGCCTGCGCGACGCGCGCGTCGAGGGCCTGCTCGGTGTGGCGATCCCACGCGAGCGCTCGAAGCAGCTGCTGCAGGCGATCGGCTTCAACGCCGTCGACGCAGCCGACGGCCTCGACGTCACGGTGCCGGACTTCCGCCGCGCCGACATCACGCGTGAGGCAGACCTGATCGAGGAGGTATCGCGCCTGGACGGCGTCGAGAACCTGCCGGCGACGCTGCCGGAGCGGCGCAACGCCGTGGGACGGCTGACCCCGGTCCAGCGCCTGCGCCGCCGTGCCGAGGACGCACTCGCCGGCCAGGGCCTGCACGAGATCGTCGGCTGGAGCTTCGCCGGCCCAGAGCTGGCGGCCAAGCTGCAGCTGATCGATGCCGGCACGCCGGTGACGCTCGCGAATCCGATGTCGTCGGAGCAGTCGCAGCTGCGCACCACGCTGCTCGGCTCGCTGCTCGACGTCGCGCAGCGCAACCGCGCCCGCGGCGCCAATGCGATCTCGCTGTTCGAGTCGGGGGCCGTCTACCGCTCGAAGTCCTCAGATGGCAGCGCGTCTACCCGACGAGCCGCACCACCTCGGTGCGCTCTTCGCCGGGCCGGTGCGCGCCGCGACGTGGCGCGATCCACGCCCACCGCAGTCCGACTTCTTCGCCGCCAAGGGCGTGCTCGCCGGGCTGTTCGAGGCGCTCGGAGTCGGCTGGGACGTGCGTCCGATGACGACCGGCCGCTTCCTGCACCCGGGCCGTGCCGCTGCGGTGCTGGTCGGTGGCGACCACATCGGCTGGCTCGGTGAGATCCATCCGAACGTCGCCGCGGCTTGGGAGCTCGAGGACACGGTCGCCGGCTTCGAGATCGAGCTCTCAGCGATAGACCCTCCCGCCCCGACGCTGTTCAGGGACCTGGTCAGCTTCCCCGAGGTGCGTGAGGACCTCGCGGTGGTCGTCAGCAACAGGGTCTCCGCTGCGGAGATCCTTGCGGTGATTCGCAGGGCCGGCTCGCCGCTGCTCGCCGGCGCCGAGGTCTTCGACGTCTACCGCGACCCTGAGCGCCTCGGCGCGGACCAGGTCTCGGTCGCGGTGCGGCTCGCTTACCGCGCCGACGACCGCACCCTGACCGACGCCGAGGTTGCGCGCCAGCGGCAGTTCATCGTCAACGCGCTCGCTCAGGAGCTCGAGGGGACGATCCGTGACGGCGACTGAGCGCCACAGCGTCGCCGTCTTCGGCGCGGCCGGCTACGCCGGCTCGCTGGCGGCGCGGCTGCTCTACAGCCATCCGAACTTCGAGCTGGAGTGGGTGACCGCCCGCAGCGACGTCGGGCGGCAGACTCGACGACGTCTACCCGCAGCACCGCGTGCCGCTGGTGCTCGAGGAGGTCGACCTCGACCGCCACGGCGATGTCGAGGCTGCCGTCGTCGCCTATCCGCACGGCGCCTCCGCGCCGTTCGTCGCGCGAGTTGCGTGAGCGTGGGGTCAAGGTCGTCGACCTCAGCGCGGACTTTCGCCTGCGCGATGTCGAGACCTACGAGGAGTGGTACAAGCCACACCCCGAGCCGCAGCTGATCGCAGATGCCGTCTACGGGCTGCCCGAGCTCTACCGCGACGAGATCGCAGCGGCCAGCCTGGTCGCCAACCCGGGCTGCTACCCGACCGCGACGATCCTCGCGCTGGCGCCACTGGCGCGGGCCGGGCTGATCGCCGACGCCGTGGTCGATGCCAAATCCGGCGTCGTCCGGCGCCGGCCGCAGCGCCACTGACAAGACCCACTTCGTGACCGTCGATGAGAACGTCAACGCCTACGGCGTCCCGCGCCACCGCCACACGCCAGAGATCGAGCAGGAGCTGGCCGCGCTCGGCAGCGACACCAGGATCACGTTCACGCCGCACCTGCTGCCGCTCGACCAGGGCGAGCTCGTCTCCTGTTACGTGACGCTGACCGACCCGACAGTCAGCACGGGGGAGCTCGACACGCTCTATCACGACGCCTACGACGGTGAGCAGTTCATCGAGCTCGCTCAGCGAGCCGGCGGGAGTCCGCGCCGTACGCGAGACCAACATCTGCCGGATCTCGCTGCACCGTGACGAGCGCACCGGCCGCGTGATCGTATTCGGCGCGATCGACAACCTCTGGAAGGGCACTGCCTCCGAGGCGGTCCAGAACCTGAACCTGATGTTCGGACTGCCGGAGGGAGTGGGGATCTCATGAGCTTCTTCGCGTCGCGCTGGGTGCAGCTGCCCGAGGGGGTTACGGAGGTCAGCGACGGTCTGCTGCCGAAGGGCTTCCGGGCGGCCGGCATTGCTTCCGGCGTCAAGCCGGACGGCGTCAAGGATCTGGGGCTGATCGTCTCCGATACGCCTGGCACGACCAGCGCTGCGCGCTTCAGTCGCTCGGGCGCGCAGTCCGCGCCAGTGCTGCTGACGCGTGATGAGTCCAAGATCTGGGAGCTCCGGGCCGTGGTCGTCAACTCCGGCAACGCCAACGCCGCGACCGGCAAGCGCGGCTATGGACGACGCCGAGGCGATGCAGCGCCGCGGCGGCGGTACAGGCGCGTGTCGATCTCAGGATCAGGTCGCGGTCGCCTCGACCGGCGTGATCGGCGTGCCGCTGCCGATCGAGAAGATCACAGACGGCATCGCCGCGATCGGTCCGAACCTGCGCGCAGAAGGCGCCGAGGACTTCGCCGAGGCGATCCGCACGACCGACGCGTTCCCCAAGCAGGTCACGCTCGACGTGCGCCCTCAGGCCGGGACCGTGCGGCTCAGCGTCCAGGCCAAGGGCGCCGGCATGATCTCGCCGAACTTCGCGACGCTGCTCGTGTTCGTGCAGACCGACGCCGAGATGCGCGCCGACGAGGCCGACCTGCTGCTGTCGGTTTGTACGAAGCGTTCATTCGACCGGATCAGCGTCGACGGGCAGCTCTCGACCTCGGACACGATCGTCTTGCAGGCCTCCGGGGCCTCGGGTGTGAAGATCGAGCCGCAGACCGACGATGAGCGCGCTCTTCGGTGAGGCGCTCGATGCCGTCCTGCGCCAGATCGCGCTGCTGGTCGCCAAGGACGGCGAGGGTGCACGCCGCGTCGGACGCGTGGTCGTCAAGGGCGGCGATGAGCGCGGCGTCGAGCGGGTCGCGCACGCGATCGCGGACTCGCCACTCGTCAAGACGGCGCTGTACGGCGGCTGACCCGAACTGGGGCCGGATAATCCAGGCGGTTGGGGCTGCGCTCCCGGGTACCGCGCCGCTGGCTGTCGACATCTCGATCGAGGGAATCGTCGTCTGCGTGGACGGCGGCTACGTCTCGCACGACACCGAGGCGTTGACCGCGGCCGTCAGCGGCGACGAGGTCGAATACGAGGTCGTGCTGCCCGGCGAGGGCGCCGAGGCCGAGCGCTACTTCTCAGACCTCGGCCACGAGTACATGACGATCAACGCCGAGTACACGACATGACCGAACCGAGCGAGAACCCGGAGGCAATGGGCCCCGAGCAACCCGTGCGCACGCAGCGCGACGTCGTCACGCTGCTCGAGGCGCTTCCGTACATCCGTGAGTTCCACGGCCGGACCGTGGTGATCAAGTACGGCGGCGCGGCGATGACCGAACCGGCGCTCAAGCACGAGTTCGCGCGCGACGTGGCGCTGCTCAAGTACGTCGGGATCAACCCGGTGATCGTGCACGGCGGCGGGCCGGAGATCACCTCGTACATGGAACGCCTCGACCTGCCTGTGAAGTTCGTCGACGGGCTGCGGGTCTCCGATGCCGAGACTGTCAAGCTCGCGAAGATGGTGCTGGTCGGCAAGGTCAACAAGGACATCGTGCTGCTGCTCGGCTCGCCACGGCCAGCCGGCCGTCGGCCTCAGCGGTGACGACGGAGGGCTGTTTCAGCTGCAGCCGCCTGGCGGCGCCCGAGCGGCCAGGACATCGGCTTCGTCGGCCGGATCGATCACGTCAACACCGGCGTGCTCACGCACGTCGCCGAGTCGACTACATCCCGGTGATCGCCGGCGTCGGCGCCGACGAGGAGGGCAACTCCTACAACATCAACGCCGACGACGCCGCCGCCGCGGTGGCCGCCGCGCTCGGCGCCTACAAGGTGATGTTCCTGACCGATGTCGCCGGCTGGTTGCGCGAGGCCAGTGATCCGGAGACGCCTGGTTGCCGAGACGACCGCATCCGAATTGCGCGAGCTGCTGGGCCAGGTCAGCGGCGGCATGCGTCCCAAGCTCGCCGCCTGCCTCCAGGCCGTCGAGGGCGGCGTGCCGAGCGCCGTGATCGTCGACGGCCGCGTGCCGCACTCGCTGCTGCTCGAACTATTCACCAATGAAGGGCAGGGAACGATGATCGTGCCCGATCCGAACCCCACGCGGGACGACCATACCCTTGCGAATTCGAATGAGAATGATTCTGATTCTCATTCTCATTTTGTTTCCGGAGAGGGTGCGTGAGGCTCTGGCCGAGTTGCAGACGCTCGAGCGTGAGTACGCGATCCCCACGTACGTGCGCAACCCGGTCGAGTTCGTACGCGGCCAGGGCGTGAGCCTCTGGGACGACGCCGGCAACGAGTACCTCGACTTCCTCGCCGGCATCTCGGTTCTGAACGTCGGGCACTGCCACCCGCGGGTTGTCGCGGCGATCCAGGAGCAGGCGGCGAAGCTCACGCACGTCTCGAACCTCTACTACACCGAGCAGGCGATGCGCCTCTCCGAGGAGCTCTCGCGAAGCTCGCTCGGCGGCAAGGTGTTCCTCTGCAACTCCGGGGCGGAGGCGAACGAGGCTGCGATCAAGCTCGTCGCGCCGGCACAAGCGCGGCGGCGAGATCGTCGTGCTGCGCGACGCCTTCCACGGGCGCACCTACGGAGCGCTCTCGGCGACCCCACAGGAGGCCAAGCAGGCGCCGTTCGCGCCGCTGGTGCCAGGGTTCGTCGTCTGCGACAAGGATCCGGAGGCGCTCGACGCCGCCGTCGGCCCGCAGACGGCAGCCGTGCTGCTCGAGCCGATCCAGGGTGAGGGCGGCGTGCTGCCGCTCTCCGAGGAGCTTGCTGCAGGCAGCCCGCGCGGCCTGTGATCGTGAGGACGCGGTGCTGATCTTCGACGAGGTCCAGACCGGGATGGGCCGCACCGGCACGCTGTGGGCCTACGAGCAGACAGGCGTCGTGCCCGACGCGATCACCAGCGCCAAGGCGCTCGGCGGCGGGCTGCCGATCGGCGCGTCGTGATCACCGGCGAGAAGCTCGCCGACACGTTCCAGCCCGGTGACCACGCATCGACGTTCGCCGGCGGTCCGGTGGCCTGCGCGGCGGCGCTGGTCGCGCTCGAGATCTGCTCCGACGACGAGCTGCTCGCCCACGTGACGGCGATGGGGGAGCGCTTCACCGCGGCGCTCGAGGAGCTGCCGTTCGTGGCGTCGGTCCGCGGGCGCGGGCTGCTGATCGGCGCGGAGCTTGTGCCTGAGCGTCTCGGCGATCGAGCTGACGCGCCGGGCGTTGCTGGAGCAGCGCCTGGTGATCAACGCGACCGGCCCTCGAGCCTGCGGATGGAGCCGCCGCTGATCGTCACGCGAAGCTCAGATCGACGAGGCGGTCGCCCGTCTCGCGCGGCTGGTGCCGTGAGCGACCGCGGCGAGCTGATCACGTGTCAGCAGCCCGCTCGAGGGCGGCTCGAGCGGCGCTCGGCCCGAGTCGTTCACAGTCGAGCAGGCATTGACGTCCGATGTCGAGCTCGATCGTGCGGGACGAGCTCGACAAGCTCGTCTGCCGGCTCTCGTGTTCGCAGGCGCCCGGCAGCGGCTGGTGGCTGACGCTGCGGCCGCTGCGCGGCTACGAGGCGCGAGCGCGGAGCAGATCCGAGCGGCTGCTGGGCGGCGCCGGATTTCATCACGGCCGAGGCATGGGGCGAGTGTGAGGTGCCGATGCAGCCGGACGAGCGCAGCCGACGTCGTCGTCGCCCGCGTGCTGCTCGGCTGCTGCGAGATCCAGGACGCGAACCTGCCGGGCGCGCTCGCCGACACCGACATCGAGTACCTGCACGACTTCCGCGTCGCGATCCGCCGCACGCGTTCGGTACTGCGCGAGATGCGCGGCGTCTTCACGCCCGACGACCTCGAGCGCGTGCGCGCCTCGTTCAAATGGCTTCAGGACCAGACCAGCGCCGACCCGCGACCTCGATGTCTACCTGCACGAGTTCGACGAGCTGCGGGCGCTGGCCCCAGCGGCGATGCGTGCCGACCTCGACCCGTTGCGCGACCTGCTGAGCGAACGCCGGCGCCGGGCGCGTGCGCGCGATGGAGGCTGCATTGCAGAGTGACCACGCGCGCGTGCTGCACGACGAGTGGGCGGAGATCCTCGAGGTGCTGGTGCTCGAGGATGAGGCCGAGCGTCCTGATGCGGCACGCCCGATCGGCGACGTGGCGGCAAAGCGAATCCGCAAGGTCCACCGCAAGATGGTCAAGATGGGGCGTGCGATCACGCCGGACTCGCGGCCCGAGCAGTACCACGAGCTGCGCAAGAAGGGCAAGGAGCTTCGCTATCTGCTCGAGCTGTTCGCGGCCCAGCTGTTCGACGCTGATGTCGTCAAGCCGATGATCAAGACGCTGAAGGGCCTTCAGGATGTGCTCGGCCTGCACCAGGATCGGGAGGTGCAGATCGAGATGCTGAAGGAGATCGGCGGCGAGCTGGTCGGCGGAACCCGGTGGGGCCGGCGCGCTGATGGCGATCGGGGTCCTGATCGAGCGGCTCGAGGCCGACGCGGCGGACGCGCGCGGGCGCTTCGCAGCGAGCTTCGCCGAGTTCGCGTCCGACCCACAGTGCAAGCTCGTTACGGAGGCGTTCAGCTAAGCACCATGGCCAAACCGAAACGCGACACCAAGGTCCTCGCGACCTACAACATCAAGGGCGGCGTGGGGAAGACCTCGGCGGCAGTCAACCTCGCCTATCTCGCCGCGAAGGCCGGTCACCCGACGCTGATCTGGGACCTCGATCCACAGGCGGCCAGCACCTACCTGTTCCGCGTGCGCCCGAAGGTCAAGGGCGGCGGGCGTGGCTTGCTGAGGAAGCGCAGCCATGCCGGCGACCACGTCAAGGCGACCGACCATGACGGCCTCGAGCTGCTGCCGGCTGACTTCTCCTACCGCCATCTGGACCTCGCGCTCGACCAGTTCAAGAAGCCGGCCGCGCGCTTGCGCAAGGTGCTCGAGCCGCTGCGCGACGACTACGACTACATCTTCCTCGACTGCCCGCCCAGCATCTCGCTTGTCTCTGAGGCGGTGTTCGAGGCCTCCGACGCGTTGCTCGTGCCGGTGATCCCGGCGACCCTCTCCTCGCGCGCCTACGAGCAGCTCGAGGAGCTCGCAAGCCGTGGCAAGGTCGGGCGCAAGGGCAAGACGTCGATCTTCGCCTTCTTCTCGATGGCCGACGTCAGCAAGCAGTTGCACCTTCAGGTGATGGAGCGGCTGCGCAAGATCGAGGAGCTGACCGTGCTCGGCGCCGCGATACCCACCTCCGACGAGGTCGAGATGATGGGGGAGGAGCGCAATCCGGTGGCCGTGTTCGCGCCGGAATCTTCTGCGGCGGTTGCGTACTCGGCCCTCTGGTCTGAGGTCGAGCAGCGCCTGCGGCCACCCACCTCCTGAGCGATGCGTGGTCGCAACTGGGTCGTGGCGTGCGTCCTGATCGTAGGCGTGATCGCCGCGGCGACGCTCGCCGGACATTCGAAACCCGGGCGGACTGGGCCGCGTCCGGTCGTGGCATTCGGGGTAGCGGTCGAGCAGATCCCATCGCCGGCGATGCTGCGCTACACGAACGGCTGGGTGGCGTCGTCGGGGCCCAAGCTGATCGGCGTCTACGCCGGCGCTCAATCCGTCCACCCGACCAACGGTCTGCTCGTGATCGCACGCTTCTCCGGCGGACACCAGCACCTTCAGTCGGTCGTTTTGCATGGGAGCGGCCCCGTGACCCTGTTGAAGCCGTCGCCGCCGGCGGACGAGGACGCGGCCGCGCATGCGACGCTTCACTTCGTCACCGCCAACGGTGACAACGGGTCGCTCGACGTGGGCACCGGCAGGGCCACGTTGCACCGATGATGCGACGGATGTTCGCGGCCGGGACGTTATTGCCACCAGTGTGTGCTGAAATGCTCGGGCCATGCGCGTCCGGCACGTAGTGCTCGTCGGGGGGACAGCCGCGGCCATTGGGACCGCGGTGGTCGTCGTTCTCAGGTCCTGGGTCGAACGTCCCGCGGAGTTCCATCCGCGTCCAATGCAGCCCACACCGGACTTCGCGCCACCTGGCCCAGGTCCGGCCCAGCCGGGTGAAGCTGTCCCGAGGGTGATCAACCTTGTTGGCACGCCTAGCCCGACGCCAGGCTCGAGACGGCTGTTTCGCTATACGAACGGCGTTGCCGTCGGCTCCGGTGCCGACGTGAAGGCGGTTTACTCGCGCACCCAGCACACGCCGGCTCCGAAGCAACTGATCGCATCGAAGATCCCGCTCAACCGCACCAACCCGCTCTAGCGAGTCGTTAGATGGTGCTCAGGCGGGCTGCGCTGAGCTCGGCGGGGATCGCTGCGTCGCTGCCGGCGATGATCGCGTCCGCCATCACCCGCCCGGACGCGGCGCCCAGCGACATGCCGCGGCCTCCGTGCCCTGACGCGATCCAGAGCCGATCCTCGCCCGGCACGCGACCCATGATCGGGCGGTTGTCGAATGACCGGGGCCTCGCACAGACCAGAGTGCCGAGCACCCGTGCCTCTGCGATCGACGGCACGAAGCGCTCGCCGCGACTGAGCAGCCGGGGCGACCAGGCGCTCCCGTCCGGCTCGCCTCCTCGAAGCATGGTGGATCCGACCGCGAGGTAGCTCGGGCTGTCCAGCAGGGTGAACGGGGCCTCGTCGGGAAGGTCGCCGCCGCCCTGAGCGACGGCCAGCACACCCTCGATCAGCGGGTGGCGTGGGTGCTGGGGCAGCTCGACCGAAACGATCACGCCCCAGAGCGGGGTGATGATGTCGGCGGCGACGTAGCCCTCGAGCACGCTCGGTGTGCCGGCGCCGGCCGCGATCACGACCTCGCGCCCCGAGGCCCGCAGTTCGGCAAGATCAACAGGCTCACCGAGCACGAAGTCCGCGCCCGCCTGGCGCGCAAGGTCGGCGAACGCGTTCGTCGCCTCGAGCGGCCGGATCGGATAGCCGGTGTGCAGCAGGCAGCCCCAGATCCCATCGGCCAGCAGCGGCTCAGCCGCGCGCGCATCCTCGGGAGCCAGCAGTTGCGGATGAAGCTCGGGGAACTGCATGTAATGATCGACGAGCCCGCGGGCGCCTGGCTCGTCCTCTGCCACCAGCAGCGTCTCAGCCGGTTGCGCCGGGAGCGCGTCACCCAACGCCTCCCGCAGCAGCCCGACGCTCTCGTTGAACAGCGGCACGGCCTCGGCGTCGTAGGGGTGCTCGATAATGCCGTTGTTGCGGCCGGAGGCTGCCGCGGCAATGCCGACGGGGTCGGTGACAGTGACGCCCACTCCCTGGGACGCCAGGAAGTACGCCGTCGTACATCCGACGATTCCCGCTCCGACGATGACGACCTCGTTGCTCATCGCCCGGCGAGACTACGCTAGAGCGCGTGTCGACCGCCTCACAACAGACCTTCGAGCCCGGCGCGATCCGGGCCTTCCAGTTCACGTATCGAACCCTGCACCCGGATGGCACCGTCCGGCTTGGCTACGCGCTCGACGACATCGAGTTCGAGGAGACGTTCGTGCTGCCGGCGCCGAGTACGGACTCGCCCGCGGTCGATGGGCTACTCGACCTGCTGCATTGGGTCGCGGGCATCAGCTACTACAAGGCCGCGATCCCGGAGCACCTCGTCTGCGAGACCGGCGCGCCGCCATTCGCCGCCGGTCAGCTGCTCTCGGCCCTGTATTCGGAGGGGCTCGGCGAGTTCGCCGTCGTCAACAACCTCACGCGGCTACCGCACCCGCAGTTCCCGCGTGGCATCGACGCCGCCGCCACGACCAGGCAGGCGGAGCCGAGGCGTGTCCTGGTTCCGGTTGGCGGCGGCAAGGACTCGTGCGTGGCGATCGAGATCGTTCGCCGCAGCGGCCTCGAGGTCGAGCTCTTCTCGGTCGGCGACGCGACTCCGATCCAGCGAACCGCAGAGGTCGCACACCTGCCTCGCCACGTCGTCACCCGCCGGATCGACCCGCGCCTGATCGAGTTGAACGCTCAGGGCGCGCTCAACGGCCATATCCCGATCACCGCGATCGTGAGCTGCGTCGCGCTGCTTGTCGCCGCTACGCAGGGCTTTGACGCCGTCGCGCTCGCCAACGAGCGTTCCGCGTCGGCCGGGAACCTCGTCTGGAACGGGATCGAGGTCAACCACCAGTTCAGCAAGAGCCGCCGAGCAGAGCGCTTGCTGGCGGACGCCGCCGCTGAGATCGACGGGGCACCCCGAATCTTCTCGGTGCTGCGGCCCGCGTCGGAGCTCGCGATCGCCAGAGCGTTCGCGACGATGACTCAGTACCACCGGGGGTTCACGAGCTGCAACCGGCTGTTCCACATCGACTCCGAACAACGCCTGAGCTCGTGGTGCTGCGACTGCGACAAGTGCCGCTTCGTCTTCCTGATCCTCGCGCCGTTCATGAGCCCGAGCAGCTCAGCGCGATCTTCGGCAGAGATCTGCTGCAGGACCCCGATCAGTACGACGGCTTCGCGCTGTTGACCGCCACCGGAGGCGACAAGCCGTTCGAATGCGTTGGCGAGGTCGACGAGTGCCTGGCGGCGATCCGCCTGCTGAGCGAGCAGCCACAGTGGCGCGAGCACCCGGTGGTACAGCGACTCGTCGCCGAGGTGCTCGCCGGCCGCACGGTCACTGACGCTGACGCTCCAGACCCACTTCGCGCTGAGCGAGGACCACGACATTCCGGACGCGCTGATCGGCTCGGTACGTGAAGTTCTCGGAGCTTGACGGCAAGCGCATTGCGCTCTGGGGCGTAGGCCGCGAGACGACGGCGTTCCGCGAGCAACTGGAACGGCGCCTGCCGAGCGCCGAGATCAGCGCGGTGATCGACGACAGCACGCCGGAACCTGAGGCTCGCGTCGCGATCGCCGACGCGGACGTGCTGGTCCGCTCGCCCGGCGTCTCGATCTACAAACCGCTGATCCAGGACGCGATTGCCGATGGCAAGACCGTCACCACTGCCACCGGGCTCTGGCTGGCGGAACGAGATGGCCACCACGTGATCGGTGTGACCGGAACGAAGGGCAAGAGCACGACCGCGACCGTGATCGCCCACCTGCTGAACCAGATCACACCTACCGAGCTCGCCGGCAACATCGGCCGCCCGGTGATCGACCTGCTCGATCTCGACCCCGAGACATGGGTCGTCTGCGAGCTCTCGAGCTACCAGCTCGCCGACCTGACGACCGGTCCGGAGGTGGCGGTGATGACCAACCTCTACCGCGAGCACACCGACTGGCACGGCAGCGAGGAGCAGTACCGCGCTGACAAGCTGCGGATCTTCGAGCTGCCTGGGACCGAGGGTCGACGTGCGGGCACCGGCCCGACGGCGGCTGGCCGGTCGCGTTCAGCCCGGACCAGCTACCGCTGAGAGGGCGGCATAACGCTCAGAACGTGGCAGCCGCCGTCGCGGCGATCGAGGCCGCCGGCTTCGAGCCGCCGGCGCTGCCGGAGGCGCTCGCCGGCTTGCAGCCGCTCCCGCACCGCCTGCAGACGGTCCACACCGACGAGGACGGCACCGAGTGGGTCGACGACAGCATCTCGACGACGCCTGAGTCGACGATCGCGGCACTCGAGGCCTTCGACGCGCGGCCGGTTGTGTTGATCGCCGGCGGCAGTGAACGCGCAACAGGACTACGGCAGCCTCGGAAGCGGGCTCTCGGGTCGGAACGCGGAGACCACCCTGATCCATCTGCCTGATACCGGTGCACGTATCGCAGCCGCTGCCGCGGCCCATGGCTTCGGCCCTGCCCGCATTTCGCCAGCGGGCGATATGCGGGAGGCAATACGCCTGGCCCGAGAACGCGCCGCGCCCGGCGGCGTGATCCTGCTCTCGCCGGCGGCCCCGAGCTTCAGCCAGTACGCCAACTTCGAGCAGCGCGGCGACGACTTCGCCGCCTGCGCGAAGGGTGTAGCGCGTTAGAGGCGTGCGACTCTGACGCGATACGCCCTGAATCCGTAGCCTTGCGCGCGTGACCAATCAGACCGCGACCTACCTCGCCAACCCCGAAGATGTGCACCGCGTGCTGCTGCTCTACAGCGGCGGACTCGACACGAGCGTGATGCTCAAGTGGATCCAGGACCAGTACGACGCCGAGGTGGTGGCGCTGACCGTCAACCTCGGCCAGCCGGGGGAGGACTACGACGTCGTCAAGGGCAAGGCACTGCAGCTGGGCGCGCTCGATGCCTACGTCGTCGATGCGCGCGAGGAGTTCGCCCGTGACTACGTCGCGCCGGCGATCAAGGCCAACGCGATCTACGGCCTCGGTTACCCGCTGTTCACGGCGCTCGGCCGGCCGCTGATCGCCAAGCTCGCGGTCGAGTACGCGCGCAGCTCAGGCTGCGACACGATCGCTCACGGTTGCACCGGCAAGGGCAACGACCAGGTTCGGATCGAGTCGACGATCGCGACGCTTGCACCCGAGCTGAAGGTGATCGCGCCCGTGCGCAGCTGGAAGATGGGCCGCGACGAGGAGGTCGCCTACGCCCGGGAGAACGGGATCCCGGTCAAAGGTGGCAGCGAGGTCGCGCCGTACTCGATCGATGACAACCTCTGGGGCCGATCCAGCGAGGGCCGCTGGATCGAGGACCTGGACACCGCCCCGCAGGACGATGTCTTCCAGCTCGTCACCCGCCCCGAGCTCGCGCCCGACACGCCGGAGACGCTCGAGGTCGAGTTCGAGCAGGGCATCCCAGTCGCGCTGAACGGCGAGCGGCTGCCGCTCGTGGCGCTGCTCGAGCAGGTCGCCGAGGCCGGCATCCGCAACGGCGTCGGGATCGTCGACCACATCGAGGATCGCATCGTCGGGCTCAAGGTGCGCGACATCTACGAGGTGCCGGCGGCCGCGATCCTGCTGCCGGCCCACGCCGAGCTCGAGCGCCTGGTCGGCACGATCCACCAGAACCAGTTCAAGGCGACGCTCGACCAGAAGTGGGCGTACCTCGTCTACGCCGGCCTCTGGTGGGAGCCGCTGCGGACCGACATCGACGCCTACATGGACGCCGCCAACTCGCACGTCACCGGCAAGATCGGCGTCAAGCTGTTCAAGGGCTCGGCGCGCGTCGTCACACGCGAGTCTCCGTACGCCGTCTACGACGCGCAGCTCGCGACCTTCTCTGAATCCGGTGGCCTGTTCAGCCAGGAGGCCTCGCCCGGCTTCATCGAGCTGTGGTCGCTGCAGTCGCGCATGGCCTGGCAGGTCCGTAACCGCAAATGAGGCTCGGGCGACTATTCGGTGGTCGCGAACAGCGTGGCTCAGAGCAGCCAACTGCTCCGACGCCGCGCCCGCCCGCTTCTGCACCGGAACCGGAGCCGCCGGCCGAGATCTCCTCAGCTCGCCTTGATGCGGCACTCGAGCGTCTGCGCGACAAGATTCCCGCACCCGAGGACAGGCCGGAAGTTCCGCCTCAGGGCTGACTCGTCAACCGCAAAGGCGCCCGGCGCTTACGAGTGTCTCCATGACGGTCAGCGCGCATTCAGGCGGCGTGTACGCGACTGTGTCGAGCCGGATCTCCGGTGACTCAGGCGGCTCATAGGGTGAGTCGATCCCGGTGAACTGCGGGATCTGACCGTTGCGAGCGCGACGGTAGAGACCCTTGGGATCACGCAGCTCGGCGACCTCGAGCGGTGTGTCGACGTAGGCCTCGAAGAACTCGTCGGACTCGAACAGCGCGCGGGCCTGCGCGCGGCTCGTCGCGGAACGGGGAGATCAGCGAGACGACCACGATCATGCCGGCGCGTGTCATCAGGTGCGCCACCTCGGCAGTCGCGCCTGACGTTCTCAGAGCGGTCGTCCTCCGAGAAGCCGAGGTCGCTGCAGAGTCCAGAGCGGAGATCGTCACCGTCGAGCATGGCGACCATCAGCCCGCGCTCGCGGAGCTCGCCTGCGAGTTCACGCGCGATCGTCGTCTTGCCGGCGCCGGACGGTCCGGTCAGCCAGACAACCGCGGGCAACTGGCGAGCGGGCGCCGGCGCAGCCGGCAGTGAACGCAGCGCGGTCACGACCGTGTCGCGCGACCGGTAGCCGCTCAGCCCTGTTGGCTGCCGAGCTCACCGGGCCACCAGCACCTTGTCACTCAGCACCTGCACCGAGAAGCGCACGATCTGGTCCACGAACTGATCGGTGTCGTTGACGTGCGGCACCGGCGCGTCCGGAACGGGAAGTTCGAGGAACGCGCAGAGCGGATCCCAGCCGTCCTTCGGCGACCACTCGAGCAGGCGCTCGGCCGGAACCGTGCGGCGGACCTCGTCGTTGAAGCGCTCCATCGCCGTTGCCATGAACTCGAGCGTGGTCGCCTCGCCGTCGAGCAGCTCCGTGCGGCGCCACATCTCCTTCATCATCTCGATGTAGGTCGCCCATAGCGGGTCGACCTTCGTGCGGGCGTCCGAGACGTGGCGGATCAGGGTGTCGTCGTAGAACAGGCCCCAGATCGTCTGCTGCATGCTCCTGGCCCACGCCTCGCCGTCACGGACGCTGAGCAGCACCTTCGCGTCCGGGTACACGTCGATCAGCTCGCGGTAGTAGTACGACCCCGGCCAGTCGACCATCGCCGTGTACCCGTCGAGGATCGTCGCGGGCGAGAGCTGGCCGTCCAGCGCCTCTCGCCAAGCGATACACCTCCGACATGTCGGCGAAGACGTTCTGCATGTGGTAACAGGGCGTGAGGCCGAGGATTCTCAAGTGCCGCCCGTTGTGTGAGGGTGGCGGTACGGGGGAGACCAGCGCCAATCAGTTTCAAGGTTCCACTCCTCGGGTTGCGGTGGCGGTAGGCATCAGACGACCTCTGAGCGGCCGAGCTCGTTGCCGTCGCGGTCGATCGCGGCGACGGCGAACAGCGGACCATTGCTGTTGACGACGATCGTCGTCTCGAAGCCCGACCACGCCTGCGATGCGACCGGTTGAAGCGACGCCGGGTCGCTGCCCGCGAGCACCGTCCAGTGGTCGATCTCGGTGGCGCCGTTCCAGCTCACATAGACCAGGAAGCCGCCGCCGGTGTTGGCTCGCGCGACCACCGCGGGCTTGTCCGTGGGGCGGCCCGTCCAATCGGTGAGGAACGTGCGATACGAGCGGGTCTCGCTCTCGAACTGACCGTCGACCAGCAGCTCGCCGTCGGGCTGAGAACTCGCGAGAAGTACGGCTGCGCGCCCCAGCCGACGAACACGTTGCCGTCGGGCCGGACCTGCACGCTGCCGAGCGTCCAGGCCAGGAACTTCGCCGGGTGCTGGAACGCCCGCTTGAGCGAGACCTGCTTCTGTCCTCGTCGAGGTCGCAGCAGCATCGCCAGCGACCCGTGGCCGCTGATGTCGGCGTTGTCGAAGATCGTGAGCTCCGATTCCCCGTGCGCGCGCACGTGGTGCTGCCAGGAGAAGCCCGCCGTCCTCGGGGACGTCGAAGTCGGAGCGCTTGCCGTTGAGCCGCCAGATGATCTCGCCGGTCGTGCGGTGGACCTTGTACACGGTCCAGGTGTTGCGGCCGGAGATCAGGAGGTTGCCGTCGGGCGCCTCGGCGATCGAGTTGATGTGGAAGAAGTCGTAGGCGATCGCCTGGCGTGCCGACGGGAGCGGTTGGTAGCTCTCGTCCAGGCCGACGTGATCGATCGAGACCCAGTCGAGCAGGACCTTGTTGGTCGCGATGTCGATCTCCAGCGCGTGGCCGACGAGCAGCACGCCCGTTCTTGGCGCCGCCGATCGACGACAGGTCGGCGTTGCGGCGCTCGTACTGGGTCGCGAGCGCCGTGCCGCGCGAGGTCAGGTTGAACTCGTGCAGATCGAGCGGCTGCGTCTTGGCGTTGCCGACGGTGGCGATCGTCGTGTAGGACTCGTCGATGATCTGACCGACGCCCTCGCCGTAGCCGCCGATCAGCTGCCCGTGCCAGCGCGTCAGCACTCGCTGGCCCTTGTACGTCTGGATCTGGACATCGAAGGTCGAGTCGCGGCCCAGGTCGAACCAGACCATGCGCCCGCGGCGATCGAGCAGCATCGGTCCGCGCTGCGACGCTCTCGTAGGGCACGTCGGCCATCGGCGCCATCACGATGAAGCGGGGACTGTCGGTCGCGGCTGGCGCGAGGTCAGATCGGTGACGCGGACGATGCGCGGGCCGCAGATCCGGGCGGGACACGAAGCTCGCGACGCCGCTGCCGGGGTTGCCTGCCGTCGGGATCGTCGTCGCGGTCGGCCCGGTCGGCTCGGCCGCCGGCGTCGGTCTTGGCGCCGCCGCGCAGCTCGTAGCCGCCGGCGCCACCGACGCCGAGCGCCGCCAGCGAGTCCGGCGGCGCCGCGGGATGAACTGACGGCGGGTGATGCGCTCGGCGCATGCTGGTCTGTGGTCATCTGGTTCGAGAAGCTCCTGGAGGTGCCGATCACGCGCCCGGCGGCGTCGAGCGCCTGCACCTCGAAGCGTGCCGGCACCGGTGTTGACGGGAATGGCGGTCTCGAAGCCGGTCCTTGCCTTGCTCGCGATCACCTGCGAGGAGCCGCCGCCGAGCGTCAGCACCTTCCAAGCCGTGACCCGCGTCGCCCCGTTCCAACTCGCATAGACGGTGGTGGTGCCGTTCTTGGTGCGAGCGGCCCCGCTCGGCGGATACAGCGGCAGCCCGACCCAGTGCTGCACGTAGGCGCGGTAGGTGATGTCGGGGGTTGGGAAGACCGCGTCGAAGATCAGCTGGCCTGACTTCGAGAACTCCGACATGAACGGGACGTCACCCCAACCGACGAAGGCGTTGCCGTTCGCGAGCGTCTGCACGTTGCCCATGTAGCGCGACTCGACCGTGACGCCGTGCGAGTACTGCCTGACGAGCTTCACGGTGTGGTTCGGCGGCGTCGAGCGAGAGCACCAGCCCGCGCGAGGGTCCTGTTGCATTCAGGTACACGCCGGCGCCGGTGATGTCGCAGCAGTGGTCGTCGAACACCGTCAGCGTCGTCGGGTTGAGCAGCTGGGCGTCGTGCTGCCACTCGAAGTGGTCGACCTTCGGCACCTTGAACGTCGAGTGCTTGCCGCCGAGCGTCCACTCGATCTTCCCGGTCTTCTCGTTGACGAGATAGACCGCCCACGTGTTTCGCATCGAAACCAGGAACGTGCCGTTGCTCAGCGGGTCGACCGAGTTCACGTGGTAGATGTCCCACGGGAAGCCGTTCTCCGGCGGGACGGCCTCGGAGTCGTTCGGCGAGATGTGCTTCGACGCGACCCAGCTGTAGACGAGCTTGCCGGTGCGCAGGTCGTACTCCTGAACCGCCGAGTCGATCATCGCGCCGCCGTTGACGCCGCCGTACCTGGCCAGCTGGGCCGGGACGTTCTTGTTGGCGGTCACCCAGGCGTCGTGGCCGCGGATCACGAACTCGTGCAGCGTCGGGATCCAGCCGTCGGCGCCCTTGAGCGTCGCGATCCGCTGGTAGTGCTGGTTGACGACGACGTCCTCACCGCTGTTGATCTGGCCGGTCGCGGTGACGTCGCCCTGCCACCAGCTCAGCACCGGCTTGCCCTCGTAGGTCTGCGCCTCGAGGTTCGAGGCGACGACGTTGGTCGGGACCGGCTGGAACCAGAGCGGCTGCAGGTTGCCGCCGAGGATCAGCGGCCCGCTCTGACCGACCATCGGCTGCTGCGTGAGGTCGTAGAAGTTGGCGACCATGATGTCGCCCGGGAGCTGCTCGCCGACCTTGGTCGGGCCGCCGGTGACCTTCGGCGGATGCAGGTCCGGCGCCGAGACGAACGTGTAGGCGCCCTTGGTCGTGTACTCGCCGATCGGCGCGCCGTGGGAGCGCGGCAGGCCCAGGCCAAGCGCCGCGAACACGGCTACGACGCCGACCACCACCAGGGCGACCGTGCGTGGGTTGCCAAGGGGCCGGGCGCTGTGGCGGTGCCGGTGGCCCGGCGGGGCCACCGGCACTGGGCATCGCTGGGAGAGCGAAGACGTCAGCAGCAGGGCGGCGGCACAACAGCCGGCGCCGACCAGGAAGCCGAGCCGGAAGCCGTAGGTGAGCGCCGGCTGGGCCGCCTCGTTGTGGCCGATCAGGTGGCTCGTGTGCAGGGTCGCGATCGAGATCAGGACGGCGAGCCCGAGGCTGCCGCCGACCTGGCGCGAGGTGTTGACGAGCCCCGAGGCGAAGCCTGCGCGCTCAGGGCTGGCGCTCTGGGTCGCGGCGATCGTCGAGGGGACGATCGAGAGACCGATGCCGATCGTCACCAGCAAGCCCGGCAGGACCACGTACTGGATAGCGCTGCCGCTCGGTTCCATCGTCGCGAACAGCGCCATGCCGCAGGTCATGAACGTGAGGCCGCCGGCGAGCACGGGCTTGACGCCGAAGCGGCCGACGAGGCCACCGGCGCGCCGCGCGCACAGCATGATCACCAGCGCCATCGGCAGGAACGCGATCCCGGTCGTGATCGGCTGCAGCGACAGCACCTGCTGCATGTAGAGCGAGCCCATGTACCACATCGGGAACAGCGCAGCGCTGAACAGCAGGACGATCACGTTGATCAGCTTGAGGTGTTTGCTGAGAGCCCCGGGCGGGATCAGCGGGTTCCTGGCGCGGCGCTCGACGACGGGGAAGAGCGCGAGCAACGCGGCGCCGATGAAGATCGGAATCCAGGCGGCGGTCGTGCCCCAGCCATCGGTGCCGGCGTTGACGCAGCCGTAGGCGATCAGGACCTGACCGAGCGTCAGCACGAGCGCGCCGGCGATGTCGAAGGACTCGCGCTTACCGGAGCGGCGCTCAGTGACGACTCTGATCGCCACAATCGCTGCGATCACGCCGATCGGAACGTTGATCAGCAGGATCCAACGCCACGAGGCCCACTGTGTGATCACGCCGCTGAGCAGGACGCCGATCGCACCACCGGCTCCGTTCATGGAGCTCCAGAGCGCGATCGCGCGATGCCGCTCGGGTCCAGGCGCGAAGGTGGAGGTGACGATCGCCAGCGAGCACGCCGCCATCATCGCGCCGCCCAGGCCCTGAACCGCGCGGGCGACGATCAGGACGGTGCTATCGGGTGCCAGGCCGCCGGCCAGCGACGCACCCGAGAACACCGCCAGTGCCGCGAGCAGCGTGCGCCGCTGGCCGATCACGTCCGCGGCGCGGCCGGACAACATCAGGAAGCCCGCGAACACGATCGCGTAGGCATCGATCACCCACTGCAGGTCTGCGGAGGAGAAGCGCAGGCCCACCTGGATCGACGGCAGCGCGACATTCACGATCGAGAGATCGAGGATGACCATGAACTGCGCGAGGCAGCACAGCAGCAGGATTGCCTGCTTACGGCTCCTCGACCGGCGCCGACGGTGATCGGCTTCCCGACGAGCGTTGTCACCGGCTCAGTAACCCGAGCCGTTTGTCGTCTTGATCGGCTTTCCGCTCGGGCGAGACGAGGTACCAGATGCCGCCGTCCGAGGCTGTGCCGGCGACGGCCGTCGCGCTCAGGCCGGGATGCGTGTAGAGCGCATGGCCGTCGTAGAGCACCTGCTCGGCTGCCGTCGCTGCGCTTGAAGCTCGAGAGCAGGGCAGCGTTGACGCCCGTGCCGGCCCCCGGTTTACCGGTGACGACCAGCGGCGGCCAGGCCTTGGCGCAGCTGCCGCTGCAGCTGCTGCCGCCACTTGGATCGGCTGTCAGCAGGTACAGCGGTGAGCCCTTCGCGGTGGCCAGGACGGTGCCATAGCCGGACACCTTCGTCGTTGAGACCGCGGCGGCGGTATTGCCCGTGGGCGATTGCGAGGTCGACTGCGAGCTGCTGCTGGCGCCGCCGGAGCTTGACGAGCCGCAGGCCGTGATCAGGAGCGATGCCGCCCGCAATTGCGGGCAGTGAAAGCAGGAGTGTTACGGCCCGGCGAGTCGCCGGGAATCGGTTGAAGACGCGCATCTTGACGACCGTAAGGCGCGGCTAAATCAAAAGTTGCGGTGGGCTTAGCCGTCCTTTATGTGGATCAGACGCGGCACTTAGGCCAGCCATACGCGGACGCTCAGGCGCGAGCGGATGCGCGCACGGCGACTGCCGAGCTTTTGGCCGTGGTCGCGTGTTATCGACGGTTGGTTTGGGGTCACAGACGAGCAGGCGCGAATTTCTTACGCTCGCAGCGGGCGGAACCGCCGTGGCCGTGTTCGGACGGGGATCCTCGAGCCGCGCCGCGACGCTCCGCTACCTACCGGCGTCGGTCAGCGCCGCGGTCAGCGACGGAGTTCAGCGCTTCCAGTCGCGGCCGGATCTGCTCGCGCCCGAGGTCGTCATCGACACCCCGGCACAGGCACCACTCGGCGGCTTTACCGTCACAGAAACGCACGCGGGACCGCCGCAGTCCGGTCCGCTGATCGTCGATCAAACCGGCAGGATCGTCTGGTTCAACCCGCTCGCGGCGAACCCGGCGTCGCCGTTGCGAGCGTTCAACGTGAGCGTCCAGCAGTACCGCGGGCAGCCCGTGCTCTGTTGGTTCCAGGGTGTCGTCGCCGGCAGCCATGGAGTCGGCTACGGGCAGGGGACACTATGAGATCGTCAACGCGAGCTACGAGCGGGTCGCGCAGGTCTTCGCGCGCGACGGCTACCAGGGTGACCTCCATGAGTTCCAGCTGACGCCACAGGGGACGGCGCTGTTCACCTGCTACGGCCGCGCCGAGGGCAGCGTCCGTTCGGGCGGCAGGATCCGGCGTGTTCCGTATCTGTTCGGGGTCGTCCAGGAGGTCGATGTCGCGACTGGAAAGCTGCTCTGGCACTGGCGCACGGACCGCCATGTGCCGTTGACCGACTCCTACGTGGAGCCTGTGCTGAAGCCCGGCTGGGTCTGGGACTACTTCCATATCAACGCGATCTCGGTCGACCCGGCCGACCAGAACCTCGTGATCTCGGGCCGCAACACCTGCGCCTGTTACAAGGTCAACCGCCGGACGGGGGAGGTGATGTGGCGGCTCGGGGGCAAGCACAGCGACTTTCAGATGGGCTCCGGCACACGTTTCAACTTTCAGCACGACGTCAACATCCATGCCGGCGGTGTGCTGACCCTGTTCGACAATGAGGGCGGGCCACCACAGGAGGCGGCGCAGTCACGGGCGCTGGTGCTCGCGGTCGATCAGCGGCGCCGGCGCGTGCGCCTCGTGCACGCCTTCCACCACCGTCCGTCGGTGTACTCCGACGCACTCGGCAGCGTGCAGCCGCTCAGCGGCGGCAGGTGGTTCGTCGGCTGGGGCCGCTCGACCTACTTCACGGAGTACGCAGGCTCCGGCGAGGTTCTGTTCGACGGACACCTGAGTCCTGGATCGAGCTCGTACCGCGCCTTCCTACAGCAGTGGACAGGGACACCGTCGGCGCCACCGGATGTCGCGGTGGTTCGGTCCGGCGGCAACGCGACCGTCTACGCGTCCTGGAACGGAGCCAGCGAGCTGGCTCAGTGGATCGTGCTCGGAGGAGCCAGCGCGACCACGCTGACACCGCTCGGGGTCGCGCCGATCGCCGGCTTTGAGACCGCGATCTCAGTCGCTTCGGCGCCCGCGTATCTCGCGGTCTCAGCGGCCGACGCGAACGGTCAGGTGCTCTCCACCTCGCAGCCCATGAAGCGCAGCTAGAGCTCTCTCGAAAACATCGCACGCTGCGGCATGGGACGCCGAGGTGTGTCCGATGGGGCGCATATCCTCGAATACCCGATGAGTCAGTCATGCGCTCACCTGCACGTCCACTCCGAGTACTCGCTGCTCGACGGGGCGGCGAAGATCGACAAGCTCGCGGAGCGGGCTGCGTCGTTCGGGCAGCCGGCGCTGGCGCTGACCGATCACGGCGTGATGAACGGCGCCGTAGAGCTCTATCAGGCGTGCAAGAAGCACGGGATCAAACCGATCCAGGGCTGCGAGGTCTACGTCACGGACGACCACACCAAGCGCGGTAAGCGCCACCATCTGACGCTGATCGCGCAGGACGCCGCCGGCTACCGCAACCTCGTCAAGCTCTGCTCCTCTGGGTTCCTCGAGGGGCTTCAGCGCGGCAAGCCGACCGTCGACGCAGGCCTGATGGCGAAGTACTCGGAGGGCGTGATCGCGCTGACCGGCTGCCTGGCCTCGCGCTTCTGTCAGGCGCTGGTCGAGAGCCGTGACGGTGACGCGCGCGCGGCGGCCGATGAACTGCTCCAGATCTACGGCAACGAGAACGTTTACTTCGAAGTCCAGAAGAACGGCATCGCCGACCAGGACAAGGCCAACGAGGGCATCGTGCGGATCGCACGTGAGGTCGGCCGTCCGCTGGTCGGCACCGGTGACGTGCACTACCTGGGCGCGAGGACTACGACAACCACACCGCTCTGTTGTGCGTTCAGACCAAGTCGACGCTCGCTGCGCCGAAGCTGACCTTCGACACCAACGAGTTCTACCTGCGCTCCAGCGACGAGATGGGGGAGAAGTTCGCCGAGTGGCCCGAGGCCCTGGCGACGACGCTCGAGATCGCCGAACGCTGCGACGTCGAGATCGAACTCGGCAAGCAGCTGATTCCGCGGTTCGAGTGCCCGGGCGGGATGGTCGAGCGTGATTACGTGCGCCAGCTGGTGATGGATGGCCTCGCCTGGCGCTTCGGCAACCCGATCCCGGCGGAGGCGCTCGAGCGCGCCGAGTACGAGCTCGGGGTGATCGACCGCATGGGCTACAGCGGGTACTTCCTGATCGTGTGGGACTTCATCAAGTACGCGCGGGACAACGGCATTCCCGTCGGCCCGGGCCGCGGCTCGGCCGCCGGCTCGTTGGTTGCCTACGCGCTGCGGATCACGGACCTCGACCCGCTGCGCTACGACCTGCTGTTCGAGCGCTTCCTCAACCCCGAGCGCGTCTCGATGCCGGATATCGACGTCGACTTCTCGGTGCGCGGCCGTGAGCAGGTGATCCAGTACGTAACCGACAAGTACGGCAAGGACTCGGTCGCGCAGATCATCACCTTCGGCAAGATGTTCCCGCGCGCGGCGACGCGCGATGCGGCGCGCGTGCTCGGTTTTCCGTACGCGCTCGGCGACAAGCTCGCGAAGCTGATCCCGGATCCAGAGCAGGGACGCGCGCCCAAGTTCGATCGGACTGCCTCGCGCCCGGCCAGCCGCTCGCGGCCGAGGTTCAGCGCGACGCCGAGTCGAATCAGATCGTCGAGGTCGCCAAGGGCCTCGAGGGGATCGTTCGCAACGCCTCGATCCACGCCGCCGCCGTCGTGATCGCGCCGCAGCCGCTGACCGATCTCGTCCCGGTGCAGCTCGCCGACACCAACAAGACCGACGAGAACGGCGACAAGATCTACCGCACGGTCACGCAGTTCTCGATGAAGCCCGTCGAGGCCATGGGACTGTTGAAGATGGACTTCCTGGGCCTGCGCAACCTCGACGTGATCGAGGACGCGCTCGACATCATCGAGCGCTCGACCGGGACGCGGCCCGACATGACCACTGCTGCCGCTCGATGATGAGAAGACCTACAAGATGCTGGCGCGGGGCGAGTCGATCGGCGTGTTCCAGTTTGAATCGGAGGGCATGCGCGAGGCACTCAAGCGCGTGCGCCCGACCGAGTTCGACGACCTCGTCGCGCTGGTGGCGCTGTACCGGCCGGGCGCGATGGACCAGATCCCGACGTACGCGCGCGGCAAGCAAGACCCGGACACGATCGAGTATCCGGATGAGCGCCTGCGCCACGTTCTCGAGTCGACCAAGGGCGTGATCCTGTACCAGGAGCAGGCGATGATCATCTCGCGCGAGCTCGCCGGCTTCAGCGGTGCCAAGGCGGACGACCTGCGCAAGGCGATCGGCAAGAAGAACCGTGAGGCGATGGCCAAGCTCAAGCCGGAGTTCGTCGAAGGCTGCCGCGCCTCGGGGACAAGTGAGAGCACGATCGACTTCCTCTGGACGACAAACGAGAAGTCGGCCGACTACTCGTTCAACAAGTCCCACGCCGCCTGTTACGCGCTGATCTCCTACCGGACCGCCTGGCTGCGGGCCAACTACCCGGCCGAGTACATGGCAGCGCTGATCTCCTCGGTGATGGACACCAAGGACAAGGTGCCGTTCTTCGTCGCTCAGGCCGAGCAGATGGGGATCGAGATCCTGCCGCCCGATGTGAACCTCTCAGATCACCAGTTCGTCGTCGTCGACGGCAACATCCGCTTCGGCCTCGACGCCGTCAAGGGCGTCGGCTACGCGGCGGTCGAAGCGATGAAGGTGGCACGCGAGGACGGCGACTTCACCGACATCTTCGACTTCTGCGAGCGGATCGACAACCGCGCCGTGAACAAGAAGGCGATCGAGGGGCTGATCAAGTGCGGTGCGTTCGGTTCGACCGGCGCGTCGCGCATGGGCATGCTGGCGGTGCTCGAGCAGGCGCAGGCCGCCGGTCAGAAAGCGCAGCAGGATGCGCAGATCGGCCAGGGCTCGATCTTCGACCTCGGCCTCGATCTCGGCGACGGTGGCGGCGGTGTCACGGCGCGGCCGAGCCACACGCCGATTCCAACCGGCGAGTTCGATCAGAACGAGCTGCTGGCGATGGAGAAGGAATCGATCGGGCTGTTCGTCTCCGCGCATCCGCTGAAGGCGCTGAGCGTCGCGATGTCGAACAAGACCGACGTCAACCTCGGCGGTGTCGCCGAATGCAAGGACGGCGACCGGGTAACGCTCGGCGGCATGATCAGCCAGGTCAAGAAGCTCAAGACGAAGAAGGGCGATTGGATGGCGTTCGCCACGCTCGAGGATCTGAACGGGTCGGTCGAGCTCGTCGTCTTCTCCGACGTGCTCGATGAGGACCAGCCGCCCGGCACCCACGACCAGACGAACATCAAGCAGGACGCGATCGTGTTGGTGAAGGGCAAGATCGACCACAAGGACGCCTCGCGCACATGCGTGGTCGTCTCCTCGGTCGATCGCTTCGAGCCTAGCGACGAGGAGCTGGCGCGGGCCGAGGAGGAGGCCGCAAAGGTCGTCATCCCGGAGGCGTTGCAGATTCGCCTCGACGCGAGCGCGGTCCAGCCTGACGTGATCGACGACCTGCGCGACGTGCTGACGAACTTCCCCGGTGACTCTGAGGTCGTCGTCGAACTCTCCTGCGCGGGTGGTGCGCGCCGCATGCGGCTCGGTACCGACTTCCGCGTGCAGCGCACGGCCGGGCTCTACGCAGAGCTCTCACAGCTGCTCGGCTCGGCGCTGCTGCCGGCTGAGGCAGCCGCTCAGACCGTCGCAGCCTGAGCACGGCGACGCTCTGCGCGGCCACGCGCCGCAATTGAGAGGATCTCTATCTATGGGATTGCGCGTGCTGGTGCTGTGCGCGGACATCGGCGAGGGGCACGTGACTGTCGCGCGTGCGCTGACCGAGAGCCTGCGCGAACACGCTCAGGTCGACGCCGTCGAGCTGCGGACCGATCTCACGGTCATGGGACCGCGCATGGGCCGGTTCATGGACAACGGCTTCCGTACCCACATCGACGGCGAACGGCGGAGCTACGAACTCGCGTACCGGGCGTTCTTCGAGCCGGCGCTGCCGCGCCGGGCGGGGCAACTCGCACTCGCTGTGCTCGGCGGACGCGGTCTGCGGCGGACGATCGCTGACTTCAAAGCCGACGTGGTCGTCGCCGAGTATCCCGTCCTGAGCGCGGCGCTTGGCGAACTGCGCGCGCTCGGACGTCTGCCGGTACCGGTCTGCTCGTCGATCTCCGACCCCGCCGGCCTTTACTACTGGGCCCATCCGGGCGTCGACATGCACCTGCTCGCCTGGCCGGAGTCGCTTGCCGAGGCGGAGCGGATCGCGGGACCTGGCAGGAGCACCGTCGTCCGGCCCGCGATCGACGCGCGCTACCTGCGGCCGCTCGACCGCACCTTGGCGCGGGCTGAGCTCGGGCTGCCGACAGACCAACCCGTGGTGGTCGTCTCCGGCGGCGGCTGGGGACTCGGCGACCTCAGCGGCGCGGTCGAGGTCTCGCGCGGTGTCTTGGCTGACGGGCTGGTGGTGGCGCTCGCCGGTCGCAACGAGGACGCCCGCGCGGCGCTGAGGGCGACCTTCAGGCAGGACCGCGGCGTGCGAGTGATGGGCTTCACCCAGCAGATGCCGGAGCTCCTGATGGCCGCTGACGCGCTGATCCACACGACTGGCGGCACGACTGCGCTCGAGGCCAAGGTCGTCGGCTGCCCGCTGATCAATTACGGCACCGGCGTCGCGCACGTGCGCGCCCACGCACGTGCGCTCGCCGAGCTCGGGCTGGCCCTGTGGGCACCGGACCGGTTGGCGCTCGCTCCGGCGCTGCGAGCCACACTGGCTGCGGGTCGACATCCGCCGGCGATGCTCGATGGTCTTCCGCCTGCGGCTGATGTGGTGGTGGGTGTCGCCAGGCGATGATCTTTCTCGGCATCCTGATCGCGTTCTCCGCGTCGGTTGCCAACGCGTTTGCACTCGTCCTCCAGGCGCAGGAGGCGCGCGGCACGCCCGAGAAGAGTGCGGCGCGCTTCTCGCTGCTGTGGGGACTCGCAAGACGCCCGCGCTGGGTTCTCGGTACCGCGCTGCTGATATTGGGCTGGCCGCTGCAGATCCTGTCGCTGTCATTCGCGCCGCTCACGGTCGTGCAGCCCGTGCTCGCGACCTTCCAGCTGATCCTCGTTGCGATCTCGCGCTTCTACCTGCGCGAGCGGGTCGGTCGCTCGGAGTGGTTGGGTGCGCTGGCGGTCACGGTCGGCGTCGCGCTTGTGGTCCTCGCCGCGCCCAACCGGACGGTCACACAGCCGCCGGCAGGCCGGCTGGCCGTGCCGCTTGCGGTGGTCGGGATTGCAGCGTTGGTCGCGTTCGCGATCGGGCGCCGTCAGCCGGTGCGGGGGCTCGTGCTCGCGTTCGGCGCCGGGTTCGGCTATGCGTGGGTCGACTTCACGGACAAGCTGGTCTCCAACGCGTTCTCCGACGACAAGATCGTGATCGCCGTGATCTGGCTGCTCGCAGTTGGCTGCTTTGGCGCGATCGCCTTTCTCGAGGAGAACACAGCGCTGCAGCATCGCTCGGCGGTGCAGGTGGCGCCGGTGATCGGCGCGATCCAGGAGCCGCTGCCGGTGCTGATGGCGCTGGCCGCGGGCGTCGAGGCGTGGGCCGGAGGTACCGTGCGGCTGGCCGGGCTCGCCGGCGGCCTGGCGCTCGCCGCGCTCGGCGCTTCAGTCCTGGCTCGCTCGCCGGCAGCGTCGCGCATCGGCGAGGCGTAGGCTTCGCGAACGGCCGTTCAGGTCGTCTTGACCAGGCCGCCGTCGATGACGTAGTTCACGCCGGTGATGTTGCCGCTGCGCCCGGAGGCGAGCATCGTGATCAGGCTGGCGACCTCCTCAGGGGTGGTGAACCGGCCCGTCGCGATGCCGGCAACGGCCGCCTCGCGAACCGTGTCGGCGTCAACGCCCGTGGCGTCTCCGATCGTGGCAGCGACGCCGTGCTCACCGAGCCAGAGGTCGGTGCTCACCTGGCCGGGCGAGACGCAGTTCACGCGAACGCCGCGTCGGCCGAATTCCTGAGCCAGTGACTTGCTCAAGTTGACAACCGCGGCCTTGGCGACGCCGTAATCGATCGTGGCGGCATCGGGTTGAAAGAACGAATTGACCGAGGCCACGTTGACGATCGAGCCAGAGCCCTGCTCGAGCATCGGACCGAGTGCGGCCCGGATCGCTCGGAGCGTGGTGAAGAAGTCGATGTTCAATGCCCACTCGAACTCCTCGTCGCTTGTGCCCAGAAACCCGTCCGTTCTGATTCGCACCGCCCCAACGTTGTTGACCAGCACGTCGAGCCGACCGTGTTCGTCGACCGCGCGTTTCACGAGCAGCGCCGGGCCGTCCGCCGCAGCGAGGTCAATAGGCACCGCGATGACTCGGTCCAGAGCGTCGAGATTGTCTGTGTTGAGTGATCCGGCGACTACGTGAGCACCCTCAGCCAGCAGCGCTCGCGTGACCGCCAGGCCGATGCCGCGGTTCGCCCCGGTGACAACGGCGACCTTGTCGGCAAGCTCCAAATCCACAGTGGCGAGTTACTCGGTTTGCTGGCCGATGAGCGGAGCCGGCGTGTCCCACGGCTTGTGCCAGACGCCGTATCCGTTGACGAGCTTGCTGACCTCAGCCGGGCCCCACGAGCCGGGTGCATAGCGGATCGCCGGCGGCGGGTCATCGAGCAGCGGCTGCACCACGCGCCAGCTCTCCTCGACGCTGTCCTGGCGCGTGAATGGGGTCGCGTCACCGATCAGTGCGGCGTGCAGAAGAACCTCGTATGGGGTGGCGTCCTCGCCGCCCTCCCTGGCGAACTCCATGTCGAGGTGGATGTCGGAGGCGCCCTTGCGATCCGCCCGGCGGGCGTCGAGGATCATCTGGATGCCGGTGCTCGGATCGATCTGGATCACGATCTGGTTTGGTTCCGGCCGACGGCTGCCGGTCGGGATGAAGGCGAGCTTTGGCGGATGCTTGAAGACGAGCCGTACCTCGGTGTGTTTGCCAGGCATGCGCTTGCCGGTGCGGATGAAGAACGGCACACCAGCCCAGCGCCAGTTGTCGATCTCCAGCCTGAGCGCCGCGTAGGTCTCGGTCTGCGAATCGGGGGCGACGCCGGGAATGTCACGGTATCCGTCGTACTGACCCCGCACGTAGCGAGCCGGATCGGCGTCATGCATCGAGCGCATCACCGAGTACTTCGCATTCTTCAGAGTGTCGGCGTCACCGCCGGCGGGCGGTTCCATCGCAACGGCGGCGACCACCTGCAGCAGGTGGTTGACGACGACGTCCCGCAGCGCGCCGACGGGGTCGTAGAAGTGGCCACGGTCTTCGACCCCTAGCGATTCGGCCATCGTCACCTGCACCGAGGAGATGTAGTGGCGGTTCCAGACCGGCTCGATCGTCGTGTTGGCGAACCGCAGGTAGAGGATCTCCTGAAGCCCCATCTTCCCGAGGAAATGGTCGATCCGGTACAGCTGCGACTCGTCTAGGTATCGGTGCAGCTCGGCGGCAAGCGCACGGGCGGACTCGAGGTCGTGACCGAATGGCTTCTCGACCACCACGCGGCTGCCGAGCTGACCAGTCCGACCTCATGCAGACCCGCAACCACCCGCGCGAACAGCAGCGGCGGGATCTCCAGGTAGAAGACGGAGTTGTGAGGTCGCCGAGCGCCTCCTTGACGCGGCTGTACGTTGCTGCGTCGTCGAAGTCACCGCTCACGTAGCGCAGCCGCGCCGCGAAGCGGTTGAAGACCGCTTCGTCGAGCTGTTCGCCGCTCTCCTCGATCGACTCGCGCGCACGCTCGACCAGCTGCTCGACCTTCCAGTCATCGACTGCGACACCGATCACCGGCATGTTCAGAAGCTTGCGCCGCTCCAACCGGTACAGCGACCTGAACGTCATCTTCCGTGCCAGATCGCCCGTGATCCCGAAGATCACCAGCGCGTCGGCTTCGTGCTCGGCGCTCACGGTCGGAACCCTACCTGTTCTTGCCGGCGGACCGCGCCGCCTGGCCGCGTTCGCGCAGCTCGCGCACGAGCGTGATGTCGTCGGCGGCGACGCCGCCGTCGGCGCTGCCGGTCTCCATCACGACCGGGAGGTCCTGGAAGCGCGGCTCTGAAAGGAACACGGCCAGCCCGTCCTCGCCGATCTCGCCCTCGCCCGGGGCCGCGTGGCGGTCGCGATTCGAGCCCAGCGGCGTCATCGAGTCGTTGAGGTGGATCGAGTGCAGACGCTTGAGCCCGACGGCGCGGTCGCATTCGGCGAGCGTGTGATCGAGGCCCTCGACGGTACGAATCTCGTAGCCCGAGGCGAGCAGATGGCAGGAGTCCAGGCACATGCCGAGGCGTGCGTCGCCGCCGGCGGCATCGATCAGCGCGGCCAGCTCCTCGAACGAGCGTCCGAGCGTGCCGCCGGCGCCGGCGGTGTCCTCGAGGTGCAGCGCGCAGTGCTCTGATTCGGACAGCGCCTCGGCGATCACCTCGCCGGCGCGGGCGATCGCCTCGCCGACATGGCCGGTCTTGGCGGAGCCGGGGTGGAGGACGACGCCGGTGGCGCCGATCGCGTCGCCGACCCGCAGCGAGTGCGTCAGCGAGGCGAGCGACTTCTCCGGATCTCCGGATCGTCGGAGGCGCAGTTGATCAGGTAAACCGCGTGGATCAGGACGCTGCCGATCGCGCTCTCGTCGCAGTGCCTCGCGGAACCGCGCGAAGTCGTCCTCGCCGTAGTTGGTCGGACGCCACATCCGTGGCGACTGGTTGAAGATCTGGATCGACTCGGCGCCGAGCTCGGTGCCGCGCTCGACAGCCTTGCAGAGGCCGCCGGCCGGCGAGACATGGGCTCCGATCAGCATCGCTGTGCTTCCCCTAGCATGGAATCAGACCTGTCATGAGAGTTCGTTTCGCACCATCGCCGACCGGCGCGCTGCACATCGGCGGCGCCCGTGCCGCGCTCTACAACTGGCTGCTCGCCCACGGCCCAGGTGAGGAGGGCGACAGCGTCGTGGACGGGCGCGGTTCATTCGTGCTGCGGATCGAAGATACCGACCGGGAGCGATCGACCGAGGAGAACGTCGCGCAGATCCTCGACGCGCTCACGTGGCTCGGACTGAACTGGGACGAGGGGCCGATCTCGCAGGTCGGCAACACGCCGCGCCACCAGCAGGCGCTCGCACAGTTGCTGGCTGACGGCCACGCCTACCACTCGAACGCGACCGCGGACGACGTCAGGGCCTACAAGGAGAAGCACGGCGCCGACCGCGGCTTCCGCGGCGAGCCGGAGGCCGTCAGGCGCGGTGCGCCTGCACGTGCCGGACGACGGCCACACGGCCTTCAACGACATCGTCCGCGGCGAGGTCAGCTTCCCGAACGCGAACATGGATGACCCGGTGATCGCCCGCGCGGATGGCTCGGTGCTCTACAACTTCGCGGTCGCGGTCGACGACCTCGACGCGGAGATCACGCACGTCGTTCGCGGCGAGGACCACATCTCCAACACGCCCAAGCAGCTGCTCGTGTTCGAGGCGCTCGGCGCCACGCCGCCGCGGTACGCGCACCTGCCGCTGCTGCACGGGCCGGACGGCAAGAAGCTCTCCAAGCGCCACGGTGCCGCCTCCGTCCAGGAGTTGCGCGACGCCGGCTACCTGCCGGAGGCGGTGAACAACTACATCGCGCTGCTCGGCACCGGTTTCGCCGCCGACGAGGAGTTCTTCACGATGGAGGAGATGGCGCAGCGGTTCCGGCTCGACCGCGTCTCCAAGAGCCCGGCGGTGTTCGACGAGCAGAAGCTGCGTCACATGAACGGCCAGCATCTGCGCACGCTGAGCATCGACGAGCTGACCGAGCGGCTCGAGCAGTTCACCGGCCGCAGCGGCTTGCGCGGAGCGGTCGAGATCTCGCGCGAGAAGATCCAGACGCTGGCGGACTTCTGGCCGCTGGCCGGTTTCCTGTTCGACGGCCCGGCGGACGATCCCAAGGCGTTTGCCAAGGTGATCGACTCCGACGGCGGACGCGAGACGCTCGCGGAGGCGCGCGCGGCGCTCGCCGGCGTCGAGCCGTTCACTGTCGAAGGGATCGAGGCGGCGCTGCGAGAGATCGTCGATAGCACGGGCCTGAAGCCCGGACAGGTGTTCCAGCCGGTCCGTGTCGCGATCGCCGGCACGACCATCTCCCCAGGCATCTTCGAAAGCGTCGCGTTGCTCGGCAAAGACCGCACGATCGAACTGATCGATCAGGCGCTGGCCAAGTGATCAGCGGCACTACAGCTAAATAAAGGTCGAACATTTGCCGATAGTGGGGAAGCGGCTGCGGACCGTCCTGGCCGCCTGACCTTATCGCGAAAAATCCGAGCAAATGGCCACAATCGCGTCCCCCTGACACGCGTCCAACAGATCCGTACGCCTCCCGCGAGCGCCATCACAACGAGGGCCAGGGACGGCGGCTCACGCTGCGTTCGAGGCGCTCGAAGCGTTCCCGGTGCTGGCTGAGACCCGCAACCGGGTCCTGCGCCTGTTCGAGGACGGCGAGCCCGCC
The DNA here is from genome assembly GCA_963720195.1 of uncultured Conexibacteraceae bacterium. GTDB lineage: Bacteria > Actinomycetota > Thermoleophilia > Solirubrobacterales > Solirubrobacteraceae > Palsa-465. Next base: position 93,779 of record CAVRFD010000007.1, read on the forward strand.
ACAGCCGAGCTGATCGGCGCGATCGAAGGTGACATGGCGCTGGCGATCGCGGTGATGCGGCTGGCCAACCAGGTCGACGGCCCGACCCGCGGACGCGTCGAGACCGCGATCAAGGCGGTCGACGTGCTCTCGCCCGGCACCGTCCTGGCGATCGCCAACCGCGCACGCACCTACGACTTCTTCGAGCGCACGGCGGTCTGGCAGAACATCCCCGAGCGCTTCCGCTGCACGGCGTCGCGACCCAGCGCGCGGCCGAGCGGATCGCCATTGAGATCGACTACGAGGCTCGCGACCGGCTGATGGTCACCGCGCTGCTGCATGACCTCGGCAAGCTCGTGCTGGTGCACGCCTACCCGGGCTATCCGCAGCAGGTTCACGGCGACGCACGGACGCCCGAGGAGCGGCTCCAGCGCGAGCGCCGTGAACTCGGCGTCGACCACGCGCTCGTCGGCGGCGTGATCGCGCGACGCTGGGGCTTTCCGGGCGCGATCGCCCAGGTGATCGAGTCACACCATGCGGCCGACGCCGAGGGCGAGCCGGCGATCATCCGCCTGGCGGACATGCTCGCCCACTATCTGCTGGGCGACGTCGGTGACGCCGTCGGAGATGCTGAACGTCGCGCGCTCGATCAACCTGAAGGCCGGCGCAGCTGCGCCAGATCATGTATGACCTTCCGCTCTCGACCGGCGCCAATCGCCCGCGCCAGGTCGATCCCTGCCCGATGTCCACGCGCGAGGTCGACGTGCTCAAGCGCCTGGCCAAGGGCATGGTCTACAAGCAGATCGCCTCGGAGCTCGGGCTCTCGACCAGCACCGTGCGGACCCATCTGCACAACGTCTACGGCAAGCTCGGCGCGATGGATCGGGCTCAGGCGGTGCTGATCGCCACCGAGCGCGGCTGGATCTAGCACGGCGGCATTCGCCGCTTCGTGATCCGAATTAGCCTGTAGGCCTTAGTCTTGACGCGACAGACCGGCCGATGCTCTCGATCACAAGCAAATCCCCGTACGCCGTCCGCGCTCTGGTGGAGCTTCACCGCTCGGTGACACGGACCCGGTGCCGATCGGTGAGCTGGCCCGGCGCGGTGACATATCCCGCGCAGTTCCTCGAGCAGCTGTTCGCGACGCTGCGCCGTGCGGGCATGCTGCGAGTCTCAGCGCGGCGTCAAGGGCGGCTACAGCTTCGCCAAGCCCGCATCCCAGATCACGGTGCTGGAGGTCGTGGAGCAGCTCGACGGTCCGCTCGGCGCCGATGCGACCGGTGTCTTCGCCGAGGCCGCGCAGGCCGCGCGCGACGGTGCTGCTGAGCAATCGATCGCCGACGTGGCCGAAGCCGAAGCCCGGGCCGCCGGCACGAGCATGTATTTCATCTAGTGCCAGTCCCGCGACACGCCAGAGATCACTAACTCAGTAGAGTTAGTCAGGAATGGGGTCGATTCCGACGCAACATCGCCGCGTACGTCGGCAAGACGCCGATCGTGCAGCTGACACGGCTGCTCGAGCGACGATCAGGACGTGCAGCTGTTCGCGAAGGTCGAGTCGTTCAACCCTGGCGGCAGCGTCAAGGACCGCATCGGCCTGGCGATGATCGAGGCGGCCGAGCGCGAGGGGCGGATCGAGCCGGGACGCACGACGATCGTCGAGGCGACCAGCGGCAACACGGGGATCGCGCTCGCGTTCGTCTGCGCCGCCAAGGGGTATGACCTGGTGCTGACACTGCCACAGGGCATGAGCCGCGAGCGCGAGCGTCTGCTCGCGCTCTACGGCGCGAGCTTCGAGATCACCGAGTCGCTCGGGGGCATGCATGAGGCGGTCGCGGCCGCCCAGGCAGATGGCGACCCGGGACGACGTCTTCCTGCCCGACCAGTTCTCCAACCCGGCCAACCCCGAGGCACATCGGCGCACCACCGGCCCGGAGCTGTGGGAGGCACTCGACGGCAAGATCGACGTGTTCGTCGCCGGCGTCGGTACCGGCGGCACGATCACCGGTGTCGGGGAGTACCTGAAGGAGCGCAACCCGAACGTGCACATCGTCGCCGTCGAGCCGGCCGGCTCGGCCGTGCTGTCCGGCAAGCGCGCCGGGGCCGCACCGCATCCAGGGGATCGGCGCCGGCTTCGTCCCGGCGGTCCTGAACCGCGAGATCATCGACGAGGTGCTGCCGATCGGCGACGATGATGCGGTCGCCGTCGCGCAGCAGCTCGCGGCGCGCGAGGGCGTGCTCGCCGGGATCTCGGCGGGGGCGGCCGTCGCCGCCGCGCTGCAAGCTGGCGGCACGGCCCGAGTTCGCCGGCGCGCGGATCGCGATGATCCTTCCGGACTCAGGCGAGCGCTACATCTCGCTGCCGTGGTTCGGGCCTCCGGGCACCGGAAGTCGCTGACGGTAGCCTTGAAGTATGCGAGTGAGGCGTGATCGGCGCCACCGTGGCCGAGATTCGCCGCGACGTCGCCGCCGCGCAGAGCCGCGACCCCGCGGCGGCCGGCGTCGGCACGCTCGAGATCCTGCTGGCATGGCCTGGCGTTCAGGCGCTGCTCGCCCACCGTCTTGCGAACCTGCTGTTCCAGCGCCGGCGTGCCGTTGCTGCCGCGGCTGATCGCGACGGTCGCGCGCTCGATCACCGGGATCGAGATCCATCCGGCGGCCGAGATCGGACCCGGCCTGTTCATCGACCACGGCATGGGCGTCGTGATCGGCGAGACGGCCGAACGTCGGCGCGGACGTCACGATCTACCAGGGCGTCACGCTCGGCGGCACCGGCTTCGCGACCGGCAAGCGCCACCCGACGGTCAGGACTGCGTCACGATCGGCTCGGGAGCCAAGCTGCTGGGACCGATCGTCGTCGGCCACGGCGCCAAGATCGGCGCCAACACGGTCGTGATCCACGACGTGCCGCCGAACTCGACGGTCGTCGGCATCCCTGGGCACCCGGTCCGGGTCGAGGGCCGCCGTCCGGAGGGCCCGGACGCCGACTGGGTGCACCTGCCCGACCCGATCGCCGACGCGATCAAGGGCCTGGCGCGGCGGATCGAGGCGCTCGAGCGTAAGGCGTCGGCGGCCGATGAGCCGGACGGCGGTCAGCGGGACGCAGGAGGCCGGCAAAGCGTGCCGGCCGAGCACGAACGCAGTGCCCGACGCCGCGCAGCACGGTACGCAGCCCCAATCCGACCGGCGGTGGTCTAACGCTCGGCGTCGAAGTCGGCGGCCGCGTCCTCGTAGGCGGACGTCGGGCCGGCGCCCTCGCTGAAGTTCTCGCGGCTGCGCACGAGGTACAGCGGCCGGCCCTTGACCTCGTCGAAGATGCGGCCGACGTACTCGCCGATCAGGCCGATCGTGATCAGCTGGATGCCGCCCAGCAGCAGCATCGTGATCTCGACCGTGCTGAAGCCGTGCAGATAGTGGCCGGTGATCTTGAGCACGATCACGACCGGGATCGCGAGGAAGGCGATCGAGGAGATCACGAACCCGAGCAGCGTCGCGAGTTGCAGCGGGCGGTAGGAGAAGGACGCGATCGCGTCGAGCGAGAAGCGCAGCATTCGTCTGAGCGTGAACTTCGTCTCGCCGGCGTAGCGCGCGTCGCGGTCGTAGGGCACCGAGTCCTGAGTGAAGCCGACCCAGATGCTCATCCCGCGCAGGAAGCGCGAGCGCTCGCGCATCGACATCAGCGCGTCCAGCGCGCGGCGGTCGAGCAGGCGGAAGTCGCCGGTGTTGTCCTTCAGGTTGACGGAGGTCAGCGAGTGGAACAGCCTGTAGAAGCCGTGGGCGGTCGCAAGCTTGAAGCGTGACTCACCATCGCGGCTGCGGCGGACGGCGTAGACCACGTCGGCTCCGGCACGCCAGCGCTCGAGCAGCTCGGGGATCAGCGCTGGGCGGATCCTGCAGGTCGGAGTCGAGCGTGACGACGACGTTGCCGGAGGCGCTGTCGAGGCCGGCTGTGATCGCCGCCTGGTGGCCGAAGTTGCGCGACAGCAACACGACCTTGATCCGGGCGTCGGCAGCGGCCAACCGGGCGAGCTTCGCCTGCGTCCCGTCGGTTGAGCCGTCGTCGACGAGGATCAGCTCGTAGGGGAGACCGGAGAGCGCCTCCGCCACCGTCGCGCAGAAGCGCTCGACCGTCGCCTCCTCCTGGTAGACGGGCGCGACGACGCTGAGCAGAGCTAGTTCCCTGCCGACGCTCACGGCGCCATCGTACGCGGCCGCCGCGGCCGCGGGCGCCTCGGTGGTTCAGGCATCGGAGCCCGTTAGGGAACATCTCGGCGATCATCATCGCCGCCGGCGACCAGGGTCATGAACATCGTCGCCCGCCACAGCCGGCGGCTCGTGCCGAGCGCGACCAGCGGCAGCATCCAGATGACGTACCAGGGCAGCATCGCCCAAGCGGTGACCAGCACCGCGAACGTCGCCCAGGCGGCGCCGTCGATCCAATCCATCTTGCCCAGCCAGACCCGCCGCAGCAGCCAGAGCAGGCTGCCGACGAGCAGGACGTCGAAGCACATGCGGACACCGTGGTGTCACGTTCAGCTGCGGCGAGGGCGAACAGGAAGCCGGGGATGCTCTGCCATGCGCCCTTGTCCTGGACGTTCTGCAGCGTGCTGGACATGTGCAGGATGCCGGTGCCGAAGACGGCAAAGCTGGCGCCCGCGATCACGACGGCGACGGCCGCGGCGCCGATCAGGAATCGCACGTCTGCGTCTCGGCGCATCGAGCTTGACGCCGGAGAGCAGTGCGAACGGGAGGACCACGCCGCCGGTCAGCTTGATCGCGGCGCTCGCGGTGATCAGCGCGCCGCCGGCGCGCTCGCGGTGGGTCAGGACCGCGTACACACCCCAGGTCGTGAACAGCAGCATCAGCAGGTCGTTGTGACCGCCGCCGACGCCGTAAAGGGTCACGAGTGGATTGAGACCGAAAAGCGCGACGCTGCGCACCGGGTTGAGACCGCGAACCTTTGCCGACACCCAGAGCAGGTACAGCGTGCCGCCGCTTGCCAGCGACGCGATCAGCTTGAAGGCGAACTCGCTGGCGGAGATCGAGAAGGACGCAAAGGCGCCGCTGATGAACGTGAACAGCGGTCCGTAGACGCTCGGGGTGTCGATCCACTTGGCGCCGATGTAGTTGTACACCGGGTCAAGCTGAATCACGCTCGGCCCGTGGAGGTACGGGTTCGTGTGGTAGATCGCGAACATCCGCGCGTACGCCTGGTAGCTGAAGACGTCGGTGGAGAACAGCGGCGGCCCGATCAGCACGATCACGTTGAGCGCGACCACGGCCCAGATCACGGTGCGAGCGGAGATCTGGTCCGCCCACGTGACCGTCAGCAGATAGCTCGACGAACAGCGCGACGATCACAGCCACGATCGCGGGGGCGCCGAGCGTGAAGCCGATGTACTTGAACGGCCCGGCCATCGGCGTCGCCGTGACCGGCTGAATCGACTGCGGCACCAGCAGGTTCGTGTGCGGTACCTGCGACGCACAGCAACAGGCCCAGGATCGGGACGCCGGCCAGCGCAAGATGCGCGCGCCACGTGCGCGGGCGCGCGATGCTCAGCGAGCGCGAGGGCTCGGCGACCGTCGCCGAGCTTGTCAGTTCGAAAGCGCCGCTCTGCGGCGTCGCGCCGAGAGGTGCTTCGACGCTCATACCGCGATGATGCCTGCCGATCCGGCGTTGACTTCGATAGCTGTCACGAGCGTGTCAGTTGACGTGTCTGCGAGCGCCGCAGGCTCGGCACCAGCCGCATCGCCTCCAGCGCGATCTTGCCTGACATCTTGCTCGAGCCGACAGCCCTGTCGACGAACATGATCGGCACCTCGCGCACGATGAAGCCGGCGCGGACCGCCCGGTACGTGACCTCGATCTGGAAGACGTACCCGTCGGCGCGGAGGCTGTTCAGGTCGATCGTCTCCAGCACCGAGCGACGGATGCACTTGAAGCCGCCGGTCAGGTCGCGGACGCCGACGTTCAGCACGGTGCGTGCGTAGAGACTGCCGCCTCGACTGATCACCTTTCGCATGATCCCCCAATTGCGGACCTCGCCTCCGGGAACATACCGCGATCCGAGCACGAGGTCGGCATCTTCGGCGCCGGCAAGCAGGGCGCCCAGGAACTTGGGGTCGTGGGAGAAATCAGCGTCCATCTCGATCACCAGCTCGGCTCCGCGTGCGAGTGCGTGCTCGAAGCCGGCGATGTAGGCGCGGCCAAGGCCGTCCTTGCTCTTGCGGTGCATGACCTCGACGGTGTCGAGCTCCTCGGCGAGCTGATCAGCGAGCTTGCCGGTGCCGTCAGGGGAGTTGTCGTCGACGACCAGCACCCGGAACTCTCCGGAAGCCAGCTTCGTCATCTCCTGGGCTACCGCTCGGACGATGGGGCCGATGTTCTCGGCCTCGTTGTAGGTCGGCATTACAAGCCAGATACGTGCACTCATTGTGGCCCAGCGTAATCGGAAACTTGATGCGCTGCTTAGCGGATGACTGCTTTCTAAGCAGGGGATTAATAGCTGCTGGCTAACTCGTGCGGGCCTTAATACACCCGCAACAGAGTCCTACCCGAAAGCAACACGGCTCAGCGCCGCTCAGCGACGGATATATGCGACGCGACCCCAACTCGGCTCGGGTGCGAGCTCGATCGGCTCGCCGCCACGGTCGGGCTGGATGTAGACGAAGGCGCCAATGTCATCGTCGAAGAGAATGTCGAGCTCGCCTTCCTTGACACGCTGGTCGAGCCAGGCGCTCCGGAAGATCAGACGACGCAGCCAATGCACCAGCGAGCGATCCGACGGTCCGACCAGTTCCGGCCAGCACTCGTTGACGTGCTCGCCGAGCGCGGACGCAGGATCGGTCACCTCACCGTTGACGACGAGGTTGATCAGGTCCTCGGCCTCGTCTTCGGCAATAGCGTCGCCGATGAAGCCCAGGCGCCGGGCGGCCTGCTCACACCGTTCACTGAAATCGCGCTCGTTGAAGGTGAAACGGAGATCTCCATACTCGAGCACAAAATCTTCGCCGGAGGAGTAGTTGCCGCGTCGGTACATGCCGTCGGCATCTTATTTGGGACTCCTGCCGGGGCGCAGCTGTTGAACGTGATGTTGCACGGAACCCCGGTATTTGCGGTTTTCCGGTGTGGCGCGGCGTGACGAGGAGGGTTAATCGGCCACCGCTCGAGCCTCTATTGATCGATGGCTTGGAGCGAGACAACCGACACGATCATGGTCGTCGGCGCTGACCGCGACGCGCGCACGTTCCTCGCGGACAACCTTACCGCCGACGGATATGAGGTGATCGAGGCGGGCTCGGTCGAGAGCGCGCGACGCCTGCTCGTGCAGTCGGTCATCGACCTCGCGATCGTCGACCGCGAGCTGCCGGACGCGGACGGTCTCGAGCTGCTTCGCTTCGTGCGCGAGGCGGGACGGTCGCGTCACGGGTCGACACCGATCTGCCGTTGATCCTCACCTCGGAGGAGGCGTCGCCGCTCGATCGCGTGCGCGGTCTCGAGCGCGGCTGCGACGACTACCTCAGTCGTCCCTATGCCTACACCGAGCTGCGCGCCCGAATCCGGGCTCTGCTTCGGCGCCGCCGGCGGCTGGTGACCGCGGCGCGCCTGAGAATCGGTCCGTTGGAGATCGATGCGCTCGCGCGTCAGGCCTGGATCGATGGTTGCTCGGTCCTGCTCTCGGGCAAGGAGTTCAGCCTCCTGCACACGCTCGCCCGCGAGCCGGGGCGCGTCTTCAAGCGCGACGAGCTGATGGCCACCGTTTGGGGCTGGAGCGAGGGCGGCCGCACCGCGCAACGCACCCGCACGCTCGACTCACACGCGTCGCGGCTGCGTCGCAAGCTCTCCGCGCACGGCGCCAACTACGTCATCAACGTCTGGGGAGTGGGCTACCGCCTCGTTGACGTCGCCGCGCCGGAGTCTGTCGAGGCTGGCGAGCTCGTCGCCTGAGCGAAAGCTGGGCGCGGGCGCGTGTCCCACTTTCCACCACCGTGTCCTGAGCCACGGGTGCGCCCCGCAAATCAGTCCCGAACCCCCTCAGTTCAGGCCCATTACGCCTGCTGCCCGAGCCCGTTCGTGGGGCGGGATCGCTCCCAGTCGCCTGCGATTGGGGTCGGAGTGGGGGAAGGGTGGCGTTTTGGGTTGCAAAGTGGGAGAAGGTGGTATATCGTGGGCCTCGCATGCAGGGACCCGGGTGGCAGGGCTCCTCCCACCCAGCCACCCGGGTCTCATCTTTCGGCTACTGGCATGAGAACCCTTGATCTTCCGCGGAACCTTCGAACACGCGCTCGACGCGAAGTACCGGCTGACCGTGCCGGCGAAATTCCGCGCTGGTTTGGCTGGGCGTCTTGTACTGGCGATCACGCCGCCGACCGAGGAGAGCAACGCGCGCTCGCTCTCGATCTGGCCGGCCGATGCGTTCGACGAGTTCGCCGAGTCGGCACTGAAGAACCTGCATCCACTGTCCCCACGCGCCGAGGTGCTGCGCAACGCGCTCTACGCGAACTCGTGGGACATGGAGCTCGACTCAGCCAACCGGCTGATGATTCCGCAGCCGGCGCGGGACTTCGTGGGGCTGGGCAAGGACGTCGTGATCACGGGCGCGGGCAACAGCCTCCAGGTCTGGGATCGCGCGGCCTACGCGACGTACAACGCGGGCATTCTCGCCCGCTTCCCCGAGATTGCGGCGAGCTTTGACCACACTGATTGACATGACCACTCCGCACGTGCCGGTCCTGGCAGGCGAGCTGATCGAGTTCCTCGACCCGGCGCCTGGTTCCGTTGCCGTCGACTGCACAGTCGGCGGCGCCGGTCACGCGCGTCTGATTGCCGAGCGGATCGGCGCCCACGGCACGTTGATCGGCATCGACCGCGACCCCGTCGCGGAGGAGCGCTTCGCTGAGATGGCCGCGGAGGTCGCCTGTGACACACGCTTCATCCGCGCCGACTTCGTCACCGGCCTCGCACAGCTTGTTGACGAGGGCATCGGAGCGGACCTGATCTATATGGACCTCGGCATGTCCTCGATGCAGGTGGACACCTGGGAGCGTGGCTTCTCCTACTCCTATGACGCGCCGCTCGACATGCGTATGGATCCCTCGCAGGAGCTGACGGCCGCCACGATCGTGAATAGCTGGGACGAGCGCCGTCTGACCCATCTCCTTCGTAACTACGGTGAGGAGCGCTTCGCCAGCCAGATCGCCCGGGCGATCGGTCGCTCCCGAGCCCGCGCGGAACTCGAGACCACACAGGACCTGGTCGACGTGATCAAGGGAGCCGTCCCGGTGCCGGCCCAGTTCGCCGGTGGCCATCCTGCCAAGCGCACCTTCCAGGCGCTACGAATCGCCGTCAACGACGAGCTCATCCAGATCGACGAGGCGCTGCCGTTGGCATGGGAGCTGCTCGTACCCGGCGGCCGCCTGGGGGCAATCTCCTTCCACTCGCTCGAGGATCGACGCGTGAAGCGCTTCCTGGCCGAGAAGGCGCGCGGTTGCCTCTGCCCGCCCGATCTGCCGATCTGCGTCTGCGGCCACGAGCCGGAGGCCGACGTCCTGACCCGCCGCGCGATCGCCCCGACAGCTGGCGAGATCGCTTCAAACCCACGATCGAAGTCCGCGCACCTGCGCGTCGCACGGAAGATCTGACAGCGAGGTACGACTGATGCCACCAGCAGCAGCAACCGTCGCCGGCCGTCGTACTCGCCAGGCCCCGGCTCCCAAGGCACCGCGCCGCGTCTCTGGTCCGGTCGCCCCGCCCGAGACCCGCCCGCCCGCACGTCCGGCTGTGCGTACTTCCGCCCGCGCCGCGGCCGCTGCCGCGGCGCTCGAGGGTGCGCTCGCTCCGGCGCCCGCACGCACGCGTCGTGAGGCTCCGCGCCGCGAGGCCCCGCGCCGCCGCGAAGCTCCGACCCGCCATCGCGAGACCGAGGCGCTCCCGCACGCAGCCCCAGCTCGACGCCGCGATCGCGCCCGCGAGCTGCCCCGCATTGACCGGATCATCCGTGGCCGGACATGGATTCCGCTCCTCGGCGTTCTGCTCGTCGCGATCGTCGGTCTGCGCGTCGAGGTGCTCAAGCTCGGCTCCAGCGTCGGCCGCGAGCTCCAACAGGCGACGACACTCGAGAGCAGCAATGCTGTGCTGCGTTCACAGGTCTCCGAGCTCTCCGGTAACCAGCGGATCGAGCAGCTGGCGAGCGGCATGGGCATGGTCATGCCCGGTCCGATGGACATCCATTTCGTCAAGGCTTCGTCGATCAGCAACGTCGGCGCGACGGCCAGTGGGATCCATGCGCCTGCGCGCTCGGATTTCCTGAGTAGCGTCGCGAGCGAACGTCAGAGCGACGCCGACAATACGATCGCGGCTGCTGCCAACAGCGCCGTGGGCGTGCTTGCAACCGGCGTGAGCAGCACCACCAGTGGGACCAGCTCCGACGCTTCGTCGAGCACGACCGACAGCACGTCCACCCCGAGCGACAGCTCTGTTACGTCCACCGACACAACGTCGCCGTCGACCGCGACCTCGAGCACCGGCGGAACGACGGCAGATAGCTCAGGTGACACGTCGAGCACAACCGGCGTCGTCTCCTCCTCCACGAGCACGGACGGCACCGATTCTGCTGGCGGCACATCCGATTCGACCGTGCCGACCGGTCCCACGACCGGCGGCGCCTCACTCGCAGGCTAGGCAGCGATGTCGACCAGCGCTCCTCGCCGGACCGTTGATGTCATCGATCGGCGGGTTGGGCTGATGTTTGGTGTGTTCGTCCTGCTGTTGGTGCTCGCCCTAGCGCGTGCCGGCTACCTGGGCTTGTTCCGCGCTGGCGCGTTGCGCCAAGCGGCGAACGACCAGCAGGTCCAGACGACGCCGATTCCCGCGGTGCGTGGTGAGATCACCGATCGCGACGGCGTCGTCCTCGCACTGAGCGAACCCGCTGACCAGATCATCGCGGACCCCTATCTGATCGACCGCACGTACAAGGATCCACAGGCGCTGGCGGCGAAGTTGGCGCCGCTGCTGGGCGTGACAAAGGCCAATGCCCTTGCCGGGATGACGAAGCCCGGGAGCGGATACGTGAAGTTGTCCGGCGACGTCTCAGCGAGCAGCGCGGCAAAGATCGTGGCGCTCGGCATCAACGGCATCTCCGAGGTGCCGACCGAGCATCGCGCCTACCCGCGCGGCACTGAGGCGGGTCAGCTGATCGGCTGGATCGGCGCCGGTGGCGGCGGCGAGGGGCTCGAATACCTGTTCAACAAGCAGCTCGAGGGCACCAGCGGCACCCGTCACAGTGTGATCGACGCGCAGGGCAAGGCAATCTCCATCCAAACCGCCAAGACGATGGTGCCCGGCAAAAACCTCACGCTCACGATCTCGGCGCCGCTGCAATCGGAGGTTGAGCAGGTGCTCGCCGGCGTCGGAGAGGAGTACAAGCCGCAGGGCGCGACCGCGATCGTGACCGACCCGCAGACCGACCAGGTCCTGGCGCTGGCGAACTGGCCCGCCGTCGACCCCAACGCCGTGCCCGCGTCGGCGCTTAGCGCGGTCGACGGGCACGTTCCGGCTGCGGAGGACCAGGCTGTCGACATGTCCTACGAGCCCGGGTCGACCTTCAAGGCGATCACGGTCGCCGGCGCGCTCCAGGACGGCGTCGTGACGCCCACCACGACCTTTGACGTTCCGCCCTATCTCGAAGCCTACGGGCACAAGATCAGCGACGCCGAGGATCACGGCTACGAGAGCCTAAGCGTCGCCGACATCCTGAAGGTCTCGAGCAACATCGGCGCGGACCTGATCGGCCAGAAGATGGGTGCGACGAGCTTCGCGAGCTGGGTCGATCGCTTCGGCTTCGGCAAGCCGACGGGCGTCGCGCTGCCCGGCGAGCAGCGCGGCATTGTCCTGCCTGAGAGCCAGTACTCGGGGCTGTCGATGTACAACCTCCCGTTCGGACAGGGCGAGGAGGTCACGCCGATGCAGATGGTGCAGGCGTATGACGCGATCGCCGACGGCGGCGTCCTGCGGACCCCGCAGGTCATTGACGAGATCGGCGGAAAAAAGGTCACGGAACCCAGGGGCAAGCGCATCATCTCCTCGCAGGTGGCGATGGAACTGCGCGGCATGCTCCGCGGCGTGCTGGCCGACGGCGGCACCGCTTCAGGCGCCGCGATCCCGGGCTACGACCTCGCCGGTAAGACGGGCACGGCGAACGTCGTCGTCAAGGGCAAGTACTCGGATAGCGACTACGTCGCCTCCTTCATCGGCATGGTTCCAGCCAGCGACCCCAAGCTCGTGGTCGCGGTCGTTGTCAACGCACCGCAGGGTGAGATTTATGGCGGCTCGGTCGCGGCTCCCGCATTCCAGAAGATCGTCGGCTGGGCAGTGCCGCACTTCGGCATCAACCCGTGCCCCTCGCCGTGTCCGGCATCGGCGTACCACCCCGCGATGCCGTCGACGCCCTAGCCGGTGGCTACCCTCTGGCGCCGATGTATCTGGACGTTCTGTTCCCAGGCGCCCCGGCCGTCGACGTAGCGGGTCTCGCGTATGACAACCGCACCGTCGGCCCGCGCGATCTCTTCTTCTGCGTCCGTGGTCTCACCCGGGACGGACACGAGTTCGCCGCCGACGCCGTCCAGCGCGGTGCGGCTGCGCTCGTCGTAGACCACCTGCTCGAGATCGACATCCCTCAGGTTGTCGTGCCCGATGTGCGCAGGGCAATGGCGCCGGCCGCTGCGACTTTCTACGGCAACCCCACCGAGACGCTCGACCTCGTCGGTGTCACTGGAACGAACGGCAAGACAACGACCGCTTATCTGATTCGAGCGCTGCTCGAGGCCGCCGGGCGCCAGACGGGACTGCTTGGCACCGTCAAGAGCGTGATCGGCGGCACTGAGTTCGAGGTCCAACGCACGACTCCCGAGGCGATCGACCTGCAGCGTTCGTTCCGCGCGATGCTCGACGCCGGCGATGTCGCCTGCGTGATGGAGGTCTCATCGCACGCGCTCGAGCTCGCCCGGGTCGACGCCTCCCGCTTTGCCGTCGGCATCTTCACGAACCTGACTCAGGATCACCTCGACTTCCATCCGACGATGGAGGATTACTTCCAGGCAAAGCGCAGGCTGTTCACCGATGTCGGCGTGCGTCGCGCAGTATTGAACCTCGACGATCCCTACGGCGCCCGCCTGGCAATAGATCCTGAGATCACGGCCCCGGTCACCTTCGCGCTCGATCATCCGGGCGCGACCTACCGCGCTGATGAGCTGCGCACCGAGCTCGCCGGCTCACGCTTCACCCTGCACTCGCCTGACGGCGTCGCTGAGCTCAGCTCGCCGCTGCGGGGCCGTTTCAACGTCTACAACGTACTTGGCGCATTCGCCGCGGCCCGGGCGCTCGAGGTTCCGTTTGACACCGCGGTCGCGGCGATCGAGCAGGCCGGTCAGGTGCCCGGGCGATTCGAGACGGTCGACGAGGGGCAGCCGTTCGCCGTGCTCGTCGATTACGCCCACACCCCAGATTCGTTGGAGAACGTGCTGTCCGCCGCTCGCTCGCTCACACAGACGCGCCTGCACGTCGTGTTTGGCGCCGGCGGTGACCGCGACCGCGGCAAGCGCCCGCTGATGGGCGAGATCGCGGCGCGCCTCGCCGATCGCGTGATCGTCACCTCCGACAACCCTCGCTCCGAGGACCCGGAGGCGATCATCGCTGAGATCCTCGCGGGGATCGATCGGCCGGTTGAGCACGACGCTGACCGCCGGGCCGCGATCGCAGCCGCCATCGCCGGTGCCGAGGCCGGGGATGTGGTCGTGATCGCCGGTAAGGGCCACGAGCAGGGACAAGAGTTCGCCGACGGAAGGAAGATCCCGTTCGACGACGTGACGGTCGCCCGCGACGCCCTGCACGGAGCCAAATGAGACCGGCTCCTTTTGGTGTCCAACAACAGAAGTACTCTCGGGTGATCAGATGAGGCGTTGGGATGCTCATCAGGTCGCGCGTGCGGCCGGCGCGCAACTGCTGCGCGGTCCTGCGCCGGGCTCGGACGGGCCCGAGCGAGTGACGATCGACTCGCGCGATGCCGGCGCCGGGGCGCTGTTCGTAGGTCTTCCCGGTGAGCGCGTAGATGGCGGCGTTTCGCCGCTGCAGCGTTGGCCCAGGGTGCGTGGGGGGTGCTCGTCGCGCCAGAGCACGTCGATGAAACGCCGTCCCAGGGCGGTGCGATCCTGGCGGTACCGGATCCACTCGGGTCGCTCCAGCGACTCGCCAACGCCTGGCGCCGCCAGGTCGGGGCGAAGGTGATCGGCATCACCGGCTCGACCGGCAAGACCTCGACCAAGGACCTTCTCTTCGGCGTGCTGTCGCCGTACCGGCTGACCGTCGCCTCGCATGCGAACTTCAACACGGAGATCGGACTGCCGTTGCAGATCCTCGCCGCGCCCGCCGGGACCGAGGTGCTCGTCCTGGAGATGGGCATGCGCGGGCCGGGTCAGATCGCCGAGCTCGCGCGCATCGCCGAGCCCGACGTGGGCGTGATCGTCAGCATCGGCCCGGTTCATCTCGAGCAGCTGGGCTCGATTGAGGCGGTCGCCGCTGCGAAGGCCGAACTGATCGCCGCACTCGCACCGGGCGCGACCGCGGTCGTCCCCGTGGGCGAGCGCCTGCTCGATCCGCACCTCCGCGACGACATCGAGACCGTCACTTTTGGTCCGCGCGGGAACGTGCGGTTCGCGTCCGAGAGCGAGTTGCACGTGGAGATCGACGCCGCGGGCGAGCGGATCGGCTTTGACGTCGACTTCACCGAGGCACATCTGCGTCAGGACCTGCTCGCGGCCGTGGCCGCCGCCCGTGCGGTCGGTGTTGAGCCCGGAGGACGGCTTGAGCTGAGGCTCTCTCCCGGTCGCGGCCAGCGGCGGCTGCTGCCGGACGACATCACTCTGATCGACGACGCCTACAACGCCAACCCGGTTTCGATGCGGGCCGCCCTCGATGCGCTTGCCGCCACCGCCACCGCGACCGACGGCCGTCGCATCGCCGTGCTGGGGGACATGCTCGAGCTCGGCCCCGGTGCCGAGCGCTTTCACGAGGAGATCGGCGCGCACGCCGACGGAATCGCCGACGTGCTTGTCTCGGTCGGCCCCCTGGCAGCCGGGATGGCGAGCGGGTTCCACGGTGAGCACCTCCATAGCGAGGATGCCGCCGCTGCGGCAGCACTGCTCCCGACGATGCTGCGCGCCGGTGACGTCGTGCTGGTGAAGGCCTCCAACGGAGTCGGCCTGAAGGTCGTCTGCGAAGCCCTCACCGCGGCGACGCCTGCATGATCGTCGTAGCGGCCTCACTTGGTGGCGAAGCTGGCCGGGTGCTGCTCTCGAGTTCGGCGGCGCTGCTGATGTGCCTGTTCCTGAGCCCACGGTTCATCGACTTCCTCAGGGACCGCGGCCTCGGCAAGAACATCCGCGAGGAGGGACCTGAGGGTCACAAGGTCAAGGCGGGCACACCGATCATGGGCGGGATCATCATCGTGATCTCGTTTGCGGTGCCGTACCTGTGCCTGTCGACGCGCGATTGGGCCTCGATGGGCGTCTTCGGGGCGACGGTCGCCTGCGCGGCGCTCGGCTTCGTCGACGACTACACGCAGATCGTCAAGCGCCGCTCGCTGGGTCTGCGCGGCCGCACGAAGATGATCGTGCTGCTGCTGATCTCGGTCGGTCTCTGGTGGGTCGCGACGCACCGCGCGCACATGTCGGAGTCGATATCGCTGCGCCCGTTCAACGCGCACATCGATCTCGGCCCGGCGTACATCCTCTTCATCTACCTGGTGTTCGCCGGCACGACCAACGCCGTGAACCTCACCGATGGGCTCGACGGATTGGCTGCCGGTTGCGCGGCGATCGCGCTCCTCGCCTACATGGGGATCACTTTCGTCACCGGCCCAAAGGACCACGACCTCGAGCTCGTCGCCGGTTGCCTGTGCGGGGCCTGCATCGGCTTCCTGTGGTTCAACAGCTTCCCAGCGAGCGTGTTCATGGGCGACACCGGCTCGCTCGCACTCGGCGGCGCGATCGCGAGCATGGCGGTGATGACCGACACGGAGATTCTGCTGATCGTGATCGGCGGCATCTTCGTGATCGAGGCGCTATCCGTGCTGATCCAGGTCTTCTCATTCCGCGTCTGGCACACCCGCGTCTTCAAGATGGCGCCGATTCACCATCACTTCGAGCTCGAGGCCTGGTCTGAGACCAAGATCATGCTGCGTTTCTGGATCGTCGCGGCCGCCTGCGGCGCGATCGGCTTCACGCTCTACCAGATCTCGGCTCCGACCCATAAGAGCACGACGACGACGCCGAAGACACAGTCCGTCGCCGCACGCCCACAGAAAGGCTTCAAGCACTCGACGTAGAAGTACTTCTGGATGCGTCAGAGCTCCGCTCCAGCCCGCGCCACGAGACGAGTCGCGCCACCGCTCGAGCACCGCATCCTGATGACCGCAACGCTGTGCCTGATCGCCTTCGGAGCGGTCATGGTGTACAGCGCTTCATCGCCGCAGGGTGTGATCAACGGCGACGGCTACGGCACCGGTGAATTCCTGATGTACCTGTTCGCCGCGGGCATCGGGCTGATCGCGATGCGGGTCTGCGAGCGCTACGGGCTGAGTCTGCTGACCGAGCGATTCACCTTGTTGCTGTTACTTGGCTCTTGCGCGCTACTGCTGGCCGTGTTGGTTCCGGGGATCGGCAGGGATGTGCAGGGCGCGCGTCGCTGGTTCGTAGCCGGACCGATCCAGTTCCAGCCCTCGGAGCTGACCAAGCTCGCGCTGGTCCTCTACGTAGCGCGGTATCTGGCAGACAATCCGCGTCGGCTTCAGCGGGGGTTCAAGCCCGCGATAGCGCCGATCGCGATCGTCGTCGCGCCTGCGTGCCTGCTGATCGCGGTCGAGCCGGATCTCGGCACGACGCTCGTCGTGTTCTTCACCGTCGTCGCGATGCTCATCGTGGCCGGTGTGCCCGGCAGCTACCTCACCCGCATAGCTTTCGTGGGCATGCTCTGCGTTGGCGGGCTGCTCCTCGTACATCCGTACGAGCTCGCACGGCTCACCTCGTTCCTGCACCCGTTCGCGCAAGAGTCGAAGAACGGTTGGCAGTCGGCCCAAGGCCAGATCGCCGTGGGGTCGGGTGGGTTCTCTGGGGTCGGCCTCGGTCAGTCGGTCGAGAAGCTCCTATGGCTGCCGGAGGCACAGACCGACTTCATCCTGGCGGTGATCGGCGAGGAGCTGGGACTGCTCGGCATCCTTGTCGTCGCGTGCCTGTATGGGATGATCGCCTACGCTGGGATGCGGACCGCGCGCCGCGCGGCCAGCCGCTACACCAAGCTGCTCGCAAGCGGCCTTACCTCGCTGATTCTGTGTCAAGGGATCCTCAACATCTTCGTCGTGCTCGGGATCGCGCCGTTGACCGGCGTCCCGTTGCCGTTCATCTCCTACGCGCCGACCAATCTGTTGGTCATGCTGGTCTCGGTCGGCTTGCTGCTGGGGATCGCGCGCCCGGCGGCGCGCGAGCTGCGGCTGGTGGACAGGCGCGAGGAGCGGCGTGCGGCGGCGGTCGCCGGTGATGGCCCCGCTGATCCTGATCGCGACCGGCGGTACAGCGGGTCACGTGGTGCCAGCGCTGGCCGTCGCGGACGCGCTGCGAGCTAACGGCGCCGACGTCCACTTCGTCGGCGGTGACCGCGCTGAGTCCGAGCTCGTGCCACAGGCGGGCTACGAGTTCCACCAATTGAAGGTCGTCTCGCTCCCGCGCAGCTCCCCGCTGGGAGCCGCGCGTGCGGCGGCGATCGACGCCGGCGCCCTCGCTCAGGCGACCGCCCTGGTTGCTCGCCTACGACCGAAGGCAGTGTTCGGTGGAGGCGGGTATGTCGCGGGGCCCGTCGGCCTCTCGGCCGCGATGCTGCGGGTGCCGCTGGTGATCGCCGAGATCGACGGTCACCTGGGTCTGACCAACCGGCTGCTGGCGCCGCTGGCCCGCCGTGTGTGCACGGCGCTGCCAATTGCCGGCCAACGCGGCCCCAAGTTCGTGATCACCGGCCGGCCGATTCCACCGGTACCGAGCGATCGCGCGGCCGCCCGCGCCCGTTTCGACGTCGGCCCCGATGAGACGCTCGTACTCGTCTTCGGCGGCTCGCTCGGCGCACGCTCGATCAATGACGCGGCGATCGACGCGTTCGCCGATTCCGACTTCCGTGTGCTCCATGCCGCGGGCGAGCGCGACTTACCGTACTTGCGCGTACCCAGATCGGGTTACGACCTTCGCGGTTACATCTCCGAGTTCATGGATGCGGTCATCGCGTGCGACCTCGCGGTGGCCCGTTCCGGCGGTTCGATCTGGGAGCTCGCGGCCGCCGGCCGCCCATCGGTGTTGATCCCATATCCGCACGCGACTGCGGATCACCAGACGGTTAACGCGCGCTACCTGGAGGACGCCGGCGCCGCCGTTGTGATCCCAGACTCCGAGCTGACGAGCGAGCGGCTTCGGGCCGAGGTTGAGGCGCTCCTGGGGGATCAACCTCGACTTGAGGCTATGGGTCGGGCTGCCCTCGGGCTCGCTCGTCCCCATGCCGCGGCCGTGATTGCGTCGGAAGTGCTGTCGGCTGCAGGGGTCGGCGGCGCTGTGGGCGGCGGTCAACATGCGGGTGAGCTTGAGGCATGACCGAGCGGCCGGAGCGTCCCGAGTCGGCGGCCTGGGCCGGCCGGCGACTTCACTTCGTCGGAATTGGCGGCGCCGGCATGAGCGGGCTGGCGCTGATCGCCCGGCAGCTCGGCGCCTCTGTGACCGGATCCGACAGCGGTACGTCCTCGTACATGGAGCCGTTACGAGCGGCCGGAATTGAGCCGATCGTCGGGCACGCCGCTGAGAACGTGCCGGCAGGTGCCGAGGTGGTCTACTCGAGCGCAGTTGGGCCGGACAACCCTGAGCGCAAGATCGCCGTTCAGCGGGGCGACGGCGAACTGCATCGCTCGCAGCTGCTCGCTCAACTGGCTGCGCTGAAGCGCTGTCTGGCCGTCTCCGGCGCGGCCGGGAAGACGACCACGACGGGCATGATCGTTCACGTCATGCGTGGGTGCGGCATGGACCCGGCCTACGCGGTCGGCGGCGAGTTGCGCTCCACCGGCCTGAACGCGGATTGGGGGACGGGGGAGTGGATCGTGATCGAGGCCGACGAGTCCGATCGCTCACTCCTCAACTACCAGCCCGAGATCGCGGTGCTCACGAATTGCGAGCTCGACCACCACGCGACCTACTCCTCGCGGCTTGATCTCGAGCGCACCTTCGCCGAGTTCACGGGCCGTGCTCGCATAGCGATCGTGTGGGACCGTCCTGAACTGCTCGCGATCGCCGCGGGTGCCGGCGAGGTCGTGCCCTATGACGCCCTGCGGCCGCGGCTCACGCCGGCCGGGGCACGGTTCGAGTGGCGTGGCCTCGAAGTCCAGCTGGCTGTACCGGGTCTGCACAACGCCATCAATGCCGCCGGCGCGCTCAGCGCCTGCGTCGCTGCCGGTGCTGATCCTGCCGCGGCGGTCGCGGCGATCGCCGACTTCCAAGGCGCGCGCCGGCGCATGGAGCGGCTCGGCGAGACCTCAAGCGGCGCCTGGGTATACGACGATTACGCCCACCACCCGATGAAGGTCGTGGCCGCGGTCGCCGCCGCGCGTACGCTGCAGCCGCGGCGTCTGGTGGTCGTGTTCCAGCCGCACCTTTACTCGCGCACGCGCGCGCTCGCGCGTGAATTTGGTGTGGCGCTTGCCGCGGCTGACGTCTCCTGTGTCGTCGACGTCTACCCGGCTCGCGAACGCGCGGAGGATTTTCCGGGTGTCGACGGCCACCTGGTGGCAGCGGCCGCCGCAGATGCCGCCGAGGGCCGCACCGTCGCCTGGATGCGCACGCTCGATCAGGCGCGCAGCTGGTTGGAGACGATCCTGCGCCCCGACGATCTCTGCCTCGTGATGGGTGCAGGCAACATCGACTCACTCGGCCGCGCCCTCGTGGCGAGCGACTGACGCGTTCCATCTGGCTTGGCTCGATGCCCACTTCCTTTTTCACGCCTCCGCATGTGTGCCGGAAGTGTCACGCCATGTGGCGCCTTTGCAACATCGTTCGACACTGGCGAACGATGTTGCAAAGGCGTGACACCACGGCACACTCTGGACACACCCGTGGCGGTGTCTTTGAGGAAAGGTCGAGTCGGCGCC
The DNA here is from genome assembly GCA_963720195.1 of uncultured Conexibacteraceae bacterium. Classification (GTDB taxonomy): domain Bacteria; phylum Actinomycetota; class Thermoleophilia; order Solirubrobacterales; family Solirubrobacteraceae; genus Palsa-465. The sequence goes on from CAVRFD010000007.1 coordinate 113,980, forward strand.
GGCCCACGTCGGAGACGTCCGCGGCTGCGTCCTGGCGCGCTTCTACGCTGAAGCACCGATGGTTGAGACCCCTTCCGGCGTCGAACGCGAGTTTCCGCTCGCGCGCCTCACGACGATCCGCACCGGCGGGCCTGCGGAGTTTTTCGCCCGGCCGGGGGACATCGGTCAGCTTCAGCGGATGCTGGCCTGGGCGGCGGAATCTGGCCTCGAGGTAGGGGTCGTGGGCTCGGGGTCGAACCTCCTGATAGCGGACGTGGGCGTCCGGGGATTAGTCGTGAAACTGGACAAGGAACTGACCACGATCGAGCTCGACGGCATCGCCGCCGACCGGGTCGTATGCGGAGGCGGCGCGCGACTGCCGGCTGTCTCGGCAGCGGCGGCCAGGGCCGGTCTGACGGGGATCGAGTTCGGCGTCAGCATTCCGGGCACCGTCGGTGGTGCCGTGCGCATGAACGCCAATGCGTATGGCGGCGCACTGGCGGACGTACTCGAATGGGTTGACGTCGTCTCGGCGGCGGGCACGGACCGCCGCACGCCAGGCCAACTCGGCTTCCAATACCGCCGGTCGAACCTCGGTGAAGGCGAGATCGTTGCGCGCGCCCGCTTCAAACTGGAGCCTGCCGACGAGGAGCAGGTCAAATCGACGCTGGCAGGCCTGCGCGAGCGTCGCAAGGAGGCGCAACCGGCCGGGATCAAGACTTTCGGCTCCACGTTCAAGAATCCTGATGATCCGCGTGCGGAGGGAAGGACAGCGGGTCAGCTCTTAGACGCTGCCGGCTGTCGTGGTCTGCGCGTGGGCGGGGCCGGGTTCAGTGCCAAGCACGCGAACTTCGTTGAGAACTTCGGCGACGCGACCACGGCCGATGTGATCGCGCTGATGGCCGCCGGACGGGAGCGCGTCAAGCGGGAGTTCGGGATCGAGCTGGAGCCCGAGGTGCAGGTGCTCGGACCCGTGGAGTTCCCGAGTGACTGGAACTCCGGGCACGGTTGGAGGCACACATGATCACTGGCAGTTGGGTACGTGACCGCGGCTTCACCGTGCCACGTCTGTTGCCTCGGCGGCTGCGGTCGCTGCACACGCTCGGCATTGTGCTTCTGCTGGTGTTCGTGGGCTGGCTCGGATGGCTCTGGTACCGGAGCTCGTCGTTCGTAAAGGTCGAGCGGGTCGCCGTAACCGGCCTCAGCGGCCCGGACGTGCCGCAGATCCGCGACGGGCTGACGGGCGCCGCGCTACAGATGACGACGCTGAACATGAACATCTCGAAACTTGAGTCGACGGTCGCGCAGTACGCCTACGTACAGTCGTTGACGGTCACGCGGCGGGGAGCGCACGGCGTCGTGATCCATGTGGACGAGCAGGTTCCAGTCGCGCTCGTCAGCATCGGCGGCAATGATGAGGTCGTCGACGCGGATGGCAGGCTGCTGCCGAACTCGACGATCGTTCACGGGGCGCTTCCGATCGTGCCGGTCGCCTCGGTGCCGGCCGGTACAACGATCACAGCGGCCGAACCGCGGGCGGCGATTGCGGTGCTCGCAGCGGCGCCGTATGCGCTGCTTCCGCATGTTGCCAGCGCGACGACCAGCAGCGCTCACGGGGTGATCGTGCAACTCCGCAACGGACCGCAGATCTACTTCGGACAGAACTCGCAGCTGACCCAGAAGTGGGAGGCGGCTGCGGCCGTGCTACAGGACCACGGCTCGGCCGGCGCCTCGTATATCGACGTCAGCGACGCTCAGCGTCCGGCCGCCGGCGTCGGCGTGTCGGAACGACAGGCGACAGCGCTCGGGCTGACGACCGAGAGCACGACCACGACGGCTGTCGGCGACACACCGGCACCGTGAACCTCTACTAGAGGGTTAGGGCACAAAATCCTCGACTCTCGGGGATTGATTGAGAGTTCGTCGATATGCAATGATCGTTGCGCGGAGCGACTCGGCGTTGACTTGGCCGAAGATAAGGCCGTAACGTGCGAAACTCCCGCAAGGATGCAGGAGCGGGTAAAACGCTCAATGCTGAATCGAGGGTCGGACGGATCTCATGGAAAGTGGCAGTTATCTGGCAGTCATCAAGGTCGTGGGCGTCGGCGGCGGCGGCACGAATGCCGTGAACCGCATGGTCGATGCCGGCCTTCGCGGTGTCGAGTTCATCGCCGCCAACACCGACGCACAGGCGTTGCAGATGTGCGACGCCGATATCAAGCTGAACATCGGAACCGAACTGACCAAGGGGCTTGGCGCGGGCGCCAATCCGGAGATCGGTCAGGGCGCCGCGGCCGAGTCGCGCGATGACATCAAGGAGGCGCTCAAGGGCGCTGACATGGTGTTCGTCACCGCCGGCGAGGGCGGTGGCACCGGCACCGGTGCCGCGCCCGTGATCGCGGACATCGCCAAGAACGAGATCGGCGCGCTGACGGTCGGCGTGGTTACGCGCCCGTTCGGGTTCGAGGGCACGCAACGCGCGCGTCAGGCGCAGGAAGGCATCGACAAGCTGCGCGAGTACGTCGACACGCTGATCGTGATCCCGAACGAGAAGCTGCTGTCAGTGGTCGAGCGGCGGGCGTCTCTGACCGACGCGCTGAAGGAGGCCGACAACGTTCTGCGCCAGGGCGTGCAGGGCATCACCGACCTGATCACGATCCCCGGTCTGATCAATCTCGATTTCGCCGATGTGCGCACGATCATGCACGACGCTGGTTCTGCGTTGATGGGCATCGGGAGCTCAAGTGGTGAGAACCGCGCGGGCGAGGCTGCCAAGGAGGCGATCTCCTCGCCGCTGCTGGAGGAGTCGGTCGAAGGGGCCAACGGCATCCTGCTCAACATCACCGGCGGTAGTGACCTCGGCCTGTTCGAGGTCAACGAGGCTGCCGAGATCGTCCAGAGCGCAGCCGACGCAAACGCCAACATCATCTTTGGGGCGGTGATCGACGACTCGATGTCGGACGAAGTCCGCGTGACCGTGATCGCCACCGGCTTCGATCACGGGCGGGGACTGCGTAGCGGCCCGTCGTCGTCGCGTACCCCGCAGCCGAGCCGCCCGCGCACGACCAACCGCGACGTCACCTTCGATGATCGCCAGCGCTCGTCGCTGGAGATCCGGGACGACGAGATCGACATCCCGTCATTCCTGAAGGACCGCTGAGCACACCTTTCCGCGCGATCCGTCACGCTCCGCTATACGCTGGCGGAGGATGACTAATACGCAGGCCGAGACACTCAAGCGAACGCCGCTGTACGCCGCGCACGTTGAAGCGGGCGCAAAGCTGGTGCCATTCGCCGGCTGGGAGATGCCGATCCAGTACGTCGGAATCCGCGAGGAGCACCTTGCGGTGCGCTCCGGCGCCGGCGTCTTCGACGTATCGCACATGGGTCAGGTGAAGACCAGCGGGCCGCAGGCCTTCGAGCGTCTGCAACGCCTGGCCTCAAACGACGTTCGCCGGCTTCCCGAGGGAGGCGCTCAATACAGTCTGCTCTGCAACGAGCAGGGCGGCGTGATCGACGACCTCTTCAGCTACCGGCTCGCCGACACCTCCTTCCTGACCATCACCAACGCCGCCAATCACAGACGCGACCTCGCCTGGATGCAGTCGCATGGGCAGGAGTTCGACGCTGACGTGCAGGACTGCCAGGCTGACTTCGCGATGCTCGCCGTTCAGGGTCCCAAGGCCCGGGCGATCGTGCAGGAGCTCGCAGACGGGACGCTACCGGCGAGGATGCACTGCTGCGAGCGCACCGTCGCAGCGGTGCCGGTGCTGGTCTGCGGCACCGGCTACACGGGCGAGGACGGGGTGGAGTTGATCCTCGATCCGGACCAGGCGACACCGCTTTGGTCGGCATTGATTGAGGCGGGCGCGCAACCGATCGGCCTGGGCGCGCGTGACACGCTGAGGCTGGAGGCCTGCTTCCACCTCTACGGGAACGATCTGGATGAGCAACACGACCCGATCGGCGCCGGTCTCGGATGGGCCTGTAGTGAGGCGACTGGCTTCATCGGCGCGGACGCGATCTCGAAAGTTCGGGTCAGCGGACCCGAACTGAAGCTGGTCCCGTTCGTGCTCGACGGCCCTGGGATCGCTCGCGAGGGCAACCCCGTTATCGGTGGCGGCGAGGTCACGAGTGGCAGCTTCTCTCCAAGCTTGGAACGCGGAATTGGGATGGCGTACGTTTCAGCAGACCGCGCCCAGCCAGGCTCGCGATTTCAGATAGACGTCCGCGGAACGATCCGCGACGCGGTGGTGGAAACCAAGCCCCTGTATCGAAAGGACCAGTAGATGGCCGACGCGCACTACCCGGACGACGTGAAGTACAACGCCGAGCACGATTGGGCTCGGATCGACGGTGACGAGGCGACGTTCGGGATCACCTGGTACGCGCAGGACACGCTCGGCGAGGTCGTGTTCTTCACGCCGCCGGCGGTCGGGACGGTGCTGACCAAGGACGAGACTTACACGGAGGTCGAGTCGGTCAAGGCCGTGTCGGACGTGGTCGCGCCGCTGTCTGGAGAGGTGATCGAGGCGAATACCGAGCTTGGGCCGAACCCCCAGACGATCAACGAAGATCCGTATGGCGACGGCTGGCTCGTGCGGGTCAAGCTCTCGGACCCGAGTGAAGTCGACAGCCTGATGGACGCCACGGACTACGTGGCGACGCTGTCTTGAGCCGTTACACATCGGTCACCGACGACGATCTGCGCGAGATGCTCGCGACGATCGGCGTCGCCTCGATCGAGGATTTGTTCGCGGACGTGCCGTCCGGTCTGCGTCTGCAGCGGTCGTTGGCGCTCGACGAAGGGTTCTCCGAGTACGAGGTCTACGACGAGTTACGGGCGTTGGCGGGTCGGAATGTCAGCGCGGAGGACGAGGTCACGTTCCTGGGCGCCGGTATGTACGACCACTACGTGCCGGCGCTGGTCGACGCGATCATTTCGCGTTCGGAGTTTCTGACCCCGTACACGCCCTACCAGCCTGAGGTCTCGCAGGGCGGGCTGCAGGCGATGTTCGAGTATCAGACGGCGATCAGCGAGTTGACGGGCCTGCCGATCTCGAACGCATCGGTGTACGAAGGGCCGAGCGCCGTCGCTGCCGCCGGCTATCTCGCGAAGCTGCACAACGGACGGCGGCGGTTCGTCGTCTCGGCGGGCGTGCACCCGCAAGCGATCGAGTCGCTCGAGACGCTCGCGCGCGGCTGGCATATGGATGTCGAGGTGGTACCGCTCGTGAACGCCGTGACCGAGCTGCCGCCTCTGGATGAAAACGTGAGCGCCGTGATCGTCGCGCAGCCGAACTTCGTTGGCGCGGTCGAGCGGCTGGAGCCGATCGCAGAGGCGGCCCACGACGTCGGCGCGCTCGCGATCTGCTCCGCTGACCCGATCCCCTTGGGTCTGCTGCAGGCGCCCGGTGCGCAGGGCATTGACATCGTCGTCGGTGAGGGCCAGACGCTCGGCAACCGACTCGACTTCGGCGGACCTTCGTTCGGCTTCTTCGCGGTCACCGACGAGCTAGTGCGGCGCCTTCCTGGACGGATCGCGGGCGAGACGACCGACCTCGACGGCAAGCGCGGATACGTGCTGACGCTGCAGACGCGCGAGCAGCACATCCGCCGCGAGAAGGCGACCTCGAACATCTGCACGGCGCAGGCGCTCAATGCGCTCGCCGGAATCGTGTACCTGAGTTGGCTGGGACGCCGGGGACTGGTGGAGCTGTCCGAGCTGCTGGTCCAGCGCACGGCCTATGCGCGCGAGCGTCTGGCCGCGACTCCGGGCGTCGCGCTCGCGCACGAACAGCCGGTTGTGCGGGAGTTCCCGATCAGGATCGACGGTGACGTCGATGCGGTGGTCGAGCACTGCCGCGCGAAGGGCATCAATCCTGGCTACCGGCTCTCCGACAATGAGCTGCTGGTCGCGATCACCGAGCAGCGCACACGGGCCGAGATCGACAGGCTGGTTGCGACGATCGAGGAGGCATTGGCATGAGCACGACCGAACAGCATCGAGCTGTCTCGTTCATCGAGGCGGCCGACGACGAGCTCACGATCTTCGACCGTTCAAAGCCCGGCCGCCGCGCGTTCGCGCCGCCGGCGCTCGACGTGCCGGCGCGGCCGCTCGACGAGCTGATCCCGGCCGAGCTGCGCCGCCCGGAGCCGGCCCGGCTGCCAGAGGTCTCAGAGCCGGAGATCGTCCGCCATTACAACCGCCTGAGCAAGCGCAACTTCGATCTCGACACCGGCTTCTATCCGCTCGGCTCGTGCACGATGAAGCACAACCCGAAGCTGCACGAGCGCGTCGCGGCGCTGCCCGGCAACGCACAGCTGCACCCGCTGCAGCGGCCGCAGGACGCGCAGGGCGCGCTCGAACTGATGTGGCGGCTGCAGGAGTCGCTCGGGGAGATCTCGGGCCTGCCGCACGTGTCGCTGCAGCCGAGCGCCGGCTCGCACGGCGAGCTGGCCGGCGTGCTGCTGACCCGCGCCTACCACGAGGATCGCGGCGAGCACCGCACCAAGGTGCTGACGCCGGACACCGCGCACGGCACGAACCCGGCGACGGTCACGATGGCCGGCTACGAGCTCGTCAAGGTCGGGACGGACGCTGACGGCAACGTCGACATCGAGGATCTGCGCGCCAAGGCGACAGAGGACGTCGCCTGCCTGATGCTCACCAACCCCTCGACGCTCGGGCTGTTCGAACCGCAGATCGAGGAGATCGCCGAGATCGTGCACAGCATCGGCGCGACCCTCTACTACGACGGCGCCAACCTCAACGCGATCATGGGTATCTGCCGCCCCGGCGACATGGGCTTCGACATCGTGCACTTCAACCTGCACAAGTCGTTCACGCAGCCGCACGGCGGCGGCGGGCCCGGCGCCGGTCCGATCGCCGTATCGGACCGGATCGAGCCGTTCCTGCCGCGGCCGCAGGTCGTCCGGTGTGAGGATGGGAGCTACGACCTCGACGAGGACCGGCCCAAGTCGATCGGCCGGCTGCGCGGGTTCCAGGGCAACTACGGCGTGTTCGTGCGTTCGTACGCGTACATCCGCTCGCTGGGCGCGGCGGGTCTGCGCGAGGTCTCCGAGGTCGCGGTGCTGAACGCCAACTATCTGCTCGCGCGGCTGCGCGAGGAGGGTGTGCTCGAGCACCTTCCGGCCGCCTACGACCGCCTGTGCATGCACGAGTTCGTGCTGTCGGGCGCGCCGATGAAGCGCGACCTCGGGATCAGGACGCTCGACCTGGCCAAGCGGCTGCTCGACCACGGCGTGCACCCGCCGACCGTGTACTTCCCGCTGCTCGTCGACGAGGCGCTGCTGATCGAGCCGACCGAGACCGAGACGCGGGAGACGCTCGACCGGTTCGCGACGCTGGTCGCCGAGGTGCTGCGGGAAGCCGCCGAGGACCCGGAGATCGCGCGTGGCGCGCCCTACTCGACGCCCGTGCGGCGGCTCGATGAGGCCGGCGCCGCCCGCCACCCGGTGCTGCGCCAGCCGCTCTGAGCCGATGCCGTCAAACGCTCAAAATTCCGTCCTAAACGCAGACGGGGTGGGTGCCGATAAGAAGGACATGCCCTCTCAGGCAAGGATGCTGAGCGCCTGGTTGCGTCAGCAGGCGGAGACTGCTGGCGATCGATCCGATCGAGCGCGAGCTCGGTGGGCGCGCCGGCGGCATCCTGTTCGTGATCGCAGGCATCTCCGCGGCTGCCTACCCGCTGCTTCCTGGCTCGATCGACACCCAGCCGGGTTGGCTCTACGCGATCGCCGGCGCTTCGGTCGTCTGGGGCGCTGGTGTCGCTTTTCGTCGTCGACTGGGCGAGGATCAGCCAGCTTCTCACGTCACGTTTCGACCGTGGCTGCGCTGGTCGGGATCGCCGTGCGTGATGGCCTCCACCGGCGGCATCGCGCTCGTCCGCCTGGATCTATCTGTTCTGGGTCGGCGCTGTTCGGTTGCTACTTCTACGCGCGGCCGGTGGCGATGTTCTTCGTCGCCGCGTGCATCTTCACGCAGGCGCTGCCGCTGATCTACGACGCACACGCGGTCACGCGACGGCTACCTCTCGCAACTGATCGTCGCGAGCGCCGGTTACGTGACGGTCGGCGGTTGCGTCTCGACGGGCAAGCGCATGGTCGATCGGCCTGCGGCTGCGTGCGGAGACGCTCGCGGCGGAGCAGGGTGCGCTGCAACGGGCCGCGAGCGCAGTGATTCGCGGCGAGGAGGCCGAGCGGATCTTCGAGCTCGTCAGCGCCGACCTCGCGGAACTGCTCGGTAGCTCGATGACGAACATCTGCCGGGTCGTGGCTGAGGACGACGGTGCACGTGCTGGGCGCCTGGACCGACGGGGCGACGCGCGGCTTCTCGATCGGTGAGGGCCTCGATGCTTCCGCCCGACGGCGGCTTCCGTCGGGCGATCGACGACGCGTGCCGTGGTCCGCAACAACACGCTGCCCGAGTCGTCGGTCGCGCGTTCACGTGGCTGCCGCTCGACCCTGATCGCACCGATCCTGGTCGACGACGAGCCATGGGGTGTGGTCTCGCTGGCGTCGCCCGATCCGCACGCCTTCAGCCGCGCTGACGAGCAGCGATCTGGCGGCGTTTGCAGACATGCTGGCGCGCATCGTCGACGAGTCTCGACGAGCGTGCCCGGCTCGAGGCGGAGGCGCTCACCGATCAGCTCACCGGGATTGCCGAACCACCGCGCGCTGCATCAGCGCCTCGTCTCCGAGTTGGCGGCGGCAGGCCGACACGGGTCGCTGCTATCGGTGGCGATGATCGACGTCGACAACTTCAAGGAGATCAACGACCGTCACGGCCACGCGCAGTGGCGACGAGGCGCTGCGGTTCGTCGCGCGACTGCATGCGCAAGGCCGTGCGCGCGTCGGACACGGTCGGGCGGCTCGGCGGCGACGAGTTCATGTGGATCCTGCCCGACACCGACTCGGGTCGCGGCGGTGAAGGCGGTCGAGCGCGCTCGTGAGCTGATCGCCGGCGGTGGCAACGGCACCGACGTGGCCACGACGTCGGCTGGGATCTGCGACACCAGCTCGACCTCCGACCCGGCCGAGCTGGTGCGACGCGCCGACGTCGCGCTCTACGCGAGCAAGGCATCTGGGCGCAACCAGGTCACGCTGTATGACGCCGAGGTCGCGCAGGCGCTGGATGTCGAGGCGCGCGAGGCCTGGTTCGAGCGCTCCCAGGCACTTGGCGGGCCTGCGAGCGCTGGCTCGCGCGATCGACGCCAAGGACCCAGCCACCAGCGAGCACTCCGAGCGCGTGGCCGAGTTCGTCGGCTCTGCTCGCGCAGGCCGATGGCTGGTCCGAGGATCGGGTCGCGCGGCTCAGGAGGCCGCGCTCGTGCACGACGTCGGCAAGCTCGCCGTGCCCGACGCGCTACTGACCAAACCCGGAACGCTGACCGAGCGCGAGCGCATCCAGATGAGCGAGCACGTCGAGCTCTCGGCCCGGATCGTCGGCAGCATCCTCAGCGAGGAGCAGGTGGCCTGGATCCGCGGCCACCACGAGCGACCCGACGGGCTCGGGTATCCCGCCGGGATGACCGAGTACGAGATCTCCGACGGGGCCGGGCTGCTCGCGCTCGCCGACGCCTGGGACGTGATGATCGCCGGGCGCACCTACAGCCGCCAGCAAGACCGTGCGAGGAGGCGTTCGAGGAATGTGTCGAGCTGGCCGGCAAGCAGTTCACGATCGGCGCCGTGCGTGCTCTCGCGACGTTGCGTGAGCGCGGCGAGCTCGAGCAGACTCGGAGCGCGAGCCGGCGTCGCTGGAAGCGGCGCGGCTCGCTGCGACTGTCCGCGCTAAGTTCGACCCGATGAGATCAGGATCTGACCGGGGTTGGCCGCGGCGCTCGGCGCCGCGCGTGCTCGACGAGATGCGGCAGCTGGTCGCAATCTCGACGCCGTCCGGGGAGATCGAGGGCGCCGAGCAGGCGATTGTGCTGTGCCAGGGCTTCCTTGCCGGCTGGACAAATCGAGCGGCTTCCCTGCTCGACCAGCGGCTGCGCGCCGGACCTGCTCGCGACCCTGACCGGGAGCGGCAGCCGCCGGCTGCTGTTGCTCGGGCACCTCGACACCGTCGTTCGCCCACGCCGAGCACCGGCCGCGCGCGGGAGGACGCGAGAGCGGCTGTACGGCTCGGGTACCGCCGACATGAAGGGCGGCGTCGCGGTTTCGCTGGCGGTCGCACGGGCGCTGCGCTGCGTTTCATGAGGACTTCGCCGAGCTGGCGGTTCTACTCGTCTGCGACGAGGAGTGGCGGGTCGCGCCCTTTCGGCACGTGGAGCGCTTCTCCGGATACGACGCCTGCCTGTGCTTCGAGGCCGGCGAGATCAGCGAGGACGGCGAGGACGGGGTGATCGTGCGCCGCAAGGGCGCCGGCACCCTGCGCGTGCGCGCCACCGGGCGCGCCTCGCACTCCGGCTCGGCCCCGCAGAACGGGCGCAACGCGCTGCTGGCGCTGGCGCATACGGCGATCGAGGTGGCCGCGACCGCCGACCCGACGGCGAGACCAGCTCACGGTCGTACCGACGGTCGTCCGGTCGGGTGAGGCGTTCAACGTCGTCCCGGCCTCCGGCGAGCTCACTGTTCGACACGCGCGCCAGCGACACACGACGCGTTCGAGCGCGTGTTCGCGGCCGTCCCGGCCGAGGTCGGTGGCGCGACGCTCGAGCCGATCATGGAGCGCGTCTGGCCGGCGATGGACTCGGCCGCTGCGGCTGCGCCGCTGCTCACGGCCGCCGGCGCAGCTGCTCGGGCGGCCGATCGTGCCCAGAGCACGCGGCGGCGCCAGCGACGCAAGTCACTTCGCTGCGACGGTTCCGCTCACGATCGACGGCCTCGGTCCACGGGGCGGCGGCGCGCACACGCCCGAGGAGTTCGTCCACCTGGCGTCGCTCCCGGACGGATCGCCGTCGCGCTGGCCGTTGCGCGGGCTGCGATCCTTTCGGAATGACATGAGGACAAACGCCGACCGCGCGGGTTCGCGTCTGCTCGATCGCAGCCGAGACGCCGCGGCAGGGTCTCGTGCTACTCGCCGGGATCGTCGCTGTTCATGTGGCTGTCGAGGCGATCAACACGCTCGACTCGAACCGCCTCGACAGTGACGGCATCTACGCCCGCAACATCTCGCGCTTCTGGGGGATCCTGACCTCGCCGTTCATCCACGCGAGCTTCCAGCACCTGACTCGACAACACGGTCCCGTTCCTGTTCCTGGGCGCGATCATCGCGCTGCACGGTGCCAGGCGGCTGGCGCTGGTGACCGGCTTCATCATCGTGATCGGCGGGCTCGGAACCTGGCTGATCTCACTCGGGCGGGAACGCCGACACGATCGGCGCCAGCGGTGTCGTCTTCGGCTACGCGACCTACCTGCTCGCACGCGGCTTCTTCGACCGCAGCATCTGGGAGATCGGGAGTCGGGGTCGTCGTCGGCGTGGTCTGGGGTGCGGTGCTGATCTCGAGCCTCGTCCCGCACAGCGGGATCTCCTGGCAGGCGCACCTCTGCGGCGGCATCGCCGGCGTGATCGTCGCGTGGCGGCTGTCGCGTCAGCGACGCACGCGCCACGCAGGCCGGCGCCGGTCGCCGGCTGAGCTGGGGAGAGACCAGTCCCGGCGGTTCTCGCGGCCCGTCGCACCGCACGACCGCTCGCTAGCCTCAGCCCGCATGCGCATCTTCTCCGGAATCCAGCCCACCGGCCGCAAGCACCTGGGCAACTACATCGGCGCGATCACCCAGTACGTCGCCGGCCAGGATCGCGGCGAGGGCATCTACTGCATCGTCGATCTGCACGCGACCACGGTCGCCTACGAGCCCGAGGTGCTGCGCGCCGGCCTCTACGACCTGGCGGCGTTGCTGCTGGCGGCCGGACTTGACCCCGAACGCTGCATCTTCTTCCGCCAGAGCGACGTGATCGAGCACTCCGAGCTGCAATGGCTGCTGACCAGCGTCACCGCCTACGGCGAGCTGCAGCGCATGACCCAGTTCAAGGACAAGTCCGCACAGCAGCGCGAGCTCGTCTCCGTGGGGCTGTTCACCTACCCGGTGCTGATGGCCGCCGACGTGCTGCTGTACCGCGCGCACGAGGTTCCGGTCGGCGACGACCAGCGCCAGCACGTCGAGCTGATGCGCGACGTCGCCGAGCGCTTCAACGCGCGCTTCGGGGAGACGCTGGTCGTGCCCGAGGGCGTCTTTCCGGCGGTCGGCGCGCGGATCATGGACCTGCAGAACCCCGAGAAGAAGATGTCGACCACCGGCGGCAGCCCGCAGGGCACGCGTCTACATCCTCGACGAGCCGGACGCGATCATCAAGAAGTTCAAGTCACGGCCGTCACGGACTCCGGCCGCGAGGTCCGCTACAGCGACGACAAGGCAGGGATCAGCAACCTGCTCGAGATCCTCGCGGTCATGCGTGGCAGCTCGATCGAGCAGCTCGAGCGCGAGTTCGATGGGTCCGGCTACGGTGATTTCAAGCTCGCGGTCGGGGAGGCGGTCGTCGATTACCTCGCGCCCGTCCGCGAGCGCTACGACGTTCTGCGCGAGGACGAGGGCGCAGCTCGAGGCGGTCCTGCGCGTCGGTGCTGACAAGGCTCGTGCGATCGCCGCCGACACGATGCGGGACGTGCGTGCGGCGATGGGCGTCGGACCGGTCCCCGCCCCCCGTTAGCGGTCCGAATCGGCCGCTACAGTGCGGCCCGTGAGTCTTGCCGCACCCACACGGCATCGGAGTGCGCCGCTGCGGCTGGTCGACCTCGAGCTCGATCTCGAGGTCTTCGCCGGCCCATTCGATCTGCTGCTGACGCTGATCCTGCGTGAGGAGGTCGATCTGCTCGAGGTCGACCTCGCCGATGTGGTGATCTCCTACATCGACTACCTCGAGTCACGGGGCGAGCTCGACCTCGAGGCGGCGACCGAGTTCCTCGTGCTGATCACGTCGCTGCTCGAGCTCAAGTCGCGACTGATGCTGCCGGGTGAGGAGATCGAGGAGATCGAGCTCGACCCGGGGAAGCGGCGACAGAGCTGCTGCAGCGCCTGCTCGACGCGCACCGCTATCGGTCAGCGTCCGAGCACCTCGCCGCGCTGCTGCGCGAGCAGACCGGTTACCGCTTCCGCTCGGCGCCACTGCCGCCGAGCCTGCGCAAGGCGTCACTGCCCGAGGCCACAGCCGTCTACAACCCCAACCGCCTCGCGCAGGCGATCGGCCAGATGCTCGTGCTCCCACCAGAGGTCGATGTCCGGCACATCCCCGTGTCCAAGGTCACGGTCGCCGATCGGCTCGCGCATCTGCGCAGGCTGCTGCGACCGCGGGTGGTTCAACTTCGACGATGCGGTCGCCGGCGCCGACCGCGTGACCGTCGCCGTGACCCTGTTCTCGCTGCTCGAGCTCTACAAGCAGGGCGAGCTGACCTGGCTGCAGGACGAGCCCTTCGGCGACATCCAGGTCGTCGCGGCCGACCACGGACTGCTGGAGCGGACGGCGATGAGCATCGCACTTGACGGCACCATCGAGGCGCTGCTGTTCCTGTCGCCGGATCCCGTCAGCACCAGTGCACTGGCGGAGGCCGCAGAGGTTGAGCCCGACGAGGTTGCCGAGGCACTGGCGGCGCTTCAGCAGCGGCTCGACAACGACGGCCGCGGCCTTGTTCTCCGGGAGCTCGCCGGCGGCTGGACGCTGAGCTCGCATCCCGAGGCCGAGGAGGCCGCACGGCGGCTGCTGGCGCGCCCGCGCACGCCGGCGCTGACGCCGGCGCAGGCCGAGACGCTCGCGATCATCGCCTACCTACAGCCCGTGTCGCGCCCCGAGATCGCGCGGATCCGTGGCGTCAACGCGGAGTCGGCGGCGGCGACGCTGCTCGAGCGCGGGCTCGTCGAGGAATCGGGCCGCTCGCAGTTCGGCGCCGTCCTGTACCGCACGACCGATTTGTTCCTGCGCCTGTTCGGTCTCAAGAGCATCGACGAGCTGCCGCCGATCAGCGCCTTCGACCCCTCGCCCGAGCTCGAGGAGGAGCTGCGCGAGCGGCTGCTGCGCGCCGGCGAGGCTCGGGCTACAGGCTAGGGCGCGCGAAGCAGCGGCGAGCGCGCCCTCCGAGCGTGAGGCGCCCTCAACTACCGGCGCCGACCGCGACCGCTGCCTCGGTGCTGAGCGCGCCTGCGGCCAGCTGGCCGCAGGCTGCGGCGATGTCACGCCCGCGAGTCAGCCGCACCGTGGCACCCACGCCCTGGCGGTCGAGTTCCGCGCGGAAAGCTTCGATCGCCTTCGGCGTCGAGCCCTGCATGCCGACGTCCGTTGGGTTGTAGGGGATCAGGTTGACCTTGTAGATCTTCGGATCGAGGATCTCCGCGAGCTCGCGGGCCTGGCTGACGGCGTCATTGATGCCGGCGAGCATCACGTACTCGACGAACACCATCCGCCGTTTGCGCTCATAGAAGCGCTCGCACGCGGCGAGCACGTCGGCCAGCGGATAGCGGTCGTTGACCGGCATCAGCTCCGATCGCAACGCCGGGTTGGCGGCGTGCAGCGAGAGTGCCAGCCGCAGGGGCATCGGGTCGGCGGTGAGCCGGTCGATTCCAGGGATCCAGCCGACGGTCGAGATGGCGGTGCGGCGGTTGCCGATACCGATGTCCGGCAGTCGCCGGCAGGCAGCGAGCACGTTGTCCAGGTTCATCAGCGGCTCGCCCATACCCATGAACACACAGTGGTCGACCTCACTCATGCGGCGGAAGTGCAGGGCCTGGTCGAGGATCTCCGACGCTGTCAGGTTGCGGCCGAACTTCATCTGGCCGGTGGCGCAGAACGTGCAGGTCAGCGGGCAGCCGGACTGGGAGGAGACGCACAGCGAGTGGCGGCCGTCGCGGTAGCGCATCAGCACCCCCTCGAGCGGGCGGCCATCGGCGGTACGCATCAGTGCCTTGACCGTGCCGTCACTCGCGAGCGCCTCGTGCTCGACGGTCAGCGTCGAGAACGGCACGCGCTCACTCAGCGCGTCACGGAGCCCGCGCGGGAGGTTCGTCATCTCGTCGTAGGAGCCGGCGCCTGACGCGGTCCACTTCCAGACCTGTTCGAGGCGGTAGGCGGGCTCGCCGAGCTCGGCCAGCGTCGTGGAGAGGAGGTCGAGGTCCACTAGTGGTTCCTCACGTGAATCCGGTTGCACCGAGAGGCGTGACTGGTGGATGCCGGGCGAGGACGCAGGAGCCGTGGCGTGGCAGCGCCACGCGAGGCGACGAGGACGAAGCCCGGCGCCGCCAGACGCGACTTGAATGCGAACGGATTCACGTGAGGAGCACAGGACTATGGTGACACGCCGATGCGACTCGCCAAGTTCCTTGCAAACTCTGGGGTTGCCTCCCGTCGGGCCGCCGAGGAGATCATCCGCGCAGGCCGCGTGACCGTCGCGAGGCGAGACCGTCACCGACCCGGCTCGCGACGTCGACCAGGAGAGCGGTGTCGAGTTCGACGGAGAGGCGGTCGGCGCGCGTCCGCAGCAGCTCGTCGTCTACGCGGTCAACAAACCGGCCGGTGTCGTCTCCACCGCCAGCGACCCACAGGGGCGCCGGACCGTCGTCTCGCTCGTCAACTCGGCTCAGCGGCTCTATCCGGTCGGCCGACTGGACGCCGACACGACCGGCCTGATCCTGCTGACCAACGATGGCGACCTCGCCTACCGGCTGACGCACCCGAGCTTCGAGGTCGACAAGACCTACCGTGCCGTCGTCCGCGGCGCGCCGGTGCACGAGCGGGCGCTGCAGGCGCTGCGCAGCGGCGTCCGGCTCGAGGACGGGATGACGGCGCCGGCGCGGGTGACGCGGGTCAAGCCCGACACACTCGAGATCACGATCCACGAGGGCCGCAAGCGCCAGGTCAAGCGTATGTGCGACCACGTCGGCCACCGCGTGCTGGAGCTCCAGCGCATCCGCTTCGGCCCGCTGCAGCTCGGTGACCTGCGACCCGGCGCGCACCGGCGGCTGACGGCAAACGAGGTGAGCCTGCTCAGGAACGCTGGATCAGGATCCCGTACAGCGGGGTCGCACTCAGCGCGGTCTTGAACTCGTTCTGGTACACCCGCCGCGGCCGATCGGACACCAGTCGCAGGATCGTGAACTGCTTGACGTGGATCGTCGAGATCGCGTGGAATCCGGGGATCGCGTAGCTCGGCTGGAGACGCGAGGGATAGAGGTTGCAGCCTGCGCCCCACCAACACAGCCAGTGCTCGTTGGAGCCGGATGGCGAGCTGTTCGCGACGATGTCGATCTCAGTCACGTTGTGAGGCTTGCCGTGGCTGAGCTTGTGCGTACGCGTCATGTACGCCTGCGTCAGTGACGCCAGCCAGACGTTGCGCTGGAAGACGAGGAGCCTGGTCGCGTCGGCCGGCTGACCCGCCCGCGGCCACGGCCCCAGCGCGCCCGCGACCGCCGGCCAATCCGGCCTCTGCAGGACGTCGTCGGTTGCCACGCTGACGGTTGCGACTACGCCGAGTGCGCAGATTGCAGCCGCGACGGCAACACCGAGCCGGCCGACGCGGACCGCACCGAGGCCGCAGGCGAGCACGATCGCCGCCGGCAGCCAGAGCCCGAGCAGGTTACGCGTCAGCACCGTGTCGCTACCGGCCGCGACCACGATCATCACCAGCGCAAAGCCACCGACTGCGATCGCTGCGACACCCAGCGCACGTGTGCGCTCGATGCTGCTGGCCCGCATGGCCAGCAGCACCAGCCCGGCGATACCCAGCACGAAGGCGATCCACATCAGCGTCACGTAGGCGTGCGAGCCCGTCCCGAGGAAGAACTGCGGCAGGATCTGGCCGAGGCGATCATTCAGCGGCGCCTTGGTGATCCAGGCGGCGTTGTGTCTGTTGTCCTGGGAGATCAGTAGCGGCAGCAGCCCGCCGCCGCAGGCCGCGACGAATGCCGCCGCCAGCCACACCCCCAGAACGCGCCGGTGCTGGACCAACAACCAGATCGCCTCGGGCACGACAACCAGCGCTGCGTCGTAGTGGGACGCGAGCGCGAGGCCTGAGGCCACGGCCCACGCGGCCAGCCGTCGCGGCGTCGGCTGGTCTCGCGCGTACGCGAATGCGAGCAGCGTGCAGGCGCTCGTCAGCACCAGCAGTTCGTAGGCCCGCGCCTCCTGCGAATACCAGATCAGCAGCGGGTTGAAGGTGACGAGCGCCGCCACGATCCAGGCGGCACGCCGGTTACCGCTGAGCCTGTCGGTCGCCAGGTAGGCGACCGGAACGACGGCCGTGCCGAACAGCGCCGACAGCGCGCGCAGGTCGGCGGCGCCGCGTCCGAAGATGTGCGACCACACCCAGGCGAGCACGTAGTAGAGGTACGGCGTCGACTCCGTCTTCGGGACGGTGCTGAGCATCTTGGTGAACGGCAGCTTGACCAGCATCACCGTGTAGGCCTCGTCGAACCACAGACCCTGATGGCCGATCCGGTACAGGCGGATCGCTGCCGCGAGGATCGTCAGGGAGGCGAGCGCTGAGATCGCGGAGTGGCTGCTCAGGGCTGGTTTACGGACGCGTGGGAGAGACTGGGTCAACACGCGATGCAGCGTGGCAGAGACGCTCTAGCTCTGCTCGACGAGTTGGGCGTCGTGCAGCGCCCCGTGACCAGACTGGACGAAGTGCTTCCGCTCGTGCCTGCGCGGCATCGGTAGTTCCGTGCGGGGCACGGTTCTCGGCTTCTTGGATCGCAACACGAGTATCTGGAAATCCCCGGCGCGGATCCGGCGGACGGGGTGGAAGCCGCGGAGCCGGCTGTATCGGCGATCAAGGTGCGAAGGTACGAGATTGCACAACGAGCCCCACCAGCAGAAGCCACCGAGACCTCTGTGCGGGCTGACCGCGACCACGTCGATCTCGACGACATTACGGATCGTGTCGGTTTCGATGTACCGGAGGTCCTTGAGGTAGAGCCCGAGCGGGAATCCGCCCGGGTTGTCTTGCACCACGACAATGCGTGCGTCCTTTGCCGACGTTCCGGCTGCCGGCCACTGACCGATCGCGTCGGCCACCAGCTGCCACCTGGGCCGCTGGAAGGCGGTGGTGGTGTCGACGCTGATCACCGCCGTGATCCCGATCGCGCACAGCACGATGGTCGCGGCGATCCCAGCGAGGCGCGCACGCGCGACCCCCAGCCCGCTCCCGAGGAACAGCGCGGCCGGTAACCAGAGCGGGAGCAGATTGCGGCCGAGGAACGTGTTGTGGCCAGGGCCGGCACTGAGCAGAAAGCCGACCACGGCGATCGCACCCGGCAGCAATGCCGCCTGACGCTCACGGCGGCGGGAGCGCCAGATGAGCAGCGCGACTGCGACCGCGACCATCGCAAAGGCGAGGAACTTCAGCAGGACGCGCGCATGCGTCTCCGGACCGATCAGGAACAGCGGCAGGATCTGCTTGAGCCGCAACCAGTACGAGGAGTGCGCGATCCAGCGGTTGTTGTGGGTTCCGTCCTGAGTGATCGCGAGCGGCAACAGCGCGATTCCGACGAGCGCGACACCGGCGATCCCGAGTTGCACCGGCCGCGAATGGCGACGCTCGTACAGCAGCCAAGCGGCCTCGGGGATCAGCACGATCACCGCGTAGTAGTGGGTCAGCAGTGCCA
Organism: uncultured Conexibacteraceae bacterium; assembly: GCA_963720195.1. Lineage (GTDB taxonomy): Bacteria > Actinomycetota > Thermoleophilia > Solirubrobacterales > Solirubrobacteraceae > Palsa-465. Next base: position 132,574 of record CAVRFD010000007.1, read on the forward strand.
ACGCCGAGGCCACCGCCCAGAGCGTGAGCGTCAGCGTGCGCGGACGCTCACGCGCGTATGCAAACGCAAGGACGGTGCACGCCGATAGCAGCGCGAGCATCGAGTAGGCGCGTGCCTCCTGCGAATACCAGATCAGGAACGGATTGCAGGCCGTGAGCGCCGCGACGATCAGCGCCGAGCGCCGGTTGGCGAGCATCTTGCATCCGGCCGCGTAGGCGACCGGGATCATGAGCGTGCCGCACACGGCCGAGAGCGACTTCAGGCCGGCCGGTCCGAACCCGAAGATCCGGCTCCACACCCAGGCGACGCAGTAGTACAGCGGCGGCGTCGACTCGAGGTGCGGAAGCAGCCCCAGCATCCGGCCGGGCGAATGCCCGACCAGGTACACCGTGTAGGCCTCGTCGAACCAGAAGCCCTGGTGGCCGATCGCGACGAAGCGCAGCACGGCTCCGAGGGCGGTCAGCAGCAGGATCGGCACGCGCGGCAGGATGTCAGTTAGAGATAAAAAGCGCAGCCGCCATCGCTTTACCTTTCTGGGTGTGAGTCTTCTGGCACAATCTCGCGGCGATGCAGCGGTTGTTCGCGCTCAGGGGCGCCAATAGCGTGGAGCGCAATGAGGCCTCCGCAATTCTCACCGCCACGGACGAGCTGATGCGCGAGATGATCGAGCGGAATGGGCTCACGCCGGAGGCCATGGTGAGCTGCATCTTCACGCTTACGGAGGATCTCGACGCAGAGTTCCCGGCCGTAGCCGCCCGCGAGCTCGGGCTGAGCCGGGTGCCGCTGCTGTGCACGCGCGAGGTTCCGGTGCCAGGATCGCTGCCGCGCGTCGTGCGCACGCTGCTGCATTACTACGCCGAGACGGACCATGTGCCCAAGCACGTGTACCTCGGCAAGGCCCGGGTGCTGCGCTCAGACCTCGATTCCGCTCAGTAGCCTGAGAGCCAATGGCAATTGAGTTCGCGGAGAAGACGCGGCGCATCCCGGTCTATCCGGTCGCCGCCGGTTACAACCTCGGCTCCGAGGTGGCGATGCTGGCATCCAACGAGGCGGCCTTCGGCCCGCTCGAGCCGGTCGTGGAGGCGGCACGGCGCGCCATGATCGCCGCCAACCGCTACCCGGACCCCTCGTACACGGAGCTGCGCCAGGCGCTCGCTGATCGTTACGGGGTGCCGTGGGAGCGAATCGCCCTGGGCTCCGGCTCGTGTGATCTGATTCTGGCCGCCGGCGAGGCGCTGCTCGAGCCCGGCGCCGAGGTCGTATACGCGTGGCCGGCCTTCAGCGTCTACCCGCATCTGGCGGCCGCCTCGGGCGCGCGGGCGATCGAGGTGCCGCTGACCAGCGACGGCCGTCCACGACCTCGACGCGATCGCGGCCGAGATCACGGTCGCGACACGGCTGGTGCTCGTCTGCAACCCGAACAACCCGACCAGCACCGCGCTGCCACTCGAGCAGATCGAGGCCTTCCTCGAGAAGGTCCCGGACCACGTCTGCGTGATTCTCGACGAGGCATATGTCGAGTTCTCGCTGACGATCGGCGATCCGTTCGCGTCGCTGCCGCTGCTCGACCGCCATCCCGAATCTGGTGATCCTGCGGACGTTCTCGAAGGTCTACGGGCTCGCCGGCCTGCGCGTCGGCTATGGGCTCTGCGGCAGCGACTCGTTCCGGATCGCGGTCGACCAGGTGCGCCAGCCCTTCTACCTGACCGGCGCCGCGCAGGCGGCCGCGGTCGAGGCGCTCAAATATCAGGACGAGGTCGAGCGCCGGGTCGTTGCCACGGTCGCCGCGCGCACGGCCGTGACCGAGGCGCTGCGTGAGCGCGGGCTGTGGGTCGCGGAGAGCGACGCGAACTTCCTCTGGGTGCGACTCGCAGAGGATGGCGAGGACGGCCCGGCCGTCACCGGGCTGAAGGACCGCGGGGTGCTTGTGCGTGCCGGCAGCGCCCTCGGCGGTCCCGGATTTGCGCGGATGACGCTCGGCACCGACCACGAGAACCGCAATTCCTCGCGGCGCTCGACGAGCTGCTCTAAGATCCGCGGTCACGCGCATGAACGACCTTCGCCCCAACACCCTCGGCTGGTCCTTCTACGCGCGCTATTACGCCTGGCGATTTAGCTAGGCGCTCGGCTGGCACACCCTCTGCTGTCCCGTTTCGGCGCGCGGGCGGCGAACAGGGGCCGAGCGCCGGAGGAACCGCGCCAGGGCCCGCGTGCGTAACTCGCGGCGGCCGTTTCCGTACAGTCTTTTGGAGCCGTGAGAGGATCGACCCGATGAACCGCCAACCCCACACAGAGCGATGATGACCGTGATACGCGCAAACCAGGGCGACGCCGTCCGCGACCAGCGGATCGAGCGCCTCGTCCCGCTGATCACGCCGCAGGAGCTGTTCGACGAGCTGCCGCTTGACGACGAGCGCGTCGAGGTACTGCTGAACGGCCGTAACGCAGCCCACGCCGTGCTCGACGGAGACGACGACCGGCTGATGGTGGTCGTCGGCCCGTGCAGCGTCCACGACGTCGAGGCCGCTCGCGAGTACGCGGAGCGCCTCGGCGGCGAGTCCAAGCGGCTCGCCGAGGACCTCCTGATCGTGATGCGCGTGTACTTCGAGAAGCCACGGACGACGATCGGCTGGAAGGGTCTGATCAACGATCCGCATCTGGACGGCTCCGGTGACGTCAAATGCCGGGCTGCGGATCGCGCGGCGGCTGCTGCTCGAGGTGCTCGGCCTCGGTGTGCCGGTCGGCTGCGAATTCCTCGATCCGATCACGCCGCAGTACATCTCCGACCTCGTCTCCTGGGGCGCGATCGGCGCGCGCACGACCGAGAGTCAGATCCACCGTCAGCTCGGCTCCGGTCTGTCGATGCCGGTCGGTTTCAAGAACCGGACCGACGGCAACGTGCAGGTCGCTGTCGATGCGGTCCGCGCCGCCGCTGCCCGCCACGCCTTCGCCGGGATCGACGCCGACGGGCGCTCGGCGATCCTGCACACGCGCGGAAACAGCGACTGCCACATCATCCTGCGCGGCGGCAAGCCGGGCCCGAACTTCGACGCCGAGTCGGTCGCCAAGGCCAACGCACTGCTGCGCGAGTCCAACCTGCCCGAGCGCATCGTGATCGACGTCTCGCACGACAACAGCGGCAAGCGGCCCGAGCGCCAGCCTGAGGTGGCGCGCGCGGTCGGCGAGCAGGTCGCCGGCGGGGACCGCACGATCACCGGCATGATGATCGAGTCGTTCCTGGTCGAGGGCAATCAGGCTCCCGGGCCGCTCGAGACGCTCACCTACGGGCAATCGATCACCGACGGCTGCATCGGCTGGGAGACGACCGTCGAAGTGCTCGACGAGCTCGCCGCAGCCGTGCGTGCACGCCGGGCAGCGAACGCCTGATCTGTCCGGAATGCGCGTAGCGGTCATCGGCCTTGGGCTGATCGGCGGCTCGGTCGCGCTGGCGGCGCGTGAGCGCCTCGGCGCTCACGTGACCGCTTGGGATCTGAATCCGGCGGCGCTCTCACAGGCGCGTTCGCTGATGTGATCGACTCGCCCACGCGATCACTGGACGACGCCGTCGACGATGCCGAGGTGGTGTTTGTCGCCGCGCCCGTCGGTGCGCTTCCCGAGCTGGTCGCCGCCGTGCTCGCCCGCGCACCTGAAGGCTGCGCTTGTCACCGACGTTGGCTCGACCAAGCGATCTGTCGTCGAGGCCTGTGCCGACCCGCGCTTCGTCGGCGGCCACCCGCTTGCCGGCTCGGAGATGAGCGGCGTTGAGCACGCCCGCGCCGACCTGTTCGACGGTGCAACCTGGTATCTGACGCCGACGCAGACGACTTCGGCAGCGAGCCTCAGTCGTGTGCGAGCAATGGTCACCGAGCTTGGCGCGAATCCAGTCGAGATTGATGCGGCCACGCACGACCGGCTGATGGCGAGCGTCTCGCAGCTCCCGCACGTCTTCGCCAACGTTTTGGTCTCGCAGGTGGCGGCGCTCGGCGGCACGCCGGAGCTCGGTCCAAGCTTCCGGGACGCGACGCGTGTGGCCGGCGCCAACACGGCGATCTGGAACCCGATCTACTTGACAACCGTGAGCCGCTGATCACTGCCATCGAGGACGCGATCGCCCGGCTCTCAGGGGTCGCCGACGCGCTCCGGCAGGACGATGAGGCGCGCCTCGCCAGCTGGAGCGAGCAGGCGATCGGCGACCGCGAGAGGCTTGGCCGATGAGCGCGGTCGCCCGCGTAGCGCCAGGCTCGCCGTCCCCGCACTGGGAGGTGCGGGTTCCGGGCTCGAAGAGCATCACGAACCGGGCACTGCTGCTCGCCGGGGTCGCCGAGGGTCGAGTCGATCCTGCGCGACCCGCTGGTCGCGGACGACACGCTGGCGATGGGCGACGCGCTGCGGACGCTCGGCGCGACCGTCGACGAGGAACGCGATGCCGATGGCAGCGTCCGCTGGCGTGTCGGCGGACTCGGTCGGCCGCCGAGCGGCTACGCCGAGGTCTACTGCGGGATGGGCGCGACGGTCGGGCGCTTCCTCGTGCCGATGCTCGCGGCGGGGCAGGGACGCTTCGAGATCGACGCCCACGCGCAGTTGCGCCGCCGGCCGCTCGGGCCGGTGCTGCAGGCGCTCCGCGCGCAGGGCGCCGTGATCACTGGCGAGGCGTTCCCGTTGGTGCTCGAGGCGTCGGGACTGGCGGGCGGCGAGGTCGAGGTCGACGGCTCGATCTCGAGCCAGTTCCTGTCCGGGCTGCTGATGGCGGCGCCGTTCGCGCGGGCTGACACGCGACTGCACTTCGACACGCTGGTCAGCAAGCCATATCTGGACCTGACGCTCGACGCGATGCGTGCGTTCGGGGTCGAGGTGGACGTGACGCCGGACGCGATGTCGGTCGCACGCGGGGGATACGCCGCAACCGATTTCGCCGTTGAGCCCGACGCCTCGACGGCCTCATATTTCCTGGGCAGCGCCGCGATCACGGGCACGACAGTGCGGCTGCCGGGCCTCGATCGGCGCGCCACCGCGCAGGGCGACATCGAGCTCGTGAACTTCCTCGAGCAGATGGGCTGCACCGTGCACGACGGCGAGGCGCTCGAGCTCACCGGCCCGGAGCGCCTGCGCGGCGTCACCGTGAACATGGGCAACAGCTCCGATGTGTTCATGACGCTGGCCTGCGTCGCTGTCTTCGCCGACGGCCCGACGACGATCGAGGGCATCGGCCACGCGCGGGTGAAGGAGTCCGACCGCATCGCGGCCTGCGCCGAGAACCTGCGGCGGCTGGGGATCGAGGTCGAGGAGGGCCGCGACTACATCCGCATTCAGCCGGGCGTGCCGCAGGCTGATACGCAGCTACCGACCTACGAGGACCACCGGATCGCGATGGCGTTCTCGCATGATCGGCGCGCGCGTGCCGGTGATCCTCGAGGAGCCGACGGTCGTCGGCAAGACCTTCCCCGAGTTCTTCGCGCGCTGGCCGGTGACCGGCGCGGAGGTGCAGATCGGCGAGGTCGCGAGTCGATGGTGATCGCGATCGACGGTCCCGCCGGCGCCGGGAAATCGACCGTCGCCAGGGCCGTCGCCGCTGCGCTGCGCTTCACATATCTCGACAGCGGTGCGATGTACCGGTGCGTGGCGTTGGCGGCGCTGCGCAGCGGCGAGGAACCAGCTGCCGCCGCCGAGCGCATCCGGATCGAGCTGGGGGAGCGCGTGCTCCTGGACGGTGAGGATGTGACCGAGGCGATCCGCGCGCCTGAGGTGTCGGAGCGGGCCTCCGAGGTTGCGGCCGAACCTGCTGTACGCCGCGCGATGGTCGCCCAGCAGCGGCGGCTGCTGGCCAGCGGCGACTGGGTCGCCGAGGGACGGGACATCGGCACCGTCGTCGCGCCGGACGCGAAGCTGAAGGTGTTCCTGACCGCCGACCCAGCCGAGCGCGCGCGCCGGCGCGCTGCGCAGCTGGGGGTGGACCCCGAGACGGTGCTCGCCGAGCAGACGATCCGCGACGAGCGCGACCGCACCCGCGCGGACTCACCGCTGCGACCGGCCGACGGTGCGATCGAGCTTGACACCACCGGCCTCACGCTCGAGCAGGTGGTCCAGCGGATCGTTGCTCTGGTCCACGACCGCTAGGCTCGAACGGCCATGAAGGTCGCAATCGTCGGTTATCCGAACGTCGGGAAGTCCTCACTCGTCAACCGCCTCACCGAGTCGCGGGAGGCGGTCGTGCACGAGCTATCGGGCGTCACGCGCGACCGCAAGGAGCTTGAGACCGAGTGGAACGGACGCGCGCTGACACTGGTCGACACGGGCGGCGTCGACCTCGACGAGCGCGATGACCTTGCCCGTCAGATCCAGCAGCAGTCGCGTGAGGCGCTGGACGAGGCCGACGTCGCGGTCCTGGTGGTCGACGCCAAGGCCGGGATCCGTCCAGGTGATCTCGACATGGCCGACCTGCTGCGCCGGGTCACGATTCCCGTGATCGTCGCCGCCAACAAGGTCGACTCGGTGAAGGACCTGTCGCTCGCCTACGAGTTCCACCAGCTTGGGCTCGGTGAGCCGATCGCCGTCTCGGCCGCGCAGGGGCTCGGCACCGGCGACCTGCTCGACCGCATCGTCGAGGTCGGGCCGGAGCACGACCGTGAGCCGTCGCTCGAGGATCCGATCCGGCTTGGCGTTGATCGGACGCCCGAACGTCGGCAAGTCCTCACTCGTCAACCGCTTCCTCGGCTCGGATCGCGTGATCGTCTCGGACGTCGCCGGCACGACCCGCGACGCGATCGACCTGCCGATGACCTTCGAGGAGCGCGCGATCATGCTCGTCGACACGGCCGGCATGCGCCGCCAGTCGAAGGTCGGGGAGTCGCTCGAGTACTACACAGCGCTGCGTTCCCAGCGCGCGGCGGAGCGGGCTGACGTCGCGCTGGTTATCTGCGACGCGACCGACGGCGTGACCTCCCAGGATTTCCGAGTCGCGGAGATGGCGATGAAGTCCGGCTGCGCGACCGCGCTGGTGCTCAACAAGTGGGATCTCCAGGCTGAGCAGGGTGGCGGTCGGCCCCGACGAGCTCGAGCATGAGCGGATCCGCGTCAACCGCAAGCTGCGCCTGCGCCCGCGGGTGCTGACCGCCAGCGCCAAGACCGGCCGCCACGTCGAGCGCATCCTGGTGGAGGCCGTGGGCCTGGCCGACCGCAGCCGCGGCCGCATCCCGACGCCCCAGCTGAACCGCTTCATCTCAGACATCGTCGCGCAGCGCCAGCCGCCGTCGAGCAACAACCGCCGTCACGGCAATCAGCGTCTGAAGCTGATCTACATGACCCAGACGGGTGAGCGGCCGCCGCGCTTCTCGATTCAGGTCAACTCGCATGCGCTGGTCACGCGCGACTACGCCTACTACCTCGAGAACCGCATGCGCGAGCGCTACCGCATGGAGGGCATCCCGCTGATGATCGACTTCGTCGAACGCAACGAGCGACGTGGTCGTTACCCTTCGCGCGATGCTTGACAACGAATTTCTCTTCACCTCGGAATCGGTCACCGAGGGCCATCCAGACAAGATCGCCGACCAGATCTCCGACGGCGTGCTCGACGCCGTTCTGCGCGACGATCCGACCGGCCGCGTCGCCTGCGAGACGCTCGTCAACACCGGCCTGATCGTGGTTTCGGGCGAGATCACCACCAGCACCTACGTGGACATCCAGCATGTGGCGCGTGAGACGATCCGTGGGATCGGCTACACCGACGCGGCGTTCGGCTTCGACTGCGATACCTGCGCCGTGATCAACACGATCGACAAGCAGTCCCCGGATATCGCTCAGGGTGTCGACGAGGCCTACGAGGTGCGGGCGGAGTCGGCCGACGAGTTCGATCTGGCCGGAGCCGGCGACCAGGGCATGATGTTCGGCTACGCCTCCAACGAGACACCCGAGCTGATGCCGATGCCGATCTCGCTGGCGCACAGGCTCAGCAAGCGCCTGGCGACGGTTCGCAAGGACGAGTCGATCCCGTACCTGCGCCCGGACGGCAAGACGCAGGTGACGGTCCGTTACGTCGACGGCAAGCCGGTCGAGATTGAGAAGCTGCTGATCTCGAGCCAGCATGCCGAGGGCGCCGAGACGCTGATCACGGACGACCTCTGGGAGCAGGTCGTCCTGCCGATGCTGCCGCAGCTCTACGACTCCGCCAAGCTGCGGGAGAACTTCCTGGTCAACCCGACCGGTCGCTTCGTGATCGGCGGCCCGATGGGCGATTGCGGCCTGACGGGCCGCAAGATCATCGTCGACACGTACGGCGGCATGGCCCGCCACGGCGGCGGCGCCTTCTCCGGTAAGGACCCGTCGAAGGTCGACCGCTCGGCCGCGTACGCGGCCCGGTACGTGGCCAAGAACATCGTCGCGGCCGGCCTGGCGGATCGTTGCGAGGTCCAGGTCGCATACGCGATCGGGGTCGCTCACCCGGTCTCGGTGATGGTCGAGACGTTCGGGACCGAGAAGATCGGTCGCGGTCGCATCCTCGAGCTGATCAAGGAGCACTTTGACCTGCGCCCGGCCGCGTTCCGCCGATACCTGCGGCTGCACCGGCCGATCTACCAGCAGACCGCCGCCTACGGCCACTTCGGCCGTGAGGAGCCCGACTTCACCTGGGAAGTGACCGACAAGGCGCAGGCGCTGCGCGAGGCGGCGGGCCTCAGCGCCACTGTCGGCGCCTAAGTCCGCCGTTGATCGCGCGCGTCATCCCGCTGACGCAGACGCGCGCGATCAAAGGACTGTTCGATTACCACCTGCCGCCCGCGCTCGACGGCGTCGGGGTCGGGCTCGCTTGCTGCGGGTGCCGTTCGCCGGCCGCACGATCCTCGCGGTTGTCGCCGAGATGGCGACGACCTCCGAGATCGCGCCCGAGAAGCTCGTTGCCGCGAGCGAGGTCCTGCCCGCCCGGCTCCCGCCCGACCTGGTCGGGCTCGCGGTCTGGATGGCGGCCGAGTACTGCTCGACACCGGCCCGCGCGCTCCAGATCCTGCTGCCCGCCGGCGCCGCCCAGGGCCTGCGCGAGAAGCAAGCATTAGTCGCCGCGATCACCGACGCTCGGCATCGCGGCCCTCGCCGACGGCACCCGTCTGACCCCCGGCCAGCGCGAAGCGTTGGAGACCCTCGCCGTCCAACCGCTTCCGGCTTCCCAACTCGGCACACAGCTACTCCGCCGCCTGGAGTCCCGCGATCTCGTCGCCCTGAGCCTGACCGTCCAACCCCGCCGCCCATTCTCGTTCGCGGTCTCATCCAACGCAGCTTCAGCCCCGCCGCTGACAGCTGAACAAGGGTCGGCGTTGGTGCCAATCCTGGAGGCACTCGCCCGTGCCGACAGGAGTGGCTCCAACGGCGACCTCGAGGAATTCCTGCTGCACGGAGTAACCGGCTCAGGAAAAACCGAGGTGTACCTGCAGGCCGCCGAGGCGACCCTGCACGCGGGCCGCGGCGTGATCATCCTGGTCCCTGAGATCGCGCTGACTCCCCAGGCGCTATCCCGGTTCCAGGCGCGCTTCGGCGACGTCGTCGCCGTGATGCACTCCGGCATGAGTGCCGGCAAGCGCAACGACGAATGGCTGCGGCTCGCGCGTGGCGAGGCGCGGGTCTGCGTCGGTCCGCGCTCGGCGATCTTCGCTCCGCTTGACGACATCGGCCTGATCGTCGTCGACGAGGAGCACGAGAGCTCCTACAAGCACGAGAGCGACCCGCGCTACGACGCCAGAACGGTCGCGGGCCAGCGGGCGCGCGACCACGGCGCCGTGCTGTTGTCGGGCAGCGCGACACCGCGACCGGAGAGCGTGTTCGGCGCCAACCGGCTGCGGCTCGCCCAGCGGGTCGACGGGCGCCCGCTGCCCGCGGTCGAGATCCTCGACATGCGCGGGCTCCACAACCCGCTGCATCCGGACACACGCCTGGCGCTGGCCGACTGCAGGCGCGAACGGTGGCAAGGCGATCGTGCTGCTCAACCGCCGCGGCTGGTCGAACTTCCTCTCCTGCGGCTCCTGCGGTCGGGTCTGGATGTGCCCGAACTGCGAAGTTGCGCTGGTACTGCATCGCTCCGGCGGGGTCGTCGCGTGCCACCACTGTGGCCACCGCGAGCCTGTCCCGTCGAACTGCCCGGACTGCGGATCGGTCTCGGTCGCCCGCCACGGCGCCGGCACCGAGCGCCTGGAGCATGAGCTCGCTGGCGGCGCTATCGGACGAGGGACTTTCCGGTACTGCGCCTGGACGCGGATGCTGCCGGGCTGGATGCGCGGGCCGGGATCCTCGAGCGCTTCCACGCCGCCGCCAGCGGGGTGCTCGTCGGAACGCAGATGGTCGCCAAGGGGCATGACTTCGCCGACGTCGGCCTCGGCGTCGTGATCGACGCCGATCAGACGCTGCGCTTTCCTGACTTCCGCGCCGAGGAGCGCACGTTCGCGCTCGTCACCCAGCTCGCCGGTCGCACCGGCCGCGGCGGTTCCGGCCGCGTGCTTGTGCAGACGATGGAGCCGGCCGCGCGTCCGATCGTGCTCGCCGCCGAGCACGACTCGGAGACGTTCCTGCGCGGTGAGCTGCGGCGGCGCAAGGCGCTGGCCTATCCGCCGTTCACGACCCTGATCCGCATCGTCTGCGCGGCCGTGGACGCCGGCGCCGCCGATGCAGCGGCGAGTGCGCTCCGCGAGCGGATCTCGGCACCCGGCGCTGCGCTGCTCGGCCCGGCGCCGCTGTTCATGCTGCGCGGCAAGTCGCGCTCGCAGCTGGTGATCAAGGCGGCTGAGCGCGCCGCTGCGATCGCTGCCGTCGGCGAGGCAGTCGACGTCGTGACCGGCGACCGCGCACACCGTGAGGTCGCGTTCAGCGTCGACGTCGATCCGCAGTAGCGGCTACGGCAGGTCCTGGGACTCGAGGAAGCGCTCGACGAGCCCGCGTACAACCGCGGCCATCGGGAATTGATGCTCCTCGCACCAGGCTTTGAACTCGTCATAACGCTGCTGCGGGAACCGGATCGGCACGACCTTGGCGTCCGAATCAGGCAGCAGAGCGGATCGGGGTGGCATCAGGCCGGTGAGCGCCACGTGGGCTCTGTTTCCAGCGTCGCGGCGCTGCACCGCCAACTGCCACGTCTCGTTGCCGCTCATGCCCTCGAGCAGCAGTGCCAGAACGAGGTCCTGATCTCGCTCGGGCAGCTGACGGATCGCGCTCAGGAGCACGCGAACAGCATGTGCTTTTTCATCGTTTTCGGGCGATATCTCAGCGATATCGCTCACGATACCGGGCCGAAACCGTCTTTTGGGGATTGCATGTGTCGATTTGAGAGGATTTGACAGGACGCCGGAGCTCGCGCTCCGCTAATAGACTGAGCCTGTGACCGAAGCGCTCGATCAGATTCAGGACGAGAGCCTTGGCCAGAAGAGTCGGAGGTCGAGCCCAGGGACGAGGTTGAACCGGACGGCGAGCCCGACGGGGAGCCCGAGCTCGATCCCGAGGTTGCGGCCCGTCGAGACGCGGCGCTGGCGCACGTGCGCAAGTTCGGCGACCCGATTCTGAAGACCAAGGCGCGCCCGGTGGAGCACTTCGACGAGGCGCTGCGCGACGAGGTCCGGCGCATGGGGCTGCTGATGGACGACGCGCTCGGGATCGGCCTGGCTGCGACTCAGGTCGGCGTGCTTCACCGCCTGCTGGTCTACCGGGTGCAGTCGGGTGCGCCGCTGGCGGCGCTCGCCAACCCGGTGATCGAGTGGTCCTCCAAGGATGAGGAGATCGCCGAGGAGGGCTGCCTGAGCCTGCCGCTGGTGCACGTCGAGGTGGAGCGCCCGGTCCACATCCGTGTGCGCGCGCAGGACGAGTACGGGGAGCCGATCACGATCGAGGCCGTCGGGCTCGAGGCGCGCGTGATCCAGCACGAGATGGATCACCTTGATGGCGTCCTGATCCTCGATCGCACGCCGCGCGACCAGCGCAAGGAGGCGATGCGGGCCCTGCGCGAGTGGCAGGAACAGCAGCGGCTCCGGGTGAGGACCGTCTACCTCGGCACTTCGGCGTTCGCCGGCGCGGTACTGCGCCGCCTCGACGACTCGCCGCACCGACCCGCACTGGTCGTCAGCCGACCCGACAGCCCGCAGGGTCGCGGCCGCAAGCTGACGCCGCCGCCGACCGTGGCGGTCGCGCGCGAGCTCGGGATCGACGTCTACCAGCCCGAGTCGGTGAACACCGAAGAGGCGCTCGCGCGGATCGCCGCGGCGCAGCCGCAGGCGCTGTGCGTGTGCGCATTCGGCGCGCTGATCAAGGAGCCGCTGCTCTCCCGGTACCCGATCCTGAACGTGCACCCGTCGCTGCTGCCGCGCTGGCGCGGTGCCGCCCCGATCGAGCGCGCGATCCTGGCCGGCGACGCAGGAGACCGGGGTGTCGATCATGCGGCTGACCGCCGGCCTGGACAGCGGCCCGGTCTGCCTGCAGGAGCGCGTCGCGATCGAGTCCGAAGACGACTATGGCTCGCTGGCGGCCAAGCTCGAGCACGTCGGCGGCGAGCTGCTCGTGCGGGCGCTTGACGAACGACCCAGCTTGCGTGCGAGCAGGACGAGGCCGGTGTCACCTACGCCGAGAAGCTCACCGCGGAGGACCGCCGGCTCGATCCGTCCGAGTCCGCTGACGCGCAGGTCGCGGCGTGTGCGTGCGCTGAGCCCGCACATCGGCGCCTACGTCGAGCAGCCCGATGGGACCAGACTCGGCGTCTGGGACGCCCGCGCCGACGCTGGCAAGCTCGAGCTGCTGGCGGTGCAGCCACCCGGCAAGCGGCCGATGCCGTGGGCTGACTACCAGCGGGGCCTGAAGCGGTGAGCGTCGCACCTGCGCGACGTGCCGCCTTCACGGTGCTGCGCCGCGTGTTCGAGCAGGGCGCCTTCGCCGATCGGGCGCTGCACTCGGCCGCGGCGGATCTCGACCAGCGCGACCGTGCACTCGCGATGAGGCTTGCCTACGGGACCGTGCAGCGCAAGCGCACGCTCGACCACCTCTTGGCGGCGTTTGTCTCGCGGCCGCTCGACAGGCTCGAGCCAGCGGTGCTCGCGGCGCTGCGGCTCGGGCTGTTCCAGATCCTGTTCCTGGGCGGCGTGACTGACTACGCGGCCGTCAATGAGAGCGTCGAACTCGCCAAGCCGGCGAGCCGCGGCGGCGCTCAGCTCGTCAACGCGGTACTGCGTCGTGCCGGACGCGAAGCGCCGAGCCGGCTCGCCAAACTCGACGACAAGACCCCGCGGCGTGCCGCCGTCCTGTACTCGGTGCCCGACTGGCTGGCGGAGATGTGGTGGCGCGAGCTCGGCCCCGAGCAGGCGCGGGCGTTGCTGGCGAGCGTCAACGAGCCGGCGGAGACAGCGATCCGCGTCAACCTGTTGCGCTCGACGCCTGAGCAGGTGAAAGCCGCGCTGCAAGCAAGCAGCGCGGCACGTTCGGCACCCCTATGGACGGGCCACGCAGGGCTCCCGGAGTTGACCGAGGTGCTGGTGCTCGACGGGGCTTTCGACGCCTTCGGCTCAGAGCTGTTCAAACGGGGTGCGCTGATGCCGCAATCGCGGGCGTCGGCGGCGGTGGCGCGCGTGCTGGCACCGCAGGCGGGGGAGCGGGTGCTCGACCTCTGCGCGGCGCCCGGCGGCAAGACGACCCACCTCGCTGCGCTGATGGGCGGCAGAGGGGGACCTGGTCGCGGTTGAGGTAAATCCCGGCGCGTGCGCGGGCGCTGGCCGAGACCTGCGAGCAGATGGGCGCGACAAACGCTCGGGTTGCGCAGGTCGATGCCCGCGAGTTCCGCGATCCGGAGCCGTTTGACCGAGTGCTCGTGGATCCGCCGTGCAGCGGGCTCGGGACGCTGCAGGCGCGGCCGGACCTGCGCTGGCAGCCGCGGCGTGGCGAGATTGCCGAGATCGCCGCGAAGCAGGGGGAGCTGCTGCGCGCCGGCGCGGCGCAGCTCAAGCCCGGCGGCTCGCTCGTGTATTCGGTCTGCACGATCAGCCGTCAGGAAGGCCAGGAAGTCGTCGATCGCGTTCGTCGCCGAGCATCGCGATTTCGCCTGCGAGCAGCGCTGGCAGCTGCTTCCGAGCAGCGACGGAACCGACGGGTTCTTCATTGCACGGCTTCGGCGCGGGTAGTCTCCGGCGTTACAGTGGGAAATGTGGACGAGGTGCAGGCAATACTGGGGCCCGAGTGCCCTAACTGCCACGAGCCGTGGCTGCGCCCGAGCGCGTCGCCGGGGCGGTACCGCTGCCTGTACTGCATGAGCCGGTACGAGCTGCAGTCCGTGTGCCCCAACTGTGGCGAGCATTCGACGATCGTGCGCATGTCGACGACGGCGATCGTGCAGTGCAACCACTGCCAGGGGAGCATGCTGAAGGCACTATGACGGGCGGAGCCGTTGAGCGACGCTGAGCTGCATCCGTGCACGTGAGGTCGTCCCCTCGATCCTGTCGGCGGACTTCGCGCGGCTGGGTTCGCAGGTCGCCGAGGTGCTGGCCGCCGGTGCCCGTGTGATCCACGTCGACGTGATGGACGGCCACTTCGTGCCGCCGATCACCTTCGGTCCGAACGTCGGTCGAGGCGCTGGCCGACCAGGTCCACGACGCCGGCGCGATCATCGACGTGCACCTGATGATCGAGCGCCCTGAACGTCAGGTCGCCGAGTTCGTCAAGGCCGGCGCCGACAGCATCACGATCCACGTCGAGGCGACGCCCCACGTTCACTACGCGCTTCAGGCGGTGCGCGAGGGCGGTTGTACGGCGGGCGCCGCGATCTGCCCGGCGACGCCGATCGTGGTGCTGGCCGACGCTGCCGCCGACGGCGTCCTCGACCTTGCACTGTGTATGAGCGTCAACCCGGGCTGGGGCAACCAGACGCTGATCCAGCATTCCTTCGAGAAGCTGCGCGAACTGCGCGCGATGCTGCCTTCGGAAATCGGCGTGGAGGTCGACGGTGGCGTCAACGCCGCCACCGCTCGGAGCGTCGCCGAAGCGGGTGCGAATCTGCTCGTGGCCGGGTCGGCGGTATTCGGTGCGGCCGACCCGGGCGCCGCGTTCCAGGAGATCGCCGCGGCCGCCTGGGCCGGCGCATGACCGTGCCTATCCTCAAAGGGTGCCCGTGATCACTGAAGCCGACGATCAACACCTGCAGCGCGCGGTCGACCTGGCGGCACTCGGTGGCGACCGTGTGAGCCCGAATCCGTACGTCGGAGCGGTGATCGTCCAGGACGGGAGGGTCATCGGCGAAGGCTTTCATCGTGAGGTCGGGGGCCCGCACGCGGAGGTCGAGGCGATCCGTGCGGCCGGGCAGGAGGATCTCAACGGCGCCACGCTCTACGTCTCGCTCGAGCCCTGCTGTCACCAGGGCCGGACGCCGCCATGCACCGACGCCATCCGCGAGTCCGGGATCGGCCGCGTCGTGGTCGCCTCGGACGACCCGTCCGAGCACGCCTCCGGCCGTGGCCTCGGGATCCTGCGCGACGAGGGAATCGAGGTTGTCGTCGCCGGCGGCGAGCTCGCCGAGCGCGCTCGGCTCCAGAACCAGCCGTTCCGTAAGCACGCACGGACCGGGCGTCCCTGGGTGCTCTTCAAGTCGGCGATGTCGCTTGACGGGAAGGTCGCCACGCGCGGCGGCGATTCGAAATGGATCTCCGGCGAGCGCAGCCGCAAGATCGTCCATGAATGGCGCGCCGCCAGCGATGCCGTCGCTGTCGGCATCGGTACAGCGCTCGCCGACGACCCGGCGCTGACCGCGCGTGTGGGCGGTTCGGGCTCCACAGTTCTGGCGGGTCATCAGCCGCGGCGCGTGCTGTTCGACTCACTCGCGCAACTGCCTGCGAACGCGCGCCTGCTCGATGACGCGGCGATCGCGCCGCTGACCGTTGTGGTGTCGCGCGCAGCGCCGCGCGCTGCCACCGATGCGCTCGAGAACCGCGGCGTCGAAGTGATCTGCGCGACTGGAGAGAACGAGCCGGCGCGCGTGCGCTCGGCGCTCGACCAACTCGGAGCCTCCGGCGTCACTTCGATGTTGCTCGAAGGTGGTCCCAAGCTCGCGGGAGTGTTCCTCGACGCCGGGGAGATTGACGAGATCCGCCTCTTCATTGCGCCGCTGGTGTTCGGTGGCCGGGGGGCACCGAACCCGCTCGAGAGCGAGGGCGCTGAGTCAGTCGCGGAAGCCGTGCGTGCGCTCACGCTGGGATGCGAGCGGATCGATGGCGATCTGCTTGTCAGCGCGCGGATCAAGGAGTGGTGAGCTGTCACTCGCGCCGTAGCCGATCTGGGCGGGATCGACCGATCATTTACCGTTTTATCTGTCCCTGAGATTCCGGAGGTTGACGTGCTGGCCAAATACATCGAGCGATTGATGCCAAGAGGGAACGCGCAGTGACGACCGTCAAGAGCCCGTTCGCGACCATCGAGGAAGCGATCGAGGATATTCGCCAGGGCAAGATGGTCGTGGTCTGTGACGACGAGGACCGCGAGAACGAGGGCGATCTGACGATGGCCGCCCAATTCGTCACCCCCGAGTCGATCAATTTCATGGCCAAGGAGGGGCGTGGCCTGATCTGCCTGTCACTCACTCCGGAGCGCTGCGACGAGCTGGGGCTCAACCTGATGGCTGCCAAGAACGAGTCCTCCTTCGAGACGCCGTTCACGGTCTCGATCGAGGCCCGCACGGGCGTCAGCACCGGAATCTCGGCGGCGGACCGGGCACGCACGATTCAGGTTGCGATCGACCCGCAGACCAGCCCCCGCGAGCTCGTCCAGCCCGGTCACGTCTTCCCGCTCAAGGCCAAGCCGGGCGGCACGCTCGAGCGCGTCGGGCAGACGGAGGCAGCGGTCGATCTCGCGCGTCTGGCGGGACTGATCCCGGCCGGCGTGATCTGCGAGGTCATGAACGACGACGGCACGATGGCGCGGGTCCCGGACCTCACCGAGTACTGCGCGCGTCACGGCCTGAAGATGATCACGGTGGCCGACCTCGTCGCCTACCGGCGGCGTACCGAGAAGCTCGTCGAGCGCGTTGTCGCCACGCGTCTGCCCACGACCTTCGGCGATTTCGTGGCCGTCGGCTACCGCTCGATGCTCGACGGAAAGCATCACGTCGCACTCGTCAAGGGCGATCTCGAGGGAGCCGATGACGTCCTTGTGCGGGTGCACTCCGAGTGCCTCACCGGCGATGTCTTCCACTCGCTGCGCTGCGACTGCGGCGAACAGCTTGAGTCGGCGCTGACGATGATCGAGTCCGAGGGCACGGGCGTGCTGCTCTACCTCAGCCAGGAGGGACGCGGTATCGGGCTGCTCAACAAACTGCGCGCCTACAAGCTCCAGGAGGAAGGTCTCGACACGGTCGAGGCGAACCTGCGGCTCGGGCTGCCGGCGGACCTGCGCGACTACGGCATCGGAGCACAGATCCTCGTCGATCTAGGGCTCACGAGGATCCGCCTGCTGACCAACAATCCGAAGAAGATCTCCGGCCTGGCCGGCCACGGGCTCTCGGTCACCGACCAGATCCCGATCATCCACCAGCCGAATCCACACAACGAGGCCTACCTGCGCGCCAAGGAGGACAAGCTCGGACACATCCTCCACCACCAGGGACTCCCGTTCGACGAGGAGATGCTGCACGACGAGGTCGCCGACCATCAGGGGGAATCGACCGATGGCAAGTGAAGACCGCGTCGCGCTCTGCGTCGCGCGCTTCTATGTGGAGTTCGCGGATGCGCTGGAGGAGGGTGCGCGTGACGCCCTCGATGAGGCCGGGATCACTGAGATCGACCGCTATGAAGTTCCCGGTGCGTTCGAGCTGCCGCTGATCAGCCGCTACGCCGCCGAGAGCGGACGCTATGCCGCGATCGTCGCGCTCGGGGCTGTGATCCGCGGCGAGACCGACCACTACAACTACGTCTGCTCTGAGACAGCGCGCGGCATCCAGGACGTGCAGCTGCACACAGGCGTGCCCGTCGGGTTCGGCGTGCTGACGGTCGACAGTGCCGAACAGGCACGAGCGCGCGTCAAGGGTGGCAACAAGCGCGACTCGGGTCGCCACGCGGTGGAGGCGGTGCTCGCGTCGCTCGCGGTCAAGCGCGAGATCACGCAGAGGCCTCGGAGAGCCGGCTTCTCGACATGAGGGGCGACCTTTGAGCACGAAGCCTCCCGATGATCAGGGGTTCGAAGACCTGATCCAGATCGGTGCGGCGGCCAACGCGCTCGGGGTCAGCATCGACACGCTGAGGCGCTGGGAACGCTCCGGGCGTGTGCAGTTTGAGCGCCGCGGCAACCGCCGCTACATGTCATCAGTCGAGCTGTCAACGCTCCTACACGAACGCGGCGCCAGCGGTCATTCGAGCGCTCGCAACCACTTCACGGGAGTGGTCGTCGCCGTCAAGCGTGACGACGTGATGGCACAGATTGACCTCGTTTGCGGCCCTTTCCGCGTCGTCTCGCTGATGTCGCGTGAGGCCGCCGATGATCTCGGTCTGAAGCCGGGCGTGAGCGCCACCGCTGTCGTCAAGGCGACCAACGTCATCATCGAGACCCGCTAGCCGTACAAAGGCGGCGGCCAGTGGGCCGCCGCCCACGGGGGCAAAAGCGAAACCAACGCGAGTGCGTATACTCGACCGCCGTATGTCAAAGGTCTGTCACGTATGCGCCAAGGGTCCGTCCTTCGGCCACAGCCGTAGCCACTCGATGGTGGCAACCAATCGCCGCTTCGATCCGAACCTCCAGCGCGTCAGGATCGACGACGGCGGCACGCCGCGTCGCGTCTACGTCTGCACGCGCTGCCTTAAGGCCGGCAAGGTCACCAAAGCCCGCTAGGACCGCCGCGTACCTTCGTGTGGCTGTGTCCTCGGTCGCTCGCGTACTTTTCAGTACGCGTCGCTCCCTGCCTCCTTGCCACACTCGGTCCGGGGCGGTCCTAGGTTTGGCAGGTAGATGAGTGATCCAGCGATTCTCCGCTTCCGCGCGCTCGTGGAGGCTGGTCTTGCGGCGCTCGAAGCGCGGCGTCAGGAGGTCAACGACCTCAACGTGTTCCCGGTCGCCGACGGCGACACCGGCGACAACATGGTCTTGACGTTGAGTGCCGTGCTCGAGGAGCTCGACCGCATCCTCCATGCCTCGGAAGAGCACACGCTCGATGAGATCGGGCGCGACGAGATCGTCAACTCGGTCGCCCGTGCGGCGCTGCTCGGCGCACGCGGAAACTCCGGGGTGATCCTCTCGCAGCTGATCCGCGGTGCCGCGGAGGAGCTGATCAGCCGCCCCGGTGAGCTGATCGACCCGGTGCTGATCGGCGCCGCGTTGGCGCGTGCCGCCGACCAGGCCTACGGTTCGGTGCGCGAACCGGCCGAAGGCACGATCCTCACGGTTGTGCGCGAGATGGCGTCGCGGGTCGCGACCGAGCTCGCGCACATGACGGAGACTCGGCTCGGGCCTGACGCCAGCGACGAGACGCAGGACGAGCTTGCCGCCGAGGTGATGGAGCGCGCGCTCGAGGCCGGCCAGGAGTCGGTCATCCGCGGGCCTGATCTGCTGCCCGTCCTGCGCGAGGCAGGCGTCGTCGACGCCGGCGGCTACGGCCTCACGGTTGTGCTCGCCGGCATGGTCGGAGCGCTGCGCGGGAGCGAGACGGTGGAGATCCAGCACCACGCCCCGGCGAAGGTCACCCACCCCGAGCACGCGTCGACGACGTTCCGCTACTGCACCAACTTCGCGGTGACCGGCGCCGATCTCGATCAGCGCGCCTACATCGTCGACCTCGAGCAGCTCGGCGACTCGGTTCTGGTCGTCGGTGACCGCACCACGCTCAAGATCCACGTCCACACCGACAGCCCGGACGCGGCGACGGCGCTGTTCGCCCCGCACGAGGTCTCTCATATCGACATCGCGGACATGAGCGAACAGGTGAAGGAGCGCGACGCGCGACTGACTCACGCCGCCGCGAGCAATGCAGTCTGCGGGGCGCTGGCCGTCTTCACGGGCGAGGGTTTCAGGGCGCTTTTCGAGGGCCTGGGCGTAGCCGTGCTCGACGGCGGCCCGACGCTCAACCCATCGATCTATGACCTGCTGGCAGCGATCCACGCGATCCCCGCCGAGCAGGTGGTCGTGCTGCCGAACAGTTCAAACGTGTTCATGGCTGCCGAGCGCGCCGCCGAGCTCTCCGACAAGACGGTGCTGGTGGTGCACTCCCGCTCCCTGCAGTCGGGGCTCGCCGCGGCGGTCGCGCTCGCGCCGGACGCCGAGGCGGTCACCAATGCGGAGGCCATGCGAGAGATCCTCGGCGAGCTGCGAACGGGCGCGGTGGCACGGGCCGCGCGGGATGACGCGCAGGGGCGCTTTGCCACCGGCGACGCGATTGGCTTCGTCGACGACGAGCTCGTCGTCTGGGGCGCACCCGACCGAACGCTACGCGAGGTCATCGGCCAGCTGGCCGATGACGCAGAGCTGATCACCTGTCTGCGCGGTGCCGACGCGCCACTCGACGACGTACGCGTGCGCGCGCTTGTCAACGGCACGATCGAACTCGAGCTCTCCGAGGGCGGTCAGGAGAGCTACTGGTGGCTGCTGTCGGCTGAGTAGCCCCGCGGGCTTCAGGATCCCGCGTAGTCACTCGGTTCGTCGACGCCGTCCTCGCTGGCGTCGTCGTCGAGCAGGCTCACGCCGTGCATCCGTTCGATCGCGTGCGTCAGCTGCTCGAGCGGCGCGACCAAGTCCTCGCGATCGGCCTTCTGCTCGAGCATGATCCGCACCGCGGCGAGCTCGCGGGCGAGGAACTCCGTCTCGGCCAGCGCCCGCGCGTTGGTCTCGCGGTCGCGCTCGACCTCCTCCTTGTCACGGTCGGCCTGCCGGTTCTGAGCAAGCAGGATCAGCGGCGCGGCATAGGCGGCCTGGGTCGAGAACGCGAGGTTGAGCAGGATGAACGGGTACGGGTCCCACTTGCCGACGAACCCGGCGACGTTGAGCAGGATCCAGAAGATGACGAAGATCGTTTGCCCGGCCAGGTAGCGCCCCGTTCCGAGCATGCGGGCGACGGACTCCGCCCAGCGCGCGAACGCGTCGGAGTCGTAGCCGGTACCGGTGCCGGCACCGCGGGGAGTGCTGAGGTTGTCCTTACGTGCCATAAGGGAGGTTGGTCGGGATCGGCCGGATGCTCAGATGGTTGCATGGGTGGTGCGCCAGCCGCGCGGGAGCACGCGGTCGAGGACGTCGTCGATCGTTACAGCGCCGAGCAGACGGCCGGCATCGTCGATCACGGGCAGCGCCACCACGTTGTATGCGGCGAGCCGGCCCGCGACCTCACGGTCGGAGGTGTCCGGTTTCACTGGGTCCCAATCCTCGTCGATACACCGGCCGATCGGCTTCGACGGTGACTCGCGCAGCAGTCGCTGGATACCGACCACACCGAGGAAGCGCCCGGTCGGCGTCTCGAGCGGCGGCTGGCAGACGAATACCTGGGTCGCCAGTGGCACCGGCAGATCTGGGCTGCGCAGATGGGCCAGCGCTTCGGCCACCGTTGTCGTCGGCGAGAGGATGATCGGCTCGGGGGTCATCAGACCGCCCGCCGTGTCGGGCTCGTAGAGGAGCAGCCGCCGCACGCTCTGAGCCTCCTCGGGATCCATCGCCGCCAGCAGCTCCTCCTGCTCGCTCGCCGACATCTCGCCGAGCAGGTCGGCGGCGTCGTCGGCCTCCATCTCATCGAGCACGCGGCCGACGCGCTCAGGGTCGAGACCCTCGATCAGCCGGACCTGCTCGTCCTCCGGCATCTCCTCGAGCAGGTCGGCGAGACGGTCGTCCTCGAGTGCCGCAGCCAGGACGCGGCGGCGGCTGAGCGGCAGGTTACGGATCTCATTGGCCATCTCGGCCGGGTGCAGGCCGCCGAGCGTCGCGGCCTGACGATCGACGGAGCGCTGCTCCGCGAACAGCTCGCCCGCCTCGCTCCAGTCGATCACCTCAGGCGTGCGCTTGAGCCCGGGCATGCGCCGTCCGACGCCGAGCGCCACGGTCGCGACCTCCCAGGCGAACGGTTCCGGTGCGGGCTGTAGGCCGATGTCGACGACGCGGCGGCCGTTCAGCTGGCGTCCGATCAGCTCTCCCGCCGCCAGGCGCTCGCCGTCACGCAGCTCGAACTGCCGCAGGTTGACCGAGCCGCGGCGCAGGCGCACGCCGCGCGTGTCGATTTCGCCGATGCGGCCGGCGCCGATGAATACGCGCCGGCGCTGCATGCCGCCGACGACGAAACCGTTGACGCGTGGCGGCCGGCCGCCCATATCGAGCACGACGTCGACGACGTGGCCGACATCGGATCCGTCCGCTGCCACGAGCGGAAGCCGTGTCACTCTCGATACGTAGACGATCCGCTCGCTCATGTCCCAGATCGTAGGCCGACCGCCGCAGCGGTCAAGCTGTGCACGAGATTGGTAACCAGATGCCGACTGCTTTTGCCACCGCCACCGAGCTGACCCCCGATGAGCTGGCAGCGGCGCCGATCCGCTATCCGTCGCCGCGGCAGCTCGAACGCCCGCTGCGCGTTCAGGGGACGAAGGCCGCCCAGGGGGCAGAGGCGTTGGGGCTGCGAACGGTCAGGGACCTGCTCGAACACCTGCCGCGCGACCGCCGCGACGCGCGATCCGCGGCCGAGCTGGTCGAGGGTGAGACGGCCACGATCGTCGTCGAGGTGACGCGGATCGCGGCCCGGCCCGTGCGCCGGCGCGGGATGCGGCCGCTCGTCGAGGCGACGGTGGCGGACGCCAGTGGCACTCTGCGCGTGACCTTCTTCAACCAGCCATGGCTGGTCGATCGCTATCCCGCGGGGACGCGGCTGATGCTGCATGGCAAGGCCGACGGTCGCGGGCGTTTCACGGTCCAGGGGCACGCACCGACGGAGCAGCGCCCCGCCGATGTCGGTCAGCAGGCCGATGTCGCCCACTACCCGGCCACCGACGGCCTCTCCTCGACCCAGATCCTCGCCCTGGTGGGCGAGCACACGGCGAACTTCGATGACTTCCTCGAGCCGCTGCCGGCGACCGTGCGGCTACATGAGCAGCTGCTCGACCGGCCTGGAGCGCTGCGCGCGGCGCATTTCCCGGCCGGCGACGACGATCACGAGCAAGCGCGCCGCCGGCTCGCGTTCGAGGAGTTACTGGTCGATCAGATGGCGCTTCAGCAGCGTCGGCGAAACCGCGCCGCGAGCTCCTCGGCGCCGCGCCTGGACGGCCCCCGCGAGCTCACCGCCCGCTGGCTCGAGCACCAATTGCCATTCCCGCTCACCGGCGACCAGAGTGCGGCGCTCGATGTGATCGACGAGAACATCGGTCGCGGCGAGTCGATGCAACGACTGCTGATGGGGGAGGTCGGATCCGGCAAGACGGTGGTGGCCCTGTACGCGATGTTGCGCGCGGTCGAGCACGGCTTCCAAGCGGCGCTGATGGCGCCGACCGAGACGCTCGCCGAGCAGCACTTCCAGACGGTCCAACGGCTGCTCGGATCCGAATCGGTCGCCGCCGGACTACTCACCGGCTCGACTCCAGGCCGCCGTCGTGCCGACCTGCTGGGCAAGCTCGCGACGCGGTGAGCTCTCGCTGATCGTCGGAACTCACGCGTTGATCGAGCAGACCGTCGCCTTCGACCGCCTCGGAGTGGTCGTGGTCGACGAGCAGCACCGGTTCGGCGTCGGACAGCGGGCGGCGCTGGCAGCGGCCGATGCTGCCGGTCAGAGACCGCACGAGCTGCACATGACGGCCACGCCGATCCCCCGCACCCTGGCCCTCAGCCACTACGCGACCTCGACATGACGGTGCTGCGCGAGCTGCCGCGGGGCCGTCAGCCGATCGCGACGCATGTCTGCTCGACCGAGGCTGAGCGGGAGCGCGCGTACGCCAGGATTCGCGACGAGGTCGATGCGGGCCGCCAGGCGTTCGTCGTCTGCCCGCTGGTCGAGGAGTCCGAGGTGCTCCAGGCGCGCGCGGCCACCTCCGAGTACGAGCGGCTCAAGGCGGGGCCGTTCGCGGACTACGAGGTCGTGCTGATGCACGGCCAGATGCGCCCTGCGGAGAAGCAGGAGGCGATGGCGGCGTTCGCCTCGGGCGGGGCGCAGATACTGGTCGCCACGACCGTGATCGAGGTCGGGCATCGACGTACCGAACGCGACCGTGATGCTGGTCGAGGACGCCGACCGCTACGGCATCTCGCAGCTGCACCAGCTGCGAGGGCGCATCGGCCGCGGCCAGCACGCCTCACTGTGCCTGCTGTTCGGCCGGCGCGACTCGCGCCGCCTGCAGGCGCTGGAGCGCGAGTCGGACGGTTTCCGGTTGGCCGAGGTCGACCTGCAGCTGCGCGGCCACGGCGAGCTTGCGGCACGCGCCAGTCCGGACACGACTCGCAGTACAAGTTCGCCGAGTTACCGCGCGATGAGGAGCTGCTGGAGCGCGCGGCGCTCTACGGCCGGGCCGTGCTCGACGCCGACCCGGATCTCGCGGCGCCCGAGCATGCGCTGCTGCGCACCGCGACGCTGCGCGTCGGATCCTGGCGTGAGGGTCGTCGCCGGCAGATACGGGGGACGAGCGCTGCGGGCGCCACGCGGGGAGCAGACCCGGCCGACGTCGGATCGCGTGCGTGAGGCGCTGTTCTCGATCCTTGCCTCGGTCGAGGGGACGCGTGTCCTCGACCTTTTCGCCGGCTCGGGTGCGCTCGGGATCGAGGCGCTGTCGCGCGGCGCCGAAAGCGCCACCTTCGTCGATTCCGCGGCGTCGGCGATCGATGCAGTTCGCCACAACCTCGAGCACCTCGGCCTGCGGGCCGAGGTGCTGCGCATGCCCGCGCTGCGGGCGCTCGCTTGCACGCCGATCGCGAACGGCCAATACGATCTCGTCTTCCTCGACCCCCCATACCGTATGGCGAGCACTCTGGGCCCTGAGCTGTCGAGCGCACTGCGGCCCGTCCTGGCGCCGGAGGCGAGGGTCGTGGCCGAGAGCGACCGCCGCACACCCCTGACGCTCGACCTGCCGCTGCTGCGCGAGCGGCAGTACGGAGACACCTTGATCAGAGTCCATGTCGCCCGATAACCGAATCGCAGTCTGTCCCGGCTCTTACGACCCGATCACCAACGGACATCTCGACGTCATCTCGCGCGCCTCGGCGATGTTCGACAAGGTGATCGTCGCCGTCGTCAATCTGCCGATGCGCAAGGGATCGACGCTGTTCACGGCCGAGGAGCGCGTTGACTTCGTACGGCACGCGACGGCCAGCCTCGGCAACGTCGAGGTCGAGCCGTTCAGCGTCCTGACGGTCGACTTTGCGCGCGCAGCGCGGGGCCAAGGCGATCGTCCGCGGACTGCGCGCGATCTCCGACTTCGAGTACGAGCTCGAGCTCAACCAGCTCAACCGCGTGCAGGCCCCGGATATCGAGTCCGTTTACTTGATGGCCTCAGCGAAGTACAGTTTCATCAGGTCCAGCGGCGTCAAGGAGCTCGCCACATTCGGTGGGCGGATCGAGGGTCTCGTTCCGGAAGAGGTCGCCGAGGCCTTGAAGGAACGGATCGGCCGCTGACGAAACAGAGGATCGCGATGGACGTACTCGTACTCATCGACAAGCTCGACGATCTCGTGCACAACGCCAAGCCGATGCCGCTGACGGATCAGGTGCGCGTCGACAAGGAAGAGATCTACGACATTCTCGACCAGATGCGCGCAACGATCCCTGAGGAGATCAAGCAGGCGCGGTGGATCGTCAAGGAGCGCCAGGAGATGCTGGCCGAGGCCAAGCGTGAGGCCGAGCGCATCGTCAAGGAGGCGCGCGACCGCCAGGACCGGCTGGTTTCCGAGGAGGAGATCACCAAGCAGGCGGAGCGCGCGGCCGAGGACATCATCGAGGACGCGCGGGCGCGCGAGCGTGAGATCCGGCTTGGCGCCGAGGATTACGCCGACGAGATCCTCAACACGCTCGAGGTCAACCTCTCGAAGTTCATCGCCGCCGTGCAGCGCGGCCGTGATCGCCTGGCGGGCAAGGACGAGCCCGCCGAAGTCGCCTGAACGGCCCGTCAGCACTGACCCGAACCTGCGTTCGGGTGTTCCGTCCGGGGTGTGCGCGATCCTCGGGGGATGAGTGCCGTCTGGTTGATCGTCGGTCTGTTCGTTGGCGCGGGGTGACCGCGCTGGTGATGCGTGAGCGCATCCGCGCGCTGCACGACGGCCAGGGGCAGATGTCCGACTCGTTCAAGGCGATGAGCGCCGAGGCGCTGGAGGCGAGCGTCAGGCAGCTGACCGAGCTCGCGAAGACGCAGCTGCAGAGCAGCCAGGCCGAGGCCAAGGGCGAGCTCGAGAAGCGTCAGCAGGCGGTCGAGCAGCTGGTCAGGCCACTGCAGCAGCAGCTCGAGTCGCTCAATCGCGAGCGCGACAAGACCGGCGCGCAGCTCGAGACGCAGATCAGGACGCTGTCGAGGCCCAGGAGAGCTGCGGCACTGAGACCGGCGCACTGGTCACGGCCCTGCGCAAGCCGAACACGCGCGGGCAGTGGGGACAGATGCAGCTGCGCAAGGTGGTCGAGCTGGCGGGCATGCTCCGCCACTGCGACTTCAACGAGCAGGCGAGCTTCGACGGCGACGAGCAGGTCGCTGCGGCCCGACATGGTCGTCAACCTGCCCGGTGGCAAGCACGTCGTCGTCGACGCGAAGGCTCCGCTGCAGGGCATCCTCGATGCCTACGAGGCGCCCGGACGAGGAGACGCGGACTGCAGCACCTCCAGGCGCCATGCGACGGCTGCTGCGCGCGTCACGTCAAGCAGCTCGCGGACAAGGCGTACTGGAGCGGTATGGATTCTGCGCCGGACTTCGTCGTGCTGTTCCTGCCGGGCGAGCACCTGTACGGCGCCGCGCTCGACGCCGACCCGGAGCTGATCGAGGACGCGATGGCCGCAGGGTGTTGATCGCGACCCCGACGACTCTGCTGGCGCTGCTGCACTCGGTCGGTTACGGCTGGCAGCAGGAGCGCGTGGCCGAGTCTGCTCAGGCGGTCTCCGAGCTCGGTCGTGAGCTTCACGGCCGTCTGGCGAAGCTGTCGGCGCTGATCGCGAACGTCGGCACGCGGCTCAACAGCACCGTCAAGGCCTACAACAAGGCGGTCGGCTCCTACGAGGCCCGCGTGCTGCCCGAGCGCGCGGCGTTTCGCCGACCACGGCGCCGTCGCGCAAGCGGCGCCGAGATGCCGGAGTTGCGCAGGTCACACGATCGGCCGCGCGACGTGCAGCTTGCACCAGACGACGAGCAGGCGCTGGAGAGCGTGACGAAGCCCTGGATCGCCCGCCGGCGCTGTTCGACGATGCGCCTGCGCGCCACCTGCGGGCAGCCGACTCGGAGACTGACGCGGCTGCTCAACCAGCGCTGAAGGTCTTCGCGCTGGTGCGGCAGCGGGTCGGCGGTCGTTCTTGAGCGCCTGCACCATCCGCAGGGCCGTGTCGAGCTCGACGCCGGCTCGTAGTGCGATCGCGCCGGCGGCGACGGCGGCCGAGCGCTGCCAGCCGGCGCGGCAATGCAGGTAGACGATCTGGCCGTCGTCGAGCCACGCGTTCACCTGGGCGGTCGCCTGCTCGAGCAGCTCCGGGCTCGAGGCTCGCCGAAGTCCTCGGTGCTGAGTCGACGCTCCTCGACCTCGGCCTCTTCGAGCGCGCGCTCGACCTTGCGACGCGCCCCGCGCTTGTACTCCCCGTCCTCGACGAGGTTCAGCACGCGGGTCACGCCGAGCGCGGCGAGCATCCGGACGTCGGCCTCGTCGAGCGGCAGCGCGCCGACGATCAGGCCGTCGTAGACGCTCGCGTAACCGTAGGTACGAAACCAGCTCGACACAGCGCGAATCATGGCAGCACAGTTTGCGAGCGGACCTCAGTCCAGACTCTAATCTGGGAGCTATGAGTGCCCTCGATCGACACATTCGATCTTGCACGGGCTGCGGCTGACCTCCGGCGAGGGCAGGCGGCTCGACCTTGAGCGTGCGGCTCGAGCCGTTCGAGCTCGGCGGCGACACCTATCCCGTCGAGCCCGCCGTCGTGCCCGGTGCGGCTGGACATCTCCCGCATCAGCGGTCCAGGGATACGCGCTGCGTCTGCGGTTCAACGCGACCCTGCGTCGGTGCCGTGCATGCGTTGCCTCGAGCCGGCCGACGCCGGCTACGAGATCGACGCCCGCGAGATCTCGCAGCCCGGTGCCGGCGAGGAGCTGGAATCCCCATACGTCGTCGGCGGGGTCGCTCGATGTCGCCGCCTGGGCACGTGACGCACTGGCGCTGAGCCTCCCGCGGGCGGTCCTCTGCCGCCCGGACTGCGCCGGCCTGTGCCCGGTCTGCGGCGACCGAACCTGAACGTTGCCGGCCCGGAGCACGCGCACGAACCGGCGCCAGATCCGCGCTGGGCGAAACTGTCCGAGATCAAGTTCGACTCTTGAACTCGTCGCAAGGCACCGAGCCTGCTACCTTGCCCCCTTATGGCCGTTCCTAAGCAGAAGCAGTCTCACTCACGCACGACCAAGCGCCGCTCGACCCACAAGGTCGAGCGCCGCCGCCACGAACGCGTGCCCCACTTGCCACAGCCCGCGCCTGCCGCACCGCGTGTGCCCGGTCTGCGGTAGCTACAAGGGGCGCACCGTGGTCGCAACCGACTCTTCGCTCAGCTGAGGCGCCAGTCACCGATGGTGACGGTCGCCGTTGACGGCAACGGGGCCGATCTCGGCCCCGAGGAAGTCGCGCACGGCGCGTCGCTCGCAGCGGCGCGCGGCGTGCGCGTGCTCCTGTTCGCGGACGCGTCGAAGGTCTCGTCCGTCGAGGCAGGCGTCGAGCTGGTCGACGCGCCGGTCTCGATCGCAAAGGCGAGCGACCCCGCCTATGCCGTGCGATCGACCCCCGAGGCATCGATCGTGCAGGCCGCGAAGGCGGTCGCCGAGGGACGCGCGCAGGCGCTCGTCTCCGGCGGCTCCACCGGCTCGGCGCTCGCCGCCGGGCTCTTCAACCTCAAGCGCGACCGCGGCATCTACCGTCCGGCGCTGGCGCTGCCGATCCCGCGGCCTGGCGTCGGAGCCGGTGCTGCTGCTCGACGTCGGCGCGAACGTCAGCTGCCGGCCCGAGCACCTGGTCCAGTTCGCCCACATGGGCTCGGCGTTCGCCCAGGCGGTGCTCGGCATCGACTCGCCGCGCGTGGCGCTGCTCTCCAACGGTGAGGAGCCGGCCAAGGGCACTCCGGAGCTCAAGGAGGTGTACGAGCGCCTCAGCGGCGACGGCGGGGCCGGGCTGCGGTTCATCGGCAACATCGAGGGCACGCACGCGCTCGGCCGATGTCGTCGACGTGGTCGTCGACCGACGGCTTCACCGGCAACATCGCGCTGAAGCTGATCGAGGGTGTCTCCGTCGCAGACGCTCCAGCTGCTGCGCGACGCCGCGAGACCGGTCGTTGCGCGCCAAGGTCGGCGGGCTGTCTGCTGAGGCCCTCGATCCAGGGGCTGCGCGAGGAGATCGATCCGGAACTGACCGGTGGCGCCTACATGCTCGGTCTGCGCCAGATCGGCATCGTCTGCCACGGGCGCTTCACGCGTCGCGGTTTCGCGCGTGCGATCGAGGTCGCCGCGCACGGCGTCGAGGAGGATGTGATCGGCCGTACGCGGGCCGCGCTCGCCGAGGCCGGTGCGCTGCGCAAGCCAGCCCCCGACGGCAGCAACGGCGAAGCGGAGGGCGATCTAGGCGAAGCCGCTGCAAAGCCCGCAGAAGCGATTTCCCCGTCCGAGCGCGGGGGCTACGGTAGATCGGCCAATGACTCGTGAGCAGATTCTCAGCGTGATCCGCACGCATCTGGCCGACGAGCTCGAGGTCGATCCTGAATCGATCGGCGAGACGACGCGCTTCCGGGAGGACCTGGACGCGGACTCGCTCGATCTCTACACGCTCGTCCAGGAGCTCGAGGACAGTTACGGCGTGAAGATCTCCGACGAGGAGGCCGCACGGATCCTCACCGTCGGCCAGGCGGTGGAGTTCGTGCTCGCGAGTGGGATCACGACCGCGAGCGAAGCCCCCGGTGACGACTGAGGCACGCGACTCACACGCGTCGGTCGCGCGGCTGCGGGAGCTGCTGGACGCGCTGCCGCCCGAGCTGGCTCGCAACGTCTTCACGCACGCGTCGTGGACGCCCAAGCGCGCCGACTCCTACGAGCGGCTCGCGTTCCTGGGCGACAGCGTGCTGTCGCTGGCGATCACCTCGCACATCTTCCCGCTGCTCGAGCCGGAGCGCTTCGGCGCCGGCGAGCTGACGAAGATCCGTGCGCAGACGGTGTCCGGCCGCTCCTGCCGGGCGGTCGCCGAGCGCCTGGGGGTGCCGGAGCGGCTGGCAGCTGCTGCGCCAGCGGGCGCGGCAGCGAGCATCCCGAACCTCGTCTCCACCGAGCGCGTGCTCGCATCGATCACGGAGGCTGTGATCGGCGCCTGCTACCTGAGTTCGGCTACGAGCGGGTGGCGTCAGCCGTCGTCGAGGCCTTCGAATCGGAGCTGGCTGAGGCGCTCGAGCATCCGGTCGACTTCAAGTCAGCGCTGCAGGAGCGGCTCGCGCGCCGCGGCGCGCTGGTCAGCTACACGGTCGTTAACGAGAGCGGCCCGCCACACGACCGGACGTTTACGATCGCCGCACGGATCGGCGAGGAGGAGATCGGCCGTGGCGTCGGGCGCAGCAAGAAGGACGCGGAGCAGGCGGCCGCGCAAGAGGCGCTCGCGCACGGCGCGGTCAGCGGGCAAGGGGAGCGGCTGAGATGTACCTGAAGAGCATCACGATGAAGGGGTTCAAGTCGTTCCCCGACCGCACGCAGGCTCGACTTCGGGCCGGGGACGAGCGTGATCGTCGGGCCCAACGGCTCAGGCAAGTCGAACGTCACCGACGCGGTGCTGTGGGCGCTCGGCGAGCAGTCGCCGATGGCAGTCCGCGGCCACTCGATGCAGGACGTGATCTTCGGCGGAGCGCCCGGCCGCCAGGCCGCCGAGCAGCGCCAGCGTCGAGCTGGTGCTCGATGACAGCGAGGGCGTGCTCGGGCTCGGTCCCGAGGTCTCGATCCTGCGACGACTGGACCGCAACGGCGAGGGCGAGTACCGCATCGGCGGCGCCAAGTGCCGGCTGATCGACGTGATCGAGGTGCTGTCCGATACCGGCCTGGGCAAGGAGATGCACTCGGTCATCTCGCAGGGGCGCGTCGAGGCGATCGTGACCTCAAAGCCGCGTGACCGGCGGCTGCTGATCGAGGAGGCCGCCGGGCTCGGCAAGCACCGCAAGCGCCGCCGCCGTGCGCAGCTCAAGCTCGGACACACACAGGACAACCTCGACCGCGCGCTCGATGTCGAGCGTGAGGCGCGCTCACGGCTGAAGCCGCTGAAGCGCCAGGCCGAGGCCGCCGAACTGCACGAGCGCATCTACCGCCAGACGCTCGAGGTTCGCTGGGAGCTGGCGCGCGACGAGCTGCGCGCGCGCCGGGTCGAGCTCACGACAGCGGCTGAGCAGGCGGCGCAGGCGCGTGCCCAGCGCGGCCAGATCGAGCAGGAGCTTGCAGCGGTGGCGACACGGCGGCACCAGGCTGAGGAGGCACTGGCAGCGCGCTCCAGCCAGCGTGAGGAGCTCTCGCGCCGCAGCTTCGGCGCCCAATCGGCGGCGGACAAGGTCGGTTACCGCGCGGACGCCGTGCGCGACGCAGGCCAGGCGGTCGAGACCAGGCTCAGCCGCGCGCACGCGCAGCTCGAGCAGCTGATTGCGGCCGCCGAGGCAGATCAACCTGATCCGCAGGCGCAGGAGCGGATCGCCGCTCTGAGTCGCGAGCTCGAGGCGCTCGAGCGCGACCGCGAGGCGGAGCTCGCCCGCCAGCTGGCGGAGCTCGAGCAGCAGCGGCTGGCGGCTGCGGCGCTGGAAGCGGAGCGCGTCGCGCAGGTGGAGGCCGCCAAGGCGGCGCGTGAGGCGGCCGAGGCGGCGTACGAGGCTGCTCGTGGCGCCGTACGTGAAGCCGAGCGCCTGGTCGAAGGCGGCGCGCCGCGAGAGCGCGCGTGTCGGCGGAGAGCTGGCTGCCGTCAATCAGTTCCTGCGCAGCCATCAGGGCGCCCCGGGAGGCGCGCGCTCGCTGGCGGACGAGCTGACGGTCGCACCGGGATACGAGCTGGCGGTTGCAGCGGCGCTCGACGGGCGGCTGGGCGCTGCGCTGCTGGAGAGTCGTCCGGCGGCCGGTGAGCTGCTCGACAAGGCCGGCCGCGACGGCGGCCGTGTCCTCATTCTGCGCGACCGCGGCGATCGCGGTGCCAATGCGGCGGAGCCGCCTGTCCCCGGATCCGTACGGCTTCGCGAGTACGTCTCCGGTGACAGTCGTGCCGCTGCAATAGCCCGAGATCTGCTGCGCGACGTGTGGGTCGTGGAGGACGTGGCTGCCGTTTCTGACGAGTTTCCGGGCGTCGCTGTCACCGCTGGCGGCCGCGTCTACTCGGGCTTCAGCGGTGAGCTCCGGCAGACCGCCAAGGTCGGCGAGGAGCGGGTGCTGGCCGAGCGCAACCGCCGTGAGGAGCTGATCGCGGCCAGCGAGGCCGCGGTGCAGGCCGAGCACGCGGCGCGGGCTGGTGTCGAAGCCGCCGCGGCCGCGCGCTGCAGAGCTTGACGGGGCGCGTGAGCAGGCGATCGCGGCGCATCGCGCGGCCGTGGATAGCTTTGACGAGGCGGTCGAGGAGCAGCGCCGCCTGGCCGCCGCGATCGCGCGCCGGCGTACGGCACCGGACGAGGGGCCGGGCGCCGACCGCCGGGCGACAGCTGCAGGCCGAGCTCGGCGCCGAGCAGGGGCGGCTCGAGCGTGCCGAGCGCGAGCGCGCGGAGCGCGATGCCCAGATCCGCCGGTTGCGCGCCGAGATCGCCCGCGATGAGGGGCTCGGCCCGCAGATCGCCGCGATCCACGAGGAGATGCAGACACTGGCTGCGGCAATCGCCGAGTGCAAGTCCGCGTTCGACGCTGAGCTCGCCAACGACCGCGAGGCGGGGGAGACCGTCGCCGCCGAGCTGCGGGCCTGCGCGCAGGAGGAGGCTGGGATCCAGTCTCGCCTGCACGGCGCCGGCGAGGCGCTGACCGCCGCTGAGGTCCGCTCACAGCGCGCCCGTGACCAGGAGGCTGACGCCGAGCAGACGCTGCGCGCACTCGCGACCGAGCTGGAGCTCGAGCCCGACCGCGGCCGAGGAGCCTCTGGCTGACGAGCGTCGCGAGGAGCTGCGCACGCGCCTCGAGCGCCTCGCCAAGCGGCGCGAGCAGCTTGGACCGGTGAACCCACTCGCGCAGGACGAGTACGCGGAGGCGCTCGCGCACGTCGAGGAGCTCGAGGCGCAGCGAACCGACCTGGAGACGGCGCTGCGCGAGCTCGAGGGCCTGATCCGCGACACGGACAAGCAGATTCGTGAGACCTTCGAGCAGACGTTCGAGGCGGCAGCGCAGAACTTCGAGGAGCTCGCTGCGCGCGTGTTCCCGGGCGGCAGTGGCCGTCTGCGGCTCGTGTCGGAGTCCGACGGGCGGGCGCCGGTGATCGGCGGAGAGAAGCTCGACTGCCGAGGACGCCGCTGTCGAGGGCGATGCTCAGATCGATTCCGAGGACGGCGACGACGTCCCCGAGGACGAGGACGTGCTCGGGGTCGAGATCGAGATCACCCCTGCCGGTAAGGCGATGAAGCGGCTGACGCTGCTCTCAGGTGGCGAGAAGTCGATGACGGCGCTCGCGTTCCTGTTCGCCGTTTTCCTCGCCAAGCCGTGCCCCTTCTACATCATGGACGAGGTCGAGGCAGCGCTCGACGACCTCAACATCTCACGCTTCCTCGACCTGCTCGACACCTACAACGACCGCGCCCAGTTCATCGTCGTCACGCATCAGAAGCGCACGATGGAGGCCGCCGATTCGCTCTACGGCGTGTCGATGGGCGGTGACGGTATCTCGAAGGTCGTCTCGCGGCGGCTGCCCGCGCGCGAGGCTGCATAGCGGTCGTGGCACGCGAGTGGTCCGATCTGTTCGTCGTCGACGGCGGGTCAGCCGGCGGCACCCAACCCACGCCTGAAGCTGCCACGGCCGAGAAGCGCCGCGGGATGTTCTCGCGGCTGCGCGAGAACCTGCGCAAGACACGTCAGGCGCTTGGCGCCGAGATCCAGGCGACGCTGTTCGAGGAGGTCAACGACGAGACCTGGGAGCGGCTCGAGGAGGCGTTGATCTATGCCGACGTCGGCGCCCGCACGACCGCGCAGGTGGTCGGCCAGCTGGAACGCGAGGCGACCGAGGGCGACATCGCCGGCGGGGAGGCGCTCAGCGGGCGCCTGACTGAGCTGCTGGCCGATATCGCGCGCGTCGGCGACGACCACATCGACCTCCGCGCCAAGCCGACCGTGATCCTGATGGCCGGGGTCAACGGCACCGGCAAGACCACAACGACCGGCAAGCTCGCGTACCACCTGAGCCGCGAACTCGGCCACAAGGTCGTGCTCGTGGCCGCCGACACCTTCCGAGCCGCCGCCGTCGAACAGCTCGAGCAGTGGGCCCAGCGCGCCGGGCGCCGAGTTCGTCCGCGGCCCTGACGGTACCGACCCCGGGTCAGTCGCCTTCGAGGGCGTCAAGACCGCGATCGACACCGATGCGGACGTCGTCATCGTCGACACAGCCGGGCGTCTGCACACGCAGGACGATCTGATGGGCGAGCTGGCCAAGATCCGTCGCGTGATCGCCAAGCAGATCCCTGAAGCGCCGCACGAAACGCTGCTGACGGTCGACGCGACCACCGGCCAGAACGGCCTGCGTCAGGCGCAGCTGTTCTCGCAGGCGATCGACGTCTCCGGCCTCGTGCTGACCAAGCTCGACGGCACCGCCAAGGGCGGGATCGCGCTGGCGATCGCGGGCGAGCTCGGGATTCCGGTCAAGCTGATCGGAATCGGCGAGCAGCTCGATGATCTGCGCCCGTTCGACGCGACCGACTTCGCCCGGGCGCTCGTGAGCTGAGCGTCCTCTCGTGTTCGGTGGCTCGTGCGCACATGAGACGTGAAACCGGTCGGCTGCGAGAGTAAGCTCGCTGCAAATGGAGGTGGATCGTCTGGCTGGTCGTGGCTTGCGCTTTCGGAGCAGGCGAAGCCCTGATTGGTTCAGGCAGCTTCTTCCTTGCCCCTTTTGCGATCGGGGCAGCGCTCGCGGCCGGCGCGGCCAGCGCGTTCGACGAGACGGCCGCGTGGGTCGTCTTCATCGTCACGTCCGTCGCGATGCTGGCGGCCCTCAGGCCTCTGGTGCAGAGCCGGCTGATGAACAACGCTCCGACGCTGCGTACGGGCGGAGCGGCGCTTGTCGGAAAGCGGGCCATGGTGCTCGAACGCATCGCCAACCACGAGGGCGTAGGACGGGTACGGATCGACAGCGAGGTGTGGACGGCTCGCTCGCTCGACGAGAGCGTGATCGAGCCGGGCACGAGCGTCGAGGTCGTCGACATCAAGGGCGCGACCGCGCTCGTCATGGAGTAGCCGAGATAAAGGACTGAAAATGGTTGGAGCTGATCGTCGCAGCAGTGATCGTCGTCTTCCTCGTGATCGTGTTCGCGCGGACGATCCGGATCGTTCCGCAGGCGCGGGCCGGGATCGTCGAGCGGCTCGGTCGCTACCACCGCACGCTGTCACCCGGGCATGACCGTGCTGGTCCCGTTCGTCGACCGGCTGAAGCCGCTGATCGACCTGCGCGAGCAGGTCGTGACGTTCCCGCCGCAGCCGGTGATCACCGAGGACAACCTGGTGGTGCAGATCGACACCGTTCTCTACTTCACGGTCAACGACGCCGCGCTCGCAGACCTATGAGATCGCCAATCCGCTGCAGGCGATCGAGCAGATCACGGTCACGACGCTGCGCAACGTGGTCGGCTCGCTCACGCTCGAGCAGGCGCTGACCAGCCGCGACCACATCAACGCCCAGCTGCGCGGCGTGCTCGACGAGGCGACCAACAGATGGGGGATCCGCATCAACCGCGTCGAGCTGAAGTCGATCGACCCGCCGCCGACGATTCAGGAGGCGATGGAGAAGCAGATGCGCGCCGAGCGCGACAAGCGCGCCACGATCCTGACGGCCGAGGGCGTGAAGCAGGCCCAGATCCTGACCGCCGAGGGCGAGCAGCAGGCCGCCGTGCTGACCGCCGAGGGCCAGAGGCAGGCGGCGATCCTGCGGGCTGAAGGCGAGGCCAAGGCGATCGAGACCGTGTTCGACGCGATCCACGCGGCCGATCCTGATCCGAAGCTGCTGCAGCTACCAGTACCTGCAGATGCTCCCGAAGCTCGCGCAGGGCGACGCCAACAAGGTGTTCGTGATCCCCTCCGAGTTCTCTGAGGCGGTCAGCAGCCTCGGGCGAATGTTCGGGCCCGGCGATGCCGCCGCGAATGGTGCTGTCGACGAGGTCCGGCCGACGCGTTCAGTGCGGCCGGCAGGAGATTCGGCGACAGACCCTCAGAAGACCGACTAGCCTCGATTCCATATGTTCGATTCACTCGCCGAGAAGCTGCAGGCGACACTCGCGGACGTCCGCGGCCACGGCACGCTGACCGAGGCCGACATCAACGCCGCGATGCGCGAGATTCGCCTCGCGCTGCTGGAGGCCGACGTCAACTTCCAGGTCGTCAAGAGCTTCACCAACGCGGTCAAGGAGCGGGCGCTCGGCGCCGACGTGATCGGCCAGCTGAACCCCGGCCAGCAGGTCGTCAAGATCGTCAACGACGAACTGACGGCGCTGATGGGCGGCGAGTCCGAGGAGATCGAGTTCTCGCCGCGGCCGCCGACGGTGATCCTGATGGCCGGCCTGCAGGGCTCCGGCAAGACGACCGCGACGGCCAAGCTCGCCCGTTACCTGCGCGAGCAGCACGGCTCATCGGTTGCGGTTGCGGCTTGCGACGTATATCGCCCAGCGGCCGTCGAGCAGCTCATCCAGGTCGGCGCGCCGCGCCGGTGCCGACGTCTACGAGCAGGGCACCGACCGCAACCCCGTGCAGATCGCGGCCTGGGCGCGTGACCGCGCGCAATCGGAGGGCAAGGACGTACTGATCGTCGACACCAGCGGCCGCCTCCACGTCGACTCCGAGCTGATGCAGGAGCTCGCCGACATCAAGAAGGCGATCCAAGCCCGACGCGGTGCTGCTCGTCGTCGACGCGATGACCGGACAGGACGCGGTCCAGGTCGCAGAGCAGTTCGGCGAGACGGTCGACTTCGACGGCGTGATCATGACCAAGCTCGACGGCGACGCCCGCGGCGGCGCGGCGCTGTCGGTCAAGGCGATCACCGGCAAGCCGATCATGTACGCCTCGACCGGCGAGAAGCTCGACCAGTTCGAGCGCTTCCATCCGGACCGGATGGCGCAGCGGATCCTCGGCATGGGGGACGTGCTGACTCTGATCGAGCGCGCCGAGCGACGCCTACGACGAGGACCAGGCACGTGAGCTCGAGCGCAAGTTCCGCAAGCAGGAGTTCGACCTCGACGACTTCCTCGAGCAGATGCGCCAGATCCGCAAGATGGGTCCGCTTCAGAACCTGCTGGGGATGATGCCTGGGGTCGGCAAGGAGCTGCGCGGCGTCAAGGTCGACGAGCGCGAGTTCGATCGGATCCAGGCGATCATCCCTCGATGACGCCACAGGAGCGCCGTCATCCCGAGCTGATCAAGGGCTCACGGCGTCTGCGCATCGCCAAGGGATCAGGCACGAACGTGCAGGCGGTGAAGGCCTTGATCAAGCAGTTCGAGCAGATGCGCAAGATCATGAAGGCGGTCGCGTCGGGCAAGACGCCGGACCTCGGGGCGCTGATGCGTCAGGCACGCTAACCTCTCCCACCTATGTCAGTGAGACTTCGACTAACGCGCGTCGGCGGACGCAAGAACCCCATTTGGCGGGTTGTCGTCGCCGATCAGCGCTCCAAGCGCGACGGTCGCGTGATCGAGACCGTCGGGCACTACAACGCACAGACCGACCCGTCGACGATCGTGCTCGACGAGGCCAAGGTCAAGGACTGGCTCGCCCGCGGCGCCCAGCCCAGCGACACGGTCAAGAAGCTCCTGCGCACGCAGGGCATCGCCGGTTGAGCAACGACACCTCCTCGCCACGCGAACTCCTCGAGTACCTTGCTCGCGGGCTCGTGGACGATCCGGACCAGGTCAAGGTCAAAGAGGTGCGCGAGGACGACGGCAGCGTCGTCCTCGAGCTGTCCGTCGCCCAGGACGATTACGGCAACGTGATCGGCCGCGGCGGTCGGACGGCCTCGGCGCTCCGCACCGTGGTCAAGACCGCGGCGGTCAAGCATGGCCACCGCGTCTTCGTCGACATCGTCGACTAGGTCTCTCACGTGGCTGACACGGCCGCGGATCGAGCTTGGCTCCACGCAGGCCGGGTCGGGCGCCCGCACGGCCTCGACGGCAGCTTCCTGGTCGCGGAGCCCAACCCGCAACTGCTGCGCGCGGCGGCGACTGTGATGGTCGCCGGTGTCGAGCGAGCGATCGAGCGTCGTGCCGGACATGATGCGCGCCTGATCCTGCGGCTCGAGGGCTGTGACGATCGGGAAGCGGCCGAAGCTCTGCGCGGCGAGGTTCTGCTCGTCGCCCGCGAATATGCGCCCGAGCTCGAAGAGGACGAGTGGTGGGCGGAGGATCTCGAGGGCTGTGCGGTGCGCGACGGCGAGCGGAAGGTCGGCACCGTCAGGCGGTTGCTCGCGCTGCCCTCCTGCGAGGTGCTCGAGGTGGAGCGCGTCGACGGAGGGAATCCGCTGCTGGTCCCGCTCGTCTCTGATGCCGTGCGGTTGGTCGATCTGGAAAGCGGCGAGATCGACATCGATCTGGCCTTTCTCGGCGAGGACTGAAGTGGAGATCGACGTCTTCACCCTGTTTCCCGAGGCGTTCGAGTGGTTCGAATCGCAGCGGCATGTACGCAACGCCCTGGCCGAGGGCCACCGGCTCGGCTACGTGAACTACCGCGACCACACGCCGCTGACAGGCGGCCAGGTCGACGACACGCCGTTCGGCGGCGGCGCCGGGATGGTGCTGCGCGTCGACGTCGTCGAGGCAGCGATCCGCGCGCGCTATGGCGCCGACCCGACCGAGCGTGCGCAGGCGAGCGCCGAATGTCTGGCGCTGACCCCAGGCGGACGGGTGCTCGACGACGCGTTCGTCGACGAGCTGGCGGCCGAGCCGGCGGTCACGCTCCTGTGCGGGCGTTACGAGGGCTTTGACGAGCGCATCCTCGAGCACTTCGCAACTGACAGGCTGTCGATCGGTCGCTACGTGCTGGCTGGCGGCGAGCTTGCCGGCGATGGTCGTCTGCGACGCCATCCTGCGCAAGCAGCCCGGCGCCCTCGGCCACGAGGATTCGGCAACCGAGGAATCGTTCAGCCAGGCGCTCGGTGGCGCCCCCGAATACCCGCACTACACGCGCCCGGCCGACTACCGCGGCTGGTCGGTTCCCGAAGTCCTGCTCTCCGGCCATCACGCCAACATCCGCCAGTGGCGCCTGGCGCAGGCGCATCAGCGAGACGAACGCGTGGACGGGCTCTCAAAGCCGGGTTCGCTACCATAGGCCGCCGCGCGCTCTTCAGCTGCGCACCTTCTTCTGTCAGTTTCCTCCGAGATGCCGGTGCTGCCGGCAGCGAAGCGAGCCATGAGCACCGTCATCGAAAGTTTGGAGCGCGCACAGCTCCGCCGAGTTCCGCAGTTCGACGCTGGCGACCGCCTGCGTGTCCACTTCCAGGTGATCGAGGGCAGCCGCCGCCGCACCCAGGTCTTTGAGGGCGTTGTGATCAAGCGCCAGGGCCACGGCGCCCGTGAGACGTTCACCGTCCGCAAGCAGTCCTTCGGCGTAGGCGTCGAGCGCACGTTCCCGCTGCACTCGCCGAAGATCGAGAAGATTGAGGTCGCCGCTCGCGGTGACGTCCGTCGCGCAAAGCTGTACTACCTGCGCGACCGCGTCGGCAAGCGTGCCCGCGTGCGCGAGCGCCGCAACACGGGTCCTGAGGCAGTGATCGAGCGCGAGCTGCTCTACGGCGAGGCGTTCGCCGAGCCTGAAACTCCCGAGACCGCAGCTCCTGAGGCTGCCGAAGTCGATGCTCCCGAGGCCGATGCTCCCGAGGTCGTTGAGGCCGAGGCTCCTGAGGCTGCTGCTGAGCCGGAGGCTGTAGAGCCGGCCGCAGAGGCGACAGGTGAGTCCGAGCCCGAGGCCGTCGATGCGTCTGACGCCG
The DNA here is from genome assembly GCA_963720195.1 of uncultured Conexibacteraceae bacterium. Taxonomy (GTDB): domain Bacteria; phylum Actinomycetota; class Thermoleophilia; order Solirubrobacterales; family Solirubrobacteraceae; genus Palsa-465. Next base: position 172,803 of record CAVRFD010000007.1, read on the forward strand.
GCAACGATGCGTCGACCGACGAGGCCTAGAGCACGGATCGCAGGCACCTCGGGATGACCCCGATGGCCGCCAAGCCGAAGAGGACCAAGGGTCCGGTCGCGAACATCATCGAGCTGGTCGTCACGGTCGCGATCGCGATCGGGCTGGCTCTGCTGATCCAGGCGTTCCTGGTCAAGCCCTACCGGATCCCCAGCGGATCGATGATCCCGACGCTTGCGATCGGGCAGCGGATCCTCGTCAATCGCCTCAACACCTCGCCCGGCCTCGGCGACGTAGTTGTGTTTCATCCGCCCGCCGGGGCGGATCCCGCCAACGCCGTCTGCGAAAACAGGGCGCAGGGGGCCGGAGACAAGCAGCCCTGCGATCAGGGCACCCCGGCTGAGTCGACGCAGACGTTCGTGAAGCGCGTCGTCGGGCTGCCGGGAGACCACCTCAAGATCACTGACGGCCACGTCTGGCGCAACGGCGTCGAGGAGACGGGCTCCTACATCCAGCCATGCCCCAACGGACCGGACTGCACGTTCCCGGAATCGATCACTGTTCCGGCCGGTGAGTACTACATGATGGGCGACAACCGTGCGTACTCCGATGACAGTCGTTTTTGGGGTCCGGTGCCACAGAAGTGGATCATCGGCGTCGCCTTCGCGACGTACTGGCCGATCGATCGCATCGGCTTCTTCTAGTCGCGCCTTAGCCTTGGGTCGATGAAGCGCCGCCCCAAGCCCGGACCGAAGCTCTTCGCCCATGACCGTACGCTCGGCGTGCGCTTCGTCGCCGGCGCCGACGAGGCCGGGCGCGGGTGCCTTGCCGGCCCGCTCGTCGCGGCCGCCGTGCTGTTCGACCTCGAGCGACTGCGTCGCGAGGACGTCCGGGCGCTCGCAGGGCTGAATGACTCCAAGCTGCAGACCCCGGCCGCGCGCGCCGAGCTCTACCCGATGATCCTGCGAGCGGCGGCCAAGGTTTCGATCGTCTCACGTTGTGCGCCTGGGATCGACGCGCGCGGACTGCATGTGACCAACCTTGCGGCGCTGCGTGAGGCACTTGCCAACGTCGCCTGTGAAGGCGCGCTCTGCCTCAGCGACGGCTTCAGCCTCGGAGATATCGGTTACGAGCACCGCGCTGTGATCAAGGGCGATTCCACCAGCGCCGCGATCGCCGCCGCCTCGGTCCTGGCCAAGGAGACACGCGACCGTTACATGCGACGAGTCGACGAGCGCAACCCAGGCTGGGGCTTCGCCCAGCACGTCGGCTACGCGTCGCCGGAGCACCGCAGCGCGATCGAACGGCTCGGCGTGACCCCGCTCCACCGCCTCTCCTTCGATTCGGCGGCCTATCAGCAGCTGAGTTTGGGTTAGCGCCCAGGCCGCTCGTTCAGAAGGCCGCCTCGACGTGGTCCAGGCGGAGCAGGCGACCGTCCGGGTCGAGCGTGATCCCGATCGCGTCGAAGCGCAGGTCGCTCACGCGCGGGTGGTCCCGGCGCTCCGCGAGCCAGCGCCCGGCGATCCGCCGGATCTGCGCGCGCTTGCTGGGATGGACCGATTCGAGCGGATCGCGGCCGGCTCGGTTGGCGATGCGACATTTGACCTCACAAAACACGATCGTCTGCCCATCGGCGGCGACGATGTCGAGCTCGCCCCAGCGAGTGCGGTAGTTGCGCTCGAGGATTTGGAAGCCCCTGCGGGCAAGGTGGTCGGCTGCCAGCTGTTCGCCGGTCTCACCGAGTCGGCGGCGTCTGTCTTCGGGCATGCCCCGAAGCTATGTCCGCATGTGTGACGTCTCTGTGCCGTGGCGTCACGACTCTGTGAAAACCGGCGTCTCGCGGGGCCGGTTTTCACAGAGGCGTGACACGGCGTGACAGTTTCGGCACACGTGTCGCCCTAGCTTCGGCGACATGCTTGCTCGCGTAACGACTTTTGCCATCGACGGGGTCGAGCCCCGCCGCATCTTCGTCGAGGTCGACATCCGGCCTGGACTGCCCGCGTTCACGATCGTCGGGCTCGGCGACACCGCCGTGCGCGAGTCGCGCGAGCGCGTGCGCTCCGCGATCCTCAACTCCGGCTACGAGTTTCCGCAGCGCCGGATCACAGCCAATCTCGCGCCGGCATCGCTCCGCAAGGTTGGTCCTGGCTTCGACGCCGCCCTGGCGCTGGCGGTGCTCGCTGCCAGTGGCCAGATCGAGACCTCAGCTGCTGGCGGACGTCGCCGTCTACGGCGAGCTCTCGCTGGGCGGTGAGCTGCGACCTGCCGCCGGCACGCTGTCGGCAGCTGAAGGCGCGCGCCGCCACCGGATCCCCGCACTGGTCGTGCCGGCAGCGCAGGGGCGCGAGGCGGCGCTGATCGACGGACTCCGGGTGCTGGCGGTCAGTGGCCTGCGGGCGGCGGTCGACGCCGTCACCGGTCGGCGTCTGCCACCGGCACCCGCGGCTCCTGTGACAACGCCGGCGGAGGTTGCGGCGCAGCCCGATCTGGCGGACGTGCGCGGTCACCGGGTTCCGCTGCAGGCGCTGGAGATCGCCGCGGCCGGCGGGCACAATCTGCTGCTGGAGGGACCACCCGGGACCGGCAAGACGATGCTGGCGCGGCGGCTGCCTTCGATCCTGCCGCCGATGACGCGGGCCGAGGCGCTCGAGGTGACGCGGGTGCACAGCATCGCGGGGTTGCACAGCGGCGGGCTGGTTGTTGACGCGTCCATTCCGCGCTCCGCACCACACGATCTCGGCGGCGGGACTGGTTGGTGGCGGCAATCCGCCGCGTCCCGGCGAGGCGTCGCTGGCCAACCGCGGAATTCTGTTTCTCGACGAGCTGTCCGAGTTCCAGCGCACGACGGTCGAGGCGCTGAGGCAGCCGCTCGAAGACGGTCGCGTGACGATCGTGCGCGGGCAACGGGCGCTCGTGTTCCCGACGCGCTTCATGCTCGTCGCCGCCACCAATCCGTGTCCGTGCGGCTACGCGGGCGTGGGGGACAGGTGCACGTGCTCGGAGCTGGACCTCCGGCGCCATCAGCGACGGCTGAGCGGTCCGCTGCTCGATCGCATGGACATGCTCGTGAACGTCGAGCGGTCCGACCGAGCAGGAGCTGCGAGGCGCCCCGCTCACTGACTCGGCGAGCGACGCGCGAGCGCGTGACGTGATGCGCGGGAGCGTCAGCGGCGGCGGCTCGAGGGCACTCGTGCATCGTGTAACGGCGAGCTCGACGCCGGCTTGATCCAGGCGCGGTCTGCGGCTGAGCGAGGATGCGCAAGCGGCGCTCGGCACCTCCTACCTGCGCGGCTCACTGTCCGCTCGCGGGCGCCATCGGGTGCTCCGCGTTGCGCAGACGATCGCCGACCTGGAGGGGCACGACGATCGTCAGCAACGAAGACGTTTTGACTGGCGCTGATGCTGCGCCAGCGCGTCGGCGGTCTCGAGCCGCTCGCGGCATAGCCATGTGGGCCTGTGACGCTTGTATGCGCCGGACCTGGCTGTTGGGACGGATCGGCGGCTATCTCAACTTCCAGCGCAGGCAGATCGAGGAGATCCTGAGCCTCAGCGACGAGGCGCTGATCGGGCTCTGGGTGGATCGCGTGGATGACGAGCTTGCTCGCGAGTACAGGCAGTTCGGCGCGCTGCCATGCCGAGGCCGCGCGGGCCCGGGCCGAGGCTGCTGGGCTGGAGCTTGTGTGCAAGTGTGACGACGAGTATCCACAGCGGTTGCGACGCCTGCTGGACGCCGCCGGCGGTGCTGCACGTCGCCGGCGGGATGCAGCGCTTCCTCGAGCTCGCCAGCAGCTGATCCGGTTGCCGTGGTTGGGGCGCGACGTGCGACCGAGTACGGGCAGCGAGGTGGCCCACTAAGTTGGGACGGGGAATCAGTGCGAGTGGCCTGATGCGTCGTGAGCGGCATGGCCATAGGCGTCGATGCCGGCCGCGCACCGTGGTGCGCTGGAGGCGGGGGGCCACACGGTCGCGGTGCTTGCCAGGCTGTGCGACCGAGCCCTATCCCAAGGCGAACGCTCAGCTGCACAGCCAGATCCGTCGAGGCGGCGCGGTCGTGAGCGAGTTCGGGCCAGGGACGGCGATGCGCAAATGGACCTTCATCGCCCGCAACCGGATCATCGCCGGCGCTGTCGCGGCTGACGGTCATCGTCCAGGCCCGGGAGGGCTCGGGCGCTTTATCCACCGCTCGCTTCGCCGAGCGCTGGGCGGCCGATTGGGGGCGGTGCCCGGCGCGGTGCACGATCCGTGAGTCGAGGGACCGAACGCGCTGCTGGTTGAGGGTGCGGCGTGATCCGGGATGCCCAGGACGTGCTCGACGCGGTGTTCGGCGCCGGCATCCGGGATGCCGCGATCTGCGGACAGGGCGGCGCTCGACCCGCGGCAGCTGGCTGTGCTCGAGGCGATCTCGGCGGGCGCCGATACGGTCGCCGCGCTGGCGCGGACGGGCGTGGGTGGTGGCGAGATGCTGGTCACGCTGGCTGAGCTCGAGCTGGCCGGATGCGTGCGCAGGGCGCCGGCGGCAGGTACGTCGTGATGGCGTGATCGTCAGCCGAGTCTGCATCCGCAACTTTCGGCTGGACCCGTGGGTTCCATAAGACCCGACTTTCTCGATATGCTCTGTCGGATTTATTTGGTTTCCAGTCTGTCGGTCGCACGTCCGCGTACCGGTGGAACGACTTTGGAGGTACGTGTGTCCGATCGGAAACGGTCGTCTCTGTTGATGCGCCTCGCGGTGCCAGCGGCCGTGCTCGCGGCCGCCGGTATCGCGGCGCTGAGCGCGTTGCCGTCGAGCGCGCTGGCTGCTCCCACCACGCCGCCGTCGACGGTCTACTGCGGCGGCACGATCCGCCGGACCCTGGCGGCCCCGCGGCCGGCAACGCAAACCCGTTCGACTACCAGTTCAGCTGCGCGCCGGCGATCTCCGGTGCGACCGACCCGTCGGGCTACACGCTGGAACTTCACGGGCAATATCTGGTCCTACACGATCCTCGTCACGCGCCGCAACGACGACGGCAACAACGTCACCTACGAGGCGCCGACCGCCAACGTCCTGACCTCGTCGGGAGCGGTGGACGCGCACCCAGTACGTCAACTGCTCGAGCTTCGTCCCGAGCGACGGCTTCGGCTGCACCGATCCCGGCCCGGGAGCGTCGAGCACGTCGGATCTGGCCAACGGCACGAATCCCGCCGTACCTCCAGTACATCCCGGCGGGCGAGACCGTCACCGGTGGATTCGCGCTGACCCAGAGCTACTGCTCGTTCCTGCCGAAGGGCGCCAAGCCCGGCACCCCGGCGGTGCCGCAGGCGACAGTCGAGCTGATCGTGACCGACACCAACGGCGTCATCCGAGGGTCCGTTCGAGCTGAACCGCGTCGGCAAGTGCCCGAAGGTGGCCGCGGTCGTTCCGCAGCCAAGAAGAAGGCCAAGGCGACGCAAGAAGAAGGCCAAGAGCGGTCAAGAAGGCGGCTTCACAAGGCCAAGAAGTAGCGAGGACGCTCGGCGTGCATCTGGCATAATCTGGCCGGTGCGCTTTCTGCGGATGAAACCTGGTCATGGCGAGGTTCTCATCGCGGAAGGGGACGTCGAGCTTCCGCAGGATGAGCGGCGGCTGGTGGCGGAGTTCCGCCACCAGCTCGACGCTGGTCTGTGGGCGGCGGTCCCGTTGGCGCAGGCGGACGGCCGCCGTGAGGCGGTGATGGTGCGCTCCTTCACAGAGGTTCCTCGTGACGCGGAGCGCGTGATCTTCTTCCCCCGGGCTGCCGGGGGCTGAGCCGGGCACGGCCGATGGTTCTCGCTCTGGGCGTCTCGGCGCTGGTGGCGATCGCGCTGCTGTCGGACATCGTCGCGCCGCGCGTCGTCCCAGATCTGGGAGCGCTACCGCGCTCGGCGCCGGATCGTCCCGGAGTTCGCGCTCGATCCCGGCCGTGAGCGGCGCGCCGAGCAGACCGCGCGCGAGCTGCTGCGTTCCTGCGTGGGCGAGGAGGAGTGGGCGATGTACCGCGAGCTCGGCTTCATCCGCGTCTGGGGCTCGCACGTCGAGCGCCGCGCAGCGGCGGGGTCGAGTACGCCTACCTGATCTACCCGCACCGGCCGATCGTCGCCTACGCGCCACAGACCGGCCGGCTGCTGGGCGAGTATTGCGTCGAGTTTCCAGATGACACGCGTCCGTACGGCAGCTCGCGCTGCCGGACTCAGACGACGTGCTCGCCAAGTGGATGGCGCTCACCGGAGACGAGCGCCGGCTGCTCGCCAGCGCGAACCTGCATCTGCCGGTCGCCAGGTCGACGCCGCGCAGGTCGACCCGGGACCTCTGGCGGCTCTCCCGTTGGGAGCAGGCCGCGGATGCGCGACATCGCCAGCGACGCTCGGCGTCGCCGCGCATCCGCCGCAGGCCTAGTCGCATCCGCACTCAGGCCTCGGTGCCTGCGCCCCGGGTTAGGCCCGAGCTTCAGCGTCCGCGCCGCGAGCGATCTCGCGCGGACTAACCGCATCGATTCCCGACTAAAAGTGTTGACTAGCTGGGGTTGCTGCTAAGCTCGCACCCCCTGAAGTGGATCAAGATTGTGTGATTTATCGAAATCATCATGTTGATCCGTTCACTGCTCTTGTTGACGATTCGAAAGGAAGCTGGTTTGAGACTCAACCGCAGTCGCTTCGGCGGCCTCAAGTACCTCAAGCTGACCGGTAAGCGTGCGAAGGCCCTGGTGGGCGTTGCTGCGGTTGTTCCGGCGCTGGCGATCTCCGGCCTCCGCGTCGGCGAGCACGGAGTTCTGATCGGCTCGGGGTCGAGCGCCGCGCAGCCGTACATGCTGCGCGCTGTTCACCGCGTACCACAAGCTCCATAAGAGCGTCGCGTTCAAGTACAACCCCGACGGCGGCAACGCCGGCGTCAAGGACGTCCAGGACGGGCATCTCGCAGTTCGCGGTCCAGACCGCCGCGCCGCTTCCGTCGCAGACCAAGGTCACCTTCACCAAGCTCTTCCTCGACGCGCTCTGCATCGACGTGAACTCGAAGAACACCCTGAGCAACATCTCGCTGGCCCAGCTTGCGGGAGTCTTCAAGCAGCCGCCGACCTTCACCAGTTGGTCGCAGCTCGGCGGCAACCTCGGTGGCGACTCGATCCTGACCGAGGGTCGTAACAGCGCCGCCGGCCAGTTCACGTTCTTCCAGGCCGCGGTCCTCAACGGCGGCGCCGAGAACACCTCGACGACGCAGCTCACCTCTGATGGTCTGGTCAAGGTTGCGATCGAGAAGAACAGGGATGCGATCGGTTACGTCGGGCTCGCCAACTCCGGCGTCAAGGGCGAGACGAAGGCCGTCGGTGAGAAGGCGCTCTCGATCAACGGCGTCGCCTGCTCGCCCGCGAACGTGAAGAAGAAGACCTACCCGCTGTGGCGCTACGACTGGGCGGTCGTGCCGTCGAGCCACCCGAACCCGGCGGTGCTGGCGTTCTTCACGTGGGCTCGCACGAGCGCCGCCGCCGGCAAGGTGCTGACCGCCGCCGGTGCGGTGCCTGCCTTCAACAAGTAAGCCGTAAGCGGCCGATCTCAGCGGATCGTGGAGCACCGATGTCGGCGGTAGACGACGAGCTGCTCCTCCTCGCAGGAGCGACGAAGGATTGAGTCAGGACCAGCGCGCCGAGCTTTGGCTCGGCGCGCTGGTCTGCGGTGTCATCGTGCTGCTGCTGGCGATGGTCGTCTTCATCGTCGCCCAGGCGTGGCCGTCGTTCGCGCACAACGGACTGCACTGGTTCGGCTCGGGCGGCAACGTCGACACAGCAGATCGAGACGATCTTCAACTCGACCAGCTACCTGCACAAGCCGGTCTACACGTTCCACGCCTGGCCGCTGATCTGGAGCACGATCCTGACGACCGCCGGCGCCGTGGTGCTGGCGTTCATCTGCTCACTGTTCATCGCGATCTTCATGGTCGAGTTCGCGCCTGCTGCCGATGCAGCGGGTGCTCGAGCCGGTGGTGCGGCTGCTGGCGTCGGTGCCGTCGGTGATCTACGGGCTGATCGGCGTGCTCGTGCTGGTGCCGTTCATCGGCAACCACCTGATCACGCAGATCCGAGCGGGCATCGGTCACGCCGGTGATCCAGCTCAGCGGCTACAGCCTGCTGGCGGCGGTCGTGATCCTGACTGTGATGATCGCGCCGATCATGATCTCGATCTTCGCCGACGGTCTGCGGGCGGTTCCGCGCAACTGGCTCGAGGGCTCGCTGGCGCTCGGCGTCAACCGCTGGCGCACGTTCTGGAAGGTCGCCGTGCTGACCGCGCGACCGGCGCTGATCGCCGGCACGGTGCTGGCGACGGCACGGGCGCTCGGGGAGTCGGTGATGCTCAGCATGGTCTCGGGCTCGGTCGGCTTTGCGCCGAACCCGGCTGACGGCCTGATCTTCTTCGTTCGAGCCCTCGCGCGGGCTGGCGGCCGACGATCCTTCACAACACCGACGAGCTCAGCTCGCCGCCGATGAAGGCAGACGCTGTTCGCGATCGCGGCGGTCCTGCTGTTCTCGTCGCTGATGCTCTCGGTCGCCGGCTGGGCGGCCAAGCAGCCGATGAAGCGCTACTTCCAGGTCGGAGGGGCGGCGGCATGAGCCGCGACACGGCGGTTGAGTCGAGCTCGTCGTGGCGGTCACGGACCGCCTGGGGCTCGCTTTCGCCTGGTTCGTCGGACTGCTGTTCTGCGCGATCTGCGCGGCGATCGTGATCTACGTGCTCGTCCAGGGGATCCGCTACCTGGAGCCCGATCTGCTCTGGACCAACCCGAAGGTCGGCAACACCAGAACGAGACCGGCGGGTTCCTGGCCGCGATCCTGGGAACGCTGCTCGTCACGATCGTGAGCGATGGTGCTGGCGACGCCGATCGGCGTCGGGGTCGCCGTCTGGCTGAGCGAGTACGCGCGTCCCAGCGTGGCTGGCGCGGGTCGTCGAATCGACGGTCGAGATGTTCGCCGGCGCGCCTTCGATCGTGCTCGCGCTGTTCGGCGTGATCCTGTTCCGAGGCGCCGTTTCTCGGCTTCCTCAGCGAGAAGAACGGCGGCGTCGTCTACGGCAAGTCGTTCTTCGCGGCCGCCGCGATGCTGTCGCTGCTGGCGCTGCCGCTGGTCGTGACCAGCGTGCGCGAGGGGCTGCAGGCGATCCCCAACCACGTGCGGGAGGCCTCCTACGCGGTCGGCAAGACGAAGATCGCGACGATCCGGCGCGTGCTGCTGCCGGCGGTGCGTCCGGACATCATCACCGGCTCGATGATCGGGGCCGGCCACGCGATCGGCGACACGGCGATCATCGTCTTCCTGCTGGGCGACACCTACACGCTGCAGGGCGTCGGCGGCGTGCCGTTGCTCGGGACCCTGCGCGGGCACCGGCAGCACGCTCACCAGCTACATCTACGACAACGCGCCCACCGGCGACCTCAACCAGCCCAACAAGGCGTTCGCGGCCGCGCTGGTCCTGCTCGTGATGGTCTTGATTATCAACGTCGTTGTCGACATCTTTGGTCGGAAAGCAAGGGAACTGAAATGGACGTGATCACAGCAGCCGCTGCCCGTCCGCCGGCTCGAGCCCGGCGCCACCCTCACCGTGCGGCCGCCGCGCGGCGACGGTCACGTCGCATCCGATGCTGGAGGATGCGGTCGCTCGACACCGACGTTCGTGAGCAGCGCGACGGAGCGGCACGCGGTCGTGCCGACGCTCGAGCGCATGCGGGTGGAGGAGCTCTCGATCAACTACGGCCAGAAGCGCGCCGTGCATTCGGTCTCGCTGCCGATCCGGCAGGGCGAGGTGCTCGCGCTGATCGGGCCGTCGGGATGCGGCAAGACGACGCTGCTGCGCTCGCTGAACCGACTGACCGAGCTGACCAAGTCGCGCGTCGCTCAGCGGCCGCATCACGCTCGACGGCGTCGACATCGCCGAACTCGAGCCGACGGCGCTGCGCCGGCGCGTGACGATGGTCTTCCAGCAGCCGAACCCGTTCCCGATGAGCGTCTTCGACAACGTCGCCTACGTGCTGCGCGAGCAGGCCAAGCGCAAGCCGCGCAGGCCGGCACTGCGGCCGCAGGTCGAGGAGGCGCTGGCGCGCGCCGGCCTGCTGGAGGAGGTCAAGGACAACCTCGACCATCCGGCGCTGCGACTCTCCGGCGGCCAGCAGCAGCGTCTCTGCATCGCCCGCGCGCTGGCGGCGAATCCGGAGGTGCTGCTGCTCGACGAGCCGTGCTCGGCGCTCGACCCGCAGTCGACGCAGGTGATCGAGGACCTGATCGTCAAGCTGCGCGAGGAGGTGGCGGTCGTGATCGTCACCCACAACCTCCAGCAGGCCCACCGCATCGCCGACCACGTCGCGTTCATGTACCTCGGCGAGCTCGTCGAGTACGCGCCTGCCCATGCGCTCTTCGGGGACCCGAAGGAGCAGCGTACGCGGGAGTACATCAGTGGCGCGTTCGGTTAGAGCGTGCTCTGGCGGCGATGGCGATTGCGATACCGCTGGCCGGCTGCACGACCACGCAGCACGAGGCTCAGCGCGTGCAGCTCGACGTCGGCTCGTCAACGCGCCGCGCTCGAGCCTACGCGCGTGACAGTCGCGAATCCGACAGTGGCCGCCACCTCGGTTGCCGACGGTCAGCGCAGGCGGCAGGACGGCATTTGTCGTGACCGTCCACAACGGCGACCGGAAGGCCGTGACGGACCTCCCGATCTCGGTCGGATATCGAGCGCGCTGACGGTGCCAGGGTGTATCTGAACGTCCAGCGCAACTCTGAACTACTTCCAGGCGCACCTGCCGGCGATCGCACGCCGGGCGGTCGCTGACCTGGGTCTACACCGCGGACAGGCTGTTGCCTGCCGGCGCGCGCCCATTCGCCACGGTCGGCCTGAAGCCATCGGCGCCGGCGCGGCTGACCGAGACGAACGTACGGATCGAGCTGACGTTACGCCCGTTCCGCCGGTCAGAGCTCGGTGACCGTCCATCTCGACAATCCCACCAGCGTTCCGCAGTATCAGCTGCAGGTCTACGCATACGGGCTGCAGGGCGGTCGCTACGTCGCCGCCGGCAACACGACGGTCGCCGATCTGGGCGCCGGCTCCAAGCAGCGTGTCAAGCTTCCACTGGTCGGAGCTGCGCCATCTGCGAACCTGCACGTGGAGGCGATCCCCACGATTCTGCAATGAGCATGACGACGACAGACACAACAGACCGGCACCGACGCGGTCGCCGAGCGCTGCGGGCAGTGCGGAGCGCCGGCGGCCCATGACCAGCGCTACTGCGTGAACTGCGGCTTTCACCGGCGCAACGCGCCGGATCCGGTGGCTCGCTACCTCAGCGAGGCGAGCGCGGCGCGCGCGCAGGTCGCGGCGGCGCGGCGCGGCGGCGGCCGCACGGCGCCGCCGGCTGCCGCGGCTCGGCGCGCGAGCCGTGGCGCTGCTGGTCGCGCTCGCGCTGGTCGATCGGGATCCTGATCGGCAATGCGACGGCCGGAAACTCGGCGTCTGGCCGGCTCCGCGACACGAGCCACACAGACCGCGCAGAAGCACAAGCCGCCGACGGTCAAGAACGCGACCGGGTCGAGCTACCTGCAGCAGGAGGAGAACCTGCCGAACTCGGTGACGCCATGACGCTCGGGGCGGATTCCAGACGCCGAGCTCGTCGCCGAGCGCGACCGCCTGACCGAGCGCTTCGCGCTGATGCAGTCGGAGCTCGGCGGGCTGTTCTACGAGATGGCGATCCGCGACCACCTCCAGCTCGACCTGCTGGTCGAGCGCGCGGCGGCGCTCCAGCGGCGTCGAGACCGAGCTGCAGCGAGCTGGAGCAGCGGCTCGCCGGACAGACCGCAGTAGACCGAGCCGTTCGCCGATCCGCCGGTGTTAAGCGCGGTGTGGATGGCTCACAGCTGAATCCGGTCAGGCGTGGGTCAGCGGCCGAACGCGGCAAAACCCATCAATCTTGTAAACATTGTAGGATTGCTTGAACTACTGGTATTCGAGCGTGGGCTCGCCCGCGAATGAAGGGGATCTGACTTTGAGACACATCGCGCGGAGGTTCGCCCTCACACGCCGGGTGGCCGGCAACGGCCGTCGCGGCTCTGGCCACGCTCACGACGGTTGCTGCGCTGGGGGCACCTTCGGCTCTGGCCGCCGCGCTCGGTGACGATCAACGACGCAGCTACGAGAACAGCCCGATCAGCCTCAACACGTCCGACGCGATCGGCTACGCGATCGACCAACACCAGCGGCTCGCGCCCAGACCGTCACGTTCACCGACACGCTGCCCGCCGGGGTGACGCTCGACAGCCCGATCGGCACGACCAACACCGCCGGCGGGGCACCTGCAGCAACCTCGTCGTCACCAACCCAGTCGACGGCGCAACCGTCCAACCCGGGCGACACGGCTGTGACAGTCACGGTCACCGTCCCGTCCGTGAGCGGTACCAGCAGCTCGAAGCCCGGTCTGCACGATCTCGTCTGAGCGTCGTCGCGACGCACGCCAAGCGCCAACGACGTCCCGCTCAAGGACTCGTACAGCGGCCGTCACCACCGGCAGCCGCTCAGGCGACTCCGACCACGACGGCTGGCTGACCGTGCTCACCAACCCGACGCTCGGCATTCACGGCTCCGACCAACAACCAGACGTTCGCGCTCGGGCAGGTGTTCAACGCGAACTTCAACTGCGCGGCGACCGACCCGCTCGACTCGATCGACAGCTTCTTCGGCACCGACGACGAGGGCAACCAGATCGCGTCGGGCGCGCCGATCGACACCGTCGACCCGGGCGCCCACTCGCTCGAGGTCGACTGCTACAGCGCTGCCGGCGGCGGCGACGTCTCGCAGACGATCAACTACAAGGTCGGCTCGTACACGCTGACCGCCGTCAAGACGACCAAGACCGATCAGGTGTCGTTCAAGTCCGCGCGTACCGGCCGGCAAGATCGTGGCCGAGGTGATCGACGCCAAGAAGGTCATCGGCACGACCAGGTGACGGTCGCGTCGCGAAAGACCGCCAGCGTCACGGTCAAGCCCACGACTGCCGGCAAGAAGGTGCTCGCCGCGACGAAGGGCAAGACGCGCCACGTCCAGCTGCACGTGGCGTTCACGCCGCAGGCGATCGGGACCGGCGACTCGGAGATCTCGCCGGCCGCAGGCGACCGTCGTGACCAGGAACCTGAAGCTCCCGATCGCCCATCCGGCGAAGAAGGCCAAGGCTGCGAAGAAGAGCGCGACCAAGAAGAAGTAGCGCCTGGCGGCGGGCGCCCACTAGCGGCGCCGACGCAGGAGCTGTGGTAGCGGCTGGGGCCAGCGGGCCCCAGCCGCTAGAGTTCGCGCCCGCCATGCCGCCGATCGACGCAGCCTCCTCCGAACGGGTTCGACGTCAAGCACCGCAGCCGGATCCTCACCGAGGGCCCTGAGCGCGCCGCCGCCCGCGCCTATCTGAAGGGCATCGGCTACGACGACGAGGCGCTGTCGAAGCCGCTCGTCGCGGTCGCGAATACGTGGATCGAGACGATGCCGTGCAACTTCCACCTGCGCGCGCTCGCTGCGAAGGTGAAGGAGGGCATCCGTGCCGCGGGTGGCACGCCGATGGAGCTGAACACGATCGCGATCTCGGACGGGATCACGATGGGATTTGCCGGGAATGCGGGCGTCGCTCGTCAGCCGCGAGGTGATCGCCGACTCGATCGAGCTGGTCGTCGACTCGCACCAGTTCGACGCGGTGATCGCGATCGTCGGCTGCGACAAGACCGAACCGGGGGCCGTGATGGCGCTCGCCCGGCTCAACATTCCCAGCCTGGTTCTGTACGGCGGCTCGATCCTGCCTGGCCACTACAAGGGCAGGGACATCACGATTCAGGAGGTCTTCGAGGCGATCGGCGCGCACGCGGTCGGCAAGATCAGCGACGCGGAGCTGCTCGAGATCGAGAACGTGGCCTCGCCGGGCGCCGGCGCCTGCGGCGGCCAGTTCACCGCCAACACGATGGCGATGTCGTTCGAGGTGCTCGGGCATCTCGCCGATGGGCTTCTCGTTGATCCCCGCGGTCGTCGGCGAGAAGAGCGAGGCGGCCGAGAAGGCGGGGGAGATCATCATGGACGTCCTGCGCCGCGGGGTGCGTCCGAGCGACGTGATCACGAAGGAGAGCCTCGCCAACGCGATCGCCGCGATAGCGATGAGCGGCGGCTCCACGAACGGCGTCCTGCACCTGCTCGCCGATCGCCACCGAGATGGGCGTGGAGCTCTCGATCGACGACTTCGACGCGATCAGCTCGCGCACGCCGCTGCTCTGCGACCTGGTCCCGTTCGGCAGCTACGTCGCGCCAGATCTGTGGCGCGCCGGCGGCGTGCCGCTGCTGCTGCAAGCGTCTCAAGGACGCCGGCCTGCTGAACGAGGGCGCCGTCACCGTCACCGGAGAGACCGTCGGCGAGATCGCGGACGCAGCGGTCGAGACCGAGGGCCAGAAGGTGGTGCGGCCGCTGAGCGATCCGCTCGCAGACGAGGGTGGGCTTGCGATCCTGCGCGGCAACATCGCGCCCGAGGGCTGTGTCGTCAAGCTCGCCGGCCACGCGCGGCGCCTGCACGTCGGCCCCGCGAAGGTCTTCGAGAAGGAGGAGGACGCGATGGCGGCCGTCACGCACGGGCAGATCGAACCCGGCGACGTCGTCGTGATCCGCAACGAGGGGCCGGCCGGCGGGCCCGGGATGCGGGAGATGCTGGCCGTCACGGCGGCGATCAACGGCGCCGGTCTCGGTGAGGAGGTCGTGCTGATCACGGACGGGCGCTTCTCCGGCGCCACGCACGGGTTCATGATCGCGCACGTCGCGCCGGAGGCCGTCGCAGGGCGGCCCGATAGCCGCGGTGCAGACCGGCGACCAGATCACCGTCGACGTGTCGGCGCGGCGCCTTGACGTGGCGCTTTCCGACGAGGAGATCGCCGCGCGGGTCGCGGCCTACGAGCCTCCGGAGCGCCCGTACCCCGGACGCCGCGCTCAGCAAGTACGCAAAGCTCGTCTCGAGCGCGTCGCGCGGCGCCGTCACGCACTGAGCGGCGCATCCGCGGCGGCTGTCGGCGGCGCGACTACTGAGCGCGCCTTGCGGGAACGCTGGCACGGGCGATACCATTGATTGTCGGCGCAACGTTCAGCGCGTTGACGCATCTCCCAACGCACGGAGTGAGTGAGGATGCACGGGGGATCTGTTGAAAAACCAGAGGGACCTCGAAGGCGGATCAGGCTTCGCTACATCGATGCCGGTTCTGGTCGCGCTGCCGTTTATCGCGGTCGCCGCCGGCGCTGCGCTGGTCGCTACCTCGAACGCGAGCATCCGGCTCGACGCGCACTCGCTCGCGCAGGTCTCGCTGCCGCTGGGTGGCGGCACGATCACGCAGGTCGTCGCGATCGGCGGCCGCGAGCAGCAGGTCGTGCCGGTCAAGCTCGTCGGCCATCAGATCCTGCCAGACAAGGCTCGCTGCCGGCGAGCGGATCACCGTCGAGGTGACGATCAGGCGCCCGGGCTGGATCTCGTGGCTGGCCGGCAAGACCGAGCACGTCACGCTGACCGAGACGACGCCCGTCGCCGACCTCACCTCGAGCTTCATGACGCGTAAACACGGCCAGCCGGTCAACGGTCGGCTTCGACGCGCCGGTTGCCGCCGCCGGCTACGGCGCGCTTGGCGCGCAGCTCAAGGCCGCGACGCTGCCCGACCCTCGCAGCGCACGCTGCGATCTGAACGAGAGCGCCACGGCCGGCACAGCCGACGTCGCCGTCGCGGCCCGCACCTGGGAGATCCCGACGGTGACGCAGATCACCTGGTTCCCGGCAGGTGCTCAGCGCAACGGCGGTCGCGACACCCGGATCCCGGTACGAAGATCACGCCCGAACACCAAGATCACGCTGACGTTCTCCAAGCCCGTTGAGAAGGTGCTCGGACACGCGACTGCCGCCGGTCTCGCCGCGACACATCGGGCAGCTGGCAGCAAGCTCAACTCGCACACGATCGAGTTCGTGCCGCAGGGATACGGGTACGGGCTCGGCGCCGACGTGCGCGTCTCGCTGCCGGCCGGCGTAAACCTCGTCGGCGGCCATGAGCAGGGCTGCGGACCCCGTTGGCCAGTGGACGGTCCCCGACGGCTCGACGCTCGCGCTGCAGCAACTGCTCGCACAACTCGGCTATCTGCCGGTCACTTTCACCCCGACAACCGGCAGCGCTGACATCGCGCCCACACCAGCGGCCGAGGAGGCGGCGATCGTGAACCCGCCGCAGGGCACGTTCAGCTGGCGCTACCCGGACACGCCGGCGCAGCTCCGGGCGCTCTGGTCGCCGACGCAGCTACACCGAGCTCACCAAGGGTGCGGTGATGGCGTTCGAGGAGGACCAGGGCCTGCCGACGGACGGAATCGCCGGCCCCGACGTCTGGAAGGCGCTGATCAACGCCGCCGTCAAGGGCCAGAAGTCGACATTCGGCTACACGTTCGTGATGGTCAGCGAGACGTCGCCGGAGAACATCCACGTCTGGCACAACGGCAAGATCGTCGTGCAGGGCCCCGTCAACACCGGGATCGCGGCCGCGCCGACGGCGCTCGGCACCTACGCGGTCTACGAGCACATTCCCGTCGGCACGATGAGCGGCAAGAACCCAGACGGCACGGCGTATCACGACCCCGGCATCCCGTGAGATCAGCTACTTCAACGGCGGCGACGCACTGCACGGCTTCATCCGTGCCTCCTACGGATTCCCGCAGAGCCTGGGGTGCGTGGAGATGCCGTATCTCCGAGGCCGGTGACGTGTACCCGTTCACGCCGATCGGCACGATCGTCAACCTGACCGCGTAACGAAACCGTGAGGTTGAGCCGTCCGCCAGAAGGGCAAGCGCCCGCGGCGGCGAATCTACGTGCCGTGTCCGACGCGTCAAGCACTAGTGACGACTGCTCACCCGCATGGGAGCAGTCGCTGACCGCGCTGGCCGCGGACCTTCGGCGACGCGCGGTGTCGGCCAACACGGTCGCCGCCTACATGAGCGATTGCCGCCAGCTCGCCGAGCTGGGCGTCGGCCCGCGGCCTCGATCCAGATGCGGTCGACCTGCGCAGCGCTGCGTCGCTATGTCGCGGGGCTGTCGGAGCAGGGGCAGGCGGCGAGCACCGTCGCGCGCAAGCTGGCCGCGGTGAGGGCGCTGTTCCGCGTGCAGATGCAGCAGGGCAGGGTCGCCCAGAACCCGGCGGATCTTGATTGCCGCGCCCAAGCGTCCGAAAGACGCTTCCGCGGGTGCTCAAACGTGAAGAGATCGAGATGCTGCTCGACCGGATCCCGGCGCTGACACCGCTCGAGCAGCGCGATCGAGCGCTGCTCGAGCTCGCGTACTCGTCAGGCCTGCGTGCCGAGGAGCTGGTGACGCTCGAGGTCGGCGCGATCGACTTCGACGGCGAGGCAGTGCGGGTCGAGGGCAAGGGCGGTAAGACACGCATCGTGCCGGTCGGCGAACACGCGCTCGCGGCGATCGCGCGCTACCTCGAGCGCGCGCGCCCTGCGCTCAGGGTCGCGAAGCGGGACGGCGACAGGCGCTCAGCAGGAGCCGCTGTTCCTCTCCAAGACCGGCCGGCGGCTCAGCACCTCCGACGTGCGTCGGCGCCTGCGCACTTGGACGCGCGTCGACCCAGGGTCGGGCGCCGGCGCTCGCGCAGGCGCATCCGCACACGCTGCGGCACTCGTTCGCGACGCATCTGCTCGAGGGTGGTGCGGATCTGCGCTCGATTCAGGAGCTGCTCGGCCATGCCACGATCTCGACCACTCAGGTTTACACTCGAGTAGAGTCCGTGCGCCTCAGAGCCGCCTATGCTCGCGCGCATCCGCGCGCGTAGCGGCGGACCCTTACGGTTTGAATGGAAACGAACGTCAAAGCAATCGAGCTCAAGGACCTCTGGAAGCGCTACAAGACCTCCGGTGACGAGCGCGCGCGCGAACGGCTCGTGGTCGCGTACTCGCCGCTGGTCAAGTATGTCGCGGGGCGCATGGGGACCAACCTGCCGGGGCACGTCGACGAGGCCGACCTGATCTCCTACGGGCTGACCGGGCTGATCTCCGCGATCGAGCGCTTCGACCTTGCGCGCGAGATCAAGTTCGAGACCTACGCGATCACCCGCATCCGCGGCGCGATCATCGACGAGCTGCGCACACTCGACTGGGTTCCGCGCTCGGTGCGCGCCCGCGCCCGCGAGATCGAGCGCGCCAACCAGAAGCTCGAAGCACGCCTCCAGCGTGCCCCGACCGATGAGGAGATGGCCGCGGAGCTCGACATCAGCGTTGCCGAGTTCAACGAGTCGCTGGTCCAGATCTCGACCTCGACGCTGGTCGCGCTCGACGAGCTCTGGAACACGAACGACAACGGCGGTGACCAGGTTTCGCTGCTCGACACGATCGCCGACCGTGGCGCTCCCGACCCGGAGATGATCGTCGACCAGGGCGAGCTGCGCGATCGCATCGCCGACGCGATCGCGGCGCTGCCCGAGCGCGAGAAGCTCGTGATCGCCCTCTATTACTACGAGAACCTGACTCTGCGCGAGGTCGGCGAGGTGCTCGGCGTGACCGAGTCGCGCGTCTCGCAGCTGCACACCAAGGCCGTCCTGCGCCTGCGGTCGAAGCTCGCCACCGAGCTCGGACTGAGATCGGCCGGCCGCCGGCCAGCCCAGCGGGCGGCTTGATCCGCCGCTCGCTCAGGCGGCTAGTGTCATCCGACACGAATGCTCCCCGGCACTCGCGACGGGGAGGCTCACTCCGAGTGAGAGGAGCCAGCATGCACAAGGCCGCGGATCGCATTCGCAACGTGGCGCTCGTCGGCCACCGCGGAAGCGGTAAGACCTCGCTGCACGAGGCGCTGCTGTTCCAGGCCGGCGCCGTCAGCCGCCTCGGCAGCGTCGTCGACGGCACCACGATGTCCGACGCCGAGCCCGACGAGAAGGCGCGCCAGATGTCGCTGCAGGCCGCGCTCAGCTCGTTCGAGTGGCAGGAGCGCCGGGTGAACCTGCTCGACACTCCCGGCGACCCGAGCTTCGTGGCCGACGCGCTCGCCGCGCTGCGCGTCTGCGAGTCGGCCGTGTTCGTCGTCAACGCCGTGATGGGCGTCGAGGTCCAGACGACGCGGCTGTGGAAGCGCGCCGAGGAGCTCGACCTCGCTCGGCTGGTGTTCGTGAACATGCTCGACCGCGAGCGCGCCGACTTCTTCCGCGCGCTCGAGTAGCCTGAAGGGCGCCTTCGGCCCGCACGTGGTCGCGACCGAGATCCCGATCGGCTCCGAGCACGAGGTCTCGGGCGTGATCGACCTGATCGACATGCGCGCCTACCAGCTACACGGGCGCCGGCCGCGACAACTGCGCGGAGATCCCGATCCCCGAGGCGCAGCTCGCCCAGGCGCAGGAGTACCGCGAGAAGCTGATGGACGAGGTCGCCGAGAACTCCGACGCGCTGATGGAGCGCTACCTCGACGGCGAGGAGATCTCGCACGAGGAGATCGTGGCCGCGCTCAAGGAGGGCACCAACCACGGCTCGCTGTTCCCGGTCACCTGCGGGATCGCGACCGCGAATCTCGCGACCAACCGGCTGCTCGACGCGATCGTCGAGGACCTGCCCTCGCCGGTCAAGCACGGCGGCCTGGAGGCCGGCGACCAGCTGCTCGAGGCCGACGAGTCCAAGGAGCTGTTCGCCTACGTGTTCAAGACCCGCGCCGACCCGTTCGCCGGCCGCATCAACCTGTTCCGCGTCTACCAGGGCGTGATCAAGCACGACTCGCAGCTGCTCAACACGCGCGCCCACGCCAAGGAGCGGATCGGCCAGCTGCTCAGCTTCGACGGCACCGAGACGGTGCACGTCGAGGAGTTCGGTCCCGGCGACATCGGCGCCGTCGCAAAGCTCAAGGAGACCCGGGCCGGCGACTGGCTGGCGGCGCGCGACGAGCCGCTGCAGATGCCGACGATCAAGCTGCCCGCGGCGGTGATGGCGTTCGCGGTCGAGCCGCGCAGCAAGGGCGACGAGGAGAAGATGTTCGCCGCGCTCCGGCGCCTGCAGGAGGAGGACCCGACGATCGACCTGCACCGCGACCCGCAGACCGGGCGAGCAGATCGTCGCCGGGCTCTCGCAGATGCACGTCGAGGTGATCGTCGACCGGCTGCGTGACCGGTTCGGCGTCGAGGTCAACCTGCAGCCGCCGCGCGTGCCCTACCAGGAGACGATTCGCGGCAGCGCCAAGGCGCACGGCCGCCACAAGAAGCAGACCGGCGGGCGCGGGCCAGTTCGGCGACTGCCACATCGAGATCGAGCCGCTGCCGGCTGGCAGCGGTTTCCAGTTCGTCAACGCGATCAAGGGCGGGGTGATCCCGCACGGCTTCATCCCGGCCGTCGAGAAGGGCGTGCGTCGAGGCGATGCAGGCGGGTGTCGTCGCCGGCTACCCGGTCAAGGACGTCAAGGTGACCGTCTTCGACGGCTCCTACCACACGGTCGACTCCTCGGAGATGGCGTTCAAGCTCGCCGCCGGTCAGGCGATGCGCGAGGCGATGGCGCAGGCCGGCCCGGTGCTGCTCGAGCCGATCATGCTGGTCACCGTCAGCGTTCCCGAGGACTGCGTCGGTGACGTGATCGGCGACCTCAACTCGCGCCGCGGGCATCCGCACGGGATGGAGCCGGTCGGCGGCGGCATGACCGACGTCAAGGCCGAGGTGCCGATGGCGGAGATGCTCTCCTACGCGCCCGATCTGCGCGGGATCACCGGCGGCCAGGGCGAGTACACGATGGAGTTCCTGCGCTACGAGGAGGTCCCGGCGCACCTGGCCGGCAAGGTCGTCGCGCAGGCGCGCGAGGAGCCGATCAGGGTGTAGACGAAGGCGTAGTACCGCAAACCGGACCGGTAACAACTGAGCAACACGACTTCGTTCGGTCCGCTACGCTCGTTAGCTCGCCGCGGCGGACGCGGCACGCCTTACGCATGAGCATGAGCCAGCCGCGGAGCATCAGGACCATGCACGAGAACGACGTCTGCGACGTCTGTACGCGCACGCTGCTGCGCGGCGAGCAGACCGAGATGTTCGTCGGCGGCGGTCGCCGTTACAACGTCTGCGAGCTCTGCAAGCCGCACGCGCTGCACGAGGGCTGGATGCGCGAGGGCGCGATCCCGGACTTCCAAGGTCGGCAGCGAGCGTGTGCAGCGGCGCCGCTCGCTGTTCGGCCGCCGTCGCGGCAAGGGACGGTGCACGAGCGCGGCGACGAGCTGCAGCTCGCCGTCCGAGCCGCGCACGCTCGACGATGAGCTGTCGCTCGGCGACTGGGACCCACCGGCGCCGACTGCAGCGCCTTGCCGGCGCAGCCCGTGCCGCTCGCGCCGGAGCCGTTGCCGGCGCGCGCCGCAACCGCTCGCGGAACCGCTACCGCGGCGAACCCCGCCACGTGCACGCGATCCCGACCAGCGGCGACCACAAGATCGCCGCCGCGGTCGACGTTTTCAACGCGAGCCAGCACCGCCGCACAGTCGCCGGCGTCGCCCGCTCGCTCGGCGCCCCGACGGTCAACATCGCTCCCGATGCGGCGCACCCGAGCATCGTCTGGATCGTCGTGTCCTGGGAGCTCTGCTGGTACCGGTATGAGGTCGACCTCTCCGAGCCAGCGGCCACGCTCGTCTCGACGGCCAGGGTTACGAGCT
Organism: uncultured Conexibacteraceae bacterium; assembly: GCA_963720195.1. GTDB lineage: Bacteria > Actinomycetota > Thermoleophilia > Solirubrobacterales > Solirubrobacteraceae > Palsa-465. Next base: position 194,446 of record CAVRFD010000007.1, read on the forward strand.
CGACGAGCTCGGCCGAGCACGAGCGCATCGGCAACGCGAGCTCTGACGACAGCGGCGCTCTGGTCCTGATCTAGCGCCGAGACCTCGCCGGTTCGACCTGACATGGCTCGCGCATATCCGAAGCTGGTGCTGCACGTCGACGGCGGTGCGCGCGGCAACCCGGGGCCGGCGGCGATCGGCGTCGTGGTCTCCGAACCCGACGGTCAGACCGTGGCCACCTTCGGCGCGAAGATCGGCGAGACGACCAACAACGTCGCCGAGTACCGGGCGCTGCTGCGCGGGCTCGAGCTCGCGGCCGAGCACGGCGCACGCGAGGTCCATGTGATCAACGACTCGGAGCTGGTCGCGCGCCAGGTGACCGGCGTCTACAAGGTCAAGCACCCGGCGATGCAGGAGCTGCACCGCCAGGCGCTCGCGGCGCTCGAGGGGTTTGACAGCTGGAGCATCGAGTCGGTACCGCGCGCGCAGAACGCCGAGGCCGACGCACTCGTCAACGAGGCGCTGGATCGGTAGGCTGCACCTGTGACCGACGTGCTTGAAGAGCTCCGCTCGCGTCTGCACGAGGCGGCTACCGAGCTTCGCTCGGGGCTCCTGCAGCCGCGCGAGCATCCTGGCGCTGATCGAAGAGTGCGCGCGCCTCGCCAGTGAGGCGGCGTCACAGGTGGACAGCCACGTGCGCGCGGCGCTCGAGCCGCTGCCGGACCTGCCGGGGCAGCTGCCGCTCTCGGCAGCGCAGTGAGCTATCCCGACGACCTGCGCGCGCAGGTAGACGACTACCTGGAGCAGCTGCGCTTCTCCGACGACCCCGGCACCGCCGGGCTCGAGGAGGCGATGCGCTACTCGCTGCTTGCCGGCGGCAAGCGCATCCGCCCGGTGCTGGCGCTGGCCACGGCCTCCGCGATCGGGATGCAGCCGACCGAGGTGCTGCCGCTGGCGGCCGCGCTCGAGCTGATCCATACCTACTCGCTGATCCACGACGACCTGCCCGCGATGGACGACGACGACCTGCGGCGCGGCCGGCCAACCTGTCACGTCGCCTTCGGTGAGGACGTCGCGATCCTCGCCGGCGACGGGCTCTACGCGGAGGCCTTTCGCCACCTGCTCCGACCACCAGCAGGGCGAGCCGGCCAACATCCTGCGGCGCCGCCGGCGAGCTCGCCACGCGCCACAGGCGTGACCGGGATGGTCGGCGGCCAGTACCTCGATGTGGCGGCCTCCGCGCCAGCGGGCGCGGAGGGGCTGAGGCATCTTCACGAACTGAAGACCGGCCGCTTGATCCGCGCCAGCGTCGAATGCGTGCTGCTTGATCGAGGGTAAGCAGGAACCTGCCACAATCGAGCAGTTCAAAAACTTTGCAAGCGAGCTGGGCGTGCTCTTCCAGATCGTCGACGACATCCTCGACGTGACCGGGTCGGACGAGGCGCTCGGCAAGCCGAGCGGCAGCGATGAGCGCCTGGGCAAGCGCACCTACGTGACCGAGTTCGGCCTCGACGGCGCCCGTCGAGCTGGCGCAGGAGGCTCACCGTAAGGCCGGTTCGGCACTCGCCGAGCGCCGCGCCCGGCGATCCGGCACAGCTCCAGCAGATCACCGATTTCATCGCCACCGCAGCAGCTCATTGAGCCACACAATGTCCGAACTGCTCAACGCACATCGACAAGCCCCAGGACCTGCACGGCCTCAGCGACGACCAGCTGCAGCAGGTCGCCGACGAGGTGCGCAACTACATCATCGACACCGTCGGTGAGATCGGCGGGCACTTCGGCGCGAACCTCGGCTCGGTCGAGATCGCGGTCGCGCTGCATTCGCTGCTCGACTCCCCGCGCGACAAGATCCTCTGGGACGTCGGCCACCAGGCCTACCCGCACAAGATCCTGACCGGCCGCCGCGACCAGCTGCCGACGATCCGCAAGTACGAGGGGCTCGCGCCGTTCTGCTCGATCTTCGAGTCCGAGCACGACATCATGGGCGCCGGCCACGCCTCGACCGCGATCGGCTACGCGGTCGGCATCAAGGAGGCGATGCGCCGCGGCCACGGCGAGGACGGCAACGTCGTGGCGGTCATCGGCGACGGCGCGATGACCGGCGGCGTCGCGTTCGAGGCGGTCACGCAGGCCGGCGGCCTCGGCACGCCGATCGTGGTGGTGCTCAACGACAACGGCATGTCGATCGCGCCCAACGTCGGCGCGCTCAGCAGCTACTTCAACCGCGTCCGCCTCAACCCGAAGCTCTGGCACGCGCGCGAGGACGTCGAGAGCGGCCTCGACGAAGCTGCCCGCGCTCGGCCACACGTTCGAGCGCTTCGGCCCGCACGTCAAGGAGTCGATCAAGGCGTTCTGGGCGCCCGGGCTCTGGTGGGAGGAGCTCGACTGGGCCTACATGGGCGTGATCGACGGCCACAACGTGCGCGCCGTGCGCCGCGCCGTCCGCGAGGCGCTGGCCGCCCAGCGCCCGGTCGTCGTGCACTGCGCGACGATCAAGGGCAAGGGCTTCGCGCCCGCCGAGGACGGCGGCCTCGAGGGCATGGAGAAGTGGCATGCGGCGAAGCCGAAGTCGATCGCCAACGGCGCTCCGGCACCTGCCGCCGCCGCGCCCGCTGGCGCGGCGGCCCCTCCGCCGCCCTACACGCAGGTCTTCGGCGAAGCGCTCGTGCGCGAAGCGCAGCGCGATGAGCGCGTGCTCGGCATCACCGCCGCGATGAACTCCGGCACCGGGCTGAACATCCTGCAGCGCGAGCTTCCCGACCGCTACTTCGACGTCGGCATCGCCGAGCAGCAGGCGGTGCTGCTCGCCTGCCGGCCTGGCGCTGCAGGGCTGCCGGCCGGTCGTCGCGATCTACTCGACGTTCCTGCAGCGCGCCTACGACCAGATCGTCCACGACGTCTGCCTGCAGAAGCTGAACGTGACGTTCGTGATGGATCGCGCCGGGCTGGTCGGTGACGACGGTCCCACCCACCACGGCGTCTTCGACATCGCCGTACCTGCGCTGCCTGCCGAACATCGTGCTGATGGCGCCGCGCGACGAGGCGATGCTCGTGCACATGCTGCGCACGGCGCTGACCTACGACGACGGGCCGACCGCGATCCGCTACCCGCGCGGCGAGGCGGTCGGCGTTCCGCTTCCGGACGAGCCGGCGGTGATCCCGGTCGGAACCGGCGAGATCCTGCGAGAGGCGGGCAGCTCCGGGGGCGCCAGCGCGTCGCCCTGCTCGGCTACGGGGCGGTGTCGGCAAGGCGCTCGCCGCCGCTGACATCCTGGCCGACACGGGGTCTGGCCGTGACCGTCGCCGATGCGCGCTTCGCCAAGCCGATCGACGCGGGCCTGGCCGCGCAGCTGGCGGCCGAGCATGATCTGCTCGTCACGGTCGAGGAGGGCGTCCTCGGCAGGCGGCTTCGGCTCGGCCGTCTGGGAGACGCTCTCGGATGCGGGCATCGCGGCGCGGATCCTGCGCGTCGGCCTGCCAGACCGGTTCGTCACCCACGGTGCGCCGAAGCTGCTGCACGCCGAGGTCGAGTTCACGCCCGAGCGGATCGCCGAGCGGGTGCTCGCGGCCGTCGCAGACCGGCCCAAGGTCGCCTGAGACCTAGGGTCTGCAGCGTAACCGATGGCCAAGATGCGGCTTGGACGTGCTGCTGGTCGAGCGCGGGCTGTTCGAATCGCGGGCGCGCGCGGCGGCGTCGGTGCTCGCGGGCGAGGTGCTGCTGCTGCCGGGGCGCGAGCGGGCGTCGAAAGCCGGGGCAGATGGTCGGCTCCGAGGTCGAGGTCGAGGTCGCGCGCGCTGCCTGAGTTCGTGTCGCGCGGGGGCGTGAAGCTGGCGAACGCGCTTGACGGGTTCGGGCTCGATGTGGAGGGCGCTCTGGCGCTCGACGTTGGGGCGTCGACGGGCGGATTCACCGACTGCCTGCTGCAGCGCGGCGCCGCGCACGTGGTCGCCCTGGACGTCGCCTACGGCGAGCTGAGCTGGAAGCTGCGTGAGGATCCGCGCGTGACCGTGATTGAAAGGCGCAATGCACGCACACTGGAATCCGGCTGAGCTCCCGTACGCTCCCGGATTGATCGTGATCGACGTGTCCTTCATCTCGCTGACCAAGGTGCTGCCGGCGGTGCTCGCGTGCGCCGCCGCCCGCTATGACTGCCTGGCGATGATCAAGCCGCAGTTCGAGGTCGGGCGCGAGCGGATCGGCAAGGGCGGCGTGGTGCGTGACGCGGCGGCGCGGCGCGAGCGCTCTGGTGTCCGTCGGTGCGTTCGCGGTCGGGTTGGGCGCGTCGGTTGCCGGCTATGCGAGCTCAGGCCTGCCCGGGCCCGAAGGGCAACCGTGAGACGTTCGTCTGGCTCTGCGAGCCCGGACGCGTGGGGACGCGGCGTGGCCGACCTCGAGGCCGCGGCGCTGGTGGTGGAGCCTTGAGCGGTCCGGTCGCGACGGTGGTCACGCACCGTCGGCCGGAGGAGACGGGCCCGGCGATCGAAGCGCTGATCGAGGTCGCCCGCTCCGTCGGCGCGCGTCTGGTGTTCGACCAGCGCGAGGCCGACAAGCACAAGCTCGCAGCCGGCCGACGGGCATCGAGCTCGGTGCCGACGGCGCCGCGCGACGTCGACATCTGCTTCGCGCTCGGCGGCGACGGCACGATGCTGAGCGCGCTGCGCACCTATGCCGGCACCGGGGTGCCGGTGTTCGGCGTCAACTTCGGCGAGGTCGGGCTTCCTGGCGACGGTCGACCGCGAGGACGCGCGCTCCGGGTTCGAGCGCGCGTTCGCCGCGCGAGTTCGACGTGCTGGCGCTGCCCGGGATCGCCGTGCGCGCCGTCGGCAGCGCCTGGATCGCGATCAACGACGTCTCCGTCCAGCGCCAGCAGGGTCAGCGCGTCGCGACGCTGGCCTATTCGGTGGGCGACGACGAGATCGGGCGCGTGCGCTGCGACGGCCTGGTGGTCGCCACGCCGGCAGGCTCGACCGGCTACAACCTCGCCAACGGCGGACCGGTCATGGCCTGGGGCGTGGAGGGCATGGTCGTCTCGTTCATCGCCCCGCACTCACTGACCGCGCGGGCGCTGGTGGTCGCGCCCAGCGACACGCTGACGATTCGAGAACAACTCCGCCGACGAGCCGGTTGAGTCGCGATCGACGGGCGGCCGGTGGTCGCGCTTGAGCCCGGGCGCCCGGCTGGAGGCCCGCTTCGTCGGCAACCAGGGCCTGCTGGCGCAACTCGAGGGCGTGAACTTCTACAAGCGGCTGCAGCAGAAGTTCGGGCGGCTGGCGACGTTGCGCTGAGGCGCGGGTTCCTGAGCGGGCACGAACGCCTGTTCGTATTTTTCCGTCCGAGGGTGGGCGTAGAACTGGTCGCGTGCTGTACGAGCTTCGCGTCGAGAACCTGTTGCTGATGGAGCGTGCCGAGCTGCGACTCGCTCCGGGACTCAACGTTCTCACCGGTGAAACCGGTGCTGGGAAGACGCTGCTCGCCCACGCGCTCGACCTCTTGCTGGGAGGCAAGGCCCGCGCCGGCATCGTCCGTGAAGGCGCGGCTGAGGCGTACGTGGAGGGCGTGTTCGAGTTACCGCCGGATTGGAATCGCCCGCCACCCCGGGCAACGCGGCGGCGGTGACGAGCGGATTCCCGCTGACGCCGAGGAACTGGTGCTCGCCCGTCGGGTTTGGCCCGACGGGCGAACCCGGGCCTACGTCTGCGGACGCTCGGCGACGGTCGCTGACCTGCGTGAGCTCGGCAGCCGCATGCTCTCGTTCTACGGACAGCACGAGCATCGCAAGCTGATGCTCACGACCGCGCAGCTCGACGCGCTCGACGCCTTCTGCGGTGATCGAGCAGGCTCAGCGCCGGGCCGAGATGGTGGGCGCGCACGAGCGCGTGCGGAGCCTTGAGGGCCGGATCGAGGAGCTCGACGGGCTCGTCGGCGCGCGTGAGCGCGAGCTCGATCTGATCGGGTTCGAGCTGCGTGAGATCGAGGACGTCGACCCGAGCGTCGAGGAGGAGACCGAGCTGCGTTGCCGAGCGCGACCGGCTGCGCCACCAGGAGACGCTTGCGGCGCGGTGCGTCGGTCGGCGTCGAGGCGCTGACGCCGGAGGACGGCGACGGGGCGGCGGCGCTGCTGACGCGAGCGGCGGCTGAGCTCGAGTCTGCGGCGGCGTTCGATCCTGAGCTTGCGTCGCTCGCCGAGCGGCTCGCGGCGCTGCGCTACGAGGCTGAGGACGTCGCGGCCGAGCTGCACGGCTATCTCGACCGGCTCGAGGCCGAGCCCGGGCGGCTGGAGGTCGTCGAGGAGCGGCTGGCGGCGTTCGCGCGGCTGGCGCGTAAGCACGGCGGCGGCATCGCCGAAGTGATCGCCCACGCTGAAGCCTGCCGCGCGCGCCGCGAGGCGCTGCAGGACGCGGACGTGACCTTCGAGTCGCTGTCGGCCGAGCTGGAGACGGCGCGTGGCGGAGCGCGAGCGGATCGGAGCCGAGCTGAGCGAGGCGCGGGCCGAGGCGGCGCCGCGGCTGGCGTCGGCGGTGCTCGACCGTCTGTCCGAGCTGGCGATGGCCGATGCGCGGTTTGATGTCGCGCTGCGGGAGCGCGACGGCGGTTACGGAGCCGCGGCCGCGATGCGGTCGAGTTTCTGATCGCGCCCGAACCCGGGGCTGCCGTTCGGGCCGCTGCGCGAGGTCGCCTCGGGTGGCGAGCTGTCGCGGGTGATGCTGGCGCTGCTGAGCGCCGCGCACGGAGGTGGTGCCGGCGCGAGATGGCGGCGGCCCGATGGGCTGGCGCCGGCGACGGCTCGCTGCTGGTGTTCGACGAGATCGACGCCGGGATCGGCGGCCACACGGCGCGCGCGGTGGGCGCGCATCTGCGCGAGCTCGCCGAGGGCCGCCAGATCCTCTGCATCACCCACCTGCCGCAGGTCGCGGCGATGGCGAACCGTCACTTCACCATTGTCAAGGACGGATCACGCTCGCCGGCGCGTCACCACCGTCGCGGCCGTTGAGGGTGACGCGGTCGTCGGCGAGCTGGTGCGGATGCTCGGCGCCGACGAGGACGACCGTGCGGCCCGCGGGCATGCCCGCGAGCTCCTGAAGACCACCTGACGACCCCGGCGGATCGGCTCGGGGCTTCGTCTTCAGTCGTTCGCGTACGTCCGTACGCGTCGCTCGGTGTTTGGGGGGGCGGGATCCAATCCGCCTCGCTTGATCCGGCGGGGTCGTCCCGCCGATCGGACTGGTTTGCGCTGGGCTCCCGTCGACCTGTCGATCCTGACAATCTGCTCTCCGGTTTCGAGGATTGTCAGGATGCGCATGAAAATCGCGCGATTTCGGCCGATGTGGTCTGACGGGGGCAGGATTGTCAGAACGAACAGGTGCAGATTCCGACAAATCGGGACGGTTCCGGCCAGATAGTCGAAAGCGGCACGAAAACCGCGCTGGTTCCGACAAATTGCCACGGTCGCGATCAGATTGTCGGTTCTGGCATCGTGGGTGCGTGGATCTCACGCCGCTATATGGCCTGCGCCTGCGCACCGATCGGCTCGAGCTCCGCTGGCCGACCGAGGAGGAGATCGTCGGCGCTTGCCGGCGTCGCGGAGGGCGGCGTGCACGATCCGGGGGAGATGCCGTTCATCGTGCCGTGGACGGATGGCATCGGTTTGCCCGGCTTCGTGGATGATTTCGTCACGTACCACCATGGGCTGCGGGAGCGCTGGCGCCCGGACGATTGGTCGCTCGAGCTCGGTGTCTGGGCCGCCGATGAGCCGATCGGCGTCCAGGGGCTGATGTCACACGACTTCGCGACGCGGCTCGAGGTGAAGAGTGGCTCGTGGCTCGCCCAGCGCGTCCACGGTCGCGGATACGGCACCGAGATGCGTGCCGCAATCCTCGAGCTCGCGTTCCATGGTCTGGGTGCCGTGGCCGCGACATCTTCAGTGCTCGACGGGGTCGAGGCGTCGGCACGCGTCTCGCAGAAGCTCGGATACGTGGAGACGGGCGAGTCCTGGGTCGAGGTTCGAGGACAGCGACGGCTGGACCGGGAACTGAGGTTGACGCGCGACCGACTGGATCGATCGTGAGCGAATCTCGGTGCGGATCAGCGGGCTCGAAGCGTGTATCCCGCTATTTGGATTGAACGGTCCACCAGATCCGTGGGTGCCCTCCTGCTGAGGCCGCGGAGAACGGCGTGGCGGCCGCTACTCTCAGTAAGGGCGCCGCAGCCGTTGATCCCAATCGCGTGCGTCCGCCCCGGACGCTACCTTCGGAGACCGGTGAGTACGGGAGCAAGGATCAATCTATGAGCCAAGCTGAGACGCGATTCATTTTCATCACGGGCGGCGTGGTGTCGTCGCTCGGCAAGGGCATCACAGCCGCCTCGATTGGGCGGCTGTTGCGTTCCCGGGGTCTGTCGGTTCAGATCCAGAAGTTCGACCCGTACATCAACGTCGACCCGGGCACGATGTCGCCGTACCAGCACGGCGAGGTGTTCGTGACCGAGGACGGCGCCGAGACCGACCTCGACCTCGGGCACTACGAGCGCTTCACCGATGCCAACTCGAGCCGCGCGTCGAACGTGACCGCTGGCGGCATCTACAACACCGTGATTCGGCGTGAACGCCGCGGCGACTATCTGGGCGCCACCGTGCAGGTCGTTCCGCACATCACCGATGAGATCAAGCAGCGTATCCGCGTGATGGCGGACTCCTCCGATGTCGACTTCGTGATCACCGAGATCGGCGGCACCGTTGGCGACATTGAGTCGTTGCCGTTCCTCGAGGCGATCCGCCAGTTCCCGGTCGAGGTCGGCCGCCGGCGCTGCATGTTCATCCATCTCACGCTGGTGCCATACATCGGCCACGCGGGCGAGCTCAAGACCAAGCCGACCCAGCACTCCGTCAATGAGCTGCGTCGCATCGGCATCAACCCCGACATGGTCATGTGCCGCTCCGAGTCGGTGCTTTCGACTGAGATCCGCAAGAAGATCGCGCTGTTCGCGAGCCTGCCGGTCAACGCGATCATCTCGGCCTACGACGTACCTGACGTCTACAGCTGCCCGCTCACCTTCCACGAACAGGGCGTCGACGACTTCATCCTCAAGGACCACTTCGGGATCGACGCGCCCCCGCCTGACCTCGACAGCTGGAAGGCGATCATCGACCGCGCCGCCTCGCTGACCGACGAGGTACGGGTCGCGCTCGTTGGCAAGTACGTCCAGCTCGTGGACGCATACCTTTCCGTGGCCGAATCGCTGCGCCACAGCGGGATCCGTCCAGGGCTGCCGCGTGAAGATCGAATGGGTCGACTCAGAGACTGTCGGCGAGCCTGAGGTCGATGCGCTGTTGCGGAGCGTGCGACGGGATCCTGATCCCCGGCGGCTTCGGTGGCCGCGGGTTCGAGGGCAAGATCGCCGCGGCGAGGATCGCGCGCGAATCCGGGATCCCGTACCTAGGTGTCTGCCTCGGCATGCATGTGGCGGTGAGCGAGTTTGCGCGGCATGTGGCCGGGATGCCGGGCGCCAACTCGACCGAGATGGATCCGGAGACGCCCTACCCGGTCATCGATCTGCTGCCTGAGCAGCGTGAGATCGCCGATATGGGCGGGACGATGCGGCTCGGCGCCGATCCGGTCAAGGTCCACCCGGGCACGCAGGGCGTATGACGCCTACGGTGAAAGCGTCGTTTACGAGCGCCACCGGCACCGTTACGAGGTCAACAACCATCTGCGCAAGCAGCTCGAGAACGCCGGCCTCGTCTTCTCCGGCACGACCCCGGACGAGCGGCTGGTCGAGATCACCGAGCTGCCGCGGGATGTGCATCCGTTCTACGTCGCCTCTCAGTTCCACCCGGAGTTCAAGTCACGGCCAGACCGGCCTTCGCCGCTGTTCCGGGAGTTCGTCGGCGCCGCCTATGCGTACAGTGGCCAGCGCCCGATGGTGGCACCGCCGGCGCAGAACGGCGAGGTCACGGCGACGCGTCTCGGTTAGTGGCGTCGGCGCCTGTGAGCTCCCGCTGCCGGCGAGGCTGAGCGACAGCGCCTGCACAGCACCTTCGCAACGCTCTGTCGGATTCCCAGCCCGACGGGCGACGAGCGCGGCGTCGCTGACTGGATCACGCACGAGTTGAGCGCACTCGGCCTGGAGGTCGAGGAGGACGAAGCCGGCGCAGCGGTCGGATCCAACGCCGGCAACCTGCTTGCCCGGATTCCCGGTCGTGGCCCGCGCACGATCCTGCTCTGCGCGCACATGGACACCGTTCCGCTGACTGCGCCGGTCGAGCCGGTGCAGCGCGACGGTGGCTGGGAGAACGCAAACGATGGAATCCTCGGTGCCGACAACAAGGCGGCTGTAGCGGCGATTCTCGAGTTGGCGCGGATACTCAAGGGCGAGACATCGGCGCCGGAGGTGGGCGTGGAGCTGCTCTTCACCGTCGCCGAGGAGACCGGACTCAACGGCGCCAGAGAATTCGACGCCGGGCGCCTGAGCAGTGACTTCGGTTACGTCTTCGACCATGCGTCGCCGGTGGGGGAGATCATCACCGCCTCGCCGACGCAGACGCGGATCGATGCCGAGATCCGCGGCAAGGCCGCCCACGCCGGGTTGCAGCCAGAGCAGGGCGTCAACGCCATCGTCGCAGCCGCGCACGCGGTCACGACAGATGCCACAGGGGCGCTACGACGCCGAGACCACCGCAAACGTGGGCACGATCCAGGGCGGCACCGCCACCAACGTGGTTGCTGATCGTTGTTTTCTGAGCGCCGAGGTGCGTGCCGTCGAGCAGTCCCAAGTGGATCGCTATGTGACCGAGGCGATCGACGCTATTCAGGACGCCGCCGACACCGCTGGGTGCGATCTCGACCTCAAACTGCAGCAGCTTTTCACCGGATATCGCATCGGCCCCCGAGAGCCCTCAGTCGCTCTCGCCGGGCGGGCTCTACGCAGGATCGGATACGAGCCGAGCCTGCGTACGAGCGGCGGCGGCGCCGATGCCAACGCCTTCCGTCTCGATGGGTTTCCCTGCACGAACCTTGCCAACGGGACCGAACGGGCCCATGAGCGCACCGAGCGCGTCAGCTTCACGGCACTCGAGGCGAACCTCGATCTGATGCTGGCGCTGATCGCCGAGGCTGCCGCCTGACCAACCCAGGTCTGGCACGGTGGCAACGAAATAACGATCCAGGAGGCGGTGTGACGGAATTCGAGGTGGTGTCGGAAACGGTCCGAGTGGGAGGGGCGGCTGCTGCGGGCGGGCAGCGAGACCTATCGCTACGCCGATGGCACCGAGAACACGTTCGACAAGGTCTGGCACCCCGGCGCCGTGGCGGTGATCCCCTACGACGACACCCATGTCTGGCTGGTTCGCCAGCCGCGCGAGGCCGCACGCCTGCGCAGCTCGCTGGAGATCCCGGCCGGCAAACGCGACCGCGTGGACGAATCGCTGCTCGATCTCGCTAAGCGCGAGCTCGTCGAGGAGATCGGCAAGGAGGCGGGAGCGTGGCGCGAACTGTTCGGGTTCTTTCCCAGCCCAGGCTTCTGCGACGAGTACATGACCGATGTTCGTGGCAACCGGCCTCTCGGACGTGCCCGGCGGCGCTGAGCCCGAGGAGGACGAGCACATCGAGATCGTCCCTTGGCCGCTGTCTGACCTGGACGGAGCATCGCCGAGACGGTCGATAGCAAGACGATGATCGGGCTGCTCTGGCTCGCACGCGAGCTCGAGCGGCGCTAGGAGGGTTGACGCCGGCCGCGCGCGCCCGCCGGACGCAGCAGCGCCGCGGGTGGGTGGGGTCCGAATCTCAACGGAGGAGTGGCGCCGGCAGAGGCGAACTGAACCCTGATGGCCACCGTTGCCGCCGATCCCGTGCAGCGCCTGACCGAGCTGACGCTCGACTTCCTCGCTTACCTCGAGCTCGAGCGCGGTCTGTCGCGGAACACGCTCGAGGCCTATCGCTCGGACCTTCAGCAGTTCGGTGAGTTTCTTGGCCGGTGCGGTGTCCAGCCGCTCGCGGTCGATGGGCCGGCTCCTATCGGAGTTCGTCAGCGAACTGGCCGACGGCCGTGATGGTCGCCGTCCCGCTGCCGCCGCGACGCTTCAGCGCAAGATCGCGTGCCTGCGCTCCTTCTACCGGCACATGCGACGCGAGGGGATACTCGAGACCGACCCGACCGCCGATCTGCGGCCGCCGCGATCGCGCGCACGGCTGCCGCGGGTGCTGAGCCGCGACCAGGTCAACAGCCTACTGGAGCAGCCCCAGGGGACCAGCAAGGGCGCGCTGCGCGACCGGGCGCTGCTCGAGACGATGTACGCCTGTGGGCTGCGCGCATCGGAGGCGATCACCCTCAACTCTGGGCGAGCTCGACCTGGAGGCCGGCGTGCTGATCGCTCACGGCAAGGGCTCCAAGGAGCGGATCGTGCCGGTCGGGTCCAAGGCGCTTGAGACGTTGCGCGTCTACCTCGACAAGGCGCGCCCGGCGCTGGTCGGCCTGCGTGACGAGCCGCACGTGTTCGTCAACCTGCGTGGACAGGCGCTGTCGCGTCAGGGCCTCTACAAGATCGTGCAGCGCCATGCGCGTGCGGCCGGCCTCGACTCGCGGATGAGCCCCCACACGCTGCGTCACACGTTCGCGACGCATCTGCTCGCCGGCGGCTGCGACCTGCGTTCACTGCAGGAGATGCTCGGCCACGCCGACATCGGCACCACGCAGATCTACACCCACCTCTCCTCCGAACGGCTGCGCGAGGTCTACTTCGATGCACATCCGCGCGCGAAGATCGCGCGTGGGGAGCCCGGCTAGGAGGGTTTGGCGAAACTAGGGTGTGGCCGGGGTGGTCGTTGACCAAGCTGGGCGGCGACCGTTCCCAAAGCCAATACTGGAGGTATTGGCAAGGGGACGCGTGGCGATCCAGGGCCGTGTCCACGGCCGCAGCCGGACGCGCCATCGTTTCGCCAAACCCGACTAAGCGATACTGGCCGGCGTGAAACGCGCGTTCGTCGTGGTACTGGACGCCTGTGGAATCGGTGCTTTGCCCGATGCCGCCGATTACGGTGACGCCGGCTCCAACACGCTGGTGCACGTCGCTGAGGCCGTCGGGGGGCTGCGGCTGCCGGCACTCGAGTCGTTGGGACTCGGCTCGCATCGTGCCGATCGCCGGCGTTGCCGCGGTCGAGCGCCCGGCACTTTACGGACGTCTGCACGCGCTCGGTCCCGGCAAGGACTCGACGGCCGGTCACTGGGAGTTGATGGGGGTCGTCGCCGATGCTCCGATGCCGACGTACCCTGGCGGGTTCCCGCGCGAGGTGACTGACCTCGATCACCGAGGCCGCCGGCCGCGGCCTGATCTGCAACGGCCCCTACAACGGCATCGCTGTGATCGACGACTTCGGCGAAGAGCATCTGCGAACTGGAGCGCTGATCGTCTACACCAGCCAGGACTCGGTGCTGCAGATCGCGGCACACGAGCAGGTCGTCTCGGCGCCGAAGCTGCACGAGATCTGCGGCTACGTGAGACGCGAGCTCCCTGCTGAGCACGACGTCGGCCGCGTGATCGCACGCCCGTTCAAGGGCGAACCGGGGAACTTCGAGCGGACCGACGCGCGCAAGGACTTCGCGATCGAGCCGCCGACGCTCTCCTACCTCGACGAGCTCCAGGAGGCGGGCATGCCGGTCCACAGCGTCGGCAAGGCCGGGCAGCTGTTCGTCGGACGCGGCGTCGACGAGCAGCATCCCGGGGCGACCAACGCCGTCGCCCTCGCAGCAGACCGGCCGATTGATGCGCACGCTCGATCAGGGCCTCGTGTTCACCAACCTGATCGAGACAGATCAGGTCTACGGCCACCGCCACGACATGCCCGGCTTCGTCGGTGCCCTCGAGCGAGATCGATGCGGAGGTGGCGCAATGGCTCGAGCTCTTGCGTGCCGACGACATGTTGGTCCTCACCGCTGATCACGGCGTCGATCTAACGGCCGACCACACCGACCACACGCGCGAGCATGCGCCACTGCTCGCGGTTTGGGAGGGAGTCGAGCCGCGCCGCCACGACGGTCCGATGTCCGATGTCGGCGCGAGCGTGCTGAAGTGGCTGACCGGCGCCGACAGCGCCAGGCTGCCGGGCACGTCGTTCCTATGATCCGTTAGCGACCATGCCCGAGCTTCCTGAAGTAGAAACGATCCGGCGTCAGCTGGCCCCGCACCTCGAGGGGCGCACGCTCACGTCGGTCGAGATCCGCGACTATCGCTGGACGCAGCCGGCGCCGCCGGAGCTGATCGCGGCCGAACTGACGGGTGCGCAGGTGCAGAGGCTTGGGCGGCTCGGCAAGTACCTGATCTGGGAACTCGACGGCGACCGCCACCTGCTCGTGCATCTGCGGATGACCGGGTCGCTGCTGCTCGACGCCGAACCGGAGTCACCGTACACACGCGCGCGCTTCGAGCTCGATGACGGCCACGTGCTCACGTACGTGGATCCGCGCCGTTTCGGCACCGCGCACCTGATGCTCTCGACCGAGGCGCGGGACGACTACCTGAACGCGCGACTCGGCGTCGAGCCGTTCACCCCGGAGTTCACTCCCGAGTATCTCCGCGCGCAGGCAAGGGGCCGAACCGCACCGATCAAGTCATTCCTGCTCGATCAGCGGCGTATCGCCGGTATCGGCAACATCTACGCCGACGAAGCACTGCACCGCGCCGGCGTCCACCCGCTGCGCCCGGCAGGCTCGCTCACGCTCGCGCAGTGGCGCGCGCTGAAGGATGGGATCGAGGCCTCACTGGCGGCGGGGATCGACGCGAAGGGCGCGTCGATCGATGATTTCCGCCACGTCGACGGTGCTCGTGGCAGCTTCCAGGACCGTTTCCTCGTACATACGCGCGCGGGTGAGCCCTGTCCCACCTGCGGTACTCCGATCCGCAAGCTCGTCGTCGGCGGGCGCGGGACCTACGTCTGCGAGAAATGCCAGCCGAAACCGCGGGCGCGCGCAGCTCACTGATGCGGGCAGACTGACAGCGATGCTTTGGAGCCCGCGGACTCGGCATCCGCCGTGTCGGCGTCATAGAGCCCGCCGTACTTCTGGACACCGAGCAGATTCCGGCCCCGGATCGCTGTTACTAGCCGTGCCGCATCCGTCGCCATCCGGCCCTCAGCTGCAATCGACTTCGGCGTGTCGCCGAGCGCCTGAACACACGTGCGGGTGAAGCGTCGCCCGCTTGCCAAATGGTTCACATACGCGTCCGCGTTGTACAGCGCCCGAACCGCGACGCTCAGCTTCTGGTAGTCCGGAAGCAGGCAGCGGAGGCGGCCGCTGACGGTCGCTCCGCTTGCGCAGCCCTTGAGCTTCGACTCGATGCGAACGCTGGTGATGAGCCAGGCAAAGCCGTTCCTGCAGTCGGTCCGCTCCGCTCCTACGAGAGCGCTGACAGGGCTCACCTCGTTGCACTTCGTCTGGGCTGCTTCCAGCGCGGGCAGGCTCTTCAGCGACCTGGCCGAGTACTGACCCTGAAGGACGACCAGTTGCTGATACTCGGCGCTCGTCAGAACGCCGGCCGACGAGTCGGCGGCGGCGACGCCGGTGCCCGTGGCGAGAAGCGCCCCGAGGAGCACCAGGAGACCGAGGCGACGCAACGTCCCTGCCATTACTGGTGAGGGCAGAGCGACAAGGAGCTCGGTCCCGGATTGACGGCGTTCAAGTCCTTGTCGATGCGGTTGGAGACCGCCTGCAACTCGCTGACGTCGGCGGCTTGGAGCGCGCTGACCATCGCCTTGAGGTCGCTGACCAGGCGTGCTTCAGCCGCGATCGTCTTCGGCGTGTCGCCGATCACCGCGACGCACCTACCGCTGAAACCGCGCCCGGCAGCGATCCTGGCGACGTGCTGCTCGGCGAGGTAGAAGGCTCTGGCATCCGCGTAGTAGGTCCGGAACGTCGGTAACAGGCAGCGTAGGACAGCTTGCTCTGATGGCGGGTCGAGCGCGCATTTCGTCGTGGCGTTCTCGACCGTGGCGGCCTCATCGCCGAACACGACCAGGTCCTTGCAGTCGCTCCGCACGGCGCTCACCAACGGGCTGACCCTCTGGATGCTCGCGCAGACCGCAGCGGCCTTTTTCAGGCCCTGCGGATCCTTCGAAGACAGCACCTTGACGCGCTTCTGGGCCACGAGCAGCTGCCGATACTCGGCCTTGCTCAGGACACCCCGGGGCGCCGCCGATGCGGCTGTAACAGCGAGTGCGCTTATGGCCGCGCAGATCAGGACGATGAGCTTGGCGTGCCGCATGGTGAGGAGGGCAAGCCCTCGGCTCGCAGACGGAGCCGGCGGCTACGCCGCGAGCAGGTCGGGCAGGCGGCCGGCGCGGTCCGCCGCCAGCAGCTCGTCGAAGCCGCCGATCGTCTGGCCATCGATCACGATCTGCGGGAACGTGACCATGCCCGTGATCTCCTGCAGCTTGTTGCGGCCGTCCGGGTCGCGTGCGAGATTGATCTCCTCGTAGGCGACGCCGCGCTTCTCCAGAAGCGCCTTGGCGCTGCGGCAGAACGGGCACATAGTCGGTGGTGTAGACGATGACGGGCTTCATAACTTCAAAAAGTATAGCCAACGGCTCTGGGGGCTGTCCGATGCCCGGTTCGCTGAAGACCGAGGCGATCGTGCTGCGCTCGATCCGCTACGGCGAGGCCGACCGGATCCTGCACCTGTACACGCCGCGACCACGGCCGCATCGGCGCGATCGCGAAGGGCGCCAGGCGTGCGCGGAGCCGCTTCGGCGCCCGGCTCGAGCCGTTCTTCCAGATCAAGCTCGTTCTGCACGAGGGGCGCGGCGACCTGCTACACGGTGACCGGTGTCGACACGGTCGACGCGCGCGCCGGGCTGCGCGACAGCGCCGAGGCGCTCGACGCCGCCGCGCGCGCCTGCGACGCGGTCGCGCGGCTGTTCGAGACCGACGAGCCGCACCCGGAGGTGTTCGCGCTGCTGGCCAACGAGCTGACGCTGCTGGCCAGCGGGCCAGCAGCGGCGCGACCGGAGAACGCGCTGGCGTTCCGCCTGAAGCTGCTGCTCGCCGCCGGGATCGTGCCGCAGCTCGGGTCGTGCGCGAACTGCGGTGAGCGCGAGCACCTGACCGGCTTCTCGGCCGCCGCCGGCGGGGTGGTGTGCAGCTCGTGCGAGTCGGCCTCGTTCCCGCTGGGGGAGGAGGCCTACGAATTCCTCGTCGGCGCGCTCGGGCAGCCGCTGGCGAACGCGCCGCAGGCCTCCGCAGCGGGCGCTGCAGATCGCCGAGCGGGCGATCCGCGAGACCGCCGAGCACCACGCCCAGGTGCGGCTGCGGCCGTTGCGCGCGCGCTGCGCTGAGGCCTACGACGGTCTGACGCCTGCTGCGCTGGCAGAATGGTTATGTGAACAAGGTCTACGAGCATCCCGGCGGCGCCGTCGCCGAGGCGTTTCGCGGCGCGCATCAGAGCCCGTGAGGAGGTCGATCTCTCGCCGCTCGCGACCCGCTCGTACCCGGCTGTCAGGGAGTTCGATGAGCCCGACTGCGGGCTGCGGACGCCGTTTCAGCGCGACCGCGACCGGATCGTGCACTGCAAGGCGTTCCGGCGGCTCAAGCACAAGACGCAGGTGTTCGTGCTGCCGGTGGGCGACCACTACCGCACGCGGCTGACGCACACGCTCGAGGTCACCCAGATCTCGCGCACGGTCGCGCGGGCGCTCGCGCTCAACGAGGATCTCGTCGAGGCGATCGGGCTCGGGCACGACCTCGGTCACCCGCCGTTCGGTCACATCGGCGAGGAGGCGCTCGACGAGTGTCTGGCTGAGCGGTTCGGCGAGCGCTTCTGGCACAACGAGCACTCGCTGCGCGTGGTCGAGGTGCTCGAGCGCGACGGTCGCGGGCTCAACCTGACCGCGGCGGTGCGCGACGGGATCGCGGCGCACTCGTGGCGCGCGGACGCGCCGACGACGCTCGAGGGTCACATCATCCGCTTCGTCGACCGCATCGCCTACATCAACCACGACATCGACGATGCTGTGCGCGGCGGCGTGCTCGATGCCGCCGAGCTGCCGAGCGGCCCGATCGAGGTGCTCGGCGACACGGGCTCGCAGCGGATCGACACGCTGGTCCATGACCTGGTCGAGCAGTCGGCGCTGGCGGGCGCGATCGTGCAGAGCGAGGAGATCGGCGCCGCGATGTCCGAGCTGCGCGACTTCATGTTCGAGCGCGTCTACCTCGGGCCCGACGGTCACGCACGAGCGCGAGAAGATCCGGGCGGCTGTGCGCACGCTCTTCGACCACTTCTGTGACCACCCGGAGCAGATCCCGGACTCGATCCCGGATGGCGAGCTGTCGCGCCGCGTGACCGATCACATCGCCGGCATGACCGACCGCTTCGCGGTCGCGGTGTTCGAGGCGCTCGCCGTTCCGACGGCGTTCACGCCGTGAGTCGCTACACCGCTGACTCGCGCGACCGCGTGCGCGACGCGGTCGACATGCTGGCGCTCGTCGGCTCGAAGGTCGAGCTCACACGCCGCGGGCGTCGACAGCTACTTCGGCTGCTGCCCGTTCCACGACGAGCGCACACCGTCGTTCCACGTCCGCCCCGACGAGAAGCACTACCACTGCTTCGGCTGCTCGGAGTCGGGCGACCCGTTCAACTTCGTGATGCAGACCGAGGGGCTCGACTTCAAGGGCGCGCTCGAGTCGCTGGCCGACCGCTTCGGCGTCAAGCTCGAGACCGAGGAGGAGTCGCCGGAGGCCGCGGCGCGCCGTCAGCGGCGCGAGCGGCTGTACGCGCTGCTCGACCGCGCCGCCACCTTCTACGAGCGCTACCTGTGGGAGGCGAAGGAGGCTCAGCCCGCGCGCGACTACCTGCTCGGTCGCGGCTTCGAGCGAGGAGATCCTGCGTGAGTTCCGCGTCGGCTACGCGCCGCATTCCTGGGATCGGATCGTGGGCGCATCACGCAGGGCGGGATACAGCGCCGATGAGCTCCTGGCCGCCGACCTCGGCCGCCGCAAGAAGGCACGTCCGGATGAGCTGCTCGACCGCTTCCGCGGGCGGATCATGTTCCCGACCGCAGACGCGCGTGGCCGCGTGCGCGGCTTCGGCGCGCGCACGATCGGTGCCGACGACGGACCGAAGTATCTGAACACCGCCGAGGGCGAGGTCTACCGCAAGCGCGAGGTGCTCTACGGGATCGCGCGGCGCGCGCGGTCGCGGCGCAAGAGCGGGCCGGATGATCCTCTGCGAGGGCTACACGGACGTGCTCGCGCTGCATCAGGCCGGGGTCGCGCAACGCGGTCGGGATCATGGGCACCTCGCTGACCGACGAGCAGGTCGCCGAGCTCGTGCGCGTCGTCAAGGTGCTCGAGCTCTGTCTCGACGCCGACAACGCCGGTCAGCGGGCGATGGTGCGGGCGGCGAAGGTCTGCGCCGACTCCGGGCTCGAGCTGCGCGTCGTGCCGCTGCCGGCCGGCGCCGACCCGGGCGAGCTGATCCAGCGCGAGGGCGCCGAGGCGCTGCGCGAGCGGGTCGCGGCCTCGGCGCCGTACGTCGTCTTCCAGGTGGGGCGCGTGCTCGATGGCGCCGACCTCGGCCAGCGCCGAGGGCAAGGATCGCGCGATCGCGGAGCTGCGGCCGGTGCTCGCGCCGGTGCCGGCGAGCGTGCTGCGCGACGAGCTGGTGCGCAAGGCGGCCGCGGGCGCTCGACCGTGCCGGAGGCGCGGCTCGTGACGCTGCTCGGCAGGGCGCCGAGCCGGATACGGCCCGACGAGCTAGCTCGATCGTCGGCGACGTTGAGCAACTGCTCGCGACCGAGCACGCCGGGCTCGGTGCCGCGCGCAGGCCGGTGCTGTCGCGCGGTCCGCAGGTCTGAGCGGTCGTTCCTGGCGATGTGCGTCGCCGCGCCCGACCTCGGCGCGGCCGTGCTCTCGCGCGTCGACCCGGACGCGCTGCTGTCTGGAGGACGTGCTGCGCCGTGCCGCGCGCTTCCTCGAGCACGCATCTGCCGGGTCCGCTGCCGGATCCGCCCGGCGACGACCCGAGCTGGTCGTCGTGCTCGACGATCTGGTCGCCCGTGCGGGCCGCGGGCGGCACTGTCAGTTCCGACGAGCTCGAGCACGCCCGGCTGGTGCTCGAGCGCGACCGCCTCTCCCGCGAGATCAAGTACCTGCGCGAGCACGGTGGCGGAGGCGGTGGCCTCGCCAAGCTCTCGGCCGAATACCAGGACGTGATCGCGACGATCAAGACGGTCGTGACGCGGCTCGAGCGGCCGGTCTAGCGCTGACCTTCCGTCCGGTTGGGATGCGAACATGTGTTCGTCTGAGGCGGGGCGAGCTCGAAGCGGCGATAAGCGAGGGGATGAGCATCGGGCAGCTTGCCACGAGGTTCGAGTGCAGCAAAGCAACAGTCCGGTACTGGCTGCGGAAGTACGGATTGCGGACGAAGCATCGCTCCAAGATGCACTCGTCGCCAGAGGCCATCGCTGCTCGGGATGCTGGGCTGCCCAGCTTCGTGGGGTCGTGCCCGAAGCACGGTGAGGCGGACTTCGTCCGCGAACGCAGCGGGTATTTCCGCTGTGGGCGCTGCCGAGCGGAAGCGGTTACCGCACGGCGTCGCCGAGTGAAGGAGACGCTCGTGCTTGAAGCAGGAGGTCGCTGCCAGATCTGCGGCTACGACCGCTACATCGGCGCGCTCCAGTTCCATCACCTCGACCCCTCTGAGAAGAGCTTCACGTTCGGCCGGCGCGGGCTCTCAATGTCGGTTGAGCGCTTCCGCGAGGAGGCACGCAAGTGCGTTCTCCTCTGCGCAAACTGCCATGCGGAGGTTGAGGGCGGAATTGCGTCGGTCTCGCTACATTAGGCAGGCCGTATGGGCCACCCTTTACCTTCTAAACGGTGCGTCAATACATTGGGGAGTAGCTCAATTGGCAGAGCATTCGGCTGTTAACCGAAGGGTTGTGGGTTCGAGTCCCACCTCCCCAGCTTCAGACCTACAAGGCAACAAGGGCGATCAGCCCCGTTACGCCGGGGTCAGCCAGACCATGATCTCCATGCCGGTGCCGGTCCGGCTCATGATCGATCGCGCCAGGTGATCGAACGGTTTGGGAACGAACGGGTCGCACACCGCGTAGTCATGCTGGACGACGCGGTAGCCGGCGCGGCGGCCGTGCTCCTGGAAGGCCTTGAGCGTGAACTCGGTCAGGTGGTAGGGGTTGTGCATCGGGCTCAGGTTGGTCACGTAGTCCAAACCCTGTAGGCGGTAGATCCAGTTCAGACCGCGTGCGATCAGCCATCTCGCGGAGGGCACGTCGATGAACAACAGGCCACCCGGGCGCAGCCATCTGAGTGCCCGCTCCAGAGCCAGCGCTGGATCGGGAACGTGCTCGAGCACCGAGCCGAAGGAGATGAAGTCGAAGCTCTGATCGTCGAACGTGGCGCTCTCCGCGCTCGCGACCTGGAGCCGGTCGGCTGGGATGCCCTCCTGAATCGCGCGCTCAGCGAAGGCCGGAGACGGCTCGATCCCGTAAGCGTCGAAGCCCCGGTCGAGCATCGCCTTCATCAGGTATCCGACCCCGGCGCCGACGTCCAGGCAGCGCGGACTCGCCACCGACGGCATATGGCGGCGCATCACCGACTCGTAGTAGCTGAACTCGTCGTTCTGGCTGGCGAAGTACCCGGGCTCCCAGTACAGCTCCGGCGGCTTGTCGTAGTGATCGCCGAGCGACGCCGGCAACGGCTGCGGGTTGGTGAAGATCAGCCCGCAGTTTCCGCACCGCACGATCGTCGTTGCCACCCCGGCGAGTTTGTTGGGGCGGAGACCCTGGTGCTGGTTCAGCCGGCGACCAAGGACCTTCTGGCTCGTGCTGGTGCACATCGGGCACTCGTCCTGCGCCGTGTAGGTATAGGTGCTCACTCGGCGTCGGAGGTTATCTGCGCGGGGCGGTCAGTCCGTCAACGCCTCGACCAGCTCGGCCGCCCGCGTGGGTCCGTCGTTGACGGCGGCCCAGGTCGCCAGCTCTCCTGCGCGGGCCGCCAGTGCCGTGCGTTCCCCGAGCGCGCGCTCGACAGCCAGTCGCAGAGTGGTTGCCGACAGCAGCCGCCACGGCAGCCGCACGCCGACGCCCGCCCAGTCGATGCGGGCGGCGTTCTCGGCCATGTCGCCGCTGTGAGGCACCGCCAGCACGGGCACGCCCCGCTCCAGCGCTCGCGCGACCGTGCCGTGACCGCGCGTGGCAGATCACCAGAGCGGCGCTCGCGCATCGCCTCTGGGATAGGACATCCAGTTCACCAGCCGCGCGTTGCGTCCGGCCCTGATCGGACGCGTCGCGGGCCGCCGGTCGGTGGCCGCCAGCACACGAACGTCGACGCCTCGCAGTCCCTCCAGCGCGGCCCGCAGCAGCCGTTGGCGCGGGTCGTGTGAGGTCGACGGCGCGACGACCACCAGCGGCGCCGCTCCCGGCGAGGCGGCGCGACTGCGGGCGCCGGCGGCTCCCAAAGCATCGGTCCGACGACGTGTACAGCAGGTGGCCACTCGCGCGGGTACTCGAGCTGAGGGAAGGAGCGCGACCAGGCACAGACGTCGGGCTGAGCCCGCCGTGCAAGCCGCTCGAGCGCCGGTCAGGACCCAGCCGCCGACGGGTCTCGTTGAGCTCGTCACGGCCCTGGCGCAGGCCCTTCTCGAGCGGCCGCTCGAACGCGCCCCAGAACGCCGTCCGGCGCGCGTGCGCGGCAGTCGCGCGCCGATCGAGTACGGGCGGGAAGCCCGGGCGCGGTGACCGGGTAGAGATGGGGGATGAGCGTCGCCGTCAGGCACGCCCTCGAGCTCCGCCGCCAACGCCGGCGCGAGCGTCAGGATGTCGTGCACGACCACGTCAGGCCGGCGCGCCGCGATCGCCGTCGCGCGTCGGCACGGTCGCGCGCACCACCGCCTGATAGGGCTTCAGCGGCCGCTCGGCCGTCGGGAAGACCGGGTACTCGGGCGCGGGCACGAACTCCATGCCCGGCGCCGACCACATGCTCGCGCCAGCGCTCCCAGGTCTCGAACGTGACCTCGTGTCCGCGCTCCACGAGCCGGCGGCCCGAGCGCGAGCATCGGAAACGCGTGGCCGGGCTGGCCGAAGGCGCCGAGGAAGATCCGGCGTGCACGCGGGCTCGACGCTCGAGTCGGCGGACTCAGGCCGCCAGCTCCGCGAGCGTCCGCATCTGCTCGAACTGCTGCTCGCGGCTGAAGCCGAGCGGCGAGGCGAGCAGCGTGCCGACGCCGGCGTCGCGGTAGGCGCCAGCCGCTCGGCGACCCGCTCGCGCGGGCCGACCAGCGAGACGAGGTCGATCAGTGCGTCAGGGATCGCGGCGCACGCCTCTTCGCGCTTGCCGTCCAGGTACAGATCCTGGATCTCGGCCGCGGCCTCCTCGAACCCGTACTCGCGCACCAGCGCGTTGTAGAAGTTCTGCTCGCGCGAGCCCATGCCGCCGACGTACAGCGCCAGCGCCGGGCGCATGAAGTTGCGTGCGGTCTCGATGTCGTCGCTGATGTGGACGCTGACCTGCGGCGCGATCTCGAATCCGTCGAGCGTGCGTCCGGCACGCGCCGCGCCCTCCTCCAGCCGCTCGCGGAACAGGCCCACGTGCTCGGGGGAGAAGAAGGTCGGCAGCCAGCCGTCGGCGATCTCACCGGCGAGCGCCGTGTTGCGCGGTCCGATCGCGGCCAGGTAGATCGGGATCTGCTCCTGCACCGGAGCGATCGTGAGCTTCAGCGGCTTCCCGGGCCCGTCGGGTAGCGGCAGCTGCAGCGTCTCGCCGTGGTACGACGACGCGCTCGCGCCGCAGCGCCATCCGGACGACGTCGAAGTACTCGCGCGTCCGCTGCAGCTGCTTGCCGAACCGCTGCCCGTGCCAGCCCTCGGAGACCTGCGGCCCGGAGGTGCCCAGTCCGAGGATCATGCGCCCGCCCGAGAGCTGGTCGAGCGTCGCGGCGGTCATCGCCGTCATCGCCGCGCTGCGGCCGGGGATCTGGAAGATGCCGGATCCGAGCTTGATCCGTGAGGTCTGACCGGCGAGCCAGGCGAGCACGGTCGCCGCGTCCGAGCCGTACGCCTCGGCGGTCCAGACCGAGTCGTAGCCGAGCTCCTCGGCCGCCCTGCACGGCCGCGAGCTGCTCGTCGGCGCCGCCCCAGAGGCCCCAGTAGCCGATGTGCAGGCCGAGCTTCATCGGCGCACCAGCCTAATGGGCTGAGCTACGGTCCGCGCAGTCGGCCCTGAGATGATGTCGGTATGACCTCCAGCAAGCACGGCACCGTCCGCTACGGATACAAGGCATCGGCAGAGCAGTTCCCGCCACGCCAGCTGCTCGACTACGGCGTCAGCGCCGAGCAGCACGGCTTCGACATCGTCGCGGTCTCCGACCACTTCCAGCCGTGGCGCCACCACGGCGGCCACGCGCCCAACTCGATCGTGTGGCTCGCGGCGCTCGGCGAGCGGACCGAGCGCGTGACGCTCGCGACCAGCGTGCTGACGCCGACGCTGCGCTACCAGCCGGCCGTGATCGCCCACACGTTCGCGACGCTCGCCGTGCCTGAACCCGGGCCGCGTCGTGCTCGGCATCGGCAGCGGCGAGGCGATGAACGAGAACCCCTCGATCGGCATCGAGTGGCCGAAGTTCAAGGAGCGCTCCGAGCGCCTCGCCGAGGCGGTCGCGCTGATGCGGCAGCTCTGGACCGAGGAGCGGGTGACCTTCGACGGCAAGTACTACCGCACAGTCAACGCGACGATCTACGACCGGCCCGAAGCAGCCGGTGCCGATCTACATCGCCGCCGGCGGCCCCAAGGCGGCGGCGCTCGTCGGCGAGATCGGCGACGGCTTCATCGTCACCAGCGGCAAGGGCGAGGAGCTCTACCACACGCTGCTCGACGGCCTCGCCGAGGGTGCCGAGCGAGCCGGGCGCGACCCCGACACGATCGACAAGTTCATCGAGATCAAGGTCTCCTACGACCACGACGTCGACTTCGCCAAGGACGCCTGCACGCCCTGGGCGGCGCTGGCGCTGACGGCCGAGGAGAAGGGCGGCACCGAGGACCCGATCGAGATGGAGCGGCTGGCCGAAGGCGCAGCCGACCGCGCCCACACCCGCTTCATCGTCTCCGACGACCCCGAGGAGGTCGTCGAGAAGATCGCCTTCTACGTCGACCTCGGCTTCGAGGATCTCGTCTTCCACTTCCCCGGCGAGGACCAGGAGCGCGCGCTGACGCAGTTCGCCGCGGACGTGCTGCCGCGGCTGAAGGCACGCTGGGGTTAGGTGTTACCCCCGGGGGAGGTCCAGCGGGACCACCCCCGGGCAGAGCGCTTCACGTGAGATGGTCGAAGTCGCCGCGCACCCAGCAGGCATAGCGGTTTGCGGAGCGCCGCACGGCGGCGGCCGCGTCGACTCTTGGGGCCGCGCCCAAAGTTGTCGTACAGCCGCGCGAACTCAAGATCACCGATAGCCGTGGCCAGCCGTTGCACCACCGCGGCCGAGAGCGGTATGCGGTTCGGGTAGCTGCGCATGAAGGTGACCGTCTCGCTGTCCGGATTGCCGTGAATCGTGTCCGAGGTCAGGAGCACGCCGCGCCCGTCGGCACCGGCTGCCCAGTGCAGGACCGATGAGCCGACGAAGTGGCCGCCGAGCTCGTGCAGTGCCAGTCCCGGCGCAAGCTCGTGGTATCCGCGCCAGCTCGTGATCGCCGCGTCTGGTCGCTGTACCCAGCTCAGCAGCGGCTCGCAGACGAGGATCGGAGCTTCGCCGAGTGCGTGGCTCCAGGCAGTCTGCACGCCGAACATGTGCGGGTGGCCCGCGACGATCGCCAGGACGGGGCCGTGCCCGCGTATGCGATCAACCGCAGGACGGTCTATGAACGGCGGCACGTCCCACAGCACGCTGCCCTGCGGCGTCGAGATCAGGTGAGCCTGCTGCCCGATACCGACGCCGGGTGCGACCTTCACGCCGAGGAGGTCTGGCTCGAGCTCCTCGATCTGCACTCGGTGTCCGCCCTCGCGTAGCTCCCGCAGGCTGGTCCAGACCTGACCGCCGGCTGGCACCCACTGGCGCTCATCGGCGCAGATCGCGCAGGTACCGGTGGGCTCGACATGCTCGACCCCGCAGGTCGCGCACAGCACCACACTTCCGTCAGACACCGACACCAAGGCGTTCCAGCAGCATCTCGACCGACTTGATTCGCGGGGCGAACAGGAACGAGAACTTCGCCGTCGAGCCCTCGACCGTCAGGTATGAGCGCATCAGCACCGTCGGGTCGTTGGGACTGCCGCCGCTCGCCGCGCTCTTGGCCATCAGCTGGCCCAGTAGGTCGACCTCGACCCTGGGCGGTTCGGGCTCGAGCGCGATCCCAGTCATCTCCACGATTGCGTTGAGGTAGGACGTGGAGAGGATGTTGCCAACCTCCTGCAGCGCGGTCAGCCCGATCTCGTCCGTCATCGTAGTGCCGAGCATCTGACAGAGCTGCTCGGCGGTGTCACCGGGGAATACCAGCAGGACCGACCCCTGATCACCCATGATCGGCGTGTCGACCACGGCCGAGCGGCTCATCGGTTCACCGACCTCGTCGAGCGCGCGCGCCAGGATCGTCAGAATCGCCTGGGAGTAACCGACCTCGACCGGGCGGCCGATCAGCCCTGAGAGCGCGGTAGCGGCGTGACCGGAACCGATGTTCGCGATCTCCCCAAGCGCGCTCTGCTGCATCTCCGTGAACTCGTACGCCTGCTCGCCACCGACGGACTCGTATGCGCCGCTGAGTGCGCCGGGCTTGACGATCGGAATTACCTGGTCGCCTTCGTAGACGGCGCCGTCGGTGAATTCGCCGACCGCAAGCCGTGGCATCTCGACGTGCTCGGCGCTGACCTGGTTGACGAGCTCCTCGACGACCAGGGCGAACCGCCGGCCCGAGCCCCACACGACCACCGCCGAGGGCGTGTCGCGGGCCTCGAGACCAAGCTTCTCGGCGAGATCGACGAGCTCGAGGACCTCATCACGGAAGCGCACGACGCGCATCCCATCGATATGGCGAAGTTCGTGGTCCTTCAGATGAAATGCCTGCTCGACCGAAGCCATCGGCAGGGCCCAGACGAGGCCGCCGGCTCGCACGACGAGGACGTGAACCGGCTCTGACACGCGGCGGCACTCTACCTCTTACGCGCTGCCGGCGGACCGGGGCTAGATTCGCCGGCGACGCCGCCCCGGTGTGACGGCCGCCGCAACGACCGCGGTCTTGGCGACGGGGGCGCGGCCAGGCGTCACGGCTCGGGCCACGACAGCTGTTTTCGCCACCGGCGCGCGGATCACACCGACTCGTCCTGCGCGTGCGGGTCTGAGGGGCAATTCAACTCTCCTTAGGTCGTGAGTGCTTCGTCGGCCTCGATCGAGGCGATGATCGCCTGGATCGGGATCCGTCCGTTCGCGATCAGTTGGCCCCCTGAACGCCGCACCGCAGACGCGAACGGGGCTGCCCACAGGTTTTCCCAGATGAGCACGCCGGCCGTGCTGCCCGGCTCCATGGCGGCGGCGAGGTGGGCTACGTCATCTGCTGCCAACAGATCCGCGAGTTCGGCCTCGATCGTCTCCAGCGGCCCGAGCTCCGCTATATCGGAAAGCTCCGTAGCCTCGATCGAGCCGTCCTCGTCCTTGGTGAGGATCAGAACGTCGATGACGCGGATGGTTCCGGCGTCAACCAAGGCGATCAGCGCCTCCGCCATCTCGCCCGTGAAGCTGCTGGCGCCGGCCGGGAACTCGACCACGACATAGTCGACCGGACCGAGTTCGTCCAGGGGTTCTGTAGTCATCGCTCTGTCCTTTCAGTGCTTGAAGCTATGCCGTTCCTCGGGACGCCGGTCCGGGAGCGGGCCATCGAGCGACTCGAGGAGCTTGGTCTGCTTACGCAGGTCGCCCAGGAACAGATCGGCCATGTCGGTGGTCAGCCCTGCTCGGACCACGACGCGCAACACCGACAGGTCCTGACGGTTCGCGGGGAATGTGTACGCCGGCACCAGCCACCCGAACTCCCGCATGCGGGCGGACACGTCGAACACCGTGTAGTTGGACACCTCCGGTGCGAGTGAGAAGGCGACCACCGGCAACTCGCTGCCATCGGTGAGCAGTCGGTAGGGACCCATCCCGTCGATTCCTTGGGCGATGCGACCGGCGATGCGGTTCGAGGACCGTTGGATGTCTGCGTAGCCCTCCTTGCCCAGGGACAGGAACATGAAGTACTGAGCCAGCACCTCGCTTCCCGGACGCGAGAAGTTGAGGGCGAAGGTGGGCATCGACCCGCCCAGATAGTTGACGTCGAACACCAGATCGCGTGGCAGTTGCTCCGGTGTCCGCCAGATCGCCCAGCCGACACCGGGGTAGACCAAGCCGTACTTGTGGCCCGAGGCGTTGATCGAGTGCACCCTCGGTAGGGCAAAGTCCCAGACCAGCTCGGGTTGGGAGAACGGCGCAACGAATCCGCCGGATGCCGCGTCCACGTGGACCGGGATGTACGGACCACCGCTTGCCTCGAGTTGGTCCAACGCCGCGCAGATCTCAGCCACCGGCTCGTAGCTGCCGTCGAAGGTCGAGCCCAGGACCGCGACCACGCCGATTGTGTTCTCATCGCAGTACGGCAGCGCCGCCTCGGCCGTGAGGTGGAGACGATCCCCCTCCATCGGCACCAGTCGCGGCTCGACGTCCCAGTAGCGGCAGAACTTGTCCCAGCACACTTGCACGTTCACGCCGAGGACCAGGTTTGGGCGGTCGGTCGGCCTGCCTGCTGCAGTCATGCGCGCCCGCCACAGCCATTTCAGCGCCAGTCCTCCCAGCATCGCCGCCTCGCTGGAACCGGTCGTCGAGCAGCCTGTCACGTCGCCGTCGCCCGGTGCGTGCCAGAGGCGCCCGATCATGTTCACGCAGCGGCGCTCGAACTCCGCCGTCTGCGGATACTCGTCCTTGTCGATCATGTTCTTGTCGGCCGTCTCCGCCATCAGCCGGCATGCGTCAGGCGGCATCCAGGTCGTCACGAACGTGGCCAGATTCAGTCGGGCGCTGCCGTCCAGCAGCAGCTCGTTGGTCATCAGGTCGTAGGCGACACGGCTGCCGGTGCCCTGCTGCGGAATGTTGTCGCGCGGCAGCCCGACGAGCTCCTCCTCGCGGACCATCGAGGAGTCGGGGGCGCCGCGGCCGTTTCCTGTCCCTGGCGTCTGGCCTGTGTCGACGGTGGAACTCATGAGGTCTTCCTCTCGTACGTGGTCTGCGGGTCGCGGACTGGTCGCCGCTCCGTCAGCGAGCGCGGGCGACGCGTGGGCTCGGGCCGATGAGCGCGCCGATCAGCCACAGGAACGGGAGAAATATCCCGAGGACGAACAGCAGGATGTGGCCCTTGCGAAAGGTGGCAACGCCTAGCGTGATCAGCACCGCCATATACAGGACGACCAGCAGGAACCAGAGGAACGTTGACATGGCGGCCTCTTTCGGGCTCGGATCAATCGCACCCGGCGGGAGCGAGTAAAGCCAGTGTCGGTCCTGTGACGGTGGCGAACAAGGTGGCGGGCACCCGCTCGGGGGCGTGCCGGCATGCCATGCCGGGCGACGCACGATCCCGATGCAGTCAGTCACCCGATTTGGACGATGGCGTCGGTCACCGGCGCCCCTAGTGTCCACAGGTCAGCCGATGACCCGTGAACGATGGATGGCGGCGATCTTCGCCGCCGGCTCAGCGTGCTTCGTGATTGGCCCGTTCCCGGGCTACGCGAACCTCGTCGGGGACCGTGCGGACGCGATCACATTCTTCGTCGGCTCGGTTCTGTTCACTCTCGGCGGAGCGCTTCAGAGCGTGATCGCGTTTCCGCAGCGCCAGGCGTCCGGCGCCGGTCCGAGCGCATGGTGGGCCGCGATCATCCAGACCGCCGGGACGCTGTTCTTCAACATCACGACATTCCGAGCGCTGGATACGGCGCTCTCCAACCCTGAGTACAACAAGCTCGTCTGGCGTCCGGATGCCTTCGGCTCCGTCTGCTTCCTCATCTCCGGCGCCATCGCGTATCGCGCCTCGGAGCGTCACGGCTGGCTGCCCGCCCGCGGCGGCGCCGGATGGTGGGAACCGTCGGTCAATCTGGCCGGTTGTGTCCTGTTCGGCATCGCGGCCGTCGCGGGCTACATCGTCCCCTCCACCGGCTCGCTCATCGACCAGGCCGCCGCCAACTGGAACACAGCGCTCGGCGCCGGATGCTTCCTGGTCTGTGCCGTGTTTACGCTGCGCACCGGCCGCACGACGAAATCACCGCGGCTGCGGCGCTTGCGCAGGCTCGAGCACGATGTCAGCCGGCTTATCTGACTGTCGTGATGCGGCGGCGCGACCGTGGGCGGGCGTCAGGCCGTTACCGGAACCGACATGATCGGTGCCGCAGGCTCGAACGGATGCAGGGCGCCGTCCCGACCTGGTCCGACGATACCCCAGGTCGATTCGGGTACCTCGTTCCAGACGCCCGCGACGTCTGTCAGTGGTTCGGAGACGACCAGCCGTGCGGTATCCGAGACCTGCTGGAAGAGCTCGCGGTCCGGGTACATCTCTCTCAGGATGCGGATGTCCGTCGTGTAGAAGAGCGACCGTGACTTTCCCTCGCTGGAGTAGCGGAAGGCCCAGATGTTCTCGCCGTCAGTGGTTGCGACCGTGCCCTGGAACGGGTGGGGCACGTTGTGGCTGGCGGCGATCTTCTCGATCAGACCGATCGCGCTCCCGACGGCGGCCGGGGGGTCGTCGGTGAGGCCGAGCGTCAGCGCCAAGAAGAACAGGAACTCGGTGTCGGCTCCGCCCTGGATGTGGGGGTAGAGCGATGGGTCGATCGCCATTGCGACGTCGCGCTTGATCGTCGGGAACTCGTTGATGTAGCCGTTGTGCATGAACAGCCAGTTGTCGTGGCGGAATGGGTGGCAGTTGGTCTGCTGTACGGCGCTGCCGATCGCAGCACGGATGTGCGTGAAGAACAGCGGCGAGGTGATGTGTCCGGCGAGCTCACGCAGATTCTCGTCGTTCCACGCCGGCTCAGTGCTGCGATAGACGCCCGGGGTGTCAGGCGTTCCGTACCAGCCGACGCCGAAGCCGTCGCCATTGGTCGGCTCCGCGCCGAGCCGGGAATGCAGGCTCTGGTTGACCAGCGAGTTAGGTCCCTCATACAGCGCCTCTCGGATCAGGAGGGGTGATCCTGAGTATGCGAGCCAGCGGCACATTAGCCGCCCCTTTCTGTCGTGCTGCGGTATGTATCGAGTGAGTTGGGCGGCCTCCCGAGGCGTCGGCGCTCCGGCGTCTGGAACTGATCCGTCAGGCTGGCCACGACGTGCTCCAGACGTCCGTCGCGCTCCGCCAGAGCCCGCTGCCGGTCCGCGCCGTTGGCGGACGACAGCCATCTGACCCGGTTCAGCGCGCCGAGGCAACCGAGCGCCAGGGCGTGTGGGCGACACGCTGTCACCAGGTCATCCACGATGTCTCGCAGCGGAATCAGCCGCCCCGCCTCCGGATCGATCAACCGCGCCGCCGTTCCGTCACGGGCGGCCAGGAAGCGGTTCTCCGCCAGCACCTCGTCCCCATGGGCAGGCTGCGGCAACCCTTCCTCCAACGCGAGTCGCGCCAAGGACTGGATCAGGGCGACCAGCGGCCCAACATGTCGGACCGAGGTCTGAGCGTCCATCACGCGGACTTCGACGGTCCCGAGTCCGGGCTGCAGCCGAACGTCCCACCAGAGGAAGCTCGGATCTGGCAGCGCGCCGGACACGATCAGCGGGTCGACGGCGGCGACGTAGTCGGCATACTGGGCGACGGCAGGTGGGCTGCCGGTCCGGGGAAATGCCTGGAAGATCGTGGTTCGTGCCGACGCGAACCCGGTGTCACGTTCCTGCCAGAACGGAGAATTGGCTGACAGCGCCAGGAGCACCGGCGTCTGCTGACGCAGGGTGGTGTAAACCCTGACCGCCTCTTCCGGGTCAGGAATCCCGACGTGAACGTGGAGAGCCATCGTCGGCTCTCGCTGAACCAGTACGCGCATCGAATCGCCCAGATCGCGATACCGCGGTGCGCCCGAGAGTTCGGTCTCACGCCAAACCGTCAGCGGATGCGTTCCTGCCGCGGCTGCGGTCAGGTCCATCACGCGCAGTTCAGCGGCCAGCTGTCTCCGTAGCTCGACGAGCTCTCCGGTGACCCCACTGACCTCATCGTGAACGCTGGTAACGATTTCCACAACTCCGGCATGGGTCTCCGCCGATGTGTGGCGCCTGAGCTTCTCCGAGAGGCTGGCGAGGACGGTGTCGCTGGCCTGAGCCAGTGACCATCGCAGCGGCTCGAGGAGCATGACCTCCTCCTCGGCGCCGATCGTGTATCGGTGATCGAGCTTGCCGTTCCATCGCGCCCAGACGGGCAAGGTGCCGTCGAGCGGAGGGCCGGGCGCTGGGACGGGCGCAGGGTCGATCGTCGGCACGGTCACCTCTGCAAGTGTCATCACTGGCTGGGCGCCGGGCAAGGAGGTGGGCATGTGCACCCGCCGGGCAGCCGGCACCCGGAATCCGAGCGCCTCGTGCGGGCTCGCGCGGCATCAGCCGGATCATCCGAATGGGATGACGCCGTGGCGCATTGGCCCCTCGAACCTTGCCGTCATGACCACAACCGCAGATGTGATTCAGACCCGGGTGCTTGCGAGCTGGAAAGACGGTTCGGCGAGAGCGGCGATCATCGAGTTCGTCACGTCGGCGACGACTCCTGGCCCTGGGTTCGTTCCCGTGGCGGAGCGGATCGCGACGTTTGACAACGATGGGACGTTGTGGGTGGAGCAGCCGTTGCCGCCGCAATTCGATTTCGTGTTTCGCAGGTGGGGCGAGGAGATCCGGGCCGACCCGTCGCTTGCCGAGCAACAGCCGTACAAGGCGATCGTCGCGAGGGACCCGGCGTTCTTTGCGGCGGCGCTCGCCCAGGATCCGGAGGTGATCGCGTCCCTCTTGGTGGCATTTTCTCGAACGTGGGAGGGCACGACGCCGGAGGAGTTCGACGCGCAGGTCCGTGAATGGGTTCAGACCGCCAAGCAGCCGAAGCTGGGGGTGCCCTATATCGACCTCGTATATAGCCCCATGCTCGAGCTGCTCGACTACCTCCGGGCGCACGAGTTTCGAGTCTTCGTGGTCTCCGGTGGTGGCCGCGATTTCATGCGCGTGTTCGCTGAGGATGCCTGGGGGATCTTCAAGGAGAACGTGATCGGCACAGCCGCCGAGTACTCGTATGCGGACGGCAAGATCGTCCGCGGTGAGCACGCTCTCGGCGGGCTCGACGTCCGCGCCGGTAAGCCTGAGCACATCTTTGCTGCGACCGGCCGGCTACCGCTGTTCGCAGCCGGCAACGGGGACATCGACATCGAGATGCTGGAGGCAGCCCGCTTCGCGCTGCTGCTCAACCATGACGACGGCGAGCGCGAGTTTGCCTACAGCTG
This sequence comes from uncultured Conexibacteraceae bacterium, assembly GCA_963720195.1. GTDB lineage: Bacteria > Actinomycetota > Thermoleophilia > Solirubrobacterales > Solirubrobacteraceae > Palsa-465. The sequence goes on from CAVRFD010000007.1 coordinate 227,874, forward strand.
CGGCGAGGAATCGCTGGCCAACGCCAAGCAGCTGGGCTGGACGGTCGTGAGCATGAAAGACGACTGGAGCAGCGTGTTCTAGAACGGGCTCGGATTGCCAGCTGCGCGTGGCATGCTATTGACCGCGTGAATCGCGAGGATGCAGATAAACGCCCTGGGCGCGAGTGAAACGTGAACGATGAGGGGTTGGCGTTCTCGGCTGCGTGCTTCTCGACTGACTCTCATCCTGTTTTTTTGCGCGGCATCTGCCCTGGGGTCGACGGCCCCAGCCCACGCGAGGCCAACGCCCAACGGCGGGCGGAACGGCAGGCAGCACCTGAAGACGGGTCTGGCGAGCCTCGTGGACACCCGAACCTGGACCTCGGGCGGAGGCAACACATTCCCTGGGGCCGATGTCCCGTTCGGGATGGTGCAGTGGAGCCCCGACACCAAGCCGACCTACCGCTCGGGGGGTGGCTATCAGAGCACGGACACCAAACTGTGGGGTTACAGCCTGACGCACGTCTCCGGCCCGGGCTGCCCGGCGGCAGGCGACGTTCCCATGGTCCCGTTGACCGGCCCGCTGCCTGCCGGCGATCCGAACATGATCACGACTGCGTTCAGCCACTCCGGGGAGGTGGCACAGGCCGGCTACTACTCCGCGCAGAGCAATCAGCCGAACACGGTCACCTCTGAATTCACGGCCACGCCCCACAGCTCCATGGCGCGTTTCACCTATCCGGCCACGACTCAGGCCGACTTTCTGATCAAGCTGATGGGCAGCCAGAACGGTGACTATGATGACAGCGCCGAGGTCGTCGGCAACGACGAGATTCAGGGGTCGGACACCAGCGGTCACTTCTGTCGCGAGGCGACGAACGGCGGCCAAGCCCAGCTCTACACGGTGTACTTCGACATCGTCTTCGACCAACCGTTCACGGCGTCAGAGGTGATAACCAACCCGGGCCAGAGCGACCCGGCGGCGGTTGCACTGACGTTCAACACGACCCAGGACCCGGTGATCCGCGCCAAGGTCGGCATCTCGTACGTGAGCGCCGCCGATGCCAAGCTCAACTGGCAGACGGAGAACCCGGGCTGGAACTTCAACGCCACGCGCCAGCAGGCACAGACGAGGTGGGATCGGCTGCTCGAGAGGATCCAGGTCTCGGGCGGGAGCCAGGCTCAGAGCCGGGAGTTCTACAGCCTGCTTTACAAGTCTTTCCTGGAGCCCAACATCACCAGTGATGTGAACGGACAGTTCATGGGCGCAAACCTCACGGTTCAGGACCTCGCTCCAGGCCAGAAGAACCAGTACGGCATGTACTCCGGCTGGGACATCTACCACTCACTGGCGCAGCTGCAAGCGATGCTCGACCCGGGCGCCACCGACGACATGGCGCAGTCGCAGCTCAACTACTACGGCGAGGACAAGCTCCTGCAGCAGTGGGGCTACGACAATCTCAACAACTACACGATGGTCGGCGACCCGGCGGATGCGCTGATCGCTGACTACTACACGTTCGGTGCACGCAAATTCGACACCAAACAGGCGCTCGCCGACATGCTTGCGGAGGCCACGACCGTCAACGATGTGCGGCCCGGCGAGTCGCTCGAGCAGCAATACGGCTATCTGCCCGAGGACGGCAGCTACGGATGCTGCCACGCCCACGGGTTGGTGTCGTCGTTGCTCGAGTACGACAACGCGGACCTGGCGTTGGCGCAGTTCGCGACGGATATGGGGGACACCGCCGACGCTGCGATGCTGACGCGACGAGCCAACAACTGGGAGAACCTCTTTGACCCCAGGACCGACCTGCTCACACCGCGGCTCTCGAACGGCGAGTTCGAGCCGGGCGTGACCCCGACCATCACCGGGACGTTCCCGACCGATCGCGATCCGTATGTCGAGGGCGACCCGTACGAGTACCTGTGGGACGTTCCGAACGACTACTCGGCACTGTTCTCGCTACTTGGCGGCAAGGCCGAGGTCGGGCCACTGCTCGAGCAGTATCTCTCGAGACCCAACGGCTTCGGGATGTACGCCCAGCTCACGAACGAGTTCGATTTCGGTGAGCAGTTCGCACTCGACTATGCCGGAGATCCAGCAGGCACCGAGAAGGCGGTTGCCAACGTGCGCAACACCATTTATCGGCCGGGACCGGACGGGTTGCACAACAACGATGACCTAGGAGCGAACAGCTCGGCCTTCATCTGGGAGATGCTGGGCATGTATCCGGAGAATCCGGGCCGCGGCACGCTGGTGTTCGCGAGCCCCGGTTTCCCGGAGGAGACGATCCACCTGGGCAACGGGAAATCGGTTCACATCAGAGCTCCCGGAGCGTCGCCCAGCACGTACTACGTGAAGTCGCTGAAGCTGAACGGCGCGAATCACACGAGTCCGTGGGTCAACTACAGCACGCTCGCTCGCGGCGCTTCGCTGGACTGGACGCTGGAGACTACGCCCAGCTCCTGGGGCTCGGCGGCCGCTCACGCGCCGCCGTCGTACACCTCCGGCCTCCAGCCGGTCATTGGGTTCCTGTCACGCGAGCACGTCACGATCGCTTCTGCCTCGACCGTCACTGTCAAGCTCGGAGCGCAGAACGCAACCGGGCGACGAGAGCGCGCACGCGTCCGAATCTCGGCTCCGGCCGGCAGCGGTCTGTCGGTCTCGCCGGTGAAGAGCACAATCTGGGTCGGGCCGAGCGGGCGCGCGACACGCAACTTGACCGTCACCGCGGCCGCGTCGGATTCGTCGCACTCGGGTGTGGTGACGGTCAACATCACCACACCCGGTGATCGGACACAGGCCGTGAAGCTGGCCGTTGAGGTCACGCATACCGCCTAGCAGGTCCCGTGGATCGCGACCTTGACGATTGTGCGGACGGCGTCCCACCGGCCAGCAGGCAGGGCTGCTGATGGCGATACCCCGGGATGCTGGGGAGCGATCAGTACCCGGAGGGCTCGCGGTCTGCTTTCGAACTTCAGTGGCGGGTGAAGCGTTGCTGCCTCGCCGTCGATGCCGGCGGCGATGGGTGCCGCAGACCTCACCTCAAACGTAGTGGCTGACCATGCCGCGACTGCTCGTCGTCGTTCGGCTGCACCGGGTGCGGCCACGGCGATCCCGAGAACACCAGCGTCCAAACGCGGTCGCGTGCCCGAGGCCAGGATCCGGCCAAGGCGATAGGACCCGTTGGAGACGAGCACGATCGCGGCCGTAGCGTGGTCTTGACCGTCCGCGTCGGTCCACTCAAGGTCCAGTGACCGCTCACCGGGGCCGACCGCCACCGGCAACGTATCGGCGATTGTTCGTAGTTTCGCGTCCCGGTAGCCCTCCGTCCGCACTGCCTCGGCATAGACACCAAGCGAGACGTTGTTGACGAACACGCGGCCGTTGACGTCAGCCAGATCGACCAGCCGCTCGCGCCCGTTGGTGAACGCGTCAAGAGCGCCTACGACATCGTTGCGGTCGACGCCAAGATCGAGCGCGAAATGGTTGCGGGTCCCCGCCGGCACGCACACGTACGGCAACCCCCGCTCGGCAGCAACCGCGGCAACAATTGCCTGCGTACCGTCTCCGCCCGCCACACCAACGGCATCAGCACCGTTGTCGATCTCAGTCCGCACCAGGGCTGCGAGATCATCTGAAAAATGCAGCTCGATTGGCTTGACACCGCGCGCACGCGCCTCGCGCGCGACGCCGAAGCGCTCGGCCTTTCCACCACCCGATTTCGAGTTATAGAACAACACAGGACGCTGCGGCGGAGCGACCACTGAAAGCTCGGCGGGGACGGCGGCGAACACTCTGCGTGCCGCAGCGATTGAGAACAGTGAAGCTGCCACGATCAACGCATTGGCAAGCACAGCGCCCTCGAGCACAATGAGCGTCACCGCACCGACTAACAATGCACACGCAACGATCGCGCCCGCGACACGCGCGAAGCCCCGACGCGTCAGGGCCCACCACGCGGCAGCCGCCGCGACCACGACACAACCGAGCACCGAAATGCCACTCGGGAACCGCTGTACGCTCACAATCACCGCTGCGACTGTGGCCGCTGCCATCGACAGCAAAGACGCGATTGCAGCGACCCGCCGACTCACCACGTCGGGACCATGCGCTTCCTCATGCCAGCAGCCGAGATCGCGCGCGAATGATTTGGGCGCCCACCACCAAGATCAAGCACGCTGTTGGCGGTCAATGGCATGGGTCGTTGCCTGCGCGAGCGCGGTGCCGAGGAGCGCTCCTACGATCACGTCGCCTGGATAGTGGACGCCGGTGTGGACACGCGAATAGGCGACAAGTGCGGCAAGCCCCCGCAGGGGCATCGCCGCGACCGGCAGCACACTCGCGACACCAGTAGCGAAGGCGAAGGCGGCCGCTGAGTGCCCAGAAGGGAACGAACTCGAAGCCGGCATCGGTACCTGCTGAGACCGCGGGATGTCATTCGCGACTCGGTCTGGGCGGCGGCGGCGCACGATTGTCTTGATGCCGAGGTTCACGACGGCTGAGGTCACGGCAACCGATGCGAGCCCTCTCGTTGCCGCAGCCCGGCCGCTACTTCCGCCGACGAGCCAAAGGATGGTCGCCGAAGCCAGTGAAAGACGTGAGTGGTTCGCAGCCGTCGTGAGCCTACCGAGTGCCCGGTCGAGCCCCGGGGTAGGAGTGCTCGTGATCACGGAATAGACCCCGAGGTCGAGGCTTCGAGCCTCCCCAGCGGCCCGTCGAACCCACTCGCGTGGTGCCGGCGTTCGAACCCGCGGCTCAGTCACGTCCCGCCGTCCGATCGTCGCCGATCCGATTGGCATGAACGTTGCGGCTGCGCCCTGCGCTTGGGCGTCTCGGCCACGCTCGACCTCAACTGCTTGCGGTTTTGACTGCGGTGCTCATAGGCTCGGCGACCGAGTCTTTGGGTGTAACGAGTCGACGGCATCACCCATAACGGGTGAAATCCCCGACGCTCGGCGGTGCCCGCTCTGGATCCCATTGGCCCATCCGTTGGGACCGCGTCGAACGTAGGTGGCCTGCCCGTACCTGTGTCGCCTTCGCATCGCGATAGCGATCCCGCGGCGCGGTTCTAAGTCGGCGGCGGCTCCGGCGGGTCCGTTCCCGCCCGATCTCCGGAACCCGGCCCCGCCTTCGGCCCGGCTGAACCAGGTGAGGGTGGCGTCGCGGCTCGTCCCCGCCGCCAGATCGTGACGCCGGCCCAGATCAGGGCGCTGGCCACAGCAGCGCCGATGAGCAGCCACGCCCAGCCCGGTAAGCCGCCCCATTCCGAGTTCTCCTCGTTCGAGACTGCCGCCGCTGCGGCGGCGGCGGCCGCGGCGGCGACCGCGGCTTCATTCGTGGTCGATGTCGTGGTCGCCGTTACGGTCTCGGTCTCGGTCACGGTCGGCGAGGTCGTCGCTTCGGTCTGTTGCGGTGTCGTCTCAGACGCGGTCGCGGTGACCGTGGTCGTCGTTGGCGGTGAGGTCGTGGCCGTTGGGGTCGAAGTCGGAGGCGCCACCGCCGTCTTTGCCGGCTCCGTCGTGCTGGCCGTCGTCGTGGCTGGCGATCGCGTCGTTCGATCCGCTACTGGTGTCGCTCCCGAGCTCGTCGTCCCGCTCGTGATCGCGGGCGCGGTGCCGGTCGCGCTCCTCGTCTGAGTGATACTGAGATTCTGACCTGCGCCCGACCCGCAGCCGGCCAGCAGCACCGCGCAAACTCCGGCCAGCACTCCTCTCCGCGACAGACGGTTCACCGGCAGGCATCCTTGACGCGCGTGATGCATCGCAGTCTTGGCGCCAAACACTCGTCAAGACTCTCCCGCGCCGACCGCCGCGCCATCATCCCGATGGGGTGAGCTCCGTGAATCGCGGCGTGCCTCACCGCGCCAGCGTGCCTCGCTCACGTTTGCGGCGGTGAAATGGTTGGGCCGGTTGCGTCTCTCGCGTCGCTGGACGCCCTGGAAGTAGTCCGATTAGAGCCAATATCTGGCTTGATGTGAAGCGCGAGTGCCGAACAGATCAATGCGAACCCCAGCCATGGCTCGAATGCCGCTGCGAGTGTCGCGATCCCGAAGAGCATGAGACCTGAGAGCGAGCGGCGTCGCGCAATCCGGCGGGCGCGTGGGGAGATCTCGTCAGTGCGTTTCAGGATGTGATGTTCAAGCACGTTGTAGGCGCCGTCAGTACAGACAAACAGAGCGGCATAGACCGTGACGGGCCCGGATGCCAGCTTTGTTTGGGCCGTCCAGGCCGTCGTGAAGGGAAGCAGTGACACGAGCAACAGGTGAATGAAGTTGGTCCAGACGAGCCCGAGCGATGGGCTTGGGGTGAACCGAGTGAGGTAGTGGTGGTTGATCCAGATGATTGCGATGAAGACGTAGCTCACGACATAGCTGATGACTGTCGGCCACAGCGTGGACAGTGCTGAGATGTGATCTGACTTGGGCGGTTTGAGTTGGAGCACCATGATCGTGACGATCACGGCGAAGACCGCGTCTGAATACGCCCACAGCCGATCCGCGGTCTTCCGACCCTGGCTGTCGATTCGCTGCTGCTGCCGGCGATCTGCCAGGGCTGCAGCGTTGTCGATGGTGCTCATGTGACTCTGCCTCTGGGGGTTCCGAGATCGTTTTCAGGTGAGCGGCTCGCCGCCATCAATGTGCAGGGTTGTGCCGGTCATGAACGTGTTGGTCAGCGCGAAGATGACGCCGCCGGCGACATCTTCGACCGTCCCGATCCGCCGGGCCGGGTTGCTCGACCTGATGTGAGCGAAGTAGTCCTCCTTGCCCTCCGCGCCGAAGGTGTCCCAAGCTCCGGTGTCGATCACGCCGGGGGAGATGGCGTTGACTCGGATCGGCGCCAGCTCCAGGGCGAGCGATCGGGCCAAAACCTCGGCGGAGCCGTTCGTGATGGCGACGCCCATCGTGCCGACCGCGATCTTTGCTGAGGCAACTCCCGCGAAGATGAGGATCGATCCGTGCTGGTTCATGCGGCGCGCGAAGTGCTTGGCCAGCATCAGTGGGCCGATGACCTTCGTGTCGAATGAGAGTCTGATCGCATCGCGGTCGAGGTCGGCGAGCTTTCCCCGAGCGCGGGCGGACGCGGTGGAGACGATGTGGTCGACGGTTCCTCGCCGCTCCGCCAGAGCGGCGATTGACGCTTCGTCGGTGAGGTCAACGACATCCGTAGAGATGTCCGGGTCGTTTGGGTAGGCGGCATTGAGTGGCGCTCTGTCGCGGCCTGCGATGACGACCTTCGCGCCGGCGTCGCGGGCCGCGGTCACGATCGCTCCGGCGATGCCGCTCGGTCGTCCGATGATCAGGACACTCTGGCCCTCGAGCCCTGCAACATTGCCGGTCATTTCGCCTGTCCTCCCGAATCGGTTGGTCGTTAGGAATTCCTCTAGTGCCAGAGTGGCCGGCTTATTCACCGGTCCCGCGACTGACGCCGCGTGTGCGCTCGTAGTGACGGCGGGCCTTCATCCGGTTGCCGCAGACCGCCATCGAGCACCAGCGAGCCCGGTTTGCCGTGCTGCGGTCGATCAGGAACAGGCGGCACTCGTCATTCGCGCACGCCCGCAGGCGCTCGGGACTCTCTCTGACGATCGCTTCCCACGCCAGGATCGCTCGGATGGCGAGCTCGCGTTCGGGCTTGACTCGCAGCGCCCACGTGAGCTCATCTCCCACCTGCGGGACGTAGCTCACTCCCCGGAGCAGCGGACCGAGCGTCGAGACCGGCAGCTCACCCCGGACTATCCCTTGCAATGCGGATCGCGCGCGGTGAACGTGCGACAGCTCCGCTTCGGTACCAAGTCCGCCGGCCTCCACCAGCCAGGCCCGCGCGGCGTCGAAATCCGCCAGGGCGTCAGTCGGGACTCCTTCGATGACGGGTGTGCTGTTCAGGACAGCCAGCAGGAACTGGTCGTCCGGTGTCATTCGACTGCTAGCGCTTCGGCTAACCGGTGAAAGTCTCACGGCGGGTTAGACTACCAACTCTCCCACGAGTCTGCTAACCAGTAGCTCGTGGATGACCGGTTAGCAGCAAACGACCTTGGGAGGATCGATGACACGCTCAATCTCATGGGACCAAGTGGCCCCTGCCGACATCGAGCGCGCCCTGGCGGAGTACGACCGACTCGGACCCGAGCGCTTCTTCAAGGAGCGCGGCTTCGCTCCGACCACCACCTACAAGCTCGTCTGGGAGGAACGCGCCTACCCGCCCAAAGCCATCCTCGGCACGGCCTACGAGTTCGCGACTGGCGAGCGGCTCGCCTCTGGCGACTTCGAAGGTGGCAAAACCGGTGCGGTCAAGGTGCTCGAAAAGCTCGGCTTCACCGTTGAGCACCTCTGACTCGAGCCCCGATGCGGCGATGACTGCTTTCGCGTTCCAATCTTCCTCGCGCGTCGCCAGTGCGTCCTGCGTGCGAGCTGGCTTCAGGTCGTTCAGCGAGGATCAGCCGGTGACGGCCGACATCGAATTCTGCGGCAGCACTTCTGTGCGGGCGGGTGCAAGAAGGATGACCCGTGCCCCCTCGCGCAGGATCGTGTCGGTGCTGGACGACACGTCGGCCTTCTGGTCGGTGACGGCTACCACCAGGCAGCCGGGGGGCCAGGAGATCTCGTCGACCCGCCGCCCGAGTGCGGGAGAGTTGGTATTGATGGTGATCTCGATGATCTGGTAGCCGGTCAGTGGTGTGCTCGATCGGTGAGCGGCCACTGAGGGGTCGTCTGCTCCGAAGTCTGCGGCGACCGCACCCTCCTCGATCGACTCCTCGGAGGATTTGATGGTCTGGGCCAGGGCTTCGAGGATGTCGTGCCGGGTGATCCAGCCTTGCACGTGCTCACGGTCACCAGAGAGCACCGGCAGGCCTGAGGGGCTGTAGAGGGTGAGTTGTCGGAGCGCCTGCTCGAGTGTTTCGTCGCTGAACAGCTCCTGGGGCCGGCGGGTGTCGGTTACCGCTCCGGCGAGGCGTGCCCACTGCTCGGCGGTAACGGCGATGGCGTCGTCGGACGTCGTCCCGTGGGAGCCGTTCAAACGGGCGGCAGCGGCAGTCGGCGGGACTGGCTGCATGGCGCGTGCGACAGTCATGGTTTGGAGAACGTTGGTCGTCTTGGGGCGTTCGATGTCGATGCCGCGACGCAGAAGTTTGGTGGTGTACACGCTGCCGTAGGAGAGGTACTTGGACACTGCGGCGGCGATCCCACAGGTGAGCATGATCGGGAGGGTGATCCCGAAGTTGCCGGTCATCTCGGCGACGCTGGCGATCGCCGTCAGTGGGGCTTGGGCGGCGGCCGCGAACACCCCGCCCATCGCGACGACGGCATACAGCGCGGGCGGGCCGACCGTTGGTCCGAAGAGGCTGTGGGCGAGGGTGCCGAAGGCCATCCCGGCCATCGCGCCGATGAACAGCGAGGGTGCGAATACGCCGCCGGAGCCACCGATCGACAGTGTGAGGCTGGTTGCCAGGATCTTGCTGATTAGGAACAGCAGGATCAGTCCGATGACGACGTGTCCGCCGATCACGTTGTTCATCACCGGGTAACCGACGCCGTACATCTGCGGGACCGCGAGCAACAGGACGCCGAGCGCGATGCCGCCGACTGCCGGGCGCGCCCACTCCGGCCGTCCCTTCCACAACTCGTCTACGAAGTCTTCGAGCCAGTACAGGAAGGTCTTGAACCCGATTCCGATCAGCCCCGCGAGAACAGCGAGCACCGCTACGAGTAGGTAGGTGGCGTCGTTGGCGACCCCGAGGCTGTGTGGGATCTGTGAGAAAAACGGTGCGGACCCGAAGATCGCGCGGCTGATGACGTCACCGGTGACGGCTGCGAGGCTGGTCGCGACGAGCGCGTCGAGCGAGAATTCGCGCAGCACGATCTCGAACCCGAAGAACAAGCCCGTCAGCGGGGCGTTGAAGGTCGCAGCGATTCCGCCGGCGGCCCCGCAGGCGACGATGATCCGTAGCCGAGTCTCTGACATGCGGACCAGCTGACCGAGGGTTGAGGCCAGCGCCGAGCCGATCTGCACGATCGGTCCCTCGCGCCCGACCGAGCCACCGACGCCGATCGTGATTGCCGACGCGACCGCCTTGACGACCGTCACGGGCGGGCGGATCCTGCCGCCGTTCTCGGCGACGGCAAGCATCACCTCGGGTACGCCGTGACCGCGGGCCTCGCGGGCATAGCGGTAGATCAGCGGGCCGTAGATCAGACCGCCGAGCATGGGGACGATTAGCACGAACCAGATCCCCAGCCCCGGGAGATGGGTGCTCGCGGCGTGTCCCTGCTGGCCGAACTGGTTGTGGCCGGTGACCAGCCAGGTCGCGCCGAAAACCATCTCGCGGAACAGGGCGGCGCCGAGACCAGCGCCGGCGCCGACCACCAACGCCATCACCACCAGCCCGAGGCGGTTGCCGCCCAGCCACGCCGATGCCGTCTGCACGAGAGAGGGGCGCGCCGGTCTCGACTGCGTTCCGACCATAGGTTCCGACGCCATCAGGCGAGGTCCCAGCCCAGCGACCAATCCTGCTCAGGCACCTCGCCGGCGGCATCGGTGAACGCGCGCAACGCCAGGACCACGGCATCCCGATCAGCTGCCGGCATGCGCTCGACGATCGTCGCGATCTCCACCCGGCGACGCCTGCTCACCTCGGCCACCAACTCCGCACCGGCACCGGTCAGCGAGACCCGCACAGTCCGACGATCATCCTGGGCACGGCGGCGAGCGACCAGGTGCTTGCGTACGAGACGCTCACACATCCGTGTTGCGGTCGAGCGGTCAACCCCCAAGGCGGTGGCGAGATCGGCCAGTCGCTGCGGCCCACGTGACGCCAGCTCGATCAGAAACCGGTACTGCGCGAGCGTCACATCCTCAGCGACGTTCGCAAGCGAACGAGCCGCCACCGCCACCAACGCCCGACTCGATCCCAGCACAGCATCCACCAGCTCGTCCCGCGCCGGCCCGCCGGCCTCGCGTTTCGATTCAGACGACCCGGACGTTGCTTGCATATAGCGATCATTGCACACTGCAAGCAATCGGGTGACACGCCGAACGGCTGCTCTCGTCGAGCGGCGACATCACGACGGGCCAGATCCTTCAGCGCTCGCACCTCGCCGGCAGGGTCCTCCGCACCTTCGGGCGACGGAAACGCGACTGCCCCCACAAGCAACTCGGAGCTGTCGTCTGCGGTCACAGCTCGGTCGCTTCTCCCGGAGCGAGCACGCGGACCTCGACGCCAGGTTCCTGGCTTGCGACGAGGCGGGCGAACTCGCGTGCGGGCGACGCGGGATCGCTTCTCGGCCGGACGACCTTCGGAAGCGCAAACGTCCCCCAGTGGATCGGGATGACGATCGCCGGCTCGACCAGCGCGACGACCGCCGCGGCGCGCTGCGGATCCAGGTGGCCTGCGCCGACTCCTCGGCCCCACCCCCAAACGGGAAGCAGCGCCACGTCGACCGATCCACGAAGCTCTGCCATCTCGTCGAACAGGTCAGTGTCGCCGGCGAAGTAGACCGAGCGTGAGCCGCGGATGAGGAAGCCGACCGGCGCCGGTGCAGGCCCGAGCGGCCAGCGACGGCCATCGTGCACCGCGGCAACGGCCCTCACTGTCACGGCGCCGACGCCGACCTCGTCGTTGACCGCCACCTCGGTGACCGGGTGCAAGCCGCGTGCCTGGAGCCACCCCCGCGCGGACGCCGGCGCGATGATCGGACCTGACCGCCGGACCGCACCCAGCGTGGCAACGTCAGTGTGGTCGGCGTGCAGGTGAGACAGGAGCACGCAGTCGACTACGCCGACGTCCTCGGCGCGCATCGGCGGCGCGATCCGCACGATCGGCCCGATCCGGGCGCTCAGCACCGGGTCGGTAAGCAGGCGTACGCCGTCGAGCTCGACGAGCACGGTGGAGTGTCCTAACCAGACGAGCCCGCTGACCCGCGGCGAGGCGGGGGCCGGAAGCATTTCTGAAGCCTCGTCCGACACGTATCCATGGGAGTGCCGTTCGTGGGGTAACACATCGCCCGATCGGGATGAGGCGCCCGGCGGATCGATCCGTGATCGTGGGTCGGCGTTCACATGCCTCAGCCCGTCCCAGCAGATGCGACGCCAGTTACGCGCGAGTACGGCCACGTCGCGGCGTGGGAGCCCCAGAGGCTGAAGCTCCGTCCGCTGCATTTCCTCGCTTCGTGGCTCGTCGCGACTGTCGCGGTGCTGGTCGCGGCCGAGATCGTTCCTGGGATGAGCGTCGGAAGTTTCTGCGACGCGCTCGCGGCCGCGGCCGTCATCGCAGTGCTCAACGCGATCATTCCGCCGATCATCGCCGCCTTGCGCCTGCCGTTCACGCTCGCGATCGGCTTCCCGCTCGTGCTGGCCATCGACGCGCTCATCCTGCTCCTGGCCTCGAGCATCGCGACCCTGAGCATCCACGTCGACTCGTTCGGCTGGGCACTGTTGGCTTCGGTGGTCATCGCCGCGGCGATGATCGTTGTCGAGACGATCATCGGCGCCAACGATGACGACACGTATTCACTGCGCGTAATCCGCCGCATCGCTCGCCGGCAGGGCGTCCGCGCGCGGACAGGCGTGCCGGGGATTCTGTTTCTGGAGATCGACGGACTCGCCCTGCCGGTGCTGCAGCGCGCAATGCGTGACGGCAACGCGCCGAACATGGCGCGGTGGCTGGAGGCGGGGTCGCACCACCTGACGGAGTGGGAGACGGATCTCAGCTCGCAGACGGGAGCGAGTCAGGCCGGGATCCTGCTCGGGGACAACGACGACATCCCGGCGTTTCGCTGGGCCGACAAGGACACCGGACGCGTGATCGCCTGCTCGTCTCCCGGCGATTGCGCGGAGATGGAACGCCGGCTGAGCACTGGCGGTGGTCTGCTCACCGACGACGGCGCCAGTCGCGGGAATCTCTTCTCCGGCGACGCGGATGCCGTGATCCTGACCGTGAGTCGGATGAACGAGGAGAAGCGCGCCAATCCTGGCTACCGCGCGTTTCTGGCAAACGGCTTCAACGTCAGCCGTATGCTCGTCCTGTTCGCTTGGGAGGTAACTATCGAGCGGGCCTCGGCGGTGGCGCAGCGCCGTCGTGATGTTCGTCCGCGTGGCGCGCGCGGCGTCCGCTATGCGCTCATCCGCGCAACCGTCTGCGTGGCGATCCGCGACCTCATCGTGTTCGGCGTGCTCACCGACATGATGCGTGGCCGTCCCGCGGTCTACGCCACGTTCTCCAGCTATGACGAGGTGGCGCATCACTCGGGATTGGAGCGCGCCGACACGCTGGCGGCGCTGCGAAAGCTCGACGAGCAGTTCGGTCGCATCGAGAGCGCCTGCCGCTACGCGCCCCGCCCGTACAAGCTCGTCGTCCTCTCAGACCACGGGCAGACGCAGGGCGCGACGTTCAAGCAGCGCAACGGCTACGACCTGCGCGCGTTCGTCGAGCGCTCGCTCCAGGCCGCAACCGTCACCGGTGTCGGCGGCGGCGACGAGAACGACGCGTCGGCGAGGCATGCCTTCTCCGAGGCCACAGGGCGACGCCTGCAACCGGATGACGGTCAGCCGCATCTGAACGAGCCCGAGGTTGTCGTACTCGGCTCCGGCAACCTCGGGCTCATCTACCTGATGGACGTGAACCGGCGGCTCACGCTCGAGGAGATCGAGGAGCGCCACCCCCGCCTCGTCACCGCGCTGCGCACCCACCCGAACATCGGCTTCGTGCTCGCCCGCTCCGCGGCGGACGGCCCGGTCGTGCTCGGCCCCTCGGGGGCGCACTTTCTGCAGTCCGATCGCGTCGAGGGCGACGACCCGCTGGCGCCGTTCTCTCCCAATGCGGCCGCACACCTGATACGCAGCAGCCGGTTCACTCACGCGCCGGACATCGTGATCAACAGCTTCTACGACGACCAACTCGAGGAGGGCTGTGCCTTCGAGGACCTGATCTCCTTTCACGGTGGACTAGGCGGACCTCAGACCCGCCCCTTCATCATGCATCCGGTTGAGCTGCCGGTACCCGACAAGCCGATCGTGGGCGCCGGCCACGTCCACGCAGTGCTCGTCGGTTGGCGCCGATCACTGGCCGCCGACCAAACGCCTCCGCGCGCGAACCCCGGGCCAGGGCAGACTTCTGTCAACGCCGGCCTAACTACCGAGCCAGTTTCCAGTGATGCGCCGGTTGCGGCACGAAGAGCCGCGGATCCGCGATGGTGATGCGATGTGACGCCGAGCGCGTGCAAAATTCTACCAACGGGCGGGTTGTGGCGGTTCGTAGCGGTCAACAACGGCGAGGCCAGAACCACGGGAACCCCAGTAACGACGGGAAGTTCCTGCAAATCGTACGATGCCGGAAGAGGGCCTCGAACCCCCGACACGCGGGTTATGATTCCCCACCTCTTCCATGCCTCGGCTCGCGGTCTCGTTGTCTCCAACTTCGGCTCCACACTTCTACGGTGGAGATCCGCGGCGCTCGATCGGGACTGCCGCGGCGCTTGGCTACGACGGCGTCGATGTGGCCGTGAGCGGTGCGCGCGACGTCGAGCTGGTGGCGGAGCTCGTCGCCGGATCCGGTTTGAAGGTCGGAGCGCTGATGATCGGTCCGCTGTGGACGGCAGAACGCCTGAGCCTGTCTGACCCCGCAACAGCTGACGTGGCGTGCCGGCGGATCATTGAGATCGCTGGGCATGCAACGGAGCTGGGAGCCGCGGTCGTGATCGGCTCCGTTCTTGCGTATTTGCCTGACGACGTTCTGGCCGCGAGGCGGCACCGTGGCCGGCTGGTCGATGCCCTGCGGGAGCTATCCGAACACACGCAAGAACTCGGCGTCCAGCTGATGATCGAGCCGCTCAACCGCGCTGAGTCCAACGTGGCCTCAACCGCTGCGGCCGCACTTGAGCTGGTCGCGGCGATCAATGGCCGTCTATCGCTCGTGCTGGACTCTTATCACGCTGACATCGAGGAAGCGGATCCGTGCGAGATCGCGCAGGTGGTCGCTTCGCAGGTCGGGCTGGCTCAGCTCTCGGACTCGGATCGGCAGGTCCCAGGGGAGGGTCACCTTCCGCTCGATGCATGGGTGGCTGCGCTTCGCCAAGGTGGCTACGCCGGTGAGTTCACGGTCGAGGCGAACTTCGGCACCGACCCCGGGGATGGGGCTCGCCGGGCGCTCCAGTTCTGTCGCGCCCGGGGCCTCTGACCTGCTGCGTCTCAGCCAGCCGGCTGCCTCAACACGTGGCGGAACGCGATCCCCTTGGACTGGGTCAGCTCCTCCAGGGTGCCGTCCAGCCCTTCGCGGCCGATGCCGGTCGCCTTATAGCCGCCGTGCTTGTGGTTGTAGGGCCGGTACAGCGGGGAACCGTTAATCACCACCAGTCCGTACTCCAGCTCGGCCGCGAACGTGAACGCTCGCTGCACGTCCTGGGTGAACACGCCGGCGTTGAGCCCATAGATCGTGCTGTTGGCGATGTCGAGCAGCTCGGCCTCGGACTTGGCCGCGATGATCGGGAACACCGGGGCAAAGATCTCGGTATCCCGCGCGACGTCCATCTCGCGCGTCACACCCTGGAGCACGGTGGGAGCGAATCCGGCGCCGATCGTCGAACCACCGAGTGTGAGCTTCGCGCCCTGCTCGACCGCGCGCTGCACCTGCTGCTCCGCTCGGAGCGCGGCGCCCCGGCTGATCAACGGCCCCATCCGCGTGTCGGGCGACAGCGGGTCGCCGGGCAGCAGCCCGTCAAGGGCGCCAATCAGACGCTCGGTGAACTCGTCGACGACCGACTCGTGCACAAGCATCCGCTTCCCCGCGCAGCAGCACTGCCCGGCACAGTAGGTGCGGGAGCGCACCGCCAGCGGGATCAGCCCGTCCAGGTCGGCGTCGGGGAGCACGATCAGTGGGTCGTTGCCACCCAGTTCCAGAAACACGCGGGCCAGGTTCTTGGCTCCGCTCTCGTATACATGCCGGCCGACGGCTGTGCTGCCGGTCATCGTGATCGCGTCCGCCCGCGGATCTGTGACTAGCGCGTCGCCTGCGACAGAGCCACGACCGGTGATGCACTGCACGGCGTAGCTGGGCACGCCGCACTCATACAGCCAGCTGGTGACCTTTAGTGCCGATAGCGGCGTCTCCTCGCTGGGCTTGACGACCACGGTGTTGCCGGACAGCAGCGCCGGGGCGACCTTGTGGGCGTACATCTCGATCGGGAAGTTGAACGGCAGGATCGCCACCACCACGCCAAGCGGCTCCCGTCGGGTGATCATGTAGTCGCCCGGCAGCCCGGCCTGCAGGTCGAGCTCCGTCGCCATCCCGTACATCGCCGGGCCAACTCGCTCGTTATAGCCGCGGAAGACCCAGTAGGCCGTGTCGACCTCGTCCTCGCCCTCGGTGATCGGTTTGCCGGTCTCCAGCGTGATGATGCGGGCGAGCTCTTCGTGACGCTCGCGGAGCAACACCAGGAAGCGGTCGACCATCGCGATCCGCTCGTGCAGTGGTGTACGCGCCCACCGCTTCTTGTTGTCCGCCGCATAGCGCATCGCAGCGGCAGCGTCCTCCGGGGTCGCGTCCGGAACGGACTCAAGCGCATCCAGCGTGGCTGGATTGGAGACCTCCAGCGTCGATCCTGACGCTGCCTCGCGTGTTTCGCCTTCAAGCAACATCAGTTCCATTGATCAGCCTCTCTGGGATGCAATCCCGTTTGTTGACACTTCTGTGCGCCGAACGAGCGAGTCACCGTCGATCGGCCACGCCGGTCAGCCAGTTCGGGACCGACTGCCGTGACAACACGTCGGAGACCGTCTCGCGTTCGGTGATCACGGCGGATTCGGTTCCGCGCACCAGCGCGGCCAGCGCGCGGGGCTCGGTATTGAAGTTGGAGGCGGCGCTCTCCGCGTACGCGCCAACGTCCAACAGCGCCATGATGTCGCCGCGCCGGACGGCGGGCAGCTCGCGCTTTCGGCCGAGGACGTCGGCGGCGTCACACAGCCCGCCGACGACGTCGGCGGTGATCGTTGCCGTCGACGAGCCCTGACGGGCGGGAACGATGTGGTAGTACCAGTTCCCGGTGTAGGCGCGGATCGCATGGTTGATGCTGGCGTCGACGTGAACCCACGGTTGGTGCCCGGGCTGCTGCTTGACCGTCCCGACGGTGGTGAGCAGAATCGCGGCGTTCGCGACGAGCGCCCGGCCTGGTTCGAGGACGATCCGGGGCAGATCGATCTGAGCCTCGTGGCAGGCGTTGATGAAGCCGGTCGTGATTGCCTCGGCGTACTCGTCAAAGCTCGGGACTAGCTGGTCCCGAGCTGCTGGGCCATAGCCCTCCTCACGTCCAAACGCAAGCCCACCGCCAAGGTCGACCTCGCGCGGCGTCCAGCCGGTCGCCCGATGGAGCCGACCGGCCAGCTCACCGGCTTCCCGGGCTGCCACCCGGAAGTAGTTGGCCTCGGGTGTCTGTCCTTTGAGGTGATGATGCAAGCCGATTAGATCGATATTCGGGTCCTCGAGTGCCGCGACACAGCACTCGAGTGCCTGCTCCTCGGTCATCGCGAACTTGTGGTCGGCGGCCCAGTCCGGTAGCCCCACGACCGGCGGGTTGTAGCGGTAGTCGGACAGCGTGACGCCGGCCAGCTCGCGTAGCGGCAGCTTGACGCGAAGGTTGACCCGCGCGACGAGCCCGTGCACGCGAGCGAGCGCACTGATCCGCTCGAGCTCCTCGGGATTGTCAACGTTGATCGTCACCTGGCTGTGCATCGCTGCCAGGAGCTCAGACTCCGTTTTATCGGAGCCGTTGAGCCAAATCCGGTCAGCCGGAATGCCGGCCCGCTCACAGACGGTGAGTTCGCCGAGACCGAAACATTCGGCGCCAGCACCTTCGTCACCGAGCACCGCACAGACCGCTACGTTGTTGTTGGCTTTCACGGCGTAGGCGATGCAGACGTCCGGATAGCGGGACGCGAACGCGTCATACAGGCTGCGGTAGTTGCGCCGCAGCACCTGCTCGGAGACAACGTAGCTCGGCGTCCCGTAGAGGGTGACAAGCTCCTCCGCGGTCAGTCCCTCGACGCATAGGCGTCCGTCGCTGTCGTAGCCGATCGGGCTGGCGGCGAGGTCGCGGCCGCTCATTGCCGCGCCTCAAGCACGTTCTCGACCAGGGTCGACCATCCGGGGCGTGGCGCCAGCCCGTCACGGGTGGGGTACTCCAGCGACCTCGTGTCGAGCCACTCCAAGATCTCCAGCACCGCCTCGGCGACGGCGAACACGTTGGCCGCCAGGCGTTCCTCGTACACGTCACCGCTCGTGTGGTAGCGGACCATCTCGTAGCCGGTGAACATGCACGACGGGATTCCGAAGTTAAAGGGCACATGGTCTGCGCCCATCGGCGGTGGCGAGACCAAGGTCAGCGGCGGCCCGTCTTTCCACGCGCCACCGCGCAAGACCTCACGCAGGTCGTCTTCGAGACCCTCGGGGCCAGCCCACACCTGGAGATGCTCGTCGGAGTAGGCGATCCCGTCCAGGTTGACCACCAGGTCAAGACCGTCCAGCCCACCGCGCTGCCGAGCCCGAGCGACGTAGGCCTTCGATCCCGCCAGGTCCCACTCTTCGCCATTGAAGATCACGAAGTCCACGCCGTGGCCCAGCGGGCTGGCGGCGAAATAGTCGGCCAGCGCGAGCGTGGCCGCCATCCCGCTGGCGTTGTCGTTGGCGCCGGGGCAGACCTGCATTGAGTCCAGATGCGAGCAGACGAGGAACCGCGCGCCGTCCCCGGTTCCAGCGAGGCGGGCGGCGACGTTGTCGGCGCGGGCGTCGGCATCGACCTTGGTATCGATCGTGCCCTGGACAACGATTCGCTCGCCGGCGGCGAGCCAGCCGCGGAAGCGGTCGGCGGTCTCGGTGCCAACGCCGAAGTGCGGCACGACGCGGCTGGTTTCGGCCAGCGGCTGCTGGATCGCCACCCCGTCGCGACGCCCGGAGATGTAACCGACGATCTTCTCACCGTCGATGATCGCGAACTTGTCCCACTTGTAGTCGCCGATTACCCAATGCTCACCGAGCTCGTGGAACTCACCGGAGATCCCGCCCGGGGGCGTGGGGCCACAGTAGATGTAGGCGATGCAGTCGACCTCGGCCGGCTCGGGCGCAACGATCCGCAGCGTCGGCATCGCCGCTGGGGTCCAGCCCAGGTAGGAGAAATCCTGCTTCTCCACCTGGATCGCGGCGTGCTCGGAGAAGCGTTCGACGAGGTACTCGACGGACCCTCGGTTGGCGGCGGAGCCCATGAAGCGCGGCCCCATGCGGCTCAGCGTCTCCAGATCCTCGGTCAGCCGGGGGAGGGAGAGCCGGCTGTGCGTCGTCTGGCTCATCGCGCTTCAGCTCCTTCGGTCAGGCTGGTGGCGACGCGGTCGATCGCTTGGCCGAGCAGGTCCACTACGGTGTCGACTTGTTCCTCGGTGATGATCAGCGGCGGTGCGAGCGCGACGATGTCGGAGCCGCCCACCGCGCGGCAGATCAGCCCGGCGCCGAATGCCTCTCGGACGACCCGCTGCCCAACCTTCCACGCCGGATCGAACGGCTCCCGCGCGTCCGGGTCCGCGACCAGTTCGACCGCCGCGATCAGTCCTTGGCCACGGACATCGCCGACGATCGGCGAGCGTCGCAGGGCCCGCAGGCCGCTCTGGAGACGCTCACCGATCAGCGCTGCGCGCTCGACAAGGCGATCGTCGCGGATCACACCGAGGTTTGCGAGTGAGGCGGCGCAGGCCGTCGGATGGCCCCCGGTCGTGAAGCCGTGAAACAGCATGAAGTCCCCGTTAACCCTGGCGTGGTCTTCGAGTTCGAGGTACAGCTCCTCGCGGAGCATCAGTGCGCCCATCGGTAGGTAGGCGCTACTGATGCCTTTGGCCAGGCTCATCATGTCCGGCACGACGCCGGCGTGCTCGACCCCAAAGTAGCGGCCGGTTCGACCGAAGCCGCAGACGACCTCGTCGTCGATATACAGGACGCCGTGGCGATCACAGACCGCGCGCAGCTCCTGCAGGTATCCGTCGCGCTCTTGTGTGATCACCCCGCCGGTGGCCATCACCGGCTCGGCGATCACCGCGGCGACCGTTTCGGGGCCCTCGTCGAGGATCGCCTGCTCGACCGCCGTCACGCACTCAAGGGCGCACGAGCTCGGTTCCTTGCCCCACGGGCAGCGATAGCAGTACGGCGGCGGAACCTGACTGAAGCCAGGAGCCAGCGGCCCGATGTTGCGGCGGTAGTTCTCGATCCCGGTGGCGCTGGTGGTGGCGATCGTCGAGCCGTGGTAGCCCCGCAGCCGGCTGATGATCTTGTGGCGATCTGGAAAGCCGCGCACGCCCTGGATGTAGCGGGCGAGTTTGATCGCTGTCTCGACCGCCTCTGAGCCGCCGTTGGTGAAGAACACCATCCACGGGCCACCCGGCGCCAGGCCTTGCAGCTCGCGAGCGAGCGCGTCGGCGGGCTCACTGGTGTAGCCAAAGAAGCTCGGCGCGTACTCGAGCTGTTCCATCTGCGCGAACACCGCCTCGCGCACGCGCGCATCGCCGTGGCCGATATTCACGTTCCACAAGCCGGACAGGCCGTCGATGTAGCGATTACCGTCCCGGTCGTCGAGGTAGATCCCCTCGCCGTGGACGAACATCGTCGGTCCAGCGTCGCGGTGTCCGAGCAGTGGGACCAGCGGATGAAAGATCGGATCGGCAGGGCCGGTGGCTCGGCTGACGCTCGCCAAGGCGTCCTCGTTCATGTTCCCCTCCGGGGGTTAGTGGTCGCCAGATCGAAATTGCGCACCTCGATGCCGGCCATGCCGGCCCAGGCATTGAGTTCCGGCACGACGTCGCCGCGGACCGCGCAGATGTGGTTGGACCCGAATTCGGCGAGGAACGCGGTGAAGTCGATGTCTGCCTGGATGAAGGCGTGCGGCCAGGGCCAGGTGGTGTCCCGCAGGCGCTCGCGGTCCTCCGAGGCCGTCTCACCGGTGAACAGCGCGAGCCAGTAGCGCCCGGCTCGACGCGCCAGGCGAGCCATCGTGACGGTGCTGGGGGCGAACACGAACTGCGTCGCGAAGCCGCCCGCCTTGCCGAACACATGCGGCTCCAGATGAACCTGGGCGAGGTTCTCGGCGGGATCTGTCGACAGTCCGGCGAAGGCGCTCGGCGAGGATCCGCAGTTGGCCATCCGGAAGCGAGCGGCCGAAGGTTCGTAAAGGCGCACGTCAAGCGCAGCCGACGGCGCGCCGCCGGAGACCAGCTTGAGGATCTGCATTGTCAGCGCCTGGTCCATGTCACCCTCGCATGAGGCAGCCAGCGGATCCTTGGGGCCATCCGCGTCGTACGGGTCGTTGAGCAGGCTGTGGCTGACGCACTGCAGCACGTAGTGGTCTGACAACTCGGACTGGCACTTGACCGAGAGGAAGTCCAGGTCGAGGTCGCGCGCCAACTTGCGTGTCGCCAGGTAGCTGCGGATCTGGCGGTCCAGCCAGCTTCTGCCCTCGGCGGGCTCGGAGCTGACGGCGCCGACCATCTGCTCATACCACGTGCGGTGGCGCGCCACGAGGTCTTCGGGCAGCCGTTCGGCCTCCACGACGATCATGTACTGATCGACGTGTTTGACCTCGACCCCGAAGTCGACCTGCCACTGCAGCGGATCGGCCGAGGCGGTCTGGATGCCGAGGCTGGTGCCGCCGAACAGACCGAAGGTCTGGCCGCGCAAAAGCCGGCGTGTGCGCGCGGCGCGCACGTAGGCGACGAGCTCACGCGGCACCCCGGTGACCTCGAGGTCCTCCCACACACGCAGGTGGTTGATGCCCATCTGGTCCAGTGCGCCGCCGGCACCCAACAGCCCGACCAGACTCGAGGTGTCCGGTCGCCGGTTGCCGAGCAGGACGAGCGGGACCGTGCCTTGCGTCAAAGTGGCGACCGCGACAACGAGCGCCGGCTCGACGAAGATCGGGATGTGGACGATCAGCGCGTCGACCTCGCCGAGTTGACCGAGCACCTCACGGAGTTGCGCCTTGCGACGGATCGGCTCAAACGCCTCGATCGCGAAGACGGCACCGAGCTTGTCTTGCACGAGTTCGCTCTCCCGGTCGACCAGCGGCCGGCGGCGCAGGTAGAAGTCTTCGCGCCCCTCGCTGAAGGTGAGCAGCGCTACGCGCGGCGACCCAGCGAGCCTTTGCACGGCGGCGGCGGCGACGTCTTCACTCATATGCGGCCCTTCCGCTGGGTGTCACGTACCCGTTGGCGACGTCCTCGTCAATCAGACGGCGATCACGCTCGCGCGGATCGCCGTAGCCGCCGCCCCCGGCGGATTCGATCCGTAGGCGTGCGCCCTTGGGCAGAGAAAAGCTGCGTTTTGCGCTGACGAAGGTGCCGTCGGGGCGCCGCCCTCCGACGACCGTGACCGTCCCGTCCGGGCTGACGACCGAGTAGCGCGTGTTCTGACCGCCGCCGCCGCCGAACACGCCCCAGGGCTTGGTGACCGTGCGGTCTGCCTGGATCGAGGCGCGGGCCCCGTCGGCGAGCACCTCCACCTCGCGGAGCGTTCCCAGACCGCCACGGTGGCGGCCGGCGCCCCCGGAATCGGCGATCAGCTCGCTGCGGTGATAGCGCAGCGGGTATTTGAGTTCAATGATCTCGATCGGGATGTCATCGGTGTTGCCGCACAGCTCCATCATGCAGCTGACCCCGTCGTGATCGTGGGCTGCACCCCAGCCACCGGGGATCCAGTCGTTGAAGATGAAGTGGTCACCGGTCTCGGGATCGAGCCCGGAGATGAATGACGAGTTGATCGTCCCGTACAGGGCCCCGATCACTCGCTCCGGGATCGCCTCCGCCAGAGCGCCCATCACCACGTCGGCGATCCGCGGCCCGACCTCAACGCCGCCGCCGAACACGGGGGCGCCGTGGTGCGGGTTGAGCAGCGTGTTCTCCGGGATCACGATCTCGACGGCTGAATACCACCCTGAGTTGGACGGTCCCATCGGGTCAAGCAGGCACTTGACGATGATGTAGGTCGAGGTCAGCGTCATGCCGAAGGCCGAGTTGATCGGGCCCAGCGCCTCGCGGCCCGTACCCGTGTAGTCGATCTTCATCGACTCGCCATCGACTGTGATCGTGACGTGGATCGGGATCGGGCCCTCAGCGATCCCATCGTCGTCCATCTGGTCCTCGAAGTGGTAGGTGCCGTCCGGTACCTCGCGGATCGCTGCGCGCATCCGGCGCTCCGCGTAGGCGAGCGCCTCGCCGAACGCCTCTTCGACCGTCTCGGCACCATGGCGGGCGAACACCTCTTGCAGCCGCGCCAAGCCGGTGTCGATCGCCGCCACCTGGGCGAGGAAGTCGCCGCGCCGCTCCTTGGGACCGCGCACGTTCTCAAGGATGATCGAGAGCATGTCCTCGTTGAGGACTCCGCTGTTGCGCAGCTTGACCGGTGGCACGACAAGGCCCTCGTGGATCAGCTCGGTGGCGCTGCCGCCGGCCAGACCGGAGGACTCATAGCCTCCGATGTCTGGCCAGTGGGCCCGGTTGGCGACGTAACAGACGAGCCGCTCACCCAGGAAGAACGGCGCGATGAAAGCGATGTCGTTGAGGTGCACCCCGCCGCGGTAGGGGTCATTGACACCGAGAATGTCGCCCGGCCCGAGGCGGTCGACGCCGTATTCGCGCACCGCGGTCTGCACGGACAACGGCAGCGTCCCGAGGTGGATCGGGCAGCCCTCCTGCTGGGAGATCAGGTTGCCTTCGGCGTCGAGCAGCCCGCAGGAGAAGTCTGCGGCGTCGTGGATGATCGGCGAGTTGGCCGTGCGCCGCAACGCTTCGGCCATGTGGCCACAGGCCGCGCTCAGCGCGTTGTTGACGACCTCGAAGGTAATCGGATCGATGGGCATCAGGCACCTTCCTTGCGGGTCAGGATCAGGGTTCCGAACGGATCGACTTCAGCGACGAAGCCGGGCAGGATCACGACCGTGCTGTCGAGCTGGTCGACGACGGCTGGGCCTTCGATCTGGTGGCCGGCGGCCAGGGCGTCCCGCCGGTAGACGGGGGCCGACACCCATTCGTCGCGATCGATCACGAAGAGCTTGCGCGTGCCACTCGGCTCGCTCGGTCCAGTAGCGGGCTCCAGCCGGGACAGGGCAGGGTCCTGGCGGCGCCCCTCCGCGTGGATCTCGATGTTGACCAGGAATGGCACCTCGTCGCGACGGGAGTAGTGGTAGAGGCGGTCGTGGGCGGCGTGGAAGTCGTCGGCCAAGTCGCCAGCGGTGCCGGTTCTTACCGACACCGGGATCTCGAAGCTCTGGTAGCGATAGCGCACGTCCGCGGTCCGGCGCAGCACGCGTTCGTCCTCGGGCACGTCGTGCTGTGCCAGCAGGTCGTTGGCGCGGCGCTCCAGGGCCTCGTATTCCGACACCAAGTCGGCGTCGGCGAGCGAGTCGAGGCTGACGTTGAGCGCCTTGATCGCACCCGTCCGGACGGCGGCACCGGCGAGCCCGGAAGCCGACAGTACGCCGGCCGAGGCGGGGATCAGGATCTTCTCGATCTCCAGCTCGTTGGCGATCTCGCAGGCGTGCAGCGGCCCGGCACCGCCGAACGCAAGCAGCGAGAAGTCGCGCGGGTCCAGACCACGGTTGACGGTGATCATCCGAATCGCCTCGGCCATGTTGACGTCGGCGATCCGCACAACCCCGGCGGCCAACCGCGCAATAGTCATGTTCAAGCGCTCCGCCGGCTCGGCGAGTGCTTGGGCGGAAGCGTCGGCGTCCAGCGCCATCTGACCATCCAACAGGCCCGTGCTCGGCAGCCGGCCGAGTACCAACTGCGCGTCGGTGACGGTGGCAGTCTTGCCGCCGCGCGAGTAGCACGCCGGTCCCGGTACGGCGCCCGCGCTCTCAGGGCCGACCTTCAGTGCTCCGCCGCTGTCGATCGTCACCAGGCTGCCACCGCCAGCGCCGATCGTCTTGACGTTGAGCATTGGGATCGAAACGGGCAGGTTGTAGTCCGCGGCTCCCTCCTTGGAGAGATGCGGTGCGCCGTCGGCGATTACCGCCACGTCGCAGCTGGTGCCGCCCATGTCCATCAAGATCAGGTCGGGTTCCTGCGTCGACTCGCCGATTGAGACGCCGCCAATCACGCCGGCGGCGGGGCCGGAGAGGATCGTCCGCACCGGCTCGGCGGAAGCCTGCTCGACTGAGATGACGCCGCCACTTGACTGCATGACGTGCAGACGCAACCCCGGCGAGGCTTCCTGAACGCTGCGGCTGAGTTCGCTCAGATGCCGGTCCATCGACGGTTGGACGTAGGCATTGATGACGGCGGTACTGGTCCGTTCCCACTCACGGATCAGCGGCGAAATCGCCGATGAGAGCGACACGTAGAGCTCTGGGTCGACGGTCCGAATCGCCTCGGCCGCGCGGGTCTCGTTCGTGGCGTTGCAGTAGGAGTTCAGCAGGCACACGGCGATCGACTCGACCCCTTGTTCGCGCAGTGCGCTGACGGCTGAGCTCACCTCGTCACGATCGACGTCGATCAACACCTCGGTGTCGGCGAGCGTCCGCTCCGCCAGGCCAACGCGCAGCGCGCGCGGGACCAAGGGTGCCGGGCGCGTCTGCTGCAGGTCGTAGAGGTGACGTCGGTGCCAGCGCTGGTGGTCGAGGACGTCAGTGAAGCCTTGCGTGCAGAGTAGGGCGGTACGGGCGCCGGTCCGCTCGATCAGGATGTTGGTGGCGATCGTGGTGCCAAACGCCATCAGTGAGATGTCGGCGATGTCGACACCGATCTGCCGGAGTCCGTCCGAGATCGCGGCGAACGGCTGCCCGATCCGTGTGGGCACTTTGCCCACACGGACGCTGCCGTCGCCGGTGACGACGAGGTCGGTGAAGGTTCCGCCGACGTCGACGCCCAGATGGAGCCCGTTACCGGATGCGGTCATGCACAGTCCTTGCACTCAGATGGTGGTCATTTAGTCGTGCCGTCTCCAACGCCCGCCGCCGCCGAATCCCGCGCGGCGTCCAACTCAGCGAGGGTGGGCATTGCTGCCGCGCACGCGAGTCGGCCGGCGACGATCGCACCGGCTTGGCTCGCCCGCTCGACAGAGGCACGCAGCCCTTCACCTTGCAGCAGTCCATATCCCAGAGCCGCGGCGAACGCATCGCCGGCGCCAAGGCCGTTGACCACCTCAGTCGGCATGCCCCGAATGTGCAGCTCGGTGTCCGGCGCGTAGACGCTCACGCCGGCCGGGCCTCGCTTGAGGATCAGGCTCTTGTCGTCGGCCACGACTACCTCAGGCGTCAGGCCGGAAGCCGAGACTTCGCTCTCGTTGCCGACCAGGATGTCGGCATCGATTGACGCACGGGCGACCACGTCCCGGTACTCCGCGATTGAGTTCCATAGCGTCGGGCGGTAGTCGAGATCGAGCAGCGTGACGGCGCGGCATGCTCGCATCGCCCAGGTCGTCATCTCCCGGGCCGCCGAGCGGGCCAGCCCGGTTCCGCTGACCATCAGCAGCGGCACGATGCCGGCGTCGTGCAACAGTGCGTCGGTGACGGGGATCTCCCAATCGGGCGCGGTCGGCTGGCGGTAGTAAGTGATTGGGAAGTTATCCGGCGGCCACAGCTCGCAGAAGCTGAGCGGGGTAAGACAAGTTTCGTCCGTCGTGAGAAAGCGGGTGTCGACTCCCTCGTGCTCCAGGAACTCGCGAATGAAATCTCCGTTGCCGTCGGAGCCGACCGCTGAGACGATCGCGGCTCGGACCCCCAGGCGAGCCAATCCAGTGGCGACGTTGGTGGCAAATCCGCCGGCGAAGCGGCGGAAGTCTCGCACCGCCTTGAGCGGGGTCTCGGACTGCAGGGGATAGAGGTCGGCGCCCACGCGCCCGATCACCAGCACCTGGGTCTGCGTCCGGTCGGCAAACGCGGCGAGTGGGTCGGCGGTATTCGTCTGCTGAGCCTTGTTCACGTAGGCACCGTATCATTTAGTGGACGTCCTGTTCAACTGGCGAGATTCATCTACACCTCTAGGTCGCCTCAACAAGCGGCCCGCACACGATCCGAGGAGCGATCAATGGCCGACCCGCAGCAGTTGCTCGATTACGATCCGGCGGATGTCGACGACAAATTCCGGGCGCTGACAGAACTCGGTTCGCGCCCGGTCGGCTCTGCTGCCGAGTCCCGGGCGCGGGAGTTCGTCGAGGAGAGCATGCGGGCTGAGGGACTGGACGTTAGGCGCGAACGCTTCCCTTACCTCGGCTGGTCGCTGGAGCAGCGGCCCGCTCTGCGAGTGGGAGCCGGGCGCTGGTCGGCCGACGCGCTCGCCTTCACCTACTCGCCACCAACGCCCGCCGGCGGCCTGTCCGGCACGATCGAGTGGGTCGGACAGCACTGGGTCGCGGGGCTCTACCGCTGGGAGAAGTTCCGGATCGCCGACGAAACTGGAGCCACGGTCGGGTACGTCTCGGCGCGCCCAGACGGCCCGCCGATGCCCGCCGCATTGGCCGAGAGCTCTAGCCCGGTGCCGCACTTCATCATCGGAGCCGACGACCTCGCCCGGCTCCAGACCGAACTCGGTGGACCGACACCGGTGATCGTCTCTGGCAAGCTCGATGCCCGGCTTGACCGCACAGCAACAGGCGTCAACCTCGAGGCGAGGATCGCCGGAACTGCGCCGGCTCCACTACATATCGGCCTCTGCGCCCATCTCGACACGGCGGACCTCTCGCCACGAGCAGACGGAGCGACCCGGGCGCTGATGGCCGTCCTAGCCCTTGTCCGGCACTACGCCAGACGGCCCGCTCCCCACAGCATCAAGGTGCTGATCTTCACCGGAACTGAAGCAGACATCGCCGGCTCCAAGGCGTACGTCGCCGACCACCCCGACATCTGGGACTTGTCGCTCGCGATCAACCTGGATGAGATCCCGGACGGCGAACCGCAGCTCGTCGCTAGCGTGCCAGAGGCCTTTGAAGCTCGGCTACGTCACCTGATCGACTCGATCGATCCGGGCACGTGCGCGAGTACCGCAGTCCCTTGCCACCGGGCGGCGACCAGATGCCGTTCGCGGCGCTGGGCATTCCGGTCCTGATGGTCGGGCGCGGCACGTCCCGAGCTCCCGGATCAGCGCCGCGCGAGGGCTCCGCGACCAACGCGATCCGTCCCGTCGCCGAGATTGTGAGGGCTGTGATCGACGGTCAGGTGGCGAGCCTCCCGGCGGTGTCCAAGCGCACGTTGCTCGCGGGGCGCCGGGACACGACCTGGGAGCACGCCCTATCGCTCAAGCACTACTGATGCTCGACGACTGCGTGGACAGCACGTCCATCCAGCAGTCCGATCTGCGGGAAAAAGGTGGCGCGCCGGCGCCGAGCGGCATCGATGGTCAAGGACAGCCGAGGTCAGGATGGGCGTGGTCCGCCATAAAGTAGAGACTCACTGGCGTCTTCTCGCACTAGCTGGACAGGTCGTCCGGCTAATGGTAAGGTCGCGCTCATGATCGGCGAAGATCAGGGACGTGAGATGCCCGATACGGCCCCGAAACGCGAGAATCTCGAGGCGGACCAGGGTACGCGGGCCGCGAGGCCACGGCGCTGGCTGACTGGCGATCGGCTGCAGCGTCACGCTCTGCTGCTGGCGTGGATAGTCATGTCCGGGGTGTCCTCGATCTTGCGGCCGGACACGTTCGCCACGACTGCCAACTTCCGGACGATCTTCGGGACCCAGAGTGTGCAGTTGATCTTGACGCTCGCACTTTTGTTGCCGCTCGTCGTGGGCGAGTTCGACCTCTCGATTGCCCCGACGATGGGCTTCTCCTCGATGGTCCTCGCCGTCCTCACCGTCAACCACCATTGGGCAACCGGACCGGCAGTCCTCGTGGCGCTGGCCAGCGGCCTGGTGTTCGGCACGGTCAACGCGATCCTCGTCGTAAAGGTCGGGGTCAACGCCTTCATCGCGACACTGGGGGTCGGGACGGTCGCCACCGGCATCACCTTCGCGATCAGCGACTACACGGTCGTCTCCGGCATCTCACCAACGGTCGTCACAGCAGTGTCATCGAACCTCCTCGGGATTCAGGTGAGCTTCTTCTACGCGATCGCCCTGGTAATCGTCATCTGGTACATCCTGAGATTCACGCCGCTCGGTCGCCACATGCTGTTCATCGGCGACAACGCAGAGGCGGCGCGTCTCTGCGGCATCCCCGTCAGCCGCCTGCGGATGGGGGCGTTCATCTGGTGCGGGCTGCTCAGCGCCGTCGCTGGAATCGTCTTGAGCGGAGTCCTCGGATCCGCCGATCCGAACGCGCGGCCTATCTGCTGCCGGCCTATGCGGCGGCGTTCCTCGGCTCTACCGCAGTCGTCCCTGGGCAGTTCAACGCCTGGGGGACGGCCATCGCCGTGTTCTTCCTAATCACCGGGATCACGGGCTTGCAGCTTCTGGGGCTGCAGGACTGGGTCCAAGACGTCTTCTACGGATTCTCGCTGGTCGTCGCCGTAACCCTGTCGCGTCTTGCAACCCGCAAGGCCGCCAGTTCACATGCCTAATCACAACGGGAGGAGAACCTGATGGAACCTGAGCAGAACTGGATGTAGGCCGCATCGTGACCCGCCGCCAAGCCTTGGCAGGCGGTGCCCTGGGGCTGAGCGCGGTCGTCCTGGGCGGCTACGGCTCGAGCAGGGCCAACGCGGCAATGAACGCTGCCGATAGGACCAAGGACGCGCTGGCTCCCGTCCTTGCCAGCCTCGAGGCGGCGCGGGCGATTCCCTCCTTCAGGGCGCCCGGGCCCGCCTTCGACGCCTCCTCGGCAAAGGGCAAGACGGTGTTCTTTCTCTCCGTCTTGCTGACCGTGCCGGCGCAGCAGGACGAATGGCTCGGCACCAAGGCCGCGGCGGCCGCCGCAGGCGTCAAGGCGATCAGCTACGACGGCAAGGGAACGACGGCCGGCGCCGTACAGGGCATTCAGCAGGCGATCGCCCAGAAGGCCGACGTCCTGATCATCGACGCGGTCCCCAGCGCCACCGTCGCCGCGCCGATTCATGCGGCACTCAAGGCTGGCGTGAAAGTCATCGTCACTCAGGAGCGCAACGTCGCCACCGGCGGACCGAAGATCAAGACCGGCTACGGGACCGTCGCGTTCGACTTCATCGGAGCGGCTCAGCTCGAGGCAGACTGGGTATCGCCCACTCGGGCGGTAAGAACATCAACGCGGTTACCTTTGCGGTGCCGGGCAACCCGTCCCACGAGGACATGGTCAATACCATCAACAAGGCACTGCACAAGTCCGCAAAGGGCGGAGTCCAGATCAAGAACGAGTGGGTGCTCGCCGCCGATTGGCCGACACGGCTGGCGACACTCACCCAGTCGCTGATGACCAGCGATCCGACGATCAACTACATGATCCCCGTCGTTGACGGACAGGCGCTCTATATCGTCCCCGCCCTGAACGAGATCGGTAAACAGGATCAGGTCAAGATCACCGCTTCAACGGCACGCCGGCCGTGATGTCGCTGCTGAAGAAGGGCGAGGTCGTCGGCGCCGACATCGGCTCGAGCTTCATCTGGGAGGGCTGGGCCAACATGGATCAGGCGCTCCGCGCCCTCACGGGTCACGCACCGGCCGCCGATGACGGGGCGGCGCTGCGGCTGTTCGACAAGACCAATATCGGAAAGATCAATGTCAACGCTCCGCAACAGGGCGCGGAGTGGTACGACACGGCCACCGCGATAAACGGGTACAAGAAGCTGTGGGGTCTGGCCTGAGGCGGGACGCCCGTGTAAGACCACTCCGAGAGAGCGACGCGAGAGGTTGGGACTGTGATGAAAGGGAACGCCAGGACGGCTCCAAACCAAGGAGAGGATGGCGCTGACGGTCACCAGCTGGGATCGATCAGGGTCTTACAGAAGTCGGCGGCGATTCTCGACAGTCTCGCTGCTCGAACCGAAATGACCGCTGCGGAGATCGCCGAGGAGATCGACGAGCCCCGCAGCTCGGTCTACCGGCTGCTCTCCAGCCTCCGCGGCCTCGGGTTCGTCGACCCGGGGCACCGGGATGGGACGTTCCGGCTCGGCATCAAACTGCTCCGTCTCGGCGCAGCGGTGGCGGCGGGATACGACGAGCGCGCAGCCGCCCGGCCGGTCATGGAGGATCTCGCTCGCCGGTCAGGGGAGACCGTGTTCCTGTGCGTGCGTCGCGGCTGGAACGCCGTCTGCATCGAGCGGATCGAGGGGGAGATGGTGCAGTCACTGGCGCTCAAGCTCGGTGGTTCGATGCCTCTTCACCTCGGGGGTGCACCCCGCGTGCTGCTCGCCTACGAGGACCGCTCCGTCTGGGAGGAGTACCTGGCGACACAGGAACTGACCGCCCTCACGCAAAACAGCGTCACCAACGCCGACGAGCTTCTCAGGTCGCTGCTGTCGATCAGGAAGAACGGCTATGCAATCAGCGACGAGGACATCACGCTTGGGATTGCCGCCGTCGGGGCGCCGATCTACGACTACAACGGACGCATCTGCGCGGCGCTGTCGATCAGCGGGACCCGCCCGCTGATTCTTGGTGACGTGGCCCACACCACTGGGCTCGTCGTTGACGCGGCGAAGCGGATCTCCAAGGCACTGGGCTGGGACAATAACCACGTCCCCGCGACCGCGACCGTTGCACGGCAGCGATGACTGACCTGCGGCCAGATCATCGTGACGACGGTCGCGAACCGGTGCTGGAGGCCTGCGGCCTGACCAAGCGATACGGCGCGAGCGTCGCCTCCAACGCGATCGATCTGAAGATCTACCCCGGCGAAGTGACCGCTCTGATCGGCGATAACGGAGCGGGAAAGTCCACCCTCGTGAAGATGCTCTCTGGCGCGCTTGCGCCCGACGAGGGCTCGCTGTTGTTGGACGGCGAGCCGGCCGCCTTTCGCAACCCGCTGGACGCGCGCCTGCGCGGGGTGGAGATCGTCTACCAGCACCTGGCGCTATCGGAGATCCTCGACATCGCGGGCAACATGTTCCTCGGCCGCGAGGTCGTCCACAAGATCCCCTTCTGGCCAACCTCGCTGAGCGTGCTCAACCGACGCGCGATGGAAAAGCAATCCACTGGGCGGCTGCAAGAGCTTGAGATTCGGATTCCTAAGACAGCCAGGGCCATGGTGAAGGATCTGTCCGGAGGCCAGCGACAGGCTGTCGCGGTCGCCCGTGGTGCGGCTTGGGCAACCCGCGTGCTGCTGCTCGATGAGCCAACCGCGGCCCTGGGGGTTCAGCAATCCGAGATGGTTCTGCGGGTCGTCAGGCGGCTGGCGCAGAGCGGTCTGGCGGTCGTGCTGATCACGCACACGCTGCCGTTCGTGATGGAGTGCGCCGACCGTGTGGTGGTTCTCCGCCGCGGCAACCTCGTCGGCGATTTGCCGATCGCCCAAACAACTCCCGAGCATCTGGTGTCACTGATCGTCGGGTTTGACGAGACCGCCGCGTCGTTTGGGGTCTGACCCACCTTTTCGAACGGAGATCCGCACCGCTAACCCAGATCGCATTCACCTCACTGCCTGTTCGCCCGGCGCATCACGATTCGCGTTTCCGTCTGTGCCGCACCCGCGGCCTGGCGCAGTTCCCGAACCACCTGGTCAAGTTCGTCGGAGTCCGTGCATGACACCCGAACCTGATAATCAAACCTGCCTGTTACAAAAGCCATCTCCTCGATTGCTGCAATTCGTCGTGTCCGTTGCTCGAAAGCATCTGGAGTGACCGTCGGCATGAGACGAACATCAATGTATGCAGCCAATCCGCGGCCCATTTGCCCGGGGTTGACAATCGCCGTGAAAGCCGTGATGACACCTGCCTTACGCAGCCGCCGAATCCGGTCGGCCGCCCCGTGTGGGCTGAGACCTACTTCCGCGCCGATCCGCGAGAACGATGCCCTCCCGTCGGCGACCAGAATCTTGAGGATTTCGCCATCCGTTCGGTCAAGTCTCACCAAATTCACAATAGTGACCGACGGGTCATTGTGCATTCAGGAATGCGCGTTAGCTTCGAGGGTGTCCAGTAACCGAAGGCGGATTAAGTGAACATCGGCGTTCCCGCAGAGACCAAGACGGATGAATACCGTGTCGCCCTCACCCCGGCGGGCGCGCGGGAGGCCGCGGAGCACGGCCACAACGTGTTCATAGAAACAGGTGCAGGGCGGGGCGCCGGCTTCGATGACCGTGATTACGTTGCCCAAGGCGCACGCGTCTCTCCGGACGCTGCTGCCGTGTTCGCGGAGGCTCGCCTGATCCTCAAGGTCAAAGAGCCGCAGCCGGACGAGGTCTCTTACCTCGACTCCCGGCATCTGCTGTTTACCTTTCTGCACCTCGCTCCGGCCGAAGAACTGACTGCGGCTCTGCTGAACTCCGGAGCCACGTGCATCGCCTATGAGACGGTTGAGGATGCGCGTGGTCGCCTGCCGCTGCTGGCACCGATGAGCGAGGTTGCGGGGAAGATCGCCGCCCAAGAGGGTGCCTCCATCCTCAAGACGCCACAGGGGGGACCGGGGAAGCTGATCGGTGGGGTCCCTGGTGTCGCACCAGCGCGGGTGGTGATCATCGGCGGGGGAGTGGTCGGACGCAGCGCTGCGGTGGTTGCGGCGGGCCTCGGTGCCGACGTCGTCATCCTCGACCGCGACGTCGACCGGCTGCGTGAGCTCGACGCACAGCTCGGGCGGCAGTGCAGCACGGTCTACGCCTCTTCGCTGGCGATGGAAGAACAGATCGCCATGGCAGACCTTGTAATCGGTGCGGTCCTGATCAGGGGAGCCCGCGCTCCCCGCGTGCTCACCCGCCAGAGCCTGGCGGAAATGCGCTGTGGTGCGGTCATCGTCGATGTTTCGATCGACCAGGGCGGATGCTTCGAGACGTCGAGGCCGACGACGCACTCGCAGCCGACCTACACCGTCGACGGCGTGACGCATTACTGCGTTGCAAATATGCCTGGGGCGGTGCCGGTCACTTCAACGCAGGCACTGACGAACGCGACGCTTCCCTACGTGCTGCGCCTGGCCGACCTTGGGTACTCAGCGGCGATTGCTGCGGATCCCGGTCTCCGGCAAGGCGTCACGCTGGTCGGCGGCAAGTTGACCAATGCGTCGGTGGCCGAGTCGCAAGGCCGCGACCACTGCGATCCGATGGCACTGCTCTCGGCACAGCCGTGACCGGCATGCACGGAGCGCGCGCCCTGAACAACTACATCGGAGGGCGGTGGACGCCGCCGCAGTCGGCCACGAAGCTGCTCGACGTCACCAATCCGGCATGCGGCGAAACGTTGGCGCGGGTGCCGCTCTGTGGAGCGACCGAGGTGGACGCGGCGGTCCGCGCGGCGCGCGCGGCGCTGCCGGAGTGGCGTGCGGTGTCGACGATCGCGCGGGCACGCAAGCTGTTTGAGCTGCGTGAGCGGCTGCTCGCGCGCGCAGACGAGCTGGCTCGGTGCGTCACCGCGGAGATGGGCAAGACGCTCGCCGACGCCTCAGCCGAGGTCGGCCGAATGATCGAGATGGTCGAGGCGGCGTGCGCCGTCCCGACCACCATGCAGGGCCGCGTCCTGGAGGACGTCAGCCGCAACATCGATGCCGAGACGATCCGGCAGCCCGTCGGTGTGTGCGCGGCAATTGCCCCATTCAACTTCCCGGCGATGGTGCCGTTCTGGTTCCTGCCGTTCAGCATCGCCTGCGGCAACACGTTCGTGCTCAAGCCGTCAGAGCAGGTCCCGCTCACCCAGCAGATGGCGTTCCAGGAGCTCGATGCCCTCGGGCTGCCTCCCGGCGTTGTCAATCTCGTCAACGGTGGCCGGGAGGTCGTCGACGCGATCCTGGATCACCCCGGCATCGACGCAGTCTCGTTTGTCGGCTCGGCGCCGGTAGCGAGGCTGGTCTACGAGCGCGCTGCCAAGGCCGGCAAACGGGTGCAGTCGCTGGGCGGCGCCAAGAACCACATGGTCGTGATGCCCGACGCCGTGATCGACTCAACCGTGGAAGCGATCCTCGGCTCGGCCTTCGGGGCCGCCGGTCAACGGTGCATGGCCGGTTCGGTCGTCATTACGGTCGGCGATGCACACGCGCAGCTGATGACGCCGCTCGTCAATGCGACCCGGTCGCTGCGAGTCGGCGATGGGCTCGACGCGCAGTCCGACATCGGTCCGGTGATCTCGCACACGGCGCGCGACCGCATCGCCGCGTTTGTCGCGCGTGCCGTCGACGATGGAGCTGCACTTGTAGTCGATGGTCGCGGAGTCGGTGGGGGCGGGACCGATCCCGCCGGGGCATTCCTGGGGCCGACGATCCTGGCCGACGTAACGCCCGAGATGGCGATTGCACGGGAGGAGGTCTTCGGCCCGGTGCTGTCGGTGATCCGGGCTGACTCACTGGATCAGGCGATCGAGATCGTCAACTCCAGCCGATTCGGCAACGGCACCTCGATCTTCACCGAGTCGGGCGCCTCGGTACGGCGCTACCGCCACGACGTAGAGGCCGGAATGATCGGCGTAAACATCGGGGTTGCGGCGCCCGTGGCCTTCTTCCCGTTCAGCGGCTGGAAGGACTCGTTTCTAGGCGACCTGCATGCCCACGGCACCGACGCGGTGGAGTTCTTCACGCGCAAGAAGACCGTTACCAGCCGCTACTTCTCAAGCGGCCAAGGCAGCGGCAGCTACTTCGTCGAACGGCAGCTGAGCCGATGAGCGAGTCGTTGCTGAGCGCAGCCGAAGCACGTGCGCTCGATCAGATCGCGGGCTCCGACGGCATCATCGTTGGCGCCGCGATCGACCATCGGGATGCGATGGCGATCGAGCTGGAGAAGCGCGGACTGCGGGCGAGCCTTGACGAGGTGATTGCGCTCAAACTCCGCGTGGCAGCTGCGCTTGCGCCTGCCGCGACGGTGCTTCTGCTTGATGCCGAGCACTCGGCCAAACTTGCCCTCGCGGGAAACCTACTCCCGAGCGACACAGCGCTCGTCGTCCCGCTGGAGGCACAGGGGTATGGCGACTCGGCCGCCATCCGGCGTACGACATTCCTGCCAGGCTGGGACGCATCGAAGGCGGCAGTGCTCGGGGCGGCTGGCTGCAAGCTCCTGCTGCCCTACCGCGCCGACATCCCCGAGCAGAGCGTCCCCCAGCGGGCGCTCGCACGTGTCGCGATCGAAAGCTGCCGCAAGGCTGGCGTGGCGCTGATCCTCGAGCCGATCGTCTACGTTCGGCAGGGAGAGTCGCTTCACCCCGACAGATTCTCGAGTCTGGTGATCACGGCCGCGGAAGAGCTCGCCGCGCTCCGTCCCACCGTCCTCAAGCTCCAATATCCAGGCACGCCCGCCGCCTGCAAGGTCCTGGACCGGACGTGCGGTCCACAGGTACCGTGGGTACTGCTCGGTGGAGGCGCGCCTGCCGAAGAACTGAAGCAGCAGGTCGTTGATGCCTGCGCTGCCGGGGCCAGCGGCTTCATCGTTGGGCGCACGCTGTTCGGGCCTGCCCTACTACCTGACGTCACCAGCTCGAACAGAGCCTTGCTCGAAACGTCCCTACCGCTGCTTGAGAACCTCGGGTCGCTCGCCCGCAAGCATGCCCGGCCTTGGCGTCAACGACTCCCGACGTGATCCGCTAGGTACTCAGGGTACTGGCGTTCCTGGTGCGATGCATAGGCACCGGGCTCGTGCGAGCAGGCCGGTCAGCGTCCTGGTGAACCGACATCCCGACGTCAGCTGCGAGCCGTCCGGACAGCGATCATCGACCGCGAGGGCGCCCGATGCCGGTAGCGAGAAACCCCTACGTCGCCGAGAAGCAGCCGTCGACCAGATAGATCGGATCGATCACGGTTTTGCCAGCCGGCGTCGCTATGGTCTCGCCGCCCAGCTGCGGTGGAATCCCGTCGGCGGCCCAGCAGCCGTCGGCCTTGACGCTGACGTTCCAGTTGAAGCTGACCTGGGAGTTGGCGCCGCTGATCTCGAAAAGGACGGTACACGTCCAGTTGTCGCCAGCGCCCTTGTACGAGACAGGCCCCTGCGATGAGGGGACGTTCGGGTTGTTGAGGCTCGCGCTGCCGCGGTAACAGCGAGCGTGTGGATCGAGTGGTTTCTTGTTCGGTTGGCCCTGTAATTGCAGGCTCCAGCGATACAGGCGTCCGAACGTCGACCCGACGGACGCGTTGAGGCGATCCGCGGTGACGCCGGTCGAGGCGCACCCTGAAAGGGCACCCGCGAGCGCGGCGGCCACGACCAGAGCCAAAGCCGCGCGTCTCATGCGGCCACCGCGTCACGTCGCCGGATCACGATCGTCAGGGCGATCACGCCGAGCAGCGTCCACCCGACCGCGACGAGCATCGCCACAGCGAGGGGGCCGACGTCCTGGGGCGTCTGGAACAGCCCGTGCCAGGAGTCGAGCGCGGCGCTCGGCACCAACTCGCGCAGCAGCGGGGGTCCGTCGATCAGCCACACGACCTGCAGCAGGGCGCCGATCACGGCAGGTACCGCGACCCCGATCACCGAGTTCCGCGTAAGCGCGGACAGCACGAGCGCCAGCGAGGTCCATGCCAGCGCCACTGGGAGCGTCGCCGCCCACGAGGCGGCGACCAGCAGCAGCGCGTGGCCGCTGGAGAAGAGCTCTCCGCTCAAACCGGGTAGCGGTCCGCTGCCAGCCAAGACCAGCCCCGCGACGGTGCCGGATGCCGCCAGTACCACCACGAACCCGAGCGTGCATAGCACCGAGACGACGATCTTGCCGGCGACGATCGCGCTCTGCGGGCGCGATCGCGTCAGCAGCGTCGGCCACGTGCCGAGGCGATCCTCGCTTGAGAACGCGTCCCCGGCGACCAGGCTCGCCAGCAGGGCGAACAGCCATGAACCGGCGAACGCAAGCACCACCAGCGGCAACGCCGCACCGGATTGCAGCATCCACTGGCCAAAGAGCGTGTCCGAGGGCAGGCTGCCCGTCGCTTTGATGCCGAGCTCGAACAGCCATGGGCCGACCAGGCACGCTGCCAGCATCACGCGTGGCCTGATCTGCGCGGCGAGCTTGCGGGTCTCGACTGCGCAGACCGCGCGCACATCGCCGACGCGCGGCCGGCGGCCATGACTTCGGGGCGCGGCGGCCGCTGGCGCCGACTGTCCCGCCAATGGCAGCTCACCCACGGCGGGCTGCTCGATGGTGGTCGACTGGGGCACGTCGTCCGGGCGCTCGGTCAACCGACTGAACAAGATCCGCAGCGGCGAGGTCCCGGGTGTCAGCGATTGGATCCCGATCCGCGACTCTCCCAGCGCGATCGTGAACCGGGCGAGCTCATCGCTTGACGCAGTCACGCGGAGGTCCCCGTCCCCATCCTGCGCAGGGATGTCGAGTGCACCGGCGAGCTCGAAGGCGGCGCTGTCGTCGTCGGTGTGGAGGATGTGCTCGGGTGTCGGTGCCAACGTCCGCAGCTCAGCCGTTGCCCCGGACCAGGCCACCTCTCCCCGGCGAATGACGGTGATCTCGTCACACACGTCATCGATCGTGGCCAGGTCGTGGCTGGACAGCAGCACGGCCGTCCCGTCGGCGGCGAGCCGCCGCACGACCTGCCACAGCTCATCCGCGCCGGCGGGGTCGAGTCCGTTGGCCGGCTCGTCGAGCAGTAAGACGGCCGGGCGCCGCATCAGCGCCGCGGCGAGGCCGAGGCGCTGGCGCATCCCGAGTGAGAAGCCGCCGACCCTCTGTCGCGCAGCATTCTCCAGGCCCGCCTGCGACAGCAGCGCGTCGAGATCGAGGTCTGGGTGCCTGTCCGCGTCGAGCCTCGCCAGCAATCGGAGGTTCACGCGCGCGGTCAGATACGGGTAGAAGCGTGGGTCGTCGACCAGGCCTGCCAAGCCCCCTTCCGCGCGCGCCGCAGCGCTATCGCGGTCGGTGCCGAGCACCCGAATCGAGCCCGTGTCCGGACGCACGAGTCCGAGCACGCTGCGCAGGATCGTGGTCTTGCCCGACCCGTTCGGCCCAACCAGGCCGTGGATCGCGCCCGGCCAGACCTGCAGCGACACCGCCCGTACCGCGGTGGTCTCTCCGTATCGCTTCGTGAGCCCCTCGACTGCCAGGGCCGGTGGCGGCACGGCCCCCGAAACCTCCAAGCGGTGGCCTGTCAGTAACTCCGCTTGATCCATGGGTGTCACGAAAGCACACTTCCCAGGGGCGCTTGTTGCCAACCTGTTAACACTCCGGTGCGGCCGCTGTCACTCACACTCTGAGCCGATCAATCCCCGGCTCAGCTACAACCAGCGGTGAGCGCGGCTGACACTCAAGCTGCGACCACTTAGCCGGAAGCGAGCACAGTTAAACCCCGGGCGACAAGCCCGTATACCCGGAAGCGAGCGCCGCTAAACAGCGCGTGACGAGTAGGAAACATCAGGCACACAGACGGGTAACTTGCGGACGCAGATCTCCACCTAGTCTCACCTCCGGCGCCTGTACACACGGCATGGGCCGCGGGCCGGGGCCTACTCACAACCCATAAACAGGAGGCAACCTGTGCTCGTATCACTGGCACGGCGCGCATTAGCGCGTCCGCGAGCGGTAATAGCCGGTTTAGCAGTCCTCGTGGTGGCGATCTGTTGCGTTGGAAGCGCAGCGGCATCCGGGGCACGGCCGTTCGGCATTGACCTATCCGCAATCAATCCGTTCGGAACCAGCGAAGTCGGTCAGACCATAAATGGTCGGATCCTGGTGCCGGACAACCAATGGCTCTCGCCATACGGTCAGCGGATCGACGTTCCCGACCAGGCGGCCGGAAGTGCCCTGAGTCCGGACGGCTCGACGCTTGCCGTACTCACCGGCGGAAGTTCCGGCTCGTCACTGAACCTAATCGACATGACGACTGGAGCCACGCTGCAGTCAGTATCGGCCAACTCAGTCGGTGTTCCGGTCTACTCGCCAGATGGGTCCAGCCTGTACGTTCCCGAGGCGACCCAGATCGTGAAGTACTCCGTCGCATCCGGCGGGACCGTTTCGGATCCCGTCGACATTCCGATTCCCAACG
The DNA here is from genome assembly GCA_963720195.1 of uncultured Conexibacteraceae bacterium. GTDB lineage: Bacteria > Actinomycetota > Thermoleophilia > Solirubrobacterales > Solirubrobacteraceae > Palsa-465. The sequence continues at coordinate 267,818 of CAVRFD010000007.1, forward strand.
GCGCGCACGGAAGCGCGATTCCGGCCGGGCTGGCGGTGTCGCCCGACGGTACAACACTGTACGCGGCGCTGAGCGGGAGCAACGCGCTCGGGGTCATCGACACGACGACTGACAAGGTGGTCGATCAGATCCCGGTCGGCAACGCGCCACAAGCTGTCGCGATCGTCGGTGGCGCGGCGTATGTCACCAACCGCGGCGGTCGTGTTGCCGTTACCGGCGACACGACCAACGAGTCCGACGGGACGCCGATCGTCTCAAGCCCGGTGACGGGTGCATCGACCACGGGCACCGTCTCAGTCGTGAATCTGAGCTCCAACGCCGTGACCGGCACGATCAACGTGGGCCTGCAGCCGAGCTCGGTGACGGCAGAGGGAACGACGCTATTCGTGACCAACACCAACAGCGACACGGTCTCGATCATCGACGCCACGACCAACGCGGTGACGCAGACCTTCAACGTCGAGCCGCTGCCGGGCTCAACGGTCGGCGCGTCCCCCAACTGGGTCGCGATGCCGGACGGCAACCACCTGCTGGTGAGCGTCGGCCGGGACAACGCGATCGCGGTCTACGGATACAACGGCCAGGTCTCGCCCGTCCAGTATGAGGGCCTGATCCCGACTGACTGGTATCCGGACGAAGTACAGTACGACGCGCCGCTGAACAAGGTGATCGTGACCAACAACCACGGCATCGGCTCGCGTCGCGACCAGGTGACCGTGGGTGCCGGTGCGGGTACGCCCAACGCCACCGGTTACCAGACCTACCAGTTCACCGGGACGATCACATCGTTCGCAATGCCGACACAGCAGGAGCTCGGTCCTCTAACCAGGGAGGTCTTCTCCGACAACGGCTGGGACCACCTGGTCACCAAGCACTCACGGAAGCCGTCCAGGCGCGTTGGTGGGAAGCTAGCGGCGATCCCGGCGGAGCTAGGTCAGCCGTCAGCGATCAAGCACGTGTTCCTGATCATCAAGGAGAACCGCACCTATGACCAGGTGCTGGGTGACATCGGCAAGGGCAACAGTGACCCCGCCGACGCGCAGTTCGGTGAGACGATCACGCCGAACCAGCACGCCCTCGCAAACCAGTTCACTCTGTTCGACAATTTCTACGACGACGGAACCCTGTCTGCAGACGGGCACAATTGGCTCCTGCAGGCGGACCCTGACGACTATCTCCAATGGCAGTCGAACACCTGGGACCGCAGTTACCCGTACAACGGTGGCGACGCGCTTGCCTACCAGCGTGACGGGTTCCTCTGGAACGCCGCCGAACGTGCGCACCAGACGGTGGCCAATTACGGTGAGTTCGAGGCGTTCAGCGACGGACCGTCGCCGACGCCTACCTGGTCGCAGTGGTATGAGGACTCGCAGGTGCTGGAGGGCAAGGAATCAGGCAAGCTCGACGTGCCGCTGAACGAGTACAAGTTCTACTCCGACGTGCCGTCGCTGAATGCGATCACCAACTCGGAGTTCCCGAACTTTGACCTCGACGTCCCCGACCAGTACCGCGTGGACGTCTGGGACCGGGACTTCAAGCAGGCCGAGAAGACCGGGAAGCTCCCGAACCTGACGATCATGACGCTGCCCGACGACCACACCGCCGGATCCCCGGACCCGACCCCGACCGCCGAGGTGGCCGACAACGACCTGGCCGTCGGACGGGTCATCGACGACATCTCCCACAGCCGGTTCTGGAAGAGCTCTGCGGTGTTCGTCCTGGAGGACGACACGCAGGCGGGAGTCGACCACGTCGATGGGCATCGCGGTCCGCTGTGGATCGCAAGCCCGTACGTCAACCACGACGCGATCAACAGCGACTACTACACCCAGATCAACGTTGTGAAGACGATCGAGCAGATCCTCGGCATCCAGCCCATGAACCAGGAGGACCGGGCTGCGGTCCCGATGTACAGCGCGTTCACGAACAGGCCGGACATGACGCCGTACAACGCTGTGCCGAATCAGATCCCGCTCACTGAGGGGCTGCCGGCCTCGTCGTCGTCCGCGGCGGCGGCGAGCGTAGGCGTCAAATCCGCTCCCAAGGCCGAACGCTCAGTCGTCGCGGCATGGGACCGGTGGACGGTCGCGCAGCACAGCCACCTCGCCGGCCCCCACGCGATGGCCGACTCGGTGAACGTGCCGCAGATGAACCGGTACGACTGGTACACGGCTCATGACTGGAAGAAGCCGTACCCCGGGGACAGCAAGATCCTGACCCCCGACCAGGTGCCGGGCCGGAGCCTGCCGGCCGGTTACCTGGGCGACGGCTGACCCAACCAGGCAGGTAGCGCGCCGACCCCGGCGCACAGGATGGGGCCCCGCGCGAGCGGGGCCCCACTCGTCAGTTCTCGTCGTCGACTAGGGAGGGCAGCATGACGCGGATCCCGTTGGACTGGTTGGCCTGTTTTGCCAGCCAACGGGCGGTTTATGGCGGTTCGTAGCGGTCACGAACGTCGAGGCCAGAACCGCGGGAACCCCAATAACGACGGGAAGTTCCTGCAAATCGTACGATGCCGGAGGAGGGACTCGAACCCCCGACACGCGGATTATGATTCCGCTGCTCTAACCGACTGAGCTACTCCGGCCGGAGTCGCTCGCCGAGTTTATAAGCTCGGAACCACCGCCGCCCTGGTGGACGATTTGCTGGCGATTCCAAACTTCTCAGAGGGCCGTGATGCGTTGATGACCGCGTCTCTGGCTGAGGCGCTCACCAGCGTCGGCGCCGTCCGGCTGCTCGACATCCACAGCGATCCGGATCACAACCGGACCGTCTACACGCTGGCCGATGTCGGCAACGCGCCATCCTCGAACCTTGCCGATTCGCTGACGGTCGGCGCGGCCACGGCAATCGAGTTGCTCGACATGGCAACGCACGAGGGTTCGCACCCTCGCACCGGGCTGCTCGACGTGGCACCGATCGTCTACATGGACGACAGCGAGCGCGGTGCCGCCTGTGCCCAGGCGCTCACGCTCGCCGATCGCCTCGGCAACGAGCTCGGGATCCCCGTGTTCCTATACGGGCTCCTGACAGAGTGGCGAGTAACCCGAGCCGAGATCCGGCGCGGCGGTCCGGACCTGCTGCAGCAACGGATCGACGCCGGCGAGCTGACCCCGGACTTCGGTCCGACGCGACTGCATCCCCAGGCCGGCGCGGTGCTGGTCAGTGCGCGTCCGCCGCTGATCGCCTTCAACGTCGAGCTGGCGCCGCCGGCGACGCTTGAGACCGCCAGGGAGATCGCGGCGCTGATCCGCGAGGGCGGACCTGAGGGGCTCCCCTCGGTCAGGGCGATCGGCTTGACGCTGCCCCATCGTGACGGTGTGGCGCAGGTCTCGACCAACGTCGAGGACTATCGCCAGACGAACCTCGCATCGCTTGTGGCGGCGATCGCCAGGCACGCGATACCGGTCCGCGCGGAGGTCGTCGGCGTGCCGCCGCGGGCGGCGTTCGCGGGCTTCCCCGACGATCTGCCGGTCGCGAACCGTCGCTACCTCGAAGATGCGTTACAGAGCGCGCGTAATACCCAGCCGCAGAGCGACTAATCTCCATCTCACCAATGCCTCAGGCCAAACGCAAGCGTCAGACCAAGCACCGCGGCAATGCCGCCGGCGTCGTCGAGGCGCGCGGCCGCACCGGCCGGCCGCCGAGCGCAGAGGAGAAGAAGCGCTCCACTCGCGAAAGCCGGCGTGAGGAGCGGCTGAGTCGCAAGCCCACGTGGAAGAGCTCCTCCCAGCGCGCGCTGCTGGCAGGCGGCTTCATTTTCATCTTCATCCTGGTCACCTACCACACCTCCAAAGGCTCGAAGAGCGGCAACCGCGTCGAGTCGGCCGTCCTGTTTGCGCTGGTCGCGATGCTGCTTTACATCGGGCTCGGGTACTGGCTCGAGATGTTTCTCTGGCGCCGGCGGATGGCCAAGAAGCAGGTCACATCCGCGAAACGATGATCGACGTCCGCATGTTCACCGTCGGGCCGGTGCAGGAGAACACCTACTTCGTGCGCCGCCAGGGTTCCGACGTTGCAGTGGTCATCGACCCGGGCGATGAGGCCGAGCGGCTGCTGGCAGCGAAGGAGGCGCTCGGGATCGAGACGATCGCGGCGATTCTGATCACGCACACCCACTTCGACCACGTCGGAGCAGTTAAGGCTCTGCATGACGCGACCGGCGCACCGGTCTACGTACCCGAGCTCGAGCGCGAGATCCTCGCCAATATCGATGCTTACACGCCTCCGGGGTTCGGGCCGTTCGACAGTTACGAGGCCGAGCACACCGTCACAGGCGGAGACACGCTCGAGCTCGCCGGCCTGACCTTCGACGTGCGCTTCACGCCCGGCCACAGCCCCGGGCACGTGACCTATTCGGTTCGTGGCGAGGACGCGTTGCTGTCAGGCGACGTGCTCTTCCAGGGATCAGTCGGGCGCGTCGACCTTCCGGGCGGCGATTGGCCGACGCTGCTCGCCTCAATCGAGGCGCTGATCGACGAGTTCCCCCTGCAGACCACGGTCTATCCCGGTCACATGGGTGTGACTACGCTCGGCAACGAGCACGCGACCAACCCGTTCCTCCGCGAGCTCTCCCACCAGTGACCAGCCGCGCACGGAAGGTGCCGCGGCGATGATCCAGGCGCCGAAGGGGACCTATGACGTCCTGCCCCAGGACATGGGACGCCGGCGGGTGCTGGTGACCCAGGCAGCACGCATTCTCGGTGCGGCCGGATATCAACGGATCGAGACCCCGGTGTTCGAATCCACCGAGCTGTTCGCGCGCGGAGTGGGTGAGGCCACGGACATCGTCCAGAAGGAGATGTACACGTTCGACGACGGCGCCGGCCGCTCGCTGACGCTGCGCCCCGAGGGGACGGCGCCGGTGTGCCGCGCCTACATCGAGCACGGCATGCACAAGCTGCCGCAACCGGTGAAGCTCTGGTATCTGTCGAGCTTCTTCCGCGCCGAGGCGCCGCAGCGCGGTCGCTACCGGCAGTTCTGGCAGGTCGGCGCCGAGGCGATAGGCTCCGAGAGTCCCGAGACCGACGCCGAGCTGATCCTGTTGCTGGCAGGCCTGCTCGAGGCGATGGGGGTGAAGGGCACGCGGCTGCGGCTTGCGAGCCTCGGGACCCCGGAGACCAGGGTCGAGTACCGGGACGAGCTCACCGCATACCTGCGCGCACACGAATCCGAGCTTTCGGGCGAGGTGCGTGACCGGATCGATCTCAACCCAATGCGCGCCTTCGATGCCAACGATCCTGGTACCCGCCGCGTGATGGAGTCGGCGCCGAAGCTGCTCGACCGGCTTGCGCCCGACGACGCGGAGCACTTTGCGCAGGTCCGCGCGCTGCTCGACGTCGCCGAGATCCCATACGAGCTCGATCCGACGCTGGTGCGCGGCCTCGACTACTACACGCGTACGCTTTTCGAGTTCTCGAGCGACGCGCTCGGCGCCCAGTCCGGGGTGGGCGGCGGTGGTCGTTACGACCGTCTGATCGAGCAGCTCGGCGGTAAGCCGACGCCCGGAATTGGCTTCGCGACCGGGGTCGAGCGCATTCTGCTCGCTGCCCCGGAACAACCGACAGCGCCCGACGCAGTCGATCTGCTGGTCACGGTCGCCGACCGCGAGCTGCGCGCGGCCCACCTGAGAGCGTTCGAGCTCGCGCGCGAGGCGCGCCGGGCTGGTCTTGCAGCCCAGCTCGAGCTGACCGGCCGCTCACTCAAGGGCGCCCTCAAGCACGCAGATCGAATCGATGCTCGGTACGTTGCAATCGTGAACGACGGCGAGCAGACGAGCCTCAGGGACATGGGTAGCGGCGAGCAGAAGGAGCTTGCCACCGGCGCTGTGATCGCCGCGATCCTGCGCGGGAGCCACTTCGCATGAAGCGGTCGCCCCGCCCGAACGGTTTCCGCGACGCCTGGGCCGCCGAGCTCACAGGCGACCGCTCGGGCACCACCGCCCGCGTCGCCGGTTGGGTCCACCGTCGACGCGACCACGGCGGCCTGATCTTCATCGACCTGCGCGATCGCTCTGGACTCGTGCAGCTCGTCTTCCATCCGGAATCAGCCCCGCAGGCTCACGCGGCCGCGCACGGTCTGCGCTCCGAGGACGTGATCAGCGTCAGTGGAACGATCGTCCCTCGCGAGCCGGAGAACGTGAACCCGAGGTTGGTCACAGGTGAGATCGAAATCAACGTCAAGGAGATCGAGCTCCTCGCCGACTCCGAGACGCCACCGTTCCAGGTCGACGAGGACGGCCCCGTCGACGAGAACCTGCGCCTGCGCCACCGCTCGCTCGACCTGCGCCGCAACCCAATGCGAGAGGCGCTCGAGCAGCGGCACCGCGTGATCCAGACGATCCGTAGCGTGCTCGATGAGCGCGACTTCCTTGAGATCGAGACGCCGTTTCTGACGCGCTCGACACCGGAGGGCGCACGCGACTTCCTCGTGCCTTCGCGCACGGAGCCGGGCTCGTTTTACGCGCTGCCGCAGTCGCCGCAGCTGTTCAAGCAGCTGCTGATGATCGGCGGCCTCGAGCGCTACTACCAGATCGTCCGTTGCTTCCGCGACGAGGACTCGCGCGCCGACCGCCTACCCGAGTTCACCCAACTCGACATCGAAATGTCGTTCGTCACCGAGGACGATGTGATCGAGCTGATGGAGACGATCTACACAGCGGTCTTCGCCAGCGAGGGCTTCGAGGTACCGCCGGCACCTTGGCCGCGCATCACCTGGGGCGAGGCGATGAGTCGCTGGGGCTCGGACCGCCCGGACCGCCGCTTCGGTCTCGAGCTCCACGATCTCTCAGACGCGGTCCGCTCCAGTGAGTTCCAGGTTTTCTCAGGCGCCCTCGCCGGGGCTTCGGGCGCCGTCCTCGGCCTCAATGCCGGCGCGCGCGAGCTCCCACGTTCCGACCTCGACGCGCTCACCGAGTTCGCCAAGCAGTACGGCGCCAGGGGCCTGGTGTGGGCGTTCGTCCAGGAGGACGGCACGCTGCGCTCGCCGATCGCGAAGTTCCTCTCCGAGGACGAGGTACGCGCGATCAAGGAGAAGCTCGACGCGCAGACCGGCGACGTCATCTTCATCGTCGCCGACGCCCGCGCGACGGCGCGCCAGGTGCTGGGCGCGCTACGCCTCGAGCTCGCGCGTCGCTTCGACCTCCTCCCGGAGGGCATCCACGACCTGCTTTGGGTGGTCGAATTCCCGATGTTCACTCAGGACAAGGAGACCGGGGGTTGGACCGCCGAGCACCACCCGTTCACGGCGCCGACCGGCGACCTCGACGATCCCGGCAGCCTGCTCTCCCGCTCGTATGACCTGGTGCTCGACGGCTCGGAGGTCGGCGGCGGCTCGATCCGCATCCACCGTCAGGACGAGCAGCAGCGCGTGTTGGACATCATCGGCCTCGATGCCGAGGAGGCCAACGAGCGGTTCGGCTTCCTGCTCGACGCCTTGAAGTACGGCGCGCCGCCGCACGGCGGCATCGCGATGGGCATCGACCGTCTCGTCGCGATCCTCGCGGGCCGCGACAACATCCGCGAGGTCATCGCCTTCCCGAAGGCGACGAGCGGCGCCGATCCGTTGACCGGCGCACCGGCCCCGGTCGACGACATCCAGCTGCGCGAGCTGGGTCTGCGCCTGCGCTGAACCACTTCTTTCCGCCTGGACTTCGTTATTACGAAGTGGAGGCGGAAAGAAGGCCGCATATCCTTTACTCCGCCATGGACACGCTCGCCTTTGAGCACCACCTCACCTCGCCCCAGGGCGAGGGCCACACACCCGCCAACGCCTTCACGGTGACCTTCGGCGGCGGCGAGTGCTGCGACGAGGTCACCTTCAGTGTCCAGACCGACGGCACCCACGTCACCGACGCCGGCTTCAGCGCCAACGGCTGCGGCGCATCCCACGCAGCAGCCTCGGCCGCGGTGACCCTCGTCCGGGGCGCGACGCTGCTCGACGCCGCCCGCGTTGGGCCTGACGAAATCTCGGCGGAACTCGGTGGACTGAGCCCCGCGAAGCGCCACGCCGCAGCTGTCGCGGCCGACGCGCTCGCACGTGCCTTGGGTGCCGCAGTCCGGTCGCGCGGCGCGCTGCCCGGTCCCGCTGGACCGGGCACGGCCAGAACGCTTGTGGCCATGTCGGGCGGCGTCGACTCGAGCGTCGTCGCCCTCCTCAGCGCGAAGGACGGCGAGGCCATCGCCGTCACTCTCGAACTTTGGGCCGACAACGAGAACGACGCTGAGCAGAGCTGTTGCTCATCATCAGCGGTCGCGCAGGCACGTGCTCTCGCGCACTCGCTGGGCCTGCCGCACTTCACGCTCGACCTGCGCAAGGAGTTTCGCGCTGGTGTCGTCGAGCCGTTCATCGCCGCCTACGGCGCGGGGGAGACACCCAACCCGTGCGTGGGCTGCAACGGCCACGTGCGGCTAGACGCGATGCTCGAGTTCGCGGATCGGCTCGGCTGCGCGACGCTCGCGACCGGGCACTACGCCCGCGTGGAGGACGGACTCCTCAGGGTCGCGGCCGATCCGGCCAAGGACCAGACGTACATGCTCGCCGCGCTCTCGCCGGAGTCGCTGGCGCGCATGCGATTCCCGCTCGGAGAGTACGAGAAGCCCCAGGTTCGGGCGCTCGCCGCGCAGGCCGGCCTACCGGTCGCCAGCAAGGTCGACTCACAGGACCTGTGCTTCCTGGCCGGCACCTCTCGGGGCCGCTTCCTTGAGCGCCATGGCGGCATCGCTCCGCGCCCCGGTGAGGTCGTGGACACCGACGGCACCGTGCTCGGCGAGCACAGTGGCCACGAGCTGTTCACGGTCGGCCAGCGGCGTGGGGTGCGTGTCGCCGCGAGCGAGCCCCTCTACGTGATCGACAAGGATGCGGAGAGCAACCGCGTCGTCGTCGGCCCGCACGAGCGGCTGCTGACCGACCGCGTGCGCGTGCGCGGCGCCCGCCTACATCGCGAAGGGGCGCGCGTCGATCGCGTCAAGCTCCGGTACCGCTCGCAACCGCTCCCCGCCCGTGTCTGCGATGACCCCGCGGCGGGCCGTCACCGCGAGCTGACCCTGGAGCTCGAGGAGCCGGTCGCCGGCGCCGCTCCCGGCCAGCTCGCCTGCCTGATGGACGGCGAGCTGATAGTCGGCTGGGGAACCATCACCAGATAACTGGTGGCGCCGGTGCGATCAGGTGCGGATCGTGAGCACCTCGGTGCGCGCGCCGATCCGGACGCCGAGGTTCCAATAACGGAAGGCGTCCAGCCCCGTCGGCAGGTTCACGGCGAGCTTCCAGAGATGAATGCCGTGGCTGCTGCCGGCGCGGCGGAACCAGTCGTGGACCCCGGCCGGTGGCTGCGGCGCGACCGCAGCGTCGACGTACAGAGGCTTGGCGTTGGACGCGACCAGCAGGGTGTAGGTGGCACCCAGTCGCAGAACGTACGTGCCATTTGCCGAAGTGGTGGCGCCGAATTGGAACTGCTCCGTGCGAATGCTGATCGTGCGGCTGGCCTTCAACCCCGCTCTGGTCACCGCGGTGGCCGTGATCCGATGATTGCTGATGCCGTCGTGCGTGCCGGCCGAGCGCTCGCGGATCATGCAGCGCTTGATCGTCGAGCCCTTCACCGTGGCATGGCAGACAGGCGCCGGGTATCCGCCTAAGTATGTGTGTCCGGCAACCGGACCGCCGATCTGCACGACCGGCCTGTGGCGCACAGGCTCGGCCTTGTGATGGACAGGCTTGGCCCTGTGATGGACAGGCTTGCGGGCCGCGGGAGTGGTCGTGGTGACCGGAGTCGTTGTCGTCGTGGTGGTCGTCGTGGTCGTGGTTGTTGTTGGGACAGCCTGATACGAAGGCGTCAGCGCGAGCGTCTGGATGCCTGACACGCTGGTCGAAAGCGGCCCGAGCCGCGTGGTGGCGGTAAGCGTCGTCGTCCCCAAGCCCCATCCGAGGCCGGCGGTCTGCTGCCCGGCCGGGGCCGCCGGCGGGGACGGCAGCGATTCACCCGAGTCGGCGACGTCGTCGGCGTACACCCACATGCTGCCCGGAGCGCCGCCCGACGGGATCGAGAACGTGAGTTCGTAGACGTTGCCGGTCACCGCCAGCCCTCCGCTACCGGAGCCGTTGCCAGGTAGGGACCATGACGGGCCGGAAACCTGAATCGATCCGGGCGTGTTTGCGAGGGTGCCGCTACCGGACAGGGTGCCTGAGAGCGCGATCGTGCCCGCGTTGCTCCCGGTCCCGTCCAGCGACAGTGTCTGGCCGGCGAGGACATCAAGCGTCGCACCGCTGTCGACCGTCAACGACCCGGCGACGTCTCCCGCAAGCGCGGACGCAGGTCCAGGCTGAACCTCGATTCCGCCGGCATTTCCGCCGTCCCCGCTGGTGCCCGGAACGCCACCAACGCCGCCGGCACCGTCCTCCAGTCCGGAGCCGCCGTTGCCGCCCGCGCCGCCGGTCGCACCTGCGCCTGCCGCACCGCCGCCGACCCCACCATTGCCCGTGGTCAAGCTTCCACCGCCCTGTGACAGGGCCGACCCGGCGCCACCGGCGCCACCGGCACCGCCGTCCCCGCCAACGCCACCCTCGCCGCCGAAACCCGCAGCGCCACCGGCACCGCCGCTGCCACCGTTGCCGATCAAACCGCCGGCGCCACCGGCACCGCCGGCACCACCGGCACCACCGTCGCCGGCGCCGCCCGCGCCGCCACCGCCGATCAGCACGCCGCCGTTGCCGCCGCTTCCACCGGTTGCGGGAGCCAACCGCCCGTCGATCCTCACCTCGGTTTCACTCGCGCCGCTCACGCTCACGACCCCACCGGTGAGATGGATCGCGCCCCCGGCGCCGCCCTGCCCTCCAGTACCGCCCACGCCGCCTGCGCCGGCATCTCCGCCATAACCGCCGTCACCACCGGTGCCATCGACTCCGGCCGAACCTGCGTCGCCGCCGGCACCGCCGGCCGCACCGCTTCCGCCCGCTCCACCGATACCGCCGCCGCCGCCGAGGCCACCGTTACCGCCGCCGATGGCGGCTGTCCACCCATTCTCGCCCTCACCACCGGTTGCGGTCACGAGCCCACCGCTGACCTCGATCAGTCCGGCTGCACCGCCGCTGCCGCCGTTGCCGCCGTTGCCGCCGAGAGCACCACCGCCGCCGACACCACCATCACCGCCCGTGCCGCCGTCAGCCCCAGATGTGCCGGCTGCGCCGATGGCACCGGTCCCGCCCGCTCCACCGATGCCGCCGGTCCCGCCGTTTGCGCCACCACCGCCGCCGATCGCGGCAGCGCCGCCACCAACGCCGGCGGCGCCGGCCGTGGCCGTCACGCCTCCGCCGGCGAGGTCGATCACGCCCCCAGCGCCACCCTCGCCGCCAGCAGCCCCGCCAATCCCAGGGCTGCCCAGACCTCCGCCTTCGCCAGCGGATGGACCGGCCCCTCCGGCGCCGCCGGCGCCGCCGTCTGCGCCGAAGGCAGCGCCACCGCCGCCGATTCCGGCGCCGCTCCCGACACCACCGAGGGCGTTGCCGCCGGTCGCGCTGACAGTGCCGCCCGTGACCGTGATCGTTCCGGGGGTTTCGCCGGCCGTTGCCGACGCCGATCCGCCGTTGCCACCGATCCCGGCGCCCGCTCCCAACACGTCCACGTCGCTTCCATCGCCACCCACAGCGGTCAGCGATCCGTTCCCGGCCGCTGACGTGTCCTCGATGGTGAGAGATCCGCCCAACGGAACCTCGATCGCAGCGTCGCTCTCGTCGGGGTCCGGGATGTCGAGCGAGTGTCCGCAGAGATCGATGGTCACGCGGCTGCCCCCGGCGCCTACCGCGAGACTGCCGCCGGAACCGAGCGTTACGTCGGCGTCGAGGTAGATGTCGGCGCTGCTCGCGAATACGCTCTGAATGCTGTCGTCAAGCGCGAGCGAACTCCACGCCGTCCAACCCGAGACGGTCCCGCTACAGGGATCGCTTGAATCGGCAATGGCAGGGCCACTCGCAGCGAGTGCGACGAGCAATGAAAAGACGAGCAGTAGTGGGATGGAGGCGGTTCGTGAACGCATGCTCCGGAAAGTAGCCAACAGGCTCGCCACGCAACCCCATTAGTCGACGAGTATGCGAGCGCGCCGCATACACTCCACCCCGCGATGACAATGACCTCTGACGAGATCCGCGATACGTTCCGTGAGTTCTTCGTGGAGCACGGCCACCTGGCCCAGCGTGGCGCGTCGCTGATCCCGCCGGCGAGTGACACCTCGGCGCTCTTCATCGTCGCCGGCATGCACCCGCTGAAGGCATATTTCTCGGGGACGGAGCAGCCCCCAAGCAAGCGGCTGACGACCTGTCAGCCGGCGTTCCGCACGGTCGACATCGAGAACGTCGGCATGACCGCGCGCCACCTGACGATGTTCGAGATGCTGGGCAACTTCAGCTTCGGTGACTACTTCAAGCGCGAGGCGATCCGCTTTGCCTGGGACCTGTCCCGGAACGGCTTCGGCCTCAATGAGGACGACATCTGGGTCACGGTCTTCGGTGGCGACGACGAGCTCGGCATCGGTCCTGACCAGGACGCGATCGACCTCTGGCTCGAGGTCGGGATGCCGCGCGAGCGCATCGTCGAATGCCCGCGCTCCGAAAACTTCTGGGAGTCAGGGCCCACCGGGCCCTGTGGTCCCGACTCAGAGCTCTACCTCGACCTTGGTGTCGAGCGCGGCAAGCCGGACGACCTTCCCGGCGGCGAGAACGAGCGTTTCCTCGAGTTCTGGAACCTCGTGTTCATGCAGTTCGACCAGAACCCTCCGAACAACCTGACGCCGCTTCCCAACGAGAACATCGACACCGGGCTCGGTCTCAACCGCATGGCCGCGGTCCTGCAGGGCAAGGAGACGGTGTTCGAAACCGATCAGTTCGCGCCGCTGATCGTGCTGGGCGAGGAACTCTCGGGCCGCCGCTACGGCGAGAGCTTTGAAACCGACCGCGCGCTGCGGATCCTGGCCGACCACAGCCGCGCGGCGACCTTCCTGATCGCTGACGGCGTCGTCCCATCCAACGAGGAGCGCGGTTACGTGCTGCGTCGCATCATGCGCCGCGCGATCCTCCAGGGACGCAAGACGCTGGGTCTGGATCCCGGCTTCCTGCAGCGCTACCAGACGGTCGTGACCGAGATCATGGGCCGCGAGTACGGTCAGCTGGTCCAGCACGGCGAGTCCGTCTCGAAGTGGCTGAATTCCGAGGAGGAGGGCTTCGGGCACACCCTCGACGAGGGTTCAAAGCTCCTGGACGAGCTGATCGAGCGCGCCAGGGAGTCAGGCGACGAGGGCATCTCGGCCGCCGATGCCTTCCGCCTGCACGACACGCACGGCTTCCCGATCGACCTGACGCTGGAGCTTGTCACCGAGCATGGCCTCGGCGTCGACGAGCGCGGCTTCGAACAGCTGATGGAGCAGCAGCGCCGCCAGTCGCGCGCGAGTGGCGCCCGTGCCAAGGACACCGGTCTGCGCGAGCAGGCGGCCGTGTTCGCCGGCCAGGCCGGATTCAAGACCGAGTTCCAGGGCTACGAGGCGACCAGCGTCGAGACCACAGTCGGTGCGGTCGAAACCGAGGGTGGTCGCGTACTGGTCAAGCTGCTCGAGTCTCCGTTCTACGCGACCGGCGGCGGCCAGGTGGCCGACGCCGGCTACATCGAGTGCGAGGACGGTGATTGCGTCGCCCGCGTCGACGACGTGCTGCGGCTCGGCGACGACCAGGTGCTCGAGGTCGTGCCCGAGCTCGGCACGCTGCGCGACGGCGAGCGCGTTCACGCCCGAGTCGATCGCGCCGCCCGCCACGCGACCGCCTGCAACCACACGGCAACGCACCTGCTGCACGCGGCCCTGCGCGAGCGTCTCGGCACGCACGTGCATCAGGCCGGCTCATACGTCGGCCCGGACAAGCTGCGCTTTGACTTCACGCACAGCGCCGCGCTCAGCACCGACGAGCTGATCGACGTCGAGAACCAGGTCAACGAGTGGATCCTCGGCGCCTACGCGGTCCGGGCACTGACCACCACCCTGGAGGAGGCGCGCGCGCTCGGCGCGATGGCCCTGTTCGGAGAGAAGTACGGCGACATCGTGCGCATGGTTGAGGTCGGCGACGGCTCCTTCTCGCGTGAGCTCTGCGGCGGCACGCACGTGCGCTCGACGGCGGAGATCGCGCTGCTCGCGGTCACCGCGGAAACCTCGAGCGCCGCCAACGTGCGCCGCATCGAGGCGGTCACCGGCCCCGTCGCAGTTGGGATCGCGCGCGAGCACGGCCACGCGCTCGGCGAGGCAGCCAGGACGCTGCGGGTGACGCCGACCGGAGTACCCACGGCGGTTACAGAGTTGCGTGACCGCCTCAAGGAGCTCGAGCGGACGATCAAGCAGGGCGGAGCGGCCGGCAATGGTGTCGACGTGGACGCGCTCCTTGCAGGCGCCGTCCAGCGGGACGGCGCCAACCTCATCGCTGCCGTGGTCGACGGGGTCTCGGGCCAGGACCTGCTCGACCTCGCGGACCGCCTCAAGGCCAAGCTCGGCGATGCCGCGATCGTCCTTGGTGCTGCGTCTGACGACAAGGTCGACATCGTCGCCTCGGTTGCACCCGCGCTTGTGGAGCGGGGCGTCAGGGCGGGCGAGATCGTGCGTCTGGCGGCCGCCGAGGTCGGCGGTGGCGGCGGCGGCAAGGACACCGCGGCGCGGGCCGGCGGACGCCAGGTGGAGAAGTTGCCGGATGCGATCAGGACGGCGCGCCAGGACGATCGAAGGCGGCACTCGGGTAGTACCAATGCGCGTGCTCGCGCTCGACTATGGAAGCGCTCGCTGTGGCGTCGCGGTAAGTGACCCGACGGGCGTGCTCGCAACGCCGCTTGAGGCGGTACTGAAGCCTGCCGGTCGCAAGGGCATGGGTCGGATCCTCGCGCTCGCGCACGAGCTGGGGGTCCAGCGCGTGGTCGTGGGGCTGCCGCTCAGCCTCGCCGGCGGCGACTCAAACCAGACGCGTGAGGCGCGGGAGTTCGCGGCGGTGCTCGAGAAGCGGTTGGGTGGCGTCCCGGTCGAGCTCTACGACGAGCGCTTCACGACCGTGCTCGCGCAGCGCGACGGCGAGATTGGATCCCGTCCACCCCGCGCGAGCGAGGATTCACGCGCTGCGGCGCATCTGTTGGCGAGCTGGTTGGATCGGCATGCGCACAACTAGCGTGTTCCTGACGCGCAGGCTCGTCGCGGTACTGGTCCTGGTGGTCGCGATCGTCGGCATCGGGGCGCTGGTCCATCGGCTCGAGCGGCATTCGCCGGCGCCCGTCGCACCACGCGTCGCGCCGACCGTGAACGTCACGATCATCCCCGGCCACTCGCGCAAGCAGGTCAACAAGCTGCTGCACCAGTCCGGGATCCGCGGGAACTACCTCAGAGCAACCCTGCGGTCGGCGCTGCTCGACCCCACGCAGTACGGGGCGCCTGCCAGCACGCCGACGCTCGAAGGCTTCCTGTGGCCCGACACCTACAACCTGCACAAGCCGGTCAAGATCAACGCGCTGATTGCGGACCAGCTCACTGCGTTCAAGCGGCAGTTCGCCAAGGTCAACTTCAAGTACGCCGAGTCCAAGAACCTCACGCCGTACGACGTCCTCAAGATCGCCTCGCTGATCACGGAGGAGTCGATGCTGCCCAGGGATGCGCCGAAGGCCGCATCGGTGATCTACAACCGGCTGCGGCTCGGGATGAACCTCGGACTCGACTCGACCGTCGCCTATGCGACCGGGAACTACGGCGATCTCACCGAGAAGAATCTGCAGTCGAAGTCGCCCTTCAACACGACCAACCACCCGGGCCTACCGCCGACGCCGATCGATAGCCCGGATCTCGCCGCGATCCAGGCCGCGGCCCATCCGGCGAACACCGACGACGTCTACTTCATCAACAAGGTCTGCGGCAATGGAGCGTTGCGGTTCACCGCCAGCTACAGCCAGTTCCTGCATTGGTCCGCGCTTTGGAATGACGCCGTCGAGACGGCCGCCAAGCATCACGGCAGCCCGGAGTTCTGCAGGGGCGGCAAGCCTTGAACCGCCTCGGCGTGGTGGGCTGGCCGGTCGCTCACAGCCGCTCGCCTCAGATCCAGAACGCCGCCCTGACGGCCGTGGGACTCGGCGACAGCTGGCGCTACCAGTTGCTGCCGGTCCCGCCAGAGCTATTCGCGGAGACGGTCGTGGCGCTGCCGAGCCAGGGATTCAAAGGCGTGAACGTGACGATTCCGCACAAGTCAGCGGCGCTCACGCTTGCGGGTGGCGGCACCGGCCGCGCCGCCGCGATCGGTGCGGCCAACACGCTGCTCTTCCAGGAGGACGGCGCGATTGATGCCGACAACACCGACGCTCCGGGCCTGATCATGGAACTGGCGGCCCGGATCGACCTCGCCGGTGCAACCGGGATGGTTCTCGGTGCGGGCGGCAGCGCGCGGGCGGCGGTATGGGCGCTGCTCGACGCGGGCGCCGCGGACGTGCGGGTCTGGAATCGCACCCCGGAGCGCGCCGCCGAGCTCTGCGCCGAGTTGGGCGGGACGCCGGTCAGCGAGATATCCGGCGCTGATGTGCTGGTCAACTGCACGTCGGTCGGACTGCAGGCAGAGCACCGTCTCGAGATGCTGCCGCTGCCGCCAGCTGGGCTGGGGGAGTTCGGTGTGGTCGCCGATCTCGTCTACCGGGAGGGGGGCGCGGTGGTCACCAGAGCGGCCCGCACGGCACGCGTACCGACCATCGATGGGCTGGAGTTGCTGGTCGCGCAGGGAGCGTTCGCCTTCGAACTGTTCACGGGCCTTCCGGCACCCGTCGAGGCGATGCGTAACGCTGTAGGTCTATCCTCGGCCCGGTGAGCACCGGAAAGGCCGAGTTCGACCGCAGTGAGTGCACCGCGTGCCGCGGGACCGGCAAGGTGATCTCGGGCAAGGGCGGCACTCCACACGAGGTCACCTGTCCCTGGTGCGGCGGCGACGGGAAGTTCCACCCGGGACGCGACGCCCAGACGGGCGAGGCGATCAAGACCGCCGCCGCCGACTGACCACTTCTAGCCGTGGCCGAGCAGACAGCCGAACGCAAAGCCAGCGCCGGCATCGGACGCAGCGAGCCCCTGCGGCTGGCGGGCACGGTCCTGATGATCGTGCTCTGGGTCGCGGATCTGCTCGTGCACCACTCGCACGTGGAGAAAGTGCTCGGATTCGTGTTGATCGCCGTGCTCATACGCGCCGCGATCACGGATATCGAGGAACGGCGGATCAAGAACCGCCTGACCTTCCCGGCAGCGCTCCTTGCGCTGCTGATCGGCCTGGTCCTGCATCCGTCAGGTGTGCCTGGCCAGCTCCTCGCCGGACTTGCCACAGGCGGGTTTCTGACACTGTTCGCGCTGCTCTCGCGGGGCGGCCTCGGTATGGGCGATGCGAAGCTCGGAGTGGTGCTCGGTCTGTACCTGGGGAAGTACGTGCTGATTGCGTTGATCGTCGGCCTGCTCGCAAGCGGGCTGTTCAGCCTCGCCGTGCTCGCCACCCGCGGTATCACGGTGGGTCGCAAAACCGCGATCCCGCTCGGCCCGTTCCTGGCATTCGGCGGCGTCGTCGCGGTGCTCGCGGGGCCATGGTTGCTTTCGGCCACGTAACCTCACTGACCTATGTATTTAAAGCTGATCACCGCCGGCGAGTCGCACGGCCCGGGACTCACCTGCATCGTCGAAGGGCTGCCGGCCGGCCTGCAGCTTGACCGCGAGGCGCTCGATCGCGACCTCGCGCGCCGCCAGCTCGGCCACGGCCGCGGCGGCCGCATGAAGATCGAGAGCGACCGCGCTGAGGTCACGGCTGGAGTCCGCCACGGCCGCACGCTGGGCGGGCCAATCGCACTTCAGGTCCACAACCGCGACTTCGCCAACTGGGAGGAGCGCATGAACCCCTGGCCGGTCGAAGCCGACGTCCCCGAGGTGCACCTTCCGCGCCCCGGCCATGCGGACCTTGTCGGAACCCAGAAGTATGGCCTCAGCGACGTGCGCGACATCCTCGAGCGCGCCAGCGCGCGTGAGACCGCGGCACGCGTCGCGGGCGGCGCCGTCGCCAAGGAGTTTCTGCGCGCTCTCGGCGTCGAGGTCTTCTCGCACGTACTGCAGATCACCTCGGTCACGGCCCCGCGTCGCGACAACCTGACCGCGGCTGACTTCGCGCAGGTCGACGAGTCGCCCGTGCGCTGCCTCGATCCGGAGGCGACCAGGGCGATGGTCAACGAGATCAACACGCTGCGCAAGCAGAACGAATCGCTCGGCGGTGTCTTCGAGGTGCGGGCCTTCGGTTTGGTGCCAGGGCTCGGCTCTCACATCTCGTGGGAGGAGCGGCTCGACGGCCGTTTGGCAATGGCGATCCTCTCGATCCAGGCGATGAAGGCGGTCGCGATCGGCGACGGCTACGAAGTCGCCGGACTGCCCGGGTCACAGGCCCACGACGAGATCTTCTACGACGCGGAACGTGGCTACTACCGCGAGACCAATCGCGCCGGCGGGATCGAGGGCGGGATGACGAACGGCGATCCGCTGGTCGTGCGCGGCTCGATGAAGCCGCTGCCGACACTGACGCAGCCGCTGCGGTCGGTCGACATCGCGACCCATCAACCGGCCCAGGCGCTGCGTGAACGCACCGACTCCTGCACCGTGCCGGCTGCCGGCGTCGTCGCCGAGGCAATGGTCGCGTTCGTCCTGGCCGACGCCTACCGCCAGAAGTTCGGCGGCGATCACATCGACGACGTCAAGGCTGCCGTCGCCGCCTACAAGGAGCGGATCGGCTGGCAGCGATGAACGACGCTGCAACGCCAAAGGTCGCCCTGATCGGGTTCATGGGCGCTGGCAAGTCGACGGCCGCGCGCGCCCTGGGACCGGGCAGCGCCGATGTCGACGCGGTGATCGAGGCTCGTGAGGGCCGCTCGGTTCAACAGATCTTCGAGGCCGATGGGGAGGGGGTCTTTCGCGAGCTCGAGGAGCGCGTGACGCTCGAGCTGCTCGACGATCCCGAGGTCCATACCGTCGCGCTCGGCGGCGGCGCGGTTCTGTCCACCCGGATTCGCGAGGCGCTCGCCGGCGCCCGTGTCGTCTGGCTCGACGTTGAGGTCGACCACGCCTGGGAGCGCGTGGGGGCGAGCGGTGGCGCGCGCCCGCTGGCGCGCGATTCGCAACGCTTCGAACAGCTCTACGCGGTGCGCCGGCCACTGTACGAGCAGCTCGCCGATGTGATCATCCCCAGCACCCGCTCAAACGTCGTCGGCAAGGTGATCGATGCCATACAGGGCTTACCGCACCACGCCGGCCGTGTGATCTGGGCCACGACACCGTCAGGCGACTACCCCGTCTATGTCGGTAACGGACTCCTCACCGAGCACGGCTTCTGGCCGCCGACCGTCGGCGGTCGCCAGGTGATCGTCAGCGATTACAACGCCGGGCGCCACTACGGCGACCTGTTCGAACCGGCGCTGGCAAACATCAGGGTGATGCCTGGCGAGCAGTCGAAGACCGTTGCCCACGCCGAGATCATCTGGACCGAAATGGTGCGCGCCGGCGTCACCCGGACCGACGTTGTGATCGCCCTCGGCGGCGGCGTGATCGGTGATATGGCCGGCTTCTGCGCAGCCACCTACCAGCGCGGCGTGCGTGTCGTGCAGGTGCCGACGACGCTGGTCGCCCAGGTCGACTCCGCCTACGGCGGCAAGACCGCCGTCGATCTGACCGAGGCCAAGAACTACGTCGGCGCGTTCCACCAGCCCTCGGCGGTGATCGCGGACACCGCGACGCTGGCGACGCTGCCGCCTGAGGAACTCGCGGCCGGTTACGCAGAGGTCGTCAAGACCGCCTTGATAACGGGCGGTGTCCTGTGGGAGCAGGTCAGCGGCGGCGCCGCCGCCAACGACCCCGACGTGATCGCCCGCTGCGCGCTGGCGAAGCTGCGGATCGTCGCCGAGGACGAACTCGACACTGGCGTGCGTCAGCTGCTCAACCTCGGCCATACGGTCGGCCATGCGATCGAGACGGCGACCGGCTACGCGCGCTACCGGCACGGGGAGGCGGTCGCGCTCGGCCTGCTGGCCGAGCTGAGGCTCTCCGGCGCCGATGGGCTGCGCGACCAGGTCGAGGAGCTGTTCGCGGATGCTGGGCTGCCTGTGACGCTCGACCCTGAAGCCGACCTTGAGCAGGTCATCTTCGCCACGGCACGCGACAAGAAGCGCATGGGCGAGGGGCCTGTCCCGTTCGTCCTGTGCCCGGCGCCGGGGCGTCCGCTGTTCGGCCAGATCGTGCCGCCGGCCGAGCTCCGCTCGGCGATCAGGGAGCTGTACGCGTGATCACCGTGCTGCATAACCGTGTAGAGGTGATGCACGGCGTGAACCTCGACCAGTTGGGCCGGCGCGATCCAACCCATTACGGCAGCCTCGACCTGCCGTCGTTGGAGCGCCAGATCGACGCCTGGGCCGTTGAGCTCGGTCTGAGTGTGCGGTTCTTCCACTCCAACCACGAAGGCGAGTTCGTCGAGCATCTGCACTCGCTCGCGGGGCTCTCAGACGCGGTCATCCTCAACCCTGGCGCCTGGACGCACTATGCGTACTCAATCCACGATGCGCTCGAACTGACAGACCTGCCCGCCGTCGAGGTACACCTGTCCGCTGTGGATCGTCGGGAGCAATGGCGTCAGCAGTCGGTTATCCGTGACCTCTGCCTGGCGACCATCTCCGGCAAGGGGCCGGACGGTTACCGGGAAGCACTCGACCTACTGAAAAAGGAGCTGGCTGCATGAGCACACGCGCTGAACGCTTGATCGCCGGACTCGACGGGGCGGGCGTCGACCTGATGCTCGTGACGAACCTCGTCAACGTCCGGTACCTGACCGGCTACACGGGCTCCAACGGCCTGGCGTTGGTCGGCCCGAGCACTCGCGTCTTCCTGACTGACTTCCGCTACACCGAACAGGCCGAGCAGGAGGTCTACGCCGAGTTCGAGCGCGTCACGGTCGCGCAGAACCTGATCAGCGACGCTGTCGGCTACCTGCCCGAGGGCAGCCTCAAGGTCGGCTTCGAGTCCGAGAGCGTGACCGTCGACGCGCTCGAACGCACCCGCGAGCTGTTCCCGGAGCGGGTCGAGCTCGTGCCCGTCAAGGGCCTGGTCGAGAACATGCGGCTGGTCAAGGACGAGCAGGAGATCGAGCTGATCGCCGTCGCCACCAAGATCGCGGACGCGGCGCTCGAGTCGCTGCTCGAGCACGGTCTCGAGGGTCGCACCGAGCGCGAGCTCGCGCTCACCTTGGAGCACGACATGCGCCTGCGCGGCGCCGAGTCACCGAGTTTCGACTCGATCGTCGCCGCTGGCCCGCACGGCGCGCTGCCGCACGCCACGCCCCGTGACGTAAAGATCGAGCGCGGGCAACTGGTCGTGCTCGACTGGGGCGCCAAGGCCAGCGGGTACTGCTCGGACTGCACCCGCACCGTCGCTGTCGGCGAGCCCGGCCCGGAGGCCCGCGAGGCGTACGAGCTCGTGCTCGGCGCCCAGCAGGTCGGCCTCGACGAGGTCCGCGCCGGCGGCAACGGCAGGGAGATCGACAAGGCGGTCCGCGACATCATCTACGGCGCAGGTCATGAGGGCCATTACGGTCACGGCCTCGGCCACGGAGTCGGCCTCGAGATCCATGAGGCGCCGACGCTCTCGTTCCGCTCGGACGACACGCTGCTGGCGGGTACGGTCGTGACGGTCGAGCCCGGTGTCTACCTGCCGGGCAAGTTCGGCATCCGGATCGAGGATCTGGTCGTGGTCGGAGAGGGAGGCATCGGGATCCTGACCCAGATCCCGAAGGCCCTCCGCATCGTCGATTGACGGACTGACGTCTACACTCGGCCATCGCATGATCGGTACGAACGAGTTTCGAAACGGCTCTCACATCGATGTCGAGGGCACGATTTACAAAATCATGGAGTTCCAGCACGTCAAGCCCGGCAAGGGCGGGGCGTTCGTGCGCACGAAGCTGCGCCGCGCCAGCGATGGCAACGTGATCGATCGCACGTTCCGCGCCGGTGAGAAGTTCCGCCCGGTGCGGACCGAGGTGCGCAACATGCAGTTCCTCTACAAGGACGGCACCGACGCGCACTTCATGGATACCGAGACCTACGAGCAGCTCACTATCCCGGAGACGACGCTCGCCGATCCGCTGCGCTGGATGAAGGAGTCGGACGAGGTCGAGGTGCTCTACATCGACGGCAACCCCGCCGACGTGCAGCTGCCGAGTGCGGTTGACCTCGAAGTGAAAGAGACTGAGCCGGGCCTCCGTGGCAACACCGCCTCGGGCGGGGGCACCAAGCCGGCGACACTCGAGACCGGGGCGCAGATCAACGTGCCGTTGTTCGTGAACATCGGTGACTTCGTGCGCGTGGACACCCGCTCGGGCGATTACGTATCGCGCGCCTGATGGCGCGCCGAACCGACCAGCGGCGCGCAGCGATCTGGGCGCTCTACCAGAGCGATCTGCTTGAGCGGCCGCTGGACGATACGTTCCCGCGCGACGTGCGGGCGTTCACGCGGGTGCTTGCGACCGAGGTCCAAGAGCACCAACCGGAGCTCGACGCACTGATCACCCAGTACGCGACCGGCTGGTCGCTGGGACGGATAGCTCCGCTAGAGCGGTCGATCCTGCGCGTCGGGCTACTGGAGCTCCTGCGACCCGAGCTGTTGCCCGGCGAGCACGCGATCCCGCCGGAGGGCGCGATCAACGAGGCAGTCGAGACCGCCAAGGAGTTCTGCGGTGCCGACGCCCCCGGATTCGTAAACGGAATCCTGGCGGCAGCACTGCGCGATCGACAAGCCGCCGAGATCTAGGTCACACTTCGGATCATGGGCTATACGACTGAAGAGGGCCGGACGCAGATTCTGGACGACGCGGCGGCCGCGGTCGATCAGCTGAGCATCGCGATGGCGGCGCTGGGGGAGGCCTACGAGCACCTCGACGAGCAGGCCGGTGACCGTATGGAGGACAGGCTGTTCCGCCCGCTGCAGATCGCCTACGGCCAGCTGAAGCGCACGCACCTGGAGTTCGCGCAGCGCAGCGGTCTGCCCACCCGTGACTTTCCGTCCGCACCGACGACGGCGCCGGCGGAACCGCGCGTGTCGCTCGAGCACGCAGCCGACGCGATCCAGTCCGCCGACGACATGATCGCGGAGCTGCAGGACTCGCTGCTGCCGGTCGAGGTCGGCGACAGGGAGTTGCGCGCCGGCCTGTCCGGAACGCGCAGCGTGATCGCGCCACTGCCGGAAGCGTGTGACGAGTTCGTCCGCACCCTCGGCCGCTGACCGGCGCCGCCAGGATTACAACGCTGCTTCGGCCGTAAGCGGATCCTGACCCGCCGCGCGCATTCCGCGCTCGAGCGCGGCGGTGACCGCCTCCAGGACCGCCACCCGCGCGTAGGCCTTACTCTCGGCCGAGATCAGCGTCCAAGGCGCGTCCTGGTGGTCAGTGCGATCGAGCATCTTCTTGATCGCCTTCTCGTACGCGTCCCGCTTTTCGCGGTTGCGCCAATCGTCGTCGGTGAGTTTCCATTGCTTCAGCGGATCGCTCGCACGGGCGTTGAAGCGGTCGAGCTGCTCCTGCTCGGAGATCTGCAGCCAGAACTTGATCAGGACCGTGCCCTCGTCGCAGAGGCTGCGCTCGAATGCGACGATCTCGCGGTACGCGCGCTTCCACTCGTGCTTGGTGGCGAAGCCCTCGACGCGCTCGACCAGGACGCGGCCGTACCAGGTCCGGTCGAACACACACATGCCGCCCCAGCCGGGGACGTGCGGCCAGAACCGCCAGAGGAAGTGGTGCCGCTTCTCGCGAGCGGTCGGTTCGGCGAATTCCGAGACCTGGAAGTGCCGCGGATCCAGCGGCGCGGTGAGACGCCGGATCGCGCCACCCTTGCCGGCAGCGTCCCAACCTTCGAACAGGATCAGCAGCGGCGGCCCGAGGCTCCCGTCGCCGATCAGACCGCCACACTGCAGGCGCAGAGCGAGCAGCCGCTTCTGGGCGCGCTGGAGGCGCTCCTCACCCTCCTTCTTGGAGAGCTTGAGCGACAGGTCGACATCGTCGAGTGACGCCATCCATCCTTACTCTGACAGCAATCGGCGCATCGGTGAAGTCGACCCTCAGCGGCTCGAGCGTGCGCGCAGCGCGGGCCTGACGACGTTGGAGCCGTCGACCGGCAGGTAGGCGCGAACAACCGTGCCGCCGTTTCCGGACTCGAGCTCCAGCCTGCCACCGGCCAGGTAGACACGCTCGCGCATCCCCGGCAGGCCGAAACCGGGTGCACGCAGAGACGTGTCATATCCCCGGCCGTCGTCCGCGATCTCGACGAACACCTCATGCCCGGCGATGCTCACGACCACTCGACAGCGTCTGGCCTTCGCATGCTTGAAAACGTTCGTCAGCGACTCCTGGACAAGCCGGTAGATGGTCGTCGCCAACTCCGGCTCCAGTTCGGGGCCGCCCTCCGCGGGCGCCGGCAGCTCGATCTCCCGCTCGACCTCGAGCCCGGACTCGCGCTGGCGGTCGAGCAGCGAATCGAGCGCGGGGACGAGGCCCAGATCGTCAAGCAGTGACGGGCGCAGGTCGGTGATGATTGCGCGAAGGTTGTTGGTCTCGAGCTCGAGGTCCTCGATCGCCTGCCTGATCGCGCGCTCGTGCGTCTCAGGATCGCCGCGCCGTGCAGCCGAGGACAGCAGCACCCGGACGGCACCGAGTGACTGCAGTGTCTGGTCGTGGAGCTCGCGCGCCCAGCGTCTGCGCTCGGCCTCTGCGGCTGCAATCTGCGCGTGCAGCCGGTCAGCATCGACGCTGCGCTTGACCGCGACGGCGTTCGCCGCCGACGCGGCGAAGGTCCGCAGCAGTTGCTCGTCCGCCAGCTGAAAGGGTTCGCCTCCGTGCACGCCGCGATCGAAGGCTGCGAGCACGCCGATCCCCACCGAGCGGTGGAACATCGGCACGATCAGCGCGGAGCGCGCGTTGGGGACGCCCATTTCAGAGGCGGCGACCCCGATGTGCGTCGACAGGTCAGCGATCCGTTCGGGTTGCCCGCGCAGCAGCACCTGACCGGTGGTGCTGCCGCTGATCGGTATCCGGCGTCCAAGCTCACCGGCGATCTGGCCGGCACTGGCGGCGATGACGAGGTCGCCGCCCTGGCGCAGCAGGATCAACACGCTCTGCGCTTCGACCAGGGCGCGGCCGCGCTTGACGATCAGCTCGAGCACGTGACTCAGATCCGCCACGCTGCCGATCGCATCGGCGATGTCCTGCGCCGCCTGCAGTGCCAGCACGGCGTGCTCAGCCTCGACTCGTCGGCGCTCACTGTGGTCGTAGAGTCTTGCGTTCTCGATTGCGGTCGCCGCCCATTGCGCAAGGAAGGTGGCGGCGTCCTCGTCGCCCCTGGTGAAGCTCTCGCCGCCAGCCTTCTCGCACAGGTAGAGGTTGCCCCAGGATTGGCCCCGGATCACGATCGGCACACCGAGGAAGGTCTTCATCGGCGGGTGGTGGGCCGGGAACCCGTAGCTCTGCGGATGTTCGCCGACGTTGTCGAGCCGCAGTGGCCGCGGATCGGTGATCAGCGTGCCAAGTACGCCGCGGCCGCGCGGGAGGTTGCCGATCGCAAGGTGCGTCTGCTCATCGATGCCGGAGGTCAGAAAGCGTTCGAGCGTATGGCGATCCTCGCCGACCACGCCCAGCGCCGCGTAGCTCGCCCCGGTGATCTCGCGCGCCTCATGCAGGATCTGGTCGAGAACCGCCTCGGGATCAAGTTCTGCGACGAGCTCGCGTCCGATCTCGATCAGGCGCAGGAGCGTCTGGTTGTTGTCGCTCATGGCCTCAGCGCCGGAGGATACCTGCGCGCCACCCGCATACGGCGAGGTTCAAGCGGCGGCCTGGCATCATCCGGAGAATGGAGCAACGCGCGATCGGCCGGCTCGGACGCAGCGTGAGCGTCGTCGGCGTGGGTACTTGGCAGCTCGGCGCGGATTGGGGCGCCGTCGACCCCGCGGATGCTCAGGCGACGCTCGAGGCGGCGGTAGATGCTGGTATCACCTTCTTCGACACGGCCGACGTCTACGGCGACGGTCGCAGCGAGCAGTTCAACGGTGAACTGCACAAGCGCCACCCGGCGATCTTCGTGGCGACCAAGATGGGGCGGCGGGTCGAGCAGCGTGCCGAGAATTACTCCGAGCAGAACTTTCTGGCGTGGAACGATCGTTCGCGCGCCAACCTTGGCGTCGACAGCATCGACCTCGTGCAGCTGCACTGCCCGCCGGACGCCGTCTACGAAAGCGATGCGGTGTTCGAGGCGCTTGACCGGATGGTCGAGCAGGGACGCACGCGCGCGTATGGCGTCTCGGTCGAGACCAGCGCGCAGGCATTGAAGGCGATCGCGCGGCCACATGTGGCCAGCGTCCAGATCATCCTCAACTGCTTCCGCCTGAAGCCGCTCGATGAGGTGCTGCCGGCGGCTGCGCAGGCCGGGGTCGGCATCGTCGCCCGTGTACCGCTGGCGTCAGGCATGCTCAGCGGTCGGTATGACCGCAACACGACCTTTGCGGCCGACGACCACCGCAACTACAACCGCCACGGCGAGGCCTTCGACGTCGGCGAGACGTTCTCCGGCGTGCCATACGACGTCGGCCTGGCGGCGGTCGAGGAGCTCAAGCAGCTCGTCGATCCCGGCGTGACGCTGGCCCAGTTCGCGCTGCGTTGGGTCATCGACCAGCCCGGTGTCAGCACCGTCATCCCTGGCGCGCGCAATCCCGATCAGGTACGTGCGAACGCGGCGGCGGCGGCGCTGCCGTCACTGCGCGAGGATCAGCTGAAGGGCGTCGCTGGCGTGTACGACCGGCTGATCCGGCCGCACGTTCAGGACCGCTGGTAGTCCTCGCCCAGCGCCAGCCTCAACGCTGCGTCGAGTTGGCCGCTGGCCCTCCAGGAAGTCGATCGTCGTGTAGCGGTCGCGCAGCCACGTGGCGTAGTGGAAGGTCGCGTTCAGCGTCTCAGCGCGTGAGCCCGAGAAAGCCCGGCGCTGTCGGTATCCCCGCCTGCTCGAGCGCCAGTGCAACTTCGGCGAACGGCTCCATCGCGCCGGACAGCGCTCCGCACACCTGCTGCCATGCGCCCTGGTCCGATGGCCATGTCGGTGGCTGGGTCGATGTCAATGCCTGCTTGGCGCGCACTGCCGCGACGATGTCCTCCGTCGGCTCACCGAGCCACTCCCGCGCCGCCGGTCCGAGCGGATCCTCGACCGGCCGCGGGGCATCCAGCACCGCCACACCGCCGCCGTAGGCGAACCGCTGGATTCGCATCCCGAAGCCGGTGGCATACCCGACCTGCAGGCCGTGCGAAGCGTGCTCATGCTTGCCGTGAGCGGCGAGCAGATCCCAGAAGTGCGAGGCGTGATGCTCGAGACCGCTGGCCGGCCGCGAGTTGCCGAACCGGGCGATGTTGATCCCGGACTGGATCAGCCCGTCGAGGAGCTCCCGCTGGGCGGCCGGGTCCCCGGCCATCAGCGCGGGGACGTTGCGGACGGTGAGCATCATCGCGCGCCTGGTGCCGGCGGCGATCTGCTCGTCATAGCGCTCCCCGTAGAGCAGGTGTGCTGCCAGCCAGTCGACGCCGGCGGTGACCTTGCCGAGCAGGTCACCGATGCCGGCGCTCGTCAGCACACTGGGAGCGGCGCCGAGCACGCGGGGGTCCGCGTAGATGGCCCTCGGCGCGCGGGCCGGATAGGTGACCTTGACGCCGTCGACCTGCATCGCCGCGACACTCGAGCTGTAGCCGTCCATCGAGGCGGCTGTCGGGACGCTGATGAACTCCCGGTCGGCGGCGTGGGAGGCGTAACGGACGATGTCGGTGATCACGCCGGAGCCGACCGCGATCGGCGTGACGTCCGGCACAAAGCGTGCGCGCGACGCGGGCGGCCTCGTCCGGCCCGGCGTGCAGGTCCTCGCGCTGATCGAACACGTAGACGGGAGCGTCACCCAAGCATCGCGGCCACCCGCGCGCCGGCAGCCTCGCGTGTGTTGGCATCCATCACCACCAAGGGCCGCTGCGGCGCGGAAGCGGCGAGGCGCTCGATCGCGTCATCGGCGATCACGATCTCCAGATCGCCCGCGCTCATGACGGCCGTCCGTTCCTCACTGCCCGTAGTACGCGTGTGGGCCGTGCTTGCGCTCGTAATGCCTCTGGCGAACCGCCGGATCAAGCGGGGACGCCCCTGGTTCGAGCGTGGCGGTCAGGAAGGCCATGCGCGCGACCTCTTCGAGCGTCACCGCGTTCTCCACGGCCTTTGCCGCCGTCGGGCCCCAGATGAACGGCGCGTGCCCGCGTACGAGGGCACAGGGCAGCTGCGCGGGACCGAGCCGCGTTGATCGCCTCGATCAGGACCGCTCCAGTGTTGAGCTCGTAGCCGTCATCGATCTCGTCGCGTGT
This sequence comes from uncultured Conexibacteraceae bacterium, assembly GCA_963720195.1. Classification (GTDB taxonomy): domain Bacteria; phylum Actinomycetota; class Thermoleophilia; order Solirubrobacterales; family Solirubrobacteraceae; genus Palsa-465. The sequence continues at coordinate 296,279 of CAVRFD010000007.1, forward strand.
CAGCGCCCTCGTGACCGGGATCGGCTCCGCGCAGAGATCAGCGTGAGTGGTCCCATAGAGCGGGATCTCACGCTGCGCCTGCGCCCAGACGGTCGCCCAGGTCGAGTGGGTGTGAATGACGGCGCCGATCTCCGCGAAGGCGCGGTACAGCTCGAGGTGCGTGGGCGTATCGGTCGAGGGGCTGCGATCGCCCTCGAGGATCTCGCCATCGAGGTCTGAGCACGACGATGTCGTCAGCGGTGAGCACGTCGTAGGCGACACCACTGGGCTTGATCGCCACCACGCCCTGATCACGATCGATCGCGCTGGCGTTCCCCCAGCTGAGCCTCACCAGGCCGTATGCGGGCAATGCCAGGTTCGCCTCGAGCGCGGTGGCACGCAACTCTGAGAAAGCGGTCATCAGATCTCCTCGTAGTGGATGTCGAGCAACTCGGCCAGACGTCGGCCAGCGGTCGGCGCCGTCGCCGGGTGTGATCATGAAGTTTGACGGCGCGCCGAGTTCGAGCCACCCGTCGAGGCCGGCGTCGGGTTGGAAGTGGAAGTGGGCGTCGGCTTCCGGGTCGTACAGCTGCTGCATGATCCCCGGGAGACCGACGCTAACTGGGGTTCGCGTGGCCGTTCCGGCGCCGCTGAATGTCAACGCTCAGCTGCGTATCGGAAGTCAAAGCGATCTCTACGAAGTCGTAGCAGATGCCACGAGCCGTTCCGTATCAGGAGCTCTTCTGGACGCCTATCGCCGTGCCGGTGCCCTCGTATCTGCTCTTGGTGGTCGCGTAGGGCTTGATCGTCGTCGGATCGAGGAACTTGAGGCCGGTATCGACGTCGGCTGCGCCGGTCAGGCCCTGCGTTGCCTTGTAGAGGAACAGCTCGATGGTCGGAAAGAAGCCCTGCAGATAGGGCTGCTGGTCGATTGCGAACTGAATCGTGTCGTCGTAGAGAAGCGCCTCGGTGTCCGGGGTCAGGTCGAAACCGCCGCCGACGACCTTGCCCTTGAGGTTGTACTTCTTGATCGCCAGGGCGACGGCAGCGGTGCTGCCGGCGTCGACGGCGAAGTAGCCCTTGTAGGCGTCGAGGTTCTTGCCCACGAACGCCTCGATCGTCTGTAGTCTCCTGCGGCTCCGTCGCACCGGAGGCCTGAGACGACACGTGGATGTTCGTGCCCTTCAGCACCTGCTGGATGCCGGTCAGGCGCGGTGCGAGGTTGGCCGAGCCCGGCGTCGCGATGAAGACCATGATCTTGCCGCCGCCGGGGATCAGCGCCTGGATCTTCTTTCCCATCTGCTGCCCGCTGAGCAGCAGGTCCTGGCCGATGTAGGCGAGGCGCGTCGTGTTCGGTTCGTCGGCGTTGTAGGAGAGGACCGGGATGCCGGCCTTGGTCGCTGCGCCGACGGGCTTGGCCAGCGAGGTCGCGATCAGGCTGGTCGCGATGCCATCGACGCCGGCGCTGACCGCGGTATCGATCGCGTTGCCATCTGCGAGACGTTGCTCGAGGTCGAGCCGGTCCACTGGTATGAGCAGTTGAGCAGCTTGCAGGCGTCGCTGGATCGCCGTTGATCGTCGGCGTGAAGAACGTGTTTGTCGTCGCGTGGTTGACGAACGTGAACTTGTAGCCGCCGCTGACACCGAAGATCGACGCCACCGGGCTGCTGCCGCTTGACGCCTTGGCGGTGCTGGTGCCGCTGTTGTTTGAGCTGCCGCAGGCCTCCAGCAGAGCTGCCGCCAGACCGGCGGCGCCGCCGGTTAGAGCCGTGCGACGGGTGACCTGGCCGATCTTGGAGACATCGCCGGACTTCTTGTCACTCCATTCGAGACGCTCGATCGCGTCGCCCAGGGTGTCGTCATGCTCGGACATGTCTACTCCTCTCTGTCAGCGCTCGGGAAAGTGCTGCGCCAGGCCCGGTTAGCGCTCCCTGAAGCTCCGTCAGCCGTTAACGGCTCGATTAGCCCGAAACGTGCGGTCTGGAGTCTGTACCAAAACAGCCTACACCGCGAGCGCCTGGTGCGACAGATGTGAGGACGGGGGTGGGTCGACGCACGCTTGTGACCGACCCACCCCCGAGGGAGGAGAGTCTCCGTCAGCGCGTCGTTGCGCGCGACCGGACGATCGAGTCCAGCGCGACCGCGGCGATCAGCACGACCGCAGTGACGATGTCCTGAACGGCGGCGCTCACGCCCATCAGGCCGAGGCCGTTGAACACGGTCGCGATCACGATGCCGCCGAGCAGCGCGTTGAAGATGCGTCCGCGGCCGCCGAACAGGCTGGTGCCGCCGATCACAGCGGCTGCGACGGCGAACAGCACCAGGCCGCCACCGTCGATGTCGGTCGACATCGACCCCTGCTGGGACTCGTAGATCAGCCCCGCGAGGCCTGCGGTCACGCTCGACATGATGAAGCCGAACGTGACGATCCACTTGACGTTGATGCCGGCGCGGCGCGCTGCCTCGGGGTTGGCGCCGACGGCGTAGATGTAGCGGCCGGTGCGCGTGCGCGACATGCATCCACGAGTAGATCGTGAGCACGAGCAGCACGAACGGGATCACCCATGGCATGCCGCGCAGCGGCGCCAGGTTTCCGCGGTTGGCGTTGCAGATCAGAACCAGGACGACACCGGCGACCGCAGCTAGCGCGATCGTCAGGACGGTGACGCCGATCGGTGGCGTGGTCAGGCCCTGGGCTCGCCGCGAGCGGCTGCGCGCGATCGTGGCTGCGCGCAAACAGCGCCACGCAGACGACCAACGCAACCCACGCGAGCGTCTGTGCTCATGTTGCTGTTGACGAGCTTGTAGATCGGGCTGTTGGAGGCGATCGAGATGGTGCCGCCGACCGCGGTCTTGTCGACGTTGGCGACCTCCAGCATGACGCCCTGGAGGCCGAGGTGGCCGCCGAGCGTGACGATGAACGACGGTAGTCGCGAGCCGGGCGATCAAGCTGCCCTGGAGCAGCCCGAGCAGCCCCATCACCAGCGACGCCGCCGATGATGCCGAGCCACCACGGGAAGTTGACAGGGGGTGCGATCAGTTCGGCGATCACGAAGGCGCCGACACCTGCGCCGTAGCCGAGGCTCAGGTCGATCTCCGACAGCAGCAGGATGAACGTCTCGGCGGCGCCGAGCATCACGTAGATCGAGGCCTGCTCGAAGCAGGTTGACGAGGTTGCCGTTGGTCAGGAAGACCGACCGCTCGAGCTGGAAGAAGATGATGATCGCGACCAGGCCGACGAGCACCGGCAGCGCGCCGCTCTCACCGTTCTTGATCCGCTGACCCCAGGCGCGGAAGTACTCGCCGAGGCTGTTGGCCAGGACCTCCGGTGCAGCGGTGACGAAGTTCGTCCTCGCTGAGCGCGGAGTCGGAGCCCTCGTCGAGTGGGGTGGAGGCGCTTGCGTCGGGTTGCCAAGGTCGTTTCCTCTCTGAAAAGTTCGGCTCACGCGGCGCCGACGGCTTGGCCGGCGGTGCCCGTGGTCATGTACTCGACGGCGTTCTGGCGGTTGAACTCGGAGGCGGGGCCGCTGACGACGAGCTGCCCGAGATAAAGCACGGCGATACGGTCGGCGACCTCGAAGACGTCGACGAGGTTGTGGGAGATCACCAGCACGGCGACGCCGCGGCTGGAGAGTGTCTTGATCAGGTCAAGCACCATGCCCGTCTGGGCGACGCCGAGGGCGGCGGTCGGCTCGTCCATGATCACCAGCTTGGCGTCGCTGATCAGCGCCTTGGCGACCGCGACCGACTGCCGCTGGCCGCCGGACAGCGAAGCGACCGGCTGCCGGATCGAGCGGACGGTCGTGACCGAAAGGTCGGTCAGCGTCTGCCGCGCGCGGATCTCCATGTCGGCCTCGTCGAGCAGGCGGTGGCTCAGCTTCTCGTGCCCGAGGAACATGTTCTGGACGATGTCGAGGTTGTCGCAGAGCGCGAGGTCCTGATAGATCGTCTTGATGCCGAGATCCTCGGCGTCGCGCGGGCCGCTCAGGTGAACGGGCTTGCCTTCCCAGAAGATCTCGCCGGCATCGGGCGCCCACAGTCCCGCGATCGTCTTGATCAGCGATGACTTGCCGGCGCCGTTGTCGCCGATCAGGGCGGTGACCTTGCCGGCCGGGATGTCGAGGTTGACGTCGGCCAGGGCCTGAACCGGCCCGAAGCGCTTGCTGATGCCGCGCAGCGACAGCAGCGGCTGCCGTCGCTCGCTGGTGGAGTGCTCGATTCCGTTGTCATCATTTCCATGGCTGTTCGATGCCTTGTGGAGCAGCGTATAAGAACGTGTAATGCCCGCCCGCCCGGGCCGAAACCGGCCGGACGGACGGGCACAGTCTCCCAGCTAATTCACGATCAGTGAATAGATCTTGTACTTGCTGCAGTCGGCCTTGTACTGGCCGGCGCACAGCTGCTTCGCCGGAACGAAGTTGTCCTTGATGATGGTCGCCTTCATGTTCTCGGCGTGACCCACATCGGGTGCAGAGCAGGACCGACTGAACCGTCTTGTGGTTCTGCGTGTCCTTGCTGGTGCCGTTCAGCGAGACCGCGCGGGGCGGCCTTCTTGGCGCGCAGGTAGATCGCCAGAGCGACTGCTGCGCCGGCTTCCTTGTAGACGGCCTTGTAGACGGTGCCGCACTGGTACCCGGAGATGATGTTCTGAAGGCCGGTCAGGGTTGCATCCTGGCCCGTCGTCGGGAACGTGTATCGGCTTGATGCCGTGGCTCTTCAGGTACGTGATGATCGGCGCGCCGTTCTCATCGTTCGGGATGACGGCCGAGTTGGCGGTCGGGTGAGCGGTATAGGCCGCCTCGAACTCCGCCAGAGCGTCCGGGGACGGCGAGGTCGGGTTCCACGTGCCAGCCGTGTTCGCGGCCAGCTTGTACTTGCCGGACTTGAACAGCGGGTTCAGAACGCTGTCATAGCCCTCGGTGAAGAGCGTGGCGTTGTTGTCCGTCGGGGAGCCGTGCATCACGATGAACGTTCGGCGTCTTGCCCTTCAGCCATAGCGGCGCAGGAGACGAAGCCCTTGCCGATCAGCTTGCCGACGTTGACGTTGTTGAAGCTGACGTACGGGTCAGCCGGGCCGCCCAGGTCGAGGCGGTCGTAGTCGATGACGTCGACGCCGTGCTGCTTGGCGTAGTTCTCGACCTTGACGCCGGTGCCCGAGTCCTCCGGGTCGATCAGCAGAACCGAAGCGCCGTTGGTGATGTCCGCCTGGGCGTCGGAGCAGAACGTCGTGTCCGAGCCGTTGGCGTTCTGGACGATGATGTCCGAGCTCGGCAGGCCGGCGGCCTTGGCCGCCTTCTTGAGGTCGGGCGGTGTCGAACTCGGTGTAACGCGTCGAGCTCGTGGTGTCCGGCAGGATCGCCGCGATCTTGCCGTGACCGGCTGCCGCGAGCGCCTTCAGCGGCCGCCAGGGCCGTGAAGGTGTTGGTGAACGAGTTCGCCGTTGATCGACGCGGCAGCATGTCCGCTGACGAGACGTGTCTTCGCGCTCGAGCTTGCGCTGCTCATCGCAACACCAACGCTGACGCTGCGAGCACGCAACGACACGATGCCGAGCTTGCTGTTTCGCAGCAAGTTCACTAGGTACCTCCTAGTGTCCTCTCTCCTCGGGCCGGGCCGCGACACATCCGCGGAGTCCCGATCCCCTAACGTTGGACACGTTACGGATGCGGTGTGAACGAGGCATGAACAAAGTGAGGTGTTGCGTAAATAACGCGTTAACGAGCGTATAATGTGCTGTTGCGCTCACTCGCGGCCGCGAACCGGTAGCCGGCTCGCGGCGCCGTCAGGATCAACTGCGCGCCGTCGTCGCCGAGCTTCGCCCGCAGCCGCCGCACGTACACCCGCAGGTACTCGGTCTCGGTCTGGTAGCCGGCGCCCCAGACGCGCCGCAGCAGGTGTGCGTGCGTCAGCAGCTTGCCGCGGTTCAGCGCGAGTTCCCGCAGCAGCGCGAACTCGGTGGGCGTCAGATGGATCGGCCTGGCCGCCGCGCGTGACCTGCTGGCCGCGCCAGGTCGATGACCACGTCCCCGGCAGTGATCATGGAGTGCGGCTGCTCGGGGCTGGCGGTCGCCCGCGTCCGTCGCAGCGTTGCGGTGATCCGGGCGAGCAGCTCCTCGACGCTGAAGGGCTTGGTCATGTAGTCGTCGGCGCCCATGTTCAGCGCGGTGACCTTGTCGCGCTCGCCGCCTCGGGCGGAGACGACGATCACCGCCACCGACGAGCGCTCACGGATCTGGCGGCAGAGCTCCATGCCGTCGGCGTCGGGCAGCATCAGGTCGAGCAGGACGATGTCCGGCTCCTCGGTCTCCAGCAGCTGCAGCGCCCGCTCTGCGTCGGTCGACACGACCGTGTCGAAGCCCGCGTACCGCGAGGTTCGAGCGGATCAGGTCGACGATGTTGGGGTCGTCCTCGACCAGCAGCGCTCGCGTGACGTTGTTGCGGTCAGACATCGATGCCGGACCTGCCGTGTGCGCGGTGAGCGATTGCCGGAGCCGGGTGTGCGGGCTCGGGCGCGGCCTCGGGCGCCTCGAGCGGGAGCACGATGCCGGAAGCCCGGTGCCCTTCGGCTGGGGGCGCAATTCGATCGTGCCGCGGTGCGCCTCGACGATCCCGCGAGCGATCGACAATCCCAGTCCCGCTCCCGCGGTGCGCGAGCGCGGGCGGCCGGTCGAGTCGAACGGCGAGCGCCGCTGCTCCGGCGGGCAGGCCGGCGCCGTCATCGCTGACGACGATCTCGATCCTGCCGCCCGCAAGCGTCCGCGCGCCGATCGTCACCGTGCGTGCCGGGCGGGTTGTGGATGCATCGCGTTGTTCAGCAGGTTGACGAACACCTGCTCGAGCCGGTCGTGGTCGGCCCAGATCGACAGGCGTGCCGTCCGTTGCGAGCGTGACCGACGCTCGACGCCAGTCGTCGGGCAGGCAGGCGACGGCTGCCTCGAGAACCAGGTCGAGTTCGCACCAGTCGAACTGCATCCGCATCAGGCCCGACTCGATCGCTGAGAAGTCGAGCAGGTCGTCGACCAGCCGTCCGAGCCTGCGCTGACTCGGCGGCGATCGTCTCGAGGAACCGCTGCTGTGAGTCATCGTCCCAGACGATGTCAGGCGCGAGCAGGCTCGAGGCGTAGCCGCGGATCGCGGTCAGCGGCGTGCGCAGCTCGTGGCTCAGCCGTGAGAGGAACTGCTGCTGAAGCTCGCGCGAGCGGCGCAGGGCGGCGGCCTCGCGCTGTGCCTCCTCCGCGTCCTGACGTTCGATCGCGGCTGCGGCGTAGCCGGCATACAGGCCGAGTAGATCGAGCTCGTCCCGGCTTGGCGGCTGCGCACCGTCACGCGCGATCGTAATCACCGCGCTCGTCCCGGCCGGCCCGACGACCGGAACCAGCCAGGTCTGGCCGTCGACGATCACGCGGTCAGCCGACGCTGGCATCGCGTCGGCACGGATCACGTCGATGCGGGCGCGATCGACGCCGAGCGCCGCCGCGAGCGCGGACACGATCAGCGCGAGCCCCGAGCTCGGGTCCGTCACTGCGAGGCTGTCAGCGAGACCGTGCAGGCGCGTCAGCTGGCGCCGCGCCGATCCGTCGACGGTGCCGCCGGCGAGCAGCGCCGCGACGTCATCCGGATGCGACTCCGGTGGCTCGATCTCGGTGACGACGCGGCCGTGACGTAACACCACAATCCGGTCGGCGATCCGGAACATCTGGCGGATGTCACGGGTTGCGATCAGAACCGCGATCCCGGCGTTGCTGAGCCGTTCGAGCAGGCGCTCGACCTCGGCTGTTTCGGCAACGCCGAGCGAGGACGTCGGCTCGTCGAGCACGAGCAGACGCGGACGGTTGACCAGCGCCATGGCCATCGCCAGGAGCCCGCGCTGACCGCTCGAGAGCGTGCTCACGAGGCGCGTGGCGTCGTGGATCTCGATCTCGAGGTCCTGAAGGATCTCGAGCAGCCCGGGCGTAGAAGCGCTTGCTTGACAGCGCCTGCACCGGAGTCTCGCGGCCCAACAGCAGATTGCCCGCCACGTCGAGCGTTTCGCACAGCGCGATCTCCTGCCAGACAACGGCCACGCCCTGGCGTTCGACGGCGCGCAGGCCGCTGCGCCAGTGGCACGCCACCGATCGTGATCGTGCCGCTGCTCGGGGCCAGGTCGCCCGCGACGCAGCGAACGAGCGCCGTCTTACCGGCACCCGGCTCGCCGCTCACCGCCACGATCTCGCCGGCCTGGACGCGCAGATCGATGTTCTCGAGTGCGCAGACCGAGCCGAAGTTGACGCTGACGCCTGATACCTCAAGCACGCTTGGAGACTAGCTCCACGCGCGCAACCGGCGACTTAAGCAAGCAGGTGTGCGCCCGGGCCAGGTGAGACGACGGTCGCGCCAGCGGGCGCGACCGTGCCCGGCGGCATCAATCCCAGCACGCTTCCGCCGAAGCCTCCGCCGAGCAATCGTGCGCCGAGCGCACCTGCATCCTTCAGCCTGTCGACCGCCTCCTCGACGGCCGGCGTCGAGACCTCGAAGTCGTCGCGCAGGCTGGCGTGCGACAGATCCAGCAGCTGGCCGAGGTGTTCGAAGTCGCGGCGTCTGAGCGCCGTGACCGCACCGAGCACACGCCCGTTCTCACTGATCACGTGGCGCGCACGGCGCGCGAGCACGTCAGGCAGCATGTGCAGATCCTGGATCAGCGCGTCGCGTAGCGACTCGACGCCCATGCGGTGGGCGGCCTCGACGCACTCGTCGCGGCGGCGGTTGTAGCCGGACGCGGCGTTGGCGTGCGGTTGGCCTGAGTACAGCGTGACGAGCGTGTGCTCGCCGAGCTCGAGCGGCATCGGCTCGACCTCGAGCGTGCGGAAGTCGATCAGTACCGCGTGACCGGTTGCGCCGCTGAGCGACGCAAGCTGGTCGAGCAGCCCAGTCTGTGCGCCGACCCAATCGTGCTCGATCCGCTGGCCGAGGCGGGCGAGCTCGGCCCGTACCGGTGGCCGTGCGCCGGCAAGCTCGATCAGGGCCAGACACAGCGCGAGCTCGAGCGCTGCCGACGACGACAGCCCGGCGCCCCGCGGCAGGTCCCCGGTGATCTCGATGCGCGCGGCCGGCAGCGCATAGCCAAGGCGCTCGAGCTCGGCGACGGCACCGCGCACGAACGCTCGCCAGCCGTGGGTCGGCGGCGGCTCCCGCAGACGAAAGACGTCCGTCTCGTCAAAGTCGTGAGCGATCGCCTCGACCGAGTCACCCGGCAGCCGTGTGGCCGTGACCGTCACGCCGGCGGTGACGGCGAAGGGCAACGCGAGGCCATCGTTGTAGTCCGTGTGCTCACCGATCAGGTTCACGCGGCCGGGGGCGAAGGCTCTTGCTACATCAACGCTCAAGGTCGAGTAGGTTGCCACGTCGATGACGAACTGGGGCTTCCTCTCGACCGCACGAATCAACGACGCGCTGCTCCGCGGCATCGCGGAAGTACCCGACGCGACAGCATTCGCGGTCGCCAGTCGCGACGCAGAGCGCGCTGCCGACTACGCGCGCAGCAAGGGGATCGTGCGCTCATACGGCCGCTACGAGCAGCTTCTCGCCGATCCCGACATCGACGTCGTCTACATCTCGCTGCCGAATGGGATGCACGTCGAGTGGACCCGGCGGGCCCTCGAGGCCGGCAAGCACGTGCTTTGCGAAAAGCCCCTCACCCGGTGGCCCACCGAGGTGCAGGAGCTGTTCGCGCTAGCGCAATCGCGCGGGCTGCAGCTCAGCGAGGCGTTCATGTACCGCCACCATCCGCAGACGAAGCAGCTCAAGCAGTTGGTCGATTCGGGTGCGATCGGACGCCTTGCCCTGATCCGTGGCGTCGTTCAGCTTCAACTGCGATCCGGCCGACCCGCGGATGCAGGCCGGGTTCGACGGCGGCAGCCTGATGGACGTCGGCTGCTATCCGGTGAGTCTGGCCCGGCTATTGGCCGGCGAGCCCGAGCGCGTGAGCGCCGAGCAGCTGCTCGGCGGCGATGGGGTGGATGTGGTGATGGCAGGAGTGCTGCGGTTCGAAGGCGGCGTCATCGCGCAGTTCGACAGCGGCCTGGCGATGCCGGGCCGGCAGCAGCTCGAGGTCATCGGCAGAACCGGCGTGCTGCGCGTCGCGCGGCCGTGGCAGCCGCTCGACAACGGAATCGAGCTCTGGCAGGACGGGGCGACCGAGCCGAAGCTCATCGCCATCGGCGCCACAGACTCCTATGCACTCCAGGTCGCAGACTTCTCGGCGGCCGCGCGCGGCGAGCATCCGCCGCTGCTGGGTCTCGCCGATGCGCTCGGACAGGCGCGCGCGCTCGAGGCGCTCTACGCCTCGGCCGAGGCCGGGCAGTCAGTCACGCTCTGACGGCGGTCTCGGGCTGCAGGCGGGCTGCGGTCACCGTCGCCGTCCGGAACGCCCATTTGGTCGTGGTGACCGCCGCGACGATGAGGATCATCGCGGCGAATCCGACCATCAGCCACCAGCCGGAGTGGGTCGCGTGCGCGAAGCTCGCCCCCGAGATCGCACTGGCGCCGACGACGGCGCCCGAGATCGCGATGCCGATCGTCGCGCCGACCTGTCGGCAGGTCGATGCGACTGCCGCGGCCACGCCCGCCTGAGCGGGCGGCATACCGGAGATCGCGGTGTTCGTGATCGGCGCGTTGACGAGCCCGAGGCCGATCCCGAACACAACGTAGGAGGCGAACAACAGCCAGATCGAGGTGTCCGGCGCGAGCGAGGTCAGCAGCAGCGGGCCGACCAGCATGCCGGTGCCCGCGAGCAGTAGCGGCAGGCGGTTGCCGCGGCTCGAGACCATGCGTCCGGAGATCGGCGGCAGCACAACCGCACAGACGGCCAGCGGCAATGTGCAGAGCCCGGCGTCGAACGCCGAATAGCCGCGCACGTCCTGGAGATAGAGCGTGTTCAGCAGCAGGAAGCCGGCGAACGAAGCGAACGCGAAGAAGGCGATCAGGGCGGCGCCGCTGAACGGCGCGCTGCGGAAGAAGCGAACCTCGATCAGCGGTTCGAAGCGCCGCAGCTCGTACGGGATCAGCGTCGCGAACGACGCGAGCGAGACGGCAAACAGCGTCAGGATCGTCGTCGAGGTCCAGCCGTCGGCTCTGACCCTCGATGATCGCGTAGGTGAGCGTCGCGAGCCCGAGGATCACGAGCAGCTGGCCGATCACGTCGACGCGGCGCGGGTGATCGGCGCGCGACTCGGGCACGTAGACCGCCGTCAGCAGACACGCGAGCAGGCCGATCGGCACGTTCACGAGGAAGACGAAGCGCCAGCCGATCGTGTCGACGAACGCGCCGCCCAGCACCGGTCCGAGTCCGATGCTGAAGCCCACCATCGCGCCCCAGACGCCGACCGCCTGCGCCCGCTCGCGCGGGTCGTTGAAGACGTTGCGCACGATCGAGAGCGCGACGGGGTTGAGCATCGCGCCGCCGAGCGCCTGAAACGCGCGCGCCGCGATCAGCACGTCGAGGCTGGGCGCCACGAAGCACAGTGCCGAGCCGATCACGAACACGACCAGGCCCGTCTGGAAGATGCGCTTGCGGCCAAGGCGGTCAGCCATCGAACCGCCGAGCATCAGCAGGCTCGCGAGCGGGAGCGTGTACGCGTCGACGATCCACTGCAGGCCGGAGAGCGACGCGCCCAGGTCGTGGTGGATCGCCGGCAGCGCCACGTTCACGATCGTCGCGTCGAGCCCGACGATCAGCAGGCTCATGCAGCAGATGCCAAGGACCAGCCAGCGGTGGTCGCTGGCGGCGTCTGCGCTTGCTCGCGGTCATGAGCGCATTCACATAGTCAGCGTATCCATCGCGATTCGTGCTCAGCGCAGGTCTGGCGACGGCCCTTTGGGGAACCGGAAACCTCTATGTGGTGGAACGTGCGGACCAACCTCGAGCACGATCTCTTCGCCATCCTTCAATGGCACCACGCGGGGCGATCCCGACCGCGCTTTTCCGTCGACGTACACGCGTACGCGCCCGCCGCTGAATGACGCGATCCGCGTCGCGCTCAGCGTCTGGCCCCAGGCGCCGAAGAGATCCCCGAGCGTGAGATGCGCGCCGGGCCGGAAGTAGACAGTTCCGGTCGGGTCGAGCGTCACCAGCTCACCGAAGCAGCCGGCGCGCACCAGCCGCGCGTCCTCGAACCGACGCGGTGCGCGAGTGCCGAGTCCCGGCCGGCAGCAGCACGACGCGGTTGGCACCGAACACCTCGATGTGCGCCTGCCAGGCGCTTACCGAGCGGCGCCGTGCAGGCTCCGGGGACGGGGCCGGTCGCCGGTGGCTGGAAGCGCGGCCCGCGACCGATCGGGCGCAGGCCGGCGAGCAGCGAGGGCGGGATCCCTCCGCCCGTTCGCCGCTGCTTCACGGGCGTCGCCGAGCCGCAGCCGGCGACGAACACGCAGACGCAGACCAGCAGCGCGCGGCGCGTCTCACGCCGCCACGCGGTCCAGCATCCGCACCCCGAACAGTGCGAGGCTGAGCGCGCCGCCGAGCAGTGCCGCGGCGATCACGCGCACGAGGAACAGCGGCAGCGCGACCAGCGCGTAGCCGTGCGTGAGCACCGGCAGCAGCGTCAACCCGGCCCACAGCGCGATCACGGCCGTGACGAGCAGCAACGGCCCGCCGGAGCGGCCGCCAAGCAGGCGGCCGGCGACCGCGCCCAGCACGGCCAGCGTGACCACCAGCAGCACCACGTTGCCGGCGGTGACGCTCGGGCTGCCGTGCAGATACTTGCCGCCGATCCCGACGGCGACGAGCACGAGCAGCAGCAGCGCGAGCGCGCGCGACAGCCTGCGGTCGAGCTCGGCGGAGCGCACGCGCCAGGCGGCCACCGCGCAGGCGAGCAGCACGAGCACAGGCCAGAACCAGACGATCGACGGTGGGCCGCGGTGCCAGATGCTGCCGCTGATCACGTCGGAGTCGCCGTTGACCGTGAGCGGAATCCGCCACTGGCCGATGTAGCTCTGGCCCGGTGCCAGCGCGATCGTCGCGAGTGCGTGCAGGCGCCCCTCGCGCCACTGGTAGGCATGTCCGCTGGAGACCTTGATCCAGTGCGGTGGCGGCGGTGTCCCGCGCGTCAGCTGGCTCGGCACCACCGCCGGGACCGGTATCTGGCTCAGGTAGTACTCCTCAGAGTTCCGGTTGATCGCCACGCCGCCGGGTGTGAACCTGACCCAGGGCGTGCCACGGAAGTCGAGCACGGTGACGTTGGCGCCGGCGGGCACCTGCATCCACAGGTTCAGATACGCGTTCGTGACCTTCGCGTCGATCCCGGCTGGGGCGTGGGTCACGCGTGCGAGGTAGTTGGTCGCGGTCGGCGTGACCGGCCCGTCGGCAGCCGCTGCGGCGGGCAGTGCCAGGGCCGCCGAGGGTCGCCGCGAGCAACGCGAACGCTAAGGCGCCGCGCCTAAACTGGACCCTCGTGCGTCTGGCTGTCATCACCGCCATTCTGGCGAGCGTGACGTTGATCGCGGCCCCGGCGGCGATGGCCGACGGTGACCCCGCGAGCGATGTCCTCGTCGAGAAGCTCTACTTCCAACCGATCGACCTCTCACTGTCGCCCGCGACCGAGGCGCAGCTCCAGGGCGTGCTCGCGGCGAGCCAGCGCGCCGGCTTCCCGATCAGGGTCGCGCTGATCGCATCGCAGACCGACCTCGGCACCGTGACGTCTCTGTGGAGCGATCCGAAGACCTATGCGCAGTATCTGCAGACCGAGCTCTCAATGCTCTACGGCGGCCAGGTGCTGGTCGTGATGCCCAACGGCTTCGGACTGTGGGGCCCGTCACACGGCGCGCACGCCGTGACGAGCTCCGAGTTGGCGGTGCGGGCGCCGGCGCCCGCACCGGGCGCGCAGCTGGCCGCCTCCGCGATTGCCGCGGTGCCGCTGCTCGCGCGCGCTGCGGGGCACCCGATCCCGGCCTCCGAGCTCGCCGCCGCGGATCGTTCCGCGACGGCGGGAGCGAAAAGCGTGGTAGGCACGCATTTCTCTCCCAGCGTCGTGATCGCGCTGTTGTCGGGCCTGCTCCTGATCGCAGTCGCCTGGTGGGCGAGCCTGCGGGCTCGCCCGCTGCAACGCGGCCGGGAGCTGCCGTCATGAGGCGGCGTACGCTCGTGGCGCTGCTGCTCGCGCTGGTCGCCTGCGTGGCCCTGCCCGCCCTGGCTCAGGCCGACGGTGACCCGGGCAGCGATGAGCTGCTGGCGCAGAACCTGTTCACGGGCGATCTCAGTGTTTCCACGGCGCAGCAACTGCAGCTCGGGCACCTGCTCGACGCGACCGCAAGCGACGGAGCCCCCGTGCGGGTCGCGATCATCGCCAAGGGCCGACGACCTCGGCACGATCACGCCGCTCTGGCTGAAGCCGCAGACCTATGCCGAATTACCTCGGCTATGAGCTCTCCGAGACCTACGACGGCCGCCTGGTGATCGTCATGCCGAACGGCGTCGGCGTCTACTGGCACGCCAATCCCGCCGGCGCGACCAAACTCGCTCCCCAGCTCTCCCAGCTGAAGCCGGGCGGGGCCAGCCCGTCGGCGTTGGTGGCCACGACCGTGGCGGCGGTGGACAAGCTCGAGGCGGCCGCAGGAGTCGACGCGTCGAAACTCTCGCACCCGGTCTCCGCGAATGCTTCGCCAGGGAGGAACCAAGCCGCGAATTCCAATGCGACGGCACCCCCAGCGACGAAGCCGGTGACCAGATCACCACACACCCACGGGCTGGTTCCTGGCGGCGCTGATCCTGCTCGCGCTGCTGTACGTGGGCTGGCGTTCAGGAGGGCTCCGCAAGCTCCGGGGCGCCGTCGGCGGCGCGAGGTTGCGTGGTGAGCTGAAGGGGGTCCGGATCCGCCCGATCGCGCTGCTGCCAATGGTGCTGCTGCTGATCGTCGTGTTGGCGCTGGTGATCAACCACGCCGGCTCCGGCGGGAGCCGGCAGCGCCGACGGCGGCGTCCAACCCGAATCTCGACCCGGGCACGCAGGTCGACCCGAAGCCGGCGCCGAGCTTCACCCTGACCGATGAGACCGGGCGGCAGGTGAGCCTCAAGCAGTACCGCGGCAAGGCCGTGATCCTCGCGTTCATCGACGCCGAGTGCCAGACGCTCTGTCCGCTCACCACCACGGCGATGCTCGACGCGAAACGCTCGCTCGGCCCAGCGGGCAAGGACGTGCAGTTGCTCGGCATCAACGTGAACTGGAAGTCGACGCAGATCGACGACGTCCTCAACTACACACGCCTGCACGGTCTGACTCGGCGAATGGCACTTCCTGACGAGCTCGTCCCTGCCGCAGCTGGAGCGGTCTGGAAGGAATACGGGGTCAACGAGAAGTCGCTGATCGCCGACGACACCAACAACATCGACCACGTCGCCGCCGTGTACGTGATCGACCCGCAGGGCGGTGTGCGGACGCTCTTCACGACGCAGAACTCGTACTCGGCGATCCCGCAGTTCGGGCAGCTCCTTGCCGCAGGACGTCTCGCGAGCTGCTGCCGGGCCATCCGAAGGTTCGACTCGCACTACTCGTATCGCCGGATCGTTGGGATCACGCCGAGCCAGAGCGCGACAGCTCCCGCGCTCGGGCGGCGGCAGCGTCACGCTCGGTCCGGGCAAACCGCATCTGTACGCTGTTCTTCGCCACCTGGGACACGCAGACGACTGACATTGCGGCCGAGCTCGTCTGGTCTCGACGCCTACGCAGCGCTGCGGCAAAGGCCGGCGGCCTGCCGCAGCTGACGGCGATGGATGAGGGCAGCGTCGAACCGTCGCCGACCGCGCTGCCGACGTTCCTCAAGACGCTTCCACAAGCCGCTCGACTATCCCGTCGCGATCGACAGCAACGGCCGGCTTGCCGACGGCTACGAGGTCGAGGGCGAGCCCTGGTTCGTGCTGACGTCCGCCCGGGCAGATCGCTCTGGGACCAGGAGGTCTACACAGCCGGCTGGCCGACCGTCGCGGCCCTCGAGCAGGAGGTGCGCGCGGCACTCTCAAAGGCGCCCAAGGCACCGACCAGCGAGCGCGTGGCGCAACGTGACCTAGCTGGCTCGCCGGCCGCCGCTCGCGGCCCTTCACACGCCAGGCGTCCGAGCTGCTACCTGGCGACGCAGTCGCGCTCTACAGAGCGGATCCACAACCTGCACGGTTATCCGGTGGTGGTCAACATCTGGGCATCGACCTGCGCTCCATGTCAGAAGGAATTCGGGCTGTTCGCCGATGCCTCCGCGATCTACGGCAAGAAGGTGGCGTTCCTTGGAGCGGACAACGAGGACCTCAAGGGCGACGCACAGGCGTTCCTGCGTTCACACCAGGTCAGCTACCCAGCTACCAGACGCAGACAAACGATCTGAGCGTGCTCCTGAACGGCGGACTCGAGGGGACACCGACAACGGTCTTCATCGCGTCCGATGGCAAGCCGATCTACTGGCACATCGGTCAGTACGAGTCGCAGGGGAGCCTCGACCAGGACATCGAGGACTACGCGCTCGGTAACGCCGGCTGACCATGGCCGGCTGACCATGCTCCTACCTGAGTAGGTACTTCGTCCTACCTGAGGCTGAACTTCGGGGACGGGTAACGAGGCATTCACAGGTCGGTCACAGAGGCCGGTTTACGGTCCCCGCCGCAGGAGGAACCGTAAGAAATTCGACAGAGGAGACCTCGATGGTCATCGAGTCGTCCACCCGGACCGCGTTCACGCGCGCCCGGATCGTCAGGGGCGGCGCACTCGCGGCGTCCGCAGCAGTAGTCCTGGCGGCGGCGCCCGCAGCCGGCGCACATGCCTTTGCCCACTCCCACTTCCCGTTCGGTCACGGGCCGAGCTGGAGCCACCGCGGTAACGATCGTCTCGTGCCCGACAGCCTTGCGATCAGCGGCACGGTGTTCCCGCGTCGCGGCGTCAACCTCAGCGTCGGCCAGAACTGCCGTACGCGACCAACTACGGATCGACCCTCCCCGAGCCCGCGCCGGTCTACGCTCAGGCGGTCGCCGACGGCCAGTACCCGTACGTATTCAACAACGACGGGCCTGACGGCAGCTTCGCGGTCAATACGCCGATCGACCTCTGGGACGTCAGCCTCTCGGGGCCAGCCGCTCGGCAGCAGTGCACGTCCCGACCAACGAGATGACGACGAGCTTCTCGTCCAAGTCGGAGCTCGCGATCAACCTCTCGACCGACGGTCAGGACCTGAGCTTCAGCGGCTACAACGCGGCGGTCGGGCACGTTCGACGCGTCCAACTCGGACACTCCCGGCACGCGCGACGCGACCAACCCGGACGTCGCCGGCCCGTTCTACCGCGTGGCCGGCAACCTCAACTCACGATGGCCGCTGGACCTTCACCGACACGAACTCCTACAGCGGTGACAACGAGCGCGCCGTCCTGCTGAACGCGCCGACAACGAGTTCTTCGCGGCCGGCAACTCCAACAACGGCAACTCGAGCCCGATCCTGCCCGGCCTCGTCGACGGCACCGGCGCCCAGGAGTACCCCGAGTCGTTCCTGCCGCAGAGCAGCCAGAACCCGGCCGCCGGCACGAACATCATTCCGATGGGCGCGTTCAACATCGACGAGCCTGCCGCAGTACAGCACGGTCAACGACAAGGCCGGCAAGGACACGAACTTCCGTGGCCTGACGGTCTACAACAACGTCGTCTACTACACCAAGGGCTCCGGCTCAAACGGCATCAACACGGTGTACTTCGTCGACACGACCGGCAACGCGTGCACGGGCACGGGTGTCGGCCTGCCGCAGCCGGGCGCCGCGCTCCCGACGCCGGGTGTCACCTACCCGATGTGCGTCCTGTCGGGCTTCAACACCGGCCGCGCCAAGACCCTGACCACGACGCTCCCGCCTCTTCGACGACGACCGGCGGCTACCCGTTCGGCATCTGGTTCGCGAACGCCGACACCTGTATGTCGCCGACGAGGGCAGCGGTGACAACACCTACGACGCGACCACCAACACGTATCCGAACGCCGACATCTCCGGACTGCAGTACCCGGCCGGTCTGCAGAAGTGGTCGTTCAACGACGGCCGAAGTGGAGCTCGACTTACACGCTGGAGAACGGCCTGAACCTCGGCACCCCGTACACGGTCCCGGGCTACCCGACCGGTCATCAACAGCGCGGCACGGGCCTCCCGTGGGCGCCGGCCACCGACGGCCTGCGCAACATCAGCGGGCGCGTCAACGGCAACGGCACGGTCACGATCTACGCCACGACCTCGACGGTCAGCGGCGGCGGTGACCAGGGCGCCGATCCCAACAAGGTCGTCGCGATCACCGACACGCTCGGCGCGACCGCAAGCCCGGCAACGAGAGCTTCGTGACGATCCGCCCGGCCACCGTCGGCGTCCGCTACGGCGGCGTCGCGGTGCTGCCGAGCGACTTCGGCAGCAGCAGACGGCACTGAGCGTACGGCATACGGTAGCCGACCGCTAGGGCGACGCGTCGGAAAGGGGCTGCTGGCCAGCGGGCCAGCACCCCCGAACCGCTTAGACCAGCCGGACGATCGCGATGATCCCGACGACCACGATCAGTGCGCGTAGCGCGTTCGGCGGCAGGCGGCGCCCGTAGCGGGCGCCGATCACGCCGCCGATGCAGCGAACCGCCGGCGATCAGCCCGGCGACGTCCCAGGCGACGTGCGCCGCGATCACGAACACGACGCCGGCGACCAGGTTCGTGACGCCGGTGGTGATCACCTTGACCGCGTTGAGCCGCTGCAGGCTCGTCGTCGATGCTCAGCCCCAGCACCGACAGCATCAGGATGCCCTGGGCGGCGCCGAAGTAGCCGCCGTAGACGCCGCAGCAGAAGGCTGCCGAGCAGCGCTCCGGGGCCGACGCCCTCGCCGTGGCCGCGGCGGCGGTGGCCGACCAGCGCGGTTGATCTGCTTCTGGCGTCGACGATCAGGATCAGCGCGACCGCGATGAAGAACGGCACGATCGCCTTGAACGCGGAGGCCGGCAGCGTCAGCAGCAGGATCGAGCCGAGCGATGCCGCCGCAGAGCGCGGCGCCCCCGACCGCCAGCACGCGCTCGCGCTGGCCGATCAGCTCGCGGCGGTAGCCGATCGCGCCCGAGACCGATCCGGGCACCAGCCCGATCGTGTTCGAGACGTTCGCGGTGACCGGCGCGTAGCCGAACGCGAGCAGCGTCGGGAAGGTGATGAGCGTGCCGCTGCCGACGACCGTGTTGATCGTGCCCGCGGCGATTCCGGCGGCGAAGATCGCCACTATGTGCCAGGCGCTCAAGTCAAGGATGGTGCCAGCCGCAGAGGCTGGAGGCGGCGACCGTCAGACGCTGACCTGTGAACCCATCAGCACGGTCCGCTCGACCGGCAGGCCGAAATGCTCGATCGGGCTTGCGGCGTTGCGGGCCATGAGCAGGAACAGCTTCTTGCGCCACGTCGCCATCTCGCGTGTGGGCGACTCGGTGATCGTCATCCGAGAGATGAAATAGGACGCCCCCTCGAGATCGAGGTTTCGCTCGAGAAATCCCAACTTGCGAGCCAGCTGCAAGAGCTCCGGGACGCTATTGGTGTCCCGGTAGCCGTTATTGACCATGACGTGAAGAACGGGACAGCGGCCACGGCCCATCCGTTTGACCTTGAACCGTCGATCACGGGGAACGTTCGGCACGTTCCGGGAGAGGATCGAGACGATCAGGACCTTCTGGGCGAGCGCGTGCGTGTGCTCGACGACGCTTCGAAGTGCGAGCGGTGTGGTGTCGCCACTCGCGTTTAGGAAGATCGCGGTTCCCGGAACCCGATGGATCGGCGGCTGTACGCCGGCGAGGTGATCGAGGAACTCGTTGAGGTCACCCTCCTGCTCGAGGCGGTTGCGCGTAACGATCACCTGGCCCGCTCGCCAGGTCAGCATCACCGTCGCGGCGACGACCCCGACCGCGAGCGGTAGCCAGGCGCCGTGGAAGAGCTTTGCGACGTTCGCCAGGAAGAACGCCACCTCGACGGTCAGGAAGAGCGTCCCGAGCAGCGCCAGCTGCCACTTGGGCGTACGCCACAGCGCTCGCGCCACGTTCAGGAAGAGGATCGTGTCGAGGATGAACGTGCCTGTTACCGCGAAGCCGTAGGCGTTGGCCAGGCTGGTCTGAGCTCTTGAAGACGAGCACGAGCGCGATCACGCCGGCGGCGAGGATCCAGTTGACCACCGGTACATAGATCTGTCCTTCCATCTCGCTGGTGTGGACGATCCGTAGTCGCGGCAGGTAGCCCAACTGCATCGCCTGGCGAGCGATGGTGTAGGAACCCGAGATGACCGCCTGTGAAGCGATCACCGTCGCCCCTGTGGCCAGCACGACCTCAGGTAGCTGGAACCAGCTCGGCACCACCGAGAAGAATGGGTTGAACGGGTGGTGGAGCGGTGCCTGCGGATGATCGATCAGCCACGCGGCCTGGCCCATGTAGTTGAGCAGGACCGCCGGCCAGACCATGCCGAACCAGGCGAGCCGGATCGGTCCGGGACCGAAGTGCCCGCGGTCGGCGTAGAGCGCTTCGGCGCCGGTTGTGCAGAGCACCACGCCGCCGAGCGTCAGGAACGCCTGGAAGCGGTGGTCAATGAAGAAACGCGCAGCCCACGTCGGCGAGAGCGCCTGGAGGACAGCGGGATGACTGACGACCTCGGGCAGCCCGATCGCCGCGATCGACGCGAACCAGATGAGCATCACCGGTCCGAACAGCCAGCCAACCGTGCCGCTGCCCTTGCGCTGGACCATGAACAGCGCGACCAGGATCACGACCGCGATCGGCACGACCAGATGCGCGATGCCGGGCGAAGCGATCTCGAGGCCTGACACCGCCGAAAGCACTGAGATCGCCGGGGTGATCATGCCGTCGCCGAAGAACAGCGAGGCGCCGAAGATCCCCAGAGTGACGAGGGTCGTCGCGCGCGCGACCCGGTTGCGCCTGCAGAGTGCGGCAAGCGCCATGATGCCGCCGTCCCCACGGTTGTGGGCGCGCATGATGAAGCCGGCGTACTTGGTCGAGACGATGATCGCCGTCGACCAGAAGATCAGAGAGACGATTCCGTAGACACCGGCCAGGGTTATGTGCTGGGTGGCCTTGAAGCCGAAGGTCACCTGCTCGGTGTAGAGCGGGCTGGTGCCGAGGTCGCCGTAGACGACGCCCAGGGCGCCAAGCGCAAGTACGGCGCGGGTGGCGTGAGCAACCACATCGACGTGGGAATCGTCGGAGTCGTACAACTCGGCCTCGTCCGCGCCGGCATCCAGTTCGCGTTCCGGCAAAGACTGCGGAAGCTTGTGCGCTGCCTCGTTGAACGTGCGGCGGCGTTTGGTGACGGCAACCGCCGCGGCTCTTCCGTCGTCCGCCGCGTCCGCCTGATCGCCTCGGCCTTCAGGCACATCACTGCGTCCCTTTGCTGGGCGATTCTGGTCCGGCTTGTTCATGGAGTCAGATTATGACTGAGGGAAGATCGAGAAGCACGAGGCGAATTTGGCCGCGTGGCAGCGTAGCCCCTGACCCCAGAGTAACGACCTGATCGCTTGTGAACGTGTGAACTGGCAGGAATCACCAAGACGAACGCGAAAGCACACACATGCTGCTTCGCAACCGCGCTACCAAGCATCGACAGCTCGCTGTCACCGCCGCCAAGGGCTACGAGCATGTGGCGGCCTCCTCCATCGCCGTGATGCGTTGGCTGAATGCGTCCGGGGTCGACTACGTCCTCGTCGGTCCTGTCGCACGCGCGATCCGCGGCGACGCGGCCGCGCAGGGGCCCGTCGCCATCGTGCCGGCGCCGTACGGCCGCAACCTCGACCGGCTTGCGAATGCGCTGAACGCGGTGCATGCGCGCGAGCGCACCCACGGCGAACTGATCGGTGCCGCGCGCCGCGCCGGTCAGCAGTTGAAGCTGACGGCGCGCAGATGCTGATCGCGCGGAGCGCTGGGCGCTGCGCTGCGGCGACCACGAGCTGGACATCGAGGGCCGCCCGGCGGGCTCGCCGAGCTATCAGGAGCTTCTGTACGAGGCGGTCCGCTTCGAGGTATCACCGGAGGTCGCGGTCGAGGTTGCCGCGCCCGAGGACATCGAGCACTACGACCACGTGCGCCGCACCGGCGTCGCGCCCGAGATCGACCGTCACGCGTCTCTAACCGGTCGCTGGCGTCGCGCGTCAGGGTCAGCGGAACCGCCCGGCTGCCAGAGCGGCTCGTCGTCGCCGTTCGCGCCGCGGGCGAGGATGAACAGCAGGTCTGAGAGCCGGTTCAGGTAGCGCACGACCTCGGCATTGAGCTCGGTCCCGCAGGCGACCGCCAGGCGCTCGGCGCGCCGGCAGACGGTGCGGGCGACGTGCAGGTGCGCCGCGGTCGGCGTGCCGCCGGGCAGCACGAACGACTTCAGCGGCGCGAGCGTCGCGTTGACCTCGTCGCAGCGCTGCTCGAGCCACTCGGTCTGCGCCGGGAGCACGCGCAGGCGCTCGTCGCGTGGCGCGATCGATCCTCGGCGCGGCGATGTCGGCGCCCGACGTCGAACAGGTCGTTCTGGATGCGTTCGAGCCAGGGCCGGAACTCCGCCGGCAGGTCCGGCAGCGTCAGCACGACGCCGATCTGCGAGTTGAGCTCGTCGACGGTCCCGTACGCCTCGATCCGCGGGTGCGTCTTGGCCACGCGGCTCATGTCACCGAGGTGCGTCTCACCGCCGTCACCGAGCTTCGTGTAGATCCGGGTGAGGTTCACCGTCACGCCGTCTCGAGTCTATCAGGCCGAGTTACGATCCCTGGCGTCCAAGGTCGGTAGTGATGGGAAGCCGGTGCGAATCCGGCGCGGACCCGCCACTGTGATCGGGGAGGCCGGCGGCAACGAGCCACTGGTGCCGACGAGGCGCTGGGAAGGCGCCGGCGGTGGTCCCGGCAGCCAGGAGACCACCTCCGACCGCAAAGCCGAATAGCCCTCGTGGAAAGGGGTGGCTCATGCACAAGAAACATGCGATCAAGGCCGGCGTGGCAGCGCTCAGCACGGCGCTGGCGTTGGGAGCAGCGCAGGTGGCGACAGCCGCCGTCCGGCCGGAACGGCGGCAGCGGCACCGAACGTCACGGTGCAGATCCAGTCGGCAAGACGAAGACGCTGCTGGCGACCAAGACGGTCCAGACAAAGCGCCGGCTCGATCACCCGCGGTGGCGCGCCGACCGGCAAGTGCTCGGCGACGAGCGCCCAGGGCGCGCTCAACGTCGCGACCGCACGGCAAACTGGAAGGGCACGTGGTCCTCGAGCTATCACGAGTACTTCATCACCGGCATCCTCGGTGACAACGAGACCAGCAAGAAGTACTACTGGGGCCTGTACGTGAACGGCAAGCTCGCCTCCAAGGGAGCCTGCGACGTCAAGCTGAAGAGCGGCGACAAGCTGCTGTTCAAGGTCACGAAGTCCTGATGCGCCGCCGCACCCGTTCAGCGACGTCTGCTCGCCGCGCTCGTGGTGGCGGCGGCGCTGGGCGGGTGCGGTTTCGGCGCCGGCCGCGGCACCAAGGACGCCAGCATCCAGGTCACGAGCGACTTCGGCACGCATGTCCTCGGCCGCGCCGTCGAGACGAAGGTCCCCGGCGCTGAGACCGTGATGTCGCTGCTGCAGCGCCACTTCAAGGTCTCGACCCGCTACGGCGGCGGCTTTGTCGAGTCGATCGACGGCCACAGCGGCGGCTCGAGCCACCTCGACTGGTTCTATTACGTCAACGGGATCGAGGCGCCCAAGGGCGCGGCGACGACCAACGTCCACAAGGGCGACCACATCTGGTGGGACCTGCACGACTGGACCGCGACCAATTCGATCCCCGCCGTGGTCGGCTCCTACCCGGAGCCGTTCACCAACGGCATCGGCGGCAAGGAGTTCCCGACGCTGCTCGACTGCGCACCGGGCGTGCAGCCGGCGTGCGACCGCGTCGGAGCGTCACTGCACAAGGTCGGCGTCAAGGCCGGCCCGCAGGTGCTCGGCACCGGGTCCGGGTCGGACTCACTCGCCGTCGTGGTCGGCACCTGGAGCGCAGATCAAGGGCGTGATCGCAGCCCAGCTGATCGCCGCCGGGCCGCAGAACAGCGGCGTCTACGCGCAGTTCGTCGGCTCGAGCGGGCAGGCGCTCGAGCTCGACAACCCACGCGGCGATGTGGTGCGCACGCTCCGCGGGAGCGTGGGCCTGATCGCCGCCACCGGCGAGGCCGCACTCGGTCAGCCGACCTGGTTCGTCACCGGCACCGACGCGGCGGGCGTGATGGCCGCCGCGCGGGCATTCACCGCCGCAGAAGCTCCACAACCACTTCGCGGTCGCTGTGAACGGCAGCAACGTGATCCCGCTCCCGGTCGCGCCAGGGTCATGATCTACCGGCGCAGGGCGAGCCCGCTGCATGCGGCCCGCGCTGCCGCCGCGATCGCCTGGTGCGCCGCGCTTGCGGTCGCTGCGCTGACCCAGGCAAACCCGGTCGTGCTCGGCGCGGTCACGCTCTCAGTCCTGCTGGCCGGGGTGCTCGCCGGCGTCGGTCGCGAGCTGCGCCGCAGCCTTCGCTGGGCAGTGCCGCTCTGGCTGACGATCGCGGCTGATCAACGCGCTCGTCACGCGCGACGGCCTGACGGTGATCTGGCGCCTGGGCGAGGTGCCGCTGCTGGGGCAGACGAACATCACGCTCGAGGCGACCGTGTACGGCGCCGTACTCGGGCTCAGGGCGGTCGCGCTCGTGCTGATCGGGGCCCTGTACTCGGTCGCCGTCGATCCCGACGATGTCCTGCGCCTGTTCCGCGGGCTCTCGTTCAGCTCTGCACTGAGCGGCGACGATCGCGACCCGCATGGTGCCGGTGCTGATGCGTGACTCGCGCCGACTCGCCGAGGCGCAACGCTGCCGCCCGGGACCGCCGCCGGGGCGGGCACAGCTGCTGCGCGCGACCACCGCGGGCGTGCTCGACCGGGCGCTGGACGTAGCCGCGACGCTCGAGGTCCGCGGCTACGGAGCCGCGCGCCAGCGGGCGCGCGGTAGGCGCCGAGCGAGGCGCCCGTGGTCGCGCCACGACATCGCGTTCCTTGTGTCGGCCGTCGTCCTGGTGGCGGTTGCCGTTTCAGCCCGGGTGGCCGGGTGGGCGCTCGTTCCAGGCCTATCCGCTTTTGCACGCGCCCGCTGGCGCGCGCACCTTGACCGTTGCGGCGACGCTCGTCGTCGTGGCACTGGCGCCGTTCGCCGATCGCCGGGGGATCGAGCGATGAGCCTGGTCGTCGATCGAGGGGCTGACCTACACGTATCCCGGGCGCCGGCGCGTGCCGCGCTCGAGGACGTGTCGAGTGAGATCGAGCCGGGCGAGTTCGTCGTCATCGCGGGGCTGTCGGGCTCGGGAAAGTCGACGCTGCTGCGCGCGATCAGCCGGCCTCGTGCCGCACTTTCACGGCGGCACCTTCGCTGGGACCGTTCGCGTCGGCGAGCTGGACACGCGTGATCACGGAGCCGGGGGGCTGGCGATGCTCGTGGGATCGCTGTTCCAGGATCCCGAGACCCAGATCGTCCTGGGGACGCCGCGGGCCGAGCTTGCCTTTGCGGCTGAGAATCGCGGCTGGTCGGCAGCGTCGGTTGCGCGCGCGGTGGAGGAGACGGCGCTCGCGCTGGCGATCGAGCCGCTGTTGGACCGCTCCGTCCAGGAGTTGAGCGGCGGCGAGCTGCAGCGGGTGGCGCTGGGCGCGACGCTCTCGTCGCGACCGTCGCTGGTCTGTCTCGACGAGCCGACCTCACAGCTCGATCCGGTCGCCGGAGACGAGCTGATCGGGCTGCTGCGGCGGTTGAACGAGGATGGTGACGCCGCGGTGATCCTGGCCGAGCACCGGCTCGAGCGCTGCCTCGGCGCTGCGGATCGGGTGCTGGCGATGGACGGCGGGCGGATCACGTTCGACGGGACGCCGGAACGCTTCCTCGATTGGGCGCTGCGGGCGGCGCCTGCGTTGGCGACTCCGGGGGCGAAACTGCTGTCAGGCCTGGGGCTCGCGCCGGCGCCAGGCGTCAAACGCGCACGGGCCGCGCTGCGGAGCGCTGGCATCCCTGGCAATGCTGTTGACGTTCCTCGGCTATACGTCGACAAACGTCAACAGCATCGGCGCGGACGGCCCGCGGCGCTCCGGTTCAAGGGCGTCTGGCATGAGATCAAGGAGGGCCCGGGGATCCTGCGTGGTGTCGACCTCCAGATCGCACCCGGCGAGCGGGTCGCGCTGATGGGCCGCAACGGCGCCGGCAAGTCGACGCTGCTCAAGCACGCCGCTGGGCTGATGCAGCCGACAAGGGGGAGGGTCGAAGCCGCGGGACGGGTGGCGCTGCTGCTCCAGAACCCCGGCGACTATCTGGTCCACGACACTGTGGCGGAGGAGACCGGCGCGGGCGCGCTGGCACAGTTCGGGCTGAATCACCTCGCCGAGCGCCACCCGCGCGATCTGAGCGGCGGCGAGCGCCAGCGGCTCGCGCTCGCGATCGTGCTCGGCGACCCGCGGGAGACACCGCCACCGGCGGTGCTCTGCCTGGATGAGCCGACACGCGGGATGGATCGCGCGGCCAAGGACGACCTCTCGGAGCTGCTGCACAGTCTTGAGTCCGCGGTGGTGGTTGCCACCCACGATCCGGAGTTCGCCGCCGCGTTCGCCGACCGGGTCGTGCTGCTGGCCGACGGGCGCGTGATCGCGGACGCCGGCGCGGCTGAGGTGCTCTCGGGTGGGACCTATTTCGCGACCGAGACCGCGCGCATCCTCGGCGGCGCGGGCGATGCCCTGCTGCCGGCGGATGGCGTCGAGCTACTGCGCCCGAGTGACGTGCAGGTGACCGTGTGAGCTGGCAGCTCGGCGCGTTCACGGTGCTTGCAGCCGGCCTACTCGCCGGCTTTGCCTGGTATGAGCGCACGCGTCCCGACGCGCGCATCGTGGCATTGGTGGGGACGCTCGCCGCGTTTGCGGCGCTGGGGCGGATCGCGTTCGCCGCCGTGCCGAACGTGAAGCCGACGAGTGACATCGTGCTGATCTCCGGGTTCGCGCTCGGTGGCGCGCCCGGCTACGTGGTCGGCGCGGTGGCCGCGCTCACGTCGAACTTCTTCTTCGGTCAGGGGCCGTGGACGCCGTGGCAGATGGCCGGTTGGGGCGCTACCGGCATCGCGGGTGCAGTGCTGGCGAGGATCACCCGTGGGCGAATCGGCCGCCTGCCCCTGGCGCTCGTCAGCTTCGTGCTCGGCTTCGCCTTCACGGCCCTGCAGGACGTGGGCGACTGGGTGACCTACAGCGACCATAGCCTCGCTCAACTTGGCGTCTACGTCGGCAAGGGCATCGGCTTCGATCTCGTCCACGCCTGCGGTTGCTTCGGCTTCGCGCTGCTGTTCGGCCCGGCGCTGATTCGCACGCTGCAGCGGTTCAGGACGCGGATACAGGTCTCGTGGCTTCCACGGGCGACGGGAACCGGCGTGTCGGTGGTCTTGGCGCTCACGATCCTGGCGGCGGGCGTCGGAGCATCGAGTCCGCCGCGCGCGTCGGCCGCCGTTCACCCTGGCTCGCCGATCAGGTACCTGCTGAGCGCCCAGAACAGAGACGGCGGGTTTGGCATGGCGCGGGGCGAGGAGTCGAACACGATGACGAGCGGGTGGACGACGATCGCTTTGGCGGATGGCGGCGTCGACCCTCGGGGTCCGGCCGTCGATCACGGCAAGGATGTGTTCGCTTACCTCGCGAGCACGATCGGCAGCGAGGAGGGCGCCGGCGCGATCGAACGCACGTCACTGGCGGTTGGAACGGTCAGCAACGAGTGGGCCCAGTTCATGCACCTGCACGCAGAACTCGGTCGGCTCGCCAGCACCAACGGATCAGTCGACGGGCAGACGAACCTGACGGCGTTCGGGATCCTGGCGATGCGCGTCGCCGGTGTGCGAGTACCCGCTCGCACGGTGGCATGGCTCGCGCGCCAGCAGGACCGCGGCGGCGGCTTCAACTTCGGCACACGTGGCGGCTCCAGTGACGTCGACGACACCGGCGCGGTCCTGAGTGCGCTCGCCGGGACCAAACAGCGCGCGGTTGTGCGCCGCGCGGTCACGTTCATCCGCGACCAGCAGAACCAGGACGGCGGCTTCGGCGATCAGCAGGGCGCCCCGTCCAACGCGCAGTCGACCGCCTTCGCGGTCTGCGGTCTGATCGCGGCCGGTGTCAGGCCGGCCGACGTTCACCGCCACGGCTCGCGGTCGCCGGTCGCGTATCTACAGTCGCTGATCCAACCCGACGGGGCCGTCGATTACGCTCGCGGCAGCGATATGAGCCCTGTCTGGGTTACTGCTGAAGCAGAGATCGCTCTGTCCGGTCACACTCTCTAAAGCGGGGGTTCGGCCGAATTGGTTTCAACTCGGATCAACATTCTGTAAATTCAGGGGTCGGATGAGGGTCGGCGTACTCAAGGAAGCTCAGTCGGGGGAGACGCGGGTCGCCGCGACTCCCAACACGGTCGAGCAGCTGCTGAAGCTTGGCTACGAGGTACTTGTCGAGTCCGGAGCCGGGGAGCTCTCGAGCTTCAGCGACGCGGCCTACGAGGCCGCCGGCGCGACGATCGGCGACCCGTTCGCGGCAGACATCGTGTTCGGCATCAACGCGCCGAGCACGGAGCAGCTCGACAGGCTCAAGCCCCACGCGACGCTGATCAGCTGGCTGTCGCCGATGCTCAACGAGGCCCTGGTCGAGGACCTCGCAAAGCGGCCGATCACGGCGCTGGCGCTGGACGCCGTTCCGCGGATCAGCCGGGCCCAGTCGATGGACGTGCTCAGTTCGATGGCCAACATCGCCGGCTACCGAGCCGTGATCGAGGCCGCTCACGAGTTCGGCCGGTTCTTCACCGGACAGGTGACCGCCGCCGGCAAGGTGCCGCCGGCGAAGGTGCTGGTGGCGGGCGCTGGCGTGGCCGGCCTGGCCGCGATCGGCGCGGCCGGCAGCCTCGGCGCGATCGTCTACGCGACCGATCCGCGACCCGAGGTGGCCGACCAGGTCAAGTCGCTCGGCGGCGAGTACCTGAACGTCGACTCAGGCGAGCAGGAGGTCTCCTCGACCGGCTACGCCAAGGAGATGTCCCAGGACTACAACGCGCTCGCGGAGGAGCTCTACGCGAAGACGGTTCCGGACATCGACATCCTGATCACCACGGCGTTGATCCCCGGCCGCCCGGCACCGCGGCTGATCACTGAGGCGATGGTCGCGAGCATGAGGCCGGGCAGCGTGATCGTCGACATGGCAGCGGCGAATGGCGGCAACGTCGCGGGCACCGTCGCTGGCCAGCGGACTGTGACCGACAACGGGGTGACGATCCTCGGCTACACCGACCTTCCCGGGCGCCTGCCGACGCAGGCGTCGCAGCTCTACGGCCAGAACCTGGTCAACCTGATGAAGCTGCTGACGCCGGAGAAGGACGGGCAGCTCGTGCTCGACTTCGACGACGTCGTGCAGCGTTCGATCACGGTCGTCAGGGACGGCGAGCTGACCTGGCCGCCGCCACCCGTGTCAGGTGTCGGCCGCGCCTGTACCGGCGGCCGCCGCTGCGGTGGCTGCCGCGCGCGCGAGCAAACCTCCGAAGCAGCCGATGCCCGCGTCGACCAAGTACGCGTTGACCGGGCTGGCCGCGTTCATCTTCTTCCTGCTCGTGGCGATCGCGCCGAGCGCGCTGCTTCCGCAACTGACCGTCTTCGCGCTGGCGATCGTGATCGGGTACTACGTGATCGGCAACGTTCACCACGCGCTGCACACGCCGCTGATGTCGGTGACCAACGCGATCTCCGGGATCATCGTCGTCGGCGGCATCCTGCAGATCGGGCGGTACACCACGCTCGTGACGATCATCTCGGCTGTCGCGATCCTGCTCGCGAGCATCAACATCTTCGGCGGTTTCGCCGTGACCCGCCGCATGCTCGCCATGTTCTCGAGGAGCTGACCAGCCATGACAGTGAACACCGCGGCTGACGCCGCCTACCTCGTCGCTGCGCTGCTGTTCATCAGGGCGCTGGCCGGCCTGTCGAAGCACGAGACCGCGCGGGCAGGCAACTACTTCGGCATCGCCGGCATGGCCGTGGCACTGGTCGCCACCGTCGTCCTCGCGGCGCACAACAAAATCGACTCCCTCGGCGTGGTCCTGCTGGTGGTCGCGGTGGTGATCGGCGCGGCGATCGGCCTGTGGCGCGCGAAGGTCGTCGAGATGACCGGCATGCCCGAGCTGATCGCGCTGTTGCACAGCTTCGTCGGTCTGGCCGCCGTGCTCGTCGGCTGGGACGGCTACTTGAGCGTCGAGCGCAGGCCGTACGGCGCCGAGGCGCTCACCTTCAAGGCTGCCGGCACCTACGGCATCCACCACGCCGAGGTGTTCATCGGCGTGTTCATCGGCGCGGTGACGTTCACCGGGTCGATCATCGCGTTCCTGAAGCTGTCGGCGCGGATCAAGTCCCAGCCGCTGATGCTGCCCGGCAAGAACTGGCTGAACATCGGCGCTCTGGTCGCGTTCGCCGGGCTCACGACGTGGTTCGTCGTCGAGCCGCAACTGGTCCTGTTGGTGATCGTCACGGTCCTCGCGCTGGCGCTGGGCCTGCACCTGGTCGCCACCATCGGCGGCGGCGACATGCCGGTGGTCGTCTCGATGCTGAACAGCTACTCGGGCTGGGCCGCGGCCGCATCAGGCTTCCTGCTCAACAACGACCTGCTGATCGTCACCGGCGCGCTGGTCGGCTCCTCCGGTGCCTACCTCAGTTACATCATGTGCAAGGCGATGAACCGCTCGTTCATCTCGGTGATCGCCGGCGGCTTCGGGATCGAGGCGCCGACCGGCGAGGAGAAGGACTACGGCGACTACCGCGAGGTGACCGCCGAGGAGACCGCCCAACTGCTGGACGAGGCCAAGTCGGTGATCATCACCCCGGGCTACGGAATGGCCGTCGCGCAGGCGCAGCACGGCGTCGCCGAGCTGACCCGCAGGCTGCGCGCACGCGGCGTCGAGGTCCGCTTCGGCATCCACCCGGTCGCCGGCCGCCTGCCCGGCCACATGAACGTCCTGCTCGCCGAGGCCAAGGTGCCCTACGACATCGTCCTGGAGATGGACGAGATCAACGACGACTTCACGGACACCGACGTGGTGCTGGTGATCGGCGCCAACGACACCGTCAACCCCGCCGCGGCCGAGGACCCCGGCAGTCCCATCGCCGGCATGCCGGTCCTCCACGTCTGGGAGGCCCGCAACGTGATCGTCTTCAAGCGATCGATGGCCTCCGGCTACGCCGGCGTCCAGAACCCGCTGTTCTTCCGTGAGAACAGCGCGATGCTGTTCGGTGACGCGAAGGCCTCGGTTTCCGAGATCACTTCAGACCTGCAGGCGCTCTTGCCGAGCAGCGTCTGAGAACCGATACGTTCCCAAAGCTATGGACCCGGCCCGCCTGACACGGAACTCGGTGTTCTCCGAGCTCGAGCCCGAAGAGCTTGCACGACTCGCGGCTCTGGCAACCGAGGAGAGCTATCCCGCCGGCCGTGCACTGGTGCGTGAGGGCGACTTCTCGACTGAGCTGTATGTGATCGAGGAGGGCACGGCTGACATCGCCCGCGGTGGCGAGGTGATCGGCAGCGTCGGCCCAGGCGACATCGTCGGTGAGATCGGCGTGCTCGAGAAGGCGAAGCGCAGCGCCGATGTGATCGCGACCTCATCGTTGCTGGTGATCAAGATCACCCATTGGGAGATCAATCGCCTCTCAAGGGAGACGATCGCCAAGCTCACGGCGATCGTCAACAGCCGCAAAGCCACCGGCTGAAGCGGCTGGCGACCACCCGAGCCGCTAGATTCGGAATCCGCACCTGAATCGCCGGCCGCTGCCGACAACGCGGCCGGAGCCCACCGATCCATCCGAAGGAGAAGGACATATGTCAGTACTTGATCGCGCGACGCTGGAGGAGAGCACCCTTGCCGACCTACACGCGATCGCTTCAGAGCTCTCGATCGATGGCTACCGCCGTCTGCGCAAGAACGACCTGATCGACACCCTGCTCGCCCACCAGGCCGGTGAGGAGTTGCCGGAGCCGCGCGAGCCCGTCGAGGCTGCCGAGCCTGCCGAAGGCGACGACGACGGCGGGAACGGCGGCGCCGCCGCCCGGCGTCGACGCGGCCGCCGCGGAGGACGCGGGCGGAGCGCCTCGAACCGTGCCGCGGGCGCCGAGGAGGCTGAGGACGAGGAGCCTGCAGCGCCCGCACCCGCCAAGCAGGACGAGCCGGTGATCGTCGAGGGCGTTGTCGAGCTGCTCCCGAACGGTTCAGGCTTTGCGCGCGTCTCGCCACCGGAGCCTTCGGACGATGACGTGTACATCTCGGCCGCGCAGGTCAAGCGCTGCGAGCTCGTCAACGGTGACCGCGTCTCCGGGCCTCGCCGGGCGCCCCATCGCTCCGAGCGCTTCCCGTCGCTGGTGCGGATCGACACCGTCAACGGTCGTCCGGCTGAGGAGCTCGCCGATCGCGGGCGCTTCGACGATCTGCCCGCCGAGTTCCCGAGCCAGCGCTTCGAGCTGGGCTCCGACGACGCGACGCTCAAGGCGGTCGAATTCCTGACGCCCTTCGGCCGCGGCTCCCGCGTGACGATTACCGGTGACGCCTGGGCGGGCAAATCGTTCCTGCTGCGCCAGCTCGTGACAGTTCTGGCTGGGCTCGAGGGCGTAACCGTGTTC
Source organism: uncultured Conexibacteraceae bacterium (assembly GCA_963720195.1). GTDB lineage: Bacteria > Actinomycetota > Thermoleophilia > Solirubrobacterales > Solirubrobacteraceae > Palsa-465. The sequence continues at coordinate 328,935 of CAVRFD010000007.1, forward strand.
GTCGCGCTCGCCGGCGTGCGGCCCGAGGAGCTGGCCGAGTGGGGCGAGGCCGCGGTCAAGCCCGGCGCGGCCGTGAGCTTCGCCGCCTCCGCCGAGGCGCAGGACAACGCCGTCGAGTTGGTCGTCGACCAGGCCCGCCGCCTCGCAGCGCGCGGTTCCGATGCGGTCGTCCTGATCGACACGCTTGACGGGCTGCACCCGCTGAGCGCGCGCAAGGCGCTCGCCTCAGCGCGAAAGCTGAAGGACGGCGGCTCGCTGACTGTGATCGCGACCAGCTCCAAGCCGGTCGGCGGCGAGACGACGGTGATCGCACTCGATGCGGCACTGGCGGTCACGGGGCGCTACCCCGCCGTCGACCTGCCGGCAAGCGGCACACTCCGCCCCGAACTGCTCGTCGGACAGGCCGGCGCCAAGGCGATCGCCAAGGAGCGCGTCAAGGCGCAGAAGTAGGGCCGTCTGCGTGGGGGCGGCGACAAAGTCAATGGCGCCCTTCAGGCTCGGCATCGTCGTCCTCGCACACAGCGACCCAGATCAGGTTGCGCGGCTGCTGGCACTGGTACGGCACGAGCGCGTGACCGTGTACCTGCACATCGATCGCGCCGCCGAAATCGACCAATTCCGGGCGGCGCTGGCCATGGTGCAGGCACCGAAGGTCGTGTGGGTGCCCCGCTTTCGTACCGAGTGGGGCACACTCGCGATCGTCGACGCGATGCTGACGGCTGCCGGCCAGGCCGTCCGGGACGGATGCGCACAGGTGATCGCGATCAGCGGCCACGACCTGCCGCTCAAACCGATCGACGAGATCGTCGAGTTCGCCGCCTCGGCCGGCGCAGCCAGCTACATCGAAACATTTCCGTTCCCGGTTGAGCACTGGCTGCTCGGAGGCACATATCGAACCGAGATGTACACGTTCCCGATGCCGTTCTTCGGCGGCCTCTACACGTGCTTTCCGCGCGACGAGAACACCTATCGGGTGGGACGCAAGCAGGCTCCCGTGGTGTTCGCACTGCGCGCTCTGGCCAGGCTGATGCCAGAGCGGCGGTTTCCGTCCTACGTGCGGCCCTACGGCGGCTGGATGTGGTGGAACCTGAGCCGCGACGCGATCGAGTATGTGCTGCGGTTCATGCAGGAGCACCCGGACTATCGGCGCTACCACCGGTTCACGCAGATCCCGGACGAGGTGTTCATCCAGAGCATCATCGCCGGCAGCGGCTACCCGGGCGTCGTCCACAACGAGGATCTGCGCTTTGTTCGCTGGCGCCGGGGAGTCCCACACCCAGAGCCGCTGACGGTCGAGGACGTGCCCGAGATGCTCGCGAGCGGCGACCTGTTTGCACGCAAGTTCAGTCCCGAGCAGGCGCCAGCCGTGATTGAGGCGCTGCGCGGCTGATCAGTAGGCGGTAGTGCGCGACCGGTGGCGCGGCACGGCCTTGTACTCAGGCGTCTGCCCACGGTTCCAGAGGACTTCATCGATCTGCGCCGCATCGGGGTGGGTGGGGTGGGTGGGATCCATTTCCCATGCGGCGACGATCAGCTCCACCGCATGCACCGCGCACGCCCGGATCTCGACCTCCTCGGGCGATCCGTGCTCGATCAGCTCCCCGCGCTCGATCCGCGCGACCAGCTCGGGCGCGAACCACAGCACTCCATCGAGCCGCAGCACGTGCGGTACGAGGTTGTCGGCGAACATCGTCAGCCGACCGAGGTCGTCGAACTCAGCAACCCCAGCTCGCTGCAGGTCGGCCGCGACGATCTGCGCCCGCTTGAGAAAGGGCACCGCCCGCCCGTCGTAGACAGACTCGTCTCGGAAGCACTCCCAACCCGCCAACGTCTCGACCAGCCGTACCGCTGACCCAGCCACGGCATCGACCACTGCGGCGAACGACCCGCCATAGAGCCGCTGGACGTTCTCGCCAAGGTCGTGCAGCGACTCGACGAACAGCCCCACGAGCTCGTGATCAGGCTCCTGATCGATCCAGCCCGCCAACTCAGCACGAGTGAGGGCCGTCAGCTGCGCCGGCGTCCACCTGCCAGCTTCATCGAACCGCCGCCGAATCCCCGCCGCGATCGTCTTATAGCCAGTCGGCTCCCGCAGCTTACGAAGCGTGGGAAACCAGCCTGATCCGAAGTTGATCGCATCTAGCGTCAGCCAGTAAGCCGCCTCGGTCTCACGGAAGGCGGGGTTGAGGGAGGGCGAGGAGGCTTCCTTTGCCGTTATCGGAAGCCGATCGTCCTCCCTCAACCCCGCCGCGCCGGCGGCAAGCGCCGCCGCATAGGCATCGATCCGGCGTTCCTCGACATGGACGTGAGTCGACCGTGCCGCGACCCAGGCGCAGGTCTCCCGAAGCGAGTCAGTTATGACCACAACCCGATGTACCGTAGAGGTCAGGAAATGATCGAGACCAGCGAACAGAATGAACAGATCCAGACGCTGCTGGATGGCCTGAACGAACAGCAGCGTGAGGCGGTCACCTACGGTGAGGGCCCGCTACTGATCTTGGCCGGTGCAGGGTCCGGTAAGACGCGCGTGCTGACGCATCGGATCGCCTACCTGGTCGCGACCGGGGCCGTCCAGCCGAGCGAGATCCTGGCGATCACGTTCACCAACAAGGCGGCTGCGGAGATGCGCGACCGCGCCGAGCTGCTGGTCGGCCGGCGCGTGCGCGCGATGTGGGTGATGACCTTCCACTCAGCCTGTGCGCGGATGCTGCGCGCGCACGCCGACAAGCTCGGATACACGCGCCAGTTCACGATCTATGACCAGGCCGACTCACGGCGCCTGATCAAACGCTGCATGGACGAGAACGGGGTCGACCCCAAGCGCTTCACCCCAGCGTCGATCGGCGCGCAGATCTCCGACGCGAAGAACAAGATGCGCGACGCCGAGTCCTACTCGCAGATGGTCGGCTCATTCTTCGAGCGCACCGTCGCCGACGTATACGCCAGCTACGAGCGCGAGCTGCACCGGATGAACGCGATGGACTTCGACGATCTGCTGGTTCGCGCGGTGAACGTCCTCGAGCTGTTCCCGGAGGTGCGCAGGACCTATCAGGACGCCTTCCGTCAGATCCTGGTCGACGAGTACCAGGACACCAACCAGGTTCAGTACCGCTGGCTGCAGCTGCTGGCAGGCGAGCGGCGCAACCTCACGGTTGTGGGTGACCCGGACCAATCGATCTACGGCTTCCGCGGTGCTGACATCCACAACATCCTCAGCTTCGAGGAGCAGTTCCGGGACGCGAAGGCTGTAAAGCTCGAGCAGAACTACCGCTCCACGCAGACGATCCTGGACGCTGCCAACGCTGTGATCTCTCACAACCGTGGGCGCAAGGACAAGGAGCTGTGGACCGAGCTGGGCGAAGGCGATCCGATCCACATCCGCGAGCTCGATGACGAGCACGCCGAGGCGCGGTACGTCGCGGGGGAGATCGAGCGGCTTGTCGACGCGGGCACCTCGCGCAATGAGGTTGCGGTCTTCTACCGCACCAACGCCCAGTCACGCGTGCTCGAGGACACGCTCGTGCGTGCTGAGATCGGCTACCAGGTGATCGGCGGCACGCGCTTCTACGAGCGCGCCGAGATCAAGGACGCGATCGCCTATCTGACAGCGCTCGTCAACCCGCAGGACGCGGGCGCGTTCACGCGGATCGTCAACTCACCACGGCGCGGGATCGGCGCCACCTCGGTCGCGAAGGTCCTGGGTCACGCGAACACGCTCGGCGCGAGTGTCTGGGAGGTGGCCTCTGAACCATCGGCCATCCCCGGACTCGGCGCTGCCGCGATCAAGGCAATCGGTCGCTTCATGGACACGATGACGACACTGCGCGAGCATGCGGAGTCTGCGATCCCGGTGGCCCAGTTGCTGAGCGGCGTACTGGAGCAGACCGGCTATCTCGAGGCGCTTCGGGCCGAGCGCACGATCGAGGCTCAGGGCCGGATCGAGAACCTCGACGAGCTGGTCAACGTGGCCGCGGAGTACGACGTGGGCGAAGGGGAGGGGCACTCGCTCGCTGACTTCCTCCAGCAGGTATCGCTGGTCGCTGACGCGGACACCCGCAGTGATGACGCGGGTCTGGTCACGCTGATGACGCTGCACAACGCCAAGGGGCTCGAATACCCGATCGTCTTCATGATCGGTTGCGAGGATGGGATCTTCCCGCACTCACGGGCGCTCGAGGAGGGCGAGCTCGAGGAGGAGCGGCGTCTCTGCTACGTCGGCATCACCCGGGCCCAGCGCGACCTGTACATCACCTGTGCACGGCAGCGGACGGTGTTCGGCGCCCACGGCTACGCGATCCCGAGCCGGTTCCTGGCGGAGATCCCGGCCGAGCTGACCGACCGTGAGGAGCAGCGGCCGCGGGGCGTCGGTGGCTTCCGTGAGCGGCTCACGTCGTGGCCGGTTAGCGAACCGGCCACGGAGGTCGACGCAATGAACGGGACGATCCGGGTCGGCCGCGTGCGGCCGCAGGCGGATCTGCCTGACTTCCGGCTCGGCGAAGAGGTCAGCGACGCGAAGTTCGGCGACGGCACCGTTATCGCCCTCGAGCCGGGCGGAATCGTCGTCATCCGCTTCAGTCAGGACGGCTCGGAGCGCAAGCTGCTGAGCCAGTACGCGCACCTCACCAGGCGCTGAGCAGGGCGAGTAGGTAGCTTGCCGGCGGTGAGCTTCAGGGCGGCACGTCTGGGTCTTGGAGAGTGGCTGACCGGAGTCGGATCCGTCTTGCTGCTCGTCGACCTGTTCGCGGTCGCCTGGTTCGCCTACAAACCGCCGTACCACGTGATCGCGGTGATGCTCGGGCAGCGTGTGAGTGCCAACGGCTGGCAGAGCTTTGATGTCGTCGGTCCGCTGACGCTGGTCGTGTGCCTGGCAGGGATCGCGATCTGCTGGCTTGCCGGTACGCGCCGGTCACCGGCGCTCCCGGTCGTGATCACGACGATGCTCGCGCCGGTCTCGCTGGCGCTGATCGTGGTGCTGGCGGTCCGGGTGCTGCTCGACCCGCCGAGCGTGCATCTTCTGCAGGCCGGGGGCGCGAACGTGGTGGAGGCGCGGCCGGGCGCATACGTGGGGCTGGCACTGAGCGTCGTGATCTTCGTCGGGCTGTATCTGTCGTTGCGTCGCGAAGCGGTTGCGCCCGAGGATTCCCCAGCCGTGATCGAGGTGGTGCGGATCGACGAGTCGCGCACATCCGGCCGCGCCTAGAATCCGGGTCATGCTCGAACGGCAGCAGGTCGATCATGTGGCGCGGCTCGCGCGCCTGGAGTTGAGTGACGCGGAGGCGGAGAAGATGGCCGTGGAGCTGTCGAAGGTCCTCGACCACATCGAGGCGATCCGTCAGCTCGACCTGGACGGCGTCGAACCGACCGCGCACGTCGTCGATCTGGTCAACTCGCTGCGCACGGACGTGCCGGAGCCGTCGCTGCCACGTGAGGTCGCACTTGCCTCGGCACCGGAGCCGACGCCGGCCGGCTTCGGCGTTCCCAGCCCGGGTGCGTCAGCCGAATGAGCGCTGAGCTGCTGGACCTGACAGCGGCCGCAGCGGCCGCCGCGATCCGCGCTGGCGAGGTCGACGCCGCCGAACTGTTCGAGCTCTACCGGGCGCGCTCCGCTTCGGACGAACTCAACGCGTATGTGTGGGTCGCCGATTCGGCGCCGGCTGCCCGCGCCGAGACGGCGCTCGCCGGGGTGCCGCTGGCCGTCAAGGACCTGTTCTGCACCGAGGGCGTCCCGAGTCAGTCGGGGTCGAAGATCCTCGAGGGCTACCGGCCTCCATACACCGCGACGGTCGTGCGCAAGCTCACCGACGCCGGGGTGGCGCTGCTCGGCAAGACCAACCAGGACGAGTTCGCGATGGGCTCGTCGAACGAGAACTCGGCGTTCGGCCCGGTCCTGAATCCGTGGGATCACGGGCGCGTTCCGGGTGGATCCTCGGGTGGCAGTGCGGCGGCCGTAGCCGCCGGACTCGCACCCTGGGCGCTGGGTACGGACACCGGCGGCTCGATCCGTCAGCCCGCGGCATTCTCGGGCATCGTCGGTCTGAAGCCGACCTACGGCTCGTGCTCGCGCTTCGGGATGATCGCCTTCGCCTCCTCGCTCGATCAGGCCGGGCCCCTGACCCGCGACGTCACTGACAGCGCGCTGCTGTTGCGCCACATGGTCGGACGGGACGTCTACGACTCGACGTCGCTGCAGTTCCCGGAGGAGATTGTGTTGCCCTCGCGCCAGGATCTGAGGGGCATCAGGCTCGGAGTGCCCGAGGAGCTGCTGGGCGCCGAAGGCGGCATCGAGCCGGGCGTCAGGGCGAGCTTCGACGCTGCCCTGGAGCTCGCCGAGAAACTCGGCGCAAGCGTCGAGCCCTGCCGGCTGCCGCACGCTCCGTACGCGCTTTCTGCTTACTACATCATCGCGCCGGCCGAGGCCTCCGCGAACCTTGCGCGGTTCGACGGTGTTCGCTACGGGCTGAGGGTGGCCGGCGATGCTGACCTGACCACGATGTACAGCCGGACGCGAGCGCAGGGCTTCGGTCCCGAGGTCAAGCGGCGGATCATGCTCGGCACGTACGCGCTCTCGAGCGGCTATTACGACGCGTACTACGGCACCGCGCTGCGTGTCCGCACCAAGATCGCGGATGACTTCCGCAGCGCCTTCGCGGCCGTGGACTTCATCGTCACGCCGACCGCCCCTGGAACCGCGTTCGAGTTCGGCGCCAAGTCGGCGGATCCGCTGGCCATGTACCTGAACGACTTCTGCACGGTCCCAATGTCGCTCGCCGGGATCCCGGCGATATCGATCCCGTCAGGGCTGAGTGACGGCCTGCCTGTTGGTCTGCAGATCACCGGTCCGTCCTTCAGCGAGAACCGCCTGCTGGACGCGGCCTTCGCGCTGGAGCAGGCGATCGGCTTCGACGGCAGCCCCGCGCGCAACGGAGGTATCGCCTGATGAGCGCGGTTGAGATCGAGTACGAGCCCGTGATCGGGTTGGAGATCCACGTTCAGCTGAAGACGCGGACGAAGATGTTCTGCGGCTGCGAGCTCTCGTTCGGCGACGAGCCCAACGTCCATACCTGCCCACGCTGCCTGGGGCTGCCCGGCACGCTGCCCGCCGTCAACGCGCAAGCGTTCCACTACGGGATCATGATCGGACTTGCGCTCGGCTGTGAGATCGCGCCGAGGTCGCAGTTCCACCGCAAGAACTACTTCTATCCCGATCTGCCGAAGGGCTACCAGATCTCCCAGTACGACGTACCGCTCTGCAGCGGTGGGCACCTGGGTGACGTTCGCATCCACCGTGTCCACCTGGAGGAGGACGCGGCGAAGCTCGTACATATCGGCGCGAGCGGCCGGATCCACGGGGCTGACCGCAGCGCCGTCGACTTCAACCGCGGCGGTACACCACTAGCGGAGATCGTGACCGAGCCGGACCTGCACTCGGCCGACCAGGCGCGCGAGTGGTTGAACCTGCTGCGCACGACCATACGGGCGATCGGCGTCTCCGACGTGAACATGGAGGAGGGGTCGTTGCGCTGCGACGCGAACGTCTCCGTGCGGCCGGTCGGGTCGACTGAGCTGGGCACCAAGACCGAGCTCAAAAACATGAACTCCTTCAGGTTTCTGGCCCAGGGGGTCAAGGCCGAGATCGAGCGCCAGATCGAGCTTCTGCGCTCGGGCCAGCCAGTCCTTCAGGAGACCCTTCACTTCGATCCTGCCTCCGGCCGGCTGACGTCGTTGCGTTCCAAGGAAGAGGCCCACGATTACCGCTACTTCCCGGAGCCCGACCTGGTTCCGCTGGTCGTCACCGAGGAGATGATCGATGCGGCGCGCGCAGAACTGCCAGAGCTGCCGGCAGCACGCGCTCAGCGCTTTTCAGAAGAGCTCGGTCTGCCGGTCGAGCGCGCGCGCGAACTGGCGTTCCGCTCGGAGCTGGCGGACTACTACGAGGCGGCGCTTAGCGCCGGGGGTGCGAGCGATCCGGTCGCGCTCGCGAACTGGATCCAGGCGTTGGTCGAGCGCTTGGACGAGGGTGCCGACCCGGCGCAGTCGAACGTTACGCCCGCTGCCTTCGCCGAGCTGGTCGGCCTCGTCGGCAGCAAGGCGATCAGCCGTGATGCCGGCCGGGAAGTGCTGAGCTACCTGGTGGCGGAGGGCGGCTCGCCGGCGGCGATCGTGGAGCGCGAGGGACTCGGCACGCTGTCAGCTGACGACTCAGGTCTGGCTGAGGTCGTCGCAGCAGCGCTTGCCGCCGAGCCTGATGCGGCCGAGAAGGTCCGCAGTGGCAACATGAAGGCGATGGGCCCACTGGTCGGCTACGTGATGCGCGAGACCAAGGGCCGCGCCGACGGCGGTGAGATCAACCGTCTGATCCGCGAGCAGCTCGGGCTCTGAGCGCCGACCGCTCACGTCAACCAGCCGTGCCTGACGCGCGGCTCAGCGCTCAAGTGGCGTGCTGAAAACGCCGAGATAGTCCCTAGAACGGAGTTGTAGTTCAACATTGAGGGGAACAGTCTCGTGTTTGAAGGTTTCATTGCCGGGCCTAGACGAGCAGCTGGAAATGGGCTAGTTTGCCCATCCACAAGGACTGTTCTCGCCAACCTGAGGTGCTGGGGGGCGTCGCCGATCAGGGGAACGGCGATTCGCTTTAGCAGGGGGAATTAAAACGTGCGTGCACTCGTCACGGGCGGCGCAGGATTCATCGGCTCTCACATCGTCCGCCGACTGCTTGCCACCGGACACGACGTCCGGGTCGTCGACAATCTAGCTACTGGGCGCCTGTCGAACCTCGACGAGGTGATCGGCGACATTGAGTTCTTCGAGCTCGACATTCGCGATGCCGAAGCACTCGGCAGCGCCACGCGCGGCTGCGATGCAATCTTCCACGTCGCTGCGCTGCCCTCGGTGCCGCGCTCGATCGCGAATCCGTCGGCGTCGCATGAGACCAACGCGACCGGAACGCTCAACATTCTCACCGCTGCGCGTGACGTGGGTGCCGGACGGGTCGTTTTCGCGTCGTCCTCATCGATCTACGGCGCGGCGCGCGAGCTCCCCAAGCAGGAGTCGATGCGGCCGCTGCCGATCTCGCCGTACGCGGTATCGAAACTGGCCGCGGAGAGTTACTGCCGCAGCTTTTCTGAGGTCTATGGGCTCGAGGCCGTCGCGCTGCGCTACTTCAACGTGTTCGGGCCACGCCAGGACCCGGATTCCGAGTACGCGGCTGTGATCCCGCGGTTCATCCGACTGTTCGCTCAGGGCGAGTCGCCGGTCATCTTTGGCGACGGCGAGCAGTCACGTGACTTCACCTACGTCGAGAACGTCGTCAACGCCAACATGGCAGCGCTCGAGGTGCCGGGCATCGGTGGGCGCGTCTACAACATCGCCTGCGGCCACGGGATCACCCTGAACGAGATCGCATCGCGATTGCGGGATGAGGTCGGCGCCGAGGTCGAGATCGAATACGGCCCGGAACGCGCTGGCGATGTGCGTCACTCGATGGCCGACATAAGCGCCGCTCGCGCGGACCTCGGCTACGAGCCGACAGTCACGCTCGAGGAGGGCGTCCACCGGACCGTCGACTATTACCGCGATCAGGAGCTCGAGACACAGCGCGCATCGGTCCGCACGCCGTACATCACGCGCGTCCACAGGCCTGCGCAGCCGCCTGCGGTGGCCCGCGGCAAGCACTATCTGATCACCGGCGGCGCCGGCTTCATCGGCTCGCATCTGGCCGAGGCGTTGGTCGAGCGCGACGACTTCTCGAAGATCGTCATCCTCGATGACCTCTCGACCGGCTCCTTCTCGAACATCGAGCACCTGGTCGATGGTGAGCGGGTGAGCTTCGTCCGCGGCTCGGTCACGGACGCGTCGGTCGTGGACGAGTTGATGCGCGACGCCCATCAGTGCATCCACCTTGCTTCCGCCGTCGGCGTGCAGATGATCGTCAATGAGCCCCTCGACACGCTGATGAAGAGCGTCCGCGGCAGCAACGTCGTCATGCACGCGGCGACGCGCAACAACGTCCGGGTGCTATTCAGCTCGACTTCCGAGGTCTACGGCAAGCAGACGCGCAAGCTGCTCAACGAGGAGGACGACCTCGTGTTCGGCTCGCCTGCGAAGGGCCGCTGGACCTACGCAATCGCGAAGAGCTTCGGCGAGGCCCTGATCCATGGCTACAACCGCCAGCGTGGCGTCGACGCGACGATCGTGCGCTTGTTCAACTGTGTGGGCCCGCGGCAGACCGGCACCTACGGGATGGTGCTGCCGCGCTTCGTGCGCCAGGCGCTGGCGGGCGACGACCTGACCGTGTACGGCGACGGTACGCAGACACGCTGTTTCACGCACGTGCGTGACACGGTCGCGGCGCTGCTGGCGCTGAGCGACAGCGACGGCGCGTCGGGACGGACGTTCAACATCGGTACCTCGAACCTGATCTCGGTACACGAGCTTGCGCGCCGCGTGATCGTTCGCTCCGGCAGTGACAGCGGCGTCGTGCTCGTGCCGTACGACCAGGCATACGCCTCCGGCTTCGAGGAGTTGGGCACGCGTGTCCCCGACACCTCGGCGCTCGAGGGACTCACGGGCTGGCAGGCGCAGCTCACGATCAACGACGCAATCGACGACGTCATCGAGCACGAGCGCGCTGTCTCGCTTGGTATGGAGCCGCTGGCCGTCGAGCGGGCCGCCAGGGACGCCGCGTAGGATGCGGATCGCGGTCGCCTGCGCAGTTGCGGCGCTCGCCACGTACCTGCTGACGCCGCTTGCGATCAAGGTCGCGCTGAGGACGGGCTTCGTCGACCGGCCGGCGGGCTACAAGGGACACAAGCAAGCCACCCCGTATCTGGGCGGCTGCGCGATCACGATCGGGGTGCTGGCCGGCGCCGCAGTGGGCGGGATCCCCTCCCGCTACGCGCTGCTGGTCGCCTGCGTCGCCGTTGGTCTGGGTGCTCGGGACGGTCGATGACAAGGTCAGCCTCCCGATCATCGTCCGCGTGGGCGCCGAGGTGGGGATCGGCATTGCGCTCTCGGCTTCCGGGCTGGGGTGGACGGTCTTCCACCAGAGCATCGCCGACGGGGCACTGAGCGTGTTCTGGGTGCTAGGAGTGATGAACGCGTTCAACCTGATGGACAACATGGACGGAGCCTCGGCCACGGTTGCAGCGGTCTCCTCGATGGGGGCCGGAACGCTGGCGCTGATGGCAGGGCGACCAGGGCTCGCGCCGCTGTGCTTTGCGACCGCCGGCGCGTGCGCAGGGTTCCTCCCGCGCAACCTCGCGAACCCGGCCCGGATCTTCATGGGGGACGGCGGCAGTCTGCCGCTCGGCCTGCTCGTCGCCGGCGCCACGATGAGCGCCGTCAACCGCAACTACCTCGGCCCGAGCGGAGTCGTGATCGCGGCGCTGCTGGTCGGCCTCGTGATCCTCGATACGACGCTCGTCACGATCTCGCGCTCGCGCGCCGGCCGCTCGGTGCTGAGCGGAGGCCGCGACCACCTCACGCACCGCCTTGTCAAGCGTGTCGGCACGCCCCGGCGCGTGGCCCTGACGCTTGCCAGCGTGCAGGTGGCGGTATGTGGCATCACCATCGCCGTCGCCCAGGCCGGTAGCGGCTGGGTGCTGCTTGCTGGCGGCTTCGCGGTGATCATGGGCGGCGTGTTGATCTGGCAGTTCGAGAGCTCGCCGATATTCCGGCCCGACATCATCCTGGAGGACCGCTCGGCGGTGCCGCAGACTGTCGCGCCGTCCGTCGCTCCGGAGCCGGCGTCCGCGCCCGGCGCCCGCGGCTCGCTCGCGGTGCACTAGCGGAGCGAACGCCAGCGCGCCGATGCGCGCGCGGCGAGGATCCCGGCCAGGTCCGCGTAATCCCCGAGCTGCTGAATCGCATCGACCTGCATGCGCGTCAGCTGTGCCCGTGGCCTTCGCCTGAGCCTTGCGTCGGCAGGCGGCTCAGGCCCCGGAGCGTATGTCCCGGCGAGGACCTGTCTGTGTCTGCGCAACGCGTGGCGGTATTGCTTGCGCAAGTAGTGGCGCAACGAATCGGCGTAGTCGTGGCGCACGATGAGATCTGGGATGTAGAGCAGCCTGCCGTACGGCGCCAGCCGCCTGCTCAGCTCCGAGCCCTCGCCGCCGAACAGCGCGGGGTCGAACCCGTTCACCTCAGAAAACGGCTCCGCCCGGATCGCGATATTCGCCTCGAAGTCGAGCATCGCGGGAACCACGTCGTCGCCCAGGTTGTAGTGATACGCGAGGTGGTTGAAGATCGTCGCGGTCCGCGGCAATGCGGTTCCGCGGATCCCGACCACCCCCGGATCGGCGAAGGCTGAGTGGATCCGCGCAGTCCAGTCCGCATCTGGGATCGCGTCGTCATCGAGGAATGCAAGAACCGGGGCGCGGGCGTGCTCGGCTGCGAAGTTGCGGCCGGCAGAGAGACCGTGATTGCGGTTGAGCTTGAAGTACCGCAAGTCGTAGTTGGCGAGCATCTCGAGCGACTCCGAGCCATTGTCGACCACGATCGTCTCGAAGCTGTCGAACTTCTGCATCGCCAGCGCACGAAGCCCCTCTTCAAGCTCGTCGGTGTTGTAGGCGACGATGATGACGGAGAGACTTGGGGCGGACTTCTCAGAACCGAAAAGCTCGGTCTGACTCGCTGTAGCTCCGTGCCGCAAGGTGGCGGCACACTAGCAGGGCGCCCAGTAGTCAGGCTGCCGCTCAGTGACCGCTGAACGTCCAGGCGAGGCTCGACTGCTTGCCTTCGATCGCGCGGTATTGACCCGTCGAAGTCGCCGCGACGGAGCCCGTGAAGATCAAACCGGCGCTGCGCCGGAAACTGAGCACCGTCACCCACCGGTTCCCGACGCGCCGTTGCACCCCCACCGTGCCCGTAGCCGGGGCGATTCCCCAAACCTGCCCGCGGCTGCCGTTCGGCATCACGACCAGCGGGAACCTGTAAGCCGTGAGTGATGGCTTCGGCCGGCCGTTATGGAAGTAGACGCCACTGAAGTAATTGATCGCAAAGCTTCCCGTCTGGTCGCGGATGAGGTACCAGAAGACGCTGCTGACACCCTCGCGCCAGAACTCATAGAACGACTCGTCGAGCCAGCGCGCCTGTGTCGCCAGCGACGGCGTGCCCGCGGTCCTGTTCGGCGGATTCGACTCGTAACCGAACTCGGTGACCCACAGCGGCTTCGGCGACGCCGGCACCACCGTGTGCGCTGCGACCGCGGCACGCAAAACCCGCTTCAGCTTGCCGAGGTCGGGCGCAGAGGCATCGTCGGCGTTGAGCGCGCGGGTGGTCGGCGATCCGACCTCATACGGGTCGGAGGCGAGGACGTCGAAGTGCGCCGGGTCGGCGCAGGGCTGTTTGACCAGCGCTGCATTCAAGCACAGCACCGACCTCAGAAATGTGACCGGAGACGTGCGGCGTCCCCCGGGCACGTCGCCGTAGGACTCGAGCCCCGTGAACACCACCTGGGCCTTGGGGTTGCCAGCCTTGACCCCGTTGTAGACCGCGTTGAGCAGTTGCCGGTAGAGCACTGGGCTGGGATTGGTCCAGTTACTCCCTGAACGAACCCACTGCGGCGACAGGTGAATGCCCATGTTGGCCTCCGCCCACGCCTGGAAGTAGCGCACCTGCGGGAGTTTGCGCCGCCGATGCAGTGGATCCGGGAAGGTGCCGGAATAACGTCGCGCCAGCGCCTCGACGAAATTCCTAAGCGCCGCATCGTTCGGCTCGTAGGAGCCGTTGGCGTACTCGCTGGCGGTTCCGCCCGCTCCCTGGGCCCAGCGCGGAGCATCGGTGATCAGCAGCATTGGTTGGATCCGAGTGCCCTCGAACTTGCGTAGAACCCCGTCGATGTAGCCGTAGTTGTACTGCGGGTCCCTGGGGTTGGCGGGGTTCGTTCCCTTCTTCGGCGCCCGCGGTTGGGCGTCACTCCAATCGATCTCCAAGGACACGACCCTGGCGCCGCTTGCGGCGGTGCGACCGACCCACGTTGAGCCGACGGAGTCGAACCAGACGTCGTCTGCGAATCCGCGGGTCAGGGTGGAGGCGGAGGCGGAGGCGGAGGCGCAGCCGATCAGCAGGCAGGCGAGCAGCGTCAGCGGCAGCAATCGTCTGACCGCCGCTGGACATCCTGTCAACGGCAGCGATGCGCGAGCCACGCGGGTGAGTCTAGTCACGGCTATGTGAGGAATTCGTGTGTGTCGAGGGTGCTTTGGGCGCCGCCCGCAGGGCGCCTCAGGCACTGACGTGGTGCGCGACCCGGTAGGCCTCGAGCACCTCATCGGTCGGCCCGAACTCCCGCACGCGTCCCTGCTCGAGCCACAGGACCTTGCTGCAGACGGAGGAGACCTGCGCCTGGTTGTGGCTGACGAAGAAGATCGTGCGGCCGAGCGAGTGCAGCCGCCGGATCTCAGCCAGGCAGCGTTCCTGGAACTCGGCGTCGACAACCGCCAGGACCTCGTCGAAGATGTATACGTCGGCAGGGAACTGGACTGCGATCGCGACCGACAGCCGTGAGGTCATTCCGCTCGAGAAGCGCTTGATCGGCGTGTCAATGTGCACGCCGACGCCGGCGAACTCGATCACGGCGTCCATCTGCCGGCGAATCTCCTCGAGCGAAATGCCGACAGTGGAGGCGAACAGGACCACGTTCTCGCGGCCCGTCAACTCGGGATGGAAGCCGAGTCCAACGGCCAGCAGCGGCAGGACCCGGCCGCGCACCGAGAGCTTTCCTCCGGTCGGGACCGAGGTGCCGGCGAGGATCTGCAGTAGCGTCGACTTGCCGGCGCCGTTGGAGCCGACGATGCCGATCGTCTCGCCGCGCCTGACCGTGAAGTCGACTCCGGCGAGAGCGTCGAAGCTGCTGTTCGCCTCGCTTTGGGGCCGCCGGGTCAGCGTGGCCACGGTCCGTGTCAGGCTGTAGAGATTGCCGAGTGTGTAGCTCTTGGAGAGGCCCTCGGCCTGCAGGACGACGTCCGCGTCGAGAGCGACCACTAGATCACGTCCGCCATTGTGACCTCGCTCCAACCGAACACGTACCAGCCGAGCGTCGTGGTCACCACGGTGATCCCGAGTGCCAGCAGGATCGGTCCCAATTCGGGTTGGTAACCGGAGAGGACCATCCAGCGCATCGTCTCGATCAGCCCGGTGAGGGGGTTGAGCTCGACGATGTGCCGGGCCGTCGGCGAGAGGCTGGCGAGCGAGTAGCCGATTGGCGCGACGAAGCTGCCGAGTTGGAGTAGGAAGGGAAGCAGGCTGATCACGTCGCGGAAGCGGACTGTCAACGCCGCCAGGATCGCCGCCGGACCAGCGGTGAGGATGATCAGCCACACTCCTGCAGCTGGCAGCAGCAGAACCCTCGGTGACAGGTGCCCGGTGATGGCCGCACTGATGATTGCTGCCGCGGCCGTGACCCCCAACGACGGCAACGAGGAGATCAGGCCGGACGCGAAGAGCGCGATCCTCGGCGCCGGCGTCCATCGCACCAACTGCATGTTCGAGACCATCGACGGGACACAGATCGTCAGAGCTGCCTGAAAATACGCCCAGGCGCTGAGCCCGACGAGTGCGAATACGGCGTAGGGCACGTCGCCGGTTTGGACGTTTCCCAGGCCTTTGAAGGCGACGATGAACGCGAGCAGCAGCGCCAGCGGCTGGAATATGAGCCAGAGCGGACCAAGCAGTGACTGCTTGTACTTGACCTTCATGTCGCGCGAGGCCAGCACGCGCAGGAAGTCGAGCACTCCGAATAGCTGGCGCAGCGAGACCCGGCGCCGCGTGGGCACGATCACCGTCACGCGCTGATCGACTTGCGGCGCCAATCCAGCTTCGCTCGAGATGTCGGTCAGAGAGCTTGAGGTCATCGGGGCTTGACAAGGATCGCGCTGCGCGCCCGATGGTAGTGGCCGCGGCAGCGTTCTCTCACTTCTGTATCGGCAGACGGACGCCCCGGCGCAACCCCTGATAACCGCTTTGCAGCCGTATCTTCACGGCGTGGCGCAGAGCGATCCCGGATGGGTAGAGCAGACCGGCGAGCACCAGCGCCGCAATGCCGCCTAGCGGTTTTCGCGAGCTCTCAAACCTCCATACGAGGTAGTCCGCCTGGGCATGTCGCCAATCGGCACCGCGCAGCAGCGGATACCTGTTGCGAGTGTGGCCGACGATCTCTGCCAGCTCGGTTGCCGGCCTTCCTGGCTCATTTTCGACGTGGTATGGGGCGAGCGTCTGCACGGGCACGTAGTCCAGTTTCTGCGACATCAGCTCGCGTTCCGGTGCGGCGATCTGATCGGCGTCGAGCGGCGCGAGCGCGGCGCCCGCGGTCACAGAGGGCGGTCGGTGGCGGATGCACAATGCGGCCAGGTCGACGGCTACGTTGAACGGTGCCGGAGCGAGGTCGTGGCGCGGGAACCGGTAGCTGTGCTCCGTATGTCCCCAGCGCCGGTACCGCGCGAACAGCGGATGCCAGCCCCCGACCCGGTCGAGCCCCTCGCGGGTGAAAGCGTTGAATTCGGCAGAGCCGAAGCCGAAGTGAACGAGCCGCTGCCCCAGGGCGGACGTCTCGAAGCGTGGCCCGCGTCCCTCCGCGTAGTCGAACAGGGACATGTGGTGGATCCCGGAGGCCTGCATCAGTTCGACGTGCCTCGCAAATACGGACCCGTCCAGCACTTCGACGTCGTCCTCCAGGAAGAAGTAGTAGTCGTAATCGGGAAAGCGCTCGAGAACGCGATTCTTTGAGAGCCCTACGCCCTCCTGCGCCTCCGAGCAGATCAACGGCACGTGCCACTGAGCACACAGCGCCCGTGTCTCCGCGTCGTCACCGTCGAGCGCCACAACCAGGTCGATGCGCGTGTCGCTCACGCAGGCGCGTGCCAGATGCGGGAGATAGCGCTTTGCGTAGACGGCGCGGTTGGAGGTCGTGAACGCGACGAGCGCGCGCCACGCGTCGCCCGCAGGCTCCCCGCTCACGTTGCCGCCGCCGGGCTGTCCCTCAGCTCGAGGCGCCGCGCCAGTCGACGCATCGGCGTCAGCAACATGTAGCCAAGCACGCGCGGGTCGGTCACCGCAGCGCGCATGCCCCAATAGAGGCAGCCGCGCCAGTCGCCGACGCGGAACATCCCGCCGCACAGCATGTTGTAGAAGCGGGCGTAGACCTCCCGCTTGTGGGACTGGATTTCGGCAGGGAGCGTGGGGTCGGCGAACAGTCGGCCGAGAATCAGCTCCCCGGCCTCGACGTGGGCTCGGATGTCGTGGCTGCGATTGCCATCGTGATATCGGTACAGAGCAAGGGGCTCGTCGATGCAGAGTGGGTTCCCGAACCGCGCCAGGCGGATGCTGAAGTCCCAATCTTCGATCCGCGGCAGCGTCGTGTCGAAGCCGCCGATCCGTTCCAGCAGGTCGCGCTTGACGATCCAGGACGAGCCCGCATTCGGCAGGTTCTCGAAGCGCAGGAACGTGAGCAGCGGGTTCTCGACCGGGACGCACCGCCGCAGCGCGAGCCTGTTGAGCTGATCGTCGACGAGGTAGGCGCTGCCCTGCGATGCGAGGCAGTTTGGAACCGCTGCCATCCGCGTGAGCTGCAGTTCGAGCTTGTTTAGAAGCCACAGGTCGTCGGCGTCAAGAAATGCCACCCAATCACCGCGCGCCTCTGTGATCCCGGTGTTGCGGGCAGCCGAGGTGCCGCCGTTCTCACGCGAGACGAGCCGCACGCGGGCGTCCTCGAAGCCGGCGACCGTCGCTGCCGTCGCGTCCGTGGAACCGTCGTCGACGACGATCAGCTCGAGGTCGCCCATGGTCTGCTCGAGCACGCTGCCGATCGCCTGCTCCACCGTTCGAGCCGAGTTGTACGCCGGCATCACGACCGAGACTCGTGGCGCGGAGCCGTTCATCCTGCGACTCCCGGGCGAGCAGCCACACGCCGGACCCAGCGCCACGGGAGGCCGATAACGCGCGTCATGCTGGCCGGGTAGGTGAGCATGCCGCGCAGCGCGCAGCGGAGCGCCTCTCGCGCTTGTCCCCGGTGCAGATACGAGCCCGCGCAGATCATCCAGTGGGCGCCGTACACCTGGCTGCGCGCCGCTCGGTACGGGGTGGCGGCCGGCGTTGCGAAGAATGAGTCAAGGACCGCGAACGTGTCGCGTTCGAGTAGCGCGATGTTGCTGCTCATGTTCCCGGCGGTGGTGCGGTAGCGCAGCAGCCTGTCCTCGACGACCGCGACCGGCGCGGTGACGCTGAGCCGCAGCCACAGATCCCAGTCAGCGCACTGGCTGAAGCGTGGGTCAAAGCCGCCGACCTGGTCGAGGAGCGCCTTGCGGACCACGCCGGAGGAGAGATGACCGACGGTCATCGAATGCAGTAACAGGGTGCGGCAGACGTCGTCCGGTGCGAGCAGCGGCAGCGGTCCGATCTCCTTGGAGCGCTCGTCGACCCGCACGCCGCCGGTCACGCACCAGCCCGCCTCTGGTCGACGCTCGAACGCTGCGACCTGCAGCTCGAGCTTGCGCGGCTCCCAGAGGTCGTCGGAGTCAAGGAATGCGATCAACCCGCCTTGAGCCTCCGAGATCGCGTGGTTGCGGGCGCGCGCGACACCGCCGTTGGGGATGCTGACGACGCGTACGCGTGGGTCTCCGGTGCCGCCTGCGACCTCTGTGGTGCGATCGGAGGAGCCGTCGTCGATCACCAGCGCCTCGAAGTCCGTGAACGTCTGAGCGAGCAACGACGACAGCGTCTCGGTGAGCGTCGCCTCGGCGTTGTACGCGGGGATTACGACAGTGACGGCGGGCATCGGCTGTTGGCCATCCGAGGGCGCATGGGTGGCGGTAGGGTAGCGGGCACCGCTGCCGTCAAAGGCAAGCGCCGGCGGGTGCGATCCTCGACGGCGGGTATCGTCGGGCCGCATGTGCGGAATCTGTGGGTCAGTGCAGGTGCGTCCAGATGATCTCCTGCGCACCGTTCAGGCACAGCTGGCCGCGCAGCGCCATCGTGGACCGGACGCCCAGGGATGGTTCGAGGCCGGCCCCGCCGTGATCGCGCAGAACCGCCTGTCGATCATCGACCTCAACACGGGCGACCCGCCGATGACCAACGAGTCCGACACGGTCGGTGCTGTGCTCAACGGCGAGATCTACAACTTCACCGCCCTCCGAGAGGAGCTCGCAAAACGCGGACATCGCTTCAGCTCGACCGGCGACACCGAGGTACTGGCGCATCTCGCCGAGGAGTCGGATGCCAGCGAGCTGGCGCGCGCGATCGACGGCATGTTCGCGTTCGCCGTTTGGCGCTCAACTGACAATCGGCTACTGCTCGGGCGTGATCGGATGGGCAAGAAGCCCTTGTATTACTGGCACGGGGGCGGCACGTTCGTGTTCGCGAGCGAGATCAAGGGGCTGCTCGCGCACCCAGCGGTCCCGCAACGGCTCGATCAGCGCGCGATCTCCGCCTACCTCACCTTCGGCTACGTCCCGACGCCGTTCACCTTCTTCGAGGGGATCCGCAGCCTGCCGCCCGCGCATGTGCTGACGCTCGAGCTCGGCGGCGAGCCCGTGATCGAGCGCTATTGGCAGCTCGACGTGCCGGGCCTGAACGGCACCGCTCCGCTCGACATCGGCCTCGACGAGGCAGCAGCCGAGGTCCGGCGTCTGCTCGAGGCGGCGATCCGCCGGCGTCTCGTGGCGGACGTGCCGCTCGGAGCGTTCCTCAGCGGGGGCATCGACTCGAGCGCGATCGTGGCGATGATGGCGGGGGTCATGGGGGAGCCGGTGAAGACGTTCACGATCGGCTTTGAAGATCGCGACGGGTTCGACGAGCGGCCGTTCGCACGCGCCGTCGCCACGCAGTTCGGCACCGAGCACCACGAGGCGATCGCGCACCCACAAACGGTCGAGTTGGTCGAGCGGCTCGTGTACCACCACGACCAGCCGTTCGGGGACTCGAGCGCGGTGCCTACCTTCCTGCTGAACGGGCTCGCGCGCGAGCACGTCACGGTCGCACTCTCAGGAGATGGGGGAGACGAGCTGTTCGCGGGCTACGAGCGCTTTGTCGGTGCGCTGGCCGTCGACTGGGCGCTGCACGTCCCCGAGCCGCTGCGGGGCGCCGGCGAACGTGCGGTGGGTGCGCTGCCGGCGCAGGCGCTGCGCGGGCGCGTGGGCAAGGCCCAGCGGTTCGCGGCGACGGTCTCCGAGGGTCTTCCGTTCGCGTACCTCGGCTGGGTCGGGTACGTCGCCGAGCCGTGGCGCCGGCGGCTGCTCGCCGATCCGAACGACTGGGCCAGGGCCGACTACGAGCGGCGCTGGCAGGCCACACGGGGGGCGCCCACGCTCGACCGGCTGCTGGCGCTCAACATCGACACGTACCTGGTCGACGACCTACTCGTCAAGGCCGACCGCACCAGCATGGCCCATTCGCTCGAGGTGCGTTCACCGTTTCTGGATACCGAGCTCGTCGAGTTCGCCGCGCGGCTGAAGCCGGGACTCAAGGCGCGCGGGCTTTCGCTCAAGCGCGTGCTCAAGCACGCCGTCGCGGATCTGCTTCCGTCCGAGATCCTCGCGCGACCCAAGCGCGGCTTCGGCGTGCCACTCGATCGCTGGTTCCGCGAGGACCTCCAGCAGTACACGACGGCGATGCTCGGTGAGGGTGCGCACGTGCGCGGGCATCTGCGTGGCGACGCGCTCGACGCGCTGCTGGCCGAACACCGGACGGGGCGCGCGGCGCACGGGCAGGCGCTATGGACGCTGCTCACGCTCGAGCTATTCCTGCGCAAGCAGGACTGGTAGGGCCAGCCTCAGGCCAGGCTGCGCAGGAGCGCCGCGAGGTCGGGCGCCCAGCGCTGGTAGGAGTACTCCCGTTCCACGAACTGTCGGGCCGCCGCGCCGCTTGCGCGACGGCCTTCGGCGTCCTGGATCATCGTGGTCAGGGCGCGCTCCCAATCCCGCGCGGAGCTTGCGAGCAGCCCGCGCTCATCGGCAACGAGCTCGGCGTTGACGCCGACGGGGGAGGCGACCGCGGGCACGCCCGCCGCAAAGTACTGGAGCAACTTGTACCCGGACTTCCCGCGCGCCCAGTCGGTGTCGGGTACCGGCATGATCCCGAGGTCGAAGCTCGCAAGGTCGTCGTTCTGGCGGTTCAGCGACCAGGGGCGATGCTCGAGCCACGGCTCCCGCAGGCCGGTGTCGCCACCGATCACCACCAGCCGCACTGGTACGCCGGTTTCGTTGAGGCGGGCGATCACCGGCAGCACCGGCTGCAGATAGGCGACCGTCGTGTGCGACCCGATCCAGCCGATCGTCACGATCTCCTGCTCACCATGAACGTGCACGGTCTGTTGGCTCGGATCCACGCAGCTTGGGATCACTTCGACGTTCGCGTTGAGCTCGTGAGCATGGGCCGCGAGAAACGCGTTGCCGGCAATGACGAGCCGCGCTCGGCGCATCGACGTTACGGCTCGCTCGGACTCGCGCTTGAGCCATTGGAAGCGCCGGTTACCCTCGGCCGGCGAGCCCACGCTGAGGGCGTCGTCGAGGTCGTAGGCGTCGATCCGAGCCGGCGGATCGATCCCGGGAAATGGCGCCAGCAGCACCAGCCGGTGTACGAGCACCAGACCATCCTCGCGCGTCGTCAGCGCGGCCCGGGCCGCACTCTTCGCGAGGACCGCAGCCTTACGCGCTGGGTTTGCGCGCGAGCCGAGAATCGCGTAATCACGTTCACTCAGCGCAGGCCGGTGCACCAGGTCGATCCCCGCCGGTTCGAGAAAGGGCCGAAAGTTGCCAACGCGCACGCGCGCGCTGGCCGCGCTCAGCGGGTAGGCGGTAACTCCCTGGATGTGGAGCGGCTCGGCCTGCGCCACGTGGTTAGTCGAGCTGCTGCGTGTGAGCCGACTCTTGCGGCTGAGCGAGCTTCACACCGCGATCCGAGTCCCTGCTGCGAGCAGCCTTCTTCGCGCGCCTGCGGCCACGCCGGCCGTTCTGGCGGCCGTCCGCCGGCGAGTAATAGGCCTGCGAATACTTCTCGTAGCCGGGACCCGCGGTCACGCCGGTGGCAACGGTGCCCAACAGGCGCCCATGCGCGGACAGGATGATCTTCTGCAGTCGACGCACCGTGTCCCGGCTGGATCGGTTCATGCGGGCCACGAGCACGACCCCTGAGACGTTCTGCATCAGCGGCACCGCATCGCTCACAGCCAATGCTGCGGGCGTATCGATGATCACCAGGTCCGCCTGGTCCTCGAGCGTGTGGATCAGATCGCGCATCTGCTGGGAGCTGATCAGCGCGGCGGGGTTCGGCGGCGGCGAGCCTGCAGCGAGAACACGCAGGCGCCCCGTGTCGTCGGGACCCATCGGCCAGTCGATCAGCGCGGTCTCGACCGGCCGCTGCTCGGCCAGCACCAGTCCGAGGCCGACCTTCGGCTGCAGTCCGAGCTTTGCGGTGGAGCCGGCGCGCCGCAGGTCAGCGTCGACCAGCACGACCTCGAGGCCGGCGCGTGAGCACGCGAGCGCAAGGCGCACAGCGATGGTGCTCTTGCCCTCCTGTTCGCCAGGGCTGGTCACGAGCACGCTCTTGACCTTCTCGTCGATCGTGAAGTAGGTGAGCGACGTTCGCAACGTCTGGAACGCCTCCGCGTCGACGGGTGTCGTCTCGAGCTCGCCGTCGAAGGCGGTCGGTGCGATCGCCGCCAGCAGCGGGAGCTTCGTGAACTCCTCCAGCTCGTCCGGCGACCGCAGGCGCCGGTCGGCGCTGTCGAGCAGCATCACCGCTCCGAACGCGAGCAGGATCCCGATCACCAGCCCGAGCTCGGCGGCCCGTTTCGGGTGCGGCCCGATCGGCGTGTCGTTAGCCGTGGCCGGATCGAGAATCGTCGCATTGCCGCCCTGGTCGTTGAGCGCTGCGTTGTAATTCGAGAGATCGGTCTGGAGCGACTGATAGTTGGGGTTCGACGGCTTGATGTGCGAAAGCTCGGATTTGGTGCTCGCGATCGCCTGCTTGATCTGGTCGATCGCCTGCTGCTGCTGACTCTTGCCCAAAGCCTTGGCGAATGCGTTGGCCACGCTGGCGGCCTCGGTCGGGCTCGGTTTGGTCGCCGTGATCGTGATGAAGTTCGTGGTGGGGTTCGCACTCGCGCTGACGCCGCTGACCACCTGCGATCCACTCTGCGAAGGTGTCAACTCGCTGCCGGCGATGTCGGCGATGTTCGGAGTGGTGATCAGCCGCGCGATCGCCTGGATGTTCGTCGTGGAGAAACTGGCGTTGCCCGATAGCAGCGCACTGTTGACGCTCTCCTGCTGAACGCTGACGAGCGCGCTGGAGGTGTATTGCTTCGGCTTGCCGCGCTCGAGGAAGTACGCCACCACCGGCGCCCCGACAACAAGGACGATGATCAGCAGCTTCCAGCGCCAAATCGTCCTGATGTACGACCGGATATCCCGGTGACCGGTGAATTCGGGCATCAGACGGTTCCTTTTTCGACGTGGGGCATACCTGGATTCATCGGCGTGTGAATCTCGTAGCTTAAGTGGTCACAGGTTGGAGCCAGCCGTGGGTGGAATCTTGCTGCTCCGCCTCCGACAGGTCGTCTTCGTGCGGACTCTGACGTTCCTTGGCGGCGACGCGCAGGACCGACATCGCACAGATTCCAAGCGAGACGAGGTGCGACCTGTAGCGGAAGCCAGTGCCGGCATTTCCGACCGTGACCGCGTAGGCGAGCATCTCGAAGAGCAGAGGGTAGAGCAGCGGCCCCGCGCGTCCGAAGATGTCCCCACGATTGATCCAGGCGTAACGAATCGTCAGCAGAAGGACCAAATACGCGACGAGCGTGCCCAGCGCCCCGAACAGCTGGCTCGAGTCGTGCAGCTGCCACGGATACGGCTCGAGGATCAGCTCGCGGAGCTTGGTGGGCAGGCTCGTGATCAGCTTGCCGCGCGAAGAGATGTCGACCTGCTCCAGGGCGAGGTTCGATTGGCCGCCCTGCCCGGCACCGCTCGAGTTCGCGGCCTGCGACTCCTGCAGTTGCTTGAGATTCTTTCCGCCCGTCGCGGACAGAAGGGTCGGAGCTGCGACGAGCCCGACGATCACGACCGCATAGATGAGGACGATCGCCGTGCCCCTGCGTTTGCTGTTCCGCACCGCAGCATGAAGGATCATCAGCACGCACGCGCAAGCGAGAAACCAGCCGGCGTAGCTTCTGGTCTCGATTGCGATCGCGCAGCCCAGCGCGCAGATGATGATGCCGCGCACGTCGAGTCGCTTCCACAACCAGACGCCGCCGAACGCGACCAGTCCGGCAGCGAGTTCGAGCAGGGGCTCCTTGTGGATCTCGGTGTTGAAGAAGATGCTCGACGGCTCGAAGGCCAGGCACCACGCGGCGAACCGCGACGCCCTCGCGCCGCCGAGGTCGTAGGTCGCGGCGAGCATGAACAGGAAGCCGAGCAGCGAGATGCCGGCCTGCGTGACGCGCAAACCGGAGACGTTGATGAAGCCGAGCTTGATCTGCAGCGCGAACAGGATCACGTGCAGCTGGTCCTCCGGACCGTGCGGCAGGTACGCGTGCCCGATCGGTTGTGCGGCCAGTTGCCGGGCGAAGTAGAGGAACGTCTGCTCGTCACCGCCACGCAGCGAGGCGCCGAGACCGGTCGCGTTGATCGCCACGATCGCCAGCAGTCGGATCCCGAACGCGACCATTATCGCCCTTCCGACTCCGAACCCGGGGCGTGTCCGTCCGAGGCGCAGGGCCGCGTAGATCAGCACCACACCGACGAACAGGATCGCTATGACGACGCCGGCTGCCGGATCAGTCGCGGGGATGGTCACCATCTAGCTCTGATATCGGCTGATCGGCGGCCGACCCTCACGGTTCGCACAGATCTCTCAGGACTCGACGGCGGCGATGCCCGCCAACAGGTCGGCTGCAACCTCAGCGGCGTCACCACGCTCGCCCTTGAGTCCTGTCGTGGCCGCTGCGGCTTTGCGGAGCACGTCGATCGATTCCTGTGGCCTGTTCAGGCCGCGGAACGTGTGCTGTAGCAGCACGGTGACGACCTCTGCCGGCCCCAGAGGCACGGGATCCCAACTCGCACCAGGCCGATATTCGGCGGCGACGACGAGCGCGAGCGCGACCGGCAGCTGTCCGCTCGTACCGCCGATCGTCGAGACCTGCTGGTTTGTCTGGTCGGGTCGGCTGGGGTCGAGGCGCATTCCCAGTGCCTTCGGATAGGGATGCAGCAGCCCGTCGCCGTCGATCACCGCGGTCTCGTCCGAGTAGTACTCGGCGCCGGCGCGTACCAGCGCCGTCACGAGAGTTGTCTTGCCGCTGAAGCTCGCGCCGGGAATCACGATGCCGCGGCCCTGATAGGCGACGGCGCCGGCGTGCAGGAAGAGATGATCGGCTGCATTCAAGGCGAGGTGAAGTCGCACCGTGCGATCGAGGTCCTCGAACGCGTCCTCCAGCGTCCCGGCGGTCAACTGGAGGTCGCCGCCATAGAGGTTGTAGAGACCTGCGTCGTCAGACTCGAGCCGGAGGTGAAGCTCAGCGGTGCCCGCATCGCCGGCGCTCCACGCCGGGGGCATCAACTCGAGCGTGGCATCCAGAAGCTCGCTGCTGCTCGCCTCGATCGTGAAGCCGACCCCGTACATCGAGCCTGTCGTTATGGCGGACTGCCGCTTGCCGTTGCGTTTGAACAGCACGAATCTGCTCTACGCGAACTCGGGGGCCGGCTGCTGTCTGAGCGCCGAGCGCACGAGCCGTTCGATTGACTGCGGTCCGGTGGTGGCACCCACCTGGATGGTCCCGCGCGGCTCGATCAGAAAGGCGGTCGGTGTCTTCGAGACGCCAAACGCCTCCGGCACCGCAAAACCGTCTTCGATCAGGACCGCCATCTCGCCGGGTGACTCGAACTGGTCGACGACCGCCTCGCGGCCGGAGGCGCCGCTCTCGATCACCGCGATCGTGAGGCTGGCGGCAAGCGTCACGCTCCAGCGTGACAGCTGTGGGAGCAGCAGCCGGCAGGGCCCGCACGTTGGGCTGGCGAAGACGAGCACGATTGGACGGCCGCGACCACGAAGCTCCTGCAGCGTCAGCTCGCTTCCCGCCAGATCCGGCAGCGCGAAGTCCGGGGCGTCAGCGCCGACCGGGAGATCCCGGGGCGCGGTGCGACTGACGGCGTCTGCAAGCTCGACGCGAAGAGCCTTGTTCGTCTGATGCAGGCCCACCGCGGCGATCACTGCGACCGCGGCGCAGAGGCACAGGAGCGCGGCCGAGAGGTTGGCAGCCGTCAGATTATCCGTCCAGCCTGCGAGCGATGAGCCCGGTCCTGCCGCCACCGCGAACACCGCCACCGCCGCCAGGACGCCGTTGCGGGCGAGCGTGCGCCAGCTGATCGCCTGGGACGAGACCTGGCCGAAGCAGTTGCAGTCGGGTGTGCGTCCCTGGGACAGCGCGACCGCAACGCCCGCGCTGAAAACCGCGAGCAGTATGAGCGCCGCGCCGGCGGCCAAACGTCCCACTGGCTGCACGAGCAACGCTGCCGCGCATGCCAGTTCGGCGAACGGAAGCAACGTGCCGGCGAGGCGCGCGTAGCTGCGAGGGACACCGAACGCCTCGACGGTGTCGCGCGAGCTCTGGAGGTCAAGGAGCTTCGCCGCGGCTGCTGTGGCGAACACAATCGCCAGCAGCATCCGTGCAGCGAATGCGAGCGCATTCATTGTTCAGGATCGTACTTGCCGCTCTGGATGCCCGAGGTGGGTGTCCGGCGGGCACCGGGCCAGAAATGGACCTGGGCTGGATCGCGGTGGTGGTCCAGCCCAGATTCGAACTTCGGTCGGCCTGCGGCGATCAGGAAGTGGGCTTCCCGCCGTCGTTCGTGCAGTACTTGCCGTAGTAGCCGAGGCTCGTGTAATCCGGCTGACCGAGGTCCGGGCAGCTGGTCGTGTTGTCCGTCCCACATCCGGTGTATGGGTGCGAGTACCCGGGGGGCGGTGATGCTGTCTTGCCCCAGCCGTAACCCTCCGTGCCGACAGGGGTCGGACCGCAGACCACCTGACAACATTGATACCCCGGGCTCAGGGCACCGTCGCAGGGGATGCACTGCCAGACGCCAGCGGTCTCCACGTAGTTATTGCCATTGTCGGCGCCGCCCGTGAGCGTGCCGGTGTAGGCGATGTAGTTGCAGGCGGTGTCGTAGACGGCGGGGTTGACGGCGTTGTCGTTGCCGCCGTAGCCGTAACTGGCGCCGCCTGCCAGCCCGGTGAACGACTTGGTGCCGTACTTGCTACTGCCGACGGTGAACGGCTGGACGACCCCCGGCAACGGGAACACGTAGTTCGCGTACTGGCCGGCGCTCGGCACCATCGCCCCGCCGTAGCCCTGACCACACGTCTGGTCGTCCCCGAGCGAGGTCTGGTTGGTAGCCGCCATCGCGGCGCCTGCGGTCACAGTGCTGACGAGTGCTGCACTGGCGCCGACTGCGGCAAACGTCTTGAGGGCGTCACGGCGTGAGAGGCCGTTGCCGCCAAGCTCTACCTCAGGCGCCTCCAGCAGATTCAATGCCGTGAGCTGCACGACCGCGTCGGCCGCGTCGGCCTCCGTCACCTGCTGGGCAAGCCGGTGGCTCGCGAGCTCTGCAATCTCTACAACCGTGTTCTTGCCGTCCGCATATGTGTAGACGGCCGCGGCGAGCGGCTTGAGGGCGTGCGAAGCGCGCGTCTCGAGATCGAAAATGACAGCCTCGTCGCCGACCTGTTCGACGATCAGCCGCTCAGAGCGTGCGACGGGACGATTGATGACTGTGTGCTTGCTGGCCATGTCCTGTTGTTTCCCCCTGCGGTTCCCCTGCGTCATCCTTGAGTGCCAAAATGGCCGTGAAAAGTCGGCCGGATCATACATAGAGGTATCGACCTCGTCGAGAGGATGCCTTAATTTCTCGCCATGGCATCCGAAGAGCGCCCAGATCATAACGCTCGCGTCAATGCGCTCATGTGGAACCTCCGCATCGATGCCGCGACGGGCGAGGTCATCGCCTCGTTGCGGCAGCGCGGCGTCGATAGCCTTGTGCTGAAGGGCCCCGCGTTCGCCGAGTGGTATCCACCTGATTCCGGTAGAACTTACGCAGATGGGGATGTTTGGGTTGCCCCGGGCAACGTGCGGGCGGCCGAGGAGGTTCTGCGCGAACTCGGGTTCGTCGCGCGATTCGGCGTTAGCGACCAGCCCGACTGGTGGCAGGAACACGCCAACAGCTGGTATCGGGCGGACGGCGGCCACATAGATCTGCACAGAAGATTGCAGGGCGCCGGCCTCGATCCCGAGCAAACCTGGGCGATTCTCTGGCCTGAGCGAACCGAGTTCACTGTGGGCGGGGAGCCGGCCTACAGGCTCCCTGAGTTCGCGCGGGCGCTCTACGCGATTCTGCACGCGACCTACCACGACAAGGACGACCCGCGCGGGCTGCCGCACTTGGAGGCGGCGCTGGCCGCGGTCGACGACGGCACCTGGGCTGAGGCGCTGGCGCTCGCCGTGAGACTCGACGCGCTGGATGCCTTCGGGGCCGGTCTGCGGCTGCTGCCGGCGGGTACGGCGCTGGCCGAGCGGATCGGGGCCCCCGAGGTGACGTCGGTGAAGACGTTGCTGTGGGCCTCGACACCTCCACCTGTGGCATTGGGGTTCGACCAGCTCGCGAGCGCGCACGGCGCGCAGCGGCTGGTGATCGTGGTACAGAAGTTCGTCCCGCCGCCGAGCTTCGTCCGCCATTGGTGGCCTCCAGCGGCCAAGAACAAGCCGATGCTCGCGGTCGGCTATCTGTACCGGCCGATCTGGCTGTTCCAGCGTGCGCCTGCCGGTTACCGCGCCTGGCGCGCCGCCCGCCGAGCGGTCAAGAGCTCGTCGTAGAGCGCCGCGTGGTCCGCCGCGAGGCGCTCCAGGGTGTAGAGCGAGGTTACGTGGGCGCGCCCGGCGGAGCTCATCCGCGCTCGCAGCTCCGGATCGTCGACCAACGTCAAAACAGCACCGGCCAGCGCATCGGGTGCGTCTGCCGGCGCCAGCAGACCGCTCTCGCCATCCCGTACGACCGAGCGCACGCCGCCGACATCGGTCGCTACGACGGGAACCGCCGCCGCCTGTGCCTCGATCAGGCTCACAGGCGTGCCCTCGTTGTCCGAGGTCAGCATCACCACGTCGCTTGCGAAGCAAACATCGGGAATGTCGCGCCTGAAGCCCGCCCAGACGAGGCGCTCACCGAGCGCATTTGCGTCGTCTGACGCCGAAAGCTGCTCGTGGAGCTCGCCGTCGCCGACTACCACGAACCTCACCCCCGGGCGGTCGGCGAGACGCCGCGCCGCGGCCAGAAAGCGGTCCACGCGCTTGATCGGGACCAGACGGGCGACCAGGGTCACAACGATCTCGCCCTCGCTGGCCCCCCATTGGGTTCGCAGCGCCTGGCGCCGCGCCGCGCGGTCGGCGTCGCCTGTGAACGGTGAGAGGTCGAACCCCAGCGGCATCACCCGGAACTGTGATTCGGGCGCCACGCCCAGGCCGACGAGGTCGTCACGAACCTCGGCTGACACCGCGAGCAGCACGTCAGTCCGCGGCGCGAGCAGCTTCTCCACGAGCCGGTAGAAGCCAGCTGTGCGCCCGGAGAAGTAGCCGGTCAACGAGTGTCCGTGGTATGTGTGAACCACCAGCGGCCGCCACCTTCGCACCGGGTAGGCGAGGATCGTCGCCAGCCGCCCGAGTGTTCCGCCCTTGGCCGCGTGCGTGTGCACGATTGCCGGACGGTCGCGCCAGAGCAGCAGTACGAGCTGCAGCAATGCCGTCAGGTCGCCGAGACTCGGGTCTCGGCGCATGCTCGGAATCAGGGTCGGCACGACCCCACGCTCCGTTGCCAGGTAATCCATGTTGCCCTCAGCCGGATCCTCGACACCGCGGACAAGCCGTGTTTGATAGCCAAAGGGCTCGAGCTCCTGGGCGAGCGTGATCGCCTGGATCGCGGGGCCGCCGATGTTCAGCCGCGCGATGATGCGCATCACCCGTCTGCGGGGCGTTTGATTCGTCATCGCGACCTCCCTCAAGGGACGGTCAGGCGCCGGGCTGCCGGCCGCGCCGGACGCGCGTCGCAGTTACGGCAACTGCCGCGCCCAGGCTGAACGCCAGCAGCAGCGGCAGGAAGACCCCGATACCGCCCGCATCGGAGCCGCCGATCAGGTGAACGACGCCGCTCAATGCCGAGCCACCGGCTTGAGCCGACGCTCTCGACGAGACGGGGGCGGGAGTCAGCGTGGGAGTGGGAGTGGGAGTGGGGGCCGGGGTGGGAGCAGTCGCTTTCGCGAAGGCAGCCGCCGACTGCCCAGCCGTCCCCAGCTTGGCCAGCTTCTGCGCGCCCTTGCGGCCGGCGCCGAGCTGCGACAGGGTCGTGCGGCTCGCGGGGGCGGTGCCGGTCGGGGGCGCCACACTGCCGCCGGAGGCGGGCAGCGTCTCGGCGTACTCGCTCGATCCCGCCTTACCGGGCGGTGCATAGGTCTTGGCGGCGGCGACCGCCGGGGTGATCGCCATCACGGCGACCGACACGAGCGCTAAAGCTGTGCGCCGCATTTGCATCGCTCGATCATAGGCGCGGCTGCAACGGCGACCGCTCATCCGATGAAGACAGTTGAGGTCGGGTAGAGATCGTGCGCGCGGCGGTAGTCGGCCAGGGCTTGGCGCGGCCGGTCGGACTCAGTCGCGATCCGCTCGGCGGTGAGCCAGAGCGTGTAGTTGGTCGGCTCGCGCGCGATCGCCGCGGCGATCGCGGTCGCCGCTCCGCTGATGTCGTTCTGCTGCTCGAGCACCAGCGCCCGCTGCAGATACGGAGAGGCTGCGCCTGGCTCGATCGCCCGCGCAGTGTTCGCATCGCTGAGCGCGACCGCGAGCTGACCGCGGGCGGCTGCGTTCTGGCTGTTGCGGTACGCGACCGTGCTCGCCAGCGGAATCGCGATCAGGATCAGTGCAAGCACGGAGCCGAGCGCGAGCACGAGCCGCGGGGCGATCCAGCTCGGCAGCGCCCGCGACGCCCGCGGCCCGCTGGCCGCGGGCTGCCCTGCCCGCGTCGTCTCCGGAAGCACGGTGACGCTCGCCAGCAGCATCGTCACCATCGGGACCACTCCGATCTGCCACACCCAGTCGAACGCCGCGGCGGCGCAGAAGGCCATCACGCCGGCCGTCGCAGTTGCGATCAGAACGCGCCGTGACTCGCTTGCCCGCAGGGCCCGCAGGATTCCGCCGATGACGACGAAGCCGAAGAACCCGGCGATCAGCAACCAGCCGACGATGCCGGTCTCGGCCAGCGTCTCGAACCAGAGTGAGTGCGCGTTCTGGATGTACTCGACATGGGTGGTGTGCTGACCCCAGTAGAAGCGGAACGTGCCAGGGCCGATGCCGTGGAAGGGGGAGCTCCTGAACGCCTTCCACGCGACCTGCCAGTACTGGTAGCGGTGGCTGCCGGCAAGCGACAGCAGCCGGGAATACTGGTTCGAGTGCGTCGTCGGCTCCCAGAGCTTGAAGTCATGCCACAGCTGGCTCACCGTTCCGGCCGCAAAGGCGACGATCACCAGCGCTGCGACCACGACGACGATCGCCGCCGTGACCCACTGGGCGCCGCGGCGCGAGACGTTGAGCCAGCTCGGGCGCGGCAGGCGCCGCATGACCAGCAGCGCCAACACCTGCAGGATCACCGTGCCGACGACGACCACGCAGAGGATCACGAGCATCGAATGGCGCTCGCCCGCGGGCGCGGCCGAGGTCGAATCTCGCAAAGCGGTGCGGTGCAGCAGAGAGAGCATCAGGACCGCGATTCCCGCGCCAGTGATTGCGAGCGTGGGCAGGCGCGGAATCCGGTTGGGCACGAGCGCCAGGAAGGCGGCGACGCCGACCACCGCTGCGAGGATCCCGCCGCGGGACACCGTCATCGCCAGGCACAGCAGGATCGGCTGCAACGCACCGGTCGCAAGCGCGCGTCCGGCGAGCGTGCGACCGCTCGTGGCCATATAGAGCACGAGCGGGAGCCCGAGCGCCGCGTACTCACCGACGCCGTCGGCGTAGTCGAACGGGTAGCTGAGGCGGGCCGTCTCGTAGAAGCTGCGCGCCGTGTCCGCCGGGAACAGACCCGGCGCCAGCTTGGACATGATCGCGGCGCTGCTGACGGCCGCGATCCCGCAACCGAGGCCGTTGATCAGCGGCCGAGCGGTTTCAGGGGTAACCGCGCAGAGACCGAACACGAGCACGCCGAGGTACGTGGAGACGCGACAGACCTCCTCGAGCGTCAGCTCATGGCTGCTGCTCCACGACAGGCCGATCCAGGTCCAGATCAAAAATCCGCAGAGCAGGGCAGCCGCGATCCAGCCGGCGCGGGGCACCCGGGCGCGCGGCAGTAGCCCCACGAGCACGCCGAGCAGTACGAACCACCAGACGAGCAATCCGACCTCGCTGCGCACGACGATGTCGTAGCCGCCGCCGGACAGAGCGAGGTAGACGCTGAGCAATACGGCGAATCCCCACGTGAGCGCCCGCCGTCCGTTCGCGCCCAGCGCATCGGGCGCGAACGCTGTGCGCCACGTCGGAGAGCTTGGGGCTGTCGTCACCTCAGTCATGCACGGAAAAGCGCAGCGTTACAGCGGCGCCTGATGGTAGAGTGCGCCGCGTCCTGCTTATTGCAGGTGCAATAAGACTGTTTGACTCCGTCTTTGGGGGGTTGTGAATTGCGCAAGGCCATCTCGACGCTTGCCGTTGCGTGTGCGTTTGTAGCTGGTGCGTCGGGTGTCGCCGAAGCTGCAACGGCTCACGTCAAGCCAACGCGATGCGGCGGGAAGTACAAGCCCGGGTGCACGAAGCCGACGATCACGAACAAGGCTCTGAGCCCGCAGTGCATTGATGCAGGACCGGTGTTCAAGCTGCCGACGATCACATTTGTCTCGAACGCCGGGATCAAGAAGATCCAGGTGACGCTCGCTCCGCGGACGATCAAGCTGATCACGTTCCCAGGGCAGGGCCCGACGCAGTACTCGCTGACGAACGTTGCGGTTCCGACGACTGGCCTCTTGGCCGGCGCGCACAGCGTGTCCGTGGAGGTCACGGATGTCGCCAACAAGTCGGCGAGCAAGACGCTCCGCTTCTCGATCTGCCAGACGAAACCCGTCTTCACCGGCTGAGTTATGGGCAGTGCGCCGGACGTTGGGGGCGCTGCTACTGACGCAATCAGGGGCCGCGTGCAAAAGCGCGCGGCCCTGGTTGCGTTGGCCACCGCACTCGCGCTGATACCGATGCTGATGGGCGCCGCCGGCGCGGTCGCCAAGCACAATCCGCCGTACGCGATCAAGCCCAAGCCGCCGAAGCCGAAGCCGAAACCTCTTCAGTACAACGTCACGACCAAGGTCGCCATCGCCTTCGCTGAGAACCCGATCTACCGCCGCCCGACGACTCACTCGGCCGTGGTGAAGGATCTCGCGTTCTATACGCCTGATGGCGAGGCGCTCCAGACCTATCGCCTGATCAAGAATCGCCGCGTCGGCAGGACCCTGTGGGAGCTGATCGACGTACCGATGCGTCCCAACGGCCAATCAGGCTGGGTGGAGCGCTCGTGGCTCGGCGCGGCGATGGTCTCCCGCACGGTGGTGGTGGTCGACATCCCCGCGCGGACGGTGACTGTTTACAAGCGTGGCAAGCAGGTCTTCAGCGTGCCTGTCGGTGTCGGCAAGGCGACCACGCCGACTCCGACCGGCCACTTCTGGATCGCAGAGGAGTTTCCGTCGCAGAACCCGTTCTATGGACCGTGGGCATTCGGCACCACGGACTACGCGGCAGACACGGAGTTTCCAGATGGTTCGATCGTCGGTCTACACGGCACCGACCAGCCGGACCTGATCCCCGGTGATCCTTCACACGGATGCATCCGCTTCAAGGACGCCGACATCCTTCAGATGCGGAGTTACGTGAGTATCGGTAGCGCTGTCTGGATCGAGTGAGTCGGGTCAGGCGGCGCGCGTGTGCTTCTTGTGCTTGCGCTTCGCGACCTTCTTTTGGCTCTTGCTGTGCTTAGCGCGCGCCACGGTAGCGGTCCCCGGATACGGCGCCTTGATCGCGTTGGTCAGCCCTGACCAACGATCGCCCTGTCCGTAGGACTGATCAAACGTGTACCAGAGGATCAGCTTCGGATGCGCGTGCTCGAGAACCTCGTTGCGGAGCTCGAGCTGAGCGCCGGCAGACGGGTAATGGAGGAGGCTCGCGCAGTGCCCCTCGCTCATGTTGGCGTTGCAGACGCCGATGTCCTCGCCGTCGGTGAGATTGTCTCCGAACGAGAAGGCCTGGAGGATGAAGGCTGACTCGGTACCGTGCGCGGTGGCCGTGTGCTGGTCCTGCGTTGCGTTCTGCTGAACCGAGTCCCAGGTCGCGAGGTTGCTGCTGTACGGCAACAGCGAGGTGGTCGTCTCGGGGTAGAGCTCGTTGCCAAGCGTGGCCCCGGTCGACGCATACGTCGTGCCCTGGGATTCGTTGGACGCGACCATCACCATGTCGCTCGGATCGATCGCCTTGATCTCGTCGACGTACTGCGTGACCCCGCCACGTTCGCCCGGGTTCAGGAGCTCGTCGTCAGCGGCGTAGTACCCATAGGTTCCCGGCAGCGCGCCCAGCCAATGGATCATGTAGTTGAGCACCTGCTTGGCGTCGGTGCAGCCGCACGCGGTGCTGAACTGCGGAAAGTCGTTCGCGGCCGAAGATCCCGACCAGTTGCCGCCCCAGAAGCCCGGGTCGTTGATTGCCCACATCACCGACATCCCGAGGTTCTGCGCGGCCGCGGCGTAAGCCGAGAGTTGGGAGAGCGACGCTCCCTCCATCCCGACAACGGCAACCTGGAGGCCGCCCTGATGCATCTTCTGCAGATCCTGTTCGCAGGTGCCGAGGTTCGCGCCGAGATCACAACCGTCGAAGATCCCCTCGGCGGGGAGTGTGCCGGCGTCGTGCGCCTTCTTGGCGGCGTCGGCCTTCTTGGCGGCGTGCGCCTGTTTCCCGGTGGGGCGCGCCTTTGCTGACGCGATCCCCGTGCCGGCGAGGGCGCTGAAGCCGACGGTGATGGCGGCGAAGAGTAGGGCGATCCGGGCGAGACGAACAGCGCAGCTGTGATCCTTGGGCATACCTGTCGGATCGGGCTACCACTGCAACTACGCGAACCTGCCGCGCCAACCTGGACGTTTGTTCGACAACACGCCCGCCCGCGTGCTCGTTCCAGTCGCGTCGCGTCCAAGTCGCGCGCGTCTGACCGAGGCTTGCGTCGAGCGTTTGTGATGGCCCAGGCGGGCGCGAGCCCCTGGACGGCTGGCGGACACAGGGACTGGGAGATTTGTACGCAGGGCCAGTGCGCGAGCCCCGACGGAGGGCCATCATGCTGCCCATGACCTCACGCCCCACAGCCTCGAAGGTGCTGCTTGTCGCTGACAGTCGTGCCGCAGTTCGCGGTGGTGCGGCCGCCCCGGTCCGGCGTTACCGGATCGCGCGGATCCGCCCGGAGAACCGGCCGATCACGAGCGATTCGCGCATCGACCAAGCGTCGCGCTGACGCGACCGCGCAAATCGCGGAACGCAATGAAGGCGCAAGCTTTCGTGCAGATGCCGGATTGAGCGCTACGATTATCGCAAGTGGCACGCCAGATCGAATCAAGTCGTTCGCGCCCGCCGGTTCTGCGTAGGGCAGTAGCCGGGCTGGTTCTAGTGGCTGTGGCGGTGCTGGTGTTTCACGCCGTCGCAGGCCTCGTGCTCGCGGTGTTCTGGATCGTGGCCGTGATCGCTGTGATCGCGGCCGTGCTCTGGGCAGTCAACGAACTCTTCTGAGCGGGGCCAGAGATGTCGAGCTACGGGCTCGGGCTGGTCGTGATCCTGTTCTTCTTTGGCCTGGCAGGCGGAATCGTCGGCCGGATCAAGGGCAGCTCGTTCACGATGTGGTTCCTGATCTCGTTCTGCGTCCCGTTCATCGGTCTGTTGACGGCGGTTTTCTACCGCTATGACAACCAGGAGCTGCGGCGCCAATGCCCCCGCTGCCATCGGGTGCTGAAGCTCTACGACGCCGTCTGCATGCACTGTGGCTACGAGCTCGAGTTTCCGGACGTCGCGATCGCGCCCGAGGCACACGTAG
The DNA here is from genome assembly GCA_963720195.1 of uncultured Conexibacteraceae bacterium. GTDB lineage: Bacteria > Actinomycetota > Thermoleophilia > Solirubrobacterales > Solirubrobacteraceae > Palsa-465. Next base: position 365,048 of record CAVRFD010000007.1, read on the forward strand.
CCCATCGCGACGGCTAGCCCGGTTCGCGAGCCGCTCATGATTCACGCGGCGTCCGCAGGATCTGCCGTTGTGCACGGCGAATCAGTGCCGAGCTATTAGACTCGGATCCTCCCGGCGCGGGTGATCCGCGCCGCCACGAGCTTTCGGAAAGGAGGCGAGCGCTATGCGTGCAGTCGACGCACTGATGGAATGTCTCAAAGCAGAGGGTGTGGAAGTCGTATTCGGACTGCCGGGCGGCGCGAACCTTCCGACCTATGACGCCTTCTACGACGCTGGTATTCGCCACATCCTCGTGCGCCACGAGGCCGGTGGCGGACACGCGGCTGAGGGCTACGCCAAGGCGAGCGGCAAGGTCGGCGTCGCGCTCGGCACGAGCGGGCCGGGTGCCACCAACCTGGTGACGCCGATCTGCGACGCGATGATGGACTCTGTTCCGGTCGTGTTCATCACCGGCCAGGTCCGGACCGACCTACTCGGGACCGACGGCTTCCAGGAGGCGGACACGATCGGCATCACGATGCCGATCGTGAAGCACAGCACGATGATCCAGCACCCGCTGGAGATCCCGCGCGCCCTACATGAGGCGTTCCACATCGCCCGCAGCGGCCGCCCGGGCCCGGTCGTTGTCGACATCCCGACCGACCTGAGCCGGGCGGATATTCCGTACGAGCCGATCACCGACGTGCACCTGCCCGGCTATCAGCCGACGATCGACGGCAACCAGAAGCAGATCCGCCTTGCCGCCAAGGCTTTGGCCAACGCGCGCCGGCCGGTGATCTATGCCGGTGGCGGCACCGTCGGCGCCTCGGCTGAACTGGTCGAGCTGGCGACCTCGGACCGGCTGCCCGTGACGTGCACCGTGATGGCGCTCGGGGCGTTCCCGGCGAGCCATCCGCAGTGGCTCGGCATGCTCGGCATGCACGGCACGCGTACAGCCAACTACGCGATGGATGAGGCCGACCTGATCGTCGCGATCGGGGCGCGCTTTGACGATCGCGTGACCGCAAAGCTGTCCGAGTTCGCCCCACACGCGAAGTTCGTGCATATCGACGTGGACCCGGCGGAGATCTCGAAGAACGTGCCGGCACATATCCCGATCGTCGGCTATGCCAAGAACATCCTGCCGCGACTGACGGCCGAGTATCGGGCGCTCGAGCCCGATCCGATGCGGCTCGAGGAGTGGTGGCACCGGATCTCGTCGTGGCAGGAGCGCTACCCGCTCTCCTACCAGGACACCACCGACGGCGAGATCAAGCCGCAATACATGATCCAGGCGCTGTACGAGGCCACCGGTGGGGACGCGATCGTGTGCAGCGACGTCGGCCAGCACCAGATGTGGGCAGCGCAGTACTACAACTTCGACAAGCCGCGACGCTGGATCAACTCCGGAGGTCTGGGGACGATGGGCTTCGGACTGCCGGCGGCGATGGGCGCCAAGGTGGCGTGCCCGGAGCTGACCGTCGCCTGCGTCACCGGCGACGGCTCGTTCCAGATGAACACGCAGGAGCTTGCGACCTGCGCCCAGAACGGGGTCGACGTCAAGGTGTTCATCATGAACAACGGCTACCTCGGCATGGTCCGCCAGTGGCAGGAGCTGTTCTGGGACAAGCGCTACAGCCAGGTCGACACCGGTCAATTCCCAGACTTCGTCAAGCTCGCCGAGGCCTACGGAGCGACCGGTATGCGCTTCACCGACAAGCAGACGCTCGTTGACGACATGCGGGCCGCGCTCGCGACCGAGGGCCCCGTCGTGGTCGATGTCAGGGTCGTGGCGGAGGAAAACGTGTACCCGATGATCGCGCCCGGCCAGGCCGCTCGCGACATGGTCGGCTAGGTGGAGGCGACAATGGGTGAACCAGGAACCAAGGAGATCCTGTCGCTCGACGAGCTCGAGTCGGCAGGCAGCTTCCGCACAGGTCGCAAGCACATCCTCTCGATCCTCGTCGAGAACAAGCCGGGTGTCCTGAGCCGGATCACGGGGCTCTTTGCAAGGCGCGGTTTCAACATCGACACGCTCGCCGTCGGTCCGACGGACGACGAGGCGGTGTCGCGGATCACGCTCACGCTAGACGGCGCTGTGCAGTCGATCGATCAGGTCACCAAGCAGCTGCACAAGCTGATCAACGTCCTGAAGATCCGCGACCTCGAGCCGACGGAGACGCTGGCGCGGGAGCTCGCGCTCTTCAAGATCGCAGCCGACGGGGCCACGCGCGCCGAGGTCATGCAGGTCTGTGAGATCTTCCGCGCGAAGATCGTCGACGTCAGCAAGCGCACGATCGTTGCTGAGGTCACCGGCACCCAGGACAAGATCGACGCTTTCGAACGGCTTGTCCGCCCATTCGGCCTGGTCGAGATGGCGCGCACAGGCGAGATCGCGATCGCCCGCGGGCGCACCGAGACCTGAGCAGCACCGCGACATCGGCGTGGCTGTCGGACGCCGCCTGCGAGCGGCTGATGAAGCAGTTGCGCAAAGCGAGCCGCAGGGCACGGGCTGGCGAGCCGACGCTCGTCAGTGTCAGCGAGCGGCTCGACGGCGCGCGCGATCCGGCGGCGATCGTGCTCGCCTCCCGGACGTCCGCAGAGTCGTGGTTCTGTCTCGAGCAGCCTGCGCGAGATGGGACGGCCCATGCCGGTTTGGGTGCCGCGCTCGAGCTGGGTGCAGCTGGACCGGACCGCTTCAAACTGCTGGAGCGGCGCTGGCGATCACTCAGTGAGCATGCGCTGAGCGACACGCCGGACGCGCCGCCGGGTGCCGGGCTGGTCGCGGTTGCAGGATTCGCCTTCGCCGACGACGGCGCCAACAGCCCCAGCTGGCGCGGATTCGGCCCCGCATCGTTGACTGTGCCGCTGCTCTGGCTCGCGCGTCGCGATGGCACCACATGGCTGACCTGCAGCCTGGCGGTGAGCGAGGACGACGATCCGGACGATCTGTTGGCGGGACTGATGCTGCGTCTGTCAGCGCTGGTCGAGCGCCCGCTGCCGCTGCTCGATCCGTCGCCGGTCGGTCAGTTCAGCGTTCACAGTCCGATGCCGCCGGCGCATTACGAGGAGGCCGTCGCACGGGCTGTCGAACGGATCAGAAGTGGCGAGCTCGAGAAGGTCGTGCTCGCCCGCGAGGTGCAGGTTCGTGCCCCGCAGGTGCACGATCCGGGGGCCGTATTCGACGTGTTGCGGAGTGGTTTCCCGGAGTGCTTTGTCTATGCCATCGGTCGTGGCGACGCGACGTTCATCGGTGCGACTCCGGAGCTTCTGGTGCGCAGGGACGGCATGCGCGCAAGCACTGTCGCACTCGCCGGCTCCACCCGCCGCAGCGCCGACCCCGCCGTCGATGACCATCTCGGCGAGAGCTTGCTTCACAGCGACAAGGACCGGCACGAGAACCTGGTGGTCGCGCAGCGGATCGCCAAAGCGCTGTCGCCGTTCTCGGTCTGGGTGACCGTCGCACCCGAGCCGGCCGTGATCAAGGTCGCGAACATCCAGCATCTGGCGGTTCCGATCCGCGCACAACTCACCGATGACGTTGGCGCGCTGACGCTTGCCGGCGCGCTGCACCCGACGCCGGCGGTCGGCGGCGAGCCGGACGCCGTCGCCAGGGGTCTGATTCCGGCGCTCGAGGGCCTCGACCGCGGTTGGTATGCCGGCACGCTCGGCTGGACCGATACCAGCGGCGACGGCGAGTTCTGTGTCGCCCTACGCTGTGCGCTGCTGCGGGCTGAGCTCGCCTCGTGCTACGCCGGCTGCGGCATCGTTGCTGATTCGGATCCGGCGTCGGAGTTGGCGGAGACCGAGGTCAAGCTGCAGGCGCTGCTCCCGGTTCTTTCGGGCTGATCAGCTATCGCGCAGGGCCGCGACTGCGGCCGACGCAACGTCCGCATGAAGCCGGCGGTTGGCGGTGCGATCCGTGCGCACCTCGATGATCGTGCTGTCGCTGCCGGAGAGCGCGCGCATCAGCGCCTGGGTCAGTGCGTCGAGCGTCGCCACCGGCGCGTGACGGAAGTGGTAGAGCGCCGCCGCCTGAGCGAAGTCGAGGCCGGTTGGCGTCGCGACGTGGTGTTCGAACGCCTCACCCTCCGATGCAACGGCGAGGAAATCGAAGATGCCTCCGCCGCCGTTGTTGAGCAGCACGATCGTCAGCTTGACGCCGAGCCTGCTCGCCGCGAGCAGGCCGCCGATGTCGTGCGCGAGCGTTACATCACCGAGCACGAGCACGACCTCGCAACCCCCGGCGGCCGCGACACCGAAGGCCGATGAGACGGTCCCATCGATCCCGTTGGCGCCGCGATTGGCCATCACGCGTGGCGGCTCCTTCAGTGCCGGGAAGAACTCCTCGACGTCGCGGATCGGCATCGAGGCGCCGACGAAGAGCGTCGCGCTGGGGGGCAGGAACTGTGCGAGCGCGGTGATCGTCGCGGGCTCGCTCAGACCGGCGGCCATCAGCGGCTCGGCGATCGCATGGGCGACATCGCGGTCGGCCTGAGTCCAGCGGTCCAGCCAGTCACTGTCGTCCGGAACGACGTCGTCGCCCTCGATCCGCGCGAACAGGTCGTCCAACGGCCCGACAATGCGCTGGCTGGTCCTCGAGATCGGATCTGTCCAACGCTCGTCGGCGGTGAACTGCACGTGCATCGCGTCGCTCAGGCTCGACAACCACGTCCGCAGCGGCTTCGAGGTGGGGAGGTCGCCGACACGGCAGACGACATCTGGGCGCAGCGATGCGGCGACTCCGGCGTCGCGCAGGATCAGGTCGAAGTGGGCGACCGCCGCCGGCCCGCTGCGCGCACCGGAGAGCGGATCGGCAAGCAACGGCACCCGCGCCCGCGCGGCGAACTCGGCCAGCTTGCGTCCGAGCATGGTGTCCGGACCCAGGTCGCCGGCGATGAAGACGGTCCGGCGGAACTCGTGACGGCGAGGAAGGGCGCTGGCCCGCAGCGGCGTCGCGTACTGCTGCTCGAGCCAAGGCTGGCCGTTCGGGCGCCCGCCGCCGCCCGGCTCATCTTCGGACAGGGGCTTGTCGAGCACGAGCGGCTCGCGCAGCGGCACGTTGATGTGTACGGGTCCGGGCCGGCCGCTGACAGCCGTCCAGTAGGCGCGGCAGGCAAGCGCACGGACCCACCGCAGGTGCTCCGGCGTGGCCTCGGGCACGCCGAGCTCGAAGAACCACTTGACGGCGTCGCCGTACAGCTTGATCTGGTCGATCGTCTGGCCGGCGCCGATGTCGCGCAGCTCCGGCGGGCGGTCCGCCGTCAGCACGATCAGTGGGATCCCGGCCTCGTGAGCCTCGATCACTGCTGGAAACAGGTTCGCGGCCGCCGTCCCTGACGTGCAGGTCACAGCCACGGGCTTGCCAGTCGTCTTGGCGGCTCCCAGCGCGAAGAACCCGGCAGCCCGTTCGTCGACGTGAGACCAGGCCTTCAGTCGTTGATCGCGGGCGATCGACAGGACGATCGGCGTGTTGCGCGAGCCCGGACAGGTACAGGCGTGCTCCATGCCGCAGCGCGCGAGCTCGTCGAGCAGCGCGCGGATCACCAGGTAGCTGTCGATGGCTGTGTCGGTCATGATGGTGCGGGTATGGAAGGTGCACCCGCACTCGTGCTGCTGCACGGCTTCACAAACAGCGGCGCCAGTTGGCGGCCGGTGATCTCGGGGCTTGGCCAACGGTACCGCGCGATCGCCCCGGACATCCGCGGTCACGCCAGTGCGGCGGAGCGAGCGCCGGTGACACTTGCCGCCGTTGTCAACGACGTGGCCGCTCTGACACCGGGTCCGTTCACGCTCGTGGGCTACTCGCAGGGGGGGCGGATCGCACTACATGTCGCCTTGGCCCTGCCTCACCGGGTCACCCGGCTGGTGCTCGTCGGTGCGAGTCCCGGCTTGGCCGACGACGCCGAGCGCGAGCAGCGCCGCTTGGCGGACGAGCGCCTGGCCGAGCAGGTGGAGTCGATGCCGATCGAGGATTTCGCGCGGCAGTGGGCGGAAGCATCGGTTCTGCGCGACATCGCCTCCGATATCGCAGCGGTATCGCACGCAGATCGCCTCAGGAGCACCCCCGCAGGCCTCGCGGCGGCGCTTCGCGGGCTCGGGACGGGTGCGCTGCCATCTGTCTGGGAACGTCTGCCGGAGCTGCGCATGCCCGTGACCCTGATCGCCGGCGAGCGCGACACGAAGTTCACGACGCTGGCGCAGGAGATGGCGCGCCTGATCCCGCAGGCAAGCGTCAGGGTCGTCGCGGGCGCCGGCCACGCGGTTCACCTTGAACGTCCCGACGAGGTTGTCGAGGCGCTACTGGAAGTACCAGCCGTGTAGCCCGTCGCCGAGCCCCGGACCGGCCGGCACGCGCATGTGCCCGCCGACCGCCGGCAACGGATCGGGCCGGTCGAACCGCCCCAGCGTCGCCAGCCCGCAGTGCCGATCGGGCTTCACGACCGCGGCCGCGTGCAGCGCCGCCGCAATCCCCAACGGCCCGTCGAGCGTCGAGGCGATGTAGACCTCGTAGCCGATAGCTCGCGCGGCTTGCGCGTCGCTGATCAGGCCTGTGATTCCTCCGCTCGCGGCGATCTTGAGGCAGACCGCATCGCACGCTCGTCCCGCATGCAGGCCCGTCGCGTCCCCTGCCGTCTCGTCGACGGCGAGGGACGCTCCCGGGACTGCAAGCGCCACGGCTTGGATGGCATCGAGCCCGTGCACCGGCTCCTCAAACAGCTCGATGTCGAACCGCGAGAGCGCCCGGATCCGCTCAGGAGCATCGAGTTGGCTCCAGGCGCCATTGGCGTCCACTCGAATCAGCATCTCCGGCCCAACGGCCTCGCGAATCGCCGCAAGCCGCTGCCGATCGTCAGGCGTCCCGACCTTGACCTTCACGCATCCAAAGCCAGCCTCACGAGCCTGCCCAGCCTCCAAAGCCGCCGCGGCAGGTTCGACCGGCCCGACCGTCGCGTTGACGAGGATGCGCTTGGGAGCTGGCGAGCCTAATAACTCAGACACCGGCTTGCCAGCTCGCCTCCCGGCCAGGTCCCACAACGCCAGATCCACCGCCGCCAGCGCCTGCGGCAGTGGATCCGCTGCGGCGCACGCGGCGCGCACATCCGAATCTGGCCACTCGATCGTGGCCAGTGAGGCCGTGTGCGCCGCGAGCGCCTCGACCACCCGATCCACACTGACTCCGTCATAAGCCTCCAGCGGTGCCGCCTCGCCGTGACCGACCGAACCGTCAGCTGACTGCAGCAAGACGTGGATGAGCGGGCGAAGCTGCGGCGAGCCCGCCGCCGGTCGCAGAGGATCGGTCAGGCGAACGTCATCGACGGTCGCCGTCAGCTTCATCGACTGAGCAGGATCCCGACCGAGAGCAGGACGCAGAAGACAAGCTGCAGTCGGCCCGTCTTGGCCAGGGCGGCGTTCAGCGATGGCCCGTCGCTGTGGCCGCTGACCAGCCTGACGATCGGCACGGCTAGTGGCAGTGACAGCCAGGAGAGCAGAAGCCAGGGCCGAAGCGGGCCGAACGCCCAGGTGGCCAGCGCGATCGGATAGGACAGATAGATCATCGCGGCGTACATCCGGCGGGTGCGGGTGCGGCCCAACCGAACCGCCAACGTGCGCTTGTTGGCGCGGCGGTCGGTGTCGATGTCACGCACGTTGTTGACCACCAGCAACGCACTCGCGATCAGGCCGACCGGCACCGAGATGACAAGCGATTCCCAGCTGAAGTCGAGCACCTGCACGAAGTACGAGCCGGCCACGGCGGCGACGCCGAAGAACAGGAAGACGAACAGCTCACCGAGCCCCTCATAGCCGTAAGGGCGCGGGCCGCCGGTATACAGCACGCCGGCGAGGATCGACGCGATCCCGATCGCCAGCACCGGCCAGCCGGCGACCGCGATCAGGTAGACGCCGCACAGAACCGCAAGGCCAAAGCTGACGAAGGTCGCGATCAGGACCTGACGGGGCGGGACCAGGCCGCCGGCGGTCACGCGCACCGGGCCCAGGCGGTCCTCGGTGTCGGCGCCGCGGCGGGCGTCGGAGTAGTCGTTGGAGAGGTTGGCGCCGATCTGGATGAAGATCGAGCCGAGCAGCGCCGCGGCGAACCGCAGCGGGTGGAACACATGCACGTAACCGGCGAGGGCGGTGCCGACGAACACCGGCGCGATGCCGGCGGGCAACGTCTTCGGACGCGAGGCCATCATCCAGATGCGGGCCGTGCTCGGACGCGGTGGTCCAGATCCCGCCTTTGCTCCCACCGTCGTCATCAGGCGCGACGGGGGAACTTCGAAAAGTCGGGCCGGCGCTTCTCGAGGTACGCCTGGCGCCCTTCAGCCGCCTCGTCGCTCATGTAGAAGAGCAGGTTCGCGTCGTGGGCCAGCTGCTGGATGCCGGCGAGGCCATCCTCGTCGGCGTTGAAGCTCGCCTTGAGCAGCCGCAGACTCATGGGGGAGAGCTGCAGCATCTCCCGACACCAGCTGACCGTCTCAGCCTCAAGCTCGTCGAGCGGGACGACCGTATTCACGAGGCCCATCTGCAGCGCCTCCTGTGCGTCGTACTGGCGGCACAGGAACCAGATCTCCTTGGCCTTCTTGGGCCCGACCAGGCGTGACAGAGCGCTGGCGCCGAAGCCGCCGTCGAACGAGCCTACACGCGGCCCCGTCTGACCGAAGCGGGCATTGTCGGCGGCGATCGTGAGGTCACAGACGATGTGCAGGATGTGCCCGCCACCGATCGCGTAGCCGGCGACCATCGCGACGACTGGCTTCGGCAGACGCCTGATCTGGACATGCAGATCGGTGACGTGGAAGCGCCCCGCAACCTCATGGTGGCCCGCGTTCGCGGGGTCGGCACCGGTCACGTAGCCGCCCTTGCTGCCGCGCACGCGCTGGTCGCCACCGCTGCAGAACGCCAACGGCCCCTCGCCGGTGAGGATGATCACGCCGACGCTCGGGTCCTCGCGGGCGCGCTCGAACGCGTTGATCAACTCGATGACCGTCTCCGGCCTGAACGCGTTCCGCACCTCGGGCCGGTTGATGGTGATCTTCGCGACCGTCGGGTCGGCGGGATCCCAATCTTCACCGGTGGCGAGCTCGTAGCGGATGTCTTCGTATTGGGCGGCAGCCCGCCAGATCACGCTCACGCCGGCTGAGACTACCGTTTCGCACATGTACGACTGGCTCGAGCGAGCGGCGGGGGGCCGAGCGGACGCGATCGCGATCGAATACGGCGACCAGAACCTGACCTACGCGGAACTGCTGACGCGTGCACGGGGGCGCCGTGGGGACGTCCGCGCAGGCGAGCGCGTCGTGCTGCCGGGCGATGACGCACTGGCGTTCGCCGTCGATCTGCATGCGGTGCTGATGCGCCACGGCGTGGCGATGCCGCTTGACCCACGGCTCAGCCGGGAAGAGCGGGACTTTCGAGCGAGCGTGCCTTTCGCGCCGCCGTCGGGAACGGCGACGATGATGTTCACGTCCGGGACCACATCCGCGCCGAAGCCGGTCTACCTAACCGTCAGCAATTGGGAGGCGAACGCGATCGGTTCCGCCCTGGCGCTCGGGCTCGACCTGAACGAGCGCTGGCTCTGCACGATGCCGTTGGCGCACGTCGGCGGGCTCTCGATCCTGCTGCGCTCGACGGTCTACGCGACGACCGTGGTACTGCACGACCGCTTCGAGACGCAATCGGTGCTCGATGATCTGATGAGCGGCGACCGGGCGATCACGCTCGTCTCACTCGTACCGACGATGCTTGCGCGGCTACTGGATGCAGGCTTCACAAACCCTCCCGCGCTGCGCTGGGTTCTACTCGGCGGCGGCCCGATCCCGCCAGCGCTGCTTGCCCGCGCCGCCGCGGCCGGCGTCCCTGTCGCCTGGACCTACGGGATGACCGAGGCCTGCTCGCAGATCGCGACCTTCGGCGTGCCCCTGCACGGTGTCGATCTGCGGTTCATCGACGGTGAGATCCAGGTCCGAGGCGGCATCGTCTCGCCCGCGGCAGTTGGCGACGATGGCTGGCTCCACACCGGTGACCTCGGTGAGCTCGACCAGGATGGTCGGCTGCGGATCGTCGGTCGCAAGTCCGACACGATCGTTTCCGGCGGTGAGAACGTCGCTCCGGCCGAGGTCGAGGCCGTGCTGCTCGAGCATCCGGCGATCGCCGACGCGGGCGTCTTCGCGCGGCCCGATCCCGAGTGGGGCGAGCGGGTCGTGGCAACCGTGGTGCTCAGGGATGGCCTTCTGGCGTCGTCTGTCGAACTGCAGGATTTCGTGGGCGCGCGGCTGGCGCGGTTCAAGGTGCCGAAGCAGATCGAGTTCAGCGATTCGCTGCCACGCACAGTTTCGGGCAAGCTTTTGCGCGGACGGTTAGGCTGAGCGCCGTGACCGGCGAAGATGCGGAGGAGCAGCGCGAGCGTCTGCTCGACAGCTGGGACGAGGTGGCCAAGGGCTGGGGCAGACAGGCTGACCGCACACAATCGGTTGCGCAGCCGATCTCCGATTGGATGATCGAGCACGCCCAGCTCGCGCCAGGGCAGCGCGTACTCGAGCTTGCCGCAGGGCCGGGCGACACCGGCTTCATGGCAGCGCGTCTGATCGAACCCGGCGGGATTTTGATCTCCAGCGATGCGAGCGCGGAGATGCTCGATGTCGCCCGTGAGCGCGCCGAGGAGTTGGGGATCACGAACGTCGAGTTCAAGCAGCTGCAGCTCGAATGGATCGACCTGCCGACAGCCGATGTCGACGTCGTCCTCTGCCGCTGGGGTGTGATGCTGACCGTTGATCCGGCCGCGTCGCTGCGCGAGTGCCGACGCGTGCTCAAGCCCGGCGGACGACTGGCGTTGGCGGTATGGGACCTGGCCGAGACGAACCCATGGGCGACGATCACGCAGAAGGTGCTGGTCGATCTTGGGCACGTGGAGGCGCCGCCGGACGGTGGCCCGGGGATGTTCGCGCTCTCGGCGCCCGGGATGCTCGCGGAGATGCTCGCGGACGCTGGCTTCTTCGATGTCGAGCTCGAACCGGTGCCAATCCTTCGCCGCTACGGCAGCGTGCTCGATTGGCTCGGAGAAACGCGCGACGTCTCGCGCCAATTCTCAGCAGTCTGGGCCGGACTCTCGGACGAGCAACGTCAGGCGCTACGCGAGCGTGTGGCTGCGGATGCCGCCGCATACACGGACGACGATGGTGCGCTCGAGCTTCCGGGCAGCTCCCTCGCGGCCGTCGCGTCAGCCTGACCAACTCCTCCTCGCGCAACCTTCCGCCCAAAATGGGAGGGGCTTTGCAGGGGTTTTGTGTTGCGGGAGAGAGGGGGAGACTGGCTCGCATGCGAGTTCGAGCTTTTCTCCTCGCAGTGCTGGTGATGGCGCTGTTTCCGGTCACCGCCGCGGCCAACTACCCGCATGTGGTGGAGCCGGGCGAGACGCTGACCTCGGTCGCCACGACCGACGGCCTGAGCGTCGAGGCGATCGCGCAGACCAACGGCATCTCGTCCCAGGCCGAACTGGTAGCTGGGCAGATCCTCTGGATTCCACCGCGCACTGCACTGAACGCTGCGTCCGAGCGCGCCACGGGTGAGTCCTCGACCCAGGCCGCGGCCAGCACGGAGAACCAAACCAGCCAGACCGAGGACACCCAAACCAGCGAGACCGAGGAGACATCCGAGAGCCGGTCCACGACGTCAGCGACTCCACAGGGCGCGCCCGAGCCGACAGACGAGCGGGTTTCCGGCGGGGAGATCGCCTACGTCGCCGAGCAATACGGCGTGCCTGCGTCGTTCGCGGAGGCGATCGGTTGGCAGGAGAGCGGCTGGAACAACGCCGAGGTCTCGGGCATCGGAGCCGTCGGTGTGATGCAGATCGTCCCGGGGACCTGGGCGTGGATCGATCGCTACCTGACGCCGAGTGCGCCGCTGGGCACGGCCTCCGCAGCCGAGAACGTTCGCGCCGGAGTGCTGCTGCTGCATCAGCTGCTGGGGTTGACCGGCGGCAGCGAATCGCTCGCCGCGGCCGGTTACTTCCAGGGACTCTCGTCGGTGGAGAAATACGGGATGTATCCAAGTACGCGCCAGTACGTGGGCGACGTGCTGGCGCTCGCGCAGAGGCTGTAGCCTCAGGTCAATGTTCTATGACGACGATGCTGACCTCCACCTGCTCGACGGCAAGACCGTCGCGATCATCGGGTACGGCTCCCAGGGCCACGCCCATGCCAACAATCTCAAGGACTCCGGCGTAAACGTCGTCGTAGGGCTTCGTCCCGACTCGGCCAGCGTTGCGAAGGCTGAGAGCCATGGCCTCCGGGTCACCGATCCCGCCAGCGCGGCCGCCGAGGGCGATGTCGTGATGCTGCTCGTTCCCGATGAGCTGCACGGACAGGTCTGGCAGGAGATCCAGGGCGGCCTGGAGCCCGGCAACCTGCTTCTGACCAGCCACGGCTTCTCGGTGCTTTACGAGACGGTGAAGCCGCCACAGGACATCGACGTCGCGCTCGTCGCCCCCAAGGGCCCCGGTCACATGGTGCGGCGGCTGTACCTCGAGGGCACGGGCATCCCCGGCCTCGTGGCCGTCCACCAGGACGCGACCGGCAACGCCCAGCAGCTCGCGCTCGCCTACGCGAAGGGGATCGGCAACACCCGCGCCGGCGTGTTCGAGACCACGTTCAGGGAGGAGACCGAAACCGACCTCTTCGGTGAGCAGGCTGTCCTCTGCGGTGGTGTCAGCGAGCTTGTGCAGGCCGGCTTCGACACGCTCGTCGATGCGGGGTACAACCCGCAGATGGCCTACTTCGAGTGCCTGCACGAGCTCAAGTTGATCGTCGACCTGATGTACGAGAAGGGTATGGCCGGTATGCGCTACTCGATCTCGAATACGGCCGAATACGGCGACTACACGCGCGGCAAGCGCGTCGTGACCGACGAGACCCGTGCCGCCATGCAGAAGATCCTTGGCGAGATCCAGTCGGGCGAATTCGCACGCGAGTGGATCGCCGAGAACCGCGCTGGCCAGGAGAACTTCAAGCGCATGCGCGAGGAGCAGGCCGGCCACCAGGTCGAGGTCGTCGGTAAGGATCTGCGCTCGCATATGGACTGGATCGACACCTCCTTCCACGAGTAGCGCCGGTTCGCATATCGGTTGTGACTACGCCCGCGGCATGCTTTGCCGCGGGCGGGCGGGTCCGAATTAATCAGCCTGAGGTATCGTGTGAGAAGCCCGCCGTGACTGGCGCGACGAGGTGGATAACCACCGGGGAGCGGCGGGCGTAGCGCCGCGCGCCTGGGCAACCCTCTCTCTCTTCCCACCCGAGCACAAACTCGAGGAGCGATCGTGCCCCAGACTCAAGTTGTCATCCCTGAGCAGATCAAGCCACGCGACGGCCGCTTCGGCTCCGGTCCCTCGCGTCTGCGACCGGAGCAGCTGCCGGCGCTTGCCGCCTCCGGTAGCTCGGTCATGGGCACCTCGCACCGGCAGAAGCCGGTCAAGCAGCTCGTCGGTCGCGTACGCGGCGGCCTGCGCGAGCTCTTCGACCTGCCGGACGATTACGAGGTCGTGCTCGGCAACGGTGGCACGACAGCGTTCTGGGACGCGGCGATCGCAGGGCTGATCCGCGAACGCGCGCTGCACCTGAGCTACGGCGAGTTCTCCTCAAAGATCGCGAGCGGCACCAAGAACGCGCCGTTCCTGGCCGACCCGATCGTGGTCGAGACGCCGGCCGGCGACGCGCCGGATCCGGAAGCGGCCGTGAATTCGGCCCACCCACCCGCCGACGTGATCACCTGGGCCCACAACGAGACCTCGACCGGGGTGATGGTGCCGGTCCTGCGCCCGACCGGGCTTGACGACGGCGCGCTGGTGCTGATCGACGCCACCTCGGGCGCCGCCGGCCTCCCGGTCAACATCAATGACGCCGACGTCTATTACTTCGCGCCCCAGAAGGGCTTCGCCTCCGACGGCGGCCTCTGGCTGGCGATCGCCAGTCCGGCCGCACTCGAGCGGATCGCGCAGATCGATGCCGACCGTCCGACCGTCGGCCCGGCCCGCTGGATCCCTGAGTTCCTGTCGCTGACGACGGCCCTTGATAACTCGGTAAAGGACCAGACGTACAACACGCCAGCGGTCGCGACGCTGTTCCTGCTGGCCGACCAGATCGAGTGGATGCTTGCGAACGGCGGCCTCGACGGAATGATCGCGCGCACGACGGCCTCCTCGGGCCATCTGTACGGCTGGGCCGACGCGCACGAGCACGCGACCCCGTTCGTCAGCGACCCCGACAAGCGCTCGCTGGTCGTCGGCACGATCGACTTCGACGACGAGATCGACGCCGCCGAGATCGCAGCAACCCTACGTGCCAACGGCATTGTCGACGTCGAGCCGTACCGGAAGCTCGGCCGCAACCAGTTGCGAGTGGCGATGTTCCCGGCCACCGACCCCGCGGATGTTCAAGCCCTGACCGCCTGCATCGACTTCGTCCTGGAGCAGAACGCATGACACGTGTACTCGTCGCCGAGAAGGTCGGCGCCTCCGGCATCAACCTGCTCGAGGAGCACTTCGACGTCGAGCTCGGGTTCGACTGGGACCGCGAGCAGGTCAAGGAGCGCCTCGGCGATTTCGACGGCGTCCTGATCCGCTCGGCGACAAAGCTCGACGCCGAGCTGCTCGCCGCAGGAGCCAACCTGAGGGCGATCGGCCGTGCCGGTGTCGGCGTCGACAACGTCGACGTCGTCGAGGCCAGTAAGCGCGGCATCGTCGTCGCGAACGCGCCGCTCTCCAACGTGGTCACCGCTGCGGAGCACACGATGGCGCTGCTGCTCGCGCTCGCCCGCAACGTGCCGCAGGCGGACGCCTCGTTGAAGGCGGGGCGCTGGGATCGCTCGAAGTACTCGGGCGTCGAGCTCTACGAGAAGACGCTCGGCGTCGTCGGCTTCGGGCGCATCGGTCAGCTGGTCGCCGAGCGGGCCAAGGGCTTCGGCATGAACGTGATCGCTTACGACCCGGTCGTCAGTGCGGAGCGCTACCGGGAGCTCGGCGTCGAGCGTGCGGAGACCCCGGAAGCTGTCTACAGCGTCGCCGATTTCCTGACGCTCCATCTGCCGAAGACGCCTGAGACGACCGGCTGGCTCAACGCCGCCGTGCTGGCCGAGTGCAAGGACGGCGTGCGTGTGCTGAACGTCGCCCGCGGCCCGCTGGTCGTCGACGAGGACCTGCAGGCGGCGCTGGACAGCGGCAAGGTCGCGGGTGCGGCGCTGGACGTGTTCCAGAGCGAGCCGATCACCGAGCATCCGCTGTTCGCCTATCCGAACGTGATCGTGACCCCGCATCTGGGGGCTTCGACGGCCGAGGCCAACGATCGCGCCGGCTTCCAGGCCGCCGAGCAGATCGTCGCGGCGCTGACCGGCGGCTCGGTCACGACCGCCGTGAACATCCCGGCGATCCCCGAGGACGACCTCGAGGTACTGACTCCGTTCATGCCGCTCACGCGTGCGCTCGGCAAGATCGCCGCCTCGCTCGTCGGCGACGCCGCCGTGGACACGGTCACCACCAAGTTCCTCGGTGGCATCGCATCCCGGGACACGCGGCTGCTCGGGCTCAACGTGCTGATGGGCGTGCTGGCGGCGCAGGGGGCGGAGGACCTCAACGAGGTCAACGCGCCGGCGCTCGCCGAGCAGCGCGGCATCTCGACGAGCGACAGCAAGCAGACCGAGATACACGACTACACGGATCTGATCCGCGTGACGGTGACCAGCGGCGAGCAGACCGTCAGCGTCGCCGGCACCGTGATCGGCAACCTGCACCGTCCGCATCTGCTCGAGGCCTGGGGGCAACGCTTCCAGGTTCAGCTCGAGGACCACGTGGCGATGTTCCGCTATCACGATCGGCCGGGCATGCTCGGCCGGGTCGGCACGTTGTTCGGCGCGAACAACGTCAACATCGTCTCCTCGATCGTCGGTCGCCAGCCGGAGCGTGTCGCTGCCGGCGACGAGCTGTTTGCGGCGATGGTGATCACCACCGACGACCCGGTGCCGGATGCGCTGGTGCGGGAGATCGCAACCAGCGACGGCTTCGTCGACGGCGTCTCGGTCACGATCTGACGTACGAGCCGGGGCGGGCCGCAAGCCCGCCCCGTTCGCGTTGCAGCCCCAGCGCGCACCCGCTAGCCTTCCGCGCGATGGCGTTCGCCCTCGACCTTCGACTTCTTCTCCTCCCCCTCCGGGGGGAATAGCGCGTCGGCGGCCGCACGTAGCCGCAAACCGAGTACGAGAAGAAGCAGGACGAGAGCAAAGGAGCCGTCAGCAATGGCGCCATCGCAGGACCCGAACCGAGTAATCATTTTTGACACGACGCTGCGCGACGGCGAGCAGTCGCCGGGCATCTCGCTGAACGCGCAGGAGAAGCTCGAGATCGCGCAGCAGCTCGCGCGTCTCGGGGTGGATGTGATCGAGGCCGGCTTTCCGATCTCATCGCCCGGTGATTTCGAGGCGGTTGAGGGGATCGCGCGGAACGTCGAGGGGCCGGTCATCACCGGTCTCGCGCGGGCATTCCCGGAAGACATCAACACCGCCTGGGGCAGCACTGAAGGACGCCGCGCGCCCGCGGATCCACACCTTCGTCTCAACCTCGGATATCCACATCAAGTACCAGATGCAGAACACGCGCGAGGACGTGAAGGAGATGGCGCGCTCGTCCGTCGCGCACGCCAGGTCCTTCTGTGACGACGTTGAGTTCTCGCCGATGGACGCGACCCGCTCCGACATCGAGTTCACCGCCGAGGTGGTGCAGATCGCGATCGACGAGGGTGCAACCACGATCAACATCCCCGACACCGTCGGCTACACGATGCCGCACGAGTACACGGCCTTTCTGGGGAAGCTGTACGAGCTCGTTCCCGACCTGCGCGACGTGGTGCTCTCAGTGCATTGCCACGACGACCTCGGGCTCGCGGTGGCGAACTCGTTCGCCGGTGCTGATGGCCGGAGCGCGCCAGGTCGAGTGCGCGATCAACGGCATCGGCGAGCGGGCGGGCAACGCCGCCCTCGAGGAGATCGTGATGCTGCTCGCGACGCGCCGCCAGGACGTGGGCCTCTACACCGGCGTGGTCACCCAGGAGATCGCGCGGACCTCCAGGATCGTCTCGCGGTTGACCGGCTATCCCGTCCAGCCGAACAAGGCGATCGTCGGACGCAACGCTTTCGCGCACGAGTCAGGGATCCACCAGGACGGCGTGCTGAAGGAGCGCACCACCTTCGAGATCATGGAAGCGACTCAGGTCGGGCTCGACTCCAACCAGCTGGTGCTCGGCAAGCACTCGGGTCGACACGCGCTGCAGCAGGCGCTGAGCGAGCTCGGATACGAGGTGAGCGGTCCGGTCCTGCAGCAGGCGTTCAGGCGCTTCAAGGAGATCGCGGACAAGAAGAAGCAGGTGACCGCGATGGACCTTGAGGCGCTGCTCACCGACGAGCTGCGCGAACAGGCCGACATCGGCTACACGCTCGAGTGGTTCGATGTCGAGTCCTCCTCACGGCGTCCGCCGCACGCCAAGGTGGGGATGCGCAGCCCTGAGGGGGAGGAGCTCGAGGGCTCGTTCGGCGGCGACGGTCCGATCGACGCGATCTTCCACGCGATCAACGCGGCCACCAGTGTCGATGCGCGCCTACGCGAGTTCCACATCGGTGCGGTCACGGGCGGCCAGGATGCGCTCGGCGAGACCTCGATCGTGGTCGAGGTGGACGGCTCCACCGGCTCCGGCCAAGCCGTCTCGACCGACATCGTCGAGGCGGCTGCGCGCGCCTACGTACGGGCTCTGTCCAACGCGGTCCGTCGTCGCGACGGTGAGGGCGCGGACGCCGCACTGGCAGCCACGCCGTAGACAGACACTGCTGCGTCTGACGCGGGGAAGGAAATGCGTGCCTACCACGCATTTCCTTCCCCAAGTCGCGTTCAACCTCGCACGAAGCCGCGCCGACGCCCGGAGCTCAGAGCCACGAGGCAGCTCAGCGAGCGGGAGCCGCCTACAGCGCGAGTCCCTGGCTGTAACCCGCGGCGAGTGTCTCTTGCAGGCCCGCGTCCGACATCAGGTCACTCCCGATCGAAACGGCCGAGTTTCGATCGGGAGTGATGATGCGAACGCTCGCGCCGCGCGCCATGAGTGCTGAAGCCTCGACCAGCATGGCGGCCCGTGAGAGCGCCCGCATTGCCGTGTGGCAACGGACCAGACAGGGTCGCCGTCGGGTTCAAGAGCAGAACCTGAGCGCCGCGGTCGACGGGTGCAACATCAGCGTTCGACGGGCTCCAGACAGCTCCGTCGACGTACTCGTCGCCCGCGATTGTGACCGCGCTGAACCTCAACGGGGTCGCGCACGAAGCCGCAAGCGCCTCGCGCGACCGTCGCGAGCGGCGCTCCCGGAGCACCAAAGACCACGCGTCTGCCGGACGACCGCTCCACGGCGACGACCCGCAGCCGACCATCCCACCGCGTGCGGCGAGAGGGAAAGCCGGCGCGGAAGTCGAGCGCGCCTCGATCGACCGGCACTGGTGTGAGCCTCAGCGCGGCGCCCCGCATGACCTCGCCCGGCAGGGTTCCCAGCCGTAGCCCGATGCTCGCGAACGGCGCAGCAATCGCCATTGCCGAATTCGCCGCCCAATTCGGCAATGGCGATTGCTCGCCGGGCGCGGAAGCACCAACGCTCAGAGGTGGGACGCTCCAATCTCTCGCCGGCAGCGAGACGGGCGGCGACCACAGCCCCCGCGGAAGTACCGACGAAGTACTCGCAGTTCTGCAGTTGCAGATCGCCTGCGTCCTCAAGCCCCGCCAGTACGCCGGTGAGCCAAGCGTCTGCCTGACGGCCACCGCCGCCGAGGACGAGGATGTCCGGGAGCGTCACCATATGCCGCAGCGTAGAGGCGCAGGCGTATGCGATAACGTACGGATGTATGGTGACGGCTGACGAGCGGACGACGACCACGCCGGTGGTCCTCGGCGCCCGCGTGAAGGCGCTGCGCGAGGCGATGGATCTGTCACTGCGCGACCTTGCGGAACGTTGTGGCGTCAGCGCACCGATGCTGTCGCAGGTCGAGCGGGGGGAGACGTCACCGACGCTGCAGGTCGCGTCACGCATCGCCTCGGGGCTCGAGCTGCGGCTCTCACAACTGCTGCGCCTTGACGAGGACGGAGCCGTGACCGTCGTCCGCCGCGACGAGCGTCGTAAGGGGCCGGAGGCCGTGCACGGCCACGCCTACGAGATCCTGAGCCCGCCGTTGCCCGGACAGCGCGCCGAGCTCTCGCGCCACACGCTGGCGCCCGGCGCCGCCACCGGCGGCCCCGGCGACGCGCCGGTGCACGAGCCCGGCAGCCGCGAGACGGCGCTGGTCGAGTCCGGCGCGCGTCGTCCTCGCCTGCGACGGACGCCGGTTTGAGCTGTCGGCAGGTGACTGCGTGACCTTCGACGCTGACCTGCCGCACCACTTTGAGAATCCTGGAAGCCAAGACGCCGTTCTGCTCGCGGTCGTGAGCGCCGGCCTGAGGAGGAGTTAGCCCTAATGCCGAAGAGCCTGTTCGACAAGATCTGGGAGCGCCACGAGGTCGCGCCGGCGTCTGCTGTACATCGACCTGCACCTGGTGCACGAGGTAACGAGCCCGCAGGCGTTTGATGGCCTGCGACTGAACGGCCGCAAGGTCCGGCGGCCGGATCGCACGCTCGCGACCGCCGACCACAACACGCCGACCGACGGCACGCCGGTCGCCGCGCGGATCAAGGACGAGCTCTCACGCGTGCAGGTGGAGACGCTCGAGCACAATGCGGCCGAATTCGGCATTCCGATCTATTCGCTCGGCTCAGAGCATCAGGGGATCGTGCACGTGATCGGCCCGGAGCTCGGGGTCACCCAGCCAGGTATGACGATCGTCTGCGGCGATTCACACACGGCCACGCACGGGGCCTTCGGAGCGCTGGCGTTCGGGATCGGAACCAGCGAGGTCGAGCACGTGCTCGCCACCCAATGCCTGGTCCAGCAGAAGCCGAAGTCGATGCGGATCAACTATGTCGGTGAGCTCGGCTATGGCGTCACAGCCAAGGATCTGATCCTCTACACGATCGGCCAGATGGGCGTCGCCGGCGCCACCGGTTACGCCGTCGAGTACGCCGGCCCCGCGATCAAGGCGCTGTCGATGGAGGGCCGGATGACCGTATGCAACATGACGATCGAGGGCGGCGGACGCGCCGGCATGATCGCCCCGGACGAGACGACCTTCGAGTACGTGATCGGGCGCCCGGGCGCCCCTGATGGCGTCCCGGACGATTGGCGCGAGCTCTACACCGAGGAGGGCGCCCACTTCGACCAGGAGATCACGATCGACTGTGCGCAGATCAGTCCGATGGTCACCTGGGGCACGAACCCGGGGATGGTCGTCGGGGTCGCCGAGAGCGTGCCGGTGCCGACCGGTGAGCAGGACGAGCGCGCCCTCGAATACATGGGCCTGGAGGGCGGCACACCGATTGAGCAGATCAAGTTGGATCGTGTGTTCATCGGCTCGTGCACGAACTCACGGATCGGCGACCTGCGCGCCGCCGCCGAGGTGATCGACGGTCGCAAGGTGGCCGACGGCGTGTACGCGATGGTCGTCCCGGGCTCAGTGCAGGTCAAGGAGCAGGCCGAGGCGGAGGGACTTCACGAGGTCTTCCGCGCTGCCGGCTTCGACTGGCGCGCCGCCGGCTGCTCGATGTGCCTGGGCATGAACCCGGATATCGCCGCGCCAGAGGAGCGCGTCGCCTCGACCTCGAACCGCAACTTCGAGGGCCGCCAGGGGCGAGGAGCGCGCACGCACCTGGTGTCACCTCAGATGGCCGCTGCTGCGGCGATCGAGGGCCACTTCGTGGACATCCGCACCTACACCCGCGAACCAGTGACCGCCTAGAGGAGCCAGAACGATGAAGGCAATCGAAACCATCACCGGCCCGGTGTCCGTCCTCAACCGCGACGACATCGACACCGACCAGATCATGCCCAAGCAGTTCCTGAAGCGGGTCGAGCGCACCGGTTTCGGCGAGTTCCTGTTCTACGACTGGGCAAAGGAGCCCGACTGGAACCTGCCGTCGAATCCGATCCTCGTAACCGGCCGCAATTTCGGCTGCGGCTCGAGCCGCGAGCACGCGCCGTGGGGGCTCGAGGATTACGGCTTCCAGGCGGTCATCGCCCAGAGCTTCGCCGACATCTTCTACTCGAACTGCACCAAGATCGGCCTGCTGCCGATCGCCCTGTCGGCGGCGGATTGCCAGGCGATCGCCGAAGCCGGAAACGCCCAGGTCGACCTCGCCAACCAGGAGGTCCGCTGGGTGGGCGGGGACGGTGTCCATAACGCCAAGTTCGAGATCGACCAGGAGATCAAGTACCGGCTGTTGAACGGACTCGACGACATCGGCATGACGCTTCAGCAGGACGGCGCGATCGCCGCCTACGAGGGACATGAGGAGCGGCCGGGGCCGGTGACCACGTCTCTGTGAAGACGCCGCTCGCATCACAGGCGTTCTCGGCTCATGCCCTGGAATACACAGCGCTCCGTCGTCGTCTGGTTCCGGCGTTCGACGCGTTCTATGGGGCTGCCGTCGGCGCGATCGAGTGCGCCTCTGGCAGCCCCATAGCTCGCGTCTTGGACGTCGGCGCCGGAACAGGGTTGCTTACGGTCGCGGTCGCCGAGAGGTACCCGCATGCTCGCTTTGAGCTGCTGGATGGCTCAGGAGAGATGCTTGTGGAAGCGCGGGAGCGGCTCGGTGGTCGCGTCAAGGCCGTGCATGTGGGCGACATGGCGGATGGGCTGCCCGAGGGGCCGTTTGATGCGGTCGTGTCGGCGCTGGCGATCCACCATTTGGAGGACGCGGACAAGCGCGTGCTGTTCGGCCGCGTGCACGAGGTGCTCCGGCCCGGTGGCGTGTTCGTGAACGCCGAGCAGGTCCTCGGGCCGACGCCCGAGCTCGCCGAGCGTTACCGTCAGACATGGGAGCGGATGTGCCGTGAGCTTGGGGCGAGCGATGAGGAGATCGCTGCCGCCAAGCAGCGCCGTACGCACGACCGTTGCGCCGACGTCGAGGGCCAGCTGATATGGCTGCGCGAGGCGGGCTTTGCAACGGCCGACTGCATCTACAAGCTCTGGGAGAACGCAGTGATCGTTGCCGTCAAGGAGGCGGTGTAAGCATGCCGGATTGGGACGCCTCAACCTACCATCGCATCTCCGAGCCACATCAGGTCTGGGCCCGGCAGCTCTTTGAGCGGCTCGCGCTACGCGGCGACGAGGTCGTGCTCGACGCCGGCTGCGGCTCGGGTCGTGTCACCGAGATGCTCGTGGATCTGGTCCCCGAAGGCCGCGTCTATGCGGTCGACGTGGCGCCGTCGATGGTCGAACACACACGCGAGCTGCTCGGCGACCGTGTGATCGCGACACAGCAGGAGCTGACTGAGCTCTCACTGCCCGAGCCGGTCGACGCGATCTTCTCGAGCGCCACCTTCCACTGGATCCCCGATCACGCGAAGCTGTTCGCCGCGCTCGCGGCGGTGCTGAAGCCCGGCGGGCGGATCGTCGCCCAGTGCGGCGGCTTCGGCAACATCGATTCCTTTCGGACGATCGCGGACGAGGTCGCGCAGACTGGCGAGTTCGTCGCGTACTTCGCTGACTGGAACGGGCCCTGGAACTACGCGCGCGCTGATTTGACCGCGGAACGGCTGGAAGCGGCCGGCTTCGTGGACGTGCAGACGTGGCTCGAGCCGAGCCCGGCGACGATCGATGACGCGGAGTCATTCGTACGGACTGTCTGCCTGCTGCGCCACCTCGATCGGTTGCCTGAGGACTTGCACACGAGCTTCATCCGCGCGGTCCTGGCCCGCACCAGCACGCCACTGGTGCTCGATTACGTCCGCCTGAACATCGTCGCGCACCGCGCCGGGGAGGCGCGGTGACTGCGGCGCTCGAGGTAAGGGACCTGATCAAGCGCTATCCGAACGGCATGGAGGCGCTGAAGGGAGTCTCACTGGAGATCGGAGCCGGCGAGTTCTTCGCGTTGCTTGGCCCGAACGGCGCCGGGAAATCGACGATGATCCACTGCATCACGGGTCTGGCGCGCCCCACGTCCGGGAGCGTGAAGGTCCTCGGCCACGACGCGGTCAACCACTACCGTGAGGCACGCGAGGCCGTCGGGCTGGCGCCGCAGGAGATCAACCTCGACATGTTCCTGACGCTCGAGGAGACGCTCGACCTGCACGGCGGGTACTTCGGGATGAGCAAGGCGGACCGTCGCGAGCGCACGACCGAACTGCTGGAGGCGTTCTCGCTCACGGACAAGCGTCACGAGCGCACGCGCACGCTCTCGGGTGGGATGAAGCGCCGTCTCACGCTCGCACGGGCGCTGATGCACCGCCCCCGGCTGCTGATCCTCGACGAACCGACCGCCGGCGTCGACATCGAACTGCGACTCGAGCTGTGGAACTACATCGAGAAGATCAACAGCGAAGGCACCAGCATCATGCTCACCACCCATTACCTGGAGGAGGCGGAGCGCCTCTGCGACCACATCGCGTTCATCAACCACGGTGAGATCGCCGCGCACGGCACGATCCCGGAGTTGGCCGCTCGTTACGGGGTGAGCACGCTCGAAGACGCGTACCTCGCGCTGGTCGGGCGACAGGAGCTGTCGCGCGCGTACGTCGAGGGGACAGCCGCATGAGCGCGTCGCAGGTCAGGCAGCTCTCGCTGATTCGGCGTGAGGTCAGCCGCTTCATGAAGATCAAGCGCCAGACGCTTGGAGGGCCTCTGCTCGAGACCTTCCTCTACATCTCGGTGTTCGGAGCGGCGCTCGGCTCGCGCATCCATCAGATTCACGGGTACCGGTACATCGTGTTCGTGATCCCCGGGTTGATCATGATGGCCTGGGCCGTCAACGCCTTCGCCAACAACTCCTCGTCGATCCTGCAGCAGAAGTTCACGCATTCGATCGACGACCAGCTCTCTTCCCCGGCCTCACCGCTGCAACTGCTGCTCGGCTTCACGCTTGGCGGCTTCCTGCGCGGATTCATCGTCGCTCTGCTGACCTTCATCGTCGCGGCGGTCCTTGTCTCACTGCCGGTCGTCGAGCCGCTCGTGCTGATCCCGTCGCTCGTGCTGGTGGGACTGTTCTTCGCCCAATGCGGGGTGCTCGTCGGTGTGCGAGCCGAGCAGTTCGATGATGTGGCTCTCTACCAGACGTTCGTGCTGCAGCCGCTGATCTTCCTGGGCGGCGTGTTCTATGGCGCCTCGCTGCTGCCGGAACCGTGGCGGACACTCACGCGCTTCAATCCGATCTACTACATGATCGCGCTCGTGCGCTACGGCTTCATCGGCTATCGGGACACGAACATCGTCTTCTCGTTCGCGTTCCTCGTCCTCGTGACGACGGCGCTGTTCGCGCTCAATTACCGGATCTTCGCCACGGGTCGTTACCTCAGGACCTGAGCTAGTGTCCTGAGTCGCTAATTCGTCGCCGTCTCGCGGCGTCTGGACGAGCGTGGAGCCACCCGCTTCGCGGCAGATGCCACCAGTATCTGCCTTGCGAATCGTGCGACCCCACACACGCCCAGCCACTCGCGAGTCTGCTGCCGAATTAACGACTCACGACACCAGGCGATTCGCGCGGGCCCTTCTGTACCCTCGCTCGCAGTGACGCGGCGCATCTCGGTAAACGCTGCTTACGAGGCGCTCGGACGCTTCGTTGTCCGCTTCCGCTGGGCGATCGTCGTCTTCTGGCTGTTGGCCGCCGTGGCCGCCAGTGCCGCGTTGCCGTCGATCGGCAGCGAGGTCAACGACAACAACACCGCGTTCCTGAAGAGCTCCGAGCCGAGCATCCGCGCCGCCAACCTCGCGTCGCCGATCCTCGGTCAGGGCGTCAGCGGCAACATCAGTTCGATCCCACTGCTGGCCGTCCGTGAGAGCGGACGTCTGAACAGCGCCGACGTCGCCTCGATAACGCGCCTGGTCGGCCTGCTCGAGCGACGTCCCGAAGGTCGCGAGCGTGCAGGTCGCCGGTGTCTCACCCGACGTGCAAGCGGCCCAGCTGCGCGTGCGCGCGCGCATCTCCGTCAGCGCCACACCGGACAAGGACAAGCAGCTGGTCGATGCCCTGGAGGCGCAGTTCGCGAAGGCCAACCCGCCGAGCGGGCTTCACTTCTACATCACTGGTCAGATCGCCACGATCGTCGCCAACCAGCAGCAGTCGGACAAGCAGGGTGGCGAGGTGCAGGCGGCGTCGTTCGTGTTCATCATCATCCTGTTGCTGATCGTCTTCAGGTCGCTGCCGGCGGCACTGGTGACGCTGCTTCCGGCCGGTCTGGCCCTGACGATCGCGGGGCGTCTGATCGGAGCGCTCGGCCAGGGAGGGCTGCAGGTCTCCTCGATCACCCAGATCCTGCTGATCGTGCTGCTACTCGGCGCCGGCACGGATTACGGCCTCTTCTATGTGTTCCGTGTCCGTGAGGAGCTGCGCGACGGTCACGACGCGCACCGGGCTGTGGAGCGGGCGCTGCTCCGCGTCGGCGAATCGATCACGGCCTCTGCGGGAACCGTGATCGTCGCGTTGCTGACGCTGCTGTTCGCGAGCTTCGGCCTCTACCACGACCTCGGCATACCGCTCGCAATCGGGATGGCCGTGATGCTGCTGATCGGCCTGACGTTGCTGCCGGCGCTGCTTGCGATCCTCGGGCGCAAGGCGTTCTGGCCGGCGAAGATCGAGCCAGGCACGCAGAAGGAGGGCGTGTGGGGCAAGGTCGCCAGCAGGCTCGTCCAGCGTCCGAAGCTGACGCTCGGGATCGGCGTGTTGGTCTTCCTGGCGCTCGCCGCCGGCGCGCTCGGCTACAAGCCGGGTGGATTCGGAGGCGCGACCAATCCGCCGAAGGGCACCTCGGCCGCGCTTGGGAACGACGCACTCGCGAGGCACTTCCCACACAACGCCTCGAACCCGGCGAACATCGTCTTCAAGTACGCCGACTCTGTTTGGAAGAGTCCTGAGCGGATCGTGCAGGCGCAGAGCACGCTCCAGGCCTCCGGCAAGTTCAAGCAGCTCGCGGGTCCGCTCAACCCGAACGGCACGACGCTGACGCCGACGCAGCTGTCGCAGCTGTATTCGGAACTGGGGCCGCCGCAGCTGCTGCCGGTGCGTCAGCCGCCGACGGCGAAGGTGGCGCCGGCGGTCTACAACGCATACCGCGCCAATGCGCTGTTCGTCTCCAAGAACGGCAGGGTGATGCAGTTCGAGGCGGGTCTGAGTGCCGGCACCCAGGATTCGACCGCGGCGATGCACGCGACACCGCAGATCCGGGATGTCGTGGCACGCGCGGCGCGCGCCACAGGCGCCGTCGACTCCGGGCTGGCGGGTGAAGCGGCAGCCGTGTACGACATCAACCACACCGCCAACCATGATCTGACGGTCGTGATTCCGATAGCGATCGTCGCGATCGGCCTCCTGCTGGGGCTCGTGCTCCGCAGCGCGATCGCCCCGCTCTACCTGATCATCAGCGTCGCACTCTCATACCTCGCCTCACTTGGTCTGGCGACGATCGTCTTCATCGACCTGGGTGGTGACGGCGGGATCAGCTTCATCCTGCCGTTCCTGATGTTCATCTTCCTGCTCGCGCTGGGGGAGGACTACAACATCCTCGTGATGACTCGGATCCGTGAGGAGGCGCGCGAGCGGCCGATCAGGGAGGCGGTGATACGGGCGATCTCCCGCACCGGCTCGACGGTCACCTCGGCCGGCATCATCCTCGGCGGTACGTTCGCTGTGTTCGCGGTGGTCGGCGGCTCGGGCGCAGGCAACGGCCAGCTGCACGCGATCGGCTTTGGCCTGGCCGCAGGCATCCTGATGGACACCTTCCTCGTCCGGACGTTGCTCGTCCCCTCCGTGGTCGTACTCCTCGGCCGCTGGAACTGGTGGCCGTCACAGCTATCCCGCGACGAGCCCCGCGAGCGTGTCATCGGTGTCACTGGTCCGCTGACCAGTGACACCGGCGCAGGCGCTTCCTAGATGCATGATTCGCTAGCTTCAAGCCCCATGGCTTCCAAGATCATTCTGCTGCCCGGCGACGGGATCGGCCCTGAAATCATCCCGCCCACGCTCGAGGTGCTGAGTGCCGTGGGGACCAGCTTCGACTACGAGGAGCACCTCTTCGGTGGTGCCTCAATCGACGCGAACGGAACAGCTCTGACGGAGGAGACCCTGGCGGCCTGCAAGGCCGCCGACGCCGTCCTCCTGGCCGCCGTCGGCGGCCCGAAGTGGGACACGACGGACCCGTCGAAGCCGCGGCCGGAGCAGGGGCTGCTCGGACTGCGTAAGGGCCTCGGCCTGTACGCGAACCTACGGCCGGTGCGACCGCTGCCGGCCCTATATGACGCGAGCCCGCTGAAGCGCGAGGTGATCGAGGGCACTGATCTGCTGGTCGTGCGCGAACTCACCGGCGGCATCTATTTCGGCGAGAAGACGGCGGACCGCGGACATGGCTTCCGACCTGTGCACGTACACCCGCAAGGAGATCGAGCGGATCGCGCGCGTCGCTTTCGCGGCGGCCAGGCGCAAGGTTACGAGCGTTGACAAGGCGAACGTGATCGAGACGAGCCGGCTGTGGCGCGAAGTCGTCCGTGACGTGCACTCCCGCGAGTTTGCGGACGTCGAGCTAGAAAACGTGCTCGTCGACAACGCGGCGATGCAACTCGTCTCCAACCCGGCTGACTTCGACGTGATCGTCACAGAGAACATGTTCGGGGACATCCTCAGTGACGAGGCGGCGACGCTCACGGGCTCGATCGGCATGCTGCCGAGCGCGTCGCTGGGCGAGCCCGGGAAGCCGGGCATGTTCGAGCCGGTGCACGGTTCGGCGCCCGACATCGCGGGCACAGGTGCCGCCAATCCGATGGCGATGTTCCTGTCGGCGGCGATGATGCTCCGTTATGGCCTCGGCTTGGAGGCTGAGGCGGCGGCGATAGAATCAGCCGTTGACAGTGCGCTGGCGGCGGGCTTGCGCACTCGGGACCTGGGGGGCAGCGCGGGGACGCGCGAGGCGACCCAGGCCGTTCTTTCCAACCTCTAAGGAGCACGTCGTGGAGCAAGCGGACCTCATCTGGCACAACGGAGAACTCGTTGCCTGGGAGGACGCAAAGGTGCACGTACTGACCCATGGCCTCCATTACGGCACCGGTGTATTCGAGGGCGTCCGCGCCTACGAGACTGTTCGTGGTGGTACGGCGATCTTCCGCCATCAGGACCATCTCGACCGACTGTTCACGTCGGCACAGCTCTACTACATGCCGATCCCGTACACGCGCGAGGAGCTGCGACAGGCGACGCACGAATTGTTGATCGCCAACGGGCTACGCGAGTGCTACATCCGGCCGATCGTCTTCCGTGGTTACGGCACGATGGGGCTGTACCCGCTCGAGGCCCCGGTCGATGTCTCGATCGCCGCATGGCCCTGGGGGGCATACCTCGGCGAGGACTCCGCGCGGACCGGGATCCGCGCGAAGGTCTCGACCTGGCGGCGTCTACCCAGCGACTCAGTGAACCCGCAGGCAAAGGCGAGCGGCACGTACCTGAACAGCATCCTCGCCAAGATCGAGGCGACGAAGGCCGGTTACGAGGAGGCGATCCTGCTCGATCCCGCCGGCTTCGTGTGTGAGGGCAGCGGCGAGAATCTGTTCATGGTCGCCGACGGACGCGTGGTGACGCCGTCGCTGGCTTCAGGCGCGCTCGACGGGATCACCCGGCGCTCGCTGATCCGTATCGCGACCGACCTTGACTATGAGGTCGTCGAGCGCTCGATCGCGCGTGCCGAGCTCTACCTGGCCGACGAGGTGTTCATGACCGGCACTGCGGCCGAGCTCGTGCCGCTGCGCGAGGTCGACGATCACGTCATCGGCGAGGGCGTCCGCGGCCCGGTCACGACGGTGCTGCAGGAAGTCTTCCAGGGTGCGCTGCGTGGTCGCGAGCCGCGTTACACGGCGTGGCTGGACCACGTTGAAGTGCCCGCTGCGACCGCCTGACATGACCAAGATCGAGCTCTACGACACCACCCTGCGAGATGGAATGCAGGGTGAGGGTATGTCGCTGTCGGCACACGAGAAGGTACGCGTCGCGCACAAGCTCGATGAGCTGGGCATCGATTTGATCGAGGCCGGCTTCCCGAGCTCCAACCCAAAGGAGCTCGAGCTGTTCGAACTGCTCGCGCGGGAGCGGTTCGAGCACGCCCAGGTCGCCGCGTTCGGGATGACCCGGCGCCGCGACGTGCGCGCCGAGGACGACCCGGCACTGCAGATCCTGGCGGACTGCTTCGCGCCGGTGTGCACGCTCGTGGGCAAGACCTGGAGCCTGCACCTCGAGAAGGTCGTAAAGGTCGACCGCGCTGAGAACCTGCGCATGATCTCCGAGTCGATCGCGTTCCTTGTCGGGGCCGGCAAGCGAGTGATCTACGACGCCGAGCACTTCTTCGACGGCTTCGCCGACGACCGTGAGTACTCGCTCGCCTGTGTGCGCGCCGCCGCCCAGGCCGGCGCCGAGACGATCACCTGCTGCGATACCAACGGCGGCACGCTGCCGGACGGAATTGCGGAAGCGATGACGGCCGTTATCGGTGAGCTCGGCGGCACGGGCGCGAAGATCGGAATCCACTGCCACGACGACGCCGGCTGCGCCGTCGCCAACACGCTGGCGGCGGTTCAGGCCGGCGCCACGCACATCCAGGGCACGCAGAACGGTTACGGCGAGCGCTGCGGCAACGCCAACCTGACGACCCTGATCCCGAACCTGCAGCTCAAACTCGGCTATGAGTGTGTGTCGAACAATCAGCTGCATGCGCTGACCACGACGTCACACTTCTTCGACGAGCTGCTGAACTTCACGCCGAACCCGGACCAGCCCTACGTCGGACGGAACGCCTTCGCGCATAAGGGCGGGATGCACGTGGCCGGCGTCACCGCAGATCCGAGCACGTTCGAGCACATCGAGCCGGAGGTCGTTGGCAATGACCGCGCCGTGCTCGTCTCGGAGCTCTCGGGCAAGGGCACGATCCACGCACGCGCCGCCGAGGCCGGTATCCAGCTCGACGACGCCGCCGCCGCCAGGTTGATCGAGCGCGTGAAGGAACGCGAACACGAGGGCTACCACTACGAGGCGGCCGACGGCTCGTTCGAGCTGCTGTTGCGCAAGGAGAGCGGTGAGTACAAGCCGCTGTTCACGCTTGAGTCCTGGCGCGTGCTCGCCGAGAAGCGTGCCGACGGCCGTGTTGAGACTGAGGCCACGATCAAGTTGTGGGTCGATGGCGAGCGCTACGTGTTCACCGCCGAAGGCAATGGCCCGGTGAGCGCGCTCGACAAGGCGCTGCGCGGGGCGTTGGTCAGCGTGTACCCAGAGCTCGACACGATCAAGCTGGTCAACTTCAAGGTCCGCATCCTCGACGGGGCCAAGGCCAGCGATGCCATCACGCGAGTGCTGCTCGACTCTGCCGACGGTGAACACGAGTGGGGTGCGACCGGCGTTTCGACGAACGTGATCGAGGCGTCTTGGGAGGCGCTGGTGGACTCGCTCGAACACGGTATGCAGGCAGGCCGGCGCCCGGCGCCGGCCGACGAGGCCCGCGCGTCGTCGTGAAACCGGGTAGCAAGACCGGCTCGGCCGGCGCGGACGCCATGATCCCGCTGGCCAGGCCTGTCCTCGGCGAGCGCGAGGAACAGGCTGTGCTCGACGTTCTGCGCTCCGGACAGCTCTCGCTGGGACCGCGCGGCCCCGAGTTCGAGGAGGCATTCGCCGCCCGTGTCGGCGCACCCTTCGGCAGCGTCGTCTCGTCCGGCACCGCCGGCCTACACCTCGCACTGCGTGCGGTAGGCGTCTCCGACGGGGCAGAGGTGATCACTACGCCGTTCTCGTTCGTGGCCAGCGCCAACGTCGCCATCTACGAGCGAGCGAGGCCTGTGTTCGTCGATATCGACCCGGTCACGCTCAACCTCGATGCCGACGCGGTGGCGGCGGCCATCACCTCGAGTACCGCGGCGCTGCTGCCCGTGCATGTCTTCGGCTACCCCGCAGACATGGAGCGCTTGGAGGCGCTTGACGTCCCGATCGTCGAGGACGCTTGCGAAGCGCTCGGCGGCAGCTACGCAGACGGTGGCCCAATCGGCGGTCGCGGGCACCCGGCGGTATTCGCCTTCTACGCAAACAAGCAGATGACCACCGGCGAGGGTGGGGTCGTCGTCACGGACGATGCCGCGCACAAGCAGCAGTTCGACTCGGAACGCAACCAGGGACGGGCTCCTGATATGGGTTGGCTCGACCACGACCGGCTCGGGTTCAACTACAGGCTCTCCGACATCGCCTGCGCGCTCGGGCTCGCACAGCTCGAGCGACTGGATGCTCTGCTGGCCGCACGCGAGCGGGTGGCGGCCCAGTACCGTGACGCGCTCGGGGAGCTCGAGGGAGTCACGCTTCCCTGCGAGAACTTCGGCCAGGCTCGGCGCGGCTGGTTCGTCTATGTGATCCAGCTGCCACACGGCGTCGACCGCGATACGGTCGTGACCGAGCTGGGGACGCGCGGGATCGCGGCCAAGCCGTACTTCCCGGCGATCCATCTGATGAGCTACTACCGCAAGCAGTTTGGGTATCGCGCGGGTCAGTTCCCGGTCTGCGAGGACGTCTCGGCGCGGTCGATCGCGATCCCGTTCTTCCCGCAGATGACCGAGGAGCAGGTGGCGCGGGTCGCCGACGAGCTCGCGACCGTGCTGCGCGCTGCCCGCCACGCGGCAGGCCCGTTAGCATCGCGCGCCTAAAGCTCGATGTCGCGCTTCGCAGAACCCCAATCCGACGCCTTCAGGCGCCTCAACGACTCTCTGTCGTTTGACTGGCGGCTGGCTCCGTTCGACGTGCAGCAGTCGGTTGCGCACGCGGCGATGCTCGCCGCACGCGGCATCATCGGCCCCGAAGACCGGGACGCTCTGCACGCGGCGCTGGCGGTGGTGGCGGACGAGGTGCGCGATGGCACGTTCCCGTTCGCCGATGGAGACGAGGATGTCCACATGGCGATCGAGCGCCGTGTCACTGAGCTAGCCGGCGACGCGGGCGGGCGTCTCCACACCGGCCGCTCGCGCAACGATCAGGTTGCGACCGATATGGCGATGTTCACACGCCAGGCCGCGCTCGAGGCTGCTGCCGGAGCGCTCGCGGTCGTGCAGACACTGGTCGAGCTCGCCGAGCAGCACCTCGACTGGCCGATGCCGGGGTACACACACCTCCAGCGCGCCCAGCCCGTCTACCTCGGACATCACCTGCTCGCCTACGCATGGATGTTGCTGCGCGACGAGCGCCGCTTCAGCGCGGTGCTGGAGGGCACGGCGGCACTGCCACTCGGCGCAGGGGCGCTCGCCGGCGTCAACTTCGACACAGATAGGAAGCTCGTCGCCGCAGACCTCGGCTTCACGGCGATCGCAGAGAACTCGATCGACGCGGTCTCGAACCGGGACTTCGTACTCGACTACCTGGCCGCCGCCACCACCTGCGCGACACACCTATCCCGCCTCGGCGCTGAGATCGTGCTCTGGTCGAGCGAGGAGTTCGGCTTCTGCGAGGTCTCCGACGCATGGGCGTCCGGCAGTTCGATCATGCCGCAGAAGAAGAACCCCGATGCCGCCGAACTCCTGCGCGCGAAGGCGCCGCGGATCGCCGGCCACCTGACGGCCATGTACGGGGTGATGCACGGCCTGCCGCTCACCTACAACAAGGACATGCAGGAGGACAAGGAACATCTGTTCGATGCGGTCGACACGCTCGAGCTCGTGCTCGCCGCGGCGCGGGGGATGCTGAGCACGATCGGTTTCAAACGCGGCCGTCTCGCCGATGCCTCCGCAGACGAGTTCCTCGCTGCAACCGACGTCGCCGATTACCTCGTCAAGCGCGGCATGCCGTTCCGCCGCTCGCACGGAGTCGTCGCGGGCCTGGTGCGACTCGCCGTATCCAGCGGGCGCACGTTGTCAGAGCTCACGCCGAAGGAGCTGCAGGCAGCATCGCCGTTGCTCGACGCCGAGGGCTTCTATGCGCTGCTCGGCGACGGGGCGTGGCTGGAGTCGAAGGTCTCGCGCGGCGGCACGGGTTCAACCGCCGTGCGCGAGCAGCTCGAGCGCGTCCGTCGCGCGCTCGCCGACGCGCGCAGCGACAGCCGGTAGGAGAAGCGGGGGAGGGCGTGGAGCCCGGTTTCTACGACCGTCCGGTGCTCGAGGTGGCGCGGGCGCTGATCGGCTGCGTCGTCACTCGCGGCGAGTGCAGCGGCGTGATCGTCGAGGCCGAGGCCTACCACCACACCGAGCCCGCGTCGCATGCGTTTGTTGGCCTGACTCCGCGCACCGAGACTCTTTTCGGGGCACCCGGCCGCGCCTACGTCTACCGCTCCTACGGGGTGCACGCGATGCTGAATGCGGTCTGTGAGCCGAAGGGCGTGGGCTCCGGAGTCCTGATCCGGGCGCTCGAGCCCGTGTCGGGAATCGCTTTGATGGCGGAGCGGCGCGGACTCGACCCCACGTATCTCAAGGGACTCTGTTCAGGGCCGGGCAAGCTGACCCAGGCGCTGGGGATCACCTTCGCCGACAATGGCTGCGACCTGGCGCGCGGCCCGGTCGTGATCAGCGGGCGCCCGGAGCGCTGGAGCGATCCGGTGGTCCAGCGGGACCGCCGGATCGGGATCACGAAGGCAGTCGAGCTTCCGTGGCGGTTTGTCGCGGCCGGCAGCCCCTACCTGTCGGTGCGGGTGCGTAACCCGGCGTAGCCGCTTTGCCAACCGCTCCTAGAGGCCGGTGCCGCCGTTACTCCCGGTGCTGGACGGTGTGGTCGGGGCGGCCGGGGGCGGGGTTGTGGCAGGCACCGTAGCGCTCTCGTTCGGCGTCGTGTCGACGCCGGCGTTGTTCGTCGCCTGGTTCGATGGCGTCTGCGTCGCCTGAGTGTTCTGCGGTTGCGCCTGCACGGTGTTCTGGTTGGTGACGGCGTTGCCGGCCGAAGTCTGGGTTGTGCCGGTGCTTGTCTGCGTGCTCGAGCTCGTCGTCGTGCTCGGACCGCCGTAGGTGGTGTGCGTCTCCTCGGTCGTTGCCGAGTCGGTGGTGGTGGCCTTCTTACCCTCGTTCTCGTCGTTCATGATCTGGATCGCCTGGAGCATGAAGTCATGCCAGATGACCGCTGGGTAGGTACCGCCCTCCACGGGCCCGCCATTGAAACTCGTCGTCATCGGCTTGCCGCTGTCGGGGTAGCCGACCCAGACGGCCACGGTCATCGTCGGAGTCCAGCCGACGAACCAGGCGTCGACGTAGTTTGAGGTCGTGCCGGTCTTGCCGGCCACATCGACGCCGGGAATCGCGGCCGCAGTGCCGGTGCCGTAGCTGTCGTCGACCGGCCCGTGCAGGAGCTCGTCGATCGTCGATGCGACGTCCGGGGTGATCACCTGCCTGGTCTTCATCGTCGCCGCGTTCGTGATCGTGCGCTGGCGGCACCCGGTGCAGTTCGCGATCGACTCGATGCCGATCGGGCCGGCGCCGTCGTTGTTGTCGCCGAGAATCGGGTTGTAGACCTTCTTGCCGCCGTTCGCGACCGTCTCGTAAGCGTGCGCCATATCGAGCGCGGAGACGCCCGTGTGCAGGCCGCCCAGGACCATCGCCGGCGAGGTCGAGATCGGCGAGCGGATTCCCATCAGGTGGGCGTAACTGGCGACAGCTGCCGTTCCAACCTTTGGGTCCGTGCCCAGCTGCGCGAACACGCTGTTATCCGACGTGGCGGTTGCCACCGTCATCGGGATCCAGCCGCTGTAGACGTCGCCGAAGTTGTGGACCGCGAAGCGGCCGGTGCCGTTGTCGGCCGCAAACGCGTTGCCGTTCTGGTTCACGAAATGGATCGTGAGCTGCTTGGAGTCGAACTCGGTGTACGGGGAGATCACGCCCTTCGAGATCGCGGCTGCGAGTGTGAAGATCTTGAACGACGAGCCGGGCTGTCGGTAGCCCATGGTCGCGAGGTTGAACGGCGACTGCGAGTAGTCCCCATCGCCGCTCACCATCGCCCGCACCTCACCGGTCCTGTTGTCGATCGCGACCAGCGACGCGCTCGGCAGGCCCGCGCTCGAGAAGAGCTCGTTGTCGACCACAGATTGCGCCTGCCTCTGCATGTTGAGGTCGATGCTCAGCTTGATCTTGAGCCCGCCGTAGTCGGCCTGGTACTGGGCCTCCTTGGGTGTCAGCCCCTCGTGCTCGAGGGCGCGAACGACCTGCGGCTCGACCCAGCTGGTGAAGTAGGGAGCAGCCGACGGCTGCTGCTCGGGCTGCTTGATCTGGGCCGGGGTCGGCAGCGGTCGATTCACCGAGTACTGGTACTCGCCATAGCTGATGTAGTGCTGGTGATACATGTCGCCGAGCACGAGGTTGCGTCGCTGAAGTGCGGCGTCCCGTTCGCTCATCGTCCCCGCCGGATTGAAGGCGCTGGGGTTGGCGACAATTCCGGCCAGCAGGGCGGCCTGGGCCGGCGTGAGCACGCTCGCACACTCCGGGCGGTGAGGGTGCTCGGGATCGGCGTCGCCGCACGAGCTCTTACTCCCGTCAGCGGGGTTGGAGGGGTCGTAGTGGTGTGCCCAGCCGAAGTAGGTGCGCGCCGCCGCCTCGATCCCGAGTGCGCCGTTGCCGAAGTAGATCGTGTTCAGGTACTCGGTGAGAATCCGCCTGTGCGTCCAA
The DNA here is from genome assembly GCA_963720195.1 of uncultured Conexibacteraceae bacterium. Taxonomy (GTDB): domain Bacteria; phylum Actinomycetota; class Thermoleophilia; order Solirubrobacterales; family Solirubrobacteraceae; genus Palsa-465. The sequence continues at coordinate 400,756 of CAVRFD010000007.1, forward strand.
TGGTGCGAGAGCTGGAAGGCCATGCCGGCCTCGACGAGCTTCTCGGCGACCGTGCGGTCGCCCTCTTCCTGGCGGACGTTCTTGATGAACTCCTCGGGGATCGTCGAGGCACCCTGGATCTTGCCCCCGGTGGCATCGGCGAGGCCGGCGCGGATCAGGCCGCGGACGCTGATCCCCGACTCGCCCCAGAAGCCGTGATCCTCGACGGCGACGATCGCGTGCACCATGTTCTGTGAGATCTGCCCCCAGTTGTCGATCGCCGGTGTGCTCGCCGGAGCCAACGGCCCGATCGGTGTGCCTGTGGAGTCGTACATGTACGAGTCGACGTTGTGGCTGAACTGGACCGTGTTCTCGAATTTCGGCAGGTCGGATGCGATCGAGGTGAGCACCCCGAACAGCAGCGAGATGACGGCCAGGATGAGGAACCCGGACAGCACGAAGAGGAGCCGCAGCTTGCGGAGGCGCGGGCGTGGCGCGCGCGGGCCACGATGCCGCCGCGGCAGCAGGTGCCGGCGCTCGCGCGGGCTGAAGACGAGTGGCGCGGGGCCGGAATCGGCTCCTGTCAGGGTGTCGTTGTCGACGCTCATGCGATCGCGGCTTAGGCCGCCAGCAGATCAACGGCACCGGGGGTGCGGGGCTGCCGCGACGGTCCTGGCGCTCGACGCGGCTGCGCATCCCGTGGCAGCCCTGCCAGCGAAGCGCCAGTTTAGTGGCTCCGGCTGCGGTAGTGGCGGCCGTCCTGCGGGCGTCGGTGGCGCCTCGCCGATCATTACGATTGGCGCGGCGATGACAGCCGACGCATCTGAAAGCTCCGCGTGGCTGTCGCGCAACGCCGTCGACTGCCTGCCTGAGGGCGGGCTCGAAGCGAAGCTGAAGCTTGGCCGGCCGTTGCGCGTGAAGCTCGGCATCGACCCGACGGCGCCTGACATCCACCTCGGGTTCACGGTCGTGCTGCAGAAGATGCGCGAGTTCCAGGATGCGGGGCACACAGTCGTCCTGATCATCGGCGACGGCACGGCGCGCGTCGGCGACCCCAGCGGTCGCTCGGCAACACGGCCGATCCTCACCGAGGATGAGATCAAAGCGAACGCCAGCACCTTCCAGCAACAGGCGCTCAAGGTGCTCGACCCGGAGCGCCTCGAGGTGCGCTTCAACGGCGACTGGCTCGACATGTCGATGGCTGAGCTGTTTCGGCTGCTCTCGACCACGACGGTCGCACACGTGATCGAGCGCGACGACTTCGCCAAGCGGCTCGCGGCGCAGACGCCGGTCTCGATGCTCGAGCTCCTGTATCCGTTGCTACAGGGCTACGACTCGGTGGCGGTCAAGGCGGACGTCGAGCTCGGCGGCACGGACCAGAAGTTCAACCTCCTGTTGGGGCGCGACATCCAGCGCGCCTACGGCCAGGACGAGCAGGTGATCCTGACGATGCCGTTGCTGACCGGGACCGACGGCGAGCGCAAGATGTCCAAGTCGTTCGGCAACTACATCGGGGTGACCGAGCCGCCGGACGACATGTACGGCAAGACGATGAGCATCCCCGATGAGTCGCTCGCTTCGTGGTACTCACTGCTGGTCGGCAGCGAGGTGCCGGCCGACCTCGGGCCCCGCGACGCGAAACGCAGGCTCGCGCGCATCCTCGTGGAGCGCTTTCATGGTGCCGATGCCGCCGTCGCCGCCGAGGCGTCGTTCGACCGCGTCCATGTTCGCCGCGAGGTCCCGGAGGAGATGCCGGAGCTGATCTTCGCTGCGGCCGCTGGCGTGGTGCATCTGCCGGCGCTGATCGCGCAGGCGTTCGGCGTTTCGACCTCCGAGGCGCGGCGAGCGCTGTCGCAGGGAGGCGTGAGGCTCGACGGCGAGGCGCTCGGCGCAGATACGCTCGAGCTGCCAGCGGCCGACCTCGACGGCCGCGTGCTTCAGCTCGGCAAGCGCAGATTTGTACGGCTGCGGATTACCTGATTGGCTATCTGAATACGACCGCAACGCACTCCGCCGAGGAGTGCGCTACTTTTCCTCGTGCAGTGAGCGCGGCCACGCGCCTCCCAAGTTGGGTGCGATTGCGCCCCCAAGCGAGATGTGGCTATACTCTTCTGCCCCGAGCGCCGGCGACGGCTCTCGGCGCATCCTCAGAGGGAAACCCCTTCTTCCAGGAGGCGACGGTCTTTGAAAACTCAACAGCATGCGCACCTCGGCCTGCCTATGGCCGAGAGTGTGTCCAGGTTCGACGCCGTCGTCGGACGGCTCATTCGTGAGCCGATCGAGCGACGGTTCCAAGATTGACCCGTCTCGTTTCCCGGAGCTCCCTCGTGTACTTGGAGCTCCCAAAGGCCGTTTAGGCGGCCGGGCGTGGAGACGAGGGCCTCTTCCACCAGCGGAGAGGCCCAGGTACTACTCGTCTGGTTCTGCGGCATAGCTCGTGGGATCGCGAAGGGCGAGTGGAATTCCTGACAGCTCTTTGTGATTAGAAGTTCTTCACGGAGAGTTTGATCCTGGCTCAGGACGAACGCTGGCGGCGTGCCTAACACATGCAAGTGGAGCGACGAACCGGGCTTCGGCCCGGGGCAAAGCCGCGAACGGGTGAGTAACACGTGGGTAACGTGCCCCGATGATTGGGACAACCCGAGGAAACTCGGGCTAATACCAAATGTGCCCTCCAGCCATAAGGCTGCTGGGGAAAGGAAGCTTCGGCCTCCGCATCGGGATCGGCCCGCGGCCCATTAGCTTGTTGGTGAGGTAACGGCTCACCAAGGCTTCGATGGGTAGCTGGTCTGAGAGGACGATCAGCCACACTGGGACTGAGACACGGCCCAGACTCCTACGGGAGGCAGCAGTGGGGAATCTTGCGCAATGCGCGAAAGCGTGACGCAGCAACGCCGCGTGGGTGAAGACGGCCTTCGGGTTGTAAAGCCCTTTCAGTTGGGACGAAGCTTCGCCGGTGAATAGCCGGCTGGAGTGACGGTACCTTCAGAAGAAGCCCCGGCTAACTACGTGCCAGCAGCCGCGGTAATACGTAGGGGGCAAGCGTTGTCCGGAATCATTGGGCGTAAAGCGCGTGTAGGCGGCTCGATAAGTCTGCTGTGAAAGTCCAGGGCTCAACCCTGGAATGCCGGTGGAAACTGTCGAGCTAGAGTCCGGAAGAGGCGAGTGGAATTCCTGGTGTAGCGGTGAAATGCGCAGATATCAGGAGGAACACCAATGGCGAAGGCAGCTCGCTGGGACGGTACTGACGCTGAGACGCGAAAGCGTGGGGAGCAAACAGGATTAGATACCCTGGTAGTCCACGCCGTAAACGATGGGTACTAGGTGTAGGGGGTGTCGACTCCCCCTGTGCCGACGCTAACGCATTAAGTACCCCGCCTGGGGAGTACGGCCGCAAGGCTAAAACTCAAAGGAATTGACGGGGGCCCGCACAAGCAGCGGAGCATGTGGTTTAATTCGACGCGACGCGAAGAACCTTACCTGGGCTTGACATGTGTCTGACCGCCGTGGAAACACGGCTTCTCTTCGGAGCAGATTCACAGGTGGTGCATGGCTGTCGTCAGCTCGTGTCGTGAGATGTTGGGTTAAGTCCCGCAACGAGCGCAACCCCCGTCGCATGTTGCCAGCATTTAGTTGGGGACTCATGCGAGACTGCCGGTGACAAACCGGAGGAAGGTGGGGATGACGTCAAGTCATCATGCCCCTTATGTCCAGGGCTACACACGTGCTACATTGGCGCATACAGAGGGCTGCAAGACCGCGAGGTGGAGCGAATCCCTTAAAGTGCGTCTCGGTTCGGATTGCAGGCTGAAACTCGCCTGCATGAAGGTGGAGTTGCTAGTAATCGTGGATCAGCATTGCCACGGTGAATACGTTCCCGGGCCTTGTACACACCGCCCGTCACACCATGGGAGTGAGCAACACCCGAAGCCGGTGGCCTAACCCGCAAGGGAGGGAGCCGTCGAAGGTGGGGCTCGTGACTGGGGTGAAGTCGTAACAAGGTAGCCGTAGCGGAAGCTGCGGCTGGATCACCTCCTTTCTAGGGAAGTCCCTTATTGGGACACCCGGAGCCCGTCAGGCAATTCCGCCTGGCGAGTCTGACACTCTGGTCGAACTTCGAGTTCACCAGTGTCAGCAGAGTTTCCGGACTAGAAATGTCGACCGAATCTGGATCGGTTGGCGCCGGTTCGCCGCGAGCCGTATGCTGTTGAGTTTTGAGAGACCGGCGCGTCGCCGGCGGCTCACTGCGTTTTACGCTGAGCTCCGAGTGGCGCGTCAGAGCCTCCTCACGGACCTTGAAAACTGCACAGTAGCCAATGTAAACGGGTATCACCGAGTAGTGACATTTGTCACTGCTCAAACGATTCACGTAAAAGTGAATTGCAAGATCACCGTCAAGATAGTAAGGGCACACGGTGGATGCCTAGGCACCAAGAGTCGATGAAGGGCGTGAACGACTGCGATAAGCCGCGGTGAGGCGTTGAATAGCCATTGATCCGCGGATTCCCGAATGGGGAAACCCAGCGCCGGTAATGCGGCGTTATCCCACGTTGAACACATAGGCGTGGCGAAGACAAGCGGGGGAAGTGAAACATCTCAGTACCCCGAGGAAAGAAAATCAACTGAGACTCCCTGAGTAGTGGCGAGCGAAAAGGGATCAGCCCAAACCTTGTACGTGTAAGCGGTCACGCGTTGCGTATGAGGGGTTGTAGGGCGTTTGTTCCGGGTCGTGACCGACCCGGCAGCAGTTACAAAACCAAGCGATAGTCGAAGCGCGTGGAACCGCGCACCAAAGAGGGCAACCGTCCCGTAGACGAAATCACTTGGACTGCTGTCAGACGTTCCTGAGTAAGTCCGCACCCGTGAAACGCGGACTGAACCTGGGGGGACCACCCTCCAAGGCTAAGTACTCCTTGGTGACCGATAGCGGACTAGTACCGTGAGGGAAAGGTGAAAAGTACCCCGGAAGGGGAGTGAAATAGTACCTGAAACCGCGTGCCTACAAGCGGTGGGAGCAGCTTCGTGCTGTGACCGCGTGCTTTTTGCATAACGAGCCGGCGAGTTACTCGTCTGCGGCAAGGTTAAGCGATGAGCGGAGCCGTAGCGAAAGCGAGTCCTAATAGGGCGACATAGTCGTAGGCGGTAGACCCGAAGCTGAGCGAGCTACCCATGGGCAGGTTGAAGCGGGGGTAAGACCTCGTGGAGGACCGAACCGACCTAGGTTGAAAACTGGGCGGATGACCTGTGGGTCGGAGTGAAAGGCTAATCAAGCTCAGTGATATCTGGTTCTCTCCGAAATATATTTAGGTATAGCCTCGGATAAATTCCGTGGCGGCCGTAGAGCACTGTTTGGACTAGGGGCCCTACCAGGTTACCGAATTCAGGCAAACTCCGAAGACCGTCACGGCTACTCCGGGAGTCAGTTGCTGGGGGATAAACTTCAGCGTCAAAAGGGAAACAGCCCAGACCGCCAGCTAAGGTCCCTAAGTACTAGCTAAGTGGTAAACGATGTTCGAGTGCATAGACAACCAGGAGGTTGGCTCAGAGGCAGCCACCCTTGAAAGAGTGCGTAACAGCTCACTGGTCAAGTGTTCGAGCGCGGACAATGTAACGGGGCTCAAGCTAGTCACCGAAGCTGCGGGTGCGATATTTATATCGCGCGGTAGGAGAGCGTTCCCAGGGCAGTGAAGCGGCGGGGTAACCCAGCCGTGGAGGCCTGGGAAGTGAGAATGCCGGCATGAGTAACGAAAGAAGGGTGAGAATCCCTTCCACCGATTGCCCAAGGATTCCTGAGTAAAGTTCGTCTGCTCAGGGTTAGTCAGGACCTAAGGCGAGGCCGAAAGGCGTAGTCGATGGCCAACGGGTTGATATTCCCGTACCACGTCGCGTTCGTTTGACCGATGGGGGGACGAGGAAGGCTATGGGAGCCCAGGCGATAGTTGACCTGGGGTAAGCGTGTAGGGGTGGTTCTAGGCAAATCCGGAACCGCACTAACCTGAGACGCGATGCCAGCTGGCTTTAAGCCGGCGAGTCCCGGACGCCAAGCCTCCAAGAAAAGCCTCTAGGGAGAACGCGCGTGCCTGTACCAAAACCGACACAGGTGGGCAAGTGGAGAACACTAAGGTGATCGAGATAACCCTCGTTAAGGAACTCGGCAAAATCGCCCCGTAACTTCGGGATAAGGGGCGCCCCAGTAGGGTGAAGCACTTCGCGTGTGGAGCCCGAGAGGGCCGCAGTGAATAGGTTCAAGCGACTGTTTACCAAAAACACAGGTCTCTGCTAAGTCGAAAGACGACGTATAGGGGCTGACGCCTGCCCGGTGCCGGAAGGTTACGTGGAGGTGTTAGGGGTAACCCGAAGCACCGAAACTAAGCCCCGGTAAACGGCGGCCGTAACTATAACGGTCCTAAGGTAGCGAAATTCCTTGTCGGGTAAGTTCCGACCTGCACGAATGGCGTAACGACTTGAACGCTGTCTCAACGAGGGGCTCGGTGAAATTGCAGTCTCGGTGAAGATGCCGAGTACCCGCGGCTAGACGGAAAGACCCCGTGAACCTTTACTACAACTTGGTATTGGGGTTCGATGCATCTCGCTCAGGATAGGTGGGAGGCTTGGAAGCACCGGCTGCGGCCGGTGTGGAGCCAACCTTGAGATACCACCCTTGGTGTATTGGATCTCTAACCGCACGCCGTGAATCCGGGTGCGGAACAGTGACAGGTGGGTAGTTTGACTGGGGCGGTCGCCTCCCAAAATGTAACGGAGGCGCGCAAAGGTTCCCTCAGCACGGTCGGAAATCGTGCGTAGAGTGTAAAGGCAGTAAGGGAGCTTGACTGCGAGACAGACATGTCGAGCAGGTACGAAAGTAGGCCTTAGTGATCCGGCGGTAGCAAGTGGAAGCGCCGTCGCTCAACGGACAAAAGGTACTCCGGGGATAACAGGCTTATCGGGCCCAAGAGTCCACATCGACGGCCCGGTTTGGCACCTCGATGTCGGCTCGTCGCATCCTGGGGCTGAAGTAGGTCCCAAGGGTTGGGCTGTTCGCCCATTAAAGCGGTACGCGAGCTGGGTTCAGAACGTCGTGAGACAGTTCGGTCCCTATCTGCCGTGGGCGTTGGAGATTTGAGAGGATTCGTCCCTAGTACGAGAGGACCGGGATGAACGCACCTCTGGTGTATCAGTTGTCGTGCTAACGGCACTGCTGATTAGCTACGTGCGGATCGGATAACCGCTGAAAGCATCTAAGCGGGAAGCCGGCCTCAAGATGAGATCTCCCATCCACTAGATGGAGTAAGACCCCTGGTAGACCACCAGGTTGATAGGCCAGATCTGGAAGGGTGGTAACACCTGTAGGAGACTGGTACTAATGGGTCGAGGGCTTGACGGTATTTTTGATACCTATTGCATTGGCGCTGTGTAGTTTTGAAGGCCCGTGAGGGGCCTGTCTCTCGCCACTTTCCGGTGGTTATAGCGAGGGGGAAACACCTCTTCCCTTTCCGAACAGAGCAGTTAAGCCCCTCAGCGCCGATGGTACTTGGCCTGAAAGGGCCTGGGAGAGTAGGTCGCCGCCGGTTTTTTACTTGAAGTCTCGAGCCGTCTGATCCGTACGATTCAGACGGCTCGAAACAGTTAAGGTGCAGTATCGGCGCTCGCCGGCGCGGGCGTGGGCGCTGACGCTCGGTATATCCCCGCGAGTACGCCCGGATCAGTGACGGTGTTGAACTCGAACTGCATCCCGATCGTCGTCGCGACATGGATGGAGGCGACGTTCTCCGGCCGGATGCGTGCAGTGACGAACGGGGCGCCAACCTCGGCAAAGGCATCAGCAGCGACGGCGCGAGCACCCTCGGCTGCATATCCGCGTCCCCAGCGGGAAGGGGAGAGCCACCAGCCGATCTCGTGCTCTTCCGGGTCGACACCCTGTGTCCCTTCGCCCATGAGGCTGAGTGCGATCAGGCCGATCTCCTCGCCCGTGGCCATCTCGAGCGCTACACGCCATCCGAAACCATGCTCGCGCCAGTGATCTGTCGCTCGATCGGACACGGCGATCGCCTTCACCGCGGACCACGTATGACCCAGGCCGATGTAGCGGGTTACCGCTGGATTTGAGCTGAGACTTGCCAGCAGGCCGACATCCTCGGCCGCCCACGGCCGCAGGAGCAGCCGCTCAGTTTCAAGGGTGTGAGTCACCGCGTCCAATCGTAAGGCGCGACCCACACGGACGGAAAGGTATCCGCCGGCTGATGCGCGCCGAGGTCCGCGCCGGTCAGGATCGGAGATCCGTGAAGATCAGTGAGGAGACGTGACTCGCGGTTTCGATTCCGTACAGCTCGCTGGGGTCGTGTGCGGTGAGCACCGCGATCAGGTAGTCCCGGCCGGCGCCGTGGACCCAGCCGATGCTGTTGACCTCCCAGTCCGTGTCGCTTGTGAGCGGCACCCATCCGTCCTTGAGCGCGACGGCCACGTTGCCCGGAACGCCGGCAGTGACGCCCCATCTCTGGTCGGGGTAGATCTTCTCCATCAGACTCAGTCCGTAGCGCTGCGCTGCCGGGCTCAGCACCTCCGATGGAATCACCAATTGTCTTAGTAGCCTGATCTGGTCCGCCGCGGAGGTCAGCGTTTCGCCCCAATACCCCTCAGCGTTCAGGGTCGTCTGAGTGAGTCCGGCGAGCCGGTTGTATACGCCGATGCCGGCCGCGCCGCCGGCCAGGTTCCAGAGGTCGTTGGCATCGTCGTTGTCTGAATCCTCGATCATGCCGGCGGCGACCGCCGCGGCCGAGCCCCTCAGCGGCCCAGACGCGTGGCGCAAAAGCGTCTCGAGGATGTCCACCTTGACGATGCTCGCGGTCTGTGTGCGAGCTCCAGGATTGAGCGTCCACTGCTCGTAGGAGTCGTCGAGTTTGTAGGAGCCGTTTGTGCCGTTCTCGTGAGCGGCGCTGGCGTCGAGATCCTCAACGGCAATGCTCACGGTGCCGGCCCTGGTCCCGAGGTAGCGCCGCATCGTGGTCGTCGTCAACGGGTCGACAGGTGCTCTCTTCTGATCTCGAGCGGCCCGGACCGCCGCTGTCGATGCAAGCTGCCTGCGGTGAGGCTTCTGTGCTCTTGCGAAGTCGGCCACCACGAGTGGTGCCAGACCGGCCGACAGGAGCGTCGCGATCAGCGGAGCGTAGCGACCGACATGGCGCCGCTCCGCCCCGAGGAGGCGAACGGATCGGCGTGGTGACGGCATCCGCAGGCACCATAACTACGCACCTGTAAACGCCGTATCAGCGCTCTGACGGTCTTCTTACGTGCGGTCCAACCGCCCGCGGAGCACACCAGCGGAGCCGGCCCGCGCCCTCGCCGATCGTCGGCAGGGCCGAGGCCAACCCACCTTTTGACGGCTTTCCTGGGACTTTTGACGGGCTGGCGGGAACTTCTAACGGCGCTCGCGGTACTTCTGGCCGGTCCTGGAAATGGCCCTAAAGCGCCCCCTAAAACGCCCTGGTTGCAGTCAGTGTGCGGCGCGAGCGCGACCCGCGGCCGTCGTCGGTCGTCCGGTCCCCCGCACAGGTGAAACGCACTCTGCTGGGCGCGTGGCGACTGCGCCGGGCCGGCGTGCCGTCGGGCCGGCAGCGGCGGACCGTTGACGGCCAAACCCGCGGCCCGCGGCCGGGGTCCAGGTCAGGTCAGGGTCGTGGTGGGGATGCTCGCGGTAGTAGTCGACGTCGGCGTAGAGACGCTCGCCGTCGAGAACGTAGTCGAAGTCGCCCACCAGCATTTCATCGATTGCGTCGCTCACGCGGATCGCGAGCCGGATGGTGGCTGAACGGAACATATGTTCGTAGACTACGTCCGGGGCCGGACGGAAGACCCTATTTTTCTGCAATTTCCGTTGCAGGGCCGGCAACGGCTGCGTTCCGCTCCATCGATCATCGCTCCGGGCGCACAAATCACTGGGGCGTCTCGGGGGTTTGTGCTGCCGGGGCGGTGTGAGCGCCCCGGGGCGCACAAATCGCCAGAGCGTCTCGGGGGTTTGTGCTGCCGGGGCGGTGTGAGCGCCCCGGGCGCACAAATCGCCAGAGCGTCTCGGAGCTTTGTGCTGCCGGGGCGGCGGAAGCTCCCCGGACCCAGGCAAAGCGCGGGATCAGCCGAGCGCCGACCAGACTTCGCGCTTGGTGCGGATGCGCTCGATGACGGCAGTCGTGAACTCGGTCGTGCCGGCCGAGCCGCCCAGGTCGAAGGTCTTGACTCCGGATGCAACGGTCTCCAGCGCCGCCTCATAGATAGCTCGTGAGGCAGTGTCTGCGGGAGCCCCGTGGTGGTCCGACGCGTGATGCATGACGGCGCCGCAGGCGAGGATCATCGCCAACGGGTTGGCGAGGTCCTTACCGAGCAGCGACGGAGCGGTTCCGTGCGGAGCCTCGGCCATCGCGACCGTCGTGTTGTAGCTCTCGTCGAAGGCCAGCAGGATCGACTCCGCGCCGGCGATCGAACCGAACATCGGCAGCACCAGGTCTGAGAGACAGTCACCGTCGCGGTTAAGCGCGGGGATCACGAGCGTCTTGTCGGTGGCTCCCGACAGGAGGCCCGCGTAGGTCGCGTCGATCAGTACCGGCTGGTAATCGACCTCGGGATGGCGCGCGGCGGCGGCATCCATCTCTTCCTTGAGCATGCCCTCGTAGATCGCCGAGACGGTCCACTTCGGGCCTCCGTAAACACGGGCCTCGTGCCGCTTGGCGGCGCGAAACGCGTACTCGGAGACGGCACGGCAGGTGGAGCGCGTGATGTGCTCCTCGCGGTAAGCGACCTCATCGTCGGCACCCGGCTCGCCCAGGCGCCACTGCTTGGCGCCGTAGGCGTCCTCGACCGCCATCCGCACAACGGAGATCGGGTAGTGCACGCCGGCCATCGGCGGGATTCCGGGCAGGCGCCGGCCGGTGCGGACGATCACCTTGCCGCCGATCCCCTCGCGAACGATCGCGTTGGGTGTGCCGACATCCTCCTTGCCCTCAGGCGTGATAGTCGCTGCCTTGATGCCCAAGCCGGCAACCTTCATCGCTGCCGCAGCCTCGTAGACGACGCCGTTCTGCGTGGCGCGGCGGTTCTCGAGTGACAGATCGAAGTGCTCCAGCTCGACGTCAAAGCCGAGTAGCTCGGGGTCCAGCACGCGCAGCGACTGATCGAGCAGCTCCTGCCCGGTCTCGTCACCATCCAATACGACGATTTTGATTGCGTCAGACACCGGTCGTGACGATATCCGACGCGGGGGAAGAAGGCCCTAGGACGCCGGCAGCACCTCGTCGGCAGACGCCTGCAACGCTGCGATCACGATCTCCACGTGCTCGTCGAACTCGATGCCGAGCCCCTCGGCGCCGGCGCGCAGCTCGTCGCGGTTGACCGCCGCCGCGAAGCTCGGCTGCTTCATCTTCTTCTTCACGGACTTCGCAGTCATCCCCTCGAGCCGCTCGGGGCGGACGTAGGCCACAGCCAGGATGAAACCGGAAAGCTCGTCGACCGCGAACAGGGCCTTCTCCATCGGCGTGTCGCGTGAGATCCCGAGGAAGTCGGCGTGAGACCCAACGGCGCGGATCAGCTCCTCGGGATAGCCGCGCTCCTGAAGCTCGGCCATCGCGTAACGCGGGTGGCCGGTATCCAGATCCGGGTAGCGCTCGTAGTCGAGGTCGTGCAAGAGGCCCGCCAGACCCCAGAGCTCGACATCGCCGTCAAAACGCGGGGCGTAGGCCCGCATCGCGGCCTCTACGGCAAGCATGTGGCGACGCAGGGAGTCGCTCTCAGTCCATTCGCAGACGAGCTCCCAGGCGTCGCTGCGCGAGGTCTCAGTGGTCATGCCGTTACCTTAACCAACGGCCTATGGATAAGTTCATCATCGAGGGCGGGGTTCCGCTCTCCGGGACCGTGGTCCCGGCTGGAAACAAGAATGGCGCGCTGCCGATCCTGGCGGCGTGCCTGTTGACGGACGAGGACGTGACGCTCCGCAACGTCCCGCGCATCAGCGACGTCGACGCGATGCTGGCGCTGCTCGCGTCGCTTGGCGCATCTGTCACCTGGACGGCCGCGGGCGAGGTGCACGTCAACGCATCGGGCGTGAATCAGACACACGTCGACCGTGAGCTCGGCGAGCGGATCCGCGCCTCGTTTCTGCTCGCCGGCCCGCTGCTCGCTCGGTTCGGACGCGCCGTGATGCCACCTCCGGGCGGCGATGTCATCGGTCGCCGTCGGCTCGACCCGCACTTCGACGCGATGCGCGCGCTCGGCGCCACCGTCGCGCACGGCAGTGAGATCGAGATGAACGCCCCGAGCGGCGGCCTGCGGCCGTGTGACTTCCTGATGGACGAGCCGTCGGTGATGGCGACCGAGAACGCGCTGATGGCGGCCGCGCTGACGCCGGGCACGACGACGATCCGCAACGCCGCGTCGGAGCCGCACGTGCAGGATCTGGCGCGAATGCTGGTCGCGATGGGAGCCGAGATCGACGGCATCAGCTCAAACGTCATGACCGTCCACGGCCGCGAGTCCCTGCACGGCTGCACGCATACGATCGCCCCCGATCACATCGAGATCGGGTCGTTCATGGCGCTGGCGGGTGTCACGGGCGGCGAGCTCGTCGTCAAGGACACCGTCCCCAGCGATCTGCGAATGATCCGCATCGTGTTCGAGCGGCTCGGCCTGCAGAGCCACATCGAGGGCAACGACGTGATCGTCCCGGGCAACCAGCGCCTCACGATCGAGACCGACACGGGCGGCTTCACGCCCAAGATTCAGGACGGTCCCTGGCCCGCATTCCCCGCCGACCTCACCAGCGTCGCGCTGGCACTGGCGACGCAGGCGGAGGGCTCGGTGATCGTGCACGAGTGGATGTTCGAGAGCCGGCTCGTCTTCACGGACAAGCTGCAGCTGATGGGCGCCGCGATCACGATCTGCGACCCACACCGCGCGATCATCGTCGGCCCGCGCAAGCTGCGCGGGCAGCGTGTCGAGTCGCCCGACATCCGCGCCGGCATGGCGATGCTGATCGCCGCACTGTGCGCAGACGGGACGACTGAGATCGGCAACATCCGCCAGATCGACCGCGGCTACGAGCGGATCGACGAGCGGCTGCGGGCGCTCGGGGCCCGGATCACCCGGGCCGAGGACAACTCCGTCCACGCATAGGCGTGGACCGCGCCGTACTCGATGCCGGTTTTCGACAGACTCTGACGCCGATGGTCGACCGGACCCCCAGTGGAACTCGAGACGTTCTGCCTGATGAGATGCGCGAGCTACGCGCGCTCACAGAGCGCGTGCGCGCCGTTTTCGAGCGCGCCGGCTACGGCGAGATCTACACACCGGCGCTTGAGTACGAGCGGACGTTCGCGCGCGATGGCGCGCAGGTGAACTCTCCGTACAGGCTGTTCGACGAGCACGGCAACGTACTCGTGCTGCGCTCCGACATGACCGTGCCGATCGCACGGCTCGTGGGCAGCCGCTATCCGACGGCGCCGACGCCGCTGCGTTTCTCCTATTTCGCGTACGCCTACCGCGGCGTGCGGCCGCAACGCGGCCAGTCCCGCGAGTTCATGCAGGCTGGAGTGGAGCTGATCGGCGCGCCGGGTGCGCAGGGCACCGCCGAGGCGCTGACGGTCCTGTGCGAGGCGCTGGACGCAGCGGGTCTCCGCAACTACCGCGTCGGCGTCGGCGATGTGACGCTCTACCCGACGCTGCTCGAGTCGCTCGGGATCGACGTCGCCGAACGTGAACTGATCCTCGACGAGCTCGCGACCGGTGACTTCGTCGGCGTCGAGCGTGAGCTCGCCCGCCTGCCGCTCAGCGACGCGGACGCCGAGTTGCTGCTCAGGGTGCCGCGGATTCGCGGCGGCGCCGAGGTGTTGGCCGACCTCAACGGACCGCTGCAGCAGGCCGGCACCGGGATGCACGCGCTGCTCGGGCTGCTCGAGCCGCAGGTGGCGGCACACGTGATCTTCGACTTCGGGCTGGTTCGCAGCCTCGGCTACTACACCGGCGCCGTCTTCCAGGTGTACGACCCCGCCTACGGGATGCCGCTGGGCAGCGGCGGGCGCTACGACGAACTGCTCGGCGGCTTTGGACGGCCGCTGCCGGCCGTCGGCTTCGCGCTCGACGTCGAGCGCCTCCACATCGCGCTGCGAGCCGAGGAGCGTGGCGGCCGTGTCTGAGTCGTTGGCCGCCTACGGGCTGCGGCTCGCGGTCCCGCGCGGCGCCCTGTTCGCGGAGACGCTTGACCTGCTCGACCGGCTCGGGCTCGACACCCGCGCCGTCCGCGAGAACGATCGCAAGCTGCTGTTCGAGGAGGCCGGCATCATCACGATGCGCCCATCCGACGTGCCCACCTACGTCGAGGCCGGCGCCGCAGATCTCGGCATCACCGGCAAGGACGTACTGATGGAGCAGTCCGAGCGCGAGGTCTACGAGATCGCCGACCTCGATTACGGCCGCTGCAAGATGGTCGTCGCATCCGAAGCCGGCGAGGATCCCGCTGAGGATGCACTGCGGCGACTGGGCGTGGTCCGCATCGCCACCAAGTACCCGCGGATCGCCAGCGAGCACTTTCTGGCGACCGGGCGCCAGGCGGAGATCGTCGAGGTCAAGGGGTCTGTCGAGCTGGCGCCGCTGACCGGACTTGTCGACGCGATCGTCGACCTCACGGCGACCGGCACAACGCTGCGCGAGAACAACCTCGTGATCCGGGAGGAGATCGCGCTCAGCACCGCACGGCTGATCGCAAATCCGGTTTCCGACAAGCTCAAGGCGGAGGCGATCGACGCGCTTGTCTCCAGGATCGCCAGCTGAATGGACTTAGAGATCATCACGGCCACGGATCACGCCGAGGGCGTCGCCCGTCAGCTCCGGAGGCTCGTGCCAGATGGCGGCTCGGTCGCGCCCGCTGTGGCATCGATCGTGGCCGACGTGGAGGCTGTGGGCGATGTCGCGGTGCGTCGCTACACGCAGCTGCACGACACGCGTGGGCTCGAGCCGTTGGATCTGCGCGTGAGCGAGGCCGAGCTCACCGCCGCCCGCGCGCAGCTCGATCCCGCGGTCGCGACCGGCCTCGATCTGGCCATCGAAAATGTCGGCCGGGTAGCGCGGGCCGCGATCCGTGAGGATCTGACGGTCGACTTCGGCGACCACAGTGTGAGCGTGCGCGAGGCGCCCGTGGGAAGCGCGGCTGTGTACGTCCCCGGTGGCCGCGCACCGTATCCGAGCACGGTTGTGATGGGCGTCGCGACCGCGCGCGCAGCGGGTGTGAAGCGCGTCGCCGTCTGCTCGCCGCCCGGTCGCGACGGTGACATCAACCCGGTCATCCTCGGCGCCTGCGTCCTGACCGGCGCCGACGAGGTCTACCGCATGGGTGGCGCCCAGGCGATTGCCGCGCTTGCGTACGGGACCGAGAGCGTCACTGCCGTGGACGTGATCGTCGGGCCCGGGAACCTCTACGTGCAGGAGGCAAAGCGTCAGCTCTCGGGGCGCGTGGGCATCGACTCATTC
The DNA here is from genome assembly GCA_963720195.1 of uncultured Conexibacteraceae bacterium. Taxonomy (GTDB): domain Bacteria; phylum Actinomycetota; class Thermoleophilia; order Solirubrobacterales; family Solirubrobacteraceae; genus Palsa-465. Next base: position 416,236 of record CAVRFD010000007.1, read on the forward strand.
GCGGGCCCAAGCGATCTGCTGGTGATCGCCGATGACGACTACCCGCTCGAGCCGCTCGCGCTCGACCTGCTCGCCCAGGCTGAACACGGTGCCGGTACCGCGGTGATCGCCGCCTCGACCGACTCCGAGCTGCTGGAGACTTTGGCAGCGCGGCTGCTCGGTGACCTGCCCGAGAGCGAGGCGATCTGCCGGCTTGTGCTCGTTCCATCGCATGAATACGCGCTCGCGCTTGCGGAGGCCTTCGCACCGGAGCACCTCGAGTTGCTCGGCCCGCTGGCCGAGCAAATGGCCCCGCGCGCCACCCGGTCGGGCTGCGTCTTCGTCGGTACCGGGACCGCTTTCGGCGACTACATCGCGGGATCCAACCACACGCTTCCGACTGGCGGCGCGGCGCGGTTCGCGTCTTCACTTGGGCCGCAGCACTTCCGGCGCGTCTTCACCGAGGTGCGCATCGACGACGCCGATGCGCTGGCGCGCGCAGCCGCGCCCGTGGCCCGCGCCGAGGGCTTCGAGTTCCACGCACGGTCAATGGAAGCCCGGATTAGCGACAATCACGAGAGATGACGCGCACGGCGACAATCGATCGTAAGACGGGGGAGACCGCAGTCCGGGTCACGCTCAACCTGGACGGGACCGGTGCCGGCTCGCGCGAGACCGGTGTTGGCTTCCTCGACCACATGCTGGACCTGCTCGCCCGCCACGGGCGGATCGACCTCGACGTGCACGCATCCGGCGACCTTCAGACCGGGGCTCACCACACGGTCGAGGATGTCGGCATCTGCATCGGCCAGGCGCTCGACCGCGCGCTTGACGACCGCGCCGGGATCACCCGCTACGGCGACGTGACGGTGCCGATGGACGAGGCCCGCGCAGCATGCGCGATCGACATCTCGGGTCGCGGGTTGCTGGTCTTCGAGGCCGAGCTTCCGCCGGGTGCGATCGGAAACTACGACCACGAGCTGACCGAGGAGTTCCTGCGCGCCGTCGCCGCCAACGCGAAGCTGACGCTGCACGTGACGGTCGAGGCGGGAACAAACGCCCACCATATGATCGAGGCCGTCTTCAAGGCTTTTGCCCGGGCGCTGCGTGCTGCGGTGGCGCTCGATCCGACCGAGCCTGGCGTCCCCAGCACCAAGGGAACGCTGACATGAGCGCTGTGCTTCCCCGGGTCGCGATCGTCGACTACGACATGGGCAACCGCCGCTCGGTCGAGAAGGCGCTCGAGCACGTGGGCGCCGATGCGAAGATCACGCGGGACCACGGTGAGCTCAGTCGAGCCGACGCGATCGTCCTTCCGGGCGTTGGCGCGTTTCCGACCGGAATGGCGAACCTTCATGCCTACGGTCTCGACGCGCTGCTGCGGGAGCGGGCTGCACACGGCACGCCGCTGCTTGGGATCTGCTTGGGAATGCAGCTGCTGTTCGACTCATCCACCGAGCTTGGCGAGATAACTCCCGGCCTCGGATTGGTCGCCGGCGCGGTGCGGATGATCGAGACCGGCGGGCTGCGGGTTCCGCACATCGGCTGGAGCGAGGTGCGGATCGAGCGTGAGTCGCCACTGACCGGTGGTCTGCCCACCGGCGGCGCGCCGTTCTACCACGTGCACTCGTTCGTCGCGCAACCGAGCGATCCCGAAGACGTCGTCGGTACGGCGGAATACGGAGAGCGGTTCGCCACGATCATCGGGCACGGCAGTGTGCACGGGACGCAGTTCCATCCGGAGAAGTCCTCGCGTGATGGGTTGGCGCTGCTCACCGGCTTCGTGCGTCTGGCGCAGGGCGCGAAGCCGAGCACCGTTTACGCATGATCCTGCTGCCGGCGATCGACATCATCGACGGCAAGGCGGTGCGGCTGCAGCGTGGTGACTTCGCGCAGCGCACCGACTACGATGCCGACCCCCTCGATGCCGCGAAGCGCTGGGTCGACGCCGGAGCACGCGCGCTGCACATCGTCGACCTCGACGGTGCTCGCACCGGCATCCCTGCAAACGTTGGGCAGATCGAGCGGATCGCGACCGCGCTCGAGGTCCCGGTCCAGGTGGGGGGCGGGTTGCGCTCGCTTGAGGCGGTCCGCCAGGTGGCGGGTGCGGGCGCGGACCGACTGATCCTGGGTACTGCTGCGTTCCGTGATCCGGAATTCCTCGACGCGGCCGTGTCTGCCTACCCGCGGCAGATCGTGGTGTCGGTCGACGCCCGCGCCGGCCGCGTGGCAGCAGCGGGCTGGACCGAGGAAACGGAGCTGACGGTCGCAGACGCGCTGGCCGAACTGCAAGCGCGCGGCGTGCGTCGCTTCGTCTACTCGAGCATCGATCGCGACGGCATGCTGATCGGACCTGACCTCGACGGCGCGCGGGCTGTGGCTGGGGCGATCGAGGACAGCTTCGTCTACTCGGGCGGCATCGGCGAGCTGTCAGACCTTGAGGCGCTGGCTGCGCTGCGCGAGCCGAAGCTGGGCGGGGTGATCGTCGGTAAGGCGATCTACGAGCGCCGCTTCGACGTCGGTGAGGCGCAGGCCCTGCTGGATACGCTGGAGTAGTGCACTACAAGCGCGTGATCCCGTGTCTGGACGTCGACAACGGCCGTGTCGTCAAGGGCACGAGCTTCGTCGATCTGCGTGACGCGGGTGACCCGGTCGAGCTCGCGAGCCGTTACGACCTCGCCGGCGCCGACGAGCTCGTATTCCTCGACATCACCGCGACCTCGGATCATCGCGACACCGTGGTCGACCTGGCCAGGCGCAGCGCTGACGACGTCTTCATCCCGTTCACGATCGGAGGCGGCATCCGTTCAGTCTCCGACGCACAGGCGGTGCTCGACGCCGGTGCTGACAAGGTCTCAGTGAACTCAGCCGCGTTGGCGCGCCCGGAGCTGATCGACGAGCTCGCGGCGCAGTTCGGGGCGCAGTGCGTGGTCGTCGCAATCGACGCCAAGCGCGACGAGGCCGCAGGGCGCTGGGAGGCGTACGTCGCCGGCGGCCGAAGGCCCACGGGACGTGACGCTGTCGTCTGGGCGCGGGAGGCCGCCGAGCGCGGTGCCGGCGAGATCCTGCTGACGAGCATGGATAGGGATGGATCCACGTCGGGTTACGACCTGCCGCTCACCTCGGCGGTGGCCGATGTAGTAAATGTTCCGGTGATCGCGTCCGGTGGTGCCGGAACGCTTGAGCACCTCGTCGAGGCTCTGAACGCAGGGGCTGATGCGGTCCTGTGTGCGTCGATCTTCCACTACGGGCAGTACACGGTGACCGAGGTCAAGCGCTACCTCGCGAACGCCGGCATTGCCGTACGCGAGGTAGCGCAGGAGACCTAGATCTGTCCAGAAGAGCCGCTAAGCGGCTTCTTCTACGTAACCGGCCGCAGCGCAAGCATCGCAATACGCAGCGGGGGGAACGCGAGGCTCATAACAGCCTGGACGGCAGCAGGTGGACGACCGCTTGGGCCGGCCCCGACCAATGCGGGCGGCGGCGGCGTCCTTCAGCTCTTCACGCATACGGTCAAGTTCGGCCGCATGGGTGGCACAGAACCGGCGGCCCTTGACCACCGGCTCCTGACAGTGACTTCCACTTCGACAACGCATATACGTAGTAGGCTACCATGTTCGCCCCCTTCCTGCTAATTCGGCAGGCCAGGCTGACTATGGCCGAGAGCGTCCGCAGCCTCGTTTGGGCTACCGATATTGACGTACTTGACCGTGACCACGTGGTCGAGCGCGGTGATGGTTATTGGGCCGTGCACTCGCCCGCAAATCCGACGTTCTGGTGGGGGAACTTTCTACTGTTCGACGACCCGCCGGCCGCGGGCGATGGCGAGCGCTGGGAGACGCTGTTCCGCTCAGAGTTCGCGGGGCAGCCGGACGTCACGCACCGCTCGCTCGCCTGGGACCGACGCGATGGCGACATCGGCGCTGCGGCGGCCGAACTGGTTCCCCGCAGCTACGAACTGGAGTGGACGGCAGGTCTGATCGCTAGACCTGAGCAGATCGTGCGGCACCCCCGTGCGAACCCGGAGGTCGACGTACGTGCGCTCGATCTCGACGGCGACGATCGGCTCTGGGACGCAGTGATCGAACTGCAGATGGCCCAGGCACCGGACGAGTTCGCGCACAGCGACTACCACCGCACGTTCCTCCGCCGCCGGCAGGCAGGGCTACGCGAGCTATTCCGCGCTGGCCGCGGGGCTTGGTACGTAGCGTTGCTGGAGGGCGGGCCAGTCGCCTCACTCGGAATCGTCGTGACCGAGGCGCGAGCCCGTTTTCAATCCGTCGACACGGTCGAAGCACACCGTCGCAGCGGGATCGCGACACGCCTCGTCGCGGATGCTGCAGCGCACGCCGCGTCGCACCACGCCATCAACCACTTCGTGATCGCAGCCGACCCGGATTACCACGCGATCGGCATCTACGAGGGGCTCGGGTTCGAGCGCTCGGAGCTCGTCGTCGGCGCGCTGCGCAAACCCGACCGCTCGTGAGCCGGCTACTCGCTCAGTGGTGCGCGGGGACGAGCTTGTAGAGCACGTATCGGCCCATCAGGAACAGCGCGTTGGGATCGGCGATCACCGTCGTATAGGAGCCGTCGGGGAAGGTGAAGACCTGCTTGCCGGTGGTCGCGTTGAATCCGTAGCTGCCGGGGTCGTAGACGGTGGAGACATAGACGACGTTGTTGATCACCGTTGCCGATCCGGAGATCGCATCGTCCTTACCGGGCGCGCCGACCGGGGAGGCCCAGTCTTCCGAGCCCGTTCGCGCGTTGAGCGCGTAGACGTCGCCGGAGTATGACCCGATGTAAACCGTCGGGCCAAGGCCCGGCGTGTCTGCGACTGCGGGGCCGGAATACGCATAGCCGCCGAGACCGTGCGACCAGGCCAAGGTCCCGTCGGTGGCCACGAACGAATAGGCGTCGCCGTTGTTGTTTCCGACGTAGACGCGCCCGAAGCCGACGGCCGGGGTCGAGTAGAACTCTCCCCCCGGGCTGGCGGACCAGACCTGCTTGCCGGTCTCGGCATTGACCGCGTAGAACTCGCCGGCGTAGTTGCCGAAGTAGAGGTTGCCCGCGTAGTAGGCGGCGCCCGCCTTGATCGGGCCACCGGTCGGGAACGACCAGTTCTCGTGTCCGGTCTTGACGTTGAGCGAGTATTCGGTTCCACCCTGGTCGCCGAAGTAGACCGAGTTGCCGATCACGATCGGCGACGTCTCCGCCCCGGAGGGCACCGGGACTTTCCACAGGATCTTCCCGCTCTGCATCGAGAGCGCGGCAATCTCACCGCCGAAGTCGGCAGTCGTGGTGCCGGTCAGCGACAGCACGGTGACGAACATCTCCTTGTCCTTGACGTCGAGCGCCGGCGTCGATGCCGACCGCTTGCCGACATGGCGCTCCCAGATCAGCTTGCCGGTCTTGATGTTGGCCCGCTTCGCGGTGGCGCCGCCATCGAAGAAGTAGAGGTTGTTGCCCCAGATCGTCGCCGGGAACTCGAGCAGCGCGTTGCCGCCGAGCTTCCACGCCGTCTTGAACGGCGGCGTGAGGTTCTTTTCGCCGGTGAAGTCGCGCGTGCGAGTGTTCGTGTACCCGTAGATCGGCCACGCGAAGTTGTTGATCTTCTTGGGTGCTGTCGGTGCCGTGGTGGTCGTCGGCGCGTTGAACGCCGCAGTCGTATCGACCGTGTTCTTCGGCTTTCCGAGTTCGTGGATGGCGAGCACCGCGACTACTGCGGCAACGACCACCGCAACCCCGGCAAAGAGCCACGCCCTGCGGTTGGACCTCGGAAGCCTGGGAAAGCGCATCGGGCAAGCAGGGTAGCCATGAGCGAAGATGGACGCGTGCAGATCGAGCCCGACAAGGAGCTTTTCGACCGCGTCCGTACCCTGGCGCCCATCGCCGAGATCCTTGAAGACGCAGAGGATCTGGGGGGTGGGGGCGTATATCTGGTGGGCGGCACAGTCCGCGATCTGATCCTCGGTCGCCAGTTCGTTGACGTGGACCTCGCCGTCGATGGCGACGCGCTCGCGCTGGCGAGCGCGATCGGTGTTCCGGAGGGCACTGAGTCGCGGTTCGGGACGCTGCGCGTGAATCAAGCTGGAGTGCGGTACGACCTCGCACGCACGCGCGCGGAGCACTACTCACACCCTGGGGCGCTGCCGGAGGTCGAGCCGGCGCGGATCGATGACGACCTGACGCGCCGCGACTTCACCGTCAACGCTCTGGCGCTCGGCCTCACAGGTCCCCAGAGCGGTGAGCTGCTCGCGGTCGATGCCGCGCTGGACGACCTGGATGCGCGTCGGCTGGCGGTCCTGCACGACCGCAGCTTCGAGGACGATCCGACAAGGCTCCTGCGGCTCGCCCGCTACGCAGCACGACTCAACTTCGAGGTCGCGCCTCACACCCGCAAGCTCGCCGCGCGGGCGATCTCGAGCGGCGCGCTCGACACCGTCAGCGGCACGCGCATCGGTAACGAGCTGCGTTTGCTTGCCGCCGAGCGCGACCCTGTCGCCGCCTTTGAAAGCGCATCAGCCTTGGGGCTCCCATGGTCAGTTGACGGTCAGCTCGCACGCCGCGCGCTTGACGCCCTGCCCGACGACGGGCGGCCTGAACTCGTCGTGCTCGCGTGTGTGTTCGCGCCACAGCCGAAACGCCAACTCACCGCTGAGCTTGACCGCCTCGGCTTCACCGCCGGTGACCGCGACGGGATCGTCGAGGGCGCAGTCACGGCGCCGATCCTCGCGGCACGCTTGGCCAAAACCACCTCCAGCGCGGGAATTGCCCGCACTGTGGGCACGGCCGGGATTGAGACGGTCGCCCTCGCTTCAGCCCAGGGTGCGCCGACTCAATCTCGGACGTGGCTGCAGAAACTTCGGCACGTTCATCTCGACATCACCGGCGAAGACCTCATACGAAACGGGATCCCCGAGGGACCCAGGATCGGCCAGGCGCTTGCTGCAGCGCAGGACGCACTCCTTGATGGAGTCGCCCCAGATCGCGAATCGCAGCTCGAGGTTGCCCTGCAGGCCACGGAGTAGGCTCGGACGTGTTGCTGCCGCCACCGTTCCATGAGCTCGACGGTCAGATTGCCGTCGAGCTTCCAGGGGCCCGGGCTGTGTTCACCACCCGCAGCTGGGGCGATGCTCGGGAGACGATTGGCGACATCGGTGAGCGGCTGGAGGTGTGGCCGGTGCGTGCGCAGCAGGTGCATGGCGACACGGTCCTGGAGCTGGGGGTCAAGCCGTGCACACGAACGCTCCAGGTGGAGGCAGACGCGCTCGTGACGGCCCTGCCCGGGGTCGCGCCTGTGGTGATCGCCGCTGACTGCCTGCCAATCGCGATCGCAGGCCCGGGCGCCGTGGCAGCAGTCCATGCCGGGTGGCGTGGCCTGGCGGCAGATGTGATCAAGTCTTCCGTCGACCGGGTTCGCGCGCTCGCTCCAGGCGCCACCCTCACGGCGGCGATCGGCCCTGCCGCCGGCTCCTGCTGCTACGAGGTCGGGCCAGAGCTGCACGAGCGCTTCACCGGCTTCAGCGCCGGTCCGAACCTCGATCTGAAGGCGATCGCCCGTAAGCGGCTGGAGGAGGCGGGCGTCACAACCACCCACGACGCCGGCATCTGCACGATCTGCTCGGACCCGGCGCTCCTGTTCTCATATCGACGCGACGGCGTCCAGACCGGTCGCCAGGCGCTGGTTGCATGGTTGACCTGATCCACGGCCTCTCCGCGGCTGATGTCCGCCGCAACCTGGAAGCGGTCCAGGAGCGGCTGGCGGTGGCCGGCCGCGAGCCGGGCGACGTGCAGATCCTCGCGGCCGTCAAGTACCTGCCGGCGGATGAGCTCGACGCACTGGCCGCGGGCGGGGTCACCCTGGTGGGTGAGAACCGTGCGCAGGAGCTCGTCACCAAGGCCGCGAGCCACCCAGACTTCACGTGGGACTTCATCGGCGCGCTGCAGAGTCGCAAGGTTGCAATGCTGCTGCCGCACGTGCGCTACATCCATTCGGTCGCGAGCGACTCGGCGCTGCGAGAGCTCGGCAAGCACGGGACGTCCACGACACAGGTCCTGATCGAGGTCAACGTGGCCGGCGATCCCGGCAAGGTGGGCGTGACCCCAGCCGAGCTTCCCGGCTTCCTCGAGCGTTGCCCCGTGAACGTGGCGGGCCTGATGACGATGCCGCCGTTGGTCAGCGATCCGGAGCAGAATCGCGGTCACTTCGCGGCGCTGCGTGAGCTCGCCGAGATCAATGGCGTGCGTGAGCTGTCGATGGGCACGAGCCAGGATTTCGGCATCGCGGCAGAGGAGGGTGCGACCATCATCAGGATCGGCTCGAGCCTTTACCAGCACGGCGCGGCATAATCAGCGTTGGCGCTACTAGCAGGGAATTCAGACGGAAACCCGAACCTCCCACCGATATGGCATTTCGCGACACATGGCACCGCACGCTCGTCTACTTCGGCCTCGCTGAGGATGAGGCGTACGACGACGACTACGAGCCCTACTCGGAACCGGAGGTCCAGATGCAGGACAGCTACCGGGATCGCCCGACTGTGCGCCGGCTCGATCGCAGCCCGCGCCGCCGGCGTGACGAATTCGACGACATCTTCGGCGACGAGGGCGATGACCGCCACACGACGGTCCTGCGCCCCGTCACATCGCGTCCCAACGGTCGCGGCGCCAACAGCGGCGACGTGCGCGTCCATTTCGTCGCTCCCAAGAACTTCAACGACGCCCAGGACGTGGCTGACAAGTTCAAGGACGCGATTCCCGTGATCCTGAACCTGCAGGGGGCCGACTCCGACCTCTCCAAGCGCCTGATCGACTTCGCCAGCGGCCTCACCTACGCGCTCGACGGCGGCATGCAGCGGATTGCCGACAAGGTCTTTCTGCTCACCCCGCAGAACGTCGAGGTCTCCGCTGAGGAGCGCGCCCGGCTGATCGAGAAGGGTTTCTTCAACCAGTCCTGATCACGCGGCCGCGCACGAGGCGTGCCGGCGCGTAGTCGACGGTTCCGTCGGGATCCTCGAATCCGTCTGGAGCCGTAATCTCGGCGACGGTTCGCCCAATGGCGCTCAGCATTGGCGCATAGGCGCGCCGGGCGCCGTCCAGCACGATCAGGCCGCGTGCACCCGGGTGCATCAGGTCGATCCGCCGGTCGGGGAGGAGATATCCGTAAGCCTCGGGAGCGGCCGTCACGATGCTGGTCGCGGGCGTCGCTCGCAAACTTGCCGCGACGACGTTGAACGGATCGCGTCCGAGCGTCGGTTCGGCGACTGTCAGCCAGAGCAGGGCTGCCACCACGGCAGCCCCGCCGACCGCTGCGAAGCGCCACGGGACTGCGCTCACCGCAAACCCTGCGCACACGCACAGCAGTGGCACCAGTTGCGAGAGGTACCGCTCCGACCCCGAATTCTTCGTCAGATAGGCCGCGCTCAGCACGGCCAGCACCGCGAGCAGCACGAGCGCCTCGCGGCGCAATCCGGTGCGGATTGCCGTGAGCAGTCCGACCGCCGCGAGTGCGATCAGCGGCCAGTCGTCGCGGACCAGCGACCGGGCGGCACCGGAGCCGATCACGGTTGCGGCGCCCACGCCCGTATGTAGACCGAAGTGCGCGCCGAGGGGCGGCCGCAGTACGGCGAGGATCAGCGCGAGTGTGAACGCAGCCGCGATCAGCGCGTTGACCGCCGCGGCGCGCGTGGAACGTTGCGCCAGCACCACAAACAGGACGACAGCCCAGGCGAGCAGCCATTCGGGGCGGGTGGCGACGCCGAGCGCGGCGACAACACCGGCCGCGGGAGCGTGGTCATCCAGCATCAGCAGCGCCGCCGCGAGTGCAAGCGCAGGGGCGAGCGCATCCGGTCCGGTGAAGCCGCTCCAGTAGCTGAGGGCGGGCGAGACCAGCGCGCATAGGGCCGCGGTCAGCCCGGCGACCTGCGAACCTGTCAGCCGTAGACAGACAAGGCCGGTTAGCACAACTGTCGCCGCGCCGCCGGCGACAGTCAGCACGTTGGCGGCGGTGCGCAACGGCAGGGGCAGCGACAAGAGCGCCGTCAGCGCCGGGAAAACGGGCTTGACGGCGGCGTCGAGCGGTGGTGAGAAGAGCACGCCGCCCGGGCCGAGATGCAGCGTCGGCTGAAGATGCGAGGCTATGCCCCGCGCCATCAGCAGGTAGTCGTAGCCGTCGGGAAACAGCAGGGCCTGGTGCAGCCCGGCTGCCCGCACCAGAACGGCGCCTGCGGCGAGCGCGATCCACACGCCCCAGAAAAAACGTCGATCTGTGAACCTAGCCCTCACGTAGGGACTCATCGGCTCCGAAAGCCAACAGGAGGAGTGCATTTGAGGACGACTGGCCAGCGAGCGGGACGCGCCCCGATGTTCCGCCGTGTGCGCGGTGCGAATCGCTGGCTGCTCGCGGCTGTCTTCTTGGGCTTCGTGGGCCTGGTCGGGGTGCGCATGCGGCGGCGGAACGGCGCCCTCAGCGCCGAGGGTGGCTCCTACCCGGAGTCGCCGTTATTGCGGCCGCTGAGCGAGGAGGAGCTGGCTGCACTGACTGACTCGCCCACGCTCGCGCCTGAGCCGCCTGCGGAGGCTGCTCCAGAGCCGGAGGAGACCGTCGAGACACCGGCGGCGCCCGGGTCCTGGAGACAGCGCCTGGGAGCAGCTCGGATCGCCCGGTGGCTGGCGCCGCTCACGGCGGTGCTGAGCATCGGCGTGCTCGTGGTCATGGAGATCCAGGCGGTCGGCAACCACTACCAGTTGCGAGTCACGGCCGACACGCCGACGTTCCTGGCGCTGATCCGGGACATGGCCCTGCATCCGCTCACGAAGGTCAGCGTCTTCTTCGGCAGCTCGAGCTCTGACTCGATCCACGCGTCTCCATATCTGCAGGTGCTGGGCTGGATCTGGAAGGCGGTGGCGACGCCGAGCCAGTTCTCGAATCCGATCTCTCTGGGTGAGTTCGCCGCGATCGTGACGATTCCGGCGTCGCTGTTTGTGCTGGCGATGCTGTGGCTCTACGTGAGGAGGCTGGCAGGGACGACCGCCGCGTGGGCCTCGATCCCGATTCTGCTGGCGCTGTTCGGCCCAGCGCACGTCATCTACGCCGGGGACATGAGCCTGAACGGATTCCTGACCACCGGCTACTTCCCCTCGACGGTCGCAACCGGGTTCCTGCTCGCAACCCTCGTCGCGGTGGATATACGACGACCGTGGGCGACGGTGCTCGCTATACCGCTGACGGCGCTCACGCTGACATCAGATCCCTTTGCCGGGCTGCTGCTGGTACTCGTGATGATCCTGTACGCATGCGCGAACGTGGCCCAGGATCCGCGTGAACGCTGGCGCACACCACTGGTGTTCGCGTTGGGCGCGGCGTTGACGCTCGCCTGGCCGGCGATGAGCACGTTGTCGGCGTACAGCAAGTCCGGAGCGCCGCTGCCCGGTCTCGTGCTGGTCGCCTTCGTGGCACCGAGCCTCTGGCTCGCGATCCGGCGCCCGACGAAGCTTTCGGTGCTGCTCGAGCGCGTCCGAAGGCTCGACGCCGGCCCACTGCTCGAGCGGCGCGTGGCCGAGACGGGCATGTGGGCGACCGCCGCCTTGGTTGTCTGGGCGCTGTACGTGATGGGCCACTGGCCGTCCAACGTCCCCGCGCTGCGCAGCTACCGCCTCGGCTTCTACTGGAACGACCAGCGCGACCGCTGGCTGCTGCTGCTGCTGCCGGGAGTGTGTGGCCTGCTCGGCCTCTGGCGCGCGACCCGCAGCAGCCGACCGGTGCCGCTGCTCTGGTTCAGCGTGATCTTCGCTGTCGGCCTGATCGGGGCCGTCGTGCATATCGCCACCGGCCATGAGCTGCCGCTCTACTACCGGTTGATCCTCGCCAGCCAGTTGCCGCTGGCGATCGGAGCTGCGGTCTTCACCGTCCGTCATCGCAGCCGCGCGGCAGCGGCGATCATGGCGCTGACGCTCACCGCCGCGTTCGGATACAAGGTGGCCACGCTCGAATCCGAGCCCGTGAACCTCAACTACTTCGGTGCTCAGCTGGGCACACTCTGGTCGTTCCACGAGATCATTCCGCCGGGTCCGGGGTTGATCGCGACGGATCCGTCGACCGGTTACTTCATGCCTGTGACGACCGGCCACCGGGTGCTGACCTTCTCCAAGGGACATGCCGACTCCGGTACCGAGCAGTCCCAGGCCGAGGCCGGCTACGACCTCCTGCGTCGCGTGTACGGCGGCACCGGGCCTCAGGCAGCGGCAGCGCTGCGCCGCATGTGGTCGATGGGCGTCCGCTGGGTGGTCGTCGAGAAGTTCACCAACTTCGACCCGCCGAACCAACAGCAGCTGTTCGCCGCTCCCTACACGTCGTTGATCACGGCCCGGGACGTAAACCAGATGGCCACCTACAACTCGCGTCTGGCGGCGGTCGGAGTTCAGACCTATGACGACCAGGAGTTCACGGTCTACAGACTCGTGAAGGCGAAGCTTCTGGCGGCGACGTCTGCGCCCCCGAGCCTGGTGGCAGGCAGCCGCACGACGATCGCCACCGCGCTGCGCGGGATCGCGCTCACGCGTGGCCGGGCAGCCGCGCTGTCACGCCAGCTCCTCGTCCGCGCCGGCGTTGCCACGGTGACGCTGAGCTATGGCGAGTTCGGCTCGACGCCGGAGCTCACCGCATACGGGCGGTCAATCCCGGCCGACACCCCGGTTCGGGTGCCGATCACAGGCGGCCGCTGGCAGGTCAACTGCGTACCCCTCTGCAACAGCTCTCCGTCTGCCACCACGATCACAAGCCTTGGCCAGGTGCTGCACACCGATGGGCGCTTCAGCACGATCGTGAGGCTGCGATGACGAGCCTCGCGGCCGTGATCTGCACCCACAACCGACCGGCCGAGCTGACCGAATGTCTCGAGGCGCTCACGCTCCAGCGGCGGCTCGCGCAGGTTGTCGTGGTCGACTCGGCACCGGTCGAGCCCTGCGAGCAGCTGGTGAGCGCTTTTGCGGAACGTCTCACCGGGCTCGTCTACTTGCGTGTAGACGAGCCCGGACTGTCGCTGGCCCGCAATACGGGCGTTGCCGCAACCAGCGGTGACATGGTGGCGTTCCTCGACGACGACGCGGCGCCGCGGCCAGGCTGGGATGAGGCGCTGCTGGCGACGTTCGCCGAGCATCCACAGGCCGGCTGCGTGGGCGGCGCCTGCGACGCCAACTTCGATGGGGAACGGCCCGCGTGGCTATCCGAACGGCTCTTACAGCTTGCAAGCATCACCCGCTGGGGTAACCAGGCTCGTCGCCCACGCTCGAGCGCAGAGTGGCCGTTCGGTGCCAACGTCGCGTTCCGGCGCGCGGCGCTGGATCAGGTTGGCCCGTTCTCACTCGCGCTGGGACGCAAGGGCGCCGCGTCGCTGCTGTCGGGTGAGGACTCGGACATGGTTCGACGCGTGATGGACGCGGGATGGCAGGTGTGGCTGGAACCGCGCGCGGTGGTGCTGCACAAGGTGCACGCGGAGCGCCTCACGTCGCGCTTCTATTGGCGGCGATTCTGGTGGGGCGGACGGAGCAGGGCGCAGACGCCGTCACTCGAGATCAGCACGAGGCTGATCCTTGCGGTGCCGGTACGCGCTGCGGCCTGGCTGGTCACGCGTGACCGGATCTTCCTCTACCGCCTGGCCGAGACCGCCGGCTACTTCGCGGCGCTCGCCGGCCGCGCCGGCGGCAGGATCAGGACCAGCCGAGGCTCGTGAACAGCTCTGCGTGCCGGGCGGCGATGCGCTCGCTGCTGAACCGGTCCGCGAGCCGTTGCGCCCGCATCCCGCGCTCGTGACGCTCGTTCGGGTCGAGCAGCTCTTCGATTCCGCGACGTAGGCCCCTGGTCGTCGGCGCGACCACAACCGCGCTGTCCTCCGCGATCTCAGGCGCGGAGCCGACGGCCGTGATCACCGCCGGCCGCCCGGCGCCGATAGCGTCGAGCAGTGGCCCGTTGGTTTCACCGACGCTGTCGGCGCGGGCACAGAGAACGACGTCGGCGGCGACGATCACGCGCGCATAGGTGGCGGGGTCGGGGAGCTCAGGAGTACCGCGCCGCTGCGCTGGGCAGCCTCGACCAACCATGACTCGGGCGCGGCGCCTGCGAGCAGCAGCCGCATGCGCCCGGCCGCGATCAGCGGGCTTGCTGCCATCAGCGTCTCAGCGACGAGCTTCGCCCGCTTCAGCGTGCCCGGCAGCACGAACAGCGGTGGCCCTTCCGCGTCGAGACCAGGCATCAGCGTCGCTGCCAGCTCACCCCGGGCAAGTGAGCGGCTCTGAAGGCTGGGCGCCGTCGCGGCATGTGGGATCACCTCGACGCGACGGGGAACCGGACCGATCAGGCTGTTTGCGAGCAGGTCAGCGGCGTGAGTCGAGTGCACGACCACGCAGCTGGCGCGTCTGACCACGGCCGGTAGCAACAGCGTCCGGTGCGGGAGCCGCAGCGCGCGGGTGCGTGGGAGTACGTCATGCAGGGTGACGACGAACGGATCACGACGACGAAGCACGTCGGGCACAAGCGAACGCGTGGAATTGCCGAGGTGGAAGTGCGCGGGTGCGGCTGGCAGCGGACGCCACGAGAGCGTATACGGGACACCCGTCTGCCCGAGCGAGCCGCTCAGGCGCTCTGCGTAGGCGCGGATTCCGGTCGAGCGCGGATCCAGGACACCGGAGATCATCGCTGGGCCTCGGGAAGCCTCGTCAGAATCTGCGCGCCGCCGAGCGGCCTCGGCAGCAGACCCGGGAGCGCCCGCCTCGCACTCGCGGCCAGCATCACGAGTCCGAGCGCCTCGCAGCCGAGCGTCGCCAGCGCGGCGCCGTCAGCGCCGAGCGGCGCTGACAGAAGCGCGAGCAGCACGAGGTTCGCGCACAGCGTCGCGCCGACCTGAACAGCGACCGCGCGGACGCGGCCGGCAGCGATCAGCGCAGTGCCCAACACACCGGAGATTCCGATCAGGACGCTGGCGGCGGCGAGCAGCACGAGCGCGGAAGCGCCGCCCCCGTAGCGATGGCCGAATGCGATCTGCATCAGCGGGTGCGCCGCTGCGATCACGGCCAGCGCCACAGCGGCGGTGATCGCAGCCGTCCAGGCGAGCGCACGGCGTGTGACCGACACTCGGTCGGCGGCATCCGCGCTCCCCGCGAGCCGCGGCAGCAGCCCCGTCGTCACGGCATTGCTGAGTGCCAGCAGCGCGAAGCCGAGCGTGCTTGCCGAGGCGAACAGCGCCGTTTGGTGGGCGCTCGAGCTCAGGGACAGCGCGATCGTCCCCGAGCGGTAGTAGACGAGCGTGGCCAGCGCCATCAGCCCGAGTGGCAGCGCACGCGCGAGCGCTGGCCAGTTGGCGTGGCGCTCGCCCGGTGCAACGATCCGACGTGTCGCGAGCCCCATCGGGATCAGGACGACCGCCGCGGCGCAGCCCAGCGCGAGCACGGCGAGCGTCGCGCTGGGGGAGAGCAGCACGCAGGCCGCGCCTCCGCCGATTGTTGCGACGGCCCCGGCGAGTTTCGCCATCGCCTCGGGCCGAAGGTTCTGGGCTGAGCGCAGGGCGCCGCTCAGTGACTGCTGTGCCGCGCCGGCCACCGCCAGCAGGACCGTACCCAGTGCAAGTGCGACGTTGCCGTCGAGCATGCCGATCACACAGGCGCCGATCGCCGCGGCGATCAGCAACGGCCAGCGCGACCGCGCGAGCGCGAGCAGCAGCGCGCCGCGCGTCCCCGGATCCCTGGCGCCGTCACGCGTCAGGAGGACCTGCGCACCGCAGTCGAACACGGCCGTCAGCACCGTGGCGCTCGCGACGGCGGTCGCCAGGATCGCGAACTGGCCGGTGCTCAGCGCACGCGCCGCGACCGCGAGCAGCAGGAACGTCGCGGCCTTCGTCGCGAGGTCGCCGGCGAGCGCAAGCGCAGAGTTCTCGACGATCCCTCGTCGCCTCACGCGATCGCTCCCTCGAGCAGTTCGACGTAGCGCCCGAACGAGTGCGCCCGCGAGCTGCAGGCCACGCCGTCTGCGAGCGCAGGACAGGCCTGAGGCAGCCGCGAGATGATCTTGGCGAGAGTGCTCGGGTCCTCGGGCGGGCAGAGTAGACCGTCGACGCCGTCGCTGATCGCCTCCGGCAGGCCACCGACGGAGCTCGCCACGACCGGGACGCCATAGGCGAAGGCGAGCTGGACAACACCCGACTGGGTTGCAGATCGGTAGGGGAGGATCGCCGCGTCGGCGGCCGAGAAGAGCAACGCCGCCTCCTCGTTGGAGACGAAGCCGTCACGCAGCTCGACGCGATCCTCCAACCCGAGCTCGGCGACGAGCTGGCGGAGTTCGGCGCCGCCGTCCCAGAACGCGCCGGCGACCGTCAGGCGCACCCGCAGGCCGCGATCCACGGAGGCCAGCGCCCTCACCGCGATGTCGATCCCCTTGTACGGGCGCACCGCGCCGAAGGCCAGCAGTGACAGGTCGGGGTCTCCCTGGCGCGCGCGTTCCGCGGCGGTCTCCGACGCCGTCGGCAACGCTGAGAGGTCAGGTGCAGAGAAGCGCGGGTGGAACGCGTCGACGATCTTCGCGGTGACGCCGAGCTCGACGAGCTCGCCGCGCATCTCCTTGGAGTGCGTGACGATGACGTCGGCGCGTCTGAGCACCGCGCGCGCACACCTCGTGGCAAGCGGAAGCGGATCATGCGGCAGCACGTTGTGACAGATCACGACCTTGGTCACGTCCGCCGGCGCGTTCGCCAGCAGGTATGCGTACTGCGGAGTCGTGACGGGGTGCACCCAGGGGACGATCAGCGCGCGGGCGCCGCTTTCGCGCACGATCTCGAGCGCGCGCTTCCAGGTCCGCGGATCGACATAGTCGAGCACCGGCATCGCCGACTCAACGCGTGTTGGCCGGGAAGCGTGATCGTGCGTCTCCCGGCGGTGCAGCAGCGGTGGGTAGAGGCGGCGCCACGTGAGCGCGGTCACCGGACCGCGCTCACGCATAGCACCAAGCAACGCCGTGTTGAAGTGCGAAGCACCTCCGACCAGCGGATGCACCGGCGCCAGCAGCGCTAGCGGCGGTGCGGTGACGGCAGACTCAGCCACGGCCGGCGGCTTCGATCTGCTTGAGGCGATGCAGCGTGTCCTCGAGCAGGCGCCGGTTTGCGCAGACCGCGTCCGCCAGCACGCCGCACGTCACCAGACCGACCGCGAGCAACGCCAGCAGCACAGCCGCCAGCAGCGAGGGCAGATGCATGCCACCGTGCCCGTAGGCGGCCACGAACCAGACGCTGGCGAGCAACGAACCGCCGGCGCAGCAGGCCGCGAGCTGCCCGAAGAACCGCAGCGGGTTGCTGTGGATCGTCGTGCGCAGCGCCTGGCCGCCGGTGTTCGCGACGTAGCTGACGATCGAGCGCGTGACGCGTGAATGCCCGAACGTCCGCTTACGGGCCGGCGAGACCACCTCGACCATCCGCAGACGCTTGGCCGCCGCCTGCACCAGCGTCTCCAGCGTGTAGGTGAACCCCGAGGTGACGTGGATCTGCATCAGCGCATCGCGCGTGAACGCGCGATACCCCGAGGTCACGTCTGTAAGCGGCACCTTCATCACGCGCCGGGCGATGAACGATCCGAACCGGTTGCCGAACCGACGCACGAGCGTGCCCTGGGTCGTGTCCTTCAACGGACGCACGGCCACCGCCACGTCCGCCTCGCCGGCCACCAGCGGCGCGATCAGAGACGCCATCGCCGCCGGATCGTGCTGACCGTCGGCGTCGAGCGTGACGACGATCTCCGCTCCGCGTCCGAGCGCAGCGGTGGCGCCGCGGTTGAACGCCGCGGCCAGGCCGCGGTTGGTCGGCGTACCGGTGATGAAATCGGCGCCGGCCGCCAACGCCCGCTCGACCGTCTCGTCCTTGGAGCCGTCGTTGATGACGCCGACCTCGACCAGTGCGATCCCATCAAAGTGGCGAGGGATCGCCTCGATCACACCGGCGATCGACTCCTGTTCGTTGAAGGCCGGGATCAGCACCACGAGGTGCCGTCCGGCCGGTTGGGCTTCGGGGATGTCGCGCCTGCTGGCGCGACGCTCGACGAACAACCGCGGACGAGCGTGCTGCTCCTCGTCCGCGACGGGTGCCGGCCGCTCAGGCTCGACCAGCACCGCTGTCAACTGCTCGGCAGTGGCGGACATGGTTCGCTCCGTTCTGGCCTAGATGCCGTTGGAGTGACCGAAGCCGTTGCCAGAGCCTTCGCCGAAGCCGTTGCTGCCTTGGCCGTTGCCGTTGCGCCTTGGCCGTTGCCGTTGTCGCCTTGGCCGTTGCCGTTGTCGCCTTGGCCGTTGCCGTTGTCGCCTTGGCCGTAGCCGTTGCCGCCCTGGCCGTAGCCGTTGTCGCCCTGGCCATAGCCGTTGCCGCCGCCGAAGCTGTTGCCGCCCTCGTCATGGCCGTAGCCGCCGCCTTCGCCATACCCGAAGCCGCCCCAACTGATCGGTTGTGGGAACCAGCCGCGCGGAGCATGCGGATCGAGCCACCACGGCGGGCTCGGGAAGCCCCAGCCCCAACCCCGGGGCGGCGGTGGTGCCGGGTGGTGATGGCCCGGCGGAGGAGTGGTGCTTGAGATGCCCGGCCACGGGACGCCCCCTCGAGCGGCTGCGAAGCCGGCAAGAGCGAGGCTGGTCCCGGCGGCCAAGCCGAGGACCGTCGTACGGCGCACACGCATGGTCAACCCCCTGCTTGGTGTTGGAATCGAAGCCCCGCCGCAGCTGAAGGAGCCTGACCGGAGCGAGGAGCAAAGTAATTGAGGCCCGGACGCCCGTCCAATGCGACTTTCGGAACTACTGGACGGATGATCTAGCCCAAATGCAAAAGCCCCTTATCTAAAGGTCTTTTTAGCGGTCCGACACCGCGCCGGAAACTAGACGTCTGTACTAGGCCCATCAGCCCCACCACAGGTACGCTTGCCGGAATGCAAATTGGCCTGATCGGTTCGGGGAATATGGCGCGCGCACTTGCGCGTGGGTGGGGGGAACCCGTGCTCTGCACGGACAGCGGCTCGGGGCGGGCTCAGGCGCTCGTCGACGAGCTTGGCGGAGAGCGCGTCGCGTCGAACCGCGAACTGGCTGAGCGCGTCGATCTTGTTGTCCTCTGCCACAAGCCCTACCACCTGCAGCAGGTCGCCGAGGAGATCGCGCCCGTCGCCAAGACGGTCGCCTCGGTGCTCGGAGCGACCTCCACTCGGACGCTGCAGCGCGCCTACGAGCATTCGCAGGTGTTCGTGCTGATGCCCAACACCCCCGTCGAAATCCGGCAGGGCGTGATCGTCTACGAACAACGCGAGACGGATCCGGCGTTTACGGTGGATGCGGAGCTGGAGCGCCAGGTGCTCGCGCAGTTCGGGCGGCTCGGCAAGCTGGTGACGGTGCCCGAGCGGCTGATCGGCGCGGCGACCGGTGTCAGCGGCGTCGGGCCTGCCTATCAGGCGCTGCTGGCCGAGGCGCAGGTGGATGCGGCGGTGAGGCACGGACTGGGCGCCTCGCTTGCGGCGGAGCTCGTCACCGCGACGATGAGCGGCAGCGCCGCATTGATCGAGCAGAAGGGCTATGACACGCTTGCAGTTCGACGCGAGGTCACCTCGCCTGGCGGTTCGACGGCGCGCGGGCTCGACGCGCTTGAGCGGGCCGGTGTCCGTATCGCATTCCAAGACGCGATCGACGCTGTGGTGAACCCGGGCGGCACACACTGATGTTGCTTACGGCGATCACGCGCTACAACGTCGCGAACTACGTCGAGGACCTGTTTGGCGTTTACATCGCCCTGCTCCTGGTCTACATCCTCGCGAACCTGGTGTTCTCCTTTGGGGCACGACCGCCGTACTCACGCGCGCTTGATGCCGTGCTCGCTTTCCTGCGCGACGTCTGCGAGCCGTACCTGAGGATCTTCCGGCGCTTCCTCCCGTCATTCGGGGGCATCGACCTCAGTCCGATCTTGGCGCTGATCGTGCTGGGCATCCTCCGCACAATCATTGTCAGCCTCATACGTGGTTGACGCTGCGCGGCGCCGCGCCGCGCAGCGCGCCGCCCTCGTGTTCGCGATCGTGGTCGCGGTCGACCAGATCACCAAGCACACCTTGGGAACGTGGATCGAGCCCGACCAGGTCCGTCATGTGATTCCCGGTGTCACGCTCGTGTACGAGCGCAACACGGGCGTGGCCTTCAGCTTCCTGGCCGGCACGGGGGCGCTCGTCTACGTCGTGACGGCGGTCGCACTGGTCGCGCTGATCACCTTCATGTTGCTGCGGCCGAACCGACGTCTGCTGTGGCTGCCGACGGGCATGCTCGTCGGTGGCGCGGTTGGCAACCTGATTGATCGGATCGCACGCGGGTCCGTGATCGACTTCATCAAGCTGCCCCACTGGCCGGCGTTCAACTTCGCCGACATGTCGATCACCTTCGGAGTGATCATTCTGGTGTTCGTGATAGAGCGTGGATCGCAAGATGCCTGAAGTCGAGTGGGAGGGCACCGTCGGGCCTGACGAGGCGGGACTGCGCCTGGATCAGTTCCTGGCCGAGCCGCTTGGCTCGCGGGCGCGTGCCGCCCGGCTGATCGGCGCGGGCCTCGTCGAGGTCGACGGCCGCGCGCTGCAGAAGCGTCACCCGGTGACCGCCGGCGAACGGGTCGTGGTCACAACCGAGACGTTTGCACCGGAGCCGGGATCCGATCCCAGCCGCACGGCGCCGGCTACGTTTGCGACCGCCTACGAGGACGACGCGCTGATCGTCGTCGACAAGCCCGCCGGCGTAGTTGTGCATCCCGCCCGTGGTCATGAGAGCGGGACGCTCGCGCAGGCGCTCACCGACCTGGCTGCCGGTGGCGAGGACCCCTATCGCGCCGGGATCGTCCACCGACTCGACCGCGACACATCCGGTCTGCTCGTTGTCGCCAAGAGCGATGCCGTGCACCGCGAGCTCAAGGCCCTGCTGCAGGCACGTGAGCTCCGGCGCGAGTACCTGACCATGGTCGACGGGATCCCGCCAGCGCACGCGGGCACGATCGACGCGCCGATCGGGCGCGACCGGCGAGACCGCCTGCTGCACTCGATCGACACCGACTCGCCGCGCGAGGCCCGCACACACTTCGAGCTGATCGAGCCGCTCCGCCATGAGGCGCTCCTGCGGGTCTCGCTGGAGACGGGGCGCACGCACCAGATTCGCGTCCACATGCAGGCGATCGGGCACCCGGTACTGGGCGATACCGCCTACGGCGGACCGACCCGGTTTGGTCTCGAGCGGCAGTTCCTGCACGCTGCGCGGCTGGCGTTCCCGCACCCGGTGACCGGTCAGGAGATCGATGTCAGCTCGCCGCTGCCGGCCGATCTCGAGGCCGCGCTCGAGCTCGCGCGCGCCCAGCGGTCCTGATTTCCTACACTAAGCAGCGTTTCCGTTACCGACCCTCCGCATCGGGCCGGGTCGCGCCCTGCTCCGGGACAAGCCCGGAGTCGCGACCAGAACACGGCCAGCGGTGGCGTTTTGCAATTTCAAAAAGGGAGTTACAAGTGGCTCAGGTAAGCCTAAGAGAGCTGCTGGAGGCCGGCGTGCATTTCGGCCACCAGACGCGGCGCTGGAACCCGAAGATGCGCAGGTTCATCTTCGGCGAGCGTGACGGCATCTACATCATTGACCTGGAGCAGACGGACGAGCTGCTGCAGGAGGCGCAACGGTTTGCGTCCGACATTGCCCGCCGCGGCGGCACCGTGATGTTCGTCGGCACCAAGAAGCAGGCGCGCGACGCGATCAAGGACACGGCCGAGGCGGCCAGCATGCCGTACGTCAACCATCGCTGGCTTGGCGGACTGCTGACCAACTTCCAGACGATCTCCGGCCGTATCAAGCGGCTCCATGACCTCGAGCGCTACGAGGCCGACGGTCAGCTGCAACTGCTGCCGACCCGCGAGCGCATGGCCGCGCTGGCCGACCTCGCAAAGCTGCGCGCGAACCTTGGCGGCGTGAAGAACATGCAGCGGCAGCCCGACGCGGTCTTCGTGATCGACCTCAAGACCGAGGCGATCGCGGTCAAGGAGGCTCAGCGCCTGCGAATCCCGATCATCGGCCTGGTCGACACCAACTGCGACCCCGAGGGCATTGACTTCGTGATCCCGGGCAACGACGACGCGATCCGCTCCTGCGCGGCCATCACCAGAGCGATCGGTGATGTCGTCGCCGAGGCCCACGGCGTGTTCCGCGCCGAGGAGGAGCGTGCCCGTCTCGAGCGCGAACGCCGCGAGGCCGAGGAGCGTGCGCGGCGCGAAGCCGAGGAAGCGGCCCGCCGTGAGGCCGAGGAGAAGGCTCGCGCCGAGGCCGCCGCCGCCGCAGCGGCCGAAGCCGAGGCGAAGGCAGCCGCCGACGCAGCTGCAGCTGCAGCTGCTGCCGAGGCTGAGGCCAGGGCAGCCGCCCAGGCCGCCGCCGCTCAGGCGGCCGCAACCCCAGCAGCCCCCGCCGCACCAGCTCAAGCTGCCGCTCCTGTCGCGCCCGTGGCCCCGGCCGAAGCCGCTGCTCCTGTCGCGCCCGCGGCCCCGGCCGAAGCTGCCGCTCCTGCCGCGCCGGTGGCTCCGGCCGAAGCTGCCGCGCCTGCGGCGCCTGCAACCCCAGCTGAAGCCGCTGCACCAGCCGCGACTGAGGCACCAGCACAAGCCGCGCCGACCGAGCCCACCACCCCAGCACAAACTGAGTCCCCCGCCAGCGACGCGGCGCCTGAGGCGCCAGCCGCCGACGCTGCGACTGCGTCTGCTCCGGAAGCGACCGAGGCACCTGCCGCAGAGGCAGGCTCGGCTGCTGCCGAAGCCGAACTCGCGCCGAGCGCCAGCGAGGCTGAAGCAGCCGCTGAACCGGCCGCGACCGAGACGACGACTGACACCCCGGAGGAGAACAAGTGAGCGCGATCACCGCATCCGACGTCAAGGCTCTCCGCGACCGTACCGGCGCGGGGATGATGGCCTGCAAGAACGCGTTGGCTGAGGCAGAAGGCGACATGGAGAAGGCGGTCGAACTGCTGCGGGCCCGCGGCGAGGCGCAGGCTGCCAAGCGTGCCGGCAACGACGCCACCGAGGGCACGATCCAGAGCTACATCCACAACGGTCGTGTCGGCGTCCTGGTAGAGGTCGACTGCGAGACCGATTTCGTCGCGCGCAACGACGCGTTCGTGGCGTTCGCCAAGGACCTGGCGCTGCATATCGCGGCTCTGGCACCGCTGGCTGTGGACGACGAGGACATCCCCGCCGAGGAGCTCGAGCGCGAGAAGCGGATCTATGTCGAGCAGGCGGCCGAGCGTCCCGAGAACGTGCGCGAGAAGGTCGTCGATGGCAAGGTCAACGCCTGGCTGAACGACGTCGTGTTGCTGCGCCAGAAGCACGTCAACGAGGAGAAGTACGAGGGCAAGACGATCGAGGAGATCCGCGCCAAGTTGGCCGCAGACACGGGTGAGAACGTCGTGATCCGGCGCTTCGCCCGGTTCGAGATCGGTCAGTAGGCGGACAGCGACGCGCCGCACGTGAGCATCTCGAGCACAGACGCAGCACCGGCCTACGGGCGGGTGCTGCTCAAGCTCTCAGGCGAGGCCCTGATGGGCGACCTCGACTACGGCACCGATCCGGAACGTGTCCGCACCATCGCAGAGGAGATCGCGACGGTTCACCGGCGCGGCGTGGAAGTCGCGATCGTCGTCGGCGGCGGCAACATCTACCGCGGGCTCGCGGCCGCCGCGCGCGGGATGGACCGCGCGACGGGCGACTACATGGGGATGCTTGCGACCGTCCTGAACGCGCTGGCACTACAGGACGCGCTCGAGAAGGGCGAGATCCCGACGCGGGTCCAGTCGGCGATCACGATCTCCGAGGTTGCCGAGCCATACATCCGCCGCCGTGCGATCCGGCACCTCGAGAAGGGCCGGGTCGTGATCTTCGCCTCCGGGACCGGCAACCCGTTCTTCACAACCGACACCGCCGCGGCGCTGCGCGCCGCCGAAATTCACGCCGAGATCATCCTCATGGCCAAGAACGGGATCGAAGGCGTCTACACGGCCGACCCGGCCAAGGACCCGAACGCGCAGTTCATGCCCGAGCTGACCCACAAAGAGGCGCTGACACAGGGTCTCCAGGTGATGGACTCGACGGCGTTCGCGCTGTGCATGGACAACAACCTGCCGATCGTCGTCTTCAACATGGCCGACGGCAGCAACATCAACCGGATAGTGTCCGGTGAACGGGTGGGAACCCTCGTAAAGACATGACTGAAGACGATCTCGTTCAAGGCCTACTCGACGACGCTCGCGAGCGGATGCACAAGTGCGTCGACTCCACACGCCACGAGTTCAGCTCTGTCCGAACAGGGCGTGCAAGCCCGGCGCTCCTGGACCGCATCAGCGTCGACTATTACGGTGCGGTCACCCCGCTCAAGCAGCTGGCGACGCTGAGTGCGCCTGAGGCTCGTCTGATCTCGATCCAGCCGTATGACAAGAGCTCGATGAAGGCGATCGAGAAGGCCATCCTCGAGTCCGATATCGGCCTCACGCCGTCGAATGACGGCGCGGTGATTCGACTCGTCCTGCCGGAGCTGACGGAGGAGCGCCGTAAGGAGCTCGTCAAGGTCGTGCGTGGCATCGCCGAGGAAGGGCGGGTCGCGATCCGCAACGTGCGCCGTGACGTCATGCAGGATCTACGGGAGCTCAAGGAGGAGGGCGAGATCGGCGCCGACGACGAGCATCGCGCCGAGGGCGAGCTGCAGAAGGTCACCGACTCCCGCGTGATGGAGCTCGACGAGCTGCTGAAGGTCAAGGAAGAAGAGATCCTCGAGGTCTGAGGTGGGCGAGGGCGCTGCGCCAGATTCGGGCGCCGATGGCCCGCGCTACGTCGCGATCATCACCGACGGCAACGGACGCTGGGCCAAGCAGCGCGGACTGCCGGCTGTCAAGGGACACGAGGCGGGCGCCGACGTGGTCAAGGAGCGGTTGCGCGACGCCGTCAAGTTCGGGATCAAGGAGCTGACCGTGTATTCGTTCTCGACCGAGAACTGGAGTCGCTCCAAGGCCGAGGTGTCTGGCCTGATGCGGATGTTCGCGCGCCGAATCGACGCCGAGACCCCCGAGCTGAAGGCGGAGGGGGTAAGGATGCGCTTCATCGGCCGGCGTGCCGCACCCGTCTCGCCGCGCCTGATCGAGAAGATGGAATGGGCCGAGGCGGAGACCGCCGCCAATGACCGGATCACCCTGTTCGTTGCCTTCAACTACGGGGGACGCGCCGAGATCCTCGACGCCGCTCGCGCGTTCACGGGCGGTGACGAGGAGGACTTCCGCCGTCTCCTGTACGCGCCCGACATGCACGACCCCGACCTGATCATCCGCACGAGCGGCGAGCAGCGAATCTCGAATTTCCTGACGTGGCAGTCGGCGTATGCGGAGTTCGTGTTCCGCGAGGAGCTCTGGCCGGATTTCACCCGCGCTGCATTCGCCGCGAGCCTGTCGGAGTACACGTCCCGGCAGCGACGCTTCGGGGGACGCTGATGCCGCAGGCTCGTCGAACGGCGGCAACGCCACCTCCACGCAGGCGCTCTGATCTGCTGGCGCGGGTCTTCGTGGGCGTGCCGGCGGCGGTGCTCGCGATCGTGTTCGTCGACATCGGCGGCGTCGGCTGGATGCTGCTGATGGCGATCCTCGCCTGCGCGTGCCTCGCTGAGCTCTACCGGATGTTGCCGGGCTGGCGTCCGGTTCCGGCGGTCGGCTTTGTCGTCGCTGTTGGGATGTGCGTCGCTGCGCGCTACGGGACGCTCGCGGACGTCGTCGGCGCCGCGCTCGTCGGGGCGCCGCTGACATTCCTGGCGATCCTCGCGCGCGGCCAGACCACGGATGCGACGGTCTCGATCGCCTCGACACTGCTCGGGATTCTCTGGATCGCTTTCGCGTTCGCCCTCGCAGTGCTGCTCCGGGAGATCCCGCACGGCGTCGGCAAGGGCATCTTGATCGACGTGATGGTTGGCACGTTCGTCGGTGACACCGCCGCGTACCTCGGGGGTCGTCTGTTCGGGCGCCATCCGCTGGCGCCGACGATCTCGCCCAACAAGACGATCGAGGGACTGGGGTGCGGTGCGCTGGCGTCGATCGTGGCGGTCGTCGTCGCCGGGCTATACCAGGAAACCTGGTTGCCGCACGGCACCGCACTGCTCCTGGGCGTGGCCATCGCGGTCCTGGGGCCGATGGGCGACCTGTTCGAGTCACTGATCAAGCGCGATGCCGGCGCGAAGGACGCCGGCAGCATGTTCGGCGCTCACGGAGGGGCACTGGACCGGCTCGACGCGATCATCTTCACCATCGTGGTCGCGTACTACATCGCCATCCACATCCCACATATCGCTGCCTGATGCCGCGTCGCCTTGTCATCCTCGGTTCGACGGGTTCGATCGGAACGCAGGCGCTCGACGTGGTCGAGCGCAGTGCCGGAGAGCTCCAGCTTGCGGGCCTGAGTGCCGGGAAGGACTGGCGGCAACTGCTCGAGCAGGCCGAGAAGTTCGGCGTGAAGCGGATTGCACTGGCCGATCTGGACGCTGCCGCGCGGGCTTCAGAGGCGTGGACCGATGGCGAGGTGCTGGCCGGCCCGGACGGGCTCGTCGAGCTCGTGATCGAGTCCAGTTGCGACATGGTGCTGAACTCGATCGTCGGCGCCGCTGGGCTGCTCGCGACTGTCGCGACGCTCGGTGAGGGCATCGACCTCGCCCTTGCGAACAAGGAGTCGCTCGTCGTTGGTGGCGAACTTGTCATGCAGTTGGCCGAGGCGACCGGTGCGCAGATCCTGCCGGTCGACTCCGAGCACTCGGCCCTCCATCAATTGATCGAGGGCGAGCGCGCCGGGACCATAGATCGGTTGCTGCTCACGGCTTCCGGTGGGCCGTTCCGCGGGCGCACGCGGGCCGAGCTCGCGAATGTCACCGTCGAGCAGGCGCTTGCGCATCCGACCTGGTCGATGGGCGGCAAGATCACGATCGACTCGGCGACACTGATGAACAAGGGGCTCGAGGTGATCGAGGCCCACCACCTGTTCGGCACACCGTACGACCAGATCGACGTGGTCGTACACCCGCAGTCGCTCGTGCACAGCCTGATCCAGCTGTGCGATGGCGCGACCCTGGCTCACCTCGGTTACCCGGACATGCGCGTCCCGATCGCCTACGCGCTGCACCACCCGCATCGGGCGGAGGTGCCACTGCCGGCGCTGGACTTGGCGGCGGTGGGGTCGCTGACGTTCGAGCCACCGGATATCGAGACGTTCCCGTCTCTACGCCTCGCGCGGGAAGCCGGAATTGCGGGTGGGACTGCGCCATGCACGTTGAACGCCGCAAATGAAGTGGCTGTTCACGCGTTCCTCTTAGGAAAGCTCGCTTTTCTTGAGATCGCGCAAGTCATCGAGGAGACCCTCACCGCAATGCCTTCAGAGCCAGTGCATTCCTTTGATTCGTTGATGGACGCTGACGTCCGCGCCCGAACACTCGCGTCGGAGGCCGTCCGACGCCTGTCAGACTGATTCTCGATGTTGTCCTACGTATTGGCGTTCCTCGGCTTCGCGCTGCTGATCGTCCTTCACGAGGGCGGCCACTTCGCCGCGGCGAAGGCGGTCGGAATGCGCGTCGAGCGCTTCTCGTTGTTCTTCGGGCCGATGTTCATCAAACGCCGGATCGGCGAGACCGATTACGGCGTCGGCGTGATTCCGCTGGGTGGCTACGTGAAGATCACCGGGATGAGTCCGCACGAGACGTTCGCGACTCCCGAGATCGAGGCGCGGGCTTACATCAACCAACCGCCTTGGAAGCGGATCGTGGTGATCTCGGCCGGTCCGGCGGTGAACATCCTGCTCGCCTTCGTGCTGGCCTGGGTGTTCTTCCTCGGTGTCGGTACCCATAACGTGACGAACAAGAGCGGCCAGGACGTCATCACCAGCCGCGTCGCCGGGGTTCTGCCGGGCACAGCCGCGGACGGGATCCTCAAAGCCGGCGACCGGATCGTGTCCGTGGACGGCATCAAGGGCAATCCCGAGCAGCTGCACGGCCAGATCGCGAAGCACACCTGTGCGGGCGGCGCTCAGACCAACGGCTGCCAAGCGACCACCGCAGCGACGCTGGTGGTGAGCCGGGATGGCGCGCTCAAGACGCTGCACGTGCGGCCGCGCTGGAGCAGCGCGGACAAGGAGATGCTGGTCGGTTTCGAGTTCGAGGACAAGCTGGCTCCGAACGGCGTCTTCTATTCAGCCGGTCACAGCGTCACGGGACTGTGGAATGTGACCAAGGCGACTGTCACGGACATCGTTGAGATCTTCAAGCCCCAGGATCGCAAGCAGTTGCACAGCATCGTGGGCGCCTACAAGGTCACGCAGGAGGACATCGCCAGCGGTTGGACGACTGGCGTGGAGATCATCGCCCTGATCTCACTGTCGCTGGGGATCATCAATCTGTTCCCGTTCCTGCCGCTGGACGGTGGCCACATCTTCTGGGCACTGGCGGAGAAGGTTCACGGGCGCCGCATTCCGTATGTGGTGATCGAGCGCGCGAGCCTCGTCGGGATCGCGCTGATCGCGATCCTGCTGTTCGTCGGTATCAGCAACGACATCTCCGGGCTCGCCGGCCACGGCCTCGGCACCTAGGTCGCCGTGCGGCGACCGACCTCGATCGCGCGGGCCAGCACCTCGACCGGGTGGTGAACGGCCATTGGCCGGCCGAGCTCGCGCAGGTGACGGCCGAGCTGTCCGATGCAGGCGTGGTCGCCCGTGACGACCATCTCAGCGCCTGTGGCGATGATCGCCTCCGCCTGGCGCCTCGCGAGCGCCGCGGCTGTATCGGGCTGCGTCACGCGGTAGATCCCAGGACTGCCACAACACGCTCCGGCCTCAGGCGGAAGCTCGACGAGGTCGATCCCTGGAACTCGGCGCAGGAGCTCGCGCGGGGGCTCGGAGACGCCCTGGCCGTGGCGCAGCTGGCAGGCATCGTGATAGGCGATCCGGACCGCGAGTGGGCCAAGCCGCGAGCGCATCGGCGCGTGCGTCAGCAGCTCGTGGACGTCGACCGCCAGCGCACTGAACGCGCGCGCCTCCGGAGTGCCGAGCAGACGACCGTAGCTCTTTAGAGCAACACCACAGCCGCCGGCGCTCGTGACGATTTGGTCGACGCCACCGACCGCCGCGAATGCCTCGATCGTCGCCTGTGCGCGGCGCAGGCCGTGGTCGCGGTCGCCGTCGTGGAGCTCGAGTGCCCCGCAGCAGTCGGGCAGCCGCGGCGCGATCACCTCGTAGCCCTCGGCAGACAGCACAGCCAGTGTCGTCTCGTGCAACCCGCGGCGCTCGGCACGTTGGGTGCAGCCGAGCAGCAGGCCGACGCGGCCGCGTGCCTCTCCCTGCGCAGGCGTGTAGTGGGGGAGGGGAGACTGCGGATTCAGGCGGCTGATGCGTCCCATCCGTGGCAGCGCCGCGAGTGCGGCCCGCCGGCGCAGGCGCTCACCCGCAGGCCGCTGAACCTGCCGGTCGATCGCCGACCGAGCGGATGCCAGCAGGTCATCGAAGGCAACGTCCTCGGGGCACACGCTCATGCATGCCATGCACCCCAGGCAGGTATCGATGTGCGTGGCCATCTCAGCTGTCGCCGAGGCGCCCGGCGCCAGGGCGTCCTCGATCAGCACGATGCGGCCGCGCGGCGAGTCGGGCTCAGTGCCCCAGAGGGTGTAGGTCGGGCAGCTCTCGAGGCAGAGCCCACAATGCGTGCAACTCATCGTCAGGTGGAAACTAGATGTTTCCCACGAAGATGCCCGGATTGCAGACGCCGGCGGAGTCGAAACGGCGTTTGACCTGGCGCATCAGCTCGAGCTGCGGACCTTCGGGGATGGGCCACGGGTCGATGGCACCGCGGGCGGACATCGGCAGATCGAGCACCACCGCGGCGGTGCCGTCGGGCAGGCCGGCACGTACCGGCTCGACCCGGTTGACGTCGAGCGTGAGGTAGATGCTGCCGAGCGTGGCGCGGCCGACGACCGTCGCATCGGCGGTGTCTGCGAGCTTGAGGATCGCGTCGAGCTCGTCGCCGCGCGAATCGACACGTAGCACCGCGCGCTCGGCGGAGCGTTGTCCAGCGCGCTGGCGCGCCCAGAGGCCGGCGTCGTCTACGCGCGCCGTCGTCCCCTCCAGACCAAGGACGCGCATCGCCTCCGCGACGGCCGTTGCGGCCGCGTGCGCCTCGTCGCCGGCGAACTGGGCGAGTAGCCCGCCGCGGCCGCTGTGCCACGCGAGATCGAACGCCTCCAGGCCGGGGTAGGTGTCCGCAACGGCGCGCACGGCGTCTGCCAGGACCGACGGGTCTCCGGTCGAGCCAAGCGCCGTCGCGGTCGCGCCGGGCAACAGGCGCACGCGAACGTCGACCGAGACGATCACGCCGAGCGTTCCGTAAGAGCCGGTCATCAGCTTGGCGATGTCGTAGCCGTCCTGCTCCTGGCCGCTACGCGGGCCGCTGCGGACGATCGTCCCGTCGCTGAGTGCGACGGTGATCCCGATGACCTGGTCGCGCACGGGCCCGTAGCGGTGGCTCAGCGGGCCTGAGTCGGCCGTCGCGACGACGCCCCCGACCGTCGCCGTCGGATGCTGACCCAGACCCAGCTGCGGGTCTGCCGCGAACATCAGTCCGTCGCGCGCGAGCAATGTCTGCGCGCGCACCATCGGCGTGCCCGCCGAGAGCGTCGCGGTGCGGCCGTCGTCGTGCACGAGCACGCGGTCGAGGTGCGTGGTTTGCAGGCGCAGCACGCGCGACGGCGTGCCACCGCCCCAGCCCAGTTTCGTGCCGCCGCCGACGATCCGCACCGGGCGCTCCTGGGCCGCCGCGCCCGCAAGCGCGGCGGCGGCCTCGCTGAGGCTGTGCGGTACGACCGTTTCGCTCACAGTTGCGGGCAGCGCTCGCAACGTGATCGCCACGGCGATCCCGGCGCGCCCGCGGGACCCGCTGAAGGCGCCCGTCTAGGTCATAGCCTGGATCACGCGCTTCGAGATGGACGAAGGTGCCGTTGGCCTGCACGAGATCGAGAGCACCGACGTTCGCTACGCCTGGTGTCTGCGCGATCAGCCCGCCAACCGTGCCGATCGGGTCGGGCTCCTCGAACCAACGTCGCGCGAGAGCGCGTCCGAGCGCCGCAGGAGGCGTGCCCGCCTCCACAGTTACCTCGTGCCGGATCTCGCTGATCGAAAGCACTCGGCGCATACGTGCGAGCACGATCAGGACACCGTCTGCGACCGCCAGAGCGCCGCCGCTCTGGCTGGTGCCAGCGCCGCGGACGACGTATGGGCTCCCCGTCGCGGCGCACGCGGCCACGACGCCCGTCACCTCCGAGGCGCTGCCGGGCAGGATCGCGGCCAACGGCAGCGGGCCGTTGCGCCGGAGGCCATCGGAGCGGAAGGTCGAGAGCACGGTCGGCGAGGTGATGACATGCTGCTCGCCGCAGATCAGACGCGCGCGAGCGACCAGTTCAGCCCCTGCCTCCATCGCGCAAGTGTCCCTGATGTGAAGGCTTCCCCCAAACCCGGTGCAGCGGCTCTGAGCTGCGCCTCGACGCTCTAGACTGGCTGCCGATGGCCTCCAAGAACCAGATCCACGTCGGCAACGTTCCGATCGGCGGCGGCGCCCCGGTCGCAGTGCAGACGATGACCAAGACGGAGACCGCCGACATCGAGGCGACGCTCGCCCAGATCAAGCGGGTCGCCGAGGCCGGCGCCGACCTCGTCCGCTGTGCTGTCCCGCGCGACCAGGACGCTGAAGCGTTGAAGACGATTGTGCGCGAGTCGCCGATCCCGGTGATCGCCGACATCCACTTCAACTACACGCTCGCGTTGAAAGCGCTCGACGCGGGCGCCCACTGCATCCGCCTGAACCCGGGCAACATCGGCGGACCCGACAAGGTCGCCGAGGTGGCCGCCAAGGCCAAGCAGCTGGGCACGCCGCTGCGGATCGGTGTCAACTCCGGGTCGCTTCCCGCGCACCTGCGCGACCTCGAGTACGAAAATCCGGTCGAGGCGTTGGTCACAGCCGCGGTCGAGTTTGTCGAGCTGATGGAGCGCCTCGACTTCACGAACTTCAAGGTGTCGATGAAATCGACGAGCGTGCCCAACACGATCGCCTCCAACCGCCTACTTGCAGAACGGGTCCCGTACCCGCTGCATCTGGGGGTCACCGAGGCCGGGACCAAGTGGTCCGGCTCGCTGAAGTCGGCCGTCGGGCTGGGCACGCTGCTCGCTGACAACATCGGCGACACGATCCGGATCTCGCTCTCGACCTTCCAGGCCGAGGAAGAGGTCAAGGTCGCCTGGGAGATCCTGAAGGCGCTCAGGCTCCGTCGCAAGGGTCCCGAGTTGATCGCCTGTCCGACCTGCGGACGGCTGCAGTTCGATATGGACACCGTCGTCGCCGAGGTCGAGCGTCGCTTGGAAGCCTATGAGGACCCGATCCAGGTATCGGTCCTCGGCTGTGCTGTCAACGGAATCGGCGAGGCCCGCCATGCGGACTTCGGGATCACCGGTGCCAAAGACGCAGGCGCGATCTACGCGAAGGGCGAGATGATCCGCAAGGTCAAGACCGAGAACCTCGTGGACGAGTTGTTCGTGGAGATCGACAAGTACTACGCCGCCGGGAAGCGTGTGATCGTCGACGAGGCCAGCGCCGCCGAGGCAACCAAGTGGCTGGCCGAGAACGAGGACGCGACCGCGATGACGCCGGAGCGCATGGCCGCACTCGAGGCAGCGGCTGCCAACGAGCCGGAGTCGCCGGCGACGATCAAGCTGGACGAGTCGGTCTCGCCTGTCGCCGGGCGTCGCTTCACACGCGCCTGAGTCGCTCTTCCAAGCATCCGGCCCGCTCGGCGATGGTCGCTCCCGGCCTATCTGAGGTAAGTCAAGTGATTTGGTTTAGAATCCCTGACGCAACCAACGACAGGAGCCAGAATGAGCGCGACCAGCGCAGCCGTAGACAGCCTGCCGGAGACCGGGGTGTGGAGCATCGACTCCCTGCACTCGACCGTGAACTTCAAGGTGCGCCACCACGCTGTGGCGAGCTTCCGCAGTAGCTTCACCAATATCAGCGGCGCCTATGACGGCGCTCAGGGTCAGCTGACCGGCGAGGTGCAGGTTGCAGACATCACACTCACCGGACTGGACCGCCTCAAGGGCCACATCCTCACACCCGACTTCTTCAACGCGGAGGAGTTTCCGACGTTCAGCTTCCGGACGACGGCGATCGAGCAGGAAGGTGATCAGCTGACCGTGCAAGGCGAACTGACGCTGCGCGGTGTCACCAAGCCGATCACCGCAATCGGCTCGGTCAACGGTCCACAGACGACACGGCACGGAGACGGTCACCTCTCCGAGCGTCTCGGAGTCGACCTTGCAACCACGATCGATCGCCGCGAGTGGGGCATCAACTTCAACACCGAGATTGCCGAGGGCGTCACCAACCTCGGTTGGGACGTGGAGATCGAGGCGGCACTCGAGCTCTACCTGACCGCCGAGGACTGACCTCGATCTGGGGACCGCCGGGTGGGTCGGGGCCCCATCCGGCGGCCCTCCGCACTGTCACGGTGACTGTCGGACGAGGGACTCACGGACCGCGGAGGCGAGCTCGGCGGGAGCGGTCCCCGGGACGTCGTGGCCCGATTCGACCTCGACGACCTGCACGGACGCAAAGTCGTGGCGGAGGCGCGTGAGTGCCGCCTCGCCGTATGAAGCAGACTCGGTGGCGCGGATGACCAGGACCGGGGAGCCTCGCTGTACGAGGCCGTTAAGGCGTCCCAGAGGTCCAGCGGCTGCAGCGCTGATCGCCAGTCAGGACGATCGTTTGGTCGATCGTTCTGGAACGCCGGATCTCGCCGGACGTTGACCCAACCGCCGTCGCGCCGGCCAAAGATCGACTCCACCCGAGCACGGCCGGCGTCCGTCTCGAGTTCGCCAGGATTGCGGCTGGTTGCAGCGTGCGCCGCTCGAGTGACTCATAGACCGCGCCCCACGGCCCGATCCGCAGTGGCTCGAAGCGAGAACGACCCGGTGTCTGTCCCGGTGAGAAGTCGACGAGCGCGAGGCCGGCGACCCGCTCGGCGATGCTCGTGGGCGAAGCGCAACGCGAATGACCCGCCGCGCGAATGGCCGACAAAGATGGCGTGCTCTCCAGCCGAGGTGATCGAGCAAATTGGTCGATGTCGAGCAGATGTGCGTCGAGCGAGTAGTCCTGGCCGGCGCTCCAGCTGGAGAGGCCATAGCCGCGGAAGTCGTAGGTCGACGACCTCACGGTCGCTGCGAGCTCGGCAGCGATCTTGACCCAGTCGCGCGAGTCGTAGTAGTTGGCGCCGTGCAGGATCAGCAGTGGCGTCGCGCCCGGCTCGCCGAAGCGCCTGACGAAGAGGCTGACGTCCCGGAGGGGGCGAAGTCGACACGCTCGTCGTGACGCGTCGTCATCTGTGTCCTCCTGTGAGCTCGCGGGCCTCGTCGGCGCTCTCGAACGGTGAACTCCGGCATGACCTGCTCGGAGAACAGGCGCATCGACTGCTCCGGGATCCAGCGTGTGGATCCGTGCCACTCGCCGAGAAAGCGCAGCAGCAGATGGTTGACGCCGAGCTCCTGGAGACCGCCGGACCTGCTCGGCCACCTGCTCTGGTGTGCCGGCGATCACGTCGGTCATGTCCTCGCCGGCCGCGAACTGGGCCGGCGTCGGGGCTGCGCCCGGCTTCGCGATCGCCGGCCCGTGGACCGGTTCGGGAGCGTGTGCGAGGAACCGCTCGCGCAGCTGCATGCGTTCCCTGCGCGCGAGACCGACGAGCCGTTCAGCGTCCTCTTCGCGCTCGGTCACGACGACGCTGAGCCAGTCGACCGTCGACCAGCGCAGGCAGTCGGCGACGACCGCTCGGGGTGTCCGGCCGCTTCGAGTGTTTCTCGGTAGAGCGGCAGCTGTGTCGCCAGGTCGGCGCCAAAAGCGCCCAGGAACGCGGGCCAGCCACGCTCAGCCGCTTCGCGCGTCGCGTCGTCGTTGCGCGCCGTGCGGATGATCGTCGGCCGGCGGGCGCGAAACGCTGATGGCGCGACCCGCTTGACGACGCGGCCGCGCCAGAGCGGCGTCTCAAACTCGTAGGGGGGATCACCTGGCGCGAAGCTCCAGAGTCGCTCCATCACCTCGAGCGAGTCACGCGCCGCCTGTCCGGAACGGTGGTAATCCGCGTCGAGGCCGGCACTTGCCGGCTCGATCCCCGGAAAGCCGCTGCCGAGGCCGAACAGCGCGTGCCCGAGGTGAGCTGGTCGAGCAGGTTCATCTGCTCGACCAGGCGCACGGGGTGGTGATAGGGCACCGAGAGCACCCCGAAGCCCAGGCGACGCTCCGGTGGCAACTGCGGCGCGATGTAGGCGGCGAACTGGATCGGCGCGCTATGCCAGGGGCCACGGAAGTGATGCTCGGTGTACCACGGGTTGAAGCCGAGCTCGCCTGCAAGCAGCGACTGCTCGATCGCCGCCTGCAGGATGCGCTCGTCCTCCGCCGGGTCCTCGTCGGCGTCGACGTACATGGACAGCACCATCGTGGAGAAGTCCACGTGTCAGCTCCTCCTCTGAGGCGTCGATGCGGCCCAACCTCTATTCAGACCGGGCCGCATCGGTTCAGCCTCTACTTGGCCTGCCAGCTGGCGATCGAGAAGTTCGTCGCCTCGTTCTGGCTGACAAGGAACGCGAGCGTTCCCTTCAGGTGGGTGATCCCGGCGGCCGTGAACGGCGCGATCGGGTTGTCGGCGAGCGGGTAGAACTTCTTGGCCTCGGCCGCAGGGGTCTCCTCGGCCTTGCCCTGGAAGGCGTAGTACGCCGTGGGGTGCGCCTTCGCGTAGGTGATCGCCTCGTCGCGAACGTAGTTCCAGGCGGCCGGGAATCCCGGGTCGGCGGTCAGCGCCGCCTTGGTCACCTCGGTCACGCTGGTGCCGGTCCACGCGGGGGTCTGCGCGCTGTTGGCCAGGATCTTGTACTTGGCCTTGATCAGCGGCAGGTCAGACGGCGGCAGCACCAGATCCGGGATCTGCCCGCTGTTGAACTCGGGGATGAACTGAGCCAGCAGGCCCGGCGCCAGGGTGACGTCGCTCAGCAGGCCCTTGGACTGCAGCAGCGCCTGGACCCAGCGGTCCATGTAGGACTGCGGCTGACGGTAGATGGCCTTGCCCGAGAGCTGAGACAGGCTCGTGTATGCCGTCTGATGTGATCAGCACCGACTGCAGGTTGACCTGGCTCTGGTTGATGATCCTGGTGTCATCGCCCGCGCCGGTCGCCGGCGACTCGCCGACCAGCGCCGGGGTGTCACCGATCTCGCCGAGCTGCAGGCTGCCGCCGACGAGCGCCGCGGTCAGCAGCGGGCCGTTGGCGAACGCCGCCGTGCCCTTGATCGTGATCTTGTACGGCTTCAGCCACTTCTGCAGCAGGCCCTTGGAGTACGCGAACCCCTCGGGGCCGGTGAAGATGTTCTGCGTGCCGATGTAGCCGACCTCGACTGAGATCGGCTTGTTCTTTGCTTTGGCGCTGGCCGGGGTCGGCGAGCGATCGCACCAGCGAGCGACGTGGCCACGATAGGCACTGCGAATATCGCCCCGCGCACAGCGCGGGAGTGGAATAGCGACTTCATTGTCTTTCGTCTCCTATGTTTCGTTCGGTACTTCGGGTGCGTAGACGCCCAGCTCCCCGAGCAGGCGGGTGCGAAGCACCAGCGCCCCTGATCCACTTCGTTCCTCTGCGGAGGAGCGGTGGTCGAGAGAGATGTGGCCGTCCCTGACGACGAGGATGCGATCGGCCAGGGTGATCGCCTCATCGACGTCGTGGGTCACAAGCAAGCGTGGCCGGCTGGTGGCGCTCGCACAGCTGCAGCAGCAGGCCGTGCATCCGCAGCCGCGTGAGCGCGTCGAGCGCGCCGAAGGGCTCGTCGAGCAGCAGCAGCCGCGGCTGGCGGATGAAGGCCCGAGCCAGCGCCACGCGCTGGGACTCGCCGCCGGACAGCGTTCCCGGCCAGGCGTCGGCGCGTGCGGCGATCCCGACCTCCTCGAGCGCGCGGATCGCGTCGGCCTTGACCGGCTCCGCGCGGAAGCCCGATCAGGACGTTGCGCCAGACGCGCTTCCACGGCAGCAGGCGGTGGTCCTGGAACGCGACCGCGCGGTTCGCGCGGGACGCTGACGTGGCCGTCGGCGCCCGGATCCTCGCCGGCCAGCGCCCGCAGCAGCGTGCTCTTGCCCGAGCCGCTGGCTCCGAGCAGGGCGGTGAGCTCGCCCTCGTGCAGGTCGAGGTCGATGCCGGAGAGCACGGTCCGGCCGTGGAAGCGTGCGGCCGTAGCCGCGGATCCGGACGACGACCTCGCCCTGCGGACCGGAGTCTGCTCTACCGCGTGCAGCGCCGTCTCCGGCGCTGCCGCGCTCGGTTACCGATTCACGTAACTGGATCGCCATGCAAGCGCCCACCTTTCAATCAGTCGAACGATGACGTCGCTTGCCACGCCAAGCAGGCGAATAGACCAGCAGCAGCGCGAAGATCACGTTGGTCTGGAACAGGCTCTCGGCGTTGGTGATCAGGTAGCCGAGTCCCGAGGTCGCGTTGATCTCCTCGGCGGCGACCAGCACCAGCCAGGACACGCCCATCGCCAGCCGCAGGCCGGTCAGGAACTGGGGCATCGCGCCCGGCAGGATCACCTGGCGGATCTGCCCGAGACGGCTGAGGCCGAGGACACGTCCGGCCTCGAGCAGCTTCGGATCGACGCTCTTGATGCCCGCGAACATGTTGATGTAGATCGGGAACATCACCGCCCAGGCGATCAGGTAGACCTTCGCCTTCTCGCCGATCCCGAACCAGATCACGAACAGCGGCAGCAGGGCCAGCACCGGCATCGTCCTGAACATGTGCACGACCGGGTCGATCAGCCGCTCGCCGAGCTGCGTGAGACCCGAGGCAGCGCCAGGCCGATGCCGAGCGCGATACCGAGCAGCAGTCCGAGCACGACGCGGCGCACCGAGATCGCGAGCGCCGTGCCAAGCTGCCCGCTCGAGATCAGCTCGCGAAGCGCGTGATAACGCTGCCGACGGCGACGGGATCTTGTTGGCGGGGACGTGCCCGACCGTGACCGCGAGCTGCCAGATCGATCAGCAGCAGCAGCGGACCGCCGAGGT
This sequence comes from uncultured Conexibacteraceae bacterium, assembly GCA_963720195.1. Lineage (GTDB taxonomy): Bacteria > Actinomycetota > Thermoleophilia > Solirubrobacterales > Solirubrobacteraceae > Palsa-465. Next base: position 454,411 of record CAVRFD010000007.1, read on the forward strand.
AGCGCCCAGCGCGACCGGCAGGACCGACTCGCCACGACGCTCGGAGACGCTCTGTGGCCGCCGCACCTCGGTCGGCGGCCGCGTCCGAAGCCTGCGACCGTCAGCCGCCCGATTCGCCCGCGGAGAGCCGACCACGACCTCGAAGTCGCTTGGCGACGCGACCGACGGACTCATTGTGAACCTCCTTGCGACGGCCGCCGCCGAGCGGGAGCGGCTCGCGCGTCATTCAGGTGCTGGGTGCTGCGGCGAGGCCCGGCCAGTGGCGGCTCATCGCTCCAGCCCGAGCTCGCGGCGGTAGCTGCCGAGCAGGCCGCGCTCGATCAGCCACGCCTCGTCTCGGTAGCGGCGAGTCGGCCGCCACCGGCTCGGTCTGCGGCGCGACGAACAGCGCGTCGGTCGGGCACCAGGCCTCGCACATGAAGCAGGTCTGGCAGTCGGCCTGGCGCTTGATCACGGGTAGCCGGTCGGGCCGTGCTCGAAGACGTTCGTCGGGCAGACGCGGATGCACGCGTCGCATTTGATGCACCGCTCCTCCGAGACGAGCTCGATCATGCCGCCATCTCCAGGACGCTGTACGGGACGCTCCGGGTCGAGCCCGGTCCAGACCCGGTCGAGCCCGCCGACGAGCTGCCGATGCTGCTGTGCCGGATCGAGCTCGGGATGGTCGATGCGCTTGTGCATGCCGCGGGTCTCCGTGCGCAAGCGCCCGACGCGAGTACATCCAGCGTGCGTGCGCGACCATCGCCACCGACTCACGGGCCCGGACGGTCGGCGACGGTCGGCCGAGCGCTCGCTCTCGCACCTGCAGGCCCGATCGCGCCCGCTTCCACAGGTCGTCGAGCCGCTCCAGCGATGCGCTCATGCCCGTCCTCGGTGCGGAACAGGTTGCGGTCGCAGGGGATGACCTCCTCCTGCACCGCCTCGTGATCGTCTCCGGCGTGAGCGAGCGCTCGAGCGGCCCGCAGGCGCGGATGCCGGCGCCGCCGGCCGGGCGCAGCTCTCCGACTCGCGCGGTCGCCGCGTTCGCCGATCCGCGCTCGACACGCGCGAAATGCGCCGCCGCCCGCCCGGCCCAGATGCCGGAGGAGATCGCCCAGGCGGCGTTGTGGCTGCCGCCGCCGGTGAAGCCGCCGCAGATCAGCTCGCGCGTGGCCGCGTCGCCGGCCGCGTAACAGGCCGGGGACCGTGGTCGCGCAGTTCTCGTCGACGACGCGCAGGCCGCCGGTGCCGCGCACCGTGCCCTCGAGCCGCATCGTCACCGGGAACTTGCTGCGGTGAACGGATTGATCCCCTCGCGGTCGAACGGGAGGAAGAAGTTCGGCTGCGCGCTGCGCAGATCGCGCCAGATGTCCGCCGGCGCGCGGTCGAGCCGCGCGTAGACCGGCCGGCTCAGCAGCTCGCGCGCGATGATCGAGCGGCCGCGCTGGGCGCCGGCGCCCTCGAGGACGCCGTCGTCGGTGTAGAAGGTCGCGTAGCGGTAGAACGCGGTCTTGGTGACCGAGCTGAACGTCGGGGAGATCGCGTACGCGTTCGAGAACTCCATGCCGGAGAACTCGGCGCCGAGCTCGGCCGCCATCAGGTGGCCGTCGCCGGTGAGCACGTTGCAGCCGAGGCCGCCGCTCTGGAACGCGCAGCCGCCGGTCGCGATGACGACCGCGCCGGCGCTGACCGTCCAGGTGTCGCCTGCTGGCGGCGGACGCCGCGCGCACCGGCCAGCTCGCCGGATCGGTCCTGGAGCAGTTCGAGCGCCGGGCTGTGGTCGAGGATCCGCACGCGGAGCGCGACCACCTGCCTGCGCATCCGGCGCATGTACTCGGGGCCGTCGAGGTTGCGACGGGACTGCGCGCCCTGCTCGTCGGCGTGGAACGGGATAGCCCCAGTCGGCAAGCTGACCGACGCGCGCGTAGGTCTCGTCGAGCACGCGGTGCATCCAGCGGCGGTCGACGAGCCAGCCACCGAGCGCTTCGCGGCTCTGGATCGCCTTCTCCCGCGCTTCCTCCTCGGGCTCGACGTACCAGACGCCGACGCCCGCCGACGCGGTGGCGCCGGTCGTGCCGCAGTAGCCCTTGTCGGCCAGCACGACCGAGGCGCCGGCCTCGGCTGCCGAGATCGCCGCCCAGCAGCCGGCCGGGCCGCCGCCGAGCACGAGCACGTCCGCATCGACCGTCACACCGTCGCCGTCAGTGCGCAGCTGGGGGCGGTTCCTGCTCGTAACGACTGTTGTCTGCGTTGGTCATTGGCATCAGCACCTATTTAATCGAAGAAGTGCGGCTTAGTGGGTACGCGAAATTCACGGACGAGTTGACGCAACGGCACTTCGGGTCAGGCCGCTTCGGCGATCAGTTCGTCGCCGTAGGGGACGAGCGGGTCGGCGATCGCGGCGAACTCGAACTCGGGCTCGTCGGTACCCGAGACCAGGATCCGTTGCCGCTGGCCCGGGTCGGTCTCGGGGAAGTCGACGCGCTGATGCATGCCGCGGCTCTCGGTCGCGCTGCTCGGCCGAGGCGTACGCCCAGCGCGCGTTGGCGATCATCGACGCGGTCTCGCGCGCCCAGACCTGCTCGCGCCCGACCGATCCGACGAGTCCCGAGCTCGCGCGTTCGCCAGAGGTCGTCGAGCACGTCGAGTGACCGCGCCAGCTGGGCGCGCGCTGCGGAAGCCGTTCTTGGCCGGCGGGCAGGATCTCGTCCTGGGTCGCCCGCGACAGCTCGCGCCACGAACCCTCGGGCAGCTCTGTGCCCGTCGGTCGCAGCCCGACCCGTCCGGCTGCCAGTTGCGTCCGGCCGGCTTGCTGTGCCGGCCGGCGCCCAGGGCGTGGGCCGCCGCCGCGCGACCCGACCAGGTGCCCGACCCGATCGTGAAGGCCGCATTCGGCGCGCCGGCGCCGCTCGCCGAGCCGACGATCGCCTCACGCGAGACCGCGTCACCGGCGGCCCATAGACCGGAGACGCCGGTCCAGCAGGTCTCGTCGGCGACCCGCAGCCCACCGGTGCCGCGCGTCGTCCCCTCGAGGATGTACTCGATCTCGAAGCGTTGCGTGAACGGGTCGATGCCGTGGCGGTCGAAGGCGACGAAGAAGTTCGGCATCTGCGCGCGCATGTTCGGGCGCGCCTCGACCGGCGCGAGGTCGAAGATCGCGTAGATGGGGCCGTCCAGCGCCGCCTCGAGCAGCCACGTGCGCGGGCCACCGACGCCACGCGAAGACATGAACCCTGAGGCGAGCACGTTGCCGTCGGCGTCGGTGAACGTGGCGGCGCCGTAGAAGCCGTTCTTGTCCATCGAACCGCCGACCGGCACGATCCCGTAGTAGTTGGAGAACTCCATGCCGGAGAGCGTCGCGCCAACCTCGGCGGCCATCAGGTAGCCGTCGCCGGTATCGACGTTGGAGCCGAGCGCGCCACTGCGCCAGCAGCAGCCGCCGGTCGCGAGGATCACGGCACCGGCCTGCGCGCGCCACGGCCGCGACCTTCTGACGCTGAACGCCGGCGGCGCCGCAGACGGCGCCGTCGGCGTCGACGAGCAGCTCCAGGGCGGGGGAGTGGTCGAGGATCCGCACGCCACTGTGCGATACGCGACGGCGCATCTCACGCAGGTAGATCGGTCCCTGGCAGAGGATCGCGCCCTCGCGCGCAGGGCTGCGCATGCCCAGGAAGGCGCCACCGGGATAGCCGTGGCTGTTGCCGACCTCGGGCCAGCGCCGCCAGGTCTCCTCGAGCACACGCTCCATCCACGAGCGCTCGCTGAGGTTGCCGCCGCTGGCGTCGCGCTCGGTGATCGCCTCCTCGCGCTTGTCCGGTGGGACCCACCAGTGGCCGGCCGTCGCCGCGGCGGCGACACCGCTCGAACCGCAGAAGCCCTTGTCGACCAACAACACCCGCGCGCCTTCGGCGCGGGCCGTCAGCGCCGCCCACACCGCCGCCGGCCCACCGCCGATCACCAGCACATCGGTCTCGAGCTCAAGCACGTCTGCGGCTTCCCGGCTGCCGGCTGCGGTCATGCGGACTCCTCCTCTGGTTCGGCGGACTCGGCTGCGGCATCCATCAGCGTCGGGCCGACGAGTGACAGCGCTATGAGCTCCTCACCAGTGCGTGGGGGCGTCTGGCCGGCGCCCCAGCCGAGCCGTGCGCGATAGCTGCCGAAGTAGCCCTCCCGCAGCAGTCGGGCCTCGTCCAGATGCGGAGACCCGGGCTCTGCCGGATGGCGCATCGGGGCGACGTACATCGCGTCCTCGGGGCAGTGGACCTCGCACATGAAGCAGGTCTGGCAGACGTCCTGGCGGGCGATCGTCGGGGGACCGCCGACGACGCGATCGAACACGTCGGTGGGGCAGATCCGGACGCAGATGTTGCAGCTGGTGCAGCGCTCGGCGTTGATCAGCTCGATCATCCGCGGGGACTATACCACTATGTCAACGGATTTGATCGAGATTATGGGGATTGACCGCTATGGCACTTGTTTGACCCTGCGAGGGTCAGGACGGAGCGTCAGCGAAGCGGTACTGCAGGGCGCCGCTGGGGCAGCGTCGGATCACTTCGGCGACCAGCTCGGGCTCGGCGTTGTCCGGCTGGATCCAGGGACGCCTGCGGACGTCAAATACCTCCGGCAGGCCGCGCACGCACTCCGCGGCGTGCCGGCAGATCTCCGCGTCATACGTGACCGTGATTTCAGCCCCGCGGTATTCCTTTTCAGCCACCTGACATAACCTCCTCGCGCAACGGCTCGGGTACGAGGTCGAGGTAGGCGTCGGGGTGGTGTTGCACAAAGTCGGCAATGAATGGGCACTGCGGCACGAGCTCGAGGCCGCGCTCGCGCACGTCCGCCAGCGCCGCCTTCGCCAAGTCGGTGCCGAGCCCGTGTCCCTCGTAGGCCGGTTCGATCTCAGTGTGGACCATCGTCATGCGGCTGCCTTTCAGCCGATACTGGATGAACCCGGCGGCCTTTCCCTCGGCCCGCAGCTCGTAGCGCTCGCGCTTGGCGTTGTCGACCACCTCGATGACCACGCATCCAGCATCCCGCTCCTGTCAAGCTTCGCGCGGTGAAGGCGAACCGATCGATTCCGCCAGTGACCGTGGTCCCGATGCTCGTCTACCCGGACGTGCGGGTGGCGGTTGCGTGGCTGACGGAGGTGTTCGGGTTCGTCGAGCGGACCCGAATTGGCGAGAGCCACCGTTCGCAAATGAGCATCGGCAACGACGGCGCCGTGATCGTGGGCGACGTCAGAGGCGAGCAAATTGCACCGTCTGCCGGCGCCGTCACCCAGATCATCCGCGTGCGTGTGGATGACGCCGACACTCAGTATGAGCGCGTGCTGGCCGCGGGCGCCCACGTGCTGGAGCCACCCACCGACCGCGAATACGGAGAGCGCGACTTCACCGTCGAGGACCTGGCCGGCCACCGCTGGCAATTCTGCGAAACCATCCAAGACGTCGCGCCGGAGGACTACGGCTGCGAAACCGTCGCACCCTGGCCCGGAGCCTAAGCCAGGGTCAGGGGTCAGGGTCGGTAGCCGTCCCGCCAGCACCGCCCGGCGGGTCGTCCTCTGTCCCCGTAGTACGCCATTTCGTACTGGAGGGACAACGAGCCGATGATTTGTGCACGCGTACGAAGAGAGGCCCTGGGCCTTTCCGAAGCCGCCTTTCTGTTCTACAGGCGGGCGAAGGAAAGGCCCAGGGCTTCTCGCGGCGACCTGCTTAGACCGCCGCGAACCGCTCAGCCACGGCGTCCCAGTTGACCGTATTCCACCAAGCATCCAGGTAATCAGGGCGGCGATTCTGGTACTTGAGGTAATAAGCGTGCTCCCACACGTCGACGCCCAGCAGCGGCGTCTTGCCATCGCTGATCGGGTTGTCCTGGTTCGGCGTGGAGACGATCGCGAGTCCCGAGCCGTCGTGGACCAGCCACGCCCAGCCTGAGCCGAAGCGGCCGATGCCAGCCGCCTTGATCTGCGCCTGGAAATCGGAGAAGGAACCGAAGGTCGAGGCGATCGCGTCACCAAGCGCGCCGCTCGGCTCGCCGCCCTTGCCGGGTCCCATCGAGACCCAGAACATGCTGTGGTTGTAGTGGCCGCCGACGTTATTGCGGAGCACGGCGAGCTTGTCGGCTGGCAGCGCGCTGAGGTGGGTCAGGATGTCCTCCGCGGACTTGTCGGCCCACTCGGTGCCCTCGAGTGCCTTGTTGGCCGCGGCCACGTAGGCGGCGTGGTGCTTGTCGTGGTGGATCTCCATCGTCTGCGCATCGATGTATGGCTCGAGCGCGTCGAAGGCGTAGGGGAGGTCTGGAACTGAAAAGGCCATGCTCACTCCTGTCTCCGGGGGTCTCTCTCAACGAGCTGTCTCAAAAGCTCGTTCTATCAGAGCGCCTAGGCACGCGCGTCTGTCTCAGGCTGGGTGTGACGGACACGTCGGACAGGCCTGCCACCGGCGGCGCGGGTACGCTTGCTCGCCATGCCCCGCCTATCCGAATACCTGCTTCCAACCGAACGCGAGCCGCCCTCCGATGCCGAGGCGCTCAGTCACAAATTGATGGTTCGAGCCGGCCTGATCCGCCAGGTCGGTTCGGGCATCTGGACATGGCTGCCCGCGGGTTGGCGCACGCACCAACGGATCGTGCAGATCGTGCGCGAAGAGATGGATGCGATCGGTGGACAGGAGATCCTGATGCCGGTCCTGCAGCCGGCCGAATTGTGGAAGCGCAGCGGGCGCTACGGGATCGACGAGCTGTTCAAGCTCAAGGATCGGCGCAACGCAGACCTTGTCCTGGGGATGACCAGCGAGGAGGTCGTGACAACGCTCGCCGTGACGACGATGCGCTCCTACCGCGACCTGCCACAGATCCTGTACCACTTTCAGATCAAGGAACGCGACGAGCCGCGCCCGCGAGCCGGGGTGCTACGCACCCGCGAGTTCATCATGAAGGACTCCTACAGCTTCGACCGCGATCTCGAGGGCATGGAGGTCTCCTACGACAAGCATGCCAGCGCTTACGCGCGCATCCTCGACCGCTGCGGGATCGAGTGGTACCGCGTGAAGGCCGACGTGGGGATGATGGGCGGCCATGGCGCCGACGAGTACATGGCTCCATGTGCAGCCGGGGAGAACGATGTTGTGCTTGCTCCCGGGTACGCGGCCAACATCGAGGTTGCCTCTGCCGATGCCCAGCCTGTACAGCTACCGCCTGCAGCTGATTCGCCGCAGGCGGTGAGCACCCCTGGGATGACGACGGTCGACCAGGTCGCGGGTGCGCTGGGCGTTCCGGCAGGCGCACTGCTGAAGGCATATCCGGTTGTGCTGCCGGACGATTCGTTCGTCCTAGTCGTGGTCCGGGGCGACCATCGAGTCAACGACGTAAAGCTGGGGCTGGCGCTCGGTACCCAGTTCCGTCAAGCGCGCGGCGACGAAATCGACGCCAAGCTCGGCCCTCCAGGGTTCATCGGACCGGTCGGAGCCCAGATGCGGGTCCTGCTGGACGAGGCTGTCGAAACCGACGCCGGCGGCTATGTCGTCGGGGCCAACCGCCCCGATGAGCACCTTCAGGGGGTCGTGCCTGGCCGCGATTTCCCGTTCGAGCGTGCCGATGTCCGTACGGTCCTCCCCGGGGATCTGATCGCCGGCATCCCGGTGCGGATCGAGCCGGCGATTGAGGTCGGCAACATCTTCAAGCTCGGCACCCGCTACAGCGAACCCTTCGGGGCGAGCTATCTGGACCAGAACGGGCAGAGCCAGATGATCTTCATGGGTTGCTACGGATTCGGCCCCGCGCGGACGGCCGCCGCCGCGATCGAGCAGTTCGCCGACGAGCAGGGTATCTCCTGGCCGCGGGCGATCGCGCCGTTCGACGTGCACCTCGTGACGCTCGGAAAGGAGGGGTCCGACGAACGTGCGCTCTCCGATCGCCTCTACGACGAGTTCCAGTGGCAGGCACTTGCCACGATCTACGACGATCGCGATGCCGGGCCGGGCGAGAAGTTCGCCGACGCGGAACTGCTCGGGTGCCCGCTGCGCGTGACCGTCGGACGCCGGACGCTGCAATCAGGGGAACTCGAGGTTCAGGTGCGCAGGGGGCAGGAGACCCGCGCCTTCCCGCTGGAGGGCGCAGCATCGGCGATCGCTGATCTGTGGCGCGACCTCGCCTAACCAAACGACGCCTGTTCGGCATCGACCGTTCCGGGGCGAATCCGGAGGCGACGCGCTCCGACCAACCGCTGCGCCCGCTGACGATCCCGAACGCGATCGGCTTCGTGCGCTTGGGGCTGATCCCGGTGTTCTTGGCGGTGGCACTGTCGAGCTCAGATGGCCGCAGCGCGCTGGCGGCGACGCTCTTCGCCGTAATTGGCTGGGGCGACTACCTGGACGGCTTCACGGCGCGCCTGACCGGGCAATTCAGTCGCCTGGGGGCGCTGCTCGATCCGATCATCGATCGGCTGCTGGTCATCTCCGGGATGCTGGTGGCCTGGCGCTTCGAGCTGCTGCCGCGCTGGGCGCTGGCGCTCGTGATCGCCCGCGAGCTGTTGATGATCGTGCTCAGCCGCTACAGCCTGCGGCGCGGAATCGAGATCAAGATCAACTGGGCCGGACGGCTCGCCGTCGCCCCGACGATGGGGGCGCCGTTCTTCGCAATGGCGGGTGTGCACTGGCTCGCGCTGATCATGTTGTACGTAGGCTTGGCGCTGGGCTCGGTGGCGACCTGGATGTACATACGCCGGGGTTTGTACGAGCTTCGCCAGCAAAAGCGCGACCAACTCTCAAGCTCAGATTGACCCTACGGCCTCCGACAAGGTTATACTCAGATGTCCCGGATCACCCTGACTGGTGGCCCTCACGCAATCACACGTGATCGCGTGAGCGACCACTGACCGCGCTGCCGCACGGAGGACTTGCTCGCATGGACACTTTCCCAGACCTCGGATCGCTCACCGACCAGGAGCTGAAGGACCTGATCAAGGAGATGACCGATGAGGAGATCGAGGTTTCCTATCGGCGGCGCATCCTTCACGGCAAGATCGACATTCTCCGGGCGGAGCTCGTCAACCGTCTGCGGCGCAAGGATGAGAGCGGCGAGCTCGTCATCAGCGGTGCCGACGTACAGCGGCTCACAGACATCCTGACCGGCAATTACCCGCCGGCCGATGAGGAGCCTGGCGAGCCCTCCTCAGGCCTCGACTGAAACCAGCGACCGGTGGCTCAGCACTGCCCCGAGTGCGGCTTCGCCAACGCTGACGGCGCGAACTACTGCCAGCGCTGCGGCGCCTTCATGGGCGGGGGCGCTGAAGGCACTACCGGCGACTCGACCGCGTCGTACCGCATCGGTGAGACCGGTGAGTTCGAGGAGGTGCCGATCCAGGCGGTAACCGCGCGCGGAGCGATGCTCGTGATCCGCGCCGGCGGCGGACGCGCGGGCGAGGCGTTCCCGCTCGACCGCCCGCGACTGACGGTGGGCCGGCGGCCCGACAGCGACCTGTTCCTCGACGACGTCACCGTCTCGCGCGATCACGCCGTCGTGGTTAAGCGCGGGGAGCACTACTACCTGGATGACTGCGGTTCGCTGAACGGCACTTACGTGAACCGTCGGCGGATCGACTCACAGCGGCTCAACGACGGCGATGAGTTGCAAATCGGCAAATACAAACTCGCTTTTCTGGGGCACTAAATGGCGACTGGTGAACGGAACGACCTTCCACTCGACGATCTGCCCGAGCCGGCAGCCGCGGACAACGATCGGCCGCGTCAGAAGGCGGTCACGATCGGTGCCGTATGCAAGGCGCTCGAGCTCGAGTTCCCCGACATCTCGATTTCGAAGATTCGGTATCTGGAAGATCAGAAGCTGCTGACCCCGCGGCGTACGCAGGGCGGCTACCGGCTCTACACGCCCGAGGACGTCCAGCGTCTGCGGACGATCCTCCGCCTTCAGCGTGACGAGTTTCTACCGCTGCGGGTCATCCGGCAGGAGCTGGCGGGCGGGCGGAGCGACCGCGAGGTCGGTTCTGGCACCGACAGCCGCACGACGTTGCGTCGCACCTCGGTGACCCGTGACCCTGGCTCGCTCTACTCACTCGAGGACGTGGTCGAGGAGACCGGTGCGGAGCCGAAGCTGGTGTCCGAGCTGGTCGAGTTCGGCGTCATCAAGGGCGATATGCGCGCCGGAACGCGCTACTTCGATGACACCGAGCGCGAGATCGTGCGCGCGGTGTCCGAGCTCGCGCGCTATGGCGTGGGTGGACGCAATCTGCGCGTGTTCCGCACGTCGGCTGACCGTGAGGCCCAGCTGCTGCAGAGCATCCTCGCCCCGGCGCTGCGCTCGCGCAACCCGGAGCGGCGCAAGGAGGCGGTCGAGGCGCTGGAGAACCTGGCGTCGGTGACCACCCACCTCAAGCACCTCTTGCTGATTCGCGACCTCCGCAAGATCGCAACCTGAGAGCTCCTGAGACAGATGCCAGCTGCCCGCTCTGAGGATGGGGTCAACCTCCGCAGCTACGTCCGGGATATACCGGACTTCCCGGCGCCAGGGATCGTGTTCCGGGACATCACCCCATTGCTGCTGGATCCGCGCGCGCTCGACGCGGCCGTCGCGCGGCTGACCAAGTACGCACGCGACCTCGACATCGATTTCGTGGTCGCCGCCGAGGCACGCGGCTTCATCCTCGGCGGCGCCTTGGCGCGCGGCCTTCATGCCGGGTTCGTGCCCGCACGCAAGCGCGGGAAGCTTCCGCACGACACCGTGAGCGCCGAATACATGCTCGAGTACGGGATCGACGCACTGGAGATGCACGCTGACGCTTTCGCTGGTGGCGCACGCGTGCTGATCCACGACGACCTATTGGCGACCGGAGGTACCGCGCGCGCGTTGGCTGACCTCGTCGGCAGGCTCGGCGGTGAGGTGGTCGCGTGCGTGTTCCTCGTCGAGCTGCTGTCGTTCAACGGGCGCAAGCAGCTCAAGGGCTACCCCGTCCACTCGCTGATCCAATACGAATAGTGGTCCCTCACGCAAATACGGTCGCATTCGAGACACGCCTGGCGGCGCCAGACTTCGTCCTCGTCGCCTCGCGTGGCGCTGCCACGCCACGGCTCCTGCGTCCTCGTCTGGCATCCACCATTCGCGCCTCTCGGTGCGACCGTACTTACGTGAGTGACCACTAGCGGGCAACTAGCTTCGTTGCGCCTGGTCGATGGCTAAGACCGTCCGCACACGCCGCATCGCAGCCACTCCAGATGCCGTCTGGCAGGTCGTGGCCGATCCGCATCATCTGCCACGGTGGTGGCCAGGGGTGGCGCGTGTCGAGGACGTGCGCGGCGGGAGATTTACAGAGGTGATCCCTACCCGGCGCGGAAAGCCGGTGCGGCTGGATTTCGTCGTGGTGGAGTCGAAGCCGCCGCGCCGCCGCGTCTGGACTCAGCAGCTCGAGGGAACGCCATTTGAGCGTCTGCTGAGCGCGTGGACGACGGTGGTCGAGCTCACGCCGGACGGCGATGACGGATGCATCGTGACGCTCGAGGAGGATCAGCAGCTCAAGGGCAGCTTCCGTGCTGGGTTACTGCTTCAGCTCCACCCGGCCCGCCGGCGGATCGACTCGGCGCTCGAGGGGCTCGCGGCACTGTTCTGAGCCGGCTCCAGCCACACGAGCCATGCGACGTGATCTGGAGTGGGGAAGAGCTCGAGGGCGCGGAAATCGCCGGCGACGCCGTCTTGCCACGCCAGCGGTGACTTGAGGTGCTTCGGGTCGTAGGTGGACGGGAAGCCGAGCGCCTTGGCCACCGCACGCTTCCCGGACCACATTGACGAAACGACCTCCTCATCGTCGAGGCAGCCGTCGAACAACGTCAGCTCTTCTGCGGTGCAGATCGCTTCGGCAAAGCGCCGGTCGGGCGTCTCCACAACCGTCAGTTCGACGCCGATCGGCGCCGAGTGCCATGACAGCAATGCGACCGGCGCGGAATAGGCGCTGGAGACGTAGGCGGCGCCTTTGACGCGCGGATGTGCGCGTGGCAGGGCTCGCAGCTCTGCGTCGCTGCTGAATCCTTCGGCAAGCCAGAAAAGGTCGTACTCCGGTTCCATGATTGTCCCCCCGGGCCACGCCGTGGCAGGCCCCATCCGCCTGGTTCGTAAGTTCCTTGTCCAGGCTCACGGCCATGCCGCTCGCCCTACACACTCATGAAAGTGCGCTCGTGCGAACGTGGGCTGATGAATCTGTTACCGAGGCGTTACGGGTGCTCTCGGAACGGCCCTGAGAGCACGACCTCACCAGGGCTGCTCGGGTGCGACTGGGTCTCGAGCGTGATCAGCAGATCGTGGTAGGCGCCAGCGCCGGCCGGCAGCCGGCCTTCGGCGGCAAGCTTTCCGCTCTTGCCGACAAGGTTGTGAACGAAGCCGACGAACTTGTGGCTCGAGGCGGAGTTGTAGAGCCAGACTGCGTAGGCATTGTGCTGCGTGTTTGCGGGGACGCCCTGGGCGTCGACCACCACACCGACGACGCCGCGGTACCGGATCACCTGGGCAACGCCGACGGTGTCCTTCGCGCCCGTTGGCGAGGTGAGGTTCAACTGGGCGAGGATCTGCGGCGTGCTCGCGCCGGCTGTCGTCGTACGCGCCGCGGTCGTCGTCCGGGTCGACGTGGTGCGATGAGCGCTTGCCTTGGGGTTCGAACCACCGGAACTGACCAGCCCGACGACGATCGCCGCGACGATCACGACGGCGATGACGCCGAGCAGGATCGCGCCACCGCGCCTGGAGCTCGGGCGCGGAGGCACCGAGTCGACCGGTGGATCCCAGCTATGCGCCGGCGCCCGATCCAGTGAAACGGACGCGCCGACAACTGCGCCGGTGTCAACAACATCGCCGGCGAACTCGAGCTGCGCGTCCGTCTCGAGTGGGACGGCGGCCGCGACCGCGGGCGCATCGCTGTGATGCTCGAGGTCACCGTCGTGCCAGTCGTCGGCGCCCAGCGGGGCGCCGACTGGGATCTCAGGCAGCGCCGTGGAGGTCAGCGGGGCGAGCTCGGCCGCTAGCGCCAGGGCCCACTCGCGGTCGGTATCGGAGGCCTGAAGGTATGAGTAGACCTGGTCAGCGACCTTGTCGGGCAGCTGGCCGAGTAGGTAGTCGGTCACCAGCGCGCGCTCGGGGCCGGGCAGCACGCTCGCGGGCGTGAGCGCGTCGAAGCCGTCGAGTGCGCGTTGGCGGACCGCGGCGCGGTCGATTGAGAGCACATTCGCGATCTCGTCGTAGCTGCGGCCGCGCTGAAGAACCATCTGCAGGACCGCGCGCTGGTCTGGCGGCAGGTTGTCAAGGGCGTCCATCGCGTGCAGAGCGTAGTGGAGGGTTCGGGCGGGAGCCGGTTATCGTGCGTGCCCATGGCGGACACCGATCTGTTCACGAAGAGCCGCGGCTTCGACTCCTTCTACGGGCTTGAGATCCTCGAGATCGCGCCCGAGTTCGCGCGCGCCCAGCTGGTGGTTGGGGAGCTGCACAAGCAGGCGTTCGGGCTCGTACACGGCGGCGTCTTTGCAGCCATCGCCGAGGGTCTGGCCTCGGTCGCAACGGCTGCGGTCGTGCTGCCCGAGGGCAATGTGGCAAGCGGCCTGTCGAACCAGACCAGTTTCCTGCGGCCGGTCACCGGCGGAACGATCTATGCGACCGCGGTCCGCAAGCACGCCGGCCGCACGACCTGGGTGTGGGAGGTCGAGATGACTGACGACCAGGCACGGCTGTGCGCGCTCTCTCGGATGACGATCGCGGTCCGCGAGCTGAGCCCGGAAGCGCGCGCGGCGCTCCCTTTCTGAGAGCGACCCGCCCTGATTCAGGGGCGAGCCGCTGGGGCGATGCTGGCGGCGTCGACCAGCCCCTTGATCGCCTCGCGCAGATCATCAGCCAGCGGCTCGAGGTCAGCGAGCGCGTCATAGTCGGCATTCAGCCCGAAATCGAGAGCGCCGTCGTAACTCATGACCGCGATGCCGAGCGCGGTGTTGGCGGCGAGCGGGACCAGCGGGTAGATCGCGTGCATGCGCCGGCCAAGCAGGTACAGAGGGATCTGGGGCCCGGGAACGTTGGTGACGACGAGGTTGAAGAGCCGCTGGCGCGCCTGCAGGCGCGCGGCTTGCGCGACCAGTGTCGGCGAGGCAAAGCCGGCCAGCTCCGCGAGCGCCTGGGCTCCGACCGCCTGGCCGGAGCGTTTGACCTCGGCCATCGCCTCGGAAATCATCGCCAAACGCTCGACCGTGTCGTCGATCCCCACGGGCAGCGGCGCCCAGACCGCCGCGATCCGGTTCCCGAGCGCGCCCCGCTCGCTGGCCCCGCGGACCGAGACGGGCACGAGCGCTTTCAGCACCAGGCCGTTGGTGTCGAACTCATGGCGGCGCATGTAGCTGCCGAGTGCACCGGCCACTGCCGCGAGGACCACGTCGTTGATCGTGCCGCCGAGGGCGTCCTTGACCTGACGGAAATCGGCCAGTGAGGCCTCGACCCAGGTGAATCGGCGGTGCGGACCGATCGGTACGTTGAACGGACTGCGCGGTGCAGGCTCGAGGCCTGCCCAGGTCAACGCACCGAACCTGGCCAGGGTGGCGCCGGCGCGTTCCACCAGTTCGCGCGGCGGGCACAGGGTCGATCGCAGGCCGCGTACGAGGTCGCCGGGGGCGGTAGTGCGCTCGAGCAGCGCGTCCGCCAGCAATTGCGCGGAGGTTGGGACCGGTCGTGGCACCCAAGGACGCTGCGGCGGCGCCACTGGCCGCGGATCCGGGTCGGAGTCGAAGATGACACTCGCGATGTCGACTCCGGAGATCCCGTCGACAAGCGCGTGGTGCGTCTTGGAGAGCAGCGCGAAGCGTTCGCCGCTGAGGCCCTCGATCAACCAGAGCTCCCACAGCGGGCGTCCGCGGTCAAGCGCCTGCGAGAAGATCCGCCCAGCCAGCTGGCGTAACTGCTCGTCGCTGCCCGGCTTCGGCAGCGCCGTGTGGCGGACGTGGAAGGGGAGACGGAACTGCGGATCGTCGACCCAGACCGGCCGTCCCTGACGGAACGGCACAAACGCGAGCCGCTGGCGATAGCGTGGCACCAGGTGCAGCCTGTCCTTGACAGTGTCCACCAGGTCTTCGTACGCAGGGGCAGGCCCATCGAAGATCGCGCAGGCGCCGACATGCATGTGTGCGACGCCGCCCTCCAAATGGAGGAACGAGGTGTCGAGGCCGCTGAGACGGTTCGCCTGGGGCACGCCCTGATTCTTGCAAGCGATTGCGAAATTCAAAAAAGCGGCTGTTTGCAGGCGCAAACATTTCCTTAACGGCGTGTGTGTGACCAAGGTCACACACACGCCTCGATCGGTGCTGCAACGCTGCCCGGCGTCATAAGCGACCTGCCGAATCGTCTCAGCCCGGTGCGAGGCGAACGGGGGAACCAATGCCAGGCCCAAATGCCCGCCTGGCTGGGGCGAATCGAACGCCGGCGCAAAAGCCGGTTGCACCCGTAGCGAGAAGGCTGTGAGCGCCAACAGGCGCCGCATGTCTGACCGCGAGCCCGTCAGCTAACTCCGTAGGCGCTCGGTCGACGACTTGAAAAGGAGGCCCTCAGCTCATGAGAGCCAGTCGTTTAATGCGCGTGCCCGGCGCAGCAAAGCTTGCGACGGGCGCACTGATTGCAACATTGCCGATCGCTGGAGCGATCCTCATCAGTAACTCAGCAGTCGCCCGCGGTGCACAAACCGCAACGCGGGGAACGGTTCATCAGATTTCAGGCCCGCATACGGACGGCCGGCAGCCATCCAGGAAGAGCCGGATCCGCACCGGTCTGGTCGTCTCACGGTTCGTCGTCGATCACCAGGCCGCGCTCGCAAGCCCCACCGGCAGCACCGTCGTCGTGCACGGATTGCTGACGCCCGGCCAGCGCGGCGCCGAGGTCAAGCTGATCGCCCGCGCCGGGCGTCACTGGCGCACGCTGGCCACCAGCCACACCCACCGCAACGGACGCTTCCAAATCCACTATCGAGTGCATGGCCTCGGCTCGACCGCGGTGCGGGTCAGCTTCCAAGGGAGTAAGCGCGTCCGTGCGAGCTCGGCGGCAGCCGGGCAGATCGTCGGGCTCGAGCCGACGGTGGCCTCCTGGTACTACGACGCCGGCAACACCGCCTGCGGCTTCCACGCGACCTACGGGGTCGCCAACAAGACGCTGCCATGCGGAACCAAGGTCACGATCTCCTATGGAGGACGCACGGTCGTCGCGACCGTCGACGATCGTGGTCCCTATATATACGGCCGCAGCTTCGATCTGAACCAGAACACCGCGCGTTACCTGGGGATGTGGGGCGTCGGACAGGTGTTCGCGTCGGTCTGATCGCCGTTTCTGAAGCATTGTCGATCTGTTGATGCTCCGGCGGACTGTTAAACGCCGGGGCATCTCAGCCGATAAAAGGTTCGTGCCTAAGAATCTCAGCCATTTCCTAACTCTCCTTGCAGGGCTCCTGACGTTTGTCGTCGTTGCACCGCAGGCCCTCGCCGTCACCCGCGTAGCTCGTGACGACTCCAACCATTCCAATTCCGGGACCGTCTTCTTCTCAAGCGCGGTCTACCAGGCGAACGAGAACGCCGGCCAGTTTGCCGTGACGATCGAGCGCACCGACACGAGCGGGCCCGAGACGGTCTACTACGGTGTCACCAACAAAAGCTCCGAGGCCGGACACAACTTCGACAAGGTCCCCAACAGCGAGGCTGACTTCGCGCCGGGGCAGAGCACCGCCACCTTCAACGTCACGATCCACGACCAGGGGATCAACGGGCCGATGCGCACCGCGCGCGCCTACCTGTATGGCGCCCATCCGCAACCGCTCGGCTCACCCAGCCAGGCGATCATCGATCTGCTGCAGAACGATCCGCTCGGTGCCAAGGACACGGAGAACCCGCTCGGTTATCCGCAGGTGCCGACGGACGGTGACCCGCTGCAGAACGTCGCGTGGTATGTGTTCGGCGGGCAGTCGCCGGTCGGGCAGGCCGCCGGCAAGTACAACCACAGCAAGCCGGCCCTGGCGGCCGAGCTGAACAAGCTCGCCGACACGCCCGGCTCGGAGAGCTATCGCTTCTGGATGTGGAATCAGCCCGCGAGTTCCCTCGCCGCGACCGTCGAGAAGTACCTCGCCGACGCCGAGGTCGCCGAGCCGAACACGACGGTGCCGCTCAGCACCTACTCGCTGGTCCACGGTTTCTGTCAGAAGCCGGGACCGATCGCCAATCGCTTCAAGGGCTGGATCACGCAGCTCGCGCACGGCATCGGGAACTTCCGCGTGGTGCTCTATCTGGAAGAGGACTCGCTGATCACGACGCACTGTCTGACGTCGGCGGAGACGAAGCAGCGGATGCAGCTGATCGCCTATGCCGTGAAGGTTCTGTCGCAGGATCCGCACCTGCTGATCTATCTCGATGCCGGCGCCCCCGATGCCTCGATCGGGCCGGCGCTGGCGGCACGGATGCTGCGCGAGGCCGACATCGAGGACGCAAACGGCTTCCTCGTCAACACCACGCACTACGACTGGACGACAACCGACGTCGACTGGGGCCAGCAGGTCGCAAAGCTCACCGGCGGCGCGCACTTCATCGTCCAGACCGGCAACAACGGCCGTGGACCGCTGGTGCCGAAGGATCGCGTGGACAACGGCAACGAGGACCTCTGTAACCCGCCTGGGCGCGGCACCGGGCCGCTGAGTTGGGATACGGGCTACAAGTACGTCGACGGCTTCCTGTGGTTCAACAACCCGGGCACCGCGGCGAACATCTGCCACGGCCAGCTGTTCCAGAACACATTCAAACCCCTATATGCCGCCGGCATTGTGAAGAACGGCGTCGACAAGGTCACCGGGCCCCGCTACGACCTGCTGAAGTCCAAGACGGATATGTGATCAGACACGAACGTGTGTTCTGTCCGGCGTGTGCGCTTGCATGTTCTGCGTGAGCGAGCGCTGCGTCGCCCATATGGACATGGATGCGTTCTACGTGTCGGTGGAGCTGCGCCGCCGCCCGGAGCTGCGCGGAAGGCCGGTGGTCGTCGCGGGTTCTGGGCCGCGGGCCGTGGTCACCACCGCCTCGTACGAAGCGCGACGCTTCGGTGTGGGGTCGGCAATGCCGGCCTCACAGGCTCGGCGCCTGTGCCCGCAGGCGATCTTCCTGCCGCCGGACTTCCCGTACTACCGTGCGGCGTCGGCAGAGGTGATGGGAATCGTGAGGGGCAACGTCGACACCGTCGAGGTGGTCGGGCTCGACGAGGCCTATCTCGAGCTCACCGGCCTGCCCGCACCAAAGGCCGGCATGCGCCGGCTCGTGGCCCAGATCAAGGAGCGGACGGGACTGACGGCGTCGGTTGGGATCGGTCCGAACAAGCTCGTGGCAAAGGTTGCTTCGGATGCGGAGAAGCCCCACGGGTTCGTGGTGCTGACGCGCGAAGAGGCCTGCGCCAGGTTTGCGGCGGCACGGTGCAAACTGATCCCCGGAATCGGTGGGAAGACCGCTGAACGGCTGCAGGCGCTGGGGGTCGGGACCATCGCCGAGCTCGCTTGCGCCGAAATCGAGACGCTGCGGCTCGCCTTCACCGCGCGCACAGCCCAACATCTGCAGGCACTGGCGCGGTTTGAACACGACGGCGCCGTGACCGAGGAGCGCAAGGTCGTCTCGGAGTCCCGGGAACGCACATTCGATTACGACATCGTCACCCTGGCTGAGCTCGAGACGATCCTTGCCAGCCTGGTCGATCAGCTGTCGGTGGCACTCGTGCGGCAGGGGCGCCGTGGGCGCACCGTCGGGATCAAGGTGCGGCTGGATGACTTCTCGACGCACACACGCGCGCGCACGCTGGCGGTACCGGTGAATGGCATCGACGACGTCCGGCGCGTTGCGCTCGAACTGCTGCGCGGCTTCGATCCACCGCGCCCTGTGCGACTGCTGGGGTTGCGCGTCGCCGGACTGACCTCTGATGAGGTCGAGCCCGAGCAGTTGGCGCTGGCGGTCTAGGAGCGGTCCGACTAGTAGAGCGCGGTGGCAAGCCGGCGGCGGGCTGCGCGGGAGATCTCGTTCTCAGGCCCGAGCTCGTCCATTACGCCGACGACAACCTTGCGGATCTCATCCTTGGCGCCGTCGGCCGAGGGGATCGCATCGATCAGCAGGTCGAGACCGCGTTCGTTCGCTCCGGAGTCGAGTGCGCTGAACGCCTCGCTGAGGTCCGGCGTGCCGCTACGCTCCAGCCCGATCCGGGCGAGCAGCCCGTCAGCGGCGAAGCTGCCGGAGACGTTTTGCAGGAGTGCAACAGCGTCATCGGTCTCGCCACGGGCGTGAAGGAGCTTCGCGAGCGGCACGGCGGCGTCGGCGCGGCCCGGCTCGAGTTCGACCGCGCGCCGCAGCGACGCTTCATCGCCCTGCGCCACCAGTCCCTCGGCCTCCGAGGGCAGCAGTGCGTCGAGGAACTTCGCGACTGCCTCGGGCGGCTGAGCTCCTACGAACTCGGACACGATCTGTCCGTCCTTGAACGCCTTGACCGCAGGGATGCCCTGGATCTGAAGGGCGCGCGCCAACTCCTGGTTGCTATCGGTGTCGACCTTGGCCAGCTCGATCTTTCCGGCGCGCTCGGCCACGGCTCGCTCCAGCACAGGGGTGAGCTGTTTACACGGCCCGCACCATTCGGCCCAGAAGTCGACGACGACCGGAATCTCCTTGGAGCGCTCCATGACGGCGGTTGCGAATGTCTGCTCGGTGACGTCCATATGCGTTGATCGTAGAGTCTCCGCTGTGCCGACCGATTTCACAATCCAGAGCAACGGCGTGGTGCTGTCCGGCGAGGAGTCTGGAACCGGCCCAGCCGTGCTCTTGCTGCACGGCCTGACGGCGACCCGCCGCTACGTGGTGATGGGCTCGACGGCGCTCGAGCGCTCGGGGCACCGGGTGGTGCAGTACGACGCGCGCGCACACGGCCACTCGTCGGCCGCACCCGCCGCGGACGCCTACACGTACGACCTGCTTGCCGACGATGCGATCGCCGTTCTCGACGACCGTGGGATTGAGCGGGCCGTTCTGGCCGGTGCCTCGATGGGCGCCCACACACTCCTCAACCTGGCCCTGCGGTACCCCGAACGTGTCGCCGGGATAGCCGTCATTACGCCTGCCTACAGTGGTGACGGCGCGACCGAGGAGAAGCGCCTCGAGCGCTGGGACCGCCTCGCGGAGGCGCTGCGCGCGGGGGGCGTCGACGGTTTTGTGGAGGCATATGGGGTGCCGCAGACCAGCACGCCGGCGCTCGCGCAAACCGTCACCACAGTCACGCGCCAGCGGCTCTCACAACACGACCATCCCGACGCGTTGGCTGACGCTCTCAGTGCGCTGCCACGCTCGCGGCCGTTCGGCGGTCTGGAGGATCTCTCTGGAGTCGACCTGCCGGCTGTCGTCGTGGCCTCAAACGACGACGCTGATCCTGAGCACCCGGAAGCACTCGGGGTTGCGTATGCCGCGACGATCCCGGACGCGCGCCTGGTCACGGATCAACCGGGGAAGTCGCCGGTCGCCTGGCAGGGAAGTCAGCTTTCCCAGATCATCGCTGAGCTGGTTGCGGCCTCCGGATTGCGCTGAACCCGGAGGCCGCATCGGCCACCCTCAGCCGACTTTCACAGACGCCTGCTTCGTGGCCGGTGCCTGGTACTCGTCTCCGCCGTAGCGCACCTTGATCGTCAGGCGACCCTTTACAGAGCGCCCGATCCGGGTCCTGGCGCTGTAGGCGCAAGTCGGCGCGACGGCTACATCGGCCCTTGCCAGCTGACGCCTGCCGTCGTAGTACGAGATCGCGACCGTACCCCTGCAGCCGAGCGCCGCCGGTGTCGTGTAAGCCAGCCCGATCCGCCCACGGACGGTGAAGCTGGCCGGCCCCTTCTTCGCCGAGTGTGGACTGACGGCGGCCGTCATGCTCGTGTGCGCCCGTGGCCAGGGCAACGTGGCGAACGTGACGTCGGCCCCGTACGTCGTTGACGTCGAGCCGTGACTCGCGACCAGGCGGTAATGGAAGACCGTGCCGGGAGCGATACCCGGAAGCGCGGCGCTGACCGTGACCGGCGTGCTGCCGGCCGCCAGCGTATTCACGACGGTCTGGAAGCCGTAGCTGGTGGTCAGGCCGTATTGGAACCAATAGGTGGTTGCCTGATTGTTCGGAGCGATCGTTCCCACGAGAGTCGCTGCGTACCGGCTAACACCGGCCGCTGGATCGGTGGTCGCGCCGGGTGCCGGATTTCCGGTCGTCTTGAACGACTCGACCGGCGTGGTCGACGTGCCCGCGCTGTTGGCCGCCACGAGCGCGTAGTAGTAGGTGGTGTCTGGCGATAGTCCGGAGATCTTGGTCGCTTCGGCGACCGCGGCGGCCCCCGACCCGGCACTCGCTGCTGTTGCCGGAGAGACCTTGCCCAGAGCGTTCGTCGGGCCGTACTCGAACTGGTAGGTGGTAGCAAGCCCATTCGGGTTGACGCTCCCGTGCAGGGTTGCGGACGTTGCCGCGATGCTCGTCGCGGCGCCAGCCGAGACGGTCGGCGACGAAGCCGCGAACGCAAGCGGTGCGCACACGAGTGCGGCCACCACAGCCGCGGCCAGTATCAGTTTCCGCATCACAACCTCCCGTAATGGCCTCGTTGGCAGAGGCCTATTCCTTTATGTGGGTTTAAACCCGCGGGAGCCCCGAGTTATGCGGTTAGCGTTGCATTGGCCTAGCCATAACCGAGATGAATAGCCGCTAATTGCGTCGGGTTATGGCCTCACATTTCCTCTGGGCTATAACCAAATCGAATACCCATACAAAGCTTTGGTTAGGGCTGCGCCGGCCCGGGCCACGAATCGGTCTGCGCCCATAACTGCCGCTGAGGCGTTCTAACCTACGGTTATAACCGCTATAACTGCAGGTAAACGACCGTAAACTGCTCTATACGACCATTAGCCCGACTGGTAGTGGTCATAACATCCTGCAAAGCAGATGAGTGAACAGCTCTACTCAGCGGAGGAAGCAGCTCAGATCCTGGGTCTGCAGGTCCGGACGGTCCGTAGCTACCTACGTGAGGGCCGGCTGCCGGGCGTCCGGATCGGCAAGCAGTACCGGATCTCACGAGCCGATCTCGAGGCTTTTACGGGCGCGGGCCTGGCAAGGGGAGACGCCGAAACGGCATCCGTGGCTGCACTGCCGTCGGTTCGCCCGACGCTCGAGGTTTCCAGCGTCGTCCAGGTGGACGGGATCGCCTCGGAGTCGGCGGAGCGGATCACGCGCACGCTGACCGCGGCGACCGGGGGCCGCGCGGACTCGGAGTCGCCATTACGGGTCGAGCCCGTGTACGACGAGGCGCGCCAGAGCCTCAAGGTCATCATCATCGGATCTGCCGTCGATACGGTCGAGCTGATCCGCGTTGTCGAAGCCCTGGTACCCAGCCGGGCCTAGGAGGTTCGCCAAGCCCTCCTGGCTCGGACTTTCGGCTCACCGCGTGCGCGTCAGTGCGAACATACGTCTTCGTGTCGACGCCCGAGGCAGAGCAGCCGCAACCGATAGTCGGTCAGCTCACAGAGGCTGCGATCTTCCTTGTCGCCGTCGCGACTCCGGGCGGGGAGGACTCCCTTCGCGAGGCGCTCGCCGACGTGACCGGCCTGAAACGCTCTGTCGGCTTCCGGATTCCCGAGGGTGAGCTCAGCTGTATTGCCGGCATCGGGTCAGACCTATGGGATCGAATGTGCGCCGGCCGGCCTCGACCCAGGGATCTGCATCGATTCGTCCCGCTGGCGGGGGCGAAGCACACAGCTGTGTCGACGCCCGGAGATCTGCTGTTCCACATTCGCGCGCACCGCCTCGATCTCTGCTTCGAACTGGCTCAGCGCCTCACGGACCGATTCTCCGGACTGGTCACGATCGTCGACGAGGTTCACGGGTTCAGGTCATTCGACGAACGCGACCTGCTCGGCTTCGTCGACGGCACCGAGAATCCAGAGGGCCAGGCGGCCCAGCAGGTGGTGACGATCCGGGACGAGGATCCGGACTTCGCCGGCGGCAGCTACGTGATCGTCCAGAAGTACGTCCACGACCTGAGTGCCTGGGATGCGCTGCCGGTCGAGGAGCAGGAGCGCGCGATCGGCCGCACCAAGCTCAACGACATCGAGCTGCCCGACGACGTCAAGGCCGCGAATTCACACGTCGCGCTCAACACGATCGTCGATGAGAACGGCGTCGAGCACGACATCGTGCGCTTCAACATGCCGTTCGGACGCGTCAGCGATGGCGAGTTCGGCACCTACTTCATTGGTTATGCCGCCGACCCCGGCGTCACCGAGCAGATGCTGCGCAACATGTTCATCGGCAACCCGCCGGGCAACACCGACAGGATCCTCGACTTTTCAACGGCAGTCACCGGCAACCTCTTCTTCGTCCCGACCATCGACGTACTCGACGGGCTGGCGGACCCTCAGCCCGACAGCGATCTGAGCGTCGTCAACCAGGACGAATCGGATACCGACGGGGCGGAGGCCGATGAAGCCGCGACGCCTGCACCAACCAATCACGACGGATCGCTCGGAATCGGCGGTCTGAGAGGAGCATCAGCGTGAACCACCTGCTTCGTTCGCTCGCGCCGATCGGCGATGCCGGCTGGGATCTGCTCGACCAGGAGGCGCGCGAGCGTCTGACCCCCGCGCTCGCGGCGCGCAAGCTGATCGACTTCAGCGGTCCGAATGGCTGGCAGCATTCCGCGACCAATCTCGGGCGGACCGCTCCGCTCACCGTCGGTGACGGCGTCGGGGTGACGGCGCTGCAACGTCGCGTCCTTCCGCTGATCGAGCTGCGCGCGGACTTCACGCTGTCTCGCGACGAGCTTCGCGACGCCAGCCGCGGTGCTGATGACGTCGACCTGACACCCCTGGACAACGCGGCGCATCAGATCGCAGTCGCCGAAGGCGCATCCGTGTTCCACGGCTGGGCCGACGCGTTCACCGGGATCATCGAGGCGTCACCGCACGATGTGCTCTCCACCGAGAGCCCGGACACCTACCCGGACCGGGTGGCTGCAGGACTCGAGCTGCTGATGGGTGTCGGGATCGCAGGCCCGTACGCGCTTGCCGCGGGTGACGAGCAATACCGGCTGCTGACCGGAGCCTCCGAACGGGGCGGCTACCCGCTCCGCGAGCACGTCGCGAAGATCCTCGACGGCTCGGTCGTCTGGGTTCCGGGCCTTCAGGGCGCCGTGATCATGAGCACGCGTGGGGGGGACTTCGTGTTCGACTCAGGGCAGGACCTCTCGATCGGCTACGACTCCCACGATTCAGAAGACGTACGCCTGTATCTGCAGGAGAGCTTCAGCTTCCATGTCGCAACGCCAGAGGCCGCAGTCGCACTGAACTGCTGAATGAGTACTGTGACGTACACGGTGGAGCGGATCCCCGTCGAGCGGACCCTCGCGCTGCGCAAAGCCGTATTGCGGCCGCATCTCAGCGACGGCGAACCGTTCAGCCTGGACGATGACCGGCTGCCGACGACGCTCGCCTTTGGTGCGATCGGGCCGGATCATCGGGTCCTAAGCGTCGCGCGGCTCTCGCCTGAGCCGCCGCCGTTTGCCGAGCGCACTGGCCCTGGTTGGCGTATACGGGGGATGGCAACGAGTCCAGACTTTCGCAATCTCGGCATCGGCACGGCTGTGCTGCGAGCCGTGGTCGACCACATCGCCGCCGGCGGCGGCGGAATTCTGTGGGCCAACGCACGGCTCGCCGCACTGGGCCTTTATGAGCGTGCCGGCATGCGGCCGTGGGGCGATACATGGGAGGAACCTGACATCGGTCCGCACGTGGTGATGTGGCGAGAGATCCCCGACGCGCAGGTGCAGCTCAGTAGTGAGCTGTCGCTGACCGAGTGGCGGCGCGAAGTCGCCGAGATGTACGCCGAGGTGAGGGCCACGGCGGATCCGGCGGTGGCTCACCTGCGCTGGTGTGAGCGCCGCGACCGGCTCTTTCGCGAACACCCACAGAGTCCGTTGGGTTCCGCGGATCCGATGCGGGTCACCGGCGTCCCTTACTGGCCTTATGACCCGAGTCTGCGTTTTGCCCTGCCGGTCGTTCCAGTCTCAGCGGCAGCGGCTGCGAGGTACTCGATCGCGACCGGCGCCGAGGAGGTCACCCGCATCCGCCAGCTCGGTTGGGTCGAGCTCTCCGATCCGGTCGGCGGGCGTCTGGCGATCTGGTGGCTTGAGCAGTACGGCGGCGGCATCTTCGTGCCGTTCCGCGACGCAACGGCCGGCAGTTCGACCTACGGCGCCGGTCGCTACGCACTCGACACGGCCAAAGGCGCCGATCTGGGCCTCGACAATGGGCACCTCGTCCTGGACTTCAACTTCAGCTACCACCCGTCGTGCCGCTACGACGCTGCCTGGCAGTGCCCCCTCGCGCCGCCTGAGAACGTGCTGGATGCGGCGATCGAGGCGGGGGAGAGGCTCTGAGCCGAACGTGAGAGCCCCGCTTATGTGGCGCTGGATCCGTCACCTTTGGCCATGTCCGTAAGAACCTGAAGCAGGCTGGCGAGGTCTCTGTGGCTGTAGCCGAGCTCCTCGGCCTTCGTCAAGATCTCGTCAGCTACTGCAGCCGAGGGGAGCGGTGTTCCGTCTTCATCACCGGCCTTACGGACGAGGCGTATGTCCTTGTGCATCAGGCTTATGTCAAACCAGGCATCGTCAGGAGGGGCGAGCATCAGCGGGACTCGCAGTTTCAGCATCGGCGAGGCGATCTGGCTCTCCGACATGACCTTCGCCGCAAGCTGCGGCTCGATCCCGCCGCGCTCGGCAAAGAGAAGCCCTTCTGCGAAGGCGAGCGTCTGCACCGCGAGACTGATGTTGATGCCGAGCTTGAGCACGAGGCCCTGACCGTTCTGCCCGACATGCGTCGGAGTCCCGATTACCCGGAGGACCGACTCGACGCGCACATATGCGCCCAGATCGCCGCCGACCATGATGCTGAGCGTCCCGGCCTTCACCTGAGGAACGCTGCCTGACACGGGTGCATCGAGCATCACTGCGCCGTGTCCCTGGTCGTGCACACTTGCTGCGATCTCGCGGCTCGCACGCGGGCTGATCGTGCTCAGATCCGCCCAGACCTTTCCTTGCCCGAGGCCCGCCAAGAGGCCGTCAGGCCCTGCAGCAACCGACGCGACGATCTCCTCGTTCGGGAGCGACGTGAGGACGACGTCGACCGACTCCGCGAGTTCGCGCGGGCTCGAGGCCCAGCGCAGGCCCTGGTCGACGAGCCACCCTGCGTCCTCCCGGTCGCGATCCTCTCCGTAGACGGTGTAGCCGCCTGCGAGGTAGCGGGCCGCCATGTTGCCGCCCATATTTCCGAGGCCGACAAATCCGATGGTTAGCATGGCTAACGGTCTCCTTGGATCGTGTCAATTGGTGCGGTGCTCAAAAGGATTCTCCGCCGATGGCAGGTGCGCGTGGGGTAATCCGACCGACCAGGCGTGACCCGCGTGGAATCAGACCGAAATCGCGCGCCTGCTCTACGGCCTCGCCCCGACTGTGCACGTCGAGCTTGGCGTAGAGGTGTTTGATGTGTGTCCTGACGGTGTGGACGGACACGTAGAGCTCGTCCGCTATCTCGCGCTTGGAGAGGTTCGTCGGGAGATAGCGAAGGACGCGCGCCTCGGTCTCAGTAAGCGGTTCGTCCAGCGGTTCAGGGGCCGATCGGAGGGGAACAGCGGCGTGGCCGGCCAGCAGGTGGAAGACCTCGGCGAGCAGCGTGCGCTCCAAGGCCCGGCCGACGGCATCCGCATGCCCAAGCTCGCTACGCGCCACCGTCTCCAGCAAAAGCGATTGGATGAGGCAGCCGCTAAGGACGGTTGCCGGCGGAGGTGCCAGCGAGCATGCGGGTTGGGTGCGCGTCATCTTGATCTCCAAGTGGTCGTAGCCGGTGACCGTTTGAATATCCCGCTCTGCCCGCGACTGTGACATAACCACAGCCGTTACCCGGGCCGAGGACAGACCTCACCTGCCCGGTAGGGGATCGAGCGCTTGCTGGTCAGGTTTTCCTTACCTTTCCGCGCCCGCGCCGATGCGATGATCGACGCATGACTCGGTCGGTCCTGCTTGTCGACGACGACCCCGCCTTTCGCTGGCTCGCGACACAGATCCTCAACGACAACGGCCTTGAGGTGATCGCATGCGCCGGCGATGCGGCGTCAGCGCTGCAGGTGGCGCGGACGACGCGTCCCGATGCCGTGCTCGTCGATGTCGGCCTCCCGGATCGTGACGGGGTGAGCCTTGCCCATGAGCTGGCGGCATTACCGTGGAAACCCCGAGTGCTGCTGACCTCCTCCGACAGCGACGCCACGGCCGGTGCCGACGTCAACGGCTCCAACGGTCGACTTGAGTTCGTGCCGAAGGCGCAGCTCCCGAGCGCTCCGCTCCGTGCGCTGCTCGGAGGCGAAAGACCAGCACCAGCCGACGCGCCCTGAGAAGCGCGTAGTACCGTGGCGCTGTGCCGACTCCCACCCGTGTCGTCATTGGAGAGGACGATGTGTTGCTGCGCGAGGGGATCGCTCTGATCCTGGCCCAGGCGGGGTTCGATCTGGTCGCACAGGCGGGCGACGCCGAGGATCTCCTACGGAAGGCGCTCGCGCACAAACCCGACGTGGTCGTTGCCGACATCCAGATGCCGCCCGGGCGGGGCGAGGACGGCCTTGTTGCTGCACTCGAGGTGCGCCGCCGCCTCCCAGAGACCGGGGTGCTCCTCTTGTCGAAGTTCTACGAGGAGCGCTACGCGTTGGACCTGATCGGCGACAGCGCCGAGGGGGTGGGCTACCTGCTCAAGGAGCGCGTCGGCGACGTCGACGGCTTCACCGAAGCCGTCGCCCGGGTGGCCAATGGTGGCACTGCGCTCGATCCCGAGGTTGTCGGTCGAATGCTTGGCCGGCGGCGTCGCGAGGGACCGCTGGACGAGCTCAGCCAACGCGAGCGCGAGGTTCTCGCCCTGATCGCCGAAGGCAAGTCGAACCGTGGCATCGCTGAGGCGCTGGTCGTCACCGAGGCGGCAGTCGAGAAGCATGTGCGGAACATATTTCACAAGCTTGGCCTCGATATGAGCCCTAACGAGCACCGGCGAGTCCTCGCCGCCGTCACATATCTGCGGGACTCCACGCGCCCGGTCAGGTGACCGGCAGCGGCATCGCGGCGACGACCACCGTGCCAACGCCGGTCGGGCTCTCGACCGTGATCCGCCCACCGAGGGCAGTCACGCGATCGGCCATACCGATGAGACCGCTACCTCGAGGATCGGCGCCGCCGACGCCGTCATCGCGGATCTCCACCCATAGCTCGCCGTCCCGCACGCTGGCGATGACCTCCGCTGCTTGCGCTCCTGCGTGCTTGACGACGTTGGTGAGCGCCTCGGCCACGACGAAATAGACGCTCGCTTCGATCCCCGGCTCGACCCGAGGCGCCGAGACATCCACGGTCACCGGAAGCGGGAGACGCGAGGCAAGTGCATCCACACCGGCTTCGATGCCACCTCGCACGAGGACAGACGGAAGGATTCCGTGCGCAAGCTCACGGAGCTCTTCGTTTGCTTCCTCGGCCTGATCGAGGGCTCTGGAGATCAGTTCCTCGGCCCTGACCGGATCGCCAGGCGCGGCGCGCTTGGCGAGCTTCAGCGTGACGATCGTGTTGACCAGATGCTCCTGCGCGCCGTCATGAAGATCACGAACAACGTGGCGTCGTGCCTCGTCCGCCGCAGCAAGGACGCGCGCGCGAGAGGCGACCAGCTCGTCCCGGCTGTTGGCAGTCGCGATCGCGGTTGCGACGAGCGCGGCGAACTGTGCGATCCGGGCCTCCACGTCATGCGGCAGTGGCTCGCTGGCGGACCAGTGAGCGACGATCGCTCCCCACAACCGGCCCTCGACGAGGATCGGCGCGCCGACTGCTTGGTGGAGGCCTCGCTCTCTGGCGAGCCGGCCAGGCGTGCCGCCTGGCTCTTCAAACGCATCCCTTCGGCTCGGCAGCTGCGTGGCGAGGACCCTCGCGGTGACGCTCGTGCCCTCGAGCGTCAACCGCGTCCCGACCGGTACCGGATCGCCGACGGTGTTGCGCTCCGCCAGGATCGTGGCGGTTTCGTCTGGCTCATAGCGACATACCCGCGCCGAATCTGCTCGCATCAGCGTGAGCGTCTCGGCGGCCACCGCATCGAACACCGCGGCCGGTGTAGCTCCCTCCGCCACGAGCATTGCCACGCGTCGCAGGGCCGCCTGCTCAGCGGCCAGACCGGCGAGTCGCGCCCGGCTCTCCGTGTTCGCAATTGCCATCGCCACGAGTTCGGTAAATGACGCAAGACGTGCCTCCGCGTTCACAGGCAACGGCTCGTGTGTGGAGGCCGCGCTCGTCACCCCCCAGAGCCGACCCTCGACAGTGATCGGGCTTCCGACCGCCGACCGAAATCCAGCGTCTCGTGCGCGCCCTCCAATCGGGCCTGAGGCCGCAGAGTAGTCATCGAGGCGTGCCGACTCACCCGTCGAAAGGACCTTTCCGGTGACGTTGGTTCCGCCGGGCTCCCAGCGCCCCCCGGCCCGAAAGGAAGGGCTCCCACGTGCGCTCCATCCAGCCATGACGCCGAGGCTGCCGTCGGGTTCAAGCCGCGCCATGAACACGTTCGCAACAGGCAGCAGCCCCGCCACCTCATGCGCGACCGCCGAGAACACGTCTTCCGGCCGTGCTCCTTGCGCGACCAGCGTTGCCACGCGTCTCAGCGCTGCCTGCTCCTGCAGCAACTGGTCGGTTTCCGCTGTGGCACGAACACTTGCCATGACCGGCTGAAAGGCTACTCGCGAGTTTTCGCCTTAGCTTGAGTACGTACGCGTACCACCGTGGATGATGGCCGCGGCCACCGCGGCCGCGGCCACGCAAGCGGCGGCTCCGAGGATCAGGGCCAGCCGCGGCTTCGAATCGCCGACGGCCCCGATGATCGTGGCCCCGACCGGTGTGCTGCCAACCAGGGCGGTCGACCACAGCGCCGTCACACGGCCGCGCATCTCAGGCCGCGCGGCAATCTGGATCGTGCTGTTTCCGGTGGTCAGGAAAGTGATGCTGGCCATCCCGACCACCACGAGTACACAGATCGCGATGTAGGTCTGGTTGGCCAGGGCCGTGCCGAACATCGCGGCGGCGTAGAGCGACGCGGCTCTGATCATTCTCGGCACTCCGGTCTGTGGTCGACGGATGCAGTAGAGCCCGCCGAGCACCGACCCGAACCCGAAAGCAGCTATCAGCAGGCTGTAGGTCGTCGCCCCGCCGTGGAGCGGCCCGCGTGCGAATAGCGGCAAACTCACCTCGTACTCGTAGGTGAACGTGCCGATCAGGACCATCATGCTGATCGGAGCCAGGATCTGTGGCACGGTGCGCGCGTAGGCCAGGCCCTGGCGCAGTTGGCCGTGGACGCGCCGCACCGGCGCCGACGGATGCAGTTGGGAGACGTTGAGGATCAGAAGCGAGAAGATCACGGCTCCGAAGCTCGCGGCGTTGGCGACGAAGCACCAACCCACGCCGACGGTGGCCACTAGCCCGGCCGCGACCATCGGACCAACCCCGCGACCGACGTTCACCAGCGTGCTGTTCAGCGTGATCGCGTTGCGAATCAATTGCCGGCCGACCATCTCCGAGACGAACGCAAGTCGGGCAGGATTGTCGAGAGCGGTGGCCGCGCCGAACGCGAGCGCCACGGCGAAGACCATCCATAGCTGGATCGCGCCGGTGATGACAAGGAGTCCCAGCGTGAGCGACGCGGCGGCCAGCGCCGACTGGGTGAGTAAAAGGATCCGCCGCTTGTTCGCCCGGTCGACGATCACGCCCGCGTAGGGCGTGAGCAGCAGGACTGGCGCGTATCGGGCGGCGGTGGCCAGGCCCAGCCATACGCCTGAATGCGTAAGCCGCAGCACGAGCACGGCTTGGGCAACCGTCTCCGTCCATGATCCGACGAGGCTGATGGTCTGTCCGATCGTGAAGCGTCGGTAATTCGGTACGGCGAACGCCGCCAACGGGCGCACTGGCCCACCGGGGACCGGTGCGCCCGTCGCGCGATCAGATGTTCCACGCGCGACCGACGACATGCCCGTGAGGGTGGTCATTGAGCAGTCGCGGCAGCGGGCGATGCGATCCCCGACCGATGACGTGACCGCGCAGGCGACGGAGGAGTGGCCGTGGTGACGGGTCAGTCGCCGCGTAGCCGATGACATGCCCCCGGGGATGGTCATCAAGTGCCCGCGGCAACGGGTCGGCAAGGGCGTGGCCGATCACGTGACCGTCGGGACGACGATTGATCGAGGGCAGCCGATTGATCGAGGGCAGCGTGTTCACGGTGTTCTGATGAGTTGAAGTGTCGACCATCTGGCGTCCTTTCGGGATTGGGTTGTCCTGAAGGCTGCCCCGTGACTGGGGGAGGCGGCATCGCCCGCTCTGGGCGATGTGCTCTGCGTCGCCGTCGCGTCGCGGAGAATGAAGGGGCTTTGCCCTCATAGAAAGCCGGATGCCAAGTTGGAGATGCCGATGATCAAGCGGGTTGCCGTAACGGGTGGGAGTGGAAAAGCCGGGCGAGGCGTCGCGCTCGACCTGTTGGAACACGGGTACGAGGTGCTCAACATCGACGTACGCCCATCGCCCGAGCCATCCGGTCCTGATTCCCCGATCGCGTTCTTGCCGGCGGATCTCACCGATTACGGTCAGACGGTCGAGTCGCTCAGCGCGGGGGACTGGGGCCGCCAGGTTGACGCGGTTGTCCACCTGGCGGCAATCCCGTCGCCTGTGCATGCGACGCCCGACCGGGTGTTCAGGACGAACATCACGAGCACCTACGCCGTCTTCTCGGCTGCTGCGAGACTGGGGATCAAACGCGTCGTCTGGGCCTCGAGCGAGACGACGCTCGGACTGCCGTTCGACCGGGCGCCCGACTATGCGCCGATCGACGAGGCCCACACGTACCCAGAATCCAGCTATGCGCTCTCAAAGGTGCTCGGCGAGGAGATGGCACGACAGTTCAGCCGCTGGTTCGCGATGACGATTGTCGGGTTGCGGTTTTCCAACGTGATGGTGCGCAGCGATTACGAGCGGTTTCCCACGTTTTGGGATGACCCGGAGCTGCGCAAGTGGAACCTGTGGGGCTACGTCGACGAGAGCCACGTCAACCAGAGTGTGCGGCTGGCGCTGGAGGCCCAGGTCGTTGGGGCCGACTCGTTCATCATCGCCGCCGGCGACACCGTGATGAGACGCCCGAGCAGGGAGCTGATGTCCGCGTACTTTCCGAGCGTGCCGGTGGCTGCGTCGGTCGAAGGATTCGACACGCTGCTGGGCATCGAGAAAGCCCGAACTGTGCTGGGTTACGCGCCGGAGTTCAGCTGGCGCGATCTGTTCTAGCGGCATGCATTTCAAGCGCTATTACAACGTCGGCGAGGCGAGCAGTCCTTTGACCCGGAGCGCTATCTCGTCTCTGATGAGCCGCACGGTGCCGATTGGCTGGCCGCTTGGGTCGGGCAGTTCCCAGTCGATGTAGCGCTTGCCTGGGATGAACGGGCACTCGTCGCCGCAGCCCATCGTGACGACGACATCTGCCTTCTCGGCAAGCTCTTGGGTGAGCAGTTGCGGTTTGCGGTCGGATAGGTCGATGCCGACCTCGCGCATGACGTCGATGACCTCGGGGTGAACGTGTTCGGCGGGTCTGGTGCCTGCCGATAGCGCGTGATGGTTGCCGTTGGCTGCCTGCTCGAACAGTGCTTGGCTCATCTGCGAGCGTCCGGCGTTCTGCAGGCAGACGAATAGGACGGTGCTCATGCTGGTGACCTCTGCAGCGCTGGCGCCGGATAGAGAAGTCGCACGCCGAGCAGCCCGACTGCACCGCCGATCAGCTGCGCGACGATGAACGCGGGAACGGATGCGGGGGCGATGCCGGCGAACGTGTTGGAAAACATGCGCCCGATGCTGATGGCAGGGTTGGCGAAGCTGGTGGAGCTGGTGAAGAAGTAGGCGGCGGCGATGTACGCGCCGACGGCTGCGGGTGCTGATGCTGCGCGGTGGGTCTGGACGAGCGCGAAGATGACGAGCACGAGCCCTGCTGTCGCGATGACCTCGGCCATCAGATGTGGCGGGCTTGCGCGGTGGTGTTGGGCGATGCTGACGGCGGCTTTGGCGAACATGGCGTTGGCGGCGACGGCTCCGGCAGATGCAGCCGAGCGATCTGTGCGGGTAGTGTAGGCAAGTGCGTCGCGCCAGGTGATCCCGCGCAGGCTCGCCGCGACGAACGACACGACGGGGTTGAGGTGCGCAGCCGGAG
Organism: uncultured Conexibacteraceae bacterium; assembly: GCA_963720195.1. GTDB lineage: Bacteria > Actinomycetota > Thermoleophilia > Solirubrobacterales > Solirubrobacteraceae > Palsa-465. The sequence continues at coordinate 487,713 of CAVRFD010000007.1, forward strand.
ACCGGTCCGAGCATCAGGATGAGCGCGTAGAGCCCGGCACCGGTTGCGGCGGCGTTCTCGAAGAGCTGTAGACCGGCTGTCATTTGGCGACAGCTGTTGTGCGGCGATGCCCGATCCGATGACGATGGCGGCAAGGAGGGCGGAGCCGAGGAACTCGGCGAAGAGCCGGCGTGCGAGGGTGGTGGTCGGTGGTGCAGGTCATCGGAGTGCGCGAGTCTATCCATTGACAAACGTCACTTCAATCGATATTCGTAAATAGATGCCTATCGATTTGGAACTCGCCCCGAAACAGAAACGAGCTGCCGGCGAGCCGTGCTGCGAGCCGGTCGTCTACCCCGATGTGGAGCGCGAGCAGGCCATGCGAATGGCTCAGGTCGCCAAGGCGCTCGGCGATCCTGTGCGGGTGCAGCTGGTGGATGTGCTGCGCAGACACGCGGGGAAGGTGTGCGTGTGCGAGCTGGTGCCGCTCTTTGACCTCTCACAGCCGACCGTCTCCCACCACCTGAAGGTCCTACGTGAAGCCGGGATCGTCGGCTCCGAGCGACAAGGGCTTTGGGCCTACTACTTCGTGATCCCAGACGCGCTGAAGGAGCTGTCCGCATGGCTGAGCTAGAGAAGAGGTGCTGTTCACCGCAGACGCAAGCGATTTGCTGCGAGCCGTCCGACAAAGCCGGATGCTGCGGCCCGCAGCACGGCGGGGTTGCGGCTGCGGCGCCTCAACGGCCGCGGAGATCCGCGAGAGTGTCCGGGCAGAAGTACGCCGCCTACGCCGTGGCAGCGCCCGGCACATCGCCAGCCCAGCCGATCGCGAAGGCGCATTCGGCGCAGTGCTGTACAAGGACAGCGACGAGCGAAGCACCCCGAGCGGCCATCGAAACATCCCTCGGATGCGGAGTCCCTACCGCCGTAGCCGACTGCACGGGGCGAGACCGTCCTCGACCTCGGCTCAGGGGCGGGCGCAGACGTGCTCATCTCCGCCAAGCGCGTTGGCCCAACGGGCAAGGCAATCGGACTGGATATGACCGACAAGATGCTCGAACTCGCGCGCCGCAACGCCGCTGACGCCGGCGTGGTTAACGCCGAGTTCGTCAAGGGATACCTGGAGGACATTCCGCTACCCGACGCGAGCGTTGACGTGGTCATCTCCAACTGCGTTGTCAACCTTTCCGGCGACAAGCCACGCGCCCTTCGTGAAGCTGCCCGGGTGCTGAAGCCGGGTGGACGGTTCGCAATCTCGGATGTGATCGCCGACGAGGACATGGACGACACCACCAGAGCAGACATGGAGGCGTGGACAGGCTGCATCGCGGGAGCGCTGACCGAAACTGAATTCCGCGAACAGCTCGCCGCGGTCGGCCTATCCGATGTCGGGATTCAGCCGACGCATCGGGTCCACACGCACGCCCGCGCAGCGATCATCAGAGCCAACAGGTCGACAATCTCGACTTAGCGCAAGCCGGCGGGCCCTCGCAGTGAAGGTTCGCGACGGTGGGTGGAGAAGCTAGTGTGTCGCTGGCCGGTGCGGCGTGAGCGAGATGAGGTGGTGCGGGTGACGGCGGTTGTGCAGGCCGAGTCGCTGACGAAGCGCTTTGGTGAGGTTTCGGCGGTGACGGATCTGTCGTTTGTGCTGGAGGCCGGGACGATCACCGGCTTTCTTGGACCGAACGGTGCGGGCAAGACGACGACGCTGCGGATGGTTCTGGGTCTGGCGGCGCCTACGAGCGGGCGGGCGCTGGTGTTCGACCGCCCTTACCACGAGCTCGAGCGTCCCTCTCTGCGGATCGGCGCGGTGCTTGGAGGCGACCGATTTTCATCCTGGCCGCTCAGGTCGTGATCACCTGCGGATGCTCGGGCGCGCCGTCGATGTTCCGGATTCGCGCGCGGATGAGGTGCTGGACTTGGTGGAGCTCGGCGAGCGCGGCACACCGGCGCGTAAAGGGGTATTCGCTCGGGATGCGCCAGCGGCTCGGGCTCGCCGCGGCTTTGCTTGGCGATCCGGAGTTGCTGATTCTCGATGAGCCCGCGAACGGGCTTGACCCCGAGGGCGTTCGCTGGCTGCGTGACTTCCTGCGCCGGCTGGCGTCCGAGGGGCGCACCGTGCTCGTCTCAAGCCATGTGCTCGCGGAGGTCGCGCAAACCGTCGATCAGGTACTGATCATCAGCCGCGGACGGCTCGTGGTCGAGTCCTCGCTGGCAGAGCTAACGGCGCGCGCCGGTGGCGCCGTCCGTGTCCGCAGCGCCGATCCAGATCGGCTCGCGGCCGCGCTCCGCGACAACGAGCTGCAGGTCACTACTGGTACCGATCGAGCGCTGCTTGTACAGGGAGCGTCGAGCGAACGGGTCGGCGAGATCGCATTCGCTGCCGGCGTGCCTGTTCACGAGCTGCTGACCGACGGTGGCTCGCTCGAGGAGATCTTCCTCGAGTTGACCTCGGAGGCGCCGGCATGATCGCGCAGATCAAGGCGGAGCTACTCAAGATTCGATCGACCCGGACCACGATCGGGCTGCTCCTCGGGATGGTCGCGCTGATCCTGCTGTTCACGCTGCTGACCGGACTGCTCACCCATCCGCCCGGGCTCATGGGCAAGGAGAACCAGCGTCAACTGCTTAGCCTGGGCAGCCTCGCAGGTGTGTTCTCAGCGCTCGCCGGGGTGCTGCTTATCACCAGCGAGTACCGCTACGGCACGATCCGGCCAACGATCCTGTTCAACCCGGCGCGCTCGCAGGTTCTCACCGCCAAGATCGTCGCCGGCACGCTCGCGGGAATCGCATTCGGAGTCCTCGGCGAGGCGATCGGCTGGGCGATCGGCTACGTGATCCTCGAGGGGCGAGGTATCACGATCGTGCTCAGCAGCAGCGATGTCCTGCTGCTCGCGCTCGGAGGGATCGCCGGCGTGGCGCTGTGGGGAGCGATCGGCACCGCCCTCGGCACGATCATCCGCAACCAGGTCGGCGCGGTCATCACCTTGCTCGCCTGGGGCTTCGTCGTCGACAACCTCCTGTTCGGCCTCGTGCCCTCCGTTGGGCGCTATACGCCAACACGCGCGCTGGACGCGCTGACGGGCCTCAAGACCCAGCATCTGCTCTCGCCAGGCGTCGGCGCGATCATCCTGATCGCCTGGGCGCTCGTACTGGCCTTCATCGGCATCGGCCTAACCGGCCAGCGCGATATCAACTGACGCGTACCCGCACGCGGCCGTATCGCGATGACATGCTCGCGACCTGGTGACGGTGCGTACGGCTTGGAGTTACCGGAGCTTGAGTTGGCAGGCGGTGGCGGCTTTCTTGTAGGCGGGAGATTGCCGCTGTCGCGCAGTCCCGAGCGCGAGATACCAGCCGTTGCCGCCCATCACGTTGCCGCTGCTTGGTGGTGGCGGTGAGGTGGTGGGGTCGGAAAAGCTGGAGACCCCGTGGGCGCGCATACATCTTGCGAGTGCGAGCAGCTGGGCTTCGCGGCTCTGCGTCTGACCCGTGCTGTAGCTGCCCTGGGAGAGGCTCGCGCAGGCTTGTTGGGCGGACTTGAACGCGGGAGCGTTTGTGTTGATGTCATCGGGGATTGCGAGTCCGCCGCTTGCGCTCGGGTCCGGGAAGTTGGATAGTCGCTGTGCGCGCATGCATTCGGCGTACTTGAGCAGCGGGCCGCCAGTTGCTCCGTTCTTGGCAGTTTGCGAGCCAGTGCCGCAGGCGCTGATCGCTGTTGCGCAGATCACTGCGGTGAGCAGAGCGCCCAGATGTCGGGTAGACGCTTGTGTCCGAGGTCGAGGCGGAGGGTGGGATGTGCATGGCGGCCCAGTTGGGTTGGCGTTGTCGTGGCTGCCAGGGGTTTTAGGGCGTGGTTGGTTACACGGTCGGAAGGTGAGCCGTTACAACTTTGTTACCGGCTGTCCGGGATCCTCAAGTGTCATGTTGCAGTTGCCCAGGCCTCTCGAGCTGATCCGACCGGGCTCGCCGCCCGGAGGGGTTCGAGTGCGGCTGACCGCGTTGTACAGCGGGCTGTTCCTGCTGTGTGGCGCCGGTCTCCTGGCGATCACCTATCTGCTGGTAGACCATGCGACCGCGATCCACGCGGTCGCGACGCGTTCACCCGGTGGAGCCCCGGGTCGGGGTGCGGCCGTGAAGACGCATCTGGTCGACCTGCATCAGTTGCTGATCCAGTCCGGGGTGGCGTTGGCGATAATGACCGTGGTCTCGATCATGCTCGGGTGGATGGTGGCCGGTCGGGTGTTGCGGCCGTTACGTGCGATGACCGCCATGACTCGCAGGATCTCCGAGCAGAGTCTCCATCAACGACTCGCGCTTGACGGTCCGCGCGACGAGCTCACGGAGCTCGCGGACACGATCGACGGGCTGCTGGCCCGCTTGGAGTCCGCGTTTGACGCGCAACGGCTGTTCGTCGCCAACGCATCACACGAGCTGCGCACCCCAATGGCAACGATGCGTGCGTCCCTTGACGTCGCGATGGCGAAACCGATGCCGGTTCCGGAGCACATCGTCGTGCTTGAGGGTCGCCTGCGACGGGAATTCGATCGCATGGAACAGCTGCTCGAGGCTCTGTTGTCACTCGCGCGCAGCCAGTACGCCGTCGTCGAAGAGGGACTCACCTCATCGCTCGATCAGATCGTGTCGGAGGCCCTTGAACACGCGGCTCAGGACATTGCCTCGACACAACTGGCGGTGGACCTCAACACGGCCGGCGATCTGAGCGTGAGCGGCAGCGAGCTGTTACTCACACGGATGGTCGAGAACGTGATCGAGAACGCAATCTCCCACAACGAGCCGGGCGGCTGGATCAGCATCGACGTGACAGCTGACGGCCCGACCGTCTGTCTTGTCGTGGAGAACGGCGGCGCGATCCTCTCCCAAAGAGAGGTTGACCTGCTCACTCAACCGTTCACACGGCTCGGTGTGCCACGTACCGGCTCGCTGGCTGGAGCGGGGCTTGGGCTATCGATAGTCGCATCGATAACCCAAGCCCACGGAGGCACAGTCGACCTGCAGGCCCGTCACGAAGGAGGCCTGCGCGTCTTGGTCGAACTGCCCGCCGCGATCGTGAAAGGAGCATGAGTTGAGAGTCCTCGTCGTTGAGGATGACCGGCCGCTCGCCGATGTCGTGGTCGAAGGACTACGCGACGCGGGCATGGCCGTAGACGTTGCGTACGACGGCCTCGAGGCCGCGGCGAAGCTCGACCTGCGGGCCTACGACATCGTGGTCCTGGACCGGGATATCCCGGGGCTGCACGGCGACACACTCTGCAGAAGCATCGTCGACTCGCGGCAGCCCAGCATGGTCCTGATGTTGACCGCGGCAGACTCGCCCGGTGAACGGGTCGCGGGGCTCGGACTCGGTGCCGACGACTATCTCCCCAAACCCTTTCATTTTCCGGAGCTGATCCTGCGCCTCCGCGCACTGGCAAGGCGCAGGCCGGCCGGACATGAACGCGTCCTGCGCGCTGCAGGGGTTGAAGTCAATCCGCTCACCCACACAGCAACCCGCGACGGCAGACCGCTCCGTCTATCCAACAAGGAATTCGCCGTTCTCGAAGCTCTCCTAGATGTCAGTCCGGGAATCCTCAGCGCCGAACAGCTCCTCAACAAGGCTTGGGACGAGAACGCCGACCCGTTCACACAAACCGTCAAAGTCACCATGGCCCGGCTACGCCGCAAGCTCGGAGACCCACCAATCATCGACACCATCAGCGGCGTCGGCTACCGCATCTGATAGCGAGCCGCCTCATCTTCGGGCTGCTACCGCAGTCGTCAACATCCGCCACACGGAGCGACTGTCGTCATAGGATCGCCGATGCCACCCCATCGAAGCTTTCCGAAAAAGAGCGGATGCGAAAGGGACAAAGCTCATGAGCGAGGACCAAGTAACCAGCTCCGGCCGTCAGGCAACCGAGGCAATCGGATCGGTAGACGGCCGCCATCTCTTGTTGGTCGGAGCCGGACCTGGCCTCGGGCTCGCGATCGCCCGACGCTTCGCCAACGGGGGCTTCCGCATCACTCTCGTCGCGCGCGGAACGGACGGTCTCGGCAAGCTGGTTGAGAGCCTGGCTGACACCGGCGCGAGCATCGACACCATCGCCGCGGACGCCAGCGACCCCGATGCTCTCGGTGACCGAATTGCTGCCCTGTACAGCGGACAAGACGCGCCGGGAGTGATCGTTTACAACGCGGTCATGGGAGCGCCCGACCAACTGTTGAGCTCGAGTGTCGCGCACCTGCAGACCGCCTACACGGTTGACGTGATCGGGGCGATCGTCGTCGCGCAGCGCGCCGTCCCGACGATGCGAGCCGCTGGCTCGGGGACGATCATCGTCACCGGGGGAGGGTTCGCCGATCATCCAATCCCAGCCCTAGCCACCGTCTCATTGGGAAAGGCCGCGCTGCGCTCAGTCGCGACGATGCTCGGAGCCGACCTGAAAGCCGACGGCATCCGAGTCGCCACTCTGACGATCGACGGACAGATCGTTGCAGGCACTCCATTTGACCCTGAGCTCATCGCCGAACGCTATTGGGAAGTCGCGCACACCGAGGACGGCACCTGGCAGGCTGAATTCCGCTTCACCGGAGGCTGAGGGGGCCGTAGCGGCGCCGAGCGCCGCCGGGGGCGTCCCGGAAGCCTCTAGTCGGTCCCGCCGAGCTTCGCCTCGGGAATGGTCGGCTGGAACAGTTCCACCGGGTTGCCGGCGGGGTCCTCGATAAGGATCTGCTTGCCGCCGACACCCGTGATGATGTCGCTTCGGAAGCGGGCTCCGTGGTCACGCAGGCGGGCGGCGATCGCTTCGACGTCGTCGACCTCAAGTTGGAAGCGGTTCCAGCCTCCAGGCTCGGGCATCGTCCCGTCAGACATCGCCTGTCCTCCACCCGGGCCGCCACCGGGTGCGGTCAGGACCAGTCGCAGGTCTCCCTGGGAGAGCATGGCGAAGCTTGGCGCCGGGTGCATGTCCTCGTTGAAGCTGAGCTCTCGACAATAGAAGTCAATCGCTGCGTCGACATCGTCGACGATGTAACGGACGCTGACCGTGGCCATTTGTGTCTCCTCGCGGTGGTTCACCCATGCGATGCTGCGGCACCGCCTGGGGTAGGGTAATGCCGATCGGAGCTCCGGCATGAGGATCCAAACCAGAGACCACGCCCCGTACGCAGGTGTCTGGTCCTATGACGCCCGATCCTGAGGCGGCTGCGGAGATCTCCGAGTGACCTCTGTCTATGTCGAGCTCGGGCTGACCTCCCTGGCCGCGATGCTCTCGCCGACCACACTTACGTTCAGCGTGCTCGCGCTGGTTCTCAGCGAGCGCCCCGGCCGGACCGGGCTCTGGTTCTTCATCGGGGCGTTCAGCCTGACCCTGCTCATCGGCGTCGTGGCCGCCTTTGTGGTCGGGAACGCGGCCGCCTCGTCTAACAGCTCCAGCACGCCGCCGACCTGGGTGGCAATCGTCGACCTGGTCGCCGGCGCGCTGTTGCTCGTCTACGTCGTGCGCGCGCTGCGCCGGCCGCGCGATTCCCGCCGGACAACTGACGCGATCGACAGGATGAGCAAGATCTCGTCCTCGCCGGCGATCGCGATCGTTGCCGCCGGCGCCACACTCGCCAACCCCGGCGGGTTCATACCGATCGCCTTGAAGGAGATCTCACAGCTGAACCCCAGCGCCGAGGCATACATCGCCATCTGGGTGGGCTTCGCGCTCGTGTCGCTGCTGCCGCTTCTAGCTGCCATCGTCGCGCTTGGCGTCTCGCGTGTCTGGACCGTTTCGAAGCTTCAAGCATCACGCGGCTGGCTGGAACGGAACGCCAGGACACTGGCCGCGGTAATCGTCCTGCTACTCGCCGCCGCGCTCCTGCGCAACGGGATCGTCGCGCTCACGAGCTAGGCAATCGCGTCAAGTCGCTTCCGGTCAGGGCCCGTGCTTGAGGACCGCCAGCTCCGGTGCCGCGGTCGTCGGGAGGAACTCCGTGATCGTGTACTCGGCGACCCCGTGCCGCTTGAACGGGTCGCTCTCAACCAGCGCCTCGATGTCCGCACGATTCCCGCGGGCGATGATCACGCCACCAGTGCGCGGCTCCTTGCGCCCTGAAAGGAGGAAATGCCCTGCTTCGTAGTTGCGCTTAATGAACTCCATGTGCCCGCCGGTATGGCGATCGACCTCTGAGAGGTCGGCCACGTAGTGGAGGTCAATGATCAAAAGGCTCGCCATACGGCAACTGTATTGATCGGTATCCGTCGTGTCAGGGCCGTGCTGGCATATGGTCAGGGGCTTGCCAAAGCGGAGGATGGCTCCGAACGGAGGCCGCCTCCGCTTTTGATATTTTAAATGGCGTGACTTCGATCGGCGCTGTTCGAACCCAGCGGAAGTCGTTCAGGAGGCCGAGGATCTCGCCCCTCCACGTCTCTGATCAGATAGGAGCTGGCTGATGCGCCAAGGCCCACTCGCCGGCCGGTATCCCGCTCTCGCCGCCATGGTGATGTTCGCGCTCATTCCTTATCTAGCGCTGTCTGCCGCGCTTAATCCGCTGACGCCGATCATCTCGAAGCAGCTCCATATGAGCCTTCAGACGATGAGCTTGAGCTCGGGCCTGTCTAACGCTGCCTACGCGCTGGGTACGGTGCTGGCGGTTCAGTTCGCCCAGCACCTGCCGCAGCGGCGGATGCTGGTCGGCTACGCCGTGTTGCTGTTGATCGGTTCACTGCTTTCGGCGGCTGCGCAGGATCCCGTCATGTTCATCGTGGGCCGCGTGATCCAGGGCCTCTGCACGAGCCTGCTGCTGATCGCCGCCGTGCCGCCGCTCGCGATCGGTTTTCCGAAAGACAAGCTGCGCGACACGGCAGTGATCATGAACATGTGCATCTTCGGGGCGGTCGCACTCGGCCCGTTCATCGGCGGACTGCAGGCCCAGTCACAAGCCTGGCGACCGCTGTTCTGGATCGTCGCCGGAATCTCCGCCACAGCCGTGATCCTGGCCGTGCTGACGTTCGAGGATGCGCCACCTGCCAACCCCGACTCGCCGCGCGACCTGCCTGCGATCACACTGGCCGCGGTCGGCTGCGTGGCCGCTTTCTTTGGCGCCTCTCAGCTCGAGAGCCACGCCTTCCTGGCTCCCGTCGTCATCGTGCCGCTGTTGGGCGGCTTGGCGGTGATCGTCGCCCTGATCGTCTACCAGTACCGGGCCAAGCACCCACTGCTCATGGTCCGCACGATGCTGACCAGCTCGATTCCGGTCGCAGGAATCGTGCTGGCGCTGTTCGCAGCGGCCGCGTCGGTTTCAGCGACCGCACTGACGGCAGACGCGCTCGCCGCCGCGGGATACAGCCCGCTTCACATCGGACTGCTCTACCTCCCGGAGGTCGGTGGCGCGGTGATCACAGCGTTCGCGCTCGGCTTGGTGATCACCCGCCGTTCGATGCACTACCTTCCGTTGGCCGGCATGATCCTGCTCGCTGCCGGAATCGCGGTCTTCCGCCTAGAAGTACCGTCCAGCCAAGCGGCAACGCTCGTCGGCTCGGGGCTGACCGGCTTAGGCCTCGGCGCGACGGTCGCGCCGGCACTGTTCGTAGCGGGGTTCTCGCTACCGTCGGCGAACCTGCAGCGGGTGTTCGCGATCGTCGAGCTCATGCGAGCCGTGGCGGCGTTCATGATCGCACCGATCTTCGTTCACTTCGCGGCGACGGTGGGTGGCAGCCTCAACGCCGGCACCGGCATTGCGCTTTGGATCGGTCTCGGGCTGGCGGTCACAGGCGCCGCTCTCGGCGTCACGATCTACGCACTGAGTGGCGCGCGCCCCGCGCCGGCTGATCTCGACACGTTCCTGGCGGGAGCAGAGCCGGCGTGGCACTCGCCGCCACTGCTGGCGCGGATTCGGCCGCGCTCACGACAGTACGTCTAGCGACAGAAAGCACAGACTGAAATGGCATCGACTGATACAGACGTAGTCACGGCCGCCACGAGCACCGGCCTGGTGATCTTCGCGTACGACGGCTCTGAGCTCGCGCAAGTCGCGATCGAGTCCGCCGGACGCGAGCTCGTGTCCGGACGCGAGGCGCTGGTCGTATGCGTGTGGCAGCCAGCCGACGTCGGCTTCGTACCCGTCGGCGATCGGCACCTCAACGCGCAGGAAGCCACCGACGTGCACGGAGCCGCCGAGGAGACCGCCGCACACGGAGCCTCGCTGGCGGTAAAGGCGGGATTTCGAGCGCAGAGCGTGGCGGTCAAGGCAGCGCCCACCTGGAAGGGGATCATCAGCGTCGCCGATGAGCATGAAGCAAGCCTGATCGTGCTCGGCGCACATCGCCGCAGCGGCCTAACGGGACACCTGCTCGGAAGCGTCACCGCCGCCGTGGTGGCACACACGACGTCCTCCGTGCTGATCGTGCACGGGCCGTCCTGAACGCGCTCGTCGCTGTAGTGCGTCGTTCAAATGACAGTGCGGCTTTGTCAGCGAACGCACGCTCCTCATAGCGCCCGCCGCGACACGACCCGATCCTCGGCGCCGTCTAGACTGCCGCGCGCACGGATCGCACTAGACGCTTGGGGGTTGGTCGTGAAGCCGAGAGCCAGTACTCGCGGACATGGACGTTTGGGGATCAAGAGGGCGCTTGGAGCGCCTCGTGGCCGGCGGCTCGCCGTACGTGGATTGTTCACCTCTGGCCTGGTGATCCTGCTGGTATTGATCGGCGCGAGCCCGGCGCTCGCGGCTGGCCCGACGGTGACAGCCGGGGCGGCGGTGACCTTCACGGGCGGCAGCGGCCAGGGGGGGAGCGTCACGCTTGATGGTGGGGTAGTGCTCAGCGCGGCAACGCCCAATCTTGAAAATGCGACAGTCGAGATCGATCCGTCAGACCTCGTCGCCGGCGACGTGCTGTTCGTGAACCTTCCCCCCTCGGCGATCCCCGACCTCGCAGTTACCTTCGACGCAGCGACGGGCGTGCTGACACTGACCGCGGTGAGCGGGAGCGCTTCGGTCGCCGAGTTTCAGGAAGCGCTGCAGAGCATCAGCTACTACTTCAGCCCGACCGACGGCGACCCGACCGCGGACGGCGCCGATGAGAGTCGGACGATCGACTGGTCCGCGACCGATTCCAACGGCGACGCCGGCTCGCCAGCGACCAGCACCATCACCATGGTCCACGTACCACCCTCCGTCTCGGCGGGCGGGACGGCGACGTTCACGAACGGCGGTGGCGCACCGGCGCTCGACCCAGGGATCACGGTCTCCGATCCGGACAGCGGCGCCACGTTGACCGGCGCGACGGTCCGGATCACGTCGGGCTTTATCAGCGGCGACGAGCTGAACTTCATCAACACCGGCAGCATCATCGGCTCCTACAACTTGACAACGGGCGTGCTGACACTGACTGGACTTGACTCGCTCGCGAACTACGAGACAGCGCTGCAGAGCATCACCTACTCCTTCTCAGGCAGTGACGCGACCGACGGTGGCACAGCCCCAAGCCGGATGATCACCTGGTCGGTCGATGATGGCGCGGCTCAGTCAACCGCGGCGACGAGCACCGTCGACGTCAGCGATCCGCCGACCAAGCTGGCGATCACATCGAGCCCGTCCTCGGGCGAGGAGGGCGCCAGCCCGGTCCTCGGACCGATAACGGTGACGCTGGAGGACGCGGCCGGCAACCCGGCGCCCGCGGCGAGCGGCGGCGTCACCGTGACTTTGTCGTCTTCAACCGGCGGTGTGTTCGCAGACACGGCCGGCGGATCGCCGGTGACGAGCGTGACGATTCCCGCGGGTGACGAGACGGCGAGCTTCTACTACGGCGATGCCCAAGCGGGGGCGCCGACGATCACCGCAGCGGTGAGCGGGCTGGGCGAGGCGACTCAGACCGAGACGATCGAACAGGCACCGGCGATCACCTCGGTCGATCATGCGGAGTTCAGCACCACCGGCGCCGGCAGCTTCACCGTGGCCGCCTCCGGCTCGCCCACCCCGTCGCTTTCGGAGGCCGGAGCGCTGCCGAGCGGTCTCACGTTCACCGACAACGGTGACGGCACCGGGACGCTCTCGGGTACCCCGCGAGCGGGTTCCGGCGGCGTGTACCACTTCACGATCACGGCTTCCAACGGCGCATTGCCGGATGCGACCCAGAGCTTCACGTTGACAGTGCAGGACCCGCCGACCGTGTCGATCTCGACGCCGGCAACGGGCGCTGTGTACGCGGTCGGGCAGGCCGTGAGCACCAGCTTTGCCTGCACGGACGGCGCCGGCGGTCCCGGCATCAGCTCGTGCACCGACTCGCACGGCGGGTCCGGCGGCAGCGGCACGCTCGACACCTCGACCCCCGGCCAGCACACCTACACGGTGACCGCGACGTCGGCGGACGGCCTGCTCGCGACCGCGAGCATCACCTACGCGGTGAACGCGGCACCGAGCGCGGCCACACCTCCGCCAGTCACGCCCGCACCGGTCACGGCTACGAAGATCTCGATCAGCCGGAGCACCGTGACGTGGTGCCGAGGCAGCGGCTGCCGCTATCCAGATACGCAACTTCGCTTTCGGCTGAATCGCGCGGCGACGGTCAGGCTCGTCCTTTCCGCGAAGTTGAACGGCCGCTGGCGCCAGGTCGGGGCGACCAGCGTCCACGCGCACCGCGGCTCGAACAGCTACCGGATCGCGGGGCGCTGGCACGGTCAGCTGGTCCCCGTCCGCCACGTGCGACTCAAGATTCTGCTCCAGCGCGACGGGCGCTGGCAGACGCAGAAGCTCGTCCTGCTGAGCGTCCGCCATCAAGAGGCCTGACGCGACGCGCGGTCGTTTGCGGCAGGGAGGCGACGACGCTGCGATCAGTCGAGCCTAACCAGCGGCGGCTGCAACCCTCGGCCGGCAATCGTCGCCAGGTTGCGGACGTAGAGCGCCGGCTCGACCGGCTGCAGAGCCTCACGTAGGCGAACGCCTACATCTGCTGGTCAAAGCACAGCGCTGGTTCGGGGCGGTGCAGCGGCGGTCAGGGCCTGCATGCCCCGACCGCCGGCAGACCGTTATGCGCGGCGGACGGGCTCGGTCGCGGCGGAACTCCGCACGACGGGCTCGCACCCGTCCATGCGGCCGGTCACCTCGACAGTCACGCGCTGACCGCGATCCTCGGGACGGACCTTGTACGCGGGGCCGGTGCTGCGGCCGTCGCGGGCGATGCCGCCGACGATCCACTGGTAGTGGAACCGGGCCTGGGCACTCCACTCGCCCTTGATCACGTGGAGCGTCTGATCGACGCGCGGGTCCCCTTCGATCCGCGGCATCGAGGACTCGATCGTGCCGTAGCCGATCTCGACCGCGTCGGAGATCGTCTCGCGGGTGATGTAACCGGTGCGCTCGGCGGTCACCTGGAGGCTGACCTTCTTGCCGGCGCAAGCGGCCGGGACCACCAGCGTTTCCTCGGTAGCGCCGTCGATCGTCTCCCCGTCCTGCAGCCACTGGTAGCGGAGCGTCGGGCTCGGGGACCACGGTCCGGCGATCGCGATCAGCGTGCCGCCGACAACCGGCTCGCCACGGAAGCCCGGGCGCGACGCAGTCTTGAACGCCGCGGCAGCAACGGTCTGCGGCTCGGAGATCACCGACTCGCCGTTGGCCGTGAGCTTCAGCTGAAGCTGCTTGCCGGCGTCTGCCGGGACCGGGGTGTAGGAGGCGGACTCGGCCCCGCTGATCTCGGCTCCGTCGAGCAGCCACTGGTGGGCGGCGTCCTCGGCGGCGATCTCGGCCTGGACCGCGACCCCGACGGTCGGCTCCGGCGTGAGCGTCGGGACCGTGAGCGCCGTGCCACCGCCCGACACCGACTGCGGTGCCGAGGTCACCGACACCGGGTCGTAGCCGTCGACGCTCTCGGTGACCTGCACCTCAAGCAGATGGCCGACGTCGGAGTCGAGCGGATCGTAGGCGCTGTCAGTCGCACCGCTGATCGGCTCACCATCCCGCAGCCACTGGAACTTGCGGGTCGCGCCCAGCGCCAGCGGCGCCGCCACCACGGCCAGCGAGCCGCCGGCGGCGAGCTTGCCGCTCATCGTCACGAGCTTCGATGCCGGCGGCGCGGCGACGCCGACGACGCTCGCCGAGGTCGCGGTGTCGGTCACGTTACCGGGGATCGTGCCGGTGACCTGAACCTGCAGCTGCTGACCGAGATCGTCTGCGGTGAGCGTGTACTTCGAGGAGGTGGCCCCGGCGATCGGCAGGCCGTCGCGCAGCCACTGGTAGCTGAGCCGGGCCGACTTCGGGGACCACTTGCCCGGGTCGGCGGTGACCCTGTGGCCGACCGTGGGGCGGCCGACGATCGTCGGCTCGCCCGCCTGGATCTTCTGGGTGCGGCGGGTGAAGGTGAACTTCTCCACCGGCGTCGTCGGCAGCGGGCTGCCGGTGGGCGGCACCGAGAACCACTGGAACGTGATCGAGGTCTCACCCGGGCGGTCGCCGGGGTCGACGTCGAAGACCGCGTAGCCGTAGGCGTTGACGGTGTCGTAGTACCCGAGCCACGGTGCGTCCTCGATCGCCTGCACGTTGTTGCCGTTGGAGGAGGCGAACGGGTGGGCCTGCGTGAACCCGGTCTCGGCATCGATCGTCTCGCCGATCGTCGAGCCGGCGCCGCCGCCGCCGACGACCAGGTGCACGGTGCCCAGCGAGGTGTCGAAGACCTGCTTGCCGCCGATCGAGATCGGCTCGGACTGGCGCACTGTCGGACGACGGGTGTCGAGCGTATCGCCCGTCGGCGAAGGTGCCGAACGGGTTCGTGATCTCGCCGGTCGCGACCCCGGCCGGCGGGTCGTACCCGCGGACCGGCAGCGAGCGGCAGTAGTTGTGGTTGTGGCCGGAGAGCGTGATGTCGACCTCGTACTTGTCAAACAGCGGTCCGAAGGCGGTACGGAGGCCCATGTCGCAGCTGTTGCCGGTGTCGACGCTCGCGAACGGGAAGTGGAACTGCACGACGATCATCTCGACGCCGGAGCCCGGCCTGCGCGCCTCGCTGAGGGTCTTCTCCAGCCACTCGAGCTGCAGGTTCGGGGTGCCGTTGCTGTAGTCGGGGACCAGGTCCGTGGTCCCGGGCTCGGCCTTCAGATCACCCGTGTACTGGGTCACATTGGGCGAGCTGAAGTCCGACGTCTGCCAGATCACGTCGTTGCCGTAGAGGTTGACGAACAGCACGGTGCCGATCTGGAAGCTGTAGAAGTTGCCCTGGAGCGTGTTCCCGTCCCAGTTGGTCAGCCCGTTCTCCGGCAGCAGGTAGCGGGCCATGTACGTGCCAAGGCCGTAGGGACCGTTGTAGACGCCGCCGGGGGCACCGTGGATGTCGGTCTTGCCCGTCTCGAGCTCGTGGTTGCCGGGCACCGGCATCCACGGGAAGGTCGAGGCGGCGGGCGCGACCATCAGCGCCCACGGGCGCCAGACCGCCGGCGGGTTGGTCGTGTTCGCGTACGCCAGGTCACCGACCATCAGATGGAACAGCGGTCCGCCGGCGCCGTCGCCGGGGTTGATCACACCCGCGGTGGTGCCGGGCGAGGGCGGGTTCACGCCCTGGTCCCCGAACGCGGTGAAACGGAACGAGGCGCGCCCGCGCGGCGCGGTCCGGAACTGCGCCGAGGCGGTCGAGCCGGCACCGTCGGAGACCTCGTAGTAGTAGGTCGTGTCAGGCTGCAGGTCCCTGAGCGGGACGTGGTAGTGGTAGGTCGTCTGTCCGGTCTGACCGTCGAGGAAGCTGGTCGAGCTCGGGCCCCGGCGGGGTCCCTTGGTCAGATCGAGCGGCGTCGACTCGGGTAGGGCGATGACCTTGCCGCGGTTCGTGGCCGAGATCGGACGGGTCGAGTAGGCGAGCGTCGGCGCCGGCATCGGCACCGTGCCCGGCGCGCTCCAAGAGACGGTCATCTCGGTCTCCGGGTTGTTGCCGAACTCCAGCCGCAGCTGCTCGGGGGCGGTGGTGGTCGGTAGCGCCGCGTCGGCCGCAGGGACACCGACGGCGAGGCCGCCGGCAAAAATCAGGCCGCCGACTCCCACGCCGCCTGCCATGAGGGCCGTACGCCGCGTGACGACGAGGCCCTCCAACTCCTGCTCCTGACCGAGTCGCACTGTCCGCTCCGGTCGGCTCCTCGCCGCCCGGCTTGTGGTCATGCTCGAGCATTTCAACCGCCTCTCTGTCATGCGATTCCGTGCCGTGGCGGCCCCTGTGCCGCGGCTATTCCGTGCCGTTGGAGCCGCGGACGCTGGCCCGCGACTGCCCAAGGCCTTACAGGGTGAACAAGCACGACACAGCTAATCGGCAGGCCGTCCGGATTTGGTGTCCATGCAATGACCAACCTGTGACGATCGTGTGATGGCCCGTTCAGGATGCGCGGGCAGCTGCACCGGTCAGCTGCCCGTAACCCGCGCGTAACCGCGCCGCATCTACAGTGGCCACACGAGGCTGCGCTTGCTCCGCTCCAAACGCCAGATACCGAACCGCATCTACGCCGGAGCCGTCGCGCTCGTCGCGGTGGTTGTTGTCGCTGTGGTCGTGTTGGTCGTGACCGCGGGTGGTCCACCACGAAGTTCCCGTTTTCGTCGCTCGGCGGTCCGGGGATCTCCGGGACCTCCACAGCCCCCGTCACCGCCGACTCCTCCGGAACTTCCGGCGAGGGAACCGTCGCATCGCAGTCGTACCTCGAGCTGGCCGAGGCCGGGATCGAGAAGACTTCGGAGTGGTGGGACGGTTCGGCCGACTGGTTCTATGACCAGCTCGGGTCGAACCCCAAGCGCGCGCAAGTGACGTTGTGGGGCAGCAACGGGATGTTCGAAGCGCTTGATGAGATCGCGATCGCCGACCCGACAGCCAAGACCAAGGCGGCGGTTGAGACATTCGCCCGCGGCGAGCAGCGTTACTGGAACCCGAACCTGAAGCCAGTCCCCGGCTACTCACCGCAGGTCGGTGAGCAGAGCTCCTCGCAGCCGACCTGGTACGACGACAACGCCTGGATCGGCATCGCGTTCCTGGACGCGTACCGCGCCACCGGCAACCACACCTACGTCACTGACGCCGAGCGCGCGTTCGCGTTCATCGCCGCAGGCGGCTGGGACGCCAAACAGGGTGGCGGGATGTGGTGGAGCACCGAGCACCAGTGGCTCTCCGGCGAGGCGCTTGCGGCCGCGTCAGACCTGGCCGCGCGGCTCTACCAAACCACCAACCAGGCCGAATACCTGACCGACGCTGAGACGTACATCGGCTGGGCCAACAAGAACCTGCTCAGGCCGCAGGGCGTCTATCTCCCGGTGGCGAGCACACCATTTCCCTACCTGATCGAGCCGGACTCATATGTCAATCGCGGTCGAACGGGCGCGCCGGGGACTCAGATGTGTATGGAAGGCAGCGGTACCTGTAAGGCCGACTCGACCGAAGTTACGCCGTGCAAGACCGGCTCCAAGAGCTGCAAGCCGGGAACGCTCGTGATCGTGAAGTGTGCGGTCGGGAGCCAAGGGCTGTAAGCCGGGCAGCACGATCAGTGGGCCGGTGGGCGCCAACGGCAACTGCTCCAACGGCGAGAAGAACTGCAAGCCGAGCCAGCCGACGCGTGGCGGTGCGAGCTTCAACACGACCGAGCCTGGCAGCGGCGCGGCTACGGCCGGCCCCGCCGCCGCGGCCGACAAGAAGGCCAGCGCCGGCCCCAAGCGCGTCGCGATGCCACATGACGGCGAGGGCGCGATCGTCGCCGCCATGACCGCCCTGTGCGAGGCGACCGGCAAGCAGTCGTGGTGCACCGAAGCCGATCAACGTGCCCGCGACGACATCAAGTGGCTCGCGCCATTCGCCGACGGACCGCAGTACGACTCGGTGCTGATCCGCGGGCTGCTGGCGCTCTACTCCGAGAACCACGACGCGCGGCTCTATGACTTCGCGGTCAAACTCGCCGGTCTGATTACCAAGCACGCACAGACTTCCCCGAACGTCTACCTGCGCGGCTGGGACGGCCGCGCGGTCCCGAGCACCCCGTACGGCTCGCTACGCAGTGATGCCGGGAGCATCGGCGTGTTCGCAGATCTGGCGACGGTCAAGCCTCCGTCACGCGCGGCGATGCGCGCGGCTGACGGTGCCGCCTCGGGCCGCGTGCCCAAGGGCCCGGCCTGATGACCGTCATCCTCCCCGAAAGTCGACAGTTGCTCTGCCAGGGACTGAGTCACGCGCCCGCACCTCTGCGTCAGACCGCTGGCTCATGGGAGGGCTCGGGGGTCGGTTTGTTCCTGCTGTCCCAGCGGTCGTGGTATGCCCGGACGCCGACGAGCTTCGCCAGTGCGGCGAGTGGCGGAAGGATCAGGTTCTGGATCCGGATCGCGGGCGCGGTGGCTCTGCTCTCGTCGCGGAAGTGCCAGCAGGTGGCGGCGAGCTGGAGTGGGTTCTTGGGTGCTCCGCGGGGCGTTGTCTTGCCTTCGGAGCTGAGGCCGGCGAAGGCCTCGAACATCTCTTTGGTGTGAAGTGCGGGGCGGAGCTCGACGAGGCCCTCGACCGGTACGGAGCCTGGGTTTGACTCGGAGTGACGGACGCCGATCGGCACGACGAGCGTCTCTCCGGGGCCGACGACGTGATGCTCACCGCCGATGGTGAAGTGCGCCTGGCCGGCGCTTATCGCGAAACGTTCCTCCTGGTGCGGGTGGACGTGTTCGGTGATCCGGCCGCCGGGCATGCTGCGCCAGTTGAGCCGCAGGCGATCTTCGCCGGAGTCTTGTGGGGTGTCGGTGAAATGGATCGATTCGCCGGTCGCCGGATTGGAGAACTCCCGGAAGCGATCGGTGGTGACGTCTGGGATGGTCATGCCGGCACGCTTTCAGTTGCCGGGTTCGAGCTGTCGCGTCGGTTGCGGTACCACGCGACCGTCGCGGTGATCGCGGCCGGGAGCGGCGTGGCCTCGGTCCCGAACGTCGATTGGTATTTGGTTGTGTCGAGCACAAATGGTTGGTCGAACTCGTAGGAGAGCTCGACAAGTTCCCTGACCGTCGGGTTGAACAGCCCGATGGCTCGGACGGCCAACTTGTTCAGCGAGCGAACGCCGACCGGGCGTCCGACGTCGTTGGCGACGAGCTCCAATAGTGCTCGAGTTGTGACGGTTTCCGGGCCTGGCAGGTGCCAGACGCCACCGATAGCCCGTTCGTCCGTGCCGAGCGTCGCGAGACCCACAGCGATGTCCGGGATGTAGCTGTAGGTGTGGGGGAGGTCGGGGTTGCCGATGAAGTCAGCGCGTTTGCCGGCGATAGCGTTGCCGAATACACGCTCGCCGAGCGATGACTCGGTGGCGCCGGCGCCGAAGAAGTCAGAAGCGCGCGCGATCGCGACTCGCACGCGCCCGGCATCGGCGGCCGCGAGTAGCTCGCGGGTCATGGCTGCGCGGGTGCGGCCTTTGACCGTCGTAGCGGCCAACGGGTGATCCTCGGTCATCGGCTTGCCCCCGGTGGGGCCGTAGCCATAGAGGTTCTCAAGGCTGACCAGCAGAGCGCCGTTGCGCTCAGCGGCGGCCAGCACCCCGCGCTGCAGCGGTGGAAAGCGTTTAGGCCAATCTGTGTACGGCGCATTCAGACATTGGTAGATGACGGCTGCATCTTTCGCGGCCTCGGTTGCGGCGTCGGGGTTGGTTGCGTCGGCGGCCTGCCATTCGACTCCGTCGAGCGGTGTCGATGGCTGGTGCCGCGACACCATCCGAACCGAAAGATCGAGCGAGGCCAGGCGGGCAGCGAGAGCGTGTCCGACCTGCCCGGCGCCGAACACCACGTGTAGTTGGCGGTCGTTCATCGCTGCGCTCCGGCTGATGCGGTCACGTCGCCGGTTCCTGAGTGCTGCGTCGTGTTTCTAGTTGCTGCGAGGTCGTGGAAGCCGGCGAGCGCGGTGCCGAGTAGGAGGATGCCGGCGGCAATTCCGGTGGTGGCCACCAGTGCGGTGCCTGACATCGTCGCGACGAGGAGAAGTGGTCCGATCGTCAGCGCCCAGCCGACGGGCCGGTAGCGGGGGATGCTCACTCGGTAGTCCAGCCAGAGCAGCAGCGGCCCGATCGTGATCGCGATCGACGGCAGCGTCCAGTCGGAGTGACCGGTAGCACTAACGAGGATCGGCAGGATGATCGCGGCCGCGAACTCGATCACCGTGGCGATCGTGACTTGCCGTTCGATCAGCCTGTCCTGTCTAGTCGCTGATGGCCGGGGTGCCGTGCCGGCGGCAGCCCTGACCGCATAGGTGAATACGCCGATTACGAGGAGGCCGAAGATCGGAAGCAGCACGTGAGCGGCGCCGCGGCCGATCACCACGCTTCCGCGCACGAGCCAGAACGCGGCGAACGCGCCCTGGATCAACCCGCCGACCCAGCGCACACGGTTCGCCCACGGGGTGGTTGATTCGCTCGCCGCTGGTTTGACGACCGGGTCGTTAATGACAGCGTTGGCTGCTACTGCGTTCATGGCGGTCCCTTCCGATGGTTGCTGAGAGGCGGCTCCACCGGCAGGGCCGGCGGGTCATCGTCGAGCGGCTCGGAATGCAGTCGATTGACTTGCCTGGCATCACTGTACGCGCGTACATGTACATTTGTCAAGTGAATGCGCTATCTTGCTCCCAATGCCTCCCTCGCAACCACGAAGCCGCAATCCGCGCGGTCAGGGCGACCGGCTACGCACCGCACTGATGGAGGCCGCGCGGGACCTCCTACTCGAGCTCGGCGACCAGTCGAAGCTCTCCGTTCGGGCCGTCACGACCCGTGCCGGTGTGAGCCCGAACGCGCTGTACATCCAATTCGCGAGCAAGGACGAGCTCCTCGACGCGGTGATGAACGCCAGCTACAAGGAATGGAGGGAGGTGCTCAATGGAGCGATCCCCGAGGACGCCGAACCGATCGAGCAGCTTCGTGCGTACTGCCGCGCCTACTTTCAGTTCGCCCGTGAGCGCTCAGGGATCTTCCGCGTCATGTTCATGACGACAATTCGCGAAGGCGTCCCGGTCCCCGTCCGTGGCGGCCCGGTGGGCGAAGACGAGGGTGTCGACTCCTTCAACGACTTCCTCGCGATCGTGACTCGATGCCTGCCTGACAACGCGGACGCCTTTACTCAAGCCGCCTACCTGTGGGCCGGCCTCCACGGACGCGTCGCGCTCGCCGATGCGATCCCGACTTTTCCGTGGCCACCCGAGCAGGAATACATAGAGCGAATGATCCAGATCCACATCACCACCGATTCCGCCGAGGCGCTCAGCACCAACTAGGCACTTGCGCATCCAGCAGTTCAAGCTCTCTAGGCGAGGACTCCCACGTCCTGCGGAACCGCCGGCCGCTGCGCCAGAACGACGAGCCTGGCGTTCAACCGGAACTCCTCGAACGGTGCTTCGCGCTCAAGTTCGGCCAGATCGCGATCGAAGCTGTCGACGTCACCCGTACCGGCGGCAACTACACGCAGCCGCGCCGCGTGAAGTTGCTCGAGGATGAGAGCCCGCTCGTTGTCGTCGCCGTCGACCAATCGGTGCTGAGCCTCGGGCAGCACGACGATCGAGTTGATGGCGAAGCCTACGGAACGGAGATATGTCGTCAGCTTGCGACCTATGTTGCGGTCACCGCCACCTTCGTGCTGGAGATCCGCGACCACGTCGACCAAGCGCGCCAGCGCCGGACTGGGTGGTGGCCATGTGATCCGCAAACCGTCGTCCATATCGCTGACGCACGCGTAGCCGCCGGGCTTGAGCACGCGCCGTAGCTCACGGAGCGCCTGCACAGGGTCGGGTACGAACTGCAGCACCTCACGAATGAACACGAGGTCGAACGAGGCGTCTGGAAAGTCGAGCGCGCAGACATCGCCGACCGAGAAGGCGATATCCGCGTCGCTGTCGAACACACCCGCGTCCACGAGTCTTCCCTGCAGAACGCGCGAGTGCTCAACGAAGTTGGGGTCCAGGTCCGAGCCGTCGACCCGCAGGACAACGTTCGCGGCCAGTTCGAAGGGCAGCAGTCCGAGACCCGAGCCGGCGTCGAGCACCGAGCTGCCAGGCGCCACGGGCAACATTCGCAGCACCTGGCGCCAGAACCGGTGCAGGCTGTGCGTGTACCCGAGTGTCGTCGCGGTCTTCTCGTCGTCGCCGGCACGGAGGTCCTCCAGGTACTGCGCGAGGACCGCGTCGATCACGTCGGATTTTGTTTGGTTCAGATCCATTGGGACTAAACCTACGGGAGAGCAGTCCTAGAGGCTTAGCGTCCGGGCGGACGCTAAAACGACCGTGGGCATCGTCTTCCCGCCCAGCTGTTCCGCGACACGTCCGGCATGGCCGCCGGCAGCTTGAACGTATGATTAGGGCAGAGGCGTCACTGAAAGTTCAGCGACGAGAGGGACACCCTCGGAAAGACGGCATGACCTCAGGTCAGCATGGCTGCTAGTCGAAGCTCCGCAGGAGCTCATCTTGGTGAAACGACCGGGGCACGCATCCCGCCGTTCGCATCGGCGTGGCGGCGAGACCACCTGACGGTGGACCAACGGGTGGCCCGCGGTCGGGCGGCCCGGACCGAGGCGCCACGATCGGTTCATGGCCGGTGGGCGCCCTCGCCGGACCGGCCGGACCCGGTGGCCCTGCTGGAGGAGCAGGCGGCCTCGCGAGTGCCGATGCTGGTCCCGATCCGGTACGGGCGTATGTTGGTCTCGCCTTTCACGTTCTATCGGGGGGCGGCGCTCATCATGGCGTCCGATCTGGCGCGCACACCGGTGTCTGGGGTGACGGTGCAGTTGTGCGGTGACGCGCATCTATCGAACTTTGGCCTGTTCGGAACGCCTGAGCGGCGGATGATCTTCGACATCAACGATTTCGACGAGACGCTGCCCGGCCCATGGGAATGGGATGTCAAGCGGCTGGCGGCGAGCTTCGAGATTATGGGTCGCGACCGGGGGTTCTCTCCAGCCGACCGCCGCGCGATCGTAATGGCCGGAGTGGCCGAGTACCGCGACCGGATGCGCCAAGCCGCCGGGATGGGAGCCCTGGACGCCTGGTATGACCAACTCGAAGCTGGAATGCTGCTCGAGCTGGTCCGCCGCGAGGTCCGCGTCAAACGGATCACCAAGGCCGAGGCCCGGGCTTTCGAGCGTGACGTGAGCAAGGCGCACGCCCGGGACAACACGCGGGTGTTCACCAAGCGCGCCGCGGAGGTTGACGGCGAGCTGCGGATCGTCGCGGATCCGCCACTCATCATCCCGATCGAGGATCTGATCACACCGGGGTCGGAGTGGGAGGACCCGACGCCGCTGATCAAGAAACTGCTCAGCAGCTATCGGCGCACACTCGGGGCCCAGCGCCACCCCGTGGAGGAGTACCGCTACGTCCACGCGGCCTACAAGATGGTCGGCGTGGGCAGCGTGGGGACCCGCTGTTACATCCTGTTGATGCTGGGCCGCGACCACAATGACCCGCTGTTCCTGCAGGTGAAGGAGGCGCAGGCGTCCGTGCTGGAACGGTTCGTGGGCGAGAGCACCTACCCTCACCATGGCCAGCGAGTGGTAGCAGGTCAACGGCTAATGCAGGCCGCGACCGACATCTTCCTAGGCTGGATCCGGATCAAGGGACTCGACGGCGTGACACGCGACTACTACGTCCGTCAGTTCCACGACTGGAAGGGCAGCGCCAACGTCGACAACATGCTCGTGCCCGGCGCGACCGTGTACGCGCGCATCTGCGCCGCGACCCTCGCCCGCGCGCATGCCCGCTGGGGCGACCGGATCGCGATCGCCTCCTACCTCGGCAGAGGAGACGTATTCGACCGGGCGATCGCCGACTTCTCGGCTGCGTACGCGGATCAAAACGAGAAGGACTACGAGGCGTTCGCCGCGGCCGTGAAGTCAGGACGGCTTACCGCGCAGAGCGCCCGCTAGACGACTCCGCGCGCCGTCGGCCTGCGAGATCTCCTGCGAGGTCGCCTCCAAGAAGATCTCCCGCCTTGGCTAGGCTCACGGAGGGCTCGAGCCCCTCGGCCCGGAGACACTGGCCGGTATCGTCTTGTGTGTGGCCGGGGTGTCCGATGCTGTGCCGACGATCTTCGAGTGGGGTGGGGGTCGCGAGGCTTTTGAGCGCTGGCTGAACCGCTTCTACGACCTGATTGAGGCCGAGGCGCCCGATATCGCGGCGCTCTTTGGCGGGTCGGTTAGCGCGGAGCATCGCGTTCACGTGACCGACTGGTGGTGTGAGGTAATGGGTGGGCCTGCGACCTACTCTGAGGATCGCGGCGGCTACGAGCACATGCTCGCGCGACACAGGAACCTGCGGATCGCCCCCGATCAGCGACTCGCATTCGTGACGCTGCTCAGCCAAGCCGCCGACGATGTGGGTTTGCCGGCTGACCCGGAGTTTCGTGCCGCGCTCATCGGCTACGCGGAGTGGGGCTCGCGGCTGGCCGCGCACAACTCGCAGCCCGGAGCCGAGGTCGTTGAGCAGGCGCCGGTACCCCGATGGGGCTGGGGAGTTGCCCCGCCGTACCAGCCATAGCGATGCCGTCGGAATGGTCGGTCGGGATGGGCGCGTTTTGTGTTGGCGCTGTTGACAACCACTGCCGGTGTATCGGGCGCGGTCTTGCTGGCTGCCCATCTTTTTGAGCGTGCCGCACGGGTTTTGCTCGTCGGCTTGCGCGGCGATCCGTAACATCCACCTTGATGCCGAAGGGCCATTTGGTTTCGCACGCCGAAGCGAAACGCATATTGCGGAGGGCGGGTTATCGGCAGGAGCAAATTGACGAACTGCTCCGCCAGCTTCCGGATCCGATCGACACCAAGCGGGACGCCGCGGCAATTTTCAGCCTCGGACTGTCTGTCGAGAGCCTCGTGGATCGGATGGGTGGTAGCCCCTGAGCGCACGTAGAGCAATGTCGGGCCCGCCACAGGGTCAGTTGGGCCACCGAACGGTCTGGTCGATCGCCGAGGCAGACCGCAAGTACCGTGACACGCGGTGAGACAAACCGCTGACAAGACCCGAGATCCGGATGACAAACGAACGACAAATCACAACCTCGACGCGTCGATCCGCGAGCTACTCGACCTCGGAATCCCCGATCGCTACCAGGACGCCACTGTGAAGCGAATCGCTGGCATCTCGTGAGATTTCCGGTGGCATCTCACGAGACTTGACATCACAACAACTGTGAATGTTCACGGAAATGACAGCGCGGTTTTGGGGCGAGCGCGAGCGAAGATCCGCCGCGGTGACCGCACGGCGACCAGCAGATGCCGCCAGGTGAGGGGCCAAAAGGCGGATGGCGCCGGTCTGATCGCGGCTTACAGCGCATACAGGAGCTGGTACTACAAGCCGTCGACTCTCGAGACATTCCTCGGCGCTCCGCCGTTGTGGAGGCCCGCACGCACTTGGTAGTCCGCTGCTAGTTCCGGATCGCTGACATCCGAGCCGGACGATCCACTGAGATCCCATCCGGAATCCCACTGACATCTCACCCGGACTCAACAGCTGGTGTCGGGTCTTGCCAATTTGCGACACCGCGAGTCTCGCGTCAATGCGACAAAGTCTCACGAACGTGCGACAGGTTTCCCTGACGGAACCTCGCGACACGGGGGGAAGAGGGAGGGGCGCTCCTGCACACGGTTGGCGCGCTCTAGGGAAGTCGTGTGATGAGCGCGATGAGCTCTTCGCGCTTGTAGCCGCGACGGCGTGCGTATTCGACGAGTTCTTTGGCTTTGGTGGTAACCGACGCCGTGTCTGCGTTGCCGGCAACGGTGATCGCGCGACCGCGTCCCATCTCAACTAAACCTTCGTCCCGCAGGAGCCGCAGGGCGCGTAGGACGGTGTTGCGGTCTATCCCGAGAACAGCGGCGAGATCTCGGGTCTGTGGGATGCGCTGCCCGGGGGCTGCTTCGCCGTCGGCGATCGCTCGACGGATCGCGGCCGCGGCTTGTTCATGGAGCGGGGTCGGGTCCGTGCGGTCGAGTCGCAGTCCGTGCAGCGTGGGGCTGCGGTGTTCGGGTGACTCGTTGACGCTCGACATAAGACTAACTATACTAGCTTCAATGGCTAGAGCAGAAACGCACGCTCGATCTACCGCCCGGTTCAGGTGGCGCAGTCTTGCCGGCCTGTTTGACCAGGCGTGGCACCGCGAACAACGCAGACGACGTCGATGGCTCCTAGCGCTCGTCGTGCTGGTCGCAGCAGGCGTGTTCATAGCTCTGCTCAGGGGTGGTGGCGGTAACGGGTCCGCCAACACCGGGGGCGCTTCTGCCTCCCACCAGGCTTTGAGCACGCCGGCGCCGAGCGTGCTCGCAAGCGTGGTGCGCCACTGCGACCAGTCGCGGCCAGTGTGGAACGGGATCAAGCGCCCATTCGCTAACGGTCCTGCCGTGGACGCGCAGAGCAGCGGAGGATACGTCGCCCTCGTCTCAAGTGAGCCTCGGCCGGGCCTCCTCTGCATGACTGCCGTCCGCGGAAGCCCATACGTGCCCGATGGCGGCTCCTATGACCCCTCGTTAGTCGCTCCCGGCAGCGACCAGCTCACGCTGGCGGGCGGAGGGTTCGGAGGCTCAAGCGGCGCCGTTGCCTATGACTACGGCAGGGTCGGGCGAGACGTGACAGCCGTCGAGTTCATCTTTCGCAACCACCCGGCCGTCGAGGCGGTCGTCCATAACGGCTGGTACCTGGCGATATGGCCCGAGGAGGCAAGCAACATGCCTCTGACGGCATCCGCCAGGGCGCGGTCTTTCGCCTTCGCCACAAGGCCTACATCGGTGCTGGTGACGACACGCTCGGGCACCATGACCTCGCCACTACCCCGCCCCAGCGCACACTGTTCCGGCCATCGGACATGCGGCGTGTTCGATACGCAGCACCCGACAACCAGGTAGCCCTACCCACCCAAGGGGCACGTCCGCGCGTCCGTAGGCATCCAAAGTCCGGAACAGTTGAGACCCTGCCGGGCAGTTGTTTCATCCGTTCGTCGTGGACACCGACCATCACAGACCGCAGTGCGTATTCAAATGACAGTGGGGTCCTGTCAGCGAACGCCGGTTCGACTGGCGCAGCGATTCCGCCGGCGGCACGACGAGGTACGGGGTAGGCGGGAGTCGAGGCAACGGGAGCGTCACGATTCGTCGACTCAGACGAGTGCTATTAGCCGAAAGCAGCAGGCGTCGTTACGCTCCGGTCGGGATTGTCGCGATTACTCTGATTTCGACAACGGCGTCGGATTCGTAGAGTTCGGTCACGCCGATCGCGCTCCACGCGGGGAAGGGCTTGGACATGAACTGTCCAGCGACCTCAAGCACAAGGTCACCTTGGGCTTGTAATCCGACGTGATAGGCGGTGATCTCGTCAACGTCAGCCCAAGTACACCCGGCAGCAGTCAAGGTGTCAGCGATATTTTCGAAGGTCTGGTGCGATTGCTCTGTTAGATCGGCGGAGAACGATCCGTCCGACCGGGTTCCGGTGTGGCCGGTCAGCCGGACGGATTGTCCGACCCGGACCGCGGCCGGGATGCCTGTCGCTTCGTAGAATTCCCGCCATTGTGGGGTGATGATCGCATCTCGCATTGCATCATTATGCGGGCGTCGCTTCGGATCCCGGTGTCTCCGTCACACGCTCGTACGGGCGCGCTGAGCGCACGCGACTGACAACCGCATGAATCCTTCTACTGACAGGCCGCGAGCTTTCCGCTGTCAAACGAATGTGTAGAACGTCATTCAACTGATAGTGCAGTTTTGTCAGCGAACATCTGTTCGGCGGCATGCCTAGCTAAGCATTAGCTAGTTTGATACGATCGCTGTATGTCTGAGATCGGGATGCATGAAGCGAAGACGAAGCTGTCGCAGCTCGTGGAGCGGGCCGAGCGGGGGGAGGAGATCGTGATCACCCGCAACGGCACGCCGGCCGTGCGGCTGACGCCGGTGCCGAAGCCTAATCGGCTCGCATCCGTGCGGGGCGCGTTCAAGGGAAACCCCAGCCTCATCGACGAGCACTTCGACGAACTTCCAGATGACATCGCCGAGGCCTTCGGCATGAAGCCTTGAAGCTTCTGCTCGATACGCATGCCGTCATCTGGTTCACAGAGGATGCGCCTCAGCTGTCGACGAGTGCCGCGGCAGCGATCGAGGATCCGGGCAACGACATACTGCTGAGCGCTGTGGTCGCCTGGGAGATCGCGATCAAGCGTGGGCTAGGGAAGCTGCTCGTCGCGAACAACTATGTCGACGTGATGCTGGCGGCCGGGAGCCGAGAGTTACCTGTTGGGATTGCGCACGCGCAAAAGGTCGAGAGCCTCCCACCGCACCACAGCGATCCGTTCGACCGCCTACTAGTCGCGCAGGCCATGGCTGAGGACGCGGCGATCGTCACCAACGATCAGCGGATTAGGCGCTACGACGTCTCGGTCCTCTGGTAGGCGACTGGGCCCAGGATCGTCGAGTACGTACGAAACCGCTGACAAACATTTGACCCTAAACGGTGACGTCTCGTGACCCGATCGGTGACAAAGGAATGACGCCCGACACAAATGTAGAACGTCGTTCAAATGAAAGTGCGGTTTTGTCAGCGAACACACGTTCGTGCTCGCGCTGTCTGGCGGTTCTCCGCACGGCAGATGGTCGACAGGGAGGGGGGCGCTACTCGCGGCGGGGTCGAGAGTGCTGCTTGTAGCCAGCCCATAGCGGGAGGGACGCTGGAGCACGGCAGCAGGCTCCTTTGGAGGCAGCGCACGACCCTGCCGAGGCGAGATTCCGGCTCGGCCGTAAAGCGGACCAGCGCTTGCAACGGACTCGTCAAGTGTCATAGCGTGCGGCGCGTGAAATCCTCAGCCCTTGGACCGTCCGACGCGGAGATCGTGCTCGCCCCTCCATGGAGGAGACTGTTGGCGAGCGGCATCGATTTCGCTATCACGGCGGTCTTGTTGTCCGGTCTGACGTTCGTCCTGCGTCGCGTCCTTCAGCGTGAGTGGGTCACAGAGCACGCGAAACGATGGGTCCCGCGATCAAACGACGGTAAGCCGGATCTCGGGTTCCGGACTTGGACGCGTCGCGGATCGGCACTCACAACGATGTCGCGTCACCGGAACAAGCAAACGATCGGTGAGCGCGCTCTGAAAATCCGCCGTGTCGACTCGCGAAACGGAGGTCCGTGGATGACCGGTGGTATCGATGAGGAGCGGATCGGCCCGGCCTTCTACTTGCGGGGAGGGGGCATCGGCTCCCTCGTAACGAGCTGAGGCGCTCGGCCGGGCCGGCAAGCGGCGATCCTGGGTCAGCCCATTGAGTGGATCTTGTGCGGCTCGATCGTCGTGTCTGGTCGCGCCCGCCGTACCACGGGTAGGGGGTTCCGAGGTAGCGCTGGGCGAGTTGCTCGATGTGTTCGCGTGCGCCTTCGATGGTGACGTTTGAGACCTTGCCGCGAACCGAGTAATAGCGGGAGGGGTTGCTTGGATCTGACACAGCCACCGCGACGCGAGGGTCGCGTCGGATGTTGTTGACCTTCTGAAAGCCTTCGACCGTGTTGATCAGAATGTGCGCACCGTCGGTGTCGACCCAGGTTTGGGTCAGCTGCGGTGAGCCGTCGGGCATGGTGGTTGAGATGAAGCACGGACTCGCCCGGCGCATCAGGGCGACAAGATCCTCAGGAAGTCTGTCGGGCACGCGTGTCTCCTCTCTAGGGGCGGAGTCCTAAGCCTACGCCGCGATCCTGCAGGTGACTTTTCGTCCTTTCCATGGCTGTAGTGGAGATACGCAATATCTGCTCGCCGCCTGCCGACAACGTCGGATGCGGCGGCATTGCTCCCACCAATAGCCGCTGCTCACGGCCGGGAGGCAGTTGCTTACGGATCGCTCGGGGCGGTCGTGGCTTGGAAGTCGCACGCTTTCGGGAAGGAAGTGAGGGTTCGCGGCGTCTTACGGCTTAACTCACCAACACCGATCTTTGGAGCAAGCGATGCGAATACGCAGAACCATGCTTGTCTTGGTAGCGCTCGGGGCGCTCGCGCTCGCCAGCTCGGCGTTCGCCCAGTCCGCTCGTTCGAGCAAGGTGACGATCGTCATGACGAGGAAGACGTCGCTTGGGACGATCCTCGTCACGAGCTCCGGCCGTTCTTTGTATCTAGATACGGCTGACAAGGCGGGTCATCCCGCGTGCACCGGCAGTTGCCTTTCGATCTGGCCGCCGCTGAAGGCGAGCGGAACCGTGAAGGCTTCGGGTGGCGCGAAGGCAGCCGATCTCGGCATGATCAAGATCGCGGGCGGCACCAAACAGGTCACCTACAAGGGCCATCCGCTCTACACCTTCACCTCCGACACCAAGAGCGGACAGACGAGCGGTGAGGGTCAGAACGGGTTCTACGTTGTGAGCCCGAGCGGCAGCAAGATCACTAAGGCCAGTAAGAAGACGAGCCCCGGCAGCAGCGGCTACTAACGCCTCACGGCGTGGGCGCTGCGGTACGACCGTCGTTCGGCCGCAGCGCTCACCGGCGTAGAGCATTGCGGAAGTTCTCGCTGGACAGGCTTTCAAACGCAGGCCATGGGTCTTCCTCCGCGGGAGCTGAAGCTCCTCACGCGCCTGTAATTGGCTAGCAGTTCGTCTCGTTGCACGCCACAAAATGGGGCGAGGGCATCGACGACTGTGAGGAATCGGGCTTTTGCGAAGGCGGATAAGGTAGGTCGTGGTGGGCATGCCCGAGGCGTCAGATGTGTTCAGCCGCGACCCGGAAGTGGTTGAGCGGGTAGTGGCGCACGGCGATGCTCGGGTCGTGCTTTGGATTGCTGCCGCAGCGATGATCTGCGTCGCTTGGGCTCCGGACCTCGTCCAAGCCGCGAGACGACGTCGTTACTGAGCAGACCGACGGGAGCTCGGCGCTGGTCACGACCGTGACCGCCGCAGCTTCGGATGCAACAGAACGTCCGCGTACAAGCTCCGGGAGAACCGCAGTCCGGGAGCGTCGGCGACGACTGTAGAAGTTCATTCAAATGACAGTGCGATTTTGTCAGCGAACCTCCGTTCCCCCGCGCCCTGGATCGTAGGCCAGGCAAGCCGGGGTAGGGCGCCGCGGCAGTGAGCGTGGCGTATCGCTCGCCGGCTCGGGGCGCGCTGGATCGCGACTGCGATCGTTGGCGGGCGTGGCTGTAACAGTTGAGACCGTGCCGGGCATAGTGGGGTATGGGCTTAGCTGATCGGCGAACTCGGTTCGAGGCGCTCTATGTCGCGCACGCGGCCGCGGTGGCGCGATATGCGCGGCGTCGCGCTGATGAACAGGCGGCCGCTGATGTGGTCAGCGAGGTGTTCGTGGTCGCTTGGCGTCGCTTCGATGACGTTCCGCAGGACGCGTTGCCGTGGCTTCTTGGCTGCGCGCGACGCGTGCTCTGGCATCACCACCGGGCGCAGCAGCGCCGTGGGAGGCTTCTCGAGCGCTTGAAATCTGCGGCGCCTCGCGCGGTCGTGTCGCTTGAGCTGCCCGACACGGTGCTCGCCTGTGGGCTCGCGACGCTGAGCGAACGCGATCGCGAGGCGCTCCTGTTGACCGCGTGGGAAGGCCTCACGACGGATCAGGCAGCGCGGGTGCTCGGCTGCTCAGCACAGGCGTTTCGGGTGCGCGCGCACCGCGCCCGTCAGCGGCTGGCAGATGCGATGTACGCGCTCGACCAGGCGGACGCGGTGCCGTCGATAACGGAGGTGTGAAATGACCGAACTCGACTCGATGCTCGAAGCCTCAAACCCGGTCCCCGACACAGGTCCGGGTAGTGACGTATCCCTGCCGCCGTTTGGGGACGTGTGGGCTTCCGCGCAAACCCCGGTCAAGCGGTGGCCACGACTCCTGATACCGCTCGCAGACGGGCACGTCGGGCGGGCACGTCGGCAGTTCGCGCTGGGCAGTGTCAGCGTGGTCGCGGCAGGCATCGCCGCTGCCGTGCTTGTTCTCGGAACTTCCGGCAGCGGTCCGACGAGCGCCTTCGCTGCATGGAGCGCCACGCCCACCAAGCCGGCTCCTGGTGAGATCTCTGCCGCCGAGGTGCGTTGTCATCAACCGGAACCAGCGGCGCTCGTGGACACCCGAGGACCGTTCGAGCTGCTCCTATTCAAAACCGACACCAGACAGCTTGTTGAGTGCCACGCCCGGCCAAGCGGCATGACTGGGTACAGCAACCCGGGGCCCATGGGAAAGGCTGCGGCACCCAATGGCATCACAACCATCACCTGCTTCTCAGGCGGCTTCAGCACTCGCTCCCACCCCCACACGCAGGTGTTCCTCGAGATGTATGGCTTGGCCGGAAACGACGTCACTCAAGTCACGCTGAGGCTCAAAGGTGGAGCGACCGTTCTCGCGACAACATCAAACGGGCTCTGGGCAGCTTGGTGGCCCGGCTCACACAGGGCCGTATCGATCGAGGTCAAAACCGCGAGCACGACCACCATGGTCCGACACAGCATCAGCTCGAGCGAGTTCAGCACGAACTGCTAGGTGCACCCACCGAAAGGCGCACGTCTGCGTGCCCCGAAGAGCCGGATGTGAGGACTTGCGCGCTAGGTGCAGTGGGTCTACCATCACTAGGACCATGCGTCCGATCAAGATCGATCGAAGCGACCCGCTTCCGCTGCATGAGCAGGTAGCGGCTGAGATCCGTCGAGCGATCGCCGAGGGCGAGGCGGGGCCGGGGGACAGGCTGCCGTTGGCGCGCGATCTCGCTGCGGTGCTCGGGGTAAACCGGAACACTGTTCTTCGCGCGCTGCACATCCTGCGTGACGAGGGCCTTTTGGAGTTTCGTCGCGGGCACGGGATCAAGGTCACCGGAACGAGGGAGAGGAGTGATCTGCTTGCGCAGGTCCACGAGCTCGTGAGCTCGGCCCGTCGCAGCGGCTACCGCAAGAGCGAGTTAATCGCGATGATCGAGGCCGTGAAGTGACGCGCACCGAGCTGCCGGCGCGCGACCGGCCGGACGTCGAGGCGCCGAGCCCGAGCCCGGAGGTGCTGTTCGAAGCAAGCCAGGCGCCGGCGGCGGCGGCGCTGGGCGGTCGGTCTATCGGCGGTTGGGGTTGCGGCTGCGGCTGCGGCTGTGGCATTCGGGGTGTCTGGGTCGTCTGCGCCGCGGCATCCAGTCCGTCGCGCTGCCGCTCGACGGTCGTTTAGCGAGAGCTTTAGGGCGGTCGTGATCCCGAAGACACCAACCACGCTGACAGTTGTGCCGGGCGGTGTGCTGTACGTGGTGGACGTCGGTCGTGACCAGATACTTCGCCGGCTCGCGAACGGGAAGTTCGCCGTCGTGGCTGGCAGCGGGAAAGCTGGATTCTCCGGTGACGGCGGCCCGGCTGTCCACGCGAAGCTACGGCTCGCGATTCGACTCCGGAATGGCCGTCACGAGAGCAGGAGCGCTGCTATTTGCCGATTCGGGCAACGAACGTGTGCGCGAGGTCCTGCCCAACGGGATTATCCGAACGATCGCAGGAGGCGGGAGCACGCCGCTCGAGAGGAGCCCGGTCCGTGCGAGGGCTGCCAGTTTGAGCGAGCCGGGTTCGGGAAGCGCGGAGTTGGCAGGGCTCGCTATCGGGCCGAGTGGCAGTGTGTATCTCGCTTTACCGGCTGGCGTCTACAAGCTCGCCGCTGCCGGCATGTTGACGCACGTCGTTGGCGGAAAGTGGAACCCAAGCCAGGTTCTGTCATGGGATGAGAACCCCGCAGGCAAGGGGGATTTCGCGCCCGCCGATCGCATTGCCGTTGATCGCGCCGGGGACCTTTTCGTCGCCGGCGGGGGCGGCTGGGGTCTCTACGAACGCGCCAGCAACGGGACGCTGCGGTTCGTCGAAGTACTTCGCGGAGACGGCGCCGGATTCTGGGGCTCCCTGGCAACCGACCGAGCGGGCACCGTCATCGGGATCGACAACTCAGGCGTTCAAATCCTCAGCGGATCAGGCCACGCGAAGCCGCTCACCGCCGACCCCAAGCAACTACAGCTCGCGCTGAACCGCGCGCTCACGCCACGAACGAAAGCGTCTGGGTCTGGCGCCGGCCCGCACTACTTCATTGGGGGCTACGGGATTGCAGCGGCCCCGAACGGAACGATCTACGTCGATCAAGACGGCGGCACGTTCTCTCCGGACAGCGGCATCCTCGCGATAAGCCCCGACGGCCATGTCAAAACGCTCTGGCTCTCCCACTCGCGATGATCGAGGCGGTCAAGGGATGACGACTGAGCTGCCGTCGCGCGAGCGAACCGATGCCGACATCGAGCGCGATTGGGGGTACCCCGATGTCCTCTTCGAGGAGGCGCGCCGGCGCCGGCGGCGACGCTGGATGGCCGGGAGCGCTCTCATTGCGGCCGCGATCATCGCCGCGGCGTTGATACTCGGCATGTCCGGTGGTGGAGGCGGCGGATCAGCCGGCACGGCTAACGGTCAGCCAGCCGGCCCAGGATCTGGTGCCAGCACGCAGGAGAAGCTTCCCGCGCCGGCCAGGGTCGACTGCGGTGATTCTGGTGTGGCGGGAGCCGGGTTCACGGTCTACACCTGTGAGAGTGGCGGTGGCGACACCAAGTACGGCCATCCAGCGGAACTGCTCGTGGTCCGCGGCAATGGCAGCTACACCGGCTACCCCAACACCTCCAGCCAAGCGGACATCGTGAAGAGATCATCCACCCGCGGCATAGTCGCCTCCCACAACAAATCGATCGTCCAAATAACCGCAGCCGCGCTCAGGACACTCCTCAGCGCACGTCAACTCGAACAACTTGCTCCCGCAGGTAGCCGCGGCCCGGGGGCCCTCGGCGCCATCAACTCGCTTGCTGTGACTTCATCTGGCGACGTCTTCCTGCGTCTCAACTACTACGCAGGCGACCGGCATGGTTGCGAGAACGTCCGTGCCGAGCTAACAGCCACGGGACGTCTGAAGGCGCTCTGGCGGTCGGGGACAGGCCTTACCTGCGGGTAGCGACTTCGCCTCGGTCCACGCGGACTCATAGACAAACCAGCCGCTGCTGCTGTTGCCAGAGCATCTGTCCGAGATCGAGAGACGCCAGACGCTCGCCCCGCCACGAAGACGCTCGCCGTCCGTTCGCTGACAGGATCCGCGAGCCAGCAAAGATGGGGTCCGCTTGCAAGATTTGGGCCTTGCCGGCAATAGATAGGTGATGCCCGAGCCCACCGATAGTCGTGAGGATGTGGTCGCCGCACAGCGCCTCGAGGCGCTGTTTAGGGCGCATTACAAGGCTGTCGTCGCTTATGTACGACGTCGTGCCACGCCCGAGAGCGTCGATGACTCAATCGTTCCGGACATTGCCGCGCTGTACGCCGGCGACATGCTCCACCTGGAAGACCGCGCATATCACGCGACCCGCATAGCGCTCTACAGCAGCTACCAACTCACAGGAGCCCCAATCGTGGACCGGCACGAACCAGTACTGGCATCTATCCGGCAGGAACCACTGTCACCTTTCCGGCACGTCCACCGACATCTCACCGAGAATCGACAGCGTGTAGAACGTCGTTCGAATGACAGCGGGGGTTTGTCAGCGAACACATGTTCGGGCCTGGGCTGTCTGGCGTTTCCCCGTCTGGCGGATGGTCGATGGGGACGGGCGCTATTCGAGTCAGCGGATCGGCGGGTTATGTCGTCTTGAATTGTCATGTGTCTCCTTTCCGGGTTACCAACATGAGGTTCGCCGGCGGCTGTCTGCCTATCGTGTCCGCGGACGTGACAGGACTCTCGCGGCGCTGTGCCGGAGGAGGTCCTCCGGGCTCTCGCGAGAGTCACACGGGCCGACGCGGTCGGCAGGAGGGGACCGAGGTACACGCCGACGACCTCGGGCCTGAAGGGCTGTTGCGACGGCTTTCTAAAGCGAGCGATGAATTGTTGCCAGCGCGTCTACCGTGTGGTGAGTCCGGTCTCGCGCACGAATGGCCATCGCCGTCCGATCGCAACGTGCGAGATGATCCCGAGACCGATCGCGTTCAGGCCAGCGTAGGTGACCCACTCCGACGGGCTTGCTGAGATCCAACTGCTCTGGTGGGCGATCGCCGTTAGTGCTCCGTAAAGCGCCGCTGCCACGACAACTACGGCTCCGACGATGATCAGTCGTTCTCTGTTTGGGTGGGTGGTGGCTTGACCGAGCCCCTGGAACAGCATTCCGCAGACTAGGACGGCTGTAAGAGCAGATCCGGCGACGGCGCTTGCGATAGGCAGACTGAGTGCAATCGCGGTGTGGAGGACGAGATACGTGGCGATGCCGGCCGCCATCGTGGTGATGTTCGCGACGGCAAGACGCACGGCCCTTTTGGATAGGGCTGCGAATGGCCATCCACGAAACGCGACGTAAAAGATGACCTGCCATAGCCCGATCGCGGTTAGCAACGCGCCGAGCTGCGCGCCGGCCAGTCGGGGGTCCAGTCCGGGGATACAACCCGCTGGTTGGCTTCGGATCGGTGTGAACGAGGAGCAGGTACAGCGTGACGGCGATCGCCCAGGCGACGAGGAGGGCTACCGGGCCTGACGAGATCCGGCCAAGGCGGCGAAGCGGCCATCCCTCGTTCACGAGAGTCAGTTGCAACATTACGACGAAGAATGCGCCGGCGAGCGGCATCGTGGCCGGGAAGGTCGGCGAGCTGTGCGGGCCAGGTGTGGCGTCGAAAATCCCGCGCAGATTGCCGTGGCCGACCACGAGCTGGCCGATGAACGTGAAGACGACGCCGCCGGCGATGACGAGGGCCGTGTTGAGGAAGCCTGACAACGGCGCTTTCAATCGCGTTCCGGGCCAGTCCTCCCACCAAAAGGCGATCATTGCGACGACGGGCAACGCGAAGGTAGAGAGCGGCCCGAGCACGCGCAGTGAGGCCTGAAGGCTCCCTGCGCCGACGCCGAGCAGGACCGCCACAGGCGCGACGAGCAGGAGACCGGCGAGGCCCAGAGCAGGTTGCTGAGCGGCAGCGCCTTGTTCCGCGTCACGCACGTCGCGTGGCTCGAGGCTCGGCGGCGTGGAGATTGGTGGACGGTCAGGAAGGGCCTCGGAACCGGGCACCGCGGCCGCTGCTGGCTCGTATTCCTGCAGCGGGCTGGTGCCCGCGGTCATGAGGGGACTGACGCTGTGTCCATGACAAGTTCAGCGGCGATGGGCAGTTCGCGGATGCGCCTGCCGGTTGCGTTGAAGACGGCGTTGGCGATGGCGGCTGCACTGCCGACCTGGCCGATCTCACCGACGCCTTTCACTCCGAGCGGATTGATGCCGGTGTCTTCGACTTCGACGAACTCGATCGTGATCTCGGGCGCGTCGGCGTTGACGGGGACGAGATATTCGCCGAGGCTGATCGCTCCCCAGCGCCCGTACCGGCTATCCATCGGGTTGCCCTCAAGCAGCGCCTGGCTTAGACCCCACAGCATCCCGCCCATGAGCTGGCTGCGCGCGAGCTTTGGGTTGAGCACTCTTCCGGGGGCGAATACGCCGACCATCCGCCGGACACGTACGAGGCCGAGGTCCGGATCGGCAGCGACCTCCGCGAACTGGGCGCCGAACGTCAGCATCCCGCGCGGGGTGTCGAGCGGCGGCGGCCTCCAGCGACCGATCGCTTCGACGTAGGTCCGTCGGTTGCGACCGAGCAAATCGGCATAGCTCTCGCCGACATCTTGCTTTTCGCGCAGCGATAGGCGCCCGTCCCTGACCTCGAGGGAACTCGGATCGCCGCCGTGGAGAGGGGACTGCTCGTCGGAGACGGCGAGAGCGATGAGTTGTTGGCGCAAGTCGTTCGCCGCCTCGTGCACAGCGGCGCTGACCATCATCGAGCCAGCGGAGCCGACGGCGGAGGTGATGTTCGGCAGATCGCTGTCGCCGAGCTTGTAGCTGACGGCTTCGAGAGGCAGCCCGAGCGCGTCGGCGGCGACCTGGGTCATCATCGTCCCGACGCCGGTGCCGAACTCCGGGGTTCCCGCTTCGATTACAGCGCTGCCGTCGCCGTAGATACGGGCCCGAGCTTGCTGTTCGGGCATGAACAGCGCGACTGGGTAGCCGGCGGCCGCCATGCCGTGGCCGATCAGCCAATCGCCGTCTCGCCGCGAGCGCGGCGTACGGTTGCGCTTGTCCCAGCCGAACAGCTCTGCGCCGCGGCGCAGACACTCGGGTAGGCCGTCGCTCGACCACGGGTTGCCGCGCGGATCGTTCGGCCCGTGGTTCATCAGGCGCAACTCAACGGGATCGATCTCGAGCTCGTGCGCGAGTTCGTCCATGGACGACTCGAGCACGAATGCGGCGACGCTCTCACCGGGACCGCGCATGAAGGTCGGCGTCATTGTGTTGCCGCGGATCAGCCGATGCGCGCCGGCGAAGTTCTCGAGGTCGTAGATCTGCGAGCTGACACCGGTTGCCGGTTCGGCCCAGTCATCGAAGTGCGAGGTCACCGAGAGCTTTTCGTACCTGATCGCGGTCAGGCGTCCGGCGCGGGTCGCGCCGAGCGTTAGATGGTGCTCCTGCTCCTCGCGCTGACCGGTCGCTGAGAATGCTTGCGGGCGCGTCAGCGCGAGACGGACCGGCCTGCCGACTTCGCGGGCCGCGAGCGCGGCGAGCGTGACGTGAGGCCAAATCATTGCCTTGGAGCCGAAGCTGCCGCCGACGAAGTTCGAGACGACGCGGATCTTCGACAGCGATAAGCCGAGGAGATGCGCAACGGTCAGCTGCGTGGCCCTCACACCCATGGTCGCGTCGTAGAGGGTCAGGCGATCCTCGTCCCAGACGGCCGTCGTCGTCGGAGCTTCCAACGCGTTGTGGTGATTGGCCGCCATGTGGAACGTGCCGTCTATGACAACGTCGGCGCTGGCCAGCGCCGCCTCGGCGTCGCCCCGTCCGCCCTTCGCGGGCATCAAGCCACCGAAGAGCCTGTCTGGCTCGTAGGCCAGCTCGCGCCCTTGATCGATCGTCGTGATCGACGGCGTCTCGTCGAAGCTTGCGTCGACGAGCGAGGCCGCGTATTGCGCGCGTTCGTAGCTGTCGGCGACGACGATCGCGATTGGCTGGCCGTAGTAGTGGATCTCGTCGTCCTGCAGCGGGAAGAAGCTCTGCCCGGGTGCCGGCTGCGCCGACGAGCGAGGGCAGAAGTTGCGGCTGGCCGGGAAGCGGGCGCAGATTGTCGTGGGCCAGGACGGCGATGATGCCATCAGCATCGAGGGCAGCGTCGCGATCGATCGCTTTGACACTTCCGCTGGAGATCGTCGCGCCGACGATCGCCGCGTATGCCATGTTGGGCAGGAAGATTTCACCCGTGTAGCGGGCGCGGCCCATCGTCTTTTCGTACCCGTCGAGACGGGAGACGGGCTTGCCGATCGAGCCGGTCACGCTGCCTCACCGTTCATCGAGTGACGCAGGCCACGGACAATCGCGCGCTCGGCGAGCGCGACCTTGAAAGCATTACCGCGGCGTGGGGCGGCGACGGAAAGCTCTGCGGCCGCTGCCCGGGCAAAGGACTCATCGCTCGCCGGCGCACCCCGCAACTCCGCTTCGGCGCGGCGCGCCCGCCAGGGCTTCGTGCCGACACCACCGAGCGCAACGCGCACATCAGCGACGACGCCATCTTTGACTGTGAGTGCGGCGCAGACGGAGACCAAGGCGAACTCATAGGACTGCCGATCGCGGAACTTGAGGTAGAGCGATCCGGCCGCCATCGGAGAGGGCGGCAGATCAATGGCCGTGATCAGCTCGCCGTGGGCCAGAGGATGCTCGATCTGCGGTGTGTCGCCGGGGAGGAGGTAGAAGTCGTCGATCGGAATGGTCTGTTCCCCTGTCGGGTCCGGCTGTGTGTACGACGGCGTCGAACGCCACGAACGGAACGGCAACGTCGGACGGATGCGTGGCGATGCAGCCCTCACTGGCGCCGAGAATGGCGTGGCCGCGATTCAAGCCCTCGAGCGCCGAGCAGCCGGTTCCCGGCTCGCGCTTGTTGCACGGTGAGACGCCGTCGCGGAAGTACGTGCAACGAACGCGCTGACACAGATTGCCGCCCATCGACGCCATGTTCCGAAGCTGCTCGGAGGCCCCGAGAAGGAGTGCTTCTGAGATAGCTGGGAACCGCTCTTTGATGATCGGAGTCCGTGCAACGTCGCTCATCCGGGCCAGAGCACCGATCCGAATCGTCGCCGTCCGCCAGCTCCTCGACCGCCGTCAGAGGGAGGTCGTTGATGTCGACAAGACGGTCGGTCTGCTCAACGCCCAGGCGGAGCAGATCGACCTTCGTCGTCCCGCCTGCGAGGAACCCGCTGCCCGGGTCGCCAGCGACGAGCGTGATCGCCGATTCCACGTCGGTCGCGCGGGCATAGCTAAGCGGCTGCATCACGCACCTCGCGAATCGCCGCGCGAATGTTCGGATAGGCCGCGCAGCGGCAGATGTTGCCGCTCATGAACTCGGCGATCGCCTCATCCGTCGAGGCGTTGCCCTCTTCGATCAAGGCGATTGCCGACATGATCTGTCCGGGCGTGCAGTAGCCACACTGGAAAGCGTCGTGGTCGACGAACGCGCGCTGCATCGGGTGCGGTTCGCCATCGACGCCGATACCTTCGATCGTCCTCACCTCATGGCCTTCACACGTGACGGCAAGCGTCAGGCAAGCCAGTACACGCCGCCCGTCAACCCAGACGGTGCAAGCGCCACAGGTGCCCTGGTCGCATCCCTTCTTCGAGCCGGTGAGCTCGAGATGCTCGCGGAGCGCGTCGAGCAGGCTGGTTCGCGGCTCCAAGTCCACTACTCGCGCGACGCCATTCACGAGCAGCGACAACGGGGCTCTCGAGGGGCTTCGATCGCTGCGATGACCGTCGCGTGTGGCTGTCGCGCCGGTACCTTGACCCGCCATGCGTGAACGGACGTCAGCGCTCATCGAGACAGATCCTCGGCTCTCACGGCGTCGATATCGACGGTCAGTGACTGTCCATGTCGCCCACTGCGCGCCCGGCCGCAACGGGCTAGGGCGCCACGCGGTATGGCCGCCGCTGTAGTAAGAAAGGTGGGTCTGCTCCGTGTCATCTCGCTCCTCGTCGG
The DNA here is from genome assembly GCA_963720195.1 of uncultured Conexibacteraceae bacterium. GTDB lineage: Bacteria > Actinomycetota > Thermoleophilia > Solirubrobacterales > Solirubrobacteraceae > Palsa-465. The sequence goes on from CAVRFD010000007.1 coordinate 528,628, forward strand.
TTGTAGGCATCGACAGTCGCAGCGACGAGCAGGCGATCGAATCACGTAACGCGTAGTCCGCGACACTCGTAGTCACGGGGTGTCGAGAGGGCCGCGGGCGCGGTATCGTCGGTGTTGCATGGTCACCGACGGGGCCGGCGCAGGTGTTGCACGACCGGCGCAGCGAGCGCGAGGCGCTGGAGCGGCTGCTCGCGGCGGTGCGGGGTGGGCAGAGCCGGGTGCTGGTGGTGAGCGGCGAGCCGGGGGTCGGCAAGACGGCGCTGTTGGAGTCCGCGATCGGGTCCGCGTCGGGGTTCCGGGTCATGCGGGCGGTCGGTGTCGAGTCAGAGATGGAGCTTGCGTTCGCGGCCCTGCAGCAGTTGTGCGCGCCGATGCTCGATCGGCTGGACCGGCTTCCTGCCCCGCAGCAGGACGCGCTCGGGGTGGCGTTTGGGTTGCGGGCGGGGGACGCGCCGGATCGGTTTCTGGTGGGGTTGGCGGTGCTGAGCCTGCTTGTCGGAGGTGGCCGAGGAGCGGCCGCTTGTGTGTGTCGTTGATGACGCGCAGTGGCTTGATCGGGCCTCGGCGCAGGCGCTCGTGTTCGTGGCGCGGCGGCTGTTGGCGGAGTCGGTCGCGCTGGTGTTGGTGACGCGCGACCCGAGCGATGAGCTCACAGGGATTGCCGGAGCTGGTGGTCGAGGGTCTGCGTAATGGTGATGCGCGCGCGCTGTTGGGCTCCGCGGTCCGCGGTCCGTTGGACGAGCGGGTGCGCGAGCGGATCATCGCGGAGACGCGCGGCAACCCGCTGGCGTTGTTGGAGCTGCCGCGGGGGTTGACGCCGGCTGAGCTGGCGGGCGGGTTCGGTTTGCTGGACGCGCCGGGGCTGTCAGGGCGGATCGAGGACAGCTTCCGCCGCAGGCTCGCGGGGCTCCCGGCGGAGACCCAGCGGCTGTTGCTGGTCGCGGCGGCGGATGCCGGTCGGCGACCCGGTGCTGCTGTGGCGGGCGGCCGAGCGGCTCGGGATCGGGGTCCGGGCGGCGGCCGAGACCGACGGGCTGCTCACGATCGGCGCGAGCGTGACCTTTCGTCACCCGCTGGTCCGCTCGTCCGTCTATCGGGCGGCCTCGCCGGAGGACAGGCAGGCGGTGCATCGTGCGCTGGCGGACGCGACCGATCCCGAGGTCGATCCCGATCGCCGCGCCTGGCATCTCGCCCAAGCGACGCCGGGCCTCGACGAGGACGTCGCGTCCGAGCTCGAGCGCTCGGCGGGCCGCGCTCAGGCGCGCGGAGGGTTGGCGGCAGCGGCCGCGTTCCTGGAGCGTGCCGCCGTGCTGACGCCCGAGCCTTCGCGCCGGGCGAGGCGAGCGCTCGCCGCGGCCCAGGCCAAGCACCAAGCCGGCGCGTTCGACGCGGCGCTCCGACTTGTCGCGATCGCAGAGTCCGGACCGCTGAACGAGCTCCAGCGCGCCCAGGTCGACCTGCTGCGTGGTCAGATCGCGTTCGCGCTGAGCCGCGGTAGCGACGCTCCGCCGCTGTTGCTCAAGGCCGCCAAGCGGCTCGAGCCGCTCGATCCGGGGCTCGCGCGTGAGACCTATCTGGAAGCGCTCACCGCCGTGTTGTTCGCCAGCCGTTTGGCGAGCGGCGCCAGGCGTGCTGGAGACCGCGCGGGCCGCCAGGGGAGCGCCTCCAGCGTCGCAGCCTCCGCGGGCGTCCGATCTGCTGCTGGATGGCCTGGCGTTGCTGATCACAGACGGACACGCTGCCGGAACGCCGATGTTGAGACGGGCGGTCAACGCCTTCCGATGCGAGGACATCTCTCGAGAGGAAGGGCATCGGTGGCTGTGGCTCGCAGCCCGTGTCGCCGCATTTTTGTGGGACGACGAGGCCTTGGACGTGCTATCGGCGCGGTTCGTCCAGCTAACCCGCGATGCCGGTGCGCTGAGCGTGCTCCCCTTGGCACTGACGACACGCTCGGGGATGCAAGTGTTAGCGGGGGACTTCGCTATGGCCTCTTCGCTGCGTCGACGAGCTGGCGGCGGTCAACGAGGTGACGGGCGCCAGCCTCGCACCGTACGCCGCGCTGGCACTGGCGGCCTTCCGGGGCCGCGAAGTCGAGGCCGCCCAGCTGATCGAGGCCGCGACAACGGGAGCTCGTGCGTCGGGGCGAGGGACAGGGCCTGGAATTCACTTACTGGGTAACCGCCGTGCTCTACAACGGCCTGGGCCGCTACGAGGAGGCGCTTGCCGCGGCGAAGCAGGCCCCCGAGGACACGCGTGAGGTCCGGATCGCGATGGTCGAGTTAGAGCTGATCGAGGCGGCAACCCGGAGCGGGGAGGCCGAGCTCGCCGGCAACGCCCTCGACCGACTTTCGGAGATAACGGCGGCGAGTGGCACCGACTGGGCGCTCGGCGTCGAGGCCCGCTCGCGGGCGCTGCTGAGCGACGGCGACGCCGCCGAGGCGCTCTATCGCCAGGCGATCGAGCGCGCTGGAGCGGACCCGGGTTCGCGTGGACCTCGCCCGCGCCCATCTCCTGTACGGCGAATGGCTGCGCCGCGAGCGCCGCCGGCTCGACGCGCGCGAGCAGCTACGCACCGCCCACGAACTTTTCACTGAATTCGGCATGGAAGCGTTCGCCGAACGCGCCCGGGTCGAGCTCCAGGCGACCGGCGAACATCCGCGCAAACGGACCGTCGATACACGCGACGACCTGACCCCCCAGGAAGCGCAGATCTCACGCCTCGCGGCAGACGGTGCGACGAACCAAGAAATCGCCGCCCGGCTGTTCATCAGCCCCAGCACCGTCGACTACCACCTCCGCAAGGCATTCCGCAAGCTCGGAGTCAAATCCCGCACCCAGCTCGCGCGTCAGTTGTTCGAACGGGGCACCAGGCGCGAGCCTGGGGCGCGCGAATCTTGACCCGTACCCGCCGCGGCGTGGCGCGGCGTGCGAGGCGTTTTACATGGCAGGCAGGTCACACTGACTAGTCTGCTCGGCAGACATCCACCGAACATCGCGCAACCAGTCCTGCGCGCGTTAGGGCAGGGCGATGGACGACTAGCGGCCTGACTTACGGTCCACGGCTTGTCGCAGAGGAGGGCGGGTCCGACGTGTCCGCGGCTCCCGAGATGGACGCCTGGGGAAATGGCTGGCGATGCAACCCCGTCGCCCGAGCGCATGAAGTCTCAAGGGCAGTCTCTGTGGTCCTGGCATGCATCGATGAAAACCAGCTCACTATCAGGTCGACTGCAGCGGACCTGGCGCTGATCTCGGCACGCAGGTCTGTGACGACCCAGTCCCTAGCGATCGCCCCGATCGTCCGACGACACATCCGGCAGCGCCGTGCTCGGCAGCTTCTGAACGGCATCGATCCGTGGCTGGCAACACGCGAGGCATTCGACTATTCCACCGAGTTGCCTGCCGATCTCGTCTGGCTCATCGGATCCGATCAGATTTCAGCAAACACATTCGTCGGGACGACTCCGTCTGAGCAGATCACGCCGCTCCTGCGGGCGGTTGACCTCAACGGCGGGTGGCGTCACGCCGGCAGGGGAACCACACTCGTCGCAGGCTCGTCCTCGACTGACGCCCAGCTGGGGCAGATCAGCACGATCCAGCATCTCCCGTTCGAGCTCTTGCACACCGAACGGAGGCGCCTGCATGTCAGTCGGATCCCGAATGGCTGCGCGGAGCCGTCCGACGTCTGTGCGAACAGGACGTCTTGGGAATTACCGACGATCAATGCGATGCCACGGACCTAGCCCCGCTACAGCATGTTTCAGCTGTACGACGCACCCATCCGACGCGACTCGTGGTCCGCGTTCCGACGACCAGCAGAGCTCGAGCAGCCAGATCAGAGGCCCGCCGCGACCACTGACATAACTTGACCTCATCACTGACGTAGCTTGACCATCCCACTGACAAAAGCCCGACCTGTAGATGGTCGTTCGAATGACATTGGGGTCCTGTCACCGAACGCACGTTCGGCTGGCGCGCTGAATCGCGCGCCAGCCGAAGCAGGGAGTAGGGGAGTCGATGCGGCCAGGGCGTTCGTGGCGTAGCGCAACCGGAACCTCGCCGCGTCGCCACGAGTGCTTTGAGCCGGGAGCAGTCGCGAGCCCGAGGCGAGGCGACTGCCACGAGCACCGTGGGCATAGCGGCGCGAACCAGTGTCGGTTGGGGTGACCTCAAGATAGGATCGCGGCCCATGGGAGGCCGATCGGGACCAGTTCCTGGAAGCAAAAAATGGTTGAAGTGGGTGGGCTTAGCGGAACCGCCATCAAACCCCGATGCGTGGACAGTTGTGGCCGAGGACATCGATGTCGCTTACAAAGATGCCTGCTTCTCGCAGATGGCAAACCAGGCCGTGGACGTGCTCCAGAACGCTGGTATTGAGGCGCGCCAACGGACGTACGTGGCTGACGACACAGTCGTCCGTTTCAGCAGCGGCCCGTCGCCCGTCGACCGACTGCGCGTTGCGGTGCTCGTGCACAACCGAGACCTAAAGAGAGCGGCTGAGATTATCGCGCGAGATAGTCAGGAGCTCGCACGCCAGGTCGCGCCAATCAGCGATGAGGAACTCGCGGCCCAAGCCCTTCAAGCTGGGCCCGACATCGCACGACGAACGCTTCCCAAAGCCTGACTGCGCTATTGAGCCCCACGGCGCGTTGAGGGCTGCGCGGATTGCTCGAGCAGCATGTAGCCCTGCGAGTAGTCAATCGTCAGGCGGAAGGCCTTCAGAACGTTGTAGCCGAGCACACCGTCAACGCGCAGGCCGACCGCCTTGCTGAGTGCCCCGAGCTTCATGATCCCGACATCAACGTTGCGGACACAAGTCCCTCCGATCGTCAGTTCGTCGATGCGACCGAGTTCAAAGTCGGATCGGCCTCCGGCGGTCACCGCATATGACCCCGGTGGTGCATCCAGGCGCGCCACCCCGGCCTTGCGGGCCGTACGACGCGTGATCACGGTCATCGATGCGCCCGTGTCGATTACCAAGCTGTAGGGGCCGTGTTCGCGGATTGAAGCGTCAACGACCAGTAGCGGGTGCTCGACGGTCACCCGGAACGGGATTCGCTCGCTAGCGTTCGACGGTCCCACAACCTGTCTTCCGACACAAAGTCCGACGGATCATGTGGCGACCATTCTGCCCGGGTGACCGGTCGGGCGAGCCAACCGGACCACAGAGGCCGGAACGTAGTCGTTCTGCCGACGACAATGTCCATCGCTGTCGGATTGTTGGAAAAGGACTCGTTTGGTCAAAGCGAGCGTTACGAGTGCTTGGCCACGGATCCAATCATTCGAACCACGTCGCGGGGCTGCCGGATTGCTGGCGGCTGGTTGTCAGGTCATCACGGTTGGGGCGAGGGAGGTTGCGATGCGGGTCCTGATCTCTCGGAGCCGTTCGATATCTTCAGCTCCGAGTTCATCGGTCAGTTCCCGCTCGACCGTAGAGACGGTATTACGCATTCTCCGCAGCGCCGCATGGCCGCGTTCGGTCAGGTCAACGCGTGTGAAGCGCCGGTCCTCAGGGTCGTCGTGACGTTCGAGGTATCCGAGGGCCTCAAGCTGACCGAGGTGATGGTTGAGCGCCTGCTTGGAGAATCCGGAGTTCGCGGCGATCTCGACCGGCCGCCGTCCGTCGGGGCTGGGGTAGCGCAGGACGATCAGGTGTGCGGGGATCAAGTCCTGGAGACCGCCAGCTCGGTCTCCGGCTGCTTTATCCGTTTCTGTAGATGTTCATTCAGATGACAGCGGGGTCCCGTCAGCGAACGTACGTTCGGTTGGCGCCCTGAATCCGACGTCACACGAGGCGAGAGTGGGGGAGTCGAGACGGCGATCGGCTTCGTGGCAACCCACTCGCGGCCACACTCCCACCACCGAGCGAGTGCTTTTGGATCGAAGCCTGGGTCTCGTGTGGCTGGAGCCAGAGTGCTGCTTTGCCGATGGGAAGGCCGAAGATGGTGGTGCTACTGTGCGTAGCATCTCATGGGTAAGCTGACGATCGATAGGTCGGACCCGACGCTCCTGCACGATCAGGTCGCGGCGGAAATCCGGCGCGCGATCGCCGACGGGGAAGCAAAGCCGGGAGAGAAGCTACCGCCAGCACGGGATCTTGCGGCGGTGCTTGGTGTCAATGCGAACACGGTCCTGCGGGCGTTGCGGCTGTTGCGCGAGGAAGGGCTCCTTGAGTTCCGTCGCGGTCACGGAATCACGGTCACCGGGGCGGCACCGCAGCGCAGCGCGGTGATCGAGCGTGCTCAGGACCTCGTTCGGTTCGCGCGACGTGAGGGATATCGCCGGGATGAGCTTGTAAAACTGATCGAATCGTTGCCGTAGGGGGATTTGGTGACTGCGTTAAAGGAGGGGCCGCTGCGGGGGCCTGAGGTCCTGATCGAGGAGGCTCGCAGGCGGCAACGTCGTAGACGCGCCGCGCTGGGCGGCGTGTTCACGGCCTTGGTTATCGCGGCCGGTGCGTTCTGGATCACGTCGGGCGGAGGTCCGCCTTCGACAGCTCAACCGATCGGCCATGGCGACGCGTCTCGTGTGCCGTCGGGGTCGTGGCATGAACTGAGTACCTCGGCGGCTGGTATCGCGCGCGGGGCACAGATCATCAGCGTGGTGCAGTACCACGGTGACCTGGTCGCGACCGGAACGCTCTGCGTGATCAGCAAACTGCCATCCGGCTGCTATCCGCACGAGAACCCCGTTGTGTGGGTGTCCCGGACAGGGGCAAACTGGACCAAGGTGTTCGCGGCTAAGCCGTTCGCCGATCAGGATTACGGTCGCGAGCGACTTATCGCCACCTCCGACGCGGTGTTTCTGCTCAACCACGCTCAACACAGCGACATCACGCACGTCTTCTCGGATGACAACTCGGAGCTGTGGCGCTCAACGAATCTGCACGACTGGCGCGTGGTAGCGCTCCCCAAAGCGTTGTCCACCGACGGCACGGTGTTCTCAGCGGCGGCGTCAGGAGGCAAGCTGATCCTCGGTGGTCGCACGAGCGCTTGGTCCACGACCACCGGCAGCACCTGGGAGCGGATGACCACGCCCACCCATCCAGGCCAGCTCGCCCTAGGCATCAGCAGCCATGGCAAGACGCTGCTGGCTCTCGCAGCTATCGGATCAGCGGACCCGAACGGCGCGCCTGAGACCTGGTGTGGCGGTCAACGAACGACGGGACTTCGTGGTCACAGATCAATCTGCCCGACCGTGGGCGAAGCGGGTTCCAAGTCCTCGCCGGCCGAGACGGGGTACTGATCGGCACTTCTGTTCAGCCAGCGCACCCTGGGGTCTATTCGTGGACTCCGAAAAGTCAAGCGTGGCAGCGTGTCAGCCTCCCTGGCATCGCCGAAACAAAACCGCAGGAACCCACCTCCGCTGTAGCGCTGTACACGCTCGCGAACGGTCTGCTCGCAATTCAAAACCACCAGGAAGGCGACCTCTTCGCTAACGGACACGTTTTCGTAAACAACGGACACGCTTCCCAGTCGATGTGGTGGTCTGCAAACGGTCGCGTCTGGGTGCCAGTCAAGCTGCGTGAGCAACTCCCGACCGGCTACAGCCCATCGGTCACAGTTGCGATCGGCAACACACTCTTCGCGGTCGAGCAAAAGCTCAGAGGCAAAGGCATGCTTCCGACCGGCGCCACAACCTTCTGGCGCCTAACCATCTCAATGCCCCAGACGAAGTAAGAACCCCCGAGGCGGAAGCACATGCGCGCTCCCGCCCCGCTTCCCGTACGGCTCCGAAAAGCGATCGCCGCCTGCCGAGCGACGTGACTATCGCTCCGCCACCGGCAGGAGTCGTCTAGCGGGACGCTGGGCTCGTGATCGCGTCCGTGGCAAAGCGATCACAAAGGGATCCGCCTTCGTCGTCATCCGTGCGAGTTGTCGCGGCTGTTGCGGTTACGGCTTGTTCGTGGTTGGTGTTGGGGCTGGGGCCGTGCTGCTGAAGACGCATGCGGTGGTCGCTGGCACGCAGTCGGCCGACGATGTGGTCGTTCCTGCGGTCGTTGTGACTTGGACCGAGGTCGGTTTACTGGCCCAGGGCCACCACGCGAAGTACCAGCCGTGCTGCACGGTTGCTGTGACTGTCGGCTTGTTTGTGAACGTGAACTTGACTGCGGATACGCCGTGGCCTGTTCTTCCGAACGCGTGGTTCCCGGTCGCGAGGCTATGAAGTTCGCGGCCGTTGACAAAGACATGACCACCGGTCCGGATCACTAGGCCAGGGCTGAGCCGATCCGGCAGCGCCGCGGCCGGGACGCTGTTCCGCGACTCCTCCCGGCCGAGGTCGTGATCGCCGTCTATGCACACATAGACGGCGCTATTTGCACGGGCAATGATCGCCACGTACTTGTCGCGAACTTCAGTCAGAACCGGCTTAAGGGAAACCGGCCTAGTGGATGATTCCCGCGGGATCGCAGGGGGTGTCTGGTGTGAAGTCGGTTGCAGGTTAAGCCTGGCGGCCCCATCGCACAGGGTCAGTGCGGGTGCTACATCGGCCGGGGTTGCTGAAGTCGGGGTGGGACTCCAGCCCGCATAGGCGACGCCAGCGCCGGAGGAAAGGAGCAGAACAACGACCGCAATCCCCGCCGCCACGGCCGCGCCTGATGCTCCGATTGCTGCCCAGATGGCGGCTCGGCGACCTGCGCGCCGCCGCAATGCGGCCCGCTCAAGCTCGACGCCCAGCTCTTCGAAAAAGCGCAGATCGCTCATCTTGTTGGCTCCCATTCCGCTCGATGAGGTTCAAGCGATCCGGCCAAGGCCCGAAGCCCACGCGATACGCGGGCCCTGGCCGCCTGTTCGGTGATTCCCAGCGTCAGAGCGACCTCGTCATAAGGACGCTCTTCGACGACTCGAAGGAGCAGTGCTTCTCGCTGCTCCTCGCTAAGGCGTTCAAGCTCCAGCCGAACGGTCGCGCGCAGCTCAGCGAGCCCAGCTCGTTCTTCGATCTCGGCGGCGTCGTCCTCGTGCAGCACTGGCACGCTGATCCCCAGCCGCTGCGTCGCACGTCGCTCGACCTCCGAACGACGGAAATACCTCGAGATCTGTCGGCCGGCAACGGTGAACAACCATGCACGGGCCTCCTCATCTGAGCGCCCTTGCAGACGCGACCACGAGCCCAGCGCTGTCGCGAACGTCTCCGCTGTTAGATCCGCTGCGAGCGCCGGATCAAATGTCCTACGCGCAACGAACAACATCACGACCTCGCGCTCGCGCCGGTAAAGCTCCATGAACCCATCCGCATCCTGCATCGTCAGGAGAGAATGCCGCGAGCATCCAAAGTTGTGACGCAACTCACCGGAACAATCAGCTACGACCGCTGGCAGGCACCCCATGATCGCTGTGCCACGAGCTAGGCCGCCTGGGCTCCGGCATCGGAACGATCGAACGCGTGGTGGCAAAGCACTCGTAGATGGCTGGCATCCAACTCGACGCGCTTCTCTTGGTGTCAAGCCCGCTTGAAATCTGACCCCTTCGCGCCGGTTGAAAACTGACCCCCCTGAGGGCGGGGTCAGGGACCGAAAAGTGCTCCACCTGCT
>CAVRFD010000008.1:0-826013 GCA_963720195.1 uncultured Conexibacteraceae bacterium
ACACCGATGCGACTGACGCGAACAAGAACTACGCCTGTGACATCACTCTTGTCGGTGATGCTTGTCGGGTCCTCGCCGCCATGCAGGCGCGGCTCGGCAAAGCAAATGGTGAACAGGACGTCCCCGAACGGCTCCGCGCTCTAGGCGTGCAGGTTCGCGACTTCATTGAACAAGACGAGCCACAGGCAGCCCAGATGCTGGATCAGCTCGCGCGCATTCTCCCCGAGGACGCCATCGTCGTGGCCGACATGTGCATTCCCGGTTACTGGATCGCGGGCTTCAGCCGAGTCGGCGGGCCGCGGAGGCTCGCATACCCGATGGGATGGGGCACGCTCGGCTTCGCGTTCCCCGCGTCTGTGGGTACTGCCCTGGCGGGTGAAGGGCCTGCGATCTGCGTGACGGGTGATGGCGGCTTCATGTTCGCCTGCGGAGAACTGGCAACGATCGCGCAGGAGCAGGTACCGCTCATCACCATCCTGGTCGATGACGGTGGCTACGGGATGCTCCGCTTCGATCAGATCCATGCGGGCGACCACCCATTTGGAGTCGAGCTCCATCGACCTGACTTCGTCCAACTCGCTCGCTCATTCGGCGTCGCCTCGGAAAAAGTTGAAGGGTTTGGTGTCGCTTTCGAGCAAGGCCTGGCCGGCGCGCTGCGCAAGCGTGCGCCCTATGTCCTCGTTGTCGAAGCAGCCCTGAAGCCGCCTCCGACCACGTCCCCTCGCTGGTACCGCCGGGGCTGACCCAGCCCCGAGCACCGCAGGAATCGATTGATCTCAACGCCTGGCAATAGTGTAGATTGTTGACAACTTGCACCGGACTCCCGAGATTTCACACGCTACTTGCACCACTCTGGAGACAACACTGACGAGCGATCGGCTCGGAGAGAGGAAAAGCGATGACGGCCACCGCTGAGCAGGAACTCCGGGTCACGGAAACTGTGGAACTGAGGCGAATCGCGCAGGAGAGCCTCACTCGCTGCGGCGTCGAGCTCGCGACGAATGGCGGGCAGACAGCCACCGCGAGCAGCCCCATTACCGGGGAGCCCACGTTTCCGCACCCCGTGGCTACGCCCAGCGACGTGGTGGACACGATTGATCGTGCCTATGAGGCTTTCTTGGCGTGGCGTACGACTCCCGGGCGACTGCGTGGCGCGCTCGTCAAGCGATTCGGCTCGTGCTGTCGAGCACAAGTCCGACATCGCGGCTCTCATCACCATCGAGGCCGGGAAGATCCCGTCCGAGGCGCTGGGCGAGGTCAGGAGATGATCGATATCTGCGACTTTGCGGTCGGGCTATCGCGCCAGCTCGAAGGACGCACGATGCCGTCTGAACGCCCAGGCCACCGGCTCGCGGAGACTGGCATCCGCTCGGCGTGGTCGGCGTCATATCAGCCTTCAACTTCCCGGCCGCGGTCTGGTCGTGGAACACCGCGCTTGCGCTCGTGTGCGGAGATGCCGTCGTCTGGAAGCCCTCCCCCCAAACGCCGCTGACCTCACTCGCGTGTGCTGCCGTGCTCGGCCGTGCGATCAGCGAGATGGGAGCTCCTGCGGGACTGCATGGGCTCGTCATCGCGGACGCTAGCGTGGGCGAGGCGCTCGTCGACAATCCGAAGGTCGCGCTGATCAGCGCCACGGGTCAAGCATGGGCGCAGCTGTTGCCCCCCGGTGGCAGCCCGTTTCGGGCGCTGCATCCTCGAGCTTGGCGGGAACAACGCTGCACTCGTCGCCGCCGTCCGCGGACCTGGACATCGCGACTCGGGGGATCGTGTTCGCTGCAGCCGGTACCGCCGGGCAGCGCTGCACCAGCATGCGGCGCGTTATCGCGCACGAGTCGGTTATCGAAGAAGTCATCACTCGGTTGAGCAACGCCTTCTCAACGCTGCCCATCGGCGACCCGCTTGCGGATGGCACCCTCAAGTCCGCTGCCTTTCGTCAACGAGGCCGGCTACGCCTCCATGCAGGACGCATTGGCGCGGGCGAAAGCGGATGGCGGCTCGCTCGTGGTAGGTGGTGGCCGCCGGAGCGTTTCGGGTCACGACCGCGCCTACTACGTGGAGCCGGCCATCGTCCGAATGCCGCGCCAGAGCGAGATTGTGCGCAAAGAAACATTCGCGCCGGTCCTCTACGTCCTCAGTTACCGGGAGTTCGGCGAAGCCGTCGCATTGCACAATGCGGTTCCTCAAGGGTTATCGTCAGCCATCTTTACGAGTAACCAGCAAGAGGCGGAGCGCTTCCTCGCAGCCGACGGCTCGGATTGTGGTTTGGTGAATGTCAACATCGGTACCTCTGGCGCTGAGATCGGCGGCGCATTCGGTGGCGAGAAGACGACTGGCGGGGGACGTGAGTCGGGCTCTGATGCGTGGCGCCAGTACATGCGTCGCGCAACGAACACCGTGAACTATTCGGACGAACTACCACTAGCCCAAGGCGTCAACTTTGGCTGAGACCAGCGCAACTCTCTAGCAGACCATGAAACTCATGGGAGCTGACAGCATGGACGACTTCGGCAATGTTGACGGTTGGGTCCCGAAAAGATCGTCACTGTCTCAGACCATCGCACCGGCATGCGGGGAGTGTTGGTTATCGACAACACGGCACGCGGCATGGGGAAGGGTGGAACCCGTATGTCGCCCGACGTCACCATCGGTGAAATCGCGCGGCTCGCGCGCGTGATGACCTGGAAGTGGGCGGTCGTCGACTTGTATTTCGGCGGAGCGAAGGCTGGCATTCGCTTAGATCCTGGGGCTGCGGACAAGGAGGCCGTGCTCCGTGCTTGCTCGTGCGTGACGCAGCCAAGCACGTGGGCGTGTCGACTCCGCCGGGTACAGTGATCGCTGTGTCATCGGCACCCGAATCACTTGGGCTCGCCCGGTACGCCACCATGCAGTCAAGTGTGGAAGTCGTCGCTGGTGCACTGCGGTCAGCGATCGTCGATGGCGTCCTGAGACCGGGTGAAAGGATCAAGGAGGTTCCGGTCGCCGCAGAGCTCGGGGTATCGCGTGGGCCAATCCGCGAAGCGATTGGTTTGCTTGAGCACGACGGGCTGCTGACGGTCGTCCCGAACCGAGGCGCGTTCGTCCCGGAGGTCAAGTCCGAGGATGTTCTCGAGGTCTATGCCATGCGGGCTGCGCTCGGTTCGCTAGCGCTACATAAGGTGATGCTCGCGAGCAGGGGAAGGCGATAGCGCCACTCAACAAGCAGCTTCAGCGTCTCAAGCTCGCGACTGCTCGAAGCCGGGCGCCAGACGCAGCAGAGGCAGACTTGGGTTATCAGTCAACTTTGGTTGCCTGCGCTGGATTGCCACGGTCTTCCGTGAGTTCGATCGTCTGACCTGGCACGTTCGCATCTTCATCTCGCAGCTCGACGTGCACTACGACGAGAAGCTCACCGTTATGCGTGACGAGCTCGTCGAGCTTCATGCGGCGATCGTCGGTGACGACGAGGTGCGCGCGGAGCAGCTGTGGCGGGCCAAGTTCGAGCGGTGGGTACGGGACTTCCTGTCAGAGCTCCCCGGCGGGTTCGACATCGACCTGTGGGCGGCCCTAACAGCAGGCCTCAGCGTGTAGGTGCCCCACGCCGACGACCCTTCGCCGTGCTTCGCGGATCGTCATTGCTTACGTGTGACAGGGTCCACTCCCCAGCCGTTGCCCTGATTCTGGTCCAGCTCGGGCGGGGCGCATCGGTGGCTGGCGGGCGTTCGTGATAGCGCACTGGGTTGCGGGTGAGCGAGACGGTGGTGCCGTCGCTCGCGGGGGATTGCGACGGTCGGGTCGAGGCCGAGCTGCGTCGGCGAAGGCGAAGGCGGCGCCGAGGTCGTTGACCTCCGGCGGGGACGCGGCGGGCGAGGAGCGCGGCCCACTCGGCGGCGGGGCGGGCGGCGAGCAGGCGCTCGAGCTCGGCGCCGAGGCCTCGCGGTGCTCGACCCGGGCCGCGTTTGGTGGCGAAGCGCGGATCGGTGGCGAGTTCGGGCGCGCCGAGCACCTCGCAGAGCGCCGCGAACTGGCGGTCGTTGCCGACCGCGAGGACCAGCTCCCCGTCGCCGGTCGCGTAGAGCTCATAAGGGGCGATGCTCGGGTGCGCGTTGCCCATGCCGCTCGGGCGACGACGCCGGCGATCGTGTAGGCCGAGCCCTGGTTGACGAGCGCGGCGAGCAAGCGGCCGAGAGCAGGTCGACCTCGACCCGCTGGCCCTCGCCGCTCGCGTCGCGGTGGCGGAGCGCGGCGAGGATCCCGACCGTCGCGAAGAGGCCGGCGAGCACGTCGACCAGCGCGACGCCGACCTTCTGCGGCTCGCCCGCTGGGTCGCCGGTGATGCTCATCAGCCCGCCGAGCGCCTGGACGAGCAGGTCGTAGCCGGGCAGCTCGGCGCCGCCGTCCGGCGCCGAAGCCGGTGATCGAGCAGTAGATCGAGCCGCGGGTTCTCGGCGCGCAGCGTCTCGTAGCCGAGCCCGAGCTCGTCCATCAGCCCGGGCCGGAAGTTCTCGACCACGACGTCGGCCTCGCGGGCGCGAGCTGCGCAGCTCGGCGAGATCCCGCCGGGTCTGCAGGTCGAGTGACGACGCTCTGCTTGTTGCGGTTGACCGACTGGAAGTAGGTCGCCTCCCCGCGCTCGTCGAACGGAGGTCCCCAGGCGCGCGTGTCGTCGCCCGCCGCCGGGCCGCTCGACCTTAGTCACCTCGGCGCCGAAGTCGGCGAGCATCATCGTCGCGAACGGGCCGGCGAGGACGCGCGAGAAGATCGAGGATGCGGAGATTGTCGAGCGCGCCGAGGCCATCCGTGGTTCAATCCTACGAAAATCTGAAACTTGAACTTCAATGCTCGAGGAGAGTTCACAGCTCATGGCTGCTGATGCACCGAGACCGCTCACCCCCGTCGAGATCCGCCCGACTGATTTCCTCGACGATCGACTCGCATGCTCTCCGACGAGGAGCGCGACATCCGCGACACCGTGCGCGCGTTCGTCGCACGACCGCGTCGTTCCCGACGTCGGCGAGTGGTTCGAGGAGGGCGACGATCCCGCGCGAGCTGGCGCAAGGAGCTGGGCGAGCTCAACGTGCTCGGCATGCACCTCGAGGGCTACGGCTGCGCCGGCGCGAGCGCGACCGCCTACGGACTCGCCTGCATGGAGCTCGAGGCCGGCGACAGCGGCGTGCGCAGCCTGGTCTCGGTGCAGGGCTCGCTGGCGATGTTCGCGATCCACCGCTGGGGCTCGGAGGAGCAGAAGCAGCAGTGGCTGCCGCGGATGGCGGCCGGCGAGGCGATCGGCTGCTTCGGCCTGACCGAGCCCGACGCCGGCTCTGACCCGGGCTCGATGCGCACCCGCGCGCGGCGCGACGGCGACGACTGGATCCTGCACGGCCAGAAGATGTGGATCACCAACGGCTCGATCGCCGACGTCGCGGTCGTCTGGGCGCGGACCGATGAGGGCATCCGCGGCTTCCTCGTCCCGAAGGGCACGCAAGGGCTTCACGACCCAGGACATCCACAAGAAGCTGTCGCCTGCGGGCGTCGGTCACCTCCGAGCTGCTGCTCGACGACGTGCGTCTGCCGGCGCGGCGCGCTGCTGCCCGAGGCGACCTCGCTGCGCGGCCCGCTCTCGTGCCTGAACGAGGCGCGCTACGGGATCGTCTGGGGCGCGATCGGCGCCGCCCGCGCCTGCTTCGAAGCGGCGCTCACCTACAGCCAGGAGCGGATCGTCGTTCGGCAAGCCGATCGCCGCCACCCAGATCCAGCAGCAGCAAGCTCGCCGACATGGCGCTGGAGGTCAACCGCGGCACGCTGCTCGCGCTGCACCTCGGCCGGCTGAAGGACGCCGGCAAGCTCGCGCCCGAGCACGTCAGCATGGGCAAGCTCGCCAACGTCAACGCCGCGCTGCACGTCGCCCGCACCGCCCGCCAGGTCCTCGGCGCGAACGGGATCACGCTCGAGTACCCGGTGATCCGGCACATGAACAACCTCGAGTCGGTCGTCACCTACGAGGGCACCGCCGACGTCCACGCCCTCGTCGTCGGGCAGGCACTGACCGGCCACCAGGCATTCCGCTGAGCAAGCGGTGTCCGTTCGAACTGGCCTGAAGCTGGTCAGCAGCGACATGGCGAGATGGCGGTAGCCTCGGGAACGATGAGTGTGATCAATCCGCAGGGGTCGCTCGGAACCGCGGGCCAGCACGCACTCGATGCTCTTCGGGCCGCGATTGTCGGCGGTCGATACGGCCCCGGTGACCGCATCCGCCAGGAGGAGGTAGCGGAATCGCTCGGCGTCAGCGTCGCGCCCGTACGCGAGGCGCTGGCGGTGCTGGAAAAAGAGGGTCAGGTTACGTATCGGCCACGGCGTGGGTACTTCGTCACCGAGTTGCACATCGCTGACCTGAACGAGATTTACCGGTTGCGCGCTGTGTTGGAAGAATTGGCGGTGCGCCACGCACTGCCACAACTTGATGAGGACGCCCTTGAGCGAATCGGTCTTGCGGCCCGCGATTGTTCCGCGGCGGCACGTGCTGGCGATGTCACGAACGAGCTCGCTGCCAACCGCCGGTTTCACCTGGGGCTACTCGAAAATCCCGAACAACCCCATACTTTCCGTCTGATCCGTCAGCTCTGGGACTCCACCGAGGCGTATCGCGCGCTCTACTACAACTCGCCAGACGAGCGTCAGGCCACGCTTGAAGCTCACGATCGCATCCTCGCCGCGGTACATCAACGTGACGTCGAGAGTGTTGTGGCCCAGCTTCACGCACATCGACAGCGCGCACTCGACGTACTCACTGATCTTCTCGCTCGTTCGGGGTAAAGCCCGGAGCCAAAGGCGGCTGGCGTCCGCCACGTAGAGCCGCCGACAGCCGGCAGGCGGCAAAAAGATCGAGGTTTCTGTCGAGAAGTCGACAGGTTCGCAGTCTTTTCGTTGGACACCGCGCCCAGCAAGCACGACGATGGTGGTGATGTGAGGGCCACGTCGGCGTAGGCAACGCTCGACGGGGCCGAGGAACTGACCGCCAATGCAGCAGTTACCTGCTAATCCAAGGAGTAACCGAATTGCCCATCGCCCCAGATAGCTGGCGATCCGTTTGAGCGCGAATATCGCATACCGCGCGCTCGCTTCGCTAACGCCGGTGGTGCGTCAAACGCTCACCAGCCGGAGCTGCTTCCGCACTTGATCTAGTCGACGTTCCATGCAGGCGCAATGGTCGTTCCGCCTGGCAAGGCGATCCTGCTCTCAGCGATCGTTGCGCTCGCCTCGTACGCCCGCCCATAACCGAACACCTCGAACAGGGATGACTCCTTGCCCAGAATCGCCCAAGACGCTCGCGTCGGCTTACCCCGATATTTACACTCCTGAGGTCGTTGCGGCGCTCGAAGCGCTCAGCCCGCTTGATACGCGTCGTTACGAGCTGATGGCCGAGCGCATCGCGCGTCGCGCGGAGCGCGCGCGCGACCGCAAGCCGATCGAGTTCCTGCCCGAGGACGCGATTATCGACGGGACCTCCATCACGGTCGCTGACGCGCGTGCGGGACGGTTTCAGGGAGCGGTGATTCCCCGCGACCTGCAGCGCCAGTGGATCCAGGGGACGGGCCCGGCGACCAAGCCGCGCTCGAGCACGGCGTCCGGGCTGCGCAACGTCGCGTACGCGATGCTCTCCGGAGCTGACGGCTGGATGTTCGACGGTGAGGACGCGGTCGGGCAGATCGAGACGATGTCGCTGGACAACCAGCGAAACCTCAAGCTGATGATCGCCGAGGACCCTCAGTTCCTGTCGGTGGCTGAGCAGGTCTCCGGGAGATGAACGCGTGGGCGAAGGGGTTCTTCGGCCACGAAACGATCGCAGACTGGCGCGAGCAGATCCGCGCGACCACCAGGATCTTCCGCGCGCGCGGCCTTCACCTGGACGATCGACATATCGCCCACAGCGACGGCCGAGGGTTCTCGGCGTCGATCGCCGACCTTGTTCTCTACGTGACGAACAACCACGCCGCATTGGGTGACCAGGGGCGCTCGATCGTTCTCTATCTGCCGAAGATCCAGACCGCCGCGGAGGCGGCGTATTGGAACCTCCTGCTGGACACGTTGGAGGACCATCTCGGACTCCAGCGCGGAACGATCCTCTGTTATGTGCTGGTCGAGCAGATCGAGGCGTGCTTTCAGCTGATGGAGATCCGCGCCGCTCTTGGGCGCCACTTCGTCGGCTTCAACACCGGCCGCTGGGACTACATCAATTCGGTCTCTGACGCCTATGCGTGGGACCCGGGCTTCATCAACCCGAACATCGACGCGATCACGATGACCTACGGGTACATGCGGGTGTACGAGGACCGGGTGCGCCGAGCGGTCAACACGCCCGACTCAGGCGGCAACTACGCCCTCTGGCAGGGCGGCATGGAGCCCAACATCCCGGTCGGCAGCGAGGCGGGCGTCGAGGCAGCGATGAAGAAGGCCGTCGCCGGCGGTGAGCGCGAGCAGCGTGAGGGCGCGTCCGGCAAATGGGTCGCGCACTGGAAGATGGTCCACATCATGCGCCCGGTCTGGGAGCGGGTGGGCCAGGACAACCAGCTGGGTCGGGAGTTCCCGGCGCTCACCTATACCGCGGCGGACGCCAGCGGGCTCACGCTCCTCGAGGACGCCCCGCGCACGGTGCGCGGCGCCCGCGACCTACTCAGCGTCGGCCTGCAGTACGGGAACGCCTTCGGGCGGGGCTATCAGGCAGCGGCGCTCAAGCCCGCCGACTTCTTCGGCGACGATGACGTGCTTTACCTGATGGAGGACGCCGCGACGGGCGAGATCCGGCTGTCTGTCCTCTGGGAGTGGCTCCACAAATCCGGGCGCTTCACTGCCGAGGACGCGGAGACGGGTGTCCGTGCCGGCGAGCCTCTCACCGAGGAACTGTTCCTCCGTTTGCTCGACGAGGAGTACACGAAGCTACTCGGGGCCGCGAACCAGGATGTTCACGAGGACTCGAAGTCCACGACACTGCCGGTCGCCAGGGCGATCGTCAGGGCGTACGTACTCGAGCCCGTCAAGGCGCCCTGGTACATCGACCTGCTCAACATCAACATCGACAACACGGACCTCGCCATCGGGGAAGCGCGAATCCGCGAGTACCTCGATGCGTTTGGCCGTGACGGCACGCGCATCACCCGAAACCTCGACTTCGACACCAACAGCTAAGGCGAAATAGGTCACTTCCAATGACTGCTTTTGACAACAACGTCACAGAAGTTCAGGAGTTCATCGACTCCGATCGGTTCTCCAACATAACCCGGCTGTACTCAGCTCGGCAGGTCGCCGAGCAGCGCGGCACGATCCCGACCGACTACCGCGTCGCCCGTGAGAACGCCGCGGCCTTTTACGCGCGTCTGCGTGCGCTGTTCGCCGAGAAGAAGTCGATCACGACCTTCGGCCCGTACTCGCCCAGCCAGGCCGTGACGATGAAGCGCATGGGCATCGAGGGCATCTACCTCGGTGGCTGGGCGACGTCCGCCAAGGGCAGCATCACCGAGGACCCGGGCGCCGACCTCGCGAGCTACCCGCTCTCCCAGGTTCCCGACGAGGCCGCGTCGATCGTCCGCGCGCTGCTGACGGCCGATAAGAACCAGACCTACCTACGCTCGCGCATGACGACCGAGCAGCTCGAAGCCGCGCCCGAACCCGTCGACTACCGGCCGTTCATCATCGCCGACGCCGACACCGGACACGGTGGCGACGCCCACGTGCGCAACCTGATCCGGCGATTTGTCGAGGTCGGCGTGACCGGCTATCACATTGAGGATCAGCGCCCGGGCACAAAGAAGTGCGGCCACCAGGGCGGCAAGGTGCTCGTCGGCGTTGACGAGCAGATCAAGCGGCTCGCAGCCGCGCGTTTCCAGCTGGACATCATGGGCGTCCCGGGCATCATCGTGGCCCGCACCGACGCGGAAGCCGCGAACCTCCTCGACAGCAGCGGCGATGAGCGAGATCACCCGTTCATTCTCGGTGCCACCGCGCGCAACGTGCCGTCATACAAGCTCGCGACCCTGGCACTGATGCGCGTCTTCCACGGCGCCGGGCACGAGATGTTCAACGGCTTCCAGCTGTATCAGGTCACCGAGCAGGAGTACCGTGCCGCAGACGAGTGGCTGAGCAGCACCGGCCTACGGCAGACGGCCGAAGACGGCCGCTGCCGGTGTCACCGGCCAGCCGGAGCCGCGCGTCGAGGAGGCCTACGACCGCATCCTCAGCGCGATGGTCGAGCGGTGGGAGGCAGACGCCGGCCTGATGACGATCGGCGAGGCCGTCGCCGCCGCCCTGCGCACGCAGGAGGAGGACGGCACCGAGGTCGCCATCAGTGCGGAGGAATGGGCATCGTTCGCTAGGAAGGCCTCGTTCTGGAGTGTGCGCGAGAAGGCCCGCGAGCTGGGCATCGGCTTCTACTGGGACGCTGAGCTCGCCCGCACCCCGGAGGGCTTCTACCAGGTGCGCGGCGGCCTCGAGTACGCGATCACCAAGTCGCTCTCCGTGGCGCCGTACGCGGACATCATCTGGATGGAGACGGCCTCGGCCGACATCCATGAGGCGCACGAGTTCGCCGAGGCGATCCATGCCGAGTTCCCGGACCAGTTGCTCGCCTACAACCTCTCGCCATCGTTCAACTGGGACTCCACAGGGATGACCGACGACGAGATGCGCGCGTTCCCCGAGCGGCTCGGCGAGGCAGGCTTCGTGTTCAACTTCATCACCTACGGCGGGCACCAGATCGACGGCGTCGCGGCAGAGGAGTTCTCAACGGCACTGCTCCACGACGGCATGCTGGCGCTGGCGCAGGTGCAGCGCCGGATCCGCCTGCTCGAGTCTCCTTACCGCACCCCGCAGACTCACGTCGGTGGGCCGCGCCTCGACGCCGCCCTCGCTGCTTCCTCGGCGCGGACCGCCACAACGAAGGCGATGGGCAGGGGCTCAACCCAGGTGCAGCACCTGAAGCAGACCGAACTGCCCAAGAAGGTGCTCGAGGACTGGTTGGCGAGCTGGTCGGAGATCAACGGCATCGACGAGCAACTGCGAGTGCGCCTGCAGCCCAGCCGCGAAGGCACGGACGTGATCGAGCTCGGCATCCTCGGTGCAGACGGTGAGAAGCGCGCTGACGTCGTGTTCGCCCCCATACATGACCGCAAGGGCCGCACGATCCTGTCCGTGCGCGACCAGAACACGTTCGACGACTCGCTGCGCCGTAAGCGCCTGCAGACACTCATTCACCTGTACCTGTTCAGCCGCTACCAGGTTGACTCGGTGCACTACGTTGCCCCGACCGATGACAACGTCGCTCAGTGCGAGCGGATGAAGTCATGGGGCATCTACACAGCCGTCTCCAACGAGGTCGGCGCGATCATCGTCGCCCAGGTCGACCAGGCGGCGGTTGCGGCGTTCACCCAGTCAGACGCCATCGCCAACCTGATTCGTCGTCAAGAGGCGGTCGGCTCCGGCTCCTAGACCCAGGGGGCCGATGTGCGGGACAGCGCACATCGGCCCGTGACCGGGCGGCCGTGCACTCATCGATCCGGCGTGATCGCCTGACTTGAGGTGATCTCGACAGTGAGGTGCTTGGTCAGCGGCTGCTCGCTCTCGGTGCTGTAGTCGGCGATTCCGCATAGAACGTTCAGTTCGGGCATGTATCCGGCCGCGTTGCCGCGCGCGATCTCGTAGCGGACCGCGCGATAGCCATAGACCGTCCGTTTACTTCCGTCCTTGCTGAAGCTCGTGATGTCGATCAGGCCGAACTCGTCGAGGCCTCGGTCGCGCATGTCGTCCTCGTTCATGAAGATGACGGTGCGCAGGCCTTTCAGCCCGCGGTAGCGATCGTCGTTGGAGTAGATGGTTGTGTTGAACTGGTCGTGCGAGCGGACAGTCGCCAGCAGCAGCCGGCCCTCGCCGGGGTTGCCGTCGTCGGGTAGGGAGGCGAGGCTGAACTCGGCCTTGCCGGACGGTTGTGAGGAACCCGCGCTCGCGTGCGGGTTGGCTGATGCGAAACCCGTGCGGGTGCCGGACGCGCTCATTGAAGTCCTCGAAGCCGTCGAGCACCTCGGCGGCGGTATCGCGGATCCGGTCGTAGTCCTCGGCGTACCGCTGCCAGGGGGTCTTGCTGCCTGGCAGCGTGGCCTGGGCCATACCAGCGACGATCGCGCACTCGGAGCGCAGGTGCGGTGAGAGGGGCTCCCTCATCCCGTAGGAGATGTGGACCATCGACATCGAGTCCTCGACGCTGACCCCCTGCGGGTCGCCACCCTCCTGGTGGTCCTTGTCCGTACGCCCCAGGCATGGGAGGATCAGCGCCTGCTTGCCGTGCACGATGTGGCTGCGGTTGAGCTTCGTGGCAACGTGAACTGTGAGCTCGCAGTTCCTGAGCGCCTCGAACGTGTAGGGGGTGTCCGGCGTCGCCAAGGCGAAGTTGCCGCCGAGGCTGACGAACACCTTGACCTTGCCTTGGTGCATGGCCTCGATCGTCTGGACGGTGCCGAGTCCGTGCTCACGCGGGACGTCGATCTTGCACACCTCGGCGAGCCGGTCGAGGAAGTGCGTGTCCGGGCGATGGTTGATCCCGAACGTGCGGTTTCCCTGCACGTTGCTGTGCCCGCGGATCGGGCATGGCCCGGCGCCCTCACGCCCGATGTTGCCCCTCATGAGCAGCACGTTGACGAACTCGCGAATCGTGGCCACGCCGTGCTCATGCTGTGTGACGCCCAGGCACCAGGCCATGATCACGCTGCTCGACTTCATGTACGAGTCAGCCAGTCTGCGGATCGCGGCTTCGTCCACGCCGGAGCCCGCGACCAGTTCGTTCCAGGTCGTTTGCCGACAGAGCGCGCGGTACTTGTCGAAGCCATGTGTGTATGCCTCGAGAAACTCGCCGTCGAGCACGGACGGATCGTCCTGCGCCGCCTCGAACACCGCCTTGGCGACGCCGCGCATCAGCGCCATGTCCCCACCGATGCGCACCTGCACGTTCATCGTGCCGATCTTCTCGGAGTGGAAGGTGGCCATGTCCACGAACTCGTGCGGCACGATCGTCCGCCGCGACGCCGCCTCGATAAGCGGGTTGATGTGCACGAGCGCCGCGCCGCGCCGGTCAGCCTCCGCCAACCAGGTCAACATCCGCGGGGCGTTCGTAGCGGCGTTGTCGCCGATCAGCCAGATCGCGTCCGCCTGCTCCCAATCGTGAAGGTCCACGGTGCCCTTGCCAGTCCCGAGCGCGGCGGTCAGCGCCCGGCCGCTTGCCTCATGGCACATGTTCGAGCAGTCCGGCAGGTTGTTGGTCCCGAACTCCCGCACCCAAAGCTGATACAGAAAAGTCGCCTCGTTGCTAAGCCGTCCTGACGTATAGAACGACGCCTCGTGCGGGCTTCCGAGCCCAAGCGAGTGCGCTCCCGACGCCCTCGAACGCGTCCTCCCACGAGATTGGAACGTACCTGTCGGCGGCTGCGTCGTAGCGCATCGGCTCAGCCAGGCGCCCGGCCGCCTCGAGGTCGTAGTCCGTCCAGTCCTCGAGCTCGCTCACGGTGTGGGCGGCAAAGAAATCCCGGTCGACCAGTTTGGGCGTCAGCTCCCAGGTCGCGTGCTTGACGCCGTTCTCACAGATGTCAAGACGCAGACCGCTGGGGTCGTCCGGCCACGCGCACCCCGGACAGTCAAAGCCACCGTCCTCGTGGTTCATCACCAACAGGGCGCGGGTGCCCTCCACCTCTGTGCCCGACTTCTCCAGCACCTCTCCGACGCTGCGCGCCGCGCCCCAGCCAGCAGCCGGATGATCGTACTCGTGTCGGGAGAACTTGTCGGTGGGGAGCGGGCCGCGACCAAGAGCATCCGCTCCGGGAGCCCCGCCAAGCATCAGCCTCGCCGGATGCTCCCGGTTCGTTTGGGCTGGCGACATTGTGCGCTCCTCTCGCTCGGGTTCCCCGAGCTTCGCAGCCTACTCGTCGAAATTGGCGAATTCCACTCAGGACGCGCCGCGCGTCGCTACACCGTCAGGTGGTATCCGGCGGTGAAATTGAGCGTCACCGCCCAAGTGAGGTACATCAGCCAACCGCCGGTACCGAGCCGGACGAAGCCGAGTGCCTTCTGGGCGAACGGCACGCCGAGCGTGGAGAAGAATTCGGTCACGTAGACCAGGGTCAGGCCGATGAACACCCCTCCGACCGGCCGATCGACGCCGCGGTGGAAGAACACCAGGATCCCGAGCACCGAGAGAGCCGTGAACGCGACGCACATCATCAGGTTGGTACGCGCGTCGCCACCCAGCGCGCGCTCCATCCCTAGTGCCCACCAGTGCACCCCGTACGCGGTGAAGGCGAGCGCAGCCATGTAGAGCGGAGCGCTGCCCGCGAAGGAACCGAACCAGGTGAGGCCGACGAACAGGTAGACGCCGGTGATGAACTGCATGAACCCAGGCATCCACACGCCCCAGATGCCCGTCGCCAGGTCGACCTTCGCGTCCGGCCGATGCGGATAGTCGAACAGCTCCTGCGCACCGTAAATCAGATAGCCCGTGCCCAGGCCAAAGAAGCCAACCGCGAGCGGCGGAAACGCCGATTGCGGAAAGCTGACCGTCGTGACGGCCGCGTGCAAAACCGACATTGGTCCCTCCTCATGCTCCAGCGAACATCGCTCGATGCCAACTAGATATGGACCAACGAGCATCGCACTCTCAGCCGAGCAGCGCAACCCCGGCGACGGGCATCCACTGCATCGGCGGACCGGCTATTTCCGGGCCGCCAAAAAGGGGTTACGACGGCCGCATAGATAAGCATCGTTATATAGGACGCGTGACCGATTGCTCCGTCCTGGTGTTCCCACGCCCTGACGTTCAGCCACGACCCAACTTGCCACGACCCAACTAGTTGAGGGTGCCGGCGTACGCGGCGTCGAGCACCTCGATCGTGTGCATGACCGGGATGTCGTGACCGAGCTTGTGGAGGTGCGTGATGATCTGGGTCAGGCAGCCGATGTTGCCGGCGGCAACGATTGGCGCACCGGTCGATATCAGGTTGCGTGCCTTGCGCTCGCCCAACTGGTTCGCGATCTCGGGCCGCTCGATGTTGTAGGTGCCTGCTGATCCGCAGCACAGCTCCCACTCCGCTGGCGTCACAACTGTCACGCCGGGAATCGAGGCGAGCAGCTGCCGCGGCGGGTCGCGTACATGCTGCGCGTGTGCGAGGTGACAGGCGTCGTGGTAGGCGACAGTGAGCTCGTTTTGGAGGGCCGGCACCTCGACGATCTCGAGCTCGTCGAGCAGGACCGTCACGTCTGTCACCTTGCTCGCGAAGGCTGCCGCTCGCTCCTGCTCGGGCTCGCCCTGGAAGAGAAGCTCGTACTCCTTCATACCGGAGCCACAGCCCGCGGCGTCGGTCACGATCGCGTCGATGTCCGCGGGAAAGGCCTCCAGGTTTTTGCGCGCGAGGTGCCTCGCCTGGTCCGCCGCGCCAGTGTGCATCGGCAGTGCACCACAACAACCCTGTGCGTCCGGAATCACGGTCTCGACGCCGTTGCGGGAGAGGACACGCAGCGTCGCCCAGCCGATGTTCGGCGAGAGGACCTGTTGCGCGCAACCTGCGAGCAGGGCCACACGTGCTCGGCGCTCACCCTGCGCCGGGTAGAAGGTAGGCAACGGTTGCTGCGCCGGGATCTGGCCGGGCAACAGCTGGACCATCGAGCCCACTGCGGACGGAAGGGCGCGCGCCAGCGGGCGCGCGACCCTGCCAAGCCGAAGCGCCAGGCGCAAGCGTTGCGGGTAGGGCAGCGTCTGCAGCATCAGCATCCGTTGCAGCCGGTCGATCGGCTTGCGGTCACGGTGCTCCTCGGCATGGGCGCGAAACGGCGTGATCAGCTCGCCGTATTTGACGCCCGACGGGCACGCGGTCTCACATGCTTGGCAACCGAGACAGTTGTCGACGTACGGGAGCGCGTTCTCCAGCTCGATCTTGCCCTCGAGCACTTCCTTCATCAGGACGATGCGGCCGCGTGGCGAGTCCATCTCCTCGCCGAGCGTTTCGTACGTGGGGCACGTCGGGAGGCAGAAGCCGCAGTGCACGCAGGCCTCGATCGCTTCAGCCATGCTGCTGGCTTGCGGGCCGTACTGCTCGAGCGGGATTGCGTGCTGCACGGCTCAGACCTCCAGGAAACGAGCGTTAGGGTCAAGTGCCTTGACGATCCGTGCGGCGAACGCGCCGCCGGTGGAGGGACCGAGGAACGGGCGGTCGGGGGCGCCCAGTAGCACCATTCCTGGTAATCCAAGATCGTTCAGGGTCGTGTCCAGGTAGTCGATCGGCGCGGCTACCGGCCAGCTGATCCAGGCGACAGTGCCGCCGATCCCGTAACGGATCTGCACACCTTCGATCCCTCCAAGCGCGGCATCCAGCGCGACGACCTGCCGGATCGAGAGTCCGACGCGAACCAGCACAGGGTCGGCAGGCAACCAGGTCAGCTCCGCGGCGTCGCGCCACAACGCCCGCTCTCGGTCACCACCGTGGTGCGCCGCCGGAGCGTCGAACATGCGCCTGAGCCGGTCAGTCCGCGCTTCGAGCGTCTCGGCACGCCCGCCGACGCGGGCGAGCAGCCGGCCGCCGGAAAGGATCTCGAGCGCTTCGAGTTCGACCGGGCCGCGCGCCACCGCGACCGCTGCGCCGATCGCCTGCTCGGTGCCGTCGAACGCGAATTCGAGCGTGGCCGTCGCGACCGGATGCGGGAACACCTTGAACGAGAGCTGGACGATCACGCCGAGCCGCCCGGCCGAGCCGACCATGAGCTTCGGAAGGTCGAAGCCGGCTGCGTTCTTGACGACCTTGCCGCCTCCGGCGATCACGCGTCCGGTGCCGTCGACGAATCTGACTCCGATCACGAAGTCGCGCACGCCGCCGTGGCGCCAAGCGCCCGCGCCCGAGGCGCCGGTGGCGACTACGCCACCCAGCGTGGCACCGGCCGCGACCATCGGTGGATCGAAGGGCAGGTACTGCCCGTTCTCGGCGAGGATCGCCTCGACCTCGCGCACCGGTGTGCCGGCAAGAGCTGTGATCGTGAGTTCCGCGGGGTCGTAGTCCAACACGCCGCTGAGGCCCGAGAGGTCGAGCCGCTCGACGTCACCGAGGCGCGTGGACGAGAGCGCCGGCTTGGTAGCACCGGCGACCGGGAGCAAGCGCACGCCCGGCTCGGCGGCGCGCACCGCCTCCTGGACATCCTCGACGCTGACGGCCGTAGTGATCACTGGGTGACCTCGAGCATCTTCCCGCGGTTGGCGAGCTGTGCGGGGTCGATCGCGCGACGGAGGCGATGCATCATCTCCATGTCGTCTTCGGAGAACATCAGTGGCAGGTACTCGCGCTTCTCCATGCCGACGCCGTGCTCGCCGGTGATCGAGCCGCCGAGTGAGATGCACAGCCTCAGGATCTTGCCCGCGAGCTCGTGCGCGCGCTCGACCGCCCCCTGTTCGCGTCCGTCATAGAGGATCAGCGGGTGGAGGTTTCCGTCACCGGCGTGGAAGACGTTTGCCACGCGGATGCCGCTGGCCTCGCTCATGCGGTCGATCTCAGCCAGCACCTCGCCGAGCCGTGTGCGTGGAACCACACCGTCTTGGACTATGTAGTCGGGCGAGAGCCAGCCGACGGCCGAGAACGCGCTCTTGCGGCCTTTCCAGATCAGCGCCCGTTCGTCGGGATCGACGGTGGAGTGCACGTGCAGAGCGCCAGACTCCTGCAGCAGCCCGTCCAATGCCGCTCGGTCGGAGACGACCACGTCGTGCTCGCCCTCCAACTCGACGATCAGCAGCGCGGCGCACTTCGGGTATCCCGGCTTGACAGAGGCCTCCGCCGCCTGCATCGCCAGTGCGTCCATGATCTCCATCGCCACCGGCAGCAGCCCTTCGCGGACGATTCGGGCGACGGCTTCGCCGGCTGCCTGGAGGCTGTCGTAGGCAGCCAGCGATGTGCAAACCGCCTCAGGGATCGGGATCAGCCGGAGCGTCACCTCGACCGCAATGCCGAACAGCCCCTCGGATCCGCAGAACATGCCGGTCCAGTCCGGCCCAACGCTGCCGACGTGGTCGGCGCCGAGCTGCACGAGCTCGCCGTCGGGCAGGACCACCTTCATGCCGAGCACGTGGTTGCTGGTCATACCGTGCTTCAGGCAGTGGGCGCCGCCGGAGTTGAAGGCGAGGTTTCCGCCGATGCTGCAGACCGACTGGCTGGAAGGATCCGGCGCGTACAGCAGCCCGTGCTTGGCGGCGGCGGCGCTCACGTGGAGGTTGATCACGCCCGGTTGCACCACGGCCGTCCGCGTGTCCGGATCAACTTGCAGAACCTTGTTCATGCGGTTCAGCGCGATCACGACTCCGCCGGGGACCGGCACTGACCCGCCCGAAAGGGAGGTGCCGCTGCCACGGGCGACGAACGGCACGCCGGCCGCGTGACACGCCCGTACCGCGGCGACGACATCATCAATCGATTCAGCCAACACCACCGCGAGCGGCTGCTCGTTGAAGGCCGTAAGCCCGTCAGAACCGAAGGCGGCGAGCTGCGCCGGCTCGATGAGCAGCCGTTCCCCAAAGCCTGCCTGGCGCAGCTGCCCGACTATCTCCGGGTCGATTGACATATGTGACGTCGTTCAGGGGCGGGGTTGTTTCAACCTGTGATGGCCACCAGGCCGACGGCCTCGATCGCCTCGACGGCGGCCGCTTCGTCGTTGTCGGAGCTGTCGCCTGTGATGCCTACTGCGCCGATCAGCTCGCCGTCGGTCGTTTGCACGAGCACGCCGCCGGGGACCGGGACGAGCGCGCCGCCGATCGCGGCTGCCGCCGCGGCTATGAAGTAGGGCTGCTGCTCGGCGCGGGTCATCAGTGCACGCGAGCCTACGCCGAGCGCGAGCGCACCGTTGGCTTTGCCGAAGGCGATCTCAAAGCGAGCATTCGATGCTCCATCCTCGCGCTCAAAAGCGCGCACCTGTCCGCCCGCGTCGAGGACCACCACCGACAGCGGTTTCAGGTCCCGCCTGGACCCGCACTCGCGGGCGGCGGCGATCAGCTGACGTGCAAGTTCGATGTTCATGATGTTGCTCCCGTGAGTGAGTCGTGGCGGGCCCGATACCCGTGCAGGGTCGGCTCGGTCCCTCGCCCCTCATGCGGCTGATTGTCGCGTGCAGCGACACGCGCTGCTTCATCAACGATGGTCATCAGTGATGACCATCGTCCTCGCGCGCGTGCATCGGCAGCTTGAAGACGAGCAGGAAGCACGCGGCGAGCGGTGCCAGGCAGGCCCACGCTGTGATCTGCAGCGCCTCGGTCGGGAGATGTGTGCCAAAGGCGGAGAAGAAGATTGTGCCGAGGACCGCGACCCCGAGTGCGTTCGCGAGTTGCTGAACCGCCTCCAGCACTCCCGACGCCGAGCCGACCTCGTCCATGCTGACCCCCGCGAGGATGAAATTGAACAGCTGTCCGATGCTCATGCCGGCGCCCATCCCGATCAGGAAAAGGCTCGGCACGAGGTCCCAGGTCGAGGCGGTCCGAGCCCCGGCCATGGTCAGCGCGGTCGCCACCACACCCGTTGCCGTAAAGAGAACGCCGACCTGCAGCAGGCGCCGACCGAGCCGCGGGAGGAGCGGGAACCCGACCCCCATCCCGGCCAGCATGCCGATCACCATCGGCATCAGCGATAGACCGGCGTGTACCGGGGACCAGCCCTCGCCAAGCTGGCCGAACAGCGAGATGCAGAGGAGGATGCCGCCGAAGGCGCCGAAGAACGCCAGCAGCACAGCGAGTCCGGCGAGGTAGGTTCGGTTGCCCAAGAGCGTCGGCTCGATCAGCGGGTCACGCCCACGCCGGCGCTCGTAGAGGGCGAACGCGCCCAGCAGCACAACTCCGAGGGCGAGCATCGCGAAGATCCACGCCGGCCAGCCTTCCGGCCTTCCCTGGATCAGCGGATAGATGATCGCGACGAGCGCGAATCCGATCAGCGCGACCCCGCCGAGATCGAGCTTCACGCCGGGATGCGAGGCGCCGTGCGGCAATGACCGCAGCGCCGCCGATAGGGCGAAGATCCCGACTGGGACGTTGATCAGGAAGACCAGACGCCAGCCGGTGCCGAACAGGTTGGCGTCGATGAGTACTCCGGCGAGCACCGGCGCGATCAGGATCGGCAGACCCATCGCGGGCCCGAACATGCCCATGACCTTCGGCATCTCCTCCTCGGAGAAGACCTCCTTTATCAGCCCCAACCCCTGCGGGATCATCAGCGCGCCAAACGCGCCCTGCAGCGCCCGGAAGGCGATCAGCACGACCATCGACGGTGCCACCGCGCAGGCAGCCGAGAAGATCGTGAAGCCCGCCGAGCCGATCAGGAACAGCCGGCGGCGGCCGAAGATATCCCCGAGCCGTGCTCCGGCAATCAGCAGGACGGCGAAGGCGAGCGTGTAACCGGCGCTGATCCACTGCAGCGTGGAGGCGCCGCCGCCGAGGTCACGGTGGATTGACGGCCCGGCGACGTTGACGATCGTCGAGTCGAGCAGGTCCATGATGTTGGCGGCGAGCACGACCCCGAGGACGACCCAGCGCAGGCGGTACGGCTCGGCGCCGCCGACGGCACCTTTCGGTGTCGCGACGCTTGCGGTGATCGGGGGGCTGCTGGAGCTCATGGAATCCTTTTGCGTAGGAACGAACGTTGTTCGGTACGAACACTGTACGTCGCGAACCTTGTTCGTGTCAAGTAGAGTTCCGATCCTGATGCCCCTGCCCATCCAACCTGAGGAAGACGCAGCTCAGACAGCTGACGGCGCTGGACGCGCCAGGCGCTCGACCAGAGACCGTCCTGCCAAGGCGCCGCTCAGCGAGCAGGCAATCGTCGAGGCGGCGCTCGCGATAACGCGCGCCGACGGGCTCGACGCTGTAACGATGCGGCGCGTCGCCACCGAGCTGGACACTGGCGCCGCCTCGCTGTACGTGTACATCAGCAACCGGGAAGAGCTCCTGCGCGCGATGGTCGACCGAGCCCTCGGCTCGGTGCCACTCGTCACCCCGGACGCGGCGCGCTGGCGGCAGCAGGTCTACGAGTTGATGCTCAGCGTTCGCAACGCGCTGGAGGCCTATCCCGGCCTGGCAACCGTGCTGAACGAGCCACCGACCACAGAGAACGCGCTTGCCGGAGTTGAGAACCTCCTCGGCGTCCTGTTCGCCGGAGGCGTCGGGCTGCAGGACGCGGCGTGGGCGTGCGACATCTTGGCGCTGATCACGACCGCCTCAGCCGCGGAAGCGGACATCCGGCGCGCCGCGGGGCGAACGACCGAAGCTGATTGGCATGACGCCGTTGCGCGGATGCGCGCGACATTCACGGCGCTGCCACCGGAGCGTTTCCCGTTGCTCGTCGCGCATGCCGACGAGATGATCACCGGCCATGCCGACGAACGCTTTCGCTTTGCGATCGAGACGTTCCTCGACGGTCTTGTTTCCAGGGCGGCCCGTTCCCGAGCCAAGTAGACCTTGGCCCTTCAGCTTGTCGTTAGAGTGGTGTGTGCAGGTCCACAGCCGAGTGTCGCGCTCTCGCATTCTCCCGTGGCCGTCCTTGTGGGGAGCGAATAGGAGTGGGAGCATTTTTATGGCTGAGCCAAATAGCCCTGGCGCCAAGCGAACAACGGCGAGCTTTAGCGACGTGACGCGGGAAATCGCGCGCCGCAACGAGGAGGCACAGAAGGCGGCTCGAACACGACGCACCGCGCGCGAGAAGGAGCAAATGGCTCGTCGCCGCGCATGGGAACGACTCTGAGCATTCAGCTGCGCCGCGACTAGTCGGCGCTGTCGGGCGGGCACCCGCTGGTGCCCGCCCAGGCTTCGCGCTGATGCCTTAATGCAGCAGCTTCAGTGTGTTGTCACCGTCGTCCACGAAGTAGATCGCGTTGCCGGCTCGATTCAGGACAAGGCCGAAAAGCGATCCAGCGCCCGTCTTCTTGTCCGCCGTTTGAACGCCCACCTGTTTTCCGGCGGTCGTCGTTTCGACGATGTTGCCGTTGCCCGCGTTGGTCGTGAGGATGTCGCCGTTGGGGGCGAGGATCAGTCCCAGCGGCTGCTTCAGTTTGCCGCCGACTGAGATCGTCGTGCCGCCGTCGTGCGCTGGCGTCGTTCGGGTCATTGCATCTGGGATGGCCGCGATTCGGTTTGACAGCGTGTCCGCGAGATACAGCGTCCCATTCGAACCGAGCGCCACGCCGGTCGGGCCGATCACGAGCGCGGCCGGGTCGTCGCGCCAGGGAATGCCGTTCGCGATCACCTGTTGACTGATGACCCTCGGCGCGGTGCCAGTGCCGGTTCGGAGTCGGATGCGCAGCACCGTCGAGTTGTCGATCGTGTGCACGCCCTTGGCAGCTCCACCGTTCAGCGCATTGCTGACGAACAGGGTGCTGGTATTCCCCTGAGTGGTCGACGTCATGTCCCACGGCCCGGCGATCTGCGGGCCGGAGATGGTGCTGACCGGCTTGCCTTTGCTGTCGAGCACGATCAGGCAGCCGAGCTGCGCCGTCGCCGACTTCCCGTTCGTAGTCGGCAGGCTCCCCACCACGACGTAGCCGCCGGGTAGAACGCTGAGGGCCGTCGTCAGGCCGACGCCCCCCGGGCACTTGCCCGGCAAGGTGCTGGCGTTGACCGTCGAGAACAGCGACTGTTTGCCGCTCGGCGAGATCTCGACGATTGTCGTGCCTGTGCCCTGGTCGTTCGACTTGCCGTTGAAGTTGCTGACGAGCAGGTCGCCGGCCTGTAGCTTGCCCGCGGAGGCCGTGAGACGAACGATCCCGTACGGGTTGACATCTCCGTTTGCGGGGACGGTCGATCCGACGGTCGACACGCTCGTCAGCGACGTCAGAAAACCCGTCGTCGAAGCTGCCTCGGCCGCCGGTGTCGTCTTGCTACCGATCGCAAATATTGCGAGTGCTGCGAGCGGAACTGCAAAGGTCATTCTCCAGCTCACGTTCGGTCCTCTCAGTTCGGCGAGACCGCGTATTGCGCGGGCTCGGAGTGTCTGCTGAAAACAGGGGCTTTTGCCCCGGCTACTAGCTCGGACGCCGAAACCGATCGAATCCTTCCCGAGGTGCGCGCCGAAACCCCGAGTCGGCTAGCCGTGTTTTACGTCGCGGCCGTTGCGCTGCGGTAGGTTGTGGTGTCGGCGGGACGGGATGCCTTCCCCGCTGCGACGGCAGGCTTCCCGCGTATCGAGAACACGTTTCCGACAGCGTCGAAGTGGAAGGAGACGCCGATGATCCGGTGTGTGCGGATGTGGACGGGCGAGGATGGCGACTCGCTGTTTGAGGAGGGCAGCCTCGAGCTCGCCGGTGGGGCGCGTGGCGACTCGGTCGGTCAGCCTGTCCCGACGGTCGGGTTGTCGTTTCAGGAGACGAGCTCTGGCGGGTCGTATGAGTGGCATCAGGACCCGGTCCCGCGGTTCGTGATCACCCTCTCGGGCACGCTCGAGTTCGAGACGAAGTCGGGTCAGACCTTCAGGATCCGCCCCGGCGACATCCTGCTCGCGCAGGACAACACGGGCTCGGGCCACAAGTGGAAGCTGATCGGCGATGACCCGTGGCGCCGAGCCTACGTCGTCTATGAAGCCGGCGCCGACCTTCAGTTCAAGCCAGCGGCCGTAAAGGAGCAAGCATGAGCACCACGGATAGGCCGGATGTCGCGTTGATCGGCGCCGGAATCATGAGCGCCACGCTGGGCACGCTGTTGAAGGAGCTCGATCCGACTCTCGACGTGGAGATGTTTGAGGTCCTCGATGATTGCGGACAGGAGAGCTCTGAGGCATGGAACAACGCCGGGACCGGCCATGCGGCGAACTGTGAGCTGAATTACACGCCGCAGCGCCCGGATGGCAGCGTCGATATCTCCAAGGCGCTTCAGGTCAACACCGAGTTCGACATCTCACGGCAGTTGTGGTCGCATCTGGTGACCAGGGGCGCGATCCCTGATCCCAGCGCGTTCCTCACGCCATGCCCGCATATGAGCTTCGTGTGGGGTGAGGACAACGTCGCGTTCCTGCGCGCCCGTTATAAGGCGATGTCAGCGAACCACTGCTATGAGGGCATGGAGTACAGCGAGGACCACGGCCAGATCGCTGCCTGGGTGCCGCTGGTGATGGAGGGGCGCGACACCGATCAGCGTGTCGCGGCGACCAGGATGAACACCGGCACCGACGTCGACTACGGCGCGCTCACGCATCTGCTGGTCAAGCAGCTACAGGCACAGCCTGGGTTTTCACTGCATTACAAGCACAAGGTCACGGATCTCGACCGGGTCGATGGTGGACGCTGGGGCCTGAAGGTGCATGACCTCGAGACTGGTGAGAAGCGGACCGTGTCGGCGAAGTTCGTGTTCATCGGTGCCGGCGGCGGCGGCCTTGAACTCCTTGAGAAGTCGAAGATCCCGGAGGGGCACGGTTACGGCGGCTTCCCGGTCAGCGGCATCTGGCTGCGCTGCGATTCCGATGCGATCAGCGCCCGACATCACGCCAAGGTCTATGGCAAGCCGGCTGAGGGTTCGCCGCCGATGTCGGTTCCGCACTTGGACGAGCGGATCATCAACGGCAAACGCTCCCTGCTGTTCGGGCCCTATGCGGGTTTCTCCAGCAAGTTCCTCAAGCACGGCTCCTACACGGATCTGTTCCGCTCGATCGAGCCGGGCAACATCCGGCCGATGCTGGCGGTCGCGCGTCAGAACCTTGATCTGGAGGAATACCTGATCGGCCAGGTCCTGCAGACGAAGTCACATCAGTTCGCGATGCTGGAGCAGTTTTTCCCACAGGCGCAGCGGCCGGATTGGCGTGAGGCGGTCGCCGGTCAGAGGGTTCAGATCATCAAACCCGACCCCGACAACAAGGGCGTGCTCGAGTTCGGGACCGAGCTGATCGGCAGCGCCGATAACTCGATCGTCGCGCTGCTCGGCGCCTCACCAGGCGCCTCGACAGCCGCGTTCGTCGCCGTCGGAGTGCTCGAGAAGAGCTTTGCGGCCGAACTCGCGACCGGCGGGTGGTTGGAGCGGTTGAAGAGCATCATCCCGACCTACGGGATCGACCTCACGCAGGACGCCGCCGCGACACGCGAGACGCGTGCCCGAACCGCGACGATATTGGGGATCGAGCAGCAGGCCGGGGCCCCGGCGCGAGCCCCTGATTCGGTCGCTGCGGGAGGATGAGCGATGGCCACCTGGAGTCAGCCATGTTTGACCACGTAAGCCTTCGGGTTCCTGATCTGTCGCTCGCCGCCGCCAACTTGAAGGCCGCCATCGACGAGCTCGGGCTTGACCAGACCGCCGAGGGCGCGAGCTTCGTCGCCTGGGGAAACCTCGCATTCATGCAGAGCGACGAGGACCATCCGATCACCGAGCGTGCCCATATCGGGCTGATCGCGCCCAGCCAAAGTCACGTCGACCGCTTCTGGCAGAGCGGCGTCGATGCCGGCTTGATCGACGACGGGCCCGCAGGTCCGCGCCCCAATTACGCCGACGACTACTACGCGGGGTTTCTCAAGGACGCCGCCGGCAACAGCTTCGAGGCCGTTCACCGGGAGGGGGAGCGCCCGCACGGAAACATCGATCACGTAGCCATACGTGTCGGCGACATTCAGGTGTCGACAGAGTTCTACGGGATCATCGGTGCCGCCGCCGGACTGACGATCCGTCGCCAGTCCGCTGACCGCGCGGCATTCTCCGTCGGCGGCTCCGACGGTTCCCTGATCGTGATTGCCGGCGAGCCGACCGAGAACCTCCACCTCGCCTTCTCGGGTGATGACGACGCGGCGCGCAGGTTTCACGCGGACGCGGTGGCCGCCGGATACCGAAGCAACGGTGAGCCCGGCGAGCGCCCCAACTACCACGAGGGCTATTACGCCGCGTTCGTATTCGATCCCGACGGCAACAACATCGAGGTCGTCAACCACAACCGCTAGTAGGAGACGTCGCTGTCCGGTGTCCGTCTTGCGCCTGCCCTAACTTCGGACGGGATGTCTCCGTTCGCTGAAGCTGCCGCGGAAATACTCGCCCGCTTCGAGGCGGGTGAGGATCCGGCGAACCTGTCGGAGAGGCTCACGGATCTGCGTGCCGCCTGGAAGGCTCTGCCCGACGACGACAGGGAGCAGGCGCGGCCGATCGTGAACAGGCTGGCGGCTCGCACCAGGCGGCCGTCTGGGCATGGATCGCGACCAAACCCCCGCCAGACCACGCTTCAGCTGGAGTCCGATGAAGAGGTCGCCGCCAGGCGAGCGCTCCAGGGTCTCGTTGATCTCGACGGGCCTGCGAATGAGCGCTTCTACGAAGGTCCGGCCGACCCAGACTCGCTGCTCGAGTACTTCGGGCACGCGAGCTTCCGGCCCGGTCAGCGCGAGGCCGTTGAAGCCGCGCTCGGCGGCAGAGACACGCTGGTGATCATGCCGACCGGCGGTGGGAAGTCACTCGCCTACAGCCTTCCCGGCATCGCGACCAACCGCCTGACCGTCGTCGTCAGCCCACTGATCGCGTTGATGTCGGACCAGTATCGGCGGTTGCTCGAAGGCGGTCACCCGGCGGTGATGCTCGCCTCCGGGCTCGCCGAAGATCAGAACCTTCGGGCACTGAGCGCAATCCGTGACGGACGCGCTCGGATCGTCTTCTCGTCGCCGGAGCGCTTTGCCTCGAGGGCCTTCATCGACGCACTGTCCTCGCGCGAGATCGCTCTGTTCGCCGTCGATGAGGCCCACTGCGTATCGGACTGGGGGCACGACTTCAGGCCTGACTACC
The DNA here is from genome assembly GCA_963720195.1 of uncultured Conexibacteraceae bacterium. Classification (GTDB taxonomy): domain Bacteria; phylum Actinomycetota; class Thermoleophilia; order Solirubrobacterales; family Solirubrobacteraceae; genus Palsa-465. The sequence continues at coordinate 26,747 of CAVRFD010000008.1, forward strand.
TGCGACTGCACGGGGCGCTTGAACAACTCGGCAACCCACCGGTGATGGCATGTACCGCAACCGCGACCCCCGAGGTGGCGGCCGAGATCGCACAGCGCCTGCGCCTACGGGATCCGCTCGTGATCCAAGGTGGGTTTGACCGCCCGAACCTCTCCTTCGACGTGCTGCCGTTCGAAGGCAGCGGCTCGGTCGAGCGCAAGTTCGCAACGCTGGCGACGATCATCCGGATGCCGGAGAACCGGCCCGCGATCGTCTACGCGGGGACCCGCAAGGACGTCGACACGGTGTCGGAGCGGCTCCGGTCGCTGGGGCTGGACGCTGTCGGCTATCACGCCGGTATGGCACCGGACGAACGGGCCTCAGCCCAGCATCGTTTCCTGTCCGACGAGGGCGATGTGATCGTCGCCACCAACGCCTTCGGGATGGGGATCGACAAGCCGAACGTGCGCAGCGTCGTGCACTACGCGACGCCACCGTCGATCGCCGCTTACTACCAGGAGGCCGGCAGGGCCGGCCGCGACGGTCTGCCGGCACGCGCCGTGCTGCTGGCGATGCGCGCCGACCTCGGGCGCCTGATCCGGTTCAACCAGAATCGGTCGACGACAGTCGAGTCGGTCGCCGCGTTCGTGCAGAGGCTGCGCCAGGCGGGCGCCGGCCAGTCGCTCACGATCGACTCGCCTCGCGATGACGGTGACCGGACCGCGCTGGCGGTCGCCGAGCGCGCCGGGGCTGTGCAGTTGGCTCCCGCGGGTGGAGGGCGCCTGGCCGTCACCCTGACCGGCGAGCTGGACCGCGGCCGCGCCCACCAGATCTGCCAGTTCGCCAAGGACCGCGGCTGGGAGGCCTACCACGCGATCGAGCGGTTCGTCTCCAATAACGAGGTGTGTCGGCGTCGACAGATCCTCGACCACTTCGGCGACGAAGCCGCAGGCGCATCCACGGGGCGCTGCTGTGATGTCTGCGATCCGATCAGTTGGCTGCCGCCGATCGAGTCGGTCAAGCCTCCTGGCCGAGCCAAGAAGGCGCGGCAGCCTGCTGCCGCAGACCTGTCCCCTGCGGACAACGAACTGCTCGAGTCGCTGAAAGAGTGGCGCAGGGCCGCCGCCGGCGACAAGCCCGCCTACGTCGTCGCCGCCAACTCAGTGCTGGAGACGATCGCCAGCGTCAGGCCACAGACTCCGGAGGCACTGCATGAGGTCAGCGGCGTCGGCGCGGTGTTCATGGAGCGCTACGCGGACGCCGTGCTCGAGCTCGTCAGCCGCGCCGCTGCGGGCGGCTGAACCAGGCCGTCACGTCGACATGTTCGGACCGCAGGTCGCGGCGTGGACCTGCTCGGTCAGCGTGTGCAGCTGTTTGGCGAGCGTGTGGACCTGGGTGGTGAGGTCGGTGTTCTGCTGCAGTAGGTCGTTCTGGAACTTGTTGAGTTCGTCGCGGTGCTTTGCCGCGGCCTCCTCGTTGGCCTTGTCCGTGCGGGTCTGAGCCTTCTGGGCGATGATCACGAGCGCCCCGGTGAAGAACGCGACGGCGGAAAAGATCAGGTTCAGGAGGATCCATGGCTCGGGATCGAACTGGTGGCCATGCTCGAGGTTCTGGATCGTCGCGTGGATGTAGTGGACCGCACCATTGGCAAAGACCCAGGTGAGGATCAATACGGTCGACACGATCAGGAACGGCACTGTGCCCATACCGGATGCGACCCGCTCAGACATCCGCTCCATGAAGCTGCTGCCTCCGGCATATTGTGGACCAGGCTGATCGCTCTGATAGTGCCGGTAGTGGCGCAGCGGATCCAGCTTGTGTGGCGGCGCGTCTGCTACCCGCGGCTCTTGCGCCGGCGGCGTCGTTACTCCCATTCTGCTCTCCTCTCGGGCGATCCCGTCCTGTGTGAGGCGAGTGTCTCAGGGGCTGCCGACGCCTTCGGCGCCGCGCTCAGTCAGCGTCGCTATCGTCGAGCAGCGCGTCGAAGTAGTCGGCCAGGCGGCCGAGCACTCGGGCCGCTGCAGTGAGCTCGTCGTCATCGAACTCGCTCAGCGCCGATCGCCAGCGAGGCTCCATCTGCGCCTGGCGCTCGGCAACGACGGCAGCGCCGCGCTCGGTCAGCGCAGAGAGCACGACACGACGGTCCTGGTCTGAGCGGGTGCGCTTCACCAGACCGGCCGCTTCCATGTGTTCGAGCATCTGCGCGACGGTCGCCGGCGATAGATCTGCATGCTCGGCGAGCTCGCGGGCGGAGCACTCCGACGATCCCGCCAGGCCGAACAGCAGCCCGTACTGGGCGTAGCTGATCTGGCCGGGTCGGTGCGTCTCGCGCCCGCGCATCTTGCGTACCGCGACCATTGCCCGCTTGAACGCCAGGCCCAGCTGACCCGTCGGGGTCGAGGGGTCGTGGATCTCGCTCCGGGCCGCGAGTGGTCGGGCGGGATCTGCCAGTGGTCCAGCGTGACCACTGGCACCGGCTGCTGTCTGGTCGGTCGCGCTCATACGAGTGCCTCGGCGGCGGCGCCGGACTCCACTGCAACGCGGTCGGGATCCTCGACGCCGGCGGCCTTCGCGGCCCTGCGTGCGTTGGACTCGGCCCGCATCAGGACCACGCACGGGATGATCGCAGCGGTGGCCATCCCGACCGACCACCAGAAGGCGGTGCCGTACGCGTTGGCCGCGGCGGCCTGGGTGTGGGCGTGCCGCAGGGAATCGGCCAGGACGACCGCCAGGACCGTGGTGCCGATCGAGCCGCCGACGCGGTTCAGCACGTTCAGCTGTGGTGTGGCATGGGTTACCTGGCTACGGTCGAGCGCGGCGAACGCCGCGGTCATCGCCGGCATGAAGCTCGCGCCCATGCCCGCACCGCGCAGGACCATGACGACACACAGGAAGGCGACGCTGGTGTGGGCGCCGATCAGCGCGAACGGAATCGTCATCACGACCGTCACGAGGACGCCGACCAACGCCACCGGACCGCCGCCGTAGCGCTCGGTGAACCTCGAGGCCAGCGGCATCGTGATCGCCATGCCGAGGCCCTGCGGGCCTGTCAGCAGGCCGGTCTCGATCACGTTGTAGCCGCGGAGGTCCTGCCAGTACAGCGGCATCAGGATCATCGCTCCGAACACAGCCCCGCCGAGCGCGAACATCACGATCGAGGCGGCGGAGAAGTGCCGGTCGCGATACAGGCGCAGATCCAACAGTGGGTTCTTGATGCGCAGCGCGTGGAACACGAAGGCGGCCACCAGAATGAGGCCGGCCAGCACTGGCACCCAGACGTGGGAGTTGCCGAACGAGTTGTAGGTGCCGGCCTCGGCCAGCCCGTAGGTGATCGCAACCAGGCCGATCGACATCAGTGCCAGGCCGCCGAAGTCGAGCCTGTCGGTCTTCGCGCCGGTGTTGGTGGGCAGCAGCTTGATCGACAGCGGGATCGCTACCGCGCCCACGATCAGGTTCACGAAGAAGATCCAGTGCCAGTTCAGCACCTGGATGATCGTGCCGCCCAGGAGCGGGCCAAGCGTCGGCGCGAGCATCATCGGCACCGCGACCAGGCCCATCACGCGGCCCATGCGCTTGGGGCCGGCGGCGTGAGCCATGATGATCTGGGCCAGCGGCATGATCATGCCTCCGCCGATGCCCTGCAGCACGCGGAACAGGATCAGCTCCGTGGTTGAGGTCGCCAGACCACAGAGCAACGAGCCGAGCGTGAAAACAGTCAGGGAGACGAGGAAGATGCGCTTGGTGCCGAAGCGGCGCGACGCCCAGCCGGTCACCGGAATCACCGCAGCGAGCGAGAGCAGGTAGCCGGTTATGACCCATTGGATCTGGGCCAGGGTCGAGTGCAGTTCCTTGCCGAGCGTCGCGAGCGCGACGTTCACGATCGTCGTGTCGAGGATCGACATGACGGCGCCGAGCATGGCGACGCCGGAGATGATCCACACCTGGCGTGGGATCCGATTTGGGTCAGCCTCAGGACGGGCTGTTGATGAGTCGCTCGTGGTCATAAACCGTATGGTACCAAATCATTAGGTGCCAGACAAGGCCCGAGCGACAACGTCGGGTCAGGCCGAGGCCTCTCCAGACGGCGGCACGGAGGCGGTGGCGGCGGTATCCGGGTAGGCCTCGATCAGGCGGGACCCGCGGCCGCTGGTGAAGAAGCTGATCGACCACTGCAGCATCACCAGCACCCGGTTGCGGAAGCCGACCAGGTACCAGATGTGCACGACCAGCCAGATCACCCAGGCCGGAAATCCGCTGAGCCTGACGCCGTGGATGTCCACGATCGCGTGGCCCTTGCCGATGGTCGCGACATTGCCCTTGTCGTGATACCGAAACGGGGTCGTCTCCTTGCCCTGGAGCCGCCGCTTGATCACGTTGCCGACGTGGCGGCCCTGCTGGATCGCAACCGGCGCGAGCCCCGGTAGGGGCTTGACCTCGCCGGCCTCATCCCGGACCTGCACCATGTCGCCGATCGCGAACACCTCGGGATGGCCGGGCAGACTGAGATCGGGCTCGGTCACCAGGCGGCCGTTCTTATCCACCTCAGCCCCGGCCAGATCGGCCAGTATCTTCGCCATCGGCGAGGCGGTCACTCCCGCGGCCCAGACAACGTTGTGTGACGCGATTCGTTTCTGTTGACCGTCCGAGGTGGCGGTCATCACTCCCGTCGCGTCGACGTCGACGACCATGTGGTCGAGCCAGACTGTGACGCCGAGGCGTTCGAGCGATCGGGTGGCCTTGGCCGACAACGAGGGCGGGAATGAAGTGAGGATGCGGTCGACCCCGTCGACGAGGATGACGCGCGCGCGTTTCGGGTCGATGTGCCGAAAGTCTCGGGCCAACGTCCCGTGGGACAGCTCGGCGATCTGTCCGGACATCTCCACGCCGGTGGGGCCGGCGCCGACGACCACAAACGTCAGGTCGGGATTCAGCTCGTCCGGCAGGTCGGTGTTCTCGGCGCTCTCGAACGCGCTCAGCAGCCGCGACCTGACCGACTCGGCGCTCTCGAGCGTTTTCACCTCCAGGGCGTAGCGCGCGAACTCCTCGTGACCGAAGTACGAGTAGCTCGCGCCCGCCGCGACGATCAACGTGTCGTATTGAATCTCGTCGGGCGCGTGCACGCCTGCGGTGTCGGCGAGCCTGACGGTCCGGCCGTCCAGGTCGAAATCTGTGACCTCGGCCAGCATCACGCGCACGTTGGGGTAACGGCTGAAGATCTCACGCAGCGGGTACGCGACCTCGCTGGGCCCGAGTGCACCGGTCGCGACCTGGTAGGTCAGCGGCTGGAACAGATGGAAGTTCCGCTTGTCGATCAGCGTGACCTCGACCGGGGCGCGCCGAAGTCGCTCGACCGCTCGCAGGCCTCCGAATCCGCCACCGACGACAACCACCTTATGCGCCATCACCGTTGATTATCGAACACGGCGCTGTTCGCCCGGGAGCCAGCACCGCCGGCACGGTCTAGCCTTGACCGCCTGCCGATGCCAAGCCGCCAGCTCGCGTTTGACCCGATCGCCGAGGCTCGGCGCCAGTGGAACCTGCACTGGGGGCCGGAGGCGACACCGCAGATGGTCGCCGTGACGTCGATCATGCGGGCCCAGCAGATCCTGATGCTGCGGCTGAACGCGCTGCTCGAGCCCATCGATCTCACGTTCCCACGGTACGAGACGCTGATGGTCCTCTATTACAGCCGTCGCGGCGAGCTGCCGCTCGGCAAGCTCTCAGACCGTCTCCAGGTGCACCGGGCCAGCGTCACCAACGTGATCGACAAGCTCGAGGGGCGCGGTTACGTGACCCGGATCGGGCATGAGCGGGATCGGCGGACGATCCTGGCCAGAATTACGGACCCGGGCAGAGCCGCAGCCGAGCAGGCGACGCATACGCTGAACGCGGCCGGCTTCGCGATGACGCCGCTCAGCGACGATGCCTGCCAGCTCCTGTTCGACGTGCTCGAGCCGCTCAGGCAGGACGCCGGTGATTTCGCCGGCGAAGCTCCGTCAAAGGTCTAGGCAGTCGCCGCCGCCGCAACCGGCGGTGACTCCGCGTACTCGTAGAACCCGCGACCCGTCTTGCGACCGTGGTGGCCGGAGACGACCATCCGTTTGAGCAGCGGCGGCGCTGCGTACTCGGGCTGCTTGAACTCCTCATACAGCGAATCGCAGACCGCGTGGAGCACGTCGAGGCCGATGAAGTCGCACAGTGTCAGCGGACCCATCGGGTGGCCACAGCCCAGGCGCATGCCGACATCGATGTCCTCGCGGCTGGCGAAACCCTCCTCGTACATGCGTACGGCCGCCATCAGGTACGGCACGAGCAACATGTTGACGACGAAGCCCGCGCGGTCCTTGGTCCGGATCGGCTGCTTTCCGATCTGGGTCGCGAACGCCTCGGCGGCGGCGACAGCAGCATCGCCGCTGTCGAGCGCCACGACCACCTCGACGAGCTTCATGACGGGAACTGGCGAGAAGAAGTGGAGCCCGACCACCCGCCCCGGGCGCTGCGTCGAGGCGGCCAGTTGAGCGATCGGAATCGACGAGGTGTTCGAGGCCAGGAACTGCGCATCGGGCAGGCGCGCGTCCAGCTCCCGGAAGATCTCAGCCTTGACCTGGGGATCTTCGAAGACGGCCTCCACCACCGCGTCGGCCCCTTCCAGATCGTCCAGCGAGGACGTGTAAGCGATCCGGCCGGTGAGCGCGTCGGCATCCTCGCGGCTCAGCTTGCCGCGCGCGACGGCGCGCTCCACGGATGCGCCGAGCCGACCAGCGGAACGTTCCAGCGGCGCCTGTTCGGGCTCATAGAGCGTCACGTCGACGCCGGCGGCAGCAGCCGACTCGGCTATGCCGGAGCCCATGAATCCGGCGCCGACGACTGCCAATCGATTAATCGTCATCCATGCATCTTCTCGCTTCGCCGCGTGGAGCCGCGATACGTGACCTTCCGATAGTTGAAAGGGCGCGTATTATATGTTCAAGCTCCGAGGGGACAAGCAATGAGCACCACCCTGCCGACGACAGACGCTCCTGCTGGCGCGAAGATCGACGGGCCGCCGCTTCGCTTCGTGACCGCGGCGTCGCTGTTCGACGGCCACGACGCTGCGATCAACGTGATGCGGCGCCTGATCCAGGACCAGGGCGCCGAGGTCATCCACCTGGGCCACAACCGCAGCGTCGCCGACATCGTCCGCGCGGCGATTCAAGAAGGCGCGGACGGGATCGCGATCAGCTCCTACCAGGGCGGCCACCTCGAGTTCTTCAGGTACGCGATCGACATGCTGCGCGAACGTGACGCGGGCCACATTCTGGTGTTCGGTGGTGGTGGCGGCACGATCACGCCGGAGGAGATCACCGAGCTCGAGGGCTACGGCGTCGAGCGGGTCTATCACCCCAACGACGGGATGACGCTTGGCCTCACCGGGATGATCGAGGACCTCGTCCAGCGTGCGCGCGAGGGAAGGGTCGGCGGTCAGGGGCTTCCAGCGGGAAGCCCCGACGAGCTCGACGACCTTGGGATTGCGCGGGTGCTCTCGGCGCTCGAGGACGGCGCTTTGGACGCCGGTACGCTCGATGCGCTGCGGGCGCAGTGGGCGAGCGCCGCCATGCGCGCGCCGGTGGTCGGCATCACGGGTACCGGCGGTGCCGGCAAGAGCACCGTCACCGATGAGCTGCTGAGCCGCTTCACGCAGGCGTTCCCGGAGATTCGGATCGCGGTGATTGCCGTCGACCCGACGCGCCGCCGGACTGGCGGTGCGCTGCTCGGAGACCGCATCCGCATGAACAGCCTGCGCAACGAGCGCATCTATATGCGATCGGTCGCGACCCGCCAGAGCAATCGCTCGACCAGTGCGATGCTCGAGGACGCGGTCGCGTTTCTGCGGAGCGCCGGGTTCGATCTCGTGGTCGTCGAGACGGCGGGCATCGGCCAGAGTGACTCGGAGATCGTGGACCTCGTCGACCTCCCGGTATACGTGATGACCAGCGAGTTCGGCGCCGCCAGCCAGCTCGAGAAGATCGACATGCTCGATCTCGCTGAGGTCGTCGTCATCAACAAGTTCGACAAGCGCGGCGCTGAGGACGCGCTGCGCGATGTGCGCAAGCAGTGGAAGCGCAACCACGTCGCGTTCGATCGGGCCGACGACGAGATCCCCGTCTACCCAACTATCGCGAGCCAGTTCAACGATCCAGGACTCACCTGGATGTTCGCCAAACTGTGCGGGGCGATCGGTCGGTACGCCGGCGCGCGCGCGGCGGAGTGGGATCCCGGGATCACAGGCGGCGATGACAAGCAGCCGGGCACGGGCCTCATTCCTGACAGCCGGGTTCGCTACCTCGCGGAGATCGCCGAGCAGGGCCGTCAGATCAACTCTGCAATCGAGCACAAGGCGAGGTTGGCGGCACAGGCCGAGCATTACCTCGAGGCGGTGCGGGCGCTCGAAGATGGACCAGCAGTGGAGGAGCTCAGCAGGCGCCACAGGCAGGCGATGGACGAGCTCGGTCCGGAAGCGCGCGCGCTGCTCGACGGCTGGGACGCACGGATCGAGTCGATCACCGCCGAGACCTACAGCTATAGGGTGCGTGACCGCGAGATCACCGGCGAGAACTACCGTCGCTCCCTGAGCCAGCAGCTGATCCCGAAGATCGCGCCGCCGCGGCTCGACGGCTGGGGCGATCGGCTGCGGTTCATGATGAAGGAGAACCTCCCGGGGTCATATCCGTACACGGGCGGCGTGTTCCCGTACCGCCGCGCGGGCGAGGACCCGACGCGGATGTTTGCGGGCGAGGGCACGCCCGAGCGGACCAATCGCCGCTTCCACTACCTATCGGCCGGGCAGCCGGCGGCCCGGCTGTCGACGGCCTTCGACTCGGTGACGCTCTACGGGGAGGATCCGCACGAGCGCCCGGACATCTACGGCAAGGTTGGCAATTCGGGTGTGTCGGTCGCGACCGTCGACGACGCCAAGAAGCTGTACTCGGGGTTCGACCTCTGTGCGCCGACGACGTCGGTGTCGATGACGATCAACGGGCCCGCGCCGATCATTCTCGCCTTCTTCATGAACGCCGCGATCGATCAGCAGGTGGAGCGCCATCTCCAGCAGACCGGCCAGGTGGGGGCCGCCCAGTCACGGCTCGACGTCTACTTCGCGGACCGCCCGCGTCCGTCGTATGCCGGCGGGCTGCCCGCGGGCACCGATGGCCTCGGACTCGGGCTGCTTGGCGTCTCGGGTGACATGGTCGTCGAGCGCGACGTCTACGAGCGAATCAAGTCGGAGACGCTGCACACCGTTCGCGGAACGGTCCAGGCGGACATCCTCAAGGAGGATCAGGCTCAGAACACCTGCATCTTCTCGACCGAGTTCGCGATGAGGATGATGGGCGACGTCCAGGAGTACTTCGTCGCCAACCGCGTCAGAAACTTCTACAGCGTCTCGATCAGCGGCTACCACATCGCCGAGGCGGGGGCCAACCCGATCTCCCAGCTCGCCTTCACGCTCGCGAACGGGTTCACGATCGTCGAGTACTACCTCGCGCGGGGGATGGCGATCGACGACTTCGCGCCGAATCTGAGTTTCTTCTTCTCCAACGGAATGGATCCCGAATACGCGGTGATTGGGCGCGTCGCCCGCCGGATCTGGGCGCGGGCGATGCGTGAGCGCTACGGAGCGTCGGCGCGCAGCCAGATGCTCAAGTACCACATCCAGACCTCCGGGCGGAGCCTGCACGCGCAGGAGATCAGCTTCAACGACATCCGCACGACGCTGCAGGCGCTGTACGCGATCTTCGACAACTGCAACAGCCTCCACACGAACGCCTACGACGAGGCGATCACGACGCCGACGGAGGAGTCCGTTCGCCGTGCAGTCGCTATCCAGCTGATCATCAACCGCGAGCTCGGCCTGAACTTCACCGAGAACCCGTTGCAGGGCTCGTTCATCATCAACGAGCTCACGGACCTGGTTGAGGAGGCCGTCTATGCCGAATTCGAACGGCTCTCCGACCGCGGTGGCGTACTCGGTGCGATGGACACGATGTACCAGCGCAGCAAGATCCAGGAGGAGAGCCTGCTCTACGAGCGGCTCAAGCACACCGGCGAGCTGCCACTGATTGGTGTCAACACGTTCTTGCCCAAGGACGGGCACGGCGAGCGGATCGACAAGCTCGAGCTGATGCGCTCGAGCGAGGATGAGAAGCAGCAGCAGATCGCCAATGTGCGAGCGTTCCAGGAGCGTGGCGCGGAGCGTCGCCCCGCCGCGCTCGCGCAGCTGAGCGATGTTGCACGAGCGCGCGGGAACGTGTTCGACGCGCTGATGGAGGCTGTCAAACACGCGTCGCTCGGGCAGATCTCGGCGGCGCTCTACGCGGTCGGTGGTGAATACCGGCGCAACATGTAGGGCTAACTCGGGGCTCGGGGCGCTTGAGTAAACTCTGCCCAACGCAGTCCGGGCTGTGGCCCGGGTTCAGGCGCGAACCTTCTGGAACCGAGTCCATTGCCCTCCACAGTCCTCCTCTCTGCGAGCCTTCCCGAGCCTGACGTCGACGACGGCTCGCTCGGTTGCGACTCGTCGGATCTGCGCGAGGCTGTGACCGAAATCAGCCGTGAGATCCTCCAGAAGGGCGGACGTCTGGCCTTGGGTGGGCATCCCAGCATCACGCCGCTGCTGCTCGACGTATGTACGGAGTTGCGGAAGCCAGGGTTGCTGACCATCTATCAGTCCGAGCGGTTCCGCAACGAGATTCCGCCGGCGACGTGGAGTCTCAGCAAGGACGGCTGGGCTTCGCTTCGCTTCACGGCCAGCTTCGCCGACCGCGAGCTCGATCTTGAGGTGATGCGGCTGGCGATGGTCACCGAGTCACCGATCGCAGGCGCCATCTTCATCGGTGGCAAGGCTGGCGTCGCGTTCGAGCACGAGCTCGTCCAGTCGCTGACCTACGGCGTCCCACGGGTAACACTCGGCGCCCCGGGCGGTGTGGCAGCGGGATTGGCGGGGTCGGAGCGAGCGCTCGTCGATACGCGTTCGCGCTCTTACCGGACGGTCGCGCGCCAGATCTCGCACGCATTCGGCTTCCGCTGACTCGGCTGCCGCTAGCTCGGCGGCCGGCAACGAGCGTCAGTAGTTCGCAGCGGCCGCGAATTGTCGATCAGGTGCGCCCTGGCCGATCGCGCTGCGAATGCTGAATCGATCGCGTCCCTGAGCTCTGCGTGGCTCGACGGGTAGGGCCGAAACTCGGCGTAGGACTCGGCCGGCTTGTCGCTGGTCCAGTTGTCGCCGATTCGAGCCGGCAGCTTCACGTCCGTCGCGCCGGGAACGGGGAGCGCCAGCAGACCACTGCGCTTGTTCCGTGGCGCGTCGCGCAGCGACGCTGCGATCTCCCAGTCGATGAAGCGCCGCGACCACGTGCAGTTCCCGACGATGACGATCGTGACCGTCGTGGACGTCAGACGCAGCTCCCTGATCCTGCGCTTGATGTACTCCTGGTCCTCGCTGGCCACGAAATCGGCGCCGTCGGTGACGCCGAGCGCGGTCGGCACGAACACTTCCCCAAACTCGTCGACGAAGTCGCTGACCAGCTCGACGTCGTCCTGGTGGTAGGAGATGAAGCAGCGTCGCCGCGGCCGCGGGTTCCGTCGACGAGCTCGCGCGCGACGGACGGCATCGGTCAGCTGTGCGTGATTCGCTTTCCCCATCGCCTGAGGCGGGCCAGGGTACCGCAAGCGCGCCGTGGCTACGCCGACAGGATCGCCATCGCGGCGTTGTGCCCAGGGATCCCGCTGACGCCACCTCCGCGGCGGGCCCCGGCTCCGCAGAGCCATACGTTCGGCCGCGCGGTCTCGACGCCCCACCTACCGACCTCTTCGGGCAGTTCGGCAAACGGCCAGCTGAGCGCTCGGTGGAAGATGTTGCCGCCGGGCAGACCAAGCTCGGCTTCCAGCTCGATCGGGGTGCGGGCCTCGAGGCAGGGCTTGCCGTCCGCGTCGACCATCAGGCAGTCCTCGATCGGTTCAGCCAGAACCGAGTTCAGCGACGCCAGCGTCCCGGCGACCGCATCCGCTTTCGCGCCGTCCTGCCGGAACAGTCGCGCCGGCATATGAAGGGCGAAAACCGTGAGCGTGTGCGCGCCCACCTGCGCCAGCGCCGGTCCGAGGATCGATCCGTCGGTGAGCGAGTGACAGTAGGCCTCGGCCGGAACCACCGACGGGATCCGCCCCGCCGCCGCCTCCACGTAGGCGGCGGCGAGCTGTGAGTAGCTCTCGTTGATGTGGAACGTGCCCGCAAACGCATCCACGGGAGCCACCGACGTGTCACGCAGACGCGGCAGCCGCTTCAAAACCATGTTGACCTTGAGCTGGGACCCCTCTGGCGCCGGCAGCAGCGGCGGATCTCCGAGGAGTCGTGCCAGCACCGACGGCGCCACGTTCGCTAGTAGATCCTCCGCGACCAGCACGTCTCCGGAGACCGTCCTCACCTGGACGCGATCTGTGTCGGCTTCGATCGCCGCCACCTCGACGCCGGTCCTGAGCTCGGCGCCGGCCCGAACCGCCGCGTCGATCAACCCCGCAGTCAGTGCCCCCATCCCGCCCACCGGTATGTCCCAGTCTCCGGTGCCGTTGCCGATCACGTGGTACAGGAAGCAACGGTTCTGGGCGAGGTCCGGGTCGTCGAGCGAAGCGAATGTTCCGATCAGAGCATCGGTCGCGACGATCCCGCGCGTCAGGTCATCCGGGACCGACCTCTCCAGAAGCTCTGACAGCGGCCGCTCAAAGACGGCCTCCCAGGCGGCGTCGTCCCCGACCAGGGCGCGCAGCTCGGCGCGTGAGCGCAGCGGCTGCGTCAGGGTGGGAGCCACCGCGCGCGCGACTCGCTCGGTCAGCGCGTAGACCTCGGGAGCATCGTTGGGCGGGTGTGACGCGACCCGACGGCGCCGCAATTCGACACCGACTCCAAGTGCGGCCAGCAGATCGCGCGGAAACAGACTTACCAGGTACGAATAGCGCGAGAGCCGTACGTCCACACCCGGGAATGGAGCCTCCGAGACTGCCGCGCCGCCGAGGTGATCGAGCTTCTCGAGCACCACCACCCGCCGACCGGCGCGCGCCAGCAGCGCGGCGGCCACCAGGCCGTTATGCCCACCCCCGACGACAACCGCGTCATACACGCTGCTCATATCACGATTCTGACTACCATCCGGCCGCACCATCGAGAGGAGAACCATGTCTGAACGCCGCGTGAACAGCAAGATGCTGCTGGTAGGAAGCCTGCCGGCCCAGTCGACCGAGCATGCGTTCAGGGCCGGCGCCGAGCTGTTCGGTGACATGGTCACGTCGCTGCCCGACGGTGAGACCGGGCCAATGGGTGGCTGGGTCAGCTTCGAGCGCGAGCGCCTGATCCGGCCGAGCCGCGACATCGTCGTCGTGTCGGAAACCGAGTCGCCGACCGGCGTGCCGCGGCACGCCTACGAGACCCCCATCTTCAGCGTGCGCGACGGCGTCGAGAAGGTCCACTTCGACACGTGGCCGCGGATCGACGTCGCGATCGACTCCTACGCCGTCTTCAACGAGTTGCGCGACGCGGGCGTGATCCCGCCCGGAGTCCGCTTCCAGGTGGGACTGCCGTTTCCCGCCAGCGCGATGAACGCATTCAAGGCCGATTTCGCCGCTGACTACCCGAAGGCTGAGGCCGGCTACGAGGACCTGATCGCACGCGAGCTGCCGCGCCTACTCAACGCGATCCCGCCCGAGGACCTCGCGATCCAGTGGGACTGCGCGTATGAGACCCAGGACATCGAGCGTGTGCTCGCGTGGACCAACGAGGGCGCCTGGGAGCGGTTCGCGGGACCGGTCACTCGCCTGACGCGGCTGATCCCCGAGGAGACGCTCGTCGGCTACCACCTCTGCTACGGCACCTTTCCCGAATGGCCGATGTACGAGGCCCGCGACTACCAGGTACTGGTGCGCATGGCCAACTTCGCGGTCGCGGAATCGGGCCGGACGGTCGACTGGCTGCACCTCGCCGGCCCACGCTACCTGCGCAGCGAGGATCGGACGTTCTTCCGCCCGCTCGTCGACCTCGAGCCGCGTACCGCGCGTGTCTTCCTCGGAATCGTGCTTCCGCTCGACGGCGCGCCGGGGCTGCGCCGTCGGCACCAGACCGCCTCCCGCTACCTGAACGACTTCGGCGTCGCCATGTACTGCGGCTTCGGCCGTCAGCCGGGGCAGGACGGCGACGAGACGATGCGCGAGCACGCCGAGGTCATCCGCTCACTCGGCTGAGCGCGCCCCCAGATTCAGTCGTCCTCGCCTGTGTCGTGGTCGGAGTGGTTGATGACGTCCTGCTTCCAATATGCGCGCGTGTACAGCGCTCGCGGGCTGACCTGCAGCTCGTCCAGCATGTGCGCGCGGATCTGGCGCATCGCCCCGGCTTCGCAGCCGACCCAGATCTCGCCGTTGCCGCCGGGCAACGTCAGCTCGCGTGCTGCGGCGATCAGCTGTTCGCAGGGTTCGTCCGACTCGATCAGCCAGCGCACGCTGAGCTCGGCCTGCGACTCGAGCTCGATCGCGTCATCGGCGGCCGGCAGCTCGACCACGACCGTGGCGCTGATGTCGGCAGGCAGCGACTCCGCGATCGCGGCGACGGCCGGCAGCGCCGAGTGGTCTGCCAGGAAGATGCACCACTCGCTCGACGCGTCGGGAACGAAGCCGGACCGGGCCTGGCCGGAGATCTCGAAGCCGTCGCCGGCCGAGGCGCTCTGCGCCCACGCGGTCGCCGGCCCGTCGCTGTGCACGGCAAAGTCGAGCGTCAGCTCACCCGGACCCTGCTCGAAGCGCCGCACCGTGTAGGTACGCATCGCCAGCTCGTCCGCTCCGTCCTGTGGGACGAAGACCTTCATGTGGGCTCCCGGCTTGGACTGGTCCCAAGCCTCGAGCTCGCCGGCGGCGATGATCCGGATCAGCCGCGGCGTGAGTTGTGAAATGGACTGGACCGCGACATTGCGGCGCGGCAACCGCTGGCGCGGCTCAGGCATGGATTTCTCCGTTCTCGATCGTCATCTCGTCACGCCGAGGGTAGGGGAAGGGTGTCACGGTCCCGGTTCGCGGTGCGGTCGACGCCACAAACCGGCGTATCGACAAAACCCTCACAGCGGCGGCTCGAATCTGCACAGATCCTGAACAACTCGAGTTTCACACTGCGAGGAGGCCAAATTTGTACGCACTCTCGGAGGCGAAACATGAACAATGACAAGACGATTCAGCTGCTCGAGCGCCCCACGGATCCAGATCCCAGAGAACACGCGAGCCTTGGCCTGCGGCTCCGTGTTGCGGCCCGACGCCGCCGACTGAACCATGAGATCGCGACTGGCTGTGACCCGGCGGGCTCTCCTGAGCGCGCGCTTCGGGCCAGGCAGCTGTGCAGTCCGGCAAGCCGTACACGCGCCGCCCGTGCGTTGCGCGGCGCCGTCAATGAGGTCGATAGGCCTCACTCCGGGATCAGCTCTGCGATTCCCGTCCACCGGAGGGCCGTCGCCGAGTGGCGCGAAGGTCTACTCGGCCTCGCCGACGCGCTTCAGTTCACACAGCCCGTGAATCCGTGTGGCATCGCTCGCGCCTACGAGCTGGTCACGGACGGTGGCGGCCCGCTGTACAACAGGGCTTCCGGCCACTCGCTCGGTGAGCAGCTGTGGTGGATCTCGGACGGGCTGCACACGCCGGCAGGGCGCGACATTTGATCCTCGCTTGACGGCCGGGTTAGATTCCAGGCCTGCTTAGCACTGCCAACAAGTTCACGCTCGGCCACTTCCGCGAGTGGCTGCGCGCGCATGATCCCGGTTACGCCGCGCTGCGCCGCGCTGGACGCGCCGCGATCGTGATGCCGGCGATGTTCGCGATCGGCGACAAGGTGATCGGCAACGCCGTGATGTCGCTGTTCATCGCGTTCGGGTCATTCGCGATGCTGCTGCTGGTGGACTTCGCCGGTTCACGGTTGGATCGGCTGCGCGCGCAAGCGTCGCTCGGGATCGCGTGCATGGTCATGATCTCCCTGGGCACGCTGGCGTCGAGGTCAACCGTCGTCGCGACGATCGGCATGTTCGTGATCGCCTTCGTCGTCCTGTTCAGCGGTGTGGTCAGCTCTGTGATCGCAAGCGCGAGCACGCCGCTGTTGCTCGCCTTCGTCCTTCCGGTGACGGTGCCGGGACCGGGGTCGCAGATCCCCGAGCGGGTCGCGGGCTGGGGGATCGCCGCCGCCGCCTCGTTGATCGCGATCACCTTCCTGTGGCCGTCGCCCACCGCCTATCCGGTCGAGTCGCGGGCGGTCGCCGCCTGTCCGCGCGATTGCGGCCCGGATCCGAGCGGAGATCGCCTGGATGTTGGGTGAAGGGGATGAGCTACAGCAGGCATACGATGCCGCCAAGATCCAGGCCGATACCGCGGTCGGCGCGCTCGACAAGCTCTTCCTGGCCACCCCCTACAGGCCCACGGGTCTCAGCACCAGAGCCAGGGCTGAGATTCGCCTGGTCGACGAGCTCCGCTGGCTGAGCACCGTCATCCTGCACTCGGGGATGCGGACGCGCCCGGCCAACCCCAACCATTCGATCGGCGCCCTGAAGCTTGCAGCGGCAGATGTGCTCGAGTGCGCTGCCACCGCGCTCGCGGCTACTCCCGCCTCGTCACCACACGCCGCTGATGAGCTCACCGCCGCCCGCGCACGCCTGCGCGACGCGCTGGAGGACCTGGAGCGCCAGACGACGGCACGTCCGCTCGAGCAACAACCGCTGTCCGGCAACGGCGGCGCTGCCGCAGTGGTCGTGACCGCGCTCAACCCCGGCTTCCGCGCGCAGGAAGTTGCCTACATCACTGAGCAGATCGCGTCGAACGCTCGATTTCGCCGCTGCCGCAGCACGCCGCACCTGGTTGCAGCGGCTGCTGGGGCGGCAGCCGTCCGGCTTTACGGGACCGTTGCGTCCGCCTGGGAGCGCGCGCTTGGCGCATGCGTAGCCGAGCTCGTCATGGCTGCACAACAGCCTCCGCGGCGCCACCGGCCTGGCGCTCGCGGTGCTCGTTGCAGAGTTGATCTCCGTGGAGCACGCCTTCTGGGTGGTCTTGGGAGCACTCGTCGGTGCTGCGCTCCAACGCGCTCAGCACTGGACAGAACGTGTTCCGCGGGCTGCTGGGGACGACGGCCGGATTCATCATCGGCGGCGTGATGGTCGCGCTGATCGGGACCAACACGACCGTGCTGTGGGTGATGCTGCCGTTCGCCATGCTGTTCGCCGGGCTTGCGCCTTCTGCGATCTCGTTCGCAGCGGGCCAGGCGGCGTTCACGACACGCTGCTTGTGCTGTTCAACCTGCTGTTGCCGGCGGGCTGGAAGCTCGGTCTTGTACGAGTAGAGGATGTCGCCCTCGGCTGTGCTGTCAGCCTGGCCGTCGGGCTGCTGTTCTGGCCGCGCGGCGCGTCTGTCGACCTCGGGCGTGCCTTGGGACGCGCGTACATGGACAGCAGCAGCTATCTGGCGGAGGCCGTCGCCTACGGGGTCGCATGTTGCGACGCCGGCACGGACCCCCAGACGGCGTCGCCGCGGGCGCCGGCGCTCGCAGGCGGCCGCTTCGGCTCGACGGCTCGACGATACGTTCCGTGGCTATCTGACCGAGCGTGGCGCGAAGCGGATCCCGCTGACGGAGGTGACCACGCTCGTCAGCGGGCGTCAGCCGGCGTGCGGCTGGCGGCTGACGCGGTACTCGAGCTTTGGGAAGGCGACGGCCACGGCCGCCTGCGCGGCAGGGAGATCGTGCGGCCGCCCGGCACGAGCTGGCGCAGGCGGCTGATCACCTGACGTCCTGGTACGACCGCTTCGCGGCGAGCCTCGCCGGTGCCGCGCGACGTGCCCGAGCCGCTACCGTCCGACGCCGACGCCGACGGCCGCCTCGTCGATGCGGTGGCCAACGATCTGCAGCGACGGTGACGGCCAGCCGACGGCCACCGGCGTGCGCGTGATCTGGACCGGCGACCATCTTGACGCGGTCAGGCGACTGCAGGAAGGGCTTGTCGGTCCGGCGCGAGAGCGGCCGAGGAGGCTGATGTGGCTGACGAAAGACGGAACCAGCAACAGCGAACTCGCCAGGCGCGGATTCGATGCCATCGCGCCGGCGACTTCGACGCGATCAGCCGAGCTGCTGGATCCGGACGTCAAGTGGCATGGCGGCGATCCCACGCCGCGGGCGGCTGCACAGAACCGCAACCAGGCGCTCGCTGGATGCGAAGTGCGCCGCGCCGGCGCGGTGGACCGCTGCCAGAGCTGGTCGATGTGGTCGGGGCCGGCGACCGTGTCGTCGCGATCATGCAGCCACCACCCACGCGCCGATGATCCGGCACCGCGCCGCACCGCAAACCTCGCGACCTTCCGCAACGGCAAGGTCGTCGAGATGGTCCACTACGACGACGCGGCCGACGCGCTGTCGGCGCTCGGCCCGCCGTAGACGGTCAGTCAGCGCTTCGTCATACCCGCGCCAGCAGCTGCGCGACGGCGATCGAGCCGCCGATCGCCAGCAGCGGCACCGCCGGCAGCAGGTAGCGCAGCGCGAAGCCGCCGGTCGCTGCGGTGCCGAGCAGGATCACCAGGGCGCTGCCGGCGAGCAGGAAGACCTCGCGTCGGGCCGGCACGCGCAGGCAGACGGCCAGCAGCGCCGCCAGCGCGAGCAGCGCGAGCACCGGCCGCGGCACGTGGATGATGCTGCGGTAGCGCGCGCACGAAGCCGGCGGGCGCGCGGACCGTCGGCTTCAGTCCCGGGAGATCACGGCGCTGGGTCGCGGGACTCGTCGCCTCGGCGACTCGCGGATTTCGGCAGCGTGGTGGCGCTGACCGCGTCGTTGTACGCCGTAACGCCGGGCGTGAAGTAGCGCGAAGAAGTCACCGAGCGTCGCGCTGACGAAATCGAGCGGGTGCTGGCGGATCATCGTGCGCGAGAACGACTCGAGCACCTTGTTGGTCGGCGCGACCTCGGCCACCGACTGTGTGGCCGGGTGGAAGATCCGCTGCGCCGGCGACGGCCCCCAGATGTACCAGTCGGGTGCGCGTCGGGTGGCTCGTGCGCTGGGCTGCGGTCTCGCACAGCGGCCGTGCCGCGGGCTCGAGCTTGATGCCGGCGCAATCGGCGAAGCCGGCCACGCGCCCGTACAGAGTCCAGCCCGGAGTGGCGGTCAGGCCGAAGACATGGAAGCGGTGGTCGATCAGCGCGCTGTACGCGAGCAGCGGTACGCGGCGGCGACGACGAACGCGGCGAACGGGCGCCAGCCCGCTCGCAGCCACAGACAGGTAGATGAGGAGAACCGGGATCGTGAACGGTGCGACCTCGCGCACGAGCGTCGCAGCCGCGACCAGCAGGCCCGACGACGAGCGCGCGCGGCAACCATGCTGGCGGCTCGGACTCGGCGCGGCGCCGATCTGCGGCCAGGCGAGCACCAGCACCGCCGCCAGCATCGCACCGTGAAGAAGGTGTCCGACATCACGTACTGCTCGAGCGTGATCGCGTAGCCGTCGAGTAGGACCAGCGCCGCGGCTGCCGTGGCTGCCCAGCGGGGCAGCCGCGCGCGGATCAGCGCCACGTAGATCGCGACGCCGACGCCGATCGCCGGCCAGATGCTGGAACGGCGACCAGTTCGGCGAGGCTGCGGTCGGGCAGCGTCAGCAGCCGGACCAGCACCGGGTAGCCGACCGGGTGCACGGTCGGCAGTCCGACGAAGCGCCCGAGAGGCCGGTCGCGATGTATCCCCACGAGTCCGGGAACAGCAGCGCCGGCGGGTAGCCGACCATCGTCAGGACGCGCATGACCGCGCCGACGAGCACGATGAGCGCGAGCGGCCAATGCGATCGGAGCTGCCTGGTGGCCGCGCCGGTGGCGGGACGCGGATCGCGCAGCTTTACCTGACTGAACGACTGGGTGGTGGCGATGGCGCCGAACTCTAATGCGGTTCGAGCAGCGTGGCGGCCTCCAGCCACGCCGACTCGAGGCGGTCGCGCTCCGCGACGAGTCGCCTCAGCTGCCGCGGTCAGATCGCCGAGCCGCCCGTGGTCGGTCGCGCTGGCGGCCATCTGCTCGTGCAGTTCGCGCTCGGCGGTCGTTGCTGCGCTCGAGTTCGCGTTCGAGTCGCTGCAGCTCCTTGCGGGCCTGCGGATCTGCGACCCGGCCTTTGGCTGGCGCGGCCGCCGGCCTCTGAGGGCGGCGCGGAAGGCTGCTCGCGCGGGCGCTTCGAACTCGGCCAGGTACTGATCGATGCCGCCGGGCAGGTGGCGGATGCCGCCGATCGCATCGAGCGCGAACACGTTGTCGGCGACGCGCTCGACGAAGTAACGATCGTGGCTGACGACCACGAGCGTGCCGGGCCAGCTGGTCGAGCAGATCCTCGAGCGCCGTCAGCGTCTCGATGTCGAGGTCGTTGGTCGGCTCGTCGAGCAGCAGCACGTTCGGCTCGGACATCAGCAGGCGCATCAGCGTCAGGCGCCTGCGTTCGCCGCCGGAGAGGTCGCGGACCAGTGGTTCTCGACTTCTCGCCGCGGAACCCGAACCGCTCCGCCAGCTTGCCGGCCGTGAGCTCCTCGCCGCCGGCGAGCGTCGCGCGCCTGCGGACCTCCTCGACCGCCTCGCAGCACGGTGCGGTCGCCGGTGATCTCGGTCGCGCTCTGCGAGAGGTGCGCGAGCTTCACGGTCTGGCCCCGCTGCACCTGGCCGCGCGCCGGCTCGAGCTCGCCGGCCAGCAGGCGCAGCAGCGTCGATTTGCCGGAGCCGTTGGTGCCGACCAGCGCGACGCGATCGCCGGGGCCCAAGGCGCCAGGTGAAGTGGTCGATCACCGTGTGGCTCGCCGTAGCCATAGGAGACGTCCTCGGCCTCGATCACCTTGTTGCCCAGCCGCGAGTTGGCGAAGCGCAGCAGCTCGGTGTCGTCGCGCGCCGGCGGCTCGTCGGCGATCAGCGCGTTGGCCGCCTCGATCCGGAACTTCGGTTTGGAGGTGCGAGCGGGCGGTCCGCGCCGCAGCCAGGCGAGCTCCTTGCGGACGAGCTGTCGGCGGCGGTCTTCGCGGGCCGCCTGCTGGCGGTCGCGCTCGGCTCGTGCCAGCACGTAGGCCGCGTAGCCGCCCTCGTACTGGTGGATCGTTTGGTCGGCGACCTCCCACGTGTGCGTGCAGACGGCATCGAGGAACCAGCGGTCGTGGGTGACCACCAGCATCGCGCCGTCACGTGCCGCGAGGTGGCCGGCGAGCCACGCGATCGCCTCGACGTCAAGGTGGTTGGTGGGCTCATCGAGCAACAGCAGGTCCGGGTGGTCGAGCAGCACGCGCGCGAGCGCGATCCGGCGTCGCTCGCCGCCGGACAGTCCCTCGATGGCGGTGTCGATGCCCTGCGTGAAACGGTCGAGCCCGACACCGCCGAGCAACCCTTCGAGCACGCCGCGGAACTCGCGGTTACCGGCCCATTCGTGCTCGGCGCGGTCGCCGACCAGCACGTCCCTGATCGTGTTGCCGGCGGCAAGCCGATCCGTCTGGTCGAGCGCGTCGATGGTGAGCCCGCCGACGCGCGTCACCTGCCCGCTGTCCGGCAGTTCGGTGCCCGCGATCAGCTCCAGCAGCGTCGACTTGCCCTGGCCGTTGCCGCCGACGACGCCGATGCGGTCGCGATCGGAGATCCCGAGCGTGATGTCCTCGAGGATCGTGCGTGCGGCGTAGTCCTTGCTGACGGTGCTGAGATTGACGAGGTTGCGGACGGTTGTGCTCATCGGCGGTAATGATCGCTGGTCAGCGGCGCGGACCGATCGGCAGGCCCGCGCGGGTTAACGCTCTGGTAGCCCCTCGTCGACGGCGTGCTGCCACCATTGAGTGCAATGACGCTTCAGAACACAGAACCGGACTGGATCGAGCTCGACGGCGCCGTCAATGCGCGTGCGGTGGTGCCGGGGGTACTGCTGCGCTCGGACAACCTGCAGGCGCTCAGTGCTCGTGACGTCCGCCAACTTGTCGACGAACACGGGCTCGAGGTCGTACTCGATCTCCGCACCGACGTGGAGGTTGCGTTGGAGGGCCCGGGGCCGTTGACAGCCGAGCCGGGTGTCCGGATCGAGCACCACTCGCTGTATCCGTCACAGGGCAACACCGATCTCGATGCGGAGACGATCAAGCCGGGTGCGCGGCCATGGGGACGCCTGGATCGCGACGCCGTCCCGGACGAGGCGCCGGTCGTGCGCTCGTACATCGGCTACCTGGACACCCGCCCCGACTCGGTCGTTGCCGCCGTCCGCGAGATCGCTCGCGGCGACGGTGCTGTCCTGGTGCACTGCGCAGCCGGTAAGGACCGCACGGGCACGGTGGTCGCGGTCGCGCTCGACGCCTGCGGCGTCTCACGCGAGACGATCGTGAGCGACTATCTCATCACCGGCGAGCGGATCGCGCAGATCATCGACCGGCTGCGAAGCTCCGAGACATACCGCGCCGAGCTCGAGGGCCACGACCCCCAGGACCACGCACCTGTGCCCGGGACGATGGAGCGGGTGCTCGAGCTGATCGACGAGCGGCACGGCGGCTCCGCCGACTGGCTGCTGGCCAATGGCCTCGACCAAGCGGACCTCCAGCTGCTGCGCCGGCGGCTGGCGCCTGTGGCCGATCAGTAGCGCGGCGCCGTTCCAGACACCTCGCCGCTGGGTCTCAGCGGTAGCCAGGCGCCGGCGCGAGCAGGCTGTGGCCCTGCTTGAGCAGCACGGTGTGGCGGTGCGGGTAGTCAACCGTGATCTTGATCTCGCCGTGCGGATCGCCGCTGGTATGCGTGACCTGGAAGTAGGTGCCATCGCACTGGTCGCGCGTGAGCCATTCGGTGCCGAGTACCGCTGCGGCGCCGTACTGACCCTGCGTCGTGTACTTGCCCGTGGCCTTCGACCAGAGGCTGCGCACAGTTGTCGACTTGGACTTTGGCTTGGGCTTGGCCTTCGCAGCGTGGCCCAGCGTCCGGCCGGACTTCTTGCGCGGCTTGGGACAGCCGCTGAAGCTGCCGCCGACCAGACTGGCGTTGACCGCGCCCGCGCGGTTCTGGCTGAGCGTGAAGTCACCCCCCCAGAAGCTGCTGGTCGTCTTCTGGCCGTTGGGTAGCGCGAACGTGACCGTCACGGTTCCGCGGGTGGCATTGATCACAGCACCAAGCGGTGTGGGCTGCGAGGAGCTGATCGGCACGAACTTGTTGGAGCCTGGCAGCTTTACGAGCACGGTCCCGGACGTATTCGAAACATCGGTCGTTTTGCCGAGGACGGGCGTCGCGGGCGTCGTGGTGGTGGTCGGCGCGGCACTCGATGAGGACGATGTCAGGGTGGTACTCGGCGTGGTGGTGCTCGTCGTCGCAGTCGTAGTCGTGCTCGGCGTGGTGGTCGTCGTAGTCGTGCTCGTGGTGGTCGTCGTATCGGCCGGCGAGAAGCACGACGCGGCGTCAAAGCCAGACGAGGGCGTGGCCGGCGTGGTCGTCGTGATCGGTGCGGAGGAGGCGTTCTGGTCGTAGCAGTCCGCCATCGCCTGCACGTTGCCTGAGCCGTCCTGTTGGATCCACGCGGCGGCCAGGTCCCCGCTGTAGTCGCTCGCCAGGGCGAGGCATGAGCCAGTGGCGGTGTCGCACGGCGGCGTCGTCAGCGAGCTCTGGACGCTCTGGGCGGTCGCGCTGCCGAACGACCCGGTCGAGTCACTCGTGATCTCGTCGATCCCGTCCGCGGTTGCGGACGTGCCGGTTTCCCAAATCAGCGTCACGTCAGTGGTGGAGTTGTCGCCCCCGGTCACCGAGAGCTGCGGCTGTTGCGCCACAGTGGTCGGCTCGCTCACCATGCCCTCGTTGCTGACCTGCCAGCCATTTCCGCTAGCCGCGTCTCCGCTCGTTTGCGCTGAGCCGACCACCGACTGGTCGGCCTGGTTGTAAAACGCGACCGCAACCGAGTCGTCGTTCATCGCATTCGCGTTCATCGCGATCTGCGGATCGGTCTCTTCGGTTCCGCTCACGACGTAGCTGGGGGAGCCGGGCGCCATCGCCGTATTACCCGCCATGAGTTGGCCCACCTCCACTTGGCCGTTATCGACCCATGCGAATGAGCTGGTGCCGTCAGTGGCAACCGCGGCGACGGGCTGGCTCAGCGTATCCGCGCTCGAATAGACGAGGTACGGCGTGGGAAACGGATTGGTGCTGATGTCACGGCCGGGGAGATACAGCGAGCTTGCGTAGAGTCCCGCGCCCTGGTCGATGTAGACGATCGTGGCGGTGCCGCTGTAGCCGGCCATATCGCCTTGGTTCACAGCGATCTGCGGCTCAGGGTTGGTGGCCAGCCCTGAGGCCAGCTGTACCGGCTCCTCGAACGTATCGTCGTCGGCGGCCATTGACGCCGCGTAATACGCAGACCACTTTCCGGTCGCCCCGTTGTACTGCGACCACACTGCGACGGCGTCACCAACGCTGTCCATCGCTACCCGCGGGTCGCTGTCGTATGTGCCAGTCGCGACAGTTTGCTCCGGACTCGCGCTACCGAACGTCGTGTCGGGCTGGCGCTCGAACGCGTACGTCAGGGCGCCGCCGTCGACCCACACCGCCATCGCGTCGCCGTTGGCGTCCTCCGCGACCTGAGGTGTGTCGCGCTCGTCGCCCGCCGCCGGGTCTGCGAAGCCGAGCGACTGTGCTGTGCCGAACTCGCTGCCCAGGTCCGAGCTTGCGTCCAGATAGGTCGTCGTCGAGGTGCCAGACACGGCTTGGTCGAGCCATACGGCCGCGATGTCGCCGCTCTGATCGCTGAGTGCGACCGACGGTGCGTCGGCGGTGTTGCCGGCCGCGTTGCCGGACACATTGGCCGGTGGCGTGCTCCAGCCGTCCGACGTTCCGCTCGCGAACGCGACAGGGATCGCGGCACCGAGGATGCACGCAGCGACCAGTATTGCCCCCGTACGCAGCCTCCGCCGCGTCACGTACTTCCAACCCAAAGCTGCGAAACCGTATCACGCCCCAGCGCCGGATCCGGCCATGTCCAATAGGATGCCGCGCCGATGCTCAGTCGGCGCACCGAGAGTGGGTCGATAGGTGCGGCGGCTGCGCTGGCGCCGCCGGCGCCGCTTACTGCTCCTGATCGTGGCGGTGATCGCCGCGGGGTTGGGCATCCTCACGCACGCGACCGGCGCCTTTCACCGCACCGAGCTGCAGACGATCGACACGCGCTTCTCGATCCGCGGCCCGCAACCCTCGCTGGTTAAGAATTTCGTGGTGGTCGGCGTGGATTCCCCGACCCTCACGAAATTCCAGGAGCGGAACGTCCAGACCCATGGCGGTTCAAGGCTGAGTGGCCGTTCCCGCGGCGTTACCACGCCCGAGTGATCGACAATCTGGTCAAGGCCGGCGCCAAGCGGATAGCGATGGACATCCAGTTCACGCAACCGACCGACGCGACCGACGACGACGACCTGGCGGAGTGCGATCGCTCACGCCGGGCACGTCGTGCTCGCGACCACGTCGGTCGGTCCACACGGCTCGACCAACGTGCTCGGTGGCAACGCCAACCTATGGTCGTTCGGCCACTCCGTCGCGGCGAACGCCAGCCTGATCCCTGACAGCGACGGCGTCTACCGCCGTATGCAGTACTCCTACCAGGGCCTCGAGACGTTTCCGGACTGCGATCGCCGCGGAGACGCTGGGCAGGCCCGTTTCGACGAAGCTGTTCGGCGGCACCACGACATCGGTGCCGATCGACTACGCGGGACCGCCGGGGACGGTTCCGTTCATCCCTTACTGGAAGGTCTACGACGGTGACTTCCCGCCGTCGTTGGTGCGCGGCAAGACAGTGATCGTCGGCGTGACCGCCGCGATCCTGCAGGACGTTCACCCGACGCCGACCTCCGGATCCGGCGGCAACGACGACCTGATGGCGGGGTCCGAGATCGTCGCCAACGCGGCCGCGACCGTGCTCCACGGCATGCCGCTGCGCGACGCGCGCAGGCTGGGTCAACGTGTTGCTGATCGTGGCGCTCGGCTTTGCGGCGCCGCTGCTCGGCATGCGCGGCTGGGCGCTGCGCGCGCTGTTCGGCGGGCTCGTGATCGGAGCGCTGTACGCGGTCGCCGCACAGCTGACATTCGACTCCGGCCGGATCGTCGCGGTCATCGATCCCGAGTTCGCGTTGCTGGTCGGGATCGTCGGCACGCTCGCCGTCGTCTACCTCGGTGAGGCGTTCGAGCGCCAGTACGCGCGGTCGACATTCGCGCGCTTCGTGCCGCCCGGCGTCGTCGACGAGGTCCTCGTCGAGCACCGACGATGATCTGCGTCTGGCGGGCGTGGAGCGGGTCTGCACGGTGATGTTCAGTGACCTGCGCGGTTTCACCAAGTTCTCGGAGACCCAGCCGGTGGAGAAGGTGATCGCGGTCGTCAACCACTACCTCAACGAGATGACCGAGGCGATCCTCGACGCGGGCGGGACGCTGATCGCCTACATGGGCGACGGGATCATGGCGGTCGTTCGGCGCGCCGCTCGAGCAGGACGACCACGCCGACCGGGCGCTGCGCGCCGCACGCGAGATGATCGGCCCGCGGCTGCAGACGTTCAACGACTGGCTGGCCGAGCAGGGCTATCCATCCGGCTTCCGCATGGGCGTCGGGCTCAACACCGGGCCGGTGATGTGTGGCAACGTCGGCGCCGAGCAACGCGTCGAGTACACGGCGATCGGCGACACGACCAACACCGCTTCGCGCCTCGAGGGGATGACCAAGGGCGGGGACCACATGTTGTTCGTCGCCGAGGCGACGCGCGAAGCGATGCGCGAGGTGCCCGAAGATCTCGAATTCGTCGAGGAGTTCGAGGTCCGCGGCCGCGAGGCCAAGATGCGCGTCTACTCGATCCCCGACCCCGTCGGGCTCGCCCGCGGCGTAGCGGCGCAGGCCCGCGTCAGCGTCCAAAGGTCTAATCTCCAGAGCAATGACCTGGGGCGCGGTTTTCGTGGTGTTCTTCGTGAGCCACCAGGTCGGTGACTACCTGCTGCAGACCGACTGGCAGGCGATGCACAAGCGCGGTGGGCTGGGCCGCGACCCGGTCGCCCGGCAGGGCCCTCCTGTCGCACACCTTCACGTACATCGCTCGCGTACGTACCAGCCTTCATCTGGATCTCCTCGCAGCTCGGTTGGACCACGTTGGTGATCGCTGCCGCCGTCGGCCTGCCACATCTGATCCAGGACGACGGGCGGCTGCTGACGCGTCTACCTCCGCGGGTCAAGCGGCTCGATCCGGTCGCAAACCACACGGTCGCTGCGCTGGTCGACCAGGCCTTTCACATGGTCGCGCTGCTGGGCGCGGCGCTGCTGGTTGCAGCGCTGAGCTGAGCTGCCTGAGCTGGACTGCGTCAGTTGACGCGGAGCCGAACCAGGTAGAGCGTCGCGTCGACCTGTACGCCGACGTTCCAGTTCTGGAAGTGGCTGAGATCGGGCGTGATGTGGAACTCGATGTACCACCGTGGGATGCCGTTGACGGTGCCGTCGGGGAACAACTGCGTGTTGCCGCCGCTCGGCTGGTTCGGCGCGACCGCGGCGTCGACGTAAGCCGGACGTGTCTTGCTCACGACCGTGAGCTTGTACTCGCCGCTGAGATGGACGTTGTAGCGCCCGTTGGTCGTCGTGACGGGCGCCACGTCGATGATCGGGACGGCCGCCACCTTTGGCGCCGCCTTGTTCGGGGCGAAGAAGGAATGCCCCTGCGTCACCGTCACCGTGTGTGGGTGTGGGTAATACGCGGTGACCTTGATCTTGTCGCGTATGACCTTGAAGTAGGTGCCGTTGCAGGTGTTCTCGGTGTACCACTTGGTGCCTAGTACGGCGGCCGCTCCGCCGGAGCCCTTGGTCGTGAAGCTGCCGTGCGCGTTGGCCCAGAGGCTGCCGACCTTCTTGCCGGTGCCCTTCGACTTGGCCTTCGCCACCGATGCGACTCCGGGGCCGTCATAGCGCGCGACGCTGGCCGCCTTCGCGCAGCCCCCTGAGCTTCCGCCCGTGAGTGTGGCGGTCGTCGAGCCGGTCGTGCCGTTCTGATGCAACAGGAACTGGCCGTCGTAGAAGACGCCGGTCTCAGACTTGCCGTGGGGCAGGCCAAGCGTTACCTGGACCGAGCCGTGGGTTGTATCGATCTTCGAGTCGTTGGGAATCTGCAGGCCCTTGCGCAGCCTCACGAACTTGTGGGTGCCCGGGATCTTGATCAGCACGCTGCCGTGGACCGGAGTCACGTCCGCGCTCTTGCCGAGCTTCGGCGGCTTGATGCGGCTGGCGACAAAGCTGCCGCGACTCGGCAGCGAGACACCGGCCACGGCCGAGCCACTCGGCTCGGTCCACTTGGTCTCCTGGATGCTCTTGTTCGGGGCGCTGAGCGCGGCGCCATCGATCACCATGTCGCCGAAGACGACCGGCGCGAACGACACCGGACCGTCAAGCGTGTTCGGCCCGCCCGATGGCGAGTATTGGTTCACGAGCGGCACCGAGCCGGTCAGGTACGGGGCGCCACCCGCGACTCCGAAGATCGGCATGACGCCTGCAGCCCAGCCGGTGCTCCGGCCAAGATGGGGTCCGGTCACGGTCTGCGTCTGCTTCGTGTTCACGTCGGTGACCGTCAGTGTCACGCCCGAGCTTCGGCTCCTGATCGTCAACGTCAGTGGATCGCCGGGAGAGATGTCGAAGCCGGCAGGCTTGAAGCTCAGCATCCCGGTCGACGGGTCACTGGTGAGGAACTCAGGCGAGTACGTCGCCGCGTTCCCGTGGCAGTAGCTGTAGTAACCGGCGAAGTCGAACGGGTAGACGGACTGCCCGCTGCGGCTGTAGCTGCCAAACACCTCGATGCCGGAACGTTGCCCCGCGTAGGCACCGGCAGCGACGCTGTTGCAATCGATCGCCGAGACGTAGACGGTCGTGGAAAGCGAGGTCACCGGCGAGTCAGAACCCCAGGTGGCACCCGTGAGGGCCGCCGACGAGCGGCTCCCTGCTGCGGAAGATGTCAATGCGGCCGCCAGAAGCACGAGCGCCACCCCCACTGCGACGATCGTCCTGGCTCCCCGCGGGCGGAGCCGAACCCCCATAGGCGGCAGTCTATACAACGGTGCACTGAGTTGTCGCAGAATTGGAATCGCTACAACGTCAGCTAACGTCGTAGCGGCGCGCGCGGGGGAGCCGTGCCCGACAGGCTGGAGGACCGTATGGACACAATTGAGATGACCGCCGCTGAACTACAGCGGCTGCGCGAAGAGTTGAATGATTTGGAAAGCGGCGGACGCTCTCAGATCGCCGCCCGCATCAAGACCGCACGCGAGTGGGGTGACCTCAAGGAGAACGGTGAGTACCACGCTGCCAAGGAGGCACAGGCGCACCTGGAGACGCGGATCCTTCGGCTCCGCGAACAGGTCAGGGCCGCGGTCGTAGTCGAGAATGCTGCTGCTGGCGCCGACGATGTCCGCCATGGCTGCACCGTCCAGGTCACGGACATCGGCAAGGGTGGGGCGCAGACCTTCAGGATCGTCTCCCCCAACGAGGCGAACCCCAGGGAAGGTCTGATCTCGTCGACCTCGCCCGTCGCCCAGGCGCTGATCGGCAGCCGCGTCGGCGATGAGGTCGAGATCGCGATACCGGCCGGTGTTCGCAAACTGCGGGTCGACACGATTTCCTGAGCGCGATGCAGATCGAGGGCACGGCAGCGATCGTCTTCGGAGGGGCCTCCGGTCTGGGTGAGGCCACCGCGCGGCGGCTCGCCGCAGAGGGCGCCCAGGTCACGATCGCGGACCTCAACGGCAAGCGCGCCAAGCTCGTCGCCGGCGAAATCGGTGGCAGCGGGCAGACCGCAGACGTGACCGATCCCGAAGCGGTTCAGCAGGCCGTCGACGCCGCCGCGGGCGCCGCTCCCGGCGGGCTGCGAATTTCGGTCTGCTGTGCGGGAATCGGCCAGCCGGCCAAGCTGATCGGCCGTGAGGGCCCGACGCCGCTCGAGCACTTCGCCAGGACGATCAACGTCAACCTGCTCGGCACGATCAACGTGCTCCGGCTGGCGGCCAACGCGATGATCGCGAACGAGCCCGACGCCGGCGGCGAGCGCGGTGTCTGCGTCAACACCGCCTCAGTCGCTGCCTACGACGGGCAGATCGGGCAGGTCGCCTACTCAGCCTCCAAGGGTGGCGTCGTCGCACTCACCCTTCCGGTCGCACGAGAGCTTGCGAGCAAGGCGGTGCGCGTGATGACGGTCGCGCCCGGCATCTTCGACACGCCGATGCTGGCCGAACTGTCCGAACCCGTGCGGCAGTCACTGGCGGCGTCGATCCCCTTCCCTTCGCGGCTCGGGAGCCCGGCCGAGTACGCCGACCTGGTCGAGCACATCGTCACCAACACGATGCTGAACGGCGAGGTCATCCGCCTGGACGGAGCGATCCGTATGGCGCCGCGCTGACCCTGTTTGGGACGGGGTCGATCGAAATGCAGGAGCTCAAGATTCGCGGTGAGATGATTCGGCTTGGCCAGTTGCTGAAGCTCGGCGGCGTGGTCGAGACCGGCGCTGACGGCAAGGACCTGCTCGCGACGGGCGCGGTGCTCGTCAACGGTGAGGTCGAGACGCGCCGCGGCCGCCAACTCCACGACGGCGACCTCGTCGAGGTCGAGGAGTGGGAGTTCCGCGTCAGCGCCGGCTAGCGGCGACGGCCTGACGCCACGCGGCCGCCCCACCTGCTCGCGGCCGCCCTACCTGCTCGCCGCGCGGCGAGCTGAGCAGGTCCGTTTCCGACAAACTACGAGCGAGCGGGCCAAGTTGTCGGAAACCGCACGGAAATCGCACCGTTTCCGACGATCTACCGACGCGCGACCCACTTTGTCGGAAACGACTCCTACTCACGAGCTGGATAGGCGCTGGACCGATCCCCGGGTAAAACCTGGCGCAGTCCTGATCCGTCACGATGCTTGGAGATGTCAGCTCGGGACAACCTACGCGCGACCCTCGTCGCGATCATCTGGGGTGCCAACTTCGTCGTGATCGACGAGGGGCTCAAGGGCTTTCCTCCGTTCCTGCTGCTGACCGCACGCTTCAGCCTCGTCGCATTCCCGCTGATCCTGTTCGTGCCACGCCCCGCGCCGTGGCGCCCGATCCTGCTGGTCGGGTTGTTCATGTGCCTCGGCCAGTTCTCGCTGCTTTACCTCGGGCTTCAGCTGGGGATGCCGGCCGGCCTCGCGTCGCTGGTGGTGCAGGTGCAGGTGATGTTCACGATCCTGATATCGCGCGTGTGGCTCGGCGAGCGCTCGACCAGCCGGCAGCTGGCCGGAGTGGCCCTCGGCATCGGCGGCCTGGCGGTGATCGCGCTGGGCTATGGCAGCCACGCACCGATCGTGCCGTTGCTGCTCACGGCCGCCGGCTCCCTGTCGTGGGCGATCGGCAACGTCGTCAGCCGACAGGCCAAGGTCGCAAGCGGCTTCGGACTCGTGGTTTGGTCGGCGATCGTCGTGCCGGTGCCGACTCTCATACTCGCGTTGGTCGTCAACGGCTCGGGCGAGATTGGCCATGCGCTCACGCACATCGGCCTGCTCACGGTGTTCAGCGCGCTTTACACCGCCGTCGGCTCATCGCTGTTCGGCTACGTCGTCTGGAACTCGCTGCTCGCGACCTATCCGGTCGGATCGGTCGTGCCGTTCACTTTGCTGGTTCCGGTCACAGGACTCGCAACGGCCTGGATCGTGCTCGGCCAGAGGCCGACGCTGACGGAGGTGATCGGCGGCCTGCTGCTGATGGCCGGTGTTGCTACCGCGACACTCCAGCGAGGAGCCGCTCGCCGAGTCGCGAGTAACGCCGATCTGTGTCCGGAGTCCGAGCCGCTCGTGCCAGCACCAACCGGCTCCCAACTATCACCGTCGCCAGCTTCGCCCGCGTGATCGCGGTGTACAGCATCTCGCGGCGCAGGAAGAACGCGCCGGCCTGCTCATGCGCGACGATCACGGCAACCGGCAGCTCGATCCCCTGACCGCGGTGGACTGAGCACGCGTAGCCGAGCCGCAGACTTTCGGACTCCTCAGGCGGCAGCCGGAAGAGCTGCTCGTCACTGCGCAGCAGCAGCGCCGCCTCGTCGCCGTCTGCGCCCGGGATCTCGTCCTGCAGGTGCAGCACGGTGCCGTTCATCAAGCCCAGCTCGTGCAGGTTGCGGCCGGTCATCATCAGCTTGTCGCCGATCCGCAGGCGGCCCCCGCGCACCGGCTTGCCCAGCGGGTTGAGCGCATCGCGGAGCGCGCGGTTGAGCGCGTCGATCCCGAGCTCGCCCTTGTAGACGGGTGCGAAAACCTGGATGTCCTCGCGCGGGTCGACGCCGTAGTGCTTGGGCAGCCGGTTGCTGACCAGCTCGACGATCAGCTCGAGCGCCTCACGCGCACTCGCGCGCTCCATCAGGAACAGGTCGTGGCGCATGCCCTCGGCCGGCTTGAACTCCGGCGGCTCGCCGCGACGGATCGCGTGCGCGCCCTGCACGATCATGCTGCCGGCCGCCTGCCTGAAGATGTGGTTCAGGCGCGCGGTCGGCACCACGTCCGAAGCGACCAGGTCAGCGAACGGCTTGCCGGCCCCGACCGGCGCCAGCTGATCGGCGTCACCGACCAGCACCACGTGCGCGCTCGACCCGACCGCGCGCAGCAGCGTCACCATCAGCTCGAGGTTGGCCATCGACGACTCGTCGACGATCAACAGGTCGTAGGGCAGCGGGTCGTCCTCGTCGTGCTCGGGCAGCTCACCAGGGATCCAGCCAAGCGCCGAATGGACCGTCTTGGCATCGACACCGCTCGCCTCGGTCATCCGCCGCGCGGCCCGGCCGGTCGGCGCGACCAGCAGCACCTTCGCCTGCTGTGCCTCACCCAGCTTGGCGATCGTGCGGATCGAGGCCGTTTTGCCGGTGCCAGGACCGCCCGTGATGACCGACAGGCGATGCTCGAACGCGGCACGCACCCCGGCCTCCTGCTCGGCTGTGAGCGTCAGCCCGCCGCCGCTCAGCAGCTCATCGACCTCCGGCTTCAGCTTGCCGCCTCCGCCGCCATCGCCATCCGCGCCCGCCAACATCGCCATCACGCGCTCGCTCAGCTCCTGCTCGAGCTCCCATGTGGGCGTCCGGTAGATCCAATCCCCGTCGCGCACGAGGTCGCCGTCCTCGACCAGCTTGTCGATCGCGTCCTCATCGGGCATGGCGCCGAGCAGGTCACGGGCTGCCGCCAGCAGCTGGCCCGCGGGCAGGCAGGTGCTGCCGCCGCGGCCCTCGGCCTCGGACAGCGCGTAGACGATCGCGGCACTGACGCGTCCGGGGATCGTCTCCACCGATCCGGCACTCGCGCGCGCGATCCGGTCGGCGACCTTGAAGCCGACGCCGAACACGCGCGTGAGCTCGTACGGGTTCTCCGTGATCACGCGGTGAGCCGTGTTCGGGTACTCGTCGCTGATCCGCTTGGCGAGGTAGGCGAGCCCGTGCGGCGCGAGCAGCAGGTGCAGCCGGCGGATCGTCCGCAGCTCGTTCCAGGAGGCGGCTGCCTCCTGCGCGCGGAACGGGTTCAGACCCGACGCGCCGGAACGCCACGGCCGGCTCCTCGTCGATCGCGTCCAGCACCTGCTCTGCTCCGTAGCGGTCGATCAGCAGCTTCGCGCGCTTCTCGCCGATGTTCTTGATCCGCCGCAGGTACGACATCAGCGCGGCCCGGTCCTCCGGAGGTAGCGGCCGCGCCTCGACCACCTGGACCTGCTCGCCATAGCGGCTGTCAGTCATCCAGGATGCCGGTGATATGCGCGCGTTCTCCGTTCTCGAGGTGGATCAGCGGCCCGACCAGCACGATCGGACCGTCGTCGGAATCGGCGTCGAGCACCGCAAAGCCGTTGTCGCTGTTGGCGAAACGCTGGCGACGGATCGTCACCTCGGAGTCGAACGGGTCAGCCATGAGGATGAAATTAGAGCGAAAGGAGGCGGGAGCGACCCGATTTGCGTCGAAAATGACACACAGTGGTCAGATACGTGTTCGCACCCCACGTGCCGGCATTCGCCCGCGCGCTCGGAATCCCACGCACGCTCGACGAGCTGGCATCCGCTGCAGCTGCTAGTGGCCAGCGGGCCACTAGAGCTGGGACAGCCGCGCCCCCTGGCAAGCAAGCCAGCAGCGGTGGCGATCACGTTCGACGACGGCCCACACCCTGAGGGCACGCCGCGGATCCTCGAGATCCTGGCCGAGCACGGCGCCCACGCGACCTTCTTCCTGGTCGGCGAGCAGGTCGTCAAGCGGCCGGAGCTCGCGCGGCGGATCGTGGCGGAGGGCCATGCGATCGGCCTGCACGGATACCGGCACCGGCCGCAGCCGAGCCGGACCGCGGCGGCGATGGCCGAGGACTTCGAGCGCGGCTGCTGCCGCGATCGAGGACGCGACCGGTGTCGCACCGCTGATGCACCGCCCGCCCTACGGCATCTACAGCCCGGCGAGCCTGCGGATCGCCCGCGAGCGCGGCCTGCAGCCGCTGCTGTGGTCGCGCTGGGGCAAGGACTGGCGCAAGTTCACGACGCCCGAGCGGATCGCGCGCGCGGGTGTCACCGGCGTCACGGCCGGCGACGTGATCCTGCTCCACGACGCGGACTTCTACAGCTCCAAGCGCTCGCACAGACGAACCGCGGCGGCGCTCCCGTTGATACTCGAGAAAGCTGAAGTCCGCCGAACTCGGTACCGTGGCGTGCGCCTGACTGTCCGAATGCATGATGCGGACGGGTGAGGCTGATCCGAGGTCCAGGGCTGGGGGCACGCTGTCCAAGCGTCACGCCCTGGTGCGAATTCGAACCAAGACCTGAAGGATTCATGACGACTGTTCCGACTGAAACCCAGATCACGCCTGACTACGGGCGCTTCGCGATCGGGTTCGACCATCGCGACCGCGCGCGGTTTCACGCGCTGATCGACGAGGTACTCGACTCGAACCGCTGGTCCGAGGCCGACATGACGGCCCGCTTCGAGCAGGCGTGGGAGGCGTGGAACGAGGTTCCCGCCGTCGCGACCTCGAGCTGGTCGGGCGGCGCGCTGGCCGCGCTGCACTTCGCGCAGGTGCAGGGGGAGACGGTGCTGTGCCCGTCCAACACATTCATGGCGACGCCGTTTGCGGCGATCCGCGCCGGCGCCGAGGTGCAGTTCGTCGACTGCAACCGCGACGACCTCTGCATGTCGTTCGACGACTTCGAGCGCAAGGCCGAGCAGCACAAGCCCAAGGCGGCGTTCCTCGTCCACATCGGCGGCCACATCGCGTTCGAGTCCGAGAAGATCGCCGCCTACTGCGCTGACAACGGGATCTTCCTGCTCGAGGACTGCGCGCACGCGCACGGCGCCTCCTGGAACGGGCGCAAGGCGGGCAGCTACGGCGACGCCGGCGTGTACTCGATGTACGCGACCAAGACGATCTCCACCGGCGAGGGCGGCATGCTCGTCTCGAAGCGGCCCGAGCTGCTCGAGTTCGCGCGCGGCTTCCGCAACTACGGCAAGCCGACGCTACGAAGTCCAGGGCCTGAACTTCCGGATGAACGAGTTCACGGCGGCGCTGGGACTGATCCAGGTCGAGCGGATGCCGGAGATCGTCGCCTGGAAGAACGAGACCGCGCGCGAGTTCCTGGACCCGCAGTTCGGCGGCTCGAAGCTCGAGCTTCCGGACGGCATGGTCTCGGGGCTCTACAAGTACATCGTCTTCGACTGGCTCGAAAAGTCGACGGGGCGCGTCTACGACGAGCCCTGCCACCGCATCCTCGGGCACCAGGTCGATCTTCCGAACACGGATTGGGTGGCGAAGAACCATTCCTGCCCGCCGCTGTATTACCGTCCACTTGACGCGGATGCAGCTGACCGACAAAGGGGCCGGAAAATGAGAGTTCTCGTCACTGGCGGGGCCGGGTTCATCGGCTCGCACGTGGTCGACAAGCTGCGTGACCACGGGCATGAGCCCGTGATCTACGACCTGCGGCCGTCGCCGTGGCCCGAGCATGCCGGCGTGGACACCGTCATCGGCCAGGTCACCGATGCCGTCGCGCTCACCGAGGCGCTGGCCGATTGCGACGCGGTCGCGCACCTCGCGGCCGTCGCCGACGTCAACGATGTCCATGCCGAACCGCACGACGCCGAGCAGGTCAACGCCCGCGGTACCGCCGCGGTGCTCGAAGCCGCGCGCCTCGCCGGGGTCACGCGCGTCGTCTACGCGTCGACGATCTGGGTCTACAGCGACACCGAGGACGAGACCGTCAGCGAGACCACGCTGCTGCCGCCGCCCGCGCACCTCTACACCGCCACCAAGCTGGCCGGTGAGCTGTACTGCAAGTCCTACCAGGAGCTCTACGGGATCAACTACACGATCCTGCGCTTCGGGATTCCGTACGGTCCGCGCGCTCGCGAGGCGGCGGTGATCCCGGCGTTCGTGAACAAGGCGTTCGCGGGCGAGCCGCTGACTCTGTCGGGCGACGGCATGCAGTCGCGCCGTTTCGTCTACGTCGAGGACCTGGCGGAGGGCGTCGTCGCCGGTCTCGGCGACATCGCCGAGAACCGCGTCTACAACCTCTCGAGCGACGAGGACGTGACGATCAAGC
The DNA here is from genome assembly GCA_963720195.1 of uncultured Conexibacteraceae bacterium. GTDB lineage: Bacteria > Actinomycetota > Thermoleophilia > Solirubrobacterales > Solirubrobacteraceae > Palsa-465. The sequence continues at coordinate 63,321 of CAVRFD010000008.1, forward strand.
AGATCGCCGAGCTCGTCCAGGAGACCGTCGGCAACACGGAGATCATCTACGGCCCGGCCCGGCCCGGTGACCTCGGCTCGAAGATCGTGCTCTCTGACCGCGCGCGCGACGAGCTCGGCTGGACGGCGTCGACGCCGTTCAAGGAAGGGGTTCGGCGCTACGTCGAGTGGCGGCGCGAGCAAGCTGCCAGAAAAATTGGAGGGCACCCCGACCCTTTAGCGCTGGCGGGCGAGCCTGACGAAGCAGAGGCTTGCCCGCGGAAGATCCTGATCGTCTCAGCCGACATCGGCGAGGGTCACGATCTGCCGGCACGCGCGATCGCGCGTGAGTTCAAAGAAGAAGACCCGGACGCGCTGATCTCGGTCGTCAACGGTCTCCCCGCGATGGGGCCGTTGGCGACCGCCGTCCTGCGCGACAACTCGGCGTTTCTGTTTCGCTGGGCGCCGTGGATGTTCGACTTCCAGTACCGGCTGTGCATGAGGTTTCCGCCCACCCGGTGGCTGGGGTCGAAGCTGCTGTGCGGCTTCGGGCACCGCGGGCTGATGCGGCTGATCAAGGCGCACAAGCCCGACCTGATCGTCTCGACCTATCCCGGCACGACGCAGGTGCTGGGTGAGCTGCGTCGCAGCGGACGCCTGAAGGTTCCGTGTTACTCGTCGATCACGGACCTCGCGGGCCTGCACTTCTGGGCGCACCCGCGCATCGACCTGCACTTCATCACGCACCCGGAATCGCAGGAGGAGGTCGAGCGGATCGCCGGGCCAGGAAGCGTGCGCTGGGCCAAGCCGCCGACCTCGCCGCCTTCCTCGAGCCGCGGACTCGCGCTGCCGCGCGTGCCGCGCTCGGGCTGCCCGCCGACAGGACCGTGATCGTCGGTTTCCGGCGGCGGCTGGGGCGTCGGCGACGTGGTCGGCGCCGTGGGTGCTGCGCTGTCGGTCGCCGAGGATGCCGAGGTCCTGTGCCTGTGCGGCCGCAACGAGCTGCTGCGCGAGCAGCGTAGCCGAGCAGTTCGCGGGCGACCCGCGCGTGCGCGCTGATGGGCTTCACCAACCGGATGAGCGACATGCTCGCCGCCGCCAACGTGCTGATCCACTCGAGCGCCGGGCTGACCGTGCTCGAGGCGATCATCCGTGGCTGCCCGGTGATCTCCTACGGCTTCGGTTACGGGCACGTGCGCGTCTCCAACCAGGCGCTCGAGCGCTTCAAGCTCGCGCAGGTGGCGCGGACCGAGGCTGAGCTGCAGCCCTGCGATCGAGCGCGCGTTGACGCTGAGTCCCGAGCCCGACGGCGTCGTTCGCGAAGCGCGCCTCGACCGCGGCGCTGATCCTCGCGAGCCCGCGGCGGGTGAAGCCGCTGCCGACCTGGCGTGTGCGCGACGGTGCGCACTGTGGCGACGGCGACGGCCGCGGCCGTCATCGTCGGCTGGGCGTTCGACTGCCGAGCCTCGCCTACTCGCTCATCTCCGACTTCGCCGGCGCGGCCGCTTACCGCCGTGACGACGCCGACCCCGCAGGTCGGCGTGATGGTCGACGCCAGCGCCACCGACGCGCCCGCACTCGCGCGCGAACTGCGGGCAGGCGGCCTGCACGTCTCGGTTGCGCTGAACAAGGCATCGGCGACGTCCGCCGATATGTTCATCGACGAGGATGAAGAGCCGGTGCCGCAGCTCAATGACGGCGGTCTCGTCGGCTGGTTCGGTACCGACCACGCTCTGCACCGGCTCGAGCACCAGCTCGGCTGGCACCACCACTTCCTCTACACCTCGAGCGGCCCGAGCCTCGTGCAGATGCTTCTCGCGAAGGGAGCCGGCGGGCAGTTGGTCGTCGGCAAGGTCACGATCACCAAGTCCGCTCAGCTCGCGCACCTGGTGCACGCCGGGCTACACAGGGGCGACGTCGTCGAGCTGCGTGTGAACGACCTGTCAGCGGCGCGGCACCTGCTCAGTGAGCTCGATCAACAGCTGCGTGAGCGGCACCTGGATCCGGTCTCGATCGGGAAGCTGCTGCAGGACTCCGGCCGGCAGGCCTAGCGACCCTTTCCGGGCGGGGAAAGCTCCAGCGACGCTTTCCGGCGCCTCGCGTCTGGACGAACGTTGGAGTGGCCGTAGACGAACGTTCGACTGGAAGTCAAGTCATTAGTTAACCCCAGCGAGCTTTCGGTCGATAACCGCCCGGATGAGGTATCGCCGGCCAACACTCGTCGCCTTCGTGCACCGTCTGCGTCTGCGTGGCATGGGCAGAGCGATGCCAGCTGGCGTCCAATCTCGCGGGGTAGGGCGGGCTCGCAGCTGGTACCGACGGGAGGACGGACAGGCACTGGTGGAGTTGGCGCTCTGCATGCCGATCCTCCTGCTGCTGGTGACCGCGATTCTGCAGTTCGGGGTCATGTACAGCCAGTACGTCACGCTGACCGACGCAGCTCGCACCGGTGCGCGTGAGCTGGCGCTCGAGTCCACGTCGACGAACCCGTGCGATCCAGCCGTGGCGCAGACGATCGCAAGTACCTACGGGGATTTCACGCTGCCAGGCAGCGATGTGATCCCAAGCTTTGCGAACTCCACGAACGACTACTGCGGTAGCAACGGCTCGGGAGCCAGCTGCACCTCCTCCTACGTCTACAAGAGCACGTGCGATTCCAACGGCAAGGAGACGGCGGGTGATGAGGGGACGATCACCATCAAGTACCCCTACAAACTCACGATTTTCGGCATGCACGTCATGAACATCACCCTGACCTCGTCGGCATCGGACGCGATCGAATGAAACGGCTGAGCGCGATCTTCAGGCGGATGCGCAGTGAACGCGGGCAGGCGCTACCGCTGCTCGCGCTCGCGATGTTCGTGTTGATCGGCTTCAGCGGCTTGGCCATCGACCTGGGCCGCGTGTGGGTGGCCAAGCAGCAGTTGCAGCGCGCCGTCGATGCCGCAGCGCTCGCGGCGGGGCAGGATCTTCCGAACAGCACCAACGCTTACAGTGCTGCGGTCAAATACTCCGGTACTGGCGACAACCCGGTCAGTGGCTGGGGGGTTGCCGCGGCTAACCCGAGCATCACCTTCGAATGCGTCTCGCATGGACCCGGCTACACAGCGGGTTCAACTCCGACCTGCCTGACCGATTCCAGTGGCAAGAACTGCCATCCCAGCAGTGATCCGAATTCGCCACTGCCGTCGGGCGTCACGACATGTAATGCCGTCACCATCACCGAGTCCGCCACGGTGAAGCCGGGTCTTCTCGGCATGTTCATCCCGAAGTTCACGCTGCACGCGACATCAACGGCGTCGGCGCCTCAGAACCTGCTTCCAACCCCGATGAACATCTTCGTCATCGTCGACACGACGCAGTCGATGACCGATAGCTGCAATGCGACCGTGACGGGTATCCCTTCAAACCCGGAAAAGCTGGACTGTGCCAAGGAGGGGGTGCGAGCGCTGCTTCAGGAATTACCGCCGTGCCCCACCAACGCCACCTTATGCAGCGCTCAACCGGTCGATGAGGTGGGGATACTCACATTCCCCGCGGTTTCGATGACGCTGACCTCGAGCAACGGGCAGTATCAACTGCCTCCGACGTCATCGCCGTTCCCGACTTACCTGGGGTACGAGACAGACTGCACCCAGAACGACAAGCCCGCGGTCACCTATCCGCCTTACCAGAGATATACCTACAACGCCGGCGCGACGGCCGGCGGGATTCCGCTGAGCGGTCCCGCCGCGTATGACGATCCCAGTGGCGACAACTATGCCGGCTACGAGGCCGTTCCGCTCTCGAACGATTATCGGACCTCGGACTCAGCCACAACCCTCAACTATTCGTCGAATCTGGTTGAGTCGGTTGACTGGCACCAGAAATGTGGGTCGGGCAACGGCAACGGCACCTATCCGGGTGGCAACTACTACGGACTCAAGGACGTCGGCGGCCAGGGCAGCTACCTGGCCGGCGCGATCACTGAGGCGCAGTACCTGCTGGCCACGGCCCCGACACGGACCGGGCCTAACGGACAGCCGGTGTCGAACGCGATCATCATCCTGAGTGACGGCGAGCTCAATGACCCGGATGAGTGTGACTCCTCGAGTGAAACGTGCCCCAGCAGCAAGAACCCGACGAACCCATACAAGGATGGCGTTGATCCCGGGGCGAGCGGCAATATCGGCTGGACCACCCCTGCGCCCTGCGAGGACGCGGTCCAGGCTGCAACTCAGGCGAAGGCCGCCGGCACGCTGATCTTCTCGATCGCTTACGACTCCAGCGGGAACTGCGATGACAGCGGCGGCGGCACCATCTACCAGGGGACGGCGTTGAACCTGATGAACACCCTCGCCACTAGCTCGAGTGACTTCTTCAACCAGTCCACTGCGGGAAGCCTGACCCAGGCCTTCCAACAGGCAGGCGCTGAGGTGAGTGGTGGTACGTCGGCGCTGATCCCCGACTGCGCCAGCGCTTCAGCGGCGAACTGCTGATCGTTCCGGGACTCCGCCCTCGCTGGGAGCCCATCGCTTGAGTCGGGGCGGGATTGATGCGAACATACGTTCGCCTTGCCTGCCGCCCCGAAACTGATCACCTGCATCCTGCTTCCTCGCTTCGAGCTGACGGTCGCTGCCGGCACCCGTACCGACCTGCTCGGCGTCCCTGCTGCGATCGCGCCCGAGCCTGGCAGCCAGCAGGTCGGCGCCGTTTCGGCCGCGGCCGAGGCGTTTGGGATCACCCCCGGGATGCGGCTCGGCGAGGCGCTCGCCCGCTGCCAGCGGCTGACGCTGGTCCCGCCGGATCCGGCGGGTGTCGAGGATGCCTTCGAGCGCATGCTGACCGCGCTCGAGTCGATCGGGGCGGCTGTTGAGCCGCTGCGGCCGGGGCTTGTGTGCTTCGACGCTCGCGGACTGCTGCGGCTGTACGGGGGCGGCTCTGGTCGCGAGCGTGTGGGGCCGGTCGCGACCAGACAGGACGTGGAGGCGGTACTCACCGCCACCCGTCGCGCGCTTGGCGCACCGGCGCGGTTCGGGGTCGCGCCGACCCGCTTTGCCGCGCTGGCGGCAGCCACCCGCGCGCGTGCGCGCCAGCCACTGATCATCGCCGGTGACTCGCGTCAGACGCGCGAGTTCCTGGCGCCGATGTCAGTCGAGCTCCTGCGCGCCGACCCTGAATTAGCGATGCTGCCCGAGGCGTTGGAGCGGCTTGGCATCAGCACGCTCGGGGAGCTCGCGGCGTTGCCGCGGGCGGCCGTGTCCGACCGCTTCGGACGGCCGGGCCTGCAGGCCTACCGGCTCGCGCTCGGTGGCGACACGCCCCTGCGCCCGCGTGAAGCGGGTGAGCTCGTGCGCGAGTCGCTGGACTTGCCAGAGGCTTCGAGCGGCCAGCAGCTCGAGCGCGCCCTCGGCCTGCTGATCGACCGTCTACTGGCTCGGCGCGAGCGCCGCGGACGCACGCTGCGGGCCGTCGTGATGTCAGCGGTGCTGGTCGAGCAGGGCGGCACCTGGCGCCAGCAGATCACCTTTCGCGAGTCACTCAGCGACCCGCTGCGAATGCGGCTGGCGCTGACGCCGCGCCTGCAGTTGCTGCCGGCGCCGGCGCAAACGCTGCGGCTGACGGTCGAGCGTTTCGGCCCGCCGACCAACGACCAGCGGGCGCTGCTCGAGGAGCCGGCACGGACACGGGCGGCACGTCTGCGCGAGGCCGTCCGCCAGGTGCGCGCCGCCGCCGGTCCCGATGCCGCCCTGCGTGTCCTGCAGATCGATCCACGCTCGCGCTTCCCCGAGCGTCGCTCCGTGCTGGCCCCGTTCGAACGGTGACTGGGGCGCGCAGGCTGGGAGTGCCGCGGCGCGTACGCGTCGCCGCCGACGCGGACGGGCAGCCGCTGGCCGTAGACGGTCGCGAGGTCGACAGCGTCCGTGAGACCTGGCTGCTCGAGGACCGCTGGTGGACGGAGCTGCCGCTGCGTCGCCGCTACTGGGAGGTGGTCACGATCTCTGGGAGCGATCAGGTCGTGTTCCACGATCTGATCGCAGGTGGCTGGTGGCGGCAGCGGTGAGGGTCCGACCGTCGCCGATGATTGCGGTAGCGTGACGCCAATGTCCGGTACCCCAGTTCTGGACGTACAAGACCTGAGTCGCCGCTACGGCGACTTCCAGGCCCTCCAGGGTCTCGACCTTCAGCTCGCCGCCGGCGAGTGCGTGGCTGTCATCGGCCACAACGGATCGGGTAAGACGACTGCCGTACGCGCGATCGCGGGCCTACTCGATCCTTCCGACGGTTCGGTCCACATAGTCGGCGCCTCGATGCACGACGAGTCAGACGCGATCGAGGCGCGCGCTGCACTCGCGATCGTGCCCGACACACCCTCGCTCTATGACGATCTGACGGTGCGCGAGCACCTCCAATTGGTTGCGATCGCCCACGGTGTGGCGGACGACGAGGCCACTGTCGGGCGGATCGCGACCCTGCTCGAACGCCTCGGACTGACGGACAAAGCTGACGCCCGTCCCGGCGCGCTGTCCCGGGGGATGCGCCAGAAGCTGCAGTTGGCATGTGCGCTCGTACGTCCTCATCGGCTGATCGTGCTCGACGAGCCGGTGGTGGGCCTGGATCCGTCGGCGCAGCGATTGCTGCGGGAGCTGTTGCTCGAGGCAAAGCGCGACGGTGTCGCCATCCTCCTGACCACGCATCAGCTGGACTTCGCGCGCGGGATCGCAGATCGCGCGATCATGCTCGCCGACGGTGTGGTCGTCGCCGACGGCCCATATGAGCAGGTCGTGGACGGCCCCGTGATTAGCGAGTACGGCCTGCAGTGATCACTGTGGCGGCTCAGGAGGGGTCAGACCGGGCGCTCACTGCGCGAGCATTCATCCGCGCTCGCCGCAGGCGATTCCGCCCCAGCGCCTACCAGATCTACTCAATCGTGATCGTCGGTGCGATCGTGGGCGCCCTCGGCCACGGCGTGATCGGTTCTCTGATCGGCGGCGGCGTAAGCCTGCACGGACTGAGGCTCTTCGGTCCGGCTGTTCTACTCGTCGGGCTGCTCGGGGCCGCGCGGTTCGGTCGCTGGCAGGGGCCGGTGTCGTTCTCGGCCGCTGATGTCGCGCTGCTTCTCACGGCGCCGATCGACGTCGCTGCGCTGGTTCGCCCCAAACTGGATAACGGCATGGTCGGCGGGGCGGCGGCCGGTGCTGCGGCCGGCGTGATTGTCGTCCTCCTGATGAGCGGAGGGCCGGCCGGGCTAGGCGTCGCACGTTCCGTCGGCGGCGTGGCTGGGATTGCGGGTCTCGGGCTGCTTGCGGTGGCGATCAGCTGGTTGGTCCAGTCGTCGCGAAGATCGCTCGCCCTGATGCGCCGGGTGAGTCCGGTCGCGGTCCTGGCGGCTGCTGGCCTCGTCGCGGTTGCCGCCACCGTGAACACCGGTGTCGGGGTCTGGTCGGGTCCGTGGGGCTGGGCGCTGGCGCCGCTGGTCGGTGAATCGGGATGGCCGCTCGCAACTGCGATGGTCGTACTCGCAGCGCTCGGGATCAGCGCGTGGGCGCGTACGCGTGCAGGGGCGTCGAGCCTTGAGATGTTCATGACCCGAGCCGGAACTCGGTCGGCATTGAGTGCGGCCGCTTTCACGCTGGACTATCGCGGTGCTGCGCTCGTTTATCGCGGGGCTCAACCAGATGCGTTCTGGCGGCTTCCGACGATTCCGGTTCCGGCGCCCAAGGGCGCCCGCTGGGCGATCCTCTGGCGCGATGCGGTCGCGATGTCCCGCGGCCCCGCGCGCTGCGCCTGGGCCGCCGCCCTCTGTTCGGCAGCGACGCTTGAGGCGCTCAGCCATCCGGGGCGCCTGCTTCCAGCGTGCGTGTCAGCCGTCGCCCTGTACTTCGCAGCCGCGATGTCAGCCGAGCCGCTGCGGATGGAGGTCGATGCTCCCGATCGCAGTCGTGTCCTCCTCGGCTGGGACTTCTCGCGGCTGCTTCTGGCCCACTGCGTGCTGCCGTTCCTGCTACTCGCTCCAGTCGCTGCGCTGACGATTGCTGTGAGCGTCCTCTTCGGCATTGTCGGGCTCGGCGCGCTCGCACTGGTCCCAACCCTGCTTGTCCCGCTTCTGATCACGGCGGTCCTCGCCTCGGCGCTTGCGTCGCGTCGAGGCGGCCGCGTCGACCAGGGATTGCTCGTCGGACTGCTTACGACGGACCCCTCCAACCCCGGTTCGGCGGTGATCCTCCCGTTGTTGCTGGCACCATGGCTGATCGCGGCTGCCATCGCCGACGGCGCGGCAATCGCGATTGTCGGGCACGCTGCTGCCCATCACCGTCCGCTGCTGTCCGCGGGCCTGTTTGCGTTCGTGATCGCCACAGCCGCAGCGGTGACGCTCCGCAACGTCGCACGTCACTCCCGCGGCTGACGAGAACCGATGGATGAAATGTGCAGGAACCCGCACATCTCATCCATCACCTGACCGCTCAGATCAGCGCCCCCTGGCGCCGAAGCTCCGCCTGCACATCGTCCGCCGACGGCTCCCCGCCCTCAAGAGCCTGGAGCGCGGCTGCGACGCCTGCAGCGTGCCCGGTCGCGAACGCGGTCCCCATCACGCGCAGCGAGCAGTACGCCCGCACGTCACAGCTGACCAGCCGGCCCGCGGCCCAGAGGTTCTCGCGATCGACCGAGTGCAGCGCGTCGAGCGGGATGTCGTAGAACGCCCTGCCCTCGATCGGCGTGTACTTCGTCGAGCCGATGCCCTGGTGCTCCTCGATCGGCCAGCCGCAGCGGGCGATTCCGTCCTCACGGCCGGCGGGCGCTCAACACGTCATCGCCGGTGACCGCATAGCGACTCACGACATGGCGCGACTCCCGGATCCCGATCTGCGGCCCGGTTGCCACCAGGTAGGCGTCCTCCCAGCCCTCGATGTGCTCGGCGGAACGCGTCGAGGTAGTCCCACGCCTGGGCACGTGCAGCCACCTCCGCACGCGTCAGATCGTGCGCATCGAGCGCATCGACCTCCTGATCGACGATCTGCATCGTCAGTTCGCCGGTCAGCGGCAGGCGCGCCGCCGGACCGTGGTCGCGGACGAGCTTGCGGTCGCTCCTCGCGTTGTGCGCAGCCACCGCCTCCCGCATCGCGTCCGAGGTGATGACGGCGTCGGGTTTGACGCCGCCGATCCGCATGCTCAGCGTCGCCGCCTGCCTGTGGCCGGGATCCAAACTTGTCACCGCGGCCCCGGATAGGTGCGCGAGGTTGCCGTCACCGCTGGCGTCGACGAACGTGGTGCCGACGACCGTCCGAGTGCCGCCGGCGGTTGCCGCGGCGACAGCATGGACACGCCCACCGCCCGACTCGGCGCTCGACCAGGTAGCTGTGGAGCGACAGCGACACGCCGGCGTCCGCGACCATGCGGTCGAGCGTGAGCTTGGTGAACTCGGGGTCGATCATGACGACGGTGTTGCCCGACCACTTGAACGTGATCTCCTGGTAGGCGCCGCCCGCTCGCAGCCGCGCGAGCAGGTCACCCCCGACGCCGCCCACCACCAACTCGCGCCGCTGGTCGAAGAAGCCGCAGTAGCTCAGCACGGAGCTGGCAGTCGCGGCTCCGCCGAGGAACGGATAGCGCTCGATCAGATGGACTGAGGCGCCGGCCTGTGCCGCGCCGACCGCCGCGCCCACGCCCCCGCTTCCGCCCCCGACGACGACGACGTCATATTTCTCGGCCGCCGGGGCCGACCCAACAGATGACATTCCCGGAAACCTACTCGACGGCCCGGTGGCGGTAGCGGGCCGGAGGCGCCGTCCCGATTAACATCACCGTGCGATGAGCACCGACCCCACACGCACCGCGATCGGCACCTGGAGCGGCGGCCGCTTCATGCACTTCGGCGAGCCGCTCGACGACGCACGCTTCCAGGCTCTGATCACTCCCGACGAAAAGATCCGGACGGTGCTGACCGCTGACGCTTACGGCACCGGTGAAGCCGACATCTGGCTCGGACGCGCGCTCGCTGACACGACGCTTGCGCGTGATCAGGTCTGCGTCGTCGGCGCCGTCGGCCACGACTTCTATGACGGCGAACGCGACGGCGCTAAGGGCTTTCCGCGCTTCACGGACCCGCGTCTGCGCGGACCTGAGCAGTACGCGGGCTACCTGCAGATGGCGACCGAGCGCAGCCTCGAGCGCTGCGGCGTCGACCAGTTCGACCTGCTGCTGCTGCACAACCCGGACCGCACCGGCTACACGAGCGAGACGGTCTGGGACGGGATGCAGGCGCTCAAAGAAGCAGGCCTCACACACCTGATCGGCGTCGCACCCGGCCCGGCCAACGGTTTCACGCTGGACCTGATCGACTGCTTCGAGCGCTTCGGCGATCAGCATCGACTGGGCGATGGTGATCCTCAACCCGCTCGAGCCCTGGCCGGGCGAGTTGTGCCTCGATGCCGCCGCCCGGAACAACATCAACGTGATCACGCGCGTCGTCGATTACGGAGGCCTGTTCTACGACGATCTCGTGCCCGGCGCAGAGCTTGGCCGCCACGATCACCGTAGCTTCCGCCCGGGCGGCTGGATCGAGGCCGGGCGTGCTCGCATGGAGGCCATGCGCCCGATCGCCGATAAAACGGGCCTGACGATGATCCAGCTCGCCTGCCAGTGGAACCTTGCGCACCCGGCCGTGAAGACGGTCGTGCCGACGCTGATCCAGGAGGCCGGCCCGCAGGCACGGCCGGTCGAGGACAAGCGCGCCGAGCTCGCGGACCTTCCGACCGAGCAGCGACTCACCGACGCGGACGTCGACGCGATCCGGCGGATCGGCGACAACACCGGCTCGATGGCGCTCAAGGGCGCCAACCCCAGCTTCGAGGGTGACGAGCGCCCCGACGGCTGGGGCATGGACGACGCGCCTCGAGCAGGTGGCGCGGCGTTGGCGTATCGATCCCGAGCGCGACCTGATCAAGGCTTAGGCCCGGCAGGCTGGCCCGCTGGCCCGCCCGCCGGCCACACCGGTTCAGACGGGCTGCTGCGCGAGCACGTGCCGGTCGCGGCTGGCGGCGAGGCCAGCCACCAGCATCGGCACGAGGATGACAAGCAGCACGATCAGCGGCAGCGTCCAACCGCCTGAGAGTCCATGCAACCAGCCCATGAGGAAGGGCCCGGATGCGGCGATCATGTAGCCCACGCTCTGGGCCATCGTCGACAGGTGCGCAGCCTGATGGCTGTCAGGCGCACGGGCGACGATGTAGCCGAGCGCCAGCGCCAGCGCCGAACCCTGGCCGAATCCCAGCAGCGTCATCCACACATAGACGCCCGAGCGCGGCGCGATGATCAGCCCGATGTAAGCACCGGCACAGAGGGCGACCGATAGCACCACCATCACCGCCGGCCTCGACAGACGGCGTTCGATCATCGGCGTCAGAAACGCGCCGAGCATGCTCGGGAACAGTGAGAACGAGAGCAGCCAGCCGGCTGTCGCGGCGCTCAAGCCATGATCCTCGAGCAGCGTCGGTATCCAGCTCAACAGCGCGTAGAAGCCCAGCGACTGCAGGCCCATGAAGGCGGTCACGCACCACGCCAGCCGATCCCGCCATAGGGCGCCGCCCGGGCTCAGGTCGGCGGCGCCGCTGCGTCCGCGCTCGCGCAGCGCGTGTGGAGCCCACAAGACGATCGCGAACAACGCCACGGCGCCCCAGATCGAGATCGCCACCGGCCAACCGATTCCGGTCACGTGCTCGATCGGGACCGTCAGGCCGGCTGAGATCGCGGCCGCGCCGCACAGCGCGACCGAGTAGAGCGCGGTCATCATCGCCCTATCCCGAGGGAAGTCGCGCTTGATCAGGGTCGGAACCAGCACGTTGCCGACTGCAATCCCGCTGCCGATCACCGCAGTCCCAAGGAACAACGGGGCAAGCGACGGCGCCAGCCTCAGCGCTGATCCGCAGGCTACGGCGACCATCGTCAGCGCCAAGGCCGGCCCGATGCCCAGGCGCCTGATCAGTGACGGCGTTGTCAGCGCCGCGAGCCCGAAGCAGAACACCGGCAGCGCGGTGAGCAGGCCGCCGCCCGCCGAGCTCAGCCCGGTCGTGTGGCGAATCTGGTTGAGCACCGGCGGGACTGCCGCCACCGCCAGGCGCAGGTTGAGCGCGACGAGCAGGAGCGCCGCCGCCAGCGACCTGTTGCGACGCATCGTCGCCAGCTAGCCCGCTGCCGGGCCGACCCCGTGCAGCCTTTGGATCCAGTCACACAGCCCGTCGAGGTCGTTGCTGCGGATCGCCGCCTGGACGTTTAGCCACATGCCGATGCTGAGGAACTCATTGAGATGGTCCTCGTCGATGCCCGTCAGCGCCTGGATGTCGCGGCCCAGCTGCTCATAGGCCGCGCGCACGTGTTCGCGGATGACCTCGTCGTCACACGCCGCGTAGGCGTGCAGTTGCAACATCAGCATCGGTCGGTTGGAGGCGAGCAGCTCGGTGTAACGCACGCCGAAGGCCCTCAGGATGTCCTTGTGCTCGTAGTCGGTGCCCGCATTCACGCGCCTGAATTCGGCAGCGGTCTCGGTAAAGACTTCGGTAGTGAGCTGAAAACCACGCTCGACCGCGGCGATGAACAGGTCGCGCTTGGTTGGGAACAGGCTGAAGACATACGGCTGGGCGACGCCGACCCGGCGTGCGATCCGGTCGACCGGCGTGGCATGCAGTCCGCCCAGAGCGAACTCCTCCATAGCCGCAGCGATCAGCGCGTCCCGGCGCTCAGCCGCCGGGACGCGCTGCTTCGACTGCTTCGAAGTTGTGGCCACCCCTCGATCCTACGCCGCGGCGGGGGCGGAGACTCCCGCAGGGACGGTGCTGCTGGCTGTCGCCGCCTGTGCTCTGGTGTCAAACGGCAGAACCGCGGCAACTATCGCTCCAGCGAACAGCACCGCGGTGCCGACCCACATCGCCGGCGTCAGGCCGTGGATGAAGTCGATTCCGGATGCGTAGCTGCCGTGGCTCGTGAAGATCGTCGAGAGCACCGCGATCCCGAGCACGCCACCCAGCTCGCGAATCGCGTTGGTCGCACCCGACGCCTGCCCGGCCTGATCGGTGCGAACGGATGACAGCACCGCGTTGGCGGATGGTGCGAACACCAGCGCCATGCCGCTGCCGGCAAAGACGAACGGCACGATCATGCTCGCGTACGACTGCCCGATCCCGGCCTCGGCTGCCAGCCACGCGAGTGCGATCCCCTGCAGCGCCAACCCCGCCACCATGAACAGGCGGGCGCCGAACCGCTCGGAGAAGTAACCCGCCGCGGGGGCGACCAGCATCGTCGCGCCGGTCCAGACAAGTAGCTTCAACCCAGCCTCGAACGGCGAATTACCGAGCACGTTCTGCAGGTACTGGCTCATGAAGAACACTGAGCCGAACATCCCGAAGTACATCGACAGCGAGACGACGTTGGTGACCGCGAAGCTCCGGCGCTTGAAGAACGCCATCGGCAGCATCGGCTCGGCCGCGCGGAGCTCCTGGACGATGAAACCGATCAGCAACATGGCGCCGGCGCTCAGCGAGATCAACACCTCAGCGGCTGTCCAACCGAGCGTCTGCGCTCGGATCAGCCCGAAGATGACGCCGAACAAGCCCGCTGAGGAGAGTCCCAGACCGGTCAGGTCGAGCGCGCGCTCCGAGCCGTAGCTCTCCTTCAAACGGCGCGCGGCGACGGGTGCCAGCACGAGGCCTACCGGCACGTTGATCCAGAAGATCCAGTGCCACGAGGCGATCTGGATCATCGCGCCGCCGACCAGCGGCCCGAGTGCCACTGCAGTGCCGCTGATTCCCGACCAAACGCCCAGTGCGATCCCGCGCCGCTCGGGTGGGAACGCATCGGCGAGCAGGGTGAGCGTCAGCGGCGTGACGATCGCGGCGCCGACCCCCTGCAGGGCGCGCGTTGCGATCAGCGTCCCGGTGTTCGGCGCCAGCGCGGAGCCGGCCGATGCAACGGTGAAAAGAACGATGCCGGCGATGAACATGCGTTTGCGCCCGAAGCGGTCGCCGAGCACCGAGCCCGTCAGCAGCAGCACGGCGTACGCGAGTACATAGGCGTTGACGATCCACTCCAGTGACTGCACCGACGAGCCGAAGTCGCGATGGATCGTCGGCAGTGCGACGTTCACGACGAGGTTGTCGAGCACGACCATGAACAGGCCGAGCGAGACGATCACGAGCGTTGTTATGCGCGAACGCTTGGCGAGTACTTCAGAGGTGGGCATGAACCGGTCTCCTGTACTTAGTGAGCACTAACTAGGAACAAGTTAGTAGCCGCTAATAATTTTGTCAAGGGCAACGGCGCGGGGAGGGGAATGCGTGCCCACCACGCTTTTCCCTCCCCGCGACGATTCATGCGAACATACGTTCGTGTCGTCTACGCGGAGCTTCACGCCCACTCGGCCTACTCGTTCCTCGATGGCGCCTCGCTGCCTGAGGAGCTTGTGATCACCGCGCTCGAGCTCGGCTACAAGGCGTTCGCGCTGACCGACCACAACTCGGTCTCCGGCTCGATGGAGTTCGCCCAGAGCGCGAAGGCGCTCGAGCTGCAGCGCGCTGCATGGCGCCGAGCTCGACCTCGATGACGGCCGCCACCTGACGCTGCTGGTCCGCGACGCAACCGGCTGGGCGAACCTCTGCCGCCTGCTCACGCGCGCGCACGCGGAAACTCGTGCAGGGGGTGGCCTCGCTGGATCCACCCCCTTTATCACCGTCTCGGACCTCCTCGACCACACCGAGGGCCTCGTCTGCCTGAGCGGCTGTCACTCGCGCGGCATCCACGACGAGCCGACACTGCGGCGGCTGCGGGACGGCTTCGGCCGGGAGAATCTGCGGGTCGAGCTGCAGCGTCCCTACCTGGCCGGGGACCGCGCCCGCAACCGGCGGCTGGCCTGGCTGGCGCGGCGGCTCGAGCTCGATTGCGTGGCAACCGGCAACGTGCACGCGCATGCACGTGAGCGCGGGCCGCTGCAGGACGCGTTCGTCGCACTCCGGCTGCACTCGACGCTCGATGCCTCTGAGCCCGACCGGCGCGGGAACTTCAGCTCACGTGCTCGCCACCCCGGCGGCGATGGCCGCGCGCTTCCCGGAGTACCCGGAGGCGGTGGCGGAGACGGCGCGGCTCGCTGAGTCGCTCGAGTTCGATCTCTGCGAGGACCTCACCTACAGCTATCCCGGCGCCGAGGATCCGCGCAAGCTGCGGGAGCTCACCGAACTGTGTGACGCACGCTTTCACGAGCGCTATGACGACCAGCCGGGCGGCGGTACGTGGGGTTGCCGCGGGACGCCTCGAGCAGGAGCTGCGGATCATCGAGAAGCTCAACCTCGCCGGCTTCTTCGTGCTGCACCACGAGATGCTCGAGCTCGCGCGTGAGGTCGCGTTCGAGGTGCGCGGGCGGGTGGCTGACTCCCCGCGCGCGACACTGCCGCCCGGGCGCGGGCGCGGCTCCAGCGTGTCCTCGATCATCTGTTATCTGACCGGGCTCTCGCATGTCGACCCGATCGCCAACGAGCTCGCGATCGGGCGCTTCCTGAGCGAGGACCTGAAGGCGCTGCCGGACATCGACCTCGACTTCCCGCGCGACATCCGCGAGGTCCTGATCCCGCGCGTGTCTGAACGCTTCGGCAAGGATCGGGCGGCGCTGGTCGCGGCCTTCCCGACCTACCGGGCGCGCGGCGCGATCCGGGAGCTTGGGCAAGGTGCTGGGGCTGCCGCCGGGGGAGATCGAGCGGGTCGCGCGCGGCAGCGAGGGCTGGGATGCGCGCGGAGTGGCGCGGGACATCGAGACGGCCAGCGGCGGCGCGCCCCTCGGCGGCCGCTGGGCCTGGATGGCGCGGTTGGCGGCGCAGGCACACGGGCTGCCGCGGCACCTGTCCCAGCACTCAGGCGGGATGATCATCGCCACACGCCCGCTGATCGATTGCTGCCCGGTTGTGCCGGCGGCGATGGAGGGGCGCTACATCGCCCAGTGGGACAAGGACTCGTGTGCCGACGCGGGCTTTCTGAAGATCGACCTGCTGGGGCTGGGGATGCTGTCTGCGGTCGAGCGTTGCGTCGAGCTGATCGCGCGGACGCGCGGCGAGCGGATCGATCTCAGCCGCATCCCGCACGATGATCAGCCGACCTACGAAGCGATCCAGAACGCGGAGACGGTCGGCGTCTTCCAGATCGAGAGCCGTGCGCAGATGCAGTCGCTGCTTCGCACGCGTCCCGAGAACCTGAAGGACATCGCGATCCAGGTGGCGATCGTGCGGCCGGGCCCGATCCAGGGTGGCGCCGTCAACCCCTACATCGAGCGACGCCAGCGGCTGCGGGTCGACCCGGATTATCCAGGTGCCGTATGAGCACCCGTCGCTCGAGCCGGCGCTGCGGCGAGACGCTCGGGGCGATCATCTTCCAGGACCAGGTGCTGGAGGTCGCGGCGGCCTTTGCGGGGTTCAGGCCGGGGGAGGCCGAGGAACTGCGACGGGCGATGAGCCGCAAGCGCTCAGATGCCGCGATCGAGGCGCACCATCAGCGGTTCGTGGAGGGCGCGATGCGCCTGCACGGGGTCGATGCAGGAGACCGCCGAGCGCGTGTTCGCCAAGGTCAAGGGCTTCTCCGGGTTCGGCTTCCCCAAGTCACACGCGGCCGCGTTCGGGCTGCTCGGCTACCAGTCGACCTGGCTGCGGGTGCACTACGGGCCGGAGTTCCTGTGCGCGTTGCTGAACGAGCAGCCGATGGGCTTCTACCCACCGGACGCGCTCGTGCACGAGGCACAGCGGCGGGGGATGGAGGTCGTCGCGCCGGACGTCAACCTGTCAGGGTCCGAGTGCTCGATGGACGGTGAGGGGCGGGTACTGATCGGGCTCGGCTACATCCGCGGGGTACGGCGGGCGGAGATCGAGGCGCTGGTCGCCGAGCGCGAGCGCAGCGGCCCGTTCACGAGCCTGTCGGATCTGGCGTCGCGAGCGGGCGCGGGGGCGCCGGCGCTGGACCTGCTGGCCTGGTCGGGAGCGTGCGACTCGCTGGTTCCCGCTGTGGAAATGACACCGGCCGCGGGGGTGTCACCCCTTCCCCTGAATCGCGATGAGAATGAGAATCATTCTCATTCTCATTCTGATCAAGGGTGGGTCCACCGCATCTCGCCCCGCCGTCTGGCGCTCTGGCAACTGGGAGCTGCGACGGCCGCCCACGGCGTAGCCGGCGGCGGGACCCAGCTTGCGCTGCCGCTGGAGCTGCCGCAGGCGCCGGCTCTGCCTGCGTTGTCTGATTGGGAGGCGATGCTCGCGGACTACGGCACGCTGGGAATGACCGTCACCTCGCATCCGATGGCGCTGCTGCGCTCGCGCCTGCCCGACGGCAGCCGTGACAGCCGCGATCTGGTGGCGCTCGTGCACGGGACGCAGGTGCGGATCGGTGGCCTCGTGGTCGCGCGGCAACGTCCGGGGACGGCGGGGGGCGTGGTGTTCGTGTTGCTCGAGGACGAGTTCGGCGTCATCAATCTGATCGTGCCCCCCGGGGTCTACGAACGCCACCGGGTGGCGGTGCGTACGGAGCCGCTGCTGCTGGTCGAGGGCAAGCTCGAGCGCTACGCCAAAGGCGGCGGCGCAATCAACGTGCTGGTCAACAAGGTCGACCAGATCGAGGCGCCCGGCGGGCTGGTCGCGCAGGTCCAGGACTTCTCCGTCGCCGACGAGCGCGTCCGTGCGGAGGAGAGGGCGGCCGCTGGCGGACGTGATGTCGACGAATTCCGCGCCGTCGCGCCGCCGGTGATGAGCTTCGCGGCCGGCCGCAGGCGCTGATCCTGCCCGTTCGGAGCGGCTCGGTTCCGCGAGACAGCAGCTTGCGCGACGAAACGCCCGCTCGCACGATAAGGTCCCGGCAATGGTTGGCGTGATCATCATCGCCGTGGTCTTCACCGCGCTCGCGGTCGCGATCGGCTACGGCGCCACGAGGGGCAAGTTCAAGGGTGTCGGTGGCGCCCTCCAGACCACAAGTCGCCGCGGCAGCCGCCTGCTGAACACATCGTTGGTGTTCGTCTATTTGGGCGTTGGCATCGCCGTTCCACTGGTCTTCATCATCGGCAATCACGACAAGTCGAACGCCCAGGTTGGTGGCATCAAGTTGACGTCGTCGGAGCAGGTCGGCCGCGAACTCTTCGGTGAGCACTGCGCGGTCTGTCATACGCTCGCGGCCGACAACGCCGTCGGCAAGGTCGGGCCGAACCTGGACCAATTGAAGCCCCCCAAGAGCCTGGTCCTCCACACGATCGACAACGGCTGCCTCCAGGCCCTGGTGGGCAAGAACTACAACAGCATCTGCCTCGGGTACGGCAACATGCCGGCGGACATCGTCCAGGGCCGCCAGGCTCAGGACGTGGCCGCGTTTGTGGCCAGGGTCGCCGGCCACGCCTAGTAGGTGGTTGGCGGCCGGTTTCTGGCCGTGCGTTGTCCCCACGGCAGTGCGGGCTCAAAGCTAAGAGCTCGTAAAGGTTGAGTCCGCGTTTCCGCAAACTGCGGGGAAGCTTGTGACGACTGACACGCTTCCGTCGTCGGGCGTTGGTACGCTCGCGCCTACGTCAAATGCTGAATTCCTGCTAGCTGCCTGTTTTTGGGGCTGGTTCGGGAACGGGGGACCCAAGTTGTTTGGGGCGAATCGCGTTCAGGGGAACGTGTAGCGCCGCTCTTTCGGCGCGAGCCCGTCAGCTAACCCCGTAAGCGCCGCGAAGAGAAAGAGGGCCCGATCTCAATGCCGCCAACGGGGTCGACATTCACAGACTGGCAGCAGTTCGATAACGAACGTCGTTTGCTGATAGACGAAGACTTCAGCTGGTCTGAACCGCCTGCACGCTCACGCCGCCGCATCACAGACGAACCAATCCGTGCTCGCCGCCGCGTGTCTGCGACCGAGGCCGAGCCGGCCGTTCAGCGTGACACCTGGGATCAACCCACCGCGGCTCACAGTCACTTCGACGAGATGATGCAGGAGTGGAACCAGGCGTACGGAAGCGCTGCGCACGACGAGGGATATGCCCAAGCGGGAGCGCACGCGGAGAGCGAGGGTTACGTCGCCGAGGAGCGCTACCCGGACTCGGCAGTGGCGACCCTTGACCACGACGACCTCGCCGGCTACTCGCAGGCGCCCGTGCGCGAGGATCGCTCCGGCGCGTTCGACCTATCCGATCCCGGCAGCGGCTTCGATGCCTCTGGTCGTCGCACGGTTGTGATCACCGGCCGCGGCGATGACCGCTTCATCCCAGCCCCGCGCCGGCGCGCACCGTCCTCGGAGCTGCGCTTCCACGAACGCGCCGGCTTCAGTCCTGACCGCGCAGGGCTCTGGGCAGTGCTGCTCGGCCTCGCGTTGCTGGTCGGCTGCGTCGTTCACTGAGCTGGTCGGCCCGCGTTCGTCGGCAGCTCACGACGGCGGCTGCCGGTCAGTGCGTTTTGGGCGGCTCCACGGAGAGCGGCGCGTCGAATTGGTCATAGCTGTGGTGCATGAAATGCGACGCCGCCGTCATCTTGAGTTCGAGCGTGCGATGGTTTTTCTTGTCCATCCAGATCGTGAAGAACCCCGGGGTCTGAGGGTCGGCGAACGAAATGACCCACACTGGATGACCCTGGACAGTGGCGCTGCCGAGGATCGTGGCGTCCTGCGCCAGCGGAGTCCAGTAGGGGGTGATCGGATCGATCGGACTCTGCGCCGACTCCTTCCAGGGGCCGTGCAGGCCGCGATCCCACCGACGGTTGCCGATGATGATCGATTCCCCCTCACCGCGAACGACGAACCGTAGGCGGTCGGGGGCAACTGCGTAATAGGTCGTGTATGCCACCTGGGTGGGACTCGAACCCAGGCGCTCGTGGGTCACCATCGACCGAATCTGCTTGTACTCGGCGGCCGCGGCCCGCACCAGCGCCGATGCCTGTGGCGTTGGACCGTGCGCCGGCAGCGCGAAGCCGATATGGCTGCCGTCGTCGAAGCCGATCGCGGCCCGAGCCGGGAGCGCGCGGCTGGGGAACACCGCCTCGTAGCACCCGGCGCCGCATGCGGTTGCCGTCGCACTCGAGTGGCTGCCGTCACGACCGGTGATGGTGAGCTTTGGGCGTAGGCCCGTCGCTCCTCGCCCGCTCCCGGCAAATACAGTCGCAACCACCAGCAACCCATGCACTCGCGGGGCGACCGCGAGTCCGACAGCGAGATTCCGATCCTCACCGGCCAGCACGACGGCGCCGGTGGGTTGATCGCCGAGCGTGGCCGGCGTGAAGCGCTGGACCAGGCTGACACCGCTCGGCGCGGCGAACGTGAAAAACGCGGCGATGATGGCCACGAGCACGATCAGCGCCAACTGCGCCACCAACCAGCCGCGCCGTGATCCGGTGGCCGTCATCGGCGAGCCGCTCCGATGGTGACTGGAATCCGCGCCAGATACTCTGTCAACCCCTGCCTGACGGTCATCTCGAGCTCCCATTTGCCTGCTCGCCGCAGGGGCGCGTGGGCCACCCGGAAGCGGGTTCCAGAGAGTTGGATGACGTTCAAGTTCAATGGTTTGCCCTGCGGGGACACGGCGGCCAGGTCAACTTCGCCGATCGTGAGATGACGGTTGCTCGTGACCTTCGTATCGATCGTATTCACGCCGGCCGTCGCTGGCCGGAGCGTGACCACCGCCTTGAACGGCCCGGCCGAGCGGGTTGCCGTGAAGCTCGTCGCATGCGCCGGGTGCAGGTTCGTCAGCACGCTCTTAGCTGGCGCCTCGTCTACGAGTGCCGCAGTCACGCCGACCACGGCGGCGAGCAGCACGAGCTCGATGCTGACGGCCCGAATGAAACGCGTGCGGACCGCCTGAACGGCAGCGCCGGCGCGTAGCGCGGGTACGGAGACGCGGTTATTGAATGCACCCAGGGCCAGCAACGGCAGTACCAGGCCGATCTTCGCCAGGATCAGGACGCCGTACGTCGTCTGCCAGAGCCCGCGCCAGACCCGGACCTCCAAATAGGCGCTGACGATGCCCGCCGCGCCAAGCAGCGGCACCGAGATCATCGCCATCAACGAGAACCGCGGGACGCTCACAGCGGCCAACTGCCAACGCTGCTCGGAGCGGCTGAGCGCAATCGCGCCGAGCACGAAGGCGAGGCCTCCGAGCCAGACGGCGGCGGCGGTGATGTGCACCCCGTCGGCAACGAACGCCAGCGGGCCCGACACGCTCGCATGCCCGGAGTCCGTGCTCGTCAGCAACAGGCAGACGCCGGCGATCGCCAGCAGTAATTGTCTCGGGAAGCGCCACCCTCGATCCCAAACCTGAATGCTCAGCGCGATCAGCGCGAAGACCGCCGCCAACCAAGCGCGCACGAGCCAGAGCTCTCCGAAGCGTTGGTGGCGCACTGTCTCGAGCGCGAGCTTGCCGAAGCCGCCCGTCAGGCCGGTGCCTGCAGACTCGGCTGCCTCGAACGGCAATCCCAGAACTGCCACGACGGCGAGTAGCGCGCCACCGATCGTCAGCGCCCGGAGCAGCAGCCGGCGGACGTCGTCGTCGGCTTCGCGCAGCGCCCATAGCAGCGAGATCGCGCCGCCAGCGCAGCCCAGGAGCAGCGCGAGGTTCAGGAAGCGCACCACTCCGAAGCCCAGCGAGATGCCCTCCGGGATGTTGCCCCGTGCGAGCAGCTCGGCGCCGATTCGCCCGGCGCTTCCGCGCGCGCCGACAGAGAAGTTGTAAACACCGTGGACCACGTGCGTGTCCGCAGACGTCACCCGCCATGCGACCGTGTAGGTACCGTCGGGAAGCCGGCCAGGAATTGCCACGGCGATCTTGTCCGGGGCGGGATGCGTCACCGTGCCGCTGGACACCAGCTTGCCGGCGGCGTCGTACACGGCAAGGGCCGGCACGGTCACGGACTCGTCGTAGGTGATCGACACAGTCGACGGCGAGGCCTTGACCACGCCGCCGATCGGCGGACTGTTGGTTATCGGGTAGGCGTGGGCGGATGCGCCGGCAGCGAGCAGTAGGAACGTCGCGCAGACAGCAAGCGCGACTCTGAAAAAGCGGGCTCGCATCGGATCGGAACGCCCGACAAATCCATCAGGCAGGTGCCAAGCGTAGCTGCTGGTCCGAGCGCTGCGCCCCGTCAGGCGAGCGCCTCCGACGCCCAAGGTTCGACCCTGCTGCGCAGTGCGTCAAGCCAGGTCGACGGGCCCGTCCAGGCTTAGCTGATCGCTAAAAGAGGGGGTGCTATCGTCCACCGGGCCGGCTCTTTCCGGCTTATTTTTTTGTGTAACGCTCGACTTTGGGCAGCCGGGGGCGGTCCCAAGAAGGAGGAATGAGTATGTCGCGTCGTATTGCTTTCCGAGCGCTGCCCGCGCTCGCGGTGGCCGCCGGGCTGTTCGTAACTGGCTCGTCGATGGCGAGCGCCTCTGTCAAGGCGCATGCCGCCGCCGGCACCAGCGTCAGCGTCACCGCGAGCGAATACAAGTTCAAGTTGTCCGCCACTTCGGTGAGCAAGCCTGGCACCGTGACGTTCAAGATCAAGAACGCGGGCCACGTTTCGCACGACTTCAAGATCGACAACAAGACCAGCAAGATGCTCTCGCCAGGCAAGAGCACGACGCTGACGGTCAAGTTCGCCAAGAAGGGCAGCTTCTACTACGAGTGCACCGTCCCGGGTCACGCCGCGCTCGGTATGAAGGGCTACTTCAAGGTTAAGTAATCAGCTGCGACGCCCGCCCAGGGCTTCGGAGTACGACGGGCCCGGCGCGTGCGCGCCGGGCCCGTCGTCGTTTGAGCGGTGCTCCGACCGCCGTCACGGCCAAGGTGACTGCATAGATAATACATAGGCACACGCTGTAATCGCACTCGCCGGCGTGATGCGGATGATCGATTAGTGACATGCTCTGCCGATGGCTGGTGACATGCCCATTGGCGAAGCCGCCAAGGCAATCGGTGTCAGCGTTGACACGCTGCGGCGCTGGGATCGGCAGGGCAAGCTGCACACGCATCGCGACGAGCGCAACCGGCGTGTCGTTTCACCCGCCGAGGTGGAGCGACTCACAGCCCGCCCAGCACGGCACCAAACCGGTTCACAGTTCTCTGCTCGCAACCGCTTTCCCGGTGTCGTCCGGTCGGTCGAGGTCGATGGCGTGATGGCGCTCGTGGAGATCGAGGTCGGCGAGCTGCTCGTCACCGCGGCAATAACGCGGGACTCGGTGGAGGAACTCGGGCTGGCGCCCGGTGTTGCCGCGACGGCAGCTGTGAAGGCCACCTCGGTGATGGTCGACGTCGATCGCCCGCGCTGACAGGCGTTCACCAGAGCCGGCTTCGCGGGGGAAGCTGGACCGGCGGCGGTACGGTTAGCCGCCGATGTAGGACATCTCAACCTTCGGCCCGTCGCCCCCGCCAGCCGAGCGGTCCTCGGAGTAGCGGTCGCTCCGTGCGGTCCAGATCCCTCGGATGACCTCGCCCAGCTCAGTGTCACTGGCGCCGGTCCGCAGTGGTGCTCGGAGGTCCTGCCCGAGTGCGGTGAAGAGGCAGGTGTAAAGGCGGCCGTCGGCCGAAAGCCGCGCACGCGTGCAGCCGCCGCAAAACGGCTGCGTCACCGAGGAGATCAGTCCGATCTCGCCTGCCCCGTCGAGGTAGCGGTAGCGGCTTGCGACCTCGCCCGGATAGTTGGGCTTGACCGGCTCCAGCGGCCAGTGCTCCTGCAACATCGCCAGGATCTCGGCGGACGACACGACCTCGTCGAGCTGCCAGTTGTTCGTGTTCCCCACGTCCATGTACTCGATGAACCGCAGCGTGTGTCCGGCGGCCCGGAAATGTCCGGCCATGTCGACCACGGCGTGCTCGTTGAGGCCACGCTTGACGACCATGTTGACCTTGATCGGCGCGAGGCCTGCGGAGGCGGCCGCCTCGATCCCGTCAAGAACGGTCGCGACCTTGACGCGGACGCCGTTCATGGCCGTGAAGGTCTCATCATCGAGCGCGTCGAGGCTGACGGTCACGCGTGAGAGCCCGGCGTCTGCCAGCACCTGCGCCCGCCGCGCGAGCAGCGACCCATTGGTGGTGAGCGCAATGTCGGCGATGCCGTCGATCGAGGCGAGCATCTCGACGAGCCGTTCGAGGTTGCGTCGCAGCAGCGGCTCTCCGCCGGTCAGGCGAACCTTCGTCACGCCCTCGGCTGCGAACAGCCGGACAATCCTGGTGATCTCTTCGTAGGAGAGGAGCTCCGTGCGCGGCAGGAACGCAAAGTCAGGGCCGAATACCTCCCGTGGCATGCAGTACGTGCAGCGGAAATTACAACGGTCCGTGACCGAGATCCGCAGGTCAGACAACCCCCTGCCAAATCTGTCTCGCGTGGCGCTGCCCTGCTTAAGTGTCGCGCTCATGTGCCCCTCATCAAGACCTAACAGCCACTCATCGACAGGCGCTGCCTGTAAGCGTCGGACGATGAGTACGATCCGGAGCATGGTAGTGGAGGTGCGGTTATTCGCGATCTTGAAGCAGCGCGCCGGGCGTGATTCCGTCGAGGTGGATTTGAGTGAGGGCGCGACGGTCGCGGACGCACTCGGTGTACTGGCGGCGCTGCCCGGCCTGGATATATTGGCCCGGATGCCGGTGAGGATGGCTGTAAATCGTGACTACGCGACGCTTGAGACACCGCTCACATCGAAGGATGAGCTCGCCTTGATTCCGCCCGTCAGCGGCGGAAGCACCGGGCCTGTTTACGCAAAGGTCACTGCCGGAGCGCTCTCACTTGATGCGCTGGTGCGCCTCGTTTCTGATCCGAGCGCAGGGGCGATCGTCACTTTCCAGGGGCTGCCGCGGGATGTCCCGGTGCTCGACTATGAGGCCTACGGTGAGATGGCGCAGGAGCGCATGGCCTCGATCCTGCTCGATTGTGTTCAGCGCCACGGTCTGACGGCGGCGGCCGCCGAACACCGCGTCGGCGAGGTCCCGAGTCTCGAGTCGAGCGTGATCGTCGCTGTGTCGGCTCCCCATCGCGTCGAGGCGTTTGCGGGCGCGAGGGAGGCGATCGACCGGATCAAGGCGGAGGCTCCGATCTGGAAGGTCGAGGTCGGCACCGACGGCAGCACAACACGGGTTGAGGGCGTGGTGCCTGAGTGACCGGCGGACGTCTGACGCATCTGGACGAGCATGGAGTCGCGCGCATGGTCGACGTTGGCGCCAAGCCTGTAACCGAGCGCCGTGCCGTCGCGCGGGCGCGGGTCCGGATGTCGCCGGCCACGGCCGCTGCGGTCATGGCCGGCGAGACCCCGAAGGGCGAGGCGCTACTGGTCTCGCGAATCGCCGGGATCCAGGCCGCCAAGCGCACCGCTGAGCTGATTCCGCTCTGCCATCCGCTGCCGCTCACATCCGTCGACGTCGATCTGAGCGTCGACACCGATGCGGGGCTTGTCGAAGTGATCGCCGAGGCGCGCACGGTCGCGTCGACCGGTGTCGAGATGGAGGCGATGACCGCCGCGAGCGTCGCTGCGTTGACGCTCTACGACATGGTCAAGGGGCTGGAGCGCGGCGTCGAGATCGAGGCGGTCGTTCTGCTCGAGAAGAGCGGTGGGCGCAGTGGGACCTGGCGGCGTGACGCCGGCGACTGACGCGCGCCTTGGCGGACTGATCCTCGCTGGAGGAGACGGGTCAAGGTTCGGCCCAGAATCGAAGCTGATCCAGGAACTCGCTGGCCGGCCGCTCCTGGAACACGCAATTTCCGCGATGTGCGACGTCTCCGCCATCGATCAGATCGTCGTCGTGCTCGGCGCCCACGCGGAAGCGGTTCGGGCTCGCGTCCGTTTTGATCGCGCTCGACCGGTCGTGTGCGAGCAATGGCCGCTTGGCATGTCCGAGACACTCAGGTTTGGCCTGGACGAGCTGCGTTCGGCCGACCGTGTTGTGGTCATGCTCGGAGATTCGCCGACGGTTACGCCACGTGTCGTCGAACGCCTCATTTCGGCGGAGCCAGGATCACGCGCCGTCTATGGCGGGCGTCCGGGCCATCCGGCTCTCCTGGGGGCCTCGCACATCGAGCTCCTGCGCTCGGTTGCGGGCGACAAAGGCGCGCGCGGGCTTCTCGACGGGCCAACCATCGAATGCTCGGACCTCTGCTCCGGGCTGGATGTCGATACGCCGGAGGACCTCGAACAGCTCAGAGCCGCGTGGCGCTGAGAGCCGTGCCGCGGCTGCAATAGCTGAGGCCGAGCAACTCGGCCTCAGCGTGGGCGGATCGCGCCCTCTGCGCTGACCAACGGCTTGCCGATGCGCCCGGAGCGCGCTGCAATGACCTCGGCCATGATCGAGATCGCGACCTCCTCCGGCGTCGCCGCGCCGATGTCGAGACCGCACGGCGAATGCACACGACGCAGCCCCTCCGCGTCCACGCCCGCCTCCGCGAGCCGCGCGTTGCGCTCGGCTGCGGTGCGCCGACTCCCGAGCGCGCCGATGAAGCCGACGTCGCTGCGCAACGCTGCGAGCAGCGCCGGCTCGTCGAATTTGGGGTCGTGGCTGAATACGATCACGGCGTCGCGCTCTCGCAGGCGCCGCTCGTCGATCGCGCGATCGGGCCAGTCGACGCGTACCTCAGCAACGCGCGAGAAGCGGGTCGAGCGCGCGAACGCCTCGCGCGCGTCGACAATCACAACCCGATAGCCCACCTGGCGCGCGAGCGCCGCAACGGCCGCGGAGTAATCGATCGCGCCGACGAGCACGAGCGTCGGCGGCACACCGAAGGTGTGCAGATGCACGCTGCGAGTTTGGCCGAGCGCCTCGCCGCCGTCGCCGTAGTGGCGCAGCGCACTGGTCCGCCGCTCGCTGAGTGCAACCAGGTCGCGAGCGACCGTGTGATCGAGCAGCTCGGGGCCGCCGAAGCCGCCGAGCACACGTCCGTCGACGACGGCCAGCTTGGTGCCGGCCAACGAGCCTTCGACGGGCGTCGCCACCGCGACGGCATCCTCACGCACGACCGCTTCGAAGGCCTCGGCGCATACGTCGCGCGC
Organism: uncultured Conexibacteraceae bacterium; assembly: GCA_963720195.1. GTDB lineage: Bacteria > Actinomycetota > Thermoleophilia > Solirubrobacterales > Solirubrobacteraceae > Palsa-465. The sequence continues at coordinate 90,254 of CAVRFD010000008.1, forward strand.
GCTACCGCGCAGTTCGTGGACGAGCACCTCGACGGAGCCACCGCACATCAGCCCCGCAGTCTGCGCCAGCTCATCGGAGACTCCGTAGCGGAGCAGCCGTGGCGCCTCCGAGCCGTTCATGATCTCGAGCGCGTTGGTCACGACGTCGGCCTCGACGCAGCCGCCGGTGATCGAGCCCTCGATCGAACCGCCGCTGTCGATCAGCATGAAGGCACCCGGTTCGAACGGTGACGAGCCCTCCGCGTCGACGAGCAGGGCACAGACAACTTGACGTCCATCGGCCAGCCAGCGGGCCCCGACCGATACCTGCTCGGTGACAACACTCATCTGCTCATGTTGGCAGACGACGGCGAGCTCGACTGCTTTCAGGGCTTTCGGTTGATGAGGCACTGTAAGGGGTTGTCTACGCACTGCCTATGCAGCGATTTTTCGCTCGTTTGCACTGTGTTAGACGTGCCCTGAAACGTGAAAGCGCCGTGTTACATTGCCAATCCTCGGGGACCGGTGGCAATTCACTCGAGCCCACCGTAAGGGGAGGGAGTATGGATCAATTTACGAACGCGCCGGATCGTCCGAGCGACGAACCGGAGGCGTCAGAGCGTCCACTGCTCGACGTCGTGAATTACGGCAACGGAGCCGAGGACGGACATGTGACGCGCAGGCGCGCGTTGACGGGCGGGGTCGCCGCACTGGTTGGCGCCGCGGTTGCCACAGTCAGTGGTGCCGACGCCAGTGGCGCACTCGCTGCCACGAAGAAGAAGCCGGCGAAGAAGAAGCTGACGATCAACGTCAACGGCAAGAACCACGCCGTCCAGCTGAGTTCCGACACGATGCTCCTCTACGTGCTGCGCGACGAGATGCACCTGCGCGGCCCGAAGTTCGGCTGCGGACTGTCCCAGTGCGGTGCGTGCGCCGTGCTCGTCGACGGTAAGCAGATCCGGTCGTGCGTCACGCCTGTCGGCGGCGTCGCGGCAGCACCGGGCAAGAACCAGATCGTCACGCTCGACGGGCTCGCAGACACCTGGCACGGCAAGAGCGGTAAAGCGAAGGTCAAGAAGGGACAGCTTCACCCGCTCCAGCAGGCCTGGATCGATGAGCAGGTCCCGCAGTGCGGCTACTGCCAGTCCGGCATGATCATTCAGGCCGCCGACCTCCTCAAAAAGAATCCGCGCCCAACCGTCGCGGAGATCAAGACCGCGATGAACGGCCACATCTGCCGTTGCGGCACCTATAACGGGATCATCGCTGCGATCCAGCGTGCGTCGAAGGAGATGGCGAAATGAGCCTCACAACGAGAAGAGACCCGGAAGGCGGGCTCGACCCGGAGTCCGAGGTATTCGAGGGAAGCGGCCTCACCCGCTCCACCTTTCTGAAGGCAGGCGGCGCCCTCGTCATCGGCATCGCACTTCCGACCGTCCTGGAGACAGGCACCGCTGAGGCCAGCGTTTCGCCGGTGAAGCAGGTCCCGACGCTCCCGCCGGTTCCGGCCGCAGGGATCAGTCCGACTGTGCTCAGCTCCTACCTCGCGATCAACGCCGATGGCACCGTTACCGCCTTCACGGGCAAGGTCGACCTCGGCCAGGGCAACCAGACGGCGATCTCGCAGATCATCGCCGAGGAGCTCTACCTCACGCCCGACGCGATCAACCTGATCATGGGCAACACCGACGTCACCCCCAACCAGGGATACACCGCCGGCAGCACGACGATCCAGACCATGTGGACGACGATGCGCCCGGCTGCGGCGTTCGGTTACCAGACCCTGCTGCAGATGGCAGCGAGCGCACTCAATGTGCCGGCCGCCAACCTGACGGCATCGGGCGGGGTCTTCACCAACTCGAACAACCCGTCGTCAAAGATCTCGTACGGCGCGCTGGTCAACGGACAGGTGCTGACGCAGACGGTGCCGTTCACCACGACGAAGGCCGGCGCCTTCTCAGCGTTGAACGTGACGACGATGAAGCCGATCAGCGAATACACGGTCGTTGGCCAATCAGCCGCGCGCATCGATATTCCGCCGAAGGTCACGGCTGAGTACGAGTACGTGCACGACGTCCGTGTACCGGGCATGCTCCACGGCCGGGTGATCCGCCCGCCGGCCATCGGGGCACAGCTGGTCACCGTCGGTCCGGCGCCCAAGGGCGTTCAGATCGTGCGGATCAACAACTTCCTGGCCGTCGCAGCCGAGGATGAGTGGACCGCGATCCAGGCGGCCGAGAACCTCAAGGTGACCTGGACCGAGTGGAAGGGTCTGCCGACGATGGCGGGCCTCCAGCAGTACATCTACGACTCGCCCGAGATCAAGGGCTCGCCGGCGCTGGTCACCAGCTCTGCGGATGCGACCACGCAGGCCACGGTGGACCCGATCCCGGCGCCGCCCAACTGGACGCTGGCCCAGGCCCGACAGAACGTCGCCACGGCGCATGGCCGGCGCGGCGAAGACGATCTCTGCGGACTACGACACGCCGATGAACACGCACGGCTCGCTCGGCCCGTCCTGCGCCGTCGTCTCCGTGCTACCGACCCAGGTGATGGTGTGGGCCGGTACGCAGGGTCCGAGCGGCGTCCTCACGGCCGTCGCCGGCGTGCTCGGCGTCAACCCCAACATCGTCCACGTTCACGCGTTCCCGGCCGCCGGCTGCTACGGACGCAACGGCGCTGACCTCGTCTGCGTCGACGCGGCCCTGATGGCGCAGGCGCTGGGCGTGCCGGTCCGCGTGCAGTACATGCGTGCCGACGAGACGGTCTGGGATCCGAAGGGCCCGGCCACATCTGCACCAGATGCAGGGCGGCATCGACGCATCGGGCAACGTCGTCGCCTACCAGCACGAGGGCTGGCTCGCCGGCGCTCAGTACGACACCACGATCATCGGTGCCGTGCTCGCCGGCAAGTCCGCCTACACGCTTGGCGGCGGCAGTTGGTCGAGCGGGTATCAGGTCTACACGTTCCCCAATACCGCGGTGATCGCCCACTCGCAGCCGGATCTCGCCACCGCCCAGAACGGCGGCATCGGCGTGTTCTCCGCGTGGCTGCGCTCACCGGCGCAGTTCCAGGTGACATTCGCCCACGAGTCGTTCGTCGACGAGTTGGCGGCGCTCGCTGGGGCTGACCCGGTGCAGTTCCGTCTGAAGTACCTCACGGACGAGCGCTACATCGCCGTGCTGAATCACGTCGCGGCGATGGCGAACTGGCAGACTCGCCCCTCACCGGCGGGTGGCGCCACCCAGTACCGGGTCGTCACGGGTCGCGGTGTGGCGATGGCGTTGCGCGACGGCACGTATGCCGGCAACGTCGCCGAGGTCCAGGTGGATCGCCATACCGGCCAGATCACGGTCACGCAAGGTGTGGGGTGCGCAGGACTGCGGCCTCGCTGTCAACCCCCGCGCGATCGAGCTCGGTGCACAGGGCGCGATCATGCAGGGTGTCAGCCGCACACTGATCGAGGAGTTGCAGTTCGACCAGTCGATCATCACCAGTGACGACTGGGTCAGCTACCCGGTGATCCGCTTCGAGCAGGCACCACCGATTACGTTCGACGTCATCAACAACCCGAACTTCACGATGAACGGTTCGGGTGAGCCGCCGATGACGCCGACGGCCGCCGCGATCAATAACGCGGTCTTCGACGCGACAGGCGTCCGTCTGCGGAGCATGCCGCTCAAGCCGGCCAAGGTCCAGGCTGCGCTGAAGGCGGCCGGCAGGTACGTGGCCGTTGCGCCGCCGGCCAAGAAAAAGACGACGAAGCCGCCGGTAAAGAAGAAGAAGTAGCTCCAGCCGTTTCGAGTAGGTGGCTTCGGCCGGGTCTCTCAGAGGCCCGGCCGAAGCCGTTTAAGGGTCCCTCTCAGACGCTTCCCGCACATCCGCTCTTGACGCACACGGAAACTGGCGTAGACTAACCAAGCGTAAGCAGGTCACGAAAGTAAAGGACCTGTGAACGAACCTCTCTCAAACGCCAAGTACCTGGGCGCGCGGGCGCCGGGGCCGGCTGTCTCTCCCTCTCGATCAAGCCGACGTGGTGCCGAAATGAAGACGACGATGAGCAGGTTCCAAATTCACGACGAACTGACCGCTCCGGAGCGGTCGGCGCCGGTGCTACGCGGCGCCATTTCAGGCGGCGGCCAGCTGCCGAACTTCCTCGGCGTGCTTGCTGGTTCGCCGGCGGCGCTGCGTGCGTACGCGCGTTTCCGCTCCGAGCTCCGTCACGGGCAAGCTCGGGCTCGCGACGCTCGAGCGGATCTCGCTCGCGGTCTCCGAGCATCACGGCTCGGCGCAGGGGATCGCGATTCACTCGCGCGCCGCGCGGGCGGCCGGCCTCGGTCTCGACGAGATCACGCTCGCGCGCCAGTTCGACTCCGGCGACCCCCAGGAGGCCGCGCTGCTGCGCTACCTGCAGAGCGCTGCTCGCCGAGGGGCGCCCGCCGATGTACCTCCACGAGGAGGCGCGCGAGGCCGGCTGGGACGACGAGCAGTTGCTCGAGGCGATCGCCGCCGTCTCGCTCGAGGGCTTCACGGCGATGGTGAACGTCGCCGGCGAGGTGCCGATCGACGGCTCCTCCGAAGAGTCACGGACGCTGAAGGCCGCGTAGAGTCTCGCCGGCATGGAAGCACCGGGCGAGATCGACGGCATGACCGACGACGGACGCAGACGGTACGGAGGACGTAGAACGCAGCTGCTGCTGCCCGTACTACCACGAGGCGATCGAGCTGGTCGGACGACGCTGGACAGGCGCGATCCTGCGCGTGCTGATGGATGGGCCGATGCGCTTCTCCGAGGTGGGGCAGGCGGTGCCCGAGCTCTCTGACCGGCTGCTGTCGGCGCGGATGAAGGAGCTCGAGGCCCGCGGTGATCGTCGAACGCACCGTGCACCCGGGCCCGCCTGTGCGGGTTGAGTATTCGCTCTCGAAGATGGGCCGCGACCTGGGCCCGGCTCTGATTCAGCTGCAGGAGTGGGCGCAGCGCTGGCTGCGTCACCGCGCCGCGGCCTGAGCACTCGCGGCCGGAACAAGTAACGTTCCGGCGCGATGACCGCTCAGCCCGAACTCACCAAAGAGGATGTCCTAGCCCGCGTCGAGCAGGAGGGCATCCGCTTCATCCGCCTCTGGTTCACGGACATCCTCGGCAACCTCAAGGCCTTCAGCATCAACAGCACCGAGCTGGCCGACGCGTTCGACGGCGGCATGGGCTTCGACGGTTCCTCGATCACCGGCTTCAACGCGATCGAGGAGTCGGACATGATCGCGGTCCCGGACCCGCGCACGTTCGCGATCCTGCCGTGGCGCGGCAGCGAGCACGCGGTCGCGCGGATGTTCTGTGACATCCGCACACCGGAGGGCACGCCCTACGAGGGTGATCCGCGCCACATCCTGCGCCGTGCGGTCCAGCGCGCCGAGGCGATGGGCTTCGACCACTTCTTCGTCGGTCCCGAGCTCGAGTACTTCTACTTCCGCGACTCGCGCTCTACCGAGGTGCTCGACGAGGGCGGCTACTTCGATCTGACCACGCTCGATGCCGGCTCCGACCTGCGCCGCGACACCGTGCTCGGGCTCGAGCAGCTCGGCATCCAGACCGAGTACTCGCACCACGAGGTCGGCCCCAGCCAGCACGAGATCGACATGCGCTACGCCGACGCGCAGACGATGGCCGACCACTGCATGACCTACAAGATCACGGTCAAGGAGTACGCGCTCAAGTACGGGTACCACGCGACCTTCATGCCCAAGCCGCTGTTCGGCAAGAACGGCTCCGGCATGCACACCCATCAGTCGCTCTTCCGTGACGGCCACAACGCCTTCTTCGACCCCGAGGACCCCTACAGCCTCTCCGACGTCGGCAAGGCGTTCATCGCCGGCCAGCTGCGCCACGCCCGCGAGATCAGCTCGATCTTCGCCCAGTGGGTGAACTCCTACAAGCGCCTGGTGCCCGGCTACGAGGCACCCGTCTACGTCGCCTGGTCGCGCCGCAACCGCTCAGCGCTGGTGCGCGTGCCGATGTACCACCCCGGCAAGGAGCAGGCGACGCGGATGGAGCTGCGCTGCCCCGACCCCGCCTGCAACCCCTACCTGACCTTCGCCGTCCTGCTGCAGGCCGGCCTCGAGGGCATCGAGCACGGCTACGAGCTGCCGGACCCGATGGAGAAGAACCTCTACCACCTCTCACCCGAGGAGCGTCGCCGGCTCGGCATCGAGCAGCTGCCGGAGACGCTCGGCGAGGCGATCGAGCTCACCGCCCAGTCCGAGCTCGTCCTGCGCGCGCTCGGCGAACACACCTTCAACCGCTACATCGAGATCAAGCGCCAGGAGTGGGACGACTACCGCGTCCAGGTCACGCCCTGGGAGCTCGAGCGCTACCTGCCCGTGCTCTAAGCAGTAATCGCCGCGCGGGCACGGGCGGCGATCGCCCGTGCGAGCCCGCGCGTCTCGCCCACGCTCCGGGCTGCGTCGCCGGCGCTGAGGCCGCGGTTGTGCAGCCGCCAGATGTCGAACACCAGCGGGCGCGCGCCGACGGCTGCCTCGAGCCGCTCGAGCTCTTCCGGCTCCAGCGTCACACGTCGGCGGTAGCCGGCGATCGCGAGGTCGACCCGCCGCAGATCCTTGTTGCCCTCGGCCCACAGCAGGAAGGCGAGCGACCACAGCCGTGGACCGCGACCGGCCCCGGCCCAGTCGACCAGCACCATCGACGGCTCCGGCGTCGCGACGACGTTGGCCAGCACGAAGTCCGGGTGGATCAAGGCCTCCGGTAATCCGTCGCATGCGTCCGCCGCGTCGAGCGCGTCTGCGAGCGCGGCGAGATGAGCCAGATCGCGCGCCGGTGCGTCGGCTTCCGCGGCCTCGAGCCAGGTCCGGGCCGCCTCCAGCTCGTCAACAGGCAGGCCGTCGGCCATGTGGTGCCAAGCACCGCCCGGGCGCGCTACAGCGCCTTTGCCCTGCGGCAGCGTGTGCAGACGGGCGAGCAGCTCGCTGAGGCCACGGATGCCGCCGGCGTCCTTGATCGCGGCCCGTCGCTTCGCGCGCGGTACGCCGCTCACGGCCTCAGTGACGAGCACGGTGGAGCCGTTCAGCTCGCTGACTGGGTCTGCCGTCGCGCAACGTTCGGCGGGGTAGCCGTGCACGGCCAGCCAATCCAGGATCTCGGCGTCGCCGGCGACGCGCGGGAGCGGACGCTCGGGTCCGAACACGCGCGCGACCCAGTTCGGTCCGTCATCGCGGCGCAGCAGGACGACGTCCTGGTCGAAGGTGAAAAGCGTCTGTGCGCGGAAGCCGTAGCGCTCGCCGATGTGCGAAACCAGCTCCTCAGCTTCCGTCATCCAGCGACGCCTCCAGCGCCTCGCGATCGGTGACCGGCAGCTGGCAGGTGAAGCGCTCGCAGACGTACGCGGCCTGGTGCCCGTCCACGGCGGTGCGGCCCTCGAGCAGCGGGACCGCGGTGCCATCCGTGGTGTCACGGTCCGTGCCCGCGACCACGATGTGCGGGCGGTACCGGGTGCGTAGGGCGCCGGTCAGCGGACCGGCGCCAACGATCGCAACCTCGCGCGGGGTTGCAAGGTGGAGGTCGAGCGCCTGCAGCAGCTGTCCGAACGCGAGCGGATGGCGGGCCGCGAGCGGACCGTGGAGGGCGAGCACTCCGGCCGCCTGGCGCTCGTACTCGGCCTCGCCGGAGAGTCGCGCGAGGCGCAGCAGGCCGAGTGCGGCCGCCGAGTTGCCTGAGGCGATCGGCGTGTCCTCCAGGTCCTTGCGGCGGCTGATCAGGTGCGGGACGTCCGCGGCGGTGGTGAAGAAGCCGCCTTGCTCGGGGTCGCCGAAGCGCTCGATCATCGTGTCGGCCAGCGCGACCGCCTCGACGTACCAGCGCTCGTCGAACGTCGCCTCGTAGAGCACGATCAGCGCCTGCAACAGGTAGGCGTGATCCTCGAGGTAGGCATGAATTGGCTCCCGCCCCCACCCCCAACACCGCGGCCGTCCTTCCAGGTGCGCAGCAGGTTGCCGTCCGCGTCACGCAGGTCGTCGAGCAGGAAGCTCGCGCAGTCGCCGCGGACTGCAGGTAGTCCTCGCGCCCGAGCACGGCACCGGCGTCGGCGAGCGCGGCGACCATCAGCGCGTTCCAGGCGGTCAACCGCTTGTCGTCGAGCCCCGGCCGGACGCGCTGGGCGCGCGCGTCGAGCAGCTTGGCGCGGATCTCGGGCAGCCGCTCGGGCGGCTCGCCGCGCGCCTCCAGCACGTTGGTGCCGTGCTCGAAGTTGCCGGCCACGGTCGCGCCGAAGTAGGCGATCGCCGGCTCGGCGAGCTCTGCTCCGAGCACGTCACGAAGCTCTTCGACGCTCCAGACGTAGAACTTGCCCTCGACGCCCTCGGAGTCGGCATCGAGCGCCGAGCAGAAGCCGCCCTCCGGCCCGCGCAGCTCGCGCAGCGCCCAGTCGATCGTCTCGGTGCAGACCTCGACGAAGCGCTGCTCGCGGGTCACCTGCCAGGCGTGCAGGTACGTGCGGACCAGCATTGCGTTGTCGTACAGCATCTTCTCGAAGTGGGGCACGGTCCAGGTCGCGTCGACGGCGTAGCGGGCGAAGCCGCCGCCGACCTGGTCATAGATGCCGCCCGCGGCCATCGCGTGCAGGGTCGCCGGCGCGAGCTCGCAATCGCCGGCGGCGAGCAGGAAGTCGAGCGTGCAATGCGGTGGGAACTTCGGGGCTCCACCCCAGCCGCCGTGCGCGCGATCGAACATCTGTCCGAGCGCGTTGATGCTGTCGGCTGACCACCGTGCGCGGCACCACCTCCTCGGCGTCGCCGCCGATCATCGCGCTCGCGCTCACGGCCGCCGCGAGCCGCGCTCCCTGCTCGCGCACCTGCTCTGGGCGGTCCCGCCACGCTTCGCTGACCGCCTGCAGCACCATCCGCCAACTCGGCATGCCCGGACGCTGGTCGGGCGGGAAGTATGTGCCGGCGAAGAACGGCTGCTGCTCGGGTGTCAGGAAGACGTTCAGCGGCCAGCCGCCGTGACCGGTCATCGCCTGGCAGGCCGTCATGCAGACCGCGTCGATGTCAGGCCGCTCCTCGCGATCGACCTTGACGCATACGAACTGCTCGTTCATCAGCGCTGCGGTCTGTTCGTCCTCGAAGGACTCGTGCGCCATCACGTGGCACCAGTGACAGGCGGAGTAGCCGATCGACACGAGCAGCGGGCGATTCAGCTCGTCGGCGCGAGCCAACGCCTCATCGCCCCATGGGTACCAATCGACCGGATTGCCGGCGTGTTGCAGCAGGTAGGGCGACGTCTGCTGCGCAAGCCTGTTCATGGCCTCACAATACGCTGGCCAAGTCACTTCCGAAGGAGATCACGTGTATCGAGTCACGCACACCTCAACGAGCGCCCCCGCGGCGATCGGTCCCTACTCGCATGCGGTGCGTTCGCGCGGTGAGCTGCTGTTCATCTCCGGTCAGATCGCAGCTGACCCAGCGACCGGCGAGCTGGTCGGGACGACGGCGGCGGAGCAGGCAACCCAATGCCTGCAGAACCTGCACGCGATCGCCAACGACGCCGGCGGCTCACTCGAGGATGCGGTCAAGGTGACGGTCTACGTCACTGACATCGACGCCATGCCGGAGGTCAATCAGGTCTACGCGCTCTTCTTCAAGAGCGACCCTCCGGCGCGTGTGGCGCTCGCCGTCGTCGCCCTGCCGAAGGGCGCCCTCGTCGAGATCGACGCTGTGGTGGCGCTTGCCGGCTGACCAGTCTCGCGCGCTGGTCACCGAGGCCAGCATCGAGCGCGCCGCACGCGCCGGTGAAGGCGTCGTCCGGGAGACGCCGATCATCACCACGCGGACGCTCTCCGAACGGGCCGGCACCAAGGTGGTTCTGAAGGCCGAGAACCTCCAGGGCACCGGCTCGTTCAAGCTGCGTGGGGCGATGTCGAAGATCACGGCGCTGGGCGACGCGGCCGGGCACGGGGTCGTCTGCGGTAGCGCCGGCAACCACGCGCAGGCGGTCGCCTACGCGGCGCGGGCGCGTGGCGTGGCGTGTGAGGTGTTCATGCCCGAAGCCGCGCCGATCGCGAAGGCCGAGGCCGTCCAGGAGCTGGGCGCAACGCTCTACCTGGTCGGCCAGACCGTCGACGATGCCGTGGCCGCCGCAAGAGCGCGGGCCGATGAGGCCGGGCTGGAGTTCATCCACCCGTTCGACGACCCAGACGTGATCTCCGGGCAGGGTGGCGTCGGCCTCGAGCTGCTGCGGCAGATGCCCGAGATGGCGCGCGTCGTCGTGCCGGTAGGTGGCGGCGGCCTGATCAGCGGAATCGCGATAGCGATCAAGTCGCGGCGCCCGGATGTCGAGGTGATCGGAATCCAGGTCGCGGCGTGTGCCCCTTTCCTCGCCTCGCTCGAGGCCGGTTTGCCGGTAGCCGTCGACTCGGCTCGCACGATCGCGGACGGCATCGCCGTCAAGCGGCCGGGTGAGATCACGCTCAAACTGATCGACACCTGGGTCGACGAACTGCTGGTCGTCAGCGAGGATGAGGTCGCCGAGGCGATGGTGTTCCTGATGGAGCGCACAAAGCTCGTGGTCGAGGGGGCAGGTGCCGTCGGCGTCGCCGCCCTGCTCGCGAACAAGCTCTCGAGCCCGGTCGACGGCGCGACGGTGCTGGTGCTCTCCGGCGGCAACGTGGGCGCCGGCCTGCTGGCCGAGGTCGCACGACGACATGAAACGCAGCATCGGCGACGGCTCGTTCTGCGGGTGCGGATCCCGGACCTGCCGGGGCACCTCGCGGCGTTGCTGGGGTTGGTCGGCCGAACTGGCGCCAACCTGGTCGACGTTCAGCACATCCGTGAGGGCCTGGACCTGCACATCCAGGAGACCGCGGTGCAGTTGGTGCTCGAGACACGCGGTGCCGAGCATGCGGCCGCGGTGCGCGCGGCGCTCCAGGCCGGCGGTTACGAGGAAGCGACCGAGATTCTCTGACGCGCCTCTTCGACGAGCGCGCCGACGACCTGGCTGGCGGTGTCAGCTTCGGGATGCCACTGGACACCGAGCACGAACGTGCTCTCAGGGAGCTCGATCGCCTCAGGCAGGTCGTCGGTCGTCGAGCGGCCGGTGACGACGAGCCCGTCGCCGATCGCGCCGACGCCCTGATGATGGTGTGACTTCGTCATCGTCACTTCCGATCCCGCGGCCTGCGCGGCGAGCGATCCCGGCACGAGCAGGACGTCATGCTCGTTGCCCTCGAAGGTGCCTGGGTTGCGCCGGTGAGTCATCGGTGTGAAGCACCTCGGGGAGATGCTGTAGCAGCGTGCCGCCGCGAGCGACGTTGAGTACCTGCATGCCGCGGCAGATGCCCAGCGTCGGCATGTCGCGCTCGATCGCGCGTGTGATCAGCGCCAGCTCGAACTCGTCGCGGGCCGGCACCAGCCCCACCGTCTGCGCGTGCTGCTCCTCGCCATAGAGGCCTGGATCGACATCGCAACCGCCGGCGAGCAGCAGCGCGTCGATGCGGTCGAGGATCTCATCGGGGTTCTCGACCAGCGCCGGATCGGGCGGGATCATCAGCGCCATTGCGTCGGCACGCTGAACCGCCTGAATATAGGAAACCTGCAGCAACGCGCAGGGACCCTCCCAAAGGCCATAGTTGCGCGCGCTCGAGCGCGGTCGCTATTCCGATTACTGGTCGACGGTCGCTCATCTTTCGAGGGTATCGGCTCCGCACCCGGCACGGCGCGGACCGCCAGCGCGCCGGCGACATCATCGGTGATCACTCCGGCGATGCGCGCATCGGACAGCAGCGCGCCATCCCTGGCCGCCATGAAGTCCCAGACGATCAGCTCGAGTCCTGCGCTGACGGTGGCGTCGATCAGCGGGTCGGTTACGAGCTTCATCTCAGGCAGCACGACGCGTGCGCCGGCAGCGGCGGCGCGCTCGGCCGCGCGCTCGGCGGTCCACATCGTCAGCAGGCCGAGCCGTAGAGCGGGAGCGAGCTGTGCCACCCGCCCCAGCAGCGGATCGAGGAACGAGGTGACGATCAGCTCGTTGCCGGCTGCTGCGAAGTCCACGAGCAGCGGCGCGACCTGCTCGGCATAACCGTCCTCCTTGAGCTCGACGTCGAGGCCGATGCGTCCGCTGGCCCAGTCGAGCACCTCGCTCAGCAGCGGCGGCCGAAAGCCCGTGCGCTGCTCGAACTCACTCGAGCGAGCATGAGTCCAGCGCAACATCGTCGAGCTTGTGATCGTGCATGATCGCCAGCTCGCCAGCACCGGTGCGGCGCACGTCGAGCTCGATCATGTCGGCGCCCACCGCGACCGCGAGCTCGAAGGCCTCCATGGTGTTCTCGGTCGCCCCTGTGGCGTGAACGCCCCGATGCGCGATCACAAGCGGCCTGGCCACCATTGCAGCGACGCTATCAGCGCCGGCAGCGGTTCACATGGGCTTCACAGGCAGGTCCTTGTGTTGGCCTGAGGTTTGTTCAAAACCTGGCAACAAGTCAGTAACTGCACGGTTACAACTTGTCTGTACAAGCACCGTAGCGTGCCGAGCATCAGGCGCGGAGGCCGAGGGTCTCCACCGGGTCGGACGTCGCCTGAGCACATCAACCCTCCCTCAGGAGAAATATGTTTACTCGTAACCGACGCGCGCTAGCGCTGTCCGGGGTCACCGTTGCGATCGCCGCTGCTGCCGTTGGCATCAGCTCCGTTGCGACCGCCGGCGCCGACACGAACTGGGCGACCGTCAGCTCTGCCGCCCAGGCCGGCGGCGTCAGTGCCCTCGTATACCGCTGCCAAGCAGGAGGGTCAGCTCAACGTGATCACGATCCCGACCAACTGGGCCAACTACGGCACGATCATGAACGCAGTTCAAGGCGAAGTACCGGGCATCAAGATCAACGACGCGATTCCCGACGGCTCCTCCGCTCAGGAGATCCAGGCGATCAAGTCGGACAAGGGCCGCAGCGACGCCCCGGACGTCGTCGACATCGGCCAGAGCTTCGCTGATCTCGACGCGAAGCCTGTTCGCGCCGTACAAGGTCGCGACGTGGAACATGATCCCGGCCGCCAACAAGGCCGCCAACGGCCGCTGGTTCAACGACTACGGCGGATACGTTTCGTTCGGCTGCTACAAGAAGCTCGTCAAGAAGTGCCCGACCAGCTGGTCGCAGCTGACCGGCAAGGCGTACGCCAAGGACATCACCCTCAACGGCATTCCGGGTCAGGCCGGTGCCGCCACCGGTGCCGTCTGGGCGGCCGCGCTCAACAACGGCGGCAGCCTCAGCAACATCACCCCGGGCCTCACCTTCTTCTCGAAGCTCGCGAAGGCTCGGCAACTTCAACAACAACGACTGCGACTCCTCAGCTGAGATCGAGGCGGGCGCCTGCCCGATCGTGATCAACTGGGACTTCCTGAACGTCGCCGGCGCCTGGGGCCTACCCGGCCACGCCAGTGGACGGTCAACGTCCCGACGGGCAAGCCGTTCGCCGAGTACTACGCGCAGGCGATCAGCGCGACCGCTCCGGACCCCGCCGCGGCGCGTCTGTGGGAGGAGTTCCTGTACTCGACCAAGGGTCAGAACGACTTCCTGCAGGGCTACGCGCGTCCGGTCGAGCAGGCCGCGATGACCAAGAACGGCACGATCGACAAGGCCGCCCTCACGAAGCTGCCGAAGACCTCGGGCACCGTCAAGGCGTCTCCCGACCGCCGCTCAGGCCAGCGACGCCGCGACGGTTCTGGCCAGCAAGTGGGGCAGCGCCGTCCTCTGAGGTAAGCACCGCCATCAGCTAGAGCCATCGCTACCACAGGTAGCCCCGGTAGTGAAGAGTCCCGCGGCGCCTCGGCGCCGCGGGACTCGGCGCATGCCCGGACGTGGTGGCACGGCCGCATGGCTGGGCATGCTGCCCGTTCCTGCTGTTCATGGCTGTGTTCCTCGGCGGGCCGCTGTACGTGGTGATCCACGGCGCGTTCACGACCGAGAACAACCAGCTCACGCTCAACAACTTCTCACAGATCTTCAGCCAGCCGCAGTACACCCAGGCGCTGAAGAACAGCCTGATCCTGGCGCTGTGGACCTCCGTCGGGCCGGCGCTGTTCGGGCTCTGGTTCGCTGCCGCGGTTGTGGCCGGCAAGCGCGACGGCATGCTCGGCGCGTCGTCTCCAGCGCATCCGGGGTGCTCGCCTACTTCGCCGGGCTGCCGCTCGCGTTCGTCTGGATCGCCACCGTCGGCCCGCTCGGCGTGCTGACGGTCGCTGCTCAAGAGCGCCTTCGGCTTCAACCTCAGCGATCACTTCAACTTCTCCTCGATCGCCGGCATCGGTGCTCGCGTACTTCTACTTCCAGATCCCGCTGATGGTGATCTTCATCACGCCCGCGCTCGAGGGGCTGCGGCCTGAGTGGGACGAGGCCGCCAGCAACCTCGGCGCCACCGCCTCCACTACCTCCGCCTCGTCGTGTTCCCGGTGCTGGCGCCGTCAGTGATCGGCGCCACCCTGATGCTGTTCGGCAGCGCCTTCTCCGCGTATGCCACCGCGCTGGCGCTGGACGGCGGCACGCTCGCGATCGTCCCGGGCCGGATCAACCTCGCGCTCAGCAACAACGTGCTGCCCGGGCCAGGATCGGATCGCGATGGCGCTCGGCGCCGAGATGATCGGCGTCGTGCTGATCGTGATGATCGGCTACTGGTTCGTGCAGAGGCGAGCCGGGAGGTGGCTCCGAAATGAGCACCGTCAACCCTGGATTCCAGACGGTTGCTCCGAGTCGGATCTGCTGACCGCGCCCGCGCCTGAGACGCCGGTCCGCCGCCGTACCGCCGCCGCGAGCGCCCGCAGCGCCTGGCGCGTCTCGATCCTGGTACTGGCGCTGCTGTTCTACCTGGTGCCGCTGCTCTGCAGCATCAAGTTCAGCCTGATCAACGCGACGGCAACTACGGCCTCAGCAACTACACGGAGATCTTCCACAGCTCGGCGCTGCGCGACGCGCTCTACCTGTCGCTCGAGATCGCCGGCGATCACCGCCGTCCTGGTGATCGTCCTGGTGCTGCCGACCGCGGTACTGGTGCGCCTGAAGCTGCCGCAAGCTGACGATCGTGATGGAGGTGATCACGATCCTGCCGATCGTGGTGCCGCCGATCGTGCTCGCCGCCGGACTCTCGGACATGCAGGCCAGCGCGCCGCTGTGGATGGTGAAGCTGTTCTTCAACCATCCGCTCACATGCCTGGCGCCGATCTACACGGTGATGGCGATGCCGCTCGTGTACCGCTCGATCGACAACGGCCTGCGTGCGATCGACCTGCACACGCTCGTCGACGCGTCGCGCAGCCTCGGCTGCGGCTGGACCGGCACGATGCTGCGCGTGATCCTGCCCGAACGTCCAGACCGCGGTGCTGGGCGGCATGTTCCTGACGATCGCGATGGTCCTCGGCGAGGTCGTGATCGCCTCGCAGCTGCTCTACAACACGTTCCCGATGGAGATGATCCTGCTGGTCACAGCAGGACAACACCCCAGGCATCTCGGTCGCCGATGACGCTGGTGGCACTGGTCTTCACGTTCCTGCTGCTGTTCTCACTGACATTCCTGGCCCGCCGTCGCGGGGCACGAACGACCGGGTGATCTGATGACTACTGAAAGCGCTTCCTCGGCTGCCGGTGGGCAGACGGGACAGAATCCGGAAGCCGACAACGCGGTCGCCGCGGCTCTCGCACGCAACAGTGCCGACGTCAAGTTCAGCGGCGTCGAGCGCCAGTTCGGCGACGTCATGGCGCTGGCCGGCCTTGACCTTGAGATCGCCGCGGGCGAGCTGATCGCGCTGCTGGGGCCGTCCGGTTGCGGCAAGACCACGGCGCTGCGCCTGCTCGGCGGCTTCGATCAGCCGACGTCCGGCACGATCACGGTCGGCGGTCGCGACGTCACGCGGGTGCCCGCCGAACAAGCGGGACATGGGCATGGTCTTCCAGGCCTACAGCCTGTTCCCCAACATGAACGTGCGTGAGAACGTCGCCTTCGGTCTGCGGATGCGCGGCCAGACCAAGAGCGAAGCGGATGAAGCGCGCCGACGAGCTGCTGGAGCTGGTCGGGCTCGGGCACGCCGCCGACCGCTATCCGCACCAGCTCTCAGGCGGCCAGCAGCAGCGCGTTGCGATCGCCCGCGCGCTGGCGATCGAGCCGACGGTGCTGCTGCTGGACGAGCCGCTCTCGGCGCTGGATGCGCGGGTGCGCCACCAGCTGCGCGCGGAGATCCGCAGCCTCCAGTTGCGGCTGGGCATCACGACCCTGTTCGTCACCCACGATCAGTCCGAGGCGCTCTCGATCGCCGATCGGGTCGGCGTCATGAAGGCCGGCCGGCTCGAGCAGATCGACACCCCGGAGAACGTCTATCGCCATCCGGCCACTGCGTTCGTCGCAGAGTTCGTCGGCGCGATGAACCGGCTGCCCGGCCGCGTCGGCGACGCCGGTGAGGTCCAGGTGCTCGGTCAGCGGGTGGCGATGAACAACCCGGACGGCCGTCATCCCGGCAGCCCCGTCGAGGCGCTGGTGCGGCCCGAGGCGCTGGCCGTGGTCGCCGACTCGGCCGGCCCCGGCGAGGTCACCCAGACGCACCTTCCTCGGCTCGTCGGTGCGGATCGAGGTCATGCTCGATGGCGGTCAGCGGGTGCTCGTAGAGGCGTCTTCTCACGACGCCGGCGCCCCGCTGGGCGCCCGCGTCGGCTTGCGCGTCCTGGCCGCGGCGGTGACGGTCGCCGATCCGGCGGCCACGATCGAAACAGTTCCCGCGTAAGACGGGCAGCTCCTGCAGTCTGAAATTCGGGAATTCATGAATCGGCCAACCCGCCGATTAATGGGGCATGGATCTCAGCCCCTGGACATGGGACGTCGAGAGCGACATCGTCTGGTGCCTGCCGGAGCTGTTCCGTATGAACGGGCTTCCACGTCCGATCTGGGCGGCGGACGACCACAGGGCGATCCCGGTCAGGCGCGAGCGTTGGCTGGCGACATTGCCGCCGGAGCGGCGCGAACGGATCCGCGAGTTCGGAGACGAGCGTGGTTCGCACGGGTGTCGACGGCGATGTCGGCTACTCCGATGACCGTCGGCAACTCGATCCGCTGGTTGTCCCTGTACGCAGCCGTTGGTGAGGTGTGTGACGGTCGGGTGCGACGGGTCGTCGGCTACACCCAGGATGTGACCGCACACAAGCTGTTCGAGCGCAGCCGCGACCAGGCGGAGCTCGACCTCGTGCAGCAGCGGCAGGCACTCGAACGGATCGCGGCCGGCGATCCGCTGGAGGAGACGCTTGAACTGCTTTGCCGGCACGTCGAGCGAACGTACCCCGGCGCGTTCAGCTCGATCCTGCTGCACGACGTGACGGCGGGGGTGCTGCGTCACGGCGTCGCGCCGTCGCTCTCGCGTGATTACTCAGCTGCGATGGATGGGTTGGTCGTCGCTGACGGCAACGGCTCGTGCGGAACCGCCGCCGCGCGCGGCAGGGTGGTGGTCGTCGAGGACGTGCGAACCGACCCGCTCACGGCCTCGGCGGTGGAGGTCTTCGACACCTATGGCCTGCGCTCGGTGTGGTCCTACCCGTTGCGCGGTGTCGGCGGCGAGGTCCTCGGCACGCTCGCGCTCTATCGAACTGAACCGTTCGTGCCGCCCGAGGCCGAGATAAAGGCGGTCGGCAGCATCGCCAAGCTCGCGGCGCTGGCGATCGAGCGCGATGGGCTGCAGAGTCGCAATCCAAGCCGCCGCGAGCGTGTATCCCGCCACCGGGTTGGCGAACCGCACGCGCTTTCTCGAGTTGGTCGACCAGCGCCTGTCAGAACCGCTGCGCCGGACGGCGGTGTCATTCGTTGAGGTCGATCGACTCAAATACCTGGCCGATGACCTCGGACACATCGCCAGCGCGTCGTTGCTCGCCGAGGTTTCGCGACGGCTGCACGCTGCGGCCGGAAGCGACGGCGTGATCGGACGCTTCAGCGGTGACGAGTTCATGCTCGCCGTCGACTGTCCCTCGGCGGACGATCTGACTGCGCTGGCAACGCGGATCCAGGTTGCGTTCTCGACGCCGATCACCGCCCGCGACTACGAACTGTTCCTGGTCGCGACCGTAGGTGTCGCGTATGCGGATGGGTCAGCTGACGCCTACGGGCTCGTGCGCGATGCCGCCGCGGCGATGCACGCAGCGCGCGCGCACGGACGCGGTGGCCACCGCGTGTACAGCCAGGCGCTGCGCACGGAGGGCCTGGACCTGATCGGTCGGGAGTCGGAGCTGCGGCGCGCGATCGACTTCGGCGAGTTGATCCTTCACTACCAGCCGATCCTGCGCATCGCCGACCATCGCTGGGACCGGGTGGAGGCGCTTGTGCGTTGGCAGCATCCGACGCGTGGGCTGCTCGCGCCGGCCGAGTTCATCCCGCTCGCCGAGAAGAGCGGGCTGATCGTGCCACTCGGGCAGCGGGTGCTGGAGATCGCGACGCGCCAGGGCTCCCGCTGGGTGGCGGCGAACCCGGGCCTCCGGATCGCGGTGAACGTCTCCGTGCTGCAGTTGGCCGAGCCGGACTTTGCGGACAACCTGTTGGCGCTGCTCGGTCGGGCGAACATGCCTGCCGACAGCGTCAGCCTCGAAGTCGCCGAGTCCGACCTGGTCCAGAAGCTCGACGCCGTCACGCCCGTGCTCGAGCGTCTGCGTGAGCTCGGCGTGCGGACGGTGGTCGATGACTTCGGCGCCGGTTACTCATCGCTGGCGCGCCTCGGGGAGCTGCCGATCACTTCGATCAAGATCGACGCCAGCTTCGTGGGAGGTATCACGAGCGACGTCACGGCACGCACGGTCGTGCGCTCGATCGTCGACATAGCACGCGCGCATGAGCTCTCGATCGTGGCCGAGGGAATCGAGGACGCGGAGACACTCGCGGCGGTCGAGGAGCTCGGTTGCCACTACGCCCAGGGGTTCCATGTGGCAATGCCCACGGCAGCCGAGCAGGTGACGGCCCTGCTTGATGAGCCGTCGCATCCCCCGTCCCTGCACCTCGTCACCGATTTGACGACGGGACGATAATGGGCGTATCGGAATCCCGTTAGGGGGCGTTGAATGGCGTCGTCGAAGTCCGCCGCGGCGCGCGGTGAGCTAACTGGCGCTGACGGGCTGGATCCGGTGGTCGCGCTCGAGGCCGAGCTCGTCCACCAGCAACGTGTGCTGACGCAGATCGCGCGGGGCGAACCGCTCGAGCACACGCTGAACGTGCTGTGCGAGCACGTCGAGCAGCAGTTCCCGGAGACCCACTGCACGGTACTGCTGCTCGATCGCGAGATGGGCGTGCTGCGCCACGGCGCATCGCCGACGCTGCCCCCCGCGTTCAGCCGCCAGATCGACGGCCTGCCGGTGGGTGAGGGCATGGGCGCCTGCGGCACCGCAGCAGCCCGCGGGCAGGCCGTAGTGGTCAGTGACGTGCTCGACGATCCGCTGACGGCGTCGTTCACCGACCTCGCACAGCGCTTCGACCTTGGCTCGGTCTGGTCGCACCCGCTGCGTCGGGTCGGTGGTGAGGTGCTGGGCACGTTCGCCGTCTACAGGTCGATGCGCTACAGCCCGTCACCGTCAGAGATCAACTTCGTGATCAGCACCGGCAACCTGGCGTCACTGGCCGTCGACCACGACCGCTCGGAGCGGGCGGTGCAGATGGCGGCGAACTTCGACGCGCTGACCGGACTCCCCAACCGGTCGCGCTTCCTCGAGCTGGTCAATGTTGAGCTCCACACGCCCGGGCGGCGGATCACCGTGATGATGCTCGAGGTCGATCGCTTCCAGCAGATCAACCAGAGCCTTGGGCATATAGCCGGGGACCGGTTGCTGATCGAGATCGGTGAGCGCCTGCAGACCGTCGTCAACGGCCACGGCATGGTCGCACGGTTCGCCGGCGACGCTTTCGCGCTGATGACGCCTGAGCTCGACGCTCGCGCGATCCGTGAGCTCGTGGGCAGCGTGACCGCGGCCATCCGCCGACCGTTCCAGATCGAAGGGGTCGAGCTGCTGCTGACGGCGAGCATCGGGATTGCGTCCAGCGAGCGTTCGATTGACGCCTTCGGCCTTCTGCGGAAGGCTGACTTGGCGGTGCAGGCAGCGCGCGCCGGCGGCCCGGGTCGCCACCACGTGTACGACCGCAAGCTGCGCGCCCAGCAGGTGGAGCGGCTGCAGACGGAGGCCGAGCTCCGCAAAGCGATCGATCGGCACGAGCTGGTGATGCACTACCAGCCGATCCTCAGCGTGCCGGACCGCAGCTGGAGTGGGGTGGAGGCGCTTGTGCGCTGGCAGCACCCCGAGCGCGGGCTGCTGAGTCCCGACAAGTTCATCCCGCTCGCCGAGGAGACCGGCCTGATCGTGCCGCTCGGCAAGTGCGTGCTCGAGCTCGTCTGCGAGCAGGCACGGACGTGGTCGCAGACGCTTCCGGACATTCATATCGCGGTCAATGCGTCGGTCGTGCAGCTCGGCTCCCCGACGATCGCCGCCGAGATCAAGGACATGGTCGAGCGTTCCGGACTGAGGCCGGCGGCGTTGATGCTCGAGGTGACCGAATCAGCTCTGATGGGGGAGCTAGACACGGTCCGGGCGGCGCTCGAGCAACTCGACGAGTTCGGCGTGCGGATCCTGATCGATGACTTCGGCACCGGGTACTCGTCGCTGGCGCGCCTCGGCGAGCTACCGATCTCGGGCCTCAAGATCGACCGTCGCTTTGTGCGCGGGCTCGGACACGACCCAGCGGTGATGCCCGTGATCAGAGCGATCGCCGATCTCGCACGTGCATACGGGCTCGAGGTGGTGGTTGAGGGGATCGAGGACAGCCTGGCGCTCGCGGGCGTCGATCAGCTCGGCTGCGAGTACGCACAGGGGTACCATCTCGGGCGTCCAGCGCCGGCCGCTGCGGTCGAGAAGCTGCTGGCGACGCCGCTGCTGCCGGACCGCGGCCTCGCGTAGACTGAACGTCTCTGTCTGCTCCGTCTGACACCAAGACGCTGATCGAGACGGGCATCCGACGGTTCCTGGAGGAAGTGCCCGGCCTCGCGCCGCTCAAGATTGTGGCTGGACTGGAGCTCCACGGCCGCGGTGACGTGCAGCTTTACCGCATCGAGATGCCCGGGCCGCAGGTCGTCAAGACGATTCCCAGCGACGCCAAGGTCACCCTAGAGATCCGGCGTGACCGCTTCAACGAGCTCGCTGCCAAGGGGACCCTCGCCGATTGGCGCCAGGCCTTCGAACACGGTGACGCGCGTGCCACCGGAATCGATCAGTACCTGAAGCTGATCGTGAAGGTGGTCGAGGCGCAGGAAGAGCGCTCGCGAACGCGCCACGCGCGTCACTAGACGAGTGGCTTCGCAAGCTGTGCTCTAGGGCTGCGGGTTCTGCGAGAACCGCCTGTACGTCACTACGCGCTTCGAAAGTCCCTTCTGGGTGAGCGTGGCGACGATCTTGCCGCCCGCGAGCTTCGAAACGGTGAACCTACCGGTCGCGGGTGCGACGAACGCGCCTCCGTGCACCAGTGCCAGCAGCCGGCTGCCATCGTGATCGAGGTCGGTCAGGTACAGCACGACCGACGATTTGTTCGTGCGCAGCGAAACGATTCCGCTTGGCGACGGCGGCTTGCCGACGAACTCGACCTGCTCGAACAACGTCAACTGGCCCTTTAGCTTGCTGTGATCCGGGCCGGTGCTGGCGACCAGGTCGTAGCGGCCGACCCAGTCCTTCTTCGGAAGCAGCCAACCCGGCTCCCAGCCGGGTGGCGGCGGCGGCGTCGTGCTCTTCGTCGTGGTCGTGGTCGTGGTCGTGGTGGTGGTCGTCGCAGCGGCTGCCGACCCCGCGAAGGCGGCTGCTGCGCTCATGCCCACAAGGCCCGCCCACAGTGCTGCACGGTGCGGGATGCCGGCTGGTAGACCCCTCATTGAAAACCCTCCCGGCGGCCCCTGAATTGCGATTTGCAAGAACCTCGTGCCGATGGCTCGGAGAGCCACACCCACAAGCGATCCTATTACAGCAATCCGCGGTCAGCAATCTGCGATCTGCAGGAACGGAATCCGATGTGGCGCGGCCCGGCTTGTGCGTTTGGTAGCTTTTATATTGGCCGTGCGTCGGGGGGCCGGCCGCATCTTATTGCGGGTCCCTTAGACGGAGGTTTGAGGTATGCGTAGGCTTGGGCGTAGGTCCTTAGTCGCTTTGAGCGGCACCCTGGCCGCGGGTGTCGCCGCGGTCGTGATCGTAGTTTTCTCGGCCGGTTCGGCAACAGCCGCTTCTGGTTCTAACGTGGATTGGCCCTATTGGGGCGGAACCACGCAGAACACCCGGTTTGCGGACATCGATCAGGTCAACACGAGCAACGTGAGCAAGCTCGGTGTTGCGTTCACGCTGAAGGCCGGTCCGAATCAGACTGATTGGGAAACCGATCCTGAGGAAGTCAACGGTGTCCTGTATTACACGACCAACACTGACCAGGTGGTCGCGGTCAGCGCGACGACTGGAAAGAAGATCTGGTCCTACACGCCGAAGGTGAACTTCTTCCTCGCGATCGCCGGTGGCGGTGGCGGCGTGCCGACCAGCCGTGGCTTGACGATCGCCAATGGCAAGGTCTATGACATCACGTTCGACGATCAGCTGATCGCGTTGCAGCAGGCGACCGGTGAGAAGCTCTGGAGTGCACCCGTCGCGAACGCGACCGCCGGCGTCTCTGAGACGTCGCCGGGCACGTATTGGAACGGGGAGTACATCGTCGGTAGTGCCGAGAGCGATGCCGGTGTTCGCGGTGCCGTACAGGCGTTCAACGCAAACACGGGCAAGCTGCTGTGGCGGACCTGGCTGGTTCCGAGCCCGGGGCATGGTTGGGTGCCGAAGACTGGTGATCATGGCGGCGGCGACGTTTGGATGCCACCGACAATCGACCCCGCGACCGGGACCGTGTTTGTCGGTACCGGCAACCCGAGCCCGGACTTCGACGTGGCTGTGCGTCCGGGCTGTGACCCGGATTCTGACGCGACCGTGGCGATGAACGCGAAGACCGGCAAGATCAAGTGGGCCCACGCCGAGGTCTGTAACGATGGCTGGGATTACGACTCGCACCAGGCGCCGTCGCTGTACACGATCTCGCAGAACGGCCAGACGATTCCGGTCGTCGGCCAGGGCAACAAGTCGGGCTTCTACTCGATCATCAACGAGAACACCGGCGCGCTGATCGCGAAGTCGCCCTACGTCGAGCCGTACAGCACCCCGCACAAGTACCCGTCGACGAAGGGGACGAAGGTCTGCCCCGGCGCCAACGGCGGTCTGGAGTTCTCGCCGCCGACGATCGACTCGCAGACCAACGACGTCTACATGCAGTGGGAGAACGAATGCGCCATCTACACGCTGCAGCCAGCGAAGCAGACGGCGACGCACACAACCGGTCAGCCTGACTTCGGTGGCTCGTTCGCCCCGGCGCCAGGGAAGACCACCGGTGGGTTCACGGCGATCAACGACGCCACCGGCAAGATCGTGTGGAAGGATCCGTTGCCGATGGAGTCCGAGGGTGGCGCGACGAGCACCTCCGGTGGGCTTGTGTTCTTCGGTGACGGGACGACCCCGACGAGCCCGACGCAGAAGCTCGAGGGAGCACTCTACGCGGCGAATGCCACCAACGGAAAGATCCTGTGGAAGGCAAACCTCGGTGTGCCGATCTCGGCGGCGCCGATGACCTATGAGGTCAACGGTACGCAGTATGTGGCGCTTGCGGCGGACAGCGATCTCGTCGTGTTCAAGCTCAACGGGTCAGCGATCAAGCGGCTGACGCCGGGAGTGCCTCAGATCACCACGCCGAATGCCAACCTGCCGAACCTGAGTACCTACAAGAAGGTCAACGCCTACACGTACTACAAGGCTGCGACCAAGCAGGTTGTGTTCAAGATGACCTCCGGTGTGAAGGGGAAGAACTCCGGGTTTAACTTCGACGGCTACTACGGCGGCGAAGCTAACTACGAGGTCCCGACCGGATGGAGTGCGACGTTCCTGCTGTCGAATGCCTCGGCAGTGCCGCACAGCCTGATGATCACCAGTTCGTTGAAGGTCCCGCCAACGGCGATCATCAACCCGCTGGGCGAACCGCAGCAGGCCCCGGCAGTCCCAACGACCGGCATCAAGTCCGGTGCTGGTACCGCGGTGGTCAGCTACACGCCCACGAAACCGCAGTCGCTGTATCTCGTGTGCGGCGTCGCCGGGCACCTGGCGGCCGGGATGTGGGATCGGTTCACTGTCTCCAACTCGATTCACACACCTACGATCGTGGTCGGAAAGCCGACCAAGAAGCTGCCGTAATGATGCGCGGCTCGATAGCACGTACCCGGTTCACCATCCCGGCGCGTTGCCGCCGGGCCGTCATCACGCTCTGCGTGGCGGCCGCCGCGTCTCTTGGCGCGGCGGCCGCCGCAACGGCGACCACCGGCCCTGGCTACCTGCTCAAGCACCCGGGATACAAGGTGTCGATGAAGGTGGCAAAGCCTTTCACCGGCGTCTTCAAGTTCAACCGCAAGGGGTCCAGCAGCCAAGTCATAACGACTTCGATGTTCGCCGGCTTCGGTGAGCGACCGGAGGACTTCATGGTCGGCCAGGTGCAGGTCTACGCGTACGACAAAAGTGGCCAAGAGGGCGACTGGGTCGGCACGATGTACAACTGGCACTGGACCGGCAAAGAGATGCAGATGGAGCTCGTCGGCTTCGGCGGCGATCCAGTCCTTGGGTATATGACGCTGAAGTCTGTGAACTACGACCACCTCGTGGGCACGATCGTGACGAGGCAGGGAAACAACCATTACAAGGTTGCGTTCACGCGGACCAAGCTCAAAGTGGCACCGGTTGGAAACTGACTCCTGCTGAGGTGAAGCCATCGAATTTGGGGGCCGCGCCGACTGGTCGCGGTACCCAAATCCATCGAGTTGGGGAGCCGGAGCCGCGCCGCTCGGGCGCGATTGGGGAGGAGCCCTCAAAATGCTAGGTCGTGGACTAGGCAGGAACGCGGCAGTGCTGCTGCTCGCAGGGTTGGTGGGAGTCATCGTGCTGCTCGCCTCGGGCGGAACAGCGCGCAGCAGTTCCACTAGCACCGGCACGATCAATTCCATCGGTGCG
This sequence comes from uncultured Conexibacteraceae bacterium, assembly GCA_963720195.1. Lineage (GTDB taxonomy): Bacteria > Actinomycetota > Thermoleophilia > Solirubrobacterales > Solirubrobacteraceae > Palsa-465. Next base: position 115,346 of record CAVRFD010000008.1, read on the forward strand.
TCCAGCACCGACTGGCAGTACGTCGGCCACGATCGCAACAACGATCGGTTTGCGCCAGAGACGCAGATCAACACCAAGAACGTCTCGAAGTTGAAGGAGGTCTGGAGCTCGGGCGTCGGGACCCAGCAGTACCTGATGGAGAACTTCCCGCTTGAGACCGACGGCAACGTCTACGTGACGACCAGTACCGACCAGGTGCTGGCGTTCAACGCCAAGACCGGACACCAGATCTGGAAGTACGTTCCGAACGTCAACTTCTCGCTGTCGACCGGCGTCGGCGGTTACGGGGTGTCAGTGAACCGTGGCGTCGCGGTCGCCAACGGTCGGGTGTACGTCGTCAGCTTCGACGACAAGCTTCACGCGATCCAGCAGGCGACCGGCGAACAGCTGTGGTCGACTCAGGTCGCCTCGCCCCACACGGGGGCTTACGAGACCACCGCCCCGACGGTCTGGAACGGCCTGGTGTTCGTTGGCGACTCCGGCTCCGAAGATGGAGTGCGCGGCTTCGTCGCTGCCTACAACGCCACCACCGGCAAGCAGGTGTGGAAGTTTTACACGGTCCCCGAGGCCGGCACTGGATGGGTCCCGAAGCACGGTGGCGGCGGCACCGTGTACTTCGCACCGACGATCGACACCGCCACCAACACACTTTACGTCGGCACCGGCAATCCGGCGCCGGCGATCGTTGGCGTGAAGCGGCCCGGCCCGGACCTATACACCGATTCGATCCTCGCGCTGAATGCGCAGACTGGCAAGTTGCTCTGGTACCACCAGGAGGTTCGCCACGATCTGTGGGATTACGACGCGGAGTCACCGGTGGTGATCTTCAACGCGGACGTAGACGGCAGGACCGTGCCCGCCGTCGGTGAAGCCGGCAAGAGCGGTTATTACTTCGTCCTCAACGCCAAGACCGGACACGACGTGTTCCCGCGCCTGGCATTCGTGAAGGAGGACCACACGCCTCCGACGACCAAGGGCACGCTCGAGTGTCCGGGAGCCGTCGGCGGGTCACAGTATGCGCCGGTCGCCTACAGCCCGCAGACTCAGGCGGCATATGTGTCGGGAATCAATTTCTGCCAGATCCTCACCGTGACCAAGTCTGGCAAGGGCACCGGCGAGAGCCAGTTCGGCGGTCTGCGCAACACACCCTCCAAGGAGGTCCCGACGGGGACATTCAACGCGGTAAGCCTGAAGACCGGCAAGTTCCTGTGGCGCATGAACATGCCAACGCCGATGACCGGTGGCGCGACGGCCACCGCCGGCGGCATCGTCTTCACCGGCGACCAGAGCGGCAATCTGTGGGCGTTCGATGCAGCGACCGGCAAGGTGCTCTACAAGTACAACGTCGGCCTGGCGTTCGGCTCCGCACCGAGTGTCTACGACCTAAACGGCCGCGAGTACATCGTTGCCTCAGTCGGCGGAGGCGCGCTGACCGCGTCCGCGCACCTCGGTCCGATCGGCGCGCGCGTGATCGCGTTCGCGCTCCCCAAGAGCGCGATCCCCAAGCAGTGAGGTGACCGAGGGCGTGGCCGGCTCGCGTGGCCGTCTCGCTGGCGGTCACGCCCTCTGTCACTCGCCGTTGCTGGCCGCCGCCATATCTTGTCGCTGCCGCTCTGCCTGGCGCTCGCGGGCGATCCGCCACGCGTACAACAGACCCGAGAGCAGGAACAGCGCGGCGCTCAGCGCCAGCCAGCGCGGTAGGTAGGGATTCACCGAGTCGCCGGTCGCGGCGCGAAACGTCTCTGAATTCAGCCGCAGAATCAGCGGCAGCGAGACGAGCAGCAGGAGCGCGCTCAGGCACGCCGGGACGAATAGGTGAACGGCGACTGGCGGAAAGCCGCGACGGCCGTCTGTGTCAGTGCCGGCCGGGTCACGCGCGCCGGGCTCGAGGTCGTTCATTCCGCCGTGAACTCCAGGGCCGAGATCCATTTCAGGCAGTTCACCCCGACCGTATCCGGGACGACCACGCGGGCCGGGAAGCCGTGGTCCTGAGAGAGCGGCACGGCGTTGACATGAAGCGCCAGCAGCGACCGGTCATCTGCCACCTGGCTCGCGGCCAGCGATGCCGTGGCGCCGTCGAGCGAGGTCATCATCACGATCTGGCTTCCATGCTCGCCGACGAGGGCCGCGAGATCCCGCAGACGCACGCCGGTCCAGTGCTGCGTCGTCGACCAGCCCTCTCGGCAGCTGATCGGCAGTGAGTAGGTGTACTGCGGAAGTGCAAGCAGCTGTTCCCGGCTGAACGAGCGCTTTGCTCCGCGCCGGGAGCTCACTTTCACGCGCCAGCCGTCGCCGAGCTGGCGTGGCCCGAGACCAGCCGATATGGCAGTGCCGTTGACCTCGAAGTCGTTCGGGCCGCTCCCGGTCGCGTTGCCGCGCGGAAGCAGCAGACCGAGGTCTCGCACCGGGCCGCCCACAACCTGAGCAAGTCCCTGGACCAGCAGCAGCAGCGATCCCGCGGCCGCCGTGCCGAGCACCAGTCGCCGCGTCAGCGCTGTCGGTCCCGGCTCTATCACCAGGTCGGGCTGGCCGTCGTCGGCGGCTGACGCAAGCTCCAGCGCTCTGAGCTCCCGCCTGGTCGCAAGCGCTCGCCGCATCGTCGGCAGCTTGACGGCGGCGTGCAGCACGAAGGCGACGATCACGATCCAACCCGCGTAGTAGTGGGCGGAGATGAGCTGGAGACCCCACGGGTAGAAATACTCGATCTCGAACAGGCCGGTGATCAGCTCGAAAAGCATCCCGCCGATCAGAAACGCGAGCATCAGACGCTCCAACACCTGTGCGAGCTGCGCCCTCGGGGCGAGCCTCAGCGTCGCGCCGCTCAGTGCCGAGTACAGCTTCGCAAGGACAATCGGCGCGATCGCCAACCCGAGCGTCACGTGGATGCCCTGGGTAACGGCGTACAGCCACGACGGGCTCGTCGGCCACGAGAAGAGGTAGAAGTCGAACGGCCCGAGTGAGCGCCCCTGAGCGAGCACGTTGCTCCCCAGCCGGGGGTCGTAGGCAGCATTCGAGAGCAGACCGGTAATCGCGATCGGAGGGATTGCGGCCAGCAACACCAGCCCGAGGGCCGAGGTCAGCCACGTGTCGCGCCGCGGGCGGGCCCGCCCTCCGGCGGCGTTGTCAGGGGAGTCCGCGATCACGACTTCGGTGGGAGGATGCGCTGCGGGTCTCCGTAGTGCGAGAAGCGGTCGGTCGTGAAGGTCCCCTGGGTGATCAGCGTGGCCTGCTCCACCCGCCCGGTGCGGGTCTCGACGGTCAGGCGCAGCCAGGCCGGCAGATGTGGGTTCATCAGTGCGATCAGCGCCACCGGGGTGCCACCCCGGTTGGTCTCGCTCAGCAGCTGAGCTGACTGCTCATCCTTGTGCCAGGTGAAGATGCCGGAGGTCTTGAAGGACGTACCGTCCTGCCCGTTGTAGTTGCTGCTCGACCAGCCGACTCCCGGGGTGTAGATCCATTGCGTGGGACCGATTGTGATCTCGTGTTCGCCGGACCCGGTGGCGGTTGCCGACATCGCGTTCGGGGCGCTGAGCCGGTAGTGGATGTCCTCGAGGGACCCGACCGAGCCGGGGATCCCGGTCGCGAGTCGCTCCTCGAGCCGGACGCCGATCAACGCGGTCATCGCCTGTACGGCCTGATCGATGAGCGCTCGGGCCCGGGCGCTGCGACCGCGTTCCCAGTGCAACGGCAGGCTCACGGCGCGCCGGTGACCGTGCTCGCGCGCTGTGATCTCGAGGTGAGCCGCCGTGCTACCCAGTGTCAGCGACCAGCAACCGGGTCCGCAGGTCCGGCTCGGGGGGTTCCCGGCGAACGTGACCGGTTCGCGTATCGGTTGCAGGTCGGAGCCGAGCAGCTCGACCCGCACACTCAGCTCTCCACTGCTATCTCGTACCCAAGCCGCAGCCATCCCGGCACCGAGGCGTCCGGCGACCGCCAGCTCGTCGCCCCCCGGACTCGGGATTGGGCAGGCCTTGTCTGTGCACGCGCCGTCTTCGAGCTTCGGCACCGGCGGCGCCGGCGGCGACATGTCCATTCCCGCCATCCCCGCCATCCCACCAGCTGACGTCGGGCTGCCGCCGGCGTTCTGCGCGGGTTGCGCTCCGCCCGGTGCAACCAGTGAGGCCAGCGCCAAGCCGACCAACCCGAAGCCGGCGAGTGTTGCGAGTACGCGGACCGGCACCGATCGATGTGCACCCTTGAGCCGCCTCAAGGTGAATGGCGCGGGGGCTCTGAGGTCTTGACCAGCGTGCCCGGCATGGTTCGAATCACCCGCATTGCCTAAATCACCTGCTTGGCGCGCACCGGTCTCCATCTGCCCGCGGTGGGCACAAATTATAGGCTCCGCGCGAACTGGCCGATCGGCTTGAGCTGGGCAGGCCGGACATGATGATCGCCTATCATTTATCGGTGGCGGGGGCCCGATTCCTACTATGTCTGATTCAGACTCGCCCGCTGCCGCTGTAGACACCACCCCGCCGGCCGATTTTGGGGAGTGGTTCGGACGTGCGAAGAACTTGAACCCCCCACGGCGAGGGCGTCGCGCGCGGGCCACCCACGCGCCGAGGTCACGCGACGCCGGACCGGACCGCGGCGAGCAGCTCGCCCGGCAGCTGCGGGCGTCCGCGGACCATGCGCTCTCGTGGCTGCGCGTGGACGCCGGCAGCGCGGCCCGCTTTGAGCCGACCGGCCGGGAGCGCTCGAACAAGCAACGGGCTACCCCCAACCTCAGCAACGGGGTCTTGCGCTGGCGCCGCGGCGTTTCGCGGCGCCGGGCGCTCGTACTGCTCCGGCGCTACCTGTTGCTCGCAGCGGCAGCGTCGCTCGTCACCGATCTCGTGATCTGGCTGGCGGGAGGCGAGCGCCGGACCTGGTGGCTGCTGGTCCCACTCGCGCCGGCGCTGGTCGCCTTCGGCGCCGCGCTCCGCCGGCGCGTGACGCTCGAACAGACGGCGGAGATGTTGGACGACGGCCTCTCGCTGCGCGACCGCGTGACGACCGCGGTCGAGCTCACGTCGCGTTCGCCACGAGTTTCCGCTGACGGCGCCGGGGATCGCGCCGCCGCCGCCGGGGATCGGGCGGGCACCGAGCTGGCGGCCCGGGTCACCGAGGAGGCGAGGGCGGCGGTCGCGCAGAGTTTTCGCACGGCACGGCTGCGGAGCTTCGGAGCGCCCGGCGAATGGGCGGCGCTTGTCGTGGTCGCGGTCGCGCTCGCGCTGCTGCTGGCGCTGGCCCCGTCGGCGGCGACGCTTGCCGCCTCGCGCGCTGGTGGCGCCGGTGCGCGACATGGCGGCGCCCGGGGGGCCCAGAGCAACGGGCGACCGGGAGCTCGCGCTGGGCACCCCGTCAACTCACACAGTTCGATCAGCGCGGCGCTGAAGGCCGCACTTGCTGAGAACCACCAGGAGGAGCGGGTGAACCCCTACGTGCCGGAGATCACAGCCCAGGAGCTCCGGCGTGAAGGTGCAGCCTCGGCGCGCAATCAGGGCACACGCGACTTCAAGGTGGTCCACACTTCACAGCCCGGTGGCGTGGCCGGCCAGTCCGGGCAGTCCGGCACCAAGCCGGGCGCGCCCGGCTCGGCTGAGGCTTTGCCGAGCAAGGTCGCGGCGGGTGCCGGCGGACTGAGCTCGACGTCCATCAAGCCACCAGCCGGTGCCGCCGCGCCAACCGGTTCGCCCGGCTCGCCGGCTCCGAAGGCCGGCGGCAAGTCCGGTCTTGCGAACGCGCCGGGACACTCCGGATCCACCGGCGATGCACTCAGCGGCTCGGCTGGTCACGCGCCCTCGGGCGGCGACCAAGCCGGCTCGGCGCCTGGCAGCTCGGCACTCGGGCCGGGCCTCTCGCCGGACCTGGCGCATGGCTCTGTTGGCCTGCCACTCCAGGCCGGATACGCCCCGAGCACCGCCAAGCACGCGCCCAACGGCGAAGGCAGTACGCAGGTGCCTGACGGCGGCGGCGCCGGTGGCCGCACAGCTCAGTCATCGGGTGCCGCGACCGGCGGGACCACGGGCTTCCCTGTGATTCCGCCAAGCTCCGACGCCGCATCGGCAGCCGTACAGACCCAGCGCAACAACTACTTCGGGGTCGCCAACCAGCTGTCGCTGAAATCCTGGTGAACAGCTCGTGACGTTCGCGAGCGCGTGGGTGCTGGCTGGGCTGCTGTTACTCGTACCGCTGATCGCTCTGCATCTGCGCAACCGTGGAAACCCTGTGCGCAAGGTGCCGAGTCTGCTCGTCTGGCGCGAGCTCGACACGCTGCCCGCGATCGGTAGTCGCGGCCGCCGGCTGCCGGCACTGCCGCTGCTGCTGCTCCTGCAGGCTGCGGCCATTGTGTTCCTCGTCTTCGCTCTAGCCGAGCCTCAACTGAACCACGGAACACCAACACCGGGACGCGTGATCGTCCTCGATGACTCGCTGTGGATGTCACCGGCGGGGCGGCTCACCGTCGCCCGCGACGTTGCCCTGCACATCGTCCACTCCGCGCCGCCTGGCGCGCCGATCTCGATCGTGCTTGCAGACGCGTCGCCTGCGACCATCTACCGCGGCAACGCCGCCGGAGCGCGAGCCGTGCTCGCCCGCGTCCGGCCGACCGCGGCGCCCGCCGATCTCGCGACGGCTCTTCGTGTCGCGTCAGGCACGCTCGACGGTGTGCATGACCGGATCGAGGTGATCCGCGCACCCCAGGACGCGATGCCCGCCACCAACGCAGCACCCGGCGAGCTCAGTGACATCACCGTCGGGCCGACGGTCTCCGACCAGGGCATCTTCGACGCGAGCGCGCGTTGCGGGATCGGCTCACCCAGCGACTGCGAGGTGTACGCGACCGTCGTCAATGCCAGTCGCGCTCCTGCGGTCGACAGGTATACCGCGCAGGCCATCGGGCGCGTGCCGCTCAAGGGCAACGTCGACCTCGCCGCGGGCGCCAGCGCGGAGATCGCGCTGCTGGCCGATCCGGGCGAGAACGTCGAACTCAGCCTGCCCGCCAGGGATGGGCTCGCCGACGACGACACCGCGGCGGTCACCGTTCCCGGGGCAGGTGGGGTTCCCAGCGGGACCGTCGTAACGCTGGTCGGGACACGCAAGCGCTCGCTCGCGCTCGCGCAGGCGCTGGTCTCCGTCCCTGGCGTTCACGTGCGGCTGTCGACTCCGGCCCAGTACAGCCCCGCCGACGCCGACAGGAGCACGCTGCTGGTGCTGGATGGCTGGTTGCCGGCCGGGCCGTTGCCGGCGGCGCCGGCTACGCTGCTGGTCGATCCACCCCGGCTCCCGGACGGGCGCGTCGGCGGGACGCTGAGCGACACCGTCGTGAGCGGAACCGACGCGACCAGCCCGCTGCTCAGCGGCGTCGATCTGAGCTCGCTCGATGTCAACCACGGCACTGCGCGTGATCTGACGCTGCCGCCCTGGCTCACGGCGGCTGTTTGGAGCCCGTCGGGGCCGTTGCTCAGCGCCGGTGACAACGGGCGTCGCCGCCTCGCCGTGTTGGCTTTTGAACCCGCGCGCTCAAACCTGCCGCAGCTCTCGTCGTTCCCGGTGTTGATCGCGAACCTGGTGGCTTGGGCCTCGCGGTGGGCGCCGCCGTCGGCGAGCGCCGGGACGCCGATTCTGGTCGACGCGACACCTGGCGCCCGCAGCGCCAGTCTGTCGCGCGCCGGCGCCGTGATCGAGCGCACGCGGCTTCGTGGCCGTCCCGCCTCGTTCGTGGTCCCTGAACCCGGCTTCTACACGGTCACTGAGCGTGGGCCGCGGATTGATCGCACGGCGCAAGTTGCCGTCAGCGCCACGACACCGGTCGCGGCGAGCTCGACCCCGGTTGATCTCCGCATCGGGTTGCTCAAGCAGACAAGCGCACCGAAGCCGCTCGAGCCCTGGTTCCTGGCCGCCGCTCTCCTGGCGCTCGTACTCGAAGCCTCCTACTGGGCGACGCGCCGCATACGCACGATCGCGTGAGCATGCTCCGCTTCGCGCACCCACTCGTGCTGTTGCTGCTGATTGCGCTGGCGGCGATTGTGGTTGGGTTCGTCGTACTGAGGCGTCAGCGCACTCCACAGCGCGCCGCTCGCGGCCGGCTCTCTCCGACGACGGTCGTGATCTGTCTGGCGCCTGTTCTGGTCTTGTTCGCGCTTGCCGATCCAGAGGTGGGCCACCACTCGCAGCCGCCGACCGTGCTCGCGGTGGATCAGTCCGCGAGCATCTCTCCGCAGGCGCGAGCGCTGGAGCGCAGCTGGATCCGTGGCGTCGCAGACGACAACTGCATCTCGCCCTGCCGGTTGGTGAGTTTCGCCGGCGCGTCCACGGTTTCCGGGCCGACGACGCCCCCCGCCGTTACCCGGGACTCCAGCAACACTGACCTACAGGACGCGATCCAGACGGCGATTGGACTCGTCCCGCGCGGCGGGCGCGTCGTGGTGCTGAGCGACGGTGGCCAAACGCAGGGCGACCTGACGGCAGCCGCGCCGCAGGCGCGCCGCCCGCGGCGTCCGGATCGACTGGGTCAAGCTTCCAGGTCGACTGCTCACGACGCAGCGATCACCGCGATGGCCGTGCCGCCGGCCGTGCGCCGCGGTGATCACGGTGCCGTGACCCTGACCATTCACAGCACGGTTGCGGCGCGGCGGTGCTGCGCGTCGGCAGCGGTAGCGCCACCCCCGCAAGCAGACCGTTCAGCTGCGGGCCGGCGACAACCCGCTGCTGCTGCTCTACACCGCCAACAACCGGGCTGGCAGTCGTTCGAGGCGACGGTCTCGCTCCCCGGCGACACGCAGCCCAAGAACAACTCGATGTGGGCCTCACCGATGTGGTCGCGGCGCCGCGGGTGCTCGTCGTCAGCGCTGGCGCGCTCGCCGCTGCCGGGGCTGCTGGCGCGCGGCGGGCTGCGGGTCGCCACGACCGCGCCCGCCGGGCTCCCGGCTGCGACCGCCGGCTACCGGCCGCGAGGACGCGGTCGTGCTCGACGACGTGCCGGCGACGGAGCTCAGCGCGACCCAGATCGCCGCGCTGAGCGACGCCGTGCGCTCCGACGGCCTCGGGTTGCTCGCCCTCGGCGGGCCGCACAGCTTCTCGCTCGGCCGCTACGCGAACTCGGCGCTGCAGCAGCTGCTGCCGGTGGCGCAGCCTGGTGCCCGGCAACCTGCAGCGGCGCAACGTCGCGATCGAGCTCGTGCTCGACCACTCGGGGAGCATGATCGACCAGGCCGGCGGCGTTCCGAAGATCCTGATGACCCACGTCGCCGCCGCAGACAGCGCGGCGTTCATCGCGCGCCCACAAGGACCAGCTCGGGATCATCGACTTCGACATCATTCCCCACACGCTGGTGCCGCTGCAGCGGCTCAGCTCGACCGCCGAGCGAGAAGGCCGGTCGACCGGACGGTCGACGGCCTGCAGGCCAACGGCGGCACGAACATCTACCTGGGCCTGCAAGGCCGGCTACCAAGCAACTGCTCGAGAGCTCAGGCCCAGCGAGCGGCACATCATCCTGATGACAGACGGCATCAGCCAGCCCGAGAACTACACACCGCTGCTTGCGGATCTGCGCCGCGCGCACATCACGGTCGCGACCGTCGCGCTCGGATCCGACGCCGACCGCGGGCTGCTCGCGCGGATCGCCGCCGGCACCGGCGGGCCACGCCTACGCGACCGACAACGCCAAGCAACTGCCGAAGATCTTCGCGAAGGAGACGCAGCTGAGCGCCAAGCCGGTGCGCGTCAGAGGCCACCTCGCGGTCACCATCAGCAGTGACAGCGCGGTCGTGCGCTCGCTTGCTGGCGGCAAGCTGCCCGCCGCTGCTCGGGCAACGTCGTCACGACAGCTCAAGACGCGGCGCGCAGGCCGACCTGCTCGCGAGCAACACCCACGGTCACACCGATCCGGCGCTCGCCGAGTGGCAGATCGGGGCAGGCCGCGTCGTCGCCTGGACGCCGGGCATTGGCGCGCCCTGGGCGCCGGCGTGGCTCGCCGAGCGCTCACTGTGGAACGACGCGGTGCGTTGGGCCGAGCGGCCGGTCAACGCGCCCGTCGCTGGCGCCGCATGCGCTCGCCGGCACCCCGGGCGTGCTGCAGATCGACCTGGCCCCGGCCGGCACCGCCGGCGCTCGGCGTCGCCGGCCATCTCGGGGACGCTGACCGACGCTCGGCGGCTTCGCGTTCCCCGTCGAGTTCCGGGCCGTCGGTGCCGGCCTGTACCACGCCGACGTCAGCTCCTTGCCCACCTGGCATCTACCGCTTCGCGCTGACGACGCAGGGCTCGGTGACGCAGAACTGCCAGCGGGAGGTCGCGATTCCGCTATCCGGCCGAGTACTCGCCGGCGACCGCCGAGGTCTCGCCGCTGGCTCAGCTCGTGGCGCAGACCGGCGGGCGCGTGCTGGCGGCCCGATCAGGAGCGGGGCGATCGCGACCTGCGACCCATTCGCTCGAGCGGCTCTTGGCGCTCCTTGCGCTCGTGCTCTTCTGCGGCGGGGTGGTGTGGCGAATGCTTCCGGAGCTGCGACAACGGCGGGCAGGTCCGCAGACGCCGGGTGCTCAGGCCGAGCGCGATGTCAGCAGGACTCCGTGCGCGCGTTGTCGAGCAGCAGCTCGAGCGCGTCGACCGACGTCGACGCCGCCACGTAGCGCACGCCGCTCGCGCGGCAGGCCCGCTCGATCTCGGCCTGCAGCTCCGCGTAGCGTTCGGCGTAGCGCAGCTTCGTGTCGTCTGTGACCTCGAGCTCGATCCGCTGCCCGGTCTCGCTGTCGACGAGCACTGTCGGACCGCCCGGCCCGGCGCTCTGTCGGCCGGATCTATGAGGTGCAGCAGCGTGGCCGAGCGCGCGTCGCGCGCGAGCTCCCGCAGCGCGTTGCGAGCTGCTCGTCGGAGGTCAGCGCGTCGCTGATCAGCACCGCCATCTCGGCGTCGGCGCCCTGATCGCGGGCGCGACGGACGCTGGTCGCGAGGTCGGTGGTGCGCCCGCCGGGAGCGTCTGCAGCTCCTGCACCAGCGGGCCGAGCTTGCCGGTGGCGTCGTGCAGCCCGCCGGTGATCGCGTCGCCGTCGCTGAGCGTGTGCAGTCTGGACGGCGTCGGCGCGCAGCAGCGCCACCGCGCCGAGCAGCGCCGCAAGCCGCTGCGCGTAGCGCAGCTTGCTGGGATCGCCGAACTCCATCGAGCGCGCTCGCGTCGAGCAGCAGCGCGAGCGCGAGACGTGACTCCTGCGGCGGGGTGCGGACGTGCAGCTCGTGCAGGCGCGCGTAGACGTTCCAGTCGATGCCGCGCACGTCGTCGCCCGGGGTGTAGCGCCGGTAGTCGACGAACTCGAAGCCGCCGGTACGGCCCGGGCCCTCGCGACGACCGCCCACCCCGCCGAGCAGCGCGTCGAGCGATTCCAGGCTCAGCCGCTCGAGCGCACGCAGATCGTCGGTGCGTGACGAGTGGATCGGTGGGCGCGTCCGTCACCTGGTCCGACCGCCCTACGATTCCAGCTGATCGAGCGCCGATTGGACGATCATCTCGGCGGTGACGGCCTCGCGTTCGGCGTCGAAGTTGAGCGACAGCCGGTGGCGGAGCGCCGGAAACGCGACTGCCCGGACGTCCTCGACGGCGAGGTTGTGACGGCCGTCGAGCAGAGCCGTGATGCGACCAGCGACGCTCAGCGCCTGCGCGCCGCGCGGGCCGGGGCCGAGCCGCACGTAGTCGCGCACCATCTGCGGCGCCTCGGGTGAAGGCTGCAGCGCCAGGATCAGCGCGGCGATCTGCTCGAGCACCGGTGTCGCGGCCGGCACGTGCTGGGCCAGCACATTCATCGCCAGCAGCTGCGCGCCGTTGGCGACGGCGTCGACCTCGACCGAGACCTCGTGGTCCCCGGCCATGATCTGCCAGTAGCTCCGAGGCGGACGGGAATTCGAAGCGCAGCTTCAGAAGGAAACGGTCGAGCTGCGCCTCGGGCAGCGGGTAGGTGCCATGCATCTCGACCGGGTTCTGGGTCGCGAGCACGCAGAACGGCCGCGGGAGCACGTATGTCGTGCCGGCCACGGTGACGGTCCCTTCCTGCATCGCTTCGAGCAGCGCGCTCTGGGTGCGCGGTGAGGCGCGGTTGATCTCGTCGGCCAGCAGGATGCTGGAGAACACGGGACCCTTGTGGAACTGCGACCGCAGGCCCTCGACCGGGTCCTCGGTGAACACGGTCGTGCCGGTGATGTCGGCGGGCATGAGATCGGGGGTGAACTGCACGCGGCCGTTCGACAGCTCGAGCGCCTGGGCGAAGGCGCGCACCATCGTCGTCTTGCCGACTCCTGGGATCCCCTCGAGCAGGGCGTGACCGCCCGCGATCAGGCACAACAGCACGCCGCGCACCGCTTCGCGCTGGCCGACGATCACGCGCTCGACCTGCGCCTCGATCGCGTTTGCCGCCTCACGGAAGCGGTCGGGATCGAACGACTCGGCCGCGACCGGCTCGATCGACGTGTCCGTCATCGTGCGGCCACTTGGTCCGCACCGCGACTCGGCGCGGGCTCTTGTCGCCGGCCCCGTGCTGCTGCTTTCGTGTCACTCCGCTCCATCGAGCTCTCCTCAAACCGTCCGAGCAGGCCGCCGGCTCTGGCGCCGAACAGGCCACTTTACCGGCCGCCCATCGCCGGCCGCGGCAGTAAGTCAGTTGCCGGCATCCGTGCCGGCGTTCTGACTCTCAGCGGGAGCGGCGGGCGGCTTGGGGGAAGCCGCGGGCCGTATGGGGTGGCCCGCTAGGAGGGCACGAGGAGGGGAGCGAGGTGATCGCGCTCATATCCCTCTTATCGTCCGGCGCCTCTGACAGTTGAGCCACCCAAAAGCGGTGGGCATGCGCTCACCACTGCCCCGCGGGCCTTCCTACGCGAGCACGAACTGCCCGACCAGCCGCTCCAGCTCCTCAGCGGTGCTCGCAAGCTGTTGGGCGCTTGCGGCGATCTGCTGCGTAGATGCGCTCGTCTGCTCGGTGCTCGCCGAAACCTCTTCGGTCGAGGCGCTCGAAGACTCGGCGACTGACGCGACTGAGTTCATCGTGTCGCGCATACGGTCGCCGGAGGCCGCGATCTGGCGGATGGAGGCAGCGATCTCCTCGACCCGCGAGCTCATGTCCTCGACGCTCTGGCCGATGTGCAGGAACGCCTCGCGTGCCTGTTCGACCGTCTCCACGCCGCCGCGGGTCTGGTTGGCGCCGATCTCCACCACCTCAACCGCGCGCTGTGTCTCCTGCTGGATCTGGTCGATCAACTCAGCGATCGTGGCCGCGGCCTGCTGCGACTCCTCCGCGAGGTGACGGACCTCCTCGGCGACGACCGCGAAACCGCGGCCGTGCTCGCCGGCACGGGCCGCTTCGATCGCGGCGTTCAGCGCCAATAGGTTCGTCTGGGCGGCGATGCCGGTGATCGTCTCAACGATCCCGCCGATCTGGTCGCTCTTCTCGCCGAGTGAGCGGATTGCCTCGCTTGTCTCTTTGCTGGAGTCGCGGACCGCCCGCATCGCAGCACTTGCCTCGTCGGCCGCGCCGACGCCCTGCCGCGCGAGGTTGCGGGCTTCCTCGGCGGCTGCGGCCGTCTCCTCCGCGGTCTCCGCCGACATGCGCGAGGCCTCTGCGAGCTCGTCGGTGATGCGTTTGGCGTCGTCGACTTCTCGTACCTGCTGTTCGGCTCCCTGAGCGACTGAGCCCACCGCATGTGCGATCTCCGCGATCGCGCGGCCGGCCTCCTCGCTTGTCGAGGCCATCTCGTTCGACGCCGAGGAGAGGCTCTCCGAGCTCTGCGAGATCTCGGCCAGCATGCTCGCGATCTTCGCGCGCATGTCGTTGTAGCTGGCGATCGAGGACTTGGTGTTCGCGAGCATCGCGTTGAACACCTCGGCGAGGTGACCGACATCCTGGCCGTCCTGCGCGTCGATCGCGGTTGTGGCCGAGGTGACGCTGATCGTCAGGTCACCGTCGTTCATCGACCGCATCGCGCTCTCGAGGCTCGCGAGGCAGCTATTCGTGAGCGACTCGAGCCGCTCGGTCAGTGCCTCGAGGCTCGAGTGATCACCGAGCTTCTCGCGCAGCGTCTCGCGCATCTCGTTGTAACCGGCGAGCGAAGCCTGGGCGCTGGCGATCATCTCGTTGTAGCGCTCGCCGATGAACCCGATCTCAGCGCCCTCCGTCGTTGCGACAACGGGGGTCAGCTGCGCGTCGACCGCAACGGTCAGGTCGCCGTGGTTCATCGATTGCAGGCCGTGGTCGAGTGTCTGCAACGTGTCGAGCAGCTCGCCCATACCGGACTCCAGCTGGCGCGAGGTCGAGTGCAGTCCGAGGGCGGCGATCAGCTGTTCCTTCAGCTCCTGCAGCGAGTGCGCGAGCACGTCGTGCTCCGAGCGAGCTTGGATCTCGGGCTCGAAGTCCCCGTTGGAGAAGGTGTGGGCAACGTCAGCCATGCTCTTCAGGTGCGCGATCACCGCGCGGAACGAGTCGGCCACCTTGCTGATCTCGTCGCGACCGTAGACGTCGAGCTCGACATCAATCCTTCCCTCCGCGACCCTGTCGGCGGCAGCGGCGACCTTCTCAAGCGGTCGCGTGATCGAGCGGATGATCAGGAAGGTGATCAGCGCGGCAAGGACCAGCGCGATGATGGCGATGACGATCGACGAGCGTCAGGCGGCTGTTTGTGGTCGCCGGGATCTTGGCGCCGATCGCGTTCTCCTCGTCCCCGAGCTGCGTCCGCAGGCGGTTGAAGTCGCTCTGGACCTTGTTCGAGATCGTTGCGTTATTGACCGTGATGTACTTGATCGCGAGGCCCGTCTCCGTCGCAATCAGCTTGGGGCTCGTGACGTTGGCGAGTCCGGAGACCAGCTTGTACATGTCGTCGGTGAAGGCGTTGTAGACGGCGAGATCCTTGACGAGCTGGTTGGTGAGCGCACGCGCGTCCGGTGAGAGCGGCGTCTTCAGCATCGCGGCAAGATTGGACGACGCCTGGGCGCGGCCGGTCAGCACCTGCTTCCAGGTTGTTCCCATCAGGTTGGCTTCCGCGGCGTCGTGCAGCGCAGCGAGCGCGCCGAACATGTTGGTCTGATCGTCGGCGGTGAGCCAGCCCTCGTACGCAGCCGCGGCCACGTCGCGGTTCGTGCCGGGGATCTGGTCGGCGTTGTAGGCGGACTTGACGCTGCTGAAACCCGTGATCGCAATCACGGCGACGACCGCGAGCAGCGCCGCGAGCACCACGCCGAGCGTGATCAGACGGGCTCGCACCGTCGTGCGGCCCAAGGTGTCCTGCATCAGAGTCGTCATGGGCGTTTATTCGCCCGTTTTTGCGAAAACCTTGAGCGACGGGCTCAGGAACCCGGCAGGACGCGCTCCGCGAGCGCCTCGGCCTCGATCAGCTGCTGATCGATCAGTTGCAGCCCCGCGTCCCAGAATCCTGGATCGGCGAGGTCGACGCCCACGATCTCACCGAGCTCCTCCGGCGTCCGCGAGCCGCCGGCTGCCAGCATCTCCAGGTACTTCGGCACGAGCGGCGCGCCGACCTCGCGGTAGCGGCCGTAGACCGAGAGTGCCAGCAGCTGGCCGTAGGCGTACGCGTACACGTACCCCGGCGTGTTGATGAAGTGCGGGATGTAGGACCACCAGAGGTGATAACCCTCGGTGATCTCCACGGCGTCGCCGAGCATCTCACTCTGACTCTCAACCCAAGCGTTAGAGATGTCCTGTGCGGAGAGCTCGCCCTCGGTTCGGCGGCGGGTGTGGACGAGATGCTCGAAGCGGTTCATCGCCATCTGCCGGAAGACCGTCGCGATTGCGTCGTCGATCCGGCCGGCGAGCAGCTCGAGGCGCTCGCTGTCACCACCCGACTCGGCCAGCAGCCGCTCAAAGACGAGCGTCTCGCCGAATACCGACGCCGTCTCTGCAACGGTCAGCGGCGTGCTCTGATGGAAGATGCCCTGCCTCGCCGCCAGCGCCGAGTGCAGCCCGTGGCCGAGTTCGTGCGCGATCGTCAGCACGTCGCGGCGGCGGGCCGTGTAGTTGAGCATCACGTACGGGTGCACACCGGCCACAGTCGCGCAGAAGGCGCCGCCGCGCTTGTTCTCGCGCACCGGCGCGTCGATCCAGCTCTCTTCGAAGAAGCGGCTCGTGATCGCGCCCGCCTGCGGTGAGAACGCCGCATAGGTGTCGACCACGAGGTCACGCGCCTCCCCGTACGAGAACAGCGGCTCGCTCGACGCGACGGTCGCGCTGCGGTCGTAGTCCTTGAGCTTCTCGACGCCGAGCAGGCGCGCCTTCAGTCGATACCAGCGCTGCGGGATGTCGTAACGCCCGCGCACCGCGTGGATCAGCGCGAGGACCGACTCGTCGGAGGCCTCGTTGGCGAGGTTGCGCGCCGCCAGCCAGTGCGGGTACTTGCGCAGCCGGTCGTCGACGGACTTGTCGTAGATCAGCGTGTTGAAGATGAACGCGCGCGTCCGCAAACCGGGCTCGAGCGCGGCGGTGACCGCCTCGGCCGTGCGCCTGCGGGTCTCGCCATCGGGGCTCAGCAGAGTGCTGAGGGCGACGTCCAGCGGCGCCTCCTCACCATCGACGTCCACGCGGATCGCGGACACCTGCTCGCCGAACAGCCGCGCCCAGGCCGCGCTCGAGGCGAGGCTCTTCTCGGCCATCACCTTCTCCTCGGGCTCGGTCAGCAGGTGCGGGCGGTAGCGGCGGGCGCTGCGCAGGTAGTGGGCACAGAACTCGCAGGTCGACGTCGGCGTTCAGCAGCGCCTCGGCCTGATCGTCGTCCAGCGCCGCCCACTCGAGCTCGAAGAACAGCAGCTGCGTCTCGAGCTGGGTTCCACGCTCCTGCACCTTCTGCAGCAGCGCGCCGCGTGCCGGGTCGGCGGTGTCGGTCGTGAACTCGAGCATCGCGTAGCTGCCGGCACGATCGGCCAGCTCGCTGATCGCGGCGAGCTCGAGCATCGCCTCGCGCAGGCCCTCGGCGTCGAGCGTCGCGATCTTGCCGGCGTAGGCCTCGGCGAACCTGGCGGCCCGCTCGAGCGCCTCATCGAGCAGGCGCTCGACGCCGGCCGCGCCTTCGCCGTCGACGATCGGGGTGAGATCCCAGGCGCTCTCGAGCAGCTCCGGGTCAGCGAGCAGTTCCGCGGCTGTGACCATGGCGCAGCGAGATTACTGGAGCAGCTGGGTCACTGGAGTGGGTGCAGCTCGATACGGCGGCTCTCGCCGACCGCGACCGCGACCCGACCCGTCAGCAGCGACTCAAGATCGGAGCCGACAAGCTCGCGGCGCCAGCCGTTCAGCGTGCGCACCTCCGGCTCGGGCGCCGACTGACGCGCCGCCGCGATGATCTGCTCGAGGTCGCTGCGCGACGCGATCAGCTCGTAGGCGAGGCCGGCCTCCATCGCGCGGGCGCGCAGCAGCGCCTCGGCCAGCGCGATCAGCGGCGAGTCGCTCGCGTCGGAATGTCCGCGCCGCGTCTCGCGCGGGATCGGCGGGTCGGCCAGGCCGGCGCTGATCGCCTCGAGCAGCTCGGCGCCGCGGCGCTTGATGAACGACGGGTGGATGCCGCGGATCTGCTGGAGCGCGTCGACGTTCGCGGGATGGCGCTTGGCGAGCTCGAGCAGCGGCGGGTCCTGAACCACCTGACCGACCGGACGGTCCTCGTTCGAGGCCGTGCGCTCACGCCATGCGGCCAGCCGCTTGGCGACGGCGCGCGCCTGCGGGTCCAGCTGCCCGACGCGCGGCAGCCGCTCCCAGGCGGTCTCCGGATCACGCTCGTCGGTCGCCGCCTCGAGCCGCCGGCACTCCTCGACCGCCCACTCGACAGCGGCCGGTGTCGCGCAGGCGGCGCTGGATCTCGTCGGCCAGCTGCAGCAGGTGGGCGACGTCCTCGGCGGCGTAGCTGAGCTGCTCGGCGGTCAGCGGCCGCGCGTCCCAGCGCGTGTAGCTCGCGGTCTTGCCGACGCGCAGTCCGAGCACGGAGCCGATCAGGTTGCCGTAGCCGGCCTGGGCGCTCTCGCCGACGAAGCCGGCGGCGATCTGCGTGTCGAAGACGTTCGTGAGCTCGGTCTCCCAGGCGCGCCGCAGGATCGCCACGTCCTGGCGGCCGGCGTGCAGGACGATCTCGATCTCCGGATCGGCCAGCAGCTGCGCCAGCGGCCGCACGTCGACGTCTGGTCGAGGCCGTCGATCAGGATCGTGCGGATCCCGGTCGGCTCGCTCGGGTCCTCGACGGCGACCTGCGTGAGGCACAGCAGCGCCCGGTAGCGCCCCTCGGACATGAACTCGGTGTCGATCCCGAAGCCGTGCCGTTGGCGCGCGCGAGCGCGAGCCGACGTCGGCGACGTCAGCGGAGTCTGCAAGTCCGTGCATGGCGGCACCCTACCGGCTTTGTCACGGGCGTTCGGGACGGACTCCTGGCCGCACGCTTTGGAACACCTACCCCCGTGGTAGGATTTAGGCAGATGATCTTCTCCTCCAAAGCCGAGTACGGCGTGCGCCTGATGGTCGAGCTGGGCCGGCAGACGCCGGAGCAGCCGACCAGCCTGAAGGCGATCGCCGACGCCGAGGGCCTGCCGCTCGCCTACCTCGAGCAGGTGGTCGCGCGGCTGCGCAAGGCCGACCTGGTGATGAGCGCACGCGGCGCGCACGGCGGCTACTGGCTGGCGCGCGAACCCGGCGGAGATCACGATGTACGACGTGGTCGCGGCGCTCGAGGGCCCGATCGCGCCGATGGAGTGCTTCGTGCACGACCAGATGGAGCGGATCGTCTGCTCGCATCTGCCGCAGACCGGCGCCGGCCCGTGCGCGACGAAGCTGCTGTGGACGCGCGTGCAGGGCGGGATCATCCGCTCGCTGCAGACGACGACGCTGGCCGAGCTGGTCGAGTTCTCCCTCCGCGGCTGAGCCTAAGGCTCGACCGGAGGGTCGAGACCCAGCCGAGCGCCGACGCCTGCCTGTGGTTGCCGCGTAAGAGAACTTGCAACCACACGAATACCGAGACCTGAGAGTCAGATGCCAGACCTAGAGATCCGAAACCTTCACGTGCGCGCCGGCGACAAAGAGATCCTGCGCGGCGTCGACCTGACCGTCGGCGGCGGTGAGATCCACGCGCTGATGGGCCCGAACGGCTCTGGCAAGTCGACGCTCGCCAACGCGATCATGGGCCACCCGAACCTCGAGGTGACCGAGGGCGAGATCATCTGGGGCGGCGAGAACATCACCGAGGCCGACGACCGACGAGCGCGCCCGCATGGGCCTGTTCATGGCCTTCCAGTATCCGGTCGCCGTGCCGGGCGTGACGGTCACCAAGTACCTGCGCACGGTGCTCAACGCCCACCGCGCCGCCAACGGCGAGGAGCCGATCTCGCTCAAGGACTTCCGCCAGACCGTGCAGGCGGCGATGGAGCTGACCAACGTGCCCGAGGAGTTCACCCGCCGCTACCTCAACGACGGCTTCTCCGGCGGCGAGAAGAAGAAGCTCGAGATCCTGCAGCTGGCGCTGCAGAAGCCGTCGCTGGCGATCCTCGACGAGACCGACTCGGGCCTCGACATCGACGCGCTGCGCATCGTCGCCGAGGGCGTCAACACGGTCGCCGGCCAGCAGGGCTCCGACCTGGGCGTGCTGATCATCACCCACTACCAGCGGATCCTGCACCTGGTGCAGCCGAGCCACGTGCACGTGCTCTACAGGGGCCGGATCGTCAAGGAGGGCGGGCCCGAGCTGGTCGGCGAGCTGGAGGCCAAGGGCTACGGCTGGATCACCGACGAGGTCGACGCCGAGGCCGCCGTCGTGATGGCGACCGCAGCCGCACATATCCGCGACCTGACCGCCGAGTTCCCGGTCCTGCGCCGGGAGGTCGACGGCAAGCCGCTGGCCTACCTCGACTCGGCCGCGACCTCGCAGACGCCGCAGGTCGTGATCGACGCGATCGTCGACTACTACACGAACCATCGCGCGTCGGTCCACCGCGGCGTCTACCCGCTCGTCGTCGAGGCGACCGACCTGTATCGAGGGCGCGCGCGAGCGCATCGCCGCGTGGCTCGGCTCGACGATCGAGGAGACGATCTTCACCGGCCAACGCGACCGCGTCCGATCAACCTGGTCGCGCACTCCTGGGGGCGCTCGAACCTGAACCCCGGCGACGTCGTGCTGGTCACCGAGATGGAGCATCACTCCGACGTCGTGCCGTGGCAGCTGATCTGCGCCGAGCGCGGCGCGCGAGCTCGAGTACATCCCCGTGCTCGACGACGGCACGCTCGACCTCGACGCCTACGACCAGCCTGCTCGAGCGCGAGCCCAAGCTGGTCTGCGTCGCGCACGTCTCGAACGTGCTCGGCACGATCAACCCGGTCGCCGAGATCACCCGCCGCGCGCACGCCGCCGGCGCCATGGTCGTGATCGACGGCACCCAGGCGGTCCCGCAGATCCCGGTGAGCCTGCCCGAGATCGACGCCGACTTCTACGCCTGGACCGGCCACAAGGCCTACGGGCCGACCGGCATCGGCGTGCTGCACGGCCGCCGCGAGCTGCTCGAGGAGATGCCGCCGTTCATCAGCGGCGGGCACATGATCAGGCAGGTCTTCGACGACGAGCTCGACCTGGACCGAGCTGCCCGGCAAGTTCGAGGCCGGCACCTCGCAGATCGCCGAGGCGATCGGGCTCGGCGCCGCCGTCGACTTCATCCAGGAGACTCGGCATCGACGCGATCCGCGCGCACGAGCAGGCGCTGACCGCCGAGCTGCTCGAGCGGCTTGCGGACGTTCCCGGGCCTGACGCGTCCACGGTCCGCTCGACGCCGCCGAGCGCGGCGCGCTGGTCTCGTTCGCGATCGAGGGCGCCCACCCGCACGACATCGGCGAGATCCTCGGCCGCGAGGGCGTCTGCGTGCGCACCGGCCACCACTGCGCCCAGCCGCTGATGCGGCGCCTCAACGCTCGGCTCGACGACGCGCGCCTCGTTCGCCGTGCACAACACGCTCGGCCGACATCGACCGCCTGATCGACGGGCTCGAGAGCGTCCGCAGCGATGCTGCAGCTCTAAGTTGAGGATCACTGATGGACGACCAGCTCTACCGCGAGTACATCCTCGAGCACTACAAGCACCCGCACAACCACGGGTCGCTCGAGCACGCCGACATGGAGGCGCACGACCTCAACCCGCTGTGCGGCGACGAGCTCACCTTCCAGCTCGCGCTCGACGACGACGGGCAAGGTCAGCGAGGTCGCCTTCGACGGCCACGGCTGCGCGATCTCGCAGGCGTCGGCCTCGATGCTCTCCGACGAGATCAAGGGCAAGACCACCGAGGAGCTGCTGGCGCTCGACCGCCAGACCGTGCTCGACCTGCTCGGGATCGACATCTCGGCGACGCGCATGAAGTGCGCGATGCTGTCGCTCAAGGTCGTCAAGGCCGCCGCGCTCGGTCACGCGGCCGAGTGGGAACCCGGCACCGTCGGGCGCTAGCAAAAGACCTGGCTGGACCCGCTGCAAATCCTAGCGGTACGCTAGGATTTAGGACGTGTCCGAGATTGTCGACGTCTGCCCAGTGAACGAGCTGCCGCCCGGCGCGATGCGCCTTGTCGAGCACGACGACCTCGAGATCGGCGTGTTCAACTGCGACGGCCCGTTCTACGCGATCGAGGACCGCTGCTCGCACGACGACGGGCCGCTGGCCGAGGGCACGCTCGACCAGCAGGCGTGCACCGTCGAGTGCCCGCGCCACGGCTCGATTTTCGACCTGAAGACGGGCAGGCCCAAGACGCTGCCCGCATATCAGCCGGTGGACACCTTCCCGGTGATCATCGACGACGACATGATCAAGCTGGAGGTGGATTAGCTCCATGGCAACGACCGAACCCACAGTCGGCACCGACGCCCGAGCTGACCGAGAACGAGCAGCTCGCCCAGATCAACTCCGATTACGACGAGCGCTACGGCTTCCACGACGCCGAGAACTACCTGTACAAGGCGCCGAAGGGCATCAACCGCGAGATCGTCGAGAAGATCTCCGAGTTCAAGTCCGAGCCGCAGTGGATGCGCGACTTCCGCCTGAAGGCGCTCGAGTACTTCTTCGCGCGGCCGCAGCCGACCTGGGGCTCGCCGATGCTCGCCGAGGTCGACTACGACGACATCCACTACTTCGTGCGCGCCTCCGAGCGCGCCGAGCGCTCCTGGGACGACGTGCCCGAGGACGTCAAGAACACGTTCGACCGCCTGGGGATCCCCGAGGCCGAGCGCAAGTTCCTCTCCGGCGTCGGCGCCCAGTACGAGTCCGAGGTCGTCTACCAC
The DNA here is from genome assembly GCA_963720195.1 of uncultured Conexibacteraceae bacterium. GTDB lineage: Bacteria > Actinomycetota > Thermoleophilia > Solirubrobacterales > Solirubrobacteraceae > Palsa-465. The sequence goes on from CAVRFD010000008.1 coordinate 137,589, forward strand.
CAGATCAACGAGGACCTCGAGGCAGCAGGGCGTGATCTTCACGGACATGGACACCGCGCTGCGCGAGCACGAGGACATCCTCAAGGAGTACTTCGCGACGATCATCCCGCCCAACGACAACAAGCTCGCGGCGCTGAACTCCGCCGTCTGGTCCGGCGGCTCGTTCGTCTACGTGCCCAAGGGCGTCCACGTCGAGATGCCGCTGCAGGCGTACTTCCGCATCAACACGGAGTCGATGGGCCAGTTCGAGCGCACGCTGATCATCGCCGACGAGGGCTCCTACGTGCACTACGTCGAGGGCTGCACCGCCCCGACCTACAGCGCCTCCTCGCTGCACTCGGCCGTCGTCGAGCTGATCGCCAAGCCGGGCGCGCGGATCCGTTACACGACCGTGCAGAACTGGTCGAGCGAACGTCTTCAACCTCGTCACCAAGCGCGCGGTCGCGGAGACCGACGCGACCGTCGAGTGGGTCGACTGCAACCTCGGCTCGAAGCTGACGATGAAGTACCCGAGCGTCTACCTGATGGGCGAGCGCGCCCACGGCGAGATCCTCTCGATCGCGTTCGCCGGCAAGGGCCAGCACCAGGACGCCGGCGGCAAGATCATCCACGCCGCGCCGAACACGACCTCGAACATCTTCGCCAAGTCGATCTCCAAGGACGGCGGCCGCGGCTCCTACCGCGGCCTGCTGGAGATCGCCAAGGGCGCCCACGGCTCGAAGTCGAAGGTCGTCTGCGACGCGCTGCTGCTCGACGAGGACTCGCGCTCGGACACCTACCCGACGATCCGCATCACCGAGGACGACGTCAACGTCGGCCACGAGGCGACCGTCTCCAAGGTCGGTGAGGACCAGCTCTTCTACCTGATGTCTCACGGCATCCCCGAGGAGGAGGCGTCGAAGCTGATCGTCAACGGCTTCATCGAGCCGATCACCAAGGAGCTGCCGATGGAGTACGCGGTCGAGATGAACCGCCTGATCGAGCTGCAGATGGAGGGCTCCATTGGCTAGCGCAGCGCTCGATGCTCCCGACCTTCAAGGGCCGGGCCGGCTGGGAGTTCACCGACATCTCGCGACTCGACCTCGACGCTATGAGTTGACGCCGGTGCATCCGGCTTTGGGCTCGGATGCACCGGGCGCCCTCTGGGACCTGCCGACGGCGCGAGCTGCCGGCGGGCGTCGACGATCAGCTCGGCGACGGCGAGACCGTCGTGACGGTCGCGCGTGGCGTGATCGTCGAGCAGCCGATCGCGCTCACCACCGTCGTGCCCGACGGGCAAGCTGGCGAACCTGCGCACGCGCGTCGTGCTCGAGGAGGGCGCCCAGGCGGAGGTCTGGGAGCAGTACCTCTCCGTCGGGTGACTGCGTGCTCAACGTCGCGCACCGAGCTCGAGGTCGGCGCGAACGCCCGCCTGCGCTACGTCTGCGGCCAGGGCCTGTCCGAGGACGCCTGGATCTTCGGCGCCCAGCGCGCGGTGGTCGGGCGCGACGCGTCGCTCGACTGGGTCGCGCTCGGCTTCGGCTCGCGCTCCGGTCACGTGCTGATGGAGACGCGGCTCGCCGGCGAGGGCAGCGAGGCGCGCGTCACCGGCGCCTACGCGACGCACGGCAGCCAGCACATCGACTTCGACACCACCCAGGAGCATGCGGCGCCGAACACCACCTCCGACCTGGCGTTCCGGGGCGTCCTGCAGGACCGCTCGAGCGCCGTCTGGAAGGGCAACATCATCGTCGACCCGGGCGCCCAGAAGACCGACGCGTTCCAGGACTCGCGCAACCTGCTGATCTCCAAGCGCGCCCACGCCGACTCGATCCCCGGGCTCGAGATCCAGGCCAACGACGTCCGCTGCACGCACGCCGCCGCGGTCGCCCAGGTCGATCCCGAGCAGCTCTTCTACCTGCGCTCGCACGGCCTCCCCGAGGCCGAGGCCAAGCGGCTGGTGATCGAGGGCTTCCTCGCGGCGCTGGTCGAGCGCTTCGAGGTCGGGCCGGTGCGTGACGTGCTCGCCGCCGCGCTCGAGCAGCGTCTCGCGCTGATCCTCGACTGAACGCCGCGGTGTCAAGCGCAGGTCGTGCTGCTGCGCGGGATCAACGTCGGTTCGCCAACCGGATCGCGATGCCGGCGCTGCGCGCGGCGCTCGCCGAGGCCGGATTTGGCGAACGTGCGCACCTACGTGCAGAGCGGAAACATCGTGCTCGACACGGAGCTTGAGGAGGGCGCGCTCGCCGAGGCGCTCGCAGACCTGATCGCCGATCGATTCGAGCTCGACCGTGCCCGTCGTCGTGCGCGGCGCCGCCGAGCTGGCCGAGGTGGTCGCGGAGAACCCGTTCCCCGACGCGGCGGTGACCGCGCCCAAGCTGCTGCAGGTCACGTTCCTGTCGTCGCGACCGCCGGATGATGTCGCCGAGCGCGTGCGCGGGGCCTCTCAGGCGCGTTTGCGCCCGATACCGAAGCGATATCGCTCGCGATATCGCGCCGGAATGTGTACGGATGGCATCCCGCAGGGCATCCACGCCTCGAAGCTCGCGCGCGAATTGAGCGACCGCAAGCTCGGCGTGACCGCGACCGCGCGCAACTGGACCACCGTCACAACGCTTCTGGAGATGGCCAGCCGCCGATGCCGATTGAGCCCACCACCCATACACGGTCATCGACGTCTTCACCGACACGCCGCTGGCCGGCAACCCGCTCGCGGTCTTCACCGAGGGCGAGGCGGTGCCCAGCCGGCTGATGCTCGCGGCGGCGCGCGAGCTGCACCTCTCGGAGACGGTCTTCCTGCTGCCGGGCGACGAGGAGGCCGACGCGACGATGCGGATCTTCACTCCGCACGCCGAGCTGCCGTTCGCCGGGCACCCGGTGCTGGGCGCCGCCTTCGTCGTCGGCGAGCGAGCGAACCTCGCGACCGTGCGGCTGCGAACGGGCGCCGGCGTCGTCCCGGTCGACGCTCACACGCGAGCACGGGGAGATCGTCTACGGGGAGATGGAGCAGCCGCTGCCGACGGTGCGTGCGTTCGAGCGCGAGAGCGAGCTGCTGGAGGCGCTCGGCGTCTCGCGACCCGGTGCTGCCGCTCGAGATCTACCGCAACGGTCCCACGCACGTGATGGTCGGACTCGCGGACGCCGAACAGCTCGCGGCTGCTCGAGCCCGACATGGCCGCGCTCGCCCGCCTCGGCCCGATCGGGATCGACTGCTTCGCGCCGTCTCGACCCGGACGCGGCGCACGGCGATCGCGTCCGTGTCAAGTGCCGCGTCTTCTGCCCGGGCATGGGCATCCCGGAGGATCCGGCCACCGGCTCGGCGGCCGGGCCGCTGGCGCTGCACCTCGCGCGCCACGGCTGGAGCACGCCCGGGACAGACGCTGACGATCGTCGCAGGGCGTCGAGATCCAGCGCCCGTCCGAGCTGACCGCGCGGGTCGACGGCACTGCCGAGCACCCGACGCGGATCGCTCGTCGGCGGCCGCGCGGTGACGCGTGGCGCACGGCCACTTCCGCCTGCAATAGGCTGCGCTGAGCGCCAGCGACCCAAGCGACCCGGCGAGGCATCTCAGTCCTCGTCCTCGTCCTCGTCTTCGTCCTCTTCGTCCTCGAGGTCGTCGAGCGCCTCAGGATCGTCGAAGCTCGGACTCGTCCTCCTCGAACGGATCCTCGTACTCGAAATCGTCGTCTTCGTCGAATCTTTCTCGTGGACGTTGCTCATGTCGCGGAGAGTAGTAGATCCGAGCGGCGCAGCCGATCAGTGCTTGTCGAGCACCTTGTCGATCAGGCCGTACTCGACCGCCTCGATCGCGCCTTGAAGAAGCGGTCACGCTCCATGTCGGCGTGCACCTTCTCGACCGGCTGGCCGGTGTGCTGGGCGTAGATCTCGTCGATCCGCCGGCGGACGTTGAGCACCTCGCGGGCGTGGATCTCGATGTCCGTCGACTGGCCCTCGAAGCCCGACGAGGGCTGGTGGATCAGGATGCGGCTGTTGGGCAGCGCGAAGCGCTTGCCGTGCGCGCCGGCCATCAGCAGCAGCGATCCCATCGACATCGCGATCGCCGACGCAGATCGTCTGCACCTGCGGCTTGATGAACTGCATCGTGTCGTAGATCGCGAGGCCCGAGTAGATCGAGCCGCCCGGGCAGTTGATGTAGATCGAGATGTCCTTGTCCGGGTCCGCGGACTCGAGGTGGAGCAGCTGGGCGACGACGAGGTTGGCGACGATGTCGTCGATCGGCGTCCCCAGGAAGATGATCCGCTCGTTCAGCAGGCGGCTGTAAATGTCGAACTCGCGCTCGCCGCGGGCGGTGCGCTCGATGACCATCGGGACCAGTGGCATGACGTGGACGCTAGCTGATCGCGTCGTGGGGGCGCTGTGGCCGGGTGTGCCGGTTAGCGGCCAGCGAACCACCGAGCCGAGGTCAAACCGTCGAGTCCAGCCAGGCGCGGCGGCTCGTGTGCTCCGGCGCGTGGACGCCGCTCGCCGAGCTCGGCGCGGATCTCGCCGAGCGTGCCGAAGCGCTCGGCGACCACGTTGTGCTGGTGGATCGTCTCGAGGTTCTCCTGGCGGGCCGAGACGAAGACCTCGTCCGGCAGCTCGGGCAGCTGCTCGACGACGCCGCTGGATCATCTCGCGCACGCAGTCCTCGACGAAGCGCGGGCGGCGGTGGGCCTTCTCGACGACGTGTGCCTCGTCCGAGCGCTTCATCAGCTCGTAGATCTCAGACGACATCGACTGCTCGACGATCTCGAGCAGGACGCGGGCGTCGAGCTCGATGCTCCGAGCCCTCGGGCAGGCCGATGTGCAGCGTGCCGAGCCCGCGCTGGTTGTGCGTCGCGACCGGCACCGCCTCGAGGATGCGGTCGATCTCGTCGGCGTCGTAGCCCTCCTCGCTGAGGCGCGCGCGGGCGCCGGCGGCGACCAGCTCCTGCGCGCACGGGCAGGCGGTCATGCCCTGGGCGGCGACGCCGATCAGGCGGCGCGTGCCGCGACTCGGTGCTGATCGCGCAGCCGTGCAGCGTGTACAGCTCCTGCGTCTCGATCCCGGAGACGGGCGCCGGCTTGTACTCGGGGAAGCGCGCCTCGACCGTCACCTCGGCGCGGCGCGCGCCCTGGCGCTCGCGCACGAGCTGCGCGATGTGCTCGGCCAGCGTCTCGGCGCGGAACGGCGACTCGCCGAGCACGACCTCGCGGATCGCCTCGTTGACGACCTCCTCGAAGCGCGACATGTGCGCGCCCTTCTGGTCGGGGCCGAGCTCGACCACGCACTCGAAGCGCGCCCAGAAGAGCTGGTCGGTGCCGTTGTGGCGCAGGCGGATGACCTTCTCGACGTTGGTCACGCCGACCTGCGTCAGGCTCAGCTGGACGGGCGGAAGCTGCGACTTGGACGTCGAGCGTCGATACGCGAGATGGAGGACCGCTCGTCATTGCCAGCCAAAGGTTAGAGGAGCCGCGCAGGCGCTTCGCAGGTGCTTCGCACGCGGCTCGGACGCAATCAGTTGTGGCATGCGACACGAAGTTCCGAGGATCTGTGGTATCACTCGGCGGTCTCTTGAGGGAGAGATGAAGGAGAGGGAGCCGCTGCCGGTCAGGGGCTCTTGATTGCTGATCCGTGATCCGGAAGGAGTCGGAGGTTGAGCGATAAGGCAACTGCTTTGCTGAGTGACGAGGCGCCTGATCTCGGAGCTCGACGAGTTCCGCGAGTCTGATCACGGAAGGGCAGGAGCGCGGCTTTCTGACGTTCGAGCAGATCGCCGCCTGCCTAGAGGAGTTCGAGGTCACCAAGGAGCAGGTGCAGGAGCTGCACGCCTACCTCGACGAGCAGGGGATCGAGGTCGTCGAGGCCGATGGCAGGCTCGCGCGCTCGGAGCTCGGCAGCGTCGAGGCGCGAGCGCGAGGCGGCCGACTCGAGCCGGACGCGGGTCGAGCGCGTGCCAAGACCGGTCGAGGTCGACCTCACGGTCGAGCCGAGCCTCGATTCGTTGCGGCTGTACCTGCGCTCGATCGGCCGCGTGAGCCTGCTCACCGCCGAGCAGGAGGTGATGCTCGCCCGGCGCATCGAGCGCGGCGACATGGCCGCCAAGCAGCAGATGATCGAGGCGAACCTGCGGCTCGTGGTCTCGATCGCGAAGTCCTATCTGGGGCGCGGGCTGACGTTCCTGGATCTGATCCAGGAGGGGTCGATGGGCCTGATCCGCGCGGTCGAGAAGTTCGACTACCGCCGCGGCTACAAGTTCTCGACCTACGCGACCTGGTGGATCCGCCAGGCGGTCACGCGCGCGATCGCCGACAAGGGCCGCACGATCCGGATCCCCGTGCACATGGTCGAGAAGCTCAACAAGGTGATGCACGTCGAGCGTCAGCTCGTGCAGCAGCTCGGGCGCGAGCCGACGCCGGCGGAGATCGCCGCCGAGCTCGACACGACCGTGCGCGAGGTCCGCGACGTGCTGCGGATGGCGCAGCAGCCGATCTCGCTCGAGAAGCCGATCGGCGAGGAGGATGAGTCCGAGCTCGGCGACTTCGTCGAGGACCAGACGGCGGAGTCGCCGTTCGAGCTCGCCGCTGAGCGCCTGCGCCGCGAGAACCTGCGCCGCGCGCTGGCGGCCCTGCCCGAGCGCGAGCGCGAGGTGATCGAGATGCGCTTCGGGCTCACCGGCGAGCGCCCGTACACGCTGGAGGAGGTCGGTCGCGCGTTCAACGTCACGCGTGAGCGCATCCGCCAGATCGAGAACCACACGCTCAAGAAGCTCGAGGCGCTGCCCGAGGCGCAGCGTCTGCGCGAGGTCGATTAAGCGGGGCACGCCGGGGCGCGTAAGGCGCCCCGGCGGACAGCCCGGTCGGCTGTCAGCGACCTCGTCGAGTGCTGTTCCCGACAATCCACCGGCTCCGCTCCAGATTGTCGGAAATGGCGCGAAAAATCGCCTGTTTCCGACAATCTGCCGGAGGCTTGCTCGGATTGTCGGTTTCTGCGGGTCCGGACCGCGTCTGCGGCAATCTCGTTCTAAACTCGACACCCCTTGGCGGGATTCCCGAGCGGTCAAAGGGGACGGACTGTAAATCCGTTGGCTCAGCCTTCGAAGGTTCGAATCCTTCTCCCGCCATTACCGATGACCAACGCGCCGGACGCTCAACGCGTGAAGTTCGACCGGCGCGAGATTGGCGGCCGTTTTCGCCGGCGGCGTCGTCGGGACGCTCGCACGCGTCGGCTTCAGCAGGGCGTTCGCAGCGGGCGACGCGGACTGGCCGTGGGCCGTGTTCGCGATCAACATCAGCGGCACGTTCCTGCTGGGCTTCCTGGTCACGCGGCTGCAGGAGCGGCTGCCGCTCTCCACCTACCGGCGGCAGCTTATGGGGACCGGATTTTGCGGCGCCTACACTACCTTCTCCACAATGCAGCTTGAGTTGCTGAACATGTGGGACGCGCACCGATACGGCTTGGCTGCCGGGTATCTTGGGGCGAGTGTGGTGTGCGGCTATGCCGCCGTGCAAGTGTCCACAGCGCTCACGCGCGGCGTGCGCGTGAGCCGGTAACAGAACAGGCGGGCCGATGATCTTTAGACAGATAGTTCACGACGACCTCGGCTGCGCCTCGTACTTCATCGGCGACGACAAGGCCGGCGTCGCGGCCGTCGTCGACCCGCGCTTCGAGATCGAGGAGTACCTCGAGCTGGCGCGCTACCTGGACGTGCGCATCGCCCACGTCTTCGAGACCCACAACCACGCCGATCACGTCTCCGGCCATGGCCGCCTCGCTGCGGCGACCGGCGCCGTGATCCACGTCCATCGTCTGGTCGACCCTGACTTCGCGCACGAGCCGTTCGAGCACGGCGATGAGTTCGAGCTCGGCTCAGCTGCGGATCAAGGCGCTACACACGCCCGGTCACCGGCCCGAGCACACCTGCTTCCTGCTGATGGATATCCGCCGGGGCAAGGAGCCATGGGCGGTGCTGACCGGCGACAGCCTGTTCGTCGGCGACGTCGCGCGGCCCGACCTCGCGGTCGAGCGGACCGAGGGCGCGCGCGGGATCTATCCACTCGCTGCGCGACCAGCTGCTGTCGCTGCCGGACTACGTCGAGGTCTGGCCGGGGCACCTCGGCGGGTCGATGTGCGGCGGCCCGGGCATGGACCTCAAGGTCGCCTCGACGATCGGCTACGAGCGCCACCACAACGCGATGCTCGCGATCGAGGACGAGCAGGAGTTCGTCAACGCCTCGGTCGCCAAGCTCGGAGCGCAGCCCCCGAACTTCAAGGCGATCGTCGAGCTCAACCACGGTCCGCTGCTGACCGACGGCGTCGAGCTTCCGCGCCTGTTCCCGGTCAGCTCGAGCAGCGCCAGCGCGAGGGCGCGCTCGTCGTCGACGTGCGCACAGACGTCCAGTTCGCGGAGGGCCACGTCCCCGGCTCGATCTCGATTCCGTTGCATCGCGGCGGCTTCGGCACCAAGCTGGCGTGGGTCGCGGCTGGCGCGCCCGCAGATCGTGTTCGTGGGACGCGACGACGAGGACGGTCGTCGCGCCGGCAGCCTCGCGGCCGCGGTCGGACTGGCCGACGCGGTTCGTCGCGGTGGGTTGCTTGCGGGCGGTTGGACCAGCTGGAACGCCGAGGGCCATCCGCTGGCGACGCTGCCAGCGGGTCGCGGTCGAGGAGATCGGCGCCTGAGCTCGACGCGACGCCACCGGCGCAGGTGCTCGACGTGCGTGAGGTCGCGGAGTTCGAGGCCGGCGCATATCCCCGGATCCGTCAACGTGCCCTGGCACGACATCGACGCGATCCCTGACGGGCATCGACCCGAGCCGCCGGCTGCTCGTGATCTGCGCTTCGGGACAGCGGGCCGGAACCGCGGCGAGCCTGCTTCAGCGCCTCGGCGCCACCGACTTGCTTCATGTGGTCGGCGGTGGCGTGCCGAAGTGGGGGACGCTCGGAGGTTCGTTGACGACGGAGGCGGAACCGCAGACGCCGGCGCTAGCCTGAGGTCTGTGACCGAAATTCACACCGCTTCAGACTTAGAGCGGCGCAGCGCTCAGGCGAACTCGTTCGGCGCCGCCGCTTCCACGTACGAACGAGCGCGCCCCACCTACCCTGACGCAGCCGTCGACTGGCTGTTGCCGGCCGGCACGCCCAAGGTCGTAGACCTCGGCGCGGGTACCGGCAAGCTCACCCGCCTGATCGCCGCGCGCGGCGTCGACGTGACCGCTGTCGAGCCGTCCGAGGGCATGCTCGAGCAGCTACGGCTGGCGCTGCCGGACGTATCAGCGCTGCGGGGCAGCGCCGAGCAGATTCCGCTCGCGGACAGCTCGGTCGACGCGGTGCTCGTGGCCCAGGCCTGGCACTGGGTCGACGTCCCGCGTGCATCGGCGGAGGTGGCGCGCGTGCTCAAGCCGGGCGGCCGCCTGGGCGTGATCTGGAACCACCGCGACGAGCGGGTCGACTGGGTGCGGGCGCTGACCGACGTCACCTCGGGCGAGGTGGATCACAACAAGATGGATCCGAGCAATCCGCAGTTCGGGCCCGAGTTCGGCCAGATCGAGTACTTCGTCACCGAGTGGCGCGCGCCGATGACGCCTGCGGATCTGCACGAGCTGATCGCCTCGCGCAGCTACTTCATCGTCGCTTCCGACGCTCGAGCGTGAGCGGATGCGCGAGGGGATCCAGGAGCTGGTCGACAGCCATCCGCAGCTTGCCGGTCGCGATCACTTTGAGATGCCGTACGTCACGTACGCATCGCGCGCGCACGTGGTGTGAAAGGCGTTTGCGGCTTCACGTCCTCAGCGACCTGCACCTCGAGCGCGCGCCGTTCACTCCCGATCCGGTCGACGCAGACGCCGTTGTGCTCGCCGGAGACATCGCCCCCGGCACGGCTGGAATCGAGTGGATCCAGGACCGCTTCGACGGGCGCCCGGTTCTGTACGTGGCCGGTAACCACGAGTTCTACGGGAACGATCTCCCGGGGCTCACCGGCGAGCTGCGCGCCGCCGCCAGCGGCTCCACAGTGCACGTGCTCGAGAACGACGAGGTCGTGATCGACGGGGTGCGCTTCCTCGGGTGCTCACTGTGGAGCGACTTCGACTTCGCCGGCGCTGAGAACCGAGCGAACTCAATGCAGATCTGCGAGCGCCTCGTCAACGACTACAAGCAGATCCGCGCCTCCGAGCCCGGCCGGCGTCTGCTGGCAGAGGACACGCGCGCCATCCATCTCGCAAGTCGCGCCTGGCTCGCGGAGCGGCTGGCCGCGCCGCACGACGGGCCGACGGTCGTGATCACCCACCACGCGCCGATCGTGCGTCGAGCTCCGGAGAACCCATTGTTGGCTGCGATCGGCGGGGCGTTTGCCAGCGACCTGACCGAGCTGATGGGCGGTGATGGCGTGGACCTCTGGGTGTTCGGCCACATCCATCGGACGGTGGACACCGACGTCAACGGCACGCGGGTCCTCAGCAACCAGCGCGGATATCCGCACGAGCCGGTGGCCGGGTTCGAGCCCGGGCTCGTCGTGGAGGTCTGAGCGGTCCGGCGCTAGGCGAGGTCTCGCCGCTGGTCAGCCGGCGACGGTCCCACGCGCTACTGCAGGTCGATCACGACCTTGCCGACCGCGCCCTGCTCGACAGCGTCGTGCGCCTCGGCGGTCTGCTCGAGCGTGAAGCGGTGGATCGGCAGCGTCGTCAGCGCTCCGGCGGCGAGGGCCTCCGTGGTGCGCTCGATCGCCGCCTTCAGCTGCCGCGGCGGCACCGTGTAGAGCAGCATGAATCGCAGAGTGAGGTTGGGACCCATCAGCTGCCTGACCGGCACGTGCGCGACGCTCTCCTCGGTGGCGGCGTAGGAGGTGATCACCGCGTGCGGCGCCGCGACTGCGATGTCGAGCTCCAGGTTGTGATCCAGCGCGACCTCGACGAACTGATCGATCCCGTACGGCACCGCCGCCCGGATCTGATCGACCACGTCGTGATCGCGGTAGTTGACGACCGTGTTGGCGCCGGCCGCTCTCGCCAGCTCCGCCTTCTCCGGGCCGCTGACGGTGGCGATCACGTGCCCGGCATCCTCGAAGCGCGCGAGCTCGATCGCCGCGTGGCCGACGGCGCCCGCGCCGCCCGAGACGAGCACTGTCTGGCTCGCGAGCGGGCCGTCGGCATTGAGGCAGTAGGAGGCGGTCAGCGCCGGCACGCCGAGCGACGCCCCGAGCTCGAAGGATGCATGGTCGGGGAGCGGGATCGCATGGTCGGCGGGGACGATCGTGTACTCGGCCGCCGTGCCGTAGCGGCTGTGCGCCGCCAACAGCACCCAGACGCGCTCGCCGATGCGGTCGGGACTCACGCCCGCGCCGACCGCGTCGATCGTGCCGGCGCCGTCCTGATTGGGGATCTGGAACGTCCCCTGCGGCGGAGCGGCGCGCTTGCGCGTCTTCCAATCGGTCGGGTTGACGCCGGAGACGGCGACCCGCACCCGGACCTCTTCGGGGCCGGGATCCGGCGTTGGGACCTCGTGTACGCGGAGGACCGACGACCCTCCAGAATTTTCGTAAATCGCGGCGAGCATTCTGGAATCCTAAGCATAGTTCAGTCATCTGGAGCATCGCGGGAACATGCCGGGGCTATGTGATCGTCGTCCGACCATAAAAACCACTATGTATGCTCGCGACGTGAGCCTCATCGATGCAATGTCCGACCGTGACGCTCCGTCCGAAGTCGACCTGGCCACGCTGGTGGAGCATTTGCTCGCCGACACGTGGTGGCGGGTCACCTGCGAACTGCCCAGCGATCTCAGTCGCACCGCTGCCTCGACGCTCCGTTGCCTGGCCGAGGACGGCCCTCAGCGTGTGACAGCGCTGGCCGCGCGGGAACCGGTGGCGCAGCCGACGATGTCGATGATCGTCAAGCGCCTCGAACAGCGCGGACTCGTACAGCGCGCCGTCGACCCGGGTGACGCTCGTGCAACGCTGGTCTCGATCACTCCGGCCGGTCTCGAGATGCTGCGTGAGCGTGCGGAGCTCCGCTTGCGCTGGTTCGCGGCAAGGCTCGCCGAGCTCGATCCGGAGGACCGCCGCTCGATCGCGGTCGCGATCGAGCGGCTCACCGACGTCCTCGGCTGAACCGGAAGCCAGCCCTGGTAGGTCCAGATCTAGGCGACCACGGCGGTCGACGCCCAGAGGGTGTCGATCTCAGCCTCCGCGGCCGCCAGGCTCTCGGCCGCCAGCGGCTTGAGCTCGGCCATCGCCGGGACGATGTTCGCGAGCGTCAGCTCGGTGGTGATGAAGCGCGGCTCGAGTCCGGTCATCGCGAGGCCGTGGGGGAGCCATTGCTCGGCGTGATCCCAGCCGTCGCGGGGAGTCCCTGGCGCGTAGCCGCCGCCGCGGCTCGCCACCACGATCAGCTCGCGTCCGCCGAGCAGCCCCTCATGGGTTTCAGGGTTCACAGAGAGCCCGGGGACGATGATGTGGTCGACCCATGCCTTCACGCTCGAAGGCGCGCCGAAGTTGTAGAGCGGCAGCCCGAGGATGATCGTGTCGGCGGCCTTGATCTCGTCGATCAGCTGCTCGCGGAGGGCATAGGACGCGGCCTGTTCCGGCGTGTGCTGATCCGGCGGAACCATGTGTGCGGCGCCGCCTGCCGCGTCGAGGTGCGGCAGCGGCTCCGCGCCGAGGTCCCGGTAGGTGACGGTGCCGTCCGGGATGGGCAGCCTTCCAGGCCGCGGCGGCGCGGGCGGTCAGGCGCCGGCTGACCGATTGGTCGCCGAGGATGCTGGAGTCGATGTGAAGCAGGTGGGACATCGGCATATCCTTCAGTAATAGTTGGCGGAACACCAATCATTATTGCAGAACCAATGAGTGACGCCGTGACGCCTAGACTTGAAGGTATGAAGCAGCTGCCAGTGGTCGACCAGCCGCCGTGCCGCTCGGCGGCGATGCTTGACTACCTCGCGCGGCAGATGCGCCTGAGTGCCGAAGCGGCGCTCGCACCGCTCGACCTGCGGCCCCGGCATCTGGTTGCGCTGACGATGCTGCGTGACAACCAGGAGGTGACTCAGCAGGCGCTGTCCTCGATCCTCCAGATCGATGGTACCAACGTTGTCGGCCTGCTGAACGAGCTCGAAACAGCCGGACTTGTCACCCGCCGACGTAACCCGGAGGATCGTCGCCGTCACATCGTCGAGCTCACCGATCATGGCCGGGAGAAACTCGCGAAGGCGGAGTTTGCGCTCGCCGCCGTCGAGGATGTCGTGCTGGCCGCACTGACCCCGAAGCAACGCGAACAACTGGCCGCGCTCCTGCATCGGGCGGCGATCGGTACGTTTCCCGCGTGACCCGCAAGCGCGAGATCCACTCATACCTGATGGACATGGACGGCGTGCTCGTCCGCGAGGAACACGCGATCCCCGGCGCCGACGCCTTCATCGCGCGCCTGCGCGAGCGCGAGATCCCGTTCCTGGTTCTGACGAACAACTCGATCTACACGCCACGCGACCTCTCGGCGCGCCTGCGCGCGCACGGCATCGACATCGGCGAGGAGAACATCTGGACCTCGGCGCTCGCGACCGCGCGCTTTCTCGATGACCAGCGGCCGCGCGGGACCGCGTTCGTGGTCGGCGAGGCCGGTCTGATCACGGCGCTGCACCAGGCCGGCTACACGATGACCGAGAACAACCCGGAGTACGTCGTGCTCGGTGAGAACCGGACACTCAGCTTCGAGCGGATCACCGTGGCGACGCGGCTGATCAGCAACGGTGCGCGCTTCATCGCGACCAACCCGGACGCGACCGGACCATCGATGCATGGCCCGATCCCGGCGACCGGCTCGGTCGCGGCGCTGATCACCGAGGCGACCGGCGTCGAGCCCTACTTCGTCGGTAAGCCCAACCCGCTGATGATGCGCTCGGCGCTGAACGCGATCGACGCCCACTCGGAGAGCACGGCGATGATCGGCGACCGCATGGACACCGACATCATCTCCGGCATGGAGGCCGGGCTCGAGACGATCCTCGTGCTGACCGGACTGACCACGCGCGAGGAGGCCGAGCGCGAGCCCTACCGCGCCTCGCGCGTCGTCGACTCGATCGCCGACCTGCTGCCCGAACTGGACTGACCCGGCGCACTACGCGGCCAGGCCCGCTGGCCTGGCCGGACGCTCAGCCTCGAGTCCTCTCAGGCATCACGATGCTCGGCGGCGCGCTGCCTGACCGTCTTGCTTGTCGTCGAGCGCCATCGCGCCCGGGTGCCCGTCGCCTGGCCAGGGCGTCAGCAGCAACAGGATGCGGGTGTCGGTGAGCGCATCGACGCTGTGGCGCTCGCCCGGCTCGAACTTGACCATCAGCCCGGCGCCGCCGTTGACATGCTCGGTCTCTCGTCGCTGACGGCAACCTCTCCGCTCACGACCAAGACCCAGGCGCGCTCGTGAACCTGATGCTCGCGCAGGCTGCCGCCCGCTGGAATCTCCAGCACGATCGCACGGCCGTCATCGCCGCTCTCGAGGATCTCCGGCGAGTGCGGGCTCAGCGTGACGGCCTGTCAGATCCCAGCTCTTCATATGTGATCAGCCTCCCACAGAACGTCAGCCAAGTGGAGGTGATACCCAGTTGGGCGTCGCCGCACCGGAGCCATAGCGTTCGCCCGGGCGTCCGCGGCCAGGGCATCCAGGCGCGACCGATCGTCCGCGCTGTGAGCTGCACGTCCGGGCGCGCCGGCGTTGTCCTCGACGTAGGCGGTGCGCTTGGTGCCGGGGATCGGCACGATCCACGGGCGCCGGCCGAGCAGCCAGGCGAGCGCGACCTGGCTCGGGCGTGGCGTCGCGCGCCTCGGCGATCTCGAACACGACCTGCGCGAGCTCCGCGTTGGCGGCGCGGTGCTCAGGGCCGACGCGCGGGAAGCGGTCGCCGACGCGGAAGTCGCCGGGTTCGAGCTCGGTGGCTGCGGTCAGGCTGCCGGCCAGCAGGCCGCGCAGCAGCGGCGAGAACGGCAGGAAGCCGATGCCCAGCTCCTCGCAGGTGTCGAGGATCTCGCCCTCGACGCTGCGCTCGAGCAGCGAGTACTCGCTCTGCAGGCTGCTGATCGGGTGCACGGCGGCGGCGCGGCGCAGGTCGGGCGCGAGCGCCTCCGACATGCCGATGTAGCGGACCTTGCCCTCCTCGACGAGCTCCTTCATCGCGCCGATCGTCTCCTCGATCGGTGTCTCCGGGTCGACGCGGTGCTGCTGGTAGAGGTCGATGTGTGTCGACGCCGAGGCGCTTCAGGCTGCGCTCGCAGGCTGCGCGAACGTACTCGGGGCGGCCGTTGAACCCGCCGGTGCCGTTCCGGCGCCGTCGCGCATGATCCCGAACTTGGTGGCGAGCACGACCTCGTCGCGCCGGTCGCGGATCGCGCGGCCGACGAGCTCCTCGTTGTGGCCCTCGCCATAGACGTCGGCCGTGTCGAGCAGGTTGATGCCGAGATCGAGCGCGCGGTGGATCGTGGCGATCCCATCGGCATCGCTGGCGCTGCCGTAGGTGCCTGACATCGGCATGCAGCCGAGTCCGATCGCCGACACCTGCGGTCCGTGTGTTTCCAAGCTGACGCATTTCCATGGGATCGATTGTCGCGCAGCCGCCGGCTGCGAGCCGGTCGGGGCGGCCGGTAGCCTCGCGGACGCGTGTCGCACACCGCCTGTCCGCCTCCGCTCCGTCCTCTACATGCCGGGCGCCAACGAGCGAGCGCTCGAGAAGGCGCGTGAGCTGCCGGCGGACGCGCTGATCCTCGACCTGGAGGACGCGGTCGCGCCCGGAGGCGAAGGCAGCAGGCGCGTGCGCGTGTGTGCGAGGCGGTCCGCTCGGGGGCGTATGGCGAGCGCACGGTCACGATCCGCGTCAACGGGATCGGGACCGAGTGGCACGCTGCAGACCTGGCCGCCGCGGCCGCCGCCGGACCGGACGCGATCGTCGTGCCGAAGGTCGACAGCGCCGACGATGTGCTCGCGGTCGAGCGGCGCGCTCGAGCGCGCGGGCGCGCCCATGCGGACGCAGATCTGGGCGATGCTCGAAACGCCCGCGGCCGTGCTGCACGCCGCCGAGATCGCGGCCGCGAGCGAGCGGCTGAGCGTCGCTGGTGATGGGCACCAACGATCTGCTCAACGAGCTGCGCGCGGAGGCGATCCCGGGGCGCGAGCCGCTGCAGGTCGAGCCTCGCGCTGTGTCTGCTCGCCGCGCGTGCGACCGGGCACGACGATCCTCGATGGCGTCTACAACGACGTCCGCGACAGGAGGGCTTCGAGGCAGAGTGCGTTCAGGGGCGGCGGCTCGGATTCGACGGCAAGACGCTGATCCATCCGGGGCAGATCGAGATCTGCAACCGCGTCTTCTCGCCGTCGGCGCCGAGGTGGAGCAGGCGCGGCGCGTGATCGAGGCGTTCGAGCAGGCGGCGCGTGACGGGGCGGGCGTCGCGACGCTGGACGGACGACTGATCGAGAACCTGCACGTGGAGAGCGCCCTAGCGCGTGCTTGGCTTTGGCGGGTAGCGTCAACCTGAGTTGACGCACATCTGTCGATCCGCGCCGGTTTAGCGGAGTAGTGTTCTGGGTATAGGCAAGGCATGGACACTGACCCCAACTGCCACAACTGAGCGACACGTCCTCGAGCACCGCGAACTGCCGACGCAGGAGCTGTTCCGGCGCTGGCAGGAGCACCGCGATGAGCGCGCCCGCGAGGCACTGGTCAAGCAGTACCTGCCGCTGGCGCGCAAGCTGGCGCGCCGCTATCGCGGCGCTCGCGAGCCGCTCGACGACCTCGAGCAGGTCGCCAGCCTCGGCCTCGTCAAGGCGATCGATCGTTACGACGCGAGCCGCGGCATCGGCTTCCAGCACTTCGCGGTTCCCACGATCCTCGGCGAGCTGAAGCGCTACTTCCGTGACTCCGGTTGGGCGGTGCATATGCCGCGCGGCATCCAGGAGCTGGCGCTTCAGGTTGCGCAGGCGGAGCGGCAGCTTGCCGCCAAGACCGGCCGTGAGCCCACCTACAACGAGGTGGCTGAGTTTCTCGAGATCAGCGTCGAGGACGTGCTCGAGGCGGCTGAGGCCTCGGCCGCGCACCATGCGGTGTCGTTCGACACCCCGCACGACGATGGTGATGGTGAGGCGGGCACGCTTGGCGACTCGATCGGTGAGATCGACGAGCGCTTTGATCTGGTCGACACTGACGGCGTCGATCGCGCCGGCCGCAAAGCGGCTCTCCGATCGGGATCGGCGCGTGCTCGCGCTGCGGTTCGTCGAGGACAGGACGCAGAGTGAGATCGCCGACGAGGTCGGCGTGTCGCAGATGCAGATCTCGCGCATCCTGAGCAAGGCGCTGCAGGCAATTCGGCGCGGCGGTGGACGAAGAGCGCCCGCCGCGCGCTGGCCGACGCACTCGCCTGAAGACTGGCTACGGGCCCGGGCGCGTCAGCCGCGGGCCCTAATAGTCCGCCGTCCTCCGCACCGGAGGGTTACCGAGGGCCCGAAACGAGCAGCGTGCTCACTAGAAGCCTTGCTCGCCGGCGGACGTTTGTCGCCAGACGAGGACAGGCGCGACAACAAGGGTGCGATAACTTGAGCACAGGCGTGATCCAGGAACCTGCGAGTGTTCGCCTTGAACTCGAGAATCGGCCCGAGAATGTGGCACTCGTCCGAGCGGCGCTGACGGGGCTGGCAGAGGCGGCTGAATTCGACGAGGAACTCACGACCGATCTCAAGACCGCAGTCAGCGAGGCGTGCAACAACGTCGTGCTCCACGCCTACGAGGGCGGACCCGGCCCGATGTACGTGACGGTCATACTCGGCCCGGAGCTGATCGACGTCGTCGTGACCGACCGCGGCACCGGGATCACGCGCCTGTCGAGTGCGGCATCGATCACATGGGTCTTGGGCTGGCGTTGATCAGCGCGCTGGCGGATCAGGCAGAGTTCAGGAGCCCGAACGAGGGCGGCACCGAGGTGCGCATGCGCTTCCGCCGCTCCGAGGACGCCTCTGAGGACGGGAATCCCGCCGGAAGGCACGAGTGGCCGGACCGGCCGCCGGAACTCAGTGGCGATGTGGTGCTCTGGTGCGAGCCGGTGTCGCTGCTGCGCCACGTGCTCGGACGCGTGGCGCGCGCGGTCGCGGCGTCATCGCATTTCACGATGAGCGGCGCCGCCGACCTTTACGCGATCAACGATGCGGTTGCCGAGTATGCCGAGGCGGCAGCTGACGGCCACGTGGTGATGGCGATCACCGGGGCATCGCACCGTCTCGCCATGGACGGTGGGCCGTTTCTCGCACTCGGCGAAGGCAATGGTGGCGCGTCGACGGATGCCGACCGGCTCGGCGACCAGCAGATCGAGGCTCGCAAGGCGGCGATTGCCGGCCTCGTCGACCAGCTCAGCTTTGAGCCGAACGATAACGACGGGCTCCTGCACCTGCTGCTGCTGGACCACGGGCGAGAGCCCGTCCAATAGCGTCAGCTAGCTGGCCAGCAGTTCGTCGGCGGAATCGCCGACGAACAACTGATCGTCGAGTCCGGTCATGCTCAGCAGCCGGTTCACCTGGCCGTTGCCGCGTACGAGCGCGAGCCGGTGTCCGAGCTCCAGCGCGCGCTGGTGAGCCCTCACCAGAACGCCGAGGCCAGTTGAGTCGATGAAGGCCAGCTGGCCGAGCTCGATCACAACGATCTCCTCACCGTCGAGGAGCGCAAGCTCTCGCTCGAGCTCATCGCTCGAGGCAATGTCCAGCTCTCCGGACACCGTAACCACGGTTCCCCGGGCCTCAGCCCTCACATCCACCTTAAAGCCTTCCAACGGTGAGCGGAGCTTACCGTGATACGTCCGGTGGGTGCGTTGGAAACAAGGCGCCGGTAGGTCCGCTGCCCGGCGGCTGGTGGCCGCAGTTCGAGCGCGAGTTGCGCGCCTCCTGCGGCCATGCCGCCGGTCCTAAGCAGCGGCCTGAGGCAAACCGCTAGCCGACCGTCAGCGCCCGTACCAGCGGCGTCGTCCCGCGCCCGCCGAGGCGCCACCGACCAGGAAGCCGACAGCCCACAGGACCAGCGCTGCGATGAGCACGAACCACAGGATATGAGCAGCAAAACCGATGCCGCCAAATACGGCGAGGATCAGCAGCAGTACCACTAGAGCAACCATTTCACGCCTCCTTTCCCAGCCCTGTTCAGGACCGGTCCTTTCGGCATACCCGCCTGCAAGCGAGATCAAGCGAAGATCAAGCGAGGTTCAAATCGGCGGTCGCCGGGCAGAACTGAGGCCAGGAGCAGTGCGATGCCCTACGGCGCCGCGCCGCTCGACACCCACCGAGGAACGGAGACACGAATGGGACTGGCTGGCTCACTAACCATGATCGCCGTCGGTGCGGTTCTCCGGTGGGCGGTGAGCGCGACCACAAGCGGCGTGAACCTTCAAACGGTCGGTCTGATCCTGCTGATCGTCGGCGGCATCGGCCTGATCATCTCGCTTTTCTGGATGGCGTTCATCGCTGACCGCGCGACGCGGCCACCGACATATCCGGACGGCTCGCGCGCCGCACGCCAGGACGGTTATCCCCAGCCTCGGGCCTGAGAGGGTCCGAACACCGCTGCCGGTGCCCGCGTCGCGCCGGCAGCCAGGTGTTTGGCGGCTCTGAGCGCGGGGAAATAACAATTCACGAGGACCCGCCGAATTGGGCGTCCGACGCCTTATGACTGAGATCCAGACATCAGATGACGCAAGCACCAGTTCCGAGGAGCTTGCCTACATGCTGCTCGAGGAGGCGCGGCTGCGCTGCAAGTCCCTGCTCGACGAGGAACATCGAGCATCCGGCGATCTCGGGGCCCTCAGCGACCTCTACGGTGACCTCGGTGTCGCCGGGTATTACGCCAGCGCGAGGCTCGAGCCGCGCCGCCGTCGACAGTTGCTCGCGCACGCGCACGTCCGCTGCTCGCGAGGCGTGGACGGGGCGGAAACATCGGTGCGACAACTCGCCGACGTGACTGCGGCCGCGACCCGCTCCGTCGAGCGAGCGCTGACGATCACCGGCCTACTCGAGCACATGCACATCGCCCACATCCACGTGATGTCGGCCTGCGAGGCGCTGGACGCGATGTACGCGCTCCAGCCGTGACGAACTGCTCGGGGATCGGAGCTGTGCAGGCCATGGACTTGAGGATCAGACTCGACCTGGAGAGCGTGCCCGCGTCGGTACAGCTGGTCCGCTCAGTGATCCGCACGGTCGCCACGGCCGCGGAGATCGACCCTGCACTGCTCGACGACCTCAACACGGCGATCAGCGAGGCCTGTAACAACGTGGTACTGCACGCCTACCCGCTCGGAACCGGTCCGCTGATGTTCTCGATGGTGGTCCGCAGAGATCAGGTCGAGGCTGTCGTGCGTGACCGCGGCTGCGGGATGCGCCGCGTATCGATTCGCAACCGCGGCCTTGGGATGGGGGTCGTCGTGATCAGCGCGCTCGCCGACCAGGCTGAGTTTCAGACCGACCCCGACGCCGGCACCGAGGTACGGATGAAGTTCAGGCGTCCGGTCCCGGCGTCGCCGGTCCTCGAGGAACTGGACCTGGGTTGTTGGACGCTGTCTGATCTGGAAGCGTCAATCGCTCAGCAAGTCCGGTTAGGCTGAGCAGCCGCGTTGCCTGCGGTGGTGGGTTCACGACCCCGAACCTGATCTGGCGCTCGCCGGCCTGCTGCTGCGCACGCACCAGAACACTCAGTCCCGTCGAGTCAATGAACTCGACTCCCGCGAGGTCGACGACGATCGTTGTGGGGGCAGCGACCATCACTTCCTCGAGTCGACTCTCGAGTTGCGGGGCCTCGGCGAGCGAGAGCTCGCCTGTCAGGGCGAGCACATGCGTCTCGCCCTCCTCTTTGGATTCGAGGTTCAACCCGGGCACCATCGGTTCAGCCTACAACGCCGGCTGACCGAGACGCGACCCGGTCGACCTATCCATGACGCCGATGCCATCTCCGCTACCGGGTTTCGTCGACGCGGGCCTTGGGAATCTAGGCGCCTGATGTCGGCACGTTTATCCTGATGCCGGAGCCTCAACCACTACCGCAGGAGGCCCTGAGCATGCGAGGCGCCGTTACACCGACGCGACAGCAGGCTGGCGATCCAAACCAGCTGCTGATGATCGAGCACGATGCCGCGGTTGCCGACGGCATGGTCCGCAGACTCACAGACGCCTGGCCGGAACTGCAGATCTCGTGCGTGCCCGGCCTCTTGCAGGCCGAGGCCGGACTCGGTCCAGACGTGGACTGCGTGCTGCTTGACATCGACCTCCCGGACCCGCTCGGGATCGACGCGGTTCATCGGATCCGGAGCCTGTACCCGGATCTGCCGATCGTGGTGCTCACCGGGGACGACGACACGGGCGGTGAGGCCCTCAGTGCCGGTGCGCAGGACTACCTCTCCAGGCGCGGCACGGATGGGTCTGCGATGGCCCGCGCGATCCGTCACTCGGTCCAGCGCAACCGCGCTGAGCGCTACGCGCGTGAGCTGGCGCTGCTGCGGTTCCAGAGTGCGGAGACCGCACGTGTGCAGCGCGGCCTGATGCCACGGATGTTGATCGAGGACCCGCGCGTCTGGGTGCGGTCCGGCTACCGACCTGGCGATCGTCGCCAGGTACTCGGCGGTGATTTCTTCGATGTCGTGCAGAGCTCGCCGACGCGCCTCAAGCTCGTGCTCGGCGACGTCTGCGGACACGGCCCGGACGAGGCCGCCCTGGGTGTGCAGATCCGCATCGCCTGGCGTACGCTGATCCTCGCCGGCGTCAATCAGCTGCAGCTACTGGAGACGCTTGATCGCCTGACCAACCAGGAGCGTCACGCGGGACACGTCTACGCGACTGTTGCCAGCATCGAGATCGATCTCAACACCGGTAGAGCCTCGGTGGGCCTTGCCGGTCACCCGCCGCCGCTCGTCTCCACGGGCGGAACCTTGCAGCTGCTTACCGAGCACGTCGGCGGCCCGCCGCTGGGCATCGGGCTGCCACCGCGCTGGGAGCTGCACGAGGTGGAGCTGGGTGAGCGCTGGACGCTGCTGCTCTACTCCGACGGCATCTACGAGGGCAAGGTCGTGTCCCGCGGCACCCGGCTCGGAATCGAGGGCCTGCTCGAGTTGTTGGCCGCAGACTCCCCCGAAGCGATCTGGGATTCGGTGCCGAACCGGCTCCTCGACCAGGTGGAGGCCCTGAACGACGGGCCGCTTGAGGACGACGTGGCGCTGCTCGCGGTGCGCTGCGACCCGCTGATGGATTGAGCGCCGGCGGCCGGCGCCTTGAGCTTCTATCTGTCGGGCTGAATCGGGATCCGAACGCGGAAGACTGTGTGGCCTGGCTTTGATTCGACGTTGAGGCTGCCGTGGTGGCGGTCGACGACGATACGCCGGGTCGTGTCCAGCCCAAGGCCGGTCCCCTGGCCGACGTCCTTGGTGGTGAAGAACGGATCGAAGATGTGACGTTGGATCTCCTCTGGGATCCCGGGGCCGTCGTCGGCGATGTCAATCTCTGCGCAGTTTCCGTCGGCGCGCGTGGTGACCGTGATCGTGCCGGTCTCGCCCATCGCCTCGATCGCGTTAGCCAGGAGGTTCGTCCACACCTGGTTGAGCTCGGCGCCATGGACCATGACCTTCGGCAGTGTGCGGTCGTAGTCGCGTTCGACCCGGATCTCGGTCTTCTTGAGCTTGTGCTGCATGATCGTGAGGGTCGTCTCCAGCCCCTCGTGGAGGTCGATCTCCACGACCTCGCCGCGGTCCATGTAGGCGTAGGACTTGATCGCCTTCACGAGCTGACCCATCTGATCAGTCGATTGCGCGAGCTCGGCCGCGAGCTGGCGTGCCGCCAGCGATGCCCAGATCCAGCGCAGCGCCGCGGGCGCGACGTCACCTGCCGCGTCGGCCACCTCCTCCACGAACCCCACATCGAGCCCGGCCGAGCTGAACGCCTCGGCCAGCCGCCAGGGTTCCTCAACGCCGACGTCAGTGAGCGCGTCAGTGAGCGCGTCCTCGGCGTCTGCGGCATCGAGTGCGGAGAGCGCGGTCTGCGTCGCACAGCTCTTCGTCGCGCGTGTCTGTAGGCCGAGCAGACGTTGCTTGTGTTCGAGGTCGAGGCCTGACTCGATAAACACGCCAAAGGCGCCCGATAGCACCTCCAGCGCATCGGCGAGCTCGGCCGCGGTCCGTCGCGCTGCTGCGGCGGGGTTGTTCAGCTCATGGGCAAGCCCTGCGGCCATCGTGCCCAGCGCCTCGAGCCGCTCGCGGTTCTGCGCCTGCGCCAGGAGCCGACCGAGGACCGGCCGCATCTGCGCCATAACCCGCAGGAACACCGATCGGTGACCGGTTACCAGGTCGATGAAGTCCTCAGGAGTGATCAGCCCAAAACGGCTGGCGGTCAGGGCCGTCAGTGTGAGGATGCTCGCGCCCTGCGTGAGCACGGCTGTCGCGCCGATCCACGTCGGCGCGACCTGGTCGGCGATCGGCTCGTCGATCGCGCCCGTGTTGATCGTGCCGCGCAGCGTTCCGCTCAGCAGCAGGATCACGCCGAGGGAGGCCTCACCTTCGGTGGAGACGAGCTCGCCGGCTCTCACCTCGTGGATCTCAGTGCGCGCCGCCCAGTCGGCGAGCGCGTCGTCGTCGAGCTCGCCGAACAGGTCGATCGTGCGCAGCTCATCGATCGTTGGGTGGGTTGTGGTGCTCATCCCTGTGCCAGGTACTGGTGGATCAATGAGACCGCCATCGACCCCTCGCCGACGGCAGAGGCGACGCGCTTTATCGAGCGCGCGCGGACATCGCCCGCGACGAACACCCCGGGGACGCTCGACTCGAGTGCGAGCGGCTCGCGCTCGAGCGGCCAGCCGTGCTCACGGACATCTGGTCCCGCAAGGATGAAACCGTGGTCGTCGCGCGCGACGACGCCGTCGAGCCACTCGGTTCGTGGCAGCGCGCCGATGAATACGAAGCAGGCGTCGGCGTCCATGTCGCGCTCGCCCTGCGGGTCGCGCACCCTCAGCCTGGTGAGGTGGCCGTCGTCACCTTCGGCGGCGATCGCCTCCGTCTTCGTGTGCACCTCGACGTTGGGCAACGTCTCGATCCGCTCGATCAGGTAGTACGACATCGACTTGGTCAGTGAGTCGCCGCGCACGAGGATCGTCACGCGCGACGCAAAGTCGGAGAAGTAGACGGCGGCCTGGCCGGCCGAATTGGCACCGCCGATCACGACCACGTGCTGCTCCGTGCACGAGCGTGCCTCGGTGAGCGCTGCGCCGTAATAGACACCGGCCCCCGTGTAGTCGGCAAAGCCCGGGGCGTTCATTTTGCGGTAGGAGATGCCGCTCGCGACCAGCACGCTGTTGGCGCTCAGCTGTGTGCCGCCGGTCAGCTCGATGATCCGGCCCGCACCGGCGACGCGCAGCGCGACCGCGTCTGAGACTGTGTGCAGCTCGGCGCCGAGCCGCTGCGCCTGCGTCGTCGCACGGCGCGCGAGATCCGAGCCGGACAGCCCGTTGGGGAAGCCGAGGTAGTTCTCGATCCTGCTGCTCTGACCGGCCTGGCCGCCAGGGGCCTCCGACTCGACCATGATCGTTCGCAGCCCCTCCGAGGCACCGTAAACCGCGGCGGCGAGCCCAGCGGGGCCGCCGCCGACGATCACGAGGTCGTAGTGGTCGGTCAATGGGGCTGCGGTTACGCCAAGCCGCTCGGCGAGCTCGAGCACGGTTGGGCGTACGAGCACGCTGCCGTCTTCAAGGATCGCGACCGGTAGGTCGTCTGCGGAAACCCCTGACGCCGCAAGCAACTCGTGGGCCTCGGCGTCGCGCTCGACGTCGAGCCAGTGGCCGGGGATGCGGTTACGTGCGAGGAAGTCGCGCAGGTCGTGCGTGTCCTTCGAGAAGCGGTGGCCGACTACGCGGACGCCGCCGTTCAGCAGTGCCGCGCCCCCCTCCCAGGTCTTGAGCAGATCGTCGACGACCGGGTAGAGCGCCTCCTCCGGCGGGTCCCACGGCTTCAGCAGGTAGTAGTCGAGGCCGACGTCGTTGATCGCGGTGATCGCCGCCTGCGTGTCGGCGTAGGCGGTGAGGAGCGTGCGCTTGGCGTCGGGGTAGACCTCGCGAGCCTTTGCGAGGAAGGCTGTGCCCTCCATCCCGGGCATGCGCTGGTCGGCGATCATCAGTGCCACGGCGTCGCCGCGGCGGCGCATCTCGGAGAGCAGATCGAGCGCCTCGCCGCCGGAGCCGGCGCGGACGATCCGGTAGCTCTCGCCGAACTGGCGCCGAAGGTCGCGCGAGACGGCCGCGAGCACCGTCGGCTCGTCGTCGACTGCGAGGATCGCGGGGCGGTGCGCTCGCTCTTCGCTGGGGGTCGGGGCTTCGGTGATGGCGGTCATGAGCGTGCGATCAGCGGTACAGCATCGGGGACGGCGGAATTTTTGTCGATCCGGTGACCTGCGGGAGCACCATCGCGATCTCATCGATGTAGCACCAGCTCCAGGTCTCGCCGGGCTCGAGTGAACGGATGATCGGATGGCCGGTGCTGTGGGAGTGGGCGGTCGCGTGTTTGTTGGGCGAGTCATCGCAGCAACCCACGTGCCCACATTGCAGGCAGATCCGCAGATGCAGCCAGACTCCGCCTGCGGCCAGGCACTCTTCGCAGCCGTCGACGGATTCGGGTAGCTCGGTCACATGCACCGAGTCGAGGTGTGTACAGGCTTGGGCGCTCATGGTTCCAGCATCGCAATGTCGTCAAGCCTGTGTGACCTCATCAGCGCCGCCGCGCGATCGCGACCCCGGCCAGACACAGCAGACCACCGGGAATCGCGAGCAGCGGGGGCACCTGACCGAGCGTGATCCAGCTGATCAGCACGACAAGTGGTGGCACGACGTAGGTGGTTGCGCCGAGCGGCCCGGCATCCATGCGCGCGAGCACAAAGGCCCAGAGCAGGAAGGCGATTGCGGTCGGGCCGATGCCGAGATAGATGACGCCGGCGAGCGTCGCGGCCGAGGCGTGGCCGAGCTCGTTCACGGTCTGGGGCGCGAACTCGAGCAGCACCACGACGCCCGCGGTCGACGCGAGCCAGGTGACGGGTAACGCGCCGGCGAATCTCATTGCCGGCTTCTGCACAACCATGGCCAGTGCGTAGGCGAGCGCGGCGACTACGCAGAGCCCGGCGCCGAGCAGCTCGCGCGATCCATGCCCGGAGACGCTGACGGCGATCAGTGCCGCCCCGGCCAGAGCCACGAGACAGCCGCCGATCAGGGCTCGCGGGAAGCCCTCGTGCAGCAGCCAGCCGGCCAGCAGCGCGATGAACAACGGACCGGTGTTGACGAGTAGCGACGAGGTGCCGGCGTCGACCCAGCGCTCGGCGGAGTTGAGGGCGAGCATGTAGGCGCCGAACCAGAGGACACCGGCGAGCGCCGCGCGCCCGAACGCACCGCGCCCCGGCAGTGGCTGCCTGCGAACGATCATCGCCACACCCAGCGCGAAGCTGCCCACGGTGATCCGGGTCAGTGCAAGGGGGCCGGGTGAGAGGTGCCGGCCGGCCGAGCGAATCACGACGAAGGCCGACGCCCACATCAGCAGCGTGAGGGCAGTCGCTCCCAAGATGCGGACACGTTCGCCCTCACGGTTGGCCAGGTTGGCTTCTGCGGTCACGCTCACCTCTCTAATTAACGCTGGTCGCGCGCCTCCCGTGAGGCCCGATTAGGATCGAGCAGCCCAGACCGACCGACGGAGGACCTCTTGCCAGACCAACCCGCAGGTGCCAGTGGCATCGTCATCAAGACGAGTCCTGGCTCTGTCGATGAAACCATCACTCGCCTCTCGGCGTTGGTCGCCGGGAAGGGCATGAAGCAGTTCGCGCTGATCGACCACAGCGGTGAGGCTCGCAACAACGGAGTGGAGCTGCGCGACACCAAGGTCCTGATCTTCGGCAGCCCCGTCGGCGGTACGCCCGTCATGAACGCAGTGCCGCTGGTCGCTCTCGACCTTCCGCTCAAGGTTTTGGTCTACGACGACGGTGGTGAGACGAGGGTCTGCTACGCGTCGCCCGAGGAGCTCGCGCGCCGCTACGGGCTCCCGGACGAGCTGTCCGGCCGCTTCGACGCGATCAACGCGATCACCGACGCGCTGGTTGTCGCCGCGTGACCTATTCGATCGTCGCGCGCGATCCGCAGAGCGGCGAGCTGGGGGTCGCGGTGCAATCGCACTGGTTCTCCGTCGGGCCGCTGGTGCCGTGGGCGCGTCCCGGCGTTGGTGCCGTCGCAACGCAGGCCAACGTGCTGGTCGACTATGGCCCGCAGGCTCTCGACCTGATGGCCGCCGGCGCGAGCGCGAGCGAGGCGTTGGCGCAGCTCACGGCCGCTGACGATGGCGCCGCCGGGCGTCAGGTCGCAATCGTCGATGCGGGCGGTGATGTCGCGGTCCACACCGGTAGCACCTGCATGCCGTTCGCCGGGCACGTCACCGGCACGCAGGTCTCCTGTCAGGCCAACATCATGGCCAACACGACCGTCTGGCCGCAGATGCTGTGGGCCTTCAATGAGGCGACCGGCCCGCTGGCCGGCCGCCTACTCGCGGCGCTCGACGCTGCCGAGGCGGCGGGTGGCGATCTGCGTGGCCGTCAATCCGCGGCGATCCTCGTCGTTCCTGCCGCCGGCGAGTCGTGGGAGAAAGTCGTCTCGCTCCGGGTCGAGGATCACCCGGAGCCGCTGACCGAGATGCGGAGGCTCTTGCACCTGCACGATGCGTATGTGCTCGCAAGCCGCGGCGATGAGCTCGCCAACGAAGGACGTCACGACGAAGCAGCCGAGCTCTACCGCCGCGCCTCGGAACTCGCGCCCGGAAACCATGAGCTGCTCTTCTGGTCAGGCCTCGGCTCCGTCCTCTCTGGCGATGTCGATCGCGGAGTCGCGCTCGTGCGCGAGGCGATTGCGCTGCAACCAGGCTGGGCCGACCTTTTGCCGCGGCTGTCACCCGAGGTCGCACCCGGCGCGCCGATCGTGTGTGAGCGATTGGGCTTGGGCTAGCAGGGCTGGTCGGGCGCCGGCGTGCCGGCTGGCGGTTGCTGCCGACGTGGTGGTAAAGCCGGAATAAATGGGTACTGAGTAGCCATGGCTACTACGAGTACTGGTACCGAAACCGGCCGGGGGCCGGTGACGGGCACGATCAAGACCAAGATTCCCGGACGACTCGATCGTCTGCCGTGGGCGCGATTCCACTGGATGATCGTCGCCGGCCTCGGGACGGTCTGGATCCTCGATGGTGTCGAGGTCACAAACGTGGGGTCGGTCGCCTCCCGGTTGACCGAGAAGGGCAGCGGCATCGCGATGAACGCGAGCGACATCGGCACCGCCGCTGCGATCTACGTGGTCGGGGCCTGTCTCGGCGCCCTGTTCTTCGGCCAGCTGACCGATCGTTTCGGCCGCAAGCGGCTGTTCATGATCACGCTGGGCATCTACATCGTCGCCACCACTGCCACAGCGTTCTCATTCGCTCCGTGGTTCTTCTTTCTTTGCAGGTTCGTCACCGGCGCCGGTATCGGCGGTGAGTACGCCTCGATCAACTCCGCTATCGACGAGCTGATTCCGGCCCGCGCGCGCGGCCGCGTCGACCTGACGATCAACGGCTCCTACTGGTTGGGCTCGATCGTCGGCTCGGCAGCCGCGCTGTTTTTCCTCGACGAGGCGATCTTCGCCACGAATTTCGGCTGGAGGCTCTCGTTCGGGGTCGGAGCCGTGATCGGCCTGGCCGTTCTGCTTGTCCGGCGAAACGTGCCCGAGAGCCCGCGCTGGCTGTTCATCCACGGTCGCGAGGAGGAGGCCGAGAGGATCGTCTCGGGCATTGAGCGCGCCGTCGAGCAGGAGACCGGCGAGAAACTGCCGGAGGTCGATCGTGTCCTCACCGTGCGTCAACGGAAGTCGATCTCGTTCCGCGAGATCGGGCGCGTCGCGTTCAAGAAGTACCCGAAGCGCTCGTTCCTCGCGCTGGCGCTTTTCGTCGGACAGGCCTTCATCTACAACGGTGTCACCTTCAACCTCGGCACGCTGTTCACGACCTTCGAGAACGTATCTTCGAGCACCGTCCCGATTTTCGTGATGGTGTTCGCGGCGGGCAATTTCGCGGGGCCCCTGCTGCTGGGCAGGCTGTTCGACACGGTCGGCCGCAAGCCGATGATCGCCGGCACCTACATCGGCTCGGCCATCGTCACCGGCATCCTCGCGATCCTGTTCAGCAACGGAACGCTCGGCACATGGGGCCTCGAGGGCGTGATCGTGGCGGCGTTCTTCCTCGCTTCGGCCGGTGCGAGCGCCGCCTACCTGACTGCGAGTGAGATCTTTCCGATGGAGACGCGCGCGCTTGCGATCGCGTTCTTCTACGCGATCGGTACCGGCCTCGGCGGCATCATCGGGCCGCTGCTGTTCGGTCACCTGATCGACTCAGGTGACCGTGGCGACGTCGCGATTGCATTCTGGATCGGAGCCGGGGTGATGGCGCTCGGTGGCATTGCCGAGCTGTTCTTCGGCGTTAAGGCGGAACGGATGTCGCTCGAGGACGTCGCCACGCCGCTCACGGTTGAGGACGCCGAGGAGTCGGGTGCTGCCGGAGGCGGTGCCGAAGACGACGAGCAGGCCTCGGAGATGGGCGACCCGAACCGCGGAGGTGAGCATGATCAGCACGATCGGGACGAGCGCATCCGCAGGCGCCTGGCCGACCGCGAACGCCGTGAGCGCGCGGGGCTACGCAGCACGCTCCGGCCCGGGCCGGGCAACCGCATGTACTCACCGGGCATGCTCGGCACGGCGATCAACTCCCGAGGGTATGGCGCTGAAGAGGACCTCGATCGCGAGATCGACCTCATCGGTCGTGCACTCGAGGAGCGCGGCGCCACCGAGCGCATTGAGCTCGCCCGGCTGGTGGGCGCCCGCTACTGGGGGCCAGGCCGGTTCGGCGCAGCCCTGCGCGAGGCCGTCGTCGAGGGTCGCGCAAAGCGGATCTCCAACCGGATGTACGGTCCAGCGGAGAGCGGGCAGGCTCAGGGCTCTGACGGCGAACGGCGCTCTGACGGGACGGCACACCAATGACCGCGGGTCCGATCTCGTGCCGGGTCCTCGGCCATCGCTACCGCTTCACCACGGACGGCACGTCGATGCACTGGTCGTGTGAGCGAGGTTGCGGTGCTGGCGGCAGTAAGCAGTACGACACCGCTGAAGAGGCCGTTCGCTATGCGACGGCCTTCGATCGCGAGGACCGGGCGTCGATTGGTACGCGCCCGACTCTGAGTCTGCTGCCCCTCTGGCTCGTGCGGAGGTTGCGCAGGCCCTGATCAGACCTTAGGCTGCGCGCGTGAACTGGGGTGGGGGCAGGGCTTGGTGGGTTGCCACGGCGGCTGCGTTATTGCTGCTTGTCGGTGAGGCTGGGTTCCTCGTGGGGCGCGACGATGGCAGACACAGCGGGAGCGACGTGTTCCGGGTGTCTCCTGGAATCGCTGACGCCTCGCCCGGTGGCGGCACCGCGTATGTCGATCCCGGCGAGCCGCTGAACCATCAGCCCTACGGATTCGCCTACGAGCTACCGGCGAACGTCACTTGGGTTGATGACAACGGCAACACCCACCAGGGCGGAGAGCCGCCTTGCCTGCCGTATTACCACGCGGTGCGGGTCCGTGAGATCGGGGCAGTGCAGTTCTCGGCTGGTGGCGGCGCCACCACGGGAACCGTTCTGTGGGTTCGGTGCTGAGCGTAAGCCGCCCGCGCCGCTCATAATTCTGCGTATGGAGAATCTCGTAGAGCGCACTGACTTCGTATCCGTCCCCGTCCAGGACATGGCCCGGGCCAAGGCCTTCTACCGCGACACCCTCGGCATGCTGAGTCCTGACTGGGAGGCCGGCTTCCCGGAGATCGAGACGGGCAACGTGTCGCTGTATCTCACGGACCCGACCGCGATGGGAATGGAGTTCGCTCCGCACACCGCGTACATCGCGCTGCGCGTGGCCGACGTGGCTGCTGCACGCCGCGAGCTCGAGGAGCGGGGTGTCCAATTCCTAGGCGAGCACGACACCGGCGTCTGCAACATGGCGTTCTTCCATGACAGCGAGGGCAACTCGCTGATGCTGCACAGGCGCTACGCACCCTGAGTAGGCCGTCAGCTTGGCCCGGACCCCATCAGCCGCCAGCGAGCCCTGAACGACATGATCGATCCGATCGACATGCACGAGTCGATCGACAGGATCGATCCGAGTGACGCGATCGATCCGATCGAGAGAATCGACCCGACGGAACCGATCGACAGGATCGAGCCCTTGGAACCGATCGACAGCAATGAGTTCTCGGACCAAAGCGACCACTTGGAACCACTGTCGGATCCGCGCACTCACGAGATCCTACGACCGTCCGCCTGCCGGTAGGACGATGCGTGACCGGCGACGAATCATGGAGGCAACGGCTGCCGCTGCTCTGCTGAGTGGGGCACCGTCGACGCTCGACGCGTTCCGTCGTAACCGCGGGCTTCAGCCGGTTGTCAGGTACGTGCTGGATGCGACCCGGGCCGCCGGCACGCTGGTTCCGCCAGGGCGTCCCGGACTGGTCCGCGGCGCTCTGGTCCACCTGGGCATCTCGGCCATCTGCGGCGAGGCGCTCGCCCGCGCGCTGCCGCAGGATCGCTCGTTGCGGTGGGCCGCCGCGGGCGGACTGGCGGTCGGTGTGATCAACGTCGGCGTGATCGGACGCCGTTACCCCGCGATCAGAGCCCTCCCACTCGTCCCGCAGCTCGCGGACCACGTCGCCTTCGGGGTCGTATTCGCGCTGGTCGTCGATAGGAGGGCGAGCTCGGAGCCGCGGAGTCTCAGCGGTCTGGCGTCAGCGCGACCAGCGGGATCTGGCGCTCGGTCTTCTTCTGATAGGCGTCATAGCGCCCTGCGTTGCGTTCGTTGACCAGCTTCCAGAGGCGACCGAAGTCCGGGTCGTCATGCGTTAGAACGGTCGCGGTGCACGGAATCCTCTTCCGGGCGATTTGCACCTCAGTACCCGGGTGCGCCTGGAGGTTCAGCAGCCACGCCGGCGGGCTTGGGGATCCGCCCTTCGAGGCGACGACGATGTAGCGGCCACCGTCCTCGACGTAATTCAGCGCGTTGGTACGCATTTGCCCCGAGCGCCGGCCCGTCGTCCGCAGCAGTAGCGTCGAGACGCCGAGCAGACGGTGGCCGATCAGGCCGTCGGTTCGCTCATACAGGAACTGATGGACGCGCAACGTCGTCCGGAACGCTTCGTCGTACAGGGACATGACCGCCAATCTAATGCCTCTGATCGCCACGCTCCCGAAAACACTCCCGGCTAGGCTTGGTTGGAGCATGGCCGTTGTCTCCTCACCGTTCCGACGCGATGAGCTGCGGGCATTTCTGCGCTCGCGGCGGGCCCGCCTATCGCCGGCGGACGTCGGGCTTCCGGATGACGGTGGCCATCGGCGGACGCCGGGCCTGCGACGAGAGGAACTCGCCGCGTTGGCCGGGGTCGGCGTGTCCTGGTACACGTGGCTTGAGCAGGGCCGCGACATCAACCCGTCACCAGAAGTGCTCGATGCGCTCGCCCGCGCGCTCAGGCTCGACCAGGCCGAGCGCAGGACGCTGTTCGCGCTCGCACGAACAGCGCTTCCATTGTCAGACGACGTGGCCGGCACCGACCCCGAGCGGCTCGACGGAGCGATCAGCGAGCTGATCGCTCTGGTCGATTCGATACATCCGAATCCCGCCTACCTGCTCGGGCCGATGACGAGGATTCTCGCCTGGAACCGCGCGGCGTCCGTCGTGCTCGGATCACCTGACCATCTCGCTCCCGACCGGCGCTACCTGCTCTGGTGGCTGCTGGTCGATCCTGGCGACGGTGGGATGACCGCGCAACGCGAGGGCACGGCTCGCAACACCTTGGCGCGGTTTCGGGCCGAATACGCGCGCCACACGGGCGAGCCGGAATATGAGGTCTTCCTGGCGCAGATCCGTGAGCACAGTCCACGGTTCCGCGAGTGGTGGGACGAGCACGAAGTGATCGACACTCAGCGCGGCACCAAGGTGATGGAACACCCGCAGCTCGGCATGCTGCGCCTGCATCACGCGCAGACGGTGCCAACGGGTCAGCCAGAGCTCCGCATGGCCGTTTACGCCCCCGCCGATCAGGCGACCCGCGCCGCGCTGGCGACGCTCTGAGTGGCACGGTCCTGGGTCGCGCCACTCAAATGCGCACCGATCAATCTGAAGAGACCTCGTCAGTCGTGGGCGGCGGTCAGCGGATCTCCGAGCTGAGTTGCGTCGTCGAGCTCGGCGAGATCCCGCTCGTCGAGCTCGACAGCTTCCGCGGCCATGTTCTCTTCGAGGTGCTTCACCGAGCTGGTGCCGGGAATCAGCAGGATCCGTTCGTACCGATACAGCAACCAGGCGAGCGCGACCTGCGTGACCGTGATCCCCCGCCGCTCCGCGACACCGGCGATCACCGGATCCTCTGCCAACTGCTTGGGGCCGCCGCTGAACGCCGAACCGAGCGGGAAATACGGCACGAACGCGATCTCACGTTCGATGCACAGCTCGAGCACGTCCTCACCGGCGCGGTTGACGACGCTGTAGGAGTTCTGTACCTCACTGATGTCAACCAGCTCGAGCGCGCGACCGAGCGAATCGACGCCGGCCTCGCTGATACCGATCAGGTCGAGTTTGCCCTCGGTGCGCAGATCCTCCAGCGTTCCGAGCTGTTCGGCCAGAAGATCTCCTGAGGCGTCCTGGTTCATCAGCCGCAGATTGACGAGGTCCATCCGCTCCACTTCCAGGGAACGGAGGTTGTCCTCGACGCCGGCGCGCAGCTCGGCGGGACTCTGAGCGGGCAGCCAGCCGCCGAGCTCGTCGCGGCGGCCGCCGACCTTGGTAACGAGCTTCAGGTTCTCTGGGTAGGGGTAGAGCGTCTCGCGGATCAGGTCGTTGACGATGTCGGGGCCGTAGTACTGGGCGGTGTCGATGTGGTCGACGCCGAGCTCGATCGCACGACGCAGCACGGCCCGTGCCGCATCCGGGTCGCGCGGCGGGCCGAACACGCCGGGGCCAGCAAGCTGCATCGCGCCGAAGCCGATGCGGTTGACGGGCTTATCGCCCAAGAAGGATGTTTTCTGCATGACGACAGCTTGCGCTTCAAACCTCAACTGCACAAGAAGTCCGGTGATCATGGGTGTGGGAGCACCACCCTGGGTAATCTCGGCTGGTGCCGGCGATCTCCAGAGCGCGGTGCATCGCTCGAGAATCGGCGCGACTCGGCAGTCGAACCACGAGAGGAGAGGGAAAGTGAACCTCGAGGAGACCCTGGAGAAGGTCGTGGAAATGGCTCATGAGGAGCTTCACATCGTCCGCAAGCGCGCCGAGGAGAAGACCCCGGCCCGGGACCATGGCAAGGACTATCACGAGGCACAGGTGGCAGCCGACCGGCTGGATCACTATGCGCACCAGCTCTACCGGTTGCACGATGCCGAGTACGCGGACGGGTGGAGGCACCACAGCGCCGGCGACCGCAACTGAAGGCCACGCTGACCCGACTCGTCGCGCACGCGAGCTGCCGCCGCAGCGAGGGTGTACGGTCGGATACACAACATCGACTGAGGAGCAGGCCGGCATGGCACACGAATTCAGCGGCACAGCTGTGATCGATCGGCCCATCGACGAGGTGTTCGCGTTCCTGGCCGACGGAACGAACGATCCGAAGTTCAGTCCTCGAGTCCAGCAGATCCGGCGCACGACGGACGGACAAATCGGTGTTGGAACTGTGTTCGAAAGCACAGTCAAAGACGGCGGTATGAAGTCGAGCCGGAAGTTCGCGCTCACCGTGTTCGACGCACCGACGAAGATCCGTTGGACTGAACGATCAAAGAACATCGTCACAGTCCCTGAGGGCGGCTACGACCTTGAGTCCGTGAACGACGCCCAGACCAAGGTCACGATTCACAACACACTTGAAGGCCACGGTTTCGGCAAGCTCATAGTCGGCTTCGCGACGAGCGCGGCGGTCAAGGACGCGCCGGCGTTCGCGCAACGGATCAAGACCGCGGTCGAAGCGTCCTGAAGCCTGAATCAGCAGCTCAGCCGAAAGGGAGCGGCTGTCATCATCGGACGTGATGGCTGATGGGTATTTCGACGATTCCTCGCAGCTGCGACTCGTCCATCGCGAGCTGGTGGTGGCACTCTCAGGGCCACGTTCACTGCTCATGCAGGCGGCCCATCCCGTCGCGTTCACAGGCTTTTTCATGTCGACCGGCGCGCTGGAGGATCCGCATCGCCGCCTTCGGCGAACCGCCGACGTGCTCGACACCATCATCTGGGGCACCCGCGCTGACGCTGACAGCGCGACCGCGGCCGTTCGGCGGATCCATTCGACCAAGCGCGGCACCCTTCCGGACCCGTCGGCAAGTTTCCCGCCGGCACTCCATGGGCGGCCGA
Organism: uncultured Conexibacteraceae bacterium; assembly: GCA_963720195.1. Classification (GTDB taxonomy): domain Bacteria; phylum Actinomycetota; class Thermoleophilia; order Solirubrobacterales; family Solirubrobacteraceae; genus Palsa-465. Next base: position 172,980 of record CAVRFD010000008.1, read on the forward strand.
CGATCCCGAGCTACTGCTGTGGATCCTCGCGACTCTTGCGGACTCGGCGCGGGTTGTCCACGAGCGTTATGTGGCGCGACTGAGTCGACCGAACGGGACTCTTACTGGCGGGATATGCGGGTGATCGGAGGACTATTCGGCCTTCAGGAAGCCGACATGCCGGACACGAGCCTCGAGCTCGACGCCTACGTTCGCGACATGATCGCTGGTGATGTGCTTCATGTCTCGCCACAGGCGCGGGAGCTTGGGATCGAGGTTGTCCTCCACCCGCCGGTGCCGTTGCTCGCGCGGCCGCTGCTGGAGCTCGCGAATTTCATCACCGTCGGCCTGCTGCCGAGGGAGATACGTCGCCAGTACCGGCTCGGCTGGGATCCGGCCCGCGCGGTCACGCTCAGGTTCGGAGCCGAATACGCGCGGCGCCTATTGATCCCCGCGCTTCCCGGCCGCGTTCGCTACCGGCGCAGCCGCCTCGTTCAGCAGGCTGGACCGGCCGTAGCTGCCTGACAGCATCGGCGGCGAGCACCCATTCCTGAAGCGCAGATTCCGGTCGCTCATCTGGCGACTCCAATAGTGTGGCGCGCGTGACGAAGGTCTTCGCTCGCGGGGTGGGTCGATGAGATCGCTGCTGCGTTCGATCCCGGGGGCACGCGTTCTCGCGAGCTACCGGATCTCATGGTTGCGGAGCGACCTCGTCGCCGGGATCGTGCTGACGACGTTGCTCGTCCCGCAGGGGATGGCGTACGCGGAGCTCGCCGGCCTGCCGGCGATCACGGGGCTCTACACATCGATCCTGTGTCTCGTCGGCTATGCGTTGTTCGGGCCTTCGCGGATCCTGGTGCTCGGCCCGGATTCCTCGCTTGGGCCGATGATCGCCGCGACGATCCTTCCGATCATCGGAGCCGACGGCAGCCCCGCCCGGGCGATCGCGTTGGCGTCGATGCTCGCGTTGATAGTCGGCGCGATCATGATCGCCGCCGGCACCGCAAAGCTCGGGTTCGTCGCCGACCTGCTGTCAAAACCGACGCAGATCGGTTACATGAATGGCCTCGCTCTCACGATCCTCGTCGGACAGTTACCCAAGCTCTGCGGCTTCTCGATCCACGCGGATGGGTTGATCGACGAGGCCCGCAGGTTCGTGCACGGGCTCATCAACGGCGAGGCCGTCGGCGCTGCCGTCGCGGTCGGAGTGTTCAGTCTTGTGGTGATTCTCGCCCTCGGGCGTTGGCTGCCTCGAGTCCCGGCGATCCTCGTTGCTGTCATCGCCGCGATCGCAGCGACGAGCGTGTTCCACCTGGCTGGGCATGGCGTGTCCCTCGTCGGAACGCTCCCCAAGGGTTTCCCACCACTGACCTGGCCGAGCCCGATCTCCGATCTGCCGCTCTTGGTCGCCGGAGCGCTCGGGATCGCGCTCGTTGCCCTGACCGACACGATTTCAACAGCTTCCGCTTTCGCCGCACGCACGGGCCAGGAAGTCGATGGGAACGGTGAGATGATCGGGATCGGCGCTGCCAACATCGCGGCCGGGTTCTTCCAAGGATTTCCGGTCAGCACCAGCGGCTCACGGACGGCCGTCGCCGAGCAGGCGGGAGCCAAGACACAGTTGACCGGCATCGTCGGGGCTGGCGCGATCATCCTGATGTTGGTGCTCGTTCCCGGGCTCCTGCGAAACCTCCCGAACCCCACGCTCGCCGCCGTCGTGATCGCCGCATCGCTCTCGCTCGCCGACGTACCCGGCACCGTTCGTCTGTGGCATCAGCGGCGTGCGGAGTTCCTCGTGTCGATGACGGCCTTCCTCGGTGTCGCCCTACTCGGCGTGCTCGCAGGGATCGCGGTAGCAGTCGCTCTGTCGATCCTCAACGTGTTCCGCCGCGCGTGGTGGCCCTACCAGACAACGCTGGGTCGGGTGCCGGAGGTGCGAGGACTCCACGATCGCCAGCTGCATCCCGACGCCGAGCAGCTGCCAGGCCTCGTGATCTTCCGGTTCGACGGCCCGCTGATCTTCGCGAACGCGAGAACGTTCCGAGACCAGGTTCGGCGACTCGCCACCGCCGACCCACGGCCACAGTGGATCATGATCGCCGCCGAGCCGATCACCGACATCGACACGACCGCCGCCGACATGCTCACGGAGCTCGACGCGGAGCTCAACGCCGCTGGGACCTTTCTCGTGTTCGCCGAGCTCAAGGATCCCGTCCGCGCAAAGCTCGAGCGCTACGAACTGATCGGGCCCCTCGACCCCGCTCACTTCTTCCCAACCCTCGATGCGGCAGTCGAGAGCTTCCGTCGGCAAACCGGTGCCGACTGGACAACAACTCCAAACGAACCAGACGACATGCAAGGTCCGAGTTGAAGTTCGTCAACGGCTCGACCTGAGCAGGAAGCCCTCTATCGGACTCGAACCGATGACCCCTTCCTTACCATGGAAGTGCTCTACCAGCTGAGCTAAGAGGGCGGGGGTGGAAAGCGTAGCCGATGCTCCGCTCCCAGCGTTTGCTCAATCGAGCCGCGGATCGATCAGCGTGATTCCCGCCGGCGAGGCGGTGTCGAACTCCGCCAGCAGCGTGGCGGCCTCGGTCAGGCCGACCACGCGCTCGATCAGGTCCTGAGGGCGCAGGGTGCCGAGCTCGATCAGCTCGAGCATCTCGGGGTAGTCGGCTGCCGCCATGCCGTGGCTTCCGAGCAGGTCGAGCTCCCACGCGATCGCGCGGGCCATAGGTACCCGCGGGTGACCGTCGACGGGGGGCAGCAGCCCGACCTGCACATGCCGGCCACGACGGCGCAAGCTCAAGATCGAGTCGGCGCAGGTCTGCTCGCTGCCGACCGCGTCGATCGCGACGTGGCTGCCGCCACCGGTGAGCTCGTGAACCAGCGCCGGGATGTCGACGCCGTCGGAACTGAGCACGTGGTCGGCGCCGATGGCGCTCGCCGCCTCGAGGGCGCCGGCGTGCCTGTCGACGGCGATGAAGCGAGCGTCGAGCGCCTTGGCGATCATCCCCGCGCTGAGTCCGACACCTCCAGCACCTATCACCGTCACCCATTCACCGGCGAGCACTTGGGCGCGGCGGGTCAGGGCGCGGTAGGCGGTCGCGAACCTGCAGCCGAGGCTTGCCGCGGCCTGGAACGACACTGACTCGGGAATCGCGACCAGGTTCGCGTCCGCTGCGTGCAGGGCGACCCGCTCAGCGAACGAGCCCCAGTGGGTGAAGCCGGGCTGTTGCTGATGTGGGCACACCTGCGCGTCACCCGATTGGCACCACTCGCAGACGCCGCAACCGCAGACGAACGGCACCGTCACGCGGTCTCCGACCGACCAGCGCTCGACACCCGCTCCAACGGCGGCAACAACCCCCGCCAGCTCATGGCCGGGCACGTGCGGCAGCGTGACTTCGTCGTGGCCGGCCCAGGCGTGCCAGTCGCTCCGGCACAGCCCGGTGGCACGCACGTCTACGACGACCCCGCCCGGGGGAGCCACAGGGTCCCGGACCTCGCGCACCTCGAGCGGCGTCCGGATGCCATCCATCACCATCGCGCGCATCGGCGGCATCCTAGGTGTACCCGCTGGGCGGGCGCCGCCACGCCGCCCGCCCGGTCGATCGCGATCGGTCCGGTCAGTGCGTGGATCAGCTCCGGTCGCAGCCCGGGCGCGGTCGTTGCGCCAGCGGTCCTGCCACACTCCGGCCGGTACCACCGTGCTCGGCGACCCCACCACAGACCTAGACCTCGGCAGTCAGCGCACGCTAGGGCAGATCCTGGGAACAGGACTGCGCCTGTATGTGCGGCTGCCGTTGCTGTTTCTGTTCCTCGCCGGCATCGTCGTCGTGCCCTACGAGGTCGTGGTGGTGCTGCTCGAGCACGGCAAGGGCGGGCTGTCGGCCGGCACCGAGCTGGTGCTGCTGCTGGTCGAGCTGGCGCTGATCGATCCGTGCGTCGCCGCCGCTCCAGGTGCAGGCGGTCCTCGACCTCGGCGACGGGCGAGCGCCCGCAGGTCCGCGATGTCATCCGCCGCGGCCTGGCCGTGCTGCCGGTCGTCGCGGCGGCAGAGATCATCGCCGGAATCGGCATCGCGATCGGGCCGTGTTCTTCGTCATTCCCGGGCGTGATCCTGGCGATCCGCTGGGCGGTCGTCGCGCAGGCCGCCGCGGTCGAGCACACCAACTGGCCGACGTGCGCTGCGGCGCAGCGGCCAGCTCGCACGCCGCAACTACTGGCGGATCCTTGGGCTGGTGCTGATCGTCGGCATCCTCAACCAGATCCCAGCCGACGTGACCGGCACCGGCAACCACCTCGGGCGTGACGATCGTCGGCATCGCCCTGGCGATCCTCGTGCACTCGTTCGGCACGCTGCTGATGAGCCTCCTCTACTTCGACCTCCGCGCCCGCGAGGCGACTCGCCGTAGCCTGAAATCGGCTCTCTCCGACCACCAGCCCCGGAGGTTCAAAAGTGCCGATTCGCGTCGGAGTACAGATCCAGCCGCAGCAATCCGACTTCGCCGGCGATGCAGCGAGGCATGGCGCGAGGCCGAGGAGCTCGGCGTCGACACGATCTACACCTGGGACCACTTCTATCCGCTCTACGGCGAGCCCGACGGCAAGCACTTTGAGGGCGTCGTCTCGCTGACCGCGCTGGCCGCCAGCACCGAGCGCGCCACGATCGGCGCCCTGGTCTTCTGCAACTCCTACCGCAACCCGCAGCTGCTCGCCGATGTGCACCGCACGATCGACCACGTCTCGGCGGCCGCGTGATCTTCGGGATCGGCGCCGGCTGGTTCGAGCGCGACTACGACGAGTACGGCTACGAGTTCGGCACCGCCCCCGACCGCCTGCGCGCGCTGCGCCGCGACCTGCCGCTGATGAAGGAGCGCCTGGCGAAGCTGAACCCGCCGCCGATCGGCCCGATGCCGATCCTGATCGGCGGCGGCGGCGAGAAGGTCACGCTCCGGCTGGTCGCCCAGCACGCCGACATGTGGCACACGTTCTGCGACGTCGAGCACCTACCAGCGCAAGTCCGAGATCCTCGCCGAGCACTGCGCCAAGGTCGGCCGCGACCCGAGCACGATCGAGCACGTCATCGGCTCATTCCGGAACATCGGCGAGATCGCCGACGACCTCGCCGACGCCGGCGTCAGCGAGCTCACCGTCGGCGTTGGCGGCAGTGACTCGGGCTACGATCTCGGTGAGCTGCGCGAGATGATCGCAGTGGCGCGACCGCCGCAACGCCAGCTGACCCGAGGTGACCGAACGCGTCCCCACTTCGCTGCTTGCCGCCACCGGCCTGATCGCCGGCTTCGGCACTGCGGTCGGCAGCGGCTCGCGCCCGCTCGGCGGGGCCGTGATGGCGGTCTTCGGCCTGACCTGCATCTACTTCTGGGTCAAGCGCGACGGCACCACCACGGCCGTGCGGCTGACGCTCGTCGGCCTCACCGCGTTCGCGCTCTCCCACGTTCTCGGGCTCGTGATCGGCGCCTGGCCGTCAGTGCTGCTGGTCTCGGCGTTGACCGCCTGGGCCTGCTGGCGCTGGTCGGACTCCAAGGTCTTCGGTTCAGTTCAGCTGCTGGTCCGCTGACCAGCAGCTGACCAGCACCGCTCAGCTGAGCGGCGGCTCGTACAGCGCCCCGTCGACGCACCTGCCGGCCCCCGAGCGGCTCCGGCAGCTCGACGATCACCGGCGTCTCGTGCTTCTGGCGCTACGCCCGACGTAGCCCTCGAGTCGGCCGTACGTAGACCCGCAGCACGACGCGGTCGGTGTCGAGGTAGAGGTCCGGGGTGAGCAGGCGGTCGTCGGCGGGCGTGCCGCTGGCCATCGTCTGCTCGGTCACCAGGATCCGCAGCTCCGCGTATCCGGAGCCGGTGCGAAGTCGGGATCGAGTCCGCCACGAGGAGGCGCGCACGCCGTCGCGGGCAAGCCCGCAGCGGCCGCGAGTTCGAGACGCCCACCGGCGACCAGCGGCCACGGCGCGCCGCGCCGGACGGCGACCGTCAGCAGATGCGGCGGCCGGCCGCGTCCGTACAGGATCTCGTCGTCGGTGCGGGCCAGCTCGCGCCAGCCGGCGAGCTTCTCCGACGGTCTCCATCGGCGGCGGCTTGCGCTTGCGGCCGGAATCGGCCGCTCGCGGCTGGGCCTGCCGGCGGCTGCGATCGATCTGGACGAGCAGCGCGGCAACGGTCGGCTCGGCAGGGTCCAGCGGCTCGAACGGCTCGAACGCCGTGTCGGGCGGGAACGGCAGGCCGCCGCCGTCGCTGATCAGCCCCGGCTCAGCGCTGAGGAAACCGGCACCAGCGTCGGCGCCTGCTCCCAAGCCTCGGGCGGCGGCGGCTTACGTTCCTCGCTCGTCTCAGGCACCGCGCGAGCTTAGACTGTCGCCGCGCACGGGACCGTCGATGATCCGCTCTACGGGGTCCGCCGGTGGCGGCGGGTGATGGACCAGCAGCTTGTGAAGCAGCCGGGTCAGCGTGCGCCGCTCGGCCGCGGTGAGAACCTCGACCCACGCGACCTCGCGCGCGTTGTTACGCACGAGCAGCTCGTTGACCGCCTCCCGCCCGGCCGGTGTCAGATCGACTACGACCGAGCGGCCGTCCTCGGGCGAGGGCTCGCGAGTCACCAGCTTGTCGCGTTCGAGCGTGTTCAGCACGCTCGAGATGCTCGCCGCCGAGACGCTCGACAGGTGCGCGAGCTGGGCGGGCGTCGTCGGGCCGACGGCGGCCACCGAGAACAGCACGCGGAACGCTGCCCAGCTGAGTCCCGCCGGACGGTGGACGTTCGTCTCCAAGTCCTGCTGGATGCGGTTGGCGGCGCGGACGAGGCTGAACGAAACCAACATCGCTTCAACATCCGAATAGTCGGGCAGCTGCGAAACAACCTCGCAGGCAAGCTCGTCGAAGCTGGTGGCGTCCACGTGTTCGATGATGCATGTTTACCACGAGATTTCGCGGCAAACATGCATCGCTTCAGGGCGCGACCACGACTTCGATGAGCAGCGGCGCGGTCGCGTCGCGCAGCCCGTCGAGCGCGTCGGTCAAGTGTCGGCTGGAGCTCGTCGTAGGTTTCGACGCGCATCGCTGGGCAGCCCGAGCGCCCGCGCGATCCCGGCGATGTCCAACTCCGGGGAACTGCGGCCAGGCCGGCTTGCCACCGCGGGCGTGCGCCTGCGCGTCCATCACGCCGTAGGCGCCGTTGGCCATCACGATCAGCAGCACGCCGACGCCGTATTGGGCGGCGCTCCACAGCGCCTGGATCCCGAACATCGCCGAGCCGTCGCCGATCACGGCGACGACGGGGCGGTCGGGCAGCGCCATGCGCAGCCCGATCGCGCCGGCGAAGCCGAACCCGAGGCCACCGTTGCCGTTGCTGACGAACCCGAGCGGCATCCGTGTCGGAATCCGCTCGAGGATCTCCGGGCGGCAGCGTCGGCGACTCCTCGACCAGCACGACGTCAGCCGGCAGTTGCTCGGCCAGCAGCGCCAGCACGTGCGCGGAGCGCAGCGGCTCGCCTTCGGCGGGCGGCTCCGGCGCGGCCGGGCGCCGGAACGCCTCGACGACCGGCGCCTGGCGCGCGTCCGGCACCCGTTCGGCCAAGCGCCGCACAGACGGCCGCGACCGGTGCGACGACCGCGATCTCGCAGGCGCTCTGCAGCGCCTCGCCCCGGTCGGCGCTGACGACCGCGACGCGCGTGCCGTCAGCGACCGGCGGCTCCTCCTCGTCGAGGATGTAGAGCTGGAAGGCCTTGGTCCCGAGCACCAGCACGACGTCGTGTGGCGCCAGCGTCTCGCGCATGCGCCGCCGGTGCCAGTCGAGGTGCCCGGCGAACAGCGGATGGTCCTCGGGGAAGCCGGCGCGGCCGCTGAACGGCTCGTGCCAGACCGGGACAGGACGAGTCGCTCCGCCAGCGCGGCGGCGGCCGCGAACCCCTCGGGCGTGTCGGTGCCGGCGCCGGTCACGATCACGGGTGAGCGCGCTTAGCGAGCAGCTCGACAAGCGGGTCGAGCTGCTCGGGCTACCACTCCTGCCGGTGTCGATCACGGTCGCTGGCGACGTCGCTGGGGTCGGTCGTACGGCTCGTGCCAGTCGCCCATCGGCACCACCACCATCGCCGGGCCGCGGGCGACGGCCGCCTCGTGGTAGGCGCGCGTGATCGCGCCGGGGACGTCCTGCGGGCGCAGCGGCAGATGCGACCAGACCGGGTACTCGCCGGCGACGCGTCTCGAGCGCGCGGCCGGACAGGAACGGCGTCAGGTGCAGCTGCTTGCGGTCCTGCTGGCCGACCACGATCACCAGTGGCGCGTGGGTGTCGCGGGCGTTGGCGATCGCGTTGACGGCGTTACCGAGGCCGGGCGCGGTGTGCAGGTTGACGAACTGCGGCTCGCCGGTCGCGAGCGCGTAGCCGGTCGCCATGCCGACGACGGCGCCCTCGTGCAGGCCCATCACGAACTCGATGTCGGCGGGCAGATCGGTCAGAAACGGGACCTCGGTCGAGCCCGGGTTGCCGAAGATGCGGGTCATGCCGTGACGGCGCATCACGTCGAACGTCGCGTCGCGCACGGTCGTCACCGGTACCACCTCGCGAAGGCCTCAGCATCCGAGCATTCGATCACATCCTCGCGGACCCATATGCTCTTTCGCCGGTGAGCGACGGTAGCGACAGCCAAGCTGGCGCCGCCGCGTCACCTGATCTGGGCGCTCGGCGCGCTGTCGATGTTCGGGCCGCTGTCGTCCGACATGTACCTGCCCGGGTCTGCCCTCGCTGACGCACGCGTTGCACGCCAGCGCGTCGGCCGGTCAGCTGACGCTGACCGCCTCGGTGCTGGGCATCGCGTCTGGGTCAGCTGGTCGCCGGTCCGGTCAGTGACGCTCGCGGCCGCCGGCTGCCGCTGCTGGTCGGGCTGGTCGGGTTCAGCGGCCACGTCGGTGCTGTGCGCGATCTCGCCCTCGATCTGGGTGCTGATCGTCCGTGCGTTTCATCCAGGGGCTCGCGGGCGGCACCGGGATCGTGATCGCGCGGGCGGTCGTGCGCGACCTCTTCGACGGCGTGACGGCCGCGCGCACGTTCGCGACGCTCGTGATGATGAGCGGCGTCGCGCCGATCTTCGCGCCGCTGATCGGGGGGCAGATCCTGGCGTTCAGCTCGTGGCGCGGGGTGTTCGTCGTCGCTGGCGGTGATCGGCGCGTTGCTGTTCGTGCTGGCGCTGGCGGTGGTGCCCGAGACGCTTGCGCCGGAGATCGCCACACGCGGCGGTCTACGTCAGATGCCCGGGGCGTGTTCGGACGGCTGCTGACGCGACCGCAACTTCGCGCCATTCGCGGCGTCCTACGCGCTCGGCGTTCGGGGCGATGTTCGCCTACATCGCGGGCGGCTCGTACGCGCTGGAGAACGTCTACGGGATCTCGCCGCAGGCGTTCAGCGCCGTGTTCGCGGTCAACTCGATCGGGCTCGATTGTGGTCTCGCAGGTCTCGCGCCGGCTCGTCGGGCGCGTCGGTCCGCGGCGGCTGTTCTCGTACGGGCTGGTGATCGTGCACCGTCGGGGCGGTGGCGACGTTCGTCGTCTGCGTCACGCACGCGAGCGTGTGGCTGATGATCGTGTCGCTGTTCTTCATCGTCTGCCGGGCAGGGCCTCGTGCTGCCCAACGGCATGGCTGCCGCGATGGGCAGCCAGCCGAACGCGCTCGGCAGCGCCGCCGGGCTGATCGGCCTCGGCCAGTTCGGGCTCGGCGCGCTGATCGCGCCGCTCGTCGGCGTCGGCGGCGCCTACGACGCAGTGCCGATGGGGATCGTGATGGTCGTCTGCGCCGGGTTCGCGCTCGCGATCAACCTCGTCGTTCGTGCGGCGCCGTTAGGCGCAATCAGCCCCAGACCTCGTCGGCGACCTCGACGATCAGCTCGAGCTTGGCCTTCTGCTCGTCGATCGTGAGGTCGTTGCCCTCCTCGGTGGAGGAGAAGCCGCACTGACCGGAGATGCCGAGCTGGTCGATGTCGACGTACTGCGACGCCTCCTCGATCCGGCGCTTGAGCATGTCCTTGTCCTCGAGCTCGGCGCGCTTGGTGGTGACGATGCCGAGGATCACCTGCTTGCCCTTGGGCACGTAGCGCAGCGGCTCGAACGTGCCGGAGCGCTCGTCGTCGAACTCGAGGAAGTAGCCGTCGACGTTGAGCTCGTCGAACAGCGCCTCGGCGACGAAGTCGTAGCCGCCCTCGGCGGCCCACATCGACTGGTTGTTGCCACGGCACAGGTGCGTGGTGACGACCAGGTCGTCGGGCTTGCCCGCGAGCGAGCGGTTGATGACCCGGATGTACTGCTCGTGCAGGTGCGTCGGGGTCGCCGCCGATCGCCTCGATGTGCTCGCGCTGCGCGGGGTCGTTGACGTAGGCGAGGCTCGTGTCATCGAGCTGCAGGTAGCGGCAGCCGAGGTCGTAGACGCCCTGGAGCTCCTGGGCGTAGGCGGCGGCGAGGTCGTCCCAGAAGACGTCGAGGTCGGGATACACATCGCGATCGATCGCCGCGTTGCCGCCGCGGTAGTGGACCATGCTCGGCGACGGGATCGTCAGCTTCGGCGTCTGGTCCGGGTGGGCGTGGTCGCGCACGAACGTGAAGGCGTCGGCGAAGATCGTGCTCGCGGCAGGCCGACCTTGCCGGAGACGCGCATCGCCGGCGGCGCGTAGTCATAGGTTCCGCTGCTCGTTCTTGAACTGGACGTGCAGCGACTCGCCCTGGACCTGGGTGACGCCGGCGAGCTGGTAGATGAAGTCCATGTGCCAGGAGGTGCGGCGCAACTCGCCGTCGGTCACGGACTGCAGGCCGACCTGCGCGCTGCAGTTCGATCGCCTCGATGATCGCGGCGTCCTCGACGGCGTGCAGCGCGTCGGCGTCGATCTTCCCGGCCTTGAAGTCGGCGCGGGCCTGCGGTCAGCGCGGGCGGCCGCAGCAGGCTGCCGACGTGGTCGGCGCGGAACGGCGGGATGGTTCGGTGGCCTGATGTGGTCGCGACGGAGTCGCTGTTTGGCAGGATCTCCTTGAGAAACCTCGCTTCTGGTGCGTTGACGGCTGGCGGTTCGATGCCCGCCGATCGGTCAGGCTATCGAGGCGTACGCGCGGTTAGCCGTTAGGACAAAATGCATCAAGCTTGTGTAGAATACTGGTAATGCTTGATCGACGCGCATCAACACATCTGGACCGAGCCGCTGCTGGACGCAGCTGGCCGAGCGCGACGGCTGCCGCTCGTCCGGTACGAGGACGGACTGACCGTCCTGCACAGCGCGGCCGAGCAGCCCTACGTGATCGACGTTGAGGCCGAGGCTCCCGAGCGAGCGCGCCGCGCTGGTGCGCGACGACGGCCTCGACCGCGCCGTCGTCGCGATCTCGAGCCCGATCGGGATCGAGGCGCTGCCACGTGACGAGCGCGCTCGAACTGATCGACGCGTACCTCGACGGGCGTCGCGGCGCTCCCGCCGGAGTTCGAAGCCTGGGGGCCGATCGCGATCGACGGCGCCGACCCCGACGAGGTCGACGCGCGTGCTCGCCCGTGGCTGCATCGGCATCTCCGTTGCCGGCCGGCGCGCTTGCGGGTCCGGACCGGCTGGAGCAGCTCGGTCCGGTGCTCGAGCGCGTCAGCCGATCGCGGCGCGCCGCTGTTCGTTCACCCCGGACGCGCGCCCGGGCAGCGGCCGACGCCCGGTGAGTTCGGCGAACCGCTCTGGTGGCGGCCGCTGACTGACTACGTGTCGCAGATGCAGGCGGCCTGGCTGACGTTTGCCGCATTCGGCCGGCGCGAGCACCCGGATCTGCAAGGTCGTGTTCGCGATGCTCGCCGGCGGCGCGCCGCTGCTCAGCGAGCGTCTGAGCGCCCGCGGCGGCCCGAGCATCGACCTGCGCGACCCCAACACCTTCTATGAGACTTCGAGCTACGGGCCGGACGGCGGTCGAGATGATGGCGCGCCGAGTCGGGTGAGGCCAGCTCGTCTACGGATCCGATCGTCCTGTGATCGATCCGCAGCCGACCGGCCGGGATCGGTTGCTGCAGGCCAACAGTGCAGACCTGCTCACGGCGGTGCATGTATGAGCCTCTCGCTCGAGCAGCTGACGACCTTTGTGGAGGACCTGGCGGCGGACACGGAGCGTTGGCAGCAGTTTCGTCCGGCATGACCGCGAGCAGCGCGTCTACGAGCTGCTCTGGGAGGACGCGGACGTCAACGCCTGGCTGATCTGCTGGAGCGAGGACCACGACACCGGCTTCCACGACCACGACACGTCGGCCGCCGCGATCACCGTGATCGACGGGCACGTGCGCGAGGATCGCCTGCGCCTCAACGGTGAGCCGCGCAGCGCGATCAGCGGTCGCCGGCGAGACCGTTCACCGTCCCGCCGAACGCGATCCACCGGGTGCTGCACGCCGGCACCGGCCCGGCGGTGACGATCCACGCGTACTCGCCGCCGCTGATGCGCACGGGCGCCTACGCCGTCGGTGATCGAGCGGCGAGCTGCTGCGCGTCGCGCAGGACGGCGATGCACGAGCTGCAGCTGCTGCAGGTGGCGCTCGCCTGACGACTCCCTGAAACAATCCGCGCATGAGCGATTCACTCAGCGCGGAAACAATCAGGATCACCGGGCACAACGGCGACGAGGTCGAGACCTACGTCGCGCAGCCCGGCGGGCGAGAACCAAGCGCGGCGGCGTCGTCGTGATCCACCACATGCCCGGCTATGACCGCGCCACCAAGGAGATCGTGCGGCGCTTCGCCGAGACTGGGCTACGACGCGATCGATGCCCAACCTCTACTGGCGCGAGGCGCCCGGCGCTGACCCCGACGACGCGGCCGCGACGGCGCGCGCCCAGGGCGGTGTTCCCGATGAGCGGCTGATCGGCGACGTCGCCGGCGCGGCTGCCTACCTGCGGTCGCTGCCGACCTCCAACGGCAAGGTCGGCGTGATCGGCTACTGCTCGGGCGGGCGCCAGACGCGTGCTCGCCGCCTGCAACCTCGACCTCGACGCCGCGGTCGACTGCTACGGCGCGTTCGTGGTCGGCACCCCGCCCGAGGGCTTCCCGATGCAAGGTGACCAACCTCGTGGACCAGCTCCCGAACCTGCGCGCGCCGCTGCTCGGGCTGTTCGGCAACGAGGACCAGCACCCGTCGCCGGAGCAGGTCGACGAGCTCGAGGAGATCCTCAAGGCAGACGGCAAGACCTACGAGTTCCACCGCTACGACGACGCCGGTCACGCGTTCTTCTCGGTCGACCGGCCCGCCTACCGTGTCGCCGCCGCAAACGACGGCTGGGAGCGGATCGAGGCGTTCTACAAGACCTACCTGGGAGCCTGAGCAATGTGCACCTACGCGACCCTCAACACCGACCTCGAGGGCAGCGCCAAGGGCCCGGAGAGCAAGTGGTTCCACGTCAGCCACGGCACCGTGTACTTCGACCACCCGGTGCACGCGATGGCCGACCACACGCTCAACATCGACTTCACCGACCCGATCGCGCGGCCCGTCCGCGCGCGTCGCGGTCGAGCTGACCGCCAGCTCCGCGCGGGCGCTGGTCGAGGCGATCGAGGGGGCGCTGGCGTCGGCGCCGGCGGAGATGACGGTCTGAGGACCGTCATCTCCGTGGCGGTGGTGGCCATCCGCCGAGTCCGCTTGTCATAGCTGCTGCGTGGAGCCATCATGCGGGCCATGGAGGCTGGCGGAGGAAGCTCGCGTGCTGCCGCGGCACTCGGGGATTCCCGGTGGGACGCGCTCGAGGGCACGCTGCCGCTGGTCTACGTCGCCGAGTTCGACCGCGTCGGCACGCTGCGCTACATCTCCGACGTGGTCCAGCAATGGACCGGGCATGCTCCGACGGAGTTCCTCAGAGACTCACAGCTCTGGTACGAGTGCATTCACCCGGATGACGTACACCGGGTGCGCGACGCCGAGCAGCAGCTGTTCGACAGTGCCGAGCAGCTGAACCTCGAGTACCGGCTCGTCGGACCCGATGGCGAGGCACGCTGGGTCTGGGAGCGCAACACGATCGTGCGCGACGGGCGCGGCGCGCCGATCTGCACACACGGCACGATCCTGGACCTCAGCCGTTTCGGCGCCGAGCAGGTCGACGGGGTGGAGACCGACGCTCACGCGGCGCTGCTGATCCGCCGCAACTTCCTCACCGGCCTGCCAACACGGCAGGTGCTGCCGGAGCATCTGGCGTTGGCGCTGGCGCGCGCGGAGCGCGACGGGAATGTCGTTGCACTGCTCGATATCGACCTCGATCGCTTCCGCGGTGTCAACGACACCGTCGGTCACTCCGGTGGGGACATCGTGCTCGCGCAGGTCGCCAACCGGCTGCGGGAGCGGGTGCCGGCCGGCGACCTGCTCCTGCACAGCGGCGCCGATGAGTTCCTGGTGATGCTGGCGGGCCTGCCGATCGAATCCGCCGAGGCTGCGGTCACCGGCTTGGCCGGGAGCATCTCACAGGCGCTTCTGGACCCGTTCGAGGTGGCCGCGCAGCAGATCGAGGTGCGCGCCTCCATCGGCTACGCGGTCGGTTCCCAGGATGGCCGTGATCCGGAGGAACTGCATCGGGCGGCCCATGCCGCCTTGGCGGCGGCCAAGGCGGCGGGTCGCGGCGAGCTGCGGCGCTACCGGCCGGGCGCCGCCGACGCGCTGCGTGAGATGTCGGTTGATCATCGGCTACGGCGGGCAATCGAGCACGATGCGGTCAAGCCACATTTCCAGCCGATCGTCGATCTGGCAAGCGGCGAGATCTGTGCCGCCGAGGCGCTTGCGCGTTGGGAGACGGACAGCGGGGAGCTGTTGCCCCCGGCGCGGTTCGTGCCGGCCGCGGAGGAGAGCTCGCTGATCATCGACCTCGACGTGCACATGATCCGCAGGGTTTGCGAGGCCGCTCGTAGGTTGCACGACCTCGGGCATGTGCTGCCGGTGCACGTCAATGTGTCGGCCAGGATCGTCAGCTGGCACGGGTTCATGCGCGCCGTGCTGCAGGCCATCGACGTCGCGGGCATTCAGCCGAGCGATCTGACCATCGAGCTGACCGAGACGGCGGCGATGCGCGACGCCTCGGCCGGCGTGGCGCTCATGGAACTCGCCGACGCCGGTGTGACGCTGGCGATGGACGACTTCGGCTCCGCCTACTCGTCGGTCGCCCGGCTGCGCATGCTGCCCGTGACGGTCGTCAAGATCGACCGCACGCTGGTGCTTGCGGTGACGGGCGACCTTCCGGTATTCGAGCGCATCGGTCCCGCCTCACGCACCACTGAGGCCGGCTCAACGACACTCGCCGGCGTGCTCCAGATCGGCGCCCGGCTCGGTATCCGCACGATTGTCGAGGGGGTCGAGGCGGCGGAGGTCGGTGATCTCGTCAAGGGCTTCGGGGCCGATATGGCGCAGGGCTACTTCTACGGTCGCCCTGCGCCATTCGACGATCTCGTCCAGACTCAGCGGCCGGTCCAGCACTTGAAGATCGGCTGCATCAGCAGCACGGCCTTCGGGAGTGTCAGGCCGGCCGCGGGTGAAAAGGGTCCAGCCGCTCCAGGGTGAGGAACCCGTGGGCGGCGGTGACCAGCGCGGTGTGGTGATACCACCCGAGCCAGGAGCGGCCTTCGTAGTGGTCCAGGCCGAGTTCGCCTTTGAGCTGTTTGTAGTCGAGCTCGATCTTCCAGCGCATCCGCGCGAGCCGGGTGAGTCGTTCGGGTTCGGTGTCGGCGGGCAGGTTCGAGATCCAGTAGTCGCTCGGCGCGTCCTGGCCTTCGGGCCATTCGGCGATCAGCCATTCCTCGCGCGGGGGGACCTCGGCGCCTTCGCGCCACTTGACCTGATCTGCGCGCCAGTGGTGAGCGGCGTGAACACGCGCGAAGATGAACCTCGAGGTGACCGGCTCGTCCGTCTGGACCGTCGCGGAAGGTGACGGTCTGGGCGCTGTCGCTCTCCAGTCGGGCGATCAGCTCACCGATCGGCTCTGCGTTGCGGTCTGGGCGCAGTCGTTTGGGTCCAGCGCCGTCCTTTTTCTTGCGGGGAGGGACAGCAAACGTGGTGCCCTGCTCGAACACCTTCGTGTCGGGCCCGACACACAGCACGTATTCGCACCCGGCCTCATCAAGGCGATCACGCAGCCAGGTGTTCCCGCCATAGGCGTGATCGCCGAGCACCGGCGCCTTGGGCACCTCCCAGCCACAGGCGCGCTCGACCAACTCGACCCCGAGCTCGGACTTGGTCTTGAAAGCGACCCGCTCGGGGATCTTCGCCTTGCGCCGGCGCTGCTCATCGGCACACCAGTCCTCGGGCAGATACAGCGCCCACCCCAAGCGGCACCGTCCCTTCGCTCCCGACCGCATGCACCGACACCCCGATCTGACAGTTACCCCGCTTCCCCAACGTCCCCGAGTACTGACGCTTGACACCCGGCGAGTCCTTCCCGTCCTTCGGAAACCCCGTGTCATCCAACAACCACGCCTCAACATCGATCTGCGGCGCGACCCGCTCAGCAACCGCCCTAACGACCAGCGCCGGCTCCCACGGACTATCAGCCACGAACTGCTGCATCGACTGATAGTCAGCGTCGCCACCGAGCCGCTCGACGATCGGCTCAAGCGACTTGCGAGCACCCTGCTCCAACAGCCCGCGCAGATACAACGCGCCGTTGACCCGCTGCACCGGCCGGTTCATCGCCGCGGCCAGCACCTCACCCGCGAACGCCTCCAAACGCTCCTTCACCGCCGCCGGCGCATCCGCATCCACCGCCATCACAGCCATTTAGACGGGCTGGCCGTTCGCCGTCAGCTTGACGTCGATGTTGCCCCGGGTGGCGTTCGAGTACGGGCACACCTGGTGTGCCGCTGCTACCAGTGACTTCGCCTTCTCCGGGTCGGAGACCTGGGGCAGCGTCACGTCGAGCTCGACGGCGAGCTGAAAACCGCCGCCCTGCTGCGGGATCAGGCTCACGCTCGAGTCGATCGAGACGTCGCCGACCTCCTCGTGCTCGCGCCGGCCGACCACGCCGAGCGCGCCCTCGAAGCACGCCGCGTAACCAACCGCGAACAGCTGCTCCGGATTGGTGCCGGCTGCGTCGCTGCTCGGGTCCATCTCCTTCGGCAGCCGCAGCTGCACTTCCAGCTTTCCGTCACTTGTCTTTCCGTGCCCGTTGGCGCGGCCGCCGGTGACGGTCGCGTGTGCTGTGTAGATGGGGTTCGCCATGGAACGGAGCATAATCTTGGGTAGCTGATGGACGTCGAGATCTGGTCCGACATCAACTGTCCCTGGTGCTACATCGGCAAGCGCCGGTTCGAGAAGGCGCTCTCCGAGTTCGAGCACGCCGACCAGGTGAACGTCACCTGGCGCAGCTTCGAGCTCGATCCAGACGCTCCGGCCGAGACTCCGGGTAGCGACTTCGCGAGGGTTGCCGAGAAGTACGGCGTCTCGCTCGAGCGCGCCCGCGAGATGGGACAGAACGTGACCGACGCCGCTGCCGGTGATGGGCTGGTATACAACCTCGAGCACGCGCGCATCGGCTCGAGCTTCGACGGGCACCGGCTGGTCCACCTCGCCGCTCGTCACGGGCTCCAGGACGCGATGGAGGAGCGGTTGTTCCGCGCCCGCTTCACCGACGGCTTGCTCGATCTCGGACCATGAGACGCTGGTCGACCTGGCGGTCGAGGTCGGCCTCGACGCCGACGAGGTCCAGGCGATGCTTGCGGGCGACGAGTTTGCCGACGAGGTTCGCGAGGACGAGGCGACTGCTTAGCGGTTCGGGATCAGCGGCGTGCCGATGTTCGTCGTCGACCGCGCTTTCGGCGCTTCGGGTGCCCAGCCGCCCGATCAGTTGCTTGCCTTGCTTCAGCACGGGTGGGAGGCCGAAAATGGGTCTGATCAACCTCGAGCCAACTCTGCATGAGGGCGAGGGCGTCGTCTGGCGTAGGCCGGCGGCACTCTCGCTCCAGAACCGCACGGTGCCCGGGATGCTCTATCTGACCTCCGAGGCCCTGCTGTTCATGCCCAATCGCTTGAACCTGCGGCGGGATCTGATTTCCACCAGGATCCCGCGCGAGCAGCTCGTCGCCGTCGACACGGTCGATCCAACGGTCTCATTGCGGTCCCGGCGAAACGGCGAGATGCGCCGGCGGCTCAGCGTTGGGACGTCAGAGGAGAGGCACCTGTTCGTGATCAATCACCCCGCGCAGGTGGCGCAGGAGCTCAGATCCGCTGTACGTGTATCGCCTGAGCCAACCTGATCCCGAGGCTGCGCGTCTCTTCGCGCAGGCGGATCTCACAGGGGCCGTCGAACGGCTGGCGCGCGACCAGCTCGAGCTCGTCGCCGATCCCGATGTGCTGCTCGGTCAGATAGCGCAACATCTCCGGGTCGGCATCTGAGACGCGCACGATGCGCGCGTTTTCGCCCGGCTTGAGGTCGGCGATCGAAGGCTGCGTGCGATCGTCCACCTCGAGCATGCGGTTGGGGATCGGGTCTCCGTGCGGATCGGCGACGGGGTCCCCGAGCTTGGCCGCGATCAACTCGATCAGCTCATTGGAGGCGGCGTGCTCGAGCGCGTCGGCGAAGCGGTGCACGTCCTCCCAGGGGATGTCGAGGCTCGTCGATAGGAACAGCTCGAGCAGCCGGTGACGCCGGATCACGCCCAGCGCGAGTTGGCGTCCGGACGGGGTCAGGCGCACGCCCCGATAGGGCACGTGTTCGGCGAGCCCCGCGGCGTCCATGCGCTTGACCATCGTCGAAACGGAGCCCGCCGTGACGCCGAGCCTGTCGGCGATCTGGCTGGTGGAGGCCGTCTGGTCGAACTCCAGCGTGAGCGAGTAGATTGCCTTGACGTAGTCCTCGACGGGCGCCGAGACGGGCTGGATTCATCGTCGCTTGCACGCGTTCAAGGGTAACTCACAACAGCGTCATAGACAAGGTTTTGATGCTGTCAACTTAGGTTGGTACTCTTGCTTGAACGTGGGTTTGCAGGAGTCAGCCGAAGTAGCACTGCCGCCGGTGGGCGCCACGGTCCCTGTTCCCAAAGCGCCGTCCCGGCCCGCGGGGCGCGGCGCTCCCCGCGCGCTCGAGCCGATCCTTGCCCGCGGCCGGCTGCGCGCCGCGATCGCACTGTCGGGTCCGGCTTTCGTGGCCGCCGTCGCGTACGTCGACCCGGGCAACTTCGCGACCAACTTTCAGGCCGGCGCCGAACACGGCTACCTGCTGGTCTGGGTCGTGGTGATGGCGAGCCTGATGGCGATGCTGATCCAGTACCAGACCGCCAAGCTCGGCCTCGTGACCCGCCGGAGCCTGCCCGAGCTCTGTCGCGAGCTGTTCCCGCGCCGCGCGAACTTGGTGCTCTGGCTGCAGGCGGAGGCGATCGCGATGGCGACCGACCTTGCCGAGTTCACCGGCGCGGCGATCGGTCTGCATCTCGTCTTCGGGCTGCCGCTGTTTCTGGCCGGGCTCGTGACCGCAGTCGTGGCGTTCGCCGTGCTGGGGCTCGAGCATTGGGGCTACCGCCCGTTCGAGGTCGCGATCTTCGCGCTGTTGATGCTGGTCGCGCTCGGCTTCGTCGTCGACTTCTTCGCCGTCGGCCACCAGTCATATTCGGGAATCGCGAAGGGCGTCGTTCCCAGGCTCGGACATGGTGACGTTGTCGCCCTCGCGGTCGGGATCATCGGCGCGACCGTGATGCCGCACGTCATCTATCTGCACTCAGCGCTGCAGAAGGATCGCTTCAGCTCCAAGCGGCCGCGACGTTCGCAAGTTGCTCGCCTACAACAAGCTCGATTGTCTACTTGGGCTGGGCCTGGCCGGCGTTGTCAACGTCGCGATGCTGTGCGTGGCGGCCGCGCTGTTCGCGGGTGCCGGATTCGGCGGCAACGTCACGCTCAGCCTGGTGCACTCGCGCCTCGCGGCCGACGTGGGCGGCGCCGCGGCGCTGGCCTTCGGAGGCGCTTTGATCGCGTCCGGCATCTCCGCATCGAGCGTCGGCACCTACTCCGGTCAGGTGGTGATGAGCGGCTTCATGAATTGGAAGATCCCGCTCGTCGTGCGGCGCCTGGTGACGATGGTGCCGTCGCTGATCGGTGCTGGCGATCTCTTCCAACACCACCCACGCGCTGGTGCTGTCGCAGATCGTGCTCTCGTTCGGGATCCCATTCGCGCTTGTGCCGCTGTTGATCTTCACCAGCCGTCGCAAGGTGATGGGGGAGTACGCAAATACGCCCCTCGTGACGGCGGCTCTGTTTGCGGTGACCGCGGTGATCACCGGCCTCAACGTCTACCTGATCGCAACCGCGGTCTGAGCACGCTGACCGCGCCAGCTCGATCGGGCCGCGGACGCCCAGATCCGGCCGACGGCATAGGCGCTCGCGCTACATCCGGCGACGAAGAAGCCGACCGGCCAGTTGGTCGTTGTACGAAAGAGCGATCGCGGCCCAGACGATTCCGACCGCGATCGCAACCGAAAGCGCCAGCGCGAGCCCGGGGCGTGCGGTGAAGGCGCGGGCGGCCGCGGGCGGGCCGATCATCAGGCTGAAGATCAGCGCCGTGCCGACGACCGGCACGGTCACCGTCGTCGCCAGCGCGACGAGCACCAGGAAGGCGAGCTCGAGCTTGAACGGGTCGAGCCCCTGAGCGCCCTCGGGCAGCACCGAGGACAGCAGCAGCGGCCGCCAGAGTACGGCGAGCACAGACAGACAGACGACCGTGAGCCCGATCGTCGGCCAGATCTCGTTGTCGCTGATGCCGAGCACCTCACCGAACAGCAGCGAGTAGACCGCGGGTGCGTACTCGACGCTGAAGCTGAGGAACAGCGCCCCGAGCCCGAGCATGAAGACGAGTGACAGTGCGGTCGCCACGTCGTGGCGGCCGCGCCTGCTCAGCAGGCCGATGCCGAGCGCGCCGCCGAGCGAGAACACCCCGAGGCCGAGCAGCGTCGAGACGCCGACCAGGCTGGCGCCGGCGGCGCCGGCGAACGAGCCGTTGGGGATCGCGTGGGCGACGAACGCCGAGCCGCGCATGACGATGAAGAAGCCGACCGCGCCGCCGACGATCGCGACCAGCGTGGCGACGATCCAGGCGTGCATCATGAAGCCGCTGAACATGGCTACGCGCGCCTCCGGCGGCGTCCGCTCAGGGGAGCAGACGCCAGGTAGGCCAAGCAGCACCAGCGTGACGATGAAGAAGCTGACCGGCCAGCCGTGGTGGACGGAGGCCAGTAGTAGCTGTCCCAGGCGAGCAGCAGGCCGAGCCACGTGCAGCCGAGGCCGATCGCAGCTGCGGCGAGGATCGCCCGGTGCGGGCGGCTGGTGAGCCGCAGCGCCGCGGCGGCCGGTCCGACCAGCAGCGCGGTCGAGAGGATCGCGCCGATCGTGAAGGCGGAGAGCGCGACCGCGACGGCCATCGCAATCAGGTAGGCGGCGCCGACCAGCCGCACGCGGAATGCCGCGTGCAGCAGCCAGCTCCGGGCTGACGCTGACCAGCAGCAGCGGGCGGTAGAGCGTGGCGATGATCGCGACCGTGATCGCACCCAGCCCGAGCACCAGCGGCAGGCTCGACGACGGGATCGCGAAGATCGAGCCGAACAGGATCGAGATCGTGGCGCCGGTCGTGCTCTCGTCGTTGGTGCCGAGGTAGAGGAACAGCGCCGCCAGGCCGAAGCCGAAGCCGAGCACGATTCCGGTCGCAAGGTCGCGCCCGCGTACGCGCTGGATGCCGATCAGCTCCATCGCGGCCGACGGCCGCGACCGAGATCCCGACGAACCCCCAGAGCGGCCCGATTCCGATCAGGTAGGCGCTCGATCCGCCGGCGGCGCCGATGTCGCCGAGCGCCTCGCCGGCAAATGACTGGCCGCGGATCACGGTGAACACGCCGACGCCGGCGGCCACGATCGCGACCACGCCGCCGATCGCGGCAGCGAGCTGAACCTGCGAGCTGGAGAAGAAGCCCGGCTCGACGATCGCGTGCAGAACCGCCTGCATACGGTGCTCAGAAGATCTCGACGCCGTGATCGTGGTGGTGCGGATGCGATCGGCTCGGCGTCGTCGCTGTCACCGGCGACGACGATCACGCGCCCGTGTACGCGCAGCACCTCGACGTGGTGGCCGTAGAGGCGGCTGAGCACGTCAGAACGCACGACCTCATCGGCGGTGCCAGACGCGGCGCGACCGTCGGCGAGGTAGACGACCCGATCCATCACCGGCAGCAGCGCGTTCATCTCGTGCGCGGAGATCAGGACCGAGATCTGCTGCTCGCGCGCGATCCGCGCGAGCAGGCGTGACGACCTCGCGGGCGCTGCGCAGGTCGAGGTTGGCCAGCGGCTCGTCGAGCAGCAGCAAGCGCGGGCGGCTGATCAGCGCGTGCGCGATCAGGATGCGCTGCTGCTCACCGCCCGAGAGCTGCCCGACGCGCGCGTCGGCGAAGGCTTCGGCGTCGACCGCCGCGAGCATCTCCTGGACCAGTTCGCGGCGCGCACGTGACGGTCGCGGCAAGCCCGAGGCGGTGGCCGTCGATCCCGAGCGCCGACCAGGTCGCGCCCGCGCAGCGGCATGTCGGGGTCGAGCAGGAACTTCTGCGGGACGTAGCCGATGCTGCGCCGTCCACCGTCGGTCGGCACCGTGACGGTCCCGCGTGTGGGCGTCAGCAGGCCGAGGATCACGCGCAACAGCGTCGTCTTGCCGGCACCGTTGGAGCCGATCAGGCCGGTCAGCTCGCCGGGTTCGAGCGTGAAGCTGACGTCGTCGAGGATCGTGCGTCCGCCGAGCTCGACGGTGACACCTGAAACCTCGAGCGCGGCCATCACAGCTTCGTCGTCGACTGGCCGGTGGTCACCGCTCGCTTCAGCGCGTCGACCTCGGCCAGCATCCACGACTGGTAGCTGTAGCCGGTGGGCATCGTCTCGTAGACGCCCACGACCGGGACGTGGTACTTGGCGGCCTCCTGCGAGGAAGGACTGCGTGAGCGTGTCGGTGACCTGCTGGTTGTAGAGGAACACCTTGACCTTGTGGTCCTTGAACAGGTTGTTCTGGAGGCTGATGTCCTGCGGCGCCGGGTCGACGCCGTTCATGATGTCCGCCTGGAGGTTCCAACGGGGTCATGTTGTGCGTCCCGGCGGCCACGAGCATGTAGTCGCCGACCGGCTCGGTGGTCGCCACCGGGGTGTCCGGGTGCTGGCGGCTTGAATGTCGCGATCGCGTTCAGCCACGGCTGCAGCGACGCGTCGAAACTGCTTGGCGTTCGCTGCGAAGTACGCACGCATGGGAGGGAGCGAGCGCCGACAGGTCCTTGACCAGCGCGGCGGCGACCTTCGGCATCGTCGTCGGGTCGTACCAGAGGTGCGGGTTCGGCGTGCTGTCCGGCAGTCCGAGCAGCGTCTGGACGTCGATCACCTTGCGCGACGAGTCCGACGACGCCGACTCGATCTTGTCCATGAACGTGTCGTAGCCGACGCCGTTCTGAACCACGAGCTTGGCGGCGCTGACGGCCTCGGCGACGCTCGGGCTCGCTTCGAAGGTGTGCGGATCGGTGTTGGGGTTGCTCATGATCGCTGACACGGACACGTACTTGCCGCCGATCTGCGAGATCACGTTGGCGTACTCGTTCTCTGCGCCGACGGCGACGATGCGGCCAGAGTTCGCACTCGTTGCAGAGCGGGACGTGGAGGCGGAGGCGGAGCCGCAGCCGGCCAGCGCTCCGGCGACGAGCAGGGCCGCGGCCGCGCGGGCGGGGTTTCTGAAGGGGGAAAGGGCGGTGTGCATTGGGAAAACTATATGAGAATGATTCTGATTCTCATTCTCATTTTGGTTTTGAGAGGGGTATGCTTGCTGGCATGGAGCCCGATCAGGAACTTGAACTACTGAACCGCACCCGCGATGAGATGCGCGCGGCGGGAAATCCCTTCGCGGAGGCTGTCAGCGACTTCATCGATCGCGCCGTGGCCAGTCGCGAGGAAGATGAGCGAGTTCGCGGCGCGCGGACGAAGGCGCGCAGCCGCAGGCAGGCAGCTGAGGACGTCGACAAGGCCCACGTGGATTGGATGACGAGCCCGGAGGGCGAGGTCTGGGCACGCCAGGCGCGCTCCGCACTCCGTCGCGCGGGTCACAAGCGCGGCGCGGCCCGGGAAGCGCTGATCAAGCTGTTCGCTGGGCAGGACTGCGCGTTGAGCATCCCCGAGGTTGAGGAGCGGCTCGAATTTCGTCGGCCTGTCGGCCGCGCCAGCATCTACCGCGCGTTGGAGGTCCTGAGTGATCTGGATCTGCTCGCGCGGATCGATGTCGGTGACGGCGTCGCTCGCTATGAACGCGCGCACGATCACGACGGCGACCACCACCATCATCACCTGATCTGCGACACCTGTGGCCTGCTGATTCCGTTCGACGATGGGCCTCTCGAGCTTGCGATCGAGGGACTCAGCGATCGGCTCGGCTTCGAGACCAAGGGCCACGAAGTCACGCTGCGCGGCACCTGCGAAGAGTGCAAGAACGGCAACACGGACTAGCTGCGTAGTGGCGATGCAAGACCACGCCGCCAGGCTCGACGGGCTGGGAACGACGATCTTCACCGAGATGACGGCGCTCGCCGAGCGGACCGGAGCGATCAACCTCGGCCAGGGCTTTCCCGACACCGACGGCCCGCCGAGGTGGTGGAGGCCGCGGTTGCGGCGCTGCGCGGCGGCGCCAACCAGTACGCGCCGCTGCCAGGCGTGCCGGCGCTGCGCGAGGCGGTGTTCGCGCACCAGCGCGAGCACTACGGGCTCGAGCCCGAGGAGGTGCTGGTCACGTTCGGCGCAACCGAGGCGATCGCGTCCGCGCTGCTCGGGCTCTGCAATCCCGGCGACGAGGTGATCGTGCTCGAGCCGCTACTACGACTCCTACGCGGCCTGCATCGCCTTCGCCGGCGCACGTGCGGCGTCCGGTGACGCTGCGCCCGCCGGACTTTGCGCTCGACGCCGAGGCTCTGCGCGCGGCGGTGGCGGCCGCGAACGGCCGGGCGCGGGTGCTGCTGCTCAACACTCCACACAACCCGACCGGCCGCGTGCTCACGACGAGAGGAGCTCGAGGCCGTCGCCGAGGTCTGCATCGAGCACGACCTCGTCTGCGTCAGCTGACGAGGTCTACGAGCACCTGGTCTACGACGGCGAGCACATCCCGATCGCGACGCTGCCCGGCATGGCCGAGCGCACGCTCACGATCTCGAGCGTCGGCAAGTCGTTCAGCTTCACCGGCTGGAAGATCGGCTGGTGCTCGGGGCCGGCCGAGCTGGTGCGTTCGGTTCGCACCGTCAAGCAGTTCCTCACGTTCGCCGGTGGCACGCCGCTGCAGCACGCCGCCGCGGCGGCGCTGAGGCTGCCGCCCGTCCATCTGCAGAGCGCTGCGCAACGAGCTCCGTGCCAACCGCGACACGCTTGCTGCGGCGATCGCGGCCGCCGGCTGGAAGCCGCTCACTCCCGGCGGGCACCTACTTCATCAACGCCGACGTCGGCGTCGAGGCGGTCGAGTTCTGCGCGCAGCTGCCGGAGCGCTGCGGCGTCGTCGCGATCCCGACGAGCGTCTTCTACGACGACAAGGTCGGCCGGCGAGATCGCTCGTGCGCTTCGCGTTCTGCAAGCGTCCCGAGGTGATCGCGCGAGGCCGCCGAGAGGCTCGCGGCGCTCAGCGCGTGAGCGCCGCGGCCCACTCGGTGTAGTCTGATCCAGCCGACCTCGGGATAGCGCGCGCGCAGCGCTCGCGGCTCGACCGAGTAGCCGTGATCGGAGAGGAACTCGTACA
This sequence comes from uncultured Conexibacteraceae bacterium, assembly GCA_963720195.1. Lineage (GTDB taxonomy): Bacteria > Actinomycetota > Thermoleophilia > Solirubrobacterales > Solirubrobacteraceae > Palsa-465. The sequence goes on from CAVRFD010000008.1 coordinate 198,701, forward strand.
TCGCTCGCATGTCCGGGTTGGCGACGGCCCCGAGCGGCACGTGCTCATACTCGGCACGCCGAAGGCGGCCGCCATCTGCAGCGGCGTGGGGTCATCGCCGGCGACCTCGACACGCAATCCCAGGTGCTCGTCCCGCTGGGCGAGCACCGTGGCCACGAGCTCGCCCGAGGTTCGCCAGAGCGACCTGAGCAAGCGGCTTATCGGGCGGAACCGCGATCGGCAGCAGCGCCGTTGATCGCCGGCATCGAGCCGAGCACGTTCTCGTAGAAGTAGCCGGGTGCGATCACCGTCCATGGCACCGAGCTGGTTGCAGACGCGCTGCTCGATTATGCCATTTGCTGGCGAAGTGCGGAACCGAGTCGACCTTGCCGGCTGACGCGACCGACGCAAGCACGAGCCAGGCGAGGCCGGCCGTCTCGGCGGCGGCGATGATCGCCTCGCCCTGGCGCTCCTCCCCGGTCGGGCCGTCCTCAAACGGAGTGGTGACCGCGTAGACCGCATCGACTTCTGAGAACGCGCGGCGTCAGCGACGCGGCGTCGAGCAGGTCGCCAGTGACCAGGGTCGCGCCCTCGTCGGCCAGTGCCTGCGCGCGACTCGATGAGGAGTCGCGGACCAGCGCCCGGACCTGGTAGCCCGCGGCAAGCAAGCCGCGGGCGACGGCCCCACCTTGGGTGCCGGTTGCTCCGAGGACGAGTACCGATTCGGGGGTGTCGAGCATTGCGGCGTACCAATCCTAAGGCGCTAGAACTTGTGTATGGGAGCGACCACGGCCGAGGGCGTCGAGCACGTCGACGTTCTGATCGTCGGCGCCGGGCATCTCCGGGATCGGCTGCGCCTATTACCTACAGCAGCAGCACCCGCAGCGCAGCTACGTGATCGTCGAGGCCCGCAGCGGCAGCGGCGGCACCTGGGATCTGTTCCGGTTCCCCGGGATTCGCTCGGACTCGGACCTGCACACGTTCTGCTTCGAGTTCAAGCCCTGGGAGAGCGAGTACGCGATCGCGAGCGGCGAGGAGATTCTCGACTACATCCGCGAGGCGGCGCGCGAGAAGGGGATCGACCAGCGGATCCGGACAGACCAGCGCGTCGTGTCGCTGTCGTGGTCCTCGGCAGGAGGCGCGCTGGCTGGCGGAGATCCAGCGAACCGACACCGGACAGCGGACGCAGATCAGCGCCGACTGGGTTTTCGCCGGCACCGGCTACTACCGCTATGACGCCGGCTACCTGCCGGAGCTGCCCGGGATCCAGAGATATCTGGGGCGGATCGTGCACCCGCAGCAGTGGCCGCAGAACCTGGATTACGCCGGTAAGCGCATCGTCGTGATCGGCAGCGGCGCCACTGCCGTGACGCTGATCCCGGCGCATCGCGCGAGAGCGCGGAGCACGTGACGATGCTGCAGCGCTCGCCGTCCTACATCCTCTCTTTGCCCTCGAAGGACGCGATCGCGAAGCTCCTGATGAAGTGGCTCGGGCCAAAGCGCGGCTACGCGTGGGCGCGGCGCAAGAACATCGCGATCCAGACGTGGATTTACCGGTTCTGCCAGCGCTATCCGAAGCGGGCCCGCAAGCTGATCCGCTGGCTCACGATCAAACAGCTTCCAGTTGGGTATCCGGTCGATGTGCACTTCAACCCGCGTTACGACCCGTGGGACCAGCGACTCTGCCTGGTACCCGACGGTGACCTGTTCCGGTCGATCCGGGATGGCAAGGCTTCGGTCGTGACCGATCGGATCGTGTCGTTCACGCCGAACGGGATCCAGCTCGAGTCCAAGCGGGAACTCGTGGCGGACATCATCGTCACTGCGACCGGCCTGCGCCTGCAGGCGTTCGGCGGAATCGAGATGTACGTCGACGGTGAGCGTGTCGACATCAACAAGCGGGTCGCGTTCCGCGGAATGATGCTCGACGGCATCCCGAATTTCGCCTTCCTGATCGGCTACACCAACGCGTCATGGACGCTGAAGGTGCCGCTCGTGTGCCGAGCATTTCTGCCGCCTGCTCGAGCACATGGACAAGGTGGGCGCCGACACGTGCGTGGTGGAGGTGCCCTACCCGCACATGGAGACGCGGCCGTTGCTGGACTTCGGGGCCGGCTACGTGCAGCGCTCGCTCGACGAGCTGCCGCGCCAGGGAATGCACTCGCCGTGGGAGCTCGCGATGAGCGTCGCCACCGATGTCCGGGTGCTGGAGGACGGGCCGGTCGAGGACCGCAACCTGCACTTCCGGAAGGCACGTGAGACCGAAACCGAACCGGTAGCCGCGGGCGCTATGGGATGAGCATGATCACAGGCAAGGTTGCGGTCGTCACCGGCGCCGCATCCGGGATCGGTCGTGCGCTCGCGCTCGAGCTCGCTCGCCGTGGTGCGAAGCTGGCCGTCTCCGACGTCGACGATGCCGGCTTGGTTGAGACGGCGCGGCTGATTGAGGCCGAGGTGCCGAACACGGTGGTCCATCAGCAGCATCTAGACGTCTCTGACCGCGAGGCGTTCATCAACTATGCGGCGACGGTGGCCGAGCACTTCGGTGTCGTCAACCAGATTTACAACAACGCCGGGATCGCTTCGAGCAGAACGATCCTCGATGCCGAGTGGATCATCTACGACAAGGTCATCGGCGTGAACCTCTGGGGCGTGATCCACGGCACCAAGGCGTTCCTTCCGTACCTGATCGCCTCCGGCGACGGGCATGTGACCAACATCTCGAGCCTCAACGGCTACTTCGCGCAGGACGAGCTGAGCGCATACTGCACCACCAAATTCGCGGTACGCGGATTCACGGAGACGTTGCGGATCGAGATGCTGCGCGACAAGCGCCCGGTGAAGGTCACGGTCGTGCACCCTGGCGGCGTCAGGACGTCGATCGCGACGAACTCGGTCGAGCGTGCCGCCGAGTTCGGGATCGCGGTCACGGACGCCGAGCGCAAGCGTGCTCAGGTTTACACGGAGAAGTTGCTGACAATGGACCCCGCGCAGGCGGCGAACATCATTATCGACGGCGTCGAGGCCGGTAAGGCCCGCGTGCTGGTGGGCAAAGATGCGCGCCTGATCGACGTGATCGTGCGGCTATTCCCTGTCAGCTATCACCGGATCGCGCTGCTGCTCGGCAAGCTGATCCAGATGAGCAAGAACTAGCCCCGCTGTGATCAGGTGCGAACGGCGACGAGCTTAACGCTCTCGCCCTTGGCGAGAGGCACGTTCAACGTGACCGCGTGCTTGAGTGAGCGAGCGACCGTGCAGTAGACCACCGCGCCGCTCTTGACGACGTAGGCCCAGGTCGTCGTCGCGATCTTGCCGACGCGGGTGACGCGAGCCTCAGCATCTTGCTCGTGTGCTTGACCAGCCGGACGTTCGCCAGCGTCGCGCGCTTGCTGCCTCTCACAATTGAGGCTGCAGACGCAATTCGCGCCCCGCCGCTGATCGTGATCACGCCGGCCGTCGGCGCGGTGATCGGTCCGATCCAGCGCTTTGTGACGACCGGAGCCGTACTGCTGGCCCCGTAGGCAGTGATCATGACCTTGATGTATCTGCCGTCGTCGGCTGGCCGCAGCTTGTACGTCCACGCACCGTGCGTGTTCAGCAGCGTGCAGCCGCGGGCACAGCGGTAGAACTGGACGATCGTTGCCGTCGAGTATTCGTAGACGCCCGGATTGACCGCGATCGTGCTGCCTGCGACCGTCGATCCTTGGAAGGTCGGTGGCGTCACCATCCTGGCCGGCGGCTGGGTCACGGCGGTCGAGGTGGTGGTTGTCGGGGTCGTGGTCGGGGGTGTTGTTGGTGTCGTGGTGGTGGTGGTCGTCGTCGTCGTCGGCGTCGGCACAGCCACGGGGCCCGAGACCTGCGATGTCACGGTCGCGCTGCCGGTCTGGTTGCTCTCTGTCGAGGCGAAGCGCAGATAGTCGCCGAGGTCGGCTGAGGTGAGCGGGTATGTCAGCAGCGACGTCGAGACGGTCGTCCATGGCCCTGACGGACTGCTCGACTCCTGCCACTGATAGCTCGGCGTGGAGTTGCAGCTCTGGTCGTTCCAGGTGCCAGGTTCAGCGGTCAGCGTCTGGCCGGTCGTGGGCGAGCCGCTGACCGTCGGGTTTGTCGACATGGTCGGAGCCGACTCAGTCGTTGGAGTCGTGAACGTGCCTTCGTAACCATCCTCCGTGCCGCTGGTGTTGGTCGCAACGAGGCTGTAGTCGTACTGCGTGCCGGGCGAGAGCCCATCGCCACAGAGTGTCGTTGAGACGGCCTGCATTGCCTGGCCGCTGGCTGTCGAGGTGGGCGTCGCCGTACCCGATGCCGGCGTGTTGCCGTTCTGCCAGTACTGCCAGTAGTAGCTGGTGGCGTTGCCATTGGGGTAGACGCCGCCTGAGAACGTCATCTCGTCGAGGTTGACGCCAGTCGCCTCGCTGCCGCCGACGCCTGGTCCGCCGTCGGCGACATCTCCATTGATCGAGCCGTTGCCGGTCGGCCCGTCCCAGCCGGGCGCTGCGTTGCAGATCAGCAGAGCATTGGACGGGCAGCTTCCGTCGGAGCCGGAGACGATGTCGTTCAGCAGCGATGCGTCGCTGCCGTAGGTCCAGGCCGGAGAGGCAGCTCCGGTGACGCTCGTGACGGCTTCGAAGGCGGCCGTGAGTGGGGTTGCGAGACTTGTCCCTCCGACGATGCACCAGCCACTGCAACCGTCGGACCCGCCGTTCGGCGCGCCGAAGGAGTCGTAGACGTTGAGCCCCGTGTTCGGATCTCCGTCGGCTGAGATGTCGTTGTAGGCGCGCCCGTCGCACTCGGTGTCGACGCCGCTCTGGTAGGACGGAATCGCCTGGCTGGTGTCACAACCGGATTCTGTGCCGCAGGCCAAGCCGTCTGAGCAGGTCGTGATCGACCAGGCGGATTCATCGAATCCGCGAGCCACAGTCGCATCCTGATCCAGCGACGTCCCTCCGACCGCCGTCACATCCGGATAGGCCGCCGGGTAGGCAACGTCCGGTCCCTGGTAGGAGTCATCGCCGGCAGCTGCCAGCGAGGCCGTGTCTGAGAAAGCCCACTTGTGGTTTTCGGGCAGCGAACCGGGAGCCGAGTCACCTCCGAAGCTCATCGAGATCTGGTTCGCGCCGAGCGGGCTGTGCGCTGCCGCAACCGCTGCCTCGAGGCTGGCGGTATGTGAGTTCGTGGCCTCGATCAGGTCGATCTTGCAGTAGGGGCAAAGCGATGACACGGCGTCGATGTCGAGCGACTCCTCCACCTCCCATCCGCCCGTCAAATCCTTGCTGCGGCACACTGCCGCTGTCGCCTGTCTGGTGGATCTGCTGGCCGTTCTGGTTGTACTGGTTGAAGCAGGTGCTCACGGCACACGCCGGCAAGCCCGTTCGCCGACCGGAAGGCCGCCAGGTCGGTGGCGGCATTCGGATCGTCGTAGGCGTCGATGATCGCGACCGTGTCACTCAGCGAGGGCTGCCGCGAGAGCCAGGTCGTGTCGTAGGCCCACTGCAGGAATTCAGCGGTTCCAGCCGTGCGGTGCCGTGGTCGCGGCCAGCGCAGCGCTCTTCAGCGCCGGATGATCCGTGCCCGCCTGCGTCACATGCATCGGCGTTGCGTGCGGTGCGTGGAGAAGCGTTGCTGTCCTGCCGGTGCTCTTGACAGTCAGCACCCTCGCCAGGCAGCTCATCGCTCCCGCTTGCGCGGCGCCGCAGGCCGCCCTCGTTGTCAGCTGTGACGCCGAGTAGCCCGTCCGCTGCTTCAGATCAGACGAGATCGTCGCCGGATTGACCGGAGTCGCGCCGATCCGCCTACCGGCGTGCGTGGCTGCTGCCGCCGTCCCGGGCAACGTGAGGCCGGCGCAGGCGATCAGCGTCAATGCGGTGCCCGCGCTCATCGTGATGGCGCGCCGCTTCAGTTGGGTGAGGGCTAGATGCATCGACGGTCGTAAGTCAGCACGATAAACATGACAACGGGTTGAACCAAACTGTTCTTACAAGGCTTTAACGCTTGAGCTTGGCGGATGGTGCGGATGCAAAACCCGGGTTTTTGATGCACTATCAGCCAACTTTTTGTCTAACTCGGTTTTGTGGGCGGTAGAAAACCCTGCCAGGACCGATTTACGGCCGAGAGGTGTGACCGCGTCGGAGGGTTCTCAGGTCTTTATCGGGCGCCGGCTGATTTTCGATAGGTCGCATCGTTCATCGGCCGCGAAACACGGCTCGAGAACGGCTACGCAGCCGCCTGCACCGCCACCTCGTGGGCGTCGGTGGACGTGATCGCGCCCACCTCGCCGACGCGACGGTCACGCAGGATCACCGTGCTGCCGTCCTTCGGGCTGACCGTGATGCTGCGGCGGACCGTGCGCTCCCAATGGGGCACGCCGGGCTCGAGCGTGTAGCGCCGCACGACCTCGGAGACGACGATCTTCATCTCCTGGAGGGCAAAGGCGGCGCCGAGGCAGCGGCGGCGGCCGCCGCCGAACGGGATCCAGGTGTAGGTCCCCGGGTTGTTCTCGAGGAAGCGTTCGGGCTTGAACGCAAATGGCTCCGGATAGATCTCGGCGTCGTGGTGGAGCATGTAGGGCACCGGGATCAGAGCGACCCCTGCCGGGTAGTCGAAGCCGCCGACAGTGGCCGGCTGCTTCAGTACTCGGGGCTCAACCTGCGGAAGTACCGGGCGCAGGCGCAGGCTCTCGTTGATCGTGGCGGTGAGGTAGGCGTCGCCTTCGCCGGCGTCGAGCTCGGCCGCCAGCTCGTTCTGTACGCGCGCGTCGCGGGCGAGGTGCATGAACGTCCAGGCCAGCTGCGAGGCGGTCGTCTCGTGGCCGGCGACGAGGGCGGTCATCAGCTCGTCGTGGATCTCCTGATCGCTCATCGGCGAGCCGTCCTCGTGGGTCGCGGCGAGCATCATCGCCAGCACGTCGTGGGCGTCGGGATCGGCGCTGCCGTTCGCGATCGCTGCGCGTCGATCGTGGATCTCGTCGAAGATCAGGCGCCTCGCCTCGGCACGTAGCCTCCGGAACTGCCGCATCGTCGGCACCCAGGAGAGGTAGCGCTCCGCGACGGGCAGGATGATCGAGAGCGGGCGGTCGGCGAGCGCCAGGATCCCCCTGACAGCCTCGCGCAGCTCGTCGAGTCGCCGGCCCTCCTCGAGGCCGAACACCGCCCGCAGGATCACCTCGAGCGTTAGCGCCTGTAGGTGCTCGTGCAGGGCCACCGGTTCGTCGGTCGGCCAGCGGTCGAGCTCGGCGTCGGTCAGCTCGCGCATCAACCCGATCAACAGCTTCATGCGGTCGCCGTGGAATGCCGGAAGCAGCAGACGCCGATGCTCGAGGTGCGGGTCCTCATCGAGCAGGATCAACGAGAAGCGGCCGAGCACCGGCTCGAGCACCCGCGCACCCTGGCCCGGATGCGCCACGTCGGGTGCGAGCTGGAAGATCTCCTTGACCGCGGCGGGGTCGGAGATCATCACGAACGGCGGCTGGAACGGGATGTTGACCGTGACGGTACGGCCGAACTTGCGCCTCAGCCAGATCAGTGACGTCCCGGGGCGCGCCCAGGTTCCGATCAGCTGGACGAACGCCGGACTCCTCGGGCCCGGAGGCAGCTGGGTCAGCAGTTCACGTTTGGACGGTCTCTTCGAGTGCATGATTGGGTTCCTCCTCCTGGAGGTGCGGGGAAGCTGGGTTGGGCCGCGAACCGCGGCGCGAGAAGTTGAGTGCGCGATCCGCGACCGGACCGTCACGGAGGATCTGCCTATCGACCCTCGGGTTCATGGCGAGCTGCCACGGCGCGCCGGCACCCTGGCGTGGGAACGAGTCGACCGCGCGCAACACGTAACCGGCCGAGAAGTCGAGCAGCGGGCCCGTGCTGCTGCGGGCGTCGGCGTCCGGCGCCGGGGTCACCTGGTCGTAACGGGCTGCGTCCATGTGCGAGAGCAGCCGCATGAAGTGCTCGCAGACGAGTCCGACCTTGAGCGTCCACGACGCGTTCGTGTAGCCGATCAGGAAGGCGAAGTTGGGCACGCCACTGAGCATCATCCCCTTGAACGCGAGCGTCTCGGAGAGTTCTACCGGCCTGCCGTCGACGCTCAGATCGATCCCGCCAAGGGCCAGCAGCCGCAGTCCGGTGGCGGTCACGACGATGTCGGCCTCGAGCTCGCGACCGGACGCGAGGCGGATGCCGTTGGGCGTGAAGCTCGCGATCCGATCGGTCACGATCGATGCCCTGCCCTGTCTGATCGTCTTGAACAGATCGCCGTTCGGTACTACGCATAGGCGTTGGTCCCAGGGGTCGTAGCGCGGCTTGAAGTGCTCGTCGACGGGATACCCATCGGGCAGCTGTTTGATCGTCAGCTGCCGGATCAGCCCGCGGGCGAGCTTCGGGTGGCGCTGGCAGAACCGGTAGAAGGCGGTCTGCAACGCAATGTTCTTGCGCCGCGTGAACGCATAGCCGAGCTTGGGGCCGAGCACGCGACCGGCGAGGTTCGCGATCGCGTCCTTGGACGGCAGCGAGACGACGTAGCTCGGTGAGCGCTGCAGCATCGTGATCTGCGCGGTGCGGTCGGCCATCGCCGGGATCAGCGTCACGGCTGTGGCGCCGCTGCCGATCACGACCACGCGCTTGCCGGTGTAGTCGAGCTCCTCGGGCCAGTGCTGTGGATGCACGACCTGGCCTTCGAAGCGCTCGATGCCCGGCAGCTCCGGCACGTAGCCGGCGTCGTAGTGGTAGTAGCCGGTGCCGGCGAACAGCCAGCTGCAGGTGATCTGCAGGCTCGCTACCGGTATCGGCGCGTTCGACGGTCACGGTCCACCGGGCGGCGTCGCTCGACCACGTCGCAGCGGTCACCCTGTGGCCGGTGCGGATCCGGGAGTCGATTCCGTTCTCCGTCGCCGTCTCGCGGATGTAGGAGAGGATCTCGTCGCCGTCGGCGATCGCGTGCTCGCTGCGCCACGGCTTGAACTCGTAGCCGAACGTGTGCAGATCTGAGTCGGAGCGGATCCCGGGATAACGGAACAGGTCCCAGGTGCCGCCGATCTCGTCGCGGGCCTCGAGGATCGCGTAGGTGCGCTGCGGGTGATGCTTCGCGAGGTAATAGGCGCAGCCGATCCCGGAGATTCCGGCGCCGACGATCAGGACGTCGAGGTGCTCGTCGAGTCTTGTCACGGCTCCCATGATCGCGACGATGCGCCCCGCGGCCAACGGTGGTTAGCACCAGGATCAACCTAAATCTTGTGCACATTGCACGGCCGGCTCAGGTTAGGATGTGGGCATGGAAGCGGGCGTTGCGCAGGGTGCGGTCTCGCCGCGCGTGGCCGAGCTGATCCGCCGCGGAGCGGAGATCGTGCTCGCCCTGCCCGAGGAGGTGATCGCCGAGCTCGATGCGGTGGCGCTCGCCGCGATCGCGCACAACATCGCCGACGATCCGGGTCTTGCGGCCGCGATCCGGCGCACGAATCGCGGCTTCCTGGCCCAGTGGGCGCAGACCAACGCTCGCGATCCCGGCTCGGACGTGGCGCCCAACGTCGGGCCCGAGATGCTCGCCGTCGCACGCGATCTTGTGCGGCGCGGGCTCGACGACACGACGCTCGAGGCCTTCCGGCTCGGGCAGAACGTCGTCTGGCGGCGCTGGATGGGGATCGCCTTCACGCTCACCGACGACCCGCAGGAGCTCGCCGAGCTGCTCGACCACACGGCCGAACAGATCTTCAGCTTCGTCGACCGGACGCTCTCGATCATCTCCGAGCAGATGCAGCGTGAGCGCGATGAGCTCAAGCGCGGCACGCACGCGCTCCGCTTCGAGGCCGTCTCGCTGATCATCGACGGCGCGCCGCTTCGGCGTGCGCGCGCGGCGACGATGCTCGGCTACGAACTAGAGCAGAACCACACGGCGGCGATCGTCTGGAGCGATCAGACCGCATCCGATCACAGCCTGCTCGACCGTGCCGCCGAGGCTCTGGCAGAGGCCAGCGGCGCGCGACGCCCGTTCACGGTGGTGGCGAGCGCCGCGACGCTGTGGGTCTGGGTGCCCGGCTCGAGCGGACCTGACCTCAGCCGGCTCGAGCGCCTGACCGCAGACCTGCCCGGCGTCCGCGTGGCGATCGGTCCGACCGGCGCCGGCATCGACGGGTTCCGCGCCAGCCACCTTGCCGCCACGGCCACGCAGCGATTGATGGTGCGCGTCGCCTCCGACGTGCGCGTCGCCAGCTACGACGCCGTCGAGATCGTGGCGCTGGTGACCGCCGACGAGTCGCGTGCCGCGGAATTCGTCTCGCGCACGCTGGGCGAGTTAGAGTCAGCCAATCCGGCCCTCCGCGAGACGATGCGGACCTACCTGCGACTCCAATCGAACGCGACCCGCACCGCCGAGGTGCTGTTCACCCACCGCAACACGGTGCTGGCACGTCTGAACCGCGCCGAGCAACTGCTGCCCCGCCCGCTCGAGGAGAGCAGTCTCGAGGTCGCGGTCGCGCTCGAGGTGGTGCACTGGCGTGGGGCATAGCTCTGACCTTCGGGGGCAGGTCCCGCTGGACCCGCCCCCGATTGCTGGTGTGCGACGGTCGCGAGTCGAGGCGCGCGGCGTCGACTTCCACGTCACCGAGGCCGGACCGGTCGACGGCCTGCCGGTGCTGGCGCTGCACGGCTGGCCGCAGCATCACTACGAGTGGCGCGACCTGCTCGCCGATCCGCCGGCGGGGCTGCGGATCGTCGCCCCGGACCTGCCCGGCTACGGGTGGTCGGGGCCGCCGCCGCACCGCTGGCAGAAGGAGCAGGTCGCCTCCGACGTACTGGCGCTGATGGATCAGCTGGGGGTCGAGCGTGCCGTGCTGGTCGGGCACGACTGGGGTGGCTTCGTCGGGCACCTGCTCGCGCTGCGCGCGCCGGAGCGGTTCAGTGCCTACCTGGCCTTGAATATCGTTCACCCGTGGCAGACGCTCGGGACAATCGGGCCGCACCTGTGGCGCTTCTACTACCAGGTCCCATCGCAGCATTCGGCATGCGACTCCAGCAGGACACCGAGTTCGTGTACCACGGGATCCGCGGGAGCCTGTTCGATCGTTCGCGCGTCTCGCGTGAGGACGTCCGCTGGTTCAGCGAGCGCTTCCGCGATCCGGTCTGCGCTCTCGCCGGTGAGGACACCTACCGGACGTTCTTGGTCGAGGAGCTGCCGGCAGCCGCTCGTCGGCCCGAGACCCGTCGCTCCTCGGTGCCCACGCGCGCCGTCTTCGGCATCGATGACCGCGCGATCCACTGGTCGCTTGCCTCGGCCCACAACGCACTCGCGGACGACTACACGCTGGAGCTGATCCCCGACTGCGGCCACTTCATCGCCGATGAGCTGCCGGACCTGGTGCGCGAGCGGCTGGTCGCGATGGCCGCGGAATTCCCACCGAGGTGATGCCCGGGATCCGTCTGTAACGGATTGCTCGGTCGCCGGACCAAAGGGTGGAACGTCAAACCACCCGGAGGCGAAATGCTCAGTTCACGAAGGCTCAGCGCTGCAGCGGTAGCCACCGCCGCAGCATCGCTGACACTGGCGGCCGGTTCGGCCGTCGCCCGCCCACTGTTCAGAAGCCACGACACCCATGGCCCAGCTGGCGCCGTGTTCGTACAGACCGACAACCTCGCAGGAAACGCAGTCGCCGTCTATGACCGCGGTCACGACGGGACGCTGTCGGCGGCGGGTACCTACGCCACCGGCGGGCTCGGCGGCATGTTGCAGGGCTCGCAGGTAGACCACCTCGCGTCGCAGAACTCGCTCGTCTACGACGCCGATCAGGGCGAACTGTTCGCGGTCAACGCCGGCAGCAACACCGTCTCCGTGTTCGGCGTGAACGGTGACCGTCTGCACCTTCGTCAGGTGGTCGGGATCCGGCGGCACATTTCCGGTCAGCATCGCCGTCCACGGTGACCTCGTCTACGTGCTGAACGCAGTCGGCGGCGGCACGATCCAGGGTTACCGCCTGATCGACGGCTTCCTCACGCCGATCCCCGGCTCGTCGCGTGCGCTGGGCCTCGACCCGAATGAGACCCCGCAGTTCACGAGCACGCCCGGTGACGTCGCGTTCACCCCCGACGGCCGCGACCTGCTCGTCACGACGAAGAACAACGAGAACGACATCGACGTGTTCGCGGTGAACGCCTTCGGCATGCCGTCGGCGACACCGGTCGTCAACAGCGAGCCCAATGACGTCCCGTTCTCGCTCGCGTTCGAGGGCAACAATCAGGTCGACGTCGGCGAGGCCGGCCCGAACGCCGTCGCCAGCTTCGCGCTCCACGGCAACGGCACGCTGCAGCCGCTCGCACTCGGTCCTGACCGGCGGTGCGGCGACCTGCTGGCTCGTCGCCGACGGTCCGGTGCTGTTCGCGGGCAACGCCGGCAGCGCGACCGAGAACTCGGTGCTCGACTCGCCGTTCGGCGACCTGGTGCTGACCGCGACCACCACGACCGACCCCGGCACCGTCGACGCGACCACCTCACCTGACGGTCGCTACCTCTACATCCAGACCGGTGGCAACGGGATCGTCGACGAGTTCCGCGTCGGCTTCGCCGGGACGCTGACCGAGGTCGGCAGCGTCACCGTCCCGAACGCCGTCGGCGGAGAGGGGATCGCCACGTCCTGAAGCAGGGGGATACTGGGAGGCGCGGGGCGGGTGGGGCCCCGATCCCGCGCCTCCAGTTGTGCCTGGTCAATGTCAATCCACGCACCACGCATCCGCTGGTTCCAAGGCCGCGTCAAGCCGGCCGATGAGGACCTGTGCCTGCTCGACGCGCCTGCGCTCTGGCGACGAGGACGCGTTCGTCACGCTCGTCGGTCGCCACCACGATTCGATGCTGCGCCTCGCCAGAACATTCGTTCACAGCCACGCGGTCGCCGAGGAGGTCGTCCAGGAGACCTGGGTCGGAGTGCTGCGCGGGATCGACCGCTTCGAGGGGCGCTCCTCGTTGCGCACCTGGCTGCTGGCGATCCTCGTCAACCGCGCGCGCACCGTCGGCACTCGCGAGGCGCGGACCGTCGCCGCCTCCGGCTCTGAGGGCTTCGTCGCGGCCGTCGACGCCTCGCGCTTTGACAGCTCCGGCGCCTGGAGCTCACCGCCCGAGCAGTGGACGGACGCAGTTGAGGAGCGGATCGGCGCCGCCAGCGCTGCGGAGTGAGATCCTGGCGGCGCTTGGCAGGCATGCCGGAGCGTCAGCGCGCAGTCGTCATGCTCCGCGATGTCGACGGTCTGCGCAGCGACGAGGTCTGTGACGTGCTCGAGCTGACCGCGGCCAATGAGCGAGTGCTCCTGCACCGCGGCCGCAGCCGGCTGCGGCAGGCCCTCGAGGACACGATCGGGGAGGCGAGCGCATGAGCCTGCTGAGTCCAGCCGAGATCCCTTGCCAGGAGGTCGTCGAGCTGGTCACCGACTACCTTGAGGGCACGCTCTCCCGCCGCGACCGTCGCCGCTTCGAGCATCACCTCGCCGGCTGCCCCCACTGCACCGCCTACCTCGAGCAGATGCGGGAGACGCTGCGCCTGACCGGGCGACTGGTCCCGCAGGACCTGTCGCCCGAGATGCAGCGGGAGTTCACCGATATCTACCGCGAGTGGCGGTCCAACGACTAGGGTCGGTGACCCACTCGCGTCAGGAGCTCGTGTGATGCCCGACACCCACGAACCAGATCAGGGGACCTTCAGGTCGATCCTGCCCGATGAGGTCGATTGGAAGCCGTTCCCGTCATTCCCGCCTGCGGCGCGGCTCGCCGTTCTGGTCGGCGACCCGAGCCAGCCGGCCCCTTACGTGATCAGAGTCAAGGTGCCCCACGGGGTCAAGCTGATGCCGCATAAGCATCCGGAGGACCGCGTCTACACGATCATCTCCGGCGTCTTCTACATCGGCCTGGGTGAGCACTTCGACGCCGACAAGCTGAAGGCATATCCGCCTGGCTCGGCCATCGTGCTACCTGGAGGCACCCCTCACTTCCATTGGGCGATGTCCGGTGAATACGTGAGTCAGGTCACGGCGATCGGACCGCTCGGCCTTGACTACCTTGATCCGAAGGACGACCCTCGCAACAGCTGACCCTATTCGACGTACTGTTCGCCGCCGTCGATGTCGAACGTTGCCCCGGTGATCGCCGTGTTGATCATCAGGTGAACCGCTAGCGCGGCGACATCGGTAGGTTCGATCACGCGTCCGATCGGCAGCGTCTCCCGCAGCTGCTTGCGCCGCGCTTCGAGCCCGTCACCGAGGATTGAGGCCGACAACGGGGAGTCGACGAAGCCGGCGGCGATCAGGTTGACGCGGACCGGCGCGATCTCCAGCGCGAGCGCGGCGACGAACGGAGGCAGCTGGTCGCTGGCCGCGGAGGCGATTCCGTTCTCGCGGCTGATCCGCCGCGCCCCGGTGCTGCCCATCAGCAGCAGCGTCCCGCCGGCTCTCATCTTGGGGGCCGCGTTGCGCGCGATGTCCAGCGCCAGTGCCACACGATCGCCGAGCGCTTCACGCACCTGCGGCGGAGTGGCCTTGAGCATCGGACCGTAATGCGGCCCTCCGGCGGTCACATAGATGTGGTCGATCGTCTCCGTCAGGCCGTCGAAGAATTGAGCCAGCGCTTGAGGGTCGTTCGCGTCAAACGCCGCGACGCTCTGCGCGCCGACCTCGCGCGACGCCGCATCCAGGCGTTGAGCATTCCGCCCGGCCAAGATCACCTCGGCGCCCTCCATGCGAGCTCTCCGGGCGGTCTCGAGGCCCATGCCCGAACTGCCGCCGATCAGGACCACGGTCTGCCCAAGCAGCTCCGGCTCCGGTTTCATGGTTGCCTCCTGTTCCGGCCCGACAACAGCCGCAATGCGGTCGCCGTCGTGAGCCCGTAGACGAGATGGGCACTCAGATCCTTTGCCAACGTCTTGGCGTCGTAATCCCAGATCGGCTTGTAGAGCTTGGCCGCGGGCAGGATCACGTATCCCGCCGCCCACACCGAAGCCCCGAACGGCAGCCCGTATCTGATGCGGCGCTTCGGCAGCGACCCGACGACGATCCCGTACTGCACGCCGCCGCCGATCCCGAACGCCCAGTGGGTGACGTTGTTGGTGAGGGCCGCGTAGCTCGCCGGAAGCTTGATGTCGAAGAGGCCCTCCACGAGCCGCTTGCCCACCTGAGCCGGCGCGGGTGCGTCGTCCCAGCTGGAGAGACCTTTGGAGAACTCCCAATCCGCCGCTCCGCTGTCGCCACCGCTCTGGCGGTAGCGGGCGAACAGCAACGCGTCCATCGCCGCCGTCCCGATCGCGCCGGCGACGAGGCCGCGAACCACCGCGCCGATCGGACTCAGCGTGGCCAAGCTCGGTCTGTCGGATATTTCGAGTTCAGTACTGATGGCCTTCGCTCCTCTCAGTGGCCGGCGACCTCACCGCCGTCGATGTGCAACGTCTCGCCGGTGACGAACGCGGCCCGCTCGAGGTACAGGACGCCCTCGACCACGTCGTCGACGCTTCCGATCCGGTTCAGCGGATGCAGTTCGGCGACGCCATCCCACGATTCGTCCCCGTGAATCGGCGTACGGATCACACCCAGACTGACGGCGTTGACGCGCACCTGGCGCGACGCGTACTCGATCGCGAGTGCACGGGTCGCAGCCACGAGACCGCCCTTGGTCAGCGATGCGAGCGCCGACGGCCGCGTGTGGTCGGCGTTCTCGACGAGGCTCGTCGAGAACTGGACGATGTGACCGCTGCCCTGCTCGACCATCGTCGGGAGCACTCGCTGCGTGATGTGAAAGAAGCCGCCGAGGTTCACCGTGGTGATCGACGCGAAGTCCTCCGCCGTGTAATCGGTGAACGGCTTCTCGATGTAGATGCCTGCACAGTTCAACAGGCTGTCGACGCGCCCGAACCGGTCAAGCGCGGTGTCGACCACGCGCTGCGCGATGTCGGGCTGGCTGATGTCGCCCGCGACGGTGACGAGATCATCGTCGCCGCTCGGCGCGATCGACAACGACGTGCCTACGACGACGTACCCGGCGGCGCGGAATCCAGAAACGAGACCACTACCGATGCCGCCGCCCGCACCGGTGACGATCGCAACCCGACTCGTCCCGATGTCGCCCCCCATTGGTCAGCTCCTGTTCCGCGTTGACATGCGTGCGCGCCGGCTCATCAACTTTGACTGATACACGCAGCTGAGAGGAGTAAGTTCGGCGAGCGGAAGCCCCAGCAAGGTCCAAGCTTCACAGGAGATGACGATGGAATTCCTGGTCGAGTTCGATGTCCACGTCCCCGAAGGGACTCCCGAGTCGGAGGTCGATGAGCGAGATCGCGCGGAATCCTCGGCTGCTGCAACGCTGGCGGACGCGGGTCATCTCGTGCGACTGTGGAAGCTGACCGGCGCTGGAGATGAGAACAAGGCAATCGGCATCTATCGCGCGGCCAGTCAGGCGGAGCTCGACGACTTTCTGGGCGCGCTGCCGTTGGCGGACTGGATGCAGATCACCACCACGCCGCTGGCGACGCATCCGAATGACCCAGGCGCTAAATCGGATTCCGTAACCGCGCGGAGTGGGGAATGAGCGGGCAGCTGCCCAATCCGACCCTGACGCTCGTCTACAGGCTCGAGGCCAGCCTCGGGGAGCCGCTCGACCTCGGAGGCACCGCGCAGGGCCGGCGCCGTGTCGCGCCGTTGGCGGGCGGAACCTTCACCGGACCCGAGCTCAGCGGGAACCTCGTCCCAGGAGCCAGTGCCGACTGGCAGACGATCCTGCCGGACGGGACCACGCTCGGTGACATCCGCTACACCCTGCGCACCGACACCGGCGATCTGCTCTACGTGCAGTCGCGCAGCGTGCGTCACGGCAGTGCCGACGTATTGGCGCGACTCGGCCGCGGCGAGGATGTCGATCCCAGCGAGTACATCTTCCGGACTGCCACCCAGATCACGACCGGCGCCGACGACCTCGATTGGCTGAACAAGGGCGTATTCATCGGTGTCGGCGGCCGTCAGCCGGCGGGCGTCGTCTACGAGGTCTACCTGGTGGCGTGAGCGGCCCGGCCGGCGGGCCCGGCTCGGCCGGCGTGCGCGGCTCGGCCGCCGTGAGTGGCAACCGCGCTCGGCCCCCAGTCGCGAGCCGGGAGCGCCCTTTCCCAAAACGGCGCTCCACAGATGTGCCGAAAGTGTGTCGCGGTCTCACGACTTCGTGAAATCGTTCGGCAATGTCGGACGCCTTTGCAGAGTCGCAACGCGGCATAACACTTTGGACACACATGTGAGGGCACGCTTTAGGGGACCCCAAACCACGGCCCGCCGGACCCGGTGCGCCATGGTTGGGCCTGTCGGGGTGGACGCGGCCTGTCGGGGTGGACGCGGTCGGGCCAGGCGGCCGTGGTCGGGCCGGGCGGGGGCGGTCGGGCTGGGGCGGCCGCCCGCGTCCAGCTCCGCTGTTGACAGCGGCGTTGGGACGTGAGTATGCTGGCCCGCGAGGGTTTGGGAACGGTCCCAAAATCGGCTTTCGAGCCGGTCATCAATTGGGCTTCGGCCCAGGCGAGGGAGGTAGAGATGAGGGAAAGACAGCCGAGCCATCGGCGTGCCCGGAGGTTCGCCGGTCTCGGCGCCGCGTTGGCTGTGATGGCCATTGCGGCCACTGCAGTGTTTTCGGCCGGCGCTAGCGCAAGCAGCAAAGGTCGGGCAGCATCCAGCAAGCCCTACACGTTCGTACTGAGCAACAACTTTCTCGGCAACGATTGGCGGCCGCAGGTAGAGCGCCTTGCGAAGCTGACCGCAAACGTTGCTCCGTTCAAGGGCAACGTTTCGCTGAAGGTGGTCAACTCAGCGGACACGGTTCAGGCACAGATCTCGGATCTGAACAACATCATTCAGACGAAGCCCAACGTGCTTCTCGTAATTCCGGGATCGACCACCGCCGAGAACCCGACGCTCCAGCGCGCCTGTAACGCTGGAATTCTCGTGTTCACGCTGTCAGCGCCGGTTTCGCTGCCGTGCGTGTACAACCTGAACCAGAGCTTCTATGACGGAAATGAAGCGATGGGGCAGTGGATGGCGAAGGTCCTTCACGGCCAAGGAAACGTCTTCATTGACCAAGGCGTCTCCGGTGTCGACGTGTCAGGATCAATCGAGGACGGATTCCTCGCCGGCATGAAGAAGTACGGGCCGAACATCAAGGTCGCCGGGACCTACGTCGGTAACTACGCGGCCGGCCCTGAACAGACGGGAATCACGAACCTGCTCGCCTCACATCCTGATGTGAACGGGATCATGACCGAGGGCTATTGCACCCCCGTGTTCAACGCGCTCAAGGCTGCCGGCAAGTCGTCAGTGCCCGCCGTCTGCTACGGCTACAACGGTGAGATGCAGGCCTGCGCGAGCGGTGGGCATGAGTGCGCAGTGCTTACGAACACCCCGGCTCAGGTTCAGCTGGCCATGAAGATGGCACTGAACCTCCTGCATGGCGGCAAGGCGCCAAAGCATGGCAAGACGCTCATCCCCTATCCGATGTACCTGTACATCTCGCCGACCCCGAAGGTGACTCTTGACGTCAAGGGGTTAGGGATAACGTCAGTTCAGACCCTGAAGAGTGGCGTCAACTACTTCCCGAAGCTCGCTGCGGGTCTGTCGTTGCCGTACACGCTGCCGCAGTACGCGAAGGAGATCACGCCGCAGCAGGCCGCTGGGTAGTAAACCGGCGCTTGCGGCCAAGTTGATCGTCACCGGCGGGGTTTTGCTCCCAGAAAGAGTGGCCCCGCCGGTGCCGCAGCCGGACCGTATCGGCCACCGGCACAGCCACATTGAAGTGAAGCGCCGGCCGTTACGAGAAACGATGGTGGTGTAGGAGACACTGAATGACCGCAAGTTCGCTTGAGATCACCGGACTGCAGAAGTCCTTCGGCGGAGTGCACGCGCTCCGCGGGGCAAGCCTGACCTGCTTCGGCGGCGAGACCCATGCACTGATTGGTGAGAACGGCGCCGGCAAGAGCACGCTCGTCAAGGTGCTCTCGGGCTCCGTCAAGCCCGACGATGGGCAGATCCTCCTCAACGGAGAGCGGCTCCAGGCTTCGTCACCGCTGGAAGCGCGCGAGGCGGGGATCGCGACGGCCTTCCAGGAGCTCAGCGTGATCCCCGATCTCAGCGTTGCCAGCAACCTCTTCTATGGGATCGAGCCAAAGGTGCGGGTCGGGCGTATCGACCGGCGCGTGCTGCGGCGTGAGGCGACCAAGGTGCTCGAGTCTCTCGACGTCGACGGGATTGACGCCGGTCGCAATGTCAGGGAGCTGAGCCTCGCCCAGCGACAGATCCTCGAGATCAGCAAGGCGTTGATCCGTAAACCGTCAGTGCTGATCCTCGACGAGCCGACGTCGGCTCTCCTGCCTGAACAGGTGCAATGGCTGTTCGCGAAGGTTCGCGATTTTGCCCAGAGCGGCGGTGTCGCTCTCTTCATCTCGCACCGTCTCGATGAGATCGAAAGCCTGAGCGACCGCGTCACGGTCCTGCGCGGCGGTACCGATGTTGGGACCGGGCCGATCGGCGAGATGTCGGAGGCGCGTCTGGTCGAGATGATGCTGGGACGGCCCGTAGACAGAGTGTTTCCCGAGCAGGTAGTTGCTGAGAGCGCCTCCGAGGACGTCGTCTGCGAGATCACCGATCTCTCTGCGCCGCCCCGTCTCCGAGGTGTCTCGATGAGCATCCGTCGCGGTGAGATTGTCGGCGTGGGCGGCCTGCAGGGTCAGGGGCAGCTCGCGCTCTTCCTTGCGCTTTTCGCTGCCATCCGATCGTCCGGCAAGGTCACGATGAAGGGTAAGACCGTACGGCTGCGACATCCCCGAGCCGCACTCGATGCCGGCATCGCACTGATTCCCGAGGACCGCGCGACGGACGGCCTCTGCATGACACTGAGCGTGCGCGACAACATCTCGATTGGCAGCCTGCCGCAGATCTCGAGCTGGGGCTTTGTGAACCGGGCGAAAGAGAGCACTCTCCTTGGAACGGCCGTCTCGCAGCTGAACGTCGCCATGAGGAACCTGCGCCAGGAGGTTGCGGCCCTGTCCGGAGGCAACCAGCAGAAGGTGATTCTCGGGCGCGTGCTGGCGCAACAGCCGTCTCTGCTGCTGATGTATGACGCCACGAGAGGGGTGGACGTCGGGACCAAGGCAGAGATCTACCGCCTGATGCGCGAGCAGTGTGAGAGCGGCACGTCGATCCTCTTCTATTCGACCGACGTCGTTGAGTTGGTGAACATGTCTGATCGCGTCGTCGTCTTGCACGACGGGCAGATACGCGCCGATCTGCGCGGGGCCGAGATTACGGAGAGCCGGATCGTCGCTGAGTCTGTCGGCGGTGGCGCCACGAGGCAGCGGACATGAGCGCCTCCCCAGGAGTAATCACACCGCCGTCCACGCCCCCCGCGCGGACGGGCCGCCGCCCGCGCCTGCGGATCAGCGTCGGCGACCTGCCGCTATTGATGGCCTACTTCTACGTGGTCGCGATGGTCGTCGTGATCCTGATCGTGGAGCCCAGCCTGATCACCGGGCCCGGTGCGCTCACGGCCAACTTCTCGCTGGTCGTTCCGCTCGCACTCGTCTGCTTCGGGCAGACGCTCGTGATGCTGACCCGCGGCATCGATCTCTCCGTCGGGGGCGTCGATCAGTGTGGGGTCGGCGTTGCTGGCCACGCATCTGAACGCGAAAGGCTGGCTCATCGTTCCCGAGGTTCTGGCGATCGTCCTGCTCGGCACGCTCATCGGCGTCCTCAACGGCGTGATCATCGCCTACACCTCGATCCAGCCGTTCATCGTCACCCTCGCCATGTGGTCGATCTGGGACGGAGTCGCCTTCGGCGTCCTCCCCGTGGAAGGCGGCACGGTCTCCCCGACACTCGTGAACGCGACGCAGGGCGACATCGTCGGGATCCCGAAGCCGATCTGGATAGTCGTGTTGCTGCTTCTCCTCTGGCGGTGGCTACGAGCAACGCGCCTGGTGGACGACCTGATCGCGATCGGCAGCGATGAGAACCGCGCGCGTCTGCTCGGAGTCCGGATCGGTCGCCGGAAGATCGAGGCATACGCTGCCTGCGGGCTGCTGGCAGCGCTGGCGGCGATCTGGGTGACAGCGCAGACGCAGTCGGGGTCACCGGATGGCGGTGATCAGTTCATCCTCGCCTCGGTCGCAGCTGTCGTGATCGGCGGCACGAACATCTTCGGTGGAAAGGGGTCGGCTGCGAGCTCGATGATGGGCGCCATCGCATTCCTGCTCATTCCGATCCTGGTGTTCGCGCTGAACCTGACGTCCTTCTGGGGCACGTTCTTCCAGGGTCTGATCCTGATTGTCGCGGTCACCTTCAACTCGATAATTCAAACGAGGTCACAGCGATGAGAGAGGCGGTCACCGACACACTGCGTAAGCACCGCTCGATCGTGTTGGCGTTCGCGCTCGCGATCGTGCTGTTTCTGATCGGCACAGTTCAGGCGAGCGGTTTTGCGAGCTATGACCACGTCCGCACGATTCTGATCACCGCATCGTTCATCGGACTCGTCGGCGTGGGGCAGACCCTGTGCATGCTCACGGGCGGCATCGATCTGTCGATCCCTTCGAACCTCGCCGGTGCCGCGGTGCTGACCGCATTTCTGGCGAACGGCAGCAACGCTTCGCTCGTCTGGATCATCCCGCTGGTGATCGGGCTCGGTGCCGTCGTCGGTCTGATCAACGGCCTCGGTGTCGCTTACGCCGGCGTGCCGCCGATCATCATGACGCTCGGCATGAACAGTGCAATTCAGGGGCTGATGCTCATATACACGCACGGCGGCCTTGCAGCGGCGGCTCCGACCAAGTTGGTCAGCTTCGCCAACGGCGACACTCTGGGTGTCTCGACGATGCTCCTGTTCTGGCTCGGAGTCGACGATCGTGGTGAGTGCCGTACTCAGCCTCAGCACGTTCGGGCGCAAGCTCTACGCGGTGGGTACAAATGCCGCCGCCGCCCGTTTGGCCGGGGTCGACGTCAGGCGGGTGCTCGTCGTGCCATATGTCGTTTCCGGAGCTGGGGCAGCCGTGACCGGTGTCCTCCTGCTCGGATACCTCGGCCAGGCGTTCATCACGATGGGTGACACTTACCTCTTCTCCTCGGCGGTTGCGGTCGCCGTCGGCGGCGCGTCGATCCTGGGTGGTAAGGGTCACTACATCGGCACCGTCGCGGGCGCGATCATCCTCACGCTGATCACCGCGAACCTGAATCTGATCTCGCTGGGCGACATCGGCGATCGACATCGCGTACGGCGTGATCCTGCTCGGGACGGTCTATCTGGCGACGGTGCGCATGCGCAGTAGGGGACAGTCGCCGCGCCTGCTTGCGGCACTGGCAGGCGTTCGGACGGCCATGTCAAGGAAGGGGAGGTAGGCGTGGGAGCCCTTGATGAAAAGGTGTGCGTTCTGATCGGCGGCGGCGGTGGGATCGGTACCGCGACGGCACTTGCCTATGCCCGCGATGGCGCGACGGTCGTGATCGCCGACCTGAACGCCGAGCTGGCCGCTGCCGCGGCCGAGCAGGTGCGGGAGCAGGGCGGCAGTGCGCGGAGCGCAAGGGTCGATGCCCTCGCCGACGGCGAACTGGCGACGTTGCTCGCAGCGACGGTGAAGCGCGAGGGGCGCTTGGACGTGGTCCACAACCTCACGAGCACCACCGTGCTTGCCCCGTCTGTCGACCTTCCGTTGGCTCAATTCCGGAAGGTGTTTGAGGCGACGGTGCTCGGCCAGTTCGCGGGCGCCCAGGCGGCCGCGCGACAGATGATCGCCCTGGGCACCCCCGGCTCGATCATCAACATGAGCTCGATCGGCGGCCACGGCGGCCTACCCCGCCGGGCTTCGTACACCGCGAGTGCCGCGGCGATCGTCAACCTCACCAAGACGCTGGCCGTCGAGTGGGCGCCGAACCGGATCCGCGTGAACGCGATTGCGCCTGCCTGGATCCTGACCGATGCACTTCGCGGCTACAACGAGTCGTTTCCGGGCGTACTCGATTTCGACGCCCTGAAGGAGCGGATCCCGCTGGGTCGCTTCGGCGAGGTCGACGAGATTGCGTCCGTTGCAGTGTTCCTCGCCTCCGACGCGAGCAGCTTCGTAACCGGCACGACGATTCTCGCTGACGGCGGAGTGACCGCCTACATCGGACCGGGCGGAGTGCCCAGTAGCCCAGTGACGACAACAAGGAGAGTTAGCGCGTGAGAGTCTTCAACTCCGAGATACCGAAGCGTGAGTTGCTGCGGCGCGTCGGCAACCTCGCGCAGGTCGGCGGCGTCTCGCTGCTCTCGCACGAGGAGGGCTACGCGCGCGGCAGTCGGTTCCTCGATTTTCGGACGGGAAGCGGATTCCGCTTCGGCGTGAACGTCGATCGCGGGATGGACCCCGGCTACGCCGAGTTCAACGGCGCGTCGCTGGCGTGGCTGCGCGCCGAAGATCTTCCCGGCACCGTCGTTCTGGGAGAACGACGACCACGCCTGGGTGCGGTTCATCCTCGGCGGACTTTGCAACACCGCTGGGCTGGTGACGATCGGGGATCCCCAGGTCGTCGATGTGTCGCAGTTCGGCTTCCACTCCCGCGACGAGGATCGCTACGGGACCCACGACCGCGTCGCGATCCTGCCGGCGAGCCACTTCAACTTCGGTGAAAGCTGGGAGGGCGAGCGTTGCATCCTCTGGGCCGAGGGGTCGGTTCGCCAGGAGATCGTCTACGGCGAGAACCTTCTGCTGACTCGTCGTTACGAGACCGAGATCGGCACGAACAAGTTCAGGATCCGCGACGTCGTCCGCAATGACGGGTTCTACCCGACGCCTCATCAGTTGCTCTACCACTTCAACATCGGTTATCCCGTGGTCGACGAGGGAGCAGAGCTGCTGGCGTCGGTCACCGAGGACGTCGGCGGATCGATCTTCGACGCCGGGCAAGGTCCGAGTCAGCGCTACCGGCAATTCAGCGCGCCCGAGGAGAAGTTCGTGGCAGAGGGCTTCGTGGTGCCGATGGCAACGGGTGACGATGGCTGGGTTTCCACCGCCGTGGTCAACCGCGGTTTCAAGGGCATTGACGGCGGTCTCGGGGTTTCGTTGCGCTACGACCCGACGACCTTGCCGGTCTATCTGGAATGGCGAATGATGGGAGAGGGGTTGTACGCCGTGGGCATGGAGCCGTCTACCAACGGATTTGGAACCGTTCCCGAAATGATCGAGGCCGGCTATCCGATCATGATGGAGCCGGGCGAGGAGCGGGTTTACCAGCTCGAGTTCGGTGTGCTGGCAGGGGGCGGGGAGATCGATGCGTTTGCCGCCTCGCTGCCGGCAGTTGAGCCGAGGGCGGTCTGAATGCCGGAGATAGTGATTCAGGCAGTCGGGGTCGCGATGGAAGAGGCGCTGCTCGTGCGCTGGCTCAAGCAGCCTGGTGATCCGATCGCGATCGATGACATCGTCGCCGAGATCGACACGGACAAGGCGAGCATGGATGTCGTCAGCCCCTACGCCGGCACGCTCGGACCGCATCTGGCGGCCGAAGGAGAGGTGGTGCCCGTCGGTACCGCGATCGTGCTGGTGCTCGACGGGACTGAGGAGCAAGCGACCGCCCGGACGCAGCCGGCAGCCGGCGCGGCGTCTGACCCTGACGAGCAGCCCTCCGGCGCGGATGCCGCCGACGAGCCGGGCCGCCTGTCAGAAAGCAGTGCTGGGGTCCCTCACCGGCTGAGTCCGCGTGCCCGGCGCCTTGCTGCGCAGGCTCGCGACGCCGCCGCTGCGGCCGACCGCGACGTCCCTGCGGCTCCGTCGGAAAATGGTGCCGGCCGTTTTCGCGAGTTGATCGCCGCCAAGGTGACCGAATCGTGGCGGGAGATCCCTCACTTCACGGTTTCACGTGAGGTCGGTGCAGAGGCGCTCAACGCTCGGCTGAAAGCGCTGAGGACCGAAGCCTTCGAGCCTGCGCCAACGCTGACGGACCTCCTGCTGGTGGCGCTCGCCGTCGCCGCCGGCGGGGACGGTGCACAGGTTGACCTCGGCCTGGCCGTCGCGACCGAAGATGGCGTCGTGATCCCGGTCGTACGCGATGTTCTGGGCCAGACGCCGGCCGAGCTTGCGCTCGCCCGCCAGAGCGCCGTCCAACGGGCACGGGCGGGCAGGCTCAGCGAGAGCGATCTGAGCGCCGAGCCCAAGTCGACGCTGTCCAACCTCGGTGCCTTTGGCGTCGATCGCTTCACCGGCATCGTCGCGACTGGGCAGACAAGCCTGCTGACCGTCGGACGAGTGCTTCCGCGCGTGGTCGCGCGGGAGACCGGTGAGATCGGGGTGCAGATGATGTTCGACGCGACTCTGAACGCGGACCACCGGGCCGTGGATGGAGCCGAGGCCGCGCGCCTGCTCGTCGCATTCGCGACGGCGGCCGAAACCATGACTCCGACCACTGAGAAAGGAAACTGAATGGACGACAACGGGACCGTTGCAACAGCGCCCCAAGATGTCCTTGAGATCGACCTGACCGGAGCAGCCACAGACCAGCTGACCGAATGGCTGCAGATGATGCTCCTGATCCGCGAGTTTGAGGAATCGCTCGAGTCGCTGACGGCCAAGGGAAAGATTCCCGGCTCAGTGCACCAGGCGTCAGGCCAGGAGGCCGTTGCCGTCGGAGTGATGGCCGCGCTCGCGCCCGGCGATGTGGTCGCGAGCCCACATCGCCCGCACCACCATGCGCTGGCGAAGGGCATGACAGCGAACGTGGTCATGGCGGAGCTCTGGGGCCGGGCGACCGGTTGTGCGGGCGGGCGCGGCGGGACGATGCACCTCAATGACTTCTCACTCGGCTATTTCGGCTCCAACGGCATCGTCGGAGCCTCGCTCGGCATCGCGATGGGGGCCGCGCTTGCCGCCAAGCTGCGCGGCTCCGATCAGGTCTGCGTCGGCTTCTTCGGCGAAGGCGGCGCGAACACGGGGCAGGACGTGGGAGGCCGTGAACTTCGCGGCTAGCCAGAAGCTGCCGTTGATTGCAGTCTGCGAGAACAACCAGTACGCGGTCGAAACGTACATCGGCCGCGCGCTGACCGGCCCATCGATCGCCGAGCGGGCATCCGGCTTCGGGCTACCGGCGGTCCAGGTTGACGGCCAGGATGTGTGCGCCGTCTACCGGGCGACGCTGGAGGCGCACGCCCGCGCCGCAAACGGCGGCGGCCCATCGTTCATCGAGGCCGTCACCTACCGCTACAACGGCCACAACACCGGAGAGGATGCCGGCTACCGCACCGATGAAGAGGTGGACGAGTGGCGGCGCGTGCGCGACCCGATCGACGCGCTTACGCCGCGCGCATGGAGGCCACGGGCCTGCTGGACAGCGACCGCTACGAGCAGATGGAGCAGGACGCCCGCTCCGTCGTCGCGGACTCGATCGCGTTTTCCGAGAGTTCGCCGCTGCCTGATCCGGCGACCGCTACGGACGGCGTGATCGGCCTTCCGTTCGACCCGAGGGGCCCACGATGAGCGAGGTCTTCACGGTCGGCCAGGCCTTTCAGCAGGGGCTCGCCGAAGAGATGGATCGTGACGACTCGGTGTTTGTGATCGGCACGGACCTGTTCATTCGCGGTGGTCACTTCGCTCAGGTGAAGGGCATCGGACCACGATTCGGTCACGACCGTGTGATCGACGCCCCGATCTCCGAGGCGGCGATGGTGGCCGCCGGAGTCGGGGCCGCCATGAACGGGATGCGCCCTGTCGTCGACCTCAACTTCATCGACTTTGCGTTCGGGGCGATGGATGAGATCGCCAACCAGGCCGCGAAGGCGCGCTACCTCTGGGGCAAGCCGGTACCGCTGGTGATCAGAGCGTCCTCCGGGCGTCTCACTGTTTGCCGCGCAACACAACAACAGCCTCGAGTCGTGGTTCATGCACACGCCCGGGCTGGTCGTCGTGATGCCGTCCAATGCGCAGGACACCAAGGGTCTGCTGAAGTCGGCGCTGCGGGGGGATGACCCAGTCATCTTCTTCATGCACAAGCGGCTTACCGGCTCCCGTGGCGTCGTCGGCGGCCCCGAGGATCTCATACCGATCGGCAAGGCTGCGGTGCTGCGTGAGGGAACCGACGTCACGTTGGTCGCAGCCGGGATCGTCGTCAACAAGCTCATCAAAGCCGCCGACAAGCTCGCCAAGCAAGGGATCGAGGCGGAGGTCATCGATCTGCGCACGATCTTCCCGCTCGACTTCGACACGATCACCGACTCGGTCCGGAAGACGGGTCGCGCGATCGTCGTGAGCGAGGAGCCCCCGTACGCAAGTGTCGCCTCGGAGATCGCGGCGTCGCGTGCAGGAGGGTGTGTTCGAGTACCTCGACGCGCCGGTCCAGCGACTGACCGCCGCGCACACGCCGATCGGACATGCGCCCAACCTGATGGAGGCCGTGATCCCGCAGGTGGAGCACGTGGTGGCCTCGGTGCGGGACTCGATCCAGCGGTGGCCACCGAGCTGAACGCACCGTCTCAGGACCCCGGGCCAGCGGGCCCGGGGTCAAGCAGAAACGCTCAGATGAGCGGTAGTCCGAGCGCGGTCAGCGCCGCGTTCTCGCGCTCATAGCTGCGTAGCGCCGGCTTCTCGGCGAGGGCGTCCCACCAGCCCGCGTACTCCTCGATCATGCGCAGGTTGCCGGTCGTCATCTCGACGCCCAACTCGCGCGTGAGCTTCGTGCCGTCGAGCGCGTAGTGCTCGGCGGGGTAGGGGAAGACGATGTTCGTGAGGTCGACCGTAGGTCGCGCGACGCCCAGTGCCTCCTCGTCGACGGGCACAATCTGGGGTTCGACGCCCATGACCCCTGCGCAGAGCTCGACCCAGCCGCGGTTGGTGATCGTCTTCGCGTAGGTGCAGTTGTAAGCCTGGCCGCCGGCGACGTCGGGCCGCTCGAGCGCCACGAGGATCGCGCGGGCGACGTCCACGGCGTAGACGAACTGGTTGATCGCCGTTCCGCCGCCCGGCAGCAGGATTGGCCGTCCTGCGGCGAGGCGGCCGAAGACGAACGACTCGCGGTCGGCGAAGTTGCCCGGGCCGAGGATGAACGGGTAGCGAAACGCGGTCGCGGCGAAGCCCCCGTTGGTCTCGGCCTCCCAGAGGAAGCGCTCGGAGGCGACCTTCTCGATGCCGTATTGGCCCCAGATCGGCATCGGGCCGATCGGCGTGGACTCGGTCCACGGCATCTCCGGTATCGGGCGGTACACGGCTCCGCTGGAGATGAAGATGTAGTGCGACACGCGCCCGCTCAGGGTCTGGACCGCGTCACGCGTCCACTCCGAGAAGTAGGCCGACATGTCGACGACCGCGTCGAAGCGCTGCGTTCCGAGCGCGGCCAGCCCGTCCGGCTGTGAGCGATCGCCGATCAGATCGGTCGTGCCCTCGATCGGGTCGCCGGTGACGCCGCGGTGCAGGAGCGTCACGTCGTTGCCGGCCGCGAGCAGTTGCTCTGCCACGTGGCGGCCGACAAAACGTGTGCCGCCGAGAATCAGAACCTTCATGTGCGTCTCCCTACGAATCGGTGTTCCACGCGCGTCCAGACGCCGCGAGGGTGCCGCGAATTTGTGACTCACGGCATTAGTCCTTGGTGCCGCCGGCATTCATTGCGAGGTTGCCGCCGTCGACCGGCAGCAGAACACCGGTAACCATCGAGGCGGCGTCGGATACGAGGAAGAGGACCGGCCCGACCATCTCGGCGGGCTCGCCGAGCCGGTTCAGCGGGATTCCGGAGAGGAACTTGTCGCGGATAGCGCCGAGCTCGGGATTGTCGAGACGCACGCGCAGTCCTGGGGTGAGGAACTGGCACGGCTGGATCGCGTTGACCCGAATCCCGTGCTTCGCCCATTCGATCGCGAGCTCCTTGGTCATCATCACGATGCCGCCCTTGGCGATGCTGTACGGGAAATTGCCCCGCCCGATCGCCGAGGTGCCACCGATCGAGCACATATTCAAGATCGCGCCACCGTGGCCCTGGGCGATCATGCGCCTGCCGGCTTCCTGGCAGCAGAGGAAGTAGCTGGTGACGTTGATCGCGAAGGCGTCTTCCCAGACCTTGAGCGTCAGATCCTCGGGCGCGCCGAACTGCGGCGTGTAGGTGAGGTTGATCATGATGTCGACCTTGCCGAACGTCTCGTCGACGCTCGTGAACGCGGCGGCGACAGCGGCTTCGTCTGACGCGTCGCACTCGATCGCGAGCGCGCGGCGCCCGTGTTCGCGCACGCCCGCGGCGGATGCTTCGAGCGTCTCGCGGTTGACGTCTATCAGTGCGACATCGGCGCCGTGGGCCGCAAGGCCCGCGCAGATCTCGGTGCCGAGGCCACCACCAGCGCCGGTTACGACGGCGACGCGGTCAATGATGTCGACGATGTCGGTCAACTGGCGACCCGTGCGGCGAGGTCACGCGCGTTGACAACGGTCGGCACGGGTTCACCAGCAAGTGCGTCGCAACAGCGTTGTGCCAAGAGCTGGCGCAGCCGCACCAGCGACACCTCTGAGTACCAGGCCGAGTGGTTTGTCACCAGCAGGTTCGGCGCAGTCAGGAGCGGATCGTTCGCGTCCGGGGGCTCCTGCGGCAGCACGTCGAGCGCGGCTCCGGCGATCGTGCCGCTGCGGAGTGCCTCGTTCAGGGCCGCGGTGTCGATCAACGGGCCGCGGGAGACGTTGACGAGCAGGGCCCCGGGTCGCATCGACTCGAGGCGTTCGGCGTTCACGAGATCGCGGGTCTCCGCGGTCAGCGGGCAGTGGAGTGAGACGGCGTCGGACTCTGTGAAGACCTCGTCTAGCGTCGCGGCCTGGACGCCGGCCGGCGGGTCCTGTACCGGGTCGAAGCTGATCACGCGCCCGAAGAATGGGCTGAGCAGGCGGATGACCTCGCCGCCGATACGGCCGATTCCAATCAGACCAAGCGTCGAATCTGACATCGGCTGAATCGGCTGTAGCGCCTTCCAATCACCCCAGCGGCCGTTGTCGATGAGCTCGCGTGACAGGGCGAGCTTGCGCCATGCGGCGAGCAGCAGCGCCGCGGCGTGGGTCGCAACCTCCTCGACGCAGTAGTCAGGCACGTTGACAACCGCGATCCCTTGTCTGGTCGCGGCGTCGAGGTCGACGTTGTCGACGCCCACGCCGTAGCGTCCGATCACGCGCCAACTCGGACACTGCTCGATCATCTCGCTCGTGATCTGGCCGTACTGGACCAGCACGCCGTCAGCTGTGCCCGCCGCCTCGACGACGGCCTGACCGGATACGCCGCCTGCATCCTCGACGATCACGCCGTAGGTGGCAGCCGTCTCCGCTTCGATCTCCACATCGCCGAAAGAGGCATCCAGTACGACGAGCCGCTGGTTCATGTCGAGCCTTCCGTTAAGTAGTCGTGCAACACCCGCCCGGCGACCAGCGTGAAGTCAGCACGCCAGAAGAAACCGTCTAGCGGTTCGAGGACCGGTAACCGCCAGACCGGCGCCTGCGCGTTCGGGCGGAGCTCGACGGTCGACGGACCGGTCCAGCATTCATGGACCTGCACGTCGGTCAGCCGCCGCGCCGTCAATTGCCTGATCGCCGGCGTCCCGTCGATGTGCGGGATCAGCTTGTAGTTGATGTTCTCGGCGAAGTCGAAGTGGCGGCTGATCGCGGCGGGCTCGACTGCGCGCTGCTTGTAGGGCAGCGTCGCGGTGAGGATCGTGATCCCGTTGCGCTCGACCTCGGCGACGATCAGATCGCCGCGTGTCTCGAGCTTCAGCGCGGCGAGCTTCTTCGGCTGCCCGTGTACCTCGCGCCCGTGCGCGATCCCGACGTCGGAGTCGAGGTAGAGCCCGCTCGAGTAGCCGCCCTGGATCACCTCGGCACCGCGCTCCAGGCGGGCGCCGAACATCACATTGCACTCATGGGCCGCGCCTACGAAGTCGACGTCCGGCATCGAGTAGATGTGCGCGAGAACGACATCTCCGGTCGGTTGCAGCGGCGGCGGAAGCAGTCGTGCGATCGCTGCGGGATCGGTACGCCAGGCGACAGTCAGGATCGAGACGTTGCGGAACTCGATCGGGAAGGGCGGGACCAACGGGGCATCCCACGGGAAGGAAAACGGACCATCTGCGCGAGGCGGCGTCCTCAAGCCTGCTGTCGTGAGCGGGCGCGCCGCGCCATTCATCGGACACTCGGCGAACCTTGCTACGGCATCCCAGTCCCAATCGAGGCCGAGACCTGGGCGATCGGGCACCACCGCGTTGCCGTTCTGTACCTCGAGCGAGCTCTTGAGCAGATCGTCCAGGCCGTCGAGGCCTGAGTTCGGGGCCATGTACTCGAGCCCGGCGGGGTGAAGGTTCGGGATCGCGGCCGCGAACTGGACGTGGATGTTGGCGTGCACGTGCGATGAGACCTCGAGCCCGTGCGCCGAGGCCAGCGCCGTGCTCGCCATGAACTCGCGCACGCCGCCGACAACGGTCGCGTCGCAGCGGACGACGTCGACCGCATCGGAGGCGATCAGTTCACGGAATGCGCGGTGGCCCTCGAGATTCTCGCCGAGCCCGATCAGGATCCCGGAGCGCCGGCGCAGCTCTGCCACCAGCGGCGCGAGGGACTCCGAGAACGGATCCTCGAGATAGGAGAGATCGAACGGCTCGAGCGGCCGCATCCGCCGTAGCGCGTCCTCGAGGCTCGTGAATGAGCGGAAGGCGTCGACGACGACCGCACAGTCGTCGCCGACGACCTCGCGTACGGCGGCGATCCTTCGAGCATCCGTCGCCGCGTCATCGGCGCCGATCGTGAGCTTCACCGCCCGGCAGCCCAAGCGCACGAACCCGGCCATCTCCTCCTGCAGGTGCTCGAGCCCGCTCGTCGCCCTCGAACTTGTAGCCGCCGACACCGCAGACGGGAACCTCACGGCGAGCTGCGGCCCAACAGGTCGGCAAGCGGTGCGCCGCGCCGCTTGCCAAGCAGATCCCAGAGCGCGAGGTCCACGGCGCTGGCGGCGACACTGAACAGTCCCCGTTCTGCGTAGGGCCAGAAGGCGCCCGCCAGACGTGCGCGGATCAGCTCCGGCATCGTGGAGTCGGCATCCAGTAGCAGTGGGGCCAGCGACTCGACGATCGCGGCAACCGGAAGACCCGCGGCCAAAGGCGTAGGCCGCGCCTTCCAGCCCATCTGCTGTCCTGATCCGGACAACGGCGTAGGTCCGTCGTGTCACCGTCGCGTGCCCGACGATCAGCGGTCGCGGCAGCGGGACCGAGCAGTCAAAGCAGGTGACCTCGCGGATCGGATCGGCCTCCAGGTTCGCCAGAGGCGCGACGGCGGTCATGCGATGCTCGGGTTGGCGATCGGCGGCGCTGCGGTCGACGCGCGTGGCTCCAGGCTGGTCGGGATCACCTTCACGCGCGGCTCCAGGTCCGGGTTGGCGAGCCTCGAGGTCACCATCCGGCTTGCGTGGTGCGCCAGGCTGTCGATCTGGCGCGACATCACCGTGAGCTGCGGGCGCTTGACCGAGGCGAGCTCACTTTCGTCCATCGCGATGATCGAGATGTCCTCGGGGATCGAGATCCCCCGATGATCGAGGTACTCGAGTACGCCAGCCGTGACGGTGTTCGGGAACCGCGCAGATGATCGCGGTGGCGCCGGCGGCGAGCATGCGCTCAGCGATCTCCGCACCGAAGTCACGGTTCATGCGGTTGTACGGGACTGTCATCTCGGCAACGGCCTCGAGGCCGAGCGTCGCCACGGTGGCCACAAAAGCTGAGTTCACCTGCCGGCCGGGGCGAACATCGAGGCTCAGATGGGCGATGCCGACGCGGTGGTGTCCCAACTCCGCGAGGTGCTCGAGAGCCTTACGGACCCCGATGCGAAGGTCGGTCAGAACCACGTCCGCTTTGACGCCCGGGATCTCACGGTCGATCAGTACGACGGGCCTGCCGATCGCGGACAGCACCGGCGCCAGTTCCGAGTCGCGGTCATTGACGAGCGAAAGCACGAGCGTGTCGACGCGGTGGTCGCGCAGCGATTGCAGTCCATGCCGCTCTCCGGCCGCGTCCCAGCCGGAGCTGACGATCACGAGGCCGACACCCTCTTGACGCAGGTCCTCCTCGAGCACCTCGGCTACACGACTGAAGATGTCGTTGTTGATCGCCGGCACGAGGTATCCGACCAGGAAGCTCCTGGTCGTCCGCAACCCTCGCGCCGCGGAGCTGGCGCTGAAGTCGAGGTCAGAGACGGCTTCCAGCACGCGCTCCCGGGTCTCACTGGCGACATGAGGCGACCCGTTGAGTACGCGTGAGACCGTGGACTTCGAAACCTGTGAATGACGAGCCACGTCGATGATCGTGAGCTTGCGCTCACCACCGCCCGATACCCCGTTTGTCTTTTCGTGCGCCATCTCACCCCTTTCCTGCGTCACCCGTGGATGCGTCCATGGGAACGTTCCCTAGAATACGCGCATTCGCAATCCGAGAACAACCCTAAGTCGTAATACTCGCGGCGAGGCCGGTCGTGACGATGCCCAGCGATGAACTCGGCGGAGAGCTTCTCTCAGCGGAGAGCGTCGGTGCATATTTAGCCGAGCCGGGAGATCCTGCCGGGCCGCACCAAGACGGTCATCAGTCAGTTGAGCGGGGGGGTCTCGAATGTTGTTCTGGTGGCGGACTGCGGCCCGACGCGCGTCGTCGTAAAGCAGGCCCTGCCTCAGCTGCGTGTCAAGGACCTCTGGCTGGCCAAGCGCGAGCGCGCGATCAGTGAGGCTGATGCACTCGTCCTCACCGCGACGATCACGCCGGGCAGCGTCCCGCCCGTCCTCGATCTGGACCGTGACAACTGCGCGCTGACGATCGCCGGGGCTCCGCGCACCTGGGTGACATGGAAAAGCCGGCTGCTCGCCGGAGACGTTGACCCAAAGGTTGCGTCGCGACTCGGTGAGACCCTCGGCGCGTGGCACGCCCGCACCTTTGGCGACGAGCGTGTCGCGCAACATTTCGGGGACTACGAGGCGTTCGACCAGCTGCGAGTCGATCCGTTCTACCGTACGGTCGCGCAACGACGGCCCGAGCTTGCGGAGGCGATCACAGGATTGATGACGCGGATGCAGGCGACTCACGTCTGCCTCGTGCACGGCGACTATTCGCCGAAGAACGTGCTCGTCGGTGACGACGGTATGTGGGTGATCGACTTCGAGGTCGCTCACTTCGGCGACCCGGCCTTTGATCTCGCGTACATGCTCAACCATCTGCTCTTGAAGCTGGTGCACGTGCCGCGGTCGGCCGGGGCGCTCGATGCCAGCGCCAACCGCTTCTTGGAGGCCTACTCCGCCAGCGTCCCCGATGAACTGCTGGCCGCGGACCGCTATCTGCTCGGCCACGTCGGGGCGCTCATGGTCGCTCGCGTTGACGGCAAGTCCCCGGCTCGAGTACCTCACCGCGTCCGAGCAGGACATCGCGCGCAATTTGGGGTCAGCGCTGCTGCTCGACCCACCGGCGTCGCTCGCCGATGCGATTCAGATGGTCAGGCGCGCCGTTCGATGACGGCGACCATCTCGGCGGTGCTCGCCAGAGAGATCCTCGACTCCGGCGGCCGCCCGACGGTTGAGGCCGATATCACACTGACTGACGGGAGCTTCGCGCGCGCGAGCGTTCCGTCGGGCGCATCGACCGGGCGCCACGAGGCGAGGGAGCTGCGCGACAACGACCGATCTCGGTTCAACGGCAAAGGCGTCCTCGGCGCCGTCGCGAACGTCCGCGACACGATCGGCCCTGCATTGCTTGGGAAGAGCCCATTTGACCAGGCGCAAATCGATCATCTCCTGCTCGAACTGGACGGGACGCGAGAACCGCTCGCGTCTTGGTGCGAATGCGCTGCTCGCGGTGTCGATGGCTGCCGCGCGGGCCGCGGCCACGTCGAACGGGGTGGCACTCTGGCAGCAGCTCGGCGGTGGAACGGTGATGCCGCTGCCGATGGTGAACATCATCAGCGGCGGTCTGCATGCGGAGGGCGGCCTGGCCTTCCAGGACTTCCTGATCGTTCCGGTTGGTGCGAGCTCAATGCGTGAGGCGCTTGAATGGACATCGGCCGTTCGCACCGCAACGGGCGAGCTGCTCGAGCTGCGCGGTTTCCCGACGCTCAAAGCGGCAGAGGGTGGCTTCGGGCCGCGGTTGCCAGATCCGGCGGCGGCACTGGAGCTGCTCGTCGACGCCGTGGCTCGAGCGGGGCTGTCATTGGCTGACCAGATTGCCTTCGCGATCGACGTCGCCGCGACCCATTTCCACGACGGGACCCTCTACCGCTTACCGGAGCAGCCCGGTGGACTCGATGCGGCGGAGATGGGACAGCGGCTTGCCGATTTGGTAAGCCAGTATCCGATCGTCTCGATCGAGGACGGCCTGGCCGAGGACGATTGGGATGGCTGGGCCGAGTTGACGAAGCTCCTCGGCGACGAGGTTCAGATCCTCGGCGACGACCTTTTCACCACCAACGAGGCGCGGCTGGCGCGCGGCATCAGCAGCGGCGTCGCTAACGCTGTCCTCGTGAAAATGAACCAGATAGGGACGCTGACCGAGACGCTCGATGTAATCAGTCAGGCGCGGGCGAATGGCTACGCGCCGGTTGTGTCGGCACGATCGGGCGAGACCAGCGATGATTTCATCGCCGACCTGGCTGTCGGTACGAGCGCCGGTCAGATCAAGATCGGATCGCTGGCACAGTCAGAGCGACTGGCCAAGTACAACCAACTCCTGCGGATCGAGGAGCAGCTCGGATCCAGCGCGACGTTTGCGGGGGCGGCGACGCTGGCTCCGCATCGACCGTCAACAGCCGGCTGATCAGCCGGCGTAACCAGTTACCCAACCGGAGGTTCGTGTGAGCGAGTTTGAAAGCGAGTGGCAAGAGCGGTTCGGTCGCACCGAGCCAAAGGTGCTGTGCATCGGGCTCAACTACAGCGACCACGCCAGTGAGGGAGGCGCCGAGCTTCCCAAGGCTCCGCTGATGTTCGCGAAATTCGCCAACACGATCTGCTGGGACGGCAGCGAGATCATGCTTCCCCAGGGCATTGGACACGTCGACGCTGAGGCGGAGTTGGCGGTGGTCATTGGTGAGGTGGCGCACAACGTCTCACTCGAGTCCGCCTACGACGTGGTCGCGGGTTATACGTGCGGAAGCGATGTGAGTGCTCGAGATGCCCAGTTCGGCGATGGTCAGTGGTTCCGCGGCAAGGGCTACGACACCTTCTGCCCGCTCGGCCCGAGGTTCGTCCCGGCATCCGAGCTCGGAGATCCAAGCGATCTCAGGGTCATTCAACGGCTGAACGGCGAGGTTCTACAGGATGCTCGTACCAGCAGCCTAATCTTCGACATTCCGACTCTGATCGCCTATGCGACGTCGGTGCTGACACTGCTGCCAGGAGACCTGATCCTGACCGGTACGCCCGACGGTGTGGGCGTCTTCCGCGAGCCCAAGATCTCTCTGAAACCGGGAGACCAGGTCGAGGTCGAGATCGAGCGGATCGGCGTCCTTTCGAACCCAGTCGCGCTCGCGTAGCCGAACACCGCAGCGCGGTC
The DNA here is from genome assembly GCA_963720195.1 of uncultured Conexibacteraceae bacterium. Classification (GTDB taxonomy): domain Bacteria; phylum Actinomycetota; class Thermoleophilia; order Solirubrobacterales; family Solirubrobacteraceae; genus Palsa-465. The sequence goes on from CAVRFD010000008.1 coordinate 235,178, forward strand.
CTCTCGCCGAGACCGACCGTCTCATCGCTCGCGGAGGCCTGGCCGATTGAGCCCTTGCGTCCGAGGCACGTGCGCGCACTTTTGATCTGGGCTGGAACTGGTGATCAGCGACGTCGAGCACCAGCCAGACCGTCTTGCCGCCGGCGGCGGATCGGCTGCGACTGATGCCCCAGGAACTCGAAAGCATCTCCACCAAGGCCAGGCCACGACCGGAGAGCGCGGCCGGGTCGAGACTCTGTACCGCGGGCCAACCGGTGCCGCGGTCTGTGACTGAGATCCGGATCCGGCGCGGATCGCCGGAGACCCTCAGCTCAAATTCGCTCTCTGTGTGACGCACCGAGTTGGTCGCGAGCTCCGAGACGAGCAGTTCGACCACGTCGAGCACCTCCGGCGAGTAGCCCGGCAAGTTCTTCAGCGCAAATTGCCGGGCCGCCCTGACCGCGACGGCGTCATTTTCGAACTTGCGAGTGCCGGTCATGATGGATTGAGGATCTTCGTGAGACCCATGCTTTCGATCACCCGGCGCACCATCGGCCGCGGATTTCGGATCTCAATCTTTGGAACCTGGCGGCTCCAGTCCACCCAGAGCGCTATGGCCGTGCTGTCGGCGAACCTGAGGCGCTCTGCGTCGACCACGAGACGGGTACCGACCGAGGAGACCGCATCGGCAACAGCGGCACTCAGCTCGTCGGCGGTCGCGATGTCGAGCTCCCCGTCCAGGACGATCACGACGCTGCCGTCACCAGGTGTGACGACCGTGTGGGTCAGGCGCGTCTCTAGAGAGTCTGGTTCAACCATTTGATCCCCGCCATCGCCGTGTCATCGACCGACCCAGTTCCTGTCAGTAGCTCCAAGATCTCAGCCATCACCTCGTCAAGGTCCCCCTTCGCCGCAGCGGCTGCCCGCCGCAGACGGTCCAGACCGTCGTCCAGATTCTCGCCATGCCGTTCTACCAGCCCATCTGTGAACCCGAGCAATGTCGCGCCCTCCGGAACCGTGAAGGTACTCGGGAGATACGTTGCCTCGGTGTCGACGCCGATCGGCAGACCGACTTCGGGCAGCAGAAACTCACCATCGCCATCGTGGATCACGAGCGGTGGCAGGTGGCCGGCGCTGGTCACGCTCACCCGGCGCGCATTCACGTCAATTACGACGCACAGCACCGTCGCCAGCTGGCCGCTCTCATGGAGCGACCGCACGCCAGAGAGCTTCGGTAGGAAGACCTCCGGCGCATCGCTCTGAGCCGCGTACTGAATCGCGAAACGCAGCGACGCCATCGCGGTCGCGGCTCGTATGCCGCGTCCTGAGACATCGCCGACTACAAGCAGCAGCCTGTCGGCATCGAGCCGGATCAGGTCGTACCAGTCTCCACCGATGTCGATGCCCGGCACGCCGGCGGCATACAAGGCCGACAGCTGGACACCGTCGATCTTCGGGAGCTCCTCGGGGAGCAGCGCGTGCTGGAGGCTCTGTGCGATCTCACGCTGTTCCCCGTATAGGTGCCGGTTCTCTCTCGCCAGCGTCTGAGCACGCCGACCGCCGACGATCAGCCGGAACGTGAGCACGCCTGCACCGATGGTGAGCAGCACCCCAATAATCACGATCACCCAGGGCATCCGCTCCGGCAGCGTTCCGCCGAGAGGTTCCCGGGCACTGATCACCACGTCGAGCGTCGAACTGCCAAACGGGACGTGAGCTGTGGAGTGCTGACCGGTCAGCGGTAGCTGCCTGACCGTGCTGAAAAGCAGCCGTGATGCGACCGGTCGCTTTGCGATGTAGACCGCCACATTCAGGTTCGAGTACGCCGAGGTCACGGGCAGGCTCGTGTATCGACTGGCAGGCAGCGCCTGCTCGGCCTCGACGATGAACGGCTCCGAACGCGAGCCGGCGTACGCGTATCCCAGCCGCGGCTCGGCCGCGTGCAGCAGCCCGCGCACGGTCAGGCCGGTGCGCGCCGACGCGGCTCTCAGAATCGCGGTTGCGCCACCGTGCGCCGCGGGCAGCTCTGGCGTCGCCCCGACAGTATCCACGGGGCCTTCATCCAAATGCCCTCGGCGCCACACCGAGATCGACACGAACGGCCGACCGACCCCGACGTACGAAGCCGCGAACCGGTCGAACTTGGACGGGTTCGCGCCGGTGATGTCCGCCAGCGCGGCAGCCGCGCCGAGCGGCGTTTGAATGTCGGGCAGCACTGAGGTCAGCGTCGACGCGACCTCCTTGCTCCTCAGATCCAGCAGATGCTGTTCATTTGATGAGGAGAGCTCCGCCGACAGGATCGCCAGGCCAGCGGTGACGAGAACGCCCACCACCACGACCACCGTGACCCAACCGAACGACCACCGCACGAAGCGAGGCCTGGGCGAGGTGGACGTCCCGGTGCGCTCAGGTTGAGGCTGGTCGGATCCAGTAGCCACGGCGGGCGCGATCATCTCATTTTTTCCTGCTTTCAGGAGAAATGAGAGCGGTCTGTCACCGGGCGGACGGGATCAGAGTCAGAACGACACCGCTCCGCTCACGCCTCGGCGGCGAGCCTCGTCCACGGAGACGATCTCGCGGCCGAAGGGACGTATCGAGACATTGATCAGCTTGAAGCTTGCGAAGCCAAGCGGGATGCCGATGATCGTCAGGCAGAGGACAAAGCCGGTGACGAGGTGCAGCAATGCCAGCCACCAACCGCAGAGGACGAACCACAGCAGGTTGCCCAACGACGAGCCCACTCCCTTACGGGGTTGAGGCACGACGGCGCGGCCGAATGGCCACACGCCGAAGAACGCGATCCGTAGCGCGGCGACCCCGAACGGGATCGTCACGATGAGGACGAAGCACAGCAGCGCTGCGAACGCGTAGCCGACAAACAGCCAGAACCCAGCGAAGACAAACCAGATGATGTTGCCCAGGAGCCGCACGCCGCGAATCTCAGCTAACGAAGCGGGGGGTTCGTGAAGACCCGGGCTGTGTCATCCGGGATCGAGCGCGAAGGTCGCCTGGATGTTCGCGGTAGCTTCGTGCTCACCCGGTTCGATTGGCACGGACTCGGCAGCCATCGGCCTGGCGGCGGCTCTGACGAATCTGGCCGGGATCTGCTGGTCGGGTTCGGCCAGGCGAATCAATCGGCCGACCTTCGCGCCGACGCCCTCCGCGTAGGCCTCTGCCTTGCGCCGGGCATCCGCTGCTGCCTGGCGCGCGGCCTCGAGGTGAACCGGATTGGTGGGTGAGATCAGCCAGCGGGGCCCGTCGACCCTGGCGGAGAGGTTCTCAGTCGCCTGCGCGATGATGCGACCGACCAGATCAGGATCTGTCAGACGGAGAGACACGCGCGAAACGGCCCGGTGGCCCAGTGACACGCGTCCGTTGGGGGTGTGATCGAACTCCTCGTAAACGGTTATGCCGGTAGTTGACCTGTCCGCCTTGTCGATCCTGAACTCGTTGAGCAGCACGACGAGCGCGTTGCTGCGAGCGGAGACGTCGGAGAGCGCGCGTCCCGGCGTGTCGTGCAGCGCGCTGAGTGAGATCCACAGCAAAGCCTCGTCTGGCTCGGTGCGCAGAACTGCACCACCCATCACCGTAACGGTCGCAACGCCGCCGGCCACCTCAGAGCTGGACGTACCGCTCTCCACAACGGCCATCCTTGCAGAACTGGCGAGGCGCGCACTGCCGGGCGCCGAGTTCGGTCACGGTATGTCTATCGGGTGGGTTTTGGGGCGATATCGCCGGCGATACCGCCGAGGTATCGCCCCAAAACTGCCTTTAAGGGACACCATGTCGCGATCGATGAGCCCGGTCACGTCGGCCGGAGTAGGGGTAGCCTCCTGGCTGGTGTCCTCCGTCAGCGATCACGTACCACTCACCTCGCTGTCCAGCGGCGCGGGATGTGGGTGCAAGCTGGCCGCGTCGGACCTGCTGCCGATCGTGATGGACCTGCCCGCGGCTACTGATCCGCGCGTGCTGGTGGGCGCCCCGACGGGCGATGATGCCGCGGTCTTTGCGCTCACCGAGGACCTCGCGCTGGTGCAGACGATCGACTTCTTCACGCCACTGGTCGACGATCCGTATGACTTCGGGCGCATCGCCGCCGCCAACGCGCTTTCTGACGTGTACGCGATGGGAGGCCGGCCGATCACCGCGATGAACGTTGTCGCGTTCCCGCTCGAGCAGTTGGGCGGTGAAGTGCTCGGCGCGATCCTGCGCGGCGGGCTAGATGTGGTAACCGAGGCGGGCGCGTCGGTTGTGGGCGGTCACTCGATCAAAGATGACGAGCCCAAGTACGGCATGGCGGTCACCGGAACCGTCGACCCGCGCCGGATCGTCACCAACGCCGGCGCCGTGGCCGGCGACGTGCTCGTTCTGACCAAGCCACTGGGCGTCGGCGCGATCGTCACCGCCGCCAAGCGCGGAACCGCCGGCCCGGGTCTTGTCGCCTCGGCGGTGTCTGTCATGGTCGAGCTCAACGCCGCCGCGTCGCAGGCGGCACTGGACGCCGGCGTACACGCGATGACCGACGTGACCGGCTTCGGGCTGCTCGGCCATCTGCACAACCTTGCGCGCGAGAGCGGACTGGCCGCCGAGCTCGACGCCGCGGCAGTGCCCGCAATTGACGGCGTCGAGCCGCTTCTGCGCGACGACGGCGCGATCTCGGGTGGCAGCAAGCGCAACGCCGAGTGGGCGGCGACGTTCGCGACGATCGATGCCGACGTCCCGCCCTGGCGCGCGCGCCTGATCATCGACGCCACGACCTCCGGCGGCCTGCTGGCCGCCGTGCCGGCCGCGAACGGCGGACGCCATCACAGGCGGCGTGGTCGTGGGTCGGCTCGTCACGGGGGAACCGGGCACGATCCACGTGCGGTGAGGACAATGACCGCGATGGAGCGGCCCGGGGCCGGTGCCCCGAACGGCCTTCAAAGCCGTTGGCGGCGCCTCGACCGCGCCGGGAAGGTTCGACTCCTTCGCCGCTCCGTGCGATGACTGTCATCGGCCCGCTAACGCTCGGCACTGCCGGCCACATCGACCACGGCAAGACGGCGCTGGTCCGGGCACTCACCGGTGTCGACACGGACCGTTTGCCCGAGGAGCGCGAGCGCGGGATCTCGATCGCGCTCGGCTACGCGCCGCTGCAACTGCCCTCCGGGCGGCGACTGTCGCTCGTCGACGTTCCTGGTCACGAGCGCTTTGTCCGGACGATGGTCGCCGGCGCGTCCGGGATCGACCTGTACCTGATGGTCGTCGCGGCCGACGATGGCGTGATGCCGCAGACCGTCGAGCATGCAGCCGTTCTGCGCGCACTCGACGTGACCGCCGGAGTCGTTGCGATCACCAAGGCTGACCTCGCCGACCCGGGCCGCGCCGAGCAGGAGGCGCGGGCGCTGTTGCCGGACGCGGGCGCCGTCGTCGCATGCTCAGCGGTGACCGGCGCCGGCGTCGCCGAGGTCGCTGCCGCGCTGGATCGCGTCGCTGCGAGCGTGCCGACGCGCGCCGAGCTCGCGGGAGAGCCGCTGCTGCACATCGACCGCTCGTTCACGGTCGAGCGGGATCGGCACCGTCGTGACTGGAACGCTGTGGTCCGGGACGCTGCACATCGGTGACACGCTCACGCTGCTGCCGGGCGGGCGCGCGGTGCGCGTGCGCGGCCTGCAGGTCCACGACCAGCAGCAGTCCGAGGCACGCGCAGGCCAGCGGGTGGCCGTCAACCTTGCGGGAGTTCGCGCGAGGGAGGTGTCACGCGGCGATGTGCTCGCGGCCGCCGGTCGTGTGGCGGAGACCACGGTCCTGGATTGCGCGCTGGCGCTGGCCGACGGCGTCCGTCATGGCGAGCGCGTTCAGGTCCACCATGGCACCCGCGACGCGCCCGGCCGGCTCGCTGATCTCGGGGACGGGCTGTGGCAGTTGCGGTTGGAGAAGCCGGTGCTCGCGGCCGATGGCGACCGGGTCGTCATACGGCGCCTCTCTCCTCCCGACACGCTGGGCGGCGGGACGGTCCTCGATGCTGGCGCGCGACGGCACGGACGCCGGCCTGAGGTTCTGGCGCGGCTGCGGGCGCGAGCGCAGGGGCAACCGGAGCCTGAGCCGGAGGAGCCGCCGCCGGCAGCCGCTGCCGCCGAGCCCGCGCCCTCGCCGACCCGAGAGCGGCGTCGTCCTCCGTGTCGAGGCCGACCTGCGCAACGCTGGGCTTGGCCTGCTGAATGCGGCGTCGCTCGATGCGGAGGGCACTCACGCGCTGGCGGCGCTGCGGGACGACGGTCGCGCCGTGCGGATCAGCGGTCAGCTGTATGCGCCCGCCGACCTCGCCGCTGATGTCCAGAACCAAGATCGTCGCGCTGATCGAGGCGACGGGCTCGGTGTCGCTGGCGGAGATCCGCGATGCAGCTGGGCACCGGCCGTAAGTCGGCTCAGGCGTTCCTCGAGTACCTGGACGCGCAGCGGTCACGCGCCGGCAGCCGGATGATCGGCGCGTACTGCGTGGCCAGTGCCGCGGCGAGGTCAGCGCCATGATCGACCCGTCCATCGGGGAACGGCCTGCGAGCACTGCCGGCGGTGGACCGGCTTGCCGCGCAGCTGATCGACAGCGACGGCACCGGTCAGATCACCCTGGCTGATGCGACCGCGGCCGCCCGGGCAGCACTCGACACCCGCCGTGACGAGTTGCTGGCCGGTCGCGACATCGATGACGCGGACCTCGTCGCGCGGGCTCTCCTGCATCTGCGTGCGGGGCCGCGACGCGTGCTCAACGGCACCGGCGTGATCATCCACACCAACCTCGGGCGCGCGCCGCTGCCGGAGGCGGCCGTCGCCGCCGTTGCCGCCGCGGCGCGCGGATACGTCGATCTCGAGTTCGACCTGACGACCGGTCGGCGCGGCGCGCGCGACGCCAGCGTCGCCGCGCTCCTGTGCGAGCTCACCGGCGCGCAGGATGCGCTGGTCGTCAACAACGGCGCGGCCGCGACGCTGCTGGCCGCCGCCGCTCTCGCGGGGCCCGGGAAGGTCGATCGTCGTCTCGCGCGGGCAGCTGGTTGAGATCGGGGGCGGGTTCCGTGTGCCCGACGTCGTCGCGCAGGCGGGGGCGCGGCTGGTCGAGGTGGGGACAACAAACCGCACGCGGATCGGCGACTACCGGGCGGCGCTGGAGGACGGCGCCGACGTGATTCTGCGCGTGCACCAGTCGAACTTCCGGACGGTCGGATTCGTCGAGGAGGTCGGGATCGAGCTGCTGTGTGAGCTCGGCGTCCCGACGATCGACGATCTCGGGTCGGGGGTGCTGCTGGCTGGCCTCGACGCGCTGCTGGCCGACGAGCCGCCGGTGCGGACCTCGATAGCCGCGGGCGCTGCGCTGGTCTGTTTCAGTGGCGACAAGCTGCTCGGTGGCCCGCAGGCCGGGATCCTGGTGGGTAGCGACGAGGCGATCGCAGCCTGTCGACGCCATCCGTTGGCGCGGGCGTTGCGGGTGGGTCGGCTGCCACTCGCGGCGCTGGCCGCGACACTCGCGCTCTATCGAGACCCCGCGCGAGCCGTCACGCGAGATCCCGGTGCTGGCGATGCTCGCGGCCGACCCAGCGACCCTCGCACGCCGCGCGCGCCGGCTGGCTGACGCGACCGGTGGCGAAGTGATCGACGCGGTGGCCCGCGCTGGCGGCGGCGCGCTGCCGCTTACTCGAACTGCGCGGGCCAGCGGTCGCAATCGCCGCCGGCGCAGATGGAGCCGACGCCCTGGCTGCACGGCTACGCACGCACGACCCGCCGCTGATCGCTCGGATCGCGGACGGCCGCGTGATCGTCGATCCGCGCACGCTGCAGGGCGACGACGAGCTCGATCAGGCCGCCGCGGCGATCAACGCGGCGTAACCCGGTGCCGGGCCATACGAGCCACGGCCGCGTCGTCCTCCGCGGACGATCTACCGGATTCCACCCAGGCGAAGCGGAAGCACAGCGCCGCGCTCAGGAAGCAGAAGCTCGCGAAGTGCTCGGCGACGCCGCCCCCGCGCTTGCGGATCAGACGCGCGCCCAATCCGGCGCGGGCCAGCCATTGAGCACGACGGAACCAGACCGAGCCGGCGCCATCCTCGAGGACGGACGCCAACGAGCCCAGGCGGTAGCGATTGAGCTCGGAGAGAAGCAGCTCGGCGGCCATCGCGCCGCTCTCGACACGGCCGAGCGCCTCACGCGTGGGGTGACCGGCGCGCACGCCGGTCGCCGTCAGGACCAGGCGGGTGGTCGCGGCGCCGGTGAGCGTCGCGGTGGAGATGAAGATCGGACCGAGAAACAGCCGGCTGCGCGCCCACACCGGGACAGCCGTTGAGGCGAGCAGGACGCCGGTGTAGGACCCGAGGTACGAGCCGGCCACAGCGGTGCCCGCACCGAGTGCTCGCGCCGTCTTGCGGCGGCCGAGGAGGTCGGCGACCGATTGCCGCGCTGAGCAGGCCGCCGAAAACCGACAGGCACCACGAGCCCATCGACATCGGCGAGCGCGGCTTGAAGATGCGCAGCATGTTGTAGAAGCGCTCGGGCCGCCCGAGGTCGAGGATCAGCAGTGGTGGTGAGGGCAGCAGTGCGACCAGCGCGACCTTGCGAGCGATTCGCGCCGAGCGCTCGTCGCCTGCCAGGTCACAGGCGAGGCCGACGAACGCCGCGCCTGCAGCCATCCCGCCGAACCAGAAGTAGATCGGGCACCTCCCGGCTCCAGACCGGCGCCTTCATCATCGGTCCCTGGATGATCGTCGGGCGCCTCGCCGCGCCGGCCGCGCAGGTTGGCTTCCTCCACGCGCTCGGGATCAGCCGGCTCCGCGGAGGCGTATTGCGTGTCGCGTCTGTAGATCGATGACCACGTCGCGTCGCGCCAGTCGCGCTGGTGCAGGGCCACCGCCGCGTCAGAGACGGCGCGTCGCCACGACGCGGGACCGCCGGGCGAGCCGACCGCCGGCGCGCATGTCACGCTCGTTCGCTCGCTCTGCGTGCTGCGCGCTTCCAGATCACCTTGCGCGCCTCCGGTGCCTCGCCTGCGTGAAACGAATTCGCGTCCGATCTCGAGCACTCCGGCACCGATCGCCAGGACGGTGAGCCCACCGAGACCGTCGGACGAGCGGCGGCGGATTCGGAAAGCCGCGGCAACGCATGCCGCGGCAATGAGTCCGGCGCTCACCGCAGCGAGCGTCGCCGGCACGACGTTCTCCTGGATCGGTGAGTCTGCCTCGGCCGGCAGGCCGTAGCGCTCCGGTGGCTCGGTCAGCAGGAAGAACGCTCCGAGGCCGCCGGCCAGTTGCGCGCCCGGGGCGTCGCCGGCGCCGTAGAGGTAGGCGCCGCTCAGGCCACGGTCCTGGAGCGTGACCACACGGCGCTGCGCGACATCCACCAGCTCCTCATACGGGCCGAACTGAATCGAGTCGGTCGGGCAGGCCTTCGCGCAGGCCGGCTCCAGACCGTCCTTGAGGCGGTCATAACAGAGCGTGCATTTGGAGGCGCGGCCGTCCTCGGGTGAGCGGTCGACGACGCCGAACGGGCACGACGGGATGCAGTAGCCGCAGCCGTTGCAGACGTCGGGCTGCAGGACCACGGTCTCGAACTCGGTGCGGATCAGCGCGCCGGTTGGGCAGGCGTCCATGCAGCCCGCGTTGGTGCAGTGCTTGCAGACGTCCGACATGAAGATCCAGCGGTCCATGTCGGCGACGGCCGCGGCGATGTCGACCGGCGCGTCGGGTTGTCGCCATCGCGACGAGGTCGGGCATCTCGTCCTCGGTCACGCCGCCGCCGGCATCGGACAGCGCGGAGGCCGGGATGTTCGGGAGCTGCCCGCCGGCCCCCATGGCCAGCGCGCGCTCGGCCTCTTCGCGGGCGATCGGCGAAGGCTCGAGCAGTTCGACGAAGCGGACGTGGCGCCAGGTCGTGGCCCCGAGCGAGACGGTGTTGTCGTAGGAGCCGCCGCGCCGGAACTCGCCGCCGTCTGACGGCAGGTCGTTCCACTGCTTACAGGCGACCTCGCAGGCCTTGCAGCCGATGCAGACCGTGGTGTCGGTGAAGAAGCCCATGCGCTGCGCGCCCTCGCGGTGGATCGAGACCTCGGACGGCGCGGCGGTGGGGGATGACGTCGATCATTCGCCATGTGGCTCGTGTTACAGCTTCGGCTGCTCGGCCGGATGCTCGCGGTCCACGTCGATGTGGCCGTGCGGCGCGTTGGTGACACTCGACGTCGCCGGCGAAGGGCGACGGCCGGCGCGCACGTTGCAGGTCAGCGACTTGGTCGTCTCGATCGTCGTGTTCGGGTCGCCGGAGAGGTGCAACAGGTCATTGATGCTGTCACCTGATGTTCAAGCCCGAGTAGCCCCAGTGCCAGGGAACGGCGATCTGATGGATGACGCGATCGGCGATGCGCAGCGGGCGCATGCGCTCGGTGACCCTGGCGCGTGCCTCGATCTCGCCACGCGCCGTCTCGACGATCAGCCAGCCGCCGTCCTCGATCCCACGGTCGGCGGCGAGGATCGGGTCGAGCTCGACGAACATCTCGGGCTGGAGCTCATTGAGCCACGGCAGCGTCCGGCTCATGCCCCCGACCGTGTGGTGCTCGGTCAGGCGGAAGGTCGTCATCACGACCGGCCAGCGCGGGTCCTGGGAGATGTTGATCGGGTTATCGGGCCGATCCCAGGCGATCGCGACGGGATTGGAGCTCAGCGCCGGGTACAGCAGGTTGGGTACCGGGGACTCGATCGGCTCGTAGTGCGTGGGCATCGGCCCGTCGAGCAGGCCTGACGGCGTGTAGAGCCACGCGCGACCGTCGCCCATCATCATGAACGGCTCGTCGCCGGAGATCGCGTCCATGCCGTGCGCGTCGTCGGGCGCACGGTAGTCAGGGCGCTTGTCGACGGGGAAATCGGGGACGTCGTAGCCCGTCCACTTGCCCTGCTCCTCATCCCACCAGACGTACTTCTTGCGCTCACTCCACGGCCGGCCTGCGGGTCGGCCGACGCGCGGTTGTAGAGGATGCGGCGGTTTGCCGGCCAGGCCCAGCCCCACTCGGGCGAGACCCAACCGCCCTCGGCGTCGATGTCTCCGGCGTCGCGGCGCCGAGCCTGATTCACGCCGTCGGCGTAGACGCCGCTGTAGATCCAGCAGCCGCAGGCGGTGCTGCCGTCGTTCGCCAGCTGCGCGAAGCCAGGGAGAGGCTTGCCGGTCGCGACGTCATAGCCGTTGATCTCGAGCAGGACGTCCTCGGCCGATGGCTCGTCCGGGACGGTGCCCTCGTCGTGCTCGGAGTAGTCCCACTTGAGGTTGACGATCGGCCAGTCCTTGGGGTTCTGCGAGCCGGCGTAGTGCGCCTTGACGCGCTTGGTCAGGTGGTGCATGAACCACAGCTCGCTGCGCGCGTCGCCCGGCGGGTCGAGCGCCTTGTCGCGCCACTGCACCATCCGCTGTGTCTGGGTGAACGACCCGGCTTTCTCGACGTGGGTCGCGGCGGGCATCAGGAAGACCTCGGTCTGGATGTCCTCGGTGCGGACCTCACCGGCTTGGACCTCGGGCGCGTCGCGCCAGAACGTCGCGGTCTCAATCTGGTTGAGGTCGCGGATCACCAGCCACTTCATGTTGCGCAGCCCGCGGCGCATGAGCCCACCGTTCTGCGAGCCGATCGCTGGGTTCTGGCCCATCACGAAAAGGCCGTCGAGGCCGCCGTCGACGGCGCGCATCATCGTCGGGAAGTGCGCGTGGTTGCCGGTGATCTTCGGCAGGTGGGGGAAGCCGTAGTCGTTGTCCTCGGTCGCTGCGTCGCCGAACCAGGCCTTCAGCATCGAGACGATGTACTTGTCGAAGTTGGACCACCAGCCCTTGCTCGGCGGTGCCCGAGTCGACGTAGGTCTCGAGCGAGAGCTGCTCCTCGCGGGCACGCGGCATCGGCAGATAGCCGGGGAGGAGGTCATACAGCGTCGGGATGTCGCTCGAGCCCTGGATCGTCGCGTGGCCGCGCATCGCCATGATCCCGCCACCGGGCCGACCGATGTTGCCGAGCAGCAGTTGCAGGATCGCGCCGGCACGGATGATCTGCACGCCGAGTGACTGCTGCGTCCAGCCGACCGCGTAGCAGAGCGCGGTGGTGCGCTCGCGGCCGGAGTTCTCGATCAGCGTCTGGGCGACCTCGTAGAACTGCGCCTCGGGGATCCCGCAGATCTGCGCCACCATCTCCGGCGTGTAGCGGGCGTAGTGCTTGCGCAGCAGTTGGAAGACGCAACGCTCGTGCTGCAGGGTCTCGTCGCGCTTGATCGGGCCTTCGAGCAGGCCGACGCCGGTGTTCTCGTTGAACGCCTGGGTGGCATGCTCGCGTGTGCCGGCCGCCGACGCGACCTCGCCGCCCTCGTACATCCAGGTCGAGCGGTCATAGGTGCCGGTCTCAGGATCGAAGCCGGAAAAGACGCCACCGAGGTCCTCGGTGTCGGCGAACTCCTTGCTGATGATCGTCGACGCGTTCGTGTAGTGCAGGACGTAGTCCTTGAAGTAGGACTCCGTCTCCAGCACGTGGCGAATGATCCCGCCGAGGAATGCGATGTCGGTCCCGGAACGGATCGGGACGTGCATGTCAGCCGATGCGCTGGTCCGGCCGAAGCGCGGGTCGACGTGGATGATCTTCGCGCCGCGCTCACGCGCGCGCATGGCCCAGCGGAAGCCGACCGGGTGCGCCTCGGCCAGGTTGGAGCCCTGAATGAGGATGCAGTCCGCGTTCTGCAGATCCTGCTGGAAACCGGTGGCGCCTCCACGCCCGAACGAGGTCCCCAGACCGGGGACCGTGCTGGAGTGTCATATTCGGGCCTGGTTCTCGATCTGCACTGCGCCCATCGCGGTGAAGGACTTGCGGATGAGGTAGTTCTCCTCGTTGTCGAGCGTCGCGCCGCCGAGGTGCGCGAAGCCGAGCGTGCGGTCGACCCGCTTGCCGTGCTCGTCCTCGGTCTGCCAACCGTCCTCGCGCGCTGCGATCACGCGCTCAGCGATCATGTCCATCGCCGTTTCGAGGTCGAGGTCCTCCCAGTCGGTGCCGCCCGGGCGTCGATAGCGGACCGTCGTAAGCCGGCCCGGCTGCTGGACGAGCTGGCGCGAGGCCGAGCCCTTGGGGCACAGGGTGCCCTGATTGACCGGCGACCGTGGGTTGCCTTCGATGTCAACCAGTTCGCCGCCGCGCGTGTAGACGACCTGCGAGCAGCCGACGGCGCAATACGGACAGACGGACTCAGTGACCTTCAGCCCGGCGATGCGCGCGCCCGCCTGACGCGTCTGGCGCGACACCGAGTGCGGACCCATGCCCCAATCGGCGGCGCGGCCGACGCCGGGAAGGTCTCGCAGCTTCTGAAAAGCCTTGGGGCGAGCCATCTCGGAATGATTATCGCCGACGGCGCCACGGCCGGCGGCGTTATTCCGGCGGGCCCATCCCCGGCAGGAGGCCAGGAGCCGACGGCTGATTTCGACACCACGCCACCGGCAGACTCTTGCGTTTCCATGCCTCGAACCCGCCGATCACGTCGCCGGCTCGGTAGAACCCGAGCCGGACCAGGTTGCTGGCGGCCAAAATCGACGAGCAGCCGTGGTCGCAGATCAGGATGATCTGTTGGTCGGGCCCGCCGACGTATGGGTTGCGCCACCGGCTGTCCGGCGCAAGCCGCCACTCGAGCACGGTTCGCGGAATGTGGAGGCTTCCCGGGATGACGCCGTGAAGCTCGCGTGCATCCTGCGAGCGAATGTCAATGATCAGAGCGCCCGCCTCGGCCGCTGAGAAGGCCGCGGCGGCATCGAATCGGGTGATCTGGTCCGTAGCCTCATTGACCAGACCCTCAAGCGAGAGCGGCGACTGCTCACTGGACACTAGGTGCAGACCTTGCCGACCTGGAGTATCACCGTGTGGTTCGGGTCGACTTGGGCTCCACCGCTCGGCGACTGACTGCACACCTGCTGCGGTAGTGGCAGCAGGAATGAGAAGGGGTTGCTGTCGCCGTTGAGCTGCGGCTTCAAGCCGGCGCCACGAATCGCTGCGGCGGCGTTGCTCGGGCTCTCGCCGGTGACGTCCGGGACTTTTATCAGGACATATCGAATGACACGGAGCGCGGTCATTGCCGGGCGTGCATGCGGCGTACTGGCAATCACGTCGATCAGGTTCGTCCCGGGAACCAGCGCGACCGTCGCCGAAAAGTCGCCGCCGCCGTCCGGCGTGACTGTCTGTCCAAGGATGAGTACGCGGGCGGTCCGCGGCGTCACGACGCCGGAGACCGTCGCGGTGCTCGATTCGATCCGGCTACCGTCCGCAGGCGCGCTGAGCGTGAGCTTCACCGGTGGCGCCGGCGGACGGGCCGTACGGCCGCACGCACACAGCAACGCGGCTGCCGCGATCGCCATAAAGGTGCGTACAAGTAGGACGCGGACCCGCACCCCGTTCACGGTAGCGCCGTGACCTGGGCAGAATGTCTTCGTGTCTGACCTGACGCCTGGCAGCGAGTTTGCGGGATGCCGTATCGAAGCGATCCGTGGTCGCGGGGGCATGGGTGTGGTCTACCGGGCGCGTGAACTCTCGCTTGATCGGCCCGTGGCGATCAAGCTCATCAACGACGAACGGGCTGGCGACGCGGACGCGCACCGCCGCTTCGAGCGCGAGGCTCGGCTGATGGCGTCGATCGATCATCCGAACGTGATCCCGGTCTACGCAGCCGGCGAGGAGGACGGCCATCTCTACCTGGTGATGCGCTACGTCGACGGCACCGACCTGCAGGCCCTGCTGCGTTCGGAGGGCCGGCTGCCGGCTCAACAGGCCGCCCGGATCACCGACCAGGTCGGGCGCGCGCTCGATGCCGCGCACCGACGGGGCCTCGTCCACCGCGACATCAAGCCGTCGAACGTTCTTCTGAGCGGCGATCACGCTTATCTGACCGACTTCGGGATCACCAGGCTTGTGGATGAAAGGACAAGCTCCACCGATGCCGGGATGTGGGTCGGAACCTTCGACTACATGTCGCCTGAGCAGCTGCGCGGTGAGCCGGCTGGACCGCCCAGCGATGTCTACTCGCTGGGCTGCCTGCTCTACGCGTGCCTTGTCGGCACGCCGCCTTTTCACCGCGATTCGACAGCGGCGACGATCACCGCCCAACTCCACGAGGATCCGCCAAGCGTCTCCCAGGTTCCGGGCGTGCCGAAGCAGTTCGACGAGGTGATTCGCCGTGCGCTCGCGAAACGCCCGAAGGATCGATTCGGCAGCGCCGGGCAGTTGGGTACGGCAGCGCTGGCGGCGGGAGAGGGGCGTCGCGAAAGGCCCTGGCATTTTTCCCGTCGGCCGCGGCAGGTCGAGTCGGAGTTGCGCGTGGCCGAGTCGCCCCTGGTCGCGCCCGCCTCCGATCAGAAGCCAGCCCAGGCGCCGGAGCCCACCAAGGCGACAGTTGTGCAGGGTGAGGCAGAGACGAAGTTCGCCAAGACGATGATGAAGATGCCTCAGACCGATGCCACATGGGCGGACGCTGAGGCTGGCCGCCGCTCCCGGCGACGGCCCTATGCCGCCGGCGCCGCGTTCGCACTTCTGCTGGTCGTCGCGGCACTTGCGATCGCAGTGATCCATCTCAGCACCGACAGCGGTTCAAAGGTCACTGGTCCGCTGACAGGCTCCGAAATCACCGGGGCCGTCCAGCAGTTCGCGACCGACTACAGCAAACGTGATGTGCGTTCACTCGCTCGGCTGCTCGCCTCAGACGTGACGCGCGTGGATCCCTCGACCGTCCAGCACGGCCGCGCGGCTGTCCTCAAGGAATACCAGGCTCAGTTCACAACGAAGCCCGTGCCGGTCCGGTACGTGCTGAGTCACGTGAACGTGGTCCCGGGCTGGGCCGGGCGGGCTCAGGCCCAATACACACTGACCGTGTCAGGCGGCGGCACTCTGTCCGGCCATGTCGTCTTCGGTCTGCAGCAGGACGGGAATCGGGCTCAGGTGGCTCTGATCTCAACGCAGTGAACTCCGCTGGGCGAGACTGACGTCCTGCTGTCCTCAAGAGTCTCGGGCGGCCGCCGATACAGATTCCGGCCCCGTGAGGGGAAATGGGAGCTCCGAAGGGGTTTGGTATGAGGTCTGTGCGGCGGTTGGCCTTGCTGGTGGTTGCTGTCGCGGCGGTGCTTGCCGTGGCGGTCGGTGCCGTGTCGGCGGACGTCGATCCGGCGGGCGACCAGCTCACGGTGACGCCGAGCGTCAACGGTCCCGTGACCCCTGGAGAGCCGGTTGTATGGTCGGTGACGTTGGTGACCGCGGTTGGCCAGGATGGCCCAATCGACGCACAGGTCAACCTGCCGGCTGGGTTCGACTATTCGTGTAGCGAGACGGCGCCGGCGTTTCGGGCGGACGATGTCAGCGGGTCGAGCGAGTGTGCGTCGGCCACGGCGACCGGCCCCTTCGATTCTCCTTACCCGTTCACTCCGGGGCTGGGGCTTGGCGGGGCGGACGCATCGGTCACCGGCGGAGGGGCCACGCTCGACCTCGAGGTCAACGACGATATGCCGCCCGGCGAGACGCTGACGTTCACGGTTCCGACCACGATCGACGCGAACGTGGCCAGTGAGATCACGGGTTCTGCTCTCGCCCCTGTCAGCGTCCAGATGCTTGCTGGGGGCACCAACATCATGCCCCCGGTGGATTCTGAGCAACTGGCTCTGCCGACCGCTCCGACCTCGACCCAGACGACGCCAACGACGTCGACGACCCCAACCACCCCGACCTCAACCACCCCGGTCGTTACCTCGACGACGCCTGCGCCCGTCCCCGTGAATCGATCGATCGTGGACACGATGGTCGTACCCCAGCTCACTTCGATCGGTACGTCCCTCGTGACTCAGCAGGAGTCCGGCGACGGCGGCGCGAGCTCAGACGTAAGCGTCAAACTCCAGAATCAGCCGAGCGAGCTCTATTGCAACGTCTCTCGTCATCGGCCGCAGGTAGCGCGGCGGGTGCAGCAGGAACGCAGACAGCTCGCGATCGCCCGCGAAATCCGCGCTCGTGCGAGCACTGCGTCGAGCGGTCTGTACTGCTCGACCAGTTGCGGCAGCGTCCCGGCGAGTGGCCTGTATGTCCAGGTGCTCGATGGTGCGATCAACGTCAGCAACAGCGGCGGGTCTCAGAACTTCACCGCGGGGCAGTTCGGCTTCACGCCGGGCTTCCAGCAGCCGCCAGTCATCCTGCCGACCAACCCCGGCCTCCAGTTCACTCCGCCACCCAGCTTCAGTCAGATCTCGTCAAGCGGCTCCGGCGGCTCTAAGCCGGGGGACGTCGATTGCATCGTCAGGATCGAGCGTCGCCACCCGGTACTCGGGACGCCGGCTCGCGCTCATTCACTGCATCGTGCGCGCGCGGCGGCTCACCACGCGACCGGGACGGCAGCCGCGTCGTCAACCGGCAGGTGGGAATTCTTCCCAGGGAAATGCAGGACCACGGGCAGCGGGATGAGCTGCGACTTCGGTGCCATCCCTGCGCACGCCAAGATGGACCTGGTACTCGAGGCGCCGATCTCCTCGACGGCCGCTGGGAGTAGCACGCCGCAGTCACTGACGTGGACCAGCGCCGATTCGAAGGGCAAAGCGACGACGTTGGATTCGACCAGCGTCGTCGCGAAGGTGCCGGCGCGCACCGTTCTGGTCCCGAGTCTCAAGCTCGTTTCGACCCGGCGCGGCGGCAAAAGGACCTACCACTTCACGCTCGGTAACGTCGGCGTCGTCGTCGCGAACCGTGTGACTATGTGCGTGACCGCGCCGGCGCACGGCACCATCGTCTCGGCATCCGGCGCGAGGATCCGCCGCGGGCGTGCCTGCTGGCCGACGACCACCATCCCTTCCGGGGTCGCGCATCGGGTCACCATCGTCGTCCACTCGACCCGAGGCGTCGCGCCGAAATGGACCGCCCGCGCGTCGAACGCGTCAGTCCGTGCGGTGCGCGTCAGGAAGAAGTGAGAAGCCGCCCCTGACGAACCGCCGGTGGCGCTGGTTCCGTGGGAGCAGGTTTCTAGCGAATACCCCATTTTCAGTCGCAGTGTGAGACGATTGGTGCGACCAGTCCGAGGGGAGGCCTATCAGGCCTTGTCCAGGACTGGCGGGGGCAGGCGCGACGGCACCTACGTGCCGTCGTCGAGCGACGGGATCGGGGATACATATGACCGGGATGATCGGCCGGCGGATTTCGTCGCGCGAGCGGCGATTTCGTGGGCGTGTGGAGAGAATGACTATCGTCGCGCTTACCGCGACCTTGGCTGCCGCCGGGACCTTCGTCCTGGCAGCGGGGCCCTCGCTGGCGGCCGGGTTGACCCGACCGAAAATCACGTCGCTGACGTTGTCTCCCGGCTCCATCAGTCGTGCCGGCGGCAGTGCGCATCTGCACGCGGTGGTCAAGCACACGGCCTCGTGCCGGATCAGCGTCACGCCGCATCTGGCCGGGCTGCCCGAGACCCGCAGCTGCTCTTCAGGGCACTTGGCCGTCAGCTTCCACGTCAGCGCGAGTCCCTCTTCGGCAGCGCGTCACTTCACTGTCACCTTAAAGGCTGTGAAATCCGGCCATCACGTCACCAAGTCAGTGCATCTTACGCAGCTCGGTGTCCTCCCGACGGTCAGTTCTTTCAATGCCTCACCGGTTAACCTACCGGCCTCGGGAGGCGTGACGCTCCTGACAGCGGCAGTCTCGCACGGCAGTACCTGCCGCCTGAGCGCCTCACCGGCGGTGGCAGGGCTGCCGGCACCTGTCGGTTGCGCTGGAACCTCGTACAGCCAACAGGTGACGCTTCCGGCGAACACGTCGACGACCGCGGAGTCGTACAGCTTTACGCTGCAGGTCACGGGACCGGGCGGCACCGGTAGCGTCTTGGCGCACCTGGCCGTGACGGTCGCGGGCGCCTCGCAGTCAGGAGGTGGTGGCACGCCTCCCGGTGGGGGGACTCCTGGTGGTGGCACGCCGCCCGCCGGTGGTACCCAGCCGATCACCGCCGTCTCGGCCGCCACGGCGTCCCTGCCGGCGAACGCTAACACCGGCGCTGGCGACAACACCGTGCTCAACTCCGTTAGTTGCCCGGCAGCCGGTGACTGTGTCGCCGTGGGAACCTACGATTCGACCTACGGTTCGCAGGACCCTCATATCGGCCTGATCGAGACCTACAACGGGACTGACTGGACAGCTACCCAGGCGCCGTTCCCCAGCAATGCCTACATGACGTTCCCAGCCGTGGAGCTGAATTCGGTCTCCTGTTCGAGCGCCACCGCCTGCGTGGCGGTGGGTCAGTTTGACGCCGCGGGTGCTGGCGGGGTCCAGCTCGGGTTGGAGCCGTATATCGCGGTGCTTTCAGGCAGCACCTGGACCGCGGTAAGTGTTTCCACACCGACATCTCCGGCCTACCCCGGAGGCGAGCTGAGACAGGTGTCCTGCGCCTCGGACGGAACGTGCGTGGCCGTCGGGCTTTACAACCCGGGGCCGTCGGAACAGCAGGCGTTGATCGAGCAGTCGGCGTCGGGTGGCTCGTGGACCCCTGCCAGCGCACCGCCTCCGGGCGACGCGGACCCGTCCTCCGACAACAACTACCTGAACAGCGTTTCCTGCACCGGGTCAGGTGCCTGCACCGCCGTCGGTGGCTACGTCAGCGGCGGAGACGAGTATGGGCTTGGCGAGGTTTTGTCCGGCGCGACCTGGTCGTCGACGCGGCTGGCGCCGACCAACGACCTCGGGTATGACGAGTCAGTGTCGTGTTCTGGCTCTTCGTGCGCCGCTACCGGGATGTACGACACAACCAACTCAGTGATTCAGACGGAGATCGGTGGTGCATGGAACAACGGGCTCAATACGCCGCTGCCAACTATAAGTTCCGGCTCGGCTGAGCTGTATGCGCTGGATTGCGAGAGCGGCACCTCATGTGTCGGAGTAGGTACCTACTACTCGACAGGTTCGGTGGCCGAGGGGTTGATCGATTACGGGTCCGGCCTCGCGTACACGGCTCAGACAGCGCCGTTACCGTCCAACCACAACACGAGCAACCCCCACGGAGATCTTCAGGAGATCAGCTGTGGCAGCGCGGGCGCGTGTGTGGCCGCCGGCTCCTACGCCGACACTTCGGGCAACGGGCAGGCACTTCTCGAGACTGAGTCCGATACCGGCGGGACGCCGTCGTGGGCCGCAGCGTCAGCGACAACCCCCGGAGGCGGGACGTTCCTGGGCCTATACGGAATCTCGTGCTACGGGTCCTACGGCTGCGTAGCCGTCGGCGACTACGTGAACACCGGTGCGGGCGTCAGTGGGGAGATAGTCCTCACTCCCTCATGACCATCGAGTGTGAATGACGACGTCCAATAGGATCTACGCAACGTGAGCCAGACATCCGATCCTCGCGCCGCGCTGGTCCTTGGCCTCGGTGGCGGGCTGCGCTCGTTCGCGCCGGCGGTGGCGCTCGCGGTCCATGGCCGCGAGCCGTTCGCCGGTCGTGCACGGTTCATCGCCTTCGGCGCCGCGGCTGCCGAGTTGATCGTCGACAAGCTTCCGAGTACACCCAGCCGCTGGTCACCTCGTGGGATGTCCCTGCGGCTGGCTTTCTCGGCCACGGGAGGACGCATACTCGACGGCGGACCCGGCGTCGGCATCGCCGTAGCCGCGGCTGTGGGCTCCGCATTTGTCGGGTCGCAGCTACGAGGGAAAGTGGACGGGCGCGGCCGGCAACTGGCGGCCGCGGTCTTCGAGGACGCGCTCAGCTACTCGCTGGTGCTGGCCGCCACCTCTTCGTTGCAGTGACGCGGGGCGTCCCTATGATGCACAGCGATGTCGTTTGACGTTCGTCTTCGCTGTTGGTGCTGGCCGCTTCTTTCGCGGCCCCGCTGATCTGTGTTCTCGGGCCGCTCCTGGGCGGTCCGCTGGCGAAGCTGACGACGTGTGCTCGGGAGGGGCCCCTTTGTGAAAGGCCCCTCCATGATTGACGTCGATTCAACCTCCCCTTCGCCTACACGGGTGTTCCCGGCACGGGTGCTGACCGGAGATCGCCCGACCGGGCAGCTTCACCTCGGCCATCTGTTCGGAACGTTGCTGAACCGGGTCCGACTTCAGGCGCAGAGCGCGGATTTGATGGTGTTGGTCGCCGACTACCAGACGATTACCGACCGCGACAGCCCGTCGTCACTCCCCGAAGATGTCGACGAGCTCGTTGCCGATTACCTGGCGGTCGGGATCGACCCGGCGCGCGCGACGATCTTTGCCCATTCGCTCGTGCCTGAACTCAATCAGCTGCTATTGCCGTTTCTGAGCCTCGTCACGCTGCCCGAACTGTTGCGCAACCCCACGGTCAAAGACGAGGCCGCTGCCTCCGGGATGACGGCACTCAACGGCCTGATGCTCACCTATCCCGTGCATCAGGCAGCCGACATCCTGTTCTGCCAGGCGACGATCGTGCCGGTAGGCGCGGATCAGCTCCCGCACGTCGAGCAGACCCGTGCGATCGCGCGGCGGTTCAATCGCCGTTACGCGCCGGAGCGCCCGGTGTTTCCCGAGCCCGAGGCGCTGCTCGGCAATGCCCCCGCGCTCCTGGGAACCGATGGTCGCAAGATGAGCAAGAGCCGCCACAACGCGATC
Source organism: uncultured Conexibacteraceae bacterium (assembly GCA_963720195.1). GTDB lineage: Bacteria > Actinomycetota > Thermoleophilia > Solirubrobacterales > Solirubrobacteraceae > Palsa-465. The sequence continues at coordinate 256,743 of CAVRFD010000008.1, forward strand.
GCGCTCGCAGCGACAGATGATGAGACCGCTCGGCTGCTGCGCCAGGCCAAGACCGACTCGGATCCGCACATCACCTACGACCCGGAGAACCGCCCGGAGGTCGCCAACCTCATCCTGTTGACCGCGCTGTGCGAAGAGGCCGACCCGCACGAGCTCGCCGAGCAGATCGGAAGCCAGGGAGCCGCTGAGCTCAAGCGTCGGGCGACAGAGGCCGTCAACGAACGGCTGCGGCCGATCCGTGAGCGGCGATCCGAGCTCCTCCGGGACCGTGGCTATCTCAGGACGGTCATCCGTAACGGGAGCGACACGGCCCGCGAGATCGCTCAAACCACGCTCACACAGGTCACTGCCGCGATGCACACGAATTACTGACCCGGCGGATATGCTGAGGCCTCGTGAGCTCGAGTTTGTGGGACTTTCCCGCGGAGCAGCTGTTGCAACGCGCTTCTTCCACCGACCCGACGCCGGGTGGCGGTGCGGTCGCGGCCGTGACGGCCGCGTTCGGCATGGGCTTGGTGCGAATGGCGATCGAGATCACGATCTCCGCTCCGGAAGGCCGAACCGGGCACTCAACGCAGCTCGCCGGCGCCCAGCGCCGGGCTTGCCAACTGCAGGCCGGGTTCGTCGAGGCCGCGGATAGCGACGTCGCCGAGTTCGAGGCACTGATGGCTGGCTACCGGATGCCCCGGGAGACCGACGACGAGCGCGCGGACCGCAGCCGCGCCATCGACGAGGCGACGGTGACCGCCACCCGCGGGCCACTCGGCCTCGCCGAGGCGTCGGTCTTCGGGATCGCGCTCGTCGACGAGATCGAGCCGTTTATCAAGCTCACCATCGTCAGCGACGTCCAGGCCGGTCGCGACCTGCTGCGAGGCGCCGCACTCGCCGCGCTGCGAACTGCCGACATCAACCTCCTCGCCCTCGAGGAGCGCGGACATTTCGAGGCATCCGCCCTGCGTGAGCGCCGCGACGCCGTACGCCGCGCAGCCAGCGGCTCCGAGGAGCGCGGTTGACGGCAAGAGTGATCGACGCGGCCGAGGTCGCGGCGCCGTACCGCGCCGAAACGCGCGAGCGGGTCGCTCAGCTCGGCCGCGAGTTGCGTGTCGCCGGGCTGCTAAGCCAGTCCGAGGGGCCAGCCCACACGTACGCGCAGTACGCCCGCAGCGGCGCCGAAGATGCTGGCATAAGGATGGACCTTTGGCAGCTGGATCCCGATCGGGTGGCACCCGCGATCCGCGAGGCGAACGCCGATCCGGCTGTCGACGGCATCTTCTTGTACTACCCGCTCGCCGGTCCGATCGAGGAACGCTGGCTACGCGAGCTCGTGGACCCGCGTAAGGACATCGAGGGCATGCACAGCTTCTGGAGTCGGCTTCTCTACGAGAACCGCAGGTACGTCGACGACGCAGGCTCGCTGCGGGCGATCCTGCCGTGCACCCCGCTCGGGATCCTCAAACTGCTCGAGGAGGCCGGGCTGAGCACTCACGGTGGTGGGGACGCGGCGCCGCTGCGCGGCGTCATGGCCTGTGTCATCAACCGCAGCGACATCGTCGGCCGGCCGCTCTCCGCGATGCTCGCAAACGACGGTGCCACCGTCGTCTCGTTCGACCTAACGGGCGCCGTGGTCTTCGAGCCGGCGATCGGAAGGCACGCGTACACCGTGCGTGACACCGATCGCGACCGGGCCGCTGCATTGCGAGAGGCCGACGTCGTGATTACCGGCGTGCCGTCGCCGGAGTTCCCACTCGTCACGGCCGACGAGATCAAACCGGGCGCAATCTGTGTGAACTTCTCCCAGTTCCGCAACTTCGACGACTCGGTGCTCGGAGTGGCTTCAGCATTCGTCCCGCGCGTCGGGCCGATGACCGTGGCGATGGCGACCCGCAACCTCCTCCGGCTAAACGCGTTGCGCCCACCCGGCGGTTGACTCGGCCGGACGCTTTCCGGACCCGACACCTGTTGCCGGCGCGAACGAGACTTCGATGGTGAGTCCGCCCTCGGGTCGCGCCCTGACGCTGAGCTCGGCGCGGTGCGCGTTGGCGATCGCCTGGACGATGGAGAGGCCGAGCCCGTGTCCGCTGTTGTGATCCGTGCGGCCCGCCAGGCGGTGAAAGGGTTGGAAGAGACGCTGGATCTGTTCGGGCGGGACTGGCGGGCCAGTGTTCGCGACATAGACGAAAGCGCGTCGGTCGCGGACCCCAGTGGTGATCTCGATGTGTCCGCCGGGCGTGTTGTGGCGGATCGCGTTGTCAAGCAGGTTGGCGATTAGGCGCTCGATCAGTCGTGGATCGCCAGCGGTTGGTGCTGTGGCCAAGGTTGCGCGAACGTCGAGGTCCCGGCCTTCGAGTTCTGCCTCGCGCATGTTTATTGCGCGGGAGGTGAGGGTCGCGAGGTTGAGCGGCTCGCGGTGCTCGAGCCCGGCTTGGCCGCGGGTAAGTGTCAATAGTCCATCGATCATTTCCTCCAGCTGCTGCTCGGCCGCGAGAACTCGCTCGTGGGTGGCGCGCAACGAGGTGAGGTTCGCGTCCGGGTCGGCAAGGGCGACTTGGATCAGCGCCCTCTGGCGGGTCAGCGGGGCACGGAGTTCGTGTGACGCGTTGGCGACGAATCGGCGCTGCGCCTCGTACGAGTCCTCGAGCGGCTGGAGGACGCGCCCGGCAGTGAGCCATCCGAGTCCGAGCGAAAGCAACGACATCGCGGCGAGTGCGATCGCCGATTGGAGCAGTAGCTCTTGGCGTGTCTGCGTGCGCTGGCCGTTGACCTGCGCGAGTTGCTTGCCGCTGTCGGCCATGTACCCGCACGCGCTCGCCGCCCGTAGGAAGGACGCCGACTGAGTGTTGAGAGTGGCCGGGAATACGAGTATCGCACCGTCCCGATCGCTCAGCTCACCGACGTGAGGGAGGTCGGACGGGACCGAGGCCGTAGGGTCGGGGAAGCTGGAGACACCGTGCTGGCGCATGCACACCGCAACCTCGCGCCAGTACGCCATCGTCTGTGCGGAGGGGTGCGTGGTTGAGCGGGGGGCGGGAAAGCCGGCCGGCGGCCCCCCGCGGGCCAGACTGGGCCGTGTCGTGAGTTGCTGGGACGCCGAACCGTTCTGGAGGGTGAATACGAATCCGGCATTGACCAGTAGCGCGTAGGTGATTGCCATCAGCGCGGCGCCGGAGAACAGGAACAGACCGCCGTAGAGGAGCGTCAGCCGTATGCGGACGGCGCGGCGCGGAAGGTGTCGCCCAACCGCCAGTTGGGCGATCCGGCTGCTCACTCGCGCGGCGTTGGTCATATCCGGTAGCCGGCTTTGGCGACCGTCTGAATCACTGGGGGGTCGCCGAGCTTGGTGCGCAGCCGGCTGACCGTGATCTTGACCGTCGCTGTGAATGGGTCCGCAGTCTCGTCCCACACGCGTTCGAGTAGCTCCTCGGCCGAGACGACCCGGCCTTGGGCGGCGAGCAACAGCTCCAGCACCCCGAACTCCTTGGGTCGCAGCGCGAGCGGTCTGCCGGCCCGGTGTGCGCAGCGCTTGGCGGTGTCGAGCACGACATCACCTGATTGCAGCACCGGTGGGATGCTCGGCTGGGCACGGCGGGCCAGGGCACCGATTCGCGCGACGAGCACCGCGAAGTCGAATGGTTTTGTCAGGTAGTCATCGGCGCCGAGTCCGAGCCCGTCGATCAGGTCCTCATTTTCCGCAGCGCCGGTGAGCATCAGCACGCGGCTGCGACCGCCTGCGGCGACGAGCTTCGCGCACACCTCATCGCCGTGAACGGTCGGGAGGTCGCGATCGAGCACGATCACCTCGTAATCGTGAACGAGCGCCCGTGCCAGGCCGGCCTGACCGTCCAGCGCGATATCGACGGCCATCCGCGCCTGGCGCAAGCCGGCTGCGACCGTCTCCGCCAGTTCCTCGTCGTCCTCGATCACAAGCACCCGCATCGCCCGCTCCTTTCCCAATCAACGTAGCCGCGGGAGCGTTTCACAGGGGTTTCACCGGCCGGATGTACGGACCGTCGCGCGGCGACTCGGAGGAAACCGGGCGGAAACCAACGGCGGCGTAGAACCGATGCGCACACCGGAGGACACGAAGGAGACCAATGCCAGGCACCGTTTATTCAGAGCAGCGGACTCGCACACGGCGGGCGCGTCTGCTCACTGTCGCAGCACTCCTGAGCGGGGTCGTGGTGGCAGGATGCGGGGGAACTTCCCCTGGGCCGACCGGGAGCTCGAGCGCCTCAGCGTCGAGTGGGGCGGGCGGCAGCCACGCCACCGCTTCTGGGTCGAGTACGACGACCGACGGGGGTACGACGAGCTCGCGCTCGACCCCGCCAGACGCCGGCGCCTCCGGCCCGCTCGCATTCGCCAGGTGCATGCGCGCCAACGGTGTGTCCGACTTCCCAGACCCGAAAACCGGAGCCGGCGCGGTCTTCATCCCGGCCGGGAACAATCCGTCGGCCCCAGCGTTTATGGCGGCGCAGGCGAAGTGTCAGAAGCTCATGCCGGTCCCAGGCGGCCCCGGCGGGCCGACCTACTCCGCACACGTGAAGGCACAGGCGCTGGCGAAGCTGCGGAAGATCGCGGTGTGCATGCGCGCACACGGGGTCTCGGATTTCCCGGACCCCAGCCCCTCGCGACCGTCCAACCTGGCCGGCTCCGGCGCCGTTGAAATAACCGATTTCGACGGAGTGTTCCTCGTCTTCCCCGCCACGATCAACCTTGAGGCGCCGGCGTACCGGCACGCGTTGACCGCGTGCGGCGCCCCGCCACTCGGCCTCCGCCATTGACAGACCCAGGCCCTGATGGTCATCCGTGCGTCGGGCTACGACGTGAAGGTGATGATCTCCGCGCTTGCGGCAGGAACCTTCACGTCGTAGATGCCCTTCGACGAGAGGAGAGTCGACGTCACTGGAGTGCCCGTCAGCTTGCCCGTGCTCGGGGAGATGGTTTGTCCGCCGAGCGTGACACGTCCCGCCGAATTGAGGCCACTGGGGGCGGCGCTCAGGGCCTCGATCGTCGCGGTTCGCCGCGCGCCGGCGCCGCGGATCCCGACGGTTGTGGTGCTCGCCGTGGTATTGGTTACCACTACGTGCGTCTGTCCGCTGGGTGTCCGGACCGCCCACGCGTAGAGACCATTTGGCATCTCCGATACCTGCAGGACGTGCGATCCCGGCGGTGTCAGCTGGGCGAATGCCAGCAGTCCGTAGTACTCGGGCTGGACCTGCACCTGCCAGCCCGAGTGCGTCTCTACGGTCTGGATGAGATTCTGCGCGGTGAACGGCCGAGTCTGGAAATTGACTCCCTGCGCGCCGGCTTCCGCGTAGAGCGGGAGGATGTTCAACGCCCAGAGAGCTGGCCCGAAGGTGTTGCTGAAGTGAGGCATGCCGCCGCACGTGACCGAGTTCATCTCGTCGACTCGGACAGGAATCGCGTGCTGGCGTGCCACATCTGTCCAGGACTTCACCTCGGCGGATAGTTCCTGCAGGGTTGCGGGCTGGAACAGCTCGCTCTCCTGCGGGTGGCCGCCGCAGCGTGTCGACCTGAGCGGATAGCTGTGGACAGTTAGTAGGGAGAGCTTGTGGGCACTGCCCAGGAATTGGCCGATGTCCGGCAGCGCCTTCAGCGCCGAGTAGCCAGGACCGGCCAGCCGGACGCCGGGCACGGCGTCTGCGAGCCGGTTCCACTGCTCGGTGATGTCGTCGGACGAGTAGTTCTTCGGCCGGCCGCGGACCGGTTTTCCGCGGCTGTCGTTGTAGAAGGCGAACTTCGAGTAGAGCTCAGGTTCGTTCCCGATCTCGTAGGTGGTCGGTACGGAGCTACCGAGGTTGGAGGCGATCTCGTGGACCTCCGTGCTCGCAATCGTCGTGCTGTCAGCTTCCATGTTGATCCCGACGATCAGGTGTGCGTGGAGATCGTCGGCCAGCTTCTTCGTCACCGCCGCCCACGTCGGTGTCATCGTCCACCGGACCCACGGCGGCTGTTTCATGCCGGGAACGGGCCACCACGTCCAGTCCGTGCTGTCGCCGCCGATCCGCAGCGTGACGCCTCCGTACGGAGCCAGGTTGCGCACGATCTGCTCGAAGGCGGTGTCCGGCTTCGATGGATCGGTGCCGACCTCCTTCTCGACATCCCAGTACTCCGTGGCCAGTCCCACGAACCCGGCTGCGACGGCGGGGCCGACGCTGGAACTGCTCACGGTGACCGTCGCCGGAGCCGCAGCACGGGTGGCCGCGGCTGAGGCGCCCGCGGCCGCCGTCAACGCCACCGCGAGGACGACGCCGGCCGTTGCCAGAGCCGACATGAAGGTGGCGACACGAGTTCGTCTGTGGATTGGGCGTAACGGCATCGCGGCGACAGGATACGGGCCGCACATAAAACGGTGCGAGCGGTCGTGATCTCGGCTTACCATCACAGCATTAACGGCCAGGGTCGGCGCCGATTTGCGGAGCCGTCGACGGACTCTGAGCTCGCTCAGCAAGCGAACCGCAGCGCGTACAGGGTGGCCGCGACGGCCGTTGCCAAGTTCAGTGACGAGACTCCCGGAGCCATCGGCAGCGCGACGCGGTGTTGCGCTTGAGACAGGAGCTGGTCGCTGAGTCCGTCACGCTCGGTACCGAAAGCCAGGACTGCCGCAGGCGGAAACTCGGCAGGCACCAGGGGCTCTCCATCTGGGTCGAGCGCCACAAGCTGGCGGCCCTGTGTCCTGACAGCGCGGAGGTGGTGGACGGGTACCGCAAAGTGCAGGCCGGCGCTTCCGCGTAGAGCATCCGCGTGCCAGGGATTCTGGCGGCCGGTGGTCATGACTGCCGCGGCGCCGGCGGCAGCAGCTACACGGACCACGGCGCCGAGGTTGCCGAGGTGCCTGGGATCCTCAAGCAACACGACATGACCGGGACCGGCCAGGATCGTGTCGGGATCCGGCTGATTCGGCCGCCGGGCGACCGCTACGACCTGAGCGCGCGGCACGATCGCCTTCAGGGCCGCCTCGTCCACCACCTCGACGGGGATCTGAACGTCGATCGCCATCCGTTGTCGCAGGTCCTCCAACGCGTCCGGATCAGCCGTCCAGGCACCGAGTATCTCTGCCCCAAAACGGACCGCATGTTTGATCGCGTGGAAACCCTCCAGGACGACCAGCCCGGGTGTGCGCCGTGCGCGGGTCACCGCCGCGAGCTCCATTCCGCGCTGCGGCAGCACTAGCTGCGAACGTGCCGGGACCTGATCCCCACACGCGGATCCTACTCAGCGCTCGCGCGAGTAGCCTGACGCTGCATTCGCGTGATGGCGGCGACAGGAGGCTTGACGGTGGATAGGCCAGTGTTGTTTTGCTACGACGGGTCGGATGGCTCGAGGACGGCGCTGACTTCAGCAGCCGAACTGGTCAAGCCATGCGATGCCCTGATATTGGTCGTATGGATGTCGGCGACGATGCAGCTCGCCCGTGCCGGGTCATTCATCATCGACGTCCCGAACGAAGGCGAGTTCGACGAGCGGGAAGCGGCTGCCGCGCAACAGATCGCCGACGAGGGCGCCGAGGGTGCTCGCAGGCGTGGCTACAGTGCCTCCGCGCGCATCGCTCAAGCCACCGAGTCGGTGGCCAGGACAATCGATGAGGTGGCTCAGGAGATTGATGCCAGGCTGGTTGTCTGCGGCCAGCGTGGCCGAGGCGCGATCGGCAGTGCGCTCCTGGGCAGCGTCTCGCACGCGCTCGCGGTGCATACCAAGCGACCGGTGCTCATCGCTCCTCAGCACCCGTCGTAGCGGGAACTCCGGTCTGGGCACCATCCGCAGCTTCGAAGTGGTGGCAGTTGCCGATCGCGTGGCGGGCCAGCGCCGCCTTGACAGTGGGGATGCCCGGGTTGGCTCGGCCCGGCAGGATCACCAACGCTAAGAGGAAGGCGACGGCGAAGATCCCGACCGCCCACCAGAACGCCGTCGTGTAGCCGTGAACGAACGCGGTGTTCGCCAGGTCAGCGGTGTGTAGGTGACTGACCGTGTAGCTGCTGACGGCGCTGGCGAAGATCGTGCTCAGCAGCGAGGTGCCCACTGAGCCGCCCACCTGCTGGGAGGTGTTGACCATCGCTGAGGCGACCCCGGCCTCGCTTCCCTGCACGCCGAGGGTCGCCGTCGAGAACGCCGGCGCGAAGATGCATCCCATCCCAACGCCGAGGACGAGTAGACCCGGAAGGACATGGCTGACGTAGCTGGAGGTGGGTGTCAGACGGGTGAACGAGAACATCGCGATCGCCCCGAGCGTCGTTCCGGCCAGCACCAGCGGCTTGACCCCGGTGTGCTGGATCACGCGGGTTTGCACAGTGGTGGAGGTGACCACCAGTACTCCGGTCAGCGGCAGGAACGCAAGTCCGGTGGTGACCGGAGAGAATCCGAGCTGCTGCTGCAAGAAGTAGGTGAGAAACAGAAACACCGCGAAGACGCCCGCGCCCGCCAGCGCGATCGTGCTGTAGGCACCGCCTCGGGAGCGGTTCCAGATGATGTGGAGGGGCAGCAGCGGGTGCTCGGCTTGACGCTCGATCAGCACGAAAGCCGTCAGCAGCACAGGGCTGGCGACGAGGGCCACGATTGTGGCCGTGTCGCCCCAGGAGTGAGTCTCCGCGTTGGAGAACCCGTAGACCAGGGCAAAAAGACCCAGGGCTGAGGTGATAACCCCCGGAACGTCGATCGGATCCCGATTGGCCGCACCGTGATTTACGAGCAGTCGCAGGGCCACGATCGTCGTCGGCACAGCGATCACGAGGTTGACGTAGAGGCACCAGCGCCAGGACAAAACTTGGGTGAGTGCGCCGCCGAGTATCAGCCCCAGCGATGCTCCGCCGCCGGCGATCGCGCCGAAGATGCCAAAGGCTGTGGGCCGGTCAGGAGAGTTCGCGAACGTCACCGTCAACAACCCGAGCGCCGAGGGTGCGAGCAGCGCGCCGAACGCGCCCTGCAGCGTACGGGCGGCGACTAGTACCGCGAAGGACTGGGCCAATCCGCCGATCGCCGAGGCGACCGAGAACCCCACCAGGCCGCCGACAAGGGTCCACTTGCGGCCGAACAGATCACCGAGCTTGCCACCGAGCAGCAGCAGGCTGCCGAACGCCAGTGCGTACGCCGTGACGATCCACTGCCGGCTGTCAGTCGAGAACCCCAGCGACTTCTGGGCTGAAGGGATCGCGATGGTCACGATCGTCGCGTCCAGCACCACCATCAACTGTGCGACGCCGAGCAGCGCGAGGACCGCCCACCGATTCGGTTCGCGGTCAGTCGAGCCCGTTGACATCCACCGACGGTAACACCACAAACCTGCCAAGCACTAGTGTCTCCCGCCGCTGGACGGCGACAACCTGAGGTCCGAGACGGTCCGACGTTCGCTAGGTGTCACGATGTAGAGGAGACGGAACGGGCAACCACGACGAGGAGGACCACAGAGATGGCTGAAACCGAAAAAGCGATTCTCGCGGGCGGGTGCTTCTGGGGCGTCCAGGACTTGATCCGCAAGCTCGACGGTGTGATCGCCACCCGCGTTGGTTACACCGGCGGTGAGACGCCGAACGCGACCTATCGCAATCACGGCTCGCACGCGGAAGCGATCGAGATCGAGTTCGACCCGGACCGCATCTCCTACCGGGACCTGTTGGAGTTCTTCTTCCAGATTCACGACCCGACGACGAAGAACCGCCAGGGCAACGACGTCGGGGCGAGCTATCGCTCAGCGATCTTCTACGTCAACGACGATCAGCGCAAGGTCGCCGAGGATACGATCGCCGATGTCGAAGCCTCCGGCCTATGGCCAGGCAAGGTCGTCACCGAGGTGGAGCCTGCCGGACCGTTCTGGGAGGCGGAGCCGGAGCATCAGGATTACCTCGAGCGCTACCCGAACGGGTACACCTGCCACTACGTCCGTCCTGGCTGGAAGCTGCCGAGGCGGGCGCAGGAAGCAGCTCACTGAGTCGTCCCCACCGTCTCAGATCGTGAACTCAGACGGGTGGCCCGCTGGCCACCCGTCCGCTCGTAGCCGCCCGAGACACGGGCTAGTGGGCGATGACTGCCACGCCGGTGCGCCCGCCATCGACGTCGACCACTGTGCCGTTGACGAACAGCGCCTCGTCGGAGGCGAGGAAGACCGCAGCGTTGGCGATCGCGTCCGGGGTGCCGAACGCGCCATGTGGGGTGCCGCGCATCATCGCCGCCGCTGGGTCGTTTTCGGTCTGTGCGCGCACGACCCCTGGTGAGATCGCGTTGACGCGAATGGTGGGCGATCCGAACTCGGCGGCCCATGCGCGCGTCAGGGTTTCGATGGCGCCTTTCGTTGACGCGTACAGCGCGCCTACGGGGATGCCGAGTCTCGCCACCCACGAGCCGAGGTTGATGATCGATCCCGAGCCGTGCTCTTGCATCCTCGGGGCAATCGCGGCAGTGAGGAAGAACGGCGCCTTGACGTTGACGGCATAGACCTGGTCGAACATCTCCTCGTCGACCGTCAGGGTCGTTGAGCCGGGGAAGATGCCGGCACTGTTGACGAGGATGTCGATCGGGTCACCCAGCACGTTGCGGGCATCCTGGGCCAGTTGCCGGGAGGCATGTGCCGTCCCGTCGAGGTCGGCGGCGATGAAGTGGCCGCGACCGCCAGTCTGTCGCTCGATCTGCTCGATGACGTCGTGCCCGCGGTTAGCGTCTAGTCCGCTGACGGCGACTCTGGCCCCTTCTGCCGCGAAGGCGACCGCGATGGCTCGGCCGATGTTGCTGGTCGCACCCGTGACCAGAGCTGTCTTGTCCTTGAGTCGATCTCCCACGATGTGCTCCTTACGACGGCGTTGGACTACATAGTCCAGAGTCTGGCACACGAGTGGACCGTCTGGTCCAGAGTGAGGTCTAGTATGGGAGACGTGGAGACCGGAATGACGGCAAGGGGCACTGCGACTCGCCGCCGGATCGTGCACGCGGCGGCCGACCTCGTCCTTGAGCGCGGGGCCCAGGGCACGAGTCTCGATGACATCAGAGCGGCCACCGCCACGAGCAAGGGCCAGCTGTTCCACTACTTCCCTGACGGCAAGAGCGAGCTGATCAGCGCGATCGGCGCGTTCCAGGCCGAGCGGGTCCTCGATGCCCAGCGACCCTTCCTCGACGAGCTCGATACCTGGGAATCGTGGGAGGACTGGCGTCACGCTGTCATCGCCCATTACAGCGCCCAGCCCCAGTGGGGTTGCCCGATCGGCGCCCTCACCTCCGAGCTTGCCCGCTCAGACCCGGACCACGCAGCCGACGCGATCGGCCACATGAACCGCTGGCGCGGCTATCTGAAGGCCGGGATCAAACGCATGATCACTGCTGGCCATCTACGTGACGACACCGATCCTGAACAGCTTTCACTCGCCATCTTCGCGGCGCTACAGGGTGGCCTCCTGCTTACGGCCACCGATGAATCGATCGAGCCTTTGAGGACGGCCCTAGACCTCGCCGTCACTGGGCTGCGCGCCCAGGCCACGCCCGACGAGTGATGCCTCGCGCTCAGAGCTAGCCGCGGAGCTGGGGTAGGACTTTCTCGGCGAGCATCGCCGCGGTGTTTACGGGGTCGGCGTTGGTCGGCATCGAGCCGCCGCTCAACATGATGATGATTTCCGTGAAGCCCGCCTCGGCAAAGCCATGGACCCGGTCGACAATCTCCCCGGGGTCCTCGCCGGCTGGGACCTGGACCGAGCGACGGATCTCGTTGGGATCGCGGCCGATAGCCGCGCAGGCCTCGTCGAGCTGCTGCGACCCCGCGATGGCGGCCTCGACGTCGCGGCCGGCACTGCCGCTGGCGTTCCAAACGTCGGCGTGACGGGCGGTCAGCTTGAGCATGCTTGGCCCGCCGGAACCGATCCAGATCGGGGGATACGGGCTTTGGACCGGCTTCGGATTTGCGACGGCGTTGCGCATCTTGTAGTAGCGGCCATCGAAGTTCGTTCGCTCCTGCGTCCACAGCGACCTGATCACCTGTAGCCCCTCGGAGAAAAGCCCGACCCGGTGATCGAGACCGGAGATGCCGTACATCTCGTGCTCGTTGGCCGCCCACGCCGCACCGATCCCGAATTCGAGGCGGCCGCTCGACAGGTGGTCGACGGTGGTCGCGATCTTGGCCAGGAGCGCCGGGTTTCGATAGGTGATGCCGGTCACGAGCAGGCCGATGCGAACGTGGCTCGTCGCCATCGCCATCCCGGCCAGCAATTCCCAGCCGTCGAAGATCGGCCGGTCGTCGCCGATGCTCCCGATCGTGGCCAGGTGGTCCATCGCCCAGCAGTGGTCAAAGCGCGCCTCGTCGGCGATCTTCCAGACGGCCTTGTAACTCTCAATCGGAGCGTCTTGGGAGAGCTTGATCCCGACTCGCAGAGGCTGTGTCATCACGGCTCCTCAACAATCCGTCAGTTACTCGAATAAGTCGCAAACCTCGGGCAAGTCGCTACGCGCCCACCCGAAGATCTCGGCGAGGGTGCTGTTGCTGCCCGCACGATGAAAGCCTACGCGTCCGTCGCTGGAACCATCCCCGATTCGACGCCGTCGGCTACGTTCGCTAACGCGCTCTCGGATCCGGGAGGGCGGCCGGGTAGACGTAGCGCGAGAGCACGTTGGTCGACACGGAATTGTGCAGCGTGAACGAAGCTGTCCCCTCCGCGTAGTGATCGTCGGTGTAGTCCATGGGAACGCCGCTGTGGTTTCTGGTTATCGCGCGTCGCCGCAGGATCGGGGCGCCAACGTCGCAGCCCAGGAGCTCGGAGTCGATCGCGTCCGCCCGAGCCACGTCCAGAGTGTGCGTGCCGCTGACCGCGACGATTCCTGTCAGCCGTCGAACTTCGCTGGTCACCGAGGCGCACCGCTCGTCAAGCTCGGCGATCGTGTCGGCGAGCCAGCCGGGATAGATGCAGCGCTCCACCAGGACCGGGGTCCCGTCGAGGGTTCGCAGACGGACGGTGTAGAGCACCTCTGATCCGGGGTCCACATAGAGCGCGGCCGCCTCGGCGGCCTCGGCCGGGCGCCGGACTCGGGTGACGAAGAGGCCGCCGGGGGTATGGCCGGCCTCACGGGCCCACTGCGCAAAGCTGCGGAGTGCGTCGAAGTGCTGGGACAGGCCGCCACCGAGCACGACGCGACCGGAGCCCTGGCGCGAAGTGACGAGACCCTCTGCCTCGACCGCCCTGAGTGCCGCCCGCACCGTTCCGCGGCCCGCCCCGTAGCGCTTGGCGAGTTCCGCCTCGGTTGGAAGCTTGCTTCCGGCCAGGTGATCGCCGCGGACGATGGCGGTCCTCAGATCGGTGGCGATGCGCTCGTGCAGGGGTGCCACGCCGGTGTCCGGCTGCGCTGGTGGTGCTGCTCCAGACGGGGCTGGATCCTGAGGAGAGCTTCTACGCGGCATCGTTATCGCCCGGAAAAAATCGTTTGTACAACCTGTGAACGAGGTTCCTATCGCCAATATGCCGTGCTTGAATCGGTGCGCAAAGTTGTTCGAACATATTTTAGAACGACAGAGAATCGAGGATTCGAGATATGGCTTCTCGCCGGAACGGAATCGGGCGCAAGCCCGGTCGTCGCGCTCGCTTGTTGGCTCTCGCGGCCGCGTTGACAACGGTCGTCGGGATCGGTGCGGTCCCGGCCGCCGTGACAATTGCGGGCGTCGGGTCTGCGGGCATCGCGGCGGCTGACACCACTGACAGCATCACGCCGACCGCCACCAGTATCTACGCCGGTCAGACGCTGACCGTCAACTTCACATATGCGTCCGCCGACGCGAACCTCGGCGCCTGGATCGGCCTGTACGCCCCCGGCGACACCCCAGGCAACCAGGCGTCGACCGAATGGAATTACGTCAACGACAACAGCGAATCCGAACCGACCACCGGAACGCCCGTGACGAGCGGCACCGTGACGCTGCCGACGTCAGGTCTGGCGCCCGGCAAGTACACGCTCTACGAGTTCAAGGACGACGGGTACGACGTCGTCGGAAGCCAGGTCACGATCACGGTCCTCGCTCCGGCTCTCTCGACCACGTCGGCGACTGTGACGGCTGGTCAGTCGCTCGCCTTCAGCTACAGCGTTCCGTCCGGTGACGCGAGCCTCACAAACTGGGTCGGCCTTTACAACAGCGCCGGCGCCGACTCCTCTTGGGACTACACCCAGAACGACAGCCAAACCGCGCCGACCAGCGGGACCCCGTCGACGACCGGCACCGTGACCCTGAGCACGACCGGCCTGGCGCCTGGCACCTACACTGCCAAGCTCCTGTACAACGGCGGATACACCCTGATTGGCCAGCCGGTCACGATCACGGTCAAGGCGAGTAACGTCGCTGTTCCAGGCACGCTGACCGCCCTGAATGGGAACGACAGCACCTCGATCAACTCGGGCGATCCGCTGTCGTTGGCGTACACGATCCCGTCAAGTGAGGTGGCATCGAGTAACCAGGTCGCGCTCTACCACCAGGGTGCCGATCCGACTGAGGCCTCGCCGCTGTACTCGTTCAAGACGACGGCGGCCGGCTCCAGCGGCAAGGTGACGTTCGACAGCACGGGCCTTGAGGCGGGTATCTACGACGCCTACCTTCAGAACGGTGCGGTCTCGCTGTTTCAGACGGCTCCTGTGGTCGTCACGGTAACCGGCGACTCGCCACAGCTTCCGTCCCCCGGACAGCTCGTCGGTCAACCGAACCTCATCGTCAACGGTGGCGCCGAGATCGGCACGGGCAGCCTCGATGGCCTGGCCGTGACGTCAGTCCCCGGTTGGTCCGTCACTGGCCTGTTCAACGAGGTTCAGTACGACGCTTCCGATGGTCAGGGCGTTGGCGGTTGGCCGACGTTCAGCTCTCCCGGCTCCGCTGATCGTGGTCAGAACTACTTCGCCGGTGGCGGCGGTGGCGTCAGCACCGCGACCCAGTATGTGGATCTGGCACGCGCGGCCTCCCAGATCGACCGAGGCGACGTGACGTTCAGCCTCGGCGCTTGGATCGGCGGAACCGGAAGCCTCGCCGAGGACGCGACGGTCACGGCGACGTTCCTAAATCGGTCGTCGCACGCACTCGGCACCGCAACACTCGCCCCAGTGACCGCAGCTCAGCGCAACGACGTCACCGAGTTCCTGCCCGAGAATACGACCGGCACCATCCCGCGGGGCACGACGCAGGTGAAGGTCTTGATCACGGTCAACGGTGACCACCTGGCCAACCGCAACGCTGCGGGACAGGGATACGTGGACAACCTGTCGTTCACGATCTCGTCTGACGCGGTGAATGCTCCGGCCCCGCCGGTCCCGCCGGTGGCGCATGTTCCCCGGTTCGACCACGTCTTCGTGGTGATGATGGAGAACGAGGACTACGCCGACATCATCGGCAACACGGCCGCACCGTACCTCAACAGCCTGTTGGCGAAGGGTACGAACCTGACCAACATGTACGCGACCGCTCACCCGAGTGACGAGAACTACACCGCGTTTGCAGCGGGTACCACCGGCACCCAGGAGGGCAACACCACGACCGCCGAGCTCGACAATCAACAGATCGGCGACCTCATCGGCAACGCCGGCGGTACTTGGCGCAGCTATACGCAGGACGCCAACGGTCCGTGTGACCGTGGCTCCCAGGACACCTACACGATCGATGACACCCCGTTCATCAACTTCAAGGACGTGTCCGACAACCAGGCCTCGTGCCAGGAGCACGAGCAGCCGCTTACGCAGTTGGCGTTGGACCTCAAGCAGACCACGACCACACCGACCTACTCGTGGTTCGAGGCCAATGACTGCGACGACATGGAAGGATGCGGTATCACCGCCGGTGATACGTGGCTATCCCAGACCCTGCCGACGATCTTCAACTCGCCGGCCTGGACAAAGCAGCGTTCTCTCCTGGTCATCACCTGGGATGAGGATGCGGCTGACGGTCAGGCTGATCTACAGAAGATCCCGACTCTGGTGCTGGGCTCTCAGGGCAGTGTCAAGCAGCGCTTCAGCACGAATCAGCGCTACACGGAGTACAGCCTCCTGCGTACGATCGAGGCTGGTCTGAACCTACCCACGCTGACCGAGAACGACCTGTTCGCCAACCCGGTCAACGACATCTGGACCAGGCCGCTGTCCGGGCACGGCTACTGGGCTCAGTAGTAACTGACCGTCTGCGGGTCGCCTGCCGGCGACCCGCAGACGGTTGCCTTATCGGAGAAGTCACCTGCCAGTACGGCGCGCGTGACCACGCCCCAGAACAGGAGCTTCACCGGCGCTATCGAACCCGGCGCGAGGCTGACCGGCAGTCTTGTACCGGCCCGGCCGTACACGGTGCGCGTGAGCGGGTCGGTGTGCATGCCCAAGTCACAGCCGGTGGTTGCCGGTGATCCGCCCCCAGGAACTTGCATCGTTCAGCCTGCGAGCGGCGGCCCCTACCAATGCCCAATGCCGGCAATGCAGCGGTTCGGAGCGGACCAAGATCAAGCCGCGACCAGCAGCGCGCTTGTCACGAAGTCTCTGCTCGCTCGGCTCCCGTGCCCGTTTGGTAGACGCTCGTGGGTTTCAGTGGGAGACTTTCGGCGTGGTGTCTCCTGGTAGCTCACGCGAGCGTCTGGCGCAGAGACTGAACGCCGCATACGCTGGCGGCCTGATCAGCCACAAGACGCTCGTGTTCCGTCTCGATGAGGTGTTTCACCGCACGCTTGTTGATCCCGAGCTACTGGTCGGTGATCTCGATGTCCGCGAAGGTAATGGAGGCCTGCACGAACGCGCGTCACAGTTGATGACGGCCGTTGTCTCCCGGCTTGCGACACTGTTTGAACCCGAACCGCGGGGGACGCTTCTCGCCCTAGATTGGACCGGCGCATCGGACGAACTGTCGATCGGCCGCAGCAGAGGCTGTGATGTGGTCCTTACAGACATCACAGTGTCTCGACGTCATGCTCGTCTCATCCCGCGCGACGGCATCTGGGTCCTCCACGATCTCTCGTCTACGAACGGGAGCTACCTGAACGGACATCGCGTGAGCAGATGTCAGCTTCGCCCTGGAGACCAATTGGCCTTGGGCGAAGCGTTCCTTCGCGTCGACTGAAAGAACGCTCGTCCGTTTGCGAAGTACCAGGCGACTGGTTACGCAGATGTGGTGTGGCCCTCGCGGAACGGCGTTGGGTCGCACTTCAGAGCGTCGCCTACGCCCATATCCGGGTTCCAGACCCGACAGCGGAAGCAAGTTCCCGACGGGTATGTCACGGTGCAGTAGTCGACTCTGCTCAGCCCAAGGAACCCGCCCTTCGCGTGGCGACACACCGTGGTCGGCGCCCCGGTTGCATCGGCGAAGCTCGGAGTTCGGCTTCGGATCATGTGCTCGGCTGACCCAACCGGGACGTACCACCGCCACGCCCACCACCAGAGAGCGCCTAACCCGAGCAGAGCCAGGACGACAATCGGAATCCCAATCTTCAAGGCCATAGGGCGCACGAGAATTCGTAGCGTATGTCGTCGCTTGCGCTTGGCGCGTCCGAACCCTCAGCAGCCGTGGCTACTGGTGGTCGAGCAATTCAGCAGTCTGAGATTGCGGCCGAGTTGACCGAACGTTCTTACGGTTGAGACCGTTCGGCCGAGCCGTCGACGGCCCTGCACCAGCGCAACAGCGCCTGCCGTCCCACCAGCGTCACGGAGCCGTCCGGCGTGATCCAATCGTGGGCGCGGAGTTCGTTTACGAGATCGGCTGCTCCACCAACGGACAGGTCCGGATCAGCCCCGGTAGCAGCGAGTACGCTGCTGCCAGGGCGTACGGTGAAGCGTCCCGAGTCCAGGGCGCTCAGGGCAATTCCCTGCTCCGGAGTGGGAAGATCGAGCGGATGAGGCCCCCCACCAAACGTTCCCGTGGGGGCGACGTGCCGCGAGGTGCCTTGAAATTCGGGGCGGTCGCCGGTCCACGGCGCTTGGTCGAACAAGCGATCACCCAGCCAGCGCTCGATGTTGCTGGCGAACCCGCGTGCGCGTTCGGCGTCGACGCCAAGGCGCTGCGCCAGGTCGTCAATGTCGTTGTCCGACAGCGACCGCACGATCTGATCAGCGATTGCCCTCAGGCGGTCCTCGAAGCTCTCATCACCGCTCATACGGAAAGTCTGACAGGTAGCGAAGGATTCCCGAGAACCGGTTTGAGCATCGCGCCCGAACGCGGGGTCAGGAACCTGCCGTGCTGATCGCGGTCTGCCCCTGAGCTCCGGTCGGCCCTTCAGCTTTCCGGGGGGAACGCGGACCGACGTTCGGCGCGGATGCGGCGACTGACCGCAGCCGCAGCCGTATCCTGGCGTTGCGCTATCCCGTCCGGACGTTTGTTCGCTTGTCGCTCATCCGTTTCGGGTGATGTCGGGGTGGCGAGCGCGCGTTTACCCTGGGCCTCGGAGTTCGAGCCGACAGTCGGAGGTAGCCAGTTGACGTCGGGGAGCAGCTGGTCGACGGCGGACAGAACGGTGACGCTGCGGCAACGTGTGAGGCGATTGGGCACGATCAGCGTCTTGCTGCTTGGACTGGCGCTGGTGATGCTGGTTACCGCAGCCGTGTTTGCTTTGGGAAATGGCGCGTCGGGAACAAGTGTTGGCCAGCTTCCGCTCGCGGAATCTAATGTTCCTAAGGTTTCGTTGATCCTGGCAGTAGTTGCGGCGGGCGCCGGGGTTTTCGTCGGCCTGGCGGCGTTGCATGTCGCCGCCGCGATGCGAGTCTTGGCGCGCGACAGCCGGATTCCGGCTCCGTTGTCGCCGCAGATGCGTCGGCTCAGAAGTCTTGTTGTGTCTCCGATGGCCCCATCGGCGGTCGAGCTCGTGAGAGAGCCGGCTCCACCGCCGAAAAGACTGGTGGATGAGTCAGCGACGACCCCATTGCGTCTCACTGTGCTTCTGCCCGCGCATAACGAGGGCCTGACGGTCGCGGCCGCGTTGGAGTCCCTATGGGCCCAGACGCGGCTTCCCGACGAGGTGATCGTCGTAGCCGACAACTGCACCGACGACACAGCGGAGGTCGCTCGCCGAAATGGGGCCGAGGTGTTCACGACGGTTCTCAACGACGAGAAGAAAGCCGGCGCGCTGAACCAGGTACTCACGGAATTATTTCGCCGGATCGACGAACGTGACGTGGTGATGGTTATGGATGCGGACTCAACTATCTTTCCAGAGTTCCTCGAAGCAGCGATGGGCCGCCTCGAGGCCGACCGAGACTTGACTGCCGTTGGCGGTCTTTTCGGTGGTGAGGAGGGCGGTGGTCTGGTGGGTCAACTGCAGCGGAACGAGTACACCCGCTATCGCCGCCGGATCTCCCGTCGTCGCGGGAAAGTGTTCGTACTCACCGGCACTGCCTCGCTGATCCGCGCATCCGCGCTATCGGCGGTAGCCGATCTTCGGGGCAGCCTCATTCCTGGCGATCCGGGCAAGGTCTACGACACGTTGGCAATGACCGAGGACAACGAGCTGACTCTTGCGCTGAAGTCGCTCGGCGCGAAGATGGTGTCGCCCATGCAGTGCCGTGTGGTCACCGAAGTGATGCCGACCTGGACGGCACTGTGGCGCCAGCGAATGCGATGGCAGCGCGGGGCTCTAGAAAATATCGGCGCGTACGGGCTGACCCGCGCCACCGCTCGCTACTGGGGCCAGCAGTTCGGCATCGGCTACGGAACCGTTGCGCTGAATTCATACCTGTTGCTGATGTTGATCACACTGCTCGCCGCTGACAGCTTCAAGCTGGTCACTGTCTGGGCCATCGTTGGTCTCATATTCGTTTTCGAGCGGGTGGTCACCGTTTGGCCGGCTGGCTGGCGGGCCAGGCTCCTCGCAATGCCGCTCGTCATCGAGATCGGCTATGACCTCGTCCTCCAAGCCACCTACGTCAAGTCCTTGGTCGAGATAGCCAGCGGGCAGTCGGCCGGATGGAACTACGTTCCGAGAGAGGCGACTGCTCGATGACCACCCTAGGCGGCATTCTCTTCTCCAGCGAATTGCTGAGATCCGGATGGTTCCGGGGACTGGCTGCGTTCGTCGCGATCAACACCATCATCTACGCGATCCTCGCTCTGGCCAGCCTGATCCCCCGACGCCGATCCTGAGCATTGATATCCGCGCGCCGCGCGACGCCACAAAAGCGGAAGCCGTGCGGGGCTTCCGATCCGCACATGCATCGGGCTACTCGCGAAAGGACTTGCGCTGTCCCTGCTCGATCAAACCGGCGCTTTGTTGCGAGGCCGGCGTCGGCTGTCCCTCCGTGAAACGCCTCGGTGGCGAGATTACAGCACTCGGTAACGAGGTCTACTCCTATGGGTGGTCTCGGTCATGTTCAATGACCGTGCCCTGGTGGTAAAGAATTTTTCAACCGTCCGGGTCTTCGCGCCATAGCGTGAGCCGCCTGGTGAGCCTGCCGGCTTGGTCGAGCTGGTAGGTGAAGGCATACGTGTCATGAGCAAGCCTGCGTACCCGGGTGTCGCTCACTATCCAACTCTCGTCCCGGGCACTTTTCCGCGAGCGACCAGGGCGTGCACGACATGGTCTCGCCCGTAGACGCGCCCGGAGGCACCGACTTCCCAATAGTCACCGGCGGTCATGTTCAAGTAGTCCTCCGAGCGGGTGCCGAACTCGGGTTTGTGAAAGATTGGTTCGCGCGCCAGCAGTTCCCGGTGAACTCGCTCTAGTGCTGCGCTTTCGTCGTCTGGTTCAGACATGACGCGAAGCTACCAACCGCAGGCTCCATTGGACCGACCATCCGGTCTCGCTCCGCTATCGGATCGGGCTAGTGCCGGCTACCGGTGTTCGATCAAAGCGACAGCGCTACTGCGGCAGCACTCGCTGCACCTGGATGGTCGATCCGGCTACCTCGAACTGGACGGCGGCTTCGTCACGCTGATCGCTCATGAGCCTGAGCTGGAACGCGTCGAGGTAGCCGCGATGGTTGCGCAGCTCCCACCCGTACTCGATCCATTTGCCGAGCAGCCCCTGGGACCACGCGTCATTCACTTCCACAGCTGATGCCTCGCGCGGGCCGACCTCCACGATGATCTCGTCGGTGTTATCGTCACAGCGCAGGCTGAGCGCTCCGGCGGCGAACTCAAGAAGGACCGATCTGTAATACCCACCCTTCGAGGGAACACCCATCACTCGCAGAAGCAGGCCCGAGTCGGTGCAAAGATCCGCGACATTGGCGTCCATCGGGGGCGGTTTATCCGCGAGAAGCTCGGCGACTGCTTCGCCCGGCCCAGGCGCAAGCCGCTACTGCCATTCGATCAGACCGACAGCCCTCTCGGTGTAGTAGGGGAGCGACATTTCACCTAGAGCTGCCCGCCCAAGTCGATAATAAGGTCGATGCTTGGAAGACTCGCAGCGTTGATAGGGACTGTGGCCGTGGTGACCGGCGTATACGCAACCCCAACACACTCCAAGGGCGGGGCGCTCTCCTCCTGCCCGAGTCTCGTTGGACTCGGTGGGTTTTCCGATGCTGCCGTGAAGACTGCGAGGATCGAGGTGCTCCGCTACGGGCTTGTTAGCCGTGCGGATGATCTGGCGGATTCGGACTTGTCCTGGCAGCCGAGGGTGCGTGTGCAGTGGCGCGGATCGCAGCACGTAATACTCCCGCCGAGTGAGACACGGGAATTTCTACTGCAACGAACTCCCGCTGAGCCCGGCCCGCATTCGTACTCCAGCACCATCGTGAAGCGCTCGTGCGGTGCGAAGATCCTGTCTCACACGGCCACGCTTACCACCGCGCCGGGCACCCGGAACCATCCGCTTCCCTGCGTCGCGTGTCGTGCCACGTTCTTCCTGGTTGACCGTTACGGCCATCCGCTGATCTACTTCATCAACTAGATGCCCGGCATCCCTGCCGCGCCTTCCGCAACGGGCTAACACCGGCTGCCCGAAGCGATCTAAGCGACAGCGTCGCGAGACTGCTTGATACGTTCCGCTAGATGCCAGCGGACGTCCGTATCTACACGCTTGGTCTCATCTTGGAGGGCGACGAGGCAAGCCGCTTCGTGGAGGTGAAGGGCGACAGCGCCGCCACCGGCGGCTGCCTGATCTTCACCTACGCTGACGCCCTCCGAAGCCCGGAGGTATCCGACAGCTGGGTCGAGAACATCGAAGGCGCTCATGCCTACTTCCAGGAATCTGGCTGGCGGATCGACTGTGTCTGAGCCTACGCGCGGCTCGCTACCGAAAGTCGAAGCATGAAACTGCCTTTCGGAGGCTCTGTCCGGGTCCGGTCCTAAGTTCGGGCGCATCCAGGACAGGGGCTCTTGTTTCGGAGAACGCAGTCGGGTAGGCCGTTTTGATCGATGGGCTTCGAGCCCGCGTTTTTCGTTCGGCCGCCCCTGCGACTTGCTTGGATTGAGCTTCGAGCTCGTATCGGTCTGTGTCGTTGTCCCGCTGGTTCTCCCACCGCACTGTCAAATTGACGGGAGGTGAGGAGTGCCGTTAGCTAGATGGGTCGGTCGGGCGATCGGCCTGGATGTGTACCGCGACTTCTGCGTCGTCGCGATCTGTGACGACGGAAGGGTCCGCTCCGCTGGGCGGGTGCCGTCAACACCCGATGACCTGGGCATGCTGGCGGACAGTCTGCTGCCTCTGACCGGGTTGCGTTAGAGGTCACCTGCAGCTGTTGGGAGGTCGCCCGGAATCTTCGAGCCGCATGTGAACCGGGTTGTTGTCGTTAGCCCGGATGACACCGGGA
This sequence comes from uncultured Conexibacteraceae bacterium, assembly GCA_963720195.1. Classification (GTDB taxonomy): domain Bacteria; phylum Actinomycetota; class Thermoleophilia; order Solirubrobacterales; family Solirubrobacteraceae; genus Palsa-465. The sequence continues at coordinate 279,408 of CAVRFD010000008.1, forward strand.
TCACCGCGGCCCGCGCGAAAACCGACAAGCTGGATGCCCGTGCTCTGGCTCTGTTGTTATGGCGTGGCGAGCTCGAGGCGGTCTGGATGCCCGATGAGCGCTGCCAGATCCTGCGGCGCCGTTTGGCGCGTCGTGAGCAGCTCGTTCGAGCAGGCTCCAGGTCAAAGAACGAGATCCACGCGGTGCTGCAGCGCCGGCTGAAGGGCAAGCCGCCGTGCTCTGATCTGTTCGGGATCAAAGGCCGCGACTGGTTGGCGGGTTTGGAGTTGCCGTTGGAGGAGCGCGAGTCCGTTGACGCCGGCATCCGTCACGTCGAGTTCCTGGACACGGCCATCGGAGCGGTTGAGCGGCTGATTGCCCAACAAGCGATGTCATGGCCTGAGATCCGACGGTTGATGACCGTCCCCGGCGTGAACCTGATCTGCCGCCGCATCGTTCATCGCTGCGATCGGTGACCACACCCGATTCATCACCAGCGGCAAGCTCGTCGCCTACCTAGGCTTGGACCCGAAGGTCAAGCAGTCCGGTGAGACCCCGGCACGCAGCGGCCGGATCTCAAAACGCGGATCAGCATCCGCGCGCAGGGCTCTGGTCGAGGCGGCGTGGACCGCGGTGCTGCAACCAGGGCCACTGCACGCGTTCTATGACCGCACCAAACCCGTCCTGGTCACGGCAAGGCGATCGTCGCGACCGCCCGCAAGCTCACCGTTCTGTTCTGGTGCATGCTGACCCGCGGTGAGGACTACGCCCACCAGCAGCCGTCGTTGACGCAGAAGAAACTCCGGCGGCTGGAGATCACCGCCGGCGCTCCCAAGCGCCCCGGCAAGCCGTCCGGGACGTGGTCGACGAATCTGATGATGCGCGACGCCGAACGAGCTCTGGCCCTGCAAGCTGAGGCGTCCTACAAGCGGATGGTTCAGGACCAGCAGGCCGGCGGACGAGCGAGAAGAGCGGGCGCGAGCGTGTCAGTGGAGCACGCCTAGATAAGTCACTCGAACGAGGACAAGCCGCGTGGCAGACCGAACTCCGACGTCTGCACTTCGCTACGGCATCACTCACGCCCAGACCAAACCTACTCCCACGCGACCACGCCGACAACAGCTAAGGGGCAGCCACTCCGCAAATACCGAGATCACAACCCTTGACTTTCATCGGTCGATCAAAGCGGAAGCCGCCGGAGATGAACTTGGGTCCCTAAGGTCCCCGTCCCGCTAGGGCCCCAGAGTTGCCGCCACGTCGAAATTATCTGCCCGGCATACCCACGTGCCGTGCTTGGCCCAGGTCGGGCCAATCTTCGTACCTATGCCGACATCTGGTCCGGGCTTGCAGAGCGAAGGAATCCGTGGGCCGCCCCTGGTTCGGGCGATCACGCTAAACGTCGCCGGAGTCCAACTGCGCTCTTGATATCTGGCCTTTAAGGCAGCGAACACTTCCGTCGAAAAGGCGCACGCCGCCGATCCCCAGGCGGTGACGTCGCCGCCACACTCGACCACCACTTGCGCAGGCGCGGTCGAAGGCGGAACGCAAGAGCTGCTGCCCTTAGGACACTGGCCATTCATCGCCGCCACCTGCGTCACCGTGACGCCCTTCGTTTGAGCCACAGCCGCCTTCTGAGTTGGGGTCGTCTCAACTGGGGTTCTGACCGTGGTCCTCGTGTGCTGAGCGCTAGCGCCGCATCCGGCAAGCAGCAACGCAGCGAGTACAACTACATATAGGCGAGGCACGGCCGCGATCATCCCTAACTCAGCGGACGCAAGTCAAGGCCGCTGTGGCGGAAGGCGACACCGGCTGACCGGCGTGACATCTCCTGGCTCTCTCAGGAGCAGGAAGGTGGTCGCTTCCGGCTTGGGCTAGAAGCACTCGCCGTACGCGCACACGCGGAGACCAGCGCTATGGCCACGGCAGGGATCGTCCGAGCGCAAGCTTGCTGATGGTCGAGATCGTGGCATTGCGATCGCCATCACGGAGCCTCTCGTCTGGGTGAATGCGATCGTTAGCTCGTCGTCCGGGCGGGCTGCTGACAGTGCGCCGCACGCACTCGTTGGACACGACTTCTGCCTAGCCGGGAACGGGGGCGGGGATACCCTCAAGCGGTTGGCAGTGGCGTAGAGCGGCCTGGAAGGCGGGCGCGTTGATGTTGATGTCTGCCGCCTTGAGGTTGCCCGTGACGATCAGTCCTTGAGGACCGTCCGAGACAACCGGGTCCGGGAAGTCGGGGACTTTGTGTGAGCGCATGCATTTGGCCATCGCGAGCGCGCCTTCGCTGATCTTGGCGAATCGGTTGGCTGACACATGCCCGGTCGGCATGTACTTCTGGCATTTCGCTACCGCAGATTGGAACGCGGGGGCGTTGACCGCGACCCCGTTGACTGTCTCGGTGTCGCCTGGGCCGGGGCTATAGACGCTGAGCGCGCCGCCGTTGCCAGTCGTCGGGTCAGGGAAGTTCGGGACACCGTCGGCGCGCATGCAGCGCGCCATTTTGAGCTCGACGTTGGTGACAGTTGCGGTCTTTTTGCTGGGTTGGGTGGAGTTATCGCAGGCGGCGATGCCGAATGCCGCAACGACCATGGCGACGGTGAGGACTGCGATACGGGACGCGCGACGGATGACTGTAGGGTGGGCAACGCGTCGCCATCGTGGACGCGTCCGCTGGCTCCCTCGTCCGGGGCCTCGTCGATCGATGGTCATGTCGCTCTCCTACTCGCTCAGCTGGTCAGCACGTATGCGAACGTTTTACGACGCCGTCGGTAACAGGCCGCTATTGCTGTTACTGGTCTGTTACCGGTGATCGGCATCCTTGGCGGGTAGGCTCCCCGCTGCTCGGGCGTCGACCGGCCAGAGCCGGCATGACCTAACGTCCCGGCGGGGCGACAATGTGTTGGAAGAGGTGTCGTGCTGTGAGAGTGCTGCTAGTGGAGGACCATCCGAAGCTCGCGACGACGGTCGCGGCCGGGCTAGGTCGTGAGGGTATGGCCGTGGATCTCGCCTTTGACGGTCACGACGCGCTATTTCGGCTCGCCGTAACCAGCTACGACGTTGTCGTGCTGGACCGCGATCTGCCGGGCGTCGACGGCGATCAGGTCTGCAGAGCCCTGGTAGCCGATGGGTCCCCGAGCCGCGTGCTGATGCTGACCGCGGCCGACACCGTCGCCGAGCGGGTCGAGGGCCTCGGTCTCGGTGCCGACGACTACCTAACCAAGCCGTTCGCGTTCGCTGAGCTGGTCGCCCGCATCCGAGCGCTTGCCCGGCGCCCAACCACGGCGTTGGCACCGACACTGGTTCACGGCGATCTGGTACTCGACACCAACCGGCGGGTCGCCACACGGGCAGGGCACCCGCTGGCGTTGAACCCCAAGGAGCTCAGCGTCCTTGAACAACTGCTTGCCGCACAGGGACGGGTGTTGAGTACCGAGGAGCTGTTGTGCGCGGTGTGGGACGAGATGACCAACCCGTTCACCAAGACGGTCACGATGACCATCAGCCGCCTGCGGGCCAAACTCGGTGACCCGCCGATCATCGAGACCGTCGCCCGCGGCTACCGGATCTGACGCCTCGTGAGGCCTGCGGACCGTCTCGCGCTGCACCGTTCGGGCTTGCGGCTACCGCGGCGAACGGTGCGTCTACGACTTACCCTTCTCTACGGCATCCTGTTCCTGGGGGCGGGCGCAGGCCTGCTCGCCATCACCTACCTCCTGGTGCGCGCGGCCCCCGGCGGCAAGATAGCTAATCCCCTGCTTCCGTCACCCGTGCCGCCAGGCAGGAGCTCACTCTCCAAGCCCGCTCCGAGTGGGGCGACCCTCAAAGCGACGGAACTCAAAGCGCAAGCGCTCGCGACCCACGCGACCGACATGCATGAACTGCTGACGAGGTCGGGGATTGCGCTCGCGATTATGGCCGTGCTAGCCATTGCACTCGGGTGGCTTGTCGCCGGTCGCATGCTGCGGCCGCTGCGCACGATGACCAACGCGACCCTTCGCATCAGCGAGCACAACCTCCACGAGCGGCTCGCCCTGCCGGGGCCGAGCGATGAGGTCAAAGACCTAGCCGACACGATCGATGGCCTGCTTCAGCGACTCGAGGTCGCCTTCGACGGCCAGCGGCGATTTGTCGCGAACGCCTCCCACGAGCTACGAACGCCGCTCACCCTCAACCGAGCGCTACTCGACGTTACGCTCGCGAACCCCGACGCCACCATCGACGAGCTGCGCACCATGGGCCAAGACCTGATCGCTTCTGGCGAGCAGCAACAACAGCTGATCGAAGCGCTCCTGACACTGGCGGCGAGCACCGGCGGGCTGGGCCAGCGTGAGCCGTTCGACCTGGCCGAGATCACCGCTGAGGTTGTGTTCGCACCCCACCCGGAGATCGACCAGCTCGACCTTCACCTCAACACGACCATCAGGAAGGCACCCGCCAGCGGCGATCCACGTTTAGCCAAACGCCTCATCACCAACCTCGTCGAGAACGCGCTTCGCCACAACCTCCCCGGCGGTGACATCGACGTCGCGACGCGAACCGAGTCACGCCACGCGGTTCTCGCGATCACCAACAGCGGTCTAATGATCCGCGAACATGAGATCGACCGCCTATTCCAACCATTCCAGCGACTCCACAGCAGCCGCGCCTACCACGCCGACGGTCACGGCCTCGGGCTCTCGATCGTCCAGGCGATCGCCGTAGCCCACGATGCGACAATCAGCGTCCGCGCCCGGCCTATGGGAGGTCTCCAGGTCGAAGTGCGGTTCCCAGCGGCGGCACCCAGCCACGGGAACGGAATCCCTCCTGATCCAAACTCCGTCGCCAGCCCCGATCCGTTCTCGCGGCCAACTAAGGATTAATAAGACACCGGGCTCACCCAGCCACGCCCGGATCCGCCACAGGAGCGTTTGATGGCATGCGGATGACGAGCTCGCGATCGCTTTTTCTCAGCGCAGATGCGCGAGCCCGACGAGCGGAATGCCACGCATCCGACCACGTCGCACGCGAGAGCGCGGACGATTCAGATCGTGGGGCAAACCAGCAGCCTCGGCGGGCCGCCGGCTGACGAGCGCTATTAGCCCGATCCATGCGCGAAGCGGCAGTGGTGCGTCGCTTCTGGTTTCGTGGCGAAGCTTGCTTCTATGTCAAGGGCTGTCGTTGTTTGGGTGGTTTAGCTGACGCAGGTCATCGGGGTGGGCGCGACGGTGATCTGCTGAACGTCGCGTCTGGGTTTGGGTCGGTCGGGGATGCAGGCCGGCTCGGGCTCGATGATCGATGTGGGTTCGGGGGTGGGCTGTTGATCGACGGGTGGCTCTGAGAGCAACTGGTGGAAGCGGCGTGCGAGGTGCCGTTTGAGCGAGCGCAACGCGCCCTTCCTGGTCTTGCCTCGGCCTCCTTGCGGGCGAGATACTCCTTGGTGGCGGGGTCGTGTTGGGCGCGGGTGACGGCGATGATGTGCAGCGCGTGGTTGAGTTGCCGGTCGCCGCCGCGATTGAGTCGATGTTGGGTGCGTTTGCCTGAGGAACACGGGATTGGCGCGGTTCCCGTTTGCAGCGCGAACGCAGCCTCTGAGCGGAACCGTTCGTTGCCGGCGGTGTGGCCGATCAGGATCGCGGCGGTCAGCGCGCCGCAACCGTGCTCGGCAAGTAGTGCCGGTCGGTGCGCGGTGACGAGCTCGGCGAGTTCGCCGGCGAGCCGCTCGATATCGCGGTTCACGCCACGCAGGTCAGAGATCTGTTCCAGCGTGATTCGGACCCTGGCGCTGGTCGGGAGCTTCCGTAGCTGCCGAGCGACGCGGTCAAGCGTCCGTGTTTGTGCCGAGCGACGCGGTCAAGCGTCCGTGTTTGGTTGAGCGCTTTGCGGTTGAGTGAGGCCTCGAGCTCGGGGCATAGCTCGAGCAGATGCCAACGCAACCGGTTCACCGTGCGGGTGCGCTCGGCGACGAGATCGTGGCGGTGTTCGACCAGTAGCCGGATCTCCATCGCCTGCTCGTTCAGGTACGCGACCGGGAACCTCTCAACACCGTCCTTCACGACAGCTCTAGCGACGGCGAGCGCGTCGATCTGATCAGACTTGCCCGGCTCGCGCTCACCTTTGCGCGATGCGCCCATCCGGTTCGGCGGCACCCTCACAACCCGCTCCCCGGCCGCCAACAGCGCCTGCTCAAGCCGACGAGAACACGACCGGCAGTCCTCGATCGCCCACACCCGCTCCTCGGCTAGCTCCCGCGCCCACCGCACCGCGGCCAGGTGGCCAGCCTCCTCCGCCTTGATCTGACGGCCGCCGCGCACCTTGCCGGTGCCGTCATCGACCGCCGCCAGCATGTGCGATCCCTTGTGCGTGTCCGCCCCGATCACGATCATTCATGCCGTCCCTTCGTTTGGTTGCCACCGAATGAGGCGGATCTCCGGCGGACAACTGTCACGAGAGGCGAAGCCACGCTTCTATCAAGTCACACCGGCGATCCTCGGACGGCGGCGGGCGACACAAGCTTTGCCGGTCAGGCCTGGCAGAGTCGACGCAATCGTCATCAGTCAGCCCGCCGCCAGCCCAAGGACCTACTGCTCCGGTCGGACGTCACCGTCCGTGCAAGCACTCTGACAGTGACACTCGTCCGCCCTTCTGTTCGCGACGCAATCGCTTCTAGCGCAGAGCAGAAGCCAGTGAGCTTGCGGACGTAAGCTGCGCTGACGCGCGATGACAGCGTGGCTGGCCCCGCCTCTCTGCCAGCCGAGCCAGGATTAGAGGTTGAACTTGTTCGCCGCCAAGATCCAGGTTAGGCCGTTGGGCTTGAATCTCGCGATCGCGGTGGCTGACAGACCAGACGGTTTCTTCTTTAGGAGCGACTTGCCGGTCTTGGTGAGGTGGACCGTCACGCTGATTGTCCCGGTGATGTTGGTGTTTGCGGAGCCGTTGGCGATGGTGACGGTCTTGTGCTTCTTATGCTTGCCCTTGCCGGAGGTGACCGTGGTTGTCCAGGTGACGCTCAGCGAGCCAGCGGCCGGCGCTTGGAAGCTAGCCATGAAGGACCCGTTCCTGAGTACCGCTGCGATCGCTTTCTTACCCGAGGGGTGCGCGATGGCGCGCAGTGCCGAGACGATCTGGGTTGAAGACGCAGTCGCTGCGGGCGGTGGCCCGGGTGCTGTCGGAGAGGTACCGGTTGCTGCCGGAGGGGTACCGGGTGCTGTCGTCACCTGTCCGTAGATGATCGAGTAACCGACGGTCGAGCCGCCGGCGTTCGTGGCCGTTACCTGCAGACGAACATACTGTCCGAGATCACTGCTGCTCAGCGTGTAGGAGCTACCAGTGGCGCCCTGAATGTTCGCGCAGTCCCCTCCCTGGGTTCCGCAGAGCTGCCACTGGAATGTGAACGCCGGCAACGAGCTCCAACCTCCAGGATTGGCCGTGAGCGTGTTACCGGGCTGATCGGTGCCTTCGATCGATGGCGGTGAGCCCGTGTTGATCGGTGCAGTGGAGGGCGAGGGGATTGTCACTACGGCCGTTGGGTCTGAGCAGAACTCGTACCAGATCGCACCATAGCTATTGGTCGCAGAGACGCACACCTCGATCGTGTCGCCCGCATCGTTAGCGGTCGGCGTGTATGTCGGGGCGTCGCCACCGACCTCGTTGACGCAATCGGGACCGGCAGCGGCCGAGCATGAATACCAGCCGTAGTCGTAGCTGGTCGGACTCCCGCTCCACCCTCCCGTAGTCGCTTGCAGCGGTGATCCGACTAAGGGTGTCCCGGAAATCGTCGGGGAGGCTCCGGTCAGCGTCGGGACGTCGCCCGCGTGGCCGCCCGCTATCACCGTCGCCGTGACGGTCTCTGGGGTCGAGGAGGTGTTGTAGTTGATCGTTGCCGTGGGCGCAGACGCGCTGTCGCAATCGTTCGCGAGAGCAATCGTCTCGCCGTCGGTGAGCGGCGAGCCGTTGTAGTCGAACTCGCCGCTGATCGTTCCCGCGGAGATCAACGTGTACACCTGGCCTGGAACCAAGTCGTCGCAGTTCGAGTCACTATCGGTACCCAGGTCGAGGGTGAGACCGGCATCGCCCAAAGTGATGGTGCCGGTGGCGCTCAACTGAGCGTAGTCAGTCGACGGGGTCGGTGTGGGCGGCAAGCTGGCCGGTTGGTCGACGTACATGGTCAGGCTAGCGGCACCTCCCAAAGTCACGTCGCCATTGACGTCAAGCGTCCCGTCAGGAGCCGATCCCGCGCCAATAGAGACATCAGCGCCGTACCCTAAGCCGCTGTTGCTGCCTGACTCGATTCCCGCGGCTAGCCCGTCTGACCCCGTATTGGCCGCGGCCACCTGCAGGCCCGCCCCCTGGCTAAGCGAGACGCTCTCCAGAAATGGCTGGTCGCCCGGGTCGTTCGGGTTAGGTTCTACGACAATGGTCCCGTTATAACCGGCGGCGCTTGCGGAGACGTTCGTGTCCATAGAGGTTGTGTAAAGCGTCGCGTTCAAGAGCGTAACGCCGAGGCTGTCGCTGGCCCCCGAGACACCGTCGACCTCCAAGCCATAGGGTGATGGCCACGCGTTCTCGCCACCAATCTCCCAATCCTGGTTGGCGCCGAGCTCGATCGGGATCGCGACGTCGGAAATGCCGTCGGGGCTTCCGACTTCACTGGGGCCCGCTTCAAGACCGACGCTACTGCTGTCGCCGTTGAGCGTGAGGCTGTCGGTACCTGCCGTTTCGGGAGCTAGGACGTAAGGTCTGTCGTCGGCAATCGCGAGTTGATCGGCGGTTAGGTCACCGATATCGTCCTCGCTCCTGTAGCAGGTCGCAGAGCTCGCACCGTTGTCACAGGCGTTGCCGAGATCAAGGAAGCTCAACGTCCCGAGCGACCCGCTTGGCGTGGTGCCGCCGCTCCAGTTATCCGCCAGTGACCAGTTCGCACTCTGATCGCCTCCAGCCCAGCCCGGCGCCTGTGGGGTGAGTGTCGTCGAAAACACAGATACGCCGCTGTTTGCGGTCGCGAGCAGCGTCCCGTCCGGACTGAACGCGGCCGACACCGCCGCCAATCCGGTGAGGAACGGTGAACCGCTGACCGCGGTCAGCGCCCCGCTTGGAGCGACCGCGAACACAGACATATTGCCGGAGCCGTAGTTTGGGGTCGCGAGCAGCGTCCCGCTTGGGCTGAACACGACCGATGACGTCTCCGATCCTCCTGTGTTGAACGGGGAGCCGGAGACCTGGGTCAGCGCGCCATCCGGATCGACCGAGAACATCAAAACGCTGTCGGTGGTGCTTGCCGCGAGCAGCGCACCGCTCGGGCTGAACGCAACGGAGCCAGGCTCCCCCGATCCTGTGCTGAACGGTGAACCGGCGACTGGGGTAAGCGCGCCGCCGGCACCGACCGAAAACACCGACACGTTGCTGCTGTCGGTGTTTGCGGTCGCGAGCAGCGCCCCATTCGGACTGAACGCAACCGAGCCCGGCAGCGACCCTGTGGGGAACGGTGAGCCGGGGACCTGGGTCAGCGCGCCGCCGGCACCGACCGAGAACACCGAAACGTTGCTCGAACCGTAGTTTGCGGTCGCGAGCAGTGCCCCATTCGGGCTGAACGCAACCGATTCTAAGCCAGCGCCACCTGTGTTGAACGGGGAGCCGGGGACCGGGGTCAGCGCGCCACCCGCACCGACCGAGAACACCGAAACACTTTCGCCACCACCGTCTGGGTCCGGAGCGTTTCCCACTGCTAGTAGTCCCCCGCTTGGACTAAACGCAATCGACCACGCCCACGACCCTCCCGTGCTGAACGGTGAGCCGGGGACATTGGTCAGCGCTCCGCCCGCACCGACCGAGAACACCGAAACACTGCTGGCGTCATCGCTGTCGTCAAAGTTTGCGGTCGCCAGCAGACCTCCGCCCGGACTGAACGCAAGCGAGACCGGGGACAGACCGCCCGCGAAGAAAGGCGAGCCCGAGACCTGCCCAAAGCCCAGCGCGCCCGCCGCGTTCGCCATCGCCAACATCGCCACCACGAAGCACAGAGCCGCGAATCGCACGACCCTGCGAACGGGCACCCCATTGGCCCCAATGACAACACAGGCAGGAGTGCTCATCTCGCGGCAGCCCCGCGCCCGCGCGCCCCCACGCATATGCCCCTCGTGTGACACCCCCGCCATTGTCCCGGAACCGCCTCGACTTCGCTCCACTGCCAGCCATACGCAGCGGGGAACTCACCCACCGTGCGAGCAAGCATACCCACCGCACGATCGGCGAACGGCCTCCAGTCCGCAAGTGTTTGTCGCGTCAACCGAGACACAACTCAGTATCGGCAATGATCGAAAGCACTGTCAAAGCGGAGAGGTCGATGACGATCGCTCTGCCCACGCATGCGCTTCCGCGCGGGCGACCGGGTGTTGTTCAGGCAGCGAGTTGTCCCGCCTCGCGGGCAAGCGCGTCCAGCCCTCCCGGGTCAAGGAATAGGAGTGCTGTCGTTGTCCAGAGAAACCCACGGACAGTCTCCGCGTAGTCGTGGCTCCGCAGACTGAGGGCTAGCGTGACGGTCCCCAGATTGTCGTGGGTCGCGCACAACTCGATCTCACCGTCGAGCGATCCCCACCTGCGCTCGCCTTCCCACCCGCGCCAGTCCTGTGCGAGTCCAGTGAAGAACTTCGTGAGGGGCTGCACCTCCTCCGCATAGAAGTCGATCGAGGCCTTGGTAGTCCCGCAACTCAGATCCGCGAGACGGTACCCAGGACGACCGCTCTTGCTTATTCCCAGCGACCACCCATGTCGGTTCGATGTGACGATAAATCGCGCCATCCCGAGAGTGTCGGGGAGTGTCCGACGAACTGTGTAGGCATCTGATCTCGAAAGGAGATCGATGTCCAGCACAATCACAACTAGGTTGGATGAGCCTCAAGAACCGCAGGATGAGGACGCCGGCGTGGCGCGGAGCGAGCCCGGAGGGCGAGCGGGTATGCAGGGCATGACGTAGGAGATCGGAGGTGGAAGTCCTGACCTGGGGCCCTGGCAGGGGGAACCCAACACTGAAGAGGCAAGGGCGCGGCTCGGGGTTCACCGGGCGGTCCCCAGTGCGGCGTGTTGCTGCTGCGGGGGCTTCCGTGAGGGCGTGTCTGAAGGAAGCCATAGGTGCGTTGTGGTTGCGAACGAGAGTGAAGCGCTGTAAGGCGTGCCTTGGGTGGGTGAGCTGGCTCGCGGCAGCGATGCCCTGTTCCTGCTGGTCCCGAGGGCGTATTGGCGACGTGATCACGGCGAAATCTCTGCGTCTTATCCCTGGAGATCTGCTGGGTTCCAGCCTGTTGTTGGTGGGCTGGTAGGTCGGAGAACGAGAGGACGACGACTCGATGGCCCAGCAGAAGTCGGAGGACCGCGTAGTACCGGACGGCGGGGTAATGCCCGTCCAGCTCGCCGCTGGTGGGCGAGGGAAGGCGGTCCCGGTCGATGAAACGGTGGCTCAGCTTTGCCTGCCGATCGTGACAGCAGAACGCCGCAAGAGGGTCCCGGACCGGTCCGGGATGGGCCGGGCGGCTTGGCCGAAGACGATCGTCAATGTGAATGCCTGGACGCCTGTGACGATGGAGGAGGTTGCGTATCGGTTGACGGATGCGCTTTCCAAGGTGGTGCAGAACAAGGGTGCACCCGGCCCGGACGGGCAGACGGTCGAGGCGCTGCATGAGCAGTGGCCGATCGTTGGTCCGAGGCTGGCTGCCGAGCTGCTGACAGGGAGCTATCGGCCTGGCGTGATCCGTCGGGCGATGATCCCGAAGGCGGGCGGTGGGCAGCGCGGGTTGGGGATCCCGAACGTGACCGACCGGGTGGTGTGTGAGGCGGTCAGGCAGACGCTCGAGCCTGTCTGGGAGCCAACATTTCACGCGTCGAGTCATGGGTTCCGGCCTGGCCGGAGTTGCCACACGGCAATCGCGGAGGCTGAGCAGCATCTGCTGGATGGGTATGGGTGGGTGGTTGATATCGATCTGGAGAAGTTCTTTGATCGCGTCTGCCACCAGCGGTTGATGGCCAAGCTCGCGGAGCGAATCCAGGACCGCCGGTTGCTCGTGCTGATCGGCAGGCTGATCAAGGCCAAGGTGGTGTTGCCGGACGGTGTCGTGATCGCGAGCGAGCAGGGCGTGCCGCAGGGCTCGCCGCTCTCGCCGTTGCTATCGAACGTCGTGTTGGACGAGCTCGACTGTGAGCTTGCCCGGCGTGGTCACCGGTTCGTTCGCTATGCCGATGACTGCAACGTCTATGTGCGAAGCGAACAGGCCGGGCAACGGGTGATGAGCAGCCTGACCGGGTTCGTCCAAGGGCGCTTGCGTCTGAGGATCAACCAGGACAAGTCAGCTGTCGCCCGCCCGGAGGACCGTCACTTCCTCGGCTTCCGGTTGCGGTTAGACCCGCACACCGGGGCCGTGGAGATCCTGCTCTCGGAGCGCACCAAGCGCAACGCGATGGACAGGATCCGGCAGCTCACGCCGAGAACCTGGGGAGGCACGCTGGAAAGCTGCATCACCAGGATCAACGCATGGTTGACGGGGTGGCATCAGTTCTTCGGGATCGTTGCACCATCGGAGGTGTGGACGCTGCGTGCGCTCGACGCTCATATCCGGCGTCGGCTGCGCGCGATCGTCCTTCACCACTGGCGACGCAAACGCACGATCGCTCGCAACCTCGTCAAGCTCGGTGTCAACCGGCGCAACGCGTGGCGACAGGTCTATGCGGGACGCAAGTCCTTGTGGGCGCTGAGCCACACCCACGCGGTCGACAATGCCCTGACCACCACGTTCTTCACGGAGCGGGGGCTCATCGCGTTGATTCCACTGCACCGCCATCGGCACCAGCACATCGCTGCCCCCGTCTCGCCGCAACTGGCGCTATGGGGATGAGTCGAGGTCGATAACCGGCCGGCGGCGGGGTTCACAACCCGCCGTCCCGAAGAGCCGTGTGCGAACAGCGCAAGCACGGTTCCGTGGGAGCCGGGGACGGGCAACCGCCCCGGCTACCCGACGCGCAGCGACGCGCTGGCGCTGCGCGCCGTCAGGATCCGGATCCGCTCGCTGATCGCGTCAAGGAGCTTTTGCCTAACGAGCTGATCGATCAGCTGATGGCCGGGCGCGAAGACTGGTGAGGAGATCACCGGGCAAGGCGGGCTGCTTAGCCAGTTGACGAAGCGGATGGTGGAGCGCGCGATGGAGGTCGAGCTGACCGACCATCTCGGCTACGAACCGCATCAGGAGCCGCCTGGTGGTGGCGGGGAACACCCGCAACGGGTCAACACCGAAGACGCTGCTCACCGAGCATGGCCCGGTCCGGATCGACACCCCACGTGATCGTGCCGGTAGCTTCGAGCCGCAGATCGTCCGCAAGCGTCAGCGGCGGTTTGACGGGTTCGATGACAAGATCCTCGCGCTCTACGCCCGCGGGATGTCAACCAGGGACATCAGCGCGCACCTGGAGGAGATCTACGGCGTTGAGGTCGGCCGTGACCTGATCAGCAAGGTGACTGATGCCGTCATGGAGGACGCCCGGGCGTGGCAGACCCGGCCGTTGGATGACGTCTACCCGGTCGTGTTCCTCGACGCGCTGGTGTTGAAGATCCGTGACGGCGGCACGCGTGTCAGCGCAAGGCGTGTTACCTCGCGCTCGGCGATCAACCTCGACGGTGACCGTGAGGTCCTGGGCATGTGGTTTCAGGACACCGAGGGCGCGAAGTTCTGGATGCAGGTGCTGACCGAGCTCAAGCAGCGCGGCGTGACCGACATCCTGATCGCCTGTGTCGACGGGCTCAAAGGGTTCCCGGAGGCGATCGAGGCGGTGTTCCCGCAGACGACGGTGCAGACCTGCATCGTTCACTATGCCGACTCTCTGGTTATGCCGACTCGGGTGAGGACGTTCTGCTCAGGGCGGAGAAGCCCGAGATCTTGTCGGCATAATCACAGCGCGTCCAGGAACGCGAGGATGCGGTCGGTGGGTTGGTAGCGCCCGGGCTTCGCGGTCGGTGGGGTGGTTTGGTCGAGCGCTTTCTGCTTGATCGCGAGGTCGGCGTGAAGGTAGATCTGTGTTGTCTGGATCTGTTCGTGGCCGAGCCAGAGCGCGATCACGGTGGTGTCGACGCCGGCGTGAAGTAGGCGCATCGCTGCGGTGTGACGCAGCACGTGCGGCGTGATCGTCTTGGTCGCGAGCGAAGGGCAGCTCGCGGCCGCGGTGATCGCGTGCTTGGCGAGCCGGCGCTCGAGCGCGTCGCGGGTCAGTGGACGGCCGGTGCTGGTGGTGAATAGCTGGTCGTCAGGGCGGCCGGCGCGTTCGCGGGCCCACGCTTGCATGACCGTGACGGTCTGTTTGGTCAGCGGTGTGATGCGCTGTTTGCGGCCTTTGCCGATGGTGTTGACGTGCGCGCCGGTGCCGAGCCGCAGGTCCGCGCTGGTCAGGCCGATCAGCTCGCTGGCGCGTAGGCCGGTTTGTGCGGCGAGCAGGATCATGGCGTGGTCGCGGCGCCCGATCCATGTGCTCTGGTCGGGGGCGTCGAGCAGCGCCTGGAGCTCGGGATCGGCGAGGAACGTGACCAGCGCCTGGTCGTGGCGCTTAGCGGGGATCGCCAGGACGCGTTGGATCGAGGCGGCGTGCTCGGGGTGTCTGAGCGCGGCGTATTTGAACAGCGAGCGGATCGCTGCCAGGCGCGCGTTGCGGGTCCGGATCGTGTTGCCTCGCTCATGCTCGAGGTAATCCAGGAACGCTCCAATCAACGGCGCCTGGAGGTCGTCGATATCAAGATCACTCGGTGCCTTGCCGCGTTGTTGGGACGCGAAGCTGAGCAGCAGCCGGATTGTGTCTCGGTAGGCGGCGATCGTGTGTGGGCTGACGCGCTTCTGGGCGATCAGCCGGTCGGTGAAGAACGCTTGCAGTGTTGGCGCGAGCAGGCTCATCGCTCGCTCCCCTCGACGCGCTCGAGGTGCTCGGCGGCGAGCGCGAGCAGCTCCGGGGCGGCCTGCAAATACCAGTAGGTGGATCCCGGGTTGACGTGCCCGAGGTAGGTGCACAGCAACGCGATCCTTGTCTGGATGTGCTCGCCATCGCCGACGTCGTCACGGTAGGCATCAAGCAGCGTGTCAACCGCAAAGGTGTGGCGAAGGTCGTGCGGCCGAGGCCGGCAAACCGACGAGCGTGCCTGCAGGCCAGCGTGCTTGACGATTCGCTTGAACGCCAGATGCACGTTGCAGTAGGTCAAACGCGTCCCGGTCGCCGAGGTGAACACTGCGTCGGTCGGCTCGGCCGGGACCGGCCGGTCACCGCGTGCCAGGTAGGCGTCAAGCGCCGTGATGGTCGTGTCATGGACCGCCAGCTGCCGGGACTTGCCGAACTTCGTCTCAAGAACGGTCAGCACGCCGCGTCGGTGGTCGACATCGATCTGGTCCAGGCGGATCGCCTCACCGACCCGCATTCCCGTGACGGCCAACAGGCCGATCAGGGTTCGCATCGTCGCAGCGCGGTGCGGCGTCGGAATCACCGACGAGGCGTCCATCAGCGCCCGGACCTCGGCGTTCGCATAGAGGTAGGGCACCGCACGATGCGGCCGCTGTGGCAGCAGATCCTGTGGCACCAGCTCGTGGTTCGGGTCAAGCGCGTGCGCATGCGCGGCAAAGCAACGCACGGCCGAGAGGCGGTAGGCGTGCCAGCTGGAGTCGGTCGCCTGCGGTAGCGTCGCCCACTGAAGCGCGGAGGCGGTTGTGATGATCGTCTCGTCACGTTGGTTCATCCAGGCGATGAACTGGCCGAGCAGCTTCTCTGGGCGCGAGAGCCGGTAGCCGAGCGCGCGGCGAACCGCCAGATAGCCGGCCAGCCGATCTTCCAAGCAGGTCATGGCCGCACCTCCGGCCACGGCCGCGCGATCGCTCTGAGTGCGTCGCGGTCGACCTTCGCGTAGATCGCCGTGGTCAGCACCTGCCGGTGACGGAGGACCTGCCCGACCTCCTCCAGACTCGCGCCCGCCCGGAGCATCTGTGTGGCCGCGGTGTGGCGCAGCCGGTGTGAGCGCAGCGGGCCAAGCCCGGCGCGAGCAGCGGCAGCGAACACGATCTGCGTGATCCCGCCAGTTGTCAGGCCATGATGCGGAGCCCTGACTCTCACGATCAACGACCTGTCCAGAGCGGTCGCCGGTCGACCGTCGCGCAGATAGGCGACGATCGCCTCGCCGACATCGTCGGGAAGCGGCAGCCGCTCATCACGCCTGCCCTTGCCCGAGATCCGCAGCTCGCCGGCACGCCAATCGACGTCCTCGATCCGCAGCGCCGCGACCTCGCCAGCACGCAGCCCAAGCCTGGCGAGCAACACCAGCACCGCATAGTCGCGCCGCCCGTCTGCGTTTCCGCGGTCACAGGAATCAAAGAGCGCCTGCAGCTGCTCGGGCTCAAGCGCACGCGGCAGCCCCGATAGCCGCCATGATGCCGTCGATGGCACCGCGTCGGCCAGCGGCCCGGCGACCAGCCCGCGGAGGTGCAAGAACCGCAGCAGCGACCGCAGGCTGGTCACGGTCATCTTCGCCGCTCCCTTGGACTGACCCGGACAGCGAGCGACCACGAACGCCATCACGTCCGCGGCGCTCAACACGTCGAGATCGAGCTCGTCCCCATCACGCTCGCGACCAGCAAGGAACGGCCTGACCGCCAACACGTAGCCCTCGATCGTGTCCGCCGTCAACCCGCGCTCGACAGCCAAGTACTCGCGGTAGTCGGCAAGCAGCACCTCGACCGCGCCGACCACCACACGCGGCGACGCCGGCGGCGCAACACCAAGTCCACGCAGATACCCCAGCAGCGGCGCCATCGCCCTCCAGGTGATCCGGTCGGTATAGCCAGCCGCGCGCCGGTCCTCCAAGAACCGGCCGACAATCTCGCTCGCTAACCCATCCGCGCCGAGCCCCTCGCCCTCCAACCAGCGACTCACGTGCGCCATCAACTGCAACTGGAAGCTCGCCGGGGTGCGCCGGTACCCCAGACGCTCCAGCTCAGCCGTGAACCCTGCCGCGAACACCTCCAACGGGCCCGAGATCCGAACCCGCGATGGATCGTGCATGACGCTCTCCTCTCACTCGACGAAAGCGCCAGCATCCTCCGGCCAGCCCGGCTCGTGTTATGCCGACAACATCACCAGCAAACCCTCGCCCTCAAACGACTCCCACGTAACAATCGGCATAACCAGAGAGTCTGCATAGTGCCGGTTATGCCGACGTCGGCATAACGTTCACCTCATCCGGGCGTCACTGAAGTATGTGCCGCGCAAGCACTACGAGCAGGTCACCAAGGACCTGCGCACGATCTACACAGCGATCAACCCCGACCAGGCGATGCTCGCCCTCGACCAGTTCGAAGGCAAGTGGCCGGAGCTGGCGATCGTCGGGCGGATGTGGCGCGATGCCTGGCAGCACGTGATCCCGTTCATGGCCTTCGAGCCTGAGGTCCGGCGCGTGATCTACACCACCAACGCGATCGAGGCCTTGAACCGGCAACTACGCAAAGCGACCAAAACCAAAGGCAGCTTCCCCAGCGAGGAGGCAGCGATCAAGCTGCTCTACCTCGCGATCCAAAACGCGGTCCCCCAGTGGACAAGAACCAGGGGGTCGACAAAAGCAATGCTCGCATTCAAGATCCAATTCGGAGACCGCATCCCCAACTGACACCGTCAACCGCCTACACAGTTAAGAGGACGCTCTCGCCGTGAATCAGGGACGCCAGGCTGGGCGGGCGCTTGCCGTCTGGAGTTTGGGCGTGAGCAGCCGCACGTCACCAGTTGACAACTGGATCACATCAAGACCGTAGCTATTGAGGTAGTGATGGCTGCTGAGGCGGTGTTCTTGCTCGTGGACGAATACGAGTTTGCTGCCGGTTCGTGACCAGGCCGGTTCTGTGTCAGACAGGCATGGGAGTCGGCAAGTGGTGATCCGACGCGTGTTGGCTCCGTTGCTGCTGATGGTCCAGATTGCGTCTTTCGATGAGTAGGCGATGCGCGAGCCTTTGGGCGACCACGCCGGGCCGCCGTCCCCTGGGCCGAGGAAGGGCGTGAGCCGCCGTTCGCCGGTTCCGTTCGCCGCGATCGTGTAGATCGCGTGGGTGTCCCAGTCCGGTCCGGAGTCGTATGCGATCCAGCGCCCATTTGGAGACCAGGCAGGTGCCTCGTAGTACCCACGGCCATGAGCGATGACGTGCTGGTTCGAGCCGTTGGTGTCGACTATCGCAAGAGCCTGCCCCTGGCCTTCAATGAACGCGATCTGAGACCCGTCCGGGGACCAGGCGGGAACCGAGGCAGCGAGGCCATGCGTTAGCTGCCGCATATGTGTGCCGTTGGCGTTCATGACATAGATGTCACCGTCGCCGGCGTATCGGGTCAGGTGGCCGCGCGGGCTCATCACAAACGCGATCTGGGATCCGTCTGGAGACCATGTCGGATCCGACGCGATCATCTTGTGCTTCCACGCGTCGGTCAACGCTACGACCGGTCCACCAGTGGCGGACACATAGGCGATCTCGATCCGGGCGTCGAGACTATCGCTCGTGGCCCTCGCAAAGACGATCGCGTCGGCTGCTGGCGGCGCAACGGAGCCGCGCGTCGCCGAGGCGGATGCAGTACCAGCCGCCGTTTGACCCGAGCCATGAGTCATGACCAGATACAGGCCTGCTGCGACCAGGACGGCAACCGCGACCAGCGCCGCTCCGCGACGACGCCGTTCGCGGGTACGCCGACGTGCCTCCTCGATAAGGATTTCGGGTTCGGTTCGCGGATGATCCTTGAGCGCCGTCATGGCAGCGACTCGATCAACTTGAGCAACTCATCGCGACGATATCCCTCGCTGCGGGCCAGTTGCACGAGCTCCTGAGCGCGCTGGATCACCGCGCTCCGCTTCGGGGCAACACCTGTGACGGTTGCTCCTCGACCACGACGGAACTCCAGGAGACCTTCATCCCGCAGCGTTCGCAGCGCGCGCAGCACTGTGTTGACGTTGACATCGAGAACTGCCGCGAGGTCACGAGCTGGGGGCAGACGATCGCCTGGTCCGGCTTCACCGTCCGCGATCGCTCGTCGCAATGCCCCCGCGACTTGTTCGTGTAACGGAAACGGGCTGGACGGGTCGATCTTGATCGCTGGAGAACTCATCCCCAGCCAGCTCCCAGTCCAACATGTAGGTGGGTCGTGACCTTCCTGCCGTCGGGATAGCGGATCGTCAATCGGACAAGTGGCTGTGCGTTACCAGCACCGAACCACATCTGGTGGCTGTTCACCAGTCGCGTGTGACCGTTCACTGTCAGGACCTCAGTACCTTCGACCGGATGGACGTGCAGCCGTGAGACGATCCCAGCTGGCTTGAGGTAACCATCGAAGTCGCGACGCGCGACGCCATAGATCCGGCGCTCCTCGCCGAACCAGTCAAGGTTGAGCGGCTCTCCCGCGATCCTCGCAGTAACCGACACGGCCGGTCGTTTGAGCCATACCGCCAAGCCAACCCGGTCGCAGGCGATCGAGTTGGCGATCGAACACCTCACCCCGAGATAAGGGGACTTCGAAAGCACGGTCGATGGTGCGACCTCGTCGGCTCGGGGGGCCGTGCTGCTTGCCGCCACCCCGTGGCTGTGCGAGAGCATCACCGAAACAATTGCCGTGATTGCTCCCGCAGTCACCAGCGCGATACCGAAACGCCGGTAGCGTCGCCGTCGGTGCTCCCAAGCCTCGTCAAAAAGCCAAGCAACATATTGCATGACGCTAATGTAAGCATCACCATCTCAGATGTCAACAAACGCTTGTCAGGCTGCCGGTTAGATCGAGGAGGAGAAGGAGTCGATGTGCATCCAGCCAACGCCGTGCAGCGGCTGGTGCTCGCTGGCGGTCGTCACGGCTGAGTTCGCGCGCGCGGTGTGGAAAGATCGGCCTGATGGTGCAAATCGTCACTCCGCGTCTGCTTCTGCGCCCGTTTCGAGTCGACGATCTGCCTGCGTTCGTCGCATACCGCAGCGACCCCGAAGTCGCGCGCTATCAGTCATGGGATCAGTCTTACGCGATGGCCGACGCCGAGCGGTTCATGGCCTCGCAACGCGGCATCGATTTCGGGACGCGCGGACAATGGCTGCAGTTGGCGGCAATCGACCGATCGAGCGGTGTTCTGTGCGGCGATTGCGGCGTGTGCGTCAAAGCCGATCAACCCTCCACGGCTGAGATCGGCGTCACGTTCGCACCGGACCATCAGCGCTTGGGGCTCGCGACGGAGACGCTCGGCGCACTCACGACGGAGCTGTTCGCTGAACTGGGTCTCCACCGTGTCTACGCCCAGGCCGACGAACGCAACCACGCAGTCCACCGGCTCCTGGCGGGTCTCGGATACCGTTGCGAAGCACGCCTCATCGAGGCTGACTGGTTCAAAGGCGAGTGGACGACCGTCTTCGTATTCGCCGTGCTCGCGACCGAATGGCACCCCACCTAGCCGCCGTGAGTTGAGCGCCCAAGACCGCTCCCGCTTCGATCGATTCCTAACGCTCTCGGGGGGCGTGTGCGGGCGTGGTCGATGAGCCTGTTGGCCGCGCGTTTTTAGCTTGTCCGCCACGCCGCTAGGACGCTGTTGACCGAGTCGCTGACGAGTTCGCGGGCTTCGCGCCGGTGGGTGCCTGACATCAGCAGGTTGTCGTAGGGGGTGTCCTGGTGGCGGATCGAGGCGATCACCGCGAGCTCGAGTGCGTGGTGTTTGAGTGCACGGCCGTCGGCTGATCGTCCAACGCGTCCGCTGCCGCGGGTCGCTGCGCGCTGGGCGATCTCGCGTGCACGTTCGGCTGGGCATCCGGGGTACAGCTCGCTGATCGCGGCTGCCATCTGCTGTTGGAGCTTGAGATCCTCGTTGGCGCGTCTGGCGGCATCGCGGTGTCGCCGGCGTGCTCGTGCGGGCTCGTCGGCGAGGCAGTCGGCCTCGGCCTTTGCGAGCGCTTCCTGCTCGACTAGGACCCCTTGGCGCTCGTAGCGACCGCGGGCGCGGCTGAACCGCACCACCACCGCTGAGAGGCCGCTGCCTCGCCGCGCGCGCCGGGTCAGAGCGGCGTCGCCTGACGCAAGGAATACGAGGTGATCAAGGTCGGCGCACTGCAGGCAGACTGGTCCGGGGTCCTCCATGATCAACAGCTCACCGGTCCCACCGCACGAACTGCACGTCCAATTCTTGATTGGCGAGATGACCACAAGCTCACTGGCGGTACCGGCCACGATGCCGAAAACTTACAACTCGCCTCTCGGGTTTCTCAAACGCTGATCCAGCGATCGGTCCGGCGTCCAGGACATCATTTCGATGGTGAGCGCCGATGCGGACAGAGATGCTCAAGCGTCGCTGTGGCGTGAGGTCGAGCAGTCGTCCCCAGAAACGCCGGAGCGGCTGCTGCTAGACGCGATCGCCGCCGGCGAACTCGACGCGCACCTCGTCGCGATCGCCGACGCCGTTCACGCCCGTCGCGCACTGCTGCACACCGTCAGGTCGGCAACCGCGATCGCCGAACTGTGCCTCGGCGATTTCGTCCGGATCAACCGCAACGTTCGACCGGGCTACCTGCATGGCGAGTACGGCGTGATCATCGAACTCGACGATCACGCCGCCACAGTCCGCCTACTACGACCGATCGGACGGTTCCGCAGCGGCGAGCTTCGCTGTCCACCACTGGCGCTCGACAAACTCGACCGCTCCACTCAGCAGCCAGCAGCCTGAACTCGAGGTCATTCGCGCCCCCAATCGTTCGAAAGTGTCGATGGTCGATCAGAGCGACAGCGTCGGCGTCGTGCTTACCCGGCTACTCGGACGACGTCGCGGGCCAGAGCAGAGCTTGGCCGACGATGACCTGCTTGCCGTCGAAGGTCGCTACCGGAGAGCCATGTAGCCGGTAGCCGAGCGCGAGCGCATCACTGACCCGGTGGCAGAACGAGTCGTCATCCGGCCCCGTCAGCAGGCGATATCGCGGCAGCCCGTCGGGTGGACGCTCTGGCATCGAAGGATCGTTTCACAGACATCGAGTTGGGGCCATCCAACCTGCTAATCGCCGGTGTCGCGTCTCGATCAAGCCGGAAGCCTGGCAGCAGGCAGAATGGATGCGTGCAACTGGAGTACTTCAGCGATCCCACCTCCGACGCGCGTCCCGTTCTCCTTCTGTTCGGAGATGATCCAGGAGAGGCGAAACTCGTCCGGGACGAGATCTACGAACTGGCTCTCAATGATCCGGGAACAGAACTGGGCATCGACCGCCTGCGGTATGTCGAGCCGGTGGACGGTTCCGCGCTCACGGCAGTAGTCGGCATGAGTGACCGAGGCTTGGTGCTTATGACCGATCTGCCCCCAGTATTTCGCTGCGAGTTGAGTTCCGAATCGTGGCTCACGGTGGCGGACCTAATCGATCCATTCACAACGGCCACCCCCCGTGGTCACCAGTACCTCACCGACCAGGGGCCGATCGACTGGATCATCTCGTCCGCGCGTGAGTGGTAGCGCCTGCCTGTCGCATGTCGATCTGAGCGGAAGCGCCACTCACTGACAGCCACGCCGATCGAGAGCCTCGACGGCCACGTCGGAGGGTCTGCCTGCCACGACCTCAAAGCTCACGTCTTGAGCGACACACTCGAATGTGCCGTCTTGCATAGTCACAATGAAGTGTGTTCCTGGACGAGGGTGGGCAGGCATCGTCGCAGTCTTGTTCCAGAACCGTTCCAAATCACGTATCCAGGGCGAAGGGTCAACCCGAAACACGCCGTAGAAGCTCAGGCCGCGCTCATAGAGCGGATGACTGGCGAGCGCCTCGTCGTTTGGAGCCCCGAGGTAGCTTGCGCGCACCCCACGAAACCGACACAGAGCGACCAAGGGCGCGGCCGCCGAACCTACATACGCCTCTGCGACCGCATAGATCAAGACGACCGAATGTTCGTCAGCAACGACCACCGCCATCGCCGGACCACCAGACGGCGGAGGTGCTTCATCCAACGCGAACACACGATCGTCGCTACCTGAGAGGTACACGCCAGGACCATATCGCTGCCGATTGGCCGTGCAGGAGCCCGACTACCGGCTCTCGACCTGAGCGGGCAGCGCCGCGTCGGCCTATCAGGCAGACTCCGCGCCATGGAGGAGCATTCAGCCGCCCAGCAGGAACTCGACGAAATCGCTGGCGAGTTCGGAGCGAGCGTTAGGCCGTCAAACTCGGTGATACCCGGGCTGTCTGGTGGCCCGCTAACACGCATGGTTCGTCTCGGTTCGCTGCGCCTACCTGTGGAGGTCGGCGCGAACAAGGAATGGCTGTCGCTGGAGATCAGGCGGGAGACATCGCTCTGTTTTGCTGGACCCGTACCGGAGCGCATCATCGGATGCAATCGGCCACTCGGTTCGTTCGCGGGCGTAGCCACTTTTGTGCCGCCATGGATCACCGACACTGACCACACCATCCGTTGGCTGCAGGGCCACGCAGATTCCTTCGCAAGGTTCGGTGGAGTCGACGGTGAGCGATTCCTTGTCGCCAGGAACAGATCAATCTTCTACGTCCACCCGCAGGGCGTCGCCGACGACCTCCAACGTCTACAGGCTCTTGTCGCGGTGCTCGAACGACTGCCCGCCGATGACGACAAATCGTCACCTCTCGCGGTGCCGAAGGAACTCCGCGAACTCGCTCCTCTTATTCACCACTGGGCACTGAGCGACGACGGCGAGCGGAGCGAGGCCATTGCCGAAGCCTCAGACGATGAGCTGACCTTGCTCTGGCGCTCAGTCTCGCCTCACCTCCAAGAGATCAACTCGCTCCTCGATGCCACCGTGGACGCTCAGGAAGTAGTCGTGCTCGGCACCCTGGCGCAGGCCGCTCACGAAGCCCACGACGAACTCGCTCGTCGCGACATGTCGCCCAGCTGAGGACAGGACCTGGCCTCCTGCTTTGGGCTAGATCCGACAGCGCGGTCGCGGCGGCTGATGGCTCCGTCCTCACGATCGCTGTCGCCTCAGGACTCATTCGCGGCGCACGAGCGCAGCGCGGCGACCCTTAACTCGCGCGGATGGACGGCACGCCGACGATTCAGCCGTAACCCATCTGACCAGGCGGTGCCGGAGCAGCTCCACGGCAGGGTCACCGTCGGGGAGCGCCTCGATGATGGTTGAGGCCGTCGAGGATGAGGTCGAGTCCCCAGGCGAATTCGGTGGTGTTGTCGTATCCGGTTCCAGCGAGCTTGGTCGCGATCTCGGCGAGATACGGGTAGTCGTCGAGCCCGCCGATCGTCTGCGCCCTTCTCTGCGCGGCTTCTCCAGCATCACCGGGTCCGTCGAACCCGAGCGTCTGCTCCTGGAGCGCGAAGCCGTATATGTAGGCGTCCTGGGCAGAGTAGGCGTGGATGGCCGTCTTGAATGAGAAGCCGGCCTCGCGCAGGCAGCCCATCACCGCGTTGTGGTTTCGCAGGTTGGCTGGACCAGGATTCCGCGTCTCCATCAGGCCGATCGCCCAGGTATGACGATTTAGTGCCTCTCGAGTCGAGATCGCTCGTCGTCGCAGTGCCGACCTCCAGTCGTCGTCCAATGACGGCGACTCGATCTCGTCAAAGACGATGTCGACCATCCCGTCCAGGAGTTCATCCTTATTCGCGACGTGCTTGTAGAGCGCCATTGGCACCACGTTGAGCTCTTGCGCCAGCCGGCGCATGCTGAACCCTTCAAGCCCTTCCCTGTCCGCAAGCGCTACTGCTGCCCGGAGCACGAGCGGTCTACTCAAGCGGGTCCGGCCGGTGGTCGTCTTCTCGGTCATAGCGCTTGACAAGTGTACGGCGTACACCTACAGTGGGCGACAGAGTGTACGCCGTACACCTGACAGTTAGGGACCACCATGGAAAGCTCAGGACAGATGCCCGCACCTATGCCGGACGACGGGATGCCGCCGGGCGGTGGCCACGATTACCCGCTGACCTTCTCGGTCGACTACCCCGACCGCAGCCTCAACCGCCTCACCACGGCCCTGCGGATCTTCACGATCATCCCGATCGCGATCCTCGCCGCAACACTGGAGGGAGGCAGCTTTGGGCATGCGGGAGGCAGCGGCGCCCGCTACGCCGGGGGCGGCATTGGGCTCCTCGTCATCCCCGTACTGCTGATGCTGTTATTCCGCAAGAAGTACCCGCGCTGGTGGTATGAGTGGAACCTGCAGCTGACCCGTTTCAGCAACCGGATCGCCGTGTACTTCGCGCTGATGGACGACCGCTACCCGTCTACGGACGAGGAACAGGCCGTTCACCTGACCTTCCGCTACCCAGACGCCCAGAACGACCTCAGCCGGGGCCTTCCGCTTATCAAGTGGCTTCTGGCGATCCCGCACTACATCGTGTTGTTCTTCCTCACGATCGCAGCGTTGTTCGCCGCCATCTTCGCGTGGTTCGCGATCCTCGTCACCGGACGCTACCCGCGGTCGCTGTTCGACTTCATCGAGGGCGTATTCCGGTGGCATAACCGCGTCGCTGCCTACGCGTTCCTACTCATCACCGACCGCTACCCGCCATTCAGCCTCCAGTCCTAACGGCCGAGAGACGGGCGATATCGGCTCCGGTCGAAGTGTTGCCTCTTGTACAGGACTGGTGAGCGCATCGCGGGATAGGCGCTAACGACGACTGGCGAGCAGCGTAGGCTCGTGTTTACGACAACGACGTTCCCGCGAGCCGGTCAACAGTCACGCTCCTGGCGTTGGCGTCCGTCATCGACCGGGTCACCCCGCCGTGTGCGGGAAGGAGCGTGCGCCGCCTGTGATAAGTCCGACGGCTCACTCTGACACACGCGGAGCAGGACCAAGGGGAGGTGTGCGATCGCGACGGGATGTAATGAGTAGGTCACCGTGCGACGCTCGCCATCAGCGGTAGTCACGCGCACGGGCATGGTGATACCAGCCGGCTGGGCCGATACGTCTTCTGCCTCTGTTCCAAAGGCTGGCATCGGGTCCAGTCCGGGCGCTGGCCGTGCTGCCAACACGTCTCGGTTCTTCCCGATCAGCCGGCAATACGCTCCGTTTGCGTCGATCACGATCCCGTCGGAGTCAGCGATCAGAAGCGGCTCGGACGCGGCGCGGAACACGCAAGCGAGAAGCGCTTCGACATCGGCGAGCAGCTCATCAGCGGACGAGGCGGCTCGGCTCAAATGCAAAACCCGGTGGAGACCTTCGAGTGGGCGACACCGAGGCGCCGCAACCTCAGTGAGCAGCATCTCAGCATCACGGATGAGGCGGCGTGCGGCGGGCAGCAAACGCTGTCCGAGGGGTGTTACCTCGACACCACGGCTCGTGCGCTTGAGCAGCTTGCCCCGACTGAGCGCGTCGAGATTATTGAGGCGCTTGGTGGCTGCGGCGGCGCTGATCCGTAAGCACTTAGCCGCCGCGCTGATGCTCCCCTGATCGACGGAGGTCACAAACGTCTGAATCTCGACGAGCTCGGGTTGTCGAATCGGACGTGACATCGCGTTTCATTCTGCGTGTCGGAGAGCCAAATTCTTCCCGAAGCCGGCGCAAATACGTCGGATCGTGGATGTCTCGCTTGAGCGGATAAGCCAAACGCAGGTGGTGACGCCCAATGGTTGTGCGTGCTGCAACCTGGGGTTTCAGCCGCACCACTCATCTTCGCGCTTCCGCCCCGCTCGTCGCGGCCGATACATGGGGTGCTAACGGTCAAGACGACGGAGGAATACAAGTGGAGTTCTTGAGAAATTTGTCGGTCAGGGCAAAGTTATTTGGTGGCTTCGGGGTGGTCCTTGCGCTAACACTCGTGTTGGGCGTTGTCATGATCTCGCAGCTCGGCAGTGTCAACGGAATCTCAAACACCCTGTCGTCCAGCGACTTTCCGTCTGTCGTCGCGATCAACAGCATGGGCCTGTCGCTCAACGATTACGAGTCGAGCACGCCTCGAGGGCATCATTGAAACCAACCCATCGGTCCGCGCCAGGGAGCAGCAGTCCGCAGCGCAGGACGCTCAGGCGCTCGATACCGGCCTCAAGAACTTCGCAAAGCTCGTCAGCCCCGGACAGGACACGATTGACTATCACGATGCGCAGTCCGATTGGACCGCGTACAAGGCCGCGAACGCTCCCTTGCTCGCGAAGACCGTTGCCCAGGGCTCAGCAACACAGGCACTTGTCGACACGAACTGACACCGCCCATCTGACGCCGATGCAGAACCTGATCGCGTCGTGGAGCTCTATCGATCAGAGGGTCGCAGCCGCCGACACAAAGACCAGCGCCTCGACCTACAGCTCTGCCCGGACGCTCGGCATCGTGCTGCTGGTGGTGGCGATCGCCCTTGGTCTCGGCATCGCAGCGTTGGTCTCGCGTTCGATCAAGCGCGGCGTGGACGTGGTGCTCGACAGGATGACTTCCCTCCGCGACCAGGGCGCGACCAGCCTGATGAACGGGATCGAGGCGCTTGCCGAAGGTGACCTGACGGTCCGCGTGGAGTCGCTGACCGAGCCGATCGAGAATCCGGCCAAGGATGAGATCGGACAGGTCGCCGTCGCGGTCAACGGGGTTCGTGACCGGTTCGACGCCATCTCCACGGCTTACAACACCACTCGCACAAATCTCAACGAGATCGTCAGTAGGGTCGCGGGCTCGGCCGGCGAGGTCTCCGCGGCTTCGCAACAGATGGCTACGACTTCAGATGAGTCGGGACGGGCGACCGGAGAGATTGCCAACGCGATTGGTGGGATCGCGGAGGGCGCCGAGCGCCAGGTGGCAGATGATCGTCGAGGCAAGGCGCGCGGCCGAGGACGTCAGCAGAGCGGTGGAGGAGTCCGCCAGCAACGCACAGGAGACGGCAAGAGTCGCGGTTGAAGCGCGAGGTATCGCCCAGCAGGGAGTCGGGGCAGCTGAACAGGCGACGGCCGCGATGAACTCGGTGCGCGACTCCTCGGCCGAGGTGAGCGACGCGATCCGTGAGCTGGCCTCGAAGTCTGAGCAGATCGGTCAGATTGTCCAGACGATCACCGGGATCGCCGGGCAGACCAACCTACTTGCACTGAACGCCGCGATCGAGGCGGCCCGGGCAGGTGAACAGGGCCGCGGCTTCGCGGTGGTCGCTGAGGAGGTCAGAAAGCTGGCCGAAGAGTCCCAGCACGCCGCAGAGGAGATCTCCGGCCTGATCAAAGCCATCCAGACCGAAACGACTCACGCCGTCGATGTGGTCGAGGACGGCGCCAAGCGCACCCAGGACGGCGCGACCGTGGTGGAGCGAACGCGTGAGGCTTTCATGCAGATCGGGTCATCAGTCGATGACATGACTACCCGGATCGAGCAGATCGCCGCGGCGTCGGAGCAGATCTCCGCAACCGCACAGAGCATGCAGGAAACGATTGGTGCGGTCGCGGCCGTCGTCGAGGAATCGTCCGCCTCAACTGAGGAGGTGTCCGCCTCCACAGAGCAGACCTCAGCATCGGCTCAGCAGATCTCGGCCTCGGCACAGGAGCTCGCCGGTAACGCTGAGACCCTCAACGAGCTGGTCGCTCAGTTCAGGCTGGCCACTCGCTGACGCCCGAGCCACGAATGGGGTGGTCGGCCGTAGCCGACTAGCCCTGACCACAGGAGTAGAAGATGTCGCAGGAACTGAACGCTCAGCAGTTAGTCGTATTCACGCTCGGTCGCGAGCAGTACGCGCTTCCGATCGGACGGGTGCAAGAGATCATCCATTACCAGCAGCCGCGATCCGTTGCGTCGGGCGACAGCTCGGTGTGCGGCGTGATCAACCTACGGGGACGCATCGTGCCCGTGCACGACCTCGCTGCGAGAATGGGCGTCGATCCCGGGCTCGGCGAGCGCGACAAGATCATGGTTCTCGAGCACGAGGACCGTACGGTCGGCGTGATCGTTGACAGCGTGGACGAGGTCCTCACGATCTCCGAAGACCAGCTGGAGCATGCCCCCGCAGCGACGGATACGACACTAGTTGAGTCGATCGCCAACGTCGCTGATCGGTTGGTCCTTCTGCTCAATCCGACTGCGGTGATGAGCACCGTTCCGGGGGACGCATGACGCTCCAGCGGAAGTGCTCTCGGTCGACGATCCCGGGCTGGCCGCTATGTTGGGGCGTACGGCTTTCCCTATGCCGTGCCTTGGGCACTGCAGCCCAGTTTTCCGGTGTGCCTGTGGACTGAAACGGCGATCGGATGCGACCCTCGAACCGTGACAGACCTAGGCCGCCGATTGCACGATGAGAAAATGATCCCGGTGACGGTTGAGGACTTGCGCCCAACCCGCCGCTCGGCGAGCAGGGTGCGGCCATCATCTGACGCTGGCGTAATGCTTGCCCCTGCCGTGCGAGCCATGGTCGAAGCTCGTGGGTGCGCACGGTGCGTGCAGCGAGCGTCTGAGAATTACATGATCCCAATGGTGATAGTCGACAATGATCGTCGCTATCTGCACGCGAATCGAGCCGCACGACTGCTCCTGCGGATGAGCCTGAGGGAGCTGCGCGGACATCGCATTGACGATTTCGCGCCGCGCGAGCAGCTACCGGGGCTGGATGGCGTGTGGAGAAAGGTTATTGACGAGGGTTCCTCCACCGGCTCCAGCGACTTCGGCTTGCCGGACGGACGCCGCCTGCCGGTCGTCTACTGCAGGCTGGCGAACCTGCTTCCGGGACGCCACCTGTCGATATTCGCGCCGGCTGACTGGCCTGAAGGCGAGCTGGGCGCGCCGGAGTCCGGCGGCGAGCGGCCGGCCGCCGGGCCGCTATCACGCCGCGAGCGCGAGGTTCTCTCGCTGGTGGCTACCGGCGCTGGCCTGCAACAGATAGCTGATGAGCTGACGATCTCACCCGCCACCGTCAGAACTCATATCACCAACGCCCATCGCAAGCTCGGTACACGCAACCGTGCGCACGCGGTCGCTACCGCCATACAACAAGGCGCGATCGAACCACCGAGATCTCCGAGCGAGCGGGACCTTCCGTAGTTCATCAAAGGCAGACCTCGTTCACCGGGTCTGCGGGAATCCGAGGTCAACCTTCGAGGTCGACGGATCGGGCCAGCGCGATGTCACGACCTTGCCGCGGGTGTAGAAGTCGATTCCATCCGGACCGTAGATGTGCTGGTCACCGAATAGCGAGGCCTTCCACCCACCGAACGAGTAGTAGGCGACAGGGACCGGAATGGGAACGTTGATGCCAACCATCCCCGCCTCAACCTCGAACTGGAAGCGCCGCGCGACGCCGCCATCCCGAGTGAAGATCGCCGTGCCGTTGCCGTAGGGATTGTCATTGACGAGTCGTATCGCCTCGTCGTAGGTGGCAACTCGGGTGATTCCGAGGACGGGCCCGAAGATCTCATCGTCGTAAGCGCGCATGCCGGGAGCGACGCTATCGAGCAGCGATGGGTTGAGGAAGAAACCGTCACTGTGAACTCCTTCGCGGCCGTCGACGACCACGGTTGCCCCCTCGGCGGCCGCATTCTCGACGTAGGAGGCGACGCGATCGCGATGTTCGCCGGTCACCAACGGGCCCATCTCTGACGCCGGATCCAGACCGTCCCCGACCTTCACCTTGGGGATGCGCTGCTTGATCGCCTCCACAAGGGGATCGGCCACATCGCCGACAGCGACGACGACGGAGATTGCCATGCAACGCTCGCCGGCGGAGCCGTAACCGGCCGAAACTGCGGCGTCGGCCGCCATCCCGAGGTCGGCGTCGGGCATCACGATCATGTGGTTCTTGGCTCCGCCAAGGGCCTGACAGCGCTTCCCGTTCGCAGTTGCGGTCTGATAGACATGCCGCGCGACTGGAGTCGAGCCGACGAAGGAGACCGCGGCGATGTCCGGGTGCTCGAGCACCGCGTCAACCGCAACCCTGTCGCCCATCACGACGTTGAAGACGCCGTCGGGCAGGCCCGCTTCCTTGAGCAGCTCCGCCGTCCAGATCGATGCCGACGGATCCTTCTCGGACGGCTTGAGAACGAACGTGTTCCCACAGGCGATCGCCGGCGCCCACATCCACATCGGAACCATCACTGGGAAGTTGAAGGGCGTGATCCCAGCCGCGACGCCGAGCGGCTGACGGATCGAGAAGACGTCGACGCCGGTCGACGCCTGCTCGGAAAACTCGCCCTTGAGCAGGCCCGGCAGACCGCAGCAGAACTCGACGACCTCGAGCCCGCGCGTGACCTCCCCGAGTGCGTCCTCGAAGACCTTGCCGTGTTCCGCGACCACTATCCGTGCGAGCTCCTCCCGACGCTCATGCAGCAGCTCCCGAATCCGGAAGAAGACCTCCGCGCGACGCGCCAGCGAACGGGCGCGCCAGGCAGGAAAGGCCTGTCTGGCGGCCTGGACGGCTCGATCAACGTCGTCCGTGGTCGCGAGTTCGACGTCGGCCGTCTTCTGGCCGGTCGCCGGGTTGAACACAGGACCGACCGCCCCGCTTTGGCTGGCGTACGACGCGCCGCCGATCCAATGCTGGATGAGGTCCAGGGCTGCCGCAGTCTGGGTGGAGTCAGTCATCCCCGTTGTCCCTTTCAGATTGTGATTGAGCGCCTCGACGCGAAGTGGGCGTGCCATTAGGTTTATCGCTGCTCGTGAAGTTCGCCAGCTGCGCGAGGAACAGAGCCTCGGCGAGCGCGCATCTGCGAATCTCGTCGATCTCGACGCTCTCGTCGACGCCGTGCGTCCGCGACGTGCGGTCCGCTGCCCCGAACAGGATCACCGGCGCGTCCTCGAACCGTGAACCCAGCGCTGCCGCCGCCGGAATCGAGCCTCCGTTGCCGATCCGGATCGGGTCGATGCCCCAGGCGCTCGCGAAGCAACTTTCCGCGAGCCGAAACATCTCGCTATCAGCGTCGACTCGGAATGGCGCGACCGACTGCCCCGGCTCGATCGTGAGTTCTGCACCCCACGGTGTATGCGACGCCAGATGCGCCTGCAGCAAGTCTCGCGCGATCTCGGGCGCTATACCCGGCGGTATCCGCAGGCTCAGCTTTGCGCGGGCGCCCGGCACGAGCTGGTTGCCAGCGCTGGCAGCGGCTGGCGCATCGAGGCCGAGGACTGAGAGTGCCGGTCGCGTCCAAGCGCGTAGCGCCGCTTCCGCGTCGCTGGGCAGCGTGACACCGGCCACCGGCTTGGCGTTGCGGTTCAGCTCGCCGCCCTCCAACGCTAGTCCGTCAGCCGACTGCGGTCCGAGGCGCTCGATCGCCACCGTCCCGTCCTCGTCGTGGAGGCTCGCCAAGAGCTTCGTCATCGCACTCAAGGCATCCGGCACCACGCCGCCGAAGACGCCGCTGTGTAGCGGTCCGGACAGCGTTCGCAGCTCCACGACAGCGTCGATCAGACCGCGTAGAGAGATCGTCAGTGCTGGCTGTCCCACCCGCAGCGATGCTGAGTCCGCGATCACCACGGCGTCGGCCGCGACCAGTTCGGCGTGCTCGTCGAGGAGTGCCGCCAGACCAGGCGATCCGATCTCCTCCTCGCCCTCCACAAGCACCGTAACGCCGACCGGTGGAATCGGCGCCAGCGCTCTCAGGGCCGCGAGATGGACGGCTATGCCGGCCTTGTTATCTGCGGCCCCACGGCCGAAGATGCGTCCGCCACGCCGATCGGAGCGAAAGGGAGGAGAGGTCCATCCGTCCTCTTCGGAGGCCGGCTGTATGTCGTGATGCGCATACAGCAGGACGGTCGGGCTGCCCGCTGGTGCTGGCCACCGCGCGCAGACAGCGGGATAGCCGGTCGCCGTCTCGAGGATCCTTACATCGGGTGCCCCTGATTCCGCGAGCAGGGAGGCTGTCAGTTCAGCCGAGGCTCGTACCTGCGACTTATCGAATCCCCGCAGGCTGACCGACGGGATCGAGATCAAATCGGAGAGCGCCCCAAGGCAATCAGCCATCACCGCATCGACTCTCGCCGTCAGCTGCTCCATGAGTGCGGTGGGTGCAGTCACAGTCCTAGGTCTCGGACCGTTGCGACGCTGTTCAGGTCGGGCTCGACGTCCGCGAAGTGGCACGCACTTGCATGAGCGTCGCCGCGGTCGATCAGCGGCGGCTCTTCTGCACGGCAGATGTCCTGCGCTTTCCAGCAGCGTGTTCGGAAACGGCAGCCGCTTGGTGGATCGAGCGGGCTCGGAACATCGCCCTTGAGGACGATGCGCTCGCGCTGGTTACGCTGCGTCGGGTCGTCGATCGGTACGGCAGACAGCAGCGCCTGCGTGTATGGGTGAGCCGGGCTCTCGTAGATCGCTTCCTTGTTGCCTATCTCCACGATTTTGCCCAGGTACATGACCGCGACGCGGGTCGACACGTGACGCACGATCGAAAGGTCGTGCGCCACGAAGATGTACGTCAGGCCAAACTCGGCTTGCAGGTTCTCGAGCAGGTTGACCACCTGCGCCTGAACGGAGACGTCGAGCGCCGATACCGGCTCGTCGAGCACGATCAGTCGTGGTTGAAGGACAAGTGCCCGCGCGATCCCGATCCGCTGCCTCTGGCCGCCCGAGAACTCGTGCGGCAGGCGGCTCGCCTGCTCCTGGCTGAGTCCGACGGTGCTCAGCAACTCGTCGACCTGGCGGCGCGCCGTGCGGCGGTCGTAACGACCGTGAATGCGCAGCGGCTCGCTTACGATCTGACGAACTGTCATCTGCGGATTGAGCGACGCGTACGGATCCTGAAACACGATCTGCAGCCGCTCGCGCACCGCAGTCATCTGTCGACGCGAGTAATTCGTGATGTCCTCGCCATCGAACACGATTCGCCCGGTATTCGCCTCGACGAGCTTGATGATCAGACGCGAAAGCGTCGTCTTGCCGCAGCCGGACTCGCCAACGAGGCCCAGCGTCTCGCCTGTGCGAACGGTCAGATCGATTCCATCGACGGCCCGGACCGCGCCTGTCGTCTTCTGGCGTACACCGCGCTTCACGGGGAAGTGCTTCGTGAGTCCCTCGAGCTGGAGGATCGTCTCCCGATCCGTTTGAACAGCTGCCGTCGAGGTCGTCATCGGAACGCCTCGCTGCTCTCAAGCGAGGCGAGCTCCTCAGAGAAATGGCAGGCTGCACGGTGAGCTGCGCCATCGAGCGCTCTCAGGGCCGGTAGCTCAGAATCGCAGCGTTCTCGTTCCTGAGCGAGGAAGCAGCGTGGGGCAAAGGCGCAGCCTTCAGGCCTGGTGATGAGGTTTGGCGGCTGCCCAGGGATCGGGCGCAGGGGCGCGTCGATCCCGGTCAGCTGGGGTCGGCTTTCCATCAGTCCCAGCGTGTACGGGTGACGGGGTGCGCTGAAGAGTGTGTAGACGTCGGTGTCCTCGACGATCCTGCCCGCGTACATCACAAGCACGCGGTCGGCTAGCTCCGCGATCAAGCCCAGGTCGTGCGTGATCATGATCGTCGCCGCTCCGCTCTCCGCCTGGGCGCGTTTCAGCACCTCCAGCACCTGGGCTTGAATCGTGACGTCAAGCGCTGTGGTCGGCTCGTCCGCGATCAGCAGAGACGGCTTGTTAGCCATGGCCATCGCGATCATCACGCGCTGGCGCATACCGCCTGAGAACTCGTGCGGGAATTGGTGATATCGCTCCTGGGGATTTGGAATGCCGACTAGTTGCATGAGCTCGAGCACCCGCTCTCGCACGTCAGCCTTGGAGAGATTGCGGTTGTGCGTCGTAACCGCCTCGCCGAGCTGTGCACCGATACGTATCACGGGGTTAAGCGAGGTCATCGGGTCCTGGAACACCATCGCGATCTCGCTCCCGCGCACGCGACGCATCTCCTTTTCGCCCAGACGCAGCAGGTCGCGTCCTTTGAACTCGACGCTCCCGGTGACGACGCATCCGGGAGGCCGTGGAACCAGGCCGAGCATTGCCTGTGTACTTACGCTCTTGCCCGAGCCTGACTCGCCGACGATCCCGAGCACCTCGCCGGGGTACAGGTCATAGTCGATGCCATCGACGGCATGCACTGTTCCACTTGGCCCGCGGAACTCAACGGTCAGGCCGCGTACGGACAGCAGCGGTTCGCGTTCGTCGGCGGTGTTCATCGGTGCGTGGTTCATTGGGGGGTGCCGAATCCGCCGCCGCCTGGGATTGCGACGCGGACTGTTTGGTTTGGGTGCAGGCGGTGTGCGCGTCGGACGTTGACGGGTGTTCCGTCGATTTCGATTGCGCCGCCGGATCCGGGTTGGCCGCCGCGTAGTCCGAGGGGTGGGTGGACGATGCGTCCGGCTGAGCGGGGCACGAAGTCCAGTGGTCCGTCTGCGAGGCTGCGGACGAAGACTTCTTGTCCTAGCCCGCCGTGGAATTGGCCGGCGCCGCCGGAGCCGGGTAGTAGTTGTTTGCGTTCGAAGAGGCAGGGTGAGCGGGCTTCCATGACCTCGATCGGGACGTTGGCGCAGTTGACGGGCATTGACATTGCGTTGGCGCCGTTGCTGACGCCGGTGGCGCCGGTGCCGCCGTTGAATAGGTAGAGCTGCACGAAGTCGCCGCCCATTTGTGGGGGGCCGCCGTGTTGGAATGCTTCGCTGCCGCGTGATTCGCCGCGGAACGCGAAGGTCCAGCAGGCGCCGTAGTGGGCGGAGATCGCCCATGGTTGGATGTGTTCGGGGACTAGTGGTTCAAGTGCGCGGAACAGTGTCGCTGCGATGTTGTGCGCGGTCGCGACGCGGATCATCACCGGCGCCGGAAACGCCGCGTTGACGATCGATCCGAGCGGAGCCTGAACCGTCAGCGGTCGCGTGGCGCCCTCGACCAGTGGTATTCCGGAGCCGCCGAGCGCCATGCGCAGCGCATAAATCGTGTTGGCGCGGGTGTACCCGAACGGGCAGTTGATACCGGCGCGCACTTGCGCCGAACTGCCTGTCCAGTCGACGTTTAGTGAGTCGCCTGTGATGGTGATGGTTGCGACGAGGGTGGTGTCGTCGTCGATGCCGTCGCAGAGCAGTTCGCCGCGGTAGACGCCGTCGGGGAGTCGTGTGATCAGGTTGCGGACTGCTTCTTCGGCGCGGGTTTGCATGATCTCGGAGACGTCGCTGAGGTCGTGTAGTCCTTGTTCGCCGAGTGCTTCGAGCACGCGTTTGCCCATCAGTGCGGTGGCGGCGACTTGGGCTTCGAGGTCGCCGACGACCTGTTGTGGGGAGCGGCTGTTGGTGCGGATGAAGCGGAACACGTCTTCGTTGGGTTCGCCGCCGCGGTAGAGGAAGCAGGGGGTGATCCGCAGTCCTTCTTCGAAGAGGTCGCGTGCTTCGGCGGAGATCTGTCCGCCGAGGTCTGACATGTGCGCGATCGAGGTTGCGTAGCCGACGATCTTGTCGTCCAGGAAGATCGGGGACATCGTCATCACGTCCGGCAGATGCCCGGCACAAACCCAGGGATCGTTGGTGACCAACACATCGCCAGGACGCAACGACTCCGGCGGAATCATCTCCAACATCCGCCTGCCTGCCGGACCCAAGGTCGCAACGAAGCCACCCATCGCAGACGGGGCCTGGGCGATGAATTCGCCATCCCCGTCCAGCAATGCCGCGGCATAGTCGTGCGCCTCGCCGACAACAGGCGAGAACGACATGTGCGCGATCACCGCCTCGCACTCCTCGACGATCGAAATCAACCGATGCCACACCACCTCCGCGGCCAGGACATCGGTGGCTGACAACGTACTGCTGTCGGTGCGTGTGGTCATCGCCTCCGCGACCTCCGTGATAGGGCGTCTCCGAGCAAGTTGAACCCGACGACGGTGACGAGTAGCGCTATGCCTGGGAAGACCGGATACCACCAGGCGTCGAGGGCATACTGCCTGCTGGTCGCAATCATCGTTCCCCACTCGGGCGATGGCGGCTGGGCGCCGAGTCCGATGAATCCAAGTGCCGCGATGCTCTCGACCACGAGCGACACGTCGACGGTCGCCTTGACGAGCATCGGCCCGACGATGTTCGGCGCTATGTGCCTGAAGACGATGCGCGTGTCAGAAGCTCCGACGGCGCGTGCCGCCTCGACGTATTCGAGTTTTCTGACGAGTCGTACCTGCGTGCGGACCAAGCGCGCGTACCCCGCCCACCACAGGATCGACAGTGAAATCACCGCCTGTGACAGTCCGGGCCCCAGCGACGAGACGACGGCGATTGCAAGTAGGAACGCGGGGTAACCGAGGAACATGTCGGTGATGCGCATCAGGACGTTGTCGACTTTGCCGCCGACGTAGCCTGCTGTCAGCCCGATGATGCTTCCGAAAGTCATCGCGATTCCGACGACTGCCAGTGAGGCCGGGATCGTCTGACCCGCGCCGGCGAGCACGCGACTCAAGATGTCTCGTCCCAGTTCGTCGGTGCCGAACAGATGTGCGCTGCTCGGCCCCGAAAGCTGCGCCGTGAAGTCAATCGCCGATGGGTTGTATGGCGCAATGTCTGAGCCGAAGATCGCCACAAATATCACGCCGAACACGATCAGGGCTCCCAAGGCGCCCTCGAACGTGCCCAGCGGGCCACGCCGTAGAGCCGCGAGCGAGGGTCGCCATGGCAATACTCGACGCGGTGGCTGCGAGATCACATCGACGGCCATTACGACTAGTCCTCCGCCAGCCGCGGATCCAGGTACTGCTGGATCACGTCGACTATGAAGTTGATTACGGCGAACGCCGCGCCCAGCACGATGGCGGTGCCGATCACGGGGTTGAAGTCCAATGACTGGATCGAGTTGACCATGTAGTTGCCGAGGCCCGGCCAGGAAAAGATCGACTCGACGATCACGGTGCCCCCCAGCAGCCAGCCGAACTGCAGGCCAATCATGGTCACAACCGGGATCAGGGCGTTGCGCAGCGCGTGCCGCCTGACGATCGTCCACTTCGACAATCCCTTCGCACGCGCCGTGCGGATGTAGTCGGAAGCCAGCGATATGGTCAGCTGCTCGTCGACGAACCGCATGATCACGCCGAACCGGCTCAACGCGAGCACGGATGCCGGCAGGATCATGTGGACGGCAGCTGAACCAAACGCGCGGAAGTTCAGCGTCAGCAGCGAGTCGACGAGATAGAGGTGCGTGATCGCTGTCGGCGGCGGACCCGAGATGCGGCCGCCTGACGGTAGCCATCCGAGCTTGCCGAAGAACACGACCTGCGCCAGCAGCGCGGTGAGGAACACCGGGGCGCCGAACGAGAGCAGCGCGAACGTCTTGACAAGGATGCGGGGTAGCGCACGCTCGCGCGTGGCCACGTAAACGCCGGCGGCAACACCGCAGACGACGATCCCGAGCATCGCGCAGAGCACCAGTTCGAGCGTCGCGGGGAAGTAAGTCGCGATGTCCTTCGAAACCGGGCGGAACGTGACGAAGCTCCGCCCGAAGTTGCCGTGCGCGATCTGTTCGAGGAACTTCCAAAGCTGTACGTACAGAGGTTGGTCGAGGCCGAGCTCGCGACGCTCCTGCGCGACCTGTTGCGGAGTCGCACGCAGACCGGCCGCTATCCGGGCCGGGTCCGCCGGAATCACATGGGTGAGCACGAACGTGATCACCGCGATGCCAAGCAGCATCAGCACGGTTGACCACGCTCGCTCGAAGATGTATCGAGCTCTCACCTCAGTGCTCCGACGGACCCGCTGCCCTCATCTAACGGCGCTCAGGACAGCCAGACGCCGTAGCAGTTGAGCACCTGCCCCAGCGTGGCGTCGTTCTGTAGCCCGTGAACCTTGGGTGAGAGGACGAACACATCTGGGATCTGCATCAACCAGGCGGCCGCATAATCGCCCGTGATCGCCTGTTCGGCCTTCTGGTAATCGGTGGTACGTGCGGTGCTACTGGTGCTGGTCTCGGCCTGATTGATCAAGGACGTCACTGTCGGGTTGCTGTAGCCCCAGTAGGCCCAGTTCCCTGCGCTGGCCGGATCGAAGCTGTAGGTCAGCGTCGGGCCCGGCGACGGAATCGGGACGTAGACCGCGATTGTGCCGATGTCCGGACGCGTGCTCGGCTTGCTGATCTGCTGGGTGAACGTCGCCCAGGGTAGTGCGCTGATCTTCAGCTGCACGCCGATCTTTGAGAGCTCGTACTGGTATGCGGCAGCGATCGACTGCTCGAAGGTCCAACCCGGGAAGTAGGCGAACGTGAGCGTCAGCGGCTTCGAAGCTCCGTAGCCGGCCTTGGAGAGCAGCTTCTTCGCCTCCGTGAGGTTCTCGCTCGGTGTCGGCAGGTTCTTGTCCGCTCCAGTCATCCAGCTTGGAACCGGCCCGTTCATCTTGCTCGCCGTGCCGTACATGATCTGCTTGATGATCTCGCTATACGGGACCGCCAGCGACAGTGCGTGTCGTACGTTCACGTTGTTGAGCGGCGCCCGATCAGTGTCGAACATCAAGTAGAACGGGCTGCCGGTGCCCATCACCACTTGCACGTTCTTGTTTGAACGTGCCTTGACTGCGTTGTTGATCGATACCGCGTTCGCGAAGTCAGCGTTGCCCCGTTCGACATCGAGCAGCTGCGTGTTCGCGTCTGGAACCTCGTTGAACTGGAAGGTCTTGACGTGCTTGCCGCTCCAACCACCCCAGTATCCGGGGAACTCGGTCAACGTGAGATGGTTGTTCGGCTGCCACGACGTGACCGTGTATGGGCCGCTACCGGCTTCGTGTGAGGCAAACCAGCTCTGGCCGTTGTCGTTACCGGCGTGTTCCTGCGCGGCTTTGCCGCTGACGATGTAGATCCGCGTCAGCGAGTAGAGGAAGTCGGAGTCCGGGGCCTTCAGGTCGATCTTCAGTGTCAGCGGCCCGGCCGCAACTGCCTTCTTCATGTCCGAGATCAGGAACGACTGGCCCTTGTTGATAGCGACCGTGCGGTCGAGCGAGATCACGACGCCGGCCGCGCTCAGCGTGCTGCCGTCATGGAACTTGACGCCCTTGCGGAGATGCAGCGTGATTGTCTTGCCGGTCTTGGAGACCGACCACGAGGTTGCAAGCGACGGCTCGAGCGTGTCGGTGGTCGGGTTGTCGTTGACCAGCGACTGGTAGACGGGGGTGACAGCCTGGAAGCTTGGCTGGTCGGACGCGAGTGCTGGGTCCAAGCTCACGCCGACATTGTCGGAATCGACGACGAACGGACCGCTTCCTGAGGCTGCGGCCGTGCCGGTGGCTGCGCTGCTGCTCGCCACGGCGGCCAATACGGCGATACCGCTAACGACGCCGGCGCCGAAGAAGCGACGCCGCAGGCGCCGCGTCCGCGGCGCGGACGATGTTGGTGTTGCCCTACTCATGGACTTCCTTTCTGTGTGAGTACCTGTCACAACGACTCCTCTGTACGTCTGTGCCTACAGGCCCAACTGGGGCCGGGTAGCGCTTGGCTCCGCCTGTGCTAAAGGCGGTGCGTGTGCCGATATGCCTCGTTCATTGGGGGGTGCCGAATCCGCCGCCGCCTGGGATTGCGACGCGGACTGTTTGGTTTGGGTGCAGGCGGTGTGCGCGTCGGACGTTGACGGGTGTTCCGTCGATTTCGATTGCGCCGCCGGATCCGGGTTGGCCGCCGCGTAGTCCGAGGGGTGGGTGGACGATGCGTCCGGCTGAGCGGGGCACGAAGTCCAGTGGTCCGTCTGCGAGGCTGCGGACGAAGACTTCTTGTCCTAGCCCGCCGTGGAATTGGCCGGCGCCGCCGGAGCCGGGTAGTAGTTGTTTGCGTTCGAAGAGGCAGGGTGAGCGGGCTTCCATGACCTCGATCGGGACGTTGGCGCAGTTGACGGGCATTGACATTGCGTTGGCGCCGTTGCTGACGCCGGTGGCGCCGGTGCCGCCGTTGAATAGGTAGAGCTGCACGAAGTCGCCGCCCATTTGTGGGGGGCCGCCGTGTTGGAATGCTTCGCTGCCGCGTGATTCGCCGCGGAACGCGAAGGTCCAGCAGGCGCCGTAGTGGGCGGAGATCGCCCATGGTTGGATGTGTTCGGGGACTAGTGGTTCAAGTGCGCGGAACAGTGTCGCTGCGATGTTGT
Source organism: uncultured Conexibacteraceae bacterium (assembly GCA_963720195.1). Classification (GTDB taxonomy): domain Bacteria; phylum Actinomycetota; class Thermoleophilia; order Solirubrobacterales; family Solirubrobacteraceae; genus Palsa-465. The sequence goes on from CAVRFD010000008.1 coordinate 320,256, forward strand.
GCGCGGTCGCGACGCGGATCATCACCGGCGCCGGAAACGCCGGATTGAGGATGGTGCCCTCCGGGGCGGTTACGGTGATCGGCCTCACGGCTCCCTCGACGAGCGGCAGCCTCGACCCACCCATCGCGATCCGGAGCGCGTAACAGGTCTCAGAGAGCGTCATCGTGAATGGGCAGTTCAGGCCGCCCCGAACCTGCTCTGTCGTGCCTGTCCAGTCGACGTTTAGTGAGTCGCCTGTGATGGTGATGGTTGCGACGAGGGTGGTGTCGTCGTCGATGCCGTCGCAGAGCAGTTCGCCGCGGTAGACGCCGTCGGGGAGTCGTGTGATCAGGTTGCGGACTGCTTCTTCGGCGCGGGTTTGCATGATCTCGGAGACGTCGCTGAGGTCGTGTAGTCCTTGTTCGCCGAGTGCTTCGAGCACGCGTTTGCCCATCAGTGCGGTGGCGGCGACTTGGGCTTCGAGGTCGCCGACGACCTGTTGTGGGGAGCGGCTGTTGGTGCGGATGAAGCGGAACACGTCTTCGTTGGGTTCGCCGCCGCGGTAGAGGAAGCAGGGGGTGATCCGCAGTCCTTCTTCGAAGAGGTCGCGTGCTTCGGCGGAGATCTGTCCGCCGAGGTCTGACATGTGCGCGATCGAGGTTGCGTAGCCGACGATCTTGTCGTCCAGGAAGATCGGGGACATCGTCATCACGTCCGGCAGATGCCCGGCACAAACCCAGGGATCGTTGGTGACCAACACATCGCCAGGACGCAACGACTCCGGCGGAATCATCTCCAACATCGCCCGACCCGCACGACCGAGGATCGCGACAAACGTGCCGATTCCCGACGGAGCCTGCGCCAATACCTCTCCGCGCGCGTCGAGAAGGGCTGCGGCATAGTCACGCGCCTCGCCGACGACCGGCGAGAACGACATGTGCGCGATCACCGTCTCGCACTCCTCGACGATCGAAATCAACCGATGCCACACGACCTCCGCGGTCAAAACGTCGGTCGGCGCCGCAACCTGCGGAGCTGGCTGAGCGGTGGTCATTGAGCGTCTCCTATCTCGATGATGAGGTTGCCGAGCTGATCCATGCGGTACCGGTCACCCGGGCCGACCAGCGCCGTTGAGTCGTGCTCTTCGATCAGCACAGGACCCACGCCCATCTCGCCTGGCGAGAGCGCCAGGCGATCGATGACGGCCGTTTCGAGCCAGCCGTGGCCGCGGAAGTAGCAGTCACGTGGGTCGCGCGACCGTGACGTGCCCTGCACACGCTGTAGTGCGGACAGGTCAGGCTTGGGCCCCTCGATGCTGACGCGCCACGTCAACGCTTCGGCGGGGGCGTCCCCGAGACTGTGGCCATACAGCTCTAGCGCGACCTGCTCGAATGCGGCCTCGATCGTCGCCGCGTCGTTCGGCCCGAGCTCACCCTGTGGGATCGGAACACTGACGCTGTGCGTCTGGCCGACCCGGCGCATGTCGGCTGAGCGGGCAACGTTGATCTCGGAGCCGTCGATGTCGAACCCCTCGAGCAGCGCTCGACCGTCCGCCTCCATCTCTCCGAGCAGCGCGTTTACGGAGCTCCAATCGGCGCTTTCGAGCCGCGTGATCATCGTGCGACCGAGGTTGAACGTCGGCGGTGAGACGAGTAGGCCCAGTGCTGAGAACACTCCGGCACGAGGCGGGCAGACCACCCGGGTCATATGCATTTTCCGCGCCACTGTGGGGCCGTGTAGCGGGCCGCCGCCGCCGCTTGCGATGAGCGCGCAGGCGCGCGGATCCTGCCCCTGCTCGGCGAGGTGCACGCGCACCGCCCCGACCATGATCTCAGTCGCGATCTCGACAATCGCGGCGGCCGCGTCCTCCAAGCTGACCCCGATCTGATCGGCGATCTCGCCGATAGCGGTCGACGCCGCTTCGATATCAAGGGGGCGGGTGCCACCGGCAAAATCGCTGGCTGACAGGTACCCGAGTACCAGGTTCGCATCCGTCACAGTTGCCGCCGTACCACCCTGCCCATAACACGCGGGACCAGGAATGGACTCGGCCGACTCTGGTCCGACGCGAAGGATCCCAGCGTCGTCGAGTTGGGCGATCGAGCCACCACCGGCGCCGACCTCGACCATCTCGATCGACGGCACGCTGAGTGGGATGCCGCTGCCCTTCATGAAACGGCGCGTGCGCGCCACCTCGAAGAGATTCGTGCGCGTCGGAGCGCCTTCACGTACCAGGCAGGCCTTCGCCGTGGTGCCGCCGACGTCGAGCGAGACGAGTCTCGATTCGCCGATCTGCTCAGCCATCCAGACGCCGCCGAGGACGCCGGCTGCGGGACCTGACTCGACCATCCTGATCGGGTGTTTGGAGGTGATATCGGTGGTGGCGATCCCGCCCTCCGACAGCATGATGAACAGCCGGCTCGGGCAGCCTCGCCGAGTCAGCTCAGCCTCGAGCTGACTCTGGTATTCCGCGATCAGCGGCTGAACGTAGGCATTCGCAACCGTCGTCGAGGTGCGCTCGAACTCGCGGAACTCAGCGGCGAGCTCAGACGAGACGGACACGTGCGTCCCGCTGCCCGCTTGTGCGGTTACGAGCTCCGCCAGCTTGCGCTCGTGCTCAGGATTCATGTAGCTGTGCAGCAGGCAGATCGCGTAGGAGTCGACATCCGCTTCGGCGAGCGCCTGGATCGCTGCGCGCGCCGAGCTCTCGTCGAGGGGCACATACGGCGTGCCGTCGGACAGCACGCGCTCGGTCACGCCCTTGCGGAGTTCCCCAACGGCGAGGGACGGAGGCTGCCTGATGTCGAGGGCATAGCCGTCGAAGCGGATTTCGCGGCCGATCTCGAGGACGTCGGCGAAGCCATCTGTCGTCAGCAGACCGACCCGAGCGCCGCGCCGCTCGATCAATGCGTTGGAGACAAGCGTCGTCGCGTGCACGACCCGACGCAGCTCCGCGTACTCGACCTCGGCCTCGCGCAGTACGGCGTCGATGCCCTGTAGCGCGCCCTCGTGGTGCGGGTTGGTGGTCAGAACCTTCGACGTCCACACGCTGCCGTGTCCGACATCGACGAGCACCGTGTCGGTGAATGTCCCGCCAATATCTGATCCAATCCAATAGCGGCTTTCCTGAGTCACTGTCAGTCGCTCCCTTCTCGCGCTTCCGGCGCCATTGCCTCGCTGTTACCTGCGCTTGCGGCGTATCCGCCGGCAAGTGCAGTGATTGCCGCTGGCGCCAGCGCGCTCAACGTCTCGACCACATCGGCGCCAGCGGCTGCGAGCGCCTCGCTCTTGGCCGCCGCGCTCTCCGCACTGCTTCCGACGATCGCGCCCGCGTGTCCCATCCGCTTCGCCGCGGGCGCAGCGCCACCGGCTACGTAGGCGATGAGCGGTTTGGGAGATCCGAGCTGCTTCCAGACGTCCGCAGCCTCGTGCTCGGCGACACCACCGATCTCTCCGATCAGCACCACGATCTCGGTCTTCGGATCGGTCGCGAAACGCGGCAGCAGGTCGGTGTAGGAACAGCCGATGACGGGATCACCGCCGAGGCACGCAACCGTGCTCACGCCGACGCCGGCCCCCCGCAGCTCGGAGATCACCTCGTAGGTGAGCGTCCCGGACTTCGAGACGATCCCCGCCGGTCCCATGGTGAGACCGCTGCTCAGGACGTCGCTCATGTTCGCGATACCGGGAGATGCGAGGCCGGCTGCGTTCGGTCCCACGACGGTCGCTCCGAAGGCGCGAGCGGTCATGATCGCGCCGAGTGCGTCATGGACAGGCACGTGCTCGCTGTAGACCGAAATGAGTCGGATTCCTGCCATCGCCGCCTCGATAACCGCTTCTCCAACTGCCGCGGCGGGTACCACCAAAAGCGAAGCGGTCGCACCCGTCTTCTGCACGGCCCGTTCGACGCTTCCGAAGATTGGGACGCCTGCCACCTGGCCGTCCTGCCGATGCGGAGCCACACCGCCGACAACTGGGGTGCCGTCGGCGACCATTCTCTCGGCGAAACTGGAGCCAACAGCGCCGGTGATGCCTTGGATAAGAACGCGCGACATCTCCTCGACGAGGATCGCCATCAGCCGGCCCCCCCGAGTGTGATTGCCGTACTGGCAGCGACCGCGGCCCGACAGGCCGCGTCGAAATCGGTGAACACGCTCACGTTGCCGTGCTCGAGCCCGGCACGCACCCGGTCGCCATCCGGCCCATCTGCCCGAATGACGACAGGGGACCTGAACTCACTCGCGACCAGTCCGACGAGCATCTCGGCCGCCAGGCGCTCGAGGCTCGCGAGCTGCAGGAAGCAGTTGACGAGGATCGCGCGAGGCTCCAGGCCGGCGACGAGCTCGATGAGTCGGCCGACCGCTTCCTCGGGACGGAAGACCATGCCGCCGAGATCGACAACGCACCTTGTGCGTCCATCGCAGTGACGAACCAGATCGAGCGTCGCCATGCCGAGGCCAGCCCCGCTGGTCACGATCGCGATATGACCGTCCGGATCGACCTCACTCGCAACCGCGCCAAGTTCGCGGCACGCAATCTCAAACTCGGTGCCCTCTGTTCGCTGTGGCCACTCCGGATGCCGGAAGCGTGCTGCATCGTCGAGCTCCACTCGTGCGTCCAACGCGACCAGGCGCCCATCGACGAGCGTCGCAAGGGGGTTGATCTCGAGGAGGAGACAGTCGTGGTAGACGAACAGCTGAAAGCAAGCATTGAGCAGCGCCTCAAGTGCCGTGTCGGCCGCAATGTCAAGCGCCGCCGCCGCCTCGCGGATCACGTAGCCGGGCAGCCTCTGGGTCAAAGCCGGCACCGGCAGGCGCTGCATCTCGCCGGCGCTCGCCTCGACGTCGACACCGCCAGTGGCAAGCGCCAGCAAACTGATCCCACTGCGGGAACTGCGGTCGATCGCGAACGCCACGTACAGCTCGCGCTCAGGATCTAGCTTCTCCTCGACGAGCACCGCTGCCGCCGGCGCCAGTGCCTCCGATCCTGCGTATAGGGCCTGCGCCAGGCGCTCCACCTCCTCTGCCGACTCGGCGAATACCACGCCCCCGCGCTTGCCGCGGCCGCCCTCGAGGAGTTGCGCCTTCACGGCGACCGGGTAAGCGAGACCGCTTACGTTCGGCCACAGATCGCCACGTGGCACGCTGATCCCGCCCATCGTCAGGATCGCTTTGGCCTCGTGCTCGTAGAGCTTCACCTGGCGCGCCCGTCAGCCTGCTTGGTGAGGAACCGCGCCATCGCCTCCTGTGGCTCCCCAGACCTGAAGGCCGCGCGGTGTGCGTCCTTTGCGTATGCCTCGAACTCGTCCAGCCGCTCGAGCGCGAGCCGTCCGAGGAAAGCCTTGTTCAGCGCAAGCGCGGTCGGGCTCTTGGCTGCGAGCGTCGCAGCCAAGGCCGTCGCTTCCCACTCGAGCTCACCAGCGGGAACTATGCGACTCACGAGCCCCCAGCTCCGCGCCTCGTCCGCATCGATCATGCGGCCGGTGAGGATCAGGTCGGCGATCCGAGCACGTCCGATCAGCTGCAGCAGCGACCAGCTACCGGTTATGCAGGGGATCGCGTCGTCGACCTCAGGCATCCCGAATCGCGCCGTCTCGGACGCGACGCGGATGTCGCAGACCGCGGCGAGCTGGAAGGCGGCACCGACTGCATACCCGTTGACCGCGGCGATCGTCGGGGTCGCCAGATCGATCACCGTGCGGTAGAGCGTCGTCCACTCGTCGATCCATGTATCGATGACCTCCTCGCTGAACGTCCGCGCTTCGCCGAGGTCCTGGCCGGCGCCGAACGCTCGTTCGCCCGCGCCCGTCAGCACGATTGCCTTGACGGCCGGATCGTTGTCCAGGTTCCGGAGCGAGTCGATCAGCTCCTCTCGCATCAAGGCCGAGATCGCGTTCAGGCGCTCAGGACGATTCAGCACGATTCGCGCGACGCCACTGTCGTCAACGTCGTCAACCCGAATCTGCGAGTAAGTCCTGTCTGAAGCCACGCGAACCTCCCAGCTCGTCCGACACCACATTCCGCCAATCAGGCGCGGCGTCGAATTTGGAGTCAGGCACGGTACGCGGGGCAACTTCTCGCGTCAAACAGAACTTTACGGCATGAAAAATCGATAAAATCGATAAATGGATGAGACCCAACTGACCGCGTTTCTCGCCGTTTACCGGTATGGCTCGCTGAAGGAAGCGAGCCGCCACCTGCACCTCTCGCAGTCGACGGTGACAAATCGGCTGCAGGCGCTCGAGCGTCGCTTGGGTGTGGTACTCGTCGATCGGGCGCGCGGCCGGCCGCATGCAACGCTCACCCCGGAGGGAGACGAGCTGTTAGTTCTGGCCGAACGCTGGGAGGAGGTGACGCGCGACGTGGCGGCACTCACTGCCCGTCGCGATGCGGCGCTCAGCCTCGGCGCACCGGACAGCGTCAGCCACTTCGTGCTCGCGCCGATCCTCCGCGATTTGGCGCTGCGCCACCCCGAGCTCGTCCTGCACGTTGAAAGCGCGAACTCGCCGGCGATCTACGGGAAGCTCGAGCGGCGCGAGGTCGATCTAGCCTTCGTCGTCTACGAGCGCAACCTCCCCGGGGTTCTTATCGAGCCGTTTGTAAGCGACGAGATGCTCTTGCTTACGAGGATGGAGCTCGACGAACGCGATGACCTCGTCTCGCACGAGCTGCTCGACCCGCAGCGCGAGATTCACATTCCGTGGGGCGCCGGCTATGAACGCTGGCGTGCGCGTGCATTCGGCGCCTCCAAGCGCCGCCTCTCCGTCGAGACCGGCCATCTCGCGATGGCGTTGCTCGACGGCCCGGCCTGGACGATCGTGCCGGCGTCGATGACCAGAACGATCGCGCCGGACAGCGGCTTTCACGTCTACAGGCTGTCGGAGCCGCCACCGCCGCAATTCGTCTACGTCGCACGCCGTCTGCAGCAGAGCCGGTCAGCGGTGAACGGCATGCGGCTGTTCGACGAAGCGGTCCGGCAGCTACTGCCGTCGTCGCAGCGCCGCTTCACAAAGGAGTGATCAGCGGGTTCCGATGCGCATGCCCAGCAGGCGCGGAAGGCTCGCGACCGCACGGGCGCCGACGGAAGGCTGACGCCCCTCCTGCTCGGCGCGCTCGCTTGCGAGGATCGCAGCGCGGATCGCGCGTCCCCCGACGTAGCGGAGCGGCTCGGGAGGGAGCCGAGGCGGCTTGCGCTTGACGAACGGAAGGTCTGTCCACCGGTCACGGGCGCCGAGGACGAGTGACGCCAGCGTCTGGCCGCCCAGCCAGGCGGCGTTCACGCCATGGCCCGAATAACCGACTGCGCCAAAGATCTGCTCCCCGTCGAGCTGGGCGAACTGGGGGAGATGGTCGGAGGAGACATCGATCGGCCCGCCCCAGGCGCCGGCGATCGGGACGTCGCGAAAGGCCGGCAGCAGAAAGTGAAGGCCGCTTATCGCGCGGTTGATTGACGAGCTGTCGCGTGTGAGCTGACGGCTCAGCCGCGCGCCATAGCCGATCGGACCTGAGCCGGTGCCCATCAACACTCGACCGTCGGGAGTTGTGCGGAAGTAGTGCAGGAACATGCGACTGTCGAGCAGCGCCTCGCCGCCGGTCCAGCCGTGTTCTGCCAGTGCCTCCGGAGCCGGCTCGGTCATGATCGCGTAGCTCGAGAAATTGGTGACGTAAGCACGCGGCTGCGGCAGCCCGGTGAGCGCAGCGTTGGTGGCCAGCACGACGGCGCGAGCGCGAACGGACCCACGCGGAGTGATCAGCCGATACCGCTCGCTCTCCCGCGTCAGCGCAATCACCGCGGTGTCCTCGTACACGCTCGTGCCGCACGCGATTGCCTCTCGGCGTAGAACCCGCGCCAGGCGAGCGGGATGCACTGTGGCTCCCTCTGGAAATAGAACGCCCTTCCGGAAGGCCGGCAGCCGTACTCGCTGGCGCAGTTCGTCGGGTGAGAGCGCTACCGCCCGATCGGGGCGACCGAGTGCGCGCGCCGCGTCGACGGCGTGCTGCAGAGCCGCATCCTGCGCCGGCGTGGTCGAGCCTTTGACGATGCCGTTCTCCGTCCACCACACCTCGTCCGCGTGTGGCTTGCAGAACGAGGAGAGCGCCTCCTGCGCGAGCGATCCCGCATCGGCGATCGCCAGCGCATCCTCATGCCCGAATCCGCTCATGACACGGGCGATGCCTGTCCAGTAGCCGTGGACGACGCCACCGTTCTTGCCGCTGGCCTGAGACCCACACTGCCCGGCTTCCATCAGCGCGACCTTCAGGCCTGCGTCGCGTTCGGCAAGCGCAAGGGCGGTCCATAGTCCGGTATAGCCGCCGCCGACGATCGCCAGATCGACCTCAACGTCGTTCTCGAGCTGCTGCCGGCCGTTGCTCGCGTCGGCGGCCAAGGCGTCGACGAGCCACCATGACGGAGCACTTTGATCGAGGCGCGCGTCGAGCTTGAGTGGGCGCACAGTGAAGGTCCGATCCATGGAGCTCTTTCTCTCGAGGGCAAGCATTTCGCGACGGAACCCTACTAACGCAAATTGACGGCGGCACCGACGTTCGCGGACCGCGGTCGATCTGTCCGTGGCTGCGGCGCGCCTCAGCGATTGGGATTGGGTGCCACTTCACCGGGGCGATTCGGGGTCGCGATACTGCTGCAAATCACGGCTTTTTGGCGTTCGGCGCGACGCTGAACGACCAAAGCGAACACTGAGACTGCGGTCGCGCCCGACCTGCCGACACCGGCTGGCTGCCGCTGACATTCATGCGGAGTTCTGTGACAGCCAGGCCCAGGTGTCGTCGGTCGGGGCATAGCCAATTTCGCGCTCGGCCTCGCCGAGTTCGGCGATCCGGTAACGGTTGGCTGAGATCCCGTTCACCACCAGGAAACCAGCGTGGTCGGTCTCGACTGCGGCCTGGATGAGCCGTGTGCAGTCGCCTGGACTTAGCCAGGCCGACAGGTTGGTGGGCGTGGCGTCGTCCCCGGCAGGGGGTTGCTCTGAGAAGTAGCCGATCCGCAGCGCGACAACCGACGTGTGAGATGTCGCCGTGACCCAGCCGCCGAGCGCTTCCGCCCAGGCCTTCGTTGCCCCGTAGAGATTCGCCGGGCGAGGAGGGTCGCCCGGTCGTCGCTGAAGGGTGTGTGGATACCCTGAGACCGCCTGCAGACTGGAAGCCAGCACGAGCCGCCGGACGCCGCACTCACGCGCAGCCGCCGCGACCGTGTAGACACCCTCCACATTCGGTGCGCGCAGTGCACCCCAGTCGGCCTTGGGGGCTGGATTGGCGGCGAGATGCACCACCGCATCCGCGCCAGCAAACATCTTTACGCAGCGCTCGAAGTCGGTCACATCGAGCGTTTCGATCCCCTCACCAAGACGAACGTCGGTCGCGCGGATCCGCCACCGCGACGAAAGCCTATCGACCACCACCGATCCGATCCGGCCAGCCGCCCCCGTGACTACCACCAGGCGCTCGACTGATGCGGACATCGCCAGGTTATACCGACGAACCTACACGCCCGGATATGTCGCCACACCGCCAGTGGATGCCTGGGTCCGCTGCTGCGGTGAGGCTGTGCGAGGCTCGTGTCGGCTTATTCTGGGCGCAAGAAGACGGCGCGATCGTTCAGGGGCTGGACGCCACGCATCGAGACCAGCAGACGAAAGGATGGACGGCATGGCTGACGGCCCGTTGCGGTGGGGGATCCTAGGGACAGGCTTGATCGCGGAGGTGTTCGCGACCGATCTGACGCTGACCGACTCCGGCATCGTCGCCGCGGTCGGATCGCGTAGCCAGGAAGCGGCGAACCGCTTCGCCCAGAAGTTCGGGATCGACCGTGCACATCCGAGCTATGAGGCGCTTGTTGCCGATCCGGAGATTGACGTCGTATATGTCGCCACGCCGCATCCGATGCATCGCGACAACGCGATTCTCGCGCTGGAGGCGGGCAAGCCCGTACTTGTCGAGAAGCCGTTCACGATGAGTTCCGCCGAGGCTCGCGACGTCGTCGCGGTCGCACGTGAGAAACGACTGTTCGCGATGGAGGCGATGTGGACGCGATTCCTGCCGCACGTCGCGGTGATCAAGGACTGGCTGTCGCACGGCGCGCTCGGTGAGATCGTCTCGGTGAGCGCCGACCACGGCCAGTGGTTCGCCGAGGATCCCGAGTTTCGTCTGTTCGCTCCGAATCTCGGCGGTGGTGCGTTGCTTGACCTCGGCATCTATCCGGTGTCGTTCGCGTCGATGGTTCTGGGCACACCGAACCGGATCGTCTCGATCAGCGACCCCGCATTCACGGGCGTTGACGCACAGACATCGATGTTGTTCGGATACGAGAGCGGCGCTCAGGCGGTGCTCACCTGCACCCTTCGCGCCAACAGCCCGACGATCGCGTCGATCGTGGGGACCGACGCGCGGATTGAGATCGACGGTGACTTCTATGCCCCGACATCGGTCAAGCTCATCCCCAGAGTGGGCGAGCCGACGGTTGTCACCTCCGGGCACGAGGGCCGCGGCCTACGCCATCAGGCCGACGAGGTGGCGCGCCGCCTCGCAGCCAACGACCTCGAGAGTCCGATTATGAGCCTCGACGAGACGATCTCGATCATGGAGACCATCGACACCGTGCTAGCCCAATCCACAGTTCGCTCATGACCGGCGATCAACAGGCACTGATCGCTCAGCTCGAGGCCTCGATCAGTCCGACAGCCGACGAGGCGCGCGGTTACCGGTGTTGAACCCAGAGGTTGTCTTCTCGGTAGATCGCGGTGTCTTGCTCGCGGTCGACTTCGACTAAGTTGAGCGCGTCCGGCACGACGTAGGCGCCGGTAGCTGGAAATGGCATGTCCGCCCATCGCTCCCACTCCGCAACCGATCCGGAAACCACCATCGAGTTCGGCGCGGGTTTCAGGATCGTTGCTCCCATCCGCTGATGTGTGCGGATCCAGGGGTCGATGGACAACCCGTCATCTCGGCTCCAGGACACATAGTCGGCCATCGAGAACTGCGGATATCTGTGCTTCCAGGTCGGCCTGATGGGGGCTACTACGCGTCCCAATCCGGCTCTCAGCGCTCGGTCGATCAGTCCGTCGAGGACCTGTTTCGCGAGTCCTTGCTTGTCGTACGCCTGCGCGACCGCAGCCGCCATGAAGCTGAATGAATTCGCTTGCCGACCGGCCTCGTGGTCCTCGACGGAGGCGACAAGTGCGGCACGATAGCCCTCCGGCAAAGTGTCGGGCGTGCCGTCCCAGACGAACGGGACACCCCACCCTCCGGCCGCGACATGCCCGTCTTCCAAGAGAAGGATCGAGAAGTTCGCAAAGTATTCGTCGACACGCGGCGTGTACTGAGACGCGAGCGAGTCATGAAAGATGAACTCCGGCCATCGCTCTCGAAACGCAGCACCGGCCTCGTCATCCAGGTCCGGCCGATCAGCCGTGGTGACAGTCTCGAACCCCACGCCGCCAGTATCCCTCTTGCCCTCGACCAACGATTCGCTCGCTTCCGGTTTGGGCTACCGGCGACACGACGCGCTGTCCCTGCTCGATCAAACCAAAGCACCACGCGGTCTGTGCAATCCGCTGCAGATCCGTTGACCCGCCCCCATGCCGTCGCTACAGGTCAGCGCCAACCAACACGAGCGTCTTTGTCGCCTTCGCCTCCGTCCTGGCCCTCGATCACGTCGATGTGCTCGCTGAGCCGCGCCTGGTGCGCGGACTTTGCGTACCACTCACGCTGGATCATGACCAACTGCCGCAGCGTGCTGCGAATGTCACGCTCGGCCGCCTCGACGTGACTGCTCGTTTCGACCGCCTTACGGATCTGAGCTATGACGATCCGCGTGGTCTCCTCGAGGGTCTGCTCGGCGAGTTGAATCGCTCGCTCCATGATCTCGGCGACGTGCTCGTCACTCGGCTCTCCGATGTTCATGATGCCTCCTGCTCAGCAGCAGATTTATGCTCGTCGGGAGTGTCCCACCACGGGTCAGAGTTACCAAGGCGCATCTTAGGATTCGCGCGTCTGAGCATCGGAGAGGCCTCGCTTCCGCTTCAAGCCCGGAGCTGCTGTTGCTGTTCGATCTAAGGGGCCGCGTGGATGATCTAGATCGGGTCGATGACCGGTCGGGCCGAATGGTCTTGTATGAATGTTTTGATGAGCTCCCGCAGTTCTCCGTCTAGTTCCGTGCGTTCACGAAGGCTCTCGGCAAGTTTGCGCATCTCAACTGTCAGGTCTGGCGACCATTCCCAGACAGCGGCGTCCGCCCGGAGAACGCTGGCCAGCAGGTCTCCGGGGTAGTAATCGCCTTCCACCAGCGGGTCGCGTTGCAGTCTGTCGAGCGCGAGCGGAACGAGTCGATTTAGCGCGATCTGCTGCCCGATCATGATGCGTAGGTCTTCGACCGTGAAGTCTTTCAGCGGTTTGGTCCGCAACTGGTGACACCGCTTGATCAGAGGCGTGGCGTCCGGCGGCGCAGGACCCCATGCCGGAGGATCAACGGTGTCAAGGGTTATCTTGCTCTCGTCAGCAGGTATCTGTTGCTCAGCGGCGTGACGTCGAAGCTCTCGGTCCTGCATACGCTCCCGCGCATCAGGCTCATCTGACCACCCGGACGCGATCTCGCGCTCAGTGTGGTGTCGGCGCAGATCACGCCCCGTGTCCTCGAGCACGTCGATCGTGGCCAGCGACAACGCTCTGGTACCGCCCATGCTGCCTCCAAGCGCCATCGCGTCTTCAGAGAAGGCGTAGTAGTTGGCGAGCGTTCCGATTCGAGCTAATTCGTCATCTGACACTGACAGCGCACGCTGTGCCAACTCATCCTCGCCGTGCTGGCGGAGCATGCTGGCCAGCGCCTCACGACTAACCCCGAGCATTGCCATCCGCGTGACCATACCTGGCCCTCTGGCCGTGGTCATCGCAGAGTGCCGGATCGGGCCGAATGCGACAGCCCGCGTGACGCTTCAAGACGCGTCGGTGACCATTTGGACAATCTCGGCGCGGGTGTAGCCCCGTGATCGCGCGAAGCTGACCAGCTCCGCAACTCGGTTCCGCACGGCGCTGTCGGTCGGTGTTCCGACTACTGTGATGCCGCGCCTGGGTCGCATCTCGAGGAGGCCCTCGTCGCGGAGGATGCGCAGCGCACGTAGAACAGTGTTGGTGTTGACCCCCATCACGGCAGCTAGGTGGCGTGCCGGCGGCAGTCGGTCGCCCGGGCTTGCCTCTCCGTCTGCGATGGCGCGGCGGATTTCCGTCGCTACCTGCTCGTGTAGTAGGGCGGCGTCGTCACGGTCGATGTTGACAGTGAACAATGTGCCAGCTACGGTAGCACATTAGATGCTCGAAGCACCTGAGAAGCCTGCCGAAGTGGCCCAGCCGATTGTCGACGATGTCGGGGCGGGTGTGATCCATGACGCTCGCAGACGGCAGCAGCGTCAGCGTCGTATCACAGCTGTGACGATCATCGCGGGGCTCGTAATCGCAGGACTCATCCTCGGCTTTGCTGGTGGCGGAGGCGGTCGATCTGGGGTCACTCATGACGCTCATGGCCGCGGCCCTAGCCCGAGCGCGACCTCCCACGCCGGGTCCCAGATCGTCGCGACCGCCAGGCGCGTGCCGCCGAATGTCGACGCCTTCGGTCTGTTGGCGCCAGGTGTCGGATGGGTGGCCAACGGCGTCGGTTTCTACATGACACACGACGGCGGTCGCACATGGGGCGCCCTCAGCCGCGACACGGATAACGGCAACAGGTACGGGCATGTCGCGGTCCCGGGTCTTGGACTCAGCGGCGACATCGGGCCAAGCATTACGGCGTCGGCGTCACCGACGCCTACCACCCTCGTGTTGGCCTTTGACGATGGGAAGGCCTTCAGAGCGTGCCACACAACTCCATCCGTCGGCGGCGGGGCGGTGACGGTCACCTCGGACTCCGGACGTACATGGCAGACCCACATCATGCCGGGATGCGTGCTACCGGAATCGCTCAGCTTCACCACCGCGGTGACCGGCTTTGCTCTGATTCCAGACTCCCGAGGCCCGCCTGCATTGCTCTACAAGACGACGGACGGCGGACGCGCCTGGCAACGTCTCGGCGGCCTGCCGATCAGCGGACGGATCGACTTCACGGGCCCTCAGGACGGATGGTTGCTCGGCAGGACCCTGTACCACACCACCGATGGTGGCCGCACATGGAAGCAGGCCAGCATCTGTCGCCGGCCTGCGAGCAGAGTCGGTGTGCAGTGCCAGCTGGTGCGCTTCTACGGTCACGACGGTGTCGTGCTGGCTGTCGCGCATAACTCATCCATCCAGCCACTAGGGACTCGCCTCTACATGACAAGAGATGACGGCCGCACCTGGTCGACGCACAAACTCGGGTCATTCCACGTGCTGCAGCACTACGGCATAGCGGCGCTGTTCACTCCCGACGCGCACGACATCTTCGTCTCCTTCTCCGGCGGGCTGCTCGCTCGCAGCACCGACGGCGGCCACACCTGGACACGGATGCCGGCACCGAAGTTCAGCGGAATGCTTTCCACCGATTTGGACTTCGTCAACGCCAGCTACGGCTGGGCGCAGTCCGGTCGTCATTTCGACTACACGACTGACGGCGGCCGTCACTGGAAACCAGTCGGGAGCCAACGCCCATAGCGGCGCTGCGCGCACCAAGAACGGCTAGAGCTCTCCAGACACCCTCAGCCGGCGATCGTCTTAGCGACCAGGCGCATGTGATGCCCGGCTCCGGACGTGGCCGCGTCGCCTGACTGACAACGTGCGGGCGCCTGTACGTGAGTGCTGTCGTGCAGGTCGGTGCGGCCGTACGCGTTGCATATCCTTGGCCGATGTTGGTACATGTCACCGGGGTCGCGGGCTCGGGGAAGAGCAAGCTGCGAGTTCAGCTCGAGGCACGTGGACTGGTCGCCGCTGACAGCGACGATGGATTGTGCGCGTGGTTTGACAGCTCTGGCGCGCAGGTCCCTACTCTCGATCTTCGCGAGCGGACCCCCGACTGGTATGCGAATCACGTTTGGCGTCTGCTGCCGGGCGAGATCGACCAGCTCACGCTGACCTGCGCGGTTGGCGTTGGTTTTCTACTCGGCGTATTCGCGGACACGGCGGCCCTACGCGAGCGTTTCGGTGCCCGGTTCTTTCTCACGGCCCCGAATGACCTCATCCAGGCCCGCCTAAGGGATCGGGACGGTGACGGTTACGACACGCGGTTCGCTGCGTTCGGCGGTGCCGCGAAATGGCAAGCGGTCGCAGAAACCTATTGGGCCGGCGAGGGCTACCTGCCGCTTAACGCGGCCCGTCCTGTTACTGAGGTGGCCGATGAACTTCTCGCTTTGACCGCCCATTGAGGGATTTGGGGGCCTACACAACTCAGGTTGGCGATCTCGTTCCATTCCCGGTGGACGGTGACATGCAGCGCCAGTGACACCTATGCCCGAGTCGCGCCGGCTGTCACCGCTCACCTGTCGCCGAGTGTGGCGAGCGCCGAGCCGATCGTGGGTCGCCGTCGTTCGTCTCGGCTTTGCAATCCGCTCCGTCGCGTCGAAGTTGTCTTGGGGTCGGCAAGGAATCTCATCGGACGGGGACTGGGGCGGCTTCGGCGCGCTGTGATCGACGCTGCACAGTCCGCGCGGTTGTGTAGCGTGCGACCGTCCGGGACAATAATCGGGGCTCGTACCGGGGACTACGGGGTGTCTCATAAGCGGGGATCGCAGGTCAGGCGAGAGCCGCGTGCGCCTGCGCACGCTGTCAACTCTGGTCACGGCCTTCGGCCCCCTCACGGGCCGCACATTCCAACGGAGAAATGCAACGACTGCTTCGCGAAAGCAGTGCCACGAGCCGTGATACTCGGCCTGTTGGCCGCGGTTGCCGTCGGCGGAACCGCTTACGCCATCACAAGCGGTAGTGGCAGCACGATCAAGGCGTGCGTCAACAAGCACAACGGCGCGCTGTACGTGAAGGCGAAGTGCGGGAAAGGCTACCGGTCGATCAGCTGGAACGAGGTCGGCCCCGCTGGGGCGACCGGCTCAACCGGCGCCACCGGCTCAACCGGCGCGACCGGCGCGACCGGCGCGACCGGATCTAAAGGCGAAGCGGCCACGATCAGCCCGCTGACCTGGAGCTCACTGTCACTCCAAAGCGGATGGACCAGCTATGGCGATGGCACTTCACCGCCGAGCGTCGCAGAGGACCAGTTCGGATTGGTCCATCTGCGAGGCGGAGTCTACGGAGGCACCAACGGCCTCATCGCAACATTGCCGACTCAATACCGTCCCGATTACTACGTGTACACGGTGGACTACGGCTATGACGGTTTGAAGTCTGAGGCGATTGAAATCGACCCCAACGGCGAGATCTACGTCTGGGATGTCGGCAGTCCGGTCACTACGATCACCAGCGCGACCGAATACACCAGCCTGGAGAACATCAGCTTCTCCACCAGCAGCTGAGCAGCCAGTCACCACTTGCTGCGCCATACAGGGACGTTTCCTGTATGGCGCAGCGCCCGCACCGCGCACCCAGTAACGGGATCGGGTACGGGACGCCTGCTCCGGCGGCCACACGAGCATCCTCATCCGCCGACCAGCGGTTCTGCCTAGCGCGGCAGTCCGCTGAGCGGCGTTTGATCAGGACCCTCGGATTCTGATCGCCGCCGAGCCCAGGCCGCCGCAGGCGGCGGCTGCCTGTTTGAACGCGGGCGAATCCGGGTTGGCGCCGCCGTCGCCAATGTTGATGTGATTGCCGGAGAAGGTCGGGTCCGGGAAATTCGGCACGCCGTGCTTGCGCATGCAGCGCGCGTTGGCGATCATCGCGGCCTTCTGGCTCGCTGAGATCGTCGGCGCCGGGCCGCTCGGCGGCATGTACTCCTTGCATGCCTTCTCGGCGTGAACCACCGCGGGCCCGCTGAACGGCGTACCCATCACATCGATCGAGTCGCTGGATGTGATGATGAACCCGCCCGGGAACCCGACCCCACCGCCATCCGGCCCTGAGCGCGGGTCTGGGAAGTTCGAGAGTCCGTTTGCGCGCATGCAGCGAGACATCGCCGCCGGGGAGCTCTTCGGACCGTAGGGGCTGGACGCGCTCCTAGGCTTGGTGCTCGAGGTGCAGCCAGCGACCGCGAGGACGCAGCTCATTGCGATGACCAGGCCCAAGCCCGCGTTGCCCGATCTCGACAGGGCGGTCGGGACCTCACGATGCGCGCTTCGGAACCTACACACACCGCCATTGGTACCGGCGACGGGGTAACAGGCTGGTTACGGCTTCAGGTGTCGAGCAGCCTGAAGACCGGGTGATCGGGTGCGATGCGACGGAGTTCGTCATCCGAGGATTCCGGCCCGACGCCGTCAAAGAACACGCCGACCTCGACCTTCCACTTCTTCAGATAGGCCCGGAGAACCGGTGGCGCGTCGTCGTCGGAGAGTTCGACTGCGCGGAAGGACTGCGTTCGGCGGCCGACGCGCAGCCTCCCCTCACCGCTTACACGGAGGTTCTTGACCCACTGTGTGTGACCTCGGGGCGCCACGAGGTACTCGGCGCCTGCGTGTTTAAGGAGGTTGACGGGGGTCCGTCGCCATTCACCGGACTTGCGCCCCCGAACCTCGAGCACGCGAGACCCCCAGACGCTCACACCCGCGCTCGTTAGTGCCGCCACGAGCCGATTGAACACGTTGGTCGTGAACCAACCCGGCGCCTGATAGCGCTCCGCCACGAGATCCATTCTGACAGCAACCACATCCGCGCGCCGGCCAAGCGGCCACGGCGCCCAGCAAAGGTTGCTAAACGACGAAAACCCCAGCAAGCGCCGGGGCTTTCTAGCGCGCCCGAAGGGATTCGAACCCCTGACCTTCGGTTCCGTAGACCGACGCTCTATCCAGCTGAGCTACGGGCGCGTGGTACAGGAATTGCCTGCACAAGCTGCGTAGGGATCATCGATCCCCGCGGCCCAACTTTAGCCAACCTGGACGAGATGCGGGTTTCTCCGTCCTGCGGCCCGGATCGGGCCGACTGGGAGGGTCAACGCTGCTTCAAAAATTTTAGGTTTAGCGTCGCGCTCGTGCGGGTAGCCACCCGCCGCTTGCCTGGTACCGCGCAGGGACGCGCGGCAGACTCAACAAATAGTCGGCACGAGAGGACCACCGAGAGGACCCGCTTGCGATGACCGTTAAAGACGGAACGACTTCCACAACCCCTGCCAGCGGTCGTAAGCGGCCGTCCCCGAACGGCGCGACCAGATCAGCCTCTGCGGGAAGGGCGCTCAACAGCAACGGAAATGGCAACGGCAACGGTGCCGACGGCCGTCACCCGCACGAGCAGGACCTCTCGCAGTTGCTCGAAGTCCTCCGCGCGGCCCGCGACGGCGACTTCTCGGTCCGCCTGGCGCCGGGCCAGTACGCCGAGTTCGCGGAGGTCGCACGCGCTTTCAACGAGCTGCTCGACCGCAACGATCGGATGTCTCGAGAGATCTCCCGCGTCGGCAAGATCATCGGCCGTGAGGGCCGGATGACCGAGCGCTTCTCGCTGGCCGAGGCAGACGGCGAATGGGCCCGCAGCGTCGACTCGCTGAACGCCCTGATCGACGACCTGGTGCGACCGACGACGGAGGTCGCGCGCGTGATCGTGGCGGTCGCCGAGGGCGACCTCACCCAGAAGATGGCGTTGAAGATCGGCGGCCAGCCGGTCAAGGGTGAGTTCCTCCGGATCGGCACCACCGTGAACACGATGGTCGAGCAGCTGCGCTCGTTCGCCGCCGAGGTGACGCGCGTTGCGCGCGAGGTCGGTACTGAGGGCAAGCTCGGCGGCCAGGCCGAGGTGGCCGGCGTTTCCGGCACCTGGCGCGACCTGACCGAGAACGTGAACCTGATGGCGTCGAACCTGACTGATCAGGTGCGCAACATTGCGCAGGTGACGACGGCGGTCGCCCAGGGTGACCTGAGCCAGAAGATCACGGTTGAGGCGAAGGGTGAGGTGGCGGCGCTCGCGGACACGATCAACTCGATGACGGACACGTTGCGTGTGTTCGCCGAGCAGGTGACGACGGTTGCACGCGAGGTCGGTACTGAGGGCAAGCTCGGTGGCCAGGCAGAAGTGGCCGGTGTGGCCGGCACCTGGAAGGACCTGACCGAGAACGTCAACTTCATGGCGTCGAACCTGACTGATCAGGTCCGCAATATCGCGCAGGTGACGACGGCGGTCGCCCAGGGTGACCTGAGCCAGAAGATCACGGTTGAGGCGAAGGGTGAGGTGGCGGCGCTCGCGGACACGATCAACTCGATGACGGACACGTTGCGTGTGTTCGCCGAGCAGGTGAC
Organism: uncultured Conexibacteraceae bacterium; assembly: GCA_963720195.1. Taxonomy (GTDB): domain Bacteria; phylum Actinomycetota; class Thermoleophilia; order Solirubrobacterales; family Solirubrobacteraceae; genus Palsa-465. The sequence goes on from CAVRFD010000008.1 coordinate 339,532, forward strand.
GACGGTTGCACGCGAGGTCGGTACTGAGGGCAAGCTCGGTGGTCAGGCGGCGGTGCCTGGTGTGGCTGGAACCTGGAAGGACCTGACCGAGTCCGTGAACTTCATGGCGTCGAACCTGACTGATCAGGTCCGCAATATCGCGCAGGTGACGACGGCCGTGGCCCAGGGTGACCTGAGCCAGAAGATCACCGTTGACGTGAAGGGCGAGATCCTCGAGCTGAAGAACACGATCAACACGATGGTCGATCAGCTCTCCTCGTTCGCCGACGAGGTCACGACGGTGGCCCGCGAGGTCGGCACAGAGGGCAAGCTCGGCGGTCAGGCCGAGGTCGCCGGGGTCTCTGGCACCTGGCGCGGTCTGACTGAGTCGGTGAACGGCATGGCCGCGAACCTGACCGATCAGGTCCGCAATATCGCGCAGGTGACGACGGCCGTGGCCCAGGGTGACCTGAGCCAGAAGATCACGGTTGAGGCCAAGGGTGAGGTCGCGGCGCTGGCCGACACGATCAACACGATGGTCGAGCAGCTACGGTCGTTTGCCGCCGAGGTGACGCGCGTGGCCCGCGAGGTCGGTACTGAGGGCGAGCTCGGCGGCCAGGCCGAGGTCGCCGGCGTGTCCGGTACATGGCGGGGTCTGACTGAGTCGGTGAACGGCATGGCCGCGAACCTGACCGATCAGGTCCGCAATATCGCGCAGGTGACGACGGCCGTGGCCCAGGGTGACCTGAGCCAGAAGATCACGGTCGACGCCAAGGGCGAGATCCTCGAGCTGAAGAACACGATCAACACGATGGTCGATCAGCTCTCCTCGTTCGCCGACGAGGTCACCCGCGTGGCACGCGAGGTCGGCACTGAGGGCAAGCTCGGCGGCCAGGCCGAGGTCGCCGGCGTGTCCGGCACCTGGCGCGATCTCACCGAGAACGTGAACCAGCTCGCCGGAAATCTGACCACGCAGGTGCGAGCGATCGCCGAGGTGTCCACCGCCGTGACCCAGGGCGACCTGACCCGGTCGATCTCGGTTGAGGCGCAGGGTGAGGTCGCGGAGCTCAAGGACAACATCAACCAGATGATCGCCAACCTGCGCGACACCACGACCCGCAACCAGGACCAGGACTGGCTCAAGACCAACCTGGCCCGGATCTCGGGTCTGATGCAGGGCCAGCGCGACCTGACCACGGTCAGCCAGTTGATCATGTCGGAGCTGACGCCGACGGTCTCCGCCCAGCACGGCGCCTTCTTCCTGGCGAGCGCGGATGACGGTCGCGAGACCGAGCTGCGGCTGATCGCTAGCTATGGATATGAGCGCCGTGCGGACGTGCCCAAGGGCTTTGCGCTGGGCGAGTCGCTCGTCGGGCAGGCGGCGCTCGAGCGTAAATCGATCCAGATCGACGACGCACCGGAGGAGTACATCCGGATCAGCTCCGGGCTCGGCTCCGCGCGACCGGCCAGCATCCTGATCATGCCGGTCCTGTTCGAGGACCAGCTGCTCGGCGTGATCGAGCTGGCCTGGCTGCGCGCTCCGAGCCAGATCCACCGCACGTTCCTTGAGCAGCTGATGGAGACCCTCGGCGTGGTGCTCAACACAATCATCGCCAACATGCGCACGGAGGAACTGCTCGAGCAGTCGCAGTCGCTGAACACGGAGCTCGAGCAGCAGGCGCAGCTGCTTGAGGAGCGCAACCTCGACATCGAGCGCAAGAACCGCGAGATCGAGCAGGCCCGCATCGGCCTGGAGGAGAAGGCGGACCAGCTCGCCCAGAGCAGCCGCTACAAGTCGGAGTTCCTGGCGAACATGAGCCATGAGCTGCGGACGCCGCTCAACAGCTTGCTGATTCTCTCGAAGCTGCTGCTCGACAACGAGACCGGCAACCTCACCGACAAGCAGATGGAGTTCGCCCGCACGATCCGCGCCGCCGGTAGCGACCTGCTTGAGCTGATCAACGACATCCTGGATCTGTCCAAGATCGAGGCGGGCAAGATGGACCTGCTGCTCGACGCGCTGCCTGTCATCGACGTGTGCCAATACGTGCGCAGCACGTTCGGGCCGGTTGCCTCCGATAAGGGGCTCACCCTCGATGTCGAGCTCGCCGAGGACGTGCCGAACGTGATCCTCACCGATCAGCAGCGGCTGCAGCAGATCCTCCGAAACCTGCTCTCCAACGCCTTCAAGTTTACGGCCCAGGGTGGGGTCACGCTACAGATCGCCGCGGCCGGGCCGGACTCGATCACGTTCGCCGTGTCCGACACCGGCATCGGTATTGCCGAGGACAAGCTGACCGCGATCTTCGACGCGTTCCAGCAGGCCGACGGGACCACCAGCCGCACCTACGGCGGCACCGGGCTTGGCCTCTCGATCAGCCGCGAGTTGGCTCGCGCGCTGGGCGGGGAGATCAGCGTGCGCAGCACGGTCGATCAGGGCAGCACGTTCACGCTGACCCTATGGCTGGACGCCGTCGAGGGTGCCGTTGCACAGGCTTTGGTTGACAAGGCCGTCGGCGAGGATGACTCGGAATCGCGGCGGGCCGTGGCACCCAGCTCGATCCGGCCGATGCAGACGACGCGCATCATCGTGCTCGACCAGAACGGCGTCACGACGGCCGCGATCAGAGGCCTGGTCGGACGCAACCATGGCGTCGAGCTGGACGTCCTGCAGGACCCCGGTGAGGTCGTCGCCGCCGCGATCGACGAGCGCCCCGATGGCCTCGTTGTCGGTCCCGGACTGTCCGAGCCTGATCTGTTTGCCCTGCTCGACGCGGTGGCCGATGATCCACGGCTCGTACGGCTGCCGGTGATTCTGCGGCTCGAGCAGGGCCTGTCAGACGACGATGAGGTGCGGCTCCATAGCTACGAGCCGGTGCTGACTGCGCGTGTCGCCACCAGTGATGAGTCACTTGTGGCCGAGGCAGCGCTGATCCTGCATCCAGCGAGCACAGCCGCAGTGGCCGGCGCGCTCGCCGGCCACCCGTCCATGAGCGATCCCGCGCTGCCAACACTGAATGGCCGCATCCTGCTGGTCGACGATGATGTCCGCAACCTGTTTGCGCTGGCGAGTCTGCTCGAGGACCGCGGGCTCGAGGTGGTGTTCTCAGAGACGGGCCGTGATGCGCTCGACATCCTCGATCGCGATTCCGCGATCGACCTTGTCCTGATGGACATCATGATGCCCCAGATGGATGGCTACGAGACGATCAAGGCGGTCCGTCGGCGACCGGAGCTACAGGCGCTACCGATCATTGCGGTCACCGCCAAAGCGATGCAGGGGGACCGTGAGAAGAGCATCGCCGCGGGCGCGTCAGACTACATCACCAAGCCTGTCGATCCCGACAAGCTGATCACGTTGGTCCGTGGCTGGCTCCGTGTCTGAACCTGAACAGACGCAGCACCGCGGCAGCATCCTGCTGGTCGACGACCATCGTGAGAGCCTCGCGGCCCTGCGCGCAGTGCTCGAGCCGCTCGGCGAGCCGGTGCTGCTCGCCGAGTCGGGTGAGCAGGCACTGAGGGCATTGCTGCACAACGAGTGCTCGGTGATCCTGCTGGACGTCCGCATGGCGGGCCTCGACGGGCTTCAGACCGCGCGCATCATCCGCTCGCGGCCGGCCACGCGCCACATCCCGATCATCTTCATGACCGCCCAGGCCAGCGAGCTTGACGATGTCGCGCTCGCATACGAGTCCGGCGCCGTGGACTACGTCGTCAAACCGTTCGAGCCGGAGATCCTGCGCGCCAAGGTGGCGGTCTTCGTCGAACTCCACCGTGAGCGCGGCGAGCGGGTACGTGAATCACGCGCCCGGGCCGAGGCCGAGGCCGTCACCCGTGCAGTTCGCACGCTGCAGCGGCTCTCGGACGCGGCGATGAGCAGCCTCGAGCTCGGCGACCTCGCGACCGAGCTCGTCGACCGCAGCGCGGAGCTGTTCGACGCCGACGCCGCTGCGCTGCTACTGCGCGACGAGGACTTCCCGGGCCTCAATGTCAGGGCGCGCGCGGGCGACGTGCCGCTGCTGATCGAGGAGGACCGGGTCCAGGTCGGCGAGGGCGTGCTCGGCACGGTCGCCGCCGTCCGCCGTGCCGCGATCCTGCTTTCCGGCGAGCTGGATGAAGAGGATTGCGTGAGCGCCGGACTCGACGGTGCGCTCAAGAGCATGCTGGCGGTGCCGCTGATATCCGCCGGCGAGTTGTTGGGGCTGTTGGTACTCGCGGCCTGCGACGAGGAGCATTTCGGGCAGGGCGACCTCGAGTTGCTGAGGCTGGCAGCAGAGCGAATGGCGCTGGCAGTCGATCATGCGCAGCGATACGCCGACGGCCGCCTGCTCGTCGAGACGCTCCAGCGCAGCCTGCTCCCGGAGCGGCTGCCGCTGCACCCGCGCATTCAGGTCGCGGCTCGCTACATGCCCGCCGGCCTCGCTCCGCAGGTGGGCGGCGACTGGTATGACGCGGTCGAGCTCGACGGCGACCGTACCGCCGTGATGATCGGTGATGTTGTCGGCCACGGGATCCGCGCGGCGATCACGATGAGCGAGCTCCGCAACGCGCTGCGCGCCTTTGCGATCGAGGGCCACAGCCCGGAGATGGCGCTCCGCCAACTCGACCGCGTCGTTCACGCCACCCGTGGCCCCGGCATGATCGCGACCCTGTTGTTCGTGGTCATTGACGCCGCTCAGGGCACCGTCACGCTTGCGCGCGCAGGTCACCCCCCGCCGGCGCTGCGTGGTGTGGACGGCAGCGTGCGCTTCCTCGAAACGGCACGCACGCTCCCGCTGGGAATCGATCCCGAGGAGCCACCGAGCGAAGAGGTCTACGAGATGAAGCCGGGTGAGACGCTGCTCCTGTTCACGGACGGCCTGGTCGAGCGTCGCGGAGAGCCGATCACTGACAGCTTCGACCGCCTACTCGACGCACTCGCAACCTCCCCCGGCGAGGTTGAGGCGATCTGCGAGCACGTGCTGAGCGAGACGGCAACCGAGCAGGGACGCGACGACGATGTGGCGGTGCTTGCGGTCCAACTGCAGGAGGCGACCGTGGGCCCGCTTGAGCTGACGCTGCCGGCAGCCGCGGGGTCGGTGACGCTCGCCCGCCACCGCCTGCGGGCCTGGCTCGAGGAGAACGCAGCCGAGCTCGATTCGGTCGCGCGCTCAGACCTGGAGGTCGCCTGGAGTGAAGCGTGCAGCAACGTCGTGCGGCACGCATACGGTCCGGCCGACGCGAGCTTTGAGGCGACCGCAACCCGTGACGGGGACGATCTCATGTTGGTCGTTCGCGACCGCGGGCATTGGCGCGCGCCGCGAGGGCGGTTCGGGGGACGCGGACTGCCGTTGATGGAGCAACTCTCCGATGAGCTGGTCATCGAACGGCAGCCTGAAAGCACAACCGTGACGATGAGACGCTCACTCGTGGCGAAAGGATCGCAGGCGGCGACACTGCGCTCATGACCGAGCAGGATCCCCCGCAGAAGGGACGGCTGGCAGGCGGAGGCTCCCGCGAGCTTGCACTCGTCCGATCGAGCGAGCACGACGGCACGATGGTCGTGACGGTGAGCGGCGAGGTCGACATCTCCAACGTCGAGCGTGTGGCCGAGGTGATCTTCGCGCAGCCCAACACGGGCGACGGCCTGGTCGTAGATCTGTCAGACCTCCGGTACCTGGACAGCACGGCTGTGTCGCTGCTCCACGACGTCGCGCTTCGCCTGCGCCAGCGCGCACAGAAGTTGGTGGTTGTCAGCCCGAGTGATTCACCGCCACGACGCGTACTCGAACTCACGGCGCTGTACGTCAACGCGCCGCTCGTGGAGCAGCTCGATTCCGCAATCGAGCTGCTCCACGACCAGGCAGGCCCGCCGGCATCCTGAATCGACCGCGCAACGTTCGGGCGTAACCCAAACGGGTAAAAACTCTACAAAGTCTATTGAATTTCTTGCCGCGCTGTTAGACCTTCGCCATGAGCGCGATTCAACGCGATGAGCCGCAGCTGGCTGCCCCGCGTGCGGATGGGTCAGCGGTGTCAGATTCGCAGTCCACGCAGAGCGTCCGGATTGGATCGAGGCCCGCGCGTGGCGTGCTGAGGCTTCGCGGCGGGTGGCGTTGGGCGAGCCCGCTTGCGGTGCTGGTGATCTGGCAGCTAACTCACGTCTTCAAGCTCGTCTCCGAGGCGAGGCTGCCGCCGCCGACACTCGTGGTGACGACCGCCTGCAACCTGGTCGCGCATCCGATCCCCGCCTTCGGGAGCCTCCAGGGAGCGCTGGCCGTATCACTCGAGCGGTTCGCTATCGGCTTCGCGGCCGGCGCCACCGTGGCGATCGTGCTTGCGCTCGGCGCCGGCCTCAGTCGCCTCGGTGAGGCTGACGTTGGACCCGCTCGTGCAGATGATCCGGACGCTGCCGCTGTTCGGGCTGATCCCCGTCTTCATCAGTCTGGTTCGGGATCGGCCAGCTGCCCAAGGTCCTGCTGGTCGCGCTGGCCGCGGCGGTGCCGCTCTACCTGAATACCTACGCGGGCATCCGCTCGATCGACGGCCGGCTGTACGAGCTGGGCCGTGTTCTCGGCCTGAACCGCCGGGAGACTGCTGATGAACATCGTGCTGCCTGGCGCCATGCCGCAGGCGCTCGTCGGCCTGCGGCAGAGCCTCGGCGCGGCATGGCTCGTCGCTGGTCGTGGCGGAGCAGATCAATGCCAGCGCGGGCCTCGGTTTCATGATCAACCAGGCCGCGACGTTCCTGCGCAACGACGTGATCTTCGTGGCGCTGACCGTCTACACGCTGCTCGGCCTGCTGACCGACTGGATCGTGCGCATGCTCGAGCGCCGGGCGCTCGCCTGGCGTACCGACCTGGTGATCTGCATGACGCGTCGCTGTGCCGATACCCGCGGTTGGCGCCACGGTCGTGAGGTCGGGACCTGACCCGCGTCGTTCAACGGCCGCAGCGTGCTGGACGGCGTCGATCTGAGGTCGCTCCCCGGAGAGATCGTCGCGCTGATCGGCCGCAGCGGCTCGGGCAAGTCGACGCTGCTGAGGATCCTCGCCGGCCTCGACCGCGGCGCCACCGGTGAGGTTCGAGGTCCCAGGCGAGTCGAGCGTGGCCTTCCAGGATGCGCGCCTGCTGCTCTGGAAGCGGGTGCGAGAAAACGTCGCGCTGGGCCTGCGCGGCGAGAACGCGTCGAGGTCGCCGAGGCGGCGCTGGCGGAGGTCGGCCTCAGCAGACCACCTGCGACGCCTGGCCGCTGACGCTTTCCGGCGGCGAGGCACAACGGGTGTCGCTGGCTCGCGCGCTCGTGCGCGAGCCGGAGCTGATGCTGCTGGACGAGCCGTTCGGCGCGCTCGACGCGCTCACGCGTCTGACGATGCATCAGCTCGTGCTGGATCTGTGGGAACGCCACCGCCCGGCGATCTTGCTGGTCACCCACGACGTCGACGAGGCGCTCGCGCTCGCCGATCGAGTCGTGCTGCTGGCAGATGGGCGCATCGCCCACGAGGAGCGCATCTCGCTCCCACGCCCGCGCGAGCGGGAAACACCGGGACCAAGTCGAGAAACGAAATCCGCCTGCTCTCCGAGCTGGGCGTCAATCAGGAAAGGTGCAGTCCTGTGAGGTATCAATCTCATAAGCCGTGGAACACTGGGGTTCGCGGCGCGGACATCTCGACGGCGACGCTCGCCGTCGCCGGCCTCGGTGTCGCGGACGCCGGCGCGAAGGTGACCACGCACAAGGCGTCTGCCACCACCCCGTCCGCAAAGGTCGTTGCCCCGGCCAAGAAACTCAACGGTGTGGTGCTGAACGTGGGCGACCAGGCCGGCACGGGCGCCGAGGCCGTGCTGGAGGCTGCCGGCCTGATCAACACGAACAACGTGCTCAAGGACGGCCTCCACGTCAAGTGGGCGGACTTCACGTCCGGGCCGCCGATCCTCCAGGCGATCGCCTCCGGCTCGCTTGACATCGGCGGCGTCGGCGACGCTCCGCCTGTGTTCGCCGACCCGGCCTCCAAGGAGGTCATCGTCGGCGTGCTCAAGAACAGCGCCAGCCAACGCCGCGCTGCTGGTCCCGGCGAACTCGCCGATCACCTCGGTCAGCCAGCTGGCCGGCAAGACCGTCGCGGTCGGAACCGGTACATCCGCCAACTACCACTTCCTGACCGTGCTGGAGAAGGCCGGGCTGCAGCCCAGCCAGGTCACGGCCGACAACCTGTCGGGCGCAGCAGGTCTGGAGGCGCTGCAGGCAGGCGACGTCGCCGCCTTCGACACCTGGTCGCCGTTCGTCGAGGATGCCGAGGCTCAGGGTGACCGCGTGCTCGCCACCGGCCCGCCTACGGCAGCCCGTACTCCTACCAGGTCGCTTCTTCGACCGCGCTCAAGAGCCCCGCGAAGGTCCTGGCGATTCGGGACTATCTGACGGAGCTCGACAAGGCGTACGTGTGGGTCACGACCCACAAGCTCTACTGGGCCAAGGCTTGGGCGGCTGTGACGGGCCTGCCGCTGGACGTGATGTCGCAGGCAACGCTCGACGATCCGTATACGCCAATTGCCGTGACGAGCAACGCTGTCGTGCAGGAGCAGGGCTTGGTCAACGCGTTCGCGGCTGCTGGCGAGATCCCCGCGAAGTACAACTTCGCGCCGTACGTGACGAGCGCCTTCTCGGACTCGGTCACCGGGAGTCTGGCCCACGACGACCACGACCACGAAGAAGAAGTAGCCAAGGTCAACTGAGCAAGACAGAACACGACACATCGATCGAGGTAACCGATGAGCGATACCACCGGAAGTATCTGACTACGAGCACATCACCGTCCGTCAGGTCGGTGGGAACATCGGCGCCGAGATCGGTGGGGTCGTGGCGTCAGGCGAGCTCGCGGACGAAGTCGTCCGCGAGCTGCGCCTGGCGCTCCTGCGTCACCGCGTCGTGTTCCTGCGTGACCAGGACGGCGTCGACGCCGACGCTCAGCTCGCGTTCGCGAGCCTGCTCGGCGTGCCGACCAAGCCGCATCCAACGGTCACCGGCGACGGCCGCGCCGTGCTGCCCGATCGACTCCGAGCAGGGCAAGGCCAACAGCTGGCACACCGACGTGACGTTCGTCGACCGGATCCCGGCGATCAGCGTGCTGCGCGCGGTGACGCTGCCGCCGTACGGCGGCACGACGGTCTGGGCCAACACGGTTCGCGCCTACGAGACACTGCCGGCGCCGCTCAAGGCGCTGGCCGAGCGCCTGCGCGCCGTGCACTCCAACCGCTACGACTACGCCGGTCACCGCGGCGAGCAGCAGATCGGCGGCGTCGACGTCAAGGAGCGGGCCTACCGCGAGGAGTTCGAGCAGCTCGAGTTCGAAGCCGAGCACCCGGTCGTGCGGGTGCACCCGGAGACGCGCGAGCCCGCGTTCGTGCTCGGGCACTTCGTGCGCCGCCTCGTCGGCCTCGACGGCCACTGACTCAAACGCGCTCTTCGACCTCTTCCAGCGCCACATCATCCGCCTGGAGAACACCGTGCGCTGGAACTGGGCACCGGGTGACATCGCGATCTGGGACAACCGCTCGACCCAGCACTACGCCGTCGCCGACTACGACGACCATCCGCGCCTGATGCATCGCATCACGCTGGCGGGGGACATTCCCGGTCGGCCATCGACGGCGAATCCCAGCGCCGCGCTCAAGGGCGACGCATCGCAGTACTCGGAGGTCGTGCGCCGCCGCTCGAGCGTTCGTAGGTCTGAGCCGTCGGTGGTCCGGCCAGCGGGCCGGGACCATCGTGAGGTCAAGCGCAGCCGGCGAGCTGCGCGGCCTCGGTGCGATTGCGCACGCCGAGCTTGCGGTAGAGCGCGGCAGCGTGCTTCTTGACCGTCTCGGCGCTGACGTGCAGCGTCTCGGCGATCTCGCGGTTGGTGGCGCCGGTGCTGAGCAGCATCAGCACCTCGTGCTCACGCGCGCTGAGCTCAGGCCAGGTCCGCCGCTCCACGGGACCCGGCAGCTGCCTGCCCGACCAGAGCCAGCCTCACCGAGCTCGATCACCTCGTCGACGCTGTGGGCCGGCGTGATCAGACCCTGCGGTGTCGGGCGGCAGCGGCGCCTTGACCAGCGCCGAGCTGTCGTCACGGGTGCTGAGCAGGAGCGACATCGCCGGATGGGCGCTGTGCAGCGGCGCGATGTAGGAGCTGACGAACGGACCAGCGTCGGTCACGTCCACGATCGCGACGTCGGGCTTCGACGCGACCGGCGATCGCCACCGCCTCCTCGCGGTCGCTGCTCAGCAGGCAGCGCTCGATCCAGGGTTGGCTCCGCAGCAGCAGGCCGAAGCCGATCCGCGATGCCGGCGTGCCGCTCGAGCACGAGCGCCTGGGCCGAGCGGCCCGGCAGGTCCACGACGGCGCTCAGGCTGGCTCCGGCAAGCTCACGCTCCGCGTACTGGCTTTGCGGGCGCTCGAGCCCGTAGTGGTCCCGCAGCGTCGTGCCCTCGTACTCGTGCCGGAACAGACCGCGGCGCGCAGCTCTGGGATCACGTGTTCCACGAACGTCTCGAGGTCGCGCGGGCAGCGCCGGCGGCATGATGTTGAAGCCGTCGGCCGCGCCCTGCTTGAACCACTGCTCGATCGTGTCGGCGAGCTGCTCGGGGGTGCCCGGCGAACGAGCGGTGGCCGCGGCCCCAGCCGAGCTTGGCGAGCAGCTGACGCACGGTCAGGTTCTCGCCGTGCGCGAGGTTGGCGACCAGCGTCGAGCGGCTCTTGAAGCCCTCGATCTGCTCCTCCTCCGGCACCTCGGGCAGCGGCGCGTCGAGTTCCGCGCCGGTCAGATCGACGTCGAAGTACTTGGAGATCTGGAAGAGCCCGTATTCGGGGATGATCTGCTCGTCGAACGCCCGCTCGCGCTCGCGCGCCTCGGCCTCGGTGGAGCCGAGGATCGGGACGATCCCTGGCAGGATCACGATCTGCTCGGGCCGGCGGCCGGCCTCGACCGCCCGGCGCTTCATGTCGGCGTAAAACGCCTGGCCGTCCTCGAGCGAGCGCTGCGTCGTGAACACCGCCTCGGCCTGGCGCGCCGCGAAGCTGCGACCCGACTCGGACTGGCCGGCCTGGACCAGCAGTGGATAGCCCTGCGGCGAGCGCGGGGCGTTGAGCGGCCCGGTCGACGCGGTAGTACTTGCCGGCGTGGTCGATCGTGTGGATCTTCGAGCCGTCGGCGAACACTCCCGTCTGCTTGTCGCCGATCGCCGCGTCGTCCTCCCAGCTGTCCCACAGCTTCTTGGCGACCTCGACGAACTCCTCGGCGCGCTCGTAGCGGTCGGCGTGCAGTGCGCGGTCGTCGAGGCCGAAGTTCAGCGCTGCATCGCGGTTGGCGGTGGTCACGATGTTCCAGCCGACACGGCCACCACTGATGTGGTCGATCGACGCGAACCGCCGCGCGAGGTCGTAGGGCTCGCCGTAGCTGGTGGAGGCCGTCGCGATCAGGCCGATGCGCTCGTGCGTGACCGCGAGTGCGGCGAGCAGTGGTGGTCGGATCGAGGATCCCGATCGGTCGGTAGCGCGGGTCGTTCTGCAGCGATGGCGAGTCGGCGAAAAAGACCGAGTCGAACGTTCCGGCCTCGGCGATACGCGCGAGCTTGATGTAGTGCTCGACGTTGACCGTGTCGAACGGGTTCGACTCGGGGAGCCGCCAGGCCGCTTCGTGATGGCCGATGTCGTGCAGGAACGCATTGAGGTGGAGGAGTCGAGTGCTTGACATGCAGTGGACCATAGTCAAGTAGTTCAATTGAGTTTGGTGCAATATACCCGGGGTACCCAGATGGGTAACCCACGACCACCGAGGGTTCGATGTCGATACGGCTGCACTGGTATCTGCCGACCCACGGCGACGGCCACACATTCGTGCTCGCGGGCGACGCCCAGCAGACCGAGCTGGGAATTGACGAATTCATCCTCTCCGGCTATCCCCACGTCGAGGAGGCATACGCCTTCCGTGAGGGCGTACTGCCGGTTTTTGCGCGAGCGGGGCCTCGTCGACGTGCCGGCGCTCGTCTGAGCGCTAGGCCGCCGAGGTGTCCGGCACGTAGTACCGCGCCACCGTGAAGCCGATCAACGTCGGCACGTGAACGGCGTACACGACTAGTGACAGCGTCAGTACGACGAGCGTGCCACCGCTCACGTGGTTGCGAACGAACACGAACTCGATCAACCCGGCGGTGACGCAATAGGCGAGCAGCGCCCAGCGCCCCACGTCGAAGAAACGCTGCCACGCGAACCCATCCACGCGGGTCAGCGACGCGAGGTTGAAAGCCATCAGCGTGGCCGAGAGCGCGAGCAGGATCGCGGCGGGAGCGAGCGGCACGTGCTGCGGCAGGTGCGCCGAGAGATAGATACCGCCGGCCACGATCAGCGCCAGCGAGGCCATCGCGATCTGTGTGACGGGTGGGTATTTCGTGTCGTTCACCGTGAGCCTCAGGCGGATCCGAGCTTCGTCATGATCACGAACGTCGCGATCTGCAGCACGCCGAGGACTCCGGCCGAGTAGACGAAGCGCTTCATCAACCGCTCGATCACCTGCGGGTTCGGGCGCGGTTTCTTCAGTTCGACCAGCACCGCGATATTCGCCGGCTCGAGCAGACCGAGCGCGATGATCGCCATGATCCCGACGACGATCATGCTCGCCACCACCCAGCCGTGGTTCGGATAGGAGGTCAGGTTGGTCCCGAGCTTGGTCGAGAGCTGCCAGCCGGCCACAAGCGTTGCGGTCACGACCGTCGGCATGATCACGACCATCTTCGGCATGAACCTGACGGTGAACTCGATCCGCGCCGGGATTGACAACCGGCCCAGGATCGGGCCGATGATCAGACCCACGAACAGGTCGATGATCGTCCAAGCCGATCCGAACGTGACGTGCATGAAGACCAGCGGCCAAAGCCCGTTGGTGGCAACCACGACGACCAACGCGACGAGCACCACGGCGCCCAAGACCAGCCCAGCTCGAGGAACGATCTGGAAGTCTGGGATCGCGGGAGGCGGACCAGCGTGCGCCTCGTCGGGCCGCGGCTCCGCCTCACGTGCAATGGAAACCATCCGCGCAGCCTATGCGTCCGCGCAGTCGAATGCAATTGCTTCGTAATGGCCCAGAGTGATCAGAACGCGAGCGCGAAGCTGACGGTGAAGGCCGCGCGGCGAATTGCGCTGGCCGCCCAGGGCTTTTCCTCCGGCCCCCGGCCCGCTGGCCGGGAGCCGGGCCTGGCGGCGATCACGAGGATGGTCCGGCACCTCGGCCTGCTGCAGCTGGACTCGGTCAACGTGTTCAGCCGCGCCCACTACATGCCGCTGTTCTCCCGCCTCGGGCCCTACGACCGGACGCTCCTAGACCGGATCGCTGCACATGGAACCGGCCGCGTTGACCGCCGCCTGGTCGAGTACTGGGCCCACGAAGCGTCGCTGATTCCGATCGAGAACCAACCTCTGTTTCGCTGGCGCATGGACGAGCGTGCAGGCATCTGGTCAGGGATGCGGCGCGTGCTGAACGAGCAGCAGGAATTGATCGCAGAGACGCTCGAGTTGGTCCGTGAGCAGGGACCGGTTCGGGCTCGCGACACGGGGCATGTCCGCAAGACTCCGACCGCGGGCGAGATGTGGAACTGGCACCAGGGCAAGGTCGCGCTGGAGGCGCTGTTCTTCACAGGCGCCATCGGGGCGTCCCGCCGCATCAACTTCGAGCGCCACTACGACCTGATCGAGCGGATCCTGCCGGCGACGGTCCTGGCCGAACCGACCCCGACCCGCGCCGACGCTCACCGCGAGCTGACCCGGATCGCGGCCGGAGCACTCGGCGTCGCGACGGTCGCCGACCTGGCTGATTACTGGCGGATCGGCCAGAGCGACCTGGTGCCGCGCGTTGCCGAGCTCGTCGCCTCGGGCGAGCTGATCCCCGTCGAGGTGGCGGGGTGGGGAGCGCCGACCTATCTCTGGCACAAGGCGCGTCGCCCGCGCTCACTGCTCGCGCGGGCTCTGCTCTCACCGTTTGACTCGCTGGTCTTCTTCCGGCCGCGGACCGAGCGCCTCTTCGACTTCCACTACCGGATCGAGATCTACACGCCCGAACACAAGCGGATCCACGGTTACTACGTGCTCCCGTTCCTGCTCGACGAACAACTTGTCGCGCGTGTGGATCTGAAGTCAGACCGTCAGGCTGGCGTGTTGCGCGTGCAGGGCGCCTTCGCCGAGGAAGGGGTCGACCGCGTACACGTCGCCCGTGAACTCGCAGCCGAACTGGAACTCTGCGCCGGCTGGCTGGGACTCGCTAACGGTGTGGTGATTGGCGAGCGCGGCGATCTGGCGCCGGCGCTGAGATTCGAACTACGAGGCTGATCCGCGTCGGAGATAGTCGCCGAGATTGGAAACGGCGCCCAGGTGAGCGAGCTTGTCGGGGTTGACGACCGAGCGGACGCCCCTGATCTGCGAGTCCGTGATCTCGAGCGCCAGCGCCGCCATCACATGCTCCCGTTCGTCGAGCACCAGCGCACCGGCGTCGCCGTTGACCTCGACCAGCCTGAACGTCACGCCACCCGGGATGCGGGACCGTGCCCGCGCCCAGTTGCGCAGCGTCCCGGCCACCCGCGCGCGGCCCTGCAGCGAGCGCGCCAGCGCCGGCGCCTTGCCACCACCGTCCCCGGTCAGAGTCACGTCCTCGGCGAGCAGCGCCTCGAGCTCCGCGAGGTCTCCGGTCTCGGCGGCCGCGAAGAACCGCTGGGCGAGCTCGTCCCGGTGCTCGCGGGTCGTCTGAAATCGTGGCCGGTTCTCGCCGAGATGCCGACGGGCGCGGCTTGCGAGCTGGCGGACGTTGTCCTCGCTCTTGCCGATGATCGGTGCGATCTCCCGGTACGGATAGTCGAACGCATCGTGCAGCAGGAACGCCGCGCGCTCTTCGGGCGTGAGGCTCTCGAGCATGACCAGCATCGCCAGTGAGATCGAATCGGCCATCTCCACCTGGCGGGCCGGATCTGCTGGACCGTCGGTCAGGATCGGTTCGGGCAACCAATCGCCGACATATGACTCGCGGCGCACCCGCGCCGAGCGCAACTCGTCGATCGCAAGCCTGCTCGTGACGGTGGTCAGGTACGCGCGTGGGGAGGCGATCGGCTCGCCCGACTCGAGCGCCTGATTGACACGCAGCAGCGCCTCCTGGACCACGTCCTCGGCCTCGGAGACGCTGCCGAGCATCCTGTAGGCGACGCTGAACGCGAGTGGCCGCAGTTCCTCCAGGAGTCGCTCGCGCTCAGTCATCCAAAGCTTCCTCAGGCCGCGAGGGTCTGCCGAGCGATGTCCTCGGTCCACGGGCCGGAGAGCTGTGCGGTGGCCACGTTCACCCGGTTGTAGGCGTTGATCACCGCGATCGCCACGGCCAGCGAGGCTAGCTGCGGCTCGGTGTAGTGGCGCGCCGCCTCCTCCCAGATCTCGTCCGGGACCGGATCCGGCCTGTCGGCCAGGCGGGTTGCGGCCTCGGCGAGCGCCAGCGCAGCGCGCTCCGCGTCACTGAAGTACGGCGTCTCGCGCCAGACGGCCGCAGTGTTCAGTTGCTCGCGGCTCGCGCCCAGGTGCTCCAGTTCGCGTGTATGAATGTCGACGCAGACGCTGCAGCCGTTGATCTGGCTGGCGCGCAGCTGCACCAGCGCGAGCGTCGTCTCCGGGATCCCCGCGTGCCTTGTCGACATACCGAGCTCGCCGAGCGCCTCGAGCGCGCCCGGAACGCTGAACACCGGATTGTTGATCCTTGCCTGCTGCATGTCCTCCGTCCTTTCAGAGCCGGGTCTAGTACCGGAACTACCCCTTTGACGGAGTACGCGCGCGGAATGTGACACGTCGGCCCGAACAGCGGAGGGGGCGGGATTCGAACCCGCGGTGGGCGCAAACCCACGCTGGTTTTCAAGACCAGTGCATTCAACCGCTCTGCCACCCCTCCGGGGCGTGGACGCCGGAGGCTAGCAGTCCGTAACCGCCGCGGTTGCGGGCAATTTGCCTGCAACCGCGGGTCGAGAGTGCACCTCGGTCATGCACGGGCCAAACGGTCGCAGAGGGCCATACGAGGCCAGGGGCAGGACCGCTTACGTCGCTGGCTTGGTTGCCGCGCCGCACCGAAGCAGGTACCGCTTGCCGATCATCACGGGAGCAGTCGGTGGGAAGTTAATCCAGTCGATAGATGTGCTCGAGGACGTCCTCACCGCGGCCCGCGGCCCATGACGTCTCCTCGCCGATCTTCACGAACCCATTGCGCGAGAGCACCTTGCTCGATCCAAGGTTGCGGGCCGCGACGCGCGCAAACAGCGGGCGCTGAGTCTCATGCTGGATGAAGATCTGCAATGCCGCAGACGCGATGCCGCGCCCCCACCGCTGTGGATCAATCCAGTAGGTCAGCTCGCGGTCGCCCTCAACGGTGAAGCTTGCGATCATCCCGGCAAGCACGCCGTCCTCTTTGATCGCAAGGATGGTGTTACCGGCGTCCGATCGCACCTGTTGGTAGTGAGCATCGAACGCCGCCCGGTCCGCAGGGTCCGCGCGAGTGAACGCCGCCATCCTCGCCCCCGTCAGATCGCTCTCCCATCGGAAGAGATCATCCAGGTCGTCGTCGTGCAGAGCTCGCAGAGTGACCGTCACACCTCGCACCCTATAGACGTATTCGGAGCGGCCAGGAACATGGAAGCGATCACCGGCTGGATGCGCGGTTTCCGCGCACAGCAGTTCGGGTCCGCGTTCCTCGAGATGCTCCTGGCGCGACCGACGTAGGTACGGGAGGTGTCATCGCATCCGTGGCGTGGCGACCTACTGAGCTGCGGTGAGGCTCGCTTATATTCGCCGGGTTGGCTGATGACGCACCGTCCGGGCGTTGGACTAGGCGGCTTGGGAGTCGTTTCGCTGCGCTGCGCGTGCGTGACCTTCGGTTCGTGTTCGGTGCCGCACTGGCGTCGAATCTGGGTGACGGCATCGCCTCGATCGCTCTGGCGTTCGCGGTACTGGATCTGACCGGCTCGGCCGCCGACCTCGGGATCGTTCTTGCGGCGAGGACCGCCGCACAGGTCACCGTGATGCTGATCGGCGGCGTGGTCGCAGACCGTGTCAGTAGACGAGCAGTAATGATCGCCGCCGATCTTGGCCGGTTCGGATCACAGGGAGCGATCGGAGTCCTCCTTGCGACCAACCACGCGAGCGTCGCCGCACTTGCGCTCTCTCAGGTTCTCCTTGGGATCGGCAGCTCGTTCTTCATTCCGGCATCAAGCGGACTGATCAGGACTGTCGCCGGGGAGCACGCCCAAGAAGCGAATGCGCTGCAAACCATTGCCGGGTCCGGAGCGAGTCTGCTCGGTCCCGCACTAGGAGGCCTACTTGTCGTCACCGTTGGGTCGTCTTGGGCGATGGTTTTGGATGGAGCGAGTTATCTACTGAGCGCCGCGCTGCTGTCAGGTGTCGGCAGGACTCTCGCGATCCTGGCGCGGGACACCGATGCGCCGTCATTCCTAGCCGACATGGTCGGCGGATTCCGTGAAGTCAGAAGGCGCAATTGGTTGTGGATTCTGATCATCAACATGGCTATCGGCAACATCCTTTTCACCGCCTGGCCGGTGCTCGCCCCGCTGATCTGCAAGCAGCACTACAGCGGCGCATCTTCATATGCGGCTCTTGGAGTGGCGACGACCGCAGGTGTGCTCGCCGGCGGCGCCGTGCTTCTGTCGGTCAGACCACGCCACTTGCTGCGAGTAGCGATGCTGGCGAGCATTCCGTGGACGATCCCCGGAATCCTCCTCGGCCTTCACCTACCGATCTACCTGGTTGTTGTGTTCCAGTTCATCGCCGCACTCGGCATCAGCGTGGAGGGCTCACTCCTGTGGACCGCAATCCAACAATCCGTGCCCGCCGAGGCCACGTCGCGCGTGACCTCTTGGGAGTACGCAGCAACAATGTCAATCATGCCGCTCGGGTACCTATTGGTCGGACCGTTGGAGCAAGCCCTCGGTACTTCAACCGCGCTCATCGCCTGTAGCATCGCCGTGATCCTGGTGACAAGCACTTGCTTCATCGTCCGAGACGTTCGGATGCTCGAACGACTGCCACCAGAAGAATCCGCCCTTGCAAGCACGGCCATCGAATCTGCTTAGCAGCGAACGGCTAGGAATTGTCACAAGCCGAAACGCGCGGCCGCTGCAGAGCCTGACCATCGCCCCACCACGGTCTCGCTGTCCGCGGAGGCTGTCGCACAAACCAGAGCGGTTGTACGGAATTGATAACGGGCATTTTGGCCGACCTCGTAGGACGGCTTCAGAGCGACCAAGCGGACTCGCCGCGACTGAAATGGTTCGGTCCGAAACAGTGCGTTTGTCACAGGTGCACAAAAAGCCGAAGACCCCGAGGGTTTGAGCGACAGCCACCGCGCGTTGCAGGTGCTCCCTGTCAGACAGCACGCCACGAACATGGCTTCGTCGTTGGTCTCGGCGGTTTCCGCGGCTATGTTCGCTCGGTGATTTGAGTGGTTGCTCTGGAGGAGCGGACGCACCCTTGGTGGGCGCGTCCGCTCCGTGTCAGGCGAGTTGATCTAGGAGGTGGTGGAGCCGACCGTGGTGCAGTCGTCGATGCCCGCTCCGCACTCGGTCTGCCCGAGTCCGCTGGCTTTGGGCACCGACGTTACGGCTCCGGCCTGATCGTCGATGAACGGGATCGTGACCCCGTGGCCGTAGCCGCTGACGCCGACCTGGCTTGTGCCGGTCAGCAGGCAGTCACCGTCGGCGGCGCAACCAACGCCATAGAGGTACTCGGTGCCGGGAACGACCTCGTCGGGTCCGAGCGCCCCGTTGACCAGCGTTCCGACGAAGCCCCCACCGTCGTTGCCACTCTCGCCGGCGACGACGCAGTTGCCGACCGAGGTGCAGTCGATCACGTGACGTTGAGGTCAGATCTTGAAGTTCACGACTTTGGAGTTGCCGCTCTGGCAGTTGACCGTCTGCGGATTCCTGCCCGTGTTCAGGTCAGTGCCGCAGATCCAGCCATGGCTGATCCACTTCGCGCTGTGTCCCTGGTGGGCGGCGCCGTCGACCAGATCTTCGATTCCCGGCAGTTCAGCGCACGTCACACTCCCTGAGACCCACGTGCTGAACTGGCCCTTGGGACAGTAGACCGGAGCTGCCTGGGATCCGTGGCTCAGGAGCTTGCCGGTACAGATGTCCCACCCGGCGGACGCCGGAGCGAACGTCTCGCCGTACTCGGGGAAGTACCACGCTTCACGCTGGTAGGCCGGGTGGCCGTCGCACGTACCGAGCTCGAAGGCTATGACGGTCGCACCGACGTAGCGGGTTCCGTCTGCGACGGCGAATCCAGGCCAGACGAACCCGGCGATGCCGTGCCCGACCGCCCGGCTGCCGCCCCAACTGCTCCAGTGGATTCTCGAGATGAAGCTCGTCGGGTCGCCGTTGAAGTTGATCGCTGACGGTCTGACGGCGCCAAACCCGGCGCCCCAGTTAGTGCTGGCCCGTTTCAGGCCGAGCGTCGGCACGGTGCCGGCTAGCGCCCCGGACGCCGGGACGACAAGCGCAAGCAGCGCAAGGATCACTGTCAAGCGCCCTCGAGGCATGCCCGGGATCCTAGACACACCCGGCACACGTCACGGACTCCTGAGCGCGTTCGCCTGCCCCGACCTTTCGACGCCTCGTCGCTGGATTCACGTCGTGCGAGAAACGCGTCCGTGAGGTGGCCACCAAAGTCGAGCCCTAGACGCGCGGACAGCGAAGGTTTGGAGTCTCATGCAGCTTCCGCGCCGGCGGCACCCCCCTGGGCGTCCTCCCGCAGGACGGGCCGAGGCGGCGACGCCCTCACTAACTAGTGACGGTCTCCGCGTCCGGGAACACTTCGCTAAGGCGCCCGGTCTTAACGTCATAGACGAACCCCTGATCGGAACGTCCTTCGAGATCCATGGATGTGACCGTGCCTTCTGAATCTGCTCCCGGGTGTTCTCCTCGGCGTCGGTGAAGCTGTAGAACCTGGCCGGCGCAATCGGCGCACTGCCCGTCTGCTTGCGGAGCCGTTTCTCCATCTCGCCGTCGGTGAACCTGAGCATCCCGCAGTCGGTGTGATTGATGATCATGATCTCTTGGGTGCCTAGCAGCCTGGTTGAGAGGACGAGCGACCGGACCGCGTCGTCGTCGATCACGGTGCCGAAGTTCCTGATCATGTCGACATTGGCCTCGGCAAGACCGAGCATCTCCAGGATGTTGCTCAGCCGGGGATCGGCACAGGTAACGATCGCGATCTTCGGCGCCGGCGGTCCCCCACGGTTGGGATCGAAGTCGTTGGCGATCGTTGCGTTGGCGGTCAGCGCCCCGTCGGTGATGCTCATGACGGCCCTCTTTCTCCTTGGGTGGGTTTCTGTCGGAGCGGTGCGAACGCTGCGCGCATCTCTTCTGAGAAGAGTTGCGGCTGTTCCCAGGCGGCGAAGTGCCCGCCCTTGTCGACCTCGTTGAAGTAGATGAGGTTGTTCGGGTACGCGCGCTTGGCCCAGCTGTGTGGCGCTTGATACAGCTCGTGGGGAAAGACGCTGATCGCGAACGGGATCGTGATCGGCTTGGCGTCGAAGAAGTCAGCCTTGTTCTCCCAATAAAGCCGGGCCGAGGAAACGCCGGTGTTCGTCAACCAGTAAAGCGTGATGTTGTCGAGGAGATCATCTCGAGTGAGAGCGCTCTGGTACGTCCCCTGAAGGACCTTCTGCACGAGCCCGGGCTGCCCGGTGCCGTCGCCGTGGTCGAGCGCGAACGCCGCCAGGTCGACGGGTGAGTCCGCCAGGCCGTACAGCGTTTGCGGACGGGTGGACATGATCAGCGCGTAGGCCACGTGCGTCGCGTAGAAGTTGCTCAACTGCTCGTAAGCGCGAAGCTCGTCGCCTTTGAGATCCGACGGCGGCGGGTCGCCGCGCTCGAATCCCTCGACGAGATCAGCTGGCGCAGTACCGGGCATGTTGGAGTGAATGCCGAGCAACTCCGGGGCAGCCTGTGCACCCATCGTCTGTGTGACCGCGGCGCCCCAATCGCCGCCCTGGGCCACAAACCGGGTGTATCCGAGGCGCTTCATCAGCACCACCCACGCACGTGCGATCCGGACGGGATCCCACCCCGTGGCGGCCGGCTTGGCGGAGAACCCATGCCCCGGAAGTGACGGAATCACCAGATCGAACGCGTCCGCTGCGCTCCCGCCATGCGCGGTGGGGTTGGTTAGCGGCTCGATGATCTTCAGCTGCTCGATGATCGAGCCCGGCCACCCGTGCGTCACGATCAGCGGCAGCGCATCCTCGTGTCGGGAACGAACGTGAATGAAGTGAATGTCGAGCCCGTCGATTTCGGTGATGAAGTTCGGCAGGGCGTTCAGTCTCGCTTCGCACTTGCCCCAGTCGTAGTCCGTCCCCCAGTAACCCGCGAGCTCCTGCATCATCGCCAGCGGGACGCCCTGGGAGTTGTCGCTGACCGTCTCGCGCTCGGGCCACCGGGCCGCGTTTATGCGCCGGCGGAGGTCGATGGTCTCGGCCTTCGGAAAACCGACCTGAAACGGTCGAATGGCGGTGTTCTCGCTGCCCGTCTGTCCTTCAACTTCAGTAGCGGGCATCTGCGCCTCCAAGGGTTGTGTCGCGCATTGGGCCTCCGGTCAGCAGCCCCGCGCAATCCTCCCATCTGCGACCCCGCGGGCCCGTTAACTTCTTGGTAAAGCGCCGTGGTCGGAGGTTGTGCCCGTCAGATTCTCAGTCCCAACCATTGCATGGGTCCTAAGTCCGGCGGATGCCTGTCGCCATTCACGCTCCAGCCCGATCAGCGAGGACAGCACGAACGCGAGCGCGAGCTCGCCGATCTGCTGCCACCCCTGGCCGTGCGGCAATACCGACCCGATTGTCAGCAAAGTCGACACAATTGGTTCAGTTTACAAGTTGTTCACAATCTCCCCGGGCCCGCGCCTCCACCTCGCATGAGGAGGGTTCGGGCAATCGTCGAACTCGACAGGAGGTCTATGGCTCAGGCGGACAGGTCAGGATCCAGACCCACAAAGAACAAGACGTGGTTTCGCGAGGAGCTGAGCCGCCTTGAGCAGCAGGTGCTCGGCGGGCTGGACATGGTCGTGTCGCAGCTTGATCGAGCGCTGGATGCGGTCACATTCCAGCACGCCGAGATGGCGGCGATGGTCGCTGCGGATGACAGCCAGATCGACGGGCGCTATGTCGAGGTGCACCAAGGCGTGCTGTCGTTACTCGGCCGCCAGCCACTCTTCCTCGATGACCTGCGGCTCGCAGCGGCGCTGCTGCACAGCATCCGCTGCGTCGAGCGGATGGGTGACCAGTGCGCGAACATCGCCAAGCTCGCACCTTTGTCGGACCGCGAAGTACCGAAAGACCTTGAGATTCTCGAACTGATCGAGACGATGGGAATCTCGGCACGCCAAGCCGTACTGCAGTGTCGTGACGCCTTCCGCACACGTGACACGCAAATGGCCCGCGACCTCGTGGCCCGAGACATCGAGATCAACCGCATGAACCGCTCAATCTTCCAACGCGCCGCCGACGTCGGCGACGACACAGAAGTGCGCGAGTGGGCGATGTTCATGGTGCTCGTCGCCCGCTGCCTAGAACGCATCAGCGGCAACACCGTCGACATCGCCGAACAAGCAGTCTTCGTAAAGACCGGCATCTACGACGAGCTCGCCGACACGCCCGACCGACCAACGACCAACTGAATCGCACATCAGCTTGCTGCGCGAAGCGAGACGCGCTTCTCGCGGGAGCAGTTGCGCACAGCCGAGTCAAAGCGCGACGGGTGATAACTATCCAGCCGTGTGATCGTGCGGAAGTGGACCTTCTCCGCCAGAAGAGATCGATGGCTTCGCCGCACGCCCGAGTCGAGGGGTTTGTGAATCCGCCGGCCATGTATTTTCCGGTAGATGAGAGGCGTTATGCCGTCGCTTGCTGTCGGCATCGCATTGCTGGGAGTGTCGGCTGCGGGGACGGTGCATCTCGATCTGATGCCGCTCCCAAGGAGCGCTCTAGGTGCGGGCAGCGCCGCGCTCGTGCGCGCGCCCGACTCCGGCGTGGTCTCGAACGCCTACGCAGCGCAGGATGCGGGAGGCGGCATCACCGCGGCCGACCTCGCGAAGCGTGGCCGGATCACTGGCTACGCGCTCGATTACGCCGTTCGGAACGCGACCGTGCCACAAACGCGGCACGTACTGCTCGGCGTGAAGACCATGGCTGAGCTCTACCGCGACCCGGCGACGGCGACACGGGGGCTCACCTTTTGGCGCGACGTGACACGCAAGCTCTCCGGGCGCATGACGAACGGGGTCAGGGTCGTCGCCTCCCCGTTCCGAACTGGCGTCGGCGACGGCGCCTTCGCCTTCGAGCTCACCTACCGGCTTACCGGACGGCCGCTGTACTACGTCGGCGACGTTGTCTTCCGGTCTGGTCGCCTGCTGGGATCGGTGTTCGTGAGCGCCACGGACGACATCGGGCTGCGTGCGCGGACGCTCCAGCTTGCACATAGCCTCGTGAGACGGATCCGGCGCGTGGATGCCGGCTAGCTCGCGGGACGTTGTGAGGTCGAGTTGCAATCGAGAGCAACGCGGCTTCGCTGGCATAGTTCGTGCCCTATGCCTGACGCCGATGCACAGGCCGCCGCGACTTACGACGCGATGGCCGAGGACTACGACGCGGCCCTGGTCAGGGGCGAAAAGCACTACAACTCGCTCTACGAGCGTCCCGCCATCGTCGCGATGCTGCCCGATGTCGCGGGCAAGCGTGTGCTCGATGTCGGCTGTGGCTCGGGTCCATTATCGGAATGGTTGGCAAGCCACGGCGCGGAAGTCGTCGGGTTCGATACCAGCGAGAGCATGGTGCGCCTGGCCGAGAAGAAGGGGATTGAGCGCGCATCGTTTCGTGTTGCTGACCTGACGCAGCCGCTCGACTTCCTCGCCGACGGCTCGTTCGATGTCGCCGTCGCGTCGCTGGTGATGCACTACCTGCGCGATTGGGTGGAGCCGCTGCGCGAGCTGCGCCGCGTTCTTCGACCGAGCGGACAGCTGATCCTCTCGACGCACCATCCCGCACAGGACATCGAGCTGTCGGCTACCGGCAACTACTTCGGCACCGAATTGATATGTGATCGTTGGAACCTCGGCGGTAAGCAATTCGAGGTGCATTTCTGGAGGCGACCGCTGACCGATATGTTTGCCGACTTCGAACGAGCGGGTTTCAGTGTGCTCGCGTTCCGGGAGCCTCAGCCCCTCCCGGAATGCCGCGAGCGGTCCCCGGAGGCTTGGCAAACATTAACCACGAAACCCACATTCGCGTTCTTCAAGCTCGTGCCGGCCGCCGACCCGGCGTAGCACCAGGCGCGCCTCGTCGCCGAAACGATCGCCAGCTTCGAGCAGCTCTCGAGACGAAAGCGATGGCGGGCGAAGACGCGGATCGCGCAAGGACAGCTCGACAACCCGCTGCGCGATACTCGCAGCGCGATGGAACCTGACTGCCCGTGCGGGTCCGGGATGACGTACGTCGCGTGCTGCGGGCCGCTCCACAGCGGCACCGCCACCGCGGCGACGGCACTTGAGTTGATGCGCTCTCGCTACAGCGCGTTCGCGGTCCGCGACGCGGGTTACCTATTGGCGACGTGGCACCCCGCGACCCGGCCGGCGTCGGTGGATCTCGATCCCGCGATCGAATGGCGGCGGCTACGGGTCGACGGCCTTACCGGCGGCACCGAAGATGACGACGCGGGCACGGTCGAGTTCGTCGCTCACTATTGGGACTCGACCCGCAGCCAGTACGGGCGCCAGCACGAGAACAGCAGATTCACCCGCCAGGGGCGACGCTGGTTCTACGTCGAACCCGCGCCCTGACTGACAGGCGCGAGGACGGCGGCTCCGCCCATCAAGTTCGTCGAAAGCGTGACGCGCGTCGCGGTGCGCAGAAGCGTGGCCGCGTTTATACGAAGCGACCGCGCTGCGGTCGGCGCCGTGGACCCTCGTACGACGCCATTGGGATCGCGATCGTCATCGCGACAGAAACACGAAGCGACCACCTGACTTAGTCGCTCGAGTGTGTTCGCCTGCCGGCTATTGGTCCCGTTGAGCTGGCGATCATGTGGGCGTAGCCTGCTTGCCGTGGCCAATGACGGTACGCAGGAAGATCTTGACCGGGCGCCCGAGGGTGAGCCGACTCCTCTGCCACCGCCGCCTCGGAGGAGATGGCGACGGAGACGTGGTGGAGGAGGCACAGCTGCACGGGAGCCGCGAAAGCCGAAGCCGAACGGCGGCGCGGACGCGATCGAGCTTGAACCCGAGACTGGCGAGCCGCCGCCCCAGCCTCCCCTGCGCCCCGCGCCGCCACGACGTCGGAAGCAGCGGTCCCGGAACCGCCGATAGCGCTCATCCCCGAGGAGCCCGCATACCAGCTGAACCTCGCTGAAGCGCTCGTCCGTTGTCCGAGCCGTCGCGGCGGAAGCGATCGTGCTTGGACGTCCTGAGCTAGGCGACGCGAAGCCCTCGGTTTCCGCACAGTAGGGTCGCCCGGGCTTGAGATTCCCCCCGATCAACCCGGCTATGCGCTTACCGAGACCACGAAACGCAGTGAGCGTTTACAACAGCTCGGCGACCGAGGCCTGCAGGAGCCGGTCTCGGCGGCGAAGAAAGCCCCGACGCGGCCCGTAGAGAACCAGCTCGATCCTGCCCGCCGACAGTTCAGCCCCGTCTGGGTACGCGATCTGTAGCGAGTCGAGGTCGTAGTAGTTGATCGTGCGGGCGGCTACCCGCGCGCGCTCGAGCGGTCCTGACGGTCCCGCCGCTCCCGTCTGTCGTGAGCGCAAGGTGAGCATCTCGGCGTCGCCGCCCCAGTGCTCGAGCACGACCTCCGGGCTGTGTTCGCCGATCTGACCCCTTCCGACGACTGATCCCGACCCCGGCTCGGTCACCTGCACGCGGTACTGATCGGCTGATGCGGTGCACTGCCCCCGGCCGGCGCGAACCGTCGCGGCGCGAGAGAGCCGCCCACACGAGAGGGCCGCGAGCGCGACCACCACACGGTCCTGCTGCGCTCTCGCCGACACGACGAGGACGATATATGCGATTGCATCGCTGCGGCACCGTCGGCGACGCGCTGCTCCTGCCTAGGCGACCAAGGAGGCGTAACGCGGCGCCGACCGCGGCGACTCTTCGGACACGATCTGAGCCGTCATCCTTACGTCGGTCCGCGCGAGTGGGCGTCGTGCCGGCGCTCGTCCGCGCGCTAGCTGTCTTGACGATCCCTCTCCAGGAATGCGATGACCGCGGGAAGCTGGCCTCCCGCGGTCGGACGCGGACGGCTGGGCCGACGCTAACGCGATGCCCGTCTTGACGCACAGCGAAGCTGCCTCGATCAAACCACCACTCTCGATCCGTCTGGCGAGACTGTTGCTTTGTGCCGAGCGCGCTCGTCTAGGAGTGTCGGGTCAGTAGCTCCCGAATTGGCTTGGCGTGCGCGGGACGAAGGTACGCGCTTCTGATGACGGTCCACGCTCGAATGCGGAAATCGTTCAGACCGACCGCAACGAAGGCAGCGATGCGGTTCTCAAGGAGATCTAAGTCGTCTAGCTGGTTGCCCATTGGATTCCAAAGGAACGATGCGACGTCATACTCACGGTCTGCCAGGTATGGCTTCGGATCGATCGCCACGTAGCGATCACCGTGCTGCAAGACGTTGTGGTGGTGGAAGTCTCCGTGAATGACCCAGTCGGCCGAGGGTTCAAGCTCGGCCAACAGCTCACGCGCAAGCGGCGCCAACTCGCTGCTCTCTCGCTCGGCACGGGCAATCCATTCGCGAACCGCCGGAACAACGGGCCGAAACGGCTCCGCTGCTGGACGCCACAGGCGAATGGCAAGCTCGACCGCCGCCGTCGTCGCTTCGTCCTCGGCAAGCGCGGACAGATCCGTGCCGGGCATTATTCGCTCTAGGAGCAAAGCCCGGCCAAGCCGGTCCACGAGACGCACGGCCCCGTCGCCGCTCCAGAGCTCGAGCGCCTCTGGCTCGTTTAACGACTCGTCGTCGCCCTCCCAAGCCACCTTCACTACGAGGCCAGGCCCCGCAGGTGCCACATAGGACACAGAAGCCATCGCGAAGGACGAATCGAGGGTCAGTCCCCAGTGAGACGCCGCTTTCTCGGCGATACCCCGTGCAATCGTGAGATCAAAGCGAGTAGATGAACGCTGCACCAGCAGAGCCTATTGCGGCTCCGGCCTTGACACCCCACGTGATCGCGCTGCCAGGGGCACCAATCCCGACGTCGGCACCTTGCGAGTTCGCCTCTTAGACTCTTGTTTCGTGTTCTTTGCTGTGCGTTTGGAACGCGGGGGCCCGTGGGATTGGTCGCGTGATCTTCGCCACCAGGATGGTTGGGATGAGCACGCCCGCTTCATGGAGCGACTCGTTGAGGACGGCTTCGTCGTGCTCGGAGGGCCGTTGGCCGGCGAGCGTGAGATTCTGCACGCTGTTTGCGCGCCGTCGGAGGACATCGTGCGCGAAACACTGGCGCAGGACAACTGGGCCCAAAACGGAATGCTGACCGTCAAGTCGGTCGAACCGTGGACCATCCTCCTCGACAGCCGACCGACCTAGCGCTACCTCGAGCAACGTGACAGCGACCCTGGAAGCGTGGGAAGCTTTCGCGATGGAGCAGCGAATCAGTCTGGTGACGCTGGGTGTGGGCGATCTAGCAAGAGCCCGGGCGTTCTACGAGGCGCTTGGTTGGAACAGAGCCAACCAACCTGACGACCAGGTTTGTTTTTTCCAGGCGGGTGGGATGGTCTTCGCGCTTTGGACAGCATTGGGTGGTCACGGAGCGCCGGGGATCGAGCTGGCACACAATGTTCGTTCGCCCGAACAGGTGGCAGCCGTCTTGGAAGAAGCTCAGCGCGCCGGAGGGACTATCACACGCCCAGCACGACGTGCGGACTGGGGAGGCACTTCGGGAGCGTTTAGTGATCCGGACGGCTACGTCTGGGAGATCGCCCACAACCCAGGATGGACGCTCGACGATAACGGGGCTGTCACGATCTGACCGGGAGTACCGACCGAAGGAGCTCTCTGCTCCAACTCGATCGATTCGACAGCGCTGGCGGTGGCCATGCTTCTCCGAGGCCTGAACTCGCCGGAGCCCTTCTCAGGAGGCACTCGGCGGCGTAGGCTCGAGCTGTAGCCAGAGTGGATGCCTGATCCTGAGATGACACCGCCGACATTGACAGCTGTCAGATCGCGCCTCGACACGTACACGGGGTACAGCATCGGGTGCGCCGCCGTGTGGGCGGCCCTACTCGCGGCCGGCCGCAGCGTGCTGGACGCCAGGCACTGGGACACGCTTCGGCTCGGTGCCGCGGGCTGGTGGGGTGGATGGCTCTCAGCCACGATCGCCCGGGCTGCCTACCCGCCACAACGGACGCTGACGGAGGCAGGCCATAAGCGACTCGAGAAGGTGTCGCTGGTGCTGGTCCTCCTCGGGTTCGTCAATTTCTTCCGGCTGCTGATCACGGGCAGGCGCCGGGCGGGCGGGTCTGCGGGTGCATCCGGCTGACGCGGCCACGCCGTGCGGGTGGCTTGCCGTGTCACCTCGCGTTTGAGGCTACAACCGGCCGCTGCTCCTCGTCGATCACGAGACAGCGTTCGTTCGCAGGTATCCGCGCCGCGGAGCGAATGCTGAAGCAGCTTGCTCGCGGATTACGATGGGTCTGTGAGCGCCCGGAGAGTGCCTGGTGGAGTTGTGCATGAGCTGCCAGCAGACCTGCGTGAGGCGGTGATCGGCAACGCCACGGCACTCAGTGCTTGGAAGGACATCACGCCTTTGGCCCGCAACGAGTTCATCTGCTGGGTCGAGGATGCGAAGCGGGCAACCACGCGCGAGCGTCGCATCCGGCGAACCCTGGAGGAGCTGGAGGAAGGGCAGCGCCGGCCCTGCTGCTGGCCGGGTTGCCACCATCGCGACCGCACCGGCCGGTAGCGGGTGGATGTGCTCCTCGAACAGGAGTGGTCGCCCGTGCTCGATCTCGGCGGCAGGGGCGCTGCGTAGGGAACCAACCTATCTCCCGCCCGTCACTGACGGTCGGCGGCAGCAAGGAGAGTGCTCCGGTCCGCGCGACCCAAGGAAGCCGTCGACGTCGTAGCGATGCGTGTCGTGGTAGGCCAGCGGGCGTCAGGCGCGGACGTCAAAGCGGGTCCGCGCGTTGGTATTTGATGTGAGTGACGCCGGGTGCGTCGGCTGCGCGGATCTGGTGGAGCTTGAGCCTGCTGGGGTCGACTCCCGCGAAAAGACGCTCACCGCGACCGAGGATTATCGGTGCGATCGATATGTCAAGCTCGTCAACCAGCCCTGCGTCGAGGTACTGGTTGACCACCGACGCGCCGCCACCGAGCCAGATGTCCCTGTCGCCCGCGGCGTCGTTGGCCTGTGCCAGGGCGGACTCGATTCCGTCGCTGACGAAGTGGAACGTCGTGCCACCTTCCATTGTCAGTGACTTGCGCGAGTGGTGGGTCAACACGAACACTGGATGGTGATAGGGCGGATCCTCACCCCACCAGCCTCGCCATGCCTCATCTGGCCACGGCCCGCGAACCGGACCGAACATGTTGCGTCCCATGATCGTGGCGCCGATGTTCGCGCGCCGTTCCTCGACGACAGCAGAGCTGGCATTGACCTCGCCGCCCTCCTCGCCGTGCATCTCTCGAAATTCCTTCAGCGGGAAGAACCATTGATGCAGTTCCATCCCGCCGATACCGAGCGGGTTCTCCGCGCTTTGGTTAGGGCCGGCGACATAGCCGTCCAACGACATCGTGATGGTCAGTCTGAGCTTGCTCATCTCGGTTCCTCATGATCTCTTGCGTTCCCACTCCTACAGACCTGCGGGCGAGGCCAGACTAATCGGTAAGGCTCCCAGTAAGCCGCGCGTTGCGCCTGCGATGAACTCACCCGGGAATTGCTCGCCGGAGCAGCGCGAATAGCGCCGTGAAGT
Organism: uncultured Conexibacteraceae bacterium; assembly: GCA_963720195.1. Classification (GTDB taxonomy): domain Bacteria; phylum Actinomycetota; class Thermoleophilia; order Solirubrobacterales; family Solirubrobacteraceae; genus Palsa-465. The sequence goes on from CAVRFD010000008.1 coordinate 369,512, forward strand.
GGCGCTCGGCCGCCGGTTCGTTGTAGGCGCCCATATCGGACATCGTGTAGCCGTGTTGCGCGCCCTCGTATAGCTCGGTCGTATGGCGTACGCCAGCGTCGTCCATCGCCTGGTCGAGCCTCGCGATGTTCTCGGGAGTCATGCTTTGGTCCTGGTCGGCGTGACCCCAGTACACGTCCGCGCGGACACGGGGCGCGAGGAGGTGAGCGCTGTCATCGTCATCCGTGACCATGCGACCAGTGTGGAAACCTCCGAGCGCGGCAACGCGATCAGGGTACCCGGCAGCGATCGTCCAGCCCATCCAGCCGCCAAAGCAGTAGCCAGTAACCCCGACAGGACCGTCGGTGAGCTCCCCGAGCTTGCCCAAGTAAGCGTCGCCGTCAGTCGCGACAGCGGCCGGTGTGAGTGCTCCCATCAACGGACCGAGCGTCCGAAAGAAGCTGCCGCGAGACTCAGGATCGTCGAGCTTCGGTGTCTGCCACAGCGGAGCGCGCCCGGCCCGGTAAAACACGTTCGGAGCGAGCACGACATAGCCCTCAGCGGCGATCCGATCGGCCATCTCCTCGATCCGCGGCCGCAGCCCGATCGCATCCATGATGAACAGGACGCCAGGATGGGCTCCATCATCAGCGGGCCTGGTGAGGTAGCAGTCCGCGACCCCATCAGGAGTCGGCACTTCGACAGTTGAGCCAGTCATGACCTCAGGTTCGCAGATCTTGTGCTCGTGCCATTCCGGGTCGCGCTACCGCAACGGCAACGTAGGAGCACTCAGTCCGACAGCGTCGCGTACCGAGCGCGGCATCCGCAGGTTTGGGCAGGACAGGCAGTAGCGTTCCTGGCGATGCCTTCGATCGATCCGGACATCATTGCGTTCTACGGCGATCATTTCAGCGCGGACGCCCGCCTTCGCTCACGGGCTCATGGCGTCCTTGAGCGTATTCGCACCCAGGAACTGATCGCTCGGTTTCTTCCCCCACTCCCCGGGGAGATCCTCGACATCGGTTGCGGAACAGGCGTCCACGCCGAGTGGCTGGCGGAGTTGGGGTATGAGGTTCACGTCGTTGATCCCATCGACGCTCAGGCAGCCAGCGGACACCTGCTTGCCGTAGGCCGAAAGCCCGGCTGACGCCGTTGACCCTGCGCAGCAGTCAGAAACCACTGCTGGCCGCGCCAAGAAGGTGTGACTATGCGGGTTCCTGACGGGGTGCTGCTTTCGGGGGTGCAGCTACCGCGACGCGTTCGACGAGATCCTGACAGGGTTGATGGACATGGCGATCCGTGTGTGAAGGCACCGCCAGCAGTACCTCTCGACCGAAAGCTGACCGACATGACTGAACACGAGTCCACGCTCGCGTTGCCGTACCGCTCACGCGGAAGGGCCCGGCATGGGCTCATGCAGCTCCTAGAACTCGAGCTGCATCAACCCGACGGCGAGCTCAGACCAGTGGAGACCGCTCGCCCGATGAGACCGGAGCCGCTGCACACATGAGCACACTGGAAGGCATCGTGACGGCCGTGGTTGTCGTGGTTTCGTTCGTCGGTATCGCCGTGGTGGTCCTGCTGCGCCGTGCGGCCCGTCGGATCGATCTGGACCCGAGGTACGACGACCCCACGAGGCGATGAGCGCGGATCCCGTGGTCAGCGGCGCCGTGGCGTCAGTCAGTTTCCCATAAAGGATCGACCTCGTAACGTGGAGGTCAAATGACGACGTTTTCCGACCTCGCCCTCCGCGACGAGTTGCTGCAGTCACTGACGGAGCTCGGCTACGAAGAGCCCACGCCGATCCAGGCCGAGGCGATCCCACCACTTATCCGCGGCGCTGACCTGCTCGGGCAAGCCGCCACCGGCACTGGCAAGACCGCGGCGTTCGCGCTGCCGCTGCTGCAGCGCATCAAGCTCGGCGGACCCCGTCCGCGCGCGCTCGTGCTCGTCCCCACCCGTGAACTGGCGGCCCAGGTCTCTGAGGCGATCCACAAGTACGGACGCCACCTCGGCGCCCGCGTCCTGCCGATCTACGGCGGCGCCCCGATCGTCCGCCAGATGAAGTCGCTGGATCGCGGTGTCGACGTCGTCGTCGCTACGCCGGGGCGAGCGATCGACCATCTCACGCGTAGGACGCTCAATCTCCAGGACCTTGAGGTCGTCGTTCTCGACGAGGCGGATGAGATGCTGGACATGGGTTTTGCCGAGGACATCGAGACGATTCTCGACCAGACGCCCACGACACGCCAGACCGTCCTGTTCAGCGCGACGATGCCGCCGCGCATCAAGCACATGGTCGAACAGCACCTGACCGACCCGACAACCATCAGCGTCGGCCTCGGGCAAGCCGAACCCGGCGTGGCGCCGAAGATCCGACAGACTGCGTACGTCGTCAACCGCGCCCACAAATCCGCGGCGCTGGGCCGCATCCTCGACATCGAGCAGCCTGGGCAGGCCATCGTTTTCTGCCGGACCCGCGCGGACGTCGACCAGCTCACCGAGACGCTCAACGGCCGTGGCTACCGCGCCGAGGCGCTGCACGGCGGACTCAGCCAGGAGCAGCGCACCAAGGTGCTCGGCCGGTTGACGGTCGGAGACCGCCGACCTGCTCATCGCCACCGATGTCGCCGCCCGCGGCCTCGACATCGAGACGCTCACGCACGTCGTGAACTTCGACGTGCCGTCCGCGCCCGAGTCCTACGTCCACCGGATCGGACGAGTCGGTCGTGCCGGCCGTGAGGGCACGGCGATCACGCTGGCCCAGCCGCGCGAGCACCGGATGCTGAAGACGATCGAGCGGCTCACCAAGCAGCCGATCGTGATCGAGACCGTCCCTACCGTCGCCGATCTCAAGGCTCGCCGGCTGGAGCTCACTCGCGCCGCGCTGCACGAGTCGCTGCTGGAGGACAATCTCGAGCCGTTTCGCGTCGTCTTCGACACGCTCTCGGACGAGTTCGACCCGCTGAACGTCGCGCTGGCCGCGATCAAGCTCGCCCACGAGGCGACGTCCGTCGGCGGCGACGAGGACGCCGAGCCGGACATCCCGCAGATGACCCTGCACCGGAACAAGAAGGACAACGCCGCCCGTCGCCCACGCCGCAACGGCGGCAGGCGAGACGGCGCGGATCTTCATCGGCCTGGGTCGCGCCGCGCACGTTCGCCCCCAGGACCTCGTCGGCGCGATCACAGGCGAGACGAAGCTCCAGGGTCGAGAGATCGGGGCAATCGAGATCGCCGATCGCTTCAGCCTCGTGGAGGTCCCCATCGACCGTGCCGATGAGGTCATCCAGGGACTCAGAAAAACCAAGCTCAAAGGTCGCAAGGCCACCGTGCGCCGGGAGAAGTTCGAGCGGAGATAACCAGCGGTGTCGCGCGCACGGCGGAGCTAGCGTGAAACGGGTTCCAGCACCCACTGCGCGAAGTCAGCGGGACCGACGTTGCTACCGCACAGGATCGTGGTGATGCGCCGTCCGGCGAACCGCTCGGCTTCCTCGATGACAGCGGCGACCCCAAGCGCTGCGGATGGTTCGACGACGAGTCCCGCGTGCTCGTAGAGCATCCGCATGCCTGCCTTGATCGAATCCTCGTGAACGAGCATCACGTCGTCGAGCACGATGAGCAGGTCGTCCAGCACTTCGGGGATTGGGCAGCGCCCTGCGACGCCGTCGGCGATCGTCTCGATCTGGTCCGTCTCGACGACGGTGCCCTGTCGCCAGGACAGCGCCATCGCGGGCGCCCCGACTGGCTGGATTCCGATTACCTCCACGTGCTCGGCGAGCGAGCGCAGGGCGTAGCCCACACCGCTGGCCATCGCTCCACCGCCGAGCGCCACGAGCACGATGTCGAGCTCCGGATCGTCTCGGACGAGTTCGAGGCCGATTGTGGCGGCGCCTTCGCAGGTCGCCAGGTCCAAGCTGTCCTCGACGAGGTACGCGCCACCCGCCTCCGCGATCTCCCGCGCCAGCAGCCGGGCGTCTTCGATGTCCTCACCGTCGAGCCGCACATCCGCGCCGAAGGCAGCGATCTGGCGGAGCTTGAGCGGGTTCGCAGTTCTCGCCGCCACGACGGTGACCTGCAGCCCTCGACGCCGGCCGCTGTAGGCCAGCGCCTGCCCGAGATTCCCGGCGCTCGCGCACACCACGCGTGATGCCCCCTTTTCGCTGGCCGCGGCGGTCACCGTCTCGGTGCCGCGCCCCTTGAAGCTCCGGACCGGGTTGAGCGTCTCGACCTTCAACGTCACCGAGCACCCGAGCGCCCAGCCGAGCGGCGCGCACGGCAGCGCCGGCGTGTCGAGGAACGCCGGATCGATCTCGTCGACCGCAGCGCGGACCCGATCGAGCCGGAGCCGAACGCTGTCGAGGCCGCTCACGGTCCGTAGCATTCCACAGGCCACGCAGCCCCAGCGCACGGGAAGCGAACGGACTACGCGCGGACGCTCGCTCCGGACCGATCAATCCACGAATCTCCGGCCCGCTGGTCATCAGAGTGTGGCCGATCGAACAGCAGCAGGAACTAGGCGTCTGGCGTAGCGTGGGCCGCGTCCGAGCTTTGCGAGAACAGCCACCCGAGCGCGGCACATACCACCACCAAGAACACGATCGTGATCAGGGGGGCGGCCACCGCGAGCAGGCCCGCTGGCCCGGCATGATAAAAGCCGTCCGGTCTGCCGTGCATCGAGGAAGGTCCACCTGCAACGCCCGCGCGAAAGCGCGCGAACCCGGTCGTTGCTGCTGCATCGAGCACGCTGAGGATGATTCCGAGCGCCAGCGTCGCTCCGGCTAGGACCGGTAGACCCGGGCGCCGGCGGGTTGGCAATCGCGCCGGCGCGGCGGGCAGATCAGCCACGAGCGGGTCGAGCTCGCCGTAGGTGCGGGCGCGCAACGCGATCTCGAGGCGCTGCTCCAGCTCCGCGACCAGCAGGCGCCCTTCCGCCGTCGCCGCGCGCAGCCGCTCGACGACATCGTCGCGGTCGCTATCAGAGGCGCGGAGCGAATTCCGTCTCGCCACAACTTCAGGCTAGCGCGCTCGATGCCCATCGATCCGCGTCTCACCCCACGCGCTTCAAGCTATCGATGCGCGCTCATGCCCATCGTCGCGGCACCCCCGACGAGAATTACGGATCGATCGAGTACCAGAAGTGTTTGAGTAGCGCCGCCAGGCTGCCGATAGTCCGGATATGAGTACAGGAGCAATTGGTGGGGCGAGCTCGCAGCTTGCCGCGGTGATGGCAGCAGCGGCGGTTCAGGAGAACCAGCTGGGGCTCGCTGAGGCGCAGATCGACGCGTCTGAAGCCGCAGGCGGCGGTACCGCACTCGCGATCAGCTCGAGCGCCCAGGCGCCTGGCACGCTCGAAGTCTTCGCCTGATCCACAATTGAACAGCCGGAGTTCCGCCTTACCAGGTGAAACAAAAGCATGCGCCGAGGTGTGCGCGGCGGCAGTGTTTGGCTAGCGGGCTGAGCTCGAGTCGCTGAAGCGCCAGCGTGTTGCGCCGGCAGGTGCGGCGGTGGCGACTCCAATTCCGGCGGTGGGAGTGAACGCGTAGAGGTGCCACGGCGGAGGGGGTGCGCTTGGCGCCCAAAACGAAGCGGTCACCAGCTCGCCGGTCACGACGAGCGGCCAACCGCGGGCGTCGTAGCCACGGGCGACGCGATCGAGAGTGGTCACGTCTGTAACCCGGGTCGCGGCTCCTTCCAAGACGAGATCAAGGTCGGGCAGCGAGATCGCAAACGTGCAGCGCGGGTCGACCGCAAGGTTGCGGGCTTTTCGCGTGGCGGGGCCGCTGACGAAGAAGAGCGCGTCGTCGAGCCAGTGCCCAACCACGCCGGTCACGTGCGGTGAGTCATCCCGGTGGGTGGTCGATAGCCAGCAGGTCGGTCCGCGAGGACCGCCGGCCGGCTGCACGCCCGCGAGCTGCTTGGTTGCGCGCGACCATGGAATGGGATCGCTGCCCTCGTTGTCGAGATTGACGGTCTCAATCAACATTGCCTCACGGTACCCGTCATATCAAGCGTCGCGCCTCGGATCGAGCCGGGCGCTCGCGCGTGGTAGTTATTGATCCATGAGCAACCTCTCGACGATGAAGATGTATCTGCGCAGGCAACCCAAGCTCGAGCAGCCGACGGACCTCTACGCGCACCGAGTGAAGCTTCTCGATGGCAGCGAGCTTGACCTCGAGGATTGGCGTGGGCGGCCGACGTTGTTCGTGAACACGGCCAGCAAGTGCGGCTTCACGCCGCAGTACGAGGGGCTTCAGTCCCTCTACGACCGCTATCACGATCGCGGCCTGAACATCCTCGGCTCGCCGTCGGGGGACTTCGCCGATCAGGAGTTCGAGGAAGCGGACGAGATCGGCGCCTTCTGCCAGCAGAACTACGGCGTGCAGTTCCCGCTGACTGAGCGCACGTCGGTGCGCGAACAGCCCGACTCGCTGTGGCGCGACCTGATCAGCCAGCCGAACTCGGCGCCGCCCAGATGGAACTTCACCAAGTACCTGGTCAGCGCTGACGGCCGCCTGATCGAGCACTGGGGCTCGCGGGTCAGGCCCGAGGACGAGAAGATCACGGCGGCGATCGACGCGGCGTTCGGACCTGACTCGCAGGCGACAGACGCGGACAGCTAGGCGACGGCCTCCGCGCGGTACTTCGTGCGCGCGTATTCGTTGTAGGGCGACGGCCGCACGGTCGCGCGCAGGCGCGAGAAGCCGAGGTCGGCCTTCGGGTCCGTGCCGGCGCCGGGGTGCTCACCGTAGACGAGCTCGACCTGTGTTCCGGGCGTGGCGTGGGCGTTGTCGACGAGTGACAGCGCCAGCACCGTCCCGAGGCGGTCGATGTGTGTCGTGTAGAAGGTGATCCCGACCTGCTCGCCGCCAGTCTCGATCCCGTAGCGCCCGTAGGTCAGGAGGTAGTCGAGGTCGGCGCCGAGTACCACACGCACGTCGTCGCGATCGAGTTCGAGCGTGACCTTCGTCCGGGGCACGTTGTCCTTGGCGGCCTGTAGCGCGTCGCGCCCGAGGAAGTCGTGGTCGAAGCTGATCGAACGCCCATAGCCGAGCTCCCACGGCGAGACGTAGTAGTCCTCGATGTCGGGCGAGAAGGCGCTGCCGTGCAGCGGCTTCTGACCCTCGAACGAGAAGACCCTCAGCCACTCTCTGTATTCGCGCAGCGAGGGGTCGCTGTAGATGCCCGGCGTCGGCGTCGGGATCCAGCCGCTCTCGACGCCGTTGGTCGCGTACGCCATCGCGCCGACCTGAACCAACCCGAATTCGTCACCCGCCTTGAGCAGCGCGTCCCTGACGAACTCGCCGTCGGCGTATCCGCCGATGAACTCGTAACCGGCCTGGCCGGCCATCCCGTGACGCAGCGCCCGGAAGCTGCGGCCGTCAAGCGTGACCGGCGTCGTGTGGAAGAACTTCGTCTCCGGCAGTGGGCCGCCGAACACTTTCTCGACCACCGCCAGCGCATGCGGCCCCTGCACCTGGTAGCGGAACAGCACGGGATCGCCAGGGCGGAACTCCGAGTCCGGGTCGTCCTTGAACGTGACGTCGTAGCCACCGCGCTCGCCGTGGAAGAGGATCCACGACTGTGACGCCGGCGGCCCGGTCAGCGTGTAGCGGTCCTCGCCATCGCGCATCAGGATCCCGTCTTGGACGATGTGCCCCTGCTCCGTAACCGGTACGAACTGCTTCGCCTGCCCGACGGCGAAGTTCTCGTAGTTGTTGGCGCTGTAGTCAGACAGCAGCCGTGTCGCGTCCGGACCCTCGATGAACAGGTCGCGCATGTGGTGCGAGAGGTCGGAGAGCGCGACGGTCTCGAATGCGGCGGTCTGCTCGACGCGCCAGCCCACGAACTCCGGCGGCACCACGGGTGGGTTCCACGGTGGTGCATCTGGCTTCCACAGCAGATTGACTGCGGAACCGGCACCATCGATGCCTTCCTGAAGCGTGGGTACTGGCATTGGCTCTCCTCTACTAAACCGCTTTAGCGAGAAGGTACCACACCACCTCGCGCGCGATTCAGCGGCAACCGATGCTCGCCGCCGGGCTTGATTGCGAGCTCCTGGAACACCGAGATGGCGCCTGAGGCGAAGGCCGCGGCCGAGCCGCTCATGTACAGCCGCCAGACGCGCGCCCGCGCCTCGCCGACCTCGTGGACCGCCCCGTCGTAGCCGGCCTCGAGGTTGCGGACCCAGTGGCGCAGGGTCAACGTGTAGTGCTCCCGCAGCGACTCGACGTCGCGTAGCTCGAACCCGCCGGCCTCCAGCTCGGTGAGCACGTCCGTGACCGGGTGCAGCTCACCGTCGGGGAACACGAAGCGGTTGATGAACGTGCGGCGCTGCGGCGGACCCTGCGCGAGCTGTGTGATCCCGTGGTTGAGGAAGGCGCCCCCCGGACGCAGCAGTCGCTTGACCGTGCCCACGTAGGTGCCGAGCTGGTCGCGGCCAACGTGCTCATACATGCCGATGCTCGCGATCGCGTCGAACTGGACATCGTGCAGCTCGCGGTAGTCGCTGACGCGGACCTCGCAACGATCCTCGAGGCCGGCTTCGATGATGCGCTGGCGTGCGAGCTCGGCTTGTGCGTCGGAGAGCGTCACCCCGAGCGCCGTGACGCCGTGGTGCGCGGCGGCATGGATGATCAGACTGCCCCAACCGCAGCCGATGTCGAGCAGCCGGTCACCGGGCGCAAGCGCGAGCTTGCGGCAGATCAGCTCGAGCTTGCGCTCCTGCGCCGCCTCGAGCGTGTCATCGGGTGAGTCGAAATACGCGCACGAGTAGACCATCGTCGGGCCGAGCACCTGCCGATAGAAGTTGTTGGAGACGTCGTAGTGGTGGCGGATCGCGACGCGGTCGCGCACCGGCGAGTGCATGTGCCCCTGTTGACGCGCCTCGGCGTCGATCCGCGGCGGCCTGCGCAACACCGCGGCGCCGGCGACTCGCACCGCGGTCGCTCCGATGCGCAGCTTGTCCGCCGCCGTGAGCCGCGCGCCCTGAAAACGTTGGCGCCAGCTCAAGACCGACTCGATGTCGCCGTCGACGTCGATCTCGCCGGCAACCCAGGCGCGGCTCAGGCCGAGCTCGCCGGGCGCGCTCAACATGTAGCTGAATGCCTGTGGGCTGCGGAACCGCAACGTGGGCTTGCCCTCGCCCGCTGGCGAGGGCAACCTGCTCCCGTCCCAGAAGGCCAGCGTCACCGGCAGCTCGCGGAAGGCGCCGTCCGCGACCGACTCGAGAACAGGCTTGACCGCCGACGCGACCCCCGCGCCTGTGGTCGAGAACTCTTCAGGAACTTGCAACAACGCGCATCACCTCCGCGCTGACTGGGCTGATCCTACATTTAGCCTAGCTAAATCGGCGTACCGCCAGTGGAGGTTTTTTACCCGTCTGAGGAGTGGGATACTCAGCCGATGCCGAGTCACTTCCTCGTATACCTCGGGATCGTGGTGGCGATCGCGCTGCTGCCGGGGCCGGACACCGCCGTGGTGACCAAGAACGCGCTGATCCACGGGCGCGAGGCGGCGCTCGGCAGCGCGGTCGGTGTGAACGTCGGCCTCTCGGTCTGGACGCTCGCGACGGCGGCCGGTGTGGCGGCGATGCTCCGGAGCTCGGCGGTCGTCTACGACGGGCTGAGGTTGGTCGGCGCGCTCTACCTGATCTGGATCGGCGCGCAGGGCGTTGTGGGACTCGCGACGCCGCTGGTGGCAGGCGGCGCGCAGGCGGCTGTGACACCGCGCTCGATCGACGGCCGTGGGGGCTTCCGTCAGGGCGTGATCAGCAACCTCGCGAACCCGAAGGTCGGGATCTTCTTCACCAGCCTGCTGCCGCAGTTCGTCTCGCCACACGGCTCGCCGCTGCTGCAGATGCTGCTGCTCGGGGCCACCTTCGTCGCCTTCAACGTGGTCTGGATGTGCAGCTATGCACTCGCGGCGGTGCGGCTCTCGGACGTGCTCAGCCGTGCCCGCGTGAAGGCGACGATCGACCGCTTCACCGGCGTCGTGCTGGTCGGCGTGGGGATCCGCCTCGCGCTAGAGCGTTAGCTGCGCGCTGAAGAAGCCCGCCGTAGCCCCAAGCACGGCGGGCTTGTGGAAGGCCGGATCCTCGTGGTTCGCGCCCACGAGCAGCATCATCTGCGAGTCGTGGCCGGCCTCCGACAGTGCGTCGTGCAGGGCGTAGCTCTGCTGGCGTTGACGAGGCCGTCCTCGTCGCCGTGGATCAGCAGCACGGGACCGTGGGCGTGCGCGGCGTGCGTCAGCGGACTCGCCGCCCAGGCGGTGTCGAGGTCATCGGTCACCGCCGTGACGCCGAGCAGACCCGCCTCCATCGCCGGCACTTGGCGTCCCTGTAGGAACGCGGGCAGTGGCAGGTTGGCGGCTTCGCGCTCGGCGGCGACGGTCGTGAGGTCGGTCGTCGGGAACCAGGCCGCGGCGGCCTCGATGGCGCTGTCGGACTCGCTGCCGGTGAGCCCAAGCATCAGTGCGATCCAGCCGCCGGCCGAGACTCCCCAGGCGCCGATGCGGTCGGTGCGCAGACCGTACTCGTCGCCGTTGGCGCGGAGCCAGCGGACGGCCGCTCTGGCGTCAAAGAGTTGCGCCGGGTGGATCGCGACGTCCACCAGGCGGTAGCTGACACTCGCGATTGCGACACCCTGTGCGGCGACCGGAACCAGTCGCGCGTCCACGTTGTCCTTGCGCGATCCGCGCGCCCAGCCGCCGCCGTGGAAGTAGACGACACACGGCACCGGCTCATCGACCGCGGGCCGGTGCAGATCGAGGAACAGCTGGGTGCCCTCGACCTCGCGTACTCGAGGTCAGCCGTCGTGCGGACCTCGAGACTCAGCGGGTGGCTCCGTCCCGGTTGCCGGTGAACGCGGGCATCACCTCGGTCGCGAACAGCGACGCGGTGCGCGAGGCCTCCTCGAAGGTGATGCCGCCAAAGGCGACGTCCGCGGTCATGTAGTTGATCCCCGCGGTCTCGATCTGCTCGGCGACGTATTGGCGCGCGCCCTCTGGCGTGCCGGCGAAGGCGCCGCCCTGCTCGTGCCACTCCCTGTAACTGGTGGCCGTGTAGACCGGCGGCACCGGTATGCCGCGCATCTTCCAGAGGTGGTCGAAGGACTCGCGGAAGCGGGTGAAGGCGCGCTCGGCGACCCGCAGCGCCTCGATCTCGGTGTCGGCGAGCACGAAGTGGCGGTTGACGCCGCAGTTGGGGAGCTCGGCCGCGGCGCGCCCGAGCTCCTGCCAGCGCTGGCGGAACTGCGTCGGTGGTGGCGCGCGTGCGCTCGGCACCGACCAGCGACATCACGTTGATGCTGCGCTCGGCGCACCAGGCGGCGCGATCCGGGCGCGAGGCTCCGAACCAGAACGGCGGGTGCGGGCGCTGCAGCTGGGCGTGCGGTCATCGGCATCTCGCCGACCTTGAAATAGGTGCCGTCGTGCGTAACCGTCTGGTTGCTGAAGGCCTGCATCGATCACGTCGAATGCTTCCGTGAAGCGGTCAGGTGTCGACTCGCCGTCGATCCCGAAGAACGAGGCCTCGATCGCGGAGGCGCCGCGGCCGATTCCGGGCTCGAGCCGGCCTCCGCTCATGTGATCGAGCAGGCACCACTCCTCGACCAGGCGGATCGGGTGCGTACAGCGGCAGCACGTTGACCAGCGCGCCGAAGTGCAGCCGCCTCGTGCGCTGCGCGACGGCCGCCAGGAAGAGGTTCGGGGAACCCACGATGCCCAGCGGGGTGCCGTGGTGCTCGGCCACGTGGTAGGCGTAGAAGCCGTCGCGGTCGTACTGCTCAGTCAGCCGCAGACGCTGCTCGAGCTGCTCGGCGCGGGGCAGGCCGGAGTCGTCGATGTGGTCGAAGATGCCGAAGCGCACCGGTCTTCGAATATAGACGTCTCGCGATCGTGCCCCGCACCTGACTCAGTCGATGTCGCCGCGGCCGATGCGGAGCCAGCCGATGAGGATCGGAACGCCGATCCAGAGTGCGAAAGTGGCGAGCACATGCGCCCACTGCGTGCCGTTCAGGTTCTCCCTCGTCAGGGGGCTGAGCGTCGAAGCGGAATCGAGCCAGCGGGCCACGCCCTGGAGTCCGCTGATGTTGTTGACCACGCCGTCCCAGACCACCGGCAGCAGCAGGTAGCCGACGATCGCCGGCGCGCTCACGAGGATCGCCGCGCCAAAAGCGAGCCCCATCACCATGCCCGCTGCCAGGAACAGCCAACTCTGTGCGATCACCTGCCATGAGAGGCTGCCGGTGCCGCCGGGAGCATGGCCGAGGGCCGACGCGAACACGACCGTCAGCAGCAGGCAAACGACAAGCGCGATGGTCGAGACGATCACGCTCGCTCCGAGCTTCGCCCCGATGACACGCGATCTGCTTGGTACCAGCGTGAAGGTCGTCAGAGTCGTGCGCTGTGACCACTCGCCGCACATCAGCAACACGCCCATCACCGGCAGCAGGTAGGCGCCGGGGAGCGTGGTCGCGTGCAGCAGGTGCGCGAACGTTCCGTTGCTGCCGCCGTGGTTGGTCGACGCGATGATCGCCACCACCAGCGTGAGCAGGCCCACGGCGATCGGCACCCAGAACCCGGAGCGCGTGTTCACCATCTTGCGCAGCTCCACCGCGGTCAACCGCCCGAGGCCGGGTCGAACGTCCTTCGTCGAGTGACTGACGGGCCTGCGGTCCATCGTTATTGCTGTAGCGCTCATCGGACTGCCTCCTCTAGGTCGCGGCTTTCAGATTCGGGTTGTGCTTCGGCAGTCAGCTCGAAGAAGAGCTGCTCCAGGCTCGCGCCGTCACTCGCGGTGCGCAGTTCGGCAAGGGCGACGCCGCCGCGCATCGCAGCGCGGCCGACCTCTTGCGGTTCGGCATCGGTTACAAGGCTTCCGTCGGGCCCCTCGCGCAGCACGATCTCGAGCTCGGCGAGCTCGCGGCGCAACACACGGTCGGCGGCCGGGCCTTCGGCGGTGCGCACCGTCGTGCGGGGAGTGCCGCCGGTCAGCTCGCCGGGCGTGCCCTGCGCGACGATCTCCCCGCGGGCGATCACGATCAGGCGATCGGCGATGGCCTGCACCTCACCCAGCAGGTGCGAGGACAGCAGCACCGTCCCGCCGCGATCGGCGAAGTCACGCAGCAGCGCGCGTATCCAGCGCATTCCCTCCGGATCCAGACCGTTGGCCGGCTCGTCGAGGATCAGCACCTCCGGGTCGCCGAGAAGCGCGTGCGCGAGGCCGAGGCGCTGGCGCATCCCGAGGGAGTACTTGCCGACGCGCTTGCGGGCGGCGGAACTGTCGAGATCGACGAGCTCGAGCATCTCCTTCACGCGTTTGCGCTCAACGCCCATCAGCTGGGCGGAGGTTGCGAGTGCCTCGGCCCCCCGGCGACCGCTGTGCTGGGCCGTGGCGTCGATCAGCACGCCCACGCGCCGCCCGGGGTTTGGAAGCTCGTGGAAGGGGGTGCCGAGCACGGTCGCCTGGCCATCGCTCGGTAGGGCAAGCCCGCAGAGCATCTTCAATGTCGTGGATTTGCCGGCGCCGTTGGGGCCGAGGAACCCGGTGACTGTCCCGGGCTCGCAGCGGAACGAGACGTCCCGCACCGCGGTACGCCCGCCGTAGCGTTTGGTGAGTGAATTGGCTTCGATCATGTCCGGCAGCATCGCCCTCAGCGGTGGAGTGCCGCTACGGCTGAGGGGCCACGCTTGCAGCGACCAAATGTGGGTGGCGTCCTGACCTTTGGATCGTCGGCGGTCGACTTAAGGTGGTGGTGTGCCGCTCAACTTCGCCCTACCGTCAGGGCCGTGAACACGTCTGCCCCGCCCGATCTGGGGATTCCGCGCTGGCAGCGCTGGCTGTTGCCGGCGGTGATCGGCGTGGAGGAGGCGGAGCGCGACGAGCATGGTGGCACGACCGTCCCGCGATCCGTGCGCGACTGGGTCGTCGACTTTGTCCTGTTCGGGTTTGCGCTGATCGTCTGCTTCGGCCAGCTCTGGGCCAACCACCGGGAGGTCGGCACGACCCTGTTCGTGATCGATTCGGTGCTCGGCATCCCGTGCTGCCTGCTGCTCTGGCTGCGCCGGCGCAATCCGCTCGCGATTGGTTGGGTGATCGTCGCCTGCTCGACGCTCAGCGAGGCCGCCGGCGGCGCAGCCATCGTCGCGCTGTTCACCGTCGCCGTTCACTGCCAGCCGCGCCGCACCTTTCAGGTCGCGTCGCTGGCGGCGTTCGCCGGTGTCACCTGCGCGGCGCTCTACACGCACCCGCACCACTTCCACTTCAACTACGGCACCCTGTTCTTCTGGCTGGTCGTGACGATCGCCGTGGTCGGCTTCGGCGCCTACGTGCGCGCGCGTCGCGAGTTGCTGTTGTCGCTGCGCGAGCGCGCCCGCCGTGCCGAGGATGAGCAGCACCTGCGCGTGCGCGAGGCGCAGCTTGCCGAGCGCGCGCGGATCGCGCGCGAGATGCACGACGTGCTGGCCCACCGGATCTCCTTGCTGAGTGTTCACGCGGGGGCGCTCGAGTTCAACCCCGGCGCCTCCCCTGAGGAGATCGCACGCGCGGCCGGCGTCATCCGCGTGAGCGCGAGGGCGGCGCAGGAGGAGCTGCGCGAGGTGATCGGCGTCCTGCGCGCGGGCACCGAGTTCGAGGAACCGCAACCTCCTCAGCCTACGTTCACCGACGTGGCGACGCTGGTCGAGGAATCGCGCGCCGCCGGTATGGACGTCTCGTTCAAGGACGCGCTGCAGGATCGTTCGCTCTCGCCGATCCTCGGCCGCACCATCTACCGGATCGCGCAGGAGGCGCTGACCAACGCGCGCAAGCACGCTCCCGGGCAGGTCGTGACAATCACGCTCGACGGCGATCGTGAGGCCGGCGTCCGCGTCGAGGTCGTGAACCGGCCCTGGGTTGGCCAGGGAGCGGTGGGCGCCGAGGACCACCGCAGCCAGGTTGTATCGGGCCTGGGGCTCGTCGGCTTGGCCGAGCGTGTGACTTTGATAGGCGGCCAGCTCGTGGCAGAACCGCTCGCCGGTGGCGGCTTCAGGCTGACGGCGACGTTACCGTGGAGCCACCCTGAAGCCGATGAGGAGACGAGTGCTTGACCGCTGAGACGGGCGCGGATGGTCCCGCCACGATTCGCGTTCTGATCGTCGATGACGATCCACTCGTACGCGCCGGGCTGACGATGATGCTTGGCGGTGCGTCGCGGATTGATGTCGTCGGCGAGGCCACCGACGGCAGCGAGGTGCTGGCCGCGCTCGACCGCCATCGCGCCGACGTCGTGCTGATGGACCTGCGGATGCCGAAGGTTGACGGGATCGCCGCGATGGAGCTCGTGCGCCGTCAGCCGCAGCCTCCGGCGGTCCTGGTTCTGACCACCTTTGACACGGACGATCAGGTGCTACGGGCGTTGCGTCGTGGCGCGGCCGGCTTCCTCGTAAAGGACACCCCGCCCGCCGAGATCGTGCGTGCGATCGAACTGGTCGCATCCGGGGAGAGCATGCTCTCACCAACCGTCACCCGGCGCCTGATCGACCGCCTCGCCGGAGACGGGGATGCCGACGCCCGCCACGACGAGGCAGCGACCTTGCTGAGCGAGCTTTCGCCGCGCGACCGCGAGATCGCCGCTGCGATCGCCCGGGGCAAATCGAACGCCGCCATCGCAGCTGAACTGCACCTCAGCGTCGCCACGATCAAGAGTCATGTCTCGGCGATGCTCGCCAAACTTCAGCTCGACAATCGCGTGCAGATCGCGCTGCTGGTGCAGGACGCCGAGCGGGCGTGAGCGACCTCTCCGAGCTCGGCGTACTCGAGGCGGCGGCGCTGCTGCGCGAACGCCGTGTGTCGGCGCTCGAACTGCTGCACGCGATCGAGGCGCAGATCGAGGCTGTCAACGGCGGGCCGCCGACCCCGTACGGCGCGCCCGATGCCGTCAACGCCTGGGTGCGTCTGTACCCAGAGGTCGCCGAGCAGCAGGCGCGTGAGGCGGACCGCCGTCTCGCCGCCGAGGGCGACGAGGCGCCGCTGCTGTGCGGCGTGCCGATCGGCCTCAAGGACCTGTACGCCGTGAAGGGCCTGCCGGTGACCGCGTCGAGCGCCGTGCTGGAGGGCAACGTCGCCGATGCCGACTGCACCGCGTGGGCACGCCTGCGCGCCGCCGGCATGGTCCTCGTCGGACATCTGCACACGCACGAGTTCGCCTCCGGTGGCACCACCGACCAGGTCGGAAACCCCTGGCGGCCGGAGTTCACCGCGAGCGGCTCGAGTGGTGGCTCGGGCGCGGCCGTCGCTGCGCGCATGGTGCCGGTCGCGACCGGCACCGACACGGCCGGCTCGATCCGAGCGCCTGCAGCGATCTGCGGCGTCAGCGGGATCAAGCCGACGACCGGCCGGATTCCGCTGGACGGGATCATCCCGCTCGCTCCGACGTTCGACACGCTGGGGCCGCTGACACGCAGCGTCGCCGACTGCAGCGCAGTGCTGGCGGTGATGGCAGGCGGTCCAGCCGCGACCGTCGCTCACGCTGTGCCCGCCGGGCCACTGGGGCCGCTGCCGCTGTCCGCCCGACCGGGACCGAGACCGTTGACCGGCTGCACGATTGCCATGACCGACCGCTTCGCGGCGTTCAAGGTCGACGCCGACGTCCAGGCCGGCTACGCCCGGGCTCAGCAGGCCGTTCAGGCCCTGGGTGCCAGGCTCGTCGAGCTGCCCGCGCCGATGAAGGCCTTCGATCTCGGCTCACCGGAGTTCGCCGCCGTCCTCGTCGAGATGTGGTCCTACCACCGGTCGCTGGCCGATCGCGAAGACGCCTATCGGCCGTACGTGCGCAAGCTGCTTCGGCATGCGCGCGACGCCATGCCGGCGAGTGAGTATGCCCGCATTCAACTGCGCCGCGCCGAGCTGGCCGAAGCCTGGGAGGCCTGGTTCGACGCCAACTCTGTCGACCTGATCCTCGAACCCGCGACGCGCGTTGTTGCCTACCCCCGCGGAGATGGCTACGACTACACCGATTACAACCCGCTCGCCGACATGACGCTTGGCTGGAACGTCACCGGCCATCCTGGCATCGCACTCCCGTCTGGTCTCGGACCGGGTTCCGGGCTACCGACGGGCATCCAACTCATCGCCCGCCGCGGCCGCGAGGCAGACGCGATCCAGGTCGGAATCGACCTGCAGGAGCGCGAGTTGCCGCCACTACGCTGGCCGGGCCTGACCTGAGTCTCACCTCGGGAACCACGATCGAAGCCGAGCAGTCGCCGATGCAATGGCGCCGGAGAGCTCAGCGTCGATTGCTGACGCCCGTTCGGCGTCCATCACGACCAGGGCAGTGCGATGCGGAAGGTTTCGGATCAGGTCAGCGCGCAGCTGCGTTGGGGGATGTTTCGAGTCGATCGCCGGTAACCGCAGGCGTCCAAGTCGACGCTGCCGTTCGATCTCGTGAGACGGGGTGCCATTTGCGTAAGCGGCAAGCTCGCGCCACGGGTCGGCAGACTTTTTGAACTTTGCGGTATGGATCAGGTGCCGGTGGCAGGCACCTGCGAGCAGGAGCTTTTCGAGGCCGCTGACCGCCGCCTCGGTCCCGCCGGCCTTGGCTGCGAGGACGTCCGCGTAGTACTCAGCGCTCAGGCCCTGCCGGCCGGCAAGCACAGTCAGGAGCCACTGCAGCCCTGCTGCGGCCATCGCGAAGGGCAGCATGCACGCGATCGCGAGCGGTTCGGCCAACGCCGCGAGACCACGGATCGGGCCTATGCGTGACCACGGATTCAAGAGGTAAGCCCAGCGACCCATGCTGACTGCGGCGCCATCGACAAGCATCCCGTTGCGCTGATCATTGTTGAGCTGGTGGGCAAGCTCATGGCCCACGAGCGCGACCTTCTCCTGGGGCGAGAGCGTTGACCAGAGTGCCAGCCCGATGGTCATCACCCAGCCGTGTCCGCGCCTCCGCCCGATCGAGGCATTGAAAGCCGTGTTGACGAAAATCCCGTCGAGCCCTTTGCAGCCCAGCGCCGTGGCGACTTCATCAGTCAACCCGAACAGCAACGGCGCGTCGGCCTTCACCAGCGGCTTGGCTTTCGACTTTCGCCTCGACCAGAACGGTTGCACCACAACGGCCGTCCCGACGAGGAGTCCACCCAGGAAGATCCGCAACGGCACCAAGATGCCGAAGCCGTCGGCCAACATGAACAGCCCGGCGGCAAACGTGAGCACGGTGAGCAGATGCACGAACAAGGCCACCAGGGTGATGGCCGGGACCCTTCGAGGCGGACCGCTGAGATCGCTGGTTGAGATTCGTTCGAACAGCTTCCGCGACGCTCTGAGGGACGCCTCGGCGGCACGACGGTCCCGCCATTTCAACTTCGGTTCGGGCGTTGGATCGACATTCCATTCGCACGCCTGACACCAGGTCACGAAACCCACAGAGGAGGGAACGCCCTCGCCGCATTCGGGACATGACCTCTCCTCGACCACGCTTTCAGCCAAATTCCTCTCTCCCCATCTCTCGACGATCCGGCATCGCTCGCCGGAAGCGCGTGCATTTATATCCGGTGCAACGGCGCACCGCATCTCAGTGAGTCGATGGCCCAGGCGCGTCACACGCGCCTGGGAAGAGAGGTCCGAAGCGAAGCGGAGAGGGCGGGATTCGAACCCGCGAAAGAGATTTCTCCCCTTACTCGCTTAGCAGGCGAGTGCCTTCAGCCACTCGGCCACCTCTCCGGAGAGCTCAGGTGTCCCCGAGCGTTCGGGGGAGTGTAGAGAGGCGCGCGCGTCCGCGTCCGGCCATCAGAGCGTGCAGATCCTGACAATCTGCGAGCCGCTGGCGCAGATTGTCAGGACGGACGTGAAAATCGCGCGAATCCGGCCGAATCGGCGAACGCGCGGCCAGATTGTCAGTTTCGACAGGTGCTCGACGGCCCGCGCACAAATCCCCGGCTCTCACCCGGCCTTGCGACCAGTCGAAACCGACAATCTGAAAGACGTCGCGGCAGATCGTCCGAATCCGCACGAAAATCGCACCATTCCCGACGATGTGGCCTCGGGACTGTCAGTTTGTCGGGTTGGCGTGTTCGAAACCGCAGCCGTAGCCGCGGCCGGAGGACCGCTCTCGCTCAGCCCGCTGCCGTCGTGACCGCCTCGGGCACCGGAATCGCGAAGCGCTCCGCTGCCGAGACGATCTCGGCCCAGATCTTCGGCGGCAGCGGTACGCCGTCCCGTGACCGAGCCTCGAACTCCGCCGCACCACGCGCGCCCGGCACCAGCACCGGTGACTCGCCCGCCCGAGGCAACCCTGTGACAGCGTCGATCGTGTCGTCGACGATCCTCTTGAACTCGTCGAGTGGCAGGAACGCCGAGATGTCGACCGCGATCAGCGTTGCGTTCTGGCGATGACCTCGCTTGCCGCCGTGGAACTCGGAGACGATCGGGTTTGAAGCCAGGCCGCTGGCGAGGAGCTCGAAGGCCAAAGACATGCCCGAGCCCTTCGCGCCCCCGACCGGCAGCGGGATCTTTGCCTCGGCCGGATCGACGGTCGGTGACCCGTCGGCCGTGACGGCGACGCCCTCCGGCAGGATCTCGCCGCGTGCGCGGTACTGCGCGATCTTCCCAAGCGCGATCGTCGCGGTCGCCATGTCCAACACGAAATCCGGATGCTTGGAGGCCGGAAGCGCGATCGCCAGCGGCGAAGTCGCGACACCGGCGCCGCGCGCACCCTCGTACGCCATGTTCGGCACGCCGGCGACGATGCCGATCCCGGCGAAGCCCTCCGCGGCCGCCATGCTCGTGTAGTAACCAATCGCGCCCGTATGCACGGTGCCACGCACGGCCGCCCAGGCGACACCGGTGTGACGCGCGACCGTAATGGCCTCGCGCATCGCGACCGTCAGCGCCAGCGGTCCGGGAGCGCGGTCGGCGTCGATCAGCAGCGCCGCGTCACGGACCCGCTTGACCTCGATCGACGGGTGCACGTTCGCTTCGCCCTTCTCGAACAGCTCCAGGTAACGGGGCAGACGCGAGACTCCGTGCGAATCGACGCCGCGCAGGTTCGCCCAGACGAACGCATCCGCGACGGTCTCCGCATTGTGGGGATTCAACCCGGCGGACACGAGGATGTCGGTCGCCAGCGTGCGCAGGGCCTTGGCCGGCACGCGGACTCTCTGTGGTGGCAAGTTGAGGCTCCTAGCTCAGAAGAGGACGTTGACGATCGCGGTCGTGCCGCTGGCGACGGCTGTCTTCGCTTCGACGATCACGTCGGGCAGCTGTGCTGGATCGGAGACCTCCCAGCCGGGCATGCCGAACGGCGCCCCGAACTCCGAGAGCGGCGGCTGCGTCGACAGGTCCACGCCGTCGAAGTCGTTGGCCGCGACGGCGGCGCCCTCCGGGTAGAACCGCAGGTGGTTGAACTTCATCGACAGGTACTGCCGGTTGTTGAAGACGACGATCAGCAGCGGCAGGTCCATGTCCCGGGACGCCATCAGTGCCTGCAGGATCGGGTTGTAGAGGAAAGACCCGTCGCCGATCGTGAGCACCACAGGCGTTTCGCGGCGCGCGATCTTCACGCCCAGCGCCACGCCCGTGCCCTGGCCGAGCCCGCCCTGCACGTAGAACCATCTGTCCGGCTCGTTCCACCGCATGTGTCGCTGCACGATGCTGCTGTGGGTGATCGTCTCGTCGACGAAGATCGCGTCCGGGCCGAGCTCCTCGCGCAGCACCTTGACCAGCAGTGGCGGCGTGATCTTCTCGGCGTTCGCCGCCGCCTTCGCCTCATCGGCCTCGATCGCGTCGGCCAGCTTGTCGTGGGCCTCGCTCCAGCGCAGCTGCCGCTCGGCGACGACGCTCGTATCGAGCTTGCGACGCACCGCCTCGGCCAGCCCGGTCAGCGTTGCGGCGACGTCGCCCTCGAGGTAGACGTCGGCGTGCAGCACCTGGTAGACGATGTGCGGTCGCTGCGGCACCTCATCGATCACGATGACCTCTGCCTCAGGCGCCAGGTCGTTGCTTGGCGGATACCACGGCGAGCGGCAGTTGACGAGCAGCACCATGTCGGCACCGGCGGCCTGGCTGACGTCGTTGCCGACGTAGAGCGGGTGGTCCTTCGGGAAGTTCGCGCAGATCGCGGACTGCGGTTCGATCACGGGAATCGCGAGCACCTCGGCGAGTTCGACCAGCGCCCGGAAAGCCTCGGGATCGCGCCCGGCGGACTCGGTGAGGATCACCGGGTTCTTGGCGTCGGCGAGCTTGACCGCGACCGACTCGATCTCCGAGGCAGGGCTTAGTCGCGCCCCGCTGGGCGCGACTTGCTTGCGAACCTTGGGCGGCTGCCACGGCGCCAGCAGCGCCTCGAGCGCGACGTTCAGATAGACAGGCCCGGTCGGCGCGCGCTGGGCCAGCTCGGAGACGCGCAGAATTGACTCATAGAGGGTCGTGACGTCCGGGATGTGGCCCGCCCATTTGGTGAACGGTGCGGCGACGACGTGAGGGCCGCCGACGAAGGACAGGTTGCGATACCACTGCGAACCTGGGTCGGGTCCGTCGCCCTCACCGTACGTGACCGACTCTGAGGAGGCGACCAACATCGGGGCGCCGGCGAGCAGAGCCCCGTGGATGGCGTTCGCGCCCTGCAGTAGTCCTGGGACCGTGTGCAACAGCACGGCAGCGAGTCGCTTGCTCCCGAGCCAATAGCCGGTGGCCATGCCGACGGCGAGCGTCTCATGCGTCAGGTCGTGGTAGACGGGACCCGCCGTCCGATCACGGCGCTGACGCGCGAACGCCTCCCAGACCGGGGCCCATTCGGACCCCGGCGAGGAGAAGACGTGTTCAATCTCGAGTGCGCGAAACGCTTCAAGCAGCGCTTCGCCGCCGTCGAGTTGTTCAGGCATTGACCGAAGCCGGAACGGGCCAGTCGAGCACCCGGCACAGGCTCTTGCCCATGACCTCGTCGAGCTGCTGGTCGGTGAGGCCCATGTGCACGGTGAACTGCTCGATCGTGTCCTTCCAGGTCAGGCCGTGGCCCATCAGACGCGTGATGTCAGT
Organism: uncultured Conexibacteraceae bacterium; assembly: GCA_963720195.1. Classification (GTDB taxonomy): domain Bacteria; phylum Actinomycetota; class Thermoleophilia; order Solirubrobacterales; family Solirubrobacteraceae; genus Palsa-465. The sequence continues at coordinate 391,503 of CAVRFD010000008.1, forward strand.
GCCCCAGTGGCAGCGCTCGGGCCCCATCTTCTCGATCATCTCCCTGACGTACGGGAAGATGTTCTCGTTCGGGAACGGGTGCGTGGAGTAACCCGGAATCGCCGACACCTTCACCGAGATGTTCGGGTGAACGCAGAGGTCGGCGGTCTCCTGGACCCAGTAGCCGATCGCGTCATCGACGCAGCGGGCCATGATTCCCATGTGGTCGATGATGATGTTGAGACCCGGGTGCTGCTCGGCGATCTTGCCAAGCTCGGCCTTCCAGATCGGGGCGTGGACCATGATCTTGATGCCGAGCTCCTCGGCATACGGCCAGATCCAGTCGCAGGTGCCGTCGATCATCCAGTTCCGGTCGATCGGACGATGAAAGGTCAGGCGGATGCCCTTGATCGCGTCGATCGTCGCGAACTCGCGCATCAGCGCCTTGCCCTCCTCGGGCTTGTTCTGCGGGACGCGCGCCATGATCCCGAAACGGTCGGGATGGGCCTCGGCCGCCTCGAGCGAGTAGTCGATGCGGTCGCCCTCCCATGAGGGCGGGACGATGATGACACGGTCAACGCCGGCATCGTCCATAAGCTCCAGGCACTCCTCGTAGAGGAAGGCCTCCTCGCGGTGGCCGTTCAGGCGGATTCGCTCACGTGCACCCGGAACCCAGGGACGATCGGGCGTTTCCTCTTTCCATATGTGGACCTGTGAATCTACGATGAACACTAGTAGCCGTTGCCCTCTCCGTCTTGAACTAACTCATTGACTTAGAGGAATCCTGTCACGGGATCTACGGTCTGTTGGTGCCCTTGGCGCAAACATTGCGTGCAGCCTGATTCACGCGGCCACTGTGAGAATCGCTGGTATGTCTTCAGCAACAATTGGAAATCTGCTCTACGGAGCGTGGGCGACCACCGGCGGCGACGGTGAGATTCCGGTCACGGACCCGAGCAACGTGGAAACCACGATCGCCGTCGTTCCGGCGATGAGCGCCGACGATATCGCCACGGTCTACGACGCCGCCGAGCGCGGCGCGAAGGTCTGGCGCCACACGCGGCCACTTGAGCGTGCCCGGGTGCTATCGGGTGCCGCGAAGCTGCTGCGCGAGCGCACGGCAGCGATTGCGCGAGAGCTCGTTTCGGAGATGGGGAAGACGCTCGCCGAGGCCACCGTTGAGGTCACCAAGGCCGCCGACTTCTTCGACTACTACGCCTCGTTGGCGCGTCTGCCGATCGGGGTCGAACTGGCCGACGGCCGGCCGAACGTGAATGTCGCGGTACGCAACGAGCCCGTCGGCATCGTGGTCGCGATCACGCCCTGGAACGATCCGCTGCTGACGCCGGCGCGCAAGCTCGCTCCGGCCCTCTTCGCTGGCAACGCCGTCATCCTGAAGCCGGCGACCGAGACGCCCGTCGTCTCGCTGCGGCTTGCTGAAGCGCTCAATGACGCCGGCCTGCCGGCCGGCGTGCTGGGGACGGTCACGGGCCGTGCCTCGCGGATCTCGGGGGCGCTGCTCGGTGACGTGCGCCTGGCGGCGGTGACCTTCACCGGCAGCACCGCGGTCGGGATGCAGCTGAATCGCGATCTGGCCGGGCGCAATGTCCGCCTGCAGACCGAGATGGGGGGCAAGAACGCGAGCGTCGTGCTCGCCGACGCCGACCTCGATCTGGCGGCCGACACGATCGTCGCGGCATCCTTCGGCCAGGCAGGCCAGCGCTGCACGGCAACCAGCCGCGTGATTGTTGACCGCGCGGTCCTCGCGGAGTTGCTGCCCAAGCTCGTCGAGGGTGCGAAGCGCGCGCGGCTCGGCCCCGGGCTTGAGGCCGACACGAATATCGGCCCGGTCGTGAGCCGCGGCCATCAGGCCGAGGTGATCGAGCACCTCGAGCGTGCCCGCGGCGAGGGCGCCGAGATCCTCGCCGGGGGTGGTGCGCCCGCCGCGCCCGAGCTGGCCAACGGCTGCTACGTCGAGCCGACGGTGATCGCCGGCGTGACCCGCGAGATGTCGATCTGGCGCGATGAGGTCTTCGGGCCCGCCATCGCCGTGATCGGCTGCGACGGTGTCGAGGAGGCGGTGGAGCTGGTCAACGATTCCGTTTACGGGCTGTCCGCGGCTGTGTTCACGAAGGACATCGGCGCCGCCGCCTACTTCGAGGAGTACGTCGACACCGGCCAGGTCTCGGTCAACCTGCCGACCTCGGGCTGGGATGTACACCACCCATTCGGCGGCTTCCAGGACTCGGGCTCACCGTTCAAGGAGCAGGGACTCGAGGCGCTGCGTTTCTATACGCGCGTGAAGACGGTGGCGGTCAAGTCGGCGTAGATGGCAGCTCGAGTTGGAGTGATTGGCGCCGGGATCGTCGGGCTGGCGGTTGCGCGGCGGCTCACGGAGATCGAGCCCGATATACAGCTCACCGTTGTCGACAAGGAGAACCAGGTCGGCGTCCACCAGACCGGTCACAACAGCGGCGTCGCGCACGCCGGTGTGTATTACACGCCGGGATCGTTGAAGGCGAAGCTCTGCCGCCGTGGCATCGAGCTGCTCAAGCCTTACTGCGAGGAGCGCGGGATCGCCTACGACGAGTGCGGCAAGCTGATCGTCGCGCGCGACCCCGACGAGCTCGGCCGCCTCGACGAGATCGAACGGCGCGGAAACGCCAACGGTGTTCCGGGACTCAAGCGTCTCAGCCCCGCCGAGATGGTCGAGATCGAACCATACGTGCGTGGAGCCTCGGCGTTGCACTCGCCCACGACCGCGGTCGTCGACTTCCCCGCCGTGGCGCGTGCGTATGCCGATGACATCAGGGCTGCCGGGGGCACGATTCGGCTGGGGTACGAAGTTGTAGGAATCGACCGGTTGGGCGGCGAGGTTCGGGTGCGCAGCGCCGGCGGTGAGGAGCTCGCTTTCGACCGCCTGGTCGTGTGCGGGGGCCTCTACTCGGACCGGCTGGCGCAGATGGCCGGCGAGGATCGCGAGCCGTGGATCGTTCCGTTTCGCGGTGAGTACTACAAGCTCGTGTCCGAACGTCGGCAGCTCGTCAAGGGGCTGATCTATCCGGTCCCCGACCCGGCGTACCCGTTCCTCGGGGTGCACTTCACACGCCGCGTCGACGGCTGCGTCGACATCGGCCCCAACGCGGTGCTCGCGTTCAAGCGCGAGGGTTACCGGCGCACCGACTTCTCAGCTGCCGACCTGCTCGACGTGTTCAGGTCCCAGGGCTTCCGGCGCCTCGCGCGCAAGCACTGGCGGATGGGCGCGCAGGAGATGTGGGGTTCGCTCTCCAAACATGCCTTCATCGCGCGGGCACGAGATTTCATCCCGGCGCTCACCACCGCCGACGTCGAGCCCGCACCCGCCGGCGTCCGCGCCCAGGCGCTCGACCCAGATGGCTCGCTGGTCGACGACTTCCGCATAACCCGTGCCGGCGGCCTGGTGCTGGTGCGCAACGCCCCATCGCCCGCCGCCACCTCGTCACTGGCGATCGCCGAGTACGTCGTCGATCAGCTGCACACGAACCGCTGACCTGACCACACGCGGGGAAGGAAACGCGTGCGCACCACGCATTTCCTTCCCCGCGTCGCGTCGATCGCTAGGGGATCTCGACGAAGACGTCGTCGCCTTCAACCCGGACGACGTAACTGGGCACGGGCACCTCCGCGGGCTCGCGCGTCGCGGCGCCGGTGCGCAGGTCGAAGCGTCCCTCGTGCATCGGGCACTCGATCTCGCACGAGCCGGGGTGCAGGGTGCCGTCGTCGAGCCAGACCTCGTCGTGTGTGCAGATGTTGCCGATCGCGTAGATGCAACCGTTGAGGGCGAGCACGAGGACCTCGTGGCCGCCGTGCTCGATCACCCTGCGCTCGCCGCTAAGCAGCTCGGCCCGCTCTGCGACCCTAACCAGGTCCATTCAGCGCCTAGCTGTCGGCTTCGCCCATGAGGTCGGCGGCGGAGAGGTGCTCAACCGTCTCGCCTGTGTCCGCGAATGTGCGCGTCACGACCTTGGAGCTGTAGACCCAGAGGATCACCATCGGCTCGGTGTCACTGGTGTTGCGGTAGCGATGCACCTTGTCGGCCTCGACGTAGGCGCCATCCCACTGGCCGAGCGGCGTGAGGGCGCCGTCGACCTCGACCTCGCCCGCGCCCGACAGCACGACCACCTGCTCGTCGCAGTTGTGCGTGTGAAACGGTGCCCCCTCACCAACCGGGTAGGAACTGATCCCGGTGACGAACTCGTTGGTGTCCGCGGTCGCGGGCCCCGTCGCCAGCGGCACCGTCCAGATCCCGCTGCCGCGGCCGATGCGCGGAATGTCGTTGAACTTCAGGATCGTTGTCATCGAGGGCGAGTATCTCAGGCGCCCCTGGGCTCGGCCGCGCAAGCTTAAGTTGCACTTCCGGGGTGCTTTGCAGGGCTATCGTCCGGTGCGCTTGCTGAAACGTTAGGGAGGACCCTGTGCGACTGCCCATACTCACTCCGGAGGACATGACTCCGCGCCAGAAGGAACTGTCGGATCGCATCTCCGGCAAGCGGGGCGGTACCCGGGGGCCATTCCTGTGCTGGCTCCAGAGCCCCGATCTCTGCGACCGGGTCGAGGCGCTCGGCGCCTTCGTCCGCTTCGAGTCGAGCCTTGATCTCAGCCTGCGCGAGCTGATCCTGCTGATCGCTGCGCGCAACTTCGACGCCCAGTACTCGTGGAACGCGCATATCGACCGCTGTGTCGAGGCCGGCGTCAACCGCGAGGCGCTCGAGCAGTTGGCGCGCAAGGAGCGCCCCGACTTCGGCGACAAGCGCGATCAGGAGGTCATCTACAAGTTCTGCACCGAGCTGCTGACCGAGCACTTCGTCAGCGACGAGACCTTCGCCGAGGCGCACGAGCTGTTCGGCTCTACGGCTTTGGTCGACACCATCGGCACGCTCGGCAACTATTCGATGCTGGCCTTCTGCCTGAACGCGTTCCAGGTCGACCTGCAGCCGGACCGCGAGCCGCCCTACCCGGACATCCGCGGTTACGCGCGGGTCGCACCGGTCGAGAGGGCCTGACGAAACTCTTCGGCGAGAGTCCGTCCTACGGCGTACCTTTGGAGCTGAGCCCCAGCCAGCAGGCGGGGCTCAGCAGGAGCTGACGCATGGACCGTATAACCGTGATGAAGAGCTTCGTGGCTGCCGCGCGCGCGGAGAGCTTCAGCGCCGCCGCGCGCTCGCTCGGGGTCTCGGGCTCGTTGATCTCGCGCCACATCTCCGAGCTCGAGCGCCAGCTTGGGGTCCGGCTCGTCAACCGCACAGCCCGCGCCGTCAGCCTCACCGAGCAGGGGCGGCGCTACTTCGAGTTTTCGCAGCGGCTGCTCGACGAGATCGACAGCGAGGATGCGGCGATCCGCGGCGAGCATGACCGTGCCGAAGGAGCGCTGTCCGTGATCTCGCCGAAGTGGATCGGCAGCCTCGACCTCTCTGACGCGATCGCGGCGTTCGCGCGGGACCACCCTCAGATCCGTGTGCGCTTTGACGTCGGCGGCATGGCTGATCGCACCTACGGCTTCGTGGATCAGGGGTATGACCTGGCGTTCCACACCAAGCAGCTGCGTGATTCATCGGTGAAGGTGCGGCGGGTGGCGACGCTGCCGTTCGTGCTGTGTGCTTCGCCCGTATATCTGCGGCGCCGGCGTGCGCCGAGTGAGCCGTTGGACCTAGCCGAGCACCACTGCCTGGTGCACACCGAGGATCCGGTCTGGCATTTCGAGCACGGCGGGCGTACCCAGTACTACAAGGTTCCGCCAGGCGGGTTCAGCTCCAACACGTTTCTGGTGCTCAACAAGGCGGTGATGGAGGGGCTCGGGATCGCGCTCCTGCCGCTGCGCCCGATCTTCGACGACGTCCGTCGCGGACGGCTCGCGGTGGTCCTGCCCGAGTACACGGTTCCGTCGCGGCCGCTCTACGTCGTGTACCCGCCGGGGCTGCAATCGGTGAAGAAATTCAGGGTCTTCCTGGACTACATCGGCGACTGGTTCAAGCGCTTCCCGATCGACGGACCAGTGACGCTCGAGAGCGTCAACGGCGTTGGCACCGAAACCCAGGTGGCGGCCGTTATAGCTGATGCAAAAGCCGCAACGTAACGTTTCGCCGGGCGCGCCAGAAGGGCCTTAACCGTGAGGTAGCCTCCCTCCTAAGGAGAGGCTGACATGGGCATTTGCCGCATAGAGGAGTTGCACTACGGCGTCGAGGACGTCGAGCAGTGCACCAGGTTTTTCGCTGACTTCGGACTCGAGCAGACGGAGCCGGTGCACGCCGGCGTGATGTTCACGACACCGGTCGGCCAGCAGCTGCATCTGCGCCCGCTCGGCGACCCCGGGCTGCCGCCCGCGCTCGAGCAGGGCTCGACGATCCGCGAGATGGTCTGGGGCGTCGAAGGTGCCGACGATCTACGCGAGCTCGGTGAAGCGCTCGCCGTCGACCGCGAGGTCGAGGAGGACACGGAGGGCACGCTTCACACGCATGACCACACCGGCTTCGGCGTCGGGCTGCGGGCCGCCAGGCCGTCGGGTGCCGAGCTGTGGCACCGCGGCGTGAACGCCACAGGCGCTGAGCAGCGCTGGAACGAGCCGCTCGATCGGCTCGGGCGTGCACAGCCCTACCGCATGTGCCACGTGGCGCTGTTCATCCCGCTCGCGGAATGGGAGCAAGCCGTTGCCTTTTACACCGAGCGGCTGCGCTTCCGCATCACCGATCAGCCGCTCGACATGGGCACGTTCATGCGGGCCGAGCGCGACGCTGACCAGCACACGCTGCTGCTCGGCCACCGCGCCGATAAGACGGCGATCAACCACATCGCCTACGAGGTCAGCAACTTCGATGAGGTCGTCGAGGGTGGCAACCACATGGTCGGAAGCGGCTGGACGGAGTCGCGCCGGTTCGGGCGCCACACGATCGGCTCGAACGTGTTCCGCTTCTTCCAGGCCCCCTGTGGTGGCCGCGTCGAGCTCGCCGCCGACATGGACCGGGTCGACGAGAGCTATGGACCGAACGTCTACGAGGAGCGTCCTCCGCACCACATGTGGATGCTCACCACCAACGGTCAGAAGGAGGAGCTGTGAGCACACAGGCCCCGCTTGAGTCGCTGGACGCAGCCGCCGCCGAATACCCGCGGATCCAACTCTTCATCGATGGTGAGTGGACCGACGGCAGCACCGGTGCGTCGGAAGCCGTCTACAACCCCGCGACGGGAGCCGTACTCGGCACGGTCCCGCACGCCAGCAGCGAAGATCTCGACCGTGCGCTGGCCGCCGCCGAGCGTGGCTTCAAGGTCTGGAGCTCGAAGACGACCGACGAGCGCGGGGCGATCCTGCACCGTGCCGCGGCGCTGATCCGCGAGCGCGCCGACTCGATCGCGCCGCACGATGACGCTTGAGCAGGGCAAGCCGTTCGCGAATGCTCGCGGGGAGAGCTTCGGAGCAAGCAAGCTGCTCGACATCTACGCCGAGGAGGCCAAGCGCCACTACGGACGGATAATCCCGTTCGACGCTGACACCGAGCTGACCGTGATCCATCAGCCCGTCGGGCCGGTTGCCGCGTTCGTGCCGTGGAACTTCCCGGCCGGATCGCCGATGCGCAAGATCTCGGCGTCGCTGGCGGCGGGCTGCTCGATCGTGATCAAGCCCTCGGAGGAGACACCGGGGACGATCATGGAGATCGTCCGCTGTTACAGCGACGCCGGTGTCCCGCAATGGCGTGCTGAACCTCGTCTTCGGTGTCCCGGCCGAGGTCTCGGCCCACCTGATCGCGTCACCGATCACGCGGCTGGTTGCGTTCACCGGCTCGATCCCGGTCGGCAAGCACCTCGCAGCGATGGCGGGAGCGCAGATGAAGCCGGCGATGATGGAGCTCGGCGGCCACGCCCCCGTGATCGTCTGCGCGGACGCAGACCCCGAGCAGGCTGCGGTCCGTACCGCGGCCGCGAAGTTCGCCAACGCAGGCCAGGTCTGCACCTCGCCGAGCCGCCTGATCGTGCACGAGTCACTGTATGACCGCTTCGTCGCAGCGCTGATCGAGCAGGCGAGCCAGATCAAGGTCGGCAACGGCCTCGACGAGGGTGTCCAGATGGGACCGCTCGCGAATCCGCGCCGGCTCGAGGCCGCGATCGGGTTCGTCCAGGACGCGGGTGAACGCGGTGCTCAGATCGCCTTCGGCGGCTCACCGATCGAGGGTCCAGGCTGGTTCTTCGAACCGACCGTGCTGACCGACGTGCCGCTCGATGCGCGTGTGATGCGCGAGGAGCCGTTCTGCCCGATCGCTCCGGTCGTGCCGTTCAGTGAGCTGGATCAGGCGCTCGAACTCGCAAACAGCCTGCCCTACGGCCTCGCCGCCTACGGCTTCACCAGCTCGTCGGCCACCGCCAACCGCCTCAAGTACGGCCTCGAGGCGGGCATCCTCTCGATCAACCACTGCGGCGGCTCCGTACCCGAGGCCCCGTCCGGCGGTGTCAAGGAGAGCGGCTACGGCAAGGAGGGCGGTGCCGAAGGCCTGCACGACTACATGATCACCAAGCGGGTCTCCCACAAGCTCGCATGATCTGGTGTCGCTTCCAGGACAACGGCTCCGCCAAATACGGCATCGTCGACGGCGACCAGTTGACGGTCGTCAATGGCGAGCCGTGGGGTGAGCACACGGTCACAGGGCGCCGCCGCATACCTCTCCGGCATCAAGCTGCTGCCGCCGGTGATCCCGAGCACGTTCTTCTGCGTCGGCCTGAACTACAGCGCACATATCGAGCACGCGAAGGCGCGCGGCAACCCTGTCGCGAAGCTGCCCGAGCGGCCCGAGGTCGGCTACCGAGCGAACAACGCGCTGATCGCGCACGGCGATCCGATCGTCGTGCCGGCTGACCTCGACGATTCGCTCGAGGCCGAGCCCGAGATTGTCGCCGTGATCGGGCGGCCACTGCGTCACGCCAACCGCGACGAGGCGCAGGCAGGGATCTTCGGCTGGACGATCGGCAACGACGTCAGCGCCCGCACCTGGCAGCGCAACGACCGGACGTTCTGGCGCGCGAAGAACTGCGACACCTTCAAGCCGATGGGTCCCTGGATCGCGACCGACGCCGATCCCACGGACGCAGCAACGACGATGCGCGTCAACGGCAACACCGTCGTCACCTTCAACACCGGCGACATGATCTTCGACACGCTCGACTACATCGTCGAGATCACGAAGTACATAACGATGCAGCCCGGAGACGTGCTGTGGATGGGTGCCGACGGCACCCTGCCGATCGGCCCGGGCGACACGGTCGAGATCAACATCAGCGGCGTCGGCACCCTGCGTAACAGCGTGTTGCTTGAGGAGCCGCAACAGACATCGGACAAGAAAGAGGAGATCAGTGAGCGAGTCTGAGCCTTACTCGATTCATCACGTGAACTTCCCGACCACGGACCCTGAGCGCACCAAGGAGTGGTACTCGAAGGTCTTCGGGATGAAGCACCAGGATGTGAGCCGCTTCAGTGACACCAAGGTGCTGCTACTGACGCGTGGGAAGTTTGACCTGCACTTCACGCCGGTCGAGGACATGGACCGCATGGCGCCGTACCACTACGCGATCGAGGTCGAGGATTGGGATGGATTCCTCAGGCACCTCGACGGTCTCAAGATCCGTTACACGAGGCCGGTGGAGCGGCCGCAGAACAACTCCAAGTTCTGCTACATCCGTGACCCCGACGGCACGATGATCGAACTCGTCTACCACGGCGAGCGGGACTGGTAGACGGCAGTGCCATTCGCTAACTCAGACGGCGCCAAGATCTACTACGAGGTCCATGGCGAAGGCCCGGCCGTGCTGTTCGTGCACGGCTCCGGCGGCCACCACGCGGCCTGGTGGCAGCAGACGCCCCACTTCACCAAGCGCGGCTACTCGGTGGTGACGCTCGACCTGCGCGGCTTCGGTCGCTCGACGTCGGAGCTCGAGGAGTACGACACGCTCGACTTCCCCGGTGACATTCTCGCGGTGCTCGACGATGCCGGCATCGACAGGGCGGTGCTCGTGGGCCAGTCGATCGGCGCGGCGGCGGCGCTCAAGGTTGCGGTCGCGCATCCGGACCGGGCGGCCGGCGTGGTGCTCGCGCACTCGCTCGGCGGCCTCGATCACCCCGAGCTGGCCGAGCTCGTCAAGGCCGATCGCGCCGAGGCCGAGAAGCTGCCGGTGCTCGATCGGCTGATGAGCAAGTCGTTCCAGGAGTCGTCACCCGAGCTCACATTCCTGTTCCGCCAGATGGGCACCTTCAACAAGGCGAAGATGCAAGACCTGCGCAACCTGACGATCGGGTGGCCCGACGCTTGAGACGCTCGACGAGCTCGGCGTGCCGATCTGCTTCCTCGCGGGTGAGAACGACGCGGTGATCAGGCCGGCGACGATCCGCCGCGCCCAGGAGCTCGTGCCGGGTTCCGTGCTCGAACTGATCCCGGAGGCGCCGCACTCCATGTACTGGGAGCGGCCGGATCTGTTCAACGCCGGGATCGAGCGCTTCCTCAAGACCGTCTACGCCTGAGCCCCGAAAGGACCAGATGTCAATCACAGCCGACGATGCGCGAGAGCTGATCGCGAAGGCGCAGGAGAAGGCGGCGGAGTTCAAGAAGGTGATCTCAGCGGCGGTCGTCGACGACGGCGGTTTCATCGTCCTGGTTGAACGCCAGGCGGGTGCCCGTCCGATCACGCCGATGATCGCGATCTCCAAGGCGTACACCGCCGCCGTAATGCAGCGCCCAGCGAGCATGCTGAAGGGCTGGGCCGAACACGAGCCCGTGTTCTTCTCGGCCGTCTCGAGCCTGGGACATTGGCCGATCATGGCGACCGACGGCGCGATAACGATCAAGCGCGATGGCGAGATCATCGGTGGGCTGGGGATCGCCGGCGGTCGCGCCGATGAGGACGAACAGATCGCCAAGGCGGCACTCGAGGCAGCCGGCTACGAACTCGAGTTCGAAGCCTGGGGCCAGAAGAAGGTCTAGGAGAAAGCAATGGCTAACTCAAGCAAGTTCCGTGGTGACCAGATCGGCAGTCTCCTGCGCCCGGCGCGGCTGCTCGAGGCGCGCCGCCGGCTCGAGGCCGGCATGATCGACGCCGACGAGCTGCGGCTCGTCGAGAACGAGGAGATCGCCGAGGCGGTCAAGCGCCAGAAGGCCTCGAGGATCGACATCCTGACCGACGGCGAGTTCCGTCGCCGGGACTTCCGCTCCGGCTTCGCCGATGCGGTCGAGGGTGTCGAGATGCGCACGGTCGAGATGCCGTGGAAGACTGACGGCGGCGTCGTCACACTGCCCAGCAAGCAGTACGTGATCACCGGCCGGATCAAGCAGGTCAAGCGCATGACCGAGGGCGACGTCGCCTTCATGCGCACGGTGACCAGGGATCCGATCAAAGTCACGCTGATTGCGCCGGGCTTCCTGGTCGACCGCTTCTGGATCGAGGGCGTGACCAACGAGTTCTATGAGTCGCGCGAGGAGCTCGCGGCCGAGGTGGCCGCGATCACCAGAGCCGAGGTTGAGGCCCTCTTCGCCGAAGGCGTCCAATACGTGCAGCTCGACAATCCCGGCTACGCGGCTTTCCTCGGCGATTACTCGCGCGAGCGTGCGGATGGCCTCACCCGCGAGCAGGCGTTTGAGCAGATGCTGAACACCGACATCGCGGCGCTCGAGGGGATCGAGCGTCCGCACCGCACGTACTCGATCGGCATGCACATCTGCCGGGGCAACCAGGCGAGCATGTGGTTGGGCGAGGGCGACTATGAGCCGATCGCCGAGCGCATGTTCAGCGAGCTGCCGGTCGAGCGCCTGCTGCTCGAGTACGACAGTGAACGCGCCGGCGGCTTCGAGCCGCTGCGGTTCGTGCCGGACGGCAAGATGGTCGTGCTGGGCCTGGTCAGCAGCAAGTCACCCGAGCTCGAGACGATCGACGAGCTTCAGGCGCGGATCGACGAGGCGACCCAGTACGTCGACTGGAACTTCCTCGCGCTCAGCCCGCAATGCGGATTCGCGTCCGTGGCTGAAGGTGGCAACGAGCTCACGCAGGATCAGCAGTATGCGAAGTTGCAGCTCGTCTCCGACGCCGCATTGGCCACGTGGGGGATCGAGCTGTGAGTCAGACCCTGGATTGGGCGAACGGACCCGACGGAGTCCGCGATGTGCTCATCGTCGGCGCCGGGATCGGCGGACTGTCCGCGGCGATCGCGCTGCGGCAGGCCCGCGACTACAACGTCACCGTCGTCGAGATCCAGGCCGACATGTACTCGTCGGTCTACGGGGTCGGGATCATCCAGCCGATCAACGCCCTGCGCGCGCTGGAGGCGATCGGCTGTGCGCAACGCTGCCTGGATGAGGGCTTCTCGACCGAGGCCTGGGGGCGCATGCTCAACCAGGAGGGAGAGTTCGTCCGCGAGATGCCTGGGGCGAGGATCCCCGGCTCTGAGCTGCCGCCGATGAATGGCATCACGCGACCGAAGCTGCACCGGATCCTGACCGAGCGCGCGCTGGAGGTCGGGGCGCGGATCGAGTACGGCACGACGATTGCCGACATCGAGCAAAGCGCCGTCGGCGCGGCGGTCAGCTTCAGCGACGGCACCCGCCGCACGTTCGACCTCGTCGTCGGCGCCGACGGTGTGCGCTCGGTGGTGCGGCCGTTCGTGCTCGGCGACGAGGTCGGGCCGAAGTACATCGGCCAGTCGTGCTTCCGGGTCAACCTGCCGCGTCTGCCCGAGATCGACCGCATCGTCCTGCAGCACGGGGAGACCGGAATGGCCGGCTACGTGCCGATCGGGCCGGACCTCGCCTACCTGTTCATGAACGTCGTTTGGGATCGTTCGGTCCGCCCCTCCGAGGACGAGCTGCCGGAGCTGCTGAAGGAATCGCTCGAGCCGTTCGGCGGGCTCACCGCGCACGTGCGTGACACCTACATCGACGGCGCCGAGGAGATCGTGCTCCGCCCCGAGGAGGGGCTGATCGCGCCGCCGCCATGGCACAAGGGCCGGATCGTCCTGATCGGTGACGCCGTGCACACGGTCACGCCGCACATGGGGCAGGGCGCTGCCCAGGCGATCGAGGACGGCGTCGTCCTAGCCGATGCGCTCAGCCACGGCGGATCGCTGGAAGCGGCGCTCACCAATTACACCGAGCGCCGTTACGAGCGCTGCAAGCTCGTCGTCGAAGCCTCCTGGCAGATCGGCGAGTGGGAGATCCACCCCTCGCCCGACGCTGACCAGGCCGGACTCACACAGCGCGTGATCGAGACGATGCTGCAGCCGATCTGATCGTCAGACGGGGTTTCGCCCGACGAAGAACTCCGCGTTGCCGGCGTCCTCGCACGGGAGCCCCGAGTCGATCAGGCCGCGGCGCAGGGTCGCCATCGTCCGATCTGGGATCTTCATCGTCGGCTGGCGCAGCGGGCCGCCGTTCATCCCGTTCAGCCAGCCCTGGAACTTCCACTGCATGCGGTTGATGAAGCCCGTCGTCTGGGTGATCTGACCGACGGCAGCGTTGGCTGATCTGGCCGGTTGGATCTGCCAGTAGATCTCCATCGCCGCGTCCATGTCCCCGTTTGTGGCGAGCTCGAACATGCGCGGGACGCTGTCCCCGTAGTAGTCGGTGTTGCTCGTGCCGGTGTATTGGAAATCGGCGAGCGCGAGCAGGGGGATGATCTCGCGCTCAAGTGGCGTCGTGACGATCACATCGTCCTTCAGCTGCCGGTAGACGTCGATGATCCCGCCGGTGTTACGCGCGCCTTCCGCCTTGATCGCGACGACGTTCGGGATCGTGTCGACCATCCGCCGCAGCGTCTGTGGGGAGATGTCCGCCGGGTGCAGGCGCCCGAAGTTCCAGAGCGGCACGACGAACAGCATCACGCCGAGCTCGACTCCGTCGCAGAACGCCCGGGTGTACTCAAACACCTCCTGCTCGGAGCTCGGGTAGAAGTTCGCGGGGTAGGACAGCAGCACGTAATCGGTGAACGGGGCCGTCATCCTCGCCGCCTCGATGTTCTCCTCGAGCGTGTTGAAGGACGCGTGGTGAGCCAGCTGCAGCCTGCCGGTTGCCTCGTCGTGCGCCCATTCCGAGAATTGGCGGTACTCGTCGAGAGTCACGTTGACCTCGGAGACGAGCAGCGACCCCTTGAACCCGAGTTCGATGCAGCGCCTGACGTCGTGCCGGATGCCGGCCTCGTTCAAGGTACGCAGGTCCGATGAGTACGACGGGACGATGACGTTTGCGCAGCCGCGCACGTGCTCGCGCGCCCAGTCGCGGGCCTCGGCCTTGAGATAGTCAGCCACGCTTCTCCTTCGACGACAGGTTGATCGGTAGTGGTGTGGCACGACCTGCCGCCGTCGCCAGCTGCAGGATCAGCGCCGCGACAGTGACGTCCTGCAGGGCCGAGCCGACGGATTTGAAGACATTGACCGCGCTGTGATCTATGGGCTCCGGGAGCGCTCGCTGAACCAGCCGCGCGAGCGAGTGGGTCTTGCCGGCGAGCTCAATCCCAGCCGCGGCGGCGGCAATGCAGTCACCGCTCTTCTCGAGCAACTCGATTGGCTCATCGGCCACGATCAGTGCCGCGCGTGCGAGCAAACGCTCGTCGAGCTCGCGCTGCTCCGGGAGCGTTGACCCGACTGAGATGACCGTCGTCCGGTCGTTCACCGCCGCCGGGTCGAAGATCGGGACCTCACCGTGCGAGCGCGCCGCCGCAACGACCGTGCTGGCGCGACTCACGGCGTCCTCCGCGCTCACGGTCGCGGTGATGTCGACGGACAGCTCCTCCTCCATCTCGGTCGCGAACCGCCGGCGGCGCTCCGGTGTGGGGCTGAAGACCTGAACCTGGCGCAGCGGTCTGAGCGCCGCGATCGCCCGCAGGTGGGAGCGAGCCTCGGTGCCGCTGCCGAGGACCGCGACCTCCAGCGGCCCCTCTGGCGCGAGCGCGTCGAGTGCGAGTGCCGAGGTCGCGCCCGTTCGCAGCTCGGTGATCGCCTGGCCGTCCAGCAGTGCCAGAAGCGCTCCGTCCACCTGGGAGAAGAGCGAGATCAGATAGCGCGAGCCGCCGGCGGTCGGTTGGACGTGGATCTTCGCACCGAGAATCTCCCTGTCCGGGAGAACGGCGGCCAGCGCACGCACGCGTGCTCCGCTCGTGCCCCGGGCCACCACGCGGCCGGCGCCCCCGGATGCGAGCGGCTGCGCCTCATAGGTGCGGCGCAGCGCCGCGATCACGCGCTGCAGATCGACCGATTGCGCGACCGCCTCGGCCGAGACGAACACCGGCCGGGTGTCTCCGTGAGCGTCCTCATCTCCCATCGCTGGCGATAGTGTACAAATTAACGAAACGCGTTTCGGTTAGCGAAATGGGAGAGACGCCGTGTCGGACTCGAAGCACGAGGAATCTGAACTGGCGATCACGGACGTGCTGATCGTGGGAGCGGGGATCGCGGGTCTGAGCAGCGCGATCGCGCTCGGCCGCCGGGGCGTCAGGACGACCATCGTCGATCACAGCGGCGGTGTGGTCGGAGCGTCGATCCTGATCACCCACCGCGCGGTCTTCGGACTCGAGGAGCTCGGGGTGCTCGACCGGATCCTCGAGGTGGGCCGGCAGATTCGGCCCTCAGAGCGATCGTGGTGGACCTACGTATTCAACGCGCTGGGCGAGCGCCTGCCGGTACCGGCGCCGGTGCTCGACGACGACTGGTCGCTGCCCTCGACCGTCTTCATCTTCCGGCCGCTGCTGGCTGAGATCCTCACCCAGACCGCGATCGAGCAGGGCGCCGAGGTGCTGATCGGCCAGTCCTATGTGACCGTCGAGCAGGATGCCGATGGGGTCGAGGTTGAGTTGACGACCGGTGAGCGCCGCCGTTTCGACCTGGTGATCGCCGCCGACGGGATCAACTCAGGATTGCGCGCGGAGTTCTTCCCGGAGATCGACGGCCCTGTCTACACCGGGTCGATGAGCTTCCGGATGATGTTTCGCGACGCTCCTGAGGACTGGCTCAGCGGTCTTCACGTCGCCAAGGGCGGGACGGTCGCCTCGACCATGCTCCCGGGTCGCCACTTCTATCTCGCGGTCCCCAACCACATGGAACGCCGCCGTGTCGAGCAGGACGAGGCGCGCGAGATCGTCGGCAGAGTTTTGAGTGACTACGAACCATCGAAGATGTTTGCTGAGGCGTCGGCGCTGCTGACCGAGGACATCAAGGTGATCGTCGCGCCCTACGAGTGGATCTTCGTCGAGCCGCCCTGGCACCGCAGGCGCATCGTGCTCGTTGGTGACGCGGCCCACGCCACGGCTCCGACGATCGGTTCGGCTGGGGGCATGGCCGTCGAGGATGCCGTCGTGCTGGCCCAGGAGCTGTCGGCGACGGACGACCTCGATCTCGCGCTCGGCAGCTACGCCGCCCGCCGCGAGGGGCGCGCCCGGCTTGTCGTCGACACGAGCGCCACCCTGATGCGGACCCACCAGGAGCGCCGGCCACCTCAGGAGGAGGCCGGCATGCGCCTGGCTGCGCTTCAGAAGCTCGCTGAGCGCTACTAGGGGTGAGCTCGTGGAGCTGATTCGATCGGTACAACGGGCCTGCGGTCTGCTGGATGCGTTCACCGCAGCCAACCCGCGGCTGACGCTCGCCGAGCTGGCAGAGCGGGTCAAGTTGCCGAAGCCGACCGTCTACCGGCTGGCCGCGACGCTGGTCGAGACCGGCTTCATGACGCAACATCCGGATGGCCGTTACGGCCTCGGCGTACGGTTGATGGACATCGGCTCGATCGCCCGCGCGGACCTCGATCTGGTTGAGGTGTGCCTGCCACTCATGGAACGGCTGGCCGAGCGGACGGGTGAGACGGTGCTGCTCGGCCTTGCCGACTGGCCGACGCTCGAGATCACGATCGTCCATCGAATCGACAGCGCACACGAGCTGTCGGTCGTGTCGCGGGTTGGCCGTCGATCGCCGCTCGCGCTTGGTGCGCTCGGCAAGGCGCTGTTGCTGGGACTCGATCCCACCGACCTCGCCGCGATCGCACCGCGGATCGATCTCACTCCCCACACGGAGCGAACGATCAGCGATCGTGACGAGCTGATGGCCGCGATCGCGCGAAGCCGTGAGCTTGGCTACGCCACCGACAGCGGTGAGTTCCTCAGTGGCGTCTCCGCTGTCGCCGCACCGCTCACGCTGCGCGGCGCTCGGCCGGTTGCGGCTGTTGGAGTCGTTGGACCGTCAAGCCGAATAGGTCAGCGCCTCGAGCTCGTCGGCGGCTGGACACGAGACGAAATGACCCATTTGACCGGCGATAACTAATGCGCTTTAGTACCGGCCCGACATGTCCCTCATTTCCTGCAAGCTTACGTTGCGGCGATCTCGGTCGAGCACGGGAATTCCGCTGGTAGTGTCGCGAATGAGGGTTGTGAGAAGCATCAAACGTCATGGCTGATACGGTCGCGCCAGCAGCGCAGCAATCACCGCGGAACGGTGCCGGACGCCCGCTTGAGGAGCACAGGCTCTCGGCCGGTGACATCGCCCGCAACGCGACGAGTCGGTTCGCTCTCGTCGGCGTCTGGATCTTCCTGATCGTCCTCTTCGGGGTTCTCAAGCCGGACACGTTCCTGACCTCGAGCACGTTCACGAGCATCTTCAGCTCGCAGCAGGCCCTGGTCTTCCTGTGCGCCGCGTTGCTCTGCACGATCATCGTCGGCGAGTTCGTCGACCTTTCGGTCCCATCAGTACTGGCCCTGTCGGCGACGATCCTGCCGGTGTTGGCGGCTCAGCACGGCTGGAACGTCTGGCTCGCGAGTCTCGTAGCGATCCTCGCCTGCGTCCTCGTCGGCGTCATCAACGGCGCGCTTGTCGTCTATATGGGCGTCAACACGATCGTCGTAACTCTGGGCATGAGCACGTTCCTGCTCGGAATCGAGCTGCTGCTCTCGAACAACAACTACGTCACCGGGCTGCCATCGAGCTTCGCGAAGATCGACCTCCTGAACATCCTCGGGCTTCCGATCTCCTTCTACTACGGGATCCTGATGATGCTGGTGTTCGCGTACGTGCTGGCGTTCACGCCGCTGGGACGCAACATGCGGTTTGTCGGCTCGAATCGTGAAGTCAGCCGACTCGCCGGTATCCGCGTGACGAGAATCCGCTTCGGCGCCTTCGTCGCGGCGGCGTTGATCGCCGGCGTCGGCGGCGTGGTCGCCTCGGCCGGACTCGGTGGCTTCAACCCGTCGGTATCGGCGACCTATCTGCTTCCGACCTTCGCGGCGGTGTTCCTTGGAACGGCCGTCGTGCAGCCCGGCCGGTTTAACCCAATCGGCACGATGATTGCGATCTACTTTCTGGCCACGGGCATCCTCGGACTCGAGCTGCTCGGCGCCGGGGAGTGGGTCGCCGACGTCTTCTATGGGGGAGTGCTGGTGGTCGCGGTCGCGATCTCCACGTTCGTACACCGCATGCTCAGCGGTCGCTGAGCGGCGGCGTTGTGTCCTGGCAAACAGTCAGTACGTTGCAATCAGAGGAGAGACAGGTGCAGAAATCAACCGTAGAGCGAGATGTACGCACGTTCCTGCGGTCGCGGACGGCGCGGATGCGTCGCCTGGGGCTCGTTGGAATGACCATCGTCGCGCTGGGTGGAGCGTCCCTCGTGGCCGCCGCCAGCAGCTCCGCGCAGACCGGCTCGACGTCGAAGGCGACGGTCGCAGCCGGCAAGTCCGGCGTGGTCCATGCGGAGGGCGTCGTGCAGTCATATCTGGACACGGTCACCGGCTACCGCACGCCGTACGTGCCGGTCAAGGGCCTGAGTGCCGTCAAGGGCAAGACCGTGATGTACATCCCACTGATCCAGGCGGTACCGGCATTCGCGATTACGGCCTCGGGCCTGCAGGCAGCGCTGCAGAAGCTCGGTGCCAAGCTGACGATCTGTAACGGCGCGGGTAACCCGACGTCAGTCGCGGCCTGTGTCAGCCAGGGCATCAGCCAGCACGTCGCGGGCATCGTCACCGACTCGATTCCGTTCGGCCTGGCCGCGAATGCGTTCACCAGCGCCGAGAGCAAGAAGATTCCGGTGCTGATCACCGATCAGGTGCCGCAGGCATCGACGATCAAGTCAGGCAAGCTCGAGTACATGCCTGGCAACCTGAACCAGCCGCAGCTGATGGCCGATTGGATCATCGCCGACTCGAAGGGCAAGGCCAATGTGGTCGTCGGCGAGGAGAACCAGGGTCCGTCGCAGATCTACTACATCACCCACGGCCTGCAGCCGGAGTTCAAGCACTACTGCTCCGCCTGTTCGGTCAAGGTCGTCGACATCCCGCTCGACCCGAGCGGCGCAGCGTCGTCGGTGAACGCGGGTCTGAACGCCGACCCGGGCGCGCAGTACTACTACGGCGAGTTCGAGGACGAACTCCAGGGCGCGATGCAGGGCATCCAGCAGGCCGGCAAGGCCAGCACGATCAAGGCGGAGTTCGCGACCGCGACGATCGCCGGCCTGACAAAGATGAAGCAGGGTCAGACGATCTACGCCGAGATCGGCGATGACGTCAACTATCAGGGCTGGGCGGACGCGGACGCGATCCTGCGGATGATCGTCCACCAGGCAGTCGTGCCGGAGAACATCCCCGAGCGGATCTTCGACCGCGCGAACATCAAGACCATCTCCCTGACCAATGCCGCTCAGGCATCGGGGGTCTGGTACGGCAACCCGAACACGTTCAAGGCAGCGTTCCTGAAGCTGTGGGGCGTGAAGTAGCAAGCGTTGCTGTGACCGACGCCACAGCAACGACCGAGGGCGGGGGAGCGAAGCTCCCCCGCCTGCTCGTTTCCGGAATCTCGAAGACGTTCGGACGTCAGCGCGTGCTGACTGACATGCGACTTCAACTTGAACCGGGCGAGTTGCATGCGCTTGTCGGTCAGAACGGGTCCGGCAAGTCGACCCTGGTGAAGATCCTCACCGGCGTCCACGCGCCCGACTCGGGTGGCGAGATCCGCATCGACGGCGTTGAGCTGGGACCGCTGGTACAGCCCAAGGAGATGCGCCGCGTTGGCCTCTCGGTCGTCCACCAGACGCTTGGTCTGATCGAGGATGCGTCCGTCGTCGAGAACGTGCGCGCCGGCCGGCATTCGGCGAGCCGCTGGCTACGCCGGATCGACTGGAAACTTGAACGCGAGAACGTGCACGAGGTTCTTGACCGGCTTGGCGCCACACTCGACCTCGATACTCCCGTCGGACAGTTGTCGGCGGAGGACCGCGCGACCGTCGCGATTGCACGGGCGTTTCAGGATCATCAGCCAGGCCGGGGCGTGATCATCTTTGATGAGTCGACCCGCGCGCTGACCTCCGACTCGTCCGCAAGGTTCTACGCGATGGTCCACACGGTGCGCCGTGCGGGCGCGTCTGTGCTGCTGATCAGCCACCGCCTCGAGGAGGTGCTCAAGGTCTCAGACCGGGTGACCGTACTGCGCGACGGAATCGTCACCGGCGAGGGCGTGCCCTCCACCGAGCTCGACGAGGCAGGCCTCATCAAGCTGATGCTGGGCCGAGAGCTTCGCGGGCTCGCCCCGCGGTCGAAGGCTCGCGTGCAGTCGCCGGCTGCCGATGCACACGGCGACGGTGTCGAGGATCTGACGGGCGCACTCGCGCACGGTCTGCGCTTCGACATCAGGCCCGGCGAGGTGCTCGGCTTCACCGGCCTCGTCGGATCCGGGTTTGAGGAGCTCCCATATCTACTCGCGGGTGCAACGCGCGCACAGACTGGTGTGCTCACGCTCGACGGCCAGCGGTTCGATCTGCCACAGCTGCGCGAGCCGGTGCGAAAGCTCGCGCGTGCCGGCGTGGCGCTCGTTCCTGAGAAGCGCGCCGAGGATGGACTTGCCCTCGACCTCACGGTCCAGGAGAACATGACCATTCCCCGAGTGCAGCGGCGCAGCGCAGTGGCCTGGACCGGTATCGAATGGCAGCGAGCCGAGACCGCCCGGATGATCAAGGCGCTGGGGATCACGCCGCCGCGTCCAGACGCGGTCGTCGGGACACTCTCAGGCGGCAATCAGCAGAAGGTGCTGCTCGGGAAGTGGTTGGCCGGAGAGCCCAGATTGCTGCTGCTGCACGAGCCGACTCAGGCCGTGGACGTCAGCGCGCGCGAGGACATCATCGAAGCGGTCCGCAAGACCGCAACGTCGGGCGCGGCGGTGATCGTCGCCGGCAGCGACCCGCAGGAGCTCGCGCATCTGTGCGATCGGGTGCTCGTGCTGAGAGACGGCAAGGTCG
This sequence comes from uncultured Conexibacteraceae bacterium, assembly GCA_963720195.1. GTDB lineage: Bacteria > Actinomycetota > Thermoleophilia > Solirubrobacterales > Solirubrobacteraceae > Palsa-465. The sequence goes on from CAVRFD010000008.1 coordinate 412,736, forward strand.
CCGCCGAGATCACGGGCGAGTTCGACGCGGACACGATCGTGCACGCGACGTTCGGCCAGAGCACAGCAGCAGCCTGACCGGCGCGCGCCGGTGCAGCCCGATCAGTCGGGCTGCACCGGTGACTCGTGGTTCCAGTTCTCGTGGTACATCAGCTCGACGATGTTGTCGTCGGGGTCGTAGATGTACGTCGCCTTAGAGTTGTTCTGAGGCCGCACGAACACCTCGGTGTGCTCGATCCCGAGTGACCCGAGGTGCTCCATGAAGCCGTCCCAATCCTCGAGCTCGAGGCAGAAGTGGTGCGGCTTGAGGTCAGGCGCATTGTCGTGGACCGTGAAGTGCAGGTCGAAGTTGCCTCGCGTGAGTAGCAGCACCTCCTCGACACCGGGCGCGCCGCCCTGCTTGAACGGTCGCGGGACCTCGCGCATGCCGAAGACCTTGCCGTACCACTCCTTCGTCCGCTCCGGGTCGACGATCGGGAAGTTGACGTGGTGAATCGAATGTGGCTTGTTGCTCATCGCGCAATTCTTACGCGCGACAGCCCGCGTTTTCCGCATACGTTGGATGAGGAACGTGGCAGGCGATCTCTGATATGGATGGACGCGGCCCGCTGGCCGCGTCCCACCTGCGCCGTCCTAACGCTTCTTCGGCGCGGTGCCGAAGACGTGATCCCAGAACGGAGCGCTGACGCCGTAGCCGCGGTCGTGGTCCTGGAAGTGGTGGCGCATGTGCAGCTCGCGTAGCCACTTGCCGACGCGCGTCTTGGCGGTGTGATGGTGCACGTGGTAGTGCAACATGTCGTAGCCGAGGTAGCCGGCGAGGAAGCCGGCGCTGAGCGGCAGGAAGCCGGGCGAGCCGAAGATCAGATAGAAGACGAACACGAACAGCGCCGCCAGCGGGACGCTCACCGACGGCGGCATCACAAGCCGCAGCGGATCGTTCGGGTGGTCGTGGTGCACGCCGTGGATGATCCAGTGCAGGCGCGCGCCAATGCCGTGATCGGGCTCGAAGTGGAAGACGATGCGGTGAAGCCAATACTCGGTCAGCGTCCAGATCAGGTAACCACCCGCGACCCAGGCGATCGCCCACGCGCCGACGTGGTGCACGAAGCCCAGTACGAGCAGCGCGACGATCGTCGGCACGAAGATGATCAGAGGCACCGTGTGGTGGACACGCGAGACCTTGTCCAGCCACTTCGTATCGAACATCGTCGGCGACGCGCGGAGCACCTCGCCCCGGCTGAGGCCGGCAAGCTCTTCTGGATGCGGTGCGGGCATCGGCACCTAGGATAACGGGAGGATGGTCCAGAATCAGAGTGCCCGGTGGTGGGAGGCGCGGCGCGCGCAGAACCGTAAGCCTGCCACGTACCGCTGCCCACTCTGCGGCGAACTGCTGCCGTCGCTCAGTGAGCACATCCTGCTGTTCCCCGAGGGCGATCACAGTCGCCGGCGCCACGCCCACTCCGCCTGCGTGATGCGGGCGCGGGCGGAGGGTCGGTTGCCTACCCGGGACGAGTGGGAGCGGGCGCAGCCCGGCGGCAAGCGGCGGCCCAGCCTCTGGCAGAGGCTCCGCCGGCCAAGCTAGGTCACGGCCTCCGAGGCCGCCGCGTTGTCGCCATCGATGACGTCCTGCGCAAGGTTCCGTGCGATCAGTCCGTGCGCGTCAAAGATCTGGCCGAGGTGGAAGAGCGATTCCGTCTCGGCGGCGACGTTTCCGTCACCGAGCCGGAGCACCACGGGTACTCCGGGCCGGACATCACTTGCGGCCAAGCCGATCGAGACGTTTGCCAGATCGTCCGAGGTCACCGCCGCAACCACAGCGCAGCGACGCACGCCGAGCAGCTCGAGGTTCGCGCGGTCATCGCCACGCCCGATCGCGACCGGGATTCCGGCTCGCCGGGCGAGCCTTACGCAGGGAGCGTTGACGTCATTCTCAAGCGCGGCCACCGGAATCCCGCGTCGGTGCAGCTCCTGGGCAAGGCGGAACCCGATCTGCCCGAACCCGACAACCAGAGCATGACCACGTGCGGGCACGCTGCGCGCACCGAACAGCGTCGTCAGTCGTGGGCGCCCGAGCCGCCGCACGAGTGCGGCGGTGAAGACCGCGACGAGCACGACCGAACTCACCGTCGTCACGCTCGAGATCAGCTTGAACCAGTCCGGGGCGAACTGTGACCGGGGAACGTCCGCGACCGTCGCGACGGAGCGGGTGCTGAAGTAGAGGGCGTCGATCAGATTGTCGTGCAGCGCCGAGGTTGTGATCCAGGTCTGGATCACAAGGGTGATCAATAAACCCGTTCCGGCGATGACCATGAGCCGCAGCGCATCGTCGACGAGCCGGATTCCTCTGCCGAGCCGGCGTGCCGGCGCCGCGGCGAGTCGCTCGCAGTGATCGGCCAACTCCCGCGCAACCAGCTCGGCGGTGGGGACAACGTTGACCGAGGGGACGATCTCGCGGACCTGATGGACGATCGTCCGGTCGAACAGACTCACCCAGAGCGGCAGGTCGGGTCTGACGTGCGCGCTCAGCAGCGTCAGGCGTAGCGCCAGCGCGTCGTCGTGCGTGAGCACCGCCAGTGCCGTCCAGCGGGGCTCGGCCAGCTGCTCGGTGAGCGCAGCGTCATTGCCTCCGAGCGCCGTCGCCGCCTCGGCGCCCAACTCCCTCAGCTGACGTGCAAATGCCTCGCCCAGGCCGCCGGCATCCCCCAGGATCAGGACTCTCGTTGGCAAGAATCCAGTTTAAGTGGATTCGCGCGCGATGACGCGGCCGAGCTTGGTCTTCACGTCGCTCGCGTCAAGGCCGAGCGCGCGGCGTGCCGCGAGCCGTCCGTGACCCTCGGCATCAGCCGTCAGCGTCGTGAGTGTCGGCGTGAAGATCTCCGCGTACTCCGATTCGTCGAAGCCGATCACGGCCCAATCCGCCGGCGCCGTCAGTCCGATCTCCCGCATCCCGGCGAGCACGCGGAGCGCTGTGAGGTCGGAGAAGCCCGCGATCGCGGTGATCGTCGGATGCTCGGTGCGGAACGCGTCGAGCCCGGCCGCCACCTGGTCCAGGCGCTTGGGCACGATCAGCGGAGTTACGTCCGGAAGGTCGAGCATCGCCGCCACCTCGACGGCGAATCGCATCCGCACTTCAGCCAGCGGCTCGTCCTCGGGAAGCGCCAGCGCCATCCGGCTGTGGCCACGCTCGGCCAGATACCGGAACTGCAGGAGGACATGAGCCGCCATTCCGTTCTTCCAGCCCTCGCCGGAATCCTCGAGCTCGTGTCCGGTCAGATACGCCTCGCCGAACTGGAGCACGGCGCGAGGCGCGATCACGTTCGCGATCTGATCGGCGTCGCTCTGCGACGAGTGGCCGTGGCGAACGAGCAGCGCAAACCCGTATAGCGCAAGCTCCTTGTCGAGTCCGCGAATGAAGTTGCGTGAATAGTTGCCCTCGCGATTGCGCTCGATGTTGAGCACCACGATCCGCGAGCTCCCTTCCATCAGCGCGCGGGCGATGCCGTGCGGTACGTAACCAAGCTCCTGCGCCGCGGTGCGGACACGCTCACGGGTTCCGGCCGAGATCGTTTGGTTCGGGACCTCGTTGAGCACGAAGCTGACCGTCGACTGCGACACGCCACTGGCCTCGGCGACGTCACGCAGCGTCACCCTGCTCACCTGGTCATCACCACGAGTGGGATCGTATCCGCGACGGCTTCGGACCATTCTGATAGCGTACTAAAGCGCTTTAGCACCTAATGCTTAGGGAGGTTTTGGAGTGGCGTCTGTACTGAACCCGGAATCGCAGGCAATCGTCAGCCTGGAGGACAAGATCGAAGCCGCCGGCGGACCGCTCGCGCTGTTGCGTGCGCCGGGCGCGGGCCCGCTTCCATTCCCGGTCAAGTCGGAATTCACCAACTGGCGGGACGAGCAGGAGAGCTGGCGACGTACCGCCGTGCTCTTCGATCAGTCCCACCACATGACCGACTCGATCATCGAGGGGACGGACTGCTACCGGCTCCTTTCGGAGCTCGCCGTCAACAGCTTCAACGGTTTCGGTCCGATGAAGGCCAAGCAGCTGGTCGTCTGCAACTACGACGGCTATGTGATCGGTGACGCCGTCGCCTTCTGCCTGGCTGAGAACCATGTGCGGGTCGTCGGTCGCGCGCCGATCCACAGCTGGCTCGAGTACCACGCCGAGGCGGGTGACTACGACGTCTCCTACCGCAGGGACGAACGCACGGTCCGCAACCCGAAGGGCCGCGAGCTCTATCGCTTCCAGGTCAACGGACCGAACGCCCAGGCGATCCTGGAGAAGGCGAACGGCGGCCCGCTACCGGAGATCCCGTTCTTCTCGATGGGGAACATCAGGGTCGGTCCGTACGAAGTGACGGCGCTCAACCACCGGATGTCCGGCTTCCCCGGCCTCGAGTTCTGGGGTCCTTACGAGGACAGCGATGGCGTCCGCGAGGTTCTGCTCGAGGAGGGCGCGGAGTTCGGGCTCACGCAGGCCGGCGCCAAGGCCTATTCGACCACCGCCGTCGAGTCGGGTTGGATCGCGCAGATCACTCCGGCGATCTACACCGGAGAGCAGCTGCGCCCCTACCGGCAATGGTTGAAGGCGGCCGGCTTTGAGGCCAGCGTCAACCTCGCGGGGAGCTTCGTCTCCAACGACATCCAGGACTACTACGCGACCCCTTGGGACCTCGGCTACGGCTTCATCGTCAAGCACGACCACGACTTCATCGGCAGTGACGCGTTGCGCCGTCGCGCAGAGCAGAAGCATCGCCAGAAGGCGTGGCTCTACTGGCACCGTGACGACGTGGCCCGGATTTTCGCCAGCATGTACGAGCAGGGCGACCGGCGGTTCAAATACCTCGAGATGCCCGCAGGCTGGTACGGCTCGATGCAATACGACCGGATCGAGTCCGTGAGCGGCGATCTGATCGGCTTGTCGCGGTCGATCGCCTACTCGTCGAACGTCCGTGGCTGGATCTCGCTGTCCATGATCGACGAGGAGGCGGTCCGCTATGGAGACGAGGTCGAGCTCGTCTGGGGTGAGCCGCATGGCGGTTCTGCCAACCCGGCGGTGGAGCGCCATTCTCAAACCCATGTCCGCGCCACGATCGGACGCAAGCCCTTCTCCGAAGTCACGGAGGGCAGTTCGCTGTGAGCCTCGAGGACAGGATCAATGCCCTTGGTGGTCCCCTCGCGCTGCTCCGATATCCGCGCTCCGGCATGTTTCCGTTCCCGATCCGTGCGGAGTTCACGAACTGGCGTGACGAGCAGGAGAGCTGGTACCGAACCGCAGTCCTGTTCGATCAGTCCGAGCACATGACCGACCTGACGATCGAGGGTCCGGACTGTTATCGCCTGCTGTCGGACCTCGCGATCAACAGCTTCAACGGTTTCGGTCCGATGAAGGCAAAGCAGTTGGTCGTGTGCAATTACGACGGCTACGTGATCGGCGATGCGATCGCGTTCTGCCTCGGCGAGAACCACGTCCGCGTGGTCGGGCGTCCGCCCGCCCACAGCTGGATCCAGTTCCACGCGGACACAGGTGACTACGACGTATCGTGCCGCCGCGACGACCGCACGGTCCAGAACCGCAAGGGCAGCCGGGAGCTCTTCCGCTTCCAGGTCCAGGGACCTAACGCCCAGGCGATCCTCGAGAAGGTCAACGGCGGCCCGCTGCCGGAGATCCCGTTCTTCAGCATCGGCCGTCTGAAGGTCGGTGCTCACGACGTCACCGTGCTCAACCACCGCATGTCCGGATTCCCGGGCCTTGAGATGTGGGGCCCCTACGAACAGAAGGACGCGGTCCGCGAGACGCTGCTCGAGGCGGGCGCCGAGTACGGCCTTATGCAGGCAGGCGCAAGGGCGTATGCCTCCGTCGCCACCGAGTCCGGTTGGATTCCAGGGCTCACCCCGGCGGTCTACACGGGCGAGCAGATGCGCAGCTATCGGGAGTGGCTGCCGGCCACCGGCTTTGAGGCGAACCTGATCCTCGGGGGCAGCTTCGTGTCCGATCGCATCGAGGACTACTACACGACTCCCTTCGACCTTGGGTACGGCTTCATGGCCAAGTTCGACCACGACTTCATCGGACGCGAGGCGCTTGAGCGCCTCGCGGGCCAGCCGCACCGCGACAAGGCCTGGCTCTATTGGCATCGCGACGATGTCGCACGGATCTTCGCCAGCCTGTACGAGCAGGGCGACCGCCGCTTCAAGTTCATCGAGATCCCGGCCGCGTGGTATGGGTCGATGCAGTTCGACAGGATCGAGAGCGCCGGGCGCCTGATCGGTCTTTCGACAACGGCGATCTACTCCTCCAACGCCAGGAGCTTCCTCTCGCTGTGCATCATCGACAGCCAGGATCTCGTGCATAGCGGCGAGGTATCGCTGGTCTGGGGCGAACCCAATGGAGGCTCAGCTAACTTCGCGGTCGAGCGCCATGCGCAGACGCGGATCCGAGCGACCATCGGTGGAAAGCCGTTTGCCGCACGCACTGAGGGCAGTTTGCTGCGGCGCTGAAGCCTGCACCCGCTGGACGTACGGACCGTACCAACCTCTCGAGGACCGCCTAACCTTGTGCGCCGGCGCCACGAACGAGAGGAAGCAACAACCAGATGAACAACAAGGATTTCCTGTTCACCTCTGAGTCGGTGACTGAGGGGCACCCGGACAAGGTCGCCGATCAGATCTCGGATGGTGTGCTGGATGCTGTGCTTGCGGAGGATCCATTTGCGCGGGTCGCTTGCGAGACGCTTGTGAACACGGGTTTGGTGGTGTTGTCGGGGGAGATCTCGACGACCACGTACGTCGATGTTCAGGAGATCGCGCGTGAGACGATCCGCAAGATCGGCTACACGGACGCAGCGCTTGGCTTCAGTGCCGATTCGTGCGCGGTGATCAACACGATCGACAAGCAGTCACCGGACATCGCTCAGGGTGTCGATCGGGCGCTTGAGTCCCGCGGCGGCGAGGTCTCGGACGAGTTGCTGTCGGCGGGCGCTGGCGATCAGGGCATGATGTTCGGTTATGCGACCACGGAGACGGCGGAGTTGATGCCGTTGCCGATCTCACTCGCGCATCGCCTGGCGCAGCGACTCGCCGAGGTCCGCAAGGACGCGACGATCCCGTATCTGCGCCCGGACGGCAAGACGCAGGTCAGCGTCCGCTACCAGGAGGGCCGGCCGGTGGAGATTGAGAAGTTGTTGATCTCGACGCAGCATGCGGAGGGCTCGGAGGCTTTGATCCCTGACGACCTCTGGCAGCACGTGGTGATGCCCGTGTTGCCGAAGGATCTGTATGACGAGGCCAGGTTGCGTGAGAACTTTCTCGTCAATCCGACCGGACGGTTCGTGATCGGCGGTCCTGTCGGCGATTGCGGTCTCACGGGCCGCAAGATCATCGTCGACACGTATGGCGGCATGGCCCGGCACGGTGGTGGCGCCTTCTCCGGCAAGGATCCATCGAAGGTCGATCGCTCGGCTGCGTATGCGGCGCGTTGGGTTGCGAAGAACATCGTCGCGGCCGGCCTTGCGGATCGCTGCGAGGTTCAGGTTGCGTATGCGATCGGTGTCGCGCATCCGGTGTCGGTGATGGTTGAGACGTTCGGGACCGAGAAGATCGACCCGAATCTGATCGCCGATCTCGTCTCAGAGCACTTCGACCTGCGCCCCGGTGCGTTCCGTCGCGAGCTTGATCTGCACCGCCCGATCTACCAGCAGACCGCGGCCTACGGCCACTTCGGCCGCACCGGCAGCGATTTCACGTGGGAGAACACCGACAAGGCGGAAGTGCTGCGTGAGGCTGCCGGCCTCGGTCCCGCAGAGGCTGGGCTTGGTTCGGCGGAGGCGGTTTCGGCATGAGCATCACTGTTGTCGGATCGATCGCGTATGACTCGGTCAAGACGCCGTTCGGTGAGCGTGAGCGCATGCTCGGCGGCGCTGCTACCCATTTTGCTCTGGCTGCGTCGTTCTTCGACACGGTGCGCGTGGTCGGCCCCGTCGGTGGCGACTTCGCCGACGCCGACATGGAGGTTCTGCGCACGCGCGGCACGCTGACCGATGATGTCCAGGTTGTCCCGGAAGGTCAGACGTTCTTCTGGGCCGGTGAGTACGGCTGGGATTTGAACTCGCGGGAGACCTTGGACACGCAACTGGGGGTGTTCGGTGACTTCGAGCCCAAGTTGAGCGAGGCGGCCAGGGATTGCGACGTGTTGTTTTTGGCGAACATCGTGCCGGCGTTGCAGTCCCTGGTGCTGGATCAGTGCCGCGGCCCGCGCTGGACGGCGCTTGACTCGATGAACCTCTGGATCGACATCGCCCGCGACGACCTCGTTAGCGTGATCGAGCGGGTCGACTGCGTCGTCCTCAACGACGCCGAGATCCGCCAGTTGACGGGCAAACCGTCACTGCTGTCAGCGGCGCATGAGGTGCTGGCGATGGGCCCGTCAGCGGTGATCGCCAAGCAAGGTGAGTACGGCGCGGTGCTGGTCTCTCGGGACGGCGTCTTCTCGCTGCCGGCGTTCCCGCTCGAGCGGGTGGTCGACCCGACCGGGGCCGGGGACACGTTCGCCGGCGGTGTCGTCGGCTACGTCGCATCGCAGCTTGCCTCACAAAGCGAGCGCCAGGTTGATCACGCTCTTTTGTCCACTGCGATGGCCTACGGAACGGCTGTTGCGTCATTCAACGTGGAGGAGTTCGGTACCGAGCGGGTCGCGCGGCTGGGGTTCGACGAAGTCGCAGCCCGGGTCAGCGAGCTGCATCGGATGACTCAATTCACGCACCCATCTTTAGAGGAGACAGCCGTATGAGCACAACCAGCCAATTCCCGCCGCCCGCCCCAAGCACCATCGACTTCAAGGTCGCTGACCTGGGTTTGGCCGAGTTCGGCCGCAAAGAGATCCGCCTGGCTGAGCATGAGATGCCGGGCCTGATGGCGACGCGGCGCGAGTACGGCGACAGCAAGCCGTTGACGGGCGCGAAGGTCATGGGCTCGCTGCACATGACGATCCAGACCGCGGTGCTGATCGAGACCCTGGTCGCGCTTGGTGCTGAGGTTCGCTGGGTCTCGTGCAACATCTTCTCGACCCAGGATCACGCCGCCGCCGCCGTCGTCGTCGGCCCCAACGGCACCCCCGATGACCCCCAGGGCGTCCCTGTTTATGCATGGAAGGGTGAGACGCTCGAGGAGTACTGGTGGTGCACCGAGCAGGCCTTGAACGGCTTCGATGGCGGCCCGAACATGATCCTCGACGACGGTGGCGACGCGACCATGCTGGTCCACAAGGGCCGCGAGTACGAGCTGGCTGGCGCGGTGCCGGATCCCTCGACCGCGGAATCGGAGGAGTTCAAGATTTTCCTCGAGCTGCTGACCCGCTCGCTGATCGGAGGATCCGCAGCGTTACACGCAGCATCGCCGCCGGTATCAAGGGCGTGACCGAGGAGACCACCACGGGTGTTCATCGCCTCTATCAGCTCGCGGAAGCCGGTCAGTTGCTGTTCCCCGCGATCAACGTCAACGACGCCGTCACGAAGTCGAAGTTCGATAACAAGTACGGCTGCCGGCACTCACTGATCGACGGCATCAACCGCGCGACCGACGTCCTGATCGGCGGCAAGGTCGCGGTCGTCTGCGGCTACGGTGACGTCGGCAAGGGCTGCGCCGAGTCGCTCAAGGGTCAGGGCGCTCGGGTGATCGTGACCGAGATCGACCCGATCTGCGCACTGCAGGCCGCGATGGACGGCTACCAGGTCGCGACGCTCGAGGACGTCGTCGCAACCGCCGACATCTTCGTGACCACGACCGGCAACAAGGACGTGATCCTCGCCGACCACATGGGCAAGATGAAGCACCAGGCGATCGTCGGCAACATCGGCCACTTCGACAACGAAATCGACATGGCCGGCCTGACGAACACTCCCGGGATCGAGCGGATCAACATCAAGCCCCAGGTCGACGAGTGGGTGTTCCCCGACGGCCACTCAATCATCGTCCTCTCCGAAGGCCGCCTCTTGAACCTCGGCAACGCGACCGGCCACCCGAGCTTCGTGATGTCGAACTCGTTCACCAACCAGGTGATCGCGCAGATCGAGCTTACGCCCACCCCGACATCTACGAGCGCCGCGTCTACACGCTGCCCAAGCACCTCGACGAGAAGGTCGCGCGCCTGCACCTCGACGCACTCGGCGTCAAGCTCACCAAGCTCACCGAGTCCCAGGCCGCCTACCTCGGCATCCCGGTCGACGGGCCCTACAAGCCCGACCACTACCGCTACTAGAGGATCCCGCGTGGCGAGCCCATCGGGCTCGCCACGCGAGCCGATCGGCGGCGCACTTCTCTAAAACGGCGCTCCGCAGGTGTGCCGAGAGTGTGTCGTGATGTGACGACTCCGTGAAATCGTTCGGCAATGACGGACGACGTTGCAGAGTCGTCACACGGCGTGACGCTTTGGACACACATGCGAGGGTGTGCTTCGAGATACCCCAAACCAAACGCGCCGGATCGGAACGCGTGAGCGGTGGGCAGGCCGGATCGCGAGATCAGGCGGGGCGCCTAGTCAGGCGGGGCGGACGCGCCCGGCGCGGCGGTTCTCCGCGAGCATGATTCGGTTTGCCTTCAGGCCCAAACTCAGGCGCTCACGTCCTTCGGACTCGTAGGGGGAGAGGCCTGATACCTCCTGCACGCGGGCTAAGCGGTAGCCGACCGTGTGGCGGTGCAGCTGCATCGCCTCGGCGGTGTCGGTGGTGGAGCCGTGGTGAGCAAGGAAAGCCTCGAGCGTGATGAGCAGCTCGGTGTCGTGCGTCGCGTCGTACTCCTCAAGTGGGGCGATCGTGCTCGTGCGCAGCGTCAGCAGCTCGTCCGGGTTGTGGATCAGCACGCCGACGAGGAGGCGGTAGGTCTCCTCATGGGCCTTCAGCGTCGCGTCGCCGTCGACGACAAGCTCGAGGAGCACGGCTGCCTCCTGGAGCGCGTCCTGGAGTCCGCCGGGGCCACGCCGTGGACCGGCGGCGATGGCCGGCAGACCGGCATCGCGCAGCTGGGATAGCAGCGCTTCGGCGTTGCTACCTGCGCCATCCGCGCCGTCAGCTGCGAGCGGCACCAGGCCGAGCAGACGCTGGTCGCCGACGTCGGCCAGCAATGCGACTGTGGCCGCTGTCTCAAAGTCAAAGTCCGTGCTCGAATCGAGCGCTGCGCTGACGGCCAGAGCTCCCTGTGAAAGGTCGTAGCCGAGCCGCCGTGCCTGGGTCAACAGCGCGTCCGGGTCAGCCTGCGCGTGCATCTCGAGCATCTGCAGAAAGGCACGTCGGGCATGATGTAGATCGGAGCCGGAGCTGTCGTGCATCAGCGCGGCGATCGCCGCGGCCGCGGCGGCTGCATCGAGCCAGGGGCGGGTTTCGGGCTCACCGGATGGCCGCGCGAGCGCCGCCACCACGCCGACCACATCGTCGCCGAGGCGGACTGGAACCACGTCTGTGAGATCCGGTGGCGCCGGCCGATCAGGGTCTGAGACCAGGGCGGCCGCGTAATGCTGGACGGCAGCGATCGCCTCTGGCGGCGTGGCCGATGCCGGCCACTTGGCCGAGAGCCCGAATGCCGGCAGCGCGATGGCGACGGTGCAGCTCAGCGCGAGCGCAGCCGCACGCGCGATGCTCTGAAGGTCGTCGCCGGCGACTGCGGCTTCGACGAGCTCCAGCGGGGTGGATCGGGGGGCGGCAGTTGCCGCCCCCCGAAGGTCACCCTCGTGGACGCTGTGCTCAAGCGAGCGAGCGCGTGCCATCGTGGCCGTGCTCAGGCGCGGGAGTGGCAGCGTGATACATCAGGCCGTGACCGGCGCAGTGGCCTCCTGGAACGCGCCAAGGGACGGAATGTCGGACGGGTACACCTCGTGGCCGTGCTCCGCGATGTCCCCGATCTCCATGTTCTCGGTGGACATCCGCAGCGGAACGAACACCCCCACGACCTTGAGGATGATGAACGTGACTATCCCCGACCAGACAATGACCCAGGCTCCGGCGATTGCCTGCCACAGCAGCAGGTGACCACCCTTTCCATAGAGCAGGCCGCCAGTAGTCGCCGCGGTCGCCACGTACTTGCCCTTCGTCACCGTGTAGTCGAGCACCATGTTCGGGTCGGCGAAGATGCCGAGCAGAAGACCGCCCGCGAGGCCGGCGAAGCCGTGGGTGTAGATCACGCCCAACGTGTCGTCGACGTTGCGGAAGAACTTCAGCGCGCTGACGTAGTTCATCGCGATGTAGACGATCACCGAGGCGATCGCACCAATCGCTATAGCACCCCATCCGTTGACGTAACCGGCACACGGTGTGATCGCGACTAGGCCGACGATCATGCCGTTGACTCCGCCGATCAGGCTGGGCTTGCGGCGCGTCAGCAAGTCGCAGACGATCCACACCAGGAAGGCGACCGCAGTCGCGAGATTGGTGTTGAGCACCGCCGCGGCCGCGGACATGTTGGCCATGTACGGGTCGCCGCCGTTGAATCCGTTCCACCCGAGCCACAGCAGGCCGGCACCGACCGCGACCATCGCCACGTTGTTAGGCGCGTCGATCTCACGGTCTCGCTGGAGTCTTGGCCCTATCACCGCCGCGGCCACGAAGCCGGATATGCCTGCAGAGAGGTGGATCACGTACCCGCCGGAGAAGTCCTCCGAGCCATGGTGGGCGAGGAAGCCGCCGCCCCACAGCAGGAACGCGTCAACCGTGTAGACAAACGTGATCCAGAGGATCGTGTACAGCGACCAGGCCTTCCAGTTGACGCGACCGAGCACCGAGCCGAGCGACAGGATCGGCGTGATCGCGGCGAACACGAACTGGAAGTAGACGAGCGCCGATTCAGGGAACTCGAGCTGCGACGCGGCGCCGTAGGCGCCCGGCACGACTCCCTGTCCCTGCAGGGCGCTGGGACTGAGCGACGGACTCGGCTTGCCGATGAACGCGTTCAGGAACCCTGGGTGTGTGCTATGGAACCACGGCTGACCGAAGCCCATCTTGAAGGCCCACAGAACCCAGACGACCAGCACGATCGAGAAGGTCAGGAACGTCAGCATCATGCTGTTGATGCTCCAGCGCTTCTGCATCACGCCGCCGTAGAGCACAACCAGTCCCGGCACGCTCATCAGGCCGACGAGTGTCGCGGCAGTTAGCTGCCACGTCGTGTCTCCGGAGCTGAGCCAGGACGGAGCGTCCGCAAACATACTTCTCCTTCTTGTGGAGGGCACCGGCCGGGAATGGCCGATGGCTTGATCACCGGCGATCAAGCTGACGGCCTTAGTCTTCAGAAGCGATTAAGGTGCGGCCATAGCCAGTCGTCCAGCGTTCCGGAGGGTGCCTTATACATTTGGACACCCGCCTGTCCAGATGGATAAGTGGGCCGAGTTGCGGCTTGGAAACGCTCGGACCGAGGATCTAGGAGCTGGACAACTCGGTGTCCGCGGAGGTCGCGAATCCCGCTCGGCGGCAGGCCCGGTGCATCTCTAGGTAGTAGTCGCCGTCCTTGACCAGCTTCGGGACCGTCGCCAGGCAGAGGTTGCGCGCGGTCGCGCCGCAAGCGCTGCCAGAGGAACCGCCGATCACCGTCGCGAAGTTGAATGCGATGCAGCCGTTGCCGTTCCGAGGTCCGCTCTTGGTCAGCGACCAGACCCCGAAGCCGATGGCGCACACGAGAAGTGTCGCGCAGACGGTGATCAGGAGGCCACGCCGCTGGCGGCGGTTGGTGGGCGCATTGACACGCTCGACCTGCTGAAGGTGGCCAGGAGGGAAGACCATGCGCCGCGAGTCTAGTGGCGTGAATCGGAAATTCGCCGCCGTGAGGGTGCCGCAAATTTACGATTCACGCCACTAAAGGCCCGTTCCGAGCCAGCCGGTCGGCTGCTGGGACGGCACCGGCGTCCCGATCGCCAGCTCGATCTCCGTGTGCTCGTTCAGCGGGATCGTCGTCGGGTCACCGTTCCAGCGAGAGCCGTTCACGATTGCGGTGACATGACCCGCTGCGGTCGCCACCCGGTCGCTACTGAGCGGCTGGTTCCAGATCCGGAAGAAGTCGCCGAGCGTGTAGTGCCGTGACACCGGCGACTGAACCTCGATCAGTCCGTCGGAGGCACGCGTATGCAACCAGTACATGCAGGTCTTGGCACCGTAGAAAAGCCCGTTCTGTGTCTGCTCCGGATTTTCGCCCACCAGGCCGATACCCCCAGGCAGCGCGCGCGGCCGGCCCTCAACGTAAACCTGAAGGTGAGCGTAGGCCGTGTAGGCGAGCTGTGCCAGCGATTGGCACTGGATGCCCTTGACGATGACACCGAGCCGGGTGGTGATGGCCGGCGCCAGGAACGGACCGGTTTCAACGGGGATCCCGTTCGGTCCCTCGTACGGCTGCGAGGCCGGCGTCGGCGTTGTGCTGGTCGGCGTCGTCGTCGTGACCGAGAACGTCACCGGCACCGTGGGCGGCGACTCGCCGTTGGCACCACACGCAGCCAAGACTAAGGCCGCGCTCAAACAGAGCGCGGCCAAAATCGTCCTTCGCACGGCTCCTTACAGATTCGCCGACGCGACCCGGGTCAGCGTCGCGATGAGCCGCCGCCAAACAGGCTGAGGAAAAGCAGGAAGACGTTGAAGACGTCCAGGAAGATACTCGCCGCGATCGGTACGGCGCTGCCGTACCGGCCGCTGTTGGCCATGCGGTTGAAGTCGAAGACCGTGAAGCCGCCAAAGATGACCAGCATGCCGACGCAATAGATGATGTTCGAGCCCGGAATCGCGACGAACAGCGCGACCAGACCGAACAGGAATAGAACGCCGAAGCCAATCAGGAACGGCTTTACGAATGGCGAGAGGTTGCGCTGGGTCGAGTAGCCGAAGGCTCCCAGCGCGCCGGTGAACAGAGCGGTCGAGCCGGCAGCCTGATAGACGACGCCTGGATCGGTCTTTGCGTAGTACACGATGATCGGCGAGATCGCCATGCCCAGCAGTAGCGCCATGCCGAAGAGCAGTCCGATCGCGAGCTGCTCGTGGCCACGGGCCGATGCCGCCTGCAGTCCGAAGATGCACGCGAAGGCGCCGATGAAGAAGATGATCCCGGCGCCGCCGGTCGTGTTGCGCAGGAGGTACGCGCCCAGAGCCGCGAAACCAAGCGCGACCGCGACAAGACCCATCACCTGCCCGAACACCGCACGCTGGCGGTCACCTGTGAGCGCGGCCCCCTGGCCGAACCCTAGTTGTTCGTAAGTGGGCATTCAGTTGCTCCTCAAACGGTCTCGAAATCAGTTCCCTACAGGGAATTCCTGTTGGAAAAGGTAGACCATCGGGCGGTCTGCCGACCGAAGAACACCATAAAGACGACTATTTATAAACGTGCGATCAAGAAGCCCGCAAAAAATGACGTGGACCGGTCGGTCCCCAGCAAACCTGGGCGCCGCACCGGCCCGCATTCAGTTTTTTGAGCGCCTCGAAGGCGGCGTTGTTACGCCGCGCGGTGCAAGAGCGTGCTTCGCCTCAACGACGGATCCCGCTCGACCGCCTCAACCAACCCCTCAGCAACCGATTCGGCATCCAAGCCGAGGAACTTGGCCAGCTCCCGCACCCGTTCGCGATGTGTCAGACCGACGACGACGGTGCGTCGATCGGGCGGCACTCGCACAAGAGTGATCCTTTCCATGCTCTCTACACGTGTGTGGGCACCCAAAGTCGCCTCGCAACTTTCCGCGAATTTCAATTTGTCTAGAAGCGGGCATCAGACCCGTACTTTCGTCGAGACTTCCCGCATGACGACAAGAGCAAACGAGATTGCCGCGGGGCCACTCGCGGGCGTCAGGATCCTGGAGGTCGGCGGAATCGGCCCCAACCCGTTCGCCGGCATGCTGCTGGCCGACATGGGGGCGGATGTGATCCGCCTGGACCGGGAGGTTGGGTCCGGCTTTGGCCAGTCAGGTCCCGCTGATCCTTCGTTACGCGGACGCCAGACGCTCGCCGTCGACCTCAAGAGCACAGCCGGCAAGTCGTTGGCGGTCGCGCTTGCGGACCGCGCTCACGCGTTGATCGAGGGCTTCCGTCCCGGTGTGATGGAGCGGTTGGGGCTCGGTCCCGACGAATTGATGGCTCGCAACCCGAAGCTCGTCTACGGGCGCATGACCGGGTACGGCCAGGACGGCCCGATGGCGGCGGTGCCGGGGCATGACATCAACTACATCTCGCTCAGCGGCGTACTCGGCGCCTCGCAGCGGGTCGGTGAGAAGCCGATGTTCGCGATCAACACCGTCGGTGACTACGGCGGCGGAGCCGTGCTGCTGGCGTTCGGCGTCGTCTGTGCGCTGCTGGAAGCCGGAACCTCCGGGCGCGGGCAGGTCGTGGACGCGGCGATGGTCGACGGCTCAGCGCTGCTCCTGACGATGGTCCATTCGTTGCGGGCCGCCGGTCACTGGAGTGAGCAGCCCGGCACGAACGTGCTCGATAGTGGTGCCCACTTCTACGAGGTCTACGGCACCGCCGACGGGGGCCACGTGGCCGTCGGCGCGATCGAGCCGCAGTTCTACGCCCGCCTGCTGGAGTTGCTCGAGCTGCCGGCTGAGGAACTGCCGCAATGGGATCGGCGGCGCTGGCCGGAGTTCAAGGTCCGACTGACGGACGTGTTCGCCGCCCGCACCACCGAGGCCTGGGCGGAGCTGCTTGAACACGAGGAGGTCTGCGTGACCGTCGTGCGCGGGCCGTTCGAGGCGCATCTGCATCCCCACATGGCCGGCCGCGGCACCTTTGTCGAGCTCGACGGAGTGCTTCAGCCGGGTGCGGCGCCGCGCTTCAGCCGCACGCCGGCGGCTGCACGTCCGGCCAAGCGGGATCCAGATGCGGCGCTCGAGCGCTGGGGCGTCACACCAAGCTGACCGGCTCCCGCGGAACAAGGCGCGGCTGGAACTCCGCGACCAACTCCGACGCTGATTGCACACGATCTCGCCCGGCGGCCAGGCAGAGGCTGTGAGCGAGCAGCGCCAGGCTCGCTGTTGCCGGCTCGTCGCGATCCGCAAGCGTCGCGGCGTGATCGCGCTTGGCCAGCCGCCGGCCCTCGGGTCCGAGCACCAGTGGGACATGGGCGTAGCTCGGGCTCGGCAGCCCCAGCAGCCGCTGCAGCAGGATCTGGCGCGGCGTCGAGTCAGCGAGGTCGGCGCCGCGGACCACCTCGCCGACGCCCTGCGCGGCGTCGTCGACGACGACCGCGAGCTGGTACGCGTGGACGCCGTCCGCGCGCACGACGACGAAGTCGTCGACGACTCCTGACTGTGGGCCGAGCAGGCGATCGTCGAAATGGATGACCGCCTGCTCGGCCCGTACGCGCAGCGCGAAACGCTCGCCCGCTTCGATTCGGGGCCGCCGCTCGGCGGCCGGCATGTCCCGGCAGGTGCCCGGGTAAAAGCCCTCCGGCAGCTTGCCGTGGGGCGCTGAGGCGGCTTCGCGGACCTCCGCGCGCGTACAGAAGCACGGGTACAGACGCCCGGTCGCGTGCAGCTTGCCGAGCGCGTCGTCGTAGAGCCACGTGCGCTCGGACTGGCGCACCGGCGGCCCGTCCCAGTCGATCCCGAGCGCGCGCAGGTCTTCGATCTGCGCGCGCTCGAACGCGAGCTGCGAGCGCTGGGGGTCGAGATCCTCGATCCGCAGGAGGAAGCGCGCGCCCTGACTGCGAGCCATCAGCCACGCGACCAAAGCCGTGCGCAGACTGCCCAGATGTAGCGGCCCGGTGGGCGAGGGCGCGAAGCGGCCGTCCGCGTTCATGCACCCAGTGTTATCCACCGCTATACAGTTCGGCGCCGTGACCGCGGCCGTCTTCGTCTCACCCCACTTCGACGATGCCGTGCTCAGTTGTGGCGGCAAGATCCCGGAGATCCCCGGCAGCACGGTGATCACGGTCTTCTCAGGCGGGCCGGCTCGCGTCGACCCGCTGCCCGTGTGGGATCAGAAGTGCGGATTCGCGCCTGGGGATGACGTGATGGCCGTCCGAGCGCTGGAGGACGACGCGGCGCTCGACCGCCTTCAGGCGCAGCCTCAGCGGCTCGGGTTCTGGGACGGGCAGTATCGGGGTGACAGCGGCAACCGCTTGGTACGCGCGGTGCGATGGCGGCTGGGAAACCGCAGGCTCGTGAGGGATGTCGCCGAGAAGTTGGTCGGCGTGATCGAGGAGCTCGGCCTCGAAACCGTCTTCATCCCGCTCGGCGTCGGCCACCCTGATCACAAGCTCACGACCAAGGCGTCGCTCGGCGCGGCCCGACGTCTGCCTCACGTGCGCTGGGTTGTGTACGAAGACCTGCCCTACGCGGCCGAGAGCTCAGCCAACAGCGCCGCCGCGCTACGGGCGATCGCGACCGCCGGCTTCACACTCGAGCCGCTCGAGCCGGGTGAGCCGCGCGAGCTCGAGGCCGAGGTGGACGCCACGGACAAGCGGGCCGCACTCGACTGTTACCGGTCGCAGCTCGACGCTCTTGGGCAGCGACTCGAGGTCGCCCTGAACGCGCCAGAGCGCTACCACCGTCTCGTCGTCTAACAAAAGTGGCCGGATCCGGCCCGCCCACCCGCCGATCGCTACAGCTGTGGATCCTCTGACCGCGGGGGCGGCTTCTTGCGCCCCTTGTTCGGCTTGCGACCCAGGACCTTCAGCACTGGGTCGTGCTGGTCGACGACGCGCTCCTTCAGCGGGATGATCGCGTTGTCAGTGATGTGGATCCCCTCCGGGCAGACTTCGGTGCAGCACTTGGTGATGTTGCAGAGGCCGAGGCCGCCCTCGTCGGCGACCTGGTCGAGGCGGTCGATCCCGTCGAGCGGATGCATGTCCAGGCTCGCCATCCGCACCATGAAGCGTGGGCCGTAATAGCGGTTGTGCATGCGGTGGTCACGCAGGATGTGGCAGACGTCCTGGCACATAAAGCACTCGATGCACTTGCGGAATTCGCTCATGCGGTCGGTGTCGGCCTGATCGATCAGGTAGTCGCCGTTCAAGAGGTCGACACCCTCTTTGAGGTCGTCGCGCGGCGTGAACGGGGTGATCTGCTCGTTGACCCGGTAGTTCCACGAGACGTCCGTGACGAGGTCGCGGATCACCGGGAACGCCTTCATCGGCTCGACCGTGATCGGCTCCATCGGGGGCAGGTGGTCGAGGCGGGTCTTGCACATCAGCCGCGGCTTGCCGTTGATCTCGGCGCTACAGGAACCGCACTTGGCCGCTTTGCAGTTCCAGCGGACCGCAAGGTCGGGCGCCTGGCTGCGCTGGATCTCGAGCACGGCGTCGAGCACGACCATGCCGGGCTCCGTTTCGAGGTCGTAGTCGACGAGCTCACCGCTCGTGAGGTCGCCGCGCCAGATCTTGAGCCTGCGGGTTCCGACCGCCATTGGCATCACGCTCATGCTGCTTTCTCACTCTCCTTACGGGCCTCGACGAGCTCGGCCAGTTCGTCACGCGTCACGACCGGAGCCGGCGTCAGAGTCATGTCGTCGTCGCTATCGCGGTGGATGACGATGTTGTGCCCACCCCAATAGTCGCTGTAGTCGGTGTAGTCCAGGCGGCTGTGGCCGCCGCGGCTCTCCTCGCGCATCAGCGCGGCGCGGGCGATCATCAGTGACACCGTGAGCATGTTCTTGACTTCGCGGCAGAGCTGCCAGCCCGGGTTGTAGTCAAGGCGGTTCGACGGTGACTTCAGGTTCACGACGCGGCTTTCAAGGCCTTCGAGCTTGTCGATCGCCTCGGTCAGGCCCGCCCTGTCGCGAAAGATGCCGACACCGTCGCCCATGATCTTCTGGAGGTCCTTGTGCATCTGGAACGGGTTCTCCGTCCCTGTGCCGTTGAGGTAGTGGTCGACCTCAGCCTGCGCGGCCGCGATCTCGTCGGCGGGCAGTGAGACTGCCGCTGACTGGCTGGCGATCTCTGCGGCGCCGATACCTGCGCGGCGCCCGAACACGAGCAGGTCGCCGAGCGAGTTGCCGCCGAGGCGGTTGGCGCCGTTCATGCCGCCGCTGGCCTCGCCGGTTGCGTACAAGCCGGGAACACGTGTCGCGCCGGTATCCGCCTCGACCTTGATGCCGCCCATGAAGTAGTGGCAGGTCGGGCCGACCTGCATCGGCTCCTTGGTGATGTCGACGCCGGCCAGCTCGAGGAACTGGTCGTACATGCTCGGCAGCTTCCTCTTGACGTAATCAGAGTCGAGGTGGCTGACATCGAGGTAGGCGCCGCCATGCGGGGTGCCGCGGCCCTCCTTGACCTCGGTATAGATCGAACGCGCCACCACGTCGCGGGTCGAGAGCTCCATGCGCTTGGGGTCGTAGCGCTCCATGAAGCGCTCGCCGTCCTTGTTGCGCAGGATGCCGCCCTCGCCGCGGACCGCCTCGGTGACGAGCAGCCCCGCGACGCCGGGCGGGTAAACCATTCCGGTCGGGTGGAACTGCACGAACTCCATATCGACCATCTCGGCGCCGGCCTCGTACGCGAGCGCATAGCCGTCGCCGGTGCAGTCCTGCGAGTTCGACGTGATCTTGTAGATGCGTCCGCCGCCGCCGGTCGCGACGATCAACGCCTTGGCGCTGAAGCTGATCTGCTCGCCCGTGGCGCGGTGGTAGCCGAAACAGCCGACGACGCGCTCGCCGTCCTTGATCAAGCGCGTAATCGTCGCCTCCATAAAGACGTCGATGTTTGAGTGCACGCTCTTGTCCTGGAGCGTACGGATCATCTCCAGGCCGGTGCGGTCACCGATGTGAACGAGACGCTTGTAGGTGTGCCCGCCGAAGGCCCGCTGCGACATCACGCGCTCGGGCGTGCGGTCGAAGACGGCGCCCCAGTGCTCTAGCTCGCGCGCCCGGTCCGGCGCCTCCTTGGCGTGAAGCTCGGCCATCCGCCAGTTGTTCAGGTACTTGCCGCCGAACATCGTGTCCTGGAAGTGGATGCTCCAACTGTCCTCGGGCGCGACGTTGCCGAGCGAGGCGGCGAGCCCACCCTCGGCCATGACCGTGTGCGCCTTGCCCAGCAGCGACTTGCAGACCAGGCCGGTGTGTGCCCCCGCCTCGGCGGCGGCGATCGCAGCCCGCAGGCCCGATCCGCCGGACCCCAGTACGAGGACGTCGTAATCGTGATGTTCGATCGCCATCAGAAGATGTGGTGTGGGTCGTTGAACACGCCGGATGAGACGAGCCAGATGTAGAGGTCGGTCCCGCCGACGGTGAACATGCTGATCCAGGCCCACTGCATGTGGCGACCATTGAGGATCGACACCTTCTGCCAGGCGGTGTGGCGCGTCCGCGCCGTGGCCGAGCAGGAGAAGCAGTTCAGCTTGCCGCCGATGATGTGCCGCCAGGAGTTGCAGCCGAACGTGAACGCCGATAGGCAGATCACGTTGATGAACATGATCCCGTTGCCCACGCCGATCCCGAAGTCACCGTGGTAGAAGAGGCCGCGGATCGCGTCGTACCAGAGGAAGCCGACAACGATCGCCGCGAGGTAGAAGAAGATGCGGTGCAGGTTGTTGAGCACCAGCGGGAACTTGGTCTCGCCCGTGTACTTGCGGCGCGCGACGCCGGCGACGGCGCATGCCGGTGGCGCCAGGAAGAACGAGCGGTAATACGACTTGCGGTAGTAGTAACACGTGGTTCGCAGCCCGAGCGGGGCCCACAGAACCAGGAACGCCCACGGCAGTTCCGTGTTGAACGAGAAGATCCCGGGCAGGTCAGGGGAGAAGAACGGCGACTGCAGATGGGCACCGTCGGTCGTGATCGCGTAGTACTTGCTGAGAATCACTCTGACGATCGAGTAGACGCCGAACAGGGTCAGCGCGATCACGATCGCGACCGGCTGGACCCACCATTGGTCGCGCCGCATCGTCGCGCCGAGGCGGCGCGGGGGGAGGCAACAGTGGTCATCAGGAAAGAGTTCTCCGAGGGGGAGTTTGTGACAAGGCTCACGGATTATCGGCGAATTGGCCGACATCTGACGCCACCCCGTGCACGGCCATGCGCGACTGCATAGGCTTAGGCCATGCCCCCTTCCGACTCAAACGGTGGACCGTTTGAGGTCGTCATCGCGGGTGGCGGTGTTGCCGCGCTCGAGGCGGCGCTCGCGTTGCACGAGCTGGGGGCGGACCGGGTGGCGGTCACGCTGGTCGCCCCGAATGCGGAGTTCCGGTATCGGCCGCTGGTAGTGCGTGAGCCCTTCACGTCGGTGCGGACGGCGGGATACAGGGTGTCGGAGATTGCTGAGCATGCCGGCGCGCAGCTGCTGGTCGACCGCTTCAAGTGGCTCGACCCGGTCGGTCGCGTCATGCACACGGATCACGGCCGCAAGCTGCACTACGACGCGGTGCTGCTGGCGCTGGGCGCCAAGATGCACCCGCGGTTCCGTGACGCGATAACGCTCGACGACAGCCACCTCGGCGAGCAACTCGCCGACTTCGTGGATTCGATCGATCACGGTGTGCTGCGCAGCGTCGCCTTCGTGGTGCCCTCGCTTCCGATCTGGTCGCTGCCCGCCTATGAGCTGGCGTTGATGACCGCCAAGCGCGCGGCAGCACGGGGCCATGAGGTCAGCGTGCTGCTGATCACGCCGGAGGACTCGCCGCTCGCGGCGTTGGGTGTGAACGCGAGCGCGGAGGTCGGCAACCTCCTGGCGGAGGCCGGCATCACGACGATCACGTCGGCCAACTGCCAGATCCGCGAACCCGGGCGGATCGACCTCTACCCGCTGCGCCGTTCGATCACGGTCGACCAGATCATCGCCCTGCCCGAGCTATATGCGCCGGCGCTGCCGGGAGTGCCGACGAGCGCTGAGCGCGGCTTCGTGACCGTCGACCAGTACGAACGCGTGCACGGGCTCAAACGCGTGTATGCCGCCGGCGATATCACCGATACGCCGATCAAGCACGGCGGGCTATCAGCCGAGCAGGCCGACGTTGCCGCGCAGGCGATCGCGGCGCTGGCAGGTGCGCCGGTCGAGTGGCGGCCGCTACGGCCGGCGTTGCACGTGATGCTGCTCGGCGCCGACAAGCCGCTGTTCATCCGCTCGCAGATGCTCGGGGAACACGGCGTCGACCTGGAGATGAGCAACGACCCGCTCTGGGAGCCGGTCGAGAAGCTGCATAGCGAGTATCTCGGCCCGGTCCTGGCCGAGCTCGACGCTGCTCGCCGCTAACTCTGCGCCACGGGCTCGACGACCATCAGCGTGTGCCGGTCCGGGTCTCGCAGCCAGAACATCGGTGGTACCGGGCCGCCCCAGCGGGTGACCTCCGCATCGACGTCGACACCTCGTGACTGCAGCTCCGCGTGGGTAGCGTCGATGTCCTCGCTCGTAAGCGTGATGCCCGTGTTCTGGGGCGTCACCTCCGACCCTTCCGGCGGTATGGCGAGCGCGATCCCGGTGGTGCCGACAGGCGCGTAGACCTCGACCCAGCGAAAGTTGTCGCCAAACGGCTCGTCGGTCCGCTTCTCGAGACCAAGCGCGCCGACGTAGAACTCGATCGAACGATCCTGGTCGGTGACCGGCACGATCACCAGGCTGAGCTCGCGGATTCCGGTTGCGGTCATCCCGCTCTCCTTTGATCGACGCTGCGGTGGCGCTGGTGGCCAGCGGGCCACCAGCGCCACGATCCTACGCCGATCCGCCGGGGCTGTTGCCGTTTGTGAGGACGGTGCGGTCGCGCCCCGAGGTCTTGGCCTCGTAGAGCGCCTGATCGGCCCGGCTCACGAGCTGCTCGGCGGTGTCACCGTCAACACGCACCGCGATCCCGGCTGAGCAGGTCTCACGCCCCGGCATGCGGGCGCGCAGCCGCTCGACCGTCGCCTGAACAGTCGTCACGTCGTCACCGGTCAGCAGCAGTGCGAACTCCTCGCCGCCGAGCCGCGCAAGGAAGTCGCGCGCGCGCATCTCAGAGCGCCAGGAGGCAGCGGTCTCACGCAGCAGGCGGTCACCGGCCGGGTGGCCGTGGGTGTCGTTGAACCGCTTGAAATGGTCGACGTCGAACATTGCCACCGCCACCGGGATGCTGCCCAGCAGGGCGAGCTCGAGCTGAGCGTCCCAGGCGCGACGGTTGGGGAGACCGGTGAGCGGGTCCGTGAGCGCCTCGTCCGTCAGTTGGTCGATCACGTCGGCGCGGTCCAGCACGATCGCGATCTCGTGCGCGAGCAGCGATGCCGCGACCACTCGTGGCTCGTCGCGCTGGGCGATGTCGGGCCAGCCGACGAACAGGACGCCAACGGCGACGTCGTCCTTCAGCAGCGGCTGGTAGAGGAGCGAGGACGGCGCGCCACCCGCGCGCCAGAGATCGACGTCGCCGACGTGATGTTGGACGTTCTCTGTGATCAGCTGCGGCTGGCGAGAGCGGAATGCCTGGTGGATGGCGCTGTGTGGCTGAGCGGGCGCGCCCTCGGCAACCGCCTCGCGGGCTTCGGTGGTGGTGGTCAGTCGCAGGTTCGGCGATCCGGGCTCAGGCTCAAACAGTCCCACGACGACGGCTTCGCTGATCTCCTTGACCGCGTGACACGCATCGCGACGTGGCTCCGGACTCTGGAACAGCCCCTGCACGGTCTCGCTGATGCGGAGGAGTATGTGTTCGCGGCGGCGGGCTTCGGAGGCCCGGCTGCGGATGTTGGCGACGAGGCCATGGGTGACGAGACCGACGATCGAGCTCACCAGGAATGCGAAGAGCGCCGAGCGGTAGCCGCTGGTGGGATATTCGGGCGGGCCGACGATGACCAGTGGCGCCAGGTAGAAGGCCAGCGTTGCCGCCAGCACGATCCAGAGGGCGGGGCGGTCGCGCACGTACAGCGCCGTCTGGAAAACCGGCAGCAGCGCCAGGATGCTGATGCCCGAGGTACTACCCCCAGACGCCTGGCGCAGAAGCCCCACGGCTGCGAGGAATCCGAGCGAGCCGACGACGGTCCCCACCCGCATCTGCCCGCGGAGGCCAGCCCAGACGCCGTACCACCAGGAGGCCGTGAGCAGCACGAGCGAGATGGCGTACTGCGTCCAGTCGATGTGCTCGCCGAAGAGGACAGCCACCCACGCCGATAGCGCCGTGACGGCGAACGGCGCAAGTTGCCTCAGTGCTGCCGAAATGTCGCTTCGACCGTCGCGTCGCACTGCTTCACCTGGCGGTCAGCCCCCGTGCCTGTAACGCTCGTCCTCTTCCTTGGTGCGCTCCGAGAGCGGCAAGGCCTCCAGTCGCTCGTCCGGAATCGGCTCCCCGCTATCGACCGAAAGCCCGTAAGTCCCAGCCGCGAGCCGTGCCTCGGCTCGCTCGAGCGCCGCGAGTTCTTCATTGAGCTGCTCCTGACGCACCTGGGTCAGCTCGTCAAAGTACATGTCCTCGGAGCCCTCGTCTCCAGGCTCGATCTGTTGATCGCGTTCAAGCGGCTGATCACCGCGCAGCGCCGCGAGGTCCTTCTCGATGCGGGCGCGTTCCTTGGACAACAGTCGCTTGGCTTGTTCTTGTTTCATGCGGGCAGCCTAACCGGTGGCGCGACTGCTTCATCACTGCTTCGTGATGGTCACGAGAGGTAAGACGGAACATGCCGACTAGCATCGGGACCATGGGGCAGGCCGCCGGCGTCAGAACTTTGCTGGTTGCGCTGGTGCGCGTCGGGGTGCTGGTCGCAGCCGCGATCGGATGCGGCGCGGTACTGGCAACGCACGCGTCGGCAGCAGCCGTGCCGAACTTCGGCAACCCTGACGGACACGCCTATGTGCCGCCCGCCGGCCGCGCGGTCAGCACCAGGCATCCCAATCACGTGATCGGGAACGGCAGCCCCGCCAGCTGCACCTCGGCCGCTGTCGTGCACGCCGTTGCCGCGGGCGGCATCATCACTTTCAACTGCGGTTCCAAGCCGGTCACGATCGCGATGACCGCCACCGCCGAGGTGATCAAGACCCGGCGACTGGTTGTTTTGGACGGTGGTGGCCTGGTCACGCTGAGCGGAGCCGGGAAGCGCAGGATCCTGTCCTCGGACACCTGCGCCGGAAACTGGTCGACGGACGACTGCGTGAGCCAGCCGTATCCACAGGTCGTGGTCCAGAACATCACCTTTGAGGACGGCTACGACGGCACCCATCAGGCCACCTGTACGGCGAACGCGGTCCCGTGCTGGTACGGCGGCGTCGACGGGGGAGGGGCCATCTACGTCGAAGGCGGCCAGTTCAAAGCGGTCAACTCTCGGTTCATCGACAACCGCTGTTACACGTACGGTCCTGACCTCGGCGGAGGGGCGATCCGGGCTCTGGCCCAGTACGACAATCGCCCGGTATACGTCACCGACGACACGTTCCGCGGCGGCCGCTGCTCCAACGGCGGCGCACTTAGCAGCATCAGCGTCCAGTGGGATGTCCTCAACAGCGTGTTCACGAACAACAGGGCGATCGGCTGGGGCGCCAATCCGGCCTCGTCCGGAACCCCGGGTGGGGGCAGCGGCGGGGCTCTCTACGCCGACGGTAAGGACGACAACGTGCTGATTGCCGGCACGGTGATGAACGACAACAGCGCCAGAGAGGGCGGCGGCGCCGTGTTCGACGTCGTTGACACCGGCTGGGGCGCGCTCACGTTCAACGAGTCACGCCTGCAGCACGACACCAGTGGAGAGTTCCAGACGTTCCCCGGCGTCTATTACAACCTCGACGGGCACGACGGGCCCCCGGTGATGACCAAATCGACTGACAGCTGACCGGTTCTGAAGGTCCAGTGCTGCAACGGCAGGTGCTGGAACTCAGACGAACGAAGTGAGCTCAGTCACGTGGTCAACCGGCCCGCCCTGAACGACGACGTCGCCGACGGTCACCCACGCGTGCGCTTCCGGCGGCGAGGTACTTGTCACCCCGAGGTGTGCGCGGCAGTCGACACCGCGCCGGCGGAGCATCGACGCGACCGCCACCGCGCGCGGCAGACAGACGGGATGCCACGGGAGCACCGCGGCGACGCGCTCGACCGCTCTCCCGATCCGCAGGATTTCGTCTGACGGGACCACGGGAACCGACACCGTCGACCGGCTTCGGCGCGCGTCGCCGAGCAGGGACGCCGTCCTGCTCTGCGGGTGCAGGAGCACGCGAAGGCTGGCGGCGGTCAACATCACGGTCGCCTCGGCGGCTAACGGGAGCCGTTTGACGCGAATGCGCGGCCGTTTGATGTGGATGAGCGCCACAGAACGAGTCTAAAGATGGCCACTCAGGATCTTGGTGGAGGCCGCCCGTGAGTCGGGTTTCGGTCGCGTACCCTGATCTCGTGGGCAGAGGAACGGGGCGCAGGTTCAGGATTGGGCGTGGTGGCGGCGAGATCCGTGCCGCAACCCTGCGCCGCGTGCTCGGATATCTCCGGCCGCACCGCCTGACCGTGGCAGCAGCGCTGGCGTGTCTGCTCGCGCAGTCGCTGCTCTCGCTCGCGCCCTTTGTGGTGGTTGAGCGTCTGATCAACGAACTCGAACATCCCCACGGCTCGTTCTCGAAAATCGTGCTGCTCAGCTTGGTCGGAGTCGCACTCGTGCTTGTCGCCGGCCTAGTCGGCATCTTGCGGAGCTGGCTCGTGCTGCGGATCACGACCGGGATCGTTGCCGACCTGCGCGTGGAGCTTGTGCGCCGGCTGCTGGGTCAGTCGATCGCATACTTCACGTCGGCCCGGGGTGGCGAGCTCATGTCGCGGCTGCTTAACGACGTCTCCGTGGTGGAGAACGCGCTCGGAGACAGCGCGCTCTCGCTTGTGGGCAGCGTGGTCACCGCGCTGGCGTGCATCGTGGTGATGGCCGTCGTGCAGTGGCAGCTGGCCGTTGTCACCGTCGCGATCCTGCCTTGTCTCGCATTCACGCTGCGACGGGCCGGAGGCCATGTGTACCGCACGCGGCTGGATCTTCAGGAGCGCTTGGCCGAGTTCACCGCGCACAGCCAGGAGGTACTCAGCCTGTCCGGCATCATGTTGGTGAAGTCGTTCGGACGCGAGCCGGCCGAGCGGGAGCGTAACTCCGTGCTGGCTGATGAGCTGCGACGGAGCGATCTGCGTGCCGGAATGACGGCACGCTGGGTTGGGCTCGCCTTCCAACTTGGCCAGACGCTCGCCCCGCTGGCGTTGATCGTCACCGGCGCCTGGCTGATCGAGCAGCACAAGGCGACCCTCGGCACCGTGATCGCGTTCGTCAGTGTCCTCGCGCTGCGCTTTGGTGCGTCGCTGGCCGGTATCGGCAACGGTGCGGTCAGCGTGGCGGGAGCACTGCCCGCGTGGGATCGAATCTTCGCGGTGCTCGACGCGGAGGTTGCGATCGACGACCACCCCGGAACTCACCCGCTCGATCATCCGCGCGGTGAGGTCAAGCTCGAGGACGTGAGCTACACCTACCCGGGGCAGGCACGTCCGGCGATCGACAGCATCTCGTTGGAGGTCGCGCCCGGACAGTTGGTCGCGCTCGTCGGCCCCAGCGGTGCCGGGAAGACGACGCTGACTAGCCTGTTGGCGCGTTTCTACGATCCCGATCGCGGCAGCATCCAGATCGACGGCCACGATCTGCGGGAGATCCGACTGCAGTCGATCGCCGAAGCGATCGGTCTGGTGCTGCAGGACACGCACCTGTTCCACGGGACGCTGCGCGACAACCTCCTGTACGCACGCGCCGACGCTGATGATGCGGCATTGGCAGCGGCCTGTCGCGACGCATATCTCGAGACGGTTGTCGCCGACCTTCCCGATGGGCTCGACACTGTTGTCGGCGAGCGCGGTTACCGGCTGAGCGGCGGCGAGAAGCAGCGGGTCGCGATTGCGCGAGTGATCCTCAAGGACGCGCCGATCCTGATTCTCGACGAGGCCACTTCGCATCTGGACTCCGCTTCAGAGCAGCTCGTCCAGGCTGCACTCGCTCGCCTGTTCGCCGGGCGGACGTCCTTCGTAATTGCGCATCGGCTCTCAACGGTGTTGGCGGCCGACACGATCGTCGTCCTTGACCGCGGCCGGCTCGTCGAGCAGGCGACGCACGCGGAGCTGCTCGCCGCCGGCGGGTTGTACGCCAGCCTTTACGAGATCCAGTTCCGGGGACGCGATCACGACGCCGATCAGGATCAGCCCGAGCCGGGACGCGTGGGCGCGTGACGAGCGGCGGCACAGCTGCCTGGACCGGCGGCGCGGACGGTACGCGGCTCGCATTGCGTTTCATCGCAGCCGCTCGCGAGGATTCAGCGCTGCACGACTCACTCGTGGAGGCTGCGTCAGATGGCCGTCTGGAGGTGGTCGTCGAGTTGGCCGCCGAGGCCGGCTTTCCCATCGGCATCGACGATCTACGCGCCGCGTTCGCGCTCGACTGGGGACTGCGCCGGGCGCGTTACCTACGCGACTGATTCACCGCCGCGAGGGCCGCGAGCGGTCTCAGTCTCGGCGCCGCGCATCCAGACGTGGACGTAGCCGAAGTACGCCTTGGCAGTGACAGCCTGGTCTGGGGCGAACGTCAGTTTGACGTGGCTGAGTCTGCGATCCAGGAGGCTGAGCGCATCCTCGGGCTGAGTCAGGCTCTGGGCGATCAGATCCTCCGGCCATGGTCCCGGACTGTCGAGGGGGGTCAGCGTGTCCGGCCAGTCGAGAAGCGCGCGGGCCTTGTCGGCTGAGCTGACCCCGAGTGCCGTGAGGCGCTCCAGCAACGGACGCCAACGTGGATCGAGCCCGTGTTTGCGCGAGAAGAAGCACTCGAGCCCGAGACGCGACACCTCGTCACCGACGATGTCCAGGCATACGACCACCCAGTCTCCGTACTCGAGTAGTGCCGCAGCCAACGACGCGACCTCTTCGCGCTCCGTCTTCCATCCGATCCGGGCGAGATATGCCTCGATCGCTTGTGGCGGCAGCTCACGCACGTGTACGCGCAACGCCGGTACAGAGCGCCCGAGCATCACCCCGACATGGCTGATCCGGGCCGGCTCGGGGCAGGCAAGCGAGCACTTTGTGAGCGTGTCGTCGACCACGCGCACGTCGTCTCCGGTTACGAGCGTTCCCACGACCTCACGTGCCACGGGGAGAGCTTCGCGGCCAGCACGCTCGACCACCGCGAAGACCGACGGGCGCGCGGCATCGAGAACCAGAGCGTCAGGGGAGATGTCAGCCGGGGCGTCGAGCTCCAGCCATATCTCGTCGACGCCGCGGTGAAGCGGGTCACCTGGTGTGGACCAGCGCTCGGCGAGCCGCCGTACGCTCGCCCAGGTCTCATTCGTCGGTCCAGCCTGAGCCAGAAATCGTGCCAGTCGTGCCGGCTCGCCGTGGGTCGCGAAGACCCCCTGCTGGAGATCGACGGTGGTCTCGGTCGCGCCAAGCCGGCACTCGAAACCGGCGTGATGCACCGGCGGCAGGACGCTCGCCATGGCGACCAGCCAGGGCTTCGCCTCTGGTCTGACCAGAGCTGCCGGAAGGCTGGGGAGCACCAGTTCGAGCGAATCCAGCAGGCTCGGCTGACGGCGCCGCGCGAACTCAGTTGAGTCCACGAACATCGGAGACGATCGTTGCAACCGTCTGTTCTGTCGTTTCGAGTCCGGCGGGGCGCACCAGCTCCCGTACCGGAGCGGCCCGTAGGAGGTTGGCAAGCCGATCGAAGTCGCGTTTGTGCGAGCCGCCGTCGATCGCCTGCACCATATGCCGCTCGGCCATCAGCCGGGGGAGGGCGGAGGCCGGTGTCAGAGCGCGCACCGATGGCTCAGCCACCGTGTCGCTCCAGGGGACGAGGAAGTAAATGATGTCAAGCGGAAGCGGTCGCTCGTCGATGATCGCCTTGCTGTCCTGCATCGCCAGGTACCGCTTGGGCTCGACCGGGCGCCCGTCTTCCCACACGGGGTCGAGCGCTTCGTATCGCGATTTCCCGAGCAAGGCCATCGCCGGAGCTTCTCGCATGCGAATGCGCTGCGCGCCCGCGGCCACTGTGATGCGCTCATCGTGCTCGGAAAGAATCGCGACATCGTCGGACACGAGCGTTCCGCCGGCCGATTGGACGAGCGCTAAGGCCGTGGTCGACTTGCCTGCCCCCGAGGGCCCGATAAGCACAAGGGTTCGGTCCTCCACGTGGACGACGGAGCCGTGGATACAGGTGAGACCGCGCTGCGCGGCCAGGCACGAGAACATCGGACCGAGCAAGAGTTCGGTCGCTTCACTCAATAGAACGTCGGGGCTGCGTGAAACCCAGACGGACTCACCGTGTCCGTCGAAGACGAACTCAGCCCACGTGTCGTCAAACGCGTAGCGAACCCGCAGCCAACGATCTTCGCCGACCTGAGCTCGCCAAATTGAGGGCCCTGCGACTGTCCAAGGCCGCTCACTTGCCGCGACCTGGCCCGGCTCCAAGAACTCGATGTTGACGTCCGGCACTGGCGGGCTGACCTGAGTCACACCCGCCAGCCGTTCGTTTGCTCCGAGCGTTAAGCCGAAGTGGCGGTAAACGTGCTGCTCACGAACCGCCGGGGTGTCCCCCATAGTCGCTCGAGTAGCCAGCGCTATCGATACCTCCGCCAGAGCCAGCGGCCGTGATCTCGGCGATCGTGCCGAGCGACCGGATCTCCGGCGTCCGGTAGCTGATGCGCTCCCCGGACTCAGAATGCGTGTCCATACGTATTCCCCCTTTGGTCCTTGTCCCCTAATCCGACCAGCCTGGTCGGCCCCGCGGACGCTTCCAGTTGGCCAGCCAATATACCAGCCCGAGGGGCCTTGTCAAAAGCCAATCCTGCCACCCGACGGCCCCGGGACTGAGGACCGCGGCGCGTAGCGATTCGGTGTCGAGGAACTGCTCGGCGGCTGGGACGCCCGAGATGAGTTCGGCCAGCGCCTGGCGGGCCTCTGGCGTCGCACTTGGGCGAGGAACGTCCACGAGCACGGTCTTGGGGCGACGCAAAATGGCCTCGGGCAGCAGGTCTTCGGTGGCGTCGCGCAGGATCCGTTTGTTCAGCAGCCACGGGTATGGAGGGATGCTGGCGGCGAAGTCGAGAAGCCGAATGTCAGCCATCGGATGACGAAAGCGCAGCCGCTGCCGCGTGTACGACGGATCACCCCACGTGAACCAGTTCTGCCAGATCGGAAGCCGCGTCAGCGATCGCTTATCCCAGCTCCAGCTCGGGGGTGTCGCGATTTGGCGCAGGCGAGCGGGCGCGTCAACCGCCGTGGCAAAGCCGTCGTTCATCCAACTTGGTGCAACCGGACTCAACACCCGTCGCCTCGCGGCGAAGTGGCGCAGAGTGGTTCTCATGTACGGCTTCGGGCGCTCTCCGAACAGGCGGGCTTGATCCTGATAGCTCGTGGCTAGTCGCCGCATCTCGCCGCGGGCCAGCCACTCAGCCCAATACCACGGTACGAAGCCAAGAAGCGGGTCGGCGCCGAGGCCTGTGAGGCACGTTCGCGCGTGCTCGGCAGCAACGGCCACGCGCCGGTACTCGAGGTCGCTCCATGGATATGCCGTCGGTTCGGGGGTGAGCAGTTTTGCCGGTGCGAGCGGGTCGGTTGACCCAAGCTTCGATTCGTCGATCAAGTCGATCTCCACTCCGAGCGTGTCAGCGACCAAGGTCGCGTAGTGACCCTCCTGGTCGCCACTCGCGCCGCCCAAGACCAATGTGATCGCGCGCAGCTCGCTGTCGGACGTCCTGCCCGGCTGCAGGTGTCGCGCGAGTGCAGTTACGGCGCTCGAGTCCATGCCACCACTGAGGTGGCTCGCGACCGGACCAGAGTCGATCCGGTCGCCGACTGCGCGTTCGAGTGTGTCGCGAAAACGTTCGACGTAGTCCGACTTCTTGGGAAGCCGCAGGAGCGGCTCGAACTCGGGCGCTTCCCAATACCGGCGCAGCTCCAGGTGTCCGCCCGTCCAGCTGAGGACGTGCGCCGGCGGCAGTCGCCGAATCGCGGCGAACGCCGTGGTCTCGAAGCTGCCCGTGCGGCCCAAGAGCAGAAAGTCGGCCAGCGCTCCGTCGTCCAGCGCGTCGGAAACGTCTGGGTGCAGGAGGAGCAGCTCCGGTGATGAGGCCACGAGCAGCTGATCGCCGAGCCTGGTGTAGTGCAGCGGGACAACTCCGATCTGATCACAGGCGCAAAGCAGTTGCTGGCGGCGGTCGTCCCACAGCGCGAACGCGAAGTCCCCGGCCACTCGCTTCAGTAAGCCCTCGCCCCAGGCGGCATATCCGCGCAGAAGGAGCTCAGCGTCGTCGCAGTCACCGTCCGCGGGGCGGCCCGCTGTGCGCAACGCGGTGCGCAGCCCCGTCCGATCGTCCAGCCGCGCATCGGCGCTGAGCCAGACGCCGTCGTCCAGTGTCAGCGGCTGAGCGGCACGCTCGTGGGCGAGGCGAAGGAGTGCGTGTCCGGCGCCCCACCGCTCACCGAGCACGGTCGCGTCGCCGTCGGGACCGGCGAATCGGGCGTATGCCGTGGCCGCAGAGACCCAGTTGCGTGCGGTCGGGTCGAGTTCCGTTGTGCCCGCTGCGGCAACGACGACGCTCACGGCGTGGTCAGAAGGCCCTTCGCCACCAGCGCCTGGATGAAGGTCGCCAGGTCCGCGCGCAGCGTCTCCGCATCGATGTCATAGGTCGTGCACAGGAGCGCGTACGCCGCGGCGACATCGTCGCACTCGTCGAGCGCCTGCCACATACGGCCGGCGACATCGTTCAGGTTGTGGTACTCGCCGGCGCTGACATCGACTAACACGACCTCGTCCGCGAACTGTTGCCAGGCAACGTTCTCAGGGATCGTTACGGTCATCGGCAGGTCTGAGTTCTCGCTCATCGGCTCCACGGGTTCCGACCGATCTGACGGTCGTGCTGTGACTTGTTCTCAAACGGATGGCGCATCGCGCGCGTTGCCCGCGCGAGCTTGTCAGTCCAACGTTCGTCCGGGCCTGGTCCGAAGGCCTCGCGGGCCGCCCAGGCGACTCCACGCGCAGTATGCGCCGGTGCGACGGCGACTATCGGTGCCGTCGCGCGTGCAAGGTGACTCTCCAGCACCGACGGCTCGCGCACCTCGGTGAGGTGGCGCGCCCACGTACGAAGCGGCGGAGCAGGGGGACCATCCCCGAGCAGCGCGTCTGTAACGGAGAGAGTGGTGTGCCACATACGCTCCCAGCCCCAGCGGCGTGCCAACGCGTCGGCCTGCAGGCGCGCATCGTCCGGCAGTGTCGCATCGACGTCGATCAGATCGCTCACGCGACCCAGGGGCTGGTGCGTCCACGAGTGCGCGACCAACAGAAGCGCGTGCGCGGCCGGTGCCGGCGCCATCAGGCCATCGATCTTGGTTGCGCTCGGCACTGCCAGTTCCAGTATCTCGTCAGTCGGCGGTGCGGCGAGATAGGCCGGGAAGCTCGGGCGCCGGTGAATTTCAAGGCCCAGCGGCAATCCAGGCCAAACCAGGGGGCAGAGATGTTGATCGCCTGAGTAGTCGTGCGCCGTCTCGACCTCGGCGAAACCTGCACCGAGAAGCGCTCGCTGAGCCGCGGCGGGGTCGTCCGCGAGCAGATCGAGATCGCGAAAGTACCGGGCGCTCGGGTCCGGGTAGTTCGCTGCGACCTCCGGTCCCTTCATCAACATCAGCGTCCCGTCGTACGCCGCGCGCGCGCGTCTAAGCAGAACCGGCGCGGCGACCGTCACCATCGCAGCCGCGCGGGCCTCGTCCAGCAGCTCGGCCGGGGCGGGGCGCGCCCGTCCGCGCCAAAGCGACACAGCCAGAAACTGGATGCGATGCGCGCGCAGAGCATCCAGTGATGGCGCCCGCTCGACCAGTTCGGCCGCACGGGTCCACATGTTGTCGCGGCTCAGCCGCTGGATCGTCGCTCCCATGCCCGGTTCCTTAGCGCGTACGTCTCCCCGTTCACAGTATCGGCGGGTTGGCATCCGTGCTGTAGCTGTCAGCGGCCAGGGGGTTCGAAGCGCTCCCGAGCCTGTGTTACCTGCGGCCTGATGAGGCAGCCGTCGGCATGGTCGTTGACCAGCCCCATCGCCTGCATGAACGCGTAGACGGTGGTCGGGCCGACGAACCGCCATTCGCGCTTGCGCAGTTCCTTGGAGAGCGCGACCGATTCCGGAGACGTGGCCACGAGTTCGATTGGTGCGAGCTCTGAGCGGTCCGGTTCGTAGCGCCATACGAACGCCGCCAACGATCCTTCGCGCTGGACCATCTCGCGGGCGCGGACGGCGTTGTTGATCGTCGCCTCGATCTTGCCGCGGTGGCGAACGATGCCCGCGTCGCCGAGTAGCCGCTCGACGTCGGCGTCGGTGATCTGCGCGACAGCGTCAAAGTCGAAATCACGGAAGGCGGCACGGAAGTTCTCGCGTTTGAGCAGGATCGTGCGCCAGCTGAGGCCCGCCTGGAAGCCCTCGAGGCAGAGCTTCTCGAACAGGCGCCGGTCGTCGGCCACCGGGAAGCCCCACTCGGTGTCGTGATATTCGAGGAACTCCGGCACCGCTCCGGCCCAACGGCAGCGCTGGCGCCCGTCGGGCCCGGTCCACAAGGTGTTGTTGGCCACAGCGACATCGTCGCAAAGACCACGGTCTGACCCTGACGCAAAGGAGGATCTGCTCCGTGAACAGGTGCGACCAACGGGTTCGGGCTCAGGGGGAGCGTGTTAGAGTGCAAACCAGCCCATCGCGTTCCCGTTCGGGGTTTGGCGATCGTGTGCTCGCCCGGTCCTTTCGACCTCTCTGCCCGGTGAGCACCCTGCCTGAGAGGCACGCGAAGAGTCAGGATGGATGCTGTGACCACAGCACCACCACCGCGGCTGCGTCGTCAGCCCCACGCACGGACTGGATTTGGGCACGCAGGCAGATCATCGCCCGACGGACATGGTGGTCTGCCCGAGTCGCTGCTGCGTATTGCGATGCTCGCTCCGCCGTGGATCTCCGTCCCGGCATCAGGTTACGGTGGTGTCGAGTCAGTTGTGAGCACGCTCACGGAGGCACTCGTCCGGAGAGGGCACGACGTGACGCTGTTCTGCGCTCCAGGTTCGGCCTCTGATGCGACCGTTGTGACACTTCTCGAGAAGCCACATCCCGATGAGATCGAGCGTTCGCTCTACGAGGTCGACCACGTTGCACAGGCATTTGACCGCATCGATCTCGCCGCCGACGCAGGTAACCGCTTCGATGTTATTCACGACCACTGCGGGTTCGCTGCGCTCGCACTGGCAAACCGGATGGACACGCCGCTTGTGCACACGCTGCATGGGCCATTCACAGCCGACACCGCGGCGTTCTACGCACACCACGGTCACAAGGGGACGCTCGTCGGCATCAGCCATGCTCAGATGGCATCCGCACCAAGTGACCTCAAACCGGTGGGCCCGACCCCTAACCCGATCGACCTGCAGGCCTGGCCAACACATGAGCGCAAGGGTGACTACCTGCTCTGGATCGGGCGCATCAGCCCCGAGAAGGGCCCGCACCGCGCCATCGCTGCCGCTCGCGCCGTCGACGTACCGCTCGTCCTGGCCGGCGTGATCCAACCCGGACACCGAGCATTCTTCGACAGAGAGATCGCACCGCACATCGACGGTGAGCGTGTTCGCTTCATAGGCGAGGTCGGCGGGGCGGCCAAGAAGTCGCTGTTCGCCCACGCACGCGGATTGCTGATGCCGATCAGGTGGGACGAGCCGTTCGGGATGGTGATCGTAGAGGCGCTCGCATGCGGGACGCCGGTGATCGCCTTCCCGGAAGGCGCGACACGCGAGCTCATAGTCGACGGGAAGACGGGATACCTGGTCGAGGACGAACGCGCGATGGCCGACGCGATCGGTCAGCTGCCGCGGATTGCGGCGCACGATTGTCGAGCATGGGTGAGTCAGCATTGTGACGGCGATGTCGTTGCCGCCGCGTACGAACGCACTTATCAGTCAGTCACGCTCCCACGCCTCTCAACTCCTGAGTTGGCCCTTGTCTGAGGGGACCCTGAGCGTTTTGGACGGAAGCACGTTCGTGGTCAGCGATCGTCACGGCGACGTTATTCCCGGCGAAGGTCGTGAGCATGGCTTCTTTGCCGAGGACACACGCTTCATATCGCGCTGGATCCTGCGGGTCGGGCAGAGGCCGTTGCAGTTGTTGAGTGTGAATCAGGGCACGCACTTCGATGCCCAGTTCTTCCTTACACCGAGGGTTGGACCTGACGAGCAGGCTCCGCGCTCGATCGTGCGTCATCGGCTGGTGGACCACGTCTGGATGGAGGAGGTGACTGTCACCAACCATCTGCACGAGCTGAGCCGAGTCCAGCTGGTCCTGGAGATCGACGCCGACTTCGCCGACCTGTTCGAGGTCAAGGACGTTGAGGTCGCTGAGCGAGCAGTCAGCTTCACCCACGACGCGAGTAGCTTGACCCTCTCCTACTCTCACGGTGAGTTCCACCGCGCCGTGACGATTACTACCAGCTCACCCGCAACGATCACCCGTGCCGGGTTCGAATACGAGCTGGAGCTCGCTCCCGGTGAGCGGTGGGCCACCACCTTCACGATCGCTCCGTATTCCGCCCAACCAGGAGTCAGGTTCACGGACCGGAAGCCACGAGGTCCAATCGAGGTCGTCCGCAGGACGAGGATGGCTGAGCTCGAGGAGTGGCTGCTCGGAGCGCCGACGCTGCAAGCAGATGACCCGGCGCTTGCGCGCACCTACCGCGCGAGCCTCAGTGACCTCGCTGCGTTGCGGATACATCCCGATCTCAGGGAGGGCGCAACACTGCCCGCGGCCGGGCTGCCATGGTTCATGGCGCTGTTCGGACGCGACAGTCTGATCACCAGCTTCCAGGCGTTGCCGTATCTACCGGAGCTCGCGGCGACGACCCTGCGCGTGCTCGCCACTCGTCAAGCCACGGAGCGAGACGACTTCCATGAGCAGGAGCCGGGGAAGATCCTGCACGAGCTTCGGTTCGGCGAGCTCACCTCGCGCGGGCAGCGTCCGTATTCGCCCTATTTTGGTAGCGCTGACGCCACGCCGCTCTTCCTTGTGCTGCTGGATGAATACCACCGGTGGACCGGCGATGACGCGCTTGTCAGCGCTCTCGAGGTCCAGGCGCGCGCGGCGCTGAACTGGATCGAGGACAGTGGTGATGCCGATGGCGACGGCTACGTCGAGTACGAACGTCGCAACCTGACGACCGGCCTGGTGAACCAGTGCTGGAAGGACAGCTGGGACTCGATTCAGTTCGCTGACGGGACGCTCGCACATGGACCGATCGCGACCTGCGAGATTCAGGGCTACGTCTACGACGCCCAAAGACGGGCGGCCCGCCTGGCCCGTGAGGTCTGGCGCGATGACAACCTCAGCGATCATCTGGAGCAGCGCGCGCGAGACCTGCGAGCGCGATTCCGACGCGACTTCTGGATGCCCGAACGTGGCTGTTATGCACTTGCGCTCGATGGAAATAAGCGGCAGGTGGACAGCCTGACGTCCAACATCGGGCATCTGCTCTGGTCAGGGATCCTCGACAACGGCGAAGCGGCCGCGACCGCTGAGCTGCTGCTCGACGAGCAGATCTACTCCGGCTGGGGTGTCCGCACCCTCGGCATCCACGAGGCCGGCTACAACCCGCTCGGCTACCACACTGGGACGATCTGGCCTCACGAGAACTCACTGATCGCGGCCGGCCTCGCCCGCTATGGGCACCACGAGCAGGCCCGGACCATCGCCTCGGCGATCCTCGCTGCAGCTGTGTACTTCGAGTACCGCCTGCCCGAGGTGTTCGCCGGCTTCCCGGTTGCGCTCACATCCGTTCCGGTCGCATTCCCCACAGCGTCGCGTCCGCAGGCGTGGGCAGCAGGCGCGCCCTTGCTGCTGCTGACCACGCTGCTTGGCCTCACGCCTGAGGACACAAAGGCCGAAGCGGACCTTCCCGACCCGTCTGGGTACGTCTCACTGCAGAGAAACCTCGATCCGCAGCGTCCACAACCGACATCAGTTAGGACTTAGATGTGAACGATCTCGAAATCACCACGATCATCAAGAGCCTGGCCCGCCCGCATCCGTCTGGCGGGATCGTCATCGAGCGCGCTGCCATCCTTGCCGCTGGTGGCGATTCCCCGCAGATCATCGACTGGATCATGACCCACTCGGGCGCGCCGGAGGCGCCTGCGGTTCGAAGTCGCGGCCTTCACGGCGCGCGTGTCACCGGCGGGGGAAGCCCAGCGTCCTCCAACCCGACGCGTTTCGTGCTGCCCGCCGACGCACTCCGCTGAGCCCCAGACGCTCCGAGGATTTGTAGGAGCTGTCCGACGTTCTGATCGCGATCGCGTGCGATCGGATCGTGCATCGGCAGCTCGGAATCGACCGTGTACTGGTTACGGCGGCCGTTGCGCTGACGTCGGACATAGCCGGCCTCACCCAGTTCGACGACGATGCGATGTACGGCGCGCTCGGTGATCCCAACCTGCTCGGCGATGTCACGTAGTCGTATCCCTGGATCGTTGGCAATGCAGACCAACACCTGGGCGTGGTTGGTCAGGAAGGTCCAGGTGGGGACACCTGTCTGATGCATGTTCACAGTCTAGTGAATTCTAGATATGGATGTCATGCTATGATTGTCCTCAATCAGAGTGGAGTTGGACGATCCCCTCTCGCACTAAGGATGTGCCCCATGCGCTCCCACACGCAAAACCGGCCGGCCGAAATGTCCGAGCCGAGCTCGCCCGCTTCCGGGGTGGGCGTTCAATCTAGGTCCGGCTCGGTGAACGACGAGTTTCCGCCGCCAGATACCGCTCGTGCTCGCGAAGCTGCCGCGGCGACCGCTGCAGCGAACACCAGCGAGACGCGGGCCGGGCGCCTTCGGCGCAACGCCCACCAGGGCCGGCTGCAGGGCTACGCGATCGGCGTCGTCGCATTGGTGGCAATTCTGATTGCCCTCGCGGCAACAAACACGGCCCGCGTTCACGTCGACTGGCTCGTCGGCAGCTCGCGAGTTTCCCTTGTCTGGCTGGTACTGGCTGCCGCAATCATCGGTTGGGTCCTCGGAGTCTTGGCCAGCGCGCGATTCCAGTGGCTGACCCGGGCACCCCGCCCCCAGCGCTAGGCCGCATCGTTTCCGTGGGCGCGGAATCTGAGGGCCGAGGGCCCGTTGGCCCCCGGCCTGCTCGAGCCAACCGATAACGGGATGCGCCGGTGCTGGGCGAACAGACAGCGTCACCCGATCGGGGTGACGATCGAAAGAACCGGCGCCGTAGTGTCGTGAACGATGCTGACCGGCCCTCCAGTTCGTCGTGGCTGAGGATGGCGGCTCGGCCGCGCCTGCGGATACGAGCCCGACGTCGACCGATGATCCAAGTTCGACGCTGCTGACGAAGCAATTCCAGGTACTCCTGGTGATTGCTGCCGTCGTGGGCGTCGCCGTATCGCTGGCCTCGTGGTGCTTCGTCGAGCTCATCTACCAGATCCAGCGCGAGCTCTACACGCACCTGCCGAACGCGCTTGGCTACCACAATGGGCCGCCGCTCTGGTGGTCGCTCCCGATCCTGGCGATTGCAGGCCTGATCACGGCGTTAGCGATCGTTCGACTGCCGGGACAGGGCGGGCACGTGCCGGCCAACGGTCTTCAGATAGGCGGCGGCCCGGCGCACCCGATCGAGCTGCCAGGGGTGATTCTCGCGGGCCTCGCCTCGATCGGGCTCGGCACGGTGATCGGCCCCGAGGCGCCGCTTCTGGCGCTGGGCGCCGGGCTTGCGGTCGCAATCGTCAAGCGGGCGCGCAAGGCGGCTCCCTCGCAAGTGCTGCTGGTGGTCGGCGCGGCGGGGAGCTTCGCGGCGCTGTCATTCGTGTTCAGCTCGCCGATCATCGCTGCGGTCATCCTGCTCGAGGCCACCGGACTCGGCAAGGACCGCCTGCCGGTCATCCTGATCCCAGGACTGGTCGGCGCCGGGATCGGAAGCCTTGTGTCGATCGGCATGGGCTCGTGGACCGGGCTGAGCACGAGCGCCTACGCGCTCGGCCCACTGTCTTTGCCGGCGTTTCACCGTCCGACGATCGGCAATTTCGCTTGGTCGATCGCGTTGGCTATCGCGGTTGCCGTGGTCGCCCACCTGATCAGAACAGGCGGACTGGGAACACAGCGCATTGTTAAGACTCGGCCGTTCATCGCGCTGCCGATCTGCGGGCTCGTCGTGTCCGGGTTGGCGATTGCGTTCGCCCAGAGCAGCGGCAAGAACTTCACTGAAGTGCTCTTCTCCGGACAGGACGCGCTCCCGGGACTGGTCTCGGGGGCGGGCACATGGTCGCTATCGGCGCTGGCGCTGCTGATCGTCTTCAAAGGTCTTGGCTACTCCATCTCGCTTGGCAGCTTCCGCGGCGGCCCGACGTTTCCCGCCATCTTTCTGGGTGCGGCCGGCGGCATCATGGCCTCGCACCTGCCGGGGTTTCCGATCACGGCGGCGGTCGCCGTTGGGATCGGCAGCGGCGTCGTTGCGATCCTGCGGCTGCCCCTGTCGGCGATAGTGATCGCCTCGCTGCTGACGGCCAAGTCGGGGTTTGGGGACGAACCGCTGACGATCATCGCGGTGGTCGTTTGCTACCTCGTCACGCTCCGGCTGTCGGCGCAGCGGGCAGCGAGGTCGGTCACTGAGCCCGCGACCGTGTCACCCGCTTTGGACGATGCGGCCCGGCCGTCGACGGCGTGAACTTCATTACGTCGGCCTACCGCGAGGGAGCCGGCATCAATTGGACTGGACACAAGGAGACTTGCCGTGGCACATGGCACCAACCACCCAACCAACGCTGAGCCGCAGCAACACGTCGTGATCGTGGGCGGCGGCTTCGCGGGGCTCGGCTGCGCGCGTGGGCTCGCCGGCGAGGATTCAGTGCGCGTCACCCTGATCGACCAACACAACTACCACCAGTTCCAGCCGCTGCTCTACCAGGTCGCTACCTCCCAGCTGGCGGCCACGAGCATTGCGGCTTCACTCAGGAAGGCCTTCCACGAGCACGCCAACATCGACGTGAAGCTCGGCGAGGTGGTCGAGGTGGACCCCGTGGCCCATTCGGTACGCACGCAGGAGGGCTCGACGATCGAGGGCGATGTCCTGGTCCTCGCGGCCGGTGCGCAGGCCAACTTCTTCAACACTCCGGGCGCGGCCGAGCACGCGTTCCCGCTCTACTCGCTGACTGACGCCGAGCGGCTCAGGACGCGGATGCTCACAGTCTTCGAGGACGCTGACCGCGACCCCTCGCTGATCGATCAGGGAGCGCTCAACTTCGTGATCGTCGGTGCCGGAGCGACGGGTACAGAGCTGGCCGGCTCGATGGCCGACATGATCCATGAGACGATGCCGGACGAGTACCGCGACCTCGCTGTGGACAGGGCGAGCGTGCAGGTCGTCGACCTCGGTGATGTGGTGCTGGGCGGGTTCTCGGACCGCGCGCACAAGTACGCCCGCGAGGTGCTGGAGGAGCGTGGCGTCGAGCTCCGACTCGGCACCGGCGTCAAGGAGGTAGCGCCGGATCACGTCCTGCTATCGGATGGGACGGTGATCAAGACCCGCTGCGTGGCCTGGGCCGGTGGCCTGATGGCGGCCGCGCCGGCCGCTGCCAGCGGCATCCCGCAGGGAAGGGGAGGGCGCATCGACGTTAATCCCGACCTTACTGTCGAAGGCTTCCCGGGGGTGTATGCGATTGGTGACATCGCAAACATTCCCGGTCCGGACGGCCATCCTTTCCCGCAGCTCGGGTCGGTCGCGCTGCAGAGCGGCACATGCGTGGCTGAGAACATCCTCGCCGAGCTGGCCGGCAAGCCGCGAAAGGACTTCGACTACAACGACAAGGGCATCATGGCGATGATCGGGCGTGGCGCCGCTGTGGCCGAGGTCGGTAAGCACCGACACGAGCTGCACGGATCGATTGCGTTCGCTGCCTGGCTCGGTGTGCACGCCGCGCTGATGAGTGGCGTGCGCAACCGCATCGAGGCGTTCGTCGACTGGGGTTGGGATTACTTCTCCAAGTCGCGAGGACCGCAGGTGCTTGACAGGCGCCAGGTCGCCGCCCACATCGATTGGGGCGATGGCGACGCTGACGAGGTGACTTTGACGACCAGCAGCCCGCCGGCGCCGGTCTAACCCGGGCTGCTCGCAGGGGTCCCCGTCAGGACGCCGTCGGCAGTGTCAGCACGTAGGCAAGGGCGCCGACGAACATGACGGTTCCGAGGGCTAGCACGAAGATCCGCAGCCGCACCCACTGCAGCCGCAACGAGACTGCTGCGAGAAACAGCACCGCGGCAAAGAACACAGTTGACAGAATATGGCGGTCGTCGTTGGTCTTTCCCTGCGTTCCCTCGGTGAACAGCTGGTTGGCCTTGGCGTTCAGCGACGCGGCTTCCTCGTAGGGCGCGAGCCGGTATTGCTTCATGAACGTCGGACCCGGCGGCGCGTGTCGGTTGGTCAGAGGATGCAGGGCCAGCCAGGCCCGGAAGACCGGCTGGAAGGCGGGCCGGAAGCGCCGCACGTAATCGGAAGCGAGCTTGGGGTTGCCCGATTCGATCGCGTTGAACCACCCGTTGACGAGCACCAGGTCACCAAGGTGCAGTTGGCCGCCGGTCACCGTTCGCTCTTCCGCGCGGACGCGGGTGGCCGAAGCCTCGGCGTAGCGCTGGGATTGGATGCCTGACCAAAGCGCTGCCTGGTAGCCGCTCCAGGCTGTGGCGAGGGTCGCCAGCGACAGCAGGACCACCGCACCGAGTTCCAGCCAGCGTTCGCGGCCGGAAGTCGTGTCCTCTTCCTGAGCTTGAGCTCGGTGCTCGGGAGGCTCACTCAGCTCGTGTGGAGCGTGGGCGTGGACGTGGGACACTTATGCGTGCGCGCTCACGCGTGGGCGCGCCGAGTCGGAGCTGAGACCCATCCGCTCGAGCAGTCGGTCCCCGACGCGCAGGGCATTCGCCATCGCCGTGAGCGCCGGGTTGACCGCCCCGATGCTGGGGAAGACGCTGGTGTCAGCGACGTACAGGTTGTCGAGTTCGTGGGCCTTGCAGTTCACGTCGACCACGGACGTGTTGGGGTCGCTGCCGAACCGGCACGTCCCGGCCTGGTGGGCACAGCCGGCCACCGGGATCGCGTTCTTGAGATACGCGTGATGGGGGAGAAGGTGGTGTTGGTGCATGCCAAGGTCGCCCAGCATCGATTTGAGTTGCTCGAACAGCCGGTCCTTCGGCTCGTCGTTGGTGGCCTGGTAGGCGATCGTGATCGTGCCCTCCTGATCAACCGTCACGCGGTTATCCGCGCGCGGAAGATCCTCGGTCGAGAGCCAGAAATCCACGGCATGGTTGGCCACTTCCTCCAGCGTCCACCGTGGGGCGAATCTGGTCTCGCCCGGCTTCTCACCGTGGAACATCGGGGCCTGCGACTTACCGACCATTTGTATGTTCCCCATCGGGAACTCGAAGTCCGGGCCGCCGCTCAGGTAGAAGTCGTTGAGCCCGAGCGTCTTCTGGAAGATCGTCGGGTTCGCTTCCATCGAGAGTGCGAGTACAGCCTGGCTGTTGTGGAACATGTAATTGCGCCCCACCTGGTCTGAGCCGTTGGCCAGCCCGCGCGGGTGCTGCTCGTTGGCTGACATCAGCAGCAG
Organism: uncultured Conexibacteraceae bacterium; assembly: GCA_963720195.1. Taxonomy (GTDB): domain Bacteria; phylum Actinomycetota; class Thermoleophilia; order Solirubrobacterales; family Solirubrobacteraceae; genus Palsa-465. Next base: position 457,222 of record CAVRFD010000008.1, read on the forward strand.
CCGGGCCGAGTTCGCCGCTCCGCACGCCACCACGACGATGTCAGCGGTCAACGTTTCCTCGATGCCGCCATGGTTGACCACCACTCCGGTCACCGAGCGACCCGCCGGGTCGGTGTTCAGTTTGATCGCCTCGGCATTGACCAACAGCTCGACGTTCGCATGCTCGAGCGCCGGTCTTACGCCGAGCACCTCGGCGTCGGACTTGGCGTGCACGATGCACGGGAAGCCGTCGCAGTTCTGGCAGCGCATGCAGGCGCTGTGCGGCATGTCGCCCTCGTTGAGCATGACTCCGCACGGGGCGTGGAACGGGTGGTGTCCGAGCGCAGCCAGATCATCCGAAAGCTGCTGGATGCGCGGTTCGTGCGAGACCGCGGGGAACGGATACGGCGCACTCGACCGAGGCTCGGTGGGATCCTCTCCGCGGACGCCATGCACGCAGTAGCGCTGCTCTGCCAGCGTGTAGTAAGGCTCGATCTCGTCGTACTCGATCGGCCATGCCGGCGAGATACCGTCGTGGTGATGCAGTTCGCCGAAATCCTCCTCGCGTAGCCGATACAGGGCAGCTCCGTAGAGCTTGGTCGCACCGCCGACGCAGTAATGGATCTGCGGATGGAACTCCTCACCGTTCTCGTAACGCCACGTATCGGGCGACACGTACCGGTTCTCGACAAAGACCTCCGTTGCGGAGATGTTCTGCGGCTCGCGCGGCAGCCATGATCCCCGCTCGAGCAAAAGGATCCGTTTGCCAGAGGGGGCGAGATGCCGGGCAAGGGTGCCGCCGCCCGCGCCGGTTCCGATGATGATTACGTCGTAGTGGGTCACGATGTAGCCTCATATCGCGTGGGGGGTATCGAGCGAGCCAGTGCCGACGAGCTGGGCGGTCCAAGTCCTTCCAAAGCCAGCGTCTCCGCGAGAATGATCCGGGACGCCGCCTCGATCAGCGCCAGGTGCGAGAACGCCTGAGGGAAGTTGCCGAGGTGACGATTCGTCTCGGCGTCGAACTCTTCGGCGTAGAGCCCGAGAGATGAGCTGATTCGGAGCAGTCGCTCCATGAGGTCGTGGGCTCGCTGGGCTTCGCCCACGATCGAGAGGGCTGACACGAGCCAGAACGAGCAGATCAGGAACGTCCCCTCCTTGCCCGAGAGGCCATCGTCGGTCTCACCGGTCCTGTAACGCAACACGTAGCCGTTCTCGGTCAGATCGTCAGCGATGGCGAGGACCGATTTGTGCATGCGCGGATCCTCGCCGGGCAGGAAGCCGAATAGCGGTGCGAGCAGCGTCGAGGCATCGAGCGCCTCGGTGCTGTAGTGCTGGCGGAGCACTCCATCCTTGAGTCCGTTGGCGAGGATGTCGGCCTTGATCTCCTCGGCGGTCGTCTGCCACTTGGCTTCCAGCTCCGGGTCATCGCGGATCGCCGCGAGCTTCGCTGCGCGGTCCATCGCCACCCAGCACATCAGCTTCGATGAGACGTAGTGCTGCGGCTTACCGCGGGCCTCCCAGATGCCCTGATCTGGCGTGCGCCAAATGTCAGTTGCGCACTGAGCTTGCGCCTCCACGATTGGCCACAGCCGGCGCGGTAGGCGCTGGCTGTACATCGTGTGCTTGAGGATCGAGTCGAGCACCGCTCCGAATACGTCGTTTTGGCGTTGGTCGAAGGCGCCGTTGCCGATCCGTACCGGTCGCGCTCCTGAATAGCCCGAGAGATCCTCGCGGAAGGTCTCGGTCAGGTCGCGCCGCCCGTCGATGCCGTACATGATCTGCAGGCCACCGTCGTCGTTGGGTTTGAGGTCGGCGACGAACTGCATGAACTCGTCCGCTTCCCAATCCAGACCCAGGAGGTGGAGAGCCTGAAGCGTGAACGTCGAGTCGCGGATCCAGGTGTAGCGGTAGTCCCAGTTACGCTCGCCGCCCGGCGTCTCCGGGAGTCCGGCAGTGGGTGCCGCGACGAGGGCTCCGGTCGGCATGTAGGTCAGACCCTTGATCACGAGCGCAGAGCGCTGAATCGCTTCACGCCAGCGGTGGTCAGGGAACCGTCGCGCACGGCCGAGCCAGCGCCGCCAGAAATCGACGGTTTGCTCGATCCGGCGGTTGGCGTCGTCGATGTTCTCCGGGACGGCGAGGCTAAATCCCCAGCCGAGCGCGGCGAAGCTCTGCTCGCCCGCCTTGAGCGTGTGTCTGGCACGAACACGATTGACTTCGATGCCCAGGTCGAGGTTCGTGCGGAGCCGGATTTTCTGGCCGTCGGCGCTGGCGTCCGCGATCTGGCGGGTGCCCTCCGCGAGGGTCCACTCGGCTGGGGCACGGCCGTAGTCGAATGCGGGCTCACATATCAGCTCGACTTCGACCTCGCCTGCGAGACATTTGACGGTCCGGACGAGCATGTGGTCTGCATCCTCGTCCGCGGGGGGACGGGTATGCGGGGTCACACGGTCCTCGTGCGTAGTCGGTCCAATAGTCAGCGCATCGTGAACTTCGATCCAGCCGCCAGGTGTCTTCCAGGTCGTAACCATCACGTTGGTGCCCGGGACGTAGTGGCGGTCGGTCGGGACCGTCACCCCGAAAGGCCCGAGGCGGAACAGTCCCGCCTCGCGGTCAAGCAGCGAGCCGAACGTGCTGGGCGCGTCAAAGCGTGGCACGCACAGCCAGTCGATCGAGCCGTCAGGAGCGAGCAGCGCGCCCGTGTGGCAGTCCGAAAGGAATGCGTAATCGGCGATCGGTGGGAACGGCGAGGGAGCGGCAGCACTCTGGACGGGACGCTCGCGGGCGGCCTTGGCCCCCGCGGACTTTCCGTTGGAGTCGCCGGACTTACCGTTGGTGCGGGCGCTCTTGGGCTTTGCAGAAACCGTGGTCATGACGCCACCACCCACGGGTCACGCCAGCCACCCAGGCCCGCCAGCAGCGCGTCGGCCTCCTTCGGACCCCAGGAACCAGGTGCGTATGGATGCACGGGGGGTGGCGCCTCGATCAGAGGCGCCATGATCCGCCAGGCCTCTTCGACGCTGTCTTGACGCGTGAATGGTGCACTGTCGCCTGCCATCGCGGCCTGTAGCAACGTCTCGTACGGGGTCGGCCCCTCACCGCCCTCCTCGGCGAACTCCATGTCGAGGGTGATCGCCTGCGGCCCTCCCTTATCGGCCCGGTGAGCGTCGATCTCCAGCCGGACACCGGTCGTCGGGTCGAGCTTGACGACGAGCTGACCGTCGGCGGGCGCACGACGGTCGGAGGAGAGGAACCGCAAGCTGGGGGGCCGGCGAAAGACAAGCCGCAACTCGGTTTGGGTAACCGGCAACCGCTTGCCGGTGCGAATGAAGAAGGGCACCCCGGCCCAGCGCCAGTTGTCGATCTCGAGCCGCAGGGCTGCGTAGGTCTCGGTCGTCGATCCCGCGGCGACGCCGTCGATGTCGAGATAGCCGTCGTATTGGCCACGTACGTAGTGGCGTGGGTCCGCGGCGGCCATCGAGCGGAAGACGGCGAACTTTGCATCCTTGAGCGTGTCCGCGTCGGCGCCGGCCGGAGCCTCCATCGCAGCCATCGCGACGACCTGCATCAGATGGTTGACCACGACGTCCTGCAGTGCGCCCACGCGATCGTAGAAGTGGCCTCGATCCTCAACCCCAAAGCTCTCGGCCATCGTGATCTGAACGCTGGAGAGATGGTCGCGGTTCCACACCGGCTCGAGCATCGAGTTCGCGAAACGCAGGTAGAGCAGCTCCTCCAAGCCCATCTTTCCGAGGTAGTGATCGATCCGGTAGAGCTGGGACTCATCGATGTACTGGTGGATGTCCGCCGCGAGTGCCTGTGCCGAGGCCAGGTCGTGACCGAACGGCTTCTCGACGACGACGCGGGCGTTCTTCGTCAGCCCGGCGTCGGAGAGTCCCTTGATCACCGTGCCGAACAGGAACGGAGGGATCTCCAGGTAGAACACCGGCCGCTGCGCGGAGCCGAGGGCATGCGCGCACACGCGCGTACGTCGCCGGATCGCCAAAGTCGCCCTGGACGTAGGAGAGACGTGCTGCGAACCGGTCGAAGACCGCGTCGTCGATCGGTTCTCCGGTGCCCTCGATGCACGCGCGCGCGTGCTCGCGAAGGTGCTCGACGGACCAGTCGTCCACTGCCACGCCGAGAACCGGACAGTTGAGCAGCCCGCGCCGCTCGAGGCGGTAGAGCGAGCGGAAGGTCATCACCTTCGCGAGATCGCCGGTGATACCGAAGGCGACGAAGACGTCGGCGGCCTTCGGGACCTCGACATTCGCGTTTCTGTCCGTCTCGAGCTTCTGCGACGACTGCCATGTTGATCTCCTCGCTCGCCGCTCGACTGGCGCCGGACTGTCAATTGCGGAACTCGGAAGTCACCGAAGCTACGGTCGGACGCCCCGCAGGTCATCACCCTGTTCGGGTGACACGGTGCCTACGGCGTTGTGGCCGCGGCCGGCGCCTGTGCCTCGCTCTGACCGCCTGCCGGTGGAGCCTTCACGCGGGCGCGGAACACGTGGAACGACCAGCCCTGGTAGAGCGAGAACGAGCGGGAAGAAGATCGCCGCGGCGATGGTCATGACCTTGAGTGCGTAGGAGCCGGAGGCGGAGTTGTTGACGGTCAGGTTGTAGGCGGCGTTCGTGCTCGAGACCATGACGTTGGGATACAGGTTGATGAAGATCGAGCCGACGGTGGCGGCGATCGCGATCGTCGAGGCGGCGAAGGCCCATCCGTCGTAGCTGTCGGAGACCGCGAGCCGCGCGGCGAAGATGACCGCGATGCACCGAGAGGATCTGGACCGGGTCGGGGACGTCCGCGCCGCCGGCGACCACGCGGGTCCAGACCACGAAGCCGATGACCATTGCGATGGCGGCCCATCCAAGCGGCCCTGCGATGGCGCGTGCGCGGTCGCGGACTGTGTCGGTGGTTTTGAGCTTCAGGAACGTCGCGCCGTGGAGCAGGCACAGCGCAACGAGGGTCAGCCCGGTCCAGATGCCGTACGGGCGTGAGCAGGTTGAAGAAGTTGCCGGTGTAGTTGTGGCTGCTGTTGATCGGCAGCCCGACGAGCAGGTCGCCCAGGCCGATACCGAGCAGCAGCGGGACCAGCAGGCTGCCGATCGTCGTGCACCATCGCCAGGCGCGTTGCCAGCGCGGGTTGTCGCTCTTGCCTCGGTATTCGAACGCGACGCCGCGCGCCATCAGCGCCGCCAGCACGATCAGTAGCGCCAGGTAGAGCGCGGAGAACATCGTGCCGTACCAGCCGGGGAACGCGGCGAACATGCCCGCGCCGGCGACGACCAGCCAGACCTCGTTGCCGTCCCACCACGGTCCGATCGTGTTCAGCGCCACGCGCCGCTCGATGTCGGTTTTGCCGACGATCGTGTGCAGCATGCCGACCCCGAAGTCGAATCCCTCGAGCACGAAGAAGCCGACCCAGAAGATCGCGATGATCACGAACCAGAGGGTGTGAAGATGCATCGCTTGCCGCTCCTAGTAGGTGAGCGCCGGCACCGCCGGCGACCCCGAGCCCGCACCCGGATCTGCTTCGGGTCGGTCGGCTCCTCGTAGTCGAGATCCCTTGCGCGCGTAGCGCAGCATCAGGAACGAGGTCGGCCGCGCCCAGCGCGATGTAGATCAGCGACGAACGCGATCAGGCTGATCCAGATGATCGGTCGAAGTGACCGCTGGGGAGTTCGCGTTGATGGTCTTCATCAGCCCCTGCACGATCCACGGCTGGCGGCCGCTCTCGGTCAGCAGCCAGCCCGCGGTGTTCATCAGGAACGGCGTCACCACGGCCCACAGACGCGACGCGCGAGAACCACTTCGAGCGCGCAAGCGTCCCCTTGTGCACGAGCCATGCACCCCAGAGCGCCAGCAGGGCGATCAGCGAGCCGAGGTAGGCCATGACCCGCATCGACCAGTACTGGATGAACACGTCCGGGATGTAGTTGCCCGGCCCGTACTTCTTGACGATCCTGCTTCTGCAGCTGGTTCAGACCCGTCGACCGCCCCGTTCCAGGTGCCGGTCGCGAGGACCGAGAGCAGGTGCGGGATCGCGATGATCTCCGTCGGCGTCTGGTCGTTGTTGCCCCCGCCGATCTGGAACAGCGAGAACGAGCACGGCTGGCAGTTGTTCCACTGCGCCTCGGCGGCGGCGATCTTCGCCGGCTGGTACTTGTTCTCGATCTCGCCGAGCTTGTTGCCGACGAACATCTGGATCAGGATCGCGGGGAGCAGCACGATCACCGCCACCGTCGCCGTGTGGTTGAAACGCCTGAACCTCACGCTGCTTGCGCAGATACCAAGCCGACACGGCCAGCATCACCAGCGAGCCGGTGACCAGCGAAGCCAGGATCACGTGGACGTAGCCCCACAGGAACGTCGGATTGGTGAACAGCGCCCCGATGTTGTTCAGCACCGGCTTGCCGTGCTTCATCACGTAGCCGACCGGATGCTGCATCCACGAGTTGGCGGCCAGGATGAACAGCGCCGACAGCATCGAACCGAGCGCGACCATCCAGATGCAGGCGAGGTGTACACGCTTCGGGAAGCCGGTCCCAGCCGAACAGCCAGAGTCCGAGAAACGTCGACTCGAGGAAGAACGCTGCAAGCCCCTCCATCGCCAGCGGGCGCCCCGAACACGTCGCCGACGAAGCGCGAATAGGTCGACCAGTTCATCCCGAACTCGAACTCCTGCACGAGCCCGGTGACGACGCCGACCGCCACGTTGATCAGCAGCAGGGTCCCGAAGAAGCGCGTCACCCGCCTGTACTCCGGCTTGCCGTTGCGATGCCACGCCGTCTGCAGCAGCGCCACCAGGAACGCCAGCCCGATCGTGACCGGAACGAACAGGAAGTGATAGATGCTCGTCGTCGCGAACTGCCACCGCGCCAGGTCGTTGGTCATCGCCGTCGATCGAAGCTGCGACCCAGTGCCGTCGGCATCACCCCGAACGGGTGACGAGAGCGAGGTCACCGAGCCGGGGGCCGCTGCGCCGGCCGCGTTCGCGGGCCGCCGATCCCCTGGGTGTCCGCGACGGTCGCCCGATCGAAGTCGACCGAGTCGCCGAACGATTGCGCGACGGTTGCATCAAGCCGGCCCAGCTCGTCCTCGATCGCTGGCTCTGAACTGCGGGCGAGACCTCCTCGTGCAAGCTCCTCGAGCATCGCCCGCAGGCGCCGCATGATCTGAATCCCGCCGGCCCCGTACTCACGGATCTCGATGACAGTCAGCGCCAGGTAGTCCTCCCAGCTGCGCGCCGGGATCACCACGCCCATGCGCGGACGGGTGCCGGCCTCCCAGCTACCGATCGACAGCTCGGTGGTGCCGACCATACGAAGCGCCTCGCCGAGGTAGTCCAGCACCTGCACCGCTGTGGTCGGATCGTTGACCGCGGGAGACAGAGCAAGGTTGGCGACGTCGACCAGGATGCGGATCGCGAAGGACGGATCCTGCTCGATCGTCCGCTCGTCACCGAGCGCGACCATTTCACCCAGATCGCGTGCGTCGCGTGCGACCGGCGCTCTGACTGCCGTACACGCCGATCAACTCGGCGCCGCATGGCACGAAATCCCCGATGCCGTGTCGCAGCACGACCAGGCAGTCATGCTTGCGCGCCCAGGCGACCAGCGCGTCGGCGTCGACCGCCTGGATCGCTCCGGCCCGGGAGCTGCGAACGGTCAGTGAGGGCTGCTCGCTGCCGGCATCGACCACGCCGGCGAAGATCTCGGGGTCCTTGGCCCGCTTGAGCTGTTCCTCGAAGTTACGTCGGAAGTAGCCGTGAACCAGCGCCGCCACCGCGACCGGTCGCAGGCGATGCAGGTACCGATCGAGGAACACAAGAAATGCCAACAGGCACACGACCACAAGCGCTCCGGCCACCGTCACCCCGAGGTTCGGGCACGAAGTCGTTCGCGACCCGGCGCATCAGCGAGAACGAGAAGCCGAGCGTGCCGACGAGCAGGGCGAGCAGAACCTTGAGCATGCGGTCGCGGTACCAGAGCCGCATGTACCGAGCCGAGAAAGTTCCTGTCGCCATCTGGACCACGAGCGTGGTCACCGTCACCACGAATCCCGTCAGTGCCGCCATCGCACCGACAATCGCGGCCAGCACTGCGGTCGCGGTTGACGAGGAGTACTGGAAGTCCGGCGGGCAGGTGCACGCTCTTGTCGATCAGGATGTCCACCGAGCCGAGCACCACTCCCAGCACCGCGCCGGCGAGTGGCAGCACCCACAGCGAGTCCCGCAGGTAGAGCCGCGCGCGGAAGACCCGGCGCCAGCTCACGCACACCCAACACATCAGCCGTCCGATTCGCGCGCCCACATCTGCGCGTAGCGCTCCGCCGAGCGCGAGCAGGTCAGCGTGGGTCCCTCGCTCGATCGCTCGACCGCGGTCGAGCACGATCACCTCGTCGACGTTCTCGAAGTCCGGCCAGCCGGTGAGTGATCAGCAGCGTCGCCCGCTCAGCGGTGGCGTCGAGCAGGTCGGCGACCAGCGCGTCCGCCGTCGCGGTGTCGAGGTGCTCAGCCGGGCTCGTCGACTACCAGCACCGGAAAGTCGGCGAGCAGCGCGCGGGCCAGCGCAAGCCGCTGCCGCTGTCCGCCCGAGATCTGCGCGCCGTGTGCGCCCACCCGCGTGGCGAGCCCGGCGGGAAGCCCATCGGTCCAGTCCAGCAGCGCGGGCGCGCTGTAGCGCGCCGCGTAACTCTGCCGTCGTTGCATCTCGCCGGGCGAGGCGGAGGTTCTCCTCGAGCGTGGTGTCGAAGATGTGCGCGTCCTGGGAGACCAGCCCGACCACGCGTCGGTAGTCGTCGCCGTCCAGGTCGCCGATCGGGGACTCCGTCGAGCGTGACCGATCCGTCTTGATACGGCAGGAACCGCAGGAGCACGTCGGCGAGCGTCGACTTGCCGGCGCCACTGCGGCCGACCAGCGGCGACGGTCCGGCCGGTCGCGCAGGTCGAGGTCGAGGCCGTCGAGCACCCAGGGTCCGTGGTCGCCATACCTGGCGCGGAGCCCCCGCACCGCGAGCGCTCCGGGGCGCCGAGCGGCACCGGCCGCGGGGTCGGCGGGCTCGACGACCGGCGGATCGCGCGTCGATCACCTCGAGCATCCGCGTGGCGGAGCGGCGAACCCGCTGCAAGCGTCTGGGTTGCGGTCGGTAGGTCGGTGACCAGTTCGAAGGCTGCCAGTGGAACCAGTGCGATCACGGCCAGCAGTACGCCGTCGAGCACTCCCGGCGTGCACGGCGACGACGCCGAGCACGCAGCGCGCCCCACATCGCGAGCCCGCACAGCAGCGTCGCCAACCCCTGGCCGACCCCAGCTGTGCGCGCGCTCGCGCGGGACGACCTGGACGAGGTCCGAGTCGATTTCGGCGGTCCGCTCGCAGCTGCGCGCCGAGCGCTCCGTAGGCCGTCAGCTCGGGCGCGCCCTGGAACAGGTCGACGACTGCCGCCGTCAACTCGCCGCGAACCGCAGCCTGCCTGGACTCGGCGCGGCGGGCGAGCGTGCCTGTGAGCCAGGTCAGGATCGTCGCGGCGAGGATCAGCGATGCCAGGAGGATCGATCCCGGCCGTGGGCAGGATCCACCAGACGAGCCAGACGGCCCCGCCGCCGACGAGGAGCGCGATCAGCGAACGGTGGGATCACCCGCAGCAGCAGGTCCTGCAGCGAATCGACGTCGTGGACGACACGGGCGAGCAGATCCCCGCTGCGGAACGCGGGGAGCCCCGCGGGCGCTAGCGCCTCCAGCCGCTCGTAGGAGCTCACGCGCAGGTCCGCCAACGCCCGGAAGGCGACGTCGTGGCCGACCACGCGCTGCCAGTAACGGAAGAGACCGCGCGACAGTCCGAAGAACTGGACTGCGACGATCGCGATCGCCAGCGCCGACTCCTCCGGGCGCTGCGACGCCCGGGAGATCAGCCACGCTGAGGTGGCGATCAGACCGATGCCCGCCGCGACGCCCCGGCGCCCAACAGGCTGGCGAGCGCCAGCCGCCCAGCCGACGGACGCGCGAGCCCGAGCGTTCTGGCGAGCGGCGCCTGCGCGCTCTGGGCAGCTTCAGTCCTCTGGACCGGATCGCGGACCGCCGTGCTCACACCGCCACCGCCACGCGGCCCAGCTCGAAAACCCGGTCAGCCAACGTCACAAGCGCCGGGCGGTGAGCGACAAGGACGACGGTGCGTCCTTGCACCAGCCGCCCGAGCGCGGCCAGCACCTCGTCCTCAGTCGCACCGTCGAGGTTGGCTGTGGGCTCATCGAGAAGCAGCAGAGGCGCGTCGCGCAGGAAGGCTCGCGCGAGCGCGACACGTTGGCGTTCGCCGGTCGACAGGCCGGCGCCGCGATCTCCGAGCATCGTCTCCAGGCCCGCTGGTTTGCTCGCGACCACGCCGTTCGAGCCCCGCTGCCGCGATCGCATCGCCGATCTCCGCGCGGCGTCGCGTCCGGGCTGCCCAGCCGGATGTTGTCGGCGATCGAGGCGGCGAACAGATGCGGGCGTTGTGGCATCCACGACACCTGGCGCCCGCCAGGCATCCGGATCCAGATCGGCTAGCTCCACTCCGGCGATCCGCACCGATCCGCTCTGCGGTGTGAGGAAGCCGAGCAGTACGCCGAGCAGCGTCGACTTGCCGCATCCGCTGGGTCCGGTGATGGCGAGGATCTCGTTCGGCTCGATCGTCAGCGAGAGCCCGTCGAGCGCGGCATCCGCTCGGCCCGGATACTCGACGCGCAGAGTCTCGATGCAGATCGCCGACTGCCCGGGGTTCGGAACGTCGGTCCGGTAACCGCGCGCCGGCAGCGGCAGTCTCCAGCACCTCGAACACCTTCTCAGCCGCACTCATGCCCTCGGCACTCGCGTGGTAGTTGGCCCCGAGCAGCCGCAGTGGAAGGTATGCCTCGGGAGCGAGCACGAGCACCATCAGCGCGGTGCGCAGTCCAATGTGACCACCCATCAGCCGCAGGCCGATCTCGACAGCGACCAGGGCCACGGAGATCGTTGCCACCAACTCGAGGATCATCGAAGACAGAAAGGTCACCCTGAGCGTCGACATCGCTGCTCGGCGGTATCGGTCGGTGACCTCACCAATCGCGCTGATCTGCGCCTTGGCGCGACCGAACACCTTCAGCGTTGGTAGGCCACTGACGACGTCGAGGAAGTGGCCGGAGAGCTGCTGCAGGGTACGGACCTGCAGCTCCATTCGATCCCGGGTCGCTGCGCCCACCAGCGCCATGAACAGCGGAATCAGCGGCAGCGTCACGGCGATGATCAATGCAGAGATCCAATCCTGCGCGGCGATCGCGGCGAGTACCGACAGCGGCACGATCACCGCCAGGAATAGTTGGGGCAGGTACAGCGAGAAGTAGCCGTCGAGTGCGTCGATCCCCCGGGTCGCGAGCAGCGCCAACTCACCGACGCGCTGCTCGCCCACGCGGCCCGGGCCGAGAGCGCCCAGATGCTTGAGCAGCGCCGCCCGCAACTGGGACTTGGCAAGTCCTGAAGATCGATCCGCGATCGCGTCACGTCCCCACGCGGTGGCGGCGCGGGCAAGCACGACGAGCAGCAGAACCTCCAGCGGCACGTGCAGTTGCGCAAGTCCCTGGCCGCCCGTGATCGCTTCGGCGATGATTTTCGCCAGCAGCCACGCCTGCGCGATGACCAGTGCTCCGGTGAGCGCGCCGAGCACGACCAGTACCACGAGAAACGTTCGAGTTGCCCGGGCGTATCTCGGCAGCCTGGGATCGACAGCGCCACGCATACGCGCCTGAGTCTCACCACCAGCCGCCCTCGCGACATCACCTTGAATAGGTGAAGCGCTGGGTCGGCCGCCGAGATTCACCCTAATGGGATGACGCCACCGAGCAGTCGAGTGCGATGATCGGGACAGCGGAATGAAGCTGCCTTGGCCGATCCGAAGTGTTCTGGCGGGAACCGCCGGCACAGCGACAATGACGCTCGCTTACGCGGCCGAACGCCGTCTGCGGCCGAAGGTGCACGGACCACTTGATTACGATGACAGCCTGGTCCCCGGCCAGATCGTCGGCGGCATCATGCACCTTTCGAACGTGACCGACCACGAGGAGAACGAGCTCGGGCTTGCGCTGCGCTGGAGCTATGGCTCTGCATTTGGTATTTGGCACGGTCTGCTGCGTCGAAGAATCGGGGAGCCGTGGGCCAGCGTCGCATTCGGTGCGACGCTGATGACGGCGACGCTGACGTTGTTTCCGTTGCTCGGCCGGACGCCGCCGCCCTGGCGCTGGCCACCAAGTGTCATCGCTACGGCCTTCGGCACTCACGCCGCCTACGTGGGCGCCGTGGCTGCGGTCGACGATCTGACCTAGTCGTCGCTCATACGACCGCCGGCTGTTCGCCGTCGGCGCTGGCGGCGAGCGCGGGATCCCAGTCGCAAACGGAGCACGCGTGTTGGATCGCGGAGCGGACGAAGTCGAAAGCCGAGCGACGCGGATCGGCGCTTTGGCGGACATCGTCCCAGTCGAGGATGTATTCACCGAGTGTGGCGTCCCAGCGCGCGGCCGCAGGCGACAGCGTCGCGGTTTCAATGCCCGGTGGGGCCGGATGGGCGTAGGCGTAGAAGGCTGCCTTCGGGTACCGCGCATCCCCGGGCCACCAGCCGACCGCGACCTCCTGCGAGTCCATCGCGTTGCGCATGATGAAATCTTCAGATGGCGGCGTCGCCGGCTGACCCGAGAACAGGTTCACCGCGAGATCGAACGATCCCCACCACGCGTTCACCGGCGTCGATCGGCCCCGATACGGCGCCCGGACCGCAGCCAGGACCATCGCCGCCTGAGTCGCCGCGGCGAAATACGCAGCAACCTGGACAGGGTCGTAGCTTGCATGCTCGGTGTCCTCGTCAAGCGGTGAAGTCCAAGCAACCTCCTGCGGAGTCAGATCGAGCTCAACCGGGCCGCCGAGCTCACGGACCGCCGCCAGCACCGCGCGCGTGACGTCTGCGACCGGCCGGTTGGGTGTGAGCGCTGCCCGTCTTACCCGCCCATCGCTGTGCTCGACGATCGCCTCGTGGGTGCGCAGGTCCAGCACGACGACAACGGCGCCTGAGCCGTCAGGTGCCGGCAGCGGCAGCGTCTCCCAACCGCGGGCCGTGATCCGCAAGGCGGCGTGTTGGAGCTCGGGTTCGGGCGGTGCGAGCTTCGCCGCGAGCTTGCCGAGCAGTTGAGTGTGCGCGTGGAGCGTGTCGCACGTGGGTTTCCACGCTTCGTAGGGGAGTGACGGCCAAACGGATGACATCCCTTCGAAAGCTACCGCTACTCCTCACCCGCGCGTGGATTCTCGATTGCGGTGAGTGTCTGCTCGAGCTGTGCCCGGAGATGCTTGTGCTGAGCCGGGAGGCGGAGTTGCTCGCCGAGGTGATCGGGATCTTCGTCGACGGCAAAGCCGGGTGACATCGTCGCGACCTCAAACAGTACGTGCCGCGGTTCGCGGAAATAGATCGATCGGAAATAGTCACGGTCCAAGACGGGAGTGACCTGCAGACCTGCCTCCTGCACCGCTGCCTGCCAGCCGAGCTGGTCCTCATCCAGGCAGGCCCATGCGATGTGATGCACGCTTCCGGCTCCCTGATAGCCAGGTTCCTCCGGCGCTGGGTCGTAGCGGAAGCCGAAGCGGCGCTGCCCGCCGTGTAGCCGGTACTCGCCGTCCCCGAGGAACTCGAACCCGAGCGTCTCCGTCAAGAGCCGGTTCTCCTGCTCGACCAGGGTGGATGACGTGTAGGCCTGCGCTGCCACGATCCCGGTGATCGCGTGCTCAGGCGGCACGTCGGGGTGCTCCGCGCGCAGCGGCGGATCGGTGTCCCCGGCCAGAACCATCCGGAACGCCAGCCCGTCGTAGTCGTCGAACCGCAACCCGCTCTCCTCCCGGATGGAGCTGTAGCCACGGCTGCCCAGACGCTCCTCCCAGAAGGCCAGCGATTGCGCGGATCCGACACCGAGTTCCAGCAGATGAATCATGCCTTCGCCGGCGCGACCCGGTTCCGCGCCCGGGAATTCGAACCAGGTGAGTACCGAACCAGGCGTGCCTTGTTCATCCCCGAAGTAGAGGTGGTAGGCGTCGGGCTGGTCGAAATTCACGGTCTGCTTCACAAGCCGTAGACCGAGCACGTCGGCGTAGAACGCGACGTTCTCCTGTGCGTCGGCCGTGATCATCGTGATGTGATGTAGCCCCTGGAGGCGCATGTCGCTCCCGTCGGTCGGATCGGAGTCGTCTGATTGTCCGCGGTTCTGAGGAATCGCGGGGTTCTCCTGGCGCTGGCGTCGGCGCCTGGTTACGCTCAGTTCACCTGATCAGGGTTCCAAGCACCGTTAAGGGAAAGGCCTGCCATGAATCAGACGAACACGAATGATGGGGAGCAGTTCATCATCGGTAGCGATGTGCTGTGTACCGACAAGCGGGTCGGCGAGCTGACGCGTGTGGTCGTCGACCCGATTGCCCGCGCGATCACTCACCTCGTCGTCGATCCGGAGCACCGTAAGGGGGCTGGCCATCTGGTGCCCGTCGATCTCGTCTCCTCTGCGCTGGAGGGCCAGATCAGGTTGCGTTGCTCAGCTTCCGACTTCTCCACGCTGGACCGAGCTGAGGAGATTCAGTTTCTTCCTGGAGCAAATGGATCGTGGGAGTACCAGCAGTCGCAGATGCTGACAGTGCCGTACTACCCACTGGTCGGCAGCATGGGGTCGGGCGTTGGCACGGGTCCGGAAGAAGTGGTCTCTGACGTCACCCCCGCCGGTGATGTCGATGTCCGTCGAGGCGATCACGTTCACGCCACAGACGGCGCAATCGGTCACGTGCAGGGACTCGTCGTCGACCCCAGCGACCATTCGGTGACTCACGTCCTGCTCCAGGAAGGGCACCTGTGGGGCAAGAAGACGGTCGCAATCCCGATCGCCGTTGTGACCGGCGTCGACGACGTCGTTCGGCTCAGCCTCAGCAAGCATGAGGTCGAGGAGCTCCCGGCGGTCGAAGTCGACCATCCCAACTAATTACGGCGCTGGTGGATACCCTGACTTTTCTTCTTGGCGTCTGGGACCTTGACCGATCGATCGACGATCACCAGTCCGGGACTCGCGGGGGATTCATCGGAAGGGCCAAGCTGACCGCGACGCCGGTGGGCAATGCGTCAGCTCCACCCGAAGGAGCGCATTACGAAGAGAACGGCGAGCTGAACTTCGGCGCGTATCGGGGTCCGGCACGTCGGACGCTTGACTACGTACGGCTGGAAGGCGCGTCCGTGTTGCTCCGCTTTGCCGACGGACGACCGTTCATCGATCTGGACCTACGGAACGGGGACTGCCATCGCATCCACGACTGCGGCGAAGACCGCTACGAGATCACCATGGTCGTGATCTCAGCGGACACCGTCGAGGAGCGGTGGCACGTGCAAGGGCTGGACAAGGACTACGTGGCTGTCACAACACTTCACCGTCGCGTGACTCTATGACTCAGTGCTCGAGAACGACCGCGCGATGTCCTCGACGCGGGCTGCGTTCTCGGTGATGTGTGCGGTGACAGCCGCCGCCGCACGCGTGTGCTTGCCGCTCAGGTAAAGCTCTGCGATCTCGCGGTGTTCGGACTGAAGCCGCTCGGTGTCGCGGTACCCGCCCCGGCGCGAGAGGATCGTCAGGTACAGCCGGAGCTCGTTTAGGACCGGCACATACGCGGCCCGCAGGCGCTCGCTGCCGGCGGCGCCGACCAGCGCGGCATGGAAGTCGAGGTCGGCGTTGACTGCCGCCGTGTCGTCCCCGCTGGCCAGCGCCGCGGTCAGCTCGGCCAGCGCGTGTGAGACGAGCCCGTCAGCGTCGGCCGCCTTTGGCCCTGTCTGGATCGCGCCGACCTCGATCGCAAGGCGGGCGCGGTAGACGTCACGCACGCTGTTCTCGGACGGCGTGCGCACAACGACCCCGCGGTTCAACTCGTACCGTGCGAGTCCGCTGTTCTCGAGCAGCCGCACCGCCTCCCTGACGGTGTTTCGGGAGACGCCGAGTTCGGCCGCGAGCGAACTCTCGCGGATGGGCAGCCCCGGGACCAGGCGGCCATCGAGCACGAGTTGGGTCAGACCGCTCGCAATCTGGGCAGGCGTGCTGCGGCTCTGGAGTTGTATTTCCCGGGACGCAGACATCGGCCAACCGTACACCGGGGTTAACGTTTTTAGTAGGATTGTTGAACAGTTGAGCGATTCAGCATCAGTCATCGACACCACAGAAATCCTGTCGGCGCAGGGGCGAGCGCTGCTCGCTCAGGTCCCCAGCGACCTCCTGCTCGACGGCTGGCGCCCGGCCGACGAAGACCGCCGTTTCACGGTGAGCGACCCCGCCACCGGGTCGCTGCTCGCCAACGTCGCGGATGCATCTGCAGACGATGCGCTCCGGGCACTGGATTTGGCGTGGGAGGCTGCGCCGTCCTGGCGTGCGACAACACCACGGGCGCGCGCTGACCTGCTGCTGAAGGCCTACCGGGCAGTGCTCGATCGGGCCGAGGAGTTCGCGCTCCTGATCACGCTCGAGATGGGTAAGCCGCTTGCCGAGTCTCGCGGTGAGGTCGCCTACGGGAGCGACTACCTGCGTTGGTATGCGGAAGAGGCTGTGCGTGCCGACGGACGCATCACGCACAGCCCCGACGGCCGCGCCATCATTGCCGCCTCACGGGAACCGGTCGGCGTCTGTCTGCTGATCACGCCCTGGAACTTTCCGCTGGCCATGGGGCTTCGCAAGATCGCACCGGCGCTGGCCGCAGGCTGCACCGCGATCCTCAAGCCGGCCGATCTGACACCGCTTGCGAGTCTTCTGTTCGGCCAGGTGCTGCTCGATGTCGGGCTGCCTCCTGGGGTCGTCACGATCGTGCCGACCAGTCAGCCCGACCCGATGTCGGTGGCGCTGATGAGCGATCAGCGCCTGGCGAAGATCTCATTCACGGGCTCGACCCCGGTAGGTCGTCTGCTGATCGAACGCAGCGCTCGGAACGTGATGCGGACCTCGATGGAGCTCGGCGGCAACGCTCCACTGCTGATCTTCGATGACGCCGACCTCGATCGCGCTGTCGATGGGGCTGTGGTCGCGAAGCTTCGCAACGGTGGGCAGTCTTGCATCGCCGCCAACCGCATCCTCGTCCAGGACGGCATTGCCGACAAGTTCGTCCAGCGGTTCTCAGCCCGGCTCGCAGACGTCAAGCTCGGTCGCGGAACCGATCCAGAGACCACGCTCGGGCCGCTGATCGATCAGCGCGCGGTCGCCAAGGCGGTGCGCCTTGTCGGTGACGCGGTATCCCGCGGCGCCAAGCTACACCTTGGCGGTGTCGCGCCGGAAGGTGACGGATGGTTCTACCCGCCGACAGTGCTTGAGCTTCCGGACACCGAGTCTGCGTTGCTGCACGAGGAGGTCTTCGCTCCGGTGGCGCCGATCGTGCGGTTCAGAACAGAGGCAGAGGGGCTTCGGCTTGCAAACGCCACTGAGTACGGCCTCGCCGCCTACGTGTTCACGGAGAGCCTCGACAGGGCGGCGCGCGTGAGTGCCGCACTTCAAGCCGGAATGGTCGGAGTCAACCGCGGTGTCGTCTCGGATGTGGCGGCACCCTTCGGTGGCATCAAGCACTCCGGTCTCGGTCGCGAGGGCGGCCACGAGGGGCTTGAGGAGTACCTCAACATCAAGTACGTCGCGCAGGACCCTCCGCGACCAGCTGCTGACTGACCGCTCGCCCGCGGTAAATTCGCGACGGAAGCGAGTATCGCTGGCATCGACGAGGAGGTCACAGACAATGGCAATCATCCTCAACAAATCAGCGTACGAGTACGCGCAGCAGCTGATCAAAGATGGGCATCGCGTGGTTGACGGTCGCGGCGACTGGAGTCACCACCAGCCGTCAGCAACCGAAGCGAACGAGTTCATCAGTGAGCACGGCTTTGGCGCTTACGCACGCTGGCACCTCGGTGTCGACGAGGAGAAGAAGGAGGACACCAAGGAGCGTTATGAGTTTCTGTACGGAGACCTGACCGACGTCCGTCGCTCCGCGGTGCTCGCGGCGGAGTCGCGCGCCGGAGAGTACGGCCACCGGGAGATCGAGCTCGCGGCCGCGCACCTGCTCGGCATGCTCGACGCGGCGAGCTAGCCACCGAGCAGATACTGGCGCTCTCCAGGCGCTGGGGCGAGAACTAGTTCGGGAGGAGCTCCTCGATCGCCTGGTCGAACGACGTCTCACGGGTTGGCGAGAAGCTGGCCATCGCACCTCCGGTCGCGCCCAGGAGGAACGTCGGGGTGCCGTTGAGGCCGTTGTTCTGCGCCGCGTTCGCGTCACTGGCAAGCTCTTTGGGCAACTCGGGATCCTTGCGGTCGGTTAGCCACCGCTGTACGTCCAGACCCGGTATCTGGCTGGCGATCCCCTCCAGGTAGGACTCGGTGACGTAGCCCGAGCCCTCCTCGCCCTGTTCGGCATAGAAGGTCTCGATGAAGTGCCACGCTCTGTCCTGCTTGCCCGCGGCGAGCGCGGCGATCTGTTGCGTGATGAACACGTCGACTTCGCGCGTCGCCGTCTGCAATGCGTGGTATTCGATTCGCAGCTTGCCTGGCCGCGCCCACCGTTGGATGATCGAAGGCAGAACCTCCAGCGAGAAATCCTTGCAGTACGGGCACTGGAGGTCACCGAAGTACTCGAGTGTGACCGGCGCCGCCGGCGCTCCGAGTGCGTTCGCGCTCTGCGGAATGTCCGCGAGCATCACGTTGATCTTGTTGACGTCGTCGGTTGCGCTCATTCGCCGACCCTACCAACGCGTCCCGCCTACGAGGAAGTGCCCGATCCGAACCATGTCCTAGCTCGTCGTTTGGTTGCGCCTATTGCCCGAGTCCGGCGATCAGGTTGATCGTCGTCGCAATGATCAGGGCCCCGAACATGTACGAGAGCAGCGCGTGGCGGAGGGCGAGCCGCCTCATTGCTTTGTTCGTGAGATCGGTGTCGGACACCTGGAAGGTCATGCCGATCGTCAGCGCGAGGTACGCGAAGTCGGAATAGGAGGGAGAGTCGTCTTCGTTGAAGTCGACGCCCCCGGGTGTCCCCTGGTAGTAGAGCTTGGCGTAGCGCAGGGTGTAAACGCTGTGAACGATCCCCCAGGCCAGCACGATGCTCGCCACGCCTGTAGCGACCAGCAAGCCTTTCTCCAGACCTGCCTCGCGGCTCGCGCGCACCAGAACCAAACCGACCGCAGCCAGGCTGATGATGCTGCCGCCGATCAACAGCAGGTCGGTATTCGTGCGGCTGGGGCTCTCTGCGGTGGCGTGTCTCGCCGTTCGTTTCCCGTCGAGCGGCCATAGCGATCTCCACGTCCAGACGAGCAGCAGGGCCGAGGCGATATCCCAGCCCGCGAGTGGGGCGAGCCACCAGGGCCCGAGCATCACGACGACGATTGCCGCTGCAACGCCCGCCGTCGCAGACAGCGCCACGCGCATCGTCGGGGAAGGCCTCACCTCGGCGAGCCTACCCGCGAGCCGTGACGTTCTCGCGCTGGTCGCCGGTCTCGTTCGATCAGTACAGGTCGAAGACGGCGGGCTCATCTGCTTCGAGGTCGACCACCTCAAAGCCGTATCGCTCGGCCAGTCGTTGCGCGACGAGCGAACGGTGGCACGCTTCAGCCGTCGCCTCGACGCACAGCAGTGCACCGATTCCGTGAACCGGCAGGCGCCGGATCAACGGGTCGAGCGGCACCAGATCGAGGATCTCCTCGGTGTAGACACGGACGTACTCAGGTGACAGCTGAACACGCGACCGCTTGCCGACCCCCTGCCTGGCGTCCTCGTGGTACTGCAGCTGCCGGAGCTCGGTGTCCGGCGCCAACTCAGGGTGGTACTCGTAGGCGATCCGAGCGTCTCCGAGTAGTCGCTGGAGACGCTGGGCGTTCGCCCACGCATATTCGGTACCGCGTACGCCCCGCCGCTGCCGGACGTCGATCACCTGGGTGACGCCGGCCGCGTCGAGTGCCCGGATGAAGCTCGCGGCGTCAAACTCGTAGACGCCTATCGTCGCGATTCGTCGCATCTGCTCTTACGGTAGGACGCGGCGGTCGTCCACTAGCGGGGACCGCCCTCGGCCGCGGCGGCGAACCAGCTCGCTCCGAAGACCTGTCCATCCTTCTCCGGCGCGAACGGGATTCCGGCGGCGATCGCTCGCGGGACGATCACCATTGCCTGCGCGGCTCGGTTGAGGCCGAGCGTGAGCAGGATCGCGCTGGTGCCGCCGGCAACGTGTGCGTCGGCGACGTGCGCGATGCCGGCGATCACGACTCTGCTGAGGATCAGCCCGCCCCACAGCCACAGTCCGCGCTTGGGGAGCTTCGCCCACAGATGCCCGTCGCGGCGCTCGAGGCGCGTCATCGCGCCCAGGGCGACACCGATCGCGATCGCGACACAGGCGCTGATGGCGAGCAGCGCGATGTCGGTTGGTCCGGGGCGTGCCTTGCTTCCGGTGAGGTCCAGTATCCCGATCGCCGTCAGGATCGCCGGCAGCATGACGACTCGCCTCCCTCGCAGGGCGGCACCCGTCACCTGCTGCCAGATCACGAAGCCGATGATTCCGATCGCTGCAAACACTGTTAGGACTGACATTCGAGCTCTCCGTTCGCCGTTTTCCCTGACGCCACGGAAGCTACGGTTGGGCCAGCCGGCGCACATCGGTCTGTGGCTTGATCCGCGGGTTGATTCCAGGTGGAGACCTCGGGGATGACGGGTGGAGGCTGCGCGCCTCCAGCTCTCACAGTCTGGGCGAGTCAGCCGCGGCCACATATACCCATGCGTCGATCCCGGAGGCGAGCACAACGGGTATGCGGTGGTAATCGTCGTCCCCGCATGCGTCGGCCCGCTTGAGCTCCGCATAGCTGAGCTCAAGCCGAACGCCCGGCGCGGAGTCGCTCGGGACACCGCGACGGAGGAGCGGATGCCGATCCGTTCCGCTGGTGGCAACCGTCTCCGGGTCGGTGATGAGGAGCCACTCCAGCCGGTAGCCGGGCAGCGAATCCTCGACCGTCGCCAGCGAACGACCGAACAGCTTGGCCTGCAGGTCCGGCAGACGCAGAGTGCCGTAGGAGAACAAGCGGTGCGGCACAACCCAAATGCTAGAAGGATCGAGCGACGGATTGGCTCGAAGCCACCTCGCGCTGAGGCTTCCGCTGGTGGGCACCACGGTGGCTGTATGGCACACGTCCTTGACCGCCCCGAGCGAACCGTTGATCCTTCAACTGGCTCGATCATCAAGGAGCAGCCATGACCGCAGAGCAGGCGCCGCCGTCAGCCGAGCACGGCCGGCTGGAGGAGAATCGCAGGCAGAGGGTTGATTGGCTCGCCTGGGGGCCGTATCTCAGCGAGCGCCAGTGGGGCACGGTGCGCGAGGACTACAGCGCCGGCGGAGACGCCTGGGACTACTTCCCGCATGACCAATCTCGGTCGCGCGCGTACCGTTGGGGCGAAGACGGCATCGCCGGAATCAGCGACGCGAGCCAGCGCCTGTGCTTCTCGTTGGCACTGTGGAACGGAGTGGACCCGATCCTGAAGGAGCGCATGTTCGGGCTGACCAACGGCCAGGGCAACCATGGCGAGGACGTCAAGGAGTACTGGTTCTACCTGGACAGCACTCCGACTCACTCGTACATGAAGATGCTCTACAAGTATCCGCAGCGCGAGTTTCCCTACAACGATCTGGTCTCGACGAACGGGCGGCGCAGCAAGGACGAGTTCGAATACGAGCTGATCGACACCGGCATCTTCGACGACGATCGGTACTTCGACGTGTTCGTCGAGTACGCCAAGGCCGCTGCGGACGACATCCTGGTCGAGATCACGGCCCACAACCGCGGTCCCGACCCGGCGACGCTGTGGCTGCTGCCGACGCTTTGGTTTCGCAACACCTGGGCGTGGGGGCCGGGCGTCAGCCGCGTGCCGTCACTCGAGCAGCTCGAGGCCGCCGGCGAGCCGACGGTGCGGGCCTCTCATCCTGACCTCGGCGACTGGCGTCTGAGCTGTGAGGAGTCGGCCGAGCTCCTGTTCTGTGACAACGAGACGAACAACGCTGCGGCTGTTCGGAGCGCCGAACGTGGCCAAGTACGTCAAGGACGGGATCAACGATTACGTCGTGACCGGTGACTCGGACGCCGTCAATCCGGCGCACCGCGGGACCAAAGCGGCGGCGCTGCACAAGCTCGAGATTGAGCCGGGCGGTAGCGCAAGTGTCCGCGTGCGGCTGACCGCGGTTCCAGTGGGATCCAATGGCGGCAGCTCGAAGACGAAGCCGCTCGGCACGGGCTTTGACCAGATCCTGGGCGCGCGGCGGCAGGAGTCCGATGACTTCTACAGGACGGTGATCCCGGCGTCCGCGGACGCAGACGCCGCGAACGTGATGCGCCAGGCGCTCGCCGGCATGCTGTGGAGCAAGCAGTACTACGAATACGACGTTCACGAGTGGCTGCGCGAGCACGGCGTCAACCCGTGGTCAGTCGCACGCCCAGGATTCGGACGTACGCAACACCCCCTGGTTTCACCTCGACGCGGGCGATGTCATCTCGATGCCCGACAAGTGGGAGTACCCGTGGTTTGCGGCGTGGGACCTTGCTCTCCAGACCGTGGCGCTATCGCTCGTCGACGTCGACTTCGCCAAGGGGCAGGTCGAGCTGCTGCTCGAGGACCGCTATCTGCATCCCAACGGCCAGATCCCGGCGTACGAGTGGAACTTCAGTGACGTCAACCCGCCGCTGCACGGTTGGGCGGCGCTGTGGGTTTACGAGCGCGAGCGTGAGATCCGTGGTGAGGGCGACGCTGACTTCCTCGAGCGCGTGTTTCAGCGCCTTCTACTGAACTTCACCTGGTGGGTCAACCGCAAGGACCCAGACGACCGCAACCTTTTCCAGGGAGGCTTCCTCGGTCTCGACAACATCGGGGTGTTCGACCGCTCCGCGCCGCTCCCCGGAGGCGGCACGCTGGAGCAGGCCGACGGAACGGCGTGGATGGCGATGTATTGCCAGGCGATGCTCCAGATCGCGCTCGAGTTGACGCGGCGCGGCCGCGCGTATGAGAGCATGGCGGCCAAGTTCGCGATGCACTTCGTGTGGATCTCTGCGGCGATGAGCCCACCCGACGGCGACACGCTCTGGGACGAGGAGGACGGCTTCTACTACGACGTGATGCGGTTGCCAGACGGCAGCACGCAGCAGCTGCGGGTCCGCTCGCTGGTGGGTCTACTGCCGATGTGTGCCGCGACCGTGATCGACCCCGAGCTCCTTGAGCGCGTTCCCGAACTGCTGGAACAGTGGGAGGCCTTCGTCGAGGAGTTCAAGGACGCCATTCCGGCGCTGGCCCAAGCGGCCCGGCCCCGGAGTTGGCGGTAAGCGTCTCGCGTCGCTCGTCGGCATTGAGCGGCTGCGACGGATTCTCAGCAAGCTGCTCGACGAGTCCGAGTTCCTCGGGTCCTCACGGGATCCGGGCGATCTCGCGCTATCACGCCGAACATCCCTACGTGTTCGACATCGCCGGACAGGAGTTCCGCGTCGACTACGAGCCGGCCGAGTCCCACACCGGGATGTTCGGTGGAAACTCGAACTGGCGGGGGCCGGTCTGGTTCCCGATGAACATCGTGATCCTGCGCGGACTGCTGCCAGCTCCACGAGTACTACGGCGACAACTTCAAGGTGGAGTGCCCGACCGGTTCCGGGAACGAGCTGAACCTGAAGGAGGTCGCCGACGAGATCGCGCGACCGACTGATGGCGATCTTCCTGCGCGACGAGGACGGGCGCCGGCCGGTGTTCGGTGGGATCGAGCCGTTCCAAACCGATCCTCATTGGCGCGAGCTGCTCCAGTTCCATGAGTACTTCCACGGTGACAATGGGGCTGGCCTTGGGGCCAGCCATCAGACCGGGTGGACTGGCCTTGTCGCGTTGCTATTCGCCGGGGCGGCGGACAGGCAGTCGGCCGCGCGCCGATCCCTCTCGAGCGCGTCCTAGCCATGCGTCTTCCGTCCCGCCCTACGATCTACGAGATCAACACGGCCGTGTGGCTCGGCGATCTCAGCCGCACAGCCGCGCATCCGGTCGACCTCTCGAGTGTCCCAGCCGCGGAATGGGACGCGCTCGCTGCGCTTCACGTCGACGCCGTCTGGCTGATGGGCGTCTGGCAGCGCAGCCCGGCCGGGTTGGCGATCGCGCGGCAAAACCCCGAGCTGGTGTCGAGCTTCCGCGCGACGCTGCCGGACCTGCGCGACGAGGACGTGATCGGATCCCCGTATTGCGTCCGGGCATACGAGGTCGACTCGCGCTTCGGCGGGCCGGCGGCGCTCGCGAAGGCGCGGGAGGAGCTGGCCAAACGCGGGATCGGGCTGATCCTCGACTACGTGCCCAACCACGTCGCGCCTGATCACCCGTGGACGACCGAGCACCCCGACTACTTCATCCGCGGGACCGAGGCCGAGCTCGAGGCTGAACCGGAAGCGTTCATCCAGTACCGCCGCTGGAGTGCTCGCGAACGGCAAGGACCCGTACTTCGCTCCCTGGCCGGACGTCGTTCAGCTGAATGCGTTCTCGCCCGGGTTGCGGACGGCGGTGATCGAGACCCTGGACTCGATCGGCGGTCAGTGCGACGGTGTCCGCTGCGACATGGCGATGTTGATGACCAACGAGGTATTCGCGCGTACGTGGGGTGAACGAGCCGGTCCGCCGCCGACGGAGGACTACTGGCCGACGATCATTCCGGCGGTCCATCAGACCCACCCGGAGTTGGTCTTCATCGCCGAGGCCTATTGGGACATGGAGTGGACGCTCCAGCAGCAGGGGTTTGACTTCTGCTACGACAAGCGTCTGTACGACCGGCTCGTCGACGAGTCGGCGCAGTCGGTGCGCGGTCACCTGCAGGCGGCAGCCGACTACCAGGAGCGGCTGCTGCGCTTCATCGAGAACCACGACGAGCCCCGAGCCGCCGACACGTTCACTCCGCAGAAGGAGCGCGCGGCGGCGGTCGTGATGTCGACGCTCGAGGGCGCACGCCTTTACCACGAGGGCCAGCTCGACGGCCTGCACACCCACATACCTGTGTTCCTCGCCCGCGGGCCGGAGCAGCCTGTCGACGGCGAACTGCGCGCCTTCTACGACAAGCTGCTCAGCGCGGTCGCCGAATCGGGGCTGCGCGACGCGCAGTGGGAGCTATGCGAGTGCGCCGGCTGGCCTGACAACCAGAGCGCGGAGCAACTCGTCGCCTACTGCTGGCGGGCCAATGGTCAGCGCCGTCTCGTCGTGGTCAACCTTGCCGATCGGGATGCACAGGCGCAGGTACGGGTCCCCTGGGACGACCTGGCCGGCCACACCTGGCAGTTGCGCGACGCGCTGAACGAGAACGCGTTCGAGCGCGACGGCCGCGAGCTTCAGGACGAAGGGCTCTACGTGGGCATGAAGCCCTGGGAGAGCTATTTCCTGTCCGTGACCGGGTAAGTATCAGCCTCTACTCGACCTTGAGGTTACTCCAGAGCAGCAAAGTATGTGATATTCCACTGGCATGGGCGCGCTGGACATCGCCGATCCCACCTTCGGGTTCCAGTTGGGGCCTCGCGCCGCTGGTTCGGCCGAAAGCCGTGCCTGTGCCCAATCGCTGGCTGAGGCCTTCTCGATTCCCGGCGTTGAAGTGCGCACTGAGGCGTTCACGTATCTCGGTTGGAGCGGCGTCGGCGCCGAGCTGAGCGTGGGGAGCACGGAACTTGACGTCCGCTCGGCCACATGGACGTTGCCAACCGGTCCGGCTGGGATCCGCGGCACGCTGCGGTCTCTGGGAACCGTGATCATCCTGCCAGGCCTGTTCGAGGCTCCCGCCTACGCGGTCTCGGATGGCGCCGACGAGCTCGCTCGGATCTACGTGAACCCGTACGAGGCGCCGGCCGCTGTGCTGCCAACCGGCCGCGGTCCGAGTCTGACCGGCTGCGCCGTCTGGGTGTCGAGCGACGACGGCAGAACGCTGGCGCAGATGGAGGGGGCGGAGGTGTCAGTCACCGTCGCTGACGGGATCGGACCGCTGAGTGACCTCAATGTGATCGCCGAGCTGCCAGGCGAGACCGATGAGATCGTGATCGCCTGTGCCCACTACGACGCCGCTCATGGAGCTCCCGGAGTCATCGACAACGGTGCCGGCATCGCCTGGCTTGGAAGGGTCCTGATCGAGATGGCCGGCCGACCGGCACCGCGCAGGACACTCCGCGTTTGCGCGTTTGCCGCCGAGGAGATTGGCCTCATCGGTGCCCGTCATTACGCCCAGCGGGCCCTGCTCGGCGGGACCAAGATCGCCGGAATAGTCAACGTGGACGCCATCGGCGCCGCCTCCGCACTCGATCTCCAGGTCGTAGCCGAGCTCGACGGCATCGTCGACGAGCTCGGCTCGAAGCTCGACGATCTGCACACTGTTACTCGCCGCCGCCCCGGCCCGGGCTCGGACCACATGGCATTCCACGAGCAGGGCGTTCCGGTCATCGCCCTGGTCGGACCACCGAACTACCCGACATACCACCAGGTCAATGAGGACCTGCGCGCGATCGATCGCGCTCGCTTCGAGTCCGCCGCACAGGTCGCCAGCGACATCGTGCTGAGTCTCGTCGGCGCCATCGGGTGAGGCGTGGAAAAGTCCGTTTCAGGCCCGGCTTCGATCCGTTACGTCTCTGCAGCCGAGGTTGACGAGCTCTTGCCGCCTGCCGCGGCCGCTGACGCCCTGTGGGAGGGGATCGCGACGCGAGCTGGGGCGGCCCTCGATCCGGTGCCACGAACCATCACGGACCTCACGGCCGTGCACGCCGCCGGCGCGCGGATGATCATCATGCCCACGTTCGGGTCGGAGGGTGTCGGCGTCAAGGTTCAGACCATCGTCGACGACAACCCGACTCGCGGTCTGTCGAGCATCCAGGGCATTTACATACTGCACGCTCCCGATGGGATGAGCCCGGAGCTGCTGATCGACGCGGCGGCGCTGACCGCCGTCCGCACGGCGGCGGTTTCCGCTGTCGCGACTCGCCGCCTCGCGCGGTCGGACTCGCGGCGGCTGGTTGTGTTCGGCGCCGGTGTCCAGGGCCGGGCGCACGTGCGAGCCATGCACGCGGAGCTGCCGATCACCTCGACCACACTCATCGGCTCCCCGAGCGGACGGGAGCGTGCGGAGGCCCTGGCCAGACAACTTCGCGGCGAGGGCTACGACGTCGTCGCCGGCGACTCCGCCACGGTTCGCGACGCAGACGTGATCTGTACCTGCACGCCGAGCACCTCACCGGTGTTCTCGGCCGAAGATCTCCGGCCGGGAACCCACGTCAACGCGATCGGGTCGTATCGGATGGACATGATCGAACTGCCCCCGGCGGCTTTCACCGATGCGCTGCTCACGGTTGAAACTCGCGAGGCGGCGCTTACGGAGGCCGGGGACATCGCACATGCGATCGCACTCGGCTTCCTGCCGGGGATCGATGCCGCCAACGAGCTCTCCGAGGTTGTTGCCGGGACGGTCGCTCGGACGGACCCGTCGCAGGTGACGATCTTCAAATCGGTCGGGCTGGCGGTCGAAGATTTGATCCTCGCCCGCGCCGTTGCGGGTCGGGCTTCCGAGAGTTGCCGCGGGTACGACCACTAGCCTATGGGCAGGATGGCTGGGGAACAAGCAGTGGTGGTCAGCCCGATCGCCGAGCGTCAGAGTCTGCGCGAGCAGATCGCAAGTTCGTTGCGGGCGGCAGTGGTCTCGGGCAAGCTCGAGCCGGGCGTGGTCTACTCGGTTCCGTCACTGGCAGCTCAGTTCGGAATTTCGGCAACACCGGTGCGCGAAGCGATGCTCGAGCTATGCCGCGATGGACTCGTCGAACCGGTCCGCAACAAGGGTTTTCGGATCTCCGTGATGACGGACCACCAGCTCGACGAGATCACGCAGCTGCGTGCGCTCATCGAGATCCCGATCGTCAGGGCCGTCGCCGAGATCGTGACGCCTGAGCAGGTCGAGGAACTTGCGGGGATCGCACGCAGGATCTGCGTAGCCGCAGAGGCCGGCGATCTCGCCGGTTACCTGGAGAGCGACAGGGAGTTTCACCTCGTTCTGCTGGCGCTCAGCGCCAACGAGATGTTGGTCCAACTGGTCGGCGAGCTGCGCATGCGAACCAGGCTGTACGGATTGCCGAAGCTCGAGCGTGAGCATCGCCTCATCCGGTCCGCGGAAGAGCATCTCGAGATCGTCGAAGCGCTCCGCAACAGAGACGGGCAGCTGGTGGAGGAGGTCATGCGCCGGCACATCGGGCACGTGCGCAACCTCTGGGCGTCCAGCGACGACCAGTAGCTGCCAGTGGCCAGCGGGCCACTGGCGTCGGCGGGTTCTCAGGCGCTGACGACGCTGCCGTCGAGGATCACGGTCCGGCGGGACGTGTCCGCGTCCCACAGCAGCGAATGATCCTCGAGCGGATTGCCCGCGTAGAGGACCAGGTCGCCCCGCATGCCGGCGGCCACGCGTCCGATGTCGTTGCGGCGCAGGAGTTGTGCGTTGACGGACGTGACCGACCGCAGTGCATCGAGCGGTCCTTGAACCTCGATCTGTGCGCGCAGCCCGTTGAGTTGCTCGTCTTCCAGCGCGCCCATCAGGTCGCTGCCCCATCCGATCGGAACGCCGGCGCCGCGCGCGTGGTCGATCGCGGCCCGTCCCGCCTCCAACACCTCGCGGTTCTTGGCCTGTGAGACGGCTGACAGCCCCAGCTCTGGTCCACGGCGCTCGAGCGCGTCATATGCCGCCAGCGTGGGTACGAGGAACGCGTTGCACTCGGCCATGATCTCCGCGGTAGGCGCGTCCAGTAGGTTGCCGTGCTCGACCGAGCGGACGCCGTTTCGCACCGAATGCACGATCGCCTCCGGCGAGTACGCGTGTGCGGCGACGTAGCTCCCGCGGCGCGTTGCCTCCTCAGCCACCGCGCGAACCTCCTCTGGTGAGTACTGCGGGTTGCGGATGGGGTCGGTCGGGGAGATCACGCCGCCGGAGGTGAAGATCTTGATGACGTGTGCTCCCTTGCGCAGGCGATCACGTACG
Organism: uncultured Conexibacteraceae bacterium; assembly: GCA_963720195.1. GTDB lineage: Bacteria > Actinomycetota > Thermoleophilia > Solirubrobacterales > Solirubrobacteraceae > Palsa-465. The sequence goes on from CAVRFD010000008.1 coordinate 486,265, forward strand.
GCGCGGCGCAGGTTGTCAACTCCGTCGACGACCTCGGACAGGTGCGGCCCATCGCAGGCGTGCAGGGCGAGGTCGCCCGGACGGTGGTCGCCGTGGCCGCCGGTCTGGCTGAGGCCGGGACCGCTGTAGAGATAGCGGGGCGAGAGTAGGAGGCCGGTGTCGATAGCGCGAGCCAGCCCCGGATCTCCGCCGGCGACATCGCGGACCGTCGTGAATCCCCGCCTCAGGGCCGAACGCAGGCGCTGCGAGGCGGCCAGCGCCACGTAGCTGAGCGGTGTCGCCTCGATGATCAGCGCGTTCAGGTCCGTCGCGTACGCATGAAAGTGGGCGTCGATCAGTCCGGGTGTGATCGTGCCTCCGCGCGCGTCCAGGACTTCCCATCCAGCCTCCGCCGGCTCGTCGCCGATGTGGTCGATGGCGCCATCGACGATGAAGACGGTGCCCGTCTGGAGATCTTCCGATTCCCCGTCGAAAATCAATGCGTTAGTTACTGCCAGACGTGCCATCCACCGAGCCTCCTGGAGTGTGATATGTGGAATACTACTGGCATGGAGCAGGGTTTTGACGTCGTGGTAATCGGCGCGGGTGTGGTCGGTGCGGCGTGTGCATATTTCCTGTCCATCAGCGGCGCCTCTGTGGCGGTGGTCGACCGCGGTTGGGTGGCCGGCGGTACGTCAGGCGCCGGTGAGGGCAACATTTTGATCTCCGACAAGGAGCTCGGCCCTGAGCTCGAGCTCGCGCTCCTTTCCAGCCGGCTATGGCAGGAACTCGGCGACGAGGTCGGCCCGGCGATTGAGCTGGAGACCAAAGGCGGGTTGATCGTCGCGGCGTCCGGTGGGGCGTTAACGGCGGTCACGGCGCTCGCCGAGAAGCAGAGAGCGCACGGCGTCGAGGCCGTCCCCGTTGTGGCGGATGAACTCACCGACCTCGAACCCAACATCTCCCGTGAGCTACTCGGCGGCGTCAGCTATCCGCAGGACATGCAGGTGCAGCCGATGCTGGCTGCGGCCCACCTTCTTGCTGCCGCGCGCTTGCGCGGCGCGCGTCTTCATCTCGGCTGCGAGGTGACCGGTGTGGTCCGCGGGAAGGGCGGAGCCGTCCAAGGCGTGACGACGACTGGAGGGTCCATACCCACCCGCACCGTCGTCAACGCAGCCGGAACCTGGGCCGGCGAGATCGCGCGCCTCGCCGGGACCCACCTGCCCATCCAGCCGCGCCGCGGCTTCATCCTCGTCACCGAGCCACTGCCGGTCGCGATCCATCACAAGGTCTATACGGCGGAGTACGTCGCCAACGTCGCAAGCAGGGCCGAGGGCCTTCAAACGTCCACCGTGGTAGAGGGAACGCGCAGCGGAACCGTTCTGATCGGCGCAACGCGGGAGCGGGCAGCCTTCGACAAGACGGTCTCGTGGGAGGCGATCAAGCGGCTCGCTGCCGGCGCGATCTCGGTGTTTCCGTTTCTGTCCGAGGTGCGCGCACTGCGCACCTATTTCGGTTTCCGACCCTACTGCCCGGACCATCTACCGATGATCGGTCCCGATCCGCGGGTCCCGGGCCTGGTCCATGCCTGCGGGCATGAGGGCGCTGGGGTCGGCCTTGCAGCGGCCACCGGCCGGCTCGTGTCGCAGGTCATCACGGGCTCCGAGACCGAGTTGCCGCTCGATGCTTTCGCGCCTGACCGCCTCGATCACATGTCGGCCGATGTCAGCTAACGGCGCCGACGGCTTCGCGATCACGTTCGATGGCGATCCTGTCGCCGTCCGCACCGGGCAGACGATCGCCGCCGCGCTCATCGCTGCGCAGCGGCCGAGCTGGCGCACGACCCGCGGTGGCGGCGAGCCGCGGGGAGTGTTCTGCGGCATCGGTGTCTGCTTCGACTGTCTCGTCACGGTGAACGGGACGCGCTCTCTGCGCGCCTGCTTGGTCACGGCGTCGCCGGGCGACGTGGTGCTCACCGAGAGGGGAGTGGAGCGGGATGACCTCATCGTCTGACCACGCCGTTGGCTTCGCCGTCGCAGTGGTCGGCGCCGGGCCGGCGGGCCTGGCAGCTGCGGTCGCGGCCGCCGACGCCGGAGTTACCGTCGCGGTCCTCGACCTCGGGGATCGGATCGGCGGGCAGTACTACCGCCATTCAGCGGCTCAGGCCGAGGCGACCGACGACGGTCCCTTCCACCACGGTTGGCATAGCTTCCGCACTCTTCGCGAGCGCTTTCGTGGACACGTCGCGGCGGGCCGGGTCGTTCATCTGGCTCGCCATGCCGTCTGGTCGATCCAACCCGGGTCGGGTCGCGTCACGCTTTGCGCTGTTGAGGGTGAACGCGAGCGTCTTCCGCGTGCCGTCCATGCTCGGGCCGTGATCATCGCGACCGGCGCCTACGACCGTCATGTGCCGTTCCCGGGCTGGACGCTTACGGGCGTGATGGCCGGCGGCGGCGCGCAGGCGCTATTGAAGGGATCCGGCGTGGCACCTGGTAGGCGCGCTGTCGTCGCTGGAACGGGCCCCTTCCTGTTCCCGGTGGCGGACGGCCTGCTGGCGGCCGGGGTGCAGGTCGCCGAGATCGTCGAGGCCAACTCCCCGTGGGGTATGGCACGGTTCCCCGGCGCGCTCCCGGGAGCGATGACAAAACTGCCGGAGGCGCTCGGCTACTGCAACAGACTGAGCCGACATCGTGTCCCTTATCGGATGCGACACGCGGTCGTCGCGGCGCATGGCGGAGCCCGCTTGGAGGCGGTCACCGTCGCGCGTGTCGATGCCGACTGGAAGATCGTGCCGGGCAGCCAGCGCCGGATCGGCTGCGACCTGCTCACCGTCGGCTACGGCTTCAGTCCGCAGGTCGAGCTTGGGATCGCCGCGGGATGCGACGCGGCACTCGGGGCCGACGGGTCGCTGGTGATCGCAACCGACGGCGATGGTCGCACATCGTGCCCTGGCGTCTACGCCGCCGGCGAGACGACCGGGGTTGGCGGGGCCGACCTCGCGATCGCCGAGGGGCTGCTGTGCGGGGAGGTGGTGGCGGCGGACCTCGGTTCGCGTCCGGCGATCGATCAGGCGGCGCGGCGGCGGCTGCGGCTACGGCTACGCGGCAGGGCGCTGCGGAAGTTCGCGGAGGCGCTACACCGAACCTATCCCGTCCGGGATGGTTGGATGGACTGGCTCGACGGCGACACGCTCGTCTGCCGTTGTGAGGAGGTCAGCTACGCGAGTGTCCGCTCGGCGTTGGTGGATCTCGGTGCGGGTGACGTGCGAACGGTCAGGCTTCTCGCTCGCCCCGGAATGGGTTGGTGCCAGGGACGGATGTGCGGGAGCATCGTCGCCGGAATCGCCGCGAGTCACGCCGGCAGGAGCGTCGCGGCCGGCGACCTCACGGCCACATCCCGGCGTGTGATCGGCACGCCGGTGCCGCTCGGTCACCTGGCTGCGCTCGATGCCGATCAGGCACGGCGGCGGGCTCAGTGAGAAGGAATGAAGTGCGATGTGATGCGTGGTATATTATCGCTGTGCGCGCCCCAGGCCACGGAGCGCCCTAGTTAGACGCGCGCAAGACGACGATCGAGACTCTGGAGAGAGCACATTGAAACCTTGGCACGGCGTCCTTGTAGCGACAGCACTCCCACTTACGGACGACCTCAGCGTCGACTTCGACATGTTCGCGGATCATCTCCGATGGCTGGCAGACAATGGCTGCAGCGGGGCGACGCCGAACGGATCACTCGGTGAGTACCAGACGCTTACACCGGAGGAGCGCGCGCAGGTCGTAAACGTTGCTCTCGAGGTGGCGCCATCGGACTTCTCGATCATTCCTGGGATCGCCGCGTACGGGACGCTCGAGGCCTGCCAATGGGCCGAACAGGCTGCTGAGGCCGGCGCCGCGGCCGTCATGTTGCTCCCACCGAACGCCTACAGGTGTGACGACCGTGCGGTGATTCACCACTACGCCGAGGTCGCCAAGGTGGGTCTGCCGGTCGTCGCGTACAACAATCCGATCGACACCAAGGTGGACCTCACGCCTGAGCTGCTGGCTCAGCTGGCCGAGGAGGGGTACATCGTCGCGGTCAAGGAGTTCTCCGGCGATCCCCGCCGCGCCTATCGGATCGACGAGCTCGCTCCCGACCTCGACCTTCTCATCGGCGCCGACGACATGGTGCTCGAGCTCGGCGTCACGGGCGCGCCCGGTTGGGTCTCGGGCTACACAAATGCGTTTCCGCGCACGTGCATCGACCTGTACGAGGCCTGCGTTGCCGGTGACATGGAGAGGGCGCTGCCGCTTTATCGGCTCATGCATCCACTCCTGCGCTGGGACTCCAAGACAGAGTTCGTGCAGGCGATCAAGCTGTCGATGGACATCGTCGGCCGCCACGGCGGACCTTGCCGCCCGCCTCGACTACCGTTGACCGACGAGAACGCCGAAACGGTGCGCCGCGCAACCGAGCAGGCGCTCGCCGCCGCTGCCAGCTGAGGATGCGCAGCCGTCGCGTCTTTCACGCCGTCGACTCCCACACCGAGGGCATGCCGACACGGGTCATCGTCGGCGGCGTCGGCGTCATCCCTGGCGCGACGATGTTCGACAGGCGTCGCCACTTCCTCGAGCACATGGACGACCTGCGGGGTTTGCTGATGTACGAGCCCCGCGGCCACAGCGCGATGAGCGGGGCGATCCTGCAGCCTCCCACCCGACCCGATGCCGATTGGGGCGTGCTGTTCATCGAGGTCAGCGGCTGTTTGCCAATGTGCGGCCACGGGACGATCGGGGTCGCCACCGTGCTCGTCGAGACAGGCATGGTCGAGGTCACGGAGCCGATCACGACGATCAACCTCGACACCCCGGCGGGCCTCGTGCAGGCCGACGTCGCCGTGGAGAACGGCGAGGCCCGCTCAGTCACGATCACGAACGTGCCGGCGTTCACTCTCGAGCTCGACCGCGTCGTCGATGTCGACGGGCTCGGCGACGTGCGCTACGACATGGCGTTCGGCGGCAACTTCTACGCGATCACCGACCTCGACCGGCTCGGGATTCCGTTCGAGCGTGACCGCAAGGACGAAATCCTCCATGCGGGGCTGAAGATGATGGCTGCGATCAACGCTCAGGCTGAGCCGACCCACCCCGAGAACGGCGAGATTCGCGGTTGCCACCATGTGCAGTTCCTCGCGCCCGGTTCAGACGCCCGCCACTCGCGCCACGCGATGGCGATCTATCCCGGATGGTTCGACCGGTCCCCGTGCGGTACCGGGACCTCCGCGCGGATGGCGCAGCTGCATACCCGTGGCGAACTGGCCGTGGGCGATGAGTTCGTCAACGAGTCGTTCATCGGCGGCCGCTTCGTTGGCCGTCTTATCGAAGAAACCACCGCTGGCGGCTTGCCGGCAGTGGTACCGACCATCACCGGGCGCGCCTGGGTTACAGGAACTGCCCAGTACATGCTCGCGCCTGACGACCCCTTTCCACGCGGATTCCTCCTATGACCACAGACACGATCACATCCACATCCCCTCAAGCCCCCGACGACGTCGTCGCCGAGGCCCCCGCGCTCAGCGCCGCCGCGGTCGCCCAGTGCGCAGTCGGCGCCCGCGGAGCCCAGCGCGAATGGTGTTCGCTGAACGCCTCCGCGCGCGCGAGCGCACTGGCCGGCGCGGCCCGCGACCTCCGCTCGCGCCGCGATGAAGCGGTCGCGCTCGTCATCCGCGAGGTGGGGAAGCCTCTCGGCGAGGCCGCCGGTGAGGTCGATCGCGCAATCGCGATTCTCGAGTACTACGCGCAGGCGGCGTTCGCTCCGCTCGGCGAACTTTTCCCACCATCGATCGGCGGTCTCCTCTACACAGAGCGACGGCCGCACGGCATCGCCGGGCTCATCACTCCTTGGAACTTCCCGATCGCGATCCCGTTGTGGAAAGCGGCTCCGGCCCTCATCTGCGGCAATGCGGTGTTGCTCAAGCCCTCTCCCGACGCGCTCGCCACGGCACTGTTCATCGGAGAGCTTCTGCGGCCCCATATTCCAGCGGGCCTGTTCGCCGTCGTGCCGGGGGGCGCGGACGCGGGAGCGGCCGTCGTCGACCAGGCTGACGTTGTCTCCTTCACCGGGTCGGTCTCCGTCGGGACGACCGTTACGGTCGCCGCGGCTACGCGGGGTGTGCCCGTGCAGGCTGAGATGGGCGGCCAGAACGCTGCGATCGTGCTTCCCGACGCCGAGCCCGAGCGCACCGCGGCCATGATCGCCGGGGCCGCGATGGGATACGCCGGGCAGAAATGCACCGCGACTCGACGCGTCCTCGTAGTTGGTGACAACGAGCGTTTCATCGACGCCTTCGTCGATGCGGTCCGCAAGCTTGCTCCCGCCGATCCCGGCGAGGCCGGCGTGGCCGTTGGCCCGGTCATCACCGATAGCGCGCGTCAGCGTGTGATTGCGGCTGGCGCTGCTGCACGGGACGCCGGCGGCCGCGTGTTGACCGGCGCGCAGGTTCCGGATCGCGACGGATGGTTTGTCGAGCCCACCGTGATCGACGGCATCGGACCTGACCATTCGCTGATGCAGGAGGAGACGTTCGGGCCGCTCGTCGCGATCCACCGGGTCGCGACCCTGCAGGAAGCAATCGACGTATCCAACGGCGTGCGCTTCGGACTGGTCACCTCTTTGCACGGCAATGACCTCGGTGAGCTTTTGCGCGGAGTGGCGGCGATCGACACCGGGATGATCAAGGTCAACGCGCCAACCGCTGGCGTGGACTTCTACGCCCCGTTCGGCGGTGAGAAGGAGTCGAGCTTCGGAGGGCGTGAGCAAGGCACCGCGGCCCTCGACTTCTACACCGCGACGCGCACCGTCAGCCTCGTTCCAGCCAAATGAGCACGCCCGAGAAGCCAAGCGACGAACCGCCCGACGTGCGAATCTCCGCTCTGCGCGTGGCCGGCGCGGACGACCTCGGTGCGGCACCCGTCATCTCCTCCCTTGAGGAGCGACCAAGCCTGCGCGCGGAGGCGGCCGACGCGCTCAGGGCCGCGCTTGTCGCCGGCCAGATGCGCCCCGGCGTCGTCTATTCGGTGCCCGCGCTCGCAGCCCAGTTCGGGGTGTCCGCCACTCCGGTCCGTGAAGCGATGCTCGACCTCGTCAAAGAGGGCCTGGTGGAGCCTGTCCGCAACCGTGGCTTCCGTGTGACGGAGCTCAGCGACCACCAGCTCGACGACATCACGCAGCTGCGCGCGCTGATCGAGGTTCCGACCGTGGCCGACATTGCGTCATTCGCCGATCCAGCCGCGCTTGAGGCGCTGCGCCCATACGCGGAGGCGATCGTTGCCAGCGCGAGCGTCGGCGACCTGATCGGGTACATCCACTCCGACCGCATCTTTCACCTGCGACTGCTCGGGTTCGCCGGCAATCAGCAGCTCGTCGAGATCGTCCGGGATCTGCGCGACCGCACCCGGCTGTACGGCCTGGAGCGCATGGTTGCTCAGGGGCGGCTGGTCGAGTCGGCGGAGGAGCACATCGAACTGCTCGACGCGCTCTTCGCCCGCGACCCGGTCCGTGCCGAGGACGTGATGGCACGTCATATCGGCCACATCCGCGGGATCTGGGCTGACAAGCCCGAGACCGGTGCAATGACCGAACGGTGGACACGCGAGGGCCGAGAACCCCATGCGTAACTCAGGAATCAGAGGAGCAGGAGACCGAAAGTGTCGCGTTACCGAGTAGCAATCGACGTCGGCGGAACGTTCACCGACTTCGTAATTCAGGACACGGAGACAGGCAAGGCTTCGACCAACAAGGTGCTCAGCACTTCGCACGACCAGGCGGCCGGGGTCCTGACCGGGCTGAAGGAGTCAGTCGGCGACCTCGGTGACGTAGCTGCGCTTGTGCATGGCAACACCGTTGGGCTCAACGCTCTGCTCGAACGGCGCGGGACGCGTGTCCTTTTCGTCACCACCGCTGGCTTCCGTGACGTACTCCGGCTTGGACGCGGAGACCGGCGCGACATCTTCTCACTGAAGTACCGGCGGCCGAAGCCGATGGTGCCGACGACCGACGTCGAGACCGTGACCGAGCGCCTCAACGTCGACGGATCGATCCGCACGCCGCTCGATGAGGACGACATCGCGCGCATCGCTCGGCGGATCGAGGATGAGGGAATCGTCTCCGTTGCCGTCTGCCTACTGCATTCCTATGTGAACCCCACTCATGAGCTCCGGGTGCGCGACCTTTTGCTGGAGCGGCTCCCGACTCTCAATATCTCACTCTCGCACGAGATCGCGCCCGAGTGGCGCGAGTACGAGCGCAGCTCGACGACCGCAATCAACGGCTATATCGCGCCCCAGGTGAGCAAGTACCTCTCCAGCCTGATCGGCCGGTTGGCGGATGATGGGTTTAAGTCGACGCTGCACATCATGCAGTCGAGCGGTGGAGTCACGACCGCCGATTCGGCGCGGCACACGCCGGTGCAGGCGCTCCTGTCGGGACCGGTCGGCGGCACGATCGGAGGGACCCGTCTGGCCGAGCAGATCGGCCGTCCCAACCTCATGTGCGTTGACATGGGCGGTACTTCGTTTGACGCGAGCCTGGTGATCGACGGCCAGCCGGTCGTCGCGGGCGAGGCTTCCGTCGAAGGGTTGCCGTTGTTGCTGCCGCTCGTCGACATCCACACGATCGGCGCCGGTGGCGGTTCGATCGCGTGGATCGAGGCCGGCGGTCTTCGGGTCGGGCCACAGAGCGCGGGTTCGAACCCCGGACCGGCCTGCTACGGCGGTGGGGGCACCCTGCCGACCGTCACCGACGCCAACGTGGTGCTCGGACGCATCGACCCCGCCTACTTCCTCGACGGCGGTATGTCGCTCGACGTGGAAGCCGCTGGTCGCGCGGTCGACGCCATTGCCGAGCCGCTCGGATTGTCCCGGCTCGAGGCGGCGACGGGGATTCTGGCGATCATCAACGCGAAGATGGCAGACGAGCTGAGGACGATGACCGTCCAGCAGGGCATCGACCCGCGCAGCTTCTCGCTGGTCGCGTTCGGCGGTGCCGGTCCGATGCACGCGGTCGCGCTCGCCGAGGAGCTCGGGATCGCCGAGGTTGTCGTTCCCTGGGCGTGCGGCGCGTTCTCGGCCTGGGGGATGCTCCACACCGACATGCGCCGAGATCTGGTCCGCAGCCACTACCGGCAGCCGGGTGAGATCACCCTGGAAGGCCTTGACGAGGCCTTCTCCGAGCTGGTGGAACAGGGACACGAGCTGCTGACCGCCGACGGTGTGCCACCGGAGCGACGCCGGTTCGAGCGGCGCGTGGACATGCGCTATACGGGGCAGGAGTACACGCTGACCGTCGACGTGTCGGACGATGTGACCGATGTCGCCGGGCTCGTCGACCGCTTCCACGATGCCTACCTCGTGCGCTACGGCCACAGCACTCCGCAGGCGCCGGTCGAGACCACAGCCGCTCGCGTGGCAGCGTTCGGTATCAACGTCTCCGACATTGCTTCAGGCGAGGGAGGCTCGACCGATACGGCCGCCCCGGAGCGATCGACCCGCGAGGTCGTGTTCGACGGGGTCGCGGTCGACGCCGCGATTGTCCATCGGGACGAGATCGCCGCCGGAATCGAAGTGCGCGGACCAGCGGTGATTCAGGAGCCGACGGCGACCACCGTCGTGCACCCGGGCTGGACCGTCGAGATGGGAGCGCTCGGCGCTCTGCTGATCACACGCGAGAACTAACTGCAACCGCGAGGACAAGCCATGCCCGTGACCCCCACATCGGCGGACGTCGTTACGACCGAGATCATGCGCAATTTCTTCCAGTCGTGTGCGGAGGACATGAACGCGGCTCTGGTGCGATCAGCGCACTCGCCGGTCATTTACGAGTCGAAGGACTGCTCGGTTGCGCTGCTGGACTCCAATGCCGACGTTCTCGGCCAGTCCTCCGGGCTACCGATCTTTCTGGGCGCGCTCGAGGTCGGCGTCAAGCACACGATCGACAAGATCGGGATCGAGAGTTTCAGGCCGGGTGACATCTACTTCGTCAACGACCCGTACATCACCGGTGCCCATATCAACGACGTGACTGTGTTCTCGCCGATCTTCTGGGAGGACGACGTGGTGGGGTTCACCGTCAGCCGCGCCCACTGGATGGACATGGGCGCCAAGGACCCCGGCGTGACCATGAACTCGATCGACGTCTACCAGGAGGGGTTGCGCGTCGGTCCCACGCGGCTGTTCGCCGACTACGAGCCGCGCGCGGATTGGATCGACCTTCTGACACGGAACTCCCGCTTTCCGGAGACGCTGCTCGGGGACCTGAACGCCCAGGTCGCCGCCTGCCGCACCGGCGAGCAACGGTTCCGCGAGGCCCTCGAGAGGTTCGGTCCCGAGCGTCTGTGGGCAGCCCGCGACCGCATCTTTGCGCAGACCGAGGAGCTCGAGCGGGCAGCGATCGCGGCGATGCCGGACGGTGCCTATCGCGCCGAGGGGACGCTGGACAACGACGGCCAGGGCAACGGGCCGCTGCCGGTTGTGGTGGAGATCACGATCGAGGGCGACACGATGTCTGTCGACCTCACCGGTACGGCTCAGATGGTCGCCGGCTCGACCAACTGCGGTCTCCCCGAGACACTGTGCGCCACTCGGGTCGCATACAAATCCCTGGTCCTGCCCGACCGCGGAATGGACGGCGGCTCATTCCGGACACTGGACGTCACCGTCCCCCCGCGGACGATTCTCAGCGCCGAGGAACCGGTTGCGTGTCAGTACTACTACACGCCGCTCGGGCTCCTGATCGATCTGATGATCACAGCGCTGTCCGAGTCGATGCCCGAACGTGCGGCCGCGGCGCACTTCGGCGACCCGATGAATGTCTGCTTCGCTGGAAACGACCCGCGACACAACGGTGCGCCGTACTTCTACATCGATTCGACGCCGGGTGGGTGGGGAGGCTACGAGGAGGGCGACGGCGAGGACGGCCAGATGAGCACCGCGAACGGCTCAATCAAGCTGCAGCCGGCCGAGGTGTTCGAAGCGAAGTACCCGATCCATGTGCTCGAGTACTCCGTCCGCCAGGACTCGGAGGGTCCAGGCCGCCGCCGCGGCGGGTTCGGCGTGCGACGCACATACGAGCTCGGTGCCGACGCGTCGCTGTACCTGTGGCTCGAGCGTTCGGTCACACCTGCCTGGGGGCTGTTCGGCGGTCACTCCGCGCGGGGTCCGAAGGTCGATATCTCGGGCAGCCAGAACCGTCACGACCTGAAGCTGAACCGCCTGCAGTTGGAGGCCGGCGACACGGTGGTCATCCAAACCGGAGGTGGTGGCGGCTGGGGGAACCCGCTCGAGCGTAATCCCGAGGCCGTCGCGCAGGATGTCCGCGAAGGGGCGATCTCCGTCGCCCGGGCTGCGGACTGCTACGGGGTGGTGCTTGACGACGGTTTACGTGTGGACGAAGCGGCTACTGAAGCGAGGCGCGCGGCCGCGTCCGAGGTCAGCTGACCCGGGCGCTGGTTCGCACGGGACGCCTCCACTTTGAAGACGAGTGTTGAGGCAAAGTTAAGGTCGTGACAGTGTTGTTATCACATGTAATGTGTGGAATACTACCGTCGTCAGATGTCAGGCTATAGGAGGAGATGACTGATATGGCAGTACGACATTCACGTGCCAAGGCGGCAGCAGTAGGACTGGCGGTGGCGGCGGTCGCTGCCGGATACGGGAGTTTCGGCGCGGCCGCGTCAAGCGCGTCCGGGAGTAAGCCGAAGATCGCGTTCTTCGGTTACTCGTCGGCGAATGCATATACGCAGGCGGCGCTGACCGGAGTCAAGAAGGTCGCGGGCGCGGCCGGCGGCACAGTGCATTTCTTCGACTCGAACATGAGCTCGACCACGCAGGTCTCGCAGATCGAGGACGCCGTCGCCTCGGGTCAGTACAACGCTTTGGTCATCTACGCCGATGACGGAAACGCGATCGTGCCCGCTGTGAAGGAGGCGCTCGCCAAGAAGATCAAGGTCTCGGCGGACTTCGTCCCGATCGGGCCGAACATCGACACGACGAAGATTCAGGTTCCCGGGATCGTGGGCAGTTCAGTAACTCCGATCGCGGCGACCGGCACCGCCGCAGGTGACCTGATCGTGGACGCGTGCAAGGGCATCAAGAAGTGTCAGGTTGCGTACATGCCCGGTGACAACACGCTTCCGCTCGAGATCGACCGAACGAACCACGCCATGGCGGTGCTCAAGAAGCACTCGAACATCGACGTGGTCGCCACGGTCGAGAGTGGTTATACGCCCAGCACGGGCGAGGCGGCGACGGAGAACGTGCTCAGCGCACATCCGAGCGTGAACGTGATCGCGTCCAGCGCCGATCAGGCGATCGTCGGTTCTGTGCTGGCGCTGAAGGCCAAGGGCGTGAAGCCCGGCAAGGTCAAGCTGATCGGCGGCGGGGGTACGTTCCAGGCGATCCAGGGGATCAAGAACGGCTCCTGGTTCGGCACCGTCAACTACTGCCCGACGACTGAGGCGGAGCTCGCGACCAAGATGGTCGTCAACTCCCTCGCAGGCAAGCCCGTGGGCAACACAGCCATCAATAGCACGACCCAGTGCGGCGCTCCGCAGGCCCTGACCAAGGCCAACGTGGGCAAGTACAAGGGGCAGTGGAGTGCCGGCTAGTCCGGCATCGGATCCTAAACCCGTGCTTGCGGCGCGCGGGGTCGGTAAGCGGTACGGCCCCGTAGTCGCGCTCTCCGACGTCAACCTCGAGGTTCTCCCCGGCACGGTGCATGCGCTGGTCGGGGAGAACGGCGCCGGCAAATCGACCCTGGGCAAGATCTTCTCAGGGTCGATTCAGCCGGACAGCGGCGAGGTGCTCGTCGACGGTGAGCCGGTGAAGTTGGCCACTCCGCGCATCGCTTTGCACGCGGGAGTGGCGGCGATCAGCCAGGAGCTGACGCTGGTGCCGCAGATGTCGGTGATCGACAATGTCTTGCTCGGGACCGAGGATCAGCGGCGTGGTGTCCTGGCACCAGGTGCTGCGAGGCGCCGCTGGGATCGGCTGGTGACGAGTTTCGGGTCCGACCTGGATCCCGAGGCGAAGGTCCGTGATCTCGGCGTCGCCGATCGTCAGAAGGTGGAGATCCTCAGAGTGCTGGCTCGCGAGGCGCGAGTCGTGATCATGGACGAGCCGACGGCGGCGCTGGTCCATCACGAGATCGAGGCGCTGATGACCGTAGTCCGGGATCTCGCCGCCTCGGGCTTGGCGGTCATCTACGTCGCGCATGCCCTCGACGAGGTGCTCTCGCTCGCAGACGTCGTGACGGTGATGCGCGACGGTCGTATCGTCACCACTGTCAACGCCGGCGAGGAAACGCCGCAGAGCCTCGCCACGCACATGCTCGGTCGCCCGCTCGACCTCGAGTACCCCGAGCGCGTGCCGGTGAGACCGGACGCACGGGTGGTGTGTGAGGTGAAGGGTTTCACGCGCGCACACGCATTCACTGACATCTCTTTCACTCTTCATGCCGGGGAGATCCTCGGTCTTGCCGGTCTGGCCGGCAGCGGTTGCGCGGAGGTCGCGATGGCGCTCTCGGGCGCAGATCACGTGACCGGGGGGATGCTCGAGGTGGACGGCAGTGCAGTGCACCTGCACACGCCCACAGACGCGTTGCGGCAGGGAATCTCCTTGCTTCCGGAGAGCCGCCGTGAGCAGGGGCTGCTGATGAATCGGCCGATCCGTGAGAACGTCACCGCGGGCCGCGGTCACATGGTGACCCGATGGGGCTGGGTGGAGCCGGCACGCGAGAGGTCGCTCGTGGCTCCACTCCTGCAGCGGTTCGGCGTCCGTATGTCCTCAATGGACGCACCCGTGCGTACGTTATCCGGAGGCAACCAGCAGAAGGTGCTGCTTGCGAAGTGCATGTTCGGCAATCCTCGGATTCTGGTCGCGATCCAACCCACGCGGGGCGTCGACGTGGGGGCTCGTTCAGGCATTTACGAGCTTCTGGTCCGTCTGGCATCGGAGGGACTCGGGGTTGTCCTGGTCTCTACCGAACTGGAAGAGATCAGTGGCCTTGCTCATCGGATCCTCGTGTTCAGGCGAGGGCGAATTATCGACGAACTGACCCCCGGCCAGGGAGATGACGACAAGCTCTTGGCTACGGTCGTGGGTGCTGCGGAGGCATCATGAACGAGAAGGAGACCACGGCGACCGCCACCATCACCGACCCGGTCGAGCCGCCCGCTGAGTCCGCTGGTCGGCTCACACCGTGGGGCCGATTCGGCGCCCGCAGCCGGAGGTCGATCCGGTTTCAGGAGCTGGCCGTCGTCGGTATCTGCATCGTGCTTTTCATAACGCTGAGCATCGCGAGCTCGTCGTTCCTCACCTGGTACAACATCCGCAACATCCTCGACCAGAACGCGGCCATCGGGGTCATCGCCTGTGGTGAGACGCTGGTGATCATCAGCGGCAGCTTCGACCTCTCGGTCGGCGCCATCTACGCCTTCGCGGGCCTGGTGGCCGTCCTCGTGTCAAATGACATCGGCACTGTGCCGGGAATCTTGGTCGCGCTGATCTCAGGCTTCGTGCTCGGTTCCGCCAACGGGATCCTCGTCGTGAAAGGCCGAGTCCACTCGTTCATCGCCACGCTCGCGACTCAGTACGTCTTCGACGGCCTTGCCCTGGTGATCAGTGGCGGCCTGATCGTCGAAGCGACTGCGGGCGGGTTCACTTCGTTCGGCCAGGGGATGGGCCTGGGTGTCAACTGGTTGATCTGGGCCTTCCTGGGTGTGGCGATTGTGACCGGCCTGCTGCTGACACGCACCACCTGGGGCCGGTACGTCTTCGCTGCCGGCGGGAACGCGGAGGCCGCACGACTCTCCGGCATCCGTGTGGGACTGATCCGCGGATCGGTGTTTGCACTGTCCGGCACGACCGCGGCACTGGCCGGCATCATGGCGGCGTCGCAGGTCGGGACGGCCCAGGCCGGCAACGGGACCGGGCTCGAGCTCGCCGGTATTGCCACGACGGTGCTCGGAGGTACGAGCATCTTCGGCGGCGAGGGCGCGATCTGGCGCACGGTGCTTGGTGTGCTGCTGCTCGCGATGATCGGAAACGGCTTCGACCTGCTCGGGCTGTCGGCCACGTATCAGCAGATCGTCGAGGGCGTCCTCATCATCGTCGCGGTCCTGATCGACGTGTTCACTCGCCAGCGCACCGCCTGACGATCATGCGCATAGGCGTTTGCATCCTGCCAGAGTTCCGCTGGCCGGACGCTCGGCCGCGCTGGGAGGCGGCCGAGCAGGGCGGCTTCACGACCGCGTGGACGTATGACCACCTCTCCTGGCGGACGCTACGTGACGGACCGTGGTTCGCGGCGCTGCCGTTGCTGACCGCGGCGGCGATGGTCACGAGCCGGATTCGACTGGGCACCCTGGTGATCAGCCCGAGCTTCCGGCACCCGGTTCCGCTCGCGAAGGAGCTGATCACGCTCGACGACGTCAGCGACGGCCGGCTCGACGCCGGCATCGGGGCGGGGGCTGACGCGGAAGACGCGCGCGTGCTCGGCACAGACCCCTGGCCGCGCGCTGAGCGCACCGCGCGCTTCCACGAGTTCGTCACTTTGCTGGACCAACTCCTGCGCGAGCCGGCCGTCACGCGCGGCGGCCGGTACTACGCGGCGAACGACGCTCGCCAGATCCCCGGTTGTGTGCAGCAGCCGCGAATCCCGTTCACGATCGCCGCCGCCGGCCCGCGGGCGCTGGCTCTGGCCGCCACGCTGGGCGAAGCATGGGTGACCTATGGACCGTGGGGCTCGGACGGGTCGACGCCGCCGGAAGAGTGGCTGGCCGGACTCGCAGAGCAGAGTGCAACTGTCGACACCGCCTGCCACGCGCAGGGACGCGACCCGGCGACGCTGCGACGGATCGTGCTCGTGCCCCTGGACCTTCGTTGGGCACAGTCATCGATCGGCGCCTGGGAGGAGTTTCTCGGCCGTGTGGAACAGAACGGCATTACCGACGTGGTGATCCACTGGCCCAGACCGTGGGACCAACAGCTCCGGGGTGCCGCGGAGGCTGTGTTGGAGCACGCCGCGCAATGAGCGGGCACGCGTCCCGGCGGGGGGCACGCTTCAAGCTCGTGCCCCCCCGCCTGATACCGAACTAGCCGCCCGACGATGTCAACTAGTCGTTGGCGCCGATCACCTTGAAGTCCTTGCTGACGAAGATGTGGTGCGGCCAGTTCACACCGATGTGGTGGACCTCGTAATCGCCGTTGCCCAGCTGCACCACACGGTCGATGACGCCGCCAGCGTAGGACTTCAGAGCGGCCTCGATGGCCTCGTTCGCCTTGGTTCCACTGACGAGCTTGCCGGAGCCCTGCGTGTAGTCCTTGGGGATCTGGCCGACGCTCTTGGAGCTGCCGGCCTCACCTTGCTGGAACGAGATCACGTTCGCCGACGCGGTCTTAAGGTTGATGTCCGGCTTTATCACGACCTGAGAGGCTGTGATCGTCGTGCTGTTGACCTTCCCCAGCACAAGTACCTCCGTCCCCCTGGTAACGGCACTCGGCGCCGCCTTCTTGGTTCCCTGCTCGTAAACGGTCGAAGAAGTCTCCTTGACGGTCACCGTGCCACCGCCGGGGGGCGAGAGCGTAAAGCCGGAAGAGGACACGGTGCTGACGGTGCCGACCGATCCGCCCGCGGCGTTCGTCGATCTGGCGTTCGAGTCCCCGCCCGATGCCGCGTGACCCGCAAAGCCACCAGCGCCGCCCGCCGCCGCGGTAGTCGCAACCGCACTCGATGTCGTCGTGGCGGCCTGCGTGCTTGTTGAACTGCCGCATGCCGCGACCCCAAGCCCGACCGCAGGAATGATCAACGCGACGCCAACCCCTAGGCCGCGCTTGCGCATAACCCGCCACCGTCGCCGGACGTGGCCGGGTTCCTGCTCAGGCGACGCGCTCGACTCGTTGCGGTTTGATTCGCTGTGATCCTTCATGTTGTTCTGCTCCAGTCCGGTTGGTTCAGGTTTCACGTAACACATTGGGTGGTGATGCTGGTGGCGGACTGGGGGCTAGCTGTGGATTGCCTGTGAGCCCTCGGTCCGTGGCCGTCGGCTTGCGGCGGCGCCCGATGGATGGCGCCACCGCATGTCGTGAGCGGGTGGTGGTCTATGACGAGCTCTTCGCAGTGCCGGAGGCGCCTCCGCCGAAATGTCCGGTCGCGCCACATGCTTTGAACGCGGCTTGAAGGTTCGACTTGCCGCCGGCGCCGCCGCCGGCGCCGGCTGGCGGCGTGCCCGCTGGGCGGGTACCCGTGCCGTTGCCGGGGATGTGCGCCGGAGGGGTGATGCCTTGCTCCTTCAAACATTCCTCGAGCGAGGTGCGACTTGTGGTCGCGCCACTCTTGGGTGTGGTTGACGACGCTGAGGTCGAGGTGGTTGTGGTGGAGCTGCTGGTGCTGCTGCCGCAGGCTGCGATTACGAGACACGCGGTGATCGCGGCGGATACGAGCAACAGTCGTAACACTCGCGGGCGGATCTTGGTGGTGATTTTCATGGGGAGTTCCTGTCGTTTTCAGGTGGTAATCAGCTCGTGCTGCCGGAGTCGCCGGCGGTGGTGCTGCTGCCGGTGGTGCTGCTGCCGGTGGTCCGCACGCCGGAGTCACTGATGGAGGTCGCGGACACGGTTCCGTTGGCGCCCGTCGCGCCCTGGATGACGACCGTGTCGCCCGGGTGGAGCGAGCTCTTGGAGACGCTCGAGCTTTTTGTCAGCTTGGTACTCGAGGCGAGTTTGACCTTCACCGTGTTGCCCGAGCTTTCCGTGAGGTAGATGGTGTTTCCGTCGACGCTCGCGATCGTTCCAGCGGACGCGTCGCCGCCGGCCCCGGCCCCGGCCCCGGCACCGAACCCTCCGGCTCCCGGGAATCCGCCCGCGCCGGCCCGCGCCGTGGCGCCCGCTCCGGTGGCGGCGGTGGCGGCCGAGGAGGTGCCGCTGCTCAGTTGGCCTTTCTCGACCGTGACGCCCACGTAGAACCCGACGGCGCAGGTGACCGCAGCGGCGAGCGCCGCGCTCCTACGGTTCAGGAAGTGTCGCCGGGGCCGGCCGGGTGTAGTGAGCGGCTCGCTCGCGGATGTGTCTCCGCTGTCCTCTGGACTGTCATATGGGATGGCGCTCATCTGGTTTCCTCTCGGGGTTAGGGGAGTCTGTTATTCGAAGCGCAGGGCTTGGATCGGGCTCATCGCTGCGGCTCGACTGGCGGGATAGGTCCCAAAGAACAGTCCGCACAGCACGGCAGCGCCGAAGGCAAGGGCGAGCGAATACGGTGCGATCGCAGGTACCACGCCGGCGATCGTGAACTGGCTACCGATCACGCCCAGCAAGACTCCGGCTACACCGCCCAGCAGTGACACGAGCACTGCTTCGATCAGGAACTGGGTGAGGATGTCGCCGCGGCGGGCGCCGACCGCCTTGCGGATGCCGATCTCACGGGTTCGCTCGGTGACCGAGACCAGCATGATGTTCATCACGCCAATCCCACCGACCAGCAGTGAGATCGCTGCCACCTCACCAAGCAGTGTGGTGAACACGCCGCTGCTCGAGGCAGACGTCTGCAGGATCGAGCCTTGGTTTACCACCTCAAAGTTGGCGGTCCCGTCTGAGTCAGGCGCAGCCGGGTCAACCTGGTTGAGGATGTTTGTGACCTCGGTCTGGGCGGCGCTTAGCTGCGGCTCGGACTTCGCCTGTACGACGATCTGATTGACGCTTCCGTAGCCGGTGAGGGTGTCCTGGACCGCGGTTAACGGGGCAAATGCGACGTCATCCTCGTTGGTGGTCCCGTTTGACCCCTTGGACGCGGTGACGCCGATGATTTCGTAGCTCGTGCCGTTGACCTGGACCGTGTCGCCGACCGGGTCCTTGCCGTCAAACAGCTCGCTGACGACCGTCGGGCCCACGACCAGCACCCGGCTGTGATTGGTCTCATCGGCCTTGGTAAACCAGGAACCCTCACTGGTGCTATAGCTGCGCGCCTGCTCGTAGCTTGGCGTGGTGCCAACGAAGCTCGATGGGGAGTAGGTGGTGTCGCCGTACGTGAGGGTGACGTCGTTGGCGTTGACCACGGGCGAGATGCTCTGTACGTCAGGTGCCTCGTAGCTGTTCTGAAGCGCTGTGGCATCGGCGAGCGTCAGGCCGGAACTGCTGTCCGTGGCCCCGCCCAGACCGCCGATGCCAGTGGTGCTCTGAACGAGCAACACGTTCGAACCCAGCGCGTCGATCTGCTGCTGTACGGCATCGGACGAACCGGTACCTACGGCGATCAGCACGATTACCGAGCCGACCCCGATCATCAGTCCGACCATCGTCAGCGCCGAGCGCAGCTTGTTGGCGACCAGTCCGGCGAACGCGACTCGAATCGTGTCGTTCATGCGCTCCTCCGTTCCAACTGGGCCCGCTCGTCGGCGACGACTTCCCCGTCGCTGATGCGGATCACGCGCTTCGCGTGGGCGGCGACATCCTCCTCGTGAGTGATGAGCACGATCGTCCGTTCGTGCTCGCTAAGGCTTTCGAAGAGCCCAAGCACCTCTTCAGTCGACGCGGTGTCGAGGTTTCCAGTCGGCTCATCGGCAAGGATCAGGGCCGGGTTGCTGACAAGCGCCCGCGCGACCGCGACCCGCTGCTGCTGTCCTCCGGATAGCTCCGTCGGCTCGTGGTTCACACGGTCAGAGAGCCCAACCGCGCGAAGCGAGTCCAGGGCTCGCTCGCGCCGCTCCGCTCGAGATACGCCCGCATAGGCGAGCGGCAACTCGACATTCGCGATTGCACTGGTGCGCGGGATCAGGTTGAAGCTCTGAAACACGAACCCTATGAAGCGGTTGCGCAGATCTGCCAGAGCGTCCTCATCGACGTCGCGGACATCGAGGCCGTTGAGTCGATACGCGCCGCCGGTTGGGGTGTCGAGGCAGCCGAGGATGTTCATCAGCGTCGACTTGCCGCTGCCCGAATGTCCCATGATTGCGACGTATTCCCCGCGCTCGATCTCCAAGCTGACACCGCGCAGCGCCTCCACGGAGATGTCACCGATCTGGTAGGTCTTGCGCACGTCCCGCAGCTCGATCACCGGCGTGTTTGAGGGCCGGCTGGAGTGAGGGTTCGCGTGTGGTCCCGGGGCGCCCTGAACTGGGGTGAGCCGCTGCTGGGCGCGCCGGATCGCATCGATCTTCGAGGTGATCATTAGCCGGCCGCTCCTGCGCCGCCGTGCGCACCGGCGAACCCTCCGCCACCTGCGAACCCTCCGCCACCTCCGCCACCGCCAAACCCACCGGCTGCGCCAGTGGTCCCGCCTAGCGTTCCGCTCGCGGAACTCGACGTCGTAGAGCTGGAGGTGAGCGGCGGCAATGTCGTGGTGATCACAACCTCGTCCCCGGCCTTGAGACCGCTGAGGATCTGGGTGCGGTTCTCGCCACGAAGGCCAACCGCGACCTGCTGCTGCGTCTTCTTGCCGTTCTGCAGCAGCGTCACGGTTCCGACCTCACCGGTGCCGGTGACCGCCGCATTGGGAATGGTGACCCCCTGGGCCTGGCCCACGATCACGGACGCCGAGGCGCTCATACCCGGCTTCACTTTGGAGCTGGTCTGATCGAGCGTCAGCGTCACGTCGTAGGAGACGACGCCGTCGGTGTCGGTTCCCACGGGTGAGATCGCGGTCACGTGGGCACCGAGCTCGACGCCAGTGAGTGCGTCTAGTGTGACGTTGGCTGCCTGGCCGACCTTGACGTTGGTGATGTCGGACTCACTCAGCGCAACGGTCAGCGACATCGTGCTGCTGTTGACGATCTCCGCGAAGGGCGACGACTCTGAGCTCGAAGACGACGATGAGCTGGAGCTGCCTGCAGTCGTACCTGCCGCGGCGCCAGTCGCTGAGGACGTGGACGAGCCACTGCTGGAGCCCGAGGACGCCGACACGTCAGCAGTGGTGCCCGCGGACACGCTGTCACCAGCGGAGAGCGACGCCAGAGACGCGATGGTGCCACTGATTGGCGCATACAGCTTCGTATTGGCGAGCGCCGTGTCAGCGTTGGTCACGCTGGCCTCGGCACCGTCGACGGCCGCCTGTGCCGAGGCGACCGACTCAGCTGGTGAGCTGCTGCTCTGCGACCCGGAACCAGCCGACGACGTGGTGCTTGTGGTGGTCGGGGTCGTGGTGGTCGACTCTGACTCGGCTGTGCTCAGCTGATCCTTAGCGGCGGTCAGCGTCTGCTCCGCTTCGTCGAGCGCCAGCTGCGCCGAGCTGGAGTCAAGCGTCGCCAGCAGTTGGCCCTTGGTCACGTGCTGACCCTGCGTCACGTAGACCTTTGAGATGGTGCCGCCGACCTGGAAGTTCACGTCGACCTCGGATCCGGGCTCGACGTTGCCGGTGCCGGTCACAGTCGATTGGACGACCCCGTTCTCAGCGGTCACGGTTTCGCTCGACGTGCGCGCGGAGCCGGCTGGAAGCCCGATCTGAGTTACTGCCAGTACGGCGATGGCGGCCGCCACCGCCGCAAGTCCGTACAGGTACCAGGGCCGCGTATGCCGCTCGCTCGTGAGGGCGGGCTCCTGGTCACTGTGCGAATTCGCGCGGTGTCGTCGCGGGGAGGGAGTTTTAGGTGCGCGATTGAACATGCACCGAATGTCGCCGTCGCACCTGTGCGGCACCCGGGAAGAACCTGAGATTTTCCTGAGCGCGCGCGATCAGGCCTTGCCCAGCTGAAACTCAGGCGACTCTTAGCTTCGGCCGTCACGCTGCTAAGCGAGATCGACGACCCCCAGGACCTGTACGGACAGGGCCCAAAGCCGCAGCGAACGGTCGGTGTTCGCCGAGGATCAGGCCCGGCGTGCGGGCTCCTGGGGCAACCCGGCGTACTTCGCAGTCCGTGATCCCGAACTTCGAGCACAGCTCGGTCAGCTTCCGTTCGCACGCTGACTTCGATGATTTGAACATATGCGATGTCAATTCCCACTGTCGACCAGTTGAGCTGGCAGGGTCCTGTGCATGTTCAAGAAGCTGTTGGTTGCCAATCGCGGTGAGATCGCTATCCGCGCGTTCAGGGCCGCATACGAGCTCGGCATCTCAACAGCAGCCGTTTACGCTTCCGAGGATCGCGGCTCCGCACACCGCGTCAAGGCCGATGAATCACATGAGATCGGCTTGGCCGGTCATCCGGTTCGTGCCTATCTCGACGTCGACCTGACCGTCGAGTTGGCACAGCGAATCGGCGCGGATGCGATCTATCCCGGATACGGGTTCATGTCTGAGAATCCCGTACTGGCACGACGCTGTGCCGACGCCGGGATCACGTTCGTCGGCCCGCCGCCGGAGGTGCTGGCGATGGCGGGGAACAAGGTCAAGGCGCGCGCGGCCGCGCAGCGGGCCCAGGTTCCGGTACTTCCGGCATCCGAGTCATTTGTGGATGCCGCGGCGGCGGCAGTGATGGCGGCTGACATGCGGCTGCCTGTGTTCGTGAAGGCGACGGCAGGCGGTGGCGGGCGGGGCATGCGGCTGGTTGAGGACCGTGCGCAGCTGACGGCGGCGGTCGAAGCGGCAATGCGCGAGGCTGAGGGCGCCTTCGGCGATCCGTCCGTCTACCTGGAGCAGGCTGTGGTGCGGCCGCGGCACATTGAGGTTCAGATCGTCGCCGATGCGGGCGGCGAGACAGTGCATTTGTTCGAGCGTGATTGCTCGGTGCAACGCCGCAACCAAAAAGTCATCGAGATCGCCCCAGCGCCCTGTCTCGATGTCGCCATCCGCGAGACGCTCTGCAACGACGCGGTGCGATTCGCCCGCCAGATCGGCTACGTCAACGTCGGAACCGTTGAGTTCCTGCTCGACTCGACCTCCGGCGAGCACGTGTTCATCGAGATGAACCCTCGGATCCAGGTCGAGCACACCGTGACCGAGGAGACCACCGACGTTGACCTTGTCCGCACGCAGCTGCTGATCGCGTCCGGTGCCACGCTTGAAAGCCTTGGGCTCAGTCAACAGACGCTGCGCCAGCGGGGTTACGCGCTGCAGTGCCGAATCACCACGGAGGACCCGGCCAACCAGTTCCGCCCCGACACCGGCCGGATCTCTGCCTACAGAACGCCCGGAGGGGCCGGCATTCGGATCGACGAGGGCTCCGCCTACGTTGGCGCCGAGATCACCCCGTACTACGACTCACTGCTGCTGAAGGTCACCGCGCGGGCGGCCGATATGCCGACCGCGATCGCTCGGGCCCACCGTGCCGTGGACGAGGTTCGAGTCCGCGGGGTCTCGACCAACCAGGCCTTTCTCGGCGCGGTATTGGACGATCCGGAGTTTCAGGCCGGTCTCACATACACCACATTTGTTGACGAACGACCGTGGCTGACGAAGGCGAGTGCCGGCACCGATCGTGCATCGCGGCTACTGCTCAAACTCGCGGAGGTAACCGTCAACCACCCATTTGGTCCGGCTCCCGCGGGCGGCGATCCGCGCGCGAAGCTGCCCACGACAGCGATCGTGACGCCGCCATCCGGCTCGCGTCAGCGACTGCAAGAGCTCGGCGCCGCGAGGTTCGCCGGCTGGCTCCGGGAGCAGGAAGCGGTGCAGCTGACCGACACCACGATGCGTGACGCGCACCAATCGCTGCTCGCGACCCGGATGCGCAGCTTCGACATGCTCGCGGTGGCCCCCCACATCGCCTCCGACCTCCATCGCCTTCTGTCGCTCGAAGTTTGGGGCGGCGCGACATTCGATGTCGCGCTGCGGTTTCTGGCGGAAGACCCCTGGGAACGGCTCGCATCCATGCGCGAGCAGGTCCCCAACATCTGCCTGCAGATGCTGCTTCGTGGTCGCAACCTGCTGGGATACGAGCCGCATTCCGACCGCGCCGTGCGTGCGTTTGTCGAGGAGGCGAGTGATGCTGGCATCGACATCTTTCGGATCTTCGACGCGCTGAACAACGTCGCTCCGATGCGTGCCGCGATCGAGGCGACCCTTGAGGTCGGCGGGGTGGCCGAGGCTGCACTCTGTTACACCGGCGATCTTTCCGATCCGCGTGAGGACGTCTACACACTCGATTACTACCTGCGTGTGGCGGAGGAACTGGTGGGGGTTGGGGTCCATATCCTTGCGATCAAGGACATGGCTGGCCTACTCAGGCCCCAGGCGGCGAGGATCCTGGTTTCGCGGCTGAGGCAGGAGTTCGAGCTGCCGGTCCACCTGCACACGCACGACACCGCCGGCGGGCAGCTCGCCGCCTACCTCGCGGCAATTGATGCCGGCGTCGACGCCGTAGACGGGGCGGCGGCTCCGCTAGCGGGGATGACGAGCCAGCCGGCTCTGGCTGCGATCATCGCCGCGACCGATCACACCCCTCGCGCGACAGGCCTCTCGCTGGACGCCGTGCTCGACCTGGAGCCCTACTGGGAGGAGGTGCGGGCTGCCTATGCGCCATTCGAGACCGGATTGCACGCGCCGACGGGGCGGATCTATCGTCACGAGATTCCCGGGGGCCAGCTCTCGAACCTACGCCAGCAAGCGATCGCCCTCGGTTTAGGTCGGCGGTTTGATGAGGTCGAGGACGCATACGTCCGTGCGAATGCTCTGCTAGGTGACATCGTCAAGGTCACGCCAACCAGCAAGATCGTTGGGGATCTGGCGCTGTTCGCGGTCTCCGGCTCGATCGACTGGGACGAGTTGACCGAGCATCCGGAACGGTTCGATCTGCCCGAGTCGGTGCTGAGCTACCTGCGCGGGGATTTCGGTCAGCCGGCCCGTGGCATACCGCAGCCGTTCGCCAGGCGGGCTCTGCGTCGTACAGAGGTCGACGACGAGCCGAGTACGCCAGTTGCGGTTGATGACGTAGACCTGCCCGAGCGCGGTTTGCCACGGCGCGCCGCGCTCGCGAAGCTCCTGTTTCCAACTCCGTACAGGGAGTTCGAGGATGGCCGTGCACGTTACGGTGATATCTCGGTCATCCCAACGCGGACCCTTCTCTACGGTCTGCAGCCTGGTCGCGAGGAGGAGGTGGAGCTCGAGCCCGGCGTGCGGCTGCTGATCGAGCTCGAGGCCGTGGGCGACCCCGATGTGCGCGGGATGCGCAATGTGCTGACGCGCCTCAACGGGCAGTTGAGGACGCTGAACGTACGCGATGAATCGGTGGGTGCCGGGGCCGATGGGACAGAGCGGGCAAACCCGAACGACCCCAACCACGTCATCGCGCCACTCGCCGGCATCGTCACGCTACTGGTGGCAGCAGGTGACCGGGTCGGCGAAGGGGATCCCGTCGCTCTGCTCGAAGCCATGAAGATGGAGTCGACGATCACAGTCCCGCATGCCGGTACGGTTCAGCGTGTCGCAGCGCAGGGCGGAACCCGACTGGAGCCAGGCGACCTGATTCTGGTGCTTGATCCCGACGACCGCTAGCCTCTCGTTGGCGGGGGCGCCAGCGGCTGGTTTGTGCTTTCCAGCTGATTGGGAAGCGTCACCACGAACAACGCCCCAGGGCCCGCGTTGGCGACTGTGAGCGTCGCGCCCGCTGATGCCACCGCTTCTGACACGAGCGCCAAACCGATTCCGGGGTGCCCGTCCTTGGAACTGCTGCCGCGGACCAGCACCTCCTCTTCCTTACCGGCCGCGAGGCCGGGACCCCAGTCGCGTACGGCGATCACTACGCGCTGAGGGTTCTGATTGATCCTCACCGACACGCGACGGCGGTTGCTGGGCACGTCGGAGGACACCGCCTCAATTGCGTTCTCGATCAGATTCGCGACGATCGTCACCGCTTCCGCAGCCCCCAACAGAGGCGGCAGCGAATGAAGGTTCGTGCGCTGATCGAGGCGCACTTCCACTCCGCGTTGGCGCGCGACGCTCATCTGCGCGATCAGCAGGCCCGCGACGATGGGTGGCTGGACTCGCTCCATCACCGACGCGTAGCTCTCGTGGTGGATCGAAATCAGCTGGCTGAGGAACTCTTGAGCGCCGGCTTGTTCGCCGAGGGCGAGCAAGCCGGACACAGCGTGCAACCGATTTGCGTACTCGTGTGTCTGGTCGCGGAGCACGGCGACCAGCCGGCCGAGGGCATCGACCTGTCGCCGCTGCGACTCCATTAGCTTGGCGCTGTGGATCGCACTGGCGGCGTACTGGGCGAAGGTTGCTGCAACTTCGACCTCGGCGCTCAACCACGGCCCGACGTCGGCTCTGTATAGGTTCAACACGCCGGAGCTTTGACTACCTGCGAGCAATGGCACCGAGAGGCTCGCGCGGTAGTGCTCGCGAAGCGCGAAGCGTTTCCACTCCCGGGCCTCGGGTCGGTTCACGCGCGGGTCGTTGGCGACGTCGTCAACCACGATCGGCCGCAAAAGCTGCGCGGCGGCGCGAGAGATGCTCTGCCCGTACCTGACGAAATGGCTTTGCAGGAAGCGTTCATAGTCTCGGCTGAGGCCGCTGGACGCAGCCAGATGGAAGACCGTCTCTCCCGGGTCCGTGAGCAGGATGCTCGCCGCCTTGGCGCGTGTGACGCTGCACGCTTCGGTCGCGATCACGTCGAGCACATCGCTCAGGCGCGGCTGCAATCCGACCGCTCGGCTGACGCGCAGAAGCGCATCAATCTCGTTGCGACCCCATCCCCGCGATGCGCTTCCCTCCGTCGGCGGGTTGACCGCGTGATCCGACCAGGGATCGACTTGTTGTTCTGAAGGCGCGGGCATTGTGATGCGGCGACGACTTCCAGTCGAAGCACGGCGTGCCATGTTCTAGCTCTCCCGCGCCGGCGGTGCGCCGGCATCTCGGCGACGTTTCTGTTCGCGGGCGGTGCTCGTTGCGTTGGCGGTTGCGGCGGTGGTCAAGCTGGACGCGTCCTGAGCGTGAGCGCATCGCGATCACGTTGTCTTTGTAATGGCCAGATTCCACTGAGGCATTCGCCGTCATCTGGCCCCTGATTGAGGATGCCGCCGAGCATTTGGGCAGCGACCATATTGATTCGCTCACATGACCACAATCTGGCTGCGCTGAACGGGTGGATACGATCGGAACCGATGGAGCGTCCGCTCTTGATTGAGGTGTCTGGGAGGACGCCGGGTGCAGCTGGGAGTTCCACGGAACTGCCGGATGGAACCGTGGCGCCTCGCCGTCGTCGCGTGCAGCCGCGAACGATCAAGGCGGTCGTACTCGGCACAGCCGGCATCGTCACAGCAATCTGCCTGATGGAACTTGCCACGAAGTCCGGCTTGGTCGAGTCCAGGGACGTCCCGCCGGCGTTCCAGATCATCCACATGTTCGTGGACAACCTGGGGACAAGTCACTTCTGGAGCGTCATCGGGGACACGATGATGCAGTGGGGGATCGGCTTCGTGATCGCACTCGCGATTGCGATCCCGCTCGGGCTTGCGATCGGCGCCAGCGACCTGTTGTGGCGCGCCTTGCGACCGACAATTGAGTTCTTGCGGCCGGTTCCGCCGGTTGCGTTCCTTGCGCTCCTGCTCCTGCTCTATGGTCCGTCGACCAAAAGCTCGATCATCCTCGTCGTCTTCGGCACGATCTTCTCCGTGCTGATCCAGGCGATCTACGGCATGCGCGACCGTGATGCCGTGATGCTCGAGACGGCGAGGTCGCTGCGGCTCAGCTGGTGGCGGCGCGTGCGCTCGGTGACGATCCCTAGCGTTATGCCGTACCTGGCGACCGGTATCCGCCTGGGCGTCGCGTATGCCTTGATCGGCTGCATCTCGGCCGAGGTCCTGATCGGCGCGTCTGGACTCGGCTCGGAGGTCTGGCTGGACTTCCAGAACGGAGCGACCGTACTGGCGTACTCGTACACTCTTGCGGCCGGCCTGCTTGGCGTGTTCCTGCTCCTCGGGTCGGTTGCGTTCGAGCGGCACTACCTGCGCTGGCACTACTCGCAGCGAGAGGCCCAGGGCAACCGATGAGTTACAAGGCATCACGAGGCGTCGGCCTTGCGGTTGAGATGGGGACGACCGCCGCGATCCTCGGACTGATCTGGCTGCTGACCGCGAGTTCTCACTCGCCGTACATCATTCCGCTGCCGAAGATCCTCTCGGAGTTTCGTCAGGTTTGGCTCTTCCAGCGCTTCGGCAGCGACGTCTTGCCGAGTCTGGAGCGACTGATCCTTGGCTATCTGGCGGCGGTCGCCGTCGCGATTCCGCTCGGGTTGGCGATCGGGATATCCGAGTCGGTCCGGATGTTTACGCGTCCGGTCACGACCTTCCTGCGCTCGATGCCGCCGCCGCTGATGGTGCCGGTGGCGATCGCGCTGTTTGAGATCGGGCTCGTGATGAAGATCTTTGTGATCGCGTTCGTCTGTATCTGGCCGATCGCGCTCAACACCGAGGACGGCTACGCCGGTTTGGATCCGACCATCCTCGAGACCAGCCGGGCCTACGGTCTGGGTTTCCGGAAGCGACTGTTCAAGGTGATCCTCCCGGCGGTGAGTCCGCGGATCTTCACGGGTATGCGCACCAGCATCGCGTTCGCGGTGCTGCTGCTGGTCATCGCTGAGCAGCTCGGTAGCAGCAACGGGATCGGCTGGTTCGTTCTTTACTCCCAGCAGGGCTACGACGTCCCCGGGATGTGGGCGGGAATCGTGATGCTGGCAATTGTTGGGATCGCCGCGAACGCAAGCCTGTCGCTTGTCGAGCGGCGCGTGTTGCGGTGGCACTTCGGTCTTCGTGGTGTCGGATCATGACGGAGAAGGGGTTTACAGCGTGAGTACCGAAGCAATAGTCGCGGGAGTCGAGTCGCCTAAGACTGCCTTGGAGGTGACCGCGCTCCACAAGACGTATCCCGGTCGGCGGAGCGAGTCCGTCGCGATCGGGGAGATCAGCTTCGGCGTCTCCGATCGTGAGTTCGTGGCCGTGGTCGGCCCGTCAGGATGCGGCAAGACGACGCTGTTGAAGTGCATCGCGGGCCTGATCGAACCTTCGAGCGGCAACACCAAGTTTGCGGGAACGACCGTGAGCGGGCCGATGCCTGCGATGTCCTTGGTGTTCCAGGATTACAGCCGCTCGCTGTTCCCATGGCTGACCGTGCGCAAGAACATCCTGCTGCCGCTCAAGTCAGGCACGAAGGCGGAGCATACGCAACTGGTTGAGGAGTCGCTGGAGGCCGTCGGTCTCACCGAGTTCATCGACCACTATCCCTGGCAGCTCTCGGGGGGCATGCAGCAACGCGTCGCAATCGCGCGAGCGCTCGCCTGCCGTCCCCGTCTGCTGCTGATGGACGAGCCGTTCGCCTCCGTCGACGCGCAGACGAGGGCCGATCTCGAAGATCTGGTCATGCGCATCCACAACGAGTTTGAGATCACAACACTTCTCGTGACGCATGACATCGACGAGTCGGTGTACATGTCAGATCGAGTGATCATCCTCTCCGGCCATCCTTCGTTCGTACAGGAGGTGCTATCGATCGACCTTCCGAGGCCGCGTGCCCAGGAGGTCACAAAGGCTATGCCTGAGTTCGCGCAGCTGCGGACTTACGTGTACCGCGCGATCACGAAAGCACACAAGGACCGCGAGCGTGAGGAATCGCCCGAGCTGCCCGGCGAGAGTGACCTCAAAGTACAGATCGAGCACGGGAGCGGTTATCGACTCTGACAGGTGCCGAATCGGTTAGCCACACCGTCGCCCGACGTGTGACGACATAAAACTTCAGCGCAGCTCCGGCTACAGCTGCGCGGAGGCCAACGATGCGAATGAGAACGCGGCTTTAAAACCCGGGGACAGCATCGGTGGCTGCGCATTGCCAAAACCGGGGTATACGGCGAGGTGATGCGGTAGAGCAGCCAACGCAAATCACCCGTAGTAGGGAGAGAGGGAGTAGATGCATATGCATTGGTCGGTAAGAAAGCAGTTGTCCGTTTTAGCGGTGGCACTGGCGTGCTCCGCCGGCATCGTCGCTGCCACTAGCGCAAGCAGCATGGCCGCCAGTAACCTGACAACGGTAACGGCTTACTTCAACCCGGGATCCGCTGACGCGTCCGGGATTGAGTACTGTGTCAAGTCTGGAATCTGCGCCAAGAACGGCCTGAACGTCAAGTTCAAGTACAGCGATGAGGGTGGCCCGCAGATCGTTCCCGCGCTGGCCGCCGGGCAGGTGCAGTTTGGTGAGCCGGGTTATGAGGACACGATTGTCGCTGCGTCCAAGGGGATCCCGCTCACCGCCATAGGTGTGGCGTCGGTAGCGGCAACGTCAGACAAAAGTGACTGGACGGCGGATCTGTCGCTCGCCAACGGACCGATCAAGTCGCTTTGCGACCTGCCGGGCCAGAAGGTGGCTGTGAACTCGTTGCTCGGATTGGGGCAGTTGTTCGTCGATGCTGACTATTACAACGCCCACTGCCCGGGCGACAAGTCAGACACGGGATGGAAGCGGATCAAGTTCGTCGCGATCCTATTCCCGGAAATGGCAACAGCGCTGCAGAAGGGCGAAGTTGCAGCGATCTGGACGCTTGAGCCATTCCTGACGACCACTGAGGATCAGTTGCACACTCGGCTCCTGGCCGGTTCGGCGTACCGCACCGAGCCGCACGGACCGATAACCGCGATCGACACCTCGGTTGCGTACCTGCACTCGCATCCGACCCAGGTTCGTGAGTTCCAGGAGGCCATGATTGAGTCCAACAAATACCTAGCGGCGCACCCGGCAGAGACGCGGAAGCTCATCGGTGAGGACACCACCACTCCGAAGAGCCAGCTGGCGTCGCTGATCCTGCCGACGTTCGTTGCGTCGGTACCGCTCCGCCTGGTTCAGGTAGAAGCCGAGGACAACGTGCGATTTGGCTTGATCTCCAAGGCGCCACCGCTGGCCAGCTACAACACGCCGGACCCGATCACGGTCTCGAAGTACTAGCAGTAGGGGCCCTGATCAGAAAGCAGTACTAACAGTGAGTATTGAGTTGGGGGGTCGCCACGGTTTGCGGCCCCCCAGCTCGATGGCCGAGAATGTTGACGGCAGAGATTTGTCAAGCTCGTCGAGCCAAGGAGATAAACGTGAGTGAGAATGCTGCTGGCTTCAGGCCACCGACGGTCCACCCCGAGCGGGCCGAACAGGTCGCTGACGGCGTCTGGGTGATCCCAGACTCCGAGTACACGCAGTGGGTACCGAACATCGGCATCGTCGTCGGCGCGAACGCAACCCTCGTAATCGACACTGGACTCGGGATCGAGAACTCCCGCGCGGTCCTGGAAAAGGCTCGCGAGCTGTCGGGCAACCGCCGGCTGCTGGTCACGCTCACGCATTTCCACCCAGAGCACGGCTATGGCGTGTCTCAGGTGTTCGACGACGTCGCGACGATCTTCTACAACAAGGCGCAGTGGGTTGAGCTGCAGGAGAAGGGCGACGGCTACTCGGCGCTATTCACTAACGATGCGCCGGACCTCATTCCGAAGCTGCTTGAGGGCGTCGTGTTCGAGCCCCCGCACCTGACCTACACCGGTTCGGTCGAGGTCGACTTGGGCGGCGGCGTGATCGCCGAATGTCGGGAATTCGGCGGCGGCCACTCCCGCGGAGACCAGGCGATCCTCGTCCACGCTGACAAGAAGATCCTGTTCACCGGAGATCTGGTTGAGGAGCGGTACTTCGGCGTCCTCCCGGATGAGGATGCGCACGTGAAGCCGTGGATCAACGCGTTGCTCGGGCTCGAGGCTCTGCGCCCGGACATCGTCGTACCCGGTCACGGTCTGACGGGCGGCAACGAGCTGACGGTCTTGTACAGGGAATATTTCGAGCTCGCAGTCCGACGTGTGCAAGAGCTTCGCGGCGCCGACGAGGTCTCGGACGCGACGATCGTAGCTGCGGTCACACAGGAGCTGCTTGACCTGCATCCGGACTGGCACAACGGCGATTGGGCAAAGGTTGCGGTCTCAGACCTCGCGTGGCCCGCGCGTCCCTAGAGACTGTCTCAAAGCGGCAGAGAAGGACGAGTAAGTCCGGCGCGACCACGCCGGATTGCCGGAGCTGCATCTCCCCGTTTGCCAGTCATGTAACATCAGCGGCGAGGAGAGATGGGTGCTTAAGGGCGAGAAAACGCGCCGCCAGCCTTGGCGGGTGCTGATCGTGGAAGACGATCCCGTCATCACGTCGATCTACAAAAAGACGATCGCGTCGACGGAGAACCTGTGCGTGGCCGGGGCGGTCACACGAGGTGAGGACGCGCTTGCCTTTGTTCAGCATCGGGACTGCGACCTCATGCTTCTCGACCTCAGGTTGAACGGGATGAACGGGATCAATCTGTTGCATCAACTGCGCAGCAGGGGCCACTCGATAGAGGTCATCACGCTGACCGCTACGCGCAACTCGGCCGCGGTGCGCGCCGTGATCCAGCGCGGCTCGATCGACTATCTGGTGAAGCCCTTCACGGTGGAGCGCCTGCGGCGGGCGTTGAGTCTGTTCGTCAACCGCGCCAACGCTCTGCAGGACGATCAGCTCGACCAGGAGGCCGTCGACGTCGTCTGCACAAGCGGCAGACTCGAGCGTCGCTGGTTGCCCAAGGGCGTGACCGCCGAGGGGATCGCGCTCGTGCAGCAGGTGCTGGCCGCCAGTTCGGTGCCTTTGTCCTCGACTGAGGTCGCAAAGTCAGCCGGGCTGGCGCGAGTCACGGCCCGCCGGTACCTCGAGTATCTGGTCACCGTCGATGAGGCGTCGGTCGACGCGCCACCCGCAGGACCTGGGCGTCCTCGCAAGCTCTACAGCCTGTCGAGTGACATGGGCACGCCAGCCGGCCGCCAGCCGCTCGTGGCCGGCCCGGCCGCTCTGCAGCAGGTCGCGGTCTAGAGCCTCTTCGACCGGCTCAGTTGAACGCGGTCCCAGGCGGGAAGATCGCGTCGACCGCGAGGAGGTCTTCCTTGGTGGGCGCCCAGCGGGCTGCGGAGACGTTCTCCAGGATCTGCTCCGCACGGGTCGCGCCCGCGATCACCGAAGCAACCGCGGGCGCAGCCAGGAGGGCGCCGATAGCCACGCCGACCATCGTCAGCCCTCGCTCCGAAGCGAAGCTGTCGAGCCGCTCGAGCCGATCAAAGGTTGCATCGCTGGCGATCTCGCCGTCAGTGTCCGTGGCCAGCCGGGTTCCGGCCGGCGGTCCGACGCCGCGCTTGTATTTGCCGGTGAGCAGCCCACTCGCAAGCGGAAAGTAGGGCAGCACGCCGATACCCAGTAACTCGCATGCCGGCAACAGATCCCTCTCAATCGACCGGTCGATGAGGCTGTACTCGTTCTGAAGGCTGACGAAGCCGGCGAGGCGGTCCCGCTTCGCGATCTCCGCTGCCTGCGAAAGTTGCGCGACGCTGAAGTTCGAGCAGCCGATGAACCTGACCTTGCCCTCGGCGACCAACTCGCTCATCGCACCGAGGGTCTCGTCGAGGGGCGTGACGTTGTCGGGCCAGTGGTATTGGTAGAGGTCGATGACGTCCGTACGCAGACGGCGCAGCGAGCCTTCCATCGCCCAGCGGATGTAGGTCCGCGTCCCGCGCGCGACTTCGGGCGCCCCGGGGGTGCCGGCCATATCGGACCCGAACTTGGTGGCCAGCAAAACCTGATCGCGACGATGCTCAAGGAGTTGGCCGAGTGAGTCCTCGCTGCCGCCCTTGTTGCCGTAGACGTCTGCGGTGTCGAACAGGTTGATACCTGCGGATATTGCGGCGTCGAGCACGGTACGGGTCTGCTCCAGGCCGATGCGGCCGCCGAAGTTGTTGCAGCCCAGACCCACGGCCGAAACGCGAAGGCCCCCGAGGGCGCGGGTTGGGATGGGATCGGTCACCGCTCGTTCGATGATTGCGGCCGCAGCCGCCGTTCTCAGCTTTTGACCATTCCGCGCGGCCGTTAGTGCCGCGAGCCGCGGGCCCCGGTAGGTTGCATAGTCGGGAGGGTCGCGCCGATTTGCGCTCGCGACCATCGGCGCGCAGGACGTGAAAGGAACGACAATATGGATGACAGCAGCACAACTGCCGAGGCCGGCATGCTGATCGAGTGGGACGTGCCGATCGAGGTTGACGACGGGCTGGTGCTCCGGGCCGACGTGTTCCGACCCGCTGACGAGGGGCTCTATCCGGCAATCCTGACTCACGGTCCGTACGCCAAGGGGCTGCATTTCGCGGATGGCTACACCGACCAGTGGAACGCGCTCTGCTCTGCACACCCTGATGTGGAGGCGGGCTCCAGCAACAGGTATCAGTCCTGGGAGCTGCCGGACCCGGACAAGTGGGTCCCGCACGGATATGCGTGTGTCCGCGTGGACTCGCGTGGCGCCGGAAGCTCGCCCGGGTTCCTCGACGTATGGTCCGAACGTGAAACCTCAGACTTCTTCCAGTGCATCGAGTGGACCGCCGCTCAAAGCTGGTGTAACGGCAAGGTCGGCCTCAGCGGGATTTCGTACTACGCGATCAACCAGTGGCAGGTGGCGGCCTTGAGGCCGCCACATCTTGCGGCAATCTGTCCCTGGGAGGGCGCGGCCGACTGGTACCGCGATGCGGCTCGCCACGGCGGAATCCTCTGCAGCTTCTCAGGCGACTGGTACGGCCATCAGGTCGCGGTAGTTCAGCACGGCGTAGGCGAGCGTGGCGGCCGCAACCGCGAGACCGGCAAGCTGATCGCCGGAGACGAGACGCTGTCCGCGGCTGAGCTCGAACGCAACCGGGCGGACTTTGGCCGTGATATCGCCGAGCACGTCCTGATCGACGACTACTACTCAGGCCGGATCCCGGATCTCACAAAGATCGACGTGCCGATACTCTCGGCGGGCAACTGGGGCGGTCATGGCTTGCACCTGCGCGGGAACGTCGAGGGCTTCGTTCGCTCGAAGTCTGAGCACAAGTGGCTGGAGCTACATGGACTGGAGCACTGGACGCATTACTACACGGACTACGGGCGAACCCTCCAGAAGGACTTCTTCGATCATTTCCTCAAGGACGTGGACAACGGCTGGGAGCAGCGACCGCCCGTGATCCTCAACGTCCGCCACCACGACGGCAGCTTCACGCTGCGGGCTGAGCAGGACTGGCCGATTCCACGCACACGCTGGACGAAGCTATACCTCGACGCCGGCGAGCGCAGCCTGGCTCCGGTGCAGCCCGAACAGGAAGCGAAGGTGTCCTACGCAGGCAAGGGCGAGGGTGTGACGTTCAGCTGGAAGCTCGACGAAGCGATCGAGCTGACGGGACCGCTTGCAGCCAAGCTGTTTGTGTCATCTGAGACCGTCGATGCTGACATCTTCGTGATCTTGCGCGCGTTTGGTCCCGAGGGCGAGGAAGTGACTTTTCAAGGTGCCCTGGAGCCCCATTCGCCGTTGGCGCACGGATGGTTGCGCGCATCTCATCGCGACCTGGACGACGCGATCAGCGTGCCGGAGAGGCCGTATCACACGCATGACCAGATCCGACCGCTCGAGCCGGGGCAGCCCTACGAACTGGACATCGAGATACTCCCGACTTGCGTCACGCTGCCCGCCGGTTACACGCTGGCGCTGTCCGTGCAGGGAGTTGACTACCAGTACAGCTCGACAATCGAGCGGTTCGGCTGGTTTGAGATGACGGGAGTCGGACCGTTCAAACACGAGTCAGTGCTGGACCGCCCGGACGCCGTCTTTGGCGGCTCGGTGAACCTTTACACGGGCGGCGATCGTGCTTCGTACCTGCTTACGCCCGTCATCCCGGCGAGCTGAACCCGAGGCGACAAGGCCGTGGGCATTGAGCCGATATCGGTCCCTTCGGAAGTTCAAAAGCTCAGGACGCGGGCGCTGACGCCTAGCGTAGATTTGTAACGAGCGGGTCGATCCATACGGCGCGCGGAAGAGAGCGGAACGGAGTACGACGATGGAGCCCGAACTTAAGACGCCTGACCATCAAGTCACACCGGTAGGGAAAGGCCTGGACCTTTCGTTTATCGGAAAGCCACACGAGCACGATCCCCGGCGCGTATACAGCACCACCGCAACGGACTGGCAGGCACGGGTCGATTTCGACCGGCTGCGCCGCGACCGTCTGGCGCGCGCTCGCCTGATGATGGAGAAGCACGACCTTGGGGCGGTCGTCTGTTTCGTCGGTGAGAACGTTCGTTACATCACGAGCGTCTTCCAGGGAAACTGGAAGAACAACATTTTCATCCGGTATTGCGTACTGCCCCGGGGTGGCGAGCCGGTTCTGTTTGAGACGGCTGGATCCGACCTCGAGTGCGCGAAGATCGACGCACCGTGGCTGAACGGGAACATCCGCCCGGCCATCACCTGGAAATGGGCGGAAACCGCCGAGCAGATGATGGTCGCGAAGATGGTCAACTCGGTATATGACGTGCTGGCTGAGAACGGCGTCGAGAACGAGCAGATCGGGCTCGATATCGCCGACCCGCTAGCGCTGGCGGCCTTCCAGGCCAAGGGGCTGAACATGGTCAGCGCCTGGCCGGTTATGTCCGGGGCGCGGGTCGTGAAGACGCCAGACGAGCTCGAGTGCCTCAAGATCTCAAGCGCCTATGGCGACACCTCATTCTGGAAGATCGAGCATGAGTGGCTCAAGCCTGGCGTCAAGGAGAGCACGATCACCGCGAAGGTCAACGAGTATCTGTACGAGAACGGCTTTGACTTCGTCTACGACATCATCGTCGCCTCCGGCGGCAACACAAGCCCTTACCGCCGATGGCACACGGACAAGGTGATCCGGCAGGGAGACCTGGTGATCATCGACCAGAACGCGGTCGGCCCAGGCGGATACTTCGTTGACTTCGTGCGCTGCTTCAAGGTTGACGCGCCCTTAACTGCGAAGGAGAAGGATCTCTACAAGGAGTGCTACGACTCGATGTACGCGGCGATCGACCAGATGAAGGCGGGCAATACCACCGCTGACGTCGCGGCCCAGTTGCCCAAGTACGCGGACGACGAGTATGGGACGGTGACGCTGCAGCAGTTCGCGCACTCAATCGGGCTGTCGCTGTACGAGGGAATGTGGATCTCGCGCGCATATTCGCTCGACTATCCGGTCGAGCTCGAGGAGAACATGTACTTCGCGTGTGAGACGTTCGCAGGACATCCCGGTCTCGAACAGACGGTGCGGCTCGAGGAGAACCTGCTGGTCACCAAGGATGGGCCTGTCATGTTCACCAAGCATCCGTTCATCCCCGAGGGCGTGATTTGAGCCAAATGGCTCAGAGCGGCTGTGCCGGCCGGTAGACGGATCGGCAAGCCGCCTGAGCCGCTGGGGGTTGTCGGAGCGGTAGCGCCATCCGGGCCACCGGTTCTAGACCGTCCGTCTGGGCGGCGCGCGCGGCAGAGGTTTGGCGATCATTCGGCTCCTGTCCCCAGCAGGTACAAGTGGGTGGCGCTGTCGAACGTGACGGTCGGAGTCCTGATCGTCTCGATCGACTCCACGATCGTGGTCATCGGACTACCTGCGATCTTCCGCGGGATCCACCTCGACCCGCTGGTGGCGTCGAATACGACGTACCTCCTGTGGATGATCATGGGGTTCCTGATCGTCACCGCGGTGCTGGTCGTGAGTCTCGGCCGGCTCGGCGACATGTTCGGCAGGGTGCGGGTCTACAACTGTGGGTTCGCGGTATTCACGGTTTTCTCGCTGCTGCTGTCAGTGAGCTGGCTGCAGGGCGTTGACGGCGCTCGCTGGCTGATCGCGATGCGCATCGGGCAGGGCCTGGGTGGAGCGATGCTGTTAGGTAATGGGGCGGCGATCGTGACCGACGCGTTTCCGCCAGGCCAGCGCGGGATGGCGCTCGGCATCAACAATGTCGCCTTCGTCGCGGGCGCGACCGTTGGCCTCGTGCTCGGAGGAGTGCTGGCACCGATCGCCTGGCGCCTGATCTTCTTGGTCTCCGTGCCGGTGGGCGTATTCGGCACGGTTTGGGCTTACATGAGGCTGCGTGACGTCGGCGAACGGCACGCGGAGCCGATCGATTGGCTAGGAAACCTCAGCTTCGCTCTGGGTGTGATCTCGATCATGATCGCGGTGACGACCGGGATCCGGCCCTACGGTGGTCAGGCGATGGGCTGGACGAGCCCGCCGGTGCTTGCCGAGTTCGGCCTTGGTGCCGTATTGCTGGCGGTCTGCGCCGTGACCGAGACGCGGGTGCCTCACCCCATGTTCGACCCGCGACTGTTGAGGATCCGAGCTTTCGTCGCCGGCAACTTGGCCAGTCTGCTGGCATCGCTCACGCGCGGCGGCCTGCAGCTGGTTCTGGTCATCTGGCTGCAGGGCATCTGGCTTCCCGAGCACGGTTACAGCTTCTCCGACACCCCGCTGTGGGCGGGGATACACATGCTGCCGCTGATCGCCGGCATTCTGATCACCGGCCCGGTGTCGGGGCGCCTGTCGGACCGCTTCGGAGCGCGACCGTTCACGGCTGCCGGGACGCTGCTTGCGGCAACTGCCTTCTTCCTGCTTGCGCGGCTCCCGGTGGACTTTGGCTACCCAGTTTTTGCGGCGCTGCTCCTGCTCAACGGTCTGGGGATGGGCCTGTTCATCTCGCCCAATCTGTCCGCCGTGATGACCAGCGTCCCGGCTGCCCGGCGCGGGGTCGGGGCAGGGATGACGACCACCTCCCAGAACTGCGCGCAAGTGCTCTCGGTCGGCATCTTCTTCTCACTGATGATCGTCGGCCTCTCACGGAAGTTGCCTTCCAGCCTCTACCATCGCCTGGTTGCACACGGCGTGCCGGTTCGCGAAGCGCTCCAGGCGGCGCACCTGCCGGCGGCGTCATCACTGTTCGCGACCTTCCTCGGCTACGACCCCGTCACCCACTTGCTGCGGTCCCATGCTCTGCACGCACTGCCAGCCGCGCAATTTCGGATCCTAACCGGCCACGAGTTCTTCTCGCGACTGATGACCAAGCCATTCGGTGACGCGCTCAAGGTGGCTTTCACGTTCGCGCTGATCTCTTGTCTGCTCGCCTGCGCGGCATCGCTGCTGCGCGGGGGCAAGTATGCGGCGCCGGTGGAGACGATCGCGGGTGAGGCGCCATGACTGAGCGGTTGCTGGTGCAGGGCGGAACCGTGATCACCCTCGATCGCGAGCTCGGTGAGCTCGCTCACGGAGACGTCCTCGTGGAGGACGGCGTGATCGTGGCGGTCGCTCCGAGCGTTGAGTGCGAGGACTGCGTACGGCTGGATGCGCGTGGCCTGGCGGTGCTTCCGGGCCTCGTCGACTCTCATCGGCACCTCTGGTATACGGCCCTGAGGGGCGATGCGATGGATCAGGTCCACGGCTCGCTACGAGCAGATCTGTGGCCGCGGATGGCGTTGCGCTACACACCCGAGGATGTACTGAACTGCACCCGGGCCGGCGTCGTTGAATGTCTCAACGCTGGGATCACCTGCGTGCTCGATTGGTGCCACATCGTCAACACGCCTGACCATGCGGTGGCTGCGGTCGACGCGCTCCGATCACTCCCGATACGGGCGGTGTTTGCGTACGGAATCTCCATGCCGCACAAGCTGATCGAAGCAGAACAGGGTCCACAGGGGCCGGTCGACTGGACAGCCGCCCGTGCACTGCGGGAATCGAGCGTGGGGGTTGGCGGCGAGCTTCTGTCGATGGCGCTCGCACTTCAGGGGCCTGAGGCCACGAGCTTCGAGAACACAGTCAATGACATCGAGGCGGCGCGGGAGATCGGGGTACCGATGACGATGCACGTTGGCATCCCGCAGGGACCCGTCCCGAAGCTTGGTGTCAAGCGCCTTCACGACGCCGGCCTTCTCGGGCCTGACATGAACTTCGTGCACTGCAACGCCCTGACGGACGAGGAGATCGGCCACATCGCGGCGGCGGGCGCGACGGTCACGATCACGCCGATGGCCGAACTGGCCCTGGGAATGGGGGTCCCGCCCGTCGGTCGGCTCAGGCGCGGCGGCGTCGCCGCCGCATTGGGTGCAGACGCTGTGTGCTCCGCCAGCGGTGACCTCTTCGATGAGGCACGCACCGCGTTGCTCACCGACCGCCTCCTTGCCGCCCAGGTGCTGCATGCTCAAGGCAGGGCCGTCGCCGCTGCCGATTGCTTTGGCATGAGCACAGGCGAGGCGCTCGCGGCAATCACGGTCGACGGCGCCCGGGCGTGTTGGCAACTCGAGGCTGCGGGTTCGCTGACCGTTGGCAAGCAAGCAGACCTGATTCTGCTGCGGATGCGGGATCCGAACCTGGCTCCCGCGGGTGATACCGTCGCGACTATCGTCGGCTGCGGACACGGCGGCAATGTCGACACCGTGATCGTGGCCGGCCGGATCGTGAAACGTCACGGCCAT
The DNA here is from genome assembly GCA_963720195.1 of uncultured Conexibacteraceae bacterium. Taxonomy (GTDB): domain Bacteria; phylum Actinomycetota; class Thermoleophilia; order Solirubrobacterales; family Solirubrobacteraceae; genus Palsa-465. The sequence goes on from CAVRFD010000008.1 coordinate 526,445, forward strand.
CTGCAGGGCCTCGACGTTGATGCGATCAGCGCCGGATTACAGGCGACGCGCGAGCGACTGAGTTCCGTTCCCGATGAGGGTCCCGACGCGGCGGCTTTGGGCGCTTGAAACCGCCGTATCGGTCACTTCCAAGGGACACAATCCGACCCGCCGGACAGCCGCTGGTACGGTCAACTTCGTTGCTGTTCTGCGTTCGTCACCGCCGCTCGCGTGCGGTCGCGGGCAATACTGAGAGAGGTCTGACCCACCTATGCGTAACCAGAATTCCACCGGTCGAGTGGCGTGATGACGGCTGATCGCCGTGTCGCCATCGTCACCGGTGCAGCCGGTGGGCTCGGATCAAGCGCCGTGAGATTGCTTCTCGAGCAGGGCGTCAACGTCGCCTGTGTCGATCGTGATCTGAATCTGCTGGCCACCGAGCTTGACCCGGTTGCGGCGAGCTCCTCTGATGGAGCGGAGCTGCTGTATATCGCCGCCGACGTTGGTGACGCGGACGCGGTCGAGGATGCGGTGAGTCAGACCGTCACGCGGTTCGGCGCTATCGACGGCCTGTACAACATCGCCGGGACCTTCACGCCAGCACCAATCGTCGAGGCGTCAGTTGACGACTTCGACGCGATGATGCGCGTAAACGTACGCGGCACATGGCTGTTCATGAAGTTCGCGCTGCCGCATCTTGCGCAGGGCGGTGGCGGAGCGATCGTCAATACGGGGTCCTACCAGGCGACCCACGGAAAGGCCAACTGCGCTCCCTACGCCGGCTCCAAACACGCTGTCGTTGGAATGACCACGTCCATCGCGCTCGAGTACGCAACTCAGAACGTACGCGCGAATGTGGTGTGTCCGGGCGCGATGGACACGCCCATGATCCGAAAGATGATGGCCAGCCTTGACCCCGACGATCCCTCCGTCGGCGAGCGGCAGCTGCTCGCGGACATCCCGCAGGGCCGGATGGGTCAGACCTCAGAGGTCGCGGGTGTTGGCGTGTGGCTCATCCTTGACGCTCCGCATCATGTCACCGGTCAAGTGATCACCGTTGACGGCGGAAAGTCCGCGGCGTGACGGGCGAAATGGCCAGCGCTCCCGCACGCGCCGTCTGGTTCACCGGGGTACGGCGAGCCGAAGTGCTCGACGAGACGGTCCGCGAGCCCGGGCCTGGCGAAGTCAGAGTTCGCAGTCTCACATCGCTGGTCAGCGCCGGCACGGAGATGGTCGTGTATCGCGGTGAGACGCGATCACGAGCCGAGACCGACCTTCCGACGAGCGAGGGGACCTATCCGTTTCCGATCAAGTTCGCCTATCAGATCGTCGGTGAGGTGGAAGCAGCCGGAGCAGACTCCGGCTTCTCGGTGGGCCAGAGAGTCTTTGCGTATTACCCGCACCAGAGCAGGTTCACGATCGGCGCCGGAGCGGTTGGCGGCGGTGGCCTCGCACCATACGGCCGCCGGCTGCTCTTTGCCGTCCCGGACGAGCTCAGTACCGAGCAGGCCGTGTTCGCCAACCTTTACGGTGTCGCGCTTACCGCTCTGCTCGACGTCCCGGTGAGGTTCGGTGACTGCGTTGCCGTCTCAGGCCTCGGGATCATCGGAGGGTTCGCGGCTCACCTGGCGAGGGCAACAGCAGGACGGCTGATCGTGATCGATCCGCTGGAAAGCCGTCGCAAACGGGCCGCCTGGATTGGCGCCGACGCCGTGATCGACCCCGCTGACGCCGCCGAGGTGATCCGGGAGCAGACCGACGGGCGCGGTGTCGACATCTTCATCGAAGCCAGCGGCTCAGAGCGTGCCCTGCAGACCGCGCTCGAGTCGACCGGAAAGGAAGGTACGGTTGCCGTCCTCGCCTACTACGGCGCGAAGCCGGTCTCATTGGTGCTCTCGCCAGAGTTCCACATCCAGCGCCTGCGAGTGGTCAGTGTTCAGAACGCGATGGTTGGCTCGGGCTTGCAGCCCCGCTGGGATACGGCTAGGCGCATGGGTGTCGTCATGGAACACCTCGCGAAGATCGACATCAGTCACCTGATAACCCACCGCTACGGGATTGAGCAGGCTCCGGACGCCTACCAGCTGTTGGACCAGCATCCATACCAGGCGCTCGGAGTGCTCCTTGACTATGAATAGCTCACACGTAGGAAACGACCGATGACGGCGCAACCACGGTTCTCTATTTGTCAGTTCACCACGCCCGACACGACGTTCGAGGAGGACATCGAGCTCCTCACCGGGCTTGGAGTTGACGGCATCAGCATCTGCGAATTCAAGCTCCGTGCCGGTGAGGAGGACGCGCAGCTGAAGCTCTTCCAGGAGAGCGGACTGAAGGCCGCGGTATGCATGCCGTCCAATATCTCACCGTTGCCGACCGGGGCAGTGTTTCCGGGTCCGGACGACCTTGACGAGCGGGTCGCTCTGATGTGTCAGAGCGTGAGGCGGCTGGCTCCGTTTCAGCCGGCATCGATGGTCGTCATCACCGGCGCGATCCGGGACCGCGATCCTCAGCAGGCGCGAGCGGCGATCGTCGACGGCTTTAAGCAGGTGGCCGCCGTTGCCGCCCAAGAGGGCGTGCGGCTGGGCCTTGAGCCACAGCGGGTCGATGTCCTGCCCGGCCGTTCGTTGGTGAGCACGATCCCTGATTGTCTCGACCTCTTGGAGGAGGTGGGCTCGGACAACATCGGCATCGTCTACGACGTGTACCACCTGTTCGACACCCCTGACATCGCCGCTCTGACTCGCGCCCACGCACAGGAGTTTGCGGGTGTTCAGGTGTGCGACACCCTCGCAGAACCCCGAGGCTGGATGGACCGTGTCCTCCCTGGGGACGGGATCATCGACATTCCGCCGCTGCTCGCCCTGCTCGAGCAGGGCGGCTTCGACGGCTGGTATGACCTTGAGATCTTCTCCGACGACGGTCGGTACGGCACCGATCTTCCGGACTCTCTGTGGAAGCTTCCGCCTGCTGAGCTGCTGACGGCTGGCCGCGATAGTTGGGTCCGAGCGTGGAACGCCCGGTAGCACCACTCCTCGGGCTCGTGACCGGGATCAGTCAGCCGCAGAGTACGCCACAAACATCTACGACAGGAGCGTGACATGAGCCTAGTTACGTTTGAAGACAACCTCGACAACAAAGTCACCGAGCAATACTCGAGTGCGACCGGCCCGGTGCTGCGAGGCGTCAACGTCGAACTCGCAAAGCTCTCCTTCAAGAAGGGTGGTGGCGCCAGGGAGCACAGCCATCCGGAGGAGCAGATCGTATTCGTTCTCAGCGGGTTGGCACGTGCCACGGTCGGCGGCGAGTCCTACGAGGTCCATCCCGGGCAGGCGAGTTACCACCCGCCGAACGTTCCCCACTCGTTCGAGATTCTCGAGGACTTCGAAGGCCTCAGCTTCAAGCATCTGGTCGCGCCAATCTACGAGGCGACCGGGCAGCTGTAGCTGCGAGACGCGAGCAGAGCTCATGGACATCATCGATCGCCACTTCGCGGCGGAGAACAACCACGACGTGGCGGGTGCTCTTGCCACGTACACCGCTGACGTCATTTGGGATGACGTCAGCGATCCGCGTTGTCCACTCAGCGGCCAGGAGGCCGCAGGGGCCAACTACGAAAACATCATGAGAACGCTGCCCGACCTGCACCTCGAGTCGGTGCTCCGGTTTGCGTGTAACGACCACGTCGTCGACGAATCGATCCTGACGGGCACGGTCAACGGCTCATACCTCGGTGTCGAGTGTGACGGCGCACCGGTTCGATTCCGGATCCTGCACGTCTTCGATCTCAGAGACGGTCTCATCGCGCGAGAGCAGGCGTGGTTCGACACCAACACGGTCGTCGAAGAACTGAAGCGTTATGTGAAGAGCAATATCGCCGCCGGCGAACGGCAGCCAGAGGGAGATATCAAATGACGTCGAGTGACGCACCAAGCTGGGAGCAGGAGGGCCGGTTCTTCACGAGTCCGTGGAACTGGATGGACGCGGCCAGAGAAGGGCTCAACTTCCCCTCAACCGTGAAGTTCCACGATGTCACGCTACGTGACGGCGAGCAGCAGGCCGGAGTCGCATTCTCGGCCGACGACAAGCTCGCGATCGCGCGCAGCTTGGACAAGGCTGGAGTCCACCGCATTGAGGCCGGCATGCCGATCGTCTCGGCCGCCGACCAGGCGGCGGTGGAGCGCATCGTTGAGGAGAACCTCAACGCCGAGATTTTCGCGTTTGCCCGCTGCATGGTGGCGGACGTACAGAAGGCCGCCGAGTGCGGTGTGAGTGGTGTCGTCATAGAGATCCCGTCCTCCGGGCATATCATCGAACGTGGTTATGGGTGGCCGCTCGACCGAGCCATGTCGGCGTCGATCGAGGCCACGCTGGCCGCGAAGGAAGCCGGTCTCTATACCGTCTTCTTCACGATCGACTCGTCACGCGCCGAACTCGATTGGTACCTGGACCTCGTGGCGGAGGTCGCGACGAACGGCCACATGGATGCGCTGGCATTGGTTGACACCTTCGGTGTGGTCGTCCCGCAAGCGATCCCGGAGTGGGTCAAGCGTGTCCGGGAGCGGCTCCCGGACACGCCGCTCGAAGCCCACTTCCACGACGACTTTGGTCTGGCGGTCGCCAACACCGTCGCCGCCCTCAGCTGTGGTGTCGAGGTTGTTCATTCGACCGTGACTGGCCTTGGCGAGCGTGCCGGAAACACGCCGATGGAGGAACTGGCGCTGGCGCTGGAGATGCTTTACGGCGTCGAGCAGAGCCTCAACACCAGCGAGTTCTATGCGCTCTCCCGGCTGGTGCGTGAGCGTGCCGGTCATAACGTGCCATCGAACCGTGCGGTCGTCGGCGACCGGCTCTTTGAGGTTGAGTCGGGAATCATCGCCGGCTGGCTTCAGCGGTGCGCGGAGAAGTATCCGACAGAGGTGTTCCCGTATCACTGGAGCGCAGTTGGTCAGCCACACGCCCACGTCGTCTACGGGAAGGGCAGCGGGATCGCGTCGATTGAGATCGCGCTGGCTGGCCTTCGGGAGACCTGCAGTGAGGAGGAGCAGCGCAGCCTGCTCGACGCGATCAAGCGGCGAGGGCTTGACCTCAAGTCGCTGATCTCGCTTGAGGAGGTCGAAGCGCTGCTGAAGCAGCTGCGCGCTCAGGTGCCGGCTGGCAAATCCTGACGTGGCACCGGTGACGCAGCGATCAGACCTGGGAGCGTACGCGGTCGGGCAGTCAGCGGTCGACTATGAGGCGCGTATCCCGTGGGAGGAGCTGCGCCAGCGGCGAGTCGAGCGCGCCCTAGCTGAGATGGAGCGCGCTGGAATGGACGGTCTGCTTGTCTGGAAGGACGAGAATGTCCGCTTCCTGTCCGGGTTGCGGCCGCAGATAATCCAGGGCAAGAGCGCGTTGCTGAATGGGTGCCTGCTGAGACGCGACGGTCGCATGACGCTCTTTCTCTCCGGCGGAGAGGTCGATCGCACTCGTATCACGATGCCGTGGATCAGCGACAGCCGCCCGATCCCGATCATGGAGGCCAAGGGCCTGATCCAAGGTGCCTACGACGCCGCGATCGCTCCCGCCATCCGTGATCATGACCTGGAAGCCGGCCGGCTGGGTATCGATGAGCTCGCCTTCGCCCAGCTGGCTGAGATCAAGCGGACCCTACCGGCAATCACGTTGGGTGACGGAGACGCGGTGATGCAGGCCGCCCGGATGGTCAAGGATCCCGGTGAGCTGGCAGCTATGCAGGAGGCCAGCACGATCGCAGAGGCATTGACCGAGGTCGCGATCCGCTCAATCAGGCCGGGCGTTAGAGAGAACGAGGTTGTTGCTGCCGCCATGTTCGAGCTGTATCGCCTTGGCGGGGAGATGGCGCATCTTGCCACGCCGTTTGTCGCGTCAGGCGAGCGCATGAGCCCGCCGCAACGGTTCCCGTCTGACAAGGTGATCCGCGAGGGGGACCTCGTCTTCATTGACATCGGCGCCATGTGGAATGGCTACTTCTCCGACATGGGCCGAGTCGTCGTGTGCGGCCGGCCTTCCCGGCGCCAGCAGGAGATCTATACCGCGGTCTACCACTCGCTCGACGCCGCGCGCGACGCACTCCGTCCCGGCAACACAAACGTCGACGTGGCAACCGCCGCTGTCAACGCTGGGGCGGAGCGCGGCTTCGGTGACCGCTTCCTGTCGCTGTTCATCGGACACGGGGTCGGGATGGGAGCAAACGAGCCGCCCTACGTCGGAGAGTCGATGCCCGGCGCCGAAACGGTCGCATTGCAGCCGGGGATGACGCTCGCGATCGAACCCCTGATCTGGGTGCCTGACATCCGCGGCGGCGGTGGCGTGCGGCTCGAGGACACGATCGTGGTTGCTGAGGGCGGTGGCGTGGCACTCACACGGACCGCCTTTGACGATCGTCTCCTGCTTGACGACTGACGGACCCAGTGGCGGATCACGACAAAGCGAGGTGCCATATGCACGACTGGATTAGGCTGCGATGAGCGACACGGTGCTACTGACGGACCGGCCTTTCGGGAGCGACGAGATTGAGGAGCAGGTGCTTGCCACGGCCGGGCTGCAGCTTGTGCGCGCTCCCGACACCGACGAGACCACGCTTGAGCGCTTGGCGGAAGGCGCCGCCGGCATGCTCGTCTGCTACGCCAAGGTCGGAGAGAAAGTGATTGAGGCGGCAGCGCGCGGCGGCTGTCGCGTCATGGCCCGTTACGGAATCGGCTACGACAACATTGACATTGATGCCGCCACCAAAGCGAGCATCGTAGTCACGTACGTACCTGACTACTGCATAAACGAAGTCGCGGACCATACCGTTGCGCTGCTGCTGGCGATCGGTCGAGGAGTGCTGCCGGCTGCCCTCGGCGTGCGGGCAGGTGGCTGGGATGTTCCGAAATCAGGAATCAAGCGGCTAGCTGACAGCCGGCTTGCACTTATCGGCATTGGCCGAATTGGTCAACAGGTGGCGGCGCGTGCCGCCGCGTTTGGCATGGAGGTCGTCGCGTACGATCCCTATGTGTCGGATTGGGACGAGCGCATAGGTAGGGCGGCTACGGTCGACGAAGCAATCGCTGACGCTGACTTCATCTCAATGCACGCGCCGCTGACCGCGGAAAACCACCATCTGATAGGCGCGCGCGAAATCGAGCTGATGCGTCCAGGCGCTGTCCTCGTAAACACTTCTCGGGGCGGCCTGGTCGACCTCGATGCGGTTGTCAGCGGCCTGAACGACGGGCGGCTGGGAGGTGTCGCACTCGATGTAACCGAAGTGGAGCCGCTGCCCGCGGATCATCCGCTCCGAACTCATCCGCGAGCGGTTGTGACGCCTCATATGTCCTTCTATTCGGCGGAGGCGCAGGATGAGCTTCAGCGCCGGGCGGTTGAGTCGGTGGTAGACGTCTTGGCAGGACGGACGCCGCGAAATCCAGTGAATCCGTAAGCGGTAGACATACGCGATGAGCGACTTGCCGGTAGGACGACAGATTCCTGTCTACCCGGACCTTGCCGGTAAGGTCGCCGTGGTCACCGGCGGGTCGAAGGGGATCGGTGCCGCCTGCTGCCGCATGCTGGTGGCCAACCACGCGAAGGTGGCCGTGAATGCGAGATCGCAGACGGCGATCGACGCGATCGTCTCGGAGCTGGTCGATGCCGGCGGCGAAGTGATTGGCGTTGCCGGCGATTGCACGAGCGCGGCAGATCTCGATGAACTGCGAGCCACCGTGGACTCAAGGTTGGGTCCAGCGGATGTGCTGCTCGCCTACGCGGGCGGGTTCGATTCGTTTACGCCGATCACCGAACTCACGGAATCCGAATGGCGTCATGTCGTCGACAGCAACCTCACGTCGGTTTTCATGACGTTGCAGGCATTTCTGCCGACGATGATCGAACGTCGCACCGGCAGCATCGTGACAATGGCTTCCAACGGCGGCCGGTTGCTTGACAAGCTGCTGACCGCGTCTTACGCCGCCGCAAAGGCTGGCGTCATCCAGCTCACGAGGCACGTCGCCCTTGAGGTAGGTCAATACGGCGTTCGCGTGAACTCGCTAGCACCTGCAACGGTCATGTCTGAACGGGTCGGCCGGATCATGGATGCTGAGGCGATTGCCAAAACTGCGGCACTGTCTCCGCTAGGCCGCGTGGGCACTCCCGAGGACTGCGCGCTGGCAACCCTCTTTCTCGCATCTGACTCCGCCGCATGGCTGACTGGGGTCACGCTCGATATAAGCGGGGGACGGGTGATGATGTGACGCTCGCCAGGCGACCTCTGAGCCAAACGCTGCGAACAGCCTGGCTGGAGTTTCGGCTCTACGTGTTGGCGACGTGGTACCGGCGGGCACACAGCGAATGTTGGTATGTCGAGTCCTGGTACGCCGACGACCACGGGCCCGACAGCACAGAGGGCTGACCAACTAACCGCAGCCTCAGCCTGCTTGAGCCGTCAGCCACCATTTCGTCGCGTGTCTTGCGGAGGCGCGGCAGCCCAGAGGCTGGTCGTCGTCGCTTCACCACCGCTCGCCCAGCTGGTGGAGCGTGGACGGTCGCTGTGGAGCGCATCCCCGTCGCCGAGCTCGTAGACCACTTCGTCGACGGTGATGGTCAGCTCGCCGTGGTGCACGAAGACGAAGACGTCGCTCCCGTCGAACGGGACTGGGGCGGTGCCTTGTTCGCCCGGCTCACTCGAGAGCCGAGCGATACGGAGGCGGGAGCCTTCGATACTTAATTGCTCCTGGCCAGGCTCATCGGTCAGTGAGCCGTGTTTGATCCGTGGTGAGGCTGAGGCTCGCAGCATCTCGGCGAGGGTCGTCTCCAGCGCGCGCGCGATACGGGCGAGGACTGGCAGGGACGGCACCTTGACGCCGTTTTCAATGGACGACAGGTAGCTCACCGAAAGGTCTGTACTGGCGGCGATGTCACTGAGCTTTTGGCCGAGTTCTGAGCGGCGTTTTCTGATACGAGCTCCGACGCGCACTCCCAGTGCGTCCTCGGTTGCCTCGACGCTTAGATCACTGCGGGGGTCAGTAGCCATAGGATTTCAGCAGGCTCCTGTGAGATGACTTCGCCGGAATGGCTCGGGTGTGACGAATAGTGGATCCAGTCCCCTGGTCCGAGGTCGTGGGTCTCGCCATCGATCGTAATCCGCATTTGGCCGTGCATGATCAACGCGAATTCTTCGCCGAGGTGGCGCAACGCTGACTCGCTGGAGCCATCGTGGTCGTGTCGGGCGTAAAGCGCCGAGAACGCTCGGTCGTGAGCCTGTCCGGCGAGGACCGCAAAATCCTCGCCCGAGCCTGGATCCACTCGGAACTCGTGGCGTTCCGCAGCGCGAATCAGTCGCGTGCCTCGGCGACGGTCATCCGGGAAGAACGCGCTCACTTCGACACCCAGTTCGGCCGCGATCACCTGCAGAACGGTCAGTGACGGGATCGCCGCCCCGTTTTCGATCTGCGACAGGTAGCCGGCGGATAGGCCACTATCAGACGCGAGCTGATCCAGAGTGGTCCTCTGAGCGCGTCGCATCGACCGGATTCGCGTGCCGATTTGGTCAAGGCCGCTCGCTTCTGCGAGTGCTTCGCTTTCAGCGGAAAGCCGTTCCTCTGCGGGAAAAGTTTTTTTGCTGGTGGTTGACACTTCTCCCATGGCTCAGTTACTTTACTCACGCTGCAGTCGGAGCACACCTTATGAACCAAACGATTCTGCGGGCTTCCCCACAACGCGCTCGGACGACCAGCGGCCCCGACCTCAGGCTCAAGCGTCTGCTCGAAGCGGTGACGGCTGGGGACATCGACGCGATGCTGGTGACGAGCGACGAGTCGATCGCGTACCTCACTGGATTCCGTCCCCTCCAACTCGAGCGGTTCTTCGGAGTTGTCGTCAGCCAGCGCGGCTGTGGCGTGATCGTTCCGAGACTCGACGAGGGTCGTCTTGACGCCTCGCCGGCCGGCCTTGACCGAGTCAGCTACGGGCCTCAGTCCGATGGTCTTCCGGAGCTCGCCCGGGTGCTGGACGGGGCTCGGTCTGTCGGGGTGGAGGAGGACCATCTGAACTTCGCACGAGGGCGTGCCTTGGTCGGCCGCGGGTTCGAACTCGTGCCCGCATCGTCTGTGGTGATGGACCTTCGCATGCAGAAGGCGGACGACGAAATCGAACTGATTCGTGCTGCGTGTGAGCTTGTGGAGGCGGCGCTGACGCGCACCTTCGAAAGACTTCATGTAGGCGCCGTCGAGGCTGTGGTCAACACGCAGGTGGAAGCGTGGCTACGTGAGCAGGGGGCCGAAGAGGTTCACCCGCTGATCTTGTTCGGCGAAAGTGCCGCGAACCCGCACGGGCAGCCCGGCAACCGGCAGCTGCGCGCGGGTGATGTCGTGTGTGCAGATGTGTCGGCACGCCTTGCCGGCTACTGGGGCGACGTCACCAGGTGCGCGACCGTCGGCCCGCCCTCGGAGTGGGCCCAGGCAGCGTGGCGGGTCGTGGTCCAAGCGCAGCACCTGGCAATCAAACAGTCCAAGGTCGGTGTGCAGGCCAGCGAGGTCGATTTGGCGCAAAGGCAGATTGTCGAGGTGGCAGCTGAACTCGGCTCTTGCCTGCACGGCGCCGGTCACGGGATTGGCCTTGCGATCCACGAGCCCCCGTTCCTCGTGCCGCGGACCGAGCGGCCCCTCCTTGACGGCAACGTCCTGACGATCGAGCCGGGGATCTACCACTCCGAGTTCGGCGGGATCCGGATCGAAGACGACGTCGTCGTGCGTCGGGCTGGCCCGGAGATCCTTTCCCAGCTACCCCAGCAGCTCACGGAGGTGGGCGCATGATCCGCAGCATCTTGTACCTACACCCGCGCGATGGCGATGGACACGCTCTTGTCGAGCTTTATCGGCGCGGGCGCGTTTTAGAGGTTGCAGTTGCGCAGGACGGCTGCCTGGCGGCTGAGCTGCAGCTTCCCGTCGCCGCATCCGGCCCGGTCATCGTCACCGCGCTTTGGGATACGCCTGAGGCCTACCAGCGGTGGCTCGACAACCCGGCACGGGCCGAGTACAGCCGCGAGCTTGAGGAGCTTCTTGACGTGCCTGCTGACCTCGAGATTCAGGGAGATCTTTATGACGTCGTGCTAACAGCCAAGGCTGTGGAGTCCGAGCTATGACCCTTTCCACCGAGAATGGGCACGCGGGTCGCCTGCGAGTCGCCCTGGACATCGGTGGCACCTTCACCGACGTTGTCGCCTATGACATAGACAAAGGCACTTACACAGCAGGGAAGGCCTCGAGCACACCCGGCGACCTGTCGAGAGGGGTGCTGAACGCGCTCGCGATGATTGATGCCGAGCCGGCACTCTGCAGCTTCACCGTCCACGGCACAACTCAGGGGCTCAACGCGTTCCTGCAGCGCCGCGGTGAGCGAGTCCTGCTCTTGGCTACGGCGGGCGCCGGAGACGTCTATCACCTAGCTCGCGGAAACCGGACGCGTCTCTATGACATTCACTTCCGCAAGCCGACCCCGCTCGTACCGCGCGCGGACATCGTCGAGGTCGGTGGCCGTCTGAACTACGCCGGCGAGGAACTGGCGCCCCTGGACACGGACGCTGTCCGGGCCGCTGCGCGCCGCGCGAAGGATGAAGGGTTCGGGGCGATCGCGGTCGCGTTCCTGTTCTCCTATCTAAACCCCGAGCAAGAGCTCGCAGCCGAGGCGATCCTGCTCGAAGAACTCGGCGGCGACTCGATCCCTGTCACGCTCTCGCACCGAATCGCGCGGGAGTGGCGTGAGTACGAGCGGACCTCGTCGGCGGTGCTCGATGCGTACACGTCACCGATCGTCCGGCACTACCTCGATCGACTGGAGGGAGAACTGCGGACGCGCGGCTTGCAGGTGCCGCTGCACATCATGCAGTCAAGCGGCGGGATCGTGACCGCGCAGACTGCGCGTCAGTCGTCGCTTCAGACACTGCTTTCAGGCCCGGTCGGCGGAAGCATGGGCGGTGCTGCAATCGCCCGCCTGCTAGATCGCCCGAACCTGATCTGTGTGGACATGGGCGGAACCAGCTTTGACGTCTCGCTGATCGTGTCCGGGAAGCCCGAGGTCTCGACAGAAGCGTCATTAGACGGCTTCCCGCTTCTGATGCCGATCGTCAACATCCACACCATCGGTGCGGGGGGTGGCTCGATTGCCTATTCGGAGGCAGGCGGCCTTCGTGTCGGTCCAGAAAGCGCCGGCGCCGATCCGGGCCCAGCCTGTTACGGACGCGGCGGTCGGCGACCAACCGTCACAGATGCCAACGTCGTGCTCGGCCGGATAGACCCCACCTCCTTCGCAGGCGGCAACATGACGCTCGACGTCGCTGCTGCTGAGCGGGTGATGAACGGCCTCGGCGATGAGCTCGGGCTGGACGGCGTCGCGCTCGCAGAGGGAATCTGTGACGTCGCCAACGCGAAGATGGCTCAGGCAATTCGCACATTGACCGTGGAGAAGGGAATCGAGCCGCGGGACTTCTCTCTCGTCGCCTTTGGCGGAGCCGGACCGATGCACGCTGTTTTTCTGGCCGAGGAACTCGAGATCGGCGAGGTGATTGTGCCTTCGTTCGCGGGCGCATTCTCGGCCTGGGGCATGCTCGAAACTGAGGTGCGAAAGGACCTCGCGATCGCTTATTACGTCCCGCTCGTCGACCTTGACCACCAGCATCTTGCTTCTCTGTTGGCGGACCAGGAGACGGAATCGTTCGAGTCGCTGCAAGAGGAGGGGATCACCCGCGATCGCGCGCGAGTGGTGCATTTGCTTGACGTGCGGTACTTCGGGCAGGAGTACACCCTCACGATCCCGCTCGAGGACGCCGGCGAGCCGGCCGGTGATGATTTCGACTCCGCGATCTCATCGCGCTTTGACCAGGCGCATGAGCTGCGCTTCGGGCACGCCAACCCTGGTGCCCCGGTTGAGTTCGTGACGGCCCGGTCGGTTGCTCTGGGCGACCTCGGGCGCGCCGAGCCCCGGCGTCTTGAGGCGGGCGCGGACCACAGCTATCCGTTCGAGGAGCGACCGATCATCTTCGAGGGAAGCCAACACCAGGCCCGGGTCGTGCGACGGCCGGACATTCCGGTCGGGGCTTTGGTCAACGGCCCGGCGGTGATCGTTGAAGACACCGCCACCTCTGTTGTACCCCCGGGTTGGACCGCGCGAGTTAACGACGTCGGGACCCTCATGATCGATATCGCCAAGGAGTTCTGAGCATGGCAGTTAGGACCGTCAACCCGGTCACCACGGAGATCGTCCGCAGCGCGTTCACAGCCGCTGCTGACGAGATGAACGCAACGCTGATCAGCTCCGCCTACACGCCGATCATCTACGAGATGAAGGACTGCTCGGTCGCGCTGCTCGATGCCGAGCACCGTGTTCTCGGACAGTCTGCAGGACTTCCGATCTTCCTCGGCAACCTTGAAGTCTGCACGCGTGCTACTGAAGAGATGTACGGGCGTGACGCGTGGCAGCCCGGGGATGTCTGGATCATGAACGACTCCTACCTGACCGGCACCCATCTCAACGATATGACGGTGGTCGGCCCGATCTTCGCCAAGGGCGAGCTTGTCGGCTTTGCTGCGTGCCGTGCGCACTGGCTCGACGTCGGTGCGAAGGATCCGGGCGGGCCGATGGACTCGACTGAGATCTATCAGGAAGGAATCCGGATCGGGCCGCTCAAACTGGTTGAGGCTGGCGTGCAGCGCCGCGACATCACCGATCTGCTGGGCCGAAACAGTCGGTTCGGCTATCCCGCGATCGGCGACCTCGGCGCTCAGGTCGCCTGCGTCCGAACCGGTCAGCGCCGGCTTGAGGCGATGGTCGATAAGTACGGCTTGGAAGTCCTGCGCGCCGCGCGCGATGAGATCTTCGCGCAGACCGAGCGGCTCGAGCGGGCCGCGGTCGCAGCGCTGCCCGACGGGATTTATCGGGCGGAGGGTTGCCTCGATAACGACGGCAACTCGGAGGAGCCCGTATGGCTGCGACTGGCGGTCGAGATCGACGGGGAGGAGATGACGATTGATCTCACCGGTTCCGATGATGCGCGCCGCGGTCCCGTCAACTGCGGCGAGGCGCAGGCTATCTCCGCGTGCCGGGTCGCCTACAAGCTGGTCGTCAACCCCAACAACCCACCTAACGGCGGAGCATTCCGTCCGCTGAGCGTGAACGTGCGACGGGGCTCGATCCTTGGGGCCGAGGAGCCGTATCCATGTCAGTGGTATTTCACTCCGCTGGGGCTGCTGATCGACCTCGTCGTCAAGGCGCTCGCCGACGTATTGCCCGAGCAAGTCGCGGGCGCCAGCTACGGCGACTCGATGATCATTGGCATCGCTGGCGTCGACCATCGCAACGGTCGCCCGTTTTTCGACCTCGAGCCGACGGTCGGCGGATGGGGTGCGTGGCAGGGGAGCGATGGTGAGGACGGCTTGATCAACAACGTCAACGGCTCACTGAAGGACCTCCCGATCGAGGTGCTGGAGACAAAGTTCCCGATGCGCATGACCCATTACGGGTTTCGCGCGAACTCTGGGGGTGCCGGCCGCTGGCGAGGCGGCAACGGCGTCATCCGGGAGTACACGATCGACTGCGAGGAGGCTCAGCTGTCCCTCTGGTTCGAACGCTCCAAGACGCCGGCGTGGGGTCTGTTCGGCGGGAGCGACGCCACGCCTCCGGCGGTTGTGCTCAACCCGGGCAGCGACAGCGAACGGCAGATGCTGAAGGCCAGCCGGGTACCGCTCCGTCGCGGCGACGTTATTCGAACGATGACGGGGGGCGGAGGTGGCTTTGGGAGACCCGGCGAGCGCGACACCGATTCGGTGCGCGCCGACGTGCGCGGCCGTCACGTAACCGCGGCTGCCGCTGTCGAGACCTATGGACTTCAGGACGTCGCCGAGGAGCGAGGTCATCCATCAAGAGGGGAGTCAGCCTAGACGGAGGGGAGTCAGCTTCGCTCGCTGTGACTAGCAGATACATCCATGTCAGATAGGGAGGAAGGGATCATGAAGAGGAAGTTCAGGCTGCGCTGGTCGTGGCCACTTACCGTTGTCAGCGCCTCACTTGTCGTGGGCGCTTTAGGAGCCGCGTCATCGAGCAGTGCGAAGGAAGCGACCAAAGCGTCGAAGAAGACGCCCGCCGTAGCCTTCTTCGGCTTTGCGACCGATAACTCGTTTGCTCAGGCAACCTGGAAGGGCGTCGAGAAGGAGGTGAAGGCGTACCACGGGACGGACACGTTCCTCAACGGTGATTTCAGCTCCACCACACAGGTCCAGCAACTCCAAACGGAGATTGCTTCTGGCAAGTACAACATCTTCGTCATCCAGGCCAACGACGGCTCAGCCGTGGTGCCAGAGATCAAGCAGGCCATCGCGAAGGGGATCGTTGTCGTCGCTGAATTCACGCAGGTCGGAACCAACTACTCGCAAATCACTCCGCAGGTACCGGGGGAGATCTCGGTAGTCGAGAGTGCAGTCTCCAACGGCACCAATCTCGGCAAGCTCGCAATCGGCGCTTGCGGGAGCCGGACCTCCTGCAACGTTGTCTACCTGCAGGGTGCTCCCACACTGCCCCTCGATGTGGCGCGCACGAAGGCCGTCTTGGCCGAGCTCAAGACCGACCACCATGTGAATCTGCTGGAGGACCCAACCGGCGGTTATCTGGCGTCGACTGGTGAAACGGCCACCCAGGACGTCCTAACGGCTCATCCGAACGTCAACGTCATTATCGGCTCGTCGCAGGCCATCGAGGGCGCGACCACGGTGCTCAAGAGCCACAACCTGCTCGGCAAAGTCAAGCTGGTCGGCAACGGGGGCTCAACCCAGGCCGTCAACTACGTGCACGCTGGCACCTGGTATGCCACCTTCGGGATCCCAGAGGTGACCGACGGCGCCACCGCGACCAAGTACGGCATCGAGAAGCTCGACGGTGGTAGTCCGCCGAAGTCGACCAACTCCGCTGTTCTCGGCCCGGCCGGTGGTCTCTGGACCAAGACCGTAGTGGCCAAGAACAACATCAAGGGTCAGTACAGCGACTGACGGAAGCAACTGAGGACGCGTGCTCGAACTGCGGGACATTCAGAAGACCTACGGAACGGCACGCGTCCTCGATCGTGTCGACTTGGTGGCCCGCCCGGGCCATATCCACGCCGTTCTCGGTGAGAACGGCGCCGGAAAGTCGACCCTCGTGAAAATCGCCGCCGGCCTGGTGCGACCGGACAGCGGGCAGGTGCTTGTCGGTGGCGAAGCTCTGCGCGGGTTTACCCCTCGCGCCGCGAGGGAGGCTGGGGTGGCGATCGCGACCCAGGAGCTGACCTGCGTGCCGGCTCGGACGGTCCTCGAGAACGCCTTCCTCGGGCACCCCGTCGCAACCGTGGGCAGCCTTCGCCGCTCGTCAGCCACCCGCCGCTTCGCCGAGGTGTGTGAGGAGTCGGGTTTCTCGCTCCCCGCGGACGCCCTCGTGTCAGACCTGTCGATCGCAGACCAGCAGGTCCTAGAGGTCCTCCGCTGCCTCATCCGCAGGCCAAAGGTGCTCATCCTCGACGAGCCGACGTCCTCTCTCGATGAGGAGCGTGCCGCGAGACTGCGGGCTCTTCTGCGCCGGCTGAGTGACGCCGGCGTCACCGTCCTGTTCATCTCCCATTTTCTGAACGAGGTCCTTGAGACAGCCGACTGGGTGACGGTCCTGCGGGACGGGAAGCTGGTCAGCTCCGGACCGACCGCTGAGGAGACCGAAGCGAGCCTCATCACCAAGATGGTGGGACGATCGCTCAGCGTTCTGTATGCCCCCAAACGGCCCCCTGCCGCCGACGCGGAGACGGTCCTGGAAGCCGATGACGTGTGGTGGGGATCCGCGGTGCGAGGTGTCAGCCTGCGGGTGCGTCGGGGAGAGATCGTCGGCTTGGCCGGTCTGGTCGGCGCCGGACGTTCGGAGTTCGCTCGCTGCGTGGTCGGTGCGGCCAGGCCGGATCGCGGTACGGTCCGGATCGCCGGCGGGCCGCCGACACGTCCGCGCCACCCCGGTCGAGCGATAAGCGCCGGACTCGTGATGGTGCCGGAAGATCGCAAGGGCCAGGGCCTCGTCCTCGGTCGCTCCCTTGCCGAGAACCTTGCACTCGTCCGTCCCGATGCCACAGGCGGCGTCGGCTTTGCCCTGCCAAGGCGACTTGAGGACGCGGCGCGACCGTGGATACGCCGTGCCGACATCCGCCCGGCATCGCCGGCCGCTGTGGTCGGCGAACTATCGGGCGGCAATCAGCAGAAGGTCCTGCTTTCAAAGTGGCTGGCCCGCGAGCCGCAGATTCTCATCGCCGACGAGCCGACGCGCGGCGTCGACGTGGGCGCGAAGGTCGCCATCCACGCGATGATCACCGAGGCGGCTGCCTCAGGCATCGGCGTGCTGCTCATATCTTCAGAGCTCGAGGAGCTACTGGGCCTCGCGCACCGCATCCTGGTCTTCAGAAAGGGCATGGTGGTTGACGAGGTGGAGGGAGACCCGACCGAACGGGAACGAATCATGACTGCTGCCTTCGGTGCGGCGGAGGTGCACGGCGATGAGTGACGTAGAGGCAGCAGCTGAACAGGCCGAGCAGGCCGAGGAGCGCGCCGGCCGGCGCATACCGGCCGCCCGCGACTTCGGAATCATCATGTTCCTCATCGGCATCTTCGCCGCTCTGGCCATATCCACGCCGTCGTTCCGATCCAGCGGAAACCTGAGCAACATCGTCAACCAGATGAGCATGCAGGGAATCGCAGCGTGCGGCGCCACCCTCACGATCGTGTCCGGCGGCTTTGATCTGTCGCAGGGCTCGGTCTACGCGTTCTGCGCGATCTTCGCCGTGATGACCGCGCATATCTTCGGCGCTATCGGCGCCTTCGTGGTCGCGACTCTTGTGGGGCTTGGGCTGGGGGCGATAAACGGCGCCATCATCTCGCTCGGCCGGATCAACAGCTTCATCGCCACCTTGGCCACGAGCTACGTCTTCCTGGGATTCGCCACCGTCATCACCGGCGGCAACGTGGCCACGAACTCCGTTCCCCACTTCATGTTGATGAACGACACCTACGGCCTCACCGTGGCGTCATGGGTGTTCATCGTGATCGCGGTGCTTCTGGGCCTACTGCTCGCCTACAGCCGCTTCGGGCGCGGGCTCTACGCCATCGGCGGCAATCCCGAGGCGGCTCGCCTCTCCGGCATCAACATTTCCTTCTATCGGATCGTGGTCTTCTCACTGAGCGGGGCCTGCGCTGGAGCCGCTGGTGTCATCGCCGCGTCACAGGCGGGCTCAGCTGACTCGAGCATCGGCTCGACGCTGGCCCTCTTGGCGATCGCCTCCACTGTCGTCGGTGGCACAAGCATCCTCGGCGGACAGGGAGCGATCTGGCGGGCTGTGGTCGGTGCGCTGATCCTCGAGCTGATCAACAACGGCTTCGTGCTCCTCAACCTCAACCCGGTCTACGAGGATGTCGTCTTCGGGTTTCTCGTACTCCTCGCCGTCGGGCTGGACCAACTCCTCAGGCGTCGCCGCACATGACCAATATGCAACGTGAGCAGCCGGCGCGACCGGCTGGAACGATCCGTGCGGCGACCGACGTCGGCGGCACCTTCACCGATCTCGTGTACTTCGTGACTGATCCGGCCACGGGCGTCCAGGAGGTCATCACGGCGAAGGCCGATACGACGCCGCCGGAGTTCGAGCGCGGCGTGCTCGAGGTGCTCAGAGGCAGCGGCATCACGGTCGAGGAGATCGGCTCGCTCGCCCATGGGACGACCGTCGTGATCAATGCGCTGGCTGAGCGCAAGGGCGTCCTGACCGGCCTGATCACGACTCAAGGATTCCGAGACTCGCTCGAGATCGCGCGCGGCAACCGGCCCGACTTCTTCAATCTGCACTACGTCAAGCCGGAACCGTTCGTGCCCCGCTATCTGCGCCGCGAGGTGCGAGGCCGTCTTGCGCAGGACGGCGGCGAGCGCTGGCCGCTGGAGCTCGACGGCCTTCAGGAGATCGTCGAAGATTTCCGTCGCGAGGGGGTTCAGGCGGTCGCCATCTGCCTGTTGCACTCCTACGCGAACCCAGCCCACGAGCGGGCGGTACTCGAGCGGGTATGCGAGCTGTGGCCCGATGTATCGGTCGTCGCCTCTCACCAGATCACCCGCGAGTGGCGCGAGTATGAGCGCACCAGCACGGCAGTGCTCTCCGCGTACGTGCAACCGATCGCCGAACGCTATCTGACGCGACTCTCGGACGGCGTGCGCGACCGCGGTTTCTCCGGCCAGCTCTACATCATGCAGTCGAACTGCGGCGTCGACTCGGTCGACAAGACGCGCGAAATCCCGATAACGATGGTGGAGTCCGGCCCGGCGAGTGGTTTCTGGGGCGCCGCCGAGCTCGGACGGCTGATCGGCGAGCCCAACGTCCTCGCGCTCGACATCGGCGGGACGACGGCCAAGTGCTCGCTGATCGAGGGAGGCCAGGTCAGAATCATCTCCGACTACTGGATCGAGCGCAGTCGCCTGTCAGCTGGTTACCCGATCCTCGTGCCCGTCGTCGACCTCGTCGAGATCGGCCAGGGCGGAGGCAGCATCGCCTGGGTCGACGACTTCGGCAAGCTGCACGTCGGACCGCAGTCGGCCGGCGCCGTACCTGGTCCGGCGGCCTACGGTCGAGGCGGAACCGAGGCGACCACGACGGATGCCAATCTCGCGCTCGGGCCGCATCGACCGCGACTACTTCTGCGGGGGCACGATCGAGGCAGACATGGCGGCGGTAGAGCGGTCGCTGAGCCCCATCGCCGAGCAGCTCGGGCTGGACGTCACCGAGGCGGCACGAGGCATCGTCCGCATCGCCAACAACAACATGGTCAACGCCCTCAAGCTCGTCTCGCTCAACCGCGGCTACGACCCGCGCGACTTCACCCTTGTCGCCTTCGGCGGGGGTGGTGGCATGCACGCGGTCGCGCTCGCCGCCGAGTTGGGGATTCGCAAGGTCGTCATCCCGCGCGCCGCCGAGGTGTTCTCCGCCTGGGGCATGCTGATGAGCGACCTGCGCCGCGACTACTTCGTCACACGTCTGCTCTCCCTCTCGCCCGATCACGCACCCGCCATCGGAGCGCTGCTGGAAGAGGTCATTGGCGGATCACTGTCACAGTTCTCTGATGAGGGGATCGAGCCGGAACGGGTGAGCTTCTTGCACTACGGACGCCTGCGCTACGAGAACCAGGAGCACAGCGTCGAGGTACCGCTGCCCGCGGGACCGATCGATGCAGCGGCGATCGAGGAGGTCGTCAACCGTTTCCAGGAGGCCTACGAGCGCGAGTACACCTACCGCCTCGACGCCCCCGTCGAGTTCGTCGGTGTCCACGTCGTCGCCACGGCCGAGGTCGGCAAGCTCGAGCCTGCCCGCCTGCCCAAGACGGGCCGCCCGCTTGACGATGCCCGCCGTCCGAGTCGCCCGGTCGACTATGCCACCGACGGCATCCACGATGCCGCCATCTACACCGGCGAGCTCCTCGAGCCCGGCATGGGCTTCCGAGGCCCGGCTGTAGTGGAGACCAAAGGGACGACGGTGGTTGTGCATCCCGGTGACGAGCTCGTCGTCGACGACTACGGCAACCTCCACATCACCCTCTCATGACCGGTACACAACGCTCGCTGAGTGCCGACCCGATCACACTCGAGATCATTCAGAGTTCGCTGCAAGCGATCAGCGAAGAGATGTTCGCCGCCTTCCGCAAGACCGCGATGAGCGCCATCATCTACGAGGTGCTCGACATGGGCACGGCCATCACCGACGGCAGCGGCAATCTCGCCTCCTCGGGCGCCGGGATCCCGGCCTTCGTCGGTGTCCTCGACAAGGCTGTCCAGCGCATCCTCGAGCTTCACGAGGCCGACGACATCTCTCCGGGTGACATCTTTGCCACGAACGACCCCTACTACGGTGGCGTCACGCACCTCAACGACGTGGTCCTGGCCATGCCGGTGTTCGCCGGCGAGCAACTCGTGGCCTGGACGGCGAACATCGCCCACTGGAACGACATCGGCGGCATGGTGCCTGGGTCGATCTCCAACGAGGCGACCGAGATCTTCCAGGAGGGCCTGCGGTTGCCGGCCGTAAAGCTGATCGCGGCCGGCGAGCCGATCCGCTCGGTCGTGGAGATCATGAAAGCCAACAGCCGCCTCCCGGACTTTCTGCAGGGGGACATGTGGGCGGGCGTCGCCGCCGTGCGCGTGGGCGAACGGCGAACCCTCGAGCTCATCGACAAGTACGGCGTTGACACCTTCACGACCGCGCTGGAGAGCTTCATGAGCTACGGCGAGCAGGTGGCCCGCCGCGCGCTCAGCGAGCTGCCGCAAGGACGCTTCCAGCTTGAGGAGGAGCAGGACAGCGGCGCCATCTACAAGGTGATGGTCGAGATCAACGCAGACGAGTTCATCGTCGACCTACGCGACAACCCCGACCAGGATCCCGGCCCGAACAACGCCTCCCGCGACGGGACGATGGTTGCAGCGCAGATGATCTTCATGAACCTCACTGGTGCGCACGCCTCGGCGAACGCCGGCCACTTCCGTCCTCTCACACTGCTCACGCGCCCGGGCTCGGTGTTCGATCCGAGCCCCGGCGCTGCTTTCGGCACCTACTACGAGGTCGAGATCCGCATCTACGATCTCATCTGGCGCTGCCTGGCGCCGCACTTCGGCCAACTACCGGCGGGAAGCTTCGCCTCGATCTGCGGGACGTTCATCGGCGGCCCGCATCCGGACACCGGCCGCCACTTCACGATCGTCGAGCCTGAGATCGGCGGCTGGGGTGGCTCGGCCGCGCGAGACGGCAACAACGCCATCTTCAGCGGTTTCCACGGCGACACGTTCAACTGCCCGGCTGAGGTGGCCGAGGCGCGCTACGGCCTCTACGTCGAGCAGCTCGCCTTCGGCGACGGTCCCGGTGGGGAGGGGGAACACCGCGGCGGCAAGGGCATCGTCCTCGACTACCGCGTGCGCGCCGACGGCTGCTTCTTCACCTGCGCCTACACGCGCAACAAGCACAAGCCCTGGGCGTTGCATGGCGGGCGCGAGGGATCGCCAAACTACGCCGAGGTCATTCGCCGCGATGGCAGCGTCGAGCAGTACGCCGTCGTCACTGCGGTGGAGGTCAACGAGGGAGACATCATCCGCATCCACACTGGCAGCGGGGGTGGGCACGGTGATCCGCACCGGCGTTCCCGGGAGCTCGTGCGTGAGGACCTGCGCAACGGCTACGTCACCGATGAGATCGCCCGGTCTGTCTACGAACTCGTCACGTGAGCGCCGAGGCCGCGACCGACTCGATCACGCTCGAGATCATCGCCAGCGCTCTGCAGGCTACGGGCGATCAGATGTTCGCCGCCCTGCGCAGGACGGCGATGAGCGCGATCATCTACGAGGTGCTCGATGCCGGAACGGCGATCACGGATGCCAGCGGCAACCTTGTCTCCTCAGGCGCCGGCATCCCCACCTTCGTTGCCGTCCTCGATCGTGCCGTCAAGCGCATCCGTGAGCTGTACCGCGCCGAGGAGATCCGCTCAGGGGACGTGTTTCTCACCAACGACCCTGCGTATGGCGGCGTCACCCATCTGAACGACGTCGTCGTAGCTCTGCCGGTGTTCGCGGACGGCGAGCTCCTGGCCTGGACGGCGAACATCGCGCACTGGAATGACGTAGGCGGGATGGCTCCCGGCTCGATCTCCACTCATGCCCAGGAGATCTTCCAGGAGGGCCTGAGGCTGCCGGCCATCAAGCTGCTCGACGCAGGCAAGCCGGTGCGGTCGGTCTTCGACATCCTGCGGGCCAACAGCCGCCTGCCCGATTTCCTTCACGGCGATCTGTGGGCCGGGATCGCGGCCGTGCGTGTTGGTGAGCGCAGGATCGTCGAGCTCGTGGAGCGCTACGGTCGGTTGGCCTTTGACGAAGCCGTCGCCAGCGAGCTCGCCTATGGTGAACAGGTGGCGCGGCAGGGGCTGCGCGAGCTGCCACGCGGTCGCTTCCAGCTTGAGGAGCAACAGGACGACGGCAGCGTCTATGCGGTCACCGTTGAGATCGGTGACGGTGAGTTCCTCATCGACCTCAGGGACAATCCCGATCAGAACCCGGGCCCGAGCAACCTCTCGCGCGACGGTGCGACCATCGCCGCGCAGATGGCGCTCATGAACATCATCAGCCTCCGCGGTTCGGCCAACGCCGGTCACCTGCGACCGCTCACTGTGCTCACCCGTCCGCACTCGGTATTCGATCCCGGCCCGACGGCTGCGTGTGGCCTGTACTACGAGACCCGTGTCGCACTGTATGACCTCATCCTGCGATGCCTCGCTCCCCACCTCGGCGACCGCCTGCCGGCCGGAAGCTTCGCCTCCATCTGCGGCACGTTCATCGGTGGCCCGCACCCCGAGACCGGACGCCACTTCACGATCGTGGAACCAGAGGTCGGTGGGTGGGGAGCTTCCCGCAGCCGGGATGGCAACAGCGCCCTGTTCAGCCCCGTGCACGGCGACACCTTCAATTGTCCGGCCGAGGTGGCCGAGGGACGCTACGGCCTCTTCGTCGAGCAGCTGGCGCTGAGCGACGCTCCCGGCGGCGCTGGCGAGCACCGGGGAGGCCGTGGCATCACGCTCGATTACCGAGTACGCAGCGACGATTGCTTTCTCACCTGCGCGTACCGCCGGTCGCACCACCCACCATGGTCGCTGTCCGGCGGCGAGCCGGGATCGTTCAACTACGTCGAGGTCCTGCGCCGCGACGGTGCACTCGAACGCCACCGCGCCGTGACCGCTCTGCCTCTGTCCGCAGGTGATGTCATCCGGATCCACACCGCGAACGGCGGCGGGGTGGGGGACCCGCGCCGCCGCACGCGCGAGCGTGTGTACGAGGACCTGCGTAACGGCTACGTGTCGGCGGCGGAGGCCCGTGAGGTGTACGGGCTCGAGCAATGATCTCCGCTCGCGCGTCGGTCGAGGTGATAGGAGAGCGGTGTTCCAAACCTATGGGTGGTGATCGATACAGCCTGCTCGCGCAGGAATGTGAGGAGTTCCACTCGACCGGCTGAGACGACCTCGCCTGAGTACACGGCGAGCGCCGGCGATCCGGCGACAGCTGTTGCGAGTTCGGCAGCCGAGGCTCCGAGCAGCCGCACGCGGCCACCTGCTGCCGCTAGGCGAACGGCACGCGCACCCCACTGCGCCTTGCTCTCGACGTAGGTCTTAACGCCCGACGCGTTGAGATAGCTCCGGATCGGCTCAGCTAGCGGGTAGAGCGTGCTCACGGTGAGCTGCGCTTTTGCTCTGATGCCTGCCGCGGTGATGCGGAGCAGTTCAGCTTCCGTGGTCTGCTCGGCGCGGACCGTTACCGGCACCGGCCGGTAGCGCAACAGATTGCTTTCGACACTCAGACCGGTCGCGTCACATGTCGCCCCGAACTCCTGCTCCCAGGCCAGCTCGTCACTTGTCAGGGCCGCCCGCAACCAGCCGGTCTCGGGCTTGGTGACGGAGACGGCGGCAGCCGCTGCCAACGCGCCGGCAGTAGTCGGATCGGCGACGGCGGCCTCGACAACGCCAAAGGCAATGGGCGCGTCGCGCCAGGTGCCCAGTCCGACCAGGTAGTTGGGGCCACCTGCCTTCGTGCCGCTTCCGACGGCCGCCTTCTTCCAGCCCCCGAAGGGCTGACGTTGAACAATCGCGCCGGTGATGTGGCGGTTCGCGTACAGGTTGCCCGCCTCGACGCGCTCAGCCCAGGTACTGATCTCGTCGGGATCCAACGAGTGCAGGCCAGAGGTGAGGCCGTAATCGATGCGATTCACCAGCTCGATCGCCTCATCAAGGTTCTGTGCCGTCATGATCCCGAGCACCGGTCCGAAATACTCGGTCAGATGGAACTCCGATCCGGATCGCACGCCCTCTCGGATGCCTGGCCTCCAGAGCGCACCGGATGCGTCAAGCTGTTCAGGCTGAAGGACCCATTGCTGGCCAGGCTCTAGTGTGGTGAGCGCTTGCAGCAGCTTCCCTTCTGCCGGCCCGATGAGCGGTCCGACCTGGCTAGATGGCTCCCACGGCATCCCGACCCTGTATGAAGTGACCGCGTCGATCAGCTGGCGGCGGAACCGCTCAGAGCGTGCGACGCTGCCGACAAGGATCACCAACGACGCAGCAGAACACTTCTGACCGGCATGTCCGAACGCGGAGTAGGCGACATCCTTGGCCGCCAGATCAAGGTCAGCGCTCGGTGTCACGATGATCGCGTTCTTGCCGCTCGTCTCAGCCAGCAGTGGCAGGTCGGACCGGAAAGAGCGAAACATTTCTGCGGTCTCGTAGCCGCCGGTGAGAATCACCCGCTCGACACGGGAATCGGAGATCAGCTCACGACCGAGCGTGTGATCGTGGAGTTGCACGTATTGCAGAACGTCGCGCGGAACGCCCGCCTCCCAGAGCGCCTCCACCAGTACCGCGCCGCAGCGGACAGCCTGGCTTGCGGGCTTGATGATGACCGGTGAGCCCGAGGCAAGCGCGGCCAGCACAGAGCCGCCCGGGATCGCTACCGGGAAGTTCCACGGTGGCGTCACCACCGTCAGCCGCGCAGGAGCAAAGGTCGCGCCCGCGACGTGCTCCAATTCGCGGCCGCGTTCGGCGTAGTAATGAGCGAAGTCGATTACCTCGCTCACCTCGGGATCGCCCTGCTCGATCACCTTGCCGCATTCAGCGCCCATGACCTCCAGGAGGTCGGCTCGTCGAGCCTGCAGAGCATCGGCAGCGCGGTGGAGGATCTCGGCACGGGCGTCGGCGCCCAATTGCTGCCACGCCTCTCCGGCGGCTATGCCAACCTCGATCCGGTCGTGCAGCTGCCCGGAATCGACGATTTGGTTCTGCTCAACGGTCTCGATCCCCAGTGTGGAGGTCTGCATGCGCTGCTGGATCGCGCGCCCCCACTCGCGGTTGGCGGCGATCGCCGGGTCGGTGTCAGGGGTGTTCTCAAATCGGTGGCGTCGCCCCGGCGGTTGTGGCGTATTGCGGTTCTGCGCCCGGTTTGGTTTCGGGACCTCCGTCGGCATGTGGGCGAGCGATGCCAGGAACCGCTGTCGCTCCCGATCGAACAACACCGGGTCCTTGCCGATGTCGAAGACAGCGGACATGAAGTTCTCGTGCGAGGCTCCTTCCTCCAGGCGTCGTACGAGGTACGCGATCGCCACGTCGAACTCCTGCGGGTGCACCACCGGTGTGTACAGCAGCAGTGAGCCGACTTCCTCACGGATCACCGCGGCCTGAGCGGTGGCCATGCCCAGCAGCATCTCGAAGTCAACCGCTGCGGTCACCCCGCGGCGTTGCGCCAGCAGCCACGCGAACGCGACGTCAAAGAGGTTGTGACCCGCGACGCCGATCCTCACCGACTCGACGTGCTCGGGTCGTAGCGCGTAGTCCAGCACTGCTTTGTAGGAGGCGTCGGAGGCCTGCTTTGTGGGCCAGGTTGCCAGCGGCCACCCATGCAGCTCGGCGTCGACCCGCTCCATCGGCAGGTTTGCACCCTTCACCACACGCACCTTGATCGCAGCGCCCCCGCGGGCTCGCCGCTGCTTTGCCCACGCCTGAAGCCGGACCATCGCACCAAGTGAGTCCGGGAGATATGCCTGTAGGACGATGCCGCCCTCCAGGCGAAGGAACTCCTCCCGATCAAGCAGCCCGGTGAACACCGCGAGGGTCAGGTCGAGATCCTTGTACTCCTCCATGTCCAGGTTGATGAACTTCGCTGCGCCGGGGGCCTCAGCGGCGATCCGAAACAGAGGCGTGAGTGCTTTGATGGCGTGGGCGACAGCATCGTCAAACGCCCACGGAGTGTGCGGCGCGACCGTGGCTGACACTTTCATCGAGACGTAGTCCACGTCGTCGCGGAGCAGCAGCCGGCGCGTTCCCTGTAGGCGTCGCGCTGCCTCGTCCTCGCCGAGGATCGCCTCACCAAGCAGGTTCACGTTCAGGCGAACGGTCCCGTCGCCACCACGGATCCGGCGAATTGCCGCTCCGAGGCGACCGTCGGTGGCGTCCACCACCAAGTGCCGCACCATACGGCGCAGCACCCAGCGCGCTGCAGGAACAACCAGCCAGGGCAGTGCCGGCCCGAGCAGTGCGCCGGCACGGATCAGAGCGCGCAACGGCCAAGGCAAAAAGCGGGGGATGACCGACGTCAGGCCGCGCAGGTTCCGGGCAGCCACACGGACGTCTTCGGGGCGAACCACACCATCGATGAAACCGACGGTGAACGCGAGTCCGTTCGGATCGCTGAGCACGCCCGCCAGCCGTGCTGCGGACGATTCCTGTGGTACCAGGGCACTGGCCTCGAGCCAGCGACGCACGAGCGCAACGGTCTCGTCCGCCAGCGCCGGATCTACAGACGTAACGGTTTGGGTTGCGACAGTCATTCGTTCACGCGTTTGGTTGAGAGTTGACGGGTCTCAAAAGCTCAGGGGTAGAGGCCGCGGAGCTTGTGGGCGTCGGCGACGCGGGCGACCGCAATGTCGGTCGCCGCTTCACGCAGGCTGAGGTCGTCGTCATCGGCTCGAGTGCACACCTCGGCCCATGTCGTGAGCAGCCGTTCGTTGAGCCGCTCTTCCACTTGCGAGACGCTCCACCAGTACGCCTGGACGGCCTGGACCCACTCGAAGTAGCTGACGATCACGCCGCCGGAATTGGCAAGGATGTCGGGTACGACCATGATCCCTTGCTCGTTGAGGATGACGTCGGCCTCCGGCGTCGTCGGTCCGTTCGCGCCCTCCACCACCACGGACGCGCGGATTGCATCTGCGTTGCTGCCGTCGATCACGCCTTCGACAGCGCACGGCGCGAGGAGATCAACGTCCAGCTCGAGCAACGCGTCACCAGCAAGCTCCTCGCCACTGCTGCAGCCAACCACCGAGCCGGTCGCGGCGACGTGGCTGCTCACCGCAGCGGGATCGAGGCCCTGCTCGTCATACACCGCACCGAACTGATCGCTCACAGCGACGACACGGACTCCAGCCTCATGTAGGAGGCGTGCCGCGCCGGCCCCGACCTTCCCGAAGCCCTGGACAGCGGCCGTGCAGTCCTCCGGCGCAAGGTTGCGGCTCTCCAACGCCTTCAGGGCGATCAGGGTCACCCCCTTCGACGTGGCGGCGCTCCGTCCACGCGAGCCGCCAAGGGCCAACGGCTTCCCTGTCGCGGCGCCCAACACGGTGAAGCCCCGGCTGGTAGAGATCGTGTCCATCACCCAAGCCATAGCGCGCTCATCGGTTCCGATGTCAGGCGCTGGAATATCGCGCTCAGGGCCGATGAAATCGGCGAGCTCACTGGCGTAACGCCGCGTGACCCGCTCGATCTCGGCGTCGGAATGCGTTGAGGGGTCGATCGTCACCCCGCCCTTGGCGCCCCCGTAGGGGATGTCCACGAGCGCACACTTCCAGGTCATCCACATCGCTAGAGCGCGGACCTCATCCAGGTTCACGCTCGGACTGAATCGGATGCCTCCCTTGCCGGGACCGCGTGAGAGGTTGTGCTGCACGCGGTGCCCCGTGTAGAGCGCGAGCGATCCATCATCGCGACGCAAGGGAACGCTCACGGTCATCTCCCGCCGTGGCCGCGCGAGCATCGCGCGGGAGCCCGCATCCAAGCCCAGCCGCTCCGCCGAGTCAGCCAGCTGGCGCTGCGCCGCCTCGAGCGGTTTCGCGGTCGACGGTCGGGTTTCGGTTCGCACAGACACTCGTGCGGCCTGCATTGATCCCACCTCCCACGGTTGGTGCGATGCGTCGCTGCACCGGCAACCAGTGAGAATGATGCCTGGTAACCGATAAAAAAAGCGATACTTTCCAATGCGGACCATTCACTGAAACCGAAACATCCACAGCGCCCGAAATCAGGTACCCATGTGGGATCTAAACCGTCTCCGGCTGCTTCGCGAACTCAAACTGAGGGGCACCATCGGCCAAGTCGCGACATCGCTCGACTACAGCCCCTCGAACGTCTCTCAACAACTCAGCCAACTCGAGCGTGAAGTTGGCGTTCCCCTGCTGGAACCAGACGGACGACGCCTGCGCCTCACGGCCCAAGGCGAAGCCATGGCCCGATATGCAGAAGAGGTCATGCAGCTAGAGGAACGCATGCGATCGAAGCTGAGCGCCTTCGGCCCAGCGCCCGAAACCTTGCGGGTAGCGACGATCGCGAGTGCGACACGCGCGCTGATTCCCCGCGCGCTCGACATCATCGAGGCCAACGCGGGACAACCTCGGATTCAGCTCTTTGTCGTTGCACCTGAACTCGGCCTCGCCGAGCTCGAAGCCCGTCACTACGACCTCGTAATCGCCGAGCAATACCCGGGCCACAGGCGCGAGCGCCACGACGGCATCGACTATCTGCACCTCGGCAACGACCCCATGCGCGTCGTGCTCTCACCGGGCTCGGAGGCACGGACGCTCGCGGAGCTCAGGGACGATGCCTGGATTCTCGAACCCGAAGGAACGGCAGCCCGGTACTGGGCAGTCCAACAATGCCGCGCGGCCGGCTTTGAACCGGACGTTCGCTTCGAGGCCACCGACCTCGATACGCACATCGCCTTGGTCGCCTCAGGCCACGCCGTCGGAATCCTCCCGGACCTGATCTGGGCAGGTCATGAACCTCCGCTCAGACTGCTCGACCTCCCGACCCCGCTCGAACGAGAGCTGTTCACCGCTGTCCGCGCCTCATCCTCTGAGTTATCCGGGATAAAGGCCTTCCGAGCCGCGCTCTCTACCGCGTTCGGCGAGCACGATCCTGAACTCCGACAAAGCCCCAGGGCGACTCACTGACATCCGACCCATCCCGTTCCCCTGGGAGATCAAGCCAAAGTGTGCCCTTTCCGCGCATTCCAGGGGAGTCGCTGGCGCGCTGAAGATGCGCGTCCGAAACGGAAGGCAGGTCTTTGCTAAGAGTCGCGAGTCGGATCGTGCGTGGCTCCTTCACGCCTGGAGGGGTCACGGCGTGCAGTGGATCGTCGCGGATTGATCATCCGTTTCCTGAGGGCGCCGGTGGTCCGCCGCCCGGGACACTGGGCGGGGGTGTCAGGAGGTGGCTGCATGTTTTCTCTGCGCGCTGGACCGCCGGCGAGTTGGGGTTCACACCGCTGATCGCACCGTTATTACCGACCTCACCGGTACTGGTCGGGTCCGGATAGTTCGGGACTCCGCTCTTACGCATACAGACCGCGAACTTCAGTTGGGACGCGATGAGCTCGTTGCTCTGCGCCTGGGTCACTGGTGTCGCCATTGCCAGCGGCCGGCAGTCCTTCGACGCGGTCTCGTATGCCGGTGAGTTCGGGTTCGCGGTGAAGCCACCGCTGGGCGCACGCGTCATGCCACCACTCGACTTGATGGGGATCTTGCCTGAGCTGTTGGGGTCGGGAAAGCTCGGCACGCCGTGTGCGCGCATGCATTTCGCGAACGCCAGCGCGCTCGGCTTCCTCCTCGGCTTGGCCGTTCTGGCCGGGGTTGTCGAGCGCGTGCTGCTGCTCGTCGCGGTGCTCGAGGTGTCGGCGTGCGTGACGCCGCCTGATGAGCTGCTCTTGATGGCCGCGACGCTGTTGCCGTTTGGCGAGCTGCCACCACACCCCGCGATCAGCGCTGCGACCATCGCTGCACTGAACAACACGCCGATCCGCGGCGCTCGGCGGTGCCGAGGTCCGCGAGTCGACGCCGGTGGGTTGCTCGCACGGCGATGATTGACGATCTGCATGCGCTCGGCCTCCTTGACGGGTTCGAGGTTCGCATAGGAGGCTGTTGTAGGGGATGGCAGGTTTCGTCTCGGTAGCGAAAAGCGAAACCTGGCCGAAACCTGTGGCGGCTATGGTCGGGTCGCGGGCTGGACGGCCGCCAAACCATGCGAGTGCTGGTAGTCGAGGATCACGAAGGAT
This sequence comes from uncultured Conexibacteraceae bacterium, assembly GCA_963720195.1. Lineage (GTDB taxonomy): Bacteria > Actinomycetota > Thermoleophilia > Solirubrobacterales > Solirubrobacteraceae > Palsa-465. The sequence goes on from CAVRFD010000008.1 coordinate 557,333, forward strand.
TGGCCGACGCGGTCGCTGGCGGTTTGCGCCGCGAGGGGATGGCGGTCGACGTTGCGCTCGATGGCGCCACTGCGCTTGAGCGCACGGCGGTCACTGACTACGACGTGATCGTGCTCGACCGTGACCTTCCCGATGTTCACGGCGACGAGGTTTGCCGGTCGCTCGTTGCAACCCGTGCGCCGAGCCGGATTCTGATGCTGACCGCGTCGGGCACGATCGCTGAGCGCGTCGAAGGGCTCGGGATCGGTGCTGACGATTACCTCGCCGAAGCCGTGCGACTTCGCCGAGCTCGTCGCCCGAGTCAGAGCGCTCGCGCGACGCGCCGTGCCGGCACTGCCGCCGATCCTTGAGCACGGGGACCTGACACTCGACCCCGCCCGCCGGTTCGCGGTCCGCGGCGGCCGCCGCCTTGACCTGACCGCAAAGGAGTTCGGGGTGCTCGAATACCTGCTCGCCGCGCAAGGACGGATCGTGTCGGCCGAGGAGCTGCTCGAACACGTTTGGGACCGGAACACCGATCCGTTCACAAACGCCGTCAAAGTCACGATCAGCCGCGTACGCGCCAAGCTCGGCGACCCACCCCTGATCGACACCGTGCGCGACGGCGGCTACCGGATCTGATGCGCCCCGCGTCACAACCGGCCCCGCGGTCGTGGCTGCGGCTCCCGGCCCGCACCGCACGCCTGCGGCTAACCGTGCTCTACGGCGGCGCTGTTTTTGGCCTGCGGCGTGGTCCTGCTGACCGTCACCTACCTCCTCTCCGAAGCGGCCATCAACAAAACCGCCACACGAATTCCAGCCTCGAGCGGCGTGCCTACCCTCGTGCCTGTCCACCCCGCTGAGCCAACGCCGGGCAGCCCAGCGGCAGCGTCACTCGCTGCAACCGATCGGCAGATCGCAGCGCAGCGCGCAGCAGACCTCCATCACCTCCTCGTCAGCGCCGGCATCGCCCTCGCGATCGTCGCCGTGCTCGCGATCGTGCTCGGCTGGTTCGTCGCCGGCAGGGTGCTACGCCCGGTTCTGACGATCACCACCACCGCCCGCCGGATCTCCGCTACGAACCTGCACGAACGCCTCGCCCTCAATGACGCAGACGAGGAATTCAGGCGGCTCGGCGACACCCTCGACGATCTGTTCGCGCGCCTACAGGCCGCGTTCGAAACACAGCAACGCTTCGTCGCCAACGCCTCCCACGAGCTCCGTACCCCGATCGCCTGGGAGCAGACGCTGTTGCAGGTCTCGCTCGCTGATCCAAACGCCACCAACGCCGCGCTGCGAGAGACCTGCGAGAAGGTACTCGCCGCCAGCAAGCAGCAACAGGGCCTCGTCGAGGCGCTACTGACTCTTGCCACCAGCGAGCGCGGGCTCGACCACCAGGAACCGATCGACCTTTGCCGTCCTCGCCAACTCCGCACTGCTCACTCGCGTGCCGCAAGCCGAAGAACGAGATATTGAGGTCACTGCCACGCTCGAGCCCGCACCGACCACGGGCCAGCCAGCGCTCATCGAACGGCTGATAACCAACCTGATCGACAACGCCATCCGCTACAACACGCCCCGGCGGCCACGTCCACATCCAGACCACAACCACGGATGGACGCGCCCCAGATCGTCGTGGCCAACACCGGAGCCCAAATACCACCAGCCGAGATCGAACGGCTATTCGAGCCGTTCCAACGACTCAAGACCACACGAACCAATGGCCAGCACGGATACGGGCTCGGCCTCTCAATCGTCCAATCGATCGCCAACGCCCACCACGCTCAGCTCACAGCACAACCACGCGCCGAAGGCGGCCTACATATAAAAGTGAGCTTTCCCGCGACCGTCGCAACAACACCGTACGCTCCGACACCGCGCCTCAGTAGCGACCAGCCCGACCGCCAAAACACCACCGTCACAGAGCACAGTGCCCCCACCGATTAGACGGTCGGTCACAACGGCTGAAACTTCGTGGGGCCCACGACGCCCACGCTGGCAACAGAACTCCCTCGTCCCCGCGCAAAGCACCACTGTCGTGACGGGCGGCGAGGAGCGCGTGGGCAGTCGAAAGCAGGTCGCACCACAGCAGGCCCCAGCCTTGTGACGGGTTGAGGACAGACGCGGGCGGCGGAACTCCTACCCAGAATCACGCAGCGCTCGCATCGCTGCTTCCAGACCGTTCGTGAATCGGACCATCCCCTCGGCGAGAGCGAACATACCGTCGGTAGCAACCTGAGCGACCTCGCCCGCCAGCCCGTGCGCGTCCTCGTACGGAAGTTGGCCCATTTGCAGCACGCGTTCTCCCGGCGAGTTCGCGGTTGGCGGTACGTACGCCCATGGGGACCGCTGTGAGATTCCTGGGAGCCCGTGCGTTTGCGGCCTCCACCGATGGAAGTCCTCGCCTCGACGTTCAACGAGCGCTCGCCACTCTGGGCTATTCCCGTAGTTGACGACCGCTGCGACCAAGGCGATGATGTCGCGGGACTTCGACGATGCGGCGGCTGCAGCGAGTTTCTTACACGCGGGAGTGTTCAGCGAGATCCAATCCTCCCGTTTCTGCGAAAACGGTGCGAAACCATCTGCAGCTTTCGGCTGAAACAATGCGGCGAGGCGCGCCTTGAGGTCGGCACGGACTGTCAGCGCGCGGACTGCGACATTCGCAAGAGCATGGCCAGCACCGATGACGAATAGGGACTGAGCCTCGGCCATCGCACGGATGCTCATCTCGCGTACAACAGAGTCCTCCTCGACGGCCGGCTTCGTTTGCCAGAGAGCAACCTCAACGGCAGCCGAATACGCGAGCGCGACCTGTTCTCCAACGGATGCCATTTGTCCCGCGAGCGCATAAGCCGCGTTTTCCACGGCTTCTGGGGACGCCATCTCCCAAAACCATGCTTCGCTGGAGAACCGCTGCCACTCAAGCGCGCAATCCCGCACCGCCTGGTGCCGTTCGCTGCGCATGGACGCTGGCAGGTCAACAGTTACTTCGCTAACAGCTAAGCGACCAGGCACCATCGCCGCGAGCCGTTTTCCTGGCGGGGTCGAGAATGGATCCGACGACATGACTGGAAGCTAACCGCTCGATCATTCTCAGCGCGCTAATCGTGACTTGAGGTCACCTTCTACGCGTTGGGTACTTGGTGTCCGCGCGAAGGGGGTGTAACCGCGCGGATAGGACCATATGCGTCGCGCACGAGAAGAAGGAGCCGACCGTGTGATCCAAAGTGGCTCAGCAGTCGACCGGCGACTCGTCCGGCGGCCTCTCTCTCACCGTCGCGGTGCAGACTTCTCGCGATGTGTGTCGCGAGAAGCGGCCGTCGCACTCTCGATGTCCCGATACCCGGGTGGCCATGGCAGGAGAGGCCACAGCTTGGGTCGCGGATCAGGCATGCAAGAGGTGCTCGTTGGTCTCGCTGCGTTCGGCAGTAACTGTCGGTCGTCCTCCGCTGAGGATCAGTGCGGAGATGAGAAACCCGGTCGCGGTGACGAGGATCACGGGGGTGTAGCTGTTTGTTGCTTGGAAGATCGTTCCGGCGATGACCGGACCTAGTGCGCTACCGACGGCGAAGATGGCTTGTGAGGAGGCTGAGGTTCTCGTCGCCGACGAGCTCGTTGGTGTAGATGCCTTGGAGGGTCGAGAGCGCGCCGAGTGATACGCCGGCGAGGAGGCTGTAGCCGATCGCTGGCACGATGTGCTCGCTGGCGAGGAGCAAGAGGGCGCCGGCGAGCGCGACCCCGAGGGCGATCAGGATCGTTGGTTTGGTTTCAAGCTTCGTAAGTACTGGTGAGAGTGGGACGCGGCCGCCGAGTTGAGCGAAGCCGCGGGCCCCTGCGATGGTCGCTGCTACTCCGGCGGGTAGTCCGGCGGCGACCATGATCGGTACTTGGTAGACGAGCATTACATCGATGGCAGCGCCGCTGATTACCGACGCCAGCACCCATCGCCGGACGACCGGGTTTTGCCATGCGGTCGCGAGCGCTTGTCGCACTTGGCCGTGCCGATTGGTACGGGCGATGGGTGCGGCTGCGTTCGGTCCCTCGGGGCTGCGGATAGCGGCGGCGACCAAGAAGACACCTGCGGTCAGCAGCGCCTGGACGCGGAGTGTTCCGCGCCATCCGAGCTCGTGGGTGAGCCAGGCTGTCAGCGGGAGGAAGATCGGACTGGCGAACGCACCGAAGATCGTCAGGCGAACGACGGCGCGCTGTGGCTGATGGGGTGCGGCGCGGATGACGGTGGGCTGGGTGACGTGGTAGTAGCGAGTGCTGAGATTGCGCCGGCGCCGAGCGCGTAGAGCGCAGCAAACGCCGGGACGCTGTGGCACACCGACGCGGCCGCGATACCTCCACCGCCGGCTGTTCCTGCAATCAGGAAGGCTGGGCGGGTGCCGACCCGGTCGACGAGTCGCCCGCCGAACAGGCCTCCGATCCCACCGATCACGAGCACAGCGCTGAAGGTCGCGCCGAGGGCAGTAGTGCTCCAGCCTGTGCTGTGCTCGATCGGGTCGATAAGCGCGCCGAAGGAGTAGTAGGCGACTCCGTAGGCAACGATCGTCACGACGCCAAGAGCACTGATCGCCCCGCTTTGGGTGAGCCGCCGGGGGCGCAACTCTCCCCCGCGGTTCACCCAGTTCGCAGACAAAGCCCCGAGCTCACTTGAACCGTCGTCTACGGATGTGGTCCAACGAGGCCGACGGTCAGATGCAGCAAACGGCGGGCACGGCGCGAACTTCAATTTTGCGGAGACGTACGGTGACTCGGTGCGGTAGGTGCAACCGACGCGCGTGACCGATGACCATCCTGCAGCATCCCGCTGCGCGCTCCAGGTCGCGTTGATGGGCCTTGGCGGACTCGAGCATGATTTGAGGGTTCATAGGGTGTCCTTGCTTGGTTTGCGGGCGCGAACGATCGCCGAGCTGGCGTATTCGTGCACCCGGTGCGTTTCCTGGATCTCGACGTCTTGGAACCCGGCGTCGGTGAGGATCTGCTCGAACTCGGCTCGGGTGAGGGCGCCGGCGATGCAACCAGTGAATGCCTGCATGTCGGCCTTGGTGGCGTCGTCCATGTTCTCGTCGGCGATCACGTCGGAGACTGCGAACCGTCCACCGGGACGCAGGACGCGCGCGGCTTCGGCGATCACCTTCGGCTTGTCGCCGGAGAGGTTGATCACGCAGTTGGAGATCACGACGTCGACGGCGTCGGCCGGCAGTGGGATCTCCTCGATGTGGCCGCGTAGCCATTGCACGTTCTCGACACCAGCCTTCTGCTGGTTCTCGCGCGCGAGGGCGAGCATCTCATCGGTCATGTCAAGGCCGTAAGCGAGGCCGGTTGGGCCGACGCGTTTGGCGGAGAGCAGCACGTCGAGCCCGCCGCCGGATCCGAGGTCAAGGACCGTCTCGCCCTCGTGTAGCTCGGCGACGGCTGTGGGGTTGCCGCAACCGAGTGATGCGAGTGCTGCGGTGTCGGGGAGCTGTTCGCGATCGCCGAGGTCATATCAGAGCGGCGCCGAAGACTTCGCTGCCACCGTCGAACGCATCGCTTGGTGTGCAGCAGCCTGAAGAGGGGTCGTCCTTGACTGACAGAGCGGCCGCTGCGTAGCGCTCGCGTACCTGTTCACGAATGTCAGTCGTCGGCGTGTCGGTGCTCTGCCCGGCGGCGCAGCCGCAGCCGTCACCGTGGCTCGGATCGCAGCAAGCGGCCTTGTCACTCGGCTCACAGCAACCGGCTTGTTGCTCAGGCCCGCAACACGGAGACGCTGTCTCGGTCGCGGTTGTCGCGGCGGTGTTCAGCTCAGCCATGCGGATAGCTCCTTGAGTGCCTCGGGGATGACGTAGTAGTAGGCCCACAGTCCTTGACGCTCGGAGTCGACGATCCCGGCCTCCCGCAGCTTCTTCAAATGGTGCGAGAGGGTCGGCTGGGCGATGTCGAAGAGCGGCACCAGCTCGCACACACAGACCTTGCCGGCGTGTTTGCGCAGCACGTCAACGAGCTGCAGGCGGATCGGATCGCCCAGCGCCTTCGCGACCTCGGCCATTCGGATCGCCTGCTCGCGTTGCACATCGGGGTACACGACCGGTTCGCAGCACGGCTCACCGGCGGCGCGTTTCGTCTTCGGGGTTAGTTCCATATCGATGCTCATCGATCTACAAATATCAATTGAAGTGATGCCTGTCAATAGATAGACTCTGTTCATCGGGATCGAGGAGGCACGTCATGAGCTACGACCAGATCAAATACGCCACGCCGATGGCGAGCGCGATACGGGCGTCGGTGGAGCGTCTCGCGGTCGAGTACCACGGTGCGTTCTCCGAGCAGACCGTCGCTCGCGCCGTCGACGAATCCTGGGAGCGACTGACAGCGCAGGCGACACTGCATCCCTCCGTTCTTCCCTACGTTGGTGGAGCGCTTCGCTCGCGATCAGCTCCGCGCCGCAGCCCAGGTTCAGGGACTCATCGCGAAGCAGCTGCCCGAGGTTCTGTTTGTGTGCGAGCACAACGCCGGACGCAGCCAGATGGCCGCCGCGATCGCATACCACCTCGGTGACGACCGCGTCGGGGTCCGGTGTGCTGGGTCACATCCTGGCGAGCGGATCTACCCCGCCGTGACCGAGGCGATGAGCGAGCTTGGGATCGACATCAGTCGTGAGTTCCCCAAGCCGTTGACCGACATCGTCGTTCGTGCCGCTGACGTCGTGATCACGATGGGCTGCGGTGACTCGTGCCCCGTCTACCCGGGCAAGCGTTACCAGGATTGGGATATCGACGACCCGGCGGAGCAACCGATCGAGGTCGTCCGTGTGATTCGTGACGACATCCAAGCGCACGTGACCGAGCTGCTCGAAACCCTCACGATCGCCCCAGCCCACTGACCCTCCCGGAGACCGTTTTGACTCGACTAGCTGTGATCACCGACATCCACGGCAACCTGCCCGCGCTCGAGGCCAGCCTCGCCGCGATCGACGCGATCGGCGTCGAGCGACATCTACTGCGGCGGGGATCTCGTCGGCTACGGCCCACACCCCAACGAGGTGTGCGCGGTTGATCCAGGAGCGGGGGATCCCGACGATCTACGGCAACTACGACTACGCGATCGGCCGTGACCTCGATGACTGCGGTTGTGCGTATATCACCGAGCACGACCGCGAGCTCGGCAAGCAGTCGGTCGCCTGGACGCTCGCTCACACCGATCAGGCCGCGAAGGACTTCATGCGCGGGCTGCCATTCGATCTGCGATTCGAGCTCGGCGACGTTCCGATCCACCTCGTGCACGGCTCGCCGCGGAAGGTCAACGAGTACCTGTTCGAGGAAAAGCCCGCCAAGCTCTACGAGCGTTTCGCAGCCGCCGAGGAAGCACAGGTGATGGTTTTCGGTCACACGCACAAGCCGTGGATCCACACATACGGTGACGTCCTGTTCGTCAACTGCGGGTCGGTCGGCAAACCCAAGGACGGAGACCCTCGGGCAGCGTTCGCGATCCTCGAACTCGACGACGCAGCACAGGTGCAGGTCTCGATCGAGCGCGTCCCCTACGACGCCGAAGCGGTCGCCCGAGAAGTCAAAGCCGCCGGTCTGCCCGGAGAGTACGCACGCAAACTCGTCGCCGCCGCATGATCAGGACGGCAGCGCCGAACCCTAAAGCGGTCGCCTATTTGCGATACGCCACGACAAAGGACCAGATATGAGCATCACCGAGCATCCCCAGAACCAGCAGAACGAGTCGACCGCCAAGCACGTCGCTTTGTACGAGGGCGCGATGTGTTGCGAGACCGGCGTGTGCGGGCCGAGCGTCGATGAGCAGCTGATCGCTGTTCGCGAGGATCTGCGCTGGGCCGAAACTCAGGGCGCGAGCGTTGAGCGGCACAACCTCACCTCCGACCCGGATGCGTTCGTCGCCAACCCGAAGGTCACCGGGCTGATGCAGGCGTTCGGAGACAAGGCACTCCCGATCCTCGTCATCGACGGCGAGATCCGCACCCACGGCCACTACCCCGGGCGCGAGGAACTCGCTGCCCTGCTCTCGGAAACCTCATTCGCGTTGCCGACGGCACCCGAGACATCATCGGGGTGCGGCTGCTCACCGGGATCGAGCTGCTGAACGTGCCGCTGCCTGCACTCGAGGCTCTGCCGCCGCTGGACTGGGCCGACTGGCGAACGCGCCATGTGTTCTTCACCGGCAAAGGCGGCGTCGGGAAAACAACGACCGCGAGCGCCGTTGCCGTCGCGCTCGCGTCAGCCGGGCTGCGGACGCTGTTGATCAGTACCGACCCGGCGTCCAACCTCGATGACGTGTTCGGAATCACTGCCGGCAGCGACCCGACCCCAGTCCCTGGCGTGCCGAATCTCGACGTGGCGAACATCGACCCTGAGCAGGCCGCCGCGGACTACCGTGAGCGAACACTCGCGCCATATCGAGGTGTGCTGCCCGACAGCGCGCTGGCGAGCATGGAGGAGCAGCTCTCAGGCGCATGCACCGTGGAGATCGCCGCATTCAACGAATTCACGACGATCCTCACCAACGAGAGCGCGGCCGGCTATGACCGCGTGCTGTTTGACACCGCCCCGACCGGTCACACGCTGCGGCTGTTGACCCTCCCGAGCGCTTGGAGCGGGTACGCGCAGGAGCACCAGTCCGGTGCAAGCTGCCTCGGCCCGCTCGCCGGTCTCGATCGCCAACGCCGCCAATACGAGGACGCCGTCAGCCGACTGGCCGACCCGGCCCAGACCCGGCTAGTGCTGGTCGCCCGCGCCGATCCGAGCGCGCTACGCGAAGCCGCCCGCGCCAGCGAAGAACTCCGAGCGCTCGGCGTCACCAACCAACAGCTCGTCATCAACGGCGTGCTCCGTAACCCCGCCGACGACCCCACGGCCCAAGCGTTCCACAGCCGCCAACAGGGTGCGCTCGCCACTGCACCGACCGCGCTGAACGAGATCCCAGTCTCGGCGGTCGATCTCGCTGCTGGGGATCTCATCGGCATTCCTGCGCTGCGAGAACTCGCCGGCGGCGGCAGCGTGGACCTCGACGAGAACCACTCCGGGTTCACGCCACCGGCATTCGCCGAACTCCAGCAGCTGATCGAGGAGCTCGCGCGCGCGGGACGCGGTGTCGTGATGACGATGGGCAAAGGCGGTGTCGGGAAAACGACGATCGCTGCGGCGATCGCGGTCGCACTCGCCGACCGCGGCCACCAGGTGACGCTCTCAACGACCGACCCCGCCGCGCACCTCTCCGACGCGCTCGCCGGCCAGAGCCAAACGAGGGTGCTGGTTGAGCGGATCGACCCGGCTGTTGAGACCGAGCGCTACAGCCACGAGGTCCTCGCCGCCGCGACCGGTCTGGATGACGAAGGGCGCGCGCTGCTCGCCGAGGACCTCCGCTCACCATGTACCGAGGAGATCGCGGTCTTCCGAGCGTTCGCGCGAACGGTCGACGAGGCGCAAGACCGGATCGTCGTGCTCGACACCGCCCCCACCGGACACACGCTGTTGTTGCTCGATGCTGCCGAGAGCTATCAGCGGGAGATCGAGCGCACCAACGCCCAGGTACCCGACGCCGTCGGCACCCTCGCCCAGCGGCTGCGCGACCCGGACTACGCGAAGGTGGTCATCCTCACGCTCGCCGAGAGCACACCGATCTACGAAGCCGCCCGGCTGCAAGCGGACCTGCGCCGAGCCGGGATCGAGCCATACGGCTGGATCGTCAACGCCACCCTCTCAGGCACAAACACCCAGCACCCCACCTTGCGCGCCCGCGCCCTGGCAGAACACCCCCACCTCCACGAGATCGACCAGCTCTCATCCGCCAGCACTTGGGCGATCGCGTGGCAGCCAGACCCACCAACCGGTGGTGCCGCGCTACGCGCACTCGTCGGCAGCTCCGACGGCGCCCTCGCCGCGACCCGATAGCGCTTGTGACCCAAGCTCCACTTCACCGGCGGCTGGTCGCCGAGCTGCTCGGCTCTGCGTTCCTCGCCGCGATCGTCATCGGCTCAGGCATCGCCGCCAGCCAACTCTCCCCCGGCGACGTTGGCCTGCAGCTCTTCGAGAACGCCGCAGCGACCGCAGCGGGTCTATTCGCGATCATCCTGATGTTCGGGCCGGTCTCCGGCGGGCACTTCAACCCCGTCGTCTCGCTCGTAGACGCCAGCTTCGGCGGCCTCAGCTGGCGAGACGCACTCGCGTACGCACCCGCACAGATCGTGGGCTGCATCATCGGCGCGCTCGCAGCCAACACGATGTTCGCAAAGGCGCTCGTGAGCATCTCAACCAAGCACCGAGCCTCCCCGGCGCACCTCTTCTCCGAAGTAATCGCAACACTCGGGCTGCTGCTCGTGATCTTCGCGCTCGCCCGCACCAAACGCGGCTCCACAGCCCCAGCAGCCGTCGGCGCCTACATCGGCGCCGCGTACTTCTTCACCAGCTCCACGAGCTTCGCGAACCCGGCGATCAGCGTCGGCCGGATGTTCTCCAACACATTCGCCGGAATCGCACCCACGTCAGTACCAGGGTTCGTCATCGCCCAACTCATCGGCGGCGCCATCGCAATCGGCGTCATCAGGTTCCTTTACCCGGACTTCACGCCGGAAGAAGCCGCCGAAGTCATGCTGCCCCACCAAACCCAACCAGAAGGACTGACATGACGAGACTGGTCGCGATCGGCGGCAGCGACGCCGGAATCAGCGCAGCCCTCCGCGCCCGCGAACTCGACCCCAGCACCGACGTCACAGTTGTCGTCGCCGACGAATACCCGAACTTCTCGATCTGCGGCATCCCGTACTACATCTCCGGTGAGGTCACCCACTGGCGCAACCTCGCGCACCGCACGTACGCCGACCTCGAAAACACCGGCATGAAGCTAGAGCTGAACACCGTCGCCACCGGCATCGACGTCGAAGGTCGACGTCTCCTGGTCACTGGCGGCGACGGTGAAGCAGAAGAGCTGCCCTACGACGCACTTGTTGTCGGTACCGGCGCGGTCCCTCTCCGCCCGCCGATCGCCGGACTCGACCGGCTTGGTCCCGAGCAGGGGGTGCATCTGCTGCACTCGATGGACGACACGTTCGCACTGACACATACTCTCGAGCGGCCGGGCATTTCAAGGGCGGTGATCGTTGGCGCCGGTTACATCGGTCTCGAGATGGCAGAAGGCCTCGCAACACGCGGCCTCTCGGTCACACAAATCGAACAGCTCCCCGAGGTACTGCCGACGGTAGACCCAGACCTCGGCGCGCTCGTTCACACCGAGCTTGAACGTAACGGCGTGACCGTTGCCTGCAACACCCGCGTCGACGCAATCGAGATTGCCGACGACGCCGACGGCCCGCTACTGGTCCGCGCAACGGATCCCAACGGCGAAGCACTCAGCTACCCAGCCGACGTCGTGCTGGTCGTAGTCGGTGTCCGACCCGAGGCAGAACTCGCTGCCACCGCCGGCGTCGAGCTCGGTTTCAAGGGAGCGATCAGCGTCGACCGCCAGATGCGTACCAGCCTCCCGAACGTCTACGCCGCCGGCGACTGCGTGGTGACGCACCACCAGCTTCTCGGAACCACCTACCTGCCGCTCGGCACAACCGCACACAAACAGGGCCGGATCGCGGCCGAGAACGCCCTCGGCCATGAACGGGAGTTCGCCGGCAGCCTCGGCACCCAGGTCGTAAAAGTCTTCGATCTCGTCATCGCTCGCACCGGTCTACGAGACCACGAAGCTTTGAGTGCCGACTTCGATCCGGTCACGATCGCGTCCCAAGCTAACGACCACAAGGCCTACTACCCGGGCAGCCACCCGATCCAGATGCGCTACACAGCCGACCGCGGCACCGGCCGACTACTTGGCCTGCAGCTCCTCGGCCACCTGGGTTCCGAAATCGCCAAGCGCGTCGACATCATCGCCACCGCAATCCACAACGTCATGACCATCGACGAGATCTCCGAGCTCGACCTCTCCTACACACCACCGCTCGGCTCACCGTGGGACGCCATCCAGGTCGGCGCCCAAGCCTGGATCGCTCAACCACAATCATCAAGTACCACGGCTTAGCCGTGTCGGCTCCCACCGGGTATTCGCTCGCCTCCGCCACGCGCTACTACGAGAAGGCGGTGGATGCCTGCGCCAACACGAAGGCAGGTCTCAACCGCTGGATCCGCGTGAGACGCGCAAATCGCCCCGAGATCCCGCGGGCGCAGCCGCCGCGAGCGGACTAAAGGGACCAAGAGCGCGATCGTCAGCGTCTCGCCAACAATGGCCGCGACGCCCCACAAGACCATGTTCTTGGATGCCTTCTCGGCCACGACGATCGCCGCGATCAGAGCCAACGCGCAAACGTACACTGCCAGTGCGTAGCGCCAGGTGAGCGCCCGTGCCCGGTCTGTCGGCCTCGGCCAGTTGCGCTTGATCACGGTGCCAAGCACGCGCCGCTGGTACCTCGGACGGATCAGCATCGAGATGAGCACGCCCCCAAGCCAGGCGCCCCACCACAGGGCACTTAGCTTGTCCGTGTAGCCGGTGCTGGGGTCATTTGACCTTGCAAGCTGAACCGTCGTGGCGATCGCGACCCCCTCACAACCAAGACCGAGTACTACCCACCACCACACACGGGCGCGTAGCCCGGCGAGTGCCGGTAGCCAAGAGCCAAGCAGGGGAATCACAGATAACCACAACCAGGCCGCCCGGCGGGGCATCGCGCCGCCGACCGGCTTCGTGGCAGGCGCGCAGAACAACACGATGACCTGAACGACGTAAAGCACGAGGATCGCGAGGCCGACCACGGTGTTTGCGGCGCTCGAACCCGCGGCGTTCGAACTAGTCGCGCCCGCGACCGCGAAGAGCACAAACCACAGCGCCGCGACCGCACCAACGCCGAACGCCCAGCATGTGTGCCTACGCTTGGCCATCACGACACACCCGGGCACGGCACCGACAATCGGAAGCAAGCTGCACCATCGCCAAACGTCGCGGGCTCGCGATCGCTGCCCAGGCTCGCCGTTCATCGAATCACCGCCCGCCTACACGCTCTCGGATGAGAAGAGACAGAACCGGTGCGAGATCGTCAGTCCGCGACACAACACGAAACACGTCGCCGTCGGAGCGCCTAACACTCGTCGAAATGCCTCCCACTACTAGGCCGATGGTGATCGACCAAATCCCACCACCACACACATGAACCCTATGTCGGCCGATGGAGCGAAGCCCTGAATCCGCTGGCGGCTCAAAGCCCGCGTGATCGCTTCGGCGATGAGGACCGACACCGCCACACGGCCGCTTTGGCGACGATTCGTGTGAGCTCATCGCCACGCTTTTGTCGCTTCGGTCACCATCGGGCTGCGAGCAAGCGAGACAGTTGAAGCCCAGTCCGCTCAGAGCAGGTCTGAGGCGTTACTGCTGCTCTGCTCGGCAGCTTGCTTCTTGATGGTTCGCCAGAACACGACGTTGTAGCTGCCGAGCATCACAGCGGCGACCACGACGACGATGATGTTCATTGGCCAGCGCAGCAGGAAAAGCAACGCGATGCATGCCACGATTTCAAACACGGCGCCACCCACGAAAACTCTACGGGCGAACAGGAAGCGCTCTTCGGGTGAACGGTTGGTTGTACGGGGCATGGTCAGACGTCCTCTCCGCGCGCACCGTATCAGTGGCTACGGCCTAACGGCCAGGAAGCCTCACACGCGAGCGACAGCGCGATCGCTTTCAACGTCGCTGGCGCAGCGAGCCGACGAGTGGATCGGCGACAAGCCCGAGTTGTGCGTCTGGTCGCATCTCCTTGTCCGACACGGCCGCCTCACGGTCGTATGTAAGCTCGCGAGATGACCCCCTCGTTCGTCCCAGATGACTACGTCGTTCCGCTGAGTCTCACCGGTCTGGGCTTCCGCCTAGAGCCGCTAGGCCCCCAGCACAACGACGCCGACCACCGTGCCTGGATGTCGAGCATTGAGCACATCCACGTCACCCCGGGTTTTTCAACCTGGAGATGGCCACCCGCCGACGGAATGTCACTCGACGAGAACCTCCGCGACCTGAAAAGGCATGCCGACGACTTCAAAGAACGGGTCGGCTTCACCTACACCGTCCTCGATGATGATGACGTCGTCGTAGGCTGCGTCTACATCTACCCGTCGCGGGCAGACCCCGGCATCACCGAGGTGCGGTCCTGGGTCACCGCGGATCGGGCAGATCTGGACCCGATGCTGCACGAGACCGTGGACAACTGGCTCGCCACCGACTGGCCGTTCATAGACGTCAGATACCGCAGCGGCGTCTAGTCCGACCCCACGATCGCTTCCGCACTTGGCGCACGTCCGGCTCGACGATCGCGTTGGCGACTACTCGGCGCCAATCAAGTTGCTCGAGATTGCGCAGCGCCCGGGGTTGCGGATGCGTGGCCGAGCACTCGCGTTTCTTATGGCCGGATGAGTCCTTTTCGAGCTCTGGATCGCCTCGATCTGAGCGTCAGCAGCGACCTCTGCGACCTGGCTGTGTGCTTCACCCCAGGGCTGCGGCTCGGGGCGTTGCCTGAGCCGCGCCACCCGGGCAGACGCGACGGATCGTCGTCGTCCGGTGCCCACACTCAGGCCGGGTAGACCGCCACCTCACCTTTGCAGGAGTCCGTGGAACCAGCAAGGGCCTCGACGTTGAAATGCACCTGGTAATGGTCGGCGGCGCTCGCGGACCCGAGGGCGATGTTCACATCACCTGAGAACAGCCCGGGGTTGGTCTTGACGACTTCATCTTCGAGGAATGTGACAGCGGCCGCGTTGCCCTGTGTCGCGATTGCGGCCGTGTAGGTCGCATGGTCGCCACCTCCGGGATAGTTGGTCGACGCCGTGCCCGCAGGCGTGCCAGTCAGGTTGAACTCGCTGTAGTAGCCAAGGACCTGCAGAGGACCGGCAGCATCAACCCCCATCAGGAACAGAATGTCGCCACCGGTGTCGTTGCAAAGTCCGTACAGATACGCCGTCGACCCGAGCGCGCCGAGTTCCAGATCACCGTCACCGACCTGCAGGTCGACAGGAAATGTGGTCGCCCCGATCGTGGTGCCGTTGGTGCCGTTGGTACCGTTGGTACCGTTCGTGCCGTTGGTGGCGTCCTTCCCGGCCGTACCAGCCGACCCCTGGGGACCCACCGCGTTCCAGGTCAGCTTCCGGTCGTGCTTGGCGCACGCCTTGGCCTGATAGAGCCCACCGCCCTTGTGATGGACGCAGGCGCTGATAGCCCCGGCTCGCCCGCCCGCCATGGCATAAGCGCCACCACCGGCCAACAGTCCTGCGGTTGCGGCAAGCATCGCAACCGTCACGCGCCCACCCCTAAGTCGTCTCATCAAGCCCCCCGTCCGAATGTCACGGGGCGTTATACCTCACACCCCCGTCGGAGCTACCTACCAACGTTCGAGCAGCCCGACGAGTCGCGGTGGCTCATAGCCCATCGAGCTCGAACGCGAAGCCGGGGCGGTAGGGGCTGACGGCGCGCTCCTCGTCAAAAGCGCTCGCGTCTCGGCGCCGAGTCATCGCGAGTGCCTGGCCACGGGCTGGATCATCAGCGGATCAGGAGCCCGCATGATTGGATGCGTCGGGTAGGCCCGGCGCCTCGCGGCGCCGGGCCCCCCTCAGAACCGGACGTGCCCGTTTCCGGCATCCGGCTCAAGCAAGCCCTGGCGGGTCCGGTGGCGTGGCGTCGTACGATCCGCTCGTTGAGGAGCGTGTCGTCCGCGGGTCCGTTCACCGCGACGGTGGTCGTGGCGTCTAACTTGTCCGTTGGTTCTGGCGTCATCGTCATCTTCGCTGTCTGGGCTCACCTGACCGCGTCAGCCCGCTTTCGCGCCCGGGCACACAGGCCCGGTATCCGGCCGGTTATCCACCACGATCAGCTGGAGGACTGATCAACCGCGATGGTTTCCTGTTGCCTTTCGGCCACCGGCATTCGCTTCTCGGTCATCCTTTTCCCGCCGGGGAGTTGGGCCCTCCTCACGGTCGGCTTACCGGACCCAAGCGGCCGGACCCCGACGGGGTTTCCACGTTCCGCACGCACGAGCTGCGACCGGGGTGGGCGCCCTCTGTACCCCGGGGACGATGGTGCTCATCCCGACCGAGGCGACTCCCGGCCGGCACCTGCCGCTTCGCAGCGGCCAGTCCCTGCACCCCGCCAACATCCCATCAGGCGGGGATCTCGCTTAACGAGGCATCAACGAGGGTTCAAGCAATTCGCCCGTCCGGTCTTCCCCTCGCCTGTGGCCGCCCGGATGGAACGGGCAGCCCTTGGGCTTGACCCTCGGGCTTCGCACCCCGCCGACCAGGAGCCGGACGACGCACGCCGAGGTGGGGACAGGCCATCGAGCACGGACCTGGAACTACCGCTCAACTCACATCCGTCGATCTCCAATCCGGTAGTTCACTCGATGTGTGCGACCTCGCGTCGCACGTGGCAACGCGCTTGTCCGTCACAGCTTGGGTGTCAGGACGAATGCGATCGTCAGGCCGGGAGGGTGATCTGGACGGAAGGGACTTGAGTAGGTAGGGTCGCGTGCGATGCGCGGGACTGGGAGACGAGTGGATTGCTATGCCCCTGCCTGGTGATCGTCCAAGCCTCGAGCGCTTGGCGGAGGAAACCGAGCGCCTCGTCGCGCAGACATTTGTCGCCGTGGACAACGACGGGGCGCAGAAGCACGCTAATGAGCTCTTTCGGCTGGGGGAGATCCGCGCTCGGCTCGGCCAACATGCGGAAGCTGAGCGGACCTTTGACCAGGCCGCCACAGCGTTCTTGAAGCCGGGTTCACCACTCAACAGAGAGTGGGCGGCCATGGCGATAATCCGGAAGTCCACGGTTGCGGCCGATGACGGCCGCTTTGCTGATGCTCTCGCAATCATCGAGCGACTCGTCGAGCAGTTTGGAGGTTTTCCGAAATTCGAACTGGTTCCAGCTCCGACCGAGGTCGCGCTCGACGGGTGGATGCTCCTGCTCGAACACCTCGAGAACTACGAGCGCCTGTACGTCGTTGCCGGTATCTCGTTGGATCTGCTGAATCCGGCTGGCCCCGCTAACGAGCGAGTCGTGATCGCAAGAGCTTTCGCTAGACGAGCGAAAGCCGCGCGTGGGCTCGGGCGTAACGACGAGGCCGTCGAGCTGTATGAGCAGGCGATCGCTCGCTTCAAGGCTGAGGACGCGTCACTTGCAGGCAGGGAGCTGATCGAAGCCACCGCGAACCTGACGGAGCTGCAATCCGAACTTGGTCTTGTGAAGGAATCACTGAACGCGTTTGCACAAATGGTCGGGACGACAGCCACGACGGCGCCGAAGCTAGCGATAAACCGACTGTTCGGCTCGCGAAGGAAGCCACGGTAACTGTTCGGCGCCGTGCACCCGGCTATTGCTTTTCTTGATCGGCCCGCCTGAGCCTCACGAGCGCAACGCCACGTGCGACACGAAAGTCGCACATAACGAGTGAACTATCGGATTGGAGATCGACGGATGTGAGTTGAGCGGTAGTTCCAGGTCCGTGCTCAAGTGGTCTGTCCCCACCTTGGCGTGCGTTGTCCGGCTCCGGTCGGCGGGGTGCGAAGCCCAGGGTTCAAGCCCAAGGGCTGCCTGTTCCATCCAGGCGGCCACAGGCGAGGGGAAGACCGGACGGGCGAACACGTGTGAACCCTTGGTTGATGCCTCGTTAAGCGCGTTCTCGCCGATGGGATGTTGGCGGGTTTCAGGGACTGGCCGTTGCGAAGCGGTAGGTGCCCGGCCGGGAAGTGGCTCCGGTCGGGGTGAGCACCACCGTCCCCGGGGCACAGAGGGCGCCCACCCCGGTCGTAACTCGTGTGTGCGGAACGTGGTAACCCCGTCGGGGTCCGGACCCAGGTCCGGTAAGCCGACCGTGAGGAGGGCCCAACTCCCCGGCGGGAACAGGATGACCGAGAAGCGAATGCCGGCGGCCGAAAGGCAACAGGAAACCAGCGCGGTAGATCAGTCCTCCAACTGATCGTGGTGGATAACTGGCCGAATACCGGTCCTTGTGACTGGGCGCGAAAGCGGGCTGACGCGGTCAGGTGAGCCAGGCAGCGAAGATGACGATGACGCCAGAACCAACGGACAAGTTAGACGCCACGACCACGGTCGCGGTGAACGGACCAGCGGACGACACGCTCCTCAACGAGCGGATCGTAAGGCTTCACGCCACCGGAACTGCCAGGGCTTGCTTGAGCCGGATGCCGGGAAACTGGCACGTCCGGTTCTGAGGGGGGTCCGGCGTCGCAAGGCGCCGGACCTACCCGACGGACCCGCAACTGACCCACCCGTTGGGCCGCGACGCCGCTGCACTGGGAGTAGCGTCTGAGCCATGACGACGCTGAACGGCCGCTGTGCATGCAAAGCCATCGAGTACGAAGTCGCGGACGAGTTCGAACAGTCCTATATCTGCCATTGCTCGCGCTGTCGCGCGTTGACGGGCTCGGCATTCATGCCGTGGGGCGAAATCGGGCCCGCGAAGCTGCGGGTGACGAAGGGTGAAGGTTCGTTGCTCTCGGTCGGCGATCTAGACGGTCCGACCATCATGCGCTGTGGAGAGTGCTACTCGCTGATGTATTGGTCTGGCTACCAGGGCAAGATTCGCGTCCCGTACGGGACCTTGACTGATACTCCGAGCCTGAAACCGATGGCGCATAAGTTCGTCGGCTCAAAAGCCGAGTGGTACGAGATCCTGGACGACCTTCCCCAGTACGATGGATCTCCGTGGGATGACGACTGACCCGTGATCGCGCTGGCGATCCGCGCGATAGCTGGGACGGCGAGGACACGCGGCTACGCGTTGACACGGATGTGATAGCGCGGGCCCGGCTATGCGACCGCGGCGAGCATCTCGAGGTCGCCGGCGAGTTCCCCACAATGCGCGGTGGCTGTCGCACAAAGGGGTTCTGTCTGAGGGGTTCAAGAGACTTCTGGGATGGGTCAGAACTTTCTGGATTGTGATCGTGAGCAGGCGTTTTTGTTGCCGCCGTCGTTCGGGATTGGTTGCCGGAGGATCATCTGGCGTGGTTTGTGATCGACTCGGTCGGCCGGATGGATCTGTCGGCGTTCTATTCGGCCTATCGCGCGGACGGGCATGGGCGCGCGGCTTATGAGCCGTCGATGATGGTGGCGTTGGTTCTCTATGGCTATGCGACGAATGAGCGGTCCTCGCGCGGGATTGAGCGGCGTTGCCGCCAGGACATCGCCTACCGGGTGATCACCGGTAACCAGACACCGGATCACGCGACGATCGCGCGGTTCATCCGCCGCCACCAGCAGTCGCTGAACGAGCTGTTCGGGGCGGTGCTCCGGCTCTGTGACCGGGCTGGGCTGGTCGACTCCGGGATCGTGGCGGTTGATGGCACGAAGCTGACCGCGAACGCGTCGAGTGACAGCAACGTTGACTATGACCGGATCGCCCGGGAGATCATTCAGGACGCGATCGCGACCGACGAGGCCGAGGATGAGCAGTTCGGTGACGCGCGTGGTGATGAGCTCCCGCCGGAGCTTGCAGACCGCGGCGGGCCGCCGGGCGTGGTTGGAGCGTGAGCTCGCGCGCGACCAGGAGAACGAGGGTGAGGGTGACGTCTGTCGAGTGCCGTGGTCAGGAGCCGGCCGGGGAGTTTGATCCGGAGCGGATCGGCCAGCCGAGGCAGGCGCGGCTGGTTGCGCGAAGCGCACCGCCACTCGAGGCACAACGCTGGCAGGACGCCGGACCGGTCCCGCGCTCGCGCGTGAGCGGTTGCGGCTTCGCCGCCCAGTGCTTGGAGGACGAGCTGGCCGCGGAATTCGCGCGGCAACAAGGCCTATGAGGATCTTCGTGAGCACCGCCGGGTGCATGACAGGCGCCGGCTCGGTGGGCCGACGAAGCCCTACACGCCACCGGAGATCCCGGCCGGTGAGGTGAACGTGACCGACCCGGACTCCCGGCGGATGAAAGGCAACCGCCGTACATCCAGGGTTACAACGCCCAGGCGGTGGTCAACGAGCAGCAGATCGTTCTGGCCGCGGAGATCACGACCCAGGCCAGTGACTTCTCGCAACTAGGACCGATGATCGAGAACGCACTGGACGAGCTCGAGCAGGCGGGCTCTGACGACCGGCCATCGGTCGTTGTTGCCGACGCGCAGTATTGGAACGAGCAGCACATGGACCACCTCACCGGCGAGCACGGCCTCCAGGTGCTGATCCCGCCCGACGGCGGCAAACGCGACGGTGAACGGCCCGGGCTGGACCGGCGGGCGTTACTCGTTCATGCGCGCGGTGCTGCAGACCGAGCTCGGCAAAGAGCTCTACCGAAAACGCAAACGGCGATCGAGCCGGTGTTCGGTCACACCAAGCACAACCGCAAGATCTACCGGTTCAACTACCGCGGCAGATCACTGGTCAGAACCGAGTGGCGGCTCGTGATGCTCACCCACAACCTCCAAAAGCTCCACCGCCACCAGATCGCCACCGCCCTCGGATAGCAACGACAAGCCCGGCGAGCTGTGTCCCGCGCCGCCGGGATCCCCGAGCACCAAAACCATCGCCCGACCGCCGACGACTTTGAGCGACAGCCACCGCGGCTAGCAGCAGTGCGACCGGATCGAGTGGGTGTATCGGGCGGCCGCCCCCTCCTTGGCGGGTCGCGGGTTGGTTAGAGCCAGTCGGCGTGGCCGAGGACATGGAGTGACACCTCACGTGGTGTCGGGTCATCGTTGGCAATCGCGAAGTCTTCGACGGCTGCACGCTGTGATGGCGTCCGAATCGCTGCGAGTCGAATGCAGGCGCCCGAGGTCCATCCAATGTCCTGGGGGATCGGCTCGTCGTCTCGGCCGGGCGAGAAAGCTAGCGGTGCGCGATGAGTGGCAGCGCTGGGCGCGCCCGGCGCACCGTTACGTCCGAATCGTGATGATCCGCGTTTGGTTGCCGATCCTGATCCCGATATCCCAGGCTGGGAACGTGGAGAGGGCGGCGGGGAGGTAGACGCGCAGGGTCCAGACCGGGATCCCGTGGGTGCTGCCCGTGCGGTGGAACCAGTCGTGCGTGCCGGCCGGGGGTTGGGGGGCGACGGCGGCGTCGATGTACAGCGGCTTGATGCGGGAGGCGATGCGCAGCGTGTAGTCGTTGCCCAGCTTGACGACGTAGATCCCGTGGGCGGCGTGCAGGCCGCCGAGCTCGAGCTTGGCCGTGTGCACGGTGACGCGCGCGGTCGCCCGCGCGCCGGCCGAGCCGCGGGCAAGCGCGGTGTAGGAGACCGTGGCCCCGGCCGTGGTTCGGGTGAGCTGCCGGGTGATCCGGCAGCCGACGCGGCCGATGTTGGTGTGCGCGACGCAGCGCGGGGCCGGCACGGCACCGAAGTAGGTCGCGCCGCTTCTGAGGCCGCCGATGCGCACGATCACGTGCTGCTTGGGCCGTGGCTTCGGCTTGGGGTGCGGCTTCGGCTTCGGGTGGTGTTTCCGCGGGGGTGTCGTCGACGTGGTTGTCGTGTTCGTCGGAGTCGTCGTGGTCGTCGTGGTCGTCGATGTCCCGGCAGCCTGGGCGAAGGTCACGGTCGTCGGGTTAGAGGACACCTGGGTGTAGTCATCGTCGGCGGCCTTCGTAGCCGTGACCATGCAGGTACCGGCCGAGGTCACGCTCAGCGACGCCCCGGAGACCGTGCAGCCGCTCGCGGTGCCGTCGGTCGCCGTGTAGGACACCGCGCCGCTGCCCGAACCACCAGTCGTCGTTAGCGTGAGCGAGCTGCCGGCGGTGCCGCTGGCCGAGGTCACGTTCAAAGTGGCCTGGGCCGCCTTGGCGACTGTCACCGTCGTCGCGCCAGAGGACACCTGGTTGTAGTCGCCGTCGCCGGCCTTCGTAGCCGTGACCATGCAGGTACCGGCCGAGGTCACGCTCAGCGACGCCCCGGACACATCGCAACCGCTCGCCGTGCCGTCGGTCGCGGTGTAGGACACCGCACCGCTGCCCGAACCACCGCTCGTCGTCAACGTCAGCGCCATGCCGTAGGTACCGCTCGTCGAGGTCACCGTGAGCGCCGTCTGGTCCGCGGTGGTAAACGTCACCGTCGTCGAGCCAGAGGACACCTGGTTGTAATCGCTGTCGGCGGCCTTCGTAGCCGTGACCGAGCAGGTACCGGCCGAGGTCACGCTCAGCGACGAACCGGAGACCGTGCAACCGCTCGCCGTGCCGTCGGTCGCCGTGTAGGACACCGCACCGCTGCCCGAACCACCGCTCGTCGTCAACGTCAGCGCCATGCCGTACGCACCGCTCGTCGAGGTCACGGTCAGCGCCGCCTGGGCCTCCCCGGCGAAGGTCACGGTCGTCGGGCTAGAGGACACCTGGTTGTAGTCGGAGTCGGAGGCCTTGGTCGCTGTCACCGTGCAGGTACCGGAGCTGCCGGCTGTCAACGTCGCGCCCGACACCGAACAGCTGGCGGCAGTCCCGACCACTGCTGTGTACGACACCCCACCGCTGCCCGCACCACCACTCGTCGTCAGCGTCAGCGCGGTGCCGTAGGTACCGCCGGTCGAGGTCACGGTAAGCGCCGCCTGGTCCGCCTTGGCGAAGCTAACCGTCGTCTGGCTCGAGGACACCGAGGAGTGGGTCGAATCGCCCGCCTTGGTGGCGGTCACCGAGCAAGTACCGGCAGAGCTGACGCTCAGCGACGACCCGGACACCGTGCAGCCGCTCGCCGTGCCGTCCGTCGCCGTGTACGTCACCGCGCCACTGCCCGAACCGCCGCTGGTCGTCAGCGTCAGCGCGGTGCCGTAAGTGCCACTGGTCGAGGTCACGGTCAGCGCGGCCTGGGTCTGGAGCTGCACCGTGAGCGTGCTCGTGACGGTCGAACTGCTCGACGTCCCGTCGTTCACGCTCCAGTCGATCGTCCGACTGATGTCGGCGCCCCCGTTTGTCGGATCGCCGTCGGCGGTGTTGAAGTTGTAGCCCACCGTTCGGAGTACCTGCTGGTAATGGGCGACCGTGTCGCTACCTGAGAGATCGAGGACGCCGGTGCCGGCGTCGTAGGTCGCGGTGATGACTGTGCCGGACGTGTCGGCCGACAGCTCATCACCGGTGAGGAATCCGCCGCCGATCGAGACGGTCGCGCTGGCGAGGGTGAGGCTCGAGGCGTCCGTGACGTCGACCGTGGAATCGAGCGTGACGTCGGCGCCCCC
Source organism: uncultured Conexibacteraceae bacterium (assembly GCA_963720195.1). Classification (GTDB taxonomy): domain Bacteria; phylum Actinomycetota; class Thermoleophilia; order Solirubrobacterales; family Solirubrobacteraceae; genus Palsa-465. Next base: position 580,447 of record CAVRFD010000008.1, read on the forward strand.
GGCGGTGAAGGTCCCCGACCCTCCAGCGGTCGCGGTCGGACCGCCGTCGAGGTAGGTGGTTGCCGTCAAGCTGGCGTTCAGCGGGAAGCCGGCGGGCGAGTCGTCGTCCGGCGTATCGGGGATGTCGGTGTAGGTAGCGATGCCACCGCTGCCGTCGGAGACGGCCCAGGGGCCGACGGGTGCTGAGTCACCGCCACTGGTCGTCATGTCATTCACCGTTGCGCTTGTCAGCGACGCGCCGACGGTGATCACCTGGTCGGACGCGGGATAGCCGGTGATCCCGTTCGCGTCGTAGGAGGTGAGCGTCAGCGCGTAGCCACCATCTGCGAGCGCAACCGCGCTCCAGACGAAGTTGTTGTCGTCGGCGATCGTCGAGCCAACATTTGCGACCGTGCTCGGCGAGGCCAGTACACCACTCGTCGAGAGCGTCTCGGCGTCGAGGTCCGGCCCGGTGTCGGAAAGCTGGAAGCCGATGAAGCCACCGCCCGGGTCGGCCGTCACCTGCATGCCGTCGGGGCCGATCTCCCCAGGTTGCACACCCGGGCTCGTGCTCGAGGTGGCACCGGCCGGGATGAACATGTACTGGGAGGCGCCGGAGGTGTCCTCGTCCTCCACGACGATGTCACCCTGCGAGTCGACCACGTCGAAATACGGATCGCTATCTCCACTGAAGGACAGCGTCGAACCCGACGTTGCGCCAGCGTTGTCGTAGCGCTGGACGAGGACATTACTAGCGTCGTCAGTGCTGTACGCCACGACAAAGCCGCTGTTGGCGGTGTCTTCGGCAATCGAGCCGAACTCGTTGCCCTCGTCGTGAAGGCTTCCTTCTTCATCGAGCGTAACCAGGCTACCGACGGTGCCCCCGTCCGGATCGAAGACCTGGACGTAGTAGTTGGGGAGGTCGCTGTTACCACCCGATCCGCCCGACCCGTCGCTCTCGTCCGAGCCCCAGTACAGGACCGCGAAATTGCCGTTCGTGAGCGCGGTGACCGACGCGCCACCGATGTCCGCGTCGGCCATTGTCGCACCGCCCGGTAGCGGCACAACCACGGTGTTCACCGAAGCGCCGTCCACGATCGCCACCTGCAGGTTCGTATCAGTCGCCCCACCGCTGCTCTCGTCGCCGGCCGAGTCTGCCGCGCCGACCAGCACCGTGTCGCCGCCAGTGAGATACGCCACACCGTAGGTCGCCGCCATCGTGTCCGTACCAGACGTGACCGAGACCGAAGAGTCAGGTCCGGGATCTACCTCAGGGGCCGTCGGTGCTCCTAGTGCGGCGGGGCCCATGGACGCGTGCGCCAGGGAGCGCCCCGAAGCCGCTCCGACGCCGTGGACAAACCCAGCGACGACCGCTGCAAACATCACGACAACGGCAACGACGCCGATAACCCGAACTACTCCCCCCGTCGGCCGCCCTGGAAGTCCACGGGTCGACACCGCGTCAATCATAACCAGTTCGTCCCGCCGTGGTTGATTCGCCGGCAGTATCGCCTGATGGAAACGGGATCTGAGCTCCGTGGTGGTGTCCCGAGATTACGGTGAACTCGGGTGCGAACCGGCCGGCGGGAGGCGACGATCCGAATGGCTGACTCCTAGGCGGGTGTGAGCCGGATGGTGGTCTTTCGTGCGAGTGGCGCGATGATCCGTTGGGTGGGTGTGGATGAGGCGCCGAACTTTGTGCGGTAGGCGTCGTCGATCTGCTCGTCGAGTTCCGGGTCGGCTGTCTGGAAGGTAACGTCGCGTTCGAGGCCGCCTGACCAGATCCGCCCAGCTGGGCGGATCTGGGTGTTGTGGTACCAGGTGGCGTCGGGGCCGTTGACCGAGCGGATGTAGATCCCGTCGCCCAGGCGGACGGCCCAGATGATCACCCGTGGGCTGAGGCTTCCATCGGGGCGGCGGGACGAGATTTCGAGCTGGTGGGCGTCGCCGATCGTCGTGAGCTCGCGGTCTGTCCAATCGGGCATACCTTCGGTCCTTTGCTGGTCCGTCAGAGGTTGATCAGAACCTTGATCGCTTCGCGGTCGTTCATCGCACGGTACCCGTCGGACGCCTGATCGAGGGTGATGGTGCGGTCGAACACGCGTCCCGGCTCGATCCGTCCTTCCACCACGTCGCGCATGAGGTCTTCGATGTAGGCGCGCGCGGCGGCGGGCCCGCCGGCGATTGTGACGTTCTTGTAGACGGCGGGCGCCGAGGCGGGCATATCCTGCTCCTGTGGGCTCCGCACAACGTCCGCTTTCACCGGACCGGCAGCAAGCGGATCGACCACCCCGTCGTCGGGGATCTCGACCTGCACTTCGAGTCCCTGGACCTCGCCGCCGACAGCGGCCTGGCGCTCAACATCTACACCGCCGAGCCAGGCAGCCGCGCCGAGGAGGGCCTGCGGCTGCTGGGCAGTTGGACCGCGACCACACCCGTTCAGGAACCCGACGGCCCGCGCGTGCCCGCTCCCAACCCACCCTCCTAAACCGGGCCGACCGTCGAGGGCTGGCCTTGAACCCGCTCCCGTGAAACCACTGCCCTTTTATCGGAGGACGCCGTATGCCCGATGAACCCCCGACCGCTTCATGACCCACCTCGCGATCACAGAAGACCACGGCGACCAGCCCGCCACCAACTGGGGTAAGAAGGTCACCGACGCCGAATACGACAACGCCGAACCGAACGGAACCTCATGACACAGAACATCGAAAACAAGGTCGTCGTCATCACCGGCGCAAGCAGCGGCCTCGGCGCCGAAGCAGCACGTCACCTCACCAACTCCGGCGCCAAAGTAATCCTCGGCGCCCGGCGGCTCGACCGCCTCCAGGCCCTCGCCACAGAACTCGGCCTCAGTGAGGATGCGGTCGTCCAGACCGACGTCACGAACCGCGAACAGGTCAAGACACTCGTCGACCACGCCGTCACGACCCACGGCCGCGTCGACGTGATGATCAACAACGCCGGCCTCATGCCGCTCTCACCACTTGAGATGGAGCGCTTCGACGAATGGGACCAGGCGATCGACGTCAACATCAAAGGGGTGCTCTGGGGCATCGCCGCCGCCCTCCCACACTTCAAACAGCAACAGAGCGGTCACTTCATCAACGTCTCCTCTGTCGCCGGCCACACGATCCGCCCCGGTGGCGCGATCTACTCCGCAACCAAATACTCCGTCCGCGTGATCTCAGAGGCACTTCGCCAAGAGGTCAAGCCCTACAACATCCGCACGACCGTGATCTCCCCTGGCGCCGTGGACACCGAGCTCCCCGACTCTGTCAAGGCCGAAGGCGTCTCGGAATCGATCGCCGGCTTCTACCGGGACTACGCGATCCCGGCCGACAGCTTCGCGCGCTGCGTCCTGTTCGCCATGGAGCAGCCGGAGGATGTCGACATCAACGAGATCGTCTACCGCCCCACCAAACAAATGCTGTAGCCGGCCGAACTCGCGGTGCGCTTCCCCGCGTCGGTAGTTATCTTGTCTACGAAACTGGGGGAAGTCCAGCACGACACGTTGGGATCGATCACCTGAGCGTCTTGGTCTAGTCGCACGAGCGCTTTCAAGCTTGCGGCGACCAATCGCACACAATCGCATCGGCGACATGCGGGCTGGGTCTGGTTGTTGTCGGTTGCAGCGGCTGGTGTCGTTCTGCTCGGGCAAGCCCGTCGGGTGTGTGTCATAGAGTCGGGCCGCAACCGACGACCAGTGGAGGATCGGCATGGGGGGCGTCTCACGTTCTGGGGTGATCATCATCGCGGCGGCGGTGGTGTTCGTAGGGGGTGGTGCCTACGCGTTGGGCTCTTCTAAGAGCGGCACCATCGCGGTGTGTGTGAATCACAGGAGCGGTGTTCTGTATCAGGCTCACCGCTGCGCCAGGCATGACAAGAAGCTGAGCTGGAGCGCGGTCGGGCCTCAGGGGCCTGCCGGCCCACAGGGCGCCGCGGGTCCGCAGGGCTCCGCAGGTACGCAGGGCGCTGCAGGGCAAGCCGGGGCGGCGGGACCGGTCACCACGACTGCACCATCGGGCATAACGCAGTACGGGCTGTTCAACGTGGACGGCTATGAGACTGCCGGGAACTTCATCGGGGGGAGCATCTCGTTTCCGTTGGAGCTGGCGAGCGCTCCGAAGTGGGTCGAGGTGCCGTTCGGCGGGACCAATCCCAACCCGACGGCGTGCCCGGGAACGGCTGACGCGCCAGCGGCTGCGCCGGGGTACCTATGCCTGTATGACCGGATATCCGGCAACGTCCTGCTTAGCTCTGGCTTCAATCTGCAGGTGCAGGATGTTGATGGCTATGCCGGCACGGTCAGCCGGTTCGGCGCGCGGCTGTCGACTCGCGCTTCGACGACCGGAGAGGTGGAGGTCGAGGGCTCATGGGCGGTGACCGCGCCGTAGCGGACCAGGCTGAAGGCATCGGTACGCCACCCATTGGCGAGGGTCCAGGCTTCTCGGCGCCGGCATCGCTTTGAGCCGAAGCCGGGTCAGGCCAGCGCTTTGAAGACGGCGTGACGTCGCGGATCCGCTGACGACGTGGCGAGGCGGGACGCAGGACAGTCGTTGCCCGGGTCGGCGGAACTCTGGCCGACCGTGGCTGGATGATCCCCTCCGGGCGCAGTGCGATGATTCAAGCGTGTGGTTGGAAGCACCTCGCCGGGTGTACGAGACGGTCCTATATGCCGAGGATCTGGAGGCGGCGACGGCGTTCTATCGCGATGCGCTTGGATTGAGGCTTGTCGACAGCGTCGAAGGCCTCGTTGCGGCTTTCCGACTATCGGACGGCTCGATGCTGCTCGTCTTTGATCCGCGCAAAAGCGCACCGCCGGGACGGCCCGCACCTTCCCACGGAGCTGCTGGTTCGGGTCACGTTGCTTTCCAGGTGAACGACTCCGAGCTCGCGGAATGGCGCACCCGCCTGCTTGAGCTAGGCGTTGCAATCGAAAAGGACCACGCCGACGCGGAAGTGGGCCAGCTGTACTTCCGCGATCCCGCTGGCAACTCGGTCGAGTTGGTCCGAGGGGAACTCTGGCCACGCTGACTCGCGCGAACCGCGCCCACCGGGGCACACCTCTGGCGCCATCCTGCTGAGCGCTTCGCAGCGAGATCGGTGGCGCGAGCGCCGCCGCCGGAGGCACGCTTAGAGCCGAATGACGGCTTTGCCGCCGAGGTCGCCGTCGCGAAGTTGTTCGAGCATCTGCGCGACGACGTTCGCGAGCTTGAGAAGGCCCTCAACGAGCTCGAAAGGAGGGGTTGGGCTCGTACGAAGACATCCGACACCGCATTACCGGCCCGCCGTCAGACGGTTCCCGACCGCCGACAACCTCAATTCCAAAAGTGAACGAGAAGATGTGGGCCGACATCTCCGGATCCGACGATTCGCATCCTGCGCGAGGACGCCCGCGCGATCTGGAACTGAATCGCCCGAGTCCTGGGCATCCCGACGCTCGACAGCTTCCCTCCGATCTCGCCCGAGCTCAGAGCGGCGCTTGATGACCGAGGGTATGACCCACGGCACCGGCCGCGCTCGGCGCCAGTCGACCAACTCGAGTTCGTCGCTGAGCTCAGGTGCTGTCACGCGGTCGCGTGTTCGCGTATGTAACGAATCAGGCCGACCACGTCGTCGGGGACGAGCCTTCCAATTGCTCCGCTGGAATACACGCTGACGATCACGCGGGCCTCGGGGTCGAGCACGAACCCGGTCGACTGCAGGTAAGCGGGCTCGGAGTTGACGAACGCGCCGGTCACCTCGGCCACCGCACGAGCGTCGGCGCCGTACCCGACGGGGAACTGCAGGCCATGCTTGGTGATCAGCTCGCGTGTGGTCGACTCGTCGTCAACCGAGAGCGCCACGGTCCGAACATCCAGGTCGGTGAGGGTCTCCTGGGCGCGCTGAAACGCGCGCAGCTGAGCGTTGCAGTAAGGGCACCAGAAACCGCGATAGAACAGCACCACAGCAAAGTGTCCAGCGAACGCATCTGGCAGTTGCATAGGCTCACCGTCAACTGGAGCGACGGTGATCGAAGGGAAGCGGTCACCAGGGTTTAGTCGCGTCATCGCATTGCTCCTTAGCTCGTCACAGGGTGGCGCACAACCGCCAGCAGGCGGCCTCGCGCCACCTGTCTTGGCTAGTCAGCGTCGCCAACCAGCGCGTTCTTACCCGCGAGTCGTGATCGGTTCTCGCCCCAAAGGCCCAGTTCTGCAGGGGTTCTAGAGACTCAGCGGTCGCGAGATGCCGCCAATGGCAGACGTAAGACCCGCCGCACATGGACGCAAAGTCCTTTGTCGGGTTGATCCATCTCGCTTAAGGAGAGGCAAAGGATTGTTTCCGTCGGGATCCTGACGCTGCTCGAAGCCAAGCCAGACAAAGCGCGGAGCTCGCTGGGTTTCTGCAGTAAGGCCGTGAGCTTGCACTCGCCGAGCCGCAGACCGTGACCTGCTACGCCTCGAGGTCAGGTCAGGAGACTGACCATGCCGCGGTAGTCCTCGGCGCACGGGTCGCAGGTAGCGAGGTGTTTCGCGATGCCAGGATAGCGGTCGGCGGCGTCGCCGCGCGCGAGCTCTCGCTCGACGTAGGCGTGGATCAGCGCGAACGTTTTGGCGCACCCTGAATCCTCAGGATCGGTGTGCAGAAAGCGCTTCAGCTTGGCAAGGCCGCTCATTTGAACTCCGTGTAACCGTTTGCGACCAGAAACGTCCGGACCTTACATCGCGCATCGAACAACGTCTTGTAGAGCGCGTTTCGATTACTGTCGAGCTCCGCGGCCACGACGTCAAGCGGCACAGCGTTCACCCCGATCGCGACGAACACCCGTCGTTGCCGCGGTGTGAGGGCGGTCTCGACCGCCTCCCGAACTGCGACAAACAACTCGCGCTGCTCAAAAGCCTCCTCAGGCGTGAACCCGAGGCGGTCGGGAGACTCGCCTCAAGCCTCAGCGTCGAGGATCACAGGCCCGGCTCGCCACGCGTGGCGGGTCAGCTTGGACGCAACCTCTAGCACCACGAACTTGTACGCCCACGTAGTGAAACGGCTCTCGCCTCGGAAATCGTCGAGCTTCGCGAAGATCGCAGCCATCGCGTCATCAGCCGCCCGCTGAACGACATCGCCAAGCTCAACACCAGACACCGGCGAACCGATCGCCCGCCGACGAGTCTCGCCCCGCGCTGCCTGGACGAGAACTGTGTGCAGCCGTCGGAGCACGTCCTCGCCTCACGCCCCAGGCGCCGTCAAATCCCTTACCCATACGGCAGTCTCGGGATCAAGCGTGGAGCGCCGCACTCCCGCAGGGCATGACAACCACTTCATGCTACTTGCCGCTTGCCGGCATCCACTTCGCGCAGGTAAGAATCGCAGCGAAGCGGACGCGAAACCAATGACCCGCATTTCCCGAGGAGGCTCGTTGTATGTCCGTGACGATCGCAGAGCAGGTTCATTCGATGCGCGCCAGCCGACCAGCCGGGCCGCCGAGCGCCTTCGATCGCGAACAGCAGCACCTCGCGCAGCTGACACCCGCTGGCGTGATCGCGATCGGCGAACGGCTGCCCGACACGGACCTGCTCGACGTTCACGGCACCTCGATAACACTACGAGCCTCGCTCGACGGTCGTCGCACGGTGCTGGTGTTCTACAGGGGGGTTTGGTGCCCGTTTTGCAACATCGCCCTGAACGCATATCAGACGGACCTGCTGCCGGCGCTGCTCGAGCGAGGGATTGGGATGCTCGCGGTCAGCCCCCAAAAACCGGACGAGTCGCTGAGTATTCAGGAGAAGCATGCCCTGACCTTCAGCGTCGTCTCTGACCCTCACAACACGCTCGCAACGGCGGCGGGCATCCTCACCGCCCCCTCAGACGAAGCTCGCGCTACGCAACTGGAGCACGGTCTCGACCTCACCGTGATCAACGGTGACGGCACCACCGCCGTGCCGATGCCGACAACAGCGATTCTTGATCCAGACGCGACGGTCCGTTGGATTGATGTGCACCCCGACTATGCGACCCGCACCGAGCCGTGTGAGTCGCTCGACTCGCTCGACTCGCTCGACGACTGATGGGCAGCGCACTTGATGGACGCGTCGCTCTCGTCACAGGAGCCGGGCGAGGAATCGGCCGCGAGATCGCGACTGGTCTCGCACGGACCGGGGCGCGGGTTGGGCTGCTCTCCAGGACACTCCGAGACCTAGAAGATGTCCGCGCCGAGATCCAAGACGCTGGTGGCAGCGCCATCGCGCTGGTCGCGGATGTCGGTGACCGCGACGAAACGCGCAGCGCGTTTGAGCGACTCGTCAGCGAGTACGGTCAGGTTGAGTTGCTGATCAACAATGCCGCGGTTGTGTGGCCGCTTGGTCCGACCCAAGATATCGACCCTGGGATCGTCGCGGCGGCGATAGCGATCAACGTGATCGGCCCAATGACGCTCGCTGCACGTGTCATCCCGGGGATGGTTGCCGCGGGCTGGGGGCGAATCGTAAACGTCTCCGCGGCGATCGCCGCACACCCCGAAATGCTGACCGGGATCAACACGTACGCGGCATCGAAAGGCGCGCTCGAAGCGCACACACTCAACCTCGCCGCGGAGCTAGAAGGCACCGGCGTCACAGCCAATGTCTACAGGCCGGGCGCTGTCGATACTTCGATGCAGGCATACATCCGCGAGCAGCCACCGGAGCAGATCGGCTCCGCGCTCCACGACCGTTTTATCGACATGCTCAGTGCGGGCACATTACTCACCCCTCGCGCCTCAGCTGAAAGGCTTCTCACCCGGCTTACCAGACCCGAGACAGGCCATATCTGGGACGTCAACGACCCAACCCCAACGCCATGACCACTCGCGTGCGTAGTCGCGGCCGTGACTCACTTTTCGACGCTTCCGAGCGAGGCTGGGCTCCCAGGGGCGGGGATGCCCACGGGCCGGACCCACCGCGAGTCGATTACGCTGGGTGACCTTCGACGCTCGGGGGTGGGGCGGGCGTGCGTGACCGGCGGGGGCTGCTTGCGTTCGCTCTCGGCGGCCTTGGCGTCGGTAGGGCGAGTTCGTAATGCTCGAGCCATTGTCGGCCTGACTGCCAGTCTTCACCGGTTGGTCGTTTGGCGCTGGCCTCCGCTACTGAGAGACCACGCTCATCACGGGGACCGTCGACTACAACCCCGACCTCGTTGACCCGTCCGCCGACGGCGACGGCCGGGCGAGCACGAGGCCGTAGAGCGTTTGGTCGTCCGTGTACAGCTCAACAGGTTCGAGCCCGGCGGCGGCCAGATCATCTTTGATGCGTGCGTGGGTGAACTTCGCGCTGATCTCGGTGCGAAGTTCTTCGCCAGCCGCAAAGTTGACCTCCAGCTCGAGTGTGCGGATTTGCACCTGGCAGGCACGTTCGGCGCGTAGGCGCATCTCGATCCACTCCTGCTCAGTGTCGAAGAAGGCGACGTGCTGGAAGTTGTCGAGTTCGAAGTCCGCGTCCAGCTCGCGGTTGATCACGTTCAGCACGTTGAGGTTGAACTCGGCGGTGACGCCGCGGCTGTCGTTGTAAGCAGCCTCGATGACTGTCGGGTCCTTGACGAGGTCGGCGCCGAGCAGCAGATGGTCACTCGGTCTCAGCAATGCCGCCATATCGCGCAGCAGTGTGTGCCGTCCGGGCGGGACGAAGTTTCCGAGCGTGCCCCCCAACAGCGCCACGAGCCGCGGGGCATCTGCATGCGGAGGTGGGATCAGCTGCAGGTGGTGCTCAAAATCGCCGACCACGCCGCGGACCGTTCCCAGCTCCGGATACTCGACTCCGATCGCCCTGGCAGTCTCCCGGACGACCGTGTCAGCTATGTCAAAAGGGACGTAACTCCGAAGGTTGCCGGCGGCCTGCATCGCATCGAGCAGGACCCGAGTCTTGGCCGCCGTCCCCGCCCCTAGTTCGACCAACTCCGCAGCCCGCGTGCGAGCCGCAATCTGATCCGCACTCGCCTCCAGAATCGCGCGCTCAGTCCGCGTCGGGTAGTACTCGACCAGCGAACAGATCTCGTCAAAGAGCTGTGATCCACGGTCGTCGTAGAGGTGCTTGGGCGGTAGCTCCTTGAACGGATGGGAGAGGCCGGCACGAACGTCTTCCGCAAGCGAGCCCGAGTCACCGTCCCGTGAGGTCTCGGTGGTGGTCAGCGAGGCGCCCGGGCCGCTCATCAGCGAGCACCCGCCAGTCGCAGCCCGCTGAAGATCTGCCGTCGCTGCGGCAGATCCCAGTTGCGGAAAGTTGCTGTGGCCATCAGCGGCCGGCTCACCCATGAACCGCCGCGCAGCACGCGATAGTGGTCACCGAAGAACTGCTCTGAGTACTCTCGGTAGGGGTCAGCCACGAACCCGGGATAACCGTGGAACCTGGTTGAGGTCCACTCCCAGACGTTTCCGATCATGCCGAGGATCCCAAGCGGGGACGCGACATTTGGATTTGGCGTGGTCTTCACCATGTTGCTCGGATCCCAATTGGCGGCGAGTTCCCACTCGAACTCGGTCGGCAGGCGCGCTCCTTGCGAGCGAGCGAACGCATCAGCCTCGAACCAGGAGACATGGACCACCGGTTCCTCGGGATTGATGTCCAGCAACTCACCGAGTTGCCATTGGCGAGCGTCATCTGTCCATGTGAGCGGCGCACTCGCCTGCTCGGCGGTGCGCCACGCCCAGCCCTCCGGCGACCACCACTCGGATCGCTTGTAGCCACCGCGTGCGATGAACTCCGTCCAAGCCGCGTTCGTGACCGGGGTACGGCCGATCCTGAACGGCTTGACCTCGACTATGTGCTGTGGCTTCTCGTTGTCGTAAGCGAACCCAGCTCCTGGATTGGCACCGATCGGCACCGCTGCGCCATCAATCTTCACAAAGTTAAGTCCTGCCGCGTCCGAATCCGTTACATCGGTGGGAAAGCGCTCGAGACGATCGCTGAACGGAGAGTTCAGACGGGCAAGCTGGAAGGTCTGAAGCATCGTCTCGTTGTGCTGCTGCTCGTGGCGGATGATCAGCTCGAAACGGTCCAGGTTCAGCCGTCCGCGTTCTGTTTCAAGCACTCGCAGTGTCCGTGCCTGGACTTCCGCCATGTATGCCAACGCCGCGTCGGTTTTCAGGAATGGCAATGTGCCGCGCTTCGCCCTCGGCGTCTCGTCGGCGTCATAGATGTCGACAAGGTCTGGGCGGATCATCGGTGCCTCGAGCGTGCGCGAGACCCAGAGATCCTCAAACGCGGCGATGTGACCCAGGTCCCATACCAGCGGGCTCATCAACGGCGAGTGCACAGTCTCCAGCGAGACGCTGTCAAGGTCAGCGATCAATCGCAGTGTTCGCTCGCGCGTCTCGGTTAGCGCCAGAGAAGTGGAATCCAACTCAGCACCCCGGGACACGGCCAAGCTTCATCTGAAGGAGGCTACAGAGGCGACGCGGTCGGCCCGCGAACTCGTGCGACCGAGCTGGGGAGGACGGACGGCCGAATTGTCGGACGAACCGCTCGGCAGTAAGCGAAGTGCCTGCGTGTTGAGCCGCCACATCACCGGCGTTGATCGCCTGAGCAAGTCCCAGGCGAGCGTGCTGCTATCGCTGAGCGCGCCAGCGTCGCTTTCCAGTCGTAGGGCCAGACGCCGAGCCGTGCGAGCAACGGCGCCGTTGCCGCGACTGACAAAGCTGCAAGCGCCGCCGACCTCCACGCGCACCGCCGTCGCATGAGTCCAGCAGCAAGCTCGGTCAGGATGGCCGTCCCGGCGGCTCGGAGACGTGACGAAGCCGGGGCTGGTAGGCCCCGGCTTCGTAGTGCCGCTTTGTCGAGCGTCCGTTGCTTAGCTGGCCACGGCGCCTGCGGAGGCGGTGATGCTCGCGGGAAGCGCGACCGGGGAGCCTGGCAGCTCTGTCAGGGTGCCACCGTTCGATTGTCATCTCCGCAACCCCATGGGCCGCGGTCTCGTTGATGTACAGGTTCTGGCCGTCGGGGGAGATTGCGTCATCCGTTCCACCGACGCCGCCGTTGTCGTTGACCGGCGAGGAGCCCAGCAGGGTCAGAGTCCCGCTACGGCTGATCGAGAACCGGGAGACCGTCCCCGACCCGGTGTTGACGGCGAACAGGTACTGCCCGTCGGGAGTGACCGCCGCCCAGCACGTGCCGTTCTGCAGGCTGGCGAATGGGGAGCTACCGATCGACAGCAGCGAGCCGTTGTTTGCGACATTGAATGCCGAAACCGTTCGAGACGTCGTTGCCAACGTTGTGCGGGTTCGTGACGAACAGCTGGTTGGCTTTGGTAGGACTGAAGGCGCTGCCGAAGGCGCCGAGTCCCTGGCCCGCGTACGGGGAACCCGGAGCCGCGTGCAGATAGCCAAAGAAGCCGACCCGGAAGCTGTCGATCAGAGAGGGGCCTACCTCGGTACCGACGAGGTTGGTGCCGGTGCTGTTGAACAGCACGTCGCCCAGATCGTTCTCTGCGCCGGGCGCGTTCACCGTCGAGTGGGGCAGCTCAATGAGCTGGCCAAACGGGGTGAGGTAGAACCCGGTGTAATTGGCGGTGGTGCCGGTCGCGACGCTACCGTCGTTCGCGACATAGACCAGGTTGCCGTGCACGGCAATGCTCACCGGTTCCACGCCGCCCGAAGAGACAGGGCTGCCCGGGACCTTAGTCAGCGATCCGTCGGGATTGGTCTGCAGGACCGAGATCTGGTTGCTACCGGCATCGACCGCGAGCACGAAGCGGCCGTTCTCGGCCAGCTGGATCGCCCCTTCAGACCCAAGGCCCGCACCGAGACCGCTGCCACCGGCGGCAAACGGCGAGCCCGGCGTCGGAGTCAGCGCCCCGTTGGCGGCCCTGTTGTAGGCAGCGATCGTGTTCGTACCGGTTGTGTTGCCGTCGAGGTAGACGTGGCCAATGGCCGGCGGGGTGTGGTTCGACGCAAGCGCCGAACCCGGGACCGCGAAGACTCCCAGTGCCGCGAGGCCGAGGACGAGCGGGCCCAGCACCTTACGCCCGAGAAGGCGTGTGATAACGCTCATTACTTCTCTCCTTGTGGATGGTCTGGTCGAGAGTGACCGCGGCGCGGAACGAAGCAGATCGTCGGCTACCGCCCCGAGTGCCACTTGGTTCTCTCGATGTCGACCGCTTTGACCGTAGACCCCTCGAAACGATTTATTAACGATCGGTGACGACGGGCGGTGACACGGGGGCTGTTGCGGATCGTTTGTCCTGGCGCGGGGCCGGTTGTGACATTGCGTCGTGCGGAGATCGTGTTGCTTTCGGCGCAGGGATGTCGCGGTTGAAGTTGTGGATCACCTCGCTGTCGGCGTCGGTTCGGTGTCGGTGAACACCACTTCACTGACTCCGGAGAGGCCGCGAGGTGCCCGCCGGGGAAGTGATGGAAATCGAGAAGATCGCGCTGTTCGCGCCGACCAATCCGGCCGGCGGTTCGCGACTTGGACTCTGCGGAAGCTCCCCGCTTACCTCGTCGCCGAGGGGCGGTCACGGACATCTCCCCCGAAGGGCTACGCGCAGTCCGCTGAACATCGTCATGCCGCGACCGGACCGCCCCGGCCGCCCGGGCAGGCCGATCACACCTCGCGGGCAGGACCAGAATGGCCGTTTGTGCTGGCGGCTTCAGCCCGGACCCGATCGAACAGGCTGTCAGGAGCGGGTTCGCTTGATCGGTCAGCCGTGCCGTGCATGAGCCGCAGGAGCGACCGCAGTGCCAGGATTCCGAGGCTGCAGTGCGGGCACTGCTCGGCGTGCAACTCCAGACGTCGGCGCGCGAGCCAGCTGAGGTCTCCTTCGACGTAGTGCGACAGGTGCTCTTGCGACCACTCATGCCGTGCGGGGAATAACAGCGCGCGCATCAGCCGCACTTCCCAAAATCCAGCGTAAATAATGGTTCGATGAAATGGCGAGACATTGGCGCTCCAGGAAAATAGGCCCCACCTATGACCCTGGCTGCAGCAAATCGGTTTTTCTGAAGATGGAAGGGAGGTCGTGGCGGCGGCGACCACGGCCTCGTTTGGCCGATGCGTCAAGCCGTTGAGGGGGCGGGCGCTCAGGTGCGCGAGCTCGCGGTGCGCGACCGACCAGCGCCACCGCATCAGCTCGGTCGCCCTCGAACTCAGCCCGGGCCGGGACCGCCGGTAAAAGCGATGGGGGAACGCCTCTGTTCGAAGATCTGACGGGCCCTCGGTAAGACCCGCGTCGCGCCGGACGCTAAGGAAATGAAAGGCGGTTCCAGCGATCAGTACGAGTTTGCTGCCGACCCTGCGTAAAGGAGCCGACGAAGTGACCGACGCGATGATGGCTGCAGCAGCGCGGACATCCAGAGTCAGCGCCGCGGTGCAGCGGCCGCACCAGACGGTGGCCGTGTTCGGGCTTGAGCAACGCGTGTTGGTGAGCGTGACTCCCGAAGGAGCGCTCAAGGTCGGCGGAATCCTGCCGTGTGCCGAGCTACTTGGCCCCAGGGAGCGTCGACGACGCTCTCGGCAACCCTCGGCAACAGGCGCGCGGTATCTGTCTCCACCGCGGCGTTTGGCCGCCCGCGCTGCAAGAGGGCGCTGTACCGGATGAAGCAGAAGCACAAGCTCGGCCTTGCGGTGCCACCAGATCCCGCACCGTTCTGGCCGAGCGCCGATGTTCTTGGGCTCGCCTGGGCAGAGCACGCGGCCAGCGACCAAGCGATCGTGTCATGACAGGAGTGGCACGCGAACGCCCTAGCGCGAGCTTGACGGAGCGCGAGCTGGTCGACCGCGCACAGGCCGGCGACGTGAAGGCGTTCGAGCATCTGGCGGGCCTCCATACGGACCATCTCTACGCGGTCGTGCTGCGGCTGATGGGGGATCGCGCGGAGGCAGAAGACGTCTTGCAAGAGAGCCTTCTCCGGGCTTGGCAAGGAATTCGCCGCTTTCAGAGTCGTTCGATGTTCTTCACGTGGCTCTACCGGATCGCGGTCAACGAAGCGAATCGTGCGCTTCAGAGGCGCGCGCTTAGAGGCCCGGGCGGCCACATCGATGTCGAATCGGTCCAGCTACCCGCGCCGGCGAACCAGGAGCCCGCTGATCAAGCCGAGCATCACGAACTCCACGCCACGCTCGATCGCGTGATCGCCGAACTCGAGCCCATGTATCGGGTCGCGCTCGTACTCCGTGACATTGAAGGGCTCTCCACACGCGAGGCCGCCGAGATCGTCGGCATGGGCGAGGCGGCGTTCAAGAGCCGGCTTCACCAGGCGCGACTCAGGGTCCGCGCCGCAATCGGCGACCAGCTTCTGGCCGCGGCCATGCCCTAGCGCCGTCTTTTCGGGTTCGATTCATGATTCCGAACGCTGCTGACCCGAGCTGCACGGCGCGCGCGGGCTCATGTGGCTGCGTTGCGGTACAACGTGACGTTGCGATCAAGCCGCGTGCCGCTGAATCGCATCGGACGCCCGCCCTGGGCGTCGAGGTAGGAGAGCTCACGCGAAAAGCGGCCGAGGCGGCCGTCGTCGACGTGGTCGAGCATCCAGGTCTGCAGGGCGACGCCGCCGCCGGCGGTGGACAGCAACCGGAGCGCACGGGCTTGCTGGGGGTAGTCGATCAGCGAGGCGGTGGTGATGAGCCAGTAGCCGCCGGCGGGGGAGTGTCGAGCGACGATCTCGTTGCGGTGAATGTGTCCGGCCAGCGTCGCGATCACGTGGGGGGTTTGATCCATGACCGCCAGCAGCTGGTCGCCGCCTTCGGTGCCGGTCAGTGGCTGGTGTGAGATGACGATCACCCAACGGTCGCCGGCCGAGTTCAGCTGCTGCTCGAGCCACGCCGGCTGGCCGGTACCGACCAGGCCACCGGAGCCGCCGTCCCGACGGACCAGATCGAGCACCACCAGGCGCAGCGCCTGGCCGAGGTCACGAACATAGTCGAGCCGGGGGCCCGCGGCCATCGGGGCCGCCGCTAGCCCGTGCTGTGAGGCGGCGCGGGCGCCCTTCCATAGTCGGCCAATCGCCTCGCCGAAGCTCAACTCGTAGCGCGCCGGGTCGGCGGGGACGCGCACCGTGGGCCCGGCCAGCGCCTGCTTCAGGAATGACGTGACGTACCGTGGATCAGGAGGGCCGTCGGGTGAGCCACCGGGGTTGAGCTTCAAGCCCGCGGGCAGCGAGACGTCCGGGGGCAGGCTCCAAAGTGCCCGGTCGCCGACCGCTAGCGCCCGCGTGACGGGATTCGGGATGAGCTCGCCGGCGACCAGTGCGTCGTGATCGCCGAGCACCGGGAGCCAGTCGTTGCCGAGGCCGCGGCTGGTGAACGGTCGGACGGCCGCGCTGAGCATTCTGGGGTAGCGGGGCGCGTCGATGTCAGGCCGGTAGTAGAACGGGTCGGGATCCGAGGCGAGCTGCACCCCGTAGTAGCCGTCGCGCCCACTGCCCGGCTGCACCCGACCTCCGTGCAGCAGCGCCAGCGCGTGCGCGAGCTCATTGCTCTGATCGTTGTCGATCAGGTCACCGCCCTGGATCACCAGCTCCGGCGCCATGGCCCGGATCGCGTTGATCGCGCCGTTCAGAACGTGCGCGGTAAGCGCCTCCTGGGGCCTGAAGGTCGACTGGACCGGAGGGCCGAGCCTTGCCAGGAACGGAACGCGCGCGGGGGAGGAGGCATCCAGCACATGCGCGTCGGTGAGGTGGGCGAAGCGCACCAGCTCAGCGGTGATCCGCGATCGCGGCCCCAGCGCGACGCGGTCGAGCAGCGGCTCAGCGGGGCCCACCCGCAGCTGACCGTCGCCGCCGGCATCGATCCAGGTGGACCGCAGCGTCGATCCGTCGGGCGCGGGCAGCGTATCGGCGGCGCCGCAGCCAGAGAGGCCTACGGCACCGAGCGCCGCCGCGCCCGCCAGCACGCCGGCGATTGCCTCTCGCCTCGTCAGGCGGGCGCTCATGCCGCCAGGCCGGTGATCACGGATTCACGCGCAGCGGAGCGCGCCACCCACCAAACCGCCACCGCCCCGGCCAGCGCCAGGCCCGCGACGGTGATCAGCACCTGCGTGGCCGAGGCTTGTAGCTGCAGGGTCGCGTAGCTGGCCGCCAGGTTCGACAGCACTGGTCCGAGGATCACGCGCTCGAGCAGAGCTCCGAGTATCGCGGCCGGCGCCACGAGCGCCAGCACGGAGCCGGCCAGCAACCGGCGGACGGCCACGGAGCCGGCGCCGCACGCCCGCAGCACCGCCACCGTTCGGCGGCGCTCCTGGACGGTGAGGGCGCATGCCTGGATCAGCGCGTAGAGGCAGACCAGGCCGTCGACGATCGCGACGGCGAGCAGGATCGTCTTCAGCACTGCCACCAGGGGAGCGCCGCGAGCCACCGCGCCGGCTGTCTGCTGTGGTGCGGCACCAAGCCGTGTGAGCGCCGCGGTCACAGCCGTCTGGTCGGCGCCCGGCCTGAGCAGCACAGCGATCTGCGACGGCGCCGCCGGGTCGGCGGCCAGCAGCGCCGCGGCGGGCACATAGGCGACCAGCCCGTCGTCATCCAGCGAGCTGACCGTCCCGGCCACGCGCAGCCGCAGCTGATTGCCGGACGGCAGCTGCAGCAGCAGCTCCGAGCCGGGAGCGAGGCCCATCGCGTCGGCGAGCCCGACGCCGACCTCTGCGTCGTCGTTGCCGCGCAGCCGCCGGCCCGAGTCGAGCGGCGGTGCCTCGAACAGCGTGTGATCTTGCCGATAGGCGATAACGTCGACGAGCTCGCCGAGCGAGTAGCCATCGACGGCGTGCAGCTCGTAGCGCGGCGCCGCCGCCCGCACGCCGGGGATCCGCGCGACCAGCGGCGCTGCCGCTGGTGGCAGCGAGGCGGTCAGTTGGTAGTGCTTGCCCAGCTCCTGCGGATCGGTCGCTAGCGAGCTCAGCGTCGCCGCTAGCGCGACCATCAGCAGGATGAACGCCGTCGAGCAGGCCAGCATCGTGACAGTCACCGCCAGCCGTGCCCGCCGGGCCGCGACCAGCCGGGCACCGAGGCTCGTCAACCCGCCGCGGCCGCGCGTCCGGCGCGGCCACCGGTTCCGCCGTGAGCGGGCGCGAGCCACGTCGGCGCCTCGCAGCAGGGAGATCACAGGCCGCGTGGCCGCCGCCCACGCCGGCCACGCGGCGCCGGCCATCGGGATCGCGACGCCAGCCAGCCAGCCCGCGAGCAGCGGCAGGATCAGGGCCGTGCCAGGGCCGGGCTCGTTCAGCAACGTCAGCAGGCGATTACCGGCGCCATAGGTCGCCAGCCACCCGGCGAGCGTGCCTAGCGTCGCCGCCGGCACCGCCACCAGCAGCGCCTCCAGCGACTGCGTCAGTGTGACGTGCGCGCGGCTCGCGCCAACCGCTCGGCGGATGCCGATCGAGCGTATCCGCCGTTGTACCTCAGCCCGGGAGGAGGCCGCAAGCATCACCGCCGCCGTGGCGAGCGCAATCACGGACAGCGCCACCAGCAGGTCGATCACGATCCCAGCAGCCTGGTGAACCAGAACCCGAACTCCGCTGCGGGTCGCGAACTGCACGTCCCGCAGGCCGAAGCTCTCGTCACGCGCCTGAACCAGGACCTCGTTCAGATAGCGGGGATTGCGCAGCCAGATCTCGGCGAAGTTGACCTCCGGGTCAGGGTTCGGGCCGAATATCGTGTCGATCGAGGCGCGCGAGAGGTAGAAGCGGGGAGCGGCCAGCGGGTAGCCCACATCGTCAGGACCCTCCGCGAACCCGACCACTCGCTCGCGGCCGAGTCCGCGGACCCGCAGCCAGCTCCCGATCCTGATGTGCCATGCCGACGCCAGCGCAGCCTCGACCAGCACCTCACAACCGCGGCCTCGCAGCGGCCGCCCGGCCACGACCACGAACCCCTGGCGGTGGCCGCCGCCCAGCACCTCGCCCACGGCGTTGGTGGCGACGTGGCCCCCGTAGGCGATGGTCGCGCTCGTCACCTCGGTGCGCAGCGCGAAGCCGGCGATGTCAGGGAGCGCGTCGATCCGCCTGGCGATCTGCCGGGCGTGCGTTGGGTTGAAGCGGACGATCAGATCGCCGAGATCAGCGGCCTTGGCGGCGCGGCCAAAGCCGTTGCCCAGCCCAGCGGTGATCACGATCGCGGCGGCCAGCATCGCGGCAGACAGCGCCACGCCGGCGGCGCCGAGCAGTGCGCGCCGGCGCCGGCTGCGAAGCGCCTGACACGCTTCTGTGAACGCCGCTTGCAGCCGTCTTTGTTCCGTGCTCATGTCTGCATTCCGGCCACCGCGACCGGGTGCAGCATCCCGTCCTCCAGCCTGAGCACGCGATCCGCGATCGCTGCCGCGTCGGGCTCGTGCGTGACGATCACGACGGCGCGTCCGCGCAGCTTACCCAGCAACTCCAGCACCGCCGCACCGTTATTCGCGTCGAGGCTGCCGGTCGGCTCGTCGGCAAGGATCACCTCCGGGTCGTTGACCAACGCCCGCGCGATCGCAAAGCGTTGCTGCTCGCCGCCGGAGAGCTCGTGCGGACGGTGATCGGCCACCGGCGTGAGGCCAAGCTCGTCGACGAGCTCGGCCGCGCGTCGGGCACCGCCCACCGGCGCCCCGGGCAGCCGCGTCGGCACCAAGACGTTCTCCAGACCGCTGAGCTCCTCGATCAGTTGGAACTGCTGAAAGACAAAGCCGATGTGACGCAGCCGTACACGTGACGATATGCGCGACCGGCGGCCGGTCAGGCGCTCTCCCGCCACCGCGACCCAGCCCTGATCCGGCGCATCGAGCCCGCCCAGCAGGTGCAGCAGCGTCGACTTGCCCGAGCCTGAACGACCCAGCACGGCCACGATCTCACCCGCCTGAACCGTCAGGTCGACGCCACTCAACACCTCTCGCGCAGCGCGACCCTCGCCAACCTCCTTGATCAGTCCTTCGGCCTCAAGCGCGGACACGGGCCCAACGTAGCGGGCAGTCCTGTCCAGAAAATGAACAGTCCTTCCGGCGGTCCGGCAGCTCACCGTGGCAGCGCTACCCGAGACGGTGTCGTTGCGGCGGGAGCTTCCTGACGTAGAGCAGCGTCGGCGTGGATCGCAGGTCGGCGGGTGGGCGCAACGGCAGCTGGCTTATCGGTCCGGGTTTGAGCACAAAATTGTGTGCGAGCTGCGGCGCCAGCCAGGCCGGCGGCGGCTTGTCGAGGACGACAGCGCGGATGCCGTAGCGGTTCAGCGAGCCGCGGAGCGCGCGCCTCAGGTCAGTCGCGCCGCGGGGGGCGTCGGAGCGGAGCACCTCGGTGAGCGCGTCGGCCTGGGCGAAGCTGCCCTTGCCGGCGAGTGTGCCGTACCACGGATGCGCGAGTACCACGACAGGACCGGGCAGGGCTCGCAACCTCGAGATCAGCTCGTTGCCCGCTGTGCGCTGGACCTTGGCCGGAAGCGCGTGGTCGGGCATCAGCGTCAGCTGCGCGAGCTGCACGAGCACCAGCGTGGCCGACACCAGGGCCGGTAGCGATCCGAGCTGCCGCAGCTTTGCGAATGCGACGCCGCCGAGCAGCGCGCACGCGGCGTAGGCAGGCATCAGCACGTTTGCGTAGCCGCCGGTGTGCAGCCGTGAGAACCAGGCGGCGAGCAGCATGCCTGCAGCCGCGGTGAGTTCGTACCCGGCTCCGATCCGGCCGCGTGCAGGGAGGCGGATCGTGGGCAAGGCCCGCCCGCGACCAGAACCGCGGCGTCGGCGCCAGGCGACCGCGGCAGTGAGCGCCAATGCCGAGGCGAGCATCCATGTCAGGAGCTGGAGGTGGTCGTAGAGGTCGATGCGCCAGAACCCGGCCCGCATGCGTCGCTGCCACGGCTGGCCGGTGAGCTCGCTGACGACGTAGTACCGGTACCAGCCGCCGGTCAGGGCGTCGAGCAGCAGCGTCGAGCCCGTGACCAACGCGATCAGCGCGACCAGCGCCGAGACACCCGCTCGCGGCCGGACCAGCGCCAGCCAGGCCAGCGCCGGTACGACCGCCACCAGCGCGCTCTGCTTGGTGAAGAAGGCCAGAAACCCGATCACGCCCACGGCCGCGCCGTCGCGGACCCCCTGTGCCCGACGCCCGAACCACAGGGTCACGAGCGTCAGCGCGAGGAACATCGAGTCGAGCCGGCCGACGTCGAACCACCAGCCGGTCAACCCGTAGCTCGCCCCAAACAGCCCCACAGCCACGATCCCCGCGACCCGATCCGCGGTGGCGGCTACAACCCACCGCCAGAGCGCGACGAACGCAACGAGCGACGAGGCGAACGACACCAGCCGCAGCGGCAGGAACCCGAGCCCAGTCACCTCGGCGACCGCGGCCGCGATCCACGTGTAGAGCGGCGGATAGGTGTAGCTGACGTAGGCCAGTGTCGGCGCCGTGTACAGCGATTTGCCGTCGAGCACGCGCCCTACGAGCTCGACGGCGCCCCCCTCGAGCCAGTCGAGCTCGTAGGGGTAGCCCAGGCGGTGGGCGGCGATCCAGATGTAGATGGCGATCGGGGTCAGCGCGGCGAGGACCGCCAGCCCGGAGGCCGCAGCATTTGCGCGGCCGACGGCGATCCGCTGGACGGGGCTCAGTCGCGGGCGGCCGGCCGGAGCCACGCGAACCAACGATCCCCGCACGACCACTCCCGTTCCATCGACATCCCCGCTTCGGCGGCGACTGCGGCGACCTCACACGCGGCGAGGCGTGCCCACGCGAACCAGCCGCTGCGCTCGCCGGCCAGCTCGAGGCGGGCCCTGACGGCCTGCGTCACCGATCCCGGCGGCTCGAGCTCCACCAGTGTCACGCCCTCCGGGTGCAGCAGCGATCGCATCCGCGTGAGTAGCCGCACCGGGTCGCCGCCGATCCCGATGTTGCCGTCCAGCAGCAACGCCGTACTCCAGGTGCCGGCGGCCGGGACGTGCCCGAAGACGTCGGCGATGATCGCCCTTGCCCCGCCGCCACAGGCGAGTGCGACCGCGACAGGGCTGATGTCGAGACCGAGCGCGGGCACGCCATGGGCGCTCAGCGCGCGCAGATGCCTGCCGGGGCCACAGCCAACGTCGAGCACAGGACCCGTGACTCCGGCGAGCAGGCGCCGGTCGAGCTCGTCGGCGGGAGCCAGGTAGCGCGTGACCGGGAAAGGCGCCAGGGCTCCGTCTTCGAACCTGACCAGCGGGCCCGCTGGCCCGCTGGTCGCCACATCGCCCCCCAACGCGCGCCCGTACAGCGCGAGCGCCTCCCTCAACGGATCGCCTCGAGCGCTCGCGCGAACCGGGTGTCTGGAGCGTCGGCTGCGACCGCCGTCGCATCGGCGATCGTGTCGACGTCACGCAGCAGCGGCAGGGTTCCGATACGGATACCGAGGTCGTGCAGCCGTTGTCGCTGCCGTACGTAGGTGGTCGGTGCGCTCATCGGCACGCCGGCGAAGGCACCGGCCACCGAATCACGGAAGCCGACACACCAGTAACCACCGTCGGCCGTCGGTCCCAGGATCGCGTCGACCCGCGTATCGGATAGCGCGCCAGCGGCGTCGGCGAGCTGACCGGCGGTCACCTGGGGGGTGTCCATTCCGATCAGCAGCGCCGGCTGCGCGATGTCGTCAAACGCCGCCTGCAGCCGCTCGCCGAGCCCGGCGCCGCGCTGGGTGATCACCTCGAAGCCCTCCGGACGCCAAGGCTCAGCGTCGCCCTCGAAGACGAGCACGCGCCGGCCGGCAGGCGTGTGGGCGACGGCGTCGAGCGTGTCACGCAACGCCGCTTCCGCGAGCTTCGCGGCCTGGCGCGGAGTGCAAGGAGGTGTGAGACGTGTCTTGGCGCGCCCGGCTATCGGTTGCTTGGCGATCACGAGCAGCGCGGCTGTTTGCATGGCCTGGCAGTGAAACCCGAAGTTCTTACGAAAGAAGAACGGTGCCCTCCAGAACTCTGGTAATCGCGGCTCGTGGTGTCACCCTCAGGCACCGTGAGAGTGCCTCGCATCGACCCCGACCGGCCGCCGCCCGGCCCGTTCCGACCAGGTTTCTGGCGCAGCCCGCTGCGCTCACCGCGGCTGACGGCGATCCTCGGCCTGGCGCTGCTGATCGGCCTGCCTGTGGTGGCGGTGACGGGGCTGCTGTCAAACGACGCCTACCAGCCCGGCCTTGGCCCCAATGCGCTCGGCCGGCACCTTGGGCCGCTGGATATCTACCTGTTCGGCTGGCCCAACGCTCCGAGCTTTCTCTATGCGGTGACCCAGGGCGCACACGTGACGGTCGGGCTCGCGCTGTTTCCGGTCGTCCTGACGAAGCTGTGGTCGGTAATCCCGCGGCTGTTCGAGTGGCCGCCCGTACGCAGCCCCGCGCACGCGCTGGAGCGGCTGACGCTGGCGCTGCTGGTCGGCGGCGCGCTGTTTGAGTTCGTCACCGGCATCCTCAACATCCAGTACTGGTACGCGTTCAAGTTCGACTTCACGCAGGCGCACTACTACGGCGCCTGGGTATTCATCGGCGCACTGATCGCGCATGTGCCACTCAAGTTCGGGACGATGCGCCGCTCGCTGCGTACCCGTGAGGAGGTGCTGGCGGTCACCGGCGGTCATTCACTGGTCAGTCCAAACCCGGCGCCGACGACGATCTCGCGCCGCGCGCTGCTGACGGCGGTCGGCGGGGCCTCGGCGATCCTCCTGGTGCAGGGGATCGGCCAGTCCGCGGGCGGGCCGCTGCGGCGCCTGGCGTTTTTGCTGCCACGTGGGCGCACGCGCCCGGGGCCGCTCGGATTCCCAGTCAACAAGACCTGGGTCAGGACCGGCCTGAAGCTCGCGGATGTCGGGAGTGGCTGGCGGTTGAGGGTGATAGGACGGCGATCTGTGACCCTCACGCGCGCACAACTACTTGCGCTGCCGCAGTACACGCACGAGCTGCCGATCGCGTGTGTGGAGGGGTGGTCCACGACACAGAACTGGACCGGGGTGCGCGTGCTCGATCTCGCGGCGCTCGCCGGGGTCCAGGGAGCGGCGACTGTGACCACGATCTCGCTCGAGCACGGCAACTACGGGGCTGCCACGCTCGGGCACGAGCAGGTCTCCGATCCGCACACGCTGCTGGCGCTGTTGGTCAACGGGCGGCCGCTCTCACTCGACCACGGCTATCCCGCGAGGATCATCAGCCCGGCGATTCCGGGCGTGCACTGCACCAAGTGGGTCACGGACATGCGCTTTGAGGAGCTCAGCGCATGAGCCGATTGAGTGCGCCGCTCAGGTTGCTGCGAGCCCGCTACGGCGCGGGGCCCGCGCACCTGCTGGCCACGTCTGCAAGCCTCGCGATTGCGGGCGCTGCCGTGATCGGCTGGACGCAGCGGCCGCGCGACCTGGATAACGTGCTGATCTGGTTCGGCGCCGCGATCATTCTGCACGATGTCGTGCTGCTGCCGATCTACTCGCTGATCGACCGCCATACGCTCGGCCGGCTCCCGGTGCGCGCCGCCGTGTACGTGCGCGTGCCGGCACTGGTCAGCGCGCTGGTGCTCGCCGCCGTCTTCCCGACCGCACTCGGCTTTGGGGCGCACCAGGAGCACAACGCCAGCGGCATCGTCGAGCACGGATACCTGGTGCGCTGGCTGCTGCTGACCGGTGCGCTGTTCGCGCTCTCCGGGTTGGCTTACGCGGCGGGGGACAGGCGCAAATAGGCGCAAGACGCTTGGCCGGCCGTGGTCCAGCGGGACCGCGGCCCGGGGGAGGCCTGCTCAGGTGGCGAGCAGACGCGACATGTCGCGCGTCGCGCGCCAGGTGCCACGGAGCGTGCCGGTTACCTTGGAGGTGCCGCCGGCCCGTCGCCGGTAGGCAATCGGCGTCTCCCCGATCGTCCACCCGGCCGAGGCGGCCGCCAGAACCATCTCGAGCGGCCACGCAAATGCGCGGTCCCGCAGATTGAGCGAGAGTAACCGCGCCCGCGGCGCGCAGCGCATCGGCCCGAGGTCGCTGAGCGGCGCACCGGTGCGCCGGCGCAATTCGTGCGCGACGAGAGAGTTGGCGAGCCGCGCGTGCCGCGGCCAGGCGCCCGGTTCAGGGCGGCGCGCGCCGAGACAGAGATCGAGCTCGCCGCCTGCGACGGGGTCGCCGACATTCGGCAGTTCACGTGGGTCCAATGAGCCGTCGGCGTCCATGAAGCAGACGAGCTCGGAGCGGGCCGCGACCAGGCCGGCGAAGCAGGCGGCGCCGAACCCGCGGTGGGGCTCTGTAACCACGCGGGCGCCGAGACGGCGGGCGAGCTGAGCGGACCCGTCGTTGGAGCCGTTGTCGACCACCAGTGGCTCGTAGCCGGGCGGGAACGCGGCGAGCACCAGGGGCAGCGCCTCAGCCTCGTCGAGCACCGGCAGGATCACGTCGATCATGGCGCCGACGCTACGGCCAAACCCTTACGGGTTTGAGAACAACACGCTCGCGCACGCGACATCTGCGCCCCCACCCTCTACGTTCGTCGTCATGATCCTTGTGACCGGCGGCGCCGGCTTTATCGGCTCACACATCGTTGCGCAGCTGATCGCAGATGGCCATCAGGTGCGCGTGCTCGACGCGCTGCTGCCGACCGCGCACCGGCAACGGCCCGAGATCCACCCGGACGCTGAGTTCGTCGAGGCCGACCTCCGCGATGCCGGTACGCTCGCCTCCGTGCTCAAGGGGGTCGACGCTGTCTGCCATCAGGCGGCGATGGTCGGGCTCGGGGCCGACATCCTCGACCTGCCGGACTATGTCGGACACAACGACCTGGGTACCGCCGTGCTGCTCGCAGAGCTGGCGCACCGCAGGTTCGAGGGGCGCTTCGTGCTGGCGAGCAGCATGGTGGTTTACGGCGAGGGCCGCTATCGCTGCGCCACACACGGGTCGGTGAGGCCCGGCCCGCGCGCGATCGAAGCGCTCGCCGCCGGCAAATTCGAGGTCACCTGTCCCGACTGCGGGGAGCCGCTGGCGCCGGAGCCGGTGCCCGAGACGGCGCCCACCGAGCCGCGAAACGTCTACGCGGCGACCAAGCTGCACCAAGAGCACCTCGCGTTCGCGTTCTCACGTGAGACCGGTGTGCCGGTGACGGCGCTCCGCTACCACAACGTCTACGGGCCCGGGATGCCGCGCGACACCCCATACTCGGGGGTCGCCGCGATCTTCCGCAGCGCGCTCGAGCGTGGCCAGGCGCCCCGGGTGTTCGAGGACGGCGGTCAGCTGCGCGACTTCGTGCATGTACGTGACATCGCACGCGCAAACGCGCTGGCTCTCACCACTCCGACAGCGGTGCCGGGCGTGTTCAATATCGCAAGCGGCGAACCGCGCAGCATCCTCGACATGGCCTCCACACTGGCGGCGGCGTTCTCGCAGAAGGTCACGCCTGAGGTGACCGACGAGTTCAGGCTCGGCGACGTCCGGCACGTGTTCGCGTCCACCGACCATGCTCGCGACGCGTTGGGCTTCAGGTCGCAGGAGCAGTTCGATCACACGATGGCGGAGTTCGTCGACGCGCCGCTGCGCGCCTGAAAAGGACCTGGGACCGGCGAACGTGAAGATGGCTGCGAGGATCTAGGCGATGGAGACCGACACTCGTCGCACGGTGCTGGTCGTCGACGATGAGCCGACGATCACGGAAGTCGTGGCCCGTTATCTGCAGCGCGCCGGCTATCAGACCGCGATTGCCGCAGATGGCGCCGAGGCGCTCGCGGCCGCCGGCGAGCAGCGTCCCGACTTGGTGGTACTGGATCTGATGCTGCCCAAGCTCGGGGGGCTCGAGGTGATGCGGCGCCTGCGCGAACGCGACCACGCACGCGTCCCGATCATCCTGCTGACCGCCAAGGGTGAGGAATCAGACCGGATCACCGGCCTGCGGCTGGGCGCCGACGATTACGTCGTCAAGCCCTTTTCGCCGGCCGAGCTCGTGGCGCGGATCGATGCGGTCCTGCGCCGCATCGACGTACCCGCGGGCGACCAACCCACGATGGAGGTCGGTGAGCTGATCATCGACCCCGGCGCGCGCCGGGCGGTGGTGCGCGGTGAGGAGACGCAGCTCACCGGACGCGAGTTCGACCTGCTGCTGTTCTTCGTCTCGCACCCCGGGCAGGTCTTCTCTCGCACCCAGTTGATGGACGCCGTCTGGCGTTACTCCTTCTACACCGACACCTCCACGGTGACCGTGCACATCCGCCGGCTGCGCGCGAAGATCGAAGCCAACCCGGCTGAGCCGCGGTACCTGCAGACGGTCTGGGGAATCGGCTACCGCTTCCAGTCATGAGCACGACCCGTCACTCACAGCATCGCCGGATCCCTGGTGTGAGCGTGGGCGTCGGGCTGCTACTCGCCGCGGGCGCAGTCGCGACCAGCATCGCGATCCTCGGCGTGCCGCACACCCTGATTGTCCTCGGCGTCCTCGTTGGAGTGAGCATTGTCACCGCCGGTGGCACGGAATGGGTGATCCGCGCCGGCGGCCGGGGACGGTCCGGGTCGCTGTCACGGCAGCTCTGGATCGTCATCGCCGTTGTGATCGCGCCGCTGCTGGTAACGCTCGTGATCCTTGGCCTGATGATGTTCGTCTCCGACACGGACGCTGCCCTGGTCGCGGTGATCGTCGTGCTGAGCGGCCTGCTCGGGGTCACGGCGGCGGCGCGCCTCTCGCGTGCACTCGCCGGCGACGTGTGGACGATCCGTGACGGCCTGCTCGCCGTCGGGCGGGGTGAGCGACGATCGGATCTGCAGGCCAGCGCCGCCACCGAATTGCGCGAGCTCGCGGACTCGGCGAACGCGATGATCGAGCGGCTCGAGACCGAGGAGGCCGCGCGCGACCAATCCGAGACGGCCCGGCGCCACCTCGTGGCGGCGGCCTCCCACGACCTTCGCACGCCGATCACCTCGCTGCAGCTGCTCGCGGCCGCAATCGACGACGAGCTGGTCGATGAGCAAGTCCGCCGGGAATACGTGCGGCGGATGCTGACCCACATCGAGGCGCTCTCAGCACTAATCGATGATCTCTTCGAGCTCTCCCGGCTCGAGGCCGGCGACATCAACTGGACGCTCGAGCAGGTCGCGCTCGGGCAACTGGTCACCGAGACCGTCGACGCGATGCGCGTCCACGCCGAAGCCAGGGGCATCGCCGTCACCGCCGACCTTCCCGACCAGCTTGCCCCGGCCAGGGGCAATCCCGAAAAGCTCCAGCGGGTGCTGTTTAACCTGATCCAGAACGCAATCCGCCACTCGCCGGCGGACGGCACCATCGTCGTGCGGGCGGAAACGCTGAGCGACGTGATCGAGGTGGAGGTGCACGACCTCGGCGACGGCATCCCCGCGGCTGAGCGGGAGCTCGTGTTCGAGGCGTTCTACCGGGGTGGTGTCGACGCGCCACGCTCGACCGGTGGCGCTGGGCTTGGCTTGGCGGTCGCACGCGCGATCGTCGACGCCCACGGCGGCGAAATCTGGCTACCCAACACGCAGACAGGCACGCGCGTGCGCTTCAGCGTCCCGATTGCGGGCTAGTCGTACAGCGGCGGCGCAAACAGACGGCAAATCCAGTGCGAAGGTAACCCGAGTCAACCGACCGAAGGAGAAGCGAATGGCTGTCACCGTTGGAATTCTCGCATTGCTCGAAGCCAAGCCGGACAAGGCCGAGGCACTCGAGGCATTTCTTGAGCAGGGACGTGAGCTCGCGCTCGACGAGCCGCAGACCGTCACCTGGTACGCATTCAAGGTGAACGAGGCGACCTACGGCATCTTCGACACCTTCGAAGCGGAGGCCGGCCGCGAGGCGCACCTCGCCGGGGAGATCGCCAAGGCGCTGACGACCGCTGCGCCGGAGCTACTCGCGAAGGATCCCGACATTCAGCTACTGGACATCCTGGCTGTCAAATGACTAAGACAGCGCCTAAGTCACTAGATGTCGGTTGCAATCATCACCGGGTCGGGGACGTACGCGCTCCCAGGCTTTTCGCCTGCGCACGCCACTCTGGTCAGCACGCCCTACGGGGACGTAGAGGTAAGTGAGGGGTCGTGGGTGGGCGTAGACGTGCTCCACATCGCTCGGCATGGCCTGGGGCACGCGCGGTTGTCCAATGCCATCAACCATCGCGCAAACGTCTGGGCGTTGCGGGAGCGCGGTGCCTCGGCGGTGATTGGGTTGACGGCGTGCGGCACCGTCGACCCGAGCGTGGAGTTGGGGTCGATCGTCCTCTTCGACGACCTGTACTTTCCTTCTAACCGTCTGCCTGACGGGGCGCTCTGCACGTTCTTCGACCAGATCGGCGATCCCGAGCGGGGCCATTGGATCCTGAACGGCGGGCCATTTTCGCAAGGCTTGGTCGGATTGGTGGGCGAGGCCGCGGCTGCGGGCGGATTGTCGTACCGCGCGGGCGGCGTCTACGGGCACGTCGACGGTCCTCGCTTCAACACTCCGGTGGAGATCGCCGAACTTGTCCGTGCCGGCGTCACCGCTGTCAGCCAGACCGGCGGGCCGGAAGCCGTGCTTTGCGGCGAGCTCGAGTTGCCGTTCACACTGGTCGGGTTCGTCACCGACCACGCTAACGGCGTGCTTCCCGGCGAGCCCACGCCCGTCGCGATGCTGGCCGAGCTGATGGGGCGGGCGGCAGTCGTCTTCGCCAAGCTGCTGCACACGGCGCTGCCGCTGATAGCCACCGCGGACCCACCATCCGCGGCCGCCGGATCGGTTTTCAGGTTCGACTCAACGACCTGAGGTCAGCATCGTGTGACAAGTCAGAGTCGTTGCTCGGTGGTCAGCTTCGCGGATGCTCTGACTGCCTGTCGGCCGTTCTTGGCCGCCCGATCTGCACGTGTACCTACGGGGCTTCTTAAACGATCGCCCCGATCGGTTCATGTTCGGTGGCCGACGATTTGAATCAAGCGGGCACCGGCCATCTGCGACGGCCGCCCCATTGAGCCCAAACGAGGGGTTTAGCCCACCGTTTGGCCCACCGCTTCCAAATTTACCAATCTGGCCGAGAAACCGCGATTCCGAAAATTAGCGATTTGCAGGAAGAAAAGAGGATGGGCACGGGTGGTTTCGAACCACCGACCTCTCGCGTGTGAAGTCCATGGGCGGGGTTGTGGGGCCGGCGTAGCTGTTTCCGAAGATGAGGGTTTTGCCGGTGAATTCTGGAGAGACTTGCCGCCGACTCGGCGCGGGATTAGCCACCTGTTGCGATCTGCTGCTTCCAAAATGCTTCCAAGCCTGGGGTAGCTAGGGCTGGGCTCACCGACCGCCAACCGAGCCTGCCGCTCAGTTCGTCCTACGACAGCAGACCGCCGGGTGGTGGCACGATCCACAGCCTGGGAGCCATTTCTCCTACGACGCGGGGATCCAGCTCGCTGACCATGCGGACGCCGGCAGCTTCGATCGCGATCGAGAGCTCGCGCCACGCCATGGCGACCGGGGCGATCCGAGCGGTCGGTCCCCAGCCGACGGCGCTTCGAAGCTCATCGGCTCGGGCGCGGATCTGCTCGCCGGTGAGCGCACCGAAGACGCGGTTGGCGCCATCTATGTAAACCGTGGTGGCGAGAATCGCTTCGAGCTGGGGGCTGGCGTCGCTCACCTCAATGCTTCACCTCTGATCGCCATCCGCCGTGCCGCCACTGCAGCCTGCCCGAATGACAGGCCACCGTCACCCGGCGGCAGCCGCTCCGGCGCGAGCACGCGCAGGCCGGCGGCGCGCAGGCCGGCCGCTGTCGCCTCGAACAAGCGCCGATTCTGGAAGACGCCGCCGGAGAGCACGACCGTCTCGGTCCCAGACGACGCGGCCGCGATCGCGCATGCCGCAACAGTCGCTAACGCGATGCCGGCGTGGAATCGCGAAGCGATGACGCCCACGCTCGTGCCACTCTCGACGTCGGCGACAAGCGCGCGCAGAGCCTCCAGCGGGTCGATCACGACCGATCCCTCGAGCTGCGACACCGAGACCGCATAGGCGCCGCGCTCGCAGGGATCGCAGGCGGCCTCCAGCTCTATCGCCGCCTGTCCCTCATAGTTGACCTCGGCACGTATCCCGCACAGCGCGGCGGCGGCGTCGAACAGGCGGCCCATGCTGGTCGTAACCGGAGAGTTCAGACCGGCGCGCGTCATCTCTGTGATGAGCCGCCAGCGCCGCTCGTCTACGGCCCCTCGCAGCGCAGCGGGGATCGGGGGCTCAGGCCCGTGCATGTGGGTCAGCCAGGCGCACGCCATCCGCCACGGCTCGCGGATCGCGCGCTCGCCGCCGGGAAGCCGGACCGGGCGCAGCGCCCCGGCGCGCCGGAAGTCGGCCAGGTCGCCGACGAGCAGTTCCCCGCCCCACACAGTTCTGTCGGTCCCGTAGCCGGTGCCGTCGAAGATCGCTCCAACCGCGGTGCCGCTCTCGCCGTGCTCGGCGAGGCAGGCTGCCAGGTGAGCGTGATGGTGCTGAACGGCGACGCGCTCAATATCAGCCTCGCCGCCAGGTAATACCTCGACGTCGAGCGCGTACTTCGTACTGAGGTACTCAGGATGCATGTCATGGACGATGACCTCTGGCTGCACCGAGAACAGCCGCTTGAAATGCTCGATTCCTTCTGTGAACGAATGCAGCGTCTCGTAATTCTGAAGGTCACCGATGTGGTGACTGACCCAGGCGCGCGACCCCTTCGCAACGCAGAACGTGCTCTTCAGCTCGGCGCCGCAGGCCAGGATCGGCCGGACCGCGGGGTCGAGCAGCGGAATGCTCGCGGGGACGTAGCCGCGTGACCTGCGCATGAACATCGGCCGGAAGCTCGGCCGGCCATCGCCGTCGGCGTCCGGGGCCCCGGCCGCGACCGCACGCATCACGGAGTCGTCGGTCCGGGTCTCGATCGGCCGGTTGTGAACCAGCAGCATGTCGGCGATTCCCGCGAGCCGCGCGAGCGCATCGTCGTCGCTGTACGCGATCGGCTCGTCGGACATGTTGCCGCTCGTCATCACCAGAGTGCTCCCAACATCCGCGAGCAGTAGGTGATGGAGTGGCGAGTACGGCAGCATCACGCCCAGCTCGGGCGCCCCTGGCGCGACCGATGTCGCGACCGGCACGCCATCTCGCCGCCGCAGGAGAACGATCGGCCGCTGCGGCGCACAAAGCAGCTTGCGCTCGACCTCGCCCAGTTCGACGAGCAACGCGGCGTCGTCCGCGGTCGCGACCATCAGCGCGAATGGCTTGTCTTCCCGGTGCTTGCGCGCCCTCAGGGCACTCACCGCTGCGTCGTCATCCGCGCGGCAGGCGAGGTGAAAGCCGCCGATCCCCTTGACGGCGACGATCGCGCCGTCGCGGAGCGCGGCCCCCGCTGCGCGCACGTCATCACCCAAACCGACACCGTCGTGCGCACGGTGGCCGCCGGCATCGATCAGCCTGACCGACGGTCCGCACTCAGGGCAAGCGTTCGGCTGGGCGTGAAAGCGCCGGTCGGACGGATCTTCGTACTCCGCCCGGCAGGCGGCGCACATCTCGAATCCGGCCATCGTCGTCAGCGGTCGGTCATACGGCACCCCGCGCACGATCGTGAAGCGTGGTCCGCAGTTCGTGCAGTTGATGAACGGATACCGGTGCCGGCGGTCACGGGGGTCGAACAGCTCGCGCAGGCAGTCGGCGCACGTCGCCGTGTCCGGTGTCACCGGAGCGTCGGCCGCCGCGCCTCGCGGGCTCTCGCGGATCGCAAACGAGCGCTCGCCCAGCGGGGCGAGCGCCGAGATCTCGACCCGTTCGACGACCGCCAGCGGTGGTGCGTCGGGAGCGAGCCGGTCGAGGAACTCGCCGACGTGCTCCGGACTGCCCTCCACCTCGAGCAGCACGCCGCGCGCGTCGTTCAGGACCCAGCCGGCAAGCCCGAGCTCGTCCGCGAGCCTGTACACGTAGGGGCGGAAGCCGACGCCTTGGACTGTGCCGTGGACCCGTGCGCGCGCCCGGCGGGAAGCGATGGCCCTAGCGGACGAGCTCGCATAGCGCGTGGTAGGCACTCGCCTGCGCTTCCTGAATTCGCGGAATGTGCTCAGAGCGCGTGATGATCACGTGGTCTGCGAGTCCCTCCGCGCCGATCCTGCCGCCGTCATAGCCGACCAGCGCGATCGTCGCCAGCGCGCGCCGCCTGGCCTCGCCCAGTGCCGAGATCACGTTCGCCGAATTCCCCGAGGTCGACAGCGCGATCAGCACGTCACCGGCGACGCCGTAGGCGATCACCTGCCGCGAGAAGATCGCGTCGGTTCCAATGTCGTTCGCGATCGCCGTGATAATCGAGGTGTCCTCCGTCAGGTCGATCGCGGGATGGCCGGTGCTGCGGAAGTCGGCAACGACATCCATCGCGTCGGTCGCGGAGCCGCCGTTACCGAGCGCGAGCAGCTTGGCACCGCGGTCGAAGACGGTCCGCAGCGTGTCGGCAGCGGCGATCAGCGCACCCCGGTTGTCAGTGAGCGTCTGCTGGCGGAGCGCGCCTATCTCCTCTGACTTCATCAGCGCCGAGCGGCGCACGTCGTCGAGCACCGATGCCAGCGATGACTCCTGCTCGCCCAGGAACGGATACAGGAAGCTCGACGCGCCGGCATCGTGGGTCCGCCGCGGCTCGCGTCCGGTCAGCAGCCCGCGGTGATCGAAGAAGACGTGCACGAGCTCCCACAGGACGTGGTAGAGAGTCTCGACTAGTTCCTGCCGGACATCGCGGTCGCCAGAGGGCGGGTCGAACTCCCACTCCGCGCCGGCGTCGCGGCTGAATGCGACGGTGAGGCAGCCGCGTGAACGGGCCAGTTCGGTGGCGCGGGTCACCTGATCATCGTCGTCCCCGGTCCCGAACGCGATCGCGATGTCCTCCGCAGCTGCGATCAGCTCGACCTGACGTGCGATGTCGCCGCCCTCGGCCGCAAGTCCGATCGCCGGCAGCGCTCGCTTGCCGACGATCACGGGGTGCACGAACTCGACCGCCACGTGGCGCGCGTCCGAGCGCGCCGACGGGGTCTGCGCGAAGGCGACCAGCCGGCCGCCGCGGGCGAACCGCTCCGCCATCAGGTGGCAGAGATGTGCGAGCCGATCGGCCTCGGCCTCGAAGAAGCGTTGGTTCGCCGACGTCCGGCGCTCGAGGAGATCCTCGATTTGAACGGCAGGGTCGATCGCGACGGAGGCGTTCCGATTCACGCAGCCGCCCCCTGACGCTCGCGTGTCGCCACCGTCGTGAGCCACTCTCGCCAAGCCGCAACCCCCTCGCCGGTGCGCGCACTCAGCAGGATCACCTCCACGTTCGGGTGGACCTGATCGATGTTGTGGAGCAGCTTCTCGAGGTCGAACTCGAGGTGCGGGAGCAGATCGATCTTATTGACGATCACAAGCTCGCAGGTGCGGAACATCAGCGGATATTTGAGCGGTTTATCCTCGCCCTCGGTGACTGAGCAGACCATAACCCGCGCGTCCTCGCCAATCCTGAACTCGGCGGGGCAGACGAGGTTCCCGACGTTCTCCACGACCAGCAGGTCGATCTCGTCGAGCGGCAAGCTCGGGATCGCCGAACGGACCATGTTGGCGTCGAGGTGGCACTCGCCGCCGAAGCTCGGGTCGGTGTTGATCTGTGTCACCGGCATGTGCAGCGAAGCGAGCCGGTCGGCGTCCATCGAACCTTGCACGTCACCTTCGAGGACACCGACGCGCACGCCGTCGAGCCCGTTGGAGATCTGCTCGAGTAGCGTCGTCTTGCCAGCCCCGGGCGCGCTCATGAAGTTGATGACACTGACGCCGTGACGGTCGAAATCCGACCGATTGGCTGTCGCGATCGTGTTGTTGGCGTCCAGCGCTTCCTCGACGACTGTCACTTTGACGCGATGCATGCGGCCTCCTCGACCTCTATTGACTCGACTTCAAACTCGTTCCCGGTTGCTATCTCCACGTCGGAGCCACCGCATGTCGGGCACCTGAACGCTGGGATCTCGATCTCCCACTCAAGCGCGCACGGCCGGCAGCGCAAGCGGGCGTCGATCACCTCCTGTGACAGCCTGGCTCCCTCGCAGAGTGTGTCCCGCGCCACGAACTCGAAGTAGAACTCGAGCGTCTCCGGGATCACCTGCCGGAGACGGCCGACTCGCAGGTTGACGGCTGTCACCGGCCGCCCGTCAGCGTGCTTGACGGCCGTGTTCACGATGGCGCTTGACAGTGATAGCTCGTGCATGGCGGCCGGCGTTGTCTCACTCAACCGCTGCGCCCGCGAGCAGTCCGGTTGCCGTCTCCAAGACGAGCTGAACAGCGCGGTCGACAGCCTCTCCCACCGCTTCCGACAGACCCCAGCCCATCTCCTCGACCTCGGCCGGCTCGCACGCGATCACCATCACCCGCCCCGGCCATGCGCCGATCGACTTCACGAAGCGCAGCACGGTCTGCGGATCCATGCTGTGGGGGTTGATCACCTCGCCATCCTCGATCCCACCATCGGTCGACGCCTCGTCGGGCTCGATCACGTACAAGGTCCCGGGCTCGCCGCCCTGCTTTGAGACATCGAGGATTACGAGCGCGTCGTACCCCCGCATCACCTCATAGGCGAGGTCGAGCCCGCCGGTCCCCGCGTCCATTACGGAAACTCCCGGGGGTAACTCGTGCGCCGACAGCCGGCGTACCACCTCTCCGCCGAAGCCGTCGTCTCTGAGCCAGGCGTTGCCCACGCCGGCCACGAGCACACTGCGCAACCGCTCGTTCGAAGCGCTCATGCTCCGATCACCTCCACCTCGGGGGCAAAGAAGTACAACAGCCGGCCGGTCTCTCGCATCAGGTCCTGACCGGGGTCGCCATCGATCGTCAGCCCGAGATGCGTGCGACCGTCGTAGTCGGTCATGATCCGCTCGATCGTCGCGGTCCTGCCGTCCAGCATCCGCGCCTGGATGTCGGCGTCCGGTCCCGGCCTGATCACGACCTTCCCGCCGCGCCGGAACGTCTTGTCGCCCACGTCGGCGACCTCTTCGCCCAGCGTCGGGTCGATCAAGCCCGGCGGCTCGGTCGGCGGCTCGTCGGTCTGTGGATCGCGCAGCGTGACGCGGCCATGCAGGGCGGCGATATCCGCGGGGGTCGCGGCCGCCGCCCGCGCGATCATCTCCCGGACCGCCGGATCCTGCTGCTCGATCTCGGCGCGCTCGGCGTCGCTCAGGACCTGCACGTGGAGCAGCAGTGCCTCCTCGATCTCGGTCGAGTCGAACAGCGACCCCCGGCTCTCCGGCGCGATCTGCGGATGGTCGGGGAGCACGATCGCCGCGCCGATGACCGCATCGTCCCCGGGCGTCGCGAGCACCGGGAACGTGTTGACGCTGTCGTACGGACGCTCGAGTGGCGATACGAAGCGGCCGCCGGCCACTTGCAGGATCGGGTGGGTGGAGAGCAGTGAGCGAGCGAGCGCCCCGGCCCGGTCGAGGCCGCTGCGCACGACCGTCCGGTTCTCAATTCGCAGCGTCACCTCATAGCTGCCGCCGCCGAGCGCCTGCGCTGATAAGCGCAGACCGACGACCAGCCTCGGTCCCCGCGGCGGATCGATCCGCGCCTGCTTCTCCGCGGGTTGCAGGGCGAGCGCGGCGACCATCCCGCCGGGCAGCTCGATCCGTCGCGCGACGGCCCGGTGACGGTCGCCGTCGGCGACCAGGAAGCGCACCTCGGCCCGCAGCACCGCGTCCCTCGGCGCACGTAGCCCGCAGCGCAGCTCTAGGTGGTCAAAGGTGCTGGATAGCGTCTGCGCATACGCCCTCGGGTACGCGATCCCGAATGGGGTGGGGGTGGCGTTCTTCGTCGCCGCGGGCGTATACGGGTACAGCGCATAGCCCTCGAACAGCAACGACTCCACGAGTTGCTCGAGCGCATCAGTCATCTTGCTGGCGCGGCCTCTTCGAGCAACGACCGAACGCAGGCATCGAGCGTCGCCAGCCCGCGGTCGAGCTTCGCCCGCTGCAGCGATTCCAGGGTCTCCGAGCGCAGGGCGACCCAGCCGGTGTTCGGGTAATAGTGCTCGACCGTGTCCCGCCATACCGACACCGGCATCCGAAAGTCGATCGACTTCGTCCAGGGCACCAGCACCATCTGCATCCGGCCGTCATCGCCGAGGTAATAGATCGTCCCATTGAAGTGCAGCGCCAGCGGTGCTTCGCCGTCGGGCAGTGAGTGCAGATACTTGGCGGCGGCGAGCTCGAGGTCGTAGCTGCACTGGATCGGTACCGAGACGACCGTCGACCCGGTGAAGGCGGGTACGAGCACGTCGAGCTTGCACCACACCAGGCTGCGGGTCGTCACCGCCCAGCGCTCGGGCTCGCCGAACAGCTCCAACAACTTGCCACGCGTGGTGTCGTCATAGCGGCGGCGGGCCGGGTCGATCATCAGCTGGATCGTCAGCGCGATCATGTACACCTGCCGGCCGCTGGGTTCAGAGACCTTCAGATCGAGCGTCAGCATCGGCGCCGCCGCATAGCGCACGGCGCGCGCTCTCAGCACCTCGAAGTCGGGCTCGGGGATCGTTGGAACGGCACCGCTGCCGTTGGTGATCGGGGTGGGGATGGTCATCGCGTAGCCACCGGGATGCTGATCGCCTCGCGCCGCATACGCTCGAAGAACTCGGCGACTGCCTGCTCGACGCCGTCGCCACCTGAGATCCCCTCCCAATGGGCCTTGATAGTGCCGGTCAGCGCGTAGCAACGGTCGATCGGCGCGATCACATGGATCGGGGGGTCCGCGAGGCGGTTGACGATCAGTCCCTCCACGTCGGGCTCGAGTCCGGCCAGCACCGGGTTCAGGGCGACCATCCGGGTCCACGACTCGAAACGCAGCTCGGATTCGGTCGCGCCGCCCGGGCTCGGATACATCGCAACCACGCACGAGGTGACGGTCGACCCCATGAAGAACGCCAAGCCGATCGGGATCTGGAAGCCGGCCCACACGTCGTCCGGGAGCTGCATGTCGTCGAGCCACACCGTCCGGTTACCGACCGGGCGGTAATCGCCCTCGGCCGCCCGCATCGCCCAGCACGCCTCACACGAGCACACGATCTGGCGTTCGACGAGATGCAGGAGATGGCGATGGTCCTCTGGGATCGTGGTGCCGCAGAGGTCGCACAGGTCCGCGCTCACCGGGCCGGTTGCTGTCTCTGCGGCGCCCCGAGCAGCTTCCGGCTGCTTCGTGAGACCCCGCAGACCAGAGACCATCTGAGCGCGTTTCCTGGCGGCGACAGCGTCACCGATCTCGCGACGCTCGGCTCCGGCGCCGTTGGCTCCGTCCCCGTTCACGCCGCCAGCGCCACCTTCACGTGGCCCTCCTCCTGCAGCAACGGCACCGGCTCGATCTGGATCCGGTCGCCGTCGAGCGAGCGTCCCGCGCGTGGCAGGAAGAAGGCGCGTTTGCAATGTCGGCAGGTCAGCGTGCCCGACTTCAGCTCTCCGTCGTGGACTGTGCCGCCGCAGTCGGCGCAGACATCGCGATAGGCGAGCAGCGTCCCGTCAACCCGCGCGATCAACAGCGGGATGCCGGCGACGGCGACCGGCACGATCGTGCCGTCGTCGAGCTGGCCGACCGACTTGACCTCGAACCATGACGGCGCCGGTAGCGGCGAGACCTCCGAGGCCGACATCACGATCGGGAGCTCCATCCCTGTCGGCGCCGAGCCGGTCACCATCGGCAGGCCGGCGCCACCCATCGTCTGCGGGGCGACCCCGACCACCTCGAGTCCGTCGAGGTCCGGAGCGGCGTCCTCCAGCGCCTGCTTGATCGCCAGCTCGAGCGTCACCGTCGACGCCGAGCAGTCCGAGCAGCTCCCCTGCAGGTGGATCTTCGCGACGCCCTGCTCGAGCCCAAGCAACTCGACGTTGCCGCCGTGGGACTCCATGTAGGGCCTAACCGAGGCGAGCGCCGCCTGCACCCGTTCCTCCAGCGGGACCGGGTGTAGGTCATGGATCAGCAACAACGTCGATACGAGCGCGTCGCCTGTCAGCGATAGCGCGATTCGCTCGCCCTCGTCACCCGCTGCAAAGAGCGCGTCGAGGATCCGCTCGAGGCCGCTTCCGTACATCTGGACGACCCCGGCGACCAGCTCCTCGGCGAGTCGACGCGTCGGCCCATCTTCAGCGGCGTCCAACGCCACCTGCAGTTCCTGCACGCGTGCTAGGAGCTCGTCAGGAAGCTCGTGTGCGGTCGAAGCCTCAGCTGCGACTTCCATCGCCTAGGCCATCGCCGTCGGTGTGTGCATCACCTTGCGTACCCGGCCCTCGCCCGTGTACATGTGCACGCCGCACGGGAGGCACGGATCGAACGACCGGACCGCGCGCATGATGTCGACTCCCTTGAAGTTCTCGGGCCCGTTCTCCTCGAAGATCGGCGTGTTCTGCACGGCGTCCTCGTAGGGCCCGGGAGTCCCGAACACGTCCCGTGGGCTCGCGTTCCACGGCGTCGGGGGATAGGGCTGATAGTTGGCGATCTTCCCCTCCTGGATCACCATGTGGTGGGAGAGGACGCCGCGCGCCGCTTCGTGGAAGCCACAGCTCACCGCCGTCTCGGGAACCTTGAAGTTGTTCCAACTCTTGGTGCGTCCTGCCTGCACCTCCTTCATCGCCCGCTCGAGGCAGTGCAGCGCAATCAGCGCGCTGTAGGCCTGGTGGTATGTGCGGGCGCGGTCGCGCTCGATCGCGTTCGACTTCTCCGGAATCTTCCACTCGAGCTCCATCTCGGGCATGTTCGGTGACCGCGGCAGCACCATCTGGATCGAATCACCGGTTGCTCGCGCGTAGCCGAAGTCGACAAGGCCGGCCTTGGCCGTGCACCACTGGCGCGCGAACGGTCCACCGCCGGTGTCACAGCACACGTGCGTGTCGGTCCGCTTGTCGTGAATCCGTGGTGAGACGACCCAGGTGTACTTGTCTGTGAAGTCGCGCTTCTGCGGGCGCGGCAACGTGACCTTGTTCCACGGGTGGTTCTTGTCAACCGCGTTGCCGAGCGGGTCGTGGGTGACGAACGTGGGTTCGTTCTCCCATCCGTCGAAATACGAGGAGCCCAGCAGGATCCTTATCATCAGGTTGATCTCGACCAGGTCAGTCGAGATCAACTCGCCACCGATCACCACGCCGGGCGTGATGTAGCGCTTGCGACCCCACTCGGTCATGTGACGGTAGTCGTAGTCGACGTAGTCCGGGTCGTCGAACGAACCCCAGTTCACCAGGTTCGTCTCACGGAAGCCGACCATGTCGTAGCCCGGCAGCGCCTGCAGGAAGAAGTCGTACAGATCGTCGTGCATCGGCACGCTGCGCTTGACGTAGTCGAAGTACCGCATCAGCCGCACGTAGTAGTCGGTGCAGGTCTGGTGGGTGATGTCGGCGCTGCAACCCCCGGGCATGATCGTCGAGGGGTGCGTGTGGCGCCCTCCGAACAGGCAGTACATCTCACGGGTGTAGCGGGCGACCTGGAGGGTCTCGAGGTAGAACTCGCCGGTGAACGGGTTCAGCGAGCGCATGATGTCGGCGATCGTCCTGAACCCATGGATGTCGCTGCCCGGCGCCTGCGTCTGCTCAGCCTTGGCCAGCAACGACGGATTGGTCTCCTTGACCATCTGCTCGCAGAAGTCGACGTTTGCCATGCAGTCGTTGAAGATCGCGTGGTCGAAGATGTAGTCGGCCGTCTCGGCGAGGTTGAACGCCAGGTCGCCCAGTGCCGGAGGCTTGACGCCGTAGGCCATGTTCTGGTTCAGGCACGAGCACGTGCAGTGGTTGTCACCACAGATCCCGCAGATGCGGCTCGTGATGAAGTGCGCATCACGTGGATCGATCCCCTTCATGAAGATGTCGAATCCGCGGAAGATCATCGAGGTGCTGTAGCACTTGAGCACCTGCTGGTTGGAGAAGTCGATCTCCGTGTGGATTCCGAGGCTGCCCACGATCCGTGTGATCGGATCCCAGGACATCTCCTTCACCATCACCTTCTGGGGGCTGTCAACCGCCATCTGTGTTTCTCCTCACTCGCTGTACGCCGGATAGCCGCTTGGGGTTACGACAGGTCGAGCTGGCGATTCACCACCTCTTCACGTATCCGGTCGTGAGCGTCCTTCCCCGGCGCCGCCACTCGGGCTCGTGGTCGTACTTCGTCCTGATGTTGCGGTGACGCATGTAGCGCACGATCGGGCCGTAGCTGTACCGGATGATCGTTGCGGCGGCTCCGCCGTACTTGTCCTCGTCCATAAACGGCATGAACTTGTCCGGGAAGCCGGGCATCGTGCACGCCATACAGATGCCGCCAACGTTCGGGCATCCGCCGATCCCGTTGACCCAACCGCGGACCGGCACGTTGCACTTCACCACCGGGCCCTTGCAGCCCAGCTTCACCAGGCAACGATGATCGGACCCGTACTCCGTCGCGAATTCGCCCTGCTCTGCGAACCCCGCGCGGTTGCAGCCCTCGCGCACCGTGCGGCCAAACAGCCACTTGGGTCGGAGCGCCTCGTCGAGCTCCGGCGCCGGCGCGAGGCCTGCCAGATGCAGTGCCAGGTACAGCAGCACCTCGGTCATGTTGTCGGGCTGGGCGGGGCAGCCAGGGATGCAGACGATCGGCAGTCCGACCTTCGACTTCCAGTTCCAGCCCAGGTAGTCGGGCACGCCCATCGCACCGGTGGCGTTGTTCTTCATCGCCGGGATGCCGCCGTAGGTGGCGCAGGTTCCGATTGCGACCACGGCCGCCGCCTTCGGCGCGAGCCGATCCATCCACTCGTTCATCGTGATCGGTTGGCCGTCGGCGGGATTCACGGCAAAGCCTGTCCAGTACCCGTCGCCGTTGATCTCCTCGTTGCCCAGCGACCCCTCGATGCAGAGCACGAACGGATCGAGCTTGCCCTGCTCGGCGTCGAACCACGCCTGGGCGTAGTCCTGCCCGACCGCATAGTCGACGACCTGGTTGTGCACGATGACCTTCGGCATGCCAGGGATCGCCTGCAGGATGATGTCCTCGAGGCTCGGGTTCGTGGCCGAGGTCATCGCCACCGAGTCGCCTTCGCAGCTCAGTCCGGTGGTCATCCACAGGACATGGGCCGTGACCGCCTCGGTCTTCCGCTGCTCGGCATACGCCGTGTTGGCCATCCCGTCTCCTCTCGCTCTCAACAGATCCGCGGCAACGGGTCGCCAACCAGCTGATCAAGCACCCGCCTGCCGCCAAAGCTCGTGTGCATCAACACCATCCCGGGCGGCTCCGTCCGCACCTCGCCGATCTCGGCGGCCCGCTCGCATCCGGGCACGCTCCGCAACGCGGCCAGTGCCTCATCTGTCGCATCGGGAGCGACGAACGCGACCAGCTTCCCTTCGTTGGCCATGTACATCGGATCGATCCCGAGGATCTCCGCCGCGCCTGCCACCGCCGGCTTCACCGGCACGTCGGCCTCACGCACGATCATCGCCACCGACGAGCTGCGTGCGAGCTCATTCAGCACCGATGCGACGCCACCGCGCGTCGCATCGCGCATGCAGCGCAGCGATGAGCCGGCGGCATCCAGCAGCGTGTCGGCCGCCGGCCACAGCGAGCAGCTGTCGGACTCGATCTCGGCATCCAGCTCGAACTCGTTGCGCGCCAGCATGATCGCGGTCCCGTGGTCACCAATCGAGCCGGATAGCAGGATCCGGTCGCCCGGCCGCAGCGATGACGGCGCCAGCCGCGCGCGCGGGTCGCGCCAGCCGATTCCAGTCGTGCAGACGTACATTCCGTCGGCATGCCCTCGCTCGACCACCTTCGTGTCGCCCGCGATCACGGATACCTCGGCGGCTCGTGCGGCGGCGGCGATAGCGTCCACCTCTGCGCGCAGCTCTTCGGCGCTCAGACCCTCCTCCAGCACCAGTGAGAGGGTGAGCGCCAGCGGGCGCGCACCCGAGACCGCGAGGTCGTTGACCGTGCCGTGCACCGCGAGCGTTCCGATCGAGCCGCCAGGGAAGCGCAGCGGTCTGACGACGAACGAGTCCGTCGTCAGCGCGAGCTCGACGCCGTCGACGATCAGCGCCCCGGCATCGGCCATCTCGTCGAGCGTGTCGTTCGCGAATGCCGGCGCGAGCAGCCCCTCGATCAGGCTCTGCGTCGCCTTGCCGCCGGCCCCGTGCGACATGTTGATGTGCGTGTCCCTGAACTTTGCGCGCTTCCCGCGCGCGGTCGCGATGATCCCCAGGACCTTCGCCTCGCGTTCAGAGACGGCGGTCTGATCGCTCATCACACGACCTCCCGCTCACGGGCGAAGCGACCGTAGTTGTAGTAGGCGGCGCACGCTCCTTCAGAGGAGACCATGCAGGTGCCGATCGGCCGCTCCGGGGTGCAGGCACTGCCGAAGACTTTGCACTCCCATGGCTTGATCACGCCCTTCAGCACCTCGCCGCACTGGCACGCCTTCGGATCGGCGACGCGCACCCCAGGAACGCTGAAGCGGCGCTCCGCGTCGAGCTCGGCATA
The DNA here is from genome assembly GCA_963720195.1 of uncultured Conexibacteraceae bacterium. Taxonomy (GTDB): domain Bacteria; phylum Actinomycetota; class Thermoleophilia; order Solirubrobacterales; family Solirubrobacteraceae; genus Palsa-465. The sequence continues at coordinate 623,712 of CAVRFD010000008.1, forward strand.
GGCCTCCGACAGCTTCAGGCCACTGTCGGAGATGAAGCCCAGGCCGCGCCATTCGAAGTGCGGACGCAACTCGAAGACCTCTGCCATGACCTCCAGCGCACGTAGGTTGCCCTCGTACGGGACGACACGCGTGTATTGGTTCTCGACCTCGCAGCGGCCGTCTGCCAACTGACGCAGGATCATCACGATCGCCTGCAGGATGTCCAGCGGCTCGAAGCCGGCGATCGCGACCGGCTTGCCGTAATCGGCTGGAATGAACTCGAACGGTCGGGCGCCGACGATCGTTGAGACGTGCCCGGGGCCGATGAAGCCGTCGAGCCGCAGATCGGGTGACTCAAGCAGTGCCCGCAGCGGCGGCACGATCGTGACGTGGCTGCACATGCACGAAAAGTTCTTCACGCCCTCGGCGCGGGCTCGTTTCAAGGTCAGGGCTGTGGACGGAGCGGTCGTCTCGAACCCGATCGCGAAGAACACCACCTCGCGGTCCGGGTTCTGCTTGGCGATCCGCAACGCGTCAAGCGGCGAATAGACCATCCGGATGTCGGCGCCCGCGGCCTTCGCTTCGAGCAGGCTTCCTTCGGAGCCCGGCACTCGCAACATGTCGCCGAAGCAGGTGAAGATCACGCCTTCGTTGTGTGCGATTGCGATCCCGTCGTCGACACGGCCCATCGGGATCACGCAGACCGGACACCCGGGGCCATGTACGAGCTCGACATTCGCCGGCAGCAGGTCGTCGACGCCGTACTTGTAGATCGAGTGCGTGTGACCCCCGCAGACCTCCATCAGCTTGTAGTGGCGACCCGGCTCGACGAGCGAAAGGATCTCCCCAGCGAGCGCCCGGCCAAGCTCGGGGTTGCGGAACTCGTCGACGAACCTCATGTGCGATGCCCCTCGGCCGAGAGCTGCGCGATCGCCGTCCCGGCATGGACGAGCAACCGACTGCCGGGGGCGACCGGCTCGACCAGGGCGGTCTCCACCGTGGAACGCGATCCGTCCTCGTCTATGCACAGCGCCAGGCCGCGAGCGACATCGATCGTGACCACAGTCATCGGTTCGCCATCGTCACCGCAGGTGATGCAGTGTTCTGAACGGCACGAGAATTCGGTGCTCAATCGATCACGCTCGCCTTCAGCTGCTCGAGCTCTTGTTCGTAGTCGGCGCCCATCCGCTCCAGAAGGTCGCGGGTGGCTCGCGCCTCCTCCTCGTCGACGCGGGAGATCGCGAAACCGACGTGGATGAGGACCCAGTCGCCGGGACGAACAGCCGCACCGTCGATGTCGAGCAGGCCGATGTTGATCCGCCGCCGTACGCCGGCGACATCGACCGTCGCCAGGCGATGTTCCTCATCCACGACTTCCAGGATCTGTCCGGGGATTGCGAGGCACATTCAGCCCTTCTACCACCATCAAATAAGCCCTGTTGACCGTCGGTAATGCTGGTTACACAAGGGTTTGGTAACCCTGCTTACATCCGATATTCGGTGTTACGTACGTGACTCGATCGGGCGTAGACTCGACCCCGCATGTCGGTTAATCGAACATGCAAGAAGTGAGGGAGGCCGTATTTCCAGCGAAGGTGGAGAGTCGCTCTCGCCGGCGACATCGCATCTCCTTGAGCGGGTCCCCGCGCGCCGACCCGAGTCACCGGCGCTGCACGCCTACCTGTTCGATCTCGACGACGATCTTGCGCAGGAACTGGAGGTGCGGATGCGGTTCTCGGCGCGCCAGCACGCGACCGTCAGGCTGCTTGACGCCGACAGCGGAGAGTGTGATCTGGCGGCGTGGTTTGAGGCTGTGGCCGGTGGGCCTGGACTGCTCATCATCGACGGCCTGATGGCGGTGGAGACCTCGGTCGCGGGGCGGACCGTCACGGAGCTGCTCGGCAGGACTGATCTGCTGCAACGTCCAGAGGAGAACGACGACGACATGATCGGCGGCAGCTCTGCGTGGCGGGCTCTGGGTCCAATGCGGTTCGCGATGCTCGACGCGGATTTCCTCGATCGCGTCCGCTCCTGGCCGCTTATCGCGCACGCCCTGTATCGACGCGCCGAGCGTCGGGCATCGGACCTCGGCCGGCTGCGGGCGATCTCATGCCAGCCGAAGCTCGAGGTCAGGCTGGTGTTGTTGCTGTGGCACCTCGCGGCCCGTTGGGGCCGGGTCGAGCCCGCGGGCATCCGCCTCTCGCTGCCACTGACCCATCGCCTGCTGGGTCAGCTGGTGGCGGCCGAGCGCCCGTCGATCTCACACGCACTGACCCGGCTGTCGCACGCCGGCATAGTCACGGGTACCGCCGGTGACTGGCACCTGCACGGCAGTGCCGACGCCCATCTCGAGGCGCTGACCGAGCGGACCGCGCGGCTTTCCCCGGTTCATCCGCGCGGGCGGCAACCTCCCGGTCCGCCCGCGGCGGGGCAGAGCGGGGCGACGCCTGAGCACCGGACCGCCTGGGCGTGACCGACTCCCCCAGCCCGAGCATGGCCGCGCTGCGGACCGACGGCCGGTCAACGTCCTGTGGATGACCAGTGGACTTGGGTGCGACGGCGAGTCGCTGGCGATGACGTCGGCAACGAACCCCAGCCTCGAAGATCTGCTCCGTGGCTGTCTACCCGGGATGCCGCCCGTGATCCTCTACAACCCGGTGCTCGCGTATGAGAACGGCGATGATTTCATGCGGGCCTGGTATGACGCGGCCGCCGGTCGGTTGGATCCGTTCATCCTGGTCCTCGAGGGATCGGTCCCGAACGAGGAGATCAACGGCGACGGCCATTGGTCGGGGCTCGGCACAGATCCCAAGACCGGCCAGCCGATCCTCACGAATACATGGATCGATCGGCTCGCGCCGAAGGCGGCGGCTGTGCTCGCGCTCGGCACCTGCGCCGCCTATGGTGGGATCCCGGCGATGCGCAACAACCCGACGGGAGCGATGGGTCTGCGCGACTACCTCGGGTGGAATTGGCGCTCGCGACGCGGGATCCCGATCATCAACCTCCCCGGGTGCCCGGTCCAGCCCGACAACATCACCGAGACGCTCCTGTGCATCGTGCTGCACCTCGCGCAGATGGCACCCCTCCTGCCCGTCGACGAGCAGGGAAGGCCCAGACGGATTTTCGACCGCACGGTCCATGAGAGCTGTAACCGCGCCGGGATGGCCGAGCAGGGCCAGTTCTCCAGCGCTCACGGCGACAGCCACTGCCTTGTGAAGCTCGGTTGCAAGGGTCCCGTGGTCAACTGCAACGTGCCGATTCGCGGATGGGCGAACGGGATCGGCGGGTGCCCGAATGTCGGCGGCATCTGCATCGCCTGCACGATGCCGGGCTTCCCCGACAAGTACGTCCCATTCGTCGAGCCGGACACCGCCGCCCGCGTGTACGCGCGGACCGCGAAGTACGTTCACGGTCCGCTCATCAGGCTCCTGCGCGAGCGCCGGATCCGCCACACGTTCGATGTCGAGCCGACGTGGCGGCGCCCGGGGAAGGAGCTGACGAGTGGCTATCGCGCACGCTGACGGGAGCGTCAAATGCCGGTGACAGTCGTCTTCAGGTGTGAGTTCTGCGACGCGCGACCCGACCCTGAGACGCAGATCTCACTCGAACACCAACTCCTGGATCTGCGCCACGGCGAGTACGTCGACGCTGAGCCTGGTCATTGGCTCGTCTGGCACGGCCGCGGCATCTATGGCCCGCAACAATATGCCTGCGGGGAGCATCGCGGTGACCTCAAGGCGATGCTGCGCGAGCAGTATGGGCTACTCGGCTGGCACCCGTGGGCGATGGGTCCGCATCCATGGGCAGGCCGGCGCGGGACCGACCGCGCTCGCCGGCTGGCCCGTGCGTTGCGCTCGACGTTCGGCCCGACGAGCTCCTAGTGAGATACTCCGGACGCCCGCCCGGGCTCTCTGCGAGAAGCTCCGACCCGCTGTGATTCGTCAGCTCGTAACGGTCTGCTGGCGATCCTCCGCCAGCTTCGCGCTCCATCGTTCCTCGACGTGTCCGAACCGCCAAAAGGCGAGCGCGCCCGCCCACGTGAGGATGAACATGCCGACGATCACGAAACCGGCCTTGTTGATGTCGAGGGCGACCGTCCAGTCCCAGAAGCCTCCATGGAGACCGTTGATCTTGGTGGGGAGCAGGCTCAGGACTTCAATCGTGCCGATGAAGAAGCAGATCGCAACCGATAGGCCGGTAATAGCGAGGTTGTAGTAGACCTTGCGGACCGGGTTGAGAAACGCCCAGGAGTAAGCGAAGTTCATGAATATGCCGTCGAGGGTGTCCATCAGGGTCATCCCGGCGGTGAACAGCACTGGTAGGCAGAGGATCGCGTAGAACGGGAGGTGCTGGGTGGCCAGCAGTGCAGTGGTAGCGAGCAACGCAACCTCGGTGGCGGTGTCGAACCCCATCCCGAAAACGACCCCGACCGGGTACATCTGCCATTCGCGACTGATCGTTCTCATCCACCTGCCGAAGAATCGATACATCAGTCCGCGGTTCTGGAGCTGTCGCTCAAGCTCGGCCTCGTCGTAGTCGCCGTTTCGCATCGAGCGGAACACGCGGAAGATGCCTGCGAGGATCACGAGGTTCAAGAGCGCGATCAGGTAAAGGAATGTCGCGGACACGATCGTGCCGAAGGTTGCGCCGAACTGCTCAAGTGTCGTGTGGCTGTTGGAGACCGCACCGTAGACCGCTCGCTCACCAACGACGATCCCCACGCCGGTCGCGACCACGATCGTCGAGTGACCGAGGGAGAACCAGAATCCGATACTCAGCGGACGCTTGCCCTCGTTCATGAGTTTTCGGGTGGTGTTGTCGATCGCTGAGATGTGGTCGGCATCGAACGCATGGCGCAGCCCGAGCGTGTATGCGACGGCGGCGACCCCAATGCCAAGTCCCTTGTAGTGAGACGGGACGACGAACAGGATGAACACTGCAAATCCCACCAGGTGCAGCCCCGCGATCGTCACGAACATCAGTGCCGCGTGGGCGCGCTCGCGCGGTGTGAAGTCCCTTGCGACCGCAGTGACGTACGAGAGGACCCCGAACCGAGCCTGAGCGACTGTTGGGGACGCTCTGACTGTGCTTATGATCGACTCCTCTCGGGCACCTCACACGAGCCTATGTAGGCGGATTTGCAATTGCAACCGACTGGTAATTGCGGTTACAAAATGAGGAGCTCCGCCACTCAGTCAGACTAACCTCCGCATATGACCGAGGCCTCACGTGCTTCGCGGCTCGAGTTCGAGGGTCTCGCCGGTGCCATCGAAGCCGCCGGTCGAGCATCCGTGAGTGGCGCGGTCCGCACCGCTGATCGGCTGCAACAGGCGGCGCAGGAGGCCGAGACTCAGGGCCAGGAGTTCCTGGCCAGTGGGCGCCGCAGTTCGGCGGCGCTGGCCTTCCAGCGTGCCCAGGCGGCGCGCCAGGCAGCGGACCGGGCGCGCCGACATGCGGAGCGGCGGGCGGCGCGGAACGGCCCGCCGCGCCTGACTAAGCGCGAAGTGGAGATTTTGAGCCTTGCCTCACACGGCTGCAGCTACACCGAGATCGCCGAGCAACTCGTTCTCGCCACGACCACAGTGAAGACGCATCTACGCCATTGCTACACGAAGCTTGCCGTGCCGGACAAAGCCGCCGCCGTCGCAGCAGCATTGCGTCACGGACTCATCGAGTAGACGCGCCCGCGAAGTTGCGAGCTAGAACGCGCCGCCAGCGGCGAGCATGAACGTGTCGGTGATGGGACACCGATGCGGCGCCGATCAGCGGCTGAGGTAACGGACTACCGCGAGCACCCGCCGATGGTCGGCGCCGTTGTGCTGCAGATCAAGCTTGCTGAAGATGCTGGTGATGTGACGTTCTACCGTCGCGAGCTCCACCTGGAGGCGAGCGGCGATCCAACGGTTGGTGCGACCCTCCGCCATGAGGACAAGGATCTGCTTCTCGCGATCGGTGAGGCTGTCGAACGGATCGCGCCGCCATCGGCGGCCCGCGAGCCTGAGAAGGATTTGCGGGTCGATCGCCACGCCTCCCCGGGCCACGCGGCGGACGCAGGCCGTGAGCTCATCGACATCGTTCAGGCTGGCCTTCAGCAGATAACCAAATCCGTCAGGCCGGTTATCGACGGCCAGCGCGTATTGCACCTTCGGACGCTCAGACAGAATGAGAAGGCTGACCGGCGGGTCGATGGCGCGGATCTCGCGAAGAGCATCGGCACCGTCGGTCGTACTGACGTCCAGCCATAGATCCATGTCGACCACCGCCACGTCCGGACGATGGGCGCGAAGCCTGCGGGTCAGATCGTCGGCTGTGTCGGCCCTCGCCACGATCTCAGCCCCGGAGCGCTCCAGCACGTGAGCGATCCCCGCCCGGTAGATCGGCTCCCGGGAGGCGATGACGACCCGCATCCCTGAGATGGGCATGGGTACTCGCTTCCCCTCCGATGACCGGCTCAGGCAGGAGGAGGAGGGCGCCGGCCGCAGCGCGCTCGCGGTGTTCGCGGTCATCGTCTCGTCTCGGCCCCCTGCTCGACGCGCCGCGCCTGCACGCGCGAAGACAGCCATGCGGATTTTCCGGATGCTGGCGCGTCCGGCCTATCTATCCAGGTGGGATTACCTGGCTGGTGCATAACGGATCTCCGGTCAAGCCGATTCTGCCGCATCGGGAGGTGGGGTTTTCCCCACATCTCAGCCATGTCAGCCGCGGTCTTCACTTCCGGGCCTCGGAGCCGCCCAGGCTCCTCGCCGCTCGAACCGCGCTTGCTCGCGTCCTCGCGACGCCGACGAGGCGCGCCGGACCATCGAGGCGTGGTCGAGACGCTCGCCACGCGGCGGCCGCACTCAGCCCGTCCCGGGCGTCCGGTGACGGCGCCGGGCTCCGATCAGCAGCAGGACGAGAGCGCCGGTGATCCACGCCGCTTCGACGAGGATCGGCTCCAGATGCTGATGATCGGTGAAGTAGACCGCGTTGCGGAGCGTCTCCACGGCCGCTCCGTTCGGGAGGAACCGGCCGACGAAGCGGAAGAACGGCGGGAGGAGCGGCGGCGCAACGGCGCCTCCGGACGCGGCGTTGCCGATGGCGATGAACAGGCCCCAGGTGGGAATGATCGCCCACCGCCCAATGAGCGTGAGCATCGCCGAGTTGAACAGCGCCGCAGCGGCGACCTCGGCGGCGAGCGCCGCCCACAGCTCCGGGAACGGTCCCCGCAGCGCCTTCAGCAGCGGGTCGGTGATCAGCGCCAGGACCAGCCCGCCGACCAGCGCCAGGACGACGATGCAGACGAGCCAGGCGCGCAGGGACAGGCTCTCTGCGTTCGCTCGCAGCTGGAACATCGTCACGAATCCGAGAATCGTGGCGGCCAGCGTCGCATAGAACGAGGCGAGCCCCTGCGGGTCAGTCTGACGGCAGCGGGTGCAGGTCGACGATCCGCAGCGGTCCGCCGGCCCGCGCCGTCACCGTCTGGGCGGCTTGCTCCAGCACGCGAGCGACCGAGGTGCCGGCCGCGCTGGCGACGAACAGGCGCGGCCGGCTGCCCGTCAGCGCCAGGGCGGCGTAGATCCGCTGCTCGTCGATCGCGTGCTTGGCGCGGGCCAACGACGCGTACGGGGTGAGGCGCAGACCGTTGCCGGTGGCGGCCTCCAGCGCATGGATCACGCCGGGCCGGCGCGCCGGGTGCCCGACTACGGCGGCGGGGATGTCATGCGGCGTCGGACGGTCCAGCGCAAGGGTGTAGGAGACGGCGAAGATCGACACCATCGTCACTGCGATCGCCATGACGACAACCGCGTTGCGGTATGGCTGCTGGGTCAGGAGCTCGGCCAAGCGCGGTCGCACCGCGGCTCTGCGGGGACGCGGCGACCGTCCGTGCCCGCGGAGTCCGCTTCGACCGTCCTCGCCATCTCGAATCCTCCGCAAATCGTAGCTTGAGTGCCTGGAATAGGCCGGCGTCCGGGCGCAGCAACCGAAAGCGGCGCCGCGTTCCACCACAGGAACGGCGGAACGCGGCTGGCGGCCGTGTCTTCCCGGCCTATTGACCGAGACGATGCATGCTCAGGATCTGGGCGACCTGGTCGCCTATACCGCCATCGCCGACGGAACGCCGGTCTACGACCATCAGGGGAGGCGGATCGGCGTCGTCGAACACGTGATGGACGGTGGGGGGCATATTCGACGGCGTGCTCGTCCACACCCACCCGCTTCCGGGGCGACATCTCTATGCGGATGCGAATCAGATTGCCGAGATCCACGAGCGCGGAGTCGTCCTCTCGGTCACGGAGCGGGAGCTGCACGCCGCGCAGCAGGAGTCGCGGCGGCGCCGGGCGGGGAAGAGGCCGCTCGAGGCGCGGTTGCGGCGGGCGTGGGACTGGCTTACCGGTCAGCGGGTGGACCGGTAGGCCTGGCCCATAGCGAACACTAGCCGGCGGCGACCCTGTGCAATTTCTCGAGCGCGTCGTGCTCGATCTGGCGGACACGCTCGGCACTGACGCCGAGCATCGGCGCTACCTCACCCAGCGTCTGCGGAGGGCGGCCGAGCCCGTAGCGCGAGCGGATCACGGTCCTCTCCCGCTCGTTCAGGTAGGCGAGCAGATCGGGAACCGTTCTGGCCAGCTCGCGCTGGTCGACACGCTCATACGCGTCTTGGGCGGGAACGTCGGCCAGCAACTCCGCCAGGCTGGTGCCTTCGCTCCGCTCACCGCCCGCGGGCTCGTCGAGCCCGCGGGCGTTGCGCTCGGCGCGGGTCAGGCTCTCGATCTGCCAGCGGGGCAGTCCGACCAGCGAGGCCAGCTCCGAGGGGCTTGGCTCATGGCGATACGCCTGCTCGAACCGGCGCTGGGCGTCCTTGATGCGGGCGAGTTGACGAAGCGCTCGGTCGGAGAGGACCATCGGGCGCGATAGCTCACTGACGACCTGCTGCATCGCCTGACGCACCCACCACACCGCGTACGCCCAGAACGGCACACCGCGCTCCGGTTCGTAGCGCTCGAGCGCGCGGAGGAGACCGACGACGCCCTCCTGCGTCAGCTCCTCGCGGTCGATCGCCGCCGAGCGGCGGTACACGCGGGCGACGCCAGCGATCATCGGCGCAAACCACTTGACAAGCTCCTCACGATCCCTCGGGCCGCCCGCCTTGGCGCGGAGGACCAGCGCCCGCTCGGAGGCGTCGTCGCGGGTGAAACGATCGTCGTCGCTCCTTCTCGCTGCGCTCCGGCGCCACCCGCTCGGCGACCACTGCGAGCGGACGTGTGTCGACTCCAAGCGTGTCATGGGGCGATTCTTGCCCGGCGGTTGCCGCGTCTCCATTGAGCATGCTCGAACGTCGGCCGTGTGGAAATCCCCAGGTCGTTGGTGGGGGTCACGTCGTGGGTGAGGGTCCGGAGCTAACCGAGGAACGGCAGCGGCAGCACCGGGAGATTTGACAACAGCGGCGGCGATGGAGGATCTTGATCGTTCAGCGAACAGATCGGCGGGAACCATGCCGTCCCTGCGGCGCGACAATCTCGGCGGGGCGGGGCTTGGGGTTCTGCTCGGCTCGGTTCGCGAGGCGGTGGCGTTCGTCGATCCATCCGGCCGGGTTCTGCTGACGAACAGGGCTGTCGCGGACGGCATGCCGGAGAGCGGTGGCGGGATGGATCTCGGCGCCGCCGCCGTGCGGTTTCGCCCGGACGGGCAGCGGTACGGGAGGCAGGAGCTGCCGGTGATGCGCTCGGTCGCGGATCGGCGAGGTCGTACGTGACGAGGAGTGCTTCCGGCTGGCGGCGGGCGGAGCTCGCCACAGCCTCAGCTGCCGCTCGGCGCCGATCCGCGACGATGCCGGCGCGATCATCGCTGCGGTCCTCATCGAGCGCGATGTCACGCACAGGCTGCGCGGTCAGCGCCAGCTGGCGAATTTGGCATCCGTGGTGGAGAACGCCGGTCTTGCCGTCATCGCCCTGGACTCGGAGGGGCGGATCACGGCGTGGAACCGGGGCGCGGCGCGCCTGTACGGGTGGGGTGCACCGGCGGCGCTGGGTCGGCCTATCCGAAGCCTGCTCAAGCCGGCGCTCGACGACGAGCAGCGCGGCGCCATCGGCGCTGCCGTCCGCACGCAGGGCCGGTGGCGAGGAGAGATCTCCGTCCGGCGCCGCGACGGTGCGCTCCTGGTCGTCGACGCCACAGGGTTCTCCACCCGCGGACCGAGTGGTGAGGTCACCGGTTACGTCGTCACCCACCGCGACCTCAGTGACGAGAAGCGCGCGGCGCAGGAGCTGAGGGCCGTCCGCGCGCACGCCGACGAGATCCTGGACCGGATCAGCGACGCCGTGTTCGCGGTCGATCGCCGACTGGCGCTACACGTACCTCAACCGCCAGGCAGCGGCGCACGCGAGCGAGGCGCTGGGGCGCGACCTGACGGCGGACGACCTGCTCGGCCAAAACTGCTGGGAGGTGTTTCCGGACTGGACCCGGAGCCGGTTCTACGAGGCGTTCCAGAACGTGCTGCGGCAGCAGCGCCCGGCGCAGATCGAGGATTACGTGCCGCGCGCCGACAGATGGTTCGACGTTCGGCTGTATCCATCGGACACGGGACTGTCGATCTACCTGTGCGACGTCACCGAGCGCAGGCGGGCGGCGGACCAGCTCGCCTACCACGCAAGTCTGCTCGCCAACCTCGACGACGCGGTCATCGCCACCGACGAAGAGGGCGTGGTGACTGCATGGAATAACGCCGCTGAGCGGATGTTCGGCTGGTCCGACGCTGAGGCCATCGGGCGCCGCATCGGCGAGGTCGTGTCTACGGGCAGCGACGACGAACTGGCGCGGGCCTTCCGCGAGCTGGCCGAGACTGGCCGCCGAAAGAGCAGCGAGGAGACGCGTTACCGCCGCGACGGCAGCCCGGTCGTCACGGATTCGCTGACGGTTGCCCTGCGCGACGATCACGATCGGCTGACCGGCTACCTCGGCATCGCGCGCGACGTCACCGAGCGGTGGGGAGCGCGGCGGAAGCTGGAGCGCGGGATCGCCCAGCAGGCGGCGGTCGCGGCGCTGGGGCTGCGGGCGCTTCAGGGTGAGAGCGTGTCGGCGCTGCTCGAGGGGGCGGCGAGTGAGGTCCGGCGGGGGCTGGGAGTCGAGTACTCCCGGGTCGATGAGTTGCTGCCGGACCGGCAGCAACTGCGTGCCCGCGCCGGCGCCGGGTGGCGCCCGGGCTTCGTCGCCGGCCTCATGCTGCCCGTCGGTCGCCGTTCGTTGGCGGGGTTCACGCTCCTCACCGGGGGCCCGGTCATCGTCGACGATCTGCCCACCGAGACCCGGTTCGAGATCCCGGACCATCTGCGCGAGCATGAGGTCCTGAGTGCGATCGCGGTCGTCATCGACCCGCTGCGCAGGCCGTTCGGCACACTGGTGGCGCTGTCGAAGCAGCGGCAATCCTTCAGTAACCAGGACGCCAGCTTCATGCAGTCGCTCGCCAACGTCCTGGCCACCGCCATCGACCGCGCCCATCTCGAGCGGCGGCTCGAGGAGGCCCGCGAGGCCGAGCGCGCGCGGATCGCCCGTGATCTCCACGACGAGGCGCTGCGCGAGCTCAACGACGCGTTCGCGCTGGCAGCCCTGTCCCGTCCGGCGGCGGGCAACGAGGATGACCAGGAGCGCTGGACGGCCGTGACGGAGGCGCTCCGCCGAGTCGGAGAGCGGCTGCGCGGCGCGATCTACGACCTTAAGGTCCGCCGCCGATGACCAGCGCGCTCTCGCCGATCTGCTTGCGGAGGTCGTCTCCAGTCAGTCCGACATGGCCGGCGACCTGGTGATCCGGCTGGACGGAGCCATGTCGCTCCCACGCGGTTCGCTCGGCTACACCGGCTCCGAGCTGCTGCGCATGGTACGCGAGGCGATCACCAACGCCCGGTGCCATTCCGGGGCGACGATCATCGCTGTCGACACCGGCCGGTCGACCCGCGACATCGTCAGAATCGATGTCGCTGACGACGGTCGCTGGCCCGGACGGCGGGAGGTCGTCCGCGGCCGGCGCGGCACCGGAATCGCCGGGATGTTCGACCGCGTTGAGCGACTCGGCGGGAGGCTGCGCATCACCGGCCGGAAGGGTGGGGGAACGCTCGTCTCCGTGGTGCTGTCGCTCGACCGTCCCGCAGCCCACTGATGCTCGGACGTCTCGGACGAATTGCCGACCAACCCCGGCGCTTCATAACAGCGTGAGGCGGGTAGGGTTAGCGCAGGGTGCGTGAACAGTGCTCCCATTCGCGTTGTCGTCGGTGAGGACCAGCCGCTCTTTCGCGACGGCGTCGTTCACGTCCTCTCCACTGCGGGCTTTGACGTCCTCGGCGCCGCGGGCGACGCGCGGGACCTCGTGCGCAAGGCGCTGGCCCATCACCCGGATGTGGTGGTCGTCGACATCCATATGCCGCCGGATTTCCGGGACGACGGCCTCCGGGCCGCCCGGGAGATCTTGGCCGCGCGCCCGGCGACGGCGGTCCTCGTCCTGTCGCAGTTCCTGGAGGATCGCTACGTCATCGATCTGCTCGACGATCGCCCGGAGGGGAAGGGCTACCTCCTGAAGGATCGGATCGCCGACTCGGACAGCTTCGTCGAAGCCGTCCGGCGGGTGGCGCGCGGCGGCTCGGTGATCGACGCGGAGGTGGTCGGCCGGCTCGTCGGTCAGCGCCGCGGACACGGTCAGCTCGGATCGCTGACCAGCCGCGAGCGGGAGGTCCTCTGCCTGATGGCCGAGGGCAAGTCCAATCAGGGCATCGCCGACGAGCTGGTGGTCACCGTCTCAGCCGTCGAGCGTCACGTGACCAGCATCTTCGTCAGGATGGGGCTGCCGCGCGACGCCCAGGAGCATCGGCGCGTCCTAGCCGTGCTCGCGATACCTCCACGCCGACCGGTCGGCCACCAGGTCCGCGCCGCCTAGCGAGGTTCTCACGCCGCAGTGACGGCCTCCGGCTCGGCGGGGGTGGCCTCCTCGTCGCCGTGCCAGCTCACGGCAAGCTCGTCATCATGAGCCTCGATCACGATCGTCGCTCCCTCGCGGATCTCGCCGGCGATCAGCGCCCGAGCGATGCGCGTCTCGACCTCGCGCTGGATGAACCGCCGCAGGGGCCGGGCGCCGTACACGGGGTCATAGCCCTGGCGCGCGATCAGCGACGCGGGCCTCCGGCCGTCAGCTCGAGTCCGACGCGCCGGTCGGCCAGGCGGCGGCGGACGTCGGCGATCTGCAGGTCGACGATCCGCTCGATCTCGTCCAGCGTCAGCGGCTTGAACAGGACGATCTCGTCGACGCGGTTGAGGAACTCCGGCCGGAAGTGGCCGCGCAGCTCGCCCATCACCCGGTCGCGGGCCTCCTCGCGGATCTCGCCCGTCGTCGGTCACGCCGTCGAGCAGGTACAGCGAGCCGATGTTCGAGGTCATGATGATCACCGTGTTGCGGAAGTTGACGGTGCGGCCCTGGGCGTCGGTCAGCCGTCCGTCGTCGAGGATCTGCAGCAGGGTGTTGAACACGTCCGGGTGGGCCTTCTCGATCTCGTCGAACAGGACGACCGAGTAGGGCTTGCGGCGCACGGCCTCGGTCAGCTGGCCGCCCTCCTCGTAGCCGACGTAGCCGGGCGGGCGCGCCCATCAGCCGGCTGACCGTGTGGCGCTCCTGGTACTCGGACATGTCGAGGCGGACCATGTTCTCCTCGGAGTCGAACAGCGCCTGCGGCCAGCGCCCGCGAGAGCTCGGTCTTGCCCACGCCGGTGGGCCCGAGGAAGATGAACGAGCCGATCGGGCGGCGCGGGTCCTGGATCCCCGCCGCGCGCCCGGAGCACCGCGTCGGCGACGAGCCGCACCGCCTCGTCCTGGCCGATCACGCGCTCGTGCAGCACCTCGTCGAGGCGCAGCAGCTTCTCGCGCTCGCCCTCCAGCAGCCGGGCGACCGGGATGCCGGTCCAGCGCGCGACGATCTCGGCGATCTCGTCCTCGGTGACCTCCTCGCGCAGCAGGCGCGTGCCGCCCTGCTTGCTCTCGAGGCGCTCCTCCTCGGCGCGCAGCCGCCGCTCCAGCTCCGGCAGGCGGCCGTGGCGCAGCTCGGCGGCGCGGTTGAGGTCGTAGTCGCGCTCGGCCTGCTCGATCTCCCGGCGGACCTGCTCGAGCTCCTCGCGCAGCGACTGCAGCTTGTGGATCGCCTGGCGCTCGGCCTCCCACTGCGCGGTCATCGCGTCCGCCTGGGCGCGCAGGTCGGCGAGCTCGCTTGCGCGAGCGCCTCGAGCCGCTCCTGGCTCGCCTCGTCCTTCTCCTTCTTGAGCGCCGCCTCCTCGATCTCCAGCTGCATGACCCGGCGCGTGATCGCGTCGAGCTCCTGCGGCATCGAGTCGATCTCGGTGCGGATCACGGCGCACGCCTCGTCGACGAGGTCGATCGCCTTGTCGGGCAGGAAGCGGTCGGTGATGTAGCGGTGCGCGAGCGTCGCCGCGGCGACCAGCGCGGCGTCCTGGATGCGGACGCCGTGGTGGACCTCGAAGCGCTCGCGCAGGCCGCGCAGGATCGAGATCGTGTCCTCGACGGTCGGCTCGTCGACCATGACCGGCTGGAAGCGGCGCTCGAGCGCGGCGTCCTTCTCGATGTACTTGCGGTACTCGGCGAGCGTCGTCGCGCCGATGCAGTGCAGCTCGCCGCGGGCGAGCATCGGCTTGAGCATGTTGCCGGCGTCCATCGCCCCCTCGGCCGCGCCGGCGCCGACGACGGTGTGCAGCTCGTCGATGAACAGCAGGATCCGGCCCTCGCCGGCCTTGATCTCGCTGCAGCACCGCCTTGCAGGCGCTCCTCGAATTCGCCCGCGGTACTTCGCCCCGGCGACCAGCGATCCCATGTCGAGCGCGAAGATCGTCTTGTCCTTCAGCCCCTCCGGCACGTCGCCGCGCACGATCCGCTGGGCGAGCCCCTCGACGATCGCCGTCTTGCCGACGCCCGGGTCGCCGACGAGCACCGGATTGTTCTTCGTCTTGCGCGAGAGGATCTGGATCACGCGGCGGATCTCGGCGTCGCGGCCGATGACCGGATCGAGCTTGCCGTCGCGGGCCTCGGCGACCAGGTCGCGCCCGTACTTCTCGAGCGCCTCGTAGGCCGTCTCCGGGGTGGCGCTGGTGACGCGCTGGGCGCCGCGGACCTGGGTGAGGATCTCCAGGATGCGGTCGCGGTCGGCGCCGTGCTCGCGCAGCAGCCGGCCCGCGCGCCGGTGTCGGTGCTCGAGCATCGCCAGCAGCACGTGCTCGACCGAGACGTACTCGTCCTTCAGGCGCTCGGCCTCCCGCTCGGCCGCGTCGAGCAGCATGCGCGAGGGCCCGCGTGACGCCGATCTGCGACGCGGCGCCCGGGCCGCTGACGCGGGGGCGGCGCTCGAGCGCCTGCTCGAGCGCGGCGCGCAGCGCGCCGGTGTCGACGTCGGCGCGCGCCAGCAGGCGCGGGATCAGGCCGTCCGGCTGCTCGAGCAGCGCGAGCAGCAGGTGCTCGGTGTCAACCTCGGTGTGGCCGAGCGCAGCGCCTTGGTCTGCGCGTCGTGCAGCGCCTCCTGGGTCTTGAGCGTCAGGCGGTTCGGGTCCATGTGATCACCTCGTCGCTGGCGTTGTGGCGGCGCGGCGGCCCGCAGCCGCGCCTCAAGCTCGTCGATCCGGGCGAGCAGCTCGCAGGCGAGCACCGCGCCCGCGTAGTTGAGGCCCAGGTCGCGCCGCAGCCGCGAGCGCCCGCGTCGAGCAGCGGCGGCGTCCTGGCGGCGGAACAGCGGCGCCGCGCTCGTGCCGCCGCAGGGCTCGACCAGGCCGAGCCCGACGAGCCGGCGGACCAGGTCCGGGTGAAGGCCCGCCTGCGTGGCGAGGACGTCGATCGCTGACTCAGCCCGTCTCCGCGCGCGACGAGCCGCGCGCCCCGGGAGGCGATCGGCGCGTCGCCGTGGTGGCCATCAGCGCCTCTTCCGCGGATCGAACTTCGAGTCATCCGCGAGCTGCTGGAACAGCTCGCGCTCGCGCTTGGTCAGCCGCTTGGGGACCTGGATCGTCACCACCGCGTACAGGTCGCCGGGCGGCGCCTGCGCGTTGCCGGGCAGGCCCTGGCCGCGCAGCCGCAGCCGGCGACCGCTGGAGGAGCCGGCCGGCACCTTGACCCGAGCGGTGCCGTCGAGCGTCGGCACGGGGACCTCGGCGCCGAGCGCCGCCTCCCAGGGGCGACGCGGCAGATCGACGTACAGGTCGCCGCCCTCGACGCGGAAGCTGGGATGGGGCCGGAGGCGGATCCGCAGGAACAGATCGCCGGGCGGCCCGCCGCCGGCGCCCGGTGCCGCCCTGGCCGGCCAGCCGGATCCGCTGACCGTCGCGGACCCCGCGCGGTATATCGACCTCGAACTGAGCGCCGTCGCCGAGCGACAGCCAGCGCTTGCCTCCGGCTGCGGCCTCCTCGAGCGTCAGCTCGAGCACCGCCTCCTGGTCGCTGCCGCGCATCGAGAAGCCCTTCGAACCGACTGCCGACGCCGGCGCTCCGCGCCGGCCGAACAGCTCGTCGAAGAGGTCGCTGAAGTCGCCGCCGCCGAAATCGAAGCTGACGTCGCCAAAGCCTTCGCCGCCGTCGAAGCCCGCTCGAACCCGCCGCGCCGGCACCGCCCGGGCCGGGCCCGTCCAGTTCGCGCCGAAGCGGTCGTAGCGCGCGCGCTTCTCTGGTCGCGCAGCACCTCGTACGCCTCGGAGATCTCCTTGAAGCGGTCCTCGGCGCCCGGCTCTTTGTTGACGTCCGGGTGGTACTGCCGCGCGCAGGGCTGCGGTAGGCGCGGCGGATGTCCTCGGCGCTGGCGTCGCGGGGGACGCCGAGCGCCTCGTAGTAGTCCTGGGAGGCGACCGACATCAGCGCGCGTGCTCGGGCGCGCGGGCGACCACGACCTGGGCCGGCCGGATCACCCGGTCGCCGAGCGCGAAGCCGGAGCGCTGCACGGCCGAGGATCGTGCGGTCGGGCGCCTCGGCGGAGTGCTGCACCGCGATCGCCTCGTGGCGCTCGGGATCGAACCGCTCGCCGGGCGCTCCGATCCGCTGGACGCCCTGCCGTGCGAGCACGCCGTCCATCTGCTCCAGGACCGCGCCGCAGCCCCTCGCGGCACGGCCCGTTCGGCTCCATCTGCATCGCCCGCTCGACGCTGTCGACGACGTCGAGCCAGTCCCGCATCATCGCCTCCTGGGCCTCCGCCACCCGGCGTCTCGATCTCCCGCGCCGCTCGCTTGCGGTAGTTGTCGAGGTCGGCCAGCGCGCGCTTGTAGCGGTCCTCGATCCGCGCCAGCTCGGCGGCGAGCTCCCCGTTGTCGGGCGGGGGCTGATCGGCTCGGGCGGCGGGTCGGCGCTGCGTGCTCACTCTCGGGTGAACTCGGCATCCACCACCTCCTCGTCCTCGGCCTCGGCGCAGCAGCGCCGTTCCCGGCGCCGTTGCCGCCGCTCGTCGCCGACGCCTGTCCGACCGCGGCGGCGCGCTCGCCGGCAGCGCTGCGACCAGCTGCTGGAGGTCGGCGATCAGCGGGCGGACGCGGTCGATCCGGACCTCTCGTCGATCGCCTGGCGCGCATCGGCGACGAGCTGCTCGGCGCGCGCCTTCTCGTTGACCGGCAGCCGGTCCTGCAGCTCGGTCACGAGCAGCTGGTCGACGCGATAGGCGAGCGAGTCGAGCTCGTTGCGGGCATCGATCTCCTCCCGGCGCCGGCGATCCTCGTCTGCGTGCGCCTCGGCGCAGCCGGATCATCTCGCTCGATCTCGCCCTGGTCCAGGTTCGTGCTCTCGGAGATCGTCACCCGCTGCTCCTTGCCGGTCGCCTTGTCGCGCGCCGAGACGTTGAGGATGCCGTTGGCGTCGATGTCGAACGTGACCTCGATCTGCGGGACGCCGCGCGGCGCCGGCGGGATGCCCTCCAGCCGGAAGCGGGCGAGCTGGCGGTTGTCGGCGGCGAGCTCGCGCTCGCCCTGCAGGACGACGATGTCGACCGCCGTCTGGTTGTCCTCGGCGGTCGAGAACGTCTCGGTGCGGCGCGCCGGGATCGTGGTGTTGCGCTCGATCACCTTCGTCATCACGCCGCCGAGCGTCTCCAGCCCGAGCGACAGCGGCGTGACGTCGAGGAGCACGACGTCCTCGACCTCGCCCTTGAGCACGCCGGCCTGCAGCGCGGCGCCGATCGCCACGACCTCGTCGGGGTTGACCGTCATGTTCGGGTCCTTGCCGCCGGTCAGGCGCCGCACGAGCTCCTGGACAGCCGGAATCCGCGTCGAGCCGCCGACGAGGATCACCTCGTCGATGTCGTCGGCGGTCAGCTTGGCGTCCGACAGCGCCTGCTCCACCGGGCCGCGGCGTCCGCTCCACCAGGTCCTGCGTCAGCTGATCGAACTTCGAGCGCGTCAGCGACACGTTCAGGTGCTTGGGGCCGGACGCGTCGGCGGTGATGAACGGCAGGTTGATCTGCGTCTGGGTCGTGCGTCGAGAGCTCGACCTTGGCCCGCTCGGCCGCCTCGTAGAGCCGCTGCAGCGCCTGCGGGTCGTTGCGCAGGTCGATCCCCTGGTCGCGCTTGAACTCGTCGGCGAGCCAGTCGACGATGCGCTTGTCGAAGTCGTCTCCGCCGAGGTGGCCGTCGCCGCTGGTCGCGCGGACCTCGACCACGCCGTCGCCGACCTCCAGCACCGAGACGTCGAACGTGCCGCCGCCGAGGTCGAACACCAGGACCGTCTCCTGACCCTTCTTGTCCATCCCGTAGGCGAGCGCGGCAGCGGTCGGCTCGTTGATGATCCGCAGCACCTCCAGCCCGGCGATCTTGCCGGCGTCCTTGGTCGCCTGGCGCTGGGCGTCGTTGAAGTAGGCGGGCACCGTGATCACGGCCTCGGTGACCCGCTCGCCGAGGAACTTGGCGGCGTCCTCGGCGAGCTTGCGCAGCACCAGCGCCGAGATCTCCTCCGGCGCGTACTGCTTGCCGCGGATCTCGAACCGGACCGCGTCGTTCGGCCCCTTGACGACCTTGTAGGAGACGATCTTGGTCTCCTCGTCGACCTCGTCCCAGCGCCGGCCGATGAACCGCTTGGCCGAGTAGATCGTCGCCTCCGGGTTGAGGATCGCCTGGCGCTTGGCCACCTGGCCCACCAGCCGCTGGCCGTCCTCGGTGAAGGCGACGACCGACGGGGTCACCCGTCCGCCCTCGGCGTTGGGGATGACCTCGGCCTGGCCGCCCTCCATCGTCGCGGCGACCACCGAGTTGGTGGTTCCCAGATCGATGCCAACCGCCTTTGCCATTCGCCAGCTCCTCTCGGCTTCGCCAACGCTGTTCAGTGTTGTCCTAGGGCGGCGGCCGCCGGCTTCAAGGGCTGTCGGCGCGACTCCGCGACCGCGGCTTGTCAGCGCCGCCGGCAGTGGCCTAGGAGGTGGAGAACTGGAGATCCCACCATCGAGAGGAGCGGCTGATGCCTCTGCCCGCACGACGCACCGAACACCTCGTCCCGGCCGATGCAGCGATGGGATCCGTTCCGGGAGCTTCGAGCAGCTTCAGGAGGAGATGGGACGCCTGATGCAGAGCGTCTGGTCCCCGGCCAAGCGGCGACGGCGGCGCGTGGACCCCGTTCGCCGACATCGAGGAGACCGACGACGCCTGGGTCATCGAGGCCGAGGTTCCCGGCGTCAAGCGCAAGGACGTCAACGTCGAGCTGCGCGACTGCCGAGCTGGTCATCTCCGGCGACGTCAGGAGAACGGGAGCGCACGGGACGTCTCCGGCGCCGAGCCCGGCGGACCGGGCACTTCGAGTACCACGTCACCTTGCCCGGGGCAATGGACGAGGACAAGATCGAGGCCAACCTGCATGACGGCGTCCTCACCGTACGCGTCCCCAAGACCGAGCAGGCTCGGCCGCGGCGCATCGAGGTCAAGGCGGGCTAGCGAGCCGTTCGCGCCGTGGCTGCGCGATTTCAACCAGATCCTGCATAACCAGGCGGGGGCGCCTCGGCGTTCATACCCCCCGCGATCTGCTGGTCGACGACGACGGCGTCACGGTGTAGACGGCGTGACGGTGTACATGGACGTGCCGGGGCTCCGCGCGGAGAACCGCTCCGCGCGGAGAACCTCGACATCGAACTGGAGAACGACGTGCTCACCATCCGGGGACAGCGTTCGTTCGCGTACGCGCGCGAGGATGGGAAGGGACCGGTCCGCCGGATCGAGCGCGGCTTTGGCCGCTTTGAGCGGACGCTGCGGGTCCCACCGGGGCTTGACCCCGCCAGCGCAGCGTTCAGGCCTCATTGGCCGACGGGGTTCTCACCCTCCGGATCCCCAAGCCGGAGACACAGCGCCCGCGGCGCACCGAGGTTCACGCGGGGGGCAGACGAGGCACAGCACGCGGAGCCCCAGCAGGCCGCGACCGCGTAACCCGACATGGCCGTCCGCGTCCTGGGCGCGGGGCGCGGATAGCCGGATTTGCGCTCGCTCTCGCTGGGTGTGGATAGGGTCAGGCGGCGGCCCCGGCCGGGGTGCCGGCGCCGGCCAGCGCCTCCTGGAGCTTCTGCTCGGCATCCTCCGACAGGGAGGTCTTCAGGACGCGGCCGCCGTACTTGCTCAGAGCCGCGATGGCCTTGTCCGGCGTGACCTTGTTGACGACGAGAAACAGCGCGGATGTACCGGGCTGCAGCATGTCCCGGACCTGCTGTTGAAACGTCTTGTCGATTCCGATCTTGTCGATCATCCCTAACAGCACTCCGAGCACGCCGCCTACGGCGAGTCCGAAGACCGGAATGAAGAAGAGCAGTCCGAACAGGATGCCCCAGAACATGCCCCAGGTCACGCCCTCGGCGACCGGATGGTGATTGGTGATCACCTTGTACTTACCGTTCTTGTCGCGCTTGATCACCGCGACGGCCTCCGGCTCGATCACCAGATCGTGAGCGAGGCGATAGACCTCCTCGGCGGCCTGCTCGACCGTCTCCTCGTCGTCGTAACCGATGGCAATCAGGTCTGCCACGTCACCCTCCTTACGCTGGCTTGTCGGCGCGCGCCGCCCGACCACAACGAAGGGCGGCCGGTCTCGGCGCTGTCACGCCGTGTGATAGGCCTGGGGCCGGGTTGGTCAAGTCAGCGGGTATTCCCCGCCTGGTCACGCCGGGTTCTTGCGCAGGCAGGTAGGCCCGGCTACCGGCGGCGCAAGCGGTGAAATCTGGCGTGCGGTTTGCCTGCCGCCGGTTCGAGCCTAAGACCGTTAGAGCGATGAGACGTATGTGAAAGCGATGAGCCGTCTGCCGATGCAGTTGATCCTGGTGGGTCCGCCAGGCGCGGGCAAGGGAACCCAAGCCGCCAGGCTTGGGCGGCGTCTCAGCGTGGCCCGCATCAACCCGGGGCGAATCCTGCGCGAGGCGGCGGCCGGCGAGTCCCCGCTCAGCCGCGGGATCCGCGACCGGATGGCCGCCGGGCAGTTGGTCGACGAGTTGCTCGTCGACCAACTCGTACGCGAGCGTCTCGAGGCGCTCAGCCCCGGTGAGGGGTTCATACTCGACGGGTATCCGCGAACCGCCGGCGAGGCTCGATCGCTGCGGGAGATACTCGCGCGCCTGGATCGGCTCCGGCGACCTCCGCTCGTCGTGTGGCTCCGGGCGAGCCCGGACATCCTCTCCCGGCGACTGCGGGACCGCGCAAGGGAGGAGCACCGTTCGGATGACTCGGAGCGCGCGATCAGCCACCGTCTGGACGTCTACCGTGACAACGCCCAGGCTCTACGAGACGCACTGGCGGGCTGGACGGATCTGATCGAGGTCGACGCTAATCAGCCTCCTGAGTCGATCACCGCGGAGATCGTCCGCGCGCTGAACCGTCAGGCGGCCGCCCCGACCTCGCCACGCGCCAGGAGCTTCTTCGGGAGCGACAGATAGTCCAGCAGGGCGCGACGCTCGATGAGCTCATCCCGGACGGCCGTCCGGCCGTCCGGGCGTGGCCGTGCGCTCGTAGCAGCCGGAGACGACTCAACGAGCCGCCACCGCCGGCTTAGCGTGCAGCCTGCCGCCCACCGCCTCCTCGCGGTCGGTCCGAACGACCTCTGCCAGCGCCATGCGCCAGGCGAGCGGCCGCGGGTCCTGGCCGGGGACGCCGAGCGAAAACTCCTTGGCTGCGATGATCCCGGCCGCCGGCATCACTGCCACCACGCGCTCCACCATCTCGCCGTGCCCGCGGTCTTCTCGCCAGTTGAGGAGATATGCGTCGATGCACGCCGGCATCTGCGCCAGTAGCTCGAGGGCGGCGCGGGCCGACGCGGTGGGGATAAAGCCGGCGCGGAACCGGAAGACGGCGTGGCCACCGTGCTCGCGGACCGCCTCAGAGAAGCGCAGCGTGGGCGCATCATGGGCGATGAGGAGATCGTCCGGTCTCACCCAATCGGCGGCCACGTCGCCGGCCCCAGCCGCGGGGGGCAGCGTCGCGGCGGACACGTCCGGACCGGCGCCGGCGACGCGAGCTCGCAGCTGCGCGGCCTCGGGGCGGCCCGCCGCTTCGGTGGCGGCGCACCAGACGGTGCGCCCGGCCAGAACGTCAGCGACCCGGTCTCGCGCGACCCCTAGGGCACGGGTCCGCCGCGCGCCGCCGCCAGTATCGAAGTGCTCCACGAGCAAGCTGGTCATGGCGGACGCCTCACGCGTGTTCGGCAGCCGTGGCGAGATGTGATTCCAGCCACCGGCGCAGCGCCTCCGGCGACACCGCGCCCACGAGGCGGTCAACCTCGGCCCCGTCGCGGAACAGTACGAGCAGCGGGATGCCGCGGATCTCGAACCGTTCGGACATTTGTGGCGCGTCGTCGACATTGAGCTTGACGACCTTCAGGCGCCCGGTGTGCTCGCGGCCGACGCTCTCGACGGCCGGAGAGACCATGCGACACGGGCCGCACCAGGGCGCCCAGAAATCGACCAGGACCGGGACGGACGCGCTGATCTCCTCATCGAATTCCGCGGACGAGGCGTCGACGATCCATGGCAGCAGGGTGTGACAGACGCTGCAGCGCGGAACGCCGGTCGGCTGCGGGCGGACGCGGTTCTTGGTGCCGCAATTGGGACAGACGATGATGGAGCCCGGCACGGCATCACACTCCTTTGGCTTTCACCCCGACGGGCGGGAACTCACGTGTCATCGCTATCGCTAGGACGCCGCGCGCGCCGGACAAGCTCGGTCGGGGTTGACCCCGCCGGGGGACGGCCTAACGACCTGTCCAGAGGCCCCCTGAGATGAGCGCCACGCCAGACTCGGCGTCGACCGAGACCCCTGACCCCTACGGGGCATTCCCCCGCCTCAGCGATGAGCAGATCGCCGCCCTGTCGAGCGTCGGCGAGCGCCGAAGGGTGAACGAGGGCGACGTCTTGTACCGCGAAGGTGACGGCAACTGCGACTTCTTCGTGATCCTGGCGGGGAAGGTAGCCGTGGTGGAGGAATCCGACGAGGGCGAGCGCGGTGGTCGGCGTCCACGGTCCGCGCCGCTTCCTCGGCGAGCTCGGACTCATCACAGGTCAGGCTGTGTTCGTGACGGCGATCGTGCGCGAGCCGGGGGAGGTGCTCGTCGTCAGCCAGGAGTGTCTGCGCGAGATCGTCACGCAGGACGTCGTGCTGGGGGATCTGATCCTGCGAGCGCTGATCATGCGGCGCGCGGTCATGATCGGGCTTGGGGTCGGGTTCCGGATCGTCGGTTCTCGCTATTCGCCGGATACCCGGCGCCTGCGGGAGTTCGCGATCCGCAACCGGCTGCCGCATCACTGGGTCGACCTCGAGTCGGATCAGGGAGCCGAGGAGATCCTGAAGCGCCTCGGCGTGCCGCCGGAGGAGTGCCCGATCGTGCTCGTCGGTCCCGATCGAGTGCTGCGCAACCCGAGCAATGCCGAACTGGCGCGCGCGCTGGGGATGAGCGCGCCGGACCGGTCGGAGATGACGGCCGATCTGGTCGTCGTCGGCGCCGGGCCGGCCGGATTGGCGGCTGCGCTGTACGGCGCTTCCGAGGGGCTGAGCACGGTCGTGCTCGAGTCGGTGGCCACCGGGGGACAGGCGGGCATGTCGCCGCGGATCGAGAACTACCTCGGCTTCCCCGCCGGCCTCTCCGGCGGTGAGCTCGCCGAGCGCGCGACGATCCAGGCGCGGAAGTTCGGCGCGCGCATCACCATCCCCGGTGAGGCCGCCGGCTTGGAGTTGCTTGACGGCGGGTTCCGGATCCCGCTGGGCGACGGCGGAGATGCGAGCGGCCGCGCAGTCGTGATCGCCGGCGGCGTCAGCTATCGCCGCCTGCCGCTGGCCAATCTCGACCGGCTCGAAGGCATTTGCGTCCACTACGAGGCGACCGAGATCGAGGCGCAGGAGTGCCGCGGAGCGCCGGTGGTGGCCGTGGGCGGCGGCAACTCGGCCGGACAGGGAGTGCTGCTGCTTGCCCGGTACGTGCCGCGCCTGACCCTCGTCGTTCGCGAGCGGAGCCTGGACGAGAACATGTCGCGGTATCTCGCCGATCGCATCGAGGCCACGCCGTCCATCGCCATCCTCACGCATTGTGAGGTCCGCGAACTGATCGGCGACGACGCCCTGGAGGCCGTCGTGGTCGAGGACAACCTCAGTGGCGAGCGCCGCCGGCTGGACGCGCGGGCGATGTTCGTGTTCATCGGCGCTCAGCCACACACCGAGTGGCTGCGCGGCGTCGTCGCGCTCGACGACGGCGGCTACGTCCTCACCGGCCAGGATGCGGCGGCGCACGCCCCGCTGACGGGCGGCAACGGCCGGGGGCACCATGTGCCGCAGATGCTGGAGACGAGCGTGCCGGGGGTGTTCGCCGCCGGTGACGTGCGCAGCGGCTCGACGCAGAGGGTGTCTGCCGCGGTCGGCGACGGCGCCATCGCGATCCGTCACGTGCACCAGTTCCTCAACGGCCGACCCGAGTCGGTGCGCCTGCTCAGGAATTGTCTCGTCGGCGTCGGCGCGTCGGTGCGCGCTTGAACTCCCGCGCGGGCCTAGTGAGGGTCATGACGATCGGCTCCAGCCTGTTGTTGATCGCCGCGGCGCCATCCTCAAATGGGCCGTCACCGCCCGGTGAGCGGTCTGAACCTGCAGAACATGGGGGTGATCCTCATGGTGGTCGGCGCGTCGGCCTCGCGATCGGCCTGTATCTGCCTTTCGGCGGGTGGCCCGGGACCGAACTAGACGATGGCGCGCCCCCGTGGTGCCCGTGACCAGGGCCCGCCGAGGAGCACCTTGACCATCTGGCGTTTCGCGCCCGCTGCAGCGACACCGGGATCGGCGCAGCCGTCGTCATCGCCAAGTACGAGGCGGGACATCGCAGCTGGGACTGCATCGTCGGTGACCCCGACGAGTGGCACTACCTCCAGGTCATCGGCCTCGACCTGGGACCGTTCACCGGTCTGCCCCCAGAGGACATCGAGGACGGGATCGAACGGTTCGGGGCGACCTTGCCGGCGGAGGACCGCCTCTATCAGCTGATCAATTTCAGCCCATTGCACATCGACCGGCACGGGACCGTCGGTGACTGAGGTGCAGGCCGCGGAGCATCAGCAGACGTGGATCGCGGTGGGTCGCAGACGGATGCTGGTGTGCAACGACCGACGAGGGGCTGGTTGCTCCCTCGCCCGGGACGTCCTGACAGACCGGTGTCTGCTATCGCCGATCCTGGGGTCAGTAGCCGTACGCGGCCGCGCGTACGGTCGCGTCGCTCTCCAGTGCCGCTCCGAGGGCTCCGCCGATAGTCGCGAGCGCCCCGGCAAGTAGCGCGAGTCGCAGGTAGTCGCCGAGCCCGGAGGCGTTGAAACGCATGCTTCCAAAGTGCTTCCAAACGGTTCCTGAGCGGTCTCGGCAGTGGACGCCAAGAGCGAAAAAGGCCTGCTAAAGCAGGCCTTTCCACTAATGGGCACGGGTGGTTTCGAACCACCGACCTCTCGCGTGTGAAGTCCACGCGCGCTACTGCCGCCTACTGCGGTCTGTAGCCGAAACCCCTGCTTAGAGCAGGATTCTAGAGCGTCCGCGCATAGCGCGGTCACCCCCCTTTGGCAGCGCTCTGCTGCTGCCTCTCGCTGCCATAAAAGCTGCCACCCGGCGGCTTATCACCATTACCACGACACCACCAAAAAGGTGATGAAAAACATGAAGAAGACTTGGGAGATCACTCTCCACGATGGTCGCGTCCTGAAGCAGTCAGGCACGAAACTCACGGTCGACGCCGGATCACTGCTCATCCTCCACGATGGGGGTGTCGGTTTCGCCGCTTGGCCGGGCGGCTGGCTTACCTGCAAACCGTTACGTGAAGACCCGGCACCCCCGAGATCGGTGCCACCGGACAGCAATCGGAGCCACTAGGCATGAGCGGCCTGCTCTACCGGGCCGACCAGATCACCGACGACGTTGTCAGCCTGCGGTGCCACGCCTGCAAGGCGCTCTACGAGCGCAACGAGCATGAGTGGTTCACCGGCAAGCACGGGAATGATCTGGGTGGCAGCGACGGCGAGCTCCGGTGCACCACTCCGGACGACGACTTTGTGTGCAATGTCTCGGGCTTCAAGCCGTCGCGAGGCGGCGGCAAGGTCGCCGAGCGCTTCCCCTCGCCGCTCGGCTCGTCGTGGTTTGCAGTTCCGCGAGCGCTCGTGAAGTACCGACGTCAGCTCGAGCTTGAAGGGAACGAAGTCGTTGTCGTGCTCGCGCTCGAGGACTACCGGCAACGCGGCGGCGAAGTCTTCCCCTCTCACGCGAGGCTCGCTGAGGAGACGGGATTTAGCGTCCACCAGGTCAAGCGGCTCACGGCGAGCATCGCGCAGAAGGGTCTGCTGAAACGGTCTCAGCCAGGGCGAGGTCGAACACGCGGACGCGGCACAAATCGGTATGACCTCGAGCCGCTGTGGGAGCGCCTCGCCGAGCTCGTCGCATCCGATACAGCAGCGCATTAGGTGCACCCCTGTATCGGATGCGTCATTTACAGCAGTGCACTCTCGAAATTACAGCTGCGCGCTGCGCGCGCTCCTGCAAGGCTTACAGCAGCGCGCGGGATGCGCCACGAAGTAGAGAACAGAGAGAACACCTAGAAACAGATTCCCGGCTTCGCCGGGCACGCGCTCCGCGCGTGTCCTTCGCCTCGATGTACTCCCCAGATGCCCAACACCTCCGACGCTGCACCGCCACCACCAGGGCCGGCAAGCCGTGCCGAGCCTGGGCCATCTGGGGCCATCCCCAGCAGGTCTGCGCAACGCATGCCGGCCGTACCGCGGTACCCAACCACCCCCAGCGACGACGCCGCACCCAACGGGCCAACTACCCATCCTGTCGATGTCAGGCCTACCCCCATCCGCACCGCCCAGGCGCCGGCGCCTGCACCTGGCCGAACACCCCTCGAGGCAGCCATCTCCCAACAGGCCAACGCTGGACAAAATCAACACAGCGTCGCTGCAAAGGCACGGACAGCCGCACCTCCGCCTGAGAAAACGCCAGAGCGACCAGCGCCAGCTCGTCGACGGCTGGCATTCGGGTCAGTGCGATCCCGGTAGCTGGGAGCGCTGCCACGGTGCTGCCACGCCGGTTAGAAGTAATCGTTTTGCAGGGCTTTTGTGTTGACCGCTCGCCCATGCAGTAAGGGGTCTGGGTGCCAACCCAGCGCGGACCCATTGCGCAACAATCTTGCGTCATGGCGTGTTATAGCCCTAGGATGCGCGCCGAGGCATGGATGACTTCCCATCGGTCAAGGCAAAGAAGCTCCTGGCGACCCTGATGCGCAAGCCCCTCGAATACAGGGTGGCCCGACAGAAGAGTGCACAGGCACCTCGTTTCAGACAATGGCTACGGACCCGTAACGTTTTCTTGGCATGACGGCGCAACAATTCCGCCACGGTTGGTAGAGAAGACGTTGGTGGACGACGTAGGACTAGAGCGCAAGGACGCGCTAGACCTCATCTAGGAGGCAGGCACGATGGCAACGGACGTTAAGGTCATTTACCACTACGAAGACGGGACCTGGTGGGCCGATTCCCCCGACGTCGAGCGGTGGAGCGCGGCCGCGGACGAGCTCGAGACCTCATCACGCTCGTCAACGAAGGGGTCCCGTTCGCGCTCGAAACCGAAGATCTTCAGATTGAGCACCTGCCGGCCCCTGATCTCATGGACATCTTCAGCGGTCACACCGCAGGTGGTCGGGTGCGGGTTCACTTTCGAGAGGCGTTCATCGGCGTGGTGAACCCGATCGCGGTCCCCAACTCGACGGTCCTCGCGGCGGCATAGGTGGAGATCGACCTCCTACTCTGCGATCACGCGGAGGCGGTCAACGGCAAGCTCTACATCAACGGCGGTGGATGGTCGATCCTGTATTCCGCGAACCGTCCGGCAACGATCTTCTTGGCGGTTGTGATCACGGTTGACTGGGACGAGACGAATCGACAGCACGCCCTCACGGCGGAGCTCATCACGATCGACGGAGAGCCCGTGATGGCGATGACGCTGCCCGGTGAGCCCGCCGTGCCGATTAAGGCGGTTGGCAATCTGGAGGTGGGCCGACCACCAGGCGTCAAGCCGGGAACGCCGCTCCCGGCACCAATGGCCTTAGGCTTTGCCAACGTGGTCTTGGACCCGGGCCACTATCTTTGCCGCGTCACAGTTGACGAGAAGCGCGCGGAGAAGACCTTTCAGGTTGTGGATCCGCCTCAGTTACCAGGCTTTCCCCCGCTCCCTCGGTAGGCCAAAGACGGTCTACCGGGTTGGTAGCTCGACAACGTCTGCAGGTGCGTGGCCGGCGCCCGGCGCAGCGTACATCGCTGCTAGCCGGTCCTTGCGCGACTGGCTGCGCTGCGCCTGGTCGTACTCGTGGATATAGATCCGCATGGTGGTGGCGACGTCGGCGTGACCCAAGCGAGCCGACACCTCTGCGATGTCCCAGTCGCCGGACGCAATCAGCTGCGAGCCGTGCGTGTGGCGTAGGTCGTGTGGGGTGGGGGCAGCCTCGACCAGCTTGCCCTCGCGCTCGATCGCCTCGAGCCCAGCTCGCTTTACGGCTCTGTCCATCACCCGCTTGATGTTCCGATGGTCGTGGGGGGTACCGACGCGAGTCGTGAGCACATAGGCGTGATCCCCGCTGTTCGCGGCGGCGAGCTTCGCCTCGGTGAGCCTCGCGACAACGGGTGGCGGGATCTCGACCTTGCGTCGTGAGCGCGCCGTCTTGAGCGGTGCTCGCTTGCCGCTCCGGTCGAGCTGGTGGGTGAAGTGGACGGTACCTTCCTCGAGATCGACCTCGGACCACACCAGGCCGAGCACCTCGCCGAGCCTGGCGCCGGTGCAGGCCGCGAGCTCGAACACCATGCGGTAGCGCTCGTCGACGCTCGCTAGGAGCCGGGCGACCTCCTCACGGGTCAGCACACGTGCCGGCTTGGCGCCCTCGATGCTGGGGCGCTCAACACGATCCAGGGCTGCGACGGGGCTCGAGCCGGCGAACCCCATGTGCCGGCTGGCGTGCTTGAACACGGAACCCAGGACGGTGAGATCGCCGCGGATCGTCCAGCCCTTCGCCACGGTCTGACGAGCAGTGATGAACCTCGCAACGTCGGCCGGGGTGATCGCCGACAGCCGCTGGCGTCCGAACACGGGCCTGAGGTGGTTCAGCGCGGCGCTGTACGCGGACTGCGTGGCTGGGCGGAGCTTCGTCGCGCGCATCTCCCACCATGCGTCGGCAGCCTGGTTGAAGGTGAGGCGCGGATCAGCTTGGGCGCGCTCGCCACGGTCGCGTTTCCCGACCTGCTCCCTGAGTGCCTTCCGCGCCGCGGTGATGCCACCCCGCACGGTGTGTCGGCGCATCTTGCCGTCGCTGTCGCGGGCATTGATCTCGAAGATCTCCCGACCGTCGGCGCCGATGCGCTTATAGATGCCGCGCTCGACTCGAGTGCGGGTGGGGGTACCTTTCGACATGTCCATGGACCTCCTAAGTCCTGGGCCAGCTCCCGGGCGGTTACAGCCGCGCCGGGAGCACCTATTTGACGCTGCATCGGCAGTCTACCCCACGCTACGGCGGCAAGGGGTATATCTGCAAAGCCAGTAAACACGGCGCTTCTTCGCGCTTGGCAGCACTTTGGCAGCGTGACAAGTCGTCCGGGGCGCCCTCTCTTTGCTCCGGATTGAGCAGGCGGACCCGACCGGTTTAGGGGATCGGTCGGTTAGCCCCGCGCCGGGGAGTTTGACTCCTTTCCCTCCGGCGCGGGGTGTGCTTGCTCTTGACCTTCCAGGGTCGTTCTCGACGTCCGGCCCTGGATCGAGCGAGCAGACCGACACGGATCGTCGGTGGCCCCGGCTGGGTTCGGTCTGACGACCCGTCGGGCTTGCTCGCTCCTACGGGCCGGCCGACTGGCCGCCTTCTCAGTTGGTTCGCGCGGCGCCGGGTTGCACATGCCTGGCGCCGCGCTCGGCCCGTTTCCAATGTCCGACGACCCAAACCCCTGAGGGGCGATATGACGAAGACAGAGCAAGAGTCGCCCAGCGTGGTCCGACCGCTTCCTGGACGCGCTGCGCGATCTCGGAACGATTACCGCCGCAGCGAAGCAGGCTGGGATCAGTCGAGCCACGGTCTACAACGAGATGCGGGACAACCCCGACTTCCGCGAGGACGTCGAGCACGTCAAGGAGGAGTGCGTCGAGCTCGTCGAGCAGGCGTTGTTCCAGAGCGCGCTTACCCAACACCCGGCCAATGCGCGGGATCGGGAGTTCTACCTGCGGTCGCAGCGACCTGACAAGTACGCCGGCATCAGTCAGCACCAGCTCGAGCAGGTCAAGCAGCAGGCGCGCACGGAGGCGCTGAAGGAGCTGCAGGACGAGATCGGTCGCCTGCCCTCGGAGCCGCGAAAGATCGTGATGGCGGCACTACGCGCTGCCGGAGCGAAGGAGCTGAACGCATGACCGGGGGGACCCCGGAGGCCGAGATCCTGACGGTGCCGGGAGAGATGAGCGTTGGTCGGTTCCTGGAGGTTGACCGGGCCCTGAAGGCGTGGGAGAAGCAGGTCCGCGACAACGCCAAGGCGTTCCCGGCCCGCTCGTTCCAGCTGGGGCAGGCGCAGATCCAGGCGTTCATGCAGCTGCTCGGGCGGACCGGGATCACGACCCTGCCGCCGGGCACGCTGCCGGCGCTGGGGCCGACCAAGCAGGCCGCAGTCGAGTGGGCGCAACGGGTCTCGAGCAGCCTCGACGGAGCGATCGACAAGTACGTCGACGAAATGCGGTCTGCGCTGACGCAGGGTCTTAGGGGCGGCGCGAACCCGACGCAGGTCGCTTCCTGGCTCCACAAGGCTACGCGCGACGCGGGGGTGAACTGGCGGACAGTTGCCCGCACCGAGATGGTCGAGGCGAACGCCGCGGGCCGCTCCACGCGATCCGGGGCGATGGGCATCACGCAGGTGTGGTTTCCGCGGCACACCGGAGCGTGCGCGGATTGCAGGCGCCTGCTCGAGGGCCAGGTGTTCGACATCACCCAGTTGGAGGGCGTCAGCAATCGAGGGCGCAAGCGGGAGGACTGGGTCGCATGCTGCCCGCTTCATCCCGGATGCCGGCACGTGCCGCTGCCCTGGATCTCCGACGTCTACGACGCGGCGCAGGCCGAGTACCAGGCGCTCGAGCAATCCGGCCTCGACGATAGGGCCCTCAACGAGATGTTCACTGAGAGCGGCCAGGTCAAATCCGGCTATGAAACGACCCGCCTGGCCGCCTTCTTCGGGGGCGTCGGCAAGACCGTGGATCCGCTGCGCTTCGCACTGTCGCGCGCGGTCGAGAAGACCAGGCACCAGAACCCCTCAGGGATCGTCGCGAAGGCCCGTAAGCAGGAACCACCGGGCCTGCACCACACCTCCGGCCGGCGCCGCTGCAGCAACTGCGACTTCTACAAACGCCCCGAGTGCACGCGGTACAACTGGCCCGTCGACGCTGATGAGCTGTGCCGCTCCTGGGCGCGGATCGACCGGGACGCCCCGACGATCGGGAAGGGCTACTTCGATAACCCGCAGCAAGGTCTTGACCCCCTGCTGTGGACCCCTGAGGAGCGCCTGCGGGATGACGTCCGCGACCGCATCGTGAGGTGGTGGCGGAAGGCCCTCGGGCGTGATGCTCCGCTGTGGTCGCACCTGTTCATTACCGGCTCTGCCGCGTCCCGCGCATGGGCGGGCAAGACCGCCGGTGACCTGGACCTGCAGGTCGTGATCGACTACGACCAGTTGCGTCGCTGCCAGCCGTCAGCGCAGGTTCTTCCGGACGCGGAGCTCCACGCCGCCATGGTCAACGCGATCAAAGCCGCGCTCAGGGGGTTCGAGGTGGCCAACGGCCTGGCGCTAGACGCCTACATCCGCCCGCAGCACACGGTGCCGGCGTTCGTTGCTTCCGTCCGCGACCGTGGCCAGGGGGTCTGGGATGTCCAGGCCGGCCGCTGGATCGTCGCTCCGCCGGAGGAGCCGGTCGCCGAGGATGTCGACGGCGGCGAGATCCTGGAGGGCGAGGGCGGCGACCTGGCGCTCAAGCACCCCGCGTGGCTGGCGCGCGCCCGCGAGCTGCGCACCCACTTCGAGAACGCGCTCGCCGAGCCGACTCGGAGGCGCTCGAGGACCTGCAGACCGCCTACACGTTCGTGCACGACCTCCGCGCCAAGGAGTTCGCGCAGGGCAACGGCGCCGACGGGCTCGGGAACTTCCTGTGGCGCTACCTCACCGACCACGGCCCGCTGACCCGGGTCAAACACCTACTCACTGAAGGAGCCCGAGGCTGATGGCGGCGAACGGACAGATCCCGGTCGAGTCGATTCTCAAGATCGCGCTCGACAAGTCGAGCTCCGACGACATCCAGCGATGGCTGGACACTCACGAGAAGTCGTGGTCGAACATCGAGTCCTCGATCGATCGGATTGGCGCGAAGATCGGGAACCTCACCCGGTTCGGGATGGACGCCGCCGGCATCGCCGGGATCGGCGCGATCGCGGGCAACTTCTTCAACACCAGCCAGGCCGGATCGAACCTCGGGCTCGCCGCCGGTCAGGTGACCGGTGGCGCCGGGGTGTGGCACGGCTACTCGCAGTCGCTGCTGTCCGCCCAGGCAAAGACCGGTATTCCGGCGTCGCAGATCGCACAGGGCCTGATTCAGGCCGCGCAGGCGGTCGGCGGCAACCCGACGCCATCGCAAGCCGCGATCCTCGGCGGCCTGATCGCCGGCTACGGGGAGACCGTGGGGCTGACGCCCGCGCAGGTCGCGCAGGTCATCTCGCCGCTGCTGCAGGCATCCAACAAGCCGCTGACCTCGAGCACCATCCTGGGGACCGCAGCGACGCTCGCAAGCGGCCTGACGTCGGCGCCAGGTTCCCAGGCTGCTCCGGTGCTCGGGCTCATCTCTGCTCTTGGCTTCTCGCAGGCGCTCGGGTCGGGGCCCGGTGGCGGCTATTCGATGGACCTGGCCGGACTGACGGGCCTCACGAATGCCGCCCGGCAGTCGAACAGCATCTGGAAGAACACGTCCACGCTGGGCTCTGCCGAAAGCGCAATCTCCGGCGGGCTGCAGAACGCTTACGGCAACCCGCAGCTCGAGGCGTTCATGCAGATGGCCGGGATCGGCTACAAGCAGCAGCGCCAGGGGATCACCCCCGGGAACGTGCAGTCGATCATGGGTGAGTCGACCAAGCTTTACGGGTCCGGCAACACCCGCGACATCTTCCTGCGCTCCATCTTCGGCACGGAGGGCGCCGATCTCCTGGAGCAGTTCGCACCCGGGTCCAAGGGCGCCGGGCTCCTGAAGTCGAACGTCACGGCCGGCAAGCTCGGCCAGACCTCAGTGATGAGCCAGCAGGATGTCGACAAGCTCCTGAACCAGATCGACAACGCGCAGGCGCGCACCACCCCGTCCGCCACCGGCAACCGGCTGGGCGGCAGCGCCCTGAAGATCCTGGAGAGCCCCGCTGGGGCTGTAGCCGGCGCCGGTCTCCTCCTGGCGCGCGGAAAGATCGCCTCGGCGGGCAAGGGCCTGCTGGGCGATGTCCTCGGCGGCTCCGGCGGCGCCGAGAGCGACCTCATGGAGTCGCTGCTGCGTGTCGGCGGTGGCGCTGCGACCCTCGGCGCCGGAACGCTTCTGAGCATGCTCATGATGCCGGACTCCACCAGCGACCCGGGGCCCGGTGGCGCGTGGAGTAAGTCAGACTCGTCGAGCGCTGTCATGAAGGTGCTCGGCGCCGCCGGCAGCCACAAGTTCAGCAACACCAAGCAGGAGCAGCAGTGGCTGCTCGGCCAGTTCGGCAAAAACGGGCTTGGCACCTCGGTCGCGACCGGGTTCGGCGCGAACCCGAAGGGCGCGACGATCGCCGAGCAGATGATGCAAAAGCTGCTGACCGAGCTCGGCGGCGGCAACGACCCGATCCAAACCTTCAATCAGGCCGTCACGAAGCTGCTGCAGTACGCCAACCAGCAGCAGCAACTGGCGAACAAGGGCCACGCCCAGGACTCCAGCTACACGCTCGGCACCACCGCCCTGCAGGGCCTCGGCGCAAGCGCCCCGGGCGTGGAGTTCGCCGCGCTCACCCTCGGCGCCGGCGGTAGCGGCTCCGCGGGCGGCGGGCTGTTCGCCAGCTACCCGCTCGGCAGCCACTCGCTCACCGGCGGCGGGGGGCTCAGCAGCGGCGCGCCCGGCTCCGCTGCCTCCAAGGCTGCGATCGCGCGCGCCGCGAAGCGTTACGGCGTCCCCGCGAACGTGCTGGAGGGCATCTACGGCGCCGAGTCGACCTACGGGACCGCGTACAAGGCCGGGCAGAAAACCTACGGCTATTTCGGTCTGACCAGTCCGGGGCTGTGGAACCCGTCGATGAGCTTCCAGCAGGACGCGAACACGTCCGCGCAGACGCTCGCGGCCCTCGTCGGCCAGTACGGGGACCTGAACACCGCGCTCGAGCACTACTCCGGCGGCAGCTACGGCCTGTCGCACGTCCTAGCGCTCGCAGGCGGCAAGAGCCCGAACGTCGCCCGCCACACCCCAACCCCGGCCGGGCACACCGCCGCGGCCCCGATCCACGTGCACGTGCACGTCGGCGGCCGCAAGGTCGCTCATGCGCTCAAGCGCGCCAGCGTGCAGCGCGGACACAAGAGCTGATGCACGACGGTTCTCCACATCATCGGCTCTCTCCTGCCATCGCGGCGATCGTCGACCAGGTGCGTGACGAGCTCAGCGACGAGCTACTCGCGATCCTGGCCGTGGAAGCCGATCAGGCAGCATTCGCCGCTGCACTCGAGGCGGCACTCGAAACCGCGATCGCGTCAGCGACCCTCCGTGGCTTCGCGTGTGGATTGGCCGCCCACGCCGAAGCCGTCGTGGAGGCGCAGGCTGCGCGCCAGGCCCCGCTGAACTGAGGGGCGATCAGAGCGGCTTCAGCCGGCCGTTGATCGCGGGGTCGGTGGGCTCGTATCCGTCGGCCCGGACCGTCGCCGCCAAGACCTGCCGCCAGGGCCGGAAGGCCGAGTTCTTCGACCCACTGCACAGGAGCAGTGCGGTACCTCGGGCGATGTGCTCGAGCTGCCGCTGCGTGTAGAGCTCGTTGTTGGAATCGAGCGCCACCCGGCGGAGGAACGCCAGGCTCAGGTTGGGGTCGGACGCGAGCTGCGGGCAGGTCGCTGATCGCGGGCGTTGAGGGCTGGTCGCAAGGACTGGCCCGAGCGTCGGCGCTGCGCTGTTGCCGGGCGCGGGCGACCCGTTGCCTCGGAGCGCGTCGTAGACGCCGCCGATGATCAGGCCCAGGAGGACCAGGACGAGTGCGCGTCGCATCGCGGTCTCGATCCTATAGGTGGGGGAGCTGAGTAATCAACGGCGAGCCCGCAACTCGGATATCCGCGCGAGCTGCACCGCCAGGTCATGAACATGCGTCCACCCAGGCGTAGGTCGCTCGAGCTCCCGCAGCAACTCCTCAACGATCTCGACGGCGGTCTTGTATGGGTCTGCCTGCATCAGTTCTCCGTTCGGTCGGTCGTGTCCTGGAGCCATACGCCGTAGGCGTTCATCGCCTTCTCCAGGTCGGTCTCATCGAAGTGCCCGTAGATCCCGAGGGTGGTGGATAGATCGGCGTGGCCGAGCGCGTGCGAGGCCGACTCGAGGTTTGCAACGCGACGGAGCTCCATCGCGAACGTATGCCGTGCGCGGTGCATGTTCAGCCCCGACGTCGCGCCGGGCGCCACCAGGCCCGCGGCCTGCGCATGCCGATACCACCAACGGTGGACAGACTGCGGCGACGGCTTGTCCTTCGGCCTGCCAGTGTGGCTCCACGCGATCCCCCGGCCGTCAGGCGTCTTGCCGTCGGCGCGGCGGTCAACCGGATACAGCAGGTAGTCGTCGGCCTGGGGCGGCCGTCCGACATGGGGGAGGTCGACCTCGAGGGCCCGCTTGAGCTCGACGAGGATCGGCCCGTGCAGCGGCAGCAGCCGCTCCTTCTTGCCCTTGCCGAAGACGTAGAGCCGTTGACGTGCCAGGTCGAAGTCTCGGAACCGTATCTGGGCCACCTCAGCTCGCCGCAGCCCCATGCTGAGCAGGCAGAACAGCGCGAGGCGGTCGCGCGACGATTCTGCGGCCTTCAACAGCCATGGTCTTGCGTCGGGCGGCAGGACGCGTGCGACGCGTTGCTCTGTGTGCGGGCGCCGGATCCGGGCTGCCGGCGAGACCTCGATGTGTCCCTCTTCTGCGCACCAGCGCCAGAACGCACGGAAGACGCTGGTGACCTTCGCGCGGGTCCTCGCGGCGCGATCGGCCCACAGGTCGATCACTTCGCGCAGATCGTCCGTTGTGACCTCGATCAGCTCCTTGTCTGCCAGTGCGAGGCTCATCCGGGCGAGGATCGCTTCGTAGTCGCGAACGCTCGGATCGGTAGCGCCGCGCTCGTTGCGAAACCATCGGATGTAGCGTGCGACCATGGTGCCGACCGGGGTGGTCCGGTAGGCCTTCGAGACTGCCGCTTCGCGCATGACGCGCGCGGCCTGCGCGAGGTCGGTTGCGGGCGTCGTCATGCGACCCTCGAGTTCGACACCGGCTTGCGCAGCGTGTCGATCGCTGTCGACTGGATCCCGTAGCGCCTCCGTCCGCCGTCGCCGCTCGTGGCTATGAAGCTCGAGCCGATCGTGCCGCGCTTGATCCACTTGTAGACGACGCGTTGGCTGACGCCGAGCCGTTCAGCGATCTCGCCCGGGGTCAGCAGCTGGGTGGGTGTGGTGGTTGCCATGCGGAGCCTCCCTGGTTGTGGATTGCTCCTCCTCCTGGCGGGGTCCGCGCGTGGGGTGGGGGTTGGTCTGAAGGTCGTTTCCGACCTGGACGCAGCCTAGCAGAAACGCCGTATTACCGCATACGCTGTTTTACCGCATACACGGTTTGGGAGGTTTCTGCCTGGAAATACGGAACACTGCATGCGCCGCGATTGGTAGTCCACCCTAGGATCGGAGGCGAAGTGCTGTTGAAGCGACCAGAGGACGGGATCACGATCCCAGAGGCGGCACGCCGCCTCGATGTGGACCCGAAAACCGTCCGACATTGGGTCAGGACAGGGAAGCTGGCGGCGACCCGCTGGGGGCCGGAGGGGGCGAAGATCATCCGTATCGACCCCGCGGACCTCGAGGGCCTCGGACCTCGCCCTGTCGTGCCCGACGACATAGAGGGAGATTGAGCAGTGGATCGCAGCGAAGTCGTTATGGCCCTAACAATGAATGTCGAGCAGGCGGAGGCGGCCGGCACCAGGTCCACGTGGGATGCCGTCCAGCGTGTACGCCGGTTGGCGATCGCCGGACGCGGCGCACTTAGGCCAGTGGCCGCCGATCGGCTTAGCCGGTCAGAGCTGCGCGCGAGGTGGCATGTGACCGTCGACGAGATCCTCGAGCTCGTCAACCACCTAGGCACCGAGCTGGAGCTCGCCGCCTAGATCCGGCCGTCCGTGAACAGCAGGCCCCTCGAAAAGGCGTAGATAAGTAGAGCAAGAAAATCGCCCTTTAGATGCAGAGGGGGCATATTTCCAAAGGCCCGGCTTGGACCGGGCCTTTTTCTTAGGCCTGGCGCTTGAAGAGCACTTCAACGCGGGCCCCAATAGTGAAGGAGTCGTCGTTGATGTCAACGATCCAGATTCCGGCCGCCAGACAGGTCACGCCGTTTGCACGGGCTCTCGAGATTGCTCGCGCCGTCGGCGTGCCCGCATGGGCTATCGCTCAAGAAGCCGGCATCAGTGAAAGCCTTGTGTCGCAGCTCTCGCGAGGGCGAGTGCCAGCGACTCCCGAGACTGCGGTGGCCATCGCCCGGGCGCTGGGCGGGGACCCGCGGGCGCTCTTCCCCGACGTCGAGATCCCAGGCGATCCGGCCCGGGGTCACATCTCGACCCCTGGGAGCTGACCTGTGACGAACCGTGTCGCCTTCCCGCTCGTCCTCCAGTCGCCCTCGACCGGAGCGGCAATCATCGGTGCGACGGCGACTGTCACCAAGCACGTGGTCGGTGCCGGGACCCTCGGCGCCGGGGCGGCCGCCAGCATCTACGCCCAGGAGGTCGGCGGGGTCCCGATCACCGGCAACCAGATCGTGACTGACAACCTGGGCCGCTGGACCCAGGGGTCGAGCGCGGGCTACGCGGCGTACTGGCTACCCCAGGGCACCTATGACATCGCGATCTCCGGTCCTGGACTGAGCGCCTTCACGATCGTGCGCGAGCTGGTGTCTGGAGAAGTGAACAGCGACAGCGGGCTCGAGCTCCAGGCCAACAAGGGCGAGCCGAGCGGATATGCCGGACTGAACTCCTCTGGGCAAGTGCCGGCGGCGCAGCTCCCGGCCGGGCAGGCCAGCGGGGTTGCGTCACTGGACACGAACACTCACGTGCCATTCGCACAGTTGGGCGCACTCGCCCCCGCTTTCCTCACGGCCTCGGGCGCTGTCGCTATCCCAGCCGGCGCGGGGCACATGATCGTGCACATCATCGGCGGTGGCCAGGCCGGTGAAGAGGGCACCGACGCTGCTCCGGCC
Source organism: uncultured Conexibacteraceae bacterium (assembly GCA_963720195.1). GTDB lineage: Bacteria > Actinomycetota > Thermoleophilia > Solirubrobacterales > Solirubrobacteraceae > Palsa-465. The sequence continues at coordinate 662,672 of CAVRFD010000008.1, forward strand.
GGCTACGGCGGGAACCCGGGCCTTCTCGTCTCGCAACTCGTCTCGCTCAGCGGCGTCTCGGGCCTGTACTTCACGCAAGGGGCAGGCGGGACGACACCGGCAGGCGAGGGGGCCACCAGCTCCCTGTCCGGCACCGGTATGACGACCATCTCGGCGTCCGGTGGCGTCTACGGGGGCGTGGAGATGGGCGCCTATCCAACCGGCCTCCAGATCGGCTCGTGGCCGGCTGTCGGGGGTGTGGGCGCCGACCCATCGAACGATGGGGGTAACGGCGGCTCCGGATCGGGGTTCCAATCCGGAGCCGGGGGCGGCGGCGGCTGGTCGGGCAACGTCGCAGGCGGCGGAGGCGCGGGCGGATTCGGCAGCGGAGGCGCGGGCGGCGACGCCAACCTCAACGGCGGCAACGCAACCGGGTACGGCGCGGGTGGTGGCGGCGGTGGGGGCACCTCCGGCGGAGCAATCACAGCCGGCGGCTCCGGGACCCCCGGGTGCTGCCTGATCCAGTGGCTGCCGTAGGCACGGCGCCCCTGACAACCCCTAACTCTCAAGAAAGACGGACAGCTATGCAGAACCAGCGAGACGCCGTTATTGACCTCCTGAAGTCGGCGAGCGACGAGGTCGACGAGATCGCCAAAGCGTTCGGCGCCTCCGCCGATCCAATGGCCGGAGGCCAAACAGTCACAGTTCGTCCGGGCGCCCAATCTCTTCCCATGACGGTTCGGTCGCACCCCGACGAACTTCACCATGAAGACCACCCACTGCCCGATCGCCACCTGGCATGTCCAGCGTGCGGGCATGGAATGCTCGTCGAAGATGGCGTGGCGGCGTTGCGGCGAAAGAAGGCCCACCGGTCATGACCGCTGCTCTTGACCGGTGTCTGTCGCTGACAGAGCCGCCCGACCGGCCCCTCTGGGGACTCCCGGGCGATGACTGGACGACTGACACGTGGGAGGCGCGCGGGGCCGTACAACTGGGTGAGCCTGGCCCGACCGAGAGCGGCGCGACGGCGGCGCGATTCACGGGAGCGTCGGAGGTACGCGATGTTCTCGACCCGGAGCACGGCGGCGGCCGACAACACTGGTCGCTTGTCGCGACCATCCGTCTCGATCCCGGGGCGGGGTCGGGGACGATCCTCGCGATCACAGAGGACGGCCAGGACACCCCTGTGCGGGCGCTCGTTGTCCGCGGTGGACAACTGGGCCTGATCGCATGGTCGTGGCGCGGCGGCCAAGCGCTCTGGCAGACCCAACTCGACCTAGGCGCAAGCGTAATCGGCGACGCCAACGGCGACCAGGTGCTCGAGCATCGCGACGGCCGCGAAACACTGCCTGGCCGATGGGCACATGTAGCCGCCACGTTCGGTGAGAGCGGCGACCTGATGCTCTTCGTCGACGGGAAGGTCAACCGCATCTTCTCGCGGGAGAACCTGCACCCGGGTCGGCACGATCGCCAGCTCGTCCGCGTGGGGAGTGCGACCAGGTTCGTCAACGAGATCATCCCGGGATGGCGGGGCCGCCTACAGAACGTCGAGCTATACGACGGCGTTTTGAGCATCGACGAGGTGCGGGACAAGGCTCGCGCCGCGCTGGGGCTTCCAGAACCGGAGCCCGCAGTCAAGGCGTGGGCTCCCCCGATCGAGACGGGCTGCGGCAACCCGACGCACCAGCCGGCGTGGCGCCAGGACCCATCCGGAGAGCTCCGGTGCCTCGAGTGCGACCCTCCCCACGGCTGTTCTCACGCAGAGCATCAGACGCATTGGCGGCCAGCCGGCGACGTCTTCAGCCCCCACTGGGACGGGACTCTTGAGTGCGGCCTATGCCTTGCGTCACCTGCGCTTTCAGCAGCAGCTTAAGCCTGTACCTGACATAGAGACTTGCAAGAAAGGAACTATCAATGCCCAATCGAGGCAGCCGCTTTGACAACTTTCCGATGCAAGCCGTGCCCGAGCGGCACGGCCCCCAGTTCGACCGGTTCAGCCGGCAGGCGAGCAGCCCACACGGCCCCCAGTTCGACGAGGGATTCAACGAATACCCCGAGGAGGCCGGCGACGACCAGTTCGATCGACGCATTACGGCCCTTCTTGCCGCGCTTCGCAAACTCCCGAGCAGCGTCCGCGTTGAGCTCGCCCGGGCTCTCGAAGATGAAACTGCGGCCAAGACCCGAGACGTCATGGGCGACGTGCGGAAGACCGACGAGCACGATCTCGGCAGCGGCCCGGCGGACCCCGGCGACCTCCGGGAGGCTCTCAAGCAGAGCATCCTGAAGAACTCCGGCCTGTGGCCGTCAGTCGCTAAGACCGAGCGTCCCGGCACGGGTCACGCTGGAACGGTCCGCGATGATGCCGGCGACGAGGTGCGCAAGGCGTTGCGCGAGCTGAACGGGCTCGACGTGACGAAGGTGCGCGAGCCTCGCACCCCCTCGGGCTCCGCCTCGCAGTCTCTCGATCGCAGCCTGCAGGACCTGCGGGAGATGGCCGGCATCAACGTCACCAAGGTCAGTGGGCGCAGGACCCGGTGAGCTACCCGCGCCAGAACACCATCCAGACGTCGGCGACCAGTTCGACTGACGCGGTTGCGACGGTCGCGCTCCCCTCTACGACCACGTCGACGCCAGGTGATGAGACCGACGCCCCGAACCCGATCAGCGCCGCTCAGCGGTGGCGGATCAAGGGCATCGTCGCCTCCTACAGCGTCACCCCGACCACGCCCGGGCAGCTGGAGATCAGCGACGGCGTGTCTGTCGACTGGACGATCGACGTCACCACCGCGTTGCCGCTTCTCCCGCTCGACATTCAGTGCGCCCCCGGCGCCGAGGTCGACATCACCCTGTCCGCTGTCTCCGGCGCCGTCGGGCACATCAACGTGGTCGCCGATGTTGAGGGCTGAGAAAATGTTCCTGCCTGGAAATAGCGCCAGGCCGCCGGACGAATCCGGCCCGGGCCTGTAGCACTCTCGGTCATGCCCTCGCAGTTGCTCAAAGCGGTCATCGCCGACCTCCAGGCGGCTGACCCCAGCGACCGTGCCCAGCTCGCCGAGCTCCTAGCGCCGCACCTCGAGCTGGGATCCATGGCGCCGACACAAGAATCGCCCCGTTGGCTGAACTCCGAGGAGGCCGCCGCCTACCTGGGCCTGTCTGTGAACGCGCTGCACAAGCTGACGGGGCCTAGGGCGATCCCGTTTGAGCAGGACGTCCCGGGCGGAAAGCTCTGGTTCAAGACCACGGAGCTGGACGCCTGGCGCCGCGGTGAGTGGCAGCGCGAGGCGGCATGATCACCCCAATGCTGCCATTTTGCTGCCAAGCGATCGATCAGAAAGCCGGTGAATCTAATGGGCACGGGTGGTTTCGAACCACCGACCTCTCGCGTGTGAAGCGAGCGCTCTCCCACTGAGCTACGCGCCCTTTGTCCTGCAATCAAGCGTTTTCTACCGATTCGCCTGACACGTTCGGGTACCTGCATACGGCCCCCAAGCGCCCCCATTTAGTACACGATGTACTTTTCAAACTCGGGTGCGACTCGGTCTCTTCGGTGACTTTATCGCGGGAGCGGATTTGAGTCCTGCCTCTCGGATCACGACAGACGAGACGCGAAGTCTTCCGCCGACCCGCGCAAGTCGCAGCGACTAAACGCCCGTTGCCGCCCATCGGTGGATCAGGGTGTTCGTGCGGCGGCGTGACGACCCGCCAGGTAGCCGAACGTCATGGCTGGCCCGAGCGTGGCGCCGCCACCGGGATAGCTGGGTCCAAAGATGGACGCTGCGATATTCCCGGCCGCGTACAGCCCGTCAATCACCCCGCCGCGCATCGCTCGGACACGGCCGTCATCATCGACGAGCACACCCCCGGCCGTGCCCAGGATCCCATCGTATAGGGGCATGGCGTAGAAGGGCGGATCATCGAGCCGGGCCAGCGACTTCTCCGCCGTCGGCCCTCCCGTGGTCCAGCCTTCCCACCACACCGAGCCTCGGCCGAAGTCCGCGTCGCGTCCTTCGTCGACGAAGCCGTTGAACCGCTCGACCTCTGCCTGCAGCACCTCCGGATCGACGCTGATCCGCTCAGCGAGCTCGGGGATCGAGGGCGCCTCCTTGACCCAGGGAGGAGTGGGTTGGCCGGGGTGGAGGTCAGCGACGTGCAGGCGATTGCGCACCTTGCTTCCGAAGATCTGCCAGACCGGAGACTCGTTCGGATAGGTCTGAGTCGTCGCATCGTACGCGCGGAAAGCGCGGTTGAAGTCCATGTAGGTAACGCCCTCGTTGATGAAACGCCGGCCACTCTGATTGACGGTGATACAGCCGGGCTCCATTCTCGGCGTGGCGAGAATCGCCAGCGGCTTGCCTTCATATGTCGAGGTTTCGTCGTAGCCGACGGGAAAGGCCCAGGCGACGCTCATGTTCGCAATTGCGGCGCCCGCCTCCAGCGCCATGACCAAGCCATCTCCGACGTTCGTGGGTGGGCTGAGCGGATGCACCTCTGGTACCCCCATGAACGCCCGCACCATCTCGGCGTTCCACTCAAAGCCTCCTGAGGCCAATATCACACCGCGGCGCGTGCGGACCGCGATGTCAGCGCCGTCCTGGCTGACGATCGCCCCCGTCACCGCGCCGCTCTCGTCCGTCAGTAGCCGCTTGGCGCGAGCCCCCAACGTCACCACAATCCCGCGATCCAGCACCCCCCGGAGCAGACCACTGACCATGCCAACGCCGAGGCTGGTGATGCCGTTTTCCTGGCGGTCGCGCATGGTCTCCTGCAGGTCGACGGGCGTGTTCTCATCTTGGTCGACCTTCACATTGCGCGGGTCCGGAGCGGTACCGGCGCCAGCGAGCTCGTCCTGCGTCAGGCCCATAGCGGGTGCGAAGTGGGGGGACATGCGCACCTTATCGGCCCATTCGCCGAGCTCCTCACGGGAGCCGTAGGGGACCGTGTCCATCGACCGACCCCGGAGCTTGCCGCCGGGGTGGTCGGCGTAGTAGTCGCTGAACGTCCTCGATGCCGTGAACTTCAAGGGAGTCTGCGCCTCGATATAGGCGAAGGCCTCTGCAGCGCGATCGACGAACGCCTCCAGCAGAGCGGGGTCCGGGGCTCGCCCCTTTGTGATCGAAGACAGATACTTCAGCGCCTCCTCGCGCGTGTCCTCGATGCCGACGTCGGCTTGGTGATTATTCAACGGAACCCACGGCATCCCCCCTGAGAACGCGGATGTACCGCCGATCAGCTCGGACTTCTCCACAAGCTCGACCTCTGCGCCACCGTCGAATGCGGAGATCGCCGCGGTCAGAGCCGCGGCTCCGCTGCCGACCACCAGGACGTCAACCTCTCGGTCTTGCGCAACGCCAGTCTCTTTCATCGTTTTTCCCTTGAGTCATCGCTCGTCCTCATGGCCGCGGACGGCGAAAATTATCCCCTTCACGTAAACCCACCCGATCATACGGTTTATGATCATGATCTTGTGGAGCGGTTGCTGTCACTCAGAGGACTGCGCAAAGACGGTCAAGCCCACGATTGAGATCGCCGAGGTCATGGATGTCCGGCCGTGAAGTCCGACCCGCGAGGATCCTTGGCATCACCGGGGCCAGCGGCGCGCTCGGACGGCTTGTTGCCGAGCGCTTGGTCGGCGATCCGCTGGTCGGGGAGGTGGTGCTGACCACCCGGCGTCCCGATGCGCTGGCGGACCTGGCGACCGACTCGGTCGTGATCCGCGAAGCCGATTTTGACCATCCCGACGCGCTCGCGGGTGCGTTTGCGGGCATCGATCGGCTTCTGCTGATCAGCGCATCGAACATGGTCGGCGACCGGGTCGCGCAGCATGGGGCTGCCATCGACGCCGCCAGGGCCGCCGGGGTGAGCCACGTCGTATTCACATCGATGCCGCGCGTCGAGGATCCTGATCATCCGGTGGGACGACCTGCACGCGAGTATTACGGCACCGAGCGGTTGCTCCAGGACAGCGGACTGGCGTGGACGATCCTGCGCAACGGTCCCTACACGGAGCTCAACCTGATTGAGCGGCTCGCCGACGGCATCGTCGATGGGCGACTGGTCAACAACATCGGCGGCGGTGGGATGGGCTTCGCTTCACGTGCCGACTGCGCGGCCGCCGCGCACAGCGTCCTCACCGGCGACGGCCACGAAGGCCGAACCTACACGATCACCGGGCCTGCGGCCGTCACGTACGACGATGTCGCGGCCCAGATCACACAGGTCCTCGGCCGGCCGGTGAGCTATGTGCCTATCGACGACGACGCGATGGCAGATCTGCTGCGCGAGGTCGGCGTCGAGGGTGAGATGGTGCAGGCGCGGGTCGGACTGGGAATCGCCATCCGGGAGGGCTACTTCGCCGACCTCAGCCCCGACCTCGAAAGCCTAACGGGCGTCCGCGGGCTTTCGGTGATCGACGTGCTTCGCGAGCACCGCGAAGCCCTCGAACAACTGTTCGCGTGACGGTCAGGGACTGAGAAACGCCTGTAGGTGAGCGAGCGTCGCGGCTGGCTGCTCCTCGGGCATCCAGTGTCCGCATCGCTCGATGACGTCACCCTGCACGTTCTCGGCGACAGCGCGCATGGCGTTCAGCGGCGTCGAACCGAGGCTCACATCTCCGCCGAGCGCGAGGACCGGGATCGTCAGCGGCCGCTGCGCGGCGGCCCGCATCGCGGCGAGATCCTGGTCCATCGTCCGGTACCACTCAAACCCGGCGCGCATCGCTCCGAGGCCGGAGTAGCAGCGCACGTACTCGTCGACGGCGTCCGGCTCGATGGCTGCCGGGTTGAAGGCATTGACCTCGTAGAAGTACTGGAGGTATTGCCGCTCACGGCCCGCCGTGAGCATCTCCGGGACGTCGCGGACGGCGTGAAACGCGTTATGCCAGAGCCCGGTTGGGATGCGGATGTCCATCTCGTACTCGACGCCGAAGACGAGCGTCTCGAGCATCGCAAGCTGCCTCACCGGAGCCGAGGTGGCGGCGGCACACAGGTAGGCGACCGGTCCTCCCCAGTCGTGCCCGACGAGTTGGAAGGGACCGAGATCGAGATCCTCAGCGAGGGCGAGGACGTCGCGGGCGAGGTTCAGCTTGTCGTAGCCGCCGGCCTCCTTTGACGAGTCCCCAATACCCCGCAGGTCAGGAGCTATCACCGTGAAGCGCTCCGCCAGCGGGGCGATGAGCCGCCGCCACATGTACCAGGTGGATCCCCATCCGTGCAGGAGCACCAGGGGAGGGCCTGAGCCCGCGCGCACGTAATGCATCGTCATCCCGTTGACCCGCCGCGCGTCATGCACGAACTCCGCCGGCTGGCTCTCAGCCATGGTCGATGCTGCCTCGCAGCACGTCACCCGTGAGTGTCACTCCAACCTCCTTCGATCCTCGATCCAGAAGCCTGTGAAGCGGGGCCGATGCTCCGAGGCGGGGTGTAACAATACCTACCATGACTACACAAGACGCCCCGCCCGCTGCTCTCGCGAATGGTCTGCACCGGATTTCGCTCGGCTTTGTCAACTGCTATCTCATCGAGAACGGCGAGGAGCTGTTCCTTGTCGACGCAGGCTTCCCGATCGACGCATCGCTCATCGTCGGAGCCATCGAATCCCTCGGTCACGACGTCCAAGCGGTGTCACAGATCGTGACCACCCACGGCCACCTGGATCACTTCGGTTCCGCCATCGACCTGCGCAATCTCACAGGCGCGCGGATCCTGATGTCAGAGATCGATGCCACTCAGATCAGCAACGGCTACGCCGGCCACGCTCCCATGCAGGTGCAGCCCGGTTTCGAGGAGCTGGTCGTCGGACAACTCGGTGACGAGAACTTCGTTCGAAAGATGGGGCCCTATGCCGGGCAGCCGACTCCGACCAAGATCCCGCCCTTCGACGTGGACGGCTTCCTCGTCGCCGGTGAGCCGGTCCCTGGACTTCCAGATAGCGAGCTGATCGCGACGCCCGGCCATTGCGCCGGTCAGCTGTCGATCTTGGTCCATCGTGATGGTGGCTGGTTGCTCACCGGGGACGCGGCGGTGAACTTCGGCGGCCCCCCGGCGATCGCGCCCGTAGCCGAGGACCTCGAACTGGCCCAGGAGAGCTTCGAGACGCTCAAGGGCTACGAGTTCGAGATCGTCGGCTTCGGTCACGGCGAGCCGATCACCGGGGGCGGCTCGGCCGCTTTCCGTGCCGCGTGAGTATCTAGCCCCACCTCACCTCCTTGCACGGGCCTGTCACGCACGGCCTGAACTGCGGCAGCCCTTGACTGCGGCAGCCCTTGACGTCTGAAGCGCTCTCCCACTGAGCTACGCGCCCTCTGCCCTGATCTCGAAACGATCGGACGTGTCTCGCGCATAAGAGCCTGCGTGCGCGTAAGTGTGTTAGGGCTGCGCGAATGTGACGAAAGGCTGCGCATTTATGATTACATCCTCGAACGTGACACATTTTTCAACTGAACTCGCCAGTCAGCCGTCCGTTTGGCGGCAGGCTCAATCCCTTTCTGACAGGCTCCGCTCCGAGCTTCCGGCTGACGGCTCCCGCGCCGGAATTGTCGGCTGCGGGACCTCTTTCTACGTCGCCCAGGCGGTCGCGGTCTACCGCGAACGCCAGGGCCACGGGGAGACCGACGCCTTCCCCGGATCAGAGGTCCCGGCTGGGCGCCCCTGGGAGAAGGTCATCGCGATCTCGCGCTCGGGCACGACCACTGAGATCATCGACGCCGTCAGGCGGCTCCCGCCGGGAACCGATGTACTCGGTATCACCGGCGAGGCCGGCTCGCCGCTGAGCGAGGTTCTCTCCGAAGAGCTTGATCTCCCGTTTGCCGACGAGCAGTCGGTGGTGCAGACCCGGTTCGCGACCACGGTGCTGACGTTGTTACTCGGCGCCTACGGCTGGGACGTCGAGGCGTCGGCGCAGCGCGCCGAGCGCCACCTGACCGAGTCGCTGCCTGAATGGGCCGACGGAATCCAGCAGTTCGTGTTTCTCGGCCGTGGAGTCGGGATGGCGCTGGCTTACGAGGCCGCGCTCAAGTTCCGGGAGATCCTGGCCACGTGGAGCGAGGCCTACGCGACGATGGAGTACCGGCACGGCCCGATCTCGGCGATCAACGAGCGCAGCCTGGTCTGGATCCTCGACGCCGAGGAGCCGTCGATAGACGATCAGATCCGCGCCACCGGCGCGCGCGTGATCCGTGGCGAGGGCGATCCGCTCGCCGAGCTGGTGCGGATTCACCGCTTCGCGGAGGGTCTCGTCAACCTGCGTGGCATCAACCCAGATCAGCCGCCTCACATCTCGCGGTCGGTCGTGCTGGCAGGGAACCGGTAGCGAGTTGACGCCGAGCGGTGCCGCGATTCTGGCCCTCGACATCGGCGCGACCAAGCTCGCCGCCGGGATCGGCGCTCCTGACGGCGAGATGAGCCGTCTCGCGACCGCGCCGACACAGGCGGCAGAGGGGGCCGCGTCGGTGCTCGCGCGTGCGCTCGAGCTCGCGCGGGGCGTCCTCGCCGATGCCACGGGAGCGGGAGAGAGCGTCGAGGCGATCGGCGTGTCAACCATGGGTTATACGCATGACGATCGCGTCGAGCTCGCGACCAATGTTCCCGGTTGGACCGAACTCAAGATCCCCGAGGCAGTCGACCGCGCGTTTCCGGGCATCCCGGCCGTCATTGGCAACGACGTGCACGTGGCTGCGCAGGCTGAGATCGCGTGGGGCTCATTGCACGGCGTCAGCGACGGGATCTACCTGAACCTCGGATCTGGTATCTCGGCCGGGATCATCTGCGGCGGGCGTTTCCTCGCCGGCGCGGACGGCGCCGCGGGCGAGGTCGGCTACACCCTGTTCCGCGGTCAGCCGGAGGAGCGCATGGCGGCCGACGGCATCGGGCCGTTCGAGGCGTGGTTCGGCGGTGCCGGCGCCGCGCGCAGGCTCGCCGACGCAGGACTACCCAGCTCGGTGGCGGAAACCGTCGAGCTGGCAGAGACAGACGAAACGGCCCGCCTGTTCATCGACGAGCTTTGGACCGGGATCGCCGTGATGACCGCGAATCTCTGCACTGCTCTGAATACGAGCGTGGTCTCGCTCGGTGGCGGCTACGTGCGTGGTGACGCGGGCATCGTCGAACGGATCCGCGAGTTGACTGAAAGAGCGGTCCCGTACCCACCTCAGGTCGTCCGCGCGCGCTTCGGCGCCGATGCCTCGCTGCGGGGTGCAGCCGCCCTCGCCCTGTCAAGAACCGGAGCGTTGGCGTGATTCTCACAGTCACCGCCAACGTCGCGATCGATCGCACCTACGTGGTCGACCATCTTCAGGTCGGCGCGGTCCACAAGGTACGGCGGGTATACGCGCACACCGGCGGCAAGGGCGTCAACGTCTCCCGCTGCGTCCAGAGTCTTGGCGGCGACACGCTTGCGACCGGGCTGATTGGGCGGCCCGGCTTCGACGAGGCCACACTCGATCTGGCGGATGCCGGCATCCGCTGCAGCCTCTTCGCCGTGGACGCGCCGCCTCGCCAGACCGTCACAGTCACTGCGCAGGACGGAACCACCACCGCCTTCGACGAGCTCGGGCCGACCGTCGCGTCCGACGACTGGGCGGACTTTGAGCGCGCACGTCTCCGGGCTCCTGAAGGACGCGGACATGATCGTGATCGCCGGCAGCCTGCCGCCCGGCGCGCACGAGGCGTCACTCGCAAACCTGATCGAGCAGGCGAACCGCCAGGAGGTTCCGGTCATGCTCGACGCAAGGGGCGCGGCCATGCGGGCCGCGCAAAACCAGAACCCCCTCGTTTCCAAGCTGAACCGCAATGAGCTGGCAGAGACAATCGGCCGCGAGCTGATGGACGAGGAAGACGTAATCGCTGGCGGCGAGAGATCTGCGCGCGGCCGGCGCCCAACACGTCGTCGTCACGCTCGGCGACCGTGGCGCGATCGGCGTTGGCGACGAGGTCTGGCGGGTCACGCATCCGGCCGCCGAGGGCAACCCGATCGGTGCCGGCGACGCCTTCTCCGCCGCGTTGGCGCTGGCATTGACCGGCGAGCAGCCCTTCGAGCAGGCACTGCGACAGGGCGCCGCAGCAGCCCTCGCGAGCCTGCAAAGCGCCCACGGCAGGGGCGCTCGACCGAGCCGACTTCGACGCTGCGCTCTCGACCGTGGAGATCCACCTCTCTCGACAGCTCGGTGCCGCGATGACGACCTTCATCCTGGCCGTCGACCACCGCAACTCGTTGCGCGGGTGGCTCGGCTCAATCGGAGTACCCGCAGTCGAGACGGACGAGACCGCCCGCAGGCTGAAGAACCTGTGCGTGGCGGCGCTTGCCCAGGCCCGCGACCAGCTGCAGCCGGATGAGACGCCGATGCTGCTGCTCGACGAGGAGTACGGCGTCGACGCGATCGCGGCGGCCAAGGACGAAGCATCTGCCGATCGTGATCCCGGCCGAGCGCAGCGGCCAGGCTGAGTTCCTGTTCGAGCACGGCGACGACTTCGGCGACGCGATCGAGCGCGTCGACCCGTACGCAGTCAAGGCGCTTGTCCGTTACAACACAGCCGGCGATGCCGAGATCAATCGCCGCTCACGCGAGAATCTCCTCAGGCTCCAGCACCATCTGCGTCAGCGCGACCGGCGCTTCATGCTCGAGCTGTTGGTGCCGCCGACCGCCGAGCAGAGCGACGAGCTCGGCGATCGCTTCGACGAGGAGCTGCGTCCGAGCCTGACGGTCGCCGGCATCGAGGAGCTATGCTTCGGCCGGGCTGCACCCCGACTGGTGGAAGCTCGAGGGCAACAACGACCGCAGCGCCGCTATGGCGGTTGCGTCTGCGGGGGCGACCGCGGCCGATCTCGGCTGCCTTGTGTTGGGCCGGGGACAGGATCGCGACAGCGTCGTGCAATGGGTGCAGGTCGCGGCCGCCAGCGGCGAGTTTCGTGGGCTTCGCGGTGGGACGGACCCTGTGGACGGACCCTTTAGCGCGCTCGTCAGGGGAGAGATCGACGAGCGCGAGACCGTCAACCGGATAGCAGGCGCGTACCTGGATATCGCGTCCGTCTACCGGGCGGCACAGCCGGCCAAGGCCGGCACAGAGAGAGATCGATAAGTCAACAGTCGAAGAAGTGGGAGGAGCAGGGAGATGAGATCCAGAACGCGATTGGGAGTCGCGGCAGTGGCGGTGGGGGCGCTCGGAGCTGAGCGTCGCCGCTGCCTCGAGCGCGAGCGCGGCCAAGGCCACCTCGGCGTCGTCCTCGCTGAAGGGACAGACGATCAACGTTGCGATCGCCTACCCGGCGCCGAAGGCCGATCTCGCCAAGTTCACGGCCCAGACCGGCATCAAGGTCAACTGGGATTACGTCCAGTGGGACTCGCTGCAGACCAAGATCGCCGCAGCGGCAGAGGCACACAGCTACTTCGCCGACGTGGCCGACGTCGACTGGTCGAAGGTCGGCGAGTACTACGCGACCAAGTGGTTCATGCCGCTCAACAAGTACTTCCCGCTCTCGAGCGTGAAGTCTCAGTTCCCGCAGGCGCCGTCGTTCATCCGCAACGGTCAGCTGATGGGTATGCCGATGGACGGCTCGCTGCTGGTCACGACCATCAACGAGAAGGACCTCAAGGCAGCCGGCGTCACCAAGGACCCGACGACGCTCGCCCAGTACGAGACCGACCTCAAGGCGGTCGCCTCGAAGACGTCCGTCAAGCATCCGCTGGACATCCCGTTCGCCGCGGCCGAGGGCCTCTCGACCTACTGGTACGAGATGACCGCCGCGTTCGGCGGCAACGTGCTGAGCGCCAACTACAAGCCGGAGTTCACCTCGCCCTCGTCGCCGGGTTACAAGGCGATGACCTGGATGGTCAACGCCTACAAGAGCGGCCTCGTGCCCAAGGCGAACCTGAACGATGCAGGACTACCAGGCGCTCGAGACCGATCAGGCGCACGGCCTGACCGCCAGCGCGTTCTCCGATTACTCGGGCGACCTCGGCACGATCTACAACGTGCCGTCGGAGTCCAAGGTCGTCGGTGAGATGAAGTACATCCCGACCCCGGGCGCGAGCGGTGTTGGCTCGAACCTCGGCAACCCGGACGGCATCGGCATCCCCGCCGAGGCCAAGCACGTGCCGGCCGCGGTGGCCTTCATGAAGTGGATGGAGGAGCCGGCCAACCAGGCCGCGTTCGCCGGCGCCGATGGTGCCAAGGACGTGATTCAGACGTTCCCGCTGCCCGCCAACCGCGGTGGCCTGTCCGATCTGGTCAAGTCCGGCAAGGTCCCGGGCGCAGCGACCCTGGAGTCGCTGCTCGAGAACCACGCGAAGCCGATCTTCCCGGCCGGCGCCCCGCCGTGGTACTCGCAGTTCTCAAACGCGGTCTACACCAACATCCACAGGCCGCAGCCGGTAGTGAGTCAGTGGCCTCGGCGATCAACTCGATCGCCTCGACAGTGAAGAGCCTCGGCGGCTGAGATCGGATCAGTGCTGGGGCTGCCCGCGCTTGGGCAGCCCCAGCCCCGGCCTTCGCGAAGGACGAACGGCACACTTAACTGATGAGCGCGCTCAGCGGAATACTGCGCAGACCGGGCCAGCGGGCGGCGGCCAAGCCGCAACCGATCAAGCGCGGCAAGGGCGAGACCGCCCTGCCGTACGCGATGGTCGCGCCGCTGCTGGTGTTCATCGGCGCGCTCGCGCTGTATCCGACGATCAAGACCGCGTACGGCGCGTTCGTGCACAACGACGCGCTCGACCCGCCGACCCATTTCGCCGGGTTCGCCAACTTCCAGGACGTCTTCAACAACTCGCAGGTCCGCGACAGCCTGGTGAACACCGGGATCTACGTGATCTTCGGGGTTGTGCTGTCGGTGGCACTCGGCGTCTACTTCGGGCTGCTGCTGCAGCGCAACTTCCGCGGGCGCGGCATCGTGCTCGCGCTTGATGGTGCTGCCCTGGGCGCTGCCCGGCGTGGTCGAGGGCGTGATCTGGTCCTGGATCTACGACCCCACCTTCGGCGTGCTCAACTCGACGCTGAAGACAGTCGGGGTGATCCACAACTACCAGCTGTGGATCGGCACCCACCAGATAGAGACGATCTTCTTCATCTCGCTGGTGCAGGTCTGGCAGATAACGCCGCTGGCGGCGATCCTCGTGCTCGCCTCGCTGCAGGCGATCCCATCTGAGCTGTATGAGGCCGCCGACGTCGACGGCGCCAACCGGCTGCAATCGATCAAGCGCATCACGCTGCCGCTGATCCGGCCCGCGCTGGCGATCGCCGTGGTCGAGGGGCTGGTGATGTCACTGAACATCTTCGACCAGGTGTATGTGCTCAATGCCGGCGCCACAACGGGCTCCTCACTGATGAGTGAGACCTATCAGATCACCTTCGGCAATCTCAACTTCGGCGACGGCTATGCGCTGTCCCTGCTTGCGACCGTGACCACGATCGTGCTGTCACTGCTGGCGGTGAAGGTCATCTACCGCAAGGTGGAGTTCTGATGGCCACCGCTACAGCCGAGCTCGCACACTCAAGGGCCGACGCTCGCGCAAGCGCTTCGGCTGGCTGCGCGGCATCGGCATCGGGCTTGCTGCTGCTCTGGTCGCTGTTCCCGGTCTACTGGGCGCTGAACACCAGCCTGCAGACCAATGCCCAGGCGACAGAGCAGCCCGCCGACCTGGTTCCCGACGCACTTCGTGTTCAGTAACTACGAGGCGATCTTCGGAATCGGCCCCTCGGCCGCCTCGACCGCCGGCGGTGTCGGCCGGGCGCTGCTCAACTCCTCGATCGAGAGCCTGGGCGCGACGATCCTGACGCTGGTGCTCGCCGTGGTCGGCGCCTACGCGTTCGCGCGGCTGCGCTTCCGTCTGCGCGGCTTCCTCTTCTGGATCGTGCTGGCGACGCTGACGCTGCCTGTCTACGCGACGCTGATTCCGATCTACGAGATCCTCACCAGCACGCACCTGGTGAACACATACATCGGGATCATCTTCGTGTACACCTCGGGCTTCCTGCCGCTGGCGATGTGGATTATGTACAACATGTTCCAGGCGCTGCCCGCTAGCATCGAGGAGGCGGCCGCGATCGACGGCGCCACCACACTGCAGATCTTCCGCCGCATCGTGCTGCCGATCGTGCGCCCGGGAATGGCCGCGGCGGCGATCATCACCTTCCTGTTCGGCTGGGGCCAGTTCATCTTCCCGCTGGTGCTGAGCAGTACCAACTCGACGCAGCCACTGACCGTCGCGCTCTCAGCGCTCGCGGGCCGTCACGTCGTGCCCTACACCATGATCAACGCCGGAGCGATAGTGGCAATCGGGGTGCCCGCGGTGATCGTGTTCTTCCTCAACCGCTACATCGTCGACGGCATCGTGGCCGGCAGTGTCAAGTAACACTTGGAGAGACACGCATGAGTGAGTTCGAAGGTAACGGTCGCAACGAGCGCCTGCGCGCGATGGTCGAGCTCGTCGAGGCGGCCGAGCACCCGGTGACGGTGGAGTGGCTGGCCGAGCGTCTCTCGGTCGCGGCCGCCACGATCCGCCGCGACACGAAGGTGCTCGAGCAGCAGGGCGCGGTCACGCGCTCCTGGGGACGGGTCGGGCGGCCAGGCGGCTTCGTCGAGCAACCGATCGGCGAGCGGGCAGCCCAGCATCAGGCGGAGAAACGACGCATCGCAGCTGCCGCTGCCGAGCTCGTGAGCGACGACTCGCTCGTCGGCCTGACGGGCGGGACCACCACGCTTGCGGTCGCCCGGGCGATCGCCGGCCGCCGGCGCCTGACCGTCGTGACCAACAGCCTGAGCATCGGCATGCAGCTGGCGCCGCGAAGCAACATTCGTCTGATCCTGTCCGGCGGCGAAGCGCGCAACGCATCGTTTGAGCTCTCGGGGCCGCTGTCGGTCTCCGCGATCGAGGCCTTCAACCTCGATTTGGCCATTCTCGGCGTCGACGGGATAGACCTGCGAGGCGGTCTCACCACCTATGACCACGCCGAGGCGATGACCAACGCGGCGTTGGTCCAGCGCGCGTCCAGAGCCGTCGTGGTGGCCGACTCGAGCAAGCTCGGGCGTATCGGCTTCGCGCGGATCTGCGATGTCGCAGCCGTCGAGATGCTGATCACCGACGATGGTGCGACTGACGAACAGATTTCCGAGTTCACCGCCCAGGGGGTGAACGTTGCCCGTGTCTGAGCGCGGGCGGACGGTGGCCCACGCCGATCGGCGCAGCGGCCTGATCTTCGCAATGAATACCAGGAGTGATAGTGGCATCAATTGAGTTGGGCGCGATCAACAAGGTCTACCCGAACGGCTTCCATGCTGTCCATGACCTGGACATCTCTGTTGCCGATGGCGAATTCATGGTGCTCGTCGGACCATCCGGCTGCGGCAAAACGACGGCCCTGCGGATGGTCGCCGGCTTGGAGGAGATCACAACTGGGACGGTACGGATAGGCGAGAAGGATGTGACGACGCTGCCGGCGCGCGAGCGTGACATCGCAATGGTCTTCCAGAACTACGCGCTCTACCCGCATATGACGGTGGGCGAGAACATCGGCTTCGCGCTGTCGCTGCGCAAGCTCCCCAAGGACGAGATCAAACGGCGCGTCAAACAGGCCGCGGACGTTCTAAGCCTGACCGAGTGGCTCGACCGCAAGCCGGCTCAGCTCTCCGGCGGTCAGCGTCAGCGCGTCGCGATGGGGCGCGCGATCGTGCGCGAGCCGGCCGTCTTCCTGATGGATGAGCCGCTGTCGAACCTTGACGCCAAGCTCCGCGTTCAGATGCGGGCCGAGGTCAGTCGCATCCAGCGTCGGCTCGGCGTCGCGACCATGTACGTGACCCATGACCAGACCGAGGCAATGACGATGGGTGACCGGGTCGTGGTCCTCAATGATGGCGTCCTGCAACAGTGCGACGAGCCCCAGGTGCTCTACGACAGTCCGGACAACCTGTTCGTGGCCGGCTTCATGGGATCGCCGGCTATGAATCTCTACGAGGCAACGCTCAGCTCCGATCTGAGCTCCCTCAAACTCGGTTCCCAGAGCCTGGCCCTGCCCGCAGGTGTCAAGTCAGAACGCCCAGGTCTGAGCGCCTACAGCGGCTCGAAGGTGGTAGTCGGTATACGTCCGGAGCACCTTTCACTGGAGCACGGCGCAGGTGGTCGCGAGGTGCTTACGGTTGACACGGAGCTCGTCGAAGCACTCGGCTCCGAGCAGCTGCTGCACTTCACGATCGACGCCGCCCGCATCCAGACCCAGGGAGTCGACGAGGAGAAGGAGATCGGTGAGTTGGCGGCCGGTATCGGTGTCGCCCGGATCGAGCCCGAGGGTCAGATCAGGAGTGGCGAACGCGTGCGTCTGACAGTCCGGCCCGAACTTATGCACTTCTTTGATCAGCAGACTGCTGAGGCGATCAGGTAGCGGACAGGCTTTTTGAAATCGCATACGCCTGGGTATAGGAGCATCAGTCGCGCAGGCCGAGGGAACCGAGCGCGCTGGTCAACGAAGGAGAGGCTATGTCGGTCAGAAAGCGTCGGAGCGGATTCGTCAGCGGAGTTGCCAGTGCGCTAGTAGTCCTGGCCACGGCGTTGTTTGCCCAGGGCGCGCAAGCGTCGACCAGCCCAAGTTTGAGCCTCGACCAGAGCGCCGGTACGCAGGCGGGAGCGAGTCAGAACCTGGGGATGGATCTCAAGTTCACAAACTCCTCCGGCGACTCGCCCGACGTGATGACGATCAACCTACCGCCGGGTCTGCTCGCCAACGCAGATATTGACGGTGGCAGCTGTCTGAAGACGGCTGATCTGACAGACACCAACTGCCAGGTCGGAACGGGCGCGGTCACGGCCTACCCGCTCGACTCGATTATCCCTTTCACGCTCGATGTCACGTTCGACCTCGTGCCGCCGCCGGCGCCCGGTGATCTGGCCGGCCTCGCGGTGAACTTTGAGAGCGGCACCCAGATCGGCACCACGGGCGACATCAAGGTCCGCCCGTCCGGTGACCCCAATGGCGTCGGCGTCAGCATCGTCCTCACGCTCCCCAACAGCCTTCTCGGCGTCCCGATGCAGCTAGGGGAGATCAACAGCACGTTCGACGGTCTCCGCTACCCGACGAGTTGTCCGTCCACCCCGGCGAACGTCGGCATCAGCGTGGACTCATATAACGACTCGACGCTGCACACCGTCTCCTCACCGCTGAGCGTCACCGGCTGCTCGAAGCTGCCGTACGCCCCAAAGCTCTCTGTGAAGGCGGTCAAGGATGGTTCAGACCGCCAGGTAGCGATCACGACCGGCGTCACGCAGGCCGCCGACGAATCCCCGAGCAGATCCCTGTCCCTCGCATTTCCCGGTGACACGCTCGGCGTCAACCTTGCGGCGATCAAGCTGCTGTGCTTGAACATTGCCGCCGGCTGCTCGCCGGTGGGCACCGCCACGGCTGTGTCACCGCTCTATCCGACTCCGCTGACCGCCAGCGCCTATCTCACAGGCACTGCCCTCGGCCCGACGCTCACGCTCGTCTTCCCGGCGCCGTTCCCTCTCACGTTGGTCGGGAACGTCACGCTGACGACGAAGACTGCGAGCTTCAGCGGCATGCCGGATATCCCGCTCACCAGCCTTTCACTGGTGCTGAACGGCGGTGCCGAGGGCATGTTCCTCACCAACTGCAACCCCGGTAACGGAACCGCCACCGGCACGTCGACCGACCAGAACGGTGACAAGACCGTCTCGGCTTCGGTGCCCTACCAGATCTCGGGCTGCGCGGCCTCGTCATACACCTCGGGCCCGAGCTCGACGGACGTCGCGCCAACGGTCTCGACTCCCGCAGCGACCGGGCTCAAGACCAAGCACCCGTCGATCCGATTCAAGGTCAAGGATTCGAAGAAGGGGCCAAAGATCAAGCAGCTCACGGTTGAGTTACCGCGTGGCCTGAGCTTCGTCGCGCACCGCACCGGCAAGCGCACGGAGATCCGGGGGGTGAAGCTCAGTGGCGCCAAGCTGAAGTCGCTGGCGCTGAGTGGAGGCCGGCTCGTGATCAAGCTGGCCAAGCCGGCGAGCGCCGTCGGCGTGACCTTGACCGGCAGCGCGCTCAACGAGAGCCCGGCGCTGATCGCAAAGGCCAAGACAGGCAAGATTGGACGTCTGCGTCTGACGGTGGTCTCGCTCGACGCGAAGAACAAGCGACACACCGTCGCCAAGACAATCACGCTCTGACCGCAGACTGTCCCGGTCGAAGCGCTGCAGCCGTCCGCATGCGCGGCCACTAGTCTTAAGGCAGTGCCGCGTATTGCGGCGGTCGGATGGCCGGACGCGGTTATGTCTTCTTCAACCAAGGATCTCGACAGCGATGACGTGCATGTCGTTACGCCGGCCGAGGTGGCAGCGGCGCTGAACGGCGCGCGCACGCAGTTTCGTGAGGACCCGGCGGGCACGCTCGAGGTAGCGATCCGCTGTCACGAGGAGGCAACCTCGCTCGGTGACAGCAACCTCTGTGCACGTGCGCTCGCGCTGGAGGGCCAGGTGGCACTCCACCGTGGCGACATTCGTAGTGGATTGGCGCTGACGCTCGAGGCCGAGCGCATGCTCGACGCCGCCGCCGGACACTATGCCCAGGCCGAAGTCGCGTCGCTGCGCTCACACGTGAGCTTCTTCACGGGCGCGTACTCACAGTCACTGACGAACGCCGAGCGCGCGATCGAGTTCGCCGACGCGACCGGCGACCCTGACCTCCGGATCTTCGCGCGCCGAGCCGCATTCGTGGTGTTCGGGAACGTGAGCGTGCGCGAGCTGCGCGCGCGGATCGAGGAGCTGCTCGAGCTGACGATCGCGGCTGGAGCCGTCTGGGAGCAGGCGATCACCCACAACGACATCGCCTGCTACCTCGAGCAGGCCGGCGACGCAGAGGGCGCCCGCCGCGAGATCGTGCTCGCGCAGCAGCTCGCTGAGACGACCAGTCCGAACCGCTTCGCGCTTGCGGTGATCCACTCGACCCGCGCCGACATCGAGCTCCGTGACGGCAACGCGAGCGCGGCGCTGGTCGATGCTGAACGCTCGCTGGCGCTGCTCGGCCAGGACAGTGACCCGAACCCCTATGTGCTCGGCGCCAGCGTCCGCGCGCAGGTGCAGGCGCGGATGGCGCTTGGGCATTTCGACGACGCACAGCAGGCCGGTGAGGCCGCACTTGGTTGGCTCGGTGACCGCATGCCGCACACCCGCAGCGTGATCCTCGCCGCCGTCGCCGAGGCGCTGCGCGGCGCCGGCCGCCTGGCGGAGGCCTACGAGGCCCTGTCGCGCTCGGCCGAAATCGAGCGTCAGGCGTTCACGGAGATCTCGGAGCTGCAACTCAGCCTCGAGCGCGCGGTCCTGCAGGCGCGGCTCGCCCGCAGCGAGAGCGACGCGTTGTCGCTCAAGAACCGCCAGCTGGCTGAGGCTCACGCCGAGCTCGAGTCGCGCGCGGAACAGCTCGAGGAGTTGCAGGAGCAGCTGCGCGACCAGGCCGAGCGCGACTGGCTGACCGGCGTCCACAACCGTCGCTTCCTGGCGCGCGAGCTCGCGCAGCCCTCGACTGGCCGCTTCGGTCGGCTGCTGAGCGTGGCCGTCGTCGACCTTGACCATTTCAAACAGGTCAATGACCACTACGGCCACAGCGTCGGTGACAAGGTGCTGGTGAGGGCGGCGGCGCTGCTCTGCGAGGTACTGCGCTCCTCCGACATCGTCGTGCGAAGCGGCGGTGAGGAGTTCCTGCTGCTGATGCCGCTGACCGACGAGGATTCCGCGTTCGCCTGCTGCGAGCGCATCCGTCGGGTGATCAGCGAGGAGCCCTGGGACACAATCGCCGCCGGACTGACGCTGACGACGAGTGTCGGTGTCGCCACGGCCGAGCACGCAGAGGATCTGGAGGAGCTGGTCAAGCTGGCCGACAATCGTCTCTACGAGGCAAAGCGCTCCGGACGCGACTGCGTCGTCAGCGATACCGCGACAGACTGAGAGGGCGGTCCGCTGGCCGCCCTCCCTTCAAAAGGCCCACCCGCTCAGATAGATGTGATCGAGCCACGCATGTAGCCGGCGTGCATCATCGAGTACGGATCGCACGGGTAGTTGCAATACCACTGGAACACACCGGACTTGTGGACGAGCAGGGTGTACGTGTGGGTTCCGGGGCGGACGACGATGTTCACGCCCGCTTCCGGCGAGGTGATGCTGTGGTCGGCGGTGTCGGTGTTGTCGATCACCAGCTTGACCGGCTGGCCGGCGTGGACCACGAAACTGGTGGCACTGAAGGCGTCGTGCAGCTTGCCGTCGGGCCCGGGCTTGATTCCGGGCGAAACCGAGAGGTACACCGTGTTCTCCACGGGCGCCGTCCCTGTGGCCTTGACCACCTGCTCTTTCACGATCGGTCGTGGCGCCTGCGCCTGCGCGCCGTTTACGAGAACCACGTCGATACCAATGAGCGCGAGGACGATGGCCAGCGCTCCGAGCAGCGCCAGTCCGATGGCCTTTCGTGTCTGCTCGTTCCCTTTCGGGGGGTCAGTCTGCAAGGGAAAGTTGTGTGCGTTGTCAGTCATGGTGTCCTCCGTTCCTCGTATGCCTAGATGCTCGGGCCTGGAGCGATCTGCGGACAGCGGGAGAGAGCACCGATCGCATGCGGCTGAACCCGGGCGCGGTGGCCACCAAGACCACATTCGCACTACGTGTTATGCCCCCGCACACTTCGGGAAACCTGCGCCGAATCCGACACCGCGCGAGGCCGAACGGGAGCGAGGCGCATGACCAGGTTGACATAACCCGCACCGGACGGCAGCCCTGGCGAAGAAATTGACAACGCACTGATGCAAGCGGCGATAGGGTGTCGGCGTGCGTCAGGAGCCGCCGCTGCTAGCTGTCGTGTTCAGTGCCCGATCGCGACCCTGGAGGGAGATCGTTGACGCTGGTTCGGGCCTGTGCCGCTTTCTCTGGGTCATCGATGGTCGTGAACCCGGCATGGACGCAACCGCCAGAGCTCTCAGCAGGTTCGGGAGAGTGGTCGACACCGCGGGGTCCACGAACGCGGAGGTGGTGCAACTCGTTTACGCGGAACGTCCGGACGGCATCACGTCATTCTTTGATGGCGATCTTCATCGGCACGCGTGGTTAGCCGCGGCATTGGATCTGCCAGGTCCGTCGACTCGCACGATTGCCCGCCTCACCGACAAACTGCTCCAGCGCGAAGCGCTCGGCGCCGCTGGCGTCCCGATCCCGCAGTTCGTCGAAATCAGCGACCCGGCCGACGAAGCGGAGCTCAAGCGCCTGTCGAGTGCAATTGACTTCCCATTGATTCTCAAGCCACGGAACGGCACCGCGTGTCGCGACGTGTCACCAGTCGATGATGCTGAGGAGCTTGCCCGCTTACTTGGAGGCGTAGATCGTGCCTCCGGCATGCTGCTCGAGGAGCGAATGGCGGACCTGCCCCCGCACGATGAGCCGTACGCGGACCGTCTGAGCATCGACAGCATCGTGAGCCGCGGTGTAATCAGCCATGTGGGGATCACCGGTCTATTTCCGATGCTGCCTCCCTTCCGCTCGTCGGGCGGCTTTTTCCCAGCGGATGTTCCCGAGTCCGTGATCCCCGAGCTGTTTGCAATGGCGACAGCCGTGATCGAGTCGTTGGGCTCGGACTTCGGTTGCTACCGAACCGAGATCAAGCTGAGTCCGGACGGGCGCAAAATCATTGAGGTGAACGGTCGTCCGACAGGCCTGACGCCGGCCACTGTCAGGCTTGCCTCCGGGATCCCCCTACTTGAGCTCTGCATGCGCCTTGCCCTTGGCGAGCATGTCGTCTTCGATGGGCCTGTAGCGTGCGAGAGGATCGCGTACCGCTATTACTGCGAGCCGCCGATTTCGGCCGTGAGGCTTGCCGGTCTCAGCGGCCTGGACACGCTGAGCGCGTTGCCTGGCGTCGTGAGCGTCGACGTGCACAAGGCCGTCGGCGATCCCGTGGACTGGCGGAACGGTTCGTTGGACAAGATCTTTCAGGTGACTGGAACCGTCGCCGACTACGCCGAGCTCGCCGAGCGTTACAGGGCCTGCACCGAGGACGTCTCTGTCACGTACGAGCATCGCGCCTGACAGCCAGAGGCGTCGATTGCCGTGCCGGCACGGATTGCTCTATACGCGGGCAGGAGCGTGTGCTAGAGCTTGTCAGGAAGTTCTCGTTGGGATTCGCCGTTGCTCGAATGTAGGCGGGAGAACGGATTCATGAACTTCAAACACACCGCGGAGCGGTGGAGGGGAAAGTCGATGAGCGTTTTGGCTGATCGTGAGGTAGCGCTGGTCGAGGCGGTGCGGAAGATTGCGAGCGAGATCGCCGCGGAGCACGCGGACGAGGTCGATCGCGCTGCCAGATTTCCGAGCGAGACGATCGAGGCGCTGCGGGAGATATCTGCACTCTCGGCCTTCGTCCCGACGGAGTTCGGCGGCGCCGGCGCGTCGCTGGCGACGATCGCGCGCTGCTGCCTTGAGCTGGGCCGTCAATGCGCGGCCAGCGGCATGGTGTTTGCGATGCATCAGATTCAGGTGGCCGCGATCGCCCGGCACGTCGAGCCGGGTTCGGGTTCATGGTTCGAGGGATACCTGCAGGAGCTCGTGGCTGATCAGCGCCTGATCGCCTCAGCGACCTCAGAGGTCGGTACCGGCGGCGACATGGGCCGGTCGATCGCCGCGGTCACGCCTACCGCGGACGGTCTCGTGACCTTCGAGAAGAACGCGCCGACGGTCAGCTACGGCGTCTACGCCGACGACCTGCTGACGACGCTGCGGCGCGCACCCGACGCCGAGGCCAACGACCAGGTACTTGCGCTGACGCGCCGCGGCGAGCACACGATCGAGATCACGGGCACATGGGACGTGCTCGGGATGCGCGGAACCTGCTCGGCCGGCGGCATGGTGCGGGCGACGTTCGATCCCGAGCAGGTTCTCTCGAACCCGTCGTTCTCGCAGGTCGCGGCCGAGACGATGGTCCCGATCTCACACATCCTCTGGGCGAACGTGTGGCTCGGGATCGCCGAGGACGCGTTTGACCGTGCACGTGCATTCGTACGCGCGGCCGCCAAGCGCAGCGGCGGCGGACCCGTACCGGTCGCGCAACGGCTCTCGCGGGTGATGACTGAGCTCGGGATGCTGCGTGCGGAGGTTGAATCGGCGCTCATCGATTTCAACATTGCCTCCGATGAGCCTGGCCGTGAACGCTTGTCGACGCTCGCGTCCGCGCTGCGCTTCAACAACCTCAAGCTGGCCGCGTCCGAGCATGCGTCCGACATCTGCAAGAGCGTGCTCGAGGTCAACGGGATCATGGGTTACAAGAACGACACCCCGTTCAGCGTCGGGCGGCACCTGCGCGACACCCTCTCGGCGCCGCTGATGATCGCCAATGAGCGCATTCATGAGACGAATGCGGGCCTGCTGCTGATCGCCAAGGAGATCTGATGTCTGAATTTCGTGAAGGGACTCCCGAGCAGGTTGCATTCCTCGACCGCACGGTCGATTCGGGGCTGCTCACCCGCACCGGTATCCACGGCGTGTACGCCCGCAGCAAGACTTTCGAGGACGTCAGGCTCGGGTTTGACGCCTTCATAACCCGAGCCGCCGCGCCCGAGGCGCCGGTGCCGCTCTACTTCCCGCCGATCTTCCCGCGTAAGCACATGGAGCGCAGCGGCTACCTGGAGTCGTTCCCGCACCTGGCAGGGACGGTGTTCGGCTTCGAGGGTGACGAGGCAGCTGCGGCGGAGCAGGCCGAGGCGGCCTCGCGTAACGAGGACTGGAGCACCCACCAGCACCAGACCGACATGGTCCTGGCACCGGCCGCGTGCTACCAGCTCTACCCGGCGATGGCGAAGCGAGGCCCGGTACCCGAGGGCGGCTACACGCTCGACACCGGTGACGCCTACGTGTTCCGGCGGGAGCCCTCGAACGATCCGTCGCGGATGCAGATCTTCCACATGCGTGAGATCGTCCGCATCGGGGACCGCGAGACGGTGCTCGAATGGCGCACAGGCTGGCGGGCGCGGGCCGAGGAGCTGCTCAAGTCGCTCGGCCTGGACCTGACGCTCGACATCGCGAATGACCCGTTCTTTGGCCGCGTCGGCCGGCTGCTTGCCGCGCAGCAGCGTGACCAGGAGCTCAAATGGGAGCTGCTGGCGCCGGTGGCGGGGGACAAGCTCACGGCGATCGCTTCGTCGAACTACCACCAGGACCACATGGGTGAGACCTATGACCTGCTGCTCGAGTCCGGGGAGCGGGCGCACACCGGCTGCATGGCCTTCGGCGAGGAGCGTGTGACGCTCGCGCTGTTCGCTGCGCACGGCCTCGACACCCGCGAGTGGCCTGCCGAGGTTCGTCAGAAGCTGACGCTCGGAGAGGTTGGAGCGTTGGTGTGAGCAGCCGCGCCGTGTTGGATGCGTCGGCGTTAGGCGCCGGCGCGGCGCTGACGATGCAACCGTGCGACCACCGGCCGCACGGTTTGCATGACGCTGGCCGCACCTACCTCGAGACCAACTGCTACGCAGACGTCCTGATCGAGCTGTTGAGCGCGCGCGGCGATGACCCGCGCGCGATGCTCGGGTTCATCGTGCGGACCGACTGGGAGGGTGACCAGTTCACCTACTTCAAGCCTCCCTACCAGGATCTGTATCGGCTGTTCGGCGTCGAGATCCACGAGATGCTGCCTTACAAGACCGTGCCCGAGCACATCGAGCAACAGCTCGACCTCGGCCGCACGGTACTCGTCGAGATCGACGCCTGGTGGCTACCGGACACGGCTGCGACCAGCTATCGCCGCGAGCATCTGAAGACGACTTGCGCGCCGACGATGATCGACCGTGAGGCGCAGCGGATGCGGTACTTCCACAACGCGGGCCTGTTCGAGCTCGAGGGCGAGGACTACCAGGGAGCCTTCAGGCTGCTGCCGCAGTTCACCGACGACGTCATGGATCCGTTCATCGAGGTCGTGCGCTTCGACGCCGGGCCGCGACTTGCCGGTGAGCCGTTGCGCGCGGAGGCGCGACGGCTGCTGGCCGAGCACTATGCGCGCCGGCCACAGCGCAACCCGTTCGCCGCGTGGGCAGAGAGCCTCAGCGACGAGCTGCCGCGGCTGCTTGCCGGGTCCGCGGAGGATTACCACGCCTACGCTTTCGTCACGGTCCGCATGGTCGGGGCCGCATTCGAGCTGCTCGGCGATCACATCGATTGGCTGTTCGGGGACGAGGGCGCCGACGCGACGGCCGCGCTTGCGGGCATCGTCGAAGGCGCCAAGACGGTTTCGTTCAGGCTCGCCCGCAGGCGCCCGTTCGATCCGGAGCCGGCGATCGCTGCGATGGCGGAAGCGTGGGAGGAAAGCGTTGGCGCCATCGGGTGCCTACTCGGCTGAGGGGATTGACAGTGGCCGAGCTTCGCGCCGGCTGGGAAGTGACCTCGAGCGCCCCCGGGGCCTGGGATTGTCCGAAGGACATCCTCGGGGCGACTTGGGTCGGGGCAACGGTTCCCGGGACCGCGGCAGCAGCCGTTGGTCCCGGGGATCGTAATTTCGACGACGAGGACTGGTTTTTCCGGACGCGCTTCTCGGCGGTCGAGATCGCCAGCGGCGAGCCTGGGCAGGATTCGGGCGGACCCGCGCTTGCCAGCACCGGTTTCGAGCTTGAGTTCGACGGCATCGCGACCGTCAGCCAGGTGTTCCTCAACGGCGAGCTGATCCTCGAGTCGGCGTCGATGTGGGAAACCCACACAGTCGACGTGAGCGAGCGGCTGCTGCCCGATAACGAGCTCGTGATCGCCTGCCGGGCGCTGAGTCCGTTGATGGCCGTAGCCAAGCGGCCCCGCCAGCGCTGGCGGACACGACTCGTGCACGAGGGCAACCTGCGCTGGTACCGGACGATGATCTTCGGGCGCTCGCCCGGCTATGCACCCTCGCCGGCGCCGGTCGGCCCGTGGCGGCCCGTCCGCCTGGTCAGGAAGCCGACCTCGGGAATCGGCGAGCTGCGCGTGACGCCGCGCCTGGACGGCGAGGACGGCGTCGTCGCGATCCGCGCCCGGACCTTTGGCAGTTTCGCCGACGCGGAGGCGGTGATCGGTGATGTGACGACCAAGCTCACTGCCGAGCGCCGACGGTTGGCTGCAGGGAGAGGTCCGCCTTGCCGGTGTGGAGCCGTGGTGGCCCCACACCCACGGCAACTCCGCGGCTGTATGAGCTCACGATCGAACTCGACGGCATCGAGGTGGCGCGGCGCCGGGTCGGCTTCAGGTCGCTCACCTTCGCGCAGGACATCTCCGCGGACGGACTCGACCTGCACGTCAACGGGGTGCCGGTGTTCGCCCGCGGGGCCGTGTGGACGCCGATGGATCTGATCTCACTCGCACCTCCGGACGCCGACCTGCGCCGGGTGCTCGAGCGCGCCCGTGACGCAGGCATGAACATGCTGCGGGTCGTTGGGACCGGCGCCTATGAGTCGCCGCAGTTCTTCGACCTGTGCGACGAGCTCGGGATCCTGATCTGGCAGGACCTGATGTTCGCGAGCCTCGACTATCCACTGTCGGACCCGGACTTCCGGGCCGAGATCGAGCGTGAGGCGCGTCAGGTCCTCGTCTCGCTGAGCGGCCGCCCAAGCCTGGCGGTGCTCTGCGCGAGCCACGAGCTCGAGCAGCAGCCGGCGATGCTCGGACTGGATCCGACGCTCGGCCGCGATCAAATCTGGGAAGAGACGTTGCCCGCGCTCCTGGCTGAATACGGACCCGATTGTGCGTACCTGCGGAGCACGCCAATAGGCGGGGATGTCCCGTTCCACGCGGATACCGGCATCGCCCACTACTTCGGAGTTGGCGGCTACTTCCAGCCGCTGAGCGACGTGCGCAGCGCGGGCGTGCGGTTCGCTGCCGAGTGCCTGCCGTTTGCCAACGTCCCTGACAGCGTCGAGTTGCCGACCCACCACCCGGATTGGAAAGCCGGTGTCCAGCGGGACGCCGGCCCCGCGTTTCAGCTGGCACCCGGCTTCGACTTCGACGACGTGCGGGACTTCTATCTGGCCGAACTGTTCGACGTCGATCCGGTCAAGCTGCGTCGTACCGACCAGGAGCGCTATGTCCAGCTCTCAAAGGTCGCTTCAGGAGAGGCGATGGCCGAGGTCATCGGCGAGTGGCGCCGAGCTTCGTCCTCTTGTCGAGGCGCGCTGGTGCTGTGGATGAAGGACATGGTTCCCGGGGCGGGTTTCGGATTGTTGGACCACAGAGGCCTGCCGAAGCTCGCCTATCACCACCTGCGCCGGGCGTTTGCGCCGGTTGCGGTCTGGACCACGGACGAGCGCCTCAGCGGCACCCGCATCCACGTTGCCAACGATCGCAGCGAGCCGCTGCAGACCCGGTTGCGTGTTGCGCTCTACAGCGAGCTTCGGTCGCTGGTCGCCGAGGCAGAGGAGGTCCTCGAGCTGGGGCCGCACACGATGCTCGAACGCACCGTCGAGGGGATGCTCGGACGCTTCGTCGACTCCGCGGCCGTCTTCGGTTTCGGCCCGCCGGCCCACGACGCGATCGTTGTCAGCCTCGAATCCGCCGATGACGAGCACCGCCTCATCTCGCAGTCGGTTCGATTTCCGGCCGGCCGCCCGCTTGCCCGCACCGCGGCCGAACGCATGGATGTGTCGACCGACGTCCACGTGCGACCCGACGGCGATGTCGACGTTGTGGTTCGCAGCGACTCGCTTCTCTATGAGGTGACGCTCGACATTCCCGGCTTCGAGGCCGAGGACAGCGGCTTCTGCGTCGAGCCCCGTGTCAGCCGTATCGTTCGTCTGCGCTCTACGGGAAATCAGCCGGCGCTTGTCGGTGGGTTGCTGCGCGCGGTCAACATGATGGACGCGCTCGCGGTCGCTGCTCCTGCTTCCGATCAGACCACCGGAGCGCCGTCAGCTGCTGTCGGCGCCGCGGGCGAGGCGAACTCACTCAACACCGAATCGACGCAGGCCAGGACCTGATCCTGCACCCAAAGCGGCCGGAGCTCGTGGTCCCGCGTTGGAAGTATTTCCAGACTCGTGTTGGGCCAGCGGCCTATGCGGCTCACGATTCCGGCGGTGGTGAGTGTCCGATACATCGCCTCGTGCTCGGAGAACACGAGGACGACCCGTGTCTCACGCTCATACAGCTGGTCGAGCGTCCGTCTGGCCGCCAGCAGCTCGCCCCGGTGCTTCAGCAGCCACGGCAGCTTGATCTCCTTGAGGACCTTGACAGTGACCGTTCGCGCGCGCCGGATGAGCGTCTCGCTTTGATTCGGTGTGGACGCCTGGCGAACCTCCTCGCGATCAACCGGAGCCGACTGAGCAAGGACCGCATGGTGCGGGGTCCACTTGAACAGCGTCAGGTTGGCGAGAATGCAGGCAACGGTCCTGCGGTCCTCCAGGGCCGTTCGCATCGCCGCGTAGGCACCGGAGCAAATGCCGACGGAGATGAATCGGCTCGCGACCTGCTCTGCTTCGAGGTGGTCGTGGATGTCGCGCATCGTGGCGATCATCAAGCCCTCATCGGCTGGCGACCGCTCCGTGCGCTTGACGTACCGGCCTTCCGAGTCGCCGAGCCCGGGCCGATCGAAACGCGCCGCCGCCAGGCCCGCTGCCGCGGCATCTCTGGCGATGCGAGGCATGATCCGGTTCGGGCCGGTACGTCGCAGCGCCCCCGCGTTGACGGAAACTACGCAGAAGGAAGCAGCGGCCCGTTCAGCCGGCTCGGAAATGATGCCCGAGAGGAGGCCGTGTGGCGTCTCGACCGACGTCAGTCGCTCACGGATCAGCCGACCGGAATGCTGGAAGGTGATCACGTCGGCGACCTTTGGGGTCGCGCCACGTTTGGGATGGTCAAGGCTCACCGTTGGGGCTGTCGCGAGCCACTCGATCGACCGGGCGATTGTGTCCTCGGGCACCAGATCGAGCTCGGCGATCGCCATCAGCGACTCGTAATCCGTGCTCGACGGCAGCACGGTCAGCTCGACCCCCTGGTCGCTCAGGTGCGCGCTGAGCCGCTGATCGACGCCGTGGGCGTCGCGCTCGACCAAGAGCACCCGTCGCTGCTCTGCGGCGGGCAGCGTCAGCTCATCCAGGCGCAACTCATTGATCGCGGTTGCGGTCTCCGCCGCCATCGCGTGTCCACCGATGGGGAGTGCGCCGTCGTCGCGGTCTGCGTCGCGGGTTTCGCCAAGCCCGGCGGCGACGATGTCCGCATATGCCCGCAGCTCCCGGAGATAGGCGCGGCCACGCGCGGGCACGCCCCAGAGGATCAGATCATCGATCGCAGCGCCCGCCGAGGCGGCTTCGTAGGCGAGGAGACCGCCGAGCCCGATCCCCACCGCCGCAACGCGGTCGCATCCGGAGGATTCACGCAGCCACTGCGCGCAATCCGCAACGGCGTCGAGCCACGACTGGTAGCGACCGGGCGCGAGCGGGGAACCGACGCTGTCGTCAGCCCCCGGAAGGTCGATCCGCAGTGCGGTGAAGCCGGCGCGGGCGAGCGCCACAGCCCACTCGCGGCGGGGCCGGTACGAACAATCGTTGTCCCAGCCGAACGTTGGCAGGATCAGGACGGCTGTATTTGTTTGCCGGCGCTCGCCCGGCTCGTGGAGCACCGCGTAGACAGGCTCCGGATCACACAACAGCCACAGCGGCCGTCCCGAGCGATCGGCAAGCCCATCCATGATCGAATTTTCACCCCCCCTGCCCTTCGGAATCTTTCCTGACACGGTCCTTACATGCTTAAGGATGCCAAAAATCACCCCGAAGAAACTTCAACTTCAGCTAAAGTGGCCGTAGTGCGGGGGCGGATCATAAGCACGAGCCGGGAACTGTCAGACGGGGACCGGCAATCGTGGGCTGCGCTTGCAGCCAGGGCGATCGAGCCCAACCCATTCCACGAGCCGGAATGTGTACTGGCGGCTGCGCGGAACCTACCTCAGGCCGAGCACGCCCGGATTGCCGTCGCGGAGGACGCCAACGGCAAGGTCGTGGCCTGTCTTCCATATCAGCACGTGGGGTTCGGCTCCGATTCGCTGTCGGCAATCTCGTACAAGCTCGCCACCAGTCGGCTGCGGCGCATGAACTATCTCGGAACGCCACTGATCGATCCGGCCGGTGGCTTGGATGCCACCGTGGCGCTGCTCGAAACCGTCGCCGAAGACTGCCGGTCCGAAGGTTCCTACGCGATCGATCTCTGGGATGTCGCGGCCGATGGCCCCGCGGACGTGTACCTGCGTGAGGCTGCGGCGAGTCTCGGGTTTCGACTGATCCTCGTCGACAGCTTCGATCGGGGGATCCTGAAGCGCGGAGAGGCCGTCGAAGAAGAGCCGGGACACAGCAAGCGAACCATGCGGAACCTGCGTAGCAAGCAACGCAGCCTCGGCCGTGCGCTCGGCGCGGACGTGGTCCTGGTCGATCGCAGCGATGATGCTGCGATCGAGGAATACATCCGCATGGAGGCCTCCGGGTACAAGTCAGAAACCGGCGTTGCGATGGGCACGGTTCCCGGCGAGCCCGAATTTTTCACTGAAATGTGCAAGTCATTTGCAGCCGAGGGGCGGCTGCACTTCCTCTCGCTGATGGCCGGCTCGACGACGACGGCGATGGTTGCGTGGGTCGATTCAGGCGATTCGATCTTCCAGTTCAAGTGGAGCTACGACGCGACTCTCGCCAAATACTCGCCTGGACTGCAGATCCACTCGGCCAGTATCGAGCACTTCCAAGAGAGCACGGACGCGGCTCTGCTCGACACATGCACCGGCAGGAACAACGATTTCGTCTCAGCTATGTATCCGGCGCGCCGGACGCTGAACCGCTATACGTTCGTGGTTCAGGATGGCTTGCGTAATCGCGCCGTGGTCAAGCTCGTGGACGGAATTCGGGCTCTGCGAGACCCGTACCTCAGGCGTGCCAAGCGGGCCCAGTCCGAGTCGGTGAAGGGCTTCCGCGTAGCCGGGTCCTGATTCAGGCTCACTGGACATAGGTTGTAGACGCCGGATCGTCCCCGGCATGCAAGGGAAGCGACCGCCAGCGCGTTTGTAGGTTGACTATGGCCTGGCTGGCTCCAACAAATGGGCAACTCGCAGGCGGGTTGCAAGATGGGCTGGCGGCCGATGCGTCGGCCCCATGGAACGTAGCGGCGTCCCCAGCACCGAGCGCGGACGTTTACGAGACGTGCGCAAGCGACTCGCTGAGCGCCCGTCTCCTGCAGGTCGCTTCCGTGCTGCTCGTGGGTGTGGCGGACGTGGCGGCCGCCGCGATCGCGCTCACGCTTGTGCTTAACGTGTGGTCGCCGGTGCCAGGAGCCTGGCGCCTTGAGCTCTGCGCGCCCGCGATCGTCCTGGTCTGCAAGTTCGTGGGGCTGCTCGATGCAGGTGACCTGCGGATGTCGCGCTCGGTACTCAGTGAGCTGCCCCGGATCGTGGAGGCCGCCTCGATCTTCGTGCTCGGAATCATGCTCGCCGCGATGATGTTGCTTCCCTGGCATCCGGGCTGGAGCATCGTCACGCTCTGGGCAAGCCTGATCGTCGGGATGGTGATAGGTCGAGGCACGGTGCGCACGATCGCCATGCGGTGCCTGCCTGCGATGCGCTGCCTCGTGATCACGAACGCACCCGATTCGGATCGGATCCGCGATCGGCTCGAGGCGAGTGGCGCGAACCTGACAGTGCTGGCCGCGCTGGAGCTCACGGAAGAGGACGTCTACGAGCTGCGCGATACGACCACCGTTCGCGAAGTCGTCGATGACCTCGCGGCCGACCACATCGTCCTCGGTCTTGCCGACGGCGCCAGGTCTGCCGATCTCATTCAGATGGCCAAGGCCGCCGGTGTGACCGTCAGCGTCGTGCCGGAGGGCTTCGCGCTGATCGGTTCCAGCACCCGGATCGGCGATATGAACGGCCTTGCGGTCGTCGACGTGGAGAGTTTCCGGCTCTCGCCATTGGCGCGCTGCGCGAAGCGCGCGTTCGATCTTGTGCTGACGAGCGTGGGCGTGCTGTTGATCGCGCCACTGCTGGCTCTGATCGCGCTCGCGGTCAAACTCGACAGTCAGGGCCCCGTCTTCTTCCTGCAGACGCGGGCCGGGCGCGACGGCCGGCCCTTCCGGATCATCAAGTTCCGCTCCATGGTTGCCGATGCGGACGCCCAGAAGGAAGCGCTGCGGGGCCTGGCGGACGTCGGCGGTCTGTTCAAACTCGGCGACGATCCGCGGGTGACGCGCGTAGGACGCATGCTCAGGCGAGCATCGCTGGACGAGCTGCCGCAGGTGTTCAACGTGCTGCGGGGAGACATGAGCCTTGTGGGTCCCCGCCCGCTTGTGGCTGATGAAGACGCGACGATAGTCGGCATCGACCGTAGCCGGCTCGCCCTCCGGCCAGGCATCACGGGCCAGTGGCAGGTCCTTCGCACCCGCGCATCCAGAGACGAGATGGTCAAGATCGATTACCGCTACGTCGCATATTGGTCGCTCTGGCTCGACGTGCAGATCCTGGCTGACACCGTGGCTCATGTACTCCGCGCGCGGAACGTGTAGCGATGAGACTCGCGTTTCGGTCAGGTGCCGCACGACATAGGAGCTTGCGGGTTGCCGCGTCCACACCGCGTGGCGGCGGATCGGTGACCGTGATCGTGCTGTCCTACAACTACGGGCGCTTTCTGGCCGACAGCATCGGCATGACGCTCGCCCAGCGCGACGTCGATCTCCGCGTGCTGGCGGTCGACAATGGCTCGAGCGACGACACCCTCGCGATCGCGCAGGAGTTCGCCGCCAAGGATCCGCGGGTCACAGTCGTGGCCAATGAGACCAACATCGGCCAGATGCCGGCGATGAACCTGGCGTTGTCGATGGTTGAGACGGATTACGTGGTCAAGCTCGACGCGGACGATGCGCTGCCGCCAGGATCGCTGGCACGATCGGTCGCGCTGCTCGACGCCAGGCCGGATCTCTCGTTCGTATACGGCAGGCCACTGCATTTCAAGGATGAAGTCCCAACGGTCGCCGATCGGATTTCTCGCAGCTCGTCAGTCTGGTTGGGCGCCGATTGGTTCGAGGGTAGGTGCCTCAGCAGCGCGAACGTGATCAGCCAGCCCGAGGCCGTGATGCGGACCGACCGTGTACGGCGCGTCGGCGGCTGGCTACTCAAGTACGAGCACACCGCCGACATGTGTCTCTGGCTGGCGCTCGCCTCGATCGGCAACGTCGGGCGGGTCAACGGCTCGATCCAGGGTCTGTACCGGGTGCATCCGAACAGCCTGCAACGCACGGTTCACGCGGGTATCCTGGCCGATCTGGAAGGTCGTCGGGACGCTTTCAACTGGGCATTGGACACTTTCGGCTCCGAGTTACCGGATCCGGAGCGCCTGCGCGCGATGGCGCAGCGGGGCCTCGCTGTGACTGCGCTCGATCGGGTATGTCGCGCGTACGACCGCGGACGTGCCGAACGGGAGCCCGTCGACGAGCTCACGGCCTTCGCGCTGTCGGTATATGGCGACGCTCAGCAGCTGCCCGAGTGGCGCGCGCTCCAGGACCGACTCACCCTCGGCCGCGACCGTGTGCCGCGCCATCCCCGGTTTTTCGCCGATGCCGTGGCGCGGCGAGTGTCGGATGCGCTGTGCTATCGCTACTGGTTGCGGACCGGTCAGTGGTAAATCTGAGCCCGCGGGGCTGACGTATGCGCCGAGAGTTCGAGCTTGTGCAGCGCGGCCTCAGCGTGCTGCAGGATTCTGGCCCGCGTGCGGTGGCGCAACGTGCGGTCCGCGCCGCATATCGGCGGATGGACTCGGCGTCGCTTGATTTTCCGATCGATCTCGAGCTCGTTGCCGACTCGCGGCGACTGTCACTCCCGGTGCCGGCCGCGCGGCCGGAACGCCCGCGCCCGTTGCGGGTGGGCTTCGTCACCACGCCGCCGAGCATGTTCTCCGGTGGTCATACGACGATGTTTCGAATGGTCGCTGCGCTCGAGTCCGCGGGGCACAGGTGCACTCTGTTCCTCTACGACCGCCACGGTGGTGACATCCGCGCACACGAGGCGGTTATCCGTAAGTCCTGGCCTTGGGTCCGCGCCGACGTGGCAAACGTTCGGGACGGACTCGATGGTTTGGATGCCGCAGTCGCGACGGCGTGGTCGACCGCCCACGTGCTGGCCAGTTGCGGGACCGCGCCGATGCGACGTTTCTACCTCGTCCAGGATTACGAGCCCTTCTTCTATCCGCTGGGGGCCGAGTACGCCCTGGCTGAGGACACGTACCGGTTCGGGTTCCGCTGTATCGCGATCGGTCACGGGCTGGCTGGCCTTCTGCGCGAGCGCGTGGGTGTCGAGAGCGATGTCTTCGAGTTCGGCTGCGACAGCGAGATCTACAGGCTGACCAACCCAGAGCCACGGTCCGGGATCGTCTTCTACACCAAGCCGGGTACGGCTCGTCGCGGTTATCTCCTCGGCTTGCTGGCCCTGCAGGAGGTCCACCGCCGCAGACCTGAGGTGCCGATCCACACGGTCGGTGACTCGAACCTTCGAATCGCGCTGCCGGTGATCAACCATGGCAGCCAGGCTCCCGCTGAGCTGGCGCGGCTCTACAACAGTGTTGCGACGGGCATCGCGTTGTCATTCACCAACGTCAGCCTGCTCGCCGAGGAGCTGCTTGCCTGCGGAGTCGTGCCGGTGGTCAACGACTCGCTCTATGACCG
Source organism: uncultured Conexibacteraceae bacterium (assembly GCA_963720195.1). Taxonomy (GTDB): domain Bacteria; phylum Actinomycetota; class Thermoleophilia; order Solirubrobacterales; family Solirubrobacteraceae; genus Palsa-465. The sequence continues at coordinate 698,292 of CAVRFD010000008.1, forward strand.
GGGCGGTCTGGACCACGCCCAGGTCCGCTGGGTGCAGCCGACTCCGTCGGGTCTCGCTGATGCGATCCTCGCTGTGCTCGACTCGCCGCCGGACCCGCGTGACGTCGCCGGAACCGCACGTGCCGACGCATGGTTGCCGGGCCAGCAGGCCTTCGTGAGAGCCGTCGAGGCTGAGGTCTACGGCAGCTGATCAGCTGACCGCGTCGACGGGGCTCGCCGCCGGTGTCGTCGACCTGGAAGGACGTGCACGCGCACGAACCGCGGAGATCAGTTTGACGAGATCCCGGTGGAACGGGATCAGGTAGATGGCCAAGCCGGTCGCGCCGCCGGCCAGAATCGCCAGCAGGGGCGTGGCCTCGAGCCGCTGGCCGATGAACCAGGTGATCGCTGCGCACAGCGTTGCCCAGGCGCTCAGCGGTAGTAGCGCGCGCAGCAGCATCCCCCAACGCACCCCGAATCTCGACGTGGCGTATGCGTACGCAGGCAGAACGACCAGGGACGTGACGACCGCCTGCGCGGCTCCCGCTCCGGCGATCCCCCATAGGTTGACGAACCAGATCAGCATGCCGATCAGCGGCAGCAGCCAGACGATCTGGATGATCATCTGGCTGGCCGTCGAACCGAACGAGATCAGGAAATCCGAGAACAGCCAGGTCAGCGTGCGCGCCACACCCATAATCGAAAGTCCGACGAGCGCCGCAGCGGCCGGCGCCCACTTCTGGCCGTAGACGAGGACGATCAGCGGATGCGCGAGCGCCCCCATGAACAGGCATACCGGCAGCGTGAGCCGAGCGACCTGGTTCAGCATCTTGCAGAACGCGCGGCCCATGTCCCGCCCGTCCTCGCGCATGCGTGAGAAGGCTGGCAACGAGACTTGCTTGACCACCTGGCCGATCAGGTTCTGCGGCCAGCCGGACATGTTGAAAGCGAGCGTGTAGTAGCCGAGCTCGACCGGGCCGAGCAGCCGCCCGACGATCACGTAATCAACGTTGCGCACCAGGTTGGTGAGAACGTTCGCCCCGGCGAGCGGCATTCCAAATCGCAGCAGCCCTCCGGCACGATGACGGTTCCAGCCGGGCCAGTACCGCCGCGGGGAGTAGACCGTCACCAGCACCGTCGTGATCAGCTGTCCTGCGACGAACGAGAGCGCGAGCGCGACCGGGCCGAGACCGATCAGCACGAGCGGAATCACGATGCCGCCGCCGATGAACGTGTTGGCGGTGTCGGCGATGAACATGCGGTCCATGCGAAAGCCGCGGAAGAGCAGTGCGCTCGGCACCGAGGAGATCCCGGCGAGCGGCAGTGCGATCGCCATGATCCGGATCGTCTCCGTGGACGCCGGTACCCCGACCAGCCCTGCGAGCATCGGTGCGCTCAAGGCCATCAGCCCCCCCAACACCAGTCCGGTCAGCAGTGCGATGCTCATGACGGTCGGAGCGTTGTTATCGAGCTCTTCGTCACCCCCCTGGATGAGGGCGCTGCCGAGCCCCATATCGCTGACGCCGATCAGGATCGAGTGGACGATCAGCGCGACGGCGTAGATGCCGAACACACGTGGCGCGACCAGCCGAGCAACCACCAACCCCATCGCGAACTGGCCGCTGCGGTTGAGCGCGGTGTCGAGCGCACTCCAGGCGACGCCGCGGCGGACCTTTGTGCGCAATGATGCTTTCGGATTTTCGGACATGTCGGGCTGCGAGCGCTCTTAGACAGGAACGCGATGCGCAAGCTTGGGCTTGCGCGTCCAGGGACCATTTCGGACGTGAATTTGCCAGCGTAAGAACCGCCGCACCGACTCCGTTGGCTTGTGACGTAGTGACTATCAACCTCACCTTTCACGGTCTCGGCCCCGTGGACCGCAGGCTCGATGCCGGCGAGGACGCTGTTTGGCTGGACTCTGCAACGTTCGCGACGGTCCTGGACGCGGTCGCGGAGCGCGACGACGTGGCGATCAGCTTCGACGACGGCAACGCGTCGGACGTGACGGTCGCGCTTCCCGCGCTGCGCGAGCGGCGCATGTCCGCGACGTTCTTCGTCGTCGCGGGCCGTGTCGGCCAGCCCCACTTCCTCAGCGCCGAGGATGTGCGCCTGCTCCAGGCCGAGGGCATGACGATCGGCTCTCATGGCATGCGCCATCGCTGCTGGCGCAAGCTCGATGATGCGGCGCTGGACGAGGAGTTGGGCGACGCACGCAGGCTGCTCGAAGAGATCGTCGGTCAGCCCGTGACACAGGCTTCGATTCCCTTCGGTGAGTACGACCGGCAGGTGCTCAGCGCGCTCCGTCGCCACGGCTACGACCGGGTATTCACGAGCGACGGCGGTCCGGCGTCGGCTGCGCAATGGCTGCAGGCCAGGACATCGCTGGGGCCGGGCACCGGTCCCGGCGAGCTGGCAGCGATCCTCTCGCCGCAAGCGTCTCCGACGCGGCAGGCGGCCGGCCAGATCAAGCGGCTCGTCAAGCAGTGGCGATGAGGGATCCCGTGCGCCCGGTGCTGATCGGATTCGCGGACGCCCTCGCGGCCCCCGAAGCCGCGTGGAGTCTGCTCGAGTCGGGGGTGCCGGTGGTGGCGTTCGCGCGGCGCGGATCGCGGCCATCGCTGCGCCGCTGTCGCGAAATCGAGATCGTTTACGTCACGGCGCCCGAGGACGATGCGCGCGCCAGCGTCTCTGACGTCGCCGCGAGGCTCGCGGACGGGGCGCGGTTCCGGGCTGTCATGCCGCTTGACGACGCCGCCGTCTGGCTGTGCGACGAGCTCTCCAGAAGCCAATCGGAAGTGCAAGTGGCAGGGCCCACAGATGCGACCGCCGCATTTGCGCTGGATAAGAGGCAACAGATCGCCGCGGCCGCGCAGGCCGGCTTGGCGGTGCCCGCGACGACGATCATCGAGTCGAGAGAACAGATCGCGAACCTCGAGGAGCTGCCTGTCGTGTTGAAGGCGGCTAGACCTGTGGCCGAGCGAGATGGCCGGCTCCTCCAAGGATCGGGGCGCGTCTGCGGCAACCGGGCGGAGCTCGAACGCGCCGCCGCCGCCTGGGATCCTGCGGAGCCGTTGTTGGCGCAGCCCTTCGTTCTTGGTGTGGGGGAGGGCCTGTTTGGTCTGTGCGGTCCCGACGGTCTCGCGGCGCTCAGCGCGCACCGCCGCCTGCGGATGATGAACCCGCAAGGATCGGGCTCGAGCGCGTGCGTGTCGATTCCGGTCGACCCGGAGCTCGCAGCCGGCGCCGAACGGATGCTGACAGCGATCGGTTGGCGTGGACTGTTCATGCTCGAGTTCCTGCGCGACGGCGACGGAACGGCTTGGTTCATGGAGCTGAACGGGCGGACGTGGGGGAGCACCGCGTTGGCTCGACGCCTTGGCCTCGAATATCCGGCATGGACGGTCGCGCAGCTGCAGGAACCGGACTTCGTACCGGGGGCGTCGACACGGGAGGGGCTGGTCTGCCGGCACCTCGGCAGGGAGCTCGTGTATCTGCTGATGGTCCTACGCGGTCCGCGGTCGGTGGCGCTCACGCGGTGGCCGGGGCGCGGCGAGGCGGTACGCGATGTATCCCGTATCCGGCGCAGCGACCGCTGGTACAACTGGCGCGCTGGTGACACCGCGCTGTTCGTCGATGACACGCTCAGCACCGTGTTGCGGGGCAGTCTCAGGCTGGAGGCGCCGATGAGCACGATCCGCGTAGCCAGCCACGTCCATTCCGACTGGTCGTACGACGGCAGGTGGTCCCTCGAGGAGCTGGCGGCCGGGTTCGCGCGGCGCGGCTACCACGCAGTGCTGATGGCCGAACACGACCGCGGCTTTGACGATGCGCGCTGGGCCGAGTACCGGCAGACATGTGCGCAGGCGAGTCGCGAGATCCTGCTGGTGCCTGGGATCGAGTACAGCGACCCCACCAACTCGGTGCACGTGCCGGTCTGGGGCGACATCCCGTTCATCGGCGAAGGACTCGAAACCGCCGTAACGGTCGAGGCCGCACGGCGGCCGGCGGACTCCCCGTGCTGGCCCACCCGGGACGGCGCGACGCGCTCGAGAAGCTCGACCGATCGTTGCTCGATGACTTCATCGGCCTCGAACTGTGGAACCGAAAATACGATGGCTACGCGCCCAATCGGCGCGTAGCGGAGCTGCTCAAGGAGCGCCCAGGGATGCTCGCGTTCGTCTCGCTCGACTTCCACACCGCCCGCCAGTTTCACCCGCTTGCCATGGTCCTCGACGTTGATGACCCGGTATCCGAGGATTCGGTCTGCGATGCGCTCCGCCGGGGACGAGCGCGAGCGACCGCCTTTCGCCTTCCGGCGATGGAAATGGCCCTCGGACCACTGTCGCCGGCGGTGCGCTCAGCCGAACTTGGGCGTCGCAACGCCGCCCGCCATCTGCGCTCCGCGCGCAAGCTCCGAGGCCGCGTATGACATCTGGGCAGGTGGACTGTGTGATCGCCGTTGTCACGTTCAACAGCGGCTCAGGCCTCGAGGCGATGCTCGAATCGCTGCCGGCGGCCGCGGGCAAGCTGAGCACGCGCTGCGTCCTAGTCGACAACGCCTCGAGCGACGACACGGTCGCCATCGCAAAGCGGTACGGAGATGTCACCGTCATTGAGGCCGGTGGCAATCTCGGTTACTCCGGTGCGATCAACCTCGCACGATCTCACGCCGGCCCGCATTCGTCGCTGCTCGTGGCCAACCCGGATGTGGTGTTCGAGCCCGGGGCGATCGAGCAGCTGTACGGGGCGTTGGCTGACCCTCGGGTCGGGCTCGTGGTGCCGATGCTGCTCGACACCCAGGGCGACGCATATCTGACCATGCGTCGCGACCCGAGCATCACCGGGACGCTGGGGGATGCACTGTTCGGCGCGCGCTTCCCGGCGCGCCCGCCCTGGCTGAGCGAGCCGGTGCGCGATCTCGGCCTCTATTCCGAGCCGCGCGATGTGGCCTGGGCCGGAGGAGCCGTGACGCTTGTATCGCAAGGCTGCGACGATGCCATCGGCGCATGGGACAGCGGCCGCTTCTTCCTGTACGGCGAGGAGGCGGATTACGCGATCCGGGCGCGGCGGCGCGGTTATCGCGTGCGCTACGTCCCTGCGGCACGAGTTCGGCACGAGGAGGGCGGATCCGGCAGGAACGCCGCGCTGCTTGCCCTGCTCTCCGTCAACCGCGTGCGCCTCTATGAGAAATACCACCGTCCGCCGGCGACCTGGCTGTTCCGTGCAACGGTGGCGCTCGGACATCTGCTGCGGGCGTTCAGGCGCAGCGAGCGCAAGGCGCTGGTGGCGGTATGCCGGCGCTCGACGTGGCGGGAGCTCCCCGGCGGGATCGCTTGAGCTGACCGCGCGCCAGCGGGCGCGCGGGCCTCGACAGAGTCCTAGACGGCCAGCTCGCCGGCGTTTGCCGGAAGTGTGAGCAGCGGTGCTCCGAGAATGCTGGCGCGTACTGCTTGTGCGAGGGCCTGCGACGCCACCCGCGGCTCGTCGCGACGCTCGGGGATCGATGCGACGGCATCGACCAACTCCTGCGGCGTACGGGCAAGGATCGCAGTACCCCGGCCGGCGAGTGCCTCGGCGAGCTCGGCCTGGTGATTGTCGACGACCTCTCCGTAGCGCTTCATTCGCGGGAAGACGATTGGTGTGTGGCCCGCTCTCAGCGCACAGAGGATGCTCCCGACACCGGCATGGGTCACGACGACATCGGCCAGCGCCATCTCTGCGGCGAGATCAGCGAACGGCATGTAGGCGTTCGCCTTTTCACAAGGCGGTGGCTCGGAAGGCCCGTGCTGAACGTGGAGGCCCTCGGCCGGGAGGGCGCTGAGTGCCTCCATCAACCGATCAAAGCGGAAGTGGCTGCTGCCGCAGGTGGCGAAGATCACGCGACGCTTCCCGCGTAGAGCGTTCCCCGCGATGCGCGGCCTCTGGGCCACTGGACGAAGAACGCGTTCGCAAGGGGGTAGACCAAGCGCCCGCTCAGTGAGAGCCCCCGCACGCGGGTGAAGCTCTCGACGTAGACCAGCCGTTTGTGAGCGATCCGACCCATGAGGAAGAACGGCACTGCCAGCGCTGCGCCCGTGGAGATGATCACGTCGGGGTCTTCGGTCCTGATCGTGCGCCAGGCGAGGATCAGGTTTCGGAGCGAAGTTGACAAAGCTGCGATTGGTTGGCCCATGAGCGAAGACCACGCGCTCCGAGCCGAGCAGGCTCCTCGAGTCGGCGCTACCCAGCGTCACCCAGACTCTGTCGAGACCGGAGAACGCGTCCTCAATCGCGAGCATCTGAAGTAGATGGCCTCCGGAATTCGCGACGAGCATGACGCGCTGCGGACCCTCAGGCATCGCCCATCGCCTGACCTAGGCTGACGAGCGCGATGTCGCGCTCGGACGCCCAATCGGCGAGCAGCCGGATTGCGTCCGCGGTCGGGCGGGCGCTCGGCCGCCGGGCGTGCAGAGCCGAGTCGTGCAACAGCAGGATCGCACCGTCGTCGAACTGGCTGAGAGCAATGTCGGCGATCCGGCGCGCGTCCACGTCCTCCCAATCATGGCCCCAGGCCGACCAGTAGACCGGCGTCATGCCGAGCTCTACGCAGGCCGCCGCCGAGCCGGCGGACATCCGGCCGTACGGCGGGCGGTACCAGCGACAGCTGACGCCGAGCGTCTGCTGGATCGCCTCATAGCCGCGCACGACATCGTCGTGGCTGCTGGCGGTCGTCAAACGGTCGTGGCGGGGGTGCTCGAAGCCGTGCAGACCGATCTCGTGGCCGCGGCGCACCGTCTCGCGTGCGATCTCGGCATGCTTGGCAAGTTGGCTCCCGAGCACGAAGAAGGTGGCTCCAGCCGAGACCGAGTCGAGCGCGTCGAGCACCGCCGGCGTGGCGTCCTCGTCGGGGCCGTCGTCGAGCGTCAGCACCGCCTGACCGCGTGCCTGCACGCGCTGAACGCCACCGTGACGGCGCCAACGGCGATCGCGGCCAGGATGCCAGTCGTAAAGCCGCTCCCGAGTCGATTTCGGGATGAGCCCCCTGAGCTTATGTGTATGCCTGAGAGCAGTCATCCGCTTGCCTCGAGAGTCACAGAGAAAACGCCCGCCGGGCCTAAGAACTTCTGACAGGCGTGCGCGTGGAGGAGCGTCCCGAGTGCGTGCCGTGCGAAGTGCTGCTGGACCTCGGCGGTGATGGACTCCGGGGCCGCTGAGGCTCCGGATGGTCGGGCGTAACTCGCAACGGCAGCTGCTCGCGGGACATGACCGCGATCAGCGCCGCGACGAACAGGAACGAGTAGATCGCCTCGCCGAAGCCCATGGCGTCATAGGTGGCGCTGACGATTGCGAACGCCGCACAGCCTGCGGCCGCGGCCACGGCGAAGTCTGCACGGGGAGCGTGTCGACGGACCAACCGTCGCACCGCAAAGATCGGCGTCCACACCATCGCCACATAGGCGACAAAGCCGATAACTCCCGTCTGCCACAACTGATCCAGGTACTCGTTGTCGAGGATCCTGTACCAGCGCCAGTTGAGTGGATCAAGTGAGCCGTAGCCGCGTCCGAGCAGCAGGTTGCTGAGGATGTCCGGCGTGACTGCGCTGTAGTCGCCGGTGCGGCCGTCCGTGTAGTCGGCGCCTGAGCTTCCGGGAACGACGCCCTTGAACTGGCCGAGGACTCCGGGTGCCGCGATGTGAATCAGCACGATCAGGATCGGAATGCCGAGCGGCGCCCAGCGGAGCAGCTTCGGTCTGAACGCTGCGATCGTGATGATCGCGGTGATCGGCGCGAACATCGCGGTCTTCTCACGGGTACAGAGCGTCGCCGCGATGATCAGTCCGATCGCGGCGATATATCCCGCGCGCTCACGGCGACGAGTGGCCCTGAGCAACGGCACGATCGCGAACGGCAACGCCACCGTGAGCATGCTTGCCAGCGCGAGCGGGTGGTCGGTCGGCCCGACGATGAAAGGCTTCGCACCGTTCGCAGCGTTGATGACCGTCGGTGACGACGGGACTTCGGCGATCGGGCGGAGCAGCTGGCCCCACAGGGTGTAGAAGACGTTGTAGCCCGTGCGCGACTCCACGATCGTTCCCAGCGAAGTGGCGCAGCTGAGCCAGAGGATCAGCCGACTGAACATCCGGATCTCAGTCGCCCGCACGGCCTTCACGACGATGAAGAAGAACGCAACGTAGGAGAGCAGTTGCAGCATGCTCTTTTCGACGAACGTGAAGTAGTCCAGCCGGTACAGGCGGCCCGCGCTGACAACGACACTGAGCAGAGCGACCGCCGCATACAACAGCACCGCGCATTCAACGCCGCTAAACCTTCGGACCCGGGCGCGCATACTGGGCTGCACGCTGAACACGATCGCGATCACCATCGCGACGATCAGCAGCCGGTCAGGTGTCGAGTCCGCCCCCAGGTGCAGCTTGAGCTTGATCCCGCCGAATGGGACCAGGAACAGCATCGCGAGGAAAGCGGCGACCAACCATGGGAGCGGCCTCCTGGTGTGCGGCCAATTGTCTTCGGTGCTTACAGCTTCGTCGGTCCGGGTCGCCCCGAATGTCAGCGCAGACATCTCACGGTCGGGACGACCTGGATGACGCACCGGACTGAATCTGTTTGGTCTTTCCGTTGCGCGGCTCGCTGGGCTCGGTGTGGCCGTTCTGTGGCTTGACCACCAGTGTGTAAGCGCCGGCGCCGAGCTCGCGTACCCGGAAGGTCCCAGCGGTGACTGAGGGGTCCGTAACCTCCAGCCTGGCCGGTTGATCGGGGTCCTCGAGGTGAGGTCCGCTGCGGTGACGGCGAAGCTGGGCGGTGAGCCGTGTGATCCACAGCAGCAGGGCGCACCAAATCACGAACGTTGCCAGGAAGATGATCGCAGCGATCGAATGGCCGGCGCCCGGGTCGACCATTCCGCCCGTCGCCGGGCCCAGCTGCCGCACGGCCACCCGATTGGCGAGCGCCGTGCTGCTGTTCGCCTCCTCGTTGGCGATGAAAGCGGAAAGCCCCGCGCCGGCGCCGTTGGCGAGGGCGATGGCCTGTTTGACCGTCGGCGCCTCGGCGTAAACCTCGATCGTCGGCAGCTCCGGGTTCTGGGTCAGGTTGAGCACGTACTGAGGCTTGCCCGTCGGGCTCGGCTCGCCCGGCGCGACGGTCGGCATGCGGATCGACTGAGGCGAGCCGTTCACCTGGACAGGTCCGACAGCCTCGATCAAGTTTCCGGGGATACCTGCGGCCTTGCCGACGTACGTGAGTGCCTGATCGCTCGTCATCAGCTGAGCGAAGACCTGCGAGTGCGCTGCGTAACCGGCGAGGTTCGCGTTCGCGTTGCTCAAGGCAGAGTTCGGCGAGTCGACGAGCAGCTGTGTTGTCGCTGCGGCGAAGACTTCCTTGCGGAGCGCCTTCATGCCAACGACGCCGGCTGCGATCGAAACGACCAGGCCGAGTGCGACCCACAGCTTGAGGTTCCACAGTCTTAGAAGAGTCTTGGCCATGTCAGAGTCCGTTCGTCCGGGGCTGGCGGATCGCAGGGCGTTTGCGTCGGCTTGATCCCATGCGAACAACTACTGAACGACGCTGACGGCCGCCGTCTTTCACGTCGTTTGCATTCTCACGGAGATCTTCGAAAAGTCGCGAGATTGCCATCACGGCTACGAACCAGAGTGCGAAAGCGGCCAGAAAGAGGAAGATCGCGAAGTTGATCAGCTGAGCGGAGCGACCGGGCTGCACCGTGATCGGCGCGGACTGTGTGACGGTGTAGCGGTCGCTGGCGGGCGTGTGCGCAGCGTTCTGCGAGCTGATGACGAACCTGGACACAGCGGCTGTGAACGCGCTCGCGAGCCGGGCCGCGCCTTGTGGCGTCGGTGCCTGCGTGCCCACGTTGATGATTGGAGACCCCTCACCATCGGTCAACTGGATCCGGTAGAGAGCGTTTTCGACGACGATCTGGCTTGCGCGCTTCGGTCCCGTGTCCCACTGCTGCGCGCGCTGGAGGTCAGCCCACAGGGGCTCGTCGATCGCCAGCTCTGACGCGGGTATGCCTGCCAGCGAAGCGATTTTGCGCTGCAGCAACGGGCTACCGCCGATGTCGCCCAAGGTCTCGGAGACTGTGGCCAGCTGCTCCGGGTACTCGGATGTCTGTGACTGCTGTGCCGCCTGCGACAAGCCGACGAGGACCGATGTCGTGGCGGTGGCGTGGCCCGGCGAGCGCGGGTGGAAGGATGGCGGCAACAGTCGGAGCGTCCCGAAGTTTGAGGCGGTCACCAGACCGGCGACGAGCACTCCGAGCAGCAACCAACGCCGGTGACGTCGAATCCTTGAGCGAGTGGGGGAGGACGCCATCAGCCTTGCCGGTTCACGCGGACGCCAGTGAGTTCAGCTTGGCGCGAGCACGGGAGCGCAGCTCCCTGTGGAGATGCTGGCGGTAGCCGTCGACCTCGAACCTGGGCACTCGGCGCTTGGCAGCGTCCAGGTAGCCGGCGAGGTAGACGGCGCCGGACACACCAAACGGGCGGGAGGCGGCGACCTTGGCCGAGCGGGCGATGACCCAGGCGAGCGGGTATCCCTCGACGTACATGCTGCGTCCCAGACGATGAAGGCCGCGCAGCCTGCCCTGAGCGGTGCCGGCGACCCGGTGGTGGCGCGCGACGAGCTCCGGGAATGAGCGAGTACTGAAGCCGCGCATCCGGGCGAGCACCTCATCGCAGCCGTCCCATCCCAGCATCTCGGGCATGCCTCCGATGCTCTCGAAGCATTCGCGTGTATAGAGCTTCAGCGCGCCACGGACGTGCTCGAGGTTGGAGGTTCCGCGCAGCTTCCATGTGTCCCCTGAGCGCTCGACAAGGACTCCGCCCGCGATACCGAGCCGCGGGTCAGACCGAAATCGCTCGAGCAGCTCCTCCCAGTAAGTACTTGGCAGCTCGATGTCCCCATCGAGCTTGCCGACATGGGTGTAGTCGGGGGCAAACTCCAGACCGTGGTTGAAAGCGCGAGCGTCGGCTGCGTGCAGCAGCCGGTCGACGGCGGCGTCGATTGGAGACTGAGGCACGCTGAGCACTCGCATGAATGGAACCGTTTGCGCTGCCTCGACGAGCAGCTCGAGTGTGCCGTCGCTCGAGCCGTCGTCGACCACGATCCATGTGTCAGGCGGGCGCGTCTGCGCCGACATAGCCGTGATGACGTCGGCGATGTGGCGGACCTCGTTCCGCACGGGTGAGATGATCAGCAGGCGTTCTTCGCGCATCCCCCAGATAACGGGTCTGCACGAGGTGATTCTTTCGCGGACGCTTCCGGCTGAAACGATCCTTACGCGTGATTTAGGGCGTCATCAGCAGCCGTCGGAGCCCAGCGGCTCGGCGAACGTGCCGATATTCGTGCCGGAGTTGTTGACGATGTAGTTGCCACTCCAGCGGTTGCCGGGATTTGCGGGGATGAACCAGACGGCCGGTGCCTGCATGTCGCCGTCGTCGTTCGAGAACGCGTTGTTGGTCACGACCATACCCGAGCCGCAGCCGAAGCCGGCGTCGTAGTTCGTGTCGCCCTCGAGATAGCTGTCGGTGACCGTGTTGTCATCCGGCTTCCCGTAGTCCTGCAGCATCGCCACCGCCTCAGAGACACCCCCGCCGTCGCAGTTGCAGCTGCCGTCGCCGATGATGTAGGAGCCCTCGATCTCGGTGCCGGTGGCGCTGTCCAGGAATACGGGGTCGTCGTGAGCGCCGTCGTCGTTGACGCTGACGTCGTGGACGTAGCTGTCGACCAATGTCAGATTCTGTGCGGTGTTCACCTCCTTGGCGAAGCCGAAGGAGTCGCAACTGAGGCATTCCGCATCATGAACGGAGATCCCATAGGTGTCGCCGGACGCATTGCCGCCATCAACTGTGGTGTTTTCGATCAGGAGGCCGTCGCCGCCGGTGATGTTCCCGTTGTTGATCGCGCTCGCCTGCGACCCGTGGTCGCCGCCGGTGCAGTAGGTGCCGTTCGGGGTGATCAGGGAGTCAGAGATCGTGACGTCGGTGGCTGCGCTCTCGATCGCGACGCAGCCGGAGATCCATTCATGGCTGATCACGGTGCCGGGTTGCGTGACGGTGACGGTCCCGGTCACATGCGTGAAGCCCGGTGCCCCGGCCTCGATCTGGGCCTCGCTGAAGCCAGTGGCGGCCTGAACCCCGGTGTGGGTCGCCCAACAGGAGGAGGTTCCGTCGGCGCCGGCCGCGTGCGTCAGAGGACACGGGGCGGGGTTGCCGGCAGACGGTGTTGAGGCCACGGCACCAGGCGTCTGGGTGCTTCCGCTTCCAGATGATCCGCTTCCAGAGGAGCCGCCTCCTGATGAGCTGAGCTCGGCGATGACACCCTGCGCGTACATCGAGAGCGCACAGACGGTCGGTGCGTGGTCGGATCGCCAGTTGGAGGGCAACTTCGTGACGCGATGGGGATACGCGTCGCCCGGGACGCAGTGTTCTGCCCGGCGCGTCCGTGAGTACAGCGTTCCGTGCCGGGTGAGCAGCGCAATCCAGAGATCTTCGCCGGCCCGCACGCCGATGCTCCTCAGTGAGACCTGATTCCAGGTGCCGCGGTGCGGCTTGGGGATCACCGCGCCGAAGAGCCGTCGTCCCGGATGCCCGGCGAGGTTCGCGTACACCGCGATGTCGACCTGTCGCGCCGTCGTGCGTCGGTCCAGATACACGCGCAGCGAAGTCAGCGTCCCAACTACCTCGCTTCGGAGCGGGAACGCCTCTGGCTGATCCGAACCGATGCGTACGGCTCGCGACCCGAGTGCCTTCTGGCCCATGAGCACGTCGGTCCTGGGACTCCGGTTGTGTGATGTGGCTGCCCAAGCGGCCGCGGTTGCGGCAGCGAGGCAGAGCGCGCAGATGAGGGGCGTCAGCCGGATGGGGACCCATCTTAGACCGGCTTAGTATGTTGGCTCCTAGACCGGCTGCGTCGGCACGCCCCGAGCGGGTCGCGGCGCCCGCTCTAAGGCAAGAGCAGGAGGTCTACAGATCCGCGCTCTCGCCGCAGCGATCCGACGTCGTCGGAGGTTAGGCGCCGGATTGGAGTCGCGACAGGGGCCTCCGCGTTGCCGAGGTTGACGATCTCCGAAAAGCTACGTCGCACGACCTGCTCGAATCTGTCGAGATCCAGCTTGTCGGGCGAATATTCGACGACGAAGGGCACGTGCCGCTCCAGGAGTCGTTCCGCGCCGGCGAGCGCTGCGGCCTCATGCCCTTCGACGTCCATCCACACCAGGCCGAGATCGTCTACGGGGATAGTCCCATCATCGACGAGCGAATCTAACGTCCTAGCCTGTACCGCCACTGTTTCTCGGTCGGTTCGCGCGCCAACCGGAACGACTTGATGGCCGCCCCAGTTACGGCGTGAACGCGCGAGACTCACACTGCCGTCCGAATCTGAGATCGCGAGCTGATACGGATGGATGACCCCTTGCATCCCGTTCAGCACCACGTTGAGTGACAAGAGCTCGAAGTTCTGAGGGTCAGGCTCGAACGCGACCACTTGGCGTGCGCCGAAGCGTCGGACCAGTTCGACGGAGCTCGTCCCGATGTTGGCCCCGACCTCCAGGACCACCTTGCCGATAGCGGCTCCGTCGAGCAGCTCACGGATACGTTCGATCTGACGCTCGTCAAACGTTCCTAGTCGGAAGGCTTCGCTGCTCACTATGTAATCCGATGTGCTCACGAGCAGGCGGTTCCCGCCTACGTCAGCCAGCACCACCGGGGTGAACACTTGGGCGACACGCAGGAACCACTGCCGCGCGAGATCCGACCGTTGATCCGGGTGAATCGTCGCACGGAGTGCGTCGCGTGTGGCTGAACCGGCGAGCCTAAGAACCTGTCGGGCAGTCATCCTCGGAGGCGATCATATGAGAGTCAGCAGTAAATGACTCGTGGCCACCTGGCGGTGGCCACGAACCGCTCAATCTGAGACGAGCTGTTCAGCGAGGTTCAGGGGCCGACGGTGCCCTGGTATCCGGCTGCGACTGACAGCCCTGTCGGCTGGTAGTAGCCGCTGGGCGGCGGGCTCCACGGCGACCCCGAGTTCGGGCTCCAGGATGTGGTCTGGAAGCTCGGCGTCCAGTTGCCGATGTCGCCGCTCTCCGGGCCCCACGAGAGCGCGCTCGAGTCCGATGAGACGTTGCCGGCGGAGTTGCAGGTGCCAGCGCTGCAGGTCCAGCTGCCGAAGTTCGGCGCTCCCGAAACCCCGAGGTTGTCGTCCGCGGTCACGTTCTGCGGGTTGAGGTACCCGGACCCGCAGTCGGTGCAGCCGCCGGTGATCGCCAGGCCTACGCCACCACCGCCACTCTCCTCGACGATCGTGTTGTGGTTGAACGTGAGGCCGTCGGCGCCGTAGAGGTTGTAGCTGATGCCTACGCCTGTGTTCTCTACGAGGAGGTTGTTGTCGATCGCATCGTTGACCTGACCGCCGCTCTGGAACATCACGGACTCGCCGCAGGCTCCGGTGTGCCAGATGATGTTGTTTGAGAAGCTCGTATTGCTCGAGCTGCCGGTCATGTGGAACACGTTGATATGGCTGTAACTCGGGTTGCAGCTGGGGTTCCAGTTCGGATTGCCCGGTCCGGTGAACGCGTTGTTGTTGATCGTGTCGTCCGACGTGTTGCCCATCTGGATGTAATGCCCGGACACATCGCAGGTCGAGCCCGCGTTGCAGCCGTACCCGATGTCGGGGCCGCAGACGTTGTGCGAGAAGTCGATACCCGACTCCTGAGCCAGGTCTGATGGCGAGTTCGAGTCCTCCTCCAAGCACTCGCCGGCGTGGTCGATCTGGTTGTACTCAATGTTGATCCCAGTCTGGGTGCAGGAGCTGTCGCCGTTCCCGCCGTAGTACAGGTAGAACGCCGAAGCGTCGGACAGGTCCTGGAAGTTGTTGTCGACGAAGCTCAGGTTCGCCGCGCAGTCAGTCATTGAGACGCCGCCGCCGAACTGGATGCCTTCGAATGTCAGATTCGAGACGAGGCCATAGCCGATGTTCAGCCCGCCGGAGAGCGTTGCCGCGCCAGGCGACACTGCTGCGACCGTCACGTCACTGGATGGGGCGACTGCGCTGATCGACTGCGTGCTGGTCCAGGTGCCGTTCAGGCAGATCGTCGATCCCGCCGTCGCGGTATTCAACGCGCTCTGCAGCGTCGTCGACGGCGTGATCGTCTTCGTGCAGGTGACGCTCGGCTCGGCGGCGATCCCGACGGCCGCTGCCGACGAGCTGCTCTGCACCGAGGTCGCCTGTACCGCTGCGGTTTGGGTGCTGGTGGCGGCGTTGTGGCCGCCGGCGTTGGTGGCTGTGACCTGGACGTCGACGGTGTCGTTGACGTCGGTTGACTGCAGCGTGTAGACGCTGTTGGTCGCGCCGCTGATGTTGGTGCAGGAGGTGCTGGTGGTGCAGTCCTGCCATTGGTAGCTGTAGCTGGTCGGGGACCCGGTCCAGGTGCCGTTGTTGGCGGTCAGGGCGTCGCCCTGGGTGGCGGTGCCGGTGATGCTCGGCGCCGTGCTGCTGGTCGGGGCTGCGGGGGTCGCTGCCGCGACGGTCGCCGTCTTGGCGCTCGTGGCGGTGTTGTTGCCGCCGGCGTTGGTTGCTGTGACCTGGACGTCGACGGTGTCATTGACGTCGGTCGACTGCAGCGTGTAGGTGCTGGAGGTCGCGCCGGAGATGTTGGTGCAGGTATTGCCGCTGGTGCAGTGCTGCCACTGGTAGCCGTAGCTGCTGGGGGACCCGGTCCAGGTGCCGTTGTTGGCGGTCAGGGCGTCGCCCTGGGTGGCGGTGCCGGTGATGCTCGGCGCCGTGCTGTTACTCGGCGCGGCCGGGGTTGGTGCGGCGATCGTTGCGGTCTTGGCGCTCGTGGAGGTGGTGTTGCCGCCGGCGTTGGTGGCTGTGACCTGGACGTCGATCGTGTCGCTGACGTCGGTCGACTGCAGCGTGTACGTGCTGGACGTCGCGCCGCTGATGCTGGTGCAGTTGCTGCCGGTGCAGTCCTGCCACTGGTAGCTGTAGCTGGTCGGGGATCCGGTCCACGTTCCGTTGTTGGCGGTCAGGGCGTTGCCCTGGGTGGCGGTGCCGGTGATGCTCGGCGCCGTGCTGTTACTCGGCGCGGCCGGGGTTGGTGCGGCGATCGTTGCGGTCTTGGCGCTCGTGGAGGTGGTGTTGCCGCCGGCGTTGGTGGCTGTGACCTGGACGTCGATCGTGTCGCTGACGTCGGTCGACTGCAGCGTGTACGTGCTGGCCGTCGCGCCATTGATGCTGGTGCAGCTGCTGCCGGTGCAGTCCTGCCACTGGTAGCTGTAGCTGGTCGGGGATCCGGTCCATGTTCCGTTGTTCGCCGTCAGGGCGTTGCCCTGGGTGGTGGTGCCGGTGATGCTCGGCGCCGTGCTGTTGCTCGGCGCAGCCGGAGCGGGGGGCGTCGGCGTTGTCGTGACCGGCGTCGTTGTGGGTGGTGTCGTCCCGCCCACGCCTGCGCTACTGCCGACCGAACTCGAGCTGGTGGTCGACGTAGCGGCCGCGGTCGGGGCGAAGGCCACGTCAACCCAGTAATTGTCCGCCTCGAAGGAGTTGATCGGGAACGTGCTGGAGCTCGCATAGGCATAGATGCCGTTGCCGCTCTTGCTGTTGGCGAGCGCGGTCAGCGGACCATTGGTCACCGCGCGGGACAGTCCGCCGACGGTCTCCGAATAATGCCCGTGAGGCGCGTAGTAGGCGGCGACGTAGGTGGTGCCGGGCTCGATCGTCACGGGACTGGCGAAGGTCACCGTCTGCCAGCCGGACGAGCTCTCGTTCGTGAAAGTCGCGGACGCGAGCAGCTGGCCGCTTGAGCTGTAAAGACTTCCGACGTGGGTCCCGGTGTTGTCGCGCCCCTTGTAGAAGCGGACGCCGGTGACCTCGCCGTACTCGGTGCTCGAGAACCTGACACCCAACTCCACACCGTTGGAGTCGCCGGACGCGGTGATTCTCGGCGTGCTGCTTCCAAAGATCGTGTCCGGCGAGGACGATGCGGCGAGGGAGATCACCGGGATGACGCCGACGACTGATAGCGCAAGGGCGAGGGCTGCGAGGCGAGCTTTGAGCATTTCTGAGGCCAGGTCCTAAGTCGGGGGGAGAAAGGCATGTCCCCCATCGGACCTCAGCTATGCGGTCACTCAGCTCTGTTGAGTTTTCTAGAACACGCGTCCACACCGTTTTCTAGTACAGATGTCCAGGGCGCTCTTTGATTAGAGCGAGCGTCCAGAGTGGTCGAAACCGGCTCAGCATGATTTGGGCGGCCGGTGGCACGAGACCGGCCGCGAAGACGGGCGGCGCTAGGGCCGGCCGTGACGACTGGAGTCAGAGATGCAGTTTCAGGAGTGCCTGAGCGGCGAACCTAGTCGCCACACCGCACGGCGCGGACACGTCGAGAACCTGCGTGTGTGATAGCGACGCGAAAAGAACCTGGTGTCCGTGCGCACCGCAATAGCTGGCGCGACCACGGATCTTGAATCGCTTGCCGTGTGGGATCGAGGCGATTGCTCTGCTCACGGAGATCGCCTCGATCGTGAGGGTCACCGAAGACTTGCGTTTGAACGAGTAGATGCAGGTCGGTCCGAGCGGCGCGTCGCGCTGAGTCACGGTGGCTCTCACGATACGCGCAGCCTGAGCCTTCGTCACCAAAGAGCAGGGTGGGACCGCTTTCGCCGTGTTCGCTTGCGCGTTTGCCGCCTGTGGCAGTGCCGCCGCGAGTGCAAGCGATGCTGTGATCGCTGCAGCCGCGGCTGCCCGTCCGGCAGGGCCGGTCCTTAGACAGGCTCTAAGCCGGACGGGCAATGTCACACGGCGACGAGGCGCGACGACGCCGTCGCCGGAGCGAGCTGCTGGCGCGCTAGTTCCTGCTGCAGCGCCCGCCGGCCGCGGTGATGCAACCCGTGGATCGAACCCTCCGTGCGGCCCATGCGGTCGGCAATCTCCACCGGCGACAGACCCATCACGTGGCGCATGAACACCACCTGACGCTGGTCCTCCGGCAATGTCGCGAGCGCGTCCCGCATGGTCAATGTGTCGTCCAGGTCCTCGACCTGTCCGCCACGTGACACGCTGAACGTGCTGAGCTCCTCGGACGGAGTCGTCCGGCTGGAGCGCAGGTGGTCGATCGCCACATTCTTGGATAGACGTAGCAGCCATGCGAAGAACGGCAGTCCGCAATCGGTGTACTTCACGATCGCGGTCATCAGCTTTGCGAAGACATGCTGCGTGATGTCCTCCGCCTCATAGTCATCGCGCACGATGCTGCGAACGTATCCGTAGACGTTGTTCGAGTAGCGAAGGTACAGGAATCGGAAGGCGTCATCGTCGCCCTCCTTGGCTCGTGCCACCGCAAGGCGAACGAGTTTCGTGCCCTCAGGAGAATCATCAAAGGCAGTCGAGCTGCGGAAGCCACTGCTCCCGCTGTTTTCGGGCACACCCGTGTTGAGCCTTTGCAGGCCCGCCAAAGTAGTCGCCATTTTGTTCCGACACCCCCCGTGTCGTGAGACTGTTGACCATCACTGCGCGGCATCCGTGCGCTGCAATCCGTTATGTATGCGCTGTGCCGTCCAAGCGAGTATCAGGAGCGCGGAGCGGACCGTCAATGACCGGCTTGGGCCATTAAGGCGTTCAAGCTTTTGAACGCTGCGGGTGGCGCAGAAGCATTGGGCGCCGGCTCCGTTGATTAGTCAGGCGACCAATGGTCACGATTGACACTCAAGGCGCAGGACCCTCAGAGGCGCTTCGTCGTACCTGGTCCAGGCACGGTCAGCTAATCAGCGTGCTCGCGCTTGTACTGCTCGCACTCGGACTGATGTCGAGCAGGCTTATTGCGCCTGTCAGGTGGAGTCCCGACGCGTTGTTCTATCAGGCGCAGGTCTATGAGGTTCAGGGCGATTCGCAGGCCGCCGCTCTGCAGCGTTCGTTCTCGAGCCCGGCCGCGCGCGAACTCGTCGTCAAATATCACGACGGCGCCACGGTGGGGAACCCGGCTTGGGTCAGATACTCGGCGCGGTTCTACCGGCGGCGTTGGGTCACACCCCTGCTCGCGGCCGCGCTTTCGCCGGCTGTTGGTGAGCGTGCGCTTCTGGATGCGTCGGTTCTTGGCTATGTCCTGATCGGGCTGTTGCTGTTCGCCCTGTTGCGCTGTCGCTTCGGCGTCGGAACGAGCCTGGCGGTAGCGGCGCTGATGCTGCTGATCACGCCATTGCGTCACCAGTCGGGCACGCCGGGGGCCGACTCCTGGGGGTTGGCGACCGAAATCGGAGCGCTGCTGGTCGCTTACAAGGCAGTCGAGCGAGGTCGCGGATGGCTTTGGCTGTGGCCAGCCGTCATGTTGTTGATGTCGTTCGCAAAGGACGCCAGTCCGATTGTGATCATCGCACTCGCCGGAGTCGCGGCGGTCCTGCGTACGCGGCGCAGTCTCGCCGTACTTGGCCTGGGCGTATTGGCAGCGATACCCGCACCGGCGATCTTCGGTGGCTCACTGCGGCTCCAACTCGCATACGCGATCGCCGGATATCGGCGACCGCCGAGCGGTAGCTGGTCGTACGTGATCGACCACTTCGCCCACAGCGCCTGGATCGTGATCCGCTCAGACCTCGAATGGCCCGCAAATCAGAGCCATGCGCCCGTCTATGTGCTCATCGCTGCCTGCGTGGCCGCCTCGGTGATCTTCATGTGCTGGCGGGCGCCAAATCGGGACAGCTTCTTCCTGCTCCACAAGTTCGCGCTTTTGGGTTGTGTGCTGACGGTCGCGGCTGCCCTTAACTACACGGGGCTTCGTCTCGAGCTCGTGTTTGTGCCAAGTGTGGCCGTGGGTCTGGCCTTCACGATCGAGCGCCTGCTCTCGATGTGGTCCGGTCGACGGGACCTGGTCACCTTGCCTCACGCGTCTGCCGGCTGAACGGAAACCGTCAGCGACGGCGCGGATTGTGAAGCGTACGAGAAAAAGCTCGCATTTTGGCTGGTCTTAGGTACCATCCCCCTGCTTGGTGTGCGCAGGAGACGCTTCGCCGGCACTCATATTTATGGTCGCCCGGGGGGGGCATCATGAAACAAACCTTTTGTGCATGGCGTCGGGACGTAACCGGCGACGCAGTAGGCGGCGGCCAGGTTGGTGAAGGCTTCGCACGGATTGAGGATCGAGTCTGGCTCTGGGGTCGCGTTGCGGTCGCGCTGGCGCTCGCCCTCGCCGCCGGCATCGTTATCGGCGCCCATGCTGCGTCTCCTAGCGCCGTCATCTCGGCCATAGCCGACCTGGCCCTCGTGGCCGCTACGGCTTTTGCGGCTGTCGCGCTTGCGGTCGGAGCGCTCAGGCGTGCGGAGTGGAGCAGGCGAGACGTCGCAGCGCGGGCCGTGGCGCTGGAGCGCCAGCGCCTGGCGCGTGACCTGCACGACGGCCTCTGCCAGGATCTCTCGTTCATCGCGGCTTACGCGGAGCACTTTGCCGGGGGCTCCACTGACGATCATCCGATGGCCGTCGCTGCGCGACGCGCACTCGCCGCCTCCCGCGGCGCGCTCGCGGATCTCTCCGTTCGTGACGCGACCGACGTTCGCCAGGCGCTGTACGCCGTAGCCGATGAGCTCGCTGATCGCTTCGGGATCCCGGTTGAGGTGGACACGGTCAGCAGCGACCTCGCCGCCGCCAACGTTCAGGACGCCGCCGACGTGGAGGACCTGGTCCGGATTGCGCGCGAGGCGATCGTGAACGCGGCGCGTCACGGACACGCTCGCAACGTCGTAGTGAAGCTCATGGATGCCGAGGGCGGGTTCATGCTGCGCGTGTCGGACGACGGCTGCGGTATGCCGTCGGCGGCGGATCACCAGGAAGGGTTTGGCATCAAGACCATGCGCGCACGGGCCGCCGAGCTCGGCGCGGGCATCGAGCTTCGCCGCCTGCCCAGCGGCGGCGTCGAGCTCGAGGTGGCCCGTTCATGACCAAGGCGTTGCGAGTGTTGCTAGCGGATAGCGCCCCCACTCGCTTCGGTGTGCGGCTCGCGCTGGACGGGATCGCTGCGGTCTGCGCCGAGGCCGGCGACCGCCCGGCTGCGGTGAGGCACGCGATCGCCGAGCGACCGGACCTGTGTTTGATCGGCGGCTCGCTTCCGGGCGGCGGCATTGACGCAATCCGGCAGATCTCCAAGGCCCTGCCTGACACGTTGATCGTGATGCTCGCCGACAGAGAGGGCGTCGACGGCCTGCTCGATGCCCTCAGGGCGGGAGCGATCGGCTATCTGCCGGTCGGCTTCGAACCTTCGCAGCTGCGGCGAGCGATCGCTGCCGTCCTCACAGAGCAGGCTGCCATCCCGCGGGCGATGGTCAAAGAGCTGGTAGACGAGATCAGAGCCGCGGAGCGCGCAGCCGAGAACGATCTGACGATGCGAGAGACGCAGGTGTTGACGCTGCTCCGACGTGGCACCTCGACCGCGCGTATTGCGGAAGCCCTTTCAATCTCGCCTGTCACCGTGCGGCGGCACATATCAGTGCTCGTTCAGAAGGCCGGAGTCAGCGGTCGTGAGGAGATGTTGGCGACGCTCCGCTGACTCGCCCGTCGGCTGCGAACGAGGCGTGGCCCAGACGCGGGCGGCGGATCGGGAGACGCAGCAGAATGTGAACGCCGCACCGTGACATTCGGCTCATTGCCTGGTTGGCGTGCTGACGCGAGGATCGGTGAGCCTGTGAGCCAGCCTATGGATTCGAGTCCTCCCGCGTGGAGATCCTACGCCGTCGATGCGCGGTCGACGGCAGCCGGTCAGGGCTCCGACGCGACTGCGGTTGATGCCGCGCTGCAGTCGGGATGCGGCGCTCTGGTCGCACTCCAGTTCAGCCTGTCCAGCATGACCGGACTGCCTGATGACTATCAGGTGGCCGCGAATGCGCTGATGGCCGCGATCGAGTCGGCCACCTCGGCGGTGGCGGATCTACAGGAGCTGTCAATCGGGACCGCGCGAAGTTGTCTCGCGCACGGATTCGTCACGCGGCGCTTCGGACAGCAACCCGCTTGAGGCTCTCGCGGGGTCTATTCGACTCCGTGCCGGACCGCGTAGATCGCTGCTTGGACGCGGTTGCTCATCCCGAGCTTGGCGAGCACGCTCGAGATGTGATTCTTCGCTGTTCGCGGGCTGATACTGAGCTCGCGAGCGATCTCTGAGTTCTCCATGCCCTGCGCCAGCAGCCTGAGAATGTCGGTCTCCCTCGGTGAGAGTACGGCGAACGGGTCATCGGGACCGCTCGAGTTGGGACGGTCGCGGCGGATCCGCTCGAGGATTGCGGAAGCGGCCCGTGGTGAGAGCCACGACTCGCCCTGCGCCGCGGCCCGCACGGCAGCGATTGTGTCGGTGACGGGGCTGTCCTTGAGGACGTAACCACAAGCGCCGGCACGCACCGCGGACTCCACGGTGGCCTCGTCGCTCGCGACGGTGATCGCGATGATCCGCATGTCCGGCTCCTGAACCAGGATCTCTCGGGTCGCTGAGATGCCGTCGAGATCGGGCATTCGAACATCCATCAGCACCACGTCGGGGCGAAGCTCCTTTGCCAGTTGAACCCCGAGTCTGCCTCGCGACGCCTGCCCCACCACCTCAATGTCCGGCTCGGCGCCGAGCATCGCCGTGAGGCCAGAGCGGAACAGATCGTGGTCATCGACGATCAGCACTTTGATTGGCGAGGACTCGTGTTCCGGAATCCGGACCGTGGACATGCCACTCACATTGCCAGGCCAACCGGCGCCATACAAGCGAGAGGCTCACGTGGTCCGGAAAACGGCCCTCAGCAGAGTGCGACCTCGTCGCCGTCTCCGACCCACAGCCGGAGACCGCGCGGCATTGAGAAATTCCGGAACACCCTCGCGTCCTTGCCAACGAGGCTCGACACCAGGCGACTGCTCACGTGCATCACGCTGGCGCCCGGCGACACGATCGAGCACTCGATCTCAGCGCCCACGATCCGCGCTCCGCGACCAACCGACGTGTAGGGGCCGATATAGGCGTCCGTGATCGTCGCACCGTGGCCGATGACGCACGGCCCGACGATCGAGCTGTCGCGGATCACGGCCGTCGGGTCGATCTGGATCCGCCCGGAGAAGTGATTGGACTCCTCCATCTCCGGCGGGAAGTCGGCGCTGACGCGGTCCAGGGCGATCCGGTTCAGCTCGAGCAGGTCGCGACGAGCACCCCGGTAGCGGTGCCAGCCGTGCACGTTCGCCAGCTCGACCGTGGCTCCCTCGAGCGAGAGCTGGCTTCCGAGCCCCATGAAGTCGAGACTGCGTGAATTATGGACACTCTCCGCCGCCCGGCCGAGCGCCCCAGGCCCAAACATCGCGATATCGGCGGTGCGTCTCGTCGCAAGTGACGTGTGTGCGCCGTCACCGCCGGGCTGGCGGCGGCCATCTCCAGCAGCCTCCTGCGGCTGCGTGGAGGCGAGCAGGAGAAGATCAGCGTCGTGGATGTGGCTTGTGAACATGCCCACCGGCTCCTCCAGGAGGCCATCGGCCGGCTGAACCAGGCAGGGGGCGCTTCCGACGAGCGGGGCGACAGCCGTCAGAACGCGCGGTATGTCGTCCGAGTCGGCGCAGATCGCGTAGTCGACGGTGTCCAGCGGCGACGCAAAGTTCGCCACGTAGCGGTCCACGCACTCCCTGACCTCGAGCAGCGAGTCGGCGTCGACCGCGATGATGAAGTCCTCGATCTGCGAGGCAGCAAGATCGTGGAGGACGTGATGCATAAGCGGCCGGTTGGCGACGTGCTCGAGCGCAGCGATTCGCGGTCCGCCTCGCGCATCGGCTTCGGCTCCGAGCATCCTGGGCACGACCATTACGGCCTTTGAGATCACGAATCAGTAACGGTGTCGCAGGACCATTACTCGCACGATCAGAGCAGTGAGTTCGGCGGGGAGATCGCTAGAAGTTTTTTGAACCTGCCCGCGTTCATTGCAACATGGACGAAAAGATCTGGGAGATCATCCAGGAGCACGGACGCTTGCCGGTCGAGACTGTGTCTCTGTCCGACAATTCGGACCTGTATGTGGCCGGGATGACTTCACACGCCAGCGTGAATGTGATGCTCGCGTTGGAAGACGCTTTCGACATTGAGTTTCCCGACCACATGCTGAAGCGAAGTGTGTTCCAGAGCGTGTCCGCGATCAGCGGCGCGCTCAACGAACTGCTTGCTCAGCAGGTCGCGTAAAGCTCAATATCGGACGCTGACGCGGACCGCGAGCATGGATGTGACGGGGCAGCGGCCACCGGCCGTTGAGCTGTTCGTCGCGCGTTGTACCGATGGGGACCGGGACCAGTGGCTGGCAAACGCCAGCCACTGGCTCGCGGACGAAGAACGTGCCCGTGCCGCAACGATCACCGATCCGCACGCGCGTACCCTGCACGTGACCGGCCGGGCGCTCACGCGTCTGATTGCCGCAGACCGGCGGGGCGGTGACCCACGCGAGTTCCGGATCGGGCAGGGCACCGAGGGAAAGCCGTTCCTGGCCGACCATCCCGACCTCTGTACCAATGTCGCCCATGCCGGCGACGTGGTGGCCGTCGTCGTCTCCGAGGCTGCGAGCGTCGGCGTCGACGTCGAGCAGGCGGCCGAGACCAGGATTTCGCCACGCACGCTCGCCGGCCGGCGGTTTGCGGCTGAAGAAGCTCAGTACCTGGCCACAATTCCGCCAGAACGCCTGACACCAGAGTTCCTTCGCTTCTGGACGGTCAAGGAGGCTGTCGCCAAGGCGCTCGGTGAGAGCATCTTCAAGGCGCTTGCTGGCGTCGTCCTCGAGCGGGACGACGGAGTGCTCCGGCTTGTGTCGGTGTGGAGCGGACCGCCGGCCGGTCAGTGGACGATCCACGAACTTGTCGCGCCAGGCGGCGACGAGCCGGTTGCCATCGCCGTCGCGGCGCCCGATGTGGCGCTCACCGGCGTCCGCCAGGTCCAGTGCCAAGCACTTGTGCCTGGTGACCCGGGTGCGAGCTGGCCACCCCCACCCACCGCGTCATAGCTCGCGTTCTCACCGCCGAAACGTCGATATATCGACACTACGGCGGGAAGACGACCGCCTGGCTCGCGCGTTCTTTCCGCCTGGACTTCGTAATAGCGAAGTTCCGGCGGGGAAAATTCATCCGGACGCCGTCCGCGCGCCGCGGCTACAGACGTACGAGGTTGTCGCTCGTGACCCCGCGCGTGACACCGCGCAGGTCCACGAACAACGAGGCATCGCGTGCGATGTCCAGGTGGGGAACGCCGGGGTGCGCCGTCACGAGTACGACGGCGTCGGCGTCGACAAGGGCGTCGTCGAGCTCTGTGTTCGTCAGACCCTGCTTGTGCAGCTCCGGCACGAACTCGTCGTGGTACACGACGTTGGCGCCACGCTCGGCGAGCACATCGATGATGCGCAGCGCCGGTGATTCGCGGATGTCGCCGATGCCGCCCTTGTAGGCGACGCCGAGGATCGCGATCTTCGAGCCCTTGATCGGCTTGGCGACGTCGTTGAGCGCGAGCTCGATGCGCTCGACGCAGTGATACGGCATCTGCTGGTTGATCTTGCCGGCGAGCTCGATGAACTCGGTGGACATCTGGAACTCGCGCGCGCGCCAGGTGAGGTAGAAGGGGTCGACCGGCAGGCAGTGACCGCCCATCCCGGGGCCTGGCTCGAAGCGCATGAAGCCGTAGGGCTTCGTGCTGGCGGCGTCGACGACCTCCCAGATATCAATGCCCATGCGGTCGGCCAGGATCGACAGCTCGTTGACCAGCGCGATGTTGACCGAGCGGAAGATGTTCTCGAGCAGCTTCGTCATCTCAGCTGCCTCCGGCGTCGAGACGCGCACGATGTTGTCGCAGACGCGACCGTAGAGCTCGGCTGCACGGTCGGCGCAGGTCTCGGTGATCCCGCCGATCACCTTCGGCGTGTTCTTGAGCGTGTAGTCGGTCCGGCCTGGGTCGACGCGCTCGGGCGAGAACGCGACGTTGAGGTCGACGCCGACGGTCAGCGACGAGTGCTGCTCGATCATCGGCACCAGCAGCTCGCGGGTCGTGCCCGGATAGGTGGTCGACTCGAGCACGATCAGCTGGCCCTCCTGGGCCACGTGCGAGACCGACTCCGCTGAAGCCTCAAGCGGTCGCAGGTCAGGCTCGCGATTGTCCGTCAGTGGCGTCGGGACGCAGATGATGATCGCCTCGGTGCGCGCCAGCGGCGCGTAATGCGTGGTTGCATGGACCTTGGGCAGGATCGCGCGCAGCACATCCGAGGAAATGTCCTCCACGTACGACTCACCTGCGATCAGCGAGTCGACCTTCCGCTGGTCGAGATCGACCGCGATCACTTCCTCGCCAGCCTCCGCGAACGCGACGACCAGCGGCAAACCTACGTATCCGAGACCTACGACGCCAATTGACATGTTGGCCAGAGTATCGGCTCTCCAGCCTTGAACTGAAATCGCGCGCCCTGACTGCAAGATTCACCGCGCAAGGACTACGATCAGCTTGGATCGTGCTAGGCGGGGCGCTAGCGGTGCCCTGTAACTCGCAATCCGCTCAAGCGGGGCTGAATCCCCTCCCGAGGGGTGAACGTCCGCGGTCAGCGTCCTGCGGGTGGTGTTGATGGTCTGGTCCCAAAGCGATGGAGACCCGTGAACCAGGTCAGGTCCGGAAGGAAGCAGCCTTAAGCGGTTCACTCCAGGCGCGTAGGGGGTGCCGGGCCGGAATCATCCGCAGTGAAGGCTCCGCGGATCAACACCACAGAGGAGGGTGCACGATCCATTTCGCGGCATCTGGACGGGCGTGGACCCACCCGCCCCGCGGCAGGTACTCCCGGTACCTGCCTTGCGGACCGTGCGGCCCCACGCACGCCCAGCTGCTCGCGAACCTTGGCTGCGCGTTAGCCCGCCGCGGCCTCGAGCGGCTTCGCCCGCTCGGCCTCCTTGGGCGGTGCCGTCGACTCGCGCACGATCAGGCTCGTGGCCAGGTCGAAGCGCTGGTTGACCGGCGCTTCAGGGTCGTCGACCAGGCGGATCAGCAGACGCGCGGCCGTCTCTGCCATCTCCGTCAACGGTTGGCGGATCGTGGTCAGCGGCGGTCCGACCCAGCGCGCGATCCGCAGGTCGTCGTAGCCGACGACTGAGAGGTCCTCGGGGATCCTGATCCCGCGCGGGCGGGCGGCCTCATAGACGCCGCAGCGCCTGCAGGTCGCTGCCGGCGAAGATCGCGCTCGGCGGTTGCGGGAGGTCGAGCAGGTGCGCGGCGGCGCGGCGGCCGCCGGCGACGTGGAAGTCACCGGCCCGCACCAGCTCCGGGTCGAAGCCGATCCCCGCGCGCTCGAGCGCCGAGCGGTAACCATCGACCCGCGCGACCGAGCAGAGCATGTCCTCGGGTCCGCTGATCATCCCGATCCGCCGGTGTCCGAGTTCGATCAGGTGCTGGGCGGCGGCCAAACCGCCGGCCCAGTTCGCCGACCCGATCGAGGCGACATCGGGCTCGGGCTCATCGGCGGGGTCGACGACGACGAAGTTCACGCCACGGCTGCGGAGCTTGTGCTTCTCGACCGGGTCGAGGTCCGAGAACACGAGAATCACGCCGATCGGCCGGCGCCGCAGCACGCCATCGATCCAGGCGTGCCCGGGCCTGTGGCGGTCACCGCTCTCGGTCAGGATCAGGCTGATACCCGCCTGGCGTGTGACCCGCTCGACGCCGCGGATGATCTCGATCGCCCACTCACTCTCGAGCTCGTGGAAGACGAGCTCGATCATCCGCGCGATGCCCGTACCGGCGCCGGACGCGCGGCGCAGGTAGCCGTAGCCGTGCAGGAGTCGCTCGACGCGGCCGCGCGTCGCGGCCGAGACATCAGCCCTGCCGTTGAGGACTTTCGAAACCGTTGCGAGCGAGACGCTCGGCCTCTGCGGCGATCTCCGCGAGCGTCACGCGGTGCTCGGGCGTCGGCTCGGAGTCCGGCGTACTCATGGCGTTATTGGAGTCTCGCACACTGGTTTGAGGCGCTCAACCGAACCTTAGTAATTAGGACCTTGACAGCGTACGCGCTGGGACGCTAGCCTCGCGCCGTGCGACGTACTTTTCGGTAAGTATGTCGAAACTTTCGGAGAGGAGAAGGTCTCAGATGGTCAGTTCCCGCAATTGGTTGCGGCGTGTCGCCGCGACCACTGCCACCGCGCTTGCGGCCGGTGTGGCCGTCGCTGCGCTCGGTGCCGGCGCGAGTACCGCCAAGACCGCATCGGCGGCCTCGAGCCGTCCTGCCGGCAAGATTCAGATCCTTGCCTACGGCGACGCGCAGAACTCGGTCGAGAAGTACGCGGTCGCGCAGTACAACAAGACGTCGATGGGCCACAAGGTCAAGGCGGTCCTGAACACGATTCCAGGCGCCGACTACCAGACGAAGCTGCAGACGATCATGAGCACGAGCAGCGCGCCTGACTTGTTCTTCAACTGGGGCGGCGGCTCGATCGAGCAGTTCCAGAAGGCCGGGCTGCTGCTGCCGCTGAACAGCTTCTTCCAGGCGAATCCGAAGCTCAAGTCGAGCTTCCTGCCGTCGATCCTCAGCGCCGCCAAGATCGGTGGCAACTACTACGGCATCCCGATGCGCGGAACGCAGCCGGTGGTGCTCTTCTACAACAAGTCGGTCCTGAGCGCGGACGGCGTCTCGGTGCCGAAGACCTGGGCCAGTTGCTCAGCGACGTCAAGACGCTGAAGAGCAAGGGCGTCCAGGTGCCGATCGCGCTCGGTGGCGGCGACCAGTGGCCGACCCTGATGTGGTTCGAGTACCTGTATGACCGTGTCGCCGGCCCGAGCGTCGTCACCGACGGCCTGGCCGGTCAGAAGACGGTCTGGAACACGGCTGCCAGCAAGCAGGCACTCGGCGACATCAAGCAGCTGATCAATGCCGGCGCGTTCGGCCCCGTCCAAGAGCTGGGATTCGGTGAAGTTCACGCAGGGCACCAGACGGCGCAGATGATGGTCGCGGGGATCTCGGCGTTCGAGCTGATGGGCTCGTGGGACTACTCGACGATCCAGAGCCAGGGCTCGACGGCGACCGGGACCAACCCGGCCAACGGTCCGGGCGCGGCCTTCGTGAGTGCCGGCAAGCTCGGCTGCGCCGCGTTCCCGACGGTCCCGGGCGGCAAGGGCAACCTCGCCGACCTGGCCGGCAACACCGAGAACTACTACTCGGTGTTGAAGAACACGCGTTACCCGCAGGCGGTCGCTGACTTCCTGAAGATCATGTACTCGCCGGGCTTCGTGAAGAAGGAGCTGGCGATCGGCAACCTGACCACCACCAGCAACACGCCGGCGCTGATCAGCGGCCAGACGCCGCCCTAGCTGAAGTGGCAGTACCAGCTGGTCAACCAGGCGCCGGCACTTCCAGCTGTCGTGGGACCAGGCGTATCCGCAGACGGATACGAACACGATTCACACCGCGGTCGCCAACTACTTCGACAACCTCGAGCGCGAGCCAGTTCATCAAGGCGATGGAGAGCCTGAAGCCCGCGTCGTAGGCGACTAGGAAGTAGACACTACGTATGACCGCGCTCACGAATAGTGGGCGGACCAAGGGCTCGGGCGGCTTGAAGGTTGGCCGCCCGAGCTTCCTCTGGTCGCTGCCCGCAATCACCTTCTTCGCGCTCTTCGCGATCGTGCCGCTGGGCGTGGTCGTATGGCTGTCCTTCACCGCGTGGGACGCGATCGGCGCGCCCCACTGGGTCGGCACCGCCAACTGGAAGGCGGATGTTCACCGACCCGATCTTCCTCCAGAGCTTCCGGATCACGGCGCTCCTGACCGCGCTCGGGATCGTCACGCAGACGCCGGTCGGCCTGCTGCTCGGCGTCTGGGCGGCGGGCGCACCAGAAGAACCGCGCGATCCTGTCCGCGATCTACTTCATCCCGCTGCTGATGTCGGCGGCGGCGATCTCGGTCGTCTGGCTGTCGCTGCTCAACCCGTACTTCGGGCTGCCGCACGAGCTGCACTGGCTGTTCGGCGGACTCGCTGTTCAAGCACGGCTTTCTGTTCTCGAGCCCGGCGACCGCGATCGGGGTGCTGACGTTCGTCGGCATGTGGCAGTGGACGCCGTTCCACACCCTGATCTACCAGGGCGGCGCGCGCGCGATCCCGGAGGTCCTCTACCAGGCGGCCGCGATCGACGGTGCCGGGCGCGTCCGCCAGTTCTTCTACATCACGCTGCCGCAGCTGCGCAACACGATGATCACCTCGGTCGTGTTGATGCTGGTCGGCGGCCTGACGACCTTCGACACGATCCTGATCCTGACCCAGGGCCAGCCCGGGCACCTCGACGACCTCGACCTCGTACTACATGTACATGAAGGCGTTCCAGAGCTTCCAGTTCGGCAACGCCAGCGTGATCGCGGTGCGTACTCGCCGTGGTCGACGACGGTCATCTCCCTGATCGTCGTGCGCGTCTCCGGCTGGGACAAGATGCGCAGCACCCAGGAGGGCATGTGACCGCAGCGGCGCCCCAACTACATCGCGGGCTGCTGTCCATGCTCTGGCTCGTGATCGTGCTCGCGCCGGTCTACGTGCTGGTCAAGGGCTCGCTCCAGACCCAGGCCGACTACAACGCCTCCGGGCCGCTGTCGCTGCCAAAGAATCTGACGACCGCCAACTACAAGCTCGTCTTCCAGCAGGCTTCCTGCGCTTCTTCCTGAACACCGGGATCGTCACCGTTGCCGTCGTGCTGATTGTGGTGTGCTGGTGCCCCCGGTCGCGTTCGCGATCGTGCGAAACCGCAGCCGTACGGTCACGGTCGTCTTCAGGATCCTGCTGCTCGGGCTCGCCGTTCCGATCCAGGCGGTGATCGTCCCGATCTTCTACCTGATCTCGAAGGCCGGTTTCTACGACACGCTGCTCGCGGTGATCCTGCCGACGGCGGCGTTCTCGATGCCGATCTCGACGATCATGATGACGGGCAGCATGCGCGACATCACCTCGGACATGTACGAGGCGATGGCGCTTGACGGCGCCTCCAGTTGGCGCACGTTCCGTGACCTGGTGCTGCCGCTCTCGCGCGGCGGCCTGGCGACGATCATCGTCTTCTCGGCGCTCAGCGCCTGGAACGGTTTCCTGTTCCCGCTGATCCTGACGCAGTCGCCGAACGTGACAGGTGTTCACGCTCGGCCTGTTCGACTTCACACCGCCAACGCGGTCGATGCGCCGGCGATCTGCGCCGCCGTCGTGCTCTCGATCGTCCCGATCCTGCTCGTCTACCTGTTCGCCCGCCGCGCCCTGATCCAGGGCCTGATGGGCGTGGAGGAAAGTGATGTCCGCTGAACCGGCACAGCACGGCAGCGCTGGCGCCATGGCATGACAGGTCGCTCTACGCCTGCAGCGCGCGTCGAGGCGCTGATCGACGGCCATGACCCTGCGCGAGAAGCTCGCGCAGCTCTACGGCGTCTGGGTCGGCGTCTCGCCGGCGGGCGGTGATGTCGCCCCGTTTCAGCACGAGCTGACCGATGGTGTCGACTTCGACGCGGTGATCCACGATGGGCTCGGTCAGCTGACGCGGCCGTTCGGCTCCGGCGCCTGTCGATCCGGCGGTCGGTGTGTTGTCGCTGGCGCGCACGCAGCGCCGGATCGTCGAGGCCAGCCGCCTCGGGATCCCGGCTCTCGCCCACGAGGAGTGCCTGGCCGGCTTCACCGCCTGGGGCGCGACCGCGTACCCGGTGCCGCTGTCCTGGGGGGCGACCTTCGACCCTGAGCTGATCAGCGAGATGGCGGCCCGGATCGGCGCCAGCATGCGTTCGGTCGGCGTGCACCAGGGCCTGGCGCCGGTGCTCGATGTCGTGCGCGACCCGCGGTGGGGCCGGACCGAGGAGACGATCGGCGAGGACCCTTATCTGGTCGGCACGATCGCCTCGGCCTACGTGCGCGGGCTGAGGGCACCGGCATCATCGCCACGCTCAAGCACTTCATCGGCTACTCGGCCTCCAGGGCTGGCCGCAACCTCGCGCCGGTGTCGATGGGCCCGCGCGAGTTCGCCGACGTGATGGCGCTGCCGTTTGAGATGGCGGTGCGCGAGTCGGGCGTGCGCAGCGTGATGAGCGCCTACGTCGACGTCGACGGCATCCCCGCGGCCGCCAACCGCGAGCTCCTGACGGGGTTGCTGCGCGAGACTGGGGCTTTCGACGGGCACGGTCGTCGCCGACTACTTCGGCGTCACCTTCCTGCGCACGCTGCACGGAATCGCCGGTACCGACGGCGAGGCCGCGGCCGCGGCGCTGAGCGCCGGTGTCGACATCGAACTGCCGACCGTCAGCGCCTACGGCGAACCGCTGGCCGCCGAGGTCGAGGCCGGGCGCATCGACATCGAGGTGGTCGACACCGCGCTGCGGCGCGTGCTGCGGCAGAAGCTCGAGCTCGGGCTGCTCGACGCCGACTGGGAGTCCGCTGCCCGACGGCTTCACCGAGGCCGACCTCGACGACGTCGAGGCCGTCCGCGGGCGGATCACGCTCGACACCGACGAGGACCGCGCGCTGGCCCGCCGTGTGGCAGAGCAGTCGGTCGTGCTGCTCGCAAACGACGGCACGCTGCCGCTCGGCTCGACCCGGCCGGCAAGCGGATCCTGGTCGTCGGGCCGACGGCCGATGACAGCTTCACGCTGCTCGGCTGCTACTCGTTCCCCGGCCACGTCGGCTCGCTGCACCCCGACGTGCCGATCGGCATCGAGATCCCGACCGTGCTCGAGGCGCCTCCGCGCCGAGTTCCCTGAGCGCGAGATCGACTACACTGCAGGGCGTCACGTCGATGGCGACGACACCTCCGGGATCGAGCCGCGCGGTGGCCGCCGCCGCGCGAGCCCGATCTCGTGATCGCGTTGCTCGGCGACCGCGCCGGCCTGTTCGGTCGCGGCACCTCCGGCGAGGGCTGCGACGCCCTCAACATGCAGCTGCCGGGCATCCAGCAGGAGCTGCTCGAGCGCTGCTCGACACCGGCACGCCGGTGGTCGTCGTGCTGGTCGAGGGCCGTCCCTACGCGCTCGGCACCGCGCCGGAGCGCGCGGCGGCGATCGTCGCCTCGTTCTTCCCGGGCGAGGAGGGTGCGGGCGCGATCGCCGGCGTGCTCAGCGGCCGCGTCGAGCCCTCGGGACGCCTGCCGGTCAGCGTCCCGGCGACGCCCGACGGCCAGCCGGCCACGTATCTGGGCGCGCCGCTCGCGCAGCAG
Source organism: uncultured Conexibacteraceae bacterium (assembly GCA_963720195.1). GTDB lineage: Bacteria > Actinomycetota > Thermoleophilia > Solirubrobacterales > Solirubrobacteraceae > Palsa-465. The sequence continues at coordinate 731,444 of CAVRFD010000008.1, forward strand.
AGCGGCACCTCCAACCTCGACCCGACCGCGCGCTACCCGTTCGGCCACGGGCTCTCCTACACGACCTTCGGTGGAGCGAGCTGACGTCGACGGCGGCCGGCCGAGTCGGTAGCGGCCGAGACCCGACGCGGAGATCGCACTCGTGGCGACCGGACTCGGGTCGCTGCTGTCGGCTGACGGTCCGAAACACCGGCCAGCGGGCCGGTGTTGAGGTGATCCAGTTGTACCTGCACGACCCGGTCGCGTCGGTCGTGCGGCCGGTGAACAGGCTGATCGGCTACGCCCGCGTCCCGCTGGACGCGGGCGAGAGTGTGACCGTCACCTTCGATGTGCCCGCGGAGGTCAGCGCGTTCAGCGGTCGCGACGGCCAAAGGATCGTGGAGCCGGGGGCGCTGCAGCTGCGGCTCGGAGCCTCCAGCGCGGATCTGCGCATGGTTGCGCGCGGTCGAGCTGACCGGTGAAACCAGGGTTGTAGACCACACCCGTAAGCTTGCACTGCGAGGTGAAGGAGGAGAGGCCCGTATGGCAACCGTAGTCTTCGATCACGCCACCCGGATCTATGCCGGGCGCGAGCGAGCCGGCCGTCGACGAGCTCGACCTGCAGATCGCAGACGGCGAGTTCCTGGTCCTGGTCGGTCCGTCCGGTTGCGGCAAGTCGACGTCACTGCGGATGCTCGCCGGGCTCGAGGAGGTCACCGACGGGCGCGTGCTGATCGGCGATCGCGACGTCACGCGGATGCCGCCCAAGGATCGCGACATCGCGATGGTCTTCCAGAACTACGCGCTCTACCCGCACATGACGGTGGCCGACAACATGGGCTTCGCGCTGAAGATCCAGGGCGTGTCCAAGGACGAGCGGGCGCAGCGCGTGCTCGAGGCGGCGAAGCTGCTCGACCTCGAGGAGCTACCTCGACCGCAAGCCCAAGGCGCTCTCCGGCGGTCAGCGCCAGCGCGTCGCGATGGGGCGCGCGATCGTCCGTAACCCGCAGGTGTTCCTCATGGACGAGCCGCTGTCGAACCTCGACGCGAAGCTGCGCGTGCAGACCCGCACGCAGATCAGCTCGCTGACACGGCGGCTCGGCGTCACGACCGTCTACGTCACGCACGACCAGGTCGAGGCGCTGACGATGGGCGACCGCATCGCCGTCATGAAGACGGGCGTGCTGCAGCAGGTCGGGTCGCCGCGCGAGCTCTACACGCGCCCGCAGAACGTGTTCGTCGCCGGCTTCATCGGCAGCCCGGCGATGAACATCCTGCCGGCGCGGGTCGTGGAAGGCGGAGTGCAGTTCGGTGCGAGCGTCGCTGCCGGTTGAACGCGAGGCGCTCGCGGGTGCAAATGCTGAGGTGCTGGTCGGTGTGCGCCCGGAGGATCTCGTAGATCATCGGCGCCGGCGGGCAGGGCCTGCGGGTGACGGTCGACCTGGTCGAGGAGCTCGGTGCCGACGGCTACATCTACGCGCACGGCGATCAGGACGGACAGCGCGTGGACATCGTCGCTCGCGTCAGCGGCGGCAGGTATCCGGAGCTGGGCGAAGTCGTCAACCTGAGCGCCAAGCCGGGCCGCGCGCACGTGTTCGACGCGGACAGCGGTGAGCGGCTGAACGGACCGGTCGGACTTGCGCCGACGGGACCGGTCCCGGTGCCGGAGCCAGCTCTACAGGATTGAATCCAACAGCTGTTCGACGTCGGCGGCCGTGTGGCTGGCGCGGAGGTGCTCGCGCGACTGCAGCCAGGCATCGGGGTCGGCGCTGCCGCCGTCACTGGTGAACACGTGTCTGTAGCTGCGGAGCGTGTCGAGGACGAGGTCGTTGTAGGCGCCGTAGGGGATCGCGACCGTCTCGATCTTGGTCTCGGTCAGCTCTTCGAGCAGTTGCCTGCCGGCGCTCACCTCCTGCTCGAGTTCCGGTCGCCCGAGCTCGGTCCAGCGGTGGTGCTGGAGGCCGTGGTTGCCGATCGTCATGCCGCTGGCGGCGAGCGTACGGACGTCGGCCTTGGTCATGAAGCCGGGGTCGCCGAGCCAGCTGGGAACGATGAAAAAGGTCGCCGTGAGGCCGCGCTGTTGCAGCGCCGGCAGCGCGAAGTCGATGTCGCTCGTGTTGCCGTCGTCGAAGCTGAGGACTACGTCGTCGCGGCCTGCGGCGATGTCGAGGGTTGTCTCGAAGATCGCTGGCTTGACCCAGAAGTCGCGCTCGCCCTCACCGAAGTCACGCCCCATCGGCCTGCCGATGCCGTGGAAGTTGAGGTTGATCACTTGCTCGTGGCGGCATCTCGTCCGTTGATCATGGCAGCGCGTTCGATGTCCCTGCGGTTCGGTATATGCGTACCGTAGGGACAACGAACGGGTTGGGCCGCGCTCTGACCTAGACTCGGAATCGTGTCAGCAGGTCCCTCGCTCTATAGACGTCACCGGCCTCGCACGTTCGCGGACGTGGTCGGTCAGGAGCACGTCGTCCGTACGCTCTCGCACGCCGTCGAGCGCGATCAGATCCATCACGCCTACCTGTTCGTCGGCTCGCGCGGAACCGGCAAGACGAGCATGGCCAAGATCCTTGCCGCGTGCCTGAACTGCGTGAACGGGCCGACGGTCTCGCCGTGCGGGGTCTGCGACTCGTGCGTGTCGATCGCCAGCGCCACCTCGCTCGATGTGATCGAGATGGACGCCGCCTCCAATAACTCCGTCGACGACATCCGCGACCTGCGCGAGAGCGTCGCCTACGCGCCCGTCTCGGGACGCCACAAGGTCTACATCCTCGACGAGGCGCACATGCTCTCGACCCAGGCGTGGAACGCGTTCCTGAAGACCTGGAGGAGCCGCCACCGCGGACCGTGTTCGTGCTCGCGACGACCGAGGCGCAGAAGGTGCTGCCGACGGTCGTCGACCGCTGCCACCGCTTCGACTTCGGGCGGCCGTCGGCCGAGCAGGTCGCGACCGTCGTGCGGCGGGTCTCCGCTGCCGAATCGATCCGGATCGACGAGGGCGCGACGGCGCTGATCGCGCGCCACGCGACAGGCTCGTTCCGTGACGCGCTCGGCACGCTCGAGCAGCTCGTCACCTACGCCGGCGATGAGGCGATCAGCCCGCAGGACGTGCTCGCCGTGCTCGGCGTGGCCGACGCCGAGCAGCTGTTCGCCGCGGTCGACGCGATCGTCGCGCCGCGACCCGGCCGCTGCGCTGCGCGCCGCCGCCGAGCTCGCGTCTTCCGGCCGCGACCCGGGCCAGGTGCTGCGTGACCTCGAGGTCCACGCGCGTGAGCTGCTGACCGTGCAGATTCTCGGCGAGGTCCCGGCCGAGCTGCGCGTCACGCCTGAGCGTGACCAGCGGCTTGTCCAGCAGGCTCAGACACTGTCAGAGACCGACGCCGTCCGCCTGCTCGAGCTGGTCTCGGCCGCTCTCGAAGCCACGGCCAATGGCGCCCAGCCCCGCATCCAGCTCGAACTCGTCCTGATCAAGGCCGCCGCTCCGGAGATGGACCCGTCCATGGGTGCGGTCTTTGCTCGTCTTGAGAGGTTGGAGCGAGGTGGTTTGCGGCCTGCGGCCTCATCAGCCGCGTCGACACCGGTGCAGAGCGCGAGTGTCGTCGCGACTGATGAGGTCACGGCAGCCGCTCCTGCCGCAGTCCGCTGCTGAGCCAGAAGAGGCTGCTCGCGAGCCTGCTCCGGCGGCGGCCGAGGAGGAGTCCCTCGAGCTTCCAGCCTCAGCGTCCTGAGCTGGAGAGTGAGCCCGCTGCCGCGGAGACGCCGCCGGCCCCAGAGCAGGCTCCTTCAGCTACATCAGCCGCTGGGGCGCTTCCTCCCACGGCGGTTGAGTCATCGGAATCGGCACTCTCTCGTGCTGTTTCCGATGACTCTCAACCGGCGGTGGGAGCACCAATCACGCCGAACCGGTCGGCACAGACGTCGACGACATGCGCAAGATGTGGCCGGCGGTGATCGAGCTGGTGCGGGGCGGCAACGCGATGCTGGGCGTGCTGCTGGAGAGCGCACGCCCGACCGCCGTCACGGAGCGCGAGCTGGTGTTGAGCTTCCCTGCCGAGGCGGCTTTCTACAAGCGCAAGGCCGAGCAGGACGATTATCGGCGGGCGACCGCCGACGCGGTCCGTAACGTCACCGGTAGCGCACTGGCGTTGCGTTACGAGCTGTCGGAGGCCGCTCCCGAGGGTCGCAGAGTCCGAGCCTGAGGTAGAGGTGACGCCGATGAGCGACGACGAGCTGGTGCGCAAGTTCGTGGAAGAGTTCGGCGCCGAGGAGATCTTGCAAGACGACCAGGAGCGGGAAAGCTGATGCCCCAGCCCAACATGCAACAGATGCTCAAGCAGGTCCAGAAGATGCAGGCCGACATGGCCAAGGCCCAGGAGGAGCTGAAGCACGAGACCGTCGAGGCGACCGCCGGCGGCGGCGCGGTGACCGTCGAGGTCACCGGTGAGCTCGTCTTCAAGTCGCTCACGATCGCGCCCGAGGCGATCGATCCGGATGACGTCGAGATGCTGTCCGATCTCGTGCTGGCCGCCGTCAACCAGGGGCTCCAGGCAGCGCAGGAGCTGGCTGCGCAGAAGCTCGGCGCCGCCACCGGCGGGCTCGGGATCTCGCCGGTCCGGGCGGGCTCGGCGGCCTGGGGCTGCCAGGCTTCTGAGCCTCATCCGCTTGAGGAGTCGCCTTTGAACACGTACGCGCCACCGCTTCAGCGGCTGATCACCGAGCTGTCGAAGCTGCCCGGGGTGGGTGGCCGCACGGCGCAGCGGCTCGCGTTCCACCTGCTGCGCGCGAGCGAGGAGGACGCGTTCGCGCTGGCCGAGGCGATCCGCGAGGTCAAGCTGAAGATCGGCTTCTGCGAGGTCTGCTTCAACCTGGCCGAGGGGCCGCGCTGCCGGATCTGCGAGGACCAGCGCCGTGACACCGATCTGATCTGCGTCGTCGAGGAGCCGGTCGACGTGATCTCGATCGAGCGCACGCACGAGTTCCGCGGGCGCTATCACGTGCTCGGCGGGGCGCTCTCCCCGATCGACGGGATCGACCCCGAGGATCTGAAGATCGAGCAGCTCTACGCGCGTGTGCGCGACGGTGACGTGCGCGAGGTCGTGATCGCCACCAACCCGACGACAACCGGTGAGGCGACGGCGCTGCACATCGCCGCCGGCATCCGCGCGCTCGCGCCCGAGGTGACGGTCACGCGGCTCGCATCAGGGCTGCCGGTCGGCGCCGACCTCGAGTACGCCGACGAGCTCACGCTCGGGCGGGCCTTCTCCGGCCGCCGCGCGGTCTAGCCGATCTGCTAGGCCGGCGCGGGGCAGGAAATGCGTGGCTACCACGCATTTCCTGCCCCACGCCGCTTTAGGTCGCTGAGCGCCGCGACTCCGTAACCTCAGAGGCGATGCTGACCCCGCCCACGATCGTCATGAAGTTCGGCGGCACCTCGGTCGCCGACGCCGAGCGGATCAAGCGTGCCGCGCGCCGGATCGTCGCCCAGCGCGAGCAGGGCAAGCGCGTCGTCGCGGTGCTGTCCGCGCGCGGGCACACCACCGACGAGCTGATCCGGGCGGCCGAGGAGGTCTCGCCCAATCCGGACCCGCGTGAGATGGACATGCTGCTCTCCACCGGTGAGCGGATCTCGTGCGCGCTGTGCGCGATGGCGATCAACGACCTCGGCCACAAGGCGATCTCGCTGACCGGCTCGCAGGCCGGGATCGTGACCGACACCTCGCACACCAAGGCGCGGATCCTCGACGTCCGCGCGCGACCGCATCGTCGAGGCGCTCGACGCAGGACATGATCGTGCTCGTCGCCGGCTTCCAGGGCGTGTCGACCAGCCGCGACGTGACCACGCTCGGTCGCGGCGGCTCGGACACGACCGCCGTCGCGGTGGCGGCCGCGCTCGGCGCCGAGGTCTGCGAGATCTACACCGATGTCAGCGGCGTCTTCAGCGCCGACCCGCGGATCGTCGCCGAACGCGCGCAAGCTCCCGTTCGTGAGCTTCGAGGAGATGCTGGAGATGGCCGCCTCGGGCGCCAAGGTGCTGCAGCTGCGCTCGGTCGAGTACGCGCGCACGCACGGCGTCCGGATCCACTGCCGGTCGAGCTTCGAGGACGGGCCGGGTACCTTTGTGATTGGAGAAGACGAGACGATGGAGCATCCGCTGATCACCGCCGTGACGCACTCGACCGAGGAAGCTCGGATCACGCTGGTCGGCGTGCCGGACCGGCCCGGCGCGGCCGCGGAGATCTTCGAGGCGCTGGCTGCGGCCGGCTGCAACCTCGACACGATCATCCAGAACGACCCGCGCACCGAGGGCGCCGACGCCGAGGTGTCGTTCACGCTCGCCAGCGACGATCTGCGCATCGGCCGAGACCGCGCTTGAGCCGGTGATCGCCGAGCAGGGCCTGAAGGTCGAGACCGATCGGCAGATCGGCAAGGTGTCGATCGTCGGCGCCGGGATGAAGTCGCACCCCGGCGTCTCGGCCAAGGTCTTCCGCACGCTCGCCGACGAGGGCATCAACATCGAGATGATCTCGACCTCGCCGATCAAGATCTCATGCGTGATCCGCGCCGACGCGGTGCCGCAGGCGGTGAGCGCACTGCACACGGCGTTCGGGCTCGGCGACTCGGACGTGCGCGAGGAGCTCCCGCTCGGGCAGGAGCCTCGGTGAGCGACGCCGCTGGAGTCGCTGCGGCCCGCTCCAGCGGGGGCGGGCATCGGATGCCGTCGTCGGCGCGACCGGCGCCGTCGGCACCGTGATGCTCCAGTGTCTGAAGGAGCGCGGGCTCGATCAGGGCAACGAGATCGTCCTGTTCGCGACCAGCCGGTCGGCCGGGAGCGTGATCGACGGGCGCACCGTGCGCGCACTCGATGAGAGCGCCGACCTCAGCGGCATCGACATCGCGCTGTTCTCGGCCGGCGGCGGCACCTCGAAGGAGTGGGCGCCGCGGTTCGTCGAGGCCGGCGCGACCGTGATCGACAACTCCTCCGCCTTCCGCCGCGATCCGGAGGTGCCGCTGGTCGTCTCCGAGGTCAACCCGCACGCGCTCGCGACGGGCCACCAACGGACTGATCGCCAATCCGAACTGCTCGACGATGCAGCTGATGGTCGCGCTCGCGCCGATCCATCGCGAGGTCGGGATCGAGCGGCTGGTCGTCTCCACCTATCAGTCGGTGTCGGGCACGGGCAGCAAGGCGATCGAGGAGCTCGAGGCCGAGGCGCGCGCTCGCTCGACGGCGAGCCGATGCCCGCGCCGAGCATCTATCCGCAGACCAGATCGCGTTCAACGTGATCGGCGCCGCCGGCAACTTCCGAGCGGCGACGACCACACCGACGAAGAGCGCAAGATGATGTTCGAGACGCGCAAGATCCTCGAGGACGAGTCGATCGCCGTGGCGGTCACGTGCGTGCGCGTGCCGGTGCGGGTCGGGCACTCCGAGGCGGTCAACATCGAGACGCGCGAGCACCTGCCCGTCGAGCGCGCGCTCGAGTTGCTCTCGCAGGCGCCGGGCCTGATCGTCGAAGACGTGCCGTCGCCGCTCCGGCGCGAGGGGCGTGACGAGGTCTACGTCGGGCGCGTGCGGCGCGATCGAGTCGCACCCGAACGGCCTTGCGATGTTCGTCGTCGCGGACAACCTGCGCAAGGGTGCCGCCACCAACGCGGTCCAGATCGCGGAGCTGCTGATCCGCGACGGCATCGTTTCGGCCTCAGCGGCCGCTGCCGCTTAGCCTGGCGCGTCGCCGCCGCGACTCTGATTACCGCGGTGCGGCGGGCTTCGCCAGCACCGTCTGAAGCACCCGCCGCACCTGGTCGATCGTGACCACGCCGCTGAGCGTGCCGTAATCGTCGATCGCGACATCGCGCCGAGGCGGCCGAGCGCCTCGAGCATCAGCACGTCGGTCAGCGGCTGCTGCTCGCCGATCTGCAGCTTGTGCGACGTCGTCGGGCTCGAGGATCGAGCCGACCGTGGCGTCGGCGTGGCCCGTCGTCGACCAGCTCCTGCGCGCGTTCGCGGCGGGCGATGCCGATGAAGCGCCCATCGCCATCGATCACCGGCAGCCACTCGGTCTGGTAGCGCAGGAACGACTCGTCGAGCGCCTGCTCGACGGTGCGGTTCCGCGCACGACCACGGGCTCGTGGTCCATGATGTCGGCGACGCGCACGCCCTGCACGCGTGAGGCCGCGGCGGTGCCGTTGAGCGCCATCCGCGCCGACTGCCAGATCATGAAGGCCAGCAGCATCAGCCAGATGCCCGCGAAGCGTCGGGTCGCCGCCGACGAAGCTCGGGTCGCTCGACCGTGATGAAGAGGCCGAAGGCGCCGAGCAGGACCGCAAAACCCTCGCCGATGCGGGCAGCGGCGCGGGTGCCGCGCAGCTTGTCGCCGGTCACGCGCCAGATCACCGCGCGCGCGATACGCCCGCCGTCGAGCGGGTAGGCGGGGACGATGTTGAAGATGAAGATCAGGACGTTCATCGGCAGCAGCCAGCTGAGCGCCAGCAGCACCGGCGTGATCTGCACGGTTCCGTCGAGCGCGATCGCGTGGAGCAGCCGGTGCGGCCCCACGAGCGCGAGATCGATCGCGAAGCAGAGCGCGATGAACAGCAGCGTCCCGAGCGGGCCCGCCGACCGCGATCTGGAACTCCTCGCCGGGCGTCTGGGCGTCGCGGCTCATGTAGGTGGTGCCACCGAACAGGAATAGCTCGATGCGCTGCACCTGGATGCCGTCGCGACGCGCGGCGAACGCATGCCCAAGCTCGTGCACGATCAGCGAGCCGAAGAACAGCAGCACCGTCACGACCGTCGTCAGGTAGGCGACGTCGTCGGAGGAGTGCAGCGCGTCCCTGAACGACCCCGACAGCAGGAAGATCAGCAGGAACAGCATCGACGAACCAGGTGCCGTCGACGCCGATCCGGATCCCGGCGACTGACATCAACTTGATCGAGCGTGGACGCCTGAACATGCTGCAATGGTGGCACAGGCAACATAGCGGACCCGGGGGGTGCGCGATGGCGACAGGTATGACGGAGCTGCGGGAGTGGATCGCAGGGATCGCGGATCTGCGGCGGGCATGCGCCGTGCTGCAGTGGGACCAGAACACGTTGATGCCGCCGCTCGGCGCGCCGCTGCGCACCGAGCAACTCGCGACACTGGAGCGGATCGCGCACGAGCGCCTCACCTCAGAGCGCACCGGTGAGCTGGTCGGCGCCGCGGAGGCGGAGCTCGAACGGCCTCGCGCCGGACTCGGTCGAGGCGCGGATCGTGTCGGAGACGCGGCGGCTATACGAGAAGGATCGGCGCGTCCCGGTCGAGCTCGCGGTGGCCCGCGCGAAGGCCGCGTCCGAGTGGCTATGAGCGGTGGGTGGCGGCGCGCGCGGCGGACGACTTCAGCCTGTTCACGCCGGCGCTCGAGCTCAACTTCCAACTCGCGCGCGACTACATCTCCTGCTTCGACGGCTACGACGATCCTTACGACGTCGTGCTCGACGACTTCGCGCCCGGGCATGCGGACCGCTCACGCGGCCGCGCTGCTCAAGGAGATGCGCGACGAGCTGATGCCGTTGATAGACGCCTTGCGAGGCCGCGAAATCGACGCCGCGCCACTGCATGTCGACCTATCCGGTCGCAGGGCAGCGTCAGCTCGTTGACCAGGTACTGCGCTGGATGGGCTTCAACGATGCGAGCTGGCGGATCGACGACACAATCCATCCGTTCGAGTCGAGCTTCTCAGTGAACGACGTGCGGCTCACGACGCGATACGCGGAGCATTACTTCCCGACTGCGCTCTACAGCGCGATGCACGAATGCGGCCACGGTCTCTATGAGGCCGGGATCGCACCCGAGCTTCAGCGCACGCCGCTCGGCACGATCCGCTCGAGCGCGATCCACGAATCCCAGAGCCGGCTCTGGGAGAACATGGTCGGACGCGGCCGTGCCTTCAGCACCGCGCTGGCGCCCGCGCGTGGTGGGCTACTCAGGCGGAGCGCTGACCGGGTTGCAGCCTGAGCAGCTGTTCCGCGCGGTGAATGCTGTGCGGCCGTCGACGATCCGGATCGAGGCAGACGAGAGCACCTATGGCCTGCACATCGTTCTGCGGTTCGAACTCGAGCGCGCGCTGATTGCCGGGGAGCTCGACGTGGCCGACCTGCCGGAGGCCTGGAACGCGCGGATGCGCGAGTACCTCGGCGTCGAGGTCCGCAGTCGACGCCGAGGGGGTCATGCAGGACGTGCACTGGTCGGAGGGACTGATCGGCTACTTCCCCACGTATGCGATCGGGAACCTGATCGCCGGCCAGCTGTGGGCGCGCGTGCAGCCGAGCTCACGGACCTCGACGAACAGCTTGCCGCAGGCGAGCTGCAGGGCCTGCGCGAGTGGCTGCGCGAGAACGTACACCGGCATGGTTCGCGCTACAGCGACACTGAACTGCTTGACGCAGCGTGGTCGGCGGGCCGGTGGCGGTGGCGCCGTTCATCGACTATCTGAAGGCGAAGCTGAGCGAGGTGTACGAGCTCGACTTCGCGTAGCCGTCGGCTGCTTTCCCTATTTCGGATTCGCAGACCACGGAGAGAAAATGAGCCAGACCCCCGTTAAGGTCGCGGTGACCGGTGCCGCCGGCCAGATCGGCTACGCGATCCTGTACCGGATCGCGAGCGGTGCGCTGCTCGGTCCCGACACCCCGGTGCACCTCTCGCTGCTCGAGATTCCCGCGGCCGTGAAGGCGGCCGAGGGCACGGCGATGGAGCTCGACGACGGTGCCTACCCGCTGCTTGCCGGGATCGATATCAGCGACGATCCGAACAAGGCGTTCGACGGGGCGAACATCGCACTGCTCGTCGGCGCGCGCCCGCGTTCCGCGGGCATGGAGCGCGGTGACCTGCTCGAGGCCAACGGCGGCATCTTCAAGCCGCAGGGCCAGGCGCTGAATGCGCACGCCGCGTCCGATATCAGGGTGCTGGTCGTCGGTAACCCCGCCAACACCAACGCCCTGATCGCGCAGCAGAATGCGCCTGACATCCCGGCCGAGCGCTTCACGGCGATGACACGGCTTGACCATAACCGTGCGATCGCCCAGCTCGCGAAGAAAACCGGCTACGCCCGTGAAGGACATCACCAACGTCACGATCTGGGGCAACCACTCGGCGACGCAGTACCCGGACATCTTTCACGCGAAGCTCGCCGGCGAGAATGCTGCCGAGAAGATCAACGATCAGGCGTGGCTCGAAAATGACTTCATCCCGACCGTCCAGAAGCGCGGTGCGGCGATCATCGACGCGCGCGGTGCTTCGAGTGCAGCATCGGCTGCAAGCGCTGCGATCGACCACGTGCATGACTGGGTCCTCGGCACACCGGAGGGTGACTGGGTCTCGATGGCGATCTCGTCGGATGGCTCGTACGGAGTACAGGAGGGTCTGATCTCGAGCTTTCCGGTAACGGCGTCCGGTGGCGAATACAAGATCGTCCAGGGGCTTGAGCTGAGCGACTTCTCCCGTGCGCGCATCGACGCCTCCGTAGCCGAGTTGGCTGAGGAGCGCGAAGCGATCAGGGCGCTGGGCCTGATCTGAGGGTGATGACAGGCAACTGAGCGTTCGCCGGCCGATCCAGGCTGAAAGTGAGATCAGCATGAGGCTTGCAGTCCTGTCGAACAGGAAGCTTTCACCGGCAATCAACTGGACGACACTCGGGCCGCCGCTGCTCGACCCGCTTGCGGTGCTGGCGGGTTCGGAGGTGATCGCTCCGCCGCCACTGTCGTTCGGGCGCGCCGCCGAGTGGTTGAACTCGGCGCGCGCCATCCGCTCCGCCGACGCGCTGTTCTGGATGCAGAGCGCATCGCGACCTGAGCTTCCTGTGTGGACTCTGTCGGCCACAAAGCCGCTTACCCGTCGCTCGGCTTTTGTGGTCGACCCGTTTCGTCCGCTGCTCACCAAGATCGGGACGCTGGCGGTCGCGCAGCGGCTGGATCCATGCTTCGTGCCCTACCGCGAGGGCTGCGACGAGCTGCGGAGACGGTTCCCGCGCGGCCGCTTCGAGTGGATTACGTTCGGTGTCGACACCGACGTCTTCCACCCGGGTTACGAGGAGCGCGACATCTTCGCGTACTGGATGGGGCGACGCGACGAGCGGCTTCATCGAGCGCTGATCGATTACTGCGCGGAGCGCGGGCTCGAATACCGCTACACGCTGAAAGGCGGGGAGTTCAGCGATCCGCAGGAGCTCGGAACGCTCGTGCGCAGGTGCCGCTATTTCGTTGTGACGCCCCCCGACGCAAGCCGCACAGGTGGGTTCAGCCCGCTGGTCATGCGGTACCTCGAGGGACTCGCGTGTGGCGCGAGGCTGCTGGGCGTGCTGCCGAGCAGCGGCGAGTTCGAGGATCTACTGCCTCAAGCTTCGATCTGCGAGGTCTCAGCCGATGGATCCGACCTGGCCGAGCGCCTAGATGCCGACGTTGCGAACGAGGACGGCTGGCGTGCGGTTCAGGTGGCTGGTGAAATCGTCCGCGCCGAGCACTCGTGGCGCAGGCGCGCACAGCAGATTTACGAGCGGCTGGCGACGGCGCCGTCCTGAGCGTGCGGTGCGCGGAAATATCCGCACTCGCGCACAGCCTTTCAGCTGCGCGCGAGTGCGCGGTTGACGGTCAGTGACCGGATGCTGTCTACGAACCAGATTGCGCGGCGGCGTGCCAACCCTGACCGTCGCGGGTTACCAGGCCGTCAGAGGTGAGCTTCGGCATTACGCGGTACAGGTAGTTGGGCTCGATCTTCATTGCCGTGGCGATCTCCGGGATCGTGATCCCCGGCTGGCTACGTACGAGCTCGAGTGCCTGAGCGGAACGAGTGTTCCCACCGCGGCGACCGCGCGGCCGCCCGGGGCCGCGGCGGGTGCTGCTCCTCTTCCTGCCGCCGCTGGTTGCGGTGGTGCTGCTGGTGGTGGTGCTGCTGTCGCTGCTGGCGGTGGTGGCAGCGCGCGGTGGCCGGCCAGGTCCACGGCGAGGTGGCGTCCCGGCGAGCGCCGAGCGAGCAGCGAGAAGTTTGGCCTCCTCCTCCTTGAGCTCCTTCAACCGGTTGTCAATGTCCTGGACTGCTGAGTCGATAAAGCCCGCCATCGGCGCACTCCTTTATTCCAGTTGTACGGGGTGGTTGCTCTCCTGTTAGGACTAACCATACCGAGTGTCACTCGACTCGATCAGTATCTTCAGGCGTGCCAGTGAATCATGCGCTTCACGTTCGGGAACATGTCCGATCAGAACCTTTGACGCAACGCCGCCGAGCGCGCCGCCCGGCGGGTGAAACTCGTTTACATAATCGAAGGTCGTAGGACCTTCGAGCTCACCTGTCAGCTTGTAACGGATCAGTGCGCGTGACAGGGCCGGACCGCGTCCGTGCCATTCGGCCTCGCGCGGCGCGATCACGGACTCAAGTGTCCAGTGGACCTTGAACGAGACACCGAGGATGTGCAGCACCTGATCCATGCGCGCGCCTTCCTCGTGCGGATCTGCTGACTTGACCTTGACTGAACGGTGGATCGTGACCCACTCGGACAGCCTGTTCGGATCCATGATGGTGTCCCATACCGCATTCGGGGGCGCATCAATCTGTATTTGGACGTGGACAGTGCTCATATTCCGCTCTGATGTTCTAGCGCGCGCGTAAGGGTTCGATCAGCTCCCAGTCACGCAGAGCCCGTTCGATCGCCGCGTCCAGTGAGTGCCGACGCACGTCGAGCAGGTCAGTTGCCAGTTCCGCTCGCGGCAACAGGTCAGTCTCGAGACCCTCCATCAGCGGTCCGATCAGCGCGTGTTGCTCGCCTGCGACAACGGCGGAAACCCGACTGGCGATCGGCGTGAGCGTGACGCGAGGGAGGTTCAGCGTTGGCCGGTCGATCAGCAAGTGGTCACGGATGCGATCGATCAGCTCACCGTAGGTGACCACCTCAGGGCCCGCCAGGTCGAGCGACCGGCCGCCCGCGTCGGCCACTGTCGCGGCGCGTGTCAGACAACTGAGCACGTCGCGCTCGTCGACAGGCGCTGTGCTGTGCTGGCTCCACGCCGGGACGACCAGTACAGGCATCCGTTCGATCAGGCGGACGAGGAAGCGGAACGACCGCGACCGCGAGCCGATCACGATCGATGCCCGCAACGCAACCGAGTCGGGGACTGCTGCCAGCAGAATCCGTTCGACCTCCAATCGGCTGGCGATGTGCTCCGAGCTGGCGCCCTCGGGCACGAGGCCGCCGAGATACACGATCCGTCCGACGCCGGCCCTGCGTCGCGGCTGTGGCGAAGTTCGCGGCCGCTGAGCGCTCGCGCACACCGAAGTGCCCGTCCGCACCCGGCTCCATGGAATGGATCAGGTAGTACGCCACCTCCACACCCGTGAGCGCCCGCAGCAGGCCAACGCCAGAGATCGCGTCACCTGTGAACAGTTGGACGCCAGCGGGCACGTGCGCGAACTCAGACCTGTCGCTGCGGCGACTGAGGGCGCGCACATCGTGGCCATCCGAGAGCAGGCGCGGGGCCAGCCGGCTGCCGATCGCGCCGGTGATCCCGGTGACGAGGATCCGCATCGCTTGCGAAAGCTACGGAAAATGCGGCCGATTCTGCCTCTGGCCCACGAAATCCCCGCTAATAGCAGGGAAAACAAGAAGTTACGAAAGTGTTGCGTTTTCCGGGAATCGCGCTCGCGTCGGGGGGGTTAAAGCGCTTTGATGGCTGTCGCCGACGCGCCGGATGCGCCGAGGCAGGTTCGACAAACGAGAGTGTCTGGGTGAGGTGTCTGGTCGGATGGCGAATGGTCGTCCCCCTGGGGGGAAGGTGTCGTGTGATGGCTGCTTCTTCAAGCAGAACATGCTCTGCGCGGTGACGCAGGCCGGTCCGTGTGCGACGTACCGACCCAACCGTCCGGAGGGCCTGCGCCCGCCGAGTCAGCTGCGCTTCAACTTCCGGCAGGAGCGCCGTATGCAGGTCGCCTGGGCGTTCCCGTCGGCCAGCGAGCAGGTAGCGCTACACCGCTGACTGGCCGACGGGGAAGTCGTCCTAGGACCACCCGTCCGGCATGGTGGTCGTCGGAGTTGTGGTGGTCGTGGTCGGCGAGCCGGTCGTGGTGGTCGGTGAGCCGGTCGTCTGCGTGCCGCCATCGGTCGGGGTCGTGGACTGCGAGCTGGGCATCGTCGTGACCACGTGTCCGGCTGGCGTGATCACGTACCAGCGGGCACCAAACCCGTCGAGTGCCTGCCCCGCCGCCGTCTGCGATGACCGGTCTCCCTTGAAGTAGTAGAGCGGGTGGCCCTTGTAGGTGACCTGCTTGACGCCGCCGGAGCGCCGGGTTGTGCCAAGCACTGCGCTGCGAGCTCCACCCGATGCCTTCGGCTTGGCTGCGGTTGTGACCGGCTGGCCAGACGCTCGCGCAGCGCGCCGCTGCAACGTGACTTCGTGCCGCGGTCGCCGGCGAAGATGTACACGGTCAGATGCCGGCTGCCGGCATCGAGGATCTGTCCAAGCGTGGCGTTCCGCTTGACCCCGACCGTCGCCTGAGTCGTGTGTTTCGCCGCCCGATGTGGCTGTGAGCTCATCGCTTCGGCGACTGCGGCCGTAGCCCCGCCGGCTGCGGCGACCGCCAGCGCGACCGCGCCTATCCTGCGGAGCTGTCTGTTGCTTGCCTGATCCATCGTGCTCCTCTGGTTGTTGGGCTTGAGATCAAGCGCCCGTGGTGGGCGCGTCACATCAGAGGACGCCCCCGGCGTCGCGATCCTTCCCGACCTCAGACGCTCAGCTCGATGCGTGCTGGAGCGTGATTACGAGGCCGTAGATGGCGAGCCCACTGGCGAACAGGCTGCCGCGCAGGCCGGCAGCAGTCGCTGGCCATGTGCCCGTGCGAACCGCGGATAGACGGCGAAGACGATCAGCTGGCTGAGCCAGAGCGCGACCAGAGACGGCTTGAGCAGCGCGTCATACAGGCCCTCGGGATCGATCAGCATCAGCGGTGCCGCAGCGACGACAATCCCGGCGAGCACGAGCGTGATCGGCCGCAGCCGCCACGAGCCGACGGCGTGCAGCAGTCGCGTCAGCGCAAAGTATTCCGCGAGCATCACGCCGCCGATACTGAGGGCCAGCCCGACACCCATCGCGTCGGCCAGCCCGGCACCGCTGAAGCGCTGCGCGATCGTCACAGCCGGAACCTCGGCCCCCATCAGATCAGGGGCACTGGCCGCAGGGGTGCGACCGCCAGCAGGACGACCAGCGCGGTCAGCAGGTAGGTGCCGACCAAGCCGCGGCGGATCGTGATCGCCGGCCGCGCCAGTTCGCCTCCGAGGAACAGCGGCAGGCTGCCGCAGACGTACAGGAGCGAGTTCTGGAAGCCCGCCTTGGCCAGCTCGCCGGCAGGCGCGCTGGCTCCGAAAGTCGACGCCGGGGTGCTGACGTTGGCGAGCGTGACACGTCGAGGACCCCGACGAGCACGAGTTGCGTCGCTGCCAGCAGGCCCGCGGTGAGCATCGCACTGCGCCGGCCGCCGACCATCACGGCGGCGAGCATGATCGGGATCAGCAGTGCGAGCGGCGTCTGCAAGGACCGATCGCCGGGGAACACGCGGGCAGAAGTCATAGACGATCTGCTCGGTCGTATAGACGATGTAGAGCAGGTAACTGAACGTCCAGATCGCCGCCTGCAGCAGCGCAACCCGCGGGCCGGCGGCCGCCTTGACGAAGTCGTAGAGCCCGCCGGAACCGTTGATGTGTTTCGCGATAGCGCAGCCAGATCAGAAGCGGTACGGCGAACACGACGACCGAGATCACGATCGCCAGCCCGGCGGAGTCGCTTGCGTGCGGCCCGGCGCCGGTGATCACCTCCGGCGCGATCAGCCCGGCCAGCGCAAGCGGTCCGCCGAACGAGATCACCGCGAACCCGAAGAACGAAAGCGACCCGAGTGGCTGCTGGCTCTGTTTCGCGGTCGCGCCGTTGAGCGGGCGCTGTTCGGCACTCGTCCTGCTGAGGTTCATACGTGCTCCTGGCATCGAGGTTCGCCGCCTTCTTTTGGCGCGACAGAACCAAGGACGCCAGCAGCTCCACGATCCTTCCCAGTCACCCTGATGCTCTACTCTGCTGGCGCGTGGAGATGACGGTGCTTGGCAAGTCGCCCGCCCTGCCGGATGCAGGCGGAGCGAACAGCGGTTACCTGATCCGCCACGATGGCTTCACGCTGCTGCTCGAGTGCGGGAGCGGCGTGTTCGCCAAGCTGCGCGCGGTCTGCGATCCGCACGAGGTCGACGCAGTACTGATCTCGCACCTGCACGCCGATCACACGCTCGACCTGTATCCGTTCAGCCACGCGCTGACCTACCACGGTCGCGCTGAGGGCGAACGCCCCCGGCTGTGGGCACCTCCCGGCTCCGAACGCGCTTTCGCGACGCTCGGGGCGGTGTTCGGCGCCGAGCGCCAGATCTCTGAGGCGTTCGCACTGGCCGAGTACGACCCCGACCGGAGCGTTGGCGGTCGGCCCGTTCACGGTGAGGTTCAGCGAGGTGCCGCACTACGTCCCGGCCTGGGCGTGCGACCTCAGCTGCGAGGACGGCCGGCGACTTCACGTTCGGTGCCGACTGCGGGCCCAACGACGAGATCGTCGGTCTCGCGCGCGAGACGGACCTGTTGATGCTCGAGGCGACCGAAGGAACGGGCCCGCATTCGGGCAGGCGGATTCCGTGGGCACCTGAACGCGCTGGAGGCGGAGAGCTCGGTCAGCGCGCCGCGGCCAAGCGGCTGCTGTTGAGCCACTACTCGGATGAGCTCGACGCAGAAGCGCTGCGAGCACGCCGCCGAGCAGGGTTCGGCGCGCCGGTCGAATGGCCGCCGAAGGCGCCCGCTACATAATCTGACAGCGCGGCGATCCGCGGCCCGCGGACGGTTATCCTCGGGCGAGCGTTCGTAACGAGTGACGGGAGAGCAGATGGGAAAGCGCAAAGGCAAGCAGGCCGAGAAGCAGGACAAGCCGAAGAAGCAAGGCCGCACAGCGAAGAAGCGCAGGAAGCTCGCATCTTCCTGCTCGTGGTCAGCGGCACCGGAGCGCTGGCGTTCTCGGAGGACGCGCGCAACAAGGCGCTCGATGCTCTCTTCGGCTCCGAGGACGAGTTTCAGTACTCGCCGCCGGCCCCGCCGTCCGGTGACGGGGCCGCCGGCGCGTCCGAGTCAGCCTGATTACCGCACGCTCAAACCCGTCGCGCTCCGCCATGTGGCGATCTCGGTCGCGGCGATCGTCGCAGTCGTGTTGTGGGCGGGCAGTTTGTCGCGCCCTCGATTGCGACCAGCGTGCTGCGCCAGCGGCTGGCGAAGGATGGCACGCGTACTGAGCGCGCACCTGTCCGCGTTTCCGTGGATTCAGCTGATCTGGCGGCACGCTGACAGGGTGACGGCGACGATGGCCGAATACACCTGCAGCCAAGTCAGCTCGAGAGCTGCTGCACCAGACTGAGGGATCGGCACGGTCGAGACGTCTCGATCGGCGTGGTCCACACCGGCCTGCTCACGCTGCACGACGGTGACGTTCACCAAGCGCGGTGACGAGATGGTCGGCGACGCCAAGCTTGAGCTCCCGACCTGCACGCGGCGCTGCCGATCGTCAGGTCGCTGACGCCCGTGCAGGCAGCAAAGGGCAGCTGGTATTGCGCGGTACCGCCAGCGTGCTCGGTGTCCAGGCCAGCGTGGACGTCGTCATCGCGGCACGCGACGGCAAGCTCGTGGTCGCGCCGTCCGGGCTGCTGGGGGCGTTCGCGACAGTGACGCTCTACGACGATCCGGAGATTCACGTGCAGTCGGTCACCGCCACGCCGGTGCCCGGCGGCCTGAGATTCGTCGCGAGGGGCAAGGTCACGTGAGATCGTCGGGGGCAGATTGACGTGATTCGGCCCGGTGGAAACCCGCATGCTCCGGCTCCGGTTTCCACTCGTTGGATCGGGCGACTGATTGGTGAGGGTCCGTCCGCTGCTGGCGCCGGAGACGTTCGTGCTGGCGGGCATCGACTGGCAGGCGCCGGAGCACGCGCGATCGAGCTGCGCGCGCGGAGGCTCGGAAGCGGCTGGACGCCGTGGGTGTCGGCGTCGGTGCTGGGTCATGACAGCGAAGGCGGCGAGACGGTCGCCTACGCGCTGGTCGGTGAGCCCGTCTGGACCGGTCGTGCGGACGCCGTGCAGCTGCGCAGCAACGTGGAGGTCGAGGGGTTGAGCGTGCATTTCGTCAGCGCCGCGGCGGTTGCCGCCGACACTACGGCCCCGAGGCGGGAAGGAAAGCGTCCCCCAGCAACACTTTCCTTCCCGCGGACCGCGTGGACGTCGCGGCGACCGCCGCCCAGGGGCTCCCGCTCGCCGCGCCGGACCTCCCGGCGGGCCCTGGGCAGCCGCCGATCATCGCCCGCAGCGCCTGGGGCGCCAGGCGAAGCCGCGAGCGCGCTCCGCTCTACGGGGACGTGCAGCTCGCGTTCGTGCACCACTCGGTGAACGCCAACGGCTACAGCAGCGCCGAGGTGCCGGCGATGCTGCGCTCGATCTACTACTTCCACACGTTCGTCCGCGGCTGGAATGACTTCGGCTACAACTTCGCGGTCGACGCCTACGGCCGCATCTGGGAGGGCCGCGCCGGCGGGATCGACCAGGCGGTGGTCGGAGCTCAGGCCGGGGGCTACAACCTCGAGTCGTTCGGGGCAGTGCTGCTCGGCGATTTCGAGGCCACTCTGCCGACTAGCGCTGCTCGCGGCTCGCTCGCACGGCTCGTCGCCTGGAAGCTCGCACTGCACGGCGTGCCGGTCAAGCGGGCGCGTGACGGTCGAGGTCGATCCGACCGACGCGTCCTACACGCGCTTTCGCCCCGGACAGCTCGTCTCGTTACCGCGGGTCGCGGGACACCGTGACGGCTGCACGACCGACTGCCCCGGCGACGACATGTACTTCAACGGCCTGCCGCCTCTGCGGCCAGCGGTAGTGCAGCTGGTCGGGCGGCAGGTGCAGGATGACGCTCGAGGTCGGGCCGCCGCAGAACGGTATGCGCTGGCTCCGTACGCGATCGCTCCGGGAACCAAGGTCAAGCCGGCGCGGTACCTGCAGCTCGCTTCCGTACGGCTGACGCGCCGGCCGTCAGCTGCCACTCCACGGCTACCTGCGCAGCTTTGGCGGGGTGGCGCTGGCGAGGGCCAAGGTCAGGCTTGAGGACGTGACAAGCAGCCGCACGGCCGCGCACGAGTCGGTACTCGCAACGGCGCTCACCAAGCACGACGGGCTGTGGTTCGCGCTGCTGAAGCCGAAATCGAACCTGCTGCTGCGCGCGCTGCACGCGGAGGCTCCGGCAACTGCCTCCGCACTGATCGCGGTCGGCGTGGCGCCGGCGCTCAGCCTGTCGCTCACACGCGAAGGGGGGAACGAGTTCACCGCGGTGGGCACGGTCACCCCCGATAAGCGGCACGTCGTGCTCGAGGCCGCACGAGGCCGGCGGCAGGCATCACGTGCTGGCGAGGACCACGGTCGAGGCGGTCGCTGGGCAGTTCAGGGGCCGGCTGCGCCTCAAACCCGGGCGCTACTGGGTCACGGCGCGGACGCCGGCGGACACTGCAAACCTGGCGGGCGCGTCGCCGCCGGTGGCCGCACGTGTGTGAGATCTGCAGAAGATCGGCCCGATCCGGGAAGATTCATGGCCACACGGGCGTCCTTAACCTCGAAATGCCCTGTCTTCTGAGTGCCGACAATGTCTGACGACGAGCTCCCCGACCGCGAAACGCAGGTGGTGCGAATGCTGCAAGCAGCCGCACAGACCGAGCGTGCGCCCGCGGGCCTGCGCGCCGAGATCGACTCGATGCACGCCCAGGCTGCAAAGCGGCGGCGTCGCCGCGCGCCGGCGTTGCCCGGGGTTGCGCTGCGTTACGCGAGCTTCGCGACGACCGCGGTCGCCGCAGCGGCGGTGGCACTCGTGCTGGCACTGGGCGGCGGTGGCGGTCTATCGATCGCCCAGGCCGCGTCGCTGTGCGACGCGTGGACCATCGGCAGCTGCACCCGCGCCCTATCCCGGCGCGCCGAACAAGCTGCTGACCGCCCGCGTCGGCGATCTGCACTTCCCGAACTGGGAGGTCCCACAGGGCTGGCGCAGCACTGGCCAGCGCACCGACCGTGTCGGTGGCCGGGCCGTCAAGACGGTCTACTACTCGGACGGGACGCGCAAGCTCGCCTACTCGATCGTGTCGGCACCCGTGCTGAGCGGTCTGGACACACACGGCGAGCCGTACGCGGCGATGCGGCAGCACGGTCGTACCGTCGTCGTCTGGCAGGAGCGCAACCACACCTGCGTGCTCTCGGCCTCCGGGCTCTCGGCGTCAGGCCTCTGGCGGCTGGCGTCGTCTACGTTCTCCTGATGGCCTGAGCGGCTGGCCCCGGGCGGCTTCAGTCGAGCCTCAGCGCGTCAGCGACCCGGTTGCGCGCCCGGTGCACGCGCGTGGTCAGCGTCGCCTCGCGCACACGCAGCGCCTTTGCTGCCTCGCGGTAGGAGAGCCCGACAACATCGACCGCGATCAGCGCGTCGCGGAACGCCTCAGGCAACGCCGAGATCGCCGCATAGAGCTCTCCGGCCTCGAGGTGGGCTTCGGGCTGCAGCGCAGAGCGATCCTCGACGACGCTGAGATCGTCTGGGAGCGCCGTTGTCACGGGGCGGCGCGCAGCGGCGCGCCGCCCGCTGATGAACGTGTTACGCAGCACGCGCAGCAGGTAGCCGAGGTCGTCATCGCCATGCAGGAACCGCGGTTTCAGCAGCACCTTTGCGTACGTCTCCTGGACCAGGTCCTCCGCCTCCTCGCGTGATCCGCACAGGCTCCAGGCGGCGCGGTAGAGGCGATCCAGATGGTCGCCGAGGGACTCGGGGTCGAGCTGGTGTCCGACGCTCATGCTCGGGGCGCCAGCATACGGCGCATGCCGCCGGGCAACATTCGGCGCGGCTGCCACGGCCAAGCGTGCGGCGCATCGGGAAGGTTTCCGACCACCCCGGCGTCTTCCAGATCAACCGGCTCAATGCGAGCCACAACCGGCTCAAAGCGAGCCTCAACTGGAACGACAGGAGGTCCCGATGTCAAGACTTCGATACATCGCAGTTGGCGCAGCGGTCGCAGCGATTGGCGGCTTTGCCGCAGTAGCAGCCGAGGGCAGCGCGATGGCCGCCTCCGCGCATCCCGCCGCGGCGGCGTCGGTGAAGGTCGAGAGCGTCAAGGTCGGAGGTTCGAAGCACATGGTGCTCGTGAACTCATCTGGCCGCGCCGTCTACCTGCTGACGGGCGACAGCACCTCGCACCCGCTCTGCACCAGCGCCGCATGTCTCGGCGCGTGGCCGGCGGTCACCACGACCTCCACGAAGCCCGTGCTGGGCCAGCGGCATCAAGGGCAAGCTGACGGTCTGGACGCACGGCAAGAAGCACCAACTGGTGCTGAACGGCCACCCGCTCTACACGTTCGCGGAGGACTCAAGCGCCGGCACGGCGAAGGGCCAGGGCCTCAAGGGGTTCGGCGGAACCTGGGAGGTTCTCTCCGCAAGCGGCTCCGGGCTGACGGCCGCCGCACTCAAGGGCATTCCTCAGGCGGCTCCTCGGGCAGCTCGGCAGTGGCTCAGCGGGCGGCGGCTGGTCTTAGCCGATCCGCATGACTGACACGAGCTTGTGATCCCCGTCGCAAGCATCTTCGCTAGCGACAGGCGGAGGGCATACGGCGGCTGACCGGCCCGACCGTTATGGGGAATCGCAAAGAGGGGCGGGGGACGCGACGCGAAGCGTTCCTCGCCCCGACCAGCTTCAGGCTTCGTCGCTCTCGAGCTTCGGTGAGCGCCACGGTGCGCGCAGGCGCCGCTCGAGCTCGTCGGCCAGGTCGCCGATCGCGACCCGCTCCTGCTGGAGGCTGTCGCGGTCACGGACGGTCACGGTGCGGTCCTCGAGCGACTGGTGGTCGACCGTGATCGACCACGGCGTGCCGATCTCGTCCTGGCGGCGGTAGCGGCGCCCGATCGCGCCGCCCTCGTCGTACTCGACCTGCATGCGCTCACGCAGGTCGGCGAGAATCTCCCGCGCCACCTCGGGCTGGCCGTCCTTCTTGACCAGCGGCAGCACCGCCGCCTTGACCGGCGCCAGCAGCGGGTGCAGGCGCAGCACCGTGCGCGTCTCGCCGTCGATCTCGTCCTCGTCGTAGGCGTCGCAGAGGAACGCCAGGGTCGCGCGGTCGGCGCCGGCAGCCGGCTCGATCACATGGGGGAGGTAGCGGTCACCGCTGGCGGTGTCGACGTACTCGAGGTTCTGTCGCGAGTACTCGGCGTGCTGGGTCAGGTCGAAGTTGCCGCGGTTGGCGATGCCCTCCAGCTCCTGCCAGCCGATCGGGTACAGGTACTCGACGTCGCTGGTGCCACTCGAGTAGTGCGAGAGCTCGTCGGCATCGTGTGCGCGCAGCCGCAGGTGGTCGGGGCGGATGCCGAGCTTCACGTACCAGTCGTAGCGAGCCTGCTTCCAGAACTCGTACCACTGGTCCGCCTCGGCCGGCGGCACGAAGAACTCCATCTCCATCTGCTCGAACTCGCGCATCCGGAAGACGAAGTTGCCCGGGCGTGATCTCGTTGCGGAAGCTCTTGCCGACCTGCGCGATCCCGAACGGCGGCTTCTTGCGCGAGAACTGCAGGTAGTGCTTGAAGTTGAGGAAGATGCCCTGCGCCGTCTCCGGGCGCAGGAAGACGGTCGAGCCCTCGTCCTGGACCGGGCCGACGGTCGTCTGGAACATCAGGTTGAAGTTGCGCGCCTCGGTCAGGTCGCAGTTCGGGCCCCTCGCCGGGATGCAGCGACGGCTTCTGGCCGCACTGCGCGTCCTCGAGCTTGTCGGCGCGGTAACGGCGCTTGCAGGTGCGGCAGTCGACCAGCGGGTCGGTGAAGCCGGCGATGTGGCCGCTGGCCTCCCAGGTGCGCGGGTGCTGGATGATCGCCGAGTCCAGCGCGACGACGTCATCGCGCTCCTGCAGCAGCGCGCGCCACCACTGGGCCTTGACGTTGTTCTTCAGCAGCACGCCGTAATGGCCGTAGTCGTAGCTCGAGCCGATCCCGCCATAGATCTCGCTGCTGGGGAAGATGAAGCCGCGCCGCTTGCAGAGCGAGACGATCTTGTCCATCGTGACTACGTCGGTGGCCATGGCGGCGGATGGTAGTGATTCGCCTGGACCGCCTCAGGCAGCCGCCCGCTTGGCACTCTCGGTCCGAGAGTGCCAGAACGGTTCGCCCGTCGGAAAGCTATAGTTTGGAGCGATGCCGATCTACGAATACAAGTGCAAGAAGGGCCACGTGTTCGAGGTGATGCAGAGCTTCAGCGATGAGCCTCTGACCAAGTGCGAGGTCTGTGGCGCGCCCGTGCAGCAGGTCTTCCACCCGGTCTCGGTGCACTTCAAGGGCTCGGCTTCTACAACACCGATTACGGCACCAAGCGCCGCGCGCGCGAGGCGCAAGGAGACAAGGAGTCGTCTCGGGCTCGTCGTCCGGCGCCTCCTCCTCCGACGGCGCCGGCGGCTCGACAGTCGTCTGACAGTCGGCCGCTCGAAGTCCGACAAGTCTTCGTCCTCGTCGGACACCAAAGCCGCCGCCTAGCGGCCGGGCCGCTCCGCCGGCCGAAGCAACCGCCGACCGGCTACTTGCCGGTCATGCAGCTGCTGGACCTTCTGCTGACGTCCCTGGGTGCGGTATGCAGCACGTCCTGCGCCGTTGTAGTAGCCGCCCGTCTCGTTGAGGCGTGCGTGCCGGCGACGAGCCGCCGATCTCGGAGGCGATGAACAGCTGCATCAGCGTGAGGCCGCCCATGTCGGTCTGGATCGCGCTCGGCGCGTCCCACGATGCCCAGGGCAGGTGGATGAAGGCGTGGACCGAGAACAGCTGGTTCTTGATCCCGTTCATGATCTGCTGCTGCATCTTCTCGCGGTTGATGTCCGTGTAGGCGGGGTTGCAGGAGTTGTCGCGCGTGCGGGCGAGCGTCATCGCCTGGACGCCGGTGAGGTGGTGGGTGCCGGGGCGAGGTTGAGCGTGTAGCCGCCGTCCGCCGCGCCGCCGGAGATCTTCGAGCAGATCCGCGGCGTCTTGACGGTGACGCCGCCGATGTCGTCGATGAACTTCACGAAGTTGCCGAGGTCGACGACGATCATGTGGTTGATCTTGATCCCGGTCAGATGTCTCGACGACCTGGATCGTCGCCTTCGGGCCGCCGCAGGCCCAGGCCGCGTTGATCTTCTGCATAGCCGCAGTCGGTCCGGGCAGGTTGACCAGCGTGTCGCGCGGGATCGAGAGCTTGCGCGACACGCCGCCGCCGACGCGCCAGATCATCAGCGTGTCGGTGTTGGCGTCGGCCTCGCTCGTGGTTGGCGCCGCCCTCCTTGGAGCTGTAGCCCGTCGTCGGGCGGCTGTCGAGCCCGACGACGAGGATGTTGTTGGGCGTGAACAGCATCGGCCCGGCGCTGCTCAGCGCGGCCTCGGTGGCGCTTGCCGCCGGGCAGGTCACCGGAGTGCGTCGAGGCGCTGATGAAGAACAGGACGCGCCGACAGCACGACCCAGAACGACACAGAACATGACGACGTACTTGAGCAGCCGCAGCGGGTGCAGCCGTGGGCGCACCGACGGGCCGAAACCGGGGATCCGCCGCAGGCCGCGACGCGGTGGCGGTCCAGCGTGGCCCGCCCGTCCTACCCGCCGCCCGGGCCGCCACCTCGCGGCGCTCGCGGCGGCTTCTGGACGCGATAGCTGATCGGCGCGCGCCTCGAGCTCTGCGTCGGTCTCACCGCGCAGCCGCGCGGTCAGGCTCCGCGGCGTCGAGCGGTAGAGCTTGTACGGGCGCTCCTGCGCGCCTGACGGCGCGCCCTGCTTGCCGCGGCCTGCATAGGTCGCGCCGCCGCCGCGCGTCGCGGCGCGGACGCTGCGCGGGGCGCGTCTGGATCGCCTTTGTCTTCGCGGTAGTCGGACATCAATGGAACGGGTGCCGGAGTCCTGAGTACCGGCTCCTTATAGTGGCGGCATGCCTTCGCGACTCGTAGTCGGCGTCGACATCGGTGGGACCAAGCTAGCGGGCGGGGTGGTCGATGATCGCCTGCAGATTCATCAGCGCCTGCAGCGCTCGATGCTCGGCCAGGACACCCCCGCGCTGCTCGACACTATTGCCAGCAGCGGTTCAAGAACTGGTTAACACGGCACCGGGCGAGGTTGGTGCGGTCGGCTTCGGGATTCCGTCGCTGATCGACCGTCGCAGCGGCACCTCGGTTGTGGCCGTGAATCTGCCGCTGACCGATATCCGCTTCGGCGCGCTGATGGAGGAGCGCCTGGCGCTGCCCGTCTTCGTCGACAACGACGGCAACGTCGCCGCGCTCGCCGAGCACCGCGCCGGCGCCGCAGTGGGCGTCGATCGACATGCTGCTGATCGGGCTCGGCACGGGCATCGCCGGCGGGCTGATCCTGAACGGCGAGCTGTACCGCGGCTGGATCGGATCGGGCGCCGAGCTGGGCCATATGGTGATCGACATGAACGGTCCGCGGTGCCAGGGGAACTGCCCCAACCACGGCTGCTTCGAGGCGATGGCGTCGGGCACGGCGCTCGCGCGCGAGGCGCGCCGGATCGCCGCCGAGCAGCCGAGCTCGGCGCTCGGCCTGGCGCTCGGCCGACGGCCGCGACCTCGACGGGTCGCTGGTGACCGAGCTGGCCCACGATGGCGACCCCGCCGCCCGCGAGGTGCTCGATCTGATCGGCGAGCGCGTCGGCGTCGCACTCGCGAGCTACGTGAACATCTTCAACCCGGAGATGATCGTCGTCGGCGGTGGCGTGATGGGCGCGGGCGAGATGCTGCTCGCGCCCGCGCGTGCTGAGATGCTCAGGCGCGCGCTGCCGCCCTCGCGCGACAACGTCCGCATCGTTGCCGCCCAGTTCGGTGCACGAGGCGGGCATGGTCGGTGCCGCGGCGCTTGCACTCGACGGGCTCGCAGGCCAGGCAGGTGCAGCTATGAGCGGCAAGCTGATCGTCTGCCCGACCCCGATCGGCAACCTCGAGGACATCACGCTGCGCGTGCTCGCGGCGCTGCGCGAGGCCGACCTGATCGCCTGCGAGGACACGCGCCGGACCGGCGCGCTGCTCAAGAACTACGGCGTCTCCGGGAAGCTCGTCAGCTACTACGAGCAGAACGAGAAGTCGCGCGCGGCCGAGCTCGTCAAGCGCATGCACGACGGCGAAGTGGTCGCGCTCGTCTCCGACGCCGGCATGCCGCTGGTCTCCGATCCCGGCTTCGTGCTGGTCCGCGCCTGCGTCGCCGCCGGGCTCGCGGTCGAGGTGCTGCCAGGGCCGTCGGCTGCGCTCGCCGCTCTGGTCGCGAGCGCGCTGCCCGCCGACCATTGGCGCTTCGCCGGGTTCCTGCCGCGCAAGCGCGGCGAGCTCGAGGCGGCCTTCGCCTCGCCAGGAGACGCTGGTGGCGTTCGAGTCGCCGCGCCGGGTCGCCGACTCGCTGGCGGTGCTGGCCGAAGCTCGACCCGCAGCGGCCGGTGGCCGTCTGCCGCGAGCTCACCAAGATTCACGAGGAGGTCGTACGCGGCTCCGCCGCGGAGCTGGCGGCCCGTTACGCGAAGCGATCCGCCCAAGGGCGAGGTGGTGCTCGTCGTCGGCGCCGGCGCCGGCGCCCGACCGACAAGGACCTCGGCCCAGCGCTCGAGGCCGTGCGCAAGCTCGTCGAGTCGGGCGCCAAGCCCCGCACCGCGGCCGGCGTCGTCGCCGAGCTGACCGGCGCGTCCGCCAACGCGCTGTACAAAGCGCTGACCGCCTGAGCTGACGACCTAGCCGGCGTAAGTCCCGCGTCAGCGGCTCTCGAGCTATTCCAGCTCAGCGCGCTTTATCCACCCTGATTCCCCGATCAGGTGCCCTGAGCAATCACGCGAAAGCGCTGCTAATCGCGAAGCTCAACAGACTCGTCACATCTCGGCAACACGCTGGTCACACGGTGCGGCAGAGGTCTGCGTTTCATGCACAGCCGTCGTCTTCGCCTGGCAGGGGGCCCCGCGCGAGACCAGTTTCGATCTCGAGCGAAGCACTGAAAGGGGCACCAAATTGTTTAAGCGTGGCTGGCGCGAGGCGCCGGGTAATGACGGCATGCCTGACGATCCGGTCGATCTGCCCGACGCAGCCGCGCAGGCTGCCGCCCACGGCGCGGATTCGGCCACGGATCAGGAGTCGGAGGGCTTCCGCATCACCCGCCGTGACGCGCTGGTTGCCGGATCGGTGGGCGTCGGTGGCCTCATGGTCGTCGGCGTGGGCGAGCTGGCCGTTGACGTCCCTGCCGCCGATGCAGCTCTGCCGACGACGACGGCGCCCGAGCAGCTCAGGCTCGAGTGGGGCGCGGATCCGGCGACTGAGGTGACGGTCTCATGGAGCGCGCCGGGCACCGTGCAGATGCCGGCACCGATGCTGGCGTACTCGACCTCAGCGATCACCGAGGAGAATCCGGGTGCCCTGGTGTTCTTGCCGGCCCCGGAGCCGCTCGACCTCGCTGCGGGGCCGCGAACTGGGCCCTGCGTCACGAGCTTCACGGACGGCCAGACCGCGCAGACGACGTATCACTACCACGTCCCACTCACCGGACTCGAGCCGGATACGACGTACTACTACCAGGTGACGGACGGTGCCGGTTCGGCCGCCACCGCGTCGTTCCAGACAGCGCCGACCGGCCGGGCGCCGTTCCGTTTCACTGCGTTCGGCGATCAGGGCGTCAACGCTCCGATATCGCAATACACCACGTCTGGTGTCGCCAGTCCGGGGGACGGCAACGGGGCGCCCCTGTTTCACCTGATGGTTGGCGATCTCGCCTATGCCGACGGCAGCAACCCTCCGTCTGTCTGGCGCGAGTGGGCGCTGCAGGTTGAGTCCGCGACGCAGAACTTTCCGTGGATGCCGATCACCGGCAACCACGAGGTCGAGCCGGGCGTGACCAACGTCAGCGGAGTGCCGCAGACGACCGGCACCTCGGGCAGCTACTACAACGGTCCCTATGGCAGCGGGAGCTTCTTCTCACGCTTTCTGCTGCCGGACAACGGCGTCA
The DNA here is from genome assembly GCA_963720195.1 of uncultured Conexibacteraceae bacterium. Classification (GTDB taxonomy): domain Bacteria; phylum Actinomycetota; class Thermoleophilia; order Solirubrobacterales; family Solirubrobacteraceae; genus Palsa-465. Next base: position 760,499 of record CAVRFD010000008.1, read on the forward strand.
CGAATTGGGACGGGAACAGCCTGCAGGGCAGCTTCCACAGCTTCCAAATCGGCACCGTCCTGTTCATCGGCCTCGCCGGCAGTGACGTGAACTGGCAGACGTCGGACTACAGCCAGACCAAGCCGGCCCAGTACACGGGTGACCTCGCCGCGGATCCCACGAACATGGCGCTGGTCCCGTCGGGGTCGACGCCGAACCTCCAGACGCAGTGGCTGGAGCAGACGCTGCAGGCGGCCCGTGCAGAGGGCTCCGGGGTGGAAATGATCGTCGTGCAGATGCACTTCCCGTTCGCGAGCGCCGACACGGGCAACAGCTGCGATATGGGGGTTCGTACGGCCTGGGGCCCGTTGTTCGACAGGTATCAGGTCGACCTGACCCTCACTGGGCATAACCACAACTACTGCCGCAGCCTTCCGACCCGTGGCTATGACGCGCCGTCTGGCGTGGCCGGCGGCGCCATCACCAACCCGTTCGGCACCTATGCGTCAGGTGCGACGATCGACACACGCCGCCCAACCGTGACCCAGACCGAACCGGTCACGATCAACGGCGAGCAGACCTTCGACACATCGCTGGGAACGGTGCACCTCGTCGTCGGCGGTGGCGGTGCGGCCTCCACGATCGGCGAAACCATCGACTCTGCGACGGGGCTGGTGCAGGCGCACCCGTTCGCAGCCCCCTCAGGCAACACGCAGGCTGTCGAGGACGCCCCGTGGCTCGGGTTCTATGACACCGCCAACGCCTACGGATACGGCGTGTTCGACGTAGATCCGGGTGATGGTCCGGGGCAGACGTCAATCACGTTTCAGTGGTTCTCGGTCTCGACGACCGAGCCGGCGCCGACCGCTCCGCTCGAGAAGTTCGTGTTCGCGCGGATGGCCGGCCAGATCGCGGCCGGGGTGCCCGAGATCGACGGCACCGTGAGTGTCGGCCGCACCGTCACGGCGGATCCGGGCACATGGTCCCCGTCCTCGGCGAGCCTGAGCTACCAGTGGCTGCTGGCCGGAGCGCCGATCAGTGGGGCGACGTCCGACACGTACACGATTACGGCGGCCGACCTCGGCCAGGAGCTGCAGGTCCAGGTCGCGGGTGCCCTGGAGGGGTACACGACAACGACCGTGACGTCGTCCGGTGTCGTCGTCGCCGGCGGGGCGCTCGAACCGGCCGTGGTGACGGTCAGCGGAACGGTCGAGGTTGGCGGAACGGTCACCGCGGACGCGATCCCCTGGACGCCGGCGGCAACCCTGACATATCAGTGGGTCCTCGACGGAGCGCCGATCGGCGGTGCGACTGGAACCTCATATTCGCCGCGGGCCGGTGACGCGGGTCATGTCTTGGAGGTCGAGGTGACCGGGACCGCGACCGGCTATCAGACGGCTTCGACGACGTCCGTGCCGCAGACGGTCGCCGCCGGCGTGCCGTCGTTCGCGACCGCGCTGGCCGTGCCGACGCTCTCCGCCACGCCTGCGGTCGGAGAGCACGGTCAGTGCCCGCCTCGCCGGACACACGGCGACGGCTGGACTCTCCTACCAGTGGCTGCTCGACGGATCGGCGATCGCCGGCGCGACGGCCTCCTCGTACACGCCGGTTCCGGTCGATGCCGGCAAGCAGCTGCAGGTCAAGATCACCACCAAGGGACAGTCCGTCATCTCCAAGGCGTCGGCTGTTCAGGCGGTGCAGTTCCGCACCGCCTCACGTCCTGGGTTCCGGGGAACGCCGGCGGTCGGCCACAAGCTCACGGCCATCACCGGACGGTGGTCGCCAAGTCCGACGCTCGAGTACCAGTGGCTGCTGGACGGCAGGCCGATCAAGGGAGCGACACACCCGATCCTGACCGTCGCACCCGCGTACGTCGGCAAGTCGATAAGCCTCCGCGTCACGGCGAAGCGGACCGGGTACGTGCCGCGCGCGACCGTGTCGGATGCGGTGATCATCGGTCGGGGCTCGCTCAACGCGTCGACCCCGCGCATCACGGGTGACGCCAGAGTCGGTAAGACGCTGCACGTCCTCAGGGGCGACTGGGGGCCACAGCCGGAGTTCAGCTACCGCTGGCTCGTCAATGGTCGTCCCGTCGAGGGGCGCAGCACAGGCGTCGCCTACAAGGTTCGCCCGCAGGATCGAGGCAGGCGTATCACCGTCGAGGTGACCGGCCGTCTCGAAGGCTATGCGTCCGCGGCCCGCAGGTCTGCGTCAACACCCCGTGTCCGCGCATGACCCGTCGCTCGTTCAACCACATCGAAACCGACCGCACTGAATCCGAGGAGCTCCCGCAGATGCCAGATATCACTACCAATCGCCTGTCCGTCAGCGGCCTGATGATGGGCGCCCGGCAAGCAGGCTCATTGGTGCTGCGGTGCGGCACGGCTGCTTTCGTCGTCGTGGCCGCCTCACTGCTGTTGGTACCGGCTGGCGCCCAGGCGAGCAACGGTGTCTGCGGCTCGCTGACCGTGTCAAATCCCTCTGGAAACGTGGGCGCGTCGAGCGACCCGTGCCTGATCACCTCCGATTCCGACCTCGACACCATGCTGTCGATGATCAACGCGGATACGAGTCACACGGCGCGTCGACACTCTCCTACGAGCTCACCACAAATCTCAACTACGCCCAGGACAGCTCCAACACCACGGACGCCTCGACCGCGAACTGGAGTGGAATCGACTGGTTCAGCGGCACCTTCAACGGCGACGGCTACACGATCAGCAACATCAAGTACACGAGCGACAGCTCGACCACGCCGATCCCGGGCAGTGACGCGAGCCGGCAGCGATCTGGGCTTCTTCCGGGTTCTGAACGACGCCACAGTTCGAGAACCTGACACTGCAGAACGTGAACGTGGCCGGCACCACGTCCAATAGCTCTGCCGGGCGGCGTGGCGGTCGCGAGCTTCGCCTCGACCGTCACCGGAGTCTCGCTCGCCACGCCGTCGATCTCCGCCACCGGAGGCGGAGGCAACAGCTACGTGGGCGGACTCGTAGGTGTCGCCTACGCCAACGCGTTTGCCGACGACGGTTCGGACACGTCCGATGGTGGCAAGTCCACCTTCACCGATGACTCGGTGTCCGGCGGGTCGATCGCCGATGCCAACCGCACCGGCGGGATCGCCGGCATCGCGACAGGGCCGACGACTATCGATGACGATTACGTCAACACGACGCTGAGCAACCCCGCGCACGCCGTCGATGGCAGCACCGGGCAATCCGGCACCTCCTTCTACACCGTAGGGGGCCTGGTCGGAGCGGTTGGCGTGACGTACACGACCTCCGGCGGTGCACAGGCGGCCGGCGTCACGATGGATAACGACTCGATCGCCGGGACGATCAAGGGTGACATCGCAGGCACGCGATCCCACAGCAACGGCACGAACTACGCCTCCGCCACGGTCGGGTGGGCAACCGACGGGTCATACAGCGGGTCCGGAACGTCCTGGACAGCGAGCAACTGGTCGACGTCGAACGACCTGGTGAGCTCCGGGTTCACGTTCGTCGACTCGACCGGCCCAGGGCTCGCCGGCGCCGACGGCACAAGCGTGTCACCGGCCACGCTCGCGACCGAATCCACGTATCAGGGAACCGCGACGGGGCTGACGGATTCCTCGACAGGGTCGACCTACGACGACCTCGGATGGAACTTTGGGGCGGCGAATCCCAGCGGCTGGGGATGGAGCGGGTCATCGACGTCCGGGACGCCGGTAGTGGACGTGAACGCGGGTATAACGGTCGCCGACCCAACGATCGCTGTGCCCATCAACAGCGACCCGAGCGACGCGACGCTGATCGCGGACGCCGGCGCGACTGTCTCGAACGGAACCATCGCGATCGACACGAGCGGCGTGACGTGGTCGACCAACGGCACCTACCAGGCGACGCTCAGCGCGGACGGAGCGATCGCCGCTCCGACGCAGCTGACGATCGTCGTCTACACGCCTGGCAACGTGATCCTCGCCAACCCAAGCGTCACGCTCGCGGTGAGCACGACGGCTACGAGTGAGTCGACCGTGCTGGCAGACCTCGGGGCGATGCTGCCTCCCGGAGCCAGCGGTCCGTTGACGATCGACCTGACGGGTACCGTTCCTGGTGACCAGGCAGTCGAATGGGATCAGCCGGGTAGCTACACCGTGACCGTCAGCGACAGCGACTCCGGGGACGACCTCGCGCCGGCCACCGCGACCATCGTGATCGGGGGTCAGCCCGTGGCGAGCGTCGCCAACCCGACCGTCTACTTCAACGTGTCGAACCCGCCCACCCCCAGCTCCGTGCTCGCTGCGGCAGCCCCGACGCTGGTCAGCTCTTTGGGGCAGTCGATCACGGGGACGTTCACGGCGACACTGTCGACCTCGCCGATCACCGCTGCAGGTGACTACACGGCGGCGATCATCGGCACTGACAGCAACGGAATCGCGAGCGATCCGGTGACTGTCGACGTGGTCGTTGGCGACGCCGCGATCAGCGTCGCCGACAACCCCGGGGTCGTCCAGGCGACGAGCAATGCGCCGACAACCCGGGTCGGTCGCGACCGCGCTTGGAGCGACGGTGACCGACGGCTCCGGGCATCCCACAGTGGATCTGACCGGCGCCATCTCTGGCGATCAGGCGGTGAACTTCGATCAGCCCGGCGAGTACCAGGTGACGGTCAGCGACAGCGATTCTGACGATGCCGCGGTACCTGTCACCGCCACGATCGAGGTGGTGCCGGTGTCAGTCGTCACGGTCGCGCACTCGACGGTCTACTTCAGCACGAGCAACCCGCCGACGTCCGCTTCGATCCTGAGCGCTTCCGGCGCGGAGATCACAGACGGGAGTGGAAACAGAGTGTCCGGCACTCTGTCTGCGAGCGTGCCGAGCGGTTGCAGTACTACGGCCGGCAGCTGTACGTCAACCATCACCGGCACCGACATGTACGGCTTCCCGGTCGGGCCGGTGTCGGTCACGGTAGATGTCTCCGCGGCGGCAGTCGTCGGTCGCGAACACCACCGCGACGTTCACCGACTCGGGGTCGGTGCCGTCGCAGACCACGCTGATCAGCGCCCTCGAGCGCAGCTGTCACGGGCAGCGCGACCGCGGGAGTGCCGGTCGTCAACACCTCCGGCGTTGACTGGAGCGTGCCTGGGACGTACAGCGTCACAGTCAGCGATGGCAGTGCGGACGATGCGGCCAACACCGTTACCGCTTCGATCCGGATCGTGCCGGTCCCGGTCCTGACCCTTCCGGAGACGACTGTCTATCTCCCGGTCAACACTGAGGATCCGCTCCCCGCCGGGACGCTGCTGGTCAACGCAGGCGCCATCCTGACCGACGGTCAGGGCAACGCGATTGCCGGAACGCTGTCCGCGGATACCTCCGACGTGAACGGCAGCCTCCCGGGGACATACTCGGCAACGATCACGGGGACCGACCAGTACGGATTCCAGTCGGCGCCGGTGAACGTGACCGTCGTCATGTACCTGTCCGCGCAGCAGGCCGGGACCGTTTCGGTTACGGGTACGGCGTCAGTTGGCGGAACGCTCACCGCGAACCTGTCCGGGTGGGCCGGCCTGGCAGCGCCTCAGTATCAGTGGCTGCTGAACGGGCTTCCGATCCCCGGCGCAACGTCAGCCACCTACGCCGTCACGTCGGCTGACGCCGGGCAGATCCTCTCGGTCGAGGTCAGCGAGGCACCCCAGTGGTTCAATTACGCATCCGCGACGGCGCCCGCCGTGACGGTTGCGGCCGAGTCCATCCCTGCCGGAACGACCAAGCCGGCCACGACCCCACAGCGCCGAGCTGGACTCCGGCGAAGGATGTCCTGAAGGCCGGTGTCACCTCCACGACCATCGTCGAATCGACGACACTGAAGGTCGGCACCGTCCTGAAGGTCGAGCTCACCGAGGTTGCCGCCAACGAAGCCGGCAAGGCACGGGTCAGGACCGCCAAGGTCAAGGTCCGCAGGGTCGGGAAGCACACCGATTACTCGTACAAGACCGGGAAGCTGCCGGTGGGTACCACCACGATCCGGTTCTACAAGACGGTCGGTAAGCGTCTGGTGTTGGTGCGGACCGAAACCGTGAAGGTCTCAAAGAAGAAGTAGGGCCACGTCGGCGTCGGCGGGCGTGCTCCTCAGCAGGTACGCCCGCCCAACGTCGTTCGAACTGACGCAGCTTCCAGCGCCCACGCGAAGCGCGTCGGAGGGCGGCCAACTAGTCTCCAAGAGCAGATGATCCTTCTACATCACCACGGCGATCGCTTACGTCAACGGCGAACCGCACCTCGGCCACGCCTACGAGGAGATCGCGACCGACGTCCTCGCGCGCCATCACCGCCAGCGCGGCGAGGACGTCTTCTTCCTGACCGGCACCGACGAGCACGGAGAGCCGGTCGCCGACGCGGCGCACGCGGAGGGGATCGAGCCGCAGGAGCTGGCCGACCGCAACGCCGAGCGCTTCAAGGCGCTGATGCCGGTGCTGAACATCTCCAACGACTTCTTCATCCGCACCACCGACCCTGAGCACATGCTCAAGCGTGCAGGAGGTGCTGCAGACGGTCTATGACAACGGCTACGTCTACAAGGGCCTCTACGAGGGCTGGTACTGCCCCCGCTGCGCCGACTTCAAGACCGAGTCCGAGATCCTCGAGGGCAACCGCTGCGCGATCCACGTCATCGTGCTGACACGCGAGTCCGAGGAGAACTGGTTCTTCAAGCTCTCCGACTTCCAGGAGCGGCTCGAGCAGCTACTTCGCCGACGCATCCGGACTTCGTGATGCCGGCCCGTGCCTTCAACGAGGCGCAGGCCTTCCTCGCCCAGGGGCTCGAGGACATCTCGCTCTCGCGCGCGAAGCTGACCTGGGGCGTGACCGTGCCCGTGGGATCCGAGCCACGTCTTCTACGTCTGGTTCGACGCGCTGCTCAACTACTACACCGCGCTCAGCTACGCCCGGCCGGGCGAGGACCTGACCGACCGCTACTGGCCGGCCCAGTTCCACGTGATCGGCAAGGACATCCTCAAGTTCCACACGATCTTCTGGCCGGCGATGCTGATGGCCGCCGGACATCGCGCTGCCCGAGCACGTCTTCGTCCACGGCTTCCTGATGGGCGAGGACGGGCGCAAGATGAGCAAGTCGCTCGGCAACGTGCTCGACCCGTTCGAGGTGCTCGAGGAGCTTCGGCACCGATGCGCTGCGCTTCTACCTGACGCGCGAGGTCGTGTTCGGCGAGCGACGGCAACGTCGGCATCGACGGTCTGCAAGACCCGCTACGACTCCGAGCTCGCCAACGAGTACGGCAACCTCGCCAGCCGCACGGTCGCGATGATCGCGCCGCTACCGCGACGGCAACGTGCCGCAGGTCGCGACCGACCCGGTGATCGGGGAGGAGTTCGGGGCCTCGCCGAGCAGGTCGCGCGACTGCTTCGATCGCGCCGAGACGACCCAGGCGCTCGACGTGATCTGGCAGCGCGTGCGGCGCCTGAACCGCTACGCCGAGGAGCGCCAGCCCTGGCAGCTGGCCAAGGACGAGAGCAAGGCCGCCGCGCTCGAGGCAGGCGCTGGCGACGCTGTACGAGGGCATCCGCGTGGTCACGGTGCTGCTGCACCCGTACATCCCCGAGAGCGCCGAGAAGCTGCTCGCGGCGCTCGGCGCGCCCGACACTCCTACGCGTCGGCCGCTTTCCGCCGCCGGCCCGCTGACCGGCGGCGTCGACCGTTGCGGCAGCTGCCGCCGCTCTTCCCGAAGCGCGCAAGCACCCGACGTGACAGTGGTCGACAGCCACACGCACCTGAGCAGCTGCGAGCCGCCCGACGAGGAGCTCGTCGCGGCCGCGATCGAGGCAGGGGTCACCCGCATGGTCACGATCGGTACCGGGCTCGAGAGCTCCGGGCTCGCGATCGCGGCCGCCGAGCGCTTCCCGGAGGTCTACGCCGCGGTTGGCATCCACCCGAACGAGGCAACCGGCTTCGGCGACAGCGACTACGTCGAGCTCGAGCAGCTCGCGCGGCATCCGCGCTGCGTCGCGATCGGCGAGACCGGCCTCGACTATTACCGTGAGCACGCCCCGCACGAGGACCAGAAGCGGGCGTTCAAGCGCGCAGATCGAGATCGCGCGCGAGGTCGCAAGCCGCTCGTGATCCACACGCGCGAGGCCGACGATGACACGCTCAGCGATGCTCGACGAGCACGCCACGGGAGTGAAGGTGATCCTCCACTGCTTCTCGATGAGCGAGCGCATCGACGAGTGCCTCGGCACACCCGAACTGGTGGATCTCGTTCGCGGGCAACGTCACCTACCCGAAGAACGAGTCGCTGCGCGCGGCGGCGCTCAAGGTCCCGGCCGAGCGGCTGCTGGTCGAGACCGACGCTCCGTATCTGTCGCCGCAGCCGCTGCGTGGCAAGCCGAACTCGCCGGCCAACGTCGTCCAGACCGCACAGGCGCTCGCGCTCGAGCGCCGTGTCAGCTACCACGACTTCGACCAGGAGGTGGAGGCGGCCTCGGCCGCCGTGTTCGGTTGGTGAAGCTCGGGCAGAACTTCCTGTCGACCGCAACATCCTCGACGTGATCGAGCGGCTCGCCGCGCTCTCCGACGAGGATGTGGTGCTGGAGGTCGGTGGCGGTCCCGGGGTGCTCTCCCAGCGGCTGGCGCAGCGGGCGGCGTTCGTGCACGTGGTCGAGCTCGACCGCAGCCTCGAGGCGAACCTGCGCGGGCGTGCTCGAGCCCTACGACAACGTCGAGCTGCACATGGGCGACGCGCTCGACCTCGATCTCGCGGCGCTTCGACCCGGCGCCCACCAAGATGGTCGCCAACCTCCCGTATGGCGTCGCGGCGACCGTGATCCTGCGGACGGTCGCGGAGCTGCCGAGCATCCGAATCCTGGGTCGTGATGGTTCAGCGCGAGGTCGGTGAGCGCTTCGCCGCGGCGCCCGGCAGCGGCGCCTACGGCGTCCCGTCGGTGCTCGCCCAGCTCGAATGCGACGTCAAGGTGCTGCGGCCCGTGAGCCGACAGGTTTTCCGCCCGGTGCCGAACGTCGATTCCGTCCTGCTCGGCTTGAGCCGTCGTGCGTGGCCAGCGGGCCAGCACGACAGTGAGACAGGCTCGTCCATGACGCCTTTCGCCACCGCCGCAAGGCGCTCGCCGGGTCGCTGGCGCTATCGCCCGGGGCGCGAGCCGGGCGTGCGCGAGCGGGCGCGCGGCGGCGCTCGTCGAGATGGGGCTGCCGGCCGACGTGCGGGCCGAGCGGCTCGCGCCAGCGCAGTTCGTCGAGCTGGCGGGGAGGATCTACGCATGAGGTTGCGCGCGCTGGCGCCGGCGAAGGTCAACCTGATCGCTGTTCCTCGGGCCGACGCGCGAGGACGGGCGGCACGAGCTGGTGACGGTGTTTCAGTCGCTGTCGCTGGCCGACGTGCTCGAGCTCGAGGTGCTCGGCGAGTCGCGATGACGATCTGGTCGATCTGTCCCGGCGTCGAGGGCGAGAACCTCGCGGCGCGGGCGCTGGCGGCGTTGCGGGCGCGGGGCTGGGACGGGCCGCCGGTGACGCGTCTCGATCGAGAAGCGGATCCCGGTCGCGGCCGGGATGGCCGGTGGATCTGCCGACGCGGCGGCGGCGCTGCGCCTGGCGATGGCGGTCGCGCCCGGGACGGGCCGAGGAGGTGGACGCGATCGCCGCCGAGCTGGGGGCCGACGTGCCGAGCCAGCTGCTCCCGGGCTGTCGATCGGGCACGGGCGCGGGGGAGATCGTCGAGCACTTCGAGCCGCTGGTCGAGCACGCTTACGTGGTCGTGCCGTCGGAGTTCTCGCTGGCGACCGCCGACGTGTACCGCGAGGCCGATCGGCTCGGGTTGCCGCGCACCGCTGGCGGAGCTCGAGCACCACTACCTCGACCTGTCGGCGGCGCTGGCGCTGGGGGGGCGCCTGCCCGACGAGCTGATCGTCAACGACCTGGAGCGGGCGGCGGTGTCGCTGTGTCCATCGATCGCGGACGTGCTCGAGGCGGTGCTCGCGGCTGGCGCCGAGCACGCGATCGTGTCCGGTTCAGGGCCGACGGTGGTCGGGATCTGGTGGGGGTCGGAAGCGCATGGATGCGGGCCTCCGAGGCTGCGGACGGCGCTGGTCTGACGAGCTACCCCGGAGCGGTCGTCGCAGACCCGGTCACTGCCGAGTACGCGCTGCTCCGTCGTTAATCTGAAGGGCTGAAGTCATCGCGATGAGCAAGCACATCCACGTGACATATCTGGTTGGCGCGCGGCTGCGCCGTGATTGCGCTGGCGGCGTTCATCACGCTCGTGCATCGCGCCGGCGCTGCAGAGCTACCGGCGCGGCTGGGAGCGGGTGGCGGTGATCGTGCTGTCCGGCTACGTGCTCGCGGCGTTCGTCGGGGTCGGCGTCGTGCTCGGCGCATGGATCGTCCTGCAGTGGCCGAACTGGTTCTGAGCTGCGCTCGGTGGATGCGATCGACATGGCTGACGCGTGAGGCGGTGCATGCGGCGGTCGGAGCCGGACCGAACCTGTCGGCGCTGGCGGCGATCACCGAGGCGGTTCAGGGCGGCGCCGGCCTGCCCGAGGTGCTGCGCGCGGCCGGCCGGGCGCTCGATGCGAGCCTGATCCTGATCGACCGCTCGGCCTCGATCCTGGCGGTCACGGCGCGCTCGCCGGCGGACGAGCGCTCGCTGATGCGCGACACCGAGGGCGTCGTCACGATCGACCTGAAGGTCGCCGACGCGACCGTCGGGCACCTGCGCATGCGCACCCGCGAGCACGCCCCCGACCCGTCGATGCTGAGCCTCGTCACGACACTGATCGCCTCCGAGGTGGAGCGCGTGCGCGCTCCCGAGCGTGCGTCCGAGGAGGCGGCGACCGCGTTCCTGCGGGCGGTGCTGCGACGCGAGATCGAGGACCGCGATGACCTCGTCGCGCGCGGCAAGGAGCTCGGCACCGACCTCTCGAACGGCGTCGGCGGTGGTCGTCGTACGCGCCCATCCGCGCAACCCGACCGAGGACGACTGGCGCCGGCGGCTGCTGGCGGTCGCGGGGCGCGGCGCGCGCTCGATCGCGCCCGGGGCGATCGCGGCGCCGAGCGAGTCAGGACGCCGGCACCGTGCTGGTGCTGATCCCGGACGCCGACGGCGACACCGCGCGGCGCGTGTCCTCGGCGATCCTGCGCGAGCTCGAGTCCGGGCTGGCCGGGTTCGTGTTCGCGATCGGCCGCTCGCGCCGCGTCGAGGACCCGCGCGACCTGCAGCGCGCCGGCAACGAGGCGATGCTCTCGGCCAACGTCGTCGAGGGCGAGCCCGAGGCCGAGCTCGCGTTCGAGGCGACCGGGACCTACCAGCTGCTGCTGCCGTACATGAGCGACCCGGCCGAGCTCAAGCGCTTCTACAACGACACCGTGCGGCCGCTGGTCGTCCTACGACGAGCAGTACGAGACCGACCTGCTCGGCACGCTCGCCACGTTCCTGGACTGCGACGCGAACGTCAACGCGACGGCGGCGCGGCTGATCACGCACCGGCACACGATCCGCTACCGCTTCGAGCGCGTGCGCGAGCTGACCGGGCTCGACGTGCAGTCCACCGACGGTCGCGAGAAGCTGTCGTTGGGTCTGAAGGCGATGCGAGTGCTGGGCATCGCGGCTCCGCGCGGCCCGGCGACCGAGCCGGGCGCCGAGGGCGGCCGCGTCCCGCGCTGAGTCGCTGATGCGCGATCGGGATCATCACTGGCTCGGGCACTTACGCGCTGCCCGGGTTCGAATCGGCGCAGGCCGAGGTGGTCACGACGCCGTTTGGCGACGTCGAGGTCAACGAGGGCGAGTGGTGCTGGGGTGGAGGTCGTGCACAGGTCGCGCGCCACGGCGCTGGCCACGAGCGGCTCTCGAACCTGGTTAACCACCGCGCGAACGTGTTCGCGCTGAAGTCAGTGCGGCGTCAGCGCGGTCCTCGGGCTGACGGCCTGCGGCGCCGTCGATCCGAGCCTGGAGCTCGGCTCGGTTGTGATCTTCGACGACCTCCACTTCCCTTCGAACCGGCTGGCCGACGGCACGTTATGCACTTACTTCCAGGCCGCCGGTGACCCGCTGCGCGGCCATTGGATCCTGCACGGCGGGCCGTTCTCGGAGCGGCTGATCGAACTGCTGACCGCCGGCGCCGTTGCCGCCGACCTGACGTTTCAGGTGGGCGGGGTGTACGGCCATGTGGACGGGCCGCGGTTCAACACGCCGGTCGAGATCGCCCAGCTCGCCGCGGCCGGGGTCGCCGCGGTCAGCCAGACCGGGGGACCGGAGACGGTGCTGTGCGGCGAGCTCGAGCTGCCGTACGCGCTCGTCGGATTCGTGACCGATTACGCCAACGAGGTGGCTCCCGGCGAGCCGACACCCGTCACGACGTTGGCCGAGCTGATGGGGCGGGCGCCGAAGGTCTTCGCCGGGCTGCTGCGTGAGGCGTTGCCGCTGATCGCCGCGGAGGCGTCATCGCCGGCAGCGGCAGGCACCATGTTCCGGATCGGGTCGATGCAGGAGGGCGCGTGAGCAATAACTCAGAGTTGGCGCCGGCGGTCCTGATCATGGCGCGTGCGCCGCGCCGCGGCGAGGTTCGCCACGCGCTTGAGCCGCTGATCGGGCTCGACGGCTGCGTCGCGCTGCAGACCGCGCTGCTGGCTGAGTCGGTGCGCTGGGCCCGCGCGCTCGAACCGCGCGAGATCTATATGGCGCACGAGCCCGCCGACGCCGGCCGTGATCTGCAGCGCCTGATCGGCGACGACGTGACCCTGTTCCCGCAGAACGGTGACGGGATCGCCGGGCGCGTGGCGGACGCCGTCGCGCGTGTCTCAGCCCACTCCGTTGGACCGATCTTCGTCGTCTGGCCCGACCTCGCTCGGTTCAGCGACGCCGCCGCCGTCGCGGCGCGACTCGATCTCGCCGCCGGCACCGAGCTCGTACTCGGTCCTGTGTTCGACGGCGGTTACTACCTGATCGCCCTCGCCCGCCCACTGCCATCGCTGTTCGCCTGCCCGAGCCGGTCTGGCGGGGCCCGGACTCGTTCAACCAGATCCTGATCGCCGCCGGCGCCGCCGGACTCGAGATCGGGCTGTTGCGCGGCGAGCGCGCCCTGCACCGGCCCGCCGACGTCCGCGCCGCGCTGGCCGATCCAATGCTGCCCGAGCCGGTGGCGAAGGCGCTGGGGCGACGGTGAGGTAACGTCAGGAGTCGTCACTCAGGTGATGCACTGGGGAGTGGTCTAACGGCAAGACACAGGCTTTTGGTGCCTTGAGATTCAGGTTCGAATCCTGGCTCCCCAGCTCTTTGCACAGGTCGTCGGCGCGCCGCCCGGACGCGCCAAAGCGCGGGTTACGGGGGCGATTTGTGCCGGCCGGGCGCTCCAGTCGCCCCGAGAGCACAAAACGCTGGGGCGCCCCGCGATTTGTGCCGGCAGGGCGGCTGTCACAAGTTCGCGGGTGCGGTCAAGTAGTTGGTGAATGGACGAAACGGCTGACGACGACGCGGTATTGGTCGCGCGGATCGCGAAGGGCGATGAAGCGGCGTTCGCGGTGCTTTACCGGCGGTACCTGCCGCTGGTGGTGCGCTGGTCGCTGCGGCAGACGCGCAATCGTGAGCGCGCGGCCGATCTGGCGTCGGAGGTGTTCGCGGCGGCGCTGATCGCGGCGCGGCGCTACGACCCGCAGCAGGCCCCGGTCGTCGCCTGGTTGATGGGGATCGCCAGGAACAAGCTGCGCGAGAGCGAGCGGCGCAGCCGCGTCGAGGATTCGGCGCGCCGCAAGCTCGGGCTCGGGCCGATCGCACTGAACGACACCGCGCTGGAGCGGGTGGAGGAGCTGGCGAGCATCGACGCGGGCCTGGCCGAGCTGGTCGCCGCACTGCCCGAGGATCAGCGCGAGGCGATCATGCAGCGCGTCGTCGCCGAGCGCCCCTACGAGGACATCGCGACCGACCTCAGCTGCTCCGCCTCCGTTGTGCGTCAGCGTGTCAGCCGCGGGTTGAAGACCCTGAGATCGGAGCTTGAGGGCTGATGAGCGACTACTTCGACGAGCTCGAGCACGCTCTGAGGGACGTTGTGAAGCGGCGGGCGCATCTGCCCTGGCATGCGCGGCTGCGTCTACTGTCGCTGCGCCATCCCGCGCTTGCCGTCGTGCTCGCGGCGCTGGTGGTTGCTACACCGACCGTCGCCGCCGTGGGTGCCGTCTCCGGCTGGTTCAGTCAGGGCGCGCCCGATGTCTATTACCCGGCCTCCGCCAGTAGCGGGCTCGGCAAGGTGCTGCCAAAGGACGGTGTGCTGCTCCCAATCCGCGTCGCCGATCCGGACGGCGGTCCGCCCTGGGGGATGCGGCTGATCCACACCACCCGCGGCGCCACCTGCATCCAGGTCGGTCGCGTGGAGGACGGTCAGATCGGCGCGCTCGGGATCGACGGCGCCTGGAGCGACGACCATCTCTTCCACGAGATCAAGCCCAACGATGGCCTCGCCGACATATGCGGCGCGACCGATGCGGCCGGCGATGGTTTCGTCAACCAGGGCGCCCACGGGGCGCCGGCGAGTGTCGACGTGCCGCTCTACAACTCGGGCGGCGGCTCGCCCAGCCGCTGCCGAAGCCCATACGCGTCGACGGTCCCAGCCCCGCTCCTCCATAGAGGGGGGAAGTTGCCCCCCGCGCTCGAGGAGACGCTGAAGCGGGTGGAGCAGCAACGCTCAAGGAGCACAAAGTGCCCGGCGAGCGCCATGCGCATGGTCTTCGCGGGGCTGCTCGGTCCCGACGCGAACAGCATCACGTACGACACCCCGAGCGGTCAGACCGAGACCGAGCAAACGTCAGGCGGTGTCGGTGCATACCTGATCGTGTTCAGGGAGACAGCTGCGAACTGCCAGGACTTCACGCGCACGGCGCTCGGCGGAGGCGGGGCCGGCTGCCAGAGCGACGGCACCGGCAACGGCTCGGACCTGCAAGGCCCGACGGCCGTCACGAGCGTCACCTACGACAGCGGCAAGACGTGCAGCGTCGACCCGCCGGCCGGCCTCGTGTCGGCCTACGCGGCGTTCAACAAGAAGATGGACGCGCGCTTCCGCAAGGAGCCCGGATCAGAGGTGCGAGCGCAGGTCAACCGCTTCTTCGCCGAGCACGGCGTCGAGGGCAAGAACTGGATCCAGGCGCTCATGCCTGAGTGCAAACCGGTCGGCTGGGTCGCCCCCAAGGGCCCGAAGCTGACAGCAGGGAGCGTCGCTTCACCGCTCAAGGTGACCGTCTCCGAGGGCAGGCGGTTCTGCTCCAAGGGGCGGTGGTCAGCATTGTCGGTCCAAGACAACACGGTCACATGCGACCACCGGATCCCGAAGGGAGACAAGGCCTATTGGGAGAGCTCGGCGGGCGCGAGCGGGCCGCTGTTTGCGCTGGTCAGGATTAGCTTCACGGCGCGTCAGCCAGTCACGACCGCGAACAGCTTCTACCAATGGCAGATTCAGGAGCCGGGCAACCATGGCAGCGACAGCAACCGCACCCAGGCGAATGTCCGCCGGGGCGAGCGGGTCACGTTCACGATGTCCGAGGCGATCCCGGGCACAGGCGGCGGGTCCGAGGCGCCCCGTGGCATCTACCACGGGACGATCAGCTTCACGCCAAACGTAGGACAGGCCGGTCCGGAGACCGGTGGCTACAACCCGGGCCGCGATGGGTCACTGATCGTCGGTCACTTCAGCTTCAAGCTGCCGCTCCACCACTGATCCGTCCACCGAGCGGCTGCGCCTGCTGGCCGCTCCACTAGCATCCGGCGCGTGAGCGGGCCCGTCGTCGTCATCCTCGCCGCAGGTCAGGGGACGCGGATGCGTTCCAGGACCCCGAAGCTGCTGCATGAGATCTGCGGCCGGCCGATGATCGGCTGGGTGGTGGCTGCTGCGCGCGCAGCCGGGGCGAACGAGATTGTCGTCGTCGATGCTCCAGGCGAGCCGCTGCGCTCCTCACTGGACGACGGCATCGTCACCGTCATTCAGGAGCAGGCGCGCGGCACCGCAGACGCGCTACGTGCCGCTCAGGCGCTCATCGATCCCGCCGCGTCGGTCGTGGTGCTGAACGGGGACGTCCCGCTGATCACGGCCGAGACGGTCGCCGCGCTCGCGCGGACCCAGGCCGAGACAGGCGCCGCCGCGACGATCCTGACGGCGCTGATCGACGACCCGACTGGCTACGGGCGCGTGGTCCGCGCCGACGACGGCAGCGTCGAGAAGGTCGTTGAGACCAAGCGACCGGAGGACGCGACGGCCGCACAGCTCGAGATCCGCGAGATCAACAGTGGTGTATATGCATTCGCCGGCGCCGCGCTGTTGCCGGCGCTCGCTCGTGTCGGCAATAACAACGCCCAGGGCGAGTACTACCTACCGGACGTCCTGCCGATCCTGCGTGGACAGGGCCACCTGGTGACTGCGCTCGAGCTCGAGGACATCGATGAGACGCTCGGGGTCAATGACCGCGTGCAGCTGTCGGCCGTGCGGACCGTGGCCCAGCGCCGGATCAACGAGGCGCTGATGCTGGCCGGGGCGACGATCATCGACCCCGCCAACACCGTGATTGACGTCGGCGTGACGCTGGCGCCGGACACGCTGATCGAGCCGGGCACCGCCCTACACGGCAGCACGAGCGTTGGCGAGGGCTCGACCATCGGCCCCCACACGACGCTCACCGACGTGACCGTCGGCAGCGAGTCCACGGTGATCCACTCCTCCGCAACCGGCGCGACGGTCGGCGACCACGTGAGCGTCGGACCGTTTGCCTATCTGCGCCCCGGCACGGTGCTGCGCGAGGGCTCGAAGGCCGGCACCTTCGTCGAGATCAAGAACTCCGACGTCGGCGCCCGCAGCAAGGTTCCGCACCTGAGCTACATCGGTGACGCCACGATCGGCGAGGACTCGAACCTCGGTGCGAGCACGATCACGGCCAACTACGACGGCTACGCGAAGCACCGGACCGAGATCGGTTCGCGCGTGCACACCAGCGTCGACACCACGCTCGTGGCGCCGGTCGAGGTGGGCGACGACGCCTACACCGGTGCCGGCTCCGTGATCACCGACGACGTCCCAGACGGCGAGCTCGGTATCGCGCGCCCGCGCCAGAAGAACATCGAGGGCTACGCCGATCGTGTGCGCGACCGGCGCGAGGCTGACTCCACGAGTGAGACCGCTCACACGACCGACCGCTGAGCTTGCGCTCCGAAACATTTCATCCACAACTCCACGTACCATGCGCGGGGCGATGAGCGTCGCCGAAATGGCTATCGGATCAAGTCAGCTCAAGGCGGAGCCGGGCAAGCGCCTGATGCTCTTCTCCGGCCGCGCCAACCGTGCGCTGGCCGCCCGCATCGCCGACCGGCTTGGAGTCGCGCTCGGACAGGCAACTACCAAGACCTTCTCCAACGGGGAGGTCTACTGCCGCTATGAGGAGTCGGTCCGCGGCGCGGACGTCTTCATCGTGCAACCGACGTGCGGCAACGTCGAGGAGGGCCTCAGCACCAACGACGCGCTGATGGAGCTGCTCGTGATGGTCGACGCGGCGGTCGGCGGCTCGGCCCACAGGGTGATCGCGGTCACGCCCTGGTACGGCTACTCGCGCCAGGACAAGAAGTCGGCGCCTCGCGAGCCGATCAGCGCGCGCTTGGTGGCACATATGCTCGAGTCCGCCGGCATCGACCGGATCCTGACGATGGACCTGCACTCCGGCCAGATCCAGGGTTTCTTCGAGAAGCCCTGCGACCACATGACCGCGCTGTTCATCCTCACTCAGTACTTCAGCGACCTCGGCCTCGACGACCTCGTCGTCGTCGCCCCGGACGCGGGGCGTGTGAAGCTGAACAAGCTGTTCGCGTCGAAGATGGGTGCTGACCTCGCGATCCTCAACAAGGAGCGCCCCGCCCAGCAGGTCGCCGAGATCAACTACGTGATCGGCGACGTCAAGGGCAAGACAGCCGTGATCGTCGACGACATCATCGGCACCGCCGGCACGCTCAAGGCCGCCGCCGACGCTGTCAAGGACGCCGGCGCCAGCCGTGTTTATGCAGCGGCCACGCACGGCATCTTCTCCGGCAACGCCTACGAGAACCTGACCGCCGCCGGCTTCGAGCAGTGTGTCGTCACCGACACGGTGCCGTTGCCCCCAGGTGCTCCGGACAACGTCAAGGTGCTCTCGTGCGCCGACCTGCTGACCAGCTCGATCCGCCAGATCTTCACGGACGGGTCCGTCAGTGACGTGTTCGGCGGCGAGAACCAGCTGTTCTAGCCGTAGCGGCGGAGTCGCTTCGAAATCTTCTTAAGCCGCCAATCACGTTGTAGGGGATAGGGTTTCCGCGATGAGGCCGGGCGAGTCACGACAAGAGGCCGTTGAAACGGTCGATCAGCTGCTGCTGCTGGCGGAGGATCCGGAGCCGGACTGGAACGAGATCCGGAAGCTTGCCGGCAGGCTTCTGGAGTTGGCCGAACAGCAGGCGGTAGAGCAGGTAGCTGGCTGACGCGGCTCGCGCGACCGGCTCCGTGCGCGACCGCGTGTCGTGCGGAGGCCTCACGCCCTAAACCATTTCTTCAGCGAGTCTTAGTGATTTCTCAAGCATGAGCTTCAGTCTCTGCTCATGCCAAGCGGATCGCAACAGCCCGAACCCCGACGCGAGCAGCTTCGCCGTCAGGCGATGCGTCGGCGTCAGGCGATCCTGGATCGGATCGCAAGCACACGGCGGGTGGTCGTCGGTGGCGCTGCTGTGTCGACAGTCGCGCTCGTCGCGCTGATCGACGTCGTTGCGCCGAGTCACGCCGCGACAAAGAGTCCGGCATCTGCCAGCGCCTCGAGTTCGACGGGCACTGGGTACAGCCAGGACTCTTCTGGCAGCGGTTACGCGGACTCCGGCAGCTCCAGCTCCGGCTATTACCCGCAGAGCCTGTTCGGCGGATCTTCGTCGCCGAGTAGCTCCTCCGGCAGCGGCCTGGCTGTCTCCGGAGGCTCATGATGCCGGCGACGACCGCACCAGAGACGATCGGCCGTGCCGAGTTCCCGATCTGGGGTGGCCGGGCAGTCGTGGCGGTTTGTGAGCGCGGTGGTCTGGACGCCGCACTCGCCCACGTCAAGCGAACCGTCGCCGCGTTTGACCTCGCGTGCTCCAGCTTCCGCGAAGACTCCGAACTCGCGCTGCTGAACGCCTCACCCGGCGAGGAGGTGGTTGTCAGCTCGCTGCTGTTCACCGCCGTGCGCGAGGCGTTGCGGGCCGCACGGCTGACCGATGGCGCCGTCGATCCCACCGTCGGGCAGGCGCTCGTCGCCCACCGGATCAATCCCGCCGCTGAATGAGCGGCAGGTCCGGATCGAGCCCGCCCCGGGCTATGCAGCGGTGAGGATCGACGAAGCGGCCTGCAGCATCACGCTTCCCGCCGGAGTTCAACTCGATCTTGGTGCGACCGCCAAGGCACTCGCGGCGGACATGGCGGCGGCAGCGGCCATGTCCGCCGCTGGGTGCGGTGCGCTCGTCGGTCTCTGCGGCGACATCGCCGTCGCCGGTAGCCCGCCCGAAGGCGGTTGGAAGATCCGCGTCACCGACGACCACCGCCGCGCTCGACGCGCCCGGGCAGACGGTCGCGATCGAGACAGGCGGCCTGGCGACCTCGAGCGTCACCGTGCGTCGTTCTGGCGACGGGGCCGACGCCGTGCACCACCTGATCGATCCCGGGACCGGCCGACCCGTACAGGGAGCCTGGCGGACGGCCAGCGTCAGTGCCGGCTCGTGCCTGGACGCCAACACCGCCAGCACCGCGGCGATCGTGCTCGGTGCCAAGGCCACGGACTGGCTCGGAGGTCAACGGTCTGCCGTCGCGGCTCGTCGGCCACGATGACAGCGTCCGCTACATCGCCGGCTGGCCACAGGACGGCGACGATCTGTGATCCCAGCGGCCGTCAACGCCTCGACCTGGTCCTGGTACTTCGGCCGCGCCACAGGTCTGGTGGCGCTTGTCCTGCTGACGGCGATCATCGTGCTCGGCGTGCTCGGGCCGCTGCGCGTGAGCCTCCGAGCGCGTGGCCGCGGTTCGCGATCCGCACCGTGCACCGCGACGTATCGCTGCTGGCGCTGTTCGTGATCGTGATCCACGTGGTCGCGATCATGCTGGACAGTTACGTCAAGATCCCGCTGAGCGCCGCCGTGCTCCCCTTCGGGTCCTCATACTCGCCCTTCTGGACCGGACTCGGCGCGCTGTCCTTCGACCTGATGATCGCGATCGTGGTCACGAGCCTCGTGCGCAAGCGGCTCGGCTACAGGACGTGGCGGTTCGTGCACTGGTTCGCGTACGTGAGCTGGCCGATCGCCGTCGCCCACGGCCTCGCCACCGGTTCTGACAGCGGCGCGGCCTGGGCGCTTGGGGCTGACGATCGCATGCATCGCGGTCGTGGCCGCGACGGTCGTGATGCGCCTCCAATACGGCGCCGCCGCCCGGACGCTCGAAGCCTGAGCCTGCTCAGGCGCTGATCTCGCCGCTACCGCGCACGATCAGGTCGACCGGCAGCATCACCCGCTGCGGAGGACGCTCATCGCCGTCGATCCGGCTGAACGCGAGCTGCGCGCCCACCTGACCGATCCGGTACGGGTCGGTGCGCACGACCGTGACGCCGAGCAGGTCGGCGAGCTCGAACTCGTCGAAGCCGACCAGCGCCACCTCGCCGGCCGTGCCGTGCAGCGCGTGCATCGCCCCGATCGTGCACCGGTTGTTGGCGGCGAAGATCGCCGTCGGCCGCCGCGACGCCGGCAACTCGAGCAGCTGCGCGACGGCCGCGCGGCCCGATTCCCAGGTGCTGTGGCCCATCGACACCAGACCTTCCGCGACCTCGACGCCGGCTCGGCCCAGCGCGAGCGTGTAGCCGTCGAGTCGCTCACCCGCCGTGTAGAGGGCCTGCGTGTCCCCGACGATGGCGATCCGGCGGTGGCCCTGGCGCAGCAGGTGGCTGACCGCGAGCTGGGCGCCGGCGGCGTTGTCGATCAGGACCGTGTCAGCGTCGGTCCGCGCCGGCGGGCGGTCGAGGAAGACCGTGTGCCCGACGAAGCCGGCACGCGCGATGTAGCGGTGGTCCGGACCGGCCGGAACGATCAGCAGCGCATCGACGCGCCGGCGCAGCAGGGCCGTCACGAGCTCGCGCTCGCGCGCCGGGTCCTCGCGCGCCGATGTCGTGATCAGCAGGCTCGCATGCTCGCGCGCGATGTCCTCGACCGCCTGCGCGACGAGCGCGTAGAACGGGTTGGCGACGTCCTCGATCACCAGCCCGATCGTGTTCGAACTGACACCGCTGCGGAGGCTGGCCGCGAGGTCGTTGCGGGCGTAGCCCAGCGACTCGATTGCCGCCTCGACCTTCTGCAGCGTCGCGGGCGTCACGCCAGGCTCGCCGTTGATCACGCGCGAGACCGTCTTCAGGCTGACACCGGCCGCGATCGCCAGGTCGTTCATCGTCGTCTGCGGACGCCGGCCGCGTTGGCTGCGGCTGGGTGGGGAAGATGGCGGAAGTTGTTCGCGCGGTTCGTCTGACATCGCTCACATCTAACGGCAGGATCCGGCCGAACTCGCTGCGACCGCCCCATCGCGGGGCCAAGACGCCGGCCGAGCGTCAACGCGCTAACACGATGACAACGTTGTCGCTTGACATTCTGACAACGTTGTCATTACTCTGCCGGCGAGGATGAGTGAGGACAGAGAAGTGACCGTGCCCGCGGCGACGGTCACGGGCCTAGCGCCCGTGATCCTTCCCCCGAATCCCGTCTTCCGCTTCTACACGCGGCGGGGCGGGGATCGATCGTCTTGCGCGGAATCGCCGCCCGGAACCGGTCCCGGCGCGCCCGAGGACTGGGTCGGATCGACCACCACCTCGTTCGGGCACGACGACGGAGGGGCTCGCGACGCTCGCCGACGGCCGCGTCCTGCGCGACGCGATCGCCTCGGACCCTGTCGGCTACCTCGGCGCCGAGCACGTGGCCCGCTTCGGCGCCAACCCGGGACTGCTCGTGAAGCTGCTCGACGCCGGCGAGCGCCTGGCGGTGCACTTCCACCCGGGCCGCGAGTTCGCGCGGGCGCATCTTCACTCGGACTTTGGCAAGACGGAGGCCTGGATCATCCTCGACGGCCGAACCAGGTGCTCATATGCACCTCGGCCTGCGCGAGCCGATCGACCCCGAGACGCTCAAGCGCTGGGTCGTCGAGCAGGACTCGGAAGTCATGCTGGACGCGCTCCACACCGGTCCCGGTCGCTCCTGGCGACGTGCTGTTCGTCCCGGCGGGAACGCTGCACACGATCGGCGCCGGAATAACGCTGATCGAGCTGCAGGAGCCAAGCGACATGTCGGTCGTGATCGAGTGGCAGTTGCTCCGGGGTAGACAACGGCGATGAGCACCTGCGCCTCGGCTGGGACGTGATCCTGCCCGCCGCCAACACCGAGGCGAGTACGCCGAACCATTTCTCGCCTGAGACCGCCACGCCGGGCCGCTCGACCGTCACGTCGCTGCTGCCGCCCGAGGCCGACGCCTACTTCCGCGCCGAGCGCCTGACGCTGGACGGACCAGAGCTCACGCTCGATCCCGCTTTCTCGATCGTGATCGGCACCGACGGCGAGCTGACGCTGTCAAGCGGAGCCCACGCGCCATTGCGGCTGACGCGCGGAACAGCGGCGCTGGTTCCCCTCGGCGCGGGTGTGACCACGGTCTCGGGGCAGCGGCACCGCGATCCGCTGCCTGCCTCCGGTGACCGACCAGGGGAATGGTGAGCGATGAACGACGCGGGAGCCGCGCCGATCCTCGAGGCGCGCAACATCGTCAAGACCTACGGGCACGTGAACGCGCTCCAGGGCGCGAACTTCACGGTCTACCCGGGTGAGGTCGTGGCGCTGATCGGTGACAACGGCGCCGGTAAGAGCACGCTCACCAAGGTCATCTCCGGTGTCGATCCGCCCTGACAGCGGCGAGCTGCTGTTCGAAGGCACGCCGGTTGAGATCGAGCTCGCCGCTGGCGGCGCAGCAGCTCGGGATCGAGACCGTTTACCAGGACCTTGCGCTCGCGCCCGACCTCGACGGCGCCGCCAACGTCTACATGGGCCGGGAGATGCTCAAGCCCGGACTGCTCGGGCACCTCGGGGTGCTCGACAAGCGCGCGATGAAGGCCGGGGCCGAGCAGGCGTTCGCCGACCTCGGAGTCGCCGTCAAGGACGCCGACGCTGCCGTCGCCTATCTCTCCGGCGGTCAGCGTCAGGGCGTCGCCGTCGCTCGAGCCGCGTCGTGGGCGAGCAGGGTGATCATCATGGACGAGCCGACGGCCGCGCTCGGCGTCGTCCAGACCGAGAACGTGCTCAACGTGATCAGGCGTGTGCGCGACAGCGGCGTCGCGGTCGTTCTGATCAGCCACAACATGCCGGACGTCCTGAAGGTCGCAGACCGGATCGAGGTGCTGCGGCTGGGACGCCGCGTCGCGACCTTCCGTAAGGAGGACGCGACACTCGAGTCGCTGGTCGGCGCGATGACCGGCGCGCTCGTCCAGGAGGGGGAGGCAGCATGACCCCGCACTCTCCTCCGCTCGACGAGCGCGATCCCGCCGGCACGCCCACAGACCCGGACGCCGCGGGCACGGCCGCAGCGCCCACGCCGGCCGTGCCGCTCGCGGCGAAGCTGCGGCGAGCCGCGACACCTGCGGGCGAGCTCGCTGTGGATCTTCCTGGCGCTGGTCCTGATCATCGTCGTCTTCTCGGTCCTGAAGCCGAGCGCGTTCCTCGGCTCGTACAACATCAAGACGATCTTCATCAACGCCTCGGTGGCGCTGACGCTGTCCGTCGGGATGACCTATCGTGATCATCACCGCCGGCATCGACCTGTCGGTCGGCTCGGTGCTCGTCTTCTCGGGCGTGATCGCGCTGAAGGTGATGATTGCGCTCGCGGGCGGCGCGACGGCCGCCGGCAACGCCGGCTGGGGCATCATCCTCTTCGGGGTCGCCGCCGGGTCTCGCCGTCGGCCTCGGCTGGGGCCTGATCAACGGCATCCTGATCGCGCTGCTCGACATCCCGCCGCTGATCGTCACGCTGGGCAACCTTCGGCGCAGCGCTCGGCCTGGCCGACGTGCTCACCGGCGGCGTCGACCTGAGCGGCGTGCCGAACAGCTTCGCGTCGGCGATCGGTGCCGGCAAGGTCGGCCCGATCCCGGTGCTCGTGCTGATCGCCGGCGTCGTCACGATCGTGCTCGGCCTGGTTCTGCACACGACCAGGTTCGGCCGCTACACGTACGCGATCGGCTCGAACGCCGAGGCCGCGCGCCGCTCGGGCATCAACGTCAACCGGCATCTGATCAAGGTCTACGCGCTCGCCGGCACTGCTGTCGGGACTTGGCGGCGTGCTCAGCCTCGCGTACTTCACGACGACGACGATCTCCGGCCACACGACCGACAACCTGACCGCGATCTCGGCGGTGGTGATCGGCGGCACCAGCCTGTTCGGTGGTGTCGGCGCGATGGCCGGCACCGTCGTCGGCGTGTTCATCCCCGTCGTGCTCGCCAGCGGTCTGGTGATCGTCGGGGTTCAGTCCTTCTGGCAGCAGGTGATGATCGGCGTGATCCTCGTCGCTGCCGTCTACTTCGATCAGCTCCGGCGCCGCGCAAGGTTGCGGCAATGACCGGCTGGTCGTTGGCTCAAACAGCGAGCGTCGGCGCGGCCGGCGCCGCAGGAAGAGGAGGAGAGAAAGCAATGCAGCGCATAAGGTCGGGCACCGCGATAGCGGTTGTGACAGCACTCACGCTCGGGTGGCTACCGCCAGTGCCAACGCAGCTTCGAGCAACAAGAACCTGGTGCTGATCCAGGGCACCAAGGCCGACAACTTCTACGTGACGATGGGTTGCGGGGCGAAGTACGAGGCCAAGAAGCTCGGTTACAACATCTCGGTCAGGGGCCGGCGTCGTTCTCGGCTCCGCAGCAGATCCCGATCGTGCACTCGGTCACGGCCACCAAGCCGGCCGCCGTGATGATCGCCCCGACCGACGAGCACGCGCTGATCGCGCCGATGCAGGCAGATGAAGAGCGCCGGCATCAAGGTGATTCAGGTCGACACGCACGTCAGCAACAACTCGATCGCGTCGGCGTCGATCTCGTCCAACAACACCCAGGGCGGCGAGCTCGCTGCTCAGGAGTTGGCGAAGCTGATCCACGACAAGGGCTCGGTCGTCGTCATGAACGAGCAGGCTGGCGTCTCCACCACCGAGGCCCGGATCGCCGGCTTCATGAAGGGGATCAAGAAGTACAAGGACATCACCGTGCTGAAGACGCAGTTCACCGGTGACAGCCCGTCCCAGGCCGCTCAGACGATCACGTCGCTGTACTCGGCGCACCCGAATCTGTCGGGCGTGTTCGCGACCAACGTTCTGGTCGCCGAGGGCACCGACACCGGTCTGAAGACGACCGGGGTCGCCGGCAAGGTCAAGATCGTCGGCTACGACGCCGATCCCGAGCAGGTCGCTGACCTGAAGAAGGGTGTCGTCGAGGCGCTGGTCGCCCAGCAGCCCTATCAGGAGGGCATCGACGGCGTCCAGCAGGCCGTCAACGCGATCAAGGGCAAGAAGACCCAGTCGATCCTGACCAGTCTGGCCGTGCTGACCAAGTCCAACCTGAAGGCCGACAGCCGCTACATCTACAAGAGCAGCTGCTGATCAGCCGTTGATTGGTCGGTGGGGCGGAGCAATCCTGCGGCTTCGCCCCACCAGACTAAGTCCATGATCGTCGTCGCCGGAGAGGCGCTTGTCGACCTGATCCCGACGCCGAGCGGCGAGCTCGGCGTCAATCCGGGCGGCGGCCCGTTCAACACCGCCCGCTGGCTCGGTCGGCTCGGCGCGGACGTCGCCTTCCTGGGGGCGATCGCCGCTGACCCGCTTGGTCAGCGCCTCCGCGACGAGCTGGTCGCGACCGGTGTCGCACTCGACCTGGTCGTGCCGACGACGCTGCCGACGACCCTCGCCCTGGCGCAGCTCGACGCGTCCGGCGCGGCGCAGTACAGCTTCTACACGCAGGGCACGTCGAGCGGAGCGCTCGTGAGCAGGCGGCCCTGCCGGAAGCGTTGGATGCGCTCTACGTCGGCGGGCTCGGGCTCGTGCTCGAGCCGATCGCGACGGCACTCACGTACGCGGTCGGGGTGGCGCGGGAGCCGGGGTGCGCTGGTGATGGTCGACCCGAACATCCGCGCCGTCGTTGATCGAGGACCGCGCTGGCTATCTGGCGCGGTTCGCGGACGTGCTGGCGCAGACGGATGTGCTGAAGCTGAGCGTCGAGGATCTGGCGTGGCTCGAGCCGGGCGAGCCGTCGCCGGCGGGGGCTAGCGCGCTGGTGGACCGCGGACCGAGTGTCGTGATGCTGACCGAGGGCGCCGAGGGCGCGACGGTCTTCACGGCAGCGGGCGAGACGACGGTTCCGGCCGTGATGGTTGATGTCGTCGACACGATCGGGGCCGGCGATGCCTTCAGCGCCGGCTTCCTCACGCGCTGGCTTCAGCCTGGCCTGCGCGGGGAAGGAAAGTTGCCCCTACGGCGCCTTTCCTTCCCCGCGCCGCCTGAGCACGACGCGGTCGTCGAGGCGGCTGCCTTTGCGGCAAGGGCCGGGGCGCTGGCGTGCACCGTGGCGGGCGCGACCCCGCCCCCGGATGCGGCGGCGCGGCTCGGAGCCGGCTAAGCCGTCTCGGCGTCGGCGCGGCGGCGCTTGGACTTCACCGGCCAGACGCCGAACAGGTGGTGGAACAGCCGTACCGATAGCTGTCCGGCGACGGCCGAGGCCGCAGCGAGGGTCGCTCCCTGCAGCGCCGCTGAGAAGGCAACCTTGCCGATGCCGACGTCCGCATCCTTCGGCGAGGGCACGGGGTCGTTTGAGATCTCGCTCCACAGCGCGTCGAACGCCTTCCTGCCGGCGCGGGCGCCGATGATCCCGAAGACGATCGAGAAGGGCATGTAGAACAGCTTCATCGCGCCCATCAGGCTACCTCAACGCTCCACTAACGCCATCCGAACGCGATCTGCCGGAACGCGTGACTTAATGGGTACTGCATATCCCACGCTCGAAGCTTTGGAGGTGAGACATGCGACGACGAAGAAAGTGCGGACCGCGATGGTGATGCGGAAGAGCTGCTGAAGCGCGCGCTGCTCGACGCGGCCTCTGCGGTCAGCGTCTCGCTGCGGATCGACGGGCCTGCCGGTGAGTGAGGCCGTGACCGTGATCTTCTACGCGCGCCGTGATCTCGGCACGCTCCAGACCTACCTGACGCCAGGCAGCCACGGCGCCGGTGAGCAGTGTCTCTCCAGGTGACCTGCTGCGGGTTCCGTGCGACCTCGACCTCGCCGAGGCGGCCGACCGCGACGAGGCCGAGCTCCTCTACGCCGAGCAGGCACGCACGCTGCGCGACGCGCTGCTCGGCGCCGATGTCGTGCTCGGCCTGTGGCGCGACGCACTCACCGGTCTGCTCGGCAGCGATCGTCACTCAGAGCTCGGTCGAGCTGCCGGCCCGGGCACCGCTACCGCGCCTGCTGCCGACGGCGCTGGTCGCACCCGAGTCGCAGATGATCATCACTCCGGTCTGCAACGCGCGCACGCTGGCGGGCGGGCAGCCGCCTGTCGGCATCGCCTGCATCCAGCAGGAGGTCGCTCACGTCTATCAGCTCGCCGACGATCCGGAGGGCTCCGTGATCGACTTCATGGAGCGCTCAGCCCGTCACGCCCACGACTTAGCGGAGCAGATGGCGCACCAAGAGGCGTCCCTCGAGCGCTTCCTGGAGTTGAGCGACGCTGCCTGAGCGTCGTTTCGCCCGTCAGACGGGCTTGCGCTGGGGCGGTCGTTGCGCGGACTGGCTGCGCGGCGCGGGTCGTGAACCGGCCGGCGTCGAGGCGCTTGTCGGCCAACCGTCCCGGCCCGCGCAGGCGGACCGATGACTGCTCGGCATCCGGCAACGGGATCCCGCCGCCTGGCCAGCGGCTCGGATCCGGCTTGACGTTGGGGCGGTTGCCCCAGCCGTCATCGGAGCTTCCGCTGTCTTCTCCGGCGTCCGAGTTGTCGTCGCGCAGCGCCGGAATCATCAGCAGAGCGACCGCGATGAAGCCGAAGATGTGAACCCCGACGAGGAACAGCATCATCTGGAACTCCGTCATGGGCACAGGTTATCGCTCGGACTAAACCGCGTCTAGGGAGAAATCTGAAAAATTGCCGGCTCGCTACCATCGAGCGCACTTATGTCTGAACAGTCCACAAGCCTTCTCGCAACTCTCCGCGAGCCGATCGGCTCGCGCGGTGCGCGCCGTCTCCGCCGCGAGGGCCTGGTCCTCGGCACCGTCTATGGCGGTGGGAAGGATCCGGTCTCATTCCAGATCGACGCTCGCGTGCTGCGCAACACGCTCGCGCACTCCGGTGCGGTCATCGACCTCCAGATCGACGGCGCCGGCGCTGAGTCGGTCGTGCTCAAGGAGCGCGTCCGTCACCCCGTCAGCGGCGACACCATGCACGTAGACCTGCTGCGCGTCGACCTCAACAAGCCGATCCAGACCCAGGTCGCCCTGGAGCTGATTGACATCGACG
Source organism: uncultured Conexibacteraceae bacterium (assembly GCA_963720195.1). Classification (GTDB taxonomy): domain Bacteria; phylum Actinomycetota; class Thermoleophilia; order Solirubrobacterales; family Solirubrobacteraceae; genus Palsa-465. Next base: position 789,045 of record CAVRFD010000008.1, read on the forward strand.
AGTCCGACGTCAAGATCGGCGGTGTCCTCGATAACACGATCCGCGAGGTCACGCTCGAAGCGGTTCCGACCGCGATCCCGGACGTGATCCAGCACAGCATCGCCGGCCTCGAGATCGGTGGCAGCGTCACGCTCGGTGACATCAAGCCGCCGGCGGGCACCACGATCATCGGTGATCCCGACCTCGTGATCGCCGCGATCCGGACGTCCCGCGCGACGTTGGCCGAGACGACTGACGAGATCGAGACCGAGACCGAAGTCGTCGGCGAGGAAGTCGCCGAGGCCGAGGCTGAGGGCGCCACCGGCGACGAAGCCGCCGCCAAGGCCGAGTCCGAGTAGCCCCAACCTGTAAATGCCGCTGCTGCACCGCCGCAGCGCGCCTGTCGACTGGCTGATAGTCGGCCTCGGTAACCCCGGGGCCGGCTACAACGGCACCCCTCACAACATCGGCTTCGAGGTCGCAGAGCGTCTGCGCACGCGCTGGGACCTCGGCAAGCCGAAGTCCAGATACCGCGGGCTGATCACCGAGGGTCGCACCGGGCCGGGCGGTCCGCGCGTCGCGATCCTGACGCCGCAGACCTATATGAACGACGCCGGCAAGTCCGTGGGGCCGGCGCGCGGTGAGCTGCGCGTCGAGCCTGACCACGTCATCGTCGTGCACGATGAGATCGACTTGCCGTTCGGCGAGATCCGGACACGCCTCGGTGGCGGCCTCGCCGGCCACAACGGCCTCAAGTCGTTGAAGGCGGCGCTCGGCACGGCGGATTTCCAGCGCGTGCGGGTCGGTGTCGGGCGCCCGCCGACCACTGATCCAGAGCTCGTGGCGGCCTACGTACTGGGCAAGTTCCGAGAGCCGCGCGACGCGGTGCAGGGGCTGATCGATTCTGCGGCAGATGCCGTGGAACAACTGCTTAGGTAGAGAGAGCAAATGCTCTCCTCTCTGCTTCATCACGCGGACCAGGATCCGCAGACCGAACGTCTACACGCAGACGGTGGCCGTGCCTTCGTCTCCGCCTCGCTACGCCCGTTCCTGATCGCCGCGCTGCTCGACCGCGACCGATCGACGCCGGCAATCGTCGTCGCCGGCGATGATCGTCAGGCGCGCGAACTCTCCGCCAGCCTCCGCTCCTGGCTGGCGCCGCGGCGCGTCCGCTACTACCCGAGCCGCGGCGTCACCTACGAATCGCACCTGGCGCCGCCCGCCCACCTGACCGGGCAGCGGATCGCCGCGCTGGATGCACTGCTCGATCCTCGCAGCGAAGGCGACAGCGCGCCGGTAGTCGTCGTCAGCGCGGTGGCGCTGTCGGAGAAGGTGCCGGATCCGTCGCTGCGTCCCCATGGCTTCACGCTGCGCAAGGGCGAGCTGCTCGACCTCGACGAAACCGCGATGGACCTCGTCGCCGCCGGTTACGAGCGCGTCGACCAGGTTGAGGACCGCGGTCAGTTCGCGATCCGCGGCGGCCTGCTCGACGTCTTCCCGTCGACCGAGGACCGCGCCGTCCGCGTCGATCTGTTCGGCGACGAGATCGAGTCGCTGCGCTGGTTCTCAACCTTCACCCAGCGATCGCTCGGTGACGCCGACGAGGTGGAGGTCGCGCCCGCCGCCGAGCTCGCGGCTGAGTACCGCGAACTCGCGGAGATCGCGGCGCTCGAGAAGGAGGAGAACCGCCCGGACATCACGGAGCTGCTCCCGGTCGAGGACTTCAGGACCTTCCTCGAGCTCGTCGACTCGCAGGCGAGCGTGCTGCTCGCGGCCGAGGAGGAGGTGCCGCCGGCGCTCGCCGACCACTGGCAGGACGTGACCACCGCCTTTCACGACAGTGAGGCCCACCATCTCTACATCGCGCCTGACGCGATCACGGCGGCGCTCGACGCTCGCACGAAGATCCGACTCTCGTCGATCGACCAGGACCAACCCTTCCAGTTCCGCGGCCAGTCCGCGGAGGTCGGCGCCCGCGGCATCCGTGACGCCGAGCCCGAGCTCGAGAAGCTCACGCGCTCGGGCTACCACACGGTCGTGAGCTTCGCCGTCCGCGGCGAGGGTGAGCGCGCGGCATACAACCTGGGCCGGCTCAAGGTTGCGTGGCTGGGAGACACCAGTGGTCCAGCTGGACCACTGGTCTTCGCGCACGCTCGTCTCCGCGAGGGCTTCATCGCGCCGCAGTTCCATCTCGCGGTCATTCCGGAGCACCGGCTGTTCCGGCGCCGGCGGGCGCCGGACGGGCCGGTCAGGGTCGGCCGGCGTGGGGCGCTGCGGTCGTTCGCGGAGCTGCGCACCGGCGACATCGTCGTGCACGAGGACCACGGCGTCGCGCGTTTCGCGGGCTTTGACACCAAAACCGTTGCCGATGTCACGCGTGACTACCTGAACCTCGAGTATGCAGGCTCTGACCGCGTCTTCATGCCGGTCGAGCAGCTGGCGAAGATCAGCCGTTACGTCGGCGGTGGCGGTGAGAACGGGCCGGCGCTTTCGAAGCTGGGCGGCACGCGTTGGGACACGCTGAAGGCGCGCGCACGTCGCGCTGCGCAGGAGATGGCGGGCGAGCTCCTCAACCTCTACGCGGAGCGCAAGCGCCGCGAGGGCCACGCGTTCCCGCCTGATACCGAGTGGCAGCAGGAGTTTGAGGCCGCCTTCCCTTACAACGAGACCCCCGACCAGCGCGACGCGATCGAGTTCGTCAAGGCCGACATGGAGTCGGCACGGCCGATGGACCGCCTGATCTGCGGCGACGTCGGCTACGGCAAGACGGAGGTCGCGCTGCGCGCCGCGTTCAAGTCGGCCCAGGACGGCAAGCAGGTGATGGTGCTGGTCCCGACGACGATCCTCGCGCAGCAGCACTACGGCACCTTCAGTGAGCGACTGAAGGACTACCCGGTGCGGATCGAGCACGTCTCGCGCTTCCGCCCTGCAGCCGAGCAGAAGGAGGCGATCGCGGCCTTCGGGCGCGGCGAGGTCGACATTCTGATCGGCACCCACCGGCTGCTCTCGCGCGATGTCCGCGCCAAGGACCTCGGGCTTCTGGTCGTCGACGAGGAGCAGCGCTTCGGCGTCAGGCAGAAGGAGCTCCTGAAGCAGATGAAGTTGAAGGTCGACGTGATCGCGATGAGCGCGACCCCGATCCCGCGCACGCTGCAGATGTCGCTGGCCGGGATCCGCGACATCAGCGTGATCGAGACGCCGCCGGAGGGGAGACGTCCGGTCAAGACCTACGTCGGCGAGTACGACGAGGAGCTAGTCAAGGCCGCGCTGTTGCGTGAGCACGCGCGCGGCGGCCAGGCGTTCTTCCTGCACAACCGCGTCGAGTCGATCGACGAGACGGCCGAGCGGCTACGTGCCTTGGTGCCGCAGATGCGATTCGAGGTCGCGCACGGGCAGATGGATGACGCAGAGCTCGAGCAGCGGATGCTCACCTTCCTGCGCGGCGACGCCGATGTGCTGGTGGCCACTTCGATCATCGAGGCGGGGATCGACATCCCTGAGGCGAACACGCTGATCGTCGAGCGCGCGGACATGTTCGGCCTGTCGCAGCTCTACCAGATCAGGGGCCGGGTCGGGCGCAGCCGCGAGCGCGCCTACGCGTACCTGCTCTACCCGTCGTCCGCGGCACTGACGGCCGACGCCGCCACGCGGCTGTCGGCGCTGAGCGACTACACGGAGCTCGGCGCCGGCTTCAAGATCGCGATGCGCGACCTCGAGATTCGCGGTGCCGGCAACCTCCTCGGTGATGAGCAGTCAGGACACGTTGCGGCGCTGGGCTTCGAGCTCTACATGCAGATGCTCGACGAGGCCGTTCAGGCCGCCCAGGCGAGCGCTGGGGATGGCTTCGAGGACGAGGATTGGGAGCCGGTGCGGCTCGAGGTGGGCGTCGATGCCTACGTTCCCGCCGACTACATCCCCTACGAGCAGGCGAAGGTCGACGTGCATCGACGCATCGCCGCCGCGCGCGAGGTCGCCGAGATCGGGCTGCTGCGCGAGGAGCTGGTCGACCGGTTCGGTGAGGTGCCCGAGCCGCTCGAGAACCTGTTGCTGTTGCAGATCGCGCGGATCAAGCTCGGGCAGGCGGGTGCGACCGCAGTGTCCTTCAAGGGCGGACGGCTGGCGGTAACGCCGATCGAGCTCGACTCGACAAGGGCCAAGGCGCTGCGGGCCGAGATCCCGGAAGCGCTCTACGAGTCGGGCAAGTCGCAGCTCTCGATGCGCGTCGCGGCAGATGCCGGCTCGCAGTTCCGTGAGGTCGTGCGGGTCGCCGACGCGCTGCTGTCGGTGCTACAGGCGGCCGAGGCCGAGCCCGCCGCGGTCTGAAGCAGGCTCATGTTGGCTCTGCCTGGGGTTTTCCGTTAGCAAAAACTCGCCAGTGTTGTCAGAGTCGAAGAAGCTTGTAAGTAAGCGCTGACCGCACCGCCCCGGCGGGGGCGGATCGCTACCATCCTCCGCCGATGCGAATCTCTAGGAAGCTCGCGGCGCTTGCCGCCTTTTTTGTGATCGCGATCAGTGTCGCTGCGTGCGGCGGATCGTCGGTCCCCAGTAATTCGGTGGCCTCGGTCGCCGGTAACCCAATTTCATTGCAGGCGTTCAACCACTGGATGTACGTCGCCGCCAAGGACCAGGCTGCTCAGGCAGAGCAGCAGGGTGAGAACGAGCCCGTGATCGTGGCCAACGACCCGCCCCAGTTCACGAGCTGCATTAAGCAGGTTCGCACCCTGATCCCCACCCTGACGAAGGCCTCCGTCACCACCCTGCGCGGTGACTGCAAGCAGGTCTTCCAGGAGTACACGAGCGAGGTCATGTCGTTCCTGATCGAGGGTTACTGGTATCAGGCCGACGCTCACAAGCTCGGGATCAATTACACGAACGCGCAGCTGCAGAAGGACTTCGCAAAGGCCAAGAAGTCCGAGTTCCCGACTGAGGCCGAGTTCCAGGCCTACCTCAAGTCGAGCGGCGAGACGCAGGCCGACATCGTCTTCCAGATCCGCGTCAACCAGGTCTACTCGAAGCTGCTCAAGCGCTACGAGAAGACGGTCAACGCCGCCGCGATCAACGCTTACTACAAGTCGCACGCCTCCTCGTTCGGAACGCAGGAGTCGCGAGATGTGCACCTGATCCGCATGAAGAGCCAGGCCGACGCGCAGGCAGCGCTCGCCGCCCTGAAGTCCGGCAAGACCTGGGATGAGGTCGCCAAGCAGTACGCGGAGGATGCTTCCGCAAGGGCCAACGGTGGCCTGCTCAAGGGGATCACTCCCAATGAGGAGGAGCACGCCGTCAACCAGGCGATCTTCAACAACCCGGCGAACAAGCTCGTCGGTCCGGTCAAGGGCATCTTCGGCTGGTATGTGGTCGAGGTGACAAAGATCACCCCGGCGACGCACGAGACGCTGGCCAAGGCGACACCGACGATCAAGGAGCTCTTGACGAGCCAGGAGCAGACGAAGGCCGAGAGCAAGGTCAACGCCTACTCCAAGAAGAACTGGCTCAGCCTGACGATCTGCAAGTCGAGCTACTCGGTCAGTGACTGCAAGGGCTACGTGGCCCCGAAGACCACGACGACCGCTACGACGACGCCGACCACGAGCACGACGCCGGCTACGGCGACGACGGCCACCACGACCGCGTCGACCACCGGCACCACGACAACCGGCAGCTGAGGATTTGAGCTCCGGCGATCCGGAGATCACTGCTGCACTCGGCCGACTGGACGAGATCACACGTCGTCTGCGGCGCGAGTGCCCGTGGGACCGTGAGCAGGACGAGCGCACGATCGTCCCGCACACGGTCGAGGAGGCGTACGAGCTGGCGGACGCTGCTTACCGGCGTGACGACGCGAAGCTGCTGGACGAGCTCGGGGATGTGCTGTTCCAGGTGCACTTTCTGGCGCTGCTGCTCGAGGAGCGAGGTGCCGGCGACCTCGCGGCGGTGGCGCGGCACGCGAGCGAGAAGCTGATCCGGCGTCACCCACACGTCTTCGGTGAGACCGAGGTCTCAGACGCTGAGGAGGTGCTGCGCAACTGGGACGCGATCAAGGCGACCGAGACGGGCCGCGAACCCGGCGTCTTCGGCGAGGTGCCGGAGAACCTGCCGGGCCCGCTGTACGCGCGCAAGGTGCAGCGACGGGCCGCCTCGACCGGCTTCGACTTCGAGGGCGTCGAGCAGCCGCTGCAGTCGGTGCTCGACGAGCTCGACGAGCTGATCGCTGCGCGCGACGATGACGAGCGCTTCCACGAGCTTGGTGATGTGCTGTTCGCGGCCGTGAATGTGGCCCGAAAATTGAAGGTCGATCCCGAGCTCGCCCTGCACGCCGCGGCCGACCGCTTCCGCGCCCGCGTGCAGGCCGCAGTCGATCTCGCCGCATCCGACGGCCGAAACTGGAACGATCTTGCGCCTGGCGAGCAGCTGGCGTACTACGCGCAGGCCCGCCTCAGCGAATAGTGGTCTCAGTCGCACCAACGAGGAGAGCATCCGACAGATGAGCCAGATCGAGCACGTCCACGCCCGCCAGATCCTCGACAGCCGCGGGAACCCGACGGTCGAGGTGGAGCTGAGCGTGAAGTCAGGTGCCTGGGGCCGCGCTGCCGTCCCTTCCGGCGCGTCCACCGGTGAGTTCGAGGCGACCGAGCTGCGCGACGGCGGCGCCGCCTGGCTCGGCAAGGGCGTCACGAAGGCGGTGGAGAACGTCAACGGCGAGATCGCGACCGCGATCCGCGGTATGGAAGCGGCGGCCCAGGCGGCACTCGACCGCACGCTGATCAGCCTCGACGGCACCCCGAACAAGTCTCGGCTCGGCGCCAACGCGATCCTCGCGGTGTCGCTGGCTGCGGCTCACGCGGCCGCGGCCGAAGAGCGGATGCCGCTGTGGCGCTACCTCGGCGGCGAGACCGCGCACATCCTGCCGGTGCCGATGATGAACGTGCTCAACGGCGGCGCCCACGCCGACAACAGCGTCGACTTCCAGGAGTTCATGGTCGTGCCCGTCGGCGCCCGCTCCTTCAGCGAGGCGCTGCGGATGGGGGCGGAGGTCTTCCACAACCTCAAGAAGACGCTGCACGACCGCGGTCTGAGCACGACCGTGGGCGACGAGGGCGGGCTTCGCGCCGGATCTCAGCTCCAACGAGGAGGCGCTCGAGGTGCTGATGGCCGGGATCCGCGCCGCCGGTTACATCCCCGGCGAGCAGGTCGCGATCGCGCTCGATCCCGCAACCTCGGAGATCTACAAGAACGGCGCTTACCGGCTCGAGCACGAGAACCGCACGCTCAGCGCGGACGAGATGGCCGCCTACTGGACGGACATCGTCAACCGCTACCCGGTGATCTCGATCGAGGACGGGATGGCTGAGGAGGACTGGGCCGGCTGGAGCGACGCTCACGAGCGCGCTCGGCGAGCGTGTGCAGCTGGTTGGTGACGACCTGTTCGTGACCAACACCGAGCGGCTGAAGCGCGGCATCGACGCTCACGTCGCCAACTCGATCCTGATCAAGGTCAACCAGATCGGCACGCTGACGGAGACGCTCGCGGCGATCCGGATGGCGCGTGAGGCCGGCTACACGGCCGTCATGTCACATCGCTCAGGTGAGACCGAGGACGTCACGATCGCCGACCTGGCCGTGGCCACCGGCTGCGGCCAGATCAAGACCGGCGCGCCATCCCGAACCGATCGCGTGGCGAAGTACAACCAGCTGCTGCGGATCGAAGAGGTGCTCGGCGCCGACGCCGAATACCCGGGCCGGAAGGCCTTCCGCCCCGCGAATCAGTAGCCAGCGGGGCGTCAGCCAGGCGTGCAGCGTCATTGCAGCAGGAAGGATATGCGGGCGGCGAAGAAAGGCACTAGGGGATGCCGCCCGCAAGTCACACTTCTGCCGCACGGACCGCGCGCACAGCCAGGTCGCAGCAACGACCGCGTTCGCCCGCGGCAGGTCACGCATCGCCTACCGATCTCCAAGATCGGCTGGGATCGCAAGTTCCGGCTCGTGATGGTGGTCGTCTTCGGCCTGGTTGGCTGGATCGGCCTGAAGGCGGGCCTTGCGCTGATCGCGGCGCGTGGCCAGGCCGCACAGGAGACCGGGCTCGTCAGCTCATTGCAGACCCAGCACCGGCAGCTGGTCGCTCAGGAGCAGGCGCTGCACCAGCCCGCGACGATCATGCGCGACGCGCGCCAGCTCGGGCATGGTGCGGGCCGGCGAGCGCTCCTACGTCGTCGTCGGGCTCTCGAACCACTGACGAGGTTCCCCGCCTGAGGTGGAAGCGTCGCCCCTGATGGCCGATTTTGATCGTCCTGATCGGCCTCTGGGAGGACGGGCAGCGCCGCGTGGCCGAGGCCGAGCCGGTCGAGCGCCGCGTGCTGGAGCGCGTCGTCGAGGACATCTACCTGGAGCTGCGTCGTCGCCTGGGCGGCAAGTTCACGACGGACGAGCTCGCTCGAGTACTACCTGGCGAGGGCACCGACTGGTGCTTTGAGATCGCCTACACGGCGCCCCGAGTTCGCCGGAGGCCTGGGATGTCGCACAGTCGCCGGTGCGGCGTTTGCGCGTTACGTGCGCAGCGCAGCCGACTACGGCGGCGGCGTCAGGCGCGAGGACGCGCAGTGACGCGTCGGGGCCGGCGGGCGCTAGAGCCCCCGCCGACCCCAGGCCTTCAGCTCTTAGACTTCTGTCTTCGGAGTCCTCGGACTCATCGCCGCCAGCGCGGCGGATGATGATCCGGTCCTCCTCGATCGTGACCTCGACCGGGCCGGTGACCCGCCCAGGACTCGGCGTAGATCGGATCGTCCTGCACGGCCGGGTCGAGCCAGAGCCCGATGCCCTCTTCGCCGTGATCAAATGTCGCCTCGAGCGGGCCGCCGGCCTTGCGCTTGCTGCGCGTGGTGCACGACCACCACGCCGGCCACGCCGGCGCTTGGGCTTGTCACTGTCTTCTTCGCCGTCTTCGTCGGAGTCGGACTCCGTCGTCGGCGGCTGCCGCCTCCGCATCGAGCTCGGCGGCGATCAGCGCGTCATCCTCGGCACGCAGGTCGATCTCGTCGTCAAAGTCGACGAGCGCGACGGTGGTGTCAGGATCCGCGTCTGGCTCCAGCGCCTGTTCACGCTTGAAGGCTTGGATCTGTTGGACTGTGACCTCGAGCTGATGCGCGATCCAGGCGTCGGTGCGTCCTTGACGCACCCAGCCGCGGATCCGATTCAACTCCGGTCGCAAAGATCGTCTTGGCATAGAACGGCTGAGAATACAGCGGGAAGGAGCATCGGCCTGTTGCGGCCGTAAGCGCTGGGCTCGCTCGCCCGTTAACCATGTAGAAATATTTGAAAGCTGACATAGTTGCTCGCTATGCTGCCCGTGCGGGGTTGACCGGCCGCCCGGAGCTGGGGGGGTTCCGCGCTGGGTGGAGCGCTTCCCACATACCCTTCTCAGCCGGGGAGAGAGTATCAAGGATGCTTGTACTCACACGGAAGTCAAATCAGAGCATCATGATCGGGGACGACATCGAGGTGTCGGTCTTCGCGATCGTGGGCGAGAAGGTTCGCATCGGCATTCAGGCGCCGCGCGACGTGCCCGTGTTCCGCAAGGAGGTCTACCTGGAGATCCAGGACGAGCATCGCGCCGATGCTGCCAAGCCCGAAGACGTCGTCGCCGAGGTTGACGCGGCGCTTCAGGGGCTCGGCGAAGCCCGCCCCGACGCCCGACAAGTAGAGCGAGGACTACTAGCCGGCCGCCCCGAGCCGATCCGCCGGGCTAGGTCAGCAGCAGGTAGAGCGTGGCGAACATCGCCGACGGTCACCAGCACCGCTGTCACCATCAGCGACAGCGCGAGCACGTAGAAGCGCATCGATGCCGCGCTTGCGCTCCCGAGCGTGCCAGCGCTGGCGTGAGCGTGCCGCAGCGGTGCGCTGCATGTGCTGGCGGCGCTGCTCCTCGACCTCGCTGTGCTGGACGAAATTCCTGCTCGAGCTGAGCGAGGCTCTGACGCATCTTCATCGCCGACATCCCGCGGGAACCCTAGCGAGAAAAACTTAAGCGTGTCGACATCGCGTGTCTGGTTCCTGCGCGCCACCCGGTCGTGCGAACAAGAGAGGGGCGGGATCGGCCTGCCCGCCCCGCCCCCAGCGATATCAGTGGACCAGCGCGCCCTCGTAAACCTTGACGAAGTGCAGGTAGTTGTCGGCGATCTTGCTCGACGCCTCGCTGCGCGTGAGCGACTCGTCGAGGAACGCCTTGAGCGCGTCCCACCAGATCGAGCGGCCGATCGCGAAGCCGATGAAGCCCTCCACCGGGGCGGCCGTCTCGAGCCACTTCTCGACCTGCTCGGTGGAGGCGCCACGGCCGAGCAGCACGCAGGTGACGCCCTCACGACCAGGGCCGGTGCGGGCCTGCTTCGCCAGCATCTCCGCGTCGGACTGCTCGTCTACGCCCTCGATCTTCCAGATGTCGACCTCGACACCGCCGTCCTGAAGTTCGACGATCGCGCGGCGCATCAGCTCGGGACGCAGCTCGGCGTCGTAGCGATCGGTGTCGCCGCCGACGGAGGCAAGCTGGGCCTCGGTCGCGGGGACGAGCAGCTCGAACAGGAACTTGCGGTCGTTCTCGTGCAGCCAGTCCGCCAGGCGCTTGAGCTTCTCGGTCTGGCGCCGATTCAGGTCAGGGTCCGGATCGTCCGGGTTGTAGCGAACGAGCACCTTCGAGAAGTCGGGGTCGAAGCGCAGGATGTGCGCGCCGAAGTCGTCGCCGTACTGGAAGTCGAACTCGTCCTGGCCGGACTTCTCCACCGGCATCGCCAGCCTCAGGCCCGCTGCCTTGGCGCGCTCGGGGATGTCGGAGCCGAACTGTTCATCGACGAGCACGCCCGTGGCGCCGGCCTCGGCGCCACGCTGGACGGCCTCGAGCATGCCCTCGAAGATCAGGCGCTTGGCGTCGGCGATGGTCTCGGTTTCCTCCGGCGTCGGGTCGCCTTCGATCCCGAACATCTTCTTCTGGAAGGAGCCGCGATGGTCGAACGCAAGGATGTACAGCTTTCCGTGATAGCCGAGAGGCATTTAGCTCACCTTTGCCGAGGTCTATGGAACGTGCTCTCGCGAGTCTAATCCTGTCCGGAGCCGCCCGGGGGACATCGGCAGGCCGGAGACGGGGTACGTACAACGGCTTTTTTGACCGCTTTACACTTGACGGCGTGAGTACGGGTGGACCAGATCTCTTCGTCGTCTGCAAGAACTGCGGATCTGAGGTCAGCCCGTACATAACCGAGTGCCCGTACTGCGGGACCCGGCTACGCAAGCGCGCGCCGAAGCTCGACCGCAACGGGCGCATCGCCGAGCGCAGCAGCCGCCGGCCGCCGGCGCCGTCGCTGCCGCGCCTGCGCCGGGGGGAGATCCCCGGGATTCGCCATGAGGCGCATCCGTACGCGACCCTCGCCCTGGTGTTGCTCGGGATCGTCGGGTGCCTGATCTGGCGGACCAGCGCGATCAACATCTCAAACCTGTGGGTGTACGGCAACCCGGTCGACCAGTGGTGGCGCGTCTTCACGGCGCCATTCGTCTATGACAACACCGGCTACGCGTTCGTGGCACTGGCGATCATCGCGATCTACGGATGGCTGCTGGAACGGCGCCATGGGCCGGTGATAGTGATCGCGCTGGCGCTGATCGGCGGCGCCGGCGGGATTGCGTTGGCCGGACGGGCGAGCCCCAGCCTATTCTTGGGGGGCAACGGCACGGCGCTGGCGCTGCTCGGCGCCTGGGCCGTCCCGGATCTGATGCGGCTGGCGCAGAAGCGCGACTTCGACGGCGATCTGATCGGCACCGGTGTGCTGGCAGGGGTGATGGTGTTGATGCCGTTGGCGGCGCCGCACGCGAGCTGGGTCGCGGCGGGCGTCGGCGCCGGGGCGGGTCTGATGCTCGGCTACCTGCTGACGCGCATCCACCACGCCTCCTGAGCACGGCCGCGGGCCTGTCGCTGTGCGCCGCTTGCCCGGGCGCGAATCTGCGAAGCTGAGTTCTGAGTGAGCTTCTCCGACGCCGAAATCGACGCCGCGATCGCGGCGCTCAGCGAACCCGGCCGTCTGGAGGCCGCCCAGAGCCTCGTCAGCCGCGCCGCGCCGAGCCTGCAGAAGGTGCTCGGTAGCGCGCTGCATGAGGGCGGGTGGTTCGACACGGCGCACGAGGCGGCCGTCAAGGAGGCGATCGGAGCCGCCGACGCAAACGAGCGTCTGATCGCGGTGCGGACGCTGTTTGCCGAGGAGACGCGCCTGACGATGCTGGTCGGCGTCGCCGTCGGCTTCGAGCTGGCCCGCGAGCTGGGTTACGTCCCCGCTGGGGCAGACTCTGACATTGCCACCGATTGAGTGTCGTGAATCCCAAATTCGTGGCTGCCTCGTGGCGTCTGGATGCGCCTAGAACTGCCCGATCCGCGGCAGATACCACCAGTATCTGCCTTGCGAACCGCGCAGCCCCAGACACGCGCAGCCACTCGCGAGTCCGCTCCCAAATTTACGATCCAAGACACAAGGAGGATTAGAAATCATGGAAATCAGGTACTACGGCCACGCCACCTTCGAGCTCGCCGACGGCGACACGTCGGTGCTGATCGACCCGTGGCTGACCGGCAACCCGAAGGCGACGATCGCCGCCGAGGACCTGAACCCCACGGACATCCTGCTGACCCACGGCCACGCCGACCACGTCGGCGATGCTGTACCGATCGCCAAGCGCACCGGCGCGCCGGTGCTGGCGATCGTCGAGCTCGCCCAGGAGCTCGAGGAGGACGGCGCCAACGCTCAGGACATCAACATCGGCGGCACCGTCCAGTTCGACTGGGGCTGGGTGAAGATGGTCCCGGCGTGGCACACGTCGACCACGCCCAAGGGCACCGTCAACACCCCTGCTGGCCTGCTGATCAACTTCAAGGACACGATCGTCTACCACCTGGGCGACACCGCCCTCTTCTCCGACCTCCAGCTGGTCGGCAAGCGCCACCCGATCGATTACGCGCTGATGTGCATCGGCGGCCACTACACGATGGATCGCGTCGACGCCGTCGACGCTGCCGAGCTGATCGGCGCCAAGACCGTGATCCCCTGCCACTACAACACGTTCCCGGTGATCGAGACCGACGCCCAGGCGTTCAAGTCAGACGTCGAGTCGGCCACGACCTCGAACGTCGTCGTGCTGGACCCGGGCCAGATCCAACGGCCTGACGGCGGCGGGCCGGCGCGAGGCTGTGTCCTCGGTCGCTCGCGTACTTTTCAGTACGCCACGCGGGGCCGGGCGGAATGATCTGCCTCGCTTGGCCCGGCGCCGTCAGCCGATGCGTGAGCCGATCTCGGCGTCCTGGTCAGGGCGCAGCAGCACGACGCCGAGCTCGTCGTCGAGTGCGCCGAGCACCAGCACCTCTGACATGAACGGGCCGATCTGGCGCGGCGGGAAGTTGACGACGGCCACGACCAGCGTGTCGAGCAGCTGCTCACGCGTGTAGGTCGTGATCTGCGCCGAGGAGCGCTTGACTCCGATCTCGGGACCGAAGTCGATCGTCAGCTTCCAGGCGGGCTTGCGCGCCTCTGGGAAGTCCTCGACGGCGGTGACGCGGCCGACGCGCATATCGACCTGCAGGAAGTGATCGAAGTCGATCAAGGCGACCGGATCGTACGGCTCCGGTCGGCTAGCAGGCGCGCTAGGGCGTCGTGGTTGACGACGTCGTCGTGGTGTCGGCCGGCGTCGTTGTGGTTGGCGATGTTGTGGTCGCCGGCGTGGTCGTCGTCGGCGTTGTGGTCGTCGGCGTGGTCGTTGTCGGCGTTGTGGTCGTCGGCGTGGTCGTCGTCGGCGTGAGTCGTGATCGTCGGTGTCGTCGACGTGGTGGTCGTCGTCGTCGGTGTGGTCGACGTGGTGGTGGGCGTCGTAGTCGGCGTGGTCGTCGTCGGCTGGCTGACCACAGGCGTCGTCGATGTGGTTGTCGGCGGCAGCGGGGCAACACCGCCCGTGACGCCCGGAGTGGTCGTCGTGGCGGTTGCGGTCGAGGCGGCCGGCGTCGTTGCGGTCGGCGGTGTCCTCACAACTGACTTGGCGGGCGTGCTGCTGGCGACGGTGGCCGTGGTCCGCGTGACCGCAGCGGTCTTCACCGGCTTGGCGGGGACGCTCGTCTTGGTGACCTGGGCTGTCGTCTGTGTGGTCTGGGCACGGGCCGCGCGCGCGGTGGCCGCGTGGCGGATGCGAGGCGGACGAGGCGGCGCAACGCCAACCGGCCCGGCGAGCCGGGCACTGCCGGAGGCAGCGGCCGCGACGCCTGAGGTGACCGAGCGCGTTACCAGCGTGCTGGCCGAAGGTCCGTGGTGATGGTGGTGGTCGCTCTGGCTGACCGCGACCGTGCCGGCGGTGACGAGCGCGGCCGCGGCGAGGCCGGCGGCGGCCTTTGTCGCGACGGCGCCGACGCCGGCGGTGATCAGGCCGTGCTCGCGCCGGCGCCAGCGCCCGCTGCACCAGCAGCGCCTGCGCCCGCGCCGGCGCCTGCGCCTGCGGCGCCGCGTTCCGGCGGCGCCTGCTGCACCGGCACCGGCAGCGCCGGCCGAGCCGGCGGAGTGACCGATGTGGGCGGCAAGCAGCAGCTTGTGAAGGAATGCCACGGGGCCGATCGGCATCAGTGCGGCAAGCGCCTTGTTGGTCTTGCGCATCTCGCCCTGGAAGAGCTCACAGCGGGTGCAGTTCTTGACGTGGCGACGCACGGAGGCGCTGGTCTTCCGGCGCATGCCCTCGGCGACCTCGGCGAGCTCCTCGCGGACCTCGTCGCAGCTCAGCAGACGTGCCTCGGCGGCCTCCGTCAGCGAGACTCGCGCCCGCACCAGCAGCGACTTGACGCTTGAGACGGTGGTCTCCATAGCTTCGGCGATCTGCTCGTAGGAGAGCGCGTCCATCTCGCGGAGGATCAGCGCCGTGCGCTGCGTCTCCGGCAGGTCGCGGATGTCGTCGAGCAGCTGCCGGAACTCTTCGCGGTCATGGACCTTGTCGGCGGTGCTGGCGCCGTGGTCGGAGAAGTGGATGTCCATCGAGTCGACGCCGATCGGCTTGTTGCGACGCAGATGGTTCAGGCAGCGGTTGCGCGCGATCCGGTAAAGCCACGGCCGCACGTTGATCGGCCGGTCGTCGGCGAGCATCGCGTTGTAGGAGGCGGTGAGCACATCCTGGAGCACGTCCTCGGCGTCTTCACGCGAGCCGAGCAGATGGCGGCAGAAGGAGAGCAGCCGGCTGTGGTAGCGGCTGACCAGAACCTCGAAGGCGCTCTGGTTGCCGCGGCGGATGAGCGTGACCAGGCGCTCATCAGACTGGAGCCTGAGCAGCGGCGAGCGGCCGTGAAGGCCTGTGCCTCCGGAATATCTGAGTGCGGAAACTTCCAATTTCGGCCTCCAGCTCCATAAAAACAACCTAGCAGCGCAAAAGTTGCGGTTAGGTGTGTAGTCCGTGGAGAAATTCAGTTGATTGCGCCGCAAATACCGTGATTACGGCAGGTCGCGCGAGTAAGATCGTCCCGCTCAAAGCAGTACCCGAAGCCCGGGTAGACAAACTGGCAAAGTCGGCGCTCTTAAAAAGCGCTGCCCGCAAGGGCACTGCGGGTTCGATCCCCGCCCCGGGTATCTCAGGCGACGGCGCGGTCAGGCCGTGTCGACGGCGCTGCCGAGCCTCCGCTCGACCGAGCTGTCGAACCAGCTGCTCGGCGAGCGTGCGATCACCAGTGATCGTGAGTGCCCCCAGGTCCCCGCCCGGCGAGAACGCCGACACCCACGCGCGCGTGTCGCCGGTGATCTGGACGGCGGAGCCTCGCTCGGCTGCTCAGCGACCTGGCTACCGCTCTCGTCGAGCTTGACGGTCATCGTCAACGGGCCGCCTTCGCGGTGCCCGTCCGTGACCGTGCACTCAATCTCTCCGCGTCCGTCCTTCCGCGCTGACCAGCCCAGGCACGAGGCGGAAGATCGCGCCGAGGTCGACACGCTCGCCGGCGCGCGGTTGGCTCCAAGCCCAGCGGTAGCCCCAGAGCGCGAGCTCGGCGAGCACGGGCATCAGATCACGCGCGCGCGGCGTCAGCTCGTAGTCGACGCGGGGCGGCACCTCGCGGTAGCGCTTACGGGTCAGCATGCCGTCGGCAACCATGCGGTTCAGGCGGGAGCGCAGCTGCTCGGTGGAGATGCCAGGCAGCACGCGCTGCAGCTCCACAAAACGCCGCGGGCCGGCGGCAAGGTCTCGCACAATCAGCAGCGTCCACTTATCGCCGACGAGGTCCAACGCTCGCGCATCCGGCGACCACTGGTCGTAGGGATGACGCTTCGGCGGTGGGACTTGGGGCATATTGCGCCTCCATCCGGTCGAAACAGACTGGGCCCGAGTGTACGCCCGCATATGCCTCGTGCCAGAAGAAAATGTGAAAGCGCACTAACTAGTGGACGTTCGATAGCCCACGTTGCAGGGCAATGCGCTGTAATCGGCGCGATTAGGTCTCTGTGTGCGACGTCTCGCAGAAGCGCAGGTTTCTCCGCCGAAGCTGCCGATAATGAGGATGTGGGGGAAATCATCTTTCTGTCGGAACGGATGGCCGACCGGTCCCGACCGATCTCCGACCACGCACGCTTCTTCTTCGCGCTCGACTGCCCGTTCTCGTATCTGACCGCCGAGCGCGTCGAGCGCGCGCTGGGTGAGATCGAGTGGGTGCCGGTTCTCGGTCCGCTGTCGGAGGCCGACGGGCCGGCGACCTGCGCTGACCGCGTCCTACGGGCCCAGGACCGCATGCGACTCGCCGAGCGTGAGGCGCAGGTTCTGCAACTGCCGCTGGTCGAGCCGCACCCCTTCCCGCTCGACAGTCGCAAGGCTGCGCGCGCGGCGGCGTTCGCCGCCGACGCCGGCGCCGGCTCGGCCATTTGCGCTGGCGCGTGCTGCGGCTCGCGTTCTGCGGCGGCTTCGACATCGCCCGCGACAACGTCATCGAGGAGGCGGCGGCCGTGGCCGGACTGGATCCCGCAGCTGCCGTAGCGGCCGCGCGCGCGACCCGCGCTACGACTTGCGGCTGGACGCTACCAGCCGCGGGCTGCGCGCTGCGCGGCATCGTCTCGCCGCCCGCGATCAGTATCGGGACGAGCTGGTTCGACGGCCCCGATGCGGTGATCGCGGCGGTCTCGTTCAGCGTCGCACGCGCCCGTCTCGGAGCGCCGGGAACGCCGATCAGCTGAAGGCTGGTCGGGACCCGCCGGTTACGGGAGGGTGAGCCCGGCGAGGATCGACTCGTCGAGCGTCTCTTCGTGGATCTGGCCGGTGATCAGGTGCGCCGGGTGCTGCGCGCCCGGCGTCAGCTCGGGCAGATGCTCGTACTCCTCGAGCTCCGAGCAGAGCGCGCGGAAGCGGTCCGGCTGCGGCTGGACTTGCTCGTCGCTGATGGTCTGCTGCGGCTGCTGGAAAGCATGGACGAGCTC
This sequence comes from uncultured Conexibacteraceae bacterium, assembly GCA_963720195.1. Taxonomy (GTDB): domain Bacteria; phylum Actinomycetota; class Thermoleophilia; order Solirubrobacterales; family Solirubrobacteraceae; genus Palsa-465. The sequence continues at coordinate 806,462 of CAVRFD010000008.1, forward strand.
TCCTTCCAGTGGCGTGGCCGCCATGCTGTGCGCGGCATCACAGAACCTACGCGGATCTGAAGCGCGCCGGTACGGCTGCTGATCGATCACCCCCCGCGTGGGGGGTGAGGCCTGCAGGGACTCCCGCGCGGCGTGTGCTGTTAGCTTGCGGGCGGAGATGGAGGGCGCAGAAGAGTTCCACGGCGGGCGCCTGATCGCCAAGCGCCTGCGCGCCCACGGCGTCAGCCAAGCTGTTCACGCTCTCCGGCGGGCACCTGTTCTCGATCTACGACGGCTGCCGCGAGCCGAGGGGATCGAGATCATCGACGTCCGCCACGAGCAGACCGCCGCGTTTGCCGCTGAGGGCTGGGCGAAGGTCACGCGCGAGCTCGGCGTCTGCGCGCTGACCGCGGGCCCGGGAGTGACCAACGGGATGAGCGCGCTCGGCTCCGCGCAGCAGAACAACTCGCCGATGCTGGTGCTCGGCGGTCGCGCGCCGGCCTTCCGCTGGGGGCAGGGCTCGCTGCAGGAGATCGATCACGTCCCGTTCGTGCGTCCACTGGTGAAGCTGGCGGCGACGGCGGACTCGCCGGGCGAGATCCAGGACCTGGTCGACGAAGCGATCGCGGCGGCGCTCGCGCCCGCACTCGGGTCCGGTGTTCCTCGACTTCCCGCTTGATCACGTGTTCTCGTTTGCCGCCGACAGCGAGCGCGGACGCGATGCCCGCTGCGCTCGCGCCGTGGCGCGCGCGGAGTGTCGACAGCGACGAGCTCGAGCGCGCGGCGGCGGCTGCTGCGGGAGGCCGAGCGGCCCGTGATCATGGCCGGCACCGGGCTTTACTGGGGGCGCGGCGAGGCTGCAGCTGCGTGCGCTGGCCGAGGCGCTGCGGATCCCGGTGTTCGTCAACGGGCTCGGGCGCGGCTGCTTCCCGGCCGATCACGAGCTGTACTTCTCGCGCGCGCGCAGCGCGGCGCTGAAGGACGCCGACGTCGCGCTGGTCGTCGGCGTGCCGCTCGACTTCAGGCTCGGCTTCGGCGGCGTGTTCGGGGACGAGACCGCGATCGATTGCGGTCGACGTCGCCGAGCCGCAGCGCGCGCAGCCGCGGGTGTTGGCCGCGGAGCTGTACGGAGCCCTGCCGGCAGCGCTCGATGGTCTGCGTGCGGCGGCGGAGCGAGGACGTCGATGGCGACCTCGCCGCGGCGCGCTCGAGCAGTGGCTGCAGGCGCTGCGCGTGGTCGAGACCGAGCAGCGTGGAGGCGAGCGCGAGGGCCTCGCCGACGTGCGCTCGCCGCTGCATCCGATGCGGCTCTACGCCGAGCTGATGCCGCTGCTCGACCGCGACGCGATCATCGTCGGTGACGGCGGTGACTTCGTCTCCTTCGCCGGGCGGCTGGTCGACTCGTTCGAGCCCGGCTGCTGGCTCGACCCGGGCCCTTACGGATGCCTCGGCTCCGGTCCGGGCTACGCGCTCGCGGCCAAGCTCGCGCACCCGGACCGGCAGGTCGTGCTGCTGCAGGGTGATGGCGCCTTCGGCTTCTCGGGGATGGAGTGGGACACGCTCGTGCGCCACGGCGTGGCGGTCGTCGGCGTGATGGGCAACAACGGCATCTGGGCGCTCGAGAAGCATCCGATGGAGGCGATCTACGGGTACTCGGTCGCGGCCGATCTGCAGCCGGAGACTGCGCTACGACCGGTCGGTGCAGACGCTCGGCGGTCACGGCGAACTGGTGCGGGCGCCGGGGGAGCTGCGTGGCGCGTTCGAACGGGCGCTCGCGTCGGGGAAGCCGGCGTTGATCAACGTGCTGACTGACCGTCGGTCGCCTACCCGCGGCGTTCCAACCTGGCCTGAGTCAGCACTGCACCGATTGGTGAAGATAGAATTGGAGGGTGAAGAGCTTCTTCTCGTTCCCGAATCCGGTCAACGACAAGGCCGCGCGCACGGTCGCGGCGGTCGTGCTCGTCGGCGTGATCGTGACGCTCGTGACCGGCTGGTACTGGCTGCTGATCCCGATCACCTACGGCTTCTGGGCGCGCGTGCTGGCCGGGCCGAAGCTGAGTCCGCTGGCCTGGACTGCGATGAACGTGATCGCGCCGCGGCTCGGTGAGAAGGTCTACGTGCCCGGGCCCGCCCAAGCGCTTCGCGCAGGGGATGGGCGCGGCGATGTCGTCGCTGGCGCTGCTGTTCGGCGCTGGTCCTCGGCAACCACACGGTCGCCGACATCTTCCTGGTCCTGTTCATCCCCGCCGCCGGCCTCGAGTCGATCTTCGGATACTGCCTCGGCTGCAAGACGTTTGCCGTGCTGATGCGGCTCGGCGTGATCCCGGAGGAGGTCTGTCTCGAGTGCGCCGACATCAGCGGGCCGGTCTCTGGGGTCGTCGCGTGCCGTAGGCTCGCTGGCCCCTGGCCTGCACCGCGTCAGTCGCCGAGTAGTACAGCGCGGCGCCGCGCAGGATGTCGTGCTCTGAGACCTCGATCGCGTCGAGGTCGAACAGGTCGCATCACCTCGGTCAGGATCACGATCCCGGGCAGGATCGCGATCGCGCGGTCCGGGTGCAGGCCGGTCACGTGCTTGCGCTGCTCGAGCGGCATCGCCGCCAGGCGCTCGAAGATCGCGTCGCGCTCGCTGGCGGTCAGCCGGTAGCCGTGGACCCGCTCCGGGTCGTAGGGGTCGAGGTGCTGGGCGATCGCGGCCAGTGAGGTCGGCGTGCCGGCGACGCCGAGCGCCCGGTCGATGTGGGCGCGGTAGCCGGCCGGGACGGCGTCGGCGAGGATCGCGCGCACGTCCTGCGGCGAGCGCGTCCAGCTCGGCCGGCGTCGGCGGGTCGCTGGTGATGTGGCGGTCGGCCTGGCGCACGACGCCGGCCTGCGTGGAGACGTGGAAGTCGAGGTCGGTCGCCGTGGCCGATCACGAGCTCGGTCGAGCCGCCGCCGATGTCGAACACGAGCGTCGGTGCGTCGTCGGCGGTCGTGGTCGAGCGTGTCGGTGGCGCCGAGGTAGGTGAGGCGCGCCTCCTCGTCGCCGCTGAGCACGTGCGTCTCGAGGCCGAAGCGCGTTGGCGACATCGCTCGGCGAAGTCGCCGCCGTTGGTGGCGTCGCGGACGGCGCTGGTCATCACCGCGACCGCCTCTGTCGGGATCGGCGATGTGTCGAGCAGCCGGCGGTACTCCTCGAGCACCGCGTACTCGCGGGCGAGCGCGTCCGTCGGCGAGCCGGCCGCTGGCGTCGACGCCGGCGCCGAGCCGCGTGACGCGGCTGACGCGCGTCAGCTCGGCGACGACCTCGTCCATCTGCGACGTCGGCGACGTACAGCCGCGTCGTGTTGGTCCCGACGTCGACGACCGCGATCCGCACGCTCAGTCGCGGAGCTGCGCGGGGACCTGGTAGGGGAGCGGGCTGGCCTTCGAGCCCGGCGAGGATGTTGTCGACCGCGATCTCGGCCATACGCTCGCGCGCCGTCCACGTCGCCGAGCCGATGTGCGGGACCACGAGCAGGTTCGGCGCCTGCCAGAGCGGGTCGTCCGGCGGCAGCGGCTCGGGGTCGGTGACGTCGAGCGCGGCGCCGCCGATCTGGCCGGTGTGCAGCGCCTCGGCGAGCGCCTGCCTTGTCGACGATCGCGCCGCGCGCGGTGTTGATCAGGATCGCGCGTCGGCTTCATCAGCGCAAAGGCGTCGGCGCCGATCAGGTTGCGCGTCCCCGGCGTCAGCGGCAGGTGGATCGAGACGAAGTCAGAGCGGCGCAGCAGATGCTCGAGGTTGCTTCTGGTCGCGGGTCTCGGTCGTGAGCACCTCCATCCCGAAGCCGGCACCGCGGCGCGCGACCGCCTGCCCGATGCGCCCGAGGCCGATGATTCCGAGCGTCGCGCCGTAGATGTCGGCGCCGAGGAACGCGCCCGGCTCCCAGGTGCTGCCAGTCGCCGCTGTGGGCGAACGCGGCCGCCTCCGTGATCCGGCGTGCTGCGGCCATCAGCAGCGCGAACGCGAGGTCGGCGGTCGCCTCGGTCAGTGCGTCGGGCGTGTTGCCGACCTGGATGCCGCGCGCGGTGGCCGCGTCGACGTCGATGTTGTCGTAGCCGACCGCGTAGTTGGCGACACCCGTAGGTTCGGCGCGGCCGCGATCAGCTCGGCGTCGATGCGGTCGGTCAGCAGCGAAAGCAGCGCGTGTGAGTGGGCCGCGTGCTCGCGCAGCTCGCTCGTAGCTCGGGGGTAGCGGCTCGGGCCAGACGGTCGTCTCGTGGTCTGCCCTGAGTCGCGCGAGCGCCGGACCGGGCAGCTCGCGCGTTACGAAAATGCGCGCCATAGGCGCGCATTTTCGCTACATCTCGGCGACGACGGCTTGCCGGGGCTCACTGGCCTCTGCGCGACTGGCTGCTCGGCATCCAGAACAGGGCCACGATCACGCCGGCGGCGGCGATCGCCGCGGCCATCCAGAATGCGAGCTGGAAGCCACTGACAAGCGCCTGCGTTGGCGGTGTGGACCGCAGCGGTCGGATGGTGGAGCTCGCTGTTGGAGTGGGAGGTCGCGACCGTCGCGAGGATCGCCAATCCGAGCGCGCCGCCGAACAGCCGCGCGGTGTTGGCCACAGCCGAGGCCAGCCCGGCCTCCTGCGGCGTTCGACGCCCGCGGTCGCGGCGATCGTCGCGGGGATGAAGGCGAACGGCAGTCCGAACGAGGCGAGCAGGCCGGGGACGAGCAGCTCGCCGAGGTAGTTGCTGTGGACGCCGATGTCGGTGAGAGTCGCCAGGCCGAGCGTCGAGCAGGGTCATGCCGAAGATCAGCAGGCGCTTGGCTCCGACCCGGAGCGTGATCCGCGACGCGACTGTCGAGCCGACCACGATCGCGAGCGTCATCGGCAGGAAGACCAGGCCGGTCTTGATCGGCGAGTACCCGAGCACTTCCTGCAGATACAGGGAGAGGAAGAACCACATCGCGAACGTCGACGGCGCCGACCAGCCCGATGATCACGTTGGCGGCGGAGAGCTGGCGCGAGCGGAAGAGCCGTAGCGGCATCAGCGGCGCCTTGGCGACCCAGCCCTCGAGCACGAGGAAGATCGCGAGCAGCCCGACGCCAACGCCGATCGAGAGCAGTGTTGTCGCGTTACCCCAGCCGGAACTGTCGGTGCGGACGATGCCGTAGACGAGGGCGGAGAGACCGAGCGTCGCGGTCAGTGCGCCGGCCACATCGAAGTTGCGGGTGGCGTGCTCGTTGCGACCCTCGAGCAGCATCCGCTGCGACAGGAACGCCGCGATCAGTCCGATCGGCAGGTTGATGAAGAAGATCCAGCGCCAGCTCAGCAGGTCGGTGATCACGCCGCCGAGCAGCACGCCCGCCGCGGCGCCGGCGCCGCCCATCGCGCCCCAGATGCCGACCGCGCGGTGGCGCTCCTTGGGCTCGGTGAAGGTGCTGGTCAGGATCGACAGCGACGCCGGCGCGATGACGGCGCCGCCGAGACCCTGAACCAGACGCGCGACGATCAGGATCGTGCGGCTGTCCGCCAGGCCGCCGGCAAGCGAGGCGAGCGAGAACAGCACCAGCCCGAAGACGAACACCCGGCGGCGCCCGAGCAGGTCGGCGGCGCGGCCGCCGAGCAGCAGGAAGCCGGCGAAGGTCACCGTGTACGCGTTCACGACCCACTGCAGGCCATCCTCGGTGAAGTCCAGTGCGTGCTTCATCGAGGGCAGCGCCACGTTCACCACCGAGACGTCGAGGATCACCATGAACTGCGCCAGGCAGGCGAGGATCAGGGTGGCTGTCAGGTGTGGCTTGTGCGGCTGCTGGGTGGCGGTCATCGTGATGGTCTCCGGTTGGTGGCGTCCCGGCTGCCTCTCTCGGTACGACGTTCATCGAACAATACCAACCGTTCGACGCTTCTCGTACTATGCTTCCGCGCATGGCGACGCTCACTCAACCAACGTTTCTCGCGGCTACGTCCGTGAGGTCTGACGAGCTGACTCGGCCTTGAAGCCGAGAGCCGATCAACACCCGACTGTCGACCCGCTGGTTCCCGCAGCACTGAACGCGCTCGACCTCGCGACGATCCTCCACGCGCTCAGCGACCCGATCCGGCTGCGGATGTCGCTCAGCTCGCCGACGGGCAGGAGCACACGTGCGGCAGCTTCGACCTGCCGGTCGCCAAGTCGACGCGGCTCGCATCACTTCCGTGTCCTCCGCGAGGCGGGCATCGTCGCCCAGCGGGTCGACGGCAAGTGCCGGTATCAACCGGCTCAGCGCGAGACGAGCTCGAGCAGCGTTTCCCGGGCCTGCTCGACGCGGTGTTGCAGGCGAGCCAGGCGTGACCGGCGAGCTCGCGCCCGCAAGGGCTCGAACTGGTCGCTCGGATCGAGGCGCACAGCGTCGAGGCGTGGCCGGCTGAGATCGTCGAGTCGCACTCGCGATGGCTGGGTGCTGCGCGCCACGCCCGGTCTCCCAGCTCGCGGCCGCTCGAACCACGCGCTGACGCCGTCTCAGGCGGCTCGCGCACGCAGCGAGTACGACGATGCGCTGGCACGGGTCGCCGAGTTCGCTGCTCAGCACGGTGATCGACTGCCGGCGTCCAGGTCAGCCCGCTCGACATCCACATCCCATTGCTCGACGAGCTTGCAGTCCGCGGCTGGAACATCCACCAGTCGGTGCTGGTGATGACGGCCGAGACAAAGTCCGTCGCGGCTGACGCCGCGCCGGAGTCTCAGCTCGAGGTGACCGACACGGCCACGCCCGAATGGGTCGCCGCCTGGGCGCATTGCGATCCGCGCTCAGACGTCGACGATCACGTGCAGCACGTGTTCCCGCGGATGTCCGGCATCGGCCGGTTCGTTCGCAGCGGTCGAGCGCGCTGCCGGCATCAGCGTCGAGCTCGACGGCATCGTCGGGCTTTTCTGCCTGGCCGTCGCGCCTGAGTGCAGGCGCCAAGGTCTCGGCAAGGCGTTGGTGCGGGCAATGCTGGCGCAGTACGACGCGCCGCTCACCTACCTCCAGGTCTTCAGCGAGAACGCAGCCGGCCTTGCGCTCTACGACAGCCTTGGCTTCCGTGAGGAGTACCGGTACTGCCACTGCGGTAGCGCCAAACGCGGCCTTTGACGCCGGTGGCGCAGCCGCCGCTTCCAGCGGCGGCTGCTGACCGGGGGGAACCTGGCATCCAAGGGTTCTCGGCTCCGAGCGTCCCTGCTCACGCCGTGATCCCCTCGCGCGTGTAGCCGCCGTTCGCGTCGGCCTCTCCGAACTCCTCGAGGTCGACCACGACCGCCACTTTTCGATCGAGCCAGAGGAAGCGAACGCAATCGGTTCCGTACTCCACCTCGTCTGGCAGCGGCAGCCCGCTGTCCTCCAACAACGCCAGCATTCGGCGCTCAGCTTGCTGCTTGCGATCGATGGGTGCCATGCGTGCAGCATGCGCTAGGCAGCCTGTGACGAAACAAGACACATTCGTGCCGACTCTGCAACAAATCTGTGCCGGCTTTGTGCCGACGTTCGCGGCGCCCTCACAGGCCATTAAGGCTCCGATTGGCGACCGCACGTAATGCCGCCAATCACGGGCGATCTGCTATCACTAATAACCGCCGCGGGGTGGAGCAGTCTGGTAGCTCGTCGGGCTCATAACCCGAAGGTCGCAGGTTCGAATCCTGCCCCCGCTATGAAAGAAAGCCCTGTTTTGCAGGGCTTTCGTCGTTTAATCTCGACACGTAAGGTGGAGATTCGGCGTTTGGCTACCACTTTTGGCTACCAACTTGGGTGGCCGATTTTGTGCTAGAGGCCGGTGCCGTCGCGGTCTGCCCGAAGGTTGCGGTCATCTCGGGCGGTGGACCCTGGGCCGTTCGCTGCGAGCCGCCTACTGGTCACCGCTTAGGATTCCAGCCCATGAGCCACGAGAATGATCTCCCCGGCTGCGACAGCGCTCTTCGAGGCAGCCAACAAGCTGCGTGGCAGTGTCGAGTCCGCCGAGTACAAGCACCTGGTCTTGGGCCTCGTGTTTCTGAAGTACGTGTCTGACAGCTTCGAGCGTCGGCGCCAGGAGCTGGACCGGCTCTCTCACGACGAGTCGAGCGACTACTTCGTCGAGACGGACGCCGAGCGCGAAGAGCTGCTCGAGGACCGTGACGAATACACGGCAGTCAACGTGTTCTGGGTGCCGGTCGACGCACGCTGGCCGAGTCTTCTGGCGAAGGCGAGCATGCCCGAGATCGGCGTCGTACTCGATCGTGCCTTGGACGACATCGAGCGGGAAAACGAGCCTCTGCGCGGCGTGCTTCCAAAGGTCTACGCGCGCGCCGCGCTGCCGCCCGAGAAGCTCGGCGACCTGGTCTCGACGATCGCGAAGATCGGCTTCGGCGACGATCCGGCGGTCGCGCGCGACGTCCTTGGCCGCACCTACGAGTACTTCATCAAGGAGTTCGCCCGCTCAGAGGGTCACCGCGGCGGCGAGTTCTACACGCCCGCGAACGTGGTCCGGCTGCTCGTCGAGATGCTCGAGCCATACCAGGGGCGCATCTTCGACCCGGCCTGCGGCTCGTGCGGCATGTTCATCCAGTCGGCCCGGTTCATCCGTGAGCACGCCGGCCGCGCCGAGCAGCTCGCGATCTACGGCCAGGAGATGAACCAGGCGACCTGGCGGATCGGCCTGATGAACCTCGCGATCCACGGCCTGGCCGGTGACATCAAGACTCGGGCGACAGCCTGCTCGACGACCAGCACCCGAGCCTGAAGGCCGACTTCATCATCGCCAACCCGCCGTTCAACCAGTCGCTGTGGGGCGCCGAGCAGGTGCAAGTCCGACGCACGCTGGAAGTGGGGCGTGCCGCCCGACGGCAACGCCAACTACGCCTGGATTCAGGACTTCGCCAGCCACCTCGCCCCGGACGGTCGCGCCGGGTTCGTCCTGGCGAACGGCTCGCTGACCACGATGACGAGCGGTGAGGGCGACGATCCGCGAAGCGCTGATCCGCGACGACCTGGTCGACTGCATCGTCGCGCTGCCCGCGCAGCTCTTCTACACGACAGGTATTCCGTCTGCCTGTGGTTCCTTGACCGCAACAAGGCCGGCGCCGATGAGCGTGACCGCAAGGGGGAGACGCTCTTCATCGACGCGCGGCAGATGGGCCAGAAGATCAGCCGGACCCAGATTGAGCTGAGCGACGAAGAGATCGCGCGGATCGTCGGGACATACCACCGCTGGCGCGGCACGCTCGAGGGCGAGTACGTCGACGAGGCGGGGTTCTGCAAGAGCGCGTCGCTCGACGAGGTCGAGGCGGCTGGGTTCACGTTGTCGCCGGGCCGCTATGTCGGCGCGCCGGAGACCGAGGAGGATGAGGTCGAGTTTGAGGAGCGGATGGCGACGCTGGTCGAGAGGCTGTCCGAGGAGATGGCCGAGAACGAGACGCTGGCGGGTGACGTGAAAGAGGCGCTGGTGCGGATCGGGTATGGCGTCTGACAGCCCCGGACGGCTGGAGCTCGGCGACGCTGCGACCTCGTGCGTCTCCAGCGAGGCGCACGATCTACCGGAACGCGGCGTCGACCGGCCACGTGCCAGTGATGGGCTCGGCCGGGCTGAGTGGCTTTCACGACGAGGCCGCGAGTCGGCTGCCTGGCGTCGTGGTCGGGCGGAGCGGTGCGTCCTTCGGCAAGGTGCATTACAGCGCCCGGGACTATTGGCCGTTGAACACGAGCGCTGTCTGCAACGACTTTCTCGGGCAACGACCCGCGATTCGTGTACTACGCGCTACTCGTGCTTGACTTCGCATGGCTACACCGGGGTAGCGCTCAGCCGTCGCTCGAACCGCAATCTTCATCGCCGGCGTCCCGGTGAGCCTGCCGCTCTCATTGACGAGCAACGCCGTATCGTCTGCGTCCTCGGGGCGCTCGACGACAAGATCGACAGCAACCGGCGTCTCGCCGCGCTGCTGGAGGAGACGGCGGCGACACTGTTCCGCGCCCGGTTCGTCGACTTCGTCGGGGTCGAGGAGTTCGACGACAGCGAGATCGGACCGATTCCAGTGGGTGGTCGGTCGGCATCGCTCGGAGGCTCGCCACGGTTCGTGAAGCAGAGCGTTCCAATCGCGACTTGATCGCCCGATGCGCCGCTTCGTGAACTGCAGCACCGGCGTTGACGCAGACGGCTGCCGATGTCGTATTCGGTGCGACGACGCTTAGTGCGAGGCTCCGGCGTCCCCTTGTCCGCGTGGTCGTGTACGTCGTGTCGAAGACTCACCGTGGGCACAAAGCGCGTGTGGTGCCGATTCCGGAGATCTTCCAATGCGCGATCCTGTATCCGGAGTTCATCGTGTTGCAGCCACCTGATGGATCGCCGAACACATGTCTATTCGCCACGTGTGCGCTCGCCGACCGGTCTAAAGCCACACGTGTTGTCTCATGTGACCGGCACCACCGGTAGTCGGCAGCGAGTCAAAGCCGTGATGTGATTGCCTCGCGCGTTGCGGATCCCGGACACCGATGAACTCCATGAGTGGGATGTCGTAGCGAGCCCGATCTACGACTCGTCCACGGACTTATGCCGAGATCGAAGGGCCTCACAGGTATCCGCGACACGCTGCACCCAAGCTCATCTCTGGTGAGATCCGGGTGCCAGACACAAGCGATCTGTCCGAAGTGATCGAGCCGTTCGTCGAAGAGTTGGCGGTGTAGCGATGGCGGTCCTCAAGGTCTCTGAGGACGCGTATGCGGAGCAGCCGGCGCTCGAGTGGCTGATCGACGCTGGCTGGTCGTACAGGCACGGGTCCGAGGTGGCTCCGGACCCGGGGAGCGCGGAGCGCACGCGGTGGTCGGACGTGGTGCTGCTCGAGACGCTGCGGGGGTCGGTTGCTCGGCTGAACCCGCAGCTGTCAGGCGACGCAGTAACACGGGTCGTCGAGCTGGTCTTGACGACCTCTTCGCCGGACGTGGTCCGTGACCACTACGACTTCCATCAGCTGCTCGTCAACGGCGTACCCGTCGTGTGGCTGGACGAGGACGGGACAGGAGCAGAGCACCCGTGCGGTGCTGGTCGACTGGGAGGAGCCCGATAACAACAGTCTGCTCGCGATCAACCAGTTCAAGATCGTGATGGGCACGAAGAACCGCCGCCCGGACATCCTGTTGTTCGTCAACGGGATCCCGCTCGGGCAGATCGAGCTGAAGAACCCAGCGGATGATGCGGCGACCCCGGAGGCGGCCGTCAACCAGGTGCATCACTACCGCGAGACGATCCCCGGCCTGTATCGCTTCGTCGAGGTGATCGGCGTCTCCGACCTGCTGCAAGCCCGCGTCGGCACGATCACGACGCCGAAGGAGCATTTCGCCGAGTGGAAGACGATGGATCCCGAGGAGTCGTCCGGGAAGGCACAGCTGGAGGTGATGATCCAGGGCGCGTTCGAGCCTGCGGCGTTCCTCGATCTGGTTCGTAACTTCGTCCTGTTCGAGACCGATGGTGTGAGGACGTGGATGGTCCTCGCGAAGTACCACCAGGTCGACGCCGTCAACCGGGCGGTGGAGGCAACCGCTGCGGCGATGGAGAGTGACGGCCGCGCCGGCGTTGTCTGGCACACCCAGGGCGCCGGCAAGTCCTACTCGATGGTCTTCTACGTCACGAAGCTGCGGCGTGACTCACGTTCGCGAACCCAACCGTTGTCTGTGTGACCGACACCAATGACCTCGACAACCAGTTGATGGAGACGTTCGCTCGTCAGCCGCAGCTCGCACCGACCATCGATCAGGCGGAGCGGATCCAGGGCAGCGAGAAGGGTCTCTACGAGCTGCTCGCAGGTGCCCGCTGACGGGATCGTGTTCACGACGATCCAGAAGTTCGGTCGCCGCGATGCAGAGGGCCCGATCCCGGTTCTGTCGGAGCGCCACAACATCGTCGTGATCGCCGACGAGGCGCACCGCAGCCAGTACGCGGACCTCGCGCAGAACCTGCAGGCGGCGCTCCCGAACGCGACCCGCATCGGGTTCACCGGCACACCGATCGAGCGCGGCGACCGCAACACACGCCTCGCGTTCGGCGACTACATCTCGATCTACCGCATGGGTCGCGCCCAGGAGGACGGCGCGACCGTCAAGATCTACTACGAGAGTCGCCAGGTGCCGCTCGAAATCGAGGACGCCGACGCCCTCAAGAAGGTCGAGGAAGTCCTGGAGACCGAGGAGCAGGAGTCCGCCGACCAACTCACCTCTGCTTGGGCCCAGCTCGAGAAGGTGGTTGGCGCCCCTGACCGCCTGGACCGAGTCGTCGACGACCTCGTCGAACACTTCACCGTTCGCTGCAAGACGATGCCCGGCAAGGCGATGCTCGTTGCCTACAGCCGTCGCGTCGCCGCCGAATACGTCGAGCGCCTGCGCGCGAAGCTGGGAGAGGACGCCGTGACAGCGGTGATGACCGCCCAGGCGACGGAGGAGCAACTGCTCAGCCAGTTCCGCCGCTCCAAGCAGGAGATGCGCCAGCTCGAGGAGGACTTCAAGGATCCCGACTCACCGCTGCGGGTCGTGGTCGTCAAGAACATGTGGCTGACCGGCTTCGACGCGCCGGTGCTGCACACGCTCTACATCGACAAGCCGATGCGCGACCACGGACTGCTTCAGGCGATCGCGCGCGTGAACCGCGTCTTTGGCGACAAGGCTGGCGGCCTCGTCGTCGACTACATCGGTATCGGCGACGACCTGCGCGCCAGCCTCACCGCGTACTCAAGCGACGAAGTTGACGATGTGGTGGTTCCGCTCGAAGAGGCGGCCAGGCGGCTGATCGAGAAGCACGAGGTGATGCTCGACCTCCTGCACGGCATCGACTTCCGTCCGCCCGACGGAGCGACCGCGATCGAGAAGGCGACACTGCTGGCGAGGGCTGTCGAGTCCGCTTCGGCCCGATACGTGCTCGACGAGGAACGCGCGGAGCTGCTCTTGAGCGAACAGGCGCAGTACGAGCGCTGGTTCTCGCTCGTCTCGCCCAACGAGCCATCCGTCTCGCAGCGCTACGACCGCGACTTCTTCGCCACCGTAGCCAAGGTCGTGCGACTCGCACTGGCGGACGAGCGACCCGGCGGCGCCAGCGCCAGCCCCCAGGCGCGGCAGGCCGTCGAGCAGTTCTTCTCCGAAGGGCTCGGCGGCGGGGAGATTGTCGACGTGTTCGAGATGGCCGGCGAGCAGCGCCCCGAGCTCTCCGTTCTATCTGACGAGTTCCTCGACAACATCGGCGCCCGCATCGGCCAGCAGGATCTTCAGGTCGCCCTGCTCAAGAAGCTCATCAACAACGAGGTCCGCGTTCGCCTCCACACGAACCAGGCCCAGGCCAAGCGCTTCTCCGAGGCGCTACAGGCGGTGCTCGCCCGCTACGACGCACGTCAGATCACCAGCGCCGAGGTTGTTGCTCGACTGGTTGAGCTCGCCAAGGAGGTTCGCGACGCGCATCGCCGCCACGAGGCACTCGGCCTCTCAGAGGAGGAGGCTGCCTTCTACGACGCCCTTGCCGGTGATGCCGACGATTGGCAGGCCGACGCGACGCTTGCCGCGATCGCCGCCGACCTCGTCAAGGCGATCAAGGCCGACCTCAGCGTCGACTGGGCAGACCGCGAGAACACGCAGGCTGCGCTGCGCAGCAGGATCCGCCGCCTGCTCCGTAAGCGCGAATACCGCGAAGCAATCATTGCCGCGACCGCATCAGCAGCCCCGCGGTTCAATGGTGGCATCGATGACATCGCGCAGCGCGTCTTCGACCAGGCCAAGTCTCTCTATCGCTACTGGCCGGACGTAGAGACCGGCCAACTGTTCGAACACCGCTGATCGCCTGGTCGCCAAACCAGTAGCGGGTCTACGGACCTGATGATGAGTGAAGCGATCGTGGGGACGCCGCCGCATTAGTTCAGGATGAACAGGAAGATCCTAGAATTGCGATGGCGGTTGAGCGGGAGAGCGGCCGCCCGCTACTGGGCAACGCCGTCTATGTCTTGACCAGCGTCGAACGAACCGTCGCCGTTGGCCAAGACCGCTAACGGTCCCAAATATCCGAGGTCGTGTTCCGCTCAACCTGCATTTCTCCATGACCGCTGTCGGTGAGCGATTCGAATACGCAGACCAAAGCCGCGGGCCGGCTGAAAGTGGAGCCCGTATCGTGGATCCGCAGAACCGGATCCTCATGAGCGGATCCACTGCGTGGTAGGCTATTCGTGCTCATCGGAGCACCATCGTCGAGAGTGGCACCCTCCCAGGCCCAGCCGACGATGAGACAAGAACTGGGAGCGAAGGAGGTGGTCGGCTTGCCGACCATTAAGGAGGCTCCGTCGTTGGAGCCGCAGATCAGGGTGAGCATGATGCTCGCCGACGCCGCACAGGTGGCTGACGGGAAGTTGTCGGTTCTCGGTGGGGGTTGGTCGCAGACCGGCCCGGCGCCCACGCCGTTCGCGATCGCGATGGATGTCAAGGTGCCGTGGCGGATGGCCAACGCGAAGCATCAGTTTCGTCTCGAGCTCGTGGATAGCTCCGGCCGGACCGTCTCGCTGCCGGCGCCTGATGGCGAGGAGCAGCTGATCGTGCTCGAGCGGGATCTCGAGGTGGGGCGCTCCTCCGGGGACTCTGCCGGGGTCGGCGCTCGACGCGCCGCTGGCGATCGGGTTCCCGACCGGCCTGCCGCTGGAGCCCGGGATGCGCTACGAGTGGCGTCTGATGGTGGACGGGGAGGCTGACGTCAACTGGTCGCTGCCATTCAGTGTCCGGCAGTTGCCGAAGCAGATCGCCGCGTAGTCGGAGGCACAACGTGGCGGCGGACCCCGGTCGGTCCGCCGCCGCTGCCTCGCTCACCCAAACTTGATCGTTAGGAGAACCAATGAACAAAGAAACACTCCCAACTCGATTCCCGGTCTCATTCTAGAACGCCCGGGAACACGGCACAAGCCGTCGGAGTGATCACTGCCGGGGCTCTTGTTGAGAATTACTCGGTGTCGTACCGAGACTCGCGGAGGAAGACGGGGTACCAACGCCCCGTCTCAACAACGCGGGTAAACAAGCTCGTCAACGTCTTCGTACTGGCCAGGTCGATATTCCTACAGCGGTTTTGCTGAACGTGCGTGGTAAGCCTGACGAGGTTCTTGTAGACGTCGCAGGAGATACCGCCAGCTTTCAACCCGGTGGACATGAGCTCTTCGTTGTCGACGGTCAGCATCGGATAGAGGCGCTAGCCAAGCTCGTCGCCGAGAACCCCGACAAGTGGGACAGGTACGCGGTCCCCTTCGTCTGCATGCTGGGTGCCGGCGAGATCGAGGAAATGACCAGCTTCTACGTCGTTAACAGCACAGCGAAGAGCGTGAGGACCGACCTAGCGCTCGATCTGCTGAAACAGCGCGCAGAGTCTGACCCCGAGCTCATGGCCTCGCTCGTCGAGAAGGGCGAGAACTGGAAGGTCGAAGGCCAAACCATCGCGGAGGCGCTGGCACAAACCCGGCTGTGGAGAGGCCGCGTCCGGTTCCCGGGGGAACCGAAAGCGGAAACTACGATCGGTTCCGCGGGGATGGTGGGATCGCTCAAGCAGCTCCTGGCAACCCCATATTTTGAGGCGATTTCCAACGAGAATCGAATCAGAATCCTCACCGCCTATTGGGAAGGGATCGAGCAGTCCATTCCTGAGGCG
The DNA here is from genome assembly GCA_963720195.1 of uncultured Conexibacteraceae bacterium. GTDB lineage: Bacteria > Actinomycetota > Thermoleophilia > Solirubrobacterales > Solirubrobacteraceae > Palsa-465. Next base: position 822,045 of record CAVRFD010000008.1, read on the forward strand.
TTCAAAGAGCCAAGCGAATACGCCATCCAAAAGAGCACGGGCGTGATGATTCTGCATGCTCTGTTGATCTCGGTAATCGAACTACTGAGGTCTCGCGGCCAATCAGTAGTTGAACCCGAAAGCTTTGCCGGAGTCGTGGGTCCAGCTCTTGCCAAACTGGAAGGCGACACCGCAAATGGAGATGTGGCACGGGGGTCAGACTTCTGGTTGGCTGGCGCCCATGGTGCCGCTGGTTCATTTAGCAGCAACGCTGGTCGCCGCGTCCTCCGGTCCCGTTTGAAGGCAGAGCTGCCAAAGGTCGAGGTTGAGTAAAGGTTCGTTGCCTCCGCAAGCATCACTGCCGCCGCTAACTTCGGACTTAGTTCCATCACTCTGCGCGGCGAGTGCTTTCGTGGCTAACACGCGTCGGACCCCGCGATCGGATTGGCGACTCATAAGCACAGCGTCCGGGGCATCACTCTCTGCTTGACACCTACTAGGCGGCCACGGCAGGATCTTCGGATGCCCGACGGAAGATTCGTCCTAGGTCTCGACCTGGATGGGACATGCGCCGACTTCTACGGTCGGATGCGCGAGATCGCCGCTGAGTGGACAGGCCGAGGCGCTCGATGATCTCGACCCGGACCCTATCTGGGGTCTCACGAACTGGGGTCTGCAGGACGGTGAATACGACCGACTGCATCGTTTCGCCGTAACTCAGCGAAAGCTGTTTGAGACCCTCCGGCCGATCGACGGCGCTCCACAGTCCATTCGACGGCTGGGGACCGAGGGCGTTCGCATCCGGATCATCACTCATCGCCTGTTCATCCGGCACTTCCACGAGACCGCCGTCGTTCAGACTGTTCGCTGGCTTGACCACCATGCTGGGATCCCGTACTGGGACCTGTGTTTCATGCGGGATAAGGGTGACGTTGGCGCCGATCTTTACGTTGAAGACTCCCCCGGCAACATCGAGGCCCTGCGAAGCCTCGGGCGCGACGTGATCATTCTCGACAATCCAACCAACCGTGATATCGCGGATGAACCTGGCGGTCGGGCAGCGGCCTGGGAGGCCGCCGAGCGGATGATTCGCGAGCGGTATTACACCTGGCTCGACAGCAGGCAGTTGCAGCGCCCGTCACGACGGGGGATGAGCCGGACTGGTCAAAAGCCGGGACTAAGCCGGTCGTATAGGCCAGGCGAAGCGGGCCTGCGCTCGCCTGGATGCAACCACGTCTGATCTGGGTTCTCAGCGATACTGGGCGCGAGACACGGCCGGATTGCACCACCACTCGAATCCCTTGACGCAACGATTGAACAGCAGACTCCGCTCCTGGCTCGAGGGCCTGAGCGGCGGGGGGTGGATCGTATTCCAGTCCGTCTTGGGGCTCGTGGCGGGGACGGGGCTGACCGTCGTAGTGAACGAGTTGACAAAGCCACACACCTGGGGGACGCGGACCGTGCTGGTGGGGATCCTCGTTGGTGGTTCCGTCGTCTACTTCTGGATCTCTCTGACGCCGCACGTGTGCGTGATCGAGTCTTCCCGAAGCACCCATCCACCATCCTCGCGCTTCAGCAGGAGTTGACTAAGGCACTCATGGATGAGAACCAACTGATCACGGCACGCCGGGGTCGCACGAAGAAGCAGCGCCATGAGGAGGGTATGGCCATCTTCATGCGCGCAATCCAACGGGCGATAGCCAGCAGTGGTCGGAACCCGGTTTGGAAGTTCCGTGCAAACCGACGTTGTGCTAATGACTGAGTCCCTGCGGGATCAGCAGATCACCTGCGCGTCGTGGGCATGCGGACGCCCCACAGCCTCGCTGCACGCAAGTCCAATCCGAATGTCTACGGCGACACCGAAGCAGCGCGGATGTACGAACAGGCGGCTCACGGGCGGGTTGACGACCGTCTGATCGCCGACACTGGAGCCCCCCGGTCCGACTATGACTTCCTCAATAAGTCTGAGACGGAGACGAATTCGATGCGGGCGCTGCACCCGGTCTACGACCCGAGCTCGGAGTTGATCGGCGTCATCGTCGCGCACACGAACCGTCCGAATGTGTTCCGACCCGAAGACCGTGGCTTCTGGACCGAGCTTCTGCGGCTGGTTGAACCGCACGTTGCTCGAAGGATCATCCTGGCCCGTGCCGAGCAATGGAACGGCGACCCGCCTTGGTGATCTTCGTGGCCGGCGTCTCGGCGCCGGTAAAACCGTCGCCGCCGCACAAAGCGGCGTGTCACCGGTGCTACCACTCGACAGCTATTTCCGGAACGCCAACTCAGATCTTCCGACGTGGCTCGGGCACACCGATTGGGATTCGCCTGAGTCGTACGACGTCGAGGGAGTTGTTTCGGCGGTGCTCGCATTGGTGCGCGGTGAGGAGATTGAAGTGCCTGTCTACGATCACCATCTGGACGCCTGGGGTCGGCACCGAAACTTCCCGGTCGGATGGGCGTGCGTTCGTCGCGGAGGGCATCTACGCACCCGGTTTTCAACGCCGTCGCTGATGCGGACATTCCCGCGGTACTTCTGCTTGTCGATGTCGCTGCTGGGACCGCGTTCTTTTCGCGCCTCCGGAGGGACGTGCGCGAGCAGCGCATGAGTAAGACATGGGCGTTCGTGCGCTCGCTCCGGCTCGCGCTTCGACACGGTCGATATCGACGGACCGCCCTAGCCCTTGGCGCATCCGCGCTCCCACGAGCCCGTGTGCCGCGGCGCATTCACGAGTTGTCGACGAGCAGTGTGCGACCGGGCGCTTGCAGTTCGGGCGAACAAAACTGAATGACGGATTCGATCGCGCCCGTCGTCGGGAGATCCGTTGGCGCCCGGATGGCAGACGATTGCGCCCGATGACCGATGTCGCCCCCAGTCGGCGGCACTGCGACATGACCCGAGACGCTGATCGCCTGCGCACAGCACCCAAGGTGTGCTGACAAACCCAGAACCGAAGCCAACGCCGTGGACGCTCGGTCGACCAGCCCAAGGTCGTCGACGCAGCTCAGCTCCGAGGTTGCCGGGACGCGTCACGCAATCGCTTTGGACTGTCAGCGTCGCTTAGCAGCACTATCCCTTTGGCGAGCGACGACAGGCTCGTGACGCGACGCTCCGTCGGTACTCAGACGAGCGCTCTGACCGCCTCCGGCAGCCCACGCGGCCGATCTCCGTGCTCGTTACGGGCGGGTCACATCGGAACTCTGTGAACTCCATCCGCGGAGCCGAGTAGCGTGCGACACGTACAATATATTCCCCTTGAAAGAAGGGCTGATGGCCACGATTTACAAGCCCGGCGACACCGTGCCGCGCGAGGGCAAGGTCGAGTGCACGCAGTACAACGGAACGACGGACAACGTCAAAGCGGGCACGAAGTTTGCGCCGTGTGATCACTTCGGTGACCACCACGGCAAGGACTGCACCTGGCAGTACGCAGATTGACGATCTGCGTGCGGAGCGGCCGTCCACCGACTGCGGATGGCCGCTCCAAAACGTCGGTTTGCTGAACTAGCGCCACCGGACTCGCCCACGTTCCTGCGATCGGGTGGCTACAGGAGCGCTGTGGCGACGTTTTCGATCGTCGCTGCGGCATGGGCGTCTGTTTGGATGTCTCAGCAATGATCGGGTAGGTTGGTCCGATAACCGGATTGGAGTAGGAAGGCTGCGGGGCGTTCATCGTCTCGGTTGCGCTCATCACGCCGCCTCTGCTCTTGCGAACGCGCCAACACTGATTTCGGCCGGACAGACTGCGAGACATCCGGTCGTGCAGTTCTCGGCACCCGAGGCTGATTTCGTAAATGTGTCCATCGCGACATCGCCTGATCAGGCAACGGACGGGAGCTTCTTGGAGGAGAACGTCGTCGACGGCGATGCTTTGTCGGACAGCGAGATCCAGGCCGGACAGTGGGAGGACGATACCCAGCTCGACCCTGGCGACTATTGGGTGCTGATAACGGCAGACGCGGATTTCTCCCAGTGCGAGGACTTCGAGACCG
>CAVRFD010000009.1:0-31476 GCA_963720195.1 uncultured Conexibacteraceae bacterium
GCGAGCGCCAGCCCGGCCACGGCGATCTCGAGGATCACGTGCACGTAGGCGACCACCAGGAGCGCAAACAGGGTCCACCCGAGCGGGTGAGAACCGTGACGTCCCATCACAGGATCCCCGCGGCGAGCAAGTCGCCGCGGATCTGCTGCCGCTCGAGCTCGGCGACCTCCTCGGCGACCAGCTGCCGCGCCCACACCGGCAGCTGACAGTCGTGCACGACCGCGGTCTGGCGCGCGATTCGCGCCCTCTCCCTGGTCGACAGCTCCCGCCGGCACCCCTCCTTTCCGCCTGCCGTTGGCCACACCCGCTCGCGCTCGAGCAGCTGGACCGGGAGCCCGTCGACACGGCCATCAACGTGGGGGACATGGTGTACCCTCCAACGCACTCGGGGCCCCGTCGTCGATCGCGGCGGGGCTCGTCTTTTTGCGCGATGCCGTCGCGCCGCTGCGCCCCTTAACCACGAGGCGGCCGCACCTCGGAGCGAGGGGATACGGGCGCGCTCACCGCTCACGGCGGTGTTATGAAGGAGGCTCAGGGACCGCCAGGTCGCGACAATGGCGACCCTTGGCTCAGCAGTCGTCTATGGCTCGCGCACGATCGCGTGCGTCCCGATGCGTCGCCACACCACGTGCGGGTGGCCCGGGATCCGCTCGGCCCCGGACTGAAATGTCGCGCGGCCGTCGGCTGCGAAGCTCAGCTCCCAGACGCCAGCCGAGCCCTCAACGCGCTTCACGCGCAGCTGGGGTGGAAAGTCAGGTGGGCTGGCTCTGAGCGTTGCGATGAACAGCGGCAGCGCCCGGAGGAAGGCGCGCTGCAGCTCGCGCGGAAGCCGACGGAACTCGCGATCAAACCGCGGTCCGCGTTCAAAGGTGGGCACGAGCTAAGCGTCGTCGCGCGGGAGGTCGTCCTCGGCTCGCGCGACGCGCTCCAAGTGGGCGATGAACTCCTCGTCCTCGAACACCTGGCCTTCCGTCCCCGCGATCACCTCCGAGAGGCGTTCGCGCTCGGGCATCAGCACGAGTGCGCCATCTGCCCGTCGCTCCGCAACTACATACGAGCCCGCGACCCCTGGCTCGGTCAAGGTCACCTTCACGGCGTTCTCCTTCACGTAGATGATTGTCGCACCACGCATGCCGCCGTCGGGAGCCCCGCCGGATCGCCCCGGCGCGTAGCGGCCTGCTCGAGGGACTGCGGCGTACTCGGGGCGCGGCACCCGGCTCAGCCCTCTTGACGGGCAAGCGCTGGTGAAGCGTCGCGGCGCCGGCTTCGCCGGCTAGCAGCAGCCGCAGCTCTCGCCCCGCCACGCCTCGCGAGCCTCACGCAGCGCCACCGTGCCGATCGCCAACGCCACGATCGGATCAGCCCACCACCACCCCGTGATCGCGTTCGCGAGTAGACCGATCAACAACGCCGCCGACAGATACGCGCACAGCATCGTCTGCCGACTTTCGCTCACGGTCGCCGAAGAACCCAGCGCCCGGCCCGCGCGGCGCTTCGCCGCGGCCAGCGGCGGCATCGTGACGAGCGTGACCGCCGCCAGCCCCACTCCAAGCCAGCTCGCTTCAGGATGATGCCCGGCGATCAGGTCGCGGGCCGATTCGGTGAACACGTAGGCGGCGAGCCGCAGGAATGAGGCGGCGATCAGCTGCTGGGCGCGCCGCTCGTGGCGGTGCGAGCTCAGGCGGTCGGCGCTCACCAGCCACAGAACCACCAGCCCCGCTGCCGCCTCGATCAAGCTGTCGGCGCCAAAGCCCACCAGGGCGACCGACGCCGCCAGCGCCCCGGCGGCAATGGCGACCGCCGCTTCGACCCCGTGCCATCCGAGCGACAGCCAGGTCAGCCATCTGGCCTTCCCGACGAGGGCGGCTCGGTCGTGCGCCTCCCGCCCGACCACGTGGACCAGGGGCAGGTTTGGCAGCGGCGTCCGGCTCGTCACCTCGACAACCGTAGCCCCCGGCGTCACCTGCCACTCGTCTCGGCCACGACTCATCTGAGACATCGGCGACGGCCGTAGTCTCCCCGTCATGCTTGCACTGCTAGCCGAGGATGATTTCGCCGAGGTGCAGACACGTCGCCGGGAAAGGGGTGCGGACAAGCTCGACGAGGTGTGGAGTGGTATCCACCACCTTCAGCCGGTCGGGCCTCAGTCGAGGCTCCAGCAGGCGATCGCTGTCCGTCTGCAGCCGCTCGCCGCTGACCGTGGCCTCGTTCCGGTACTCGGAGCGTATGACCCTCGTGATCCAGAGGAGCCTGGTCGCTTGGACGTCGCGCCACCCACCCTTCGGGGCGATCAGGCCGCGAGCGCCGCGCTGGCGGTCAAGATCGTCAGTGATGCCGAGGAGACCCCCGGCCAGCTTCCCAGCTGTGCGTCCGATCACGTCGGCGAGCTGGTGATCATCGACGTTGAGACCCGCACCGTCCATTGGTTCGCGCTGGTTGCCGACGATTACGAGCCGGTCCACACGAGCCGCTTGATCGACTGCTCACCCGCCGAGCTTGCGGAGGGGATCGAATGGCCGAAGCCGGGCGGCCCCTAACCGCCGCTCGGCACCCTCCAGCGACGATCAGTCGGGTCGGGTCACTCGGGTGTAGGCGCCGGCGCCACTGCAGGAGCGCGCTTTGCCGCTGGGCCATTCCGCACGCGCCCGGGCCGGCGGACACCCGTCCGGCTTGACGTCAGAGCTCGGCCAGCCGCTCGATCGCGTCGACGTCGGCGAGGTCTTGAGGAGATCCGCGCCGGCGTTTCAGCTCGGCCCACGTCGAGCGGCTCATCACCCGCACCGTCTGGCCCTCGACCTCGTACACCTCAGCCTCGCTGACTAGCGTCGGCCAGTCGGGCAACCCTGGGAGTTGTTGCATGACATCAAGCTGCCCCAAATACGTCAGCACGCTCGCGTTCGAGCCTTTGTGCAATCCCCACCGCTCCCGCGGTCCGAACGGGCGCTGAGGATTCAGGTTCAGCACGGCATCGAGTGAGATCAGCCAGTCGGTCACCCGATCAACGTTCTCGGGCGTTACCACCAAGTCGAGGTCCTCGGTATTTCCGGACGTAGCCGTAGAAGATCATCGCTGCGGCGCCGGTCAGCACATACTCGATCTCGTGGTCCTGCAGACCGCGGAGGAGCTCCCGCAGGTTCACGAGCGGCTCGTTCATTGAATCCGCTTGGCGGCAGATCGAATCCATGCGGCATCGCGGGACAGTCGCTCGAAGAACTCGAGCCGCTGTTCGACGGTCATCGCCTTCACGCGCCGCATCATCAGCAGCCGCGACTCGTCCGCGTGAAGATCGGGACGTGGCGCGGTAGGAGCGCTGCTCCTGCTGGGTTCGGTCTCCTGCATGAGCTGGATGGTGGCAGTGCCCGGCGCCACCTGTGAGGGGGGCACGGGATCCTCGCGATCCGCGACCCGCCTCGCCCCACTGTCCAGACCAGGCGTGCCCGCCAACGACATCTTGCTCATCAGCCACTCCTTTCTACGTCTCGAGATGTCCGCGTCGCTCTCCTGCGTCGGGGCGAGCGAACGATCCGCGGTTGGGCGCGCCGTCGCTCTGTGTCGAACAGCCGCGCGGATCAGCGGCGCTCGTCACGGTGCCGCCCGTGGCGGGCGGTCTCGTGCGTTGCCCTGCCGGCCCCAGCGACTGAGCGGTTGCCGCCCCGCCCTGGCAACTGTCAGCCGGGCATCCTGCCGCGACCGCGCCCAGCACACCCCCTCCCCACCGGGTGTGCGAAACGCCCTCGCGCATGACCCGGCAGCCGTGAGCGCGCAGGAGGCGCTCCCGGTCGACTCGCTTCACGACCCGACGGTGAGCGTGATCGTGCCGGTGTCCGCGGCGCGACGTCCCTCGTCGCCGGCCGGCGCTGAGGCTCGGATATCGAGGGTGAAGCAGACCGTCTTGCCGATGTCGGCACTCTCCTCGTATCCCCAGACGGTGGACAGCATGTCGACGATCTGAAGTCCGCGGCCACTCGGGTCCGTTGGCTTGGGCGAGCGTTTCGTCGGCTCTCCAGCTCCGCGGTCGGTCGTCCAGACGCGGATACGCTCCGAGTCCCGGACGACTGTCAGATCGAACCCGCTGTCGGTGTGACGAATTCAGTTGGTCGCGAGCTCGGAGACCATCCGCTGCACCGCCTCGAGTGCTTCGTGACTGGTGCTGGCCGACAGCACGTCGGTCGCGAACCGCCTGGCCGCGGCGACCGACTCGGGGGCGTGTTCGAAGCTCCGGGTCTCGTTCATGCGATCACCCCCAGCCTCTCGGCGAGCCCCATTCTGGCGATGACCCGGCTAATCAGCAACGGCGGCTCACGGATCTCGATGTCTGCAATGCGTTGGCCCACCCGACCCAGAGCGCGATCGCCGAGCTGTCAACGAAGTCCACCCCGCTCACGTCGACGACCAAGCGACCGGGGCTGCCGCTGATGATCGGCTCCAAGCCCGCCGCCAGCTTGGGGACGGTGTCCATGTCGAGCTCGCCGGTGATTCTGACCAGCGGTGGGCCGTCGGTGTCAGTCACCAGCTCGAACGTCATGCGTGGCTCGCCGGCGGGGTTCAGCTCAGCCATCGGATCGCTGCGATCGCGGTGTCGTCGGTCGCTCCTTCTTCTCGCTGTTCATCGACGACCTGTGTGAGCAGCTCGTCGAGCGTGGCCGGGTTGTCGCTGACGCGGGCGCGAAGGCGCTCGAGACCCGTATCGATCGTTTCGCCGCGACGCTCGACGAGCCCGTCCGTGAACACCAGCAGGGTCGCCCCCGCGGGCACCGCCACGGTGGTGGACTCGTACCGGGCATCAGGATCGACGCCCACGGGCAGCCCGACCTCGCCTGGCACGAGCTCGGCACGGCCGTTCCTGATCAGCAACGCCGGGAGGTGCCCAGCGTTGGTTACGGTCATCTCGTAGGCTGGCGCATCGATCATCGCGCACAGGACGGTGGCGATCTGCCCGTCAGCATTGACGTTGAGGAGGCCTGAGAGCTTTGACAGCAAGACCGCGGGAGCGTCCCCTTGCGCGGCGTAGGCGCGTACCGCGTAGCGCAGCGAGGCCATTGTCGTCGCCGCCGGGAGGCCCCGGCCCGAGACGTCCCCGATGACGAGGAGGAGCCGGTGCTCGTCGAGCGCGATCAGGTCATACCAGTCTCCGCCGATCTCCACCCCGTCAACGCCCGCCTCGTAGCGGGCGCTCACCTGCAGCCCCGGAAGGTGAGGCCGTTTCTGCGGCAGCAGCGCGCGTTGCAGCGTCTGCGCGATCCCCCGCTGCTCGCCATACAGTCGGCGGTTCTCCGCCGCGATCTCCTCGAGCCGTCCCGCCAGATCCTCCGCGACGCGGCGACGATCGATGAGCCGCGCCGTCAGTGCCGCGGCGCCCAGGGACAGCAGCGTGCCGACGATCGCGATCGCCCACGGCAGGCGCTGCGGGAGCGACCCGCCCAGCGAGCGCCGCGCCGCGACCGTGATCGTAAAGTGGGTATTGCCGAACGGCACAATCACCGTGGTGTGCCGGCCGCTCAGCGGAAGTCGGCGCGCACTGGCGACCAACAGCGCCGCCGGCTTGGTCGAGGGCCCCAGATACAGCGCATAATCGAGATCGGAGAACGCGGAGTCGTTCGGCACCGGCGCGTAGCGATTGGCGGGGAGCGCGCTCGCGCCGTAGGCGACAAATCGGCCGGCGCCCGCGGAGAACGCGTAGCCCAACCGAGGGGTCGGTCCCCCGAGCAACCCGATCACGCTCAGCCCGGATGACCTGGAGGCACGCCGCAGGAATGCGCTCGGCCTCCCCCTTCCTGGAGGCCAGGACGGACGGAGCGCCCACAACCACGAGCGGGCCCCGTCCCGGATCGCTCGCCCGCCAGAGCGAAGCGGACACGAACGGCCGCCCGGTGCCCTGCCCCACATACGGCGTCATGAAATGTCTGAACTTCGCCACGCTTCCCGCGGTCGCGTCGGCCAATTCGACGCCCGACGCCAACGGCGTCTGGATGCTTGGCAGGACCGCTGTCAGCACAGTCCCGACATCGTGGGCCCGGAGCTTGAGCAGTCGCTTCTCGGTGTCCGTGTACTGCCTCGAGGACACCCAGGTCAACACGCCGGTCACCAGCAGCCCGACGAGGACAACCCCCAACACCGGCCACCACGAGGGGCCACGCCCCCGACGTCGCATCCCCGCTCGAGGACGATCGCTCGACACGATCACATCCCCTAGACCGTCAGACATCTCGCTGCACAGTCACCGATCAGCGCACCGTCCACGCGAGCCCCAAAGCCGCAGAGCGGCCGGCCATCAAGGAAGGTGCACATGGTCATCTCGTCCGGCCATCGTAATCGCGGTCACGCCACGGAGTCGCACCATGGGCCGAGCCGGTTCGGGTCGCGGTCAGGCCATGCCGGCTGAGCGACCGGTCGAGTTCGGGCCGCTCGCTGCGAAAGCTCGGCGCCGGCGCGTCGAGCACCGAGACGCTGGTGATCGCCAACCCCGGCGCGGCGGCCGAGACAACAACGTTCGCCTCAGCCGCTCGCTGGGAGCCGTGGGCGCCTTGAGCCGGTCCGCGAGGGCGTCGTACTCCTCGTCGGTGTAGACGATCGAAGCGCCCCGGTCCGGCGCGTCGAGCGACACCGACGGCGAGACCCGCTCCCGCTCGCCAAGCTTCGCGATCAAACCATTGACGGCGGTGATCACTTGACCGAGGTCAGCATCGCTCCCGAGCGGCTCAGTCGGTTTTACCGGGGCCGTAATGACAGCCATCGCAGTCCTCCTTTCCTCGTTCTAGTCCGCCCCTGAGCCTGCCGGCCGGACCAGTTCTTGCGGAGTGGGCGCCGGCCGAATGCTCCTCGCGGACAGCTCGCGATCGCTCGTTCTCGCCCCCCGGGCCGCCGGCCCTCACCCGACGCCCCACCTTGCCCCTGTTAGCCAGCACCCCACCGCCTGGCGGCCGGGGGCGTTCCGTTCTCCTTGCGCTGCTCCCGCATGCCGATGCTCGTCATACCGCACCCGGCCCCAACAGCGGATCGGTCAGGCTCCTCCTGTCCGACCGGCGCATCTGCACGCGATACCCACCGCGTTCATCGCTGCGTGCACCACCCAAGTGCGTCCAGCCCGGGAACACCTCAGACGTCAGACTGAACTAGGTGTGGCTCACTCAGGTGGCCAGCTATCTGGTACTGCGAGACCCCGGCACGGGGTGAAGACCATTGCGGTCGGAAAAGAAGCCCGCCAAGTAAACCACGCGCCTCCTTCGCTGACAAGCACCCGGCGCCGAGAAAACACGATCTGTACAGGCAAAACCACGTCGTCGTGCGCGCGTTCATTCCGCTCCTTCGGCTCCTCTCCTCGACCTACTTCGCTCCCCCCCATTCAGTTGCCGCAACACGCAACCCGAAACTCCTTGGGTTACCGGAGGATCACGGGCCTCCGCTCGCTGACGCCGCGGCGCACTAGCGATTCCTACGCCGCCCCCCGGTTACTGGGCCGACATGCCTGCAAAAGCCCTTGATACGGACGCCGCGGCGTTCCCGGCGGCGGCGTAGCTTGCGCGGGCTGCGGCGTACTTCGCCTGTCAGCTGACCACGCTCGTCTCCAGGCGGCCAAGCGATTCAACCTGCTCGGGGGAGTCCGGGCGCCGGCGTAGATTGACGTCATCGTGGAACGCGAACCGCTCGACAGCCTCGAATATGAGTCGAGCTACCTGGAACTCAGACCGATCCGCAAACGCCTCACGACGACGCTCGAGGCTGGCCCGGTTGACGCGGAACTCGTCCGGTGCACAGCAAGCGCGAGTGCGTTCCCGCCGGCCGGTCGAGGCGAACCATCGCCGCTCGTCGTGTCTCATCTCGTCGCCGCTGCGTGGCCCCTAACGGCGCCGCTCGCGCGGCAACGAAGGCCGGGGTTCGCGATCGCACCACCCGCTTTCCCGCCGACCAGAAGTGCTCCGCTCAGAACCGAACCATCGAGCGCTCGCACCAGACCAGGAGGCCATCGGAGGTCAGCCCTGCGGCCGCTCGGGCTCCTGCTCGCCAGCGGCGTTCTCGGCTATGCCGGCGACCGCGATCCGCGCGAAGCCCATCTCGCCCTGGTCGTCTTCGCCGGGGCTTGCCTGTCCTGCTGGGCTCGTCTCGCCTGGCGGGCAAAGGCGCCACCGGGTCCATTCGGGCCTGAGGTCACCCGGACCGTTCACCGGACCGTCACAGCCGTGGGAACGTTCTTCGCGGTCGCGTTGTGGGCGAGGTATGCGCCCGAGGCCTCGGCGTCACTTTCGAGGACGTTCGTGCTCGCACTGTGTGGATTCGGGCTCGCCGGCGGCTCACTCATGGCCGTCCGAAATCTCCTCCCACGGCTCGTCCGTCGACGGAGCTAGGCGGCCCGGGAAAGACCGGACACGGTTTCCCCAACACGTCAGCGGCGGACGCTGGCCGCAGCGGCGTCCGATCCAAGGGTTGAGTTTCGTTGGTCGCCAGCCCGCTCGGGCTGTGCGCGAACGATCGTCGACGCATCGCGCCGTGACGCCACAAGGGTCAGTGCGCCCGCACGGCGATTTCGCTCGACGACCGATAGCGCCGTGCTCAAGGTCGGTCCAACGCCCGGCGAGCGGGCGCACCCCATCGGTGGCTCCACGCGCCCTGTTTGGCACGGAACGGGGTCGGGTTGATCGGCACCGACAACCCGGACGGAGCAAATCGGCGCGCTGCCTCGTTTCCGCGCAATCCAGTGCTCGTCTTGGAGGCTGAGATGCGCGTCCAGCACCAACGCGGGTCTGGGGCTAGTCTTAGCGCGCCGAGCCGAGCTTCACGCCTAACGCATTGACGCCAGCGGCGTGGCTCCCTTCGATCGCGAGCGGTAGCGACGTGTCGGCGTCCAATACGCCTCCTTCACCTGGCCGAGCAGGAGCCTCCCGCGATCGGGTGCGCACGGTCCCAATTCGTCAGCCCGCTGCAGGTAGGCGCCAAAGACGTCCGGGTCGAAGCCGCACTCGGGAACATGCTGTGGAATCGCGATCGCGAGCCGCACGTGACGTTTCCCAGAAAGCGCCGGTCGATGAGGCTGCCGCTTAGTCGGCGTCGGTGTCAAGCCACCACCGTCGAACCTCGTCGGTGGCGTGATGCAGGTAACCGGCGACGACGCCGCCATCGTGCATCACGTCGATGCCGGTGATGTAGGACGCTTCGTCACTGAGGAGAAATGCGACAAGCGCGGCGATCTCTTCGGGCGTACCTCGGCGACCAAGAGCAGTATTCTGAACGAGGTACTTGCCTCCTCTGGCGATTTCGATCTCGTCCATCGGCGTCAGCGTGCTACCCGGAGAGACGGAGCAGATTCGCGCACCACGCTGTCCCCAGGCCTTCGCTCGTTCCTGGACCAGCAGCCTCACCCCGCGCTTCGAGAACGCATACGCGAGCCGGTTGCGCTCTGCATACAGCGGCGCGATCGCGGCGAGTTCCTCAAAGAAGGTCGGTGACAGCGGACGCAGCAGGAGCTCGTCGGCCTCAGGCGGCAGCGGCCGGTGTGCCGAAATCGACGCGATGCAAACGGCTGCTGTTCCTCGGGTTGAAAGCGATTCGAACGCATCAAGCACGAGCGCCGTCGCGAGTAGGTTCACCTCGAGCGTCCGGCGACCATCGACGTCCATCGACGGCGAGACGCCGGCGGTGTGTACGAGGGCGCCGAGTTTGCCAAGGCCTCGCACGGTCTCTGCAAGTTCGGCGGCAGTCTCGGGATTCGTCAGATCCCCCGCGATCGCCGTGACGTCTGCGCCATCCTCTTGCAAGTGCCCGGCCGTACGCTCCAGGCGCTCTTCAGACGCGTCGGTGATGACGATGCGCATGCCGTCGGCCAGGCGGGCGGCACAAGCGGACCCCATGCCGCCGCCGCCACCCGTTACGACCGCGATCCGGCGCCGTTGGTTTCTCGGTCTGACGTCACTCATCAGGAGTTCCTTTTAGGTCTGACATTGTGGAGGACGGCCGTTCCCGTCGCAAGCTCGAGACAGTATAGAGGATACTTTGTTGAGAGCTAGGCGGTTTGCGAAACGGTCAGTTGAGCAGCTCGGCGATCGCCTGCAGGTGACGCCGCATCCGATGCTGAGCCAGAGCCGCGTCGCCGCTGGCGATCGCATCGACGATCGCCTGATGGGCGCGATGTGACTCAGCGAACGCCACTGCGGGATCGACGACCCAGTTCCCGGTCTCGACGTGCGCGAGCTCATGGTCAAGCTGCGCGAGCACGTTGACGAACAGCTCCAACGCTGGGTTCCCGGTCAAACCTGCGATCACGGCGTGCAACGCGTGCGGGTGGCTGGCTTCCTCACCCTCACCGAACCGCTCCTCGCTGCGTAGGACCTCACGCAACGCGGCGATCCCGTCCTCGGTAATCGATTCGGCCACAGCAGTCACGCACGCCAACTCGAGCGCCGCGCGCGCCTGGAAGAGATCCTGGCGTTTCACGCCGACGTAGCGGAGGTACAGACCCGCCGCACTCTCGATCGCGCTGCGATCCGGTTCGGTCACGGCGAGTCCCCCTCCGGGGCCCTTGCGCATCCGTGCGACGCTGTGATGCTCGACGATTCGGACCGCCTCGCGCAGCGTCCCGCGGCTCACCCCATAGCGGGCGATCATGTCGCCTTCCGAACCGAGCACGGTTCCGACCGGCCACCCTTGCTCGATGATGTCGCGCTCGATCTGCTCGGCGATGATCTCCGCCATCCGGCGCGGATCGGGCTCGCCGTCTCGATTGTCCCCGCCAGCTCCGGTCACCGCGCCCCCTTACTCCCCTGAAGCCGCTGCTGAGTCGATACGTGCATACCGGCAGAAGACGCTATCGCACCCGCCAACGCGCCTCTGGATCCCGGGCGAGACTTGACGATCGCGCCATCGGCGTGATCTAATACCGTATCCTCTATCAACGAGCGGTGCGCTGCGGGCGTCCACGCCCTCGATCAGCCAGAGGCTCGCCTGCGCATGGATCTCACTCTCTCCTCTGAACACCTCGACCTAGCGGCAGCCGCCCGTCAACTGCTTGCCACCGACGCAGCGAAGCGTGCGGCTTTCAGCGATCCGCCCCCAGTTGCCTCGGACCGCCGCGCCCTGCTGACGCTGTTAGAGGACTTCGGACTGTTCCAGCTCAATGTCAGGGAGAGTCACCATGACGCGCTCGCGTCAGCTCAGGTCGTACGCGCAGTCGGCGCGGCGGCGGCGTGCACCCCCGCTGTGTCGCGGCTGGCGGCACGGGCGTACGGCACCGAGGGACTGATCCACGCTGTCGCGAACGGCGCCGACGGGGCTTTGCTCAGCCACATCGACGTAGGCCTCGAATCGCTCGCCGTCGACATCGAGGGCAACATCTATCGCGTCGTGGCGCTGGACGCTCCCGCGCCCAACCGACGGATGGCACCATTCGCCGCCCACGTTCGGCTGGACGAGACATCTGAGGCTCGCGAGCCATGGCTGTGGGCATTCCACCTGGTCCTGTCGGCGTTTCAGGCCTGCGGCGCGCTGGAGTCCGCGCTCGAACTGACCCGTGCCCACATCACCACCAGAGTTCAGTTCGGTCAGCCGCTATCGAGTTTTCAAGCGGTGCGCAATCGCGTCGCGAACATCGTCGTTCGTCTCCACGGTTTACGCGAGCTCTGCTTTTTCACCCTTTGGCGTTTATTTGCGAAGCCAGACGCCGCGACCGTTGATGCCTTGATGCTTCGTAGATACCACTTGAAAGCAGCGCGTGAGATAACACTCGACGCCCATCAGCTCCACGGCGCGCTGGGCTACTGCTACGAATACCCGCTAGTCGCCCTCACGCTGTCGCTCGAGTTCGATCGTCAGGTGCCGCTCACCAGCGCCTACACGATGCATGAGCTGGTTCAGCGCTTCGAGCAGATCGAGACGTTCTACGAGGAGCTGCCACCGGCTTGGCCGCTGCACCGAACCGATAACGTCTTACCGGAACGTCAGTCCTCCGCCAGCTCGGTCTCCGCTTAGGATGGACTACACCTTCGACGAGCCCGACCGCAACCTCCGGGTCAGGCTGCGGGAGCGAATTGCCGACGCCTTCCCTGACGGGTTCCCAACGATCACGGTCGATGATCCTCGGCCGCTGGAAGCGAGCCACGAATTCTGTCGGCAGCTCGGCGCCGACGGCCTGCTGACGCTTTCGTGGCCGAACGAGTACGGAGGCGAGGCTGCGTCTCTGTGGGCGCAGGTCGTGATCGCCGAGGAGATGTGGGGTCACGGCGAACCGCGGGGCGGTCAGTACTACGGAGTTAACTGGCTCGGCCCGACGATCATGCGCTTCGGAACGCCGGCGCAGAAGGAGCAGCATCTCCCAAACATCGCTCGCGGGCGGGGGCTGTGGGCGCAGGGATACAGCGAACCGGACGCGGGCTCGGACCTCGCCTCGCTCCGCCTTACGGCACGGCGCGTGGACGGCGGCTGGGCCCTCAGCGGACAGAAGATCTGGACCTCGTATGGCGACTATGCCGAATGGTGCATCGTCGCCGCGCGGACCGACAGCTCGGGCTCCAAGCATCACGGAATCACAGTGTTCCTGCTGCCGATGGACCGCCCCGGGATCGAGGTGCGACCAATCCGCGCCGTCGGAGGTCCCCACGACTTCAACGAGGTCTTCTTCGAGGAGGCATTCGCAGCCGACGAGGAGGTGCTCGGGGACGTCGACCGGGGTTGGGACGTGATTCGCGCATCGTTGTCGTTCGAGCGGGTCGGGACGGCTCGCTATGCAAGGTCCGACAGACTCCTCGCGGAAGCCCGTGCGACGCTGCTGGAGCACGACGCTCCCGTAAACGAGCACGTCGTCGCTGAGTGGGTCGATGCACTGATCAACACACGTGTGGCGCGTCTACTCAGCTACCGCGCGGTCGCCGAACGCGAGCAGGATGAGCAGCGCTCGGTCTCGTCACTACATAGCTCGGTCGCAAGGATCGCGAACACGCTGACCGACCAGGCGGCGACAGCCGTCGTGTATGAGAGTCTCAGTCCGGCATCGATGGTGGGCCACAGCGAGGGCGAGGCCCCGTTGGGCGGTGAGCCCGAGCACGAGTGGCGGTGGGGTCTGGCGGCAACAGTCGCCGCAGGAACGCTTGAGATTCAGCAGATCCTGATCGCGCGTGAGCTCCTGGGCCGACCTCAACGCGCTCCGGTCAACGGCGCACAGCCGTAATGACCTAGTCGTGCTGCGGGCCGCGCTCGGGAAGGTACGAGCGCTCGACCTCCGCCAGGCGTCCGCGCAGCTCATCGGCGCGACCTGCGAGTTCGATCCGGCCGTGCCCGAGCACGTAGGCACGGTCGGCGACCGACAGCGCCATCGTCGCGTGTTGCTCGACGAGCAACACCGCAGTGCCACTCTGTGCTGCCGAGCGAAGCGCATCGAGCATGCGACGCACGATCCGCGGCGCGAGCCCGAACGAGAGCTCGTCGATCAGGAGCAGCCGCGGCTTGGCCGCGAGCGACCGCGCGAGGACCAGAATCTGCTGCTCGCCGCCGGACAGGAGTCCGGCCTTGCGTCGCCTCAGTGGAGCCAGTTCCGGGAACAGTTCGAACGCATCCTTTGGGTCGCCGCTCCCGAGGCGAAGGTTCTCGAACACCGTAAGCCGATGGATGATCGCCCGCTCTTCCGTCACCAGCGTCAGCCCCGCCCTGGCTCGTTCATGCAATTGGCCGGTGGCTGGCTCGCCGCCGATCTCGATCTGCCCGGCAATTGGATCGAGCACGCCCGCCAGGGTGTGCAAGGTGGTCGTCTTGCCCGCTCCGTTGCGCCCGACGAGGGCGACTATCTCCCCCGCCGATACGACCAGCTCGAGTCCTCGGCAGACCGCGATGCCCGCGTAGCCGACAGCCAGATCTCGGGTCTCCAGAACCGGCGGCATCAGGCGTCCATCGTTTGGACCGGATCGGCACCGACAGCGTCCTGATCGGCGTCGCCGAGATAGGCGGCGATCAGAGCCCCGTCCTGGCGCACTTCCTCCGGCGGACCGTTCGCGATCACTCGTCCCGAGAGCGCGACGATTCGATGACACAGCTCGAACACGAAATCGACGTTGTGCTCGACGACGAGCACCCCGATCTCCCACTGCTCAGCGACGAGCCGGATCAGCCGCGCGAGCTCGGTGGACTCCGCCTCGTCCAGGCCTGCCGCCGGCTCGTCGAGCAGGAGCACTGCCGGCCGGGCCGCCAACGCGCGCGCGATCGCCACCAGCCGTCGCCTGGCATGGTCGAGCTCCGCGGGCTTGCGATCGAGCAGCGACGCGAGCCCGAACCGTGCGAGCGCCGCCTCACCGGCGGGACCAATCGGACGCTTGCGCGGCCACGCCAGGTCCGCAAGGTAGCGCTGCGGGGGGCACAGCTCCGCGGCCGCCCTGACGTTTTCGACGACGGTCATGTCCTCGAACAGCTCGAGTGACTGGAACGTGCGGCCGATCCCGGCTCGGGCGCGGCGGGCGGGCGAGAGTCGATCGATCGAGCGGCCGTCGAGCAGCACGGTCCCGGCAGTTGCGCGTTGGAAACCCGAGATCACCTCGACCAGGGTTGACTTGCCGGCTCCGTTCGGTCCGATCAGTCCGACGATCTCTCCAGGCCGGATCTCGAGATCGACCTCCTCGAGCGCACGCTGCCCGCCGAACCGCACCGTGACGCCGCGCACCTCGACGGTTACGGGAGAGCGAGCCGACTCTTCGCGCGCTCCGAGGCCCTTGTCATACCGCTCGGTCATCGTCGTGACGGGCGTCGTAACGTTGACTGCGGCGGCTCCGCGACGCCGGCCGAGACGGATGCGCGCGGCGAGCCTCGACAGCTGCCTCAAGTTCAGCGGAATCAACCCGTCGGGCGTCTGGAGGATCACGAGCAGGGCCAGCCCACCCGTGAGGAGCAGCAGCCAGTTGCCGGGTGTGACGAAGCTGCTCAGCACCTTCGTCGCCACCCCGCCGTTGGCGCCCGCAGCTCCGAGCGTGGCTCCCGATGCCCAACCGAGCCCTCCGACGACCGCCTGGAGCACGCTGTTGATCGACGTCAGGACGTCGTACGAACTGAAGTCGGCGACCGGAAGCTGGGCTTCCGTCAGCGCTCCGGCGATCGCTGCAACGACTGCGGCGAGACCAAACGCGTACAGCTTCACGCCGGGCACCGAGATTCCGAGCGAGGCGGCGGCGCGCTCATTTCCGCGGACTGCGAGCATCCGTCGCCCCGAGGCGCCACGGCGCATGTTTGCGACAGCTCCGGTCGCGAGGGCGAGCACCACCAGCGCGAGCAGGGCGCATCCTCGCGGATTGGTGACTGGGCTCAGGTCGTAGCCGAACAGTTTCAGCGGTCCGATCTGCGGACCGATCAGGGGCGTCGTGTATGTGGGCGCCTGGAGCAGCACGTCGTTGATCGCGACGGCCAGGGACAGCGTCGCGATCGCGAGGTTAGAACCGCGGGTACGCAACGCCGGCGCCGCCACCAGCAGCCCGACCGGAATCGTCGCCAGGACCGCGAACGGAATCGCTCCCCACAGCGCAATGTGGAACTTGACTGTGAACCACGCCGTGAAGAACGCAGCCATTCCGGCGAGCGCCACCTGCGCGAGTGACAGCTGCCCGGCATAACCGGTCACGACCACGACCGAGAGCACGATCAGCCCGGACAGCAGGGTCGTCGTAATCGCTGAGAGCCAGGTCACGCTGGCGGTCATCACGAGGATCAGACCGACCAGCAGAGCGATCCCCCCCAGCCAGCGCAGGCGCCCGGGCCCGACGCTCGTGAGCTTCTCGGTCAGCGTCGATTTCGTCGGCAGATACCGTCCCCGAGCGCTCAGCGCCACGACGATGATGAACAGCGGGATCGCGGTCGACCAACCGGAGGCGGTGACGTAGCGGCTCACCAGCGAGATCCCGATCCCGATCACCATCGCTCCGATGAAAGTCAGCGGGAATGACTCAAAGCGCCCCACCAAGGCGGCGGCGAGCGCTGGGACGATCAGGAGCGTCAGGGTCGTCACGTCCAGCCCTGACAAAGGCGCCGTCAGGATCATTGCACCGGCGGCGAGCGCTGACCCGAGCGCCCAGTTGCACGCGGCGATGTATTCCGGCGACCAGCCGAGCGATGACGCCACCAGCCGGCTCTCGGCGACCGCGCTCGTTGCGAGCCCAAAGCGCGTGTAGCGTTGCATGGCTACAAGCGCCACGGTCAGGCCGAGCGCGATCCCAGTGAGGATCAGAGTGTCTTCGCCTACCGACAAACCCGATAGGGGTCGAAGCAGCTTCGTCGGTAGTAGCGCCGGAACCGCGATCACCGCACCCTGCGGCTCAAATATAAGACTGCCTGCCCCGAGCAGCGTTGTGGACAGCGCCAACGTGGCCATCACCTTGGTGACAACCGCCGCGTTCCGCAGCCGCCTCATCACGACCAGATGCGTGGCCGCTCCGATCGCGGCCGCGGCGCCCAGCCCGGCGACGAGCGCAATCGGCCACGGCACGTGGGCGTTGAGCCGCAGCTTGTAGAAGACGAACGCGCCGACCATGCCGACCGCGCCTGCCGCAAAGTTCAGGACACCCGACCCTCGGTGGACAAGCACCACGCTCTGCGCGAGCAGGGCATAGGTCGCACCTGTGCCCAGCCCGAGCAGAGCATATTCGATCACGGCTTCAGTGGACTAGCGTGCGGGCGGACCTGGCTTACCCGTGAAGATATTGAACCAGTGGGTACCCGTCAGATGAGGCAGTGACGCTCCCGGCGCGAACGCCGTTTCGAGGGCGTATTGCTGGAACATCCTCGGACCAAGCGGGTTGCTTGGCGGCGCGACGTTGAACGAGACCGACGGTCCAACACCGGGGTCGTAGTTGCTGAGGTCGTCAAGGTACTGGAGCACGTTCGCGGCGTTGACCGTCTTTACGTGTTCGGCCGCGTACGCAAGGAGCTTCACGGAAGCCCAGGTGACGGCGCTGTTGGCGTCGTATTCCTTTGGTGCGGCGCTGTACTTGTTGATCGTCGCGACCCACTGGCGGACGGCTGGGTTCGACGTAAGCGAAGCCGGATACAGATTTGAGATCACATGCAAGCTGGTGACCGCGGACCCAAGCGACTGGATTGTCGACGGCGCCAAGAATCCCGTGCTGGTCAGCAGCGTAGCCGTGTGTCCCGATGACTGCACGGCCTTGAAGAGCGGCACAAAATCTGCGCCGAGCGCGTAGAGGACCAGGCAATCGGCGCCCTGGCGAAAGGCGTTTGCGACAAATGGCGCGTCGTCGGGCACACCCTCTGGCACGTTGATAACGCCCGCCTTCACACCCGCACCTTCGGCGGCCTGCTCAAACCCGGTCACGATGCTCTGGGAGTACGCGGCGCCGACGGCCATCATCACCACGTGTTTGCAGCTGAGCGCCTTAGCAAACGCACCCATGCCGGAAGCGATTCCCGGGGTGCCGGCCGTCAGCGTGAACGAGTTCGACGCCGAATACTCGACGGGATCCCTCATCTGGTTGATCGTGGCGATGTGAGCCGGTTCGACGTACGGCTCGTAGGCAGCCGAAGCCGAGATGCTGACGATGCCGACGACCTTGTCAGCCACCGCCTGCTGCCCACACGCGGCCGTTTGCGGAATGGTGCCCGTGTCGCAAACCTCGAGCTGGAGCTTGCGTCCAGCTACACCCCCGGTGGCATTGATCTGCGCCACCGTCGCCTTCGCGGCGTTCTCCCACGGCACAAACGCCCCAGCAGTGCCTGACAGGGGGATCAGCTGCATGATCTTGATCGGACCTGACGACGAGCCCGATGATGAACTCGCACTCGCACTCGCACTCGAACTCGAACTCGAACTCGAACTCGAACTCGACCCGCAACCTGCGGCTGCGAGCGCCAAGCTGAGGATCACAAAGGCGCCGGGCTTGGCGTTGAACAGACCTTTTCCGCGACGCCTCCTGGCGGCGACACCGCGCAGACTAGGGTGCATCATCTCGCTCTCCTTCCTAAGCCGGAGTTCTCGCGGCTTTCTTGCTCATGGCCCCGGGGCCGGTGCGGCATGGGCAGCAGGCACTAAAAGTATCCTCTTTGCTCGATTGAGCGGCCTGCAACATATAGACGGCGCCGAATTCTGTCAAATAATCAGCTATGAAGAGCCTATTAAGGTCCCGGTACAGAAAGAAGAGTATACTTTGTTCAATCGTCCCATGAACGCCACTCCCGAATGAACCCCGAGCTTCTAGTCGCGCTGGAGGCGCAACTTGGCATGCCCATCAAGGTGTTCCCGTGGGTCACGCGAGCGTCGCTCGACGCGATCCGGCACTTCGCGCTCGGGCTCGGCGACGACAATCCGCTCTGGTGGGACGACACCTACGCGCGCGCGGGCGGGCGAGGCCCGATGCACGCACCTCCAACTTTCCTGTACGCCGCGATGAGCGGCGGGCCGTGGCCCGAGGGCGAAGAGGACGAGGCTGACCACCTGCCGCCGACCGTGGTCCTCTGGTCTGGCGACCGTTGGGTCTGGCACGACCCGCCATCGCTGGACGAGCCGCTACAGGTCGACGGCGAAGTCGTTGAGATCTCGAAGCGCGAGCCGCGCGCGGCCGGCGGGTCGAGAGCAGGCGTTGGATCCGTCGCCAAGACCGAGCTGACGCGGTTCCGGGGGGAATCCGGCCGACCACTGGCCGAGCTGTACCGGCGAAGGATCATCTTCGAACGAGACTCTCCCGAGCTGTCGCGGCCGGATCTGTCCGCGCCGGCCGCTTCCTACACCGACGACGACTTGCGCAAGATCGCCGCAGCGTATCGAGAGGAGCCCGAGCGACGGCGCGGGCCGGTTCCGCGCTACTGGGAGGACGTAGCGGTGGGCGAAGCGATCGGACCGATCGTCAAGGGTCCACTGACCACCTCAAACCTGATCGGCTGGGTGATGGGATGCGGTTTCCCGCTCGCGCCGACCAACCGCATCGCCGCGAGGTATCTGGCTCAGAATCCTGAGCGTACGCTCGTGCACGAGGCTTCGGGGATCCCCGACACAGTCGGCGCCGCCCATTGGGACGCGGACCTCGCGCAACAGGGCGGACTGGCTCGGGGCTACGACATCGGCTCGCAGCGCATTTCCTGGGTCGCCCATCTGCTCTCCGACTGGATCGGCGACGCCGGGGCCCTGGTGGAACTTGACGCCCGGCTGCGGCGCGCCAACCTGATCGGAGATACGACCTGGCTCAGCGGCGAGGTCGAGTCGAAAGAGCGCAGTGCGGCGGGTGCGCACGTCTTGTGTCGCGTGACCGGGACCAATCAACGCGGGGAGACGACGATCACGGCGACAGCTACCGTCGCGCTACCGTCGCGCGCCGGCGCGGCTGTCACCTGAACTTCGCCGGCCCTTGCGCGACGCCGCGTCAGTCGGCCAGCGCCTCCTGCCACGCGGTGCGGACTTCCGGTGGCGCATGGTGGATGTAGCCGGCCATCACGCCGCCCTCGACGGGAACGTCGCAGCCGGTGATGTAGGACGCCTCCGGGCTACAGAGGAAATTGGCCGCTGACGCGATCTCATGGGGGCTCCCACGTCGTCCGAGTGCCGTCTGCTCGACCAGCCCCCGCCCGCCGCGCGCCTTCTCGAATTCGACCATCCGCGTCAAGGTGCCACCCGGAGAGAGCGAGCACAGCCGGGCGCCGCGCTGTCCCCAGGCGCGGGCGTGGTGTTCACAGAGCAGCTTCACGCCCCGCTTGGCCAGCGCATAGGCGAGCCGCGTCTTGCCGCCGAGCGGCGTGATCTGCTCGATCCGTTCGAAGAAGTCATCACTGCGCGAATCGAGCAGCAGCGGGTCGACCGCAGGCGGCAGACGCCGATATGCCGAGATGGAGGCGATGCACACCGCGGCGCTGCCAACGGTTGTGAGCGGCAGGAAGGAGTCAAGAATGATCGCCGTGCCGATCAGATCGACCTCGAGCACGCGGCGGGGGCTGGAGACCATCGACGGCGAGATGCCGGCGGTGTGCACCAACGCACCAAGCTCACCGCGGGCGGAGACGGCGGCGGTGAGTCCTTGGACGGCCGCTGCATCCGTGATGTCGCACACGAGCCCCGTCACATCCAGCCCGCTGGCACCAAGCTTTGCGAGCGATTGGTCGAGTGCCATCTCCGATTCGTCGGTTGCGATGACCGGCATCCGCTGGGCCAGCCGACGGGCGCAGGCGAAGCCCATCCCCCCGCCGCCGCCGGTGACGACCGCCACTCTTCCGTAGTCCTGGGCTTCGTTTGCTTGTGCCATCTGCCCACTCCTGGCGTTGCGGTTTGACGCCGGCTGCGCGCAGCTAGACGCTGCCGGACGTACGAGCTGTCGGTGCCTCCTGTTCGGCCGCGGCGACGAGCGCGCGTCGGTCAGGCTTTCTGTTCGCGGTCAGGGGGATCGCGTCGAGGATCCGGATCTGCTTCGGCAGCTTGTATCCGGCGAGGCTGTCGCGGGCGAACTCCGTCAGTGCGGTCCCGGGTCAGCGTGGTCCCGGGGTTGAGGACGACCGCAGCCTCGACGCGCTCCCCCCAGAAGTCATCGTGGGCACCGTAGACAACGACGTCCATGACCGACGGATGTCGCGCGAGGACCACCTCGACCTCGGCGGGGAAGACGTTCTCACCGCCGCTGACGATCATCTCCTTCTTACGACCGCTCATGTACAGCCAGCCGTCCTCGTCTCTCCATCCCAGATCGCCGAGCCTCACGCCACAGGGCTGCCAGGTCGCGCGCGTTTCCTCCTCCAACCCCCAGTAGCCGCGCATCTGCCACGGGGAGGTGACGGCGATCTCGCCGACCTCCCCATCGGGCAGCTCGTTCCCGTCTGCGTCGACGATCCGGATCAGGACCCCTACGAGCGGACGGCCGATGCCCGTCAGGCGCCCCGCCAGGAAGTCCTCGTGGAGGCTCCGGACGACGACGCCGAATTCCGTCGCCGCGTAGCTGCTGGCGAGGCGGGCATTGGGATAGTCAGCGATTCGTTCGCGCACGAACTGCGCCGAGGACGCCATTCCGCCCCAGTTCACCTGGCGCACCCGCGAGCGATCGATCGCCTCGAATCGAGGGTCTCGGTGAAGCGCGGCATACATCGTCGCGGCTCCGAGCATCGTGGTCGCTTCCGTATCGATCGACCGCAACGCACGCTCGACGTCGAACCGCTCGAGGATGCGGACCGTTCCTCCGGTGAACAGCGTCGACATCCATCCGGTGATGATGCTGATGTGAAAGAACGCGGAGAAGAACAGCTCCACGTCGCGACGTGCGCGAATCTCGTTCCAGAGGAGCGAACTCGACCACAGCCACAGTCCACGGTGGTCGATCCAGGCGCCCTTCGGAAGCCCGGTCGTCCCCCCCGTGCCGATGATCAGCGCCGGGTGATCTTCGCCGAAGTCGGCGGGCGCGGGCGCCGTGCTCCAGACTAGGTCGAGTCGGACGCTGAGCCCTGCATCCTCATCGGATCGCTCGAGTACGACGACCTCGTAGCCAGTCGCCTCCGCCTGTTCGCGATGGGCAAGGTCACAGACGATGAACTTCGGCTCGATCGGCTCGGCGAATGCTCTTAGCTCCGGCGTGGACAACCTCGTGTTGACGGGTACGGCGACCGCGCCACGCTCGAAGGCCCCCAGGATCAGCGCGGCGTACGCCGCGGACGGAGTCATCGCCATCGCAACGCGGTCGCCAAGGTTGACCCCTCGACGTGCAAGTCCGCCACTGACAGCCTGCATCGCCGTCACCAGCTCGCGGTTCGTCACCGTCGTATGTCCGTCAACCAACGCCAGCCCATTTGGCTCTCGGCGCGCCATCCGGGCTAGGTGCTCGTGGTACAGGACGGGCTGCGTCATGACCTAGAGCCGCGCGTTGGTATCCGGGTGCCACACTGGCGCCCGTTTCTCCACGAACGCTCGCGGGCCCTCGCGGAAATCCGGGTGCGACCACTGAAGGCGAATCAGCGCCCAGGCCTGCTGCAGTGCCTGCTCGTAGCTCGTCTCGAGCGAGCCCCAGACCGCCTGCTGCGTGAGGCTGACGGCGGACGGAGAGTTCGCGGCGATCGAGCGCGCGATCTCTCGTGCGACCTCGAGCACCTGCCCCTTGGCAGCCATTTCGTCGACGAGACCGAGGGTGTAGGCACGGTCTGCGGTGAGTCGGAAGTCACGGCCCTGGAGACTCATCCGCAGGGCCGTCCCGAGCGGCAACCGCTTGGCGAGCCCGACGTTCTCGAGACCGCCGACGAAGCCCACGTTCACGTGCGTATCCAGAAACTGGACGTGATCAGCGGCGACGACGATGTCGGCGTCGACGACGAAGTGGAGGCCGCCGCCCGCGACGGTCCCATTGACTGCTGCGATCACCGGCTTCCAGACGCGGTTCTGACGCGCGGTCCAGAAGATCTGCTCCTCACGCGGTTTGTTCGACGCGATCGACTCGCCGGCAGAGGCCTTTGCCATGTCCGCGCCAGTACAGAAATGGCGGTCGCCGGCCCCGGTGACGATCGCGACCCGCACCGTGTCGTCGCGGCGGACGTCATCCCAGATCGCCCGCAGCGCCGGCATCATCCCGGGATGCATGGCGTTGCCGCGCTCGGGGCGGTTCAGCGTAATCGTCGCAATCCCCTCGACCTTCTCGTACAGAACGCCCTCGAGTGGTCCGCTCAGGTCTAGTTCGTGCCAGCTGTCGAGCTGAACGTCGCTCATGCGTCTCCTTTCACAGTCAGGATCGTGTCCGGTCGCAGATGCCGGGTCACCTCATCTAACCCGCCGATCGTGCCCGGCCCACTTGGTCTCGCGCAACTCGACCTTGCGGATCTTGCCGGTCGCGGTCTTTGGCAGCGCGCCGAAGACAACCTCCTTGGGTGCCTTGAACCCCGCCAGGCGAGCGCGACAGTGCTCGACGATCTCTTGCTCTGACGGCTCGTGCCCCAGCTGTGGGGTGATGAACGCCACAGGTACCTCCCCCCAACGCGGGTGCGGCGCGCTGACGACGGCGACTTCCAGCACCGAGGGATGTTCGGCGATCGCCTGTTCGACTCCGACCGAGGAGATGTTCTCCCCACCAGAGACGATCACGTCCTTGACTCGGTCGCGCAGTTCGACGTAGCCGTCCGGATGCAGGGTCCCAAGGTCGCCGGTCCGGAACCACCCATCCATGAACGCGCGGGCCGTCGCTTCCTCATCTCCGAAGTAGCCGCGCATCACATTGTTGCCACGCAACTGGATCTCGCCTACCGCGCGTCCGTCTGCCGGATATCTCGACGCCCTGATCGTCGACGACCCGCAGCCGGCCGCCGAGGATGTTGACGTTGCCCTGGCGCGCTTTGAGCTTCGCCTGGGCCGGCAACGCGAGATCGTCCCACTCGGCCTGCCAATCGCAGATCACCGCCGGCCCGAAGGTTTCGGTGAGCCCGTAGAGGTGGGTGACATCGAAGCCGAGCTCGCCTAACCGTGCCAGAAGCGCGGGAGCAGGCGGCGCTCCCCCCGTCCCGACCTTGACCACATGCGGCAAGCGCTGGGCGGCCGGATACCAGGCGAGATCAGAGAGGACAGTCGGCGCGGCATTCATCGAGGTAATCCGTTCTCGCTCGAGCGCCCGCCAGATCGCCTCGGGTTCGACCCGGCGCATGCAGACGTGACAGCCGCCGACGGCGGTCACCGCCCAGGTGAAGCACCACCCGTTGCAGTGGAACATCGGCAGCGTCCACAGGTGGACGGTGTTCGAGCTCATCGCCGTGTGCGCGGCCATTGCGAGCGCCTGCAGGTAGGCGCCGCGGTGGTGATAGATCGCTCCCTTCGGGCGCCCGGTGGTTCCGCTCGTGTAGTTGATCGCCAGCGGCGCCCATTCGTCGTCGAGATCCGACTCGATCGCCGTCGACGCGGCGAGGCTGGACTCGTACTCATCAGACGAGATCCGACCAACGCGCCGGCAGCGCAGACGTCATCGGCGAGCGCGGCGAGCTCCGCGTCGAACAGCAGCAGGCGGACGCCGGCGTCATCGAGGATGTACCTCAGCTCTCGGCTCGACAAGCGCATGTTGAGCGCCACGAGTATCGCCCCGCTCAGCGGCACGCCGTAGTGCGCCTCAAGGAGCATCGGAGAATTCGGACTGAGGACCGCCACACGGTCCCCCTTCCGCACGCCTCGAGCGGCGAGGAGCCCGGCCATCCCGGCGACGCGACGATCGAACTCGGCGTAGCTGAGCCGCCGGTCGCCGTCGACGACTGCTGGGCGATCGGCGAACATCGCTGCGCTGCGCCGCAGGAAGCTGAGCGGCGTCAGGACCTCTTCAGTTCGCATCGACACCGGCTACCGGCCACGCCGCGTTGGACCGAGGACCTCACGAGCGATCACCATCTGCTGGACCTCACGCGTTCCAGCTACGACGGTGGCGGACAAGGCATGCCGCCATTCGTGCTCGGCCTCGCCACCTAGGGGGACCGGCTGCTGACCATGCGCCAGCAGCGAAGACGAACCTAACATCTCGAGGACCTCTGAGGTCGTGGCTTGGTCGTTGACGGTGTTGGCGATCCGGGAGACCGAGCTGGCGAGTGGCGATGGCGACCCATCCCCCGCGCGCTCTCGCTCCGCAACTGCCCGGTAGGTAAGGAGTCGGGCCACGCGCGTGTTGATCGCCGCGTCTGCCCAGTTCGCCATAAGCTGCCGGCTGGGTTCGCTTACCGCCCTCGAGCATCGCCGTCCGCGCCTCGCTCAGGAGGCGATCTGATCGCGCATAGCGCGCCGTGCCCACTCGTTCAAACGTGAGCGATGCGGTGATCACGTGCCACCCGTCGTCGACGTTGCCGAGCACCTCGTCGTCGGACGCGAACGCCTGATCGAAGAAGACCTCATTGAGATCGTGCGGACTATTGACTGAGGCGATCGGTCGGACTTCGATTCCCTCACGGTCCATCGGCACTAGGAAGACTGTTATGCCGTGGTGCTTGGAACCGGAGTCGTCGGTGCGCGCAGCTAAGAAGCACCAGCGCGCAAAGCTCGCATAGGACGTCCAGATCTTCTGTCCACTCAGCTCCCATCCGCCCGCCACCCGGCGCGCTCGCAGACGCAGCGATGCCAGGTCCGAGCCGGCGTCCGGCTCACTGTAACCCTGCGCCCAGAGCGCTTCCCCGCGAGCGATCATCGGGAGGTGCAGCGCTCTCTGCGCTGGGGTACCGAAGCGCATGATCGCGGGACCGATCCAGTTCACGCCGTAGTACTGGGCGCCGCGAGGCTCGCCATGAGCCCACATCTCCTCAGCCACGACCGCCTGCGCCCACAGCGACGCCTCCGCGCCGCCATATTCGGGCGGCCACGCCATCGTCAGCAACCCGTCCTCGCCCAGCCGCCGGCAAAACTGGATACTCGCGTCGAGGACAGCGGGGTCATCGACAAAGATGCTCGGGAAGCCATCGGGAAACGCCGTCGCAATCCGCCGGCGTAACTCCGATCGGAGATCTTGCAGCGGAGGTGGGAGCTCATAGTTCATGATCTTTTGCTCCGTGATCCGGGTCAGCTCCGCTCGATGTCAGTGCGACATCGAGAAAAGTATACTGCTTTCGTCGATGTCGAGCCGCTGCGCAGACCCGGCGAGCCGGTCCTGCACATAGGGACGCAACTCCGGGTTGACAGCGAGCTTCGCCGGCTTCGGTCGACGGCGCGACGATCAGCATGTGTCTACGCGGTCGAGGCCCGATACTCGGGACGGCCGGTGCGGATCGCAGCATTGGGTTGCAGCTCTCTGGAGATCGTCGACGCCACACGACCCAACTGATGCGCGATCTCCCGCACCCCAGAACCACGAACGAGCAGGATCGTGATCTCCTCCCACCCAGCAAACGACAGATAACGGCCAGAGACCGGCGCGAGGGCGGGAAACGACATCCCGCCACCCTTGCGGGACCACCGGACGCCAACGCTCGGCAAGACACCCGCCGACGCGGCAGCCTCAATGCTTGACGCCCCTCGAGCGATCGCCGCCGGAGCCGGACCTAATCTTCTCTGCGCCCGGCAGACATCCGCCCGCCGGAGTCCGTCCCTGCTGCAGAGGGACGATCTGAACGGCGGTTCTTCTCGCTCATCGCGACTCTCAAGCGTTGAGCGTTGCGACAGCCAGTTGAATGCTCCGGACGCCGCACACGCGATCGGCTTGTGCGACGAGAACTTCCCGCCGCGGGTTCCGCGGCCCGCGGGTGGGGACGAAGCGGATCGTGCTACACCGACTGGTCGTGATCGTCCGCCGTGAGATGGCTGAAGACGTCGGCGCGGCGGAGGCTGTGGCCTTGGCTGCCTTTGCTGTCGGCGACGGAGTTCAGGAGCCGCCCGAGACACGCTTGGTGCGATCGCTGCGAGCCGATGACGGTTGGATCGACAAGTTCTCGATGGTGGCGGTGCACGACGAGCGAGTCGTGGGCCATGTCGTGTGTACCCGCGGATGGGTTGGTTGAGACTGCTGCGCTCGGCCTAGGACCGATCAGTGTCCTGCCGTCCCATCAGCGGCAGGGATTCGGTCAGGCGATGATGCATGCCATCCTCTGGGCGGCCGACGCGGCGGGCGCATCGCTGACCGCTCTCCTCGGGGATCGAAGCGTCTACAGCCGCTTGGCTTCATGCCCGCGTCCCGGCTCGGCATCGACGCTCCCAATCCTGATTGGGGTGCGCATTTTCAGGAGGGGTATCAGGAGGTGCGTAGTGCCCCTGGACTCCGCCCAGGGGCATTGGGTCAACGGGCAGCGCAGATGCCTGGCCGGGGTTGCTCCTCGCCGTGCGTCCTGACTGCGCTCGACGTCTGCGGGGGCCGACGTCCAGGCGCACACCCGTGTGCGAACCCGGGACTTCGCCCGGGCGCTTTCGGAGCTGAACGGCGCGACTGTTGTCGCACTGAACCAGCACGACCGCAAGGAGCTTCACCATGTGACCCAGCTCGCCACCCTCACGCCGTCCAACCTCACCGCCCCTAACCAGTTCGTCACGGCCGCCAACGGCGTGACGTTCGCGTACCGTCGCTTCGGCAACACCGACGCCGCGAACCTGCCGCTCGTCTGCTTTCAGCACTACCGCGGCAACCTCGACAACTGGGATCCGGCCCTGGTCGACGCGATCGCGCGGCAGCGCGAGGTGATCCTGTTCGACAACGCCGGCGTCGGCGGATCGAGCGGCGTCGTGCCGCGCACGGTGACCCCGATGGCCTACGACGCGCTCGCGTTCATCGAAGCCCTCGACCTGAGGGAGATCGACATCCTCGGGTACTCGATGGGCGGGTTCGTCGCCCAGGAGCTCACGCTGATCCGCCCGCGGCTCGTCCGGCGGCTCGTGCTGGCCGGCACCGCGCCGCAGGGCGGCCCGGAGCTGCACGGCTACCGCGATGAGGTCTACGGCAACGCGACCGCCGACGAGCCCGGAGCCGACGACCTGTTGGCGCTGTTCTTCGAGCGCAGCCAGACGAGCATCGAGAAGGGGCAGGAGTTCATCCAGCGGATCTTCACGCGCACCGAGGGCCGCGATGACGCCACCAGCCTGGACACCCGCGACCGCCAGCTGGACGCCGTCACGACCTGGGGCATCCCGGACGCCAGCCGACTCGATCGGCTGGCCGGGATCACCCAGCCGGTGCTCGCCGCCAACGGCGACAACGACCGCATGGTGCCGACGATCAACACGCACCTGCTCGCCGAGCGGCTGCCCAACGCGCTGCTGAAGATCTACCCCGACGCCGGTCACGGCTTCCTCTTCCAGTACCCGGCCGAGTTCGCGCACGAGCTCGACGCCTTCCTCTCCTAGCTCTTGCACCACGCAAGCGGCGTCGACCCGACGCCGACACACATCAATACAAGGAGCATCACATGGCGACAACGACATCCCCAATCGACGCAACCCAGGCCGACACCGCGATCCGACCGTTCACGGTCAACGTGCCCGAGGCCGACCTGGTCGACCTCCGGCGACGCATCGCCGCGACGCGGTGGCCCACCAAGGAGCTCGTCGCAGATCGCTCGCAGGGCGTGCAGCTGGCGACGATCCGGGACATGGCGAAAAAGGGAACTCGGATCGCGGCGAACGCGATCGCGCGCCTGGGACGACGCTGACGATCCAGATCGTGGCGAACCAGCAGCTCGACGCCCCACAAGCAGGAATGCGCGTCTGACGTCAGCCTCGCGCCGTTCGGCTGGCGCATCATCCGAGCGATGCAGCCGTCCGACGCGCGCGGCGAGACAGCTGAGTGCGTGGCAACCCACTCGCCGGCGTCAGAACCAGCGAGCGACTGCTTTGTCGCCGAAGACGTCCTGTGTCATCCATGAAGGGCCGGGTGTTGTCAAGACCCCGCGGTGTGCGGGTTGAAGTGCGAGTGCGTGTTCGGGAGGCCCGGGTGTCGGATGAGGCCGGGATGGTTGGGGTTTCGGGGCTTCGCCCCGGATTGGTTGATCAGTTGCCAGGCGAGCCCGGCTGGGTCAAGCGCGGTGTGGTGCGGGCGTGGGTGATCGGCGCTGGCTGGTGGCGCTTGACGCGGGCGGGTGAGTCTGGCAGGGAGCGTGGTGGTGGTCATGGGGCTCTGGGGGTTGGGCGCCGGTTCGCTGACTGCGTTCCGGCTTGGGAGGAGGCTCCAGTCATCCATCCGGTCGCGCGGGGCGGACCAGAGTGTCGTGCGGTGCTCGGGGGCTCAATCAACCTCACGGCCGTCCTGTATCGATCTCGAGAAGGAGGCCAGACACAGGAGCGAGCTCGCCCGAGCTTGCACCTCGCGCCCTCGTGCGCGCAAGTTGGTGTGAGCTGGCGTGGGTCATGCGGCCTCGGCCAGTTCGTGGTTGTCGTGGTCGTCGATGGGCTGGTGTTTGAGGCAGCGGATCTCGCCGTCGCGCTGAGCCCGTAGTAGCAGAGGGTGAGGATCTGGCGGGCGACCGCGACCTTGGCGATGTTGCGTCCGCGGCGTTTGGCGATCCGCTCGAACATCGCGCGCAGCGGGCCGCCGCCGGTGGGGATCTTCTGCGCGGCTTCGGTCAGCGCCCAGCGCAGCGCCGGGGAGCCCTGGCGGGAGATGTGCCCGAGGCGCGCTTTGCCGTCGGAGCTGCGGACGGTCGGCGCGAGCCCGGCCCAGGCGCACAGATGCCGGGCGGTGGGGAAGCGGGTGACGTCGCCGACCTCGGCGATGATCAGCATCGCGGTGTAGCGGCCGATACCGCGGATCTGGCAGAGCACGTGCACACGCTCGTCGGCTTTGGCGCGCGCGTCGATCTCGCGGGTGGTGGCGGTGATCTCGCGGTCGAAGTCGCCGATCAGCGACATCAGGCTGTCCAGCCGCCGGCGCGTGCCTTCGGGCAGCTCCAGGCTCGCGAGGAACTCGCGGCCGGCCTTGCCGAACAGGTCGGTGTGCTCGGGCAGGATGCCCTGGCGGGCCAGCAGCGCGTGCACGCGGTTCTTGATCGCGGTCCGCATCCGGGTCAGCACCGCGCGGTGGCGAAGCAACTCGCGCAGATCGCGCAGCTCGGGCGGGGCGATATACGCCTCGGGCAGAAGCCCGGTGCGGAGCAGGTGCGCGAGCGTCTTGGCGTCGACCGCGTCGGTCTTCACCCGCGCGGCAGCGATCGCGTGGGTACGCAACGGGTGCGCGAGGTGCACGTCATAGCCGGCCTCCTCGAGCAGCTCCGCCAGCCACTCCCAGCCGTAGGTCGCCTCGAGCGCCACGTGCGTCCCGTCGGGGTCGCCCAGCAGCTCACCGAACGTGTCACGATCGTTGACGATCCTCCGCGAGAGCGTCAGCTCGCCGTGCTCGTCGATGATCGCGATCTGCGACCGCCGGCGGTGCAGGTCGATGCCGACCCACCGCGTAGGGTTGGACATGGTCGGTCCTCCTCTCGAATTGTCCGGCCGCGCGGCCGTAATCCGCGCGGTCTTCAACTTCGCGGTTCGGGACGGAGGGCCGACTTCCTGCCGCCCGGGTGGCGCCTGCCGTCCGGGCCGCCGCGGCCCCGGCCCTTCATGACATCAACCTCCCTTGCGGTAGCGGATGGCGGCTTGCTGTCAAGCGCTGCGCGCTCGGCCCGTGCGGGCCGCCCGTTGGGTGACAGCGGCGCCGGCCATCCGCTGGGTGGCGGCGAGGTCGGGCACGGGGCCCGACTGGCTGGGGATGGTGACGGTGATGTGGCGTTGCAGCGCGCGGTGTCGGGCGGGGTCGTAGGGGGTGTGGTTGCGCCAGCATTGCCACACGACGCGGCACCAGGCGCGGCCGACGGTGCGGATCGCGCGGGGGTGCTCGTGGCCGCGTTGGCGTGCTTGGGCGTAGAGCGTCTGGGCCCAGGGGTGCCAGTGGCGGCTTGAGTCCGCCAGCCGGCAGAACGCGACGCGTAGGCGCTTGTTGCAGGCTCGTCGGAACCCGGCGGTCTTCCATTTCCCGGATTCGATCGCGACGGCGGCTTGGCCGGCGTCGGCGGCGAGCGCGTCGCGGTCGGGGTAGCGCTCGCGGCAGTCGCCGATCTCCGCGAGCAGCTCCGCGGCGGTGATCACGCTGTTGGGTGATTTGAACAGCGAGAGGAAGATCGGCCCGTCCGGGTGAGCGCGGACCTGGGTGCGGATCTCGCGCTCGAGGTCCTTGATCTGCGCGTTCAGCGTGCGGATCATCGCGACGAAGCCGAGCACCAGCTGCCGGCGGGCAGCGAGCTCGAGCTCGCCGACCCGGCCGCGCGGGGCGCTGCGGAGCTTGGCCATCAGCGCGGTCGGATGCTGCCCGCCGGAGTAGCGCTCGCGCACCAGGAACGCCTGCATCCGCGCGACCCCCAGACCGTGAGCGTCCGCGGGGCTGGGGTAGCGCTCAAGGAACGCGAGCAGGATCTCCGCGTCCATGTGGCTGAACAGCCGCAGCGGCCCGGGCCAGAACCGCTCCAGCTCCGCGCGGAGCTGGTTCATCACCCCGGTGCGCGTCGCGACGAGATCCTCCCGCGCGCGGGTCAGCGCCCGGATCGCCTTCGTCCGATCGCAGTCGGGCTCGAGCACCCGGAAGCGGTGATGATCGGTCCGCGCGAGCTCACACAGCACGAACGCGTCGAACCGATCGGACTTCCCGCCCGAGACCCGGAACCGATCCCGCGCCGCCGCGACCTTGTTCGGATGCAGCGGCAGCACCTGCAGCCCCGCGTCCAAGCAGCCGCTCGACCAGCAGCCCGTCCGGCCGCTCGATCGCGACCAGCACAACCTCCAGCCGCACCAGCACGCGGCACAACGCGCTCAGCCCGTTCTCGTCATGCGCGAACGTCCCGGCGAGCACCTCCGCGCCCGTCTCGTCCGCCACGAGCACGTCGTGCTTCTCCGACGCCCAATCGATCCCGGCATACCGGCACGCCATCGTCCACCCTCCCTGTCGGGTCGCCTTCACAGCGCCCCGACCCGGAGGTACCGTTGCGGATGCTCATAGACAAGGCCCTCACAGATTGGGGCTACGTCCTGTTGCCGCTCGCGGCACCTCACCACCGTCGGGACGGGCTGGTCTTTGGCAGGCCCTCCACAAAGGGCAAGCAATCGTGGCCCTCTCCCGGCGGCGGTCGAGGCAACCACAGCTTGTCCTATGA
>CAVRFD010000010.1:0-15189 GCA_963720195.1 uncultured Conexibacteraceae bacterium
TCTGCCGGGCACGCGGGGACGATCGCAATGGTGGCGAGCGCTCGCCTCGCGCCGGCGAGCGGGGACGATCGAGGCGTCGCCAGTCCGATCGTGTGCAATCGGAGTGCCTCGACGGTCGAAAGCGATCGTCGGGATCGGGACGCTCAGTGGCTGGATTCGGTATTTGGGAAGCCAGGACGCGGGTGCCAGGGACCTACGTAACGGAGCGCTTCCCGGGGAGGACGATCCCTGCTTCATAGGCAAGGACGACTGCTTGAACGCGATCGCGCAATCCGAGCTTCATCAGTACCCGAGCGACGTGAGTCTTGACGGTCGCCTCGCCGATGATCAACTCGTTTGCGATCTCGAGATTGGACATGCCGCGGGCTACGTGACGCATGATCTCGAGCTCGCGCGGCGTAAGGTCATCCAGTCCCGGCGGGGGTTCGGGTGGCGGCGCGGCGAACTGCTCGATCAGGCGCCGGGTGATCGTAGGTGCGAGGAGCGCCTCGCCCTCTGCCGCTGTGCGGACGCCGGCGACGAGCTGAGCAGCCGGGAGATCCTTGATCAGAAACCCGCTCGCCCCAGCACGCAGCGCGTCGTACACGTACTGGTCCAGATCGAACGTCGTGAGGATCACGATTCGCGGAGCGTCCGCGCCGCTGCGGCGGATGATCTCACGCGTGGCGGAGATCCCGTCGAGC
Source organism: uncultured Conexibacteraceae bacterium (assembly GCA_963720195.1). Taxonomy (GTDB): domain Bacteria; phylum Actinomycetota; class Thermoleophilia; order Solirubrobacterales; family Solirubrobacteraceae; genus Palsa-465. Next base: position 684 of record CAVRFD010000010.1, read on the forward strand.
ACCGGCATGCGAACGTCCATCAGGACGACGTCCGGGCTGCTTGCCCGAGCCTCAGCTACGGCATCTTGTCCGTTGGCGGCCTCGCCGACGACCTCGATGTCGCCAGCCGCCGTGAGGATCATGCGAAAGCCGGTGCGGACCAACTCCTGGTCGTCGGCGATCAACACGCGAATGCTCACCCGATTGCCTCCTCGCGTCGTCGGGGCAGGCTGACTCTGAGTTCGCCTGACTTGGGCAAGGTTTTGACCTCGACAGCGCCGCCGCAGATCGCTGCCCGCTCGCGCATCGCAAGCGTCGGCCAGGTCGGCAGACCGCTTCCTGCCGCTGCGATCCGGAGGCCGACTTCGTCATCCGTGAACACGATGTCTACGGCGATCTTGGCTCGTGAATCGCTGTCCAATGCTTCCTCCAGGATCCGGAAGACCGCCAAGTCGACGCTAGCGGGCAGCGGGCCGGGGTCTCCGTGTGCGCTGAACTCGATCGACTTGCCCCCGGCTCGGGCCGTCTCGATCAGCGCGTACACCTGTCCGATCCCTGGCTGCGGTGCCAGCAGCGGAGAAGCCTCGACCTCTCGGAGCCCGCCGAGCATCCGGCGCATGTCAGTGAGTGCGCTCCGGCCGGTGCGCTCGACGGCAAGCATCGCCCGGTCCGCGGTCGCCAAATCGGTTCCCAGGAGTAGTTCCGCCGCCTCGGCCTGGAGGACCATTGCGCTGACACTGCCGGCGATCAGCGCCTGCAGGTCGCGCGCGATCCTCGTGCGTTCGTCAGCCACGGCGAGCCGGATCCGGCTGTCCCTCTCCGTCCTCGATGCGCTGCGTTCTCAACTTCAGCTCGAGGCGCTGGACGCTCCGGGCCCGGACCCACCTTCCGAGCGCCCAAGCGGCCGAGGGGACCCCAACGATGCTGATGTAGCTGGCTGCCGGCGTCGGCCCCGAGAGGACGCTGAGGGCGACCACCCACGTGATGACGACGGCCAGCGAAACAAGCGCCCGGCCGGACGAGAGCCCCTTGCTGACACATACGGGATCACGACGATCACGTAAATCGGGGTGAAATTCACCTTGTTGGCGACGCCAGTCGCCTGCCAAACAGCGAGCAGACCATAGGCCGACACAATGGCGCAAGCGACGGCTGACTCAGTCGAACGCGCGCGAAGAAGGGGTGCGAGCGCAAGTGCGCCGGCGAGCAGCATCGCGGCCACGAGCCAGGCTGAGCGCAGCCCGAGCGTCGCGTTGTCGAGCTCCAGCACTCCCAGCGATGCCGCACGAGGCCACCCCAACCCCAGCGATGCCACGCACGACCCGCCGAGCCGCCCGCCCGATCATGCCGGCACCCCTGCAAGGGGAAGACGCGCGTACACCCGGAAGCCACCGTGCGGTCGCGGGCCTGCCGACAGCACACCTTCGACCAACTCGACGCGCTCGCGCATGCCAACCAGCCCGTGTCCTGCGCCCATGAGCTGATGGCCTGTCAGTCCACCAGGGCCGTTGTCGCGAACCTCCAACTCAAGCGCGTCAGACGCGAACGTAACGGTCACCGTCGTGCGCGCCGACCCAGCGTGCTTGATCGCGTTGGTCAGCGCCTCCTGCACCACCCTGAACGCGAGCAACTCGATCGTCGGCGGCAACCGACGTTGCTCCCCCACGATCTCCAACTCGACGGGAAGTCCGGACGCCTGCGCCCTCTCGGCCAGGCGCCCGAGCTGATCGAGGCCCGGTGCCCAGGGAGCGACCAGATCCGCGTCACCGCGCCGAAGCACACCAACCATCCCTCGCAACTCCTGGAGGGCGTCCCGCCCCGACGTCTGTACCGCTCGCAGCGCAGCGGCCGCAGTAGCGGCATCACCACCGGCGACCTCGCGGGCCGCCATGGTCTGGATCACCATCACGCTGAGGCTGTGCGCCAGCACATCGTGGACCTCCCGCGCGATTCGGGTCCGCTCCTCAGCGGCGGCCACCCGAGTCCGCATCTCCTGCTCACGACGAGCGTCCTGGACGTCGGACTCAAGATCGCTGGTCTGCTGTCGTCGCATCGATACGACACGTCCCGCCAGGTACGGGAAGACGACCACCAGCAGGCCCGCCACGCAGACGTTGACCGCGCTGCCCCGAACGAAAGCCCGATCGCGGCCAGAGCACACAGCAGCACGCCGTCTGCGAGGCGGCTGGCAGACGGTCTGCTGCCCAACGAGAAGATGCACAGGACCACGATAATCGCCTGCGCGACCTGCTGGGCGCCAGAGTCGGTGATCGAGACCACGCGCGCTGGCCCCGACCGCAACCACGACGCCGGTAACGGGCGTTCGGCGCCGGAATACGACAGCCGACGAGCCGGCTACGGCGACGGCGACCGCTGGCAAGGGGTGCCGGCTGCCGCCCAGGAGTAAGACGGAGAGCACGGCCAGCGACCCGCAAGCGAGAGCGTCAAGCTTGTCTATCCCGATCGTTCGGATCCACAGTCGCGGCTGGACAAGTCGACGCACGCGGCAAACGCTAACGCCCCCTGCACCCTCCAGCATCCGCAGCGCGACGGATCGACATCAGCCCTGAGGCTGACCCAAATCGCCCGCGAGGGCGACGACGTGGCGTCGCCATCGCGCGAACCTTGACGCCGTCAAAGCCGACCGTTTGGAGGACTCAAATGCCCATGCCGAGAGCCGGAGCGCTCGCCGCCCTCGCCGCAACGATGACCGTCGGATGTGGTGTGGCAGCTCGCCGCAACAGCACCTAGCAGCCCGCGCAACGCCGCCGCGCGGGGGATGATCGAGTTCTACACGTCCGGCACGCTGGCGACGCCAATTCGGGCTTATGTGATCACGGGCGCATTTGCCGACTCCGGCGCCACAAGCCCTAAAGACAACCCCGCCAACGGGTTGCGGTTCACGAAGGGGTCGATCCGGATCAACAACAGCGCGGCAAACGCGGACGAATCACGGATCTACGCTCACTTGGGTCGGTATGTCAATGCGTCCACCTGCGCACTCACTTACGACTACACCGCCCCGATTGAACTACTGAGTGGAACCGGCGCCTACGCTGGAATCACCGGCAGCGTCACGTTGCACAACACAGATGTCGGAGTTCTGCCACGAACGTCAGCGGGGACCTGCAACGAATCACCCAACGTGACTCCGATTGGCTTCCTCTCCGAGTCACACGGCTCCGGCACGGTGTCGTTCAAATAGCACGGCCCCCCCAGTTGTGGTGAGGGCAAGGCTGAGCAGCCTTGCCCTCACCGCCAGCACCGATACGCGCGGGCGAGCAGCACAGTTCCCGCGCTAACGCGCCGCTCAGGCTGTGCCACACGGCCGGCCGCAGCTCCGCCGCAAAGCTCTGACCGCAGCGAAGTTCGGATCGGCGGAGCCTGGTATACCCGGATCGGCAACTCGGTCATGGGAACCAGGCTTCCGCCACGGCAAAAGCCGGTGACCAAGCGTCGCGAACCGATCCCGACGATCGCTTTGACCGTCGAAGCACTCCGATTACGCACGATCGTTGGCGACGCAGCAACCGTGGTTATCGCTGGGCTCGGGCGAGCGCTGCCCCGCAGGCGGTCGTCCACACGACCGGACCTGCTTCCGCGTCGGAACGCGTCTCGGCGCCAGTCGTCGCCTGCCCGCTCCGCGCGGAAAGCACGACCTGCGATTTCGGCGACGACCAGGGTCGGGACCAGACCCGAGTCTGGCGAAATGCGGGCTCGCCCCGAGGCGGGACTCTGACCTGATTCGCCGGCGCGACGCGGTCGCCGGCGCTTGAGTGTGCGCGGCAAGCAGCGCTGGGTCGAAGGGTGGGACTGGGCGCTTGTTCTCGTCCATTGCGGGTGAGCCGGGCAACGCCCACACGACTGACGGGCGTAGCCAGGATCCCTGCGGCTGGCGCGTGATTCTGAATGAGAGGCGTGGGCCCTGCTCCGCCGTCGGCTCAGGCACGGCGCCGCCAGCCGCGGGGTCGTGGCGGTTAGCGTGTTGTGTTGTGGCCGGGGGTGATGGTTCCGGTTTCGTAGGCGAGGACGACTGCTTGGACGCGGTCGCGGACGCCGAGTTTCATCATGATTCGTGTGACGTGGGTTTTGACGGTTGTTTCTGCGACGAATAGTTCGGTGGCGATTTCGTTGTTTGATTTGCCGCGGGCGAGAAGACGGAATACTTCGAGTTCGCGGGGGGATAGTTCGTTGAGGCCGGGCGTGGTGTTGATGGGGGTTCGTTGGGTGGCGAATTCTTCGATGAGGCGGCGGGTAATGGTGGGTGCGAGGAGCGCGTCGCCGTGGCCGATCATGCGTATGCCGGCGGCGAGTTGGTGTGGGGGGACGTCTTTGAGGAGGAATCCGCTGGCTCCTGCGCGTAGGGCGTCGTAGACGTATTCGTCGAGATCGAAGGTGGTGAGGATCAGCACGTTGATCTTCGGCTGGTGGGCGATGATGCGTCGGGTTGCTTCGATGCCGTCGAGGTCGGGCATGCGGATGTCCATGAGCACGACATCCGGGTGCAAAGCTCGCTGGTGATGGTGACCGCTTCGCGGCCGGTGGCGGCCTCGGCGATGACTTCGATGTCGGGCTCGTCGGCGAGGATCATGCGAAACCCGGCGCGCACGAGGTGTTGGTCGTCGGCGATGACGACGCGCAAGCTCACGTGAGCGCTCCTTGCAGGGTGCGGGGCATACGAGCGACGAAACGCCAGGCCTGATCGTCGTTGTCGGGGGTGTGAAGTTCGCCGCCGCAGAGCGTTACGCGTTCGCGCATCGCAGTGGTGGGCCAGCCGTTTGGCCTTGGGCATTTGGCGGTGAGCTGCAGCTCGAGGTCTTCGTCGCTGAAGCGCAGGGCAACGTCGACGCCAGCGACTTGATGCTCGCGGGCGCTGTTCAGCGCGTCTTCGAGGATTCTGTAGATTCCGAGGTCCAGTCCGGCGGGCAGTGTTCCCGGGTCTCCGTTGATGGTCAGCTCGACTGGGTGGCCGGCTTGGCGTGCGTGCTGGATCAGCGCGTGGATTTGATCGACGCCTGGTTGCGGCTCTCGGCCTTCGCGCTGGTCGCTGTGGCGTAGCACGCCGAGGATGCGGCGCATATCGACGAGCGCTTGGCGGCCGGTTTCCACGATCTCGCTGATCGCGTCATCGGCGTGTTGCGGGTCGCGGTGGAGCAGGCCGTTGGCTGCTTCGGCCTGTACGACCATCGCGGCCACTGAGCGCGCGACGACGGTGTGCAGTTCGCGCGCGATGCGGCTGCGCTCACCGGCGACGGCAAGTCGGGCGCGGTCCTCGCGCTCGCCCGCGAGGAGCGCGAATGTGTGCCGCAGCGTTGAGGTCTGGCGGCGGCGGGCGCGGATGGCGTAGCCGGCTGTCCACGCGGCGGTGACCGTGAAGGCAGCGCCGGCAAAGTCGCCGATCGTCTGGTGGCTGATGAGAATGTTCGCTGCTGTGCCGCAGATGAAGATCGCCAGTCCGAGCACGGCCCGACGTCGCTGCGCCCAGGCGGCGACGGTGTATGTCGGAACGAGCGTGATGTAGATCCCTGCAAGCGGCAGGTACTGCAGCGAGGTCAGCGTCGCGCTGAGCAGCGTGACGAGCGCTCCGACCGCGACCAGGAACCACAGCGGCGCGCGGCGACGCCACAGCAGCGCGGACGCCATCGCCGCCAGCACGAGCACGTTCGCGAACAGCGGCCCGCGGCGGTGGCCGCTGCTCAGCACCTCGACCTCCATCGCGACCAGTACCACACCGGCAAGCAGCGGATCCAGCCAGCGCCAACGAACACGGCCCATGGTCGCGACGATCAGGCCGTCTCCATTGTTCGGCGCGCTGAGGAGCGGCGGCATGGACGCCGCCCCGTCCAGGGGGATGCGGGCGCGAACCTGAAAGCCTCCGTTGGCGCGGTGGCCTGTGCGCAGCTCGCCGCCGTAGAGGCCGATGCGCTCGCTCATCCCGACCAGCCCATGACCCGATTCGCCGGGATCCTCGCTCGATCGCGGCGACGAACCTCCGTCGTCGAGCACCTCCAGCTCAAGCTCACGAGCACCGACGGTCACGCTCACCTGGGCGTGCGCGCGACCGGCGTGCTTGATCGTGTTCGTCAGCGCCTCTTGGATGACACGAAAGGCAACCAGATCCAAGCCAGGCGTAAGGGCTGAGCGCTGACCCTCGATGCGCAGCTCCACGGGTAGACCGGCCGCCCGGGCGCGGTCGGCCAACGCCTCGAGCTGGGAAAGGCCGGGCGCTGCGGCCCCGGCAAGCTCATCGCCGCCGCGGCGCAGGACGCCCACGATCCGCCGCAACTCCACCAGCGCGTCGCGCCCCGCGCCCTCCACCACCGCAAGCGCCGCCCGGGCGCCAAGCAGGTCCCGGTAGGCGACGCGACCTGCGGCGCTGGCCTGGATCACCATCACGCTCACGTGATGAGCGATCACGTCATGCAGCTCGCGCGCCATCCGATTGCGCTCATCAGCCGCCGCGCCACGCGCGCGAACCTCCTGCTCGAGCGTGAGCCGCGCCGCGCTCACTTCGAGCTCACGCGCCAGCAGCCCGCGACTCGTCAGCGTACGCCCGACCGCGAACGGCAACGCCCCGAACAGCACCCCGTTCAAGAGCACATCGCCGACCGGCGCGCCGCCCGTGCTGTAGCCGGCCACACCGGCCGCCACCAGCCAGCACGCGAACACGCCCGCCGACACGAGCATGCCGTCGCGACCGCGCGTGCAACGCCCGAGCGTGTAGAAGTTCAGCGCGATCGCGGCAACCTCGAACGCGCCGTCGCCCGTATACCGGCTCGACAGCTCAAACGCGCCGAACCCGGCGACCGCGACCACTGTCGCGAGGACCGGGTTTACGCGTCGCCACGCAACGCTGCCCGCCAGCACGACCAACGCCACGACCGCCACCCCGCCCAGACCGCGCGTTAGAAGCGAAGCGTCCACGAGCGCGCCGGCGGTCAGCAGCAACGCGAGAACCCCATCCACCAGACGCAGATCAACCCGCCTTAGGCGTGCGATCAGCGTGCCGCCAACGTCCATTGGCGCACGCTAGCGCCCCCACACCCCGCGCGCATCCTCCTCCGCGACGATCGCGGTCCTACCCGAGTAGGACCGCCAGGACACCAAATCGTCCAAAAGTCCACAACAAGTCGTACTTCCGCACGACGACAACGGCCTCCGCCGCTGCAACGCTCGCATCAGCCAACCAAGGAGCCAGAACATTGATGACGACGATCGCCGTCAACCGCCGAACGCTTGCTCGCCCTCACCGTCCTCGACGTCGGCCTTTTCTTCATCCTCAACAACGTCTCCGATACCGCCCAGAAAGTCCTCCTGCCCCTCTTCCTGCTCGGCCTCCTACTCCTGATCGTGCTCAGCGTGGCTCACCATCGTCCGCCGGCGATCTCGAACGCGCTAACCACAACCCGGCAACTCGCGTCACGCCGAGCGTGCGGAACACGCCGAGGCAGAAGGTCAGCTCCACAGACAACCCGAAAGGTCCAACAACATGAAGCGCCTCGCAATTTCAACGTCGATCGTCGTCGGGTTGGCATTAGCCTCAGTGGCGCTCGCCGCCGCCACGCTGAACGGGACGTACAAAACGACGATCACCGGCAAACCCCTCGGCGGCGCCGTCAAGGGCACCTGGACGATCGAGTTCAAGAACCCCGACTACACCGTCACCGACAACGGCGCCGCCGTCATCCACGGCAAATACTCGGTCAGCGGAACCAAGATCACCCTCAACGACAAAAGCGGCAAAGACGCCTGCCCCACACCCGGCATCTACACATACAAACTCACCGGCACCAAACTCAAGTTCACCCGGGTCAGCGACTCCTTCGCCAAATGCGCAGGACGCGAAACCGTACTCGCCGGAAACTTCACCAAGACCAACTGAACTCCACCACACCCGGCCGCGCCCCACTACCAAGCGCGACCATCCACGATGCGAGAATCGCGAGACGAACGACCAACAAGAGCGTGCTCGCGCGTCGGACGTGCGCTCGCGCATGCCTGACGATGCGCGAGCGCGTCGGCGGGCACCAGCCAGACCTGGGCTTCGACCGTCGGGGCGGCGATCCGACAGCACATCTGAAAACACAGCATCGTCCCCCAGCCGAGCCGCTCCCCGAACCCTTACTCGTCAAGTCGAACGTCTCCGTGCGGCCACAATCACACTCGCTTTGGACGAGCAGCACGAGCGACAGCTGCTCCTCGGCGAACGCCTCCATCGCCGGGTGGATGCAGAAAAGCTGCTTCGCGTCGCGGATGCGGACACCTGCTTTCCCGCCGCGACGCGAACCTTGCTTGACTGAACGAGCGACCTCCATCGCGCGGATACGGGGCCCGCGGGCGAGTGATCGGCGCCGAACGGCCCTTCTCGACGCGCTTTTGGCGAAATGCGAGCCCGACGTCGTCCACGCTGCTGAGACCTGCATTCGCGTCGACGCGTGTACGCGGGTCCAGCGGTCGTCGTGACTCCTTGTGTCTGACAGCAGTCGCGGTCGCGGGCCCGTTACAAAGCCGAGACGTGATTGTTCCGCACCATAGGGGGCGACCAGTCGGGCGAGACGCTCACTGATGCCTCAGGCCTTGGGACCAGATGCCCGGCGGGATGATCTGTTCGGCTGAGTTTGCAGGAGCAGGCGTCCGGGGACCATTCGTCGGGCGACTTCAAGTCATCGTGGCGGATCGTGCGGTTTGCGATGTTCGCCAGCCGATTGGTTCTGCCCTCTGGTCTTCGGGGTGACGAGTCCGGTTTCGTAGGCGAGGACGACCGCTTGGACCCGGTCGCGGACGCCGAGCTTGGTGAGGATTCGGGTGATGTGGGTCTTGACGGTGGTTTCTCCGATGAACAGTTCGGACGCGATTTCGTTGTTGCTCATGCCGGTCGCGAGTAGCCGGAAGACTTCGAGTTCGCGCGGGCTGAGCTCGCTCAGCCCCGGGATCGTGTCCGCTGGCGTGCGCGTCGCGGCGAACTCCTCGATAAGCCGTCGGGTGATGCTGGGCGCGAGCAGCGCGTCGCCGTCGCCGACCATGCGGACGCCGGCGGCGAGCTGGTCGGGTGGGACGTCCTTGAGCAGGAAGCCACTGGCGCCGGCGCGCAGCGCGTCGTAGACGTACTCGTCGAGGTCGAAGGTGGTCAGGATCAGGACGCGTGGGCTCGGTTCGCGGTTGTGCGCGAGGATCTGTCTGGTGGCTTCGATCCCATCGAGGTCCGGCATCCGTATATCCATCAGCACGACGTCCGGGTGTAGCTCGCGGGCGAGCGTGACCGCCTCGGCGCCGGTTGAGGCCTCGCCGACGACCTCGATGTCCGGGTGTGTGGAGAGGATCATCCGAAAGCCCGCGCGGATCAGCTGCTGGTCATCTGCGATCACGACGCGACCGTCATGCGAGCGCTCTTTGTGGCTGCTCGCGGCAGGCGAGCGGTCAGCGTTGAGCGCTGGTCGGCGGCGATTTCAGCCGACAGCTCGCCACCGCAGTGCGCGACGCGCTCGCGGATCGCGTCGGTTGGCCAGGCCGGGCGGACGGCACTCGGCGCGGCGACGCTCAGTGCAAGTTCGTGGTCGCTGCAGATGAGTGAGACGCTCACAGCGACGGAGGGGTCAGTGTCAGTGCAGGCGAGTGCCTCCTCCAGGATCCTGTAGACGGCGAGGTCCAGACCCGCGGTGAGCGTGCCCGGGTCGCCGTCGACATTCAGCTCTACGCGCTGGCCGCGCATGCGAGCTCGCTGGATCAGCTTGTAGATCTGGTCGACTCCCGGGGCGCGGCTCGCGCTCACTTGACTCGTCGGGGTGGCGTAGCACCCCGAGGATGCGGCGCATCTCCGCCAGCGCGTTGCGGCCGTGCCGCTCGATCGTCTCCATCGCAGCGCTGGCGCCATCGGGGTCACGGTCAAGCTGGGTTCGGGTCGCTTCGGTCTGAACCACCATCGACGCGACCGACCGCGCGACGACCGCATGCAGCTCGCGCGCGATCCGCGAGCGCTCGCCCGCGACCGCGAGTCGAGCGCGATCCTCCTGCTCGGCGACGAGCCGTCCGGCGGTTCGCCGCAACTCGCTGTTCACCGTCCGGCGCGCCTGAATGAAGCGCCCCGAACACCATGCAGCGATCAGGACCAATGCCGCGCCACCGACGTCCCAGAAGTCACGCGTGCCCCAGCCGTCACAGCGCTCAATGACCGTGCCGCCGAGCAGCAGCACCAGCCCAATCCAGGCACGACGGCGGTCCGCCCAAGCGGCGACCGTGTAGGGAACAACGAGCAGGAAGTAGGCCGCGATCAGCGGGAGGCTCTGGGTCGGGACGAGGAAGGCATGCATCACGGCCGCCAGCACACCGACAACGCCGGCGAACAAGAGCGGAGAGCGGCGGCGCCAGAGGATCGCGACCGCTAGGCCCGCGACCACAATGACGTTGAGCGCGAGGGCTCCGTGGCGGTCGCCGCTTGCGATCAACTCGGTCTCGAAAACGGCCAGCAGCGCGCCGGCGAGTAGCCGCTCCAGCCAGGGCCAGCCGCGCCACACGGCCGCCGCGATCGTCAGCGAGCCGATGGTCGTCCGATGCGGCGGGGGTCGGCGCGTCGCGGACGGGGAGGCTGCCGTAAGCGGAATCCGCGCGCAGACCTCAAATCCGCCCTCGGCACGCGCCGCCGCACGGAACTCACCGCCGTACAGCGCAACCCGTTCGCCCATGCCGACAAGCCCATGTCCGGAGCCGCCGGCGGGAGTCTCGCCGCGACCCGGTCCGCGGCCGGTGTCACGCACCGCCAGCTCGAGCTCGTCGGCGCCGATACGCACTTGCACCTCGGCGCGCGCCGGGCCGGCGTGCTTGATCGCATTGGTAACGGCCTCCTGCACGAGCCGGTAGGCGACGAGGTCAAGGCTCGGAGAGAGTGCCTCTGGCCGGCCGCTGACACTCAGAGTCGACCGGCAGCCCGGCGGCGGCTGCGCGATCCGCCAAGACGCCGAGCTGCGAGAGACCGGGCGTCGGAGCGCCCTGGATCTCATCGCTGTGCGACGCAGCACGCCCACGATCCGTCGGAGCTCGACAAGCGCATCGCGCCCGGCACGCTCGACGACCGCCAGCGCGTCCCGTGCCGCATCCGCGTCACTACCGACGATCGTTCGCGCGGCGCTCGTCTGCACCACCATCACCGTCAGACAGTGCGCGATCACGTCGTGCAGCTCCCGTGCGATCCGGTTGCGTTCCTCTGCGGCCGCGCGGGCTGATCGCAGCGCGTGCTCCTGATTCAGCCGCTCCGCTGTCTGCTGCAGCTCGCCGGTGAGTTCGGTTTGAGTTGCGAGTGCCCATCCGAATCCGAACGGCAACAGACCGAAGAGCGCCCATGCCCCCAGCACCGTGCCGACCGATCCCGCTGGAGGGGGTGGCGGGGCATAGCTGATGACTACGGCCGCAACCAGCCAATAGGCGAAAGAGATCGCCCATACGCGCACGCTCCGCTGGGCTCGACCGCGCTGTCCGAGCAGATAGAAGTTCAGCGCGATCGCGGCCGCCTCGAATGAGCCGTCCCCGTTGTACCCGGTGGCCAGCACGAACACGATCAGACCCGAGATCGCCACCAACGTCGAGACCAGAGGCTCTGTCCGCCGCCACGCAACGCTGCCCATCAACATGACCAGCGACACAACCGCGACTGCATCGAGAGTCCTCGTGCGGCTGCGATGACGCATCCAGCAGCGCCCCCACGATCCCAACCACGGCGACGCCGCGATCCACCAGGACTGGATTGATCCGACCAAGTCGCGACATGAAACCCCGGTCCCCGCCCATCAACGAAAGCTACCGCCCGCACCGCGGCAGCGCATCATCCGAACCGACGAGCCCGATCCGACAAACGTCGGATCGCCGCTCCGCTCCAATCGTCCGAGAGTCCACACCGAATCGCCCGCGGAGCTGACGACAAATGAACCAACAGGTGAAAGGCTCCCCGATCGTCCGACCGAAATACGCCAGAAGCGCCGAGCGGTCACCATTCCCTCAACTGAACGGGAGCACCATGTCCAATCAATTCCATCGTCTCGCCCGCAACCGCCAGACGTTCGTCGTCCTCCTCGTCGCGGCCGTCGCGTTCTTCTTCGTCGGAAACATCGGCGGCAAGGGTGGCAACCCCTCCTGGCTGCTGGCGCCGATCTGCCTGCTGCTGATGATCGCGCTCTGGATCGACGCCCTGATCCAATCTCGGCGCTCCCGGACATGACGGCCGTGCGACGGAGGCCGCCGAGCCCCTAGCACCACTGCATTCCACTATCAACATCCGGCGCAAGCCGGCGACAAGCGATGGGAGTAAGACGTGCGCAACACAATCCTGACAGGAGCGGTCCTGGCCGTGGTCGCGGCACTCGCAATCACGGGCGCCGCGACAGCGACGACGAGCACAGGGACCGAGCATCTCTCGTTCATCGACACCTCGAACAACCCGAACTCAGACGTCTTCAGTGCGATCGCCACCGGAGACTTCACGGCCGGCGGAAAGGCCATCCTGCGAGGGAACACCACCACGCTGCGGCTGCCGGGCGGCACGATCACCGCAAAGAGCAAAGCGGCGGGGCCCCCGAAGACCTCCACGAACCTCGAGCTCTGCCTGGAGACCTACACCCAGTCCGCGACCTACACGATCCTCAGTGGGACCGGTGCCTACGCGGGGATCAGCGGATCTGGCAAGTCAACGATCAAGTCCACCGAGGTCGGACCAATCGTCAAGGGCAAGTGCTCAACGAAAGCCAACCCACTCGCCAGTCAGACAATCGTCACCGGAAACGGACCGGTGTCACTGCCCTAGGACTCGCCTACACGTCGGCCGAAGAAGGGGTGGTCGATCCTTGAACCGCGGCACCGCACGCGAGCGCCGTGAGGCGAGTCCGTATCGCGTGCGGAGCCGCGGGCAGGCCCCACTCCAACCGATCACACGACGGCTGACGAAGCGCAGGCGAGATACCCGCCGCGACCAGCAGTCCGGCGCAACAGCTTCACGGGGCGCGGCGCCGCCCGGCGCCTTCTGGGACTTCCGCCTCGCCAGTCATTGCGATCACGTGGTGCCGTCGACCACCGCGGCCGCCTCTGAGGGGGTAACGGCCGCGCCTGCAGTGACGGGCGGCCACGACTTCTCCGTGGCTTCCGAGGCGGCGACCAGCAGCGCGCCGACGTCGGCACGCCGACCAGCCAGCCGTGCATCCGTCGCCGCGGCGGGCATGTGGTGACGAGGCGGCGGCGTGCCCTGCAACGCGCGGAAACGAGGGCCGGGGCGCTGGTCGGCTCCCAACGGCCGGCCTCAGATGCGAGTTTGCGAGAAGCGAGACGACGTCGTCTACGGTGCCGAGGCCCGCATTCGTGTCGGCGCGTGTACGCGGAGCCAGCGCGGTCGCTGCCGCCGCGGTTGCTCTCGCGCACCACCCGACCCGGTTGGGTCGCGTTGCTCGCGACGACGGATCACCCGTCTGGTGCCTTTGAGGACTGGCATCGGCGGCCAAAAGCCCTCGATACCGCACTGCGGGCGTCCCGCAGGCCGACACCGGAGCCGCCGGTCCCCCGGTCAGAAACCTGCTCTCCCGTGGTCGCAGGACGGACGCCGCGTGGTTACAGACGCCTGTACGAGTAGTCGGTGTGGCGTTCATCTGGCTCGCCCTGCGTAGACTGCGCCGTACCCAGCCCCTTTCCTTGAGGATGTCCATGACGCCACGCCACGCACTCACCGCCAGGTCGGCCTGCTTCGCCACGGCAGCGCTCGTGGTCGCCTCCGCGGCCTTTTCAGCCATCGTCCTTCCGGTCGGTGTAGCGGCCGCTGAGGCCGGACCGTCGATCCACTCGTGGGCGGCGGCGCGAGCCGCTGCGTGCGTCCAGTGGAACGTCGCGGGAATTTGGACTTCCTCCAGGCGAACGGCTATCACGTCACGTTCCACCTGGTGCAGCACGGCATCAAGCTCTCGGGAACGTCCGTCAACCCGGCAAGTGAGGCTGCCGGGCTCGGATACACCACCGGGACCGTGACGGGAACCGTCAAGGGCCACCATCTCAATCTCGTTACGCACTGGCAGAAGTCCACGGTGACCGGGATCCTCAACATCGGAAACTACTACGGGACGGTATCCGCCCACCACATCGAGGGCCTTGGACGAAACCTCGCTGCTGGAATCAGTCACGCCACTGTGACGTGGTCCGCGAGCGGCGCGGCTCGCTGCACCAAGCACTGATCGTCACCGCTGCGTTGCAGGTCGGCTGACCGCCACCTCACCGCGAGGACATTCACAGCCCGGCCTCGACAACCAGCCTGCCCGCGACACCGTCACCGGCTCCGCTACAGCGACCCGGACCGGCCGAGCCGCTCATCACTCACACCCCGCACGTTCGGCGGTCGGCGATGGTCCGGGTTCAGCGACGGAATGGTCTGCGTGCCACTCGACCGTCCCGCCCACCAACCCACGCTCGCCAGGATCGCCTAGAAGCCAGTCTCACTACCCGTGCCGTAAGCGCAATGCTCAGGCGAGCGCGCGCGAGGGACACCTGCGTTGCGGACAGCACGGGC
>CAVRFD010000011.1:0-34838 GCA_963720195.1 uncultured Conexibacteraceae bacterium
TAGCCGCCACCGCCCTTCGGCAGAAAAGCCGGCAACTCGACCGAAGCTGCTGATTGACTGCCTTGGTCGAAAGCCCGGTGACCTGCGAGGTCAGGGCCTGCTCACCGGCCTGTGGATGCCTAGTACGTCGTCGTATCCGTCGACCAGCGTTCGCACCACGACGCGTGCGAGCGCCGGGATCGCGCTTCAGCTCGCCCGCGGTCGCCGTGACGACAAGTTCGGGGTAGGAGGTGCGCCGAATCCTCGACCTTGAAACACATGGAACGGCGGGTGCTGTGTGAGAGCTGAAGGCCTTCGTCGTTCCAGAAGGCGGTCGCGCGGAGATCATGACCGGAGATCAGGTCGGGCACGGCGTCATAGCCGATCGTGATCGTTTTCAGGTTCGCCGGGTTGCCGCCGGCGCCTGCCACGACCGAATGGAGGACCGCGAGGTCGCTGGGGTCGCCGGTAACCCCAACGGTCTGGCCGACCAGTTGACGCGGGCTGGTGAATCGGGGCTGGGCGATAACCGAGGCCAGCGGCCGCTCGATGAGCGCCATGATGCCGACGAGGTTTCGCCCTGCGCGTCGGCGATCGCAAGGTCGTGGATGTCGAGGATCGCGAAGTTCACTTTCCAGCCGTCAGCAGTGAAATCGCGTCGGTGCTCTGGCCCGGGATCCGCACGTGCAGGTCGATTCCGTTGCCTGGTCGTAGTGCGCGCGATTGCCGTATAGATCCCGGTGTGGATCGCGTTCGGGGTGAAGTCGAGGATCAGCGTCGCCTTCTGCGCACTGGCGACGCTCGCGCTGGCGGGCGTGGAGCTGCCGCCAGCGGCGGCGATTGTGAGGCCCGCGAGCAGGGCGGCCAAAGTGGTGTAAAAGCGTGGCATCGCGAGGCGAGGATAGGCGCTTCGTAGAATCCAGGATCCGTGCGTCGCCGCGTCGCACTCAGCTGGAACATCACGCTCCCGCTGCTGTCGCGTTAGAGGTTGGTTGCTTCGACCGTTATTCAGTCGTACGTCCTGATGCGGCAGTAACCTTGTAACAAGACTCACGTTTTAGCTTCGCAGGGTCGATCACCGGGGCATGGCGAAGTAGGGAGAGGCTGCCCATGAGCGTTTTCGACATTGCACGTACCCCCGTTGGTATCGCGAGGACAACGCACTCGCATCTCTCGCTGCTGTCGACGCCGCGCCGGCACATCCCCTGGAGCGATGGCTTCTACGAGCTGCCGGCCGGACTCGTGCGGCTCGCGCCGGGCGAGCTGATCCGCGCCGAGCCAATGGACGCGTACCTGGTCCCGGGCGTGCGCGTGCGCGCGCGCGCGTGGCGGATCCTGTACCGCTCCACCGGCGCGGTCGGCGAGCCGACCGCCGTGTCGGGAACCGTGCTGCTGCCGCAGAGCGCTCGGCGCCAGCGTGTGCTGCCGCTGATCGGCTACGCGATCGGCACCCACGGCATCGGCGACGAGGCGGCTCCGTCACGGTTGCTGTCGACCGGCCGTGATTGGGAGGCCGGCCTGATGGCGCTGGTACTCGCCCGTGGCAATGCGGTCGTTGTCAGCGATTACCAGGGTCTCGGCACCCCGGGCGACCACGTCTATATGGTCGGCCGCGCGCTCGGCTCCAACGTGCTTGACGCGATGCGCGCGGCGCGCGAGCTCGTGCCTGAGGAGCTGCCGCAGGACGGTCCCGCGGCGATCATGGGCTACTCCGAGGGGGGCGCCGCGGCGGCGTGGGCCGCGCAGCTGCAGCCGACCTACGCGCCCGAGCTGACGCTCGCCGGTGTCGCCGCCGGCGCCGCTGCGGCTGACGTCGAGCTCGCCGGGCCGAAGCTCGACGGCAGCTTCTTCTCGTTCTTCCTCGCCTACGGTGCGATCGGTTTCGCCGCCGCCTACCCGGAGCTCGAGCTCGAGCCGTACCTGACGCTGGCCTCGCGCGACACGATCGAGGCGCTGCGCCACACCAACATCCTCCAGGCGGCGGTCCGCGGGCCGCGCTTCGCCCACGTCGACGACCTCACCAGCCCCAACGTGCTGGAGCTGCCGGCCTGGCGCAAGCGCCTGCGTGAGAACCGCCTCGGCGCGATCGCCCCGCAAACGCCGATGCTGCTCCACCACGCTCGGAACGATCAGATCGTCGCCTTCGAACACAGCGAGCAGCTGCTCGAGGACTGGCTCGAGCTGGGCGTCGATGTGAGCCTGCACATCACGCGCGGGGGCTTCGATCACATCAGCGGCGCCGTTGCCGGTGCGCCGGTTGCGCTCGACTGGCTCTCGCAGCGCCTTGCGAGCAGAACCCTGCCGACCGCTGCCGCGAAGGTTCTGCCGCTGCGCGGCCGTCGCGCGGCCTGAGCCCTGCCCCCCGACCGGGGGGCGCCCAAAAGGTCACGCGTACCCGGATCGGCCCGGATGCGTAGGGTAAGGGGACATGCCCACCGCACTTCTCTTCCCCGGACAGGGCAGCCAGACTGCTGATATGCGCGACCACGTCGCGCGCGTCCGCCCTGACCTGCTCAAGCTCGCGATCGAAGTCGTCGGCGAGGACCCGTTCCTGCGCGTCGACGACGGAACCGCCTACGCACAGCCCGCGATCTTCTGCGCGAGCATCGCCGGTTGGTGCGCGCTCGGCCGGCCGACGTATGAATTCGCCGCCGGCCACTCGCTCGGCGAGCTCGGCGCCCTGGTCGCTGCCGGCGTGCTCAGCGAGCGCGCCGGGCTCGAGCTGGTGACGCTGCGCGGACGACTGATGCAGGAGGCGGGGGAGGCCAACGGGGACGGGGGGATGATCGCGCTGCTCGGCGCCGAGGCTGCCGAGCGCGCTGATGAGGTCGCCACGTTGCATGGGCTCTCGATCGCGAACGACAACTCACCGCAGCAGGTCGTGCTGTCGGGGCCACGCACCGCGCTGCCCGCCGCTGAGCAAACGGCGCGCGAGCTCGGTCTGCGCGCGATGATCCTGCCCGTGACCGGCGCCTTCCACTCACCGATGATGGCCTCGGCTGTGCCGGAGTTCGAGCGCGCACTCGCCGCTGTTGAACTACGTCCGGCCAACTGCACCGTGGTCTCGGCCGTGACGGCCGAGCCGTTTGACGATGTGCGCCTCCGGCTCGCACAGGCGCTGACCGGACCCGTACGTTGGCGCGAGCTGCTGCTGGCACTGCACGGACGCGGCGTCACCACGTTCGTGGAGGTCGGTCCAGGCAAGGTGCTGACCGGTTTGGCCAAGCGCACGCTCAAGGACGTGGAGCTCGTGAGTGCCTGACTCAGAGTCGGCCGGGCCTGAGGCGTGGCCGCCGGCGGGCTGCGCGCTCGTAACCGGCGGCTCGCGCGGGATCGGCGCGGCGATCGCCAAGGGCCTGGCCGCCGACGGCTGGCCGGTCGGCGTCAACTACAACTCCGGCGCTGCCGCGGCGGCGCAGGTGGTCTCGGCGATTGAGGCGGCCGGCGGCCGCGCATTCGCGGTCCAGGCCGACGTCGCTGATCCGGCGGCGCCTGACAGGGTCTTCGAGGCGATCGAGGAGCGCTTCGGCGTGCCCGTGCTCGCGCTGGTCAACAATGCCGGGATCACGCGGGACAATCTCTCGCCGTCGTTGACCGACGAGGAGTGGGACGCCGTGATCGACACCAATCTGACGGCCGCGTTCCGCTTCACGCGCCGGGCGCTGAAGACGATGATGCGCGCACGCACCGGCCGGATCGTGAATCTGGCCTCGGTCTCAGGGCTGCGCGCCAATCCGGGACAGAGCAACTATGGCGCCGCCAAGGCCGGTCTGATCCAGTTCACGCGCACCGCTGCGGTTGAGGTCGCGCGTCGCGGGGTCACGATCAACGCGGTCGCTCCCGGGCTGGATCGAGACCGACATGACCGCAGAGGTCGACACGGCCCTGCGGGCGCTTGATTCCAGCGCGGCGGGTCGGCACCCCCGAAGACGTCGCCGCTTGCGTACGCTTCCTCGTGTCGCAGCAGGCGAGCTATGTGACCGGCGCCGTACTTACAGTCGACGGTGGCCTGGGCGCATAAGCTCGCCCGCCACCAGACCGAACCACAAGAAAGAGGACGTATCAATGAGTGCAGTGACCAAGGAGCAGGTGCAGGAGCGCGTCGTCGAGGCGCTGGCCAGCTTCGGCCCGGATGCCAGCGAGATCACGTCGGACGCGACCTTCGAGGAACTGGACATCGACTCCCTGGACCTCGTTGAGCTCGCCCAGATCGTCGAGGACGAGTACGGCGTCGTGCTCAAGGGCGAGGACATGAAGGAACTGAAGACCGTCGGAGACGCGGTCGAACTGATCACCGAGCGTGCCGCGTAATCGTCGCTGCGGAGACTGGAGGCCGCCATGTCTGACAAGCGTCGAGCCGTAATCACCGGGATCGGTGCGATCACCCCGCTCGGGGTGGGCGCACGGCCGCTGCATGAGCAGTGGGTTCAGGGGATCAGCGGGATCACGGAGCGCGGCGGTCAGGCCGGCGGCTACTGTGACGCGTTCGATCCGGCCGATTACCTGTCGGTGAAGGAGGCCCGCCGGCTGGACCGCTTCGCTCAGCTGGCGGTTGTGGCCGCTGATGAGGCGGTCGCCAACGCCGGCTGGTCCGACGCGTTGCCGTTCGACCCGATGCGGGTCGGCCTGATAATGGCCACCGGCATCGGCGGCTTCACCACGGTCGAGACGAACCTCGACCTGATGCGCGAGAAGGGTCCGACACGGATCTCGCCGCTGGGCATCCCGATGTACATGCCGAACGCCGCTGCGGCTGCGATCTCGATGCGCCACGGCATCCAGGGCCAGGCCTTCGCCGTGGCGTCGGCCTGTGCGTCGAGCGGGCATGCGGTCGGTCTTGGCGCCCGCATGATCCAGTACGGCGATGCTGACGCGGTCGTCACCGGCGGCACCGAGGCGACGCTGACAGACTTCGGCTTCGGCTCGTTCAACACGATGCAGGCGCTCTCGAAGATCGGCGTCTCGTGCCCGTTCGACGCTCGCCGTGACGGCTTCGTCATGGGTGAGGGCGCCGGCGTGCTGGTGCTCGAGGAGTACGAGCTCGCGAAGGCTCGCGGCGCGACGATCCTCGGTGAGGTCGCGGGCTACGGCTCGACCTCTGACGCTCACCACCTGACGGCGCCCGAGCCGACCGGCCGGCCCGCCGCCCAGGCGATCACGCTGGCGTTGAAGGACGCCGGGCTGACCCCGGCCGAGATCAGCTACGTGAACGCGCACGGAACCTCGACCGAGCTGAACGACGCCGCCGAGACGCAGGCGCTGAAGCTCGCCCTGGGTGAGCACGCCTACAAGATCCCGGTCTCCTCGACCAAGTCCGCGATCGGCCATCTGCTGGGTGCCGCCGGTGCGGTCGAGGCCGTCGCGACCGTTCAGGCGCTGAACGATCGCGTCGATCCCGCCGACTCTCAACTACGAGGTACCCGATCCCGGACTCGACCTCGACTACGTTCCGGGCGCAGCGCGCGAGCTGGTGCTGGCCAACGGCGGCGCTCCGGCCGCGATCTCGAACTCGTTCGCGTTCGGCGGGCACAACGTCTCACTGGTGATCAAGGGCCACGGTTGATGGCCGGCCTGCTGGCCGGCAAGCGTCTGCTGATCACCGGCGTCATCACCAAGGACTCGATGGCGTTCCACGTTGCGCAGCGCGCGCAGGCCGAGGGCGCCGAGGTCCTGCTCTCCAGCTTCGGGCGGGTGCGCCGCATGACCGAGCGGGCGGCGCAGCGACTGGAAACCCCGGTCGACGTGCTCGAGCTGGATGTCAACAAGCCCGAGGATCTGGACGCGCTCGCCGCCGAGTTGGAGTCGCGCTGGGGCACGGTTGATGGCATCCTGCACGCGATTGCGTTCGCGCCTGAGGACGCGCTCGGCGGCAAGTTCATGACAGCTCCCGCGGAGAGCGCCTCGATTGCCTTCCAGACGAGCGCCTTCTCGCTGAAGGCGCTGGCGGCAGCGCTGGCGCCGCTGATGCCGGCGGCTCCAGCGTCGTCGGGCTCGACTTCGACGCCAGCGTCGCCTGGCCGATCTACGACTGGATGGGGGTCGCCAAGGCGGCGCTCGAGTCGGTCTCGCGCTACCTCGCCCGTGACCTCGGCGGCCAGGGCATCCGCGTCAATCTCGTCAGCGCCGGACCGCTCGGCACCGTCGCTGCCCGCGGCATCCCCGGCTTCGAGAAGCTAGCCACGCTCTGGCAGCAGCAGGCCCCGCTGGGCTGGGACATCGAGGATCCGGGCGTCATCGCCGGCCCGGTCTGCTTTCTGCTCTCAGACCTCTCGCGCGGCATCTCCGGCGAGATCGTGCACGTCGACGGCGGCTTCCACGCCGTCGGCGCCCCTGCGGTCTGACGCGGCTCGGATACTGCGCTGCGCAGTTGCCGACGCCGGTCGGGCGACGCCGGCGCCCAGCAGGGCACCGGCGTCAGGGAAGCCCTTCCGACTATGCGGGTAGACCCGGCTCCGGCTGGAACTCCAGGCTCTCGTCGAGTGGCGGCACACCGTGATGCTGCTCGGCGTTGCGGGCAGCGTTGGCCACGCGCTCGGGGCGCCTCGTTTGCAGGTAGAGGAACCACACGCCTGCGATCACGGCGCATGCGCCGGCGATGATCAGGCTGAGATCGCCCGGGTACGGCGGGAACGGATGCAGGGAGCCGTAGTAAGCGAGCACCGGCGTGGCAAGGCCGACGATCGCGACCACCAGGCGCCACAGCCGCCCGATGCCGGTCCAACTGCTCCAGATGATCCGGAACGCCGCCAGTGCCAGCATCGCGTAGACCGCCTCGATCAGGAACGAGCCGACGCCCGCGCTGATCTGGAACGCCTCGATGTTGTTGGGCAGCTTCACGCTGTTGCCGAGCGTGGTGACGCCACCGAGGATGATCGCGACGGCGCCCGCGCCGAGGATGATCATGTTGCCCCCGAGCGGCGTGTTGTACCGGGAGACCCGCTTGGTGAACGTCGGCAGCAGTCCGTCCCGGCCAAGCGCGAAGAACACGCGCGATCCGGCGACGGTGAACGCCAGCGCCACCGAGATCGAGTCGAGCATGACCACCAGGTCGATCAGCACCGACAGCCAGTGGCCGACGTAATGCTGCGCGAGCGTGCCCATCGGCGACGCGTCCGCCGGCCACAACGTGGCCGAACCCTTGACACCGAAGCCGATCGCGCCCGCGTAGGTGACGAGCAGGTAGAACAGTCCGGCCAGCGCGACCGAGCCGATCAGCGCGATCGGGATCGCCTTGCGCGGCTCGCGCGCCTCCTCGCCGATCGATGCCGCCGCCTCGAAGCCGATGAACAGCGTCACCGCGAACAGGATGCCGTGGAATACGTCATTGACTGAGCTGTGCGAGGTTCCGAAGACCGCCAGCGTGTTCCCGTTGGCGCCGCCCTTGGCGATGATCGTGATCGCCAGGATCAGGAACGGGATCATCGAGATCGCCGCCAGCGCGAGCACCCCCTGGATCGCAACGCGCACGCCGACGTGGTTGAGGCCGACCGCGATTCCCAGGATCACGATCGACGGAATCCACCAGGTGACGTGGATGTGGATGTCGGCGAGGAACGCCTGGGCCAGGAAGCCGTTGGCGATGAACACGCCGCCGCCGCCGAGGAACAGGATGCCCATGCCATAGATCCCGGCGCCGAAGACGCCGACACCCGGGTGGGCGCCGTGCACCAGATACTCGTACATCGCGCCCGCGCCCGCGTACCGGCGGGCGAACAGCGAGATCACGTAGCCAAGGCAGACCGCCCCGATCGTGCCCAGCAGCACCGAGAGCGGCGTGCTGAAGCCTGCCACGCTCGCGATCAGACCAGTCAACAGTCCGGCCGAGAACATCGGGCCGATCGCCAGTGACTGGCCTATCGCGTGAATCGTCGTCAGCTTGCGTTCGCCCAGGTGCTCCTGGGCGGAAACCTCACTCATATCCCTCTCCTCATAACTCGTTGACCCTCATCCGCCGGCGGCTGCCGGCTACTCCCCTCACGCCTACGTCGCGATGAACACCGCCTTCGTCTCGCGGTAGGCCGCCAGCGCGTGCTCCCCGAGCTCACGCCCTACGCCCGACTGCCCGAAGCCGCCGAACGGCACCTCCGGCCGGATCACGCCGTAGGCGTTGACCCAGACCGTGCCCGCCTGGATCGCCCGAGCCGCGCGGATCGCACGGCTCACGTCTCGCGTCCAGACAGCCGCCGACAGCCCGTACTCGGTGTCGTTGGCGAGTGCGATCGCCTCCTCCTCGGAATCGAACGGCGTCACCGTGACCACCGGCCCGAACACCTCCTCGCGGAAGATCGTCATCTCCGCGGTCACGTCCCCGAGCACGGTCGGCGCGACGAAGTACCCGCGTGACGCTGCGTCGCGGGGTGGGCGCGAGTGACCAGCGACGCGCCCTGTGCCTGCGCTCCCTCGACGTAGGCCACGACGCGATCGCGCTGCTCGGCCGAGACCAGCGGCCCGATGCGCGCATCCCGTCCTCCCAGCCGGCGCCGACCGGCAACGCGCTGCGCGCGCTCGGCCAGCGCCGTCAGCACGACCTGGTCCTGGATGGTCCGCTCGACCAGCAGCCGGCTGCCGGCGATGCACGCCTGGCCCATGTTCTCGAAGGCGCCGTCGACCGCGCCCGCGACCGCGGCCTCGAGATCGGCGTCGGCGAAGATCACGTTCGGGTTCTTGCCGCCGAGCTCGAGCGTGATCCGCTTGACCGTCGATGCTCCCGCGCCCATCACCAGGCGGCCGACCTCGGTCGACCCCGTGAACGCGACCTTGCGGACATGCGGATGCGAGGCGAGTGCGGCGCCAGTCTCGCCGTCGCCCGTGATGACGTTGAGCGTGCCCGGCGGCAGCCCGGCCTCGAGCGCCAGCTCGCCGAGCCGCAGTGCCGAAAGCGGTGTCTGCTCGGCCGGCTTGAGCACGATCGTGCAGCCGGCGGCAAGCGCCGGGCCGACCTTCCACGACGCCATCAGCAGCGGGTAATTCCAGGGGATGATCTGGGCGCAGACGCCGACCGGCTCCCCGATCGAGAGCGCCAGGAAGCGGCGGTCGGTCGAGTGGACCTCCCCGCGAAGCTTGGTCGGCCAGCCTGCGTAGTAGGAGAAGACGCGCGCGGCGCCGGCCACGTCCCAGCCGGACTCGATCAGCGGCTTGCCGTTGTCGAGCGTCTCGAGCCAGGCGAGTTCGTCGGCGTGCTCCTCAACGAGCGCGGCCAAGCGCCGCAGCACGCGCTCCTGCTCGACGGGGTCGAGCCCCGACCAGCGCTGGTCCTGCCAGGCGGCATGCGCGGCGGTGACCGCCGCATCAACCGCTTCTGGGCCGGCCAGCGGAACTGTTGCCAGCGGCTCCTCCGTCGCGGGGTTCAGCACCTCGAGCCGGGTGTCATCGTCGAGCGGCAGCGTTTGGCCATCGATCAGCACGCCGTGATCGGCCGCGGCAAACGCGCGCGCCGCGTGCTTCTCCGTCCGCGGCGCTCATCGCACGGTTCCGTCGAGGATCTGGAGCGTCTTCAGATCCGAGTAGAAGTCGAGCGCGTAGTCGCCGCCCTCGCGGCCGATCCCGGAGATGCCGGCGCCGCCGAACGGCGCCGTCAGGTCGCGGATCAGGAAGGTATTGACCCAGACGATGCCGGCGCGCACCGCACGCCCGACGCGGTCGGCCCGCCCCATCGAGCTTGTGTAGACGATGCCTGAGAGCCCGTAGCTCGTCGAGTTGGCCAGGTCCGCGGCCTCGTCCTCGTCGGCAAACGTCTGGAACGTCAGCACCGGCCCGAAGACCTCACTCTGGACGATCTCGGCGTCGTTGGTGCGCGGCTCGAACAGCGTCGGCTCGTAGAGCAGCCCCTTCAGCGGCTTGCCGCCGCGGACGAGCCGCTGGTCGTCAGCGATCGCGCGCTGCACGAATCCGTCGACGCGGGCAAGGTGGTCGGGGTGGATCAGCGGTGAGATCGTCGTCGCGTCGTCACGCGGATCGCCGAGCACGTGCCGGTCGACCGCCGCGTTGAAGCGCTCGAGAAACTCGTCGCGCACGCTCTCCTGCACCAGCAGACGCGTCCCCGCGAGGCAAACCTGGCCGGCGTCGTCGTACTGGAGCGCCGCCTTGGCGGCGGCCGCGTCGAGGTCGGCGTCATCGAACACGATCAGCGGTCCCTTACCGCCGAGCTCGCCGGTGAACGGCACCAGATTGCCGGCGGCGGCCACTCCGATCTGCCGCGCGGTCTCGGGCGAGCCGGTGAATGAGACCCGGCGCAGCAGCGGGTGCGCGACCAGCGCGGCGCCGGCCTCCTCACCGATGCCTTGAAGGACGTTGAAAACGCCGGCTGGGAAGCCCGCTTGGTCGGCGAGGTCCGCCAACAGCGAGCAGGACAGCGGCGACCACTCCGCGGGCTTGAGCACGACGGTGCAGCCGGCCGCCAGTGCGGGTGCAACCTTCCAGGTCGAGAGCATGAACGGCGCGTTCCAGGGGGTGATCACCGCGGCAGGTCCCGCCGGCATCCGCTGCACGCGGTTCCAGGTGCCGTTGGAGTGCCAGTCGCGTTCCTCGTAGGCGACGGCGAGGTCGGCGTAGTTCCGGAAGTTCCTCGCTCCACGTGCGATCACACGCGCGCGCAGCGAGCGCAGCAGCATCGCCATGTCGGCACACTCGACGACGGCAAGGCGCTCGATATTGGCGTCGATCAGGTCAGCGAGCCGATGCAGGTGAGCGGCCCGCCCTGACGCACCCAGTGCCGCCCAGGCGGGGAACGCCGCGTGTGCGGCGCGCACCGCGCGGTCGGCCTCCTCAGTGCCGGCGGCGGCGACCTCGGCGAGGGTCGATCCGTCGATCGGGGAGATGTCGGTGAAGCGCGAGTCGCTGGCGACACGCTCGCCGCCGATGTAGTGGTCGGTCGAGACCTCGACGCCCGCGACGGTTGCGGTGTTGCCCGTGGCGGTCGAGGTCATCGGCTCAGCTCCCGCACGACCTCGAGGTCGTCGACGGTGTAGCCGAACGTGAAGCGGTAGCCGCGCTCGACGCTGACGGGGTCAAGCAGCGTGTGCTCTTCCCCCGGCGCCGCAAACAGCGCGAGCTCGGCTGCGCCCTCCCATATGTCGGAGACGCTGCGGTCGCGGCTGCGCGCCCGCACCAGCTCGTGGACCTGGGGCTCCAGATGGCGACCGGCCGAGAGCCGGGGAAAGTGACGCACGTTGACCAGCGGCGGATCCGTATGGATTGAGCCGCTCTGGCTCAAGCCCTCGAGCGTGACCCGTGCCTGCGCGATCTCACGGCCGCGGGCAGAGCATGTCGCACCGAATCGCGAGCCGCTCGCGACCGCCGGTGCCGCCCTGCACTCGAGGTTGAAGGTGCGGGTCATCCAGACCTGCCCGAGCTTCTTGGGGTAACCCTGGATCCAGCCGCGAGCCATCGCGAAGTCCTGGTCGACCCAGATGAATGGGCACGTGGTCACGGTCTCGCCGTCAAGCGTTCCGGTCACGACCAGGTAGAACTCGCGGTATTGGCCGCGCACCGGATCGAGGAGCTCGTCGCCGTTCTCCGAGTAGGACTGCCAGTCGACGAATACGGCCGCGCAGCGTCCAGCGTCGTCGTGCGGCTCGAGACCCTCCGGCAGCAGCGAGGCCGCGGCCGCCGGATCGGCGTGAAAGTCGACGACCAGGAAGTCCCCCACGTAGTGCCAGGGCGGCGGTGGCACCAGGCTCGCCTGTCCGCGCGGCGTTCGCGGGACCGTGTAGCCCTGCAGTGTCATGCGGTCTCCTTTGTTGGCGCGGGCGGCAGCGGCGTCCCGAGCATCTCGCGGCTCTCGCGCTCGGATTCGATCGCCGCCTCGTCGAAGCGGAAGTACGAGCGGGGCGGCAGCTGCCCCCAGGTGTTTGAGGAGAAGCGGTCATCGGGCCAGCGGCGGGGCTCGTGGCCGGCCTGCAACTGCTCCATGTCGCAGTACAGCTCGACGAAGCACTCCTCCTCGACGATCCGGACGTAGGAGGCGATGTTGCCGCCGACACCGTGTCGTGTCGGGCCCCAGCCGAGCCACCGGCCGTGGCGGCCGAGATGGTCGAGCGCGACACGCATCTGGCCGATGTCGACGACGTCGAAGGCGAGGTGGTGGAAGTGCGGCTGGCCGGTGGCGATCAGCGCCATCACATGGTGGTCGGAGTTGATATGCAGCCAGACACCGTCCTCACCGAGCCGGTCGGTGAGCTGCATGCCCAGTGCATCCACGTAGAAGCGCAGCTGCGCGTCGAGATCGCCGGTCAGGAAGTTGACATGACCGAGTTTGCGCGGGTGGCCGACGACCGCGTTGCCGGCCGGACGGGCATGGGCCACGAGCCGCGAGGCCGGCTCGCGGTAGGGCAGGATCTGGACGGTGATGCCGTCAGCATCCGCAGTCAGCAGGCCGCCGCGACCGTCATCCTCGACGTCGGCGCCGAAGTCGACCAGGTGTGCCCGCGCCTGCTCCACCGGGCAGTCCCGTGAAAGCTCATAGGCGACGTGGTCGAGGCCGGCGGCCGCCGCTTCGATCAGCTCCAGGGAGTAGGGCTCGTCGTCGCAGGCGAGCGCGACACGTGC
Organism: uncultured Conexibacteraceae bacterium; assembly: GCA_963720195.1. Lineage (GTDB taxonomy): Bacteria > Actinomycetota > Thermoleophilia > Solirubrobacterales > Solirubrobacteraceae > Palsa-465. The sequence goes on from CAVRFD010000011.1 coordinate 12,526, forward strand.
TGCTTCGCGTTCGCGCACGCTCAGTCCGAACTCGGCGCCCCACCGCGCCGCCGCCGCGTCCACGTCGACGGCGCGCAGGCAGACGTGATCGATGCGGCGCAACTCGATCATCCGACCACCCGCACCGGCAGCCGCTTGATGCCGTTGAAGAAGTTCGAGCGCAGACGCTCCGGCTGACTGGTGAGTTCCAGCTCGACGCCGCGCGAGAGCAGGTCCTCGAACGTGATCCGTACCTCCATCTTCGCCAGATGTGCGCCGAGACAGTGGTGGATGCCGCCGGGCCCGAAGGTCATGTGCGGGTTCGGGGCACGGGTGACATCGAACCGGTCCGGAGCTTCGAACACGCTCTCGTCGCGATTGCCGGAGACGAACCAGGTCGTGACCTTGTCGCCGGCGCTGATCCGCGTGCCGCCGAGCTCGGTGTCGACCGTTGCGGTGCGGCGGAAGTGGTGCACAGGCGTGGCCCACCGCAGCATCTCCTCGGTACCGGTGCGACCGTGCTCCGCGAAGCTGTCCCGGAGCAGCCGGCGCTGGTCGGGGTGATCGAGCAGCGCGATCAGACCGTGGCTGATCGTGTGGCGGGTGGTCTCGTTACCGGCAGTGGCGAGCAGGACGAAGTACACGTCCATCTCCTGCTGCGTGAGGCCCGCCTTGACGAGGTCGCTCATGATGTCGTCGCGCGACGCGTGTCGGCGTTCGTCGGCAACCCGGCGCCCGAACGCGAACATGTCGAGCGCTGCCGGGCTGGAGAAGGGGAGATGGCGGTGTGCGTCGTCCGGCTCGACCGCGTACTCGGGGTCGGCGTTGCCGAGCAGGCGGTCGCCGATCTCGATGATCTCTCGCCGCTCCTCCTGCGGAACGCCGAGGATCTCCGCGAAGACCTGCATCGGAATCTCCGAGGCGATCTCGTGGACGAAGTCGAACTCGGACTTGGGCAGGGCCTCATCCAGGACCTGCTTGACGACCTTGCGCACCTGGTCCTCCCAGACGCCGACCGCCTTCGGCGTGAAGCGTCGGTTGACCAGCGCTCGAAGCTCGTTGTGACGGGGCGGGTCCATGTCGATCATCGACTTGCGCGCCTCGATGTGCTCCGGCTCGAGATCCTCGAGCGAGGTGCCACCGGCCTCGGACGAGAAGACATCAGTGTTGCGGTGCACGGCGCGGATGTCCTCGTAACGCGTGACCGCCCAGAAGCCGCGGCCACCGTCGGGTTCAGGGTTCCAGTGCACCGGGTCCTCTTGCCGCAGCAGGGCGAACGCGTCGTACGGAACGGCGTCGATGAACTGATCGTGGTCCGACAGATCGATGAATTCGCTGGTGATTGCCATCGCTTGGTCCTCGGTCTCCTAGAGGTGGTGGAGGTACTCGGCGACCTCCCAATCGGAGACCCAGGCGCGGTGGCGCTCGATCTCGAAGCTCTTCATCGCGACGAACGTGTCGACGATCTCGGGGCCTAGTCCGTTACGCAGGACGGGATCGGCCGCAAGCGCCTCGATCGCCGGCTCGAGCCCGGTGGGAAGCGGCGCGCCGATCAGGCTCGGATCCGCCCGATAGGCGTCGCCGGTCAGCGGCGCCGGGGGATCGAGCCCGCGGCGGATGCCGTCGGCACCGGCCAGCAGCACGGCCGCGATCGCAAGATAGGGGTTGGCGGCGCCGTCGCCGACACGCAGCTCGACTCTGGATGCGCCGCCGCGTTCCGGCGGGATCCGGATGAACGTGGCGCGGTTGTCGAACCCCCAGTTCGCATGCGTCGGCGCCAGCGAGTCTGGCTGCGTGCGTCGATACGCGTTGATCGTCGGGTTGAGCAGCGCCATCAGTGCGGGCGCGTGGGCGATCAGCCCGGCGCTGAACTGCCGCAGTTCAGGGCCGACCCCGTGCTCGCAACCTGGAGCGTCGAACACGTTCGTGCCGTCGCGATTGAGCGAGATGTGCAGGTGGGTGCCGGAGCCGCCCTGATCGTTGAACGGCTTGCCCATGAAGGTCGCGTGCAGACCGTTCTGGGCGGCGATGTCCTTGACTGCCGACTTCAAGCGAAAGGCGCGGTCAGCCGCGTCGACCGCGTCGGAGTGGCGCAGGTTGATCTCGTACTGCGAGTTCATGAACTCGTGGTTGACGGCGAAGACGTCGAGGCCGATCTCCGCGAGCTGCTCGGTCATCCGCCGGACCAGGCCATCGGGGTCCGCCAGCGGTCCGACCGTGTAAACCATGCTGAGGTTGTCCACGTGGCGACGGACGCCGTTGGGCGCGGCAGGGTCGCGCACCACCAGGAAGAACTCGAGCTCAGGCCCGACGAACGGCTCGAAGCCGAGCTCGCGTACGACCTCCACGGCCCGTCGCAGCGTTCCACGGGGATCGGGAAAGGCAGTGCCAACCTCGGATGGCTCGAGATTGGCCAGGCAGCTTGCGACACCCGGTTCCCATGGGAGTGTCTGCATCGTGCTCAGGTCGGGCCGGGCGATGAAGTCGGGATAGCCCTCCTCGCCGCCGACGACCGGCGTATGTCGCAGGTCGGTGCCCATCACCGCGGCGCAGAAGCAGAGGCCGCTCTCCACGACGCTGTCGAACTGCTTGATCGGAATGTCCTTGCCGCGCGCAACGCCATGGAGGTCGGGGTAAAGAACCCGCACCGAAGTGATCGGCTGATCCATTACAGCGACGCTCCCGCTGGCGCGCCCAGGGTCGAGTCCTGCTCGGCGAGCTGGCGCTTGATCTCGGTGAGCGTCGGCTGCTCCACCAGCTGGCGCCGGTACCAGGCCAGCCGCCGCGCGGCGTTGACGCCGACGACGCCGATCAGCCGGTCGTCGCGGACGCAGGCCGCCACGAACCGATCCGCTTCGGCGGTCTGCTCGAGGATCTCGGTGCGGTCCGCAAGCGCGGGACAGCCGATCGCCTGAATCTTGAGTCCATGCTGGTCGGACCAGAAGTAGGGCGGCGTCGTGTGCGGCGTGCGCTGTTCCGGCTCCAGCAGCGCGTTCCGGCCTGCGAGCTGTCCGTGCTCGGCAGCGGTGGTCCAATGCTCGATTCGCATCGGCACGCCGCCGGCGATCGGCACCGGACACGACGCGATATCGCCCGCGGCGAGGATATCCGCGTCCTCGGTGGTCGTCAGCGTCGCGTCGGTGACGATTCCAGGATTGAGCTCCAGACCGCTGTCCGCGAGCCACTCGGAGTTGAGCTCGGAGCCGAGCGCGATCAGGACGGCATCCACCTCGATACGCGCCCCGTCCGACAGCTCCGCCGACTCGACGTGATCCCCGCCCAACAGCGCGTCGAGGCCGACGCCCAGACGCACATCGACCCCCCGTTCCTGGTGGAGACGCGTCCAGCGCTCGCCGAGCTCAGGCCCCAGCGGAACCAACGGGTGTGAGGCGATGTCGACCAGCGTCACCTCGACTCCGAGGGTGGATGCGCTGGCGGCGACCTCGCAGCCGACGAATCCGGCGCCCAGGATCAGCAGCCGGCGGCCGGGCGCAAGCGCGGCCTGGAGTGCGACGGCATCCTCGAGCTCGCGCAGCGTGTGGATGCCGGCCAGCTGCGAACCCGTGCCGTGCCACTGCCTGGCACGGCAGCCGGTCGCGATGATCAGGCGCTCATAGGCGATGCGCTCACCGTCGGCCAGGCGAATCTGACGGTGGCTGCGGTCGAGCGCGACCGCAGCCGTGCCCAGCCGCCAGTCGACCTCGAGTGCGCCGAGCGGAAGGGCGCACTGCGCGGATGTCTGGGCGCCCTGTAGCAGTTCCTTCGACAGTGGCGGGCGCGTGTAAGGAGGGTGCGGCTCCTTGCCGATCACGACGAGCCCGCCGTCATAGCCGGCTGCACGGGCTGCCTGGGCCGCCCGCAGACCCGCGAGTGATGCTCCAACTACAACCAGACGCCGGACCACTTCAGTTCAGTCCTCGAGGCTGATGGCCATCATCGGGCAGGCGTTGACCGCGGCCTCCATGTCCGCGCGCCTGCTGTCGTCCACATCCTCCTGCCAGACGAGCACATCGTCGTCGCCCAGCTCGAACACGTCTGGCGCCACGGTCACACATTCGCCGTGGCTCTGGCAGAGGTCCATATCGACGTGAACTTTCATCAGACGGCATCTCCTTGTGCGATGCGCTCGGCCTCGTCCTCGGGGATCGCGAGCGCGACGTGCAGCGTGTTTCCGGACACAGCCGGTTGGTCGCCGGCGCCGGTGAGGTCGACATCCCAGTCGACGACGGTGTTCTCGACGCGGCCGAGGCCGCTGATCTCGACGGCGACGACGTCACCAGGCTCCATCGGCCTTGAGTTGGCAGGGGTTCCGGTGAGGATCACGTCACCGGGCTCGAGCGTGATCAGCCGCGAGATGTCGGCGATCTGATAGGCGACGCCCCAGATCAGGTCGTCGGCCGTTGCCTCCTGGACAACCTCGCCGTTGAGATAGGTCCGCAGCGTGAACTGAGTCGGATCGAAGTCTGCGGCCGGCGTGAGCAACGGACCGATCGGCAGGAAGCCATCCTGACCCTTGACGCGAAGCATCGACCCGCGGTCGGCGTGACGGAAGTCGTGCAGGCCGACATCGTTGGCCGGCGCGTAGCCGCGGACGTAGCTGAGCGCCTCCTCGATCGGGACGCCCTTCGCCCGTTCGCCGATCACAACGGCCAGTTCACCCTCGTAGTTGAGGAAACGCGTGCCGCGGGGACGGCGCAGGAGGCCACGGTGCCCGTTGAGCGTCGTCGGCGGCTTCAAGAAGTACGACGGATACGCGGGAGTCTTGGCCGCGTACTCCGTGAGCCGGCTCCGATACGTCAGGTGGACGGCGATGATCTTGGACGGCTCGGCGGGGGCCAGGTAGGTAGCGTCGGCCTCCGTGACCGTCCGTCCATCGTCCAGGACGATCGTCTCTCCTTCGAGACGACCCCAGACCGCGGCTCCGTCGGAATCGATCCGGACTCTGCTCTCTTCCATGGATGCATGGTCTTGCTGCCGGCGCGGCGAAGCAACAGGAAGATGCGAACGATTATTCGCGGTACGCGATAAATTGAATGCGGTGGAGCTGAAGCAACTGCGTTATTTCGTAACGGTCGCGGAGGAATTGCACTTCTCGCGCGCCGCAGCCCGCCTGCACCTAGCGCAGTCCGCGCTATCTGCGCAGATCCGCCGGCTGGAGGCAGAGGTCGGAGGACCGCTCTTGTTGCGCAGTACGCGACAGGTTGAGTTGACACCTGCCGGCGAGGCGCTGCTGGCGGAGGGCCGTGCGATCCTTGCCGCCGCAGACGGGACGCTCGGCCGGGTGCGAGCGCTCGCCCGTGGCGAATCGGCCACGTTCTCCGTCGCATCGCTGGGGCCGGTGCCCGGGGCGCTGTTCTCGCCGCTGCTCGCGACCTTTAGCGGACGTCATCCGCAGGTTCGGATGGACGTGCGTGCAATCGACTTCTCGGACATGGTGTCGGCGCTGCGCACCGGCAGGGCAGACGTCGCGTTCCTCTATGCGCCGCTCGACGAGGACGACCTCGAGGTGACGCCGCTGATCAGCGAGCCGCGCGTGGCGGTGCTGCCGAGCACGCATCGATTGGCTCGGCGCGAGTGGCTGCGTCCCGCCGATCTCGCCGGAGAGACCTTCGTCGCCCAGCCGGACGCGACGCCACAGGCATGGCGGGATTACTGGATGCTCGTCGATGAGGTCGGTCATCGTCCCCCGATCAGCCCGTACGTCGGCGACAACCTCGAGGAGTGGCTCTATCTGATCGGCCGCGGTGAGGGAGTGGATACGTGCCCCGCGATCATCGCGCGCTACTTCGCGCGGCCCGACGTAGCGTTCATCCCGCTCCGCGACGCTGCGCCGACGACGCTGGTGCTCGCCGTGCACCACGAGGTGCGCCAGCCGATGATCGACGAGTTCGTCGAGCTGGCGGTGGAGATCGCCGCCAACGCGACCCGCAACCCCGGTACCGGCTACGCCGTTCCGGCGTGGCCGGCAGCCGTGGCCGCATGAGCCAGGAGACGCACCCACTCGACCTGATCGACCGCGCGCGTGTGCTGGAACTGCTCTCCGAGCATCTGGAGAGCGCGTGGGCGTCGTTCGATAGCCCCCGGCCGCGAGAGCCGCAGCTCAGCGGCGACCTCCGTCAACGCCTCGCCGCGGCGCTGCCCGACAGCCCGGGCGACCCGGAGGCTTCGCTCGCTGACGCCGTCAGCGTCCTCGACGCGAGTGTCTCCCCGTCGCGACCGCTCTACGTGGCGTACATCGGCTCCACGAGCCTTGAAGCGGGTGTGCTCGCGGGCGCGCTCAGCAACGCCTACGACGTGAATCTCGCTTCCGCGGCTGGGGCTGCTGAGCTGCTCGAGCAGCAGACGCTCCGGTGGGTGGGGGAGTTCATCGGCTATCCGCTGCGGGACGGTGCCTTCACCAGCGGCGGCATGACGTCGAACCTGACGGCGCTCGTGGCGGCGCGCGAGCACGCGCTGCCGGGTGCCCGCTTCACTGGCATGTCGGGCCGCACCGCGAAGGTCTACTGCTCCGAGGAGTCGCACCACTCTGTCGTGCGGGCCGTCGAAGTGACCGGACTGGGCAGTCAATCGCTACGGAGGCTGCCGATCGACTCGAACCGGCGTATGCGTGTCGACGCCCTCGCCGATGCGCTTGCCGCTGATCGGCTCGCCGGTGCGACTCCGGTGGCGGTGGTCGCGACGGCCGGGACGACGCTGACAGGTGCGATCGATCCGATCGAGCAGATTGCCGAGGTCTGTGCCGAGCATGACGTCTGGCTCCACGTCGACGGCGCGTATGGTGGTCCCGCTGCCGGGGTCCCGGAGCTGGCGCCGCTGTTCGCCGGTATCGAGCGCGCGGACTCGGTGACGGTGGACGCACACAAGTGGCTGGGGGTGCAGAAGAGCTGCAGTCTGGTGATGCTCCGCCGCGAGGGCGCGCTCGAGCGCGCGTTCGCGCACGACGAGCGCTACATGCTGCACGCCGGGGTAGCGGCCAACGGCGTGGATCGGACGCTCGAATACTCCCGCCCGGTCCGCTCGCTCAAGCTCTGGCTTGCGTTCAGGCTCTACGGAGCGGCCACGTTCCGGCGCTGGATCGAGGGCACCGTCGACCACGCCCAGACTCTGGCTCGGGCGTTGGAAGCGCACCCGAGCTTCGAGGTGCTGAACGATCCGGCGCTCTCGATCGTCTGCTTCCGCCACATCGCCGGCGGCGATCCTGACGAGCACAACCTGCGGTTGGCACGCGCGCTCGCCGATGACGGCCGCGTCTACCTCGCGCCTGCCGTGATCGACGGCAGGACCTGCCTACGGGTGTGCTTCACGAACTTCCGCACCGACGCAGACCACGTCAAGCAGCTGCTCCACGTGATCGAAGAGGTCGCCGGAGCGCTTTGAGTCTGCCTGCTCACACTCACTGGCACGCCTCGCACTCGTCGCCATTGAGGATCGAGCAGGCGATCGGCTCGGTCGCGACAGCTTCGACGATCGGCTCCGCCATCGCCGCCGTTGCGCTCACCGTCGCCTTCTCGATCGTCGAGGCGCCGAGCGTGCGCAGGTAGTAGGTCGTCTTCAGACCCGCGCGCCAGGCGTGCGCGGTACATGTGGCTCAGCGCCTTCAGGTCCGGCGTCGGCGAGGAACAGGTTCAGCGACTGCGACTGGTCGATCCACTTCTGCCGCCGCGCGGCCGCGTCGATCAGGCACGGCGCGGTCGATCTGGAACGCGGTGCGGTAGCGCTCGCGGATCTCGGCCGGGATCGCGGCGATCTCGCTGAGGTCGCCGTCGAGGTACTTGATCTCGTCGGCCAGCTCTGCGTTCCACAGCCCGAGCGCCTTGAGGTCGCGGACGAGGAACGGGTTCAGGACGACGAAGTCGCCGGAGAGGTTCGACTTGGCGAACAGGTTCTTGTAGAGCGGCTCGATGCAGGGCGAGGTGCCCATGATGTTGGAGATCGTCGCCGTCGGCGCGATCGCGAGCACGTTGGAGTTGCGCATGCCCTGCGCCGCGATCTTCTCGCGCAGCGGCGCCCAGTCGAGCCTGCCGCCGCGCGGCACCTCGATCGGCTCGCCGCGCTCCGGCTCGAGCAGGTCGAGCGTGTCCTGCGGCAGCAGCCCGCGGTCCCACTTCGAGCCCGCGTAGCGACGAGTAGCGTCCCGCGCTCGGCGGCGAGGTCGCTGGAGGCCTCGTAGGCGTAGTACGCGATCGCCTCCATCATCTCGTCGCTGAACTCCGACCGCCTCCTCCGAGCCGAACGCGAGGCCCTTGCGGTAGAGCGCGTACTGCAGCCCCATCACGCCGAGGCCGATCGGGCGGTGGCGCAGGTTGGCGGTGCGCGTCGGCTCGGTCGGGTAGAAGTTGACGTCGATCACGTTGTCGAGCGCCCGCACGGCGACGCGAACCGTCTCGCGCAGCTTGCGCGTGGTCGATCTCGCCCGTCGGCGGTCAGGTGCTCGATCGATCACGATCGAGCCGAGGTTGCAGACGGCGCGTCTCGTCGTGGCTCGTGTTGAGCGTGATCTCGGTGCAGAGGTTCGACGAGTGGACGACGCCGGCGTGGTCCTGCGGGCTGCGGACGTTGCACGGATCCTTGAACGTGATCCACGGGTGGCCGGTCTCGAACAGCATCCGCAGCATCTGCTTCCACAGCTCGATCGCCTCGATCGTCTCGCCCGACAGATCTCGCCGGCCGCGACCTGCGCCTCGTAGGCGACGTAGCGCTCCTCGAACGTCCGCGCCGTAGAGCTCGTGCAGGTCGGGGACGTCGGAGCTGCGGAACAGCGTCCAGTCCTCGCGCGCCTCCATCCGCTTCATGAACAGGTCGGGAACCCAGCAGGCCGTGTTCATGTCGTGCGTGCGGCGGCGCTCGTCGCCGGTGTTGCGGCGCAGCTCGAGGAACTCGCGGATGTCGTTGTGCCAGACCTCGAGGTAGGCGCAGCCGGCGCCGGCGCGCTTGCCGCCCTGGTTGACGGCGACGAGCTGGTCGTTGTGCATCTTCAGGAACGGGACGACGCCCTGGCTCTCGCCGTTGGTCGACTCGATGTGCGCGCCGGTGCCGCGCACCGCCGTCCACGAGCCGCCGAGGCCGCCGGCCCACTTCGAGCACATCGCGTTCTCGGCGATGCCGCGGCCGACGATCGAGGTCAGCGTGTCCTCGATGTAGTAGAGGTAAGCAGCGACGAAAGCTGCGAGTGCTGCGTGCCGGCGTTGAACAGCGTCGGCGTCGAGGAGCAGAAGCGGCGCTCCTTGTAGACGCGGTAGAGGTCGAGCACGTGCGCCTCGCGGCCTTCGCGCTCCTCGCCGAGGCAGACGCCCATCGCGACGCGCATCCAGAAGAGCTGCGGCGCCTCGATCCGCCGCGGCGCGTCGCCGGTCTTGTCGACGATCAGGTAGCGGTCATAGAGCGTCTGGAGCCCGAGGAGTCGAAGTCCAGGTCGGAGGTCGGGTCGAGCGCCGCCGCCGAGCCGGTCGAGGTCGTAGTCGAGCAGCGCGGGGTCGATGCGGCTCGATCGCGACGCCGCGCTCGAGCGTCGGCGCGCAGCGCCCGGCGGTGCGCCTCCCGCAGCCCGGCGATGCCGTCGCGGACGATGTCCCAGCCGAGCGTCTCCTCGTAGATGTAGGTGAGCAGGATCCGTCCCGCGAACGAGCGAGAAGTCGCTGTCGCGCTCGACCAGCGACTTCGCGTTCAGCACGACCAGCCGCTGCAGGTCGGCGCGCAGCACGCCGGGGCGGATCGAGCGGCGCAGCTCGCGCTCGATCGTCGTCGCGTCGAGCGCGAGCTCGAGCCCGATCGAGGCGAACGCGATCCGCGCGCGCAGGTCCGCGCCGTCCCACAGCGCCTCGGTGCCGTCGGCCTCGAGCACCGGGATCGCCGGGAGCGGCTCGGCGCCGCGTGCCTGCGAGCCGCTGCTGCGCGCGCAGCAGCGCCCGCTCGGCGCGGTAGACGATGTAGCGCTCGGCGACGCGCATGTGGCCGGCGAGCACCAGCTCCTCCTGGACGATGTCCTGCACCGTCTCGATCGGGACGTACGTCGAGCCCAGAGCGCTGCGCGCGCTCGGCGACCCGGCTGGCCAGCGGGCCAGCCGGGGCGGGGTCGGCCTGCAGCGAGAGGAACGCCTTGCGGATCGCGGCCTCGATCTTCGGCGTGTTCCACGGCACGACCTCGCCGCTGCGGCGGATCAGCCGCAGCGAGTCGGCCGGCGCGCTGGCGCTGGCGCGACCGGCAGCGCGCGGGCAACGACGAGCGCCTTGGCGACGTCGTAGTGGCCGGCGTCGATCAGCGCCGCCTCGACGAGCGCCGAGAGGTCGGCGCCGGTGATCACGGTCGGCGTCGAGCTCGGCGCAGCCGGGCGATCACGGCCGCGGTCGCGGCGCGCAGCGATCTCGACGGCCGGCGGCGGTGTCGGCGTTGCGCTCGCCGCTGGCGGCCGCGAGCGTGCTCAGCGCGTCGCCGACCAGCGCGCCGGCGAGCGCCGGCGTCGAACGGCTGCTCGGCGCCGTCCTCGTCGACGGACGCGCAGCGTCGAGCCTGCCGCGCGTCGACGGTCGGCGAGCGCCGCGGCGACGTCGATCGTCGGGCCGCTCGGCGGGCGTCGAGCGCGGCGGCGCGCTTGAGCTCGAGGTCGTGGAGGATCTCGTCGAACTCGATCAGCATCTGCTCTATCAGCTCGTCGTCGGCGACAGCGGCCAGGGCCGATGTCTTTGGTACTCGGTCACGCGTCCCTCGAAGAAGTTCTGCTCCTTGCGGACGTCCATCAGCTCGGCGAGCCACGGCAGCGGGTTCTCGACGCGCGGTCGGGGTCGTTCAGCGGCGTCCAGCCCGACGCCCTCCAGGCGCCGGTCGGCGATGTAGTCGATGTACTGCGCGAACTCCTCGCGCGGAGAGCCCGACGCCCTCGACCGGCAGGCAGTCGGCGATGAAGCGCCTGCTCGAGCCGCACGGCCTCGCGCATCAGCTCGCGCAGCTCCTCGCGGAACGCCGGCGGTCCAGATCTCCGGGTTCTCGGCGACGAGCTCGAGCAGCAGGCGGCGGAAGAGCTCGATGTGGTTCGACTCGTCCCGCAGCGTGTAGCGGAACATCGTGCCGATGCCGGGCAGCTTGCCCTGCCGGTAGAGCGACAGGATCATCCCGAACAGGCCGTAGAACTGGGTGCCCTCCATGCACTGGCCGAACACGAAGATGTTCTTGGCCAGCAGCTGCTTGACCGCGCCGGGTCGTGCATGTCGAGGTCGCGGCGCAGCTCGCGCGAGACGCCGCGTGACGAACTCGTTCTTCGCGACGATCGTCGGGATGTCCTCGAACATCGCCTCGCACTCGTGCGGGTCGATCCCGAGCGAGGAGATCATGTAGAGCAGCGAGTCGGCGTGGATGTTCTCCTCGTGGGCGTGGCGGCCGAGCACGAGCTTCAGCTCCGAGGCGGTGACCAGCTCGCGCACGACGTGGATCACGTTGTCGCCGACGATGCCCTCGGCGGCCGAGAAGTAGCCGATGCCCATCCGCACGATCCAGCGGTCGATGTCGGACAGCGCCGCGTCGGACGCGCCACTGCTCGATGTCCTTGGCCATCTGGACGTCCTCGGGCTCCCAGTGGTTGGCCTTCATCGTGCGGTAGAGCTCGTAGGCCCAGCCGTACCGCAGCGGCAGCAGGTTGAACGTCATCGTCTCGCGGCCGCCGACGACGCGCTTGGCGGCGAGCGCAGCCTCGGCCTTGTCCTGGTCGAGGACGAAGGTCCGGGCTCCGAGCGTGTAGGTCTTCTGCATCTGCTTCCTCTTTGAGGCGAGCGGAGGAAGAGAGCCCAGGGTCGCCGGATCGGCGCGGCCGATTGGGTTGTCCTTCTTCCGAGGACTTACCAACGACGAGAGGCAGGCGACCGGGCTCGTCCCCTGCACGCGCTCGGTGGTGCGCGCCAGGGGCCTTACCGTTGCGGGACAGCGCCGGAATCTCACCGGACTTCGCTGGCCTGCTCGTCACCCCGGTATTCCGGGGGGAGGCAAAGCTACGCCTGCCATCGGACGGACCGTCCGAGCCCTGATTCATCTAGGCTCGGACCTCGTGCACCGCTGGCTCGAGACTGAACGCGCTGCGCGCATATGTGCGGTTCTCGGCGCCCTGACGATCGCCTGGTCGAGCATCTTCGTGAAGCTCAGCCACGCGTCTCCGTCGACTGCCGCGATCTTCCGCTGCGCGTACGCGTTACCGCTGCTGCTCGTCCTGGCGGTGGTCGAGGATCGCCGTTACGGCGCCCGCTCCTGGCACGACCGCCGTGCCGCGATTGCCGCGGGCGTGTTCTTCGCGGCCGACCTGATCCTCTGGCACCACTCGATCGAGGATGTCGGCGCCGGGCTGGCGACCGTGCTCGCCAACATCCAGGTCGTGCTGGTGCCGCTGGTGGCGTGGGCGCTGCTGTCGGAGCGCCCGGGCACGCGCGTGCTGGTGGCGCTGCCGGTCACGCTGATCGGCGTGCTGCTGATCTCCGGTGTCGTCGAGCACGGCGCCTACGGCAGCGATCCCCGCGCCGGGGCCGCCTACGGCGTCGGCGCAGGGATCGCCTACGTCGGTGTGCTGCTGTTGCTGCGCCGAGCGGCGTCGACCTGCGCCGGCCGGCCGGACCGCTGTTCGACATGACCCTCACCGCGGCGATCGTCGCGAGCATCGCCGGCGCGATCATCGGCGACGCGAGATTCGATCCGGTCTGGCCGGGTGCCGGCTGGCTGATCACGCTCGCGCTGACCTCGCAGGTGCTCGGCTGGCTGCTGATCACGATGTCACTGCCGCGGCTCCCGGCGGCGTTGACCTCGCTGCTGCTGATGATCCAGCCGATCGGCTCGTTGATCCTCGGCGCGATCATCTTCAGCGAGAGCCCGAGCGCCCTGCAGTTGCTGGGCGTGCTGATCGTGCTGGGCGCGGTCGTGTTCGCGACGCGTCCGCGAGGCGCGGGTCGCTACCTGAAGAGGTCCTGTGACCGCGCTCTGAGCAGCGGCGCGACGCCCGGACCGTCCTCGTCGCTCACGTAGTCGCTCGGCGCCGCGGATCAGCACGACCGGCTGCTCGCGTCCTTGCGGCGTGCCAGGTCCGCGGTGCCGGCGATCAGGTCGGCGACCGCGATCACGGTCGCGTGCATCTCGCGTCCGTTCGCGTCGTCACGTCCGCGCCAGTCGTCGAGCGCCGCGACGCCGGCGAGCCCGATCGCGACATCGATCTGGCCGGTGCGCCACGCGCGCCCGAACGAGTCGGTGATCACGATCCCCGGGGCGACCCCGGTCAGCTCTTGCAGCCGCGCCCGGATCCTTCGTGCCGACGCGTCAGGGTCGCGAGGCAGCATCAGCACAGTGTCGTCGCCGGGCACGTTGGACTGATCGACGCCCGCGTTGGCGCAGACAAAGCCGTGGTGGGTCTCGCAGACGATCACGCCGCCGGCCGCCCGCACGACCTCACGTGTCTCGTCGAGCACGACCTGCACCAGCCGTGGGTCCTTGCCTCCAGGTGCGGCCAGCTCGATCGCCCGCTCGCCCGGGACCACCTCCGAGAGCGAGCGCACCCGGCCCTCGGCCTTGGACACGATCTTGTGAGCAACCACGAGAATGTCGCCTGCTCGAAGCGGCTCCGGCAGCGCGGCCGAGATCTCTCGACCGAGGTCGGCATCCGCCGCGATCTCGGGCAGGCCCTCGAGCGGGACCGCCGTGATCATCCGGCTTGGCTGCGCATCAACTGACTGAGCATGCCGCGCGTGTTCGCTGCCCCGCCACGCGTGCTCGCAAACTGCGCCACCAGCTCCTCAAGGTCCTCGGGCGTGTCGATATCGAGTGCCAGCGACGGGACCTCCACGACCTCCGGTGTCGCGCCCTGCGCGATCGCCAGATCGATGTGGCGTTGGCGGCTGCCCTCACCGAACGCGGGCGTCATCACGTCGGGTGGGGTGAGCAGCAGCGCATTGGTCCCCGCGCCGTGACGATCCGGCACGATCACAACGGAGTTCTGGGCGACCGGATGGGCGAGCAGCTCCTCCAGCTCGGCCGGATCGAGGAGGGGGCAGTCACCGGGCACCAGCAGCGCCCGCCCGGCGCCGATCGCGAGGGCGCGCGTGATCCCGAGCCCGACCGCATCGCTGTGGCTGTGCGTGGTGTCGTCGATCACGGACGCGCCATAACTGCCGGCGATCTGGGCCGCTGTGTGGTCGGATGTCACAACGAAGGTCTGATCGATCGAGCCAACGCGGCGCAGCGCAATGAGCGCGTCGGCGAACATCGACTCGACCAGCGCGCGGCGGTAACCGAGCTGGACGGTAGGGGACAGCCGCTGCTTGGCCTTGTCGAAGCTCTTGGCTGGGAGGATCGCGACGGTGGTCATTTTCCGCGGGAAAGCTACTTGGTCAGGAGGGATGGGCGAGCGAGAGCGCGAATTCAAACGTCTCGCGGGCGAGCCGGCGGCGGCCCTCGGGGCCGTCCATCAGCAGATTCGTCTGCAACGTGGGCAGAGGGCCATCCATGGGTTCGTCCACGACAAACCCATCCACCAACCCCGCATACAGCTCCGCCACACCATACGCCGACACGTCGACCCCGCGGTAACGCATGAACGCGGCGGTCGGCCCCTTGAGCACCTCGCCGGCGACGATCGGGCTCACGGCGACGACAGGCGCCGGACTTGAGATCACCGCGTCACGGAGCTCGTCGATCGCGAGGATCGGACCGATTGAGATGACCGGATTGGACGGACCGATCACGATCGCCCGTGCGTCAGCCAGCGCGGCGAGCACCTCCGGCGTCGTGCCGGCCTCGCGCGCGCCGCGGAACTGGACGTCCTCGACCTCGCCCTGAGCGCGGGCGCGAATCAGGAACTCCTGCAGCGATAGCCAGCGACCGCCCGACAGAACGCGCGTGCGCACCGGTCGGTCGCTCATCGGCAGCACCGCCGCCTGGATGCCGAAGCGCTCGCTCAGCGTCCGGTGGGCGTCGGTCGGGCGCTGACCGCGGTCGAGTGCCTGGGCGCGTTGGATTGCGATCGCCAGGTCGCGGTCGCCAAGGTTGAACCAGATCTCCTCGCCGAGTGACCGCAGCGCGTCCATAACGCGGAAACTGTCGCCCTCGAGCCCCCAGCTGCGCGCGTCGTCGATCTGGTCGGCGAGCCAGAACGTGACGAGGTCGGGGTCGGGCGAGACGTGTCCGCCATAGATCTCGACGTCGTCTCCCGTGTTCGCGATGACGGTCAGATGCTCAGCGCCGACGGCGTCGAGCATCCCGCGTGCCAGCTTCGCACCCCCGGTTCCCCCCGCAAGAATGACCACAGACCCCGTATCGGACAATCCGCGGAGGTTATCCGCTGGCACTATGGTTCCGGCCATGGCGAAGCCTCCGTCCACACACGCCCGGTGACTTCGGTCGACACGGCTCTCGAGACAGAGCTCCTGGATGTTGCGGTCGAGGCGGCCCGTACCGCGGGGGCTGAGCTGCTCGCTCGCTGGCGCCGTCCGCTGGAGGTCGGCACCAAGAGCACGCCGACCGACCCCGTCACCGAGGCCGACGTCAACGCCGAGCGTGCGATCCGCGAGGTGCTCGCCCGCCGCCGGCCTGCCGACTCGATCCTCGGCGAGGAGGGCGGTGAGACTGCCGGCGCGCCGGCAGCACCCAGCCCATCCCCTGAAAAAAATAATGAGAATGATTCTGATTCTCATTCTCATTTTGTTTTCGACAACCCCCTGCGCTGGGTCGTCGACCCACTCGACGGCACCGTCAACTACATGTATGGGCTGCCGACGTTCGCGGTCAGCATCGCGGTCGAGGACGCCAACGGCGCCGCGCTTGCCGGGGTGGTGCTCGACCCGGTGCGCGACGAGCTGTTCACGGCGACGCGCTCCGGCTCGCCGCTCTGCAACGGCGAGCCGATCGCGGCCTCGACCTGTGACACGCTCGCGCACGCATTGGTCGGGACCGGCTTCGCCTACGAGGCTACGGTCCGAGCGATCCAGGGACAGGTGGTGGCGCGCGTGCTTCCGGTCACGCGCGACATCCGCCGCGCCGGCGCCGCCGCCCTGGACATGTGCTCCTGCGCAGCCGGACGGCTGGACGCCTACTACGAGCGCGACGTCAAGGCCTGGGACATCGCCGCAGGGACGCTGATCTGCGAACGCGCCGGGATGGTCGTACGCACACTTGAAGCGACCGACGCACTGCCCTCTGGCGTCGTCGTCGCGACGCCCCAGCTGATCGACGAGCTCGAAGCCCTCGTCATCGGCACCTGAACGTCCGCCCGCATAGACTTGGCCGTGCCTCGCCGCGGTGATGGAACGGTAGACATGGCGGACTCAAAATCCGCTGCCTGAAAGGGCGTGGGGGTTCGAATCCCCCCCGCGGTATCGAGAATGGCCCCTCGGCCAAGGGGTTCTCAGCATCTACAGCGACCCTGTCGCTGACACCTTATGTGTCTAGTCGATCGCGAGCACGACGATGGTTCCGTCGTCCTCAAGGGGTTCTTTCCAATGGTGGGTGATGGCCTGCTGAATTGCCATGGCGGTTGAAGCTGCAGTGGGGCTGTCTGCCTGTTCGAGCGCGCTACGAATTCCGTCGATACCGAAGATGTTGCCGTTTTCCATTTTGCGCTGGGTGATCCCGTCGGTGAGCAGGATGAGCCGCTCCCCGGGATTGAGCTGCCGCTTATCGAGGTGGTACGCCTGAGCTTTCTTGCCCCGGCCGAGTGCGGGATGGTGGGCGCTCGTGAGCGTGATGAGCTGCTGGTCTGCGCTGACTAAATAGGCGGGGGGATGGCCGCAGTTGACCCAGGTGAAGGTGACAGTCGCGGCGTGCCAACGACCGATGATGGCTGTGATGTCGAAATCGGGGTTGCCAAGCTCGTGGACGGTTCTGTCCATCATCTTCACGGCCGCGGTGAGGTCATGGCCGCTGCGACGTGCGGCGCGTAGCGCGCCGAGCGCGGCGGCACCCAAACCGGCAGCGGTGGAGCCTTTGCCTGCAGAATCCGCGATCGCGAGCCACGCGCCATCACGGTTTTCGACGAAGTCAAACCAATCCCCGCCGACCTCGTAGCTGGGGAGCAGCACACCGGCCACTTGCCCGCCGGCGATCCGTGCGATGCGTGGCGGAAACAGGTTTTGTTGGATTTCGGCCGCCGGGGTTGTGGGCTTGCGCCGTCGCGCGGCCTCGATGAAGTCGGTGTAGCTGTTCGCGAGCTCGAGTGCTGCGGCACCCTGTTTGGCGATGTCCTCCAAGGACGCGATTGGCGTTCCGACACACAGCAACAGGCCGAGGACGCGGCCCCGCAGCCACAGCGGCTGGGGCTGGCAGCCTGGGAAGTCACGTCTAAGGCGGTCGTAGAAGTCGGGGAGTCCGTCGGACACGATCTCAGGCCCGATGGCGGGTGGGCCATCGAGATGGTCAGGAAACTCATCAGAGCCAGCGAGACGCAGCAGCTGGGAGCCGTCGATGTCTACGACGTAGAGAGCAACGGAGACGCCGGCGACCCGGCGAGCCTCGGAGACGAGCTGGTCGGGAACCAGGTGCGCAGGTACCTCATCCAGGATACGAGTGACGTCGAGAGTCAGCGGACGATCACGGCCGAGCTGTCCAGGCCATCGAAAAGGCATTGATCCGCTCTCTGGATCTCCTTGCCGGCTTGACTGGCCGGGCGGGAGCGCGACCGTGGCGAGCGCATCCTCGAGCGCTTGCCGGGTCGGGAAGTGGCGGTAGAGCGTGGAGCGCCCCACCCCTGCCGCGGCAGCGATCTCTCCCATGGTGGTGCCGCGGTTTCCCGCGAGCCTGAGCGCGGCGTCCAGGATCCGCTGCTGGCTGGCGATGGCGTCCGCCCGTCTCGCCTCTGCGGCGTACGTAGCGTCACTCTGCTGGAGGTCTGCAGCCTCGCTCATCAGTTGAACCTCCTATTCGCGCCACTCCCGCCACCACGACGCTGTGCGGGCTAGAGGTGTCCCAGTTACTCGGTCTATGTCCCATTTGTAGCACGATCGGTTTACAACGGCGCCAAAAAGGGTTAGAAACAGGACAGCACGTACGGACTGCGCATTGTGATGTCCCAGACTGTCAAGCAGACCACGCAGCGGTAGCGATGCGATCCAACGGACGAGATCGATGGCGACCAGGAGTAACACCCGAAGCCCTGACGTGCTGGGAGAAGGAGGATTCGCTCTATGAGCAGCACCCAGCCTGATTCTCGAGATGAGCGCCGCGACTACCGTCCGCAAGGAACGTCCACGGGGACCTCGCCGTCCGCGACTCTGAAGCGAGCGTTCATGGAGTTCAGCGAAGACAATCTCAGTGACTGGGCGGCGTCATTGACCTATTACGGGCTTCTTGCGCTATTTCCGGCGTTGATCGCGCTGGTGGGATTGCTCGGTGTTCTCGGTAACCCCCACTCGACTACGACAACGATCACTCAGATCGTTACCAAGATCGGTCCCGCGTCGGCCGCACAGACCTTCGCGGGACCGATCAAGTCGGTCACAGCGCACAAGAGCACCGCCGGGATCATGGGCATCGCGGGAATCGTGGTTGCGCTCTGGTCTGCCTCCAGTTACGTCGGGGCCTTCATGCGCGCCTCAAATGTGATCTATGAAACGCCGGAGGGACGGCCGATCTGGAAGCTGCGTCCGCTACAAGTGCTCGTCACGCTGATCATGGTTGTGTTGCTTGTGTGCGTGGCGCTCGCGATCGTCCTCACCGGCCCGATCGTTACCGCTATTGCCCAGCCACTCGGCATCGGCTCAACCGCCGTGGACGTCTGGGACATCGCCAAATGGCCGGTCCTCCTACTCGTGGTCATCGTGATGTTCGCTGTCCTGTTCTACGCTGCGCCCAACGTGAAGCTGGCCGGCTTCAAATGGGTGACGCCAGGGGCGTTATTCGCTGTCGTCGCGTGGCTCATCGCGTCCGCACTGTTTGCCCTGTACGTCGCCAACTTCGGCTCGTACAACAAGACCTACGGCGCGCTCGGTGGTGTCGTCATCTTCCTCGTCTGGGTCTGGCTGACGAACGCTGCGCTGCTACTGGGCATGGAACTCAACGCCGAACGCGAGCGTACACGTGAGTTGAAAGCCCACGTTCCCCGAGCCGACCGCGAGCTCCAGCTCGACGCTCGCAGTACGCCGAAACGCCAGAGGACCACATGACGTGTCGAGTCAAAAAATGCCCTTGGCTGCGAGTACCAAAGTCCGATATTGGCGCCGACGTGCGGGGCGACTCCAATGACGCCGCTCCAGTGACCTTCCGCACTACACCTCATCAGAAAGCAAGGAGATCAGACATGACCGACAAGCG
This sequence comes from uncultured Conexibacteraceae bacterium, assembly GCA_963720195.1. Taxonomy (GTDB): domain Bacteria; phylum Actinomycetota; class Thermoleophilia; order Solirubrobacterales; family Solirubrobacteraceae; genus Palsa-465. Next base: position 31,766 of record CAVRFD010000011.1, read on the forward strand.
CATCGATGAAGCCAAGGGCCGCGTCAAGGAGGCCGCTGGGAGCCTGAGTGACGACGACAACCTCAAAAATAAGGGGAAGGCGGATCAGGCTAAGGCCTCGCTCAAAGACACTGTCGACAAAGTGGGCGACAGGGCCAAGAACGCCCTGGACGGCGAGAAGTGAACGCTTTGTACGTTTCGACGCCCCCTCGCCAAAACCGAAGGAGCCGCATGGCTGACAAAGCAATGGACGTCTATCTCAACGATCATCTGGCGGGCGCGATGCTCGGCAGCAATCTCGCGGAGCAGATCCGATCTCACAACCGGGGCACGCCACTGGGTGAGCTGATGGGGTCCCTCGCCCCGCAGATCGAGGAGGATCGTCAAACGCTGATCGGACTGATGCAGCGGATCGGAACGTCGAAGAACCCTGTCAAGCAGGCCGGTGCGTGGGTCACCGAGAAGGCCAGCCGGATGAAATTCTGGGGTCTGACTTCGGGTGAACCGGAGCTGGGGACGTTCATGGCGGTGGAGAGCCTCGCGCTTGGCGTCTTGGGCAAGCTCAGCTTATGGAGGGCGCTGGCTGCAGGTCGCCGATCAGCATCCCGCGATCGCCTCGGTTGATCTTGATGACCTGATCGATCGTGCCCAGCATCAGCACGACCTGCTGGAACGCGAACGCCTGGCAGCAGGGACGAGCGCTCTGAGCCAGACGTACGCTCCGGCGTGAGCCACCTCACTGACTACCCGCGAGTTTTGAAATGACCCATTGCTTAGCGTGATCACAGTCGTGCCGAGTAAAGCTGGGGGCCGTACCGTTCTCAGGGTGCAGGGGACTTGGATATAGCGTCAGCGAACCTTCTAGCGACTGAGCTGCGCAAGGTTGAGGAGTCGTCTGAGGTGGTTGTTGATCTCCGCGACGTGAGGTTCCTCGATTCCAGTGGACTCGGTGTCCTCGTGCATTGTGATCTCCGGCTGCGCGCGGCGAACCGCGCGCTGGTGGTGCTGATTCGTGACGGTCAAGTCAAGCACCTGTTCGAGTTGACTGGACTCTTCGATCAGATGACTGTCGTTTATAGCCTGAACGAACTAGCTCGTCAGTGATGGGAGGCGACGACTGCCCGCCGCCAGAGGGCACTGTCATGACGCTGGTAGTGAACGCGCTTGACGGGGATCGCGAGCTCGAGTGCTTCCCCCTTAAGAACGCAGCAGAGTCTCCGCGGAAATCGGGGAAGCGCGGGCTCCCAGCCAACTGCCTGGGAGTCCGTGATATTGCCTAGATCTCGCGCTCGCGCTCTGTGTAGCCGCCGCGGCCGTCGGGTGTGACTCGGCGTTCGCGTCCGCCAAAGCCGCCCCAGGTGCTCCAAAAGAGCATGGAGATAACGAGTCCAACGACGCCGATGATCAGCAATATGAGGCCGATCGTGTGGATGTTGAATCCACTCGTTGTCACCGACACGGCGAAGCGAAGAATCGCTCCGACGGCGATGAATAACAGACTTGTTCCAACTCCCATCAGGTCCCTCCTCTTCCGGTCCTCTCCCGAGTAGCGGTTGCATGCTCCGGACGACTCTTCACCATTACCCGGGGCTCTACGAGGCAAACTTAGACTTCCCTCTATTCTTGCCGCTCACGGACGAGCAAAATCTACACTTTCCGGCCGCTTTTGCGGCGGACCGGTTGCGAGCGTTACCCGCTTCCGAAACGAGTGCCTCTCTGTTGTCCACGCAAGGATTAGCCGCCACCCAAACGGGTTAGTGAACTCCGCGTAGCGTCAAACGGAGACCGGAGGCACATTGATCATTTTGGGAATTATCTTGCTGATAATTGGAGCGGTCGCGGCGATCCACATCTCGTGGGTTATCGGCGCCATTTTGCTGATCGTAGGGCTCGTCCTACTCGTGTTGGGCGCCACCGACCGAGCGATCGGCGGTCGCCGCCACTACTTTTAGTCGTAGCGGGAGGGGAACGCCTGCGTTCCCCTCCGCCGCTCCGCGTAGCCGCAAGGGCGTGGGGGTTCGAATCGCCCTGCGGTATGTAGAAAAGCCCCGGTGATAATCCGGAGCTTTTCTGCTTTTAGGTCCAGTCGACCGTATGGCTGCGGGTTAGAGAACCTTGAAGTAGCCCTTCATGCCGAGTGCGGCGTGACCCGGGACGGTGCACTCGTAGTAGTAGCTGCCCTTCTTGGCGAACTTGACGGTCAGCGTCGTGCTTTGGCCGGGCGACAGCAGCTTGGTCGTCTTCTTGTTGATGCTGAAGTCGTGCGGATCGTGACCCTTGTTCTGACCTTGAACGTCACGGAGCCGGGCTTCTTCAGCGATTGGTTGACAGCTTGAACTTGTATTCCGACAAGGCAACGGTGATCGTGCTGGCGGCTGGGTGCGCGTTCGCGGCCGCCTGCGCGATAGAAGAACCGGCAAGAGACAAGACGGCGGCCGACGCGAGTATCGGAACAACGCGGAACATCCTGCGATGAGACATCGAGTCTTCTCCTATGTTGGGGCGCCCAGGGGCGTCCGGTGATCGAGGGTTCCGACTTCTAGCCGTAATCGTCGCTGCTTCCAACCCCCTTTCTTGTGCGCACGGGCACGCCGATACGAGGATCACCGGCATCGCGCTCCACTCGCGCAACCGTCGGCGAACCTCCCCGCCGTCCCCGTCCGGCAGGACGTGCTCGACGATCGCGGCCGCGGGCACGCTGAGGGCTGCGCAGCCCAGCGCCGCCTCCGTCGTGCGGCAGGCATCCACCTCGAACCCCGCGCCCCGCAACACGACGCGTAGAGCGTGCAAGCTCTGCGGCTCGTGGTCGCACACCAATACCCGGCGGTGTCTCATGGCAGCCCAGTTCTCCCTCAGGCTGACGACTGCACTCCCCACACTGACGCATCGAGCCGTTCGGCTGGAGGTTGTTTCTGATGAGTAGGGCGGCTTGCCGAACCAACCCCGCGTACCCGAGGACCGGGATCTCCCGCTTAACGCACCAGCGCAGGAGCACTTGGGCCGGGTCAGTCCAACGGTGTTCGCGATCGTTTCACGGTTGGGTCGAAACGTGGCGACCGGTGCCGAGCGGGCGCCAGCGCCAACGCGCTCGCCG
>CAVRFD010000012.1:0-83331 GCA_963720195.1 uncultured Conexibacteraceae bacterium
GTCACGGCGGCCACCGCCAAGCCCGCTGGTGTCGACGCGCACGGTAGCGCTGAGCAGGTCTACGCGACCGGCCTCAAACCGCATGCGGTCGCCAAGTTGCTCAACGGCGCTGGCCGCGTCGTGGCAACGCGAGAAGGCCGACGCGCAAGGCGGTCGCTGTTTCGCGACGTCAAGCCCGGGACTGGGTACCGCGTCGGCTCGCAGCAGGTGCCACCGAATCAGCGCCGGTCACCGTACACAGCGACGCCGCCGCGCCGTGGGATCCGAGATCGACAACCAGCAGATCGCGAGAGCGGCTACCAGTACCTGACGACCCGCGACGGCACTCAGCTGGCGATCTACGTGCACCCGCCCTCCAAGCCCGCGGGTCTCGGCGCTGCCTCCCGGGCTCTCACTGCCGAACTCCTACTCGAAGCCCCCGTACCCGACGCTGATCGAGTACTCCGGCTACGGCTATGCCGACCCCGCCGGGCCCGACAGCGGCATCGCCGTGCTCGCGAACCTGATGGGCTTCGCCGTCGTCGATGTGAACATGCGCGGCACCGGTTGCTCGGGCGGCGCCTTCGACTACTTTGAACCGCTGCAGAACCTCGATGGATATGACGTCGTCGAGGCGATCGCGCATCAGCCCTGGGTGCTCGACCACAAGGTCGGGATGATGGGCATCTCCTACGGGGCCATCAGCCAGCTCTTCACCGCGCAGCTCGACCCACCGGCCCTGGAGGCGATCGCGCCGCTCTCCACGTTCGACGCGACCATGACGACGCTCTACCCGGGCGGGATTCTCAACACCGGCTTTGCCGTGCCGTGGTCAAGCGAGCGCCAGCAGAACGCCGAGCCCGCCGGCCCCGGCGCCGGCCAGCCGTGGGCATACAAGCGCATCAAGCGGGCGATCAGACCTGTGCGCACAACCAGGCACTGCACGGTGAAGCCCCCAGCTTCGCCAAGGAGATCCGCCAGAACTCCCACTACAACCCGGCCGTCGCCGATCCGCTCGACCCGATCACGTTCGTGCACAAGATCAAGGCCGCCGTGTTCATGGCCTGTCAGTGGGAGGACGAGCAGACCGGCGGCCATTGCGCCGATCTGGCCCAGCATTTCACCGGCACCAGCAGAAGTGGTTCACCTTCACCAACGGCGCCCACATCGACTCGCTCGATCCCGCGACCTTCGACCGCTGGTATGACTTCCTCTCACTGTTCGTGGCCCACCGGCCCCGAGGGCCAACCCGGGCCTCGACGTCGGCGCCCCGCTCTTCTACCAGCAGGGCTTTGGCATCAGCAACGTGGCGCTCCCCCCGGACCCGATCCAGCAGATCCCGACCTACAAGGCCGCGTTGAGCGCGTATGAGCAGCTACCGCAGATCCGGGTGCTGTTCGACAACGGCGCCGGCACCGACCCAACGGCACGGTCACGCCGGGGGATCCGTATCCAGGCTTTGAGCAGTCGTTCTCGCGCTTCCCGATCCCGGGCACCTCCCAGACGTGGTACTTCGGGGCTGGGGGCTCGCTGGCCGCCAGCCCCGCCACGACGCCCGAGGTCGACTGGTTCACCTGGAACCCGAAGGCCCTGCCTGCCGTTGACTACGCCTCGGCCAACACCTCGGCCGGCGGCCTCTGGGGCAACGCCACCGACTGGGATTGGAACTGGCAGCCGAACCCGCCCGGCACCGCCGTCTCGTACGTGACGCCGCCGCTCACGCAGAACACGACCGTGATCGGCGGCGGCGCCGTGCAGTCTGGGTGGAGGCATCGACGCCGAACGTCGACCTGCAGGCGACGGTCAGTGAGGTCCGCCCCGACGGGATTGAGACATTCGTGCAAAACGGCTGGGTGCGCGCCGATGAGCGCAAGCTCGACAAGAGGAGCACGCTACTGGCGCCGGTGCTCAGTGGAGAGCGCGGTGCAGCCGCTGCCAAAGGGCCGCTTCGTGGAGGTCGTGATCCCGCTGTACTACGAGGGCCATGTCTACCGTGCGGGCTCGCGGATCCGCGTCACGATCTCAGCGCCTGGCGGCACACAGCCACTTTGGGCATTCGCGCACCAACCCCGCCGGCACCGCCAACGTCTCGGTCCAGCTCTCGGCCTCCACGCCCTCCAGCCTCGTGCTGCCGGTCGTTCCCGGCGTCAGCGTTCCGACGGCCTGCCGCCGTGCCCGAGCCTGCGCAACGAGCCGTGCCGCCCCTACGTGCCGCTCGTCAACCGGACCAGCGGCAGCTGACCGTCCTATAGGTTTCCGTCGATGCCAACGACCTTCGAAGCCGGCGGCGGCCGGACGCTGTCCTACATGCGTCGCGGCGCCGGGTCACTGGTCGTGTGCGTGCCGGGCGGGCCCGGGATGGATCCCGAGGCGTACTTCGCAGATCTGGACCTGCCCGGCTATGAGCTGTTGATCTTCGCGCCGCGCGGCACGGGCGCTTCCAGCTTTCCGGAGCCGCCCGGCGCCTACCTGATCGCGGACTACGTCTCCGACGTGGAGGCGTTGAGGGAGCATCTGGACCTCGAGCAGCTGACGCTCTACGGCAATAGCCATGGCGGCTGCGTCGCGCTCGCGTACGCGGCGGCGTATCCCCAACGCGTCGCCCGGCTGATCGTCGCCAACGCTCCTCACGCCATGGGCGACGGCCAAGTCGAGGCCGCACTGGAGGCCAGGGCGCGCTTTACGGCGGCGTTCGTCGACGGTGAGGCGAGGCTCGAGGCATCCGACGGCGCCTGGCTCGCGCTCGCAAAGGTCACGGACGCGCGCGAGCGCCAGCGACAGTTTCGGATCTTCATGGAGCGCTACGTGGCGCGGCTCGATGCCGCTGAGACCACGTACCTCGATCGCCTCTGCTCAGCTCCGATGAACTTCGAATCGGTCGACGTCATGTACGGCGAGTTTCAGTCAGGGCTCGAACTGCTCGACCGTGCCGCTGCTGTCGAGGCTCCGGCGCTGGTGACGGGCTCCGAGTACGACGTGACTGTGCCGGCTCCGATGATGCGGGAGCTTGCCGCGGCGCTCCCCTATGCTCACTACGTGGAGTTTGCCGACATCGGCCACTTTCCTGAGGTCGAGGCCGGTCCGCAGTTCACCAGTGTCGTGCTGGAGTTCCTGGGGTCATGAACAAGCTCCGCTTCGGGTACGCCCTGAGCCCATTGGCCGCCGTCGAGGACGCGATTGATCTGGCTGTGCGCGCCGAACTCGCCGGCTTCGATGCGGTCACGATCGCGGATCTGCCGCGCGGGCTCTCGCCGCTGCTCACGCTGACAGCGGTGGCGCAGCGCACGAGCAGCATCACGCTCTCGCCGTTCGTGATCAACACGGGGCTGTGGAACCCGGCGACGATCGTGCGGGATTTTGCGACGCTGCACCGCATCAGCGGCGGCCGGTTGGACATCGCGCTCGGCAGCGGGATTCCGCAGCTGCTGGTCGCGCAGCTGGTTCCGCCAACCCGTGACCTGCGCTTCGAACGCCTGGCTGACACCGTCTGGGCCGTCAAGGCAAGCTTTGAGGATGCGGGGATCACGCCTGGCTACGGTGACACCGTTCCACGGCTGTTGATCGCCGGTGCCAGCGAGCGCGTTTTGCGGCTCGCTGCCGAGGAGGCGGACGGCTTCATCATCGCCGCTGTGCCGCCAGTGCCGAAGGTGTCGCTTCCGCCGGGTCACATGGTGCTGCCGGAACGCGACGCGACTGCCGCATATCTCGATCGTCTCCGCGGCTACGCCGGTGACCGCGCGGACAACCTCGAGATCGGAGTTGGCGTGCCGGTCACACTCACCGATGACGTCGATACCGCGGCCAGGGAACTGGCCGCGATCCACTCCTATCTCGAGCCCGATCAGGTTCTGGCGTCACCGAAGCTGCTCGTCGGCGACGTCGACAGCCTCGCCGCACAGATCATCGAGCGCCGTGACAGCCTCGGCATCACCTACACGGTCATGCGCGGACCGACACCGGAGGAGCTCGCTCCGGTGGTTGCTGCGGCGCGCGCGCAGCAGTAGCTTTGGTGCGTGGCGCTCGCCGACGAAAAGTACGTTCTGCTCACGACCTTCCGCCGCGACGGCCGTCCGGTCGCGACACCGGTTTGGTGGGCCAGCCTTGGGGACGGCAGCTTCGGTTTCTATACGAGCTCCGCTTCCGGCAAGGCCAAGCGACTCGGCCACACGGCACGTGTAACCGTGCAGCCCTGCAACGCCCGCGGGGTTGTGAAGCCGGGGAGCTCGGCGGTCGACGCCTCCGCACGGGTCGTGAGCGGGGCGGAGGCTGACGCGGTCATGCGGAAGATTGTCGCCAAGTACGGCTTTCAGACGCGCATCACGAAGTTCATGGCGCAGCTCAGCGCAACCCTGAAGCGCAAGCCGTTCCCGTACGGCGATCGTGGCGTGATCGTCACGCTCTGACGAGCGCGCGAGCGTCGGCCGCCGGGACCTCGTACTCGATGTTCCAAGATTGGCCGAAGCCGCGCATCGCGACGACGACCAGCACGGCCTGTGAGACGGCGATCGCGACCGTCAGCAGGCTCAGCGTGCCGGAGCTGAGACCGATGCCGCCGAACAGCGTGTGCGAGGGCGCGTAGCTCGGGGCACCGCGGTCGCTCCAGGTGACACCGGCGAGCGAGGTCACTGCGACCAGCGTGAACACGAGCATCAACGCGCCGAGTGCCGCCGCTATCGGCAGCAACCCGCGCGTCCACCGCATCACGTAGTACGCGATCGCCAGATAGACGGCGCACCAGATCAGGTTGACGGGGAGGAGGCCGCCGAGCTTGCTCCAACCGCCGACGGTGACGAGCAACATCAGCACCACCGAAACGAGCAGCACGAGCGCGACGGTCACCTTCATGACCTTGCTCGCGGGCTTCTCGCGGTTTGGGTACGTCACCACGTAGCCGGGTTTGAGAGAACGGGCCGGACTCACAGCGCTGACCATACAATCTGCCCCGACCGCCATCCGGTCATTCGTCGCGGGCGTGGCGAAATTGGTAGACGCGCCGGCTTTAGGTGCCGGTGGGCTTTGCTCGTGGGGGTTCGAGTCCCTCCGCCCGCATGATCGATCGGCCTCAGGCCGCACAACGCCTGATCTCGAAGCTCAGAACGGGATCTCGTCATCGGCCGCCCCGGGCCGAGTCGGCGAGGCCGGTATGAGCTCGGGGGTCTGGCCCGTGATCTTGAACGCGCGGATGCCTTCACCGTTCTGGATGGCTTCGACACGCGCGCGCTGTTTGTCGAGATAGTCGGTGAGGGCCTGCTCCAGTCCCTTGCCCTCGGCGAACAGATCGCACATCTCCGAGACGGGAACCGCCTCCTGGTTGAGGCGGCCCGCGATCTGTTGGAGGCGCTCGTACCCGGTCTCGAAGGTGAGCGATGTGGTGGTGACGTCGTCGGTCATGGGCTTTCTCCCGGAGTCATGAGGTGACCTGTTCGACGACAGCCTCGGCGCTGCCGTCATGCAGTTGAAGGTGGAGCGGGTCGCCCGAGTGGAGCTCGGCAGCGGAACGAACCGGTTCGCCGGCCTTCGTAGCGAGCAGCCATCCACGACGGCGAAAATCCCGGGCGGCGACGAGTTCTGCAAGGTGCACCACGTCTCGCGCAGCATCGTCAAGCTGCCGGGAGGTGTCCGCGGCGACCCGGTTGCAGAGCTCAGCCGTCTGCTCTACGAGCGCGGAGACGCGCTCGCCCGTGCGTGCGAGGGTTGCGCTGGCAGCCGCCAGTCTCGCGTGCTCGTTCGTGAGCTCGAGCTTGGCGCGCCGGGGTGTGAACGCGAGTGTCGACCGCGCTTCGCTTAGAACGGTGGCATGTGCCCGGAAGAACTCGCCCAGAGCGTGACTGACGTCTGCCGACGCCTGACGGACGTCCCGCTCCCGCGTTCCCAGTACCACGCTCACGTCGAGTCGGCTCGCGGCGGTTTGGATGCGATCGTCGGCAACGTCAAGCTTCCCAGGCACGGCATCGACCAGCTCGCTCGACCGCTTGATGTCCCGGCGTACCTCCACGATCGACGGGACGACCATTTCCGCGGATCGTGACGGGGTGTACGCGGACCACGTGACGTGATTGCAGACCGGGTTGTTATCCGTGTGCCCGATTGCGCACACGACTGGAAGTTCGCACGCGAACAAGGCGCGGCACAGCGACTCATCGTCGAAGCACGCGAGATCCTGAACCGTCCCGCCCCCTCGCGCCATGATGATCACGTCGGCGAGCGAGTTCTCCTGGAATGTCGCCAAGGCATTGATCAGCTCGCGGGGTGCAGCCTTGCCCTGCACAAGACTCGGACAGGTGATGATCTGCGCCGGAGGCCAGCGATCAGCGATCGCCTTGACCACGTCGCTCATCGCGTGAGAGCCCTCCCCGGCGATGACACCGACGACGCTGGGGAATCGTGGAAGCGGCCGCCGGCGTGTCGGGTCGCACAAACCCTCCTGCGTGAGCCGTGCGATCAGATCCGCGCGGCGGCGCACAAGCTCGCCCTCACCGGCGAGGGTCACCTGGCTCACGATCAGGCTCAGCGAGCCGTTGACGGCGTAAAGGTCCGGACGGTCGACCTGAATACGGACAAGGTCACCGGCAGCCGGCCGGTGGGCCAGCCGCGGTACCTCCCGTCCGAACACCTTGCAGGACAGGGTCGCGGTGCCGTCGGTCAGGTCGAAGTACAGCATCCCGCTGCGCGCACTCGTCCCGACCTTTTGAACCTCGCCCTCCAGCGTCGCTGCTCCGACCTCGCGTAGGGCGTAACCCAACCGTGACGAGTACTCCGAGACGGTGAGCACGTCCGACATGACGACCTCGCGTAGCAAAGGACCGACAAACCTACGCCGCGTCGCGGACGGGAAATGAGTTGGAGCGTGCTAGATCTGCTTGAGCGAGAGCGTGGCCTTCGCGACCTCGTCCTCGGGGTCCACTTCCACATAGGACGAGGACCAGGCTTGGGGCACAGGGCGGCAGCGCTCGCGCAGGATCCGGCGCTCCTCGTCGACCAGTGCCTCGCGCAGAATCTGGGCACGCTTCCCGGGGACATCGGTGAAACGCACACCCGACTCGCCACTGCGAATCCAGACGACTTCGGCAGTGAACGGGACATCGCCGACGCCGGGCACCTCCAGCGCGAAGCCGATCGGCACGCCCGGCGTGCATGGCAGCTCGCCGAGCAGGCGGGCACCGCTCAGCGAGATATCCATGATCTGCGTGGCGACCTCCCAGGGGACGTTGATGCGCACCCACCAATCCGTCTGTACGCGGAAGTTTTCGCGGAGCTTGGCGGCTTCAAGCTCCGTCTGGGCTGCAGGGCTTGCACTCATGCCACTAATTTCGGAGCGGCGGCCCGGGATACGTGATGCTGCAAGAAAGCTTGCGGACGAACGTCCGATGTCCGGCCGCGCCGCTAAACCACCACGGGCGAAGCGCGACTCGCGCGCGCGGTAGAGCCCCAGGCCGGAAGTCAGGCGGCGGTCGGTCCGGATCCGGATCCGGATCCGCCGCCGCGGTTGCGCAGCCAGTCGGCCACCTGGTCTGCGACGCCACCGACCTGTGTGCCGAGGCTCGTCACGTTCTCGCCAATGTCGCGGAAAGCTCCCCGGAAGCGCTCGCCGTAGAACTCCATCGCGTCGCTCGCTTCGGCGCGGACGTCTGCCTCCTGGTCGCGGGTGCGGTAGTCGCCGCGGAGGATGCGGTCGTAATCACCGCTCTGCACCCAGCGCATCACCTCGGATACCCGCTTGACGGCGTACGGATGGGTGACGTTGATCTCCCAGAAGAATCGCCGGACTCGGTCGGACGGGTCGTCCCAGTTCTCGTACTCCATCGCCTGGGTCATGAACGCGTCGAGGTTGAGCTGGTCGGCCGGTAGGCCCGAGGCGGTCACCATCAGCATCCGGCAGACGATCTGCGGGTCACGGACGATCAACGTGGCGGCCCGGTCGGAGCTGAGCTCGGCGGCTCGGTACCACTCGAGCAGCACCGTCTTGACGGCGCGAAATGGAATACCAAGCAGTGTCGGCAGTGAGCCGCCGGCCGCCACGAGGATGTTGAGCGCGGTGATGTAGAGGACGTGGTCGGACAGGATGTGTCCAAGCTCGTGACCGACGAGCACGCGTTGCTCTCCGGGTCCGAGCCGCTGGAGCACCATCGAGTCGACCACGATCATCGGCTTCTTCGACCCGATGGTCGCTGCGATGCCGAGCACCGGCGTCGTCAGGTAGAGGTCATAGACCTCAGGTAGGTCGAGGATCCGGTTGGCGGCCAGGTACGACGCCCAGAGCTCGGGGGACTGCTGCTCAGAAACCTTCAGCGAGGTGCCGAGGTAGAACTGGCGCAGCGCCCGCTCGTAGCGCCACTCGATCAGCCGACGCACGAGCATGTCGAGCATCGGTATGGCCTTCAGCGCGGCTGTGGCCGCACGATCCGCGGGATGCTCATACGCCTTCGGCGAGATGTTGTAGTAAGGCTCGACGCTGTCAAGAGCTAGACCGGTCACGGTGCGGCAAGCCTATAGCCGGCGTCAAACCTGGTGAGCACAGACAGACAAGTTCTGCGGTGACTTCTGGTTCAACCATGCCCGCGCGGACTGTTCGAACGCGGACGCATCATCCACGACCTGGGTTGCGTTGACGTCGCTGGCGGGAGCCTGGCCGCGGCTGACCTTTGTGAGCAGCGCTGCGTCGGCAGCCAGGTGCTTTGCGGTGAACGCGAAGTTCTCCTCATGCCGGAGCTCGGCCGACGTGTCGACGAGCGTCGCCAGGCAGACGCCGCTGAATCCGCGCGTGAGCGCCTGCCTGCGGGCCGCGGAATCTGTCGGATACATCGTGCTCGCGGCACGACTGAGCGCCTTGTACTCAGGGTTCAGGCAAACCACCAGCTGCAGGTCGGCGCCGCTGACGCCACCCGTGGTAGTGGTGCCGGCCGTGGTGGTTCCGGTGGTCGTCGTCCCCGTCGTGGTCGTTCCGGTCGTCGAAGTGGCGGCCGCCGCCGCTTCGCACCTCGGTTGGTCTGTGACGAAGTTCAGCAGCGCCTCGATCGTGGTGAGGTCAGCAAGACAGCTCTTCCGCTGTGTCTTCAGCAACGTGGTGGTGGTGCCGGCCTTCCGGCAAGCCGCGTCAGCTGCCCTCCAGTTGACCTTCTTGCCGGCGAGCGCGTGGTTGATACCGGCGAGCACCTGGGAGAGCTGTTTGTACTCCGTGCTGCTGAGCGTCCCGTGTCGAGGCGCAGCGGCGGCAGCGTTGGACCCGAAGGCGGCGGCCGCACCCCAAACCGAGGCGGCGCTGATTGCGACTGCGAGGACACGGCGCACCACCCAAGCGTAGGCCGTATCAAGGGCGCGAATGTAAATAAGCGGCGCCGCGCCGGGCCAAAAGCTGAATAATCGACCGATGGCAGACACCTCTGATGGGGCGGAGCTCCGTGGCGGCATCGACCTCGGCGGCACGAAGATCGAGGCGATCGTCGTGGATGAGGGCAACACGGTGCTTGGCTCCTCGCGTCATCCGACGCCCACCAGCGGTACCCCGGCTGATGTCGCGAGCCACATGGTGAAAGCGATGAAGGAGGCCGCACAGGCGGCGGAGACCACGACCTCCGCGCTGGCCGGAGTCGGTGTCGGCTCACCGGGATCGATCGACCCGGCGGCGGGCACGGTTTCCAGTGCGCGCAACCTTCCTGGCTGGGATGGCAGCTTCGCGCTCGGCCCTGAGCTGAGCAAGGCACTGGGAGCGAGCGTCGCGATCGGTAACGACGTCCAGGTCGCGACCGCCGCTGAGTTCGAGCTCGGGGTCGGCAAGCGGTACTCCTCGTTGCTCGGCTTGTTCTGGGGAACAGGCGTCGGTGGCGGACTGGTACTGGACAAAAAGCCGTGGCACGGCCGCGGCGGCGCCGGTGAGATCGGCCACATGGTCATCAAGATCGGTGGCCGCCGCTGCGGCTGCGGCAACGACGGCTGTGTGGAGGCGTACGCGGGACGCGCGTCGATGGAGGCGCACGCCCGTCACGAGATCGACGACGGCCGCAAGTCCGATCTGCTGAAGATCATGGAGCACAAGCAGCGGGACCGCTTCACCAGCGCTGTCTGGGCGGAGGCGATCGAGCACGACGACGAGCTGGCCGGCGAGCTGATCGACGGGGCGGTGGAGGCCCTGGGGGCTGGCGCCGCCTCAGCGGTGAACCTGCTCGACGTCGAGGCGGTCGTGATCGGTGGCGGCCTCGGCGTGCGCTTCGGCGAGCCCTATGTGGAGCGCATCCGCAAGGCGATGACCAAGCACCTCTTCCCGGGACTCAGCATGCCGGACGTCCATCTGGTCGGCCTCGGCGACCTCGGCGGCGCGCTGGGCGCCGCCCTGCTCGTGGCCGACAAGTAGCCCAGCCGCAGGCCCAAACGACCGTCAGGGCCCCGCCGTTGGCGAGGCCCTGACTCGTTCTTAGGGCACGGTCGGCGGCGCGGCCGCCCCCGCTCCAGAACGCCTCGACCGCGCTCACTAAGGCACGCTCAGAACACAGTCAGCGCGCTCGTCGTGTCTTTGGCTGGCGGCAGTTACGCGCTTGAGCAGGGCGGCTAGTCCGACGAGTGTCCAGTCGGTCGATCCGCGAGCGCGATGGACTGATGCAATGGACCGGGGTATACGGGGGGTAATAGGTGAGGTACCGCGCCTGGGCAGCCGGGGCACCAAGAGAGGCGGCGGTCGCTGCAGCAGCGAGCGCGCGAACGACGTAATGCGGACGCATCCGATGAACCTCCTGAGGTGCTCGCCTCTGGGGCGAGCGGGTTTGATCTGGGCCGGTGACGGTGTGTGTAAGACCGGCTTCTCTTGGACCTCAACCTACGCGCCGCTCATGGTGGTGTAAATCGTGGGACCCCGCATGTTTGTATGCTTCGCGCACGGGGTCGACGGGGCGACACGAGGAACGGGCGCTGGTCGAGCGCTTGCTCGACTCGGTCCAGTACGGCCCAACAGGGCTCGCGCTCGAGGGCCAGCCGGGGATCGGCAAGACGACACTCCTGCGTGACGCAGTCGCAGGTGCACGTACACGCGGTTATGCGGTGGTCGCGACCGCGCCGAGTGAGCCCGATGCATCACTCGGCTTCGCCGGCCTCGGGGATCTGTTTGACGAGCTCCCCGACGGACTGCTCGGGGCGTTGCCAGCTCCGCAGCGGCAGGCGCTTGCAGCAGCGCTGTTCGTGGAGAACGCCAGTGTCGCTCCCGCGGACGCACAGGCCCTGCCGCGAGCCGTGCTGGCGGTGCTGCGTGGACTCTCCGCCGACTCCCCGCTGCTGGTCGCGATCGACGATGAGCAGTGGCTCGACCGCGCCTCCGCACGCGTGCTTGCTTTCGCGCTCTGCCGCCTACGCGAGGAGCAGATATGCGTGCTGCTGACCCGGCGTCCGCAGAGTGGCGGGCCGCTGTGGCCAGAACTCACCCGCGGCTTTGGCAGCGAGGGTCTGGCTTCTCACGTGCTGGGCCCACTCGACATGAGCGCGATCCACGACCTCCTGATCAAGCGCCTGCACCACCAGATTCCACGGCCACTGTTGCGACGCATCTATGAGGCGTCCGGCGGCAACCCCCTGTACGCGTTGGCGATCGCCCGCGAGCTCGAAGCGGCGCGCGCTAACGGCATAGAGGAGCAGGCACTGCCGCTCCCAACGACGCTCGCGGGCGCGCTGGCTCAGCGCCTGGACCGGCTCGAGCCAGGTGCTGAGGACCCGTTGCTGGTCGTCGCGGCCCTTGCGCACCCGACGCTCGCGCTGATTCACGCTGTGCTGCCCGAATTCGTGCTCAGCGACCTCGACGGCGCGCAATACGCAGGGGTGGTGGAGGTCCTCGGGGAGCGGGTGAGATTCACCCATCCGTTGCTGGCCTCGACGCATTACACCCATGCCCCGGCACCCCGGCGAAGAGAGTTGCATCGGCTGCTCGCGGGGGTGGTCGATGAAGAGGTGGAACGCGCGCACCACCTGGCGCTCGGCGCTGAGGCACCGGATGATGGACTCGCGGCGACGCTCGAGCAGGCAGCAGAACGCGCGGCGCGGCGCGGCGCACCGGAGATCGCCGCTGATCTGCTCGACCACGCACGTCGGCTGACGCCGACCGAGGCCGTGGACGCGCGTCGATTGCGGACCGTCGCTGCGGCGGAGCAGCATTCCGCGGCGGGCGATCTCGCGAGGGCGCGTTCGATACTCGAGGAGTTGCTCGAGAAGCTCCCCGTCGGGCCGATCCGCGGCCAGGCCCTGCTTGAGCTGGCGCGGGTTCGAAAGGACGACTTCGACGCCTCCGCGGCGCTGCTCGATGAGGCGCTGGGACAGGTCGACGCCCACCACCGCATCAATGCGCAGGTGGAGTCGCTGCTCTCGGAACTGTGCGCCAACCGTGGAGATACGGGGGACGCGATCGAGCATGCACGCGCCGCTGTCACGCTCGCGGAGCGGACCGGCGACTTGGGACTGCTCTCAGAGATGCTGGGAGCTCAGGGAATCATGGAGTTCTTCGCCGGACACGGGGTGCAGCACGAAGTGATGGCGCGCGCGATCGACCTACAGGACCACGCCGATTCGACGTCCAGCTACTACGTTCCGAGCACCCAATTCGGCAACCAGCTGTTCTGGTCGGATCAGCTCGAAGATGCGCGGCCGCTGCTCGAGCGGTCGCTGCGCCGCGCGGCCGAGCGCGGCGAGGAGAGTGATCGGCTCGGCCTGCTGTTTCACCTGGCCCACCTCGAATGGGAGGCGGGCGATCGCCTGCGGGCGGCGGACTACACCAGCGAGGCGGTCGAGCTTTCCCGGCAATTGGCGGACGACCAGGTCGAGTCGTACGTCCTCTGGCTGCAGGCGTTCGTCGCCGCCCGCGAGGGCCGGTTCGAGGAGGCTCGCGCGCGTGCAGCGGATGCGATCGAGGTCGCAAGTCGCATCGGCGACCAATTCATCGTCGCGTTTTCGACGGCGATCCTCGCCGGGATCGATCTATGGAGTGGCCTCCCGGAGGCCGCTCATGAGCGGCTTCCGCCGCTGCGCCAGGCGCTCGTCGGCGACGGCCGCGGGTTCGTGGGATGCCTGACGCTCAACCTGTGGTCGTACGACATCGAGGCGCTGATTGCGCTCGAGCGCCTCGACGAGGCACAGGCCCTCGTGGAGGATCTGCTCGACCGTGCCCGTCGCGAACAAAACCCCAACGCACTCGCAATCGCGCGCCGCAGCGAGGGATTGGTGGCAGCCTCGGACGGCGACTCCGCCGGCGCGATCGCGGCGATGGACGCCGCGATCGCGGAACATGCCCTCCGTTTGCTGCCGCTCGAGCTCGGCCGCACCCTGCTCGAGAAGGGCACCCTGGAACGCCGGATGAAGCGTAAGCGCGCGGCCAAGCAATCGCTCGAGCAGGCGCTGATCGTGCTGGAGCCGTTGGGTGCAGCCATCTGGGTGGGCCGCGCGACCGATGAGCTCACCCGCATCGGCATACGGCGGGCCACGCGTGGCGAAGGTCTGACCCCCGCTCAACGACGGGTCGCGGAACTTGTGGCCGCTGGCAGGAGCAATCGCGAGATCGCGGGTGAGCTGTTCATGAGCCTGCGCACGGTCGAGACGCACCTCACGAAGATCTACCGCGAGCTCGGGATCAAATCGCGAGCGCAACTAGCCGCAACGATGGCCGCCGGCCGGTCATACGAAGAGACCGACGATGCTGCGATCCCACAGGCCGCACATGTGTCGTAAGCGACGTGCCTCGCTCGCGCGAGCGGTGATGGTCGGCGGCGGCCTGCTACTCGCCGCCTGTGTGAGCCCGAGCCCGTCGCTGGCGGTGACCCGTGTCACCACGAGTGCAACCGCTGCCGCGAGCAATCCAGTCTCATCGGGCGCGACCGTGCAGATGCTGATGGGCACTGCGCCACAGTCGCTCGACCCAGGCCTCGATTACACCACCGAGGGAGCGGAGGTCAACTGGCTGGTGTACACCGGCCTGACCACCTATGCCCACGCCGGCGGGAAGGCCGGCACGCGGCTGATTCCCGGTCTGGCGACTGCGCTGCCTGTCATATCCGATGGCGGCAAGACGTACACGGTGACACTGCGCAGGGGCCTCTTGTTCTCCAACGGCCAGCCGGTGCTCGCCAGCGACTTCACCTATACGGTCGAGCGGGCGCTGAGGATCCCGTGGGGCGGAGCGGCCGAATTCATCACGTCGGTCATCGCCGGGGCGGGGCTGTACGCCGACCACAAGGCCCAGACGATCAACGGGATCACGACCGACGATGCCACCGGCAAGATCGTGATCCATTTGACGGCGCCGTACGGGCCCTTCGCAAACGTGCTGGCGCTCCCCGCCCTGGGACTGATCCCGGCAGGGTTCCCGATGAAGGTCGAGTCGACCAGCCCGCCAGCCGGCGTCGGGCCTTACATGGTCACCGACATCGTGCCCACTGAGTCCTTCGACGTCGTGAGGAACCCGCGGTGGCAGCCCGGCTGGAACCCCCAGATTCCGATCGGCCACGCCGACATCGACGTCAAGATCGACCCGAACGTCACCGCCAACACGCTGGCCGTGCTCGATAACTCGGCCGACATCTTCGACTGGTCGGACACCGTCCCTGGCGACCTGCTGCCGCAGATCCGAGCACAAGCCGCCGACCGCTTCCGGATGGTGGATCTCGGCGGCGCGACCTACTACATCTTCTTGAACAGGGTCGAGAAGCCGTTCTCGAGCCAACTCGCGCGCGAGGCGGTCGTCACCGGGCTCGATCAGGACGGGATTGCGAGACTCGGCTCGGGCGCTCTGCAGCCGGCGTGCTATCTGCTCCCGCCCGACGTTCCCGGCCATCCCACCGCACACTGCCCGTACGGCATCCCTGGCCGCGGCAACCTCGCCAAGGCAAAGCAGCTCGTCGAGCAATCAGGGATGGCTGGCCAGCCGGTGACGGTGTGGAGCGGGACCCGCCAGCCAATCCAGGCGTGGATGACCTATTACACCCAGTTCCTCAAACAGATCGGATTCAACGCCACCCAGAAGGTGGTTGCCGATGCGACTTACTTCACGACGATTGGTGAGGAGAAGACCCTTCATCCCCAGACCGGCTTCGCCGCCTGGCTCCAGGACTTCCCCAACCCGATCGACTTCTACGGCGTATTGCTGGACGGCCACTCGATCATGCCGATCGACAATGACAACTTCGGCGAGGTCAACGATCCGCACATCAACACCGAGGTCAGCAAGCTTGCAGTCACCCCGACGACTGAACTCAACAAGGTCGCCGGCCAGTGGCGGAGCCTCGACGAGTATGTGGCCAAGAAGGCCTACCTCGCCGTCTTCGGCTATCCGGAGCATCCGGAGTTCACGTCTGATCGCATCGACTACGGCGCGGTCGTCTTCAGCCCCATCTACGGCTGGGACCTGAGCTCATTTCGCCTGAAGTAGGCGCTGCGCTCTCAAATCGATCCGAGTCAGGCGAACAGGCCGGCGCCGTTGGCCCCGTCGATGAGCAGCACGGCTCCTGAGACGAAGGCGGCTTCGGGGCTGGCCAGGTAGGCGACAGCGGCGGCCACGTCACGGCCGCTGCCGATCCGGCCAAGCGGCGCCGGCGACCACTGGCTCGAATCGTCTCCCCGGTCGGGATCGTGGGCCGGTCCGATGTGGAGCATCCCCGGTTCGGTCGCGCCCGGGCACACGCAGTTCGAGCGCACCCCGTGGGCCGCACCGTCCAACGCCAGCACCTGGGACATCATCGTGACCGCCGCCTTGCTGACGCAGTAGGCGCCGATCGGCTGCTCGGCGCGCAGGCCGGCGTCGGAGCCGATGTGGACCATCGAACCACGCGTCTGCGCGAGCGCGGGGAAGCATCCCCGCGCGTACAGGTAGGGGCCCTTGACGTTGGCGGCGATCAGCGCATCGAACGCGTCGACCGGCGTATCGACCAGGCGTTCCTCGAGCGCGACGCCGGCGTTGTTGACGAGGGTGTCGATCTTTCCGAAGCGCTCGAGCGTGTCGGCGATCGAGCGCTCGACCTGCTCGGGGTCACTCGCATCGGCTCTGACGAACAGCGCCTGCGGGCCGAGCTCATCCTGCACCGCGCTGCCGCGCGTGCCGTCGCGACCCGTCACTGCGACCTGTGCGCCCTCGGCCAGGAATCGGCTGGCAATTGCCAGGCCGATTCCTGAGGTGCCTCCGGTGATGAGTGCGACCGTGCCCTGCAGCCGCCGCGGGGTGATCACATCAGTCAGGGGGAAGCTCCTTGTAGACGAGGTCGAGATCGATGCCCTGCGACTTCCTGACAGCCCGCGCGATGTAGTAGATCAGCAGGCCGACCACGACGATGCCACCCATGAACGCTGGGATCTGCCAGCGGTTACCCGTGTTGCCACTCAGCGCCAGGGCTGGGTAGTGCCATGCCTCCCAGGTCAGGAACGCGACCACCGCGATCGAAAGCGGCGCCACGATCTGCAACACAGGGATACCCATGAACTTGACGTTCGCCGGCGAGCTGCGGTACAGCTCAGCACGCCGGATCGGGAAGGCGAACGCCGCTACTCCGACGATCACCACGCAGACCACTCCAGCGAGCACGCCGAGCGCGAGCAGCGTCTGGAAGGTGGTGGCGGTGACGCTCCACGCAAGCATCGCGGTCACCAACGCCATCACGAGCAGGATCGCCGGCACCGGCGAGTGGAAGCGCTCGTTGACGCTCGAGAAGCGCTCCGGCAGCACGCGGTCGAACGACCACGCGAACACGCTGCGAATCGGCATGAAGGTGTTGCCGACCATCGCCGGCAGGCTCCAGAACAGGAACGAGGCGACGATGATCGTCGTCAGTACGTTGCTGTTGACCGCCAGGCCCGCGAAGAAGTGGTAGAAGGGCCCCGTCGGCAGCACGTAGGCTGCGTTCGGAACGGTGTTGGCGCCGACGATGAACTGGTAGCCGGTGACCTTGTAGAGCAGCAGCACGCCGACGACCAGGCCGATGGTGTTCCAACTCAGCGCGCCGAACATGATCCCCATCTGGCGGTTGCGGTTGGAGGCGCTCTTCAGCTCACCGGAGAGGTAGACGCTCCACCAGTTCCAGATCATGAACGTCATGATCACGAAGATCGCCGGAGTGGTCGCGCTGCCGAACGCGTGCGGGTGGATGTTCTGCGCGTGGGCGTCAGTGATGACCTTGTGGAAGACGTCGCCCGTTGCGCCGAACTTGTGGGAGATCGCGTTGAAGTGATGCTGGAACCCTGACTTCGACGCGAACAGCAGGACGATGAACGCGATCAGCGTGCCGCCGCTGGCGATGAACCAGAACGTGTTCTGCCAGCGGAAGGTGGTCTTCGTACCGGCGATCAGGATCGCCGTCATCCACAGGATCATCACCAAACCACCGAGGAAGATCCATCCCTTGTCCGCCTCGATGTGCGTGCCGGCGGTGATCAGCGCGTGGCTGTGGAAGATGGTTCCGAGCGTGACCAGAACCGGACCGAGCGCGAACACCGGGAAGTAGCGCGCCCAGAACGTCGCGCCGATGACCGCCGAGAACGCCGCCCCGAAGTTCGAGACCAGCGCGGCCGGCGGGCTGAGAATACGGCTGACCCAGACGTAGTCACCACCCGTCTTCGGCATCGCAGACGCGAGCAGGGACATCATGATCAGGATCGGAATGTTGAGGACGAACGACCAAAGGACCGCCGCCACCAGATCCGACCCGGGGAACGCGGTCAGCGCGAAGAACACGCCCCACGCGAGCGTGGCCCCCACCGGCGCGGAGAAGACCGCGTTGAAGATCGTGGCATCCAGTGCGGAGGCCTCGCGAACCAGGCCGGTACTCCGGCGCACGAACAGCTGACTGGACTGTCGACTGGGCACCTCTGCGCCCGGCTGCTGCAGGTCTGCCATGGATCTCTCTCCCTCGGGACTCCGGCTTGACCGCACGACTTATAACAACATCGCACAACATCGGCAAGCATCTTTAGGGACATGGACCGCTACGGATGTGCGATGTTGCGAGACATTCCCGCTCTCTGGCAAGATGTGCGCGTGCTAGCCGTCGACCGCCGACATCGGATCCTGGAGCAGGTGGCCGAGCACCAGACGATCCACATCGCCGAGCTCGCGGCCGAGCTCGGCGTCTCGGAGATGACGATCCGCCGAGACATCGGCCGGCTGGAGCGGGACGGGTTCCTGCGGCGGACATACGGCGGGGCAACTGCGCATATCACCCGCTCGATGGAGTTGCTGTTCAACGCGCGCGCCTTGGAGAACGCTCCAGCCAAGCGGGTGATCGGCATGCGCGCTGCCGAGATCCTGGCGCCCGAGCGCACGATGTTCATCGGGATCGGCAGCACCACCGAGCAATTCGCCATGTACCTGCCTGCGCGGGATGACCTGATCGTGGTCACGGGCTCGCTGCACGGTCGCCAGCCTGCTCGGCACACGCAAGGGGCGAGTGGTGGTGTTGGGCGGCTCGATCCTCACCGACGAGCTCGCCTGCGTTGGCCCCGTGGCGGCCGCCACCGTACGCCGCTACCGCGCCGACCTCGCCGTACTCGGCGCCGCCGGGGTCTCAGCCCGTGCCGGCATCACCGAACTGAGCGACGAGGCCGCTGAGATCCAGCGTCTGATGATCGAGCAGAGCGAGCGGCTGGTGGTGCTCGCCGACGGTTCGAAGCTCGGACAGGCGACGATGGCATCGGTTGCGCCGGCCAACTCGATCTCGCTGCTGATCACGGACACGGCAGCACCTGAGCAGGAACTTGTCGAGCTCGAAGCTGTCGGCGTGGAGATCGTGGTCCTAGATCGCCCGGCCGCGCGAAGCACCGAGACCCGCGTCTCAGTCGGCGGATCGCCCGCCGAGAGCTCTGAGACCTCCGAGAGCTCTGAGAGCTCCGTTCCGGGGATTTCCAGCCCCACCAGCCAACCAAGGGAGAACCCCCAGATGAAGACCCTGAAGGATTACTTCGGCGTCGAGAAGCCGCTGATCGCGATGTGTCACCTGGAGGGGCTGCCGGGCCGGCCGCGCTACGACTCTGTCGGTGGCCTCGAGGCGATTGTCAGCTCGGCCGCACGCGAGGTCCGAGCGCTGCAGGACGGGGGAGTCGACGCGATCCTCTTCTGCAACGAGAACGACATTCCGTACTCAACCTCGGTCGGTACGGAGGTTGTCGCGACGATGGCTCATGTCATCGGCCGGCTACAGCCGGAGTTGCGCGTGCCGTACGGCACCAATCTGCTGTGGGACCCGTACGCGAGTCTCGCCGCGGCGATCGCCAGCGGCGGCTCGTTCATCCGTGAGGTCCTGACGGGCGTGTACGACAGCGACATGGGGCTGCTGGCCCCCGACTTCGGCGCGGTCGCCGCCTACCGGCGCAACATCGGCGCGAGCCATGTGGCGATGTTCGCGCAACATCACCCCGGAGTTCAGCAAGCTCGGTCGCCGGGCGTAGCGTCGCCGACCGCGCCGCCAGCGCCTCGTACCTGGGCGCCGACGCGCTGCTGATCTCAGGCCCCGCGGCGGGTGTGGACGCCAGCATGTCTGACCTGCGTGAGGCAAAGGACGCGGCCGACATCCCGGTGATGGCCAACACCGGCGTCAAGCACGAGACCGTCGCAGGACGTACTGACCGTCGCCGACGGCGCGATCGTCGGGACCAGCCTCAAGGTCGACGGCTACACGTGGAATCCGGTCGACCCGGAACGCGTCATCGAGATGATGAGACTGGTCCGCGAGGTTCGCGGGTCACTCGTCGCCAGCTGAAGCACATGGCTAAGAAGACGAAGCTGTTCTTCGCCACCGATGTGCACGGCTCGGAGATGTGCTTCCGGAAGTTCCTGAACGCGGGCGCCGTCTACGGTCCGGACGTGCTGGTGCTGGGTGGCGACATCGCCGGCAAGGCGGTACAGGCGGTCGAGGACCTCGGCGGCGGGCGCTACACGACCACCTTCCGCGGCCACCGCTACGAGATCGACGATTCTGAAGGAGCTCGCGCGGGTCGAGCGGCTCATCTCCGACGTCGGCTACTACCCGTGGCGCGCCCAGCCGGGCGAGCTCGACGAGCGCATCACCGACGGGACCGTCGACGATCTCCTGCTCGATCTGATGCGCCAGCGGCTCGAGCGGTGGATGGAGATGGCAGACGAACGGCTTCGGCCGCTCGGCAAGCCGGTCTTCTGGATGCTCGGCAACGACGACCCGCCATCGCTCGCGGAGCCTCTGCAGGACGCGCAGCTGGGGCGAGTACGCCGAGGGCAGAGTGCTGCCGATCGATGACGAGCACACGCTGATCTCGTGGGGGTGGTCCAATCCGACCCCGTGGGACAGCTTCCGGGAGATGAGCGAGGACGGGCTCACCAGTCACTTCGAGGAGATGTTCGCCCAGGCTCCAGATGAGCACCTGGTGGTCTTCAACGCCCACGTACCGCCGTTCGACAGCGGACTCGACGATGCGCCCATGCTCGATAAGAACCTGACCGTCACCCAGCAGGCCGGCCAGGTGAAGCTCGGGCCGGTGGGCAGCACGGCGGTCCGCGCCGCAATCGAGCGCCACCAACCCGTCGTGAGCCTCCACGGTCACGTCCACGAGTCGGCCGGCTTCCGCAAGATCGGTCGCACGATGGCGTTCAACCCGGGCAGTGACTACGGCACGGGATCGCTGAACGGCGCCCTGCTCACACTGTCGGGAGACAAGCTCAAGTCCCACCAGCTGGTCCGTGGATGAGTGCAGATGAGCTGTTCATCGCGGTTGACGTCGGCACAACGGGCGCGCGCGCCTCAGCGGTCAGCCTCGACGGCACGCTCCGGCAGGAGACGCGGCAGCCCTACGGGACTGTGACTCCCCGACCCGGCTGGGCCGAGCAGGACCCACGCGACTGGCGCCGGGCAGGGCTGGAGGCGTTGATCCGGCTGACGACCTCGGGAGGCGTCGATCCGGGCGCGGTGCGCGCGATCGGGTTGACCGGGCAGTGCCCGACCGTGGCTCCGTTTGGACGTGATCGCGAGCCGCTCGGGCCAGGGCTGCTCTACCGCGATAACCGGGCGGTGGCAGAGGCCGAGACGATGCGCCTGCGCTGGGGCGACGAGGCGATGCACAGCCGCACCGGCCACGTCGCCTCCGCCTTTCACGTCGGCCCGAAGGTGCTGTGGTGGCGGGAATACGAGCCAGCGCTGTTCGAGGCCACCGACTGCTTCATGCAGCCGCGAGACGTGGTGCTGCACACACTCACCGGCCGCACCGCCACCGACCAGACCCACGCGAACTCGACCCTGTTCTACGACCTGCGAGCGCGCGACTGGGGTCAGGATCTGCTCGAGGATTTCGAGCTCGGCGCAGATCTCTTCCCGCCGGTGCTGGCGCCGTGGGAGGTTGCGGCTGAGTTGTCGGGCGAGGTCTGCTCGGCGACCGGTATCGCACCGGGGTGCCCGGTCGTCATCGGCGCCGCGGACAGCCAGTGCGCGGCATACGGCAGCGACGTGACCGGCCCGGGCGTGATCAGCGAGATGGCGGGGGCGTCCTCGTGCCTGAACTCCGTCGTGATCGAGCCGGCAAGCGACGTTCGGATCACCCACTACAGCTACGTGCTGCCTGAGGTCTACTGCACCGAGCTCGGGGTCAATACGAGCGGCGCGGCGCTCAGCTGGGCGTTGGCGCTGTGGCAGTTCGCGAGCTTTGAGGCCCTCGAGCAGAGCGCGATGCGGGTCCGCGCGCGGCTGGCCTCCGGCTCGTTTGGTGATCCGCGCCTGGCGGCTCCGATATTCCTGCCGTACCTCGGCGACGGTGACCGCGATGACCCGACGCTGCGAGCGGGCCTGATCGGGCTCTCGGATCGCCATGGCCGTGACGAGGTCGCGTATGCGGTGCTCGAGGGGGTGGCCTTCGCCGTCGCTGAGACCGTGTCACTGCTGGTCGCGGCCGGTTCTCCGCTGGGGGAGCTGCGCGTCGGCGGAGGCGGCGCGCGTCTGGCCCTGCTCGGCCAGCTCAAGGCCGACGCGCTCGGGGCGCCGGTCGTGCATCTGCGCCACGATTCCGCCCCGATCGGGGTCGCGCTCCTGGCCGCCGCCACGTGTGGTTTTTCCGGTCAGGCGCGGGCCGGCCTGGCCGATGCCCTGGCCGGAGCCGAGCGGTTTGAACCCGATCCGAATTGCACGGCGCTTGTGAGCGAGCGCTACCGGTGGTTCGTCGAGGTCAGGGAGTCGGGAGCGGTTAGGTTGGTGCAATGAAACTGGAACTCGGAATCAACAACTGCTTTGCCGTCAAGCGTTGGCCTGAGCCCAACGAGTGGGCGGCGGTGGTGGCTGCGGAGCTCGACCTCTCGGTGGTTCAGCACAGCCTCGACCTATCGCTCGCGCAGCAGAGCTGGGACTCGGAGGCCGAGCGGATCCGCCGCGCCTGCGACGAGACCGGCGTGCAGATCGATTCGGTGTTCACCGGGCTCAGCGCGTACTCGAGCAACCTGATGCTCGGCCCAT
Organism: uncultured Conexibacteraceae bacterium; assembly: GCA_963720195.1. Taxonomy (GTDB): domain Bacteria; phylum Actinomycetota; class Thermoleophilia; order Solirubrobacterales; family Solirubrobacteraceae; genus Palsa-465. The sequence goes on from CAVRFD010000012.1 coordinate 22,389, forward strand.
CGAGCTCCGGCCGCGAGCAGGGCTTCGAGTTCTGGGAGGCCGGGATCCGCTTCGCGGCGCGACTCGGCGCAAGCTCGTTCGGAGGCCACGTCGGCAGCCTTTCGCGCCCCGACGCCGACGACGATCCGCGTCGCCAGGCTCGCTGGGACGAGCTGCGGGAACGCCTGCAGCGGCTGGCCCGCATGGCCAGCCGCCATGAGCTCGAGGCGCTCCTGGTCGAGAACATGGCCTGTGACCGCGAGCCCTGGCAGATGGCAGAGGTGAGCTCGTTGCTGAGCCCGGCTACCCCCGGCCATGCACCGGTCGCCCTGTGCTTGGACGTCGGGCATCAATGCGCCCCCGGCGCCGTGGGGGAGGATGCCGATCCGTACGCTTGGCTCAGGCTGATGGGCTCGCGCACCCGCGTCGTACACCTGCAGCAGAGTGACGCCGAGGGCGATCACCATTGGCCGTTTACGGCTGCGTACAACGCGCAGGGACGAATCCGTGCCGACCGCGTGATCGAGTCATTGATTGAATCCGGAGCTGAGGAGATGACGTTGATCCTTGAGGTGATCCCGTCGTTCGAGGCTGCCGACGCGCAGGTCCTGCGGGACCTGCGCGAGAGCGTCTCCTACTGGAAGCAGGCCCTGGCTGACTTTGCGACCGCCGGAGCGGATCCCCGATGAGTGAGCCAGCCGGCTCGCGGATCCTGGACGACGTCGCCGAAGAGGGACAGCGGCTGGCGATTGTCGCCCTTGACGTGGAGCTGAGACTGCGGCTTCTGGGTGGCGTCGCCGTCTGGGTTCAGTGTCCGTCGGCCCGAGTACCTCCCTTGGCGCGCCTGTACGGGGACGCCGATTTCCTCGGACGCTCTGGCGATCGCAAACGCATCACGGCGTTCATGGAGGAGCAGGGCTATGAGCCCGACAAGATGTTCAACGCGCTGCACGGAGCGACGCGCCTGAACTTCCACGATCCCGTGCGGGACCGGCCACTGGACGTCCTGCTCGACAAGTTCGTGATGGCCCACGAGCTCGACCTTCGCCACAGCAGCGCTGCTGACAGCCTGACGATCGGCCTCGCCGATCTGTTGATGACCAAGCTCCAGGTCGTGAGCATCAACGAGAAGGATGTCCGTGACCTGGCCGCCCTGCTCGTCGACTACGGCTTCGGGTCCGACGAGATCGACCTCGATCGGATCCTGGCGGTGACCCACAACGACTGGGGTCTCGAGCACACGATCCACGGCACGCTCGCCACGCTGGTCGGGCTGATCGGCGGCTTGGGCCTGTTGCCCGACCAGGCCGAGCGTGTTCGCGCTCGGGCTGAGGAGCTCGACCAGGCACTGAACGCAGCGCCGAAGGGCGCCAAGTGGAAGATGCGCGCACGCGTTGGCGAGCGCGTGAAGTGGTACGAAGAGCCCGAGGAGGCTCGCTGATAGAGCTCTTCGACAGTATTTAGCGGTCTCCGATTGGATCTTTAGCGTCTCCATTTGAATCCGGAGGCTCCCTCCGTTATAGTTCCGGAGGCAGCCTCCGCATACGCGCTGGGGCTGCGCCCCCGAAAGAAGGAGACCCCGTGGCTACTTTCACCACAGATTTCCCAACCACAGCGGCGCCCCGGACGCGAGCCGATCGGTTTGCCGACGGCGTCATCGCGGGATACATCAAGACGCTCGCGGCTGAGTCAACGCAGCCTGCCGGCGCACAGGTCACCAACAGCAGCGCCCTCGCGGGCGCAGCTTTGGTGGCGGTGCCCGAGCAGACCGGCGTTGACGCCGCCGACGCACCGATCCACATCTATGCGTCGCGCGGACGCAGCGAGGCTGGCTCTCGGAAGCGGAGCGGCAGCTGGAACCGTGTGAGACTTAACGGCACCGCCTTCTTCCAGGTGCCGTGCCTCTGTCAGCCCTGCTGACGCGCTTTGGACGACCCGCGGGAGCAATCCTGTACGCCGTGTTCTCGCTGATCGAGGACATGGCTCCTCTCGCGGGTATTACTGTGGTGGTCGGTGCAATCATCGACCACCGGGGCCGGATCGCAGCAGCACGACGGCGGGGCCGACCCGCCGTCACCTGAGGCGGCAGCCGATGACACGGTCTCGCAGTCATCCGCACCGGCCGTCGACTCCAGGTTCTCGATGGCCAATGAGCGCACGTTTCTCTCCTGGAACCGCACGGCCCTAGCTCTGATCGCAGGCGGACTCGCCGTCGCCAAGTTCCTCGACCAGCGGGATGGTGTCTTCCCAACGATCCTCGCGGTCGTTCTGATCCTGTTTGGTGGCGTTATGGCGGTTGCAGCCTTCCGCCGCTGGCGCTCCGTCGAACGTGCGCTTCGGTCAGGTAGCGGATTTCCGCCCTCGTCACTCCCGGCGGCGCTCACGGGTGGCCTGATCGCTTTCGCCGTCGCGGCCGCGGTCCTGGCGGGGCTGATCGCCGCCGGGAAGTGACGGACCGTCTTCGGGCTCGCATCGAGCACGATCGAAGAAACGCGCGCGCGTGTGATCCGTAGCCTGTCGCAGCGATGAAGCGCTGGGCCGCGCCTGAGGCGGAAGCGATGGACGTTATATGCGGTTTTCTGCACACAACGTCCACCTCTGGGGCGGCACACACCGAGAGAAAAGGACGCGAATGAAGACGATGACGTGTCGGCAACTGGGCGGGCCGTGTGACTTCGAGCTCCGCGGGACAACCGCCGACGAGGTGATCAAGGCGCAGGATCAGCACCTGAAGGACATGGTGTCTGGCGGTGACACCACCCATGAGAAGGCGCTCAACGACATGAAGGGCCGGTGGAAGCGGCCAATCTCAGGGATGGGGTGGTACCGGCAGGTCAAGCGCGACTTCGCCGCCCTTGCAGAGACGGTCTGACGCTCCGGACCATAGATCGAGGCGGGAAGGATGTGAGGCCTCCGTGCGTCCTCGAGAGGCATGGATCGAAACGGACTGCTGAGCGGCTACAGACGGGTGAGGGGTTTCGGATTCCCGCGGCGCTTTCCGATCGTCCAGTTCCCGAACGACCCTCTGATCATCGCTTTCCTGGCAGGGGAACTCGCCGCGATGCTGCACGGCGCCGGGAACGCCGATGCCCGTGCGGTTTCGTATCTCGCGATGATCGTCTGGGCCTACGAGGAGTTGGCTCACGGAGTCAATTGGTTCCGCCATCTGCTTGGCCTCGCCTATGTCATCTCGACCGCAGTTCACCTCTCCCGGGCGCTCAGCCACTGACTGGCGTTGATGTCCGGCCGATGACTATGCGAACATGTGTTCGTCTGCGTCCAGCTGATTGGGCGTGTGGTTTTTGTTATGCGCAACCGATCAACAAGCTCAGGGCAGCCTGCCGGTGTGAGTCCGGTCCGGGGAGATGCCAGGGTCCCTGGTAGTGAGGTCCCCGTGCGTCGTCGAGAGGCGGGGTGCGAAGCGGGGTGGAGCGACTGGCCGGTCCGCAGCATTAAGCGAAGTCTGCGGCGTCGTAAATGTTCACCGTCTTTGACGGCCAAAGAGGAGCCGAGCCTGCACGAATATGGCGAAGGCCACGGAACGCATCTGGGAGCCTGGAGCGGGTGCGGAGGAATCTCTCGGCGTACGGGGCGTGGAACGGTCAGATGGTTGTCCTGGGAACTGGAGAGGCCCTCCTCGGCCCGGTCCCTGCGGGGGGTCGGAGCAGCATCGGTCTATAAGCGGCAGAACCGTGAAGTGGCCGGTGGTCGAGAGGGAGTCAGAGGGGGTCGTAGTAGTGGTGATGGTCGGGACAACACAACCCGGCCGGAGCGAAGGGCCCTACTTCATCTGTGCACGACGGTGGACGGGAGGGACGCTGATGAGTGTCGGAAGTTCGGCTATTTCCGTCAGACCGGCCGGTGGCCGGGACCGCGTTCGAGCCCTTCAGCGCGTGCTTTATCGCAGTGCCAAGCAGTGTCCCGAGCGTCGTTTCCACGCCTTGTTCGACAAGGTCGCCCGCAGCGATGTGATGTGGCGGGCGTGGAGCGATGTGCGGGCCAACAAGGGTGCTCCCGGTGTTGATGGCGTCAGCATTGACGCGATCGAGGAGGCCGGGGTGCGGGTGTTCCTCGAAGAACTCGCCGCCGAACTCAGGGCCGGTCGTTATCGGCCTCAGGCGTTGCGGCGGGTGCATATCCCCAAGCCGGGCAGGCCGGGTGAGACTCGGCCGCTTGGGATACCCACGGTCCGTGACCGGGTGGTGATGGATGCCGCGAGGATCGTTCTCGAACCCGTGTTCGAGGCGGACTTTCTGGCGTCCAGCTTCGGGTTTCGCCCGAAGCGCTCGACCCATATGGCGATCGGAGCGATCCGGGTCGGGGCCAATCGGGGTGGGAACTGGGTGCTCGATGCTGACATCAAGGCGTGCTTTGACGAGATCGATCATGACGTGCTGATGGCCGAGGTCGGCCGGCGGGTCGTTGATCGGCAGATGTTGAAGCTGCTGCGGTGCTGGCTGCGAGCGGGGATCTTTGAGGGCGGGGTGATCACCGAGACCGGTTCGGGCACTCCGCAGGGATCGCCGATCAGTCCGTTGTTGGCGAATATCGCTCTGCATCGCCTCGATCAGGCGTTCCAGGACGACCGCCAGCTGACGGGCATGCTGGTTCGCTACGCCGACGACTTCGTTGTCGTCTGTTCCACCCGCCAGCAGGCCGAGGATGGCCAACGGCGGGCGGCAACGGTGCTGGCCGAACTCGGGCTTCGTTTGAGCCCGGAGAAGACCAGGATCGTTGAGCTGACCAGAGGCAAAGAGGGGTTCGACTTCCTCGGGTTCCATCTGCACAAGGTGGAGTCCTGGAAGTGGCGTGGGAAGTGGTATCTGCAGCGCTGGCCCTCGACCCGGGCGATGAATCGCATCCGGGCGAGGATCAGAGAGCTGACAGACCGCCGCTACTCCGGACTGCCGATCGACGCTGCGGTGGATCGTCTCAATCCCGTTCTGCGGGGCTGGGGCAACTACTTCCGTCACGGCAACTCCGCGAAGAAGTTCGCGCAGATCGACAGCTACGTCCACGAACGCCTCGCGATCCTCGCCTGCAACAAACACGGACTCTCAGGCCGCAAATGGGACAGCCGTTTCGACGGTGCCTGGTTCGCGCGCCTGGGCGTCCACACCCTGAACGGCACGATCAACTACGGGACTGCGCATGCCTCGCGATGAAGGATGTCGGAGAGCCGTGTGCGGGAGAACCGCACGCACGGATCGAAGTGGCGGGGGGAGGCGCCACGAGGCCAGTCGGCAAGCCCGCGCGGCTCGCTGACGCCTCCTCCCGACCCTGTGCGGTGGGAACAGCAAACGGTCGACCGGGAAGCGAGCACGAGGCTGCCCGGGTATCGGGACGTGACGGTCCGCCACTTCGATGCGCCCGAGGCGGTGGACACGCGCTTCTACGAGGTTCAGGCGAAATCGATCCTGAACAGGGTCCCGGAGGCAAGCCAGGTCCCGTTCCGTTGGACGGTGAACCCGTATCGCGGGTGCACCCACGCCTGCACGTACTGCTTCGCGCGCCCGACGCACGAATACCTCGAGTTCAACGCCGGGCGGGACTTCGAGCGTGAGATCGTCGTCAAGGTGAACGCGCCTGAACGTCTGCGGGCGGAGCTGGCTCGCAGCCGTTGGCAGCACGAGCACGTAGCGCTCGGCACTAACACTGATCCGTATCAGTGGGTCGAGAAGCGCTATGAGCTGATGCGCGGTATCTGGGAGGCGTTTCGTGACGCGCGCAATCCGTGCTCTGTGCTGACGAAGTCACCGCTACTGCTGCGGGATCTCGACCTGATGCTCGAGCTGAACGCGGTCACCGAGTTCAGCGCCGCACTCTCGATCCCGACGCTCGACCAGAAGGCGTGGCGCGCGACGGAGCCCCGCAGCCCCAACCCGAGCGCCCGTCTGGATGCGATCGCGGAGCTGTCAAAGGCAGGGATCAGGACGGGGGTTCTGGTAGCGCCGCTGATGCCCGGAATCAACGACTCGCCCGAGCAGGTGCGCGAGGTGGTGCGGCTGGCAACCGAAGCAGGTGCCGACTACATCACGGGGATCGCCCTGCATCTGCGGAGGGGAGTGCGGGAGGTGTTCATGGAATGGCTGGCTGACCACCGGCCGGAGCTGGTGCCGCGGTACGAGACGCTGTACCGGCGCGGCGCGTACATGCCAGTGGACGAGCGCCGCCGGCTGACGCAGCTGCTTGAAGGGCCATTGAAGCCGCCCAGAGAGCGCTACGGGCGTCTGCTGCATCCGGATCCCGAACCGGCCGAAACCGCCCCGCGGGCCGTTCCAGAACCGGTTCAGGCGCGCCTGTTCTGACTCGCCTGCAAACACGGACGGGGTTACGCAACTGAGAAGGCGTTGGCGCCGACCGTCGGGAATCGTCAGACTAAAGGGTCTGGCTAACCGCAGCGACATCGACTTCACGTACTCCCTGACCGACAAGGTCGTCCGGCTCAGCCTCGGAGAGCTGGCTGACTTCAGCGGGGCCAAGTACGACGGAGACTTCTCGCTGACGCTTGAACAGGCCCAGCGCCGCAAGCACGAGTATGTGGCTGAGCGGATCGGGATCGAAGCGGGCCGGCGCGTCCTGGATCTTGGTTGCGGCTGGGGTCCGTTGCTGGCCTATGTCCGTGAGCGCGGAGGTGTGGGTGTGGGCGTAACGCTGTCGTCCGGGCAGTTGGACGCCTGCCGTCGGCACGGGCTCGACGTGCAGCTGTTCGACGCTCGCGAGGTTGACCGTGAGCGCTTCGGCGAGTTCGACGCCGTGGCGAGTCTCGGTGCCTTCGAGCATTTTTGCTCTCCGGACGACTACATCGCGGGGCGCCAGGAGGACGTCTATCGCGAGCTGTTCGCTCGGGTTGCGAGCCTGCTGCCGCCCGGTGGCCGCTTCTATCTGCAAACGATGGTCTTCGGTCGCAAGATGATTCCGCCAGAGCGGCTGAGCATCGCAGCGCTCCGCGCCGTGCCTGAGCGAGACACCGACGAGTGGTACCTCGCTCTCCTGGGCCGTCAGTTCCCCGGATCGTGGCTGCCGCTCGGGCCTGACCAGATAGTCAGCTGCGCCGAGCCGCACTTCCAACTCGTCTCCGCGCTCAATGGCCGTCTGGACTACATAGAAACGATCCGCCAGTGGAACGCGAGGATCGGCGCCGCCAGCGCCAGGAAGACCCTACTGAAGCTCGCCCTGGCACCGCGTTGGCTCGCGAGCGCCGACTTCCGGCTTGCGTTCACCTCGGGGGTCAGCGCCAACATGGTTTGCTTCGAACGCGAACTGCTCGATCACTACCGGCTCACGTTCGAGAAGTCTTCGCCGACCGGCACCGGCGCGGAGGACCTTCCGTACGCAACGTGATGGCGAGCCGGCCATGCCTCTTGTGAGGCACCATCCTTCGCTGCTAGCCTGCTCGCCGGAGGGCATTGTCGCTAGGTCGGCCGCTTCGCAGGCCAGCATCCCGATCTGACTTCCGCGGTTTCGTTGTTGCAAGAGAGACCCGGAGGTCGATATGGCGCAGTTTGGCGAAGGCTCGGTGGCGGCTACCGTCGCCACCGAATCTGGTGAGGCACCGCAGACGGAGCCGAATGCGGAGAGCGCGTCATGGCGAGTGGCGCTGGCCCCGTACGCGCGTCCGAATGTCAAGCGCAGCGCGATCGACGTCGCCACCTCGGTGCTCCCGTACGTGGCGTTGTCAGTGCTGATGTACCTCGTCGTAAACCGCTCCTATCCGCTGACGTTGCTGCTTGCGATTCCCACCGCAGGCTTCCTCGTCCGCACCTACATCGTGTTCCACGACTGTGCTCACGGCTCATTCCTGCCGTCCAAACGAGCCAACGCTTGGCTCGGCTCAGCGGTTGGGTTGCTGGTGTTCCAGACCTTCGGGTGCTGGCGACATGCCCACGCGGTCCATCACGCCACGGCAGGCGATCTCGATCGACGCGGAGTCGGAGATGTGATGACGATCACCGTCGCCGAGTACAACGGCCGTTCTCGCCGCGGGCAACTTCTGTACAGGCTCTTCCGCCACCCGTTTGTGATGTTCGGAGTGGGCCCGATCGTGGCACTCGTCGTTCAGCCCAGGGTTGTCCCGCGTACCGCCCGCCCCCGGATCAAGCGCGGCGTGCATGCGACCAATCTGGCGCTCGCGGCACTGATCGCCGGGCTCTGCCTGCTTGTCGGCTGGCGTGACTACCTGCTGGTGCAAGGACCAATCGCATTGCTTGGCGGCGCGACTGGCATCTGGCTGTTCTATGTCCAGCATCAGTTCGAGGACGTGTACTGGTCGGGGGGCGAGGACTGGAGCTTCGTAGACGCCGCGCTGCATGGGAGCTCCTACCTGAAGCTCCCGAAGGTGCTGCAGTTCTTCTCAGGCAACATCGGCCTCCACCACGTCCACCACCTCTACGCACGCATCCCGAACTACAACCTGCAACGCGCGCACGACGAGAACGAGATGTTCCACGACGTGCCGACCCTCTCACTGCTGGACGGCCTGCGCGCCGTCAGGCTGAAGCTGTACGACGAGGACCGCGGATGCATGGTGACCTTCGCGCAGGCACGGGAGAACGCGAGCCAGCAGCCGCGGCCAGCGGCCACAGCGCTGGTGAGCGCTGGTCAGATCCCGAGAGCCTGAGCGGTCGAATTGGGGGGAGGCGTCGCGCGATCGGGCTGGGCCGCGGGGGAGGTCGTTAGACCTCGGCCGCCCGGTCGCGCGGCTGAAGCATGAACAGCTCGACCTCCATGTCCGGGCCGACATGCTGATTCGAGATGAACGCGAGGACGCTCCTGCCTGTTAGCGCTTCGACAACACCGATGAACTTGTCCTGCATCGCGGTCTGAAAAGCACTGCGAGTCTCTTGGACGATCGTCGTGCGCTGGAGTTCGATCATCGTCTTCTCGACGTCGGTGTAGATCCCGCCGAGCACGCAGATCAGCAGCTCGTCGCTGAGTAGCAGCGTCTTGGCGGTCACCGGCTGGCGGTGGTGGTAGCGCTGATGCAGCGCAACCATCGCTTCCGTTATTCCGAGCAGCAGCTCATCGCCACTGAGTGGCTCAATCGGGGCGGTCATGACGACCTTCCGTTCCGTCCTCCGGATCGGGGCGCGCGCGCAAGGCGAAGGGCGAACCCGACGGGCGGTATACCCCTTCAGTGTACCGCCGGCTTTGGTTACGATCAGGGAATCCCTCAGTCGCGACCACAGACAGCGCAACCATGACCGCGCCGGAGAGCGGGCATTCTGTCGGCGCTCACGGTGACGTGCTCACCGCGATCTCTGACGGGTTGGTCGCGCTCCTGAAGGAGTTCTACGGCCGCGGGCCGACGCGCGCAAAGTCCTACTACGAGGATGACCTGGTCGTGTGCGTGTTGCGCGGCGGCTTCTCACGCGTGGAGCAGACGCTGCTCGAGGGAGGCCGGGGCGAGGTCGTGATCCGGCAGCGGCTCGAGTTCCAGGAACTGATGCGCGGGCGATTCGAGTCGGTGATCGAACGAGCGACGGGCCGGCGGGTGATCGGCTTCATGAGCGGCAACCAGCAGGAACCGGACATGATGTGCGAGGTGTTCATCCTCGCCCCGACCGATCTGCTCGGCGGCGAGGAGCTTTCAGACCCGCGATAAGCGGTCGCCCTGGGCTGGGATTGCACGGCGGCCCGGGGCTCGCCGCCGTGCAATGTCCAGAACCGCCGTGGCCGCGTCCGCGTCACGGCGCCGCTCCTAGGAGTGGAACTGCTGCTCCTCCGTCGAGCCGGCCAGTGCAAGGGTCGAGGCCAGACCACTGGAGAGCGTGCTCGCGATGTCGTCGAAATAGCCGGCGCCGACCTCGCGCTGATGGCGGGTCGCCGTGTAGCCGAGCTGTTCGAGCGCGAACTCGCTCTCCTGCAGGTCGACGTAAGCCGTCATGCCGTGGTTGGCGTAGCCACGCGCGAGCCGGAATGCGGACTCATTCAGCGCATGCCAGCCGGCCAGCGTCACGAACTGGAACGCGTAGCCCATCGCCCCGAGCTCCCGCTGGAAGCGTGCGATCGTGTCGTTGTCCAGATGCTTGCGCCAGTTGAAGGACGGCGAGCAGTTGTAGGCCAGCAGCTTGTCCGGGAATTCCGCCTTGATCCGCTCGGCGAAGATGCGTGCCTCTCCCAGGTCCGGGGTTGCGGTCTCACACCAGATCAGGTCGGCGTGCGGCGCATATGCGAGCGCGCGCGAGACGGCCTGATCGATGCCCGGCTGCACGTAGTAGAAGCCCTCCGGGGAGCGTTCGCCGGTGGTGAACTCCTGGTCGCGCGGGTCGACATCGGTCGTCAGCAGGTTGGCGCCGAGCGAGTCGGTCCGGGCGATGATGATCGTCGGCACACCGGCGACGTCGGCTGCGAGCCGTGCCGCGTTGAGCGTGCGGATGTGCTGGCCGGTCGGGATCAGCACCTTGCCGCCCATGTGCCCACACTTCTTCTCGGATGAGAGCTGATCCTCGAAGTGGACGCCGGCGGCGCCGGCCTCGATCATCGATCGCATCAGCTCATAGACGTTGAGCGCGCCACCGAATCCGGCCTCGGCGTCGGCGACGATCGGCACGAGCCACTCGTGCTGTTGCTCGGCGGTCTCGGCCCACTCGATCTGATCGGCCCGGCGCAGCGCGTTGTTGATGCGCCGCACCACCGCCGGGACGCTGTTGGCGGCGTACAGGCTCTGGTCGGGGTAGACCTGCTCTGACAGGTTGGCGTCCGCCGCGACCTGCCAGCCCGAGAGGTAGATCGCCTTGAGCCCGGCCTTGACCATCTCGACGGCCTGGCCGCCGGTCATCGCGCCGAGCGCGTTGACGTAGTCCTCGGTGTGCAGCAGCCTCCATAGCTGCTCGGCGCCGCGACGGGCGAGGCTGTGCTCGACGCGGACGGAGCCGCGCAGCCGGATGACGTCGGCGGCTTCATATGGGCGCTCGATTCCGGCCCACCGGGGGTCGGTGGCCCATTCGCGCTCGATCGCGGCGTCGGCAATGTCAGAGAGTGTGGTCACTGGGTCAGCTCCTTTGGAATGCATGTCGGTAGCTGCCTGTTGGCGGCTCAGTCGATCAGTTCGTAGGCGGGCAGGGTCAGGAACGTCGGGAAGTCCTCGGCGAGGGCGACCAACTCGAAGACGTCGCGCGCCGTGGTCAGCAGGGACCGGTCATGTCCGTTAGCGCTCAGCTGCTGCGACCGTCTTGTCCGCCCGCTGGCGGACAAGCTCCGCTGTCACGACCGTGCCGTCGGGCGCGAGTGGAATCTGGTGGTGGATCCACTGCCAGACCTGAGCGCGGCTGATCTCGGCGGTGGCGGCGTCCTCCATCAGGTCATGGATCGCGGCCGCGCCAACGCCTGACAGCCAGGAGGCGATGTAGCGGATCCCGACGTCGATGTTGGTGTCGAGCCCTGGCTGCGAAATGCTGCCGTCGGGGCGGCCGATCGTCAGCAGGTCGGCGGCACTGACCTCGACCTCGGGACGCTGACGCGTGAGCTGGTTCGGAGCGGCTCCGAGCACGGCGTCGAACTCGGCTCTGGCAGTCGGCACCAGGTCCGGGTGGGCGACCCAGCTGCCATCGAAGCCGTCGCCGGCCTCGCGTCGCTTGTCCTCGCTGACCTTGGCCAGCGCGGCTTCGGTGACCTCGGGCTTGCGCCGATTGGGGATGAATGCCGACATGCCGCCGATCGCGTGTGTGCCGCGCTGGTGGCAGGTCTTGACGAGCAGCTCCGTGTAGGCGCGCATGAACGGCGTCGTCATCGTCACCGCCGCGCGATCCGGCAGCACGAACGCCGGGTCGTTGTGGAAGCGCTTGGCGATGCTGAAGATGTAGTCCCACCGCCCGGCGTTCAGCCCGCAGATGCGCTCGCGCAGCTCATAGAGGATCTCGTCCATCTCGAACGCGGCCGTGATCGTCTCGATCAGCACCGTCGCCCGGATCGTGCCGCGCTCCAGGCTGAGCGCTTCCTCGGCGGCAGCCATGACCTCGTTCCAAAGCCGCGCCTCGAGGTGGCCCTCGAGCTTCGGGAGGTAGAAGTAGGGCCCGGACCCGCGTTGTAGCGCCTCCCAGCCGTTGTGGAAGACGTACAGGCCGAAGTCGAACAGACTGGCGGAGATCGGCTCGCCATCCACTGTGAAGTGCTTCTCGACCAGGTGCCAGCCACGCGGCCGGATCACCATCGTCGCCAGCTCTTGGCTGGGGCGCAGGCGGTAGGTCTTCTCCTCGGTCGTCAGCTCGATCGTCTCGCGGACCGCGTCCTCGAGATTGACCTGGCCCTCGATGACGTTGTCCCAGGTGGGGGAGGTGGCGTCCTCGAGGTCGGCCATGAACACCTTCGCCCCCGAGTTCAGGGCGTTGATCATCATCTTGCGCTCGACCGGACCGGTGATCTCGACGCGGCGGTCACTCAGAGCGTCGGGGGCGGGAGCCGCGCGCCATTGGCCCTCGCGGACACCGGCGGTCTCCGCCAGGAAGTCAGGGCGCTCGCCGGCGTCGAAGCGCGCTTGGCGCTCCTCACGCTGCGCCAGCAGGTCGCGGCGCGTGTCCTCGAAGCGGTGATGCAGCGCGGCGAGGAAGTCGACCGCGCGGGCGGTCAGCACCAGGTCCGTAGACGGATGCGGGGTGAAAGTGATGTTCTCGGTAACCGACACATTGGTCATACTTCACCCATACGTTGAAACTATCCACTAAAAGTTGGCAGCTCTTGCCATTTGTGGACATAAATGCGAAACTTTTCGTCGGATGCTGACCGATTCCCTCGATCCGGTTGTCTTCGGACAGCGCCTCCGACACCTGCGGAAGCGCTCCGGGATGACGCTGGATGCTCTGGGCGCGAAGGTAGGTAGCTCCGCTTCGTACCTGTCGCAACTCGAGAACGGGCACCGCGAGCCGCGTCTGTCGACGGTCAATCAACTCGCCGCGGCGCTCGGCTGCCGGCCGGCTGACCTACTGTCCTCGGCTGCGCCAAGTCGGCGCGCGGAGCTCGAGGTGGCGCTCGCGCGCATGCAGGAGGACCCGCGCTACAAGGCGCTGCGATTGCCGTATCTGAAGCCGTCGGCCCGCCTCGACGGTGCCGCGCTCGAGCACGTCGTCGCACTGTTCAGCCGCGTCTGCGACCTATCAGACGGGAGTGCACGCGTGCTCCCGGCGGGCGACGGCGTCGTGGGCTCGCTCGGCGCGCGCGCCGCGAACGCCGCGATGCGCGACGAGATGCGTCGGCGCGACAACTACTTCGAAGAGATCGAGGCTGCCGCGACAGACGCACTCGAAGCGATCGGCTACGCCGGGCCTTCCGCGGTCTCAGAGCGTCACCTGTCGGAGGCCGTCGCCTACTTCGGGTTCAAAGTCGCCCGCGTCCAGGGCCTGCCGCCGTCGACGAGGTCGATCACCGACATGGCCAACCGCGTCGTCTACGTGCCGCAGCGCAACGCGACCGGCGGCACCCGGTCCTCGCGCTCCGTCATCGCGCAGACGCTCGGACACTTCGCGCTCGGTCACAGCGAACCTGCGGACTTCGAGACCTACGTTCGTCAGCGCGTGGAGGCCAACTACTTCGCCGGGGCGCTGCTTGCCCCGGAGCGCTCAGTCGTCGAGGTGCTCGCTGCCGCCAAGCGCAATGAGGACATCTCCGTCGAGGATCTCGGTGAGATGTTCTATGTCTCCTACGAGATGGCCGCCCACCGTCTGACCAACCTGATCACCCGGCACTTCGGAATCCCAGTCCACTTCCAGCGCTCGGACCACGAAGGACGGCTGTGGAAGGCCTACGAGAACGACGGGGTTCTGCTGCCGGCGGACGTGGACGGCACGATCGAGGGTCAGCGCTTGTGCCGCTGGTGGAGCTCACGTCAGGCGTTCGAGTCCGAGGACTCGTACGAGCTCCACTACCAGCGCACCGAGACCGTGGCCGGAACGTTCTGGTGCGTTACCCAGATCGACCTCGATCGCGACCGCGGCGACGCGATCACGGTCGGGACGGTCGACTCGATGTCCCACTGGTTCCGCGGCTCCGACACGACACGTCGCGCGGTCTCAACCTGTCCGGACCCGGCCTGCTGCCATCGACCTCCAGCTGAGGCGGTTGCGCGCTGGGACGGGGTGGCATGGCCCTCGGCGCGCGACCACAGCGGCTTCGTCTCCGGCCTCCCGACCGACACCGTCGTGTTCAACCCGTACCCGGGAGTAGATCTGATCGACGTCTACTCGTTCCTCGACGGCCACAGCGCGACCGATTCGAGCGTGCAGTCGGAGCAATGAGACTGCGCGAGGCTCAGGCGACGGTTTCGGGAACTGATTCGGCTTTGTGTTGTGCCACGCCGGCCGCCTTGTAGGCGTCGGGCCCGTCCAGCGTCTCCGCTGCCAGCAGCGCCCTTGCGAGGCTCTCGAGCTGGGAACGATGATCGGTCAGAAGTTGGGTTACCGTGGCTTGGGCTGACTCGACCATGTGCTGGACCTCCTGATCGACCAGCCACTGTGTCTGCGGGGAGGTCTCTGAGGCGCCGGGCAGGAACGGGCTCTGCGCCTCGGAGGGCAGCACCGTGACGGGTCCGAGCTTGCTGCTCATCCCCCAGCGACCGACCATCTGGCGCGCGATGTTGGTCAGCTGCTGGATGTCGGACTCGGCGCCGGTGGTGATCTTGCCGTAGACAACCTCCTCGGCCACCCGGCCGCCGAGCGCGACCTGGATCTTGGCGTCGAGTTCCTCGCGCGAATAGGACACGCGGTCAGCGTCTGGCGTTGAGAGCGTCACGCCCAGTGCCATGCCGCGGGGGATGATCGAGATCTTGCGGACCGGGTCGGCACCCGGGGTCAGCATCCCGACCAGCGCGTGCCCGGACTCGTGGTAAGCGGTCCGCTCGCGATCCTCGGTCGAGAGGACGATCCCGCGCTCGCTGCCAAGCAGGATCTTCTCCAGCGAGTCGGTGAAGTCAGCCATGTGGACTGTGTCGTGGTCGCGGCGCGCCGCGAGCAGCGCCGCCTCGTTGCAGAGGTTCGCCAGATCTGCTCCGACCATCCCCGGGGTGGTTGCTGCCAGGGCCTCCAGATCGACGTCCTTGTCGATCGGCAGTCCTCGCGTGTGCACCTCGAGGATCTTGCGCCGCCCAGCTTTGTCGGGAGCCTGGACGGCGACCCGGCGGTCAAATCGTCCGGGACGCAAGAGCGCCGGGTCGAGGATCTCAGGCCGGTTGGTCGCTCCGAGCACGACGACCGCCTCGTTCGAGTCGAACCCGTCCATCTCGGTCAGGATCTGGTCGAGCGTCTGCTCGCGCTCGTCGTTGGCGCCGGTGATCCCCGCAGAGCCCTGGCGTGAGCGGCCGATCGCATCCAGCTCGTCGATGAAGATGATCGCCGGCGCTGCCTCTTTGGCCTTGGCGAACAGGTCGCGCACGCGAGCCGCGCCGACGCCGACGATCGCCTCGATGAACTCCGATGCAGCGATCGAGAAGAACGCGGCATGCGCCTCACCGGCGACTGCGCGAGCCAGCAGCGTCTTGCCAGTCCCGGGCGGCCCAAAGAGCAGCACACCGTGTGGCATCCGCCCGCCCAGCCGTTGGTATCGCTCCGGGCGTTTTCAGGAAGTCGACGATCTCGGTCAACTCCGCCTTGGCCTCGTCGATCCCGGCCACGTCGTCGAACGTGACGCGGATCTTCTGCGGATCGACTCGCCGCGCCTGGCTGCGGCCGAAGTTTCCCAAGCCTCCGAGTCCGCCCCCAGCCGCTCTGCGCCCGCCGCGCGAACAGCACGAACAGCCCGACCAGCAGCAGCGTCGGGCCGAAACCGAGCAGCAGTTCGGCCAGCGCCGACGTCCCTGGATTCGGGTTCTTGGCGTTGACCTGCACACCCTTGGACTCGAGCTCCTTGGTCAGGGCGACGGTGTTCCAGAACGACGGAACCTGCGTTGAGAAGTATGGGGTCGCCTTCGCCTTTTTGTCGTCGGTCGGGTATTTGAGCTCGACGGTCCAAGTTCCCTGGATGGTGCCGGACTTGGAGGTGATCGACTTGACATGATTGACGTCAAGCTGCTTGAGGAAGTACGGGCTGAACGGCACCTCGACTCGCGGCTTGCTGCTCGGCTGCGCGATCAGAACTGAAAGCCAGTTGATCGCCAGCAGAACGAGCAAGAAGATCCACAACCCGCGCCACCGGTGCGGCGGCGTTGGCTTGTGCTCGTCGGGCATGCCGCGACCGTCCGGGGCGGGCGCCACGCGCCAACCCTTCTTGTCCCGCGCCATCGGCGCTCGAGGCGCCCCGTTGTTCGCGTCTTTTTCCGTGGTCATCGCGTCCCGGTGGTGAGACGATATCTGGAAGCAGGCGAGACGGCACGCGAACCTTCAACCCGCAGTTCTGCTGCGACGCCGTGACTCTCTCCCCGTCGCCGCCGACAAGCTCCCTACCAGCAGCTGAGAGTAGGCACAACATGCCCGAGGATTACACCCCGCAGACCGACAATCGGCGTCATGCCTTCGACGTCTTCGCTGAGATCGCCAAGCTCCCCTCGGAGAGCGACTCGATGCTCACCGACGAGTACTTCAGCGACTTTCCGAGCGCGAGCAGCCGCATCTTCCGGATCTACAGGACGTTGCCGCTGCACTATCACGAGCACTGCAGCGAACACCTCTACGTCGTGTCGGGCGAAGGCATTTTCCACCTCGATGGCGAGGAAAGCCGCGCCGCGCCGGGCACGTTCCTGCGGTTCGCGGAGCGGCACGTCCACGGCTTTCCCCAGATCGACGTACACCCGTTTGTGGTGCTCGCGATCGACGTGCCTCGCCGTCGTCCCGATGACATCGTGTTCGTCAATCCCGAGGACGGAGACGCAGCGACCTTCATGGCCCGAAACAACTGATCGGTGCCCGCGAGGTCGTGGTCGGACGAAGAAAGCCCTGCCGAAGTAGGGGTGGGGGTCGGGATATCTCCCGACCCCCACACTCCATCGTCGATGGCGATTCCTACTGGTTACGTCGTCCCGAGAGTGACGGCCCAGATGTGCATCGCCGTCGCTCCACCGCTGGTCGTGTTGCTCACGTTCGGGAACGTGATCGACTCGACCGTCTTGTTCGGGTCCACCGGCACGGTGGTCGCGTAGACGTACACGGTCAACTGCTGCGAGCTCCCTGAGGTGCTGTTGCGATAGGGCATACGTCGCCGCCGCGGTCTCCGTTGCGCCCGGGCCTCCGGCCCAGTCGCTCGAGGTGACCGTGGCCGTGGACGAGGTGCCGTCCGTGTAGTTGATCGTGATCGTTCCCTGTGTGCCTCCGTCGCTCGAGGACTCGAGCAGGCCGAGGGTGTTGGACCCGGCCGGGCCGCTGACGCAGCATCGTCTGCCCAGCCGCCAGGATGTTGTCCGGCGCGCATGGCTGCCCACCCGTCCAGGTGAAGCGTCAGCCCATCCGCCTTGACGGTTGCCCCGGGCGTGAACCCGGCGGCGGCCAGCGCGTTCGCCGAGTAGCTGTAGCCGACACCGTCGTAGTTGGCACAGCTCTGGTTGTTGTCCGGCGAGGTGCCGGTGTCGTCGTAGTAGTCGCTCGGATTCGAGGTCGGAGTGATCTCGAGGGCCGGGCTGTCCGACATCGAGCCGCTGCCAGTGACAACGGTCACCGACGCCGGCGATCCCGGCGAGACCGACGACGGCACGGTGAACGTGACCGCGCTGTCGCTCCAGCTGTCGATCGTCAGCGCGGCTTGTCCGGTGCCGCCCCAGCTCGAGCCGTTGTCGCTGAACTCGACGTAGCCCGAGCCCTGGCTGGCGCCGAAGCCGGAGCCGTCGATCGTGACCTGCTGGCCGCCGGAGGCGACGCCGGGTGTGACCGAAGTCGCGACCGGCGGGCTTAGTGGCGACGTTGACGTGCCGATCGAGAACACGTGCAACTGGCCCGTCGAGGCACCGTCGGGCAGCGTAACGCTCGACAGTGTCTTGCCGGGATCCACCGGGACGGCGGCGTAGAACACATAGGTCGGAACGGTCTGCTGCGGCGGCGAGCAGTACGAGCAGTTCCGATAGCTCAGGCGTGATCGCGGTCTGGTTGCCATAGGACGGCTGTGAGCTGCCGCCGTTCAGCGTCCAGTCGCTCAAGCCCAGCCAGTACTGCGCGCTGCTGCCATCGGAGTAGTGCTCCGTCACCATGCCCTCGCCCGGACCATCAGTCGCCGAGCCGAGGAACGCGAGCGTCTGCGTCCCCGACGGGGCGTTCACCGCGATGTTCTGGCCTTGGGCGATCACGTTGTCAGGCCAGCCTGGAGTCGACTGAGGCCAGGTGAAGTTGACGCCGTCAACCGTCTTGGTCACGCCCGGCGTCCAACCCTGCGCGGCCAGTGCCTGAGCCGAATAGCTGGCTCCGCCGCCGTCGAAGTTGGCCTGACCGACGTCGCTGTCGTTGGAGATGCCTGCGTTGTTGGTTGCAGCCAGCAGGCTGCCCGGATCTGCGACCAGAACCGCCAGCTTGACGGTCTCGGTTGCGCCGCCGGACATCGTGATCGTGGCCGTGACCCAGTTGTACCCCAACGGGGCGGACGCACTCGCGGTGATTGTCACCGGAAGCGTGCCGCGGCCGTTCGGGGCAACCGAGATCGTGCCGTTCGAGGGCGAGACGGACAGACCGCTGCCGGCCGGAGCCGAGACGTCGACATGTACGCCCTGCCGGCTCGCGGTTGCGTTCTGCGCTCCGACCTGCACAGTTGCGCTCGAGCCCGGCGCGACCGTTGCGTTCTGCTCGGAGAGGAAGCCCACCACCGGCCGCAGGCCGTTGGAGTAGGAGGGCGGCGCGTCTGACGCCGCCGAACCCCAAGAGGTCGGCGTGGTACCCAGTGACCAGTCGAGCGAGGCCCCGCGAGTGAGCGTGCTGTAGTCGACCCACGGTCTTTGAGTAAGGCGCGCCGTTCAGCTTCAGCGACCGGACGTAGTAGGTGCTGGGCGATGCCCCCGGCGCGTTGATGTGAATGGCCTTGCCGTTGCTGAGGTGGATGGTTTCCTTCGGGAACCCGGGGCTTGCGAACACAAGCGTTCCGCGGCCCGAGTTCTCCGGATACATCCCGAGCATCTCCCAGACGAACGTTGAGCTGTTCGCCCCGAGGTCGTCGTTGTTGGGCAGCCCGTCGGGTCCCGGCAGGTACAGCGTGTTGCGCATGTTGGAGACGGCGTCCTGAGTGCCCGCCGGATCTCCGGCATAGTCGAGCGCAAACTGCTCGCCGAAGTCGAACTCGTTCGTGAGCTGCGCGTACATCCCGAAGCCGTTTGGCTTCGAGAGATACTGCTCGAGCAGCGGCCGAACCTTGGCGTTGCCGCCAAGCAGCGAGAACAGCGCCGAGTAGTCGTTGGGGACATCCCAGAGGTACTCGTATGGATCACCCTCGACATACGGCTCGCCGTCGGTCGGGAACGTCCCGGTGAAGGTCGGGGTCACGCCCGGCTCGAACTGGCCATTCGCCAGTCGCGAGGTCAGCAGGTTGTTGTCAGGGTCAAACAGGTTCTCCCAGTTGTTCGCCCGCCGCGTCAGCATCGCCGCGTCGGAGTGGTCGCCCATATCGGTCGCGAACTGCGCGAGCGCCAGGTCCTCGTTGTCGTACTCGAGCAGCGTCGACATGAACCCGTGCGCGTTACAGCATCCGTACGTGCCGTCCTCCGGGCAGGTATCCGTACTGCTGCTCGAGCGCCTCGCCCGGCCGCACGTCGTTGACGGTCGTGGCCTCCGTCAGCATGTCGGTCAGCGCCTGCTTGGTGTTGAAGTTGTGGGCGCCGAACGTGTACTCGTCGGCGATGATCGAGTCGGCCGGGTCGCCGACCATCACGTAGTTGTTCAGGTTGTTGTAGCCCCACTGCTGCAGGAGCTTGTCCTCGCTGTAGTAGTTGAGCTGTGACTGGGCCATGTCGCCTGCGGCCTGCGGATCGAGCATCGTCTGCAGCTGTGACAGCGAGTGGTAGATGTCCCAGCCGGAGTACATGCCGTACTGGTTCTTCTGACCGGGTGCGAGGCTGTGGACCTTGAGGTCCGCGCCCATGAACTGGCCGTTCACGTCGCTGGTGACGTTGGGCTGGATGAAGTCCTTGTAGAGCAGGCTGTAGAACTCCTGCGTCTGGGAGTAGCTCCCGCCTGAAACGGAATCTTGCCGAGCAGATGGTCCCAGCTGGCCTGGGCCTTCCGGCGCACGGAGTTGAAGTTCCAGCCCGGATTCTCGGTCTGCCAGTTGAGCTTGGCGTTGGCGGCACTCACGTAGGAGATGCCGACCTTGGCCTGGACTGTCGGGTCCTGGGTCGTGTCGAAGGTCAGTGCGACCGCGGCCGGGTCGCTCTGACCCGTGTTGGTGATGACCTGTGAAGCTGTGAACGGGTGGTCGAAGACGATGTCGAAGTACAGCGTGTACAGCTGCGGCTGGCCGTCGTTGTTGCTCTCGCCGCAGAAGTCACCGCTGGTGTCCGAGCCCTGGATCTCGTTGTTCCCGATGACCTTGACGCTGTCGCCGGAGTCCCCGTTCTGGCTGGCCATCAGCTTGATCAGGAAGTCTGCCTGCGTCGTCGCCGGATACGTGAAGCGAGCCATCGAGCTGTGGGGCGTTGCCGTGAATTCCGAGGTGACGGTATTCGGCTCGTTGCTCTGAGCGGAGTAGTAGCCGGCCTGCGCGACCTCACCCGTGTGGCTGAACGCCGTCGTGATCTTGTTCGGATCGCCCGAGGGGAGCGGTCCGGTCGTGGGCACCATCGGAACGTCGCCCGCCGCCCCGCAGCCGGGGCCGGAGACGTGGGTCAGGCTGTAGCCCCAGAGCTTGGTGTCCGAGTAGTCGTAAGCGCCGCCTGCGTTGTAGGTCGGCATCGTGTCTGGGCTCCACTGCACCATCCCGAACGGCACCTCGGCTCCCGGGAAGGTGTTGCCTCCGCCGGAGGTCCAGGTCCTGGTGTCGACGAGCTTCGCCAAGCTCCCGGCCGCGGGCGTCTGCGTGACCCTGGTGTGGTTGCGCGCTCCGGCCGGCCGTTTGGAGGCGGCAACCGGTTTGGCGCAGTCGGCGGCACGTCCGGCTGGCCGTCGCTGACGCAGTTCAGCGTGCAGCAGGGGGCCGGCCCTTCCCTTGCCGGTCGTTAGCGCTGACGCCTCAGGGCGCCAGGGTTTGTGGCGTGGGGGTCGTGACGCCCTGCGCCGTCGAGGTCGGGGGCGGGGACGCCGACGTCCCCGCCAATGCCGGTACGGCTACAGCCCCTAGAGCGCCTGCCGCGCTCAACAGCAACAACGTCAGACCACAGACGAACCTGGCTGAATGCTTGCCTCTCACGGTTCCCCTTCCTCCTTAAACCTGCGGGTTCTGAGCTTCCCCTTTCCTCCTGAAACCTGCGGGCTCCGAATAGCGTCTTCGGTGACTTAGTGGACGAGCGAGCGCGCTGAGATAGGCGATTCCTCCTGGGATGACAACGTTGTCAGCGCGGCTTATATCTCACGCTGACAACGTTGTCAACCGGCCGTCAACCAGGCGTGGTGCCTGGTTCGGGCCTGGGCTCGGCGCCCCGGGCTTGAGCTTTTCAGAGCGCACCGACGAGCTCGCCGACCAGATCGCTTCGCGAGACCGCGACGATCCGGCTCCCGGAAAAAATCACCCGGTCGAGCCATGCGAGCCCGCATGGACTGGTGAACACTCGTCGCCTTCCAATCAACGGATGGCGACCCTGATGTGCAGCGAGGAGGCACAGTGATCATCTTTGACAACCCTGCGACTGTTCCCGCTCCGGCCGGCGTCCCGGCCGCGGATCGTCGAGCTAAACGCTGATGCCAGCGCCATAGGTGGTTTCCATCATATCCTCCACCAGTTCTCAGGCCCCGGGTTTCGGGGACCCGTCGTGCGCCAGCGTCCCGCGCCGTGTTACTGGTGCAGTCCACCCTTGTGTGATCTATGCGGATGCAACGTCATCGGGTCCTCAAGGATCACCAGATCCGAGCGAGTCTGGTCGTGTCACTACTGAGTCGGGCAAAACGTCGGTTTTCCGCCAGCGCTGGGTACAGGAGGGCAAACGCTCGGTCACTCTCTACACAGTGACCAACGGCGGGCACGTGACTCCCAAACCCGACCACAAGGGCTTCATCGCTCGGCCGAACCACCCGCGATATTGACGCCGCCGACACCGTCGCAGAGCTCATCGCCGACACCGCGACAAAAGTCGAACGCACAACGCGCTCTGCTCCGCGGAGCGAGTAGATATGAACGCCGCGCCGCGGCGTGGCCCGGTACAGTGCGTGGCGGTGAGCCGGGAAGCCTGGTCGGCACCGTCTTGTGCTGCCCTGCCGCTATGTGCGCTCTCCGCTTCCGGCTTCCCTTCCCCGCAGATCCTAGCCAGCCAGTCGGCATGGCGGTACCGCAATGACGCTTCGGCATTCCGATGCCGTCGGCGTGGCGCCGCGAGGCGCTGCGCACGAACCTCTGGCTCGTGCCGACGGTCGAGATCGTTCTCGCGGTCGTGCTGTTCGTCGTCACCTACGCTCGATCGGGCGGCGTACGACGGCACGCTGAGTCTCCCATCGTTCGTCAACAGCGGCAGCGCCGACGCTGCACGGGAGATCCTCACCGCGATCGCCGCAGCGGTGATCACGGTGGTGACACTGGTTTTCTCGATCACGATCGTGACGTTGACGCTCGCCTCGACGCAGTTCGGTCCGCGCATGCTGCGCAACTTCATCCGCGACCGCATCACACAGTTCACGCTCGGAAGCTTCGTCGCGACGTTTGTCTATTCGATCCTCGTGCTTGTCTCGATTGGCCCTGGCGGCGCACGGGAATTCGTGCCGCACCTGTCAATCACGGTCTGCCTGGCGCTGGTGGTCGCGGATGTCGCGGTGCTTGTGGTGTTCATCGATCACATCGCCAAATCGATCCAGTTGCCGCGGGTGATCGCGAGCATCGCCAGCGATCTGTCGCGCGCGATCGAAGCTGACAGCGGCGGCGTCAGTGCCAGTGCCGGCAAAGCAGGGTCATCGCTGTCAGAGGTGACAAGGCGCTTGGACGAGGACAGCGGCGTAGTCGTCGCGACCAGCAGCGGCTATCTGCAGTTCGTACGCCTGGACACGCTGATCGCGATCTCAGCCGCGAGCCACGCGGTGATCCGGCTGCTGCACCGGCCGGGGCACTTCGTCGTGGCGGGCGAGCCGCTGGCGCAGGTCTGGCCTGCTGCCGCCGCGCCCGGCGTCGCGAGGGCGCTGGGTGGCGCGCACGCGACGGGCCCACACAGAACGCTGACACAGGATCTCTCGTTCGCGGTAGATCAGCTCGTGGAGATCGCGATCCGAGCGCTTTCGCCCGCTGTCAATGACACATTCACCGCACTCGCCTGCATCGACTGGCTTGGTGACGGACTGTGCAAGATCGCGGAGCGCTGGCATCCGGTCAGCGTTCACCGTGACGCAGTGGCCACGTGCGTGTGATCGTGGTCACCGTCGAGTTCGGCGCCTGGTCGAGCGCGCGCACGACAAGATCCGCCAGGCCAGCCGCGCAATGCCGGCCGTGATGATCCGCCAACTCGACGGCATCGCCAAAGTGATGGCTCACACCAACTCGCCAGCGCAGCGCGAGGTGCTGCTTGAGCAGGCGGACATGATCCTGCGCGCAAGCGAGGAATCGGTACCCGAGGCGGCAGACCGCGCCGACGTGCGCCGCCGCTACGACCTCGTCCGAGCCGCGAACGGCACGGCTGCTGTCCGCGACGATGCTCACGATGATGAGAGCTGACGACGTCGTGCTCATGACAGTAGATGGGCTGTGAGTGCCTGTGCGAACGGAGCGATCACAGGATGGTCTGGTGGAGGGCGACCGCCCGGGCAATCGGCACCTACGAACAAACGTGCGAGGAATCGCTTGCGATTCCTCGCACGACCCGTCATTTGAGATCGGGCTAGTTCGGCGCGGGAAGGCCGCCGCCGCGGTGGTGGCGTCGCGTCGGGCCGTGACCCCGCCGCTCGTGTGGAGACGGGGGTGCCGCCGGTGCGTTGTCGCCCCCGAGCCCTGAACGGGCTTATGGTGGACCGGTGTGTAGGTCGGGTAGTAGATGAGGAAACGTGCCTGGGCGGCCGGGGCACCAAGAGAGGCGGCGACTGCTGCAGCAGCGAGCGCGCGAACGACGTGATGCGGACGCATTTCGGTGAACCTCCTGAGATGCTCGCCCATCGGGCGAGAGGTGTGGATGCCGCTCCGGCATCCTTTGTCAGTACGGTTAAGGAGCGTCCGACGGCCCGCAAAATACATGGGCCGGCGCTGGTGAATCAGCTTCCCGGCTGCGAGGTCGATAGCCCCGTGCCCTCACGTCGTCCGGCAACAACTATCGCCCGGTGGAATGTTCGGATGAGCCGGAGGCTTGGGCCACGGCAGTTGGAGTGCGAGCACGACCGGCCAAGTGCAGCACGTAGTTGTCGAGAGCGAGCGCACCGACGATGATGCACCCCTTGACGATGTCCTGGTAGTCGGGGTTGATGTTGGCGAGAATGATCGCGTTCGAGACGGTCGCGATTATCCCGAGACCCACCGCCGTCCGCCACATCGAGCCGAACCCGCCGGCGAGGGACGTGCCGCCCACGACGACGATCGTGATGACGTCGAACACGATATTCGGGTCGATGTTCGCCTGGGCCGAGCTGAGCTCCGAGGCGGCGATGATGCCGGCAACGCCCATGCATAGCCCGGACAACACATAGGTGCTCGCGATCGTTGTTCTGACACGGATCCCGGAGAGGCGGCTCGCTTCAGCGTTGCCGCCGACGGCGTAGATCGCCTGCCCGTACACCGTCTTCGCGAGAGCCAGCCCGCCGACAACGAGGCGGATCATCCCCGAGTAAGGGAAGTCGTGCCAGCGCCCGGCCCCGATCGTTCCGAAGCCAGGGTTGTTGACGGTGTAGGCGATGTTGCCGGTCGCGACGAGGGCGACTCCGCTGAGGACGAGTCCCGTCCCGACGGTCGTGATGAACGGGTTTCCTGTGGCTCCTGCGACGAGGGCACCGTTGCGACAAAGCCGATCGCAAGCCCTACCCCGAGGGCAGCGAGGAAGGCGACTGCCGGGTCCTCAGTGCGGCCGACGGCGGCGGCTGTGACGGCGCAGAGTGAGAACCCGCTGGCGATCGAGAGGTCGAATCCGCCTGTCAGAATGACGAACGTCATCGCCACGGCCATGATCCCGGCCGGCGCCCACTGCGAGAAGAGGTTGAAGATGTTCAGCCGGGTCGCGAATTGCGGGCTCAGCGCTGCGTCTACCGCGACGAGGATCACGAAGGCGATGACGATTCCGTACGTTCGAAGCAGGACGACGCGGTACCTGCCCGCTCTTTCAATCAGGCGCTCCGAAGTCGGCGGAGTTGTCATGCGCATTCGAGCGGTCGGCGGAGTAACGGGCGGGTCATGCACCAAAGGCTCGTCCGTCTGCTCATCGACCTCAAAGACGAGCCGGAGAATGCGCTCGACGGAGGCATCGGCTTGATCGAACTCGCCGATCAGTCGCCTCCGCGCGAGAACAAGGACGCGGTCCGCGGCCTCGATGAGCTCGTCGAACTCGGACGAGACGATGATGAGGGACATACCCTCTGCTGCGAGCTGCCTGACAACTGTGAGGATTTCTTCCTTCGCGCCAACGTCGATCCCGCGCATGAACTCGTCCATCAGGAGCACCCCGGGCCGGCGGTGGAGCCATTTGCCCAGGACGAGCCTCTGCTGGTTGCCGCCAGAGAAGTAGCCCGCGGGCTCGCGGAGTCGGCTCACGTCGAATCCGAGAGGCCGCGGTCCTTCCGCTGCTCGCTCGAGCCGCCTGCGCTCACGCAAAACGGGCCCGGACGCGACCTTGCGCATCTCGGTCAAGGAGACGTTCGCCGCAGCACTTAGTGAAAGTACGAGTCCCTGCGACCTGCGCTCCTCCGGCGCCAACGCGATCCCCATAAGTGAGCGCGCGCCGAACCGTACGCGGCCACGGCTGTTCGTGTCCCCGGACAAACAGACGACCGGTTCCGTCCGAGTCCGCGCCCGCGAGGAACCGCAGGAGCACGCTGCGACCTGAGCCGACGAGCCCGGCCAGGCCGAGGATCTCTCCGCGATGGAGCCTGAATGAGACATCTTCGAGCACCCCCGGCACGCTCAGGCCCTCGACCCGGAGGACCTCCTCCTCTGAAATCCTCCGCTGCTTTGGCTGCGGCTTCGAGAAGGACGTGCCCGAGCATGGTTGTGATCAGTCTCTCTTTCGTCCAGCGCACGATCGGTTCGGTCGCGACGAGCTCGCCGTCGCGCATCACCGAGACCCGGTCGCAAAGGGCTAGCACCTCGTCGAGGTTGTGGGAGACGTAAACGGTCGCGACTCCCCGCCTCGCGCAGGCCGCGAAGCGTCCGGTGGAGGTGCTCGCGCTCGACCGGACCGAGCGAGGCCGTGGGCTCATCCATGATCAATATGCGGTGGTCAGCGGCAAGCGCCCGCATGATTTCGAGCATCTGCTGGTCGGCGACCGAAAGCGAGCCTGCCCGCACCTCGGGGTCAATCGTGAGCCCGAGCCGCGTGCACAGCTTTCCAAAGGCTCGATGCGTCGCCGAGCGCGAAACGGAGAGTTCCCGGCACTGCGCCTGCCCGAGGAAGACGTTTGCGGCGGCTGACATGTCGGGGACGATCGTGAGCTCCTGGTAGATCGCGGCAATACCGGCCCGACGCGCGGCTCGCGGATCTGCGTGCTCGACGCCGCGCCCGAATGCCTCAACTCGGCCGGCATCGGGCGCGTAGGCGCCCACGATGATCTTGACGAGCGTCGACTTACCGGCGCCGTTCTCGCCAACCGACCCATGCACCTCGTCGGCGTGCAGGTCAAAATTGACGTCACGCAACGCGCGGACACCCGGAAACCACTTGAAGATGCCCTGCGCCCGGAGCGCTACGGAGGCACTCGAAGGGAGCGCCGTGTGGGCCCGACCGGCATCTCTCGCCTCACTCAACTCGGCGCGCGCCCTCTGCGCCTAGGAATAATTCGGGTGGTACTTGGCGGCGTTGTGCTTCGTAGACGAAGAACCCAGCTTGGTGACCGGCGGCATTTCGGCTTCGTTCACGTAGGCGTCCACCGGCTTGCCCTCGAGAGCCATGATCATGGCAACCGCGGCGTAGTAGGACTCCTGATACGGCAGGAAGATCATCGTCTCGTTCCACGCGCCCTGCTCGACCCGCTTTATACCGACCGTAGTCGCGCCCGTCGAGTAGATTCGCACGTCCTTGCCCTGGCTTCTTGCCCGCATCGATGATCGCCTGCTCCGCACCAACAGTCATGTCGTCCCACGGTGAGATGACGACGCTGAGGTTCGGGTTGGCACGCAGCGCGTCGCCGATGTCCTGAAGCGCGGTGGTCGGGTCAAAGTTTGCGGGCTGGTTACTCACCACCTTCACGTTCGGGTACTTCGCCACGCCCTGTGCGATCGCGCGCTCCCACTCCGTGAACAGGTCCGAGCCAACCGAGCCTCCGATTGCTGCCACCTGGCACCTACGCTTGCAACTGCTGAAGGCGTAGTCAACGTCCGCGTCGAAAAATGACTGCCGCGCCATCGTCACCGTCGCCGCCAACCCGGGCGTGTAATTGGGGTCGCCGCACATCGGCAAATCCAGCGTGACGACCGGCTTACCAGTCGGCCTCAGATAGTTCTTCCACATGGCGCACGCCTGCGCACCGGCGGTCGGGGCGAGCAAATACCCGTTGAAACCTTCGGCCACCGCGTCCTGCACCTCTCCCAGCTGCGTCTGCGGGCTGAAGTTGGCATCGAAAAGCTTGAATGCGAAGCCATACTTCTTGGCGGCCGCACGAATCCCGGCGAGCCGCGCCTGGCAATACCCATTGTCCGTGCACTCCGCGAGATACGCGATGCGGTACGTCTTTTTCGGCCTCACTGCGGTCTTGTCGAAAGCGAGCACCTTCGCCGTCGCGGACAGTTGCGCCTTCGCAGCAATGAGGTGTCTCGGTAGGCCGTTCCGCGCCGCGCCCTGCGCGGCCAGGACCGAGAGGGCGACGGCGACCGCCGCAACCGTTGGGGCGAGGTATCGCCCCGAGATCCCAATTCTCCTCACGATGTCCGCCGCCGGTCGAGACTCCCGATGTCACGTGACTCTTGCGGCCGGCACTCTACCACTGCCAGCCTGTCTGACCTACCGGTCTGAGGCCGGTAGGGCGGCGCCGTCATGGCTCTTCGAAGCACTGAGGACGGTGGTTTACTCTGCGGGGATGCCTGGCCGAGACATCAGGTCGGGCCTGCCGGGGCGACGTCGCTGGAGCGCCCACGACGTGCAGGAGGCGCTTGTGATCAGCGGCGAGATCCCGTTGTGGCTGGTGGACGGGGACGACCGGGTGGCGTTCGTCAACCACGCGGCCGTCCGGACACTCGGATTCGACAGCGACGACGAGCTGATCGGCCGTCCGAGCCACGACTCGGTCCACTACAAGCACCCGGACGGGTCGCCATACCCGGTCGAGGACTGCCCGATCACTCATGCCACCGAACGCGGCGAGCCCGTCCGCATCGAACGCGACTGGTGGGTCCGCAGGGACGGCAGCATCGATCCCGATCTCGATCCACTGCGTTCCGCTGGAGATCGACGGCCGAATGGGGACCGCGATGACGTTCCACGACCTCAGCGCGAGCGTGCAGGCCGAGGACGAACGTCGGCGGCACGAGATCGCAGCGTGCGCGTCTCGCCGAGGTCGGTGCGTCGCGGGCCAGGATCGTCGAGGCAGCCGACGAGCGAGCGCCGCCGTGTGGCCCGGGATCTACACGACGGCGCTCAGTCGAGTCTCGTGCGCGTCGCTATCGCACTGCAGCTCGCCATGCGGCGGGAGGACGTCACGGGCGAGGCACGAGCGCATGTCGGCGAAGCGCTCGACAACGCGCGGTCGGCTATCGAGGAGCTCCGCGAGCTGGTGCACGGCATCCATCCCGCGGTGCTGACCCATCGCGGTCTCGCCGCCGCGGTGAAGGACCTGGCGGGCCGGGCGCCCGCGCCCGTGGCGGTCGAGATCGCAGACGAGCGCTATCCGAGCTCCGTGGAGCTGGCCGCTTATTTCGTGACCGCGGAGGCCCTCACGAACGTCGCCAAGTATGCGCGGGCGTCAAAAGCGTCGCGTTACGACGACGCGGACGGCGAACCACCTCGTGTTGACAGTCGACGACGATGGCATCGGCGGCGCGCGACCATCCGCCGGGAGCGGCCTCGCCGGGCTCGCCGACCGCATCGAGACGCTCGGCGGCACGCTCACCGTGTCGAGCCGACCGGGCCAGGGGACGAACGTCCGCGCCGAGATCCCCCTACAGCGGTAGCTCGTCGACGAAGACGTCCGTGAACGCGAACGCGTCGACGTCCACGAGCCCGCGGTCGGTCAGCTTCAGATGCGGGATCACTGGCAGCGCGAGGAAGCTCATTGCCATGAACGGCGCGGGAACGGCGCAGCCGAGCTGTCGTACCGCGGACGTCACGACGTCGAGCCGATCTGCAACCACCTCTGGTGGCTGGTCGGCCATCAGCCCGGCGAGGGGCAGCGCGAGCGCTGCTCGCACCTCGCCGCCAGCGACCACGGCGATGCCGCCGCCCATCTCGGCGACCGCTCGCGCCGCGACCAAGCCGTCCTCGTCGCCGGCGGCTACGACGACGAGGTTGTGACAGTCGTTCGCGACGCTCGAGGCCATCGCGCCGCGCCGAAGACCGAAGCCGCGCACGAACCCCATGCCGACGTTGCCGGTCGCGTGGTGGCGCTCGATGACGCTCAGGCGCAACATGTCTCGGTCGGGATCGGCCACGGCGATGCCGTCCTCCACGCGCACCTCCTCCACGTGCGCGGTGGTGACGAGCTGGTCCTCGACGATGCCGATGACGCGGGCCCGGCGCCCTCTCGCGGGCAATCGCAGGTCTGGCGGCCACGCGACATGGAAGGTGTCGGGAAGCGTGGCCGCGGGCGCGACGCTGTCGCGCAGTCGTCGCCCATCGCGCGCGACGATCGCTGCCGCCGGCGAGCACGAGCTCCACGGGCAACGCGCGCAGATCCGAGGTCACAACGAAGGTCGGCGCGCCGGCCAGGCGCTACGGCCCCGCGGTCGCGCAGATCCGTAGTGCTCGGCCGGATTGAGCGTCGCCATGGCGATCGCCGTCACCGGATCGAGACCGCCGCGAATGGCGAGACGCACGAGCGAGTCGATCGATCCGTCCCGCAACAGCTCCCCGGGTACCCGGTCATCGGTCGCGAAGGCGCACCTGCGAGCGGTGTACTCGTCCACAGCCGGCAGCACATCGATCAGGTTCCGGGAGTTGGACGCCTCGCGCAGGAACACCGTCATGCCCAGCTGCAGCTTCTCGCGCGCCTCCTCCGCCGTAACGGACTCGTGATCGCTCGAGATACCTGCACCAGCGTATGCCTGGAGGTCCGGACCGGTCAGGCCCGGGGCATGCCCATCCAACGGTCGCTCGGCAAACGCGCGCAGCTTGTCCAGCACCTCTACGCTGCCGGCCAAGACTCCGGGGAAGTTCATCACCTCCGCGAGGCCGAGTACGCGCGGGTGATCCAGAAGAGCGAGCGAGGTCGTCGACATCGAGTGCCGCGCCGGAGGTCTCCATCGAGGATGTCGGCACGCAGGACGGGGCCATCACGAGCACCGACAGATCCAATCCTTCGCTGACATCGAGCATATAGCGGACCCCCTCGACGCCCAGGACGTTGGCGATCTCGTGTGGATCGCACACAACCGACGTGACACCGTGCGGCAGGACCGCATCGGCGAACCGATGCGGCGGCAGCATCGAGATCTCAATGTGAACGTGTGCGTCGAGCAGCCCCGGGCACACGTCACCGGCCATCGAGATCGATGACCTCGCGCGCCGGCAGGTCGCCGAGCCCAACGATGCGATCACCGCGCAGCGCCACCGCCGTCTCCACGACCTCATGCGTGAACACGTTCACCACGCGGCCTCCGCGCAGCAGCAGGTCAGCTTCGACTTCGCCCCGAGCAGCCCGGATGAACTCTCCGAGGTCACGCACCCTGCCAGCGCCCACCTCGCGAGCGCTCATCGGTGTGAAGTTTTCGAGTCGGTATACGCGATGATCAACTGATCACCTCGAGCGGCCGTTAGGCTCACGTGGCGGAGCCTCTACGTGAGCCGGTTTCTGGTTTTCCCTATATGGCGGCCGTGGTGAGACGACGATCATTGGCTGGTATGACCCGATCCGTTCTGGTGGTCGATGACGACCCAGAGTTCCGCACGCTGGCTGTACGGCTGCTCGCCGCCAGCGGCCTGACCGTCGTCGGCGAGGCGACAGCGTCTCGGCGGCGCTATCGGACGCCGGCCGGCTGAAGCCATCGGCGTTCCTGGTCGACGTCGAGTTGCCCGACGGAGACGGAGTCACGCTTGCGCGCGAGCTCGCCGGCTCCCGTGGCACCCGCGAATCGTTGCTCACGTCGATCGATGGGGACATAACGACAGACCGCGAGTTCGGCGCGCCGGCGCCGTGGTTCGTGCACAAGGCCGACCTCCCCAACGCTCCCCTGGCGCAACTGCTCGGCGACGGCGACGAATAGCCAAGAGGCCCCCGTCGCGCGGTACGGTTGCACGATGGCAGCGGCGCTGCGAGTGGTGATCGGGGAGGACGACGTCCTGCTGCGAGAGGGGATCGTGCGGCTGCTCACCGAGGCCGGGTTCGACGTCGTAGCCCAGACCGGAGACGCCGAGGATCTCTTGCGCAAGGGTCTCGCGCACCGCCCGTCGGTCGTGATCGCCGATGTCAACATGCCGCCTGGCCGCGAGACGACGGACTGCGGGCCGCGATCGAGATAAGGCGGCAGCGGCCCGAGACCGGCGTGCTGGTGCTGTCGCAGTTCTACGAGGAGCACTACTCGCTCGATCTGATCGGGGAGCACCCCGAAGGCGTCGGCTACCTGCTCAAGGAGCGCGTCGGCGACGTCGAGAGCTTCATCGACGCGGTCACCCGGGTTGCCGCAGGCGGCAGCGCGCTCGACCCCGAGGTCGTCGGGCGGAGCTCGGCCGCCGCCAGCGCGACCGGCCGCTCGACCGGCTCAGCAAGCGCGAGCGCGACGTGCTCGCCGCGATGGCGGAAGGCAAGTCCAACCAGGGCATCGCCCAGGCGCTCTTCATCAGCCAGGCATCCGTGGAGAAGCACATCACGAGCATCTTCCACAAGCTCGAGCTCGATCCGGGCCAGACCGAGCACCGGCGCGTGCTCGCGGTCCTCTCCTACCTGCGCGACGCGCCCGGCGGTTAGCCGCGGACCGGTGCAAGGTACGGGCTCCGCGTTATCGCGGAGATCGACCGCCACCTCAACTGAGCTGCTCTAGGCGGCTTGCCTGTTCATCGGACAATTCGAGCGCGGCCGCGGCGACGTTCTCCTCCAGATGCGCGACCGAGCTCGTGCCAGGAATCGGGAGCATCACCGGCGACCGGTGAAGCAGCCATGCCAGCGCGAGCTGCGTCGTGGTCGCACCCAGCTCCGCCGCGAGCGAGCCGAGGGGCCCATCGGGCTTGGCGAGTTCGCGGTTGGCGAGCGGGAACCACGGAATGAACCCGAGCCCCTCGTGCTCGCAGTACTCGAGCACCGGCTCGGCGGAACGGTTGACCAGGTTGTAGAGGTTCTGCACCGACACGATCGTGGCGACGCTCCTGCGCGGCCGCTCGATCTGCGTCCACCGCTCACCTCGGAGAGGCCGATGTGGCGGATCTTGCCCTCGTCGCTGCAGCTCCGCCAGCACGCCGAGCTGCTCGTCGAGCGGGCACCTTCGGGTCGATGCGGTGCAGCTGGAAGAGGTCGATGCGCTCCAGGCCGAGCCGGCGCAGGCTCATGCTCGCACTGCTGGCGCAGGTACTCGGGACGACCGACCGGCTGCCAGTCGGCGGGATCCGGGCCCGTACGTCAGGCCCGCCTTGCGTGCGCGATCACGATGCCCTTCGGGTAGGGGTGGAGCGCCTCGCGGATGAAGCTCTTCGGACGACGAACGGGCCCGTAGGAGTCGGCGGTGTCGATGAAGTCGACGCCGAGCTCCGACCGCGCGGCGCAGCACCGCTGATGGCCTCGTCGCGGTCGCCGAGGCTCGCCCCACATCACCGGGGCCCGGCAGCTGCATCGCGCCGTAAGCCGAGTCGGTGAACGGTCAGGTCGCCGCCGAGCAGAAAGGTGCCGCTGGCTGCGACTGAGGTTGCTGAGGTCGTCATTGCGCTTCCTTTCACTGCAGTCGTTGATCGTTGCGCGTCGTGGTCTCGACATGATCTCGTTCGCCGCTCAGGTTCTTCCATGCCCACCGACCCGAGATTGCGTTCCGGGTAGCCCTACGCGGACCTTCAAGAATCCGCCGTACGGGCTCGGGAGAGCCCTACCTCCGGTCCTGCTGGTCGTCCGGGGTAGCACTCGTGATGTGGCGGGCGTAGGCTTGGCCGTCGATGCGCACGAACGTGCCGTCGGTGCTGCGGGGAGTGTTCGCTCTTTCCTAAGGGCGTGGGGACCATGGCTGGGCATGGAGAGAACCGTTGACCGATGCGAGGCTGCACGAGGTGGCTAAGGAGCAGGCGGCGTTGCGCCGGGTCGCGACGCTGGTGGCGCAGGGCGTGTCGCCCGAGGAGTTGTTCGCGGCGGTCACCCGGGAGGTCGGGCAGCTGCTCCCGGTCGAGTTCGCAGCGATGGGTCGCTACGAAGCCGACGACACGGTAACGACGCTCGCGGTTTGGGGCAGCCCGGTGGCCCGCATTCCGATCGGCAGGCGACGGCCCCTCGGGGGACAGAACCCGAGCACGATGGTGTTTGAGACAGGGCGTCCGGCCCAGGTCGATGCCTATGCCGTAGCGCCTCCGGCTCAATCGGTGAATCGCCGCGAGAGCCGCATTCGCTCGTCGGTCGGGGCGCCGATCATCGTTGAGGGCCGCATGTGGGGCACGATGTTCGTCGGTTCGACGCGGGGGCGCCGCCGCTGCCGGGGGGGGCCGAGGCGCGCCTCGCCCAGTTCACCGAACTGGTGGCGACGGCGATCGCGAACGCCGAGAGCCGCGAGGCTGGCCGGGCTGGCCGAGAAGCAGGCGGCGCTGCGGCGGGTCGCGACGCTGGTGGCGCGCGGGGTGCCCCGGCGGAGGTGTTCGCGGCGGTCACCGAGGAAGTCGTCCGGTTGCTTCCGGTTGATTTCGCGCGGATGGGACGCTACGAGCCCGACGGGACGCTGGCTGTTCTCGCCGCCTCGGGCCGGACGGACGACCATTCCCCGTTGGCCGCCGGTTGGCCCCCGGGTGGAAGAATCTCGGCACGGATCGTCGCGCAGACCGGTCGTTCGGCCCGGGTCGACAGCGTTGCCGACAGCGCTGGCCTCGGCGCGTGTCAGCGTCCGCGAGATGGGCATCCGTTCGGCGGTGGCGACGCCGGTCATCGTCGAGGGTCGGCTGTGGGGGGTGATTGCGGCCGGCTCGACCCTCGAGCCGCCGCTGCCCGTGGAAAGCGAAGCGCGCCTCGACTCCTTCACCGAGCTGGTGGCGACGGCGGTCGCGAACGCAGAGAACCGCGGCGAGCTGGCGCGGCTGGCCGAGGAGCAGGCGGCCTTGCGGCGCGTCGCGACGCTGGTGGCGCCGGCGTGCCGCCCGAGGAGGTGTTTGCGGCGGTTATCGACGAGGTCGTGCAGCTGTTCCCGGTCGATTACGCCGGCATGGGCCGCTACGAGGCCGACCGCACGGTTACGGCCGTTGCGGCTCGCGGCACGACCCACTTTCCCGTCGGCAGCAGCACGAGCCTTGGCGGGAAGAACACGTCACGCTCGTGTTCGAGACCGGCCGTCCGGCCCGGATCGACGGCTACGGCGACGCCTCGGGGCCACTGGGTGACAGCGCTCGCGAACGAGGCATCGTCTCGTCGGTGGCGACGCCGATCATCGTGGAGGGCCGGCTGTGGGGCGCGATTGGCGCCGGTTCGACCGGGAGCAGTCACTGCCACCGGACATGCGAGGCGCGGCTCGGCTGATTTCACGGAGTTGGTGGCGACGGCGATCGCGAACGCGGAGAGCCGGGCCGCTTTGGCCGCTTCGCGCGCCGGATCGTCGCTGCCGCCGATGAGAGCCGGCGGCGGATCGAGCGAGATCTGCACGATGGGGCGCAGGAGCGGCTCGTGCACGCGGTGATCGTGCTGAAGCTCGCGCTGCGGGCGCAGTCGAACGGCGACGCGAA
Source organism: uncultured Conexibacteraceae bacterium (assembly GCA_963720195.1). GTDB lineage: Bacteria > Actinomycetota > Thermoleophilia > Solirubrobacterales > Solirubrobacteraceae > Palsa-465. The sequence continues at coordinate 57,493 of CAVRFD010000012.1, forward strand.
CGCCACCGAACTGGTGGCCGAGGCGCTGAGGCATGCTGAGCAGGCGAATTCCGAGCTGCGCGAGCTGGCGCACGGAATACTCCCGGCGGCGCTAACTCGCGGCGGGTTGCAAGCTGGGCTGGAGGCACTCGTGTCCCGCGTCCCGCTGCCGGTGGAGACCTCGGTGTTCACCGGGCGCCTCCCGGCGAGTGTCGAGGCGACGGCGTACTTCGTCGTGAGCGAGGCGCTCACGAACGTCGTCAAGCACGCCCGCGCGAATCGCGCCACCGTGACGGCTCAGGTCGAGCACGGACTGCTACGGCTCGAGATTCGCGACGACGGGGTCGGGGGGGCCGACTCCGGCGACGGATCGGGACTGGTCGGGCTCAGCGATCGCGTCGAGGCAATCGGCGGCACTCTGAAACTCGTGAGCCCAAGCGGCGAGGGCACGATGCTGCTGATCGAGATTCCCGTCCAAGTCCAGAGCTGCCCCTCCTCGCCCGCATCGTAGCCGCGGTGGCCGTGTGCAGGGGGACCGGCACCGAGCGTCTGGCTGCTCATACAGCGTCGGAGGGATGGCGGCGGGACAGAAGCACGCGTGCCTTCAGGTCGCCTGCGCGGTGCCCCCGCATGGGTCCCGCAACCGAACGAGATGGGCCGAATACAACCCCTGGCGGTCGCCGCCACCGCCAACGTCAGCGCCGGCGCGAGGATGGGGGCGACGGAGCGGAAACCATTGAACAGCAGGGATCCACCGGCGGCCACGCCCGCAAACGCCCCCACGACGATGAGCAGGAGCCGCACCTGGTCCACCGCGTCGCCACGTTGCGGTGTCAGACCGTCATCGACGTCGGACATGAAGGTGGTCCACGTCACCTTTAGCGCGGTGGTGAACACCGCCCGTAAGCCGAGCCGGAAAATCGAGCCGTGTCCGGGCCACCGCCCAGGTCCAGATGGCAATCAGCAGGTCGGCGCTAGTGGAGCGGGTAACCGTTAACCACGATCCAGAACGCCAGGAAGCCAATCAGAATGCCCGCAATGACGACCAGGACGGCCTCCAGTCGACGCGGCCACAGCACACCGGCAGGTGGATGCCCGACGACGCGTGTTGCTACTACCACACCGACCGCAAACGCCGCCACTGACACACCCGCCCGCAACACGGCACCCCCAACGCGCCACCCGCCCCGAGGCCGAGCATGATCCGGTTGCCGGTCTGGGCGGTGGAGTAGACCTTGCCGAGGCCGCCAAAGCTGATCGCGTCGATCGACCCCCCACGCAAAGGCGAGTACGACTAGCAGAATGTCGCGCAAATGAGTGTCATTCGGACGCCGCTTCGCGATTCGTACACCCCATCCTCTCCGCGTTGGTCCGGCCGGTGCCCCGGGTCGGGCGAGGTCCGCTTCTGCGATGCGATCCGGCGGAGTCGAGTTGCTGCTCATGTCAGTCGCTCCTTCGTCTCATTGTCGTCGTCGAGGTACAGATGGGCCTTGACGATCTCCGAGCTGGCGCTTGGCGTGGTGGGTGTGACTCGTGGCGTGCGCCGGCGCCGGTGACGATCGCACCGATCGTGCGCCGCCACCATGCGAACGGACCCTAGGTCACCTCGGCGCCGACCTCTATTTACCGGGTATGCCGTCCCCGCCTGAGCTCCACAGGAGCGCTGGTATCGGAGGGGGGGTTTTCCCAACCCGCGGCGGTTCGCGCTCGCAGAACTCAGCGGCGCTGGCGATACGCTCCGGCAATGTCGGGGGCCACGAAGTGTGGTGATCGGCGATGACGACGATCTTCTGCGTGAGGGGATCGCGCGACTGCTCGCCGAGGGTGGGTTCGACGTTGTGGCCCAGGCCGCTGATGCTGATGATCTCCGGACGCAAGGGTCTCGCCCACCGCCCCAACCTGGTGATTGCGGACATCAGCATGCCCCCGGGCCATGGCGAGGATGGCCTGCGCGCGGCGCCCCGTGCGCCAGCAGCGGCCCGGACCGGCGTGCTCATTCTCTCCAAGCACTACAAGCCGGAGTACGCGCTGGACCTGGTCGGCTAGCGGCGCCGACGGCGTCGGGTATCTCCTTAAGGAGCGCGCCGGCGACGTCGACAGCTTCCTACAGGCCGCGAACCGGGTCGCCGATGGGCAGTGCGCGCTTACCCCGACATCGTCGCCCGCGTGCTCGGCCGGCGGCGGCGAACTGATATAGCGTCGCGTTTGTCAAGCGGGCGCGGATCATGGCGTCCGCTTATGCAGGCGTTGGGGTGTTGTTCGGGAGGGCGGGGCGTCGGGCTCGGTTTCGGCGTTGCCAGTCTGAGATGCGGGGGTTGGCTACCCCAAGACCCGGTTTCGCTGCCGGCGGTGCGCTGTTCTAGGAACGAGCGTGACATCCGAAGGTGTTGCTCATAGTTCGTTCGCGCGTGCCGGCCGCTTGCGGCCCGACGCCCCGGCCTCACGAACCGGGAGCTGTTGGAGAAGGGTTTAGTCGGCGGTTGCGGCAGCCCAGAGGAAGCAGCTGAGTTCTCGAGCGCATGCGACGACGATTACGTGATGGGGTTTGCCTCGCGCTTTCATTCGCGAGTAAACGTGATGGATCCGTTGCTGGGCGGTGTTGGAGATCGCTAGGACATGCTCGGGTTGTCCCTGCTGTCGGTTCTCCAGGGTCGCGCCGATCCGCGGCTAGCGGTAGTACTGCCAGGCGGACTCAACCAGCAACCGGCGAGCGAGACCGGACCCTGTCTTGGTGATCTCGCCTTGGTGTGAGGACTCACCGGACTGATTCAGTGACGGGGTCAGCTTAAGCCACGCTCCCAGCCGTGTGGGTTTCTCAAAGCGTTGCCAGTCTGCGCCGAGCTCAAGATGGATGCTCAGAGCAGTGAGCGTGTCAACGCCTCGGAACGCGCGTAACCGGCTGACGGTCGGCCAGAACTCAGGGGTCGATAGCTAGCCGGGAGATCTGCTCTGCGAACGCCGCTTTGCGAGCGGTGAGCCCGTCAACGCGAGCGACCAGGTCGGCGAACACGAACGCGCTCATGTCCTGATCGAACTGCTGGCGCGCGAGCCAGCGGCGATGCTCCTGACCCCAGGTGTTGTGCTGGGGATAAACCCGACCATGGCGCAACAGCATCTTCGAAACGCGATGGCGAGCGTTCATCAGATCCCGCCGGCAGGCGTCATGAGCACGCGTCAGCTCCCTCGCGGCCTCAACCCCCTCAGGCGGGACTGTGACGGGTTTCAATGATCCTGCGAGCAGCCACCGCGCAAGCAGCTCTGCGTCCCGCCGATCGGTCTTCACTCGATCTGACGGTGCACGCGGCGTCTTGCCCGGCGCGATCACATCCATCCTGACCCCTGCCGCAACCGCTGCGCGATAGAGCCCATAGCCCGTCGGCCCAGCTTCATAACAGGCCCACACCGGGCCCGGCAGCGACTGCAACCAGGCGACCGGCGCTTCAACTCCCGGCCCAAACCGCATCCGGATCAGCTCGCCGCTCAACACATCCACTGCCGCGGCGTGTGTCGACCGAGCATGGACATCCATCCCAACCCACGTCAAAGTTCCAGCCATGGCCGGACCTCCTCACAGTTCTGGGGTCAGCCGGAGCCATCATCTCCGGTCAGACAAATCCCCGAGAGGAGCGTCCGGCCAGCAACCCCGACTGTCAACCGTCGCCGGTCAACAGGCCATAGGGTCTACGTCCCATCGAGCAGCTCAGCCCGCGCGAGCTCGAGGTGCTCGCGTCGATGGCGGAGGGCAAGTCGAACAGCGGTATCGCCCAAGCGCTGGTGATGAATCAGGGCACCGTCGAGAAGCACGTCACCAACATCTTCTACAAATTCGGCCTCGACCCAACCGGCACGGAGCACCGGCGGGTCCTGGCGGTCCTGACCTATCTGCGAGACACCTAATCCCGTGGTTCACGCTCAGGTCGCCTGGTAACCCGGGCTCGAATCCCCGAAGCGGTACTTGCCTTGAAGGTGTCGAAGTTCCAGCCTAAAGTGGAATCCAGCTCGTCTCGATCCAGTCCGGACTGATGCCCGAGTCCGACTTTCGGAGCGACACGCGAAAGCGGATCCACCCGACGCCCAGCACGAGCGCGCGGAAGCGCCCGAACTCGTCCGCGCGTGTCTCCACCGGGTCGCCTGCTCCGTCCAGGTGCTGGATCTGGACCGCGGCGCCGGTCGACGGAGTGATCTGGCCGAGCACCGTGCGCTCGGCTTCGTCGCCGCGGATTTCGACGTCGATCGTCACCCGGCCGGTACCGAAGCTGACCGAGCGGACCCCGACCTGGCCACGGCCGCGAGCCAGCGCGTACGGCTGCTCTTCCATCGCCGAATCGGTCAGCAGCTCGGCCAGATCGGTGTCAAGCCGGCGCCAGCCGAGGCTTGCCTTGGCGGTCTCGACCACCAGGGGCGGCACGGGGTCGTTCTGGGCCACCAGCGCCCGCAGTTCGTCCATCAGTGGGTCGGGCTCGTGTGCATCCATGGTGATCCCCGCTAACTGATCTCCATCGCGGCCAACTCAGGGCTTCGCCTCAGCTTCTCGAGGCAGCGGGCGCGGGTGGGACCAATCGCGCCGATCGGGATCCCGAGTGCCGCCCCGATCTCCTCATAGCTCGGTTCGGTCGGAGACGCCAGCAAGCGCAGCAGTGCCTGGCAGCGCTCCCCGATACGGGCGAACGCCCGGCGCACCGCATCGGCGCGCTCGCTCCTCAACAACCGGGCATCGACCGACTCCGCCGTGGGTGTGCCTCGAAAAACCCCTCGTCCTCGACCATCACCTCTCGCCCGTGGAGGCGGATCATGCGCAGGCACTCGCGTCTGGCGGTGGTCGCCAGCCATGCGCCCAGCCGTTCCGGATCCTGGATCCGATCGAGGTTCTCGACCAGCCGCAGCCAGGTCGTCTGGGCAACATCCGCTGCCTCGGCCGAAGCCAGCCGGTGCGCCCGCGTGGTCGCCCAAACGAGTCCGGAGAACCGCTCGACGATCTCCGACCAGGCAGCCTGGTCGCCTTCGCTCGCCGACTCGGATGAGCTTTGAGAGTGTCATCTCGCGCACGCTCGCCGACGGTTCACGGTAGGTGGATCTGGCAAAGGGTCACACCCGCGGGGTTCAGGGCATAGTCGGTCAACTGGCCAACCGGGAACGTGCTCTGCCCACTGAGCAGCAGTTCCGCTGCCTCGGCGCCCTTGAGTGCGCCGCCGCTTGCGGCCACCAGACCCGCGATCGCTGCTGAAACCTGCGGCGCGGCGAACGAGGTGCCGTCCCATCCGGCCCATCCCGTGAAGTCCTGGACGTCGGTCAGGGGCTCGCCCTCGATCGGCCCATACCACCACACGAACGTGGAGAAAACACCTTGCCCGCGGACGCAGCAGTCGCACCACGATCCCCAGTTGGAGAAGTATGCGCGGGCGTTGCCGCGACGGTTGGTCGCCGCCACGCCGATCACGTCCGGCAGCGCGGCCGGCCAGTAGCGGCGGGGGGACTCTTCGTTGCCGGCAGGGGCGACGACCACAACGCCCGGACGCGGCGCCGTCGGCCCCAGGAGAACCTGCATCGCGGCAACGAACGGGATCGACGGATGGTCGTCGAGCGTGGGGAACGCGAAGCCGCACTGGATCACGTCGGTGTCGGCGTAAAGCAGCATCGAGTGTGCGATCGAAGCTTCGGCCGCGAACAGACGGCTCTGTTGCGACGGAATCAGCGGGTCGATGTCGAACTCCTGGTCGCGCTGGCCGACAACGGTCAGCACTGCCTCGGGGCATAGGTGTGCGATCAGTCCTGCGATGAAGGTGCCATGACCGACGATCCCGTCGAGTCGCCCTTGCCGGTCCGTGGTCAATCCATCCTGGCGATCGGGCTCCCACGATGCCGGGACGGTGCTGCTGTTCAGCCAGTAGCCGTCTACGTCGTTCACCCGCATGTCCAGGGTGGCGTGCGCCGGATGCGGAGGCTGGATGCGGATATAGCCACTGTCCAGTACTACGACATCGACACCTGGCGCCGCTGCGACCGGAACCCAGTTGGGGTCGCGGGGCGGTGGCACCGGGTTGGGTGGACTGGCTGGGCAACCGTCGGCCTTGGAGCTCGCCAGGATCGCCAGGTGGTTGGGGGAGACCGCGGGTACAACGACCGAAGGTCCCTTGCGCAGCTTCACCGCCTCGGGCTCGGCCAACATCCGCAGCCGCCGGGCTTCGTCGATCGAGTCGGCCCCCGGATTCTTGAGCCGCCAGATCTCGACGTTGCCGAATGGGCCCGACGGATCCGGGGGTGTGACGGCTGCCGCACCGGTCCGACTCGCCCGCTCTGCATCGGCGAGGCTCCCGCGATTTTCGGCGACCTTCAACAGAGCGTCGTCGAGCTCCGCGAACGCTTGGCGGGCCGACGTTCGCACGAGCAGCTCAGATTTGATTGCAAGCGCTAGCGCCCCCCCGCTGACGTCGTAGGTGACATTCGGGTCCCGGATGATCCGTTCTGTGATCGGGTTCTCCGGACGCATATCCAGCGGGAAGACTGTGTTGGGACTCATTCGCCGGTCCTTTTTCGGAGTCGCTGCGCTGTAGAAGTGATCCTATGGGCATTAAGAGCGCACCGTGTGGACATTAAGAGCGCTCTGCGGCAGCCTTGATGCAAATGATTGGCGCCGCCCGCAGTGGCCGCGAGGAGACCACGCTGGCGCTGGCCGAGCGGGCGTATGAGCTGGTCCAGGTCCACCCCGGTGACGCTGCGGCACTCGCGGGGCGGGCGCTCGTGTTGGCCCGGGCACAGCGCGAGCCCGAAGCAGAGGTCGCGGCCCTCCACGCGCTCGCATTCGCACGACACGAACTCGGCGATCCGCGTGCGTTGCGAACGACCCGCGCCGCCGTCCGCATCGGCGACCGCTACGGCCTGGCCCGCCGTGCCGCGATGGCGAGGCGGCGGTTGGCGCTCGACCTCGCCGGGCGGGGTGACTTCGTCACGGCACTGCGGGAGCTCGCCACCGCGAGCGCGGCGCTGGATGGCCACGAGTTGGCCCGCACCGAGGTGTTCCGGATCGCCGTGCTGCTTTACGCCGGCAGCGGCGAGGTGCCGCTGCTCGGCGTCGATCGGGCGCTCGCCACGCTCAGGCGCGAGCGCGACAGGCTTTGGGAGGCGAGGCTGCTTCGCAACCGCGGTCTGCTGCGTGCCGAACGCGGCGATCCGGACGGTGCCAAAGCGGATCTGAGCCGGGCTCGAGATCTCTATGCCGCCCTCGGGGCAACGGCCGCAGCCGTCGGCACCGAGATCCAGCTCGCACGGATTGCCCTGGCCCGCGGCGATCTGCCGGCGACCCTGGCGCAGCTCGACGCGATCGACGCACAGGAGCTGCCGGCGAGCGATCGCTCGGAGCTGGCGCTTCTGCGTGCCCAGGCACTCGCCGGCGCTTGGTTGATGGGCGAGGCGCTTGAGTCGCTCGCTGTCGCCCGCTCGATCTGGGAGCACGCTGGCAGGGACGATCACGAGGGCCGCTTCGAACTCATCCGGCTGACGCTGTTCGCTGGCGATGCGCAGGACGCCCACCAGCAGGCACGTGCCGCCCAACGCGCCTTCGCGGCCCAGCGTCGGAGCCTCTACGCGGCCCGCGCGGCCGGCTTGGCGCTGACCGCCGCGGTCGCCGCCGGAACGCTCCGATTCTCGATGTTGCGCTCCGGTCGCGCCGCCGCGGCGACCCTGGAGAAAATCGGCTGGTCGCAGGAGGCGCTGCGGGTCCGGCTTGCGGTCGCGCGCGCGGCGACCGAGCTCGGCTCATCCCGGGTCGCGGCTGGCGAGCTCGCGCAGTGCCGATCGTTGCGCCGACGCGGCCCCGTTGCCGACCGGATCGAGGCGTGGCACGTCGAGGCGCTGATTCGGAGAGCGGACGGGGACGGACGCGGTGCCCAGCGCGCGGCGGCCAGGGGGCTCCAGATGTTGGAGGAGCACCGCGCGACACTGGCAGCTTCCGAACTTCGTGCCTCGGCGTCTGAGATCGGAGCTGAGCTGGCGCGCCTCGGGCTACGGATCGCGCTCGAAGCGGATGACGTCAGATCTCTTTTCATGTGGGCCGAAAAGTTGCGTAGCAGTGGCTTACGGCTCGCCCCGGTGACCCCGTCGCCCAACCCGGCGCTTCGCTCTGAGATGGAGGAGCTGCGCCGGGTCAGCGCCAGGCTCGACCGGGCTCACGCCGCCGGACGAGCGGGCCGTGCCCTGATTGCCGAGCGAGCGCGACTCGAGGCCCGGGTGCGTAACGTCTCTCGACACGCCCGATCAGAGCCGGGCCCGCTTGGCCCGGCTTCAGCGAGTCCTCTTACCGACGGCACCCTGCGCTCGCCACGCGAGCTGACCGGCGTTCTGGAGTCGCGGGCGTTGATCGAGTTCGCCGAGCTAGACGGCCGGATTACCGCAATCACCGTCGTCGACGACATGTTCACCCGCCACGAGCTTGGCGAGCTGGCGCCCGTCGTCGAGGAGCTCGGGTGGTTACGGTTCGGACTGGCCCGGGATGCTCGAACTGGATATCGCGCTCCGGCCCGGAGTGCCATGGACGGCGGTGCCCGTGCGAGCGCCAAGGCCCTCGATGACCACTTGATCGCGCCACTGGCGGCGGCCATCGGCGAACGCGAGTTGGTGATCGTGCCGACGGGCTCGCTGCACGAGTTGCCGTGGCCGATGCTGCCAAGCCTCCAAGGTCGTCCGCTCACGGTGGCGCCGTCGGCTGGCATCTGGCGCGCGCTCCAGGAGCGCCGTCGACGGCGAGGGCGAAAGGTGCTGCTCGCGGCGGGGCCGCGGTTGCGTTACGCAGCCGGCGAGGTCCGCGACCTCCGCTCGTTATATCCCGACGCGACCGTCCTCACGGGCGCCGACGCCACCGTGGCGGACGTGTTGCGCGCGCTCGATGGTGCCGACGTGGCCCATCTCGCGTGCCACGGTCACTTTCGCGCCGACAGCCCGCTGTTCTCCGCAATCGACCTCGTCGATGGACCAGCCTCGGCGTATGAGCTGCAGAGGTTGCGTCGGCCGCCCCGTCTGATCGTCCTGTCAGCGTGCGACATGGCGACGGCGGATGCGCGCCCTGGAGATGAGCTGCTCGGCTTCGTCGCCGCCCTGTTGGATATGGGCACGCGAACCGTAATCGCGAGCGTCGTGCCAGTGCCGGATGCGGGTGCAAGGCGGTTGATGCTCAGGTTGCACGCTGCGCTGCGATCGGGAAGCCCGCCGGCCGGAGCGCTGGCGGCGGCCCAGGCAGTGGTGGCGCCGGCGAGGCCGGCGCTGACAGGGTTCATTTGTCTCGGAGCCGGCTGAGGTGCAAAACGGGCCGGGGCCGCTGGGCGAAGCTTGCATCTTCGCTCAGTGGCCCCGTGTCCGGTCCCGGCATCCGTGCCACACAGGCCACCGTGCCTATGCCCCCCTGCTTGTGCCCCCGTGGTCTTCGTGACTGTGAGATAAGAGTCCGCGCCTCCGTCGCTGATACACGAATTTCCGTGACCTTGTGCGTCCGACGGAGTTTGCGTCGCTTGAGAGGAACCTAGCTCGCGTGACTGTTCTCGGTGATTGCGACGAGGGCGTCGGCGATGAGGTCGACCAGCTCCTCGCGCGGCACTGATCGGATCTCCTCGAACCATCCCAGTGCGCGAGCGAGGGTGATCCCGAGCAGAGCAGAAACCGCGACCTCCGCGCGCAGTTGGGGACGATCGACGCTTTGTGCGCTTATGTTGGCGACCAACGGGCTTACCATGCGTCGGGCCAAGAGGTCCTGAGCGGCTTCGCGTATCTCGGGGGATGTGTCCGAACGGACCACAGCTTGGAGGACTGGTCCGGGGCCGACACCGTCTGCACGGGTCAACACGACCTCAGCCATCTGTTCCAACCGCCCGTCGTACTTGCTCGGGATCCCTGCGGCGTTCTCGGAAGCCAACGCGGCGATGTAGAGGTCAGCCTTGCTACCGAAATAGCGGGCGATGAGGGAGGCGTCGACCCCGGCCTGCTCGCCGATCTCCCGAATCGTTGTGCCGTCGAACCCTTGCTTGCCGAAGAGAATCTGCGCGGCCTGGAGCAGGGCCTCCTTGCTGGCGGCGGCGTCCCGGGGCCGGCCAGATCGGTGCGCCTTCTGGCTCCCAAGCGGCACTTCGCTCGCGCTCATGATCGATCCTCCTGCTGTCGTGAACTTGGCGGTTGCTCTCCTGTCCGTCCCGGCAGCACGAAGCTCACCACCGCGGTCGCTACGCACAGGGCGGCAGCGATGATCAGGGCCACCTTGAAGCCATCGGCGTCCGGCAGTGCCTGACCATGCCCTGTGTGTGCCATCAGCACAGCAGCGCTCAGCGCGCTCCCCACCGTCAAACCGATGCCTCGCACTACCTGGTAAAAGCCCAATGCGCTCCCGGTCTCGCTCTGGGCCACGGCCCGAACGATAAACCCGGGCATCGCCGCCGTGGTGAAGCCGACACCCAGGCCGCCGATGCCAAAGGCGACGAACGCCTCCCACAATGCAGAGTGTCTCAAAGCGAAGAAGATCGCCGCGATTGCGAACACCAGCGAGCCGAGCGGAATCATGGTGCGGCGCCCGAAGCGTCGCTCGTAGACGAACAGGAAGCGGCTCGCGACGAAGCTACACACTGAGAGCGGAATCAGAACGAGCCCCGAGACGACCAGGGATGCTGCGAATCCGAATCCCGCTGACAGTGGGATCTGAACGAACTCCACGATGATCGGCAGAAGTAGGTACATGGCGACGCTGATCAGGAAGCCGGAGATGTCGGCGGTGAGTACTGAACGGTTGCGGACCTGGCGCAGGTCGACCAGCGGGTCGGCAATACACAGCTCGAGCGGGATCCACACCGCCAGCAGGATCACTGACGCGGCGATGACACTTAGCGAGCGAGCCGATACCCAGCCCCATCCTCCGCCCTCGCTGAGCACGAGTGAGACCCCGATGATCGCCAAGCCGAGCAGACCGGCACCCGCGAAGTCGAAGCGACGGGAGGCGACCGCAGAGCGGGGCGGCAGAACCAGCGCAGCGATGATCAGAGCGCAGGCTACAGCGATGGCACCGAACCAGTACGCCGCCCGGAAGTCCAGGACCTGCGCGATCAGCCCGGTCAGAGGATACCCCAGACCAGCGCCGATCGCGGTCGTGACCGACAGGGTGGCGATGGTTCGGCGGGCCTGCTCCCGGGGGAGGTTCCGGCGGGAAATGGCCATGGCCACGGGCAACAGGCCGAGCCCCACCCCCTGCAGGCCCCGACCGATGAGCAACACGATGAACCTGTTGGATATCGCCGCAACCACGCAGCCCACGACGACCACGGCGAGGGCAGCGAGGATGACGTCCCGCTGCCGGGGCCCGTCGGCCAGCCGCCCCATCACCGGCGTCGCCAGTGCACCGGTTAGCAGGGTGATGGTAAGGATCCATTCCCCGGCGCTCAGGGACACCCCGTCGGCCCGCGACAGGGTCGGGATAAGGGGGGCGCCGAGGCTCGAGACCACTGACATCAGTGACCCGGACAACACCAGGGTCGGCACGAGAAGCCGCCGGCGTAGCGAAGGGGCCTCTTCAGTCCGGTCGGGGAACGGTGAATCGGTCCCAGCTAGCTTCGAGGTCGTCGTCACGGGGTGTTCCAAGTTCGTCATCGTGTGATGTCATTATAGGATGACATCACACGATGACGAACTTATCCTTGTCGCGGTGGTACTTCGACGCGCTAGGTGTCGAGCGCTCCGGGTTCTGGAAGTGGGAGCCCCGATGGTCCACGACCAGCGTGATCGCTCACGCGGACCAGTGAGACCTCGGAGGCCTAGCGCTGCCTTCGGTCGTCGTGCATGGCCGCGGCTGACACGAAAAGGTTGTCACCTAGCTCGCCGAGTGCCGCGTCGAGCCGCTCGATCGCCAGCAGTAGCCGCCGCTGGTCGCTGCGCACCGGCACCGCGCGGTCGTCGTTCAGGGGGTGTTCAAGCGCCGCCATCTGCAAATCTGACAGCCGCGCTGCCGGCGGCGGCGCGTCCGGTGCCACGAGGCTCTCGGCGAGGGCGATGGCGCTGTCTCGCTCCTTCGCCAGCACGTCGGCTAGCTCGTCGCGATCCAGCGGCGCGACGTCGTCCCCGCGGCGGGTAACCTCCGCCGCCAGGTTGCGGGCCTCGTGAGCGGTCACGGTTAGCAGCGCAACGTTGTGCTCCAGGCGGTCGGGGCGGAACGGTGTCAGACGCAGCGGCTTGGCGGCGGTGATGAGCTGCTGGTTGGCGTAGTCGAGCGCTCGGGACGCTGCCGTCAGACCACCTCTATCGGTGCCGCCCGCGAGTCGCGCGCGGGCCTGCTCCAACAGCCCGCCGAGTGCGGTGAGGTAGCCCTGCGCCGCTACCCGCGCGACCTTGCGGGTCGGGATCGGGAAGATGACCAGCGCGCAGATGGCCGCGATCGCGGCGCCGATCGCGCTCTCCTCCAAGCGCAGCACCAAAAGATGATTCGAGAATTCCTCCAGTTGCTCATACAGCTGAGAGACGGCGATCGTGACCCCGATCACCATCACCCCATAACTGACCTTCATGAAGTAGATGCCCACGGCCAATGCGCCGATGATCACCGCGATTGACCAGCTGGAGACCCCTACGGCGTGTGCCAGCAAGGAGCCGATCAGGATTCCGATCAGCGTGCCTGCGACGCGGTGCGCAGCCTTCACCAGCTGCTCGCCCGAGGTGTTGGTGCCCATGAACGTGATGAACACGGCGATCACCGCCCAGTAGAAGCGCCGCTCTGACACGATCGAGCCGATCGCGGCGGCGAGACCAACGGCGACGGCGAGCCGGATCGCCGCCTGCGCGAACGGGTCGATCCCGAGTCTTGCAAGCCGGCCGTTCGTCGCCTGTCCGGCCGTCTTGGCGCTGACCATCGCCGAACCGGGCAGGTCGCCGAACACGAGCGTCACCGGTGACTCGAACGTGACGGCGATGTCGCGTTCGCCGGCCCGGTGGTGACGTGGCCAGAGCCGCACAGCCTCTGCGGCCTCCGCGATCGTGTTGATCAGCCGGTCGATCAGCGCCGCAGTTTGCGCGTCGCACTCCACGAGCCAGACATCCCTCTGGTCGCGTCTGAACGCTCGGACCTCCGCCGCAGTGTCCACCTCGCCGTGGCGGAGGTCCGCCAGCAGCTCCCGGATCTGGGCGCGCAGCTTCGCAGGCAAGCGCGCGGCAGCCAGCAGATTCGAGATCCGACCGATCTCTTGGACGAGCAACTCGAGGTCGAACAGCTCTGAATGGGCGTCCGCCGCGGCCGCATCGGGTGCGGTGCGCACGTCGGCCAGTGAGGCATCGATCACGAGTGCTGTCTCGTTCACCTTGACGAGCGCCCGCCGCAGGCGGCGCCGGACGCGCGCCAGCTGATGCTCGTCGGTGGTGTCGAACAGCGCCATCGCCTGACCGACCACCGCCCAGCAGCGGGCTCGGAACGCCCTGGAGATCCGGTCCAGTCGCCCCCGCGCCAGCGGGCGTGCGACCAACACCTTGATCACGAAGCTGACCGCGCAGGAGATCGCGAGGACCACCGCGAGCCAGCCGATCATGTGCTCCTGCACCGCGCCACCGCTGAGGAAGCCGAAGAGGTACCCGACGAACAACTCGACCCCGAAAACGAACATCCGTTGTCCGAACCTGGGGATGAACTTGCGCAGGTATGTGCCTACGCCCATCACCACCGCGAGCACCGCGATGCCGGCTGCATGGTGGCCGACCAGAAGTACCGCCAGCGCCATCGTCGCCAGTATCGGGATCGGCATCAACGTTAGGGTCAGCCCCTGTTGTTTCAGTCTCGGCTCGGCCACCGCGAACACGGACAGCATCGCGAGCACGCCGCCCAGCAGCATCGCGAACAGCGTGATCCCGTGGTGTTGGGCCGCTAGTTCGGCCGCCAACGCCGGCGACACGGTGGCGCCGGCCGGCGCGCGCATCCACATCACGTGAGTGAGCTGCATGAACGCGTAGACGACGCCCACCGTGGCGGCGATTGCGACGACCAGTTCCAACGACTGGAACAACCGGTTGAGCCCCGGATCGGCGGACCCCAAAAGGTCCCGGGCGGCGTCGAGTCGCCGTGTGCGCGCTCTTCGCGCGGTGTGCAGTGCAGGCTGACCTCTCGGCTGCTGGGTCGCCGTGGTCATCGTGAGCCTGCCCCTGACAGCGCCGCCCGTGAAGTCGTAAACGGACACTTCATCTCACTTAATGTAACAGCCAATGGTGTCGGGGAGAGCCGGTGTTTGCCGGGGCTTCGTTGAAGCTGCTCGCTAGGCTGGCTGGCCTTGGGGGCCCACGACCTCGACACTGTCCGTCGCTCCGACGCCGTCGCCAATCGCGACGCGATCGTGCGCGCAGCCCGCGCGCTGTACGGCCAACGGGGCGACGACGTTCCCTTCGACGAGATCGCCCGGGTCGCCGGCGTCGGGCGCGCCACCCTGTATCGCCACTTTCCGACCCGTGAGGAACTCCATCTCGCAGTGCTTGACCGAGTGGTCGCAGAGGTCGAGGCGGCCGCTGCCGAGCTGCCACACACACCGGCCGCATTCATCACGCTATTCGAGGCGGCGCTGAAGATCCAGACCGCCAACCTCCCGATCGCCGAGCTGCTCCCGCCTCAGACCAACCACCCCGGCGTCGCAGCGCTGCGCAAGCGCATGCAGGCGGCATTCCGGGAGCCGCTTGCCCGTGCCCAGGCCGCTGGTCTGGTCCGCTCTGACCTCGGTCCCGAGGATGTCCGGATTCAACTCGTGATGCTCTCAGCAATCGCCCGCCCAGGGCGATCCCGGGCCGAACAGCGCCGGGCCTGGGCACTGGCGCAGGCAGCTCTGGGAATCACGTCCTAGACCCCATGGCGCTCGTCCTCGTGTCCACCGCAGAGGCGCTCAGGTGAACAACGGCGGCCCGGATCCACGAGGGTTGACCGGCCGTCCCGTAGACCGCGTCAGCGCACCATCGCAGCGTTGAGTTGGGCGATGTCAAGAGGCGGAGCCGGCAGCGGCGTTGGAGCGTCGCGACGGGTGCGCAGCCCGTCCAGAGTGATTGTCAGATACCGCTTCCACGTTTCTGGCGCGACCTCCCGCGTGTAGTCGGCTATGGCTCCGACCATCAGCATCACAAGCAAGCCGTCGGTGGCAGCGATATCGGGTCGCAGCTGACCGGACTCCCGAGCTCTCTCAATAAGCTCGCCGATGAGCGGCATCGTCGTCCGTCGCGCCCGCTCGATGCGTCGTGGCCCGCGGCCCGTGCCGATTATCAGCTCCTTGACCCCGCGGTCGGCGGCCATTAGGGCGACACCGTATTCAAGGAACTGGACGAGCCCCTGCCACGGATCCTCGTGTTTGAGCGCGTCGTGAGCAGCCGCCGCAATCTCGCGCAAGCGACTCTCGAACAGCACCTCGATTAGCTGCTGCTTGTCAGGGAAGCGACGGTAGACGGTGCCGATGCCGACATCGGCATGGCGGGCGATGTCGTCCATCGTTGCGGTCAGCCCCCGCTCGGCGAAGACAGCACGAGCCGACTCCAAGATGCGCTCTCGGTTGCGCTCCGCGTCGCGGCGCAGAGGGCGCTCCGCGGCCTGCGAATTCGGATCGCTTCGTCGGCTCATCGTCTCTCACTGTAGCAATTCGGAGGACATACCTCCGCTTTGGTGCTACAGTGGGAAAACGAAAGTGGAGCGCTAACCTCCACATGCAGGTGATGGCTCCACATAGCCAAGCCGCGCCAAACGCGCGAGTACTGCGGTCGAACGAATGTGGGTCTTGGTGCGCTCGGCGTGCTCGATTCGTCCTCCTCAGTCGGTCTGAGTGTGGTATCGAGCCGCTGTGACGGTCCGCACCAACCCGGTGACGACGTCGTAGACGTGCCCGGAGACCGTCACGCGCCGGGGGAGGGCGGGTGCAGAGCGAAGGCATTCCACATCGCTCCTGACGGTCGCCGCGGGGTCGAGTACCGCCCGGTCGCGGAGGGCCGTCTCGTCGGCGCCGATGCGCTCGGCATAGCGGCGGCGGAAGGTGTCGTCGGCGAGCGCGCCAGTTCCGCACTGGGTGTGGTGGATCACGGCGACCTCGAATAGCGGACCGTCGGGTAGGAGGTTCTCGGCTAGCTGGCCGATGAACGCGACGTCGTTGATGACCTCCGGGCTGACCCGCCCGCCGATGTTGCGCACGACCATCGCGTCGCTGAGGCCGAGGCCGAGGAAGTGCGCGGGGTCGACACGCGGGTCGAGGCACGTGAGTACGAGCAGGCGCAGGTTGGGAAAGACGGAGGAGCCTTGATGGCCGCCGGCGGCGGCGAACGCGCGGTTGCGTTCAAGCGCGGCCTCGACGTTCCCCGCGCCGGGCTGGCCCGGGCTGGTCAACTCAAAGCCGCTTGCCCGGCGGATCCCGGAGCCGGCGGTGGTCACGCGCGGGGTGAGTTGCTGGGTGCTCATGGTGTGTCTCCTGTCCCTGGGGGTGGGGTCAGCTGTGCGCTGCGGCTGTTGCGGGCGTACCTAGTGCCGGCACCTCTGGTGTGTCGTCGCGGCTGGTCGTGGGTTGGGCGGGCAGCAGTGCCAGCGCCATCACGGCGCCTGCGGCGGCGATGCCCGCGGCGACATAGTTGGTGGCGTGGAAGGCCTGGAAGAAGGCAGAGTTAGCGGCACTGTGGATGGCTGACGCGAGCAGCGGGTGGCCGGTGTGGGTCAGCTTGCCTGCGACTGTGAGCGCGGCACCGACGGACGCGTGCGCGGTCCGCACGACACTGGCAGGCAAGCCCCCGGGTAGCGCGCCAGTGAGCCGGCTGGCGTACAGCGACGCGTACACGCTGCCGATCACGGCGACGCCGAGGGTGCCGCCCAAGAGGCGCGTGGCGTCGTTGACCGCCGACCCTACGCCGGCCTTCGCCTTCGGCACGACGCCCATGATCGCCTCGGTCGCGGGTGCGCTGGTGAGGCCCATCCCTGTCCCGAGAACGATCATCTGGGCGGCGATCGTCCCGTAGCCGGTCGTGACTGATGAAGTCGAAACCCATAGGTAGAACGCGGCCATCAAGAACAGCCCGAAGGCAACGATCAGCTTCGTGCCGAACCGGACGGCCAGCTTGGTGCCGAGGATCGAGGAGATCGCGACGAATGAGGCGACTGGCAGCAGTCGCACGCCGGTCGACAGCGGGCCGTAGCCCTTGAGGAACTGGAACATCTGGGTGGCCAGGAAGATGAACCCGGACAGCGCGAAGAACGAGATCGCGACCGAGGCGCTCGCGGCGGTGAACCGCGGGTTGCCGAACAGGCTCACGTCGAGCATCGGCTGCTCGGTGCGGCGTTCCCAGGCCACGAACGCCGCCGCCAGCATCGCGGTCACCGCGAAGCTGCCGAGCGTCCGCGGGCTGCCCCAACCGTGGTTTGGGGCCTCGATGATCGTGTAGACGAGCAGCCCGATTGTCGCGGTCGACAGCGCGAATCCGGCCCGGTCGGTGCGGGCCGCGTGCGGGTCACGCGAGGTCGGAACGTAGCGGGCGACTAGGACACCGGCGGCGGCGGCGATCGGCACCATCGCGAAGAAGATGCTGCGCCAGTCGGAGAGCTCGAGCAGCCAGCCGCCGACGATCGGCCCCAACGCGATCGCCACGCCCGTGATCGCGCCCCACAGTCCGATCGCCCGGGCGCGCTCGCCACGCTCGGTGAACACGTTGGTGATCAGCGACAAGGTCGAGGGGAACACCATCGCCGCACCGACGCCCATCGCCGCACGCGCGGCGATCAGTTGGCCGGGACTGTCCATCAGCCCACCCGCCAGGCTCGCCAGACCGAAGACCGACAGGCCAGCGAGCAGCATCCCCTTGCGCCCGAACCGGTCAGACAGACTGCCCACGGCCAGCACCGACCCGGCGAACAGCAAGTTGAACGCGTCAACGACCCACTGCAGCTGCGAGTCGGACGCGTGCAGCTGGCGCACGAGCGACGGCAACGCGACGTTAACGATCGTCGTGTCGAGGTTGATCACAAACGCCGCCAACAGCAGCGAGACCAGGATCAGGGGCCTGCGGTTCATGTCTCCTCCTCACCGTGGTTAGCTTGCGTCATGCAAGGCAGACTACTCAGGGCTCTGGCTTTTGTCAAGCAAGTCAGCTACGATTGGGGGTGTGCTTCAACGCGACTATCCAGACCAGGTCTGCTCGATCGCCCGATCACTAGAGGTCATCGGGGAGCGCTGGACGCTGCTGATCCTCCGCGACGCCCTTGTGGGTCTGACTCGGTTCGAGGAGTTCCAGGCGAACCTCGGGGTTGCCTCCAACGTCCTCACCAACCGGCTCAAGCGGCTGTCCGACGAGGAGCTGCTCGAACGTATTCCGGACCCGGAGCGCCCCGGCCGGCCGAAGTACGTCCTCACCGACAAGGGACGCGAGCTCGCGCCCGCCCTGATCGTGCTCATGAAATGGGGCGACCGCCATTACCCGACCCCGGCTGGTCCACCCCGACTCACCCTCCACGCCGCCTGCGGCGGCAACATCGGCCCAGACCTCCGCTGCGACCGATGCGGCAAACACGCGGCGCGCGGAGAGATCGAGCTCCCACCCGGCCCTGGGGCGCCACGCGGCGAGCACGCCAAACGGTAAGCATCCGCGCGGGCCCGGTCCGGCAACGTGTAGTAATCAGCGTGACGAGGCGGGGGCTCTATGCGCACCGCGGGCCCGGCTCGGACGAAGCATCATCTCGACCGCGCGAATGCGGGTCTCGACCCAACTTCTCAGTCCGTACCTCCCTCCATCTGGGCGGGTGTTGCAATCACCGCGAGAACCCAAGGATCCCTCAACGGGACAGACAAGGGCGGACAATGTGCTGCTCCATTACGCCTCAAGCGGTCGCGGTGAAGTGGTGACTGCTTCGCACGATAAGCGGCGGAAGTGTTGCGAATCGATCCGTCACCTCGTTATCGGATCCGCTGGGACGACGGCCACGAGAGCATCTACACGCCAGCGGGCGGCGCCCTCTGGCGCCCGAACAACGCGCCACGGGGAAGCGGCAAGCGTCAGAACGACGGAAACGCTAACCCGATCTGAGATCCGCCGATCAACGGCGCCAGGACGACGCCCCTGTGGTCTTATCGAGCGCCCGGCAGGGGTCGCTGCTCGCATGTAGACGGGGGCCGTGCGCAACCGACTCATCGCCTGGCCTGGCGGCTGGCTATCGGTGTTGCGGCCACGGCCGTCGGCGTCGCCGGCGTGCGGCTGGTGTGTTGAATGCGTCGTGGGGTTCTGGATAGAGAAGCCGCACGCCGACCGGCCGCCCGTGTTCGCGGACGCGCTCGATGACGTATCCGTTCAGCTCCAGCTCGGAGACGACGGCGGCCGGGAAGTCAACCCCGCCGGCGTGGAGCTCGACAAAAGTGACGGGCTGTTCACCGGCCTGGTGCAGTCGCTGTAGCAGCCGCTGTTGTTGGACGTCCCCGAGCGTCATCGACCGATTGTCGCTTCCTGTGAGCTTGGCGACGCCTCGAGCGCTGCCTAGCCGCGCTCGAGGAAGTCGCCCAACTCCCGCGGCGCACGGACGATCGGACTTTCGCGGGCCGCCGGCGCAAACCTGTGATGCTAAGTGTGACCATCCTGTGAACGACGAGACTGGAGCTGATGCAGTTGGCAGCGATGCAACCGGGGTCGAGCCGATCGAGGCGATCCCCGAGACGTCCGATGCCGAGCGGGTCGTCGCCGACGTCAACGCGATCGGCGCGCCGGCTGCGGACGCCGAGCGCGTCCGCGATTCGGTGCCGCTCTGGTTTCACACGTTCGCGCTTGCGCCGGGGATCTACACGCCGGGGATCGCCCGCGACCACGGCTACCGCCTTGCGGTGCTCGGCGCGGATCGTTTTGCGGGCCGCAGCGTGCTCGACGTCGGCGCGTTCGACGGCTTCTACAGCTTCCTCGCGGAGGTCCGCGGCGCGCGACGCGTTGTCGCGGTCGACAACGAGCAATACGTCGACTGGGTCCGTGCTCGCTTCGGCGTGACGCTGACTGGTGGCGCCGGGTTCCGGGCGATCGCCGGGCTGGTCGCGTCGCGGGTCGAGTACCGACGCATGGACGCGCTGGACGTGCACGAGCTCGGCGAGCGCTTCGACGTTGCGTTGTGCTTCGGGATCCTGCACCGCGTGACCGACCCGATCGCGCTGCTGCGGGCGCTCGCGGACGTGCTCGCGCCTGGTGGCGAGATCGTGCTCGAGACGTACGGCTCGCGCCTGGCCGCCGACACCCCCGCGATCGAGATTCACGAGCCTGGCGACGTGTACGCGCGCGATGACTTCGTTTACTGGGGCTTCTCCCCGGAGGGTCTGCGGCGACTGGCGCGGATCGTTGGCCTCGACGAGGTCGAGGTCGTCGATGAGCTGGAGATCGACGGCCACCCGCGGATCCTCGCAGTGCTACGAGCCGGCGGCTGACCGCAACCCTGCGATCCCGCTCGCGGTCGCCGTTCAGGCCGCCAACGACATCGCGGCGAGCTCGCGGTGCAGCGCCGCCGGTCGATCGGTGGTGATCGCGTCGACGCCGAGCGCAGCCGACTCGCGCGGCCAGCGCCGCGTCGTTGACCGTCCCGGTCGTGACGCTGAGACCACCAGCCCGCAGCCGCTCGACCAAGCGCAGGGTGCAGGAGGAAGTGCTCGATGCAGACGCCGCCGACCCCCGCACGCGCAGCCCATCGTGCGAGCGCCGCGGGCGCATAGTCGGCCCATGCGACCAGCCGGGCCGGCATCCCGTGGCGCGCGGCCTCCTCGCACGCGATCGAATGGAAAGAGAGAACCTCCACACGCCCGCGGTCCGGTGCGTGCGCCCGCCAACCGGCATACCGCGGTCGCCGTGGCCCGTGCCAGCTCAGGATCGCCGTGGGCCTTGACCTCGACCTGCACCCGAAGGTCCCCGGGCGCATCGTCCAGCAGCTCTTCGAGGAGCATCGGCGTCTCCGTCGGTCGGGGCGCCATTGCGGTCGCGCAGGCGGCGTACCGCGCAGATCGCTCCACGCCGTCTGGTGCGCCCAGCCGCGCAATGTCGTGGAGCTACTCAGCCACGGGTCGTGCAGCAGCACCAGCCGTCCGTCGGCGGTCAGACACGCATCCGTCTCAAGGCCATCGACCGGACCAGCGAGCGTCGCCCGCAGGGCTGCTCGCGAAGAGTCGGGTCCCGGCTCGCGGCCGAGGCGGTGCGCGTACAACGGCGGCAGTGTCGCCACAACCCCCAGCGTGGCTGTCTGCTTTCGCTCACATGTCGCATCCCTGTTACCGACCCGTTGCCTTGTCGTGAACAAGACGATCGTGCCGACCGAGCTACGGGTCGTGCGCCAGGGTGTCTTGCAGCGTGGCGAGAGCTTGGCCCGCCTAGCCGAACGCCGCGCGCTCATCTACATACGCGTCGCCCAGCGACGCCAGCGCGACCTCGAGCTCCCCGCGACAGAGGCGACGACGAGCCGCGAAGGGCTGGAACCTGAAGGCCCGACCATGCTCGTCAGCAGCGAAGCGGCTTGACGCGGCGACCGCGAGCGTGAGCTAACAGGACGCAAGCGACGCGTCGTCGAGCCCCGCCCGGCCACGGTCGTCTCTTCCTCTGCGCCTCACAGATCCGGCTGAGTCCGCCCGACCCGCCACGCGATCCGCAGCCCTACCGCGTTCCGGCGAGCACGCGACTACTCCAAGCCATCACCTTCAGCAAACACGCGCGGAAAGCACAGCTGTCGCCGCCGCCTGTGCCAGCGTCCGGGTAGGAACGAACCCGCAACTCCCGCACGGGCCTGCATACCCGAGTTTGCGTAGGCAGGAGTCCTCGGTGGACGACTCGCTGAACCGCCGCCCGGACTTGCGCCACGCGTGAAAGCGGCCACGACCGCCCGACCGCAACGTGACTCCATGTGGTGCGGAGGAACCACGATGTGAGCGCCGATCCTGGCGCCAAGCGCTTCCCCAACCGGACACAAGCGGTCACGATGTCGTGGACATGCCCCGGTTCGTGTGACACCGGTGTTGGAGGGCGCCTGTTCTTGGGCGGTGCGTTAGTCCAGGATGCTGGCTGCTTGGACGCCGCTCCGGGCGAAGCGCTGGCCCCGCGCGAACGCTTTTCGCCTCACTCCCTCGCCTCGTCCGCGCCTAGAGCGCTTTCGGCGGCTGAATGGGCTTTGGCGGGCGTTCTGGCCGCAGGGCCAGTAAAATCACCATACTCGTTCCAGGCAGGCATTACGAACTGGTTTTCCCCAGGTGCTCGCGCCAAACCGTGCCCGCATCGCATGGAGTAAGAAGCCGGAGTCTCGCGCCGCCACCGGATCATGCGGCGTTGACTGGTCACTTCGCGTGGTCAACAGGTGGTGGCCGCGAACAGCGGCACGCGATCGTCGGTTGGGGCAACTGCGTGCGAGCCGCGTTGCGCGAAGGAGATTCCGGACCCGACGACGAGGTCCTTGACGCTGCGGGAGACCAGGATCTCGCCCGGCTGGGCACTCGCTTCGACGCGCTCGGCGATCTCGACCGAGAGTCCCGCGATGCCATCGCCGGCGAGATCCACTTCGCCGGTATGGATGCCGGCGCGGAACCGCATCCCGGTGGCGGCGGCATCCTCGCGGATCGCTGCAGCGCAACGAACTGCTTGTCCTGGCGCGTCGAACGTGGCGAGAATGCGCTCGCCGTTGCTGCTCCGTACCAGGCCGCGGTGGGAACGCACGCGCGACGATGCTATGCCGCCGTCCACCCCCGCGGCGAGGAGGATCGTAGTGAGAACCCGGGTGGGTTCTCCGGGGCGCGGTGCGGCCGCGAGCAGGTCTTCGATCTCCGAGAACAGCTCGTCGAGGTCTTCGCCTTCCGCGAACCGCAGCACGTGGTCTCCCGGCTGCTCGAAGTATCGGGCGCCGGGGATGTGCGACGCAAGGTAGCGTCCGTAGAACGGCGGGTTGATGCGATCCCCGAGGCGCTGGATGACCAGCGTCGGCACGTGGATCGCGGGCAACACAGCGCGCACGTCGATTTCGCGAATCAGCCGGAGCATGCGCAGGTATGCGCTCGGGCTGATCGTCATCCGCTCGAACCGGGCAAGCGCCGCCCGCGTCCGAGGCGAGCCTGAGCGGCTGGGGAGAAACCAGTCGATCGTCGCGCCCTGGCCCCATCGGTGCGTTGCGATCTCGTGCATCGCCGCGTACACCTCCTGCGCGCCAGGCCCACAAGGGTAGTCCGGCGCGGGAAACCAACGGGCGAACGCTGAACCGAGGATAAGCGAGCTGACCTTCTCCGGATAGGTGGCGGCGAACAGGATGCTCATCGGCGCTCCCTCCGAATAGCCAAACACGATCGCCCGCTCAGAGGAGGCGGCGGTCATCACCGCCTGCACGTCGTCGATCCGCTCCTCAAGCGAGGAGTCGCCGGGCGCCCGGTCCGAGAGTCCGGTGTCGCGCTTGTCGAACAGGATCAGCCGTCCGAGTGACGCGAGTCGCCGATAGAAAGCTACCGTCCCTGGATCCTCCCAGGCAAGCTCGACGTGGCTCATCAGCCCGGGCACGAATAACACGTCACGCTCTCCGTCGCCCACGACCTGGTACGCGATGTGGACACCACTGCTTTCGACGTAGTACGTCTGGGGGGCTGCGTCACCATCGCGGCCCGCTTTCCACGCGGCGCGGTAGTCGAGCGTCGCGTCCTGGCGCAAGATTCGCATTTCGAGCTCGCGCAGCTCGGGTCCGGGCTCGATCCCGAGCTCATCCACCAACGCGGATCGCAGCTCGCGGTACGCCCGCAGAGCTTCGGCCTGACGGCCGGAACGGTAGAGCGCCAGCAACCGCTGATGCCAGAAGCGCTCGCGCAGCGGATGGTCCCTGGTCAGCGTCTCTAGCTCGGCGACCGTGTCCTGATGCCGGCCGCAGGCCAACAGCGCGTCGATCCTCGACTCGAGCGCGCCGAGGCGTTCCTCCTCGAGCCGCGCCTGTTCCACGCCGGCGAACTGGGCATCGTCGATGTCAGCCAGCGCCAAGCCCCGCCACAGCGCCAGTGACTGATCAAGCAGCCGCACTGCGGCGTCGGCATCTCCGCTCGCCAGCGCGCCTCGGCTCGCCGTGACGAGCTGCTCGAACCGCAGAACGTCCAGTTCATCGGAGGCGACCCGCAGACTGTATCCAGGCGGGCGGGTCTGGAGCCGATCGCCCTGCGCCACCGTACGCAGTGCCTTGCGGAGCTCCGAGAGCCGGACCTGGAGATTCGCCGCGGCTCTATCAGGCGCCAGGTCAGGCCATAGCTCATTAATCAGCACGTCGGCTGGCACCACTCGGTTGGCATTCATCAGCAGCAGCGCCAACACCGCGCGCGTCCGGGCGCCGCCGACCGCCAGCCGGCGCTCACCCGCGACCACCTCCAGAGGACCAAGAATGCGGAACTCCACCGTGTCGCCTCTCATCCCGGCGAACCCGTACGCCAAGCCAACGTACACCCGGCTCCAGAGGCTACTCCGAGGGCCCGTAAGCCGTCAGTAATCGGCTCGTGGGCGAGCAGAAATGCCCTCGCGTGACGATTCCGCGACCATCCGACACGCAGCCCTGGAGGCAGCCATGAGCACCACCACCGTTAAGCAAACGACAGATCCGGAGCGGGCGGCCGCGCCGACTCTCCTGCGAATGATCTGGGGAATCCACATCTCGCGTTGCGTCTACGCCGTGGCCGAGCTCGGGATCCCGGATCTCTTGGCCGACGGACCGCGCACCTCGGCCGAGCTGGCCCGGACCACCGAGACCCACGAGCCATCGCTCTACCGGGTGTTGCGGGCGCTCGCGGCACTGGGTGTATTCCAGGAGCTCGAACACCGCCGGTTCAGCCTCACCTTCGTTGGTGAACGCCTACGCACAGGGGCGCCGGCGGGAATGCGTTCCTGGGCGACCTTCCTCGAGGCCCTCGGCGGCGTACGGCCATTCGCGCACATCCTCGAGACGATTCAGACCGGCAGGCCCGGACGCGAGATCGAATTCGGGATTGACCTGTTCGAGTTCCTCGCCCAGAACCCCGACGCCGCAACCTTGTTCGACGCCGCCATGTCCGAACGAACGGCCGCGTACGCACCCAGCGTCGCAGATGCCTACGACTTCTCAGACGTTCGTACGGTCGTCGACCTTGGTGGCGGCGCCGGCACTCTGCTGGTCGAGATCCTGCGCCGCCATACACACTTGAGCGGCGTCCTATTCGAGACTCCGACGGTTGCCGCTCGCGCCGACGCGGTGCTCGACGCGACCGACGTAGCCGATCGCTGCAAGCTGCTGGCAGGAGACTTCTTCGAGCGAGTTCCCGTCGGCGCCGACTGCTACGTACTGGCGAACGTACTCCACGATTGGGACGACGCACGATCGGTCGAGATCTTGCGTAACTGCCGCCAGGCGATGTCACGGGCCGGCCGGATCCTGATCATCGAGCGCCTGATACCCGAAGACGGAACCGATCCGGTGCCCACCCTGCTCAGCGACATCAACATGCTCGTGCTCACCGGAGGGCGAGAGCGCACCAACGCCGAGTACGGCCAACTGCTCACCACCGCCGAACTGCAGCTCAGCAGCGTCCAGCCGGTCGCATCCCCCTACGGCGTTATCGAAAGTCTGGCCGCGTGAACGTTGGTCTCGGCCCAATCTTCCAGCTGACCATCCCCCTTGCGAACCACAGGATTGGTTGCAAGGCGCGGTCGGCCTGCAATCACGGAGCGGCCAGAGCAGCCGTCTTCGTCGAGCTCAATGGCACTACTGGTCCTGAGCGGCGGCAGAACGGTCGCGCATATCGCTGGATCGAGACCCGCGTGAGCACGAGCACGCCAGTCCCGCTGTGATCACGGCTTGTGGGATGCGCGAAGAGCCATCGACCGCCCTGTCCGTCCTACGTGCCGGCCGCCCGCTGCCAGCCCGGCGCTCGCTTC
>CAVRFD010000013.1:0-24656 GCA_963720195.1 uncultured Conexibacteraceae bacterium
GTCTTGTCCCTGGGATCGACGAGGGTCGTGTCGATTTCGATTGTCGCCTCGCCGGTCGGGAGCGGTTGCTGGGCGCGGATCCTTGTCCGCTGGATTTCGAAGAGGTTGTACTCGTAGCAGAGGATGCCGTTCTCAACGAAGCATGTGAGACCGCCCGCGAACCCGCCCAGCTTGTAGAGCACGCCGTTCGCGTCGGCGGGGATAACGGCGTCGATCGTGACGACGTTGGGCCGGGTGCCGAGTTTCGGGGCGGTGAACTCCGGCACGCGAACGGTGTCGCCGAAGAAGGTCCACTCCGTGTACGGGGGCGCCGGGACGTACTCCGGGTGATAAAGCAGAATCCAGAACCCGCCGCCGATCGGCAACGCGTTGTTCTTCGTCGCTTCGATCAGCCAGAGGTCCTTCATCTCGGCCAGCTTCTCGGGCAGCTCCGCCGCCAGGTCGTTTGCCTGGCTCCAGTCCTCTTCGAGGTTGTAGAGCTCCCACGTGTCCTTATCGGGCGTCCACTCGAAGATGCCAGGCGGCACCCCCGTGACCCACGGGACCCGCGGGCCGAAGGTCGAGGCCATCCAGCCTTTGTGATAGATGCCGCGGCTGCCGAGCGTCTCGAAGTACTGCGTCTCCAACGGCCTTCAGCGCTCGGGTCGTCGAAGGTGTAGGCCAGGCTCACTCCATCGATTGAGTCCTGGGCTACGCCGTTGACCTCCCGCGGCGGTGTGATGCCGACAACTTCGTAGATCGTCGGCACGATGTCGTTGACGTGATGGAACTGAGCACGTGGCGTGGCATCCGGCTTGATCTTCGCGGGCCAGCGGACACCCATCGGGTTGCGCGTGGCCCCCGGTACCCGGGGATGCTCATCGTTCCCTTGTACGGAGTCGCGCCAGCCCATGCCCATCCCGAGTGGTAGATGGGGTCGGTCTTCGGGCCACCGAGAGCATCGAGGCCGCCGATCTCCTCAAGCGCCGCAAGTTGCTGCTCGATCGTGGTGGGGATGCCGTTATGGGCGGTCAGCTCGCTGATCGTGCCGTTTTGACCCTGCGCCGACGGACCGTCGTCGCCCCAAATGTAGAAGACCAGCGTGTTCTCGCCGTAGAGCTCGTCGAGCTCATCGACGATTCGCCCAATCTGAGCGTCACAGTGCTCACCAAACCCGGCCAGCACCTCCATCAAGCGCGCCTGGAACGGTTTTTCGTTCTCGGGGATGCTGTCCCAGGACGGCATCTGCTCGTGCGGCGGCGTCAGCTGTGCCTCGGCGGGAATCCAGCCCTTCTCCTTGGCGCGCTCAAAGACCCGCTCACGGTAGGCGTCCCAACCGTCATCGAACTTGCCCTTGTACCTGTCAGCCCACTCCTTGGGGCCGTGATGCGGTCCATGAAGCGCGGCGGCGGCCCAATACATGAACAACGGCTTGTCCGGCTGGTAAGTCTTCTGCCTACGGATCCACGCAATCGCGTCATCCGCCAGATCCTCCTCGAGGTGGTAGCCCTCCTCCGGGGTCTTCGGCGGCGCGACATAGTCCAGGTTCCGGACCAGCGTCGGCTCCCAGCTCGACGTCTCCGCTCCCAAGAAGCCGTAGAAGTACTCAAAGCCCATCCTCGCAGGCCAATTCTCGAACGGCCCGGCCGGGCCTGCCTCCTCCGCCGGCGTGTTATGCCACTTGCCCCACGCGCCAGTGGCATAGCCGTAATCCTTCAGAACGTCAGCGACCAGCGCGCTGCTCTTGGGAATCCGCGCGTAATAGCCCTCCCAGTCGTTCGCAAACTCGGTGATGATCCCGAACCCGACCCGATGATGATTCCGGCCGGTCAGCAGCGACGCACGAGTCGGCGAGCACAGCGCCGTCGTGTGAAACCGGTTGTAAGCGATCCCCTCACCGACGATGCGGTCCATCGTCGGCGTGTTGATCTCGCCCCCGAACGTGGACGGCTGGCCCGGACCCCGTCATCGATCATCACGATCAGAATGTTCGGAGCATCCTCCGGGAGCCGACGCGGCGTCACCCGCGGCTGGTAAGTCGAATCCTGCATCGTTCGGCCGGCAACACTCGCGGACGGCGTCGGCGGAAACGGGGAGAGCTCCCGTCCTGCGTCGCATCGTCGAATCAGACATCCTGCTCCTTTCCGGCAGAACGATTACCGATGACGACACTCTGATCTGCAGCCACACGTCCCGCATCCTCCCATTTGGGTGACGGCGCTCAAATCACGGCGCCACATCGCGGGAACCCAGGGCCACCCGCCCCATCCCCGCAGCGATCGGCAGAGTGTCGGTTTGATCGGTGCGACGCGAGGTCGCACGCCACGAGTGAACAATGCGATTGGAGGTTCGGTCGATGACGTAGAGCGTTGTTTCAGGTCCGTGCTCGATGGCCTGTCCCCGCCCCGACGTGCGTCGTCCGGCTCCTGGCCGGGCGGGGTGCGAAGCTCGGGGGAAAGCCGAAGCTGCTGCTCGTTCCATCCGGGCGGCGGCGGGCGAGGGGAAGATCGGACGGGTGAATTGCTTGAACCCTCGTTGATGCCTCGTGAAGCGGAACCTCGGCAGATGGAGTTGGTGCGGGGGACAGGGACATGCCGCTGTGATGCGGCAGACGCCGGCCGGGCACGATCTCCAGTCCGGGGTGAGCACCGTCGTCCCCGGGGTATAGAGGGCACCCATCCCGGTCGTAGCTCGTGTGTGCGGAACGCGGTAACCCCGTCGGGGTCCGGACCCCTGTGGGGTTGGTAAGCCGACCGTGAGGAGGGCCTAATTCCTCGGCGGGAACAGGATGACCAAGAAGCGAATGCCGGTGGCCGAAAGGCGACAGGAAACCGCGACACGATGGCCGGCCCCTCCAGCTGGTCGTCTCGGATAACTGGCCGGATACCGGGCTGTGTGCCCGGCCGTGAAAGCGGGCTGACGTGGTCAGGTGAGCTGCGGAGAGAAAGAAGCCGATGATGCTGGAACCGAAGGGCAAACTAGACGCCACCGCTTTGGCGGTGGTGAGTGGACCGGAGGACCTGATCCCCGGCTGGCACCAGGTTGACTGGCGTGCGGTTGAGGAACAAGTACGGCGGTTGCGTCAGCGGATCTTCACGGCGTCTAGGGCGGGGGACCTTCGAGGGTCCGCCGGTTGCAGAGGTTGATGCTCCGGTCCCGGGCGAACGCGTTGGTGAGTGTGCGCAGGGTGACCGAGCGCAACGCTGGACGTCTGACGGCGGGTGTGGACGGGGAGGTGGTGCTCACCCCAGAGGCCAAGCTGGAACTGGTTGACAGGGTGCATCATCACCCGGATGCGTTCAAGGCCTTGCCGGTCAGGCGTGTGTTCATCCCGAAGGCAGGCGGCAAAAAGCGCCCGCTCGGTATTCCCGTGATCCTCGACCGGGTTCATCAGGCCCGGGTCGTGAACGCGTTGGAGCCCGAGTGGGAGGCACGGTTCGAACCGAGGTCCTACGGATTTCGGCCCGGCCGTGGCTGCCAGGACGCGATCCGAGCGGTGTTCGAGGTCGTTAAGGGCAAAGACCCGAAACGACCGTGGGTGCTCGACGCGGACCTGGCCGGGGCGTTCGACAAGATCGGCCACGAGCACACTGATGTCGATGCTCGGGCTGTTTCCCGCAAGGGGAATGGTCTGGCAATGGCTGAAGGCCGGTGTGGTCGAGAACGGTCGGTTATCACGCACCGAGGAGGGAACTCCTCAGGGCGGGGTGATCAGCCCCGTGCTGTTGAACATCGCTCTGCACGGGATCGAGACGGCCGCCAGGGTTCGCTACCTGCCCGCTGGTTGGGTCAGGGTGGACTCCCCGGTGCTGATCAGATACGCCGACGATTTCGTTGTGCACTGCCACACCAGGCAGGACGCGATCGATATCAAAGCGCGGTTAGCGGCGTGGCTGGCGCCCAGGGGTCTTGCGTTCAACGAGGACAAGACACGTGTTGTCACCCTCGATGAGGGCTTCGATTTCCTTGGGTTCAACGTCCGCCGCTACCGACACAAGCCGCTGATCAAACCGAGCCAGGCGGCCGTCAGACGGATCCGGGAACGGCTCCGCCAGGAGGTGTGGTCCCTGCGCGGGACCAACGCCTCCGCGGTGATCAAACGCCTGAACCCGATCATTCGGGGCTGGGCGGCCTACTACCGGACACAGGTCTCCGCGCGGGTATTCAACGCGCTGGATAACTACCTGTGGCGGCTCATCTACAAATGGGCTGTCGTCAGCCACAGAAACCGACCGAAACGCTGGCTCATAGCCCGCTACTTCGGCCGGTTCAACAAGGCCCGCCAGGACCGATGGGTGTTCGGTGACCGCAATAGCGGCGCCTACCTCCACAGATTCGGGTGGACCAACATCATCCGGCACCAGATCGTCAAGCACGGAGCGTCAACCGACGACCCCGACCTGACCGAATACTGGGCTCGGCGATGGCGCAGAACACCGCTGCCGATCAACCAGACCACCCGGCGGCTCCTCGCCGCCCAGGACGGTCGCTGCGCGATCTGCAACGACCGGCTCCACGCCGAACAGCAGCCAGCCAGCGCCCAAGGATGGGAGCAATGGCTGCACAACGCCCGCACCCGCATCACCGTGCAGGCACCGAGCACACCGGAGGCTGACTACCGTCTCATCCACACCGACTGCCACCACGGCAGCCGACCAGCACCCCTGCACACCCAGACGCCCTAAGGGCTTGCTTGAGCCGGATGCTCGGAAACGGGCACGTCCGGTTCTGAAGGGGGCCGGGCGCAGCAATGCGCTCGGCCTACCTGACACAGGTAAGCCTCTTACCGAGGCTCACTTTAGCTGGCGCGCGAGCAACTCGGGGAAACCCGGCTCGTACCTGCCTTGCGCGGATCTCGTGGTCGCACTTGGGACCGAGCAGCGACCCGTCGGGCTGGTCCGAGTGCGTCAACGGTTGGCTACGGTTCCGCGCGTGGAGCTGCAGCAGCGCATCGCCGATCGGATCGGTGAGTTCTTGATCTTCGCGGTGACGCCACCGAGGCTGACGACCGGACCGGAGCAGACCAGGCAGATCGCTGAGGTCACACTCGCGCGACTCCGGTCGGTGGGGATAGATGGCCTCGTTCTCTACGACATCGATGACGAGAGCGACCGTAATCCCAACGAACGCCCGTTCCCGTTCCTGCCGACGATGGACCCGGCCGAGTACCTCGCTCGTGATCTCGTGGGCTTGGACGTGCCTGCCATCGTTTACCGCGCGGTCAGCAAGCACGCCGAGGACGGCCTCCGTTCATGGCTCCGCGACCAGGATCCGGCCCGAGCGTTGTCGGTCTTCGTCGGGGCGTCATCCCGCGAGAAGGCGGTTGCAACCTCGCTCTCGCGGGCATACGAGCTGCGGACCGAAGTCCGGCCGGACCTGCCGCTAGGCGGAGTCGCGATCCCCGAGCGGCACGCGCGCGGGGGCAACGAGCACCTCCGGCTGATCGCAAAACAGGCTGCAGGCTGCTCCTTCTTCGTCACCCAGATCGTCTACGACATCAACGCTGCGAAGGACTTGGTCTCCGACTATCACTACGAGTGCGCCGCCCAGAACCTGGAGCCGGTGCCGATCGTCTTCACATTCTCAGTCTGCGGCTCAATGAAGACATTGGAGTTCCTCCAGTGGCTCGGTGTCAACGTGCCGCGCTGGATCGCGAACGATCTGCGCCATGCCGACGACACCCTTGACGCGTCCTACGATCAAGCGGTCGCGACGGCGATCGAGCTGATCACCTTCTGCCGGCGTGTCGGCGTTCCCTTCGGACTGAACGTCGAGAGCGTCTCGATCCGCAAAGTCGAGATCGAGGCCTCCGTGCGGCTCGCTGCCCGACTACGGGCCGAGCTCCGCCGCTAGGGCCGGAACTCGCATACCAGCAAAGCGAACCGGGAAGAGCCGCCAAGACCCATCGGCGTGGTCCGGCAGTACCAACGCTTGGTGTCCAACCCTGATCGGATCGGGCGCGAGCCCTGGATTGCGTGACGGGCATGGCCGGCGTGATGCCGGCTGCCCTGCAACGCGCGGCCGGGAGGGAGCGGGTTCCTCGAGGCCACGCCAAGCCTGTTGGCTGACTGATGCTGGAGTAGTCGCCGGTCGAGATGGTCCGTGCGTTGCACGACGCGCGGCAGGCGATGGCGCGGCCGGCCGCTCGGATATGTTCCGGCGCGATGGCTTTGGAACTCGTTAATCCGGTCGCGGTGGATGAGATCGGCGGTTGGGCGCGCGCGATGGTGACCGCCTTTCTGGGAGATCCCGACGCCCCGGACGCCGCGCGGCGGGCGGCGCTGCTGCGCGATCGATGGGATGGCGAGCGTGCGTGGGGCGGTCGCGAGGGCGAGCACTGGGTCGCGACGTTACGCAGCGAAGCGCGGCGCATGACAGTGCCCGGGTGCGAGCATGGCGCGCCCGACTTGCAGATCGACGCGCTCACGAACGTGACCGTCGCCGCTACACACCGCCGGCGCGGGCTGATGCGCGAGATGCTGTCAGCCGCGCTACGCGCGGCGCATGAGCGCGGCGACGCCGCAAGCGCGCTGATCGCGGCAGAGTGGCCGATCTACGGCCGCTTCGGTTATGCGCCGGCTACGTTGTCGGCCGATTACGAGCTGCTGCGCGCCAGACCGGGGGCGCGCTGCGACGGTGATCCAACGCGACTGCGGCAAGTGGAGCGGAAGGAATTCGGCGCTCTGGCCCCGCATGTCTTCGCCGCGGCACGGCGTCAGCGGTCTGGTCAGCTCGACCGGCCCACATGGTGGTGGGCGCACCAGTTCGGGCTTGACGGACACGAGCCGGCGAAGGAAGCACCGAGGAACCTGCTGGTGCATGACGGCGAGCACGGACCCGACGGGCTCCTTGGCTGGAGCCCCACAGATGGCGGTTGGGTCGGGCTGCTGCCGCCACTCGGCCGCATCAGGGCGTCGCTCACAGCGGCCACTTACGGGGCCTACCGTAACATTTGGGCGTATCTGACAGGAATCGACGGAGTCGAGACGATCACGCTGCCCGGGCGCCCCGTCGACGAACGCGCGCGCTGGCTGCTGGCTGACGCTCGCACGCTCATGATGAGCCGCCATTTCGACTTCCTGTGGCTACGACTCCTAGACGTACCCGCCGCACTCCGCGCCCGGCGCTGCGCGGTCGAAGGAGAGCTGACACTCGAGGTCCTCGACGAGGATGGCGACGGTTTCGCCGCGGGGCGCTACACGTTGACGGCTGATACCAGCGGCGCGACGGTCTGCGAGCGGACCCGCAACCGCGCCGACGTGGAGCTCTCTCAGCGTGCTCTCGCATCCGCTTACCTGGGTGGCTTCCGGCTCGCGTCGCTGGCGCCCTGGGCGGCGCGCGAACTACGCTCAGGCGCGCTGGCGCGACTCGACGCGATGCTCGCGACCCCGCTCGCGCCGTGGAACACAACGTGGTTCTGAGAACACGCCAGCCCGCCGGCGCCGGTGGCGCCCCGCCCAACGCCACGAGTCACGCTTTCCACTGACCGCGAGCATCACGCTCGACCCGATTCCAGCCCTGCTTGGCGCGAAAACCACGCATCCAGCCGGTGATCGCTTATCTGAGCTGGTTTGTGTTGTCAAGTACCTCCAGGGTGGGTTCGGCTCCGTGGACGCCCTGCCTTATCTGGGCCCGCGACTGCCGGTGTTGGCGGTCGGTGACGAGATGGTTGATCGGTCGTTCCGGTGGAGCGACTGCGGCCGCTCTGTCTTTCGTGGGCCGCCACGCTGGGCGTGGGTGCCTCGATCGCTCCTGGAGCTGGCCGCATGTGTAGTGACGCATCGTGGACTGTTGGGCTTGGTCGGAGCTGACCCTTGGGGTTGAACTGTCGGGCGGGTTGAGCGCGCCGGGGCCGAGCGCTCGCAGGAGGTGGTAGGAGCGGCGAGCGAGCTTGCGGGCGATCGTCATGCACGCACGGTTGTGCGAGAGGCCACGGTCTTTGAGTGCGTGGTAGTCGTCGTAGTCGGGGCTCGCTGGTGCGGCAGGCTGACTGCGCGGCTTCGAACAGCGCCCAGCGCAGCGGTGCTGAGCCTTGGCGGGTGAGCTTGCCGAGCTGCGCGTGGCGGTCGGAGCGGTGAACACCGATGTCCAGGCCCGCCATCCGCACCGCCTGACGGGACGCGTGCATCCGCGTCACGTCGCCGAGCTCGACCAAG
Source organism: uncultured Conexibacteraceae bacterium (assembly GCA_963720195.1). Classification (GTDB taxonomy): domain Bacteria; phylum Actinomycetota; class Thermoleophilia; order Solirubrobacterales; family Solirubrobacteraceae; genus Palsa-465. The sequence goes on from CAVRFD010000013.1 coordinate 8,136, forward strand.
GTCACCAGCGCGGAGAGCTCACCCATTCCATATTGGGTCATCAGCGCGCGGCAGCCGGCCTGGTGGCGCGCGAGCGCTCGCAGGTCTCGCTCGATGCCGGCGAGCTGGATGTCGAGCATGTCGATGATCTCCAACGCCACCCGGATCCGCTCCGCGGCGTCACTCGGCAGCTCGAGCGCGGTGAGGAACTCGCGGCCGGCGAGGGTGCGCAGATCATCCGGGGCGCCCGGGATGCCGTGGTGATAGAGCGTCGCGCGGATCCGCTGGATCCAGCCGGTCCGCTCCGCCAGCAGCGTGTTGCGCAACCGCGTGCGGGAGCGCCATTGGCGCACATGCTCAGGCGGGCACCACGATTCCGGCAACCGTCCCTCACACAGCAGCTGCCGCAGCCACTTAGCGTCTGTGCGGTCGGTCTTCGCGCGGCGCTTGCGGCCACGCAACGCGCTGGTCTCAACCGGCTCAGCCAGATGCGCAACAGCTCCGGTCCGCTCAAGCGCCCGGCAGACGAACAGCCAGCCCGTGCACGCCTCAACCGCAACATGGATCTCCCGGTCCGAGAACCGGCTCGACCCACTCCTCGACCGCCGGCAGCGGTCGAATCCAGCTGACCACGCCACGTCTCACCAGTCACGGTGTCCAGCGCGTCGAAGGTGATCTGCCGCCGGTGCACATCAAACCCAGCAACGATCACGCCAGGCGCGACACCCAGACGAGAACGGGGCGCACACCACCGTCTGCGCGGTGTCACGCCCGACCGATGCCATACCGTCATCCACGGTCGGTACCTCCAGCTTCGAATGACCGGCGGACGCGGACTGCAACCGCGAACGCCTTCAACCAACGTCGTTCGACGCGGGGGACCGGCCACCTTCCGCCGACCCAACCGGGACGCTACGACCCAGGCTGCTCATGCCATCTTTCATGTTCTCGACCGCTCCGGAGCCGCTGCCGCTTTGGCGGCACCGAGCATGGATGACCCTAGCTCTGTCGCTCGTGTGTCTGAACTGCACGGCGGCCGGGTCGCCTCTGCCGACTTTAGGGTTTGAGCATGGATTTGGTGTTTCTTCATGGTGGCGCCGCATCAGGAAAGCTGACCACAGCACGGGCGCTCGAACAGTTGCTGGTCTATCCGGTGTTCCGCCGCAGGCGGCCAAGCATCTTTCGCCGACCGTCGTAGGATGGCTATTGGTGGTGATCCACGCTGCGCTGTAGTCCTCCACCGCAGGCTGGGCAGCGTGCCGTGTTGCGCACCGTTTGATAGGGCCAGGTCGACGCGCAGCTTGAGCAGGTGTAGATCTCTTCGCTTGCGTGAGTGCCGATGGCTCTCCCGCTCGACTGGTCCGTGGGGGAGAGCCCGGCAACGCTACGAGTTGTGGCTATGAAGACGCTGACCATGCGCCTTGGCCACCGCTGATTGGGGTGAGCTTGCCGTTGCTGCAGGAGGCGAATCCCAGGAGGTGTTGAGAAGCTCCGCGGCTCGCATGGGCGTTCAGCTCTAGCCAGCTGTAGTCGCAAGCCGACTTGGGCAGCTGGACAATGAAGAAGCCGGTTCCGTTGGCGGAAATGGTGTGCCCGTTGTAGAGCAGCGCGCCGGGGGCGAATGATCGCTGGGTCCCGACCGACAGTTTGATGGTGGCGTTGCCGGTGTACCCGCTGATTCCAACGACTATCCCCGGCCCACCACCTGATGGTTCGATTAGTTCGAACTCGGCTGGGTTGGGCGCTCCTGGGCAGATTCCGTAGGCGTGGCCGTTGAGGATGACGCCGGCGTCTTCCAACGCCGCTGAGCCGTGCTCGCCGTGTTTGGACCAGAGGCTCCAGCTTTCACCGGCGATCGTGCCAGAGGCGACTTGGCTGGCGCCGGCGATGCTGGTGGCGGCCTGGCCCGAGGTTGACGGGTTGGTCGCGGGCGAGCAGTCGGAGAAGTCAGGCCCGGTGCGCGATGGCCGTCCGGCACCGATCAGGCTGCCCGTTGGACCGGCGCCGCTGGTCGGTCCGAATTTGTCTGGAAAGTCGGCTTTGGGTAGCTGCCACGCGCCTTGGCTGTCGCTGATCGGGACGAGTTGACCGTTGGCGCAGTGGTTGGTCGCAAACGCGAGGTTGTGCTCCGTGGCGTAGCTGGCCGACGCGGTGTTCAGCTCAGCACCAGAAACATCACACGCCGACTCCGACAAACCAGTGATGAAGAACCCGACACCGTTGACCTTCTGCGCCGTAGTCGAGGACAGCAGATCGGTGGTCGCGAAGTTCCCGAACGTGTCGCTGTAGATCGCGACCTTCGCTGTCCCCGGATAGCCGACGACACCGTAGGCGACCCCGTTGCCACCACCCGACGTCTCCAACAACTCCATCTCACCAGGGTTCGGGAACCCAGGACACAGACCATGAGCGGTGCCATCGACGACCACCCCGCCAGTCTCCAACCCGTTAGCGCCGGTTTGCCCATTCTTGGACCACAACGACCACGCATGACCATCCACCGAACCCGACGCGACCTTCGTCGCACCAGCCTCAAGCGTGCTCGCAGACTCAGAACCAGACGTCGTCTGAGGACTGCAATTCGAAGCACCCGGACTTCCATGATCACCACTCACATCCGACGCAGGCAACCAACCACCCTTAGGAGCTACCGGCATGCTTAGGCGTCCGCCACCACCGTTCCCGGTCTGGAATTTGTCGGGGTAGTCGTTGGTCGGTAGCTGCCAGACGCCTTGGCTGTCGCTGATCGGGACGAGTTGACCGTTGGTGCAGTCGCTGGTGCTGAACGCAAGGTTATGTTCGGCTGCGTAGTTGCTCGATGCGGTGTTCATCTCCACAGCCGGGACGTCACACGCTGACTCGGACAGCGGCGTGATGAAGAACCCAACGCCGTTGACCTTCTGCGCCGTCGCGGTGCCAACCAACTTTGTCGTCGCGAAATCACCAAATGAGTCGCTGTAGATGGCGACCCGAGCGGTACCGTCGTAGCCCACCACACCGTAGGCGAGTCCAGGTCCACCGTTTGACGGTTCCAGTAGCTCCATCTCCGCTGGATTTGGGAATCCGGGGCAGAGCCCATGAGCAACGCCGTCGATGACGACGCCACCCTCCTCGAGGCCCGTGGCTCCGTTCTGGCCGTTCTTTGACCACACCGACCAGCTGTGCCCAGCAGTGCTCCCAGAGGCGACCTTCGTCGCTGACGCTTCGAGCGTGCTTGCTGATTCTGAGCCGGACAATGTCTGCGGGTTGCAGTTCGAGTTGTCGATTCCACCACCACCGGAAATGTCGGAAGCGGGAAGCCATCCGTTGGTCAGCGCGCCGGTGCGCGTCCCGCCTCGGCCTCCGCCTCCGTTGGCTGTCTGGAATTTGTCCGGGAAGCCGCTCGTTGCTAGCCCCCAGATCCCTTGGCTGTCGCTGATCGGGACGAGTTGACCGTTGGCGCAGTGGTTGGTCGCAAACGCGAGGTTGTGCTCCGTGGCGTAGCTGGCCGACGCGGTGTTCAGCTCAGCACCAGAAACATCACACGCCGACTCCGACAAACCAGTGATGAAGAACCCGACACCGTTGACCTTCTGCGCCGTAGTCGAGGACAGCAGATCGGTGGTCGCGAAGTTCCCGAACGTGTCGCTGTAGATCGCGACCTTCGCTGTCCCCGGATAGCCGACGACACCGTAGGCGACCCCGTTGCCACCACCCGACGTCTCCAACAACTCCATCTCACCAGGGTTCGGGAACCCAGGACACAGACCATGAGCGGTGCCATCGACGACCACCCCGCCAGTCTCCAACCCGTTAGCGCCGGTTTGCCCATTCTTGGACCACAACGACCACGCATGACCATCCACCGAACCCGACGCGACCTTCGTCGCACCAGCCTCAAGCGTGCTCGCAGACTCAGAACCAGACGTCGTCTGAGGACTGCAATTCGAAGCACCCGGACTTCCATGATCACCACTCACATCCGACGCAGGCAACCAACCACCCTTAGGAGCAGAGGGATCGGTATGCGCCGCCACCAGTGCGCCACGGACGATCGGCCCGGAGCTCTTCGGCGGGGATGCCGGGGACCCGCCTGAGCTCACAGCGATGACCAGAGCAGCGACTGCGACCAAGAGAGCCAGTGCCGGAGCGGTTACCCGCCAACGCCTGAGAACGACGCCGGCCGCTGAGCTGGACCTCGGCGCACGGTCTGTACGAGGAGACGCATCGACGGCCCTCGGCAGGGTTTCGTCGGCGAGTGCCTCACGTGCGATCTCATCAGGATCTCCAACGCGATCGAGGATCGCCAGAACTGTGGCATCCGAGTGAACAGACTCAGCCAGCAAGCATTCTTCAACGTGTGTGCGTAGATCTTCAACGATCTGCGCCCGGCGCTCGGCCGGCAGCTCGCTCAGTGCTTGCTCAAGCCTGAGGAAATACTGATTCAGAATCGCGTTCGCGACCGGATCTTCCATCTCCGCTCTCCTCATCCAAGACCGCGTCGATCGCATCCCTAAAACGCCGCCACTGTGCCGCGAATGCGTCGAGGGCCTGATGTCCCTCGCCGGTAAGCCGGTAATAGCGGCGGGGCGGGCCCTGCGAAGACTCCTGCCATGTCGTTTCCACGAGGCCCTCGTGACGCAGTCGAGCCAACAGCGGATAGACCGTGCCCTCGCTGGTCACCAAACCATCAGCGCTCGCGAGCTCCCTGGTCAACTCAAACCCATACCGGTCACGGTCACGAAGCAGCGCAAGTACGCAGTACTGGATCGAGCCGCGTCGCAGCTGAGCCATCAACTTAGCCTCACCGCCGGGTACCATGCCGCGCAAGATACCACCGCCCGTTAGAGCTGTCCAACGGAAGGGTGCTTGCACCTACTACGGCATACGAACACTCGGCCCCATCGACAAGGTGCCGGAGAACAAAACCGTGAGAAGCGGACCCGCGGTCATGATCGCTTTTGCGATTCAGAGCGAGCAGAGGCTCGCTATCGCAATGGCGACTATTCGTCGCCAATCAAGGTGCTCGAGATTGGCGAATACGAGGGCGGTCAGCCTGCTGGCCGTGGCACCTGCTTCGCGCTGACGGGGGTGCTTCGCTCGGGTTGCGGGAGGTCCTATCTTCCGAGCCGTCCCCGGGCCGTAGCCGGCATTACTCACTCAGGCCCACTCTTCTCGCGCGTAATCGAGTTCTGCGAGGTGGAAGAGTTCCGTGACCTCGTCGAGCTTCGTTAGGGGAATGGCGCCCGCTGGTTCGAGGAGATCTGAACGGGACAGCGCTGTCAGCCAGGTGCACGGGACGAGACCTGGACGCGGAAGCGCGACGCGCACGACGCCTTCGAAAGGCAGTCCTTCGACGTTGCCTATGGCGACCTCCAACGCGACGCCGGTGATGTCGGTCCGGGCGGCAGCGACCACGTGTATCGCCCGAAAGCCCGAGGGTTCCTCATCGCCGAGCAGTAAAACGGGGCGGCGCTCGTCGAACTCAACCCACCAGACTTCACCGCGATGCATTGGGCCTCCTGGCCTGGGGCTGTTGGCTTTGGCGAGGATTTGGTCGATGGTTTGGTCCGGACGAAGGGTGGGTGTGGAACCATGCCTCGCACCACCAGCCAGCTACGCACTAACGACGCGCATCGCTAGCTGTGACCACCAGCCAAGTTGCCGACGCGGTACTTGACTGGTGCCGACGCGCGCTCGCCGGGGATGCGCCCGCGCGCGCGTTGCAGGAGTAAAGCAGAGCCATCGACCCGCTTTGATGCAGCGACGCGCTAGCGAGGCACAAATCGCCGGACGCGCTTTGCGCGGCTTGCGGAACCTGATTGCATCGCGTTGACCAAATGGATGCCCGAATGAGGAGGCGTCATGAACATCGAGTTTCTCTCGACCGTGGCGGTCATCACGCCCGATCCACCCGCGAGCCGAAAGCTGTATCTCGACGCGCTGGGCCTGCCGCTTGGCGGGGAGGAGTACCTCCACAGCGAGCGGGTCGCTGGTTGCAAGTCCTTTGGCATCTGGCCGCTGTCTCAGGCTGCTGAGGCGTGCTTCGGGACTCCACGATGGCCGGCCGAGCGACCAGTGCCGCAGATCAGTATCGAGTTCGACGTTGGCGACGCCGCCGCGGTCGACCCAGCGGCACGTGAGCTCCAGCAAGCTGGCTACGAGCTGCTTCACCCACCGCGCGAGGAACCGTGGGGCCAAACAGTCGCCAGGCTGCAATCACCGGAGGGCGCGATCATCGGGATCTCGTACATCCCTTTGTTCCACGACCACGACTGAGCTCGGACGCGACCTGCTCTATGGCCGCGACGAGCATCGTGAACGCTCCGCTTCAAGTCTCGCAATGCGCGGATCTCAGTGCCGGGCGCCGGCGGGCTACGGCGTCAGGCCGGCTCGCTTGAGGAGTTCGCGAGCCCGGGCGGCGATCAGTGGGGCGAGGTCGAGTGAGAGGACCGTTCGGAGTCGCTCATTCACGATCTGCATTTCGTGGAGCGTCACGGAGCCGACAACGCGCCAGACAGCGCTCTTGTGCACCGAGGTGACCGAGTTCAACGCGATGATTGACTCTTCCGGGAGCCCGTATCGACCTGCTGGCAGATGAAAGAACAATGGGTGTTCATGAGCCGTGATCCGAGGCCAAGAGGACGACTCCCGGTGGCGTGGCTTCACAGAGTTGATCCGTAGGCCGACCAGATCGTCGTTCTCGCCGCGGGTTCCGTCGTGAAGGAGGAGGAGCGGTCGGAGCTTGACCTGTGCTTGAACGGTGGTTGGGCGACCTCGTCGAACTTGTGCGTAGTCATCGACCGTTTGCGCGGTCGCGACCGCCGCGGAGTGGTCGAGGTAGTGCATCGGGAACTGCGCGGCGAACGGAAAGACGCCATACGCGATCGCTCCTCTGCGCAGATCGGCGCTACTGGCTGGCACTTTCGCGCAGCAGTTGCTCGATCATCGCTTGCTCCGCTTCAGTTGACTCATCGTCGGTCGCGAGGTCCTGAGCAAGCTTGATGTCGTCGCTGGTCATCAGCAACTCTGGCGAGACGACGGCTCCGGCTTCGATCAACTCAAGGAGTGGTGCAACGAGCGCGTAAGTCTCGTAGCTCATCAATGCGCTCGTCGGCTTGCCGTAACGGGTGATCAACACCCGGGCACCGTCCTCGAGCGCCTCTCTGGCGCCGGACGGCAGACGCAGATCCTCGGCCTTGATTGCGATCTCGGTCATCGGAGGCGAGAGATTACCACATTCCGTACGGATTTCAATAGTCCTGTACGGTTTGTTTGAATCCCGTTCGGTCGCGCTACCGCGGATCACCTGTCTCGCTTTCAGATTTCGACGAGCACCTCGTCGTTGTTGGCGAGTTCCCTCCATTGCGCGGGCACGAGGGTAACTGGGGCTTGGGTGTTCGGCGGCTATTTCTGGTAGTGGTAGCGAGCCTGGAGGATCACGAGGTCGTCGCTTAGTACGCGGTAGACGAGTCGGTGCTCGTCGGTGATTCGTCGTGACCAGACCCCAGCGATTCCGTACTTCAGCGGCTCCGGTTTCCCGATCCCAGATGTCGGGTCGCGCAGCGCGTCATCGATCAGCCGGTTGATCCGTTTCAAGATCGAGCGATCGGACTGCTGCCAGTGGCAGTAGTCCTCCCAGCCTTGGGGAGTGAAGACAAGCCTCACTCGCGATCGAGCTGGCGCTCTGCGAATTCGCCGCGTTCGGCCGCATCGGCGGCATCAAGCAAGCGGCGAGCGTTTGCGGGTGAGCGGAACAGATAGGCGGTCTCCTGCCACGCTGCGTAATCCTCGGCGGACATCAATACCGCGTTGCCGCGCTTGGACGTGATCTCGATCGCAGAGCGATCGTCGTTGACCTTCTCGATGAGCGGGAACAACGCCCGCCGTGCTTCGCTTGCCGTGATCGCCACCAATTCTCCCTTGCTCGTACCAGAAATGGTACCACAGCGGTTGGTCTATGACGCGCGTGTGTTGCGCTTTGCTCGCAACTGGTGCATCTCCACCCGCAGCTCGGCAGTTGTGCTTCGCGCGGCTTGCGCAACCGTGGCCAAGCGATGACGACTCGACTTGGTCAGACGAGTCCTGTCCGGGCAACGCGATTGTCTTGTCGATCGGCCTCGTCGCTAGTGCTTTTCGCTCAAACCGACGCTCTTGGTAGTCGTCCGTGGTGGGCAGTGCCGCACGGGTTTCGGAACGTCCGTAGTTCAACCGCCGCAGTTACGCTCACGGGTTCGCCCAGCGCCGTCAGATGGGCCGAGAAATCTTGTCTGAGGTGATGGGCCGCAGGCCCCATCGTCAGGACTCGTTTCGCGTCCGCCTGCGTTAGTTGCAACGTCCAACTGACGCGCTGGACGGGATCAGCGCTCGGCCAGCCCGCGAATAGTTGCTGTAGTCGCATTGTCTTGGTCCTGTGCACGCTGACGGCATGCAGCGTTGCGAGTTCCTGCAGATGGTCTGGAGCGGGTGTCGCCACTATGAGCGCTCCGTTTGGTCGCAGAACGCGGGCAAGCTCGTCGGTGTTGCGTGGCGCGAACACGCTCATAGCTAGGTCAACGGTCGCATCGCGTAGGGGGATGTCCTGCCAGATGTTGCAGCGCACCCGAGCGATTCCTCTGTGCGTAAGCGTGCCTGCTCGTGACGCGGCGCGCGAGACATCCGCCGCGACGCCGAGTGCTCCCTGCAACCCAGCGAGCACACCCGCGAGGTGATGTCCGGTCCCCGCACCGGCGTCCAAGATGACGGCGGTGTCGGGGAGGGCAAGTGAGTTTGCCCTCTCGGTCAGGGCGGCGGTGAGCGGCTCGAAATGACCAGCGGCCATGATCGCAGCACGAGCATTGACCATGGCGGCATCGTCACCGGTCGGGCAGCGACCGGCAGTAGGCAGCAGCGTCACGTAACCGTGCCGCGCTACATCGTAGGTATGGCCACGTGCACATATCAGTGAGCGCTGCGTCGGCGCAAGCGGGCCAAGGCAAACGGGACAACGCAGCAGCTCGGCGACGCACGCCAGCGACGCCGGAACAGCAAACGACATAAACACTCCTCTCGACAGGCATGACTAAGCCGACGGCCTCACTGGCCGCCAGCTGGATCGATCGCCTAGCCGATTAGATGTAGGAGTGCTGAGGTGCCCGCATCCACGCCCACGATACAAGCCGGTCGCCTGCGTCAGCCGTGCACAACTGCTCTTCGCAGCTGTCGCTTAGCTCGGAATCCGCTCGCCGTCGCGACGGGCTGACGTGCTGCGACGTTGAGCTATCCACCTGACGCGGCTGGTGCTGCCCTCTGGTCGACGCGCGGTCCAAGGGATTCCGCTCGGCCCTTGGGCTCCTCCCAATCCTCCTGGCGGCCAAGGGCCGTCATGTCGAGGTAGTAGTGAGTGCCGCCAACCTGCTCGGTGCCGCGCCCGTAGGTCGAGTAGGTGTGGAAGACACGATCGCCGACGCAAAGGAACACACTGGTTCCGTGTAGCTCACTAGGGAGCTCGGCCAAGCCGTACTTGGCCTTGAACTCGTCGGCCGAACGGTAGTTGTAACGGGGATCGTCGACGGTGTCGTCGAACGACACGCCGTAGTCGAAGTTGAACCGACTGCCGTAACTCGAGTACCAGGGGAACGTCCACCCCATCTTGTGCTTCCACCGCTCAATCTTTTCGATCGGCGCACGGGAGACGACGGCGATCGTCGTGTCGCGCTCGTGCAGGTGGGCCGTGTTCCCGTATTGGTCGACCCGGCCGGCGCAGCTCATACACCCGTCCTCCCAGTCTGGATCGAACATGTAGTGATCGACGATCAACTGATGGCGACCCTCGAACAGGTAGAGCAGTGTTCGTGAGCTGCCGTCGGCCGCGGTGAGCCGGTAGTCCTTGGCGACCTCGACCATGGACAGTCGGCGGCGCTCCGCAGCGAGCTCGTCGCGCGCCCTTGTCAGAGCCTTCTCGCGCTCGAGAAGGGCGACACGAGCGCGAATCCACTCCTCCCGACTGACGATCTCGGGCAGGCTCATGGCTGGTTCCTCTCGGGTTGGCCTCTCAGCACCCACTGTAGACCGCCGACCGTTCGAGATCTCATCGCACCCAAGTCCGGATGACCGATCCCATTGCTGCCCTGCTCTGCTCACTCCACGATCATCTTGGCCAAGGTCATGCGCGTCCTGCACAGCGCGGCGAGCAAGGGAGCCAAATGACGATCGCTTCTACGAATCGCCCCGCGTCGAGCGCGCGATTCCAATGGCGACGAACCTCCCCTCGTCGAGAGTTGCGGATTTGGCGAACGAGCAGGTGTGCCGCCAGGCGTGGGTCGAGACCCGCATTCGTGCTCGGGCGGCATGACGGGCGAGTCCGGCCCCCTGATCGCGTATTCGCTAGGAGTTGCGACGGGCTTTGGCTGGACCGTCGGGTCTACGCCGATCGGGAAGCCGGGTTACTTGACGGCACGGTCGCAACATGCGCGGTGACCGGGGCGGCGAGCAAGCACGTGGTCGGTCTCGCGACGGCCGCGGAATGTCCGTTGCTGGGCCAGATGGAGGACCCACCGGGTTCTACGGCTGTCAGTCAGAGACTGACCTCGGCGTGGTCGTGCCGGGCTGGCCTATCTGCCTCACCTGACAGAACCATCTGTGAGAGCTGTCTCACGGGAGCTTGGCTAGAGCGTTCTTCGCAGCTACGAGAAAGGGAGTTCTGCTGGCGTTCATGACCTGCCAAACGTCTACGGGTACGGTCCCGATGGGCGTGGAGCCCCGGAGTTCGTCGTCGGCCTGCGTTCGAGCATCGTCAGAGTGATGCCCGCCCGCGTCCCCGGGCGGTGCGCCGAGCGCCAAATCCTTACCCTCGCTTCCCCATACCAGACCGGTAAGGCACTCTGCGAACGCCAACGAGGTGGTCCCCAGAGCTGCGCCCCCGGTGATCTCCAAGTACTTCTGCGCCAGCCACAACTTATTTGTATCTGCGCGAGGCGCAGTGTTGCCGGTACGAGCCCTGTGCTCTGCCCATGGCTCCACGTTCTGTGCTTCGGTGAGGAAGTCACGGATACTCTGTTGCAGTTCGAGTCGTCGTCTTTCGGCTCTGTCGCGCTTTGCTTGGCGGTTAGCGTTCAGGACACCGAGGTACTGGCCGGACACTGCGATGACCCCACCTGCCACTACCGCCAGCAGGGTATCTAGGGACGATGCGCTCACGGCAAGAGTATTCCAGGCCCGGGCCGGGCGTTGCCACTCCCGCAAGCGCGGACGGGGCCGAGCCTGATTCTGGCGCGAGCGAGTCGCCTCCGACAAATTGCACTGACCTGCTTTCGCAGCACGGCGCGCTTTATGGTCACGTCGGGGTTGCGTCTCTTAACCGCTGTAAATTCGCCGCGGCTTTGAGGTTCCCGGGGTCGAGTCTAGGCGGCTGTGACCTCCTCGTCGAGGGTGTCGCGGTCGAGCTGTTGGTATTTGATTCGGTAGAGGTGTTGGCGGTCGACGTCGGTGAACGTCGCGCCGTTTGAGGCGTGGGTGATGAACAGGTCGAGGACGGCGAAGACGAGTGAGAGGCAGCTCGTCTCGCCGGGGAAGCGGCCCATCACTTTGGTGCGCCGGCGGACCTCACCGAGCGAGCGCTCCAGCAGGTTGGTTGACCGCCACCGCTCACGATGCCTGAGCGGGTAGCGGAGGTGCACGACCAGCGCGTCGAGGTCCTCGGCCAGGCACCGGGCGGCCGATTCGAAGCCACGAGATTCGAGCTCTGAGATCAGGACCTGCAGCCGGAGCTTGCCGTCCTTGACGATGGTGGCGTCGGTGAGTGCCGCCCAGTAGTTGAACCGGACCCGGTCTTGCTCTGCCTTGGGGAGCTTCGCGAGCAGGTTGCGTAGGCGGTGAACGCAGCAGTGCTGACGGTCAGCGCGCGGCCAGATCTCACCGATCGCTGAGATCAATCCCGGCGCGCCGTCGGCGACCACCAGTCGTGGTGCGGCCAGGCCGCGGGTCATCAGATCACGTCCGAGCTCGAGCCAGTCCTCCTTCGATTCGCGGGCGCCGAGCTGCACCGCGACCAGCTGCCGGCGGCCGTTTTCATCAATGCCCCAGGCACAAATCACCCCTTCCTTCGGGCCGCTGGGACGGACCGGCAGGAAGATCGCGTCGAGGAACAGCACCACGAGGTTGGTGTCATAGAGCGAGCGGGTCTTGAACGCCTCGAAGCGCTCATGCAGCTCCGCGCAGATCCTCGCGACCGTCGAGCGCGACAACGTCCCGAGCCCGACCTCCTCGCACAAAGACTCGATGTCACGCATCGACAGGCCCCTGACGAACCCGCCGATCACAAGCGTCTTCAAAGGGTCGGTGCGAAACAGCCGTTTGCAATGCCACTTCGGGAACAGCTTCGACACGAACGGCACCGTGGTGTGGCGCGCCTGCGGGATCTGGATCTCAAGCTCACCCTCCCCGGTCTGCAAATGCCGGGGCCGGAACCCATTGCGCAGAGCGGCCTCATAGTTCTTCAGGCCGCGCTCACGCTCGGGGCGGCGCTCATAGCGAGCACGACCGAGCCAGGTGTCGAACTCCTCCTCGACCGCCCGCTGAATGATCAACCGGGCACCGAGCCGGGCGAGGTCACCGAGCATCTTCTGCGGGTCATCGACCATGCCCTTCCCGAGCAGCTTGTCGATATCGGCTTGTATCTCCGCCGACGGCGGTAGGGTGCGTCTCACGGCGTAGGCCTCCTTCGTGGTCTTGCAGGACTTGAGGGAACCTACGCCGTCTCTCTGACAGCACCAGCTCAGCTATTTACAGCAGTCCTGAGACGCAACCCACGTCGGCGACATACCTACCCTGCGCGGGTTACGAGACCTGATTGCATCAGGGACCAATAAGCCCGAAATGAGGAGGCGGCATGAACATCGAGTTCCTCTCGACCGTGGCGTTGATAACGCCCGATCCACCCGCCAGCCGGACGCTGTATCTCGACACGCTCGGCCTGCCGCTCGGCGGGGATGAGTACCTCCACAGCGAGCAGGTCGCCGGTTGCAAGTCCTTCGGTGTCTGGCCGCTGTCGCAGGCCGCTGAGGCGTGCTTCGGGAACCCGCAGTGGCCGGCCGCGCGACCGGTGCCGCAGATCAGTATCGAGTTCGACGTTGCAGACGCCGACGCGGTCGACCCAGCGTCACGCGAGCTCCAGCAAGCTGGCTACGAACTGCTGCACCCACCCCGCGAGGAACTGTGGGGACAAACAGTCGCCAGGTTGCAGTCACCGGAAGGCGCGATCATTGGGATCTCATACATCCCTTCGTTCCACGACCACGATTGAGTGGGACGCGACCTGCTCCATTGCCGCGACGAGCATCCTGAACGCTCCGGATCGAGTCTCGCAATGGCGGAACTCAAGTCAGTCGCGGACTATCGCTTCCGCGCTTGAGGCGGAGCGAACAGCGCTAGCGCATTGTCGCGACGAATCGCCGGCCTCCTCCGGCTGCCCTCGTCCATAGCGAGGGCTTATATGTCTTCTTGCGTTCTAGTCTTGGACTTCTGGACGCGAGTGAGCGACTATCTGCGGCGCAGCACCCTCTCCTCCCTCAGAGCGCGCTCCGTACCGGCCCCATATCCCGCCTGTACGGAGCGCTCTCTACTTAAGCGCCTGCGCCGGCACCGCTGCGCGCCGGCCCCGCGTGAGATTGAAGTGATGCACTACATGATGAGCTGGCACCCCCGGCTCGACGAGGATTCCGGCCAACGCTGGTTGCGCGAGATAGTTCGCAGCACCGCGGCGATCGTGGCGGGCGGATAGCACCAGGTCGTAGCTCACACCCAGGCTGGAGCAACGCAGAGCTTGTCGACTTCTCGACTACGTCTAGCTTCATCTCAACGCGCACGCTCGGGGCGACTCGCCAAGCTCGCAGCGGGCTAGGCCAGAGTCAACCCCGGATTCGACACGGCTGCCGGGCGGCCCATCCGGCGACTAGAGGGTGTGGTCGCGCAACCCGCCAAAGGTCGCCGCCGGTTGGGCTAGTCGCGCTAGGGGCCACTAAACATTGACCACCGCTGCGTGTTGCCCGAGGTAGCGTTGGCGTAGGACATCGACTTCGCCCGTAGATCAGTCTGCATCCCTCGAAGGAGGACGAATGCCAGCACCGCTGCCACCAATGGTCATTGGTCCCGTCTACGCCGTAGCGAATGTCGAGGTCCAAGTCGACAATGTGCTCCCTGACGCGCTCGTGAAGGTCCTGCAGAACGGTGTTGAGGTCGGGCACGCCACCTCCACCAGCGCCGGTGTGGTCTGGGTCACGACGACCGTCCCGCTCGTCGTAGGCCACAAGATCACGGCTACCCAGACGTACACCGGAGCCGCCGGCTATGCCACGCCCGGCGTCGCGAGCGCTCCAAGCCCGCTGCCGGTCCCGGTATGGGCTGTACCGAAAGCGCTGCCAGTTCCCGTCTTCCTCTCTGCCGTATCGCATTGCAGCGACTCGGTCTGGCTCGGGTCTTTGATTCCCGGCGCGACGTTGACGGTGAGTCAGTCGGGAGGGGTGCTGGCGAGGATGGTCGTCGCGCGGCCGAGTCAGTGGTTCACCCTGACCGGACCGCTACCCACGGCGGGTGAACCTCTTGAGGCCCAGCAGGAATATCAACGCAGAACGAGCCCTACCGGATATAGCGCCCTTGTCCTGCCGTCGCCGCCATCGCTGCCGAGACCGACCGCGGCCACGCCCCTGCGGGCGTGCCAGACCTCTATTGATCTCTCTGACATGTATCCGGGAGCGAACGTCGAGGTGACAAACGCGGGCGCGAACGAGGTCGGCACGAACCCGGCCGCGAGCTACACGGCTGATCTCACCCAGCCGCTCAAGGCGGGGGCGATGACCGTGCAGCAATCGTTCGCGAGATGTCAGACCCCGCCGGCAAGCCCGATCGCGCACTATCTGGTCGGCCACGACACGGTGCCGTTGCCGCGGATCGGCTACGACTTCTGCCCAAGCCTCAACCAGCTGACGGTGACCAACCTGCTGGCAGGCGAGATCCTGACCGTCAGCGCCGTGAGCCAGATCGGGGTCGTGACGGTCGTCGGATCGCAGGGCGTGTCGTCCGCGTCGGCCACCGTCTTCGTCCCACAGCTACCAGCCAACACCGTCTCGCTCAGGATCGCCGTCAGCCTCTGCGGGCAGACCTCACGCCCGCCGTTCGTGAGGGTGCCCGTGTCAACGTCGCCAGGCCCGAGCACGCCTCCCGATGTCCAAACACCGCTCTACGGTTGCTCTCGCCAAATCGTCGTCACAAATGCCTACCCCGGCTGCCTGCTCACGGTGTTCTCCGCTTCGCTGACGAATATTCTGGCCAACCCCGTGGTCGCGCCATCCGACGTGGTAGTCATCCCTCTATGGGTGGCACTCTCAGCCGGCGAGCACGTCCAGGTCTTGGAGACCGGCTGCCATGCCAACGCGCACTCGAACGTCGCGACGGTCGTTGTCTCCCCGAATCCGATTCCCACCCCGGTGATCAGCCTGCCGGTCCTCACCGACGCCACTGAAGTGACGGTCTCAAGCACGTTGGCGGGAGCTCAGGTCTTCCTGTACGTCGACGGAGCATTCCGCAGCCAAGTGACCGCGCTCGACGGCAACGCAACACTCCCAGTGGGCACACCACCGCTCGTTAGCGGCCAATCAATTCACGTAACCCAGGAGCTGTGCGGCGCCACCAGCGCCAACGACAAAGGCCGTGACCCCGGGTCAACCACTGCCCAGGCACCGGCGACCAAGCCATCCGGGGGACTCGTCGGCAACAGCAACTACGCATACGCGAACGCCGGCGACGCCATCACGGGTATCTCGGTGACCGTCGTGATCACCGAAGAGGTCCAGCTGTCCACCGACTCCGGCGGCGACCTAACCCAGAACAAGCAGACCGGTTACGGGTTTCAGTTCAATTGCATAACCCCGACCACGGACCCGACTTTCTGGCAGCAATATATCGTCACCGTCTTCGACAACCAACTGACCGCCTGGATCAACAACTGGAGTCCGAAATTTGTATCGGGTGTGCTGCAGGAGAACGATCTCATCGACACCTTCCCGGGAGCACAACTGACCGCGCTATCGGGCTACACGCTGCCCGCAGGGTTCGCGTTCACCATCGCGCTCGACACGAGCAACCCGGGTGGAACCAATCCCAACCACAATGTTCTCGGCGTCACCTTCAGCGGACACGACGAGAACAACGTCGCATTCGGGCCACTCGCGCTGACATTGACGAGCCAAACCGATCAGCAGAATACGAGCCAGAACGTCCCGTCGACTGATCTCTCACCGGTCTATGTCATCGGCATGTACCTCGTCGGGCCAAAGAACGGCGAAAAGGCAACGCTGGAATCCGGCGCTGGCACCATAACGATCACCTCGAGCGGCGTGACCGCCTATCCGGGGATCGGAGGCATCCCGGCAGTCGTCGGCGTGCCCGAATGGGGCACAACGGAGAACAGCAACGCCGTCTACAGCGAGGTCCAATCCGGTCAGGAAACGACCTTCACCCAGACGTTCAGCGTGCCGTAGACAGCATCGCCATATATCGGCGGCAGGACTGGTCCCGGCGATGCTGCTC
>CAVRFD010000014.1:0-14095 GCA_963720195.1 uncultured Conexibacteraceae bacterium
GGAAGCTTGATCGGGAACGATCGTCAGCGTCGGCCTCGGCGGCGACCCGTTCACCGTCACGGGCGGAAAGGTCTACATCACGGGCCCGTATAACGGGCAGGGCGCGTGCACCGTGGGCAGCACCGGTTGCGCGCCCTTCGGCCTGTCGATCGTCAACCCCGCGAAGGCCGGCCCAATCGACCTGCAGGAAGGCAGGCCGGTCGTGGTCAGGGCGAAGGTCGAAGTGGATCCCATACCGCGGCGCTGACGATCACGACGAACCCGCCCGGCTCGTCGTACGCGATCCCGACGATCGTCGAGGGGATCCCGCTGCAGATCAAGCACGTCAACGTGCTCGTCAACCGTCCCGGGTTCACGTTCAACCCGACCAGCTGCGCCAAGATGGCGATCACCGGTGCGATCGACAGCGCCGAAGGCTCGTCCCTGCCCGTCTCGGTCCCGTTCCAGGTAACGAACTGCGCGAACCTGAAGTTCGCCCCGAAATTCGCGGTCTCGACCTCGGGGAAGACGAGTAAAGCGGACGGTGCGAGCCTGACCGCGAAGCTGTCTGAGCCGAACGCCCCGCAGGGCACGGAGGCCAACCTCGCGAAGGTCAAGGTCGACCTGCCCAAAACGCTTCCGTCGCGGTTGACGACGTTGCAGAAGGCTTGCACAAACGCGCAGTTCGAAGCCAACCCGGCCGGCTGTCCCGCGGCGTCGAAGATCGGCTACGCGACCGTCACCACGCCGCTGCTACCGGTCCCGCTGACGGGCCCGGCGATCTTCGTCAGCCACGGCGGCGAAGCGTTCCCGAGCCTGACGATCGTGCTACAGGGCTACGGCGTCACGGTCGATCTCGTCGGCTCGACGTTCATCAGCAGGGCCGGGGTCACGAGCACGACGTTCAAGACGGTCCCCGACACTCCGTTTGACACGTTCGAGCTGACGCTCCCGGAGGGCAGGTATTCGGCGCTCGCGGTGAATCTCCCCGCGAGCGCGAAATACAGCTTGTGCGGGCAGAAGCTCTCGATGCCGACGGCGTTTGTCGCTCAGAACGGAGCGGAAATCCACGGCACGACGCCGATCGGCGTCACGGGCTGCGCGAAGGCGAAGGCGTTGACGAGGGCGCAGAAGCTGAAGGTGGCGCTGAAGGCATGTCGCAAAAAGGGGAAGTCGAAGGGGGCGGGCTGTGAAAGGGCCGCACGGAGAAAGTATGGGCCGGTAAACAAGAAGAAGGGGAAGAGACGATGAAGATTCGCAGCCTGATATTTGCTCCCGTCGCGGTGCTGAGCGTGCTGTTCGGCGTGATGGCGTTCGCGAGCGTCGCGGCGCAGGCGGCCGGCCGCAGCGAAATCGGCTCATTTGGCAACTACGGAACCGAGCCGGGGCTCGTCTTTGAAGAGCCCGTGAGTATCGCCGTCGATCAGTCTAGCGGAGACGTCTATGTATATGACGTCGGTGAAGAAGGCTATCTCTACAAGTTCAACGGGAAAGGAGAAGAAGCGACATTCTCCTCGACTGGGGCTCACGAAATCGGAGAAGTCGAAGGCGCCTTTGGAGGGAAAAGCCAGATCGCGGTCGATAACTCAAGCGGTCCGGCCAAAGGCGACATCTATATCGCGACCGGTGAAAAGGTGTTGATCTTCAACGAAGAAGGCAAAGAGCTCGCACCGCTCACGGAAGCGGAAGAACCCGTCGGTGTGGCCGTTGATTCCAGCGGGGCCGTCTATGTAGCCTTCGGCGCCGAACATACGGGAAAATGGGCAATCAAGAAGTACACCCCCGTCACTCAGCCCGTCACCGCCGCCGATTATACGTGCTCGCTGCCGGTGTCGATAACACCCAAAAACATCGCCGCCGACGACTCTGCCGGCTACATCTATGCCACCCGGGAAGGTGGTGGAGTCCTCCAGTATAAAGCGTCGCAGTGCAACACCGTAGAAACAGAAGCGACAGGCCAGCCCATAAACTTCAACTCAGAAAGTCGCACGCTGGCCGTTGATCCAGCCAGCGGTGATGTGTATGTCAACCAGCGGTCCGACAACGTTGCCGTATACACGCCCTCGGGGGGGCTGGTCGAAGAATTCGGCTCACTCAGTGAAAAGTCCTACGGTATTGCTGTAAGCGATGCGAGCGGCTACGACGGTGACGTATATGCCACCGCCAAAGTCAACGGAAAAGTTCTCATCTACGGCCCGGCGCCCACTGCGCCTACAGGGCCTGCAGGACCTGCGGGGCCCGCTGGTCCGACGGGCCCGACCGGGCCCCCGGGGCCTACTGGTCCCTCGGGTCCCACCGGTCCCGCTGGGCCTACTGGTCCCGCTGGGCCCACCGGCCCGATCGGCAGCACCGGCCCGACAGGGCCTACGGGTCCAGCCGGCGCCACTGGCAGCAACGGTCTCGGCGTGACGGTCAATGCGTTCGGGCCGGGCGGGCATGAATGTGCCGATGGCGGGATTGAAGTCGTCTCAGAACAGGACATCACATACGTCTGCGACGGCGCGAACGGAACCAACGGGAGCGACGGCACGAATGGGACGAACGGGAGCAACGGCGAAAAGGGCCTGCCGGGCCCGATCGGTCCTGTCGGCCCCGTCGGTGCGCAGGGCACTGCCGGCTCCGCCGGCCAGGTCGAGCTCGTCACCTGCAAGACGGTCAAGCATGGCAAGAAGAGCGCGCAGCAATGCACGACCAAGCTCGTCTCGGGCACGGTCAAGTTCACCGCCACGGGTGCCACCACGAGCGCGATGCTCTCGCGCCACGGCGTCGTCTACGCCGCCGGGACAGCGCGCGTCGCGCATCAGCATACGAGCCTGCGGCTGACGCCGCTGCGCAAGCTCGGGGCGGGCCGCTACACGCTGACGTTGACGAGTGGTAGCGGCCGTGACGAGCGGATTCGTAGCGAGGCGTTCACGCTGGGCTGAGCCGGCAGTAGATGGAGCCGGGGGCACATGATCTCGTGTGCCCCCGGCCGGTAGGTTGAGTTAGGAATCATTCCGGTTAAAA
This sequence comes from uncultured Conexibacteraceae bacterium, assembly GCA_963720195.1. Classification (GTDB taxonomy): domain Bacteria; phylum Actinomycetota; class Thermoleophilia; order Solirubrobacterales; family Solirubrobacteraceae; genus Palsa-465. Next base: position 2,986 of record CAVRFD010000014.1, read on the forward strand.
CATTGACTTTGTAGAATACGAGGATAGGCTTGCAAATGCAATTGATTGCCGCGATCCGGCGAGTCGGCCGAGTCGGTATTGCGTGTAATCGAGCATAGTTGGCAGGATGTGCATGGCCGAGCTCGCCTCGGGTGCGGTCGTGCGCTTTTATCTAATAGGGATTTCGGCAGAGATAAAAGCAGGGGCCGTAGGAGCTCTGCTGGAGATCCAGTTAAAGGAGGAAGTTAGATGCAAGCCACCTGTAGTGCTTTAGGTTCATTCCGCTCACGCGGTCGTGTGATCGTGTACGCAATCGCGCTTGTGGCGCTTTCGGCGATGCTGTTCATGCCGGGTGCCGCCAGCGCTGAAACCGCCGAAGTAGAACCAGCGGCGACACCCGCGACCACGACCAACTACTTGGCCCTCGGTGACTCGATCACCTTCGGCTACACCGAAGAAAAATTCAACATCAACTACCCCAACGAGTCGCCGTCGTACTTCGAAGAAGGGTTCGACAACTTCTTCAACAAAGACCTCCAAAAATCGGAAGAGGTGGGCAAAGGCAGCACGATCGTCAATGACGCCTGCCCCGGTGAGACGTCGGATGGGTTGATCGGGGAAAACGAAGCTATCGGCGGGAAACCGTCTCCGGAATACGCCCCCTGTGCCTACCATAACGTCGACGGCTTTCCGCTACACAACTCGCTCGGAAAACTATCCCAGCTCGAAGCGGCGCTGAGCCTCCTCAAAGAAGGCGCCCCGGCGCACCCGGTCAAGGCGATCACGCTGGGCATCGGCTCCAACGACGAGCTCGCGGCCGTGGCCAAGTGTGAAAAAGAAGTCACGGAAGAATTCGAGAAAACAGGTGAAAGCAAGTACGGCGAAACACCGGAAGAAGCGGTGGAGATATGCATAGCCGTAACCGCGGAACACGTGACATTCCCGCATATCGTGAAAAATATCGCGGACATCATCGGTGTGATCGACAGTACCGAAAAAGGCGGCGGCCATTACACGGGTCCGATCGTCCTGCTCGGCTTCTACAACCCGTTCGCGTTTGTGCTGCCTGGCAGCGATGCCCTGCAGAAAGGGCTCAACGAAGCGATCGAAAAAGAAGTGGTCGCCCACTTCCCGAACGTGACGTTCGCGAATCCGTTCCCGGTGTTCAACCCGAAAACAAGCGAAAAAGCAGAGAAGAAAGCGATCTGCAAGTACACAGAAATGTGTAACCCCAACGTGCAGAAGCCAGGTGGGAAACCAGCCGGGGAAGATGGCGACATCCACCCGACGGTAGCCGGCTACAAGGCGATCGCCAAACTGGTCAACGAAGCATGGCTGGCCAACCCGGCGCACTGATCGTCTGATCTAAGACCAAGCAGGAGCACTCGAAGGGGCGCCCGGCCAACCGGCCGGGCGCCTCTTTTTGGGCATACCTCAAAATGGGATCGGATCGCCGGTCCATGAAGACGGGGCGCACCCGCAGCTATGCGAACAGGTCTGCGGCGGTCACGAGCAGCACGCCATCGCGGGCGGCGCGCCGTTGCAGACGTTGGGTGAAGCCGCGCCGTGCGAACAGGGCGAGTTGCGCGTCTGCCGCCCGTCCTTCGACGACTTCTCTGCTCGAGAGCAGCGCCTCGAGCACGTCTTCGTCCACCGCTCGCCGCGACCACTTGCATGAGCCGAGCAGCGTGTACTGACGCCGATCGGCGCAGGCGATGTCGATCTCGTGGCGCCCGTCACGAGACCACCAGGACCCGATCGCGGTCGCGCTCGTGGCGCTCTCCAGCTCCGAGTAGCGTCCAAGCCAGCGTCGACATACCTCCTCGAAGACGCGGCCCACGTAGGTGTCGAGGTCGGCCGCGATCAGCTTCCATACCGCGTCCACCGCCTCGCCGCGGTCGAGGCGGCTGCGGTTCGGTTGGACGCGGCGAAACCAGAATCTGAAGAACGAGTCGCTGATCTGCCAGAAGCCGCGCCGGCGGCGGGCGCCCGGGGCGATGGGCATCTTCTCCTGGGCGTATCCGAGGGATGTCAGCCGCTCGAGCACGGCGCTGACGTTGGAGCCCGGGATCTCGAGCAGACTGCCGATGTCAGTGTTGCGGGTGCGACCGGCCGCGATCGCGGCGAGCACGCCGAAGTATGTCAAGGATCATCGATTATCCGGAGCTCCGGATAATAAATGTTATCCCGAGTCCGGGGTTATGTTGAGTAGGTCGTTCGTGGCGTGTCGTGGGGCGGTCGAGTGGGGTAGCCGCTCGGGATAATCAGAGGGCCGCGGTTGTGTTCGAAGCTTCCTGTCTTGGTATCTGCGATCTGACAGGAGGCGATGATGGAACGAACGGTTTGTGCCCGGACGGTGCGCGGTCCGTTGGCAGGCAGCGCGCACGGCTTTGAAGAGGAGCTGGTGCGACGCGGTTACGCGCCCGGCTCGGTCCGAGGGCGATTGCAGCAGCTGGATGATCTCAGCCGGTGGCTTGAGTGCCAGGGGCTTGCGCCGGGCGAGCTCACGCCGGATCGGGAGGATCTGTTCTTGCGGGAGCGCCGCGCTGATGGCAATGTGAAATGGGTCTCGCCCCGGAGCATGTTGCTCCCGCTCGGATATCTGCGCGAGGCGGGTGTCGTGCCGGCACCCGCGGTGAGGACACCGGCGGGTCTGGTGGAGCGGCTGCTTTTGGATTATCACCGGTACTTGGTGAGCGAGCGTGGGTGCGGGGAGCGCACGTTTGCTCGCTTGGAGAGTGACGTTCGGCTATTTCTCTGCGAGCGAGTTGGGCAGCACGGCCTTGAGCTCGAGTGTTTGACCGCCGCGGATGTCAGCGATTTTATGGTACGGGAGTGCTCGCGGCGGAGCGTCGCGGGAGCACGCCGCTTGGTTGGTGTGATGCGTCCGCTGTTGCGCTATCTGCACGTTGCAGGTATCACTGGCACGTCGCTTGCATGGGCGGTGCCCAGCGTCGCCGATTCGCGAGATTGCACGTTGCCACGGGGATTGCAGGCAACCGTGGTAGCCCAGCTGCTTTCCAGCTGCGACCGACGCCGGCCGGTTGGCCGGCGCGATTACGCGATATTGATGCTGATGGTCCGGCTTGGTTTGCGTGCTGGCGAGGTCGCAGCGCTGCGCCTGGAGGATATCGATTGGCATGGGGGTGAAATGCTGGTTTGTGGCAAGGGCAACCATCATGAGCGCCTGCCACTGCCAGAGGATGTCGGTACGGCGCTGGCGGCGTACTTGCGACACCCTCGGCCACCCGACGCCGGCCGCACGGTGTTCCTGCGCGTGATCGCGCCGGCTGGTGCGCTCACTGGCATGGCGGTCAACGCGGTCGTGCGCGACGCATGTGTCCGGGTCGGCGTGCCGCGGGTTGGTCCACATCAGCTACGGCATACCGCCGCGACTGGGATGCTCAGGGCGGGCGCGTCACTGTCAGAAATCGCGGAGGTCCTGCGCCATCGTCATCTCACGACGACCGTGATCTACGCCAAGGTCGATCGGGTAGCGCTGCGAGAGCTCGCCCAGCCCTGGCCGATGGCGATGACGACGGGGGGTGCAGCATGAGTCCCCTACGGTCGGCTCTGAAGGATTATTTGATGGTTCGTCGCCAGCTCGGGTTTTCGCTTGAGAATTATGATCGTGTGCTGGGAAGCTTCGTCGGTTTTCTGGAACAGGCGGGTGCGGCGCGGATCACGACAGAACTGGCGATCGCGTGGGCGACCCAGCCCAAAGGCACACACCCGCAGTGGTGGCGTGCACGGCTCGGGATGGTGCGGGGCTTCGCCAGATACCTGAACACGATTGATCCCGACAGCGAGATACCGCCCAGGGACCTGCTGACAGCCAAACGCCCCCGCTTGGCGCCGTATTTGTACTCGCAGGCAGAGATAGCGGCACTGATGGATGCGGCGCGAGCGCTCGGGCCGTCCCCGTTGCGCGGAAGAACCTACGAGACACTGATCGGGCTGATGGCCGTCAGCGGTCTGCGGATCGGGGAGGCGCTCGGACTTGACCGCGGCGATGTCGACCTGAACGCCGGCGCGCTTCACGTCCGTGTCGGCAAGCTGGGCAAGCAGCGCGAGCTGCCACTGGAGGAGAGCACCACAGAAGCGCTCCACGAATACAGCCGCTCACGCGACCGGCACTGGCCAAAACCGGATACTCAAGCGTTCTTTCTCTCAACACGCGGATCGCGGGTCACGAGCAAAGCAGTCAACTACGTATTTCCCAAGCTCATCTGCGATCTCGGCTTGGAAGACAGCAGCGAGCACCGGCGACCGCGCCCACACGATCTCAGACATACGTTCGCCGTGCGCACGCTGCTCGACTGGTATCGCGCCGGGGTGAATGTCGATGCCCAACTACCGCTGCTCTCAACCTATCTCGGGCATGCACACCCGGCCGATACATACTGGTATCTGCAAGCGGCGCCCGAGTTGCTCGCGCTCGCGGGTGAGCGTCTGAACGGCTTGCTGGGAGCGTGCTCATGAGCCTGCTCGCCCCCACCTTGCAATCGTTCTTCACTGACAGATTGCTCACACAGAAGAACGCCAGCCCACGAACCCTGGACGCATACCGCAACGCGTTCCGGTTGCTGTTGGGATTCGCTGAGCAGCAGACCGGCAAACCACCATGCCAGCTCGACTTCGCTGATCTAGACGCGCCGCTGATCGGCGCGTTCTTGGAGCACCTCGAGCACGACCGCGGCAACACCACCAGAACCCGCAACGCTCGCCTCGCGGCGATCCACTCACTATTCCGCTACGCCGCGCTCAGGCATCCCGAGCACGCAGCAAGCATCGCTCGCGTGATCGAGATTCCACACAAGCGCTGCGCACACGCCACCGTCTCATACCTCACCAGCGAAGAGATCCACGCATTGGTGAGAAGCCCGGACCGAACCACATGGCTCGGCCGGCGCGACCACGCGCTGCTCTTACTCGCGATCCAAACCGGCCTACGCGTCTCCGAGCTCGTCGGACTGCACTGCTCCCACGTGGAGCTGTCCGCTGGCGCTCACGTGCGCTGCGAAGGCAAGGGCCGCAAGCAACGCTGCACACCGCTGGCAAACGAGACCATCGCGGTCCTCCGCACCTGGCTCGCCGAGCGCCAAGGCGCCCCCGAGGATCCACTGTTCCCCACCAGGCGAGGAGGACCACTCAGCCCGGACGCCGTCGCCTGGCTACTCGCCAAACACACACAGACAGCAGCACACGACTGTCCCTCGCTCACGCGAAAGCACGTGACACCACACGTCCTCAGACACACCAGCGCGATGATGCTGCGAGCGGTCGGCGTTGACCTCTCAGTCATCGCGCTGTGGCTCGGACACGAGAGCATCGAATCCACGCAAATCTACCTGCACGCCGACCTCGCACTCAAGGAACAAGCCCTCGCGCTGACCGCGCCAGTCGGTACCCCTCCAGGCAGATACAGGCCGCCCGACACCCTCCTCGCGTTCCTCGACGCCCTCTGATTATCCCGAGCGGCTACCCCACTCGACCGCCCCACGACACGCCACGAACAACCTACTCAACATAACCCCGGACTCGGGATAACATTTAAAGTCCCCAGGGTTGCTCATGAAAATTCCCCACTTGGTTGAGCGTGCAACTGGGCGGGTTTTGGGGGTGGGCGGGGTGTTTATCGCTGTCTGAACCAGTCGGTCTTCCGCGTCTGGTGTTCGGCGTGCTCGGCGGCGCTGAGTAGCGTGAACGCGAAGGAGCGTGCTTGTTCGGGCCGTAGGTCGGTGTAGATGTCGGGTGCGTCGCGGGGCTGTCCGGTGTCTGTCTGGATAACGCCGGGCCCGTCGTAGAGCCGGACGCGAACGAGTAGCTGCGCGCGGCCACTAAGCACCCACTCGCGTGCTGGGCCCGCGTAGGCGTCGATCTCGGAGCGGTAGTCGCTCATAGCCCGGCTCCTGGGGTGCTGTTCAGGCCGTCGCGTAGTTGGTCGAGTCGTGCTTGGTGGTGGCGCATTCGGTAGCTGGGCCCGTTGATCTGGACGACGGTGGCGTGGTGTAGTAGTCGGTCGAGCATCGCCGCGGCGACGGTGGTGTCCTCGAAGATCTGCCCCCAGCTGGTGATGTCGCGGTTTGTCGTCAGGACGATCGATCCGCCTTGGTAGCGGCGGCTGATGACTTGGAAGAGGTGCGCCGCCGCCTCGCCCGCCATCGGGAGATAGCCGAGCTCGTCAACGACCAGGACCGCAGGGCCGGCCCAGAAGCGCATCGTGGTTTGCCAGCGTCCCTCGACGGCGGCCTTCGCGGTCTTCGCGACGAGGTCCGCGGCGGTGGTGTAGTAGACGCGGTAGCCGGCCTGCACGGCCTTCAGGCCCAGCGCGATCGCGAGCGTTGTCTTGCCGACGCCGGGCGGGCCGATGAACAGGACGTTCGCTTTCTCCTTGACGAATCGCAGGGTGGCGAGCTCTTCGATCAGTCGCCGATCCAGGGTCGGTTGGGCGTCGAAGTCGAACTCCTCCAGCGTCTTGGTCTGCGGGAACCCAGCGAGCCGCAGACGACTCCCGAGAGCGCGCTGCTGGGTCGCCTGGACCTCGACCTGGAGCAGGTCAGCGAGGAAGCGCGTGTAGCCGGGCTTTTCCTGCTCGGCCCGCTCGAGCGCCGGCGCGAGGGCCTCGGATATCGCGGTCAGCTTCAGCGTCGTGAGATGGCCGCGTAGTTGTTGGTAGACGTGGTCGCTCATAAGATCTACTCCTGGACTCGCGGGGCTGGGGGTTCGTGTTCTGCCTCCGCGGCCGCGGCCATCAGCCGTGCCGCGACCTTCCGCGCTTCTGCCGGGTCGAGCGTGACCGCGACAGGGGCCCGCAACCACCGCGCCTCCTCACGGGGTTCTTCGTCGACGAGCACGAGCGTGACTTCCGCGAGGATGCGCCCGTCGGGCAGGACCTCTGAATGCGCGGGATCGACACCGACGTTCCAGCCTGAGAGATAGTCAGTCATCGCGCAACCTCCGCCAGCAGGGCGTAGCGCTCCAGGTCGATAACCACGCCGCCATCGCCAGCGGGCTCCTCGCCGCGCAGGACGGCCGCGGCCGCCAAGGCCGCCTGGCCGGGTGGACGGTTCTGCTTTCGCCGGCACGGCTTGTGTGTCGTGAACGCGGACAGCACCGCCTGCTCCAGTCCCGCGGCGTGCTCGGCCGAGCGGACCCGCTGCCCGGCTCCCGCGGGCACACGGCGATGAGCAGCGATCAGTGTGCCGGCGGCGCTGACGATCCGCAGCGTCTGCTCACCCAGCCGGGCACGGACGGTGACCCGGGCGGCGCCCGCGAGCGCGGCGGGGACGCTGTAATGGTTGCCCTCGAACGCGACCAACGCCGAGCGCGACACCGAGCGCTCCACGCAGATCTCCGCCGGGAACGGCCCTGTGGGCAATCCCAGCAGCCGCTCGCTGGCCGCCTGCTTCGCGATCGTGCTCGGTCCGCGCCGGCGCCGATCGGCGACTTCCACACAGAAACGGTCAAGGCTCGCCTGCGCCTCACCCTGGGTCCGAACCGCGGCCGAGCACCACCACGAGCGCGTCAGGTATTTCACGGCGGCCTCCGCGACGCCTTTGCGCCTGGCACGCCGCGCGGGACAGACATCGACACTGACACCGTAATGCTTCGCGCACGCCGCGAACTCCGGTAACAACCGGTCCGTGCCCGGGTAGACCACGCCGGCCATCCGGTCGGTCCGCCATCGCCGTGTGGTGCCGCCCAACCGCCGCAGCACACCGTCGAGGGACTCGATCACGTGCGCACCGGTCTGCCCCTCGCTGAACACGCCACGGCAGCGCCCCGAGTGCGACAGCACACCGATCAGCACGTAAGCCGGCTGACCCCACGGCGTCTCGCGCAGCTCCAGCCAGTCGAACTGCAACTCCTCCCCCGGCGGATGGTCGATCTCGATCGTGACGTCAACCCCGCCACGCCGGCAGCACTCACAAGCCGGACGCAACCCCAGCGCCCGCAGCTCCCGCGTGAACGTCTGATAGGAACGATCGAACCCGAGTTCCCCCACCTCGCCGAACAACACGGTCCCCAACACGTGCGGGTCATCAGCGAACCGCGCGGCCAAATAGTCGCGATAGGGCTCGAGCACGCTCACCGCGTGCCCCCGCAGTTTGGCCTGGCCCGCCAGATAGACCCTGACGGTCTTGCGATCCCTGCCGGTATGACGCGCTATCGCCGAGACCGACCAGCCCCGACCACGCAACGCAGCAATCTCCATGTCTTCCTCCTGTGTGAGCATTCCCCGAGGTCCTCCCTCCGGTGATCGATGGCACCAAACACCACGACCATCGAGGGGAGACCCGACAGAACCACGCCCGCCCGTATAGCTCGCCTCGCCTACGGCTCAGCTACGCAATACGGGCGAAACAGGCTGGGGAATTTCCGTGAGCAGAAGTGGGGAGTTTTGCGCGAGCGCGCGCACCCGCGCCTGCAGGTGGGTCACACACCAGCCCTGAAACCCCTCTGAAGGCTCACCGAGCGCGAACAGGACACCCTCGCCCGCCCCCGAGGCGGACTCGCTCCGCCGATCGGCTACGGAAACGATTGCACTGGAGACGATTCCCTCAACATCGGCGAGCATCAACCGCTCACCAGCGCCCAGCCATGCCCACACGCACTCCCCCTCGTCCTGCTCCACACACAACAACCGGCAACCCACCCCCTCAGCCAGCTCCCGCACCGCCCGCTCCGGCTGCCCGACCCACCCGTCCCGCTCGGCCCGCTCGGCCCGCACGCCGACAGCAATCACACCCACGTGCCACCCCTCCAGCGCATAGTCGAGGTCACAGCCAGGATCATCACCACTGCCGTGCTCGGGCTCACCGGCGCCGAGCAAGCCGCTCTTGAGCAAACCGCGCACGCGCGCGGCACGACGCTGCCCCAAAGAGCGACCAGCCCGCTGCTGCTCCTGCTCGTAAGCGCGCGTAACCGCGCCCAACAGACGATCAAGCACGACCGCCTGCGCGCGCAGCGCGACCCGTACCGCACCGCGCTGGGCCGGGCCGATCGCATCCCCACCACCGTGCTCGGCCTCCGCCATCACGAACTCCCCGGCATCGTGTGACCCACGACATAACGCCGCAGCACCGTATCGAGACTCACGCCCACCCGCGCCGCGCGCCGCGCCTGCTCAACCGCCACCACCGGGATCTCGCCACTCCAGCCCTCGCCATGCTCGATGCCCTCGAGCGCATACTCCACCGCCGCGCCCACAGCCGCACGCAAGCCCTCCACATACTCCGCGTCCCCGGCGCCGGTGCGATCAAACGCGTCGCCCCGCACCCGCGCAAAGATCCCGTCCACAAGCTCGTGATGCCGTGCACGCAACCGCACGAGCACACCCTCAGGAACATCCGCAACCGACCCACCATCACCGCGCATACGCTAAAATACTTCCTTGTATCGGTCTAATGCCGGGGCGCCGTCTCTTCCCAAAGGGACGCCCCGGCATTGGTCTTTAATAATCGTCTTCGCGACCTCGTCACTGACAGCTAATCACCCGAATGGCGCAGGACGGGGGGTCTGTCCTTCTCCAGATTGACCCAGCGGTATCGCCACAGCCGACCGCAACGAGGCCCGCGGCGCGAGCGCCGATCTCCCCCCTACGGCGCCCCACCGCTCGCGCCGAGCGGATAGGACAGCGGCGCGAGCTGGCTCACCTTCCAGACGCCGCCTTCTTTGACCATCGGCATCACGTACTTGCTCTTGTCTCGGCCGTAGTACAGAGCGAAAGCGCTCTTGCCCCCCACGCGCAATGCCGCCGGCGCGCCGGCGAGGGTTTCGCCACGCAGCCCGCTCGTACCGCCCCCACCCCCGCCCGAGAGCGCCCGCAGCGCCGTCCCACAGTCCACGATGCTCCCTTTGGCGGCACCGGCGAACTTTTCCACCTGCGCGCGCATGGCCCGCGCCAGGTAGGGGCACGCCTTGGACCATTCGCCGCCCGCGCGGGCGGCCAGAAACGCCGCGAGCGTCGCCGCCACGCGTTCGCGTTCGGCCGGCGGCGCTTCGCTGCCGAAGTCGGGGATGCTGTTATCCCCATGCGGTTCGCGGAAGCTCGCCGCGCCACCACCCGCGCCGCCGGACAACAAGGAGGAAGAAGAAGAAGAAGAAGAAGAAGAAGAAGAAGATCCCGCCGAGGACGGCGCCTTTGGGGCCGGCTTGGCCGCGGGCGCCCGCGTGGCGCTCGTCGTGGTCGCAGGCGTCGTCGTGGTGGCCGCCGGAGCGCTCGCGGCCGTGGTCGTCGCGCTGGAAGCGCCTCCCCCACCACTGCCACATGCGGCGAGACCGAGCAGCGCCACGACCGCGCACAGCAACGCGATCACGTACCGGGACGCGAGTCGTGTCGCTCGGGAAACAGGCGCATCTTCACAGCCGCAAGCTTACCGACCCCGCCGCACACAGCCGCCGCTTCTCCAGCAGACCCGCCGATGTCGATGGTGAAATTGCCCGGTCGAGTGCGGCAGGCGTCTCGAAGAACGCGAACTCGCCATTAGCCGAAACGACCGACAGACCTGGGGGATCATCCCGCGTCGGCCTAGGCCGTGCCACGGTGCTCAGCCATAAATCTCTGAAAAGCCCTTTCCGAAGTTCCCAAGCGCCGCGCAATATCTAGCTTCTGGGCAGGAGACTCCACCCCAAAGTCCACCATTTCCTTCCCCGTCTACAGGAGGTTTCTGTGCGAGCCATTCCGTGCCATTCCACTGCTCGGCCAGCGGAACAAAGATTTCGGACGTGGTCTGCGACACCCCGGTCGCCATGCAGGTCGATCCAGATGCGCAGGATACTCCGGTCAATGCATTACTTGTAGTTTCGCTCGGTTGTGGAACCAATTGGATCGTCCATTCAGTCCCCGTCCAACGCTCCGCAAGGGACCTTGTACCGCCCGTGCTAAGCCAGTACGCCCCGACAGCGGTACACGTACCAGAAGAGGTACATGATACGCCCTTGAGTTCTGTTCTGATCGCTCCGGTCGGGCTCGGAACTGATTGCAGAGCCCATTCGGTGCCGTTCCAGCGCTCGGCAAATGGGAGTTTGGTACCCGAACTGTTCTTGTAATAGCCGACCATCGTACAGGCAGCTTGTGACGTGCAGGATACGGCGGTTGGATAGGCATCTGCGGCACCGCTTGGAC
>CAVRFD010000015.1:0-137244 GCA_963720195.1 uncultured Conexibacteraceae bacterium
CTCCCCGCGCCGTGAACGAGCCCCAGGTCAGTGGGAGGCTCTCAAGGGAGCCTCCCACGACCGTGTTCTCCGTTGCCTCGCTGCGTGCTGGGCGTCTACAACAGAGTGCTCGCCCCCGAGGCTCTCAGCGCGGTGTGCGCGAGCGCAGCTGCCGGGGGGCTGATCCGTCGGCGCTCGCGCCAGCTGGACGGTGTGCTCTTGACGCTGTCGAGGATCTCCAGCGCCGGCAGCCAGTAGAGGTCGTGGGCGGCGATCGGCCTCGCCGCTACCGGTCTGCCAGCCCAGGTGCCCCAGGGCCGTCGCAACGCTGTCCAGCGGATCTCAGCGCCCGCGGAGGTAGCCGAGTAGGCGAGCACAAGCAGCGCCGCCTGCCCGTCGAAACCGGCCTCGCCGTTGATGAGCTTGCCCACCAGGATGCTCCAGAGCGCATCGCTCGATGACGTGGGCCGCCGCGCCGAGCTTGGTGAGCCTGAGCGTTCCCTTGTACTTGCGAAGCAGCCCGAGCTGTTGCAGAAGCTCTCGGAAGTGAGGACCGGTGCTGTGTCGATCTCACGGTTGGCCTTGCCGATCCAGCCGTCCATCATCGGCACGAGCTGCGCGGCGGCCTCGACGTCAGCCGGTTTCATGTAGCCAGCCGCGGTGAGCGGGATCCCGTCGTCGGCGGCCCGCTCGAGGAACCAAGTGAACGCCCGCAGGGAATCGCGCAAATCCGCCTCGCCTACCCGTGCCGGATCGCCCAGGAGCCTGACGGCACGGGCGGTGAGATCCTCGCCGACAGGGCTGTACGCCAGCCGGTTGACGAGATCGACCAGGTCCGGGTTGACGCCGGCCTCGCGCAGCGCGAAGAACGGTGCCCGCAACGCTCGGTTGATCGCATCGATGTCGAAGTGGGCGGGATCGTCGAGCACCTCGGCGAGGTCCTCAGCGTCGCGCAGGCTGCCGCAGTCCTCCGGCGGCGCCGCACGCCGCCCATCGACGCAGACCGCGGACGGAGCCGCGGCGCCGGGGCAGGACCTCCTCCAGCCGCAGCCCGAGCTCCCAGTGATCGCCGTAGTCGTAGACGTAGGCCAACACGTCCTCCGGCTGTTGCATCGTCTCGTCGAGCCGCACCTCCCCCGCCGGGATACCGCCCTCATCCTCGAGCTCTCCCTCCTGCACGTCGTACGGGCAGAGAAACAGCTGGTTGCCATGGTCGAACGGGCCGCCGCCGAGCGCGAACCGCCACAGGTGATAGTCATCCCAGCTGAACGCGGCCTGCAGCACCTGGTGCAGGGCGTCCAGCCGCAGATCCGAGCGGATCTCAAGACGCCGCCAGATCGGTGGCCGGGAACGCTTCAGGTCGACCCTGACCCGGAACAGCCTCAGCTCACCAAGCGCTGGGCGGCGCAGGTCCGGCATCCGCCGACGCTCCGCCTCCCTTGCCGCGCCGCCGAGCGCCAGCAGGTCGCTGGTGAGCTCCCGCAGATCGTCCAGCCCGGCGCCGCGATCACCGCCTCAAACTGGCGCAGCAATTCAGCCTGTGGGTCCTGCCCCTCCCCCATGCCTCAGACGCCGATCGCGGCGAGGTCCGGCGGCATGTTGGGCCGGATTTGGATCTTGAGCTCGACACCGAGTCGTGACGACAGCTGCATGACCTCAACATTGGTCTTGAATTCGCTGAGCCCCATGGCGACGCGGACGCTATCACCGGGTGATCCCGACCTGTCGGCGGTCAGATGGGCCGAGCAAGTCGCTGGCTTCCAGTTTCTGGGAGGTTCCGGTCAAAACGGAAACTGGCTTTTTCCAGAACATCCTGGTACATTTCGGGTAAATGCCATCTTCCGCAAACCCCAGAACTCCTGATTTTCGCGACATGCCAGCTCCCGAGCGGGAGTCCGATGTGCTGCGGCGAGCGCTGCTCACGCTGAGCGACCGCCTGCCTGATGGATGGACTGTAAGCAGTCAGGAGCAGTATCCGACAGCGAGCAACCGACAGATCGACATGGTCGTTGACGTCATGTCTCCGGATGGTCAGCGCGTCAGGTTCGCGGTAGAGGCGAAACGCTCGATCATGCCCAAGGATGTCGACGGTCTTCTTGCAGGGCTCTCTGCTTACGCGCGAGATCTCGAGCCTGACCGGGTGCTTCCCGTGCTGGCGGCGCGCTATCTCCCGGCCAGCACGAGACGACGGATCGCCGAGGCCGGTGCCGGTTACATCGATGCGACCGGCAACATCCGGATCACCGCTGAGCGGCCGGGTTTGTTTCTGTCCGACCGTGGCGCCGACAGCGATCCGTGGCGTGGTCCGGGCCGTCCGCGCAGCGGGCTGCGCGGAGAGCCTGCGGCGAGGGTCGTCCGAGCCCTGGTCGACTTTGCCCCTCCCTACTCGGTGCCCGAACTGGTCGAGCGCGCCGGCTCGTCGACAGGCGCAACGTATCGGGTCGTTGAGTTCCTCGAGCAGGAAGGGCTGATCATCCGCGACCCGCCAGGACCGATCACCGCGGTCAAGTGGCGAGAACTGCTGATGCGCTGGAGCGAGGATTACAGTCTGGCGACCAATCCGGTCTCAACGTTCATAGAACCGCGCGGCCTGGATGCCTTCATCAACCGCCTCAGGGACCTCACGGACGTCAAGTACGCCCTCAGTGGCTCGCTGGCGGCGGAGAAGTGGGCGTGGGTCGCGCCGGCGCGGCAAGCGGTGATCTACGCCGATGATCCGACCGAGTTCGTGGACGCCACCGGTCTGCGCCCCACTGAGGTTGGCGCGAACGTGGTGGTTGTGACCCCGAAATATGACGTTGTGTTCGATCGGACGGCGAGCGTGAAGGGCGTCTGCACGGCCGCCCCGTCGCAGGTCGCGGTCGACCTCCTGACCGGCCCGGGACGCAACCCCGCCGAGGCGATCGGCCTTCTGGATTGGATGGAGGCCAATGAGCCTGTCTGGCGAGGCTGAGCTGCTCGTCAGGGCGCGGTCGGTTCTGCTGGACGCGCTCGAGGCCCTCGCCCCGCACCGGGAGTCGCTTGTCATCGTGGGCGCGCAGGCGATCTACCTGCACACCGGCCGTGTCGATCTGCCACTCGCGGAGGCGACCAAGGACAGCGACGTCGCGATCGACCCGCGCGAGCTCGACGACGATCCGCAGTTGGGGACCGCGATGAGAGCGGCCGGGTTTCACTGCGATCTCACGAAGAGCCAGCCGGGAAGTTGGCTTTCAGCGGACGGGGTACCGGTTGATCTGATGGTGCCGGAGGCGCTTGCCGGCGCGGGCAATCATCGTGGCGCCCGGATTCCGCCGCACGGTAAGAACGTCGCTCGCAACACACGTGGCCTGGAAGCGGCCCTGGTCGACCACGAGCACGCCGAGATCCGGGCGCTCGACCCGGATGACGCACGCGTCGTGACGGCGAAGGTTGCCGGTCCGGCGGCATTGCTGGTATCCAAGCTGCACAAGCTCGGCGAACGTGCCGAGCAGCCGGGCCGCCTGGTGGACAAGGATGCGCACGACATCTACCGGCTGCTTGTTGCTACCGAGACGCCCTCCCTGGCCAGAAGGCTGAGGGAGCTGAGCGAGGACGAGCTCGCGGGTCCTGTGACGGTCAGCGCGATCGTCTACCTGCGGGAACTCTTCGCAGCTCCGACCGCGCTCGGTGCGGTCATGGCCGGGCGAGCTGAGCAGACTGCCGGTGACCCCGAGGCCGCCACCATCGCTGCGGTGCTTCTGGCCGGTGGCTTGCTTGCCGCGCTCGACGGCAGTGGCTGAGCCCTCGGACATTGCGGCACTCACGCGAACGCCCGGTCGATCGCGTCGGCCTCGCCCTCGCTGGGCTGGTAGTGGGTGTAGACCTGGGTGGTCTTGACGTCGTCGTGGCCCATCCACTCCTGGATCTTGCGCATCGGCTGCGCCGGCGGCGGCCATCGTCGTGCCGAACGTGTGGCGCAGCTCGTGGAAGGTGATCTCGTGAACCTCCGCGCGCTCGAGCGCCTGCTTGAAGCGGCGGATCAGCTTCGAGCGGTCAAGCGGGCCTCCGGTGTCGGGGTGGCAGAACACGAGGTCGTCCTTGAGCGCGAAGTCGGTGCGGCTCTTGAGGTCGCAGCAGCGCCTGCGTCGACCTTCGAGGCCATCGGCACCGAGCGGCCGGACTTGGCGGACTTCGGGGTGTCGAACTTGCCGCGCACGTAGTTCTGGACGACGCGGATCCTCCGCGCGTCGAAGTCGACGTCGCGCCAGCGCAGCGCGAGCAGTTCCCCCTGCCGCAGGCCGCTCATCGCCGCGGTCAGATACAGCGTCGGCTCGATGCTCCCCCACGCGTCGTCTGGGTAGGGCGCGCTGATCAGCTTCTCGAGCTCGTCCTGGTCCAGGAACCGGATGTCGGTCTCGGTCTTGGCGGAGCCGTTGCCGGTCGGGCGGTCGGCGAGCTTGACGGGGTTGACGCGCACCACTCCTGCCGCATCCCGAGCTCGAAGATCGAGTGCATGCGTGTTGACGTGGTTGCGGATCGTCTTGATCGCCAGCGTCTGCTGCTTCGTTGGCGATGTAGCGCTCGATGTCGCCGGGCTTGATCTTGTCGAGCGTCGTGCTGCCGAAGAACGGCGCGATGTGGTTGCGCAGGTCCGAGGCCTGGGTGAGCTTGTAGGACTTCTTGCGCTCCTTGTTGACGGCCAGGCGCCGGCAGTACTCGGCGCCGGCGACCTCGATCGTCACCCGGTCCTCGAGCCGGATCACGCGGCCGGTCTCTGGCGATGATCGCCAGCGTCTCCTCGGCCTCGGCCTTCGTGATGCCCGTCGTCCTTCCCGGCGGTTCGACCGCCCCGATCTTGCGCTGAACCTTGCGTCCGTCGGGGTCGCGCCAGGTGCCGTACCAGGAGCTCGCCGATCTGCCTCAGCCCACCGGTCCCGTAGTTGCGTTTGCGCTTGCTCTGCGGCTCGCTCATGGCCACTGGCATCATCCGGCCCGCTTTGTTCCAATTTTGTTCCAATTTGACTGGAACTCTATTGGAGCCACTGGACCGAAAAGCCCTATAAACATGGCTTTTCGATCAGCCGGTACGCATGATTCCGGCTGGGGGCCGGGCGGCCGCAGGTTCAAATCCTGTCTCCCCGACTAAAGCCTTGAATCCGCGGTTTCGATCAGATCCTCGGGAGGCGTCGACTCCGATGCGTTCACGACCGCCTTTTCCTCCTGGAGCCATCTTGGGGCGTGACGAGCGGCCCACGACTCCGTGACCCAGCCTTTGAAGATCGACCGCAGCGCATCGCGATGGGTCACGGCGAAGGCGATGTGGCCGAAGACCACCACGAAGATCGCTGCTGCGAGCAAATCATGGACAAAGGTCGCTCCGGTCCGCCAGTCGAGCGGAAAGAACTGGAACCACTTCAAGATCGCCCCGGTCCCGAGCATCACGGCAATCGCACCGCCGATGAAGAGTGCGTTCAGCTTCTGTCCCGGGTTGAACTTGTCGAGTTCGGGGAGCCGTTCTCGCCCGCGTGCTCGCAACCAGCGGGTCTCTTCAGACGTCCATAAGCTGAACCGGCGCACATCGCGACGGAACCGGCGGCCCCAGGGGCCCGCGAGCGAGATCATGAGCGGAACGGGGAGCGCGATACCACACCACGTGTGAATCTGCACAATGAGCTCCCGGCGACCAACGAGCGCTTCCACCTGCACGAAGTAGAGCGGCAAAGCCGTCGCCATGAGGACGGCGAAGAGCATGGCGTTAATCCAGTGCGCGGCTCGCTCAACGCGATCAAAGCGCCGGAGACGCCGGTCGCCGGCCTTCGAATCCGAGCGAACCCCTTTGCCCTGGTCAGCCGGCCGCTTGGTTGCCATTTTCCTCCGTCCCACCGATCCACCCATCAACGGGATAACCGTTCTGTTCCCAATAGCCTGGCTCAGCCTGTTCCACCACACGAATCGACCGCAGCCATTTGAGCGACTTGTATCCGTACATCGGCGCGACGTAGAGCCGCACCGGCCCACCGTGCTCAGTCGTGATCGGCGCGCGGAGCATGCGGTAGGCGACGATCACGTCGGGAAGGCGAGCCTGGTAGAGCGTGAGGCTCTCGGTGTCAAGCCCGTCGTAGGAGTCAAACGCAATCGCTCCGGCGCTGGGCTGCACTCCGGCCGCGTCGAGTACATCGGACAACTTGACGCCCTCCCAGTGGACCTCCGGGACCCGCCACCCAGTGACACATTGGAAGTTCTTAACGAGCTTGGTGCTCGGCATCGACTCTATGTCTTCCAAGGTAAGACTGAGCGGACGGTCCACCAAGCCGGTCACCTGCAGCCGGTACTTCTCCTGAGGAATCGCGGGAAACGAGCCGGTAATCGTGTAGATGCGAAAGCCCTCGCCCCCGGGCAAGAAGCTGAAGAGCCTCGATCCGAGCACGCTTCCGATCATCTTCTGCGCCCCGGAGCCAAAGGCGACACCCGCCGCGCCAAGGCCAACCATACCGAGGAACACCCGCCTGCCCATCCGGACTGGGTGCTCGGAGAGCTGAGCCGGGACAGGAGTTTCGGGCTGTTGCGGTGACCCGTCTTCCGCCATCTCAGGGCACCGCTCCGACCGACGAACCTGCCCGCGATCGGCAGGTCCGCACGATCACGCTCCGCGCCCGCCTCACGCCTGGTCTCGTAGCCCAAGGCGCCACGCTAGCTACCACGCCCATCACAGTAGCGCGTGCGCGTTGCTCGCCCGCCGTCTGAGACAACGTCGTCCAGTTCGTCTTGTTCCACACCACGTTAGGACGCCAGGAACTGGCAATCCTTCCCGCATCGACCGGACAACCTGACTTACCGATCGACGCTAGCCGTCAGCGAGGATTTACGGAGCACAGATTTACGGACAACCGGCTGGTATACAAAGCGACGGGGTCGGATGTTTTGTCTCCGACCGCTGGGAGGTCCGCGGGTGCTCGATAGAAGCGGCAGTACTAGTTGCCCTAGGTCTGTTGTTTGGTTCGCCGTGGGTGTTGTCGCGTTGGGGGGAGCGACTGCAGCCGGAGCCGTTGCGTCGACCCACTCGAAGCCGGAGGTCACGGCGGCCGCCTCTACGATTTCGGCGCCGCCGGCTTTGACTGCCACACAGTTCGCCGCGCCATCCAGCGCCAATTGGCTCGACTTCGGCGGTAACAGTCTCGGTGACCGCTACTCAGAGCTGAGTGCGATCACCACGAACAACGTCAAAACGCTCAAGGCCGCGTGGCAAACGACACTCGGAGAGCCGAAGGCCGAAAACGTCGCCGGCGGCTTGGAGTACGGCGGCACGTATTACATCCAGTCGTCTCGGGGGGACGTGTTCGCTCTGAATGCCACCACCGGGAAGCTCGACTGGAGGTATGTGAGCGACGGCTCCGGCGGCGGCCGCGGGCTCGCGATGGGGAACGGCCTGATCTATGCGGCGCAGAACGGGAGTAATCACCTGGTTGCGATCAACGCCGTGACCGGCAAGCAGGTGTGGCGGACCAAGCAGCTATTCCCGACAAGCACCGGCATCACCCTTCCTGGCCCGATCAGTTACACGCCGTTGAACGGCGGCGAGGTGTTTGATGGGACGGCCGGCACGGACTCGGGCAACGGTGGCTGGATTTTCGCGGTGAACGCAAAGACCGGGAGGCTGAGGTGGAAGTTCAGCCCGGTGCCGCAGCACAAGGGCGATCCCGGTTACAACACGTGGGGCCCGGGCTCCGATCTCAAGCACGGCGGCGGCGGGGTGTGGACCGAACCGGAGGTCGACCCGCAGACCGGCTTCGTGATCTTCGCGACCTCGAACGCGGCACCGTATGTCAACCGGCCGAAGGGCGACGACAAATACACCGCTTCGACCGTCGCCCTCAACGCGAAGACGGGGAAGTTCGCTTGGGGCTATCAGGAAGTCCACCACGACTCGTGGGACTACGACACGCCGCAGGCGCCCACGATGTTCGACATGGTTTACCACGGCAAGGTCGTGCCAGCGCTCGACCAGCCGACAAAGCCTGGCCTGAACTTCGTCCTTAACCGGAGGACCGGAAAGCCGATCATCCCGGTGAAAGAGACGAAGGTCCCGCAGAGCCCCGAGGATCCTGGCAACTCGTTGACGCAGCCCATCCCGGCCGGGCAGCGGCTATCGCCGAACTGCGCCAAGAAATCACTCTGGGTAGCGACCGGCGGCACCAGCTCGTTCAAGGGCCCCGACGGCAACCCGATCCAGTTCGGTTGCGTCTTTACACCGCTGTCGACGACGCATTTCGTCGTCAACGGCTACCACGACGTCTCGGATTGGCTGCCGGGCTCGTATAGCCAGAAGTCGAAGCTCGTCAATCTCTGCATCACTGCCGACCGCGAGAAGGGTTATGAGGCGATCCCGACGGCCTCGGCAATTTCGACTCCGGGCTCGAGCGACGCGGACGAGGTTCTAGGGGTCAGCGGCGGCGAGAACGCCTTCGACAAGAAGGGTTACATCGTCGCCATCAACCCAACGACCAACAGGATCGCCTGGAAGTCTCCGTTGCCAGGGACTGACGGCTGCTACTCCGGCGTCGCCGCGACCGCTGGCGCGCTTACGTTCGTCGGTGACACCAACGGCCACTTCCTTGCCTACAGCTCGATCACCGGAAAGCTGTTGTGGCAGTCGCCCAAGCTGGACGGCACGATCGGGTCACCGCCGATCGTCTACAAGGGAGCCGACGGCCGTGAGTACGTGACCCTGATGGTCGGCGGTACCTCCGAAGGCGACGAGTCCGCCGTCATGAACGACACGGTGTACGCCTTCGCGTTGCCGAACGGCACCAGCGAGACGGTCACGAAGCTGCCGCCAGTGACGAAGCCACCACTGAAGGCCGTGCCAAAGTCTCGCGGCGAGAAGCTGTTCGACCAAGCCGGCTGCGCCAGCTGCCACACGCTCGCGGCGGCCAACGCGCACGGCACCGTCGGCCCCAACCTCGACGCCCTCAAACCGACAGAGAAGGAGGTCGACACACAGGTGACCAACGGAGGCGGCCAAATGCCCTCGTTCAAGAGCAAGTACAGCGCAGCGCAGATCACTCAGATCGCCAAGTTTGTCTCCAGCGTGGCTGGCAAAAAATGATGGACCGACGGGCGGCTGAATTCAGCCGCCGCTGTTGATTGTCGTCCATTGGCGAGGGCGCGGAGCCTTCGGCGCCGTCGCCTCTCGGTCTCCGCCGTCGGGCTTGGCCCGCACTCCCATCGCCAGAGTAACCGGACCGCCACGAAACCACCACGAGATACCCAATCATCGGCGGATACGGGGTTTTGTCCTGTCTCCCCGATCTAGCGAACAGCCCCGGAAATCCGGGGCTGTTCTTGCTCCTAGAGCTTCGGGAGACTGGGCACTGCGCTGCCGCGCGCGCTCAGTGGGTTTTCGGGCAGTAAACGCTTGAAGCGGTCGGCCCGCCGTCGAGCGATACGCCTATACGGCCTTTGATGATCGGAAATATGTCAGTCAATTGCGTCCAAGGTTTACCGTTGACACATCGCGCGGGTCCGTGGTGCTCGCGGCAGCGGACGTGGCCGCCGGCCACGATCGTGCAACTGACGATGAAAGTTGTGGATTGGCTATACGGGATTAGATGATGAGCCTCAAAAGACTTCGTCTCGACCCGCATCGACAGCTTCGCTTCGGAGATCAGCTTCGACTTCGACGTAGCTGTGGCCACGGCAGGCACAAGCAACGCAAGAGCAGCAAAGCTCGCGGCAACGCTGCAGAGGACGCGGCGAGCCGGCCGCCCGCGACCCGCGTCCCGCTGCCCGGCTTGCCGCTTGGGAACCAACCCGCCGCGCATTACCACGCGGAAGAAGGTAGGCGTCGGATAAAGGTAGGCATCGCTCGACCATATCAGCGGGAGCGCCGAGGAACGTCAGTTGGTCCGGAAGGCGACCAGTGCGGGACGATCGCCCGAGTGCTGGGGAACTCCTGCCCCGACGATCAGCGTGTCACCGACCACCGCGGGACAGCCGTTGACCCCAGCCGGCAGCTTCGCACTCCAGAGAACCCGGCCGGTGGCGGTGGCGAGCGCATATATGGTGCCCGCGTAGGTCGAGGTGAGCACAACGTCATTGGATACCGTGGCGCAACCGAAGTCCGGCGACGGAAACCGATGGTCCCACAGTATGCGTCCCGTGTGTGCGTCGAGCGCGACCAACCGGCCGCGACCACGCGCCGGATCGACCTTGTCGACGTTCTCGCTGGTCGTGGCGCTGCCCGGGACACAGAGGTCCACATCTGGCACGAAGAGACGGCCGCCCCCATAGGCCATCGGTGTCTCCACGCCTCCGAAGATGCCGGGGCACACCGTCACCCGGCGACGCGGCAACGGACCGACGGCGTTGCGTTGCAACCCGACGGCGGTCTTCCAGAGACGGCGCCGTGTGCGGCGGTTCCAGGCGATCACGAGGCCCGCCTTGCCTGCGCCGAACACCATTGGCGCGCCGTCGACCTTTGCGAGTATCGGCGTGGCCGAGAAGTCGTAGTCGCGTACGTCGTGCGGGGTGACCTGGTCGTACCACAGGAGTCGCCCCGTGCGTGCATCGAGCACAACCAGCGAATCCGTGTAAAGAACCGGGCCGGGGAACGCTGCGCCATTGGGTAGCTTGGGGCTCCCTCCCCACGGGTCTGGGTTGGAGATGCCCGCGTACAAGCCGTCCCTGAGCGTCGATTGACACCGGGTACCAGATGCCTCCCCCACCGGCCTCCCAGGGGTGCGGCCAGGGACGCTTGACCGTCTGGAACCGCCACCGCACGGCGCCGGTGCGAGCGTCAAGCCCGTAGATCACGCCCCGCCCCAGCGGCGAAAAGCCGACCGTGCTGACGATCACGAGCCCATGCCAGTAGACCGGAGCCACGTCAACGAATTGCTGCGACGCGCTCGTTAGATGACGTGTCCAAAGCACCCGTCCGCTCGACGGCGAGAGCGCGAACGCGTTGTCGTCGGTCGCGCCGTATAGGCGACCGGCGCCGAGTGCGAGCCCATTCGGCCCATCGTTGTTCGCCGCGAAGCGCCGCGTCCAGCGCACCTTGCCGGTCGCTTGGTTGAGCGCCGTGACATTGCTGCGCAAGTCCTCGACGTAGACCGTGCCACGATCGATCAGCGGGGTTGTGGCGAACAGGCCGTAGTACTCCAAGTCGGCCCGGCCGGCCGGAAGCGCCAGCTCACCTTCAGACGCCCGACGTTGGCCGCCGAGAGGCCGGGGCCAACGACCGCCCGCGTGCCCGAAAGGTTCGCGCCCGGCAAATCCCACGCCGCTTCTGCAGCGGGCGCGCTCCAGACGAACGCGGCGAAGGCGATTGCCGCAAGTGTAAGACCGGCTAGCCGGCGCGATACGCTCATCTCGCGGGCTATAGTAGGTCGCCACGGGGTCGGAGTTCGCTGGAGGAGGTCGGAATAATGGGTCGTAGAAGGACCGGAGTCCTGGGATGTCTAGGGGTGCTGGCGGCATCCTCAGTGATCGCCTCGTCAGCGATGGCCACCCAGGCGCACTCGCCCACAAGGGCGCACACGGCGCCTCACACAACCGCCCCGGACCTGTTCGTGACGGTGCGGGTCACGATGACCAACGACAAATTCATCGTTTCCAAGCACAGCGGACCGCGCGGGGCAGACGCAAAATTCGAGATTCATAACAGCAGCAACAAGCCTCACAACTTCTCACTGGGCCATGAGGACTACGGTGAAGGCGCGCAGACCGGTTTCACGATCACGGTCAAGCCCGGACAGAGCATTATCAAGATTTTGTATCTCGATATCCGGAGCACGCTGAAGTATTTCCCGGGTCTCGCCGCCGACAAGGACAAGAAGGGGATGCGGGGTGTTTTCAAGATCGGTCCGTGCACCGCGTACGAGCAAAACACCGGAGTGGGCGATTGTTGAGTCCGCGCTTGGCTGCGAGCCTCCGGCGCGCTTCTGGTCGGAGCGGGGCCACGTCGGCCTCGGCTGACTTTCCCAACCACGCGTGAGGTGGCGAAGTTCAGCCGCATTCGCGGTCACGGCGTTGATCGTCGCCGGATGCGGCGGCAGCAGCAGCACCGACAACTCGATCGTCCTCTATAACGGCCAGCATCCGCAGCTCACGACATCGATGGTCGCGGCGTTCGATCATGCGACCGGAATCTCGGTCAAGGAGCGCACGAACGACGGCGTCGTCCTCGCAGACCAGATCCTCAGTGAGGGGCGGTCATCACCCGCCGACGTCTACCTAACCGAGAACTCTCCCGAGCTTGTCAACCTCAGCGAGCATGGGCTGCTCGCGCGCCTACCCCAGTCGATCCTGGATCAGGTTCCCGCAGCCGACCGGGCGGCAAACGGCACATGGGTTGGGGTGGCACTGCGCGTGAGCTGTCTCGTGTATGACCCCTCGCTCATCTCCCGTTCGCAGCTCCCGTCCTCGATTCTCGATCTTGCCGCGCCGAAGTGGAAGGGGAAGGTGGCGGTCGCACCGCTCGACTCGGACTTCCCCCCCGTGGTCGGCGCGATAATCGCCACCCACGGAAAGAGCGCCGCCGCGAGCTGGCTCGCCGGAATCAAGCGCAACGCGTCGGTTTACCAGGACGATGAATCAGTGGTGGCGGCCGTCAACCGCGGTGATGAGGCGGTCGGCGTCATCAACCAGTACTACTGGTATCGACTGCGACGCGAGGTCGGGGCGGGGAAGATGCACAGCGCGCTCTACTACTTCCCCAACGGCGATCCGGGCTCAGTCGTCAATGTGTCCGGTGCGGCCGTTCTTGCCTCGTCAAATCACCGCAGCCAGGCCGAGCGCCTTGTCGCATATCTTCGTCAGCCGGTGCCGGCCAGCGGCTGATCTCCGCGGGTGACGACTACGAGTACCCCGTCCGCCCCGGGGTCGCACCCAACTCCGAGCTGCCCGCGTTTGCGAGCATCCCGCACGCGAGCATCTCCGTCGCCGCTCTCGGCAACGACGTCCCCGCTAGGGAGCTGGTCGCCCAGGCCGGCTTCGGGTCCTAGCGGGAGCGACAAGTTGGCCTCGGCACCCGCGAGCGCGCCGGCGCGAACCGCCGCACGGCGCGAGACCCAAAGGTAGACTCCGCCGACATGCGCGCGGTGACCCGGCCCGTCCGAGCCGCCATCAGGCGGCGCCCCGCGACGAGTCGGATCCCGGTTCCCAAGGGGCTGCTTGCGGCTTGCGTCGTCGCCGCGGTTCTGGTCGCTGTCCCGGTCATCGTCACGATCATTCAGGCGATCCAGGGGGGCTTTTCCGTCGCCGGGAACGCCATCGGGTCGACCTCGACGTTTACGCTGGTGCTGCATTCGCTCGAGGTCGCGGCCGCGTCCGCACCGATCTGCGCCGTCATCGGCGTCGGCGCAGCGTGGTTCGTCGAGCGCACGACGCTGCCGGGGCGGCGCTGTGGGCGGTGCTGCTGGTGGCGCCGCTGACGATCCCGCCGTTCGTAACGAGCTACGCGTGGGCGAACTTCGGCCCCGCGTTCCAGGGATTTGTCGGAGCGGCGGGGATCATCGCGTTCAGCTACTACCCGATCGTGTTCCTGCTCGTCGCGGTGGCGCTTCGCGGCCTCGACCCTGCGCTCGAGGAGACGGGCCGCTCGCTCGGACTCAGCGGGCCGAGGACCTTCTTCCGGGTGGTGCTGCCGCAGCTGAAGCCCGCGATCTACGGCGGGATGCTCCTGGTCGTGCTCGACGCGCTGGTCGAGTTCGACGCCTTTGTCGGACTCAAGTTCCAGACGTTCTCCTTCGACGTGTACGCGCAGTACCAGCTCGGGTTCAGCGCGGCCGGCGCGGCCGCGCTCTCGTTCGTCTCGATCGCGCTGTGCGTGGTGCTGCTGTTCGGCGAGGCGCAGCTGCGTGGCCACGTGAACTACACGCGCGTCAGTCAGGGCGCCCGGCGGTTGGCGTCGCGGTACGCACTCGGGCGCGTGACGGTTCCCGTGCTCGTCGCGATGACGGCGGTGATGGCGATCAGCGTCGGCATCCCGGTCGGCATGCTGGTGCGCTGGTTCGCGCGAGAGCAGCTGTGCCGCACTCTCGGGCGCCGGCGGGAACCTCACGTACCTGTGGCCGGCCACCGCTCACATCGGTCGAGATCGGCGTGGCGGCGGCGGTGCTCGGGCTCCTGTTCGCGCTTCCGGTCGCGCTGGCCGCCGTCCGCTACCGAGGGCCCGCGGTGACGTTTCTCGAGCGCACCATGTATCTCTCCTTCGCTCTGCCGGACCTCGTCGGTGCGATCGCGCTGGCGTACCTGGCGAGCCACTGGTTGCACTTTCTCTACGGCAGCTTCGCGCTGCTCGTGTTCGCGGAGGCGGTGCTGTTCGCCCCGTTCGCAGTCGTGGCGATGCGCGCAAGCTTTGGCCAGCTCGAACCGTCGCTGGAGGAGTCGGCACGATCACTCGGCTCGGGGCCGCTCGCGAGCTTCTGGCGCGTCACGCTGCCGCTGGTGCGGCCTGGGCTCGTCGCCGCCCTCGTGCTCGTGTTCGCGTTCACACTCGGCGATCTCTCGACCACGCAGGTGTTGCTGCCCGTGAATCTGTACACGCTCGGCACCGAGTTCTACGAGAACAGCTCGACGGTGGCGTTCGCCGCGGCGGCGCCGTTCGCCGCGGTCCTGATCGGGCTCGCCGTGGTTGCCGCCTACGTGCTGATAAGCCGCTTCGGCCGCGTCCGAGCGCTCTAGGTCGACGAGCCGATGGCCGATCTGCAGTGTCGAGACGTTCGCAAGGCCTACGGCGACCGCGTCGTGCTCGACGGGGTCGACCTGACCGTGCCGGAGGGGACGCTCACCGCGATCCTCGGCTCGTCCGGTAGCGGCAAGACGACGCTACTTCGCATCGTGATCGGCTTCCTCGCCCCCGATGGCGGGGCCGTCTCGATCGGCGGCACGACCGTCACGGACTCGGCCGGCATCCACGTGCCACCGGACAAGCGGGCGATCGGTTACGTCGCCCAGGAGGGCGCGCTCTTCCCGCACCTCACGCGTCGCCGAGAACGTCGGCTTCGGGCTCCCGCGCGCCGAGCGCAAGCGCGGCAGCCGGATCGGTCGAGGCGCTCGACCTCGTCGGCCTCGATTCTCGCTACGCCCAGTCGCGGCCGCACGAGCTCTCGGGCGGCGAACAGCGCCGCGTCGCGCTCGCCCGTGCGCTCGCGCCGCGCCCGGCGCTCGTCCTGCTCGACGAGCCGTTCTCCGGGCTCGACGCGGCACTGCGAGGCGAGACGCGAGCAGCCGTGCTCGACGCGCTGGCCGCGACGGGAGCTACCGCCGTACTCGTCACGCACGACCAGGGCGAGGCGCTCTCGACGGGGCGCGAGGTCGCCGTCCTTCGCGATGGCGCGCTGGTCCAGACGGCCGCGCCCGAGACGCTCTACCGCACGCCTGCCGATCTCGACCTGGCCCGGTTTGTCGGCGACGCCGTGGTCGTGACGCGGCGAGGCACGCGGCGGGACGGTGGTCTGCACGTTCGGTGCGCTCCGCGTCCGCGGCGAGACTTTCGTCGGGGCCGGTGGCGGTCATGATCAGGCCGGAGCAGATCCGGGTCGACCGGACCGCCACTGACGGCGGCGTCGCGGCGAGGGTCGTCCGGCAGAGCTTCTACGGAGCGGAGACGGTCCTCCAGCTGGAGCTTGCCGACGGCTCCGCGACTCGCGTCACCGCGCGGACGTTCGACGGCGCGCGGCGCCGAGCCGGGCGCCGAGGTGAGGCTCATCGTCAACGGTCCGGTTGCGACCTATCCCGCTACGGCCGGCGAGCTATGAGGCGCGGACAGCGGTTCGGGCTCACGAGCCGGTTGCGATCCCCCACAGCGAGTGGCCGCCGCGCTCGAGCGAGGCCAGCGGCACGATCTGCGAGGCCGGCGGCACGGTCCCGGTATAGGGCCTGGTGAAGCTCGAGAACAAGAAGGACACCGTGCCGAGCCCGGAGCCGGGCACCTCCGACTTGATCTTCCCAACGTAGCCGGGCCCGCTCACCCAGACCACGATCGACAGCCGCCCCGATGGGCTGGCGTGGAGCTCCTGCTCGATCGCGGCCGCGATCGCCCCGCGCCGCGCCCTCCTCGCCGCCGACAGCGCCGTGGCCAGGTCCACCGAGACCCGGTACTCAGCCATCGGCACGTTTTCGACCACCTGCGTACCCGCGGATGAGGCGCTCCCGTGCGCCCCACGCGACCTCGTCGAGCAGCAGCGCTGGAGCGAGCCCCTCGGCCTGCGCCGCAAGCACTCGATCCGCAGCGGACCTCGTCAGCGGGGCAGAGATCCAGCCCTTCCCCGCGGGAAGCACCCCTGCCGGCGCCGGTGAGGGGGCCAGCAGGAACGTCGCCGGCTCGAGGTCGCAGAGGAGGGTCTGGTAGCTGCGATGCGCGCAGCTGCAACTGCAGGAACTCGTAGCCCAGCCCGGTCCGGAAATCGTAGGCCGCCCGGCCGCCCTGGACCGCGATCGGCGCGGCGAACAGGTGCGGCCGCTCAAGCGCGAGCTCGTAGCGCGCCCACGTCACCGCGAGCGTCTTACTCACCGCGCCACTCACCTCACGCGACGGGGTCCCGCTCGCTCCGCATCCGCAGAGCGCCGCGGCTACGGCCACAGCCGCGACGAGTGCGCTGGCCGACCTCTTCATCTGCAGTCGTGCGGGCCTTGAAATGAGTGGACAGAAAGGAAAGGGCGGGGAAAGATGACTTCCCCCGCCCACTCTCAACTTCATCGCAGCCTACGCGCCCGGCCGGCTCACCGGAGCCCGAGCCCGCGCTGAGCCGCTCGGCGTCCGTGCTAGAGGCAACCGTCGCCGTCGTCCGGACCACCGGCGTTCTGGTCACCATCGTTGTCCCCGTCCTGACAAGCGATGGTCGATGTCCCGGTACCGCCCGTGGTAGTCGTGATTAGTCGTGGTAGTGGTAGAGCCACCGCCCGTCGTCGGCTTGTGCTTGATCACCGCTCCGGACGGAGCTCATCACGTACCAGTAGCCGCCGGTCAGATCGACGTCCTGCCCGTTGGCGACGCCATTCTTGGTGTCACCCTTGAAGAGGTACAGAGGCCACCCCTTGTAGGTCACCACGCGGCCTCCAGCACGGTCGGCGTCGCTGCCGAGAAGGTTCTGCTTCGCGCTTCCCGTCGCTACCGGTTTCCCTCCAGCCGGAAGCTAGAGGGGCGGCCAGGCCTTGACGCAGGCCTTCGAGGTGCAAGTTACCTTCCGTTCCTTATCCGGAACGAACATGTAGAGCGTTCTACCGCTGCTGCTGACCAGGACAGTGCCGAGTCCCGGAATGTTGCGTGTCCCTACTTTGACCGTAGGCCCTTTTTGGCGGCGTGCAGATCCGCGGCGGATGCGATCGCCGCCCGTCACCGTCAGCGCCGTCAAACCCACCAGAAGTACTATCCGTACTCTTCGCATGTCGCGACGTCCTTTGCTGTACCCTGCCCTTGATCCCAGAATGCGAAGTTAGCAGAGGACGCCCTCGGGTGGCGCCGCAAACTACGCATCGCTGAGGCTGAGTTCGCTGCCGCGAGCTCGTGTCAGCCGCGCGGGACGGCGAGCGCATTGAGTCCTCTGGGGAACTCCGCCGTGACGTACCTCGGCCAGGCCCTGAGGTCGACCGCACCGCCGGGCGCGCAGGGCGTCGAGAGCACCTGCCTCTGCTCCTCGAAGAAGGTCAACGTGCGGCCCCGCGCCTTCGCAGGGAGCACCATCGAGAACCTGCCGTTCTTGTCGGGCCAAATCTCCGACAGCGGCCTGACGACATTCTCGCCCGACGCCACCCCGACCAGCAGGCCTGAGTAGATGGCGGTCCCGAACGGCGTCGGCGGACTGATCTTGTAAGCTGGTACCTGGCGCCGAGCTGGATGTTGAGTTGCGAGCTCTTGAGCCGCGCAAAGTCGACGTTCGTCCCGGTGATCCCGCCGTACGAGGTACTCCCATAGGCGACGCCAACGCTGATCAGCACCGGGTTGTCAGCCGTCTCATCGGAGGCGGTGAAGAAGGAGGTGTACACGCCGTTCGCGTTCGAGGGGTTCGAGCGCGTCCAGTAGTCGCGATCCTGGGTGCGCGTGATCACGACCGCGCCCGCAACAGGCTGCCCAGCCGCGTTCGTGATCCTGCCCGTCAGGTCGTAGCTGAGCAGACGCACCGTCGGTGGAGCGGCGCCGCTCGAGTCGGTCACGCTGCCGGTGACGAGCACGTCGCCGTTATGGCGCACGGAGGCCTCACTCCGGTGATCGCGAACGCGCTCGAGAAGCCGCCCGATGCCCGCAGAGAGCGCCCGCTTCTCGGCGGCCTCGAGCGGCTTGCCGCCGATGGTCGCGTGACTGAGGCCAGTCACATGGACGGCGTGGCGGCCGGCGACCGTGTCGTCGATGTCGTAGGAAAAGCCGCCCTGCTTATTGGTTGCGTGCGGAACCTGATAGCTGTCGACCGTGATGGTGGCGCCCACCACCGGTTGCCCGCGCCACAGCAGGCGGCCCGTCAGGGTCTTCACGTTGGAGGAGTTCGCCTGCCACCGCACGACGACAGTCGCGGGCGACGTGGTGATCTTGGCCGAATTAGCTGACGCCGAAGACGCTGAGCGCGACGAGGCGTGGCGGATCGCGGGACGTGCTGCGGTGGAGGCTGTCGGCGGCGTTGAGGAAGCCTTCTGGCGTGCGGCCGACTGATTCGAATGCGATCGGATGAGTGACGTGATGACTGGCGCAGTTGATTGCTGTGAGGAGCCGCCCAGTCGCGAACACCTGCAGCTGCGTTGCCAGACCCCCGCTTGATGAGGTCGGTGTGCCGCCGACGGTGATCGCGACGTACTCCTTACCGTTGACGGAGTAGATCGATGCGCCGGCGGCGATCTGGTGCCCGGTCTGGAACGTCCACAGGATCTTGCCGGTCTTGACGTTGAACACGCGCAGAACGCCGTCCCCGCCGCCATCGAATCCGAGCCCGCCAGCAGTAGTCGTCACGCCGCCACGCTCCGGCTGCGGAGTCTTGTCCTTCCAAACCTGTGCGCCGGTGGCGAGGCTGACGGCGCTGATCGACCCGTAGTCCATCCAGCCGGGCGGAGTCGAGCCGAAATTGCCGTTCCCGAGGCCGAGGAAGACGTCGCCGAGGGTGAACTTGTCCTTCCTCTCAGTTGGAGTCAGGATCGCCTGCTCTTCCACGGCCGCCGTCTCGGCAGCGGCCTCATAGACGTACTGCGTCTGCGGATCGAAGGACGCAGGTGAATAGTTGAAACCGCCGATCGATCCCGGGTAGACGGTGACCGGCTTCCCGGGCACGAGTTGCGGGTGCTCCGTGTGATCGAGCAGCTTGACCTGCTGATAGATCGGCCGGCCCGTCTTCGCGTCATACGCGAACCAGAGGCCCTCCATGGTCGCAACGGACACCACGCGCTCGGCCTTGCCATTGATCTTCGCGGTGTAGACGACCGGCGGCTGGGCGGTGTCGTACGACCATTCGTTGAATGACATCTGCTGCTGCCACCAATCCATCCGTCCGGTCTTGAGATTGACCGCGATGATCGAATCAGCGCGCGGATCGGAACCGGGACGGATCGAGGGTTGGTAGAGCGGGGTCGCGGAGCCCGTGCCGAAGTAGAGCGTGTCGGTCGTCGGATCGATCGTGACGGGCGTCCACACGACACCGCCGCCGGCGAGCGAGTCGAATCGACGCCACTCGGTCCCCTGCGGCGGGACCGTCCAGAACGGGTTCGGCCACGCGGGCTCGAGGTTGCTCGTGTGGTAGGCCATCACGAAGCCGCGAACGCCGTACTCAGACCCCGCGGCCCCGAACACCAGCAGGTGGTCGTAGCAGATCGGCGCGCTGGTCTCCGAGTAGCCGTAGTCGACCTCGGCATCGGGCACGGCGTCCGAGATCGGCACCTCGCGCTGGAGCTGGCCGGTGGCCGGGTCGAGCGAGACGATCTCCATGTTGAGCGTCAACACGAAAACATGGCCGTCGCAGAGGGCGACCCCGCGGTTCGCGACTTGGCCAAAGTCGCTGAAGACCGCAACGTCAGTTGGCGACCATCGCCACTTCACCTGGCCGGTGGTGGCGTTGAGGGCCCAGACGTTGTCGTTGTTGGTCGTCATGTACAGCGTGCCGTTCGACTCGACCGGATAGGACTGCTCGCCGTGGCGCACAGTCGGGTCAATGCGTCTGGAAGTCGACCGTGAAAAGGCGGCCCAGGCTGCCTGACGTTGCCGGAGTTGATCTGCGTGAGCGGCGAGTAGCGGTTCTCGTCCGGCGTGTTCCCAAATCCCCCCCAACCGACATTGGCAGAGGACTGAGAGCTCGCGTTGGACGACGGCTGAGCCACGCCGTCCCCAGGTTCAGGCCAGCCAAGCTCAGAAACAGGCCAGCGCGACTGACGCTGCGCACAACGTTCTCATCTCTTTGCGCTAAGCGTCGTCCCTCCATCTCCTCAGCGCGAGTCTACACCGGCCGATCACGCTCGGCGGAAGCACACCGATCAGCAGGAGCACAAGCGCCAGACCTGCGACGTACGGCGCCAGTGCGTCGCTGCCCGAGCACCCGCCGCGCGCGCCCGGTGGGCCCGTGGCCGACGACCTGGCGCAGATATGACGCTGCGGCGCTGGTCTGGCTCTCCTCGAAGGAGCGTCCGCCGAGCGCGGCTGCGAGCTCGGCGAGCAGCACACGGCCGGTGGGATCGGGATGGTAGCCCGGCTCGGCGCTGTCCGTCCGCGTCGAAGACCGCCTCGTTCTGGTTCCAGAAGCGGATCGCGAGGAAGCGGTATCCCGCCTGGGTGCCGAGCTGGTGAGCCAGCTGGCCCGGGTCGAAGGGGTTGCTCTCGCCATCGGTGAGGAGCACGATCACCCGGCGCCTGACGCGTCGGCTCGAAGTAGTTGCCGGTGGCGATGTTGTCGAGCGCCGCGTAGTTGGTGGCGACCGCGGCCTGCGTGACCGGCGGCGGATCTTCGATCGTGACCGCCCGCTCGACGACCGCGTCGAAGCCCGCGACATCGGGCACCGGCAGCAGGTCAGGCAAGACGCGGTCCGTGAAGCGTGGCCACCCCGGCCGGCACCTCGGGAATCGCCGCGCGCAGCCGCACCGCCGCCTGTGCTGCTCGGGCCAGCCGCGTCGGCGAGGTCGGCGTGAGCGAGGCCGCCATCGACCGCGAGGTGTCGAGCACGAACAGGACCGCGACGTCGTTTCGCGTCGGCACGAGGGTCTCGTCGCTCAGCACGGGCTGGGCGGCCGCCAGCCCGAGCAGCGCGACCGCGGCCGCCGCGGCAGCGGTTCGCGGCCCCACCGACCAACGCGGCGGCGGGTCGAGCCCGAGTCGGCGCGCCACGGCGGCGGCTCGGATGCGGCCGTGCACCGCGGCGCTGAGCGGGAGTAGCACAGCCAGCGCGGCGAGCGCTCCGAGCGGCGTCAGGAAGCTCATCAGTAGCCGCTGCCCGGCGCGCCACCCGACGCGCCGAGATGACCGGTATTGCCGAAAGAGTTCGCCGGCCCGGTCCCACGCCGATGTCCGTGAGCGGCGGTGAGGCGCAGCAGCAGCTCAAGATCGAACTTCGCGGCGGTGTCGCCAGGGTCGACGCGGATCGCGTCGGTGAAGTCCGCGATCGCAGCGTCCGTCTGCGAGACCCCTCCGCCCTCCGCGGCCTCGGTGAAGGCCAGGATCCCGAGCAGCGTCCGCGCCTGCGCGGCCAGCTGCGGATCCGATGAGCTCGCCGGACCGTCGAGCGCGTTGATCGCTCCCGCGCGTTGGGTCTGGACGTCGAGCGCGTCGTTCAGGTGCTCCTGGAGGCCGGCCACCTGGCGATAGCGCTTGAGCGCCGCGCGCGCCGCGACGTCGTCAGCGGTCCCCAGCAGCGTTTCGGCGAGACCGCCCAGGTGCGTCGCCGGCGTCCACTGGGCGCTTCTCGGCGCGATCGCGTACGCCGCGTCGCCGCGCTCGAGCGCGACCGGCCACGCCCGCACGTCAGCGGCCAGCAGGGCGGCGAGGACCGCGAGCGACGGCGAGGACCGCGACGGCGACGAGCCGCAGCGCCGTCAAGGCGACCGCCTCCAGGCGAGAATCGGTGCCCAGCCTTCGCGCAACGCGAGCGCGAAAGCGGCCGCGACCGCGAGCGCGACGAGCGCCCACGGGAAGGGCGTCTGCCGCGACACGGCAGCCTGCGCGAGAGTCGGCGCCTCGACGATCGGCGTGACGTGACCGAAGATCGTGCGGAAATAGGCGATGTCCGCGGGAGACGCGTCGAGGCCGACGATTCGGATCGGCACCCTGTCCTGCCGGGCGAGTGCGCCAGCCGCCGCGAGCGTGGGGAGATCGCCCGGATCGTCGTCGAGGTCACTGACCAGCATCACCGCCGCCGTCGGCCGCTGCGCCACGGCGATGTCGAGTCGCCTTCTCCATGCCCGAGGAGATATTCGTGCCGCCCGTGAACGTCCTCGCCCAGGGGTTGGCGGGAAATGACGGCATGAAGCCCGGCACGCGCTGCTTCGGCAGCGTGAAGTAGCGAACCAACGGCGCGAGGTCGGCCGCGGGCGTGCCTGGCGGGAGCGCCTCGTACGCCTCGTCGGAGAAGATGACGAGGCCGACGTGGTCGCCCGTTTGCGAGAGCGCCCTCAGCGTGCCGCCGATGCGGGAGAAGCTGTCGGAGGAGATGCTGGCGGAGAGGTCGAGCACGATCACTACGTTCGCCTTCCTGGGCAGCGGCACGAGCGTCTGCGAGTGAGGGGATCGGGAGACGAGCAGGACGGCCACCGCAGCCGCCACGGCGCCGGCTGCGAGCGCGGCGAGCGCGACGCGGGTGACGATCGCGCGTCCGCGGAAGGCGCGCGCGTCGGCGAGCGGGATGCCCGAGCTCACTCCGACCCCTGCTGCTCGATCTCGGAAACGAGCTCCTCGAGCTCGTCCGGCTCGGGCGTCGGCTCGGACCAGGCGAGCCTGCGGGCTGCGCCGGAGCGCCGGTCACCGCCGAGCGCGCGGCTGAGCAGCGCGAGCGCGCGGCGGCGATCCGCGGCGGGACGGCGCTCGGCCTGCCGGGTCAGGCGGAGCGCGCGCTCGAGCGCGCCGGGCTGCGGACGTTCGACGCCGAAGACGCAGGTGCACCTGCCATCGCAGCGAGCCCGATCGCCGAGAACGCGAAGAGCGCGGCCAGCACGTCGAGCAGCGTGGCGAGCGTCGCGGGAGCGATCCGGTAGGTCGCCGCGGGCGGCGCGGTATCGGCTTCGAACGGCGGCGAGCTCGGCTTGAGATCGGACGCGATCACCCGCCCTCGCACCGAAAGCGTCGGCCACGCGCGCGGAAGCGCGCGCGGTCCGTCCACCTCGCGCCAGGACCGACGCCCGAACGAGCGGCAGGCCGACCCGTGCCTCGCCGCTACTGGCAACGCACGCAGCGGTCAGGCACGCGACGGGAACGGCGACGGTCACGAGCTCGAGGCTGCCGCTGCGTCGAGCGCGACGTGCGCGCTGGACCGAGCTGCGTGAGCGGCGCGAGATCGTCGGTGAGCCGCAGCGTCTGCGTCTGGACGCGGCGCGTGTCGAGCGCGACGACCACGCGGGCGCGTAATGCGGTCGCCGAACTGGACGAACGCGGGATCGAAGCTCGCCGCGACCTCGACGGGCGCGGTCGGCGCGATCGCAGGAGCGGACGCGGAGTGGCTGAGGAGCAAGAGGCACGGCGACGCGCGCCCAAGCCCACGAGCGAGCAGACGGCGAGCGATCCGGACCGAGCTGGCCGCGGCGATGCGGTTCAACGCGCCCATGCGCTGCTCCTGCGCTGCTCCGCCCAGTCGATGAACGCCGTGTCGATGCGGTCGGTCTCACTGGTCCCGAGCACGACCGGCTGCGAGCCCAAGCGACTGAAAGTCGGCGAGCAGTCCGGGCGAGCCGGCGCTCGTTCGCCTCGGCCCGATTGGCCGCCTGGCGACGGCTCAGCCGCACCAGCGTAACGACGCCGGTCCGTGGCTCGGCGATCGGCAGACCGATGCCGCCCACGGCCGGGAAGCTCTGCTCCCAGACGGGATCCTGGATCACGACCGGCACGAGATCCCACCCGCAGCTCAACGCGCGCAGCCACGTCTGGGTCGGAGGCGGCGCAAGGAAGTCGGAGAGCACAAACACGAAGCTGCCGGCAGGCAAGCCGCGGCGGCGCGCTGAGAGGAACTCGAGCGACCGCTCGAGCACGTCGGACGGCGCTCCGAAAGGAGTGTCGGCGCCCTCGCGCTGGGCGATCATCCAGCGGCGTTCGCGCCGGGCAGGCGGCAGCCACCACGCCTCGCCGTCGCCGAAGTCGAGCGCGGCGATGTCCGCTCGCGCGGCTTCTGCGCTGGCCGCGATCGCGGTCACCGCCTCGAGCAGCGCGACGGGCTTGTGGAGCCACGGCAGCGGAGCGGGGTAGAGGCCCATCTCCGGCCTGCGGTCGACGACGATCACGACCCGCGGCGCCTCGTCGGCGGCATGGTGGCGGACGACGAAGGCGTCCTCGCCGCTCGTGGCCGTAAGCCGCGCCGATGCAAACCAATCGATCGTCGCGACCGGATCACCCGGCTCGTAGCGGCGATACCCGACGATCTCGCTGCCTTGACCGCGGCGTCGGCTCGGCGCCTCGCCGAACGGCAGCCCGGTCAACCGCCGCCGTGGCACGAGCGGGAACGTGCGCCGACCCCCTACTGCCAAGCTCACCGCTCCCAGGCAGGAGCGGGAGCCGGTGCCAGCTCCAGGCAGCGCTCGCGGATCTGCTCGAGCGCCTCATCACGAGCAAGCGCGCGCGTCTCCGCGACGTAGGAGGCGGTCAGCAGCAGGCGATGGCCGAGCACCGGCAGGAACAGCCGCTCGATGTCCTCGGGCTCGACGTAGTCCCGGCCCTGCACGAGCGCCCAAGCGCGCGCGCTGCGCTCCAGCGTGATGCTGCCGCGCACCGATGCGCCGACCGCCACGCCTGCGACCTCGCGCGTCGCCCGCGCGAGCTGCACCGTCCAACGCAGCACGAGGTCGTCGACGTAGACGTCGTCCGCCGCGCGCTGCAGCGCCCGCAGCTCGTCGGCGCTAACGACGGGCTCCAGGCGCTCGATCGGGTGCCCGTGGCGCTGCGCGACGACGATCGAGACCTCCTCGTCCTCGCGCGGGTAGCCGAGCCGAACGCGCATCGCAAAGCGGTCCAGCTGCGCTTCGGGCAGCGGGAACGTGCCCTCCTGATCGATCGGATTCTCGGACGCGATGACCAGGAACGGCGACGGCAGCGGGCGCGTGGCCCCGTCGACCGTCACCTGACGCTCCGCCATCGCCTCGAGCAGCGCCGACTGGGTCCGCGGCATGGCGCGGTTGATCTCGTCGACGAGCACGATGTTCGCGAACACCGGTCCGGGCCTGAACTCGAACTCACGCGTCCGCTGGTCGAAGATCGCGAGGCCGGTGATATCGGTCGGCTGCAGATCCGGCGTGCACTGGATCCGCGCGAACGTCGCTCCATCGACGGATTGTGCGATCGCTCGCGCCAGGATCGTCTTGGCGGTCCCGGGCACGTCCTCGAGCAGTACGTGACCGCCCGAGATCAGCGCTGCGAGCACGAGCGCGATCTCATCGTGCTTGCCGACTACCACCCGCTCCACGTTGGCGAGGATCCGCGCCGCTAGATCAACCGCCGCCTTCGCGTCGGCGGGCGCTGGGCTTTCTCCACGTATCACAGCGAGCGAAACTTTACTCGGGGTCCGGCGAGGAAAACCCGGAGCCAATCAAAAAGCCAGGTAACCGACACGATCTGCTTGCGCAAGAGTTATATTTGCCGAAGAACGTCGTAATAAGGCGGCTAGGAGGAGAGGGTTTATGCTTGAGTTACGCCCAGTTCGTTGGGCACTTTCAGGGCTGATGGCAGCGGTATGCGTGCTCGCGCTAAGCGCAACAGCCCTTGCGCGGTCGTCTGCGCCGAAGATCTCGCCGGCAGACCAAGCGCTCGTCAGCTACGCAGGCACCAACTGGGTCGAGAACGGCGGCGACGTCGAGAACGACCGTTACTCGACGCTCACGCAGATCGACAAGTCCAACGTCGGGTCTCTGGGTCTGGCGTGGGAAAACAACCTCAATGTCTGTGCGGCGACCATCACGCCAACGGCCACTTTCCAGGGAACCAACAGTTCGAGCTGCGGGTCTCAAGAGGCGACGCCGGTCGAGGCCAACGGCACGCTGTACATTCAGACCAACACCGACGGCGTGTTTGCGCTGAACGCGACCAACGGTGCGGTGATCTGGCACTGGGTTCCGCCCTTCTCGACCTGGGATCCCGGGTTCTCGCTCGGCTCGGGCGGCCGCCAGCCTGGCGTCTCGCTCGGCGCAGGCAAGGTGTTCGTGGCTCTGGCTGACGGAAGCCTCGTGGCGCTTAATCAGGCGACCGGAGCGCTCATCTGGAGGACAATCACGGGACCCTGGCAGAAGGGCGTCCGGCTGTCCGCTGCGCCGCTCTACTACAACGGCATGATCATCGAGCCGACGAGCGGTGGCGACAGTGGCAGTATCAGCGCCACAGTCTCGGCTTACTCGGCTATCGACGGCGCGGTCCTGTGGACCTGGGGCGTCGTTCCGCAGGCCGGCCAGCCGGGTTCAAAGACCTGGTCAACGTTGAACGGCGGGGCCTACACCAGCAATATTTACGGTGGTGGCGCCCTGTGGCAGACGCCGGCGATCGACGCGAAGGACAATTTGGTGATCTTCGGCACCGGCAACCCGGTCCCGTGGAACTCACGCGGCCCGGGTACGAACCTCTACACGGACTCGATCGTCGCGCTGGACTACCGGACGGGCGTGATGAAGTGGTACTACCAGACGGTTCATCATGACCTCTGGGACTCGGACCTGCCGAACAACGTGATCGTCTTCAACACGAAGATGAAAGTGCCGACGACTGTGAAGAACAAGAAGGGCAAGAAGG
The DNA here is from genome assembly GCA_963720195.1 of uncultured Conexibacteraceae bacterium. Taxonomy (GTDB): domain Bacteria; phylum Actinomycetota; class Thermoleophilia; order Solirubrobacterales; family Solirubrobacteraceae; genus Palsa-465. The sequence continues at coordinate 26,814 of CAVRFD010000015.1, forward strand.
TCACCAAGAAGGTCAGTCAGAAGGTCACCGCCGTCGGCGACGTTGCGAAGTACGGCTGGACGTGGTTGCTGAACGCAACCACCGGCAAGCCGCTCACGAAGGTCGACCAGGTCAAGGTGCCTCAGGACCCGTGCGCCGGGCGTGAACAATTCGCCGACTCAGCCGATTCCGCAGACCCCGAACACGCTGGTCTTCAGTAGCGGCAGCGGGTTCTCTCTCCTGAAGAACGGCCACGGACGTGTGTGCTCGAGCCCGAACTTCTGGATCTCGTCAAACGACGTCTGGAATAACCCGGACCCAGGAACCACGCTCGGCAACACTCCCGACGGGCATCCGGTCGTGTTCGGCTGTGACTTCCAGCCCTACGACACGACGCCAGTGGATCGTGACGCCGTTCGAGAACATGGATTGGCCGTCCAGTTCGTACGACCCGCAGACGCAAGGGTTCGTCACCTGCGGCGACATTGGCCGTGAGTACGGCCACGAGCAGATTCCTGCGGCCTCGGAGGTCGTGACGCGGAACGGCGGAATCGGCTCCGGCGTGCTCAGTCTCGGCGGGAACATCCCGGCCACCAACACGGGCACCTTCTCGTCGCTCAACGTGGTGACCAATAAGTGGGAGTTCCATCAGAACTGGCCACAGATCTGCTTCAGCGGATCCGCCGACACCGCCTCCGGGATTACCTTCGTCGGTCAGCTGGGGGCAGGGGCCAGCGGCGACGGATACCTCGAGGCCGTCGACAGCAAGACCGGTCAGGAGCTGTGGCAGTCTCCCCCGATGCCGAATGTCGAGGTGTCAGCTCCCCCGATCACCTACATGGTCAACGGCGTTCAGTACGTCGCGGGGATCGCTGGTGGCGAGAGCCACGAGAATCCGATCCCCTCGGCCGCTCCGGGCGTCAAGGGCCTGCCTGCGGGCACTGCACCCAACACGGGCTTCGGGTCGATCGTCTACGCATTCGCGATTCCGGGCACCTGAGCTCGAGCGCAGTAGAAGGATGAAGTACCGGCGGCGGTCGCATCTTGCGGCCGCCGCCGTCTTTGTTCTTCGGCACATCGTGTTAGAAGCGAGCGTGGTCTAGGGATCGATCCCACGAAGCGAGCCGGTTCCTCATGCGCACCTTCTGCCGTTCATGCGGGTTATTGCCGAGTGATGAAGCTTTTCTGGACTGGCAGGCCTAGGCCGTTGGACCTGGGCCGCAGCCGCCGGCGGGTAGTGACGACGCTGGCGACGTGCGCCACCGCCCTCGCCTTCGTGGCGCCGGCAGCCCGAGCGGGTACGGCCAACAGAGGTCTGCCGGGAGCCGGGGCCGACCCGATCGCTCATGTGGCGTGGGGGGCGCCGGGCGCCGCCGACGACTTGGGGGGCGCGTATCAGTCCGCGTCAGGAGCAGACCGGGCGCTGCTCGGTAAGCTCGCGTTGCAGCCGCGGGCGGTGTGGCTGGGATCGTGGTGGACGATCGGCAAGGTACGCGCCGAAACGGCCGGGATCGTCGCGGCCTCGCAGAACGGGAACCCCAACGCGCTCACCGAGTTCGCGACATTCGAACTGCACCCGTGGGAGACACGAACGGTCAACGGAGCCTGGAGGGGTCCGGTCCACGGGTCCTGGAACGTCAGCGCAGACGAAGCCTGGTATCGCAACATGGCGGCGGGGATCGGCAGGGCGCGGGCGCTGGTGATCGAGCAGGTTGATCTGCCGTTCGCGCTGAAGACCTCCTCGACAGCGCCCGAGCAGATCGACACCTACGCCGCCCGCGTGCTGAGCGCCAACCCGTACACCACGGTCTACATCGACGGGGGCACGGCCGGTTGGCTTTCCGCCGCGCAAGACGCGTCACTACTTATCCGCAATGGCATCCGCTACGCACGTGGGTTCGCGCTCGACGACACCGATTACGACCCGACTCCGATCGAAGACCGCTTCGGGGCACAGGTCGTCGCAGCGCTGGCGAAGCGCGGCGTGAAGGGCAAACACTTCATTGTCAACACCGACGAAAACGGCCAGACATACAAGCCCTACCAGGTCCCGGGAAGAGCGATCAACGACACGACGGCGTGCCACGGCCGGATCCAGAGCGTCTGCCAGCGGACCGGAATCCCGCCGACCACGAACGTGGCGTCGTCGCGGTGGCATCTCGGTGCGGCGGCCTCGACGGCGGCCAAGCGGTACTGCGACGGCTACGTCTGGTCGGGGCGGCCCTGGGACATCGATGGCGGACCGTTCGACCTGCAGAATGCGCTCTGGCTCGCTGCCAACGGCGAGTATTAGCCAGCCTGCTCCGGACGCCATTCATCCCGGACACGTCTGGCGGATCACGAAGCACTCCCGTAGCGCGGCCTTCGACGTCGGCACGCGAGCTTTTAGCTTTTGGTGTGCAGGGTTATCCGGTACCCGTCTGGGTCGGCGAATGTGAAGGTCCGCCCGAACGGCCCGTCGAAGGGCTCGGTCACGATCGTGACCCCATCGTCAGCGAGCGCGTCATGGATCTGCTGGGCGTCGGGTGCATGCAACCACACGGCGATGCCTTCGCCGAGCTGCTTGATGGCGTTCAGATCAACTCCGGGCAGCGCATCGCGGACAGCGAATGCGATCGGCTTGGTCGCAAAGACAACAGCGTGCGGCGGCCCCGCAGGGTTGCGGACCAGACCGAGGTACTGCTCGTAGAAAGCGGCGGAGCTTTCGAGGTCACGGACTTGAAGTGAGATGAAATCGGGCCCAGTAACGGGCATCACAAGCTCCTCTGGAGGGGGTTGGTGCGCTCAAGCTTACGTCAAGGCCTTGACAGATGTCAAGACCTTGACGCGACGGCTGCCCGGTGCTCCCGTGCGCGACGCTGGTCCTCGGGTCGTGGTCAGTCCTCACTGAGAGCTGCCGTGCACCTCTCCAAGTCGCCGTGCAGCCGCTGCCGCTCTAGTGGCTGTAAGCCGGACAGCATCTGTTCCTCCACCGCTGCGACGGCCGCTGATGCGGCCGTGATGATTCGTTGTCCTTCGGGAGTCAGGGAGTAGCGCTGGACACGCCCTTGGCCGACGGCGCTGACAAGCTCGGCTTCTTGCAAGCCGCCGAGGAGCTGATGCATCGCCTGGCGGGTGACGAACACACCTCGGGCCAGGTCGGCGTTTGAGATGCCGGGACGGGCCTTGAGTATCTCCAGGCACGAATACTGCGGCACGCTCAGTCCAAGGGAGCGCAGCGAGGCCTCCATCGCCGTCCGCAGCGCAGTGGCGGTCCGTTTCAACGCATACCCGATTGAGGAGTCGATATCGACCTGCGGCACGTCAAGATCTTGACACAGATCGCGGGCCGTGCATCGGCGATGCGTCCACACCCGTTGAGTGAGTCGAGACTGCTGGTTAGCATTCTCGCGCTGCACGACCGGGGCGTCGATCCTGCACGGGGTTCGTTTGTGAGGGAGGCGCGCAAAAAGGGCCGCTGGCCATCAAGGAAGGAAGACCACCATGCAGGGACGCATGCAGCGATTTCGCACGCGACGAACCGCCTGGATAGCCGCCGCTGCTGCGGCCGCCATCACCGCTTTGACCGTGACCCAGGCTTTTGCTTCGGACGGGTCTGGCAACACGGTCTATGCGTGCGTGTCCAAGGCGACCGGCAGTGTCCACATCGTCGCTCAGGGCGCCGGATGCGATCGAAACGAATACGGCACCTCGTGGAACGTCACCGGGCCGCAGGGTGACACCGGCCCGCAAGGCCCGGCAGGGGCCGCCGCGCCCGACCCGAGGCCCCGGGCAAAGGTAGTCGGCACCGTGACCCTCACGCCAAGCGACGGCGACTCGCCTGTGTCGTTCGACATCTACGACTTTTCGTCCACGTTCCAGCAGACGCTCAACATTGGGTCGCAGAGCGGTGGCGCTGGCGCGGGCAAGGTCACGTTCCAGCCGTTCACCATGACGAAGCTGCCAGACGCCTCGTCACCACAGCTGTTCACCTGGCTCGCCAGCGGCACGGCCCTGCAGTCCGCCAAGATCCAGCTCTACGGCAAAGACGGAAGTGTCGCCGAAACGTTCGACTGCAGCCTTGTAGCGCTGTCCTCGTTGACCACGACCAACACTGGTGCCGCCACGGACTCACTGTTCGAGCAGTTGAGCATCGAGGTCGGCGCGGTGACGGAGAGCGTCGGCTCGTCGACGGGCGGTTGGAACAGAGTGACGAACAGCTCGCAGTAGCACTGGTCGGAAGCCATCCGACCTGTGATGTGTGTCTGGGCGCGCCCGTGCGCCCAGACACACGCGCGTGCACGATCTCATCCGTGGCATCTCGATCGCCACGGAAGGGCGCCCCGGCAGGGCAAAGCGCTCGTCAGCTCGTCGCCTGGCCGGGCCGTCGTGGACCTGGGTACGGGGAGAGTGGTTCGTGCCTAAAGCATCGAAAGCGGATGCGCGGGCGTACAGGTTGCTCACGTGACTTTCGGTTGCTCACGTGACTTTCCGTACCGGCAAGTTGCGTGCTAACTTTCCGGTATGGAAAAACACTCGTCGGGTCCGATCCCGCCAGGCGCGGCCCAGGAGCAGCTGCGGGCCGCCCGCCGTGCACACGACGCATCGGTCCGTCGTGCGACGATCCCGGCCGGGCTCATCCTTGCGGTGAGCTTCTTCTCCGGAGCACTGACGCTCGGGCCCGCGCATAACGGGCCAGGGCACGTCGTGACGATCATCGCGGTCGTGTGGTTCGTTGCTGAGCTTCTAAGGATGTCCGCTCATAACCAGTGGCGTGCGTTGCGTTCACTGCCCCAGCCAAAGTGGAACTTCACGGAAGCGACGCTCATGTGTGTCGCTGTCTGCAGCCTGCTGGTCGGCTCCCATCTGCTCGCGAGCCGCAGCAATTCGGTGCTTGTGAGCTGCGGGCTTGCGGCAGCTGTGATGGTGACAGTCGCGGCCTGTCTGTTTGCCGCGAACGCGTCCTATCGGCGCCGCACATCTCGGACGTGGCAGCGGTGAGCCGAGCAGCGTTCAACGAGCTGATCCACGCGCCCTTGCGTCTACAAATATGCGCGATGCTCGCGCCGGTGCGATCGTTGCCGTTCTCCGACATACGCGACACCTTGGGGATCTCGGATTCGGTTCTGAGCAAGCACCTGTCGGTGCTCGCCGAAGCCGGGTACGTGGAGGTTTCCCGTGTGCGGGCGGAATCACGTTCGCGACGGCAGGTCACGCTCACCAACCCAGGGCGCACAGCCTTACGCGGGCACCTGGCGGCGCTGCAAGCGATCGCCGCCACAGCTGAACCGGCGACAGCTGAGAAGCCGTCAGGCGCCCGTTCCCCGAACCGCCACCAGGCCCGTCGAGAGGCCACCCTCGATCCCCGGATCGCATAGCTACGTGATCATCGATTCCTGATCGGTCGACCTGCAGGCGTCGCGGGTCTCGGGAACCGCCAGAAGCGTCAAGCGACGCCGACTTGACTACCGCTTTTCACTACGGGCGCCCTCAGAGCCGGCGAGCGCTTTGCTGCGAAGGACGCTGCCGCGACCTGGCCGCTGATCACGGCGAACAGCGCAAACGGCACGCTCGCGATCGCGAGCACCACGACAGCGATGACGGTCCGGCGGAGCAACACCCGTGACGGTGGTGGCCTAGCACTGTCGGCTGATTCTGTTGGCCCGGCCACCCTCCGCCCCCAGCTTCTCCTGGTCGAATAGGCATGGACCCACATCGACCTACCAGATGGTCGCCGCTCTCCCAGGAGCGCCGCACCGAGCGGGCCGCATAGATCCTCGGTGGCGATCATCGCACCGCCCGGTTCGAGAACGCGGATAACTCGATCGTGCCGCGCACAGCCGCAAATCGGGGACGAACTGCGGTGGCTTCAAGGCGACGCCGAGAAGCGTCGAGTTGATCTAGATTCAGCAGGCGTCGATTCGTCTCGCGCGTAGGATCGAGGCGCTCCTCAACCGCACCCCTCGAATCCGTGGACACCTTTCCAGACCCGCGTGCGATGACCAACCACCAGCTGGTGGAGCTCATCGACGCTCTCACGAATGACGGACAGACGACCGAGTACCTGCGCGGCGTCGCAGAACGCAAGGTCCGGATCCTCCGTGCGGAACTCGCGCGGCGATCTGGCGGCGACGATCAGCCGAGCTAGGGCGGCGCTTGCTGGTCGCCCCGCCCTGGTTACGGCCGGAGAGACGGCGAATGTCACCGAGCACGATCAGCCGCCGCCGGGACCGCCGCCCTTGGCACCGCCGTGCGGGCCACCGTTGCAGTTGTGGATATCGCAGGGGTAGTTGAAAGTCTGCGTCTGCGTCCCGGTCGGCGTCGTCAGCTGTGCCGACGCGACATGACCGCTGCCTGGCCACCAGGCGATCACCCAGCCGTTCTCAACGGTTGCCGTCACCAGTGTGCCGTCGGTGAGCGTCAGGTTCGCGCCCGTGACGCCGGAACCGGCCTGGGCGATCATCGTGCCATATGGCTGCCCGTTGCTCATCGAGGTGTAATCGCTCCAGAGGAACAGCTGTCCGGCGGCAGGCGTCACCCGTGGGTAGCTGGTCCATCCGGACGCGTTGCGAAACCCGGGCCCTACCGTACAGAAGCTGTAGGTCTGCGTCGATGTCGCGGGGCCGGCGTACACGATGATCGTGTACGGCCCGCGGCTGTCGATCGCCTGCTGCGGAAGGTTGGGGTTGGGTATGTTCGCGCTGCAGTAGCTGTTGGCTGACTGCAGCTGAGCGGCGCTCGGCTTGGTCGGCTGTGCGCTCCAACCGGCGAAGGCAGGGCTCGCGCCGCCGGCCAGCGAAAGCACAGCGGTGAGGGTGCCCGCGACCGCGGCAATGCCGCCCCCGATCGCCAGCCTCGGTCGCCAGGCGCGGTTGCGGGGGCGGTAATCGGTTTCAAGGATCTCCGGGGACGCGTGCACGCGGGCTGCGCGCTCCTGCATCCATGCACGGAGGTCGTGCTCGATCTCGGTCATGATGCGATCCTCCGGTAGTGGTCAGTAGGGCGGAGCGTCTCCTCGAGTCGTCTCAGCCCACGGGAGGTGCTGCTCTTGACGGTGCCCAGCGAGCAGCTCAGCGCCGCTGCCACCTCCGCCTCGGAGAGGTCGAGGTAGTAGCGGAGCACGAGCGCCGCGCGCTGCCGTGGCGGGAGTGCCGCCAGCGCGTCGAACAGCTGGTCGTCGATGTCGAGGTGGGCCGCGTTCGCGGCCGTTTCGGCAGGCGGAGCTGCTGTCAGCTCCGCTCGGTTGCGGGACCGCTTCGAACTCCCGTGCAACGCCAGGTTGACGAGGATCCGCCTGGCATACGCCACCGGGTTGTCCATGCGGCTGACGCGTGGCCATCTCGAGGCGACCTTGAACAGTGCCTCCTGCACAAGGTCTTCGGCCTCGTGCAGGTCGCCCACAATCAGATAAGCGGTCCGCAACAGGGCATCGCCGTTGTCGCCGACGAAGCGATCGAAGTCGTGAGGACTCATACCCCTTAAAAGGCTCCCAGCACCCGCAAAGGTTGAGAGGGGTTCTTAAAGAACTTCGTCAGTCGTGCCGATCAGGTCAGAGCCCGCAGGGCAGCGGTGGTGATGATCGCGACTAGAAAGACGACGACGAGCGATCGTCCGCGCACCAGCGCGATTACTCCGGCTCCCACTCCGACGAGTGTGTGCCAGTCCGCGGCGTAGTGCCGGTTGGAGTCAAACAGGTCAGCTACGACCAGGGCGCTCAGCATCGCGATCGGCAAAAGGCCCGCGATGCGCTGCACGCGACCGTTGGCCAGAACCGACTCCGGGAGCGACACACCGGCAAGCTTGAGCGCGTAGCAGCCGCCGGACGCGCAAAGGACGGTGGTCCAGAGGGTCGTCACCGGACCCCGTTTCTACGGCGTGGGCGGTCCGGGAGCAGTCCGGCGAGGATCGCAACTGCGGCCGCGGCGAGGATCGGGACTCCGGCGGGAGCGACCGTGATGAGTGCGAGCGTCACGAAAACTGCGCCGAGCGCAACGGTCGGCCCGCGGTTGCGCGAGAGCTGAGGCCATAGCAGCGCCAGGAAGATAGCCGGAGCCGCTGCGTCCAAGCCAAAGGCGGAGGTGTCGATCCCGCTGCCGATCAGCGCTCCCACGAGCGTGCCCAGGTTCCACAGTGCAAACAGTGAGATCCCGGTTACCCAGAACGCGTATTGTCCTGCGCGCGCGGAGCGCTGTGCGACCGCCATCGCAGTCGTCTCGTCGATTACCAACTGTGCCGTCAGCAGCCGGCTGAGCCCGCGCGGCCTGATCAGCCGGGCGACCGGCACGCCATAGAACGCGTTGCGTACGCCCAATAGCAGCGCCGCCGAGAGCGCTGCGAGCGGCGCTCCACCAACGGCGACAATCCCGACGAACGCGAACTGGGACGCTCCCGTGAACATCACGAGGCTCATCGCGACCGTTTGCAGCGGGCGTAGCCCAGACGCAGTCGCCACGGCCCCGAAGGTCAGACCGAACGCGCCCGCGTAAAGCCCGATACCGGCCGCGGCACGGATGATCGCCCGCTGCTCGAGCAGCACGTCCGCTGATCCTTCGGCCGAGCTGCCGGGAATAGGCACAAAGCCCGCACTCACGGGCAACAGAGTACGCGTCGTATCGCGCAACGCGGTAGCAAATATGGCCCGACATCGACCCGGATGCGCAATCATTGGAGGCCGTGGACGCAGTTGATCGGCGAATCATTGCTGAGCTTCAACGAGATGGGCGACTATCGAACGTCGAACTCGCCGAGCGGATCGGGCTGACGCCCGCGCCCTGCCTGCGCCGCGTCAGGCGCCTGGAGAGCGACGGAGTCATCCTCGGATACACCGCGCGGATAAACCCCCGAGCCATCGGCAGCGACTTCGAGGTGCTCCTCAACGTCGACCTCACTCGCAAGGACAGAGCAACCTTCGAGGCCTTCGAGGCCGCCGCAGCCGCGCTCGACGAGGTCATCGAGATACGCCGGATGTTCGGACTGCCCGACTATGTGCTCCGCGTCGCCACCGCGAGCATCGAGAGCTACGAGTCGCTTGTTTCGACCCGACTCGGAGACATCCCCGGCATCGACAAACTCGACTCCCACATCACAATGAAACTGATCAAGTCACCAGAACCCGAGATCGCATCCCCCCGCGCCGACAGACCGACCTGAACAGGCAGGCAACCATCCGGGCTTCTATGCCAGTGCGCCGCGCTTCCATTTCATGGGTGCTGGTCGTGGTCGCCGTCGCCGCCCTCACGGTGTTCGTAGCTCTGACGGTCGCTGTGACCAGCAGTTCCTCGCTCTCCCTCGACTCGCGGGCCTTCAAGATTGCCGGCGATCTGCGCACACCCTTGCTCGACCACGTCGCCCGCGTCGTCACGAGGTTGGGCTTGATCGCGATCGTTGGCCCGGCCGTCGTCGTCGGCGCCGCGCTCCTGATCAAACACCGAGAACGCGCCCGCGCGGCCGCGCTCATGGTCGGAGCGGCGCTCGCCTGGATCAGCGTGTGGATCGTGAAATCGGTGGTCGACCGCCCCCGTCCACCGGCCCCGCTCGTGCACACGACGGGCCAGAGCTATCCCTCGGGTCACTCTGCCAACGCCGTCGGGTGGCTCGCGCTCGCGATCGCGCTCACCGTCACGATCCCGACCCAGGGCGGACGGATCACCGCTATCACCGCGGGCGCGCTCCTCGCTGTGCTCGTCGGCCTAAGTCGGATCTACCTTCGCGCCCACTACCTCTCCGATGTCCTCGCCGGCGAAGCGCTCGCCGTGGCCATCTACGCACTCGCGGCGATCGGCGCGGTTGCCTGGCAATCGCGGAACAGCCGCCATGAGCCTTCCCAATAAGTCAGATGACTTTGATGATCGCCGCGCTCCCCGCTTTAACGGGGATCGTGACGGAGCCGGTGTCGAGCTTGACGGGCCGGTAGCGCGGTGGCTGGAGTACGCCGTTGGGCGTGATCTGGCGTCCGCCGAGGGTGATGCCGCTCGTGGAGGTCGAGGCGAGGCCGAGCGGTGAGGACGTCTGGAGCGTCGTCTCCGACGCCGAGTGATAGCTGTGGCGCGGCAGCCGGACGGTCACGGTCGCTGGTCCGCCGAGGTTGTCGAGGATGACCGACAGGGATCCGTCCTTGGACCTCACGGCGTAGGCACGGAGGCTGGCTGTGTCCGGGTCGGCGAGCGTCAGAAACCGCCCCGGGGTGACCTGCAGCGCCGCCAGCAACCCGTAGAAGTCCGGGCGGGCGACGAGGTGCCGCCCGTGGCCGACGGTGCACAGCGGGCTGTACTGGGCGCAACCCGCGATCCGCCCCTGGAAGTTGACCTCGGCCAGCCCCTCATGCGCGAGCAGCAGGGTGTAGTCAAGCGTCCACAGCGCTGAGGCGAAGACATTGCTCGTCCCGGGAGCACCCCAGCAGACGGCGGAGTTGGTCTCGTCGATGATCGCTGGAACATGGGCAATGACTCCGGCCGAAACGGCTGCGTCGGCGGCCGCCTTCTCGCGGCGCCAGTCACGCAGCGAGAGCAGGTCGGCGATCGTCGGGCGGTTGCCACCGCAGGCGCTCTCCGGATAGTTGTGGAAGGTCAGCGTCGAGATCTGGCCTTCGCCCGCCTGCTGGCGGGCGAAGGCTTTGAGCCACGCGGTGTCGCCGCTCGCGGCGTCCGGGCCGACCAGGGGCACCGCTGGAACTGCCGCGTGCAGCGCCCGGGCGTAACCGCGGAACCGCTGCAGGTAGGTGTCCTCGCTGATGCCGTAGTGATCGGGCTCGTTGCCGGGCTCGATGGCGGCCAGCTTCGAGCCCAGGATCCGGGCCGCGTAACGGGCCTCGTCTACGGCACGCGCCGGGTCGTAATGACGCAGGTTGACGCCGAGAATCACCCGCCAGCCGGTGCTCCTCAGGGCGGCCGCCAAAGTTCGGAGCGAGGCTGGCGTTACGACGCCCTGGGTGGCCCACGCCGGAGGGGGCTCGTCGTGGGAAGTCCACAAGCTCTCGTCCAGGGAGTTGCCTCCGATACGCAGAAGACCGTGCGGCCCTATCGCCCGTAGATACTCAGCCAGGTTCGAACCCTGGAACTGGTCCTTCGTCAGCGTCCAGTTCTCCACCGCCAGTCCGATGAACGCCGGCGGCAACGAGCGCCCCTCCGGCCGCGGCGATATCGTCACGACGACTCGGAGCGCGGCAGCACGCGGGCCTAGCGCCGCCTGGGCACCGGCGCAGAGCGACGCGACGGCCAGAGCCGCCACCAGTACGACACGGACACGCCGCCCAGGTGCAGGACGCGTCCTCACGCGAGGATCCTTCGGGACCCGTGACGCCAGTGCGTGCGATATGTGCCGTTCATGGCCAATGTTTACGGGCTCCGTGTCCTGTCTCCCCGATGGCGTATCGGTTCCGCGCCGGCGCGCGCCTGTCCGTCCCGAGCTTGGTGCATCCCCGGAGGGGCCTTCGCATGTGTGGCGAAAGTGTGACGGCGTGTGACGTCTCTGTCACAGGGATCGGCATTGTCGAACGATTTCGCAGAGTCGTGACACCACGGCACACTCTCGTCACACGTGCGAGGTGCTCTCTGAGGAGGTGGCGACCTCAACCGCGACCGCGACGGCGACCTCGATTCGGTCGCCATCGGGCGAGGGCATGCGGTGGGCCGAACCTGAGCCAAGGCCTGGATCGCTCGCTACCAAGCGCTTGGTAGGCTTCGAAGGTGTGACGGGAGAGAGCTTGCTGTCGGGGCGGCGCGCGGTGGTGACCGGCGCGTCAAGCGACATCGGCCGTGCCGTGTGCACGGCTCTAGTTCAGATGGGAGCTCACGTGGTCGCGAGTGACCTGGAGAGCCCTCGGTTCAGTTCGCTCTCGGAGCTCGGTGCGGAGTTGCTGCCCGCCGACCTCACGTCGAGCGAGCAGCTGCGCGGGTTGTCAACCGCGGCGGCGGACATCTTTGTCAGCGTTGCTGGGCTGGCACACGTCGAACGTTTCACCGAGAGCGACCCATCGCTCTGGGGCAAGATGTGGGAACTCAACCTCCGTGCCCCGATGCTGCTCTCGCACGGACTGGTGCCGTCGATGGTCGAGAACGGCTGGGGGCGGCTTGTGTACATATCTTCGGACAGCGCACGGGCGGGCGCGGGCGGCGAGGCGGTCTACGCGGCAACCAAAGCGGGACTGTTCGGCTTCGCGAAGTCGCTCGCACGGGAGGTGGCCGCCGCCGGTGTCACGGCGAACGTCATCTGCCCTGGCGTGATCGACACGGAGCGCTCGCGAGCGATCCTCGCCGACCACGAGCGAATGGCCGATGCGCTGCTGCGATCGATCCCCGCCCGCCGGCTCGGCCAGCCCGTCGACGTGGCAGGCGCAGTCGCCTACCTCTGCTCACCAGCAGCCTCCTACGTGACCGGCCAGGTGCTGAGCGTGGACGGCGGCATCACCATGGCCTGACGCCGATCCCGGGCGGTGGCCAGCGGGCCACCGCCGCGTCAGTCTGTGAGCCGGTAGACCTCGAAGACTGCGTCGGGACACACGATCTGGCATGCGGTGCAGCCGGTACACCCCTCATGCAGCACGGGATAGCGGTAGCCCATGGCGTTCACGTCGGCCGACATCTCGAGCACACGCGGCGGGCAGGCGGCGATGCACAGCTCGCAGCCCTTGCACTGGTCGACCTCGATCACAAGCGTGCCCTTTGAGCCGGTGCTCATATCGCGTCGTCCTCCAACAGCCGCAGGACGCGCGACAGGTCCTCCTGGGTCCCGACCGCGCTGTCGTCGATGACCTGGCGATCCCGCAGCGTCTGGAGCGCGTGGTCACAGAGCATCCGGATGTGCTGGATCACGACCGTGCGCGCTCTCTCTGCGTCGCCGCGACGGATCGCGTCGAACTCCTGGACGATCAGCCGTCTCTCCTCATCCACCGAGCGGCCCATCGAAAGCCGGGATGCAGCCGGGACGAGCCCCGTGAACGTCTGCATGAGCGCCCGAAGGTGAGGACCTGCAGAGCTCGTGTTGATAATTCGGCGGAAGTTGCGTGCGGTGCGCTCGAATGCCTCGATTCCCTCCGCGCGCTCCACCTGGCCGACGGCATCCTCGAGCCTCTCGAGCAGCTCAGGATCGCCGGCTTCCGCGGCACGACCGGTGGTCAGGGCGCTCAGGAGCGCATAGAGGTCGAAAGCCTCTCTGATGGTCGAGCCGTCGAACTGGGCGACGAAGGCGCCGCGGTGATACGGCACCTCCACGATCCCGTCGCGCTCCAGTGTGAGCAACGCCTCCCGCACCGGCGCCCGGCTCACGCCGAGGCGAGCCGCGATCGCGTCCAGGTCTATCCGGTCGCCGGCCCGCAGCTCACCAGCGAACAGCATGTCCAACAGTCGCTCGGCGACGACGTCGCTGGTCTTGACGCGGACGAGAGCCCCGGAACCCAGATTGCTGACGACAGCCAAGGTCAGCCGTCCTCCAGCTGACGTCCGCGCAGCACACCCAGCGGATACGCAGAACGCATCGACTCGTCCAGGTAGTCCGGCCCGCCCTGCGCCGAGACGAACCAGCCGGTCGGGCACATGGTCAGGATCTCAACGAGGCTGAACCCCTCTCCGGCGACCTGGTTTTCAAGCGCAGATCTGATCATGCGCTTTGTCCGCATCACCTCTCGTGCGGAGTTGACGGTGCCGCGGCCGACGTAACCGACTCCGTCCAGGCTGGCAATGATGTCCGCGATCCGGATCGGATAGCCATGCTGTTCCGCGTTCCGTCCCTCAAGGCTCGTCTTGGTGCGCTGGCCGAGGACGGTTGTCGCGGTCTGCTGGCCGCCCGTATCGCCGAACACGCCGTTGTTGAGCAGGATGCACGTGATGTTCTCGCCGCGCGCCGCAGCGTGGACGACCTCCTGTAGGCCCTCATTGACCATGTCCCCGTCCCCCTGCAAGGTGAACACAGCCGAGTCCGGGCGCATGCGCTTGATTCCGGTTGCGCAGGATGGCGCCCGGCCGTGCAGACACTGGAGCACGTCGACATCCATGATCCGGACGAAGCTTCCATAACAGCCGTGCCCCACGACGCCGATGGTCCGCTGGACCAGGTCGAGCTCCTCCAGAACCTCCAACAGGACGCGGAGCGCGACAGGCTCACCGCAGCCGGGACACAGCGCATGCTCGCCCAGGATCAGTGGCGTGTGGAACTCGGCGACCTTTTGAGCCGGCTCGGCAGGGGGATTGTGTGTGTCGACTACGGTCATCTCTTAGTCCGTTTCGTGTGGATCAGGCCATCGCCGCAAGGATGCGTTCACGGATCACCGGTACGTCCAGCAACGGCCCGTAGCTGAGTCCCGACTCGTGGATGCTCACGCCGCCGATCGCCCGCACCGTTCCGCGGTCATGAACGAACTGCCGAACGTCGTCGATCATCTGCCCGGCGTTGAGCTCGAACACCAGGACCCGCTTTGCCGAGACGGAGGCCGCCGCGAGTGCCTCTCCGGGGAACGGCCAGAGCGTGATCGGCCGGAACTGGCCGATCGCGTGACCCTCGGCGCGCAGCTCCTCGACGACATGCTCGGTGAACTTCGCCGCGGACCCGAATGCCACCACGAGGGTTTCACAGCCCTCGGTGTGCAGGGCCTCCCACCGTTGCTCTGCGGCGGCGATCCGATCGAACTTCTCAGCTATCGCGCGCCAATGACCGTCCGGGCCCAGACCCGGTTCAGTGACCTTGCCCATCGCCCACGTCCACACCTGGCGCGAGTGTCCGGTGCCGCCCATCGACCCATCGAGCGCCCACTCCTTGGCGGCGAGCTCCGGAAGCTCCAAGGGCTCGAGCCTTACGCCGACTCGCGTTTGCGCAATCAGCGGGTCGCCGTACAGGATCGCCGGTGCGCGGTACGCGTCGGCCAGGTGAAACAGCAACTGCGTGTGCTCGACGGCCTCCGGGATGTCCTTCGGCGCCAGCGTCAGCGTTCTGTAATCGCCCCAGCCACCTCCGCGCGTGCATTGGAAGTAGTCCTGCTGATTACGAGCCATGTTGAAGACGACCAGGGGCGTCTCGTTCAGAGCTGCCTCGGCGATGGCCTCCTGCATCAGTGCGATGCCCTGCCCGCAAGAGCCTGTCGCGGCGCGCGCTCCGGTCGACGCGGCGCCGATCACCATATTGATGCCCTCGATCTCGCTCTCCGCGTTGATGCAGACCCCACCGGCCTCCGGAAGCAACCGAGCCATGTTCTCGAGGAGCCCGGTGAATGGCGACATCGGGTAGCCGGCGAAGAACCGGCAGTCGGAGAGGATCGCGGCCCGAGCGATTGCTGTGCTGCCCTCCAGCAGCTCCAGCGGCGTCTCCGCAGCCACCGTGCTCATGCCGGGGCTCCTGCCACGGGATCCAGATCCTTCGCCGCGTCCGCTCCAATCGAGATCGCAGCGGCGTTGGTGTCGGCATGCTCCCGGCGGTACGGCGGCAGCAGTGAGCGCATCGCATCGACGAGTTGCTCCGGCTCGACGATTCGGGCGACGGCGTTGAAGGCGCCGAGCAGGATGAAGCCGGCAGTCTGGGGCGCCCCCAGCTCACGCGCCATCGTCGTGGCGGGCAGCGCGAGGACCTCGTAGTTCGCGGCAGCCGAGGCGGGATCGACAATCGACGAGTTCACGACCAGGAGCCCACCTGCTCGGAGCCGCTCCGGAACCGGGCCGCTGAACTTGTCGTGCATCACGATCGCGGCGCCCGCGCTCGGAAGGATCGGCAGGGACCGCAGGGGCTGGTCGCCCACGACGACGGTCGACTGCGACGGCCCACCCCGCATCTCCCCGCCGTACTCGGCGGCCAGCATCGCGTGCCGGCCGGCCACCGTCGCCGCCTGCGCCAGCGTCTTGCCGATCAGCTGGATCCCCTGACCGCCGATGCCGACGATGAGGAGCTCGTACTCAGAGAGGGTCTGCGTCACTTGGCGACTTAATATATTATCCAAAGCCTCGAATGTCCATGTTGATCGGCAACAGCGTCGGCGCCAAGGGCCTGGGACAGCCTGACGCGTTGGCGGCAACGCTCGGCGAGCAGGAGATCTCCTTCGGCGCACTGGACGCGGCCGCAAACCAGATGGCCCGGGCGATTGCGGAGCGCGAGGTCGGACACGGGGACATCGTCATGTGGTGGACAGGGCCGTCGACGATGGATGCCCTGGCAGGCATGCTCGCGTGCGCGCGGATCGGGGCCGTCTTCGCGCCCGTCTCGGCACTGCTCAGCGCCGAGGAGGTGGCGCGCATCGTTGAATATGCGCGCCCGCGCCTGCTCGCCTGCGACGGCGAGCGGTTCGAGCCCGGTCGTGAGATCGCCGGTGCGCGAGCTGCGCTGGCCGGCGCCGATATGAACGTCGGAACTGGGTCGAGCTCGGCGGTCCGTGACGTGGGCGTTACGGAGACCGACCCTCACATCCTGTATCTGACGAGCGGTAGCACCGGAGCACCCAAGGGAGTACTCGTCAGCCACCGGGCAAGCTGGCTGCGCTCCTGGCCGGAGGCGGGTGCGCCGCGACCTGACGGCGTGTTGTGCACCTTCCCCCTGTACCACTACGGCGGCTGGCACTACGTGATCGAGGCGTGGTTGCATGGCACCAGCGTGCACCTTGTCGAGAGGGCCGATGGCTCACACGTGGCCGAGGCGATTGAGCGCCGTCGACCAGAGGCGATCTACTGCATCCCAGCGGTGTGGGAGCGGGTGCTGGCCGAGAACGGCGACTTCAGCTCGATCCGCTATGCGGACACGGGCACGTCCGCGTTTGCCGCGGATCTGATCGGGCGCATCCGCGACCGTATGCCAGAGACCCTGACCCGTGTCCTATACGGCGCGAGCGAGGCAGGCAGGATGGCTGCGCTCGAGCACTCCGACATCGGACAGCGGCCGGGCAGCGTCGGGCGCGCGGTCGGAGCCGGCGCGATCACGCTCGCCGACGACTCTGAAGTCATCTTCTCCGGACCGACGGTCATGAACGGCTATCTCCACATGCCGGAAGCGACAGCGGCCGCGCTGGGGGACGGCGGTTACCGGACCGGCGACCTTGGTCGGTTGGACGCCGATGGGTTCCTGTACATCACGGGCAGGAAGAGCGAAGCGATAAGAACCGGCGGCGAGTGGGTCTCGCCGGTGGAGGTGGAAGCGGCGATTGGCACGCTTCCGGGAGTGAGCGACCTTGCAGTGATCGGCATCCCCGACCCCAACTGGGGTGACGTCGTGTGCCTCGCGGTGGTCCCGAGCGGAGACACCCCGCCGCCCACGGTCGACGATCTGCATCGAAGGCTCGCCGGGCTTGCTCGCCACAAGCACCCCCGGCGCATCGTCGCAGTCGATGAGATCCCTCGTACGACGGCAACTGGACAGATTGTTCGCCGCGCGATTCGTGACAACGTGACCGCACAGCTCGAACCTGACGTGGATACCGACAGGGCCGCCACCGCATGAAGCTGCCCGACGGCCTCTCACTCGGTTTCAGCAGCGGTGATGCGGTGATCGTCACCGGCGCGGGCAGTGGGATCGGAGCCGCGACTGCTCTCGGCGCCGCCCGTCTCGGTCTCAAGGTGGCAGCCTGGGACGTTCAGACCACCGGCCTGGAGCCGGTGGTAGACGGGATCGTCGCGGGCGGCGGCACGGCCATTGGTGCCCGCGTCGATGTCAGCGATCCGGATGCTGTGCGGCGCGCGCTCTCAGAGAGCACTGAGCAGCTCGGGCAGATCCGGTACCTCGTGAACAACGCCGGACCGGCGAGCGCGGTGGAATATCAGTTCAACGAAGCCCTGATGCTTGCGGCCGGCAGCGTGCGCGATGTGGCGACCGCATGGCTCGACAACGGGGTGCCGAAGGATGCAGCGCTCGTCAACGTGGCCTCGGTCGCAGGCAACGTGATCGGGACGGCCCCGGACTGGTACCCGGCAGCCAAGGCGGCGATCATGGGCTACACGCGCCACCTGGCCGCCTACCGGAGCGGGGACGTTCGCGCCAATGCGGTTGCGCCCGGGATGACCGACACACCGCGCCTCGCAACATTTCGCGACAGCGAAATCGGGCAGAGCGTGATCGGGCGGATCCCCTTGCGGCGGATGGCGACACCCGAGGAGATTGCCTGGCCGATCCTGTTCCTCCTCTCCCCTCTGGCCTCCTACATCAACGGCGCCCTGCTCATCGTCGACGGCGGTTGGACGGTTACCCAGTAGACGGCTACCAAGCGCTTGTTAGGATGACTTGCGTGAGCACCGTCGCTGTGATCGGTCTCGGAGACCTCGGACTCGCCTGTGCGACGCGGCTCCACGCGGTGGGAGTTGAAACGATCGGCGTGGATCCCTCGACCGAGAGGCGCGCCGAATGGCACGCGGCGACGGGCCTGACCGCGGCCGCTTCAGTCGACGACGTGCGCGCAGACCGGACCCTGATCTGCGTGCGTACGACGGCCCAGGCGGAGAGTGTGCTCGAGCGACTGCGCGAGATCTCCGGTCCGCAGGTGACACCCGCGTACGTGATCACCACCCTGGAACCGGCGTTCGCGCGCCGCCTCTCAGATCTGGCCAGTGACGACGTCCGCGTGGTCGAACTGCCCGTGTCCGGCGGGCGCGCCGGCGCGCTGCGCGGCGAGCTGACCGTCATGGTCGGCGGCTCCGCGGCCCAGGAGGACGACGTCGTGTTCCTCAAGGAGACCCTCGCGCAGCGTGTCTTTCGGTTCGAGCGATTCGGCGACGCGACGCTGGTCAAGCTTCTGAACAACACGCTCGGCGCTTACAACGCGGCCGCGTTCGCAACCTGTCTGAACCTCGCAGAGCGAGCGGGCGTCAACCCTTCAGAGTGCGCCGCCGTCATCACTTCGTCGTCGGGATCGAGCTGGATGGCCGAGCACTTCACCACGCTCGTCGACGACCTGCTCGCGAAGGACGCCGCACTTCTGGCGCAGGACCTCGGTGAGCTACCGCGCCTCGACCTCTCGCAGGCCGACGAGTTCCTCGCCGCGCTCGCACACGCTCGCGGCCTCATTCGCTGAGCGGGCGCCCCAAAAAAAACAGCCCGCCGAGGCGCTTGAGCACCTCGGCGGGCCGGGACTACTGCAGGCGGAGGAGCGCGCCTAACCGAGTCCCCAGAGCGTCTTGAACTGCTGCTGGTAATCGACCACGTTCGCGAACAGCGTGGCCCCTGCATTGGACGGGAGGTTCGCCTTCGTGATCGTCCAGACCGGCAGGGTCGCGTCGTTGAGGTCGACCTTGTACGACTTACCCGCGAACATGCGGGCGAGCAGGTCGATCTCGCGCCAGTAGACCTCCGGGAAGCTGACACCGATTCCGGAGGAGACCTGACCAGCCTTGATGGCGGCTGCGACGGTCCCGTTCATGCTGATCGTCGTGATCTTGGCATTCGAGACGCCTGCACCCTTGAGCGCGACGGGGACGCCGGTGATCATGTCGTCGTAGCCCAGCCACGTCCACTGAATGCTCGGGTTGGCAGTCAGGTACGTGCTGACCCGCGTCGGCAGATCTGTTCCGATGCTGGTCACAGGAACGATCAGCGGCTTGACCGTGCACCCTGCGCACTGTGCCTTGACCTCCTTACCGAAGGCGGCGTTCTCCTGAACCATGTTCGGGAAGCCATTTGGCACCACGCTGCCGACGGTTGCCTTCTTGTTGGTCATGCTCGCGAGGATGTAGTCCGCGACCTCCTTGCCCTGAACCTGGTTCAGGGTCGGGCCGCCGACGACGTACATGCCTTTGCCGGTGGAATCGCCGACGAAGGCCTCGAGCACAGGGATGTGCATCTTCGCCAACTTCGTGACCTCGGTCGCGAACAACGCGCGGGCAAAGCCGGAGCCGATCACTGCGCTCGGCTTGTTGTTGACCGCCTGCGTGTAGGCGTCGGCGATGGTCTGCGCAGACGTACCCGCGTTGATCCGCACCAGCTTCCAGTGCAGCAGGTTGGTCGCGCTCTGCAGGATGTTGCCCTCAACCGCGCAGGCCGGGACACCACACTGGATGAAGTCGATCGTCTTGCCCTTCGGGATCTTGGCTCCCACCGGAGTGGTGATCCCGATACTGGTCGGACGCCGCTCGTAGTTCTTGTTTGCAACCACAGCAGCTCCGAACGGAGCGCTCGCTGCGGATGCCTTACCGCTCGAACTCGAGTGCGCGCCGGCACTCGCGGCTATCGCGAGCGCGCCGGCGCAGACGCCGGCGATTGCAAGGCTCCGGCTGTGGCCGAAGTTGAAGCTCATAGTCTCTCCTCTTACCTCATGGACTCCTCGGTGATCGAGCCGGGACAGCAGAACTACCGCGGCATGAACACCAAGCGCTTGCTTGGTCGGAGATTAGTCCACTCGACGCCCGCATGTCAAGCGCTTGCTTGGTCAGCATTCGGTTAAGGCTCAGACCGCAAAGCCGCCGTCAACGGCAAGCATCTGCCCCGTGATGTACCCGGCACGGTCCGATGCAAGGAACGCCACAGCCTCAGCGATGTCCTCAGCACTCCCGAAGCGACGCAGAGGGATGTTGCGCATCGCTGCGTCGAGAGCCGTCTGGTCGAGGTCGCCGGAGGCGATCAGCCGCTGCGCCATGCCGTCCGTGAGCATGCCAGGGCCCACGCAGTTGGCCCTGATGCCGAAACGGCCCTCCTCCGCCGCGATGGCGCGGACCATCATCTCCACCGCCGCCTTCGGGACCGCGGAGAGTCCGTCACGCACCGCATAGCGCCGTGTCGCGGCGCTGGTGACCGCAACGATCACTCCATGCGCCTGCCGGAGAGCCGGGAGGGCCGGTGACAGGATGTTGAAGAACGCTACGGCCTCCTGCTCGAGCTGCGTTCGCATCGCGTCAACACCAACGCGACTCAGATGCTTCTGCGGGACGTGCGGTCCGGCGGCATGGATCAGCGTATGCAGCCCGCCATGCCGTGAGACGACAGCCTCGACCAGGTCTGCGGCGGCCGCCGCGTCGGTGAGCTCCAGCTCGTAGCAGGACGCCTCACCACCGACACTCCGGATGGCGTCGACGACGGCCTCGGCCGCGGAGCCGTTGGCGCGATAGGTGAGCGCGACGGCGGCACCGCGAGCGGCAACGAGCCGCGCTATAGCGGCGCCGATGCCCCCACTGCCTCCGGTCACCAGTGCGACCCCAGAACGGGACGAGAAGTCGTCCATCGATGCAGCACCTCCTGTTTGGTTCACGACGTTGACTCGCGCCAGGCAGTCGCCAGCCGGATGCACCATTCCCCGACCGACGAGGGCTCCCGACACCAGACGGCCATCGGCGTATGAACGTCCGTCGCGCCCAGTTCCAGCAGTGTGGGCACCGACGCAAACGACTCGTCGAGCTGCGGACGCCGATCCTGATCGCGCACGACGGGCAATGACACTCGCACGCGCATCGAGGCGGGGTCGCGGCCGGCGGCGGACAGTGCCTCGCGGAGCCTGGGGATCGCGGCAGCGACGGCATCGAGCCTTGCATCGGGCGATGGAATCCAGCCACCGCCGTGGCGCACGAGCCTTGCCACGTTCCGCGGATGAAGCTCACCCGAGATCCACAGCGGCACGCCTCCCGCTTGGACCGGGAGTGGACGGCACCACACGTCGTCAAACGCCAGGCGCTCAGACCGGAAGCTGGTCTCCCCGCTCCACAGCGTGCGGCAGGCGGCGAGCACGTCGTCGAGCATGCGTCCTCGTTCCGAGAACTGAAGCCCCGCGGCCTCGTACTCCTTCGGCAGCCAGCCGACACCGACGCCAAGGTCCAACCGTCCTTCGGAGACGACGTCAAGCGTCGCGGCCGTCTTCGCAAGCACCGCCGCACCGCGCAGTGGAGCGATCACCACCCCCGTCATGAGCCGGATACGTCGGGTCCTGGCGGCCATCGCGGCCAGCAGCGTGAGCGGCTCCAGCCATGGCGCATCGGTCCCGCCGGGAAAGGACCCATACGGGTATTGGGCGAGGTCGCCTCCCAGGACGATGTGATCGACGAGCGTCAGCGCGTCAATCCCCGCGGCATCCGCTGACGCAGCCAGGTCCAACAGGCTCGGGACCGAGACTCCCTCTCCGTAGTTGGCCAGTCCCAGGTTCAGCCGCACGTCACCGGCGGGCATTGGAAGCTCCTGGTCGGCCACGCGCGCCAGTCTACCAAGCGCTTGCTTGTGTGTATATTGCCGCCATGGACTTTGGTTCAACGGCGGCTGACGAGACATTCCGCGCCGAGGTGCGGGAATGGCTCGCCGACAATCTTCGCGGCGATTTCGACCAGCTACGAGGCACCGGAGGGTCCGGACGCGAGCATGAGGCGGTGGAGCTGCGCCGCGAGTGGGAGCGAGCCCTCGGAGAAGCCGGCTGGATCGGATTGGGCCTGCCCACTTCGGTCGGCGGCCGCGGCGCGACGTTGATGCAGCAGGTCATCTTCGCCGAGGAATACGCTCGCGCCGACGCTCCCGGTCGCGTCAACCATATGGGCGAGCACCTGCTCGCCCCGACCCTCGCGGCGTTCGGCAGCGAACAGCTTCAACAGCGCTTTCTGCCCGGCATCCTCGGGGGCGAGGACCTCTGGTGTCAGGGCTACTCGGAGCCGGGGGCGGGCTCTGACCTCGCAGCCGTTCGGACGAGGGCTCAACTCAGCGACGGCCGGTGGTCGATCCACGGGCAGAAGGTGTGGACCTCACTGGCAATGCACGCCGACTGGTGCTTCGTCGTCGCGCGCACGGAACCGGACTCGGAACGGCATCGCGGACTCTCGTATCTGCTGGTGCCCATGCACCAGAGCGGGATAGACGTCCGTCCGATCGTGCAGATCACCGGCCACTCGGAGTTCAGCGAGGTGTTCTTCGACGGTGCCACGACCGAGTCGGATTGCGTCGTCGGCGAACCCGGCGACGGGTGGCGGGTGGCAATGGGAACCCTTGGGTTCGAGCGCGGAGTGGCGACGCTGGCACAGCAGGTGGCGTTCACCCGGGAACTCGATCAGGTGATCGCCACCGCCCGAGCGACCGGCGCGATCGGCGACCCCGAGATATCCGGACGGCTGGTTCAGGCCTGGATCGACCTGCGGGTGATGCGCTACCAGGCGCTGCGCACGCTCGGCACGGACGCACCTGGCGCAGCGTCGATCTCAAAACTCCTATGGGCCAACTGGCACCGGAGCCTCGGGGAGCTCAGTGTCGATGTCCTCGGAGACGCAGCCACAACCCTCGACGGCGAGCCGTACGAACTGTCGAGCGAGCAGTCGCTTTTCCTATTCACGCGCGCCGACACGATCTACGCCGGCTCGAATGAGATCCAACGAAACATCCTGGCCGAGCGGGTACTCGGCCTGCCCAGGGGCTGAGTCGCCGTGCAGTTCGAATTGACCGATGACCAGCGCGATTTACAGCAGACGTTGCGGGCGTTCATGGAGCACCATGGCGCCAGCGCGACGGTGCGGGAGGCGGCTGAGCACAACGGCGGATTCGCGCCGGCCGTATGGGAGCGTCTGACCGGCGAGATGGAGCTCACGGGGCTCGCCGTCGACCCCGATCACGGCGGGACGGGCGCCACATTCGTCGAGGTTGCCATCGCATTGGAGGAGCTGGGACGCACACTCGTCCCGGTTCCGTTCCTGCCGACCGTGGTCGCAGCGCACGTGATCGGCGACGGCGCCCCGGACCACGACGCCGGCGCGCTGCTCGAGCGGATCTGCGCGGGAGCGCGAGCAACGATCGCGCTCGGCGACAACGAGGTGACCGCGACCACGGTCCAGGGCGGAGTCGCGCTCGAGGGAGAACTGCGTCACGTCTTGGACGGACCGCATGCGGATCTCGCCGTTGTGGCGGCGGAGATCGACGGCGAGCCCGCTCTGTTCAGCGTCGGGTTAACCGACCCCGGCGTCGACGTGACCCCCCTCCCCACATTGGATCAGACGCGACGTCAGGCGACGATCCGACTCGCCGGCGCTGCCGCGGTCAGACTCACACGCCCCGGCTCTGGCATCGTCGCGCTCGCACGCGCGCGCGATGTACTGTCGGTCGCATACGCGAGCGAGTCCGTCGGTGCCGCCTCGCGATGCTTCGAGATCACACTCACCTACCTCGGCGAGCGGGTCCAGTTCGGACGACCGATCGGAAGCTTTCAGGCCCTGAAGCACCGCTGCGCCGACATGTTCGTCGCGCTCGAATCTGCCAGGTCGACGGCCCTGTACGCGAGTTGGGCGGTCGACGGCGCGCCGGAGGAGCTACCGACTGTGGCGCCGCTGGCACAGTTGGTCAGCAGCCAGGCCTTGCTGCGGATTGCCGGAGAGTCGATCCAACTGCACGGCGGCATCGGGTTCACCTGGGAGCACGACGCACATCTGTACTTCAAGCGGGCAAAGGCGACCGAACTGCTCAGCGGCGGACACCAACGGCTGCGGCGGATCGTCGGCGAGCGCGCTGGCATCATCTGAGCCCGCGTGATGAGTGAGCCAGATTTCTCAGGGCAGGTCGTACTGGTCACCGGCGGCACGCGCGGGATCGGTGCCGCGATCGCCACTGCCTTCGCGCGTTGTGGGGCAAGCGTCGTGGCGTGTGGGCGCCGGCAGCCGGAGGAGTCCCCCGATGGCGTCAGCTTCGTGCAGGCTGACGTGCGCGACCCCGAACAGGCAGCCGCCGCGGTCGAGGCAACGGTCGCCCGGCATGGCCGTATCGACATCGTCGTCAATAACGCTGGAGGCACCGCCCCGGCGCCCGCCGCGAACCTGGCCCCAGACCGTGCTGCGGCAGTCGTGACCCTCAACCTGCTTTCGCCGTTCTACGTTGCCCAACGAGCGAATGCCGTGATGCAACAGCAGGACAGCGGCGGCATCGTGATCAACATCGGGAGCGTCGCCGACATCCGGCCGGCCCCCGGCGTCGCGATCTACGCCGCTGCCAAGGCAGGCCTCGTCACCCTGACGCGGGCTCTTGCGCTCGAGTGGGGGCCGAAGGTGAGAGTCAACCTGGTCACACCTGGACTCGTGGAGACCGAGGGCTCGGCGCGCCACTACGGTGGTGACGATGCGCTCGCAGCAGCCGCTGCGACCATTCCACTCGGTCGGATGGCGGTCCCCGAGGACATCGCGGCGGCATGCCTGCTGATCGCCTCCCCGCTCGCGGCACACATCAGCGGCGCGGAGTTGCGGGTCGACGGCGGTGGCGAGGTACCCGGCTGGCTTGTGGCGATCCGCGCCGCGTCCGACTGAGTCAGCCGCGTGCGTCAGCGGCCGGCGGCGACATCGGCGAACAACCCTGGCGCCGGCTTGCGCTCGCCCCGCTCGAAGCTGTGCACCAGTTCCAGAACGCGCTGGTTGTGAGGCGCCTGGGCTCCCAGAGCATGTGCGCGAGCAACGACAGCGCCGTTGATCACGTCGACCTCGGTCGGGCGTCCGCGCTCGATGTCCTGAAGCATCGACGCACGCGTCGGACCGGACTTCTCAAGAAGGACGTCCAGTGCCGGGCCATGGACGGCAGGATCGGGGGAAGCGGCAGCGCCTGCCGGCATTCCCAGGATCGGTTCAAGCGTCAGTTGTTGGCGCAGGCCAAGTTCGTACCCCTCCGCCCACAGCCTGCGGAGTGCTAAGCGGCCGTCGGGGTCAGTGAGCACCCGGGAGCACTCGCATCCGCCCACGACGCTCATCCCGGAGAGGGCGCTGTTGAGGATCAGCTTCGACCACAGCTGGCCGCGGATGTTGCTCGTGACGCGCACCTCCCCGACCGTCGAGAGCACATCGGCCAGCGATCTGGTGCGCGGGCGCACGCTGCCGTCGAGCTCGCCGATCACTGTCGGGCTGTTACTGGTCTGTCGCACGCGGCCGTCACCGAGGTTGGTCGATCCCCACTCGACTGTCGCCGCGATCAGCCGGTCCTCGCTAACGAGTGCGGCAATGCGGTCCTGGACCAGGCCGTTGCCGAGGGAGACGAATGTGTCGATCCCGCCGCGCTGCGCCAACACCGGCAGAACCTGCTCAAGGGCCGAGGCTTTGACGGCGAGCAGGCAGAAATCGAACTCACCGGCCACATCGGCGACGGAGCGGTATGCCTCCAACGGCACGCGGCCGACCGTCCCGCCGCGCTCGACCTCGAGACCTGGATCTCGGAGCAGATCCGTGGCAGCACGGTCTGAGCCCAGCACGGTCACGCGGCGCACGCTGCCCTGCATCATCGCCGCGATGACGCCGCCGATGGCGCCCGCTCCCACGACGAGGATCCGCTGTTCAATCACCGGGACCACGCGGCCGGCCGAGGTGTCGGAGTGAGGGGTCGTCAAGCCGGCTCAATCAGCCGGTTGCGGCGTGGTCTTGCGTTGGTACATCGTGATCCCGACGGCGGCGATGAGCACCACGCCCTGGAAGACCTGCGGCATCCATTGCTGCGTTCCGGCGAGCAGCAGGCCGACGCTGCCGGTGCCGATCATCAGCACGGCGACCACCGCTCCCCACGGGTTGAAGCGTCCATGGCGGAACTGCGTTGCGCCGACAAACGCGGCCGAGAACGCGGGGATCAGGTATTCCGGACCGGTACTGGGATCGGCCGATCCGAGCTGCGATGCAAGGCAGATGCCCGCGAAGGAGGCCACCATGCCGGACCAAAGCAGGGAGAGGGTGCGCAGCCGGTCAACCCTCAGGCCGACAAGGCGCGACACGTCGGGGCCGTAACCCGCGGCGTATATGTGGCGCCCGAACGTTGTCTGCTCGAGCAGATAGCCGAGGATGAGCATGGCGGCCAGGAGATACAGCACCGGGAGCTGGATACCGCCGACGCTCGTGCTCGCGAAGTTCGTGAAGCTCCCTGACAGCTTGCCGGTCAGGATCTGGTCCGCCGACACCCAGATGGTCAGCGCGGCGATGATTGATCCCGTCGCCAGAGTGCCGATGAAGGAGTCGATCCGCATACGGACGACAACGAACGCGTTGAGCAGCCCGATCGCGGCTCCGGCGGCGAGCGTGAGAAGGATCGCCAGGACCGGCGAGAGGCCGAGCGTGTTCAGCGACCAGCCCGCGAAGACACCCGCGAAGCCCACAGTCGAGCCGATCGAAAGATCGAAGATGCCAGCCGCAAGTGGCATCACAGCGCTCAGCGCGGCGAGGCCCGTGATCGCGTACTCGTTCAGGACCGTTTTGCCGGTCCGAGCAGTGGGAAACAGATCCGGCTTCCACACCGTGAAGATGGCGATCAGGATGAGCCAGACGTAGACCGCGCCGATATTCCGGTAACTCAGATCTGCGCCGACCCTGCTCCACGACCAGCGTGACCGCCGACCTGATCCGCCGTCCGCCGGCCCTGAATCCGCTGTCACAGCGGGACCCGACGCACCCTCGGCCGGGGCCGGACTGACGTCAACGTCCGCTGGCATCTCTCCGCTCCTCTCCATCAGTCACTCTGCCGCGACTGTACCAAGCGCTTGCTAGGGTGTCCAGCGTGAGCACGCCGACGAATCGAGAGACGACGCTCAGACAGCGGGTCAGCCCCGAGCTCCAGGCTGAATACCGCGCGCAGGGCTGGTGGTCCGATCAGACGCTTGCCGATCACGTTGGACGGCACGCCCGCGAACAACCCGACGGGACCGCCTTCACGACGATTGACGGAAGGCTCACGTGGGCGCAATACGACTCAGCCTCCGATGCGCTGGCGCAGCTCCTGATCGACCTCGGCCTCGAACCTGGAGACCGGGCTGCGGTCCGCCTACCGGACACTCCGAGCTATCACGTCGCCCAGTTGGCCTGCGAGAAGGCGGGGATCGTCGTGGTCGGAGTGCCCTCGCGCGCCGGCCAGCGCGAGGTCGAGCACCTGCTCAGCAAGACGCGCGCGGTGGCGGTCATCTCGCACCACATGCATCGGGGCGAGCCTATGTCCGACATCGTGCGCACGCTTCCGGGCATCCGTCATCACATCGTCGTCCCCGCATTCGAGATACAGCCCAACGGTCAGCTGCTGGTCGACGGCGAGCTTCGGGAGCCGAACCCCGACCGGGAGCTGATCGCCGCACGGCGACTGAACGCCGACGAGCTCTGGCTGATCAACTCGACCTCCGGGACAACCGGCCTGCCCAAGTGCGTCCTCCACAACCAGAACCGTTGGCACTACTTCAGCCGGATGGCGATCGACTTCGGCGGTCTACGGCAGGGTGACGTCGTCGTGAGCGTGGTCCCGACGCCGTACGGCTTCGGGCAGTGGAGCGCGCATTTCGTGCCGTGCTACCTGGGCGCCAACACCACCCTGATGGAGCGCTTCGACACGGGCCAGACCCTCACGCTGATCGAGCGGGAGCGGGCGACCGTCCTGTGCGCCGTCTCGACGCAGTTGCGGATGCTGCTCGCCGACCCTGCGTGTGAGCGCACCGATCTCTCATCTCTGCGAGTGATGTTCACCGGCGGCGAGAACGTGCCGTACGAGGCGGCGCGACAGTTCGAAGAGACAACCGGCGCAGCGATCCTCAACGTGTACGGCTCGAACGAGGCCGGCTTCGTCACCGGCACCAGCGTCCGCGATCCGCAGGAGCGCCGGCTTCGCACGGCCGGACGTCTTCCCCCGGGGACAGAGCTACGACTCTATGACGACCACGGTCTCCAGACGCCACGCCGCGGACAGCCCGGGTCAAGAGGCCCGTCGATAGGCGCCGGCTACCTCGACGACCCGGCAGCCGATGCGGAACTGTTCACCGAGGACGGCTTCGTGCTCCAGGCCGACATCGTCGAGCTCGACGAGGAGGGCTACCTCACCGTGGTCGGACGCAAGTCGGACCTGATCATCCGCGGAGGGAAGAACATCAGCGCGACGGAGGTCGAGGCAGAGGTCTCGGCGCACCCCGAGGTGGCGCTGGCCTCAGCGGTGCCGATCCCGGACTCGGTGTTCGGCGAGCGGGTCTGCGTGTTCGTCGAGCTCCGGCGGACGGACGCGAAGCTCGAGCTCGACGAACTGACCGAGTTCATCCTCGGCCGCGGGGCGTCAAAGGAACTCCTGCCAGAGCGGCTGGTGGTACTCGACGAACTACCGCAGTCCGCCGGCGGCAAGGTTGCAAAGAGCGAGCTGCGCGAGTTCGCCGTACGTCTGTCGCGTGAGGCCTGATGATCGCTGCCTTCGAGGGAAAGATGCCACGCATCGCGGCGACGGCGTTCGTCCATGAACGGGCCACGATCATCGGCGACGTCGAGATCGGCGAGGACTGCAGCATCTGGCCCGGTGCGGTGCTGAGAGGTGACTTCGGATTCATACGTGTGGGCGCGCGGACGAGCATCCAGGACAACGCCGTGATCCACACCTCGGCCCAGCGCGGTACTCGAATCGGAAGCGACTGCCTGATCGCGCATCTGGCCTTCATCGAGGCGGCAGAAATCGGCGACGCGTGCATGGTCGCGGTCAGCGCGGTTCTGCACAGCGCGCGGATGCACCCCGGGTCGGTGGCGGCTGCGGGGGCTGTGCTCGTCGGCGACGTCGAGGTTCCGAGCGGACACCGGGCGCAGGGGGTTCCCGCGCAGATCGTGCCGATCTCAAACCCGACTCGGGAGTCGATCGAGGAGAGTGCCGGCAAGTACGTTGCGATGGCGCGGCGTTACCTCGCGGAGCTGTCAGCCACAGGAGCATGAGCAGCCGCCTGCAGGGAGCCGTGGTCCTCGTGACCGGCGCCGCCCGCGGTCAGGGCGCAGCCGCGGCGCAGCTGTTCGTTCGGGAGGGCGCATCGGTCGTGCTCGCGGACGTACTGGTCGATGAGGGGTCCGCTCTGGCCCACGAACTCGGCGAGCAGGCGGAGTTCGTGGCGATGGACGTCCGCGACGAGGACGCCTGGAAGAGGGCCCTCGATACGACGCTGGCGCGCTTCGGCCGCCTCACGGCGCTCGTCAACAACGCCGGGATCATGTGGAAGCGTCCGCTCCTGGAGGAGACTGTGGAGGGCTTGGACGAGATCCTTGCGGTCAACCTGCGCGGCGCCTTCCTCGGGGTGCGCACCTGCGCCCCGGCAATCGCCGCGGCAGGCGGCGGCGCGATCGTGAACGTCAGCTCGACCGCCGGCATGGTGGGGTATTCGGACCGCGCTGCGTACGCGATGTCGAAATGGGCGATCCGTGGCCTGACCCGTGTCGCCGCCATCGAGCTTGCGCCCCTCGGCATCAGGGTGAACGCGCTCCTTCCCGGCGGCGTCAACACCGCAATGGCGACCTCCCCGGATGACCCGGCGCACTGGGCGGGGCTCCCGGCCGGCCGGATCGGCGAGGTCGGCGAGCTGGCCGAGGCCACCCTGTTTCTGATCTCGTCGGGCTGTCAGTACATGACGGGGACCGACCTCGTCGTCGACGGGGGCGCGCTCGCCGGCGGCTGACCACCGGCCCCGAGGAGAGGGCGGCAGGTAGCCAAGCAAGCGTTTGGTTGTAGGCGTATAATTGGGAGTCACCGTGACCGAGCAGGCATCTCCAACGCTGATCTCGATCGAGCATGTCTCGAAGACGTTTCCCGGCCAGCGGGCACTTATTGACGTCTCGTTCACCATCGCGCACGGTGAGATTCACGCGCTCGTGGGCGAGAACGGCTCGGGCAAGTCGACGCTGATCAAAACCCTGTCCGGGTTTCACGATGCAGATCCCGGAAGCAGCATCGCGGTCGGGGGCGAGCCCCTGACGCTCGGCACGCCGTCCGACGCTCACCGACGCGGCCTCCGGTTCGTTCACCAGGACCTTGGTCTGATCGACCAACTGACAGGGGCCGAGAACATCGGGCTCGCATCTGGCTTCACCACCGGCTTCGCAGGCCGAATCAGAGCGAACGCACACCGCCGCCACGCTCAGAAGCTGCTCGCACGGATCGGCGTCGAGATGGACCTGGACGTACCGGTGAGCGAGCTGCGCCCGGTCGACCGCAGCGCGCTGGCGATCGCCAGGGCGCTCGACGACGCCCACGGCGAGATCACTCTGCTGGTGCTCGACGAGCCGACAGCGGCTCTGCCTCCGGCTGAGTGCGCTGCATTGTTCGCGGTGCTGCGCGAGGTTGTCGCCAGCGGAGTCAGCATCCTTTACGTGTCCCACCGGTTGGACGAGGTGCTGAGCCTCGCAGACCGTGTGACGGTGCTGCGCGACGGCCGCTGCCAGGGCACGCTGCCCGCCCAGGGAGTGGATCGGGCCAAGCTGGCGGAGCTGATCGTCGGCCAGAACGTGGATATGAAGACCAACGCGTCGGTGAGCAGCACGGTCACCGGCTCGACGGACGCCCGTGCGACCGAGCCCGTGCTCAAGGTGCGCCGACTCCACTGCGAAACGATCAACGGAATCGGATTCGACGTGCATCCTGGCGAGGTGCTGGCGGTCGCCGGTCTTTCCGGTTCCGGGCGCGAGCTTCTCGCCGGCGCAGTCTGCGGCGCCGTACCGGCCTTCGTGGATCTCACGCTTGACGGTCGCGAGACGGTCGGCGAGATGACGCCGGAGCTCGCCCGCGAGCTGCGGCTCGCACTCGTGCTGCCCAACCGCCACCCACAGGCCGCCATCCCAACCTTCACGATCGAGGAGAACATGACCCTCGGTCGCGTCCCCGAGTTCGCCCGCATGGGCCGCATCCAGCGCCGCCGCGAACGCGCCGCCGTGGATCAGTGGATCAAGAAGCTCGATATCCGTCCACCGGACGCGAGCCGCCAGTACAGCATGCTGAGCGGAGGCAACCAGCAGAAGGTGCTGCTTGCAAAGTGGTTCGGAATGGATCCTCGGGTCGTCTTCATGGAGGATCCGACGAGCGGCGTGGACATCGGCGCTCGATACGCGATCTACGACCTCATCCGCGACCATGCCCAGACCGGCGCCGGATTCGTGATCTGCTCCTCAGACATCGAGGACCTCGTCTCAGTCTGTGACAGGGTTATCGCGCTCGTCAACGGACGGATCGTCGAAGAGCTGAGCGGCTCCGACATAACCGAGTCCGCGGTCCTCCGCGCGATCTCGGCAAGCGCTGACTCTGTGATGCAGGCAGGGCCGGCGGCGGCCTGAGCGCTTTTAGGGAACGCGGAGGCGCCGAACGGCACCCGCGCGCAGACGTGCAGCCTCGTCCGGCACCCAGGTTGGTGCGGTGCAGACGAACAGCTCGTCACCGTCGGGCCCACCGACCGCCACGGCATACGGGCTATCCACCTGCACCCGCGTGTCGATTCTCCCGTCGGGTATCACTCGGACAACCTCACCCGAGAATGGCATCGCGACCCAGATCCGGCCATCCCGGTCCAGGGCGATTCCATCCGGCAACTCGCCAGGGCCGAACTCGATCAGCGTCCTGCGGTCGGACAGATCTCCGTTTGCCGCAATCGCGAATGCGGTCAGGCGCCCCGGGACAGAACGGGTCTCGGCCACGATCAGCGTGGCGCCATCCGGCGTAACCGCGATGCCGTTGGGGAAGTGCAGGTCATCGGCCACGACGCGCGCTTCGCCCGTGGGCTCGACGGCTATCAGGACCGTCGGCGCCGGCGGATCGGGCGGCGCTGAGTCATCGCCGAAGTTGCCGACGTACGCCCGCCCCGTCGAGTCGACGGCGAGGTCATTCAGGTGCCATGGGGCGAGGCCACTCAGGTCTGCGTGCTCGCGAACGACGCCGTCGGATCCGACGCGGAGCAGGCGCCTGTCGTGCATAGAGACGATCAGCAGTCGGCCGTCGGGCATGAAGCCCAGACCGGACGGGCATTCGGGAACCTCAGCCACAACCTGCTGCGCACCGTCGGCACCAACACGGAGCACCTGGTGACCATGCATGTCCGACAACCACAGCGCGCCGGCATGCCAGCGCGCGCCCTCGGGAAGGGTGAGTCCGTCTACAACCGTGTCGTCGTTCACGGCGCTATAGTATCGAACCAAGCTAGCGCTTGGTCATTCGGTATGGAGACATCGACACTCACGCCCGCAAACGAGGCGCTTGGCCTCGAACTCGGCTCACGCACGATCGAGTACGACGAGAGCGACGCGATCCTCTACGCGCTTGCGGTGGGCGCGCATGCGACCGACCTGGAGTTGGTCTTCGAGCGCGACCTGCGCGTGTTGCCGACGTTTGCGCTGCCGCAGGGCCTGTGGGCCGCCGATCTTCTCGGCTCACGCGGTTTCTTCTCAACCGCCAACGCTGTCCACGGCGCTCAGAAGGTGGAGTGGTTCGCGCCGATTCGGCCCCGCGGGCGGATTGAGCAGCAGGCGCGGATCAGCGCCGTCTGGGATAAGGGCTCAGCGGCCGTCTTCGAGGTCGAGGTCAGCTGCGAGCTGTGGTGTGCGACCTATGCGATCTTCGCTCCCGGCGCCGGTGGCTTCGGCGGGGAGCGAGGCCCGTCGGCGAGGCGCGCGCCGGCAGACCGCCCGGCGGCCCGCCTGCGCGTTCCCACCTCACCTGAGCAGGCCGCGCTGTACCGGTTGACCGGAGACCGGCACCTGATCCACATCGACCCCGAGGCGGCGCGCGCGATCGGCCAGCCGCGGCCGATCCTTCACGGCCTCTGCACGCTTGGCTTCGCCGCCCGCGAACTGGCGGGTCTCCTCGGACACGAACCATGGGAGCTCACGTCGTTGGAGGCTCGGTTCAGCGCCGCGGTCCTGCCGGGTGACCTGATCGAGCTGCGCGTCTGGCCCGCCGAGCCAGACGGGTCGGTGCCGTTTGCAGCCCTGGTCGCGGACTCCGTCGTACTCGACGGCGGCCTGGTGCGCTTCTCATGAATCCGAACGATGCAGTCATCGTGTCCGCGGTCCGGACACCGATCGGACGTGCGACCAAGGGCTCCCTCGCCGCCATGCGCGGCGACGACCTGGGCGCGATCGCCGTCCGCGCCGCACTCGACGCCGTTCCGCAAATCGCACCGAGTGAGATCGAGGACCTGATGATGGGCTGCGGACAGCCGGCGGCCGAGCAGGGCTTCAACATCGCGCGAGTCGTGGCCGTGCTGAGCGGCCTGAGCAATGTCCCCGGGGTCACCGTCAACCGCTACTGCTCCTCATCGCTACAGACGATCCGCATGGCTGCACATGCGATCCGCGCCGGCGAGGGCGACTGCTTCATCGCCGCGGGAACCGAGTCCTGCAGCCACTTCGACAAGGGAAACGCCGACCGCGTCCCGGATACGAAGAACCCGCGGTTCGAGGCGGCGCAGGCACGGACCGCGGAGCGGGCATCGGGCACCGGGGGTGCGTGGTCACCAAACGCGGACCTACCCGATATCTACATCGCCATGGGCCAGACGGCGGAGAACGTCGCCCAGATCAGAGACGTCACGCGGGAGCAGATGGATGAGTTCGCTGTGCGCTCCCACCAGCGAGCGGTCGCCGCCCAACAGGCCGGCGTGTTCGAGTCCGAGATCGTCCCGGTCGTGACGCCGGACGGGGCCGTGGTCAGCGCCGACGACGGACCCAGGCCGGACACCTCGCTCGAGCGGCTGGCCACGTTGAAGCCGGTGTTTCGCGCTGACGGTCGCGTCACCGCGGGCAACGCCTGCCCCCTCAACGACGGCGCCGCGGCCGTGGTTGTGACAAGTGCCAGGTTCGCGCAGGAGCATGGGATCGAACCGCTCGCCCGGATCGTTGCCACCGGCGTCTCCGCGCTCGATCCTGAGATCATGGGACTGGGTCCCGTGGGTGCGTGCCGCAGCGCTCTGCAGCGAGCTGGGATGACGATCGGCGATGTGGACCTGGTGGAGATCAACGAGGCGTTCGCCGCCCAGGTGATCCCGTCCGCAGCGGAGTTGGGAGTCGATCACGAGAAGCTCAACGTCAACGGCGGCGCGATCGCCATCGGCCACCCGTTCGGGATGACCGGCGCCCGCATCCTGACGACACTGCTGAACGCTCTGCGCCGCAGCGACCGGACGATCGGCCTGGAGACGATGTGTGTCGGTGGCGGACAGGGCATGGCCCTGATCGTCGAGCGGCTCTCCTGAGCCAAGCGGCGGGCTGAATCGGCTGTGGCCAGCCGCGGCCAGCGGGCCGCGGCTATTCCGAAACCGCGGTGGCCAGGCTGTTGGGCAATTCGCGCTTGAGCACCTTGCCGAGGGCGCTGCGTGGCAGATCGTCGACGAAGACCACGCGGCGGGGCACCTTGAAGTTCGCCAGACGCTGCCGGCAGTGGTCGATCACCTCCTGCTCGCTTGGATGCGAGTCATGAGCGCAGATCACGAAGGCGAGTCCCACCTCGCCAAGACGCTCGTCAGGGGTACCGATCACGGCGCATTCCTTCACCCCATCCAGGCTGAGAATCACGTTCTCGACCTCTGCGGGGTACACGTTGAAGCCGCCGCTGGTGTACATGTCCTTGAGACGGTCAGTGATCGTCACATAGCCACGAGCGTCCATGTGGCCGACGTCGCCGGTATGGAACCAATGATCTTTGGTGTAGGCGGCCGATGTCGCCTCGGGATCGTCCAGGTAGCCGAGCATGACGTTCGGGCCACGCAGCTGTATCTCACCGTCCTCCCCAGGCGAAAGCGGCCTGTCAAGCGCGTCTGTGACCCTGACCTCAAAGTCCGCAGTCGCACATCCCGACGTCTGGGAGATCGTCTCCGGGTCGTCATCGGGCTTGCACATCGTCACGACCACGGCCTCCGACAGGCCGTAGGCGGTCAGGATCGACTCGAACGTGAGCTCGCGGCGCATGCGTTCGATCAAGATGACTGGAACGGGCGCGGCGCCGGTCACCGCCAGTCGCAGAGACGAGAGGTCAAATTCCCCGCGCCGTGGGTGGTCCAGCAACGAGTAGAAGACGGTCGGCGGGCCGGGCAGGATGGTGACCCGCTCGCGTGCGATCGTCGCCAACGTGGTGTCAAGATCGAACTTCAACACCGGAACGATGGTGGCTCCCCGCAGCAGTGCGACAACCCACCCGGCCTTGTACCCGAAGCTGTGGAAGAACGGATTGATGATCAGGTAGACGTCGTCCTCACTCACCTCGGCGCGCTCGGCCCATGCGGCCGCCACCGCCACGGTCTGACGGTGGGCCGAGACGGCACCCTTTGGCCTCCCCGTCGTGCCAGAGGTGAAGAGGATGTCGCAGGCGCTGTCACCGTTGACGGGAGCAGGCGGTGACTCAACGCCGGGCGCCTCGAGCAGCAGCTCCGACCAGGTCTTTACGCCCGGTCCTGAATCTGCCGGGGCTCCGTCCTCCACGGGGATCCTGACCACCAACTCGAGCCGCGGCAAACCGTCCACAGGACGTGAGTTCCCAGCCCCTCCGGCGCTGTCCCGAAGTGTCTGCAGGAAGTCACGTCCCAGGAACTGGTCGGGGACGAACAGCACGCGGGCCTCGCCACGATCGAGGATGTCGAACGCCTCCGTGCCCGTGAACCGCGTGTTGAGCGGGATCAACGTCGCGCCTGCCCGGTGCGCCGCCAGCGCCGCGACGATCCAGTGGAACGTGTTCGGCGACCAGATCGAGACGCGGTCACCCGGCTCGAGACCGTTCGCGACCATGCCCTCGCTTACCCTTTCAACCAATGAGCCGAGCTCGCGATAGGAGAGTCTCGTCGATCCATCCGCAATCGCGATGCGGTCGCCGAACTTCGCGGCCGACTCGGTCATCAGGTCTGGAAGATTGTCCGGCGTCTGTGTCACGGTCTCTCCTCTCCTACGGGCATCAGCGTGCAGAGACTGGGCCGGCCCAAACCCGGCCCTTATCTAGCAAGCGATTGCTTGGTAGCATACCGGGAAGACAAGCGGGCACCGGGTCGGCGCAGGGGTAGTCCGAGGGCGACATCGACGAGAATCCCGCCGGCAGGCGGAACCGAGGCGGGACATGGCAAGAACCAAGACATCCACATCGAGCTCCCGGCAGCGAGCTAACGGCAACGGTCATAGCGAACCGCTCCGCCAGGCGGAGCTCCTCCAGATCGCCGCGGACCTTTTTGCCGAGCGTGGCTACGCCGCCACGACCGTGCGCGACATCGCCGACGCGGCGGGAATCCTCTCCGGCAGCCTGTATCACCACTTCGACTCGAAGGAGTCGATGGTCGACGCAATCCTCTCCCGCTTCATCGAGCAGACGCTCGCCGCGTACGACGCGGTCATCGCGGAGGAGCGCGGCCCGCGTGAGACGTTCCAGCGGCTGGTTGAGGTCTCCCTGCAATCGATGACCACCGAGCGTTCCGCGATCCTCGTCTACCAGAACGAGGCCCGCTTCCTGGCCCAGGAGAAGCGGTTTGCCTACCTGGGCCAGGCGCATCGCCAATTCCAGAAGATCTGGACCGATGTGATCGAGGCCGGGATCAAGGTCGGTGAGTTCCGGCCGGACATCGACGCGCGGCTGGTCTACCGGCTGGTACGCGACACCGTGTGGGCGGCGCCGCGCTGGTGGCGACCGGGTCGAACGCTTCGCTACGAGCACCTGATCGAGCAGTACGTGGCCGTGTTGGTGAACGGCGTCGTCCAGCATTAGGGATGCTCTCCGCCGATGTGCGCCTGACGATCGAGACCGAGGAGCTCGGCGCGATCGAGATGGCCGCGCGCGTGCTTGCGCCGGCCTCACCTTCAGAGCACCCGGTGGTGCTGTTCTGTGTCCCGGGGATGAGCTACGGGAAGGAGTACTACGACCTGCCAGTGGCCGGTTACAGCTTCGCGGAGGCCGCCGTCGCGGCGGGCCAGGTGGTGATCGCCGTCGACAATGTCGGCACCGGCGCAAGCGGCCGTCCCGCTGATGGCGACGCGGTGACGCTCGAGGCGATGGCCGCCGCCAACGGGGTCTTCTCAGAGACGGTGCTCGCGCGGCTCGCCGACGGGAGCCTGCTCGATGAGCTGGCCCCATGCCCGGCCGGGCCGGTCGTCGGAGTCGGCCACTCGATGGGCGGCTGTCTCGTACTGATGCAGCAGGCCCAGCATGTGTCCTTCTCCGCGATTGCGGTCCTCGGCTTCTGCAACCTCCCGCTCGTGGGCATCTACGAGGACCACCCGCGTGAAGCGGAGCTGAGCGACGACGAGCGCTTCGCGTGGGCGACCGAGCACCTCCCGCCGAAGCTCTGGGGAGCATCCTGGGACGATCTCGCGCCGTACTTCGCGTTGCCACGGGAGAACTTCCACGGACTGTTCTACACGCCCGACATTCCGGCCGAGGTCGTCTCGACCGACACCGCGCTCGCGACGACCGTCCCCCGCTGCGCGGCGATTGGCACAACGATTCCGCGTGCGTCAGCATCCGCGGCCGCCGCGATCACGGTCCCGACCCTCATCGCATATGGAGATCCGGACCTCTCACCGGATCCGGCCGCAGAGGTCGCGACCTACCCGTGCGCCCCGGAGGTCACCCTCGTGCACGTCGACGACTCGGCGCACTGCCACAACCTCGCGCCCGGACGCGAGCGCTTCTGGCATCGGCTTCTGTACTGGACCGCAGGGCTGCGCTGAGCTCACCCGGCGCGGGAGGCGGCGACGGCCTTCAGGACTTTCGCTGGGCGCTATCCCGCATACTGCGGGCGTCGTGACCGGCCAGGTGATCCTCACCGCTCTCCGCGTTGTGTGAATGCGCGAGTTGGTGAAGGCCGAAGGCCGAGTCCATGCCGGCGCGCAGACCCATCAGATCCTCTGCCTGGTTCACGGCCATCTTGGTGAGCGCGAGCCCGAAGCGCGGCATCGTTGAGATCCGCTCGGCAAGCTCGAGCGTGACCGATTCCAGTTCATCGCGCGGCACGACTCTGTTGACCATTCCCAGGGCCAGCGCCCGCTGAGCGTCGAATCGCTCGCCCGTGAACAGGAATTCCTTCGCGAACCGCGGGCCCATCACCCACGGGTGCGCGAAGTACTCGACACCCGGAATGCCCATCTGCAGAACCGGATCGGCGAAGAAGGCGTCGTCGGAGGCGACGATCAGGTCGCAGCACCAGGCCAGCATCAGAGCGCCCGCGATGCACGCCCCATGGACCATTGCGATCGTGGGCTTCGGCAGCTCGCGCCAGCGACGGCACATGCCGAGGTAGACCTCCTCCTCGCGTGCGACCCTTCCCTCCGCTCCTGGCACGCCGACGTGGTCCCACCAGAGGGACGCGCGGCGCGGGAATGATGTGTCCACGTCACGACCCGGGGTGCCGATGTCGTGCCCGGCGGAGAAGTGCTTGCCGTTGCCGCCCAGGACAATGACCTTGATCTCGTCGTCCGCCGCACACGCGGAGAAGGCGTCGTCGAGCGCGTAGGTCATCGCCGAGTTCTGAGCGTTGCGGTACTCGGGGCGGTTCAAGCGGATGAACGCAACCGCTCCACGGCGTTCGGTCAGAACAACGTCATCTTCGGGCTCGCTCATGCTCGTCCTTTCCTCGATCGTCTAAGTATCAGAGCCCGAGCGCTACCGCGACCCGGCGCCGTTGCCATTCGGCCGTCCCCCAACTGCGGGATGTGGCCCACACGCGCTTGGCGAAGAGGTGCAGGTCGTATTCGGTGGTGTACGCGATGGCGCCATGGCACTGGATCGCGATAGCAGCGACACGCTCCGCCGCGTCCGAGGCGGCGGCCTTGGCCATGGCGATGTCGCGCTCCGTGTTCCCGTTGCTGTGATCGAGCGACCATGCCGCGCGCATCACCGTCGGCGCGGCGAACTCGATCGCGATCAGCGCGTCAGCGAGGTGATGCTTGATCGCCTGGAAGCTTCCCACCGGAACGCCGAACTGGCGGCGGTCCTTCACATAGTCGGTCGTCAGGGAGAGCAACGTCCGCGCCAACCCGATCAGCTGGGCGGACGTGCCGAGCACGCCTCGTCGCCATGCCGCCACGCACTCCGCGGAATCGAGCTTGAGTGGCTCCACGTCCGGCCTGGCGACGAGCCTGCCAAGAGCGCGCGCGGCGTCTATCGAGCGCTCCGGCTCGATCGCCCCGTCCGCGGCCACCAGCCGGATTGTCTGGCCGACGCCGGCATCGCCACTGAGCAACAGCAGCTGTGCGATCTGCCCATAAGGGATAAGCGTCGATCCGTCGAGCGCGCACGCGACCAGCAGCTCGCCGGCGAGCAAATGCTCCAACTCCTCGTCGCGGCCGGCGGCCGCCAAGAGCGGCGCCGCAACGAAGGCGGTCTCGACGATCGGCACGGGCGCAGCTGCGCGCCCCGTCTCCTCGAGCAGCGGCACGATGTCGCTCAAAGAGAGTCCGAGGCCGCTCTGCTCGGCGCTGATGGCGGCGCCCGGAAGCCCGAGCGCAGTCAGCTCGCGCCAGACAGATGCCGACGCGGCCGCAGGATCCTCCCAGGCGGCGCGTACGACCGCTGGAGAACACGTCCCCGCAAGCACCTCGCGCACGCCATCGCGCAGAGCGACCTGATCCTCATTCAGGGCGAAGTACATCTGTCCTCACTTTCGCGGAAGCCCGAGCACACGCTCGGCGATGATGTTCCGCTGGATCTCATTCGTGCCCGCGTAGATCGGCCCGGCCAGCGCGAACAGGAAGCCGCGACTCCAGGGCCCGTCGATCTCGGCCTCGTCCCCGAGCAGGTCGAGCGCCGTTCGCTGGAGCCTGATGTCGAGCTCCGACCAGAAGACCTTGTTGAGACTTGACTCCGCGCCGGGCGATCCGCCACCGACGATCCGCGTGACCTGACTCAGCGTGAACAGCCGGTAGGACTCCGCATCCATCCACGACTGTGTGATTCGGTCGCGCAGCAGTGGAGTCGCATCGTCCGGGCGCTCATGGGCGAGGTCGATCAGCTTGTCCGCAGCCGAGAGGAAGCGTCCCGGAGAGCGCAGGGTGAGCCCGCGCTCTGACCCGGTCGTGGACATCGCAACACGCCACCCCTCCCCCACGCCGCCAAGAACGGCGTCGTCGGGAACGTGGACATCCTCCAGGAAGACCTCGGCAAATCCCTCGTCACCGTCCAGGCGATCGAAACCTCGCACGGTGACGCCCTCGGCGTCCAACGGCACCATGAAATAGGTGAGGCCGCGATGACGCTCACTGTCCGGATCGGTGCGGAAGAGCCCGAACATGTGGGTGCAGAACGAACCTCGGGTCGTCCACGTCTTCTGCCCCGTCAGCCGCCAACCCCCTGCCGGGTCGGGGACCGCCCTGCTCGATGTGGCCGCCAGATCGCTGCCGGCTCCAGGCTCCGACCACCCCTGGGCCCAGAGATCGTCCGCGGCCGCCATCCTCGGCAGGATCTGATCCTGCTGCTCCTGGGTCCCGTACTCGAACACGGTCGGCGCGAGCAGGAAGATGCCGTTCTGGGTCACTCGCGGAGGCGCGCCGGCCCGGTAGTACTCCTCTTCGAAGATCAACCACTCCCAGAGAGACGCGTCGCGCCCGCCGTAACGCTCCGGCCACGACACGACTGCCCAACGCGCGTCAAACAGCCGCTTTTCCCATTCGACGTGCTGCGCGAAGCCCTCCGCCGTGTCACCTGACCTGAGGCCGGTGGGCACATTCGTTGTGAGCCACTCCCGGGCGTGAGCTCGGAACTCCTGCTCTGACTGTGTGTACGTCAGATCCACCGGATCAACTCTCCTTGCCGAACGTGTCGCGGACACGGTCAGCCACACCCGTCAGATTCAGCTCGAAGGTGAAGCCCTGCTCGAACCGGTAGCTGCGCTTGACGTCCACCGGGTCGATCCCGTTCAGAGACTGTTTTGCTGCGCGAATCACCGCCGGATCCTTGCCGGCGATCTCACGGGCGAGCTCGCGTGCGTCCTCACGGAGCCGTTCCCTCGG
The DNA here is from genome assembly GCA_963720195.1 of uncultured Conexibacteraceae bacterium. Lineage (GTDB taxonomy): Bacteria > Actinomycetota > Thermoleophilia > Solirubrobacterales > Solirubrobacteraceae > Palsa-465. Next base: position 68,297 of record CAVRFD010000015.1, read on the forward strand.
CACAACCCTCAGCACCGAGCCAAAGGCGTGCAACTCCGCGGCCGTCGCGTTCGCCGAGGTGTAGACCATCGCGCGCATCTTGTGCTGCGGAACCAGGCGAGAGAGATGCGTCGCAGCCCCGAGCGCGCCACGGTCCACCTCCGGCAGCCCGAACACCGCATCATCGCTGGCGATGATTACGTCGGCGTTTCCAACCAGTCCGATTCCACCGCCGACACAGAAGCCATGGACGGCCGCGATCACCGGAACGGCGCAGTCATACACGGCGGCGAACGCCTCGAAGCAACCCCGGTTGACGTCCACAAGCGCCTGGTGGCCGTCACGCTCGGCCTGCAGTTCCTTGATGTCGACTCCAGCGTTGAATCCGCGGCCCTCGGCGGCGAGGATCACCACTCTCACAGCCGTGTCCTCCCCGAGGGCCCGAATCACACGGGCGAGCTCGAACCAGCCGGCAACCGGCAGCGCGTTCACGGGAGGGTGGTCAACCACCACCTCCGCCACGCCGTCGGGGTGAACCGTCGTCGAGACAATCCGGGCTTCGCTCACATCTCGCTCCTCATGGATGCTGGGCCGACACCGACACGACCTCGCCGGTCATGTAGGACGAGTAGTCACTGGCCAGAAACGCGATCACGGTGGCGACCTCCCAGGGGGCGGCAGCTCTTCCGAATGCCTCCTGCGACGCCAGCCGCGCCAGCGTCTCGGGCGGAGAGACCTTTGACAGGAACTCGTGAATCGCGATGCTCGGGGCAACGGCGTTGATCCGGATGCCGCGATCTGCGACGTCCATCGCGGCGCATCGTGTCAGAGCCATCACTCCGGCCTTGGCGGCCGCGTAGTGCGCCTGACCAGCCTGCGCCCGCCAGCCGATGACCGAAGCGTTGTTGATGATCACTCCGGTGCCGCGCTCAGTCATGTGCCGCAGTGCGGCGCGGGTGCAGCGGAAGGTTCCGTTGAGCGTCACGTCGAGCACACGCAGCCACTGCTCGTCCGTCATCTCGAGGATGCTCGCCTCACCGCCGAGCCCGGCATTGTTGACAAGCACGTCAAGGCGGCCGTGCTCTGCGACGACACGGTCGATCATCGCCTGAACCTGCGACTCGTCGGTGACGTCGCACAGGATCGCAAGCGGCTGCACGCCGCTGGTTTCGGCGAGGCGCGCGGCGGACTCGTTCAGACGACGTTCGTGGATGTCGCTGATCGCAACTGTCGCGCCCTCCTCCGCACATCGCTGAGCGGTCGCGAAGCCGATCCCGGTCCCGGCGGCCGCCGTGACGAGGACCGTCTTACCGGTCAGGAGCGAATGGCCTGCGGGCGGAGTTGTCGGGATGGAGTCGGGCAACGGGTGAACTGGTTGATTCTCGCGCTTCTGAGGGGCGTTTGGGTCGGCCTGCGGTCGGGACGATCCCTGCGTCTGGCCACACCCGGCGACCACATTAGCTTACCGAGCAAGCGCTTGCTAGTTTCCCCGCACCGCGTTCTGGAGCGGCGTTGACAGCGGTCGCGATCGTTGGCTAATGTAGGTTGAACCAAATGCTTGCTTGGTATCCCACTTCTGACTGCAGGACCGCACACCGAGAGGTCAGAGCGGCGCCCGTCCTTGTGAATCCATGAGTAGTTGGACGAGCGACAAGCAGATGACTGAAGCGGACGTCGTCGCCGAGCTGCGCTCGGGGATGACGATCGGCATCGGCGGGTGGGGCTCGCGTCGGAAGCCGATGTCGCTGGTCCGCGCGATCCTGCGCTCGGATCTCCGGGATCTCACGGTGGTCTCCTACGGCGGCCCTGATGTGGGTCTGCTGTGCGCCGCCGGCAAGATCAAGCGGTTGGTCTACGGCTTCGTCTCACTCGACTCGGTGCCGCTGGACCCGCATTTCCGGGCCGCGCGTCAAGCCGGCCTGATCGAATCCGTCGAATACGACGAGGGAATGGTGTTCTGGGGGCTTTACGCCGCCGCCTGCCGGGTCCCGTTCCTGCCCACGCGGGCCGGGCTCGGATCCGGGGTGATGGAAACCAACCCGGACCTGCGCACGGTCGTCTCACCGTACGAGGACGGTGAGGAGCTGGTGGCGATGCCGGCGCTCACTCTGGACGCGGCGCTGGTGCACATGAACCGTGCCGATTCGCGCGGTAACGCCCAGTACCTGGGGCCGGACGTCTACTTCGACGACCTCTTCTGCGCAGCGGCCGAGCGCGCCTATGTCTCGTGCGAGAAGCTCGTTGCAACCGATGAGCTGCTGGCGGACGCACACCCCGCAACTTTGCGCATCAACCGAGCCGCCGTGAGCGGAGTGGTGCTCGCGCCTAACGGCGCTCACTTCACATCCTGCGCGCCCGATTACGAGCGCGACGAGCGCTTCCAGCTCGAGTACGTCAGCGCGGCAGCGGACCCGGAGCGCTGGGCGGAGTTCAGCGCCCAGTATCTGGAAGGCGATGAGGAGAGCTACCAGACCGCCGTGCAGTCGATGGTTGGTGACGGCGCATGAGCGGCACGACCCGCGCAGAGGTGTCTCGCGCAGAGGTGTGCATCACCGCGTGCGCGGACATATGGAAGGATGCGGGCGAAGCACTGATCAGTCCGTTCGGTGTGATCCCGAGCGTCGGCGCTCGCCTGGCTCGGGCGACATTTGCGCCTGATGTGCTGCTCACCGACGGAGGCGCCATGCTCGCCGACGGCATCTGGCCGATCGGAGGCGAACCCGCAGCGCTTGAAGGCTGGATGCCGTTCCGGACGATCTTCGAACTGCTGTGGGCGGGCAACCGCCACGTCATGATGATCCCGAGCCAACTGGACTCCTTCGGCAACATGAACATCTCGTCCATCGGCGACGACTACGCCAAGCCGAAGGTGCAGCTCGTCGGGGTTCGCGGCGCACCCGGGAACACGACCAACCATCCGACCAGCTACTGGGTGCCCCGCCACAGCACGCGAGTGTTCGTGCCACGGGTGGACCGCGTCTGCGGCGTCGGGTACGACTCCGCCGCGGCGGCGGGACCGGCCGCCCAGCGCTTTCACGACCTGCGCCGCGTCGTGACAGGATTGGCTGTGCTCGACTTCGCCACCGAGAACCACTCGATGCGCCTGGTCTCCGTACATCCGGGCGTCACCGTCGAGCAGGTCCAGGAGGCGACCGGCTTTCCGCTGACGATCGACGACGACGTGACGGAGACGCGGCTGCCGACGGACGAGGAGCTTCAGCTGATCCGGGAAGTGATCGACCCTGACGGCGCGCGCGAGCGCGAGCTCTGATGGCGACGTCGATTCACCGGAGTCTTCACACCGACCTCTGCGACCGGCTCGGCATCCGCTACCCGGTCATCCAGACCGGGATGGGCTGGGTCTCGGATCCGACGCTGACCGCCGCCACCTCGGCTGCGGGAGGTCTCGGGATCCTGTCCGGCGCGCTGCTCGATCCAGGAGAGCTCGCGCGAGCGATCGCCGAGATCAAGGAGCGCACCGATGCGCCATTCGGCGTCAACCTCCGTGCGGACCACCCGGCCGCGGCAGAGATGGTCGAGCTGCTGATCCGCGAGCAGGTGACGGTCGCGTCCTTCGCGCTCGCCCCGAAGCCGGATCTGATCGCCCGCCTCAAGGAGGCCGGCGTGTTCGTGGTCCCCTCGATCGGCGCGCGTCGGCATGCCGAGAAGGTCGCGGCGCTCGGCGTTGATGCCGTCGTCGCACAGGGGTCGGAGGGCGGCGGCCACACTGGTGCCGTGCCGACCAGCCTGCTGATACCGCAGGTCGTCGACGCAGTGTCGATTCCGGTGATTGCGGCCGGGGGCTACTTCGACGGCCGCGGACTCGTGGCGGCGCTCGCCTACGGAGCGCAGGGGATCGCGATGGGCACTCGCTTCCTGCTCACGAAGGAAAGTCCGGTCGCGGAATCGGTCAAGCGCAGTTACCTGGCCGCATCGGTAACCGACACGGTCGTCACGACAGAGATCGACGGCGTACCCAACCGCGTTCTCCGAACCGGACCCGTCGCGACGCTCGAACGTGCCGGGGCGGTGACCAAGGCGATCAGCACCGCGCGCAACGCCATCGCATTCCGTCAGCTGTCAGGGTCCTCCTGGAGCGCGATGATCCGTGAGGGCGTCGCGATGAAGCGCTCCGGCGAGCTCAGCTGGAGCCAGGTCGTCATGGCCGCCAACGCTCCGATGCTCTACCGCGCCGGACTGGTCGAAGACCGTCAGGACGTCGGCGTCAGGTCGAGTGGCCAGGTGGTGGGCCTGATCGAGGATCTGCCGACCTGCGCTGAGCTGATCGACCGGATCATGCGCGAAGCAAACGAAGTGATTGAGAGGCTCGATGTCGGGAATCGTTGAGGACCGTGTTGTGATCGTCACCGGCGCCGGTCAGGGGTTGGGGCGAGCACACGCGCTCGCACTTGGAGCCCACGGCGCCCACGTGGTCGTGAACGACGTCGGCTCCGGCGCGGAGACGGTGGCCGCCGAGATCAGGTCAGCCGGCGGATCTGCCATCGCGCACCCGGCCGATGTCGCGGACTGGCATGAGTCTGAGGGCCTGATCAACGCCGCGATCGAGAACTTCGGACGCCTCGACGCGCTCGTCAACAACGCCGGGATCGTCCGCGACCGGATGCTGGTCAGCATGAGCGAGGAGGAGTGGGACGCGATCGCGCGGGTGAACCTGAAGGGTCATTTCTGCCCGCTGCGTCATGCCGCCGCCCATTGGCGCAATCTCGCGAAGGAGGGGAGCATGCCGAGCGCACGTGTGATCAACACCAGCTCAGGCGCCGGTCTGCTCGGCAGTGTCGCCCAAGGCAACTATTCGGCGGCAAAGGCGGGCGTCGCGGCTCTCACGCTGGTCGCGTCAGCCGAGCTCGCACGCTATGGAGTCACCGTGAACGCGATCGCCCCGGCCGCGCGGACGGCGATGACCGAGGCCGTATTCGCAGAGACGATGCGTAAGCCGAAGTCAGGCTTCGACGCGATGGATCCGGCCAACGTGTCACCGCTGATCGTGTGGCTGGCCAGCGAGGCTTCCGGCTTCGTCACCGGGCGCATGTTCGAGGTCGAGGGGGGCGTGGTCGGCATCGCCGACGGCTGGCAGCACGGACCACGGGTCGACAAGAGAGACCGGTGGGATCCAGAAGAGCTGACCGACGTCGTCACCGGTCTGCTCGAGCAGGCGCCCTCCCCCGCCCCCGTCTACGGAGCGCCCGTTTATGCCTGAGGCCTACATCATCGATGCCGTCCGAACGCCCGTCGGCCGGCGCGGCGGAGCACTGGGGGGCGTCCACCCTGCCGATCTCGGCGCTCACGCGCTACGCGCCCTGATGGAGCGAACCGGGATCGATCCGGCAGCCGTTGACGACGTCGTCTTCGGATGCGTCGACGCACTGGGCCCGCAGGCGGGCGACATCGCGCGCACCAGCTGGCTCGCCGCCGGTTTGCCGGAGGAGGTACCCGGGGTCACGATCGATCGTCAGTGCGGCTCCTCCCAGCAGGCGGTTCACTTCGCCGCGCAGGCGGTGATGAGCGGAACCGAGGACCTGGTCGTCGCAGGCGGAGTGCAGAACATGACGGCGATCCCGATCAGCTCCGCGATGCTGGTCGGTCAGCAGTTCGGCTTCCCAGATCCCTTCTCGGGCTCAACCGGCTGGGTGCAGCGCTACGGGGACCAGGAGATTTCGCAGTTCCGGTCCGCGGAGATGATCGCCGAGCGCTGGCAGATCGAGCGCGACGAGATGGAGGAGTTCGCGCTCGAGAGTCATCGGCGGGCGCTCGCGGCGATCGACGAAGGTCGCTTCGAGGACGAGATCGTCCCGCTCGACGGCTTCGCGGTTGACGAGTGTCCAAGGCGCGACACAAGCCTCGAGCGGATGCAGTCGTTGAAGCCTCTGTCGGAAGGGGGCCGCGTGACCGCAGCACTGGCCAGCCAGATCTCGGACGGCGCCGCGGCGCTGCTGATCGCATCCGAGCGCGCCGTCAAGGAGCACGGACTCACACCTCGCGCCCGCATCCATCATCTTTCAGTCCGCGCCGAGGATCCGGTCTACATGCTGACCGCACCGATACCCGCCACCAAGCGCGCGCTCGAACGTGCCGGTATGAGTCTCGATGAGATCGATCTGATCGAGATCAACGAGGCGTTCGCCTCGGTCGTGCTGGCCTGGCAGCGCGAGACCGGCGCCGACCTCGACCGCGTCAACGTCAACGGCGGCGCAATCGCGCTCGGTCACCCCCTCGGGGCCACAGGCGCACGGTTGATGACCACGCTTCTGCACGAGCTGGAGCGCCGTGACGCGCGTTATGGGCTCCAGACGATGTGCGAAGGCGGCGGCCAGGCCAACGTGACGATCATCGAGCGGCTGTGACGCGCGTCTCGCGCTGGACGCACCGTCCGCGCCACGCCTAGGGGCGATCACCGAGCCTGAATTAGCTTCGAGTTCGCCTCGACGGGGGATCGATCTTCGAGCACGATCGAACCCGAGAAAACGTCGTACAACCCTGTGGTTGTGAGGGCGGTCGGGTGCTGATTCCTTGGTGTGTCCAGCCGTGTGGTCAGACAGTGGAAACCGCATCCACTTGTCTGCAGGAGTCCTCGTCGCCGAGCCTGGCGGCCCTACGTAAGCGCCGGTCGCTGTGAGCCGCTGTCCGACTAGCAACCTTCCGGTTATGAGGTTCGCCTCGAGCCGGCTGACCGGCACCAAGACGCTTCAACGCAGCCTCGAAATCTCTGACCTCGGCATCCCGGCCGACTAGACGTGGCGGGCGGGCACCGGCGCCGGGTGTGTAGGAGTTCTTGCGAGGGTCTATGCGTCTATCACCGTCTAAAAGGCTTTTTAGATCAGATCGTTCAGCGCACGGAATCCACCGAGCCCGGCAGCTGGAGACCGCTATCGCGAGAGAGATGAGCGCGCCCGTGACCGCTGGGCAAGCTCTACGACCGTACAGGCGGCGATCGCGATCACCAGGATGCTGGCGAGGGTGATCACGATCCAGGCGTATACGCGTTGGCCATCGGGATGCTCAAGTGCGAGCCAGCGGAGCGCCAGGGTTCCCGTGGCAGTGCAGGGAAACGTGAACGTCCAAAACTCCGACTCGAAGGGCAGGGCGCGGTAGAGCGGTAGGAGCCGGAGCTGGGCTATCACCATCATCACGGCGTAGGCGGCGATTATGTACGCGAACATGTCGGGTGGGCCCGGGTGAAGGAGGAAGTAGGCGCTGCCGCCGACCGCCGGCGGAGCCAGCTCGATTGCCATCGCTGGAGTCAGAGGCGGCGCGAGTCTTGGCCTGCGCTGAAGGCGGCCCAGGATGATCGAGCTCACGAACACCCACGTGAACACGCCGATGCCAAAGAGGAGCTGCGCGACGCCGTGAAGTCCGATCGTGTGTGCCGCCTCGGAACCGACGAAGCCGATCCCACCTCCGGGCAGGTAGAAGGCGGGACTGATCCGGTCCTCGTCGATGCCCCCGGTCATCCACTCTCCGAAGAGGAGGCCGCACAGGAGCACACCGATGATCAGGAACACGATCACGACGACGTGACCGGCTGTACGCGCGTGGGCGGAGAGCACCGATCCGAGCACGAGTGCGTTGATGATCGGCGTGGCAAGCAACGGTCCTGAGGCGGTGTCGCGGAAGTCGACCAGGATCTGGTGAGGTCCTTGACGCAGGTAACCAACGGCGAGGACACACCAGACTGCACCTGCGAGGATGGCGATCACGTCGCCGATTCCCGAGGGGACGCCGATTGAGGTGGCCGCAAACAGCCACAAGGCGGCAAGGCCGGAGAGGCCAAGCGGCGCCGCGAAGTTCCTAGGCGAGATACGCATGATCGGCCGATTCGCGCGGAGGCTGTGCCAGACACCGGCGCGGTTTCGCGCACGCTATCAGCGGCCAGGCCATCTCTTCCAACGAGACGCCATTCGCGTCTAGGATCGCCTCGAGACCCCGTCAGGCGGGGTATGAGTCCCAATCGTGGAGGCGCCAGATGGCCGAAGACGGAATTGTCCTGGCCCATTTCATCGTCTCGAACGATGTCGAGCGGTCGCAGCGCTTTTACACCGAGGTACTCGGTGGCAAGTTGGTCTTCTCTGGGGAAGGTGATGACCAGGTGACCTATGTCGCACTGGCCAACAGCTGGATCATCATCAATGTCGGCGGCGGTCCGACTGACGATAAGCCCGAGGTCCTCTTGGAGACACCGCCCGACCCGAACAGGGTCAGCAGCTTCCTCAATATTCGGGTTGAGGACATCCAGGCCAGGTACGCCGAATGGAGCGCGCGGGGTGCTCAGTTCCTGACAGAGCCAAAACACCACAAGTACGAGATTCGCTGCTACATCCGCGACCCCGACGGTTATCTGATCGAGGTGGGGCAAACGATCGACCCAAATGGCGATTGGTCACCGGCCACCTGGCGATCGAGAACGTCGGAGAACGCGTCCTAGTACTCCCCAGCGACAGCCCGAGCGCGTCGAGGGGATAAGGTCTCAGCCTTGCAGGTACGGATTGGCCAGCATGTGCTCGCACCAAACCCAGACGGTGAGGGGTTGGTGCGCGCGGAAGTAGTCGCATTCGGCTCCCGAGCCGACGCGATCCCTCTGCTTGGTCTCGACGGCCAGCCTGTCCTCCGGGCCGATGGCGAGCCGATTCAACGCGATGTTGCGATCGTGCGGTACGCGGAAGGCGACCTGGAGGGAACGGGCGCTCGGGTCCGCTATGACGAGCTCACACTGCTCGACGAGGCCTAGCGCAGAGGCGATCGTTCGCAGCGATGGCCCGCTGTCGGGCCCGACGTAACGACCCCGAGCCACCAAATCGACGCGACCGACGGAGCTTTGGGCTTTTCGGGCGATGTAGGGGCCGCCACTTTTTTCCCAAAACGCCCTCGGCATGAGCGATTTGAGGACTCGAGGTCGATCCATCTGGTTCGACTGCCCGGCCCGCCACGCTCACGTCCGAGGGTGGGTCGAGGATTGTGCGATGGCCGCCGCCGAAGATCCGCCCGGCAGAAGGATTTCGGAGAGCGAGCAGAGCCAGGCGGACCGCCTCAAGGCGGCTAACCGGCGCCGGGCGATCATGGCGCTCGAGTTTCCGGACATGCTCGAGTTCCCGGATCCGGCGCTTGAGTGGCGGCGGTTGTTCTCAGAGCTCCTCGGGACCTTCCTTCTGGTGTTGGTGGGAGCGGGCGCCGGTGTGGTCGATGCTGTGAGCCACGGGGAGATCAGCCGGACCGCAGCGGTCACTGGCCCAGGGCTGATGGTGATCGCGATCATCCTGTTCATGGGAGCGGTCTCCGGCGCCCATCTCAACCCCGTGGTGACGCTCGCCTTCTCACTGCGCAAGGACTTTCCGTGGCGTCGCGTCCCCGGTTACGTGCTCGTCCAGCTGATCGGGGCCACCCTCGCGTGTCTGTTTCTACGGGCCGTGTTCGGCAAGGTGGGCATGCTCGGCGCCACCGAGCCTGGCCCCCACGTGCATGACTGGCAGGCGATGCTGATCGAGTTTGTGCTCACGGCGGGGCTGGTGAGCACGATCCTCGGGACCGCCTCTAAGGCGCAGAACGTCGGCTCGCTGTCGGCGCTCGGTGTCGGCGGCTACATCATCCTCGCCGGCTTGTGGTCGAGTCCGATCAGTGGGGCGTCGATGAATCCGGCGCGATCGTTTGGACCGGACCTCGCGACCGGCGACTTCACGCATTTCTGGATCTACGTCGTCGGACCACTGGCGGGTGCGGTGACAGCGGTCGGGATTGCGTGGATCCTGCGTGGCCGCGGAGGCGACGTCGGCGGACTTCAAGCCGCGCGCGGCATGCTCGATCGCGCCGAGCTCGAGCCTAAGAAACCTCTGTCATGATCGCCCGATGAGCAAGGACAAAAAGCCGCCGGAGGCGCCCAGCCCGGTCGGCAACATCGAGTGGCTGGAGGACGTCGCCGAGCATGACTACGCGGCCGCCGAGGCGTACCTGTCACTGAAGTTCGACAAGGTGACCGTCACCAAGAAGGTCGACCGCCTGCGCAAGGCGTCGATCACCACGCGGCGCGCGAACGACATCCTCCGCGCCGCCGGGTTGCTGCCCGCTCCACTCGACGATCCGGGAGTGATGAAGGACCTGATCAAGGTCGTCGAGCGCAAACGTCTCAGCCCCGTGCTTGTGATCAGGGGCGAGAGGGGCGCCGCCGATATCGCCGACGGCTTTCACCGCGTGTCACTCGTGTACCGGCTCGATCCGTTCGCGGAGATCCCGCTCAAGCTCGCCTGAGACGGAAGGCCGGCTAGGGCTCAGGCCGTCTCGGTCTCGAGCGCGACCGCCGGCTCGGTCACCCGCGGCTTCCGCAGGACCACGGCCGCGATCACGATCCCGATGACGACGGCCACGCCGCCAAGCGCGAACGCCAGGCGGTAACCCTCGACCAATGCAGCATTGATCGTCGTGTGGCCGCCGGCCAGCACTGACTTGGTTCGCTCGGTCGCGATCGTGCCGAGCACCGCGACACCGAGCGCGGCGGCAAGCTGCAGTGAGACGTTGACGATTCCCGAGCCGAGGCCGGCGTCCTTCGACGGCACGTCGGACAGCGCCATCGTCAGCAGCGGCGCCATCGCACTGCCGGCACCGACCCCGAGCGTCACGTAGGCGACCAGCAGCAGTGGCGCGTACGGAGTCGTCGGGGTGACGAGCGCCATCAACGCCATCGAGATCGCGATCAGCACCAGACCGCCGAGCACCATCCGCAAGTCGCCGAAGCGCGCCGTCAGCCGGGCGGTCATCCCGCGGGACATTGTCGCCGTGACGATCGTCATCGGCAGGAACGCGAGGCCGGTCTCAAGCGGCGTGTAGCCCCTGACCCGCTGCAGATACAGGGCGCCGAGGAAGAAGCTCGCGAACATGCCCGTGATCAGGAAGCCGCGGACGACGCTCGAGCCGATCAGGGTGCGGATCCTGAGGATCCGCAGCGGCACCATCGGATTCTCGATCCGCGACTCGAGCACGAAGAACGCCGCCAGCGTGACGACGGAGACGCCCAGCAACCCGAGCGTGTGGAGCGATCCCCAGCCGTTCTGCGGCGAGGTGACGATCGCGTACACGCCGACCATCACGCCGGCGGTGACCAGGAACGCGCCGAGCACGTCGACGCCCTGACGCAGGCCGATCCCCTCGTTCTCCTCGATCAGCCGCAAGCCGAGCACGAACGCGGCGATGCCGATCGGCACGTTGATGTAGAAGTTCCAGTGCCAGTTGAGCAACTGGGTGATCACGCCGCCGGCGATCAGGCCGAGCGAGCCGCCGCTGACGATCACGAAGATGTAGGAGCTCATCGCCTTCGCCCGATCGGCCGGGTGCCTGAACTCGGTGGTGATGATCGCCAGGACGACGCTCGAGCAGAGCGCGCCGCCGAAGCCCTGGATGAAGCGCGCAACGATCAGTTCCGCCTGACTCTGGGCGATGCCGCATACCGCCGAGGCAACTGTGAAGATGACCACGCCGGTGAGGAACACCTTCTTGCGCCCGACCAGGTCACCGAGGCGGCCGGCGAGCAACAGGAAGCTCCCGAACGAGATCAGGTAGGCGTCGAGCACCCAGGCGAGGCTGGACTGAGTGAAGTGCAGGTCGTGCTGGATCTTCGGCAACGCGACGTTGACGATCGTCGAGTCGAGCACGTTCATCAGCTGCGCGAGACAGACGACGACCAGCGCCAGCCACTGACGACGATCGGCTCTGGGCGGCGCGGGAGCGGTCGCGGTCGCTGGACATGCCGTCATCGTACCAGGGATCATCATTGGGCCGATGATGATCCCTGTATCACTGCTACGTTTTCGCAACGAAGATGACTGATAGCGAGCAGAACACCCTCGCGATGCTGACGCAGCTGTCGCGCTCGGTCTACCGCCGGATCAGCGACAGCGGTGCGACACCGAACATCAAGCACTTCGTCGTGCTCAGCCATCTGCGCGAGCTCGGCCCGGTCCCGCAGAAGTACCTCGGCGAACTACTCTGCATCGACCCCAACAACACCGTACTGATGCTCAACGAGATGGAGGCTGCCGGCTTGGTCGTCCGCCGGCGCGACCCGTCCGATCGTCGCCGCCACCTGGTCGAGGTGACCGACGAAGGGCTGATGTCACTGGAGCAGAGCCACCGCGGGATGGTCGACGTCGAGGACGAAGTGCTGGCAGCGCTCAGCCCGGAGCAACGCGCTCAGTTCCACGAGCTGCTGCACGTTGCGCTCCACGGCGAGCATGGCGTGCTCAGCCGGGCTCGCGGCGCCGCGCTCGCCGGCTGACTCACCAACCCGGCGGACTCAGCTGGGGCGCTCCGCCCCCTGCACCGGATAGGGCGCGAACGTGCTGCGATGCTCGTCGATCTCGAGCTTGCGATCGATCGGTGGGAAGGCGCGCTGCGCGCAGTTGGTGCGCTCACAGGTCTTGCAGCCCATGCCGATCGGGGTGGCGAGCGCGTTGTCGTCGAGGTCGAGACCCTGTGAGTAGACGAGCCGGTGGGCGTGGCGCAGCTCGCAGCCGAGTCCGAGTCGCGAAGGTCTTGGCGGGCATGCCGTATCCGGTGCGCTTGCGCGCGACGGTGCGTGCGACCCACAGGTAGCTGCGGCCATCGGGCATCTGCGCGACCTGGACGAGGATGCGCCCGGGCGTCGTGAACGCCTCGTACACGTTCCACAGTGGGCACGTACCTCCGCCGCGGGAGAAGTGAAAGCCCGTTGCGGAGACGCGCTTTGACATGTTGCCGGCACGGTCGACGCGCACGAATGAGAACGGAACACCCTGCAGTCGCGGGCGCTGCAGCGTGCTCAGCCTGTGGCATACGGCCTCGAAGCCGACGCCGAACTGATCGGCGAGGCTCTCGATGTCGTAGCGATGCTCCTCAGCCGCAGCGTGGAAGGCTCCGTAGGGCATCAGCGTGGCGCCGGCGTAGTAGTGGGCCAGGCCGATCCGTGTGAGCGCACGCGCCTCGGCGCTGCCAAGCCCGCTCTCGTTGACGACCTCGTCGATCAGCGTTTCATGTTCGAGCAATGCGATCTGCATGGCCAACTGGAAGGCCTGCTGACCATGGCGTAGCTGTCCGGAGAGCCGCAGCACCTTGGTGGTCGGGTCGTAACGACGCAACTCGCCGGCTGGCGCGTCCGCAGGCTGCGACGCGACGCGGACGCCATGCTCGTCACGCAGCCGCCGCGCCAGCGCGACGCGCGTCTCCCCCGGTTGCAGATCAAGCTCGTCGGCGAGTCGTTCGGCGGCCTCATCGAGCGGGCCGATGTAGTTCTGGCGGTCATAGAAGAGATCGCGGACCTGCTCGTGCGGCATCGCCCCGAGCTCGTCGTCGTTGGTGCCGATCAGCGCGGTGGTGCGCTCAACCGTGTCGCGGTAACGGCGGCGCAGCGTGATCAGCGCACGGGCGATCGAGGGCTGGTTGGTAGCCAACTCGGCGATCTCGCTCGGTGACACGTGTACGTCGATCGCCTCGTCGAGCAGCGCCTCGCGGAGCTCGGCGATCAGGCGGGCGGTGTCACGGGTCGAGAAGAACTCGGGGTCGATGCCGAAGGACTCCGTCAGCTTGAGCAGCACCGAGACCGTCAGCGGGCGGTGGTCACGCTCGATCTGGTTGAGATAGCTCGGCGATATCTCCAGAAGCTGCGCAAGCTGCACCTGAGTGAGGCCGCGATCCTCGCGCAGGTGCCGCAGACGCGAGCCGGCCAGCACGGTCTTAGCCATTTGCAACCTTTGCAATTTCGCGCATCTTGGTTCGCATGGATTCGCCGCTTCCGATCGCTTGACCAGCGAGAATAACCCCTGCCACCGTGGTCTGTCGAGGTCTGCGCGGCGCTCATCGACGTATGACGCTGCCTCCGGCCTCGCATTTGCATCATTCGCTAACGACCACGAGCGGGCTTAGATATGACGATCACCACGGCCACGCCACGGATGCGTGACCACGTAGTGCGGACACACAGCTCCGCCGAAGGACTGCAGCGCGAGGAGCAGCTGGCATGGGCGATCGCGGAGGTCGCGTCCGATCGCGGCCCGGTCGACGACGACGTCCAGGAGATGATCATCAATCGCGTGATCGACAACGCGGCGGTGGCCGCGGCGTCGCTGTCGCGGGATCCGGTGATCGTCGCGCGAGCGCAGGCACTCGCGCACGCCGCCTCCCCTGGCGCCACCGTCTTCGGCGCCGAATCCCGATCAGCGGGTTTCGCCCGAGTGGGCCGCCTGGGCGAACGGTGTCGCCGTCCGTGAGCTTGACTTCCACGACACGTTTCTGGCCGCCGACTATTCGCATCCGGCCGACAACATCCCGCCGATCCTGGCGGTCGCGCAGCACTGCGGGCGCCACGGAAGCGACGTCATCCGCGCGATCGCGACAGCCTACGAGATTCAGGTCGCGCTGGTGCGCGGGATCTGCCTGCACGAGCACCGGATCGATCACATCGCCCACCTCGGGCCCTCGGCCGCGGCCGGGATCGGCAATCTGCTCGACCTGCCGACCGAGACGATCTTCCAAGCGATCGGCCAGGCGCTCCACGTGACGACGACGACCCGCCAGTCACGCAAGGGTGAGATCTCGAGCTGGAAGGCGTACGCGCCGGCGTTCGCCGGCAAGATGGCGATCGAGGCGGTCGACCGGGCGATGCGCGGTCAGACCTCGCCCGCGCCGATCTACGAGGGCGAGGACGGCGTTATCGCCTGGCTGCTCGGCGGTCCGGAGGCCGAATACCACGTCGCGTTGCCCGCACCGGGCGAGCCGCGCCGGGCGATCCTCGACACCTACACCAAGGAGCATTCGGCCGAGTACCAGGCGCAGGCGCTGATCGACCTGGCGCGACGGATGCGCGAGCGGATCGACGACCTCGACCAGGTGCAGAGCGTCGTCATCCATACGAGCCACCACACCCACAACGTGATCGGCACAGGTGCCGGCGACCCGCAGAAACTCGACCCGTACGCGAGTCGCGAGACGCTCGATCACTCGATCATGTACATCTTCGCGGTCGCGTTGCAGGACGGCGTCTGGCATCACGAACGCTCGTATGCGCGTGCGCGCGCGACCCGCCCCGACACAGTGGCGCTGTGGCACAAGGTCGCGGACCGTCGAGGATCCGGAGTGGACGCGCCGCTACCACGACCCCGATCCGGAGCTGCGCGCGTTCGGCGGCCGTGTCGTGATCACGCTCACTGACGGATCCACGATCGAGGACGAGCTGGGCGTAGCCGATGCTCACCCGCGTGGCGCGCGCCCGTTCGCCCGTGAGCAATACATCGCCAAATTCCGGGAGCTCGCCGACGGCGATCATCGAGCCGGCTGAGCAGGAGCGGTTCTTGGAGGCGGCCCAGGAGCTCGCGACGCTGAGGCCGGACGAGCTGTCCGGCCTCTCACTGACGGTCGACTGTCGGAGCGCTGGGACAGGACCCTCCGGGCGGGATCTTCTGATGAGCGGAGGCCTTCCTGGATCCGGCGACCAAGCGCGAAACGCTGCGTGAGCAGCTTGCGTCCGGGCGGCTGCTGCGTTTCCCGGGCGCGTTCTCGCCGCTGGTCGCGAGGCTCGTCGCCGAGCTTGGATTCGAGGGCGTCTACGTCTCAGGCGCCGCGCTGTCCGCCGACCTGGGGCTACCGGACATCGGACTGACCACCCTGACCGAGGTGTGCCGGTCGCGGCCAGCAGATCGCGGCGGCGACGGAACTGCCGGTGATGATCGATGCCGACACCGGCTTCGGCGAGCCGCTCAACGTCGCCCGCACGATCCGAACGCTCGAGGACGCCGGTCTCGCCGCCTGCCACATCGAGGACCAGGTCAACCCCAAGCGCTGCGGCCACCTCGATAACAAGCAGGTCGTCGGCAGCGCGAGGAGATGGTCCGTCGCGTCCGCGCCGCGGTGGCGGCGCGCCGGGATCCGGCGTTCGTGATCTGTGCGCGCACCGATGCGCGCGGCGTCGAGGGTCTCGGACGCCGCGATCGAGCGCGCCAAGGCCTACGTCGATGCGGGCGCCGACATGATCTTTCCGGAGGCGCTGGCCGACGAGCGCGAGTTCGAGGCGTTCCGCGCCGCGATCGACGTGCCGCTGCTGGCGAACATGACCGAGTTCGGCAAGTCGCCGCTGCTCGACGTGCCGACGCTCACCAACCTCGGTTTCAACGTCGTGATCTACCCGGTCACGACGCTGCGCCTCGCGATGGGCGCGATCGAGAGCGGCCTGCGCACGCTGCTCGCGGACGGCACCCAGCAGCCGGTGGTCGATCGGATGCAGACCCGCGCGCGCCTCTACGAACTGCTCGGCTACGAGGACTACAGGTCTTTGACGCCGACGTCTTCAACTTCGACCTCTCCCAGCAAGGAGCCGCATGACCACCCAGGATTTCGAGGTCCACAAGGGGCTGGCCGGCGTCGTCGTCGACCGCACCGCGATCTCCAACGTCGTCCCGGAGACGAACTCACTGACCTACCGCGGCTATCCCGTTCAGGAGCCTCGCCGCCTCAGTGCAGCTTTGAGGAGGTCGCCTACCTGATCTGGCACGGCGAGCTGCCCGACGCCACCCAGCTGCGCGCATTCTGCGAGCGCGAGCGCGCCCAGCGCGAGCTCACCCGCAACACGATCTCGGCGCTCGAGCCGCCTGCCCGACACCTGCCACCCGATGGACGTGATGCGCACGGCCGTCAGCTGTCTGGGTGCCGAGGACCCGGCCGAGGACGACAACTCGACCGCGGCCAACCAGGCCAAGGCGCTCGCGATGATGGCCAAGCTGCCGACGGCACTCGCGCTCGACTACCGCCGGCGTCACGACCTCGACCGCGATCGCGCCCGATCCCGAGCTCGGCTTCGCGGAGAACTTCCTGTACATGTGCTTCGGCGAGGTCCCGGCCCCAGAGATCGTGCACTGCTTTGAGATCTCGCTGATCCTCTACGCCGAGCACAGCTTCAACGCCTCGACGTTCACGGCCAGGGTCGTCGCCTCCACGCTGTCAGACATCTACAGCGCGGTGACCGCCGCGATCGGCGCGCTCAAGGGACCGCTGCACGGCGGCGCCAATGAGGCCGTCATGCAGATGATGCTGGAGATCGACGATCCCGACCGGGCCGCAGATTGGCTGAACGATGCGCTCGCCGCGAAGCGCAAGATCATGGGCTTCGGTCACCGCGTCTACAAGAACGGCGACTCGCGCGTGCCGACGATGAAGGACGCCTTCCTGCAGATGGCGGAGATCACCGACGACGGCGAGCGCTGGGTGCGGATGTACGAGGAGCTCGAGCAGGCGATGTACGACGCCAAGCAGATCAAGCCGAACCTCGACTTCCCGGCCGGCCCGGCCTACTACCTGATGGGCTTCGACATCCCGATGTTCACGCCGATCTTCGTGATCAGCCGGATCACCGGCTGGACCGCGCATGTCATCGAGCAGCTCGACGCCAACTCGCTGATCCGCCCGCTGAGCCTCTACGCCGGCGAGGGCCAGCGACCGGTACCGCTGGGCGCCGCGCGGCTCGTCGGCTGAGCCCGGATACTGTTCCGGTCGTGACCAAGTGGGTTTATGACTTTTCTGAGGGCTCGCGTGAGATGCGGGAGCTGCTCGGTGGCAAGGGCGCGAATGTCGCGGAGATGACGCGGGTGCTGGGCGCGGATCTGGTGCCGGCAGGCTTCACGATCACGACCGAGGCGTGTGTTGAGTACATGCGGCTCGAGCAGACCGATCCGGACGGGCTTGGTCGAGCAGGTCGCGCAGGCGCTTGGAGCGGCTCGAGCGGAGCGCCGGCCTGTCGCTCGGCGATGCCGCTGATCCGCTGCTGGTGTCGGTTCGTTCGGGTGCGCGGGAGTCGATGCCGGGGATGCTCGACACGGTCCTGAATCTGGGGTTGAACGACGAGTCGGTGCTCGGTCTGGCGCGCGTCGACCGGGAACGAGCGGTTCGCGTGGGATTCGTACCGGCGGTTCGTGCAGATGCTCGGGAACGTCTCGCGCGGGATCCCGGGCGAGCGGTTCGAGGAGGCGATCGCGGAGGCGAAGTCGCGAGCGCGGCGTCAGCGAGGACACGGAGCTCGACAGCGACGCGCTGCGCGAGCTGACCGGCGACGTTCAAGCGGATCTTCACCGAGCACACGGGCGAGGAGTTTCCGCAGGACCCGCGTGAGCAGCTGAGCCAGGCGATCCATGCGGTGTTCGACTCGTGGCTCGGGGACCGCGCGGTCGCTTACCGGCGGCTGAACCAGATTCCCGATGAGTGGGGCACGGCGGTCAACGTGCAGCGGATGGTGTTCGGCAACAAGGGCCCGACGTCGGGTTCCGGGGTCGCGTTCTCCCGCGATGAGATCACCGGCGCGCCGGAGCCGAGCGGCGACTTCCTCCCGAACGCTCAGGGCGAGGACGTCGTCTCCGGGGTGCGGACGCCGCGTGACATCGCGGAGATGCGCGAGTGGCTGCCGGACGCCTACGCGCAGCTGCTTGAGATCGTGCGGACGCTCGAGCAGTCACTACAAGGACATGCAGGACACGGAGTTCACGGTCGAGGAGGGCCGGCTGTTCATGCTGCAGACCCGCAACGCGAAGCGACCGGCCCAGGCGGCTGTCCGGTTCGCAGTCGACGCGGTCGGCGAAGGGTCTGCTGACCAAGCGCGAGGCGATCGCGACGATCGATACCTCGACGCTCGATGCGCTGCTGCACCCGTCGTTCGACCGCTCCGCCGAGTTCGAGGTCCTCGCCCACGGCGTGAGTGCATCGCCGGGCGCGGCGAAGGGCGAGATCGTGTTCAGCGCCCACGGACGCGGTCGCCGCGGCACGCGAGGGCCGGGACGTGATCCTGGTCAGGCCGTTCACCGACGCCGAGGACGTCGCCGGGTTCCACGCCGCTCGCGGGATCCTGACCAGCGAGGGCGGCAAGGCCTCGCACGCCGCGCTGGTCGCGCGCGGGATGGGCCGCCCCGCGGTCGTCGGCGCGCAAGGGCTGGTGATCGACCTCAACCAGGGCACGGTCACCGCCAACGGCACGGTGCTCCACGAGGGTGACGTGATCGCGATCGACGGCAGCACCGGGATCGTCACCGCTGACGACGTGCCGCTCGTCCCGCCGGCGGTCAACGAGGACTTCCGGCAGGTGCTCGAGTGGGCCGATGAGATCCGCGACCTCGGCGTCCGCGCGAACGCCGACACGCCCGAGGACGCCCGCAAGGCCCGCGAGCTCGGGCGCCGAGGGCATCGGGCTGTGCCGCACCGAGCACATGTTCATGGCGGAGGATCGCCAGCCGAAGATGCGGGCGATGATCATGGCCAACGACCAGCCCTCACGGCGCGACGCGCTGGCCGAGCTGCTGCCGCTGCAGCAGGAGGACTTCGAGGGACTGTTCGACGCGATGGCCGGGCTGCCGGTCACGATCCGGCTGCTCGATCCGCCGCTGCACGAGTTCCTGCCGAACCTCGCCGAGCTCTCCGCCCAGGTCGAGCGCGCGAAGATCGAGCAGAGCCCCGAGCTCGCTGACCTCGAGCGCGTGCTCGCGCGCGTCGAGGAGATCTCCGAGGAGAACCCGATGCTCGGCACCCGCGGCTGCCGCCTCGGGATCCTCTACCCGGAGATCTACGAGATGCAGGTCCAGGCGATCCTCCGCGCCGCAAAGGCCGTCGCGGAGCCGCCGCACCCCGAGATCATGATCCCGCTCGTCGACTACGAGACCGAGATCGAGCTGATGCGCGAACTCGTCATCCGCATCGGCGACCAGGAGGGCCTGCGAGATCGGGACCGACTACACCGTCGGGACGATGATCGAGCTGCCCCGCGCGTGCTTCGTCGCCGACCGGATCGCCAGGCACGCGGACTTCTTCAGCTTCGGCACCAACGACCTCACCCAGACCGCGCTCGGGTTCTCACGCGACGACGTCGAGTCGGCGTTCGTGCCGACCTACATCGAGCGCAAGATCATCGACCGCAGCCCCTTCGAGACGATCGACGCTCCCGGCGTCGGCTGGCTCGTCCGGCTCGCCGCCTGGGTCGGCCGCGAAGCCCACCCCGGACTGAAGCTCGGGATCTGCGGCGAGCACGGCGGCGACCCCACCTCGATCCAGTTCTTCCACGAGGCCTGGCTCGACTACGTCTCCTGCTCCCCGTACCGCATCCCGATCGCCCGGATCGCCGCCGCGCAGGCGGCGATCGATCACCCGCGCGTGGGCTGGGTCTGAAGGGCCGGCGCGCCTCTGCCCCCACGGAGACGCAGATCGTGACCGCTGCGGCTAGACCTTCTTCCCCGGATTCAGTAGTCCCTTAGGGTCGAACACGCGCTTGATCTCTCCGTGCAACTCGCGCGCACGCTGGTTCCACTGCAGATGCAGTTGGCCGCGCTTCAGCCAGCCGACACCGTGCTCACCCGAGATCGAGCCGCCGAGCTGCGTGGCGAGCTCGTTGAGCGCGCGCGTCGCCAGGTGCGCGCGGTGGACCTCGTCGGCAGCGTCGGCGTCGATCAGGAAAGTCGAGTGCAGGTTGCCGTCGCCCGCGTGGCCCCAGCTGCAAGCGGGCAGACCGTAGTCACGGCCGATCGCGAGCGTGCCCTCGATCGCCTCCCTGAGACGGTCGACCGGGACGACGATGTCCTCACTGACCTTCCCACCACGCTGGGCCGCCACCGCAAGCGAGACGCCATCACGCCAGCGCCAGAGCGCGGATATCTCCTCGCGGGTGCTCGGCGAGGCGAGCAGCAGCGGCTCCGGATCGAGCGCCTCGCGCAGTTCGTCTGCGGCGGCCTGCGCCTCCGCGGCGCTGCCGTCAGCCTCGACCAGCAGCAGAAACGTCGCGTCGGTGGGGATCGGCACTGGACAGGCGCCCCTCGACGCATCGAGCGCGGCGCCCTCCAGGAACTCGATCGCAGCCGGCACCACGCCGGAAGCGAGAATTGCCTCGATCGCGGCGCATCCGTCCGCCACGGTCGCGTAACCGGCGACGATCGGTAGCGACAACTCCGGCGCCGGTATCAGCCGCAACCAGGCACCGGTGATGATCCCCAGCGTGCCCTCGGACCCGACCAGGAGGTTCTTGATGTCATATCCGGCGACGTCCTTGCGGATCGCGCCGCCGACCGTGATCAGCTCCCCAGGAGGAACCACCGCCTCGATACCGGTCACCCAGGCACCGGTGACGCCGTACTTGAAGGCGTGCGGACCACCGGCGTTGGTCGCGATGTTGCCGCCGATCTGTGACTGCTCGGCTGCCCCCGGATCGGGCGGGAAATACAAGCCGTTCTCACGCGCGAGCCGGCGGACGGTCGCCGTCGTCACGCCGGCGTCGACGTGCATCCGCCAGAAGCCCGGATCAAATGACCGCACCGAGGACATGCGCGACAGATCGACGACGATTCCCCCGTTCACAGGCACAGCACCCCCGGAGAAGCCGGTCCCACCCCCGCGCGGAACGAGCGTCATATCTTCCGCGTACGCCCAGCGCATGAGCTCGCACACGGCCTCTGCGCTATCCGGAACCACGACCGCGTCTGGCTTGCCTCGCAGCCCCTCGTGCTCAGTCGCGTCAGCGGCGTAGACCGCCAGCGAACCGGTCACGACGGCGTCGGCTCCGAGCAGTTCGATGAGCTGTGCGTTCAGCGTGTTCGTCGTACTCACAGTCGATCATCTCCTCCGGCATGGACGACTGGCAGCCCAGCGGCTTCCGTCGCGACGTGGCAGGCGGCGTAGTGGGCCTCGCGCAGCCGCCGACGACTCCGAACTTACCTATACAAATTCCGGGCGAGCATACATGCGAAAATTGGTATAGTCAACTGCGCTGCGAGTTGTGGCGGAGGCGAAACAGACGAACTCACATCTGCAGCTTGGCCCACAATCAGCCCATCAATTCCTGTGCCGGCCCAGCCCGGTGGACAGGTCACGGAGACTAAGGGTGCTCGACGACGTAATCCCCGCTGATCAGGACGCGTCAGGCTCCAAGAGCCGCCGTCTGCGCGAGTCGATGGTCGAGATCATCCGCGGACTGCCCGAGGGCGCTGCGCTCCCGACCGAGCGGGAGCTGTGTGAGCGATTTGACGTCTCGCGCGGGACCGTCAGGCAGGTGCTGCAGCGACTCGAGGACGAGCACCGCATCTACCGGCGGCAGGGCAAGGGCACGTTCGTCGCGCCCGCGAAGATCGAGCAGCGCTTCGGCCTGACGAGCCACACCGAGGAAATGCGCGCCAGCGGCCACGAGCCCAGCTCCAAGCTGATCGACCTCAGCCGGCTCCCGGCACCGCCCGAGGTCGCAGCGGCGCTCGCGCTCCCGGAGGCCGCCGAGGTCCTCCAGATCGAGCGTCTGCGCCTGGCCGACGGGGAGCCGATCGCGGTCGAGGTTCTCTACCTGAACGCTGAGCGCTTCGACGGAATCAGTGCTGCGCTCGGTGAGGACGTCTCGTTCTATCAGTTGCTGCATTCGGAATACGGGGTTGAGCTCGACTCGGCCGAGGAGACGATCGAGTCGGTGATCGCGTCCCCTCGGGTGGCGCGGCTGCTCGGTTGCGTCCAACCGGCGCCCCTGTTGCAGCTGTCGCGGCTGACGCTCGACGCGCGCGGGCGCCCGGTCGAGTACGTGCGCTCGCTCTATCGCGGTGACCGCTTCCGTTTCCGCCAGAGGCTCCAGCGACCCAACGAGGTCGGGCACCGAGAATCGTCGTTGCGGACCGGTACTGCGAATGACGCACCAGCGCTCGCATCGGTGTTCGTAGCGGCGTGGCGAGCCAGCTACCGCTCAGTGGTACCCGACGACGTGATCGACGCACTGGACGAGGCGGAGATCACCGGCTGGCTGCGCACGCTCGTCGTCGCGCCCGGTCAGACAACCGTGGTCGTTCAATCGACGGATGGAGGTGCGATCGGTTATATCCGCTATGGCACGGACCCCACAGATGCGCGCAACGGCCACGTCTACGGGCTCTATGTGCATCCGGCGCACAACCGGCGCGGGTACGGTCGCCAGCTGCTGGAGCGAGCCCTCGCGGACCTGGCGCACAAGGGATATGACATCGTGACGCTCTGGGTGTTCGAGGACAACGAGGCGGCACGCAAGCTCTATACTGCAATGGGCTTTGCGCCGGACGGCGCGCGCCGCGTCGAGCCGCAGTACCGCACCGACGAGGTCCGGCTTCGTCGCGACGAGGGCGGCCGATGACCCTGCAGCAGGCGAGCCCGATGGCGGTGGGGATCGCCGCGCGCCTGGGCCTCCACGGTCGGCGAGTACGTGGCGACCTCGCAGGACATCCTGTACGACATTGCCTCCCTGACGAAGGTCGTGGCGACTGTGACTCTTGCTCTCGTGCTTGCTGAAGCGCCCGAAGGTGGCGGCCGTAATGCTGCTCGGCGCCGGTCGACCAGACTCGCGCGGAGCAGGAGCTTGAGCGCCATCACGGCCGCCTGCGTCCCGCCCTCGCCGCGATGACGACGCCATCGCGGACGCTGCTGCGCGGCCCGAGCAAGCGGCTCGGCGTAGCCGCCGCGTTCGTCGATGGCCGCCTGATCGAAGGCGATGCCTCAGTCAGGGACGGTGAGATCGAGGCCTTCGGACTGACCGGCCACGGTGAGGGCGTGGCAGTCCCGGGGTTGCTCGACACGCAGGTCAACGGCTACGCGGGGGTCGACGTGCTCGACCCCGACGGCGACCGACTCGCGGAGATGGGCGCAGCCCTGCTGCGGGACGGCGTCACGGCTTATCAGCCGACCCTGGTGACGGCGCCCGAGCAGGACATGATCGCCGCTCTGCGCACGATCGCTGAGCTTCCGGATCTCTCGGGCCAGTCGGCGGCGGTCCTCGGCGTCCACCTGGAAGGGCCGTTCCTGTCCCCCGAACGTGCGGGCGCACACCCGCGTGAGCACCTGCGGCTGCCCGATGTCGGTCTGCTCGAGCGGCTCCTTGACGCGGGGCCGGTGCGGATGGTCACGCTCGCGCCCGAGCTGCCGGGGGCACTGGATCTGATTGCGATCTGCGTCCGACGGGGCATCGTCGTCTCGCTCGGGCACAGCCAGGCCAACGCAGCCGACGTGGCAGCGGCGTTCGCGGCGGGCGCCACGGCCGTGACGCACCTCTTCAACGCCATGGCCCCGCTGACCGCGCGCGAACCCGGGGTTGCCGGCGCGGCCCTGGCAAGCCCGAGCTGCGCGATCCAGCTGATCGCCGACGGGGTGCACGTCGCTGACGAGTCAATCCGACTGGCGTTTGCGGCCGCGCCGGGACGCTGCAGCCTGGTGAGCGACGCGATGGCTGCGGCGACGCTGAGCGACGGCAGCTACAGCCTCGGTCCCGTCGCCGTCGAGGTGACGGACGGCGTCGCACGGCGCTCCGACGGCACGATCGCGGGCAGCGTTGCGCCGCTGTCACAGGGCCTGGTAACCCTGCGACGCGTTGGGATCGACCCTGGTGACGCAATCGCGGCTGTCACTGAGAGACCAGCCGCGCTCCTACGTGAACTGGGCCATGGACGCCTCTCACTCGGTACCCGCGCCGACGTTGTCGTGTTGGACCCCGCTCACAGAGTCCAGCGAGTCCTCGTCGGTGGGCGCGAGCTGGAGCCCGCCAGCCACTAATCGCCAGGGCGTTCGCCGGCGCGACGCTTGGCCGGCCCGACGCTTCGCCGGCGCGCCGGCGGAGCGCTCCGCCGGCACGACGCGGAGCGCTCCGCCGGCACGACGCGGAGCGCTCCGCCGGCGACCTGCTCATCCCGACAATCCCGCGCCGCTCTTCCGCGGATCGTCAGGATCGACATGAAAATCGCGCGTTTCCGGCCGATCTGCCCCGGAGACCTGGCGATTTGTCAGTTTCGACAGGTCGGTTTCCGACAAACCGTGCAGCGGCCGGCCATGTTGTCGGAAACCGCACGAGAATCGCACCGTTTCGGACAACCTGTAGATCTGTGGCGCACTTTGTCGGAAACGGCACTCCGATGGCCCGAGCTCCATCAGCGCTCGGCCGCCGAACGCTGGTTTCGCGCCGCTTAACAGTTAATTAGGTCCTGCAAACAGAAAGTTACCCGCACGGCGGCGACCGAGAATATTTGACCGTCGCCGCGTATGGGCGGTGTAAAGTGGCGCTTGCCCCCTCAAGGATCTTCCAACGCACGGACGCGCACGTTGCAGCGGACCGGGATGTGACGGATGAGATCAAGAGGAACGAAGGTGGGCGTCAATGTTCGTCGCCAGCATTGAACGAGCGCCCCAGTCATCCGGCGGCACCGGCTCGGATCGTCGAGACGGTTGGGAGCGGCGTGGCGCCTGGCGAGGAGCCGGCGGCAGGGATGCGACGCGAGCGCGACCGAGGCGCGTCGTCGTCGTCGATCAGCGGCGGTTGATCGTCGACGCACTGGTCGCTCTGCTCGGCGCGAGCGGCCGTTTCACCGTCACGTCGCTGACGCCAAATGGCGACGACGCGTCGGCGATAGCGGCCATTGGCCCGGACGTCGTGCTGTTCGGCGTCGGCGAGGTTCAGGAGTATCCGCTGAGGATGGTCGAATCGCTGCACCATCTGGCGCCCGAGATCCAGGCAGTGATCGTCGCTGACTCACAGGACGCCTGAGCTGATCCATTGCGTGCTTGACCAGGGGGTCGCAGGGCTCGTACTGACCGCGTCGACCGGCGACGATCTGTCGCTGGTGCTGGACCAGGTCCTGCGCGGGCAGACAGCCCTGCCGGCCGGCTGGCAGGCCGTGCTGGCCGACTCCGACGGTGATCCGGTGACGGCGCTATCTGATCGGCAGTTGGAGGTGCTACGGCTCCTGGCCGAAGGGTGCACCTACGACGAGATCGCCAGTCGGCTCGTGATCACAGTGAACACCGTCAAGTTCCACGTGAGGTCGATCTACCTGCGGCTCGGAGTCGGCAATCGGATGGCTGCCAGAAAGCTCTTGGAGGCACACGAACCGCGGCACATCCGCGCGGCCGCCCCCCCATTAGCTAATTACTAGAAGGGTGCGCCACCCACCGTGTGCGTTGTGAGTCTGGGCACGCACCACGCCCACCCGGTTTCGCGGGTGCCTACCACCCGAATGGGTGAGCGAGCACTGACCCGATCTGGTTGGACGATGGCCGCTAATAGGGGTTATGAAGGACTACCCGAGCGGGCGTTGGCACGCAATTGGTCCCAGCGTTAGGTTAGCCAACAGCCAGAGCGAGTGATGCGCCAAGGGGTATAAGGGCGGCGCATCGGAGATCAAGGAGAGACGATGAGCCAGATCCACGGGATGCTGGCAATACACACGCTCGCGCTTGTCGAACCGAGCGCGGCTGTTCTTTTACCTGGGGCACTTCAATCAGGGGAGAAGCAATGAGGCTTCGTGCAGTAACCATCGCTCTCGCTTCGCTGATCGGGACCATGTTCATGGGAGGGTTACTCTCCCTGGTTCCCAGTGTGGCGTCAGCAACGACCGACCCGAGTAGCACCGGCTACATCGAGATATGTAAGACGTTCACGCCTAGTACGGCAGGCACGCCCAACTACCAGGGCACTTTCACGTACACGATCAACGCTGGCGGTAAGACAACCAGCGCCTCGATCAAGGCTCTGCTGGGTGGCCCACAGGTCTGCACCTCACCCATCGCTGTTGCCGCGGGCACTGCAACGGTCACCGAAGTGGCGGCCCCGTGGTTCAGCGTCGCAAGCATCACCGGGACGCCGGGCGACCCCGGCACGGTGACGCCATCGGGACACGGGCACTGCAACGCTCACGGTAAACCCGGCGCCGAGTGCGGGTGACGAGTCGCTGACGACGACCGTGGAGTACACGAACGATCCCGTCACGGGCGTTGTGGAGGTCTGCAAGCAGGCCGCCACTAACTCTCCGTCAGAGACCGGGACCTACAGCTTCAACATCACCAGTGAGGATCCAGGGAGTCAACGTCCTCGACTCCTCTACGGGCGGGTATGACCTGCCCTGGAGCACGACGGCGTCGGCCACGATCTCAGCAGGTGGGCTGGGTTGCAGTGGCCCGATCGTCGTGCCTGCGGGGACAGTCGAGACAGTTGAACCGGGGACGACGTACGTGACATCGATCACCGCGTACGTCGAATGGCACGAACGAACTGGTGAGTCCTCCGGTGAACTTGGCACAGGGTACCGCGAATGCGCGAGTGCTTGCCGGCAATACGACGAATCAGACGATCGTCACCTATACGGACGCACTCTCGACCGTGAAGCTCTGCAAGGAGTGGACCGGCTCTTCGACTCCGACAACGTCGTTCCCGTTCACGGTGAGCTCGAGCGGCCCCGCTGGTCCGACGGCAGTAACCGGCACAGTTGGCCTTACGGCCACCAGCTGCCAGATCGTCGGCACGGTGCGTGCGGGTACCGTGGTGAACTTCACCGAAGGTGTGGTTCCGGGCACGAAGGTAGCTTCGATCTCGGTCAGCCCGACGACCAACTCACAGGGCATCAGCCCGATCGTCCCAGGTTCGCTCAGTCTCCCGAACCGGACGGTCAGCGTCATTGCCGGTGCCGGCGAGACCGATGTGACCTACACGGATGAGAACGCTGATCCGGGCACGCTGAAGATCTGTCTCGACCCGACGAGCACAGTTACCGCGGGGACGGTTCCGTTCACGGTCAACGGTACGCAGACGATCGATGTCAACCTGAGCAGCACTGCGATTCAGTGCACGCTCGACCCGACAACGTTCGCCTTCGACGGGCCGGTCACGCATCTCAGGCGGTGCGCTTACGGCACCGGATGCATTCGCCGGGACACCTACGGTCGTTCCGACGAACGTCGAGGTGCTCGAGGGTGGCGTTCCGACGGCCACAAATCAGCCGAGTCTGGCAGCGAGCACGGCCTCCAGCGCAACGGTGCTCATGTCCGAGGGCATCGTGACTGAGATCACGTTCAACATTGACCCGCCGGCGCCGATCACGGGCCCGACGGTCACGGCCACACCGACCGTGGGGCAGGTCGTCGACACAGGGACCCTGGGCGTCGGGAGTTCGGGCACCCAGCTACCGGTGATGACTGCGGTCATTCACCCCGCTAGCGCTCCGCGGGATATCGCGAAGATCGAAAGGCAGATCGCGACGTCAAGAAGCAGATCAAGGTGCTGGAGAAGGATCTCTCGTCGAAGCATCACCTCAGCAGGGCAGTCCGGAGGGCGGACCTCAGGAAGCTCGCCGCATTCCGTGCCCAAGAGCGCGCGCTCCTCAGGAAACTATGAGGTAAAGGGGTGCAGCACTCACAGATGTAATCCGGCAGCGCTCGTCTAGCAACACTCAGCTAGACAGCAAAGCCAAGCGAGAGGCCCGCTCCGGCGGGCCTCTCTGTTTAACCGGTCAACACCACGTTGTCGGCTTCGCCCGAGGGGCGGCAAGATAACTGATTCGATGGATAAGATCGACTTGCGATGTACGCCTCACTACCGCACACTCAGCACATGAGCACGTCACGCGGAGCACTCGCAGAACTCGCGGATGCGGTGACCGAGGTCCCGCTCGTGGACGGCACGAGCACGCGCTTCGTCAACTTCGATTACGCGGCCAGCGCGCCGCCGCTGGCGAGCGTCCACCGCGTGGTCACCAACACCTTGGCCCACTACGCCAGCATCCATCGCGGCCAGAGCTATCTCTCGCGCGTGAGCACCGCCGCCTACGAGCGTGCGCAGGGACATCGTCGCCGAGGCGACCGGCGCCAGATCGGATGACGTCGCGGTTTTCACCCGCAACACGACCGACGCGCTCAACCTGCTGGAGACAGCGACGCCCGGCCGCGTCGTCCACTTCGACATCGAGCACCACGCGAACCTGCTGCCGTGGCGCCGCGGTGACTGGACGGCCGTGGCGGCGGCGCCGACGGTCGAGGCGAGTCTCGACGCGCTTGGCGCGAGAGCTTGAACGCAAGCCGGCGGCGCTGGTGGCGGTGACGGGCGCGTCGAACGTGACCGGCGAGTGCCCGCCGCTGGCGGCGCTCGCGCAGCTCGCCCATGGGCACGGCGCGCGGCTGGCGGTCGACGGCGCTCAGCTCGTCCCGCACCGCCCCGTCGACCTGAAAGCGACGGGGATCGACTATCTGGCCTGCTCCGGGCACAAGCTCTACGCGCCCTACGGCGGCGGCGCCCTGATCGGCCGCCGCGACTGGCTGGACGCGGCCGAGCCGCACCAGCACGGCGGCGGCGCCGTCATCAGCGTCACGCTCGACGGCGTCGAATGGAAGCCGAGCCCCGCCCGCCACGAGGGCGGCACACCCAACCTGGTCGGCGCCGTCTCGCTGGGCGCGGCGTTCGAGGCGCTGCACGAGCTCGGCTTCGACGCGATTCGCGAGCACGAGCTGGCGCTGTACGAGCAGCTGCTTGGCGGCCTCCGGCTGCCTCGGCATCACTCCGCTGCGCATCTGGCCGGACCACGATGACCTGGTCGGCGTCGCCAGCTTCAACGTCCCCGGTTACCGCGCCGATCTGGTCGCCGCCTACCTGTCCGCGGAGCACGGAATCGGCGTCCGTGGCGGCAAGTTCTGCGCGCACCCGCTGCTGGAGCGCTTCGGCCTCGCAGACACCGGTGCCGTGCGCGTGAGCATCGGCCTGGGCACCAGCAGCGACGACGTCGACGCGATCCTCACGGCGCTTGACCGGCTTGTCACCGACGGACCAGCCTGGGAGTACGCGGCGGTCGACGGCTACATCTCGCCCGTACCGGATCCGCGTCCCTCACTCGACGAGGTACTCGCCCTCACAGGCGATCACGCCTTGATCTTGGCGCCGGCGACCCAGTTCAGCCGTGCTCCAACCGGGGTAGCTGAACGGCGTGGCTGAGGAAACCCCTGATCCGCCGGTCGCCGCGCAACCGGAGTCGGTTCCCCCGGGCGGCGCGCGCCCAACCAACGCCGGCCGCCTCTGGATCACGGTCGGCGTCGCGACGGTCCTGCTGATCCTGCTGATCATCTTCATCGCCCAGAACTCGCAGAGCGTGAAGATCTCGTTCTTGGGCATTCACGGCCACATCGAGGTCGGTCTGGCGATGCTGATTGCGGCAGTCGTGGGTGCGGTCGTCGCACTGCTGGCGGGCACGACCCGGATCGTGCAGCTACGGCGCGAGGTGCGCCATCACCGGCTTGCACGTGAGCGGGAGCGCGAGCGGCTCGAGCAGCAGGCGCCGGCGAAGGATCCCCCCGCATAAAGATCGAGGCTGAGAACCGCTCGGCGCCCGCTACGGTGAAAGCGTGCTGGTGCTGGACGCCGAGGGACTGGTCAAGACCGTCGGAGAGGGGCGCGCCGCGCGCCGCGTGCTCGATGGCGCCAGCCTGAGCGTGCAGACCGATGAGGTCGTGGCGGTCCTGGGTCGATCCGGCACCGGCAAGTCCACGCTCCTACACCTGGTGGGCGGTCTCGATGCTCCCGACGCCGGCCAGATCACCGTCGCGGGCGAGCGCCTCACCGGCCGCGGCTCACGCGCGTTGTCACGCCTGCGTCTGCGGCACATCGGCTTCGTCTTCCAGCAGTTTCAGTTGATCGACGAGCTCAGTGGCTTTGAGAACGTGCTCGTTCCGACCCGGCTGCCGGGCGCGCCACCGGGTGGCGCCAGGCGCGCCGGCGAGCTGATCGATGACCTCGGCCTGAGCCAGGTCGCCGACCATCGGCCGCACGAGCTGTCCGGCGGCGAGCAGCAACGCTTCGCGATCGCTCGTGCACTCGTCAACGGACCCGAGCTGATCCTTGCTGACGAGCCGACCGGCAGCCTCGACGCTACCAGTGGCGCGATCGTGC
The DNA here is from genome assembly GCA_963720195.1 of uncultured Conexibacteraceae bacterium. Classification (GTDB taxonomy): domain Bacteria; phylum Actinomycetota; class Thermoleophilia; order Solirubrobacterales; family Solirubrobacteraceae; genus Palsa-465. Next base: position 98,952 of record CAVRFD010000015.1, read on the forward strand.
TCGAACTGCTGGCGAACCTCGCGGGCCGCGCCGTCGTGCTGGTCACCCACGAGCCTGATGCGGCCGCGATCGCCGACCGGGTGTTGGCGCTCGAAGACGGCCTACTGGGCGAGCGGCGAAGCGTGATACGACGGAGCGCGCTGGACGCTCCGCGATGATCGCGGGCGCGCGACAGCTGCGGGCGGCATTGGCCGACGCCAGGCTGTCGCTGCGAAGCCGCGGACGACGGGTTCTGCTCGGCGCTATCGGGATCGCGCTGGCGGCGGCAATGCTGTCGGCCGCGATCGTGATCGCCGAGGGGCTCGGCAACGGTTTCGGCCGTGCCGTGCGAGCCGCGCACATGGGAGAGCTGATCGTCCGCTTCGACCCTGAGCACGCCAACCAGGCGGCGCGCCGCATCTCAGCCCTCCCGGACCTGTCCGGCTTCGCGCTGCGCACCGAGGTCACCAACGCGACGATCGCCTACCACGGGCACCAGACCACAAGCGCCGTAGGCGAGGTCCTGAGCAATCAGCGTCGCCAGGGCTACGCCGTCGTCGCCGGACACAACCTGCACGGCAGCGCGCCTGACGTGCTCGTGGAGCCCGGGCTCGCGTCTGCCTGGCACATCCGGCTCGGCAGCCGGGTGTACGTCAATGGGCTCGGATACGAACGGGTCGTCGGCTTCGCCGAGGGGCCTGACGACGTCGGCTATCCGCTGGCCGCCGCCCGCTTCTACATCAGACGCGCCGCAGTCGACGCCGTCGTCGGCCGCCGCCGCAACCCACTCGTGAACTTCGCCGAGATCTGGCTGCGCGACCCTCGCTACATCGACGAGGTGCTCGTGCAGGCGCGCGCCGAGAGCTTCGGGTTGAGGGACCTGCAGTTCGCCACGCGTGACGGCGTGCAGGTGCTGATCAACCAAGCCGCCGGGATCGTGATCGACCTGCTGGTCGCGCTCTCCGCCATCGCCCTGGCCACCGCCGCCGTGCTGCTTGCCGCCTCGTCGCGCGCGGAGGTGCAGCGGCGGTTGCGTTCGATCGGAATCCGGCGGGCGGTCGGCGCCACCCGCGGGTACGTGGCGCTCACGCAGGCGATCGAGACGGCACTCGTCGCGATCCCCGCAGCCACGATCGGCGCACTCGCAGGCTGGCTTGCAACCTACTCCCCCGGCAACCGGCTGCTGGCGCTGCTCAACGAGCCGGGGCCAGGTGCGGCACTGGCACGACCGCTGCTGGTCGGCTGGCTGGCGAGCGTTGCGATCCCGGTCGCCGGGGCGGCCTGGCCGGCCTGGACCGCGGCCGGGCGTGCCGTGATCTCACTGCTGCGCGGAGCCGACGTGACCGGCTCGCGTGGGTCGCATCGAGCGCATCGGCGCCTGCGCCCGCAGGGCGGGCTGACCCGGCTCGGTGCCCGGCTCGTCGCGGCGCGGCCCGCACGACTGGCCGCGACGATCACGATGCTCACCTGCTCGACGGCGTTTGTGCTGCTCATGATCGCGCTCGCCGGAGCGCTGAGTTCGCTGGAGACCGACCCCCAGGAGCTCGGCAAGCACTACCAGCTGACCGCTGACGCCCCGCCGTCGCAGGCGCAGCGCATCGCCCGTGTGCCTGGCGTGGAAGCGGCGGCGCCGCGCTACGAGGTGCATGCGGTCGACGCCTACTCGCTGGGCGAGATCGTCGACGTGATCGCCTATCCGCGTGACCACACGCAGTTCGAGGCACCGCCGCTTGCCTCCGGGCAGCGGTTGCGCGGCAACCACGAGGCCGAGGTCGGCGTCGGTCTGGCTGACGCGCTCGGACTCGCGCCCGGCTCACAACTGCTGCTCGAGCTCCCATCCGGCAACCAGCTGCAGCTGCGCGTGTCCGGCACGGTCAGCTCACTCGACGACGAGGGCCTCGTCGCCTACGTGCCCGCCCGCGCGCTGCTTGCGGCCGAGCCGTATGCGCCGTCACAGGTCGCAGTGCTCTTGAGGCCCGGCGCGAAGCAATCGGCGGTCTTCCGCGCCCTCCAACGACTCGGCGCCAACCCGCAGGAGACCGAGGGCGCGACGGCCCGCGGAGCGCCGCTGGTGGACATCCTCAAGACGATCCTGCGTGCCGTCGCGATCGTCGACGGGCTGGTCTGCATCTACGCGCTGGTTCAGGCGTGCGCGCTCACGATGCAGGAGCGTCGCCGCACGGTCGCGGTGTTGCGGGCGTGCGGGGCCGGCGGCGGCGCCGTGCGGCGGCTGCTGCTCGGCGCCGTGCTCATGCTGGTGCTGCCGGCGGCGGCGATCGGAGTCGTCCTCGAGCTGTTCGTGTTCGGTCCCGTGCTGGCGCATCTGGCCGCCAGCTACGCGACGCTCGACCTCAGAGCCACCCCGACAGAGGTGCTGGCGACGGTCATCGGCCTGTTGCTGGCGAGCGGAGCGGCGATCCTTTGGGTGGCCCGCTCGGCCACCCGCGAATCCGTCGTGGTGGGGCTGGCTGGATGAGAGGCGCCAGCCCCGTGACACGGCGTGAGCTGCTCAGCGGCGCACTCGCAGGCGCGGCCCTAGCGGTGGCGCTGGCAGGCTGCGGCAGCTCGGACGAGCAGACCGCCGAATCCGACGGCTCGACGCTGCAGTCGACATGGGTCGATCCGCACGGCACAGGGCAGCTGCAGCGTGGACCGGGTGAGCCACTGATCGAGAGGGTCGCGCTCGGCAAGCCGGAGCGGCTCACCGGTGAGCTGGCGCTGATCGCCCATCTGACCGACGCGCACGTGATGGACGCCTCCTCACCGGCGCGCGTGCCGTTCCTGGCGCGCCTCGGTCCGCCGGTGCAGTCGACCTTCCGGCCGCAGGAGGCGCTGACCGCACAGGTGCTGCACGGCGCCGTCAACGCCACACGCGTACTGGGGCCCGGGCTCGTGATCCAGGGAGGCGACCTGATCGATAACGACCAGCACAACGAACTGGGTCAGGCGCTCACGCTGGTGAGCGGCGGGCGCGTGCACCCGGGTAGCGGCCCCGACGGCTACTACGGCGTGCAGTCGTCGTTCGACCCCGACCCCTTCTACTACCGGCCGGACATCGACGCGCCCCGGCACCCCGGAATGCTGAGGGCGGCGGTGCGACCGTTCACCGGCCGCGGGCTCGGCACGGACTGGGTGCCTGTGCTGGGCGACCATGACGCGCTCGTGGCCGGCGAACTCGTGCCGACGGCGCTCACCCAGTCACTGGCGCTCGGCGACCGAGCGCTCTGGAACATGCCGCCGAACCTGAGACTGCCGGCCGGCCTCAAGCTGAGCCATAGCGGCTCGCCGGATGGACCACCGGACCCACACTTCGTGGCCTCTTTCATCAGGCAGGCGCTGGCAGGGCCGACAGTGCGGGTCCCGGCCGACCCCCACCGCTACGAGCTCGAGTTCACGGAGGTGATCGAGCGGTTGTGGGCAGCCTCACGCGCAAGTTCGCAGCCGAACATCGGCGCCGGCGCGACCGCGGCCGCCGGCGAGCGGCTCGACTACGTGCGCGACGTCGGCGACTCGCTGCGCGTGATCGTGCTCGACATCGTCCGACGCTACGGCGGCTCTGGCGGCAGCGTCTCACCGGAGCAGCCACCCTGGCTCGAGCAGCAGCTCGACGACGCCGGTGACCGTTGGGTGATCGTGGTCTCCCACCAGCCGCTCGCGCGCTCATCCGGCGGCGACCAGTTGCTCGCACTCCTCGACGGCAACCCCCGCGTGATCGCGGCGCTGGCCGGACACACGCATCGCAACAACATCGTCCCGCGCGAGACGCCGGCCGGCGGCTACTGGCTGATCACGACGTGCTCACTGATCGACTTCCCCCAGCAGTGCCGGGCACTGCGCCTGCACGCCACCGAGGGCGGCGGCGTCGCGCTCCAGACCTGGATGCTCGACCACATCGACAACGGCGCGCTCGGGCCGATCTCGCGGGAGCTCTCCTACCTCGATTCGCAGGGCGGACGGCCGATGCACTTCAGCGGTACGCGCTGGGACCGCAACGCGACGCTGTATCGGCGCGCCGTCAGCTGAATCGCTGCGCCACGGCTCCGCGAGGCGCCGCAAATGCACCTGTGCGGTGCATCCGCAAGATCAGCGTGCTGCAGATTGTCGCTGGACATCGGACCGCTAGGTGTGCAAAAGTTCGCATAGCGAGCGTCCGACCGCATTCCGAGCAAACCAAAAGAGCTTATGAGCGCAACTCCTCACACTGAATCCAGCAGCGAAACCGACCGCCGTCACGTGATGCATCCCTTCAGCGTGCTGCAACGGCACGAGCAGAGCGGTCCGCGGCGGATGATCGTTCGTGGCTCCGGCTCGACCGTCTACGACGAGGACGGCCGCGTCGTACATCGACGCGATGGCCGGACTCTGGTGCGTGAACGTCGGCTACGGCCGCCGCGAACTCGCGGACGCGCTCCACGAGCAGACGCTGCGGCTGCCGTACTACCACTCGTTCTCCTCGATGGCGACGGACACGCCGGCGCTGCTCGCCGAGCGGCTGATCGACCTCGTTCCCGGGCGACATGTCGAAGGTGCTCTACGGCACCAGCGGCTCGGACGCGAACGACACTCAGATCAAGCTCGTCCGCCTGTACAACAACCTGCTCGGCCGCCCGCACAAGAAGAAGGTGATCTCCCGCCGACCGTGGCTATCACGGCGTCTCGATCGCGTCGGGCAGCCTGACCGGCTTTGACGCGATGCACGCCGGCTTCGACATGCCGATCGACGGCATCCTCTACGCGGCCCCGCCGTACCGGCTGCGCGAGGCGCTGCCGGGCGAGAGCGACGCCGACTTCGTCACACGGCTGGCGGCTGAGCTCGACGCGCTGATCGCTGGCCGAGGGTCCGGAGACGGTCGCGGCGTTCATCGCCGAGCCGGTCCAGGCAGCCGGCGGCGTGATCGTCCCGCCCGATGGCTACTTCCCCGCGATCCAGAAGGTTCTGCGCAAGCACGACGTGCTCCTGATCGCGGACGAGGTCGTCTGCGGCTTCGGGCGCCTTGGCACCTGGTTCGGCAGCGACCTGCTCGGCATCGAGCCCGACCTGATGACCGTCGCCAAGGGCATCACCTCCGCCTACTTCCCGCTTTCGGCCTGCATCGTCTCCGAGCGCGTCTGGCGCGTGCTGTCCGATGAGAGCGGCGGGCGCTCCTTCGGCCACGGCTACACCTACACCTCGCACCCGCTGGCCGCGGCGTGCGCGCTGGCGAACCTCGATCTGATCGAGCGCGACGGCCTGGTCGCTCAGGCCGGTGAGCGCGGCGATTACCTCAACGCCAAGCTGCGAGCCGCATTCGACGGCCATCCGCTGGTCGGCGAGGTACGCGGACGTGGCCTGATCGCAGCTGTCGAGTTCGTCGCCGGCACGGAGCCGACCGAGCTCTTCGAGCCGCTCGGCGACGTCGCGGCGCGAGTCGACGCGGCGTGCCTCGAGCGCGGCGTGATCACGCGCGCGCTGCCGGATTCCGACACGATCTCCTTCTCACCGCCGTTCGTGATCACAGAATCAGAGATCGATGAGATCGTCGCCGTCGCACGTGAAGCGGCTGACGTCGTCGCCGCAGAGATCGCCTGAGCCGATGCCGGGCGCGGATCCCGCGCGGCCGCGGCTCGGGATCATCGTCAACCCGCTGGCGGGAATCGGCGGCGCGGTCGCGCTGAAGGGCAGCGACGGCACAGAGACGGTCGCACTGGCCCGCGCTCGCGGCGCCGTCCCCCAGGCGCCCGCGCGGGCGTCGCGGGCGCTGCGGACGCTCGCCGCTGCCGCCGCCCCGGTCGAGCTGCTGGCCGCGCCCGGGCCGATGGGCGCTGACGCTTGCGCGAGGAGGCCGGCTCTGGCCGTGACCTCGACAGGTCCTGTCGATCGCGGTGCCGACGACGGCCGCGCGACACGCGCGCCGCGGCGATCGCGATGCGTGACGCGGGCGTCGAGCTGCTGCTGTTCGCCGGCGGCGACGGTACCGCGCGCGACATCTATGACGCCGTCGGGACGGAGCTGCCGGTGCTCGGGATCCCCGCGGGAGTGAAGATGCACTCCGGCGTCTTCGCACACAGCCCGGAGGCGGCCGCGCGCGCCGGCGAGGCGTTCCTGACGCGGCGGTGCCTGGCCGCGACGCCTGCGCGACGCCGACATCGCCGACGTGGACGAGCAGGCCGCGCGCGAGGGTCGCGTCGTCGAGCGTCCTCTACGGCAGCGCCCGGGTCCCAGACCTGCCGCGGCTCGTGCTGCCGGCCAAGGCCGGCTCGCGGCCGAACCCCGGCGCCGAGCTGGAGGCGCTCTGCCGCGCCGTCGCCGCCGACCTCGAGCCCGGCTGCCTGTATCTGATCGGTCCCGGCAGCACGACCGCCGCGCGTGATCGCCGCGCTCGGAGACAGCGGCACCCTGCTCGGCGTCGACGCGGTCCGTCGACGGGCAGCTGGTCGGGCGCGACCTGACCGAGGAGCAGATCCTCGAGCTGCTCGAGCAGAGCGATCGCGTCGCGAGCTGATCGTCGGCCTCGTGGGCGGGCAGGGCGTCCTGTTCGGGCGCGGCAACAAGCAGCTCGGGCCCGAGGTCCTGCGACGGATCCCGGCGCGGGCTCGGATCGATCGATCCTCAGCGCCGCCGACAAGCTGCTCACGCTCGATCCGCCGACGCTCTGGGTCGACACCGGCGATCCTGAGCTCGACGGCGCAACTCTGCGGATACATGCGGGTCGACGTCGGCCCGCGCGAACAGATAGTCATGAACGTCTCGAGCTAGCAACGGAGGAGACGGTGACCAGCACAGCCCACCCGTACATGGCCAACTCGGCGCCGGCGCTGCGCGAGGAGCTGTGCGCCGCGGTCGGCGTCGCCGACGCCGACGAGCTGTTCGCGCAGATCCCGGCCGATCACATCACGCCAGACGCCGATCGACCTGCCGCCGGCGCTGGCTTCCGAGGTCGAGCTCTCCCGTCACCTCACGCAGCACGCTCGCCCGGCCAACGTCGACTGCGAGGCCGACGCTCAGCTTCCTCGGCGGTGGCTGCTGGCAGCACCATGTGCCGGCGATCTGCGACGAGCTCGCGACGCGGACCGAGTTCCTGACGCCCGTCTGGGGCACGCCCTCCTCTGACCACGGCCGCAACCAGGCGTGGTTCGAGTTCTGCGAGCCAGCTCGGCGAGCTGCTCGAGCTCGACTTCGTCGGCCTGCCCGTCTACAGCTGGGGCTGCGCCGCCGGCCACGCGATCCGCATGGCGGCGCGGATGACCGGCCGCAGCGAGGTGCTGGTGCCGCGACCTGATGGATCCCGAGCGGCTGGCGGTGATCCGCACGTACTGCGAGCCGCCCGGAATGCGCGGCCACGTCGAGCTGCGCATCGGTCGCCACCGATCCGGCCACCGGCGCGCTCGACCTCGACGCGCTCGAGGCCGCGCTTGTCCGACGGACCGCCGCGGTCTACTTCGAGACGCCCGGGCGCGCTCGGCGTGATCGAGCCGAATCCCGAGCGCGATCGTCGCAGCTCGCGCACGCGGCACGGCGCCGAGGCGATCGCCGGCGTCGATCCGATCTCGCTCGGCGTGCTGGCGCCGCCCGGGCAGTTCGGCGCCGACATCGCGGTCGGCCCGACCCAGCCGCTCGGCGTGCACATGAACTGCGGCGGCGGCGTCGGCGGCTTCATCGCCAGCCGCGACGAGGAGCGCTACGCGCGCGAGTACCCGACGCTCCAGGTGAGCCTCTGCCCGACCAGCGAGGAGGGCGAGCGCGGCTTCGCGCTGACGCTGTTCGAGCAGTCCTCCTACGGCTCGCGCGAGCTCGGCAACGACTGGACCGGGAACTCCGTCTATCTGTGGGCGGTCGTCAACGCGGCCTACATGTCGCTGCTCGGACCGGCCGGGCTTCGCCGAACTCGGCGAGCTGATCCTGCATGCGCAGCCACTACGCCGCCGCGCGGATCGCCGAGATTCCGGGCGTCGCGGTCCGCTGGCCCGGCTTCTTCAAGGAGTTCGTCGTCGACTTCAACGCGACCGGCAAGACCGTCGCCGAGGTCAACGCCGCGCCTGCGCGAGCGCGGGATCTTCGGCGGCGGCGACCTCTCGCGCAGCCTATCCCGCAGCTCGGCCAGTCGCGCGCTCTACTGCGTCACCGAGGTCCACAGCCAAGGAGGACATCGACACGCCTCGTGACCGCAGCTTGGCGGAGGTGGTCGCATGAGCGAGCACGCGCCTGCGCCGCTACCACGCGGCCGTGTGGGACGAGCCGGTCGTGATGGAGATGGGCCGCGACGGGCGGCGCGGGATGCTGATCCCCGACGCCCGAGGCGGAGCGTGCGCGACGCCGCCGGCGACGCTGGACGCGCTGGTCCCGCGGCCGTGCGCCGGCGGCAGCACGCGCCGCAGCTCCCGCAGCTGAGCGAGTTCGAGGTCCAGCGCCACTACCTGCACCTCGTCGCAGGAGACGCTCGGGATGATGGGCATCAGCCTGTTCGGCACCTGCACGATGAAGTACAACCCGCGGCTCAACGAGCTGATCGCGGCACGGCCGTGGCTCGCCGAGCTCCATCCCGGCCAGGACGAGGACACGCTCCAGGGCGTGCTCGCAGATCGTCCACGGGCTCGAACGAGATCCTCTGCGAGCTCTCCGGCATGGCGCAGTTCGTGTTCCAGCCCGGCGGCGGCGCCGACGCCGCCTACACGCACGCCTGCATCACCCGCGCCTACCACGCAGCACCGTGGCGAGCTCGAGCAGCGCGACGAGATCATCACGACGATCCAGGCGCACCCGTGCAACGCCGCGACCGCGGCCGCGGCCGGGTTCAAGGTGATCACGCTGCCGCTCGAGGAGGACGGCTACCCGTCGGTGGCCGCGCTCGAGGCGGCCGTCTGCGAGCGCACCGCGGCGCTGATGGTCAACAACCCCGACGACATGGGGATCTACAACCCGAACATCAAGCGCTGGGTCGAGATCGTCCACGACGCCGGCGGCCTCGCCTTCTACGACCACGCGAACTTCAACGGCGTGATGAGCCGGCTGCGCGCGCGCGAGCTCGGCTTCGACGCCTGCATGTTCATGCTGCACAAGACCTTCGGCGCGCCGAAGGGCGGCGGCGGCCCGGCGGTCGGCGCCTACGGCTGCTCGGAGGAGCTGGTGCCGTTCCTGCCGCGACCGCTCGTCCACCGCGACGGCGACCGCTACACGCTCGAGCACGACGGTCCGCTCAGCATCGGCCGCGTCCGCGAGTTCTGGGGCAACGTTCCGCAGGTCGTCAAGGCCTACTCGTGGGCACGCGCGATGGGCGCCGACGGGCATCCGCCAGGCGGCCGACCTGTCGGTGCTCGCCAACAACTACATGGAGACGCGGCTGCTGGCGATTCCCGGGGTCACCAAGTCCTATCCCCGAGCTGACCGCGCCGCGGCTGGAGATGACCCGCTACAGCCTCGGCAAGGTGACCGAGGACACCGGCGTGACCGTGGTCGACATCCAGAATCGGATGGTCGACTTCGGCATCGACGCGTTCTGGCTGAGCCACGAGCCCTGGATCGTGCCGGAGCCGTTCACGCCCGAGGCCGGCGAGCTGTGGTCCAAGGAGGACATCGACTACTGGATCGACGTGCTCGCGGCGGTCATCGCCGAGGCCTACGAGGATCCCGAGATCGTCAGGACCGCGCCGCACAACCAGGCGATCCACAAGGTCGACGGCTCCGGCGCCGACGACCCGCGAGCGCTGGGCGACGACCTGGCGCGCCTACCAGCGCAAGCGCAGACCGCGGCCGCGCGGCCGCGTGATGCCCGAGCGGATCGCGATCATCGGCGCCGGCAGCATCGGCACGAGCTGGGCGATCGTGTTCGCGCGCGGCGGCCATCCCGTGTCGCGTGTACGACCCCGATCCCGACGCGACTGCACGGCCGCCGTCGACCGAGATCGCCGAGCGGCTGGCCGCGCTCGAGGACGCCGAGCTGCTCGCGGAGCCCGGCGCCGACGATCGCCGCGCGCGTGACCGATGCACGGCGAGCTGCGCCGACGCGCTCGCCGGCGCAATGCACGTCCAGGAGTGCGCGCCCGAGCAGCTCGAGCTCAAGCGGGAGCTGTTCGCGACGCTCGACGCGACTCGCCGAGCCGGACGCCGTGCTCGCGAGCTCCTCCTCGGCGATGACGATCAGCGCAGACGCGCCGGCGAGCTCGCCGGGCCGCGCCCGCTGCCTGGTCGTGCACCCCGCGAACCCGCCGCACCTGTTGCCGGTCGTCGAGCTGGTGCCGGCGCCGTTCACCGACCCAGCCGTCGACCGAGCGGACCGCAGCGCTGCTGAACGGCGGCGGGGATGTCGCCGGTGCGCGTCAAGCGCGAGATCGAGGGCTTCGTCTACAACCGGCTGCAGGGCGCGGTGCTGCGCGAGGCCTACTGCCTGGTCCGTGACGGCGTGATCAGCGTCGATGACCTCGACCGCGTCGATGCGCGAGGGCCTCGGGCGCCGCTGGGCGGTGATCGGACCGTTCGAGACCGCCGACCTCAACACCCGCGGCGGCATCGGCGTGCACGCCGGCCGCATGGGTCCCGCCTACGCGCGGATGGGCGCCGAGCGCGGGCAGGACGACCCCTGGGACGAGGAGCTCGTGGCCGAGGTGACCGCGCAGCGACGCGCGCTGCTGCCGCTGTCCGATTGGGAGCAACGCGTCGCCTGGCGCGACCGCGCGCTGATCGCACAGGAGCAGGACGCGCCGCCTGCTCGCCTCGAAGCGGCTTCCACCACCGACCCGACCCGGCGATCTGCCGGGTCAGCCCAATAACATCGCTGACCTGTGGTAAATCAACCTCTTTCCGACCCAGCCGACGACGAAATCGATGCGGACGAGCAGCCGGAGCGCTCCCGCGACTTCAACCAGTCGCTCGCCCGCGGGCTCGAGATCATCGAGACGCTTCGGCGCCGATGCCGTCGCGCCAGACCGTCAGCGAGGTCGCGGCCAAGACCGGCCTGACCCGTGCGACGGCGCGGCGCTTCCTGCTCACGCTGGTCGAGCTCGGCTACATGACGACCGACGGCCGCACGTTCGCGCTGGCGCCGCGCGTGCTGCGGCTCGGCTACTCGTTCCTGTCCGGGCTCGGTTTCCCGAGCGTCGCGCTCCCCCACCTCGAGCGGCTCGTGGCCGAGGTCGACGAGTCGAGCGAGGCCTCGATCCTCGACGGCCACGACGTCGTCTACGTCGTCCGCGTGCCCGGGCACCAAGCTGATGACGATCGCCGTCAACGTCGGTTCGCGGATGCCGGCGCACGCCACCTCGATGGGACGCGTGCTGCTCGCCGGCCTGCCCGACCACGAGCTCGAGGCCTACCTCGCCTCGGCGACGCTCGAGCGGTTCCTGCCGCGGACGACCACCGACAGTCGACACGCTGCGCGAGCGGATTCTCGAGGCCCGCGCCGACGGCTACGCGATGGTCGACCAGGAGCTCGAAGAGGGACTGATCGCGGTCGCGGTGCCGATCCACGACCGCATCGGCCGCGTCGTCGGCGGCGATCAACCTCTCGACCCACGTCGGCCGCCACAACGCCGAATCGGTTCGCAGCGATCTGCTGCCGCCGCTGCAGCGCTACGCGGCGCTGATCGAGCGCGACCTGGCGAACGTGGTGTAGGCGCCGGTTGCTGGCCCGCTGGCCGCAAACCGGGCGCTCAGTAGCGGCTTCGCTGAGCGCGACGAAGGTGCCGTCGGGCTCGACGAAGTACGCGTAGCTCCAGCTGCCGCCGTCGGCGAGCGTCGACGTCTGCGGCTCGCAGAGCAGCTCGATACCGGCGTGCGCGCAGGGCCGCGGCCGCCTGCTCGATGTTGCGCACGCCGATCGCGAACTCGAAGCTGCCCAGGTGGCCCCACTCGCCGCTGCATGTCCGGTGATGGCGGCGTGTGCTGGACCGGCTCCATGCCGGCGCCGTGCGGGTTGGTCAGCAGCATCATGTGCTGGCTCGGCGGCGTGCGCGGCGCATACCACGGGTCCATCGGCTCGAAGAAGCCGTCGCTCTCAAACAGCATCCCGGTGAAGCCGAGGTCGCGGTAGAAGTCGCGGGTGCGCTCGATGTCGGCGACGCCGAAGGCGACGTGGTTCACGCCCTGGGGACCGTCGTCGACCGGCCAGCCCGCACTCGAGGTCGTGCCACTCGATCATCTCGATCTTGGTGCCGTCGGGATCGGCGACGTAGGAGAGGCTGCAGAGCGTCCCGTACGGCGGCAGCGGCGCCTCGTTCGGCTCCATCAGCCCGGTGACTCCGTGCTCGTCGACGAGCCGGCGGTAGGTGCCGGCCTGGTCCTTGACGTGAACGCAGACCTCGCAGACGCCGGGCTCGCCCCAGCCGATGCCCTCGGGCATCGGCGGCGGCGCCTGGTCGGTCGTCGAGACGAGCTTGACCGCGGCCATGCCGAGCGCGGTCGGACTGCCGGGACGCAGCATCGCGACGCGCGCGGTGACGCCGGGCGCCCGGCGACGCGCTCGAGCCCGGGCAGCTCGAGCTCCTCGTCGAAGGCGACCTCGGTGAAGCCGAGCTCCGGCATAGAAGGCGAACGAGCGCTCCATGTCGGAGACGCCGACGCCGATGTGATCGACTCCGAGCGCCCAACCCGGGCTCAGCACCGGACTCATGGAGGCCTCCTGTCGATGATCGCGTACGCAACGCGGCCGCGCCAGCGGGCCGGCCCGCACCAGCGCCGCGAAGCAATAACTGCGCACGTCCGGCGGGTGTCCACTCTCCGAGCATTCGTACGCTTGACGAGCACTGGCGCGACCTGGTTGACTCGCAGCGTGCTGATCGGCGCGAAGCTGCCGAACAGCGGTCCGCTGCCGCTGGAGCGCGGCATCCCGGCGATCTCGCGCGCGACGCTGGAGCGACGCCGGCGCGGACTCGATCTGGGTCTCGGACCACGTCGTGCTGCCGCGCGAGATGAATTCGCACTACCCGTTCGCCGCCGACGGTCGCGCGAACTGGCCGCAGCGAGACGCCCTACTTCGAGGCGCTGGTCGCGCTGGCGCTCGCCGCTGCGGCGACCGAGCGCGTGCGGCTCGGCACCGCCGTGCTCGTGCTGCCGCTGCGCAACCCGGTGATGTTCGCCAAGCAGGCGGCATCGATCGACGTCGGCCAGCGCGGGCCGGCTCGAGCTCGGACTCGGCGCCGGCTGGCTGGAGGAGGAGTTCGACGCGCTCGACGCCCCGTTCGAGCGCCGCGGCGCGCCAGCTTGCCGAGTGGATCGCGATCGCGCGCGAATGCTGGACCGGGACCCCGGCCGCGCACGCAGCTCCGACGACTACACCCTGCCTGCGGACATCCTCTGCCTGCCGACGCCGGCACACCGAATCCCGATCCTGCTGGGCGGCCACTCGCCGCGCGCGCTGGCTCGCGCCGGGGCGATCGCCGACGGCTGGCTTGGGTCAGCAGACGGCGGGCGAGTTCGAACGCGAGACCCGATCAGCCGAGGCGCGCGACGCCGTTGATCGCGCGCCGGCCGACGAGGCCGGCCGCGACGGCGCAACAGCTGCGCACCGTGCTGCGGATCGTCGAGTCGGCCGGCCGCCTGGAGCTGGTCGCCGAAGCGTTGCCGGCGCTTGCCGCAGGCCGGCGTCGACGAGGTGATCGTCGACCTCACCTGGGACGCCGAGGATCAGGCCGACCAGCTCGCGATCGCTCCGCGAGCCCCGGCCCAGACATGAGCGGTCACGATCTCGCTCGCCGGCACGCGCGCGCTGGTCACCGGCGGCGCCAACGGCCTCGGCGCCGCGATCGTCGAGCTGCTTCGCGCAGGCCGGCGCGAGCGGCGTCAGCGTCGACCTCGACCTCCCGGCGCTCGCAGCCTGCCGGGCTGGCACGCGCTCGCCGCCGACGTGCGCTCCGAGGACGCGGTTCGAGACGCGTGCGCAGCAGCCGTCGAGCGGCTCGGCGGCCAGCTCGACCTGCGTCGTGGCCGCCGCCGGGATCGTGCCGCCATGGCGCGGCATCGCGGAGCTCGACCTCGACGAGTGGGACAACGTGTTCGCGGTCAACGTCCGCGGCGTGGCGGCAACGCTCAAGCACGCGGCGCCGTTGATGCGCGACGGCGGTGCGGTCGTCGTCGGTCGCGATCGCTCAACTCCTGGCGCGGCGACGGCAACATCGACCAGCTACGTCGCGAGCAAGCATGCGGTGCTCGGGATCGTGCGCTCGGCGGCGATCGACCTCGGCTCGCGCGGGATCCGGGTCAACGCGATCGGACCGGGGCCGATCGCAACCGAAGCACTGCTGAACCGGATGAAGGACCGGGCCGCGGCCGGCGGGCCTGCAGCTCGACGACGCGCTGGACGGCCGCCGCCGCACTGACGAGCCTCGGGCGAATCGCGACCGCCGCCGACGTCGCCGGCACGGCGCTGTTCCTGGCGAGCGACCTGTCGCGGCGGTCATCACCGGCCAGCTGCTGCGCGGTCGACGGAGGCCTGCCGTGAGCGCCGACCTGAACGGACCGCGTCGTGCTGCTGACCGGCGCCTCCGGCGGGATCGGCAGCGTCACGGCCGTCACTGCTGCTCGAGCGCGGCGCGCAGCGTGATCGCCCACTACGGGAACGATCGCGAGGGCGCCGAAGCCGCCTGTGCGGCCGCTCCGGATCGCGCGCTGCTCGTTCAGGCGGACCTCGGCAGCACCGGAGGCGACGCGCGAGCTCTGGCGGACGGCGCTCGCATGGCGAGGTCACGTCGACGTGATCGTCGCGAACGCGGCGGTCGCCCTCAACCTTCCGTTCGACAGCAGCGACGACGGAGTGGGACGCCGGCTGGGAGCGGACGTTCCAGACCAACGTGATCGGTCCGGCCAACCTGATCCGCGCCGCGCTCCCGCACTTCATCGAGCGTCGACAGGGCATCCTGATCGCGATCTCGAGCTGGGCGGCGCAGCGCGGCTCGGCGCTGCCGCCGCACACCGCTTACGCCGCATCGAAGGCGGCGCTCCAGAACCTCACGCAGTCGATCGCGCGCAACCACACGGCCGACGGCGTGCTCGCCTACGTCGTCGCGCCCGGAATCGTGAAGACGCCGATGTCCGAGATCTCGGCCGCGGCTCGCGGCGGCATCGATGCCGTCAACGCGATGCTGCCACTCGGCGAGATGGTGCCGCCGCGCGAGGTTGCCGACCTGGTCGCCTTCCTCGCCAGCGGGAAGGTGCGCCACCTGAGCGGCGCCACGCTCGATATCAACGGCGCCGCAAACATCCGCTAACAGCGCGGTATTCAGGGTCAATCTCGCCAGCTGGACACCTGGATTTGTACATCTGCACGCTTGACAGCCATTCGAGGCGACGTGCACTATGCGCACATGCAGTCGCTATCCGAGCAGCTCAGTCGAGGCTGAGTCGGCACAATGCCCGGTTCAAGAGTCGTCTTGGACACTCCCATGGTCGAGCAAGTAGTCACCCCGTCGGCACCGCACGTGATCGGCGAACCGGTCGTCGTCATCGAGGGTCTGCGCAAGTCCTTCGGTGCGCGAGAGGTCCTCTGCGGCATCGACCTGTGCGTACGCGCCGGCGAGCACGTCGTGGTCTTCGGCCCTTCGGGCTCCGGCAAGTCGACGCTGCTGCGCAGCATCAACCTGCTCGAGGAGCCGACCCACGGGTCGCTGAAGGTGTTCGGCGTCGAGTACGGGCCCGACGGCGAGCCCGGCGTCCGCCGCGGCAATCCGCTGGAGCTGCGGCGCACCGTCGGCATGGTCTTCCAGCAGTTCAACCTCTTCCCGCACATGACGGCGCTGGAGAACGTCGCGTTGCCGCAGCGGGCGGTGCGCCGCACCAAGCGCGCTGAGGCCGAGGAGCGCGCCGCGCTGGTGCTGCGCAGGGTCGGCCTGCTGCGCCACGCCGCGCATTACCCGAGCGAGCTCTCGGGCGGCCAGCAGCAGCGCGTCGCGATCGCGCGCGCACTCAGCCTCGACCCGAAGATCATGCTGTTCGACGAGCCGACCTCGGCGCTCGATGCCGAGCTGGTCGGCGAGGTGCTCGAGGTCATGCGCGAGCTGGCCGTGGGCGGCATGACGATGGTCGTCGTCACCCACGAGCTCGGCTTCGCCCGAGAGATCGGCGACCTCAACGTGTTCATGGACGAGGGCCTGATCGTCGAGTCGGGCGACCGCACGCTGTTCGACACCTGCACAGACCCACGACTCCAGAAGTTCGTCTCGGCAGTCCTGTGATCGTCTCCGCCACCGCACTCATCAACTGGAGCTACGCCTGGGACAACCGCGGCGCGCTCCTCCACGGGCTGCTGGTCGCCGTCGAGGTCTCGGCCGCTGAGCCTCGCGCTCTCGGTGATGGTCGGCCTGCTGCTCGCGCGTCATGCGGATGTCGCGGCCGCCACTCACCTGGTTCGCGACCATCTACATCAACATCTTCCGCGGCGTGCCGGTGATCGTCACGGCGCTGTGGGTGTACTTCGGCCTGTCCGAGGCGACGGGCATCAACTTCTCGGTGTTCGTCGCCGGCGTGCTCTCGCTGACGCTGCTGTACTCGGCGTTCATCTCCGAGATCTATCGCTCGGCGCTCGAGGCGGTGCCACGCGGCCAGCGCGAGGCGGGGCTCGCGCTCGGCATGAGCAGGCTGCGGGTCTTCGTCTCGGTGATCCTGCCGCAGGCGACCAAGATCGCGATTCCCAACATCGGCAGCATGCTGATCGGGATGATCAAGGACACCTCGGTGCTGTTCGTGATCGGCATGGCCGAGGTCGTGGCGACCGTCCAGAACCTGGGCAGCGTCAGCTACGAGTACTTCACGCTTTACACCGCGGCAGCGATCATCTACATCGCCGTCGCGTTCATCGTCGACTTCGCCTTCCGGACGATCGAGAAGACGATGCAGACACCGCCGCGCGGACATCTCGCTCGCGCGGCGAAGGGCCGGCGCAGACGCCATGTCGAAGCGATCATGGAGCGCATCGAGGCCGGCTGGCAGCAGGAAGGTACGCCAGCACAGTGATGTCCATCGTGGGCACCACATCGAGATAGGGAGCTGTTAGCAATGTTCAAGTTAGGAAGAAGGGCCACGGCGGCGCTGGGGAGCGCCGGCGCCGTGGCGCTCGCCGCGTCGGTCTTCGGTATGACCGCAACGAGCGCGTCCGCAGCGCACGCGTCGGCCGCGAGCGCGCCTCCCGGGCTGATGAGTTCCGGGCACGCTGGTGGTCGGCATGGACCTCCAGTTCAAGCCGGAGATGTACCTGAACGGCAGCACGCCGGCCGGCTACGACGTCGACCTGCTGCACAAGCTGGCGGCGTACGCGCACGTCAAGCTGCAGATCGACAACCTCGGCTTCAACGGCCTGATCCCGGGCCTGCAGACCAAGAAGTTCGACATGGTCTCGGTCGGGCTCTCGCCCACCGCGGCGCGTGAGAAGGTCGTGAGCTTCAGCAACGCGTACGTGCCGTACGCATCTGATCGTCGGCGTCCCGAAGAGCGATGCGAACAAGATCACGAAGGTCTCGCAGCTGAACACGCCCGAACGACACGATCACCGCGCTGCTCGGATCGACCGATCAGAGCCAGGCGAAGACGACCTTCCCGAAGGCGAAGATCAACGCGCTTGCCGATCAGAACTCGGACTTCTCGCTGGTGGCCACCGGCCGCGCCAACGCGATCGTCGTCGAGGACTATCTGCTGGCCCAGTACAACAAGGCCAATCCCGGCAAGCTCGTTCAGTCCAAGATCAAGCCGCTCGACGTGCAGTACGGCTCCTACGCGGTCCAGCACGGCAACACCGCGCTGTCCAAGTACCTCAACACGTTCCTCTGCACCGAGGACAAGAACGGAACGCTGGCGAAGCTCTACGAGAAGGACTTCGGCGTGAAGACCTTCCCGGGCGTGCCCGCCTGCAAGTGATGACGCTCCCGCGCTCGACGACAGACGTGCTCGTCGTCGGGGGCGGGCCTGCGGGACTGGCGGCGGCCGCGCAAGCGGCCGCCGCCGGCCTGTCGGTGACGCTCGTCGAGGAACGCGTCACCCTCGGCGGCCAGATCTTCAAGCGCATGGGCCCCGGCTTCGAGGTCGATGACCCGCGCACGATCGGGCGCGACTACGCCGCCGGCAGCGAGCTGATCGCGCGCGTCACTCGTGCGCAACGTCGAGATCCGGCTGCGCACGACGCGTGCTCGCAATCGAAGGCATCGACCGCGATCGTCTGCGAGGACGAGTGCGCAGACTTCAGCGATCGACGCGCGACGGATCATCCTCGCGCCCGGGGCCTATGACCGCCCCGTCGCCTTCCCCGGCTGGACGCTGCCCGGGCGTGCTGACCGCCGGCGGCGCCCAGACGCTCGTCAAGACGCCAGCGCGTGCTGCCCGGGCGAGCGCATCGTCTTCGCCGGCAGCGGCCCGGTGGCACTCGCCTTCCCGGCCCAACTGCACCATCTACGGCGCCAAGATCGCGCTGGTCTGCGAGGCGGGACCGCCGCCCGGAGCACGCGATGTCGGCCGCGATGCTGAAGGCCGCCCCCGGCAACCTCTCGCTGCTGCGCGACGCCGCTCGGCTACCGGATCGAGCTGCTGCGCGCGCACGGATTCCGCTGCGCTACCGGCGGATCGTCGTCGCCGCTGAGGGTGACGGACGCGTCGAATCGGTGGTCCATGCCGCGGTCGACGCCGACTGGCGCGTGATCGCCGGCAGCGAGGAGCGGATCGCCTGCGACACCCTCTGCCTCGGCTACGGCTTCCTGCCGTCGGTCGAGCTTCTGCGCCTCGCCGGCTGCGCGCTCGACGAGGACGAGGATCGCGGCGGCGCCGTTGCCCGGCTCGACGAATGGATGCGCACGAGCGTCGACGGCGTCCTCGCCGCGGGCGACGGCACCGGGGTCGAGGGCTCACTGGTGGCGATCGACGAGGGCCGCCTGGCGGCGCTCGGCGTCGCGCTCGATCTCGGCGCGCTGTCTGCGGCGGCAAGCCGACACACGAGGCCGCGCCGCTACGGCGGCGTCTGCGCCAGCGCCGCGGCGTTCCGAGCCGCGCTGACGCCGTATGCATAGGGTCGGCCGCGGCGTCTACGAGCTGGCGACGCGACGAGACCGTGATCTGCCGCTGCGAGGAGGTCACGCGCGCCGGACTCGAGCCGGCGATCGCGGCATCGGCGGACGCCGGCGTGGTGAAGGGCCTCACGCGCGCCGGCATGGGGCTTTGCCAGGGGCGCAACTGCCAGCGCACGATCGCCGCTCTGATCGCGGACCGGCATGACCGTACGATCGGCAGCGTCGGCGCCGCGACCCCGCGCCTTCCGGCCCGCCCAGTCCCGATCGTCGCTATCGCCGACGAAACGATCGAAGACCATGGTTTCTTCACCGCCGCAGCCGCCCCACGCTCCTGAGAGCCCATCGCTGGCGCGACCGGCGTGGCTGCCGCTGAGCGAGACCGGCGCGGCACTCCCCGCCGACACCGACGTGCTCGTGATCGGCGGCGGCGTGATCGGCTGCGCGCTCGCGTACTACCTTGCGCGTGAGGGCGTGGCGGTGACGCTGCTCGAGCGCGGCGAGCTGAACCGCGAGGCCTCCGGGACCAACGCCGGCAGCTTCCATCTGCAGATCGCGATCCATCAGCTCACCGGCCTCGAGGTCGACAGCCTCGCGCACCGGCTGCTGCCCGAGATCCGCCTCTACGTCGAAGGCGCGACGCTCTGGCAGGAGCTGGAGTCGGAGCTCGACGGGTCGCTGGAGATGCACGTGACAGGCGGTCTGATGGTCGCCGAGACCGAGGCCGAGCTCGCGCTGCTGCACGCCAAGCGGACGGATCGAGCAGGAGGCGGGGCTCGAGACCCACGTGCTGGAGGGTGAGGAGCTGCGCGCGTTCGCGCCGTATCTCGCGCCCGACCTCAAGGGCGCGACCTACTGCCCTGCCGAGGGCCACGCTAACCCGCTGCTGGCAGCGCCCCTGTACGCGCTGCGCGCGGCCCAGGCCGGCGCGGCGATCCGCACCGGCGCGCGCGGTCACGTGCGATCGAGCCACAGGAACGCGGCGGCTTCTCCGTCGGCACGAGCCGTGGCACCATCGCGCGCAGCGCGCCTGGTCAACGCCGCCGGCGCGTGGACGAACGAGATCGCGGCGATGCTCGGGCTGCAGCACCCAGTCCGTCGCGAGGGCCTCCACGTCAACGTCACCGAGCCGCGCGAGCGACTGCTGACGCCGCTCGTCCAGCACATCGGTCGGCGCCTGACGCTCAAGCAGTCGGCCAACAACACCTTCATCATCGGCGGCGGCTGGCCGTCGCTGGCCGTCGGCGACGGCGGCCAGCTACCGAGACTGTCTGGGAGAGCACCGCCGGCAACATCGCGGTCGCCGTGCGGGTGCGTGCCCGCAGCTGGCTGGCGTGCGGCTGCTGCGCACATGGTCGGGCGCGATCGCCTTCACTGACGACCTTGAGCCGCTCGTCGGCGCCTCGCAGCGCGTGCCCGGCTATTTCACCTGCATGGCGACGACGGGCTTCACGCTCGGCCCACTGATGGCCAGGATGCTGGCCGAGACGATCACGGGACCCGGCCGGTCGCTCGCCGCTACCGGATGACTTTGCTCCCGACCGCGCCGCCTCGGCCACTCCGGCGCACAGCTGAAGGCGGACCGATGGATCGCAACGACGTGTCATGGCAGGGATATTGGGTGGCCTGCCCGACGCCTTACGGCGAGGACGGAGAGCTGCGGCTCGACCTGCTCGAGGCGCTGCTCGAGCACTACATCGCACACGGCCTTCACGGCGTGCTGATCAACGGCACCACCGGTGAGTGGTTCTCGCAGACGCACGACGAGCGCCGCGCGGTCGCCAAGGCCGCGATCGACACGGTCGCCGGTCGGATCCCGGTCGTGATCAGCTGCAGCGACTACACCGCCAAGGCCGTGATCGAGCTCGCCGAGCACGCGATGGCGGCCGGCGCCGACGGCTTCGCGGCCAGCGCGCCGGCCTACTAGCCGACCGCTCGACGACGAGATCGTCGCGTTCTACGAGGACATCGCCGCGGCACTCCCGCACGCGCCGACTGATGGTCTACAACTGGCCGAGCGGCACCAACGTCGACTTCGGCCCCGAGCTCGCCTCGCGGCTGGTCGACATCGATTCGGTCGTGGCGCTGAAGGACAGCACCGGCAACTTCGAACAGTTCGTCGCAGACGCACACGGACGGTCGTCGGGCGCGCGCGCGTGTTCGGTCCGTTCATGTCGAGCGCCGGCTACCGGCTGCTGACGCGAGGTCGGCGGCGACGGCTTCATCGGCGGTGGCGCGATCCTCGACGACGCCGATCCGCGCTTCTGGGAGGCGTACTGGAACGGCGACGCCGCCTACTGCGAGGCGCACGCCGATCCGCACCGACCGCATCTTCGAGAAGCTCTGGCTGCCGGGCGGCTGGCGTGGGCGCTTCGGCCACTACCAGAGCCAGTTGAAGGCGATCATGGCGATGATCGGCCAGCCCGGCGGAACCGTCCGCCGCCCGCGGCTGCCGGTCACCGATCCAGACGCTCTGCGCCAGATCCGTGAGATCCTGATCGAGGAGCAGATCCTGGCGCCGCAACCGAGTCGGCACGCTCCGAGGCGGCCGCGTGAACCGAGCGCCGCTTCCGGCCGGAGTGCGCCGCGGCGCGCCGGTGACGATCAGCGTCGACGGCGAGCCGCTCCAGGCCCACCTGGGCGAGACCGTCGCCGCGGCGCTGATCGCCACGGCGAGGCCGCGCTGCGCAGACGCCGCAGCGGCTCTGAGCGCGGCCTCTACTGCGGAATGGGCGTGTGCTTCGAATGTCTGGTGATGGTCGACGGCGTGCCGAACACGCGCGCCTGCATGACCTGGGTGCGCGACGGCATGGAAATCCGTCACATGAACGGGCTCGTGGCCACCGAGCCCGTAAAGGAGAGGACTGATCATGCTGAGCTCGAGCAGTCTGTTGACGGAAGCGGGCACCCTGTTCCGCGAAGATCTCTACGTCGACGGTCGAATGGATCGACGGGTGCAGCGGAGCCGCCGTCGATGTGCGCGATCCCGCGAGCGGCGAGCTGCTCGCCTCGGTCGCGAGCGCCTCCGGGCCGCAGGTCGAGCAGGCTGTGGCGGCCGCGCAGCGTGCGTTCCGGGAGTGGTCGCGGCTGCTCGCGCGCGAGCGCGCCGCGATCCTGCGGCGCTGGTACGAGCTGATCGTCGAGAACGCGGACGAGCTCGCGCGGATCGTGACCGCCGAACAGGGCAAGCCGCTCGCCGAGGCGCGCGGCGAGGTCATCTACGGCGCCGGCTTCGTCGAATGGTTCGCCGAGGAGGCCAAGCGCGCCTACGGCGACGTCGTCCCGACCAACCGGCCAGGGTCGGCGCACGGTCGTGATCAAGCAGCCGATCGGCGTCTGCGCCGCGATCACACCGTGGAACTTCCCGTCCGCGATGATCCTGCGCAAGGCCGGTCCGGCGCTCGCAGCCGGCTGCACGATGGTGCTCAAGCCCGCCAGCGAGACGCCGCTCTCGGCGCTCGCGCTGGCCGAGCTCGCCGAGCGGGCGGGGATCCCGGCCGGCGTCTTCAACGTCGTGCACGGCCCGGCACAGGAGGTCGGCGCGGTGTTGACCTCGCACCCGGACGTGCGGGCGCTGACGTTCACCGGCTCGACGGCCGTCGGAAAGCTGCTGGCAGCACAGTGCGCCAGCACGGTCAAGCGCATGCTGCTCGAGCTCGGGTGGCAACGCGCCGCTGATCGTGTTCGACGACGCCGACATCGACCTGGCCGTCGCCGGCGCGATGGCGTCGAAGTTCCGCAACGCCGGACAGACCTGCGTCTGCGCCAACCGCATCCTGGTTCAGGCCGGGATCCACGACGAGTTCGTCGAGCGGCTGAAGGCCGAGACGGCAGCGCTCAACGTCGGCGACGGTCTCGAGCCAGACGTCACCCAGGGCCCGCTGATCACCGAGGCGGCCGTCGACAAGGTCGAGCGCCACGTCGACGATGCGATCTCACGCGGCGCGCAGGTCGAGCTCGGCGGAAAGCGCCACGCACGCGGTGGCACGTTCTACGAGCCGACCGTGCTGACCGGCGCCACGAGCGAGATGCTGCTCGCCCAGGAGGAGACCTTCGGACCGCTCGCGGCAGTGTTCAAGTTCGACGACAGAGGAGCAGAGCGGTCGCGCTCGCCAACGACACCGAATCGGGCTTGTCGGCCTACTTCTTCACGCGCGACCTCGGCCGCGCGTGGCGGCTCGGCGAGGAGCTCGAGTATCGGCGTCGTCGGGATCAACACCGGCGCTGATCTCATCCGAGGCCGCTGCCATTCGGCGGCGTCAAGGAGTCGGGGCTCGGACGCGAGGGGTCGCGCCACGGCCTCGACGACTACCTCGAGCTCAAGTACCTGTGCTTCGAGGGCCTGCAATGAGTGGCACTACGGTGCGTGCCGCGTCCGCTTCGCACGCGAGCCGGCTGCGATCAGCTTTGGCAACTGCCGGTTCGCGATCATCGCCGGAATTGCGATCAGCAGGAAGTTGAAGGCGCGGTAGAGAATCACGGCCGCCAGCGCCGGCGCCAGCGGCTGACGCACCCAGTAGAGCGCGTAGGTCATCAGCACCTCGGTCGCGCCTGCTCCACCGAGCGGCAGCGATCGACGGGTGGCGGCGTAGCCGGTCGAGTAGGCGATGATCAGCTTGCCGACGCCGAGGTCGATTCCGAAGATCCGCAGGCTGGCCCACAGCGCACACATGTCGGCGGCCCAGTAGACCGTGATTCCGAGCCACGCCCCGAGTTTGTGCAGCGGATCCTTGGTGACCATGCAGCGCACTACGTCGATCCCCTCGAGCATCTGGACGAGTAGGTCGACGCGGTGCCCGCCGGCGCGCGCCAGGCGCTCGGTCCGGCTTGGTTTGCTGGCCCACAGCGCCAGCACCGAACACGGCGGCACGGCAAGCGCCCACGGCCACAGCAGCGACGGCATGATGTCCGCCCCCTGCGCGAGCAGCACGATCGCGGTGACGCAGGCGGTCGGCGCCAGGACCGCCCACTCGAGCGTGCCGAGCGCCATCACACGCACGCGAGCGCTGCGCTCGTCCTCGTCGATCGCCTCGAGCATCCGCTTGTCGATGGCAAAGCCGCCACCGAGCGCAAACGGACCGAAGCCCGCCACCACGATCCTGCTGACGATCGGCAGCGTCAGCGGTGCGTGGCCGTGCATTGCCGCCACGGCGCGGTAGGCCACGATGTACGCGGGGTAGGTGAGCAGCTCGGCGGCGGCGACCACGGCGATCCAGCCGGGATCGACGTCCTCGAACGCTCTACCGATCGCATCCGCACCGGTCACGTGCGCGATCACGATCACCGCGATCGCAGCGATCGCGGTGGCGAGAGCGGTCGCTACCAGTGGCTGCTCACGCAGCAGTTTGCGCACGCTCCGACCATACCCCCGGTGGCGACCTGCGCTCGTGCCTACGACTGAACCAGCGCTCGCAGTGACTGCTTGATCGACTTGGTCGACGCCATCACGGCTGTCGGCTCGTAGCCGCAGTGCGCCATGCAGTTGTCGCAGCGGGGATCGTTGCCGCGCCCGTACTTGCTCCAGTCGGTCGTCTCGAGCAGCTCCTTGTACGTCTCGGCGTAGCCGTCTGCCATCAGGTAGCACGGACGCTGCCAGCCGAACAACGAGTAGCTCGGGATCCCCCATGGCGGTGCACTGGTAATCGACCTTGCCCTCGAGGAAGTCGAGGAACAGCGGCGAGTGGTTCAGGCGCCACTTCTTGCGGCGCCCGTCGGCGAACGCGTTCCTGAACAGCTCGCGCGTTTGCGTGACGCCGAGGAAGTGGTCCTGGTCCGGTGCCTTCTCGTAGGCGTAAGCCGGGGAGATCATCATCTGGTCGACCTCGAGCTCGTCGTTGAGGAAGTCCAGCACTGAGCGGACCGTCTCCGGCGAGTCTTGGGTGAAGAAGGTCGTGTTCGTGGTGACGCGGAAGCCCTTTGCCTTCGCGGCCTTGATCGCAGAGACGGCCTTGTCGAAAACGCCCTCACGCGCGACCGACTGGTCGTGGCGCTCGGCCAGACCGTCGATGTGCACGGCCCAGGAGAAGTACGGAGACGGCTTGAACTTGTCGAGCTTCTTCTCCATCAGCAGCGCGTTCGTGCAGAGGTAGACGAACTTCCTGCGCTTGATCAGCTGGCGCACGATCTCGTCGATCTCCGGGTGGATCAGCGGCTCGCCGCCCGCGATCGAGACCATCGGCGTGCCGCACTCCTCGATCGCGGCAATCGCCTGCTCGACGGGCATCCGCCGGCGCAGCTCGTGCTCGGGGTGCTGGATCTTGCCGCAGCCCTCGCACGCGAGGTTGCACTGGAACAGCGGCTCCAGCTCGACGATCAGCGGGAACTTCTCGGTGCGAGTGAGCTTCTGCTTCATCAGGTATGCGCCCATGTGGGCTGCCTGTCTAACCGGTACGGCCATCACTTGACTCCTTTAGCGGCTACCTCGGGTGGCAGCTTGAAGTGCGTTTCCTCAGTGGCGACGCTGCGCTCGCTGACGGTCACCTCACCCAGGCCCCCGAGTGCCCGGATCAGCGACTCTACGAGCGACTCGGGCGCGGATGCGCCGGCTGTCACTCCAACCCTACGTGCCCCTCGCAGCGCTTCCGGCGGAACGTCGCCGGCGTTCTCGACGAGCAGTGCGCGGCAACCTGCCCGCTCGGCGACCTCGACCAGCCGCCGCGAGTTCGAAGAATTCCCGGATCCAACGACGAGGATCACGTCGCAGTCCTGCGCGAGCGCCCGGACCGCGTCCTGCCGGTTCTGCGTCGCGTAACAGATGTCGCTCGAGGCGGGCCCGACGGCGTCCGGGAAGCGCTGCTTCAGTGCTTCCACGACCTCCGCCGTCTCGTCAACCGCCAGCGTCGTCTGGCTGAGGTAGGCGACCCGCGCAGGATCGCGCACAGCGAGCCCTGCGATGCCCTCAGCGCCAGCGACCACCTGGATGTTGTCCGGCGCCTCGCCGTAGGTTCCGTCGACCTCCTCGTGGCCCTCGTGGCCGACGAGCACGATGTCAAAGCCGGCTGCAGCGAACCGTCGCGCCTCGGCGTGCACCTTCGAGACGAGTGGGCAGGTGGCGTCGATCACCTGCAGTTCTCGCTGCTGGGCCTCTCTGCGTACCGCAGGCGAGACTCCGTGGGCGGAGAAGATCACCGTCTCCCCGTCCGGCACCTCTTCGAGCTCGTCCACGAACACGGCCCCGCGCTCTTCCAGTGAGCGCACGACATGCGCGTTGTGGACGATCTGCTTGCGCACGTAGATCGGCGCGCCGCGGTCCTCCAGCGCCCGCTCGACGATCTCGACAGCACGGTCGACCCCGGCGCAGGATGCTCGCGGCGAGCCGAGCACCACCTCGCGCGATCCGAGCGAGTTGGCCCACTCCTCCACGAGCGAGCAGGCACGCTGCAGCGCGCGGTAGGCGACCGCCGCACCAGTCACGGTGCGGAGCGGGTGGTGAAGCTCACGGTTGCTGGTGTCGACCACGACCCGCAGTGTCACCAGCGGCCGCCGGCGGGCGGCCGGCGCCAGCCACGCCGACTCCATGTCGACGGCGACGGCGCCGCTGCGGAAGAGCGTACGGCGGCGCTCCCCCATCACCAACCGCTGGCTTGATGCGATCGGTGCGATCCGCACGTTCAAGCCGCCGCGCCGGAGCACGCCGGCGAGGATCGTCGGGTCGTCGCATTGGATCGTGCCCGTCGGGCCACGCAGCTCGCTCGCGAGCACGATGTCACCCGGTTCCAGGTCGGGGTCGAGCGCGCCGCAGAACCCGGCGATCAGGATCGGACGGCTGCCGCTGGCGATCGAGAGCTGTGCGGAGCGGGCCGCGCGTCGCGGTCCCATCCCGATGCGCAGCACCTCAGCCCACGGCGCACCGGTGCGAACCGCCCTCGCCTCCAGTGACAGTGGGGCCAGCACGACGATGTTGTCGCTCTCAGATTGACCCTCATAGTCATCCGGCTGCTCCATCGGCGCCAGCGCCGTGCTCATCGCATCACCCCACGCATCCGTCGCTCAGGCCCCCACCGCCGCGCGCAGGGGCGCGCTGCTGCCTTGTGCGATTGCCTGCATAGCTTCGCATGCCGCTGCGTTACCGCTGCGGACCGCGCCCTCCATCGTCGCTGGCCAACCGGTGTCTGTCCAGGCTCCGGCCAGCACTAACCCGGAAAGTTGAGTGTTTGCGGCCGGACGCGAGGCACGCACCCCGGGCGCAGCGCGGAACGTCGCCGCATGCTCGCGGGTCACGAAGAACTCCCGCACGGTCGCCGTTTGCGCTGCCGGCAGCAGTTCGGCGAGCGCCGGCAGGTAGCGCGCGCGGAGGTCCTCGGCGGTGGCCGCAAGCTCGTCATCCGCCGCGGACAGTGACACGGCGACGTACTGACCGTCGGCGAGTCCCGATCCGACCGTACGGTCGAACATCCACTGGACGGGCGTACCGACACCGGCGGCGAACGGGTGCTCCAACACGCGGCGGTCATAGACAACATGAAGGTTGACGATCGGCGAGCTCCCAAGTCGCGAGGCAAACTCGGGATCGAGCCCAGCTTCCGGCGGAAGCAGCTGCGCCGCCCGCGCGGGCGGCACCGCCAGAACGACGGCGTCGGCACGGGCGCTGTAGCCATCGCTGGCCTCGACGTGGAAGCCGGCGTGACCGCCACTGTTGGGGGCGAGCTCAGGCGTGATCGCTTTGGCGCCGCTGCGCATACGGACCTCGACCCCGGCACGCTCGAGCGCGCGGCGGCCGGCACGGTCATGAATGTCGGATAACGGCGCAACGGCCCAACCGATGTCACCGGCCGCGGCATCCTGGAGCAGGCCCAGCTGGAAGACCTGAGCGGCCTGAGCGAGCGAGGCGTCATCTGCGGTCAGGTTCACGGTCGGCCGCGCGATCAGCTCCCAGATCGCGTCGATCGTCCGGTCGGTCTGACCGTGCTGCCGCAGCCACGCCCCAAAGGAGCGAGCGTCGTTGGCGGGATCCTCGGTGTCAACCGCGCCGAGGCGCCGCATCGTCCAGGCGACAGACAGGCGCTCCCGGATCCCGAGGTGGGGATAGCGCAGCAGCGACGCTGCCAGGTGCAGCGGCGCCGGCAGCTGCGAGCGACGCAGCCAGCCGAGGCGACCGCCGGGCGCGAGCACGGCGACCTCGAGCCGCGGCTGAAGCGTCACCAGGTCGGTCGCGTCGAGCTGCTCGAGCAGCCCTCTGTAGGCCGTGCAGCAGCGTAGGAACACGTGCTGGCCATTGTCCACGACCAGATCCCCTCGCGGGAACGAGTACGCGGCACCGCCGAGCCGTCCGCGTGCCTCGAGCAACGTCACCTCGGCCCCGTCGCGCGCGCAGTCGAGCGCGGCGCTGATACCCGCCAGTCCACCGCCGATCACGATGACCTTGCCGCCGCTCATCGCCGGCGCTCCAGTCCACCGGCGGCGACGAGGCTGCGTGCCGCCACCCAGGACTTCTCGAGCGGCGACAGTGAGATCCGTCCGCGCAACACCTGCGTCGGGTCCTCGAGGATGCGGTCGAGGATCCGCCGGTAGATCCCGGTCATCGCCTGCAGGCATGAGGCGCTGCGGCCGTCCAGCAAGTCGATCATCTGCATGCCGCGATCAAACCAGCCGACCGCCCGCTCGGCCTCGAACCTGATCAGCTCGCTCACCTCGCGCTCTCCGGCTCTGGTCAGATCCAGGCAGCCGAAGCGGCGCCGGTCCTCGGCCGGGATGTAGGTGCGGCCCAGCTGGCTGTCCTCGAGGACGTCACGGAGGATGTTGGTGATCTGCATCGCGACGCCGAGGTCGTCGGCGAGCGGATAGATCTCGTCGGCAGCGCCGTCGGTGAAGATCGCGGCGCAGAGACGACCGATCGAACCGGCGACGCAGCGGCAGTAGCGAACAAGATCGTCGAAGGTCTCGTACTCGGCCCCGAGCACGTCGAGCTCGACGCCCTCGATCAGCAACTCGAGCGCGTCGATCGGCAGGTGATAGTGCTCGCAGGCGTGTGCAAGCGCCGTGTTGAGCGGGTCCGAGGTATCCACGTCTCCAGCCGCAAGTGCGGCGAGCCGGGCACGCTCACGCGCGAGCTCCTTGAGTTGGGCGGCGTGATCGAGGTCGCCGTCGTCACCGATGTCGTCGATGCGCCGCGCGAACGCGTAGACGGCGCACATCGCCTGGCGCTTGAAGCGCGGCAGTAGACGGATCCCGTAGTAGAAGTTGGCGGCGCTGCGGCGAGTGACCTGCTCGCACTCGCGGTAGGCGTACTCGAGCTCGATCGCGGCGACAGTCATCGTCCCGCCGCCGTCCTGAGCAGCTTCCAGGCGTAACCGAGGCGGCTGCGCCGGCCCTGCTCGAGCGTGTCGAGCGCGCTCTGGCCGCCGGCCACGAACCCAGCGATCGCGATCCGGGGGGCGGGCGCCAGCGTGCGCGCAAGCGGCCCACCGCTGCCGAGCAACGCCCTGGCCCGGTGAGCCTCGAACTCGATCAGCGCGCGCAGCCTCGCCGACGGCCTTTCGGCGGCGAGGTCTTCCTCCTCGCAGCCGAAGTGCGCGAGGTCCTCACGCGGCATGTAAACGCGGCCACGGGAGTGGTCCTCGGCGATGTCCTGGAGATGCTCAACGACCTGCAGCCCGGCACAGACGCGGTCAGACAGCGCGACGCGAGCGGTTGTGGCGGCACCGAATACCCCCAGCACCAGCTCGCCGACGGGCGCGGCTGAGAGCTGGCAGTAGTCGAGCAGCTGCGCGAAGGTCTCATAGCGGGTCACGACCTGGTCGACGCGGTTGGCCTCAATCAGGCGCTCGAACGGACCGATCGGCAGCGCGCACTCGTGCACCGTCACCGCGAGCTCACGCATCAGCGAGTGCTGCGGCGGCTGCGCGCCTGTGTTCGCGAAGACACGGTCGAGCTCAAGACCGACGACATCCAACAATGCGTTGCGATCACCCTCGGCCTCGTCGCCTACATCGTCGACCAGGCGAGCGAACCCGTAGATCGCCATCAGATGTCGCGCCCGCCCCCGGCCGAGGATCGCGCTCGCCACCGTGAAGTTCTCGCTGCGGGCCTGAGGCAGGACCTGCTCGCGAGTCGGTAGCGCGGCTGCGGTCAGCGGCGTGACGGCGCTCATCTCATGCACCGTCCCAGTGCCATGACGGGGAAGACCAACCTGTACAGGTGGTACTTGATGTAGAAGTCCGACGGGAAGCCGGTACCGGTGTGGTAGTCCTCGTCCCAGCCGCCGTCGGCACGCTGATTGGCGACCAGCCAGTCGACACCGCGCCGCGCCGCGAGCGAGTCGCTCTGGTCCGCGGCGTCGAGCGCGAGCAGCGCCCAGGCGGTCTGCGATGGGGTGCTCTCGCCGCGCCCGATCCAGGCCGGGTCATCGTACGAGCGGCAGTCCTCGCCCCAGCCACCGTCAGCGTTCTGGTGCTGCTCGAGCCACCTGACGGCACGACGGATCGGCGAGCCGGACGGCGAGACCCCGGCAGCGACCAGCGCCGGCAGGACCGCACCCGTGCCGTAGACATGATTGACGCCCCAGCGCCCGAACCAGGAGCCGTCCTTCTCCTGGTTGTCCAGCAGCCAGCGCACGCCGCCCGTGGTGAGCGGATCGTCGATCCGTCCGAGCGCACCGAGCATCTCGACGACGTGGGCGGTGACATCGGCGCTCGGCGGATCGATCACCTCACCGAAGTCGCAGAACGGCAGGTCGCGCAGCAGCGCCCGGCAGTTGTCGACGTCGAACGCGCCCCAACCCTCGTCGGAGCTACGCATGCCCTCGAGCCAGCGGACGCCGAGGTCGATCGCGCTCCGCAGCCGCTCCTCGTCCGGATGATCGACCGTGTTCAGCGCCAGCACGACCTCGGCGGTGTCGTCCACGTCGGGGTAGTTGGCGTTGGCGAACTCAAACGCCCAGCCGCCGGGCTCTAGCTGCGGGCGCCGCACGGCCCAATCGCCGCGCTGGAGGATCTGCTGCTCGAGCAACCAGTCGGCGCCGCGGATCACCGCCTCGTGGTCACCGGGGACGCCGGCGTCGTGAAGCGCGATCAGCGAAAGACAGGTGTCCCAGACCGGCGACTGGCAGGCCTCGACCCGGCGCAGATCCTCGTCGATCGTGAAGCTCTGCATCCCGGCGAGGCCGCGCACCATCACCGGATCGTCGAGCTCGTGGCCGAGCAGGTTCAACGCGATCAGCGAATAGACCCAAGGCGGCTGGATCCCGCCCCAGCCGCCGTCGGCCTCCTGGCGGTCGACGATCCAGCGCTCGGCGCGGGCGAGCGCCACCCGCCGCAGGCGCGGCAGCGGCCGCCGCTGGTAGGCCTGCAGCACCTGATCGAGCACGACGAGGCCGCGGCCGAACCAGGAGGAAGCGGACGGCGGCGCGAACGGCTCCGGCCCGTTGAGCTCCTCGAGCGTGAACGGCAGCGGACGCACCGGCCGCTTCGCCAGCACCACTGAGATCGCCACCACCGTCTGGCGCGCCCAGCAGGCGAAGTCATAGACGTTCAGCGGGATCCGGCGCGGCAGCAGAATTACCTCGGTCGGCAGCGCCGGCAGTTGCGTCCACGGCCAGGCGCCGAACAGCGCCAGCCAGATGTGGGTGAACACCCGCGCGCCCTGGAGGCCGCCGGCACCACGGATGTACTCGGCGGCAGCGCGCATGTGGCGGTCGGTCGGCCCGTCGCCCGCGAGCCGCAGCGCCACATAGGACTCAACCGTCGTCGACAGGTCGGCCGGGCCGCCATAGAAGTTGGCCCAGGTCCCATCGTCCCGCTGCTGCGAGCGGATCCAGCGCGCGCTGCGAGCGGTAGCCTCAGGCTCGCGAATACCAAGGAACTCGCGTAAGAGCATGTCCTCGGCGTCCATCGTCACGTTCGTCTCGAGCTCCCCCTTCCACCAGCCGTCGGCGTCCTGTAGGGAGAGCAACCGCTCAACCGCGCGCTCAAGCGCGGTTTCTGCGGACGCAGATACGAGGGCAGAGACGACCGGCGTCGATAGCTCATCGCGCGGACTGCTGAGGGCATCCATAATCTTGGCTTCCAATCCGGTCCGACCCGAAAATGGCCTTTCCGATCCACGACGACAGCAACAACGGTAACGGGGAGGTTAACGACCTCGCGCATTTGCTTGCGCAGCACGCAGGTGAGGCGATGGACCTCAACCAGCGCCATCTCAACCGGCAGCTCGGCCGCGTGCTCCAAACGCTCGGCTTCGATCGTGAGTGGGTTCGCGGCAACGGGCCTTACCTGATCGACAGCGAGGGAGACGAATATCTCGATCTCTATGCCGGTTATGGAGTGTTCGCGCTCGGACGTAACCACCCCTACGTCAAGCAACAGCTGCAGGCGCTGCTCGCGAGCGATACGCCGAGCCTGCCGCAGCTGGGAACCTCGATGCTGGCCGGGCTGCTCGCTCAGCGCCTGATCGAGCAGCACGCCGGCATCGCTCGACGCCGTGGTATTGACCAGCTCGGGCACGGAGTCGGTCGAGGCGGCGCTCAAGCTGGCGCGCGCCGCGACCGGGCATACGCGGCTCCTGTACTGCGAGCGCGGTTTTCACGGCCTCTCCTTCGGTTCGCTGTCGGTCAACGGCAACTCCGAGTTCCGCGAACGCTTCGGGCCATTGCTGCCCGGTTGCGACCCGGTTCCATTCGGCGACCTCGAGGCGCTCAAGCGCGAGCTCGACCGCGGTGACGTCGCCGGCTTCATCGTCGAGCCGATCCAGGGCAAGGGCGTCTACATCGCTCCCGACGGCTATCTCGCCGGCGCCCAGAAGCTGTGCCACGCGGCCGGCGCCCTGCTGATCGTCGACGAGGTGCAGACCGGCCTCGGTCGCACCGGCAAGTTCCTGGCCGTCGACCACTGGGGCGTCGAGCCAGACATGGTGACGCTGTCCAAGGCGCTCTCCGGCGGCTACGTGCCGGTCGGCGCGCTGCTCGCGAGCCGGGCGGTGTTCGACGCGACCTTCGACTCGATGGAGCACAGCGTCGTGCACGGCTCGACCTTCGGCGGCGGTGACTTTGCGGCCGGAGCTGCGATCGCGAGCCTGACCGTGATCGAGCAGGAGCATCTCGTCGAGCGCGCGCGTGTGCTCGGCGATCTGTTACTCGAGCTCACGCGACCGCTGGTCGACCGCTTCGAGATCGTGCACGAGGTGCGCGGGCTCGGGCTGATGTGGGGCATCGAGCTCGGCGCCGCCCTCGGGCCGCGCCGCCAGACGCGTCTGGGAGGCGATCGAGCACCGCCAGCCCGGACTGTTCGCGCAGATGGTCACAGTGCCCCTGTTCCGCGAGCACAAGATCCTGACCCAGGTCGCCGGCCACCACATGAACGTGATCAAGGCGCTGCCGCCACTGACGATCTCAGAGGCCGACCTGCGCCGCTTCGCCGCCGCGCTCGAGACCGTGCTGGCCGAAACCGAGTCAGGCCTCTTCCGCGGCTACGCCAGCCTGGGGTTGGACCTCGGGCGGCGAATGCTGTTCGCCCGCTGAACGACGGCCTGCGCTTCGCCGGTCGGCCCGCTGGCCGACCGACCTTCCTAACCGTTCCTAAAGCCGGCTCGTGCGGTTCCCAAAAAGTGCGATTTCGTGGCGATATCGCGCCGATATCGCAGCCGGTATCGCGCCGAAACAGGCCATTTGGGAAGGGCGGGTCGCCCGCTTTAGGTTTGCGGTGACGTGGCGCTGAGGGCCTGGAGGAGCCCGACGCCGTTGGGCACGCCCCAGCCGCTGACGGCGTCGAAGCCCGGGCCGGCGGCGTAGCCCTTGCCGAGCGTGGAGGAGGTGTTGTTGCCGCTGGTGACGTCGGTGCAGCCGAGCTCGCCGACCGGCTTGCCACCGGGTCCGTCTGCGTAGAGCAGCGGCGCCAGGAACTGTGGCTTCCATGGCTGTCCGGCGGCGCTTGCCATCAGCGCGATCAGCGACGCCCAGGTCGGCGTCGAGGCGCTGGTGCCGCCGTTGGGTGAGTCCTTGCCCATGAAGATCACGTCGTAGAACGGCGGGCCGGCGAGTGCGGCGATGTCGGGGATCACGCGCCCGTCGATGCTGCCCGGGTTGAGCGAGGCGATCTGCACGTCCTGCCAGCTTGGCCGCGGGAACTCGACGCTGACGCCGCCACCCGTGGCGCCGCCACCGCTGCTGGTGCGCTCCCCCGGCGACTCCCACCAGACGACGTCGACGTCGCCCGAGAGCATCGTGCCGCCGACCGCGAGCACGTGCGGGCTGGAGGCTGGGAAGTCGACGTGGGCGCGGCCATCGGTCTCCTGGTCGGCCGAGCCGTCGTCGCCGGCGGCGGCGCAGACGGTGATGCCGATCGCGGCCGCGGCCTGCAGGCGCTGATCGATCGCCTGCAGCGCCGCCTTGGACCAGTCCGGGTCATCCTCGGCCAGGCCCCAGCTGACCGACAGCGTCACCGCGGTCGCGGGCTTGCCCGCGATCACCTCGTTGATCAGATCGACCCAGCCCTTCTCGTCGAAGCTCGAGAAGTAGACGATCTGATCGGCGCCGGGAGCGAGGCCGGCGACGATCTGGACGTCCATGTTGACCTCGACGCTGTCCTCGAGCTGCTCCTGGCGCTGTTGCTGGGGCAGCTGCTGGATCTGCGCGAGCGTCAGCACCGGCGTGCCGTTGACGCCCACCGGCGTCACCTGCGGCACGGCTGTCCCCTGCTTGGCGCAGAACGCCTGCAGGTCCTCGGCGAAGTAGCCGCCGCCGAACTCGGCGATCGCCACCGTCTGGCCGGCTCCGTCCCCGGGCGGGAAGTTGTAGTGGCTCGCGAGCTGTGCCGGTGAGAGCGGCTGCGCGTGGGCGTTGGTCGTTGTCGACCGGCGGCGGGCGACGCGCCGCTGGTCGAACCCGAACACGCCGGTGATCAAGCCCGTCGAGCTCGGCCGGGATCTGCAGCTGGCCCTCGCGGCCGCGGAACTCGCCCTGCTCGGGGTTGCGGTACATCGCCGAGGCCGGGCTTGAACGCCGCCTCCATCTGCGCGGCGGTGCCGCTGACCCGCAGGCTGCGGGTGAGCGGCGAGTTCTGCGCGACGGTGAGCCGAAGCGTCCGAGCACCTCGGTGACCTTTGCGATCGCGTCCGGGTCCGCGCCGTACTGAGCTCGCGAGCGCCTCGCGGGTGAGCGGTCGCTGCTCGGTCGGCTCGGGCAGCGGCGGGCCGGCGAGCGTCACCGTCACCTCGATCGGCGTCGTCCGGATCGAGCGCAGGCCCGCGCTCGAGTTGCGCTGGCGCGGCCGCTCGCTGCCGGGAAGTGGGACGTGATCAGCCATCGCGGTTCAGGTCGATCTCGACGGTGACACTGATCGGCTGCTGCCGCCGGCGCGCCGGGCGCGGTGAACGCGAACGTCAGCGTGCGCGCGCTCGGCGTCGCTCATGTCGACGGTCGACCGTCAGGTAGCCGTAGGCGGCCGTCGGCCCGACGAGCAGCGTGTAGTCGTTCCAGGTTCGGGGCGCCTCGCCCACCTTCTCGCCCGGCGGACACGTGCGCGTCGTGGCCGCCGCTGCCGGCGACGATGTAGGGGATCTCGCGGCCGTCGGCGCTGCGCGAGAAGCGCTGGTAGATGTGCGCGTGGCCGGAGAGGATCGCGTCGGGCCAGAGCCCGGCGGCGGTGAATGCCCGGTCGAGGTCGTTGGCGAGGCCGGTGGTGCCGCCGTGGGTGACGTCGGCCGAGGCCGGCGGGTGGTGGCAGGCGAGGATCACCGCGCGGTCGAGCGCCTTGCGCAGCGGCGCAAGGCGCTGGAGCTCACTGACGAGCCAGTCGTACTGCCCGTCGCCCTTGAGCGCCGGGTAGTGGCCGTCCTCGTCGGTGATCACGCCCGGCCCCTCGAGCACGTTCGTGTAGAGGCCGATGATCGAGACGAACGGCGCATCGAGCGTGAAGTAGACGCCCGGCTGGGTCATCGTCGTGCGCGCCAGCCCGCCCGCGTCCTGGGGCTTCTGCGGCGTCGGCCGTGCAGAAGTTCGCGATGAACGCCTGCAGCGACGGGACGTCGGGCGTCGAGCCGCCGTGCGGTGTAGGTGACGGCGCCGTCGTGGTTGCCCGGGATCGCGAAGATCGGCCGGTCGTAGCCGCGGAACGGCTCGTAGAACTGGTCGTAGTAGTAGTCGGCCTCGCCGAAGTTGTAGATCACGTCGCCGAGGTGGAAGAAGAACGCCGGGACGCTCAGCGGCATTCGCCTTTGAGGTCGGCCGCCATCGCGTCGGCGACCGATCGCCTCGTGCGGGATCTCCGAGCCCAGCGACGCGCCGGTGTCGCCGACGGCGTGGAAGCTGATCTTCTTGCGCGGCGACGATCGGCGCCAGGAAGTCTGCGCCGAGCACGTTCTGCGAGCTCGAGCGGCGCCTGCCGGCGGCCCCATCGGCACCGCCTCCACGTCGTTCTCGTGCTGCTTGTAGTACGGCGAGTCGTAGTACTCCTCGCTCGTGTTGTCGACCTGGAAGGCGGTCTCGTCAGGTCCCGGCGACGGGTCGCCGAACAGCTGGCCCGCCGGACCGCGCAGGTTGCGGGTCCACGGACGCGTCGTGCCAGATCCATCTGAGCGAGCGCATCCTCTTCGGTTGTCCCATGCCCGCCCGCGGCTGTCAACCGTAGGCGGGCGTAGGTTCACACCTCGGTCACTCGGTGGAGATCGCCTTGAGCACGTCGAGGCTGGCCGCACGCCGTGCCGGCCAGCTCGCGGCACCCAGCCCGAGCAGCGCCGAGAGGATCAGGAAGATGATCAGGCGTCGGGACTGGCACGCGATACGCGGTGACGCCGCTGTTGCGCAGCGAGGACGCCAGCGCCAGCCCCAGCCCGGTGCCGACGACGATCCCGACGACCGCTCCGAACAGCGCGATGATCACCGACTCCGAGCGGACCATCCAGCGCACCTGCCGGCGCTGCATCCCGACCGCGCGCAGCAGGCCGATCTCGTGGGTGCGCTCGAACACGGACAGCATCAGCGTGTTGACGATTCCGATCAGCGCGATCAGCACGGCCAGCGCCAGCAGCACGTAGATCAGGCCGAGCAGCTGGTTGACGCTCTTCTGCTCGGACTGCTCGAACTGGTGCACGGCTCTGGATCGTGAGGTTCGGGTACGCGGTGAGTGCCCCGTTCAGCGTGCGCTTCGAAGTTGCTGCGTGCCCGGCGCCGTGCTGATCAGCACGGCGTCGAGCAACGGGTGGTTGAAGTGCGCGAGGAAGTAGACGGCGCCGGTCAGGTAGCTGCCGACCAGCGGGTTGTATTTGTAGATCCCGCCGACTCGCATCGTCGCCGGGCCGGTCTGCGCGAACGTGACTGGCACGATCGAGCCGACATGGAGGTGCTGGTTCTTCGCCGTGTTGGTATCGACCAGCAGCTCGCCCGCGGCCATCGCGGGCGCGCCCTGGCCGGCGACGATGTGAAGCCTCACGGTCCTGTCGAGGCCGGCGGTCGATACCGCACCAAGGCTCTCGAGCGAGCCGCGGACATCGAACTGGCCGGTGTAGACAGCCGTGGTCGCCGCGGCGCCGGGCAGGCGAGCGGCGGTCGTCGCGACCGCCGGGCTGACCGAGTCCCGCCGCCGATGATGTAGTCGGCCGCCAGCGTGCTGTTGACCTGTTCTTCGCCGAGGTCGACAGCGAGCTGCCGAGCACGGCGATCGTCGAGACGAGCGCCAGGCCGATCATCAGCGCGCCTGAGGTCTGCGCGGTGCGGCGCGGGTTGCGCGCCGCGTTGCGTCGGCCGAGCTGACCGGGCATGCCGAGCACTGCCGCGAGCGGTCGGCCCAGCGCATTCGCCAGCGGCGCCGCGATTGCGGGCACGAGCACGACCGTCGCGACGAAGATCGCGAGCGCGCCAATCCCGACCAGGGCGATCTTGGCCTTGGCGAGCCCGAGCGCCAGCAGTGCCAGGCCGATGATCGCCACTGCGATCCCGATCACCAGCCGGCGCTGGCGGAGCGCCTCGGACTGGTCGCGGCTCACGGTCTACGAGCGCGGCGACCGGAGGGATCCGGACGGCGCGGCGGGCGGGCACGATCGCCGACAGCGTCGTCACGCCGATCCCGACGATCAGCGCCACGATCGGGGTGCGGGCCTCAAACACGAGCGGCGCCGACGGCAGCGTGATCCCGAAGGCGCCGAGCAGCGCCTTCAAGCCGATCGCCGCTACCACCCCCAGTCCAAGCCCGATGAGTGACGCGACCAGGCCGGTGAGCGCAGCCTCGCCGAGCACCGACCTGAAGATCTGACGGCGGCTGGCGCCGACGACGCGCAGTAGGGCCAGTTCCCGGGTCCGCTGGCCGACGGTGATCGAGAAGGTGTTGAAGATCGTGAAGCTGCCGACGAGCAGCGAGATGAACGCGAAGATCAGCAATGCCGTCGACAGGAACGAGAGATCGCTGTGGATCGTCTGGTCGAACTCATTGGCAACGGTCTG
>CAVRFD010000016.1:0-22710 GCA_963720195.1 uncultured Conexibacteraceae bacterium
GTCCAATGGCCGCGAAAACAAAGGGGTTTCGCGGGGTTTGCTACCCAGTTGCCACCGAGTTCCGACGGCGACGCTCCGTGCATTGAATGTGGCCCACCTTTACACCGAACACCATGCGCGATAGCGTCGCGCATCATGGCGTTGTGGCACTTGGCACCGTTCAACGAGTTGAAGGGCCTGAGACGGTCGTCGAGAGGCACCCGCGTGGCTATGTCCATCGTGGCCCCGTTCGTTCTATTTGTGTGCCTTCTGTTCGTCGGCTTGGTCTTGTCTATCGCCGGTGCCGCACATGGGCCTACGCAAGGGGTGGGGCTACTGGGAACGCTCGCACGCGTGTTCTTAGCCGCCGCGTGGCTCGTTCTGTTAGTTGTCGCAGTGCGCATCGTCGCCAAGCTCGGCGCTCGAAGGGCAGCGCGGTTGCGTCTGCGCACGCGGCATCAGTAACCGGGCACATCGCCGTGTGGCGATGCCATCTGGCGACGAATCAGAGCGGACGAAGGAAATATCGCCGAGCGCCGATATTATGAGCTGGTGTGTTCGTCTGCGTGTGTTGGACGCGCTGGGCGAATAGGGCATGAAAAAGCGCCTTTGCGGGCGCGGGCGAGTGGGGCGGTCGGCGTGGCCGACCGCTTAGACGGCGCGGAGGTTTGGCTTGTTGCCGGTGAAGGCTTGGAGCACTCGGGCGCGTGCGTCGTCTTCCTCGGGGTGGCCGTAGGTGCTTCGGACGAGGGTGCCGCCGTCTGTGTGGCCGAGTTGGACGGCTACATCGGCTGCGGAGAGGTGGCGGCGTAGTAGCTCGGTCGCGCAGAAGTGGCGCAGCTCGTAGAAGTCCATGCCGGGCCGTCCGGCGGCGGCGCGGAGCTGGCCCCAATAGTAGTAGTGGGAGGTCTTTGAGAATGGCCTGCCGGTCGTTGTGGTGAAGACATAAGGACTGTCGGCGCGGCGCGGCATTTGGCGCAGGGCGGCGGCAGCCGGGGGCGGGAGGACAACCTTGCGGGCTTCGCCATTCTTCGGCAGGGTGACTTCGCCGGTGGAGCCGAGCGACTTGTTGATATGGACCGTCTGCGCCGCGAAGTCAATGTCACTCCATCGGAGGCAGAACAGCTCGGCTGGCCGCAGGCCGACATAGCCAGCGAACAGGACTACGGCCCGGAAGGTTGAGCCGTAGCTGCCGAAGGTGGTCAGAGAGAGGTCGGCTAGGTCGTGCAGCTCTTGCTCGGTGAGCGCGACCAGTCCCTTGCGGCCCTTGCCCTTCTCAATGCCGAGCCGCGCAAACGGGTTCGTGGTCACAACGCCGTTCCGTAGCGCGTCGTAGAACAGCGCCCGGACCACCGGATAGCTCGGCTTGTTGGCGTTCGCCCACTCTTTCGCCTGCATGGGGGTGAGGTCGCTCATGCGGGCCTTGCCGAAGTCCTTCACAAACGGCTTGACCATGTATGCGTTGTGGCGGGTAGTTGAGGCGCGGTTGCGCGGCTCGTTCTCCTTCCACCACTCCACGAACTCGGCCACGGTCTTGACCTGTGCGGGCTGCGCTTTGGTCAGCGCCGCACGCTCGGCGGCGCGAGCTTCCTTGAGCGTGGGGAAGGTGCCTACCCAGACCTGTTTCTTGTCCTGGTAGATACGAACGCCGTAGCCGTTGCTGCGCTTCTTAATCATGCGGCCCTCCACTCGGAGAGCCAGCGCATGACCTCGGAAAGACGGAACCGCTTCTGGTTGCCGATGGTGGTTGCCACGGGCAGGCCGTCATGCACCCGGAGTTCCACCCAGCGCGTTGAGAAGCCGAGATAGTCGGCGAGCTGGCGCTTGCTCATCAGTGGCTCGTAGCTGCCGGGGAAGGGAATGACGTTGCCCATGAAGCCACGGTAGGCGGCGAAAAATCGCTAACCGGGACCAGTTTTCGAGCAGTGAATATCGCCATATGGCGATATTATGACGCATTACGGGGCGGCGCGCTGCTGGGCTTATCGCCGCTCGGCTATAAACCCGGTATGGCCGCCGCCAATGACGAAACGGAACGAGCGAAGCGCGAGCGCGAAAGGCGCGAGCGGCGGGAGGCTGGCGGCAAGTTACTGCGTGGAGTGCGACTCCGCGAGAACCTCAATCAGACGCAGCTTGCTGCCATTGCAGACTCTGACCAGTCGAACATCTCCGACTGGGAAACCGGAGCTGTGGCCCTCACGGTCTGGCAGCTAGACCGGCTGCTAAATGCAATGGGCTACAAGCTCACCTTGGGCGTTGAGCGCAGCGTGGAGCCGTCGTCCGAGGCAGGAGGCGAACGGTCAGCAACCGCCAAGAAAGCGCGCGACTTCGGGGCCGCTGCTTTCGGCACTCGGCGCGGCGCGCTCAAACAAGGGAAGCCCCGCCGGTCAGGGCAGTAGCCCGCCTTCGGTCGCCTCGTCCTCGGCGCGGTTGAGTGCCCATGTCGCGCGCTCTAGCTCCTGGCGCTTCGGTCGGGTGGCCGCCTGCCGGTAGGCCGCGTCCAATGTCTGCCGCACCACAGCCAGCCTGTGCTCGAACTGCTTTGGGCTGGGGAGGGTGCGGGTCGAGGTGCAGGCCGCCCACAGCTCGCCGAGAGCCTTGTTGTATTCGACGGCGATGCCGGGCTTCGCGCGTGCCTTCAGGAGCCAGAACCCGACGGCCTCGTAGCCGGGCACGGCTAGGCGCGGGGCAGGTAGGCGTTCGAGCTGGTCGCGGCGTTCCCGTTCCCGTTCGCGGCGTTTCCGTCTGCGGCTCAACATATGCCCGCCGCCTCTAGGAAGTAGGTTTGCGCCCGCTGCGCCGCGTCGGTGTCGCAGCCCTTCGCCTCGGTCGCCGCGCCTAGCGGCGGCGCGGCTCGGTCGGCTGCGGTCTGCGCCCCCGCCGCGTGCTCGCCCCCCGGAGGGCCGGGCAGCTGTATCTCCGCGTGGTTGCCTACGCGTATGAACACGCTGCCGTTGGCGAGCACCTGCACGAACGCGAACGGGCCGGTGTCCCGTTCCTCGTCGGTCTGCTCGGCTATCG
The DNA here is from genome assembly GCA_963720195.1 of uncultured Conexibacteraceae bacterium. Lineage (GTDB taxonomy): Bacteria > Actinomycetota > Thermoleophilia > Solirubrobacterales > Solirubrobacteraceae > Palsa-465. The sequence continues at coordinate 3,001 of CAVRFD010000016.1, forward strand.
CGTCGCGCAGCTCGTCGGCGAGCTGGCGCTCGGCCTCGCGCAGCGACAACCCGCCCGCCCACCCGCGCGAGGTGCGCAGCGGACGGCGGCGCTCGTTCGTTTTCTCACCGAGCGCGGCAGCGGCCTGCTTGGTCAGGTAGCCCGCGAGCTGCTTGGTCACATATTCCGCCGACCCCGGTCCGTCACCCGTCACCGACCGCTTGACCTCGCGTATGTCCGTGCAGCGCCCGAACCCGGCAGCGGTCGCCATGCCGACGAGCCTGCGCTGCGGCACATACCGCCCCGTCATCAGCACATGGAGATGCAGCGCCCCACGAGTCTGAACCTCGATGACGGCGGCGTATTCATTCACATACCTGCCGCCTTTGCGCTCGCGGGTCAGGCGCGCCGTAGCCGGTTCCATGCGTCATACAGTCCGGCGACGGTCATCGTCCCGGCGCTGCCGTCCGTCAGCGTCATGAACCGCACCCGCTCGCCGTTGGCCCACGCGGTGCGCAGCCCCTCGCCGATGACCCGGCGGGCGGCGGCCTGTTTGCGTAGCTGGCAGTAGGGGCAGTCCCACCGGCGGCAGGGCAGCTCGGCGGCACGGTCGGTAGAGAGCGACCAGATGTAGGAACCGCGAGCGTTGGGGCACCGCGTCCGCCGCGCGTGGTTGAGAGCGTTATGCGGGGAACACTCGATGGACCCCGTTTGCTTTTGGCTTAATGTCCTCGCTCCGCTCGGACCGAGTGAAGACGGGCGCTTCGCGCCCGTGCCCGGCCTCTTCCTCTTGCTGGCTGTTGCGGTCATGCACCGACCATGCACCCAGCACCACCGACCCGGAGCGCTTTTCGCCTCCCGCCGCGAAAAATGGCGCGAAATGGTCCAAGCGGCTCGGCCCGGTTTTGCTACCGAGTCCGGCTACCTTTGCTACCGAGCCGCTACCGAGTTGCAGAGAGCCAGTCAGAAAATCCCTGCAAACCGTTTCGCACCTTTTCGCAGTATTTGCGGGCGAAACGCCAGATGTAGCGGGTAGTTTCGGACTTCTTCGCGGACCCGCCACGCAATCGGGGAGACAGGATTTGAACCTGCGGCCGCCCGGCCCCCAGCCGGGTGCGCTACCAGACTGCGCCACTCCCCGTGGTCGGCCGATGATAGCCCGACCGGGGCCGGAGCGAGCGTTCGCAACGGCTGACCATCGGCGCCACCAGCCCGGGCCGGCGTTCAAGACTGAAGAGACGCCGTGCCCGGCCGATAATCGAGGTATGACCGGCCGGGAGTCTGTATGTGATCGCACGCGTGATGCGGCGCTCTATGTGCTGGGCGAGCTGCATGGCAGCCAGCTCGAGGCTTTCACGGTCCACGCGCGCGCGTGTGACACATGTGCGGAGGAGATTGAGGTGCTGCAGGCGGCCGCTGATGCGATGCCGCTGCTCGCTGCTCGGCATATCCCGACGGAGGTGCTCGAGGCGCGAGAACCGGAGCGGCGGGCACCGGCGCTCGTGGCCGCCATGGCGCAGGCCGAGGCGTCTGCAGAGCGGGAACAGGCCCACTCGCAATCTCGGCGTCCGAACCTGAAAGCGATCCTTGGCGGCGCCACCGCGACTCAGCCGCCGACGCCAACCAGACCGAGCCGCCTCCGCGTGCTGCGGACGCCGATGCCAAAGCCCGCGGCTCTCGGCATTCTTCTGCTCGGCATCATCGCGGCGGTCACGATCGCGCTCAGCCATCAGGCGGCGAGCATCCACTACCTGCGGGTCAAGGCTGGGTGGACCGACGGCGGCGCCGCGCTCAAGCTCGAGGGCAACCAGCTCGAGCTGCTGGTCGAGGGCATGCCGCAGCCGGCCACCGGCAACGGCTACGAGGTTTGGGTGCTTGACAACGGCTCGAAAGAGCTCAGGCCGACCAGCGTCTGGGTGAATCTGAACGGTGCGGGGGAGGCGGGCGTCAAGGTCCCTGGTAACTACCACGACTGGGAGGCGCTGGCCGTCTACGTCGAGCCCCTCACCGGCCTCCACACCACGAAGAGCGGCGCCGTCGTCGTCGCCGACCTTCGCAACCAGCACTAAGAGCCTGTCTCATAATTCGGGTGCGTGGCTGGCGAGCGCCGGATCGAGTGGGGCGCGGACGCAGGACCCGACGGGATAGCAGCGCTATCACGAGGGTCCGAGGACAAAGCCCCGCGAAGATCCGCCGCCGCCAGACGCGTGCCAGGGTTTTGAGACAGGCTCTAAGACGCCAAGCTACGCGACCGGCGTCTCGGCTTCGGCGGGCGCGCCACCACCAGCCACACCCTCAAGCCCCACCGACGCGGCCAGCCGAATCAGCGCCTCGAGCAACTCGTCCGGCCGCTCGAGCGACACCATGTGCCCGGTTTCGGGCAGCAATAGGAACTCGGCGACGTGGGGGAGGGCCGCGACGATCCGTCGCGCGTGTACTTGTGGCGTCAGCCGGTCGACGTCGCCGACGACAACCAGCGTCGGGACGGTCAGCCGTGCAAGCGACCCCGAAAGGTCGAGGTGCCGCATCGTCAGCGCCGCGGCCGCGCGCAGCTTCGGGCTCATGCGCCAAACCATCGGCTCGACGAATGCGATCTGGCCTGGTGTCGCGTGGGGGCCGAACATCACGTGGCGGTCCAGCGCCCGGCTGATCGGAGTCGAGACGGGCCACATCGGCTTGTCGTCCGCCAGCAGGCGCCCGAGGATCTGTTGGCGTGCCACGAACGGAATCGCCGCTGGCAGCAGCGTCAGATCGTCGACCAGGGTCGCCATCCCGGTCGCGATCAGCGCCGCCGCGCGCACGTACTGCGTGACGTCGGTCGCGGCGGCCCAGGCGACGACTGCCATACCGCCCATCGAGTGCCCTGCGATGATCACATCGTCGCGGCCGGCGCAGGTGGCCTCCAGGACGGAGGTCACGTCCTCGCCGTAGCGCTCGATGCTCAGATCCAACTCGGAATCACCGCCGCTTTGACCCTGGCCGCGCAGGTCGTAGGCGACCACCCGGAACCCGCGGCCAAGCAGGCCGCGGGTGAGCAGATCGAAGATCTCAAGCTCCTCCGTCCAGCCCGGCACGAGCACGAAGGTCGGCGCGTCCGCGGGACCGAAGACCTCGGCGTGCAGCTCGGTGCCGTCAGCCGAGACGGCCATGACAGAGTCGCCGTGCAGCGGTGCGCGCAGCAGCTCCCAGGTGGGATCGTGCGCGAGGGCGCGGCGGTGGCGTAATTCTGAGGCGACGGCAACGCCCGCGCCGGCCACGGTCAGCAGCCCTGCGACACCGGCCAAACCCAGCCTTAGGTGGGTTTCACGTACCCGTGACTTCCGCATTGCACGGACAGTTTATGCTGCGTCTTAGGTGGCATCAGCGTCAAAAGAACAGCTAATAGCGAGGTAGTGAAATTGACCGCGACAGGCGACCGTCTCTCACTCGACGAGCTCTGCATCGACACGATCCGCACGCTCTCGATGGATGCCGTTCAGAAGGTCAACCAGGGGCATCCGGGAGCCCCGATGGGTCTGGCTCCGGTCGCCTACACGCTCTATACGCGGCTAATGCGCCACAACCCGGCGAATCCGACCTGGCTGGACCGCGACCGCTTCATCCTGTCCGCCGGTCACGCGTCAATGTTGCTGTACTCGTCGCTGTACCTCTCGGGGTATCCGATGACGCTCGAGGACATCGAGCACTTCCGCACACTGGGCTGGCCGACCGCAGGCCATCCGGAGTACTGGGACTCGCCCGGGATCGAAGCGACCACCGGCCCGCTCGGCCAGGGGATCTCGATGTCCGTCGGGCTCGCACTCGCCGAGCGGATGCTTGCGGCGCGGTTCAACGTCGACGGGCACGACATCGTCGATCACTTCACGTGGGTGATCGCGTCCGACGGCGATATCCAGGAGGGTGTCGCCTCGGAGGCGTCGTCGCTGGCAGGGCACCTCGGCCTCGGCAGGCTGATCGTCTTCTACGACGACAACAAGATCCAGCTCGCGAGCCCGACCTCGCTGGTGTTCTCCGAGGACGTCGCGGCTCGCTATGAGGCCTACGGCTGGCACGTGATCGACGTCGGCGAGGACATCTCGCCCGACAACCTCGAAGAGGTCGCCCACCGCGCCCAGGACGTGGCGGACAGGCCGTCCCTGATCATCTGCCGCACGCACATCGGCTACGGCAGTCCGAACAAGCAGGACTCGACGTCGGCCCACGGCTCGGCGCTTGGCGAGGAAGAGGTCCGCCTCACCAAGGAGTTCTACGGCTGGGACCCCGACAAGCACTTCTACGTTCCGGATGAGGCCCTCGAGCACTGGCGCAGCGCGGTGGCGAAGCGGGCCGAGGCCGAGGCCAACTGGAACAACCGCTTCGATGCCTACCGCTCCGAGAAGCCGGAACTGGCAGCCGAGCTCGAGCGGATCGTCGGGCTGAAGGGTGTGCCCGCCGGCTGGGCCACCGACCAGCCGAGCTTCGACCCGGGGGACACCCCGTCGCTGGCCACCCGCGCCGCCTCGGGCAAGAGCATCCAGTGGGTCGCCGCGCGGATTCCCGAGCTCGTCGGCGGCTCCGCTGACCTGGCGAGCTCCAACGACACCGAGATCTCGTCCGCGGCCAACGCGCGCGCCGGCGACGTTGTCCCCGGGGACTACTCGGGACGCAACATCCACTACGGGGTGCGCGAGCACGCGATGGGCGCGATCACCAACGGCCTGGCGCTCCACGGCTTCCGCTCCTACGGCGGCACCTTCCTGACGTTCTCGGACTACATGCGCGGCGCCGTGCGGCTCGCGGCGCTGATGAAGCTCCCCGTGATCTGGGTCTGGACCCACGACTCGATTGGGCTCGGCACGGACGGCCCGACGCACCAGCCGATCGAGCAGGTCCCGTCACTACGGGCGATGCCGAACCTTTCGGTGATCCGTCCCGCCGACGCGAACGAGACGGTGCTCGCCTGGCGCAGCGCGATCAACGCGCATCACCCGACGGCGCTGATCCTCTCGAGGCAGAACCTGCCGACGCTCGATCCCGCCAGCGTCCCCGACGACGCCGTCGACCGTGGTGCGTATGTACTAAAGGAGACGCCGGCGGACGCCGACGATCAGCCCGTGATTCTGATTGCGACAGGCAGCGAGGTGCAGCTCGCACTCGCGGCTGCCGACCTCCTCAAGCAGGACAAGATCGCCGCGCGGGTGGTCAGCATGCCGTGCGAGGAGCACTTCGCCGAGCAGCCGGCCGAGTATCGAGACTCGGTGCTGACGCCGACGGTGAGGGCGCGCGTCTCGATCGAGGCGGCCGCGACGTTCGGCTGGGCACGATGGGTCGGCGACCTTGGAGAGGCGATCGGCATGCACAGTTTCGGCGCCTCTGGCGTCGCCGAGGATGTTTTCCCGCACTTCGGCTTTACCCCCGAGCGCGTCGCGGAGACGGCGCGCGAGGTCGTAAAGCGCGCACGGGCTAACTGAAAGGACTGAAAAGATGAGCACCCTGACCGATGTGAACCCGAGATTGAAGGCGCTCACCGAGGCAGGAGTGAGCGTCTGGCTTGACCAGCTCGGCCGCTCGCTGGTTGCGGGCGGTGAGCTCAAGCGCATGGTCGAGCAGGAGAGCCTGCGCGGCGAGACGTCCAACCCCTCGATCTTCGAGAAGTCGATCCTCGGCACGTCCGACTACGACGACTCGATCGAGGAGCTGGCGCGCGCCGACAAGAGCGCCAAGGAGATCTACGACGCGCTCGTGATCGCGGACGTGCAGGCGGCCTGCGACGTGCTCGCCTCCGTGTACGAGGAGACCGGCGGCCGCGATGGCTTTGTGTCGCTCGAGGTGGCCCCCGACCTGGCGCGCGACACAGCGGGATCGCTGAAGTCGGCGCAGACCTACTGGCACGCCGTCGACCGACCAAATCTGATGATCAAGATCCCGGGCGCGCCCGAGGGCGTCGACGCGATCGAGCAGGCGATCTATGAGGGCATCAACGTCAACGTGACGCTGCTCTTCTCGGTCGATGCGTATGAGGCGGTCGCCCGTGCCTACATCCGCGGCGTTCAGCGCCGCCATGATGAGGGCAGGTCGCTCGACGTCAACTCCGTCGCTTCGTTCTTCGTGTCGCGCGTCGACACGCTCGTCGACAAGCAGCTCGACGCGATCGGCGGCGAGCAGGCGACGAAGCTGAAGGGCAAGGCCGCGCTGGCCAACGCGCGTGACGCCTATGCCCGCTTCATGAAGATCTTCAGCGGCGAGCAGTGGGAGGCGCTCGCGGCCGCCGGTGCCGCCGTGCAGCGCCCGCTGTGGGCTTCGACCAGCGTCAAGAACCCGGCCTATCCGGACACGATGTACGTCGATCAGCTGATCGCGCCGTACACCGTCAACACGATGCCGCTGGCGACGATCAACGCCTTCGCAGATCACGGCACGGTCCCTGGCGCGACCGCGCGCATCGACCCGACCGCTGACCTCGATGCTCTGAAGGCTGTAGGCATCGACATGACCGCTGTCACGCAGCAGTTGCTCGACGATGGCATCACGCTGTTTGCGGACGCGATGACCTCGTTGCTGGCCGGGATCGACAAGACGCGCTCGGCGATCGTGACCGGCCGTCCGCCGACGATCGACGCGAGCCTCCCGCCCGAGTTCGAGGCCGAGGAGTCCGCCCGTATCAAGGTCGCCGTGTCCGACAACGTCGCCCAGCGCATCTGGAAGCGGGACCAATCATTGTGGGGCGGCCCCGGAGTACCGGAGATCGAGAACCGGCTCGGCTGGCTCAACGTCACCGAGACGATGCTCGAGCACCTCTCCGAGCTAACCACCTTCAAGGATGAGTTGACGAGCGAGGGCTACACGGACGCGATCCTGCTCGGGATGGGCGGCTCCTCGCTCGGCCCGGAAGTGATCCGGCTGTCCTTCGGCGATATGCCCGGCGGCCTGCGCCTGCAGGTGCTCGACTCGACCCACCCGGACGCGATCCTCGCGGTCGAGCAGTCGGTCGACCTCGCGAAGACGGTGTTCATCGTCTCCTCCAAGTCGGGCGGCACGATCGAGACGCTCTCGCACTACCGCTACTTCAAGGCAAAGGCGGAGCCCAAACAGTTCATCGTGGTCACCGACCCGGGCAGCCCGCTGGCTGCCCTTGCGGAACGGGACGGGTTGCGTACGACGTTCCTGAACCCACCCGACATCGGCGGCCGTTACTCGGTGCTCTCGTACTTCGGGTTGGTGCCGGCGGCACTGGCCGGGGTTCCGGTCGACGAGCTGTTGAAGGGCGCTCAGACCGGTGAGCAGGCGTGCTCGCACTTCAACTCAGCCGAGGACAACTCGGGCCTCTGGCTCGGCGCGACGATCGGTGAGTTCGCATTGCGCGGCCGCGACAAGCTCACCTTCATCGTCTCCGAGCCGATCGACAGCTTCGGCCTCTGGGTCGAGCAGCTGGTCGCCGAGTCGACCGGCAAACACGGCACCGGCATCCTGCCGGTGGCTGACGAGCCGCTCGGTGATCCGAGCGTCTACGGCGATGACCGCGTGTTCGTGTACCTGCGCAACGGCGCCAACCCGAGCGAGAAGCTCGACGCTGCGGTCGACGCGCTCACCGACGCGGGGCACCCGACGCTGACGCTGACGACGGGCGATGGCACCGACCTCGGTCGCCTCTTCTTCATCGCCGAGTTCGCCGTCGCGGTCGCCGGCTGGGCGCTCAAGATCAACCCGTTCGACCAGCCGAACGTGCAGGAGGCCAAGGACAACACCAACAAGGTGCTCGAGTCCGGCTCGCTGCCGACGATCCAGGCCGCGGACGACGCGGCGCTGAAGGCGCTGCTCGACGTGAAGCCTCCGTACTACACGGCAATCCTCGGGTATCTGCCGACCGTCGGCCCCCAGAACGCCGGCATCGACGAGGCTGTCGCCGCGCTGCGCGAGGCGGTCCGGGCCGCCACCGGCATGGCGACGACCTGGGGTTACGGGCCGCGCTTCCAACACTCGACGGGACAGGAACACAGCGGCGGCGCGCCACACGGTCGCTTCCTGCAGCTCGTGAACGTGCCGAAGGGGCAGGTTGCGATTCCGGACGAGCCCTATGACTTCACGACCCTGATCGACGCGGCATCGGCCGGGAACCTGCAGACGCTGCGGGCGCACGGACTTGCGGCTGAGCGGGTGGTGCTGGAGGGCGACCTCGCGACGGCGATCGACTCGCTCACAGCACGTGTCAAGAGCCTGCTGGGCGTCGGTTGACGATGGCGCTCAGCACAGTCGACAGCGAACTCGAGGCCGTTGAGAATCCGCTGACCGAAGGCCTCGAGCGCCTACCGGTTCGCTCGACGGCGCTCGTGATCTTCGGTGCGATGGGGGACCTCGCGAGCCGTAAGTTGCTGCCCGCGATCTACAACCTCGCCCACGATGGCGCGCTGCCGGAGCGGATCGCATTGATCGGCGTGTCCCGCGCCGAGATGACCGACGATGTGTTTCGCGCGCACGTGCGCGAGTCCGTCGACCGGTTTTCGCGGCGCCGGCCCGATCAGGACGTGCTCGATGGGCTGGTCAGCAACATGTTCTACGTCTCCGGGTCGTTCGACGATGAGTCGCTGTACGCGCGTGTGCGTGACTCGCTTGACGGTCTCGACGCCGGTCTCGGCACGCCGCTGAACCGCGTCTTCTACCTGTCGACGGCGCCCCAGTTCTTCCCAGTGATCGCCGGCCGCCTGGGTGAGGCAGGGTTGAACGCGACCGAGGACGCCGAGGTTCGGGTCGTGATCGAGAAGCCGATCGGCTACGACCTCGCTTCCGCGCGTGCGCAGAACGAGGCGGTGCTCGAGTACTTCGACGAGTCTCAGGTCTTCCGTATCGACCACTACCTCGGCAAGGAGACGGTCCAGAATCTGATGGCGCTGCGGTTCGCCAACGCGCTGTTCGAACCGGTCTGGAACCGCAACTTCATCGACAACGTCCAGATCACCGCGGCCGAGGACATCGGCATCGGCACGCGCGCCGGCTACTACGAGGGCGCGGGCGCGCTCAGGGACCTCGTCCAGAACCACATGCTGCAGCTGCTGGCGCTGCTGACGATGGAACCGCCGACGGCGTTTGAGGCAAACCGCCTGCGCGATGAGAAGGTCAAGGTGCTCGAGGCGATCGCGCCGCCCACGTTGGACGAGGTGCCGGAGATGGCAGTCCGTGCCCAGTACGGGCCGGGTGTCGTCCAGGGCGCCGAGTCGGTCGGCTACCGCGAGGAGCCGGGTGTCGCGCCCGACTCGCGCACCGAGACCTACGCCGCTCTGCGCCTGCACGTGAACAACTGGCGCTGGGCGGGCGTGCCGTTCTATCTGCGTACCGGCAAGCGGATGACGCGCAAGCTGACCGAGATCGCAGTGACGCTGCGCCCCGTCCCGCACATTGCGTTCCAGGGCGCCGACTCGGCGGGCGTGCAGCCCAACCAGATCATCCTCACGCTGCAGCCCGATGAGGCCGTCTCAGTTTCACTGGGGGCGAAGGTGCCGGGTACGAAGATGCAGATCCGTCCCGTGAACATGGAGTTCCACTACGGGACCTCGTTCCTGTCCGAATCGCCCGAGGCATACGAGCGGCTGATCCTCGACGTCATGCGCGGTGACGCGACGCTGTTCACCCGTAACGACGAGGTCGAGGCGCTCTGGAAGATCATCGACCCGGTGCTTGCGGCCTGGGCGCAGGACACGACCTCACCGATCCCGCAGTACCCGGCGGGTTCAGCCGGTCCTGATGAGGCCAACGAGCTGCTCGACGGACGCTCCTGGCGTCGTCTGTGAGCTGGGGTCTGTGAGGTTGAGTCTGTGAGCGAGGCTCGCTGGTCCGAGCGCGACACCAGCCCTGAACGGATCGAGGCGGCGCTGCGCGAGCTGCTGCGCGAACGTCACGCCGAGAACGAGACGCTCGTGCCCGCGCGCGTCCTCAACCTGGTCGTGGTCGCCGATCGAGAATGGCGCGGTGAGGTCGTCAACCGGCTTGAGCGCGTCGGCCGCTACCACCCCTCGCGCACGATTCTCTGCACCGTCGAGGATGACCGCAGGACGATCGACGGGTACGCGACGGTCAGCAGCGAGGAGCGCGAGGGCGGTGCCGTCGGCGTCCTGCGGGAATCGGTCGAGATTGCACTCGGCGCCTCGCACCTGAGCCGGCTCGACACGATCATCGACCCGATCGTTATCTCTGAGCTGCCGACCGTGGTGTGGTCGCCGCATAGCCGTGATGAGGCCGTTGAGGCGCTGCTCCCGATCGCTGACGTGATCCTGATCGACACCGACGACCCGGTCTACTTTGATGGTCCGGGTGCGGCCCTCGCGCGGGCTGCCGACCTGCTTGATTCCCACGTCGACGTCGTCGATCTCGCCTGGCTGCGCACGATCGCCTGGCGTGAGCGGCTGGCCGGCAGCTTCGCCGATCCCTCGCGCGAGGGTCTGCTCGAGGGGCTCCGGCGCATCTACGTGCGCCACCATCGCGGCTCGATCGTCTCGGCGCTGCTGCTGACCGGCTGGTTGTCGTCGCGGCTTGGCTGGTTGCCGAGCATGCTCGAGCCCGCGCCGGGCGGCGCCAGTCGCGCCGCTGCTGTCCGCGCCGAGGGCGGACCGTCGGTCAGCATCGAATTCGATCCCGTCGCGCAGCCGATTCGTGGCCTGGCCGGCGTGACGGTCACGGGCAGCGCGGGATTCTCACTTTCGCTCGACCGCGCGCCCGGCGGGTTGATTGCGCGCGAGCAGCGGGCAGGTTCTAAGCCTCGTCAATGGCAATTGTTCGGCGCCTCCAGGGGAGAGGGCGGGATACTCGGCGAGGGTGTAAGGCAGGCGTTGATCCGGGACCAGACCTACGGTCCGGCCCTACAAGCAGCAAGGAGCTTCAGTCCATGAGCATCGATATCCAGGTCGTCGACGATCCGGCGCAGGTATGCGCCGACGCGCTCAGCGCGGCCGTCGCGACGGGTGAGAACGTCGTGCTGACGGGCGGCTCGACGCCCAAACGCGCATACGAGCTGGCGGCGACCCAGCAGCCGCAGGAGTGGATGGCAGCCAAGCTGTGGTTCAGCGATGAGCGCTGCGTCGAGCCAGATAACGACCTGTCGAACTTCAAGATGGTCAGGGAGTCGCTGCTCGAGCCTTTGGCGAGCGCCGGTGTGGAGGTTGAGTTCTGCCGGCGGATCCTCGGTGAGCGCGGGTACGAGCAGGGCGCGATCGAGTACGAGCGCGAGCTCGAGCATGTCGGCGGCGGGCCCGGGGCGATCCGCTTCGAGCTGGTGCTGGTCGGCGTTGGCTCCGACGGGCACATCTGCTCGATGTTCCCGGGGCAGGAGTCCCTCTCCGAGCGTTCGCGGTTTGCCGTTGGCGTGCCTCATGCCGGGCTCGATCCGTTCGTGCCGCGGGTCACGCTGACGTTCGCGGCGCTGAGCCATGCCAAGCGTGTGCTCGTGCTCGCGACCGGCGCCAGCAAGGCCGACCCGATCGCGGCGGCGTTCGCCGAGGACGCTCCGCACACGACCGAGGTGCCCGCATCGCTGTTGTCGGAGCACGTCGAGGAGATCGTCGTGGTGCTCGACGAGGACGCGGCATCACGGCTATGAGCAACGTTGTCGGGATTGACGTTGGCGGCACAAAGGTCGCCGCGACACTGCTTGGCCCGGATGGGATGGTCAGGCACACGCTGCAGCCGACCCGTCTCGACAGCGGGGAGGCACTGATCGACCAGCTGGTCGAAATCGTCGGCGAGGTGGCCGGCGGCCATTCCTATGACGCTGTCGGGATCGGCGTGCCCTCGATCGTGCGGTTCGAGACCGGCGAGATCGCCGCCTCGACCAACATCCCGCTCGAGGGCGTCGCGCTCCGCGAGGTGCTGGGCGGGCGGCTCGGGACGCCGGTGTTCGTCGACAACGACGCGACCGTGGCCGCGCTTGCCGAAGCGTACGACGACGACCTCAACATGGTTTCACGCAACCTGGTGATGATCACGGTCGGAACGGGTATCGGCGGAGGCATTGTGATCGACGGGCAGATCTTCCGTGGCGGCAGTGGCGGGGCCGGTGAGCTGGGGATGACGCTGATCGGTCTGGAATGCTGGCCGGATATCCAGCCCGCGACCGACCACTTCCCGCAGCCGGGTTCGCTCGAGGCGCTCGCCGCGGGACACGCGCTCGATCGTCTCGCGCAGGCAGCGGCGGCCGAGCACCCCGAGTCAGCGCTCGGCAGGCTTGCTGCCTCGGGGGAGAAGGTGCTCGCTGCCGACGCTGTCATTGCCGCCAGGGAAGGCGACGCTGACGCCGCCGCGGCGGTGCGTCGCTGGGCGCATGCGGTCGGCGTCGGGATCGCGAACGCGATCAACACCTTCGATCCTGACGAGGTCGTGATCGGTGGCGGCGGCGGCGTGGCGTCCGGCGAGCTGCTGCTGGATCAGGCAGCGGAGTTCGCCGCCGGCTACGTCCATCCCGGGTTGAAAGGGCGCGCGACCGTGCGGCTGGCGCGCTGGGGTGCGCCCGCCGGCGTGCTCGGCGCGGCGCTGCTCGCGGTTCACGAGCTGGAGCGCGTACCGGCATGACCGAACCGCGGCTGGTGGTGGTGCGTCACGGCGCCACCGAGTGGAGCGAGAACGGTCGCCACACCAGCCACACCGATCTGCCGCTGCTTGATTCGGGGGTCGAGCGGGCGCGGACTTTGGCGCCCGTGCTGGCCCGGTTTCAGTTCGCGCGGGTGCTGTCGAGCCCGTTGCAGCGGGCTGTTGCGACTGCGGAGTTGGCTGGGTTTGGCGACAGGATCGAGCTGACACCCGATCTGACCGAGTGGGACTACGGCGATTACGAGGGACTGACGACTCCTCAGATCCACGAGATCCACCCTGACTGGAATCTGTGGCGCGATGGCTGTCCGGGCGGGGAGTCACCCGCGGATGTGACTCTTCGGGTTGATCGAGTGATCGCGGACGCGATCACGGCTGACGGCGACGTGCTGATGTTCGCCCACGGGCACGTCCTGCGGTCTTTGTCAGCGCGCTGGATCGGCGAGTCCGTGGCTGGGGGAGAGCGCTTGGCGTTGTTTCCGGCGACGATCTCAATCCTCGGTCACGAGCATGCGACCAGGGTGCTCGAACGCTGGAATGCCCCGGCGGTCGCGGCGTAGTCCTCGCTGCTCCGGGTCGGTCGGTCGTTCGTCGCTAGCGACCTCGGGATGCCAAACCGCCGGGTGGACCGGAGGTTTTTGCTGGCGGGGCTGTACCAGCGCCCCGCCAGCACAAATCGGAACGATTAGTGGGCGGTTTGGGGGCTAGCGGTCGTGGACGAGGCCTTTAGGTGAGACGAGCCTCCTAACGACGACGGGCCGCCAGAAAGGCGACCCGGACCTCGAGTTCGACGATGCGGCTGAAGGGACTCGAACCCCCACGCCCTTGCGAGCACAGCGACCTGAACGCTGCGTGTCTACCAATTCCACCACAGCCGCAGTGGACGAACGAGACTAGCAATCGCAACCCATTCTCGCCGTCTCCAAGACCCTGCCGAACCTCTCTCGCAGCCGTTCGCTACGCTTGTCCACTCAGTCCGCGCCGCTATCGTCTAGGGGACTAGGACGCCGCCCTCTCACGGCGGTAACCCGGGTTCGAATCCCGGTAGCGGTACTTCACCTGAAAGCCCTGGAAACGTACGGCTTACACTTCCGGTTCAATGGCCTCGGGACACTCATTTTCGGGCGATTCTGGGGTCTTAACACACTCATGACACACATGTGGAGCGGTTATGGCCGCGCTACGGCTGTAACCCCGGTTGGGCGGGGACGGCCAGACAGGGCTTTCGGCGTTGGCGGGCGCGGTACGCTAACGCCATGTCTAGGCTGGACCGCATCACGTATGACCCCATGATTGCTCACGGGCGCCCCACCGTCCGTGGCATGAGGATCCGCGTGACCGACGTCCTTTCCCTGCTCGCCAGCGGGGCGCCTCAGGAAGAGATCCTCGCGGACTATCCCTACCTGGAGGCCGAGGACATCCTTGCTTGCCTCGAGTACGCCGCGCTCGAGGCCGACCACGCCGTGCTGGCCGCAAAGTAGCGAGTGCGGTTCCTCGTAGACGCGCAGCTGCCACCTGCACTCGCGCGGATACTTGCGGATCGAGGACACGAGGCTTCACATGTGGGTGACGTCGGCCTCCTTTCATCTCCCGACGAGGAGGTTTGGCGCTACGCGATCGAGACAGCCTCAGTGCTCGTCACAAAGGATGAGGACTTCGCCGCGCTTACTCGACGCTCAGATGACTCGGCTCAAGTGCTGTGGTTGCGGATTGGCAACACGAGTCGGCGAGCGCTGCTCGGATGGTTCGACGCGCGGCTCCCTGGGATCGTCGACCTGCTCGATGCGGGCGAGCGACTGATCGAAGTTCGCTAGGAGAGGCTTCCGCGGCCACCGGTGTCTTGGCCCGCGGACGCCTATCGCCATCTCGCCACATCGGTGAGCGCGTCGTCGCAAAGGCAGTCGTGGGCGTTCGACGCCGTCAGAAGGAAAAGCGATCGCCCACGGTCACGTCACGCCCGCTTTCCGGGCATCCCAGGCGCTCGGGCGTCAGTCGAGGTCGACCTCAATCTTCAGCCTTCGGACATGGTCCGGTTCGTGATGGTGATGTCCGGGCTGGGCGTGGTCTGGGTCGTCGTGCGGCCCGGAGGTTGAGTGCTTCATGTTCGCGTCGAGCACATAGGTCAGGCCGCCAACGCTGATTCCGTCTACCACAACGAGGAACGTGATCGCGACTGTGCCGGCGGCGGCAACATCGGCGGCTGTGAAGTCGTGACCAGGCTGCAGGCGCGGCCTGATCTCGCGCGTATCGCGCGGGCCCAGCGAGAACGAGCCGCCGCCCGGGTTGTCGAGCGTCAGCGTCCACCCTCGGGTCGCGAGGAAGGATGGCAGTTCGGCCTGGATCTGAACCTTGGCCGTAGCGGCGAACGGGTTCGCCGCTGTGAACCAGCGATGCTCGAACGCGTGCAAGAGCGCGTGGGTACCTCCGCCACCGGGGACGGGGAATACCGCGCGCAGGGCGATGTTGTTGTCGCACGGCACCAGGCGCCACAGCGGCGTCGGTCCGGCGGCGCACGGCAGCAGCGTGGTTGGGTCGTTGTTGGCGCGGTCGCCAGTCGCGCCGGAGCTCATCAGGAGCACGTCGTCTTCGTGTTGTGGGCGCCACTCTAGGGGCCCGACCTGCACGTGTGCGCCCGGTGCGATCGGTCCGGCGATGGAGATCGATTCGGTGATCGTCGGTTTGAAGTCGTCCGGCCAAACGAGGCCGCCGCGCGGTGCGGCTTGATCGCCGCGCACCCAGACGCCTGTCGCGGCCTGCGTGCCGCGGTTGTGTACGGCCAGGTAAGCGTAGTTGGGCTCTCCGACGATTGGCGGCTGGTGGTCGGCGTGGCCGTCGGGGCGGTGGCGGTTCCAGATCTTGGTCGTTTCCCAGAACCGCTGCACGCTCGGGTAGGTGCCGCCGGGGGCGAACTCGTATTGCCCGGCGCGTCCATCGTCGATGTACACGTCGACCGGTGGCGGCGGGCCGATGTTGTTGTTCGGCTTGGGCGTGGCGGCGGGCTGGTACATGCCTTGGAGCTCGAATGCCCATCGGATGACCTTCGCATACACTCCGCCGATCTGGCCGGCGTGCGTCCAGTCGCCGGCGTCCACGGTCATCAGCGCGGTTGCCCAGCCGAGCGCGGTCGGCGGGCTGGTGGCCTGCGTGATGGTCGCAATCGCCCGCAGTATCAGGTAGGCCACATACCGCGCGGCGTAGTGTCGCTGGTCAACCTCGGTCGAATCGCCGCCGAGGCTGCGGTAGATCCGGAAATGCGTGGTGCTCAGGATCTGCTCGTTGTTATAGCCACCGTTGTCGATCACAGGGTTGAACGGGTTCAGCGCGATGTTTCCATTCCACCCCCACCCCAATGCGGGCGTGCGGTCGTGCCGGCGGTTGACGACCGGAACGAACGGAAAGCTCTCGAAGCGGTCTGGCGCTTTGGATTCAGGGTCGCACAAGACAGCCCCGAAGCTGTCGCCGGCGCTGTGTGAGAAGTGAAAGTTCGGTCCGTTGACGTAGTTGTAGAGAGTTCCGTGGCCACCCAGTTCGTGCAAGACGACCCGGTAGTCGCATGCGATGCCCAGCGGCTGCGCGACGTTCGTCAGATCGGCGAGGGCGAACGTGGTCTGCTGAATGCCGAAGCTGCCATTGCCGAGGCAGTGGGCGTTGATCGTGTCTCCGTTGAGCGGTATCCCGTCCCAACCGCCGAGGCCGCGATGGTCGACTGTCGTCGGGAACAGGGTCCCGCCGAAATAGGAAGCGACATCGAACCCGAGATCCGCTACCAGCCGGAAGAAGCGGTCAGCGTGGTAGTAGGTATTAACCGCGGCGAAGTCGTTCGTCCGCGCGCTGAAGTTGAAATCTGTTCCGGCGGGCTCGGTCGGCGCAGCCACGGCGGGCGGCTCGACGTCGACAAGCGCGACGTTGTCGCCGGTGAGCAAGTAGGTTCCGCCGGCGGGCGGGTCAAGCCCTTCGAGCTGGACGCTTACACGCGCCGCGTTCAGCGCAGCGTTGCTCGCGCTCGCCGCCGGGCCTCCGTAGTCGGTGATCGGCTCGTCATGGAATACCAGCCCGTCCACGCTGTCAGCGAGCGGGCGCAGGTAAAGGACGTCGAGCGTTCTCGCCTCAACGATCGCAACCCAGTGGAGGTCCGGGACCGTCCGCGTCCCGAGTATCAAGATCAGCTCCGCGGCCACATAGTGGCCGCCGTCGACGATCCCGTCATCCACCGGCGGCAAAGGGAGGATGACGGGCGTGTGGAAGGGGTGGGCGTCGTGCTCACGGTCGCCTGCCGGTGGTGAGGTCGGTGCTGGCGACAAGGTGCGGGTGGCGGGGTCGTACCGGTAGACGAGTAGGCGGCGGCGCTGGATCTGCAGCGAGTTCGGGACGAACTCCGCGCCCGCCTGGCGCAGCCCGAGCTTCGGCGCGAGCGTCTTCTCGTCAAGCCGGGTGAGCTTGCGCAGGGCCTGTGCCGACGGTTTGCTCACCTCGATCTCCCGATGGTCGGTCGACTGCGACGAGACGACCCGTAGCGGCCGGTCGAGTAGGCTCACCACGATCCCGGCGTTCCAGACGGGAAGCCCCAGTGCCGTCTGGCTAAATACGACCGCGGTTGCGTCGAACTGGCGCCGCATCTCGGCCAGTCGGTACTCGACGCCTACGTCGATCGGCTCCTCAGTGGGCTGCAGCTCTAGGCTATCTAGCTGACTACGCTCAATCCCGAGCCCGTCGGCGTACCGCTCGAGGTATTCCCGCGCAGCTGGCAACGGTGCGTTCGCCGTCGCCACATACGGCGCGTCTAGGTGCAGCAGGTCGCGAACGGCACCTGACGCGTCGCGCGTCAAATGGGCATTTAGCCTCCCATCGAACTCCTGCGGCATGTCCTTGCTCCCCGGTGCTCGCTAGGCGCTGCCGACACAAGTGCTTTGTGGAACTTACTCTCATGACATCGGATCGTTGTGTTATTTATGAGAAAGCCCGGTACTTTCGTGGGATGTGAGCCGTATCCGGAGTGCTCGCTCGGGCGACGTTGAACGTCATCGAGGCATCTCTGAATCGACTCGTGCTCCTCTGGCGATACCACTGGCTTAGCACCCCAAGGCAACGCCAAGGCAACGCTACGTGCGAGGTTCTGGCGGGACTCGGGTTCACGTCTCTCAGCACCGGCCATCGTCTCTGGGTGCGTCACCTGGCCACTGAAGACGTGACGGTCATTGAGGACGACGAGGTGGTGCCGGATTGGCGGCTGTTGGCAGAGGTCTTCAAAACCCTCAGATACTCGCCCGCGACGGGCACGACGGAGTCCTCGCAATCAACAAGGTCGTATCGACGGGTCTACCGGGCAAATGGTCGTTGAGCGGTGCCAACTACGGACTCGCGAGCGCCCACGACTCACGACACGACGCAAAAGCTGCCGCTCAGCACTGGGCTGACACTTGCGAGCGCCCCGCTCAGCTCTCGAAGCCGTGAGTGTCGCCGCGACAGCTTTTGCCGGACAAGTTTGAAATCAGGCAGTTCGTTCGCGGGTCGATCATCGACGAGTTCACCGTGGCGGACGTCAGGTGCGTAGTCCCGGCCGCCAGCCAGTCTCATGTCTCAAAGACGTGGGGAGGATGCGCGATGAGGGGCTGATCGAGCCGGTCGGTGTCGGCCGAAGCGCGTGGTGGCGAAGACTCAGACGTGACTTCGGACGGCGGCGCTGTCTAGCTCACTACCGGCGGTGGAGGTCGGCGTCGAGTCAGAGCGCCGCGGTTCGGGCCGGCCCCTAAGGCCGACCCGAACCGCTGAGGCCTAACGTGGCCGGTTATGTGGCCTGCCGACCGGGGTCGGCGGCCAGTTGAACAGGTAGGCGCGGTAGCTGCTGAGCCCGCCGTTGTACTCGGCGTTGTAGATCAGCTTGCCGGCCTGGTCGTAGATCGACACGTAGGGCAGTGTGCCCCAGCCGACGACGAGATCGGCGTTGGGGAGCGGCTGCACGCCGCCCGTCGCGTACGCGGTCAGACCCTCCGGCTGGTCGCGTGACGCGATCACGGTCGCCGTCTTGGCGAATGGGTTGATCTGCACCTCAACGGCGCGGCTGTAGGGCAAGCCGTTGGCCGGGAACCCCCCGGTCGCGGGTTGAGTGGCCTGGGCGCTCTCGTCGTCGAACAGCCAGTAGCGGTTGTCACCGACGTACTGCGGGTCGTGCTCCTAGGCGAACAGGTCGCCGTAGCTGTTCAGCGTCTGGCCCGGCGCGGCGCGCTGGGTGAAGGTGCTTGCGGTACCGCCGAGCACCCAGTTCACGTGGCCGGTCCTGGGAGTTGACGTCATAGGTCGACCAGGTGTGGCGCGAGTTGATCAGGATCGTGCCGTTCGGACCCGGGCTGACGGCGTTGATGTGGAACCAGTCCCACGCCTGGGAGGCGGACGCCGGCAGCGGCGCGTGGCTGTCCGCGTAGGAGGCGTGGTCGGCGCTGTTCCAGGTGAACAGGACCTTGCCGGTCTTGATGTCGATCTCCTGGGCGATCCCGTTGGTGACGGTCTGGTCGGCGGCGCCGCCGATCGATGTCAGGTTCGCTGTGCCCGTCTGTGTCGCGGTGATCCAGGCCGTGCCCTGCGGTGTGATCCAGAACTCGTGGCCGTCGAAGGAATAGCCCGCGCCCGGCTCCACCGTCGCGATCTGCTGGTAGTGGTCGTTGAGGATGTAGTCGGTGCCGTTTCGCCGCCCGACGGACCCAGCACGCCCTGTGCGGCCCCACTCACGCTGAACGTCACGACCGGTTGCCCCTCGTACCTCTGGACACGGAGGTCGGTGAAGGAATCGCCCGCGGGTGCCGTGGTTGACCACACGACGTTCCCGCTCAGGGTGACGATCTCAGCCGTGGAGCCGAGCGTCACGAACAGGTCCCCGGAAGGGAGCCGACCATTCGATTGCAGGACGGTGAGCGGCGAACTGGTCGGCGCGGCTGTCGCCGTCGACGCAAGCGTCGTCGTTTCGACGGCGGCTGCCGTAAGGGCTCCGGCCAGGACGAGTGCGCCGACGGCGGCGCGCGTCTGCGCAGCCCTCGGCGTGGAGGTGGTTGGTTGTGTGCATGCGCGGCAGGCTATCATTAATCCAAGGAGTTCAATCGACTTTATCGTGATTGGCTCTGCGGCACCGGCCCCGGCTTTACGAAGATTGCGCGCGGTCGTGATTGAAGCCCTGCTGGCCGATCTTCGTGT
>CAVRFD010000017.1:0-84344 GCA_963720195.1 uncultured Conexibacteraceae bacterium
ATCAGCAGATCGAGCCAGTACGTGCGGGCGAGATGTTCGCCTCGGCTCACACATCGAACGTACTCCACCAGCTCGCGGACCGCCTCCCACGAGGTCAGGTCCCGGATTCCTCTCAAGTACTACCCACCTCGGAACCGGCAGCCTGGCGACGACGCCGCGCCGGCGACACCTCGCCGAAGCCGAAGAACTCGGGCAAGAAACCGACGCCGTGCAAATCGCGACCGGCGGCGACATGGCCCCATACGGCGCGCTCGTGCCGGCGTGTTACCGCGGCCAGCCGAGCACCGCGGACCCGCTACGAAGTCGCACAATCGAAGAGGCCACCGAGCGCGGCGAGGGCATCGGAGTCACCATGGCGCACTGCTTGAGCTTCCTGTGGCGTGAGTTCGGAGGCCTCGGCGATCGGTGTTCGCTTGCGGGCGGGCTGTCCGGTTGCGCGCAGCTCGCGCGCCGCTCTGTCGGCGAACGCTTCCATCTCAGTGTCACAACTTGGTGAGACCCGACACTTCGTTGATCAGCCGGTAATACTGAGCCGAGGACTCCCAACTCTCACCACCCAACAGACCGATGCGCCGCATCGCACGGGCGCTCAGGCCAAGAGAGCGCTCACCGGTTCCGTTGTCTGCTGGGTCGCGATCGGGGCGCTCCTGGAGAGGATCGGGGCATCCGGCTTGAAGCCCCAGAACGTGCAGTAGATCCCGAGGAAGAGTTCCCACGCGAACTCCGGGATGGTCGCGATCCCCTGCAGGGAGTGCAGCGTGCTGCTCGGAAGGTTGCCGGTGAACATCACGGCCGTCCCTGACAGGATGATTAGCGGTCCGCCGATGAGCCCGAGCCACGTTGCCGCTCGCGGCACCAAGCCTGAGCGGTACATCAGGTAGCCGAGGATCAGGCCGTTGCCCCAGCCGACGACCCAACCCGGGCCGAGGAGGAACGTCCAGTCCTTGAGAGCGGCGAGGGTGTAGGCGACCGTGCCTTCAGACGCCCCCGCAACCTGCTGATGCAGCGTGATGATCCCGAGCATGCAGACGATGCCGACGAGGATGAACGTGCACTCGACCAGCCGCGCCGCCACGTAGCCGAGCGCCAACTCCTCGCTCTGTCGTCTGAGGATCGGGAAGATCACAACGGCCGTACCGATGTTCGCGATGATCAGCAGCAGCTCAAGCAGAGCCCCGAACAAGACCTGGTTGTCGTGCCCAGCCCCCGCGATGTAGCTCACCGGATGTCGAAGCACAGTCTCATAAAGCGCCAGCGCTGCGATCGAGGTCACGAACGTAATGAGGTAGAGCACACCGAACCAGCGCGCCCTCTTCTGGTCTAGGGACACCTCGGCCCCCTTCCTTCGCGACTATGCGCGAGGTTCCCGCCCGCCGAGCTCCGGTCAGGCCTGAGCTCCAACCTAACTGGGCAGCCCACCCGATTCAACCTCAACCAGCGCTCAATTTACCTGCCCAAGTTCCTGGGACGACGCGCTCGAGCCGCACCCGCGGCATCATGAAAGCGCAACCAATTCCGGTCCCGCGATCTTCCCTCCTCGGCTTACGGGACACCTGCTTCGGTACACGGCGTGTCGCAGGTTCGTGAGAATTTGTCGCGTTGAGGGTGGGACCGGCGGTGTCACAACTTGATGAGACCCGACAGGGGGAAGTCGGGTCTCATCAATTCGCGGCGGGATTCTCATTTAGCCGCGAGAGGTTTGTCTCACGAAGACGCGACACCGGCTTTCGTGGTCGCCTCGGCAGGGCCAACGCTCACGTCCCCGTGCAACGTCCGCCGCGGATGATGGTTGCGACTGCTGACGGCTAAGACGTGCCGGGGTGGAACTGGCGTTTTTCCGGCATGGCGAGTCCAGTCTTATCCCATACGCATGGTGAACTGGTTCGTGTCGAAATAGTCCCGCCAGGCGTTGATCTTGCCGTCAGTGACTTCGAAGGTTCCCATGACCTGTAGCTCGAACGACCTGTCGGGAAGTTTGAAGACGTCCACCCGCTCGGTCATCACGACCGGACCATTGGCTGCGATGTTGATGACGCGGAACTCGATGGTTTCAATGCCTGGCGGGCCGGGGCGGATGAACGAGTCGATCGTGTGGGCGATAGCCTCCCTGCCGGTGGCCGGCGCCGTAACGATAGCTCCGTTGATTCTGTGAACAGTCGGGTTGCGCTGCCGCGATAACTCTTTCCCCTTTTGTTGTGCCCGGGGAGTAGCGTCGCGCGGCTGGGTATGCGGTCCGGGGGGCAGGCTCCGCGTATTGACGAGAGGTAGTTCACAGAGGATCCGACGCAGAGGTCCGTTAGGGGGGCCGTCGTGACAAATGCTTGCTGTCTGCCGGGGGTGAGGCGGGTGTGCGCGATCGCGATGGCACTCACGCTCCTCTCCGCAATCACAGCCGCCAGCGCGCTCGCTTCGACCAGCGCCCAGCGGACGACGATCACGAGCGCGAGTTCGAGCACGGGTGGTTGTACCGGGCTCGCCGCCCCGCGTAGCCCGACTAACCCGTTGGGATTGGCGAAGGCGCCCGGAGCCGATCCACTGCACGGCGCCCGGTTCTTTGTGGATGGTCCGACCCATGGTGCGGCGGCGGGTGAGATCGCGCGACTACTAGGGATCGACAGCAACGTCCCGGTCGGTCAGTACCTCTCGGCGTTTCCGGATGATGAGCCGTGGCAGACGTTCCTGGGGATGACGGTGGATCCGAAGCTCGCGAGCGTTTCCGCGTCGCTTCGCCGGAAGGTTGAGTTGCTGGAGAAGATCGCCAAGGAGCCGGAGACGCAGCTTGTCAGCTCTAATTCCGACGGCGGGTCGCCGGCCGGGATCAGTGCCTTCGTCACCAAGATTCTTTGTCACAACCTGACGGCTGATCCAGGGAGCGTGCCGGTCCTCTCGACCTATTTGATGCACCCTGTGCTTGGTGGTTGCGCGTCGACCGGTCAGATTGATGCGTACATGCCGTTGTTCGAGCGGCGCGTGAACGCAATGGTCGCCGCCACGGGAACGCAGCCCGTCGTGTATCTGCTTGAGCTTGACGTGGTCGGGTCCTCGTCGTGTATGGCGAAGAAGGGGTCGTTGCCGGCGTGGGAGCGAATGCTTCGCTACGAGGTCGACAAGGTCGCCACCCTGGAGCACGCTGTTGTCTATATCGAAGGTGGCTACTCGGACTCGAACAATCCTCGCTACGCGGCAAACGTCTTGAACGCCGCAGACATCAGGCGGGCACGTGGGTTCTTCACCAACGACACCCATAACAACTGGACGATCAGCGAGGTCCGCTACGGCCAGCAGGTGTCACGCTTGACCGGTGGCTCGCACTTCATCATCGACACAGCCCAAAACGGGCGAGGCCCGAAACTGAACCCGCACCCCGCAACACAGGGGATCGAGGATCTCTGCAACCCTCCGGGCCTTGGTCTCGGGCCGCTACCGACCACGAACACCACGTTCCCGAAGGTGGACGCGCTGTTGTGGACGCACACCCCGGGAAACAGCAGCGGACTGTGCAACGGCGGCCCACCCAGTGGATCGTTCTGGCCAGCCCGCGCGATCTCACTCGCCGCGAACGCGAATCAACGATACGGGCCTAGCTACCCGAGCCGGCCCTACTGAGGGATGTGAGCCTGCGTGAAAGGTCCGGCCTCATCCTCTGACCGCAATTTCCGCTGGTCCGACCGGCGGCACCCAGCACCCAGCTAGCCGCCGACGAGCAGGTAGACGCTCGCAAGGCAGCGGTCGGCGCCACTCCTGCTTCCAAGCAGATCCAGCCATGCCGGCGCGATCTCAAGTCGGCGTTTTCGCTGCCGCTGTCGGACAAGAGCAACAGCGCGGGCCGCCTCGAAGGGGATCGGCGGATTCTGGCGGTTATCGCAACAGTAGTGGTCCGATCTCCTCGATCGGCTTTCTGAAGCCTAGGCGTTTGCGCGGTCGGTCGTTGAGTTCGGTGGCGACCCAGTCGAGGTCGATCGCGCTGTGCACTGACAGGTCGGTTCCCTTGGGGAAGTACTGGCGCAGCAGCCCGTTGGTGTTCTCGTTGGTGGCGCGTTGCCATGGTGCGTGTGGGTCGCAGAAGTAGATGTTGATATCGGCGGCGACGCTGACTTGTTGCCAGTCGCGCATCTCTGGGCCCTGGTCCCAGGTCAGTGACGCGCGGAGGATGTCGGGGATCGTTTGGATCTTGGTGGTGAGCGCGTCGCGGACCTGTTCGGGCTTGTAGCCGTCGGGGAGGTGCACCAGCATCGTGTAGCCGGTGGTGCGCTCGACTAGCGTCCCGATCGCGGTGGCGTTGTTCTTGCCGATGATCAGATCGCCCTCCCAGTGGCCGGGGACAGCGCGGTCATCGGCCTCCGCGGGACGCTCGCTGATGTTGATCATGTCCGGGATTCGATTCTTGCGCTGACCGGCCTGGCGGCAGGGACGGCGCAGCGCCCTCCCGGTCCGCAGGCAGCTGGTCAGATCACGGCGCAACGCGCCGCGGGACTGCACGTACAGCGATTGGTAGATCGTCTCGTGCGACACCCACATCTCCTGATCTTGCGGGAAGTCTCGGCGCAACCGCCCGACGATCTGCTCCGGTGAGTAGCGCCGCCTGAGATCTTGCTCCACCTTCTCTGCCAGCACCAGGTTCGTCGCGAGCTTCGACGGCTTGGGGCGACTCGCGCGCTCATACGCGAGCGCGTGCGCTGTTGTCGCTCGGTAGGCCTGCCCCGCACAGCCGGCGTTACGCGAAAGCTCACGGCTGATCGTCGACGGGCTGCGTCCCAGCCGCCTGGCGATCGCGCGCATCGACTCACCACCCGCCCGCGCCAGCGCGATCTCCTCGCGCTCTGAGAACGTCAGACAGCGGCCCTTGAGATCCCGGCCGCGGCGCGGGCGCACGCCGCCCTCCGCGCGCAACCATCGAGCTGCCTTCTTGCGATAGGTACCCGCTTCGGCGGCGGCGTCGGTGATGAACTCACCGCGTGCCATCGCCGCCCAGAACTGCTGCACAACTTCGGTGACCATCTGCTCAGAGAACTGCGCCATTACGCGCCTTTCGTTCACCCGCCTCCCAGGAAGGGACCTCGCCGGCCACCGGCTCCGGACCGGACAGCGAGCCGATCGCCACGGGCGCCTCGCCCTACGGG
This sequence comes from uncultured Conexibacteraceae bacterium, assembly GCA_963720195.1. Taxonomy (GTDB): domain Bacteria; phylum Actinomycetota; class Thermoleophilia; order Solirubrobacterales; family Solirubrobacteraceae; genus Palsa-465. Next base: position 5,121 of record CAVRFD010000017.1, read on the forward strand.
CTCGGCTTGTGACGACCGGCGCGCTACTCAAGCACCGGGCACGGACGACCTACAAAGTCCCTCCATCTGGGCGGGTGTTGCAATCACCGCGCGAACCCAAGGATCGGCTTACGGTGCATCTGCTTCGGTAGCGACCAGCAGGTTTCAGGTCGTCAAGTGCTGGCCGAGGAACAGAAGTGATGCGTGGCGTTGACTGGCGAAGAAGGCGCCGTCGTGACAGCCGCCGGTGATCTCGGTGGTCGCGTGCCGTGGTAGCCGGTCGATGAGGGTAACCACACCCGGGTGGAAGGGATCGTCGCTGCCGGAGGCGACCCGCACGGGCGTTTGAGTGAGGGAGCTGGTGTGGGTTACCGCGTCATATTCGGAGAACTCTTGGGCGTTGGTGTACGCACCCGGGTTCGCCGTGTGGGCTTGGGGGTAGGTAGTCCAGATCGCGGGGCTGATCGCTGCACATGCGGCGATGGTGTGGACGAATCTCTCAGCGAACAGGATGGCGCCGTAGCCACCCATCGAGATGCCGATGGTGCCGATCTGGCCGGCGGTGGTACCGAGGCCGAGTCGTTGGCAGATCGGAATGATCTCGTCGATCATCATTCCCATCGGGTCATCGCGGGGGTGCGGGTGCCAGTAGAGATTGCCGCCGTCAGCCGCGACGAGCGCGATGGCTGGCAGACCCGTTCCGGCAAGCGCTCTGGCTAGGGGAAGTCCTCCAAGCGGGCTGGTGTGGCTGCCGCCCTCTGCGTGCAGATACAGACCAAGTGGAAGCCGGCTGCCTCTGGAGTGCCCAGGCGGGTAGGCGATCGTGTACCCGACGTAACGCCTGCGTGCCCGGGAGTAGAAGCGGCCGGTGATCGTCTCGCCGGGCCGGCGAAACGTCTCAGGCGGCGTCGGGACATCGCAGGCACCGTCGACGGCGTCGAGGATATGTTTACCTGGCACCACACCCAGATCGACGAGCTCAAGCCCGCCGGCGACGATAGCCGCGGCTCCACCCAGCCCGGCTGCCAAGACCCGCCGACGGGTCCAGCCACTCCCGCTCCGAGTTGTCATCTGATCAACCGGCGGCCGGGCGCAGGGCGGTGGCCGCCACGCGCCTCAAGAGATGGGTCGCCGTGATCAAGCCGGCTGCGAGGATCGCGACGATCGCGAAATCGATCGCGCCGACAGCGAACAGGCCCCGAGGTCCGCTGTTGTCTGCGAACACCCAAAGGACCGCACCAGCGAGAAATACGATCATCGCGGTAACCGCGACAACGCAGAGCAGAACAGCGAGTCGCTGTAGTTTCGGCGTCAGCTGTACCCGACCGGCGGTCACCGCGCCGGACACGATGAGCGCGAGCCAAGCGGCCGGACTGATCACCATCCAGGCGAGCTCACCGGTAGGGAATGAACCCAACGCGACCGGGTGGGCCCAATAAGAGCTGAGCCACAATGTCCCGGCCCAGGTCAGTCGGGCCAACCAACCAGGCACGAGACCTCTTCCCGACCAGGCATGCCCGCCCGTGCCGGGCCAGTGGGGCCCGAAGTGACGACACCCGAGATACAGAACGCCGGCAGCAGCCACAGAAACCAGCACGGGGAGCCACCGACCAACGCCGCCCGCGGGTACCAGCCCAAGCAACAACACGGCGATCAGCGCAATGACGACAATCATTAGCGCGCCCAAACCGAACAGTCCAGCGGACATCAACCACATCGCTGCCGTGGTTCCGGCGCTCAACGGCGCCGACCACTGCCAAGCGATCGTCAGCTGTGCCCAAACACCGACAGCGAGCATCACGAATAGCGCCGACACAACCAACAGCTCCCGCAACATCGACCGCGTCCGCCGCTGAGAGTCCAAGACCGAACCAGCCAACCCCGCGTAGGTCAGCCTCGTCCAGGCCCCATGCGCCAAGACATCAAGCTTGCGCGCCACCGACACTTCACCCTCAGTCAGCTCGTCGACCAGCAACTGGGTGAACTCATCCCCGTACCGAGCCCGCCACCCTTTCGGATAGCAGCGCACGAGCCGCTGCGCTTCGCGCTCGATGGCCCGCGGCTTGCTCACGCCAGTCCTTCGGTGTTCGCCAACCGCCGCAGGCCGACCTCAGCCACCCGTCGCTGGTCAGTCAAGTGAGAACTAAGCACCCGTGCTCCAAGGGCAGTCAACCGGTAGGGGCGACGGCGATCGGTCGACGGGACCGCCTCAATCAGACCCTGACCCTCTAACCGTCCCAGCGCTTCATACAACGTGCCGGGTGCCACCTTGACGCCGGCGAACGCCTGTATGTCCTTGGTCAGGGCATACCCATGCTTCTCACCATCAGCCAAGCTCGACAAGATCAAGGTCGCCGACCCGGCGTACCGGCCAAGAGCCGCCAGCACTTCCCTGTCCTGACCGCCGATCTCTGACATGCCCCGAGATTATATCGGTCACCGGTATATCGTCAAGCGGGCCATGGCTGGAACGGACACTGACGTACCGAGAATTCAGTTGATCGATTCAGTCGAATGACCTAAGGGCCGCTGGATGCTCCCAGTTAGGATGGTTGTGAGCTGCCCGTCTGTCCTCGCCGGGAAAAAGGATGTTCGAGACACCCATCGACGCCTTACGTGTGACCTGGGACGGTGCTGAGCCGGTGACGTCGCTTTGTGGGCGTCGGCGTGAGCAGGCTGAGCTTGACCAGGTGCTGGTTGATATCCGGGCGGGTCGAAGCCGTGTGCTTGTGGTGAGCGGCGAGCCTGGAATTGGGAAAACGGCGTTGATCGATGATTGCTGCCGGCGCGCCCGTGATGTCACCGTGATCCGAGCGGTGGGCATCGAATCGAAGTCTGAGCTTGTGTTCGCGGGGCTCCAGCAGGTCTGCTCACAGACACCCCAGGACAAGCTCGAGTTGCTGCCCGAGCCGCAACGCGACGCGATCCAGGTGGCGCTCGGCCGCAGCTTTGGCGAGGCTCCGAGTCCGTTGCTGCTCGGGACCGCGATGCTGAACCACTTCGCGGATATCGCCGAAGAGCGCCCCGTACTGGTCGTGATCGACGACGCCCAATGGCTGGACCGGGCCACAGCGCAGACCCTGGCGTTTGTTGCGCGCAGGCTCGATTCCGAAGCGCTCGCGCTCGTCTTCGCGATCCGCGAGCCCCACGAGCAACTCCAGGGACTCCCCCAACTCGTCGTCACAGGCCTGGCGACGGCGGACGCCCACAAGCTACTCGCCTCAGCGCTCGTGGCGCCAGTCGATGAACAGATCCGAGAGCAGTTCATCGCCGAAACAGTGGGAAACCCGCTCGCCATCCTCGAACTCTGCCACACGCTGCCCGGGCTTAATGCGGTCGAAAACACATCAGAGCGCCCGGATTCGAGGGGCCTTTGGGCTGAGCTCGAAGAGGCTTTTCAGCGGCGCATCGATGCGCTGAGTGGGCCGTCGAGGTCGCTGTCGTTGATTGCAGCAGCCGAGCCGCTCGGTGATCCAGTCATCCTCTGGCGCGCTGCTGATCTTTTGCGGATCCCCCGAGCTACCGTCGACGAGCTCGAGAGCGCCGGGCTGCTTCGTGTGGGCGTGCGGACAGTGTTCCGGCACCCGCTTGTTCGCTCCGCGATCTACCGGCACGCTGAACCAGCGGCTCGGCGTCAGGTCCATGGCGCGTTGGCAGAGGCGACTGGGCCGACTGTGGATCCTGACCGGCGAGCGTGGCATCGTGCGCTCGCTGCGCGCGGCCCTGACGAAGAGATCGCGGTTGAGTTGGAGCGGGCGGCGGGCCGAGCGGCACGCCGCGGTGGTCTCAGTGCCGCGGCCGCGTTTCTCGAGCGTGCCGTGATCCTCACCGGGGATATTGAGAGCCGCGGCCGACGGGCCCTTGCTGCAGCAGAGGCGAAGCTGGACGCTGGGCAGCCGCAGAGCGCGGACGAGCTGCTCTCGCTCACGAAGCTCGCGGCCCAGAGCGAGCTGGAGGTCGCGCAGCGTGAAGTCTTGGAGGCGCGCCTGGCATACCTGCGTGGTCGCGGGCGAGATGCCCCAGCGCTTCTGTTGAGCGCGGCGATCAGGTTGGACGCCCTAGGCGGAGAGAGCAGTCGCGACATGTATCTCCGGGCGATGACGGCGGCTCTGTTCGCCGGGCATCTGTCTGGCGGGCCAAGTGTCGGCGATGTCGCGGCAGCCGCGCGGGCCTCTCCGACCTATCGGCTGCCGGGCATCCGGGATCTCCACATCCGAATGATGGCCGCGTTCCTGATCGGCGGACCTGGCGCCGGCGCGCCGCTCGCCCTAGAGATGGTCGCAGCGTTGCGAAGCCACGAGTACTCGGATCCCGACGACGTGGTCGTATTTGCAGCAAGCGCTCCGCTTGGCGCATTCCTTTGGGATGACGCGATGTGGGTCGAACTCACCTCGCGCGGGCTGCACCTTGCGCGCAACCTCGGCTGCTTCGACGTTCTTCCGCTGGCCTTGAGCGGTCGCGTGGGCACCCACATAGCAGCCGGCGAATTCGCATCTGCAGCCGCGCTGGTGCACGAAAGCAAGGAACTTAGCGACGCCACCGGAATTCCGTTTATGCCGTATCCCGCGGTAGCCCTCGCAGCGTACGGACCACCCGAACAGGCCTTCGACCTGATCCACGCTGCGCGCCCGGCGGCCATCGAGCGAGGAGAGGGGCTGGCCGTCATCTTTTGCGACATGACTGAGGCAATCCTCTGCAACGCGTTGGGGCGTTACGAGGAGGCGTGGCGGCTTGCTTCGTCCGCCTATTCGGACCGACCGCTCTATTTCCCGTATCTGCTAGGTGAGCTGGTGGAGTCAGCCGCGCGTTCGGGCTATCCAGAGCGCGCCGCGACCGCCCGTGCCGACCTCTCCGCGCGAGCCGCAGCGGCTAACACCAGCTGGGCGTGGGGGATCGAGAACCGGTCCGAGGCCCTCTTCAATGACGGCGAAGATGCCGAACGCCTCTATCAGACATCCATCGAGCACCTGCAGCGCACCCGCATGCGAGTCCAACTCGCGCGGGGACACCTTCTCTATGGGGAATGGCTTCGTCGTGAAGGCCGGCGCGTGGACGCACGACATCAACTTCGGACCGCGCACGCCATGTTCGACGCGATGGGCGCCCTCGCCTTCACTGAGCGAGCGGCGAACGAGCTTGCGGCAACCGGAGAGACAGCCCACAAGAGAAACGTGGCCCATGACCGCGACGATGACCTGACGGTGCGCGAAGCACAGATCGCACGGTTGGCTGCGATGGGTCTGTCGAATCGTGAGATTGGTGAGCGGCTGTTCATCAGTCACCGGACCGTCGGCTATCACCTCGCCAAGGTGTTCATGAAGCTCGGCGTGACCAGCAGGGTCTTGATTCATGAGGACATGCTCGAAGACGCGCTTGGGAACGACAAGTTGCACTGACTGGTCAACGACAGACGCGAACCACCCGTCGTCGTTAATAGGTTCCTCCGATCGTCATCAACCACACAGGAGGGTCCTATGTCCGACAAGCCGAGCATCGTGTTTTGTCACGGGATCTGGGCCGACGGTTCGTGCTGGTCCAAACTCATCACACCGCTGCGCTCCGAGGGCTACGAGGTGATCTCCGCGCAGTACAACCTCGACTCAGCCCAGACCGACATTGATGCTGTGATTCGCACGCTCGACCGTGTTTCGAGCCCATCGATTCTCGTCGGCCATTCCTATGGCGGTGCCGTAATCACGGGCGCCGGCACGGACCACCGCGTCGTTGGACTCGTTTACATCGCGGCGGTCGCGCCTGATGAAACCGAGACCGCGGCCAGCCAGCAGGCCAAGTTCCCGACCACCGACGTGTTCAAGCAGATCGAGGCTGCCGACGGCCGAATCTGGATGCTCCCGTCCGGCATCGGATACTTCTGCGGAGATCTGCCGGAAGCGGAACAGCAGGTCGTGTGGGCGACCGCCACGCCGCCGGCCGTGGAGCTGTTCAACCAGAAGCCGGCAGGAACGGCTTGGCGGACGAAGCCGAGCGCGTTCGTCGTGGCCACCGAGGACCACAGCGTGCACCCGGACCTGCACCGCGCTTCCGCAGAGCGAATGGGCGCGACGACCTACGAGGTCGCCAGCAGCCACTGCGCGATGCTTTCCCACCCGGACGTCTGCCTCAAAGCGATCCGCAACCTCGTGAGCTCCCTCCAAGGGTCCCTGGCGACGGCGTAGTCCGAACTCTGGGACGACGGAACCACGAAGGGTTCCCACGGTCAGGCGGGGCGGGTGTGCCCCGTCTGACCACCTTCCCAAGGTGAGTTTCAAACACGCTACGAGCGAGCGGTCCCGGACTTACCGCTAGCGACCGTCATGGAGTTCGCCGCTGACTCGCAGGACTGCGTCGCTTATCTGATGGAAATCACACGATCGCCGAGCGGATGTTCCGCTACAACCCGCGCGCCATGCTCTACGCACCTTTGCCGCACGCAGATGTGGCGCGCTCAGGTCTCGGGCAGGACGTATTCGAGCTGCTGGCGTGTGCTGATTCCGAGCTTTGAGAAGACCTTGTGCAGGTGGTACTCGACCGTCTTGCGGCTGACGAACAGCTCGGTGGCGATGTCCTGGTTAGACCCGCCGTCTCGCGCCATGCGCGCGATCCTTGCCTCATGAGGGGGGGGGTGAGCTCGTCGCTCATCTCGATGGTTCGCTTGCGGGCGGTCTCGCCTGTGGCCAGGAGCTCGCGTCCGGCGCGTTGCGCAAACGCCTCGGCACCCATGAGTGCCCTTCGCTTCCACCTTTGTGGCCGGGGACGCGCGACGGTCACCGGAACACCTGGCTCGGCATCCACCGGGCCGAGTTCCCGCGTTCGAGCTCGACGACGGCACGACGATGTTTGAGTCAGCAGCAATCTGTCTGCAGATCGGGGACCTCTACCCCGACGCAGGTTTGCCTCCACCTCCAGGGTCTTCGGCGAGGGCACTGGTGTACCAGTGGCTGCTGTTCGGAATGACCGAACTCGAGGGCCCGCTCTACCGATGGATCGGCGAGACACGAGACGGCATCACTGACAGTCGAGCTGCAGAGCGGTTCGCCGCGGCCGCGGAAGCCATCGCCGCCGCGCTGACCGGAAAGAACTGGCTGTCTGCCGATCAGTTCACGGTCGCCGACATCGTCTGCGCCGGCGTTCTCGGCAGCGCCGCATCACCTGACCTGCTGGCACCTTGGCCAGTTCTGCAGGACTACGTCCAGCGAGCCGAGGCACGGCCGGCTCATGCTGCCGCCACGGCCTACGGCGTCGGTCAAGGCTCCTGACCACCACTCGGTCGAAGGTCGACGCAACTCTGACGCAACCCCGACCGCCGTACAGCGTTTGGTCGATGTCCTCGAGCAGCCCGAAAGCCCAGTGTTTTCGTCGGGTCAGGGCCTGGGCGGGGGGGCTGGTGCGTGTCGGGTTGACGCGAGGCCTGACCAGAAGTTGATGTAGTCGCGTTCTTGGCTGATGCCGGCTTCGAGTGCGTGTCGTGCTCCGTCGGGGATCTCGGTTTCGCTCAGCTTGAGGTATTGCTCCAGCTGTTGGTTGTGGCGCTTCAGCTGGATTGGCGCGAGCGCTGCGGGGTCGGCGCCGTAGGACAGCTTGAGAAGGGCGGGGTCGCGGAGCTCGCGGGGCTCAGTGTGGGGATCCTGACGCCATTGCTCGAACTCGGTTCGGCCCGCGTGGGTGAGTTCGTAGGTGCGCCGACGGCGGCCGTTGGCTTCTTGTTGCTCCTCGAGTAGTCCGGCGTCTGTGAGCCGGGCGCATTCGCTGTAGATCTGGGTGTGGGGGATCGTCCAGAAGTAGAAGAGGCTGCCCTGTGCGAACTGTTTGAGCCGGTACGGGGTCGAGGGACCTAGGCGGTCGAGCAGTCCGAGGACGGCGTAGGAGGTTTCAGAGAGTCGGCTTGACATAGGCCGAAGTGTACCGTACGTTCCGTATCGTTCGGTTCGAACGGTACGGGAGGAAGCGGCCAGATGAGCACAGGGGGACCACCGCAGGGCGATTCGGACGATTCCGCTGCCGCACCCGACTCAGCCGCCCGGCACGCCGCGAAGACACAGCCCAAGCCCACCACCTCCGTCGACAGTCGCTCCAGCACATATCGGGTTCGAGCCAAGCACCTGCTCAAGGCGCGTGGGGTCTGGAAGGTCCCGCTGATCGTCGCCCCGATCCTGCTGGTGCTGATGACGGTGTTCTACATCGGCTCAGTCGTGAACCCGGTTGGTCATCTGCGGGGACTGCCCGTATCAATCGTCAACGAGGACCTGGGCGCGAGCGTCGGATCGCGGCACGTCAACCTCGGTGCCGAGCTGGAATCGGGACTGACCGGATCGCGCACAGTCTCAAGGCTCTTGGCGCTCACCCCCGAGGGACTACAAGCAGCGCAAGGCAGGATGAACCGCAACGGCGCCTACGCCACCGTGGTGATCCCAGCCGACTTCACCGCTTCGCTGCTTTCGCTCGCCGGGGTTCGTCTGCCCGCGGGAACGCCTGCCAGTAAGCCGACTGTGCAGTTGCTCACCAACCAGCGGGCCGGGACGGTTGGTGTCGAGTTGGCCACCGGCGTCCTGACACCAGCGATCGCCGAGGCCTCGCGCAAGATCGGCCACCAACTCCTGGCTGCGGCCCACCCCGGGCCTTCCTCCGGCTCGGCGGCAGCCGCTGTGCTCGCCGATCCGATCACTTTCGCGAGCGTGTACTACCGGCCGCTGCCTGCGCGCTCCGCGCTCGGGCTGAGCGCGTTCTACGTCGCGCTATTGACGCTCATGTGCGGTTTTCTTGCCGCAACGATCATCAACGCGACGGTTGATGCTGCCACCGGGTACGCCACGACCGAGATGGGTCCCAAGTGGCGTCAACGAGCGCCGTTGCCGATCGATCGCTGGCAGACGCTGTTGACCAAGTGGGGGATGGCGCTTCCCCTCACGGGCCTGCTGACCGGGCTCGTGCTGATCGTCGCGGTCTGGATCTTGGGCATGGACGCCCCGGACACCGGCTACCTGTGGCTCTTCATGTGGCTCGCCGCCGCCAGCGTCGCTGCCGGCACGCTTGTTCTCTTCGCGATCCTCGGGACCCAGGGACAACTACTCGCCCTGCTGCTGTTCGTTTACCTCGGGCTCGCGTCCGCCGGCGGAACCGTCCCGCTTCAAGCACTGCCCAGCTCTCTAAAGCTCGTCAGCCAGATCGAGCCGCTGCGTCAAATCCTTGCCGGCACCCGCTCCATTCTCTACTTTTAATTCCGCAGGCGATGCCGGCCTGACGCGTGGAATCATCCTCGCCTCAGCGGGCCTCATGTTCTGGCTCGCGCTCGGCGCGACGGTCGTGCGCTGGTACGACCGCAAGGGACTGCACCGCCTGCAGCCGGATGTTCTCGCCCACGTACAAGAATCGATTACGGCCTACCACGCCAAAGCGCAACCGCAACCCGAGCCTCCGCTCCCGGATGAACAGCCCCCGGATGCGTGAACCAACGCCTCTTTTCCAGCGCCCGCGCTGCGAAGTCGCCTCCCGGCGAAGCGATCAGGGCTGGGGGTAGGCCATAGTCGTCATCAGCGCATTGGCGGCTTGGCGTGAGTCGAGACGCGTGTGCTGTACGACGATCGGTTCGTCGCTCTCGATGAGCACGCTGTAGTCAACGTCGATCGGCATGGGTTCGGGGGTCTGAAGGTCGTTGAAGCGCTGGTGGAACGCACGTCGCGGCTCGATCGTCAGCAGGTAGGGACCGGCCGGGTCGCGATCGGTGAAGAACACTGTGATCGCGACGTGGGCTTCGTTGGCGCCGGCATTCAGCAGGCAGGCGCTGTCGTGGCTCGTCATAGCGGGTTCAGGACCGTTGCTGGTGGGGGGGATATAGCCGTCGGCGATTACCCATCGTGTAGAACCGATCATGTCTTCCTAGTCACCTCTTGTTTGGTGTGTGCGGGTTGAGCACGGATCGTGCGGATCACGGTAAGTAGTTCAGCCGCCGTTTCGCGGACCCGGGTGCGAGCCTCGGTATTCGGCAGTCGAGGTGGAGCCAGGGCTCCACCTACGCCAATGGCCGACGCTCCCGCTTCGAACCAGGTGTGAGCATTTGCCGTGCTGACGCCGCCGGTTGGAATGACTTTCAACGCGGGGAATGGGGCCTTGAGCGCACGCAGGTAGCTTGGCCCCAGGGTGCCTGCGGGGAAGAGCTTGACGACACCGGCGCCGTGATCGAGAGCCAGCACTATGTCGGACGGCGTCATCACGCCTGGTATGAACGCCAGTTCTGTCTGGCGCATCGCATCGAGAAGTGGGTCTGTCGATCCCGGGCTCACGAGGAAGCGGGCTCCGCTGAGCGCTGAGGCTTCGGCTTGTGCCGGCGTCGTGATGGTGCCCACCCCTACCAGGGCATCCGTTCGTGCGAGGAGTTCGCTCAGCGCGTCCAGGTAGCCCGGGGTGGTCGCGGTCAGCTCGATGGCTTTCACGCCTGCAGCCACGAGTTCGCTCGCAACTGCAACCGCGTCCGTTGAGGACTCCGCTCGTATCACTGCGATCAGCCCGTGCTCCTCAAGCGCGCGAAGAGTGATCAAGTCGTTCATCGTGGGGTCTAGCGAGTCTCGCCCGGACCAAGGTCGAGCCATGCGAGGGCTTGTGCTTCGGACGGCAGGCCCGTGTGGTCTCCCGGAACCGATACCACCGCGGCCGCGCAGTACTCGGCGAGGCGCAGGCGCTGAAGCGGCTCCCATCCGCGTAGCCGGCCTGACAGGTACCCAGCGACCATTGCATCGCCTGCGCCAACGACGTCGACCACGGTGACTTGGCGAGCTTGGACCTCTGCAAGGCCGCTGGGGCTCAGACAGAATGCGCCCGACTCATCGTGGACGACTACCTCTTGGGCTTTGATCTCTCGACGCAGGGACTCGAGCTCGGCTGGATCAGCTGTGCCGAAGAACAGCTCGCTCTCGGCTGCAGAGAGAAACAGCAGGTCGCAACGGCTGATGAAGGGCTCGAGCAGGGCGCGCGCGTCGCGGTTGCCGACCAGTGCTTTCCGCACGTTGGCGTCGAAAGAGATGGAGATTCCGCGCTTGGCGGCGACGTCGTACATGAACGTCAGAACGTCGCGGCTTTGATCTGAGATTGCGGCGGTGATCCCGGAAAGATGAAGCAGCTGTATGCCATCCAGCGCGGCGAGATTCAGGTCAGCGGGCTTGACGGTGGTCGCCGCGCTGCCTGCGCGGAAGTAATGGACATGAAGCTCACCCAACGCACCTAGCTCCTTGAGGTAGAGGCCGGTCCACCCGTCGGGATCTACGAGGCACTTAGAGACATCAACCTGCTCCGCGCGCAGAGTGGCGAGCACCTCGTGCCCGATCGCGTCCGCACCTGTTACTCCGAGCCAGACCGACCGATGGCCAAGCCGGGCGAGGCCGATTGCCACATTCACTTCAGCCCCACCGATGTGCTTCGCGTAGTTCCGCACGCTGGCAAGCGGGCCGATCGTCTGGGGGTGAAATGCGGCGAGAGCTTCGCCATAGGTGGCTACCGCTCCCTCGGTCACGGCGCCACCGCTGGAGAGCTGGGTGCCTCGCGGCCGGCAAATGCTTTCACGATTGCTAATGTAGCATTGTCGACAATGAAGCGAGAGAGGATCGTATGAGTCAGGAAATCGACGGGCTGAAGGCGTCGTCGCGCCGCCATCAAGTGACGGACGTGATCCGAGCCGCGATCGTCTCCGGTCGGCTGCAGCCCGGAGAGCGGCTGATCGAGACGGAGCTCGCAGAGAGGCTGGGCATCAGCCGAGCCCCCGTGCGGGAAGCGCTGCGTGACCTGGAGCACCAGGGCCTCGTGATATCTCGGCCCTATAAGGCGACGGAGATCCTGGGAGTTACCCAGACGGAGATTGAGGAGATCCTCGTTCCCATCCGGCTGACCTTGGAGCGATTCGCCTTCCGCGAGGCCGCCTCGAGGCTTACGGAGGATGATGTGAGGCAACTCGAGCGCCACATCCGGATGATGCGCGTCGCAGGGGAGATGGGCGACTCCGAGACGCTGGCCGATGCCGACGTCGCGTTCCACGAACTGGTTGTTGTCCGCGCCGGCCAACCACATTGCGAGCAACTGTGGAGGACGATCGAGCCGCGCGTGCGGGGCTACTTCCTGCGGGACGCTCCCGCTCACCACGACCCGCGCGCGGTCGCCAACCAACACCAGGACCTTCTTGATGCTCTCCTGAGCGGAGACGACCAAAAGGTCGTAGAAGAGGTCGAGCGTCACATTCGAGCCTTCCTCACCGCGCCCGAATTAGCCGCAGAGGACAAGTCGTGAGCCCGACTGTCGCATTGATCACCGGCGGCGGCTCGGGAATCGGCGCCGCCACTGCTTTCGCCTGCGCTCAGACGGGGGCGAGCGTGGCGGTCTTGGACGTCGATTCCGCGGCTGCACGCGGGGTTGCCGAAGAGGCCAGGCGTCTCGGCGCCGCGAGCGTGCTTGACATCGGTGTGGACGTGGCCGACGAAACCGCGATGGAGGCCGCGTTCGAGCGTTGTGTCGAGCAGCTGGGGACCCCTACGGCAGTCCTTGCGAGTGCCGGGGTCGAAATCAACGCTCCGCCACATCTGATGGCACTCGAGGATTGGCAGCGCGTCATCGACGTGAACCTGACCGGCTCGTTCATCACGGTGCGCTTGGCGATCCGCGGTCTGCTGGCGGCCGAGAGTTCCGGCTCGATAGTCATGACCTCATCGCCAGCCGCATTCGTGGGGCACGCAGGCGGGGGGAATGCGGCCTATGCAGCGTCGAAGGGCGGGATTGTCGCGATGGTGCGCAGCCTGGCGATCGACTATGCGCCTCACGGCATCCGGATCAACTCGGTTGTTCCTGGGGCGACCGACACGCCGCTCCTCACGAACCATCAGCCCGAGCCGGATCGCCCGGCGGCGCACGCTCATATTGCCGACCTCGCCCGGGAGCAGGTCCCGGTCGGGCGGCTTGCGGCTAGCCGCGAAATTGCGGCCGCTGTGACCTGGTTGTGGTCTGACCAGGCGTCATACGTGACCGGCTCCAACATGGTTGTGGACGGCGGGCTGCTGGCCAGAGGCGCAAATACGTTCTAAGTAGGAAAGGGATGACAGGGAGTGACATGACGGATATCACGTTGGAAAGTGTGAAGCCCTCTGAGGCAACAGGCGAGGGCCACGATGAGTCGGACCTGCAGAAGTTCGGATACACCCAGCGTCTAAATCGGACGATCGGGTTTGTCACTTCGCTATGCATGAGCATTTCGATGGCGTCGGTGACCACTGGCATCTTTACCCTGTTCGGCAATCCGTTCACCCAGACAGGCGGAGTCGGGATCTGGCTGTGGATCCCAGCGCTTGCGGCCGGCCTGCTGATCGCGGTCGTCTACGGTGACCTCTCGGCACGGATTCCGATCACCGGGTACGCATACCAGTGGTCATCGCGTCTGGTTAATAGCCATGTGGGATGGTTCACCGGGTGGTTCGCTCTCTGTGCCTTCTTCGCCGGAACGGCGTCCATCGGTGTCGCTTTTGCGACCGTGTTCACAAGCCAGGTGTTTGCTCACCCCACCGTGGGCGACGTTCAGATCGTCGGAGCGGTCGTGATCCTCGCCGCGGTGCTGATCAGCGCGTGCGGCATCCGACGGGCGGGACACATCAACAACATCGGCGCCGTGATGGAGATCTTGGGAACTGTCGTCCTCGCCATCGTGGTCGGCATCGGGTTGTTCTTCTTCAAGGACCAAGCAGGCCCGAGCATCCTATTCAGTACCAAGCACGTCGGCCACGGCGACATAACGGTCACCGTCGTAGCGCTGGCGGCGCTGCTCCCGGTCACAACGTTCCTCGGCTGGGAAGGCTCCGCCGATCTCGCTGAGGAAACGGTTGATCCTCGCCGCGTCGCGCCGCGCGCCATGATCACGTCAGTGGCCGTCACGGGGGTCGTCGGATTCGGAGCCTTTGCGATCTTTGCGATGGCCATCCCGCACGGCCCGGTGCAACTGCTCGGGCAGTCCGACAACCCGCTGTTCTATCTGGTGCAAGTCCAGCTCGGGTCGCTCGTCAGCCTTGTTGTCAAGATCGTGGTTTGCATCGCAATCTTCGCCTGCCTGCTCGCGAACCTCACGATCGCAGCGCGCATGTGCTACTCGCTGTCGAGGGACCGCATGCTCCCGGACCGCCGGGTGCTGGCCAAGGTCACTCGTACCACGAAAGTGCCCCTGAACTCGCTGTTTCTCGTAGGCGTTGTTTCGCTCGGCCTGAACTTCATGTCAGCTGGCATCGCGACGCGCATCTATGCAATCGTCGCCGTCATGTATTACGGGACTTACCTGCTCACGATGATTGTGGTACAGATAGCCCACCGGCGACGGAGTCTTATTGCAGCGCCGCCTGGGTATTTCGGGCTCGGACGCTGGCTGCTACCACTCAGCTGGGTGGGGATCGGCTGGTGCTTGCTCGTCATTGGCTATATGACGGTCCCGGCGGTGAACAACCTGGCAGCGGAGTATTCACTAGGAGCAATCGCTGTTGGCATCCTTTGGTGGGCGGTGCACTTGCGCGGACGGATCAACGCCGGCACCGCAGGCCCGCCGCTTGAGGCTGCGACGGCTGGAGAGGCGGCGTGATGACGCAACGTAACTGGGCGGGCACCGTGAGCTTCACCCCGGAGACTGTGCAGGAGCCGCGGGGCTTGTCTGAGCTGTGCGAAATCATCGCCGGGGCGAGCAGCGTGCGCGCTCTCGGATCTAGACACTCGTTCTCGGCGATCGCCGATTCAGCCACTCTGGTCTCACTTGCCCAGATGCCGGGTACCCCGACGCTCGATGAACCGGGTCGGACCGTCACGGTGAGCGCTGGCTTCACCTACGCGGAGCTCGCCGAGTTCCTCGGGCCGCGTGGTTACGCGGTCCACAACACTGCGTCGCTGCCCCACATCTCGGTTGGAGGCGCGGTTGCCACGGCAACTCACGGCTCCGGATGTCGAAACCGGAACCTGGCAGGCGCGGTTAGCGCCGTCGAGCTGGTAACCAGCGCTGGGGAGGTGAGGCATATCAGACGCGGGGACCCGCTCTTTGCCGCGGTAGTGGTGGGACTCGGCGCTGTCGGAATCGTGACCAGGGTCACGCTCGACGTCGAACCGGCGTTCCAGGTGCGACAGCGAGTCTATGAGGATCTCCCATGGGCGCCGCTGTTCGACGACTTCGACGGCGTCTTCGGGACGGGCTACAGCGTGAGCGTGTTCACAAGGTGGGGCGCGTCATGCGACCGGCTCTGGGTGAAGAGTCGCGTTACCGACGAGCCAGAGAGCGCGGTCGGAGAGCTATACGGCGCCCGCGCAGCAACCACCGAGCTGCATCCGACCGTCGGCCTGTCTGCGCAGAATTGCTCGCTGCAACTCGGAGTACCGGGGCCGTGGTCAGAGCGGCTCCCGCACTTCCGCCCCGAGTTCGTTCCCAGCAACGGTGAGGAGATTCAGTCGGAGTTTCTGGTTCCGCGCTCGCAGGCGGTCGCCGCCATGCAGGCCGTCCGGAGGCTCAAGCCGATCCTGGACCCTGTGCTGCAGGTTTCGGAGATCCGCACGGTTGCTGCGGACGAGCTTTGGATGAGCCCCCAGTACCAGCAGGACAGCGTGGGGCTCCACTTCACGTGGTTCTGTGCTCCGGAGCCGGTGGCCGAGGTCCTAGGTCACCTTGAGAAGGAGCTTCGGCCGTATGCCGCACGTCCGCACTGGGGGAAGGTGTTCCTTAACGAGGCTCGTGACATCGGCTCGCTGTACCCGCGGCGTGAAGAGTTCCTCTCTGTCGTTGAAGACCTTGACCCTCGCGGAGCTTTTAAGAACAAGTGGTTTGCGACGCACGTCGCTCGATAGAGAACATGCTACGAACGAAGGATTGAATTGCGAATTACAGAGATTGACTGTCACGTCCTGGTCCAGCCAGCGTTTGACGTCAGCGCCGCAAGCTCGGCCCAAGATGATCTCGTCGTCGAGATCCATACCGACGAGGGGTTCACGGGCGTCGGCGAAACAGATGTCAATCCGTGGATTGGGCGGGCATGCATCGAGGCGCCGGGCACCCACAACATGGGCCTAGGTCTCCGCGAGATGCTCATCGGTCAGGACCCGCTAGATGTGGAGAGCCATTGGGAGCGGATGTACGTCGGGTCGGCCATGAATGGCCGACGGGGCGCAGTGATCAATGCGATCGGTGCGCTGGACATGGCGCTTCACGACCTCCGGGGAAAAATTCTGGGCAGGCCTTGTCACGAGCTTCTGGGGACGGCGGCGCGCAAAACGATCACGCCGTACGCATCGCTTCAGCCGGAGACGTCGAGTTTCGGGGAGTATCGAGACTCGATGGTCGAGTGGGCGAAGCTCGCGGTGGCGAAGGGGTTCCGCGCGGTCAAGACAGAGGTGACATTGGGCGGCCCGTACGCCCACAACGGTCTGCGCGAGCCGTGGGAGCGGTCCACGGAAGTGCTGGCCGGCGTCCGTAACGCGATCGGAGACGACGTCGCGCTTCTGGTGGACGTCCAGTACGCGTTTCCTGACGCAGACACGGCGCTTGG
The DNA here is from genome assembly GCA_963720195.1 of uncultured Conexibacteraceae bacterium. GTDB lineage: Bacteria > Actinomycetota > Thermoleophilia > Solirubrobacterales > Solirubrobacteraceae > Palsa-465. Next base: position 21,629 of record CAVRFD010000017.1, read on the forward strand.
CGTCCTGGCCGACTGGATCCCCTTCAACCTGTACTTCGTGGAGACGCCGCTCTGGCCTGACGACCTTGACGGCTATCGGCGGCTTGCCGAGGAGCAGCCGATCCCCATCGCCGCAGGCGAGTGGCTGACCACCCGGTTCGAGCACCGACAGCTGGTGGAGCAGGGCAAGGTCTCTGTGCTGCAGCCGGACATCGGCAGGGTCGGCGGCCTGACCGAAGCCATGCGGGTGACGGAGCTGGCTCGGGCCTCCGGTGTCCGCGTGGTACCTCACCTGTGGAAGAGCGGAATCTCCATCGCTGCTGCCGCCCATCTCGCCGCCGTCACGCCGGAGTGCGAATACATTGAGTTCCTTCCCGCAGAGTTGTGCGAGTCAGGGCTCCGACGCGACCTCACGAGCGACGAGCTGGAAATGGTCGACGGGGTCATCCCGCTTCCCGAACGCCCTGGCTTGGGGATCGAGCTCGATCGAGACGCGTTGGCGCGCTATGCGGAAGAAGCGGCCTTGGTAGGCGGCAACAAGCGGTAGCGGTCGTCCGTCCCGCACTCCCGAGGCGGCCGCCTGCGGCGGCCGCCTCGGCGGTGCGTACGGGCTGCTAGCCGTGGCGCGAACCCTGTGCGGCCTGACGAACGGTCCGCCCGATCCAGGAACGCCTACCTGTCAGAAGGACCAGGTTGCTCGTCCAACATCCTGGAGGTGACCCAGATGACCAAGGACAAGCAGCTGATCGCGATGACGAACAGCACTCCCACTGCGATCCAACTGGTGGGTGCGGAGAGCGCACACACGCCGATGCATGCCGCCAGGAAGAGAGCGCCGGCGATCATCACGGCTAGGAAGCCATGATCCGGCAGCACCGACTGCCCAGGTGTGGAGGCCCTCGCGCGCCTCACTGACTGGGTGCTCGCAGCTCGCGGGCGCTCAGCTTGGAAAGGAGCTACCGGATGGGATCGCTGTATCGCAGGCATGTGACGATCAGCACAAGCCTACCAGTCACTTAGCTAGCGTCAAGCGACCGGTCAAACAAGTGCGACGCGTCGTCGTGACGCTCGTGCCATCAGCAGCAGGGTCCGGTAGTTCAGCTCGATCCTGTCGCCGGCAGCGTCGATGATCGTCTCTATATCCGCGAACAGCCGAGCACGGACTTGAGGCCTGAGCGCGATGTGGTCTCCGTACGTGCCGAGTAGATCCGTGTAGCCGGTCGCGCTGTAATTCTGCGACCAAGCCATCAGCTTGCCCAGGGGCCTTTCAAAGACGTCAGAGCGCTCGATCTCGCCCGCCCACTCACGCGCTAGGGCGCCAGTGTCAGGCTCCAGCAGATGCATCGGCCCCATCGTCGCGAGCGGGGCGCCGCTGCGTTCATATGCCGGGTCAAGCTCCTGGACCATGTCCGTTGCACGCCATCTGGGCCAGGTCCACAACACCGCGAGCGTCCCGCTTGGTGCGACCACACGGCTAGCGATCTCAAAGCGCCGCTTGGGATCGAGCCAATGCCAAGAGGTGGCTGCGAAGATCAGTTCAAATGACGCCTCATCGAGTTCTGCCGATTCGAAGTCAGCGACGACGGTTCGGCCCTCATGGCCGGCGGCGGAGAGCTTGAGATTGACAATCTCGGCCATCGCCGGGCTCGGTTCAACGGCAACAACCTTCAGCCCACGGGCCGCGAACGGCAGTGTCGCCTGTCCCGTCCCAGCGCCAATCTCTAATGCGTGGTCGCCGGGCCGAAGCTGTGCATAGTCCCAGATGGCATCGATCAGCTGATTCGGGTAACCCGGCCGCGCCCGGTCATATTGCTCTGCAACCGATCCAAAACTGAGCCTGTTATCAGGTTGCGCTTCGTCGCTCTCATACGCCTCCGCGGACATGGTTCCCCCCCGCACGTGCGCGCACGAGGCAGCCGGGTCAGCGGCGCGGCCTCCACGCTGAACCGGGTCTCGCGTCGCATCTGTGTCTCGTGATCTCGGCTGCTCCCGGCGCCAACGGGCATCCGGAGGGTGAGAGATCTGTTTCGAGACGGCACCGTTTCGCCGTCGGAACGGCAACCTACACAGCGATAACGCGAAATTCAGCTAATTCCCAGCTTCAGTCAGGTAATCGTCAGGGTCCGTTGCCCGAGCCGTGGATCGCTTGATCTGAGCTACCTGATCTTCGTGCTTACGTCTTCGGCTGGGCGTTCAAGCGATGGGAGGAGCACCAGGAAGCATCCCCCGGGTCCTTCGCCGAGCTCGACTTCGCCGCCGCACGAGTGAGCGAGACGTTGTGCGAGGGGAAGCCCCAGCCCCGCGCCGTTGCCGGCTTCCGAGGCGCCGCGGACTCCAGGCAGGAAGACGCGGACGCCAAGCTCGGGATCTACGCCGGGGCCGTCGTCACGCACGGCAGCCACCGACATTCCGTCCCGGGCGCTGAGTTCGACGCGCACTAACGACACCGCGTGACGATGGGCGTTCTCGATCAGCGGAGCGAGCACCTGCCGGATGAGGGCAGGATCGCCCTCCACTCGGGGGACCTCACCGCCTAGAACTTTGACTCCCGGGAAGTCACCGGCAACCTCAGCGAGGTCCACGCCGTCCGCGGCGAGTGTGCTCTCACGTCTGGCGAACGCAATCAGCGTGTCCAGCGCTGCGCTCATCCGGTCCGACTGATCCTCAATTGCTTCCAGAGCTCCTAAAGCTTCGGCCAGATCGTTCGTGTCGCGGGTGAGTTCTGCCACACCACGGATCGCTGCGAGTGGGGTGCGCAGCTCGTGGGCCACCTCGGCAGCGAACCGTTGCTCGTGACGGCGGGAGGCTGCGATTCTGCCCAGAAGCTGATCGAGGGTGTGGGCCATCTCGGTGATCTCGTCCCGTCCCGGTCCGAGGCCGAATCGACGGTCGAGGTCATGAGCTCCCCACTCGGCCGCGTCACGCGTCATTCGCTCGACTGGAGCGAGCGCTGCGCCTAGCGCGCGCCAGATCGCCACCACTCCCACGAGGAGCGTCAGTAGCGCCACACCGATGGAGCCGTACAGCACCCGCTTTCGCAGCGAGTCGAGCGTTGCGGCAGAGATGTCGGCGACGACAGTGCCAAGCCGGCGCCCGTCAGCTACTACTGATCTGCTGCCAAGCAGCACGTCATCGTCTGCGCGTGACGTCGGGCTCACGCCGTTTGCTTGGGCCTGGTGTCTCATCGATCGGTGCGCCACTTCCTTAGCCAGGACCGAGAGCGATGCCCGGCCGCTCGGTGCCTCAAGCACGCGCCCGCTCGAGTCGAAGATCCAGGCGTAAGTATCAAGTGCAGAGTCGGTGATCGGGTCACCGACGTGGATCCTTCCACCGGTGATCGAGAGGCTGGAGGCAATCGCATCAAGCCGAGCGCTGAGACGCGCGTGGATGTCGGAATCGATTGTGTGGGAGAGCAGCAAGTTGCCGACCAAGCACAGGACCGCCAGCCCGACGCCAAGCGTGAGCCCCGTCAGAATCGTCAACCGCGGCCGCAGTCTCACGTCGTCAACCGGTAACCGACACCACGGACGTTTGTGACGCCTTCAACCCGCTCAGCGTTTCGCAGTTTGGCGCGAATCCGGCTGATGTATGCGTCGACCGTGTTGGGCGAAACGATCGCGCCTTCGGGCCAGCCTGCGGCCACCAGCTCAGCGCGGCGGACGACCGCCCCGCTGCCGGCCACTATTGCCGCGAGCAGCCGATACTCCGTCGGAGTCAATGACACCACTGGGGTCCCCGTGATCGCGTGGACGGTGGGATCGAGCAGTGCCCCCAGTTCCGAAACACGACCAGAGTACGTGGACAACGTTTCGGGTCTGCTGCGTCGCGCGAGCGCCCGGACTCGGACTGCCAGCTCTGCCAGCGAAAACGGTTTGGTCAGATAGTCGTCGCCGCCGGCATGGAAGCCAGACAGCCGGTCGACGATCGCGTCTTTGGCCGTAAGAAAGATCACCGGGGCGTTGACGCCGCGGGCTCGCAGCGCCTGGCATACGTCGCGACCGTCAGCGTCCGGCAGGCCGATGTCCAGCACGAGCACCAACGGTGGAGTATCTGTGAAGGCCCGCACCGCGTCCGCGCCCGTGCTTGTCGCTTCAACTCTGAAGCCTTCACGCTCGAGTGCGGAACGCAGGATTCCCCGGAGCGCATCGTCGTCCTCACAGATTCCAATGGTCAGCATGGTTCACGAAGTGTGGCGTGCCGCAGGAGGGTCAGCTCGGCAGCGTGATCGAGAGCTCCAAGCCCCCCGTGGGTCGGGGGCGGGCGGTGATGGCGGCGTCGTGAGCGCGAGCGATCGCTTCGGCGATCGAGAGTCCTAGGCCCACGCCGTCCTGAAAGCCGAGTCGCTCGCTGGCGCGGGCGAAGGGCTCGAAAAGTCTCGGGAGTTGGTCGTCCGACACTTCCGGGCCCGTGTTCGCGACTTCAAAGACGCTGCTTCCATCCTGCCTGTACGTGCGGATCCCGATCCAGCCGCCCGAATGGTTGTGGCGGGCGGCGTTCTCAACGAGGTTGGCGATCATGCGCTCGAGCAGCACACGGTCGCCACGAGTCGGTGCCGGCTCGAGCGCCGCGTCCACGGTGATCTTGCGTTGATCGATCGTTGCGCTCGCGCTGTCGAGCGCGTCCTCGGCGGCGGTCGCGAGATCGAGCATTTCGGTTGTGGTCGCGCCGAGCTCGCTCGTGGCGAGCGTCAGCATCGCTTCCATCGTGGCCTCAGCCCGCTCTATCGAGTGCCTGATCCGCTCTGCCATCTCCTCGAGCTGCTCGGGCGTTCTTCGCGGCTTCGAGAGGGTGACATCGATCGCGGTACGCATCGCGGTCAGCGGCGTACGCAGTTCGTGCGCGGCATTGGCCACGAACCGCTTCTGGCTCGTGAATGCGGCGTCGAGGCGCTCCAGCATGAGGTCGAAGGTGTCGGCCAACTGTTTGAACTCGTCGTCGGCGCCGGACAAAGCGAGGCGCTGGCCCAGGCGCAGCTCGGATGCTCGCTGGGCTGCCTCGGTGATTGATCGCATCGGCGCAAGCGATCGACCCGCGACAAGCCAGCCGAGGCCTGCGGCGCCGACGATAAGAACACCGAGGCCCGCGCCGGATGCGATCCGTATGGCGGGAAGGCCGGCTCCCGTGCCGGAACCGCTGCCGAGCACAGCCAACAGGTGCTTGCACTGCCTGAGTAGCGGCTGAGCGGTGGGAATCGGTTTGCATAGCCCGAGGATGTCCTTCTCCTGAGGGGTCAGCCGATTCAGCCGTGGTGGCTGTGAGGCCGGAACCAGCAACTTGGTCGCCAACGCGTAGATCAGTGCCAGCAAGACCAGACCCGCGACGAAGAACAAGAGCGAGTAGAAGAGGGCAAGCCGCGTCCGCAGTCGTCGCGGCCATAACCGTCTTACGGCTGCTGGTAGGGAGGTCGGCGTCATCGCAGCCGGTAGCCGGTGCCGACCACCGTCTCGATCACCTGTGGTTCGCCAAGCTTGCGCCGCAGGCGCGTGAGGGTGACGATGACGGTGCGGGTGAAGGGATCTGCGTTCTCATCCCAAACTCGCTCGAGCAGCTCCTCGGCACTGACCACGGTGCCGTCGGCTTCAAGCAGTATCTCGAGCACTCCGAGTTCTTTCCGTGTGAGTGGGAGCTCGCGTCCGGCGCGGGTCGCTCGGCGCTTTCCCCTATCGAGGGCAAGGTCGCCGCGGACCATGATCGCCGGCCCGGTGGGCGCGCGGCGCGCGAGCGCCTGAACGCGCGCCACCAATTCCTCGAACGCGAACGGCTTGGGCAGATAATCGTCTGCGCCGAGGTTTAGACCCTCGACACGATCGCGGATCGTGGCCGCTGCGGTAAGCATCAGGATCCGCGCGTCCGAGCCGCCATTGCGGAGCGCCACGCAGAGCCTGTCGCCGTGCATGACCGGAAGGTCGCGGTCCAGCACGATCACGTCGTAGCGGTACACCAACCCCTTCCGCAGCGCGGCCTGGCCATCATGCGCAAGGTCCGTCGCGACGCCCCGGTCGCGCAGGCCGTCGGCGATATCCAGGGCAAGTTCCACGTGATCCTCGACCACAAGCACGCGCATTAGGACATCGTCCACCACAGCAGGTCACAACGCCATCACAGGCACCGATCGCCATCTCTGTAGCGCTCTTGTGACCTCCGGCGAGCTACGACTTGCGGCATGTTCAGATCACCTTCAACATTTCGCCGTGCCGCGGCGGCGTTTGTAACCGCAATCCTGATCGCCGCGTGCGGATCGGGTTCGCACCATTCCAAAAATCCGGCGTCAGGAGTGACGAGCATCAACGGCCACCAGATGACGTTCGCCCAGGCGAATCGAGTCATGTTGCGGTTTGCCTCGTGCCTGCGTTCGCATGGGGTGTCCGGGTTGCCGAATCCGGTAGCCGCGCCCGCTGCGTTCAAGCACTCCTTCACAAGCAGCTCGCCCACGTTCACATCGGCAATGACCGCATGCGGGCACCTGCTGCCAGGGCAGCAGAACCAGAGCCAAGGTACACCGCGCACCAGCCAGCAGATCGACGCGATGTTGGCCTTCGCGCGTTGCATCCGTGGCCATGGCTTCTCCCGCTTCCCCGACCCCGATAGCAACGGCTCGGTAACCCACGAGATGCTCGCCCAGGCAGGGATCGACCTGCATCAGCCGGCGTTGTCACAGGCTGCGAATAACTGTGTCAGCCGCACCAACGGGTTGCTCACGCGGGCCGATGTGGCTCGCTTCATCGCGGGGAGCTAGCGATCTCTAGGCGTTTGAGCCGCCGCGTCCCGGAAAGCTGGAGTCCAAGAGTTTCCGCATGTCCGGCAGCCGGGTCGCGGCCGCGAGTAGGTCAGCAAACCCGAACTCGCGGCGCGCTTCTGCTGCTGCCTGCATTCCAGTGGCTTTGAGGAGCTCGCGCAGCTGGGCATCCGGCGACGCGGCGAAGGTGTCGCAGGTGGCGCTGCTATTGGACGCCGATTTGGGAGCCGCTACCGGCCCGCTTCGTCGCGTTGACCGTTGTCCCGGGTTCGCCGCATCCAGCTGCTCCAGGACTTCGTCGCGGAGCGTCCTCAGTGAGACGTTGAGGTCGAGTAGGACGCGCGCGGCCAGTCCGTCGCGGTCGCGTATGAGTCCGAGCAGCAGGTGCGCGGTGGTGATGTCGCGCTGACCAAAGGCCAGCGACTGGCGCAGTCCAAGTTCGAGGGCCTTCTTGGCCCTGGGCGTGAAGGGAAGAGTGCCATCGTGCGGATCGTCGCCCCTACCAACGGTCTCGAGGACCCTGCCGAGAACCTTCTCGCGGTCGATCCTCAGTGAGCCGAGCACCTGTGTGGGGATCTCGTCCTTGTCGCTGAGCAGGCCGAGAAGCAGATGCTCGGTGCCAACGTGGCTGTGGTTGAGATCCCGCGCGATCTCCTGCGCTTGGACGACGGCCTGCCTCGCGCCTTCGGTAAAACTTTCGAACCTAGGCACGGTGTCCCACGGCGAACGGACGGCGGCGGTTTGGCTGAGTAGTCACGGGGTTTGTAGTGCGAGTTTTGCTGCCTGGCGCTCGGGGCCGATACGGACGACGTCCCAGACGAGTCCGAGTCGTTCCAGCGCACGGATGATCAGGGCGGACGGGTCAACCTCCCAGCGGCGTAATCCGTGTTCGGCCGAGGTCGGGAACGCATGGTGGTTGTTATGCCATGCCTCGCCGAGTGAAAACGGCGCAAGCCATGCGAGGTTGCGCGATTCGTCGCCGGTTTCGAATCGTCGGCGACCGAAGAAGTGGCATAAGGAATTGACGCTGTAGGTGACGTGGTGGAGCACGAGCATCCGTACTGCCCCGCCCCAGAGAAGACCGGTCAGACCGTCGCGAGGGCTGCCACCGAACAGCCAGCCCAGGGCGAACGCTGCAGCGAGGCCGCCGAGTGCCCACACGAGGAATGTGCGGTCGACCCAGCTGACGACTGGGTCGGCTAGGAGATCTGGCGCGTAGCGGCTGCGCTTGGCGCGGTCGGTGTGAATGAACAGCCATCCGACGTGGGCGTGGAGAAGTCCGCGCACGGGGCCGCTCCAGTGCTGATCGTGTCCTACATGCGGACTATGCGGGTCTCCGGCTCGATCGGAGTACTGGTGGTGCTTGCGGTGGTCGGCGACCCAGGAGATGACCGGGCCTTCGACGGCAGCCGAGCCGAGGATCGCCAGTGCGGCACGGATCACGCGGCCCGACTTGAACGCCCGGTGCGTAAGAAGGCGGTGCAAACCAACTGTCACGCCAAGACCGGTGAGCAGGTAAAGCAGGAGGAAGTCGAATACGTCGTTCCAGCCCAACAGACTGTCCCACAACTGCCATGCCACGAACAGCAGGCTGAGGATCGGCGCCACGGTGACGATTCCGGTGATGATCTGGTGGAGTCGCTCGTTGGTAACGGATTCAACCTCGTGTGTTCCGATCTGGCTGGTTGTCTGCCGGCGGCTCACGGCGGCGCTATTCGAACCCGAGTTCGGGCATATCCGCCGCTCAGGTCGTCGACGGCGACCTTTGCGCCGTAGCGCTTCGTGAGTCGATCGACCTCAATCATTCAATTCACCGTACCCGCGGGCCGTGAGCCGTCAATACGCCGACCGAACGATCTTGATCACGCCCGACTGGTACTTAGGTCGTAGTCGTACCGAGGGGCCCCCTCGGCTCGCCGCTCCTTGTCATGCTTAGAGGCGCCAGCTGCCCGATGAGTAGACGACGAGCGGGACGTCCCGAAACAGTGCGGACCATCGGCTTAGGTTCGGGCAGATAAGGAGCTATTGATGTTGAGCTCCCAGCAGCCACCCGCGAGGCTCAATGTCCCGTTGGTCAGGAAGAAGGCGGCCCACCAGTAGGCACCATAGGACAGGCATATGAGACCTGCGGCGGTCGCGACGGTACCGCCGATGATGCGGGTGATTCCGAAGATGCGGAGATGGCGGTACTCCCATGGCGCGATCCAGCGTCGGATGCCGGACCGCGGGGGCGAAAGCCACCAGCTACGCACGACTTGCGGAGCGCTTTGGTTCTCCGGCGTGTTCATCGTGTTGGCTGCCGCTGGTTGTGGTTTCCGCCCGTTGATCACGATTGCCTTCAGACGTTCCAGACTGGCTCTGGTACCGGCGACATGGCCGCATCCTGGTCGACCTTGCCTGTGCCGGCGGCGCTGTCGGGCTTGGCCATAGGAATGATCATGACGGGCCGCGGGCTCCCCGCGGCGACGGCGGCGGAGACGCTTTCCAGGGTGGGTCCCGGGGTTCCGTGGGGATGCGCACCGAGGAAGATCAGTGAGCTGTCCTGCTCCTGCGCGATCCGCAGGATCGTGGCAGGCACGGACGATTCTCTGCAAGCGATCAGAGTGTGGGGATAGAACCCGTGTTCCATCGCGAGCTCGCGACCTTCGTTGATCGTCTCCTGCGCGCAGCATTCGGCGATCTCGATCAGTCGATCACCGGACGGACCATCCGGATCATCCTTATAGCTGGAGGAGTCGGTGGGGACTGGCAGCGGCTCGTTCCAGACGCTCAGGAGCGTTACGTCGTGTCGCGGGAACACCGACTGGTCCAGCATATTCGCCGCGTTTATCACTGCATGTTTGGCGCTTGGTGAGCCGTCATAACAGAGCAGGACTGACATCTCTTTCTCCTTGGAACGTGGCGTGCTGCCTGGGGGAGGGTCTGACAAGCCAAGTCTCTCCGGCCGGGTCGGTCTGGTCATCGGTTCGATCGTGCGAAACCGTTGCGGCCAGATGCCGGTAAGCACTGCGGGAGAACGACGTGTGGCCGCTCCGGACAACACGGACCGGCCACACGGACAACTACTTAGATCAGCGCGGGGTGTCGTCTGCCACTAGGCCGATCGTGCTACCTCAGCGCGCCTGCTGGGCAGAACTGCAATCACGGTCGTGCCTTCGCCCGGTGAGGAGATGATCTCGAGTTGCCCGCCGAGTAGCTCTGCGCGCTCGCGCATACCAATGAGGCCGAATCCAGATGTCCTGGCGCGGGGTTCAAAGCCGCGACCATCGTCGCGGATCGAGACCTCGACGCTTGTGTCGAGCTCGTTCAGTCTCACTTCCGCGCGCTTGGCACCGCCGTGTTTCCGTGCGTTCGTGAGTGACTCTTGGATGATCCGGTAGAGGGCAGTCTCGATCTCGGCGGTGTGCCGAGTCGTCTCGCGGCCCTGCTCATACGCCAAATCGATGTCCAGGTCGACTTCGAGTCCCTGACCTCTCGCGCGCTCGGCGAGGGCTTCGACCGCCGGCTGTAATCCGAGATCATCAAGCGCCGTCGGGTGTAGGTCTGCGATCAATGAGCGCAGGCTCGCGATCTCCGCGTCGAGTTGCTCGACTGCGTCGCCGATCACCGTCGGCATGAGCTCCATGTCCCCGCTACGCAGCTGACTAGCTAGCGCGATTCGCATCGCGGCGAGGTTCTGAAGCGTTTCATCGTGCAGCTCGCGTGCCCAGCGTGCTCGCTCCTGCTCGGCGGCCGCCAGCCGTTGGCTCTCATGCTCGACCTGCACCGAGACGGCAGTGGCGATGGCCGTGGCTGCACTGGTCGCAAAAGCCTCGAGCAGACGCTGATCGTTGACGTCGAACTCAGGGCCTTCCTCAAGCCGGTCGATTGCGATCAGCACGCCGTATCCGCGGCCGCGGAACACCAACGGCACAACCAGGCCGCCGTCGGCGGTGAGCCCGAAGCGTCCGAGCCCGTACCGCTGGAACCGGGTGCGGTTAGATTCATCTTCAAGGCGCAGCGTTCGTAGGCTCCGCAGTGCGTTGCTTGCGACACTGTTGTCGGAGTCAATTTCCCGACCCACGAGCCCGGCCGGTACTTCCCCGGCCGCGGCGGCGACCAGCGTGCGACCGTCGTGCTCGCGTTCAATTATCAAGGCGCGTGCTGACACCAAGGCCCGCCCGCGTTTGGCCACCAGCTCGAGCACGTGCTCCAGGTTCGTCTCACCGCCGATTGCCTGCGCTATCTGGACCGTGGCGTCCAATGCGTCCACGGTGCGCTGCAAGTCCGAGCGGCGTGACTCCACGCGCGAGTAGCTGCGGGCGTGGTCAATCGCCACGCAGGCGAACTCAGCAAGCAGCATCAGCGCTTGCTCGTCCTCGGCGGTGAAGGCTTCTCCGTCAGTCTTGTTCGTCAGGTAAAGGTTGCCGAACGGTTGTCCCGCAATGATCAGCGGGACACCGAGAAAGGAAGTCATTGGTGGGTGCGCCGGGGGGAATCCGAACGAACGCGGATGCGTGCCGATGTCACCAACCCGGAGCGGCTTCGGATTGGTGATCAGTTCCCCGAGCACTCCTCGGCCTCGGGGCAGGTGGCCGATCGCCTGGCGTGTTCGCTCGTCGATCCCGGAGGTGATGAAGCGCTCGAGCTCGCCTCGGGAGTCGTCGAGGACACCCAGCGCCGCATAGCTTGCTCCGGCCAGCTCGCGAGCGGACTCCAGCACACGTTCGAGCACAGCATCGAGGTCAAGGTCGGAAAGGAGGTCTCTCGCGATCGCCAACACGGCCCGAGCCCTGGGCTCGAGTAGGTCCTCTTCGTCCACCGTTGGTCCCATGTCTTGGATGCCGATCCGCCCGCACTAGTTCTACCGCACCGAGGGTGGCACACAATTCTCCAACCAACGCAGCGACGGGCGTCGCTCCCGACTTCAGCATCTCAGAACCCGGGCTCGCGAAGCCGGCCTGATGCGAGGCAGTGCCAATGCCAGAGACGCAGACCCGCGTCGAGTTCGTCTGAATCCAGATTCAAGTAGGAAGACACGCGCACGTTTCCGTCGGACTGTTCGACGCCGAGTCGCTCATATACGCCGATGGCCTCGCCGCATCGCGCGCAGGAGGGCCGGGGACCGATTGAAAACTCTGATGGTTCAGGCATCGTTTCTCCGACGCTACCGGCCTCACGGCTGCTCCACAGCGTGGCGTCGCCCCCGTGTGTGCGCGTAGTTCGCCGCACCGCGCAGCGCGGTCGGCCCCGATGCCGGTCCGGCTACGCTGCCTTTTACTGGAGGGGTGACCACCGCAAGCTCAGCGCGGCCGCTCGACCAATGCGCTTTGCAGCGGCTCGACGCATGGTGGCGAGCCGCCAACTACCTCTCAGTTGGGCAGATCTATCTGCTGGACAACCCACTGCTGACCGAGCCCCTCCGTCCTGAGCACGTCAAACCGCGGCTCCTGGGCCACTGGGGCACCACGCCTGGACTGAACTTCGTCTACGCGCACATGAACCGCGCGATTCGCGAACGTGATTTGAGCGTGATCTACGTCACCGGCCCAGGACACGGCGGACCCGGGATGGTCGCGGGCAACTATCTGGACGGGACCTACAGCGAGGTCTATCCCCACATCGGACACGACGCTGACGGTCTGCGACGTCTGTTCCGCCAGTTCTCCTTTCCCGGAGGAATCCCGAGTCACATAGCCCCAGAGACGCCCGGCTCGATTCATGAAGGCGGCGAGCTCGGATACAGCCTGCTGCACGCCTACGGTGCCGTGCTCGACAACCCCGATCTGCTCGCCCTGTGCGCGATCGGCGACGGTGAAGCCGAAACGGGCCCACTCGCTGCGAGCTGGCACCTCAACAAGTTCCTCAACGCGCGCAACGATGGAGCTGTTCTCCCGATATTGCATCTCAACGGCTACAAGATCGCCAACCCAACCGTTCTGGCAAGGATCCCGGAGGCCGAGCTCGAGTCGCTGCTACGCGGGTATGGCTATGCACCGCATTTCGTATCCGGTTCAGATCCTGAGGAGATGCACCAGCTGATGGGGGGCGTCCTCGACAACGTCCTCGACGAGATCGCATCGATCCAGGCTCGGGCGCGAGAGGGCGATGATCATCGGCCCGCATGGCCGATGATCGTGCTGCGTACGCCGAAAGGCTGGACGGGACCAAAAGTCGTTGACGGACTTCCGGCCGAGGGCACATTCCGCTCGCACCAGGTGCCGCTCGGTGAGGTTCGCACCAACCCCGAGCACCTGCGGCAGCTGGAAGAATGGATGCGCTCCTACCGTCCCGACGAGCTGTTCGACGCCGATGGTGCTGTCCTTCCGGAGATCACCGCCCTCGCACCGCTCGGCGAGCGACGAATGAGCGCGAACCCACACGCCAACGGCGGCCTCCTCACGCGGGACTTGGAGCTGCCGAACTTCTGCGATTACGCGGTCGACATGGACGCACCCGGTGTCACCTCGAGCGAGGCGACCCGCGTGCTTGGAGAATGGCTGCGTGACGTGATCACGGCCAACCCTGAAAACTTCCGGCTGTTCGGCCCGGACGAGACCATGTCGAACCGTTTGACAGCGGTGTTCGATGCGACGGAGCGCCAATGGGACGCAGAGCTAATCGCTGGCGACGATCACCTGGCGCCGCAAGGCCGAGTGATCGAGGTCCTCTCAGAGCACCTATGCCAAGGCCTGCTCGAGGGGTACCTGCTCACTGGGCGACACGGTCTGTTCAACTGCTATGAGGCGTTTATCCACATCGTTGACTCGATGTTCAACCAACATGCTAAATGGTTGAAGGTGAGTCGTCAGATCCCGTGGCGGGCGCCGCTGCCATCACTCAACTACCTGCTCTCGAGTCATGTCTGGCGGCAGGACAACAACGGGTTCTCGCACCAGGACCCGGGGTTCATCGATCATGTGGTCAATAAGAAGGCCGAGATCGTGCGCGTGTATCTCCCTCCAGACGCGAACTGCCTGCTATCGGTCGCCGACCACTGCCTACGCAGCCGGAACTACGTCAACGTAATCGTCGCCGGCAAGCAACCGGCGCTGAACTACCTCGCGATCGACGAAGCGATCGCACACTGCACTCGCGGCATCGGAATCTGGCAGTGGGCCTCCAACGACGACGGCCACGAGCCCGACGTAGTCCTCGCATGCGCAGGAGACATCCCCACACTTGAGACGGTCGCCGCCACGTCGATTCTCCGAGACCGCTTACCTGAGCTTCGGGTCCGGGTGGTCAATGTCGTCGACCTCATGCGGCTGGAAACCGAGTCCCACCACCCGCACGGCCTAGCGGATCGCGAGTTCGACGCACTTTTCACCACCTCGGCGCCCGTGATCTTCGCCTACCACGGCTACCCATCACTGATCCACCGCCTCACCTACAGTCGGAACAACCACGGCAACATCCACGTTCGCGGCTATGAAGAGGAGGGGACAACAACCACTCCCTTCGACATGGTGATGCTGAACGACCTCGACCGCTTCCATCTCGTCATGGACGTGATCGACAGAGTCCCGGAACTAGGCGAGACCGCCGCTGGTCTACGACAGGAGATGGTCGACCAGCGGCTGCGCTGCCGCGCCTACACACGTGAGCACGGCGACGATATTCCCGAAGTACGTGACTGGACCTGGCCTGGGTCTGTCATCGCATGACGCAGGTGCTCACGGTCAATGCCGGCTCAAGTTCGCTGAAGCTGTCCCTACTCGGCGAAGACTCGGATGAGCCCATCGGGCAAGCGGAGCTCGAAGCACCCCAGGCGAAAATCGATGAGCGCCAGCTGCAAGATGCGCTGGCGGGGCCTCTGAGGGCCGCGGATGTCGTCGCCCACCGGATCGTCCACGGTGGCTCCCGCTTCTGCAACGCTGTGCTCGTCGACGATGACGTGCGGGCGGAACTTGAAGCGTTGACCGCGCTGGCGCCGCTGCATCAACCCAAGTCACTCGCTGCGCTCGATGCTGTGACCGATACCTTGCCGGAAATCCCTGCGGTCGCATGTTTTGACACGGCTTTCCACGCGACCCTTCCTGCTTCTGCGGCTACGTTCGCACTGCCTGCCGAGTGGCGCGAGCGCTGGGGGCTCCGGCGCTACGGATTCCACGGCCTCTCACACGCCCACGTGGCCCGCGAAGTCACGTTGACATCAGGGGACGGGCTGCGGATCGTCAGCTGCCACCTCGGCTCCGGTGCCTCACTGTGTGCCATCGCCAGTGGCAGATCCGTCGACACAACTATGGGCTTCACGCCTCTCGACGGTCTAGTGATGGCGACGCGGTCCGGGAGCGTCGACCCCGGGCTGCTGCTCTGGCTGCTCGCGCAGACCGGGATGAGCGGAGCGGAAATGGGCGCGGCGCTGGAGCACAAGTCCGGGCTGACCGGCCTCGCTGGTACGGGCGACATGCGACTTCTGCTCGCGGCGAGGGGGGCAGGGGACGAGCGAGCGGAGCTGGCGCTCAGCGTCTACCTCCATCGCCTACGCGCTGGGATCGGAGCTATGTCCGCGTCGCTGGGTGGGGTCGATGTGATCGCGTTTACAGGAGGCGTCGGCGAGAACGCAGCGGCGATTCGCGCAGAGGCGTCGAACGGTCTCGAATTCCTGAAGGCCCGAGTCGTATGCGTACATGCACGCGAAGATCTCGAGATGGCTCGGCAGACGCGCGAGCTCCTCGGCGGCTAAACCGCCTCCGCGGCTATCGGGGGCCGCTGGTGGCGGCGGAACTCAGGCTCGGAACGCGAGCAGGGGAATCGACTGGTGCACTTACGAACCTCACGCCAACACGTGCACGTCGCAGAGCGACAACGAGGTCGGTGTCAGCGAGCTCTTTGAGCACGTATCCGATCGCTCCAGCTGCCAGTGCGTGCTGCGCGAATCCCGGGCTTGCCTCCATGGTGAGCACCAAGATCTCTGTTGCGGGATAACGCTCGCCCAGTTCCCGTATCGCCCCGATGCTCGAACAACTGCCGATCCGCAGGTCGAGAATCAGGATGTCCGGACGGTAGTCGCGGACGTCGCGGCCCACTGTCGCCAGATCGGCCGCCTCCGCGACAACTTCGATCCCATCCTCGTCGTCAAGAAGCAGCCGAATGCTGCGTCGCATCGCCGCATGGTCATCAGCAAGGACCACGCGCATGGCGACAGGTTGGATGGCCGCCAGTGCGCGCTCCGGGACCAGATGCACTTCAGCTTCTATCGGTGTCGTCGCGACTTTTCGCATGCCACCACCATCGCTCACGCCGAGCACAAGCGAAACAGCGGTTGTCCGTGCGACGGCTGCGGGGAACGTGCGGCTCGTCGGCGGACGACGTGCAAGGACGATCGCGACAAGCGCGGATGGCGCATAGCGCGCGTCGGCATAGCTTGTATCTAGATGGCGAGTCGGGCAAAGACCAACCGCCGTCACCCGAACTAGCACAGCGATTTGAGGCAGCAGCCATGTTCAAGAGAGTCTTGGTTGGAATCGACGAAGGAACACGCGGACGCGACGCGATCGCGCTGGCACGCCAGCTCGCGAGTAAGGACGCTGAGGTCACTCTTGCTCATGTCCATTCCGGAGTGACAGCGAGAACGAATGCGCTCCGCGAAGAAGTCAGCTACGAAGCAACTCTCAGGCTGCTCACATCAGTCATCGCCGAGTCGTGGCTCGAGGCGCGCGGACGGTGGACTAGCGCCATGACTGTCAGCGCCGGTCTGCGCACGCTCGCTGAGGCCGTTGACGCCGACCTCGTCGTTGTCGGGACGACGAAGCGCAGCAAACTTGTATGTGCCTTGCAAGGCAATCCGACCACGGAGACACTCGCGGATCTCAAATGTGTTGTTGCGGTCGCACCGGAAGGGTATGCCGGCCGGGTCCGTGAGATCCGCCAGATCGGCGTCGCCTACGACGGCTCTAACCCCAGCGACGCAGCGCTCGCTCTCGCGCGACGGCTAGCCGAGGAGGCCGGCGCCGAGCTCTCAGCGTTCGATGTGGTGCCCGAGGTGGATGATGCGTTCCCGAGGACACGTCGGTTCGAGCGAGAAGTCACAGCGATCCGTGCCGCCGGGGATCGGGTTTACCCCTACGACGACGTCACCGGACACATCGTCTTCGGCGACCCCGTCGAAGAACTGGGTGGCTTGAGCACCACCGTCGACATCCTCTTCGCGGGCTCACGCGGCGCCGGGGCGCTGGCGCGGCTGCTGCACCCCAGCACGACCGCCGCCCTGACCGAAGTCGTCACCTGCCCGTTGCTGGTGCTCACCAAGGCCGCATGTGAGCGCGAGACGGTGGTCAGCTCACGCGTTTCGGAACCAACCGCGAGCCGAGGAGAAAACTGATGTCCGCCACGATCTGTTATGACGGATCCCCGAGCGCGAAAGCGGCAGTCGCTCTGGCGGCAGCCACGCTCCACGATCCCGACGTCACGCTCTTGCACGTCTGGACTCCCCATTCCCGGGAGCTTGAACCACCGCGCCGGCGCACAGCTCAGCGCATCCTGAAGGAGGGTTGCCAGCTTGCGGCAGATGCTGGCTTGCAGGTAAACGGGCGCCTCGAGTTGATGCATGAGACCGACTATCAGACGATCCTCGATGTCAGCGAGGACACAGACAGCCGGATGATCGTCGTCGGAACCCGCGGCCATTCCCCGCTTGACAGGCGGCTGTTGGGCAGCGTCGCCGCAGCGCTGCTGAGGACGTCACCACGTCCGATCCTCGTCGTGCCCGCAACCCTTGCGCACACAGGGCAGCCTGCCTCGCAAGCCGATCAGAAAACACCAATCGGACCGCGCACGTGAGCCTCATCGCTGGCATCCACGCGGTCCTGAGATAGGAGACGAATTCATGCAAGCGCTCGTATATCACGGACCCGGCGAACGGAGCTGGGACAGCGTTCCCGACCCCACCATCAGCCAGCCCACGGACATCATCGTGCGTATCGACACGACCACAATCTGCGGAACCGACCTGCACATCCTGAAGGGCGACGTCCCGGAGACGACGCCCGGCACGATCCTCGGCCACGAAGCCGTCGGCACAGTCGAGGCGATCGGCGCGAGCGTCACGACAGTGCAACCAGGTGACCGGGTACTGCTGTCGTGCGTAAGCGCCTGCGGACGCTGCCGCTACTGCAAGCAGGGACGCTACGGTCAGTGCCTGGGTGGCGGTGGCTGGATCTTCGGTCACACGATCGACGGCGTCCAAGCGGAATACGCCCGCGTTCCCTTCGCCGACAACTCGGTCTACAAGCTCCAGGACGACCTCAGCGACGAACAGGTTCTGTTCCTCGCAGACATCCTGCCGACCGCATTCGAGGTCGGTGTGCTTAACGGCACGGTTTCGCCTGGAGACACGCTTGCAGTGGTCGGCACCGGCCCGATCGGGCTCGCGGCGATTATGACCGCGCAGCTGTACACCCCGGGACGGATCATCGCGATCGACCAAGCCGACAGTCGCCTTGAGGGCGCGCGTCGCTTCGGCGCGGACACCACCGTCAACGACAGCCATGAGGACGCGGTCGCGCTCGTGATGGAACTCACCGACGGCCTCGGCGCCGATGTCGCACTCGAGGCCGTCGGCGTGCCGGCAACGTTCGAGCTGGCCACCCAGCTGATCCGACCGGGCGGCCATGTCGCCAACATCGGCGTCCACGGCAAGCCGGCGGCACTGCACTTGGAAACGCTCTGGACGCGCGACGTGACGGTCACGACCGGGCTCGTTGACACCTACAGCATCCCGCAGCTGCTAGCCCTGATAACCAGCGGCCGGCTAGATCCGTCGCTGTTCGCTACCCACCGCTACACACTGGATGAGACGATGGCCGCCTATGACACCTTCGCCGACGCAGCCGACACCGGTGCGCTCAAAGTCGTCATCTACAGCCCGGACAGCACGACCGCAGCGACAGCCGACGCGGCAACCGCCGTTCCGGCTTAGACCGCGTGTAGGCCCTTGACTGACGAGCAGGCGATCGCGACCAGCGGTCTGTCAAAGGATTACGGCTCAGGGCGTGGCTTGTTCGATCTGAGTCTCGAGGTACGCCGCGGGGAGGTGTTCGGCTTTCTGGGCCCGAACGGGGCCGGCAAGTCCACCGCCCTGCGGCTGCTCCTCGGGTTGATCCGGTCGACCTCTGGTTCGGCTCGCGTGCTCGGGCTCGATACGGCCGCGGACAGTTTCGAGATCCGCCGCCGTGTCGGGTTCCTGCCTGGCGATCTGGCCCTCTATCCCAGGCTGACCGGACGAGACATGTTGGGCTACCTCGCAGCACTACGGGGTCACGTCGATAAGCGCTATCGCGACTCGCTGGTAGAGCGGTTCGGTGCCGATCTCGACCGACCCGTGCATGAGCTATCCACCGGCAACAGACAGAAGCTCGGCCTGGTTCAAGCGTTCATGCACCGACCCGAGCTCTTGATCCTCGACGAGCCAATCTCCGGCCTGGACCCACTCGTGCAGCAGAGCTTCCACACGCTGCTCAAGGAGGTCAGCGGCGAGGGGCGCACCGTCTTCCTGTCCTCTCACACCTTGTCCGAGGTAGAACGAGTCACCCACCGGCTCGCGATCCTGCGCCGAGGACGCCTGGTCGTGGTCGACTCGATGGAAAATCTGCGTCGGGTCGCGACACAGCGGCTCGAGATCGAGTTCGCCACACCGGTTGGCGCGGAGCAGTTCAGGGTGCTCCCCGGGGTCAACAATGTGGTCGCTGATGGACGCATCCTGACGGTCAGCTTCGAAGGCTCGGCCGACGCAGTGATCAAAGCTGCAGCCGCGCACGAGGTGCGGGCGATCCGGCCTCAAGATGACGACCTCGAGGAAATCTTCCTGCGCTACTACCGCGAGGATCCGGAGTGAGCGCAGCGGTATTCACACTGGCGGTGCGCCTGCGACTACCAACGGCCGTGTCCGCCGCAGCTGGGCTTATCGCCGTGATGGTCGCGGTCGGCGCCCTGTTCCCGGCTGTCGGCCACTCAATCGGCGCACTACATGTTCCGAAAAGCGTTTCTAACCTTCTCGGCGGCGCCGATTACGGCACCATAACCGGCTGGTTCCGCAGCGAGATCGGCTCGATCTACGGGCCACTACTAGTCGGAGCGCTCGCGATCACCGGCGCCTCCGCAACGATCGCCGGCGAGGAAGAGGAACGCATCCTCGCCCTTGTTCTCGCCTACCCGGTCAAACGCACGCATCTCGTCGCAGCCAAGGCCGTAGCAATCGCAGTCGTGGTGGTGATCATCGCGCTCGCGACCTTGCTAGGGCTCATCGTCGGGGTTGCCGTTGCAGGTGGCGGCATCTCTATCGCACACATGGCCGCGCTGGCAGTGCAACTCGCGTTCTTCGGCTTTGCAACCGGTGCTTTCGCGGTCGCCGCGGCGGCCGCCACCGGGCGGCGCTCACTCGCCACCGGGGTCGCGGCGGCATTGGCGATCCTCGGTTGGCTGATCAGCAGCTTCGCGCCATTGGTCGGCGGGCTCAGCTGGCTGAAGTACCTGTCGCTGTACTACTACTACGCCGGTCATGACCCCCTGAGCAAGGGCATCGGCATCGGCGGCCTTGCGGTACTAGCCACGGTCTCAGTCCTGCTCACAGCATTCGCGATGCTCGCATTCGACCGACGCGATCTACGGGCATAGCCCAGGTTGTGAAAGCGCGACGCACTGAGCTGACGCGCGACGCCGGCTTGCGTTGCAGTCATCGCGTCACATTGCGCTACTCGGCGGGGACGCGTGTAGCGTGCACCCGAATGACGGACCCGATCAAGATCGTGATTGCCGACGATCACGCGATCGTTCGGCGCGGATTGCGGCAATTGCTCGAGACTCAAGACGGCCTCGAGGTCGTCGCTGAGGCGGAGGACATCGAGTCCACGCAGCGTTATCTGCGCGGCCACCATCCCGACGTGCTGGTGCTCGACCTGAACATGCCGGGCGAGCCGAGCATCGACGCGATCCCGAAGCTGCGTGAGGAGTTCCCCGACACGCAGATCGTCGTGCTGACCATGCAAAACGAGCCGGTCTACGCACGCGCAGCGCTAAGCGCCGGCGTACTCTGCTACGTACTCAAGGAATCAGCCGATACTGAGCTCGTCGAGGCGGTCCGGGCGGCGGTTGCGGGCCAGTGGTATCTGACCCCGCGGCTCGGCGCAAAGGTTGCCTCCGAACCGCCGCCTGGTCCGCCCGACGGGCTCTCCGAGCGCGAGCTTCAGATCTTGCGCCTCATCGCGCTCGGCCACACCAACAGCCAGGTCGCCGACGAGCTGTTCCTGTCAGTACGGACAGTCGAGACCCACCGTGCGCACATCCAACAGAAGCTGGGGCTGACGGATCGCGCCGAATTGGTGCGCTACGCGCTCGACCGCAAGCTGCTGTGAGCTAATACCTTGCTGCCTGCGGGAGGGGCACACCGCTCCCGCGCGATACCCGCTCGACGTGCTCGGCGCCAAATCAGGTGAATCCGTCACCACCTTCCTGTGGCCAACTACTGAACAGGAGCGGTGGCACACCCCGGTGTGCGCCACCGCTCGGCGACGTAGCTTCAACCTATGAGCAGCAACCAGACACCCACACCCACCCGGGTCCTGATAGCCGGAGGCGGCGTCGCCGCGGTCGAAGCGGCAATCGCCCTCAAAGACCTCGCCGACGGCCTCGTGCATACCACGATGCTCGCCCCCCAACCTGACTTCACCTACCGCCCGGAGCTCGTCGGAGAACCGTTCTCGCACCCAATCGCCCGGCGCTACCCACTGGCGGCAATCGCAAATGACCTCGGCGTGGAGCTAAAAACAACGGCGCTCAAATGGGTCGACGTCAAAGAGCGGATCGCTCACACAGACGCCGGCGACGCGATCACCTACGACGCACTCCTCCTCGCGCTCGGCGCGAAAGCAACCCCGATCCTCACGCATGCGCTGACGCTCGTCCCCGAACGACTCGACGAGCAGATGCAAGGCGTCATCCAAGACCTCGAAACCGGCTGGCTCAAAAGCCTCGCATTCGTGATCCCGGAACGCCGCAGCTGGCCGCTCCCCATGTATGAGCTCGCGCTCATGGCCGCCCGGCGTGCCGACGACATGAACACCAAACCGGTGATCACGCTCATCACACCCGAGAACGAGCCACTGGCGATCTTTGGGCCGCAGGCCAGCCAAGCGCTTCAACAACTGCTTGACCAGCACGAGATCACCACGATCACCTCGTCGCACTGCACGATGCCCGCGCCAGGACGACTGACGATCCATCCCATGGACCGTGAGATCCGCGCCGACCTCGTGATCACACTCCCGGAGCTCGCCGGCACCGCCATTCCCGGCATACCGGTCAGCGCCGCGCACGGCTTCCTCGCCACCGACCGAAATGGTCACGTCGCCAAAACAGACCGTGTATTCGCAGCGGGCGACATCACAGACTTCCCCGTCAAGCAAGGCGGCATCGCAGCGCAACAAGCTGACAGCGCGGCAGCATCCATCGCCCGCCTCGCCGGCGCAGATATCGATCCCCAGCCGATCGTTCCCACTCTCTGCGGACTCCTCTGGGACGGCAAAACACCGCTGTACCTACGCGCACGCATGACCGGAACCCACGGATCGAGATCCCAGGTCTCAATCGAACCGCTCTGGGACCCACCCGGAAAAATCCAGGCACGCTACCTCGGGCCATACCTCGAGACGATTCACCTCGAGCCCGCAAACGCGGCAACCTGAACCAACAGGCACTACCGTGGCAACCCCCCGTTTAGACGCCGAGGATCTGCAGCGCTTGATTCGCGACTGGCCGCGCGCACAAGCGCTCGTCAGCTCGCACACTGCAGCCAGCAAATCCTCACGACGCCCTCTCGCCGCCCGGACACAGACGCCACGCTTGGATGGGGGAGAGCTCGACATTGAGCTTCGCGACGGCGCGACAGCGCACCTCCGGCCGATCAGGCCGGACGATCAGGACGCCGTACTCGCATTCCTACGCTCGATGTCACCGGACTCGCTGTACCTGCGCGCTCACGGAATAGCCAACATCGAAAAGCTCGCGGCATGGGCCGTCGACACTGACAAATACGACCGCTACGGAATCGTCGCGACAGCCGGCCCAGACCAAAGCATCGTTGCGCACGCGGCCTACATCCGCACAAGCGACCACCGCGCCGAAGTCGCCTTCGAGGTCGCCGACCAGCTACAAGGTCACGGCATCGGAACGATGATGCTTTACGACCTCGCCTGGGTCGCCCGACAACACGACATCACAGAACTCGTCGCCCTCGTTATGACAACGAACTACAAAATGCTCGATGTCGTCCGCACAAGCGGGTTTCAGGCAAAAACGGTTACCGACGGCACGCTCACCAAGGTCACCATGTCCACGTGGCCGCCCACGAAGGAAACAAGAGACCGGACTCTTTCGTTCAGGGGGTGATCGGCAGGTCGACGGCGGTCACAGGGGTGAGTGCTGTTGTGGGTCGCGGGGTGATCCCGGTCGCGGTCAGCGCTGCCAGGGCGGCGAAGGCAACACACGCCCACAGGGCGGGCTTGAAGCCGGCGGTCACGCTCGAAGGGCTGCCGAGATGGCCGTTGGCGGAGAACACAGCACTGACGACCGCAAGCGCGAACACGGTGCCGAAGCGCTGCGCCATCCAGTTGATCCCGGACGCCTTGCCCATCTTGTCTGGTGCGACCGCGCTCAGTACGGCGGTCGGCACGGTCGGGAGGGCCATCGAGATGCCGGCGCCAGCGACGAGCAGGGCGGCGTCGAGCTCGATCCAGCTGGTCGTTGGCGAACCGCGACCGGCGGCCCAGGCGAAACCGAGTGCCTCGAGCGTGAGTCCGGTGACCATGATCGGTCGCCGACCGATCCGGTCAGACAGCGCACCAGCAATGGGCGAGATGATCATCGGGGTCGCGAAGAACGGCAGTAAGCGCAGGCCGGCGCCGAGTGGGGAGTAGCCGCGGGCGAGCTGGAACTCCTCGGTGATGAAGACGGCGGCCGGGAATGTTGCCCCGTTCAGGAGGAAGCTGGTCAGGTTGCCGAGCGTGAACTCGCGACTCGCGAACATGCTGAGCGGCACCATCGGCTCGGAGGTCCGCCGCTCCCACCAGATGAACGCAGCGATCAGCAGTAAGCCGCTCAGCAGGCTTCCGACGACTTCGGCGCTGCCCCAGCCGGCTTGGCTGGCCCGCGTCAGCGCCCACACGAGCGCGACGACACCGGCGGTTACGAGCGAGACACCAGGCAGGTCGAGCCGCTCGGGCGCACCGTGGCTTTCTGGCAGCAGCCGGAGGCCGAGAAGAACGGCCGTCAGTCCGATCGGGACGTTGATCCAGAAGATCCAGTGCCAGTTGATCGCTTGTGCGATCGCACCGCCGAGGATTGGTCCGAGGGCGACCGCGAGACCAGCGAGGCCGCCGTAGACGCCGACGATCATCCCGCGCTTCTCGGCCGGGAACGCCGTGGTCAGAATGGTGAGGCTGAGCGGCAGGACCGCCGCTGCCCCGAGTCCCTGCACCGTCCGCGCGACGATCAGCTCGGTCACGTTGGGCGCCAGTGCGCACGCCGCAGACGCGACAGTGAACAGTGCCATGCCGCTGTTGAAAACACGGCGACGGCCGAAGCGGTCGCCGAGCGCGGCAGCGGAGATGATGCCCGCGGCGAAGGCGATGCCATACGCGTTCAGCGTCCATTGCAGCGAGGCAAGGCCGACGTGCAGATCGCGTTGCATCCGCGGCAGCGCCGTCACTACAACCGTCGCATCTATTACAACCACGAAGTAGGCGGTGGAGGTCAACCCAACCACCCAGCCAAGGCGGCTATGCGGTGCTTGTTTCTTCGTCATCCCCATGTCCTCTAGTTCTGGCCGGCTCGGCGGCCGGTTCTGCCTCAGTGACGAACAGGCCGGAACCAGACGGACAGCAGAGCCGGCAAAAACCTTTCGCTGCCCGACTGTTCCGCCGCCGCCCCGTGCGCCTGCTACATCGCGATCGCTTCGTAGACGTCGACCGCGCCCCCGATCTCGAGGACCGGGCAGCCCTTCGCGAGTTCGACCGCCGAATCGAGGCTTTCGGCCGACACGATCGAATAGCCGTTGAGGCCACGCGAGCCGCCATCGCTGATCGAGCCACCCGGGCCGACCGTCTTCGCGATCCCGGTCGCGGCGCCCCCGTCGACGACGATCGAACCGAGCTCTCCGAACCACTGGCCCCACTTGGCATATTGCGCGTTGCGCTCCGCCTCGTCGGGGGCCACACCTTTGCCGCCGCTGTATGCGAACACGTAATGCCTCATCTCCGCACTCTTTCGGTCACGGCCGGCGCCGATGCCGGCTCTTTGATCTGTTGACGAATAACCGACGCGCAGACGGACACGGCGGTCGAGAACCACCAAGGTGTCCGTCCTCGGCGACGCTATTCGTCTAGAAAGCGATGGGCGGGTCCACGCGCGAGGGAGAGGTCTTGAGATACGCACTGTTGGCATACAGCAACATCGAGGTTCACGGCCAGGCACCGGAAGCGGAACGACCGCGGATCAACGCTGCGATAGCTGAGGTTTTGGCGCGCCCGAACGTGACCGGCTGGCTCCGACTCGAGAACGTCGGGACAGCGACGACAATCCGCAGCAAAAAGGGCCAGAGGCTGTTGATCGACGGGCCGTTCGTTGACAGCAAGGACTTCCTCGGTGGGCTGATAGTCGTCGAGGCGGAGAACCTCGACGGCGCACTTGCCGTAGCCGAGGAGCTCCAGGAGATATCCACCGCTGTGGCGATCGAGGTCCGACCGGTCCGCGAGGACCCTCTCATCGGTGCTTGAACAGGTGTTTCGCGACGATTGGGGCCGCGTCCTGGCCTCGCTCGTCGGCTTCCTCGGCGACATCGAGCTCGCCGAAGACGCGGCACAGGAAGCGTTCGCGCTGGCCGCCGAACGCTGGCCGCGCGACGGTCAACCCGTGAACCCGTCCGGTTGGCTGATCGCCACTGCTCGTAACCGCGCGATTGACCGCATCCGGCGTGAGCGGACGCTCGCGATCAAGACCGAGCAGCTGAAGCGGGAGCTGCGCGGAGAATCGGAGGAGACGATGGACGAGGGGGCGACCTTTGCCGATGAGCGGCTCGAGCTGATCTTCACATGCTGCCACCCGGCGCTCGCGCTCGACGCGCAGGTCGGACTCACCCTGCGCACGCTCGGCGGCCTCTCAACCGAAGAGATCGCACGTGCCTTCCTCGTTCCGTTCGACACGATGAGCAAACGCCTGACACGCGCCAAACACAAGATCCGGGACGCTGCCATACCGTTTGCCGTGCCGCCTGACCACCTGCTGCCCGAGCGGCTCGACGCCGTGCTCGCGGTCGTCTACCTGATCTTCAACGAGGGCTGGGGCGGTGGCCGCATCGACCTTTCGGCAGAAGCGATCCGCCTCGGCCGGTCCCTGATCGAGCTCATGCGCGACGAAGCCGAAGCGCACGCGCTGCTCGCGCTCATGCTCATCAACCACGCGCGCACCGCCGCCCGCTTCCAAGGCGGCGAGCTCGTCCTGCTGGACGACCAAGACCGATCGCTCTGGGATCAGCGTCAGATCGAGGAAAGCCGGGAACTGCTCGAACGCGCGGTCACCCTCCGTGGGAGCGGGCCCTACATCATCCAAGCAGCGATCGCCGACCTCCACCTCCAGGATCCACGCAACTGGGAGCAGATCGCGCGCCTCTACCAGCGGCTCGAGGACATCACCAGCTCACCGGTCGTGACCATGAACCGCGCGATCGCGGTCGCGGAACTCGAAGGACCCGAAGCAGCACTCGCCCTACTCGACCTGCTCGAGCTCGACGACTACCGCTACTACCACTCAACACGCGCCGACCTCCTGCGACGGCTCGGCCGAAACGACCAAGCGCGCGCCGCCTACACACGCGCCCTCGAGCAAACCCAGCCAGGGCCGGAGCAGCGGTTCCACGAGAGCCGACTCGCCGACCTCTCCGAAAGTGCCAAACACCAGTAACCACCCGGTTCCCTTGTGCAGAACGCGCGATACGCTCGCCGAGTGCTCAAGCTTGACGCAAGCCTGGGGCGGTCGCGGCTGTGACTGGCGGGACCGTGGCGGCGCTTGGTCTCGCGGCCGTCTCGACCACGCTGACGAATCTCGCGTATTTGCAAGAGCACGATGCAGCGGCACAACTGCCCGTTTTGTCGATGCGGCGGCCGTGGCATTCGCTGCGCCTGTTGCTCGGCGATCACAGCTGGCTTCGGGGATTTTCGTTGGAGACCGGCGGATTCTTGCTCTATGCCGGCGCGCTTGCTTTGGCACCACTCGCGCTGGTGCAGAGCATCGAGGCCGGCGGAATTGGCGTGCTGGCTTTCGTCTCCTCGCGCATGAGGGGCCGTCGCCTCGGCTCGCGGCGACTCGCCGGGGTGGTTCTGTCGACTCTCGGCCTGCTGGCCCTCGCGGTGTCGCTGAGCAAGGGCAGCGCCGGGGGCGTAGAAGGCACTTTGGCCGGGATCCTGACATGGCTAGGTGTGACGGCTGTCGTGGCCGTCGCGGTGTTGGCAGCCGGTCGGCGCTTCGGCTCGCTGGCAGTCGCGGAGGGGATCGCCGGCGGGCTGTTGTTCTCGATCGGCGACATCTCAACCAAACTGGCCACTGAGGGCGGCGTGCGCACTGCGTTCGTCGTGACTCTGATCCTCGGCTACCTGCTCGGCACGTCATTGATCCAGATGGGCTACCAGCGTGCAAACGCGCTCACTGTGGCCGGCTTGGCCACCCTGCTGACGAACGCTGTGCCGATCCTCTTTGGAACCGTCGTGCTCGCAGAGCCTGTGCCACCAGGAATCTGGGGCCCGTTGCGGATCCTCGCGTATGTCGCGGTCAGCGCGGGCGCGATCCTCCTCGCTACACCAGACAAACCCGCAAGCCAAAAGGCGGCTACGGCGCACCGGTCAGTCGGCTAGCTCGCTGCGTTTCCCGAGTAACCATCGCCATAGGTCCGCTGCGGTGTACCCGAGGGGTAGGCTAGGGGCGTCAGGAGTTCGTTCGCCGAAAGGGGAATCCGTCGTGCCGATCATGATCAACGGCCGCGGGGTGCCGGTGCCGGCCGACGCTCGTGTGTCGCTGCTGGACTTCGTGCGTGAGCACCTTCAGCTTTACGGCACAAAGAAGGGATGCAACCAGGGCGCGTGCGGTGCCTGCACGGTGCTCGTCGATGGGGAGCGGATCCTGTCCTGCCTTGCCCTCGCCGTGCAGTACGACGGACGCGAGGTGACGACGGTCGAGGGGCTCGCGAGCGACGGGGTATTACACCCGTTGCAGCAGGCGTTCATCGATCATGACGGATTTCAGTGCGGCTACTGCACGCCAGGTCAGATCTGCTCGGCGGTGGGGATGGCGCAAGAGGTGGCCCGCGGGGTGCCCAGCCACGTCACCGATGATCTCGCAGCCACCCAGATCGGGCTCAGTCACGACGAGCTGCGCGAGCGGATGAGCGGGAACCTCTGCCGCTGCGGCGCCCACAACGGGATCGTCGACGCGATCGCCGAGGTATACGCAGGCTCGGGCGAATGATCGAGCTCGTCTACACCCGTGCTACTGATGCCTCCGACGCGATCCACCGCGCCGAGGATGAGAACGTGAAGTACCTCGGCGGCGGTACGAACCTGGTTGACCTGATGCGTGAGACCGTCGAGGTGCCCTCGGCGCTGATTGACGTGACCGGGCTAGCGGCCGGGATCGAGGAGACCGACCAGGGCGGTCTGATTATCGGGGCGGCGGCGCGTAACACCGCGGTCGCTGAGCATCCTTTGGTCCGCGCGCGCTACCCAATGCTCACGCGCGCGATCGTCGCCGGCGCCTCGGCCCAGATCCGGAACATGGCAACGGTCGGTGGCAATCTGCTGCAGCGCACCCGCTGCGCTTACTTCTATGACACCGACGGATCGCGCTGTAACAAGCGGTCCCCGGGCGAGGGCTGCGATGCGATCGAGGGCTTCAACCGCACCCACGCGATCCTTGGTGGTTCGCCCGCGTGCGTTGCCACCCACCCTTCGGACATGTGCGTCGCGCTCGCGGCGCTGGACGCCATCGTCCACCTTCGCGGCACGTCGGGAGAGCGCACGGTCGCACTCTGCGACCTTCACCGGCTCCCCGGGGATCGTCCCGATGTCGAAACGATCCTGGAGCCTGGCGAGCTGATCACTGCGGTGGAGCTACCCCAGTCCGACGTCGCCGCGCATTCGACCTATCGCAAGGTACGTGACCGCTCCAGCTACGCGTTCGCGCTCGTTTCGGTCGCCGCTGCGCTCGATCTCGACGGCGACGCGATCGCCGATGTGCGACTCGCTCTCGGCGGGATTGCCACCAAGCCATGGCGGGCGTGGCGCGCCGAGGAGGCGTTGCGGGGCCGGCCGGCGACGGAGGTCAGCTTCCTTGAAGCGGCAGATGCCGAGCTTGCCGACGCACGTCCACTGGCCGGCAACGCATTCAAGATCGATCTCACCCGTCGAACGATCGCCGCCGTCCTGCAACAGCTGACCGCGGGAGCGAGCTCATGAGCGCCACCGAACCACAGACCGCGGTGGCGATCGCCGCCGACGGCTGGACGCCGACGGCTGGCCCCGATCCGGTGCTGCGCGCCAAGCACGGCCTCATCGGCGCGCAGGTATCGCGGCTGGATGGGCCGCTGAAGGTCCGGGGCGACGCGCTCTTCGCCGCCGAGTACGTGATGGAGGGCATGGTCTACGCCGCGCTGCGCTACAGCACTGTCGCGCGCGGTCACATCACCACGCTCGACACGAGCGCCGCCGAGGCCGCTGCCGGCGTCGTGCTCGTCATGACCTATCGCAACGCGCCGCGAATGCAGCCGCCGCCCCTGTTTCTCACCGCGCCGAAGGCGGTCGGGGGCAGCACCCTGCCGGTCATGCAGGACGACAGCATCCACTGGAACGGCGAACCGGTCGCGGTTGTCCTGGCCGAGACAGCGGAGCAGGCCGACCATGCCGCCTCGCTGATCGAGGTTGACTTCGAGTCCTCGCCGCCGCGCACCTTCGCGGAGGCCAGGGAACATCCGCGCACGCCTGACAGTCTCGTCGGCCAGCCGGTCGAGGTTCTCGTCGGCGATGCCGAGGCCGCGCCTCGCCGACGCGCCCCACTCGATCGACCTCACTTATCGAACCCCGCGCCACAATCAGAACGCGATCGAGCCCCACGCAGTGACGCTCGCGATGGGACGGTGACGACCTCATCGTCCACGACGCCAGCCAGGGCGTCTCACTACACGCCTGGACGCTCGCGCAGGTCTTCGGGATCGACGAGACCCAGGTACATCTCACCTCGCCCTTATGTCGGCGGCGGCTTCGGCGGAAAGACGCTGTGGTCTCACCATGTGCTCGCGGCGGCAGCGTCAAAGCTCGCCGGGCGCCCCGTGCGGCTCACACTCTCGCGTGAGGGCGTCTACCGCCTGGTCGGCGGTCGCACGAACACCGAGCAACGAGTCGCAATCGGCGCCGACGACGACGGCCGCTTCACGGCGCTCATTCACACCGGCCTCTCGGCGATGACCCCGTACAACGCTCTCGCCGAGCAGTTCACGTTCCCGGCGCGGCACATCTACGCGACGGAGACGCTGAAGACCGACCAGCAGGTCGTCGACATGGACATGCTCTCCAACTCGTTCATGCGCGCGCCCGGGGAATCGGTCGGCACCTTTGCGCTGGAGTCGGCGATCGACGAGCTCGCGATCGAGCTCGATCTGGACCCGATCGAGCTCCGAATCCGCAACGAGCCCGAGAAGGACCCGAGCTCGGGGCTGCCGTTCTCCGCCCGTCACCTCGTTGACGCGTGGCGGGCCGGCGCCGAGCGCTTCGGCTGGGAGCGGCGGGCGCCAGCGGGCGCCCGCCAGGAGGGCGAATGGCTGATCGGCATGGGCTGCGCCACCGCGACCTACCCCTACCACCGCTTCCCCGGCGCCGCCGCGCGGATCAGGCTGGACAAGACCGGCCACGCGACGGTCGAAGTGCCGGCCAACGACATGGGGATGGGGACCTCGACGACCCAGACGATCATCACCGCCGAGCGGCTCGGCCTGCCGCTTGAGCGGGTGACCGTCGCCCACGGCGACTCCTTGTTCCCGGGCAGCATGATCGCCGGGGGCTCCGGACAGACGGCGTCCATCATCGGCGCGGTGATCGCCGCCCAACGCACGCTCGTCGAGCAGCTGCTCGCACTCCCCGGCGACGACTCGCCCCTCGCCGGGTTGACCGCCGATGAGGTGGGAGGTCGCGACGAGGGGCTGTGCGAGCTCGCCGACCCGACTCGCTGGGACAGCTAC
This sequence comes from uncultured Conexibacteraceae bacterium, assembly GCA_963720195.1. GTDB lineage: Bacteria > Actinomycetota > Thermoleophilia > Solirubrobacterales > Solirubrobacteraceae > Palsa-465. The sequence goes on from CAVRFD010000017.1 coordinate 52,594, forward strand.
TCGAGGATGCTGGAACGGGCTGGCCACGAGGAGCTGACCGCCGTCGCGTTCGCCGCCGACCCAGACGAAACTCAGACGTACTCGATGCATTCAACCGGGGCAGTGTTCTGCGAGGTGCGCGTCAACACGGTAACCGGCGAGACCCGCGTCGACCGTGTACTCGGCTCGTATGACTGCGGGCGCATCATCAATCCCAAGGCCGCCGCGAGCCAGTTCCGTGGCGGGATCATCATGGGGATCGGACTCGCGCTCATGGAGGACACCGCTTTCGACGAACGGACCGCCCGGATCATGAACCCGAGCCTCGCCGAGTACCACGTGCCGGTGCACATGGACGTGCCCCGCATCGACGTGATGTGGACCGACATCCCCGACCCGTACGCCCCGGCGGGCGCGCGCGGAATCGGTGAGATCGGGATCACCGGCGTGGCCGCAGCGATCGCCAACGCGATCTACAACGCGACCGGCCGCCGCGTGCGAGACCTGCCGATCACACTCGACAAGCTCCTCTGACGTCGTTGGACGCGCGCTGGGGTTGACGCGATCAACCGTCGCCGATGATGCGCAGGACGACCGCGCGCGACGTATCGCGCTTGGCATCGAGGAGCGCAGCCAGCTCATCCTCGCGCAGCTCCTCCGCGGCCTCCAGCACTACCACGAGCGGTTCAAGGCCCGCGCCGGCGCCAGCAATAACGCGCCGAATTTCGCTGGCCTCCCGCTTCAATGACTCGGGCGACGGAAGGGACAAGATAACCTCGCCAGCCGCCGACGGCTCGAGCTGCCCGCCCGCGTCCGTCGGTCCGACCTCGATCACGACTTCGCCACTGGCGACACTCCCGGGTGGTTGCGTGCTGAGCTGGCGATCTACCGCGCTTCCTGGCGGTACCTGGATGATGAGCCTCGATTGGTCAGCCATGTACCGAGCCTACCGCCGAGGAGTAGATAGGTGCTCGTGGGCTAGCTTGCGGTCATGCCTCCGACCTGGCTGACGGTCCTCGCCTGGATCTCGCTTGCCGTCGCGTTTGTCTGTGCGGGGTTGATCACGGTCGACATCTTCGTGAAGGGAAACCGTCAACAGATGTGGATCATGGACGTGGTCTGGCCCGTGACCGCGCTCTACTCCGGTCCCCTTGGGTGGCTTGGGTATCGCCGCTGGGGCAGGTCGGGGAGCCTCAGCTACCGACAGCAGAACAGTGTCCGAGGCCACAATCCACGTTCGGTGTCGGTTGGGATCAGCGACACCCACTGCGGTGCCGGGTGCACATTGGGAGACGTGATCGGCGAGTTTGCTTTGTTCGCGGTCGGGGCGACGATCGCTGGTGTCGCACTGTGGCCGGAGTACATCGTGGACTTCGCGTTCGCGCTCGTTTTCGGGATTGCGTTTCAATATTTTGCGATCGCACCGATGCGTCACCTCGGCCTTCGCGCAGGTGTGATCGCCGCCCTGAAGTCCGACATGATTTCCTTGATCGCATTCGAGGTCGGCCTGTTCAGTTGGATGGCGCTGCTCTACTTCGTGCTCTTTACCGACCCGCATCTGAGGCCAGACCACGCCGCTTATTGGTTCCTCATGCAGGTGGGGATGATTCTCGGGTTCCTGACCGCGTATCCAGCAAACAGCTGGTTGATCAAGCACGGGATCAAAGAGGGAATGTGAGCGTACGACGCCTGCAGGTCGCGGAACCACAACGGGTCGCTCTCGCTGCGAAGTGGAGGAGGTGCAGAGGGCTCTAGCCTTCGGCACTAGCCATGTGCGGGCGCTACACAGTCACCAGCAGCGGCGCGACCATCGCCCAGCAACTCGGCGTCCCCGTTTCGTCGGCTGAGGGCACACATCGTTTCAATGTTGCTCCGAGTGAACAGGTGCTCGTGGTCGCCTCCCCGCACGGCGAGCCCGAGGCGGAGCTGATGCGTTGGGGGCTCGTCCCGCCGTGGTCGAAGGATCTGAAGAGCTCCTACCGGATGATTAACGCGCGAATGGAGACAGCGGCGACCAACCCGGCGTACCGTGCGCTGTTGCCGAAGGCATCGCGGCGCGGGTTGCAGGTCGCCGACGGGTACTACGAGTGGCTCAAGCCCGAGCGTCGTCGCGAGCCGCGCCAGCCGTTCTTATTTCAGGTCGACGGGGGTGCGGTGTTCGCATTCGCTGCGCTGTGGACACCGGCCAAGATCGACGGCGAGTGGATCCACAGCGTCACGCTGCTGACCTGTGACTCAGCATCCAACCGCGTCGCCTCAGCGATCCATGACCGGATGCCCGTAATCCTCGCCGATGCCGACTCACGTGACGCGTGGCTTGATCCGAGGGTCGACGCTGAGGAGGCGCTCGCGCTCTGCGGGCCACTGCCGGCGGAGCGGCTCAGCGCTCGGCCGGTGAGCCAAGCCGTCAACAAGGCAGGCGAGCTCGACGGACCAGAACTCCTCCTGCCGACTGACCCGTCCACGCACTAGCGCGCCCTCGCACGAAGTCAGATTCGTATCATCCGCGCCCGCCGGTCGGCGGCGCGACCTCAACTGGGGAGAAGGTGTCGGCGAGGGCAACCGTGACTGTCCCGTTGACGGGTATCGTCGGCGTGCGCTGCCCGGTCGCGACTGCGTTCACGGTGGCAGTGCCGCCGTCGGCTGTCTCGGTGACGGTGCAGCGGGCTCCGGGCGGGAGACCGGGGAAAACGCGAGACACAGAACCTGGACCGGTGTGGGCCGGGATGAGGAATGCGAACGCGTGCAGCGGACCGCCGCAGGCAACGTCTATGGCGATGGGGCCTTGCCGCCCGGCGTCCGGGCCGGCGATGGTCTTTGTCACTTTTAGCGTCCCGGACGGCCGTGTGATCACATCCGGGTTAGTCTCAGATGGACGCTCGTAAGAGAGGTTCTGGTAATAGAGGTTCATCACGTTCACCGGGACCACCTTACCCTCCGGAATGGTCACGCTCTCGCCGCTGCCGGCGACGGTCGCCGCCGACCGTGCCGGTGGCACCGTCAGCGGTCTCCGTTACCGTGCAGGAGGAGCGCGCCGGGATGTCTTCGAAGTTGTGCGTGACGCTGCCCGCCGGACTCTTGGCAGGGATGACAAGCGGGGGTAGAGCCGTGCCGTCGCAGACGACGTGGATGGCTACGGGCCCCTGGTCGCCGGCGGCCGAGCCGGCGATGGTTTTGGTGAGTAGCAGGGAACCGGTGTCTGGGACAGGGAGGGGGACGGTGACGGTGACGTGGTGGTAGGTATCGGTGATGTTTATGTGGTCACGGCCGCCGGCAGGGATGGTTACCTGTTGCCCGTCCCCCGTCACCACGACGTTGGTGCCGGTTACGCTGCCGTTGGACGCCTCGATGGTCGCACACACGGTTCCGGCCGGGATGTTGCGGTAGGTGCGGGATCTGCGGCCGGCGGGCGCACCGGCAGGGATCACGAAGGCGGGTCTCGCTGTGCCGTCATCACAGACCTCATGGATGACTACGCGTCCCTGTGAACCGGCGGCAGGACCGGCGATTGTCTTTGTCACGATCAGCGACCCGGGGTCAACGAAATCGGCTGTGGCCTGGACGGTGGTCGTCAAAGTGGCGGTCGCGGCCAGTATGAGCGGCTGGGCGTCGTTGAATACGCGGTTGCCGTCGTAGAGATAGACGTTGCCAGTGGGGACGACGGCCGTCGCGGTGGCCTGGAGTTCGGCGGTGCTCGGACCGGCGGAGCGCATCCAGATTTTCTGTCCGGACGGAACCGTGGCCCCGTTGGGTATCGGAACCGTGCCCGCGGCATTCGAGAACATATCGCCGCCCGTCGCTGTGACGGTGGCATCCGGGGCCGTCCGGAAGCGGCGGTGGCCGCGGACGCGGTTGTTTGTAGCGAGCGCGAACGGCCCGACGACGCTACCGGCGGGACCGCTCAGCTGCGGCGGGTCGAGCGTGAGGCTGGGCGCTGGCGGTTCGACGAGCGGCCCCTGCGCTCTGATGTGGTTCACGATTTCGACCACGGTGCTGCGGAGCGGGCTGGTGGTGCTCAGCACGTAGCTGTCGCTGAAGAACCAGATCGCCGCCTGTACGGCGCCAGCCTTGTCGTAGGCGCTGGAGAGCGAGGCAGGCTGGTCGGTGGCCGGGTAGTACTCGTTGAGCAACCGGGCAACGTAGCCCACGTTGGTCACGTTGGCGGCGTCCCAGGTGCCGTACCGGTAGCCAATCCCGGCTCTCGTGAACATGTAGAGGTCGATGCAGTAGAGGTTGAGTTGCTCGCGTCCGCCGGTCGGCCGGCCGTACAGGATGCCGGCGAAGCCCGTGTCCTTGCGCGTGAAGCCGGTGGTCGGGTTGCTCGGGGGGTAGCCATCGACAACCGGGTCGAAGGGGTTGTCGGCGTTCGGGACGAAACCGTTGAGCGCACGCCCCGGGCCTTCTCCGGTCATCACCAATTCGGTGTTGCTGCCCACCACCGGGCGGGTAGGTGGCGCTCCCGGCTGAAAAACTGCGCCACCGGGAGCCGCGTTCAACAGAAAGAGTCCCAGCGTCAGTGCGAGAACGCCACGAATCCGGAAACCTCCGTGAACACCGCGCTTTGGGCGGCGTTGCCGAACACTCATTTGACCGCTCTCGGCAGTCCTCCGCTCGCCGTATCAAGCTTGCCTGGAGCTGGTGCGGAACTCGCAACATCGGCGCCGGCAGCTTGGAACGGATTCTTGGGTAGAAGGAGCGCGACCGCAAATCCGACTAGGGCAATCCCGGCGAGGACGATCATCGCCGCCACGTAGGTGCCATTTCCCGACACGAGATTGGAGACGAGGATTGTGCCGGCGATCGCAGTACCGAAGGATGAGCCGAGGTTGGACACACTGCGCGACAGGCCGGATATCTCTCCCTGCTCATTCTCCGGGAAGGCTGACTGGACGATGTTGACTGACGGAGTCAGCATCGTCCCCAGGCCGAAGCCGATCAGGAACAGCCCGGGAGCGAACGCCCAGTCGCTCGACGACGTCTCCTTGACCAAGGCGAGAAGGAGTCCGGTTCCGATGATGTTCAGCAGGAAGCCCCCGGCGATCAGACGCTTCTGCATACGCCGCCTGGCCATCCGTTGCGCCATGAGCGATGAGATCAGGACGCCGACCGTGGCCGCAGTGAAGATCACACCGGTCTTGATCGAACTGTAATGGCGCTCGGTCTGGAGGTAGACCGAGACGACGAACGATGTGCCCATCAGAATCAGCCACTGGAGGTTTTGGGTGATCATCCCGAGGTTCGAAATGCGGTTGCGGAACAGCTTGGTGGACAGCAGCGCCGGCTTCCCACCTCGCTCGCGGGAGCGGATGTAGAAAAAGAAGCCGGCCAGGAACACAACGCCGATCGCCAGGAACACGATCAAGAGGGTGTTGTTCTTGCCGGCCTGGAGGATCCCGAACACCACGCAGAACATCCCGACGGCCGACAGCAGCGCGCCGACCCCATCGAACGGGCTCTTCGGGTCCGGCGCGACCGGGTCCTTGACCCGGCGGCTGAGCAGCACGATGACGATGATGATCAGGGCCTGGAAGATGAACGCGGCGCGCCAGCTGATGCCAGAGGTGATCAGACCGCCGATCAACGGTCCCGCCGCGGCGCCCAGGCCTGCCATCCCGCTGATCACCCCGAAAGCCTTGGCCCGCGACCCGGTTGAGGTGAACGCCATCGTGGTCAGGATGTAGACAGGTGGGATCAGGAAGGCGGTCCCGACACCCTCGAATACCGAGTTACCGAGGATCAGCACTCCCAGCCCTGGTGCAACCGCGCTGAGCACGGCGCCGATCCCGTACAGGATGAGGCCGCCCGTGAAACACCGCTTGCGCCCCCAACGGTCGGTGAGTTTGCTGCACGGGATCATGAGTACCGCCATGATCAGCAAGAACAGGGTGATTGTCGTCTGGACCCCGTTCACGTCCGTGTGAAGGTCATGGCTGATGTCGTTGATCATCACGTTCATGTTCGAGCCCGCGAAGCTGCAGATGAACTGCGCAAGAGCGAGCGGAGCGATGAACGCACGGGCAGAACCGACCCAACTGGCCAAGCCTTCCTCTGAGGTAGTGCTGGTCACGCGGCCTCGAGTTCGTCGGGTTCTCAACCGGAGATGGTGCGCACGTCGCTGCCCACCGTAGGAGCCCCTCCGCCGGCAGCATCACCCGCATAGGGTGAGATCACGAGCTCATGGCGTGCCCGTTCTGCGTAGGCGGTTCTGGGTCTCGTGCATGAGTTGGTGTGCTCGTTTGATGTGGGCTCCGACGAGTTGCCCGTTGCGTTTGACGACATCACCGCCGACGATCACTGTTTCGACGTCTGCGGGTCCGGCACCGAGTACCATGACGGCGACTGGGTCGCCGAACCCGTCGAGGTGTGGTGAGCGCATGTCCACCACGGTGATGTCGGCCTGTTTGCCCGGTGTCAGGCTTCCGATTTCGTGGTCGAGGTTCCAGACGCGGGCGCCGTCGAGGGTCGCGAGTCGCAGCATGTCGCGTTGGTGGAGAGCGACTGTCGCGACGCGCTCTCCTTGGGCCAGTGCGGCGGCGTTGGCGCGGGAGCGCTCGGCGGCGAGGGCTAGGCGCATCTCGGAGAACAGGTCGGTGCCGGCGCTGCAGATCGTGTCGACCCCGAACCCGCAGGTGATCCCGCGCTCGAGTGCGCGGCCGGTGCCGGGGTAGGTGCCGAACTGCATCAGCATGTCGGTTGAGGGGGTGATTGAGAGTGTGCCGTCGCTCGCTGCGATCAGGTTGAACTCCTCGTCGGTGAGCATGTTGCCGTGGGCGTAGTTCACGTCGGCGCCGAGCAGACCGAAGCGCTGCAGCGTGCTGACGGCGTCAGGCATGCCGGCCATGCCGACGTGCAGCGAGATCGGCAGACCCAGTTCACGGGCGAACGCGAAGTCCTGCGCGTTGCGCTCTGGGCTCGTGAAACACGGTCCCCGCAAAGCCATACCCATACGCAAACGCCCATTGATTCCGGTTGAGAACTGCTCGTCACGGATCCGGCGGGCGTCTGCGGGGTGTGGCGGGTTCGGATCGTCGCTGGCTGGGCCCGGTCCGCCGTAGAGGAAGTAGCCGCGTATGCCTGACTCCTGCAGGCCCTGGAGGTTGGCGTCGGCGTGCGCGGCCGATTGGAGGTTGTGAGCCCAGTCACCGATCGTCGTGATCCCGGCATCGAGCGCCTGCAAAGCGCCCCACAACGTGCCGGCGTAGACGTCCTCAGCGGTATGCCGCGGCGCGATCCCGTACAGCACCGCCGGCTCGTAGCCGGCGCCGGTCATCTGCGGAGTGAACCCACCGATCGCGCCCTGCCATACATGCCGGTGCGTGTCAACCAACCCCGGGATCACGAGACGACCGCGTGCGTCGATCACCTCGACATCCGCCGTCGACGCAGCAACACGGCGGCCGACCTCAACGATGACGCCGTCACGGACGAGCACGTCACCCTCAACGAAGTCACCAACACTCGGGTCGACAGTCACAACGTGACCACCCTGAATAAGGACCTCTTCGGGCATAGTGATCCGAACCTCCGGGAATCGAGGATTAAGGACGGAAGGCCGGCCGGCGTGACGTCTACGACGGTGGCAGCGGGGTGCCGGTCAGCAGCGCGCACTGCTCCAGCAACCCTTCCTGGACATCGACCAGTCGGGCAGCCGGATGCACTTCTCGGGGGCGTTGATGGAAGAAGTAGCTTCCGGTCACCATGGCGGCGGGGTCGTCGCTCACGGCCAGCCAGACTTGGGTGACTGGCGCCAGGGAAAGGTCGTCAGGGGCTCCTGGGCCACCCATCTTGGTGGGAACCCAGCCTGGCTCCACGGCATTGGACAGCACTCCCGGCCACCGTCGGGCCACGGCGAAGGCCAGCACGACGTCGAAGAGCTTGCTGTCGGAATACGCCTGGGCTCCGTTCCAACTCCGCCGCGTCCACTGCAGATCGTCGAGTTCGGGGTCGCCGCCGCGATGCATCCCCGAGCTGAGATAGATAAGTCGGTCGGGTGGCGTGATCAGCGCGGTCAGCAGGTACGGAGCAAGTACGTTGACGGCGAAGACCTGACAGAGCCCGTCCACCGTCTCGACACGGCGAGGCTCGCGGTAACCGATGCCCGCGTTGTGGATAACGGCGTCATAGCGACCGAGAGCATTGCTCTGCTCGGCCACCTGGCGCATCCCAGCGATGCTCTCCAGGTCGCCGAGCACGACGTGCTCGGCATCGGGCAGCGCCCGACTGGCGTCAGCGCCGCGCTGCTGGTTGCGGGCGTGCAGCGTGACGGCGTGGCCGTCCTCGACAAGCAGTCGCGCGGCCATCAAGCCGAGCCCATCACTCGAACCGGTGATCAGTACCCGTGCCACGCGCTTCATGTTGCGCCCGCACCGTCACGATGTCCAAGACCGATTCCGTCGCCTGTGATACCTTGCGGCTATCAGCTCCGGTCTGGATCTAGACCTGCGCAAGGTCCGCTACTTCGTAGCAGTCGCCGAAGAGCTCCACTTCGGCCGGGCAGCCGCCCGGCTGCATGTCGCTCAGCCCGTGGTATCGCGTCAGATCAGGGCGTTGGAGGAAGAGCTCAATTCCCAGCTGTTCGTCCGAGACCGGCGGCGCACCGAACTGACCGCGGCTGGTCGTCAGCTGCTCGAGGAGGCACGACCACTGCTGCTCGGCGCCGATGCACTCCGGCGGAGGGTCGGGCGTGCCGGACGCGGAGCCGGCACCTTCGCGGTCGGCTTCATGCCCGGCCTCATCGTCACTCCCGTCATTCGCGCACTGAATGCCGCCCACCCAGAGCTGACGATCGATGTCCTCCGTACCAGTTGGGATGACCAAGTTGAGGTCCTCCACGACGGCCGGGTCGACGTCAGCTACGTTCGGCTCCCGATCGATCAAACCGGCTTGAAACTCGAACCACTGTTCAGCGAGCCACGCCTGGTGGCGCTACGCGCCGACCACCGCCTCGCCGGCAGGGAGACGGTCAGCATCGCGGACCTCGCCGACGAGCATGTGCTTCAAGACCCTGCTGCTGTCCCGGAGTGGCGAGAGATTGCGTCCGAGCTGCGAAGCCCCAATACCCGGCGACCGATTCCCACCATACGAACAGTCGAAGAGAAGCTCGAGCACGTCGCCGCCGGAGACGGAATCGCCGTTATCCCCCAATCTACGGCCATCTTCTACCACCGGTCTGACGTCGCCTGCCTCCCGATCGACGACATCGGTCCAAACCATGTCAGCCTCGCTTGGGAGGCAACTCGCCGCAACAGGCTCATCCACGAGTTCGCCGACCTGGCACGGCGGACACACCGCCCTACGCCACCAGCGGCGGCTCGGTCTTCTCTCGAACCTCGTCCAGACCAACGTCCGGCGCCAGTTCGACCAGCGTGAGTCCTGCCGGTGTGACGTCGAGTACGCAGAGGTCGGTGATCACGCGGTGCACGACGGCCCTGCCGGTGTAGGGCAGGGAGCATTCATTGACGATCTTGTAGCTGCCGTCCTTGGCGACGTGCTCCATCAGCACGATCACCCTCTTGGCGCCGTGGACGAGGTCCATGGCGCCACCCATGCCCTTGATCATCTTGCCGGGGATCATCCAGTTGGCAATGTCGCCGGCGGCGGATACCTGCATGGCTCCGAGGATCGCGGCGTCGATCTTGCCGCCGCGGATCATGCCGAAGCTGGCTGCGGAATCGAAGAAGCTCGCGCCCTTGCGGATCGTGACGGTCTCCTTGCCCGCGTTGATGAGGTCAGGGTCAACCTGGTCAGGCGTGGGGTAGGGGCCGGTGCCGAGAATGCCGTTCTCTGATTGGAGCACGAGCTCGACGTCGTCGGCAACGTAGTTCGGCACCAGCGTCGGCAAGCCGATGCCGAGGTTCACGTAGTCGCCGTCTGAGAGCTCGGTCGCGGCGCGCGCTGCCATCTCCTCGCGGGTCCAGGGCATCAGCTCGCGGCCTCTCGCACGGTCACCTTCTCGATGGGCTTGTCGGCCGCCTCAGCCGCTGTCAGCTCGAGTACCTGGTGGACGTAGGCGCCGGGAGTGTGAATCTCGTTGGGGTCGAGCTCGCCGGGTTCGACGAGGTGCTCGACCTCCGCGATCGTCCACTGACCGCACATCGCCGCGAGCGGATTGAAGTTGCGCGCGGCTTCCCTGTAGATGAGGTTGCCGTGGCGGTCACCCTTCCACGCTCGGACCAGACCAAAGTCGGCGAGGATCGCGCGCTCCAGCACATACTCCAGACTGTCGAACACCTCCGTGGGCTTCGCCGGGGAAGCGACCGCGATGTTCCCGTCATGGTCGTAGCGCCAAGGCATCCCGCCTTCAGCGACCTGCGTGCCGACGCCGGCACGCGTGTAGAACGCCGCGATCCCTGAGCCGCCGGCGCGCATCCGCTCGGCGAGCGTGCCCTGCGGTGTCAGCTCGACCTCGAGCTCACCGCTCATGTACTGGCGCGCGAACTCCTTGTTCTCTCCGACGTACGAGGCGATCACACGACGCAGCCGCCCGGCAGCCAGCAGCGTCCCCAGCCCTCGCCCGTCAACCCCGGCGTTGTTCGAGACCACCTCGAGGTCAGTCACGCCGCTGTCAAGCAGCGCCTGGATCAGCACCGCAGGAACACCGCTGAGACCAAACCCGCCGACCGCGACCCGGCTACCCGACGCGATACGCGCCACAGCAGCCGCGGCCGACCCGACCGTCTTATCCACGCCGATCCTCAGACATCATTGACCTCGACGATGATTGCGTCGCCTTGGCCGCCGCCGGAGCAGATCGCGGCGCAGCCGATTCCACCGCCACGGCGACCGAGCTCATACACGAGTGTGCCGATGATCCGGGCGCCGGACGCGCCGATCGGATGCCCCAAAGCGACGGCACCGCCGTTGACGTTCACCTTGTTCTCGTCGATTGCGAGCATCCGAATGCTGTTCAACGTGACCGATGCGAATGCCTCGTTGATCTCCCACAAATCAACATCCTCAGGCGTAAGACCCACCTTGCTCAGGGCTCTGAGCGCGGCGTTCGCGGGTGTGCGTGCGAGGTACGCGAAGTCATCAGCGACCTGCGCCTGGGCGATGACCGTCGCCAGCGGGCGACGGTCACTAGCGCGAGCCCACTCGTCACTGGCCACCACCAACGCCCCAGCACCATCATTCACCCCAGGAGCATTACCGGCGGTATGGGTGCCGTTCTCCAGAAAGATCGGCGGCAGCTTCGCCAAGGCCTCCAACGACGTCTCACGCCGGGGCGACTCGTCAACCTCGACCGTGGTGTCGCCCTTGCGGGTGTGGATCGTGACCGCCACGATCTCCTCCGCCAACCTGCCCTCATCGCTCGCTTTGACTGCGAGCTGATGTGACCGCAAGGCCCAGCGGTCCATGTCGGCGCGCGTCATCTCGAGCTCGGCCGCGACCTCGCTCGCCTCCTGGGCCATGTGCTTACCGGTGAACGCGTTCGTCAGGCCGTCGTTGAGCATCGCGTCGAGTGCTTTGCCGTCACCCATCCGCATCCCGAACCTGGCGTCCTTGAGCAGATACGGCGCCTTGGACATCGACTCCATCCCGCCAGCGACACCGACATCGAGGTCACCGGCACGGATCGCCGCATCAAGCATCCCAACCGCTCGCACACCGGATGCGCAGACCTTGTTGATCGTCTCGGACGAAACGTCCTTCGGGATCCCGGCATGGATCTGCGCCTGCCTTGATGGGATCTGACCCTGACCGGCCTGCAACACCTGCCCCATCACCACGTGGTCGACCTGTTCGGGCGCCACCTCGGCACGCTCAAGCGCCGCCTCGATCGCGATCCCACCCAGCGACGCCGCGTCGAGGCCCGCCAAACCACCACCGAGCTTCCCGATCGGCGTACGCGCAGCAGACAAGATCACAGTCTTCGGCATCACAAACCCTCCTCTTCGAACGACTATGACCTGAGATTAGACCTAAGGCAAAGACATAGATGCTCTCGCATCAATACCATTTCAGCATGGAGATACGGCAACTCCGATATCTCGTCGCACTCGCCCAAGAGCTCAGCTTCACCAATGCTGCTACGAGAGCCAACGTCGCCCAGCCCGCGCTCTCGCGGCAGATCCGCAAGCTCGAAAATGAATTCGGCACGGCGCTCGTCGACCGCACCTCGCGGCGCGTTCGGCTGACTGCCGCCGGCCAACGGCTCGTCGCGCATGCGACCCTGATCCTCGACGAGGTCGAGAACGCGCGTGCTGAGATCGTCCAAATCACAGAACTCGCAACCGGCCGCCTCGCTGTCGGTACGACGCAAACCCCGGGGCCGCTCAACATCGCACGCCTGCTGTACGACTTCCACACCCTTCACTCGGGGATCGAGCTGGCGGTCCGCGAAGAGTTGAGCGTGTCGATCGCCGACAGACTGCGCACCGACGAGCTCGATCTCGGAGTCGTCTCCGAGATCCCGGAGTCGGCTCGGCATGGACTCGAACTACAACAGATCGCGGCCGAGCCGCTCGTTGTCGCGCTACCGCCAGAACATCCGCTCGCGGCCGAACGCGAGGTCGACTTCCAGGCTCTGAGAGGCGAGTCATTCATCCTATTCCCCGAGGGCGCAACGATTCGCAGCACCTTCGATTGGCTCGCCAGCCAACACGCTGTCAAGCCCAACATCGCGTTCGTCACCACCGATACCGACCGGATGCGGGAGCTCGTCGCCCTCGGACTCGGAATCAGCCTGCTCCCACAGTCGGACGCGAACCGGCCCGGCCACAGCCACGCGAGCGTCCTGATTCGCGATCAGCCACTCACCTACAACGTTTACCTCGCCCGTCGCAGCAACCGCCGACCATCGCCAGCGGCGATCGCCATGACCTCGCTGCTCGAGTCAACCTTCGCCATCGAGAAACCTAAGTGTTCTCTATAGAGAGCGCTTGTACTTGACAAGAGAACACCGTGCCCTGATACTTCGCTGCGAGGTTAGTAGTGAACAGGCGAGTGCGGTGGCATTCCGCGCGCAGCCGGTGCTAGAGCCATGCAGGGGAGAGAGGAAATAGACGCCGATGAATTAGCCGTTGGTGAGCGCTTGCGGGTTATCCGCAACGCCGCTGGCATCAGCCTGCGTCAGCTTTCGGCTACGAGTGGAGTGGCAGTCAGTCACCTCAGTGGCATTGAGCGCGGAAACGTAAACGTCACCATCGCGGTGTTGAAGCGAGTGTGTGACGGGCTCGGTGTCACGGTGGGTGAGCTGCTGACCGAATCGAACAGCGAGTCCGATGGCGTCCGTGTCCTCCGGCGCGACAGCCGGCGGCGAGTGATCTTCCCAAACAGTGGGATCGTCAACGAGCTGCTGAGTCCAAGCATGCAGGGGATGATGGAGGTGATCTGGGTCGAGGCCGCGCCCGATAGCACGAGCGGTCACCACCCGCATCAGCACGAAGGAGAGGAGTTCGGTCTGATCTTCGAGGGAGCAATGGAATTTACGGCCGGTGGCGAGGTGTCTGTTCTCACCGCCGGTGACTCGGTGTACCTCAGAAGCACAGTTCCACACAGCTGGCGAAGCGTCGGTGACACCGACCTCAAGGCTGTCTGGGTAATAACACCGCCAACATTCTGACGCATCCGCGTCAGCGGAAAGAAAGCGCATATGAAGGTCGCCTCTATCAGGCTGACTCCGTTCAGCCTGCCGCTTACCCATGCCGTTCATTTCTCAACCGGCGTATTGACCGCTGCCGAACATCTCCTCGTCGAAGTGGAAACCGACGATGGCGTGATCGGCGTCTCCGAGGCCATCCCGCGTCCGATGATCTACGGTGAGACGCGCGAGTCGATACAGGCAACGGTTCGACACCTGATCGCCCCTCAACTGGTCGGCGCACGGATCGACGCACTCGAAGACGTCGGCCACAGGCTGAAGAACGTCCGCGGCAATCCTGTCGCCAAGGGGTCGGTTGAGCTGGCCCTCTTCGACGCGCTCGGCAAGAGCCTCGGGATCAGCTGCCACAGCCTCCTCGGCGGCTTCACCGATCGTGTGGCCGTGACCATGATCCTGGGCATGGGTTCGCCCGCCGAGGTCGTTGAGCGGTCTCGCGAGGCCAACCGCACGTACGGGATCAACTCCTTCAAGGTCAAAGTCGGACGCGACGTACGCGGAGACATCGCTTCTGTTGAAGCGCTGCGCAGTGCTTTTCCGGACGCGACGATATGCCCCGATGCAAACCATGGCTACACGGCCGCCGAGGCGCTCGCGTTCGTCGACGGAACACGGGATTGCGGCTTGGCGTGGGTCGAGGAGCCGTGCCCGGCTGAAGACCTTCTCGGCCGCGCCCGCATCGGTGCGCTGAGCCATACACCCTTCCTGGGCGATGAGAGCTGCATAAACGCTCGCGAGGTTGCAACCGAAGTGCTCGACCGTCGCAGCTCGATGATCAGTATCAAGCTTGCGCGAACCGGGATTCGGGAATCGATCCGCATCCGCGAGTTCTGCGCCGCGGTCGGCGCGGGCGTGATCGTCGGCAGCCAGGGTGACAGTGCCGTCGGAACGTGGGCCAGCGTTGCATTTGCGGCTGCGTCGCCCGTGACCGCCGGCTTCCCTGCCGAACTCGGGTATTTCCTCGATCTCGAGGGCAGCGTCTGCGCCGCCGATCCGGAGATCGTCGACGGCGAGATGGCCGTCTCGGGCAAGCCGGGGTTCGGCTTCGAAATAAACATGGCTGCCCTCGAGGACGCACAGGTGGCGGCATGAGCGGCCCCGCTGTCTACCGCGGCTTTCCGCAGACACTGGTGGTTGGCCGCGGGAGTGTCGGCGTTCTCGCATCCGAGCTCGAGACCGCGGGTGTCCGTCGCGTTGCCGTGCTGACGAGCCCGTCAGTGGCGGCAGGAGCGACGTTCGCACGGGTCATGGAGCAGCTGTCAGCCGTGGAGGTGGTGAACACGTTCACTGCCGTTCGGCCGCACGCCCTGATCGAGGACACCGAGCCGCTTGCCGCAGACCTGTCTCAGGTGGCGCCACAGGCGCTGGTGGCGGTCGGTGGCGGGAGCGTCAGCGACACGGCGAAGGCATGCGCGATCCTGCTGGCTGAGGGCGGGCAACTCGAAGACCACTGCAGTACGTTCACGCCGCCGGACCAACTTCACGCTCCGATCCTGCCTGGGCGCAAGGCTCCGGTGCTGGCGATCCCTACGACCCTCTCCGGCGCGGAGATGACGCCAGGCGGGGGCGCTACGAACGCGCAGGGCATTAAGCGCGTCTTCTGGGATCCGAAGGTCGCTGTCAGCCACGCGATCTTTGACCCGGAGGTTCTCGCGGAGACGCCCGAGAGTCTGCTCGTGACTACCGCGATGAATGGTCTGGCGCATTGTGCTGAGGGCCTTTACTCGCGTACGCGTAACCCGGTGTCTACCGCTCTGGCGCTGCGCGGGGCGTCGCTGTTCGCTTTCGGATTGATCGAGCTCGGACGCTCCGGTGCCACCGAGGAGACTCTGCTGGCTTTGGCCGAGGCTGCGGCGCTCGGAGGAATGGTCATCTCGCACGCTCGCGTCGGTTTACACCACGCCATATGCCATGTACTGGGGGCACAGTGCGGGCTGCACCACGGCGTCGCGAACTCGGTGATGCTGCCCTACGTACTCGATTTCAACGGCCCGGACACCGTGAACGAGCAGAGCCTGCTTGCAGTCGCCCTGAGCGAGGGAATCGCCCGGGCCGGGGTTGAACTCGATCAGCGGGCGGACGGGTACGGGGCGCCGGAACTGGTCGCGCTGGTCGGCAGCTTCGCGGGGGCGCCGCGGAGCCTCCAAGAGACAGGGCTGGCCATCGACATGCTCGAACCGGTGTCGCGGGGCACGATGCAGGACCGCGGTCTTTACTTCAACCCCAGAAAGGTCCAGAACGTCGGTGAGGTGCTCGGAATCCTCGAGCGCGCGTGGGACGGAGCCGCCGACCGTGTCTGAGACGCAACTCGCTGGGGTCGACTTGGTTCGCGTCCTCTCGCATCCACAAAGCGTCGCGATCGTTGGCGCCTCAGGTGACGAAGGCTCGGTTTCGGCTCGACCGCTCGCGTACATGATCAAGGCCGGTTATGCGGGACGGATGGTGGCGGTCAATCCGCGCCGAACGAGCATCTACGGCGTGCGCTGCGTCCCGCGCGTCGAGGATCTCGACCCGGGCGAAGCCGAGGTGGCGCTCCTGGCGATCCCTGCCTCACAGGTCAGCAGTACGCTGGCATCGCTGTCGAGCCGAGGCACGCTCGCGGCTGTCTCGATCGCGAGCGGCTTCGAGCGGGCGCAGGACGGCCCGGCGCTGAGAGAGACGCTCGCAGAGGTACTCGCTGCGAGCCAGACGCGGCTCGTCGGACCGAATTGCGTCGGCGTCATGAGCCCGAGCTCCGGGACGCATCTGAACTTTTCGAGCGTGCTGCAGAGCGGCGATGTGCGCGACGGAGGAGTCGCTCTGATCACTCAGAGCGGCGCGCTCGGCAACGGGATCCTCCAGTCGATTCTCCGCCGTGGGGCAGGACTCCGGGTCTGGGTTAGCACCGGCGACGAGATCGACGTCGGCGCCCTGGAGGTCTTGACCGGGATCCTTGCGGACGATGGCGTGAAGGCAGTCGGCCTGTTCCTCGAGGCATTGACGGATCTCGACTGGCTGGACCGCTGCGCGGCTGCGATCGGTGCCTCCGGGAAGCACGTGTTTGCGCTGAAGGCCGCGCGGACCGAGGCTGGGCGTCACGCCGCATCGGGGCACACCGGCAGGATCGTCGGTGCCGCTGATATCTCGCGCGCGGTTCTGAGGCGGCTTGGCGTGGTTGAGGTCGAGACGCTCGGCGAACTCGCTGACGCACTCGTTGGTGCGGACATCCTGAGCCGGCCACGCGGACGGTCGCTCACGATCGTGAGCGTCTCCGGTGGAAGCGGCGTGATCGCGGCTGACCGGGCCCGGGTCGTGGGGCTCGACCTCGCGCGACTTGACGGTCCAGAGGCTTCCGAACGCATCTGGTCGGTGTTGCCGAACGCGTCCGCGGAAAACCCGCTGGACGTGCCGGTGCTGGGTAAAACACACGTTTTCAGCTCGGCCATAGTCACGCTTGCCGATCCGGCACTCACAGACGCCGTGGTTGCGGTCGAATCGAGCCTTGCGCACGATCGAGAGGAGCTGGTCGGGCAGCTGGTGCAGGCGTCTGAAGGGGGTCGGCTGGCACCCCTGGTGTTGACGCATCTGACCGAGGACGACCCGATCCCCGAGTCGTTGGTTCAGACGCTCGCTCGTGCGGGCATCGCAGTGGCGCCATCGCCGGAACGTGCCGTCAGCCTCATCGAGCGGCTCGTCGTTGAGGCGGCGCCGGGCGACGCGGCCGAGGCCGCCGAGCGACCCGCGGTGATCGGATTCAGTGATGCGCTGGACGCGCTGGGTGGGACCATTCCGCATCCCACCACGATCGAGGTTGGTTCGTTCGAGGAGGCCCGGGCGGCAGCGGAGTCGATCGGATATCCGGTTGTACTCAAGGCCGCTGGCAGAACGGTCGCGCATCGCACCGAGCTCGGCCTGGTCCGGACCGACGTGACGGATGCTGTGCTCTCGTCTGCGTACGACGAACTCGCCGCAGCAGTTGCAGCTCACGGTGACGGACTGATTGTGCAGACGCAGGTCCCGTCGGGGTTTGAGGTTCTTGTGTCGGTGCTCAACGATCCGGAGTTCGGCTGGGTCGCAATCGTCCGCGCCGGGGGCGTCCTCACGGAGCTCTTGAACGAGCAGGTGATGCTGCCGGCGCTGTGGACGCGTGCGGCCAGAGCGGATGAGCTCGGAAGCTCTCGGCTCGGACACCTCCTGGAGGGCTACCGCGGAACAGTCCCTTACGACACTGCCGGCCTCCTGGATCTCGTGGAAGCGGTACTGGATCGGGTGCCGGACACGAAACTCGCCTCAGTCGAATTCAACCCGGTGATCGTCCACCGCTCCGGCGTGATGGTCGTTGACGCCGTGGCTGGGCCCAGCGATGCAGGCGACCAACAGCAACGCAAAGCGGAGAGGAGCGCAACGTGACGACAAACGCACTCGACTACCAGGTTGGCCTGAGCGATGAGATGCTCGAAGAGGCCCGCGGGTTCGAGGGGATGGAGCTGAGGACTGAGCCGTGGAACCTGGAGGCGACGCTGGACACGATTCGTCACTACGCGTGGGGGATCGGCGATGCCAACCCGCTCTGGTGCGAGGAGCAGTACGGGGAAGCGTCACCGTACGGCTCGGTGGTTGCACCGCCGACGTTTCTATACACGATCTTTGATGGCGCCATCGGCCTAGGTCTTGTCGGCATCCAGCCGATCTACGCCGGCACCGACTGGGAGTTCGTGCGTCCTGTGCGGCGAGGCGATCGGGTGACAGCCCAGGCGACCATGGGTCCCGTTGACGTGAAGAGCGGCCAGCACAGCAGCCGGTTCGCGGTCCAGTCGGTCAGGACGACGTACACGAATCAGGATGGCGACCTGGTCGCCACCGCCGTGGCGCGCACCTTCCGCGTCCCGCGATCCGGGGTGTCGGGTGGCTTGAGCTATCCGGCCAAGGCGCCACGGCTCTATAGCCCCGAGGAGCTTGGCGCCATACGCGGGGCGGCCGTCAGTGAGTCCCCACGAGGCGAGGTACCGCGCTTTTGGGAGGACGTCAGCCCAGGAGACCCGATTCCAGCAGTGACGAAGGGCCCGATCGACCAGATCACGATGACTGCGTACTACGCGGGTTGTCCGGGCTCACCCGGCTACAAGGCGTGCGAGCTCGCTTGGAAGTACCGCACGTGGGCTGTCGAGTCGCCGGACCTACTCCCGAACAACTACGACCCGACCTACTTCAGCGAGACCACACTGCCGAGCCTTGGGCATCAGAACTCGTCGGTCGCACGCGAGATCGGGATGCCGGGTGCTTACAGCAATGGCCCACAGAAGTGCGGCTGGATGGCTCACTCGGTGACCAACTGGATGGGGGACGCCGGGTTCTTGACCAGCCTGCGCCTACGCCTGCGGCGGCCGGACATCTTCGGCGACACGGTGCGATGCGGCGGTGAGGTGGCCGAGAAATTAGACGGCAATCAGATCCGGATTCGACTCACAGCCGTCAACCAGGATGGTGAGACCACCGCCGAGGGCGGCGCGACTGTGCGACTCCCCTCGAAGGCCAATTCCGCGGAGATGCGCTGATGAGCTCGAACGCCGCTGACTACTCGTCTGACCCCCGCTTCACGCACTACATGGAGACGCTCGGGAACGTCCCGCCCGCGATCAGTTCGATGGCTGACATGGACGACGAGTTCTTTCCGATCTACACGGAACTGAGGAAACTCATCTACCGGGACCGGTCCGAGGGCTTACCCCCGGCGTTCAAGGAATTGCTCCTCGTCGTGCTCGACATCACGGTCTCACAGGGGCCGGGAGCACTCAACCATCTCGCGGCTGCGAAGCGAGCAGGACTGACCAAGACCCAGCTGCAGGAGACGCTGTTGGCGGTGTTCATGGTTCTCGGCGTCTCAGCGTGGGGGAAGGTCGGTCACACGCTATGGGAGGAGTGGGATGACCTCTAAGAACTAGGCACGGGGTAATACGCATACAACAACAGAAGTTGTGTTACTCAAGAGGAGAGGGAAAGTGTCAAAGCAATCATGGGTGCGGCGGATCGTCTTCGCCGCGCCGCTGGCGGCGGTCGCGCTGGCGGCAGGGATATTTGGTGTTGGCGCCAGTAGCGCGAAGGGGCGTCCCGCAATCGGAGCCGCAGCTGGTTCCAAGTCACCGATCGTCGTTGGCGTGCAGTTCGGTCTGACCGGTGTCGACGCGGCGTTCGACTCTATCTACAATGACGCGGCGAAACTGGTTTTCAACCAGGTGAAGTCGATCAACGGGCATCCGGTGAAGTTCCTCTACAGCGACGACGCCAGCGACGCTGGTACGGCTGTTGCGGTCACCCGCAAGTACATCAGCGATGACCACGTCGCGGTGCTGTACGGCCCAGCATTCACCGATTCAACGCTCGCGACGGCTCACCTCGCGGATAGTGAAAAGGTGCCGCTGTACACGCCGGGCAGCATCAGCCCGAACCTGACGCAGCCGTTTCAAAAGTACGTATTCGCTCCGCAGTTCTCGGCGAATGACGTCGCGCAGGGGATCGCGGCAATGGCCAAGTCGATGCACGTGAAGAAGATCGGCCTGCTCGAAGAGGACGACGACTACGGGCAGGCGGCCCTGAGCGGAGCGAACGCGGCTCTGAAGAAGGACGGCTTGAAGGTCAACACCGTCGAGCAGATATCCGCATCCGCGACCGACGCGACCAGCCAGGTGCTCGCGTTCAAGCAGGCAGGAGACCAACTCATCCTGCTCGGCGTGACCGTTCCGCCGATGGCGGCAACGCTCGACGCCGAGACGCACCAGGGCATCCATATCCCACTGATCACGTTCGCCGGCTCGACCTCAGCGCTCGACAAGGCGGCCGAATCGGACTCGAAGATCAAGTACTACGCATTGACGCCGCTGGGGTGCAACCTCGGTGCTTCGTGCACGCACACGTTCCTGTCGCAGTGGAAGAAGGCATATCCCAGCACGCCGGCAATCGTTTGGGCCGGTCAGGCGTATGCCGCTGCTGAGGCGTTCGTGGCGGGGCTGAAGAGCGCGAAGTCTTACACGCCCGACGGGATCGTCGCGGGCTTGCAGGGCATGGGTTCGTTCCACTCATCGCTGCTGCCGTGCCCGATCAAGTTCACGAGTTCGTCGCACCTGGGCACGACCTGCACGAGCTTCTACGGAATAACCGGCGGCAAGGTGTCGTTCTTCGGCGCCACGCTCGCTCAAAACAAGCTGTAACGATCGGTCGCGCGAAGTCATGGTTTCCGAGGCAGCAATCGGTGCTGGGATCGTGACCGGGGCGAGCCTCGGGCTCGTGGCGGTGGGGTTCACGGTCGTATACCGGGGCACGAAGGTGATCAACTTCGCGAGCGGAGCACAGATGCTCCTTGGCGGGTACGTCGGGTGGGAGCTCAGCACGAACTCCCACCTGCCGTATCTGGCGACCGCGGTTCTGGTCGTCCTCGCGGGCGGCCTGTCGGGGTTGATCGCCGAGCTGGTTGGCGTGGCCCCGGTGCGACGCAGTTCGCAGCTGGTACAGGTCATCAACCTGTTTGCGGTGTCCGAGGCGGCGGCAGCGCTGTACCTCACGTTGTTCGGCCCTTCCACAGAGGACATGCGTGCGTACGCGGGAGCGGCGCCACTGATAGGTGGCATCGAGTGGTCCGCGATGGATCTGATTCTGATCGGCACGACCCTTGCGGTTGTGTTCGGGCTCGCCGGGTTCTTCCGCTTCACGCGGCTAGGGCTTGCTATGCGCTGCATGGCATCCGACCCGGACGGCGCTTCCATGCTCGGGCTGAATCCGCGGATGCTGACCGGCGCAGCTTGGTTTGTCGGTGGTGGAATCACCGCACTCAGCGGCTTGCTGGTGTTCCCCACGGGTTTGCTCGATCCCAACCTCGGCCAGATATATCTCTTCGACGCTTTTGCGGCTGTCGCGCTGGGCGGCCTCGGAAGTCTGCCTGGCGCTCTTCTGGGTGGCCTCGTGCTGGGCGTGGCGCAGGCAGTCGTCGGCTCGGTGCTCGGCGGGAGCTACACGGACTTCGTCAGCATCGTGGTGCTCGGTGCCGTGATTCTCGTTCGACCACAGGGACTGCTGGGAGCGACGGTCTGACATGCCAGGCCCTGAGTTGCAGATGCGCAGGGATCGCGACACGGTGGCCGTAACGGCGCCGGCCAGATCCGGTCTGCTGGATCGCCTTCGGTCAGATCGGACGTGGGTCGGGAGCCCCCCCGCAACCGCCGGGGCGGTCGTGCTCGGTCTGGCGATGGTCATCTTCGGGCACGCGCTCGGTCCGTATTACCAGACACTGATCGGCATGGGTGGCGCCTATCTGATCTCAGCGTTCGGATACAGCATCGCGCTGCAGTTCGCGGGACAGTTCCTCTTCTGCCAGGCGGCATTCATGGCGATCGGCGGGTACTCGCTCGCGATGCTCGAGCCTCACGTCGGTGCGGTGCCCGCGTTCGCGATCGGCGCGCTGATCAGCGGCGCGATCGGCCTGGTCCTTGGCGCCGGTCTGTTGCGCGTCAGCGACATCTACCTGGCGATAGTCACGTTGGCGTTCGGCCAGACAGTGCTGTTGGTTCCGAACGTGTGGGCGTTGACGGGTGGGGAGGACGGGATCAGCGTCAGCCTGGGAGGCGGCAACGCGTACATCGTGACCAGCGTCGCCGCCGTCATCGTCATCATCCTTGTCTCGCGATCATTGCGCTCGCACTCAGGCCGGGATCTCGCGCTGACACGGACCAACGTCGACGTCGGACGCGCGTGTGGAGTCAGCGTGAACCGGGTGAAGATCGCCACGGTCGGCGTGGCCGGCTTGCTCGGCGGAATCGGAGGAATGTGTATGGCCGGCATCCTCACTTACCTCACGCCCGACAACTTTGAGCTCTCGCTCACGCTGCTGCTCCTGGCGGCGATCGTCATCGGGAACCGGAGCGTGCTGGGAACCGTCATCGGCGTGGCGATCATGTCGGTGCTCTCGGACCTCGCTCCCTCGACTGGCAACTCCGGTGAGTACATCAGCGCTGTGGTGCTATTTCTCGCGCTGACGCTGCAACACAACACCACGTCCCGAGCGGTTCTGAACCGCCTGATTGGCGCAGGACGCCGATATGTGCGGAGGAGCGGCTTAGATGGGTGACCTGTTGACTGTGAGCGACATGTCGGTCAGCTTCGGCGGAGTCCAGGCGGTGCGAGACGTGTCGTTCAACGTGGGGCTGGGGGAGTCGGTCGGGATCGCGGGCCCGAACGGCGCAGGGAAGTCCAGTCTCATCAACGCGATCACGGGGCTGGCAAGGATCGGGGCCGGCCACGTCGCGCTGACGACCGAGGACAGAACGATCGACCTCACCGCCCGCTCTGCGGAGGCGCGGGCCAGGCTCGGCCTCTCCCGGACCTTCCAACACGGTGGTCTGCTCGATGAACTCACGGCGCTGGAGAACGTTCTGTGTGCTTCCCCGTCGGGTTCTCAGGGCGGCTGGGCCAGCGCGATCATCTGCTCCCCTGGATTCCTGCGCAAGCAGAGGAAGGTTGCTAACGCAGCCCGGACGGCGTTGGCTGAGATCGGGCTCCCGGACGCTCTCGTGAACATGAGGGTCCGTGATCTGGCCCCGGCCGACCGCCAGCTTGTGGCGCTCGCCCGCGCTCTTATCGCCAACCCGAGTGTTCTATTTCTCGATGAGGTTGGTGCCGGCACCGATCCCGCGACCAAGGAGCGGATCGGAACGATCGTGCGCGAGTTCTGCCGGCGGCCAGGAAGGGCGGTCGTGTTCGTCGAGCACGACCTGGCCTATTTGCGACGCGTGGCTGACCGTCTGATCTTTATGGCCGAGGGTCGCGTGTTGGCGGTCGGCTTGCCGGAGGACGTCCTCAGCCAGCCAGACGTGCTCCGTGCCTATATCGGGGACCCCGAACTGGTGGACGCCTGATGTCGACCGCCGGCGCTCCAGCCCCCACCACCCCGACAGTCGAGCTGCGTGGGGCTGTCATCGGCTATGGAGCAGTCCCAGTCACTGAGCACGTCAACCTCACGCTGCAGCCCGGAGAGTGCTTCGGGATAGTCGGCGCGAACGGTGCCGGCAAGACGACGCTGCTGCGCGCGATCACCGGCGATGCAAAGGTGTTTGATGGCGATGTGCTTTTCCACGGGCGCTCGATCGTGCGGATGAGCGGCTGGAAGCGTGCCCGCAGGGGCGTCAGCCTCGTACCAGAGGGCAGGCGGCTGTTCACCGAGTTGAGCGTCGCGGACAATGTTTCGAGCGGCACCCTCAGCCGCAGGGGAGACGGCAAGCGTGACGCCGAGCTCAAAGCGTATGAGGTGTTTCCGCAGTTGCAGGCCCTCCGACATAGGCGTGCAGGGGTCCTGTCCGGCGGCGAGCAGCAGATGCTCGCGATCGCGCGGGCGATCGCTTCTGGACCGGATTTGATGCTCCTCGATGAGCCTTCGCTTGGACTCTCGCCGCGGGCGGTTTCGGAGCTGATCACGGCGTTGCGAAGGGTTGCGGAGACCAAGAGCACAACGATTCTCGTGGTCGAGCAGAGCCTTGTGATCGTTCGAGCGCTCTGTGCGCGTGCCGCAATCATGCAACTCGGCCGTTTGGAGTCGCCCGGGGTGACGCAGACGGTTCTGTCCGAGGAAGCCGTGCGGGAGGGCTTCCTCCGCTGACGCGTGCCGCCCGGGCGCTGATCAGCCTACGAGCCGACCTGTCGCCTGTCGTCCGAGCTTCCGGCAGCCTCCGTCCCGAGCACGATCTCCAGGTACCCATCGGCGATCTCGGCGGCGGTAAGTCGGCCGCCCCGCCGGAACCATTGCGGCAGCTGGTTGACCATGCCCAGTAGCGCACGCAGTGAGAGGTCGGGGTCCGCGAAGTGGAACTCACCGTCACGCTCGCCACGGGCGAAGATCTCGGCGAGCAGTCCCTCGAACTCCTTGCGCTGGCGCCGTACGTGCTGCCACTGTGAGCCGTGGGCGAGCACATGCCGCTCCTGCTGGAAGACCAGCATGTGATCGCGCTTGTGCTCGAGGTGTTCGATCCACGTGTGCATGATCCGGCGCAGTTGCACGCGAGCCGGATCGCCCGACGCGGCGATCTCACGGACCGCCTCGAGCAGCGGTTCCATCAGCGCGTCACAGATCTGTACGAGCAGCTCGTCCTTGCTCCCGATGTAGTGGTACAGGCCGCCAGGCTTGAGGCTGGTGGCTTCGACGAGGTCTTGGATCGATGTCGCGTGAAAGCCCTTGGTGGCGAACGCGCGCGCCGATGCGTCGATCACGGCCTGCCGGCGAAGGTCGTACCGAGTTCGGAGCGCTAGGCGGTCTGGAGGCGAGGGCATCGTGTGCGCGAAAGGATTAGAACGATCGCTCTATCTTAGAACGATCATTCGGTATTATCAGCGACGAACCGATACTCGGATCTGAGATGAAGACAGCTCGCCAAGCCGACAGACTCGCAACCGACGCGGTGGACGTGGGTGGTCTCGCGCCGGTCCTGATCGCCAACCGGGGGGAGATCGCGGTGCGGATCGCCCGGACTGTGCGCGCGATGGGTCTCGCCTCAGCCGCTGTCTTCACTGAACCCGACGCCGGCTCCGTGCACGTCGAGTGCGCGGACCAGGCGGTGAGGATCACCTCCTATCTGTCTGCGCCCGAGATCATCGAAGCGGCGCTCCGCATGGGCGCGCTCGCCGTCCATCCCGGCTACGGATTCCTCAGCGAGAACGCTGCGTTCGCGCGTGCCGTCGAGGAGGCGGGTCTTACGTGGATCGGCCCACCGCCAGAAGCGATCGAGCTGATGGGCGACAAGGGAAGCGCCAAAGAATTCGCCCAGAAGGCCGGTGTGCCGGTGGTCCCGGCGGGCGACAGTGGCAGTTTCCCGGTCGTGGTGAAGGCCGTCGCCGGCGGAGGAGGCAAGGGCATGCGTGTCGTTCGCTCTGCTGGTGAGCTCGCTGAAGCCACTGCTGCCGCACAACGAGAGGCACTGTCCGCCTTCGGCGACGACCGGGTGATCGTCGAACGCTGGATCGAGCGACCTCGGCACATCGAGATCCAGGTGCTCGCCGACGCTCACGGCTCCGTGCTGCACCTCGGCGAGCGCGAGTGTTCGTTGCAGCGACGTCATCAGAAGGTCATCGAGGAGTGCCCCTCGCCGGCTGTTTCGGGCGACTTGCGTCAGCGAATGGGTGCGGCAGCGGTCGCACTCGCACGCGCCTGCCGCTACCAGGGCGTCGGCACCGTCGAGTTCATCACGCCCGGGGATGCGAGTGAGTTCTTCTTTCTCGAGATGAACACCAGGCTCCAGGTCGAGCATCCTGTGACCGAGCTGGTCTACGGACTCGACCTCGTCGAGTTGCAACTGCGGGTCGCCGCCGGTGAGCAGCTGCAACTCACTCAAGAGGAGATCGTGCCCACCGGACATGCGATCGAGGCGCGACTCTATGCCGAGGATCCCGCTCGTGGCTTTCTGCCCTCGGTCGGCACCGTGCGCCACTACCGCCCGCCGGCATACGCGCGCGTTGACAGCGCCCTGCAGGAGGGGCTCGAGATCGGAACGTCGTTTGATCCGATGCTCGGCAAGGTGATCGCCCATGGGGTCGATCGCCAGCGGGCGATCGACAAGCTCGACCGGGCGCTCGCGGAGCTCGAGTTACTGGGTGTTACCACCAATGCCGCATTTGCACGTGCGCTGCTCGCCCGTCCAGACGTCCGCCACGGTGACCAGGACACAGGGTTGCTGGAGCGTGTGCTCGCCGACCCGGAGTTCGTGTCGGTGACACCCTCCGATCTGCTGCCGGCTGCTGCGCTTGCCGCAGCCGGCACAGCTGAGCCAGACGGTCCCTGGCGCCGTGCGTTCGGTCAAGGTGAGGTCCGCGTCGCCGCCGGTCGTGTCGAGTTCGACGGTAACTCCTGGCAGGCGCGTGTCCACACTGGCGGCGACCCGGGGCGGTTCACGGTTGAGTTGGACGGCGTCGTACGCCATTACGCAGTCGCGTTCGAGGGCGATGAGGCCGTCTGGATCTCGCGTGACGGTTACCAGCTCGAGGCGCGGACGTTGCACACCGATCGCTCGGGTTCGGCAGCCCCGGCGGGCTCGTTGGAAGCGCCGATGCCGGGCACGGTGTTACTGGTGCGTGTAACTGAGGGTGACACCGTCGCCGCCGGTGACGTACTGGTAGTACTCGAGTCGATGAAGATGGAGCTCGCGATCACGGCGCCACACGATGGGGTGGTCACGAGCATTGCGCTCAGCCCCGGAGATCGCGTAGAGCTCGGTCAGCCGCTCGTCGCCCTCGCCGAGAGCGGACCCGAGGATGGCGGCGAATGAGCGATCGCAATCTGCATTTGGAGTTGATCGCAGAGCTCGAGACTCGGCTCTCGCGTGCGCGGGCCGGTGGTGGGCCGCGTGCATTGGCCCGGCACGTGGAACGCGGGAAGCTCTTTGTGCGCGAGCGCGTAGAACGGCTGTGTGACCCCGGGACTGCGCTGCTCGAGCTGTCGCCGTTGGCCGCCGAGGACCTTTACGACGGCGATGCCCCGAGCGCGGGAATGATCTCCGCGGTGGCGACGGTCAATGGGCGGCAGTGCGTCGTGGTGGCCAACGACGCGACCGTGAAGGGTGGCACCTACTACCCGATGACAGTCAAGAAACACCTGCGTGCCCAGGAGATCGCACTGCAGAACCGGCTCCCGTGCATCTACCTCGTCGATTCCGGCGGGGCGTTCCTGCCGATGCAGTCAGAGGTGTTCCCGGACCGCGACCACTTCGGCCGGATCTTCTTCAACCAGGCGACGATGTCGGAGCGCGGGATTCCCCAGATCGCGTGCGTGATGGGTTCGAGCACCGCTGGCGGGGCATACGTGCCCGCGATGAGCGACGAAACGGTGATTGTGCGCAACCAGGGCACGATCTTCCTCGGCGGCCCGCCGCTCGTCAAAGCCGCGACCGGGGAGGTGGTAACCGCCGAGGAGCTCGGCGGCGGCGAGCTGCACGCCCGCACATCCGGCGTCGTCGACCATCTCGCCGACGACGACGACCACGCACTCGAGATCGTGCGAGAGATCGTCGGAACGTTGCCACTTCCCGGCGCACCCCGCTGGGAGCGCCGTGAGCCACGCGCGCCGGCAGTCGCGGCCGATTCCGTCCTGGACCTGTTCCCACTCGACGGCCGCACCCCCTACGACATCCGTGATGTGCTGCGTACGATCGTCGACGGGTCCGAGCTCCACGAGTTCAAGGCGCTGTACGGAGAGACCCTTGTCTGTGCGTTCGCCCACATCGATGGGCATCCAGTTGGGATCCTCGCCAACAACGGCATCCTGTTCAGCCAGTCGGCGCTGAAGGGCGCGCATTTCATTGAGCTCTGCGATCGTCGCGGGATCCCGCTCCTGTTCGTGCAGAACATCACCGGTTTCATGGTCGGTCGCGACTACGAGGCCGGCGGGATCGCGAAGGATGGTGCGAAGCTCGTGACCGCGGTCGCGTGCGCCCGTGTACCGAAGCTCACAGTGATCGTCGGTGGGTCGTTCGGCGCCGGCAACTATGGGATGTGTGGCCGCGCCTACTCACCGCGGTTCCTGTTCATGTGGCCGGGCGCGCGGATCAGTGTGATGGGCGGCGAGCAGGCCGGAGTCGTGATGACGGAGGTCGGCCAACCCGAGCTCGGCGCGGAGCTGCGCGAACGCTACGAGCGGGAGGGGCGGCCGTGGTTCTCGACCGCGCGTCTCTGGGACGACGGTGTGATCGACCCGCGTGACACCAGACGGGTGCTCAGCCAGGCGCTCGCGGCGTGTTCAGCTCCAATGCCGGCGGCTGATGTCGGCTACGGCGTATTCAGGATGTGAAACAGTGAACTTTTTGATGCCGACTCGCGTCGCGATTCGAGAGGTGGGACCGCGCGACGGGTTTCAGAACGAGCCCGAGGTGATCCCGACCGCCGAGAAGATCAGTCTGATCGATCAGCTCAGCCGCACTGGCCTGCGACGGATCGAGGTCACCAGTTTTGTCCGTCCCGACGTGATCCCGCAACTCGCCGACGCCGCCGCCGTGCTCGAAGGCATCGAGCGAGTAGACGGTGTCTCACTGAGCGTGCTCATACCGAATGAGCGGGGGCTGGAAAACGCGCTGACCCTACGAGATCGGTTCGACGAGGTGAACGTCTTCCTCAGTGCCAGCGAGTCGCATAACCGCCACAACGTCAACCGGTCCGTCGAGGAATCGCTGACAGGTCTGGAGCGAGTGCTCGACCGTGCGCGCGCCGGGGGATTGCGCTGCGAGGGCGTGATCTCAACCTCGTTCGGTTGCCCCTACGAAGGCCGCGTCGCCCCCGAGCGCGTCTACACGATCGCCGAGCGGCTGGCTGCCGCCGGCGCAAGTGAGATCGGTTTCGGCGACACCACCGGCATGGCCAATCCGCTGCAGGTGCGAGAGTTCTTCGAGCGGGCGTTGGAGCGGCTGCCGGGGGTTGAACTGACCGCCCACTTCCACAACACGCGCGGGCAGGGGCTGGCAAACGTCCTGGCCGCGCTCGAGGCGGGAGTGACATCGTTTGAATCGAGTTTTGGGGAGCTTGGCGGTTGCCCGGTGCCGCCCGGTGCCACCGGCAACATCGCCAGCGAGGACCTGGTCTCGATGCTGCACGAGATGGGCGTCGAGACAGGCGTGGATCTCGAGCGTCTGCTCGCCACTGGCCGCGCCGTGCAGTCCGTGCTCGGCCGCCCGCTCGGTTCGCACACGCTGACGGCCGGCCCGATCGACTGGAAGCGGGCCGGCTGATGTCGGCGGACCCGGCCGTACTGGTCGAGCGCCGCGACCGGATCATGATCTTGACGATCAACCGGCCGGACCAGCGCAACGCCGTGAACATGGACGTCGCGCGCGGGATCGCGGACGCGATGGACACGCTCGACGCCGATCCTGAGCTGTCAGTCGCTGTCATCACGGGCGCCGGCAAGGGCTTCTGTTCGGGAATGGACCTGAAGGCTTTCGCCGCAGGCGAGCGTCCTTACGTCGGTGACCGCGGGTTCGCCGGCATCACTCGAAGATCAGCAGACAAGCCGCTGATCGCGGCGGTCGAGGGTTTCGCGGTCGCGGGTGGGCTGGAGATCGCGCTCGCGTGTGATCTGATCGTCGCTGCCCGCGGCGCCAAGCTTGGCCTGCCTGAGGCAAAGCGCTCGATCGTTCCGGCGAGCGGCGGGCTGCTGCGCCTGCCTCGCCTACTTCCGCGCAGCCTTGTGTTCGAGCTCGCCCTCACGGGAGACCCGATCACGGCAGAGCGTGCGTACGAACTCGGGATGATCAACAGACTCTGCGAGCCCGGAGGCGCGCTCACGGCTGGTCTCGAGCTGGCGACGACGATCGCGGCGAACGGCCCGCTCGCGATCGCCGCCATCAAGCGCATATTGCGCGAGTCGCCGGATTGGCAGGACAGCGAGTTCTTCGCCCGCCAGGCCGAGATCTCGGAGCCCGTGATCAATTCGGACGACGCCCGCGAAGGGGCGCGTGCGTTCGCGGACCGACGCGCTCCGGTCTGGCGCGGCGTCTAACCCGAGCGCCGGATCCGTCTTGCGCGGCGCCGGGCGCGCTCGCCTGTCGCGACTACGGCGGCGACACCGACGGCCAATGGGAGGATGAGGGCCCGCTTCGCCGGCACACGCGCGTGGTCCGACGCGGCGAGCTCGGCGAAAGCGTCGATCAGCGCGGCGGCGAGCACACTTACCGCGATTCTGTTCGTGAGGCGCTCGGCCCTGTCGACGATCCCGTCAAGTTCGGCCGTACGCACGTGAATTTCGAACCCACCCGTCGCGAGCAGGTCGAGCGTACGATGGAGCTGTTTCGGCAGATCGACGCCCAACTCGGCGACATCAATACCGAACTGCTTCAGGCGCGAAGCCAGCTCGGCGGGGGACAGCTCCAACGCCAGGTGCCGGTACGCGTACGGCTTGAGTTCCTCGGCCAATCTGAACCCCGGGTCGAGTTGCGTCGCCAGGCCCTCGTCCATCACGAACGTCTTCAGGAGGAGCGCCAGGTCGCGGGGGAGTCGAAGGCGGTGACGGCGACTGATCTCCAAGATCTGCCCGATCAGCGGGCCAAGCTTGAGGTCGCTCAGCGTTTGTCCCTCGAGCCGCGCCAGCAGTGCCGTGAGATCGTCCCGCAACAATGCGTGGTCGACCGGTCCGGTCGAGGTGCCGAGGGCGAGGAGGGCATCCGCCAGGCGGTCGGGATCGTGGCGCACGACGGCGACGACGACCTTTACGAGCCGATCGCGCATTGGCTCGCCGACCGTGCCGACCATCCCGAAGTCGATGATCGCGAGGCTGCCGTCCGGTTGGATGAAAAAATTGCCCGGGTGCGGGTCGGCGTGAAAGAAGCCGTGCTCAAAAACCATGTCGGCGGTCACGCGCGTCGCTCGCTGAGCGAGGTCGTGCCGGTCGATGCCCGCGCTCTCAAGCGCCACCAGGTCGGTGATCTTCAGGCCGTAGACGCGTTCAAGCGTGAGTACTCGCGAGGTCGTTTGCTCCCAGAACACCTTCGGGATCAGCACGTCAGCATCACCTTCGAAGTCGGCCGCGAAGCGTTCGGCGTTGCGGCCCTCCTGCAGGTAATCCAATTCTGCGAGCAACGTCTGCCCAAACTCCTCGACGAGGCTGATGAGGTCGTAGTCCTCCGCGTGGTTCAACCGTCGGCTGGCCCGCACGGCGCAGTTGCGGAGGATCTCGAGGTCTTCTCGGACCGTCTCCACGATCCCGGGCCGGCGTACCTTGACGACGACGTCGGTTCCGTCACTCAGGGTCGCGGCGTGGGCTTGGCCGATTGATCCGGCAGCGATCGGCTCGAGTTCAAAGCTTGCGAACGCCTGATCGAGCGACTTGTCGAGCTCGACGGTGATGACCTCTCGAACGACCTCGGCATCGAGGTGCGGTGCGGCGTCCTGAAGCTTGGCCAGCTCGAGCTGGTAATCGCTCGGAAGTAGGTCGGCCCGCGTCGACAGAATCTGCCCGAGCTTGATGAACGTCGGCCCGAGCTCCTCGAGCGACTGTCGAAGCCTGACCGGCGAGACCAGGGAGGCCCATCGGTGACTCGGCAGCGCCATCTCTGCGCCGCCCCGTCGCCCCACGGCCGCCGCCACGGCTTCCAACCCATTGCGCGCGAGGATCTCGCCGATCTGGCGTTCGCGGCGGTGCCGCGCAGCCGTCTCATGTGCCATTTACGCCTCCTTCAAGGGC
>CAVRFD010000018.1:0-9464 GCA_963720195.1 uncultured Conexibacteraceae bacterium
AGCCACAAGGTAGAGCACCCGTCCCCTCTAAGGGAGCGAAGCCGCTTTCACCAACCGCGCACGGTCGAGTAGATCCACTCGACCGGACCCTCCTCCGACAGCCATTGGAACCGTGCACCGGGCCCCTCGTCCTTCTCGAAGGGTTCGAGAAGACCAGCGACGAGCATCCAGGCCGCGGGGCGCAGTACGCAGCGAAACGCTCGGTACGACCCAGCGAGCTGCTCAACGCCGGAGTCGACGGAACCAATCGATGCGGTTAGCGAACAACCGTCGACCGGCTCAAAGCCAGGCAACTCATCGATACGCACGTCTTGAGGCCCGCTGCTGACAGCCAGCTGCTCGACGGTCCGGCGAAGCGCGGCCGCATCGCGAGGATCATCGCCGTAGGCCAACAACACGCGGGGACTCTGCGACTCGAGATCCTCTAAGTACTCCAATCGCACGAGGTGATCATTTCATCCCAGAGCCGAAAGAGAGCTTTGTCCGAGCCGGTGGATATGACGCGTCGCATCTGGGCGGCGGCAATCGCCAGGACTGGGACAGTGCGTTCAAGGGTCGGCTGATTGCACGGCGAGGCCGCGCAAGACCTCCTCGTGTTCTACGGCGGCGCGACATGCCTCCCGCCACTCAGCATCGTCCCACCCCATCAGCGTGACGCGCTCGGTCGCAGCGACCCGAAGCGCCCTGAGGATGCAGAACGCCTGGAGCGCGACCTTCGTCGAGTCCGTCCCCACCGGAACGGTCGCGAAGCCTGATTCGCCGGCGTCAGCTCCAGACAAGTCGAATGCCCAGGCAAGACCCCACCAGGTGACATGGTTGACAGCCGACAGCCTGCTCCATTGGGCCTGCCCTATCAGAGCCTCGGGATCGTCGACCACCAGCCGCGTGATGCCGTCTCCAACTGACCGGCGTTTGGTCCCGCTGATATCGGGTTTGCCGTACGGGAAGGTCGCGGCCCAGCCGAGGTGCTCGACCCACTCCTCAGCCTGCCCAAGTAGCGCGTCGGCGTCCGGAGACAGCCCGAGCCTCTTAACCTCGCGGGCGTTGTACAGGACCTCGCACAGGCCTCGCTTGACCCGCTCGTCGTGTCCCACGCCTGGCTCGTTCAGCCATGATGCCACGACGCTCGCCTCCAAAGCGGTCCTGGCAAGTACGAGATGCCCGTACAGCGGAGGTCGCTCAGCGCCGCCGAAAGTGGCCGCGAACGCACGAACACAGTCGGCGCCAGCCCAGAGCGCCATGTGGCCAAAGGTGTGAGTGTCGGTCATGGGGTGCTCCCAGCCGTCACTTCTTGCTCGGTACTCGTCCTCGGCGGCAAGCTCTCGCATCGCTTCTGACTCGGCCGTTGGGAGATTGCCGTGGCGTGGCCCAATCGCTTCGACGGCGCGCGCGAGCGCGGTGAGTGCCTCGACCGTGGGGGCCATCCACTCCCGGAACTGCTCTGCGCTCACTTCATGGCTGTCGCTCATGTGCGAAAGCTACGGCACCAGTCGCCACGGCAGCCCGCCAAGCGCAGTGGCGCCGAGGTCCTCCGCACGGCCGACCAGGGCGAGCAGGGGACGAGCGTGGTGCTCTCCCGGCCCGAGAAGTCAGGTGGCGCCCTGAGGCGAGGTGCCTACAGCCGCGGGTCGACCGGCTCGCTCTCCATCGCGAGGACGCCGAAAACGCATTCGTGGACCCGGTAGAGCGGCTCGCGCCTGACGAACCGTTCGAGCGCCTCGATCCCGAGCCCGAACTCGCGGACGGCGAGTGCGCGCTTGCGGCCGAGGTTCCGTGATCGCAGTCGCTCGATCTGGTCCGGGTCGGTGTACTCGGGGCCGTAGATGATCCGCAGGTACTCGCGGCCGCGACACTTGATGCCCGGCTGGACCATGCCTTTGCGTCCTTGGGCGACGAAGCTCATCGGCTTGACGACCATTCCCTCGCCGCCGCGGCCGGTGAGCTCCTCCCACCACGCGACGCCGAGCGCCTCCTGCTCGGCGTCCGTGACGTTGACAAGGAGGCGGCCGGTGCTGTGCAGCCAGCCGGGGTCCGCGGCGACGAGTCGATCGCAGCGCTCGAGGTGCCAGCCGTGGTCGCGGTCGAGTAGACCCCGGTCTCCCCGGCCAGGATGTGGAACGGCGCCAAGCGCAGGTCTGCGACGCCGTTCACGGGCCACACGTAGTGTCGGTAGGCGTCCACGTAGTGGTCGATGCTTGAGATCCTGCCGCGTTGCTTCTCGAGCAGCGACGCGACATCCAGGCCTCGGCCCTGCGCTGTTTCGAGCGTCGCGACGGTGGCCGCGAGGCCGGCGTGGGCGGCGGCGCCGACGGCAGCGTACTGGCGCCGGATGAGCTCGATCGCCTTGGCTGACCAGGGCATCAGCTCGCAGTCGAGCACGAGCCAGTCTGTGTCGAGCTCACCCCACAGGCCGGCGGCGTCGACGGCTGCCCGGACGCGAGAAAGCGCGTCCTCGGTGTCCGCTTGGCCTGAGAGGAACGGCCGCCCGGTGCGGGTGTAGATCGCGCCGGTCTCGCCGCTGTCGACACCGAACCGCTCTTTGGCGACGTCGGCGTCGCGGCAGACGATCACGATCGCCCGCGAGCCCATGTGCTTCTCCTCGCAGATGACCTGCGGCACGCCGTCGGAGCGGTATTCGGCAAATGCGCTGGCGGGATGCTCCAGCAGGTCGGGCCGGGTGGACGTTGCGGTTGGCGCCATCGTCGGCGGCAGGTAGACGAGCCACCGCGGGTCCATCGCGAAGCGGCTCATGACCTCCAGCGCCGCCGCCGCGTTCTCCTCGCGGACGGTGACCGTGCGCGTCAGCCGCGTCTGGATGATCCGCTTGCCGGCGACGTCGTCAATGTCGAGCAGCAGGGCCGGCCGGGGCTCGTCTTCACCGGCGGCGATCTCATCCGACGGGAGGAACGGCTTGGCAGGCTCGTAGTAGACGCGCTGGGCCGGGACGGACACGAGCTCCCGCTCGGGCCAGCGGAGTGCCGTGAGCTTGCCGCCGAACACGCAGCCCGTGTCGATGTTGATCGTGTTGTTCAGCCACTCAGGGTCGGCCACCGGGGTGTGGCCGTAGACGACGACCGCGCTACCGCGGTAGTCGGCCGCCCATTGACCGCGAACCGGCAGCCCGAACTCGTCGGTCTCGCCGGTCGTTTCTCCGAAGAGCGCGAAGTCTCTGACCCGCGCGGAGGAGCGGCCCTGGTAGGCCTGCTTCATCCCGGCGTGCGCGACAACGAGAGCCCCGTCGTCGAGGATCGCGTGGCTGACCAGCCGATCGAGGAAGTCACGGGTCTGCTCGCGGAACTCATCGCTCTCCGTCTCG
This sequence comes from uncultured Conexibacteraceae bacterium, assembly GCA_963720195.1. GTDB lineage: Bacteria > Actinomycetota > Thermoleophilia > Solirubrobacterales > Solirubrobacteraceae > Palsa-465. The sequence goes on from CAVRFD010000018.1 coordinate 3,317, forward strand.
AGCTGCTCGAGCGTCTCGGCGAGCCCGTGGGCGACCTTGACGTCCCGTCCTTTGAGCTTGCGCGCCAGCTTCACGTCGTGGTTCCCGGGCAGGCAGATCGCGGTGCCGGCGGCCGCCATCGCCATGACCAGCCGCAGGACCGCCGGGGTGTCGGGCCCGCGGTCGCCGTAGTCGCCGACGAACACCGCGCGCCGCCCCTCCGGCGGCGTGACGTGACCCCGTCCGGGGCGACGGCGTAGCCGAGCTGCGCAAGCAGAGCGACCAGCTCGGCGTAGCAGCCGTGGATGTCCCCGATGACGTCGAACGGCCCATGCTCGGCGCGGCGGTCCGTCCAAAGCGGGGTCCGGGTGACCTCGACCGCCGCGATCTCCTCAAGTGAGTCGAGCACCCAGACGTTGCGAAACCCCTCGCGCTTGAGGTGCTTGATCGAGCGATGAAGCTGCGTGCGTTGCCTACGGACGACATGCGCCCCGAAGGCGCGGTCGGCTCGCGAGCTGTTGCGCTCCAGACAGACCGACTCGGGTGGGTCGAGCACGATCGCGACGGGGAACAGGTCGTGCGCCTTGGCGAGCTCGACCAGTGGCTTGCGGGCCTCGCGCTGCACGTTCGTCGCGTCGACGACCGTGAACCGGGGCTGAGCCAGGCGCCGCCCGGCGATGAAGTGCAGGACCGCGAACGCATCAGCGGTAGCCGCCTGGTCGTTTTCGTCATCGGAGACCAGGCCGCGGCAGAAGTCTGAGGAGATCACCTCGGTCGACTTGAAGTGCTCGCGGGCGAACGTGCTCTTGCCCGAGCCCGACGCGCCAACGAGCACAACGAGGCTCGGGTCCGGGAGCGCGATCCTCATCGGCTGAACACCGCCATCTGCGTCGGCGGCCCGACCTCATCATCGACGGGGCCGACCGGCAGGTAGCGAACCCCGTAACCGTGACGCGACGAGACGCCCTCGGCCCACGCGGCGAACTCCTCGCGGGTCCATTCGAAGCGATGGTCGGAGTGGCGAAGCTCCCCGGCCGGCAGAGTCTCCCAGCGCACGTTGTACTCAGCGTTGGGTGTCGTGACGACAATCGTCGTCGGCCGGGCCGAGCCGAAGATGCTCTGCTCGAACGCAGCGAGCCGGGGCGGGTCGAGATGCTCGATCACCTCGACGAGAGCGGCGGCGTCGAACCCGTTCAGCCGCTTGTCCCGGTAGGTCAGCGCGCTGTGAAGAAGGCTGATCTTCTGACGCTGCGCATCGTGCATGGTGTCGAGCCTCAGCCGCCGGGCGGCCTCTTCCAACGACCGGACGCTGACGTCGACACCGACAACCAGGTCGTAGTCCTCCTTGATCAGGCGGGTCAGCAGGGCGCCCGCGCCGCAGCCAAGGTCCAGCACCCGCCGGGCCCCTGACGCCTTGAGAACGGCCTGGACGCTCCCGAGGCGCTGATCTCGCAGGGAGACTCGCTCCTCCAGATTCTCCTCCCGATCAGGCGCGTCCGGGTCCTCGGACGGCGGCGCTGCCTCATCCATTGCCAGCAACGCCGGAGCGTAAAGACGGGCTTGCTTCTTCAGGTAGCGACGGACGATCAGGTCGCGCTCGGGGTGAGCGGCCAGCCACCCCTCGCCGCGGCGCATGAGCTTCTCAACCTCTGCCTCGTCTACCCAGTAGTGCTTGTCATCGTCGAGCACCGGAATCAGCACGTAGAGGTGCGTCAGCAGGTCAGCGAGTCGCACCTCCCCCCTGATCCGAAGCGAGACGTGGCGGCTCCCCCACTCGGGGAACATCGGGTCGAGCTCGATCGCCTCCACATCGACCTCGTAGCCGAGCGGCTCGAAGAGCGCGCGTACGAGCGACTCGCCGCCACGCGCCGGGACGACCGGAAGCGCCGCCTCCAACGGGATCGCCGTGGCCGCCGAGCTCCTCATGCCCCTTGCATACGCCGGCCATCGCGCTCTTGAAGACCGTCAGGAGCGCGACCGACAGAAACGATGATGCGACGTAGGGACGATCGTTGACGTACTGGGCGAGCGCGAAGCTGTTCGGCCCACGCCCTCGCCTGACGAGCCCGACCGGGTCGATATCGAGAAAGAGCGCCGCAGTGCACCTGTCCTCGGCGGCCTCCGGATAGAACACGTGCGCCTCCCCGAACGGGACCTCGAACGTCTGGACACGATCGGGATGCTTGTGCAGCAGGAACCCGAGATCAGTGGCGGGGCGATGGGTGGTCGTGACGGTCAGGAGCACAGACGTCGAGGCTACCGGCCTGTGCCCGCAGGTCCACTACACGCCGACACCGCCCGGGCAATGCCGCGGCGCTCGACGCCGACCTGTGCGAGCTGATTGAACGTCTTGCCGTGGGCCAGCGGCAGCGACCCGCACACCTCCGGGTCGGAGTAGCCAAGCGAAGGCTCCTAGGGCCGCGCACTCGGTGACCCCTGTGCGGGCCAATCTCGATCACGAGGCCGCGGTGACGAGCACACTTAGCCGCCACAGGCCGCAGACGCTCGTTCTAAAGGCCGGCGGAGCGGAGGCCGATGCAGAAAACGAGCTTTCCCCCTTTACGGAGCGATATATCAAGATTGTTGTAAGATCGTGCGGGGAAAGAGGATATGGCTTCGACTGTGATCCCACTATCAGACCGGCCTTTGGCTGAGCGAGCGTTCATCGCGCTGAACCGGCGCGCTAACGCTCAGCGACGCTACCCGGTCGTCCTGCTCGATGAGGACATGGAAGCGCTTGACGACTCGACTGGCGGCAGGCGCAGGAGCCATGACGCCTTGCGGCAGTTGACGGCCGACGGGCGTTTGCGGCAGGTGCGCCGCGGCGCCTATGTTTTGGGTGCCCCGACGGGCGGGAGCGACGCGCGGCTGCTGGCCATTCTCGACGCGGTCACCCCTCGCCCCTATCTCGTTACCGCTGGTCGGGCGCTCGCCGAGACCGGCCTGAGCGATCAGCATTTCTTCCGTGTCGTCGTCCTGGCGGCGGGCCGCTTGGCCGAATGGAGCTGGCAGGGCGAGCAGGTCTACTACGTCGAATCGGCCCCTAACCGGATTTGGGGCGAGCTTGGTCCTGATGGGCCGGCGATCGCGCGTCCGGAGCGAGCGATTCTCGATTGCCTTGCAGACCGCCGGTTCGGCGTCAGCCTCCCGCAGACGGCAGAGGCAATTGACCGTGCGATGAGGATCGGCATGCCGCTGTCGCGACTCGTGAAAGCAACGAAGCGTTACGAGACGGCCGCGGTCTCGCGACGGCTGGGCTTCCTGGTCGAACTTCTCGTCGGCGCGGACGCCGCCGCTCCTTTCCTGAGACTGCGAGGCGCCAAGCAACAAGTACGTGCCGCTATCGCCGTTTCAACCCGCGAAGGGCCCGGCGGACTCGACAATGGCGGGTTCACGTGAATATCGAGCCCGAGCTTCTGCTGGCCCACCGGATTACCGGATGACTCTCCCTCGCAGGCTCGTCCACAACGCGTTCGACCTGCAAGACATCGCAGAGAGTTCGGGGCGCCCGATCGATCTCGTCGAGCGTGACTTCGCCCTCGTTACGCTCGCCGCCCATCTGACTGACCAATTCCCCGACCAGCTGTGCTTCAAGGGCGGCTTCGTCCTTCGTCATGTCCGCGGCTCGGGGCGCCTTTCAGGCGACATCGACGCGACACGGACGAACCCGGGCAAGCACAAGCTCGACGCCGAGGAGGTCGCGGAGGCGATCCGACGCGCGAGCGATGAGCCGCTGCTGCGTTTTGACCCCGGCGCGCCGGAGACCGATAGCAAGCAGAGCTTGGACTTCGACGGGGTCGAGTACTTCACCGAGCGCGAGAAAGGAAGACTCGCGGTCGAGGTGTCCTACCGCGAGGAGGTCGTGGATAAGCCGGATCTGGTGATGGTCGGCCCTCCCTACTACGACCCGTTTGAGATTCCGGTCCTGACGCTTGAGGAGGGGACCGCCGAGAAGCTGCGGACTCTGCTGCAGCGCCGCCGGCCGACGGACCTGTCGGATATCGCGCTGATCCTCGGCAACTACGGCGGCGAGCTGAACCGCGCGCGCGTCAGGGAGCTCGCTGTCGTGAAGTTCGAGCTCGTCAAGCAAGGCAACTACCGCGGGCGTATAGAGGAGAGCGTGGACGCACTATCGGGGTAATCGTGCCAGGAGAAACCTGCCTGGATTCAGTCGAAAACGGCGAGACGTGTTCTGTTGGCGCCCCACCCGAGGGAGGCGAACCGGCAGTCATAACGGGCCTCTCAGCGCATGAACTCTCACTCGGCGTCGTGTGCCAGGCGCCCGCCGAGGATGAATGTGTTACGGGAGCAACCCAATATGCCGTGTGGGCAACGATGTACGGCGCCACTGTCACGCTCTCCGATCCGACACCTCCGACTCTCGGCACGCCGTCGGGCGCGCTGTGGGGGCCGGGCGAAGCCGGCGGCTTTCATAAGGGCACCGAAAGCGTCACCGTGTCGGCCGATGATGTCGGAGGCGGTGTCGCCAGCATCGTCCTATCCGCAGACGGGCGGCCAGTGGAGACCTACACGGCACCGTGCAACTTCACCTTCGCTCAGCCGTGCCCGTTGTCTACAGGCGCACAGACCTTGGCGCTGCCGACCACGCAGCTCTCCGATGGAACGCACACGCTGACGCTCGTCGCAACCGATGCCGCCGGCAATCAGTCCACCGTCGCCTCGCAGAACATCACCGTGGAGAACAGCGCGCCGCCGCCCCCGGTGGGATTGTCGGCCACCGCGACGCAGCCGGGCGGCTCGATATTCACGGCCACTTGGAGCGATCCCGCAGGCCAGGTCGCACCGATCACGGGCGCGCTCTACCAAGTCTGTCCGGCGAGTGGCTTGGGCTCATGCAGCGCGCCCGCAGCGACACCGGCGACTGGGCCGGCGACTGTGACGGTGCCTGGCCCTGGAAGCTGGAGCATCGCCGTATGGCTGACCAATGCGGCGGGCAACGCGAGCCTCGCCAATGCTGCGCACACCAACGTCATCGTCCCGCCGTCCAGCTCGGGCGGCTCAGGAACGGGCCATAGCTCAACAGCGACGACCCCAACGATCCACGTCACGGAGACGCTGCGCGGACGCGAGCTGGTGGTGCATGTGAGCGGAGCCGCGAGCGGAAAGGTTCGTGTGGGCTTCGTCGGCCGACTGCGAGGCCGAACCGTAGCCTCCGGCGCCCGGACGGTCGCGCTCAAGCACGGACGGCTGACGGTTACGTTCAGGCTCGGCCCCCGCACGGCGGCACACGCGCTGATCCGCGTCAGCGCGAAGCTCGATCACGAGCTGGCGGTGACGAGCACCCTGCCTCGGCACGCCCCGCGTCGGGGCGGCTGAGTCAAGTCGCGGCGCGCTTCGGTATGAAGCGGTGGATGGCCTCGTTGGCGTGGTCCTGAAACGACGGGTTGGCGAGGTCGGGGAAGATGTCTGCTTGGTCGACCACGGCACCCTTGAGGACTTCCCCTTTGCTGGCGTAGAACACGCCGCTGGACAGGGTCGGGTCGGTGACGCCGTCTACCAGTCGCTTCGCGCCGACGTCAAGCTTGTGGGCGATGCCCAGGCGAGGCATGACGTACTTGGCCGCTATGCGCAACGGCAATGCGAGGTCGTTCGGTGCTTGGGTGCCGGTGGTGTTGCCGGGGCTCATGCAGATGAATCGGCGGTCGGGGTATTGGCGGGCCAGGTGAGCCATCCATAGGATGCCGATTAGCTTGGCCTGCCCATAGGCCAAATTGACGTCAGGCTTGCCCCCGGCGAAATAGCTGCCGTCGATAACTGTGGCGAGCTCGTCGGCGGAGTTTGAGTTAAACGACGGCCGCTTGAACCCCATTTTCGGGATTCCCCTGGCTGCCTCGCTTCCGGCGAAGACCGCCACCTCGCCAAGTCGGTTCTCGGCCAGCAGCGTCTCGAGGAGGACAACGTGGCCGAGAACGTTCTGCGCGAACATGTAAGTGGCTCCGTCGGGGGTCAACTTCATCGGCGTCTTGCCGCCCATTCCACCGGCGTTCATGACCACCGCGTCGAGCGATCCGTCGATGCCCGCCAGGCCGGCGCGGACCGAGCCCGGATCGGAAACGTCCATGAGAACGATCTCGAAGATGCGCCGGCCGGTTTTCGCTTCGAGGTCGGCCTTTGCCGTTGCCGCCCGGTCTTGGTTGCGGCACGCCAG
>CAVRFD010000019.1:0-3314 GCA_963720195.1 uncultured Conexibacteraceae bacterium
TGACGCCGAGCCGCTCGGCGATCTGCCGCAGTGAGGTCTTCTCGTAGCCCTGCTCGTTGAACAGCTCGAGTGAGACGTCGAGGATGCGCTCGCGCATCGTCCCGCGGGGTCGTCGGCGTGAGGCGCGTTCGGGTTGCACCATGGTCGATAGTTTACTTGACGGCCGGCTAGAAAACACGCTACTGTGATGCGACTTCCTAGCCGGTCGACAAGTAAGGGGTTGTGGTGGCGAACGCGTTGATGATCGAAGCTGAAGGCCTGACGAAGCGGTTTGGCTCGACCGTTGCGCTTGACGGGCTCGACCTCGAGGTGCCGGCCGGGGCGATCCTTGGCGTGCTCGGCCCGAACGGTGCCGGCAAGACGACCGCGGTTCGGATCCTCACGACGCTCTCGCTGCCAGATAGCGGCTCGGCGCGGGTCGCCGGCTTTGACGTCGTGCATGAAGCGCCGAGCGTGCAGCGCAGCATCGGCGTCACCGCGCAGGACGCGACGCTCGATGAGATCCTCAGCGGCCGCCAGAACCTCGTGATGATCGGGCGCCTCAGTGGACTCCGACGCGCCGAGGCGAAGGCGCGAGCGAGCGAGCTGCTCGAGCGCTTCGATCTCGCCGATGCCGCCGACCGGGTGCTGAAGGGCTACTCCGGCGGGATGCGCCGGCGTCTCGATCTCGCCGCCGGACTCGTGACGCGGCCGCCGGTGCTGTTCCTCGACGAGCCGACGACCGGGCTTGACCCGACGAGCAGGGTGCGGATGTGGGGCGTGATCCGCGAGCTCGTCGCCGACGGCGTCACGCTGCTGCTGACGACCCAGTACCTCGACGAGGCCGACGAGCTCGCCGACCGGATCGTGGTCGTCGATCACGGTCGTGTCATCGCCGGTGGCACCGCGGCGGAGCTGAAGGCGCAGACGGGCGGTGCGCGGCTCGAGGTCACGCTCAGCGAGCCCGACGCCGGCGCGTCTGCCGCGCTCGAGCGCTACGTCGCCGGCGAGATCACGGTCAGCCACGACGGGCGCCGTTTGCGTGCCCCCGTACAGAGTGCTGCGGGGTTCGCGACGACCGTCGTGCGCGCGCTCGACGCGGCCGGGATCACCGTCGATGACATCGACGTTCATCAGCCGTCGCTCGACGACGTGTTCTTCGCCCTCACCGGCCACGCAACCGACGAGGCGGAGCCGACACCGATCCCGAACAGTCCGACTCAGCCCTGGAGGTTGCACACCGATGAGCGCCACGACGCTTGCCCCCAACGTGCCACTCGCGCGGCCGCCGCGAGCGCCTGGCCTCGTGCGCCAGACTCCTCGACGTGGTCGTGCTCACGGGGCGAAACCTCGTCCACATCGCGCGCGAGCCGCTGCGGCTCTCGGACGTCACCGTCCAACCGGTCCTGTTCACGCTGCTGTTCGTCTACGTCTTCGGCTCCGGCGTCGTCCTGCCGCACGGCGGCAGCTACACCGACTACGCGATCGCCGGCCTGCTCGCGCTCAACCTCACGACATCGGCGATGGGAACCGCGGTCGGGCTCAGCGCCGACCTCGGCAGCGGCGTGATCGACCGCTTCAGGACGCTCCCGATGTGGCGCCCGGCGATGCTCGTCGGACGCTCGCTCGCGGATCTGCTCACGGCCGGGATCTGCACGGCGTTCGTCGCGATGACCGGCCTGATCATCGGCTGGCGACCGGAAGGCGACATCGGCTCGACGATCGCCGGGTTCGCGATCTTCCTGTTCTTCAGCTACGCGCTGTCGTGGACATGTGCGTGCCTCGGGATGGTGAGCCAAAGCCCCGAGTCCGCGCAGGGCACGGGGCTCGTGATCTTCTTTCCGCTCGCGATCATCTCCAACGCGCTCGTTCCGACGCAGCACATGCCGTTGGTGCTACGGACGATCGCCAACTGGAACCCGGTCAGCGCCGTCACCGCCGCGGCCCGCGGGCTGTGGGGCAACCCCAACCCGTCCTCGACGATCCACGCCTGGCCGATGCAGCATCCGGTGCTCGCCTCGCTCCTGTGGTCGGTCGCGATCCTCGTCGATCTTCGCCCCGCTCGCGACGCACCTCTACCGCCGTCGCACCACCGACTGAGCGCACGACCTCGCGCGCGACCCAAGTTCGGCCGACCGCGGAACGTCTCCCCGTGGCCGCGCAAACGAGTCGGGTTGAGCGGCCCGGCCCGTGCACTGCCGGTGCGCACGGCCCGTTCGGTGTCAGTACGGTCGGCTGGGATACCCGGGGCCGAGCTGATCGTTCGCGCGCGCGGCTTGGCCTTCGGCCAGTGCGGGCCAGAAGACTCCTCCGGGGGGGCCTCCGCCGCAGCCGCTGCTGTTTCCGGGCGGGTGGGTCCACATGAACGCGTCCGCGTACGTGGACCCGGTGTCAGTGGTGTCCTCGATGCCCAACCCGCGTCCAGGCGCATTGCAAAGGTCCTCGTTGCCGTCCTCGGCGCGATCGGCGGTGAGCTTCGGCCCGCGACCGTTGCCGGCGGTGTCCACGATGAAATGGGCTCCGTGAGTCTTCTTGGAGATCGCGGTGGCCCAGCGCACCTCGTTGCTGGTCCAGTCCTCGTGAGTGTCGTTGGTGAAGAACCCGCGGATCTTGTCGACGCCGACCGCGTTGAGAACTTGGGCGGTGTAGTTCACGGAGTTCCCGTCCGCGTAGCCGCCTTCAACGTAGACCACGGTGTGAGGAAGTGCCGAGATCTTCTCGATCTCGTAGCGAAGATCGGCCTCCCACTCTGGCAGCGCGCCCATTGACTTCACGCACTGCGAGGACCCGATTGCGTCCAGTTCCAGGAGGTAGACGGCCGGGCGGCGGTCGGTCGCCTCAGCCATCTCATCGATCCGGCGATCGAACACGGGATCGTAGGCGCGGACCGCAGCCGGAGTTGGACACCCCCCGAGGACCGGGTGCAGGAAGTAGGTGTTGATGATCGGGATCGATCCGGGGTCGGCGGTGATGTTCCTACAGAGGATCTTCTCCACCTGTCCGAAGATCGCTCCCGGCCCTCCGCCGCCGGAGCCGCTGCTGAAGCGTTGCGCCTCGGGCTGACTGGCGATCAGCGACAGCTCACGGACCTGCTGGTCCAGGCTGGGATCGGCGAGGAGCTTCGCCTGGAGCGGACCGAATTCGAGCTGCTGATCGAAGGTAGCCCACGACTCATTCAGCGGCATCGTCTTCGGATTGAGCCCCAGCAGCGTCGCGATCGCACCGGCTGCTGACCCCTTGGCCGGCCCCGGGATGAAGAACTTGGCGCCGTTCAGCGGGTTTGAACCCGGCGCCTGAGGCAGGTCCAGAGGATTGGACGGATTGCGTGTCGCCGG
>CAVRFD010000020.1:0-959972 GCA_963720195.1 uncultured Conexibacteraceae bacterium
ACCCCCAGCCGGGCTCGAACCGGCGATCTCCTGCGTGAAAGGCAGGCGTCCTAACCACTAGACCATGGGGGCAGGCAGAGTTCATTGTATGTGGAGGTCCCAGGGGCGCTGCAGCAGGGGCGCGGTTCGGCGGAACCGGCGCCCCCGGGGGGAACGCTCGCGATGCGTCAGAACGGCTGGTCGGTGGCGACGCCACTCTCGGCGTCGAAGAAGATCACCGCTTCACGCGGCACGGCGAAGGCGACGGTCGTGCCGGACTCGAGGTGCTCGTCGGCCGGCAGCTTCGCCACCAGCGAGCGCTCGCCGAGGCGCACGTGCGCGAGCCGCTCGTCGCCGAGGTACTCGACGACCTCGACCACGGCCTCGAACCCGAAGTGACCGCTCTGCGGTTGAGCCGACGTGGATGTGCTCGGGCCGGAAGCCGGCGAGCAGCGAGTCGCGGCCGAGGCCGAGGTCGGCGGCGGGAACAACATTCATCGCCGGTGAGCCGATGAAGGTCGCGACGAACGTGTTGGCCGGGCGCGTGTAGAGCTCCTCGGGCGTGCCGATCTGCTGGAGCACGCCCTTGCGCATCACGGCGATGCGGTCACCCATCGTCATCGCCTCGACCTGGTCGTGGGTGACGTAGATCGTCGTCGTGCCAAGCCGCTTCTGGAGCTTCAGGATCTCCGCGCGCGTCTGCACGCGCAGCGCCGCGTCGAGGTTGGAGAGCGGCTCGTCCATCAGGAACGCGGCCGGCTCGCGGACGATCGCGCGGCCGAGCGCGACGCGCTGGCGCTGGCCGCCGGAGAGCGCCTTCGGCTTGCGCTCGAGGTAGTCCTCGAGGTCGAGCGACACGGCCGCGTCGCGCACCCGGCGCTGCGATCTCGTCCTTGCCGAGCTGGCGCAGCTTCAGGCCGAAGCGCGAGGTTCTCGGCGACGCGTCATGTGCGGGTAGAGCGCGTAGTTCTGGAAGACCATCGCGATGTCGCGGTCCTTCGGCGAGACGTCGTTCACGGCCTTGCCGCCGATCACGACGTCGCCCGCGCTGATCTCCTCGAGCCCGGCGACCATCCGCAGCGCGGTGGTCTTGCCGCAGCCGGACGGGCCGACGAAGACCATGAACTCGCCCTCCTCGATCTCGAGGTCGAGCGCATCGACGGCGCAGGTGCCGTCGCCGTAGATCTTCGACACACCGTCGAATTGGATTGCCGCCATCAGTAGATCAGCCCTTCAGCGCTCCGCTGAGCCCGGTCCCGCGCAGGAACGAGCGCTGGAAGATCAGGAACCCGACGATCGGGACAAGGCAGGCGATGAACATCGCGGCCAGGAACACGCCGAGCTCGGTCTGGCCCTGGATCGTCGGCAGGCGGACCGAAACCGGCTGCTTGTTCGGGGTGGTGAGGACGAGCAGCGGCCAGAGGAAGTCCTTCCACGAGGCGAGCACCGCGAAGATCGAGACGACACCGAGGATCGGCTTTGACATCGGCAGCACGATCGAGACGAACAGCCGGAACGGGCCGGCGCCGTCGATCCGCGCCGCCTCGAAGATCTCGCGCGGGAGGTTGTCGAAGAAGCGCTTCATGATGATCACGTTGAACGCGCTCGCGCCGGCGGGCAGCCAGATCGCCCAGTAGCTGTTGATGAACGAGTGGTGGATCAGCGGCGGGTGAACGATCTCGACGTAGAGCGGGACGAGCAGCACCACTGCCGGCACGAACAGCGTCGTCAGCAGCATGGCCGTGATGATCCGCCCCCACTTCGGCTGCAGCACCGAGAGCGCGAAGCGCGCCCGTCGTCGCGACGATGATCTGACAGAGCCAGGAGCCGAACGCGATCACGATCGTGTTCCAGAAGTAGAGGCCGATGTCGACCTCGTTCCAGGCGTTGCTGACGTTGCTCCAGGCGATCCCGTGCGGGAAGATCGCCATCGGGTTCGAGAGCGTGTCCTGCGTCGGCGTGATCGCTGACTTGGCGAGCCAGAGGATCGGGCCGAGCCCGACGATGACGAGCAGCACGAGCAGGAGCGTGTGCGCCGTTCCGAGGCCCCACTTGACGCTGGGCCGCTTCCAGTCGGACTGCTGGACGAGCCCTTGCTGATTCTCGGTCGCCTGAAGCTTGCGCTTGGCCCGGAACTGGATCACGCTCATTCGCTGCTCCAGGAGCGCGTCGCGCGCAGGTAGATCAGCGAGAACACCGCCAGGAAGGCCACCAGCATCAGGCTCAGCGCAGCCGCCTCTCCGTAGGACGCCCCGAGCGAGTTGCCGAAGGCGTAGTTGTAGATCAGCAGCAGCACCGTCAGCGTCGCGTTCGCGGGGCCGCCCGAGGTGAACAGGTACGGCTCGAGGAAGACCTGCGCGGTCCCGATGATCTGCAGGATCATCGTCACCAGCAGCACGGTCCGCATCTGCGGCAGCGTGACGTGCCAGATCTTCTTCCAGAGCCCGGCGCCGTCGACCGACGCCGCCTCGTAGAGCTCGGGGTTCACGGTGGTCAGCGCGGCCAGGTAGATGATCACCGTGGCGCCGGCGTTCGCCCACGTCGACTCGAGCACGAGCGACGGCATCGCCTGGCTCATCGACTGGATCCACGGCTGTGGCGGGATGCCGAACCAGCCGAGGATCGTGTTGAAGACGCCGGTCGAGTCCGGCGTCGTAGAAGGTCTTCCACAGCAGCACGGCCACCACCGGCGGGATCACGACCGGCAGATAGGCGAGCGCCGCGTAGAGCCCGCGGCGCTTGCGCACCTCGCTCATCAGCACCGCGGCCACGAGCGGGATCGGGTAGCCGAAGATCAGCGCGAGGCCGGCGAACTCCGCGGTGTTCTTGACGGCGATCGGGAAGAGCGGGTCGTGCCAGCACCTCGCTGAAGTTCTGGAACCCGACCCACGTCGGTGGTTACCACGTTCGTGTGCTGAAGCGACATCAGCACCAGCTGCACGATCGGGTACCACGAGAAGGCACCGAAGATCAGCAAGCAGCGGCAGCAGGAAGAGGAGCCGTGAGATCCCGCCCTGCCGAACCCACGTGACGGGGGTGCGCCGGAAGCGCACCGCTCGTCGGTTTCGCAATCTCAGGCGTCGTGGGCGAGGACTCAGCCTGTTCGAGCCCTGCGGTCATCGGATCGATCGTCGACATTGCTCCTGTGCATCCACGGCCTAAGGCGGGTGGTCGCGTAATCCGTACCACGACCACCCGCCGTCGGCTAGGGGAGGGTGCTGCTTACGAGCCAGCGCCCGATGCGATCGAGGACTGGCCCGTACTGTTCGCCGCCGCGAGGAGGCTGCCGGGGTCCGCGCCTTGGTTGGTGAAGACCGCCTGCACAACCGAGTCGAGGTCGCCGTAGATGGCCTGCGTCGCCGCCTCCGGCTCCGGGATCAGTTTCTCCTTGAAGATGCCGTTGTTGAACGGCGCGAACTGGCTCTCCGGAACGTTGATGTACGGCTTGATCCACTTCTGGTCGCGGTCGTAGACCGCCTGGTTGAAGACCGGCAGCTCCGGCACGCCGACCGGCTGCTTGTCCTTGATCAGCGTCTTGGCGTTGCGGATCGCCGCCTTGCGATTGATCAGCGTTGTTCATGTAGTAGAAGCTGATCCACTTCATGGCCGCGGCGATCTGCGCCGGGTTGGCCTTCGGGCTGACCGCGGCGAGCGTGCCGCCGCCGAGGACGCCGGCGGTCTTGTTGTTGGCAAGCGGGATCGGCGCCAGGCCGTAGATCGACGGGTTGATGTTGTCGGCCTGCACCATGTTGGTGTAGACGTCGGAGCCGCTGATGAACATGCCGATCTGGCCGGCGGCGAACGCCTGGTTGATGTTGCCCCAGCTGAGGCCGAAGTTGGAGCCCATCGAGTTGTCGGTCCAGCGCATCTTCTTGAGCATGTTCAGCGCCTGGACGGCCTGCGGAGTTGTTGAACGTCGCCTTCGCCTTGGTGCCGATGCCCGTCTCCATGCGGCCGCCGAGCGCGTAGGTGAGCGTGGTCAGGATCCAGCCGGCGGTGTTGTCGCTGGCACCCATCTCGGCGTAGCCGGCCTTGCCGGTCTTCTGGCTGATCTGCTTGGCGTCAGCCTCGACCTGCGCCCAGGTTGTCGGCGGCTTGTTGGGGTTGAGCCCCGCCTGGCTGAACAGCTGGCGGTTGTAGTTCAGCGCCTGGGCGTAGGCCGCCGTCGGGAATCGCGATGACCTGCTTCTTGGAGTCGGTGCCCTCGGCGATGACCGCCGGGTTGAAGTTCTTGTAGTAGGGCTCCGCCTTGGCGTACTTGGTCAGGTTGGCGAGCTGACCGTTGTCTCCGAGCGAGCGGCCGTCGGTGAACGGCACCGTGAACACTGTCGGCAGCGTCCCGCTGGCGAGCTTCGCGGCGAACGTCGCGGGGAGCCACTGGTACTGCACGCCCTTGACCGTGATGCCCGGGTTGGCGGCTTCGAACTCCGCGACCTGCGTGTCGAACTCGTTGAAGGCGGCCTGCGTGCTGCCGGGAATCAGCGATGCGACGCTGATGTGGGTGACCGAGCCCTGCTTGGCCGTCGCAGTTGCGACTGAGCCCACGCTCACTGCGAGCAGGCTCGCGGCGGCGATGGTCGCACCCATGCGGAATGACGACCTCGCCTTGATGTTGAACTTCATTTCCTCTCCTCTCCTGGACCCAGATGGGCCGGGGTGTTACGTCGTTTCCGCCTCCAGCGGAGATACTGGCTCCGCTTCTGACGGAGCTTCGTTTCCGGCCTGGACGAGCCAGACCGTGGTGTCCTGCGGCACTGCGTTGTCGATCAGCTCTGCACTTGCGACGAGGACGTCGGCCCCGCTGGGAAGTTCAACCGGCTCAGGGCCGAAATTGACGATGCAGACGAACCCCTCACCGCGCGCGAACGCGATCACCTCATCGCCGTAGTCGAGCCAGCGCAGCACGGAGTTGGCGCCCCAGGGCGCCTCGCGGCGGATGCGCAGCCCGTCGCGGTAGAGGCTGAGCATCGATGCCGGATCGTCGGCTCTGCGCCTCGACCGAGAGCGGCGCCCAGTCGCCGGGCTGGTCGAGCCAGAGGATCGCCTCCTCGTTCGGGCTGAAGCCGTACGGTGGCTTCGAGCCCGACCAGGGGATCGGGACGCGGCAGCCGTCGCGGCCGGGATCGACGCCGCCGGAGCGATGCCACATCGGATCCTGGCGCCGGTCGGGCGGGATGTTCTCGACCTCGGGCAGGCCGAGCTCCTCGCCCTGGTAGATGTACATCGAGCCGGGCAGCGCCATCGCGAGCAGCGCCGCCGCGCGCGCGCGCCGGGTGCCGCGCGCAAGATCGGTCGGCGTGCCCTCGCGCTTGGTCTCGAAGGCGAAGCGGGTGTCGGCGCGGCCGTAGCGCGTGACCGGGCGCGTGACGTCGTGGTTCGAGAGCACCCAGGTCGCCGGCGCGTCGACCGGCGCGTGCGCCGCGAGCGCCGACTCGATCGAGGCTCGCATCGGCCCCGGCTCCCACGGGCACGCGAGGAAGTCGAAGTTGAAGGCGGTGTGCAGCTCGTCGGGGCGCAGGTAGCGCGCGAAGCGCTCCGCGTCGGGCAGCCAGACCTCGCCGACCAGCACCCGCGGCTCGTCGTAGCTGTCGGCGATCGCGCGCCAGCGGCGGTAGATCTCGTGCAGCTCGTCGCGGTCGGTGAACGGATGCTCGCCCGGCGGGCGCGTCCGACCGGCTCCTCGGAGAGCTCGGGATCCTTGACGAGCAGCGCGGCCGAGTCGATCCGCACGCCGGCGACGCCGCGGTCGAACCAGAAGCGCAGGATGTCCTCGTGCTCGGCCCAGACGTCGGGGTGCTCCCAGTTGAGGTCGGGCTGCTCGGGCGCGAACAGGTGCAGGTACCACTCGCCGTCGGCGCACGCGCGTCCAGGCCGGACCGCCGAAGATCGACTGCCAGCCGTTCGGCGGCAGCTCGCCGTTCTCCCCGGTTCCCGGACGGAACCAGAAGCGCGCGCGCGCCGGCGACCCCGGGGCCGAGGCGAGCGCCTCGCGGAACCAGGGGTGCTCGTTCGAGACGTGGTTCGGGACGATGTCGACGATCGTGCGGATGCCGAGCGCGCGCGCCTCGGCGATCAGCTGCTCGGCCTCCCAGAGCGTCCCGAAAGCCGGATCGATCGAGCGGTAGTCCGAGATGTCGTAGCCGGCGTCGGCGAGCGGCGACGGGTACCACGGGTTGAACCAGAGCGCGTCGACGCCGAGCGCGGCCAGGTACGGCAGGCGCGCCCGGACGCCGGCGAGGTCGCCGATGCCGTCGCCGTTGGCGTCGGCGAAGCTCCGGACGTAGACCTGGTAGACGACCGCGTCGCGCCACCAGGGGCGCGTCGGTCGCGCTCGTCGATTCGGGCAGCGGGGCAGCCGCCACCGTCGTGTCCGTCTCCCTCATGGCGGCGAGAATGACACAACCGACAAACGAATGCAAGAGTCAGACTTAATTTTGCATTTTTCGTACTGCCGAACGCAAGCGTTCCAGATCTTCAGCGCGCCGAGCGCGTTGGCGGTCGAGCCGCGCGCCACCACCTCGGGCTCGAAGAAGAGCTCGTCGGCCGACACCGGCGAGCCCTCGATCTGGCCCGCGAGCATCTCGACGGCGGCGCGGCCGATCGCCTCGATCGGCTGCCGCACGGTCGTCAGCGGCGGGTCGGTGCAGCTCATGAACGCCGAGTCGTCGTAGCCGATCACCGAGAGGTCGGCCGGGACCGAGAGGCCCGCCCGGCGCGCGGCGCGGATCGCGCCCGAGCGCGAGCGGATCGCTCGCGCAGATGATCGCCGGTGACGCCGCGCTCGATCAGCCGCGCGGCCGCCGCGTGCCCGCCCTCGAGCGAGAACCGCGTGCGCTCGACGAGCTCCGACGGCATCGCGACCTTCGCGCAGCGCGCTCGAACGCCGCGAGCTTGCGCGGCGACGGGCACGTGGTCGGGCGGCCCGAGGATCAGGCCGATCCGCTCGTGGCCGAGGTACGCCAGGTGCGCGTAGGCCTGCTCCATGGCGACGGCGTCGTCGGTCGAGACGCGCGGGAAGTCGAGGTGCTCGGCGGCGGCGTTGACCAGCACGACCGGCAGGCGCAGCTGCAGCAGCCGCTCGTAGTGCTCGTGCGGCGCGTCGGCCTCCGCGTACTGGCCGCCGGCGAAGATCATCCCCGAGACCTGGCGCTCGAGCAGCATCTCGACGTACTCGGCCTCGGACATGCTGCCCGTGCGCGTGCAGAGCACGGCGTTGAAGCCGCGCTGCGCGAGCGCGCCCGCCACCACCTCGGCGAGCGCCGGGAAGACCGGGTTCTGCAGCTCCGGCACGATCAGCCCGACCATGCGCGCGCGGCGCACGCGCAGGTGCGTCGGGCGCTCGTAGCCGATCACGTCGAGCGCGGTCAGCACGGCGGCGCGCGTCGCCTCGGAGATCCCGGGGCGGCCGTTCAGGACGCGGCTGACCGTCGCCTCGCTGACCCCGGCCTGCTTGGCGACGTCAGCAAGTTTGCGAGCCACGCTGCAATTCTACGACAATTCTTGCAAGCGGCTTGCGGCGGTCTACGGCAAGAGCTGCCGGTTGAGCCGCCGCGTGGCAAGCGCAAGCGCGAGCGAGCCAAACACGATCAGGTAGAGCGACCGCGACCAGCATGTCCCAGTGGAAGATCCCGAGCGCCGGCTCCCGCAGTAGCTGGATGCTCTGGTAGAGCGGCAGGATCTCGATCAGCGGCCGCGCCCAGCTCGGATAGACGGACAGCGGATAGAAGGTCGTCGCGAACAGGAACATCGGCAGCATCACCAGCTGGATCAGCTGGAAGTCCGAGAAGTCGCGCAGGTAGGTCGTCACCGCCAGGCCCGCCGCCGCCGAACGCGTAGCCGACCAGCAGCGCGCCCGGGATCGCCAGCAGGATGCCGGGCGAGACGACCAGGCCGAGCACGAGCATCACGAGCACGAAGCCGATCGAGGCGAACACGCCGCTGAGCACGGCGCTCGACGACCTCGCCGAGCGCGATGTCCGCGACCGAGAGCGGCGTCGGCACGATCGCGTCGTAGATCCGCTCCGTCTTCATCCGCGTGAAGACGGCGAAGCTCGTCTGGTTGAAGGCGGCGTTCATGGCGGTCGTGGCGAGGATCGCCGGGCGCGACGAACGCGGCGTAGCGCACATCGACCCCGGGCACCTTGCCGACCAGCGCTGCCGACGCCGAAGCCGATCGAGAGCAGGTAGAGCACCGGCTCGACGATGCTCGACAGCACCGGCGTCAGCGAGCGGCGGTAGATCAGCGCGTTGCGCTCGACCAGGCTGCCCGTGCGCCGGAGCGTCCAGCCGGTGGCGATCACGCGTGCAGCCTCCGGCGGTAGGTGATGCGCGCCACGGCGATGCCGCCGACGACGAACACCAGCAGATAGACGGTGCGCGCCGCCACCGCCGGCGACGAAGCGGTGCCGAGGCTGAGCGAGCGGCAGAGCGCGACGCCCTGCGCGAGCGGCAGGACCGACGCGATCAGCCGGACCCCGTGCGGCAGCTCGGTCGAGCGCGAAGAACGTCCCGGAGAACATGTACATCGGCATCAGCACGAAGCGGAACAGCGCGTTGAGCTTGGTGATCGAGCGCAGCGTCACCGCCCAGGCGGCGATCGGCGCGGCGAACGCCAGACCGGTGAGCAGCGCGGCCGGCAGAGCCGCGAGCACCCACCAGCCGGCGGCGACGCCGAACACCGCCATCACCGCGATGAAGGCCGCGCTCGAGGTGAGCAGGCGGAAGGCGATGAAGAGCAGGTGCCCGGCCAGGATCTCGCTCGGGCTCGAGCGGCGTCGTCGCGGCGGCACGGTAGGAGCCGGACCCAGCCGGCGGCGCCGGCGACGCGACCGCCGCCCTCGATGTACGCCGTCTGCATCGCGGACGCCGCGAGCAGCCCCGGCGCGAAGAAGTCCGTGTAGGAGACCCCGCCGAGCGTGGCCGAATGGCCGTGGTCGACGAGGTGGCCGAGGCCGACGCCGATGCCCGAGCAGGAACAGCAGCGGGTTCGCGATGCTGATCACGATCGTGCCGCGCCAGGTACGGCGGTAGAGCGTCAGCCAGTAACGGAAGACGCGCAGGGCGCGCGCCATGTCAGTCGATCAGCGAGCGGCCGGTCAGCTTCAGGAAGACGTCCTCGAGCGTCGCGCGCCGCACGAGCGCGGTGATCGGCTCGAGCCCCATCGCGTGCACCGCGAGCGAGCGCCGCCTCGCCGTCGTCGGCGTAGACGACGACGCGGTCCGGCAGCACCTCGATCCGCTCGCCGAGCTTCGCTGCGCGGAGGCGCTCCGCAACTTCCGCCTGACCCGCCGGGCGCGAAGCGCAACTCGAGCACCTCGCGCGTGACGTGCTCCTCGATCAGCTCGCTCGGCGAGCCCTCGGCGACGATCTTGCCGCGCGTCCATCACCGCAAGCCGGTCACACAGCTGCTCGGCCTCGTCCATGTAGTGGGTCGTGATGATCAGCGTGACGCCGTCATGCTTCAGCCGGTAGAGCCGATCCCAGAGCACGTGCCGCGCCTGCGGATCGAGGCCGGTCGTCGGCTCGTCGAGCAGCAGGATCTCCGGCTCGTTGATCAGCGAGCGCGCGATCGTCAGCCGGCGTCGCATGCCGCCCGAAAGCATCTCGACCTGGGCGTCGGCCTTGTCCTCGAGCTGGGCGAAGGCGAGCAGCCCGCCGATGCGCTCACGGATCACGTCCTTCTTGAGACCGAAGTAGCGGCCGTAGACGAAGATGTTCTCGCGGACGGTCAGCTCACGGTCGAGGCAGTCGTCCTGCGGGACGACGCCGATCCGCGCTCGGATCTGCGGCCCCTGGTGCGCGGGGTCCATGCCCAGCACTCGCAGCGTGCCGGCCGAGACGGGTGAGGTCGCGCTGAGCATCCGCATCGTCGAGGACTTGCCGGCGCCGTTGGGGCCGAGGAAACCGAATGCCTCGCCGCGTCCGAACTCGAAGTCGATGCCGTCGACGGCGCGGAACGCGGGCGTGCCATTGCGCGCGGGATAGATCTTCGAGAGGCCCCGAGCCTCGACCAGGAGCCTGTCGGTCACCAGCGCACCGTACCGAATGCGACCGTCAGCCGCAACAATCAGACGAAAGTGCGCAAGTTTCTGAGCATTCCCTGGTGCCGCTAGCCGCGGCGCATCAGGCGCCCGACCGCAGCCATCAACTCATCGGTCTTCTCGCCGCGCTCACCGTCCTGTGCACCGAGCACGCAGTGGTGCGCGTGATCGTCCAGGAGACCGAGGGCGACCTTGTCGAGCGCAGCCTGAGCTGCAGATATCTGCGTGAGCACATCGATGCAGTAGCGGTCCTCGCCGACCATCCGCTCGATCCCGCCGATCTGTCCCTCGATCCGGCGCAGGCGCTTGATCAACTGGTCCTTGCTCGCTGTGTAGCCACGTTCCACCATGGCGGTCCAGTATACCCCTAGGGGGTATCATCACCAGCATGGACGTCCTCCACGTTCTCTGGCACGGCATCCGCGACACGCTGCTGATGGGCTGGCAGGTGTGGTGGGCGCTTGTGTTCGGCTTCTTCATTTCCGCAGTGGTTCAGGCATGGGTCCCCCGAGAGCAGATCCAGTCGCGACTTGGCTCTGCCGGCCTCCGCCCGCTGGCGGAGGCCACCGCTTTAGGCGCCGCCTCCTCGTCCTGCTCCTACGCCGCGGTCGCGATCGCCAAGAGCCTTTTCCAGAAGGGCGCCTCGGCCACGGCGTCGCTGGCCTTCCAGCTCGCCTCGACCAACCTCGTCTGGGAGCTCGGGTTCGTGCTGTGGGTGCTGATCGGCTGGCAGTTCACGCTCGCCGAATACGTCGGTGGGCTCGTGATGATCGCGCTGATGGCGCTGCTGCTGCGCCGCTTCATCTCACCGTCGCTCGAGCGGCAGGCGCGCGAGCACGCCGGTGCTGCAGACACAGGTCATCAGCACCACATGGCCGGCGCCGGCATGCCGCTGCGCGAGCGGCTGACGAGCGTCGCCGCCTGGTCGGATGTCGCTCACAACTTCCGCGGCGATTGGCAGATGCTCTACCGCGAGATCGGCGCAGGGCTCGTGATCTCCGGCTTCGTCGCCCAGATCAACCAGCACGCCTTCCACGTCCTGTTCCTCAGCGGCTCGCCGGCACTCGTACGGACTGTCTGGGGCGCGCTGATCGGGCCCGTGATCGCGATGCTGACGTTCGTGTGCTCGGTTGGCAACATCCCGCTCGCCGCCGTTCTCTGGAGCGGCGGCATCAGCTTCGCTGGCGTGATGTCGTTCATCTTCGCCGACCTCGTGATCCTGCCGATCATCGCGATCTACCGTAAGTACTACGGGAGCGCGTTCACGGTACGGCTCGTTGCGCTGCTGCTGGTGGTGATGGTGCTGGCGGCACTCGTGGTGCAGGCCCTGTTCAGCGGCCTGCACCTGATTCCGGCGGGCGCGCGGCCGAGCCAGAGCGACATCTTCAGCGGCGTCCACCTTGATTACAAGTTCGTCCTGAACGCGCTCGGACTGCTGCTGTTCGCGGGCCTGTTTGCGTTGACCATGCGGCGCGGATCTGTCGACCCTGTCTGCGGGATGACTGTCGACCGCGCCCGGGCCGAGCGGGTGACGCACGGTGGCCGCGTCTTCTACTTCTGCTGCCCCGAGTGCGGTCAGATGTTCCGGGCAGACCCCGAGCGCTACCTCAACGGGCGTCAAACACCCGCGGCTACAGTCAACACAAGCCCTGATGTCCACGCCAAGCACCACACGATCAGCCTTACTGACCCCAACGTTCACGGGCACGACGCTTGACCGCGTCGCCGAACTGCGCAGCGACCGTGGCGAGATCGAGCGGTTGCTCAAGCACCCGCAGGCGGCCGTGCTCGGTGCCAGCGCTGACAGCGTCCTGATCGCAGACCAGCCGCACCCGCAACTGCTGCGCCGCCCACTCGAGGGACGCGTCAATCCTTTCCAGCCGATCCTGCTTGGAATCGAGGATTCGCGGCCTCTCTTCGGCGCCGACCTTGACGATCCCGAGGCCGAGGGCCAACTCGCCGAGACCGGCATCGGCCGGCTGGTCTCGCTGCGTGACGCGGGGCTGCTGCTGCCGCAGTCCGAGGGCGGCCTCGCTGCCTACCTGGTCGCCCTGCTCAACTGGCACCGCAAGCACAAATTCTGCTCGGTCTGTGGCGCGCGCACTCGTGTCACAGACGCTGGTCTTTCACGCCGCTGCCCGACCTGCGGCGCTTCACACTTCCCACGTACCGATCCGGTCGTGATCATGCTCGTCGAGCACGACGGACAGCTGCTGCTGGGACGCCGGCTCGGCTGGGGTGAGGGCCGCTTCTCGATCCTCGCCGGCTACGTGTCACCGGGGGAGACGCCCGAGGAGGCCGTCCTGCGCGAGGTTCAGGAGGAGTCCGGCATCGTCGCGTACAGGCCGACCTATGTCGCCTCGCAACCGTGGCCGTTTCCATCCTCGCTGATGCTGGGCTTCGAGGCCAGTTCCGACGGTGGCGATCCTGTGCCGCAACCGGGAGAGATGGTCGATGTGCGGTGGTTCCCGCTGGAGGAGATCGTTGCCGCCCAGAAGGGCGCCAGTGACCTCCTGCTCCCGGGTGAGGTCTCGATCGCCCGCATGCTGATCGACGCCTGGGTCGCGCGCGGCGGCCGCCGCCTGTAGAAGGTCTGAGCAAATTTGGCCGCCCGGCCCTTGGCTACGACCGAATGGCAAAAGAGAATGCCTCTGGTACGACGGGCAAGCGGACTGGGAGGTTCGAGTGAATGCGGCGCTCGCGGTTGAGGCGGGGCACGCGGCCGGTGGCGCGGTCACCGATGAGCCGCTGTTCGA
Source organism: uncultured Conexibacteraceae bacterium (assembly GCA_963720195.1). Lineage (GTDB taxonomy): Bacteria > Actinomycetota > Thermoleophilia > Solirubrobacterales > Solirubrobacteraceae > Palsa-465. The sequence continues at coordinate 12,777 of CAVRFD010000020.1, forward strand.
GACCAAGGGGATCGATTACATACCGCTCGCTGAGCGGCGCGGATCACCGCTGGACCTGGCATGGATGTGGGCGGGAGCCCTGTTCAACGTCGAGTTCGTCGTCTATGGCGCGCTGCTGATCGTCGGTTTTGGTTTGCGCTTCTGGCAGGCGCTTGTCGTCGTGCTGGTCGGCAACCTCTCGTACATCGTCACCGGGCTCGGCTCGCTGCAGGGCCCACGCGCCGGTACGGCGGCGTTCACAATCAACCGTGCGCCGTTCGGGCCCAACGGCGCCAAGCTGATCGCCGTCTTCAACTGGATGACGCAGGTCGGCTACGAGGTGCTGGGCCTGTACCTGGTCGTCTCAGCCGGTCTGGCGATGCTGAACAAAGCCGGCGTCGGCACGTCGGACGGCCTCAAGTGGGCGCTGATCGTCGCCGCCGCCTGCGTGCAGCTGACGCTGCCGCTGTTCGGGCACCGCATGATGCTGCGCACGCTGCGGATGCTCGTGCCGCCGTTTGTCGTGCTTTTCATCCTGCTCGCGGTCCAGGCGTTGCCGAAGGCGCACCTCGGCGCGGGACACAACGCGAGCTGGGCGAGCATGATGGCCGCGCTCGCGTTCATCCTCGCCTCCGGCGGCTACGGCTGGCCGATGAACGCGAATGACTTTTCGCGCTACCTCCCGCCCGACTCGAGTCCGCGCCAGATCGTCTGGTCGGTCGCGATCGGCGGCTTTGTCCCGACGACGCTGCTGCTGTTGCTCGGGGCTGCGGTGGCGACGGCGGTGCCCAGCGCGTCGAATCCGATCTCGGGGCTGCCGCACGCGTTCTCGTCCTGGATCATCTGGCCGTACCTGGTGTTCGTGATCGTGCAGCTGTTCGCGATCAACTCGATCGACCTGTACTCCTCGGGTCTGACGCTGCAGGCGATAGTCCCCAAGATCAAACGCTGGCAATGCGTGCTGCTCGACACGACGATCGCTGGCATTCTCACCGCGGTCACGATCTTCTCCTCGAGCTTCTATTCGTTCCTGACGGACTTCGTGCTCTTCATGCTGATCTGGATCGCGCCGTGGGTCCCGATCTACCTGATCGACTACTTCCTGCGTCACGGCCGCTACGACTCGGGCGCGCTGATGCAAACCGCCAAGGGCCTCTACTTCCGCGATGGCGGTGTGAACTGGCCCGGTGTCGTCGCTCAGCTGGTCGGCATGATCGCGGCGGCCTCCTGGCTGAACGCCTTTCCAGCGTGGATCTCGCCGCTGTCAACCCACACCGGCGGTGCCGATTTCAGCGTGTTCATGGGCGCGCTGGTCGGTGGCGGCCTGTACTTCCTCCTGAGTCGCCGATCCGTGCCGGCCGAGGCCGCCGTCTCGACGCCCGACGGCGACGAGCGCTGGCTGGCGACAGCCGGCGGCTGACGGACCTCCATTCCGTGACGGAATGGCCAGCGCCAGACTTGACTGGCGCCGGCGCCTTCCGTGACGGACGCTTTACCCATGAGAACTGGAACGCTTGGACCCAACTGGTACGCGTCGATCATGGGCACCGGAATCGTCGCTACGGCCGCCGCACTGCTTCCGGTGACGATTCCCGGCATCCACGCTTTCGCAGTTGTGATCTGGGTGCTGGCAGCTGTCCTGCTTGTTGGCCTCTTGTGCGCGTCGGCCGTGAAGTGGACCACCGACACGGCGGGGGCACGGGCCCACTTCGAGGATCCGGCCATGGCCCAGTTCTGGGGCGCGCCGCCGATGGCACTGCTCACAGTCGGCGCCGGAGCGCTGCTCGTCGGCAGGAGTCTGATCGGTCTGCATGCCGCGCTGATCGCAGACGGCGTGCTGTGGTCCTTGGGTACGGTCACGGGTCTCGCGTCGAGCGTTGCGATCCCCTACCTGATGTTCACCCGTCACCAGCTCAAGCAGGAGATGACGCTCGCGACCTGGCTGATGCCGATCGTGCCGCCGATGGTCTCAGCCGCGACCGGCGCCGGGCTCGTCGTGCATCTATCCGCCGGTCAGCTGCAGCTGACGCTGCTGCTCGCGTGTTACTCGATGTTCGGGCTGAGCCTGATCGCGTCGCTGATAGTCATCAGCCTGGTCTGGGCGCGGCTCGCCTACCACGGCCCCGGCCCGGCGCAGACGGTACCTACATTCTGGATCGTGCTCGGCCCGCTCGGCCAGTCGATCACCGCCGTCAACCTGCTCGGAACGCAGGCTTCGCACGCGCTCAGGGCCCCTTACGCCGCGGCGCTGCAAGCGCTGGGCGTGGTCTACGGCGCACCCGTTTGGGGGTTCGCAATGCTGTGGCTGGCCATCGCGGCAGCGATAACGATCAGGACTGCCCGGGAGCGCCTCCCATTCACCCTGACCTGGTGGAGCTTCACGTTCCCGGTCGGGACCTTGGTGACCGGAACCTCGGAGCTCGCGCTGCACACACAAGCAGACCTGTTCAAGGGGGCGGCACTCGCGTTTTACGGGCTGCTGCTGGTGGCCTGGCTTGTGGCGGCCGTCAACACGGCGCGCGGTTCGATCAACGGGCGGCTGTTTGAGCCTGCTCGAGCCATCGCCAGAAGCTCCGCGCCGGGTTCTGTAGCGCCGGGCGTACTCGGCTGACCGCCCTGAACGAGCGTGTCAGGTCGACACCGGAGACCGGTATCGCGGCCAGCGTCCCCGTGCTCAGTTCGGCGGCGACAGTACGCACCGACAGAAGCGCGAACCCACCGCCCAGCAGCGCGCGTTTGAGGCCTTCGGCACTGGAGACCTCTAGTGCAGGCGTGAGGTGCACGCCGATGGCGGCCAACGCTTCAGTCGCGACAGCGCGGGTTCCGGAACCGAGCTCACGCGCAAGGAAGGGCTCGCTCGTCAGTGCGCTGGGACGCAGCGAGCGGCGGCGGGCCCAGGGATGGTTGGTGGCGACAATCACCTGCAGCTCATCCTGAGCGAGCAGGATTGCACGCAGGCCACGCATGTCGCCGCCGGGGCCTTCGACGAATCCAATCTCGGCCTCGCCGTCGCGGACTGCGTGCAGCACATGCTCGGTGTTGGTGATCTCGGCGGAGACGCGGTGGGCGGGTGCGGTCGCGCGGAAGCGGCCGAGCCACTCAGGCAGAAGCAGCTCGCCCACGGTGCGACTCGCCTGAATCCGCAGAAGTGGCAGGGCCTGGGACGCCTCCACCACTGACTCCGCGCGCGCGAGCGCATCCAGCGCCTCGCGCGCGAGCGGGTAGAGCAGGCTGCCGAGCTCTGTCGGCCGCACACCTGTCGCCGTGCGTGCGAGCAGGGGTTGTCCAAACCTGCGCTCAAGCGCCTGGACGCGCTTGGTGGCCGCCGACTGCGTCAGTGCCAGGGTGTCAGCGGCTCCCTGGATCGTGCCGTTCTCCACCGCCGTCACGAAGGCGGCCAGGTCACGGCCCGAAGGGGGATCGCCGAGGGACATTCCTCGACGGAATAGGGTAGCGACCGGCCCAGCGGGGCCGGTCGCCGCTCAATATCACTGAGCCGGAGCGGAGAGCCCGGTGATGACCGCCTGGAGGGCCGCCACGTGTCCGTCGAAGGCTGTGCGGCCTGTGTCGGTCAGGGCGACCCGGACCCGCCGGCGGTGGTTCTCGACGGGACGGTCGACGCTGATATAGCCGGCCTCCTCGAGCGTCGTGAACTGCTTGGAGAGTGCCGAGTCGGACATCCCCAGCCTGTCGCGGACGTAGGCGAAGTCGGCCCAGTCGGTCGAGGCGAGGAGTGCGACGATCGACAACCGCGTGCTCGGGTGGATGAGCTCGTCGAAGCGCGGCTCGGTCACAGGACCTTCTACCACCGCTCAGCCCGACGTCGCAGCGACGCAACGAGCGAAGGGCCGCCGGTCAGGACCAGCAGGCCGACGGTCGCGCCCGCGAACGTGGCCGGGTGCCGCGCACCGTCGGCGTTCAGCAGCAGCGCGATCGCGACAGTGATCCCTGTCATCACGATCAGGAAGCCGATGATGATCCATGGGATCTCACGGCTGACCAGCTCGCTGCGAATGCTGAGTTGCGAGGATCCGCGCCGGCCGCTGATGACGCGCGGTGCGATCGTCGAGTGGACCGCTCCGAACAACACGGTTGCAGCCGTGGTCGTCCATGCGGGGCCGAAGTCGGCCAGCGCGCCGAGGCCTGCCCAACCCAGCGCGAGAAACACCCAGTACCAGGCGGGCACGCCGATCTCGGCAACCACCTGCTGGCGCCGCCGTTCGACTGCGCTGAGCGCGAGGTATGCCTCGCGCTCGTCGATTGGAATGCTCATGACAACGATCACCCGGCCCTTTCCGTGACTTACTTTCCTGGTGGGAAACTCTAATGGTTTCCTGGTGGGAAAGTCAAGCCCGTCGCCTCACCGACGCCCGTACTCGTCATGACGGCGCAGCCAACTCATCGGCTGATCGCCTTCGTCGCGACCACGGGGAGCGCGGTCGAGGATCCCGTAATAGCCCATCAAGAACTCCGTGCCGCGGGCGTAGCTGGAGTAGCAGTGGTAGACGCTGTCGCCCTCGCGGGCGAATGTGCTGACGCCGTGCCCGTCGGAGAAATAGCCGTCAAGGTCCGTCCCGCTGGCGCTGGCGTTCAAAGTCGCGATCCGCGGCAGCTTGTGACGGATTTCCGGCTGCTCGTCCAGCAGCTTCAGCAACCCGAGCTCGTTGGCCTGCGGCGTCCCCGCCGGCGAGGCTGACGCCACTTCCTCGGCGACCGCGACGCCGTAGTCGGAGTTGAAATCGCTGTCGCGGCTGGAGGCCCAGTTGAAGCTCCAGCCCATGCGCTCGCGGTACGCAAGCAGTTCGTCGATCGGCGCACGCGAGACGCAGATCAGGGTGACGTCGCACGCTTCGAGGTGGGCAAGGACGCCGTCGAAGCTGTCAGCGGTCGATGAGCAGGTGGGACATCCAGCGTCGTAGCTCGGTCCGAACATGAAGTGGTAGACGATCAGCTGCGACCGCCCGGCGAATAGCTCGAGCAATGTCTTCGGCCCCTCCTCGGTCTCGAGCGTGTACAGCTTCTCGACGGGCACCCACGGAAGCTCTCGTCGCTGCCGGGCGAGCTCGTCGCCCATGCGAGTGTGTTCCTTCTCGCGCGTCAGCAAATCGGCGAGCGCGGCGCTCCACTCCTGGCGAGTTGCGGTCCTGTGCGTTGACATCAGCTGGTTCTCCTTTGACTCGCAGTTGCGGTGTGCACGTGCTTGGCGTTCGTATATAGTTAGCACAATGGCTAACGATGTGTACAGCGCACTTGCGCACCCCCTGCGGCGTGAGATCGTCGAGCGACTCAGCGCCGGACCGGCGACCGTCGGCGAGGTGACCCATGACTTCGGCGTCTCGAAGCCGACGATCTCCCGGCATCTGCGCACGCTCGAGGAGGCAGGCGTCGTCGACCGAGTGATCGACGGCAGGACGCACCGACTCGCGCTGCGCCCGGACACACTCGCCGAGGCCGCCGACTGGATCGACGACCAGCGCCGCCGTTGGGAGCGCCTGTTCGACGTCGTCGGTGAATACATCGAGGAAAGGAACCAGCCGTGACGGAGCAATCCGCAAGGGTCGTGCGAATCGAGCGGACGTTTCAAGCGCCGATCGAGCAGGTCTTCGAAGCTTGGGTCAGTCCCGAGGTCATGCGGCGCTGGTTTCACTGCAACCCCGATTGGGAGACGCCTGTGGCCGAGGTCGACCTGCGCCTCGGCGGAAGCATCCGGGTGGTGATGCGCAAGCCGGACGGCTCAAAGGCCAAGGCACGGGGCGAGTTCACGCTGATCGACCGGCCGCATCGGCTCGAGATGACCTGGACCTTTTCCGACGATCCCGCGAATGAACAGCTGATGGAGCTCACGTTCGGGCAGTCCGCGGGTGCCACCACGGTCCTACTGGTGAACAGTGGCATCTCCAACGATGAGCGCCGTGACAACCAGGACTGGGGATGGCGCGGCTGCCTCGACGAACTCGAGCGTCTTCTTGTTGGTGGAATCGACGGGAGCGCTTAGACGGCCATGCGCGATTCACCATCACTCGAGGCGAGCCCCTCGATCGGCGTCCTCCGGCGCGCGCTCGAGTACCCCGTCGAATCAGCCGGATTGCTGGCCGCGGCGAGCGTCGCGTGGTTGTGGACGATCGAGCGGATGTCCGGAATGGACCCAGGTCCAGGCACCGGCCTGGGCACGCTCGGGTGGTTCATCGTCTCGTGGGTGCTGATGATGGCCGCGATGATGCTGCCCTCGTACGCCCCGACGCTCGCCACATACGCGACCGTCACGCGGACGCGCCGGCCCGATCGATTGCTGCTCTTCGCCTCCGGCTACCTGCTCGCCTGGCTCGCTGCCGGGCTCCTCGCCTATGGGTTCTTCGAGCTCGGCAGGAGCCTGCTCGCCCCCGACTTGGCCTGGGCTCGCGGCGGGCAGTGGCTGTCCAGCGGGGTCATCGCCCTCGCCGCCGTCTACGAACTCCTTCCACTCAAGCGCGGATGCCTGGCTCGATGCCGGGGTCACTTCGCTGAATCGGTACGTCCGCCAGAACGCCGGCTGGCTGCGCTCGGAGCGGGTGGCCGTAGCGGCGCTTGGTGCATCGGCTGCTCATGGGCGCTGATGGCCGCGCTCTTCGCGCTCGGGGTGATGAACCTGACCTGGATGGCACTGATCGCAGCGCTCGTCACGCTCCAGAAGCTGGGTCCGTCCCCGCCTGCGACGAGGCTCGCGACCGCAATCGTCCTCGCGGCGCTTGCCACGTTCGTTGTGCTGGCGCCGCACGACGTCCCTGGCCTCGTGTTTTCGAACTCGATGTACCCGATGAACGCGATGGGCGGCTAGCGCGGGCGGGGCCCGCTAACCGGCGTTCACGCGGGCTCCCCGTCGGCCGTACTCGACAACCACTGAGGCGGAGTCCAGTCCCCCTCTGGGTCTGTGGTTTGCCCCAACTCGATCAGATGACCGTCGGGATCGCGGATGTAACAACGGATCTCGTACTGGTGGTGTTTCGGCGGGGTCAGGAAATTCGCGCCCCGGGAACTCCATTCGGCGTACACGGCCTCGATGTCCTTGACCCGGATATTGAGAAAGCTGCTGACCCGGTCGAGGTCGCGTGGCGTTTCCAGGGTGACCGTCGGCTTGTCGTCGGTCGGGCCTCCGCCCGCGTTGATGACGATCCAGCTGTTGGCTAGTGCGACATTGACCGGTCCGCCCTCCCCGGAGAAGGCGACCCTGCCGCCGAGTACTTCAGTGTAGAAGCGCTGAGAGCGCTCGACGTCATCCGAGACGATGAAGTGGGTCAGCACCATTGCCTCTGCCGGCGGTCTGAGTTCGGCCATCTGCCACCTCCACTGGTTGGGGTTCATGCCCAGCTTACGGACGGGGTCTCTCGACGCGCGACCGTTTGGCTGACGGAACCGTGTCCCGGTTGCGCGGATGGGTGTGACGGGAGGACCGGATGTCGCAGCTGTTGGTGGTGGTGTGAGTGCTCTGCGATGCTCGTGTTGATGCGCGCGCGCTTTGGCTTAGCGGTCGGGGTCTTGGTGTTGGTACTGACGGTCGTACCGTCGCTCACGCGGGCATCTATTCGGAAACCTCTGCCGACGTTTGTGGTGGTCAATTCGAACATGAACATGTCGGTGTACTCGTCAGTCACAGGGGCGCGTCTGCGGACGCTGGCGAGCTTCTCGCACAGTGCGTTCACCAACAACGGCTTGGCGTATGCGCCCGACGGGAGCGCCGTCTATTTCACGTTGATCCCGCGGCACCGCACGCGGGGGTTCTCGCTGCGGCTGATGCGCCTCGACGTAGCCAGCGGCCGTCAGACGTTCGTTGCTGATGGCGCCCAGCCAGCGATCAGCAACGACGGGGAGCAGCTCGCGTACGGCGCCGCTCCGCAAGGACTCGCGATCCGAGACCTGGCGACGGGTCAAACCCGGACGATCGCTCTGAAGCAGCTCGGCCAGGCTGCCGAGTTGGGCAACGCGTCGATCCACTGGCTCGGGGACGGTTCTACCGTCGCGATCGTGCCATCAGGAACGGCATGGGACCTGGTCGGAAAACCACCGAAGCTGAGCTGGTGCGGGACCCCGCAAAGCCATCCCGTGATCGTGTTCGTTCACGTCCCAGCTCCACCGGCACCACTGACCGCCGTATGTGTCCGTCTCACCGGAGGACCACTCGAAGGTCCGACGCTCGGGCAGGACTCGACGTCGCCCAACACGTTACTTCTTGCAGCCGGTGGTCTCGGCGGGAAGACGATTGTTGAAAAAATCGCGGAGAACGGCCACATCACCCCGGTGCTCGCGATCCCCGACTCGCTGGCCCTATCGTTCGATCCCTCCGGGACTCACCTTCTGTACCTCGCCGGTCACAAGCGCCCGACGCTCACCGAAGCGACCATCACCAGCGGAAAGCTCATCCCTGCCCCGTGGCGCGATCCTCTCAACCTCGGAGCACTCGCCTGGTAGGTGCTCTGGGCGACTGTCGCACGGCTTACTGGTTGTGGTTGACGACCTCGACGTTGTGACCGTCAGGGTCCAGGACGAACGCGCCGTAGTAACCCGGGTGGTAGACGGCGCGCTCGCCGGGGCCGCCGTGGTCCTCGTAGCCTGCGCCGAGCGCGGCGGCGTGGAACGCCCTGACGGTTGCGTCGTCGTGCGCCGAGAAGGCGAAGTGGACGTGCTCGGTGAGCGGCCGACCGTCGTCGATCAGCGAGAAGCTGAAGTTCTCGCCGACTATCTGGACGTGGTCCGGTTCGTCGACGCCGATCCGCAGTCCCGCGTGCGGAGCGACCGTCATATAGAACCGTTTGGACGCAGCCGGGTCGCGGACACGGATCCAGAGATGGTCGATGCTGGCGTCGGGTACGGGGTCCTGGCGGTCAGTGTGCACCGCTTCTGCGCTGTTGCCGTCAGGGTCGAGCAGGAAGGCGCCGTAATAGTCCGGGCGGTAGATCGTGCGTGGACCCGGTGCACCGCCGTCGCGATAGCCCGCGTCAACCCCGACCTGCCAAAAGGCATCGACAGCCTCTCGGGACGGTGCGCGAAAGCCGACGTGCAGACCGCGGGCCACCGGATGCTCATCGTCGGTCTGGCCAATCCACCAGTCGTCCCACCCGACCATGTCGGTGTCTGCGTAGCTCGGCTCAGCGCCCAGTACGGAGAGCACGGCGCGGTAGAAGCGCTCGGACGCGGCCAGGTCGGACACGGCTAGCCCCACATGATCGAACATCGCCCCGAGGCTACCGGTGCGCCGGTGCTCGCCGTGTCGCGAGACTGATGGTTGTCCGATCTGACGCCAGTATCAAGAACTACCCGAACCACGGTTCGCAACCATGATCATGGGTGACTACCTTGGCTGAGCACCCCTGTGCCGGTGAGCCTGTTCTAGTCGTCGTTCTGCCGCGTGGCGGTCGGCGTCATCGAATAGGCCCGACCATTCTGGGCGCGTGATTTCTCGCTCCATGGTCAAGTCCGCCCGACCCTGCTGGACGAGCCAAGGCGTCACAGGCAGGATGCGCTCAGTAGCGAGAAGCTCTCTCGCTGCGCCTACGGCACCGTGTCTCATGATCAGTCCGATCCAGCCGCCCGGCACGAATCCCACTTGTTGGATCTCGTCGATCAGCTCGCGGCATCGCAGCTGAAAGCGCCCCTCCAGCGAGTCAGGATCATCGGGATCGGGTACGCGTGGTCGCTCCGGCGGTCGAGGCACTGGTATCGCAGATACGGTGGTCCCGCACGCGCCGCAGAACGTCACGTTCACAATTGGTGCCGGTCCGTCGCCCTCGCGGCTCGCATCGAGTACCTCGACTCGCAACGTCTCACGCAGAGGGCGCCGGCAGCTCACGCAGACCGGACCCAGCTCTTGGTCTGATTCGGAAGCGTCCACGTCACCAGCCTCCCACATATCGCGTCAGACGTGTGAACCTCGCAGGTTGAGGACGATGGTGCAGAAGCGTCTACGAGCACGTCGGCACCGGCTCGGAGTAAGAACAAAATACCTGCCCGACCCGGTGCGGAGTAGGGTGATTGGGGCCGTCGCAGCGGTGCCCTACATGCCCGCTCCTACAGACGACGGCGCCGTGACATTGCGGACGGGTCGATTGTGCAACCCGCCGTCCAGGGTTCTACAAGGAGAATCACAATGGCTGTCCTGATTCGACACCGTGCGCCGATGAGCGCTGCGCAGTACGACGAGGCCGCGCCGACCCTGATCGAGCAGATGAAGAAGCAGCCGGGCTTCTTGGTCCATGTCGCATACGAAGATGCCGACGGCTTCGTCGTCGCCGAAGTGTGGGAGACGAAGGAGCAGCACGACACCTGGTTCGAGGCAAACGTTAAGCCAAACGTTCCGTTCGAGATTACGCAAGAGGTGATCGAGCTCCACAGCGCACACACCCGTTAACCACTCCGGGAGGAGGTGGTGAGAGAAAGCAGCCTCCTCCCGCCAGTTGCGATTCAACCAGGACCGTGACAAATCCCGGCTGGTCTTTGGGCGCGGCTCCTGGCGTCGCGTCAAGCCGCGAACAGACGCGGGTCGGCGGTCGTGATGCCGTGGACGCCAAGTCCACGGAGCGATCGGATTGCGTCGCGCTCGTTGACCGTCCACGCATATAGCAGACCTTCGCGTGCCACGACATCGTCCAGTAACTGCGCGTCGATCAGCCGATGCTGTGCCATCAGGGCATCCCAGCGCCGCGACGCGAGACCGGTGAGGACCTGAGCGCGCCAGTCCTGCCGGCGTCGAGTCACACGCGCCACACGACCCCCGATCGAGATGCCAGTCAGCGCACGCGGATCGAGCTCGCGAACCCGGTCAAGGACCTCCGACAACTGCGAAGAGACAAGCGCGCGGCCGAGCATTCCGGCGTGGCGCAGTCCGTCGAGCAGCGCCGACTCACAGCCCACCTGCTTGACGTCGACGTTGATTCCCACATCGCGGAACCTTCGCGAAGACAGGTGCCGAAGCGCCTCGGACAGACTCACGTGCGCGCGGCGGCGCGCATCCAGAACCGTGTGGGCAAGGATCAACTCCCCGCGGTAGGCCCGCACATCGAACTCGACCATATCGACGCCAACATCGATGGCGGCGTCGAACGACACGAGCGTGTTCGCAGGAGCCAGTGCGCTCGCGCCCCCGTGCCCGATGCACTGACAGTCAAATCCATCCATCAGCACACGATGCCACCCAGCGCAACCATGGAGGCTTTCCAGACCAGTGCCGGCGCCCGGGCTCGAACCGGGGCGCTTCGGATTAAAAGTCCGCTGCTCTACCAACTGAGCTACGCCGGCGCAGTCCTGATGATGGCAGCAGAGGCGGGTTTGAGCCAGGCTGGCCCGACGAAGGAAGCGTTTCCGGTCCCCAGGAAGAGGAACGCTGTCCTCGTCGATCCCGGCGGACGGGGCCGCCGGCAACCGTCCCGCTAGGAGAGCGACTCGTCGAGTTCGCCCAGGGCGTTGGTGAGCTCGAGGTTGGTGGCGTAATCGACGGGACATGCGATCACGGAGACGGTGTCCTCGGCGAGGGCGCGCTCCAATGTCGGCAGGAGCTCATTGGCCGCGGTGATCCGGTAGCCGCGGGCGCCGAAGCTCTCGGCGTAGGCGACGAAGTCCGGATTGCCGAACGCCGTGTCGAGGCTCTCGCCGAGCTCGAGGTCCATCTTCCAGGTGATGAGGCCGTATTCGTTGTCGACCCAGACGAGGATCACGAATGGGATCCGCTCGCGTAGGGCGGTCTCGATCTCCTGCGAGTTCATCAGGAAGGCGCCGTCTCCGGTGGCGACGAGGACGCGCGCCTCGGGGCGGGCGAGCTTGGCGCCGATCGCGCCGGGCACCGTCCAGGCCATCGTCGAGAGGCCGTTGGAGATCAGGCAGGTGTTCGGCTCATACGTCGGGTACAGCCGCGCCATCCACATCTTCAACGCGCCGGTGTCCACCAGCGTGATGTCGTCACGGCCCAGCGCGGCTCGGGTGTCGGCGACGACACGGGCCGGCGAGAGTGGAAAGCGATCGTCCGCACGGCCGCGCTCGAGCTCGAGCTCGAGCATCCCGCGGATCCGCTGCTCGGCGAGCTGCGGCTCGAAACGGCGACCTACGGTTTCAGCGAGCGCGTCGAGCGTGCGTGGGATGTCGGACTGCAGGCCGACGGCAACCTCGTAGTGGCGATCGACCTCGGCCGGGAAGCGGTGGATGTGGATGATCTGCTTGTCGCAGCCGGGGTTGATGCGAACCGGGTCGAACTCCTGGAGCTCGTAGCCGACGGCGATGATCGCGTCGGCCTGATCGAAGCCAAAGTTGACGTAGTCATGGCGCATGAAGCCGACGGCGCCGAGCGCGAGCGGATGGTCGTCAGGGAAGATGCCCTTGCCATGAAAGGTCGTCGCGACCGGCACGTTCAGTGCCTCGGCGAAGCGCCCCAATGCTGCGCCCGCGCCGGCTCGCGCAGCGCCATGACCCGCCAGCACGATCGGACTGGCGCTCGCCCGCAGCACCTCCGCGGCTCGCGCGAGCTGCGACACGGACGGCTCGTCCGGTCGCGGCGTGTTGACGATCAGCGGCCGCGCGCCGACCGGAGCGGCGGACTTCTCGACGTCCTCCGGAACAGCCAGGTACACGGCACCCGGGCGCTCGGTCTGGGCGAGCTTGAACGCCTTGCGCAGCATCTCCGGGACCGCCTCCTGCGTCACCACCAGCTCCGACCACTTGGTCACCGGCGCGAACATCGAGACCAGGTCGACACCCTGGTGCGACTCCTTGAACGAGCGGTTGCGCCCGACCTGGGCGGAGAGCGCCACCACCGGCGTCGAGTTCGTCGTCGCATCGGCGACCCCCAACAGGAGGTTGATCGCACCCGGACCGAGCGTCGCCGAGCAGACACCGGCCTTGCCGGTCAGGCGTCCGTAGACCTCCGCCATGAACGATGCCGCCTGCTCGTGCCGTACGAGCACATAACGGATCGGGGACGATCCAAGCGCCTGGACGAAATGGATGTTCTCCTCACCGGGAATGCCGAAGACGTACTCGACGCCCTCATTCTCCAGGCAGCGCACCATCAGCTCCGCTGTTGAGACTCCTGAGTTCATCACCTCAGTGTCGCCGATCGCCACCGGAGGGTCGGCCGCCACCCGTCCGTGGCGCGGGTAGAGCGCGCGAATGTCACTTCTTCTTGGGCATCCGCAGGGTGAGAACCTGCGAATGGAGGGTCCTTCCGTTTTGCTCGACCGTGAACCGGACGGCGAGCTTGCCGTGCGCGCGCAGCAGGGCGCTCCCGGCGCCGTTCAGCGGGACGCTCACGGCGACCCTCTTTCCGCTTGCGAGCGTGACCGTCTTTCTCCCGACCACCACGGTCTTCTTCGTGGTCGTCTTCTTCTTCTTCGATGCCTTGGCGGCGACTGCGACGAGCTTGCCGGCCTTGAACGTCTCCACGACGGTCAGCTGCTCGATGAATGCGCAGCGATGGCTCCCGGAGCAGCTCAGCGTTTCGACCACGGTCGTCCCGCTTGCGCGCACCGACTTGACGGCACCGATCCCGCCCGGCGTTGACGGACCCGACCCAGAGGTCGTACCGGTCGTGCCCCCATTATTCGAGCCACTGCTCGCGTTCGAGCTGCCGCCTGAACTCGAGACCGAACCCACAGCGGCGATCGGTCCGACGGCGCTACTGCTCGCATCAGCAGAGCCGGCCACGTTGGTCGCCGTGACGTCGACCTCAATCGTGTCGCCGGCCTCGCCGGCGGTAGGCGTGAAGGTGTTGTTGCTTGACGGGCTGAAGGTGGTGCAGCTGCCCTCAGCAGTGCAGATCGTCCAGGCGTACGCGTAAGAGGATGGTGAGTTGGACCAGGTTCCTGGCTGTGCCTGAAGCGCTACACCCACCTGCGGATCACCGACGATGGTCGGTGCGGTCGTGTCCTGCGGGGCGAGCGGTTGGTAGGTGTACTCGTTGTCCTCGGGGTCAGCCGCGATACATGAGCCATCCGACGGACACGAAACCGCGACCGCACTTCCAGCGGTCGGGTCGACGAGGGTGGGTGCGCTCCACGTGCCGGAGACATATGTGGCCGCGTCCCCGCTCACGTCCCAAGCCGCGCAGAAGTCGCTCGAGCTACACGAGATCGATGCGAGTGCGCCGCTGCCAGAGACGCCCGCCGCGCCGCTCCACGCGGATCCGTCGTACGTGAAGACGTTCCCGGCGTTGTCCGTCGCAGCGCAGAAACCGGCGGCGGGACAGGAGACCGCCAACAGTTCCGTGGAGCCCGACGTGCCAACCGACTCGGGCGGGCCCCAGCTGCCGTCGACGTAGGTGACCGCGAGCGCCCGATCATCGCTGTCGTCGGCGCCGACGGCAACGCAAGAGCTGGACGTGGCGGCGCAGGAAACCGAGTAGAACGATCCGCTCCCAGCCACGGGAACCGGCGAGCTCCAGGTGCTGCCATCAAGGGTGATGGCATTGCCGCTGCCGTCAACGACCATGCAGAACGTCGCAGACGTGCAGGAAACTGCTGTTGGGCCCATGCCCGAAGGATGCGCATCGATCGCGACCCGCGCCTGCCACGCTCCGTCCTCATAGAGGACCGCGTAACCCTCGCTATCGACCGCGGCGCAGAACGTACTGGTCGGGCAGGAAACCGACTCGAACGAGTCGCCGGGGTCAACGTTGGTTGGCAGCCCCCAGCCACCTCCCGCGTCGATGACCGCGTTGCCGGCATTGTCCACGGCGGCGCAGAAACTGCTGCCGGGAGCGCACGACAGCGATGTCACGGCACCCTCATTTTCAAAGCTGCTGAGACTGCTCCATGTGCCGCCGCTGTAGACCTCGAGGCCGCCGGTGATCCCGGCGACGCAGAAACTGGCCGAGGTACACGTGATCAGCCCACCTGCGCCACCGGAGGCTATGGGGCTACTCGGGCTGCCCCACATGCCGCCGCTGTAGGTGACGACATGATTGGAAACGTCGAGTGCCTCACAGAACCCGTTTGTCGGGCACGAGACGGAAGCGAAGTCGCCGCCGGTTTCGGCGCTAACCGCTGGGCTCCAACTCGCACCGCTGTAGATCGCCGCATTCCCGTCCTGGTCGACCGCGGCGCAGAAGTCGCTCGACGAGCAGGAAACCGAGATCAGGCCGCCGTTGGTGCCGTCGGTGTCGATGCTGATGCGGCCACCCCAACTGACGCCGTTGTACATGAAGGCGTCACCGGCGGCGTCAACCGCTGCGCAGAAGCTCACCGACGTACACGAGACCGACGTCAGGTCGTAGTTGCTGGCGTCGATCGTGGTACCTGAACTCCAGGCTATGCCGTTGTAGATGAAGGCGCGGGTGGAATCGACCGCGACGCAGAAACTGCTGCTGACGCACGAGACTGAGACCGGAGTGTCGAGAAAGCCGCCGGAGTCGATCGCGGTCGGCGAACTCCAGCTCGCGCCATTGAACGTCAGGGCGTCCCCGTTGGTGTCGGTCGCGGCGCAAAAGGTCGTCGTCGGACACGAGATCGACTTCACCTCCGTATCCGGAGCAAGCGTCGCCGGAGCTCCCCAGCCCGCGCCGTTGTAGGCACGCGTCAGTGCTGCGCCGGACCCCGAGTTCCCGACTCCCACGCAGAACGAGGACGAGGAGCAGGCAACCACTGTGGCGCTGACTGGTGCTTCAACGGCTATGGGTCCAGACCAGCCGCTGGTGTCAGCCGCGGCGGTGCCAGCACCGAACAGCAGCAGTTGCGCAACGACGGTCACTAAGCACACGGCGGCGGCGACCGCCAGTCGCCTCACTCGCGGCCCGATGAAATCGTTGGTGTTCCGGCACCCTCCGATCAGCATCGCGCGCTCCTCCGTGAATGTCCTAGCCGACGGCACACCCCTGAGATCGGTCAGCGTGGGCAGAAGGCATCGCAGGAGCCCATCGCTCTGGACTACTGATCGATAAGGCGCGTCAGTTTCCGCGGGTGCGCGGCCGCCCGCTCAGCCGCGGTACGCCATGAGCTCGATCTCGACCAGCATGCGCGGATCGATCAGGCCCGATACTTCGACCATCGACGCTGCCGGCCCGGCCGCGCCGAACACCTCGCCGTGGGCTCGGCCGACCTCGTCGCAGCGCGAGATGTCGGTCACGTACATCCGCGTCAGCACCACGTCCTCAGCAGTCAGGTCCACCCGCGCGAGCTCGTGGATCAGCTTGCCCAGGATCTCGACCGTCTGCTCGTAGGGCGTCATGCCGACGACAAAGCCGGTCGGGTCAACCGAGGTCGTGCCGCTGATCATCACCCACGGTCCGGCGGCGACAACGCGATTGAACCCGAACATGCCCTCGAAGGGGGATGGCGGATCGCCTCCGAGCCGTTTGATCTGAGGCTGATCGGAGGACACAGGGTGCTCGGCGGAAGGCTAGTGGCGGAAGTGGCGCCGGTTGGTGAAGACCATCGCCGCGCCGGCACGGTCGACCGCCTCGACGACCTGCGGGTCTCGGATCGAGCCGCCCGGCTGGATGATCGCGGTGATGCCCTGCTCCAGCGCAATCTCAGGACCGTCGGGGAACGGGAAGAACGCGTCAGAGGCGAGCACCGAGCCGCGCACGGGTGACTGCGCCTTCTCGATGGCGAGCCTCACCGAGTCGACTCTGCTCATCTGGCCCGCGCCGAGGCCGATCGTGGCGCTGTCGCGAGCCAGCACGATCGCGTTCGACTTGACGTGCTTGCACACGCGCCAGGCGAATAGCAGCTGTGACCACTCCTCCTCGCTCGGACGACGCTCGGAGACGACCTGCATCTCTTCACGATCCTCGTTCGAGGCGTCGCGGTCCTGAACGAGGAGGCCACCGATCACCTGCCGGAAGGCAGGCTCGAGCATGACGTCAAGACGCCGCTCGCGGTCATCGAGGATCCGCATGTTCGGCTTGTCGGCGAAGATCTCGAGCGCATCCTCGTCGAAACCGCGCGCAAGCACGATCTCGGCGAACTGCTCATGGATCGCCTTCGCGGTGAGCTTGTCGACCCGCCGGTTGAGCACGATCACGCCACCGAAGGCCGAGGTCGGATCGCAGGCGAACGCGCGCTGATATGCCTCGAGCGTCGTCGTGCCGACGGCCACCCCGCAGGGGTTGTTGTGCTTGACGATCACACAGGCCGGCACGACGAACTCCGCCAGCAGCTGACGCGCCGAGTCGAGGTCGAGCAGGTTGTTGAACGAGAGATCCTTGCCGCCGAGCTGCGCAACCTGGGAGAGCACGTGCGAGCGGGCGCCGATCTGCGTATAGAAGGCCGCGCGTTGGTGCGGGTTCTCGCCGTAGGGCAGCTCGAGCTCGCGCTCGAAGGCCCGCACCATCAGCGGCGGGAAGTCCTCGTGCTTCTCCTGGAACCAGCGCGTGATCGCGGTGTCGTAGCGAGCGGTGTAGGCGAACGCCTCAGCGGCCAGGCTCTCTCGCGTCTGCAGCGAGAGCCGCCGCTCCGAGTTGCGTAGCTCGTCGAGAATCGCGTCGTAGCTCGCCGGCGAGACGATCGGCGCCGCAAACGCGAAGTTCTTGGCGGCCGCGCGGATCATCGTCGGGCCGCCGATGTCGATGTTCTCGATCACCTCGGCGTCGTTGACGCCGCGGGTCGCAGCCGTGCGCTCGAACGGGTACAGGTTCACGCACACGAGGTCGACTGGCTCGACCTCCTGAGCGGCTGCGGCCTCGATGTGCGCAGGGTCGTCGCGCACCGCCAGCAGACTCGCGTACAGCTTCGGGTGCAGCGTCTTCACGCGGCCGTCCATGATTTCCGGGAAGCCGGTCAGGTCGGTGATCGAGCGCACGGGGATGCCCGCGTCGCCCAGCTCGCGTGCGGTGCCACCGGTGGAGATGATCTCGATCCCCAGCTCCGCCAGGCCACGCGCGAACTCGACGATCCCGGCCTTATCGGAGACCGACAGCAGCGCCCGAGCGATCTGCACCTCGCCCGGCGCCGACGGCTGCAACGACTGTTCGGCGTTGGTGGTCGTCATGTGCCCCGACTCTACCGTTCTGGCAGGACCGCGAGGGGTCCAACTAGCACGCGGCGCGGGTGCGTGGAAGCGATGCGCACAGCGCCGCGCGCGAACAGCCGCACGACCTCCGGCAGCATCTGATGCTCGATCGCGTGCAGGTGCGGCCAGACGTCGTCCGGCTCACGCGCATCCGGCAGCTCGACGGCGCGTTGCATGATCACCGGACCCGTGTCGAGACCGGGGTCGGCGAAGTGGACCGTCACGCCAAAGATCTTCACGCCGTAGGAGAGCGACTGACCCACCGCGTCGATCCCGGGAAACGCTGGCAGCAAAGACGGGTGGACGTTGATCACCGCGTCGGGGAAGCGATCGAGGAACTCCTCGGAGACCAGCTGCATGTAGCCGGCCATCACCACCAGCTGTGTGCCGTGCTCTCGCAGCCAGTCAGCCAGCGCTCGGTCACGCGCCCGCCGGTCGCCGCCGATCACCACACGCTCGAACACCGCCGTGGGCACGCCGGCGAGCGCTGCCCGCTCGAGCGCCTGCGCCTCCGGGTTCTCGGATGCGACGGCGACGATCCGGATCCCCTCGCGACCGTGAACCTGATCGAGCAGCGCCTGCAGATTTGTGCCGGTGCCCGACGCGAGCACCGCGACCTTCAACGATTTGTCCGAAGTCATCGCCGGGTGCGGCTCAAGAACATCACGCGCAGGCCCGGCTCATGAGACCAGCGGCAGCTCGACGCGTTCGAGCGCGAACTTGCCCCCGGAATCCTCTGTGCCGGCGAGCGGGTACTCGCCGCTGAAACACGCATCGCAATGCATCGCCCGCTGGCCGTCCACAGCCTCGTAGACGCCATCGAGCGAGAGGTAGTGCAGCGAGTCGGCGCCGAGCTCCTCACAGATCTCCTCGACCGTTCGGCCGTGGGCGATCATCTCCTCACGTGTCGACATGTCGATCCCGTAATGGCACGGGTGCTTGATCGGCGGCGAGGAGATCCGCAGGTGGATCTCGCTGGCGCCCGCCTCGCGCAGCATCTGCACGATCTGAGGCATCGTGTTGCCCCGCACGATCGAGTCGTCGACCACGATCAGGCGCTTGCCGGCCACAACCTCGGGCAGCGGGTTGAACTTGAGCCGCAGGCCGTTCTTGCGCAGCTGCTGCCCGGGCTGGATGAACGTGCGGGCGACGTAACGGTTCTTGATGAAACCGTCATCCTGGGGCAGACCGGCGGCGCGCGCGAGCCCGCGTGCGGCCGCGTTCCCCGAGTCCGGGATTGCGATCACAAGATCGGCGTCGACCGGCGCCTCGCGCCACAGGATCTCACCCATCTTGGCGCGCGATACCTGTAGGCGGCGGCCGCCCATCAGCGAGTCCGGTCGGGCGAAATAGATGTACTCGAACACGCAGAAGGCACGGCGCTGGCCTGGCGCGACTACTGCTGAGTGCACCCCGTCGGCGTCAAGAACCACAACCTCACCGGGCTCGATATCACGCAGGAAGCGGGCGCCGATCAGATCGAACGCGCACGACTCGCTCGCCACGCAGTAGACGGGCACGCCGGCCTCGTCATCTTCTGCGATCACGCCGAGCGCGAGCGGCCGCAGTCCATGAGGGTCGCGGAAGGCGACAACTTTGTCCTCGGTCATCACGACCGTCGAGAAGGCGCCACGCAGCGTCGGCAGCACCTCGGCGACAGCCTCCTCGATGCTGTCGGCCGGGTGCGTCGCCAGCAGCGCCGCGATGATCTCCGAGTCCGAGGTCGAGCGGAAGGGGACATCGCGCCCGCGCAGCTCGCTGTGCAGCTCGACCGCGTTGATCAGGTTGCCGTTGTGAGCGAGCGCAAGCGTGCGGATGTCGTCGCGCACTATCGGCTGGGAGTTCTCCCATTCCGACGATCCGGTCGTCGAATAGCGGACGTGGCCGATCGCAAGGTCGCCAACCAGGGACCGCAACATGTGCTCGTCGAAAACCTGTGAGACAAGTCCCTGCTCGCGCGTGCCCATGATCGAGCCGCCGAGCGACGCCACCGCGATCCCCGCCGACTCCTGACCACGGTGCTGAAGCGCGTAAAGCGCAAAGTAGGTCAGGCGCGCGACATCGCTCTCCGGCGCGTAGATGCCGAAGACGCCGCACTCGTCGCGCGGACCGTCACGATGTTCGAGAGGAGTGGACACCGGTGGTTGTACCCCAACGAGAGGTTAGCTGAGCAGTGCGGACAGTCCGCCCGAATGGGCGTTGATTAGCTCGGAAATTGGGAGGTCGAGCAGATCCGTGATCACAAGATCATGGCCGCCGACCGCACCGATGATCGTTAGGCCTTCGAGTTCGTTGGTCCGGCCGGAGACGATGAAGGCGGTGCCGAGATCCTCGCCGAACAGATCCAGGCCGTCGGGCAGCCTGATGATCGCGCCGACGCCGCCGGCGATACAGCACTCGGCCAACGCCACCGCGATCCCACCTTCGGCGACGTCGTGAGCACTCGCAAAGCGGTTGTCGCGTACGCCGTCACGGACCAGCGCGTGCGCCTCGCGGATCGCTGAGACGTCCTTGGCAGGCAGTGCGCCAGCGGGCGCGCTGCCGTGCAGCTTCGCGATCTCCGAGCCGTCACGTGACGGGTGGAAGCCGCCGACCAGCGCGATTCTGTCACCGGGGTTGGCGAAGCCGATGTTCCCGGCGCGCCGCACGTCCGGGAGCTTGCCGACCATTCCGATCACCGGCGTCGGCAGGATCGGGCCGTCGGGCGACTCGTTGTAGAGCGAGACGTTGCCGCCGACGACCGGAACGTCGAGGTCGCGGCACGCCTGCGCGAGCCCGTCGACCGCCTCGCTGAGCTGCCAGGCGACGTGCGGCTTCTCGGGGTTGCCGAAGTTCAGACAGTTGGTGAGGCCGAGCGGCTCGGCGCCGACGCAGGCGAGATTGGCCGCGCACTCGTAGACGACCTCGGCGGCGCCCGCGCGCGGGTCGACAGCCACGCGGCGGCCGTTCCCGTCGATCGAGACCGCGATCCCCGGGATCTGTGCGCCGCCGGCACCGGTCCCCGCCGCGAGCACCGGCAGCGCGAGCACGGCCGCATCGGCCTGCTCGGGACGGCGCACCGTCCGCGACTGCACAACCGGGTCGTACTGCTCGAAGACGACCCGCCGGGAGCTGATGTTGGCGCTGGCGAGCAGCGCGAGCAGGCTTTCTGCCGGAGCCGCTTTGGCGGCGAGCCGCTGCTCGCCGCCTGCGTACAGCGGTACCGCCGGCGGCTCGGGAGCGAGGTCGTAGAGCGGGCAATCGTCGACCAGCAGCGGCACAGGCAACTCGCCGACGATCTCGCCAGCCTTGAAGTACCCGGAAGACGTGGGTGTCGGTCACCTCACCGATCACCGTCGCGAGCACCTCCCACTTCTCACAGACGTCGAGTACGGCGGCGACGTCGTAGGGCTCGACAACGCAGAGCATGCGCTCCTGTGACTCGGAGACCATGACCTCGAAGGGCTCCATGTCGGCCTCGCGCAGCGGGATCTGGGCGATGTCGATGTCGAGGCCGACGCCGCCCTTGCTCGCCATCTCGGAAGCAGAGGAGGTCAGACCGGCGGCGCCGAGGTCCTGCAGCGAGGCGAGCAGGCGGCGGTCGAGTAGCTCGAGGCTGCACTCCATCAGTTTCTTCTCCGCAAACGGGTCGCCGATCTGGACGGTCGGCCGCTTCGCGTCGTCGTCCTCGCCGAGCTCGGCGCTGGCGAGCACGGAGGCGCCGCCGATGCCGTCACGGCCAGTGAGCGCGCCGAACAGGATCAGGAGGTTGCCGACGCCGACCGCGGCGGCGCTGGTCAGACGATCGTGCGGCGTCATGCCGACGGCCATCGCGTTGATCAGGCAGTTCTGCTCGTAACTCGGCTCGAAGTAGATGTCGCCGCCGATCGTGGGCACGCCGATCGAGTTGCCGTAGTGGCCGATCCCGGCGACGGCATGCTCGAGCAGGTATCGGGAGCGCTGTGACTCGTCGGGTTCGCCGAAGCGGAGGCTGTCCAGCACCGCGATCGGCCTCGCGCCGACCGCGAAGATGTCGCGCAGAATGCCGCCGACGCCGGTCGCGGCACCCTGGAACGGCTCGACCGCACTGGGGTGGTTATGCGACTCGACTTTGAAGGCGATCGCGAGGCCGTCGCCGACATCGACGGCACCCGCGTTCTCGCCGGGGCCGACGAGCACGTGCGGCCCTTCGGTCGGGAGGCGACGCAGCAGCTTCTTGGAGTGCTTGTAGGAGCAGTGCTCAGACCACATCAGCGAGAGCATCGCGAGCTCGACTTCACCGGGTTCGCGGCCGAGGCCGGAGACGATCAGGTCGTACTCGTAGTCGGTCAGGCCCAGCTCGCGATATCGAGGCTGCGCGTGGGCGCTCATCCGATCGGCACCCGTACGCGTTCGCCCACCGCTGCATAGATCGACTCGAAGATCGTCAGCCCGTCGGTCGACCCCGTCAACGCGTCGACCGCGTGCTCGGGATGCGGCATCAGGCCGAACACGTTGCCCGCGTTGTTGACGACGCCGGCGATGTCCTCCTGCGAGCCGTTCGGATTGTGGCCGGGCGCGTACTTGAGCACGGCCTGTACGGGCTCGGGCGAGTAGTAGCGGCCGGTCGTGTGCTTGACCGGGATCGAGAGCGTCGGCGGGCAGTTGCGCGTGAACGGTGTGTTGTGGTCGACGACGTCGAGCGTCACCTGCCGGAAGACGAACTTGAGGTGGTCGTTGACCAGCAGCGCCCCCGGCAGCAGCCCGCACTCGCACAGGATCTGGAAGCCGTTGCAGATCCCCAACACCAGCCCGCCCTCGTGCGCGAACTCGATCACCGACTCCATCACGGGGGCGAACCGAGCAATCGCACCCGCACGCAGATAGTCACCATAGGAAAAGCCGCCCGGCACGACCACGGCGTCTACGCCCTGCAGGTCGCGGTCGCGATGCCACAACAACACGGCCTCCGCGACGCGCTGCGCCGCGAGCTCCGCATCGACGTCGTCACATGTGCCGGGAAAACGGATTACGCCGAACTTCACGCGTTCTCGATGATCTCGTAGTCCTCGATCAGCGGGTTGGCCAGCAGGCGCTCGCACATCGAGGGGAGTTGGCTGACGTCCTCGAGATCCAGCTCGACGAGGCGTCCGACGTGCACCGAGGAAACACCGGCAAAGCCCAGCGCCGGCAATGCGCGCTCGACTGCCTGGCCCTGCGGGTCCAGGATGCCCGCCTTCGGCCGGATCAGCACGCGGGCCCGCATCAGTTGGCGCCGGTCCTGGCGGCCCAGTCGGAGAACGAGTTGCCGGTGATCAGCTCGTAAGCCTCGATGTACTTCTCGCGCGTGCGAGTAACTACCTCTGCGGGGATCTCGGGAGCCGGTGGCAGCTTGTCCCAGCCGGTCGACGAAGCCCAGTCGCGCACGAACTGCTTGTCGAAGCTGGGCTGGCCGTGACCAGGCTCGTAGCCGTCGGCGGGCCAGAAGCGCGACGAGTCCGGCGTGCAGGCCTCGTCGCCGAGCGTGAGCTTGCCGTCGGCATCGAGACCGAACTCGAACTTGGTGTCGGCGAGAATGATCCCGCGCGCGCGAGCGTGATCCAACGCGAACTTGTAGACGGCGATCGACGTGTCGCGCAGGCGCTCCGCGAGGTCGCGGTCGCCGATCAGCTCGGCCGCACGCTCGAAGTCGATCGCCTCGTCATGGCCGATGTCGGCTTTCGTCGAGGGGGTGAAGATCGGCTCCGGTAGCTGATCCGATTCCCGCAGCCCGGCAGGGAGCTCGACGCCGGAGACGATCCCTGTCTGCTGGTAGTCCTTCCAGCCGGAACCGGTTATGTACCCGCGCACGATCGCCTCGACGGGCAGCATCTTGAGCTTCTTGACGACCATGGCACGGCCGCGAACCTCGTCGGGCACGCCGTCGGTCACCGATATAAGGTGGTTGGGGGTCAGGCTCGAGGTCTGCTCGAACCAGAAGGTTGATATCGCGGTGAGAACCGCTCCCTTGTCGGGGATCGGGTTGGGATGCACGGCGTCATAGGTCGAGATCCGGTCGGACGCAACGAGCAGCAGCTCGTCGCCGTGGTCGTAGATCTCACGGACCTTGCCGGAAGCAATTAGCTTGAGGTCTGAGATGGCGGCCATGCCGCCGATCCTAGCGTGTGCCGCTGCTACCGAGCTGGTCGCGGCCGCGCGAACGGGAGGTGCATGATGTGCCCCGCGACACTCTGCACCTCGGCTCTCAGATCGAGCATCGAGCCACCCCAGACGAGGGCGTACTCGAGGCCGAAGCGGAGCCCCTCGACGCGGCGGACCTCAAGTTGCTGCTCAGGGTTGACGCGCGTCGCCAGGATCGAGATCAGCGCCGGAGCGCCGACCGAGTATGCGGTCGCGACGACTCCCGCGGAGCTGCCGACAGCCGCGATCGGCGGAACCCGATCGAGCCCGAGCCGTTCCAGCGTCGCGCTCACTATCCGGCTGGAGTTGGACCAGGGGTCGCGTTGCACCACAGGCGTCGCGGCGAACTCTTCGGCCGGGATCTCGTCCAGCTCCTCCCAGAGATGGCCGGGCGGCACCACCACCACCAGCTCGTCGCGCCAGACGATCCGCTCCTCCAGCCCGTCGGCGTAGAGCGCATAGGGGTCGATGCTGGCGATGCCAAGGTCGCAGCGGCCGTCGCGGACGAGCTCCCGGACGAGCTCGGAGTTGGCCGAGATCAGCTCAGCTGTGACTCCGTGTTCGCTGCTCGCGAGCTCGCTGAGCACCTGCGGCAGGCGCAGCTCGGCGATCGTCGGACTCGAGGCGATCCGAACCGGCGACGCCGGGGCGGTCTTGATCAGCGCCTGGACCGAGTCAGCACTGCGCAGCAGCCGACGGGCCGCACTGTAGAGCTGCACGCCGGCGGGCGTGAGCGTCACTCCCCGACTCGAGCGCTCGAACAGCGCGGCTCCGGCGACGTTCTCCAGCGCCCGCAGGCGCTTGGACATCGCCGGCTGGCTCACGTTCATCGCGCGCGCGGCCTCGGCAATGCTCCCTAGCGTCGCGGCCGCACAGAAAGCCCGCAACTCTCCGACCTCGAGGTCGCGGACCGGCACGTGCCCTCTGCTCACAAGCCCCTCCGTCTGGGCCTGCGCAGAGTGTTCCCGCAGAGCCGACATTCGCCGGAGCATAAGAGCCCGACCGGACTACCCGGATCCACTTTAAGCCTTGCAAGAATTCTTGCAAGGCTTTCTAAAGGAATTTCCGGGTTTTACCGATAAGTCGAGGCAAAAGGTCTTGCCTGACACCGAGGAGCCCCACTCGATCTGGCTCCTCGGTGCCAGTACAACTGAAAAAGTGGGATTAGCCGAGCTTGATGCCCATTGAGGTTCTCCTTTTGGTCGCGCTGCGGATCTCGTAGAAAGGTGTTGCTTGACGCCTCCAGAAGGTTGCCCGGGTACACCGCTCTCCGGTAGATCCGACTTGGTTATGCCTCGCATAACCGCCGGTTAGGTCATGCCCGACTTCAGACCCCTGCGCTCAGCCACCTTCCGCCACCTCGCTGCCGCTTACTGGGTCAACGAGTTCGGCAACTGGATCGGCGAGATCGCGCTCACGATCCTCGTCTATGACAGAACCGGCAGCCCGCTGGCGACAGCGGCCCTGTTCCTGTCGCTCCGCTTCCTGCCGGCCGTCTTGGCACCGCTGCTGACGGCACGGGTCGAGGTGCTGCGGCCGCACCTCGTGCTTGGCACGCTCTACGTTCTCGAGGGCGTGCTGTTCGCCGCCATCGCGGTACTCACGCGCCACTTCTCGCTTCCGGCTGTCTTCGCCCTGGCCGCCTTCGACGGGATGCTCGCCGTCACGGCGAAGGCGCTGACCCGCAGCGCGACCGCCAGCGGGCTCCTGGCCGATGGCCTACTGCGCGAAGGAAACGCGATCCTGAACCTGGGGATGATGGCGGCGATGGCGTGCTCGCCCGTGATCGCGGGCGTTCTCGTCGCGTGGAAGGGCGCGGCTGCCGCACTCTCGGTCGATGCCGGCACGTTCATAGTCACCGCGATCGTGGTCGCCACCGCGCCCGGTATCCGCGTCGAGGTTGACGCGGAGGCAGGCTTCGTCGGGCGCCTGCGCAACGGCGCGTCTGTACTGCGCAACCGCACCGCTGTACGGCGGCTGATGATCGCGATCGCCTTCGTGATGATGCTCAGCAACGTGCCGATACCGATAGAGATCGTGTTCGCAAAGCACGTCCTGCACGTCGGCGCCTCCGGCTACGGACTGCTCCTCGGTGCGTGGGGAGCGGGCATGGTGATCGGCGCCGCCGCCTTTGCGGCCGCTGGGCAGATGCGTCTGATCACCGTGGTCGCGATGGGTACCCTTCTATGTGCACTCGGATACGGCGGGCTCGCTGTGTCCCCGACTCTTGCAGTCGCGTGCGGCTGCTCGGCCATCGGCGGCATCGGCAACGGGGCCGGTTGGATCGCCGCGGTCACCGCGGTGCAGGAGCGGATCCCAATCAACACGCAGAGCGCTGTTATGGCTGTACTCGAGGGCCTAAATCAGGTCATGCCCGCGATTGGTTTCGCGGTCGGCGGCGCGATCGCCGCAATCGCCTCACCGCGATACGCCTACGGCATCGCGGCGGTCGGCGTTGCAGCCGTGGTTCTGTTCGCGGCGTTCAAGCCGATTGACAATGTGCATCTTGGGCAAGTGGAGTCCGAAGAGCCCCCTGATTTCCAGGGAGATCTTGCGCCCGAGGCGCAGGAAACCGATACTTCGGACCGAAGAGTCCCATCACCGAACCTGATCACCGGATGACCGAGAGCACCCACGCAGCCGAGCTCGGCATCCAGGCCGAGCAGAGAGAACGCCGCGGGCTCGGGCGTCCGCAGGTCGTCCTGACCTTCCACATCCTCGCGCTCGCCGGCGCCGTCGCAGTCGCCGTCATCAGTGCGCAGGCGCACATGGCGAACTGGAAGCTGGACGAGCTGATCACGCTGATCGTGCTCGCCGTGCTGAGCGAGCTGACCTCAACGCTGCTGCCGTCCTCGGAGGGGCGGATGCACATCTCCGGCAGCTTCCTCGGCATCACGCTGGCGGCCGTCCTGCTCGGCGGCGCACCGGCCGCGGTAGTGGGAGCGTTGACGATCATCATCAGCTGGTTCCGGTCCCGCGAGCCCGCCGACCGATTCCGCCACAACCTGGTGACGTTCATCTGGTTCCCGCTGCTCAGTGGGCTCTTCTTCTACTGGGCGAAGAAACAGGCGGGCGTCGGGATCCACGACGCGGGCTACTACCTGCTCGTGTTCGCGACCTTCATGATCGCGCTGGCGCTCAACTTCGTGATGATCACCGGTTACCACTGCCTGGTGACCAGGATGTCCTTCCTCAGAAGGCTGCTCGAGTTCCGGCCGGTGATGGCAGCGGAGCTTTCCTCCGGGGTCCTCATGGTGATCGCGGCCTATCTGACCAACCAGCATGTCGCGTTCCTGGTCCTCTTCGCACTTGTCCTGGTCGTGTACCAGTACCTCGTCGGCGAGTTGCTCATCTCGCAGCACCGCGGCGAGGAGCTGGAGATCATGGCGATGACGGACGAACTGACCGGCCTCGCCAACCGCAAGCGCTTCAACGACCACGTCGACGCAGAGATCGCTGCCCTCGAGGGGACGCCCGGGACGTTCGGCGTGATGCTGCTCGATCTCGATCACTTCAAGGACATCAACGACACGCTCGGCCATCAGTACGGGGACGACATGCTGACTGACCTCGGCCCGCGATTGGCCGAGCGGATCGGCGCGGGCGGCCTGGTCGCGCGCTTCGGCGGTGACGAATTCGCGATCCTTCCCGCCGTGCGCACCGACAACATGGCCGCGCTCACGGCCATCGTCGAGGACGTCCTGGCGTGCGTGCGTGAGCCGGTTCCGTTCGACGACATCACCCTGCAGGTGGACGGCAGCATCGGCGTCGCCCGCTACCCGACCGACGGCAAGGACGCGCAGACGCTGCTGCGCCGGGCCGACATCGCGATGTACGACGCCAAAGCCCAGCGCGACGGCCACCGCTTCTACGCGCACGGCCAGGACCGCCACTCGGTATCGCGGCTCAGCATGGTTGGAGACTTCCGTCGCGCACTCGAGAAGGACGATGAGATCGTCGTCCACTTCCACCCGATCGTCGATCTTGGATCAGGTCACGTCCACGGAGCCGAGGCGCTGGTGCGCTGGCAGCACCCGGACCTCGGCCTCTTGCAGCCGGCCGCGTTCCTGGAGATCGTCGAACAGACCGGCCTGATCGGCGCGATGACCAGTGCCGTCCTCGACAAGGCGATCGCCGAATGCGCGGCCTGGCATGCGGCCGGTCGCGAGCTCACGGTCTCCGTCAACCTCTCCGTTCGCAACCTGCACGACCCGATGCTGTCGTCACATGTCGCACAGATGCTCGACCGGCACTGCCTGCCGCCACAGGCACTCAAGCTCGAGATCACCGAAAGCATGATCCTGTCCGACCCGCAGCGCGCGCTGAAGACCGTACAGAGCCTGAGCGACCTGGGCGTGAGGTTCGCCGTCGACGACTTCGGCACCGGCCACTCCTCACTCGCGAACCTGCGACGCCTGCCCGTGCACGAGCTGAAGATCGATCGCTCGTTCGTGACCCCGATGCTCAACGAGGAATCGGACGGCGTGATCGTGCGCTCGACAATCGACCTCGGTCACGCGCTCGGCCTCAAGGTGATCGCCGAGGGCGTCGAGGACGAGATCACGCTCGATCGGCTCGAGGAGATCGGCTGCGACCGCGCTCAGGGTCACTTCTTCTCCAAGCCCGTTCCGCCGATCGAGTTCATGCGCTGGATCAGCCGGTACGAGGCGCGTTACCTGTCGGCAGCTTGACGATCGTGGTGTGAGGGTTCGCGGCCGGATGCCGCGGCCCTCGCACCGCCGACTCGGGGGACTTAGGCCCCTAGCTCACCAGGCGCCCGCGGCGCCCGAACGGCGACTGTCCGACGAGCGAGCGGCGGCCGTTGGTCGTGCCGCTCTTGATCGCTGCGCGCCGAGCCTTCATGCGACTGCGGCTCATGTGGGCGATCCTTTCCATCTCGCCCTCAGTCCGGGCCTCATTGATCAGGGCGACCAGGTCCATGTCGTGCTCGGGGTCGAACAGGCTGGTGTCTACGTCTTGTGTATTGCGTCGAAAGTTCATACCCGTACTTTCGACTTTCAGCGATCATAAGTCAAAGTCCTATCTCCTACCAGAGTAATAAGAAGTGCTTATCGATGCTCTGGGAATGGTCGCCAAAAAGTGATTCGCCGATCCGAGTGGCGGCTAGCCTGCTCAATATGAGCCTGATCCATACCTGCTACCGCATCACCGATATCGATCGGTCCGTCGCCTTCTATGAGGCGCTCGGCTTCCAGGAAGTCCGTCGCATGCCAATCCGCGACGAGGCGGTCAACGTATTCATGAACCTGCCCGAGGATGGCGACGACCCGCGACTCGAGCTGACCTACAACTTCGGTGTCGACAGCTACGACCTCGGCACCGGCTATGGGCACATCGCGATAACGACGCCTGACCTGGACGCCACACTCGAACGCCTGGCGCAGCAGGGAATTGAGCCCGAGCGCCCGCCCTATTCAGTGCGCGCGGGCGGCGGCCTGATCTGTTTCGTTCGCGATCCCGATCAGTACCGAATCGAGATCATCGAGCGCGCCTAGCCCGCACTTTCGCAGGTCCGTCTCACACAGAAGCGGAGCGTCGCCACACACGTTAAGTGTGGCAAATGACTGCCCTGGCCGACAGTGGGCTCGTCACCGTCCAAGCTCCGGGCGGAAGTGCAGCGCGACCCGCGCGGCGCGACAACGTCAGCCTCAACGCGGTCCGGGTGGCCTGTTCGGTGACCGTGGTCATCAGCCACATCCAGGCTCTGTTCCTGCGCAGGTTCGGGCTGGTTCGGCACACGTTCGCGACCCGGGCTCTCTACGCGCCCACTTTCATGGGGCACGCCGCCGTGATCATCTTCTTCGTACTGAGCGGCTACTGGATCGGCGGCTCGATCGTCCGCTCCGTGCGGGCTGGGAGGTTCAGCTGGCTGAGGTTCGCCACGCAGCGCCTCACACGCCTGCTGATCGTTCTGGTGCCGGCGCTCGCACTGACCTTGATCGCGGATGAGGTTGCTCTCCATTTCTTCCTCCACACGGACCCGATCAGCCACACGTCGGCTTACGCGCAGATGCTGCCGGCATCTCTGCCGGCAGTTCTCAATCTGAAGACCGCCCTCGTCAACCTGGCGTTCCTGCAGACCATCCACTGGACCCCCGCATTCGGGAACGACACGCCGCTGTGGACCTTGGCCTTCGAGTTCTGGTACTACCTCCTGTTCCCGGCGGCACTGCTAGCTGTGCGGCGCGGGGGCCGGTTGCCGCGGCGGCTCGCCTACTTCGTCCTGTTCCTCGTGGCCGCACGGTTCGTGCACGTCGACAACGTGCTCAAGGACTTTCTGCTTTGGGTGGTGGGAGCGGGAGTCGCCTATCAGGCGCCTGCGATCGCCCGGGGTCTCGGCGCACTGTCCCACCGTCAGGAGACGATCCTCCGGGGTTGCTTGTTAGTCGCGGTGCTCGCGGCGATGTTGGCCGACAGGACCTGGCCGGGTAGCTACCTCGGCCACTTCGGGAGGTTCACGGGTGACGTCGTCGTCGGCCTCGTGGCGGCGGCGCTGATGGCCCTGCTGACCGTCGATCCCGGCTGGGGTTTCATGAGCCGGCCCGTCACCCGGTTCTCGCGGTACTCCCGCAGCACCTTCTCGCTGTATGCGATCCACCTCCCCCTGCTGACGCTGCTGGCGGCGGCTCTGGTGCCCCGCGTCGCTCATCGTTGGGCGCCGTCCGTCTGGTCAGCGCTTGCCGTGGCGGCGATAGCCCTTTCGGCGATCGCCGTTGCCTGGGTCTTCGCGCATTTCACCGAGCACCACACCGACGCACTCAGGATCAGGGTCCAAGCTGGACTGAGACGACTAGGGCTGGAGTCGCCCCCTGATCAGGCGACGATCGCGTCGAGTCGCGCGACAACCTCGTCGGCGTAGCGGACATAGGGCTCGAAGTCGAAGATCGCATCGAGGTCGAGGCCCTCGCCAGCCGGATCAGACGCCAGCAGTTCGCGCAGCTGGACACGGGTGTCGATCGCCTGTTGGGCGAGCCGCTGCACAATCCTGTAGGCATCGTCACGGCTCGATCCGCGCGCGACGAGCGCCAGCAGCAGCCGCTGTGAGAACAGACCGCCATAGGTGAGGTCGAGGTTCTCGCGCATGCGCTGCGCATCGACAACCAGGCCACGGATCACGCCGAGCATGCGGCGCTGCATGTGGTCGAGCAGGATCGTCGCGTCGGGCAGGACGATGCGCTCGACGCTCGAGTGAGAGATGTCGCGCTCGTGCCAGAGCGCGACATCCTCGACGGCCGCCGAGGCGTAGCCGCGCAGCAGACGCGCGAGCCCGCTGATCTGCTCGCTCTTGATCGGGTTGCGCTTGTGCGGCATCGCGCTCGAGCCCTTCTGGCCGGCGGC
Organism: uncultured Conexibacteraceae bacterium; assembly: GCA_963720195.1. Classification (GTDB taxonomy): domain Bacteria; phylum Actinomycetota; class Thermoleophilia; order Solirubrobacterales; family Solirubrobacteraceae; genus Palsa-465. The sequence continues at coordinate 44,214 of CAVRFD010000020.1, forward strand.
GAATGGCTCGCGCGCCTCGCTCACCTCGGTCCGCGCAAGGTGGCGGACCTCGGTGGCAAGCCGCTCGAGGCCGGCACCGGCGAGCGCGATCGCCTGCACCAGCTCGGCGTGGCGGTCGCGCGGAACCACCTGCGTCGAGACCGACTCGAGCTCGAGCCCGAGCCGGCCGACCACCCGACGCTCGAAGTCCGGTGAGGTGGCCGAATAGGTGCCGACCGCGCCCGACAGCGCACCGACCGAAGCCTGCCCGAACGCCCGTTCCAGCCGATCGGCGTTGCGCTGTGCCTCGAACGCGAAGCCCGCGAGCTTGATCCCGAAGGTCGTCGGCTCGGCGTGGATGCCGTGCGTGCGGCCGACCGTGAGCGTGTGCACGTGCTCACGTGCCTTGGCCGCGAGCTCAGCGACGAGCGCACGTGAGTCCGGCAGGATCATCTCGCCGACCGCCTTGATCTGTAGCGCCAAGCCGGTATCGACGACGTCAGACGACGTCAGGCCGTAGTGGATCCAGCGGCCCGGCTCGCCGGCGGAGGCGGCCAGCACGTCGACGAAGGCGGCGGTGTCGTGGTCGGTGACCTTCTCGCGCTCGTTGATCGCCTCGACCGTGAAGGTCGCGCCGCGGATCGCCTCGAGGTCGTCCGCTGTGGGGCCGTCCATCTCCTCGCAGGCCGCCACCTCGACTCTGCGCATCGCCTCGAAGCGAGCGTGGTCAGACCACAGCTCGCCCAGCTCCTTACGGGTGTAGCGCTCGATCATCTGCCGGCCAGTCTATTCAGGAGTACGCACCAAGATTCGGGACACTCCATCCGCTAGCGTCTGCGGTCGATGACTCAGCTGCAGACCAGGTGGGGATCGTCGGCGCCGGCCAGCTTGCGCGGATGGGCTGGCAGGCGGCGATCTCGCTCGATCTGGAGCTGCTCTGCCTGGGCGCGCCTGGCGAGGCGGCGGCCAGGGCCGGCGCGCCGCTGCTGGAGGGCTCGGGACGTGATCGCGAGGCACTCGCGGAGCTGGCCGGCCGTACTGCGGGTGCTGACGTTCGAGCATGAGCTCGTCGACCTCGCGGCGCTCGCCGAACTCGAGGCGGGCGGCGTGCGGGTCAGACCCTCGGTGTCCGTGCTCGCACTGGCAGTCGACAAGCTCCACCAACGCGAAGCGCTTTCGGCGATGGAGGGCGTTCTCGTGCCGGCCTACGCGCCGGTCGCCGGTCTTGCCGAGATCGAGTCGTTCGCCGCCGAGCACGGCTGGCCGGTGGTGCTGAAGGCGCGCAGCGGCGGTTACGACGGCCGCGGCGTCTGGATGTGTGCCGACGGCGATCGCCGCCGGGCGAGCGCTCGAGGAAGCGCGAGCCGCCGGCCTCGAGCTCTACGTCGAGCAGGCGGTCGAGATCATGGCCGAGGTCGCGGTGCTGGTGGCGCGCTCTCCGTCCGGTGAGGTGGCCGTCCACCCGCCGGTCGAGACCTGCCAGGTCGACGGAATGTGCCGGTTGCGTCGTGATACCGGCGCGAGATCCCCGAGCACATCGGCCGCGAGGTCGAGGAGCTGGCGCGGAACCTGGCCGACCACACCGGTCTCGAGGGATTGATGGCGGTCGAGCTGTTCCTGGCGCGAGGCGATCGCCTGCTGGTCAACGAGCTGGCGATGCGCACGCACAACACCGGACATCTGCACACCGAGGCGTCGACCACGTCACAGTTCGAGCAGCACCTGCGGGCGGTGCTCGACCTGCCGCTGGGTGTCACAACTCCGATCGCGGCGGCGGCCGCGATGGTGAACGTCGTCGGACCGGCGGACGGCTCGGACCCGGCATCGCGCCTGACAGGCGCCTGCGCGTGCCCGGCGCGCAGCGTCCATCTGTACGGCAAGAGCGCGCGCCCCGGCCGCAAGCTCGGACACGTCACGGTCTGCGCAGCGACGCCCGAGGATGCGCTCGCGCTGGCGCGCGAGGCCGCTGATAGGCTCGAGGGCAATGGCTGAGCCGATCGTCGGCGTCGTGATGGGCTCTGACAGTGACCTGCCCGTGATGGGCCAGGCCGCCGAGGTGCTCGCCGAGCTTGGGATCGCCGGCTGAGACGCGCGTGGTCTCGGCGCATCGCACGCCGATCGAGATGATCGCCTACGGTCAGCAGGCGGCGGAGCGCGGGCTCGCCGTGATCATCGCCGGCGCCGGCGGCGCCGCCCACCTTCCGGGATGCTCGCCGCGGTCACAGCGCTGCCCGTGATCGGCGTGCCGGTCGCGCTCAAGCAAGCTCGACGGGCTGGACAGCCTGCTCTCGATCGTGCAGATGCCGAAGGGCGTGCCGGTGGCGACGGTGGCGATCGACGGCGCTCGCAACGCCGGCCTGCTGGCGGCGCGGATACTGGCGGTCGGCGACGCTGCCCTGCGTGAGCGGCTGAAGAGCTTCAGAGAGGCGCAGGCGGAGGCGGCGCGTGCAGCCGATGCGCGCGTCAGCGGCGCGGGAGCGCCTCATCGGACGCTCAGGCGCCCAGGATGCGCGCCGCGAGCACCGCGGCATTCCTGGCGCCGTCGACCCCGACGGTCGCGACCGGGACACCTGCGGGCATCTGGGCGATCGCCAGCAGCGCATCGAGGCCGCCCGCGATCGACGTGCTCGAGGTCAGCGGGACGCCGATCACCGGCAGGTCGGTGTGGGCTGCGACCACGCCGGGCAGCGCGCGCCGAGAGACCGGCGCCGGCGATGATCACCCGCAGCCCGCGCATGCGCGCGTTCCTGGCGTAGTCGGCGACGACCTCGGGGTCATGGTGCGCGGACATCACGCGGATCTCGCTGCGGATGCCGCGCTCGGTCAGCTCCTTCTCGGCCTTCTCCATCGTCGGAAGGTCGCTCTTGGCGCTCATCACGATGCCCGACAACCGGGGCGTCGACCGGCAGCTCCTCGAAGACGACCTCGGGCTCGGGTGCCGGCCGGGCCAGGCCCTCCGGCTCCAAGGAGGTCATGCGGCCACCACCTTCTCTGCGATGTCGCGGCGCAGCTGGCGCCCGTCGAATTCGATCATGTCCGACCGCAGAATAGGCAGTCGCGCGCGCGCTCGCGGTGTCCGCCCCAAGCGCGGTGACGCTCAGCACGCGGCCACCGGCGGTGACGACGTCGCCCGTCGAGCGTCGAACGCTGTCCCGGCATGCGTCACGTAGACGCTCGCTGGCGACGTCGTCCAGGCCCGTGATCACGTCGCCGCTCGAGGAGCTCTCCGGGTAGCCGGCGCTCGCGAGCACGACCGTGACGGCGGCGCGGGCGTCCCAGTCGAGCGAAATCACCGTCCAGACCTGCGGCCACCGCGTCGGCCGCGGCGGACAGAAGCTCGAGAAGGTCGGTCCTCAGCCGCGGCAGGATCGCCTGCGTCTCCGGGTCGCCGAAGCGCGCGTTGAACTCGAGCACCTTTGGACCGTCGGCGGTCAGCATCAGCCCCGCGTACAGCACGCCGTGGAACTCGATCCCGCGGCGGCGCAGCTCGTCGAGCACCGGCTGGTGCACGATCGCGGCCAGCGCGGCCGGCCTGCTCCTCGCCGATCGCGGGGACCGGCGAGTAGGAGCCCATGCCGCCCGTGTTGGGGCCGGCGTCGCCGTCGAAGATCCGCTTGTAGTCCTGGGCGGAGGCCAGCGGCAGCGCTCGGTCGCCGTCGCAGATCGCGAGCAGCGAGACCTCGGAGCCGACGAGGAACTCCTCGACGACGACGCGGTCGGTGCCGAAGCGGTGCTCGACCAGCAGGTCGGTGAGCGCCGCGCGTGCCTCGTCCTCGGTCGGCGGCGATGATCACGCCCTTGCCGGCCGCGAGACCGTCGGCCTTGATCACCGCCGGGTAGCGGTCGCCCTGGATCTCCGCGGATCGCGGCCATGCCCTCCTCGACGCTGGTCACGACCCGGTAGGCGGCCGTCGGCACGCCGGCGGCCTCCATCACCTCCTTGCAGAAGGCCTTGGAGCCCTCGAGCTGCGGCGCCCGCGGCGGACGGGCCGAAGCAGGCGATGCCCGGCCCGCGCGAGCTCGTCGGCGAGCCCTGCGACAAGCGGCGCCTCGGGCCCGACGACAACGAGGTCCACCTGCTCTGCGACCGCGGCGTCGACCAGCCCGGCGATGTCGTCGACGCCGATCGGCAGCAACCGCGCGACTTCAGCGATCCCGGGATTGCCGGGGGCGCACAGCAGCTCCGGCCGCTGCGGCGAGCGCGCGAGCGCCTGCAGGATCGCATGCTCACGCGCGCCGCCGCCGACGGCCAGGACCTTCGGATTGACGAATTCACGTGCCCGAATGTAACGAGGCCGCTTACACGACCTCCGCCACCTGGCGCACAGCCTCGAAGACGATCTCGCCGTCGACCGCGTCGACCATGACGGTGTCACCGTCGACGAACCGGCCTTCGAGGATCGCCATCGCCAGCGGGTCGACCAGGCGCTTCTGGATCACGCGCTTCAGCGGCCGGGCGCCGTACGTCGGGTCGTAACCGAGGTTGCCGAGCAGCGTCCGCGCGTCGTCGGTGAGCAGCAGCTCGATCCCACGCTCGGCGACCCGCTTCACCACGCGCGCGACCTGCAGCTCGACGATCTCAGAGAGCTGCTCGCGGCTGAGCGGCTCGAACTCGACGATGTCATCAAGCCGGTTGATGAACTCGGGCTTGAAGTGGGCCTCGGCGCCGACACGTCCGCCGGCGATGTTCGAGGTCATGATCAGCACCACGTTCTTGAAGCTGACCGTGCGACCCTGACCGTCGGTCAGGCGCCCGTCATCCATCACCTGCAGCAGCGTGTTGAAGACATCCGGGTGGGCCTTCTCGATCTCGTCGAGCAGCACCACCGCGTAGGGCCGGCGCCGCACAGCCTCGGTCAGCTGACCGCCCTCGTCGTAGCCGACGTATCCGGGAGGCGCGCCGACCAGACGGCTGACGGAGTGGCGCTCCATGTACTCGCACATGTCGATCCGCACCATCGCCTCCGGCGAGTCGAACATGAACTCGGCCAGCGCCCGCGCCAGCTCGGTCTTGCCGACGCCGGTCGGCCCGAGGAACAGGAACGTGCCGATCGGGCGATCGGGGTCCTGCAGCCCAGCCCGTGAACGCCGCAGCGCGCTTGCGACGGCGCTGACCGCCTCGTCCTGGCCGATCACGCGCTCGTGCAGCCGATCCTCCATGTTGACGAGCTTCTCGATCTCGCCCTCGAGCAGCCTCGAAACCGGGACCCGCGTCCACTTGGCGACGACCTCGGCGATGTCCTCGGGGTCGACCTCCTCCTTGAGGTAGCGATGCTCTCCGTCACCGGTCCGCTGGCCAGCGACGTCGTCTTCGGCCTTCTCCGCCTCGGCGAGCCGCTTGGTGAGGTCCGGGATCGTCCCGTACTGCAGCTCGGCGGCACGCTCGAGGTCACCGGCGCGACGCGCCTGGTCGAGCTCGATGTTGGCCTGCTCGAGCTGCTCCTGCAGCTCTGCGACGGCGCCGATCGATTGCTTCTCCTGCTGCCACTCGGCGTGCATCGCGGCCGAGCGCTCGCGCTCCTCGGCGAGCGTCTGCTCGAGCTGCTCGCGGCGCGCAGCCGTGCCGGCGTCGTCGGACTCGGGGCTGCCAAGCGACTGCAGCTCGATCTCGAGCTGCAGGATGTGGCGGTCGACCTCATCGATCTCGGTCGGCTTGGAGTCGATCTCCATGCGGATCTGCGACGCGGCCTCGTCGACGAGGTCAATCGCCTTGTCGGGCAGGAAGCGGTCAGTGATGTAGCGGTCTGACAGGGTCGCCGCGGCGACCAGCGCCGAGTCGGTGATCCGGACCTTGTGGTGGACCTCGTAGCTGCCCTTCAGCCCGCGCAGGATCGCGATCGTGTCCTCGACGCTCGGCTCCTCGACGAACACCGGCTGGAAGCGGCGCTCGAGCGCGGGGTCCTTCTCGATGTACTTGCGGTACTCGTCGAGCGTGGTCGCGCCAACCGCGCGCAGCTCGCCGCGGGCGAGCATCGGCTTCAGCAGGTTGGCGGCGTCGACCGCGCCCTCAGAGGCACCGGCGCCGACGATCGTGTGCAGCTCGTCGATGAACAGCACGACGTTGCCGCCGGCGTCCTGGACCTCCTTGAGCACGGCCTTGAGGCGGTCCTCGAACTCACCGCGGTACTTGGCCCCGGCGATCAGCGCGCCGATGTCGAGCGCGACCACGCGGCGGTCTTGCAGTCCCTCGGGCACGTCACCGGAGACGATCCGCTGGGCGAGGCCCTCGGCGATCGCGGTCTTGCCGACGCCGGGCTCGCCGATCAGGACCGGGTTGTTCTTGGTGCGCCGGCTCAGCACCTGGATCACGCGGCGAATCTCATCGTCGCGGCCGATCACCGGGTCGAGCTTGCCGTCGGCGGCCGCCCGCGTGAGGTCGCGCCCGTACTTCTCCAGCGCCTGGAACTTGTCCTCGGGGTTCTGGTCGGTGACGCGCTGGCCGCCACGAACCTCGTTCACGGCCTTCAGCAGCGCGTCGTAGCCGGCGCCGACGGAGCGCAGCACGTCGCCGGTGGTCCCCTGCGACTTCGCGAGAGCGAGCGCCAGGTGCTCGGTCGAGACGTACTCGTCCTCGAGCTGCGCGCATCTCCTCCTCGGCGGCGCGCAGCACCTCGATAAGTTCGTTGGAGCCGCCGGTCGGCTCGTGCCTGGGCCGACGTTGGCAGGCGCGGCAGCGCCTCGAGCGCGGGGTTCAGCGTCGCGCGCACGGCCGCCGGGTCGACGCCGAGCTTGCGCAGCACCGGCACGACGACGCCGCCGTCCTGCTCGAGCAGAACCGCGAGCAGGTGCTCGGGGCGGGTCTGCGGGTTGCGGCGCTCAGCGGCCAGCCGCTGCGCGGCCTCAAGCGCCTCCTGGGATTTGATCGTAAAGCGGTCAGCTTGCATATTTCTGGGCCCTCATCTGGTTACAAATCTAAGTCTAAGTGACTTAGATTATGACAGGACCGCGGCGGCTTTACAAGGGCGTCTAGCCGTGATCCGCAGCGGCAGCGGCGCGCCGTCTGACGCTCGAGATTTCCGCCCGAATCGACGATCGCGCCCGCGACCTGCGGCGGTGACCGGCGATGCGCGGTCAGCGCCGCGCCGATCTCCTGCAGCTGCGTCGGCGTGAACACGACCTCGATGGCACGCCGGTGTTCTGGTGCACGAGGTGCGCAAGCTGCGAGTAGGCCACGAACGACCGGGCGCCCGGCACCGTCACTGTGCGTACGCGGCCATGTCGCAGGCGCGCGTGCAGCGACACGATCGCGCGAGATCCCGCCGTTCTTGTAGGGATGCTGGCCGCCGGCAGCCGCATGTGTACCTGGGCGAGGTCCGGTCGCAGCTGCGAGCGCGTCCTGCGAGAGCCCGTCGAGATTGACGCCGCCCCAACCGGAGGCCTCGTCGTAACCGGGCTGCGCGCTGCAGCAGCCGAGCGGCTGCTGGCTCGCCCGGATGAACGGTCCGACATCGTTGGAGCCGCTGGTCACGTCGAAGAACACCTGGGCGGCCGTCGTCGAGTTTCGCGCCCGAGCTGGTAGAGCAGCGGGTTCGCCAAGCCCGAGCGGCTGCTTGTCGTGACGTCGCAGCAGCTCGTCGATCAGCGCGAAGCCGCCCGGCCAGCAGCGGCGTCGCGGCGCTGGTGCCGCCGAACGTCTCCCAGCCGCGACCGTGGCAGTCGACCGACGGCGGTGCAGTAGACGTCGTATCCCGGCGAGACGTCAGCGAGCATCGCCACGTCCGGCTGCGCCCGCCACTTGCTCGCTGACGGTGCCGTTCTGCCAGCTCGGCCGCGCGAACAGCTTGCTGACGCCGCCGCCGCCCGCGTTGCCCGGGATCACGGCCGCGTCGTTCCAGACGGTCTGCGTGGCGATCTGGTTCTGCAGAGTTCAGCGTGAAGTTGGTGCCGCCGACCGACGTCACCCAGGGCGACGACGACGGGAAGTTCACCGCCAGCTGTGCGGGCGGCGCGGGCGGGTTCGAGTCCGTGCTCGACACAATCGGCCGAGCCGAAGTCGCCACTGGCGCCGAGCACGCTGATGCCGGCCGCGGCCGCGACCTTGAGCGCGGTCTCGGTGGCGCGCGATCGCGGCCTTGCCCGACGCCGGTCACCGTGTTGCTCTCGCAGAGGCCGAGCGAGACCGAGATCACCTGCGGCTTGAAGCCCGGGTTCTGCAGCGGCTGTGCGATCGCCTGGAGCACGTCGGCGGCGTCGGGCTTGGTCTCGTAGACGTTGATCGACTTCAGGTCGGGCGCGGCCGCGTCCAGGACCTCGATGTCGAGCGTCGCCTCGCCGCCCGGCGGCAGCGGCTTCGGCACACCCACGCCGAAGGCGTTGATCTGCGGCGTGTCGAGGTGAAAGCAGTTGGCGAACCTGCTCAGGTCGCTGGTTCTGAAGCCGTCGATCTCGACCAGCGCGACCCGCTCGCCCTGGCCCAGCAGGCCGCCCTGCTGGAGCGGCGTGTAGTCGTAGGCGTCGAGGTACTCGTTCGGCGTGAAGCCGCTCTCGCCGACGCCGGCCTGGCAGCCGCTCGGGTTGGCGTCGGGGTCGGGGCCCTGGTAACCCGACGACGGCGGCAGCGCGTCGCGTCGGCGCATCGGCGCGGTGTCGAGGCCCGACCACGCCGGTGACGCAGTCCTGCAGAGCCGCTCGGCAGCTCGGGCTGCCGTCGCCGGAGCCACGAAGCGCGCGGCGTGTGCCGCGCCGCGCGTCCTCGCGACAGGCGACTGTTCTGGTGAGCCGCACGCCGAACAGGCGTTCCGCGTCCGCGACATCGATGTCGCGCATCGACGAACTGGCCGGTGGCGTCGGCTCTGACGTCGCGCGCGCCGTGGGCGCGCAGGTAGGCGACGACGTGGCGCCGCGTCGCCGGCGCTCGCCCCGAAGTGGCGGGAGAGCCAGGCCACCGATTCGTAGTGGCCGTAGCTCGGGCGACCCGGGGTGTGCTGACGGCCGTCGGCGAAGCGCGTCAGGCCGGCGTCGTTGCGCCCTGAGCGGAAGCACCAGGTGGAGTTGCTCGCTGCGCGGCGCTGTGCTACCCGGCGTGACGAGCGCGCCTGCGCCTGCAGGACGCGTGCAGCGCCGCAGCGGCCACGAGCGCCGCGCAACGCCCGAGCTTCACGACGAGATCGGATGCGCGCACCAGTGCTCCGCCGCGCACGTAGGGGACGATCTCGGCACGCAGCTCGCGGCGCAGCGCCTCCAGGCGCTCGACCTCGGTCTTGAGCTCGGTCGCCCGGCGTTCGAGCGCCTGGACCTTGCGTGCCATCCCCTCGAGTATGTCCTCCAGTTCGAAGACCCGCTCGACCCCTGCCAGGTTCAGACCGAGTTCGGCGGTCATCTCCTGGATCCGCTTCAGCCGCTCGACGTCCGAGTGCGAGTACAGGCGGGTGCCCTTCGGCGAACGCTTCGGCTCGATCAGCCCGCGCGTCTCATACATGCGCAGCGTCTGCGGGTGCATCCCCGCCAGCTCGGCCGCGACCGAGATCATGAACACGCCCTTGTCGGACGAGACCTCGACGCGCGCTGTGGCGCGGATGCGCTGCTGGTGTCGGGACATCAGCGCTCGCCAGCCTTCGCGCTGCGGCTGGCCGTCGGGGAACAGCTTCGCGCGCGGATTGCCGTTCATGACCTTGGAGAGCCGGTCGACGGCCTCGTCCTGCTCGGCCGAGAGGCTGGCCGGGACGTCGATCACGAACTTGTAGCGGAGGTCGCCGTTGCCCTTGCCACCGAGCCGCGGCGGCACCTTCGCCGCGCAGGCGCTGGATCGTGCCGTGCTTGGTGTCCGGCGCGACGCGCAGGCGCTTGGAGCCGTTCAGCGTCGGCACCTCGACGACCGCGCCACGGATCGCCTCGGGGATCGTCAACGGCACCTCGACCTCGAGGTTGTCGCCGCTCCATTTGAAGATCGAGGAATCGGACACGCGCGTGATCACGTAGAGGTCTCCGGGCGGCACGCCCCGTACACCCGGGTCGCCCTTGCCCGCAAGTTTGATGCTGACTGCCGTCGCGCACGCCGGCAGGGATATTTACCCGCAGCCGCCGGACGCTGCGCTGCGCGCCGCTGCCCTCGCACGTCGGGCAGGGGTGCTCGATCACGGTGCCGGAGCCCTTGCAGTTGGAGCACGGCTGGTTGATCGAGAAGATCCCCTGGCTCTGCGCCTCGACGCCGCGACCGTTGCAGACCGGGACAGACCTTCGGCGAGGTGCCGGGCCGTGCGCCGGAGCCGTTGCAGGTCGGGCACGGCTTCGAGGTCGGCACCTGCAGCGGCACCTGCGTGCCGTTGCACGGCCTGGTCGAAGCTCAGCGAGACCTCGGTCTCGAGGTCGCTGCCGCGTGCCTGCGGCGGGCGCTGACCGCTGCCGGCGCGGCGCGGCCGCTGGCCTCCGCCCCCTCCACCGCCGAAGAGGTTCGAGAGGATGTCGCCGAAGCCGCCGCCACCGAGAAGTGCCGCGAAGCCGACGGGTCGAAGCCGCTGCGCCGCCGCCGAAGCTGCCAAATAGGCCGCCGCGGTCGTACTCCTTGCGCTTGTCCGGGTCCGACAGCACGTCGTGCGCCTGCGAGACCTCCTTGAACCGCTCCTCTGCCTGCTTGTCGCCGGGGTTGCGGTCAGGGTGATACTTGCGCGCCAGCTTGCGGTACGCCTTCTTGATCTCGTCCTCGGTCGCGTTCTTGCCGACCCCGAGGATCTTGTAGTAGTCGGGCCGTTCTGCCATGGCGCTGTTCGTGCTTCTAGGAGGCGACGAGCACGCGCGCCGGGCGCAGCACGCTGTCACCGAGACGGAAGCCCTGCTGGTAGACCTCGACCACCGTGCCGGGCGCCGGGCCCTCCACCTGGTGCTGGGCAACGGCCTCGTGCTGCTGCGGGTCGAACGGCTCGCCCACCGGCGAGAACGGCTCGATCCGGCGCGCGCAGCGCTGAAGCACTCGCGTGACGAGCTTGAGGCCGTCCGTGACTGGAGCCCCAGCTTCGATGCCCTCGGCGCTGCAGCTCGAGCAGCGGCTCACGTACGCTCGGCGGCCATCAGCGCGCGATCGAGGTTGTCGATCGCCGGCAGCAACTCCTTGGCGAGCTTGGCCACTCCGCGCTCCTGCGCGAGCGCCGCGTCACGCGCCGCACGCTTGCGGTAGTTCTCGAAGTCGGCCTGGGTCCGCTGCGCGAGCAGCAGATACTCATCGGCCTTCTCGGCCTTGGCCGCGAGCTCGTCGAGATCCTGCTGGACCTGCTGGCTCGGGTCGTCCTCGCCGCTGGCTGCTCGGACGTTGCCTTCTGCGGCGCCTTGTGCTGGGCGGCCGTGTAGGCGGCGGCCGCACCGGCACGCTGGCGCTGCTCACCGGTGCGGAGAACGCGGCCTCGTCGGAGACCGCACGCCCTCCTCGGTCTCCTGCTCGTTCAGTCCGACGCCTCGACGGCGTCGATGCGGATCGCGCTCGGGCTCCATCGTCACTTGCCCTCATCGACGACTTCGGCGTCAACAACGTCCTCTTCCTCGGCGGTGCGGCGCGCCGTTGGCGGACGCTCCATCACCATCGAAGTTCGGAGCGCGAGACCCTGCTCCTGCGCGCGCTGGTACATCGCCTCGGAGACCTTGTGGAAGGAGGCGTTGAGCGCGTCCTTGCGGCTGTTGATCTCGGCCGGATCCTCACCGGTGAGCGACATCGCGCACCGCCTTGATCCCTCCTCGATCTCGCTACGCGAGGCGTCGTCGACCTGGTCGCCGAGCTCCTTGAGCTGGCGCTCCGCCTGGTAGGCGGCGTGCTCAGCCTCGTTGCGGGCCTCGGCGACCTCGCGCTGGCGCTTGTCGTCGTCGGCGTGCGGTCTCGGCGTCGGACACCATCCGCTTGATCTCGTCGCCGGACAGGCCCGAGCCGGAGCGGATCTCGATCTTCTGCTCCTTGCTGGTGCCGAGGTCCTTGGCGGACACGTTGAGGATGCCGTTGGCGTCGATGTCGAATGCGACCTCGATCTGCGGCACGCCACGCGGCGCCGGCGGGATGCCGGTCAGCTGGAACTTGCCGAGCGACTTGTTGTAGTTCGCCATCTCGCGCTCGCCCTGCAGGACGTGGATCTCCACGCTCGGCTGGTTGTCCTCAGCCGTTGAGAAGACCTCGGACTTGCGGGTCGGGATCGTCGTGTTGCGCTCGATCAGCTTGGTCATGACGCCGCCCTTGGTCTCGATGCCGAGCGTCAGCGGCGTGACGTCGAGCAGCAGCACGTCCTTGACGTCACCGGCCAGCACGCCCGCCTGGATCGCGGCGCCGACGGCCACGACCTCGTCCGGGTTGACGCCGCGATGCGGCTCCTTGCCGGTGAGCTCCTTGACCTTCTCCTGAACGGCCGGCATACGGGTCATGCCGCCGACCATGACGACGTGATCGATCTCGCCCGCGCCCTTCTCCTTGGCGTCATCGAGCGCCTGCCGGACCGGGCCGACCGTGCGGTCGATCAGCGTCGCGGTCAGCTCGTTGAGCTTGGCGCGCGTGAGGCGCATGTCGAGATGCTTGGGGCCGCTCGCGTCAGCGGTGATGAACGGCAGGTTGATCTGCGACTCCTGCGTGGTCGAGAGCTCGATCTTGGCGCGCTCAGCCGCCTCGTAGAGACGCTGCAACGCCATCGGGTCGGCTGCCAGGTCGATGCCCTGGGACTTCTTGAACTCGGCCACGAGCCAGTCGACGATCGCCTTGTCGAAGTTGTCGCCGCCGAGGTGGTTGTCACCGGCGGTCGACTTGACCTCGAAGACGCCGTCGCCGATCTCCAGCACCGACACGTCGAATGTGCCGCCGCCGAGGTCGAAGACGAGGATCGTCTGGTCGGTCTCCTTGTCGAGACCGTACGCCAGCGAGGCAGCCGTCGGCTCGTTGATGATGCGCTTGACCTCGAGTCCGGCGATCGTGCCGGCGTCCTTGGTCGCCTGGCGCTGATCGTCGTTGAAGTAGGCCGGGACGGTGATCACGGCGCTGTCGACCGTCTCACCGAGATATGCCTCGGCGTCGGCCTTGAGCTTGCCGAGGATCATCGCGCTGATCTCCGGCGGGGAGTACTGCTTGCCCTCCGCCTCGATCCGTACGTCGCCGCCGGGGCCGGAGACGACCTTGTAGGGCACGATCGCTCCTCGTCGTGCACCTCGGCCTCCTTGCGGCCCATGAAGCGCTTGATCGAGAAGATCGTGTTCTGGGGGTTGGTTACACCCTGGCGCTTCGCGACCGTTCCGACGAGGCGCTCGCCGCCCTGCGTGAAGGCGACCACGGACGGGGTGGTGCGGCCGCCTTCGGCGTTCTCGATCACCGTCGGGTCGCCGCCCTCCAGCACAGCCATACAGCTGTTGGTCGTACCGAGGTCGATACCGATTGTCTTACCCATCGTGTTCGTTCTGCTCCTCTTAGATCGTGAAAATCTAAGCGGCACCATAGCAGATTTTGACAGGCTCCGCGTGAGCAGCTCGGCCAGAATCTCCGCGATGGAACGCCCCGACGCAGTGCTGTTCGACCTCGACGGCACGATCATCGACTCGCGGGTGCCGTTCGCGACCTCCGTGAACTACACGCTGGCGGCCGTCGACCGGCCCGAGCGCAAGCCGGAGGAGCTCTGGCACTACCTCGGTCCGCCGACGCATCAGGCGTTCAACGAACTGCTCGGCGACGACGAGCAGCTGGTCGACGAGGCGGTCGCGATCTACCGCGATCACTACAACAAGACCAGCGAGTCAACGACGGTCGTTTATGACGGAATCCCCGAGATGCTGCGTTCGCTTCACGGGCGCGTGCCGCTCGCGGTCGCGACCTCGAAGATCGCCACCAGCGCAGTGATGCTGCTGAAGCACCTCGGCCTGGCCGACCTGTTCGATGCGATCTGTCGGCCCGCTGGTCTCGGCGATCAACGAACCCAAGGCCGTCACGGTCGGCCAGGCGCTGGCCGCGCTCGGCGCGCCGAACAACGCGGTGATGGTCGGTGACCGCTGCTATGACGTCGTCGGTGGACACGCCCACGGTCTGCCCACGGTCGGTGTGCTCTGGGGCGCCGGCAGCGCAGCGGAGCTGCGTAAGGCAGGCGCCGACGCAATCGTCTCGGCACCTGACGAGATCCCGCCGCTGCTCGAGCTCTAGCTGAAGCTGTCAGCGCTCGGGCACATTCGCCGCAGCGCGCAGCCTGCGCAGTCTGGTCGCCGCGCGAAGCAGGTTCGGCGGCCGTGGCGCAGCAGGTTCAGGTGCAGTTCCCACTCCTGGCCGCGTGGCGTCAGCTCCAGCATCGCGTCGTGCAGTTCCACGAAGCCCGCCCGCTCACGAAACAGCCCGAGCCGCGTGCCGACGCGCGAGACGTGGGTGTCGACCGGGACATCGCGCATCCCGTAGGCAAAGAGCAGCACGCACGCCGCGGTCTTGCGTCCGACACCCGGCAGCGAGCAGAGATAAGTCTGCGCCTCCGGGACCGACACCTCACTCACCCAGTCGATCGAAAGCACGCCGGGCTCAGGATCGCTCGCCGTGACCGCAGCGAGGATCGACTTGATCCGCGCCGACTTGACCTTCGAGATCCCGCCGCGGCGGATCGCCTCCTCGACCTCGTCGACGGGCGCGTCCCGCACGTCCTCCCAGCTCGGGAAGCGCTCACGCAAACCGAAGTAGGCAACGTCGCGGTTGCGGTCGTTGGTCGACTGCGACAGGACCGTGAGGATCAGCTCCCCCAGGCCATCGCCATGCGGCCGGAAAACGGGGATGCCGTAGACCAGTCGCAGCCGATCGCGGATCGCCCTTACCCGCCGCCGAGTGACGCTAATCGCAGGCACCCCAGCGCTCACAGGCCTGCGCGGCCACGACCATCGCCTCCTTCAAGGCAGCAGCGATCGCCGGCTCGTAGAAGCCCGTGATCTGCAGCCGCGCGATCAGCGTCGCCATCAGCGCATCACCGGCGCCGATCGTCGAGATCACCCGCGCCGGCACCCCCGGCACGTCGAGCCTGATCTTGCCGCGCAGGATCGCGCCGCCTGGCCCGTCGGTGATCACGACGTTGCGGGCGCCGGCCTTGCGAATCGCCAGCGCCGCCCGCTCGACGTCGTCTTCGCCGGTCATCAACTGCGCCTCGGTCTGCGTTGGCCCGCACCAGCAGCGCCCCCGGGACGCAGGCATTGGCGCTCGCGGCAGCGTCGGCCCTCGAACCCCAGCGGTGCATCCGCAGATTCGGGTCGAAGATCACCGGGTGGCCGAGCTTGAGCGCATGCTCGCGCGCCTTCATCGTCACACTGCGCTCAGCCTGCCCAACCAGGGTGTTGGAGCTGATGAACAGACCGCTGCAGGCCTCCACGGCCGGCTCCACGCCGCCCCACAGTGCGTTCACGACCGTCGCGAGCGCCTCACCGTAAAGACGGAAGGTTGGCTCGCCCGCGTGATCGACGGTGGTCAGCGCCAGCGGCGTGGGCATATCCTCGATCAGCTTGAAGTGGCGCAGATCCACACCGGCCCGCTCGAGCTGGCCGCGCAACCACCGCCCCCAGTCGTCGTCACCGACGCCGCCGGCGAGCGCGGTGCGCGCACCGGCCCTCGCCGCCATCAGCGCGACGTTCGCGACCGTTCCGCCGAAGTGCGGAACGAACATGTCCGCCTCCGCGAGCGCCGACACCGGCCGCTCACAGATCAGATCCACCAGTGCCTCCCCGAGACACAGGACGTTGCGTGATGCGGTCGGCAGCTCGGAGGTCACGAGGCCGCACGTTATCCGCAAGCTGCAGCGCGCTGCACCAACGTCGGTCGCGGCGGCGCTGGCGATCGCCTATCTGATCGTCGAGCCGACGGGCGCCGACCTGCCTGCGCAGCTGCTGCGGGTGAAGCTGTTCGGCGCCGAGGGCTTCGGAATCTGGAACAACTGGTGGTACGGCGGCCACGACGTCGACCGGCTACAGCGTCCTGTTCCCGCCACTCGCCTGGCTGTTGACGCCCCAGCTGCTGGCGGCACTCGCGAGCGTCGGTACCGCGGCCGCGTTCGAGGCACTCGCCCACGACAGCTTCGGCGACGACGCCTGGCTCGGCGCCACCTGGTTCGGCGCGGCGACCGTCACCGAGTTGTTGAGCGGACGGCTGACGTTCGCAGTCGGCCTATGCGGCGCCACGGTCACAGCGCTGCTCCTTGAACGGCGGCGGCCCCGCTGGGCCGCCGTTTTGGCGCTCCTCACGGCGCTCGCGAGTCCCGTGGCCGCGATTGTTCGCAGCCCTCGCCGCGGCGATTTTCACCTTGGGGGGCCTCCAGAGGCGGTTTTCGGCCGATATCGCCTGGGGTATCGTCGCGATATCGGCCGCGATCGTGCCCTTGGGAGCACTGGCGGTCGTATTCCCGGAGGGCGGCTATCAGCCGTTCGCGTTCGGAACCCTGTGGCCACTGCTCGTAGTCGGAGTTGGAGTGCTACTGCTCCGACCCGGACGCGTGGTCAGCGCGACGGTCGTCCTCTACCTGGTCGGCTGCGTGATCGCGTATCTGGTCAGCACGCCGGTCGGCAGCAACGCCGCGCGGCTGGGCGAGCTCGCAGCCGGACCACTGGTGGCGCTGCTGCTGGTGCCGCGGCGGGCGTGGCTGGTGCTGGCACTCGCGGCGATCCCGCTCATCTATCTCCAGATCCACGACGCGATCACCGATCTCGAGCACGGCGAACAGGCGAACAACGCCGCCTATTACCGGCCGCTGATCCGCTTCCTTGCAGCTCAGCCGGGCGCGGCAGCGCATGCGTGGCGCCTCGAGGTTCCGTTCACCGCCGGCCACTGGGAGGCCGACCGGCTGGCGCCGCAGGTGCCCCTCGCGCGGGGCTGGGAGCGCCAGCTCGACATCGCGGACAACGGACTGTTCTACGGGGGCGAGCTGACGGCCGGCACGTACGAGGCCTGGCTTCACCGGCTCGCCGTGCGCTACGTCGCCGTGGCCGACACCGCCCCCGACTACTCGGCACGAGCTGAGCTGCGGCTGATCCGCGGCGGGCTCCCGTACCTCAGCCTGGTCGCGCGGCTGCCGCACTGGACCGTGTATGCGGTCAGCGATCCGACGTCGATCGCGAGCGGCGCCGGGCGGCTGGTGTCGATGGGCGCGAACTCGCTGACGTTGACGGTGACGCGGCCCGGCAGCATCTACGTGCGCGTGCGCTGGTCGGCGTACTGGCGGCTTACGGGCGTCAGCGGGTGTGTCGCGCCGGAGGGACAGTTCACGCGGATCCAGGCTCGTGGCACCGGCCGGGCGCGGCTGGTGATGACGTTCTCGCTGGCACGCGTGCGAGCGCGGACCCCGCGTTGCAACTGACAAAACATTCGACGCCGACCAGATGGCGGGTGGGTATGTTGCCTCGTTGTGAAGCGCCGCCTCGAGTCATTCTCGGCTGAGCTCCTACCGCACGGTTG
The DNA here is from genome assembly GCA_963720195.1 of uncultured Conexibacteraceae bacterium. Classification (GTDB taxonomy): domain Bacteria; phylum Actinomycetota; class Thermoleophilia; order Solirubrobacterales; family Solirubrobacteraceae; genus Palsa-465. The sequence continues at coordinate 61,543 of CAVRFD010000020.1, forward strand.
GCCCGATGTTCTCCGCCAATTCCTGATGTTCGGGGTCGCGTACGCCGGCTATGAGATCGTGCGCGGGCTGGTCGGAGTCACCGACAGCTACAAGCCGTTCGGCGATGCGACCAAGATCATCAGCTTCGAACGCGCGCTGCACGTGTTCGTCGAGCCGAATATCCAGTATTGGGTCACGAGCCACGCGCATTGGCTGCTGGACGTTGCCGACTGGACCTACCTGAACGCACACTTCGCGCTGACGGTGGGCGCGCTCGCGTTCATCTACCTGCGGCGCAACGACTCCTTCTACTTCGTGCGCAACATGTTCCTGATCGCCATGCTGATCGCGCTCGTGGGCTATTCCGTCTATCCGACGGCGCCGCCCCGCTTGATGCCGCAGTGGGGGTTCACGGACGCAATCCAGCAGTTCACCGGCGTGACGGTCGAGCATGGTCCGACCAGTGCGCTGATGAACGCCTATGCGGCGGTCCCGTCCATGCACGTCTGCTTTGCGCTGATGATCGGGCTGCCGATGTCTCGGCTCGTGCACCACCGCGTCGCGCGCGTGCTGTGGCGGATCTACCCGGCGTTCATCGCCTTCGTGGTGATCGCGACCGGCAATCACTACTTCACCGACGTGTTCCTCGGGGCGCTCACCGCGGCGCTCTCGGCACTACTCGCCAAGCAACTGCTGGCGCGAGCGCGGCCCGACGTGTGGACGTTTGCAGGCATGACAGCGTAAGCGTGCTCTGGTGGCCTCCCGGAAACGTTGCACCCGAAATTGCTCGTCCGGATGACCGCTGGCCTTTGTCCTCGGAGCCTCGCGTGGCGCTGCCACGCCGCGGCTCCTGCGTCCGCGGCCACCGGCCCCCGGCCTTCGCCCTTCCAGGTACAACGTTTCCGGCAGACCCACTAGTCTCTGCGCCGGCCTTCAGATGCCTGAGACGAAACACGCACAGACGAGATCGCGTCCGCGCCGACGGGGCGGTGAGGGTACGGAGCGGCTGACCACCCAGCAGATCTTCAGAAATCGGCTGATCGAGTCGCGGCTCACGCCGAACGCGATCTCACTGACCGGGTTCACGCTCAACCTCGCAGCCGCAGGGCTGGTCGTGGGGCGTCTGTTCTTCCTCGCCGGGATCGCGTTCATCGTCGGCTCGATCATGGACACCCTCGACGGGCGCTACAGCCGCATGTCGGGCAAGGGCACGCAGTTCGGGGCCTTCCTGGACTCGACGCTCGACCGGCTCGAGGAGGGGATCGTGTTGACCGCCGCGGGCGCCTACTTCGCTTCGCAGGGCGACCAGGCAGCGGTCGCCGCCGTGGTGGCCGCGGTGTTGTTCTCGCTGATGGTCTCCTACACGAGGGCCCGAGCCGAGGCGCTCGGAGTCCAGTGCAAGGTGGGACTTGCGACGCGGCCGGTGCGCGTCGTGATTCTCTCGATCGGTTTGGTGTTCGCGCGGGGGGCGTCGCTCGGACATTTCGAGCTGCTCGCGCCCGCCGTCTACGTACTTGCCGGATTGACGCTGATCACCACGATTCAGCGCATTGCCCACGTGCGCCGGGAGCTGGCCAGGCCGGTCGGCGGCTAGCGGTGGCGCCGGCCGGGCGCGGAGGCTCACTCGGACGCGGCGCGCGAGACCGAATCCTCGCGGCAGCCGGCGAACTGTTCGCGCGCCAGGGGTTCAACGCGACCCGTATCAACGAGCTGCATGCGGCGGCTCGGGTATCGAAGCGCACGCTGTATCAGCACTTCGACTCCAAGGACGACCTGATCCTGGTGTACCTGGCCACTTATGCGCGCACCTGCCCCACCGAGGCGGTGCTCAGCCGTGAGGATCTGGCGCCTCGCACGCGGCTGCTCGAGATCTTCACCGCGCTGGCCGATCCGGAAAGCGTCGTGCCGGATCCGATCGTCGCGGCCGCCGCCGAGTTTCCAGATCGCGAGCACCCTGTGCACCAGGCTGCGACCGAACAAGCCCAGCGGTTCATCGGCCGTCTCAGCGGGCTGGCTCGGGCGGCGGGGGCGCGAGATCCGGAACGGACCGCGCGGCGCCTGGCGACGCTCTACGACGGCGCCTGTTGCCGCCTGCTGCTCGAAGACGTCGCCACCGTCGTGGCCGACGTATATGTGATGGCCGCCGCGATCCTGCGCGAGGCGATCGACTAGGTCGCCGTGTCGGAGGCGGTCCCGCCCGAAACCATTTGGTTTACCTTTCACGCGGCGGCGGTCACCGAAGCCAATTAAGGGTACCGTTCGGTGTAACCGGGCCTATCGCACGGCGTACTACCTGCACCCGTCGGCGCGACCGCGCCGGCCAGAACTTCCAGAGGGGACATCGATCAGTGACCACCGAACCGGCCTCCACGAACGGCTCTTCCGTCGGCACCGCGCGCTATCAGCATGACAAGGTCCGCGTCGCGATCATCGGCACCGGCAACTGCGCAAGCTCGTTCGTCCAGGGCGTCGAGTACTACAAGAACGCAGATCCCGAGAAGCAGGTCCCGGGCCTGATGCACGTCGACCTCGGCGGCTACCACGTCCGCGACATCGAGTTCTCGGCCGCCTTCGACATCGACGTCGAAAAGGTCGGCAAGGATCTCAGCGAGGCGATCTTCTCCGGACAGAACAACACGCTGAAGTTCGTTGAGAACGTTCCGAAGCTCAATGTCCCGGTCCAGCGCGGAATGACGCATGACGGCCTCGGCAAGTACCTGAAGGAGAAGATCACCAAGGCGCCCGGCCCGACCGCCGACATCGTCCAGATCCTCAAGGACACCAAGACCGACGTCGTCGTGTCCTACCTCCCGGTCGGCTCCGAGCAGGCGACCAAGTGGTACGTCGAGCAGATCCTCGAGGCCGGCTGCGGCTTCGTGAACTGCATTCCGGTGTTCATCGCCGGCGAGGACTACTGGAACGACCGCTTCATCAAGGCGGGCCTGCCGATCATCGGCGACGACATCAAGTCGCAGGTCGGCGCGACGATCGTGCACCGCACGCTCGCGCGTCTGTTCCACGACCGCGGCGTCAAGCTGCTGCGAACCAGCCAGCTCAACGTCGGCGGCAACATGGACTTCTACAACATGCTCGAGCGTGAGCGTCTCGAGTCCAAGAAGATCTCCAAGACCCAGGCCGTGACCTCGATCATGGGCCACACGCTGCCGGCCGACGACGTCTACATCGGCCCGTCGGACTACGTGCCGTGGCTGACCGACCGCAAGTGGGCGCACATCCGCCTTGAGGGCCAGGCCTTCGGCGACGTGCCGCTGCAGCTGGAGACAAAGCTCGAGGTCTGGGACTCGCCGAACTCCGCCGGCATCGTCACCGATGCGGTGCGCTGCTGCAAGCTCGCGCTGAACCACGGCGTCGCCGGTCAGCTCGACGGTCCCAGCTCCTACCTGATGAAGTCGCCGAAGAATCAGCGCCCCGACGACGAGGCGCGCGAGGACACGGAAGAGTTCATCGGCAAGTACTCGCGCGTGCAGGCTGCCACGACGGACGCGTCGAAGCTCTCTGTCGCGTAGCGCGCACGGACCGAATCCCAAGCTGTGAGCGAGGGGCGCCTCGTAACCGAGGCGCCCCTCTATGCTCGGACCATGCTTCGCAGTCCGGCCGCCTGGCTGCTCTCGATGGTGGTCGGCATGGCCGTGCTGGCGCCAGCGGCGGCGGCCGCACCGCCCAACCCGACAGTCCAGCTCAGTGCCCTGTCGTGCCGATCGGCTGGCAACTGCAGTGCCGTCGGTACCTATGACGACGACCTCGGCGACAGCCAGGGGCTGCTGCTGACGGAGGCGCGCGGTAAGTGGCAGCGGCCGGCCGAGGCGCAACCGCCGGCCGATGCCGCACCGGACCCGTTCAAGGCGGCGGACGGAGGCTCGCTGGTCGACGTCTCCTGCCCGGCCGCGGGGGACTGCACAGCCATCGGGCGCTACACGGACGCCGGCAGCATCGACCACGGCGTGGCCTTCACAGAATCTCATGGTCGCTGGTCATCCGGGATCAGCGTGCAGCTGCCGGCAAACGCGATCCAGCCCACACGTCCCAAGGCGGGCGCCATCGTCGACGATCTGGGGCTCGCCGGCGTCGCCTGCGACTCAGTGGGCAACTGCGCGGCTGTCGGGAACTACGAGACCAACGCCGAGGTCTGGGAGGCCATGATCGTCACCGAGCGCAACGGCCACTGGTCGCGTGCAGTCGAGGCGCCGCTGCCAGCGGGCGCACCCGTGGAGGGCCAGGATGCAGTCCTGTTGACGGTCACCTGCCCGCCCGGTGGGACCTGCACCGCCGCAGGCAAGTACGTCGACCCGTCCGGTCATCAGCAGGGCCTGCTGGTCAGCGGCAGAGATGGCAGGTGGACGGCGGCACCGGAGCCGGCGCCGCCCGGCGACGCAGACAGTGATCCAAGCATCGTGCCTTCCTCGGTCTCATGCGCCGACGCCGGTGACTGCGCCGCCGTCGGCACGTACGTGAACCCGCTTCAGAACTCGCTGGGCCTGCTGTTCAGCGAGTCCGGCGGCAACTGGGCCGGTGGTACCGGCGCCGCGCTGCCCGCGAACGCCGCCCCGGTTGGGACGGTCGGTGACCAGACGGCGGTGCTGGCCTCGGTCGCCTGCCCGCAGGCGAGTGGGTGCACAGCAGTCGGCTGGTACTTCGACAACGACGAGAACGGACAGGGCCTGCTCGTATCTCAGGTGAACGGGACCTGGCAGCCCGGGGTCGAGGTCACGCTGCCGGCCAACGCGGTCGTCGGCCTCGAGAAGCAGTCCGCGGGACTCGATTGGATCTCCTGCGTCAACGCCGGCAACTGTCTGGCAACCGGCGTCTACACCGATGCCGGCTACAACTCGCAGGGCCTGCTGCTGTCCGAGGTGAACGGAACGTGGCAGACCGCGCTCGAGTCGCCGCTGCCGGCCAACGCGGGCAACATCCAGTACGCGGCCACGAACCAGTCCGATTGCACGGGTGTCGGCGACTGCGCGGTGATCGGCCAGTACGACGACGGACACGGCGACGTCCTCGGCTACACGATCGCTGAGACCAACGGCACCTGGGGACCAGCGACGGAGCTTGCCCTACCAGCCCCGAACCTCGCCGAGGTCAGGCTCTCACTGGCGGCGATCCTCGCCCCATACGGAAAGGCCGGAACGCTCGCGCACATCCGTTCCGCGCGCCATTTCGTCTTCGCGTACGCGGCAGTCGTGCCTGGCACAGCGTCCACTTCTTGGTATGCCGGCAAGAGCAGCCAGAGGGTGCTGATCGCGACCGGCCGCGCGCACGTGAGCGGCCCCGGAGACGACAAGCTGACGCTCCGCCTTACGAGCGCGGGCACAATGCTGCTGGCACACGCCAAACACATCAGCGTCTCCGCCAGCGCGCAGTTCACGCCACGAGGCAGCAAGCGCGTCCAGCGCGCCAGCTATACCTTCACCCTGAGCTGATCGGCTCGGATCACAGCCGCGTAGACTGCGCGGCGTGCCAGAAGAGCGCCTCGCGATCGCGCAGGTGAGCCCGTTCGCCTGGGAGACGAAGACCGAGGTCGGCGAGTACGTTGCGCGGCTGTCCGAGGAGCTGCACCGTCGCGGGCACCGGGTACTGATCGTCGCCCCCTCGCGCTCGGCCGAGCTGGTGCGAGAAAGCCGCAGGGCTCTACGCGGCGATCCGGAGGCACTGATGGCACGGGCGGACGTCGAGCCACTGGTGCTCGGCGTCGGCGAGGTGCTGCCGTTCGCCCCGACGCGGCGGCGTGCGGCGTCGCTGCCTGTCGACGTCGCGCGGACAATCGAAGAGGCCCTGACGACGCTGCCGCTCGACATCGTGCACGTGCACGAGCCGTTCGCCCCGAGCGCCTCGAGCGTTGCGCTGCGGACCGCCCGGGCCCTGAGCGTCGCGACCTTCCACAACCCGACCGAGCGCGTGCTCGCGACGCAGCTCGGGCGCCAGATCTCCCAGCTGATGTTCAGCCGGCTCGATGCCCGGATCACCTCCTATGAGGCCACCAGGGTGCTGATGGATCGGTTCTACCCGGCGGACTACCGCGTCGTCCTACCCGCGGCGCAGCCGGTGTCGCGAACAGCAAGTCGCGACACCGGAGACACGCTGCATCTTGTCTTCATCGCCGAGGAGGAGCGCGCGGCGCTGAGGACGTTCCTACGAGCGCTGCGTCTGATGCCTGCCGAAGCAAGGTGGCGGGCGACGATCTGGTCGTCGCGGCCGCTGGCAACTCCGGCGGCGCTCGGGCATCGGCTGGCGGAGCGGGTGCGGTTCGTCGGTGCCGAGACGATGCCCGTCGAAGATGCACTGGCCGAGGCCGACGTGCTCGTGCTCGGCTCCGACGGCGTGATGCCCGCACCGGGTCTGCTGGTGCGGGCGCTCGTGAGCGGAATCGTGCCGGTCGCGAGCAGCATTCCCGTCTACGCCGAACTGCTCTCGGACGGCGCGCGCGGGCTTCAGTACGCGCCAGGCGATGCGCAGACGCTCGCGGCGCACCTGCTGGAGCTCGCGGCTGAGCCGGAGCTGCGCACGAGCCTTGAGATCGAGGCAGAACCACTACGGGAGCAGCTGAGCTTCGCGCGGGCCGCCGATGAGCTCGAGGAGATCTACGGCTCGTTGGTGGCGCGGCGCCACGACCGGCGGCCGATCAACACCGGTGCGGCGCGGATCGTGGCCGATCGGCCACTGATTGACGTTGACCTGCACATGCACACCGACCATTCGTATGACTGCGCGACTCCGGTCGAGGTGCTGCTCGCGGAGGCGCGGGCCAAGGGGCTGGGAGCGATCGCCGTGACCGAGCACAACGAGATCTCGGGCGCGCTCGAGGCCGCGGCCAAGGCCAAGGGGATCAAGGTGATCGTCGGCGAGGAGGTCAAGACGGCGCTCCCAGGGCGAGGTGATCGGCCTGTTCATCAAGGAGAAGATTCCGCGCGGGCTGACCATGCAGGAGACGGTCGCCGAGATCAAGCGCCAGGGCGGACTGGTCTACGTGCCGCACCCGTTCGACCGGATGCACTCGGTGCCCGATTACAAGAATCTGCTGGAGGTGCTCGACGACATCGACCTGATCGAGATCTTCAACCCGCGCGTGGCGATCTCCGAGTTCAACGAGGAGGCGGTGCGGTTCGCCGCCAAGTATCGGATGATCGCCGGGGCGGGCTCGGACGCGCACGTACCGCAGGGCCTCGGGTCGGTGCGGATCCGCATGCACGACTTCGACGGACCCGAGCAGTTTCTCGAGTCGCTGCGCACCGCCGACATCATCCGCAACCCCGCCAGTCTGCTCTACGTGCAGGCGCTGAAGTTCCTACAGACCAAGGCGATGCCGCCCGGCGCGCGGGAGGCCGCGAGGGAGCGACGGCTGCGTCGCGCGGCCCGCAAGTCCTGATGCACGACCGCAAGTCCTGATGCACTCGCAAGGACAAGCGGCCGGGGCGTCCAATTCGGGGGCAATGCCCGCTACAGACGACGAGATCCGCGAGAAGTACCTCGAGCGGGCGATTCGCGAACTCAACAACCTCTCACGCGAGCTTCAGGCGTGCGAGCAGTGCCCGCGCGGCCAGCTGATGCCGGTACTCGGCTCCGGCCACCCCCAGGCCGACATCTTCATGGTCAAGTACTCGGCCAGGCCCTCCGAGGTCGAGGAGGGCGTTGCTTTCTACGGCCGCACCGGCAACGCGCTGATGAAGTCGCTCAAGCGCCTCAACATCGACCCGCTCGCCGTCTACGGGACGCTGTGCGTGAAGTGCCCGGTCCTGGATCCGGTGATGGCTGACCCCGGCTGCGTGGCTCGCGTCGCCGAGGAGATCACGATCGTCGCGCCGAAGATCCTCGTCGTAATGGGGCACGAGGCCCTCGGCGCCGTGAACGATCTATCGCTGCCGTTGCGGCGAGATCTGTCGGAGGAGCCGGGCCTGGTGCAGCGGTTCACGCCATCCTGTGAGGCGTTGTACGTACCGAACATCGACGACTCGCTCGACGAGGAGTCCGCCAAGCGGGAGTTCTGGTCGGCCTTTAAGGTGCTGGGCCAGTGGTGGGCGGACCTTCCGCCTTATTGACGTTCGGCGTTCTGGGCAGGACCGTGTCGGCATGAACGAGATCCTTCCCGGCATATGGCACTGGACCAGCGCCAACCCAAGCATCGGCGGCTTCCCCGTCTCCTCCTACTGGATCGACGGGGCCGGGGTCTTCATAGATCCGATCCTGCCGCCCGACGAGGGGATCGAGTGGTTCGCCGCGCGCGACACGCCGCCGACCGCGATCGTGCTCTGCAACCGTCATCACTACCGTGACAGCGCCGCGATCAACGACCGCTTCGGCTGCAGCGTGCACGTCCCGGCAGCGGGTTTGCACGAGTTCACTGAAGGGCAGCCGGTCGAGCCGTACGAGCCGGGCGATGAGCTGCCGGGAGGCCTCGTCGCGGTTGAGGTCGGCGCGCTGTCGCCGGACGACGGTGGCCTCTACCTGGAGTCGGCGCAGGCTCTGTGGCTGGCCGACACGATCGTGCGCTCACCGACCGACGCTGCCAGCCGCATCGGCTGGGTGCCGGACTCGCTGATGGGCGACGCCGAGGAGACCAAGCGGGGCCTGCTGGCGGCGTTCGCACGGATCCTCTCGGAGTACGAGTTTGAGCACCTGCTCCTGGCGCACGGCCTGCCCCTTGTCGGCAACGGTCGCGCTGAGCTGGAGCTGCTCGTGCGCGAGGGCGGGCGTACGGCCCCTGGCGCGTTCTAGCTGCCCGCCTCAGATCGTGAGAACGATCTTGCCGAGCTTGCCGCCGGCTGCGAACTGGTCGTAGGCCCTGGCGGCCTCTTCGAGGGGATAGGTCTTTGCGACCGGGACACGCAGCGCGCCGCTTGCAAACAGCGGCAGCACGTTGTGCTCGACCGCCCGGGCCGTCAGCGCCTTCTCCTCGAGTGAGCGGCCGCGCAGCGTCGAGCCATGGATGCGGCCGCGTCGCGCCATCAGCAGGCCGAGGTTGAGCTCGGCTGCGGCGCCGGCGCCGGTTCCGATCAGCGAGATACGGCCACCGGTGTGCAGAGCACGCAGGTTGTCGGGCATGTTGGGTGCGCCGACGAGCTCGAGGATCACGTCGAAGGGACCCTCGTCGACGAAGTCGTCGGGGCCGACGACCGCAGCGCCGAGCGACGACACGCCCTGACGGTGGTCGGCATTGCGGACCGTCGCGGTCACGCGCGCGCCCGCCGCGCGGCCGAGCTGTACGGCCGCGGTACCGACGCCACCGGCGGCGCCGTGGACCAGCAGCCGCTCGCCGGACCGCAGCCCGCACTGGGTGAAGAGTGCGTCGTGCGCGGTCGTGAAGACCTCAGGCAGGCCACCGGCCTCAGCCCAGTCGAGCTTCTCCGGGACCGGCATCAGCATGCGCTCGTTGAGAACGGCGAGCTCCGCCTGCGCGGCACCGCCGATCAGGCTCATCACGCGATCACCGACACGGAAACGGGTTGCGCCCGGGCCGTTGACAACGACCTCGCCGGCCAACTCCATGCCCGGCATGTCCGCCGGGAAGCCCTGCGGAGGCGGGTAGTGACCCGCGCGCTGGAGGATGTCGGCGCCGTTCAGCCCGGCTGCGCGGACCTTGACGAGCACCTCTTGCGCACCCGCCACCGGGTCCGGGCGCTCCTCGATGACGATGTCCCCGTCGTTGATGACGACCGCGCGCATGGCCCTAGTGAACCACTACCCGACGCGATCAGGCACTTATCCGGAGCGACGCTCGAACTGCGCGACGCACTCGATGTGCGGCGTCTGCGGGAACATGTCCACTGGCCGCACCTTCGTCAGCTCGTAGCCCGCCTCGACCAGCTGGGCCGCGTTGGGCGCCAGCGTCGTCGGGTTGCAGGAGACGTAGACGATCCGCTTGGGCGCCGCCTCGATGATCCGGCGCACGATCTTCTGCGAGAGTCCGGCGCGCGGCGGGTCGACGACCAGCACGTCGGGCCGGCCGGCCTTCTCGACCAGGTCGCGCATCGCCAGGCGCACGTCGCCGGCGAAGAAGTGGGCGTTGTCGATCTCGTTGCGTCGCGCGTTCGCGATCGCGTCGGAGATCGCGTCCTCGACGATCTCGAGACCCCAGAGCTCGGCGGCGCGCGGCGCCATCAGCAGGCCGATCGTGCCGATTCCGCAGTAGAGGTCGAACAGCCGCTCGTAGCCCTTGAGCTCGGCGTACTCGATCGCGAGCGCGTAGAGGCGCTCAGCCATCTCGGTGTTGGTCTGGAAGAAGGCCTCGCCGGAGATGCTGATCGAGAGTCCGCCGAGCTCCTCCTCGAGGCGATCGACGCCGGCCAGCAGCGCGGTCTCGCCACCCGGCGGTGGTCTCGGCGACGCTGTCGAGCTTCGTCCAGAGCAGGCCGTCGGCGGTCGGTACGGCCGCTGCCAGCGCGTCCTCGTCGAACTTGCCGCGCGAAGTCACGAGCCGCACCTGGATCTCACCGGTGCGGCGGCCCTCGCGCACCACCAGGTTGCGCAGGAAGCCCTCGCCCGTGCGACGGTCGTATGGCTCGAGGCCCTGGCCGCGGCACCAGGCGACAACCTCTTCGCGGGCCTGGTTGCCCTTCTCCGAGGCGAGCATGCAGTCGGTGACCTCGACGATGTCCTCCCAACGTCCGGGAGCATGGAAGCCGCAGATCAGGCTGCCGTCGGCGTCCTTGCCGAACGAGTACTCGAGCTTGTTGCGGTAGCGCCACTCCTGCACGGCGGGGATGATCGGCTCGAAGACATAGCCGTCGAGCTTGCCGATCCGGCGCAGCGAGTCGTCGACCTGCTCGGCCTTGATCTCGAGCTGCTTGGCGTAGGGGATCACCTGCCACGGCGCGCCAGGATGGTCGGCGAGCGGCTCGATCCGGTCAGGGCTCGGGCTGACGACCTCGAGCACGCGAGCCTCTGCGTAAGCGCGTTTGGCCTTGCCGATCTCGACCCGCACGGTGTCGCCCGGGATCCCGCCCTGGACGAAGACGACGTAGCCCTCGTGACGCGCGACACCGGCGCCGCCGAAGGCGAGCGTGTCGACGGTCAGCTCGAGCTGGTCGCCGCGGTGTGGGCGGGTGGTGGTCGGAACGGCTGGATCCATGGTGTGAGTGAGGTTAGACGGCGGTGGGCGCTTCGGTGAGGGGCTCGAAGCCGCGGCGAGAGCCCCGAAGGTCAGCCGCAGAGGAGCTCGAGCAGAGCCTTCTGGGCATGACGGCGGTTCTCCGCCTGATCCCAGATGCGCTGGCGCTCACCGTAGAGCACTGACTCGGTGATCTCCTCGCCCGGGTGCGCCGGAAGGCAGTGCAGGGCGATCGCGCCGGGGGCGGCGGCCGCGAGCAGCTCATCGTTGAGCTGATAGGGCGCGAGCGCCTCCTTGCGGGCGGCGGCCGTCTCCGGGGAGTCGTTCATGCTCACCCAGACGTCGGTGTAGACGGCGTTGGCGTCCTTGACGGCCTCGTACGGATCCCAGGTGAGATGGGCGCCCGCGACCGGCTCTAGCTGGTAGCCGTCCGGCGCGGCGATGCTGACCTTGACGCCCGCGAGCGCGCCGACGATCGCGAGCGAGCGCGCGACGTTGTTGCCGTCGCCGACGTAGGCGAGCTTCAGCCCGTTGAGGTCGCCGAAGGTCTCCTTCAGCGTGAGCAGGTCGGCGAAGGCCTGGCAGGGGTGGTGGCCGGCGGTGAGCATGTTGATCACCGGCACGGTGGCGTACTCGGCGAGCTCCTCGACGAAGCTCGTCGGGACCGGTGCGGATGCCGATCGCCGCGACGTTGCGGGAGAGGACGTAGGCGGTGTCGCGGATCGATTCGCCGCGGGCGAGCTGCGTGTCCTCGGTCCTGAGGACCATCGGGTGGCCGCCAAGCTCGACGATGCCGGTCTCAAAGCTCACGCGCGTGCGGGTCGAGTGGCGCTGGAAGATCAGCGCGACCGTGCGGTGCTTGAGGACGTCTGAGCCGAACGGGTTGGCCTTCATCCAGGCCGCTCTTTCGATCAGGGCCTGGAGCTGGTCGGGGGTGAGTTCCTCGCCGGTGAGGAGGTCGGTTGGGCGGGTCGTTGTGTGCAAGGTGCGGGAGTTTACGTGGGGGTGGGCCGGCGAGGGGGGTTAACCGTGGGTTCGTTGTCCCTCTAGTACGTAATGACGTACTCCAAGGACAGAGAACAGCTCCGCGCGCTCGCGGGGCGGCAACACGGTCGGGTCACCTTCGCCCAGCTCACGCGACTCGGCTTCGAGCGCTCGACGATCCAGGGCTGGGTGGAGAGGGGCTACCTGCGGCCTGTCCTGCCGCGCGTGTACGCGGTCGGCCACACCGCCCGCAGCCGGGAGGCTGACCTGTGGGCCGCCGTCCTCTACGCGGGCCCGGGTGCCGCACTCAGCCATGCCACCGCCGCGCACTCGCGCGGCTTGATCGATTACGCGCCGCGGGTGATCGAGGTCAGCACGCCACGGAAGGTGCGCTCGCTGCCGGGTGTTCGGGTCTATGGCCGCCGCGAGATCACGCGTGTGTCGTCGAGGGGCGTGCCGACCACGTCGATCCCGGAGATGATGGTCGACCTCGCGGCAACGAACGGATTACCGACGGTCAACCGGGCGCTCGGGCAACTCGACTTCCGCCACCAGCTCGACGTTCCGGTGTTGCTCGCGGCGTGCGGCAGCGGGCAGCGCGGCTCACGACGGCTGCGCGAAGCACTGGCGCGCTACCAGCCAGAACTGAAGTACGCGAACGGCCCGCTCGAAGAGGCCTTTCTTGAGCTCTGCGCGCGCCGCCGGTTGCCGCTACCGCGCCTCAACGTGCGCGTTCATGGAATCCTCGTGGACGCGCATTGGCCAGAGGCACAACTGGTCGTCGAGCTCGACAGCGAGAAGAGCCACTCAAGCCCAGGGCAGCGCCGCCGCGACCGCCGTAACGACCTGAAGCTGCGCGGTCACGGCCTGACCGTGCACCGCTACGACTGGGAGTTGGTGCACGAACAGCCCGCAGAGGTTTGTGCCGACGTTGCCGCGGTCCTCGAACGTCAGCTCGAGAAGACCGTCGATCAGGCGAGCTCGGCTGCTCGGGCGCGGACCAGCTCGACTATCTCAGGTGGCGCGGTGCGCGGCGAACCACCGGGGAACGGCGGCTCGGGGTCGTACTCGATGCCGAGTTGAATCCCGTGCGCCCAGTCGCGGCCGGCGATCTCAGCGGCGAGCAGCAACGCCATGTCAATCCCGGAGGAGACACCAGCGGCGGTGATGATCTTGCCCTGGCGGACGATCCGCTCGGCGACGGGTGTGACCCCGTAGGGGCGCAGGAGGTCGTACTGCAGCCAGTGGGTTGTGGCTTGGAGCCCTTCCAGGATCCCGGCGGCTGCGAGCAGCAGCGAGCCGGTGCAAACCGATGTGGTCCAGGTCGAGTGCTCGTGGGCGTGCCGCAGCCAGCTCAGAAGCTCTTCGTCGTGGACGAGCGCGCGCGTCCCAAACCCACCGGGAACGACGATCACATCGGGCTCGGGCAGGTCGGTCAGCGCCCGGTCAGCGACGAGCGCCAGCATCCCGTTCTCGGTCCGCTTCGGCCCAGGCTCCTTCGCGATGAAGCTGACAGTTGCGTCGGGCAGCCGCGAAAGGACCTCGTAAGGCCCGATCGCATCGAGCGCGGTCAGCTTGTCGAAGATCGGGATCGCGATATCCATGGGCTCAGCAAACGCTGAGCCTACCGGCGATCGTCTTCTTCACGGCGGTGGTCCGGCCGTGAAGAGTCTGGTGGAAGCTGACGACAACCTTCACGGCGTAGCGACCCTTCTTCATTCCCTTGAGCTTGAACGTCTCGCTGAGCGAGCTCCGCTTGCCGATGTGAGGTTGCTTTCGGCCAAGAGTGAACAGCGCCGAGACGAACTTCAGCTTGGCCTTCTTGGAGTGCGGGATCACACTCGAGGTCAACTTGATCGTCGCGCTTTTGCTTGGCGCGAGACAGGTCGACGCCAAAGGCGTGACGAGCGTCAGCTTCTGGTCGTCGAGCGTCGCGGTGCTGGTGCTGGTGGTCCGCTTGGGCGGGGTCGCGGTTGGCGTGCTTGTGCTCCCCGTGGAGGTTGGCGTCGGAGTGGTTGTCGGCGTGCTCGCCGTTCCGGTGTTGGTCGGAGTCGTGCTCGTATTAGTCGGTGGCGCAGGCGGGGACTGGACAGTCACGGCGCTTGACGCGGAGCTGGCAGGTCCCGAACCAGCTGAGTTGTTCGTGACGACCGTGAACGTGTAGCTGTCGCCATCTGTCAGGCCCGTAACCAGGAGCGAATCCACATCGCCCGTGGTGCTCCAACGAGTCTCGTCATGCCCGGTCGTGACGTTGTGCGGGGTGACGGTGAATCCGCTGATCGCCCCTCCCGCGTCGTTCAGTGATGGTGGCGTCCAGGTGACCGTCGCCTCGCCGACGCCAGCCGTCGCGGTCACATCGGCCGCGCTGCCGGTGGGAGCCAATGGCGTGTATTCCTGTACCGCGCCGGCGTCACAGGAGCCGTTGCCGTCCGGGCCGCCGTTGCCCAGGATGTCGGTCGTCGGACACAGCGTGAAGCCGCTGACGGATGGCGCGGTAGTCGGCACCAGATCGATCGCCGGGTCACCCCAGACGGGCACAACCGTCTCAAACGCCCCACCCGGTGCGCCCAAGTCCGAGCCGACACTCGCGTCGACTGCGTCTGTGCTCACGCCGGCGGCGATGCACGTGCCGTCCGTAGCGGCGTTGTAGCCCCGGTCGGTGATCGTGCCTGACCCACCCGTTGCGCAGGTCCCGTCGAAGAGGTCGCCGGCGATGCTCGCGTCTGCGGGGGTTTGGTCGTTGATCAGGTCGCCGGACACAGGTGCGGTGTCCCCATCGAACGTTGAGGAGACTGCCGCAAGGTCTCCCACACCGGAGGCGCCAAGAGCGGTGTCGCCGTTGTCAATCGCGCCGCCGTCACCGTAAGGCCCGGCTCCGGTTGCCTGGTCACCGGTGAATGTGACACCGTCGACGGTGAGTGTGCCGGTCCCGCCACGGTCACCGTTGTCGATCGCACCGCCGTCAAAGACCGCGGTATCGCCGTGGAAGCTGGAGTTCTCGATGAGCGCCGAGCCCGGTCCGCCATCGCCGTTGTCGATCGCACCACCGTTGAGTTGTGCGGTATCGCCATCGAATAAGGAGCTGCCGATACTCAAGCTCTCGTACTGGCTGCCGCCGTCGTCACCGTTGTCGATGGCACCGCCGTCGGAGGCCGCAGTGTCATCGGCGAACTGGGCGTCCGTGATGTGAACCGTGCCGTCACTGTTGTCGCCGTTATCGATCGCCCCGCCGTTGTCGCTCGCCGCGTCAGCAGTGAATGTTGTGCTGTTGACTTCGAGCGTGTCGCTGCGGCCGCCGTTACCATCGATCCCAACGGCAATCGCTCCGCCGAAGCGCGCGTTGTCTTGCGAGAAGTTCGACCCCTCGTCGACGTCGACGGTACCCCCGTCGCCGACCCAGATCGCCCCGCCGCCGTCGGTCGCCGAGTCGTTCGAGAAGGTGGCCGCACGCACCTCAACGATCCCGGTGGAGATGTTCGCGATCGCGCCGCCGTTGTCTGCGGTCGAATTTCCCGAGAAGACGTCGTCATCGAAGGTCACCGTGTTGCCAGGATCATCCACGACCACGGCGCCGCCACCGGGAGCATTCTCGATCGTGATGCCGTTGATCGAGACGCTGCCTCCGGTGATGTCGAACAGCGGGTCGCTGTTGCTGAGGCCGGTGCCGTCGATGTCTGCGGGCGCAGCGTCAGGTCCCGCGTACTGGCTGATGACCGCGTCCTCGCTGACCGGGATGTTCTCCTCGTTTATGTCGCCAGACACATACACCGTCGGATCGCTGTACGGATACACCGTTGGCTCGGCGTTGAGCTCGTACTGATTTTCCTGTGCGACGGCGTAGGCGACGGTCGCGCAGGGTGAGGCCGCAATGCTGCAATCGCCGGTGTCAGAGCCGCCATGAGCGACATACAACACAGGCCGCGGTGTGGTGACCTGCGACGCCCCGACATTGCAGGCGCCGCTGCTGGTCACACCGGCCTCGTCGGTCGTCGAGCAGAGGCCGCCGGTGCCGTTTGGAATCAGACCTGCGGCTGGGTTGGCCGCGCCGACCACGACGGTCGGCGGCGCCCCCGCGGCTGCGCCCGCCTCAGTGCCAAGGCCAGACAGATCGGCGACCGCACGCGATTGGACGTCGGGGCTGCCTGACGGGCTGGTCGACAGGCAGGACCCGTCGTAGCCGGCGTTATAGCCGTCGTCCACTGGGCTCGTGCCCATGTAACACGTTCCGGAGAAAACGTCGCCCCTGATCGTGGGAGCGGAGGCCCCTGTCGCCACAAAGACATTGTTCCCATAGGTGCTCGGGTTGATGGAGCCGAGGAAACCGCCTCCGTCGCCGGTGTTGCCGTCGAACGTGGAACCGACGATCTCCGCGCCCGCAGCGGTGGATGCCAGGAATATCGCACCTCCGTCGACGCCGGCCATGTTCCGATAGAAGGTCGAGTCGGTGACGGTCATCGACGACGCTCCGTCGTCCGCTATCGCACCACCACTGCCGCCCATCTCAGCTTCGGAGAACGTCGAATCGAGAACGTTGAGGGTGGTTCCGGAATCCTCGACCGCGATCGCGCCGCCGTCACCCGCGCTCGAGTCGAACTCGAAGTTCGAGTCGGTGACATCGACAGTGGTGCCGCTGTCAACCCAGATTGCGCCGCCCTGCTGGGAGCCGGAGCCGTCAGCCCCGTCGTAGTCAAAGGTGTCATCGGTCACGTTCAGCGCGCCGCCGCCCATCACCGCGATCGCGCCGCCGTTGTCCCAGGCCTGGGCGTCGATCGAGTCGCCGGTGACCGTCACTGTGCCGCTGCTGTCGTCGTCGATCGCGCCGCCGTCGTTATTACCGCTGTGGCTGAGGCCATCGAGTTGAAGCCCCGAGAACGTCGCTGCGACATCGTTCTCGATCACAAACAGCGAATTCGTGTCAGATCCGCCGGTGACCTTGGCCGTCGCGCCGCCCGGATCCTGGGCGATCGTGACCGCGACGAAGCCCTGAGCACCGTCGATCTGGATGGAATCATCGTTGATCGTGCCGGAGACGTAGACCGTCGGGGTCGAGACGTCGGCCGCACTCGCGACCGCGAGCGCGCCGGTGATCGTCGCGCACGCGCTGCTCGAACTCGTACAGCTGTTGGAGTCCAGCCCGCTACTGGATACGTAGTACGTCGCGCTCGACGCCCAAGCGGGCGCGGCCATGCACAGCACTGCGGCGCAGACCAACGCCGTCGCCCCGCTCAGAAACCCCCAACGATTCATCCGGTTGAGAGATCGGCAAGTTCTCAGCAGACCTTGAACTTGACCGTGATCGTCTTGGAGACGGCCGCGGGCTTGTGATGCTTCCGCGGCTTGCTGTAGCTGACGACGACCTTCAGCTTGTCCGTCCGATGCGCCTTCAGCCCCTTGAGCTTGATCGACTCCTTGGCGGGAACGCGCTTGGCCGAGTGCTTGTCCTTGCGACCGGTCGTGAACGCCGCGAGCTTGAACTTGAGCTTCGGCTTCTTGGAGTGCTTGATCGACTTGGAGGTGAGTGTTGCCAAGAGGCTCTTACCGGCGGCAGTGCACACGTTCATCGACGGGTGGACAAGTGTGATCGTTTGGTTGTCGAATTTGACGGTTGTCGTAACCGTCGTCTTCGGCGCCACGTGCGTCGTCTCAGTAGTCGTTGACGTGGTCGACGTGGTGGTGCTCGTGCCTCCTCCCCCACTGCCGCTCGCACTGCCACTGCCGCTTCCTCCCTGGCCGCCTCCGGGATTCGTGGTGGTGGATGAGGCAGGGACGTAGTTCTGCACGGCACCGGCGTCGCAATGACCGGAGCTGTCAGGGCCGCTGTTACCGAGCAGATCCGTCACAGGACACAGCGTTGTCTCGGGCCCAGCGAAGAAGCTCACCTGTGCGCCGCTGGGAATCAGATCGATCGCCGGGTTCGGCGCGTCCGGCAATGTGAACTGTCCGCTGGCACCCTGAGAGCTGACGTCGGTGACAGCGGTGTCGAGCTGATCGCCCGTCGCTCCCCCGGCGCACTCGATCCCCGCACCGCCCCCGGGCACGGCCGCGTTGTAGCCCTCGGATGTGACCGAACCAACGCAGGTCTCTGTGAAGAGATCAGCCGCGACCTCCGTCTGGACTATGGTCCCGAGGCCACCGTCGTAGATCGCCGCGCCATCCGCCGCAGAGGCGACCACGTCGCCGTAGAACGTCGAGCCCCAAACACTCAGTTCGGCGGCCGGCGAGCCATGATCGCCGTTATCGATGGCACCGCCATCGCCGATGGTTGCGTAGTTTCCGACGAAGTCCGAGCCGCTGACACTTGCGAGACCAATGCCTCCGTTGTCAGCGTCGTCGATCGCACCACCGTCGCCGGCCTCGGCGCCGTTGCCCGTGAAGGTATCGTCGGTGACCGTGAGGGCCTCGCCACTGCTCGAGCCCGCTCCGCTGTCGATCGCACCGCCATCGCTGGCCGCGACGTTGCCCACAAAGCTGGAGCCACCGACGTTCAGCGTCCCGATTAGGCCGTCGTCACCGGCTATCGCGCCACCGTCGTCGGCCCGATCGTCCTCGAAAGTCGAGCCGCCTGAAACGGTGACCGTACCTCCAGCGTCGTTGTCGATCGCACCTCCGTCGAACGTCGCCGTGTCCTGCTCGAGATCGGAGCCGTCCACGCTGACAGTGCCCGTGCCGGTGTTCGCGATCGCGCCACCGTCGTCAGCTCTGTCGTTGTCGAGGGTGCCTTCGTCCACGCTCACCGTTCCCGATGATTCGTTCACGATCGCTCCACCGTCAGATGCGGCCTCGTCGCTATCGAAGGTCGAGCCGCTCACATCAACGGTGCTCTGGCCCGCGTTCGCGACGGCACCGCCGTTGTGGCTGCCGCCCGTCACGTCGGACTCAAACGTCGAGTTCGCGACTGTGACCACGTCCGAGGCGTTGCCGTCGTGCACGTAGATCGCCCCGCCATCGACGTCAGAGATCAAACCCGTCACGGTGATGTCGTCGAACGTGACGTTGCCGCTCGTGATCGAAAAGACGTTGCCGGTGTCGTTTGCGGCGGTGGTGATTCGGACCGAAGGGCCGCCGTCATTCGACGCACCATCGATCGTTAGGGTCGCGCTGGTCAGTAGGTCAATCGGTATCGGGGCGGACACGGTGACAGTCGTGTTACCGACGTCGAAGATGATCGTGTCACCGGGACTGGCGTTCTGAATCACATATGGAAGTGACCCAACGCCGGTACCTGTGGCGACGTTCACGACGTCCGTCGCCGCCAGCGCCGGCCCAGCCGCCACCCCACACGCCACAAGCGCGCACACAACCGCAATCCCCAACCGAAGCTTCCCCACCCCGCCCATCCTTTCAGAGGCAGTGGCGGAGTCGTTCCGCCACTCGAGAAAGCCTAGCGGCCCGCCCGCAACCCGAATCCGCGGAGCATCAGCAGCGCCTTCTCACCGAGCGAGCCGCGGCCCGGCAGCACGCCAAGTTGCACGGCGGCGTCGTAGAGGTCGAAGAAGGCGCGGACTCGCAACAGGCGGCCGCGCTCGAGTTCGCAGTAGAAGACCACCGGGATGACGATGAACTTGTTGGTCGCCGGCAGCCCGCCGACCGGCTCGCGGTGGGTGGCGAGCAGCTTGCACGGCGCTGTCGCCATGCGGCCCTGCGCCAGGCGCGGCCCCAGCTGCTCGAGCCGGGCGTCGGGGAACGCGTCCCACAGCCGCTCGGCGTGGGTGATCAACGCCGGGACACCCTCGAGCGGCTCACCGGTGAGTGGATCCTCGTAGTGGACCTGGGTGCTGCAGATCTGCCGGAACTCGTCCATGTCCTTGTTGGACCAGGCGTCCTCCCAGGCGTCGAACAGCTCGTCGACGGTCCCCTCGCGCGGCTCGATCTCAGGCGCACTCACGGTGCCGATCCTAGTACCCCCGCGACCGGCCCTGACGGCCGCCATCCAGTCGCTCCTGACAGACTCGGCGCGTGATCGAGAATCCCCGCGGGCGCCTTGAAGACGCGCGCCTCTACCTGATCTGCGATGGGATCGAGGAGGAGCAGCTCGACGCCGCCCTGCGGGGCGGCGTCGACATCGTCGAGCTGATGGACGCCGGCCACCCCGATGCGGAGATCCTCGCCACCGCGGCAAGACTGCGCCCCGTCTGCGAGCGCCACGGCGTGCCGCTGCTGCTGAACAACCGCCCGGACCTGGTCGCCGCAGCCGCCGCAGACGGCGTGCACATCGACAAGCGCGGGATCGATATCGCCGCCGCGCGCGCGACGGTCGGCCCCGAGAAGCTGCTCGGCACCTCCGCGCACACACCGGAGGAGGTCGACGCCACGCAGCAACTGCCGGTCGACTACATCAGCATCGGCCCGGTCCACGCGACCCCGACACGTCCGAATGCGCCCGCCGCCGGCTACGGACTGGTCACCTACGCGTCGCGCAACTCCAGGCTGCCGTTCTTCGCGGTCGGAGGGATCGAACCGCAGAACACAGGCGCCGTCGCCGCCGCCGGCGCCCAGCGGATCGCCGTTGTTCGCGCGATCACCGAGGCCGGCGATCCCGAGCGCTCCGCCGCGGTACTGCGCGCCGAGGTGATCGCGCCGGTGGACTTCCTGGAGCGCTACCGCGCTCGCACCGAGGCGCAGAATGCTGCAGCACGGGCGAAGCTCGACCCGCTGGCGCCGGGCGAGCGGCCGTGGCCGCTGCAGGTTTCAATCGCGCTCGCGACGCTCGCGGCGCTCATCAACCTGGTCGCATTCGCGGCTGGGGTCAAACTGCACGGCGACAAGCTCTCGACGGCCGAACTGGTGCCCTTCGTGGTGGTCATGTTGGGGCTGGCCGCCGGTATGTGGCGGCGCTCCGCCACTGCCGTGCTGCTGTTCATGGCCCTGCTGGCGATCATCGTGGTGCTGTTCTCGCTGTTCCTGATCGAGGCCAGCAACGCTCTCGGCGTGGTGGTGCCGCTGCTGTTCATCGGTGGCGGCGGTTACCTGTTCTGGAAGCTGGTGCGGGTACTCGGTCGCATACAGGCGCCAAAGCGCGAGCCCGCGCACCAATACACCACTTCACGCTAGCCTCAAATACGTGCCCGAATCTGCTTATGACGTCATCGTGATTGGCTCGGGGCCCGGCGGATACGTCACCGCCATCAGGGCTGCGCAGCTCGGTTTCAAGACAGCCGTTGTCGAGAAGGACAAGATCGGCGGTCGCTGCCTGAACTACGCCTGCATCCCTGCCAAGGCGGTGCTGCGTGTCGCTGATGTGCTGATGGAGATCCGCGAGGCGGATGACTACGGCATCACCGTGAACGCGCCGACCGTCGACTTCGATGCCGTGATGGATCGCCGTAACAAGGTCGTCTCGACGCTGACCGGCGGCGTCGCTGGACTGATGAAGAAGAACGCGGTCGACGTGATCGACGGTGTCGGCACGCTGACCGGCGATGGTGGCGTCGCCGTCGGCGGTACGGCGGCGGGGGCGGGGGGCGGGACCTATTCCGCGAAGTTCATCGTGCTGGCGACGGGCTCTGTCGCGCGTGCGATCCCCGGCACGCAGTTCGGGGGCCGCGTGATCGGCACCGAGCAGGCGTGGGCGTTCGCTGAGCTGCCGAAGTCGCTGGCCGTGATCGGCTCGGGCGCTTCGGGCTCGGAGATCGCGTCCGCATACGCACGACTTGGCGCTGAGGTGAAGCTGTTCGAGGCGCTCGACCGTGTGCTGCCTACCGAGGACATCGACATGTCCAAGCTCGCCGAGCGCGGCTTCAAGAAGCAGGGCATACAGGTTCACACCGGGACGCTGGTCACAGACGTCGTAACCGGTGAGAAGTCGGTCACGTTCAAGCACGGCGATCAGACCGGTGAGGCCGATTGGGTTGTGATCGCGGCCGGTCGTGGCCCCGATATCGAGGGGCTCGGGCTGGACGTTGCCGGTGTCAAGCTGGATGACCGCGGGTTGATCGAGGTCGACGGCGCGATGCGCACCAGCGTCCCTGGGATCTATGCGATCGGCGACCTGGTCCCAGGCCCAGCTTTGGCGCACAAGGCGTCCGACGAGGGTGTGATCGCGGTCGAGGACGCTGCCGGCCTGTCGACGCACCCGATCAGCTACATCGACATCCCGCGGGCGACCTTCTGCACGCCGAACGTCGCCAGCTTCGGCCTTACCGAGGAGCAGGCGCGCGCCCAGGGCTATGACGTCGTCGTCGGCAAGGTCCAGTACGGCGCCGTCGGCGCCGGGACCGTTTACGGGGACCGCCAGGGACTGGTGAAGATCGTCGGCGACAAGCAGTTCGGTGAGCTGCTCGGCGGTCACATCGTCGGTTCCAAGGCGACGGAGCTGATCCAGGAGCTGGTGAACGCCAAGATGCTGGAGGGCGGCTACCCCGAGATCGCGCGCACGATCCACGGGCATCCGACGTTGTCAGAAGCGCTGATGGAGGCCGCCCGCGCAGCCGACGGCTGGCTGATTCACGGCTGACCTGGCGACGGCGGATCTGCGCGAAGCTGCGTCCTCGGTCGCTCGCGTACATTTCAGTACGCGTCGCTTCCTGCGTCCTTGCTTCACTTGATCCGGCGCCGCCAGGCTCTACACGGACAGAAGCGGCCCGGGTTTCCAGGTATCGTGAGGCCGGATGAGTGACGCCGCGACGCCGATCTCCGAACCGGGCCTCAAGGGGGAGACCACGACGATCGAGCTCGATCGGCTTGAGCGCACGGTCGCGCGACGCAGCGCTGAGAGTCGGGCGACCGTCCCGACGATGGAGTTCAGCGCGATCGTCGACGTCAGCCGTCTGCTCGAACGCGAGATGGAGCTCGGCTGCGGAGTGGCCGCGATCGTGATCGCCGCCGCCGCCCACGCGCTGCGCGTCGTTCCCCGCGTCAACGGCTCCTACCGCGACAGCCGCTACGAGCTCTACTCACGAGTCAACGCCGGCGTGACGATCGTCGAGGACGGGGTCTACGTGACACCCACGATCTTTGATGCAGATGGAAAGTCGGTCACCGAGATCTGCAGCGAGCTGTCGGGCTACTACGTGCGTGCGCGCGAGGAGGAGCTGCATCCATCCGAGCTCACCGGCGCGACCTTCACCGTCGTCGACGGCAGCGCCTATGACATCGTCGCGGTTTCGCCGATGGTTTTGCCACCGCAGGCTGGCGCGCTTGCGTTTGGGCCGGTCCGCGACGTGCCGGTTGTTCGGGACGGCCAGGTCGTTCCCGGTCGCACGATGCAGCTTTGCCTGTCAGTCGATCATCGCATCGTCTATGGCCATCATGCCGCTGAGTTCCTGGAGGATGTAAAGGCGTTTCTGGAGGAGGCACGCGTATGACAGACACCGAGCTGAGCGTCGAGGCACTCGCCCAGCAGATCGCGGCACGCGGCCGCGACGCGCTCGTGGAGCGGTTGCGCACCGCGTACGCCGATGCTGCCGCTGCGCACGCTGACATCGTCTCACTCGACGACGCGCGCATCGAGGCGCTGGTGCAGGGTGCCGCCGACCGTGCCGACGGCCTGCAGTGGCGACGTGCGCTGGCCGGCGTCGCCGCCGAGGAGCTGGGCGTGAGCGTCAGCGAGGCGCTCTCGCATCCGGCAGTGGCTCGCGCGCAGACGCTCGTCGGCGCGCCCTCGTATGAGCAGAGCCTTGCCGAGCTGATCGCCCGGCCCGTGCCGCCGCTGGTGCCCGCCCCGCCAGCGCCCGCGCCGCCAGCGGCCGCTCCGCCAGTGCCCGCACCGCAGCCTTCGGAGAATGGGTCTGCCCTTGCGGGGGCAGACCTGCCAGAGCCACCCGCGCCGGAGCCGCAGCCAACCGCGGAGCACGAGGCAGCACCCGCGCTCACGCCCGTCGCCCTGACGGAGCCGGACCCGGTGGACGTGCACGACCCGCTGTCCGAAGAGCTCGAGGCGATCGAGGCCGACGATGAGGTGTTCGAGCTGCTGCCCGAGCCCGAACCGATCGAACTCGAGACCGAGCTATACGAGCTGGCCGGCGAGTACATCGAAGACGATCCGCCGGCGACGCTCGAACCTGAGCCGTTCGTGGAGGAGGACGCGGAGGTCGTTCCGGCCGTCGAGGAGACCGAACTCCGCGTGAGCGCCGTCCACCTCGGCGGCGTCGCGAACCTGCCGACCCACCGTGAAGGCCTCGACCTACGGCTGTCCGGCAACGGCCTCGACATTCTGCAGGCCGAAGACGAGATCATCGGCCGGCTCGTCTGGGATGAGATCGACGCGCTCGAGGTCCCGCACCTGCGCACGCGGCGGCGGCGTCAGCAGAAGGTCCGCTCACGACTTGTTGTGCGCACATCGCACGGCGACGCGAGCTTTGAGGTTCCCGGTTTCTCCAGCGACGAGCTACGCGACCGAATCGAGCCGCTGATCAGTCGCTACGGGCGCCACTGAACAGCCCGGGTCGAGGCGCTCGCGCATGACCTCGACCGCGGTCGGGTTCGAGTCAATTAGAACGAAGTGGCGCCCGAGCTTCTGACAGACAGCACCGAGCGTGCCGGAGCCGGCGAACGGGTCCAGGCACCAGCCGCCCTGGCGTGACGAGGCGGAGACGAGGCGGCGCAATACACCCTCCGGCTTCTGTGTCGGATAGCCGGTCTTCTCGCGACCGTTGGTCGGGACGATCGTGTGGAACCAGACGTCGGTCGGCCGCTTGCCGCGTGCCGCCTTTTCGGGACTGACCAATCCGGGAGCCATGTACGGCTCGCGCTCGACGGCATCCGCGTCGAAGTGGTGGCCGCCTGGCTCGCGCACGTAAACGAGGATCGTGTCGTGCTTGGCGGGCCAACGCCGACGCGGCTTGGCGCCGTAGTCGTAGGCCCAGATCAGCTCGTTGAGAAAGGCGTCGCGCCCGAAGATCTCGTCGAGCAGCAGCTTGCAGTAGTGCGCTTCTCGGTAATCGATGTGGAAGTACAGGGTCCCGTGCGGCGCAAGCAGGTCGCGCGCGCGCCGCAGACGCGGCTCGAGGAAGGCCAAGTAGTCACCGAAGCTGTCGTCGTAGCTGAGACTCTGGAGCAGCCTGCTGGCGTACCGGTGCCCGCCGAAGCCGGTCCGTGAGCCGGGGCCGTCCGCGTCGACCGCGCGGCTGACCTCGAGCAGGTCCCGCGTTTGCGCGCGGCCGGTGTTGAACGGCGGGTCCATGTAGACCAGGTCGAACCTGGCGTCCGGTAGGGCCGCGAGCACCTCGCGGTTGTCACCGGCGATGACCAGATCGTCGTCGAGCGTGACGAGATCGGATGAAGGTTGGATCCGCATTGACGGCTCACGATACGAAGTACGCTGGATGGGTGGCGACGGACACCTCTGCGCGGCGCGGAGCCATCCGCCTGTATCGGAAGCTCACCGGGTCGAGGTTGGCCGTCAAAGTGACCCGCTACGCGATCGGGTCGGTGATCGCGCTGGCAACCAGCGTCGTCGTGTTCGCGCTGCTGTTGGCGATGGGCGTGGGCACCACGGCCGACTCAATCCTCGCCTTCATCGCCGGCGCCGTGCCCAACTGGGTGCTGAACCGTCGCTGGGCGTGGGAACGCAGCGGCGAGATGGACGTCGCGCGCGAGGTGGTCGGCTACGCGGTGATCTCGGTCGTCGCGCTGATCGCGTCCTCGGCCGGCACAGGCTGGACCGACACATTCGTCCGAAATCATTTCGGCCACGAGCACGCACTGCGCGTGGCGCTGGTCACGCTCTCCTACGTCCTCGTCCAGGGCCTGCTGTTCGTGGCGAAGTTCGTCGCCTACGACCGCTGGATATTTACCGACGCGGCGCGGCGCGTTGCGCCGCGCGCTTGGCGCTCGCAACAGGCAGAGGACTGATCGTGCGCTTCCCGGGTGTCGCCACAGGTGGCGCGTCGGAGCCGTGGAAGGCAAGGGCGCCCTCGATCTCCAGGTCCCTCCATTCCTCCCAGACGCCGGAGACGCCGGTGTGGAAGTCGAACTGTGGCGACCAGCCGGCATCGTGAGCGCGACTGGGGTCGACGATCACGGCCGGCATCTCGCCGGGCCGCGCGGGGCCGTGTGTGACGGTCATCTCGGCGCCGCTCACGAGCCGTACCTCGTCGATCACCTCGAGCACCGACAGTGACCGACCGGCGCCGATCACGACGGGCCCGGACCAGTTCGCGTTCGTCAGCGCGATCTGCATCGCGCTGACGACGTCGGCCACGTGCACGTAGTCACGCACCTGGAGCCCGTCGCCGTACACCTCGAAGCTGTTGCCGAGACGGATCGCGCGCATCAGGCGCGCGACGATGCTGTCCTTGGCCTGCATGCCAGGGCCGTAGACATTCGTAAGACGCAGCGCCGTGCAGCGGATCCCGTACACCGCCGTGTAGGCGGACATCAGCATCTCGCCCGCCGCCTTGGTCGCGCCGTAGGGGGTCAGCGGGCGCAGGCTGGAGCGCTCCGTGATCGCGGGGTCGAGCATCGGCCCGGTGACCGCGTTGGTGGACGCGAAAACCAGTGCGCTGACGCCTGCTGCTCGCGCGCCCTCCAGCACCCGATGGGTGCCGGCGACGTTGGTCTGGAAGGTGATCTCCGGGTGCTGCACGGAGCGGAGCACCGAGGTCACGGCGGCCAGATGCACGACACCGTCGAAGCCGCCTTCGAAGGCGGCTTCGATCACTTCCGGGTCGGCGATGTCACCGCGGACGATGTCGACATCCGGGTCCGGATGCGCCTGAAGATCAACCACACGCACCTGCGCACCGGCGGCTGTCAGGGCGGCGACGGCGTGGCGGCCGATGAAGCCAGACCCACCGGTGACCAGCACGCGCTGGCCCCGCAGGGCACCCGCGGCGACGCTCACGCGGCCGCCAGTGTGGCGGTGATCGGATGGAGGATTCGCATTCGGGTGCTCCTAATACCTTCGAGTCGATTTGGTCCCCGGCGTTAGCGGCGGCTCGCCGCCGAGAGCAGCGTGCCGAGGGACTGACATACGAGACAACACCTGCGCGGTTTGACGCAGGATAGCCAATAACACGGGCACCCGTCACTGGCTGTCCGCCGCAGAATCCGACGATGGCGTACTCGGAGATACCTGGGCAAATCTCTCAGGCGCCGACCAGCTTAGGCCGCTCTGTCAAGCCCGCGTAAAGAGGGAGGGACCGGATTCAGGTGTTGCTGTCTTGACCGCCTGAGCGCACGGCGTCTGCGACGCTCGCGGCCGCGTTGGCGACGGTGGCCGCCGGATCGGCATTGGCACCATCCGGCGGCGGCATGATCCGCGCCTCATACGCCGCCCGCTCGAGCGCGTCGGGCTGCGTGAGCAGCCGGTCGCTGCGCAGCAGGCGCGTACCCAGCGACACCAGCCAGCGCGGCGCGATCGGCTGGATCGAGACCATCAGGCCCAATGTCCGGGGCACGTACACATCGGCACGCCCCGTCTGCAGAGCCTGGACGATCGCCTTCGCGACCTCGGCGGCGCTGAGCGGCCGCATCCCGCGCAGCCCCTTCAGACCGGCCGACATCTCCGTGTCGACGAAGCCAGGCAAAACCAGGTGAAGCTCGACGCCGCTACCCGCCAGTTCCGCGCGCAGCGCCTCGCTCAAGCCCACGATGGCGTACTTGCTCGCGCAGTAGCTAACGCCCCCGGGGACCGCCGTACGACCGAGCCCGGAGGAGATATTGACGATGTGACCCGTCCCGCGTGGGAGCAGCCGCTCGAGCGCGAGCTTGCAGCCGAGCGCGGTGCCGCCGAGGTTGACATCGAGCACCGCTCGCGTCACGGCGTCGGATTCGCGCGCGTAGTCGCCGAGCGGCTGGATCCCGGCGTTATTGACGAGCACGTCGAGCGGCCCGAGCCGGCGCTCGACCTGATCGAGAAAGCCGTTGAAGCTCTCTCGGCTGGTGACGTCCAGCGTCAGGCCGATCAAGCCGCCGGCGAGCTCATCCGCCACCCGCTCGGTGAGTGATGCATCCAGATCACCGATCGCCACGCGCGCACCCTGGTCGACCAGCGCCGCTGCGGTCGCGCGGCCGATCCCGCGCGCGCCGCCCGTGATCGCAACGACCTTCCCATTCAGTGGCCTGAGCCGCTTTGCCATCTCTCTTCCAACCCTCCGGTCGTTACGTGCGGGCACGTGCCGGCACGCCGGTGACTGTCACGCCACTGGGGACGTCCTTCGTCACAACCGCTCCCGCTCCTACAACGGCGCCGGCGCCGATTGTGAGTGGGCGCCCCGCGAAGCCGTTGACGGTCACGGCCCCCGTGCCGAAGAACGTGTACGGCTCGAGCGTGACGTTGCCGGAGATGTGGACGCCGGGAGACAGCGTCGAGTACGCGCCGATCACGGCGTCGTGACCGATCGTGCAGTCGAGGTTGATCTGCGCGTGGGCCTGGACCTCGATATTCACCGTCAGGATCGAACCCGCGCAGACGACGACGCCCACGTCGAACTGCACATAACCGTGGTCATACTCGACGTTCGGATGGATCAGCGGCGGGGTAGCCACGAGCCCGGCCGCCGCCGCCTTGGCGATCAGCCGCTCGCGCAGCTTCGGATCGCCGACGGTCGCGAGCACGTTCGCGCCCGGATGGCGTGACGCTGCGACCTCGAGCGGCAACACCGGCCGGCCGTTGAGCTCCTCGGCTTCGGCGTTGTCGTCGACGAAGGCGACAACCCGGAAGGCGCGGTTCTGCCACTGCGCCCGCTCGGCCCAGGAGGCAACTTCACGCCCGAAGCCGCCGGCCCCAAAGATCAACAGCTCCAGTGGTTGCACGCCGCGATCCTATCCGTCCGTGTGCTTCTCACCGAGGTCCACGCCGCCGCTCTCATCCGGGTGGTACAGACCGTGCCCACCGACCACCATCCGCACGGTCAATGCCAGGATCTTCAGGTCGAGCCTGAGCGAGCGATGCTCGACGTACCAGATATCAAGCTCGATCCGCTCCGACCATGGCAGCGACGTTCGTCCGTTGATTTGGGCCCAGCCGGTGATCCCTGGCCGCACCAGCAAACGTTCGCGCTGGCGCTCGGTGTAGTTCTCCACCTGACCCATCAAGGTCGGCCGCGGCCCGACGATCGACATCTCACCGCGCAACACGTTCCAGAGGTTCGGGAGCTCGTCGAGCGAGTAACGGCGCAGGAAGGCGCCCGTCCGAGTGATCCGGTCGTCACCCTGGAGCACGGCCAGCCCGGCGCCGATGTGCTCGGCACCGGTGACCATCGTGCGCAGCTTGTAGATCTCGAAGGGCAGGCCGTCACGCCCGGCGCGTGTCTGCTTGAAGAGCGCGCCGCCGCGTGACTCCAGGCGGATCAGGACGCATAGCACCGCCACCACCGGTGCCGCCACTATCGCCGCGGGGACGGCGATCAGTAGATCGAGCGCCCGCCTGATCACCTCGTCCCCTCCACGGTCTCCCAGATCGGCGAGCGCTCGCCGCGCAGCCAGTCCCACAACCCGGCCGCGAGCGCCCAGTTGGTGACCACGTAGTACCGCGCCACCAGCAGCAGACGCGCTGGCGCAAGCGGCGCCAGCGCGGCGCCGGCAAGGAGCGCCAGCTGCAGCGCGATCGCAACGATGTAGATCCAGCCGTGCCCGATCAGCGCGATGCTGGTCGCCAGCGCCAAAACGTGCAGAAATGGCACGAGGTAGCGCAGCAGCCGGTGGGAGAAGATCATCAGCGCGTAAAGCGGGCTGTAGCCGCGCGGCGACATCAGGCCGCTGCTGAACACGGTCGGCCAGGTCCGGCGTGCCATCCGGCGCTTACGGGTGAACTCGCCTTCGATCGTTGGCGCCATCTTTTCGCTCGCGTGCGCGTCGCTCACGTAGACGGCGCGCCAGCCACGTTTGACCATGTTGAACGGGAACGAGAGATCGTGGCCGGCCAGCGGGTCGACGTTGATATACGACTCACGGCGAGTGGCGTAGATCGCGCCGTTCCCGGAGGTGACGGAACTCAACGCCGACTCCATGCGGCGAATCCACATCTCGTAGCGCCAGTAGAGCCCCTCCTGGTTGGTACCGCCGGCGTCGGTGAAGGTGACGTCGCCGCAGACGTAGCCGACGCGCGCGTCGGCGAACGCCGACACCATCCGCTTGAGCGCATCACGCTCCCAGACCGCGTTCGCGTCGGAGAAGGCGAGCAACTCCCCGTCGGCCTTGGCAACGGCTGCATCCTGCGCGCGGATCTTGCCGCCGCGTGGCAACTCGAGCACGAGATCGGCGCCGGCCGCGCGTGCGCGCGCGGCGGTCGAGTCGCTCGAGCCGTCGGAGGCGACGATCACCTTGAGGTGATCCGGCGGGTAATCGAGGCTGCGCAGGTTGGTGATCCGAACGGCGATCACCTCCTGCTCGTTGTAGGCCGCGATGATCGCCGTCACCGTCGGCAACTCGCCCTCCCAGCCGGCCCCGGCCGGCTGCTGACCGTGCAGGCGCGCGAGCAGCGCAAGCAGCAGCGCGTAGCCGACCTGCGTGTAGACAAGCAGCCCGACGGCCACCCAGAAGACGATCACGACTGCGGTCATGCGCTGCGGATTCTCTCGTACAGCTCGAGTGTGGCCCTGGCCGCCGTGTCCCAGGAGTAGGTGGTTGCGGCGGCCCGCTTGGCCGCCGCTTCCAGCCGGGCGCGCTGATCACCGTCCTCGAGGAGCTGTGCGAGCGTCACGCGGAGCGCCTCAGCGTCACCCGCCGGGGTCAGTCGCGCGGCGCCGTCGTCGGCGAGCTCGGTGAAGCCGCCGATGTCGCTGACGACGATCGCCTTGCCGTACCCGAGCGCAGTCGCCAGCACCCCGGAGAAGCCGAAGCGCTCACTGCGCTCGTAAGGCAGTACGACCAGGTCGGCGCGCTCGAACAGCGCGGCCTCCTCCGCGGGCGTGACAAAGCGCGGGACGATCTTGGCTCCAGGCGGCGCCTCCGCAGTGATTGGCGTCATCGGCCGCCCGACGACCCAGAGCTGGGCGTGCTCGATGCCCCGCCAGGCCTGCAGCAGGGTCTGGATCCCCTTGTATGGGCGGATCAGTCCGTAGCTGAGTACGACCGGAGATCCATCATCGGTGACGGGAAGGAAGGTTGCCGTAGGGGCTACTTTCCTTCCCGGCGCCGGGCCCAGGGCGCCGTGGCGGATGACGTGGACGCGCTCCGGCTCGAGGTCGTGCTGGATGATCACCTGTTCCCGCGCGTAGTTGCTATGGACGACGATCGCGTCGACGCGCGCGAACGCCGAGGCCGGCAGCGGCGCGCGCCCACGCTCGAGTGGATCGTGGATCGTGAGCACGGTCGGCCGTCGCGGCAGCAGCCGCAGGTCTAGGCGCGGCACCGTGAGCCATTCGAAGTGGACGACTTCGGCCGCGGCACTCCGGTAGCGCCACATGTCGACGGGGTGCTCCGCCCGTTTGCTGAGCGCACGCAGACGCGAGCCCGCGGGACCAAACGCGTGACGGTAGAAGCGTTCCTCGCGGACGTACCCGTCGGCTGCGGGCGCGTCGCCGTAGGCGAACCGGCTGGTGAGCAGCCGCACCGAGACACCCAGTCGCGCCAGCGCCGTGGCGAGCGCGTCGTCGTAGGGCGGCGAGTACGCCGGCGGGTCGACGAGATCGACGCTGATCACGAGCGCGATTTGACCTCGTTGGACATCCGCAAGCCAATCTGCTCCTCGATCGCGAGGTAGCACTGGACGAACAGGAACTGCAGCCGCTCGCTACGACTCAGCCGGAGCGAGGACTCAGTGCTGCGGCCGTCCGCCCGGAAGGCAACGCCCGGCCCAATTCCTAGGCGCTTGAGAATCACGCGGACCCCGCGGTTCAGGCCAGGATCCGGCTTGAAGTCCGGGTACCGCTCCGACAGCCATCTCGCGCCCGCCGCATAGCCACGCCACTGCCTGCCGAGCTCACGCAGTGTCTCCCGGTAGGCGTGCTGAACGACGGCGTGCTCGTTGAACTCGAGCGTCCAGCCGGCGTCCTGCAGCCGCCAGGTGAAGTCGGTGTCCTCGCCCGCCCAGATCCCCTCGGTGTAGCCGCCGATCTGTTCGAACGCCGCCCGCCTCACCAGCAGGTTGGCCGACGACGCGCGCGGCCTATACGGATTCAGTACATGCGAGCGCTGACCGAGGAAATTGCGTGCCGTCCCGTAGCGCGCGGCGAGCGTGCGCGTGTCGGGGATCCCGGCGATGTCACCGGTCACTGCGCCGACGCGATCGGCGATCGTCTCCACGAAGAACTCGTCGAGCAGATCTGCCGGAGCGCGCACGTCGGAGTCCAGGAACAGGATCCAGTCGTTGCTCGCCGCCGCGGCACCCGCGTTGCGGGCGCGGGAGGCCGAGCCCTCACCTTCGGCGCGAACCACGCGGAGCGTCGTCGAGTCGCTGGAAAGCGCGGGCGCGGTACCGCTGTTGTCGGCCAGGATCAGCTCGTCGCCGTCCCGGGTCTCAAGGTTGCGCAGCATGGCGATCACACCCTCAGCTTCGGAGCGCGTGCCCGCGAACGGCACCACCACGCTCACCGCCGGCCGGCTCATGCAGTCCTCAATCGCGTCCGCAGTTGGCGCAGTGCCGCGATTCCCTGGTCCAACTCAGCGCGGTGCATGAAGCCGGTCAGCCACAGCACCAACGGCATCGCCACGAAAACGGCGGCGCGCGCGATGAAGCCACCGAACCCGGATGTCGGCAACAGCAGATCACCGGCGACCGCCAACCCACCGAACACCACCACCAGCTGCGTAAGGCGTCGCCACTCGAACGTGACCGGGAAGGCTCGGCGCACCAGCAGGTGCATGACGGTGAGCATCGCCACGTAGGCACCGCACAGCGCGATCCCCCCGCCTGCGATTCCGTAGCGCGGCACGAGCAGGATCAGCAGCAGGACGTTGACCACCAGGCCGACCAGCGCCGCCGGGAAGTTGCGCTGCGTCACCTTCGCGCGCCCCGCAATCACGAGCAGCACCACCCACAGGCCGTACAGGGCCCAACCCAGCGACACCCAGGGGATTGCGCGGTAGGAGCCGTAATACCCGGCGTGCGGGGCGAGCACGCGAATGATGTAGCGGCCCTCGAGCGCCAGCCCGGCCACGGCCCAGCCGGTGAACAGCGCGTAGTAGGTCGTGACCAGCGCGTACAGCCGTGCCGCCTGCGCGTCATCCTGGACCGAGTAGGCCAGCGGCGGCCACGCGTACTGAAAGGCGGTGACGATGAACGCGATCGCGCCGGCGACCTTGATCGCGATCGCGTAACGCCCGGCGGCAGCGGGGCCCTGGTTGTGGATGATGAATTGGCGGTCGAGCACGCTGAGCGCGTAGACCGAAGCCTCCGCCGGGACGGTCGGCAGCCCAAAGCGGAAGAGCGTACGGAAGCTTTCCGCTGCGGCTCCAGCCCCGCTGGGCAGGAGCCGGCGCCGCAGGTACCACCAGAGACCGAACAGCACCACCGTGCTGGTCCCGTAGTTTGCGATCAGCAGACCGATGTAACCCTTGTCGAGACCGACGACCAGGACGACCGAGGCGGCGACCGTGACGACGACGTTGATCGTGCCGACGATCGCGTACGCCTTCAGCCGCTCATCCACCCGCAGCACCGCCTGGGCGAGCTCGAGGTTCGTGAACGACCAGATCCCGAGTACCGAGACGCGGAACGCGCCAGGCACATGCTCGCTGGTCACCAGCCGCGAAAGCGGCCCGGCCGGAATTGCAAGCAGCGCACAGGCGATAGTCGTCGCCACGATCAGGAACAGCACGGCGCGGCGCACAAGCGCGTCGCGCGCAGCAGGATCCTTGTCCACGAAGTAATACCGCAGGAACGACTCGATGATCCCGAAGCGGATCACGATGCTGACGAAGATCACGAATGTCGCCAGCGTCTCGACGATCCCGTAACCCTCCGGCGGGATCCGTCCCGTGTAGACCGGCAGCAGCAGCACCGCCAGCAGCTTCTGGACGATGCTCGCGACCTGGTAGGCGCCGAGGGCGCCGAGCAGACGCTTGATGTAACCGGTCATCGCTCCGGCGAAGCTATCGCTTGGCGAGCAGGTGCCAGACGTTGCCCAGCAGCTCCTGGGAGTCGACATCGCGCGCGAGGCTGGCGCCGAAGCCGGGCAGACCGACCTCGACCACCGTGCCGGCGCCCACGGGGAAGGCAACGATCGCTGGCGAGCCGTTGGCGATTCCGGCCGCGGAGACATGCACGCCGGCGGGGGGCTCGATCGGCTGATACTCGTTGAAGCCCGTGAAAGCAACGGCCCCGCCGAAGAGGTGGAGATCGTCGGCCAGCTCGGTGATCAGCGCACCGCCGGTGGGTGTCAGTGGCCCACGGGACGCGCCGAACAGGTCGGCCTTCGTCCTTACAGGTGCGGCGGCGCGCGGGTCGGTCGGGTAGCCGGTGATCCTGCTGGTGCCCGCGAACGTACCGGTGCCGAGCGCCAGCACGCGGCCACCCGCCTTCACGAATCCGAC
This sequence comes from uncultured Conexibacteraceae bacterium, assembly GCA_963720195.1. Classification (GTDB taxonomy): domain Bacteria; phylum Actinomycetota; class Thermoleophilia; order Solirubrobacterales; family Solirubrobacteraceae; genus Palsa-465. The sequence continues at coordinate 95,925 of CAVRFD010000020.1, forward strand.
CAGTCCATTCTGTCCGTTCGTAGAAGCGAGCGAGGCTGGCAGGAAGTTCTCACCGTCCGGAAACAGCACACCCCAGCGGTCGACGAGCGATGGGCCCTCGCCTTCGGCCAGCGCGATGTCGGTCGTGAGCTGGTATGCGAGGTGCTGAGAGTTCAGGTATTTGAGCAGCGCGGCGTCGTCGCCGAGGCTCGATGGCAGACCGTCTACGAGTGGCCTGTCGAGCGACACGGCATCGCCGGCTGCGAGCGTGTCCGGCAGGCCATCGCCGCTGTCATCGACGGGCGAGTTGCCGATCCAGGTGAGCATCGGCAGCACCACCAGCACCCGTGCCTTGCTCGCCGCACGCCCGGCCTTCGATGCGACCAACGGCACTGCCGCACTCTGTGTGCCCGAACGCACGACCAGCGTGTACAGCCCGGCCTGATGGCGGGGCATGCGCACATTGATCTGGGTGTCTCCGGCGGCGCCCGAGCCGTGCGCAAGCACCTTGCGGGTGCCAGATCGACGCAGTGTCCAGGTGAAGGCGGCTTGCGGTGAGTAGACAGCCACGCTGGCGCGCGCACCAGAGACGGTCGGCGTCAGCGGCGGCGTGACCGACAGGTAGCGGATCGTCACGCCGGCGCCCGGGGTGGTGTCCGGTGAGGGCGGCATGACGGCGGGCCAGGTCGCCTGGTCGCAGGCGGCGTTCTGGGCGGTAATGCCAACCAGATAGGTGCCGGCCGGTGCCGGCTCGTCGGCGATCTCCCCGTTCCACGTGAACGAGTGTCCGACCGGGTTCTTGTCTCGCAGCTGGGTGACGAGCTGCGGCTTGCCTGCGACATCTGTGCGGTAGATGTCGATCCAGACGCGACGGTACGGAGCGCCCGCGGGTGCCGGCGTGAAATCGATCCGAAGCTTCCCGTCCGGGGGCGAGAAGACCGCAGGCGCGGGGCCCTTCTTGTTCCCGGTCCCGACCACCCGTACGTGCAGCACGCGGGCCCGCGGCGGCGTCGTGATCACCTGCACCGGCGACTCGCTGAGGTTGGCCGATCGGCCCTGCTGCTGGAACTGGACCTTGAAGTAGTACGTGCCGTCGGGTGCGATCTGACCGTCGCTGAAGCGCCCGTCCCAAGTGAACGTCCCGAACGAGTTCTTCGCCATCTGGGTTCCGGAGGAGATTGTGGCGACCGGCGCGCCGCCCGCATTTCTGGCGCTGACGATGTACACGCCGACCGTGTCCGAGTAACCCACCTGAAGCGTCAGGGATGTGCTCCGGTAGTCGAGCGTCTCCCCGCTGCGAGAGACGCAGGAGCTGATCCGCCCGTGAACCGGATCGAACGCTGCCGGGGTGGGCTCGGGGCGGCCGTAGACCAGCGGGTTCGCGCTCTTCAGAGCTGCCGTCAGGAAGAAGCCTCCCACCGTTGCCGCGGCCAGCACTGCGAACGCGAACACCGGCAGCCGCCTGAGGTTCACAGCGCCACCACGCCGGTATTCGGGACGTCGTATTGATGGAACGCGTCGAGGCCGCGGGGATCGAACCGGCACAGCACCGTGCGAACCGAGCCGAGATGACAGACCACGAGCGCCGGCAGCGGCCCGCTGGCGCGGATCTGCCCGAGCGCCTCCCAGACCCGATCGGCTTGCTCCTGTAGGGACTCGCCGCCCGGGAAGCGGAAGTCAGCTCCTGCGCGCATCCACGCTGCGTAGGTGTCCGGCTCGTCGCGCGCGATGTCGACGAACCGACGTCCCTCCCAGTCGCCGCGATTTCCCTCCCGCAGGCGTCCATCGAGGCGCGGTTCCAGACCGATGCGCTCACCGACGATGCGCGCCGTGGTAGCGGCGCGCATGAGGTCAGAGCTCCACAGCGAGCTGACGTCGAACTCGGCTGCAACGCGCTCCGCCAGCGCATGCGCCTGCTCGAGCCCAACGCGGTTCAGGGGCGTATCGCGAAAACCCTGAGCTCGCAACGGCTCCAGGTTGTCATCGGTCTGCCCGTGACGCGCGAGCAGCAGGCCGGTGTCACCGGCTCGCACCTCGTCCATCGCGTGCACCTGGAGCCGGGCTCAGCCTGACGATCCGCCCGAGGCGAGGCTCGCGCGGTCCGAGCCCACCGACACGATCACGTCGGCGCTACAGGAGTTGAGCGGCGACCCTGTGGCACTGATCGAACAGCTCTGGATCGAGGCCTGCGTAGCCGGGTGCACGCGTGTCGCGGCGAGGTTCAGGGCCTTGGCGACATGTTGTGCCGCGATCCGGTTCGCCTTCGCGGCGGATCCCGGCATGTAGTAGACGACCGTGAGCGCCTGGGTCTGGGAAGCGGCGTTGGTGGCGTTGCCCTTCTTGTAGCCGCTTCCGGCGAGCTTGGTGCCGACGTCAGCGGCGAGGTTCGAGACCGCAGTGCCGTTCAGTACGGCGACCTTGAACTTCGAGGGCTTGAAGGGAGCGGGCGTGTGGTGCGTGTGTGCCAGGTTCGCGCCGGTCTGGTTGGCAGCGGTGTTGCCGTGCGAGACGTTGCCGGTCGTCGAACCGCCGGTGTTGGTGATCACGATCAGCCCGACGATGATCACGACAACGGCGATGCCCCCGATCAGCAGCGGCAGCATTCGACCGGCCAGACGTCGCCGGCGGCCCTCCTCGGCGGGCGGGAGGAGCGGAGCGGTCCGCGAGGGCGGCGCGGTCCGACGGGCGCCCGCTCCGGCCGTCGCCGGCTCGGCGCCGATCTGGACCCTCGGGGGCGGTGTCGCGCCGCCACGCGGGCTGGCACTCGCGGTGCGGGCGGACGCGGCGGCCACTGCGGGAATCGCCTGCGTGGCGGACGTCAATGGCCGGGTCTCGGTGGTCTTGCCGTTGGTCGCGGCTGCGGCCGTTGCAGCGGGCACGAACACGGTGTCGTCCGGTGCGCCGACGTGCGCCGGCGGCGCAACCGGGTCGGGGATCAGCTTCGTGGCGGAGGCAAGCGCGGGCGCGGCCATCCCCACGGGCGCGGCTGGCGAGCCGGATGACTGATCCGTCGGCGACGCCACGGCAGCCACGCCGACAGCGGTCGCGACCGGGGCGCCGGCGGCGGCGGCGGCCGTCGCCGGATTCGGCACTCGTCGCACGGAAGCGATCGCGCTGCCCATCGGGCGAACTGGCGATGGGGTGACGGGCGGCGGCGCGACCGGACCAGGGACGCGGCCGCGCTGCGCGGCAGCCTGAGCGTGCATCAGCTGGGCGATCCGCGCCTCAAGTGCGCCGATCCGTGTTTGTGCCTCGTCGAGCCGCTCACGGAGCGTCGCGGTTTCGCGCGCGTGGGCGAAGTACAGGAGGATCAGGATCGCGACGGCGATGATCGACGCGAAGCCGACGTCAGCTCCGACGGAGTTGACGAACTTATGGATCGAGAGAGCGAACGGGATGGTGACCATGTGAAGCGCTCGAGTCTACGACGCAGTCCGGGCCCCGGCAGTTCCACTGCCGGCGGCGCGTTGTGCGTCGAGCTTCGAGACGTGCTCGGCGAGCGCCGCGGCGTCGCCTTCCAGCACAAGCAGGTTTATGTGGTCAAAGGTCTCTTTTACCCAGATTGGGTCTAGAGGATTGCGCTCGGCCCGGATGATCTTCTGCGCCGGTGTCGGCTGCGCCCGCTCGTAGGGGTTGAAGAGCACCTCCTGGAACTTCTCGCCGGCGCGGGCGCCGACGATCTCGATCGCGATGTCGCGGCCGGGCTCGAGACCAGAAAGGCGGATCATCGTCTCGGCCAGCACAACGATCTTGATCGGTTCGCCCATCTCGAGGACGAACACCTCGCCGCTGCGCTCGGTCAGCGAACCGGACCGGATCACGAGCTGGACCGCCTCCGGAATCGTCATGAAGTAGCGGGTCATGCGCTCGTCAGTCACGGTCACCGGACCGCCGGCCGCGATCTGGCGCCGGAAGATCGGAACGACCGAGCCCGACGAGCCGAGCACGTTGCCGAAGCGCACGGTCGCAAAGCGCGTGTTCGGATACCTGGCCGCCTGCGCCTCAACGGCCCATTCGGCCAGCGCCTTGGAAGCGCCCATCACGGTCGCCGGCTTGACGGCCTTGTCCGTCGAGATCAGCACGAACGTCTCGACGCCGAACTCGCCCGCGGCGCGTGCCATCAGCAACGTCGCCAGCGAGTTGTTGCGGACCGCCTCGACGGGGTTGATCTCCATCATCGCGACGTGCTTGTAGGCGGCCGCATGGAAAATGATCGCGGGCCGATGCTCGGCGAGCACCTCACGCATGCGCTCGTCCTCCTTGCAGTCGGCCAGGACCGAGACCGTCACGTTGACGTGACGCTCCTCGGTGAGCTCCCGCGCGATCTCGAAGAGGTTGTCCTCGGCGTGGTCGACCAGCACCAGCTTGCGTGGCCCGACGCGCGCGATCTGCCGGCAGAGCTCCGACCCGATCGAGCCACCCGCACCGGTCACCATCACGACCTTGCCGCTCAGATAGGCGCCGACGCGCTCCAACTCCATGTGCACGGGCTCGCGTCCGAGGATGTCCTCGACGCGGACCTCGCGCAGCTGCCGGGTGACACGCAACTGGCCGCCACCGTCCTGCAGCATCTCGAAGACCGTCGGCATCGTGCGCACTGGGATTCCGCGGCGACGACAGGCGATGACGACGGCGGCGCGCACGGTGCCCGGCGCCGACGGGATCGCGATGACGACCTCGTCGGGTTCGAGCTCGTCGAGCACGCGCTCTAGGTCATCCTGGCGCGTGGTGCCGAGCACGCGCAGCCCGTACTCGTCCTTCAGGCGCCGCTTGCGCGGGTCGTCGTCGATGAATCCGACCGGGCGCATCCGCAAGCCTGCGTTACGCATCAGTTCGCGCACGACCAGACGGCCGCCCTCACCGGCGCCGACGATCAGCACGTCGCGCGTGCCCTTGGCGACGCGCAGGTTGTGAATGCGACCCTCGGTGACGAGGTGGGTGAGGAAACGCACGCCCGCCAGCAGCGCCGACATCAGCAACAGGAACAGCACGGCCACGCTGGCCGGAAGCGGAACGTTGAGCGGCGGATACTGCGCTCGGTACGGGTGCACGAGCGCGATCACGCCGACGACGAGCAACGTCGCGACGACCGTGCCCTTGGCGACCTGTTCGAAGTCCCGCTGGCCGACGTAGGTCCAGAGCCGTTCGTAGACGCCGAAGCTGGCGAGCACGAGCAGCGTCAGCGGCACCACCCACCAGATGGTGTGGTCGAACAGGTGTGTGTACCTCGCGCTATCGCCCCGGCCCGGCAGCCCGTTAAAGCGAAGCCAGAACGCAAGCAGGTAGGCGAAGGCGACCAGCAATCCGTCCACCACGAACTGCAACAGCGAGTGTCGGTGGACGGGCAAGGCCGCGGACGTGACCCGTCGGCGCATCGCGGCGGATTCTATTAGGGAAATACCTAAAACCGCTTAAGCGGATTTCGTTGCAAAAAGCACACTCAGGCCGTCCTCGCCGGCGAGGTGAGCAGCTCGACCAGCAGGCGCGGGTTGCGACGAATCCGCTGCAGACCCGGTTGCGCGTCCGTGCGCTTGGTCAGCACGACCTCGTCGGCGCTCGAGAGCTTGCGCAGGCGCCCCTCGGCGATCAGGCGCTCATCGACCGCCCCGAGCCTTCCCTCGAAGACCGTGAAGACCGGCGTTCCGAGGGCAACGGCCTCGCGGTTCATGGTGCCTCCCGCCGAGACGACCAGATCGGCATAGGCGATCAGCGACTGGGCGTCGATCGCCTGCTCCGGCACCAGAAAGCCACCCGCCTGCGCGAGCTCGTCGCGCTGCTCCTGGGTGCGCGGCAGCACGACCGTCTGCGAACCCCGCAGGCGCTGCAGCACCTGGCCGAAGAGGTCGTTCTCAAAGCGGTGGTAGAGCGAGACCGCAGGCGGCGTGCGCACGACCGCGATCGGCTCCTGGGTGCTCAGCCCCAGCTCGCCGAGCACGGCGGGGTCGGGCTCGAAGTCGTACAGGTAGTACTCCTCCTTGAGCCCCGGGTAGCGGCGCAGCTTGTCGACGGCGCCGTACCGCGCGAAGCGCTCGACCGGAATCACATCTGGCACGACCACAGCCTGCGCGAGCCGGCAGTTGACGTTGTGCTGGACCGTGGCCCACTCGTAGTCGAACATCGTCGAGCAGGGAATGCCAAGTAGCCGAGCGGCGACCGTGATGTCGTTTGAGCCGTGCCCGAAGGCGACGTCAAAGCGACGCTTGCGAGCGAACTTGACGAGTTGCCATGAGCGGTCGGCGAGCCCACGGGCCTTGTCCGTCAGCGATGCGCCGCGGTGGCGACCGATCGGGTAGTACCCGATCCCAAGGCGGTCGCAGAGCTGCAGTGTCTGCGCGAAGTCACGTGCGGTGACCTGGACCTCGTGCCCCTGCTGCTCGAGCCGCCGGATCACCGGCGCCAGCACGAGCACGTGCGGCGAGTTGGTGAGGTCGACCCAGACTCTCACGCCGCGGCTCAGGCGGCCGCGAGCGCCGCGACTACCTCGTCGGCCTGCGCCCGCGTGAACACGGGGCTGATCGGCAGCGCCAGGTTCGTGCGGGCCAGCTCTTCGGTCACGGGCAGCTCGAGCGCTTTCCCGTTGCGATCGACGTAGGGGGCCATCGCAGGCTGGCGATGCAGCGGCACGCGGTAATAGGCCCGAGCCTGGACGCCGGCGTCATTGAGGACCTTCAGCTTCGCGTCGGCGTCAGGGTGGGTTGCCACGTACAGATGCCACGCAGGGGTGGCGCCCAGCGGGGCGCCACCCAGTTCAAGGTGGTCACCGAGCCCCGCGTCGATGTAGGCCTGGGCACCGGCGCGGCGCCCGTCGCACCAGGTGTCGATCTGGGGCAGCAGCACCCGCAGGATCGCCGCCTGGATCTCGTCGAGGCGCGAGTTGTAGCCGACGTACTCAAAGGACTGCTTGTCGCGCGAGCCGTGGAAGCGCAGAGCGCGGACGCGCTCGCGCCAGCTCCTCGTCGTCGGTGGTGATCGCGCCACCGTCGCCAAAGGCGCCGAGGTTCTTGGACGGGTAGAAGGAGAAGGTGGCGATATCACCGAGCGCGCCCGCCCGAGTGCCGTCGAGGCTGGCGCCGAGCGCCTGAGCTGCATCCTCGATCACCGGCAGGCCGAAGGCGTCCCTGATCGCCTGGATCTCGGCCGGCATTCCGAAGAGGTCGACGGCGACGATCGCCTTCGTCTTCGGCGTCAACGCCGGCCTGACCGTCTCGGCCGTGATGTTGCGCGTGTCGCGGTCGATGTCGCAGAAGACGGGTATGGCGCCCATCGCGGCGATCGCCTCGGCGGTCGCGTAGAACGTGAACGAGGGCACGATGACCTCGTCGCCGGGCTCCACGCCGAGCGCGCGGGCGGCGATCGTGATCGCGTCGGTGCCGTTGCCGACGCCGACAGCGTGTGCGACGCCGACGTACTCGGCCAGTTCCTGTTCGAAGGCCTTGACCTCCGGCCCGAGGATGAAGCGTCCGCCCTCGATCACCGCGGTGACGCGCTCGATGATCTTCGCGCGCAGCGGCGCGAGCGGGGTCTCGGTATCAAACAAAGGTACGGGCATCACTTACGACCTTAGACGTACAGACGGTCCGGGTTGGCAACCGTACACTCAGCGCGTGCTTATCGACGCCTCCGTTACCGACTCGCTCGCCAATATCGCCACACACGTGGTCCAGCACCTGGGCTACGCCGGGGTGACGCTGATGATCATGATGTCGCAGGTCATCATCGTGCCCGGTACCGAGGTGACGATGCTGTTCGCCGGCTTCAACGTCGATACCCATCACCTGACTCTGATCGGGATCATCGTCGCCGGCGTGATCGGCGACGTGCTCGGCGCCAGCATCTGTTACGCGATCGGATATTTCGGTCTGCATGAGGTGCTCGCGCGCCCTGGAGCCGGTCCACGTCGACCAACAAGAGCATCGACCGGACGCACCGCTGGTTCGAGCGCTACGGCTCGCCTGTGGTGGCTGTGTCCCGCTGCATCCCGGTGCTCCGCTCGGCGCCTCCCTATGCGGCGGGAATCGCCCGGATGCCGTATTGGCGCTTCGCTTCGATGGCAACGCTCGGCTCGATCGTGTGGATCACGGGTTTGGCGTTCGTCGGCAAGGCGGTTGGCCACAAGTGGCCTGAGTGGAAGCACCACCTCGACTACGTCGACTACGCGGTCGTGGTGCTGGTCGTCCTGCTCGTCGGATGGTGGCTCGTGCGCTTCGTGCGCGGGCGACGGAACGGGACTCCTCAGGGCGAGATCCCGCTGCGCAGGCCAGAAGTCTGATGGGTGAGGGCGGCCGCAGACTCGGGCGCGCGCTCGCGCTCGGGGCGATGCACGGTCCGGCCGAGCTGCTGCCGATCTCTTCGTCGGGACACGTCGAGCTCGTGCCCTGGCTGCTGGGCTGGGAGGGCGTGTCAGCCGACCCAGAGGTCCGCAAGGCCTTCGAGGTCGCGCTGCACGCCGGCACCGCGGCGGCGCTGCTGGTGATGCTGCGCGGGGAGGTCGCCGAGGCGGTCCGGTCGGCGAGCGTCGACTCGGTCGCGGTCGTGGCGCTCTCGCTGCTGCCGCCGGTGGCGGTCGGCTTTGCGTTGGAGCGGCCGATCGAGCGGTACCTCGGCAAGCCGGGAACGATCGCGATCGGGCTGATCGCCGGCGGCGCAGCGATGGCGATCGGCCGATCGTGAGCCGCAGGACGCACGAGTTCGACGAGGCGACGCCGTGGACGGCCTCTGGCTCGGGATCGCGCAGGCGTGCGCGCTGTTCCCGGGTGTCTCGCGCAACGGTGCGACGCTGACCGCTGCGCGGCTGCGGCGGTTCACGCGGGTCGACGCGGAGCGGCTCTCGCGGCACGTCGCGCTGCCCGTGATCGGCGGGGCGACCGCCTGAAGTGCCTGCGCCTCTGGCGGCGGGGGCTGCCCGAAGGCGTCGACGGGCCCGTTCGTCGTCGGCGCGGTCGCATCGTTCGCCTCGACGCTCGGCTCGACGCCGCTGATCGAGCTGGTCGAGCGCGACCGCCCGCTGTGGCCGTTCGCGGCCTACCGGGTCGCGCTGGGCAGCCTGGCGCTTCGCCGACTGCGAGCTGCGATTCGTCGTGTCAAGATGACGATGGATCCGTGACCGACGCGTACGCAGCAGCCGGAGTCGATACCCACCAGGCCGACCAGGGCGTTGCGGCGATCGTCAGCGTGCTGAAGACGATCGAGACCGGGCGCGAGTCGCTGACGGTGCCGCTGCCGGGCCATTACGCGAGCGTGATGCGGCTGCCGGGGGCCCTTGCGCCGAACGTCGGCATCGCGCTCGCGACCGACAGCGTCGGCTCGAAGGTGATCGTCGCCGAACAGACGGGCCGCTTCGACACGATCGGGATCGACTGCGTGGCGATGAACGTCAACGACCTGATCTGCGTCGGCGCGCGAGCCGCTGGCGCTGCTCGACTACATCGCCGTCGAGCGCGCCGAGCCGGCGCTGCTCGAGGCGATCGGTCGCGGACTCGCGGTCGGCGCCGCGGACGCGGGCGTCGAGATTCCGGGCGGCGAGGTCTGCCAGGTGCCGGAGGTGTTGCGCGGTCACCCGTCGCCGTACGGGTTTGACCTCGTCGGCTCGGCGTTCGGAGTCGTCGGGCTCGACTCGATCATCGACGGCAGCGCCGTCCGGCCGGGCGACGCGATGATCGGCCTGCCGGCTTCCGGTATCCACTCGAACGGCATGACGCTGGCTCGGCGCGCGCTGCTCGACGACGGAAAGTTTTCCCTCGACGCCCGGCCGGCGCTGCTCGGCGGCCAGTCGGTCGCCGACGTGCTGCTCGAGCCAACCGTGATCTACGTGCGCGCCGTGCTCGAGTTGATCCGCAGCTCGATCGACGTGCGGGGGCTCGCACACATCACTGGAGGCGGGCTCATGAACCTGCGCCGGATCGGCGACGGCGTCGGCTATTCGATCACCGACCCGCTGCCGTCGCCGCCGGTGTTCGAACTGATCGCCTCGCACGGCGAGGTTTCCGCGGCTGAGATGTGGGAGGTCTTCAACATGGGCTGCGGGTTCGTCGCGATGGTCCCCGCTGATCAGGCAACGGCAGCGGTCGATCTGCTCTCCAGCTTCCACCCGGGCGCGTCCGTGATCGGTTCGATCACGGACGACGCAGACGTAATCGAGCTCCCGGACATGCGGGTCCGTGCCGCGGCCGGGAGCGACAAGCTCACGCAGTTGTGAGCATCGCGGCTGCGGGTTGCGAGAATCGCGGCCGCCCAACCTGGGTAGCCGCCCGATCAAATGCCCCCGCCCGTGCCGTCCTGACAGCCGCGTTGCCTGAACACCTCAGACGTGTTCCACAATAGGACGAGCAGATGAGCAGCCTGCTCGGAACCACGTTGGGCGGCCGTTACCGGCTGGAGTCGCGGATCGGCTCCGGCGGAATGTCGACGGTCTATCGCGCGCACGACGAGACGCTCGAGCGGTTCGTGGCGATCAAGCTGATGAACCGCGAGGTCGCGAGCGACTCCGATCAGCTCGAGCGCTTCCGGCGCGAGGCTCGCGCGGTCGCACGGCTGTCGCACCCGAACATCGTGCACGTGATCGACGCAGGCGAGGACGACGGTCGCCCCTACATCGTGTTCGAGTGCATCGAGGGCGAGACGCTGAAGGAGCGAATCCGGCGGCTCGGACGGCTGCCGATCCCGGAGGCAGTTGCCTACTCGATCGAGATCGCCCGCGCGCTCGGCGCGGCTCACGCCCACCACGTCGTGCACCGCGACGTCAAGCCGCAGAACGTGCTGATCGACCAGGAGGGCACCGCCAAGGTGACTGACTTCGGGATCGCCCGCACGCTTGAGGAGGAGGGCCTGACCGCTGACGGGCGCGTCCTCGGCACGACGGACTACGTCTCCCCCGAGCAGGCGCTGGGCCAATACGTGACCGGCCAGTCAGACCTCTACTCGCTCGGCGTCGCGCTGTACGAGATGCTGACCGGCGAGCTGCCGTACACCGGCGACACCCAGGTCGTCGTCGCGATGAAGCACGTGCGCGAGGAGATCCCGGACGTACGGCGGTTACGGCCCGAGGTCTCGGCAACGCTCGCGGCCGTGGTTGAGAGGGCCACGGCCAAGGACCTCTCCGAGCGCTATGCCGACGACGCCGAGATGATCGCCGACCTCGAGAAGGTGCTGGCGCTCGAGACGACGCGCGCAGGGACCGCTGACGGCGAGGTAACGGAGGTGCTGCGCACGCTTCCGCCTGAAACCCGGAAGCGAGTCCCGTTCAGCGTTCGCCGCCGCGGTCGCGCGGTGGCGCTGGCAGCGATCGTCGCCGTCGTCGTTGCCGCCGTGATCGTCGTGCTGGCTCTGAGCACGCACAACAACCCCGGTCACAGCTCGAACCATTCGACTCAAGGCTCGTCGGTGCCGGTCTCGCTCAGCAACGCCTTTGCCTACAACCCGGACGCCTCCGGCAGTAAGACTCAGAACAACGGCGCGGAAGGCAACGCGATCGACGGCAACTCGGCCACCGCCTGGACGACCGAGATCTACTACGACGACTCGCTGAACAAGCCCGGAGTGGGGATCTACGTGTCGGCGGCGAGCCCGACAGCCGCGACCAAGCTCGTGGTCGACACCACGACTCCCGGCTGGCACGCGACGATCTACGCGACCAACTCCCACCCCGACGCGAACAGCTTCACGGACAGCGACTGGACCAAGGTCGGAGGTGTCGACGACGTCGCCGACACACAGCCCTTCGCGCTCACCACCAACAACCACAGCTACCACTACTACCTCGTGTGGATCACCGCGCTCCCACCGGGGGGACAGCAGGTTTCGGTGAACGAGATTCACCTCTACAGGTAGCGCCGCCGAAACGTGACGGGGCGAGCCCGAAGGCCCGCCCCGTCTTCACTGCTGAGGCTTGAACGCGCTCAGTGTGGATTCTTGACCGTGAACGACAGCGAACTGGCGCTGCCGGTCGTGTCGGTGGCGGCCACGTCGATCGCCTCCGATTTGATCGTGCGCTTCTCGGCGCTGTTCTGGATGCTCTTGCTGACGGTGATGCCGCCGGCCTTGATCTGGAAGGACACCGTCTTCTTGCCGGAGGCGAACGTGATCACCAGCCGCCCACTCTTGATTGCGTACGAGTAGACATCACGCGCAATCACGATGTCGCCCTTCAGCTTGCTCTTGTTCCAGCTGACGTTCTTGGGCAGCTTGATCGAGAACGACTGAAGGTAGCCGGCAGGGCCGGAGCCGGCGGTCAGCTTGAACTTCAGAGCGACCTTGTCAGTCGACAGCCCTGTGAGCGAGCCGCCACTGATCTTCGGCAGGCCTGCCGCGACCGTGCTCACTGGGAGCAGGGCCTCGTTGATGCCCGTGACAGCGACGCCGGAGTTCACCGCGAGCGGCTTGGCGCCGGCCAGCGTCGGCTTGCCCAGGTAGTACTCGGTCGCGTAGTACTGGCCGTTGTACGCGCGGCCGCCGTCGAACCTCACGTACCACGAACCCGCCGGTACGCCGGTCAGCGTGTAGGTGCCATCGGCGTTGGTGAAGGTCGTGTCGACGTTGGCGCCCTGAGCGTTGACCAGTTCAACCTCAAGGCCACCCAGCGCCGCCCCGCCCTGTGCCGCGGTCACGGTGCCGCTCACGGTCGACGCAGCGGCCAGCGTGACGCTGACGTTCCCGGTGGTCATGCCGGAGTTGACGTTGATGGCAGTAGCACTCGCGAGCGTCGCTGCGCCGTTGAAGTACTGGGGCGCAACCACCTGCGAGTCGGGAATGAACTCGACCTTATACGTACCCGGGAGCACACCGTTCACCGTGTACGTGCCGTTTGACCATGCCACCGAGGCAGGGATGTAGGCGCCGGCGGCGTTGAACAGATCGACCGTGACGTTTGAGTTGGGAAGCCCTCCCGGATCGGTCACGGTGCCACTGATGCTGCCAACGGCAGGCACGCTGAAGTTGCCGGCGAGCGGTGACCCGGCCTGTGCCTTGAACACCGCAGCGGTTGCGGGATCGGCGGTCACTCCGTTACTGGCAGTCACGTAAGCGGTCGTGTTCCAGTGGGGGGCTGTCGCGGAAGCGAATCCGTAGGCAAGGGTGTAGCTCGAGCTCGGAACAAGGCCTCCAACGGCGTAGCTCCTTGCCGAGCCCGAAGCCGTGATCGTCCCGGTCGGCAGACCGTTTGCGTAATAGGACCAGAACGCGCTCTGCCCCGGATCGGTGACACCGACCGGGACAGCGGTGACCGTCGTGTTGGTGTCACCGGTGTTGGCGTCGGCGATCGTACCCGTGATCTCGCCACCGTTGGTGAGGCTCGTCGAGGCAAGGGCACCGGATGCGGAGACGGTCACCGGGGTCGCGCTCGCGAAGGCCGTGGCGCCACCGAGGTATGCGGGCGCAACATCGTCTGCGCCAGTCGGGTCGACGAAATACACTTTGTAACTGCCGGCAGATACGCCGTTGAACGTGTAAATCCCCGTGGGCGCAACCTGCGCCTCAGCGACAGCGTTGCCGCCGAGGTCGAGTAGCACCGCGTATACGTCGTGAACGCTGGCGCCGGCGGGAACGGCAACGCCGCCGGTCACAGTCAGTGTCCCCGCGGCCAAGGCGACACCGGGGATGACTGCGAATGCGACCGCGAGGGTGGAAACCGATGCCGCTAAGACGACGCTCAGCCGTTTTGATATCCGCGCGACCGTTGGTCGCGCATTGCTCTCTGTCATTTGACGCTCCTGATTTGCTTCAGACCGGCCTGCGAGCTTTAACCCAGGCGGCCCGGCCGGAGTTGCGGTCTCAGAACGTGTAACTGCGCTCGCGCTCGTGGCGCTCAAGTGCGAGCGTCACAAGTCTGTCGAGCAGCTCCGGGTAGGGAATCCCGGAGGCGGCGAACAGCGCGCCGTAGACACTGGTCTGCGTGAAACCGGGCATGGTGTTCAGTTCGTTGACGAGTACGAGCTCCCCGTCGACGAAGAAGTCGGCTCGCGCCAGACCGGCACAACCGGCGCGCATGAATGCCTCGACGGCGAGCGCTCGCACACGCTCGCACGCACTCTCGGAGATCCGCGGCGGGACGATCAGCTCCATCCCGCCCGGGGTGTACTTGGCCTCGTAGTCGTACCAGCCGTACTCGCCCGCGGCGAGCAGGATCTCGCCCGGCATCGGAGGCGATCGGCTCGTCGTTGCCAAGTACCGAGCACTCGACCTCGATGCCGCGCGCGGAAGCCTCGACGATCACCAACGGGTCATGCGCAAACGCGTCGTCGAGTGCGGGCCGCAGCTCATCCGCATCGAGCACACGGGCGATCCCGACCGACGATCCGAGCCTGGCCGGCTTCACAAACACCGGCAGTCCCAGCTCGCCGAGTCCGTGGAGCACAGCGTCCTGGTCGCGCGTCCCAGTCGGGCGCGGTCACAGCGCGATACTCGACCTGCGGGAGCCCGTGCCCCGGCCATCAGCTCCTTGAACACGACCTTGTCCATGCATACGGCGCTGCCCAGGACACCGGCTCCGACGTAGGGCACGTCGAGCAGCTCGAGCAGTCCCTGCAGCGTGCCGTCCTCGCCGAACGGCCCGTGCAATACGGGAAAGACGACGTCGACGCCCGGCAGCTCCCCGCCCGGGGGTGAGCGCCAGCTCGGAGCCGTCGGCCCGCCAGACGCCGTCGCGCCCGACCTCGATCTCGAGCACCTGGTGACCCGGCCTCACGCAGGCCCGCGGCAACTGACGCCGCCGAGGCAAGCGAAACCTCGTGCTCTGAGGACCGGCCGCCGCCGAGCACCGCAATCCGATGTGAGCTGCTCAAGCGGTCGTGGTCGGCGCAGTCGTGGTCGTTGTCGTCGTCGTGCTCTGGGTCGCCGGTGTGGTGGCCGGCGTCGTTGTCGACTTCGTCGTCGATCGTCGTCGCGGTGGTCGTGGCGCCGCCGGTGAAGCCGCTCCCGCCGGACTTACTGGGCGCGGCCTGGCCGACCGTGATCGTCACCGTCGTGCCCTTCTTGACGACGTGGTTGGATGTCGGGGACTGCGTGACGACGAGCCCGACGTTGCTGGGTTGTGCACGGTCGTCGTGCACCTGGTCACGTTGAGACCCAGTCGACGATGAGCGTCGTCGCGGCCGCCGATGCGGGTATCGCCGACGACACGCGGGACCTTGACGGTCGTCGGCGCCTGCGCAACGGTGAGCGTGACCGTGCCGTCAGCTCCGGCACCGCCTGACCTGCCGCCGGCGACTGGCTCAGCACCGTGCCGGGATCGGCGGTCGTGGTCGTCTGTTTGGTGATGTTGATGTTGAACTGGGTGAGCGCCGTCTGCGCGTCGGCCGATGTTGTCGCCGACGACGTCGGGCACCGCCAGTCCCGAGCTGACGAACAGGATCACGGCTGGCTGCCCTGCGCCGACGCTGGCGCCGGCCGCCGGCTCGGTGCGGGTGGCCTCCCCCTGTGGGATGCTCGTCGAGCTCTCCGGTATGACCCGTGAGACCTTGAGACCGGGCTGCTCTGATCTGCGCCTCCGCCTGCGCCTGTGGCAGCTGCACGACGGTCGGCACGGTCGTGTTGCCCGGGACCGTTGGACACGGTCAGCGTCACGGTCGATCCGCTCTTCGACGCGCGCGCCGCCCAGCGGGCACTGGTAGATGACGACGTTGTTCTGCGGCTTGGGCGAGGTCTCATAGATCACGTTGGGCGTGAAGCCGGCGTTCTCGACACGCTTCTGGGCGGTCGGCAGCGTCAGGCCGACGACGATCGGCATCGTCACCTTCTTCGGGCGCGTCAGCAGATAGGCGGCGACACCGCCGCCGATCAGCAGCACGCACCAGCAGGCCGACGATCCACGGCCAGATCCGGGGCCCTGCGACGGTCGTTCGGTGATCGTCATCGTCGTAATTGTCGAGCCGGTCCCCGTCGAACGCCAGGTGCG
This sequence comes from uncultured Conexibacteraceae bacterium, assembly GCA_963720195.1. Lineage (GTDB taxonomy): Bacteria > Actinomycetota > Thermoleophilia > Solirubrobacterales > Solirubrobacteraceae > Palsa-465. The sequence goes on from CAVRFD010000020.1 coordinate 111,790, forward strand.
ACGCACGCGCCGTAGGCGCCGACCGCTTCCGCAGGGGGCAGCACGCCTGTCTGCGTGTAACCGCTCGACCGGCACCAGCCGCGCCACCGGACGAGCGCGCGCATGCTGGCGGTGATCTCGCCGGAGGACGCCGCCAGCGACTCGCGCACCTGCTCGAGCGCCAGGATGAACTGGTCCGCGTCGGCCGGTCGGTCGGCCTGGATCCTTGTTGAGCGACCAGAGCACGACCTGCTCGAGCGCCGATGGGATCGCCGGTGTTGAGCTGGCTCGGCGGGATCGGCGCCTCGGAGACGTGCTTGAGCGCGATCGACACCGGTGACTCGCCATCGAACGGAACCCGCCCGGTCAGCATCTCGTAGAGCACGATCCCGACCGAGTAGAGATCTGAAGGCGCGCTGACGGCGTGGCCCTGGGCCTGCTCCGGCGAGAGGTACTGGGCGGTGCCCATGATCGAGCCGGTCTCGGTCATGTCGGAGGCGCCCGCGCGGGCGATCCCGAAGTCCGTGACCTTGACGTGATCGTTGTCGTCGACGATCACGTTGTGCGGCTTGAGGTCGCGGTGGATCACGCCGCGGCGGTGGGCGAACCGCGCCGCCTTCAGGATCTGGATCGTGAGGTCGATCGCCCGGTTGACCTCGAGCGGCGCCTCTTCGCGGATCAGCCGCTTGAGCGTGCGGCCCTGCAGATACTCCATGGCGATGTAGTACGTGCCGTCAAAGGCGCCACGGTCGAACACGCTGACGACGTTGGGGTGCTGCAGCGATGCGGCCGCCTGCGCCTCGCGGCGGAAGCGCTCGACGAAGGCCGCGTCCTCGGCGAAGCGCCGGTGCAGGAGCTTGAGCGCGATCTCGCGGTCGAGCTGCTCATCCTGAGCCAGGTAGACGTCGGCCATGCCGCCGGCTCCGAGCCGTGAAAGCACCCGGTAGCGCCCGTCGATGATCGTCCCCGCTTCGAACTCGCTCATTGATCGCTCTGCCAGCAGAGTCTTTATCACTTGTGCGGCGATTGGGGCGGCGTACGGTGCCGCCATAGCCGTTGGGAATGACGTCAGTTCCACCGCAACCGCGATCTTAGGGTCATTCACGGGCGCAAAGCCGACGAACCAGGCATCGTCGAGCGGCTGGCCGCCACTGGTGCCGCCGGTCGAGGCGGTTCCGGTCTTGCCGGCGATCGTCTGAGCCCATCGAGGTTCGCCGCCTGGCCGGTGCCCTCCTCGACGACGTTGCGCATCATCTGCTGGCAGTTCGGTCGCGACCTTCGGCTTCATCACCTGGTCGTCTTCCTGGGGCGAGATCGTCTGCGACCACCTGGCCGTCCTGGTTGACGACCTGGCTGGTCAGGCGCGGCTGCATCAGCTTGCCGTCGTTGGCGATCGCGGAGACGACCATCGCCATCTGCAGCGGCGTCACGGCGAGGTTCGCCTGGCCGATCGCGGTACGGCCGAGGTCGACGCAGGGGTCGGTGACGGGCAAGCAGCAGGATCTTGTTGTTCCTCGGCACGTCTCCCGGGTAGAACAGCTCGCCGCTGGCGACCATCTGATTGCCGGGATAGTCCATCGGCGGGACCGAGTAGAAGCCGAAGCGTTCCATGTAGTCCTGCATCACCGTTGGCGCCGAGAGCCTCGCCGACCTGCGCGTAGACGACGTTGATCGAGTTGGTGAGCGCCTCCGTCAGGGTGACGTCGCCGTACTCCTCGCCGCTGTCGTTCTGCAGCGGCCGTCCGGAGACCATGATCGGCCCGTGGCCGTTGATCACCGACTCCGGCGTGTACTTGCCGGTGTCGAGCGCCGCGGCCGTCGTGACCAGCTTGAACGTCGAACCCGGCGGCAGCCGCGGCCTGCGTCGCGTAGTTGATCTGGCACGCCGAGCCAGCGGGAACGCAGGGCGCGTACGGGTCGTTGTCGTTGTACGTCGGGTTCGAGTACATGACCTTCACGGCGCCGGTCTGCGGCACGATCGCCACAACCGATCCGACCCGGCCCGCGCAACAGCGTCTTCGCCAGCTCCTGCGCCTTGGGATCGAGCGTCGTGTGGACGTCATCGCCGACCTGTCGGTCCGCCGTTGAACGAGCCGAACACGCTCGTGAACGCGTTCTGCAGGCCTTTCAGTTCCTCGTTGCGCGCCGACTCGAGGCCCGCGAGCTGGCTCTGCTCGGGGATGTAGTAGCCGACCGCCTGCGAGAACAGCGAGCCCGTCGGATACGTCGCGCTTCCAGGTGCCGTCACCCGCGCGCACTGATTTCGCCAGCACCGTCACCGTTGTCGGCCAGGATCTCCCCGCGCTTGACCTTCAGCGACGCGTAGAAGCCGAGCCGGTTCAGCGAGTTGTTCTGCAGCGCGGTGGCGTTGAACACGGTCCAGCGCGAGGTCCACACGATCAGCACCGTGAACAGCAGGATCACGACCCCGAACAGCCGGATGATCGAGCGGTTCATGCGACGTACTCGGGCCGACGAGCGCGGTCGGAGACCAGCAGCAGCAGCGCGACCAGCACGAAGTTGGCGAGGATCGAGGAGCCGCCGTAGGAGACGAACGGCAGCGTCACGCCGGTGAACGGGATCACGCGCGTGACCCCGCCGACGATCACGAAGACCTGGATCGCCAGGATCGCCGAGAGCCCCGTGGCCAGCAGCTTCGAGAACGAGTCGCGCGCGAGGATCGCCGCCTTGAAGCCGCGCGCACACGAGGATCAGATACGTGATCAGCAGCGCGGCCGACGCCGAACAGACCGAGCTCGCCGGTGATCACCGCGTAGATCATGTCGGTGCTGGGCGCCGGGATCTGGTGCAGCGCCGGGTGCGTACCCGGGATCGTCATCAGCGCCTGGCCGAAGCCCTGGCCGAACAGACCGCCCGCTGCCATGCGCGAACTGGCCGTTGGCGATCTGGAAGCTGCCGCCCGCTGGCGTTGTAGAGCTTCTGGTTGAAGGGGTGCAGCCAGTCCTGTACGCGCGAGTCGATGTGCGGGATGTGCGTTCCGAGGTACCAGGCGCCCAGCGCAGAACGCGACCAGGCCGACCAGCACGAACGAGATCCGGTCGGTCGCGACGTAGAGGATCGCGAGCAGGCCGCCGTAGAACATCAGCGACGAGCCGATGTCGTGGAGCACGATCAGCACGCACCATCGCCGCGCCCCAGAGCAGCAGCAGCGGCCCGAGGTGCTTGAGCGGCGGCATCCGGTAGCCGAGGATCTTGCGGCCGGAGGCGAGCGCCTGGCGGTGGTCGCGCAGGTAGCTCGCGAGGAAGATGACCAGGCCGATCTTGGCGAACTCGGTCGGCTGGAAGGTGATCCCGGGCAGGTGGATCTCCAGGTAGGCGCCGTTGACCGGATCCTCCAGCCCCGGGACGCGCGGCAGGATCAGCAGGCCCAGCGAGCCGATCACGATCAGGTAGCGGTAGTTCTCGAGCTTGCGGTAGTCCCGGAAGAAGATCACCGTGCCGGCGAACAGCACCAGCCCGAGCACGAACCACTGCGCCTGATCGCCGCGCGGACGTCTCACCGGAGATGCGGTAGACCATCACCAGCCCGAAGCAGGCGAGCACCGCGACCAGCGGGAAGATGTACGGGTCAGCGTGCGGCAGCGTGACCCGAATGAAGATGTGTCCTGCGAGGCACAGCCCGAGGAAGACCGCGCCGTAGATCAGCGAGACCGATGAGAGCTGATTCGAGCGCTGAATGAAGACCGCCGCGAACCCCGCCGAGATCAGCAACGACGCTGGGATCAGGCCGAGCAGCTCCCGATTTCGCGCCCTCATTTGTTGGATCTTGCCGAGCTCTAGCGAGTTGATCAGGCTTGGTCGCGTTGGTCTGGTCGCGCATCGCGTGGTTGAGCAGCGTCGCGCGGCGTCGAGGCCGGGATCGTCGAGGCCGGCACGCCAGACACGTAGAAGGTCTCATACATCGGGATCCCGAACGGGAGCACGTACGGAAAGCCGCGGTACACGACAACCGTGCCCTGACCGTTGGTCGCGAGGAAGTAGAGCTGCCGGCTGGCCAGATATCCCCCGCCGCCGATCAGCGAACAGCACGAACACGAGTGCTGTCAGCCCCGCGACGGTCTTGCCGAGCAGGCCGAAGTGCCGCTCCTTCCTGGCGGGCTGCACGAACCCGGCCGGCATGTGCGGCTTGAAGCCCTGGACACGGGCGAGCCGGGCGCGCTTGGCCGGTTGGGGAGGACGCACCGGCGCCCTCGCGTCGCTGCCGTCGAAGTCGAGCCTGGCCGGGGAGACCACACCGGACGTGATCGTCGTCGGCTGGTCGCGTCTCGGCGGCAGCTTCGCTCGCGACGCCCACACGGAACAGGACAACGGTGATGTTGTCTCGGCCGCCGGCGTCGTTGGCCTCGTAGATCAGGCGCTCAGCAGCTGCCGACAGGTCGCTGACCTCGGTCAGCGCCTGCTGGATCTGGGCCTCGGGCAGCATGTCCGTCAGGCCGTCGCTGCAGAACAGCACCACGTCGCCGGGGCGCAGCGGATAGGTCCAGGTGTCGATCTCGACGATCGGCTCGACGCCGAGTGCTCGCGTGATCACCGAGCGCTGCGGATGCTCGAACGCCTCCTCCTCCGTCAGCTTGCCGCCGCGCAGCAGCTCCTCGACCAGCGAATGGTCCTCGGTCAGGCGTGAGAGCTCGCCGTCGCGCAGGAGGTACGCGCGGCTGTCGCCGACGTGTGCGATCGCCACAGCGTCGTCCTCGAGATACGCGGCCGTGACCGTCGTGCCCATTCCGGCGTTCTCGATCTCGTTCTGCGAGCGCTCGTGGATCTCGCGATTCGCACGCTGGACGACGACCGAGAGCCGCTCCTCGGGGGTGCCCGTTTCCGGGAGCCCTGCGGTGAAGGCGTCGACCACCATCTGCGAGGCAACCTCACCGGACTGGGCCCCGCCCATCCCGTCGGCGAGCACGAACACCGGTGGCCGCGCGTAGCTGGAGTCCTCGTTCCCCCGACGCTGGCGGCCCGTGTCGGTACGCACGATTGTTTCTGCGGCTATGAGCATCTGCTGCTGGTCGGCTGTTACTGGAAGTAGGAGAACTCGGAGTCGCCGATCTGGATACGGTCGCCGTCGTGCAGCGGCTGCGGCCCGTTGAGCGGCTCGCCATTCAGGTAGGTGCCGTTCGTTGAACCGAGGTCCTCAATCACGAGCGTCCGTCCCTGACGCGTGATCTTGGCGTGCCGAGAGGACGCGAACGGGTCTCCCAGCTTGATCTCAACGTCACCGCGGCCGAGCGTGACCGGCTCGATCAGATCGTAGGCAACTCCTGACTCGTGACCATCCGCATGCTCGACGACCAGCCGCGGCTCGAACTCCTCATCGAGCGCCGCGAGTGGATCGGCGGTCTGGTAGATGCTGGTCGCCTCGCCCGCGACCACGCCGCCGCCACGGCGGCCGCCGACCCCGCGCCGCAGGTCGAACAGCGTGCTGGCCGCGACCCAGAACAGGAACAGATAGAGAACGATGAGGAAGCCGAACTTGAGTCCGACTGAGACGGGCTGAAGCATCGTGATGGGTCGGGTCGGGTTATTCGAGCTCGAACGTGAGCACGGAGGCGCCGAGCTCGATCTCGTCGCCCGGGCGGACGACTTCTGCAGTATGGATCGCGCGCCCGTTCAGGCGCGTGCCGTTGGTCGAGTCGAGATCTGAGACCACCCAGGCTCCGCCGCGGGGGCGCAGCTCGGCGTGGGTACGGGAGACGTTGGCGTCGTCGACGACAATGTCACAGTCGCGGCTGCGGCCGAGTGTGGCGCCGCGCGGCCCGATCACGAGACGGCGGCCACCGTAGATCAGCAGGGCGCGCTGCTGGCGCGTCGCCGCGCTCTCCTCGAGCGGCTCCGACAGGCGCTGCGCGCTGCTGAACACCATCGTCCTTCCGACCGAAGGCTCGGGCTCCGATTCGCGCGCGCCCGCGGGGATGATCTGCTCCTCAGGCTGCACGACTGACGTCTCAATGCCGAACTCGCCGAGACCGAGGCGCTCGTCGGTCTCGAACGTCGATCGCCGGCCGCGAGAGCAGGGCGAAGCGCTCCCGACGGGCGTGCTCGAGCAGGTAGCCGGCGAGCTCGTCGCCGAGCGCATCCTCATATGTCTGGAAGCGCTCGCGGTCGCGTGGCGAGAGGTAAACGCGGTACTCGTTGGGGACGTACGTGCGCGACAGCGTGCCGTACTGGTGCTCCTCCATCTCGCGTGCGAGCTTGCGCGCGATCTCGACCGGGCGCACCTCGGACCGAAAGACACGACTGAAGGTGCCTTCGACTACTCCGGCGATCTTGCTCTCGAGGCTCTTCAAGACGGGCATAGGGTGGGGTCCTCCAGCCACTCATGCTACGCAACGTCGCTATGTATACCCGCAGAGATGCGGGTTTCCTCAAGGATCATCAGCAGGGGCTTCCAGGCGACGATCAGCGTTCCGGCCAGTGCACCGAGCAGATCCCCCCGTACTGGCAGGGCGCCGGTGGCCTCGACAGCGACGAGCACGGCGGCTGACCAGGCCGCGCAGAGCAGCACGTCGAACATCGGGAAACGCCGCGTGCGCAGCAACGGCTGAACCGCAGCGGCCGCTGCCCACACCCCAATCGCAGCAAGGCCGCGGCCGTGGCTCGGCGGCAGCTTCGCCGGGAGCCAATAGAGATTGTGGTGGGCGAGCTTGGAGACGCAGATGAGCACGCAGAAGCCGGCGGCGCCAAACAACGCACGCCGTAACCAGCCGCCGCCGATCTGCGCGACGACTGCGGGGAACGCACCCGCGAGCGAGACCGCACCGAGCGCGACCGCGGTCAGCAGCGATCCGATCAGCGGCAGCACCAGCGCCACGACCGCTGCCACCAATCCGGCGCCGGCCGGCGGCACCGGCGCGTGGTGCCAGAGGTGCGTGCAGAGCCAGGCCGCCCCGAGCCCAGCGCCCGCGGCGTTGGCGGCGCGCGGGAGCCAGGAGAGGCTCCCAACCGCTCCAGCGGTGCCTGTGGGGTGGGCGGGATTCGATCCACGGGCTTCCGAGACACGCATCCTCGGAGCCGCCTCAGGACCGGCCTCGCGCCACTCTGGGCCGGGCTCCTCGCGCACCCAGGTGTCGTCCTCGCGATCGCCGCGCCAGGCCGCGGCGACGACGCCACGCGTATCGTCGGCCTGATCGAGCGACTGCAGCAGGGTGACGCGCAGGTCCTGCAGCGTGCCGCGCTCGCTCATTCGTGGCCTCAGCGCCTGGTCGATGCCCGCCGCGAGGTGGCGACTGAGGTCTCGACGCTGGCGACGCACCGGCGGCACGAAGCTGCGTCCACGCCGGGCGTGGGCGCCGTACTCCTGCGGGTTGACGCCCGTGAGCGCCTCGTAGAGGACCAGCGCCAGCGAGTAGAGATCCGCCTCCGGACCGGCCTCACGCCCATCGGCCTGCTCAGGCGCCATGTAGGCGAGGGTCCCGATGACGTCGCCGGTGCGCGTGAGCGTCGCGCCGCCGACCACATGCGCAACGCCGAAGTCCGTGAGCTTCGCGCGGTCCCCTGAGCCCGACGAACGGTTCGGAACCAGGACGTTCGACGGCTTGACGTCGCGGTGGATCACGCCCTCGCTGTGGGCGTGCGCGAGTGCGTCGCAGAGCGAGAGCCCAATCTCGACGATCTCCCGATCGGAGAGCTTGCCCTGCTCGAGCAGCGCGTCGAGCGTGCGCCCGCGGACGAGCTCGGAGACGAGGTAGGCGCCCTCGTCATCGACGGCGGCCTCGTAGAGGGTCACGATCGCCGGATGCTGGAGCCGCGCGGCGGCCCGCGCCTCGCGCTCGAAGCGTGCGTGGATCACGCGTTCCCGGGGGAGCAGCTTGACCGCGACATCGCGATCGAGGCGCTCGTCGCGGGCCGACCAGACGGTGCCGAAGGCGCCGCTGCCAAGGCGCTTGGTCAGCCGGTAGCGCCCCATCACAACGCTCGGCTCGCCGATCGTCGCGGCCGCGGTGCGGCGGGTTGGAAGCGGGTGCGTCCGGTCCTCGTCCGTGCCCCCGCGCACGGTCTCCGCGCTGGAGGCCGTCACGGCCGTCGGTTCATCGCCGATGTGGATGGTGGAAACCTGACTCGCCCGCACGTGTTAATGGTGTTCGGAGCGTAGGCTCGGCTCCCTGCGGGGAGTCTGCTGATGCAGGGATTTGCACGCGCGCTTGCGGGCTTGCCGACCCGGTGGACTAGCCGCTATTACTCAAAGCTGATAAAGACCCCGCAAGGAGCAAGAAAACAACTTGTCGTTCTTCGACGAGGCCGACGAGCCGAGCCGAACTCCACCCTCGGAGCCCCGACGACCGCGGAGTGCGTCTCGCCCGCCCCGGGGTCGGTCAGGTCGCCCGCCTGGAGGTTCGGGGCGGCCACCGGGCGGCCGCCAACATCAGCAGGAAGTGCAGACGCGACGGCTGTTCGCGGTGGGAGTCATCGTCGTGATCGTGATCGTGATGGCGCTGCTGATCCATGGCTGCGAATCGAGTGCCACCAAGAACTCGCTCAAGAGCTACAACGCCAATGTCAACACGCTGATCACGGAGTCCGATAGCAACGGCGCGCAGCTGTTCACGGACCTGGCGAGCGGGCAGCTCAACAGCACCACCGTCGGTGCGCTGCAGGAGAACCTCGACAAGCTGGTCGATAACGCTCGGACCCAGTTGGCGCGGGCAGAGGGCTTCAGCACTCCGGGCGCGATGTCGGGTGCTCAGACCGCCCTCATCCAGGTCATGAAACTGCGCTATCAGGGGATCGAGAAGATCGCCAACAGCATCCAGGCCGCGTCCGACAGGAGCACCAGCAAGGACGGCGTCTACGACATCTCGGTCGGGACCTCGATGCTCTACGGCTCCGACGTGATGTACAAGACCTTCGTCACGACTGACATCGCCGCGGCGCTCAACGACGCGGGTATACCGGTGGGCACTGCAGCGGGCGCGCAGCAGATCAACCCCGGTCAGCTCGTGCAGGACCTGGGTTGGCTCCAGTCGACCTTCATCACCGAGAAGATCGGGGCGCCATTGTCGACGACTGCGGCGAACGTCAACAACGCCGCGCCTGGGCTCCACGGGCACGTGCTCAACTACGTGAGTGAGGACGGCACCCAGCTCGACCCGACCGGAACCAACACGATCCCGGCGAGCACAACCGCGCCGACGTTCACGTTGAACCTGACCAACGGCGGCAACTTCAACGAATACCAGGTCGAGTGCAAGGTCTCGATCGAGGGGCTGAGCGACACGGGCACCTCGACGATCCCCGAGACCACCGCCGGCCAGACGACGACCTGCAGCGTGCAGCTGCCGTCGCCGCCGCCGGCCGGCACATACAGGGTGACGGCCGAGGTCGTCCCCGTGCCGGGCGAGACGAACAAGACCAACAACTACATGACGTACGCGGTCACGTTCAACTGACCCCGGCGGGGCGCGTCGCTTCGCAACCGGAATCACTCCCGGGCGGAGTCGGCTTATATTGCGTGAGTGGACAATCTGAACACCACCGCGGGCATCGTGGCGATTGCGTCCGGGGCGGTCGCGGTGGTCGCCGTCGGCTGGTCGATCGGTCTGACCGTCGCGCTGCGGAAGCTCAAGGCCGCGCAGCAGGCCGTGCTCGGCGACGGTTCGCGTGACCTGGTCGCGCACGCCGCGCACCTGCAGTCCTCGTTCGATTCGCTGGCGCAATACGTCGAGGACTTCGGAACCCGCCTCGACCGCCGCATGGACCACGTCGAGTCGCGCCTGGACGGCACCGTCGCCCACCGGGCACTGGTGCGATACGACGCCTACGGTGAGATGTCGGGGCGACAGTCCACCTCGATCGCGCTGCTGGATGCGACCCAGTCCGGCATCGTGCTCTCATCGATCCACCACCGGGACACGGCGCGGTTGTACGTCAAGCAGATCCGTCGCGGGCAGCCGGAACTGGAGCTCTCGCCTGAAGAGAGCGAGGCGGTCCGGCTGGCGCTGGCGGGCGACGCCGGCGCCGCGGCAGCGCCCGGCGGACCAACGGCAAGCTGAGCTCCGATGCGTGTCGCCTACCTGGGTCCCGAGGGGACCTTCACACAGGCCGCGGCGCTGACCGCACCCGCCGCCGACAGGCTCGAGCTGGTGCCGCAGGAGACGATCCACGAGACCGTGCTGGCCGTACGCGACGCAGGCGTCGACCGGGCGGTGGTGCCGATCGAGAATTCGCTCGAGGGCTCGGTTAACGTCACCCTTGACGCGCTCGTGCTGGACGCCGAGACGGTGCGCATCGTCGGCGAGACCGTGCTTGGCGTCGAGCAGTGTCTGATCGCCCAGGAGGCGCTTCCGCTCGACCAGGTGGAGGTGGTGATTTCGCACCCGCAGGCCACGGCGCAGTGCCGCGACTACATCCGCACACACATGCCGGAGGCGCGAGTGATGACCTCGAGCTCGACGGCGGAGGCGGTGCGGCTCGTGACTGAGCGGATCCGGCATCGCTGGGTCGCGATCGGAACACGCCTGGCCGCCGAGCTCTACGACTGCGTCGTGCTCGAGCAGGGAATCGAGGACGTCCACGGCAATCAGACCCGGTTCGTCTGGCTGGCCCAGGACGGCGCCGAGTCCGGCGTTCCCGGCGCGACGATCGCCGCCGATGCAGCCTGGAAGACCGCGATCGTGTTCTGGGGTGTGGGTGCGGACGGGCCGGGCTGGCTCGTAGGCTCTCTATCCGAGCTCGCCTTCCGGGGCGTCAACCTGACCCGCATCGAGTCGCGGCCACTGCGGGCTGGGCTCGGCAGCTACATGTTCTTCGCGGACCTCGACGGTCGCGACACCGAACCCCAGGTCCGCGAGGCACTGACCGGCCTCCGCAGCCGCGTGAACGTGCTCCGCACGCTCGGTTCGTTCCCGGCAGGCTGATCCCGCCGCGGTCACCGCCCTATTGAGGCTCTGGCGCTTGCGCCCGGGGCGGCGGCGGTCCAGCGCTCGAGGAACTGGCGGCACTGATCGGATGCCATCGGACGGGCGAAGAGGAAGCCCTGGCCGATGTCACAGTGCTCCGCCTGGAGCCGGGAGAGCTGTGCCTGGTCCTCGATGCCCTCGGCGATGGTTTCGATCGCGAGCGAGCGGCCAAGCTGCACGAAGGTGCGGATCAGGGCGTCGCGTTGGGCTGTGCTCTCGAGCTGCGAGACAAACGAGCGGTCGATCTTGAGTTCATCGACCGGGAAGCGCTGCAAATACGCAAGTGACGAGTAGCCGGTACCGAAGTCGTCGACCGAGAGCCGCACTCCGAGCTCCTTGATCGCGCGCAACCGCTCCGCGGTGCGGTCGGCATCGCGCATCAGGGCCGTCTCGGTGATCTCGATGGTTAGCGAACCCGGGTCGATACCACTCTCAGAGAGAGCATCGGAGACGTCCTGCACGAAGCGGTCAGTTTCGAGCTGCACGGCCGACACGTTCACGGCAACGCCGATCTCGAGCCCGTCGCTGCCCCATGCAGCGCAGCAACCGCAGGCCTCCTTGAGAACCCAGCGGCCGACATCGGCGATCAGCCCGGACTCCTCGAGCAGCGGCACGAACTGATCGGGTGAGACGGTGTCCGCGCCCGGACGCCGCCACCGCAGCAGTGCCTCCATGCGGATCGGGGTGAGACCGTCGAGATCGAACATCGGCTGGTAGACGACGTAAAAGTCGCTGTTGGCCGCGGCCTCTCGCAGATCCATCTCGAGCTCGAGGCGGCTGTGGATCGCGTCCTCCATGCCGTACTCGAAGATCTGGTAGCGGTTCCTGCCGTTCAGCTTCGCGCGGTACATCGCGATGTCCGCGTCGCGGAGCAAATCTGTGGCTGAGCTGCGGTCGCCGACGGCGATGCCGATACTGGCGGTGATCGTGACGCGGCCGCTCGGAGTGCCCTCGATGAAGAACGGCTGCTTGAGTGCGTCGAGGATGCGCTCGGCAACCAACTCCGGGCCGGCCGCGAGCGCGACCCCTTCGACGAGGATCACGAACTCGTCACCGCCCAGGCGTCCGAGCGCGTCGGCCTCGCGGATCGTGGTTTCGAGCCGCTCGGCGACCGCGCGCAACAACTCGTCGCCGGAGCGGTGGCCGAGACCGTCGTTTATGCCCTTGAAACCGTCGAGGTCGATGAACAGCGCGCCGCACTGCTGCTGCTCGCGGCGCGATCGAGCCAGCAGCTGCTCGGTGCGGTCGAGGATCAGGGTGCGATTGGGGAGCCCGGTCAGCGGATCGTGAGTGGCCATGAAAACCAGTTCCTGCTGACGGCGCGCGAGTTCGTCGTCGACCAGGCCGCGCTCGTTCTCGAACGCTTCGCAGAGGCGCACGAGCGTGACGTCGAGCGATCGCTGCAGCATGCGATGCGCCTCGCGGCGCGTATCGATCGAGGCGCTCTGTTCGTCGGCGATCTCATCCAGCACCTCGCGGGTGGCGTCGCGCCAGCGCAACGCTCGCTTCGTGATCTCGTTGAGCGGCGCCTCTCGCTGGATCGCCAGTTGGCCGAAGATCGTCGCCGCCTCGCGGCCGACGTCGCGAGCGGTCTCCTCGCCCTCGCCCGACATCCAGCGAGCAAAGGCATCCGTGGAGACGGCGACGACGCGCGCGACACTCGCGTGAGCGGCGGCATCGAGCTGGAGCTTCCCCTCGCGGTTGAGGAGCTCGGCGCGGCGAACGACCTCTTCGCGGCGCTCAAACAGACGCGTGCCCAGACGAACGACCTCGGGAGCCGGCATTGCGTCCGACCCGGGCAGTTGGCTCCCGTATTTCAGTTTCACCTGCAACTCGCTGTCATCCATCGGATGGCAACCCCCTTCGATGCACGTCCTTGACGCATCCCCTCGAAGCGCTCATCGGCGGGATTTGAAAATGTCTTGATACCGGGAGCGAAATACCGGTTGCCTGCATGTCACCCTGCAACCACGGGCGACGCGCATTACTCCGGATTTAGCTGCATCTTCACGCGTTCTTGACGTGATTTGTCCGCCCGGCCGATAGACTTTGGCTCGCGATGGGCTCTTCAATACCAGCCCCACCCCGGTCCGCGTCGCTCACTGAGCACCACCGACGCGGACCTGATGGTGGCCGGGTGCTCGTCTTGAATGCGACTTACGAACCGATCAACGTCTGCACGGTTCGACGCGCCGTCGTCCTGCTGTTGAAGGAGAAGGCGGAAGTGATCGAACAGTCCGAGCGCCAACTGCACTCGGCCAACTCCACGATCACGCGGCCCGCCGTCATCCGGCTGGTGACGTACGTCAAGGTGCCGCGCGACTCACACCGTCGCAAGATCACCCGACGGGCGGTCTTCGCCCGCGACGATTGGACCTGCCAGTACTGCGGCTCGCGCGCCCAACTGACGGTTGATCACGTGATCCCTCGCTCGAAGGGCGGTGGTTCGACCTGGGACAACATCGTGGCGGCCTGCGCTCCCTGCAACCGCCGGAAGGGCGACGCCCTGCCGCGTCAGGCTGGCATGACACTCGCCCGTTCGCCGCGCACGCCGAACCCCGACGTCTTCATCCAGGTCGCCAGCCCGACGATCCCGTCGACCTGGAAGCAGTACCTGGCGAGTAGCGCCACCGACTCGCTCGCAGCCTAGGGCGCGCGGTCGGCCCCTGGCCGACCGGACGGTGTGGCACGCAACGCTGAGCTCCGAAGGCGCAGAGCCGCCGAGGGCCGGAAGTTCGCCGCCGGGGGTTGTATTCTCTGAACCACCAGAGAAAGGAGGTGGTCCACCTGTCCGACAGTACTTGCGGGACCCTGGAGGTGTCCGGCCACTAGGTCGGATGGCTGACCGCCCTAGGCGGAGTCCCACCGTGACACCACCGTTCTGGTGCCGGAACTAGTCCCTCCGGTGCAGGGTTGGCCAGAACGGCGATGCCAGCCAAGAAGTTCGCGAAGGGCGCCCAGAGTCGAGGGCGCCCTTCGTGTTTCTGCTGCTCTTTTGCTCTTGGGGCGGTGGTGGGGGTGGGGGGCCTCCGCCAGCCGCGGGAACATTGGCGGCTTGTCGCTCGGGCCCGGGAGCGTGCATAGCGGCTTCTGGAGACCCCCCAAACCCTCCACACTCGAGCCGCGTCAGGAAGACGGTCGGGCGTGCGCGGGTGACTCTGGGCGCCCGGCAACCTCCTGGCCGTCATCTTGAGCGAATGCGGGCCGGGGCCTTAGGCTTTGCGGCATGTGCCGAAATATTCGTACTCTCTACAACTTCGATCCGCCCGCTACGAGCCAGGAGGTTGAGGCTGCTGCTTTGCAGTACGTGCGCAAGATCAGCGGCTTCACGAAGCCTTCCAAGGCCAACGAGGAGGCGTTTGCTCGGGCCGCGCACGAGATCGCGCACGTGTCGGCGCGGTTGCTGGCCGAGCTTCAGACCTCGGCGCCTCCACGCGACCGCGAGGAGATGGCCGCTCGGGCTCGCGCCGCGGCCGCGAAGCGGTACGCGGCCTGACGCTGGACGGAGCCTGACTTTGGCGGCCGAGTTCGTCGGCCGCCAAAGTCACTGCTACAGGTCGACGCCAGTCTCGTCGTCGCCGGGCTCGTCGTCCGGGACGCCGGGCTCGATCTCGAAGCCCTCGTCGGCGTCCGGCGCAGACTCGCCAGCGACCACCGCGTCGTCGAGGATCGCGTCGGTCTCTGCCTCAGACTCGGCAACGAGCGCGACGGCGCTGACCTGGTCGTCGTCGCGGATGTTCATCACCTTTACACCCTGTGAGGCACGCCCGTACCGGCTGATGCCACGCACCGAGGTGCGCTGGACCATCCCGTTCTGTGAGATGAAGACCAGCTCCTGGTGTTCGCGTACGACCAGCGCGCCGGCCAAGGCGCCCTTGTTCTCGGTCAGCATGATCGTCTTGACGCCCATCGTGCCGCGGTTCTTGACCGGGTAGTCCGAGATCGCCGTGCGCTTGCCGTAGCCGTTCTCGGTGACGACCAGCAGCTCCTGGTCGTCACGGGCGACGTCCATCGCCAGCAGCGCGTTGCCCTTCTGCCTAACGTTCATACCCTGAACGCCGGAGGTGTCTCGGCCCATCGCGCGGACCTGGTCCTCGTGAAAGCGCGACGCCTGGCCCGAACGGGAGACCATGATGATGTCGTCCGTCCCGCTGGTCTGGCGCACGGCGATCAACTCGTCGTCTTCGCGGATGTTGATCGCGATGATGCCGTCGGCCTTGATCGGCGTGTTGTACGCGAGGAACGCAGTCTTCTTGACGAGGCCGTTGCGAGTCGCGAACACGAGGTACTTGCCCTCAGTGAAGTCGCGCGTGTTGAGCACCGACTGGACCTTCTCGCCCTCACGCAGCGGCAGCAGGTTGACCAGGGCTCGTCCACGGGCGGTACGCGACTGCTCCGGCAGGTCATAGACCTTCAGCCGGTAGACCTTGCCGCGGTTCGTGAAGAACAGCAGGAAGTCATGCGTCGAGGTCACAAAGAGGTGCTCGATGTAGTCGTCTTCCTTGGTGTCCATGCCGGTGATGCCGACGCCGCCGCGGTGCTGCTGACGGTAGGTGGAGAGTGGCAGCGACTTGATGTAGCCGGAGTGCGTGATCGAGATCACCATCTGCTGATCGGCGATCAGATCCTCGATGTCGATCTCACCCTCGGCGAAGGTGATCTCGGTGCGACGCTCGTCGCCGTACTTCTCAGCGATCTCTGCGAGCTCTTCCTTGATCAGGCCGTACACCCTGGCCTCGTCACCGAGAATCTCTCGCAGCTCGCCGATCCGCTCGATCAGGTCAGCGTGCTCCTGCCTGATCTTGTCGGCCTCGAGCGCCGTCAAGCGGCTCAGGGTCAGCTGCAGGATCGCCTGGGCCTGGACGACGGTCAGCTCGAAGCGTTCGACCAAGCCGAGGCGAGCGGCTTCCGGATCCCGCGACCCGCGGATCAGGGCGATGACCTCGTCCAGGTTCGCCATCGCGATGAGGTAGCCCTCGAGGACGTGCGCGCGCTCCTCGGCGCGGCGCAGCTCGTACTTCGTCCGCCGCACGATCACCTCGCGCTGGTGGTCGACGTAGTGACCGAGGACCTCGCGCAGAGAGAGCGTGCGCGGCACGTTGTCGACCAGCGCGACCATATTCACGCCGAACGTCGTCTGCAGCGCGGTGTGCTTGTACAGCTTGTTGAGCACGACCTTCGGGATCGCGTCGCGCTTCAGCTCGATCACGATCCGCATGCCGCGCCGATCGGACTCGTCGCGAAGGTCGGCGATCTCCGGGATCTTCTTGTCCTCGACGAGGGAGCTCATCTTCTCGATCAGGCCGCCGTCACCACCCTTGCGCACCTGGTAGGGCAGCTCCGTGACGATGATCGCCTCCTTGCCCTGCCCGATCGGCTCGATGTGAGCCTTGCCCTGGACGCGGACACGGCCGCGGCCGGTGGCGTATGCGTCGCGGATTCCGTCGCGCCCGAGGATCGTGCCCGCCGTCGGGAAGTCCGGGCCCTTGATGTGCTTCATCAGTCCGTCGATCTCGATCGACGGATCGTCGATGTAGGCAATCGTGGCTGCGACGACCTCGCGCAGGTTGTGCGGCGGGATGTTGGTCGCCATGCCGACGGCGATGCCGGAGCTGCCGTTCACGAGCAGGTTCGGGAAGCGGGCCGGTAGGACGACGGGCTCGCGGGTGTTGCCGTCATAGGTGGGGATGAAGTCGACCGTGTCCTGGTCGATGTCCCGCAACATCTCGGTGGCGAGGCGGTCCAGGCGGGCCTCGGTGTAGCGCATGGCGGCGGCGGGCCAGCCATCGATGTTGCCGAAGTTGCCGTGACCGTCGACCAGCTTGTAACGCATGGAGAAGTCCTGCGCGAGCCGCACGAGCGTGTCGTAGATCGCGCTGTCGCCGTGCGGGTGGTACTTGCCCATCACGTCCCCGACGATCTGCGCGCACTTGACGTGCTTGCGGTCAGGCCGCAGGCCGTTTTCGTTCATCACGTGCAGCACGCGCCGGTGGACCGGCTTCAGGCCGTCACGTACGTCGGGCAGCGCGCGCCCGACGATGACGGACATGGCGTAGTCGAGGTATGCGGAGCGCATCTCCTCCTCGAGCCCGCGTGGCTCGATGTTGCCGCCGCCGAGGGTGTCAATCGTGGCCATTTCTGATCCTCCTCTCGGGCCGGCCTATACGTCCAGGTTGGTTACGAGGCGCGCGTTCTCCTCAATGAACTGGCGACGCGGCTCGACCTGATCGCCCATCAGCATCGAGAACACGCGGTCCGCGGCGCTTGCGTCCTCCATCGTGACCTTCACGAGGGTGCGGCTAGCCGGGTCCATGGTCGTCTCGCGCAGCTCGTCGGGATCCATCTCGCCCAGGCCCTTGAAGCGGTAGTACGCCACGCCCCTCTGAGCGACTTCGAGGATGCCGTCGCGGAGCTGCTCGAACGACATCGCGTCCTGAGCGTTGTCACCGAGAGCGATACGGAAGGGCGGGTTACCGACGAGTGCCGCGAGCTCGTCGTGGACGGTGGCGAGCCGGGAGTACTCGTTCGCATCTAGAGCGGCGCGCCGGACGTGGTGCGTGGTCGCGAGGCCAGTCTTCGTCTCGATCGTCTTGACGACGATCTCGAACGGATCCTCCGACATCAGCTCCATGGTGTAAGCGTGGCCGTTCGGCTTGGCGTTCTCGGCCAGGTGGGTGCGCAGCGCTGCGACGTCATGCACCCCCCCCTCCAGCAGACGCGCCTGCTGCATGAAGGAGACGACCGTCTGGCCGTGGGCCGTGCGCAGCGCCGAGGCCCAGCCCTGGTACTGCTTGAGCAGCCGCGTCAGGCGCTGCCAGCGAGCGTCAGTCAGCTTGAACTCTTTGCCGTCGTGGTCGGTGACCTTGAGCTTGTCGAACTTGTCGCCGAGCAGGATCTCCTCGAGGTCCGACTCGCGCTCGAGGTAGCGATGCTTCTGCCCGCGCGTGACCCGGTAAAGCGGCGGCTTGGCGATGTAGACGTAGCCAGCCTCGATCAGAGGCTGCATCTCACGGAACAACAGCGTCAGCGCCAGCGTACGGATGTGCGCGCCATCGACGTCGGCGTCGGTCAGCAGCACGATCTTGTGGTAGCGCGCCTTCTCGAGGTCGAACTCGTCGCGGACGCCCGTGCCGATCGCGGTGATCAGCGCCTGGATCTCCGTGTTGGCGAGGACCTTGTCGATACGACTCTTCTCGACGTTGAGGATCTTGCCGCGTAGCGGCAGGATCGCCTGTGTGTTGCGGTCGCGGGCGTCGACGGCGGAGCCACCGGCGGAGTCACCCTCGACGATAAAGATCTCCGCAAGCGAGGGGTCCTTGACGGAGCAGTCCGAGAGCTTGCCGGGCAGCGTCGAGTTGCCAAGAACGGATTTGCGCCGCGTAAGGTCGCGCGCCTTCCGTGCCGCCGCACGCGCTTGCGCCGCGGACACGGCCTTGCGGATCACGCGCCGCGCGTCCTGCGGGTTCTCCTCGAGCCACTCCGCCAGCCGCGCGTTCACGATCGACTGGACGAAGCCGGCCATCCCGGGATTGCCAAGCTTGGTCTTGGTCTGGCCCTCGAACTGCGGGTCGGAGAGCTTGGCCGAGATCACCGCGGTCAGTCCCTCGCGGACGTCCTCCCCGGTGAGGTTGTCGTCCTTCTCCTTGAGCTCGCCGTGGTCGCGGGCGTACTTGTTCAGAACGCCCGTCAGCGCAGAGCGGAAGCCGCTCAGGTGCGAGCCCCCCTCGTGCGTGTTGATGTTGTTGGCGAACGAGAAGACCGACTCCTGGTAGGACGCGTTCCACTGCATCGCGACCTCGACCGAGCCCTCGACGGACTCGCCCTCGAAGGAGATGACCTTGGTGTGGATTGGATCCTTGTTCTCGTTGAGGTAGCGGACGAAGTCAGTGATGCCGCCCTCGTAGTGGAAGGCGGCCCTGGCGCCCTCGCCGCGCTCATCGACGATCGAGATCCGCAGGTCCCTGGTCAGGAATGCCGTCTCGCGCAAACGCTCCTCGAGCGTCTTGAACTCGAAGTCAAGCGCTCTCGAAGATGTCGGCGTCCGGCAGGAACGTGATCGTCGTGCCGTGCTCCGTGGTGGGCTCACCGCGCGTGACCGGACCGGTCGGAGTGCCGCGCTCATAGCTCTGCGTCCACACGTAACCGTCGCGGCGAACTACGGCGTCGAGGCGCTCCGAGAGCGCGTTGACAACCGACACGCCGACGCCGTGGAGGCCGCCAGAGACCTTGTAGCCGCCGCCCTCGCCAAACTTGCCGCCTGCGTGGAGCACCGTGAGCACGACCTCGAGCGCGGACCGCCCCTCCTTCTCCATCGTCCCGACGGGTATGCCGGCGCCGCGATCGACAACTGTCACCGAGTTGTCAGGGTGGATCGTCACCTCGACCGTGTCGTTACGGCCGGCGAGCGCTTCATCAACAGAGTTGTCAACAACCTCGTAGACGAGGTGATGGAGCCCGCGTAGCCCAGTTGAACCGATGTACATGCCAGGGCGTTTGCGGACTGCTTGGAGTCCTTCGAGTACCTGGATGTTCTCGGCGTCGTAGCGTTGCTCAGTATTGGGGCGCGCGGCGCCGTCTTCGTTCGTCAACGATCCTCCGATTGACGTTGAGACGCCCCGGTAACGCGCAAGCCTGCCGCGCGCCGGGGCGTCGAAACTTGGTGTACAGAAGAATAGCACATAACGGCCTCTGAACCGGGCTCCGGCGCCTCAGTTTTTGCCTGCAAATTGGCTAAAAAATCGGGGCCGTCAAGGCGGGCTTCCCGTAACGCATCGCAGGCGAGTGACCGGATCGCCCTCGAGGCGCTCGTTGAGCCGCTGCAGAACACGCTGCGACTCGAGCTCGAGCGTGTCGGCCACAACCGACTCCGAGCAGCTCACGGTCAGCACTCCGGCCTTGAGGCTGACCAGCCGAGTGCGCTCCACGATGTACGACCCGTGCTCGCCGACGAACCTCCTCCCAGACGCGTCCGATCTCGTCCCAGGCCGTCTGCGCGCGACCGAGCGGCGAAGCGGGCTGCCAGGCTGCCGCGCAGCGTGTCCAGCGCTCCCGCGATCGGCCGCGGCGACCGGCGGCGGTGGGTCATCGAGGCACCTTGTCGGCCGTCACGTCCTCGGCGATGCGGCCCAGTTCGACGGCGATCCGGGCGACACCAGGCCCGAAGCCGCCGGGCACGTGATCGAGGTCGGTCGTCGTGATCAGCGCCTGCCCGCCGCCCTCCGTGAGCAATTCCACGAGCGCTGCGCGGCGGTCGCGATCAAGCTCGCTCATCACATCGTCGAGCAGCATCAGCGGCACGCTCGAGCGGTGCTCGCCGATCACGCTCCGCTCGGCAAGCAGCAGCGCCAGCAGTCCGAGGCGCTGCTGTCCCTGCGAGCCGTAGGTACGCAGCGCCCGGCCCTCGCGAGTGATCGACAGGTCATCGCGGTGAGGGCCGTGGTCGGTGAACCCGCGCTCGAGGTCGCTGTCGATGCGTGCGCGCAACTCGTCGACGAAGCTCGGGCACCGTCGTCGGCACGAGAGCGGGGCCGGTACGCGATCGCCGGCTCGCCGTCGAGCGCCAGGCGCTGCCACACGTCGGCGAAGGTCACGGCGGTCAGCGCCACCGCCTCGCGACGGTCGGCCATCAACGCCAGCCCGGCCTCTGCCAGTTGCGCGTCCCACGCATCGAGCGCCGCGCGCGAACCGGCACCGGCGCGCAGCCGGCCGATCAGCGCGTTGCGCTGCGCCAGCGCCTGCGCGTATGCACGACGGGTCGCCGCCCGCGACGGCCAGAGCGCTGTGACGAACTGGTCGAGGTGGGCTCGGCGCAGAGCGGGCACGCCCTTGACCAACTCCAAGCGATCGGGCAGAAAGACGCTGACGAGCGGGCGCTGCGGCGCATCCAGCAGCCGCTCCACCTGAGCGCCGTCGGCGGTCATCCGCTTCGGCTCGCCGGGCGAGAAGCCGACGGTCAGCTCGTGTCGGCCGAGCTCGTCCTCGGCGTCGACGACAACCCGTGTGGTGTCGGCGCCGAACCGAACGAGCTCGCGATCGTTGCCGGTGCGGCAGGAGCGACCGGTACAGCCGAAGTAGACCGCCTCGAGCAGGTTCGTCTTGCCCGCAGCCGTTCGGGCCCCAGACGACGGTCAAGCCGCCGCCCAGCGGGGCGGCGGCCGTCTCGTAGGTGCGGAAGTTGCGGACGCTGACGGAGACGACTCGCATCGTCCGATCGCTGCGGCGCCTAGACGTTCAGCCTGATCGGCATGATCAGGTAGACGAAGCCGCTGCCGTCGCCGGCCTCCAGCAGACCAGGCCGCAGCGGGCTGATCAGCTTCACGAGCACGTCACCCTCCTCGATCGCCTCGAGGCCGTCGCGCAGGAACTCGGGGTTGAAGCCGATCTCGAGCGGCTCGCCCTGGAAGGTCACCGGTAGCGACTCGCGCGCCTCGCCGATGTCGGGTGTCTGAGCGGATACCGTGAGCTCGCCGGGGGCGAAGGAGAGCCGCAGCGGCGCGTTCTTCTGCGCCAGCAGACTGATGCGCCGGACGACGTCGCGCAGCTCCGGCCCGGAGATCCGCAGCTCGTGCTCGAACGTCTCCGGGAGCAACTGGCGGTAGTTCGGGAATTGTCCGTCGATCAGTCGCGACGAGAGGACGACGTCGCCGAGGACGAACACCACCTGGTTCTGGCGGACGCTGACGGTGAGGCTCCTCGTCCTCGGCGTGAGGCGCGAGGCGCGCGAGCTCCTGGAGCGCGCGGGCCGGCACGTTGACCTCGAACCCAGCGCTCAGCGGCGTCTCGAGCGTCGTCTCCTTGACGCTGAGGCGATAGGAGTCGGTCGCGACCATGCGAACCTCGCTGCCGGAGGCGGAGACAAGGATGCCGGTGAGGACAGGGCGCGTCTCGTCTCGCGACGCCGAGCCAGAGACCTTCATCGCGGTCTCGACAAAGGCCTTGAGCGGGAAGTGAGATGGCGGAGGTCGGGATCCGGCTCTGGGAACGGCGGGAAGTCCTCTGCGTGGAGCGTGCGGATGTGGAAGCTGGCGTTGCCGGAGAGGAGTTCGACGTCCTGCTCCGCGGGACGAAGCTCGAGCGAGACTGCTGGGTTGGGGCAGTGCGCGAACGACGTCAAGGAGGAGGCGAGCGGGAAGTACGACAGTGCCCTCGCGGGTCACCTCGGCGTTGAGCGGGACGCGGAGGCTGACGTCGGTATCGGTTGCGCGGAGCTCGCACACGGTGCCGGCCGCCACCAGCTGGACGCCGGAGAGCGCCTGGATGCGCTGTACGCGTGGAGGCTACGCGGGTGACGGCCTGCAGTTGAGCGAGAAGCGCATCGCGTTCGAGCGAGATCTTCACGATGAACTCCTCTTAGGGAAGGAAGTAGTCATAGGGAGGAAAGAAGCTGTTGAGAAGCCAGCCTTTTCACGGACGGAGCGGGAAAGTTGTGGAACCTGGCAACGGCTCAGTGTGTCAACAGCCGCGGTCATGACTGTTGATGACCGATGAGTTCGGTCAGCTGTTGCAGGTCTGATGCGTCGTCATTGTTGACGGAGATGCGATCAGAGATGCGCTTGCAGGCGTGGAGCACGGTCGCATGGTTGCGTCCGCCGAAGGCATCGCCGATCCGCTGAAGGGGGACATCGGTCAGCTCACGCACGAGATACATGGCCAGCTGCCTCGCCCACGCCACCTTTGCCAGACGGCTGCTGCTCGAGAGCTCGGCAGGGGTGAGGTTGAAGTGGTTGGCCACGATCTCCTGGATGCGCTCGATCGTCAGCGCCTGGGTGCCTTGACCGGAGGCGCTGGCGCGAGGACGGATGGAGTCGAGGACGCCGGCGGCGAGGCGGGTATCGATCGGGCTGCCACTGAGCGAGTGGTGAGCGACGATGCGGATGAGGGCCCCCTCGAGCGAGCGGACATTGTCTGTGACTCGATCGGCGATCAACTCGAACACACCTTCGTCGTCGATTTGGATGTTGTCGACGGCTGCGCGCTTGCGCAGGATGGTGATGCGCGTGCTCCAATCGGGCGGCGTCAGGTGGGCTACGAGCCCGGCCTCGAACCGTTCACGCAGGCGTTGCTCAATGCCCGTGAGCTGGTTCGGTAGGCGGTCGCAGGTCAGCACGAGTTGACGGCCAGAGTCATAAAGGGCGTTGAACGTATGGAAGAACTCCTCTTCCGTCTTGGCCTTGCTGGCCAGGAACTGCACGTCGTCGATCAGGAGGACGTCGACGTCTCGGTATAGGTGCTTGAAACGTTCGAGCGCCTTGCCGTTGAGCGCTGCGATGAAGCCGTTCGTGAACGCCTCGACCGTCGTGTAGCGGACCGTTGTGGCGGGGGCGAAGGCCGTGATGAAGTTCGCGATCGCGTTCAACAGATGCGTCTTGCCGAGACCCGGCGGTGCATGGAGGAAGAGCGGGTTATATGCCTGTCCGGGCGCCTCGGCGACCGCGAGCGCAGCTGCGTGGGCTAGGCGGTTGCCATCACCGATGACAAACTGGTCGAACGTGTGACGGGGGTTGAATCGGTCTTCGGGGGCGCCTGTTGTGAGGGTGGATGCACTCGTGAGGGCACCGTGTGCGGTTGCAGCAGGATCACCGGCGAACGCGACCTTGACGCGGGAACCGAATACGGCCTGGGCGCATCGCTCGAGCACCCGGCCGTAGCGATCTGCGATCCAACTCTCAGTCCCAGGCTTGCCCTGAAGCACGAGCACAGAGCCGTCCCAATTTCTGACCTCGAGCGCGGCGAGCCAGATGTCGTACGTGGAGTCCCCAACTGCAGTGCGGAGTCTGGTTGTGATGTCCTGCCAGGCAGGGGTTAGCTCGAGGTGCGCAGGCAACTCCAGGCGGCTCCTAACAGCTGAGGCGAAAGGCTTCGGGAAGGGCGGCCAAGCTATGGCCGGGTTGGCGAATATACAGCCGCTGATGGGGGCTTGAGCGGGGGCCGTACAGTCGGTTGACGCAAAGCGCGGGAAAAAGCTCGTTGCGTCCACTACAAGGTCGGTCGGACGTACCGCGGGGCGCCTCCCGAACGTTTCGGTAGCGCCTGCGTATACTGCGATCCCTACTCCGGCACAGCCGGGAGGATTTGTCATGAAGAGGACCTACCAACCAAAGAAGCGCAAGCGCGCCCGCACCCACGGCTTCCGTGCGCGTATGCAGACACGCGCCGGCCGCGACGTGCTGAAGCGTCGCCGCGATAAGGGCCGCAAGCGCCTGACGGTGTAGGTGGTCCGTGGCGGGCGCACGTTCGCCTCGCCGTGGGCGGCTCTCCAGAAGCGCTGATTTCGATCGCGTCATGCGAAACGGCCGGTCTCATGCCGGCCGTGACCTCGTGTTGTACGTGTTCCCGCGCGGTGGCGATGAGCCACCCAGGCTGGGCCTGTCGGTGTCGCGCAAGGTCGGCGGCGCAGTGGAGCGCAACCGGGTCAAGCGCTTGTTGCGTGAGGCGTTCGCTCGCGAGTGGCAGCGGTTGCCCGTGGGCGCGGACGTGGTGGTGATCGCTCGGCCTGGAGCCAAGGAGTTGGCGGAGCGCGATGGACTCGGCGGAATACACGCCGCGCTACGGGCGCTGATCGACAAGGTCGAGGGCGTTGCGCCCGGCGAACAGACGTCTATTCAAGGCGGGAGCATGTCGTCGGGAACATCCGTAGGAGACGAGGCAGCATGACGCCGGCGACGGCCGGACGAGCCGCATTTGTGGCGCCGATCAAGCTTTACCAGAAATTGGTATCGCCAATGTTCGGCGCCCGCTGCAAGTATTACCCGTCGTGTTCCGAGTACGCCGTGCAGGCGATCAGGAAGTTCGGCATACTCCGCGGGCTTGTCCTTGCCGGCTGGCGGTTGCTGCGATGTAACCCACTGAGCCACGGCGGGTTTGACCCCGTCGAAGATCAGCGTCTCTTCAAGTCGCGGACACCGGCGGCAGGCGCCTGATCATGCTTGTAACCGCAAACATCTTCCAGCCGCTGATTGACGTCTTCGAGCACGTCATCACGTTCTTCCACAACAGCGTCGGGATCTCCTGGGGCTGGTCGATCGTGCTGCTGACGATCTGCGTCCGGTTGGTGCTGCTGCCGCTGACGTTCAAGCAGTTCCAGTCGATGCGCAAGCTCCAGCACCTACAGCCGCAGATGAAGGCGATCCAGGCGAAGTACAAGCAGGACAAGCAGCGGCAGCAGGAAGAGATGATGAAGTTCTACCGGGAGAACGACGTCAACCCGCTCGGTTCCTGCCTCCCGTTGGTTGCTCAGCTACCGGTCTTCATATCGCTCTTCTACATGCTCCGCAAGAACCTGCGGAACGACATCTGCCCGAGCGTCCAGCTGAGGTTCCAGGCGCACTACGCGGCGGTGCACCACATCGCTGCCACGTCGAGCCAAGCGCTCAGTCAGACGATCCAGTGCACCTACTACCACGCGCATTACCCCGGTGCCGGATTCCTCTTCATCAACGACATCACAGCCACGGCTACGGGCCTGACGCTCGTCGCGCTGTTGGTGCTGTACGTCGGGACCCAGCTGGCGTCGACCATGCTGATGTCGGCGCCGACGATGGACAAGTCGCAGCAACGGCTGATGATGCTGATGCCGCTGATCTTCGTGGTCTTCGTGATCCGCTTCCCGGCTGGCCTGATTGTCTACTGGATTACTACGAACACGTGGACGATGGCTCAGCAGTATTCGCTCAAGCGGCTGATGGGGCCGCCGCCGGCTCCGCCTGTGGTCGAGGCCACGGCGACCGTCACCGGCCCGCGGGGCGGCGGCGGTTCGGGCTCGGGTGCCAACGGTGCGAGCTCGGGTGGTGACGGCTCAGGCTCCGGCGGCGGACTGGGCGGCATGCTGCGCGGTCTGGGGTCTCGGGGATCGTCCGGAAACGGCGAGGGTTCAGGCAAGGGCGCGGCTACCCCCACGCCCGCAGGACCGCCGCCGCGACCGCCGCGGAAGAAGAAGAAGCGTTCCGGACGCAGGAGGTAGGCACCATGAGCACTGACGAAGACGCCGAAACGATCGAGTACGTCGAGGAGATCCTCGAGGCAATCGCAGAAGCGGCGGGCGTCGATGCTGAGGTGCGCGTCGAGGACTCGGGCGAGACGATCACCGCCGAGTTCGTGGGTGAAGACCTCGCATTGCTGATCGGTCACCACGGCCAGACGATCGACGCGATTCAACACCTTGCCTACCGGATCGCCTATCACGGGATCGACGAGCGCAAGCCACTGACCGTGGACGCGGCCGGGTACCGCGACCGCCGGGCCGCGACGCTGCACGCCGTCGCCGACCAGGCGGCCGAGGCCGCAATTCGGGAAAAGCGGCCGGTCTCCTTGGACCCGATGGGCCCACAGGAACGGAAAGTCGTGCACGAGTACCTGAAGTCGCGCTTCGACGTCGAGACCTACAGCGAGGGCCAGGAGCCGTCGCGCCGTCTCGTCGTCGCCCCGTTGGTGGGCTGAGCTTTCGTTTGGCGGCTGGTGGCCGGTGGTTGGGGACCTTCCCCTTCGGCGGCATACCGTCGTTGTGGGGTTTAGTCAGGGTCGAGTGCCTCGCCAAGCACCTTCGGGGAAGGTCCCCAACCACCGCCGTCGCCCGGCCGGCTCCGCAGAGCAAGCGGCCCAAGGACGAGCCGCCCTCCAGGCTGGGATCGCGAGCGCTCGCCGACGAGGTGGACGATAGGGCTCGGTGACTGGAGAGGCTGGAGTGGTGGCCTACGGCGAGCACGAGGTGCGACGTGGGGTAGCCCGGCTCGAGCTTCCGCGCAGCTTCGCCCAGGGGTTGGGGTGTAGGGCCCTCCGGCGGACGCTTGGTCGAGGCTTGACCATGACCGAACGTCGCGTCAACGGTCTCGCGTCCCGAGGAGGGCCCCACGCCCAACCACCACCCCCACCGTTTCACGTTTTTCTTGGCGGTGAAACAGATTTCCCGCTACAACTCCCCCTATGGACGAGTTGAGCGACTTCGATCGGGGCTTCGTCGTGGGGTTGTTGGTCGGCGAGGGGTCGTTCGGCGGCGATGGTAAGCAGCCGCAGGTGACGTTACGCATGCACACGCGTCACGAGGCGTTGTTTCATTGGCTGATGGAGCGGTTCCCGCGCTCACGGCTCTATGGGCCCTACAACCACGGCGGGCGGTCGTACTACCAATGGATGGCGCGTGGCCGAACTTTGGTCGAGGACGTGCTGCCGATCCTGGAGGCACATGTGAGCCCCCAGCTTGATGGGCACGCGGCTGAGCGGTTCGACGAAATGCGGGAGCGTTACGGGGCCTTCATCGCCCGCGAGCGCCGCCGGTCACTCGAGGCAGCGGATGAGTGAGGCTCTGCCGGATTTTGGTCCCCGGCTGGCGAAGTGGGGAGATCGATTCGGTCTCACCGAACACCAGATCGATCAACTGCGGCGCTTCGGCTCGCTTTTGGTGAACGACGAGCACGCACCGACAACCGTCCGCGACCCGGGACGCGTTCGAGACGATCATCTGGCCGATGCCCTCGTGGCGCTCGAGCTCCCGTTCGTAAGGGAGGCCGGATTCATCGCAGATTTGGGTGCCGGCGCTGGCGTCCCCGGTATCCCGCTCGCCATTTCGCTACCCGCGGCGCGCATATCGCTCGTCGAAGGGAACGGCCGCAAGTCCGAGTTCATGGCCCAGGCAGTCGCTTTGCTCGAACTCGGCAACGCCGAGGTGGTTCACGGCCGCGCCGAGACGTGGAAGGAGGGCCTCGGTCGGGTCGATGTCGTGACGGCGCGGGCTGTGGCGCCACTGGATGTCCTTGCCGAGTACGCCGCTCCGCTGCTTCGGGTCGGCGGCGCCCTCGTTGCCTGGCGCGGCGGGCGGGATCCTCAGCTCGAGGCAGATGGAGCGAGGGCCGCTGAGATCCTTGGCCTATCAGTCGTCGAGCCGGTGCGCGTCGAGCCCTACAAGGGGGCGGAGAACCGGCACCTTCACGTGATGGTCAAAGTGATGGAGACGCCGGAGCGCTTCCCGCGCCGCGACGGCGTCGCACGCAAGCGCCCGCTCGGTCGCAGTTGAGATTCCCGCATTTAGCGATGGTTGAGCGGGGTCGGGGGACGCGCCGCCCCGACGGTCGCTAGCTTCAAACGGGCATATGGGCACGGTCTACGCAATCGCGAACCAGAAGGGGGGCGTCGGCAAGACGACGACTGCCGTCAACCTCTCGGCATGCATCGCCGAAGCCGGCTACGACTCGCTGCTTGTCGATATCGACCCGCAGTGCAACGCGACGGTTGGTGTCGGCCTGGAAAAAACGATTGAGCCGAACGTCTACGAATTGCTTAGTGGTGAGGCGACGATCGATCAGATCGTCGTCCCGAGTGGGATCGAGCACCTCTGGGTCGCGCCCGCAAGCCCCGACCTGGCCGGCGCGAACGTCGAACTGCCACGGATCGCAGGCTCCGAGACACGCCTCAAGGAGGCGCTGGCTGGGGTCCGAGAGCGCTACGCGTTCACGTTGCTCGACTGCCCGCCTTCGCTCGGCCCACTCACGGTGAATGCGCTCGTCGCGGCAGACCGCGTGCTCGTGCCCGTTCAGGCCGAGTACTTCGCACTGGAGGGGCTGGCAGGGCTGCTGGACACGCTCTCGCTTGTGCAGAGGGACCTGAATCCGCGTCTCACCATCTCCGGAATGGTCTTGACGATGTATGACGCGCGGACCCGTCTGGCGCAGGACGTACAAAGGGAGGTCCGCAACCACTTTCCGGACCTTGTATTCGACACTGTGATTCCGCGCAACGTTCGCATCGGTGAGGCTCCCAGCTTCGGTAAGCCGGTGATCCATCACGACCCGCATTCCGCTGGTGCCACCGCCTACTTCGAGCTTGCCAAGGAGGTCGCCTCGCGTGGCTGAGAAGACGAAGGGCATGGGACGCGGCCTCGCCGCGATCCTGGCCGCCGCCCCACGCGACGAGCAGGAGGAGTTGCGCCAGCTTCCGACGGAGCTGATCTCGGCAAACCCGCACCAGCCGCGGCGCCAGTTCGACGAAGAGTCACTGCTGGCCCTCGCCGACTCGATCCGCTCCCGCGGTCTGATCCAGCCGGTGCTGGTCAGGCCCGTCGCTGGTGGCAGTTACGAGCTGATCGCCGGCGAGCGCCGCTGGCGCGCGGCGCAGATTGCCGAGCTCGACACGATCCCGGCGGTGGTGCGTCAGGGCGACGACGCCGCGTCGCTGGAGATGGCCGTGATCGAGAACATGGCGCGCGAGGATCTCAACCCGGTCGAGGAGGCGCGTGCCTGCGCCGCGCTGGTCGAGGAGTTGGGACTCACCCGCGAGGAGGTTGGCCTGCGCGTCAGCCGCAGCCGCGTTGCCGTGTCGAATCTGATGCGCTTGCTCGATCTGCCGGACGCCGCACTCGATTTGCTCGAACGGCGCGAGCTCACAGAAGGACACGGCCGCGCGCTCCTGTTGGCCTCGGATAACGCTATGCGCCGGAATCTGGCGCGCCAGGCCGCCGCCCACGGTTGGTCGGTTCGCGAGCTCGAGTCGCGGGCGCGCCAAGCAGACGCGTCAGCGAACGGGGCGACGGCGACAAAGCCTGACCAGTTGACGAATGATGTGGCCGACCATCCCGATCGCCGGGAGGCGATCGAAGAGATCGCCGAGGCGCTCGGTACCGCTCTCGGTGCGGACGTCAAGGTCCGTGCCGGCGCCCGCGGCTACACGGCACAGATCGCCTTCTCCTCCGCCGAGGAAGCGCTGCAATTTGCCGCGCGCCTGCGGGATTGAAGGCCGCTAATATGGCCTCCGCACCGGGCGATTAGCTCAGTCGGTTAGAGCGCTTCTCTGATAAGGAAGAGGTCCCAGGTTCGAATCCTGGATCGCCCACTGTGACGAGGCCCGCCGCCGCTTCGGCCCGCCGCTCGGGCGTCGCCGGGTAAAGGCTGCGGCCGGCTCTACTCTCTGCGCACTTGCCCGGGACCGACACCACATGCCGACTCGGGGTGCTCGCCTTCGGGGATTCGATCACCAACGGCGGCGGTGAGCTGCAGTGGGGAGTGGCGCTCCAATCCTGGGCACTGTGGACCGCGCGTGGGCTCGGGATTCCCTACAGCCCCTATGCCGTCGACGGTGCGACGGTCGAGGATGTGGTTGAGAAGCAGATCCCCACGTTCGCGCTGGTCGCTGCCGACCCTGACGGTCGCTACGAACTCGGCTGCCTATACATCGGCTGCAACGACGTGCGGCTACCCGGATTCGATCCGACCAGCTTCGAACATACGTTCGACTCAGCGCTGCGCTTCATGCGCGACCGTTGCGATCAGCTTCTCACGGCAACGATCCCACTCGACATGGGGCGTCCGCACAACCGGGCGCTGATCGAGCAGACGAACGTCGCGATCGAGAGAACGGCGGCGACCCACGGAGCGCTCGTCCTCGACCTGCGTCACTTCGGAGGCCGCCGCGTGATGATGGCTGATCACGTCCACCCGACGGCGCTGGGCCAGGTGGCGATCGCCGAGCGGGCGCTTGACCTACTCGCGGCACACGGCTTCACGGTGCGGGTCAGGCCCTCCGAGTTGATCAGCTACCGGACCACCCGCTGGGGCGCGTTCCGTGGCGACCTCACCTACGCCTACCGCCACGTCAAGCAGGACGCTCGTTTGTGGCTTGCTACTCGGCTGCGCTGATCAGCCGGCCGCTCGCGACCGTTGCCTCGCGCAGCCGCGCCGCCAGCAAAGGCGTCAGCGCCCCACGCTCCAGTTGCCAGCGCCAGTTGCCGCCGCGCCGCGCGGGATTGTTCATCCGCGCCTCCGGGCCGAGCCCGAGGACGTCCTGCGCCTGGACGATCGACACAGCTGCGGGCGAGGCCAAACAGAGGCGCACGAGCCGCCACCAGGGCTCGGGATCCGAGATCCCGGCAACAGCGCAAACGGCGTCGACGCGCGCACGGCTCGGTGCCGGAAGCCCGGCGTACCAGGCCGCGATCGTGTCGTGATCGTGGGTCCCCGTGTACACGACGCGGTTCGCGACATGGTTCACGAACGCGTGCGGGCTGTGGCGCGCCGCGCCGCGACCGAAGCCGAACTGTAGGACCAACATTCCCGGCAGCCCGAGCTGGTCGCGCAGCTCCTCGACGGCGGGCGTTATGACTCCTAGATCCTCAGCGACCAGCGGTAGCTCTGCACCGAACTCGCTCCGGAAGGCGTCGAACAGCCGGATCCCGGGGCCGCGACGCCAGCGCCCTGAGCGCGCGTCGGCCGCATTCGCAGGAACCGCCCAGTAGGCGACGAAGCCGCGAAAGTGGTCGAGCCGGACCGCGTCGAACGAGCTCAGGTTTCGGCGCAGTCGCTCAACCCACCATCGGTAGCCCGTCTGGCGCAGTGCGTGCCAGTCATAGATGGGGTTGCCCCACAGCTGCCCGAGGTCGGTGAACGCATCGGGCGGTGCTCCCGCGACGAACCCCGAACCGAACAGCGACGGATGCGCGCGATGGTCGACGCTTCTCGGCGCCACGTAGATCGCGATGTCGCCCATCAACTGCACGCCGCGCTCGGCCGCGTACAGTCGCAGGGCGCCCCATTCGCGGTCAAACCGCACCTGATCGGCGATCAGCTCGGCCCGTGGCCCCGGCTCGAGTCGCGCCCAGTCCTCGATCCAGTAGGCCTCGCGCTCGCGCAGCTCGAGCATCTCCGCGTTCGTGACCCGCGCCCGCGGCGCAGCCAACAGCCCGCGCCATCCCGCAAACGCCGACGCGGCCTTGTACGGCGACCCGTAGCGATCCGGCGGCGCCAGTGGCAGAACCTGCCACCACGACTGGCCTGCGTCGAAGAGCCAGTCGACGAATTCGAACGCTTCGCGCCCCAGGCGGCGCCCCGGCAACGAGGTGATGTGCAGGAGGATGCCGCTGCTTCGGCGCGGCAGGTTCACGGGATCTCTGTTTTGCCCGGTCGCAAGGAGGGTTTACTTAGCAGAGTGATGGCAGCGCCGAAAGCCTCAGAGCGAATCATCGTGCAGCACGCGGAACCCGTCATTGACGGCGGTCGCTACGCGGTCAAGCGCTGCGTCGGCGACCCGGTCGCGGTCTCGGTCGACATCTTCCGCGACGGTCACGACCTCCTGCGGGCGGCAGCGCGCTACCGCCGTAGACGGCCGAAGTCGAATGGGTGGCGTGAGGCGCCACTGGAGCGGATCGACGCTCACTTGGACGGCGTCCGTTGGGCCGGCGAGTTCGAGGTCGACGACATCGGTGAATGGGAGTACGAGATCCAGGCGTGGGTTGACCACTTCGGGACCTGGCGGGACGAGCTGGCGCGCAAGCTCGCCGCCGGTCAGACAGAGCTCGCCGGTGAGCTCTCGGAGGGCCGCCTATTGCTCGAGCGGGTGAGGGAGCGCGCTGCGCAGGCCGACGACGCCGCGGCGCAGCTGGCGATCGACGCGGGCCTCGAATTGATCGAGACGGACCCGAGCGTGGTTCTGAGCGACGAGCTCTATGCAACGGTCGCGCGGCACGAGCCTCGCGACGGTCTGACCACGCTGGGACCGCTGCCGGTCCGGGTAGACCGGCAGCGGGCGCGATTCGGCTCGTGGTATGAGCTGTTCCCTCGTTCGTGGGGCGGCCTGAAAGGGGTCGAGCGGCGGATCCCGCGCCTGGCGGAGCTCGGCTTTGACGTCATCTATCTGCCGCCGATCCACCCGATCGGCCACACCAACCGCAAGGGCCGCGACAACGCACTGCACGCGGCGCCTGGCGATCCGGGGTCGCCGTGGGCGATTGGCGACGAGACCGGCGGTCACGACGCGGTCCATCCGGAGCTCGGGACGGAGGCTGACCTCAGGCAGCTGACGAAGACCGCAGCCGAACACGGTGTCGAGATCGCGCTGGACTTCGCGATTCAGTGCTCGGCCGACCATCTGTGGCTGCGCGAGCACCCCGAGTGGTTCAACCACCGTCCGGACGGGACGCTCAAGTACGCCGAGAACCCACCCAAGCGCTACCAGGACATCTACAACGTCAATTGGGACAGCGAGGACTGGCAGGGCCTCTGGAATGCGCTGCTGGAAGTCGTGCTCCACTGGGTCGGCTGTGGTGTGAAGGTGTTCCGGGTCGACAATCCGCACACGAAGCCGGCACCCTTCTGGGAGTGGCTGATCGCCGAGGTGCACCGCCGCGACCAGGACGTTGTCTTCCTGGCGGAGGCATTCACTCGCCGGGCGATGATGCGGCACCTCGCCAAGCTCGGCTTCAGCCAGTCGTACACCTACTTCACGTGGAAGAACTCGCGCTACGAGCTGACCGAGTACGTGTCGGAGCTCGCCTATTCGGATGAGCGCGAGTACTTCCGCCCCAACTTCTTCGCCAACACGCCTGACATTCTGCACGCCTACCTGCAGCACGGCGGCCGCCCCGCGTTCGAGGCGCGGCTCGTGCTGGCGGCGACGCTGAGTCCCAGCTACGGGATCTATTCAGGCTTTGAGAACTTCGAAAACACGCCGGTGCGCGAGGGGTCGGAGGAGTACCTGCACTCCGAGAAATACGAGATCTGGAAGCGCTCGCTCGACGGACCGCTGCTGCCGCTGATCCAGCGTGTGAACCACGCCAGGCGCGAGAACCCGGCCCTCCAGCGCCTCGACAACATCACCTTCCTCGACAGCGGCAACGACGCGCTGCTCGCCTATGCAAAGCAGTCGGCGGGCAATACGGTGATCACCGTCGTGAACATCGACCCCCGCCAGATCCAGGAGGGCCTTGCCGTGATCCCGGCGCACCTCGGGCTGCCGCCGGTGTTCGGAGTACACGACCTGATCGACGACGCGCGGTTCGAGTGGCGCCTGGGTGGCAACTACATCCGCCTGGGACCCGGGCGCTCGCACATCGCGCTGGTCGAGGGTCACCGATGACCGCCGCCGGCGACCGGGAGCTACAGATCGACTCCTCCGCACTGACCGAGGCCGGCCCGGCGCCGGGGGTCGCGCAGACCCGCCAGTGGTTTGAGGCCGACCCGCTGTGGTTCAAGCGCGCGGTCTTCTACGAGATCCACATCCGTGGGTTCTATGACGCCAACGGCGATGGCTCCGGGGACTTCCGGGGGCTGACGGAGAAGCTCGACTACATCCAGTGGCTCGGGATCGACTGCATCTGGCTTTTGCCGTTCTACCAGTCGCCACTGCGCGACGGCGGTTATGACATCTCCGACTTCTACAAGGTCCATCCGGACTACGGCACGGTTGAGGATGTGGGCCAGATGATCGACGCGGCACACGCTCGCGGGATTCGCGTGATCGCCGATCTGGTGATGAACCACACGTCCTCCGACCATCCCTGGTTCCAGGAGTCGCGGTCGAGTCCTGACAACCCCAAACGGGATTGGTATGTCTGGTCAGACACGCCCGACCGTTATCAGGACGCGAGGATCATCTTCATCGACACGGAGACGTCCAACTGGACCTACGATCCGGTCGCCGGCCAGTACTACTGGCACCGCTTCTTCTCGCACCAGCCGGACCTCAACTATGACAATCCCGAGGTCCAGGAGGCGATGCTCGACGTGCTGCGCTTCTGGCTTGACCTCGGCCTCGACGGCTTCCGGCTTGACGCCGTGCCCTACCTGATCGAGCGCGACGGCACCAACTGCGAGAACCTGCCCGAGACCCACGAATATCTGAGGCGCGTCCGCCACGAGGTCGAGACCCAGTACCCGGACCGGGTGCTGCTGGCGGAGGCCAACCAGTGGCCTGAGGACGTGGTCGAGTACTTCGGCGACGGCGACGAGTGCCAGATGGCCTTCCACTTCCCTGTGATGCCGCGGATGTTCATGTCGGTACGCCGCGAGCAGGCGACGCCGATCTACGAGATCCTCGAACGCACCCCGGCGATCCCGGACAGCTGCCAGTGGGGCCTGTTCCTGCGCAACCACGACGAGCTCACGCTCGAGATGGTCACCGACGAGGAGCGCGATTACATGTACGCGGAGTACGCGAAGGATCCGCGGATGAAGCTGAACCTCGGGATCCGGCGCCGGCTGGCGCCGCTGCTTGACAACGGTCGCGGTGAGATCCAGCTGATGACCGCGATCCTCTTCTCGCTGCCGGGATCGCCCGTGCTCTATTACGGCGACGAGATCGCGATGGGGGACAACGTATTCCTCGGCGACCGCGACGGCGTGCGCACGCCGATGCAATGGACCGGTGACCGCAACGGCGGCTTCTCCCGTGCCGACTTCCCCCAGCTCTACGCGCCACCGCTGATGGACCCGGTGTACGGATTCCAGGCGGTGAATGTTGAGGCGGCGCTGCGGACGCCGACGTCACTGCTGCGCTGGGTGCATCGGTTCATCGGGCTGCGCAAGGAGCACCCGGTGTTCGGCTTCGGCAGCTACGAACCGATCCGGACCCCGAACCCGCACGTCTTCGCGCTGATCAGGCAGTACCAGGACGACATCGTCCTCTGCGCCCACAACCTCGCACGCTCGGCGCAGGCGGTGCAGCTTGACCTGAGCGCGTTCCAGGGCCGCTATCCGGTTGAGCTGTTCGGTGACTCGCGCTTCCCGCAGATCGGCGAGCTACCGTACCTGCTCACCTTCCAGCCACGGGGCTTCTACTGGTTCGCCCTGGTCGACGACGACCGAAAGGATCTTTCGGATGGCTGAGCCACCCGGGAACGTGTCAGGCTCACTGAGCCAGCGATTGGACCTCGAGCGCTTGCTCGATTGGATGCGTGACCAGCGTTGGTTCGCCTCCAAGAGCCAGAGCCTGGTAGGGGTGGAGATCATCGAGGAGGCTGCGCTCGACGACGAGCTGGCGCTCGCGGTGGCGCAGGTCCAGTTCGCGACGGGCGGCCACGAGCTCTACCAGCTCCTGCTCGCGCGGAACGGCGACGAGGTCGCGATCGACGCGTTGGCCGACCCGGCCGACGCGCGGCGACTCCTGGAGGCGATCGATCAGGCCCGCGAGATCAAGGGAGCCCATGGTTGCTTCTGCTTCCGCCACGTTGGCGACGGGTCGCAGGTCGATCCGGCGCTCGCCGCCGGTCCCGTGCGGGCGATGGGCGCCGAGCAGTCCAACAGCTCCGTCGTCTTCGACGAACGGCTCGTGCTCAAGCTGTTCCGGAAGCTCGAGTCGGGCATCAATCCCGAGCTGGAGATGCTGCGCTTCCTCACTGCGCACGACTATCCGAACATCGCGCCGCTGTACGGTTGGTACGAGTACGAGGGCGAAACGCTGGCGGCCACGCTCGCGATAGCTCAGCGGTTCGTGCCAGGCGGTGTCGATGGCTGGGATCTTGCGCTCGAGGAGATCCCCCGTGACGCCGAGGCATTCCTGCAGAAGCTCGCGACGCTCGGCACCGCAACCGCGCGGCTGCACTCGGTGCTGTCAACGGACGCGGGCGACCCGGCCTTCTCTCCGGAGGAGCCGAGTGCAGAGTCCGTCAGCCTGCTGAAGGCGACGCTCGACGAGGAGCTCGAGCGCATGTTCGCGCGCCTCCCCGACGACCCGCGCGTCGCGCCGATCGCTGGGCTTGAGGAGGAGGTCCGCGAGTTGATCAGGCTGCCGTCGACGACAGGGATCGGTGGGCGCAACATCCGCATCCACGGGGACTACCACCTCGGCCAGACCCTTTACACCGAGGGCGGTTGGACGCTGCTCGACTTCGAGGGCGAGCCGGCACGAGCGCTGACCGTGCGCCGAGCCAAGCGTTCGCCGCTGCGCGACATCGCGAGCATGCTGCGCTCGTTCTCGTACGCGAGCTGGGCGGTCGAGCTGCAGCTTGGTCAGCCGGTGCCCGCAGGGTTCGAGGAGCGAGCCCGCGAGGTCTTCCTGAGCGCGTACTTCGAGCGCGTTGAGCCCACGCTGCTACCAACTGGTGAGGCGCAGGTGCAGGGCCTGCTGGCGATCTTCGAGCTCGAGAAGGCGCTCTACGAGCTCCAGTACGAGCTCGACAACCGTCCGGATTGGGTACCGATTCCTGTCGCCGGGATCGCCCGTCTGCTGGGGTCCGGATGAACGCCCCGACTCCCGGGCCAAGCAGCTGACCTCGATGCCGCGCAGCCCCGCAAAGCCCGATTCCGACCTAGAGGCGCTGGCACACCGCGAGCATGCCGATCCGCACGCAGTACTCGGGGCTCACAAGAAGCGCAGCGGCGTTGTGATCCGCGCACTGCGACCCGGCGCGAGCGCCGTCGCGGCGCTGCTCACGGATGGCGGCGAGCGGGTCGAGCTGAAACGCGCGCATCCGGCGGGGCTGTTTCAGGCGACCGTCAAGGACGCCAAGCTGCCGCTCGCTTACGAGATCGAGGCGACCTACGGCGACCAGGGCACGCACACGCAGGTGGACCCGTATGTGTTCCTGCCGACACTCGGCGAGCTCGACCTGTATCTGATCGGCGAGGGCAGGCACGAGCGCGTATACGAGCTGCTCGGAGCACACGCGAAGACCCACCAGGACGTCGAGGGCACGGCCTTCGCCGTCTGGGCTCCGGCCGCCCGCAGCGTCAGCGTCGTCGGCGACTTCAACTTCTGGAACGGACAGGTTCACCCGATGCGGTCGCTCGGCTCCAGCGGGATCTGGGAGCTGTTCCTGCCGGGCGTGAGCGAGGGTCACCGCTACAAGTTCGAGATCCTCACGCCGACGGGTGAGCTGCGGCTGAAGGCCGACCCGTACGCACGGGAGACGGAGATGCCGCCACAGACGGCTTCAGTGATCACACGCTCGCGCCACGTCTGGAACACCGAGGAGGACGCCTGGCATCAGCACCGAGCGCACACCACGGCACTGCGCGAACCGGTCTCGATCTACGAGGTCCACCTCGGCTCATGGCGGCGGAATCCGTTGGAGGACAACCGCAGCCTCAGCTACACCGAGATGGCGGAGGAGCTGTCCGCATACGCGCTCGACATGGGCTTCACGCACGTCGAGCTGCTGCCCGTTATGGCCCACCCGTTCGAGGGCTCGTGGGGCTACCAGGTGACCGGTTACTACGCGCCGACGCCACGCTATGGCTCCCCCGACGACTTCCGGTCGTTCGTTCAGATCCTGCACGAACGCGGCCTCGGCGTGATCCTGGACTGGGTGCCGGCGCATTTCCCGCGAGACGATTGGGCGCTGGCGCGGTTCGACGGGACCGCGCTCTACGAGCACGCGGACCCTCGCCGTGGCGCGCACCCCGATTGGGGCACGCTGGTTTTCAACTACGGTCGTCACGAGGTCCGCAACTTCCTGATCGCCAACGCGCTCTACTGGCTGAGCGAGTTCCATGTCGATGGGCTGCGGGTCGACGCGGTCGCGTCGATGCTGTACCTCGACTACTCGCGCGAGCCGGGCGAGTGGATCCCCAACCAGTTCGGTGGCCGTGAGGACCTCGACGCTGTCTCATTCCTGAAGGAGCTCAACGAGCGCGTCTACGGGCGCGAGCCGGGGATCATCTCCGCGGCCGAGGAGTCGACTGCCTGGCCCGGGGTCTCGCGCCCGACCTACCTCGGCGGCCTCGGTTTCGGGTTCAAGTGGAACATGGGCTGGATGCACGACACCCTGCGCTACCTCCAGCAGGACCCCGTCTACCGCCGCTATCACCACAACGAGCTGACCTTCAGCCTGATGTACGCGTTCTCGGAGAACTTCATCCTTCCCCTCTCCCACGACGAGGTCGTGCACGGCAAGGGCTCGCTCTACCAGAAGATGGCCGGCGATCACTGGCAGAAGCTCGCGAACCTGCGCCTGCTGTACGCCTACATGTGGGCTCATCCGGGCAAGAAGCTGCTGTTCATGGGTGGCGAGTTGGGCCAGAAGCACGAGTGGGACGCCACCGCGTCATTGCCCTGGGAGCTGCTCGAGTCGCCGGAGCACGCCGGCGTGCAGTCGCTGGTGCGCGATCTCAACCGCACCTACCGAGAACAACCCGCGCTGTGGGTGCTCGACTCCGAGCCCGAGGGCTTCTTCTGGCTCGAGCCCAACGACGGCGACGCGAATGTGGTCGCGTTTGCGCGGCAGTCACGGGAGGGCCGCGACCTGCTCGTGTTCGTCGGCAACTTCTCGCCGGTGCCGCGGCCTGGCTACCGGGTCGGCCTCCCGCATGCGGGTTTCTGGCGCGAGGCCGTCAACACGGACTCCTCCTTCTACGGTGGCAGCAACCTCGGTAACAGCGGCGGCCTGCGCGCCGAGCCGGTTCCGTGGCACGGACAGCCGTTCTCGGTGGAGTTGACGCTCCCACCCCTGGCGGCGTTGTGGCTGGTGCCGGAGCGTTGAGTGAATATCCGTGGGAGCAGCCGCTTGGTGCGCGCCCCCTGCCCGACGGGCGCACGCGCTTCCGGGTCTGGGCGCCGCGCTCGACGGAACCGCGGCTCGTGCTCGGTTCACCGCGTGCACCTTCCGGCGTGCTCCCGCTGGAGCACGCCGGGTATGGGATCTATGAGCTTGTCGCCGACGTCCCGGCGGGAACCGACTACTCGTACCTGATCGGCAACCGGCGGCTGCCGGACCCCGCCTCGCGCTGGCAGCCCAGCGGCCTGCGTGGGCCCTCCCGGGTCTATGAACCGTCGATCCCAACGCAGTTCACGGCGCGACCGCTGGCCGAGCAGGTCATCTACGAGCTGCACATCGGCACGTTCAGCCGGGAGGGCACATTCGCCGGCGCGATCCCGTACCTGGGGCAGCTGGCCGAGCTGGGGATCACGGCGATCGAGATCATGCCCGTCGCCGAGTTTCCGGGTGCGCGAGGCTGGGGTTACGACGGGGTCTACCTGAGCGCGGCACAGTCCTCGTACGGGGGCCCGACCGAGCTCCAGCGACTGGTCGATGCCGCGCACGCCACCGGGCTGGCCGTGATCCTCGACGTCGTCTACAACCACGTCGGTGCGTCAGGCGGCAGGGCGCTCGAGAGATTCGGCCCCTACTTCACGGACAAGTACGAGACGCCGTGGGGTAAGGCCGTCAACTACGACGACGCGGAGTGCGATCCGGTGCGCGAGTGGGTGCTGCAGTCGGCGGAGGGTTGGGTCCGCGACTTCGGGTTCGATGGGCTGCGCCTCGACGCGATCCACGCGATCTTCGACTCCAGCGCGGAGCACATCGTCGAGGCCGTCGCACGGCGGGTCCACGCACTGGGCCGGCGCAAGCTCGTGATCGCTGAGAGCGGCCTCAACGAACCGCGTGTAATGCGCTCACATCAGCGTGGAGGCTATGGTTGCGACGCCGCCTGGGCGGACGATTTTCACCATGCGCTGCGAACTCTCATCACCGACGAACACGATGGCTACTACGCAGAATTCGGCCGCGTCGCCCAGCTTGCCAAGGCCTACCACCGCCCGCACGTTTACGACGGCGGCTACTCCGAGTTCCGTCGCCGCCGCTTCGGTGCGCCCGCCGAGGATGTCCCACCGCGTCGGTTCGTGGTCTTCTCCCAGGACCACGATCAGATTGGCAACCGTGCCTTCGGCGACAGGATGCCCGTGCCGGCGCGACCGCTGGCTGCCTTCTGCACGCTGCTCGCGCCGTTCTCGCCAATGCTGTTCATGGGTGAGGAGTACGGTGAGGACGCGCCCTTTCAGTTCTTCAGCGACCACATCGACAAGCGCATCGCCGAGGCGACTCGTCGCGGCCGGCGCGAGGAGTTCGCTGCCTTTGCTGCCTTCGGGCACGAGGTTCCGGATCCGCAGGCAGTCGAGACTTTCCTCGCGTCCAAGCTCACACGCGAGGTCGACCCGCAGATCGCATCGCTCTACACCGAGCTGCTGCGCGCGCGCCGCGAGCTGCCCAGCGGCGAGGCCGGGCCGATCGCCTTCGACGAGGAGGAGCGCTGGCTGCGCGTTGGGCGCGGCACCCACGAACTGGTCTGTAACTTCGGCGAGCACGAGCTGTCGCTCGGTGCGCGCGGGCAGCGCATGAGGCTGGCCACGCACGACGCTGTGGGACTGAAACGAGGCCGGCTCACGCTGCCGCCGCTGAGCGGCGCGCTGCTCTCCTTCGCGGAGAGGGCGACGTGACCGAGGTCTGGCCTGGAAGCCCATTCCCACTCGGCGCGACCTACAGCGGCGGCGGCACGAACTTCTCGCTGTTCTCGGAGCATGCCGAGGGCGTCGAACTCTGCCTGTTCGACGACGACGATGTCGAGACGCGGATCCCGGTTACCCAGCGGCGCGCACAGAACTGGCACTGCTACGTCCCTGAGGTCGGCCATGGCCAGCGCTACGGCTACCGCGTCTACGGCCCCTATGACCCGGCCAACGGCCACCGGTTCGACCCCGCGAAGCTGCTGATCGACCCCTACGCGAAGGCGATCGAGGGCACGGTCGACTTCCGTGGCGACGCCAACGTCCTCCCCTACATCCCGGGCGGCGGCGGCGACGATGACGATCTCGAGGTCGACGACGAGGACGATTCGACCGCGATCCCGAAGTCGGTCGTGGTCGACGGGCACTTCGACTGGGAGGGCGACGAGCCGCTGCGGATCCCGTTCGCTGACACGGTCATATACGAGACCCACGTTCGTGGCTTCACGATGACGCACCCAGAGGTGCGCGATGACCTGCGTGGGACCTACGCTGGGCTCGCGTCCGAGCCGGCGCTCGAGTACCTCCAAGACCTGGGGATCACGGCCGTGGAGCTGCTGCCGATCCATCACATCTCGGACGAGTCCTTCCTCGTCGACCGTGGGCTTTCGAACTACTGGGGCTACAGCACAATCGGCTACCTCGCGCCGCACTCCGAATATGCCGCGACCGGGCGTCGAGGCGAGCAGGTGCGCGAGTTCAAGGGCATGGTCAAGGCGCTGCACCGCGCCGGCATCGAGGTGATCCTCGACGTGGTCTACAACCACACCGCCGAGGGCAACCACCTCGGGCCGCTGCTGTCCTTCAAGGGCGTCGACAACGTCGCCTACTACCGCCTGGTGCCAGACGACCTGCACCACTACATGGACTTCACCGGCACGGGCAACTCGCTCAACCCGCTGCACCCGAGCGTGCTGCGGATGATCATGGACTCGCTGCGCTACTGGGCGGTCGAGTGCCATGTCGACGGCTTCCGCTTCGATCTCGCCTCCGCCCTGGCGAGGGAGTTCTTTGACGTCGACCGGCTCTCCTCGTTCTTCGACATCATCCACCAGGA
The DNA here is from genome assembly GCA_963720195.1 of uncultured Conexibacteraceae bacterium. GTDB lineage: Bacteria > Actinomycetota > Thermoleophilia > Solirubrobacterales > Solirubrobacteraceae > Palsa-465. The sequence continues at coordinate 153,712 of CAVRFD010000020.1, forward strand.
TCCGGTGCTGTCGCAGGTGAAGCTGATCGCGGAGCCGTGGGACGTCGGTCCCGGCGGGTACCAGGTGGGAAACTTCCCGATCCTCTGGTCGGAGTGGAACGGGATGTATAGGGATGCGATGCGTGACTTCTGGCGCGGCGAGGCCAACTGCGGTGATTTCGCCTCACGCCTCTCGGGCTCCTCCGACCTCTACGAGCACGACGGGCGCGACCCGTTCGCCTCGATCAACTTCATCACCGCTCACGACGGCTTCACGCTCGCCGACCTCGTCTCCTACAACGAGAAGCACAACGAGGACAACGGCGAGGACAACCAGGACGGAACCGATGACAACCGCTCCTGGAATTGCGGCGCCGAGGGTCCGACCGACGATCCGGGAGTCGTCGAGCTGCGCCGTCGCCAGCAGCGCAATTTCCTGGCGACGCTGCTGCTCTCACAGGGCACGCCGATGCTGCTCGGCGGCGATGAGCTGGGACGAACGCAGGGCGGCAACAACAACGCCTGGTGCCAGGACAACAAGATCTCCTGGTACGACTGGAGCCGGACCACGCGATCGACCAGCGGACTGCACGCGTTCACCAAGCGGCTGATCGCCATGCGCCGCGAGCACCCGGTGTTCCGTCGTGAGGGCTTCCTCGAGGGCGCGATCGACGGCGAGGCGCTGCCCGACGCGTGGTGGTTTCGCCCCGACGGCTACAAGATGACCCAGAAGGATTGGAACGCGGGCGAGCCCGTGCTGGGCCTGTTCCTCAACGGCGAGACGATCCCGAATCTCGGGCCGCACGGACAGGAGATCAAGGACGACTCGTTCCTGCTGATGTTCAACGCGACCGGCGGCGACCGCGAGTTCGTGCTGCCACGCAAGTACATGGGCCCGTCCTGGACGCTCGAGCTGTGCACCGCCGACCCGGCGGCCGAGCCCGGCAGCTCACGGTATGAAGCGCATGCGCCGGTGACTGTGCCGGCACGGTCGCTGCTCGTTCTCAAGCGGAGCGCATGAGCGCGACCGCTCCGGACCGCTCGGCGGCGGCCCGGGGCCCGAGCTGCGAGCGACGTACCGGCTGCAGCTGACCGCCCAGTTCGGTTTCGACTCCGCGCGCGCGCTGATCCCGTACCTGCGCGACCTCGGCATCTCGCACCTGTACCTGAGTCCTTCGCTGCAGGCGCGCGAGGGCTCCACGCACGGCTATGACGTCGTCGATCCGCACGCGGATCTCCGATGAGCGGGGCGGCGAGCAGGCATTCCGTGAGCTCTGCGCAGAGACCCACGGCAGCGGGCTGGGGATCCTCCTCGACGTCGTTCCGAACCACATGGCGGCCGTCGACGCAAACAGGTTCTGGGCGGATCCGGAGCTGCGCGAGCGGTTCTTCGATGTCGATCCGGTCAGCGGCCGTCATCGCCGGTTCTTCGACATCGACGACCTGGCCGGGCTGCGGATCGAGCGCGAGGACGTGTTCGCCACGACTCACGCGCTGATCCTGCGGCTGGTGGACGAAGGCGTCGTCGACGCACTGCGGATCGACCATCCCGATGGCCTGGCCGATCCGGCCGGTTACCTGGAGCGGCTACACGCCGGCGGCGCGCGGCGCGTCTGGGTCGAGAAGATCCTGGCCTCGAGCGAGCGCCTGCCGGCCGATTGGGCCGGTATCGGGCACCGTCGGCTACGAGTTCCTCAACGACGTCTGCGGGCTGTTCGTCGATCCGGCCGCGGAGCCCGCGCTGAGCGGCCTCTGGCACGAGCTCAGCGGCGACCCGCGTCCGTTCGGCGCGTACGCGCTGGACGCAAAGCTCGAGCAGGCGCGCACGACGTTCACGCCCGAGGTCGAGCGACTGCAGCGGGTCGCGGCCGCGGCGGCCGGAGCTCGGCCCAGCGGCCGCAGGATCGGACCCCACCCACCCCTCTCGAGATCAAAATGAGAATGATTCTCATTCTCATCGAATTAATTCGGGAAGGGGTTGCGCGGGTCTTGACTTAGGGGCGCCGTCGGCGGAGGCGTTGGCATTGGCGTTGTCGGTGCTGCCGGTCTACCGCACCTACGACCCGCTCTCGGCCGGTGAGTTCATCACCCGTTTCCAGCAGACGACGCCGGCGATCATGGCCAAGGGCGTCGAGGACACAGCCTTCTACCGCTACGGCAGGCTGCTCGCGCTCAACGACGTGGGCGGCGACCCGGGGCGCTTCGGATTCGGCGTCGACGACTTCCATGCCCGTAACGCCGAGCGTGCGACGCGCCATCCGGAGGCGTTGCTGACGACGATGACGCACGACACCAAGCGCTCCACCGACACGCGCGCCAGGATCGCGGCGCTGACCGAGCTGCCTGACGAGTGGGCGGCCGGCGTACGGCGCTGGATCGAGCTCAGCGAGCGCCACTGCACGACGATCGACGGGCGCGTCGCCCCCGACCTCCAGGAGCGCTATTTCATCCTGCAGACGCTGGTCGGTGTCTGGCCGATCGAGCCCGAGCGGCTCGATGGCTACCTGGAGAAGGCGCTGCGCGAGGCCAAGCGGAATACCAACTGGATCGAGCAGGACGAGGACTACGAGCAGGCGGTGAAGCGATTTGCCCGGGCGCTCATGAGCGACGAGCGCTTCGCGGCTGAGTTCGGGCCGTTCGTCGCTGAGGTCGCGCGCAGGGGTGCTCGATCGACCCTCAGCCAGCTGACGCTCAGGCTGACGGCTCCCGGCGTGCCCGATACCTACCAGGGCGACGAGCTCGAATTCCGCGCGCTGGTCGATCCCGACAACCGCGGGCCGGTCGATTGGGAGCTTCGCCGCGAACGGCTCGACTACCTGCTCGGCGGCGGTCGCCCCGGCGACGACCTGGGTGACCGCAAGCTCTGGGTCACGGCGCGGCTGCTGGGCCTGCGCGCACGGCGCGCGCAGGCATTCGCCACCGGTGGTTACGAGCCGCTCGCCTCCGGGCGCCGGCGCCTGCGCGTTCCTGCGCGGCGGCGAGATCCTGACCGTCGTCGCGCTGCCCGCGCGCCGACGAGGCCGACGAGCCGAGCGTCAGCGGGCTGCCGGGTGGGCGCTGGCGCGAAGTCCTCACCGGCGAAGAGCGCTCCTTCGACGGTCGCACGACGCTGTCGCACCTCGTCAGCGCCGACATGGGGCTGGCCGTCTACGAGCGACTCTGAGGCGGCACGAGCCGGTAAACGGCGCCGGCCTTGTCGTCGGTGACGTACAGCGCCCCGTCGGGTCCCGGTACGGCGTCGACTGTCCGGCCCCAACGGCTGCCGTTGGGGTTCTGGAACCCGCCGACCAGGGTGATCGCGGTGCCGAGCGTCTTCAGCTGGGCTCCCACGGCATCCACAGGACGGCGGGCGGGCGCGGTGGGTGCCGATCCCAAGAGCCGTGCACAGCGACGACTGCGCCGGCGGCCCAGTGCGCGGGAAGTTTGCTGCCCTCAAGGAAGTGGAAGCCGAGCGGTGCGCTGTGGGCAGGTAGGCCGCGGTTGATCGGCGTCAGCGCCGCGCAGTTCAGCGCGCTCCCGTTGCCGTTGGTCTGCGCGTCGTCGTCGAAGGGCATGTTGGCGTAGTCGAAGCCCGTCGTGGCACTGCCGCGCCGCTTGTCGGGATCGGGGTTGCAGTACGGCCAGCCGAGGTTGCGACCTGGGGTCAGCTCCGCAACCTCATCAGGCGGATGGTTGTTGACGTAGGCCTGGATCACCTGTCCGTACGCGTCGGCCTTGCCGCCGTACGGTTTGTGGAACGGATAGGCGATGTTGTCGCGCTCGTTGACGGCGCTCCAGAGTGAGCCGTCGGGGGCGAACGACAGGCCGTCACCGTTACGCACACCCGGGCCCAGACGCGAATCCGCTTGCCGCTGGGTGCGTATTCCATGACGGAGGCCCAGGGCGGATTCGACGGAGGTGGCGGCGACGCGTTCGACGTGCTGCCGATGTCGAACGAAGACGTCGTGCTTGGCGTTGACGACGACGTTCTTGCGGTCGTGGTCATCGCCGCTCGGTAGGTTCGGGATCAGGATCGTGCGCGCGCCGACGTGGTTTCCGAGCCAGATATAGCGGTCGATCTGATCGGTTTCAGCGACGTACAACACCTCATGCCCGCCGATCCGGTCAAACGCCAGGCCCTGAGGCAGCTTCAGGCCGGAGAGCACGACCCGCTTGCTGGGCGGCTGTTCCCGGTTGGAGCCCGGTGTCAGCTCGTAGACATCCCCGGACGACGGCGAACTGACGAGCAGGCTGCCTGCTGGCGTCCATGCGGCCAGGCGCGCATCGGGGAGGAGCGCCCAGACCTCAGCCCGCCAGCCGCGCGGCACCGTGAGCCGGTGCGGGGTGGAGAAGGCGCCGCTGTGGTTCTTTGCAGGCACGGATAGCTGGACGCTCGCGAACCCGGGCGGTGCTGTGACCGCAGGCGCCGCTCCCCCGCAGGCCGCCAGCGCTGCTGCTGCGGCTGCTGCGGCGCACAGGCGTGCTGCGGCCTTGCGCATTCGATCAGTTGACCACACGCCGCGCGGGCCGTCCAGCCCTTGTCTCGGCGGTGCGTTCAGATCTGCTCGAGCACGTCGAACGACCAGAGCTCGCTAGCGGTCCCGACCGGCCCGCCGGAGCGGTGCTGGGCATGGCCCGCATTGAAGTCGGCGCTCTTCATCCACGCCTCGAAGTGCTCCTCCGATCGCCAGCGGGTGAGGACCAGGCAAAGGTCGCGGCCGTCGTTCGGCCGCAGCAGCTCGAACGACTCGAACCCCTCAGCCTGCTCGACCTTGCCTGCGCGATTAGCGAAGCGCTGCGCGAACTCGTCGAAGCGCTCCTGCGGAACGGTGATCGCATTGATCTTGACGATGCTCATCGCCAGAACGTACCAGTGCGCCGAGGCCCGGCGGCGGGCTCAGGACTTCTGCCGCTTGCCGAACGTCATCACCAACACGAGCACGCCGACGACCAGCAGCGCCTTGCCGGCGACCGAGCTGATCACCGTCCAGGCATTGCCGGCAGCGAAGCCGATCACGACGAATCCGCACGCCCAGATCGCGCACCCCGCAGCGGTCAGCGCGATGAACTCGCCGATGGGCACGCGCCGAACCCCGGCCGGCAGCGACACGAACGTGCGCGCCAGCGGCAGTAGCCGGGCGATGAACACGGCCCGGTTGCCGTGACGTTCGAGCAGTCCGTCCCACCGCGACACCAGCCCGCGCGCGCCCGGCACGCGCTCGACCACGCCTGAGGCGCCGACACCATATGCGAGCATCGAGCCGACCAGATTGCCCAGCGTGCCGGCCAGCACAGCTGAGGGGAACGAGATCCATCCCTGATGCACGGCGAAGCCTGCGAACAGGAGCGTCAGTTCGCTCGGAACCGGGATGCATGCGCTCTCCGGAACCATCAGCAGGAAGACGCCAAGGGCGCCAAGTTGTCTTACGAGTTCGGTCATAGTAAGTTCTCGAAAGTTAAGTCTACTTACCTATTCGCAATGTCCCCCGCACCCCGCCGGCCCAAACCCAATCCACCCGCACCCGCTGCTGCGGCACTGCTCGCCACTGCGCCCCTGGTCACACGCTGGACGGAGCGGCTGCTGGCCCAACTCGAGCCGCGGCTCACCGTCTCCCAATACCTGGCGCTGCGCGCGATCGCAGACGAGCCCGTCAGCGCCGTCGACCTGGCGCGCCGCACGGGCGTATCCGACCCGGCGGTCTCGCAGCTGCTAGCGACACTCGTTGCATCAGGCTGGGTCGAGCGCCGACCGGCCGCCAATGACAGGCGCCGCCAGGAGCTGTTGCTCACCGCCGACGGGCAGACGCTGCTCGCGACCGTCGAGAACGCGCTGGTCGCACGCCTCGCGGAGCTGATCGAGTCGGCGCCGCCTCACGAGCTCGACGCGCTCACGCACTCACTCGCGCTCGTCCGCGCAACGCTCGCGGGAACGCCCCCACCGCGCCGCCCGCGCCCACCGGCGGCACACCGTCCGGCGGGGCCGCCCCCGCCCAAGCTCCGTTAACCTTCCCGTTAGCACCCCTTCGCGACATGACGTCAGGAGGGCCGCGAGTCCATGAGCGCAACCGAAGAAGCCGCCACAGCCACCGCCCCAGAGCCCGCGGCACCGAACGACGACACGCAGATCAGCCGTGGGCTGCTCCTGGTCGCGAGCGTGGTCGTGCTCGGCGCGGTCATGTCGATCCTCGACACGACGGTCGTCAACGTCGCGATCAACACGCTCTCGGCGCGCTTCCACACGACCCTGCCGACGATCCAGTGGGTCGCGACCGGCTACACGCTGGCGCTCGCGACTGTGATCCCGCTGACCGGTTGGATCGCCGACCGGTTCGGCACCAAGCGTCTGTACATGACCTCGATCGGCCTGTTCGTGATCGGCTCATGCCTGTCGGGTCTGGCCTGGTCGTCGACGACGCTCATCCTGTTCCGCGTGCTGCAGGGCTTCGGCGGCGGCATGATCATGCCCGCCGGGATGACGATCCTCACGCGCGCTGCCGGCCCACAGCGGATCGGACGGGTTATGGCGATCATGGGCGTGCCGATGCTGCTCGGCCCAATCCTCGGCCCAATCCTCGGCGGCTGGCTCATCGCCGACGTGAGTTGGCGCTGGATCTTCTTCATCAACCTGCCGATCGGGATCTGCGCGTTGCTGCTCTCGCTGCGGGTCCTGCCGCGGGACGTGGCCGGCCGTGCACAGAGGTTGGATGTCCTCGGCCTGATGCTGGTCTCGCCAGGCTTGGCGCTGATGATCTACGGCCTCGCGGAGACGAACTCGGCCGGGGGTTTCGGGCATCCAAAGGTGCTGATCCCGCTGCTGATTGGGATCGCGTTGCTGGCGACGTTCGTGTGGCACGCGCTCCGCACACGCGAACCGCTGATCGACCTGCGGTTGTTCAAGAACCGCACCTTCTCGGCCTCGTCGCTCTCCCTGATCCTGATGTGCATCTCGGTGTTCGGCACGTTCCTGTTGCTGCCGCTCTACTTCCAGACTGTGCGCGGTGAGTCGCCGCTGATGAGCGGTCTGCTGCTTGTTCCCCAGGGCCTCGGCTCGATGATCGCGATGCCGATAGCCGGCCAGCTCTCCGACAAGACCGGCTCCGGCAGGATTGTGCCGTTTGGCCTACTCGGGGTGGTTGCCTCGGTCCTCTGGCTAACGCAGATCGGCGCCCACACCTCCTACGTGCTGATCAGCATCGACCTCTTCATCTTCGGCCTCGGGATGGGTTTCACGATGATGCCGATCTTCACCGGGGCGATGCAGTCGGTCACGGGCGCGGCTGCCGCGCGCGCCAGCACCTTGCTCAACATCCTGCAGCAGACCGGCGCCTCGATCGGCACGGCGGTGCTCTCGGTGTTGCTCGCGACCGAACTCGCTGACCAGCTCGGCCACGGCAGCCATGGCACGATCGGCGCCACGGGTACAAGCCCGGCGGAGCTCGCGCGCATCGCCGAGCCGATGGCCAAGGCTTTCGGCAACACGTTCTGGTACGCGGTCGGCCTGCTCGTGATCGCCTTCCTGGGCTCGCTGACGCTGCCCAAGCACAAGCCCGTGTTCGCCGACGACGGTGGCGTGCCGGCCGCGATCCCGCTCTGATCGCCGGTGGCGCAGTTGCAGATATGAGTCGTCGATGAGCGACCCCTGGCGCCTCGACGGCCGTGTGGCACTCGTCACAGGCGCTGGCCGCGGCCTCGGGCGTGCCTGCGCGATCGAGCTCGCCCGCGCGGGCGCAAGGGTCGTCCTGGTGGCACGCACCGAATCGGAGGTCGCCGAGGCGGCGGCGGAGGCCGGTAACTACGCAGTGTCGATCGTCGCAGACGTCACCAATCCAATTGAGGTGGCGCACATGGTCGAGGTTGCAGCCGGGCTGGGAGAGTTGCGCGTGCTGGTCACCGCTGCCGGCACGAACCGGCCCGGGCCCGCCCGCGACTACCCGATGCCGGACTGGGATCTCCTGTTCGACGTCAACGTTCGAGCGACGTTTCTCGCCTGCCGGGCGGTGGGCGACCTGATGCTGAAGCAGAAACTGCGCGGATCGATCGTGACGATGTCGTCGCAGATGGGATCGGTCGGCTACCCGGGCCGCGTCGCCTATTGCGCCAGCAAGCACGCCGTCGACGGCATGACCAAGGCCCTTGCGGTCGAGTGGGCGCGCGACGGCATCCGCGTCAATGCGGTGGCGCCGACGTTCGTGGAGACGCCGCTCACCGCACAGTGGCTCGCGGATCCGGAGTTCCGCGAGGAGGTCCTGGAGCGACGGCTGCCGACACGCCGCCTTGCGCAGATGGATGACGTTGCGCGCGCAGTCAGATACCTCGCCTGTGACGCCTCCGAGAGCGTCGTCGGCCACGTCTTCAAGGTCGACGGAGGCTGGACTGCGTGGTGACGCCGGAGCGCGCCCAGGTCGCGATCATCGGCGCTGGCCCCGCGGGCCTGGCGCTTGGGCGCCTGCTGGAGCTCCAGGGGATCGACGCGGTGATTCTCGAGGCCCGCACCCGCGAGTACTGCGAGGCGAGAGTGCGGGCCGGCGTGCTCGAGCACGGCACGCGCGACGTGCTGATCGAAGCGGGCGTCGGCGAGCGCCTGCAGCAAGAAGGCATCGTTCACGGTGGCATCTATCTCCAACTCGACGCCGAGCGCGCTCATATCCCGATGCAGGAGCTGACTGGACGCACGGTGACGATCTACGGCCAGACAGAGGTCGTCAAGGATCTGATCGCCGCGCGCATCGAGAGCAGGGCGCCGCTGCTATTCGAGGCTGAGGATGTTCGCATCGAAGGTCTGGACGCCGACCGCCCGGTCGTCCGTTACCGGCACGCCGGTGTCGAACACGAGCTGCGCGCGGACTTCGTCGCGGGCTGCGACGGCTTCCACGGCGTCAGCCGCCAGACGATTCCGGCGGGCGTCCAGCAGACCTGGCAGCGCGACTACCCGTTCGCCTGGCTCGGGATCCTCGCCCGCGTCGCGCCGTCGACCGACGAGCTCATTTACGCGCGCAACCCCCTCGGATTCGCGCTGCACAGCATGCGCTCGCGCGAGGTCAGTCGCCTGTACTTGCAGGTCCAGCCAAACGAGGACATCGGCGACTGGTCCGACGCGCGGATCTGGGAGGAGTTGCACGCCCGCTTGGCCGCGCCCGGGTGGGAGCTGCACGAGGGGCCGGTGACGGAGAAGTCGATCACGCCGATGCGCAGCTTCGTCGCCGCTCCGATGCGTTACCGCAGCCTGTTCCTGGCTGGTGACGCCGCTCACATCGTTCCGCCCACCGGCGCCAAGGGCTTGAACCTCGCGATCGCCGATGTCGTCTGCTTGGCGGAGGCGTTCGCTGAACACTACGCCGGCGGCACCGAGGCACTCGGCGCGTATTCAGACCGTTGTCTTGCGCGCGTCTGGCGCGCCCAGCACTTCTCCTGGTGGATGAGCCAGATGCTCCACGTCGACCCGACCGACGATGCATACGGAGACGAGCTCGCGCGTTCACAGTTACGCTATGTATGCAACTCCACGGCAGCCGCTACCTCGCTCGCAGAGAACTACGTTGGACTGCCAATAGGAAGGTGAGTGTCGGTGGGTGAACTGGTTTCGCTGAGCGAGGCAATCGAAAAGACGGTCAATGACGGCGACAGCGTCGCGCTCGAGGGGTTCACGCATCTGATCCCGTTCGCGGCCGGTCACGAGGTTCTGCGGCAGGGTCGCAGGCAGCTTGAGCTGATCCGGATGACCCCTGATCTGCTCTACGACCAGATGATCGGTGTCGGCGCCGCGCGCAAGCTCGTGTTCTCGTACGGCGGCAATCCGGGCGTGGGGTCGCTGCACCGCTTCCGTGATGCGATCGAGCACGAGTGGCCGCATGCGATCGAGGTCGAGGAGCACAGCCACGCCGGGATGGCCAACCGTTACGTAGCTGGCGCCTCGAAGCTGCCGTTCGCGGTGCTGCGCGGCTACACCGGTACCGACCTGGTCGCGCGTACGCGCGTGAAGCCGATCACCTGTCCGTTCACCGGCGAGCAGTTGATGGCGGTGCCGGCGCTGAATCCAGATGTGGGGATCGTTCACGCTCAGGAGGCCGACCGTGACGGCAACGTGCAGCTGTGGGGGATCCCGGGTGTGCAGAAGGAGGTCGTGCTGGCCGCCACGCGTTCGGTGGTGACGGTGGAGCGGATCGTTGAGAGGCTCGAGCCGCGGCCGGGTGGCGTTGTGATCCCGGGTTGGGTGATCGATTACGTCGCCGAGGCGCCGGGCGGTTCGCAACCGTCCTACGCGCTGGGCATCACGGAGCGCGACAACGACTTCTACAAGGAGTGGGATGTGATCAGCCGGGACCGCCAGCGGTTCCTCGCGTGGATGAGCGAGCACGATTTGTGCCCGCCCCTCACCCGGAACACCGAGGTGACGGCGTGACCGTTGTCGCACAGACCGGCACGCACGCAACGAGCGGGGAGCTGCAGACGATCGTCGCGGCTCGCAGCCTGGCCGGCAAGCGCTCCTGCTTCATCGGCGTCGGGCGGCCGAGCACGGCCGCCCTGCTCGCGCGCATCGTTCACAACCCGAAGCTCGTGCTGGTGTATGAGTCGGGCACGATCGGCGCAAAGCCGTACCACGTGCCACTCTCGATCGGCGACGGCGAGCTGGCCGAGACCGCAGACTTCGTGGTGCCGGTGCCGGAGATGTTCAACTACTGGATCGGCCCGGGGCAGGTGCAGGTCGCGTTCCTCGGCGCCGCCCAGATCGACCGGCACGCGAACCTCAACTCGACCGTGATCGGGGACTACGACCATCCCAAGACGCGGTTGCCGGGCGCCGGTGGCGCGCCGGAGATCGCAACCGGCTGCGAGGAGGTCGTGGTGATCGCCCCCCACAGTCCGCGGACGTTCGTCGAGAAGCTCGACTTCAAGACGACGAAGGGAGATCGGACGACGTTGGTGATCACCGATCTCGGCGTGTTGGAGCCGGTCGATGGCGAGCTGACGCTGACGACGCTGCATCCGGGTGTGACCGTCGAGCAGGTGCGGGAAGCCACCGGCTGGGAACTTAGAGTTCTAGATAACCTGCGAGAGTCGGAGGCACCGAGCGCCGAAGAGCTCGCAGCACTTAGGGAGTTGGTCGCGCGATGAGCACTGCCGAGGAAGACAAGGTCGGGCAGGGCGACGGCGATGAGGTTCGTCAGATCTATGACCCTGTGGCGGATACGCCGTTGCGCTACCGCCGCGATCCGGCGGACGGCGCACCCACCGCTGGACTATCCGCCGTACAAGTCGACGCAGCTGCGCCATCCGAAGCAGCCGCTGGTCTATCTGCCGCATACGGTCACGGAGATCACCGGTCCGCAAGCTGGCGCCGACGCTGCGGCCGGCCGACAGCGACCATGACCTGACCGTTCAGCACGCAGGGTGAGCCGATCGGTGAGCGGATCATCGTCTCCGGCCACGTTTACGACACCGAGGGAAAGCCGGTGCGTGACACGCTCGTCGAGGTCTGGCAGGCGAACGCCGCCGGTCGCTACGCGCACAGGTGGGATCGCTGGGCGGCGCCGCTTGGACCCGAACTTCAAGGGTGCCGGCCGCTGCCTGACCGACTCAGGCGGCCGCTACGAGTTCACGACGATCCGGCCCGGCCCGTACCCATGGGGCAACCACTACAACGCCTGGCGCCCCGCTCACATCCATTTCTCGCTGCTGGGCCGCGCGTTCACGCAGCGGTTGGTGACGCAGATGTACTTCCCGGACGATCCGTTCTTCCCGTACGACCCGATCTTCAACTCGGTGCGCGACGAGCAGGCGCGTCGACGGATGATCTCGACATTCAACATCCACGAGACGCGGCCGAACTGGGCGCAGGCGTTCAACTGGGACATCTACCTGCGCGGTCCCGCCGCCACCCCCTTCGAGGAGGCATTCCAATGATCTTCGAAGTCACTCCTTCACAGACCGTCGGCCCCTACTTCGCGATCGGGCTGCCGTACGAGGACGGCAACCTGATCGTGCCCGAGGGCAGCCCGGGCGCGATCCGGATCACCGGCACGATCTATGACGGCCGTCGGCGAGATCATCCCCGACCATCTGATCGAGTTCTGGCAGCCGGACAACTCCGGCCGGTTCATCGACATCTACGGATATGGCGAGCAGTCGAAGCTGGACGGCTTCCGCGGCTTCGGCCGTTGGGGCGTCGAGGATGGCGACGGCACCTACAGCATGGTGACCGTCAAGCCGGGGCAGGTTCCGGGGCCGAACGGCAAGCCGCAGGCGCCGCACATCGACGTGACGCTGTTTGCGCGCGGGATGCTGAATCGGGTCGTCACGCGGATCTACTTCGCCGACGAGCCGGAGGCCAACGCGCTTGACCAGGTGCTGGCAACAGTTCCGGCTGCACGCCGCCAAACGCTGCTGGCGCAGCCGACCGACGACGGCTACGTCTTCGACATCCACCTCCAGGGCCCCGGAGAGACCGTCTTCTTCGACATCTAGGCTCACACCGTGTCTGGCCTCGATCTGTTTGCCGGGACGTACGCTCGCGGCGGCGCCGCGAGGGCGGTCACCGCTGAGGCGTGGGTCCGGGCGATGGTCGATGCGGAGGCGGCGCTTGCCGCCGCCTGCGTGGTCGAGGGGCTGATTGCACCCCAGGCGGGCGAGGCGATCCTGCGCGCGTTGCAGCAGGGGCCGTTGGACGTCGAGGCGATCGCAGCCGAGGCGGGCGAGAACGCGACGCCGGTGATCCCGCTCGTCGGTCAACTCCGGCAGCGGGTGGGGGTGGAATCCGCGGAGTTCGCCGCTGCCGTTCACCTCGGTGCCACCAGCCAGGACATCGTCGACACCGCCGCGATGTTGCTTGCCAAGCGCGCGCTCGACCCAATCCTGACCGATACACGCGCCGCTGTCACCGTTGCCGCCCAGCTGGCCTTCACGCATCGCACCACTCCGATGGCGGGACGCACCCTGCTGCAGCAGGCGTTGCCGACGTCCTTCGGACTGGTTGCGGCCGGCTGGCTGGTCGCGCTCGAGCGCGCGGCAGCCGAGCTCGAGCACGTGCGCGACCGGGTCCTGGCCGTGCAGATGGGAGGCCCGGTGGGCACCCGTGCGCCGCAGGTCGCGGCTCGCGTAGCCGGCACGCTCGGACTCGCCGAACCGGTACTGCCGTGGCACACCGATCGCACCCGTGTGGCGCAGCTTGCGGCCGGGTTGGGCGCGCTGGCGGGCGCTGCCGCAAAGGTCGCACGCGATGTCTCACTGCTGGCGCAGACAGAGGTCGGCGAAGTCCGCGAAGGCGCCGCGAATCGCGGCGGCTCCTCGGCGATGGCCCACAAGCACAACCCGGTCGCCGCCGTGTCGGTGATCGCCTGCGCTCGACGGGTGCCAGGGCTGGTGTCGACGCTGTTTTCGGTCATGGAGCAGGAGCACCAACGTGCGGCTGGGGCATGGCAGTCCGAATGGGGGACGCTCACGGACCTGCTCACGCTCACCGGTTCGGCGGCCGCCTGGCTGGCGGATCTGCTCGAGAACCTGCAGGTGGATACCGGAAGGATGCGCGCGAACCTGGCACTGCTGGCGGAGGCGGGCGTCAACGAGGCGACGAACCCGGAGCAGCATCTGGGCGGCGCCGCGGAACTGATCGATCGGGCCCTCGCAGAGGTGAAACGGTGAAGACGGTCGCGCTCCACCACCAGATCCTTCGGCCCGGCGGGCGCCCCGCCGCTGTTGCTCGGCGGTTCGCTCGGGACCACGCTCGCCATGTGGGAGCCGCAGGTGAGGCTGCTCTCCGGCCGGTTGCGGATGATCCCCTTCGATCATCGCGGTCACGGCGCTTCGCCGGTCCCGGTGGGTCCGTACACGATCGCCGAGCTCGGGTCCGACGTGATCGCGCTGATGGATCGGCTTCGGCTGGACCGCGCGTCCTACTGCGGACTCTCAATCGGCGGCATGGTCGGCCAGTGGTTGGCCGGAAACCATCCCGAGCGGATCGACAAGCTGGTCCTGATCGCGACGTCCGCCTACCTGGGCGACCCGATCCCCTGGCTCGAGCGCGCGGCTACGGTGCGCGCGGCCGGGACTGTCGAGGGGATCGCCGACATCGTCGTCTCGCGCTGGTTCACGCCCCATTGGGCGACCGAGCATGGTCACACGATCAGGACCTACCGCGACATGCTTGCCTCGAGTCCGGTTGAGGGCTACGCGGGCTGCTGCGAGGCGATCTCGGGCCTCGACGTACGCGCCGAGCTCGACCGGATCACGGCGCCAACGCTCGTGATCAGCGGCGAGGACGATCCCTCCATCCCGCCGCCACATCAGCATGCGATCGCGTCCACTATCGCGGGGGCGCGGCTCGAGACGATCGCAGACGCTGCGCATCTGCCGAGCGTTCAGCACCCGACGCAGGTCAATCAACTGATCTTCGACCACCTCGGCCTCTAGTCTCGTCTCGAGATCCGAGCGCGAGATCACCGAGGAGCCATGAGCGACGACGAGCAGTACGAGCAGGGGATGCGGGTCCGCCGCGAGGTCCTGGGCGATGAGCATGTGGAGCGCGCGATCGCCAACACGACCGATTTCACCGCCCCCTTCCAGGAGTTCATCACTCGCTACGCGTGGGGTGGCGCCTGGTCGCGCGATCTGCTCGACCGCAAGACGCGCAGTGTGATCACGCTGACGGCTCTGACCGCGCTGGGGCGTGAGAACGAGATCGCGATGCACGTGCGCGGGGCGCTGCGCAACGGACTCACCAAGGAGGAGATCGCCGAGATCTTCATCCACACCGCCGTCTACGCCGGTGTGCCGGCGGCGAACTCCGCGTTTGCGATCGCCCAGGAGGTCTTCGACGAAGGCTGACCGCTCCGTCTCAGGTAGCGGCCGCGCTGCTACCTGAGTTGTAGGTTTGGCCCGCAAAAATCCGCCAAATGGCCCGCGTAGCGGGCGCTCTGGCGCTCTACCCTCGAAGCCATGCTTGCCGCCGAGGCGCAACCGGCACGCGCCTGCGTTGGACAACCAAGGCTTCGAAACCCATGAAGAGCAGAGACAACAAGCGTTACCTGGCCACCAAGGTCCCCGAGATCACCTTGATGTTCTGGGTGATCAAACTCTGGACCACTGGGATGGGCGAGGCGACGTCGGACTTTCTCGGTGATCACAGCATCGTGATCGCCGGCCTGCTCGGCATCTCCTTCACGTTCGTTGCGCTCTACCTACAGCTGCGTCAGCAGGAGTACAAGGCGGGCTACTACTGGTTCGTTGTGGCGATGATCGCCGTGGTCGGCACGATGATCGCGGATGCGATCCACGACGCGCTCAGCATCCCATACCCGTACACCACCGCCGGCTTCGGCTTGATCACGGCGATCATCTTCTGGCGCTGGTATCGCAGTGAGGGCACGCTCTCGATCCACACGATCAACACGCGTCGACGAGAGTGGTTCTACTGGGTCACGGTGTTTTTCAGCTTCGCGCTGGGTACGGCCGCCGGCGACATGACCGCCCAGACCCTGAACCTCGGCTTCCTGGACTCGATTTTCCTGTTCAGCGCGATCATGCTGATCCCGGTCGTCGGTTGGTGGAAGCTTGGGTGGAATCCGATCTTCGCGTTCTGGTTCGCCTACGTCGACACACGGCCGATCGGGGCCTCCTTCTCCGATTGGTTCAGCAAGCCGCACAACATCAGCGGCCTGAACTTCGGGGATGGTCTCACGGCGCTGATCGGATGGATCGTCTTCCTGGTCTTTGTCGGCGCGGTGGCGCTCACAAAGCACGGAATCCAGACGCACGAGTCTGAGCCGCGCCTTCACGCGATACTCGCTTCGGAGCCCGAGTAGCGCCAAGATTCACATATGGGCGATCGCTCGGACGAACTGCTGTTCACCTGGCTCAACCAGCGGGTCGAGCGTCTGACGAGCCTCAGCGCCCGCCATCGGCTGCTGACCGACATGGTGCTCGCGGCCGGTACTGCGGCCACGAGCATCGTCGGGCTCGCGATTCAGCACCGGATCACACCGGCGATGCTCGCGTTCTGCGCGGCCCTATGCCTGCCGTTGTTGCTGCGCCACCGGCATCCGCGCCTGTCGTTTCTCTGCATCGCTCTGGTCCTACTCCTGCAGTGGCTCATCTCCGGCCCGCAGTTGGCCGATGCGGCCCTGCTGATCGCGCTCTATTGGGTGTGTCTCGAATCCGACCTGAGGTCGATCGCGGCCGCGGTGGTCGTCGCCGAGGCCGGCGCGATCATGCTGGCGCTGCGCTGGGAGACCCAGCAGTTCAAATACTGGGTCGGGATCAGCGGCCTGGCGGTCGCCGCCGCGGCGCTCGGCCTGATGATCCGCCAGCGCCGCGAACTACTCGCCTCGCTGCAGGAGAAGGCAGCACGGCTGGAGCGTGAGCGTGACCAGCAGGCGGAGCTCGGCGCAGCCGCCGAGCGTGCCCGCATCGCGCGCGAGATGCACGACATCGTCTCGCACAACCTGACCGTCATGATCGCGCTGGCGGACGGCGCCCGCTACGCGCTCGATGCCTCGCCCGCACAGGTCTCCGGCGCGATCGAGCGTCTGTCCGCGACCGGGCGTGAGGCGTTGGTCGAGATGCGGCGCCTGCTGGGTGTGTTGCGTGACGACGGTGCCCGCGGTCCGTTGGAGCCGCAGCCGACGCTCGAACGGCTCGACGAGCTGATCGCTCGCGTCGATGCCGCCGGCATCCCGGTGACGATCGGCCTCGACGGAGACCTCCAGGAGCTGGCACCGGGAGTCCAGCTCGCCGTTTTCCGCGTCGCACAGGAGGCACTCACAAACACGCTCAAGCATGCGTCGCGGCCGACGTCGGCGCACCTGGCACTCCGCTGCCGGGGCGGCCAGGTGGACCTGGAGGTGACCAACAGCGGTCACAGCACCGCGTCTTCCGACGCCGCCGCCCACGCTGACGCGCCGGAGACGATTCGGGCAGCCGACGGTCGTGGCCTGCACGGCATGCGCGAGCGCGCCAACGTATACGACGGCGAGCTCGACGTCGGCCCAACCGAGGATGGCGGCTGGCGCGTGCACCTGCGCCTGCACAACGACACACCGGCCGCGACGCAAGCGTTGGAGGCGATCCGATGACCGCCTCGGTGCTGCTGGTCGACGACCAGGAGCTGATGCGAATGGCGTTCCGAATGGTGATCGAGAGCCAGTCCGATCTGAGCGTCGCCGGTGAGGCCGCGAACGGGCTCGAGGCGGTCGCGCGGGCGGAGTCGCTGCACCCCGACGTCGTGCTGATGGACGTACGGATGCCGGGCCTTGACGGCGTCGAGGCCACGCGTCGGATCGTCGCCTCAGGCAGTGACAGCCGGATCATCATCCTCACCACCTTCGATCTCGATGAGTACGTCTACGCGGCGCTGCGCGCCGGGGCCAGCGGTTTCCTCCTGAAGGATGCGCAGCCGGCCGACCTCCTTTCCGCGATCCGCGCGGTCGCGAGTGGCGACGCCGTCGTCGCCCCGGCGATCACTCGCCGCCTGCTGAATGCCTACGCGCACCGACTGACCGCGCCCCGCGGCGAGGAGCCGGAGGATCGGATCGACCCGAACCAGCGCGAGCGCCTCGAGCAGCTGACCGCGCGCGAACGCGAGGTGCTGCTGCTTGTCGCTCGCAGCCTCTCAAACGCCGAGATCGCAGAGCAGCTCGTGCTGTCGGAGGCGACGGTGAAGTCGCACGTCGGCCGGATCCTCGCGAAGCTCGATCTGCGCGATCGCGTTCAGATCGTCGTCTTCGCCTATGAGACGGGCTTGGTCAGGCCTGGAGCCCACGGCGTGTAGGCGCAGCCGTCGAGTCGCGAACGATCAGCTGTGTCGCGAGCTCGACGTGTAGCGCCTCGAGGCGACGGTTCTCCAGCAGGCGCGTCAGCAAACTGACCGCCATACGCCCCATCTCCGCCAGCGGCTGACGGACCGTCGTCAGGGCAGGCATGACCAATTCCGCCTCGGGGGTGTCGTCGAAGCCAACGATTGAGAGCTGATCAGGGACCTCGAGCCTGTGAGTCTGGGCGGCGTGCAGGACCCCGATCGCGATCTGATCGCTGAAGGCAAAGATCGCTGTCGGCGGCTCCGGGAGGTTGAGCAGCTGTTCGGCAGCCGTCGTGGCCGCCGGCGACGTCGAACTGTGACTCGACGACCAGGTGCGGAGACGGCATCAGCCCGCCGGCAGCCATCGCCGCGTTGTAGCCGCGTGTCCGCTCGTCGGTCGCGAGCATTCCACGCGGCCCCGTGATCGCGGCGATGCGCCGGTGGCCGAGTCCGAGCAGGTGGCTCGTCGCCGCGTACGCACCGGAGAGGTTGGCGGCCGACACAGTTGGCACCTGGCCGTCAAGCCGCTGGCGGGGGTCGACGACGACGAACTGGAACCCGTGGGTCATCAGGGTCTGAAGTTCGGCTGGGGTCTCCTCAGGCAGGATCAGCAGCCCGCCATCAGTGGTTCCGTGGACGAGGCGGTTGAGTAGCGAGACCTCACGATCGTGCTCGTGGAGCGTCGGGCACAGGACGATTCGCATGTCGCGCTCGTAGAGGGCGTCGGTTGCTCCAGCCACGATCTCCGAGAAGTACGCGGGGTGGATCCTGGGGACCGTCAGGCCGACCAGACCGGTACGGCCGCTTGAGAGCCCTCGCGCCGAGCGGTTGGCCGAGTAGCCGTGGTCACGCACGACGCGCTCGACGGCCGCGCGCGTCGCGTCTGAGACGTAGCCCGTGCCGTTGACAACGCGCGACACGGTCGCGATCGAGACGCCCGCGAGCTCCGCGATCTCGCGGATCGTGGCTCCGCGGCTTTCGCTGGTCGTTGGGTTCATACCGCTCGTGCGCCTCCCTTCATCTCGCCTCCGTTACAGCAATCACGTCTGTAACGTTACACAATCCGCGTCGCAGATTGCAGCTCACTGAATTTAGCGAAGTTGCGGTAAGCCCCGTAAATACTGGGGAAATTGGGGCTTGACTAGTCGGTAACGAGAGGATACCGTTTCCGCATCGCTCGCTTGGGCGGTCGGCAGTTCGCTGCCAGCAGGGAGGGAGGAGAGAGAAGTGCAGTTCTTGGTCCGACGACTCGGGTTTTACGTCGTCGCTGCCTGGGTGGCGGTGACGGTCAACTTCTTCATCCCGCGTGCCACGCCTGGCAACGCGGTGGACACGATGATGGCCAAGTTCCCGAACCTCCAGCCGCAGGCGGAGAAGGCGCTCGAGGCCGAGTTCGGCGTCGGCCATCAGGGCAGCCTGCTGCACCAGTACTGGGTCTACCTCGGCAACCTCGCGCACCTCAACCTGGGGACATCGATCAGTCTGTATCCCGACAAGGTCACAAGCGTGCTCGCAACCACCGTTCCATGGACTCTGGTGCTCGTCGGCACGGCCACCGTGATCAGCTTCGTGCTCGGCACGCTGCTGGGCATCTTCGCCGCCTGGCGGCGGGGCGGCTGGCTGGATCAGTCACTGCCCGCGTTCACGTTCCTGCAGGCGACCCCTTACTTCTTCCTCGCTCTGCTCGCGATCGAGTTCTTGGCACTCGATTGGCATCTCTTCCCGGTCAGCGGCGGCTACACGCTCGGGCTCACGCCGGGCTGGAACTTGACCTTCATCTGGAGCGCGTTCTACCACTCGTTGCTGCCGGCGCTGACGATCATCGCGACCTCGATGGCGGGCTGGATGCTGCAGATGCGCAACGTCACGATCACGACGATCGGTGAGGATTACGTGCTCGCCGCGCAGGCCAAGGGTCTCAGCTCCCGCCGCGTGATCTTCACCTACGCGGCGAGGAACGCGATCCTGCCGAACATCGCCGGCTTCGCGCTCGCGATCGGATTCGTCGTCGCCGGTGCGCTGGTGATGGAGATCGTCTTCTCCTACCCCGGGGTTGGGCTCACGCTCTACAACGCGGTGACCGCGAATGACTACCCGCTCACTCAGGGGATCTTCCTGTGCATCTCGTTCGCGGTGTTGCTGGCCTGCATGGTCGCGGACGTGATCTACGTGTTGCTGGATCCGCGAGTGCGGACGAGGCAGGCCTACTGATGTCGGTCGCGGTTCCGCTCAAAGTCGACGAGCGCGGTCCGAGGAGCGCTGCCTCGCCGGTCTGGCGCCGGCTGACACGCTCGATGCCGATGAAGGCCAAGATCGGCGCCGCGATCTTCGCGCTGTTCATCTTGATCGCCATCATCGGCCCGGCAATCGCCCCGTACGACCCGTCGGCAACGACGTCTCAGACGGCGGCGGCCGCGCCGAACATCCATCACCTGCTCGGCACCACCTCGACTGGGCAGGACGTGCTCTCTCAGCTGCTCGTGGGGATGCGGTCAACGGTCGTGCTCGGCCTCATGGTCGGCGTGATCGCCACCACCCTGGCCGTCGTGGTGGGCGTCTCGGCGGGTTTCCTCGGCGGCGCCGCCGACGAGTTCCTATCGCTGATTACGAACGTCTTTCTGGTGCTGCCCGCGCTCCCGCTTCTGATCGTGCTGCTCGGGTACCTGCCGCCGAACACGGGAGAGTTGCCGGTGGCGGTCGTGCTCGCTGGACTCGGATGGCCCTGGGGTGCGCGCGTGATGCGCGCTCAAACGTTGACGCTGCGCAACCGTGACTACGTTCTCGCTGCCAGGGAAAGCGGGGAGAAGAACTGGCGAATCATCGTCTTCGAGATCCTGCCCAACGAGGTCAGCCTGATCGCTGCTGGGTTTGTTTCGACGGTCCTGTACGCGATTCTCACTTCCGTCGCGCTGGCGTTCATCGGTCTCGAGAGCTTCAGCGGCTGGAGTCTCGGCACGATGCTCTACTGGGCTCAGAGCCAGGAGGCGATCCAACTCGGAGCCTGGTGGTGGTACATACCGCCGGGCTTCGCCGTCGCCCTGCTCGGTATGAGCCTCGTGCTACTCAACTTCGGCCTCGACGAGATCGGCAATCCGCGTCTGCGCGACGGCGGGCGTCGCAAGATCAAGGGCGCCCGCGGGCGCGCGGCCGATCCCACGCCGGTCATCAGGGCGGCGCCGTGAGCGCTTCCGAGCAGACCGCTGCTGGCGTGGTGACCGCGACCGAGGCGGCCGCCGCGGCGGTCGCCGCCCGTACTTGAGGTTCGTGACTTCTCGATCTGCTTTGCGACCGAGCGGGGCGACGTCAAGGCCGTACGCAACGTCGATTTCACCCTGGCGCCGGGAGAGATCGTCGGCCTCGCCGGTGAGAGCGGCTCGGGTAAGTCGACGCTTGCGCTCGGTGCGTGCCGGTTGTTGCGTCCGCCGGCCATCATCACCGGCGGGAGCGTCGTTTACCGCGGACGCCGGGTGCCGCCGGAGGGCGTGGAGATCCTCGACCTGACGGCGCATGAGCTTCGGGCCCTGCGTTGGCGGGAGATCGCGATCGTCTTCCAGAGCGCGATGAACGCACTGAATCCCGTGCTGCGCGTTGAGGCACAACTTGGTGACGTGATCGACGCTCATCTCGACCTGAAGCGTGATCAGAAGCGCGAGCGGCTCGCCTCGCTGCTCGACATGGTCGGCATTCCCCGCGGGCGCTTGCGCAGTTACCCCCACGAGCTGTCGGGCGGGATGCGCCAGCGGATCATGATCGCGATGGCGCTGGCCACCAATCCTGAGATCGTGATCATGGACGAGCCGACGACTGCGCTTGACGTTGTCGTCCAGAGGGAGATCCTGGCGGAGATCGCAGAGCTGCAGAAGGAACTGAAGTTTGCGGTCCTCTTCATCACGCACGATCTGTCCCTGCTACTTGAGATCGCGGATCGCATCGCGATGCTGTACGGCGGCCAGATGGTGGAGACAGGCAGCGGAGGGCAGATCCATCACCGCACGGCGCATCCCTACACCCGCGGTCTGCTCAACTCATTTCCGAGCGTCCGAGGCCCGCGCCGTCAGCTCGCCGGGATTCCGGGATCCCCACCCGACCCACTGGACATGCCGCCCGGTTGTCCGTTCCAGCCTCGCTGCCGGTTCGCCAAGTCGGAATGCGCGACGGTGGACATGCAGCTGTTGCCGGCAGAAGCCGAGCACCCCGAGCATCTCACCGCGTGTCCGTACGTGAAGATCGGAGAACTTGAGCCTCCACCCGTCGTCGCCACCGCCAACAACGGAGCGGCTCGGTCATGACCAATCCCGATATGACGGGAAACGATCCCGCCGTCACCGATATCGGCCCTGTCGTCCTGGAGGCCAAGAACCTTTTCAAGGATTACAGGCTCGGAAGGGGTCCCAAGGCGATCACGATCGCGGCCGTACGCGACGTATCCCTGCAACTGCGGCGCAGTGCTGTGGTTGCGCTTGTCGGTGAGAGCGGGTCGGGCAAGTCGACGGTCGCCAAGCTTCTGACTGGGCAGGAGCGGCCAACAGGCGGCGAGGTTCTGTTGGATGGCGAGCCCGTGCACCTCTCCGGCCGTCGCGGGTTCCGGGCCTACAAGAGTGAAGTCCAGATGGTCTTTCAGGATCCGTTCGCTTCGCTGAACCCGACCCACAAGGTCCGCTATCCGCTGGAGCGCGCCGTTCGTCTGCACCGTCCCGAACTCGGACGCACAGCCGTGGCCGATGAACTCGTCCGCCTCATGAACGAGGTCCGGCTGAGCCCGGCCGAGCAGTTCCTCGAGCGCTATCCGCATCAGCTGTCCGGTGGCCAACGCCAGCGCGTTTCAATCGCGCGCGCGCTGGCGGTCAAGCCGCGCGTGTTGCTTGCGGACGAGCCGGTCTCGATGCTCGATGTCTCGATCCGGCTTGAGGTACTGGACGTGATCGACCAGCTCCGCGAGCGCTTTGAGCTCGCCGTCCTTTACATCACGCACGACATCGCGTCGGCACGCTACTTCGCCGGTGAGACGTTGGTGATGTACGCGGGCGAGATCGTCGAGCGGGGCCCGTCGGAGGACATCAGTCAGAGCCCGGCGCACCCGTATACACAGTTGCTCTTGGCCGCGGCACCGGACCCGGACCGCCTCGGCGCTCCGATCGATGAGCGGTTGGCGCGCAGGGCGAGACAAGCGGGGAGCACTCCGACCAACACGGTCGGTTGCCGATTCAGCAGCCGCTGTCCGTTCGCTGACGACCACTGCCGGGCTGAGTCACCGCCGTTACGCGCGATCGATGAGCATCGCGCCGCGGCCTGCTGGCGGCTCGATGTCGCGGCACCAAAGCTTGTCCAAACGCAGCGGGAGGAGAGGAGCGTGGCACTGCCCCAATGACTTGGGCCTGATCGGCCTACCGACGCGACAGCAAGCTGCCGCGCCGGGGCCGAAACAGGCGGCGCGTGAGGCGCACGTGACCGCCACGTCGAACTACATCACTGCAGTAAGAAAGGTACATCACCTAATGGAACCGAAATCCAAGAGGCCGTTGGTGCTGGGGCGTCGCGCTTCAGCCACCTTGGTCGCCGCTGCTACCTCAGCGGCGCTGGTCGCGGCGCTCATCGCGCCGGGCGCGTCGAGCGCCCATGCAGTCGCGCATGCCGCGTCTGCCCCGCCGCTCGTGTATGAGTCGAGCCCAGAGACAGGCTTCACTCCGGCGAACTACAACCCGTACGTTCAGTCAAGCGCCGCCTACCAGGCCGGCGCCACCTCGATGATCTACGAGCCGCTGATGGACTTCAACCTCGCGAATCCCGCAGCGAAGCCCTATTACATGCTTGCCACCTCTTACAAGTGGGGCCACGGTGGCAAGTCGATCACGTTCACGATCCGTCAGGGTGTGAAGTTCAACGACGGGTCGGCGATGACGCCGGCCGATGTGGCATTCAGCTTCAATCTCCTGAAGGCGCACGCTGACGTCAACACGGCTGGACTCAAGATCACCGGCGCGACCGCGTCGGGTAACTCAGTGACCGTCACCTTCAACGGTCCGCAGTACACCAACCTCCAGTCGATCGGCAACACGTACGTCGTGCCGCAGTCGATCTGGAGCACAGTCGGCGATCCAGGCACTTACATCGACGCCAATCCGGTCGGCACCGGCCCCTACACGGTCACCTCGACCGGCGCAGCGGGCATCACCATGACCGCGAATCCTCATTACTGGGGCGGCGCACCGGGCGTCAGCACGATTCAGATCCCGGCCATCGCGTCCAACACGACGGTGCTCTCACTGCTGACCAGCAACCAGCTCACCTGGGCCGGCAACTTCATCACCGGACTGGCTTCCAAGTTCGTCAAGCCGGCGCCGGCCACGCACCAGGTGTGGTTCGCTCCGGTTCAGACCAACTCGCTCGAGCCGAACCTGACCAAGTGGCCGACCAACCAGCTGGCCGTCCGTCAGGCGATCAGCCTGGCGATCGACCGCACCGCGATCGACACTCAGGGTGAGGCCGGCCTCGAGCCGGTCGCAACCAACGCCAGCGGCCTGGTGCTGCCTGGCTTCAAGAACCTGCTGGCGTCGGCCGTCAAGAAGGACACGCTGTCACCGCACTCGCAGACCGCCAAGGCGATCGCTGTTCTGAAGGCCGCCGGTTACAAGCTGAAGAACGGTTTCTTCTACCTTGGCAACAAGGAGGTCACGGTTCCGGTGACCGACCCCTCCTCCTACACGGACTACGCGGAAGACGATTCGCTGATCGCGTCCGAGCTGAAAAAGGCCCATATCAACTCCACGTTCTACGGGCCGAGCGCGTCGGTGTGGGCAGCGAACATCACCAAGGGCGACTTTGTCCTGACGCAGCACTGGTCACAGACCACCATCTCCCCATACCAGCTGTACAACACCTGGTTGAACAGCGATGAGATCGGAAACTCGGCGGGCAACTTCGAGCGGCTGAAGAACAAGACGCTCAACGCTGAGCTCGCGAAGCTTGCGGCTCAGACGACGACCGCCGGTGAGATGAAGGACCTCACTCCGATCGAGCAGTACGTGGCCACGAACCTCCCGGTCATCCCGACCGTGTACGGCGCCGCATTCGACGAGTACAACTCGACGAACTACACCGGTTGGCCTTCGGCCAAGGACCCGTATGAAATCGGGCAGCCCGGATCGCCGCAGAACGAGATCGTCGTTCTGCACCTGCACGCGAAGTAGTAAGAGACTCGGCGTGATCACCGTCCCGCTCCCTTCGTGGAGCGGGACGGGCGCCGCCATCTATTTACAGCCAGTACAGAGAGGAAGAAAATGACGGCCACCGACACCAATGGTTCGGTCAAGGCTGTGCGGACGTTTCCCGCAGGTTTCGTCTGGGGCGCCGCAACGGCCGCCTACCAGATCGAAGGAGCCGCCACGACCGATGGGCGCGGCCCGTCGGTCTGGGACACCTTCAGCCACACGCCCGGCAAGGTTCGCGGCGGCGACAACGGGGACATCGCGTGCGACTTCTACAACCGCAGCGAGGGCGATCTCGACCTCATCAAGTCGCTCGGCTTGGCGGCCTTCCGGTTCTCGGTCTCGTGGTCGCGCGTCCAGCCGACCGGCAGCGGCGCGGTTAATCAGACCGGCCTCGACTTCTATCGCCGCCTGGTCGATGACCTGCATGCCCGGGAGATTGCTCCCGCCATCACGCTTTTTCACTGGGACTTGCCCCAGCCCCTCGAGGATGCGGGCGGTTGGGCCAGCCGTGACACTGCCGAGCGCCTGGCCGACTTCGCCCAGATCGTGGCCGAGGCCATCGGTGACGGATGTGCGAATTGGATGACCATGAACGAGCCCCAGGTCGTTGCCAACGAGGGCTATCGCATCGGCGTCCACGCACCCGGCCACACCGACGACGCGCTTGCGGCGGCGGCCACTCATCACCTGCTGCTGGGTCATGGCCTCGCCGTCGAACGCCTCCGCAGCTTGATTCCCACGGCCCGGATCGGGCTCGCTCTCAATTTCAACACGGTGAGGGCCCACGACTCCTATTCGGAAGAGGCCGCGAAGGTGCTGGACGCGGAACAGAACCACATCTTCATGGACCCGATCCTGCGTGGGCGGTATCCCACAGGCGCGCGCGCACACATGCTTCCGCCGTCTGCACTCATTCACGACGGCGACATGGAACTGATCAGCACACCCCTCGATTTCGTGGGTGTCAACTACTACTCACCGTTGTACGTCAAGCGTGCGGCTCCGGCCGATGCGGCCGCCGGAGAGGAGCCGGTCGCTGGTCGCGATGATGTGGTCACGTTCCTCCCCCGGGATATACCGACCACAAACATGGGCTGGCCCATCGAGCCCGAGGGTCTCTACGACATCCTGATGACCGTCACTTCTGCGTTGCAGCCCGGGTGCAGGCTCTACATCACTGAGAACGGTTGCGCGGCCGAGGACTACGTCGATCCGACCGGCGTTGTCAACGACTTCGAGCGCATCGAGTATCTGAGTGGGCATTTGGACGCCGTCTGGCGTGCCATCCAGGACGGCGCGCCAGTTCACGGTTTCTTCCACTGGTCCCTGCTCGATAACTTCGAGTGGGCCTGGGGGTATCAGAAGCGCTTCGGCCTCGTCTTCACCGATTACGGGACGCAACGCCGGATCCCGAAGCAGAGCGCCCGCTTTTATCAACAGGTCGCGGCCACCAACGAGCTTCCCGCAGCATGGACGGGCTAGGGCGCTGAACTGGTGGCGAGCACACCATGAGCGCGGTCAGTCACAGCGGTCACGGCTTGCACTCGCGAAGGTTTCCGGAGGGCTTTCTATGGGGGGCCGGGACGTCCTCGTATCAGGTTGAAGGGGCTGTCGCCACAGACGGTCGTGGCCTCTCGATCTGGGACGTCTATGCGCATGGGCGCGGACAATGTGTTCCGCGGCGACACCGGTGATCTGGCCTGTGACTCATATAACCGGCTGGATGAGGACGTGCGCTTGCTCAGTGACCTCGGCGTGGGGGCATACAGGTTCTCGGTGTCGTGGCCGCGGGTGCTGCCGACCGGCAGCGGCGCAGTCAACCAGGCCGGTCTCGATTACTACCGACGACTCGTCGAACGCCTCACTGAGAACGGGATCACGCCGGTCGCGACCGTGTACCACTGGGACCTGCCGCAGGCCCTCGAGGAGCTCGGCGGGTGGGCCGTGCGGGATACCTCGGGCCGCCTCGGCGAACTTGCCCAGGTTCTCGGACAGGCGCTCGGCGATCAGGTCGGGATGTGGGTCACGATCAACGAGCCGCTGCAGACCGTCCACCAGGGATACCGGGTCGGCACCCACGCCCCGGGCCATCGCGACCAGGCGCTGGCGAGGGCGGCCACGCACCACATCCTGCTGGGTCACGGCTACGCGCTGCAGGCGCTCCGCGCGAGCGTCCCCGCGGGCGTGCCGATCGGTCCGACAATGGACCCGCAGCCGTACGTGGCACTCGACGCGGACGCAGCCGGCGTTGCCGACGCGCTCGACGCCGAGCACAACCGCGTCTACGTCGACCCGATCCTGCAGGGTGCCTATCCCGCCGAGTTGCGCCGCGAATCGCGCCCAGGCGGAGGATCTGGTCAGGAGCGGCGACCTCGACCTGATCTCGGCGCCGATCGACTTCTTCGGCCTCAACTACTACCGCCCGCACTACATCCGAGGTGGTGACTGGTCGGATATGCGATCGGGTGAGTCACAGGTGCCGGAGCATCCCGGCTTCGTGGAGTACATCCCCCCCGACCTTCCACGAACGGTGATGGGTTGGCCGATCGTGCCAGATTCGATGCGTGAGCTACTGCACCGGCTCCACACCGAGAGCGGCGGGCTGCCGTTGTACATCACCGAGAACGGATGCGCCTGCTGAGGATTACGTCAACCCGGAGGGAACGGTGGACGACTATGACCGGATCGCTTATATCCATAGCCATCTCGAGGCAGCCCTGCAGGCGATCGCAGAGGGCGTGAATGTCGCCGGGTACTTCCACTGGTCGCTGATGGACAACTTCGAGTGGGCAGAGGGTTACCGTCGGCGCTTCGGTCTGCACTACGTCGAGTTCGACTCAGGACGCCGCATTCCAAAGCGCAGCGCTCACTTCTACCGACAGTTGACGCAGACGAGCGAGCTGCCCGCGCTCGCCGATGTGCTGCCGTCGGATGAGTCCATACCGGGCGTGCCTGAGGCGCCGGCGGCCGTCTGAGCCGGGCTCAGGTGGCGCGGACCAACTCTCCTCCCGCACCACCGACCAACCAGGCTGGCGGGCAATGATGACCCGCTAGCCTGGTTGGCCTTGCACCCGGGCAACATGCGCTTAGAGAGCGCTCAATGATTTCGCCGGGCGCACGATAATCAATCTATGAGTGAAGCCGCCACCGATCCCTACGCCGTGCTGGGCGTTTCGCCGGACGCCTCGGACGGCGAGTTGCGCCGCGCCTACCGGGACCTGGTCAAGCGGCACCATCCCGATCACAACGGCGGCTCGCCTGAGTCGGCGGCTCGGTTCGCTCAGATCCAGAGCGCGTACGCGCTGATCGCCGAGCGGCGCCGCGCACCGGCTGGCGACGTCGACGATCGCATCGCCGACATCGAAGCTGAGCTGCGGCGACAGACGGCGGCGCGCGTCGCCGCCGCACGAGCGGAAGCCGCGGCGCAGGCAGCCGCGCGAGCGGCGCGAGCCGAGGCCGTGGCCCGCGCCGAGGCGGCCAGACGGACTGAGGCCGGGCGCAAACCAGCAGCCGGCGAGGGCGGGCCACGCCGACCAACGCCGGAGGAGCTCGGTTACTACTCGACCGACGACAGCTTCACGGCGATCATCGACGACGCCACCGAGCAACTCGCGGAGCGCCTGCGCGGCAGCGACGCCAAACGCCAGTTCACACAGCGGCTATTCGACCTCTTCAGTCGCGGCGACTGACCACCAACCGGGCGTCCCAGACGAGCGGTTCGCCGCGCTGGGCGATCTCGACATCGAGGAGCCTGACGCAGCCGGGGCAGAAGAACTCCCGGCACACGAAGCGTCCATGGCCTGTGTCGTGGGGGTCGACCCACGGCCCGGCTGCCTGCACAGGCTGCTCTCGCAGCAGCACGTGCTCCTTGTAGTTCTCTGACGCCGGAGCCAACTCCTGCCCGCAGGCGCACGTCGTGACCGCGTCGGCGCCGCCGCCGACGATGCGCATGAATTCGTTGATCGGTTGCATCTCGCTCCTTAGGGCCCTCAGCCCGTCTGCAACATGAGGTTGTGGAGTCCGTCGACACGCGCTGTCTGTCCCGGGTGAACGACGGTGCTGGTCGTCACCGCTTCGACGATTGCAGGCCCGTGAAGCACGTTTCCCGGGCGCAGGTCCTCCCAGCGATAGACCTCGGTGGCTACATGGCCACCGAGCTGACGAAAGTACACGGGCCGTTCGCCGAGCTTGCCCGCACTCGGATCAGCGCTGCCCAGCGGCTCGACCTGTAGCGACGGAGTTCCGAGTCGACCGACGCCGCGCACCACGTACGTGCGGGCCTCGATCCCCGCCTGCTCGTGGGCTGTGCCCTTCCCGTACCGGCGGGTGTAGCGCGCCTCGAACTCGGACATGATCGCCGCCAGGTGGGCCTCAGTCAGTGTCTCTGACGGAACCGGAACGCGGACCTCGTGGACCTGCCCGCGATAGCGCATCTCGATCTCGCTCTGCAGACGCACGTCTGCGCCAGAGATGCCGTCACTCTCCAGGTCCGCCGCTGCGGCCGCGCGGAGATCGTCGTAGATCCGGTTGAGCCTGCCAAGGTCAAGCGGCGCGATCATCGGATCACTCACCTGCTGCACGGCGACGACGTCGGCGCCGGCGATCCCGAACGCCGAGAACACCGACGCGAACGCCGGTACCAGGACCACCTTGGCTCCGACGTCGAACCCGTAAGCGCCGACGTGCAGCGGCCCGGCGCCGCCAAACGCAAACATCGCGAACTCCCGCGGGTCGTACCCCCGGCCGATCGTCTCGCGCCGAACCAGGTCGGCCATCCGCGCGTCGACGATCTCCACAATCCCTGCCGCCACCTCCTCCAGCGACAACCCGAGGGAGCCGCAGAGGCTGTCACGGATCGCCTGAACGGCGGCGTCCCGGTCCAGCGGGCGCTCACCGCCTAGGAAAGAGTCCGCATCGATCCGGCCGAGCACCACGTTCGCGTCGGTCACCGTCGGTTGGGTCCCCCCGTTTCCGTAGCAGGCCGGCCCGGGATCAGCGCCCGCGCTTTGCGGGCCGACCTTCAGCTGCCCGGTCGCGGGCTCGATCCAGGCGACGCTGCCGCCGCCCGCCCCGATCGAGGCGACATCGGCGATCGGCAGCACCGTGTGGTACTTGTCGAACACCGGTCGATTGTTGACGAGCGGCTCGCCATCGACCACCAATCCGACGTCGAAGCTGGTGCCGCCGACGTCGGTCGTAATGATGTTGGGAAAGCCGAGCACCTTGCCGATCGAGGCAGCCCCGATCAGTCCGCCTGCCGGGCCGGACGAGATCAAGCGGACCGCGTGGCCCTTCGCCTTCGCCGCCGAGGTGACCCCGCCCGAGGACTGCATGATCAACGGCCCCTTGCCGAACCCAGCCTCGGCAAGCCGGGTCTCCAGAGCCGTGATGTGGCGATCGGTGGCCCCGCTCAGGTAGGCGTTGAGCATCGTTGTCGCGCACCGTTCGTACTCCTTGATCACCGGTGCGACAGTGTGCGAGGCCGTCACCGTCACCGCCGGGAACTCGGCTTCGATCAACTCCTGTACGGCACGCTCGTGGGCCGGGTTGATGAAGCTCCACAGGAAGCAGATCGCGATTACTTGGGCGCCGGCGTCCACCAGCTCCCTGACGGCCTGCCGAGCCTCGTCGAGATCGAGCTCCACGACGGTGGCGCCCTTGTAGTCGATCCGCTCCGTGATTCCGCGGATCAGGTGCCGAGGCACCAGCGGCTCAGCCTTCTCAAGGCGCGCAAGGTTGGTCAGTTCCTGCGTGGTCAGGCCGGCGGCCTTCTGGATCGTCCGCCCGACAATCAGCGCGTCCTCATGTCCCTTGGTGGTCAGCAGCCCAACGCATTCACCGGTGCGGGTGAGGAGGGCGTTGGTGGCGGCGGTGGTGCCGTGGCCGAAGACGCCACTGGACTGCAGCAGCTGATCTCGCCCGACGCCGCGCAACTGCGCCGCGGCCTCGACCGAGGCAAGAACCCCGAGTGAGAAATCGCCTGGAGTGGATGGCGCCTTGGCGATCGTGACCCTGCCCTCGTCGTCGAGGATCACACAGTCACTGAACGTGCCGCCGCTGTCGACGGCGATCACCGTTCCAACCTTGCTCGCGCTCACTTCCCGCCTCCATCGTTGTCGGTACCCATCGCGGTCGGCGTCGGCAGGGTTGCACTGGCTCGCCGCTCGTCGCGAATCTGTTTGCGCTCGGGCCTGGGTGGCGGGCTCGTCCACAGACGTTCCGGCCAGGTCAAGCACCACGCCGTACCGCTTCCGGGCGTGGTCGGCGGTTACCACGCCTGAGATCACGTCCGCCAACACCCGCGCGGGGTCCCGGTCCAGCGGGTCACCATAACCGCCGCCGCCCATCGCGATGAGCCGGTAGACGTCGTCGCGATGCTGCGAGGTCTGCACGATGCTGTCATCGAAGATCTCAAGCTCGCCGTCGATCTCCTCGAGCTCGCTGGGGAGTACACCGCGTTGCAGCAGCTCGCGGATGTTGGTGTTGCGCTTGATCACGAACTGATTGGTGCAGGACGGATACCCGCCCGCTACGCCGACTGCGCCCGGCTGCTGGGTGCCGATCGCATGCATGATCTTGGTCGGCAGCGTGTCGACGTCGTGCAGGACGTACGCCATGCTGAGCGTGGCACCGCCCCGGAACATCCCGGCGCCACCGGTGTCCGGCTGAATCCGCCGGTACAGGTACAGGAAGGGGTAGCTGTACTCGTAGTCCTCGACGTTGGCGATGATTGCCGACGGTGAGTCGAGGAAGCCACCGGCGTCGAGGCCGTCGGCGTGGACCCTGGCGCCCGAGCCCCCGGCCATCGCGTCGAGGATCGCGGCGCCGAAGAACTCCCCACGCTGATCGATGCCGAACACGTCCTCCACGAACAATCCACCCATCCACGTCGCCATGAACTGCTCGCGGTGCCGCTCGCTCGCGGCGAGCATCTTCGCCAGGCAGACGCTGGTAGCGATCGTCGACATGAAGCTGCCTGTGGTCGTCGCCTTGGAGACGCCCGCCGGCCAAGCTGCGTGCACGACGCTGCCCTCGCGCGTGCGGACCTCGATCGCACGCTGCAGCCCTGCCGGTGACCACGGCATGTCGAAGCACAG
This sequence comes from uncultured Conexibacteraceae bacterium, assembly GCA_963720195.1. GTDB lineage: Bacteria > Actinomycetota > Thermoleophilia > Solirubrobacterales > Solirubrobacteraceae > Palsa-465. The sequence continues at coordinate 185,760 of CAVRFD010000020.1, forward strand.
ATACGGGAGAACGGCCGCGATCGTCGCGCCGACGCACGCCGGCCGGGTGCAGTTGATGACGGCCGGCGCCTGGTCTGCCGTCGCCGTGAAGTCGATGACGAGGGCGTCGTCCTGCTTGGTCACGGACACGACGATCGGGTAGATGTCGTCGTATTCGATGTAGCCGCGGTGGGTCCAGGTTCCGTCGGGCAGCTCACGCAGCCTGGCGCGGAAGCGCGCCTCGGTCACGTCGCTGATGTCCTCGATCGCGTCCAGCACGGCGGCGCGCCCATAGCGGGCGGCCAGCGCCTGCACGTGTTCGACGGCGACGTTGCAGCCCGCGATCATCGCCTTCAGGTCCAACGCCGTCAGCGCCGGCAGGCGTGTGCGCCGCAGGTACTCCCGTTCCTGATCCCGCCGCAGGACGCCGCGATCCACGATCTTCAAAGGCGGGAAGATCGGTTGCTCTCCCCAGATCGATTGCGCGCCGATCTGAACCTGTCCTTCGACAGGGCCACCCAGGTCGATCTGGTGCACGGTCGAGCCCGTCCAGCCGACGAGTTCGTCGTCTACGAAGATCGGCGCGACGACCGTGACGTCCATCTGATGACAGGCCCCCACGTAAGGGTCGTTGCACATGAACACGTCGCCCGGATGAATGCCGGGATCGCCCGTGTACTCGCGCTTGATGTCCTTCACCGTCGCAGTCAGGGCGAGCGCGTGAATCGAGATGTACAGGCCGATCGCGACGCAGTCACCGTCGGCGTTCATCAGGCCGACGTTCATGTCATACGCCTCGTTGGCGACCGGTGATCCGGACACGAGGCGCATCGTCATCGCCGCCTCGTCATTGATCGCCGCGAGCCTGGAGCTCAGGATCTCGAAAGTGACCGGGTCGAGCCGCGTGACGCTCGGACTCTCTGTTGTCGTCATCTGTGAGGTTCCGTTCGCGGTCAGGTTGCTCGCCGAGGCGACGGCGGTGTTGGCTTTCAGTTCCGTCAACACCTCATCGACGGTCAGCACATCGGCGAACTCCTGGACCAGGACGTTCAGCGCCGCCTGGTGCTCCTCGTCGCTCAGCGTCGCCGTACCATCCGAGAGCACGGCCACGCGGAAGTCGAGCATCATCGCGTCGCGGGCGGTGGACTCGACGCAGATGTCTGTCTTGGTCCCAGCCAGGATGATCGTGTCACGGCCGAGGCTCCGGAGCAGTCGCTCGAGGCTCGAAGAGCCGGGAATCAGACACGAATAGCGGTTCTTGATCACTACGTAGTCGGAGTCGCGCACGTCCATCTCGCGGTAAAAGCGCGACGGTGGCGCATCTTCCGACATTGCGGCGGCAGCCAGCTCACGCCGATCCGGACGCACGAAGTGGTTGAAGAAGTGACGCCAGTCGGCGCCTCCCTTGGGATGCATGGAGCGAATCCAGACGACCGGCATCCCGAGCTCTCGGAAGCCGGCAGCCGCACGATTCACGTTCGGCACGATCCCGCGTGAGGCTGGCACCTCGATCACGCCGCCGGCCTCCAGGAACGCAGCCTGCATGTCAATGATCACAAGCGCGGTCTTGTCGGGGTCGAGATCCTTGTAGATCCGCAGGTCTCCGCGAAGCTTGCGCATCCGCTCCTTGATGTGCTCAGAGACGCCAACTGGGTGAGTCATGCTCCCTCTCCGTCGAGTGTCGGGGACAGTATGCGCAGGGCGTTGTGCTCGAACACGGCCTCGTGTTCGTCTGCGGCGAGCGCCGCCCGAACGAAGCCGAGCTCGGCATCGATTGGGAAGAACGGGTAATCCGAGCCGAACAGCAGATGCCCATCGGCAAAGAACTGCTGCGCGAAAGCGAGCGTCTCGTGGCTGCGCGAGAGCGTGTCGGTGTAGAAGGATCGAAGCTGCTCGCTGGGGAGTGGCTGGAGCGTGCGTCCGAGCGAGAACGGTCGGGAGTGCGCGGCGTCGATTCGCCCGGCCAGGTATGGCAGCGTGCCGCCGCAGTGCGGGACCACGACCCGCAGGTTGGGCAGCTCCGCGCAGATTCCGCTCAGCACCAGTCGCAGGCCGGCAAGGCTGCTGTCGAACATGAAGCCGACGAGATACTCGAGACCCCAGTCGCGGAGCTTGTCTTCAGCCAGCGTCAATGCGGGATGAATGAACAGTGGGACGTCCAGCTCCGCGATCCGTCGATAGACCCGCTTGCAGCCGTCCGAGTCGATCGGAGCACCGTCGATGTTCGAGTGGATCAGGACGCCACGCAGCCCCAGGTCGACGATCGCATGGTCGAGCGCCTCCAGCGCCGCGTCGGCGTCCTGCCAGGGCAGCGTCGCCAGGCCGTAGAAAACATCTGGATGAGACTGCTGAGCCTCCGCCCGCTCCTGGTTGACCGTCGCCGCCAGCTGTCGCGCAAGCGCGAGTGGATGACGGTCGACATCGCCAAACGATGCCGAACTCGAGACAATCACATCGACGCCCGCGGCGGCGTACTCCCGCAGCTGGTGGTCGAGGTCGTAGAAGCTCGGGCCGACCGGCATCCAACGGTCCGGAGCGACCTCGAACTGGTAGTCATCTCCATTGCGGCGGCAGCGCGGATAGCGGTCGAATGCGAGATACGAATCGAGCAGGGTGCGCGAGAACCAGTGCGATTGCGTGTCGACTATCCGCATCTGCTCACGGGTCTTGTATTACGAATGCTTTCGATTGTCAAATCGGATAACCCCTACTAATTGAGGCCTTGTCACCCTCTCGGGAGGACGCTGGGCGTCAGAGTATCGATTTGTAGTACGATCGCGCCGTGGCGAAGTACGACGCGAATCCCCGCGCCTGGGCACTGAGGGAACTATCGGGATGCTGCGGCTGTGTGTTGCCGACGTTCACCAGTGACGTCGCCGAGCTCAATGAGACAGCGCTTCGCTTCGACGTGAATCGCCACAAGGAACTTGGGATGTCCGCGATCCTGATTGTGGCCGAGGGCGGTACCACCGCGGCCGAGTACCGACAGATGATCGACATCTGCGTAGCCGAGGCCGGCAACGAGCTCGTCACCTTCGTGCATGCCGCCCAGCCGACGTTCCGCGAGATGGCAGACACGATCGCCTATGCCGAGGGCGCGGGCGTCGACTTCGTGCTGCCGTCATACCCGACGACCTATCACCCGAGCTCCTACGAGGAGATCTTTGAGGACACCCGCGCGCTGGCCGCCTCGACCCAGCTCGGGATCTTCATCTTCGCGATCGACCAGTGGAACTTCTCGCGGCTACATCCGGCCGGGTTTCCACTCGACTTCCTCGAACGGCTGGTCGACGCGTGCCCGAACATCGCCGGCATCAAGAACGAGGTCGGGCTTCCCTACGCCGGGGGCCTCACGGATGTGTTCGAGCGCTTCCGCGACGAGGTGCTGATCACCGATCCGATGGAACACAATGCTCCGATCTGGATCCGGAACTACGGGATGCAGTTCATGGGCACCTCCAACTACGACGCCTTCGGTCCCTGCGTGCCGCAGATGCTGAAGCTGCTGTCGGACCCCGCCACCTGGCGACAGGGGATGGACCTGTACTGGAAGCTGACGCCGGTCCGTCGCGCGGGCACGGCGATCGGGTCGGCCGCGGTCGCGCTCACCTCGTTCGTCCCGCGCATGGTCTGGAAGTACCAGGGCTGGCTGACAGGCTGCAACGGCGGTCCGCTGCGAGGACCGATCGCGCGGGTCAACGCCGTCCAAATGGCGCAGCTGCGCCAGGCGGCGAAGGCTGCCGGGGTGGCCGTGAGCGAGGAGCCCGACGACGCGTTCTTTCGCGGACGCAACCCGGCGTGATGCGGCTGCTGTGTGGCGATGACGTGGACGCGCTGGCGTCGAGCGGCGTCGGCCTGGAGGCAGCTCGAGAAACGGCGATGCTCGTCGCCGGGGGCGAATTCTCGACGGGGCGCGTGCAGATCGGCGATCAGCGCGCTTGGATGCGGATCCTCGCCGGGCTGCTTCCCGAGCTCGATCTGATCGGTTACAAGGAGTTCCACCGCGTCGGCAAGGACGTGCGCTATCACGTGTCGCTTTTTCGCCACAGCACGGGTGAGGCGCTGGGAATCGTTGATGGTCGGAGGATCACCAGTCTGCGGACTTCGTCGACCGCCGCCCTCGCCTTCCAGAAGGTGTTCGCTGATCGCCCGCTCACGCTCGCCGTGATCGGCTCCGGCGAGGAGGCGCGGGAGGGCCTGCGTGCGATCGCGGCAGCGCTGCCGGTGCGGCACGCACGCGTGTTCTCCCCGACGCCCGCCAACCGGGCTGGCTACGTGGAGTTGATGTCGGCTGAGCTGGGGATTCCGATCGAAGCCGTCGGTTCGCCGAGGGAGGCGGTCGAGGGCGCCGATGCTGCCTACGTCGCGACCGCCGCGACCTCTCCCGTGGTCAGCTACCAAGACGTCGGTCACCTTCCGCTGGTCGCCGCGGTAGGCGCCACCCGACCCGATCACCATGAGCTATCGGGGGACGTCGTCGCCCGGGCCGCTTCCGTCATCGTCGACTGTGAGGACGCGTTGCACGAGCCGGGCGACATGCGGGACGCGAAGCGCCTCGGCTGGGATGGATCGGGAGCCGTGGTGCTCGGGAATTGGCTGAGCAGCCACTCGAGTCGGATGCCGGGATGTTGCTTTTCAAGTCGATTGGCAGCGTCGAGCAGGACCTCGTCCTCGCCCACCGGCTGCTGGTCGCGGCTTCGGAGCGGAATCTCGGCCAGGTAGTCGATCCTGTCGGCAGCGTCCGGGTCATGCGATGAACGATCGCAAGAGGAGCTGTCTCAACGAGCCGTCGACTGGTAGGAGGATGAAGATGCGGATCGAGCTCGACCTGACAAAGTGCCAGGGATACGCGAACTGCGTTGTCGAGGCGCCGGAGCTGTTCGACCTCGACGAGACCAGCAACAAGGCCGTGCTGCTGGTGGAGCACGTGAGTCCTGATCTCGCGGCCGCGGCCCAGCAGGCCGAGGCCAACTGCCCGGTGCGGGCGATCACGCTCGACGGGTAGCCGATGCGGATCGTCGTCGTCGGTGCATCCGTTGCCGGACTCGCGGCATGTGAGGCGCTGCGGGCGGCGGGCTACGAGCAGGAGATCGTTCTGCTCGGCGCCGAGACGGGGGCGCCCTACGACCGGCCGCCGCTCAGCAAGGAGATCCTGACCGCGCGACTTGAAGGCGAGGACATCCTGCTGCGACAGCCCTCCGAGCTCGGCGTCAACTTCCGTCCGGGAACGTGCGCGGCGCGACTCGAGTCGGCCCAGCACAGGGTCCATCTCGGTTCGGGCGAAGTCATCGGCTACGACGGCCTGATCGTCGCGACCGGATCGCGGGTGCGGTCGCTGCCGGACGTCCCTGAGCTCGAGGGCGTCGTCACGCTGCGCACGCTCGAGGACGCACTGCGGCTCCGCGAGGCACTGCGCCACGCTCGAAGCTTGGTGGTCGTGGGCGCCGGCTTCATCGGCCTCGAGGTGGCCTCGTCGGCCGCGTCACTGGGTTGTCGGGTAACTGTGCTGGAGACGGCGCCTCAGCCCCTCAGCCGAGTCCTGCCCAGCGGTGTCGGGAAGCTGCTCGCGGCGCTGCACCGGCGCAGTGGCGTCGAGGTTCGCTGCGGGGCGCAGCTGGTCGAGGTGATCACCGAGCAAGGTCGTGTCGCGGGGGTTCGCCTCGACGACGACACAACTGTGGACGCGGACCTCGTCGTCGTCGGTGTGGGCGCCGTCCCCAATGTCGAATGGCTGCTCGACAGCGGCCTGGAGATCGCAGACGGCGTCGTCTGCGACCCGACACTCCGCGCCGCCGAGTGCGTGTACGCATGCGGCGACGTCGCGCGCTGGCCACATCCGATCTTTGGTTCGATCAGGGTCGAGCATCGGACGACTGCGACCGACCACGGCCGGACGGCTGCAGGGAACCTCGCCGCAGAGCTCTCCGGCAGTCGGACGACGCGTACGGTCGCCGACCAGATCCCCTACTTCTGGTCCGACCAGTGCGGGATCAAGATCCAGCTGGCGGGTTGGGTAAGGGGCGCTGATCACCTATACGCGACGGCCGACGGCCGGCGCTTCGCGATCCTGTTTGGTCGCGAGGGTCGGCTGGTGGCAGCGATGACCGGCGCCTGGCCGAGGCTGCTCGGGCAGTTTCGCCAGGCGATCGCTTCCCGATCGTCGGTCGATCAGGCTCTTGCGGGTCTGCCAACAGCGCTGCAGCCACCCGATTCGGTGATCAGCGAGGCGCTGGTTCTTGACACTCCTCATCCTTTGTAATACGAATACCTTTAGAGTGTCCAGGGCTTCATGCAACCCCCGATGATCATCAGTCGCCTAGCCCATATTGCGTTAGGTGTGCCCGATCTCGAGGCGGCCGCCGCCTTCTACGGCGGTGTGTTCGGCCTGAGTCCGGTCGGCGGCTCGAGCGACGGTCAGTTCCTGGCCTGTGGTACCTCCAACACGTTTGAGTTGCGCCTCCGGGAGGGCGAGGCGGAGCTGGACCATTTCGCATTGTCTGTCCGCAGCCGCGAGGCGCTGGAGCTGGCACGCGAGCGGCTGGTCAACGCGGGTGCGACTGTCATCGATGCGGACATGACCGGCGAGCCAGGACTCGACTGTGGCATCGAGACGGTGCTTCCCGGCGGCTACGTAATCAGGCTCGTACTCGAGTCCGATCCGCTGCCCTACAACGTGATTGCGTCGGTGCCGCTGCAGCACCGACGCGGAATCGGACCGGTGACGCTCGAGCACATCACACTGTTGTGCGACGACGTCCAAACGACTGCCACCTTCTTGGCCGAAACACTAGGCCTGCGGATCAGTGACTCTGTGCAACCGCCCGGCCAGCCGTGGCGTAACACCCACCTTCGAGCTGGCGTGCTGCACCACGACGTCGGGTTGCTGCTCGATGACGAGCCCGCGCTTCACCACTTCTGCTTCGCGGTTCCGTCGACCGCTTACCTGGTCGCGGCGGCCGATGCGATCTCGGCTTACGGGCTCGAGCTCGACGCTTCGATGGGTCGCCACGTGGCCGGCAACAACGTGTTCATCTACTTTCGCGATCCCAGCGGCCACCGAGTCGAGGTCAACACCGACATGGCGCGCGTCGACCAGGCCGCACCGCCGAAGATCGTCCCCGAGCCGCTGCCGTTCGACGCGTGGCGGCCGGGCCGACCGCCGGCCCTGCAGGGAGGGACTCGCTTGCGTCTCCGTCACGCCGGTGTGGCCACATGAGCGCAAACGTCAGATCGCGTATGCGGTCGACGACTCGTATAAGCACTGGAACGCCTAAGGAGGGCCAGGTATGGCCGTAGCAGCATCCAACACGACCTCGACGCAGGGCGACGTAGCGGAGCTTTCGTTCGGCGGGTCGCCTGGCGTCCGTGTCCGTGCGATTGATCTGACACACCCGTTCTCGATCCACACACCAGGGTGGGTGGGGTATCCGTCACCGAAGCTGTCGTACTTCCAACGTCACGCGACGCACGGCATCGTCTCGCAGATGCTGGAGCTGCCACTTCACTCCGGCACCCACTTCGACGGCGAAATGCACATCATCTCCGGCGGTAACGACATCGCATCAGTGCCGATGGGCAGGCTCCTTGGCGAGGGCGTGATCGTCGACATCTCTGAAGACATGCACGACTGGGCGATCATCGAGCCTCGCCATATCACTGACCGCGCCGAGGTCCGCAAGGGTGACATCTTGCTGTACCACACTGGGTACAGCCGCTACTACAACGGTTGCTCGGAGGAGGATGAGGAGCGCTACTTCCTCCGTCATCCCGGTGGCGGGCGCGAGCTGGCCGAATGGATCGTGGACATGGAGCTGGCCTGGACCGGTTTTGACTGCGCCTCCGGCGATAACCCGCTCAACACCTCGATCCGCACGAAGTGGCGGCCGGAGATCGGGCGCAAGTTCAACGAGCAGAGCGGGCTGGACGTGGACGAACTGTTCCCGGTTGATGACCTGTTCGTGATGCACAAGCTCCCGTTTGGCAAGGGCATCTGCCACGTTGAGAATCTTGGTGGTGACTTCGCCAATGTGGGCACGCAGCGGTGCGTGATCGGCGCGTTCCCGATCCCGATCATCGGCGGAGAGGCCTCACCGTGCCGGGTGGTCGCGTTCATCACCGCCGACGACAACGCGTAGCGGAGCTCAGGTCATTCGGTCCGGCTGCGGATTCGTCACACCAGCTCAACAACGGAGCGGGTTGATCAGTTCCCGCGTCCGCCACGCCCGGAGTTGAGCGCAGCCTCGTTGTCCCACCAAAGCACGCGCTTACGGATCACCGCGAGCACCCCGACCAAACCCACGCCCAGCACGCAGAGCAGGACGATTCCCGACCAGATGACGGAGAGGTTGGCCTGCGAGGCCGCCACGGTGATCAACGCCCCCAAACCGGACGCCTGACCGGCTGCCGCGAACTCCGCGACGGTTGCACCGACCACCGCAAGCGGCAGTGCGATCCTCAGACCGGTGAACAGGAAGGGCATGCTCCCGGGCAAGCGGAGATAGCGGAAGATCTCCCAGCGGCTGGCGTGCAGTGTGGTGAACACGTCGAGCGTGCGGGAGTCGACATCGCGTAACCCCGCGACCGAGTTGACCAGCATCGGGAAAAAGACCACCAGACCGGTGACCAGGTACTTCGGCGTCTCCCCGAATCCGAACGCGATCACGAGCGCCGGGGCGATCGCGACCACCGGCGTGACCATCAGCGTGACCATCAGCGGCATCAGAGCGCGCTCGAAGATCGGCAGCTCGGCCATGATCACGCCGAGCAGGAACGCGAACGCGATTCCGCCGGCGGCGCCGACCGCTACCTCTTGGAGGGTCGTCTTGAAGTTGGACCAGTACATCCCGGTATTGCCCTTGAGGCTGCGCCAGATGTCACCGATTGTCGGGATCACAAATTGGTGATGGGTCGCGTACAAGTCCCAAGCCACAGCGGCGATCGCGAACGCGACCAGCGGCGGGAGCCACGTGCCGACTCGCGCGCGCGCGAGAGACTTCCCAACAGTGCGCAGGAGGCCGGGGCGCGCTGGTGTAGCTGGCGTGGGCGTGATCGGGCGATCCAACGTCAGTTCGTCGCGAATCTCAGACATCGGTGTCACCTTCACTTGAGGCTTCGCGCAGGAGCCGGCGAACCCGACGCTCAACATTCTCGAACTCGGGGTTGTCGAAGATCTCGCTGTCGCGCGGTCGCGGCAGGTCGACGTCGACGATTCCTGTGATCCGGCCGGGATGGGCCGACATCACCATGATCCGGTCAGACAGGATCACCGCTTCAGGGACGGAGTGGGTGACGAACACGACGGCCTTCCGGTTGGACTGCCAGAAACGCAGTAACCCCATCCGCTGCCGGTCACGGTTGAGCTCATCCAGCGCCGAGAACGGCTCGTCCATCAGCAGCACCCCTGGGTCGAACACGAACGCCCGCGCGATTGCCACGCGTTGCTGCATGCCTCCGGAGAGCTCTGCCGGGTAGAGCTTCAGCGCGCTGCCGAGTCCCATGGACTCCAACACCTCGACCGGGTCACGCAGCGCGCGGCCCGCGTTTGCCTTCTTGTTGAGCTTGATCGGGAGCGTGACGTTGCTCAGCACGTCACGCCAGGGAAGAAGGGCCGGCGACTGCGGGACCAGCCCGATCGCCTTGTCGCGCGTGGCAGCCATGACCGACTCTCCGTCGACCATGATCGTGCCGCTGTCAGGCTCGATCAGCCCCGCCAAGAGCTTGAGCAGCGTTGACTTCCCGCAGCCGCTGGGGCCGATCAACGAGACGAACTCACCACGGCCGACGGACAGACTGATGTCTTCCAGGATCAGGTGCCGCTCGCCGCCGGACTCGAAGGACTTGGACACCTTCTCCATCCGCACCCCACCGCGGGCGCCTTCGCGCTCTACGACATCGAGCGTCTGGGCAGGCAAGTCCTCTCCTAATGATGTGTCGGTCATTCGTGCTTGGCGCCGGCAAGGACAGCCCGGCAAGACGCCCCGGCAAACGGAAGAGGCCATGTTGTCATACGAATAGAAGCGCCGCAAGCGGCTTGTCCGCGACGGGCGTGCTTCCCTCGATTCTCCCGGCGGATTAGCGCTTCGTAGGGCTTCCTAGGGGCCGGGGGCAGGCCTCCCGGCGGGTGCTGTTCTACGCGACGGCTAGGTATGATGTATGAGCAAAGCGTGATCGAAAAGGCGCGGGCGGCGAGGCCGTCGCATGCTTGGAAGCGAGGATCTGGCCTGTGGAATACCGTACCTTGGGTCGCACGGGCATCACCGTCAGCGAGATGTGTCTTGGGACGATGATGTTTGGAGACTGGGGCACCGCCGACGAGTCGGAGTGTCGCCAGATGCTCGACACCGCGCTCGACGCCGGCGTCAACTTCATCGACACCGCCGACGAGTACGGGTTCGGCAGCAGTGAAGAGATGCTGGGTCGGCTGTTGCGGGGCCGCCGTGACGAGGTTGTCCTGGCGACCAAGTTTCACCACCAGATGGGAGCAGGCATCAACCGCCGTGGCAGCTCGCGACGATGGATCATGACGGCGGTGGAGGAGAGTCTGCGGAGGCTGCAGACCGACTACATAGACCTCTACCAGGCGCATCGTCCGGATCCTGAAACCGACATCGACGAGACGCTTGGGGCGCTTTCGGACCTGATCGCGCAGGGAAAGGTGCGGGCGATCGGTACCTCCGCCTTCCCGGCTGAGCAGTTGGTCCAGGCTCAGGCGGTGTCGCAGCAGCGGTCGCGCGAGCGGTTTGCCACTGAGCAACCGTCGTACTCGATCTTCGCCCGACACGCCGAGGCCGCGGTGCTTCCAACCGCTCTGCAATACGGGCTCGGCGTGATCGTGTGGAGCCCGCTCAACGGCGGTTGGCTGACGGGCAAGTACCGCCGCGGCGCCGGCGCGCCGGCGGATTCGCGGGCGACTCGCCATTCTGAATACTTCGATCTCCAGGACTCAGCGATTGCGGACCGCAAGTTCGAGTTGGTCGAGAAGCTCGAAGTCGCTGGCGGGCGAGGCCGGACTGACCTTGATCCAGCTCGCGCTCGGCTTTGTGCTAGCGCATCGCGCAGTCACAGCGGCGATCCTGGGGCCTCGCACCGCGGCGCACCTCAACGGACAGCTGGAAGCAACCGGTGTCAAGCTCTCGAGCGACGTGCTCGACGCGATCGACGCCTTGGTTGAGCCCGGGATCACGATCAATCCTGCCGACGTGGGCTGGTCGCATCCGGCGTTGGCCGACGCGCGTCAGCGACGGCGCTTGTAGTGGCCGCGGGTTCCGCATGACGCCCGCGCCCGAGCTGTGTGTAGTCGGCAGCGTGAACCTCGACCTGGTCGTGTCGGGCTCGCGACTGCCGCGACCGGGAGAGACGGTGTTGGGAGCAAGCTACGCCGAGTATCCGGGCGGGAAGGGCCTCAACCAGGCGGTAGCAGCCGCTCGCGCCGGCGTTCGAACGAGCCTGTGTGCCTGCGTAGGGAAGGATCAGGCAGGCACATGGATGCGCCAGGCCGCGGCGGACGCCGGCGTTGCGACAGAGCAGCTGGAGGTGATCGACTCCGCTCCAACCGGCCGGGCACTGATCGCCACCTCGACCGAGTCGGGTCAGAACCTGATCGTCGTCGCCGCAGGTGCGAATGCCGCCTTGAGACCTGCTGCCGCGATCCGCGGCGTTCGCGGCGCGCGAGTCGTGCTCGCACAGCTGGAAGTGCCCGTCGAGACGGTTGTGGCGGCGTTCCGCGCCGCCCGGGGCCAGGGTGCGATCACGATCCTCAATCCGGCGCCGGCCGCCGCGGCGACGGAGGAGCTGTTGCGACTGTGCGACTTCGTGATCCCCAACGAAAGCGAAGCGGCTGAGCTCGGGGGAGCCGAGGCGATGCTCGCCGCCGGCGCCGGGAAGGTGATCGTGACGCTCGGCTCGCGCGGAGTGAGCCTGAACTCGCCGGGGCGACCTGAAGAGTTTCTTGACGCCTTTGCGGTGGACGTCGTCGACACGACCGCCGCGGGCGACGCGTTCTGTGGCGCGTTCGCTTCGGCGGTGACACAGGACTGGAAGCTGCTCGATGCGATCCGATTTGCAACCGCGAGCGGGGCGCTGGCCACCACCCGAGCCGGCGCGGTGCCATCGTTACCAAGGCGCGCCGAGATCGACGCGCTGATCAGACGAGACTTCGATAAGAGGTGATGCGACGTGTACACAGGACTTGTAAGCCACTCGGGTCGAGTGGCGGAGATCGACACGACCCCGGATGGGGTGACCCTGCGCGTTGAGACGCCACTCGCCGCCGACATGCGCGAGGGCGATTCAATTGCCGTGAACGGCGTTTGTCTGACGGCAACGAACCTCACGCCGGCGACGCTTGAGGCCGACGTCATGCACGAAACGCTGCGCCGCTCGACGCTCGGCGCCTTGCAGAAGGATGACCAGGTAAACCTCGAGCGCTCGCTCGCAGTCGGGGATCGGCTCGACGGTCATTTCGTGCAGGGGCACGTGGACGGAGTCGGCACCGTGTCGGCCGTTCGTGCCGACGGATTTGCGCGGGTCGTGACCGTCGATGCTGACCCGTCGGTCCTGCGGTACGTGGCGGAGAAGGGATCGATTGCGGTCGACGGCGTGAGCTTGACGGTGGCGGGGGTCGGCCCAACTAGCTTCGAGGTCTCGCTGATCCCCGAGACGCAGTCGCGAACGACTCTGGGGAGGTCTGCGGCGGGAAGCAAATTCAACCTCGAGGTGGATGTTCTCGCCAAGTACGTCGAGAAATTGGTTCAGGTCACGGCCTGAGTTGCGGGCTCCCTGCTCGCCTGCGCATCAGGCATATGTACTACCATCTCGCACCATGGATGGTGGTGAGTCAGGGCTGCGGAAGCCCACCGCCGTTGGCGAGCTCGACTCGCTCGTAGCCGAACGCCCGTTCGATGGAATCGTCAGACGGACGATCGCTGGTGAGAGCTCGACGGTCACCGTGTATGAGTTTGCGCCCGGTGCTGAGTTCCCGTTGCACGTTCACCAGCAGGAGCAGACGACACTGATCGAGCGGGGGCAGGCGCGGTTCATCTCCGAAGACGCCGACGTTGTGCTCAACGCCGGTGGTTGGTCGGTGGTCGCGCCCGGCGTCCCGCACCAGGTCATCGCCGGGCCAGAGGGCGCCCGCTTCGTCGCGATCGTCGCGCCCGCCCGGGCCAGTGGCGAATACGAAGTCGTGGCGGGGCCATCTTTGTGAGCGAGACGCCGACGGACCCCAGCGGAGCGGCCGCTGACGGCCAACCGGACGGACAACCCGAGGGTGCGAACAGCATCGACCAGGCGGCGCCGCGAAAGGTACGACTTGCAATTTGTCAGACGAGCGGCCCGCGATATCACTCCGACGCCGCGCGAACTCGCACGGTTGAGGTGGCAACCAGCGCCTTCGAGCGCGGGGCCGAGATTGTGCTGCTCCCGGAGCTCACGGTGCCCGGATACGGCACCGACCCGACTCGCATGCACGCGCTGGCGGAACCGTTGGACGGCCCCACGGTCGAGGCGTGGACGGACCTTGCGCAGCGATACGGCGGCCACGTGGTGGGGGGCTTCTGCGAGCGGGACGGAGCGGAGATCTACAACACGGCCGTCGTGGTCAACGGCGATGGCGTGGCCCTGCGGTATCGCAAGCTGCACCTGTTCGCCGACGAGACGCTGGTGTTCTCGCCCGGTGACCTGGGACTGCCGGTGCTTACTACGCCATGGGGCCGGATCGGCGTCTGCGTCTGCTACGACCTGCGGTTCGTCGAGGTCGTAAGGATCCTCGCGCTGCGCGGGGCCGAATTGGTCCTCGTGCCGACCGCGTGGGTATCGGGCTTCGATCAGCAGTTATGGGACGAGCACGGTCTGGCGCCACAGGCGCACGCGGCCATCGTGCAAGCGAACCTGAGCCAGGTGTTCGTCGCCTGCGCTTCCGCCAGCGGCACGTTCGATGGCAACGTCCTGCTCGGCTCGTCAATCGTCGTCGACCCGATGGGTCATGTGGTCTGCGGCCCGCTGCCCGGGGACCGAGACGCTGCCGCACAGGTCGAGGTTGACCTCGACGACGTGTCACGTGCTCAGCAGCGGGGCGCGCGGATCAGACCGCGGCGCGACCGCCGCACAGATGTGTATGCCCTAACGATCGGCGGAGAGACCCTGTGACAAACGTGAACAACCAAGCCGAGTTCGGTCTGGAGCCGCTCGACGACACTCCGCTTGCCGAGCGTGTCAGGAAGGCGCTCCTGGAGGCGATCCTGCAGAAGCGCTTCGAGGATCGGCTCCCTCCCGAAGACGTCCTTGCCGAGATGTTCAACGTCAGCCGTACGACGATCCGGGCGGCATTGCAGAGCCTGGAGGAGCACGGCGTCGTCAACCGCAAACGGGCCGTGGGAACCACTGTCAATACTCATATCCGCCCCTCCGCGCTGGCACTGCAACGACTGGTCGGATTCGATGCACTGCTCCGCGAAAAGGGCTATCAGATCAAGGTGCAGGTCGAGTGGGAGCGCGCGGTCCCGACGGCGGACATCCGCGCGATGTTCAACCTCGCCGAGGATCGCGAGTGCCTGCTGACGCTCAAGAATTACGTTGTTGAAGATCGCGTGGCGATGATGATCCGTGACGTCGTCCCGTGGGAGACCCTGAAGACCGACGATTTCGACGCGCCCGTGCCGGCGTCGCTATTCGACTTCAGCCGCCGGCACTGCCATACCCCGATCGACCACGCGGTTGTCGAGATCTCCGCGCTGGCTCGGGCGGAGGGCGTGACCACGACACTCAGCGTCGAGGACGGTCGTGCCTTCATGCGTCTGTTCGAGACGCATTACTCGGCGAAGGGCGAGCCGCTCGCGTTCTCGGTAATCGACGCCGACAACGAGTTCGTGACCTTCGAGGTGTTCAGACGCGGCTAATGGGGCGGCTGCGGGCGAGGAGACGACCATGATTGACCCCGGTGCCGCGAGCGCGGTCCTGAGTCGGATCGAAGAGGACGAGCTTGTCGGGCTCGTCCTGCACCTGTCGGGGATCGAGAGCCCGCCGGGGTTTGAGGGCGAGGTTGGCGAGGCGATCCAGGCGTGGTTACTGGAGCACTCGTTCGACGCTCGACGGATCGGCATGTTCGAAGATCGGTTCAACGTGTTCGCCGAGGTTCGCGGCGCCGGTCGGGGGCCTGCGCTCGCCTTCAACGCTCACATGGATGTGTCCGTGGCACGCGACGATCATCTGACGACTCGCGACCCCAGCCGGCCGGATTACCACATCGGCTGGGAGGAGGGCGACATGCTGATCGGCAATCCCGTCGTCAACGACAAGGGACCGATGTCGGCCTTCATGATCGCCGCCAAAGCGATCCGTGACGCGGGCGTGCGCCTCGACGGCAGCCTGTACCTGTCGATGGTCGCCGGCGAGATCGGCCAGGAGCCGGTCGATGAGTTTCAGGGCAAGCGCTACCTCAGCAAGGAGGTTGGCACCCGCTATCTGCTGAACCACTCGCCGCGTCCTCAGTTCTGCGTCTGCGCCGAGGCCACGGCGTTCAAGAAGGGATGGGTGGAGGCCGGCAAGGCCTTCTACAAGATCACGGTCTACGGAGGACCCGTCCTGTACACGCCTTACCTGCGGCGGCCGTACTCGCAGGCTGATCAGCCGAACGCGATCCTGCGCGCGATCCCACTGCTGCAGCGGATCGAAGAGTGGGCCTATGAATATGAGCAATCGAACCGGTACGAGTGCCCTGGCGGGGTCGTGGTCCCGAAAGTGAACATCGGGGCGGTGCGCTCGGGCCGCCCGTGGATGATCCTCACCAATCCCGAGGTACTGATGCTGTATCTCGACGTGAGGACGGTGCCGGGACAGGACGGTGGTCTGCTGCGCTATGAGTTCGAGGGCATGCTCGACGAACTGGGCCTGGACGGCAAGGTCGAGCAATTCGTTAGTCGCGACGGGTACGAGGCCAAGGGCGTCGAACCACTCGTCAGCGCACTTGACGCCGCGCATAGCGCCGAATTCGGCTCCGAGCCGACCATTGCGACGATCCCTGAGACGAGCATGTGGCGCGACCACAACGTCTACAACGAAATGGGAATCCCGGCGCTGACCTACGGTCCTCCGGGCGTCGCGGGCGACGGCTCGTATGCGGTCGCCAAGGCCGACCTGCTGCGGACCGCGCGGATCTATGCGTTGACGGCGCTATCGATCTGCTCGGGGACCCTTTAGGGAGATTCCCGGGAGAGCGCCGGGCGTCGGAGCGGACGGTGGTCGCTCCATTTGTCGTACAAGCGACGCGATCGCAATTCAAGCTCTCCAGATCGCGCGTATGTGCAATTGGCTATTGCTTCGTAGAGAGATGGCAAAGCAATAGATGGAACCTTGACAGGGCCTGCCGAGCCATATAGACATACGTATGGCCACAAACCGGGCCGATATCTACAAGGGAGAAGTGTGCGTTGACCAGGTCAGCCCTTGCCCGAGCGCGTATCGCTCGGGCGACAATGTCGCCGCGGGCGACGGTTGCAAAGATGTCTGCCACCCTGCTTGTACTCACAGCGGTCTTGGGCGGCTACATACTCAACAGCAGCGAGGCGTCGGCGGCGACCGCCAAGAGCTCGCTGGTTTCGACCCAGCGCTGCCAGCGAAACTCCAAGGCGGGGCCGATCACATTCGTGTCGCCGTTCTCCTACGACGCATCGGCCGGGATCATGGACGTGTTCATGGCACAGAAGCTGGGGTACTTCAAGGATCTCTGCCTGACGGTCAACATCAACGCAGCGTCGTTCACGGGCGAGGAACTGGTTTCGGCCGACCGCGCTCAGGTGACCGGTATTGGCTCGGCAGCCGACGCGATCTTGACGGCAGCCACCGGCGCAAACGTGACCGCTGTCGCCACTTACGGTGACACCGATCCCCACGTGATCCTCACCAACGCAAAGATCACGAACCTCAAGCAGCTCGAGGGCGGGACGCTCGGTTATTACACGAACATCACGCCAGGAGCACTGCAGATGCTTCAGAACGCCGGCGTCGACACCTCGAAGGTCAAGTTCATCAAGCTCACGACGTATGACCCGACGATCGTGACCCGCGGCCAGATCGACGGTTTGATCGGTTATGCGTCGAACCAGGGCACCGCGTTCAAGGACGCCGGCCAGCCGTATCACGCCTTCTACCCGTCGCAGTTCGGGGTCAAGGGCACCTACAACGTGATGCAGTTCAACACCACCTGGCTGAACGCGCACACCGCCGTGGCCGCCGATTTCATGCGCGCGGACCTGAAGGCGCTGGCGTACTGCGTCCAAAACAAGACCGCGTGCTCCACTTACATGGCAAAGCTGGCTGTTGCCAACCACCAGGGCGCAGGTTTCCCGAAGAAGTTGGAGATCGCGATCTGGAACGTGGAATCGAAGTTCGTCTCGGACACGCCGCCACCGTGGGGCGTCCAGACGATCGCGGAGTGGCAGCCCAGCTACAAGCTCGTGCAGAAGTTCGGGACTCAGGCTGGGATGACGGCCACCGAGAAGCTGCCGCCCCTGTCCAAGATCCTCAACACCTCGCTGGCGAAGAGCCTCTACAAGGGCAAAACGCTGATCTGGCCGGGTAGCTAGCCGGACTCTGCGTCCACAGAGGAAACGGAATGAAACGGCTTCATTTGGGCCTGTTCGAAAATGCTCAGGCGAACGACACTGGCACGGCACTCTGGCGTCATCCGGAGAACGAGCGGTACCACTTCGATCGTCTGAGCTACTGGAAGAACATCGCTGAGATCTGCGAAGGCGCGAAGCTCGATTTCCTATTCCTCGCAGACGCCTGGGGCTGGGCCGAGATTGACGGCAAGCGCCCAGACATCGCAAGCATCGAGGGGCTCGAGCTACCGCGGCTCGACCCCGCGATGCTTGCTGCAATGCTGGTGCCGTTGACCACTGACCTCGGTCTGGTGATCACCGGCGCGACGCTGGTGGAACAGCCGTTCGGGTTCGCCCGGCGGCTGTCCACTCTCGACCAGTACAGCGGCGGCAGGGCGGGTTGGAACATCGTGACGTCAGGTGCCGCGGACACGGCGGCGAGTGCCTTCGGACTGCCACCGGTGCCGCACGACGAGCGCTACAACCAGGCTGACGACTTCATGGAGGTCGTCTACAAGCTCTGGGAGGGTTCGTGGGATCGTGATGCCATCAGCGTCGACAAGAACGGCGTCTACTCCGATCCGGCGAAGGTCCATCGCGTTGAGCACGACGGGCCTTACTACAAGTCGCATGGGTATGGCAACGCCGCATATACGCCACAGGGGACACCGGTGCTGTTCCAGGCGGGAAGCTCGAGCCGCGGACGGCAGTTTGGCGCCACCCATGGCGAGTGCATCTTCGTGTCCGGGGGAAGTGTCGAGGAGCTACGAGGCTATGTCGACGGAGTGCGCGGCGAGGCGGTCAAGGTGGGCCGCGATCCGCGATCGCTGAAGGTGCTCGCAGGCGTTGCGACCGTCGTTGGGCCGACACGCGAGCAGGCGCAGCGCAAGCACCAGGAGATCCTCGACGCGCAGCGGCCGGAGATCGCGCCCGCGTCATACGCGTGGTTCACGGGCCTCGACCTCTCGTCGTTCGACCCGGCCACACCGATGAGCGAGCTCCACACCGAGCTGGGGCGAACGCAGGTGTCGCGCTTCGGCGACCGGACGGTCGGCGAGGTCCTGAAGGACTGGCACGAGCACGGGGTCCGCTCAAAGGCGATCGTCGGCGGCCCGGAGGATGTCGCGGACGCGCTTTGCGCATTGGTTGACGGCGCGGACCTGGATGGGTTCCTGATCAATCCGCTGATCCAGCCCGGAACGATCGCCGATTTCGTCGAGTACGTCATCCCGATCCTGCGCAAGCGCGGAGCGTTCCGAGAGGAGTACGAGGAGCGGACACTTCGGGAGCGACTCGTCGGCGGTGGTAGCCCGTACCTGAGCGGGGATCACCCGGGCACGAAGTTCCGCCACTGGCACGAAGTTCCGCCGCTGGTAGCCGGAGGCTGATCCCCGAGTCAGTCGCGTCGTCCGCGTCGAAGCGCACGCCGGAGCTTCAGCAGGACTGAGTTCAGCAGCAGTCGCAGGATCGAGGGCGGCTCTATCGGTACCGGTTCGGCGCCGGCCTCGCCGGTCATCTGACCTTTGAGGCCCGCCGCGAAGCTGTTGACCATCTGCTGCGAGACCTCTTCCACAATCTCGCTGCGGCCGATTCGAGCGACGGCGCCCTGCAGTCGCATCTGCGTCGTGACCGTAACCCTGGTACCGCCGCTGACAGACTCCAACGAAGATTGGATCTCGGCCGAGGCGCCACCGCGTCCGCTCTTCTCCCGGGCCTTGACCGCCAGCAGCACAGTGCCGGCCTCCGCGTCCGCTGACTGCCGGGTTATGTCGGAGTCGAAGGTCATCGCCACCGGGCCCAGCTTCACGGTCAACTCCGCCTTCCAATGGTCGCCGCCAAGCGTCTCGGTCAGCGTGGCGCCCGGCAGGCACGGGACCACTCGCGGAACGTCCATCAGCACGTCCCAGACAGCCTCGCGCTGCTGATCAACCTCGAAGACGTTCTCAACTTGCATCCGCCATCTCTCCCTCTGTGGCTCTGGTCGCGGCTCGCCGTAGTGCCCGCTCGACGACGGTGACGATCAATTCGCGCCGGAATTCGGCGCCGCAGTGCAACCCGCCGCGCGGCTCGCAGTCGTGCAGTGCGACCTCGCTCGCCGCGCGGATCGACTTCCTGTCGAGGCGCTGCCCGACCAAGGCCTGCTCGGTAGAGGGTGAGCGCACCGGGGTCGCCGCAACCGCACCAAGGCCGACCCGACACCAAGTGCAGACGCCATTCTCGTCGGTCGCCACTGCGACGCAGGCGGAGGCGAGGGCGAAGTCACCCGCGCGCTCGCTGAACTCCTCAAACGTGCTGACGGCACCGGCCGGCGGGTGTGGGAACCGCACCTCGCAAATCATCTCCGTTGGCTCGAGCACCGTCGTCATCGTCCCCTGGAAGAACGATTCCGCCGGCAGCTCGCGCGCGCCGCCGCGGGAGCGCGCCAAGATCACCGCGTCGAACGTGCGTGCCAGCAGTGGGAGCTCGGCCGTCGCGTCGGCGTGCGCGATCGAGCCACCGATCGTTCCGCGAGCGCGGATCGGCAGGTGGCCGACCAGCGGCATCGCCTCCACGAGGGCCCCCCAGCCATCACTGTGCGGCTCCGCCTCAAGCGCAGCGTGCCGGGTCGTGCCGCCGACCGTCAACCCCTCGGCGTCCGATCGGATGTAACGCAGCTCGTCGAGCGAACCAACATCGATCAGCTGACCCGGTGCGGCCATGCGCAGGGCCATCAGTGGCAGAAGGCTCTGACCGCCTCCGAGCAGCTTCGCATCGGAGCCGCCGTCCGCTAGAAGCTCGAGCGCGTGGTCGATTGAGGCGGGCCGGTGGTACTCGAAGGGGGGTAGCTTCACTGTGAGGGCTCACCTGCGCGGATCAACGCTCGAACCGCATCAGCCCGTAACGGCATCGAAGTCACCTGGACCCCGTACCGCCGGAGCGCGTCCGATACCGCATTGGCGAGCGCGCCGTGAGTGCAGACGATGCCGGAGTTTCCGGCGCCTTTGATTCCCATCGGCGTAGCCGAATCAGGGTATTCCAGCAGCAGTGAGTCGATCGGTGGCATCTCGGCGGCGGTCGCCATGATGTAGTCCATGAACGTTGCGGATAGCGGCTGGCCGGAGTCGTCATAGGAGGACTCCTCGAGCAGCGCTCCCCCGAGTCCCTGGGCGGCGGCGCCTGTGTATTGCCCCTCGAGCATCAGCGGATTGACCGCACGGCCTGCGTCGTAGCAGCCGCCGTAGTAGAGCAGTGTCACCTTGCCGGTCGGACGGTCAACGGCCACGACCGCCAAAGCTGCACAGAACGACAGGTGGGTGGGACCACCGGGAACGTACCTTCCTACCCCTGACACGCCCAGCTCGCCGAGCGCCACGCGGTCTTCACCCCAGACGACATGATCACCATCGATCTCGACGTTGTCCGCGTCGATGCCGGCGCGCTGGGCGACGGCTGCTGTGGCTGCGTCCTTGAGCTCGGTCACCGCCAGCAACAACGCGCCTGTGCCGAAGATCATCCCGCGATCACCAAACGCGCCCTCCCCCTCCTCGACCTCGTCGGTGTCGTGATGGGTCACACGGACGCGATCCAGCTCCACCTCGAACTGATCTGCCAACACCTGGGTGAGCGCGGTCCGAATCCCCTGTCCGACTGAGGCGACGCCGACGTAAGCGACGAAGGTGCCGTCGGGCTCGGCGACGACGCGCGCCCATTCGGCATGACCGACCCCGCTCTCGCTGGTTGAGCAGGCGATCCCGATTCCGATCAGCCGATCCGGGTCGCTCTCATCGGCGTAGCGTTCCCGCAACCCGTCGAGATCAACGTGCTCGAGCAGTACGCCGAGTTGCTCTTGGTAGTCGCCGCTCCCGAACCGCAGCACGTCCTCCTCGTCGTCGCTGAGTTGAACCAGATACGGCATCGCGTCCGCGGGTATCAGGTTGCGGCGGCGCAGTTCGACCGGGTCGAGGCCGACCCGGTCGGCGACGATGTCAAGCATCCGCTCCCGCGCGAATGTCGCCTCGACCTCGCCAGGCCCGCGGAACGTGCCCAGCGGCGTCTTGTTCGTGAGCACGCCCAGCGCGTGTGAATCGAATCCCTTCCACACGTATGGTCCGTGCATCGACTGCCCGCACAGCATTGGCGGCACG
Organism: uncultured Conexibacteraceae bacterium; assembly: GCA_963720195.1. Lineage (GTDB taxonomy): Bacteria > Actinomycetota > Thermoleophilia > Solirubrobacterales > Solirubrobacteraceae > Palsa-465. The sequence goes on from CAVRFD010000020.1 coordinate 207,460, forward strand.
ATGCCGTTGGTACGCATGTACGCGCCGAGCGAGGCGACGTTGCGACTGCGAAACGCAAGCAACCGCCCGTCGGAATCGGCCGCGACCTCAAGCTCGATGTGCTGCTCGCGGGAGTGGTTAAGGACAATCAACGATTCCACCCGGTCCTCGATCCATTTGACCGGGCGCCCCAGCTTGATCGCCAGCCAGGGGATGATGAAGTCCTCCGAGTAGAGCTCGCCCCGGGCCCCGAAGCCGCCGCCGACGTCGGTCTCCAGGAACCTGAGCTGGACGGGCGCCAGTCCCAGGACCTTGGCGACGGACCGAAGATTGAAGTGCTTGACCTTGGCCGCACCCCAGACCGTCAGTCGCCCGTCATCGCCGAGCTCGGCGACGAAGCCGCGGGTCTCGAGCGGCGTTCCGTTGTGCCGGTGCATGTAGAAGCGCTCCGAGACGACGACGTCGGCGCCGGCGAACAGTTGATCGACGTCCGCGCCCCCCGCGAAGCGCAGATCGACGTTGACGTTGGTGCCGACCTGCGGATGCAGCAGGATCTCGCCGCCCAGCGCATCGAGCGCGTTGAGCAGTGGCTCCTCCTCCTCAATATCGGCCCAGATCTGTTCGGCCGCCGACTCCGCGAGATATGGGTCGGTGGCGACGACCACGGCGATCGGCTCACCGACGAACCGCACCCGATCACGGGCCAGGATCGGCTGCAGGCCCCATTCCGGGAGTCCCGAGACCTCACCGACCTCGAGCCGCAGCGGGATCCGGGCCTCCGCCAGCTCCGGCGCGTCGGCGGCGGCGTAGGCGCCGATCACGCCGGGCATCGCACGCGCCGGGTCGAGGTCGATGTCGATGATCCGGCCGTGCGCAACCGGGCTTCGGATGATCCGTGCCCAAACTTGGCCCGGCCGGTTCACGTCGGCGACGTACTCGCCGGCCCCGGTCACGAGACAGCGGTCCTCCAACCGGCGGACCGGCTGACCGAGCACCGGCCCCGTCCGCGGCGTGGTCGAGCTCACTGCTGACGCATCTCCTGCTGGGCGGCGGCGACGGCCGCCAGGATCGGCTTGTACCCCGTGCAGCGACACAGATTCGAGGAGAGCAGGTGTCTCAACCGCTCAGGCGACGCGTCCGGCTCGCGAGCGAGCACCCCGGCGGCTAGCATGATGAAACCGGGGGTGCAATAGCCGCATTGGAGGGCGTGGTGCTCGGTGAATGCCTGTTGAACTGGATGCAACGTCTCGCCACCATCAGGTGACAGGCCCTCGATCGTCTGTACCTCATGTCCGGCGGCTTGAGCAGCGAGGACGATGCAGGAGCGGACAGGCTCTCCGTCAAGCAGTACCGTGCACGCCCCACATACCCCGTGCTCGCAGCCGAGGTGGAGCCCGGTCAGCAGCAGCGAATCACGCAGCGCGTCCGCGAGCGTCCAGTACTCGGGAACATCGAATTCGGTCTCGATTCCGTTGACCGTGCATCGGATCATGGTGCGAGCGTCTACGGTCGTTCACTTGACATTCGTATTACCATTGGGCCGCAAGGCTACCAGAACGTCAGGGCGGGTGTGCACCCTCGCGAGCCGGCGTTAAAGCATGTCAGGCATCAAATCGAATCGCCGAGGATCAACCTATGGGAACAGACCTGATCACTGATCACGACGGGCAGTTCGACGTCAAGCGGCGCGCCTACTGGGATGACGACGTCTTCCGTCGCGAGCATGCGGAAATCTTCCAGAAATGCTGGCTATTCCTCGCGCACGAGAGTGAGATACCCGAGCCTGGCGACTACGTGTTGCGCCGCCTCGGGGTCGACCCGGTGATCGTCACTCGCGACGAGAACGGGGCGATCCGGGTGCTCGCCAACACCTGCCGGCACCGCGGCGTGGCGCTCTGTCGGGCCGACCGCGGCAACGCCTCGCACTTCCGCTGCCCGTACCACGGCTGGACGTATGCGAACACCGGCGACCTGGTTGGTGTGACCTTTGTCGCCGAGGTTTACGGGCGCGATTTCGACAAGTCGCGATGGGGTCTGTACCAACCTCCCAAGGTCGATTCCGCATTCGGGCTGATTTTCGCGTGCTGGGATCCCGAGGCCCCGAGTTTGCGGGAGTATCTCGGGTCTGCTTACTGGTACCTGGAATCAATGCTCGCCAAATGGGACAACGGCGTCGAGGTGATCGGGGCTCCGATGCGAACGATCTCGACGACCAACTGGAAGCCGGAGACTGAGAATGTCGGCGGAGACGGCTATCACACCCAGATCACCCACCAGTCCGGCGTCGAGCTCGGGATGTTCGCGTCACCAGAAATGCTCGCCTCACTCGGTGAGGTTGGATCGAAGCCATATGTCGGGCGTGTGGTGACGTGCGAAAACGGGCACACTTTCCGGGTTCACCAGATGGGGATCACTCCACCGAAGCCGTCGTTCTTCGGATATCCCGAGTCGATGTGGGATGAGATCGAGCGCAACCTCAGCCCCAGTCAGGTCACCGCGCAGAGTCGACTGTCGATCATGCACGGGAACATCTTCCCGAACCTGACCGTGATGGAGAACTTCAAAACGTCCACCGAGACGAGCGGCAGCGCCTGCCGATTCCTGCGGCTGACATTGCAGTATCCGGTCGCTCCGGACCGTTGCGAGATGCTCTGGTGGGGTCTGGTTCCGCGTGACAGCCCGGCCTCATGGCGCTCAACCAGTCAAAACGCGAACCTGCGCACCTCCGGCCCCGCGGGAATGTTCCAGGTTGACGACATCGAGAACTATGTGAGTCTGACTGTCAACTCGAACCTGGACTCTGTGATCGTCGATCGGCCGGTGTCACTCGAGGCTGGGATGCGTAACGAGCTGGACACGACGGTTGAGTGGCCCGGGACCGTATATGCGGCTGACAAGAGCGAGCAAACCCAACGCGCCTTCTGGCGAGAGTGGGACCGGCGGGTGAGCACAGCAGAGCCGTCCGGGAATGGTCATCTTCGTGCCAGCGCCGACATGGCGTCGACCGCGCATGGCAACTGAGTCCTCAGATCAGACGGCGGTGACCGCCGCCAGCGCCTACGCGGACCTTGAGACGCACGACTCGATCAGGCACTTCCTCGACCGGGAGGCCGAGCTGATCGATAACCGCGACTACGGGCCATGGCTCGGGCTGGTCGCTGAAGACTTCACCTATCAGATGCCGGTCACGTTCACCCCGGACAATCCGGCAAAACCCCATTACGATCCGAACGCGTTCATCATCGACGAGACGCGAGAGACCTTGGCTGCTCACTGGTTTCGTCGCTTCGAGCCGGATATGTGGGAGATGGCGTGGTCAGAGAGCCCGCCGGTGCGCTACCGGCACTTCGTGTCGGGCGTGCGGGTCCGCCACACCGATACGTCTGACCTGTTCGACGTACGCTCGAACGTGCTGCTGTCCGCCGTGCGCCAGTCAGATCAGCCGACCCTGCTTCCGGCTGAGCGGTTCGACCTGGTGCTGCGAACTGAGACCAGCTGGCGCCTGCAGCGCCGGTACGTCGTGCTGGACTCGACGGCGATCCTGTTCGCCCACATGCGGGTCGTCTTTTAAGCCATGACGTCACCGTACGAGCCCCCGCAGGCGAAGCCGGACCTGCAGGAGGGCGCGACGATCACCAACGAGTTCACGTCCGTTCGCGTTCGCGTCGTGGAGACCGGAAACGGTGAGCGATTGGAAATCCAGTCGCTACGGATGCCCCACTCGATCAGGTTGGACGCGCTACTGCTCGAGGCGCTGACATGGCAGGACCCGCTCGATCTGGGGAAGTTCCTCGAGGAACCGTTCGGGCCAGTACGCAGCGCGCGGCCGCAGCCGGACGACGCGGACCCTGCCGACTGATACCGACCCTAGGCGGGAACGGAGCGCTTGAGTTGCTCGTCGCGCCGGACGAGCTTCACGCGCGGACGTCCGCTCGGCTCGCCGAGCGCACGTTCGTGCGCGTCGATCGCCTCCCAGCCGGAGTAGTCGATCACGTGGGTGCCGTTCCGTCGCAGCAGCTCGAGCAGCTCGTCAGGCGACTCGCCCGGCTCCGGCAGCAGGCCCGGCTGCGAAGTCCTCGAGCAGGCGTTCGGTCGTCTCCTGCGCGCATTTCTTGTTCGTGCCGATCACGCCTGACGGGCCGCGCTTGATCCAGCCGGCGGCGTAGAGGCCGGGGATCGGCTCATGCGAATCCGAATCCAGCACACGTCCGCCCTGATTCAGCACGGTCCGGCGGCGGTCGTCGAACGGCACGCCAGGAAGCGGCTTGCCGACGTAGCCGACGGCGCGCAGGACGAGGCCGGTCTCGAGCCGCTCGGTCACGCCCGTCGGCCTGGCCTTGAGCGAGCCGTCCTCGCCGGCGATCAGCTCGTTGCGCTCGACCACAAGCGCCTGCACCTTGTCGGTGCCCTCGATCGCGACCGGTGAAGTCAGGAACCGCACCACGACCCGACGCGGCTTGCCGGCAGGGGTCAGGGCCGCGTACTCGGTCAGCACATCGACGTTGCGCTGCGTGGTCGCATCGGCCGTCTCGAGCGCCGCGGCGCTCGCGGGGTCGAGCTGCATGTCGGCGGGATCGACGATCACATCCGCGAGTTCGAGGTCGGCGAGCTCACGCAGCTCAGGGTTGGTGAAGGCTGCCTGCGCCGGACCTCGGCGACCGAGCACGACGATCTCCTCGACGCTTGAGTCGCGCAGCAGCTCGATCGCATGGTCGGCGATGTCGGTGACTCCGAGCTCGTCGACGGACAGCGCCAACATCCGCGCCACGTCGAGGGCGACGTTGCCGTTGCCGATCACCACTGCGCGCTTGCAGGACAGATCGAAATCCAGATCGGCGTAGTCCGGATGGCCGTTGTACCAGGCGACGAACTCCGTGGCCGACTCGCTACCAGGCAGATCCTCACCCGGAATGTCCAGGCGCCGGTCGCCGGGGGTGCCGACCGCATAGAGCACCGCGTTGTACGCGGCGGCGAGCTGCTCGTGGCTGAGATCGACGCCGACCTCGACGTTGCCGTGGAAGCGGAAGCCCGGCAACCGCGCCGTTTTCTCGAACACGCGCGTGACCGACTTGATCTTCGGATGGTCCGGCGCGACACCGAAGCGAACCAGGCCCCACGGCGTCATCAGCCTGTCGAAGACATCGACCGCGACGACCGGATCGCTACTGGACAGCAGCTGGCCGGCGGCGTAGAAGCCGGCGGGACCGGAGCCGACGATCGCCACGCGCACGGGGTTCTCAGCGCTTCCAAGTTCGGCACTCATAGAACTGAGGGTACCGAGGTGCTAGAGGATGTTGACCGCGCGGGCCAGGATCAGGCCGACCGTGATCAGCGAGACCAGTCCCTGAAAACCCATGATCAGCTTGACCTGGATGGTGAGCGGCATCGTGTCGGTCGGGCTGAACGCGCTGGCGTTCGTCAACGCCACGTACAAGTAGTCGAGAAACTGCGGGCGCCAGCTGCCGAAGAGCTCCAGCTCCGTCATCTGCGGGAAGAGGAAGTCCGGTGGGCCGTCCAGTCCGGCGGCGCGGCGACCCGGGCCGCCGCGGTCCAGCTCCCAATACCAGAGCGCAAAGATGAACACGTTCGTCAACCAGATCTCAGCGCCGGCGACGATCAGCTCGTAACCGTCCGGGACCCGGTGGTGCAGAAGCAGGTGCGCGAGCAGGGCCAAGGCGATCCCGTTAGCGATGCTGATGACGGCCGTCGTAGATAGCGACAGCAAGCGACGGACGGAGTGCGGCGCCTCCAGTCGCTGCGGCGCCGACAGGAACAACACCGCGAGTAGCGTCCCTTCAATCGCGGGCCACATCCACCTCGGCCCGGCCACCAGACGATCGGGAAGGACCAGCTGCAGGAGGATCGTGGCCAGGATCGTGAGCTGCGCCGGCAGATGTGACTCGCTCCGGCCCGGCGGTGGGTATCGGGGAACGGTGGCCGCCGTCATGCCGGACAGACTACGAGTGGCGGCGGGCGTTACAGGGTTGACACATATACTGCGAGGCACCCGAACGAGGAGCCCGGCCCGTGCAGGAGATGGTCATCTACGGCGTGAGCTTCGACATGGTCGGCAAACAGCCGATCGTGCTGCTCAAGACTGTTGAGAGCAACAAGTTCCTGCCGATCTGGATCGGTCATCCGGAGGCCGCTGCGATTCTGATGAAGCTTCAGGGAGCTTCGACGCCACGGCCGATGACGCACGACCTGCTCTCCGACATGCTCGGCGAGCTCGAGGTCGAGTGCACGCGCGTGTCGGTGACAGAGCTGCGGGAGAACACCTTCTACGCGTCGATCAGCCTGCGCTCCAATGGCCGCGAGCTCGAGATCGACTCCCGGCCCAGCGACGCGCTTGCCCTCGCTGTCCGTTCCGGCGCGCCGATCTTCGCCGCCGACGAGGTGATCGCGGAATCTGCGATCGAGTTCGAGCACGAGGTCGAGGACACCGAGGAGGTCGTCGAGAAGTTCAAGGACTTCCTCGACACCGTCAAGCCGGACGACTTCCTGGGCGAATAGCTCAGCGGCTCTAGACGCTCGCTCGCGCGACGATCCGGGCGATCAGGTCATCGAAGCCGATGCCGGCCGCGTCGGCGGCCTGGGGCAGAAGCGATGTCTCCGTGAGGCCCGGGATCGGGTTGACCTCGAGTACATAGGGCTCCGCGGTCTCGGAGTCGAGCATCAGATCGACTCGGGCGAACACCGAACAGCCGAGCAGGCGGAAGGCATCGAGGGCGAGGTTCTGGGTTCTCAGGGCCAGCACCGGATCGAGGTCGGCCGGGCAGACGAAGCGCGTGCGACCGATCTCGTAGCGGGACTCGAAGTCATAGAACGACTCCTGTTCGGGCACCGCCTCGACGATCGGCAGTGCCCGTGGCTGCCCGTCCTGCTCGAGAATTGAGACGGCTAGCTCACGCCCGGCTACGTATCGCTCGAGCAGCACCTTGCTGTCGTACGAGAAGGCCGCGATGAGCGCAGTTGGGACGTCGGTTGCGTTGCGAGCGAACTTGATGCCGAGCGCCGAGCCCTGCCGCGCGGGCTTGATCACGAGCGGGAAGTTGAGGCGCGAGCTGATCGTCGGCAGCGCCTGAGCGGCGCCCAAGCCCCTGAAGGCGGTCTCGCTGAACGCGTAGAAGTCGGGCGTGGGAATGCCCGCGTCGCGCATCGCGTGCTTGGCCAGCACCTTGTCGGAGGCACGAATGCACGCTGATACGCGTGAGCCGGTGTAGGGAATCCCGAGCACCTCGAGCAGCTCCTGCACGGTGCCGTCCTCGCCGTCGCGGCCGTGCAGAACCACGAACGCGACATCAGGCGGATCGGCCGTGAGACGGCTGACAAGATCAAGACCGACGTCAAGCTCGATCACTTCGTGGTCGAGTCGGCGCAGCGCCTCCTCGACGCGCGCGGCGGAGTTCAGCGAGACCTGGCGCTCGAGCGAGCGCCCGCCCTTCAGAACTGCGACGCGGCTCATCCGGCGCGCTTGCGCGAGAGCGGCAGCACGTTGTCGACGCTGCGGGCCGGGGCAGGTTCAGCGGAACCAGCCCCGGCGGTACCACGCTCGCCGGGGGGCGCTTGGGTCTGGCCGGTCAGCGTGCTGTAAAGCGCCACCTGCTCACGGATCACCTCGCCGAGGCGATGGATTCCCTCGCGGATCTCATCCTCGCTGACGCCGCTGAAGTTCAGGCGCATCGAAGAGCCGCCGCGGCCGTCGACGAAGGCGGCGCGGCCAGGCACGAACGCAACCCGCTCCTCGATCGCGCGGGCGAGCAGGTCGGTGGTGTCGATGTAGTCGGGCAGCGTCGCCCACAGGAACAGACCGCCCTGCGGGTGCGTCCAGGTCGCCTCGCGTGGGAAGTGCTCGGCCAGCGCGTCCAGCATCACGTCACGGCGGCGGCGGTAGAGCTCGGAAAGGGAGCGCACATAGTTGATCCAAGGCCCCGCCTGGAAGTACTCGGCGATGAAGTACTGCGAGATCGACGACGAGCAGAGATCCGCGGAGCCCTTACCGAGAATCAGCTGGCGCAGCACCGGCGCCGGTGCGACCAGCCAACCGATCCGCACGCCCGGCGAGAGGATCTTCGAGAACGTGCCCGCATATAGGACGAAGTCGCTGTCCAGCGAGTAGAGGGTCGGCAGCGGGTCACCTTCGTAGCGAAGCAATCCGTAGGGGTTGTCCTCCAGTACCAGCACTTCGCGCTCGCCGGCGATGCGCAGCAATTCGTGGCGGCGCTCCAGCGACATCGTCACACCCGCGGGGTTGTGGAAGTTCGGGATCGTGTAGATGAACTTCGGACGGCGACCCTCGCGATCGAGTTGAGCGAGGGCTTCGCGCAGCTTGTCGATCTGCATGCCGTCGCGGTCCATCGGGATCTGGATCACGTCGGCCTCATAGGAACAGAAGGTCGGCACCGCGCCCGGGTACGTGGGGGCCTCGGCGATGATCACGTCACCCGGGTCGATCAGGATCTTGCAGACGAGGTCAAGCGCCTGCTGACCGCCGCTGGTTGGCAGGATCGAGTCCGGGTCAACCGTCATCCCCTCCGCCTCCATCACCAGCGCGATCGCCTCGCGAACGTCGCTGAGGCCCTCGGTCGGCCCGTACTGGAGCGCCTTGGAAATCGAGTCCGTGGCGACGCGGCTCATCAGCTCGGTGAAGAAGCCCGGAGCGAAGGTCGAGGTGTCGGGCAGACCGCCTGAGAACGAAATCACGTCGTCGCGCGCGGTCAGCGCCATCAGGTCGCGCATAGCTGAGGACTTCATGACGCGCGTGCGCTCCGCGAAGAGCGCGGCGTAGCGTTCGATCTCGTGGGCCGCGGACCGCGGCTTACGGCCCTGGTCGCTCACGGACCCGCCGCCCCGCTCAGCGCCCTCTCGTCTATCGTCACGCTCGATCACGGTACAACACGGTGCATCTCGCCTTCGACATATTCCAGGGCATCGGCATCGCCGCGGCTGTCGGCATCAGGCCGTTCGTGCCAGGGTTGGCAGCCGGTGCGTTGGCGGCTGGGGGTGTCGAGATTCACTTCGACCACACCTCCTACAGTTTCCTGCAGTCGGGACCTTTCCTGCTCGCGATGGTCGTCGGTGCAGCGTTGCTGATCGTGGTGGACCAAGCGGTCTGGACCGCTGGTTGGGGTCGTATCCAGGGCAGGACCCTGGTCGCTCTGCTGAGCATCATCTCGCTAGCGCTCGGCGCGCTCTTCTTCGCCGGGTCGCTTGCGCGCGACCACCATGCCGCCTGGCCGGGGTGGATCGGTGGGGTGATCTGTGCCGCGATCGGGATCGCGGGTTCGCGGCCTTTCCTCATGCGGTTGCGATCGCGGCTGGACGACGCCGCTGCCGCCGTCGGGTTGCCGCTGATCGCCGATGGGTCCGCGCTGCTGGTGGCGGTGCTGTCGATAGTGGCGCCTCCGGTTGGCGTGATTGCGCTACTGGGCCTGCTGTGGCTGCTCTACAGAGGACAGCAGCGCGGCGAGCAGAAGTACGCGGGTCTGCGCATCCTCAGGTGATGATCCGCGTCGCGTACGTGGGGGCGAAGCTCTAGATGAAGAAGCTCGTTCTGGTCGTGGTCGACGCCATGAAGCCGGAGATGCTCGACCGCGCGATCGCGGCCGGGCGCGCTCCGGCACTTGCACGAATCGCACAGGACGGCGTGTACGTGAATGACGTCGTCGCCGCGTTTCCGTCGGTCACGCCCGTCTGCGCGGCCACGATCACGACCGGGGTAGGCCCGGAGGAGCACCTGATCCCGAGCATGAACTGGTACCACCGGTTCGAGCAGCGCTACGTCGAGTACGGCTCGAGCTTTTCGGCCACGCGCCAGTTTGGAGTGGTGCGCTCGCTCACGGACACGGTCTACCGGATGAACGCCGAGCATCTCTCCAACGACACGCCGACGGTGTTCGAGTCGCTTGACGACATCGGCGTTCGGACGGCCGGCACCACTTACCTGATCTACCGCGGCCGTCATCAGCACGACGTGGCGCAGGAGTCGGCGCTCGCGCGCGTCGTCACCTCGACGCTGTTCCGCCGCACGATCTTTGGGCCGAAGGAACTGTTCTACGCCGATCTCTATGCGAGCCGTCGGACCGGCTGTCGCGGCCAGCTGGGGCTGCCGGGGGTGCGTGACCAGCACACCGGCTGCGTCGGGTCGTATCTGGTCGAGCACGACCTGTTCGACTTCATGCTGTTCTCGCTGCCCGACAACGACGCCTGGTCGCATAAGAACGGGCCGCACGCGCAGGTGACGTCGATTGCGGCCGCTGACCGTCAGATCGAGCGGATGATGCACGCGGGCGGCGGCGCGGACGCGTTTCTCGAGGAGCATGCGGTGATCGTCACCTCCGACCATTCACAGGCGCTCGTCGAGGAGCGGATCCGGCTGGATCTCGCGCTCGCCGATTTCCACGTCGCGACGCCCAGTGCGTCACGCTCGGTCGGGGCGGATCTGGCACTGAGCCCCTCCCAGCGCTCGGCGATGATCTATGTGTTGGATCTCGAGCGGCGCGACGAGCTTCTGCGGCGGGCGCTGGCGGCGGTCGGCGATCTTGAGGGTGTCGACCTCGCGATGTGGTTGCGCGAGGAGGACGGCGAGCGGCCAGAGGCGGTGATCCGCGCGCCGGGCGGTATCGAGCTGCGGTTCGCGCCCGGTGGAGAGCTCAGCGACCCGCGCGGTGAGCGCTGGAGTGTGGACGGTGACCTCAGCGTGCTGGCCGCCACGGTGCGGGACGGGCGCTTTGAAAGCCCCGACTATCCCGATGCGCTGGCGCGCGTTTGGTCGGCGCTGCGCTGCGAGAACGCCGGTGACATTCTGCTCTCAGCCGCCCCCGGGTACGAGTTTGTCGACTGGGGCGGAGCCGACCACGTCGGCGGCGGCAGCCACGGCTCTTTGCATCGCAGCGATTCGCTCGGAGCGCTACTCTGGTGCGGAACCGGACCGGAGACGCGCACGGTGCGCGAGCAATGGTCACTGCGAGATGTCGCGCCATTGATCCGCGGACATTTCGGGTAGCAACGAAATTAGCCCAAACGCAGCGTTTTGCCTTAGGCGGCGTTTGACTTGGCCCCGGACACTGTGTGACATCCGAGACCGTATTTGCCGATAGGATTGAACGAGTGCCTGACGAAATGACCTCGAGCCTTGAGCTTCCGCCTTCTGCTCGAGCCGTAAGTCGCGCGCGTAGCGCGTACCGGCGGCTTGCGTATGAGGTCCGCCACCCCGAGAACCACAAGCAGCTGGTCCGCTTCCTGTGTGTGGGCGCTTCCGGCTACATCATCAACCTCGCCGTGTTCGCGTTCCTCCTGCACGTGCTGGGAATCGCGGACACGGTGTCCTTCGTGCTCGCGGCCGTGATCGCGTCGACCAACAACTTCATCTGGAACCGACACTGGACGTTCTCGGCCAAGGAGGACCACCCATTCGGTCAGGCTGTGCGATTCTTCGTCGTATCTTTGGTCGTGCTCCTGTTCGCGACGGGCGTCTACAGGCTGCTCGTGACCGCCGGATTGGACAAGAAGGTCGTCGCCGACGGCATCGCATGGATCATTGCGACGCCGCTCTCATTCGTCGTTCAGAAGCTCTGGAGCTTCAAGGCCTGATTCGCGATCGCGTCCGCCGGTTCGTGCGGACGCTCGGCGTATTCGCGGCGCTGGCTACAGCGGCCGCGCTGGTCGTGCCTGCCGGGGCGCTGGCTGCCGGTAATCCGCCCGGTCAACCGGCGCCGGTCTCGGCACCGCCCGGCGTGCCGGTGCTGGTGCCGTCGATGACCAGCCCGCCGACCGGATTCCGTCTGACCGGTCAGCAGGTGCTAGCGACAGCGCAGAAGAACCCGGTCGTGATCGCCGAGCTGAAGAAGCATCCGCACCTGGTGTCGTACGTCTACACGCGCGGGATCGGGGTCTGGCAGGTGAGCTGGTTCACGCCGCCGCCCAAGCACCAGATCGAGATGCTGCAGCTCTACGTCTCCGACCAGACCGGCGATGTCACGCAGGTGTGGACGGGCTACCAGGTCGCCTGGACGATGGCCCGCGGCTATCCGGGCGCCTTCGGCCGCAAGATCAACGCGCTTTACGTGTGGCTGCCGCTCTGTGCGCTCTTCCTGCTGCCGTTCCTCCCCTGGCGCAGACGCCCGACCCTGTGGCATCTGGACCTGCTGATGCTGCTGGGATTCTCGGCGTCGCTGGCGTGGTTCAACAACGCCGACCTTGGCCTTTCGGTGCCGGCGATTTACCCGTTCATGCTGTACCTGCTCGTGCGGATGCTGCTCCTCGCCGCCGGGCGCGGAAGACCGCGTGAGCCACTCCGTGTTGTCATCCCGACGCCCTGGCTCGCGGTTGCACTGATCTTTCTGGTCGGCTTTCGGGTCGGGCTGAACGTGACCAACTCGAACGTGATCGACGTCGGCTACGCGGGTGTGATCGGCGCCAACAAGATCGTCCACGGCCAGCAGCTCTACGGTCACTGGCCGTCGGACAACCCCGCTGGCGATACCTATGGCCCCGTCAACTATTACGCCTATGTTCCCTTCCGACTGATCTTCGGCTGGAGCGGTACCTGGGACAGCCTTCCCGCCGCGCATGCTGCGGCGATCACGTTCGATCTATTGACGATGCTCGGCCTGTTCGTGCTGGGCTGGATGATTCGCGGCCCGACCGCGGGCGTCGTGCTCGCCTACCTGTGGGCAGCGTTCCCGTTCACCTCGTTCGTGCTGATGTCGAACTCCAACGACGCGCTCGTCGCGTTGCTGGTCGTCGCAGCGATGCTCGCGTTGCGCTTTGCGGCGCTGCGGGGGGTGATCGGTGGGTTCGCGGCCCTCACCAAGTTCGCGCCCTTGGGGCTTGGGCCGCTGCTTTGGCGAGGTGTGGGCCGCCGGCCCCCCGGCGTGCGCGGAACGGTCACGTTCGTGGTCTGCTATGCGCTCGCGATCTTTGTGCCGCTGCTGCCGGTCCTGCTCTCCGGGGATTGGCACTGGTTCTGGCACGACTCGATCTCCTACCAGGCCGGCCGTCCCGCGCCGTTCTCGATCTGGGGGCTGTGGGGCGGCTACAACCAGTCGCTGCACCTGCCCGAGCACATCGTGCTGGGCGCGGTAGTCGCGCTCGGTTTCGTCGCTCCGTTCTGGCCGCGCGGCGAGCGCACCGTGGTTGAGGTCGCGGCGCTGGGTGCAGCCATCCTGATCGGACTGGAACTCGGGATCACGTACTGGTTCTATCTGTACATCGTCTGGTTCTTCCCGCTGGTGGTGATCGCGCTGGTGCTGGCACACCCGCCGTCGGGCAAGGACCGGGATCTGAAGAGGTTCGAGTGGCGGCAGCCTGAACCTGCGGGGCTTGAGCCGACCGCACTGCTCTAGCGGCAGTGCGGTCGCTCAGAGCGGTTCCTGGATCCCAACGATCGAGACCGCCCGCATCGGCGCAGCGCCACACTCGATCAGCGCGCCTTGGAGCCACGGATCATCGTCGGAGGCCTCGAAGCGAACGGGCATTCGCGTGAGCAGCGAATCGATCGCCTGCTCACGCTTGACGCCGAGCACGCCACCACGCGCTCCCGTCATGCCGACGTCGGTGATGTAGGCGGTGCCGCCCGGCAGCACTCGCGCATCGGCTGTGGGCACGTGCGTATGTGTGCCGACGACGGCGGTCACGCGGCCATCCAGATACCAGCCGAGCCCGACCTTCTCGCTGGTCGCCTCGGCGTGCATGTCGACGAGGATGTGGTCGGCCTTGCCGCGCAGCGTGTACAGCGCGGCGTCGGCCTCGGAGAACGCCGGCAGCGAGCTGTTCATGAAGAGGTTGCCCGACACCGAGATCACACCGAGGCGGACATCGCCGGCCGCGTTGGTTACGACGCAGGTCCCGTGGCCGGGCTGACTGCGGAGGAAGTTGACTGGGCGCAGGATTCGCTGCTCGTCGTCGAGGTATCCGTAGACCTCGCTCTGGCGGTAGGTGTGGTTGCCGAGCGTGATCACATCGACGCCGGCCGCGAGCATCTCGCGCGCGATCTTGGCGGTGATGCCATGGCCTCCGGCTGCGTTCTCGCCGTTGACGACGACGAAGTCGATCTCCGTCCGCTCACGCAGCCTGGGCAGCACCGTGAGCAGCGTTCGCCGGCCGGCGCTGCCGACCACATCGCCCACGAACAGGATCCGGATTCCATCGCGCATGTGCGCATACTCTTCCAGTTAGATGGATGAGACGGAGGTCCAACCGGACCAACCCACCGGGGAGTTGGGCTCGCCCCAGGCCGACGAGCAGTCGCAAGTCGCCGCCGAACAGCCTCAGCCCGAGCCGTCCACCGAGTCGTCTCCAACGGTCTCTCAGCGGTTGGTGGAGCCGATGATCGTCCCGCGCTGGGTCCAATTGGTGTTGCTGCCCCTGGCGATCCTGGGCCTTTGGGAACTGGCGCGATCGATCGGCACGCTGCTGGTCGTGATCATGGCGGCGAGCGTGATCGCGCTGATTCTGAACCCGCTGGCCAAGCACATCCAGCGGGTGGGTCCGCGAGCAATCTCGATCATCCTCTCCTACGTTGTGATCCTGCTGATCTTCGGCGGCATCGGCGCGTTGCTGTCAACCCCGGTGAGCAACCAGCTGGGTCACTTCTCCGACAACTTCCCGCACTTCGTCAACCGGGTGAACCACGACCTCGTGAGCATCCAGACCTTCCTCCAGCACCATGGGATCAAGGTCCACTTCGCGCAGCAGGGGCACAGTGCGCTCCAGACGATCCAGAAGAAGGTGCTGAAGAGCTCGGGCTCGATCCTGTCGTTCTCACGGGACGTGTTGGGCAAGCTCGTGACGCTGTCAGTCGACCTGATCCTGACCTTCGTCCTGTCGGTCTACATGCTCGTGTACGCCCGGCAGATCGGCGACCTCGCCAGGCGCTGGATGCCGCCAGGTGACGGCACGCCGGAGGACGACTATCCGTTGCTGATCCAGCGTGCCGTCTCCGGCTACGTCCGCGGTCAGCTGCTGTTCAGCCTGATCATGGGCGGTAGTGCCGCGATCCTGATGGAGGTGATGGGTCTGATCGGGCTCTTCCCCGACGGCTCCCATTACGCGGTCTTCTTCGGTCTCTTCTACGGCCTGATGGAATTGATCCCGTATATCGGGCCGATCATCGGACCGATCCCGCCGATCGTGGTGGCGCTGGCAACCCATCCAGTCAGCGCGATCTGGCTGCTGATCGTATTCATCGCGCTGCAGCAGCTCGAGGGCCACCTGGTGGCGCCTCAGGTATTCCGCATCTCGCTGCGCATAAACCCGATCCTCGTGATCCTCGCGTTGCTCATCGGCTACCAGATCTACGGCATTCCGGGCGCGTTGCTGGCGCTGCCAATCGCGACGATCCTCCGTGAGACGCTCGTCTATCTGCGCAAGCATCTCGTGTTCGAGTCATGGTCGGCGGGACAGCCGCGGCTCTGACCGTCAGCGCTAGACAGTCGGGTTGATCCACAACTGGACGGCCAACGCGATCCCCAGCGCGAACACGACCCAGCGCAGAATCACAGCCGGAACGCGGCGCGCGATGCTCGGTCCGGCACGCGAACCGGCCAGCGCCCCGATCGCGAGGATTCCTGCGTCAGGCCAGTGGACGGGCGCCAGAAACGCGAGCAGCAGCGCAGCCGGGACGGTGCCGATACCGATCAGGATGTTCTTGAGCGCGTTGGCCGTCGGTAGGCGCTGATCGACCATGATCAAGAGCAGAGCGAGAGCCATCACGCCCGATCCGGCTCCGAAGTAGCCACCGTAGGTCGCCATCAGCAGCAGCCAGAGTGCGAGCGCCAAGGGACGATGCGCCAGGGATGCCCTGCGGCGGCGCACCCAAGGGACGCAGACCAGGGCCAGCGATCCGGCCAAGACCAGGAACGGAACGACGCGCTTGAACGCGTCCTCCGGCGTCACGAGCAGCAGGCCAGCGCCGAGGGCACCGCCGGCGAGCATCACCGGCACCCAGCGCAACAACCAGCGTCCCCAGCCCTCGAGCTCCGGCCTCGAGCCGAGCCCCGCGCCTGGCCAGATCATCGTCAGGGCAACGATGTTGGTCGCGTTGGCCGCCAGGGGCGGCACACCGACGGCCAGCAATGCCGGAAACGAGATCAATGAAGCGATGCCGCCGGCGCTGCCGATCGCCCCCGCGAGCACGCCGGCGGCAAGCAGGGCTATGGCGTCGCCGACGCTCAGCGCCGTCTCAGCTCAGCGCTGACCGGTGACGCGCATGAACCGCCAGACGCACCAGATGCTGATCAGCAGCAGGATGATCGGTGGAAACGCGCCGGTGACGCCCACGATTGCGAGCGCGAGCGTGACCAAGCCGACGAGACCGGTGCCCGCACCGATTAC
The DNA here is from genome assembly GCA_963720195.1 of uncultured Conexibacteraceae bacterium. Classification (GTDB taxonomy): domain Bacteria; phylum Actinomycetota; class Thermoleophilia; order Solirubrobacterales; family Solirubrobacteraceae; genus Palsa-465. The sequence continues at coordinate 223,774 of CAVRFD010000020.1, forward strand.
CGCGAGCCGGTAAGCCTGTTTCTCGCGTTGCCGACGCGGTTTGTAGTCGCCGCGCTTCTGAAGGTCCGCCATAAGGACGCAAAGGCTAGCGTCTAACGCATGACAGAACCCGAAATGACCTATCTGTTGCTCTACAAGTACGTCGCGGACATGCTCGAACGGCGTGGGCCGTACCGTGAGGCGCACCTGCAACGGCTGCAAGCGCTGCGTGCTGCCGACCGGCTGGTGATTGCCGGAGCCTTCGGCGACCCACCTCTCGGCGGGGCGATCGGGATCAGGGGGTTGACCAAGGAGGAGGTTGAGGCATGGGCCGACACCGACCCGTACACGACCGCAGGCCTCGTGGTGGAGCGCGTCGTCGAGCCCTGGAAGCTCGTTTAGGGACGGGCAGATCCGGGGGCGTATCCTCGAAGGCCCCGATGGCTTTTCCACAAACCCGCATGCGCAGGCTGCGGGCCACGCACGAGTTGCGTGGCCTCGTGCGTGAGACGCAACTGTCCGCGTCGGACTTCGTGTACCCGCTGTTCGTGGCCGAAGGGCTTGACGGCCGCGAGCCGATCTGGACGATGCCGGGCGTCGACCGCCTGTCCGTCGCCGAGGCGGTTGCCGAGGCAGGCAGCGCCGCCGAGCTCGGCATCCCGGCCGTGATCCTCTTCGGCATCCCGGCCATCAAGGATGCGGAGGGCTCGGGCGCCTACGACGATGAGGACGGGATTGTCCAGGTCGCCACGCGCGCGATCAAGCAGGCCCATCCAGAGCTGATCGTGATCACCGACCTATGCCTCTGCGAATACACCGACCACGGTCACTGCGGCGTAGTGCGGGCGGGTGGGAACGAATTCGTTGTCGATAACGACGCAACGCTCGAGCTGCTCGCTCGAACCGCGGTCTCGCAGGCGCAGGCCGGCGCCGACATCGTCGCACCGAGCGACATGATGGACGGCCGCATCGGCGCGATCCGCGAGGCGCTCGACGAGGCCGGCCTCACCGAGAAGCCGATCATGGCCTACTCATCCAAGTTCGCGTCGGCGTTCTACGGTCCGTTCCGTGAAGCGGCCGACTCGGCACCCGCCTTCGGTGATCGCCGCAGCTATCAGATGGATCCGGCCAACGGCACCGAGGCCGTACGCGAGGCACTGCTCGACGTCGATGAGGGCGCAGATCTGCTGATGGTCAAGCCGGCGCTGCCCTACCTGGATGTCATCCGCCGCGTCAAGGACGCGACACAGTTGCCGCTGGTGGCGTACAACACGGGCGGCGAGTATTCGATGCTGAAGGCAGCCGCCGCAGCTGGCTACATGGACGAGCGCCAGTCCGTACTGGAGGCGCTGACCGGCATCAGGCGCGCGGGGGCCGACATCATCATCACCTACCACGCAAAGGACGCTGCGCAGTGGCTGAAGTAACCGACACGAATTTTGGCCCGAAGCTGCGCTCCCGCAAGGACGGTGCCGCGGTGGCGCTCGATGATCTCGACAAGCGCCTGCTCAACCTGATGCAGGGCAGCTTCCCGATCGCTGTGCGCCCCTACCAGCACGTCGCCGCCGAGGCCGGGATCGCCGAGGAGGAGGTGCTGGCGCGCGTTCAGCGCCTGCTCGACGAGCGCATCATCCGCCAGGTCACGCCGATCTATGACACCCGCGCCCTGGGCTACAGCTCGATGCTCGTCGCGGCCCGGGTCGATCCCGACAACCCGTGGCGTGCCGCCAACGTGATCAACGAGCACCCCGGCGTCTCCCACAACTACCTGCGCAACCACGAGTTCAACATCTGGTTCACGATCGCGACCGAGCCCGACTCGCCGGTCGGGCTCGAGGACACGCTCGCCCAGCTGGGCGAGCTTGCCGGCGCCGAGTCGATCCGCCAACTGCCGACGCTGAAGCTCTTCAAGATTCGCATGGACCTGGAGATGGAGCAGGGCACGGAGACGCTCGCCAAGGCGGCCGCCGAGGCGGTCGCGCCGGCGGAGGTCGCACCCCAGCCCTATGACGAGTTCGACCGGGCGGTGATCCGCGCGACACAGGGCGACATGCCGGTCATCCCGGAGCCCTACGCTCCAGCCGCGGTGCGGCTGGGGATCTCCCAGGAGCAGCTGCTCGCGCATCTGCAGGCCATGGTCGAGCGCCGGCTGCTGCGGCGCGTCGCCGCGATCCTGTTCCACCGCCGTGCCGGCTTCAGCGCCAACGGCATGGGCGTCTGGAACGTGCCGCGAGGACCGCACGATGGAGATGGGCATGCAGATGGCGCAGTTCCGCGGCATCTCCCACTGTTACGAGCGCCCCACCTACGCGGACTGGCCGTACTCCGTGTTCACGATGGCCCACGGGCGTTCCAAGGAGGAGTGCGACGCGATCCTCGACTCGATCGCCGCGGATACGGGCATCACCGATCGCGCGACGCTCTACTCCTCGACCGAGTTCAAGAAGATCCGACTCCTCTACTTCACCGATGACTACCGCAACTGGGAACGTCGGAACTGCCGGCGTCTAGCGTCGCTCTACGGGCGAGCCCAGCGTGTGATCCCAGGCGGCGTCAACTCGCCTGTGCGGGCGATGCGCTCGATCGGGCGCGATCCGATCTTCATCGCCTCCGGTGCCGGCTCGCGGATCAAGGACGTCGACGGCAACAGCTACATCGACTGGGTCTGCTCCTGGGGCCCACTGATCCTCGGCCACGCCGAGCCGCAGGTGCTGCACGCGATCACGAGGGCCGCTGCCGACGGCAGCACCTACGGCGCCCCGACCGCGGGCGAGGTGCAGCTCGCCGAGGAGATCGTCGAGCGCCTGCCGTCGGTCGAGATGGTACGGATGACCTCGTCAGGGACCGAGGCGAGCATGAGCGCAATCCGCCTCGCCCGTGCCGTCACCGGGCGCGAGAAGCTGCTCAAGTTCGCGGGCGCTTATCACGGCCACGTCGACGGCCTGCTCGCCCAGGCCGGCTCGGGCGTGGCGACGCAGGGGATCCCCGGGAGCCCCGGCGTCACCGCCGCCGCGACGGCGACCACGATCACGATCCCCTGGAACGACCAGGATCAGCTCGACGCGGCCTTCGCCCAGCACGAGTTTGCCGCCGTCCTGTTCGAGACGGTCCCCGCCAACATGGGAGTGGTTTCTGCCAAGCCGGGCTATCTGGCCGGGCTTGCCGCTGCGGCGCGTCAGAATGGCGCCCTGCTGATCGCCGACGAGGTCATCACCGGCTTCCGCGTCGCCCGTGGCGGCGGTCAGGAGCTGCTACGGCCTGGACCCCGACCTGACGATCATGGGCAAGATCGTCGGTGGCGGCCTGCCGGCTGCCGCCTACGGAGGCCGTCGCGAGCTGATGCGCCGGATCGCGCCCGCCGGCGACGTCTATCAGGCCGGCACGTTGTCCGGAAACCCGCTCGCCGTCGCCGCTGGTCTGGCGACACTCGCACAGCTCGACAAGGACGCGTACGTCCGGCTGGCCGAGCTGACTGAGCGGCTCGCCGTAGGCCTGCGCGTAGCAGCGGCGAGCGCAGGCCGCCATCTCGTCGTGCAGAGCGTCACGGGGCTTTTGACGCCGTTCTTCGCTGACGCCGAGGCCGTGACCGACTACGCGGGCGCGGCGCTTAGCGATCAGCAGGCTTACGGCGCATTCTGCCGCGGGATGATTTCGCGTGGGATTTATCCACCAGCGTCACAGTTCGAGGCGTGGTTCCCTTCGCTGGCACATTCGGAGAGAGATATCGAGCTCACCGTCGAGGCCGCGGCCGAGGTACTCGAGGAGCTGCCCGCGTGAGCCCGATCGACCCCTACGCCGAGGTGATCGCCGATATCGCCAGAGGCGCGCGCCTGCATTATGAGAATCCGGACTCGGCTGACCCGGACCTGGATCTCCTGCTCGGCGACCAGAGTTATGCGACCGGCCTCGCCAAGCTGGCCGCAATTGGCGACGTCGCGGAGACAGCGCGGCTTGCCGAGCTGATCTCGGCCGTGGCACAGCTCAACGCAGACGGAGAAAGCGCTGCTGCTCGCCAGCTTCTTACAGCTGAGGTGGAGCGACTCGGCGGGACTGGGGCGGGGGAGCAGCACTCGTAACCGGCTTTGACTGTAGGCTTACGCACCGTTGCGCTGAAGAGCAAAATGAGTCACCGGAAGTAGATGCCAGCAGACCGCCACAAGCAATCCTCGAAGTACACAGCCGACCGCGGAATGCCGGGGGCCTTCGAGGGCGAGACCGTCTCCAGGCGCCGTTTCATGGAGGTCGTCGCGCAGGGCGCCGGCGGCGTCGCGGTGGCCGCATTTACTCTGCCTGCGCTGGGCTTTGCACTCGCCCCGATCTTCAAGCGTCAGCCGTTCCCGTGGCAGATCATCGGCACGCCCGACGACTTCACGGAGCTTGTCTACTCCACCAAGGTGCTCACGATCGTCGAGGGCATCGGCGAGGCGGGCAAGTCGATCGCCTACGTTCGTAAACGCGACCCCGCGATCGACACCGAGCCGCACGATCAGTTCAACAACTACATCGCGCTGTCGTCGCGCTGCATGCACCTCGGCTGCCCGGTCCGGTACGTCGAGGCCGCGGAACGCTTCATCTGCCCGTGCCACGGCGGTGTCTACAACTTCCGCGGTGAGGTCGCCGGCGGCCCGCCTGTGCGCCCGCTCGACCGTTTCTACACCTACGCCCCGCCTCCTGGCCACCCGGGCAACGGCTACGTCTACATCGGCCCGCGCTACTCGGTGAACTCGGAGCTGCGCCGCTTCTCGCCGCGCGACCCGGGTCAGCCACTCGACGGGATCGGCCAGTACTTCTATCCGTCGCGCTTCGACACCCCGACGCTGCCTCCGACAACGCACCTGCCGTTGCCTCCGCCCGTTCCAGGGACGGGTTCCTGATGCCGCTGCCGAAGATGCCCGGGCGTCCCGCGCCAACCGAGGCGCCGGCAACGGACGCGCCGCTGCACCCGGTTGACGCCGCGGCCGAGGCCGGCCTAACAGTCGTCGACTGGATCGACGAGCGCACGCAGCTCTCGCAGGGCCTGCGCTGGTTGATGTTCCGCAAGGTGCCGAAGGGCATCAACTGGGCGTACACGCTTGGGTCGGCGACGCTGTTCGCGTTCCTCAACCAGGCCGTGACCGGCGTCTTCCTGGCGATGTACTACCGCCCCGACGTCAACGGCGGTGCGTACGAGTCGATCCGCAACATCAACGACAACGTCTTCCTTGGGCAGTTCGTGCACGGCATGCACAAGTGGGGCGCGTCGTTGATGATCATCCTGATCTTCCTGCACATGGCCCGCGTGTTCTTCTTCGGGGCCTACAAGTACCCGCGCGAGCTGACCTGGATCATCGGCGTCGTGCTGTTGATCCTCACGCTGGCGATGGGCTTCACCGGCTACCTGCTGCCGTTCGACCAGCGCTCCTACTGGGCGACGATCGTGGGCGTGAACATCAACAACACGGCACCGTTCCTGGGCCCGTACATCGGCGACTTCCTGCGCGGCGGTCCCGAGTTCGGCGCCACGACGCTGTCACGGTTCTACGCGATCCACATGATGTTGATCCCCGGGCTCATGGCCGCACTGATCGGGTTCCATCTGTATCTGGTCACGAAGCTCGGCATCTCTGCCCCGCCGTGGTTGAGTGCGCACGAGCCCGAAGCCGTCGTCGAGAGGGTCGAGGTCTAGTGCTCCCATGAATCAGGCTGAGAAGGAGCAATACCTCCGCGAATACTCGCTGCTGAAGAACGAGGGCAAGCCGTTCTTCCCGTACGCAGTCACGAAGGACTCGGTCATGGCGCTCATCGTGATCGTCGTGATCATGTTGATGTCGCTGCTGTTCGGCGCAGAGCTTGGCCCGAAGGTCAACCCGACGACGACGACCTACGTCCCGCGGCCTGACTGGTACTTCTTCTTCCTCTTCGAGGTCCTGCGCGTCATGAAGAACGTGCCGAAGTTCACGCCGATGGCGACGATCGGCGTGCCGACGCTCTGCATGATCGGCCTGTTCCTGCTGCCGCTCTACGACCGTAGCCCCGAGCGCCTGATCACCCGGCGCCCGGTCGCACTCGCCGCCGGCCTGGCGACGATCGCCTGCATCGCCTACCTCACCTACTCGGGCGCCAGCACCGGCTCACCGAACCAGGTCACGCTGCCGCCGCCGGCCGGTCTGACGGCGCAGCAAAAGGCGACCTTCCTTGCCGGTGAGGTCGTGGTCGGCGAGTCCGGCTGCGAGGGCTGCCATCAGATCGGCAGCAACGGCAACAACGGCCCCGGACCGCCGCTGACCAACATCGGCGCGCGGCGTGAGGCAGCGGCGATCGCGTCCACGCTCAAGAACCCGACCGCGCCGATGCCGTCGTTTGCGGGTCTGGCCAAGTCCTCGCCGAAGAAGTTCGAGGATATGGTTTCGTTCCTGTCGGACCTTCAGTAGAGCCCGCCGCTGCGACCATCGCGACACCTCTGGTCGCGTCGGATCTGCGCGGATGCTGGTCTTGCGGCAGACTCTTGTCTTTATGACGAACCCTTGTGACCCTGCTGGGATGGGTGGGAACGAATCCGGCACACTGGCCGAGCCGCAGGTGCGGGCGATGTTCGACCGCATCGCCGGTATCTATGACCGGCTCAACTCGGTGATGACGGCTGGGATGCATCACCGCTGGCGCCGGCGCGCGGTCGAGCTGGCACAGGTGGGTCCCGGCGGTCGCGTGCTGGACGTAGCGACGGGCACCGGCGACCTCGCCTTCGCGCTCGCGCGCGTGGTCGGCCCCGACGGCGAGGTCGTCGGCGCTGACTTCTCCGAGCAGATGCTCGAGATCGCGCGGCGCAAGGCCGATGCCGGGGCAGCTGGACCTGACAGTGCGCCGATCCGCTTCGAGCAGGCCAACGCGCTGCTGCTGCCACACGCGAGCGACGAGTTCGATGCCGCCACGGTCGGCTTTGGTGTGCGCAACTTCTCCGACCTCGACCAGGGCCTGCGCGAACTTGCGCGAGTCGTGCGTCCCGGCGGGCACGTCGTGATTCTCGAGATGACGACTCCACAGCGGCGTCCGCTCTCGACCTTCTTCAAGCTGTGGTTCGACCGGGTCGTGCCGGTCCTGGGGCGGGTCGCCGGCGACTCCGACGCCTACACGTATCTCCCCAACTCGGTGCGACGCTTCCCTGGGCCGGAGGAGCTCGCGGCCCGCATGGCCGCAGTCGGCCTCGGTGACATCCGATACGTGCTTACGGCAGGTGGCATCATCGCGCTCCATGTCGGTACCGTGTTGGCGTGAGCACGCCGGGGGCAGCGGCGGTCGAAGCAGTCGCCGAGGCGGGTGGCGCCGGGACGGCGCTGGTGATGGCCCGTGTCGAGGAGCGAATGGTCGAGCTCGTTTCCGGTCACGGCAAACTCCTCGCGCGCCACGGCGCTGACACGATCACCGCCGGCGGCAAACGCCTGCGTCCGCTGCTCGTCTGTATCGCCGCCGGTGTGCCGGTGGCGGAAAGCGATGACCTCGTACGGGCCGCGGTCGCGGTCGAGCTCGTCCACGCGGCCACGCTTGTCCACGACGACGTGATCGATGGCGCCGACCTCCGCCGCGGGCGTCCGACCGTGGTCGCGACCGGTGGCCGGCTGTTGGCACTCGCCACCGGCGACCTGCTGTTCTCACGCGCCTTCGCCGAGCTCGCCGACGGCGGCAGGATCGAGCCGATCCGAATCCTCTCGGATGCGGCCTCGTCGCTGGCCACCGGGGAACTGATGCAGCGTGACGACTCCTGGAAGGTCGAGGTCGAGCAGGAGCGCTACCTGGAGCGCTGCCGGCTCAAGACGGGCGTGCTGTTCCGTGCCGCCTGCGAGCTCGGCGCGCTCGCCGGTGGTGCGCCGATCGATGCGCTCGGCGCCTTCGGCGAGCGCATCGGAATCGCGTTTCAGCTGCTCGACGACATCCTCGACGTCACCGGACCGCCGGAGCGCACGGGCAAGCCTCGCGGCGCTGACCTGCTGGACGGCACCGTCACGTTGCCGCTGATCGAGGCGCGCAAGCGCAATCCGCAGCTTGGCGGGCTTGACCTGCGCGGACTGAAGCGGGCCGAGCAGACCGCCGCCGTGTGCGATCGGATCGAGGCGACAGGCGCGCTGGACTTCGCGCGTGCATATGCCCTCGCGGTGGTCGCGGAGGCCAAGGCCGAGCTGCCGATGGGACTGGCCGAGGCGCAGCGAGCTGCTTTGGAGCTGGTCGCCGACGGCGTAGTCGAGCGCTACTCGTAGCCGCGGATCGGCGCGGGGCTACGAGAAACCTTAGAAGTCTTCGGGGAGGATCAGGCCCGCATCTAGCGCGGAGACGAAGCGGTCGATGTCAGCCGCCATGTTCGCCTGCGTCAGGCGCTGCAGGTCGGCGATCATCTCGGTGAGACCCTCGTCGAGGTGGTCCTCCAACCGCTCCACCTGGAGCCGCGTGAACGTGCCTGACTCGACCCAGCCGCAGTTGGGGCACTCCAGCATCAGATCCCACTGTCCTTCGGGCGTCTCATTCCAGCTCAGCGGCTGCACCAGGTCGGACTCGCAGCTCGGGCAGACCTGCAACTCGCGGCGGTCGGTACCGGCCTCGTTGAAGCGGATGACTTCGATCGTGCGGCCACTCGGGAGGACGATCCGTCGGACTGCGTGGTGTTCGTGTGGGTTCTGACTCATTACCAACCTCGTATGACAGAACCGGTATCGGCGCGAATCGCGAAAGGCTTGAGCGCAATTCATCCGGCTGTTGGCGGGCTGTACCCCTGAGAGAGTCTGACCAAACGTCCGGATCCCTCACCAGACCGCCCTACTTCACCAGACCGCCGTACGAGTGCTAGGCGCGCCCGCTACCCTTCGGGCTACCACAATCGCGAAGGAAAGTCGGCATGTTCGCAAGCCCATGGAAGGACGCTCTGATCGTCCTGGTGATAGTCCTCCTGTTCTTCGGTCCCAAGCGCCTCCCGGCGCTGAGCCGTTCGATCGGGGAGAGCATCAAGGAGTTCAAGGGCGGGATCGCGCAGACCTCGTCGGACGAGAAGTCGGAGATCTCCGCAACTGCTCCAGAGTCGCCGTCCTCCACTTCCACTAGCGCCACTTCCGAACACACAAACGCCTAGCGTCACGACGCTGCGGGTCCAGTTGTTCCCAGCGCTATGAAGCTGCGGCCGATCGGCCACGAAGACCGGCTGAGCATCATCGATCACCTCGACGAGCTCCGCACGCGGATCATGATCTGCGGCGGAGTGCTGCTCGTCGCTTTTTGCGTGTGCTTCTGGCAGAACAACCTGCTGTTGAGCGCACTCAACCGGGCGCTGCCGCCGGCGGCCAAGACCGGGCTCGGCAGCCAGCCGAAGGTGAACGCTGATATCAGCAAGACCTTCAAGAGCCTGTCGCTCGATGCGTCTGAACTGAGCGGCTACCTGGCGAAGAGCAAGGGCATTGCCCCAGGCGCGGTGCAGGTCACCCAAAAGCTGTCGCGCGACCTCCTCGCTGCCGGCAAGGAGATCCCCCGCGTCGCGACCCAGCAGGAGAAGCCGATCACAATCGGCGTCGGCGAGTCGTTCACGACGACGATGTTGGTCGCGGCCTACTTCGCGCTGTTGATCACGCTGCCGCTGCTTCTCTACCAGTTGTACGCCTTCGTGATCCCTGCGCTTAGCCGGAACGAGCGCAAGGTCGCGCTGCCGGCGATGATCGCGGCGCCGCTGCTGTTCGTGCTCGGTGCGGGATTCACGTACTTCGCGATCCTGCCGCCGGCCGTGCACTTCCTGCAGGGCTACAACTCCGACAAGTTCCAGGTCCTGGTTCAGGCCAAGTCCTACTACTCGTTCGAGATCATGTTGATGATGGGGATCGGTGTGGCCTTCCAGGTCCCGCTGTTAGCGCTCGGTTTGCAGAAGATAGGCGTCATCACCGCGAGCACTCTGACGCTGAACTGGCGCTACGCTACGGTGCTGATAGCGGTGATCGTTGCCGCGCTTCCGGGGGTGGATCCAGTCACAATGGCATTGGAGACGCTACCGCTGGTCGCTCTCTATGTCGCGAGTATCGTGATGCTGAAATGGGTCGAATATCGCAACCACAGGCGTGCCCTCGCAGAGGCGGCTCACGCTGCCAAGGCCGGCGACTCCGGCGCGAGCTAGTCGACCTGCCCTTCGGCCTCTTCTTAGTCCATGCTCTTTGATCTCCGCAGCCGCGGCCGCCGTACGACGGTTCGCATCATCTATCTCTTCCTGGCGATCGTCCTGGTCGCAGGCCTTGTCCTCGTTGGCGTCGGCACCGGCTCCAACCAGGGCGGTTTGCTGAACGCGTTCACGAACAATGGCTCGGGCGGCGGCGGCAGCCAGGTCGCCGATCAGGCGCTGGCCGCGGCGATCAAGGCCACCAAGAAGAACCCCAATTCGGCTGCGAACTGGTCCTCGCTACTGCAGGCACGCTGGAGCGCCGCCGGCAGCGGCACCAACTTCAACACCACTCAGGAAACGTATACGGCGTCCGGCAAGAAACAGTTGCAGCTCGGCGCCGCCGCCTGGAATCGCTACGTGAGCGTCACCGGCCAGAAGCCCTCGCTCAACAACTCGATCCTCGCCGCTGAGATCTTCCAGAACCTCGAGCAATGGTCTAACGCCGCCGGCGCGTGGGAATTCGCCGCGCAGGCCCCCGGCGGCACCAACGCGCTCAAGCCCTACCTCTGCCTGGCCCTGACCTCCTACGCAGCCAAGCAGACCGCCAAGGGTAACCTCGCCGCCGCGAAGGCAGTCAAGCTCTCGCCGAAGCTCCAGCAACTGACCCTGAAGTCGACGCTCAACGCCGCCAAGTCCTCGCCGACCACAGCCCAGGAAACCGTCGCCGAGGAGTGCTGACCGCGCCGCCAGTGAGACCCCCGAGGTCCACGCCGCGCCGCTAACATCGTTTTCCCCGGGCCGTTAGCTCAATTGGCAGAGCAGGGGACTCTTAATCCCAAGGTTGAAGGTTCGATTCCTTCACGGCCCACTTGCCGAGGCCCCGTGAACACGGGGCTTTCGTCGTTTTTGGAGCTCGGCTGTTCGTCGAAATCCCGAAGCGGTCGAGCGGATCTATCTCCGGAACGTCGACGGCGAATGGGTTGCGCGGCGCGTCCTCCGGCACGGTGACCGGCCTGCAGCGGTCGGCCCCAAGTCCTTGCTGCGCAAGATAGGCGAGTTCGCGATCGAGTTGGTCGCGTACCAGCCCAAGTGATTAGGTAGCGGAGCGCACGCATCGCCACGCAAGCAGCAGAGTGCTGGTGCTCGATCGATCCGACACTCCCGGCAACTCGGAACGGACTGTCGGTTTCCGCGCGAAGCGAGTCTCTGCACCACGTCATCGAGATGCTCGCCGCAATACCAGGGCAGGTGCGGCGTGAGTTGCGTCTGCGTGGCATTGCGATCATCACGCTTTCCGATTGCGTGACGACTGATCTCGACGGAAAGCGATACGTCGGACGAATGCCCGACGCACGGTGGCTAGACGCTCGTCCTGAGGAAGTGGAGTTCAGCCGCCGCAATCAAAGAGACGTACTGGTCGCCCTCGCCAGGACGGCAGCCGACTACACCCCCGGCCAAGATTCCAACGACGGTCGGTTGTGCACCGCGCTCAACAGCCCCTGAGCCGCTATCTCCCAAGCACACGGCCGTCGAGGAAGACGCCAGACAGATGAGTCGACTCGTGCTGCAACTCTTCAACACCTTCGGCTCAACGACCGCGTTCAGGGTGCCGTTCGCAGACGGGGCGTCTGCATTCTCTTTTCCGAAGCCGGCAATCAAGAGCCGTTTCGTAGCGATAGCTTTGGTCGTGGAAGCGGTCGGAAGATACGCGGCTCTTGCATACGCACCGGTGAGATCAAGCGGGCTCGACAGCGTCAGGACCGCTAGGTCGTAGCTATAAGCGCGGTCAGTGCGTGCCACATATGAACGAGCAGTTGGCTTTAGCTTTATCCAGGTGCTCGCAGCGATGTAACCGGGCATCGGCCGCACGCCGCTGACGCTCCGAGGCTGCCGATGATGGGATATGAACGGGCGGTTGAAGTTCGACACGCCCGCCTCAACCGCGAACGCGCTCGGCGGCTCGGGTCGGGCGGAATAGCCGAACATGACGCAATGACCGGCAGTCAGGATGTGACGCGCGTTGATGATCACGCCCGTGCATGCACGAAACTTCGCCGGGCCACCCCCGGGGAGGCGCTCAAACACGGCTACCGCCCACGGCGCCGCGGCGACCGAGATAGTCCTGCCTCCGACCACGCCATACGCCACCCCAGCTGCGACGCTCATCAGGACGGCGACCAAAGCAACGACGCGAGTCAAACGCGACAAGGCGACTCTTGCGGCCACTGACATATGTTCAGACTAGTTGGCGTGCTCGTGGTGAGTCGCCCGGATCGGTCGCTATTAGCGACGATCGCTTTGACAGGGAGCGCTAGCCGAATACGGACCCGACGAAGCGATCCCGTTGCCACGCGAACGCAGCTGAGCCGGCACCTGCTTCGGTATCACGACGCGCCTCTCGGCACCGATGGACTCAGACCCGCAATGCGCGGCATGCGCAAACGTCGGGTAGGTCCGGCGCCTTGCGACGCCGGACCCCCCTCAGAACCGGACGTGCCAGTTTCCCGGCATCCGGCTCAAGCAAGCCCTGGCAGTTCCGGTGGCGTGAAGCCTTACGATCCGCTCGTTGAGGAGCGTGTCGTCCGCTGGTCCGTTCACCGCGACCGTGGTCGTGGCGTCTAACTTGTCCGTTGGTTCTGGCGTCATCGTCATCTTCGCTGCCTGGCTCACCTGACCGCGTCAGCCCGCTTTCGCGCCCAGTCACAAGGACCGGTATTCGGCCAGTTATCCACCACGATCAGTTGGAGGACTGATCTACCGCGCTGGTTTCCTGTTGCCTTTCGGCCGCCGGCATTCGCTTCTCGGTCATCCTGTTCCCGCCGGGGAGTTGGGCCCTCCTCACGGTCGGCTTACCGGACCTGGGTCCGGACCCCGACGGGGTTACCACGTTCCGCACACACGAGTTACGACCGGGGTGGGCGCCCTCTGTGCCCCGGGGACGGTGGTGCTCACCCCGACCGGAGCCACTTCCCGGCCGGGCACCTACCGCTTCGCAACGGCCAGTCCCTGAAACCCGCCAACATCCCATCGGCGAGAACGCGCTTAACGAGGCATCAACCAAGGGTTCACACGTGTTCGCCCGTCCGGTCTTCCCCTCGCCTGTGGCCGCCTGGATGGAACAGGCAGCCCTTGGGCTTGAACCCTGGGCTTCGCACCCCGCCGACCGGAGCCGGACAACGCACGCCAAGGTGGGGACAGACCACTTGAGCACGGACCTGGAACTACCGCTCAACTCACATCCGTCGATCTCCAATCCGATAGTTCACTCGTTATGTGCGACTTTCGTGTCGCACGTGGCATTGCGCTCGTGATGTTGTGCTCTGGCGGGAGCAGCCTTTTGAGTCGAGAGCGCTAGCGCCACGACAGCGCGATCTCACGATGCTGATGACTACGCTCGTCGTCATGACCGCAGACGATTGGTTTCGTGGTGACGCATGGGACGCGGACACGCGTGCGACCTTCGAGGCCAGGCTCAAGCGTGCCCGCGAGTCCAGCCGTGCCCAATACCTGCGGATCAAGGGCCTGGGACTCACCGGGTCGGTAAACCGAGCGACTCGGGAAGCCGGTCGACAACTCCTGCGCCGCGTTCTTGACGACTATCCCGATGACGCCGTTCAGGTGACGATGGCCTCGGCCGATCTTGGCAAGTCGCTCGCCGCCGACGGCGACCTCGGTGAGGCAGCGATCTGCTTCCGGAGGTCGCTCGCGGGACTGCCAAACGTTCACTGTGATGCCGACATTGGCCTTGCAGAGACGATTCTGCTCGGCCGCTGGTCTGACCAATACGCCGAGGCCAGAGCTATCCTCGGCTCCGCCCGAGCGAGAACAGACCCGTTCCCGGCGACACGATTCCGGTGGGCGCTCGCATCAGCTCGCCTGGCCGAGCGCCAAGGCGATGCCGCCGAAGCGATGCTGTCAGCACGGACCGCGCTCGCAGCTGCAGGTGAACATGAATCACCGTTCCCACGCCATCGCGGCCTCGGGCTGGTGCATGCGGACGAGCAAACCATCGGTGAACTCAACCGGCTCGCGAGCGGCCGCATTCAGTCGGCGCTCTGAGATGGCGAGTGTCGGTTTCATCGAAAGCACTTGTCTGGTTGCTCCGCGTCGTGACTAGTGGTTAGCCACGAAACCATCACAGCTGGATGTCGATCTGAGCGGCTGTCCGGCCATGCGTCGGCCGGCTGCTCCTTTCGTGGCGAAGCGGCAGTCCGGCCTTGACGTCGCGACGTGCGGGATGGCGCAGTGGTCGTGGACGATAGTCTCGCGCTGTGAAAAGGTTCGTCGCGATTGCTTCGATTGTTGTCGCGGCGACGGTTTCGGCGTGCGGCGGGATGTCGCCTTCGTTTCCGGTGAGCGCGTCGGCTCGCAGGGCGGACGCGCACCTGGTTCGCCGAACACTCGCTCACCAGTTGGCCGCCGTGCGGCGAGGTGGTGGGTGGCACACCCTCGGTGAAATCAGTAAGCGGTCGCTGGTGAGGTGCGCTGCGGTCGCCTCCGCCGCCGATCTGGACCTCACAGCTCAGGCCAGGTCGCCGGCTATCAGCTACCACCACCAGCTGCAACTCGGCCTTGACGATTACCTGTATTCGGACGCGGCAGCGGCAAAACGAGCGTTACGAAGCCTCGGAAACAAGGCCGGGGAGGCTTGCGTCGGGAAGTCTGACGTCGCGGCGGTGCGGAGGCATTACTCCGTCGGCACGGTTGATCTGAGTGGCCCTGAGTCCGTTACAGCAGGGGCCGAGGCCCGCGCAGCGGGAATCGCCATCGCGTTCAGATACAGGGGTCGAGTGATCCGTGAATACAACGACTACGTCTATGCACGGAATGGTCGACTCATCCTGAGGATAGGCACGGCAGCCCCTGCGGCGAACCTCTCTTATGACGTGCAGTTGGCAGGGTGGATCATGCAGCTTCCTTCCACGGTGCGAGCGGCTCGTCCGGAGGGCTGGAACCCGTCAGACATCTATGTGCAAAAGTGCAAAAAGCAGGCATCGCATCAGGCGCACCTTGGTGCACCGATCATCTACACGCGGGGGTCATACACCGCTGTTCTGTTCGTTGATACGGGTGACGATTACACGTTCTTTTGTTCATGGGCACCGAGACAGAGCGGCACCTCAGACGGCCAACCAGCGTTTCCAGGCAGCGACGACGACCCCCTCGGTCTCGAGGTTGCACCACCTGCGATCGGAATCCAGGACCGCCAGGGAGGCAACCAAACGTGCGATTCCCCGCCGAGCCCGAACCTCGGTGAGATGTATGGGTTTGTCGGCAGCGATGTCATCGGGGCAACGTTCGAGTTCGTCCACGACCCACCGATAAAAGCGGTCGTTGAGCGCGGCTTCTACATAGCCTCGTGGCCCTACGCTTCGTGGCCTGACGCGGTCGCGTTGAAAACAAAGTCGGGCATCACCGTCACACGCGCTGTCCCGGACACGGGCGGGTGTGGCAATGGAGTCGCTCGTCCACACAAGAAAACGTCTCGGGCTAGAACAAGAGCTACGACGCCGAGCCGCAATGGCGCGACGATCGTCGTGGTGGTGGTCCGGACGAGGAATGGCACCGCGAGGAGGGCGACGACCTTCACGACCCGCGGCGCAGCGGAGATATCGCCAGGCGGGGTCGAGCGGAGCTCGGTCGCCACGGCGTCCTTCATGGCTCGCGGCTTTGAGTCGATGAGCTCGGGCGGCAGAGAAGGCATCTACGACCCGACCAACAACACTGTGTACGAGACCAACTGGGAGGCAGAACTCGGGGCGTCGATGCAACAGTTGAGGAACGAGGGGACGCAGCTGCGGCAACGGCTGAACTCGAGCCACCCCAGCGCACAGGCAAGCCAACGGACGATGACAACGATCGGCAAGCCTCATAGCAAGCTGTACGACTCCTTGGTCGGCATGACGGAGCCCGGGCTCGATGGGTTGAGCGACATGTTCGTGCCGCACGTGGGCCGTCACGAGCGAGTGGTTGCCAGAGTCTTCATTGATGGCCACCCTGCGCTCAAGCTAGCCCCGGCCTGGTACATGACCGACCTCGGCGCAATCGGCGAGGTCGGCGGGTACGGCACGATGTACGTCACGCCGGGGACCTATGAGCCTGTCCGCGACGTACTCCCGAACGGAAAGGACACGGTGATCAATAACTGGCTCTCGTACCGAGTCCTGCCCGCGACCCGGGCCAATCTGAAGCTGGTCTCGCTCACCGCACTACACCCCGGTGCCAGAGTTAGCCACAGCGCTACCGGCTTTCTGCGTGCCCAAAAGGACGCGACCAACCAGTAGCGCCCGGCCCCCGCTCAGACGATCGTGTAGAGCGGGAGGGCATCAGGCTGCTGCTTTGCCGCGAAAGGGGCTGTCTGGAAAGGCTGCCGCTCCGAGCATCAGTTGGGCTACCACCGACACAGCGTCAGAGTGTTCCTACTCGATCAACCCATAACTCTGGTCGTGGCGCGGTTGCCTTCTGCTTCCGCGCAAATCGGCAGCGAGGCTTCGTCCGGCCGGTGCGGATGGTGCGCCTGGGCATCATCTCTGTGCACCGCGAGGCTCCACCGGTAGAGCGTTTTGGCTAGCTGTCGGCTTTGATGAAGCTTAGGGCTGCTGGGGTGCTCAGGGACACGAAGTCGTCTAGGCCCGGAGGAAGACAAGCCGCGCCCGAGCTCAGGATTCCTACGACGGTCGGACGCGGGTGGGTCTCGATAGCGCCCAGTCCACTATCGCCCCAGCAAGTGTCGGCCTTTGGCATGAAAATGCACAAAGCCCGGCTGCTGCCGCAATGGCTCGAGACCATCAGCTTGGAGACCTCGTTGAGCGTGCCGTTCGCGCTGTCATCCGTCTCGTTGCCGTAACCGGCGATGACCAGTCCCGTCGAGTAGGTGTTGAGCTTTACGTGGGTGTTGACGGTTGGAAGTGCCGCGGCCCGAACATCGCGGCCGCTCAGATCGAGCGGGCGCGACAGCGTCAGGACTGCGAGATCATGGCTAGCTGCATCGAGGGCATTTCGGTTCGTGATCTTGCTGGACGCGATATACCCGCGCATGTACCGCCAAACGCTTACCGTCCGGCCCTGTGGGTGTCCGGATGCGTCCGGGTGGTTCACGTTCGAGACACCCGCCTCGATCGCAATGCCAGCCGGCGAAATGGGCTTTACTGACCCTCCCTGCATCAAGCAATGCGCCGCCGTCAAAACGTGACGCGAATCGATGATCACGCCAGTGCACTGCCAGTACTTTGGCTTCCCGTGATAACGACCGCCAGCCTGCACAAACACCGTCCACGGCGCCGCCGCGATCGACACCGTTCTACCCCCAACCACACCGAGCGCCACCCCGCAACTGATGCTCATGAAGGCGATGACCAAGAGGACGACGCGTTTAAGCCGTGACGCAGCTCTTCTCTCGCGAATGCTGCTGTCCGAGCGCATGAGACCACCAGGGTATTCGACGGCTCCGACCCAGCTGAAGCGCTCCCGCTCTGCGACGAAAGCGGGCGTCTGGAACGGCTGCCGCTTCGCGCATTAATTGGGCTAGGTGCGGCTATCGAGCCTCGATCTAACCGGAAGCTGCTGCAGTCAGCCTTTCCTTGAGCTTCTTTGCCCTGGAGACAGCTTCTTGCCCGGAGCTGTTGGTACTAGATCTGTAGAGGTTCATGATCTCGGTGCATCCTGTCAGGGCCTCGGTCCCGCGACCCATGTCAGCCAGGACCTCTACGCGCTCTACTTTCGCTCTTACCCCTGAGTCGTGTATGGCTCCATTCTCGGCATTCGCCTGTGCGATTGACGCCTCAAACGCAAGCAACGCCGAATCCCAATCCCGTCGCTCGCGCGCGGCAACTCCTCGAATAAGGAAAGCATCCGCTATTGCCGCACGCTGCATGTCGGTGTCGCCAGGGACCGACCTGATGACGCGTTCGGCGGCGGACCGCAGCTCTTCCGTTCGGCCCAGGTGCTCGAGCACCATCAACCGCATGCGCACGGCGCCCATAACGGTTTCGACGAACTCAGAGCTGTCTAGAAAACCGGGGATCGTTCGACCTTCGCCCACCTCGGCAAGCACCGCCTCAAGCACGTTGCGGGCTTCCTCGTAACGATCTAGTCGAATCAACGCTACGGCACGGTCGCTCGCGACCGTCATCGCCGTGCGCTGCTCGGCGGGGAGCCGTCGAAATAGCGCCTCCGCCTCCTGTAGCCGGGGTAAAGCATCCTCGAAGCGTCCGAGCGACTTTAGGTTGCTCCCTAGCCGCCACAGTGCGATCGCGCGAGTCTGAAGACTGTCCGCATCGTCTGCGTCACCGAGGCGCGCGAGAAGCCGCTCGTCCTTCCCGACACTTCGGCGCAAGGCGACCGTCGCAGCGAAACGGTTCGTCAACCGATCCTCTCTATACCCATACGCCCAGAGTGTCGCAAAGGGCTAGAACCGACAGTCTCCGCGTGAGCCACCGTCGTCGCCCGGCGCCGTGCGCCGGCAGTCCGACTCGGTCGTCGAGAGGTGCCCACGTCCCTCACACACTCACACATCGTGTCGACTCGCCTGCCGACCGCTCCCACCGTTGCGGCTGCATTTGGGCGGGTTTGTTGTTGACCCCGCCCCCACTTCGTGTGATCGGGGTCAACAACAAACCCTTGTTGCACCGAGGGAGGGGCGCGGGAGCGGTCGGGGTGGTGGTGATCTGAGAGACCCAGTTCGAGGGGTGGTTGGGGTACCTCTCTTGCTGGGGAAGGGGAGTGGGAGGGATCGATGGGTCAGAGGGATTCAGGAACTCAAACGGTCGTGGTAGGGGTAGGCGGTAGCGAGGGCTGACTGCCACGCCGGCAGCGCCCCGATCGCTTCGGATATTCCCGTATATACTGGACGCATGAAGATCGTAAAGGTGCGGCGTGTCGGGAACAGCAACGTTGTTTCCCTGCCTCGCGAGCTCGAGGCCAGTGGCTACGTCCCTGGCACCTCAGTTCTGGTGGAGGAGCTCTCCGATGGGGAGCTGCGCATCCTGCCCACGGAGAAGGTGCGTGAGCGAGTGCGGCAGATCGCGGCCCACAAGGTGAGCGAGCACTCAGAGGCGCTTGAGATTCTCGCCGATCACGACGCGGCGAAGTGAGCGGAGAGCTCGACGATGGCTTCGCCTATCTCAGCCTCGCCGATGCGCTGGAGATCTACGCGGCGATCTTCAGCCTGACCGCCGAGCAAGCCGCCGATCACCTCCGTAGCCAGGAGGCACTCGAGGGAGCGCTCGCGCGGCCGGCGAGCTACGCGCACTACGAACAGGTCGACTTGGCTCTCCAGGCGGCGGTCCTCGCGCACGGGATCGCCGAAACCCAATCGTTCGTGGACGGCAACAAGCGGACGGCGCTGATCGCGATGCTCACGTCCCTCGAGCTCAACGGCTACCAGCTGTCGGCCACGGATCCAGAGCTCGCGGCGTGGATGATCAGCTTCAGCTCCGGCAGCACTCCCGAGGACGTTGCCGAGCAACTCCGGACCCGCCTGAAGCCAGTCGACTGACGCCGCCAAAACCGTGTCCCGAAATATGTCCCCAACTCGGCAATTCTGACCTCATCTGAACCGCTCTCACCTGCGCTAACCGCCCGTACTCATGACAAAAGCCCTGCAAATGAGCGACTCTTAATCCCAAGGTTGAAGGTTCGATCCCTTCACGGCCCACTGGAAACGCCCGTATCTACGGGCGTTTCGTCGTTTCAGAGGGTGGACGAAATGGCTGTCGGGTCCAGCTCGCAGATCGTCAAGACTCGCGCCGGGTTCGCCGAAAAGGCCTTCTCCCAAAGAGGGAGGCCCCGCGTGCCGGGTGCCTCCCTCTTTCCTCGGCCGCGAGCCGCTGGAAACGAGTCCGTTACGGCTTCACGGAGATCGGAAGCGTCGGGGATCCCGGATAGGCCGGGTCGGGCAGGTAGGTGCCGAAGGCGCACTGACCGATCGCATTTCCGGAGACGACGTTCGGCGAGCCGCCGGAGTCTCCGAACTGGATCGCGGGGCTGTTGTGGAAGCAGATCAGGTTGCCGCGCACCGTGTTCGTGTTGACCTCGTTCGAGTCGGGCCCGAACTCACCGGTGGTGATGCCCGTGACGTTGTCCACGATCATGTTTCCCGACACGTGGTTTCGCAGCGCACCGAACCAAGCGCCCTGCCAGTTCTGGACGATCAGGTCGCCGCCGATCGCCATGTCCTTGATCGGGAAGTTCACGTATGGGTCCAACGTGAGTCCCGGGCCGCCCCCGAACGAGACCACGCTACCGCGCACGGCGTCGGCCGTTAGGTACATCGTCCACGGATCGACCGCGACGATGTTCCCACCGACCACATCGTTCGTGCTGCCAGCGCAAGGCGACCCCGGCGGTGGCCCGTCGGCGTCGACCGCGCAACCGAGCGCGAAGATGGCTCTGGGCGCGACCCACACATTGCCCTTGATCGAAACGCGTCCCATCGAGAAGGCATCCAGGCACGCCCCCGGAGCGATCGTGAGGTCCCCCCGCACGCTCAGCCTTCCCGTATTCGACACGCCAGTGTTGCCAGTGATCGTCAGGTTGTTGTAGCTCCCGGAAATCACTGTCTCCGGTCCGTTGCAGAGCGGCAGCACCGACGGGTCCGCGCTCGCACTGGCTGCCCACACGCCGAACACGGAAAGGGCCATAACAACGACACACCATCTCATGGCCTTCATGCCCCATCCCTCCTTCGATCGAACAACAAGCCAAGACCGGTCGAAGCTACCACCGAGATCTCACGAAGGGTCGTTTTTATGGAGACCAACCACCCGGGGCACGGCCAGCCCATTTCGTGGCGATTAGGACCCGCGACAGTGCCAGTCTGGGTCATCGCGTACGAGAGCGCCGCGGTCATTCGATTAACCAGCGATCGTCACAACACGGAGTCGGCAGTGATTTAGTGTTTCTCGTGACCGGGCGCGACACCAGATGGTCGTGATGATCGGGTGTTGGCGCGCACCGAAGTTCCGACCGAAAGAGGTGAGCCGAAATGGCAAATCCCACCGTCGTCCTCGTTCATGGTGCCTTCGCTGACGCATCAGGCTTTAGAGGCCTATACGACGAACTTCGCGACGAGGACGTCACGATGCTGGCGCCTCCGAACCCACTGCGGGGATTGACCGGAGGCGACGGCGAGTATCTCAAGCGCTTTCTCGCCGAGATCGACGGTCCGGTTCTGCTCGTTGGACACTCCTACGGCGGATCGGTCATCACCGCGGCCGGCACGGCCGACAATGTGGTTGGCCTTGTCTACATCTCCGGGTTCGCTCCCGACGAGGGAGAGAACCTGACGGATCTCCAGTCCAAGTTCCCGCCGCCCGGGATCGTGCCATTCATCGTGCAGCACAACCTGATGGACGGCGGGCCGGAGTTCACGCTCTCATTGGACGGGTTTCACGAGTCGTTCTGCGCCGACATCCCGGCTGACGACGCGGCGTTCCTCGCAATCAGTCAGCGGCCGCTGGCTGGAGTAGCCCTCACCGAGGCGGCGCCGACCCCTGCGTGGCGGAGTCGGCCGGTGTGGGCGGTCCTGCCGACCGCCGATCGCTGCATCGACCCCGGCGTGCACCACTTCAGCTACGAGCGTATGGGGGCACAGATCACCGAGATCGAAGGCGCCTCGCACGTGGTCATGATCTCGCACCCGAAGGAGGTCGCCGAGGTTGTCATGACGGCTGTGCGCACCTGTCAAGTCGCGGCTGCTTGACCTAAAGGCGGTTACCCGGGCCGGGTGGCGGCGAGCAGCAGACTCGAGGCGAGGCTCCGGTACGGACTCCAGCGCCGGGCGAGGTCGTCGACCTCGCCCGGACTCGGCACATGATCGAGGTCGTACTGGATCTGAATCGCATGCCGGAGGGCGACATCGTCGGTGCGAACGAGGTCTGGTCGCCCGTGCGCGATGAGCAATGCGCCTTTGGCCGTCCACGGACCCACTCCTTTGATCTCGGTCAGAAGTCCGATCGCGTCGTCATCGGAGAGCTCGTGGAACTCAACCTCGGACAGCCGGCCGTCCAGGAAGCGTTGCGCCAACTCGCGAACCGTACTTGCCTTCTGCCGTGAGAGGCCGATCTCGTGGAGCGTCTGAGGATCGAGAGTCGAAAGCTCGGCGGGAGTCGGCACTGTCCCGCCGAAGCGCTCGAGTAGTCGAGTGAAGATCGCCCGCGCTGCTATCACCGAGATCTGCTGCCCGATGACCTGAAAGAGCAAAGCGCCGAACAGATCCAGTGCGGGTAGCCTCCGGCTCCAGGCTCCGGGGTCGAATGCAGGGTTTTCATCGATCACCCTCGCGAGTACCGGGTCGGCCTCTCGTAAATAGGCAAGCTTGGCGTCGAGAGACACCATTGCTTATTCAGCTGTGATGACCGTCCCGACGGGCTCGCCGCGGACGGCTTTCAGAACCGTTCCGGCGATCAGACCGTTGATCAGCTGCACGCGCTGGACGACCCGAGCAGCCGCGAGCATCTCGATCACCACCGTCTCGAGCGGCAGGGCCGGGAATTGAGCTGCGAGCAGCTCAGGCGCGCTCACCTGCTCAATGAACCGCGCGCCCGGCCCGCTCGCGGGGTCACGATCATGGAGACCGTCCCGGTCTTTGACGTAGATCACGGTGTGCGCGCCGAAGGCCTCACCGATCAGGAAGGAGCCCGCATCGGTGCGGTACTGCGGGATCCGGCCGTCCGGCGGCGGTGGCTCCCACCACCCAAACGGTGGCATACCGGACATCACCAACGGGGTCCCGGTGTTCAGCAGCGTTGGCACCCCTGACGCGGGAACGTTGATCGCCCCGTGATCGAGCAGCAACGCACCGATGATCAGCGCGTTCTGTTCCGAAGTCGAGTTTCCCATGATCGACAACACCCCCGCCGGCAACCCAAGATCGGCCGCGATCCCGTATGCATGCCGGGCACGGGCGCCCTCACCAGCGCAGATCAACAGCCGATGGTCGGGGATGAGCTGGGCGAGCTGATCGATCACCGGCAGCAGCACCTCGGGACCGCGGTCGATGATGCTTGTGCCGCCGAGCTTGATCACCGTCAGGTCTGGCAGTAACCGCCGGACCGTTTCGCCGTCAGTTGCGCGCAGCACCTGACGGCTCTGCAGCGACTCGGCCGTCAGCCGCGAGCGCAGGTGCTTGGCGCCGGAGATCTCGCGCGGCTCACTCATCGGCGGTGATGATCGTCCCGACGTGCTCGCCTGCAAGCGCCCGGGTGATGTTCCCTGGCACGAGCGCGTTGATGATCTGAATCTGCCGGGCGAACCGCGCCGAACGCATCATCTCCAACACCCGGCGCTCGACGACAAGCTCGTCGAGGTCGCGGTCGATCAGCTCCTCAACACTGATCTTCGGGATGAACTCGGCGCCCGGATTCTTCTTGGGGTCATCGGTGTAGAGACCGTTCTCATCCTTGAGAAAGATCATCGAGCGGGCGCCAAACGCCTCAGCGATCAACCACACCCCACTGTCGGTGCGGTATTCCGGCAGCCTCCCCACGCTCGGCGGCGGCTCCCACCAGTGGTACGGGGGTGAGCCGGTCACCACGACAGGCGAGCCCGCGGCCAGGTAGAGCGGCAGCTGAGCGAACTCCGTCTTCCCCAGCCGGACCGCGCCAAAGCGCGCCATCAACGCGGCGATCATCACGGCGTTCTGCTCAGAGACCCCGCTGCCCAAGGTGGCCAATAACCCCGTCGGGAGCTCCAGACGCGACGCCAGGTCGTAGGCGTGGCGCGCGCGTGTCCCTGCACCCACCCCGATGATCAGCTGGTGCTCGTCCGCCAACGCGCCCAGCTCCTCAACAACGGGAAAGACCGCCGAGCGACCCCGGTCGATCAGGCTCTGCGCGCCGATCTTCACCACGTTCGCCCGCGGGAGGATCGCTACGGTCGTACCGTCATCGGCCTCGCGCAACTGGCGCAACGACGACATCGCCCCAGCGGCATCGGTGAGGTCCGCGCCCTCGTTTGCTCTGTCGCTCATCCTGGACAGACTACGGTTGGCGACAGCGCCTGGCGCAACTTCGCGAGGGCGGCCGCCTCGATCTGGCGTGCTCGCTCGGCCGTGAGTCCCAGATCTGCGCCGATTTCGCTCAGTGCTCGCGGAGGCCGGCCGAGGCCGAAATGACTACTGATCACGTAGCGCTCGCGTTCCGCCAACTCGTTGGTCAGGCCCAGCACCTCGTGTATCTCGAGTTGCTCGAGCACTCGCTCGTATGCCTGCTCGGCGAGCGGATCGGCGATCGTCTCGCCAATCGTCGGACCGTAGGGGTCCTCAGTGCTCAGCGGCGCGTCGAGGGCCCGTGGCATGCGCTCGGTCGCGAGCAGTCTTTCGATCTGTGTGGGCGACAGTCCGGTGGCCACGCTCAGTTCTCCACTCCTGGGCTCCCTGCCGTCCCGTTGCAGGTACTGGTTGCGGGTGTTCCGGATGTGGGAGAGGTCACGGGTCGCCCGGTCTGACAGGGAGACGGGACGAGTGAGCTCGGCAACGAGCTCCTGCATCGCTTTGCGCACCCAGAACGAGGCGTACGCCCAGAACGGCGTGCCCAGCGCCGAGTCGTAGCGCTGCGCTGCGAAGAGCAGTCCCGCGACACCCTCCTGGAGTAGCTCGCGACGCTCGACCCTGCTGCCCTGGAAACTGCGGGCCAGGCCTGCAATCGCAGGCAGGAAGGCCTCCACCAGGCCGCGGCAAGCTGTGGCGTCGCCGCATTCAGCCGCGACGACCAGATCTCGTTCCTCCCGCGTAGTCAGTCTTTGCTGAGCCAGTGGGAATCCTCCCGTACCCGTAGGGAGAGCGATTGTCGCAGTCCGACTTGTGTTGGTGTGAGCCCGGCTTACTGATTCCCGTCAGGCGCCTACCACACGATCAACGGAGGTCGACATGAGCAGCGTCGAAGACAACGCGACCGCGGCGGACGTAGAGGCGCGACATACGGACGACCTGAAGCTCGAGGTCGTCGTCATTCCGGTATCTGATGTCGACCGGGCCAAGGATTTCTATGTGGGACTCGGCTGGCGCCTCGACGCTGACGCCACCGCCGACGACCTCCGGGTCGTGCAGGTAACGCCCCCCGGCTCGCTGTGTTCAGTCATCTTCGGCCACAACGTGGTGTCGAGCGCCCCGGGGTCGGCGCAGGGGCTGCAACTGACCGTCTCCGACATCGAGACGGCACGTGGTGAGCTTGTCGCCCACGGCGCCGGCGTCAGCGAGGTCTTCCACGACGTCGGCGGCGTGTTCCATCACGGCGGCACCGACGGTCGCATCAGCGGCCCGGATCCTGAGCACCGCAGCTACTGCTCGTTCGCCTCGTTCGAGGACCCGGATGGCAACGGCTGGGTGCTGCAGGAGATCACGATGCGGCTGCCCGGTCGCGTCGACCCCGCCGCCACATCATTCACTTCCGCGAGCGACCTGGCGAGCGCGATGCGGCGCGCTTCGGCGGCACACGGGGAGCATGAGACCCGCATCGGCCACGAGGATCCGAACTGGCCGGACTGGTACGCCGAGTACATGGTTCGCGAGCAGTCCGGCCAAGAGCTGCCGTCGTGAGCAGCGATTACGACGTGATCGTGCTCGGCGGGGGCGCGCCTGGCGAGCACTGCGCCGCTGCGCTCGCCGAGGGCGGTCTCCGTGTCGCCGTGGTCGAGCGGGAGCTGGTCGGTGGCCTCTGCACCTACTGGGCCTGCATTCCGTCGAAGGCGCTGCTGCGCCCGGGCGAGGCGGTTCACGGCGCCCGTGAGGCGGCCGCCACAGCCGAGGTTGACGTGCAGGCCGCGCTCGACTGGCGCGACTTCATGGTCTCCGACTACTCCGACGTCAGTGCCGCCAAGTGGCTGGCCGACAGAAACATCACGCTGTTGCGCGGTCACGGCCGCCTTGCCGGAACCGGAGTCGTCGAGGTCGACGGCGCGCGCTACACAGCTGACGAGGTTGTCCTCGCCAACGGGGCCGATCCCTTCGTTCCACCCGTTCCCGGGCTGCGCGAGCTCGACGGCGTCTGGGGAACCAACGAGGCGACGGGCATGAAGGCCGTGCCCAAGCGGCTGATCGTGCTCGGTGGCGGCGCGGCCGGCTGCGAGCTCTCACAGGTCGTAAGTCGTCTGGGTGGCAAGGTGACGATCGTCGAGGGAGCCGCGCGGGTGCTTCCGCGTGAACCGGCTCCGCTGGGCGAAGCGCTTGGTGAGGATCTGCGTCGTGACGGAATCGAGCTCGTGCTCGGCGTGCGTGCGACTGCAGCGTCCCGGGACGGCGAGGATTACGTCCTGCAACTGGACGACGGCCGAGAGCTTCGCGGCGACCGGCTGCTCGTCGCGACCGGAAGGCGTCCGCGCGTCGAGGGGATCGGGCTGGAGACAGTCGGCGTCGAGGCGAAGCCGAGCGGAGTTCCGGTCGACGCGAACATGCGCGTCGCCGAGCGGCTGTGGGCGGTCGGTGACGTGACAGGCATCTGGCAGTTGACTCACGTCGGCGAGTATCAGGGTGAGGTGGCCGCCTCCAACATCCTCGGCGAGCCTCGCGCGGCCCACTACGAGGCCGTCCCGCGCGTGACCTACACCGATCCTCAGGCCGCTTCGGTCGGGACGACCGAGGCGGAGTTCAGCGGCACCGCGGCACTGGCCGACGTCGCCAAGACCGCTACCTACACCCACGACTACGCGGAGTCGAACGGGTTCCTCACCCTGCTCAGCGACGGTGAGCATCTGGTCGGCGCGTACGCGCTCGGCCCCGATGCTGGCGAGTGGATGCAGCAGGCGACGCTGGCGATCCGGGCCCGCGTCCCACTCGATGTGCTGCGCGACACGATCCAGCCGTTCCCGAGCTTCTCGGAGATCCATGCGGCGGCTTTGAAGGTGCTCCGGAAGCAGATCGGCGCTGCCCGTCAGACGGTCGGTGCCGCATCCGCCCGTCCCCAAAATCCCTCTGATTGAAAGGAGTTTCATCGATGCGCTCAGATGTCAAACCAGGTGGCGCGCTTCCGGATTACGAGCTGCCGGATCACGAGAATGTGCCGCGCAAGCTCAGCGAGATCCAGGGAGAGGACCCGATGATCCTCACCTTGGCCCGCGGCAATTACTGCCCCAAGGAGCATCAGCAGCATCTTGAGCTTGCCGCGAACTATCCGAAGATCGCTGTTGCCTACACGAAGATCGCGACGATCTCGACCGATACTCATCACTCGAGTCAGGAGTTCCGCCTGTCGACGGGTGCGCCGTGGCCGTTTCTGTCCGATCCCGACCGGATCGTGCAGAAGGACCTGGACATTCAGGAGTACACCGACCCCGAGCACGACCCGATGATTCCCTACACGCTCGTGCTCAAGCCGGGACTCGTCATCCACAAGATCTACAACGGCTACTGGTTCTGGGGACGGCCGTCATTTGACGAGCTCTGGCGCGACATGCGCGATGTCTTCAGCGAGGTCCGTCCCGATTGGGATCTGAGTACGCCGGGGTTGCGCGAGGCGTGGGATAAGGGCGACTACACGTCATTCCACGGCTGGGACAAACGCGCCCCTGGGTCGGAGCCGTCGCCCTACGCGGGGGAGTGAGCGCTGACGTCTCAGCAGTTCGCGGTGAGTGCGGCCAGCGCCGCCACCGCTCCGGCGGTGGGCGCAACGGTGACAAGTCCGCGGTAGAGCTTCACGATCGTCGCGCGGTCGACGGTGCCGGTCCTGGCCCGGTCGCAGTGTGCGGATTGGATCGCCGCCTCGAGCTGGAAGCGCCCGAGCGGCGCGCCGAGTGCGTGTGCGCGAAGCAGCAGCGCCTCGCCCTCGGCGATCAGGGATTGGTCCCAGAGCGCCGTGTTCTGCTCGTCGAGCGGCGGCCAGGGCATGCTCGCGCGTGCCGGCGCCCGGGACTGCGCGAACGTGAGCAGCGCAGCCAGACCCCAGGCCTCGGGTTCGGTATCAAGCAGACGGGCGGTGAGTACGGCCAGCCAGCGGGCCTCGTCGGCGATCGACTCGCGGATGCGCTCGTGCTGGTCGAGCCAATCGATCGCGTAGGCGCCGTAGATCGCCTCGAGCACGGCCGGCAGTCGCCCGGGGAGATCCGCGCGTCCCAGGACACGGAAGGAGATGCCGGTGTCGCGGATGCGGTGCTTCGCCCGGACCAGGCGCTGCGCCATCGTCGCAGGCGGTACCGCGAACACCCGAGCGATGCGGGTCGCCTCGAAACCGAGCACGACCTGGAGCATCAGCGGCGCGCGCACCGCGGCGTCGATCGCCGGGTGCGCGCACGCGAACAGCAACTCGAGCCTCCTGTCGGGGATCGCGTCCGGGTCGGGCTCGGTGAACGCCGCCACCATCTCCTCGTCCAGCGGCACGCCCGTGCGCGCCGCGGCAGAACCCAGCAGGTCCCTGATGCGGTTGCGCGCCACGGTCATCAGCCACCCCTCCGGGTTCTGCGGGACGCCGCCCGTCGGCCAGCTCCGCAGCGCGCGCTCGAAAGCATCGCTGAGCGCGTCCTCGGCGAGAGCGACATCCCGTGTCCACGCCGAGAGCAGCGCGACCAGCCGCCCGTATGACTCTCGTGCGGCACGCTCAGCAACCGCGGCTGCCTCGTGGGTGCTTATTTGACCGGCTGTGCGCCCTGCCATGAGCCGTCCACATAGCGGGTCGCGGTCGGTCGGATCTCGACGTGACCCCACGACACCGATGGTGCCCGTCGCGCCCACTCGAGCGCAGCGTCGAGGTCGGCGACATCGATCACAAACGTGCCTCCGAGCTGCTCCTTGGTATCGGCGAACGGCCCGTCCTGGACGACGAACTCACCGCCGATGGCCGTGACGGTCGTGGTCGCGTCTGACCGCTCCAGCACCTCGGCGCTGATCAGAACACCGGCATCGTCGAGCGCCTTGGCGTAGGCCTGGAACGCGCGCATCCCCTGGGCGAGGGCCTCGGGCCCAAGCTCGTCTGCGCCTGGCTCCGGATAGTGCAGCAGCAGCGTGTATCGCATTGCTTCGTCCTTTCGGATCGCGGTCTTGAGTCTGTCACCGAGATGACGAACGGACCCAGGCACAATCGACACAGAAACAACATGAGAATGATTCTCATTCTCATTTCTTTTTTCCGAACCGTCTACCGACTCTCGCCGCGACGGTAGCTACCGTCGAGTCGATGACGGACGCCGCCGCCGCCGCACGCAGCTACGGGAAGGTCTTCAACACGGTCGCGGCCGAGTACGACCGCCATCGCCCGGCCTATCCGGGTGAGCTGATCGCTGACGCCTGTGAGTTCGCTGGACTGGCGGCCGGCGATCCGGTGCTGGAGCTCGGCTGCGGGACTGGACAGCTCACGCGCAGCCTGCTGACGCCTGGCCTGAACGTGACAGCGGTCGAGCCCGGCGAGCGATTGATCGCGCTCGCGGTCGAGAACCTCGCCGGCGCCGGCGACGGAACCGTGGAGTTCGTCAACGCGCGCCTGGAGGAAGCCGAACTGCCGCGAGGCGTGTTCAAAGCCGCGTTCGCGGCAGCGTCATTCCACTGGATCGACCCTGATGTGAGCTGGCGGCTTGTCGCCGACGCGCTCGCGCCCGGCGGCACCTTCGTGCTGCTCCAATACTTCGGGCTCGACGAGGAGTGGAGCGCAGCCGATCGGGAGGCCGTCAGCGGGGCGATCGCCAGGGTTGCGCCCGAGCTCGCGGTGGAGTGGCCGACCTACCCTGACATCGAGCAGACGCTCGCGGGCGTCGAGCGGCGAGCGAACAACGTCTCTGAGGTATGGAGCTGGCTTGGCAGCTACGAGCTAGCCAGGGAGTACGTGACGGACCTGTTCGATCGCGCGACTGTCGCGACGGTGCCGACGCGATTTGAGCACAGCGCCGACGAGCTCAACGCTTTGCTCGCGACAATGTCGTTCTGGGCGAGGCTCTCCAAGGACCAGCGCCACTCGCTCGAGCGCGAGAACGAGCTTCTCTACGAGCGGCTCGGAAGGCCGATCCGCTCGAGTACAGTGGCGACGCTCGTCACAGCCCCCAGGAGCGCTCAAGAACATCCGGCTACGCGTCGATCATCAAAGGGATGAGCTTTTCCGATGCGGTCGGTCAGATCGACCAGATCGTGCAGTGGGAGCAGCAGCTAGCCAATCCGGCAGCGCTGACCCAGGCAACCAGCACCGGCGGCACCACGACCACCGGCGATTCGGGCAGCACCAATGCGACCGACTCGAGCACGAGCAGTAGCTCGTTCGCGAATGCGTTGGCCGACGCCCAGGCGCAGGACGGGTCCGAGGCGATTTCGACACTCGATCCGACGGCCAGCACGGACAGCACCGACAGCAGCCTGCTCGGAGCCACGGACAGCACCGGGACGAGCAGCGCCGGCGACCTGCTCAGTGGCGGCGACAGCCAGCTGCTCACCGCCCTCTCGTCACTGAGCGGCTCGGACTCGACCAGCTCGACCGGCTCAACCGACGAGCTGAGCGCGCTGGAGTCAGCGCTCGGGTCGAGCGGCGCCACCACTGGTACCAGCGCCGCGGTCGTCACCGACTCCGGTCCCGCGGCCGGCGTCGCGACCAGCGCGAGCGACCCCCGCATCCAGGCGATGACCGAGGAGGCCAACGCCCTGGTCGGCAAGCCGTACGTCTGGGGCGGCGGCCACGACGGCTGGGGGCCGCAGAGCGGGTATGACTGCTCGGGCTTCGTCTCGGCGGTGTTGCACGCCGGCGGCTACCTGAGCACACCGCAGGACACAACCACGCTTCCGACCGCGTCCGGCATCGAATCCGGCCCCGGCCAGTACGTGACGATCTATGACCGCGACCAGCCAGGCCAGTCCGGCCACGTGATCATCGACATCGGCGGGCAGTTCTACGAGTCGGGCGGCGAGCAGGGCAGTTGGGGTGGTGGCGGCGGCGTCGAGCAGATCTCGACTCCGTCCGCGTCGTACCTGGCCACCTTCGACAAGGTTCTGCACCCAGCCGGGCTCTAGGCGACCGGCTCCCGGGCCGTGGCGACGCGCTATCTTCGCTCTCGATGAGCACGAGCAGCGCAGGCGTGCCCACCGAGCTCATGGCGGGCACGAGACGGCGGCGCGTCGGCCCAACGTACTTCTTCTCAGACGGCACGCGCACGGCCCAGACCGTCCTCGGTCTGATCTGGTTGATCGACGCCGGCCTGCAGTTCCAGTCCTTCATGTACTCGAAGGGCTTCATCAACATGCTGACGTCGATGTCCGCAGGCCAGCCGCACTGGCTGGGCTCGAGCATCAACTGGGGCGCCAACCTCGCCGCCGGAGACCTGAGCTTCTACAACACCTGCTTCGCGCTGGTTCAGGTCGCGATCGGCTTCGGGCTTCTGTATCGACCGACTGTCAAGTCGGCGCTGCTGCTGTCGTTCGTCTGGT
The DNA here is from genome assembly GCA_963720195.1 of uncultured Conexibacteraceae bacterium. Taxonomy (GTDB): domain Bacteria; phylum Actinomycetota; class Thermoleophilia; order Solirubrobacterales; family Solirubrobacteraceae; genus Palsa-465. The sequence goes on from CAVRFD010000020.1 coordinate 255,177, forward strand.
CGCTGTTCGTCTGGTGGTTCGGCGAAGCCTTCGGGATGCTGTTCATGAACATGGCGCAGCCGCTGACCGGCGCCCCCGGCGGCGTCATCGTGTACGCGCTGATTGGGCTCGTGATCTGGCCGAACGGTCATCCAGGCGGTCTGCTCGGGGTCCGCGGCACGCGGATCATGTGGGCCACGCTCTGGCTGTTGTTCGCGTACCTCTGGTTGCTGCAGTCCTCCGCCAGTGCCAACGCGATCCACGACATGATCAATGCCGCCCCCTCGGGCATGAGTTGGCTGTCGAGCCTGCAGGACGGCTTCGCCAGCGTTACCAAGGGCAACGGCTTCATCTTCGCCCTGCTGCTCGCCGCACTATCGGCCGTGATCGGCCTGGGCGTCGGTTTCAACTGGCGCGCCAAGGAGCTGCTGATCGTCTCAGTCGTGCTGCAGGTCATCTTCTGGCTCGTGGGGCAAGGCTTCGGTGGCATCTTCCAGGGCGGTGCCACCGACCTGTCGACCGCGCCGCCGCTGATCCTGCTCGCATACGTTGTCTACCAGCTGATCCCATACCGCCTGCACACAACGACCACAGAGGTCCCGGCCGTCTGATGCGCCTCCGTATACGACAAGCGATTGCCGCTGCGCTGATCGCGACTGCGCTCGCCGGCTGCGCCAGCGCTGACAAGAACCAGCCCACAACCACTGCCAGGCAGAGCGCCGGCAGCGGCGCCGGAGTGAGCGTGAGCGGCACCTCCGCCGGCGGGATGGCGGGGATGAACATGGCCGGTAGCTCGGACGTCGCAGCCGAGGTCCCGTCTGTGAACGGCATAAAGCCTGTTGCCTCGCAGGTGCTCGCGACCGCCGACTGGCAGGGCATGCAGATCCAGGCTCGCACTATGACCCCGACGAGCTTCGTGGTGGTCGACGGCAGCGGCCATGAACAGATGTTCAAGGCGACCAAGAGCATGAGCTTCCACCTGATGATCATGCTCAATGACGCGCACACGAAGGAACCGATCGCGTACGCGACCGTCTGGGCGACGATCCTCAACAGCAAGGGCTCGACAGTCTTCACCGAGCGCCAGTGGCCGATGAACTCCGCCTACATGGGCCCGCACTACGGCAACAACGTGACGCTCCCCGGCGCCGGCCACTACACGCTCAAGCTGCTGATCAGCCCGCCGGTCCAGGGCCGGCACCTGGAGTACGCGCACGTCTGGCTGAAACCGCACGAGGTCGTCGAGCACTTCAGCTGGAAGCCCACGTCATGAGCGGGCGCGGCGTGTTCACACGCCGCCGCTTCCTGACAGGTGCAGGCGGACTGGTGGTGGCGGCGGTCGCCGCCGGGGTCGCGATCGATCACTCCGCCAGCGGCCTGGCTGTGCCGCTGGCGGTCCTACCCGTCACCGTCCCGGGCCTATCCCCACGCCAGCACGCCTGGGACGCTGTGCTGACCCCCGACCAGTACGGCAACGCGACCCCGCCCCGCTTCGACTCGGCTGCTGCTGTTCGACGTCCGTGGCACGCCCGACCCGCGCTACGCACGCCTGCTCGAGGCCGAGCTGCGCAAGCTGGAGCACGCCCATGCATGGTCTCCACATGGCCTGCTGTTCACCGCCGGTTGGGCGCCGAGCTACTTCGAGCGCGTGCTCGGCGTCGCCTCTCCGATCCCCCATGCCAAGGCGCTCTCAGAGTTCGAGCTCCCGAAGATCGACGACTATCACCTGTGCCTGCACCTCGCCTCCGACGATGAGGCGCTGCTGGCTCGGTGCGAACGTGCACTGAAGCGCGCGCTCGCACCCGCCCTCCGTCTTCGCCAGACGCGCACCGGGTTCACCGGCGCAGGGTTGCCCGCCGCCCACCAGCGGGTGGGCGGCACGCTCGTTGGCGGCATCCCGCCGGGTGAACCACGTCGCCGAGTCGGCGCCGCTGTTCATGGGCTTCAAGTCCGCCCTCAAGAAGAACCAGGCAAGCGAGGACGCGGTCACGATCCCGAGCGGCGCGTTCGCCGAGGGGACGACGATGGCTGTCAGCCACATGACGCTGAGCCTCGACAGCTGGTACCAGGACCTCAGCTACGCGCAGCGCGTAGCGCGGATGTACTCGCCGCAGACGACCGTGGAGCAGGTGGCGCGGTTCACGACCGACGCCGAATCAAACCCGGACCTGCTGAATCAGGCGATCAAGTCCGGCGTGATTGGTCATTCGCAGGCTTCGGCGCGTGCCCGCCGGGGTGGGAAGCCACTGATCCTGCGGCGTGACTTCGACACCGTCGACGGCGGCCATGCCGGCCTGCACTTCGTCTCGTTGCAGCGCACGATCCAGGACTTTGTGACGACGCGCACGGCGATGAACCAGGCGAACGCGCAGCTGCAGAACCCAGCGATCACAGACACCGTCAACAACGGGATCAACGAGTTCATGTTCGTCCTGCGGCGCGCCAACTACATCCTGCCCGCGCGTGAGCAGCGCTCGTTCCCGCTGTTGCCAGGGCGGGAAACGCTCTTGTAGCGAGCTTTCATTACAAGCTCTGAACCCTGTTCTTATTGAGGCCCGCTACCTTCGAGGGGTCCGTGTCAATGGGTTCTGCGGGAAAGATCGGGCGTGGCCGCCTCGCCACGGGTATCTGTGCGGTCATATTGGCTGCGTCGATGCTGTCCGCCCTGACCCCCGACGCCAACGCGGCGCAGCGGCAAATCCGCATCGGCGCTGCGCCTCAGCTCCCGGCCGGGACGACGTTGGTTGCCGGGCTCGCCTCCGTCAAATCGATGCAGATCACGGTCGCACTGGCGCCGCGCCAACCGGCGGCACTGAACAGCTATGCGAAGGGCGTCGGAGACTCCACTTCGCCCGACTACCGTCGCTACCTGACTCCGACTGAGTTCCGTCAGCGGTTTGCGCCGCGGCGCAGCACGGTCGTACGCGTCGAGACAGCGCTGCACCGGCACGGGCTGGAGCCTGGGTCGGTGAGCGCCAACGGGCTCGCGATTCACGTACGCGCGACCGGCGCTGCGATCGAGCGCGCCTTCCACCTGACGCTTGCGCGAGTGCGGTTGCCGGATGGCCGTGACGCGGTCTACAACACGCAGGCCCCGGCCGTCGATGCCAGTATCGCGCCGGCCGTGCAGGCGGTGGTCGGTCTGAGCAGCCTTGCGCAGATGCAGCGGCTGGATGTCAGCCACGGCGCCGCGCGCGGCGCCAGGACCAGCTCCGCCCACATCGCCACCGGTGGGCCGCAGCCGTGCGTGAAGGCGTCGCAGATCGCGCCGGGCCAGGGTGCGTTCACGGCGGACCAGATCGCGACTGCGTACGGCTTCGCGGGCCTTTACCAGTCCGGCGACCTCGGACAGGGCGTCACGATCGGCGTATACGAGCTCGAGCCGGATGCGCCCAGCGACATTGCGGCCTACCAGAGCTGCTATCGCACGAACGTGAACGTGAGCTACGTGAAGGTCGACGGCGGCGCCGGCACAGGCGCCGGTCAGGGTGAGGCCGCGCTCGACATCGAGCAGTTGATCGGCCTCGTCCCGAAGGCGCGCATCATCGTCTACCAGGGTCCGAACAACAACGCGGACAGCCCCGGCACCGGCCCCTACGACACGCTCGCGGCGATGGTCGGTCAGGACAAGGTGCAGGTCCTGTCCAACTCGTGGGGGGAGTGCGAGACGCTCGAGGGCCCGACCGACGCGCACGCCGAGAGCACGCTGCTCGAGGAGGCCGCGACGCAGGGGCAGACCTTCGTATCCGCCGCCGGCGACTCGGGCTCTGAGGATTGCTACAGCCCGCCGCCGGGCGGCAACATGAACAACTCGCTTGCGGTCGACGACCCCGGCAGCCAGGACTTTGCAACCAGTGTCGGCGGCACCTCGATGACCGCGATCGGCCCACCGCCGGTGGAGACGGTCTGGGACGACGACAACCCGGACGTCGATTACTCGCGCTTCGGGATTCAGCAGGGCGCGGGTGGAGGCGGCGTCTCGTCGCTGTGGACGATGCCGAGCTACCAGTCCAATGCGGTGTCGACGCTGGGAGTGATCAACGCCAAACTCGTCGGGTGCACCGTGCAGCGCGGTGACCGGCAGCTACTGCCGTGAGGTGCCGGACGTGTCGGCCGACGCGGATCCGATGACCTCCTACCTCGACTACTGGAATGGCGCCGACACCAGCTCCCGTAGCGAGTCCGGTTGGCAGGGAACGGGCGGCACGAGCGGTGCCGCGCCAGTCTGGGCGGCGGTGTTCGCGCTGGCCGATGCCAACCGTGGCTGCCGCGGAACGCTGATCGGCTTTGCCAACGCCGAGCTCTACACGCTCGCGAGTCAGTCGCAGTCGACCTATTTCAACGACATCACGACCGGCAACAACGACTTCACACCGGATGGCAACACCTCCGGCCTGTACCCGGCCGGTCTCGGCTATGACATGGCCAGCGGGCTGGGCACGCCGAAGGCCGCCGCGCTGGTGCCGGCGCTCTGCCAGCAGACGGTGCACCTGGGGTACCCCGGGGCGGTGTACACGTTCTATGGCCAGCCGGTACGGCTGCGGATGAGCGCCACCCTGGCCGCTGGTCAATCCGGGCCGATCGTCTACCACTCCAGCCGGCTTCCGATCGGCCTGCGCCTCGACACGACGACTGGCGTGATCAGCGGTCGCGTGACCCGGGCCGGGGTCCGCGACGTGACCGTTACGGCGTCGACGGCATCCGGGACCCACGGCGCCGTCCAGTTCGACTGGTCGGTCGAGCGGCGGCCGCAAGTCGCGGCGGCGGTTGCCGGCTCGGCCGCCCAGCCGGCGCTGACCGTGCGCGTCTCGTCCGGCCAGTTCGAGCCCGGGCTGCGCCAGCTGACGGTCAAGCTGCCGCGCGACCTCAAGCTTGCGTCCTCCGCCCACGCGGTCAAGGTCGAGAACACCGCCGGATTCCCGCTCACGCACCAGGCGCACTTCAAGGACCAGGTGTTGACGATCAAGCTGGATATGGCGCACTCGCCGATACAGATCGTGTTCGGGGCCGGCCTGCTGCGCGCCGCCGGCAACCCCGCGGGCGTCGTCACGGTGGCGGTCCAGACGGTCGATCGCGTCGGCGGTCGCACCACGCTGCCGCCGCACCGTGCACGGCGTCTGACGCCGAAATCCTGAGATTTGCTTTCATCGGCCAGGTGCCGGCCGCGTTCACATCACCGCTCGCGGAAGCCGTCGCGGCCGATCTGCTCGACCGGTTCACGCGTTACGTCCAGATCGACACGCAGTCACGTGTCGATCGCGAGCGTTCTCCCAGCACGCCTGGGCAGCTCGACCTGTCGCGAATCCTGGTGGAGGAATTGCACGCGATCGGCCTGGACGACGCCGCGCTCGACGAGCACGGCTACGTCTACGCGACGCTGCCGGCGACGGTGCCGGACACGCCCGTGATCGGTCTGATCGCGCACGTCGACACCAGCCCGGACGCGCCTGGTGCGGGCGTCAAGCCACTCGTTCATCGGGATTACAGCGGTGGCGTGATCGAGCTGCCGCAGGGCGGCACACGCCTTGACCCGGCGACGATGCCCGAGCTCGCGAGCAAACTTGGGCATGACATCGTGACGTCGAGCGGCGACACGCTGCTCGGAGCCGACGATAAAGCTGGCGTCGCCGCGATCATGGCGGCGGTCGCGCACATGGCGGCTCATCCCGAGTTGCCGCGCCCGACGCTGAAGATCGCCTTCACGCCGGACGAGGAGATCGGTCACGGAGCAACGCTGTTCGACATCCCAGGGTTCGGCGCGCGCTGCGCCTACACGATCGACGGCTCAAAGCTCGGCGAGCTGCAGGACGAGACCTTCAGCGCGATCGAAGTGCGGGTCAAGGTCGAGGGCGTGGGCGTTCACCCCGGCTTTGCCACCGGCAAGCTCGTCAGCGCCCTGCGCATAGCCGCGCAGATCGTCGCGGCGCTGCCGGCTGACCGCCTCACGCCTGAGACGACCTCGGGGCGCGAGGGGTTCATCCACCCCACGTTCCTGCGTGCGGCGACTGACACGGCCGAGGTTCGGTGGGTCATCCGCGACTTCGACGAGGCTTTGCTCGAATCACACCTTCAGCTACTGCGCGGAACGGTCGACAAGGCGGCCGCAGCCAACCCCGGCGCGAAGGTCGATCTCGAGGTGATCCGCCAGTACCGCAACATGCGCGAGTACCTCGAGCACGATCCGGATGTGGTCACAGCCGCCGTGGACGCGATCGTGGCAGAGGGAATCGAACCGATCCGCGAGCCGATCCGCGGCGGCACCGACGGCTCGCGCCTGTCCGAGATGGGGCTGCCGACCCCCAACATCTTCGACGGCGGTCACGAATACCACTCGGTCAGGGAGTGGGCCTCGCTGCAGGAGATGGCAGCTGCCGCAGCGGTGATCGTGCGGCTCGCGGAGACGTGGACACGGCGCTGAAGGTCCTCACCGTCGTCGGCAACAGGCCGCAGTTCATCAAGGCGGCCGCGGTCTCCCCGGGCCTGCGCGCGCGCGGCCAAGAGTTGCTGGTCCACACCGGGCAGCACTTCGACGACGAGCTCTCGGCCGTGTTCTTCGCCGAGCTCGGCCTGCCCGCGCCGGACGTTCAGCTCGGCATCTCCGGCGGATCCAACACCTCGCAGATGGCGCGCATGCTCGCTGCGCTCGAGCCGGTGATCGCGGACGTCGCACCGGACTGCGTGCTGGTCTACGGGGACACGAACTCGACGCTCGCGGGCGCGCTCGCGGCAGTGCAGCAGGACGTGCCCGTCGCCCACGTGGAGGCCGGCATGCGCTCGTATGACCGCCGCATGCCCGAGGAGGTCAACCGCGTGCTGACTGACCACCTCAGCGCCCTGCTGCTGTGCTCCTCAGGCTTGGCGGCAGCAAACCTCGCCGCTGAGGGAATTGGCTCCGTCGGGGGTGCCATCGCGCTCGAGAGCACCCCAGCCGTGGCGGTCGTCGGCGACGTGATGGTCGACGTCGCGCTTGAGGTTCAGCCGCGTGCACGTGCGCGGGTCGATCTCGTTCGCGCGCATGGGGTTGAGCCTGGGCAGTACGTGCTGGCGACTGCGCATCGTGCCGGCAACGTCGACGATCCGGGGCGGCTGCGGGCGCTGGTCGAGCTATTGCTCGGCATCGGCGAGCAGGTGGTGCTGCCTCTGCATCCGCGAACGCGCGCGCGACTGGAGGCCGGCGGGCTGCTCGAGCACCTCGTCGACGGTGACAGGGTGCGCGTGACTCAGCCGCTCGGATACGTCGAGCTGACGGCGCTGCTGTGCAATGCCAACGCTGTCCTGACCGACTCGGGCGGGCTGCAGAAGGACGCGTACCTGGCCGGCGTGCGGTGCGTGACGATGCGGCCGAGTACGGAGTGGGTAGAGACCGTCGAGTCTGGATGGAACGTGCTCATCGATCTTGACCTCGGAGCTGCGCGCGCAGCATTGGCGACGCCGCCGCCGGCCGTGCGGCCGGAGCTATACGGAGACGGCCGCGCCGGCGAGCGGGTCGTGGCCGCGCTGGTGAGCGCGCAGGCAAATAAACTGCCCTGCCAGTGGGCCTCCCGGAAACGTCCCACCCGAAATTGCTTGCCCGGATGACCGCTGGCCTTTGTCCTCGGAGCCTCGCGTGGCGCTGCCACGCCACGGCTCCTGCGTCCGCGGCCATCGGCCCCCGGGCTGCGCCCTTTCAGGCGCGACGTTCCCAGGAGACCCACTAGTGGCCGAAAAACAGATCACCATCGGCGTCGCCGGGCTCGGCTATTGGGGGCCGAACCTGGCGCGCAACTTCGCCGGTCTACCGGGCTGCGAGCTGCGCTGGGTGTGCGATGGATCTGAGGCGGCGCTGGCAAAGGCGGCGTTGCAGTTCCCCGCTGCGCGGGTCAGCCGCGACATCGACGATCTGGTGAGCGATCCGGAGCTCGATGCGATCGCGCTGGCGACGCCGGTGCCGAGTCACGCCGAATTGGCCGTGCGCGTGCTGGAGGCCGGAAAGCACTGCTTTGTCGAGAAGCCGCTCGCGCAGTCGGTCGCCGACGCCGAGCAGGCTGTCGCGGCGGCCGCCCGCGCCGGCAAGATCCTGATGGTCGGGCACCTGCTCGAGTACCACCCGGGCGTACTGATGCTCAAGGAGTTGAAGGACAGCGGTGAACTCGGCGAGATCTATTACATCTACGGCAACCGCCTGAACCTCGGCAAGCTCCGTGCCGACGAGAACGCGCTCTGGTCACTTGGCGCCCACGACGTCTCGGTTGTGCTCGCGCTCGCCGGCGAGGAGCCGAGTGAAGCTGTCGCCCACGGTGAGTCCTACGTGCGCCCGGGCGTGGAGGACGTCGTCTTCTGTTACCTGCGGTTCCCGTCGGGGCTGGCGGCCCACTTGCATCTGAGCTGGCTCGACCCGCACAAGGAGCGGCGCTTCACGGTCGTCGGCGCAAACAAGATGGCGACGTTCGACGACATGGCGCTCGAGGGCAAGATCACCGTCTACGACAAGGGCTTCGACGAGGCGCCGCGCGGCTACGGCGAGTGGGTCACGCGCAGTGGCGACATCTACTCGCCGCGGCTGCCGACGGTCGAGCCGCTGCGCCTGGAGTGCCAGGAGTTCCTGGACAGCATCAACGAGGGCCGGCCGCCGCGCTCCGACGGCCAGAGCGGCCTGAGGGTCGTGCGCGTGCTCGAGCAGCTGCAGAACTCGCTGCAGGCGTCCGGGCGACGCGATGGCTGAGATCTCACCGGCCGCGCACATCGACCCGAGCGCGGTGATCGGCGCGGATGTCACGATCGCGCCCGGCGCGGTGATCGGCGGCGACGTGAGCCTCGGTGACGGCGTCTCGATCGGCGTGAACACCGTCGTCCACCGCGGCGTAAGGGTCGGGGCCGGTTGCGTGATCGAGGAGCTGGTGGTGCTCGGCAAGCGCCCGCGCCTGCGTGCGGGCTCCAGCGCCGCCGCCATCGAGCTCAGTGATCTCGAGCTCGGTCCCGAGGTGACGGTGTGCTGCGGGGCTGTGGTCTATGCCGGCGCGACCGTCGGCGCGCGATCGATCATCGGCGATCAGGCACAGGTACGTGAGGGCTCGCGGGTCGGAGAACGCTCGGTCGTGGGCCGTGCCTCGTGTGTGGACTTCAACGCGACGGTCGGCAATCGTGTCTCGATCCAGACGGGCGTCTACGTGACCAGCTGGGCGGTGGTCGAGGACGATGTATTCCTCGGCCCAGGCGTGCTGATGACCAACGACGACACGATGGGCCGCCACCCGAAGGGTGCGCGCTTGGATGCGCCGGTGGTGCGGCGCGCAGCGCGAGTCGGTGGCGCGGCGGTGCTGGTGCCGGGCGTGGAGATTGGCGAGGAGGCCTTCGTGGGCGCCGGCGCTGTCGTCACGCGCGACGTGGCGCCGCGCGAAGTCGTGGTCGGGTTGCCGGCACGGCCGGTGCGTCAGGTTGACGACACCGAGCTGATCGAACGATGGCGTTGATATATCTGCTGAAGTAACTGTTACGAGAGAACTGCCCAAACGGCCGGCGGCCGGATTCTGACCTTTGGGCCTTCCTACCATCAGTTCAATGCCTAACCGAGAACCAGTCACCAACATCACGGACCCGCGTTGGCTGCGTGCGATCTCGCACCCGATTCGTATTCGCCTCCTGGCGATGCTCGATGAGGAGGCTGCGAGCCCGGTGGTGCTTGCCTCGAAGCTCGACCAGCCGCTCGGCACGATCGCTTATCACGTCCGCACCTTGTACGACCTCGGCCTGCTGAAGCTCGTCAGCACGCGCCAGCGGCGCGGTGCGACGGAGCACTACTACAAGACGACCGGGCATCCACATGGCTCCGAGGAGGCCTGGGAGGGTCTGGACGCGATCTCCAAGCAGCGGCTGCTCACGGCGCTGATCGCCAAGGCGACGGACTACGCCACGCGCTCCGCCGCTGCGGGCGGCTTCGACGCCAAGGAGGCGCACATCTCGACGAACGCGCTGAAGCTCGATCAGCAGGGCTGGGACGCGCTCGCCAAGGAGGCGCGGAAGTGGCTCGCAAGGGTCGAGCAGATCGAGCAGGAGGCCGCTCAGCGGATCGCCGGCGACGCCGAAGCCGGCGTCAACGTCGGGCTCACGCTGATGCTGTTTGAGGCGCTCCCGTTCAGCGCGGACATTCCCGAGAGTACGAATGGAAGCGAGGACGCGGCGGAGCACGCCTCCGTCTAGCCGAATCGGCTAGACCGCGACGCGAGCCCCCGAGCCCTCCATACCTTCGCCGGCCTTCGTCCAGATCACCTGTTCGCGGCTCGGGCCGACGCTGATCAGCGCGACCGGCACCTTCACGAAGTCGGAGATGAACTGAAGGTAGTTGCGCGCGTTCTCCGGCAACTCGTCCTCGCTGCGGCACTCGGTGATGTCCTCATCCCAGCCCGGAAGTTCCTCGTACTGTCCGACGGAGTGGTGCAGGACCGTCTGGTGGTAGGGGAAGTGGTCGACCTCGAGGCCCTCCGGGCCGCGGTAACTGGTGCAGACAGAGAGCGTCTTCTGACCTGACAGCACGTCGAGCTTCGTGATCACCAACGCGGTCAGCGAGTTCAGGCGGGCTGCGTAGCGCAGCGCCACCAGGTCCAGCCAGCCGACGCGGCGTGCCCGCCCGGTGGTCGTGCCGAACTCGGCCCCGCGGTCACGCAGCTCGTCGCCCATTGGCCCTTCGAGCTCGGTCGGGAACGGCCCGGAGCCGACGCGCGTGCTGTAGGCCTTGGTGATGCCCCAGACCTCGTCGATGTCCTTGGGACCGACACCGGCGCCGATCGTGGCCGAGCCCGCGATCGGGTTCGAGGACGTCACGAAGGGATACGTGCCGTGGTCGATATCGAGCAGCGTGCCCTGGGCGCCCTCGAAGACGACCAGTTCGTTCTCGTCGAGGCGCTCCAGCACCAACCGGCTGGTGTCGGCGATGTACTGCTTGATCCGGTGGCCGTAGGTCAGGTACTCCTCGGTCATCGTCTGCAGGTCAAGGCGCGGGTCGCGCGCGAACTCACGCAGCGAGAGCCGCTTGGGCTCCATCGCCGCGACGATCTTCTTCTTCAGGATCTTCTCGTCCAGCAGGTCCTGGACGCGGATCCCGAGCCGCGCGGCCTTATCGGAGTAGCACGGACCGATGCCGCGGCGGGTCGTGCCGATCTGCAGCTTGCCGAGCTTGATCTCGCCGGCATGGTCCAAAAGCATGTGGTAGGGCATGATCAGGTGGGCGTTCGCGGAGATCCGCAGCCCACTCGTGTCGACGTTGCGGCGCCGGAGGTCGTCCAGCTCGTCGGTCAGGATCTTCGGGTCGATCACGACCCCGTTGCCGATCACGCAGAGCTTGCCGGGGTGCAGGATGCCCGAGGGCATCAGATGCAGCTTCCACGTCTCGCCGTCGCGAACGATCGTGTGCCCGGCGTTGTTGCCGCCCTGGAAGCGCACGACAGCGTCTGCACGCTCCGCGAGCAGGTCGGTGATCTTACCTTTGCCTTCGTCGCCCCACTGGGCCCCAACAATCACGATTCCAGGCATTTATGTCCAGTGTATTGGCCTGTCAGAAGGACCGGCTCGAGCTATGCGATCCGCAGATCCATCCTGTGGTCATGTCCCAGCAGCGGCAGCTCGTCGCACATCTCCGTAAGGCGTGAGACCGTGCGCTCCGTGATCTGCTGGCAGAGCGTCTCGCGGTCGAGGATGTTGGTGGTGATCACGATCGACCGTTGCTCCTCATAGCGGGCGTTGATGATCGAGTAGAGCTCCTCGAGCACCCAGGGGGTCGTCTGCTCGGCGCCGATGTCGTCGATGTGCAGCAGGTCGACGGCGGTGAGTCGCTCGAGCAGATCGTTGTGTGAGCCGGTGTCGAAAGTCTTGCGGATCTGGCTGAGCAGGCCCGGCAGCGAGAAACGCGCGGCCGAGCGCCCGGCGTCGAGCGCCGCCTTCGTAACGAGCATCGCCAGCGTCGTCTTGCCGGTGCCGACCGGGCCCATGAACCACAGCCCGCGGCCGGCGTCGAGGTTCGTGTCGATCCGATCGACGAAGCGGCGGGTGGCCGCCACGATCTTTGCGTCGATCTCGGTCACCGGGAAGCGGTCGAAGGCGACGTCCTTGTAGCGCTCCGGGATCACCGCAGAGAGGCTGCGGGCCTTGTTGCGCGCGATGATCTGCGGGCGGCACGCGCAGTCACGGGCGGTGTTGGTCTCCTCGTCGTAGAGGAAGCCCGAGCCGTCGCAGATGCCGAGAATGCAGGTTGCCATCAGTGACCCCCAGGCGCGCTCACGGCGCGAACTGCGGCGGCGCGTAGTTCATGAACTTCGGGAACTGGCTCTGGAACGTGAGCGTGATCTCGCCGACCGGACCGTTGCGGTGCTTGGCGATGATGATGTCCGCCTCACCCGGCCGCGTGGACTCGCGGTTGTAGTACTCCTCGCGGAAGATGAACATCACGAGGTCTGCGTCCTGCTCGATCGCGCCCGATTCGCGCAGATCGGAGAGGATCGGCTTCTTGTCGCCGGCGCGCTGCTCGACGTTGCGGCTGAGCTGAGAGAGCGCGATCACCGGCACGCTTAGCTCGCGCGCAAGGCTCTTCAGTCCGCGGCTGACCTGGCCGACCTGCTCGACGCGGCTCTCGATCCGGCCCTCATGCCGCATCAGCTGCAGGTAGTCGATGATGATCAGCCCGAGCCCGCCCTGCTGCTCGAGTTGGTGGTGCAGGCGGCGGGACTTGGCCCTGACCTCCAGCACGCCGGTGTCGCTCGAGTCGTCGACGTACAGCGGTGCCTCGGACAGCTTGCCCGACGCCTCGAGGATCTTCGGCCAGCGCGACTCGGCGACCTTGCCGCGACGCAGGTCGTCGCCCGGGACCTTCGCCTGTGAAGCGACGAACCGTTGGGCGAGCTCCGACTCTGACATCTCCAGCGAGAACAGCGCGACGGGAAAGCCGGCAAGCGAGGCGTTCTCTGCGATGTTCGCCACCAGCGCTGACTTGCCCATCGACGGGCGGGCTGCCAGCACGATCAGGTTGCCCGGCTGGAAGCCGCCGGTGAGGTCGTCGAGGTCGCGGAAGCCCGATGGTGTGCCGGACAGCGGGCTCTTCTGGTTGGAGCGATGGTGGAGCCGGTCGGTCTCCTCGTGCAGAACCTCTGCGATCGAGCGGATCGCCTTCTGGCGCTCGTCGTGCGCGACCTCGAGCATCGCCCGCTCGGCCTGCTCGACCAGCTCGCGCGGTGAGCCCGCGCGGTTGAACACGTCGGCCTGGATTTCGCGAGTCGCGTCGAGCAGCGCTCGCATCTGCGCCTGCTCGCGCACGATCCGCCCGTAGTCGCGAGCATGACCGGTGGCGGGCACCCACGCGACCAGCTCCTCGACCACGTCGGAGCCGCCGATCTCATCGAGCTGGTTGTTCTGGCGCAGTTGCTCGGCGACCGTGAGGTGGTCGATCTTCTTGTCCGACTCGTACAGCACGAGCATCGCCTCAAACACCGCCGCGTGCTCACGCAGGTAGAAGTGCTCCGGCCGCAGCTGCTCGTCGACCAGCAGCGCGTGCAGGTGCTGCTCGTCGAGCAGCACCGCGCCCAGCACCGACTTCTCGGCGACCAGGTTGTGCGGGGTTGTCGGTGTGGCCACGCTCATGGACGAGCAGTCAAAGATAGGCCGCCGCCCGGCGACGTTTGCGCACTGATCCCGCTATGACCGCATGAATTGATTCGGCCCTCGCTGGCCGTAGCCTTGCGCCCGTGGGCTTCTACGTGCAGCCGGTCCTGAGCGACGACTGGGAGCAGCTGCGCGATCTGCGGCTGCGGGCGCTCGCGGCTGATCCCGCGGCGTTCGGCTCGACCTATGAGGAGGCAAGCGGCGCCACCGAGGCGGAGTGGCGTGAGCGCGCGGCGACCTCCGAGCGGGGCGCGGAACAGCGTTGGTTCGCCGCCGTCGATGAGTCCGGAGCCTGGGTCGGCATCGCGTTGGCTCATGGCGGCGAGCGGGAGACGGACGCTCACCTCTTCGGTATGTGGGTGGCGCCGGCAGCGCGCGGCAGCGGAGTTGCGACCGCACTCTGCGATGCGTGCAGCGACTGGGCCGGCGAGCACGGCTTTCCACGCATCATCCTCGGGGCGTTCGTGGAGAACGAGCGAGCGATTGCGGCGTACCGCAAGGCCGGCTTCATCGAGTACGGCGGCATCTCCGAGCGGCGCGCGCGCCGCATGTTCGACGTGGTCCTGATGCGGCGTCAGACCTGAGTGCGCGGTCCTAGGCGCCGCCGGCGCGGCGCGACTCGTGCTGCTCGGATTCGAGCGGCTTGGATTCGAGCGGCTCGAGCAGTTCCAACGGGTTGATACCGAGGCGGCCGGCGATTCGCTCGAGGCTGCGCAGCGTGAGGTTGCGCTCGCCACGCTCGACGCCGCCCATGTACGTGCGATGAAAGTCGAGGTGGTCAGCGAAGGCCTCCTGACTCATTCCACGCGCGAGTCTGTACGCGCGCAGATTGCGACCCACTCGGACCTGAAGCTCGCCCTCCATTGACGGAAACTTGCGTGGCCGCCACTGAAAGGTCTACATACGTATGAGTAGCGGCAACCATTTTCAGCGAGCTCGGTGGTTTGCGATTGGCGTGCGATTAAACGACCGAGGCCCGCGCACGCGGGCCTCGAGAGACTCAATCCAGGGGTGAAGCCGTAGCAACGCTACGTCGAACCCCATAGGACGCAGAGATGCGCCGATCCGCTGCCGTCAGGCGGCGACGACCATGGTCTTGATGGTCGCGGTTACGCCGTCGGAGACCTCGACCGTGACCATGTGCGTGCCGACGTTCTTGATCGGCTCGTCGAGCTGAACCTTGCGCTTGTCGATGCGGATGCCGCGCGCGTCGCGGATCGCGTCGACGATGTCCTGGCTCGTCACCGAACCGAACAGACGGCCGTCGTCGCCCGCCTGCTGCGGGATCGTCAGCACGGTCTTGCCCAGCAGCTCGGCGTTCTCACGCGCACGGTCGACCGCTTCACGCGCGGCCCGCTCAGCGGCCTCGCGACGCTTGGACGCCGCCTCGATCGAACCCTTGGTCGCCGTCTCCGCCAGCTTGCGCGGAAGCAGGAAGTTGCGCAGGTAGCCGGACGAGACGTCCACGATCGTGCCCTTCTCGCCGAGCGACTCGACGTCCTCGAGCAGGATTGCCT
Organism: uncultured Conexibacteraceae bacterium; assembly: GCA_963720195.1. GTDB lineage: Bacteria > Actinomycetota > Thermoleophilia > Solirubrobacterales > Solirubrobacteraceae > Palsa-465. The sequence continues at coordinate 270,296 of CAVRFD010000020.1, forward strand.
GTGGCATGATCTACCTCCTGGGGCTACCGGTCGCGGTCGCGATCGCGACCACGACCACCGCGCTCGCTGTGCTCGCTGCCACCCTCGGCGACGTACGGCAGCAGCGCCACCTCACGTGCGCGCTTCACAGCGCGAGCGATCTGGCTCTGGTGCCGACGGCACGCGCCGGTGATCCGACGCGAGCGGATCTTGCCGCGATCGGAGATGAACCGCCGTAGGGCGGAGACATCCTTGTAGTCAACCTGCTCGACCTTGTCGCGGCAGTACGGGCACGGCTTGCGCCGACCCGAAGACGGGCCGCCCTTCCTGTCGCGCCGGCGAACCGGCCGTCTACGTTGCTTCGCCACTTGGCATCACCTATTGAAGTCTCTTTTGATTGGTCCGTCGCCTCAGAACGGAATATCGTCATCGGCGACACCGGAGCCCACGGAGGCCGGGACGAAGTCGGCGGTATCAACCGGGATGTCGCTCGCCGCAGCATTTGCGCTGCTGGAGAAGCCATTCCCGTTACCGCTCGGAGCGTCACCACCACCGCCGAGGAACTGCACGGTCTCCGCGATGATATCGACAGCCTGGCGCTTTTGCCCGTCGGTTTCCCATTCGCGCCAGCGCAGACGCCCATCGATCGCTACACCGCGACCCTTTGAAAGATAGCGCTTGCAGTTCTCGCCCTGCTGACCCCACACCGAAACGTTGAAGAAATTGGGGTCGTCTTCCCACTGGCCCTCGGCGTTGCGGCGCCGTCCGTTGCACGCCACGCGCAGCTCGCAAACGCTGGTTCCGCTCGGCAGCGACCGCAGTTCAGGGTCGCGAGTGAGGTTGCCGGTGATGATCACCCGGTTGATGTTGCCCGCCATTTTGGGCTCCTTTCGACAAGTTCGAATCGCCGTGGTTCCAGGCAGGACGTTCCGTCCGAAAGAGCGTAGTTCGGGGGCCGCTGACTGAGGACGCAGGAGCCGTGGCGTGACAGCGCCACGCGAGGCTCCGAGGACAACGGTCAGAGGTCATCCGAACAAGCAATTTCGGGCGAAATGTTCTGTCGGGGGCCACGAGAGCCGAGTCTAAGCAGGCCCCGGACGCCCGCCCCGCCGATCTCTGCAAACTGGCACACATTCGTCACAGAGACGGCACAGCACCCGTGACGCCGCCGGCACAGTTCCGCAAGACATTGCGGAGCCCGTTCTAAGGGAAGGCGCAGGTCGCGCCCTGCCTCGGTCCTGGCCACCTCGCGACCGGCTCAGCAGCCCAGGACAACAAAGCGCCACGCCTACCAGGCGCGGCGCTCAACGCCGGAAACCGAACTAGGCCGCTTCGCCGTCGGCGACCGGGCTCACGCCCGTCGCGCCGGCAAGGATCGGCGGTGCGCTCTCAGGCGCCTCCGGCGTACCCGGCACAACCTTGATGATCCGGAAGCGGAGCACCGCGTCGGCGATGCGCAGGCTGTGCGAGAGCGTCTCCAGCAGTGAGGTCGGCCCGGTGAACTGCAGGAGGTGGTAGTCGGCCTCGGTCTGGTGGTCGATCTCGGTAGGTCGTCGGACGCTGTCCCCAAGACTGCTTGCGGGAGACGCTGCCGCCGGCGGCCGCGATCATCGCCTCAACATCGGCGACGATCTTGGTGCGTGTTTCCTCGTCGGCTGCTCATGGAGAGCAGCAGGACGAGGTCATAGAGAATGGGTTCTTTAGACATGATGAGAGACCCGCTGCGTCGGTGAGAGTTCACCGAGGGCGGGCGACGAGCGAATATAGCAACGGACATGGGACAGCGCCCGAGCCGCGACCGAGTTACCGCTGATCGAGTTCGCCGATCGCGCCGCCTGGGAGGCGTGGCTGCGCGAGAACCACGACGACTCCCCGGGCCTCTGGCTGAAGCTCGCCAAGAAGGGCTCGCCGCGCGCCGACCGTCACGCAGGCGGAGGCGATCGAGGTCGCGCTCTGCTTCGGCTGGATCGACGGGCAGGTCGGCGCCCTCGACGAGCACTTCTACCGGCAGCGCTTCACGCACCGCCGGCCGCGGAGCAAGTGGTCTCAGATCAACTGCGGCCGCGCGACCGAGCTGATCGCCAGCGGACTGATGCAGCCACCGGGCCTCGAGGAGGTCGAGAAGGCCAAGGCCGACGGCCGCTGGGACGCGGCCTATGAGCCGCAGTCGACGGCCACAGTACCGCCAGACTTCGCCCAGGCGCTGGCCGCCAACCCCGAGGCAGAAGCGTTCTTCGCGACGCTTACCGGCGTGCGCCGCTACGCGTTCCTCTACCGGATCGCCGATGCCAAGCGGCCGGAGACCCGGGCACGACGGATCGAGCAAATTCGTCGAGCTTGCTCGCTCAGACGCGAGACGCTGAACTGAGCTAGAGTTCATACGGAACGCACAAGTTTTCGACGCTCGACTGCTGCATGCCAGTATCGCACAAGAACTTGCGCGCAAACGCTGCAAAGCTGCGCACATGACCACCACCGCACGCGAAACCGTCACAGACCGACGCCCAGGCCCCCGAGCGCCCTGAACGGCGCATGACCGCAGTCGAGCGCAACGCGAACCTGGCCGGGGTGGTGGTGCCGTTCCTGGGCGTGCTCGCCGCGATCGTGCTGCTCTGGAACCACCTCGGTCGACTGGACCGACATCGGGATCATGGTCGGGATGTACCTGCTGACCGCCGTCGGGTGTCACGGTCGGCTTCCACCGGATGCTCACGCACCGCGCGTTCCAGACCTACCCGTGGGTCGAGCGGACGTTCGCGGTGCTCGGGTCGCTGTCGGTCCAGGGGTCGGTGCTCGACTGGGTCGCCGACCATCGCAAGCACCACGCGCACACCGACGTCGAGGGCGATCCGCACAGCCCGCACGTCGGCCACGGCCACGGCTTCAGCGGCTTCTGGCACGCGCACGCCGGCTGGCTGATGGAGACGCAGGGGCAGGCCGACTGGAAGAAGTACGCGGCCGACCTCTACGAGGACCGGCGATGCGCCGGATCGGCCGCATGTTCCCGTTCGTGGGTCGTTGTCTCGCTGCTGATCCCGACGCTCGCGGGCTTCGTGCTGCACGGCTTCACCGCCAAGGGCGCGCTCGAGGGCTACATCTGGGGCGGGCTCGTGCGCATCTTCTTCGTGCACCACGTGACCTGGTCGGTGAACTCGATCTGCCACATCTTCGGACGCCGCCGGTTTGACATCGAGGACCGCTCGACCAACGTCTGGTGGCTCGCGCCGTTCTCGCTCGGCGAGTCCTGGCACCACAACCACCACGCCTTCCCGCGCTCGGCCTTCCACGGCCTGAAGTGGTGGGAGCTCGACCTCTCCGGGCTGATGATCCGCGGCATGGCGAAGGTCGGCCTGGCCTGGAACGTCGTCAAGATCGCGCCTGAGCGCCAGCAGGCAAAGCTCGCATCGCGCTGATACGCCGGCGCCGGGCGCGCTACGCCCGCGGCTAGCGCGACCCGCGCTACAGGGCGTGGTGCGGGCCGCCTCCTTGTCGCGGATGTCCTGCAGCTGCTCGTCGATCCAGTCGCCCGGGTTGCGGGCGGTGATCTGCTCCTGCAGCCCCGCCAGCCGGCGGCGGCGCTCCTCGACCGGCATCGTCAGCGCCGCGTGGATCGAATCGGCGAGCTCCTGGATGTCGAACGGGATTCACGGACAGCGCGTACTCGCCGAGCTCCTCGTGCGCACCCGTGTTCTCGCTGAGGATCGAGACGCCGGCGCGGCCGTTGACCATCGGCCCCTCCTTGGCGACGAGGTTCATGCCGTCGAACATCGCGTTGACCATCAGCACGTCGTAGTGCTTGTAGGCGGCCACCGCCTCCTCGAGGTCGTCGCGCAGCTTCAGCTGGATCGGCATCCAGTCCGGGGAGCCGTGGCGATGGTTGACCATCGCGACCACCGCCTCGATCCGCTCCAGGTACTCGGCGTACTCGGGCACGTCGGTTCGTGACGGCATCAGCTGGGCGATGAAGGTGACGCGCTCGCGGAACTCGGGGTGCTGCTCGAGGAACAGGTCGAACGCGCGAGAACCCGCGCAGAACGTTCTTCGAGAGGTCGGCGCGGTCGACCCGCAGGATCAGGTGATCGCGGCGACGGCGCAGGAGCTCCTGCTCGAACTCGCGCACCTGCGGCGCGCTGGGCGACGCGCCTTGACGGCCTCGGCGTCGATCGGCAGCGGGTAGGCCCGGACCCAGACCTCGCGGCCGTCGATCTCGACGATGCCGGCCCCGTGGTCGACCTCGAGTCCCAGCAGGTCCTCGCAGCACTGCAGGAAGTTCCGCCGGTAGGAGGTGGTGTGGAAGCCGACGATGTCGTTGGCGAGGATCCCGCGGTAGATCTCGTCACGGATCACCGACGGCAGCACCCGCCACGAGTCAGATTGGCTCCAGGGGATGTGCACGAAGTGCGTCATGAACGCGTCCGGCCGCGCTCGGCGGATCAGAGCCGGCAGCGTGTAGAGGTGGTAGTCGTGGACCATCACCACCGGGCGCTCGATGCCCTCGATCTCGTCGAGCACCGCTCGCGCCAGGTCCTCGTTGACGACGTTGTAGCCGAACTCGAACGCCTCGGTCTCGTTGCGGCGGATGTCAGGCGCGTTCGACTAGGTCCCAGAGGTAATGCTGGATGAACCACAGCATCGGGTTGGCGATGATGCTGTAGAAGCGGTAGTAGGCCTCAGGGTCGGAGGCGACCAGCTTGACGCGGTATTCGGTCCCGTCGGGACTCTCCACCGGGAAGGCGCCGCCACCGTGACGTCCGGCCATCGCGACATCGCCTTCGCTCATCGCCGACGCGATCCAGGTGACCTCACGGTGCCGCGCGAGGCCCATCAGCGCGGTCACGAGACCGCCGGTGCCGCGGCGCGCCTCGCCGTCGGTCTGGAAGGTCACCGGGCCGCGGTTGGAGACGAGGATCAGTGGATCTGTCATCTCTGTCACCTTGTCAGCGCGCGCAGACGTTCGATACCGGCGTCGATCTCATCCAGGAGCAGTCCGTGCAGCTCCTCGTTCGCGGCGGAGATCGACGACATCTGGAAGTCATGGCCGGAACCGAGCAGCGGGCGATCATCGAGCGGGCGGCCCCAGCCGTCGGTCACGATCCCGCCCGCCTCGACCAGGCACAGCCACGGCGCCGCGAGGTCATATGGCGAGTTGTTGAGGACCGCGCCGCGGCCGACGCGACGGAACTCGTCGAGCATCCCGGGAACGTCGTCGATCATGCGCGAGCCCGACCTCGATCACCGCGTCCAGCTGCCCGGTCACGACGCGCGTCATCACGAACGCCTGCGAGCCGAGCTCGAAGGTCCCACCGCCGACCGAGGACGCGTCGATCAGCGTCGCCAGCAGTTCGGTGGTCTCGCGCGCCGGTCGGCCGCGGAAGCCGTAGCCCCAGAACATCGAGCCGATGTCGACCGTTTCGCTGAGCCGTACGGGCCGAGTCGAGAGCACACCCTCATCGCGGCGGGCGAGGAACCAGTCTCCGCTCTTGATCTCCATCACGCAGGCAACCTCGATGTCCGCCATCGTCGGATCGCCGTCGTCGAGCGGCGCCAGCGCGACCGCGACACACGCAGACTCGAGCCCGGCCATCGCCGGGCGGGTGCCATCGATCGGGTCGACGACGAGCACGTGCGTCTCGTCGCCATTGGGGGCGACCAGGCCGCGGTCCTCGGAGTAGAAGGCGATCCGCGGTGCATGCTCGGCCACGAACTTGGCGAGCGTCGATTCGGCGACCTCGTCGACGCTGAAGGTCACGTCGCCGCCGGCGCCTCCGGGGTGGGTGGGATCGATTATCCGGCCCGCGTGCGATCCCAGCTCGGGCAGCACGACCTCTCGCAGGCGTCGTGAGAGCGCCAGCGCCAGCTCGTGGTGAGAAAGCTCGTCACTCATCCGATTGGTCAGTCTGACCGGGCACGAAAGAGATTGCCAGGTTGACGGCACCCATGTAGCCGGTGGGATGATCGCCCCATGACACGACCGAACGCGTTCGACGCGGACTTCTCAGACAAGTACGACGAAGGGGAGCCGGATGGATACCGCACTGCTGAGGCGCCATTCGGCAAGGCCGCCGGAGGCACCGAACTGGCGGTGAGGCTGTTCGAGTTGCCGCCGGGCCAGACCGTCTGTCCCTACCACTACGAGTACGTCGAGGAGTGGCTGCTCGTGATGACCGGCGAGGTCCAGGTGCGCACCCCGGCGGGCACTTCGGCTGCCCGCGCCGGAGATCTCGCCTGCTTCCCGGCCGGAGCCGATGGCGCGCATCAGATCTGGAACGAAGCCGACACACACGCCCGCGTGGTGATGTTCTCGGCCGACGCGGTGCCGTCCGTGGCCGTTTACCCCGACAGCGACAAGGTTGGCGTCTGGACCGCAGACGAGCATGACTACTGGCTGTTCCGAGGTGCCGGGGGCAGACTCGAGTACTTCGACGGCGAGCCGCCGGCACCGGGCCGCGCGTAGGTTCCCGTAGCGCTCGGCGCCGGGGTACCCTGGGGCAGCATGGTCGATCCACGCATCTACCGAGGATTTCTGGTGCTCGTGGCGTTCGCGGTGATCGTGTTCGGCTTCTCGCTGCAGAACCAGCCGGGCGGCCTCGCGGCGTCGATCGCTCCCGGCCAGTTCTTCTCGAACACCGCGGGCACGATGAAGTGGCTGTCCGGGCAGTTCCCCAACCGCGCGCCGGGTTCGAGCGGGGACCAGAAGCTCGCCACCTACGTCGACCAGCAGCTCTCGGGTCAGAACGGCTCAGGCATCACCGGCTTCAGCGTCCAGACCCAGGACTTCACTGCGAACACCGCGATCGGCAAGCGCATCCTCGAGAACGTGACCGCCACCCGGCCCGGAATCGGCAGCGGCACGATCGTGGTGATCAGCCATCGCGACGCGACCGCCTCGCCCGCGATCGCAGACCTTTCCGGGACTGCGGTGATGCTCAGCCTGGCGCACGCGCTGTCAGGCGAGCCGCTCAACCGCTCGGTCATGCTGGTCTCGACGAGCGCCCAGATCGGTGCCGCCGGCGCGACGCAGCTGGCCCACTCGCTGGCGGCTGGGCAGGTCGACGCCGTGATCCTGCTCGGTGACCTCGCGAGCGCCACGGTGCGCAGCCCGGTCGTCGTCCCCTGGTCGAGCACCGACAAGCTGGCGCCGCCGGTCCTGCGGAACACGCTCAGACGGTTCGTCGGCGCGCAGACCGGAATCAGGGATGAGGGCAGTGGCTTGGCCGGGCAGTTCGCCCGGATGGCCTTCCCCTTCGCGATCACGGAACAGGCCCCCTTTGCCGCCAACGGGACCCCGGCGGTCCTACTGTCTCTGTCCGGCGACCGTCCGATCGCGGCGAACGCTCCCGTCAGCTCCACCGACCCGATCGCGAGTCTCGGCACGGCGGTGCTGCAGTCCGTGAACGCGCTCGAGTCTGGACCAGCCGTCGCCGCGCCCAGCTCGTACCTGCTGATCAGCGGCAAGCTCGTGCCGATGTGGGCAGTGCAGCTGCTGGTGCTGGCGCTGATCCTGCCTGTCGCGGCGACGACGCTCGACGCCGTGGCCCGTACGCGGCGTCGCGGTCACACGATGATGCGTTGGGTCGGCTGGGTGCTGACAGGTGCCGTCCCGTTCGTGGTCGGACTGGTGGCGCTGCTGATCGCGCGCGCCGGCGGCCTGCTGTCGGCGACACCGCCTGGCGCGGTCGGTGACGATGCCGTCAAGCTGACCGGCGGCGACGTGGTCGTGCTGGTGGTCGTGCTGCTGGTGGTGGTCGCGAGCTTCGTCTTCCTGCGTCCGCTCTGCCTGCGCCTGCTGACGCGCCTGTCTGGAGCCGGCCGCCGACCCGAGAGCCCGGCGGCCGACGCCGCCGCCGTTGCGCTCAGCGTCGTGATGTGCGTGCTGACGCTGATCGTCTGGGTGCTGAATCCGTTCGCGGCGCTGCTGCTGGTGCCGGCGCTGCACCTGTGGCTGTGGTTCGCGCAGCCGGGTGCGCGCAGCCGTCGCTGGTCGTTGGCTGTGCTGGTGCTGGTCGGCGTCCTGCCGGCGGCGCTGATCCTGTTCTACTACGCCAACGCCTACGGGCTCTCGCCGGTCGGGCTGCTCTGGAGCCTCGCGCTGATGATGGGCGGCGCACTCCCGGTCATCGCCTGCCTGTACTGGAGCATCGCACTGGGCTGCCTGGCCAGCGCGATCGTGATCGCCTCGCGTGCGGTGCGCGCGGTCGCCTCCTCAGCGGATCCGGTTGTGACCGTGCGCGGTCCTACGAGCTACGCCGGCCCCGGCTCGCTGGGCGGCACGGAGTCGGCGCTACGCAGATGAGTGGTGACGCCTTCGTCCTGGGCCGCCGGCCAGCGGGCCGGCGGCTTGCCAAAGCGTTCTCGACGGTCCTGATCGTCGCCGGCGTCCTGCTCCTGGTCGACGTTGCAGCGACCCTGCTCTGGCAGGAGCCGGTGACGGCCGTTGTCGGCCTGCTCAAGCGCGACAGCACCGACGTGCGTTACCTCAGCTACCGCTCGATGCCACTGACGCATGCGCAGCTGGCAAGTCTCCAGCGGCTGACCGGCGAGGAGGCTCGAGTGTCCTACCTCGCGCGGCAGGAGCAGCTGACCGTGCCCGACGGCGCGGCGCTCGGCCAGCTCGTCATAGGCAAGCTCGGCGTGACCTACGACGTGGTCCAGGGGACGAACACCGGCGACCTCGAGCGCGGTCCCGGCCACTACGCCTCGACGGCACTTCCGGGCGAGGGGCAGACGGTCGCGATCGCCGGTCACCGCACCACCTACCTGGCGCCGTTCCGCAACCTGAACGAGCTTCATCCCGGCGATCAGATCGTCCTGCGGATGCCCTACGGGCGCTTCACCTACGTTGTTCAGAGCCAGCGCATAGTCACGCCCAACGCGTGGTGGATAACACGTAACGTCGGCTACGAACGCCTGGTGCTCTCGGCCTGTAATCCGCTCTACAGCGCGCGTCAGAGAATCGCCGTATTTGCGAAGTTGGTTCGCATGCGGCCGAGCGCAGTTGTGCGCCGCAGTGTTTAGGAAAACCAGCGCTGAGCAGGAGGAAGTTGAATCTCAATGGCGTACGTCTTACTTCGAGCCACTCCTGGACGGTTCCTGGACAGGTAAGTAGTCCGTTGGTTGATCCGGATGTCTGGGTATAAAGGCTTGCGTCGGTTCTTGCCGATCTGAATCACAGGATGACCACGGATGCGGAGTCCAATGCCATGACGCTGAAGGAACGGCTGGAGCAGGGCGAATACAACGTCGACACCAAGAAGGTCGCCGACGCGATCCTGCGCAACCCAATGTGGATCTCGCTGCTTGCGGGAACCTTCAAGTGCCCGCCGAAGCCGGGCCACGCCGTCGGCTGAGCCTCGGTCCGAGCGCCCGCGGGAGCACGGTCAGAAGCTGTGCTCGTATCCGCTGACGGACACGGCGGCACCGGACGCATCCGTGAAGTGCGCGTCGGCAGCACCTGGCGCGGGCGCCTGGCTGCGTACCTCGCCGATCCACGTGATCGTGACGCCGGTGCCGAGCTCGGCAAGCGCCAGCTCGAGTGCCTGGCGCGACGCCGGGCTTGCGCACAGGCAGAGCTCGTAATCCTCGCCTCCGCGGGTGGCGAACAGCCCGGGATCCTCGCCGAGTAGGCGAGCCACCTCGGCGACACCAGGCGCGAGCGGCACCGCGGCCGGCTGAAGTTCGAGCGTGACGCCGCTCGCGCGCGCAAGATGGCGCGCGTCGGTCGCGAGCCCGTCTGAGATGTCGAGCATCGCACTCGCGCCGGCCAGCGCCAGCGCGCGGCCCTCGGCGAGGCGCGGGAGCGGGCGTGCGTAGCGCGCCCGGAGCTGCTGGGCCAGCTCCGGCGACAACTCGCCGGCGCGACCCTCGACGACGGCGAGCCCGGCCGCCGATCCGCCGAGCGCACCGGTTACGCCAACCAGATCGCCTGGTCGCGCACCGTCACGGCCGACGAGCTCGCCCGGGTCGTCGACCCATCCGACGACCGTGAAGGAGACGATCAGCACAGGGGCGGCGGTGACGTCGCCGCCTGCGATCGTCACGCCGAGCTCAGAGGCCAGCGCGGCCGCGCTGCGCGATCAGCGCCCGCGCCTCGGCGGGCTCCGCGCCTGGCGGCAGACCCAGCGCGAGGTAGGCCTCGCCGATGGGGGCCTGGTCAGCGCCTATGCGGCCGAGACCCATCGCCGCGAGGTCAGACAGCGCCCCCGCCAGCGCGCGGTGGCCGATCTCCTCCCGAACTCAGCTCGCCGCTGCGGAAGTGAACGCCCTCGACCATCATGTCGGCCGACGTGACGGCGTAGCCGCGGCCGCGAACGACCGCGGCATCATCGCCCAGTCCGCGCACTACGCGCGGGTCGCCGCCGCCGAGCAATGACCGCAGCTCCGCGATCAGCTCGAGCTCCTTCACCGAGCCACTTAGCGGTGCCGGTAAACGATCCGAGCGCGATCGAGGTCGTACGGGGAAAGTTCTACCCGTACGCGATCGCCCGGAAGGATGCGGATCCGGAACCGGCGCATCTTGCCGGCGACGTGGCCGAGCACGACTCGGTCCATGTTGTCGAGCTTCACGCGAAACATCGCGTTGGGCAGTGCCTCGACGACCTCGCCCTCAAACTCGACTTTTTCTTCCTTTGGCATCAACCGACGATTCTATTTCAGAAACGCGCCGCCGCCGCTGGCGGGTGGCGGCGCGGGCGGTGTCGGCGTCGACGGAGTGGTCGCCGTGCTGGGCGGAATGCCCTGCTGGTTGGAGGGGGCGGTGATCGCCGACGAGGGCGTGGTGATCGCCGATTGGCCGTTCGGGTTGGTGCTCGCCGGAGGCAGCGTCTCGGTCGAAGTGGTGGTGGGCGTCGTCGTGACCACGGGCGGCACGTACGCGGAGACTGCGTGCTTGCCGAAGTACTCGACGCCGTGCCAGTACTGGGCGGGCTGCGGGAAGCTGCCGCAGTAGCCGTCGGAGGCGGACTGCATGAAGTCGCGCCAGATCGGCGCTGCCAGCGTGCCGCCGTAGCCTGGGCCGAGGCCGTTGACGTCGTTCATGTAGACGTCGGAGTTCGGGTAGCCGACCCAGACCGCGGTCGAGAGCTTCGGCGTGTAGCCGACGAACCAGGCGTCCGTGTAGTTGCTGGTCGTCCCGGTCTTGCCGGCCGCCGGGCAGCCGTAGTTGGCGCCGGTGCCGGTGCCGTACTGGAGCACCGTCTTCAGCGTCTGTGTGCCCGCGTAGGCCTCGCCCTGGCTGAACACCTGCGTCTTTGCTGGGTTGCCGAGGTCGACACGCTGGCCGTTCGGCTTGATCACGTACGAGATGATCGTCGGTCGGGACGTGGTCGCCGCCGTTGGCGAGCGTCGCGTAGGCGTCCGACATCTGCAGCGCCGAGACGCCGATCCTGAGTCCGCCGATCGCCTCTGACGGGTAGCCGAACAGCTGTGCGGTGATGCCCATCGCGTGCGCGGTCGTCGTCGACGTTGCTCATGCCCGAGGTCGACGCCGAGCTGTGCGTAGACGGCGTTGACGGAGAGCGCCGTCGCGCGCGTGACGCTGATGTCGCCCAGACCGCCGGCCTCGGCGTTGTGGACGGAGTAGGTCGGGTAGCTGGGCAGCCAGCCCGCGGCCAGCGGTGCCGAGTTGTAGTAGGTGTCGTTCGGGTCGCCGTCCTCGTCGTGGATCAGCGTCATCAGCACGAACGGCTTGAACGCCGAGCCCGTCTGCCGCTCGGCCTGCGTCGCGTAGTCGAACACCGTCTGGCCCTTGCCGGTGCCGTACGTGGTCGAGTTCTGCAGCGCGAGGATGTGGCCGTTGATCAGGGTTGATCGAGACCAGCGACGAGGCCGGATCGCCGGGCTGACCCTCGTTCTCCTTGATCGCCTGCGCGGCTGCTGCCTGGTCGGCGAGGTTGATCGTCGTGTAGACCTTGAGCCCGCCCTCGTCGACGGTCTGCTGGCCCAAGTCCTGGACGAGCTGCTGCTCGACGTAGTTGACCACGTACGGCTGGCTGATGTCCTGGTACGTAGTCGTTCGGCGTGACCTGCAGCGACTCGTGCCTGCAGTCTGCTCCGAGCGACGGCCTTGGTGATGTAGCCCGGCCTGCACCATCGCCTGCAGCACCAGCCCGCGCCGCCACTTCGCGAGGTCTCGCGTTCTCGAACGGGTTGTACTCGGTCGGCGCCTGCGGCAGGCCCGCGAGCAGGGCGACTGCGCCAGATCGAGGTCCTGCACGGGCTTGTCGAAGAACATCTGCGACGCCGCGGCGACGCCGATCGCCGTCTGTCCATCACGCGGTTCCGTAGGGGACGTCGTTCAGGTACTGGGTGAGGATCCAGCTCTTTGCGTGCTCCTTGGACTCGAGCTCGTTGGCGAGCTTGGCCTGGACGATCTTGTACTTGAGGTTGTGCTGCTTGCTGATGTCGGTCGGGCAGGTACACGTTCGTGATCAGCTGCATCGTCAGCGTCGAGCCGCCCTGGATGCCGCCGCCCTCGAACACGTCCTTGAGCGCCGCGCGCACCAGGCCCTCGTAGTCGACGCCGCCGTGCTGGATAGAAGCGGCGGTCCTCGATCGCGACGGTCGCCTCGCGCAGCAGCTTCGGTTGCTGCTGCTGGCTCGGTACGTGGTCGCAGCACGTCCGACGCCATGTACCCGAGCGGCTTGCCGTTGGCCGCGAAGATCTCGCTCGTCTGGCCCTGGCACCCGCGGCTTGAGCCCGCTGATGATTCGGCGCGCCGTTGGCGGTCGATAACGACCCAGAGCGCGAACAGGCCGACGGCGGTCAGCACGCCTGAGACCACGAGCCGATGACCCCGAGCAATGCTGCCCGGCGGATCGGATGGGCGTATTTGCGGCGTCGCCGCTGTCGTTCACGTCGCGTCATTCAGAGATACCTGGCGGCAGGCGACAAGGCGGGGGCGGACTGCTCGCCCGGACCGCTCAGTCTAGACTTCCAGACCCAGCTTCCGGTACCTCATTCGCCCCGTACCCCCTCGGTCCTCCCATCATGGAAGACTGACGTGCGTGAAGCCGCCGCCGGAAGGGACGACGCCGACGGTCTGGCGCGCGTTCTGGACCTCACGCCTGGTGGTTTTGTTCGTCGGCCTCGCAGGGGTGATCCAGGTCGGTGTGGCTAGCCGGAGCCACCGCCGCATACGACCCGGCCGCCTCACCGCGCCCTGGGGCTACCTGGCCAACGCGGTCGTGGCGCCGCTGGCCCGCTGGGACTCGGTCTGGTACCTGACGATCGCGAAGTCCGGCTATGCCGGCAGCGTCGCGCGGATGGCGTTCTTTCCGCTGTACCCGTTGTTGATTCACGTGGTCGGCTTCGTGACCCGATCGGATCTCGTCGCCGGCGTGTTGATCTCGTTGGTGGCGTTCGCTGTGCGCTTGGGCCTGCTGTACCGGCTGGTGCGTCTTGACTTCAGCGAGGAGATCGCGGAGATGACCGTGATGCTGCTCGCCTTCTGCCCGATGTCGTTCTTCTTCTCCGCCGTGTACACGGAGTCGCTGTTCCTGGCGCTCTCGGTCGGATCGATCTACGCCGCTCGTCGCGAGCGCTGGCTGTCGGCGGGCGTGCTCGGCGGGCTCGCCGCGATCTCGCGCAACGGTGGCATTGCGTTGATCCTGCCCGTTGGCGTGATCTACCTGTACGGCCCGCGCACCACCGAGCATGCACGGCCGACGCGCTGGGCGCGCGAGCAGCTGTCCGGCCTGCGGTTGCTCCTGCCGCGCTACCGCCTGCGCCCCGATGCGGTTTGGCTGCTGCTGATCCCGGCCGGCCTCGGCGTGTATCTCGCCTACCTCGGCATCGAGTACGGCCACGCGCTCGCGCCCTTCAACGCCGAGCAGGTTCTGGTACCGCCACTCGACGTTTCCGTTGACGACGATCTGGCGCGCCGCCGAACAGGCCTGGAACGGGCTGCGCCAGCTGGCCCACGGCCCCACCCCGCCCTACTACGTGCCGGCATACGCCCAGGGCGTCACCGGCGCCGCCCTGCAGGACGTCTACCTCTTCATGTTCCTCGTCCTCGGCGTGGTCGGGTTGATCGGCGTCGCACGCCGCCTGCCGGTCGCGTACTCCCTCTACACGCTGGCGCTGTTGGTACTGGCGCTGGCGGACCCCGTGAGCCTGCAGCCGCTCGCGTCGCTGCCGCGCTACGAGATGGTCGCCTTCCCGTTGTTCATCTGGGGCGCGCAGTTCGTGACGCGCCACCGCTTGAAGCTCCCGGCGCTGGCGTCGCTGGCGGTGATGCTCGGGCTGTTCACGGTCGAGTTCGCAACTTGGCGATGGGTCGCCTGAGTCGGTCTTCCCGCCGCCGCCCCGTCTGGGGTCCGGGGCGAGTGCAGGCGGTACTGCTCGACGCGTTCGGCACGCTCGTCACTCTGGACGCGCCCGCGCCGCGGCTGCGGGCGCTGCTGGCCGAGCGGCTCGACGTCACGGTGACTGAAGCGCAAGCGGCCGAGGCGCTGGCTGCAGAGGTGAGCTTCTACCGGGCCCACATGTACGAGGGGATCGACGTCGAGCGCGTCGCCCAGCTCCATGCTCGCTGTGCGATCGTGCTGCGCCAGGCGTTGCCCCGGAGCCCGCAGCTCGACGCGGCAGCACCTGGCTCGGTCACGGCGATTTTGCTCGACACCCTCCAATTCAGCGCGTATCACGAGGTCCCGGATGTGCTGGCGCGGTTGCGCGACGCCGGCCTGCGGCTGGTGGTCGCAAGCAACTGGGACGCATCGCTGGACGTTGTGCTCGATCGGGTGGGTCTGCTCGACGCGGTTGACGGCGTCGTCAACTCGGCGACGGTCGGCGCCGCCAAGCCGGATCCGCGCCTGTTGCAGAGCGCGCTGCTGCTGGCTGGGGTCGAGCCGAGTGCCGCGGTGCATGTCGGCGACAACTTCCGCGAGGACGTCGGCGCGGCCTTCGGTGCCGGCGTGCGGCCAGTGCTGGTCTCACGTGACGGGCGCGCCGGCGAGGTCGAGTACGGCCCTGAGGAGCCGACGCTGCCCGAGCTCGAGTTGATTCACACGCTCGCCGGTTTGCCGGAGCTGCTCGGCGTCTGAGCCCGCTGCGGAAGTAACCTCGCCCTCGATGTCCACCGACACAACAGACGATCAGCGCGGGCGACCTCCGTACTGGATCGCCTTTGCCGCGGTGGTTTTCGCGCTGGCGCTCACCTTCTTCCTGCAACTCATCGTGGACGCGATCGGGGCGGCGCGCGGCGCGTCGGCGACGCACCCGACGCCGGTCATGAACGACATCGACAACTACCTGTTCGACGTGTCGTTCGTACTCTCGGCGCTCTACTTCACGACGGTCCGTGGGGTCATGGGTCGCGCCGAGTTCGGCTACGTGCGGATCCCGTGGCGCGTCGGCATCGGCGCCGTGCTCGGCGCGGGCGCCTGCTACTACGTCGTGACGCTCGTCTACGCGGCGATCGTAAGCGTGCACGGCACCGACCGCTTGCCGACCGGGCTCGGCCTGAACCACACCGGCACGGCGATCGCTGTTGCCGTGTACGTGTGCGCGGTCGCGCCCATGGCCGAGGAGTTCTTCTTCCGGGGGTTCCTGTTCGGCATCCTGCGCCGCATGCGAATCAGCGTCGCTGGGCGCGAGATCGGGCCCTGGGTCGCGGCCGTGATCGTGGGCATCCTGTTCGGTCTCGCGCACTTCGACTCGGCTCAGCCCGAGTATCTGGTTCCGCTCGGCTTTCTCGGCTTCGTGCTCTGCATCATGCGCTGGAAAACCGGCTCTCTGTATCCGTGCATGGCGCTGCACTCGATCAACAACTGCATCGCGCTCGGGGTCAACGAGTTCAGCTGGAATGCTGCGGAGATCATTGCGGTGACGGCGGGTGCACTCGCCGTGATCGCGCTGGTGACAGGACCACTCTCGCGTGGCGTGTCGGCTCCTGTGACCGACCCATAACCGGGGTACTGGTTACCATCGTTTTATGAAGCGGAGCCTCGCTATGCGTCGCCTGTCGCTGACGCTTGGACTGTTGGCGCTGGGAGCAGCCAGTGCGCCAGCGGGCGCGCTGGCAGCGGGAACCGGGTCGCCGACCCGACCAGTCGATGCCGGCCGGATCACGCTCGGGTTGGACGGACTGTTCCGAGTTCATGGGGATCGAGTCACGGTGCCCGAGCGTGCGGTTGTGGTCAGTGGCACCGTGCAGGGGTTCGCCCCCGGGCAGAAGCTCGAACTCGTCGCCAGTGTCGGTTCGCATGTGTTTCGCCGATCGCAGCTGAGCATCGCGCGCCGCGGACAGCACGGCCACTTCCAGACGACACTGCACGCGCCACGCGCCGGCCACGTCACGGTTCGCCTTTACCACGCGCGCAACACGAAGATGCTGAGCTTCGAACGCTGGGCTTCGTACACGACGCTTGACACCGACGTCGATCTCGGCGCCGGCGGCCGCTTCGTTCAACTGATTCAGCAGCAACTCGCGGCCTTGCATCTCTACATCCCGCAGACGGGCGTCTATGACGAAGGGACCGAGCTCGCGGTCAACGCGTACCACCGGCTGCTCGGCAAGGGCGAGGGCCACACGACGCTCGACCCGGGGACGCTCACCGATCTGCTTAACGGCGTCGGCACGTTCCACGTGCGCTATCCGAGCCAAGGACCACACGTTGAGGGCGACCTCTCGGATCAGGTTCTTGCGCTGACTGACGGCTCGCAGGTCCGCATGCTGTTCCCGATCAGCTCCGGTAAGCCCTCGACGCCGACGATCCTCGGGAACTATCAGGTCTACCGCAAGCAGCCCGGCTATCTGCCCGACGGCATGTACTTCTCCTCGTTCTTCACCGGCGGGTACGCGGTCCACGGATACGACCCGGCGCCCGACTATCCCGCGAGCCACGGATGCATGCGGTTGCCGATAGTCGATGCGATCACCGCGTACAACTGGATCCAGATGGGCGACTGGGTCGACACCTACTACACGTAGGATCGAAGCTGTGTCAGTGCTAGAGACCCACGCGGCGGCGCGCGAGCGTCTGCTGCAGTCGTTGCGCGAGCATGGACTCGTGATCGGTGAGGTCGTCCTCACGAGCGGGGCCGTCGCCCAGTACCTGGTCGATGCCAAGCGCGCGATCCTGCTGCCTGAGGGGTTCCTGGCTCTCGGCGAACTGGTCGCCGCCCAGGCAGCCGAATGGGGCGCCACCGCGGTCGGCGGGATGACGATGGGCGCGGACCCGATCGCCTGCGCCGCGCTTGCCGGGGGCGCCGACGTGAAGGCCTTCTTCGTTCGCAAGGAGGCCAAACAGCACGGGCTTGCTCGCCGGATCGAGGGGCCGGCGCTGCAAGCCGGTGATCGCTGCATGCTGGTCGAGGACGTGATCACGACGGGCGGATCGACGATCCGGGCGCTCGAGGCGGTGCGCTCCGAGGGCGTCGAGGTCGTCGGCGTCCTGGCGATCTGTGATCGCCTCGCCGGTGGCGCGGACGCGATCCGCGAGGCCGCTCAGGCGCCGTTCGTGACGCTCACGACGATCGACGAGGTCTATCCGGAGCGTCCGGATCGCGTGTGAGGCCGGCACGCACAGCCGCTGCGGGTACGGGAGCGGCTACCATGACGCAACCGCGCTGTGCACGGCCGGCGGGCGTGGCTGGGCGAGGTTCCTCCTTAAGCCTGTCAACAGCTCGATTTTGTACTACTCACCGTCATCGCGACAGCGAAGCCGTAGCCGCCTGAAGGCGTCGCGGCGGCTTCCGATCTCTCTCACCACCATTGGCTGATATCACTGATTTTTCGCCCGCGGCCGCTGGGACTGAGCAAGAGACAGCTCAGCCGTATCCGGACACCGTCGCCCCTGTGGCGTTTGATGTCCTCCCGCCTCGAACTTTGTCCGATCGGGCGCTTTGGACGTTGGTGGGCGTCGGGCTGCTCGTTTGGGCCTCGGCGCTGATCGGGACCGCCCGCCACACGTGGACGGTCGGGATCCTCGTCTTCTGCAATATCTGGGGACTCGGCACGATCATCGCCTGTTGGCTGCCGGACAACCGCTGGACGACCGACCGCCGCCTGACCAACACATTGGCATGGGTGACCGCGCTGATCACCGGCGGCACCGTCATCGCCTGGGGGATCGCCTCGCTGAAGGGCGGCGTCTTCTACGGGACCGACGAGATCGCGTTCGATCAGTACGCGGCGCAGCTCGTGCAGCACGGCCTGAATCCGTACACGCACTCGATGAAGCCGGCCTACCAGCTGTTCCAGACGCCGACCAACTACTACACGTATTCGTTTGTCGGGAAGCCAGTGACAACGCTCTCCTATCCGTCGCTGTCATTCCTGATCTACGTCCCCTTCCTGCTGCTCGGTTGGTCGTACAACCTCGCGCCGGCGCTGTGCCTGATCTTCTGGGGCGTGACGACACTGATGCTGTTCGCGCTGCTGCCGGTGCGGGTCCGTCCGATTGGACTGCTGTTCGGCGGCTGCATGCTTTACGCCTCGTATGCGGTCGGCGGCGTCACGGACGCGATGTACATGCCGCTGCTGATCATCGCCGCCTACAAGTGGGACCGGTTCGGGTCCAGTCGCTGGACGTACATCGGGCCGGTGATGTTCGGGTTGGCGATGGCGATCAAGCAGACGCCGTGGCTCGCGTTGCCCTTCATGCTGCTTGCCCTCGGTGGTGACGAGTACCTGCGGACCGGGCTTGTCGCCGGCGATCAGGCGCGCCGGCAAGTACCTGTCGATCGCGCTGGTCGCGTTCCTGATCCCGAACCTGCCCTACATAATCGCGTCGCCACACGCATGGATTACCGGGATCTTCACGCCGCTTGCCGGCGACATGGTCCCGACCGGTCAGGGGACGGTGTCGCTCAGCCTGTACTTCCACATCGGCGGCGGCTCGATGACAGCGTTCTCGCTCGCGACCATTTTCACGCTGCTACTGCTGCTCGTCGCGTTCGTGGGCACATACCCGTTACTTCGTATGGCGATGCTGTTCCTGCCGTCGTTCGCGCTGTTTTTCGGGGCGCGATCGAACGTCAATTACTTCATATCGCTGATCCCGGTTGCGGTGGTTGCTGCCATCACGGCAGGACCCGTACCTGTGCGACAGCACGCCGCAGCGGCCACGTCGCGCTTCGCCGCCGCGGCAAGCGATCGCTGGCGTTGGCTGCTTGGGCGGGCGAACGGGCTTGCCGGCGGATTCCGCTCGCGTCTGTGGCTGATCGGTACGGCGGTGTGTGCACTGCTGTTCCTCGGCGCCGTGGTTCGCTCACTTACCGCCTCACCTCCGATCAAGATCAGGCTTGCCGGTGTGCAGACGACCGGGAACACCAACCACATCCAGCTGCTCAAGCTACGCGTGACGAACACATCTGGTGAACCTGTGTCGCCGGGCTTCGACACCGTTCAATCGGAGTACAACTCGACCTTTTGGAACGTCGATAAAGGGCCGAAGGTGCTGCCGCCGCACACGACCGCGGAGTACAGCATCGTGTCACCAAACGCGCAGGCGCAGCCGTCGATATACGGCGGGTTCAACATCGTTGGGTATGTGCAAAAGCCAGAATCTTTCAGCGTGAGCGAGATGTACGCGCCATCGCTACTTGGGCTGACGTTCAACCCGCCGGCACAGAACAAACCCCTCCCCGTCGGCCAACCATTCACGCTCTCGTTGGATCTGGTGAACCATGAGGGCGCTCCGCTCCATCGCGCCGGCGTGGCGGTGACGCTGCGCCAGATCACGTGGTCGCCGACGGGCCAAGTGCGGGCCCAGTCCCGGATCAATGGAGGCCGCGTCGGCCGGTACGCCGTGGTGCGCACGAACTCTCAGGGCGTTGCGAAGTTCCAGATCGTCGGGGTCAAACCAACCGGCTTTAACGCGGTCACATACACGGCGTACCTGCACGACGCGAACCTGCGCTATGTCTACACCGCTTCGGGCAACTTCGATCTCAGGTTCGTAGCGCCCTGACATAGGTCATGGCTGATGTGTCAGACACAGTCGTCGACGCGCCCGCGCTGACGCTGCGTGACGAGCGTCGGCGGTCTGTGGGGCTTTGGTCGGTCTTCCGGTCGCAGCTAGCGCGCCCGAACGCGCTCGTGGCGTTCGTCATCTACCTGGCGTTGGGACTCGTCTGGGATCGCGCCTCCGTCGCCCACCTCAATTCGGTGTGCAACTGCGGCCTGCCCGGAGATCCCGCAGAGTTCGCCTGGTCGTTCGACTGGTTCCCGCACGCGCTGCTGCACGGCCTCAACCCGCTGTATTCGCGGGCGATGTGGACGCCGACTGGGATCAATCTCGCCGGCACGACGGCCGGTCCCTTCTTGGCGTACCTGCTGGCGCCGGTCACGGGGCTGTGGAGCGCCGTTGTCTCTTACAACGTGGTCACGATCCTGGCGCCGGTCACTGCGTCGTGGTCGGCCTTCTTGCTGTGCCGCTACATCAGCAAGTCGCCCTGGGCTTCAATCCTTGTGGGCGTCAGCTATGGCTTCTCCACGTATCAGGTCGCCGAGCTCGGTGGGCACCTGGTGCTGGGAGTCATATTCTGCCCACCGCTGGTGGCTCTCTGCGTGCTGAAGGCGCTCGACGGAGTCGCGTCGCGGCGGCGCACTGTCATCGAACTGGCGGTGCTGCTGCTAGTACAGGAGTTCATCTCAACCGAGGTGCTCACCACGATGTCGGTGGTCGGCGCGCTGTGCCTGCTCTTCGCCTTCTGTTTCGCCTCGAAGGAGGGCCGCGCCCGCATCCTCGCCGTGCTGCCACTGATCGTGGCGGCGTACGCGATCATGCTGGTCGTCTCGTCGTGGTACGTGTATGAGCTGCTGAAGGCACCGGCCTACGCGAAGAACGTCGGTTTCTACGGGTACCCGACGGACCTGCTCTCGTTCTTCACTCCCAACCCACCGACCTGGATCGGCGGGCGTTCATTCGAGTCGGTCACCGGTCTCTACATCGGCGGCACAGGTGAGACGCTCTCCTACGTCGGCCTGCCGATGATCCTGATCGTGCTGCACTTCATCTTCACGAGATGGAACACTCGCGCAGCCAAGGTTCTGGCCGGCACACTGGTCATGACGATCCTGTGGATCCTTGGCGGCCACCTTGTACTCGCCGGGCACTGGACGATCTGGTTGCCCTACTCGCTGATCGGCCGGCTGCCGATCTTCAACGAGGTGATGCAGGGCCGCGTCGCGCTCGAGCTGTCGCTTCTGTGCGCGGTGGTGCTCGCGCTTTGGGTCGTCCGCCCTGGGCGCCAGACGTGGGTGCGTTGGGCTTTGGCGGTACTGGCGGTCGCGTGCATCGTGCCGAGCTTCATTGCCAACGCTGGCTTCGTCTGGACCAACCCGACGTTCTTCGCGACCAATATGTACAAGCGCTACCTGCGCCCGGGTGAGACGATCATGCCGATCACCTGGGGCGGCTTCAGTGAGAGCCCGATGTGGCAGGGCGAGGACAACTTCTATTGGAACATGGCGAACGGCTACTTCGTCTATCCGCCCCCGGCGGGCTGGAACAACAAGCTGACCGCGGATCTTTGGGCGGACGTCCCGGGCGCGGGTGACGGAAAGCAGCTCCGGCAGTTCGTGGTCGCGCGCCACGTATCGGACGTCGTCGTCCAGGCGAGCGAGGTGCAGCGGTGGGCGCCGACGATACGGCAGTCCGGTCTCCGCGCGACGGCCACGGTCGGCGGCGTGACTCTCTACCACGTACCTGCGTCCTGGCTCAGGCACGCCGCCGCCTGAGCTGTGTGCGACTCCCCCTTTGCCCTTATGATCGCTGGCGTCGCTACCCTAGGGACGGCTTAGCGCGAGCTAAACGGCGAAGAATTTGAGCAACATGACAGCGACGGAAATGCAAGCAGTGGAGACGACGACTGAGGCCGAGCGACAGCTGCGGATCGGAATCCTCGTGGTCGCATACAACGCCGAGTCGACGCTCGCCAGCGTCCTCGATCGTGTTCCGAAGAGCTTCCGGCCGCGGATCTCCGAAGTGCTGGTGTGCGACGACGCGAGTGCGGACTCCACCTATCTGGTCGGACTCGGCTACAAGCAGATGGTCGACGATCTCCCTCTGAAGGTGATCCGCCACCCCGAGAACCTCGGCTACGGCGGCAATCAGAAGGCCGGTTACCGCATGGCGATCGATATGGGCCTCGACGTGATTGTCATGCTCCATGGCGACGGTCAGTACGCACCCGAGTGCCTTCCTGAGATCGTCGCGCCGCTCGAGCGCGGTGAAGCCGATGCGGTCATGGGTTCACGCATGATGGACCCAGGTGGCGCGCGCCGTGGCGGCATGCCGCTCTACAAGTACGTCGGCAACCGGATTCTGACGAAGTTCGAGAACAAGGTCCTCGGCACCGACCTGACCGAGTTCCACTCGGGCTACAGGGCATACCGCGTGGACGCCCTCAACGCGATCCCGTTCGAAGGCAATTCCGACGGCTTCAACTTCGACACGCAGATAATCATCCAGCTGGTCGATGCGGGCCGGCGGATCGTCGAGGTGCCGATCCCGACCTACTACGGCGATGAGATCTGTTATGTCGACGGACTGAAATACGCCAAGGACGTCTCTTCTGATGTCGTCCGCTATCGCCTCGGCAAGATGGGCTTTGATTCGGGTGACTTCGGCGGCGTCGGCGACGAGTACGCGCTCAAGCAGAACGACAGCTCTCACGCGACGATCCTGCGCTGGCTCGAGCACCGCCCGCCGGCGAATCTGCTCGATCTCGGCTGCTCAGGCGGGCTGCTCTCCGAGCGGATCCATGCGCTGGGCCACACGGTCACAGGCGTGGATGTGCTCGAGATAGACGGCGTCCGTGACCGTGTCGATCACTTCATCCAGGCCGACCTCGACCGCGGTCTTCCAGCAGACGTCGCTGATCGCGGTCCCTACGACGTGGTCGTGTGCGGCGACATCCTCGAGCATGTGCGCTCCCCGGAACGACTCCTGCGCGAGGTGCGCGACCTACTTGCTCCCGGCGGCGTGCTGATCGCCTCGGTTCCGAACTTCGGGCACTGGTACGCGCGCATCCGAACCGTGCTCGGTCTGTTCGACTACGACCAGCGCGGCGTCCTCGATAACGGCCACGTCCGATTCTTCACCCGCCGCGGGCTCTTCCGCCGTCTGCGGAACGCCGGCTTCACGGTCGTGCATCAGGAGACCACGGGCTTGCCGCTGGACGTGCTGGCCTCAGGCGGCGGCTTTGCGCGTCGTGCTCTGCGAGTCGTCGACCGTCTCTTGGTGGCCGCGCGTCCAACGCTCTTCGGTTACCAGTTCGTCTGCATGTGTGAACGCGCGCGCTGACTGACGGCGCGCCGCGGAAGCTCAGAAGAGGGCGGGAGGTCCGAACCGGCTGGCGACGTCGTACCGGTAGACGTAGACGGTCATGTCGGCCACGTGCGCAACGCTGGCCGGCCGACCAAAGGCGGTGGACGGCCCACCGATCCCCAGCGCTGCCCCCGCATTCTCAGTGAGGAATCGGTTGTCCACGACGACGAAGCTGCGTGCGTCTGGGTGTGGCGTGTACCACGAGCTGATGCGGTTGTCATAAGCGCAGAGCGTGGCCGCGTCCTCGCACACCTGCACCGGAGCGATCGATAGGTGAGACTGTGACCACCAGTCGAGCGGCGCGGCATCCCAGTAGGACGCGTAGCCGTACCGCAGGTGGTGGGCGTGGACCCACTTCTCGAGGGCAGCTGCATCCGCAGGCTTCGGGAAGCTCCGGTCGCTGTTCTCCAGATCGTGTCGAAAGATGCTGATGCACGCGCCGCACACCAGCACGCAGACGCCGAACGCGAATAGATTGCGCGCCCACGGACGCGGTGCGCAGGCCACCGCCGCCAGCACGACCACGGCGTAAGCGACCGTCACCACGTACCTCATGCCGAAAACGTCCACGACCGCGCTCGTGAACACAAACGCGACTGAGAGCACAACTGCACTGGTCACCCAGTAGACGGTGAGCGCGACGCGTGCCAGGTCGGCTGGCTCCCGCCTGCCCGGTGGCGAGTGCGGAATGAAAGCGAGCAGTGGCCGTATCTGTCGGTGACCGTAGCGATAGGCCGTGCACACTGCGCCGACCACCACGATCGCGCCCGCAAAGGCGACGGCACCGGTCAAGTTGACCGTTAGTCCGGCGAAGTTGCCGTTCAGCAGATAGAGGAGTGACTGCGCGAGCAGTCCGCCATGATCGAGGATCTGGCTGTATTGGACGAATTCCAGGTTAAACGGAACCGATGTGATTCCCGCATGCCGCCCGATTACGGTTGCGATCTCGCCAAGGACCAACGTACCCACAACCACGAGTCCCGTGGAGTAAAGGACGCGCTTACGGACGGGCCCTTCTGCCAGCCAGGCTGTCACCGCTCCGGCTATCACGAACGGCACCAGTCCTCCGACAACGAAGAGGTTGTCGTTCGAGAGTCCTCCGGCTCCGACCAGTACCACGAGCAGTAGCCAGAAGTACCAGGCACGCCGGGAACGGCCGAGCGTTCCCCCGCGCAATGCGAGCAGCGCGGGCACAGCACCGAACACACATATGTCCTGGTACGCGGCTGTATGGATACCCCACTCGAACTGAAGTGCCAGGAGAAAGGGCCCTGCGCATCCGAGCGTGATCATCACAATCGTCGCCGCCCATCGGCTGGCGACGATTCGCACGACGCGGGCCACAACCCAGATCGCCGCCAGGCTCACCAGCCATGGGGCCACCTCCCACACGTATCGGTACGCCGGTAGAACGCGAGTCACCAACAACACTGCCAGGACCTGCAGTATCTGCACGTCGCCGTAGACGACCTTGGCGCCGTGCGGAGCCGATGGGAACGACTGGGCGATTGCGAGCACGCTGCTCGCATCCGCGTTGCTGTAGACAGCGCGAAGGATCGCTCCGAAGTTCGCGATCAGGCCCACGCAGTAGACGAGCGCCGGCACCAAGGGCAGCCACTGCAGATAATGACGCAGCCGGTCCGCCCATGACCCGCTACTCACGCGCCACAACTCGCGTGCTCGACCTGCTTGATTATTTGCGCGTACGGCCATGGTCGGGATTACCACCGGCCGTGGTGAGTAGATGATACGGCCAACGGCAGATCACATCAGCGTTTGGTTCAGGTAGAAGGCTGCGACCAGAGGAAAGACGGCGATCACCGCGCATGTCAGTGGAATCGCGACCCGTGGCGTGAGCTTGGGAATCTGTAGGCAGAGCGGGACCAGCAGCAGAGTGTCCCCGCGCCAATAGCTCTCGTTGCGCTGGGTGAGAGGAACAAGCCAGAGCAGCAGGGTGAGCGAAACCATCAGCGCGTCCCAGGTGGTCGCCCGGCGCTGAAACGCGCGGATCAAGGCGGTCCCCGTGACGGTGAGGCAGCAGATGGTGACCAGCAACGCTTGCCAACCGGCGGCATCAGCCCATCCCGGAGACAGCGTCACCGCGTCCTTGATGAGAGGCCAGAGGTTCGCTGTAGGTAGGTGAAGCCCATGCTTGTAGCTGGCTTCCACGAGGAAGAACGTGTTCCAATGTCCCGTCTGCAGTTTCAGCACGACACAGAACACGATGAAGCCGCTGATGGCGAGTAGGCCGCTCCCACATGCCAACACGGTGCGGCGGATGTATGAACGATCCGTTTCGTGTGTGAACACCCAGACGACAAGCACGGGCGCTATCACGTTGGCGCTCGGATAACACGAACCTGCGATACCGGCGGCCACACCGGCCCACAGCCACCGCCGCTGTCTGATCAGAACGACGGTCAGGAGCATGAAGAAGACGGTCATCGACATCGGAAACCCTGCGCGCATGTAGACGCCGCCGGGGACGCAGGCAGCAAACGCGAGTGCGACGAACCGAAGGGGCGACTCGATTCGCTTTAGGAACGCCTGCCAGAGCAGGACCAAGACCGCATAATCGAACAGCCAGCTTACGAGTACCCCCGTGATGGGCTTGTGTAAGCCGACGGCGTAGAGCAGTGCGACGAGCCCAGGGTAACCCCGGCAACCACGCACCCGGGCCGCACCAGAGCGGTACCGCCTGGCAGCGGTACAGGTGGTAGCCGTGGTTGGAGATGCTCGCGTAGATCGCGCCATCCCAGTGCATCCAGGTGGACGGATCGATGAACGACGCTCCGACGACGACACTGGCTCCGAACAGCAACACGGTCACGAAGACATAGGCGATTGTGGGCGGCCCCAAATCGCGGCGGAGTTGTGACCCCGTGACGGCCCTGGCCACACGGCCGGCCAGACGTGAAGGGGAAGAAGACGTTCGTGTTACTGCCATCGTGCGGAGCGGTCGTCGCGGCCGCGAGCCGGCCAGATCATACGGTTACGTCAGGCGATCGAGAGCAGGATGAGTGCCCCCGGCAGGAATCGAACCTGCATCCCGCGCTTAGGAGGCGCGTGCTCTATCCATTGAGCTACGAGGGCGCGCAGCCAGAGTAGCCACAGCGCTCAGGCTGCGGGCTCTCCGTCCTCGTCGTCGTCGCTGTCGTCCTCGTCGTCCTCTGCATAGAGCGACTCGACCGCCAGCTCGTCTCCGCGCTTGCTCCACAGTTTCAGGTCCAGGTAGTCACCGCGGTAGTTGTCAGGCGCAATCAGCGTGAAGCGCTGCTCGGCGAGCTCGCACTGGTCGACGGCATGATCGGCAAGCTCGGCTGTCACGAGCGCGCCTCCGGGAATCAGCGGAACGCCCCAGACCAGGGTCATCTCGGCCACCTGACCGGCCTCGCCGCGCCAGCTACCCAGGACCATCTCGTTGAGATCGAGCTGCCAGTCAGGATTCGCCTCGGCGACGTCACCTGTGAAGTCCGCGCGCGCCTCGAAGTGGTCCGGGCCGGCTTCGTCACCCTCGTCCTGGAACGAGACGTAGCCGAACACCTCATAGCCGAGATTCGTACGCGCCACTGCGGGGACGTAGGTGCGACCGTAGAAGGTCCGGTCCGGGAACCAGCGGATCTCACCTGGCTCGCCGAGCTCCTCACCGTCGCTGTCGATGTCCGCGCACGCAGCGACGAACTGTTCAGCCAGGACCTCGGCCCAGCGGCCATACGGAAGCGATTGCTGAGGCGGCTCCGCAGCGAAGCTGATGACGAACCGGTCGGTCGGCGGCATCAGTAGCGTCCGCCGATCAGCGCTTCGCGCCCGGAGTTCTCGATTGTCAGCGCCAGACCCTCGCGCAACTGGATCGTCGGTTCCCAACCCAGCAACTCACGCGCCTTGGTGACATCGGGCTGGCGAACCTGCGGGTCGTCCGTCGGAAGCTCTTCGAAGATGACCTGGGAGGCTGATCCGGTCACGTCGATCACCGCCTCTGCCAGTTCGAGCAGCGTGAACTCGTTCGGGTTGCCGACGTTGACGGGATCGTGGTGGCCCGACTCGGCGAGCAGAATTATCCCGCGGACGAGATCGTCCACGTAGCAGAACGAACGAGTCTGCGAGCCGTCGCCGAAGACGGTGATCGGCTGGTTCTGCACGGCCTGGCGCAGGAAGGTCGGGATCGCGCGGCCGTCACGGGCGCGCATCCGCGCGCCGTAGGTGTTGAAGATCCGCACAATCGCTGTATCGACACCCTGTTGGCGGTGGTAAGCCATGGTGAGTGCCTCGGAGAATCGCTTGGCCTCGTCGTAGACGCCGCGCGGGCCGATCGGGTTCACGTGACCCCAGTAGCTCTCGGGCTGCGGGTGCACCTGGGGGTCGCCATAGACCTCGCTGGTGGAAGCTGTAAGGAAGCGGGCGCGATGCCGCTTCGCGAGTCCGAGCGTGTGATGGGTTCCGTAGGAGCCCACCTTCAGCGTGTGCAACGGGATCCGCAGGTAGTCGATCGGCGAGGCCGGCGACGCGAAGTGGTAGACGAAGTCAACCGGCTCTTCGATGTAGTAGGGCTCGATGATGTCGAGGTTCAGGTGGACGAACTCGTCGCCGCGCAGATGCGCGATGTTGTTGAGCGTCCCCGTCTCCAGGTTGTCGACGCAGATAACCCGATGGCCCTTGGCGAGCAGCGCGTCGCACAGGTGAGAACCGAGGAAGCCGGCGCCGCCTGTAACCAGAGAAGTAGGCATCGGGCCGCAATCTATCCGAACGGCTGGCCATCCACACCGCCGAAGCAGCGGCTGACTGGCCAGAACGGCCATTTCGTACGCAGCACGTGTGGACATTTGGATACGGCTAAACCCGCCGGTATCTCGTATAAACCCGGTCAGTCTCTCGTATGCTCAGCGCCGGCCCGCGCTGCTCCGCCGGGCCCGTCTACTTGGAGGAGTTTTGATGGGAAATCGCAAGATCATTGGAAGGGTGCTCGCCATGGCGGGCGCATCCGCCGCGCTCGCCTGCTGCGCGAGCGCGTCGGCTTCAGCGTCGACGGGGGCCGTGCCCTCGGTCGCGAAGCTCGTGCCGGCCTCGATCAAAGCCAAGGGCACGCTCACGGTGGCGTCCGACGCCACCTACGCGCCGGACGAGTTCGTCAACGGCGGCAAGATCGTCGGCATGGACGTCGATCTGTCGAACGCGCTCGGCAAGGTGATGGGCCTCAAGGTTTCAGTCGCCAACGTCACATTTGACGACATCATCCCGAGCATGGTCGGCGGTCGCTACATGATCGGCGCATCGTCGTTCACCGACACCAAGGCCCGTGAGAAGCAGGTCAACTTCGTCGACTACGCCAACGTCGGTGAGTCGTTCTACACGCTCGCCCAGGGCGGCACGAAGATCGCCGGCATCTCGAGCATCTGCGGTCTGACGGTGGCGGTCGAGAGCGGCACCACCGAGGAGATCGACGCCAAGGCACAGGGCACGAAGTGCACCAAGGCCGGCAAGAAGGCCGTCACGGTCTCCGTCTTCCCGGGTCAGAACGGGGCCAACCTCGACGTGTCCGACGGACACGCGCAGCTCGGCTTCGCCGACACTCCGGTTGCCGCCTATCAGGTCAAGCAGTCCCAGGGCAAGTTCAAGCTCGTCGGCGCGGAATATGCCCCGGCTCCGTACGGCCTCGCGGTCGCGAAGAGCACGGGCCTGACGCCGGCGGTCAAGGCCGCGATGCAGTACCTGGTCAAGCACGGCACCTACGGTCAGATCTTCAAGAAGTGGGGAGTCCAGAGCATCGAGGTTCCCGCTTCCTTCGTGAAGATCAACGGCGCGAGCAGCTGACGCTGGCGCAGGTCTACTGCAGTACGGGATAGTTGGCCCCGTAATGGATCAATCGGAGCTGACACAGGGCGCACCGGACAGGCCGGAGGAGATCGAGGCCGTTCCGGTGCGCCGTCCCGGTCGCTGGATCGCAGCGTTCGTCGTCGTCGTGATCGCCGCGTCGGTGGTCCGCTTCGTAGTGAGTGACTCCGCGATCCAGTGGCACATCGTCGGGCACTATCTCTTCAACTCAGAGATCCTGAAGGGGGCTGTCGCCACCCTCTATCTCGCGGTTCTGGCGATGCTGATCGGCGTGATTCTCGGCGTGATCCTGGCGGTAATGCGGCTATCGCCCAATCCGATCCTGAAGTCGGCAAGTTGGCTTTACGTCTTCTTCTTCCGTGGCACGCCGCTGCTGGTCCAGATCGTCTTCTGGTTCAACGTCGCAGCGCTGTTCCCGGCGCCCGCTCACCTGATTGACATCGGCGTGCCGTTCGGGCCTGCGCTGGTCCACCCCGACGCCAACAAGATCATCACGGTATTCGTAGCTGCGCTGCTCGCACTCGGCACCAACGAGGGCGCCTACATGGCAGAGATCGTGCGCGCCGGGATCATCTCGGTGCCTGAGGGGCAATCGGAGGCAGCGGCGTCACTCGGCATGAACCGTCTGCAGATCATGCGGCAGATCGTCCTGCCGCAGGCGATGCGAGTGATCCTGCCGCCGACTGGCAACGAGTTCATCTCGATGCTCAAGAACACCTCGCTGGCAGCGGTGATCAGTTTCGGTGAGCTCTATTACCAGGCGCAATCGATCTACTCCCAGAACTACGACACGATCCAGCTCCTGATCGTGATCAGCATCTGGTATCTGGTGATGACGAGCATCCTCTACGTTGGCCAGTACTTCCTCGAGCGCAAGTTCGGGCAGGGCTTCTCGCGCGCCGACCAGGCGACGATGAAGGAGCGTTGGCTCTCGGTTGGGAGTGGGCGGCGATGAGTGACGTCATGGTCAAGGCTGAGGGCGTGCACAAGCGCTTCGGCTCAAACGAAGTGCTCAAGGGCATCACGCTCACCGTGAACAGTGGCGAGGTGATGTGCTTGCTCGGTCCATCCGGCTCGGGCAAGTCGACCTTCCTGCGTTGCATCAATCACCTCGAGAAGATCAACGCCGGGCGTCTCTCGGTCGGCGGCGCGCTGGTCGGCTACCGCGAGGCCAACGGGAAGCTCTACGAGTTGCATGAGCGCGACGTCGCTCGCGAGCGCCAGCAGATCGGGATGGTGTTCCAGCAGTTCAATCTGTTCCCGCACATGACCGCCCTCGAGAATGTCTCGCTCGCCCCCATCCAGGTCCTGAAGCGGCGGCGGGATGAGGCGCAGACTCGGGCCCGCGAGCTGCTCGACCGCGTCGGGCTCGGCGATAAGCACGACGCCCACCCGGTAGCGCTCTCGGGCGGACAGCAGCAACGGGTCGCGATCGCCCGGGCGCTGGCGATGGATCCGAAGCTGATGCTGTTCGACGAGCCGACCTCGGCGCTCGATCCGGAGCTCGTCGGCGAGGTTCTGGACGTGATGCGCGACCTCGCCAAGAGCGGCATGACGATGATCGTGGTCACCCACGAGATCGGCTTCGCGCGGGAGGTCGCAGATACGGTCGTTTTCATGGACGACGGTGTGGTGGTTGAGGCCGGTCCCCCGGCCGAGGTCTTGGGCGCGCCCAAGCACGAACGCACAAAGGCGTTCCTCTCCAAGGTTCTGTAGGCCACCGGCCGACAGCCGTACTGGTGGGTACGTAAGCTCCCGGCATGGAGGAGAGCGAAGAGCAGTCGATAGCCCCGATCGTCGGTCCGGACGATCCGCGTCGTTTCACCGATTCTGGGATTGAAGTGAGACCGGTTTACGGAGAGGCGGATCTACCCGAGGATCTGGCCGAGCGGCTGGGTGAGCCGGGTGAGTATCCGTACACGCGTGGCGTGCATGGGGAGATGTATCGCAAGCAGTTGTGGACGATCCGTCAGTACGCGGGGTATGCGTCGGCGAAGGAGTCCAATCAGCGCTACCGCTATCTGCTGGAGCACGGCTCGACCGGGTTGTCGATGGCGTTCGATCTGCCGACGCAGCTGGGGTTGGACTCCGATGACCCGCGCTGCCTTGGTGAGGTGGGCCGCACCGGCGTCGCGATCGATTCGATCGACGACATGCGCACCGCGTTTGATCAGATCCCGCTCGATCAGGTCTCGACGTCGATGACGATCAATGCACCCGCGGTGGTGCTGTTGCTGCTGTATGAGCTGGTCGGTGAGGAGCAGGGTGTGCCGGCCGCTGCGCTGCGAGGCACAACGCAGAACGACATCCTCAAGGAGTACATCGCGCGCGGGAACTTCATCTACCCGCCGCAGGGCGCGATCCGTTTGACGACCGATCTGTTCTCGTACTGCCGGGAGAACATTCCGAAGTGGAACACGATCTCGATCTCCGGCTACCACTTCCGGGAGAAGGGCGCCTCCGCGGTCCAGGAGGTGGCGTTCACGCTCGCCAATGGGATCGCCTACGTGCAGGCCGCGATCGACGCCGGCCTTGCTGTGGACGACTTCGCTCCGCGCCTGGCTTTCTTCTTCAACGGGCACAACAACGTCTTCCAGGAGGTCGCGAAGTTCCGTGCGGCCCGGCGGATGTGGGCGCAGATCATGCGCGAGCGCTTCGGCGCCCAGAACGAGCGTTCCTGGAAGCTCCGCTTCCATACCCAGACCGGTGGCGTGACGCTGACCGCGCAGCAGCCGGAGAACAACATCGTGCGGGTGGCGCTGCAGGCCTTCGCGGCGGTCTGCGGCGGTACGCAGTCGTTGCACACCAACGGCTTCGATGAGGCGCTCGCGCTGCCGACTGAGCGGGCCGCGAAGATCGCGATGCGCA
The DNA here is from genome assembly GCA_963720195.1 of uncultured Conexibacteraceae bacterium. Taxonomy (GTDB): domain Bacteria; phylum Actinomycetota; class Thermoleophilia; order Solirubrobacterales; family Solirubrobacteraceae; genus Palsa-465. The sequence goes on from CAVRFD010000020.1 coordinate 302,246, forward strand.
CCCAGCAGATCCTCGCCTACGAATCGGGTGTGGCTGACACCGTTGATCCGTTCGCCGGTTCCTATTACGTCGAGGCGCTGACGGACGAGATCGAGGCCCGTGCGAACGAGCTGATCGCGAAGGTGGACGAGCTCGGCGGCGCCGTTCAGGCGGTCGATTTCATCAAAGCCGAGATCGAGGAATCGGCGTTTGGGTACCACGAGCGCTACCGCCTGGAGCAGGACATCGTCGTCGGCGTGAATCGCTTCGTGGAGGATGACGTCGAGGTGCCCGACATCATGCGCGTCGACCCCGCCGCCGAACGCGACCAGGTCGCACGCCTCAGAGCGTTCAAGGACAGTCGGGACCAGCAACTCGTGCAGATCCGGCTTGAAGAGGTTCGCGAAGCGGCGCGGGGTACGGAAAACGTGCTTCCCGTGCTGCGACGGGCGCTCAAGGATCGCTGCACACTCGGAGAGGTCTGCGCCGCCATGCGCGACATCTTCGGCCGTTACCAACCGACCAACTAAAAGGACGGACATTGCTAGTCCCCGCAGTCTTCTTCTGGCAGATCGCGCTCGCTGTCCACATCATCTTCGTCGTCGCCGCCTTCGGCGTCGTCGTCTCCTATCCGTTGATCGCGATCGCCGCAGATCGTCTGGATCCCAGCTCGGCGCCGCTGGTGCTGCGCCTGCGCCAGCTGATCGGACGCAGCATCATCAATCCTGGGCTGCTGATCGTGGTGCTCGCCGGTGTCTATCTGTCCGCCAAGCTGCACCAGTGGCACGCGTTCTACGTTCAGTGGGGGATCGGCGCGGTGATCGTGATCGGCGCTCTCGAGGGCGGGTTCGTGATCCGCCAGTCCGGCAAGCTCGCCGATCTGGCTGAGCGCGACATCGTTGCCGCGGCCGACGGCGAGATCAGATGGAGTAACGACTACATCAACGCTCGCGGCCGCGCTGATCAGGTCAACGCGCTGATGGCGGTGATCGTGGTCGTGACCGTGTTCTTCATGGTCGTGCAGTAGGCCGTGCATCGCTACCCGCGCGCAGGAGTCGAGCACCCGAACCTCGAAACCCGGAAGCAATGAGTGAAGTGACAGCCGTGCGGACCCTCGTTAAGTCGGCACCGGAGCTGTGGGCGGTCTGCAGCGATGTGGACCTGCTCTCACAGCACCTGGGGACATTCGGGGAGATCCGAATCACGCGGCTCGAGCCGGAGACCACCGTCGCCTGGGAGGGCGATCGCGCGAGCGGCACGGTGCGGATCGAGCCGTCGGGATGGGGCACCAAGGTAACCGTGACGGCCGACTCCACGCAGGCGTTGGAGGCGGTCCTCGACAGCCTTGGTCAGGCCCATCACCGCCCGTTTTCGCGCTGAGCAGCGCTGAGTGCCCGCGATCCGGTCGAGGCCGGGTGGCGGGCGCCCAGCGGGGCGCCCGTCGGTACAGTGGCGGCACCAATGGCTGACGTCCACCCGGAGACCCAGGAGCACCCGCCCGAGACCTATGTCGAGAAGCTGGCGCAGCTCGAGGCGCTGAAGCGCGAGGCGATCCACGCGGGTAGCGCTGCCGCGGTTGAGAAGCAGCACGCGAAGGGCAAGTACACGGCCCGTGAGCGGATCGAGAAGCTGCTCGATCCCGGTTCGTTTCAGGAGCTGGACGTCTTCGTGCGTCACCGCACGACTGATTTTGAGATGCAGAGGAATCGGCCGTATGCCGATGCGGTCGTGACCGGCTACGGCACGATCGACGGTCGTCGCGTGTGCGTGTTCAGCCAGGACTTCACGGTGTTCGGCGGTTCGCTGGGCGAGGTCATGGCGGAGAAGATGATCAAGGTGATGGATCTGGCCGAGAAGATCGGCTGCCCGATCATCGGCATCAACGACTCCGGTGGTGCCCGCATCCAGGAGGGTGTGGTCGCGCTCGGTGGTTACGGCGAGGTCTTTTATCGGAATGTCCGCGCCAGCGGCGTGATCCCGCAGATCAGTCTGATCATGGGGCCCTGTGCGGGTGGCGCCGTGTATTCGCCGGCGATCACGGACTTCATCTTCATGGTCAAGGAGACCTCGCACATGTTCATCACCGGCCCTGACGTGATCAGGACCGTGACCGGTGAGGACGTCGGCATGGAGGAGCTCGGCGGCGCGGTGAGCCACAACAGCAAGTCCGGGGTCGCTCATTTCGCCTCCGAAGATGAGGACGCGTGTCTGCAGGACGCTCGTTATCTGTTGTCGTTTCTGCCGCAGAACAACCTTGAGACGTCGCCGCGCGTACTCGCCGGTGATGACCCGCTGCGGATGGATCCGGAGCTCGACACGATCGTGCCGGACAACCCGAACAAGCCGTACGACATGCGTGAGGTCGTCCATCACATCGTCGATGACGGCGATTTCTTCGAGGTTCAGCAGCTGTTTGCGCCCAACATCATCTGTGGCTTCTCGCGCTTGGACGGGCATGCGGTCGGTGTCGTCGGCAATCAGCCCGCACAGCTTGCGGGGGTGCTCGACATCGAGGCCTCGGAGAAGGCCTCGCGGTTCATCCGCACGTGCGACGCCTTCAACATCCCGATCCTGACCTTCTGTGACGTGCCCGGGTTCCTGCCGGGTACCGCGCAGGAGTGGAACGGGATCATCCGCCACGGCGCCAAGCTGCTGTACGCGTACGCGGAGGCGACCGTGCCGAAGCTGACGGTGATCACGCGCAAGTCCTACGGGGGCGCCTACGACGTGATGGGCTCGAAGCACCTCGGCGCCGACATGAACTTCGCGTGGCCGAGCGCGGAGGTCGCGGTGATGGGTGCCGAGGGCGCTGTGAACATCATCTACCGTCGCGAGATCGCGGGCGCGGAAGACCCCGATGCGCAGCGCGCGGAGCGGATCGAGGAGTACAAGGCGCACTTCGCCAACCCCTACATCGCGGCCGAGCGCGGCTACATCGACGATGTGATCGTCCCGCATGAGACGCGACCGAAGCTGATCGAAGCTCTGCGGATGCTCGAGACCAAGCGCCAGCCCGGGCCGCGCCGCAAGCATGGAAATATCCCGCTTTAGCCCGGATCCGTCGCCGCAGGAAGCCGCGGCGATGCTCGCGGCGATCGAGCAGTTCATGCGCGACGTGGCGCCGGTGGCGGTACCGGAGACGAAGCCCGCGGTGGGCCCGTGGAAGCGGGCTGCGCTGGCCGAGGGTGTCGCGCGCCAGCCGGCCCTGCCGGCCCCCTGGATGTAGGGCGCCGCTCAGCGGAGCGGCGGCCGTAAAGCTGACCTGACGCAAAAAGCAGGTAACCCGGTCGGCATTTGGTAGATTTACGGGCCCCGGCTAAAACCGGGTCGGATTTCACCACTTTCCACGCCCGACATCCAGAGGAAGACAGATGGCACCGCACGCCTCACTGGAAGCTGAGCAGCACGGACACGGTCGGCCCAAGGAAGGGTCGCTTGAAAACCCCGAGGTGCTCGAGAACGTGCCCGGGCCACGTGATCCCGATCCTCCAGCACGAGTTCGACGACTTCGACACGGAGGCCGGCAAGTTCCTGCGCGGCGAGCTGCAGGAAGACGACTTCATCAAGTTCCGCCTGCGTCAGGGCGTCTACGGCCAGCGCCAGCCCGACGTCCAGATGATCCGCGTCAAGCTGCCGATGGGCGGCGTCACGCCCGACCAGCTCGACGCCTTTGCCGACGGGATCGAGAAGTACGCGCCGCTGCGCAAGGGCCACATCACCACGCGCCAGAACATCCAGGTCCACCACATGCCGCTGCCCGACGCGGCCGCGATGATGCGAGAGCTCAGCGAGACGGGACTCTCGAGCCGCGAGGGCTGCGGCAACACCGTCCGCAACGTCACCGGCGACCCGCGCGCCGGAACGCTGGCCGACGAGCTCTTCGACATCACCCCCTACGCGGGCGCGTACGTGCGCTATTTCGTGCGTCACCCGACGACGCAGATGATGCCGCGCAAGATCAAGACCGCGTTCACGGCGACCGACGCCGACAACGCGATCACCCAGATCCACGACATCGCCTTCATCCCGCGCCTGCGTGACGGCGTCCGCGGTGTCGTGGTCCGGGTCGGCGGCGGCACCGCGATCATGCCGCGCCTGGCGCCGGTGCTGTACGAGTTCGTCGAGCTCGACAACGGCGACTATCTGAAGGTCGCCGAGGCCGTGTTCCGGATCTTCGATCGCCAGGACTTCCTGCGCGTCAACCGCGCACGGGCCCGGATCAAGGTGCTGGTCGACAAGATCGGCATGGACGCCTTCCGCGAGATGGTCGAGGAGGAGCTCCAGGGCGACTGGGTCGCGGAGCGCGACTTCTCGATCGACGGCATCCTGCTCGAGCACGACGAGCAGGCGCATGCGCCGGCCAAGCCGCTCAACTTCGGCTCGCCCAACGGCGACCAGCGCGAGTTCGACGGCTTCTACGAGAGCAACGTCCAAAGCCAGCGCCAGGACGGATTCTCGACCGTCGAGGTCACGGTCCCGCGCGGTGACGTCACGCCGGAGCAGCTACGCGGCCTCGGCCAGATCATGCGCGAATTCACCGGCGGCTACGCCCGCACCACCGCGCACCAGAACCTCGTGCTGCGCTGGGTGCGCGACGAGGCCGTGTACGACGTCTGGAAGCGGCTCAAGGAGCTCGATCTCGGCACCGGCGGCGCCGACGAGATCACCGACGTCGTCAGCTGCCCGGGCACTGACTCCTGCAAGCTCGGAATCACGAGCTCGATGGGTCTGAACCGTGCGGTCCACGAGCGTCTGCTCGAGATGGAGATCGATGATCCGCTGACGCGCAGGATCCACATCAAGATGAGCGGCTGCCCCAACGGCTGCAGCCAGCATCACCTGGCCACGATCGGCTTCTACGGCGCCTCGATGAAGGTCGGCGAGCACACGATCCCGGCCTACATTCGCGCACATCGGCGGCTCCTACGAGAACGGTGACGTGCGCTTCGGCGAGCGCCTCAAGAGCCGTTTGCCCGCCAAGCGCGTGCCCGACGCCGTCGAGCGCTGGATCCGGTTCTACGAGTCGGATCGCGAGACGGGTGAGGAGTTCAACGCGTTTGTCGCGCGTGTCGGGGTAGCTGCCTTCGAGGAGCGCGTCAAGGACCTTGCGATGCCGGTGGAGTTTTCCCTGGAAAACATGAACTACTTCATCGACTGGACCAAGAACCAGCCATTCCACGTCGAGCGCGGCGAGGGTGAGTGCGCAGTATGAGAAAGACTCAATCCCGGTTAAAGCCTTTGCTGCCGGTAACCTGAGGATCCGTAGTGTCCGCCACCACCCCCGATCTTGAGCGCGCCACCGCTCAGGAAGTGCTCGCCTATGCAGTCGAGCGCTTCCATCCGCGACTGAAGACCGCCTGCTCCTTCCAGAAGGAGGAGACGGTGTTGGCGCACATGCTCAGCGAGATCGCGCCCGACGCGAAGCTGTTCACGATCGACACCGGCGTGCTGTTTCCCGAGACGCTCGCGACCTGGAAGCGCTTCGAGGAGCGCTTCGGCCTCGACGATCGAGGTGATCGATGCCTCCAGCCCCGGGGTGCCATGGACGCGTGAGAACTGCTGCGGACAGGCCAAGGTCGACGGGCTCGAGCAGGCGCTCGACGGCGTCGAGGCGTGGGTGACCGGGATCCGTCGCGAACAGTCGCCGACGCGGGCCGACTCCGCCAAGCTCGAGCGTGACGAGAAGCGCGGGATCTGGAAGCTGAACCCGCTCGCCGACTGGAGCGACAAGGACCTCTGGGGCTACATCTTCAAGCACGACCTCCCCTACAACCCGCTCATGACCATGGCTACGATTCGATCGGCTGCGCGCCGTGCACGCTGCCCGGCAGTGGCCGCGACGGCCGCTGGGCGGGCGAGGACAAGACGGAGTGCGGCATCCATCTCTGATGAGCGCCCACGCTGAACACGACGTGACTAAAAGCGCGAAATACGAGCTCTCGCACCTGCAGACGCTCGAGGCCGAGTCGATCTACATCATGCGGGAGGTCGCTGCGCAATTCGAGCGGCCGGTGCTGCTGTTCAGCGGCGGCAAGGACTCGATCGTGCTCATGCGCCTGGCCGAGAAGGCCTTCCGTCCCGGGCGCTTCCCATTCCCGGTGATGCACGTCGACACCGGCCACAACTTCCCGGAGGTGATCGCGTTCCGTGACCACCTCGTTGAGCAGTTGGGTGAGCGGCTGATCGTCGCCAGCGTGCAGAGACTCGATCGACGCAGGGCCGCGTGCGCGAGGAGACGGGGCCGCGGGCCTCACGCAACCGCCTGCAGACCGTGACGCTGCTCGACGCGATCACCGAGCACGGATTCGACGCGGCCTTCGGCGGCGCTCGCCGCGATGAGGAGCGCGCCCGCGCCAAGGAGCGCGTGTTCTCGTTCCGCGATGACTTCGGCCAGTGGGACCCGAAGAATCAGCGCCCCGAGCTGTGGTCGCTCTACAACGGCCGCATCCGCAAGGGTGAGCACGTGCGCGCGTTCCCGATCTCCAACTGGACCGAGATGGACGTCTGGCAGTACATCGCGCAGGAGCGGCTCGAGGTCCCCACGATCTACTACGCGCACACGCGCGAGGTATTCGAGCGCGACAACATGCTCTACGCGATCAACGAGCACATCCAGTTGATGGATGGCGAGGTCCCGTTCGAAGCCTCGGTCCGCTACCGCACCGTCGGCGACATGACCTGCACCGGGGCCGTCCGCTCGACGGCGATCACACTTCCGGACGTCGTCGCGGAGATCGCCGCGACGCGGATCACCGAACGCGGCGAGACTCGCGCCGACGACCGCGTCACCGAGGCGGCCATGGAAGACCGCAAGCGTGAGGGTTATTTCTAAATGACCACCGCCATGCGCAGCGAGCTGCTGCGGATTGCTACGGCAGGCTCCGTCGATGACGGCAAGTCGACGCTGATCGGGCGGCTGTTGCACGACACGAAGTCGATCCTCGAGGACCAGCTCGAGCACGTCGCCCAGACCTCCGAGCGCCGCGGCGACGGCTATCTCAACCTGGCGCTGCTGACCGACGGACTACGCGCCGAGCGCGAGCAGGGCATCACGATCGACGTCGCCTACCGCTACTTCCAGACCGGTGCCGCCGCCGGCGCGGCCAACGCCGCCAGCGTCAACGGCAACGGCGGCGTGGCCGTAGAGACCTCCGAGGCCAGCTTCAAGGGCGGCCGCAAATTCATCATCGCCGATACGCCGGGCCACGAGCAGTACACGCGCAACATGGTCACCGGCGCCTCCACCGCCGACCTGTCGATCGTGTTGGTCGACGCCCGCCTCGGAGTCAGCGAGCAGACCCGGCGGCATGCGTTCATCGCCTCACTGCTGCGGATCCCGCACATCGTCGTTGCGGTCAACAAGATGGATCTGGTCGACTACTCGGAGGAGGTCTTCGACGGGATCGTCGCCGACTTCACCGACTGGGCGGCGCGCCTGCAGCTGCCCGACATCGTGTTCATCCCGATCTCTGCGCTGAAGGGCGACAACGTCGTCGAGCGCTCGGCGAGCATGCCCTGGTATCAGGGGCCGTCGCTGCTCTACCACCTTGAGCACGTCGTCATCGCCACAGACCGCGACTTCGATGACGTGCGCTTCCCCGTGCAGTGGGTGGTTCGGCCGATGACCGACGAGCACCACGACTACCGCGGCTACGCGGGGCAGGTCGCTGCCGGCGTGATCCGTCCCGGCAACGAGGTGGTCGTGCTCCCGAGCGGCCGCAAGACCAAGGTCAGGTCGATCGACACATACGATGGCGAGCTCGACGTCGCCTTCCCGACGATGTCGGTAACGCTACGCCTCGAGGACGACATCGACATCTCGCGCGGCGACATGATCGTCGACGCCGATGAGGCGCCGACCGTCGCGCGCGAGTTCGAGGCGATGATCTGCTGGATGAGCGAGGAGCCGATGCGGCCCGGCGGACGCTACGCGATCCATCACACCACACGCTCGGCGAAAGCGATCGTCGACAAGCTCGAGTACCGCGTCGATGTCAATTCGCTCGAGCGCGATACCGAAGCGGGCGAGCTCTCACTCAACGAGATCGGCCGCGTGCACCTGCGCAGCTCGACGCCGCTGGTCGTCGATCCGTACTCACGCAACCGCACGACCGGCAGCTTCATCCTGATCGACGAGTCGACCAACGACACCGTCGGCGCCGGGATGATCCGTTCCGGACGCTGATCCGTTCCGGACGGTAGGTTCCCGCCGGTGAACCGGCCTTTCCGGCGCTACGCCCGCCCTGACCTCGTCGCTGTCGCGATCCCGGTGATCGTCGGCGCGGTCGCGTCGGCGATCGAGCTGAACACCCGCAGCCTCTGGCTCGATGAGGCATCAACCTTCGCGATCGTCTCGCAACACGGGTCGGCGCTGTGGCACGGGATCAAGGGCGACGGCGGCAACCAGCTCGCGTACTACCTGCTGATGCACGTCGTGGTCGCCTGGTTCGGCCACGCGGCGTGGGTCATGCGGCTGCCGTCGGTACTGGCGACCGCGGTAACGGGCGGGTTGGTGGCGGCGATCGCGCTCCGCCTCTTCGACAACAAGCGGATCGCGGTCGCCGCAGGCCTGCTCACCGTGATCAGCGTTCCCCTCGTCTTCTGGGGTCAGAACGCCCGCGGCTACGCGATCCTCGTGACCCTGGGCGTCGGTTCGTTCCTGGCGTTGATCGCGATCCTGCAGACGCCCGCGGACCGTTCACCGGCGCGCAGCGCGGCGGTCGCGTACGTGCTCAGCACGCTTGCGATGCTCTACGTCGGCTACGACGCAGCGCTGCTGATCCCGGCTCAGCTCGCGCTGCTGCTCCTGTTCCGCGAGCGGGCGCGGCTGGTGGTCGGCTGCCTCGTGGTTGTTCTGGTGCTGTGCGTGCCGCTGCTGGTGCTGGCCGGCGAACGTGGCTCCGGCCAGCTCTTCTGGGTCACACCACTCGACTGGAGCGTCGCCCATCAGGCAGCGGTGACACTGCTGTCGGCGGGGGTGCCACCGAACTTCCACAACACGTCGACGACGGTGGCGGCGGCGATTGTGACGGCGGTGGCAGTCCTGGCGGCGGTCGCGTTGGCTGCGCGAAGGGCGCTCCGGGAGCCGCGGCGTCCGGGCTCATGGCAGCTGCTGCTCGTACTCTCCTGGGCCGTCGTCCCGACCGTCCTCGCGCTGGTTCTCTACGCCGCAGGCGAGCCGATCGAGCTCCCCCGCGTGACGATCCTGGTGATGCCGGCGCTGGCGCTGCTGCTTGCCTGGTTGCTGTTACGGCCGGGAGTGAGGCCTGCGCTCGGTCTGGCCGCCCTGGCGGTGCTGCTGGGCCTGCGGCTGCTGCAGCTGATCCCCAGCTATGGCGTCTCGCCCGAGCCGTGGGACGCGGCCACTGCGTACGTGCTCGCCTCGACCCCCGCCGACCATCCGGCCTGCGTCGTCTTCTATCCCCAGGACGGGCGCGAACCGTTCGACTACTACCTGCGCAGGCTCAGGGCGCCCGTCGGAGCGAATCCCGCGGCGAGTCTGCGGCCCGTGCTGCCAAGCCTCGCCTGGAGCAGCGTCAAGCCGTTCGTCGAGGTGTACGGCACGCTCGATCCCGGCCGGCTGGCCGGCGTCGCCCGCGCATGCCCGCGACTCTGGCTGATCGGAAGTCACGAGGGCCAGGCTGACGGCACGCGACAGTCACGGGTGAACCTGAGGCGCTACCGAACACTCGAGGGCGACCTGCGCCGCCTCTACCCGCACACGACTTTCCGCGAGTTCGGCTGGGCCTCGCCTATCCACGTGTGGCTGCTGTATCGCTCCTGAGGGCTCAGATCAAAGCGAGACAAGGACGCAGGGAGCGACGCGTACGGACGTACGCGAGCGAGCGAGGACGCCGTATCGCGCAGATCTGAGCCCTCAGGGCCTGAGCCAGATGCCGACGTAGGTGAGCGGCGTCATCACCAGGGTGGCGACGATCCCGTAGGCGAGCGCGCGCCGGTAGCCGCGCTCCGTCAGCACCGCGCCGACCGCCATCACAACCGGGAACATGAGGATCAACAGCCGCGGGTTCGGAGGGGTCTTGGCCGAGGTGAGCGCCAGAACCGCGACGCAGATCGTCCACACCCAAGCAGTCAGCGGCACGCGCTGGCGATGCTCCCACAGAAGCTTGAGACCCCAGAACAGGAAGACCGTGCCGAGCAGGGCGGCGACGCCGTTTAGGTCGATACCCCCCGGTCCGTGGTTGCCGACGCCGGAGATGAATAGCTGGTGGATGAACGAGCCGAGTACCTCTGGGATCGCGAACGGTGTCGTCGACTCCGACCAGGCGACGTGCTGCGCCGAGTAATCGGCAAGCGGCGAGCCGGTCCAGAACCACAGGAAGATGCCGAAACCGATCGCGCCAAGCGGCGACAGGATCACCGCGATCAGCGAGCGTCGTGCCTTGCGGTCCTGCCAGCCGTGCTCGCGGATCTCGCACCAAGCGGCCGCGGCGCACATCGGAACAGCGGCCAGCGAGACTGGTGCGATCGCCGTCGAGAGGCCGCAGAGCAGGCCTGCGCTGACCCAGCGCTTGCGCTGCAGAAGGATCATTGCCCCCGCGATCAACGCAAGCTGGAGGCCCTCGGTGTAGACCATCGAGAACACGACGGTGCCGGGGAAGAAGCACCAGAACAGAATCGCTCGGCGAGCGGGCGCCTCGCCCCACCACTCCTCGGCGAGCTGGCCGATCAGAACGGTCGCGATGCCGCCGCTGATCAGCGAGATCAGCAGGCCGGCGCCGAGGTTGCCGATCTGGGTGACGTGCGCGACCACCCACATCAGCAGCGGGTACAGCGGCATGAAGCCGAGCGTCTCGTACTGCCCCGGGTGCAACGGGCCGTGGTGGAAGTACCAGCTCGGATGCGGTCTTCAGGTACCAGTAGCCGTCCCAGTTCGACATCTCGCTGCCGAGGCTCACGTGCCGGATCGGCGCCTCAATGCCTGCGATCAGCAGGTACAGCAGCCGCGAGGCGAGGTATATGCAGACGGTGTAGCGGACCCTCGAGGCGCTGCCCAGGCTGACCTTGATCGCCTCGAGATTCCAGCGGCGCGATTGGCCCGGATGCGCCTCCGGAAGCGTCGTCACGCGGCGCATTTTAGAGCGCGTTGACGGCGAGTCGGGCGCGTGTCGGCGCGCCGTTCATTTCACGACGGTCGCTAGAGTCCGGCGCCGCATGTTCACAAAGATCCTGATTGCGAACCGTGGTGAGATCGCGGTGCGGATAATTCGCGCGTGTGAGGAGCTGGGGGTCGCGACGGTTGCGGTCTACTCGGAGCTCGACCGCGATGCTCCCCATGTGCGGCGTGCCGACGAGGCCTATCTGCTCGGTCCGGGGCCAGCCAGTGAGAGCTACCTGAGCGTCGAGAAACTGCTCGATGCCGTCGAGCGTTCGGGGGCTGAGGCGGTGCACCCGGGCTATGGGTTCCTCGCTGAGAACGCCGGGTTCGCCGCGGCTCTCGAGGAGCGCGGAATCACGTTCATCGGGCCGTCCGCCAGCGCGATTGAGGCGATGGGTTCGAAGACGAGGGCGCGCGAGTTGATGGCTGCCGCCGGGGTGCCGATCGTGCCGGGGACAACGTCGCCGGTCGCGACGGTTGAGGACGCGCGGAGGATCATCGCCGAGTCGATCGGCTACCCGGTGGCGGTGAAGGCGGCCGGTGGCGGCGGCGGCAAGGGTTTCCGTGTCGCTTTGACCGACGCGGAGCTCGCTGACGCGTTTGAGGGCGCCGCCCGTGAGGGCGAGAAGTTCTTCTCGGACGCGACCGTGTACCTGGAGCGGTATCTGCCCGACCCGCGTCACGTCGAGGTTCAGATCCTTGCCGACAAGCACGGCAACGTGATCCACCTCGGTGAGCGCGATTGCTCTCTGCAGCGCCGCCACCAGAAACTGATCGAGGAGGCTCCGGCACCCGCCGTCTCGCCCGATTTGCGCGCGAGGATCGGCAAGATCGGCACCGACGCCGCCGCGGCCGTGGCGTACTCGGGCGCGGGCACGATCGAGGGTCTGTTGCAGGACGGCGAGTACTTCTTTTTGGAGATGAACACGCGCGTGCAGGTCGAGCACTGCGTGACCGAGATGGTCACCGGCATCGACATCGTCAAGGAGGGCATTCGCGTCGCCGCTGGTGAGCCACTTTCGATCGCCCAGCAGGATGTGGTCCTGCGTGGTCACGCGATCGAGTGCCGCATCAACGCCGAGGACGCGTCCAAGAACTTCGCGCCGGCCCCGGGCCGGATCGGCGCATATCGTGAGCCTGCGGGGCCGGGCGTGCGTGTCGACTCTGGTGTCGGCCCTGGTTCTGAGGTCTCGCCGATGTATGACCCGATGATCGCCAAGCTGATCGTCTGGGACAGCGATCGCGCGGCCGCGACCCGCCGGATGGTGAGGGCGCTCGGCGAGTATGAGATCGGCGAGCTCAAGACCCTGTTGCCGTTTCACACGGCGATCTTGCAGACCGAGCAGTGGGCCAACGCGGAGACCTGCCGTGACCTGATCGAGGACCGTGCCTGGCTGAAGACGCTCGCGTTCCCGCCCTCCGGACCGTCCTCGGATGAGCCTGAGAAGGTCACCCAGGATTACACGGTCGAGATCTCCGGAAAGCGATTTGAGGTCAAGGTCGTGGGTGCTCCCGCCGCTACTGGCTTGCTTTCAAGCAGCGGCGCTGTAGCGCCCGGCCGCGCACCGAAGCGTGCCGCCCGCGCGGCAAGCTCCAACAACGGTGGCGGGGACACGCTGAGCTCCCCGTTGCAGGGCACGGTCTTCAAGGTCGCGGTCGAGCAGGGCGCGACCGTCGAGGAGGGCACGCTGATCTGCGTGATCGAGGCGATGAAGATGGAGAACGAGATCACCGCCCACAAATCCGGGGTTGTCGCGCAGCTGCCGGTCGCCGTCGGTGCCGCGGTGTCGACTGGCGACACCCTCGCTGTGATCACTTCCGAGTGACGTCCGCGGCCAGCGGCGGGCCCTTTGCTACTCATCGGTGTGTGGCACAACCATTAATCGGTGAATTAGCGTCTCTGGCGTGCAACGAGGCACGGAGCGCATAGCTGCCGATCAGAGTTTCTTGATCGACGCCGACTCGACGGGCGGCCTGGTCTGGGACGGCAGGATCCCCGATCCGGCGATGTGCGCGCCCAGGCAGCTCCCGATGAAGGCACGCGACCGCGATGAAGCCGAACCTCGGGGTGCTGGTAGCTTCCACGCCACTGCGCGCGCTCGCCCTACATGAAGATGTGATCGTCGTCGTATCCGGCGTCTGGCAGACGACGTGTACGGCCGTGCGTTCCGGCGACGAGGCCTTCGTGATCGACTCGCCGATCATGCCGGAGGAGCTCGAGGCGCTGCCGGCTCTGTTCGAGCAGACCGGCTTCCCGGTCAGCGGCCTGCTCGCGACACACGCCGATTGGGACCACCTGCTCGGCAAGCTCGCGTTTCCGGACCACGCGCTCGGCGTCGGCGAGGCGTCGGCCAGGCGACTGAACGCCGAGCTCGGAGCGCCGCAGCGGCGACTACGCGAGTTCGACGCGGACTGGTACACGGACGGGCGCAAGCCGCTCGGCCTCGGCGAGTTCCAGGCGCTGCCGACGCCGGGCCGGATTTCGATCGGTTCGGAGACGGTGAACGAGCTCGAGGTCTATCCGGCCGACGGTCACACCGCGGATGGCGTCGCCTTCTGGGTTCCCTGGGCGGAGGTCCTGATCTGCGGCGACTATCTCTCGCCTGTGGAGATCCCGATGATCTCCGCCGACGCCGGTGGCTCGGTCGATGCCTACCGGGAGACGCTGTTCCGGCTCTCGCCACTCGTGAACAACGCCGCCACCGTCGTACCCGGTCACGGCGCACCACTCACCAGAGATCGCGCCCTCGAGATCCTCGCCGAGGATCTCGCCTATCTGAGCGCGCTAGCCGCGGGCGATGACGCGGCACTCCCCGACGGGCGCAGGTCCTCCGCCCAGAAACGGATCCACGAGCGCAATCTCGCCTCAGTCTGAGCTGGTTGCCACCGGCAACGGGATGGCGAAGCGTGGAATGAACGCGTGCGCCAGCGGCCCGATCGCGAGGGCGTACACAACAGTCCCGATCCCGACTGAGCCCCCCAGCGCCCAGCCCACCGCGAACACGGTCAGCTCGATGCAGGTGCGCACGACGCGGATCGAGTGCCCGCGCGCAGCCCAGCCGGTCATCAATCCATCACGGGGGCCCGGCCCGAGCCCGGCGCCGATATAGGTGCCTGTGGCGAGTCCGTTCACCAGCACGCCCCCGATCATCAGGACGTAGCGCTCAGCAAGTCCGTGCGGCGTGTGGAACAGCACCAGCATCAGGTCGATCACCGGGCCGATGATGAGCGCGTTGCTGACGGTCCCGAAGCCTGGACGCTGGCGCAATGGCACCCACAACAGCAACACCAGTCCGCTGACGATCAGTGCCCAGGTGCCGACGCCGAGCCCGAAGCGGCGCGAGAGCCCCTGGTGCAGGACGTCCCAAGGGTCGACACCGAGGCCGCCCAGGAGCAGCATGGAGTCGCTGACTCCGTAGAGCACCAGCCCCACGTACAGCTGGCTCAGCCTGCGCGCGCGGGGTGGTGGCGGCCCTCTCAGTTGACGTCGATGAGCTTGGCTGCCTCGCGGAGCGTCTTGACCTCCGCGTCGGGCTTCTTCTGGTTCGCTTCGAGAACCTCGCCGTGACGGTTCACCCAGATCACCGGGATCTTCTTCTTGATGCACGGCTCTACGTCGTGGTAGTAGCTCGCAGCGACGTGCACCCAGCCCTTCTTGCCGCCGATCCGGCGCTCGCACTCGGTGAAGTGCGCCGGATCGGGCTTGTAAGAGCGGACCTGCTGAGCGGTCACGACGAGGTCGAAGTCGAGCGGGATGTGCCGCCGCGTCTGACCCAGGAGCTTGTCGTCGATGTTCGAGATCAGGCCGATGCTGTACTTCTTCGCGATCTTCTGGAGAACTGGGTTGGTCTCCTTGAAGGCGGGCCAGCGCTGTACGGAATCGGGTAGGAACCCGGCGCGCGAAGGCTCGAGCGGCCACCCAACATCCTTGGCGATCTGGATCGCGGTGCGGCGCAGCACCTCGGCGTAGAGCTCGTATGAGCCGGCCTGGATCTGCTGCTGGACCGAGTGGAACAGCGGGATGATCTCGGCCGGATCAAGCGTGAAGCCGTCGCGCTCGGCCTCCTTGACGAATGCGTCAGACGCCCCGGTCTCCCAGTCGATCAGGGTGCCGTATACATCAAAGGTGACGAAAGTGATCTGCTTGGGAATGGCCATGAACTGGCCATGATGCCATTTTTGCGACGTTCCTGAGGGTGCGGGCCGTAACGCCAACGCGATGGCTGAAGGGCGTGCAGGGACCGTGGGGTCTGTGAGGCGGCCTTTCCAATAGATTCCTAAACATGGACCTGCTCGAATATCAAGGCAAGCAGCTGTTCGCGCGGCACGGCGTCCCGGTGCCTCAGGGCTTGCCCGCCCGGACGGTGGAGGAAGCGGTTGCGGCCGCGGAGGAGATCGGCTACCCGTGTGCCGTCAAGGCGCAGGTGCAGATCGGCGGCCGCGGCAAGCTCGGCGGCATCAAGATCGCCAACAACAAGGAAGAGGCGCGCGAGTACGCCGGCGCGATCCTCGGGATGGACATCCGCGGGCTGACCGTCTACGAGCTCTGGATCGAGGGAGCGTCGGAGATCGCGGCCGAGTATTACGCCTCGGTTGTGTTCGATCGCGGCGCGAAGGCGCCGCTGGTGATGCTCTCGACCAAGGGCGGCATGGACATTGAGGCCGTGGCCGCCGAGGACCCGGATGCGATCGCGCGGCTGCACGTCGACCCGCTACTCGGCTTTCAGGATTTTCACGGACGCCGCCTGGCATTCGAGGCCGGTATTGACGCCGACGTCGTGCGGCCGGTGGGCGAGATGCTCGCGAAGCTCTACAACACGTTCGTCGCCGAGGAGGCGACGCTGGTCGAGGTCAACCCGCTGATCATCACTCCCGACCGTAAGGTCAAGGCGCTCGACGCGAAGGTCACACTCGACAACAACTCGCTGTTCCGGCACCCCGAGAACGCCGAGCTGCGCGACCTCTCCGCCGAGGATCCGCAGGAGCGGATGGCTCACGAGCGCGGTCTCACCTACGTCAAGCTCGACGGCAACATCGGCATCCTCGGCAACGGTGCCGGGCTCGTCATGTCGACGCTCGACGTCGTCAAGGGGGCGGGCGGCGAGCCGGCGAACTTCCTCGACGCCGGTGGCGGCTCGAAGGCCGACGCGATCGTCAGCGCGGTCGAGGTGATCCTGTCGGATCCGAAGGTCAAGGCCGTCCTGTTCAACATCTTCGGGGGCATCACCCGCTGCGACGAGGTCGCACGCGGGCTGATCGAGGCGTTCGCGATCGTCAAGCCGACAGGTGCCGTTCGTCGTGCGCCTCGACGGGACCAACGACAAGGAGGGCCGTGCGCTGCTGGCCGACGCCAACCTGCCCGGCGTGTACGCGGAGGCGACGATGGACGGAGCCGCCGCAAAGGTCGTGGCGCTTGCAGCCGAAGCGAGCGCGATCCGATGAGCATCCTGGTCGACAAGAACACGCGCCTCGTGACAGCGGGCATCACCGGCAGCGAGGGGACCTTCCACACGCTTCGCAACCGTGACTACGGCACCAACGTGGTCGCCGGTGTGACCCCCGGCAAGGGCGGTCAGGACGTCGACGGCATTCCCGTCTTCAACACCTTCGAGGAGGCCGTCGACAAGCAGGGCGCCAACACCGCGATGATCTTCGTGCCGCCGCGGTTCGCGGCCGACTCGATCCTCGAGGCCGAGGACGCCGGGATCGAGCTGATCATCGCGATCACCGAGGGAATTCCGGCTCACGACGAGCTGCGCGCCTTCCAGATCATCAAGAAGAACGGGCGCTCACGTCTGATCGGACCCAACTGCCCGGGCATCCTGTCGCCGGGCAAGGCCAACGTCGGCATCATCCCGGCCGCGTTCTTCAAGGAGGGCAACGTCGGCGTCGTCTCGCGCTCCGGCACGCTGACCTACCAGGTCGGCAACGAGCTGGCGCTCCAGGGTTTCGGCAACTCGTCGATCGTCGGCATCGGCGGCGACCCGGTCCCCGGTACCGACTTCATCGACGTGCTCGGCCTCTTCCAGGACGATCCCGAGACCGAGCTGATCGTGATGTGCGGCGAGATCGGCGGCGACGCCGAGGAGCGCGCGGCCGACTTCATCGCCGAGCACGTGACCAAGCCCGTGGTCGGCTACATCGCCGGTTTCACCGCCCCGCCCGGCAAGCAGATGGGCCACGCCGGCGCGATCGTCTCCGGCTCCTCCGGCGGCGCCGCGGCGAAGGCGGCTGCGCTCGAGGCGAAGGGCGTCGACGTGGGGCGGACACCCACCGAGGTCGCGGAGATCGCGATGGCTAAGCTGAGGCCATGAGCTCAGCCAACGCGACGACATCAGCAAAGTCGATCTCGTTCGCGCGCGGCGCGCCGTCGCTCGACATCGTCGATGTCGAGGGTCTGAAGGCGGCCGCGCAGGCCGCCTTCACCGCCGACCCGGCCGGCCTCACGGGCTATGGCACGTCCGTCGGCTACCTGCCGCTGCGTGAGTGGATCGCGGACAAGCACGGCGTCGCGCCGGAGAACGTGATCGTCACCAACGGCTCGATGCAGGCCGACGCGTTCCTGTTCGACGCACTGGTCACCGAGGGCGACACCGTGATCGTCGAGCTGCCGACCTATGACCGCACGCTGCTCTCGCTGCGCAACCGCGTCGCCGACGTGCGCATGGTCGAGCTCGAGCCCGACGGGATCGACGTGGCGGCGCTTGAGCGCGTGCTGATCGCCGGCGCGCGGCCCAAGCTCGCGCACATCATCCCCAACTTCCAGAACCCCGCCGGCTACACGCTGTCCCTGCCCAAGCGCGAGCGGCTGCTCGAGCTCTCGCGCGAGTACGGGTTCGTCGTGTTCGAGGACGACCCCTACGTCGAGCTGCGCTTCACCGGTGAGCGGCTGCCGACGATGATCTCGATGGATCCGGAGAACGTCGTCTACGCGTCGTCGTTCTCCAAGACCGTCGCGCCCGGCATCCGCGTCGGCTACCTGGTCGGCCCGCGCCCGGTGATCGCCAAGATCGAGAAGCTCGCAACTGGCACCTACATCTCGCCCGAACATGGTCGCTCAGGGCATCGTCAACCAGTTCGCTCGCTCGGGTGCGATCGACGCTCGATCGAGACCGTCAAGAACGCCCTGCGCGAGCGCGTGGACGTGCTGTCGACAGCCCTCCAGCGCGAGCTCCCCGACGCCCGCTTCATCGCACCCGAGGGCGGCTACTTCATGTGGGTCGAGCTGCCGCGTGGCACCGATGTCGACGCGCTGTTCGACGCCGCTGCCCAGCGCGGCGTCCAGTTCGTCAAGGGCAGCGACTTCGTACTAGAGGGCTACGAGTCCTCACTGCGCCTCGCCTACTCGGGCGTCACGCCGGCGGAGATCGAGGAGGGCATCTCACGGTTGGCCGAGGCCTACCGAGAGGTCGCCCCCGCCGCCGTCGCCTGAGCCGACCGCGTACCTCTCTCACCGCTGGCCGATCGGTCGGGACGACTAGAACTAGCGGCCGTAGCGGCCCTGGCCAAGGACGAGCTGCTCGGGCAGCGCGATCCGCGGCGGCGGCGAGGGATCGGCGGTCACTGAGACCGTCTCGGCGACGCTGATCGTCACGGTCGCGGGGCCATCGTCGCCGGTGACAGTGATCTCCTCGTCGTCCTTGGCGGTGATCGCGCCGGTCAGTCCAGGTGCGATGCCACTCTCCTTGAGGTAGTGGAGGAGGTCCTCGGCCTCGTTCTCGAGTCGCAGGATCGTGACCTTGGCACCGAGTTCGCAATCGCCAAGGGGCACTCCGTCGATGCGCTCGCCGACGCGAATCGGATGACCATGCGGACATGTCAGCGCGTCGCCGACGCTGCTGCGCACGTAGGCCTCGAAGCGTGCCGTCATCGCGTGTTCGAGGTGCTCGGCCTCCTCGTGCACCTCGTCCCACGGCACACCGACGACATCGGTCAGGAAGCGCTCGATCATGCGGTGGCGGCTGACGATCTCCTCGGCGTCGGCGCGACCTGAGTCGGTGAACGTGATGGTCCGGTCGGGGCCACGGCTGATATAGCCCTCACGTTCGAGCCGCCCGAGCATCTCTGACACGGTCGGCGCTGAGAGACGCATCGCGCGCGCAATGTTCGCCGCGGTCATCGGCAGTCCGGCCTCGAACAGCCAGAACAGCGTCTGGAGGTACTCCTCCTCGGCGTCCGTGGCGTGCGGCTTGTCAGCGCATCATGCCTGCTGATCCTAGCTACTAGGATCAGCGCCCATGACCCTGCCGCTTGGAGCCTCCGATCGAGCCGCAGCTGGCCCGCGGCAAGCCCGAGCTGCCGGTCGGCGAGCAGTGGGTCTACGAGCCGAAGTACGACGGCTTCCGCGCGCTCGCGTTCGTCGACGGCGACGAGCTTACTGCTGCAGTCACGCGGCACCAAGCCGCTGGAGCGGTACTTCCCGGAGCTGCGCTTCCCGCCCGGGCGCTACGTGCTGGATGGCGAGATCGTGATCGACGGCGATCCCGATTCCGATGAGCCCGAGGACTTCGATGCGCTCTCGCAGCGCATCCATCCCGGCAGCGTCGCGGATCGCGCTGCTCTCCGAGCAGACGCCGGCGCGCTACATCGCTTTCGACCTGCTGGCGTCCGATGACGAGGTCGCTGCTCGCGCAGCCGTTTTCCGCGCGCCGCCAGACAGCTCGAGCAGCTGGACCTCGACGGGCATCGCGCTGGCGCCGATCGTGACCACGGCGGCCGACGCCGAACCGTGGCTGCGCCAGGCCGAGGGCGTCGTCGCCAAGGACGTGACCGCTGCCTACGCGCCCGGCAAGCGCACGGCGATGGTCAAGGTCAAGCGGATGCGCACGCTCGACGCGGTCGTCGCCGGCTACCGTCCCGGCAAGGAGACGGGCACCGTCGGCTCTCTGATCCTCGGGCTCTACGACGAGGCCGGCGAGCTGCGCGTCGTCGGGCACTGCTCCGGCATCAAGCCCGCCGAGAAGCGGGCCCTGCGCGAACGCCTGGCGCCGTATGAGACCGGCACCCGCGGGCGCGGTGACCCGAGCCGCTGGAAGAACGAGAAGGAGCTCGAGTGGATCGAGCTGCGCCCCGAGCTGGTCGTCGAGGTCAGCTTCGACCAGTCCAGCGGCGGCCGCATCCGCCACGGCACCAAGCTGCTGCGCTGGCGCGAGGACAAGTCGCCGCGCGAGTGCACGCTGGACCAGATGCAGGCGTGAATCGCTTACTCAGCCGGACTCGCCGGCTCGATGTCCCCGGTCGGCATCCACTCGGCGTAACGGTTGCGTCCCTGGTGCTTGGCCTCGTACATGGCCTGGTCCGCGCAGCTCATCGCAGCTTCGGACTGAGCAGGGTGCGGAGCCGCTCGAAGCAGACGACAGCCGATGCTCGCGGTCACCCCGGTGACGGCCGATAGTTCCTCGTCCGATACTGCGGATGTGCTCGAGCAGCGACTGCGTGACGAGCGTCGCGTAGGCGCGGTCCGCCGTCCGGCAGCAGCACCGCGAACTCATCGCCGCCCAGACGGCCGATCACGTCCGTTCGCGCGTAGGCGCTTGCGCAGGCCGTCGGCGAGCGCGACCAGCAGCTCGTCGCCGGCGCCGTGGCCGTAGGTGTCGTTGTGCAGCTTGAAGTTGTCCAGGTCGAACATCAGCAGTGCACCGGTCACGCCGTAGCGCTGGGCGCGGGCGATGTGGCGCTCAAGCTCGCGGTCGAAGCCGCGGCGGTTGAGCAGGCCCGTGAGCGGGATCGTGATCGGCCATGTGCCGCAGGTTCTCGACATGCGCGCGGCGCTGGGTGATGTCCTGGATCTGGCCAACCATGTGCGACGGGGTGCCGTCGGAATGCGTGATCAGCGAGACCGCGACCTCGGCCCAGATCGTGTGACCGTCGGCGTGGATGTAGCGCTTCTCGCGCACGTGGTGCTTCTGTGCTCCGGACAGCAGTATCTCCATCACCGGCCCGTCGTCGCCGCGGTCGTCCGGGTGGCTGAGCTCCTGGAACTTGATCGTGAGCAGCTCGGTCGCGCGTTCGCCCGAGGATCTCGCAGAGTGCGTTGTTGACGCGGAGCGGGCGGCTGTCCATATCGAGGATCGCCATCCCGATCAGCGCCTCGTCGAAGGCGCGCCGCAACTGCTCCTCGGCCAGTTGACGCGCTGCCTGCTCGGCTCGCTCCTCGGTGACGTCCTGGGTGATCCCCAGCAAGCGACCCGGTTGTCCGTCCTCGCGCGGTATGTACTCGCCACGGACGCGAAGGATCCGCACGTCCTCTGGATCAGCGATGAAGCGTGCCTCGAACGTGAACCGGGCCTCGCCCAAGAACGAGCTGCGGACCAGCTCGTGGTCGTCCGGGTGGACGAGCTCGAGCAGCTCGTCGAGCGTTGCCGGCGGCAACGACGGGTTCCGCTTCAGCAGCCGGTAATGCTCGGCGGACCAGTCGATGCGCCCGGTCAGACGGTCGACCGCCCAACTGCCGATCCGGCCCGCTGCCTGAGAGTTCTCGAGCAGGTGCTGCTGTTCGACAAGTCGCAGGCGCGCGTTGACCTGGTCAGTGACGTCGCGGATGATCAGGCACGCCTCGATCACGTTGCCGAAGGCGTCGGCGATCGGCGATCCGGACATCGACATGATCACCGTCCGCCCGTCGCGCATCCTGCGCTCGACCTCGAATGCCTCGACGCTGTCGCCATGCAGCACGCGATCGACAAACGCGACCTGTTCACGGTGGTCTGAGTCGGGCACGAGTGCCTGGGACGGCTTGCCGAGGACCTCGCTCGCATTCCAGCCGAAGAGCTCCTCGGCGGCGGGATTGAAGCGGGTGAGCACCCTTTCGCGATTGATCGTCATGATCGCGTCGGAGGAGAGCTCGATCATGGTCGCCAACGGCCGGCTGCCGTCGTGCGCGCTGCGCACAAGCGCATTGCGGAGTGAGCGCATGAGTCGGCCGGGTGTGAGGTCGTCGCTGCTGCGCACCAGGCACTCCTGGGCTCCGAGCTCGAGTGCCGCGACCGAGGTGAGCTCGTCGCCGACTGACGTGAAGGCGATAAGGGCCGTGTCGGCTGTCGTCGAGCTGACCTGAGCCAGTTCACGCATACGCCCAGCCTTGCCGTCGCCCACGTCGACGAGTGTCAGCTCAGAGGGCAGCGTGCGCAGCGCCACCATTGCGTCGCCCGCAGACGGCACTACGTCGATCGAGAACGCGCCGCTGCCGATCGCGTTCAGGGCGGCGCACAGTTCTGCCACCACCGCCTCGGCGGGGCTGACGATCAGTACGCGGATTGATGTGTCACGGGCCATGGTTCCACCGCTGCTGAGGGCACGCGGTGGAACGCGCTAACCAAAGCGGTACACCTGATTAACGGTGCACAACCCCCTAAATTGCTGACCCGCATGAGGAATCTGGAAGTCGGCGGAGCGGCGGCTGCCTCACTCCCAGTTTTCGGCGACCTTCCTCGACGGCTGTACGCGGGGCGGTTCCCCAGGCATCTTGGGATAGTCCGGCGGAAAGTTCAGTTCTCCGCCTGGCAGCGAGTCCCAGAGCTCAAGTAACGGATCGAGGGGGTGGGCGACATCGTCCATGTCCGCCCAGGGGTTGCCGCCCGTGAGGTAATCGGGGATTGTGGTCAGGTTGAAGTCTGCCGGGTCCGCGACGTCGGCCAACTGACTCCACGTCATCGGTGTGCTCACCGGAGCGCCCGGCTTTGGCCTCAGGCTCCATGCGCTCGCGATGGTCCGGTCTCTGTTGTTCTGGTTGAAGTCCAAGAAGATGCGGGCGCCCCGTTCTTCCTTCCACCAGTTGGTCGTCGCGCCCTCGTCGCGACGCTCCAATTCCCGTCCGAAGCCGATTGCGGCGTGCCGGACCTCCTCGAACGTCCACTTCGGTTGGATGCGGAGATAGATGTGAATACCGCGGTTCCCGCTTGTCTTGGGGTAGCCACGCAAGCCCAGTTCCTCAAGTAGCTCGCGCGCCACCTCAGCGACCCGCTGGGCATCCGTGAATGTGGTTCCCGGCTGGGGGTCCAGGTCGAGTCGTAGTTCGTCCGGGTGGTCTACGTCCCCCCGCCTGACGGGCCACGGGTGAAGCGTGAGCGCTCCTATCTGGCCCGCCCACACGAGCGCGGCTGGCTCGGTGGGGCATAGCTCCTTCGCCGTCCGGCCACTCGGGAAGGCGATCGTGGCGGTCTGGATCCAGTCGGGTGCCCCTTTGGGCAGCCGCTTCTGGTAAAAGCCGTCGCCGTCATCGCCGTAGCCGGTGGAGAGCCGCATTCCCTCGCGGTAGCCCTTTGGCCACCGCTCAAGCGTCGTCGGTCGCTCGCCGACCGCAAGCATCAAGG
Source organism: uncultured Conexibacteraceae bacterium (assembly GCA_963720195.1). GTDB lineage: Bacteria > Actinomycetota > Thermoleophilia > Solirubrobacterales > Solirubrobacteraceae > Palsa-465. The sequence continues at coordinate 325,655 of CAVRFD010000020.1, forward strand.
CGTCGCCGACTGTCGCAAAGTACTCGCAAACCTGCAGCTTCGTGATCGCAGGGGTCCGCGCAGTGGCCTCGTAGATGGTGCGGTCGGGACTGGTTATGTGGACGGCTCGTCCGGCGACCTCAAGCTCTACAGACGTATCAGCCATGCTCCCTGACAGGATGCCGTGCATGGCAAGCCATGGCGCAATCGGCGTCCCAACCGAGGTGCTGGTCGCGCCCGACGGCTTCGAGGGCAGGTTCTCGGCTGAGCTCGTCGCGGAGGCGCTGCAGCGAGGGCTGGCTGCCAGCGGGCAGCCGGCCCTGGTGTCGACGCTCGCCGACCCGAGTTATGACGCGAAAATGCGTGCGGCCCGTGCCGTGATCACCGGGATGGGCCGGCTCGACCGGCGAAGCCTTGTCGGAACGCTCCTGTCCGAGGTGGCGACCCGGGCCCGGCAGGCGGGCGTTCCCTGCCACGCGGTCGTCGGCTATAGCGCGCTGACGCTGTTTGACATGCGGATCCTCGACCTGCAGTTGGTGCTCGAGGCGAACACGCTCGCCGAGCTCGAGGCGGCCGGCGCCGAGCTCGGCGCCGCGATCCTGGCTGACGTGGCACTCGGCGCTTGAGCTTCTCAGTGCGCGAAGGCCTTGAGTGGGCCACCCTTTCGCTTCGGGAGGGGACCGTCGAGCGCCTCGAGCGCGTCCGTCTCCTCGCGCACGTGTTGAAGTAGCTTGTCGGCCATGTCGAGCGTCATGCCCGCTCGTACCACGACCCGCATCACGTCCAGATCTTCGCGGTCCGCCGGGAACGTGTAGGCGGGTATCAGCCAGCCGCGCCCGCGCACGCGCGCGGAGACGTCGAACACCGAGTAGTTGGTGACGTCGTCCTTGAGCGTGAACGCGAACACCGGGAGCTCATCGCCCCTGGTCAGCAACCTGTACGGACCCATCTTCTCGATCCCCGAGGAGATCTTCATGGCCACGTCCTGCGCGTTCTGCATGACGCGGCGGTAGCCGGCGTGCCCCAGGCTCGTGAACATGAAGTACTGGGCGATCACCTCGCTTCCCGGTCGCGAGAAGTTGAGCGCGAACGTCGGCATCTGCCCACCGAGGTAGTTGACGTTGAAGATCAGGTCCTTCGGCAGCTCGTCGGGACGGCGCCAGATCGCCCAGCCGACACCCGGGTAGACGAGGCCATATTTGTGACCGGAGGCGTTGATTGACTTCACTCGCGGGATCCGGAAGTCCCACTCGAGGTCGGGCTGCAGGAACGGCGCGACGAACCCGCCGGAGGCTGCATCGACGTGCAGCGGGATGTCGAGGCCGGTGCGCTCCTGCAGGTCATCCAGCGCCGCGGCGATCTCCTTGATCGGCTCGTAGCTGCCGTCGAAGGTCGAGCCCAGGATGCCGACCACGCCGATCGTGTTCTCGTCGCAACGGGCCACCGCCTCCTCGGCGCCGAGGTGAAAACGGTCACCCGCCATCGGCACCAGCCGCGGCTCGACGTCCCAATACCGCATGAACTTGTCCCAGCAGACCTGGACGTTGATCCCGGCGACGAGGTTCGGCTTGTCGGTCGACTTGCCGGCGGCCTCCATCTTGGCGCGCCAGCGCCACTTCATCGCCAGGCCGGCCAGCATCGCCGCCTCGCTCGAGCCCGTCGTCGAGCAACCGGTTGCCTCCTCATTGACATCCGCGTGCCACAGGTCGGAGATCATGTTCACGCAGCGGGCCTCGATCTCCGCCGTCTGCGGGTACTCGTCCTTGTCGATGATGTTCTTGTCGGCCGTGTCGTCCATCAGCTTCCCGGCGATCGCCGGCATCCAGGTCGTCACGAACGTGGCCAGGTTCAGGCGTGCTTGCCCGTCGAGCAGCAGCTCGTTGGTCAGCAGGTCGTAGGTCATCTGCTCGCCGAGTCCGTGTTCCTCCATGCAGTGCATCGGCACCCGGGCGTTGGGTTCCTCGTCCTGGACTGCAGCTGTGGGCGGCGGCTGCCGCCGGTGCTTACCGGCCGTGTGTGTGGAAAGCGCCATCTCGGGTCTCCTCAGCTTGAGTCTTGTCCGGTCGAGCCGCGCAGCGCAGCCACGAAGCGGTCAAACGCCGGCCGGTCTCGAGCCGGGTAAAACGGGTCATTGCCGTCACGGAGCATCGCTGACACCCTTTCGAGGTCGTAAAGGAGTGCGAGCTTCCCGGGCGGATCGTCCCACTCACCGCTGTCGTAACGCTCCACCCACGCCGCCAGCGCCGCCAGCGTCTCGACCTGGATCGGGTTCTCCCACCAGAGCGCCCGCACTGGCAGCATGTAGCGCTCGTGCAGCCGGCAGACATCAAGCCACAGGTCCTCGAACCACGCTTCGCAGAGCTCCGGGTTCTCGACCGGCGGTCTCACGCCCGCGCCTCCGCCAGCCGCCGCAGGCGTCTGTTCGCAAACCAGGTGCGCAACCGCACGCGCACCGGCGCCAACCGCCCGTACAGAAGCAGCGCATGTCCGTCAGGCAGCTGCCGCAGCGCTTCCGGTGAGACCAGCGGCATGCGGCGCCGGGCGTAGGAACGGGTCGTGCCGCCACGCCCAGTGGTCCGCGTCAGCTCGCGCTGCTCCTGCTCGCCGGCCAGGCCGGAGAAGTAACGCAGCGTCTCCAGATCCGCCACGCCCGGCAGCAGCATCCGCGCGCGATGACTGTTGACCACAGTCTCAGCCTGCTGCCGGTAGCGGCTGCGGGCCTGGGCAAGGTCGTGGAAGATCGAGATCAGCTGGATGTTGTGGCTCGGCGCCGTCGAGGCGATCTCGGCGAGGTTCGGCAGCGGCGCGACGTTCCCGGCTTCGTCGAGGCAGACGAGCAAGGGCAACTCGAGCCGTCCTCCGTGTCGATTGGCCAGGGCGTATGCCCCATCGACGATCTCGGACAGGAGGGCGAGGAAGATCGGGCGCAGCAGCTTCGACGCCTTCGCGTCTCCGATCAGATACAGCGTCGAGTTCGAGGTCAGCAGGCGCTCGGCGTTGATCTCACAACCGTGCGCCGAGCGCGCCACCCGCGTAAAGCGATAGGCGCGCAGTAGCGCCTGGGCAGTCGCCTCGATCGAGGTGCGGGTGCGGTCGGCCTGTGTCTCAAACGCACGCACAGCGTCGTAGGCCGCGCGCGCGTCCAGGTGGTCCTGCTCGGTTGCCGCCGCTGCCAGCAGGCCGTCGAGCGAGGAGTCCAGCACCCGCCTGCCCTGTCCATACGCCCACGCCACGACCTGCTCGATCCCACCGCCGGCGCGAGCCGCCGCGTACAGGAGCGGCGCCAGGCGCTGCTCGGCAGCGATCGCCCAGAAGTCGCCGCCCTCGACGCCGCGCTGGTCGAGCTCGCCGGCGGCCGCGAGTCGCCACGCGACCTCCAGTGCGCCATCCCAGCTCGTCGCCCGGTGTAGCGGCGACCACGTATTGCCGCGCACGCCCGAGAGCTGGAACGGGTCGAACACGAACGCTTCACCGAGCTGGCGCCGGCGTGACAGCGTGGCGCCAAGCAGATCCGTCTTGATCGACGAGGCGACTGCGGGCCCCTGCCATTCGAGCAGGGCCGGAATCGCCAGCCCTGCCGATTTTCCGGACTGTGGCGGCCCAAACGCGACCAGCGCGTGCCGGTGTTCAGCACGCAACAGCCGCCCGCCGTTGTATCCGAGAGCCAGCCGGCCAGCGGGCCGGCTGGCACGGCCGCGCCTACTCTTCAGCACCGCGAGCTCGCCCCGCGATGCCCAGCGCGCGCCGCCGTCGCCGCGACTCGACCCCGAGCGCTCGCGCGTGAACGCGAACAGCACCAGCGCCACACCCAGCGCGGCCAGCGACGCGACCTCACCGTGCATCGATCCGCATCCCCGTGTCCGTGTTCGTGAGCCGCTGCTCGATCCGGGACCGGTAGTGCTGTACGACGAACGAGCGTGAACCTACACGCCACAGCGCCTGGCCGGGAGTGAGCTGAGTCAGCAGGCGCGCCTCCGTGACGGACAGTCCAAGCAGCTCGCGCGTCAGCCGGATCTGGCTCTCGTCCTGGTGGTAGATGATCCGCGTTGAGGCGTCGGCGATCAGCCCCTCGGCGATCCGCGCCGCTCGCGAACCGGCGTCACCTGCGGCCTGCAGATCACCGAGCTTGTGCAGCACGACCAGGTTCATCACGCCGAACTGTCGAGCGAGCTTGAAGTTCGACTGGAACCACTCGCCCAGGCCGGTGTGCTGGATGATCTTCCAGGACTCGTCGGCGACGTTGATCAGCCGCTCGCGTCCCGGATTCTCGGCGGTACGGGCGAGCTGGGCGCTCATCCAGGCAGTCGCGCACGCCATCAGAATCCCGACCGCCGGCGAGTCGCGAACCGCGTGGAGGTCGAGTACCAGTAACCGCGCGTCGAGATCGAGCCCTGGACTCGTGGCTCCGTCGAAGATTCCCTTGAGCGGGCCCTCGCAGAGATCCTGCAACGCCAGCGCTGCGCGCCGGGAGTCGGCTGCCAGCAGTGCTGGGTTCGTCTGCAGGCGCGCTGCCATCTCCGCCGGAGGGTCGAACATCACGGCGCAGATCTGCGGGAGCGTCGGCTCCGGGCTGTGGTCTCTGACTGTGCGTAGGGACTCGCGTAGAGCGGCTGCCTCGACCTGTTCGAGCTGCTCGCCGATCGCAGTCGTGGCGATGGCCCGCAGCAGCTCGATCTGGGCGTGCTCCTCCGGTCGGGCCGAGAGCGGATTGAGGCGGACGCCTCCGCCCGGTGCGAGCGAAATCGGCTGCACGCCCATGGCGGTGCAGAGCGGCCCGTACTCGCGCTTGACGTCGAGCACAAACGCTCGGCGTCCGAACAGCAGCATTCGCCACAACAGCGTCTTGACGAGCGCGCTCTTACCCTGACCGAGCTTGCCGATCACGATCGCGTTTGGGTCGTCGAGCGTGCCCTCGTCATAAAGCACCCACGGGTCGAAGCAGAAGGCGCCGCCGCTGGCGTCGCGTCCGATGAACGCTCCGCGCCCGCCGAGCCCACCCCCGGCCGTGAACGGGTAGATCGCCTGCGCGTGCCGGGTCGTGACGCGATGGGCGGGCCGAGCGGCGCTCATCGCAAGCCTCGCGCGAGCGGCAGCGTGAAGCTGAACGCCTCCGCCTGCTGACCGTACATGCGCCGCAACTCGAGCCTGGCTCGTGCCGCGTGCCGGTGGATCTCGGCGCAGGCGCGCCTCAGTTCACCCTCGTCGCGACCGCTGACGGTGACGAATCCGGCGAGGCGTACCTCGCCGTGGCCGGCGGCAAGCTCCGCCTCGCGGCGCGCCGCTGCCTCCTGTGCCTGGCGTTGACGGGCTGTCTCGGACTGTCCGAAGCGCCGACGCAGCTCGCTGTCGGCGCGGTCGCGTGTGATCGCCGCCTCGACCTCGCGCGCCGACCGCTCCGGCGGCACCGGCTCGAACGTCACAGCCACAGTTCTGACCGTGCCGGAGTCGGCGAGCAGCGCATCCATGAACATCGGTGAGACCCCAACCCTCGGCCAGCCGCTGATCCAGTAGGTGGCGTGGAAGGCTCCGTCGCAGCGGTAGTGGTCCCACGCCTCAACCGCGCCGATCGGCGCGGCGTCGTCCGGCGCCGAGCGCTCCTGGCTTTCGCCGACGGCGTCAAACACCGCGAGCTCGGCGCGCGCGTACGGGTCGAATGCGGTCCGCAGCACGCGGGCCAACTGACCGGCGCTCAACGCGCCGAGCACCTTGATTTCCGCGGCTTCGAGCCCCCGGGCGATGTGGCCGACCTGCTCGACCACCTGCTCCGGCAATAGTTCGCTACTGCCGTGAAGGCGCGATGTGTCGAGCTGGACGGCGAGCAGGATCTCGTGGTCGTGGGTGACCTGGGTGCTCTGCCCGATCAGCTCCAGGTAGGACTCGACGATCTGTGTCCCGCGCAGGGGCAGCGACGGATCGCGGGCGCCGTGCAGCCAGCGTGCAAGCTCATCGCCCTGTGCGGGCGCGGTGCGCTCGATCCATTGCAGGCGCCGAACCGGTGCGTTGGCAGCCGTGGTCAGCACGGTGCCCCATTGAGCGAGGCGTCGCTCCTGGACTTCGGGATCCAAGAGCGCGAACGACAGAGCGCGGCACGCAAGCACTGCCGTCAGCAGTCGCCCTCTCCGTTCGGACAGTGCGCCAACGACGCGGCCCTGATGCTCCACCGTCACGAGCTTCACGTCGCGCACAGCTTGGGGCAGCTCCAGGGCCTCCCCGTCCGGTCGCGTCTCGCCACTCCGGGGAAGCCGCGAGCGGAAGCGTCGGCGACCGGTGGCCGCGCGGGCGCTGAACGCCCAACCAATTGGAGCCCACTGCTCGGCCGTGCGACCAGCGAGCGGCACCGTCGTGAGTGCAACCGCAACGGCGAGCAGCACGAGTGCGATCAACACGCCGGCGCCACCTCCCACCCGGTCCAGCAGCTCGACGTCGAGCGCGAGCGCTCCGCCGACAGCGGCAGCCTGGCCGAGGCGCAGCGGGCCCAGCAAGCCGCGGCGCTCGAGCGGTCCGAAGCGGTAGCTGAGGCGCTCCTCGCTCATTCGTCCTCCTCCGGGCGGCGATCGTCGGAGTCTTCTTCGGTTTGGCCGGGCGGCGCGGTCGCCAGTTCCGGGCCGATTCGCACCGGCTCGTCGCGTGTGACGAACTCGGGCGGCACATACGCCGGGCGTTCATCCGCGCCGGCCGTCTGCTCCGCGGTCGGCGCTCGCTCCGCATCGAGCGGCGCTTCAGCGCTCGGTTGCGTTGCCACCGCCTGCGTTTGCGGCGCCACGGACTCCGTTGGCGCCCGTTGCGCGTGCGCGGATGACGCGGCCGGCGCGGCGCCCGCAAAGCCCTGATCCGTCTCGCTCGCCTGCTGCCGCAGCCGTGCCGGCAGCGCGGTTGCCAGCGCCTCCGCGCCGCCGCCGGCCATCGAGGCCACAGAAAGCGCGCCACCACCCGCACTCGGTAGCTCGTGTCTGAGTAGCCCGGCGGCGCCGGCCGCCAGCTCCGTGAACGGCAGGATGCGCATCAGCGCCCACGGCGCGAATGCCGCCAGCAGGAGGAGCGCCATCGCGGTGAGCAGCTGCGAGATTCCCGTGCTGTCCGCAAAGGCTGCACTCGCGAGTGAGAGCACGGCCACGATCACGAACTTCGAGAGGATCAGCGAGACCAGCAGCTCAACGATCCGTGCCGCCCAGATCCGCCTCGCGGGCCACACGAGTGCGGCGAACGCCAACGGCAGCATCAGCACGACCACATAGACAGCGGCTGCTCTGATCAGCAGCTCAAGCGCCACGCCCAGCGCTGCCATCACCGCCAGCATTCCGACGACCACGGCGAAGAACGGGGAGCCGTTGAGCGCCGACATCACCCCCGCGGCTGCGGCTGCCTTGTCCAGGAAGCCCGCGCCGTCGGCGACGGCTGTTGCCGATACGGCCGCCGACATCTGATCGGTCGCGGCCAACAGCAGCATCGTCATCGGCGCCGCGAGGCTGACGCCAATCAGCGACAACGGCAGGTAGCCGAAGACGACCTTTGCGAGCAGCATCAGATCTGATCTGGCGAGCGATTGCACCGCCGCCGCGCACAGGAACGGGATCGTGAGGATGGCCGCCAGTGCCGCGACGCGCCAATAGGTCCCGGAGAACCAGGTGCTCTCCAGGTTCGGCGCCGTGGCGGCCCCTATGACCGACGCGACCTCCTGCAATGCCGCCTTGGTTCCATTGAGCACCCAGGCGCTGATCGCGTGCAGTCCGAGTCCGGCGACGGTGTCCGCGGCACCAGTGGCGACGCCGCCCAACGGGTCGCCGCCCGCAACACCGCTGAGCGTTCCGGTGAACGTTCCAAGCGCGCTCACTTGGCGGTCGCTCCCAGGTGCGAGAAGAAGTTCACGAGGCCCGGGGCGGCGCCGATCACAAGTGCCGACCCGGCCGAGACGAGCGCCGCCATCCGGCCTCTTGCTGCGTAGTGGTGGCTGTTGGTATGTGAGGCAACCGCCCAGAGTGCTGCGCCGATGAAGGCTCCGACGAGCGTGAGCGCAAGCGCCCAGGCGTCGACTCCATTCACGAGCTGCTGCAGCACGTTGCTGCCGGGCAGCCCGGCCGGGTTGGGGCTTGCACTGACGTCTGCGAGATAGATGGGCACTGGCACTCCTGTCGAGTTGAAGCTAAAGGAGGCAGCGAAGGTAGCAATCAATCGAACCTGTTGCTAGGGTCAGTTGTGTCAAATTAGACTCAATTGGAGATTGAGATGACCAATACGGCTGACCCTGGGCAATACATGGACGTGCTCTACTCGGAGCTGCAGCCACAGTTGGTGCGCATCCTCGCCACCAACCTGCAGTCGCCGGAGTGGGCCATCGAGGACGCCTGTCAGACGGCGTGGGGCTCGCTACTGATCCATCGTGAAGCGGTCGTGCCCGGGAGCGAGCTCGGCTGGCTCTCGACGACCGCGACGCGTGCGGCCCTGCGCTTGTTGCGTCGTGATCGGCTGGCGGCCCCGCTCGAGGCCGCGGTGGAGCCGGTTCGTCTCGCTGATTACCGCACCGCCGAGCCGGGGCCGGAGCACCGGCTCGAACTGCGTGAGCGCCTCGCCGAGATCCGCCGCCTTCCGGTCCGCCAGCAGCGGGTCGTCCTGCTCCAGGGCATGGGCTACGACTACGTCGAGATCGCCGCCGTCACCGGCGATACACGCCGCACCGTCGCCCGCCAGCTGAGCCGCGCGCGCCAGCGCCTGGGGCGGCTGGCCGACGAAGGCTGAGTGAGCCTTGCCGAAGACTCAAGCGCAATGGATCAAATTGTTGAAATACGACGGCTGGAGGCAGGAAGCCGGCGGCAAGCACCAGGTGAAGATGACCAAAACCGGTAGGCGCCCAATCACCCTGCCCGACAACCATCGCAGGGCCTACTCCAAGGGCTTCGAAGCGCAGCTTCGGCGCGAGTCGAGGGTGGACGGCAGGGCTTACACGGCCGGTCGCGAGGCGCGGCTTCCGCACAAGACGGGGCTCCGGCGCGAGGCGGGGCTGGATCGTTGACCCACTACCTAGGATGAATCAACCATGAAGCAGAACGTCCACGTTCGGGTCCGCTTTGAGGACCATTCCTTCTGGGCCACCGTCGACGAATACCCGGGCGTGTTTGCCACGGGCGACACGCTCGAGGAGCTCCGCGAGAGCCTCGAGGAGGGCATCTCTCTCATCCTCGCGGGCCGTGAAGGCAAGCAGCTCCAGGCCCAGCTCTCACCGCTCGCTGCCGAGTCTGTCGAAACGGTGGCGAGCTCCGAGCTGATCCTCGGCTAGATCAGCGCGGCTCGAGCCACCCGACAGCGACGCCGGGAAGGAAAAGCGTGCTGGGCACGCATTTCCTTCCCCACACCCGCACCAACACCACTCAGCTCTCCAAGGCCCTGCTGGGCCAGGACCACTGGCGGTCCAGGCCTGCATCTTTGTTGTCTTTCTGGGGGCGGTTCATGCGTTCGCGCTGGTGACCTGCATCAACTCGGAGACAGGGGCGAGGGTTTCGAGGGCGGCTCCGACCGTGGCGTTCAGTCGCTGACGGCTGCGGGCTGCTAGGGCGCTGGGCTCCCGCCAAGCGCTGCTCGGTGGGTGTGCGGCGGCGACCGCCGCATCGATGGCCTTCAGCTCGGCATGCCCCCGCTTGACTAGGCCGGGTGCCCGCACGGCGATCAGGCTGGCCAGCACGTTCAGCATCTCGCGGGTGGCGGTGACGTCGGCGCGGACGTTGGCGAGATCCGTGTTCGAGCCGTAGTCGTCGTCCTGGGTGAGCGAGTCGCGCAGTGCGTCCTCAAGGATCTCGTGGCAGCGCAGCACCCATAAGTCCAGCGAGGCGGCCGATCGGGACAGATCCTGGCTCAGGGTTTGGCTGGTGATCGAGCCGACCAGTGCCCGCAGGTTCGCTGTGTCGGTGCGGGCTGCGGTGAGGTTCCGCTGGCGGAACAGGTCGAGCTCAACCCTGTGGAAGCCCGTGAACTTGCGGCTGTGGGTGCCGCCGATGTCGCCGTCGGACAGTCCGTCGATCCTGCCCCCGAGCTCATCGAACGCGCCGTAGGCCCCGTCGTCCTGGCCGATCGTCAGCCAGGTTAGGTGCGCGGTGAGCCAGTCGCTCCGGGCGGCGGCGAGATCACCGACGTCGATCATATGGTCGAGCGCCGCGAGCTGGGGACGAAGCTGCGCGAGGCGAGCTCTGACATACCTCGTGTACTCGCCCAGCGGATGAAACAGCTGCACCGCAGCGATGTTCACGGGCCTTCTGTCCAACCTCGCGGAGCCGCTGTTCCCCGCCTTGACAACCACCGCCGCGCTGGTAGCGGGCGCGTGCGTGTGACGAGCGCTGTCGGCATGGCTGCCATCTCCGCAACCGGCGATGCCCGCCGCGGTAAGAATCGCAGCCAGAGCCGTCGCAAGTCGCATCGCTAGGTCACCGTAGGCGGCCGACGAGTTTCCGGTGCGACCAGCTTGTGAACCGACGCTCTATGTGGTGCGCCGGTTTCGCGGCCGGATACCAGTTCGTCACAGCTCCGACACGTCCCCGTAACGAGGTGGTTGCCAGCGTCTGTGAACCTGGCTTGCGAGTCAACGGGACCGCAAGCACGACGAGGAGGACGCAAGTGAGAGTGCGAGGTTTATTGGCGCTCACCGGGCTGGTGGGGGCTATTGCTGCGGTTGTGGCACTGGCCGGATCGGGAAGTGCCGCCCTTGGCGCGAATTCGAAGATGAAGCCGAATTCGCCGAACCGACCGCATGTGATGGTCCTCGTTCTGGAGAACACGGACTACAGCCAGGTCGTCGGCTCGAACACGATGCCGTACCTGAATGAGCTGTCGCATCAATACGCAAGCTTCAGCAATATGTGGAGCGAGAACGGCGACAGCCTTGTCAACTACCTCGAACTGCTGGACGGATCAACGCAGGGTGTCACGTCCGACTGCGACATCTCGCCGGCGCTCTCGAATAGCTCGGAGACGGCGTGTCCCGGCATCGGGAACGGCTTCACCGGGCAGACCATCACTGACCAGATGACCACGGACGGCATCCCGTGGAATGCCTACTTCCAGGGTGATCCGACGGGCTGCACACAGGTTGACGGTGGCGGCAACTACGCCTACTGGCACAACCCGTTCCGGTACTTCGCCGACTTCTCGACAGAGTGCAAGAACCTATCGAACTTCAGCGACCTGAACAGCAACCTCAACTCGAAGAACCCGTCGGACTTCCAGTTCGTCGTGCCCGACCTCGTGGACGACGGCGGCGACAGCGGCACCATGTCGTCGGCGGACACCTGGATGGCCAGCGAGATGCCCAAGATCATGGCGTCCAAGTGGTACCAAGAGGGTGGGCAGGTCGTCATCACCTGGGACTCGGGCTACCACAGCGGGACCGAGCCGGGGATGACCACCGCCGATGGTGGTCCCTTCACGGGCGGTCACATGGACACGATCGTTGTGTCTGGCGCCACCCATAACTACGGCGTCGACTCGACCAAGGTCAACCACGCGGGAATCGTGCGGTCGATCGAGTCGGTCTACGGGCTGCGGTACCTCGCCGACGCGCGGGACACGGACAACGGAAGCCTCGGCAACGCTTTGGTTTCAGGGCTACCGAAGCCTGCCGCGCCCTCGAACGTCCTGGCCGGCGCGGTGCTCGACACCGCCGGGCGGGCGTCCGACGGTGTGACGACTGTAGGCGGCCAGGCGATCAACCTGACCGGTGTCGCAGAGCCGGCAGGCGCTAGGGCCGCCGATCCGACGACCGCGATCGAGGTCGGTCAGGGTGCGGACGGCGAGGGTGTCGTCGTCACCCGCGAGCACGGCGTCAGGTCCGTGCCCGGTGCGTCAAACCTCGAGTCGGTCTCCTGCACGACGGCGACGCAGTGCTACGCCGTCGGGCTCGGGCCCGACGTCGCCGACTACGGTCCACTGAACAACGACGAGGCGGCCCTTGTCTCGATCCACAACGGGATCCCCGGCGCGGTCACGCAGCTGCCAAAGTTCACTGGCCTGTACGGCATCGACTGTCCGACGTCGACGACGTGCTACGCCGTTGGCTATGACAACAACACCGGGCATGGTGCCGTTTCGACGATCACGAATGGCGTCGCCTCCGATCCCGCCGACGTCAGCCAGGGCAACCCTTGGCTGAACTCCATCACCTGCGTATCGGGCACGCAGTGCTACGCCGGAGGTCTCATCGATTACTACCCGACGATCGTGCCGATCACGAACGGGACGCCAGGCACTGACATCAACTTCAAGTCAGACGACTATGAGGGTGGAATTGCGTGCACGTCGGTCGGCAACTGCCTGATGGTCGGTGAGAACAAGAACCAGGAGGGCGTGATCATGCCGCTTGTCAACGGGGCGGCAGGCACACCGGTCAATGTGGCTGGGACGGAGTACCTGTACGGTGCCGGCTGCGCCACGAACGGGGATTGCCTGCTCGCCGGCGCGTCGACGCCGGGCACCGATGGGTTCAGCTCGGGGGTCATCGACGACTATTCGGCCGCCGGTACGCTCGAGTCGCCGCAGACCGTGCCGTCGACGAGTGGATTCGGTCAGACCATCTGTGGCACGACAGTGGGCGATTGCCTGTCGGTCGGCGCCTCGCTCGTTCAGCTGGAACCGCACCACGTCGGGCTCGGCCGCCTGCAGCCCCGGCATGGAGGCTGGGCGGTCGGACACGGCCACGCTGGAGTTCGTGGTCCGCGCCGCTAGTCCGAACTGCGTGAGCAACGCCATCTGAGGGGCGCGGGTGAAGCACGTGGGGTCGTCTCCGGACCGGAGGCGGCCCCACTGCCTTTCTCAGGGGGTGCCGGTCGTGGTTCGTCGACGCCTGATTGCCAGCGCGCGTTCCATCCAACACTCCCCAGCTCTCCAAGGCGCCGCGGCCCAGGCGCGCTGCAGTCGTGCTGACGGCCTGACCTAAAGACGTCCGTTCATGGACGATTTCGCACCCCTCGCGCAGCCCGGGGTGCGAAATCGCCCATGAGCGAGCGTCACACAGACAGGACCGCCAACGACAAAGGCTTCAGCGCGCCCGGCCCCGCTTGCGCCGCTTCCGCTCAGCCGGCTTCAGCTTGCGCTGCTTGTAAGGCGTCTTCGAGCCCGAGTGTGCACGCGCGCCGTAGGTCGGCTCCTCGTGCGCACCGTGGCCGACGCGGGCCGCAGTACGGCGTGAGTCGTACCAGACCCAGAAGGCGATGCCGCCAAGCACCAGCACGGCGACGATCGCGATGATCAACGCGTCCAGGCCGGAAAGCCCACTGCTCGACGAGGTGGTCGTCGTGGCGGGGATTGTCTCCACGGCCGGGGTTGAGACCCCGGCCGCGTTCTGCGTCGCGTTGTTGAGGTTGAGGCTAGGCGGCGCGACCGCCGGCGTCGTGCTCGCGGTCGTGGATCCGGCCGCGAGCGCCGCCGGAGCCGCCAGCCCGGCCACGCAACCGCACGCCAGCGAAGAGATCAGCAGTGAGAGCGCGAGCAGGCGACGCATAGGACTTCAGGACCCTAGACGACCGGTGCGCCTGAGCGCTAGTGCTCCGAGGCCAGCGGCTGGCTCATGGCCGGCGGCTCGGGGTCCTTGGCGTAGGGGTTCTCGTTGTCGTGGATCTCTTCGTGATACACGCTCTCGACGTTGACATCCCAGATGTCGTGGTGGGTACCGCGCAGGATGTTTTCGACGGCGCGCATGGCGGTCAGCATCGAGTGATCCGAGTTGTTGTAGCGGTGCAGGCCGTTGCGGCCGACCTGGGTCAGGTTCTTCATGTCGCTCTCGATCCATTTGCGGATCGTCGTGACGCGCTCGGCGTACTTCTCGTCGTAGATCGGGTAGGCCTTGTGGACGCGCGCGACGAAGCCGAACTTGACGTTCGAGGCTTTCGCCAGCTTGAGCTTCTCGATCTCCTGGCTGGCCATCTTCACCAGAGCGTCGTCGTCCATGTTCCAGAGCTCGTCGCCCTCGAAGCAGAAGTACTCCATCCCAATCGAGGCGTCCTGATCGTTCGGGACCATCCATGGGCTCCAGGACTTGAAGTTCTGGATCCGCAGGACGGTCACACCCGGCTGGTGGATGTAGATCCAGTTGTCGGGGAACAGGTCCTCGCCTTCGATCACCAGCAGCACCGTCAGGAACTCCCGGTAACGCAGGCCGCGCGCGGCATCGCGCACCTCGACCGGAGCCTCCGGTTCGGCGATGCCGACGGTTGTGCGCAGCGGCAGCGACGAGATCACGTAGGAGGGGGTGAGACGCTCGCTGCCGGCGATCACCTCGACCACCTTGCCGGTCGAGTCGGTGACGAGCTTCGTCACAGGGGCGTTCATGCGAATTTCGCCACCGTGAGCACGGATCTCGCGAGCCATCTCCTCCCACATCTGACCGGGACCGAAGCGCGGATAGTTGAACTCTGAGATCAGCGACTTGATCTTGTTCCCCTTGTTGCCGAAGAACGCGGCCTTAGCGGCGCTGAAGAAGGACAGGCCCTTGATCCGCTGCGCGGCCCACTCGGCGCGAATCTCGTTGGTCGGAACGCCCCAAAGCTTCTCCGTGTAGGTCTTGAAGAAATGCGTGTAAAGGCGCTTGCCGAAGCGGTTGGAGACCCAGTCCTCGAAGGTGTCCTCGCGGCCCTTGGGCTTTGCCTGTGCCCACAGGTATGAGGCCATACAGCGCGAGAGCTCGACGAGGCCCAGCTTCCTGATCACGTCCATTCCTTCGAGCGGATACTCGAGGAACTTGTCGTTCCAGTAGATCCGGCTCTGGCGCGGGCGCTTGAGGAACTCCTCTTTCATGATCTCGTGCCAGAGGTCGTCGACCTCCTTCACCTTGGTGAAGAAGCGGTGGCCACCGAGGTCGAAGCGGTAGCCGTCGCGCACCTCCGTGCGTGCGATGCCGCCGAGCATGTCCGTCGACTCGACGATCACCACAGGCTTGCCCTGCTTTGCCAGCAGGTAGCCGGCGGTCAGGCCTGCCGGCCCGCCGCCGAGCACGACGACGGGTGTCTCAGTTGTGATGTCGGCGCCGTGCGCGGGCGCGGGCTCTGTAGCCAGTGAGTCAGACACGTGTATCGAACCTACTTTTTGACGTAGAGAATGGCGGAGTCCGCGACGCAGCAGGCGCCTCGGTAGTTGTGGGGCGCCCACGCCTCAATCTTGAGCTGCTTGTCCTGCGTGAGGATCTTTCCCCATTGCGCTGAGCGGGTCCGGATCTCAGACGTCCAGGGCGCCTCCCAACCGGCCACGCCCTCCGTGAGTGGCCGGATGTACAGCACCTGCTGGCCGTTCTTCAGCTTGTTCAGCATCGGCATCAAGACCTTCTCGGGCTGCGCGGCTTTGTAGCGCGACAGCGCATTGATCCAATCCACGTACGACGGATCCTTCACGGGCCCGATCGTGCTGGAGAATTTGAGGCCCGCGGGTAAGTAGTAGTGGGCCAGTGGCGTCTGCTCAGGCTGACCGACGATCACAAGGTCCCCACTGTGCATCAGCGGGCCCATCTCGCCGCCGATGTCCTGCATGTCGCTCTTGTGTTGGGGCGCGTAGGTGTCCGGGCGCGCCAGGAAGACCAGCGCGACGGCCAGTATCAGCGCGCCGACAATGCCGGCACGTGACAGCCCGATGGCGGTGAACATCATGATCGCGGGGACGATCGGCGCGAAGTACCGCGGGTTCCAGGCCGGCGTGATCTGTGATGCGATCCAGCCGAACATCAGCGTGAAGAACACGAGGGCGAAGAGCATCAGAGCGATCTTCGCCTGGGGGCTGGCACGCTGCGCCTTGGTGAACAAGCCGGCAAAGCCGACCGCCGCGCCGATGACCAGGAGTGCGGCGACCGTGGCACCCCCGTACACGCTCTGGGCGATCTGAACCGGCGCGCCGAAGCGCGGCGACGTGTTCCAGGGCGCGGCGGTGTGCAGCGTCTGGAAGATGAAGTTGGGAACCCACGGTGCGAACAGGATCGCGGCGCCGACATAGGCGTAGATCGCGTCGCGGATCAGGTTCTCGCGGATCTTCTCGTCCCCGATGTAGTAGAGGACGACCAGCGACAGGGCCGACCCGGCCCCGAAGAACAGCGACCAGTTGTGGGTGTACAGCATCAGCGCCTGCGCTACGGCGAACAGGATCACGTAGCGCCGCTCGCGGAACACGAAGCCGCGGATGAAGCCGATCGTGCCGAACAGGCCGAGCAGCGCCATCAACGCGTACATGCGCGTCTCCTGGCTGTAGTAGTCGAGGAACGCGCTGGACGCCATCAGCGTCGCGGTCATCAGCGCCGCCCGTTTGCCGGCGATCTTGAGGCCACCCCAGTAACCGACCGGGATAGTCAGGACGGCGAAGATCTCAGACAGCCAATGCGTCGCGGCCTCGCCGTTACCGACCATCAACATCCAGAAGTGCAACAGCAGGTAGAAGAGCGGTGGCGACCCGTCCTGGCGCATGATGCCCGGGATGGCGGAAAGGTGGTGAGAGGAGATCCCGACGGTGATCGCCTCGTCCATCCAGAACTGCTGGCCGACAGAGCGCGTGCGGATGAAGAGCGAGGCGGCGGCCAGGATGAAGATGATCAGCGAGGTGCGCGCCCAGTCAGGTAGTTCCGTGATGACTCGGGGCAGCGGGAAGGTGAAGTCCGGGATGTTGTAGCCCGAAGCCTTCTCCGGGACGACGGTCCTGCCGCTGGTGGTGGTCGTGGCCATATTCGGGGACCTCAGCCCTTGACGCCGATCGACGCGCAGGCTTCGACTTTCTTCAGCACCTTGCTACCGGCCTGATTCGGGTAGACGAGTAGAGCGCCGATCACCTCGGCGCCCGTCTCTTGTCCCATGATTTGCAGGCCCTGGGCGATGCCGGCTGTCGGATAGAAGACGACGGTGGGCCCCTGCGGGAGCGAGCCAACCTGGATTGCCGGCAGGTGCTGGGCGCCGTCAGCGTAGTACTGGCGATATGGCAACTTGTCGCTCTTCAGGCACGCGACCTGCGGAGTCCGAGGATCGTCCGTGAAGCCGTAGAAGCCAGCATAGTGTCTGAGATGAGCGGTGCCTGCCTCCGGCTTGGGTGGGATACCGCAGGCGCTGATCAGCAGCGCCATGAGCCCGCAGGCCACCGCGACCTTCGCGGGGGACATATGCGTGCCAGGGTAGTGGATCAACCTTGGCCGACGCTGAGCGGGCCGATCGTCGGATCGTGTCTGATTCAAGGGCGGTTAAACGGGGTCACGTCTTGCTGTAGGACGAGCAGTCCATGTACAGGGTCACCGGGTCGGTCTTCGTGACCTCGTACTTGGAGCCACCCTGCTCCCAAGCTGCGATCTGCGCCAGAGACGGCAGTTGCTTGCCGAGGTCGGTGGACGTGGTGCCGTTCTGGAACACGACATTCGGGCCTCGCTTGCCCGTCTCGAACGTCCTCGGCAGCGCCTGCACCCACGGGATCGGGACATCCAGGTACCAAGCGACCAGCGTCACCTCGAGGTTGTTGGCCATGATGCTGCCGCACGACACGACCTTCGGCGCTCCGCCCTTGCTCTGGACCAGCGCCGAAACCTCCTCCCGCACCCGCGCCTGATAGCGGAGCGCCGAGCGGATCGACGAGAGCGTCGGAAGACGGTGGGTGAACCATCCGGGGACGAACAGGAACACCAGCAGCATAACCACCGTTCCGGCCGCAATGGGCAGGCGCCATGCGGTCGGGTTAGGACCAAACCGGCGGAGGAGTGAGCCGGCAAGCCGCCCGAGCCCGAGGCAGGCCCAGCCGTAACCCACCGAGCCGCTCACATAGATCAGCATCCCGCCGAGAATCGCGTAGCGCGCGTTCCCCGCGAAGCCGGCCTGGGTCTCTGCCGAGATCAGCAGCCACCAGAGGAAACCGACCGTGCCGGCGAGGGCGGCCGCGACCAAGGCGCCATTGCTGCGAGTGGCCTCCCACCAGCTGCCGAGCGCGCGTCTGGCCCGGACGACCAGTACGGCGGTCAACGCCATCTGGACCAGAGCCGCGTACTCCACACGTTCGAGTGTGAGCGGCCAGACCACGTGGGAGAGCTCGCGCCAGAACGGGAACGTGCTGTTTGCGGCGCTGTGGCTCGAGCGGTTGTGGAGCGGGTGGTTCACGAGCCCCTTGACCGTGCCGCCGCCAAGCTTCTGAGGCACCACCCAAAGCGCCAGCATCAACACCGCTAGACCGATGACCAGCGCCCGCGCCCCCGGGTCCTTCCACATCAGCCAGAGCCCGTAGGGTCCCCACAGCAGCCAGATCTCCGGCCGGTCGAGCGCTGCGATCAGTCCGATCGCGAACGCCTGGCGATGGTGCCCGTCCCAGGCACGTTCGGTGGCGATCAGGACCGATGCGACCATCAGACCCTCGGAGTAGCCGAGCATCATGTTGACGGGATAGGTGGGCGTGAAGGCGGTGCCGACGAGGGTGATTCCGCCGGCCAGCACGGCCGGCGCGATCGCCACCGCCCGTCCGCTCCATCCCAGCTCGGCGAACCAGCCGTCCTCGCGTCCGCGGGCGATCAGGTTCCACATGATGCGAGCGGTGATCTTCACGGCCATCGCCACGCTGATGACCGCGCCGGCGCGGGCCACGATCAACCACAGGTTCGGCTGCGCTGAACCGAACAGCGCGAACACCGTCGTGAAGATCACAGGCAGCGGCTTCCAACTCGAGCCCCCTGCGATCGTGAGGTGCCCGTGTTCGATCTCGCGCCCCCAGATCAGCCACGACCAGGGGTCGTAGCTCGGCGTCGAGGGAAAGTGAATTGAGATCGCGGCCAGCGCCAGCGCCAGGAGCGTCAGCCACACGTAGAAGCGTCCGCCGCTGAAGAGCGGCGTCCGTGCGCGCGCGCTCGGCCGTTCAGTAACTGCAGTCATGCTCAGGTGATGTTTTAGACGGTTTCGCGGCAACCTCACAGAGGGGCCGGCGGCGAAACTTTAGAGCGGAGTCGTGTAAGCGCCGTTGATACCACCGTCGACCAGCAGCGATGACGCCGTCATGAACGACGAGTCGTCGCTTGCCAGAAAGAGCGCGGCCTTGGCGATTTCCTGCGGTTCACCGAAGCGTCCCATCGGCACGTGCACCAACCGGCGGGCCGCACGCTCCGGGTCTTTGGCGAACAGCTCGATCAGCAGCGGCGTGCTGACGGGCCCCGGACACAGGGCGTTGACGCGCACGCCGCTCCTGGCGAACTCGACCCCCATCTCGCGAGACATCGCGAGCACGCCGCCCTTGGAAGCGGTGTAGGAGATCTGGGAGGTTGCGGCGCCCATCACCGCGACGAACGAGGCGGTGTTGATCACCGAGCCGCCGCCGGTCTCGAGCAGATGCGGGATCCCGTACTTGCAGCAGAGGAAGACGCTCTTGAGGTTGGCGTCCTGTACCCGCTGCCATGCGTCCAGTCCGGTGACCAGCACCGAGTCGTCGTCGGTCGGCGAGATGCCTGCGTTGTTGAACAGCACGTCGATCTTGCCGTACTTCTCGCGCACGGTCCTGTAGAGCTCGATCACGGCGGCCTCATCGGTGAGGTCGGCCTGCAGCGAGAGCTCGCCGACCTCGTGCTCAATCAGGTCGACTCCGACGACGTGGGCTCCCTCAGCGGCGAACACCTCGGCGCTCGCCAGGCCGATCCCTCCGGCTGCGCCGGTGATCACTGCGACTTTGTCCTGTAGACGGTTCATGTTGTTGCGTAATAGATGGTCTTGATCTCCGTATATGCGTCGGTGGCATGGGGGCCGAGCTCGCGGCCGTAACCGGACTGCTTGAAGCCACCGAACGGTGTGCTCACTCGCACCGACGAGTTCGAGTTGATCGACAGCACGCCGGTCTCCAACTGCGCGCGCGACGCGCAGCGCGCGGCCGCCATCGCGGGTCCAGATGGAACCAGATAGGCCATAGATCGTGTCGTTGGCGATGCGCACTGCCTCCTCCTCGTCCCGGAACGGGATCACAGCCACGACCGGACCGAAGATCTCGTCGCGGGCCGCCTGGACTCCGAGGATCGACAGGCGCCAGCACGGTCGGGGGGAACCAGAAGCCGGGTCCGTCGGGAGCGCTGCCGCGGTACGCGACAGGCGCGTCAGCACCGACGAACGAGGCGACGCGGTCACGCTGCTTGGCGGAGATCAGGGGCCCCATATCCGAGGCCGGGTCCAGCGGATCGCCGACCTTGAAGGCCTCCACGTGCGGGCGCATCAGCTCCAGGAATCGATCCGCCACCGATGCCTCGACGAGCAGTCGCGAGCGCGCGCAGCAGTCCTGGCCGGCGTTATCGAACACCGCCCACGGCGCGGCCGCGGCCGCCTTCTCCAGATCGGCGTCGGCGAAGATGATGTTGGCCGACTTGCCGCCGAGCTCCAACGTGACCCGCTTGATCGTCTGGGCCGCGCCGCCGGCGATCGCGCGGCCGACCGCGGTCGAGCCCGTGAACGCGATCTTGGCCACGTCCGGATGCTCGACAAGGCGCGCGCCGGCGACCGGCCCGTAGCCGGCGACGACGTTGACGACGCCCGGCGCGATCCCGGCTTCGAGCACCAGCTGCTCGAAGCGCAGCGCCGTCAGCGGCGTCAGTTCCGCCGGCTTCAGGACGACCGTGTTGCCGGCCGCCAGCGCCGGCCCGAGCTTCCAGGCAGCGATCGTCAGCGGGAAATTCCAGGGCACGATCAGACCGACGACCCCGAGCGGCTCGCGGAACGTGAACGCCTGGCCGCCGGCGACTGGGATCGTGTCGCCGATCAGGCGCTCAGGCGCGCCGGCGTAATAGCGGAACGTATCCACGACCATGCCCATCTCGCCCCGCGCCGAGCCCAGCGGCTTGCCGGTGTTGCGCGCCTCGAGCAGCGCCAGCTGCTCGAGGTTCTCCTCGACCTTGTCGGCGAGCGCACGCAGCTGCGTGGCTCGCGCGGCCGGCGCGAGCCCACGCCACGCTGGCAGCGCGGCACGGGCTCGAGCGACGGCCTCATCAACTTCTTCGATCCCCGCGCTGGGGACCTCCTCGAGCACCGCCTCCGTGGCGGGCTCGAGGACCGTCAGCACTTCCGTCATGTGACCTTTCGTTTCTGGGAGCTGCCGTCGCTTACGGCGACGACGGGCCCGGCGCGATCGGTTCGAGTCCGTCGAGCTCGTTGAACGTGTTGACCGGTCCGGTGAACGTCTTGCGCGCCCAGCCGAAGTACCAGATCGCCACGATCGCGATCACGCCGATCATCACAAGCGGCGCGTAGTTGGCGCTGTTCCAGCTGAAGCCGCTCTTGAAGAACACGCCGGCCGGCGTGGTCGGCAGGGAGAACATGATCACGCAGAGTCCGACCCAGACGATCGCGATCAAATTCACCCATTTGTATTTGCGGCCCAGCGTCCACGAGCCTGGCTGGAAGCTGTCGCGCATCCGCCAGCGCAGGAACACCGGGATCGTGTACGCGATGTAGAGACCCATGACGGTGATCGACACGACCGCGAAGAACGCCACCGGGACGCCGGCGGAGTTCGGGAAGAACGCCGGAATCGTGATGACCGTGGCCATGATCACGACAAGCAGCACCGCCCAGGTCGGAGTCCTGTTGCGACCCAGACGACGCCAGAGCTTGTGGCCTGGGATGGCGCCGTCACGGGAGAAGGCGAACGTCATCCGTGAGCAGCTGGTGACGCAGGCCATCCCGCAGAACAGCTGGCCGACCAGTGAAATGACGATCAAGAACTTGGCGGTGCCGCTGCCCAACGCCGTGGTGAGGATCGCAAGCGACGGGTAACCGCTCGAGGTCGTGGCGATCTCGTTGACGTGGTGGGGTGTGACCGCGAACGTCAGTGCGAGCAGCAGGATCCAACCGATCACGGCCGAGTAGAACACGGACTTCCAAACGCCCTTCGCGGCCGCTTGTTCGGCGCCATTGGTCTCTTCGGAGACGTGCGCCGAGGCGTCGTATCCGGTGATCGTGTACATCGTCAGCAGGAAGCCCAATGGCAGCACGTAGTACCAGTACATGTGGTCGCTGAAGCCCGAGTTGTTCTGCCGCGTGCCGAACACATACGACAAGCTGGCGTGATGGCTCGGGACGAACACCAGAATCAGAACGATCACCGCCACGCCGATGACGTGCCACCAGACGGAGACCCCGTTGAAGAGCGACACCAGGTGGCTCGAGAAGACGTTGATCAGGCCATGGATGATCAAGAAGCACATGAAGATCGCGAAGATCGCATGAGCGTTGTAGCTGCCGCTGGCTGAGGCGAAGTTGAAGATGAAGTTGACGTTGTACAGGCTCATCAAGTAGTGGAAGAACGCGGCGGCCGCGTAGTCCACGGAGGCGACGCACGCGATCAGTCCGAGCAGGTTGAACCAGCCGGTGAACCAGCCCCAGGTTGGGTTGCCGAGCTTCGAGGCCCAGTAGTAGATGCCACCAGCAGTGGGCATCGCTGACGCGAGCTCTGACATCGAGAACGCCACGCACAGGATGAGCACGCTGATGAGTGGCCAAGCGATTGAGATCGCGATCGGACCACCGTTGTTGAATGCCTGACCGTAACTGGTGAAGCAACCAGCCAGCACCGAGATGATCGAGAACGAGATCGCGAAGTTGGAGAACGAGCTCCAGCCGCGTTTCAGCTCCTGTTTGTAGCCCAGCTCGGCTAGTCGTTGCTCGTCCGCGGACAGCGCCTCGGTCGTCGTCATGCTGCTCCCTCGTTTCTCCCGTTGTAGATCCGCAACCCCACTAAAGGATTGATAATCGGCCCTTAGCGACGCGATCCTGACGAGGAGCCGCGCTCAAGTCAAGAGCCCCTTGTGCAATTTCATACATTTGGACCCTGGTTGCTGGCCAGCGGGCCAGCAACCACGACGGCGACACCTCTCTGGCCAGCAGCTCAGCCCCGCGGCAGCAACCCCGCGAGGATGTGCTCGGTCCCGCGCAGGTGCTCGGCCATCTCTCGCGCGGTCGCACCCTCGTCACCACTCGTGACCGCGGCAAGGATCCGCCTGTGCTGCACGTTCGAGGAGCTCAGGACCTCCGCCGGGTGCGCGATCAGCGCGATCAGCCTGGTCGCGTTGCCCTGCACCTCGGTGGCGACCGTGATCAGCCGCGCGTTGCCGGTCGCCTCGGCAATCCCGAGGTGGAAGCGCACGTCCAGCTGCCGATACGTGGCGAAGTCCTCGACTGCGCCCTCCATCGCCACGAGCAGCTCGCTCAGTCCGCCCAGCGTTGACTGACGCGCTCGCCGGCAGGCGAGCACCGCGATCCCGACCTCCGCCGCGATCCTGTGATCCCAGGCCGCCCGCCAACCCTCGAGCACCTTGTCCGATGGAGGCAGCGCCGGCGGCAGCTCGTCGACGACGAAGGTGCCGCCGCCGCGGCCTCGGATCGCGCGCAGGTGACCACTCTGCCCCAGCGCGACCAGCGCCTGGCGCAGCGTCGATCGCGCGATCCCTAACTTCGCGCAAAGCTCGCGCTCCGCCGGCAGCCGAGTTCCCGGCGGCAGCAAGCCAATCCGGATCGCGGTTCCGATCCTGTCGACCGCCTCCTCGAAGGCGGTCTGCGAGCGCACCGGAGCAAAGACCGTCTCGAGCGAGGCCGCCGCGTCGAGTGTGTGAGTGGGTTCGCTGGTTGCGCTCATGCCGACTGGCTCAGAGGCGCTCGAAGCCGCGGAAGCGCTCCCAGTCGGTGACAGCCGCGTCGAACGCCAGCAACTCGACGTCAGCGGCATTGAGGTAGTGAGCCACCACCTCCTCGCCGAACGCGCTCCGCGCCAGCGCGCTGCCACCGAACAGATCACGTGCGTCGCGCAGCGTCGAAGGCAGCCGTGGCCTGTCCGTCGCGTCGTAGGCGTTGCCCTCGAATGCCGGCTCGAGCTCGAGTCCGCGTTCGACGCCCTCGAGTCCGGCTGCGATCAGCGCCGCGAGCGCCAGGTACGGGTTGAGGTCGGCGCCGCCGGAGCGATTCTCGAAACGCAGCCCGGTGCCGTGGCCGACGACGCGGAAAGCGCACGTGCGGTTGTCGTGTCCCCACGCGACCGTGGTCGGCGCGAAGGAGCCGACCGCAAAGCGCTTGTAGGAGTTGATGTTCGGTGCCAGAAGCAACGTCAGCTCGCGCGCATACGCGAGCTGACCCGCGAGGAACGAGTCGAACACGCGCTGGTCACGATGGAACAGCGGCCCCTCAGCGTCGGCGATCGAGAAATGGATATGGCACGAGTTTCCCTCACGCTCGTTGAACTTGGCCATGAACGTGATCGCCATGTCCTCCTGAGCCGCGATCTCCTTGGCGCCGTTCTTGTAGATCGTGTGGTTGTCGGCGCAGCGCAGCGCCTCCGCGTAGCGGAAGTTGATCTCGTGCTGGCCGAAGTTGCATTCGCCCTTGGAGTTCTCGACCTCGAGCTCGGCCGCGGTCATCGCGTTGCGGATGCGTCGGATCAGCGGCTCCACCCGCGCGGTGCCGAGCAGCGAATAGTCGACGTTGTAGGCGTTGGCCGGCTCGAGGTCGCGGTAGGCCTTCTTGTAGGCCTCGTCGTAGCCGTCGCGGAATACGAGGAACTCGAGCTCGGTAGATGCGTTGGCAATCCAGCCGCGCTCGGCCAGGCGCGCCAGTTGCGCGCGCAGGATCTGGCGCGGCGACGCGACCACGTCGCTGGCGTCCGCCCAGGCCAGGTCGGCGAGGAGGATCGCGGTCTTCACCTCCCACGGAACCATCCGCAGGGTTGCGAGGTCGGGGCGCATGACGAAGTCGCCGTAGCCCTTCTCCCAGGAAGACATCGCGTAGCCGTCGACGGTGTTCATCTCGACGTCGACCGCGAGCAGATAGTTGCAGCCCTCCGCGCCGTGGCCGAGCACCTCGTCGAGGAAGTACTGAGCTGTCAGACGCTTGCCCTGCAACCGTCCCTGCATGTCCGTCAGCGCGAGGACCACGGTCTCGATCTCACCCGCGTCCACGGCTGCTCTCAGCGTTTCGAGCTCCACAACCCGCCCTTCCCCTTGACGAATGCCCCACACGACTGTGTGATGCGCAGCACATGAAGGTATATGAGCCGAGCCTTATACGCCAGAGTCTGCCGCTCGCATGCTCGAACTGAGTGAACTGCTGCTGCGGCTCGAGCCTGCGCTCGGCTCCGCCGACGGCCCACCCGAGCCGCTGAGCGGGGGCATCACAAATCGCAACTACCGCCTACGCCTGGGCGGCCGCGACTGCGTGCTGCGGCTGCCCGGTCAGGACACCGACCTGCTCGGCATCGACCGCGCCTCCGAGCGGCTCGCGGCCGAGCGGGCCGCGAGCCTCGGGATCGGTCCGGAGCTGCTCCACGCAGACGGCGACTGCGTGGTCACAGCGTTTGTGCCCGGTACCGCCGTCGACGAGGAAGGCCTGCGTAGTGACCCCAGTCAGGTCGCGCACGCCCTGCGTCTGTTCCACGACAGCGGCCTCGAGTTGCCCGCACGCTTCTGGATTCCCGACCTGTTGCGGGGCTACGCCGGCACGGTCAGCGAGCGCGGCGGCACGCTTCCCGAGGCCTTCCCACGAGCGCAGGCGCTGGTCGACCGGATCGCGTCGGTGCTGCCGCTGACCGAGCCCGTCCCTTGTCATGACGACCTGCTGCCCGGCAACCTGATCCAGAGCGACTCCACGATTCTGCTCGTCGACTGGGAGTACGCCGGCATCGGCCACCGCTACTTCGACCTCGGCAACCTCGCGGTCAACAACGACTTCGATGAGCGGGCAGAGGCGCGGCTGCTGGAGGCCTATTTCGGCGAGCCGGCCTCGCCCGGCCGGCTCGCCTCCCTGCGCCTGTTCCGGCTCGTCTCCGACGCCCGCGAAGCGGCGTGGGGCGTGATGCAGGGGCTGATCTCCCAACTCGACTTCGACTTCGCCGCCTATGCGGACGAGCACTTCGAGCGGCTCGAACGGGCCGCTGCTGACCCACAACTGGAGGAATATCTGAATGCCGCGACCCCGTGAACTGCCGGACCGCGCCAAGATCGTGATCATCGGTGGCGGGGTCGGCGGCACCTCGATCGCCCACCACCTGGCACAGCTCGGCGAGCGCGACGTGATCCTGCTCGACCGCAACGAGCTGACCAGCGGGTCGACCTTCCACTCGGCCGGGCTCGTCGGGCAGCTACGCGGGAGCGTCTCGCTGACGCGGATGATGATGGACTCGGTCGCGCTCTACCGGACGCTCGACTGCGGCTGGGTCGAGTGCGGCGGGATCCGCCTGGCGTGCACGCCCGAGCGTGAGCAGGAGGTGCTCCGGCAGGTTGCGTGGGCGCGGACGTTCGGCCTGCCGCTCGAGCTGATCTCAGCCGACGAGGCGCGCGATCTGTTCCCGTTGATGATCACCGACGGGGTGCGCTGCGCCTCCTACCTGCCGACCGACGGCTACCTCGACCCATCGCAGCTGACCTACGCGCTGGCCGACGGCGCGCGCGAGGGCGGCGTGCGGATCTTCACGCACACGCGCGTGACCGGGATCGAGGTCGAGGGCGGGCGCGTGCGCGCCGTCGAGACTGAGTGGGGACGGGTTGAGGCCGAGGTCGTCGTCAACGCCGGCGGCATGTACGCCGCTGAGATCGGACGGCTCGCGGGCGTGCGCGTCCCGATCGTGCCGTTCGCGCACGAGTATCTGGTCTCACAGCCGTTCCGCGAACGCGGGCGGGACGCGGACGGTGAGATCGTGCACCTGCCGACGCTGCGTGACCCTGACCTGCTGATCTACTTCCGCGAAGAGGGGGCAGGCCTGGTGATGGGCGGCTACGAGCGTCACAGCGCGCCGTGGTCGCTGGACGGCAAGCTCGTCGACCGGATCCCGGCCGACTTCAACGGGCGCCTGCTGGAGGAGGACTGGCCGCGGTTTCGAGGAGATCGCCGAGAACTCAGCGGTAACGCGTGCCGCTGATGGAGGACATCAAGGTCACGCGCCTGATCAACGGGCCGGAGGCGTTCACCCCTGACAACGAGTTCTGCCTCGGCGAGAGCGACGTGCGCGGCTTCTTCGTCGCCGCGGGGTTCTGCGCGCATGGACTGGCCGGCGCCGGCGGGATGGGCAAGTTGATGGCCGAGTGGATCGTCGCCGGTGAGCCGGGGCTTGACGTCTGGGAGATGGACATCCGCCGTTTCGGGCCGCAGTATCGGTCGCCGAGCTACACGCTCAAGCGAACGAAGGAGGTCTATGAGACCTATTACGACATCCGCTACCCAGGCCACGAGCGTGAGGCGGGACGCCCGCTACGGCTGCCGCCCGCGTATCCCTGGCACGCCGAGCATGGCGCCGCCTTCGGTGAGAAGTCCAGCTGGGAGCGGGTCAACTGGTATGAGCGCAACGCCGTTGCCGGCGATGAGGAGCTGCGCCCGCGCGGCTGGGCGGGGATGCACTGGTCTGCGGCGATCGGGGCCGAGGCGCTCGCCACGCGCGAGCGCGCCGGCCTGTTCGACGAGTCCTCCTTCAGCAAGATTGAGATCGCCGGGCCTGGTGCGGCGGAGCTGCTGGAGCGGCTGTGCGACAACCGCGTCGCCCGCGAGGTCGGCCAGATCACCTACACGCAGATGCTGAACGCCCACGGTGGGATCGAGTGCGACTTCACGGTCACACGCGTGGCCGATGAGCTCTTCCAGATCGTCACCGGTACTGCCTTCGGCCAGCACGACGCGAGCTGGATCCGCCGTCAGTTGCCGGACGACGGGTCGGTCAGCCTGAGCGACGTGACCTCGCGTTGGGCCTGCTTCGGTCTCTGGGGCCCACGGGCGCGCGATGTGCTCGCGCCGCTGACGCCCGATCCGCTTGACTTCGGCTACATGCGCATGCGTGAGCTGACGGTCGGTGACGTGCCTGTGCGGGCGCTGCGCGTCACCTACGTCGGCGAGTTCGGCTGGGAGCTCTACTGCCCCAGCGAGTACGGCCTCAGCCTGTGGCGGGCGCTGTGGGAGTCGGGGCGGCCGGTCGGTCTGATCGCCGGTGGGTATCGCGCAATCGACTCGCTGCGGCTTGAGAAGGGCTACCGCGCGTGGGCCGCCGACATCACTCCGGACGACAGCCCCTACGAGGCCGGTCTCGACTTCTGTGTGTCAGAGGACAAGGACTTCCACGGCGCGGAGGCACTTGAGGAGCGTCCGGTGCAGCGGCGCCTGCGCTGCATCACGCTGACCGACCCGCGCTCGGTTGCGCTCGGCAACGAACCGGTTCGCATCGGGGGTGAGGTCGTCGGTCGTGTGACCAGCGGCGGCTACGGCTACGCGGTGCGGCGCTCAATCGCCTATGCCTACCTGCCTGCAGAGGTCGATCTTGGCACCGCGGTCGAGGTCGACATCTTCGGTCAGTGGGTCGGCGGCGAAGTCGTGCGCGAGCCGCTGTTCGACCCCGAGGGCACACGCCTGAGGCACTGATGACAAACTGCTGCGCCGATGGCGCTCTCGCCCGCATCGGTCCTTTCTGACGGCACGATCCTGCAACTCGTCAATGAGGGGCGGATCGGTGTCGACCCCTGGGACCCGACGATGGTGCAACCGGCCAGCATCGACCTGCGCCTGGGTGATTCGTTCCGCGTCTTCCACAACCACCGTGCGACCGCGATCGACCTGCGCGACCCCCCGGCGAACCTGACCGAGGAGGTCGTGGTGCCGCCTGGCGAGCCGTTCGTGATCCACCCTGGCGAGTTCTGCCTCGGGCGGACGCTCGAGTCGGTGCGCATTCCGGACGACATCGTCGCTCGCATCGAGGGCAAGTCGAGCCTCGGCCGCCTCGGGCTGATCGTGCACGCCACAGCCGGGTTCTGCGACCCCGGCTTCGAGGGGACGCTCACGCTCGAGCTCAACAACCTGACACGCATCCCGATCCGGCTCTATCCGGCGCTGCCGATCGCCCAGCTGTCGTTCATGACACTCGACAGGCCCGCGCAGAGGCCTTACGGCAGCCCCGGCTTGGGTAGCCACTACCAGGGCCAGCGGGCCGCGACCGAAAGCCGTTACGAGGGAGGGCCGGCCGGCACCAACGACGCGTGAACCGGAGCCGGAGACCAAAAGCGAGTACTACCCTCCGGATGGGGGGTGTGCTGGGCAGACACCAGATATGAGCTTGAGAGGATTGCCATGACCACTGAGACCGCGCAGCCCCACGGCGAGGCCGGCGTATCCACTTCGGACACGCTGACGATCGTCGATAACCGCACCGGCAAGACCTACGAGGTCCCGATCGAAGACGGCACCGTGCGCGCAACCGAGTTGCGCAACATCAAAGTCGACGACGAGGACTTCGGGATCATGACCTATGACCCCGCGTTCATGAACACGGCATCCTGTCGCTCCGCGATCACCTACATCGACGGCGACAAGGGGATCCTGGAGTACCGCGGCTATCCGATTGAGCAGCTCGCCGAGAAATCGAGCTACCTCGAGGTCGCCTACCTCCTGATCCACGGCGAGCTCCCCACGCAGGGGCAGCTCGACGACTGGACTCACCTGATCACGACGCACACCTTCGTGCACGAGAACATCAAGGAGTTCATGCAGGGCTTCCGCTACGACGCGCATCCAATGGGGATGCTGATGGCGTCGGTCGGGGCGCTCTCGACCTTCTACCCGGAGGCCAGCGAGATCAAGGACCACGAGCTGCGGATGATGCAGGTCGTGCGCCTGATCGCGAAGATGCCGACGCTCGCAGCCTTCTCGTACCGGCACAACAAGGGCATGCCCTACGTCTATCCGGACAACGATCTCAGCTATCCGGGGAACTTCCTCTCGATGGTCTACAAGATCGCGGAGCTGAAGTACCAGCCGGACCCGCGGCTCGAGCGCGCGCTTGACGTGCTGTTCATCCTGCACGCCGACCACGAGCAGAACTGCTCCACCAGCGCCGTGCGCGGCGTCGGCTCCTCGCAGGTCGATCCCTACTCGGCCACCGCCGCCGGCATAGCGGCGCTCTACGGTCCGCTGCACGGTGGCGCCAACGAGGCGGTGCTGCGGATGCTGCGCCGGATCGGTACGCAGGAAAACGTTCCCGACTTCATCGAGGGCGTCAAGGCCGGTAACGAGCGGCTGATGGGCTTCGGTCACCGCGTCTACAAGAACTTCGACCCGCGCGCCAAGATCATCAAGAAGGCCGTTGACGACGTCTTCGAGGTGACCGGCAAGAACCCGCTCCTCAACATCGCCACCGAGCTCGAGAAGATTGCGCTCGAGGACGACTACTTCATCTCGCGCAAGCTCTATCCGAACGTCGACTTCTACTCGGGTCTCATCTATGAGGCCCTCGGTATGCCGGTCGAGATGTTCCCGGTGCTGTTCGCGATCGGCCGCACCAGCGGCTGGATCGCCCAGTGGCTGGAGATGATCGACGACCCCGAACAGAAGATCGCGCGCCCGCGCCAGATCTACACGGGCGGCCGCGGGATCGACTACGTCCCGATCTCAGAGCGCTCCTAGATGTCAGACGGTGTCACGACGGAGCGGCTCGATCAGGCTCCGGAGCAGCGCTTCGTACGGCTGCGTTCGGCGCTGGGGGTTAGCTCGTTCGGCCTCAACGTGATCGTGCTCGAGCCCGGTCAGCGCAACCGGATCCACCGGCACCGGCACCAGGAAGAGGTCTACATCGTCCTCGACGGGACGCTCACGCTGATCGTCGAAGGCGAGCCGGAGCCGTACGTGGTCGGCGACATCGTCCGCGTCGCGCCACACGTCCGCCGCCAGCTCGCCAACCGCGGCACCACTGAGCTGCGCCTGCTGGCACTCGGAGGCTACGTCGACCACGAGCACGAGCCGCGCGACGCCGAGGCATTCAACGCCTGGGACGAAGACGAACCCGGCACCCCGCAGACAGTGCCGCTGCCGGAAGACCTGCCGGCCTCCGAGCTGGCCTGAGCCGCGCCTAATGAGCGACGGGCTGCGGCTCGGCGGCGCCGGCCTGTGGAGTTGCGGCCTGCGGCGCGTCCTGCTGGACGAAGTCGCGCTGTCGGATCAGCGCAAACGCCAGCACTCCAGCGAGGAACGCCGTGCAGGCGGAGATCAGCAGGAGATCGTTGAGCGTCGAGGCGTAGTGCGCGCGGATCGTCACTCGGGTCGCGCCGGAGAGCCCGTGCGCGAATATCGACCCCAGTGCGGCGATCGCGGTCGCGATCGCGACCTGGCGGAAGGTCGAGTTGATCCCCGAAGCCATTCCCGCATCCTTGGGGGCGACGACGCCGATCGCGGTGGAGGCGAGCGGCGGGTTCACCAGCCCTGCGCCGAGACCCGCGACGATGAAGCCCGGCAGCAGGTGGGTCCAGTCCGAGTCGGCTGAGATCCCGCGCATCAGTAGCAGACCGGCACCCACGATCACGAGCCCCGGCCCGATCAGCCAGCGTGCGGGGACGCGTTGAGAGGCACGCCCGGCGGCAATCGCCGTCAGCATCATCGCGAAGGTGATGATCGCTTGCCTGAGGCCGGCGCCCAGCGGCGAGAACCGCTGGGCGTCCTGCAGGTAGAGCGTGATGTATAGGAGCATCGCGAAGAGCGAACCGTTCATTCCGAAGGCGGCGATCGATCCGCCCACGAACGTCGGCTTGCGGAACAGCTTCAGGTCGAACATCGGCTCGCGGCGAGTCCGCTCGAGCAGTGGGAAACAGGCGAGCAGGACGCCGGACACGGCCAACGCGACGATCACGTGTGCGCTTCCCCAACCGTGGCGGCTCGACTCGATCAGTCCATACACGAGTGCGAAGAGCCCGCCGGTGAAGACGGCGACGCCGGGCACGTCGATGCGGCGCGCGTGTGACGGCCGGAACTCCTGTACGCGTGTCAGCGTGATCAGGATCGCGAGTGCGCCGATCGGCAAGTTCACGTAGAAGATCCAGCGCCAGCTGAGCTCGCTCGTCAGCAACCCGCCGAGCAGTGGGCCGATGCCGCTGGCGGCACCGGCGACGGCCCCCCAGATGCCGAACGCGAAGCCGCGCTCCTTACCGTGGAAGGTCTGCGCGAGCAGCGCCAGCGAGGTCGGGTAGAGCGTCGCACCGCCGATGCCCTGGAAGGCACGGCAGAGCACGAGCATCAGCCCGGAAGTTGACAACGCGCATAGCAGCGAGCCCAGCGTGAAGATCGCGAGTCCGCCGGCAAACAGGCGGCGGCGGCCGATGATGTCGCCGAGTGAGCCCATCGCCAGCAGCAATGAGGCGAGGGTCAGCGAGTACGCGTCGATCGTCCACTGCACGTCGGAGAAGCTCGTGTGCAGCGAGGCGCGGATGCTCGGAAGCGCGACGATCACGATCGTGACGTCGATCAGCAGCATGAAGGTGCCGAGGCATGCCGCGAACAGCGTCCAGTTCTTGTGCACGTTGGTCTCGCTGTTCACGGTCGGTACTCTAACCACAAGCCCTTGTAATTACAACGGCTTGTATCAAATCTCTTTTTGACGCTACGCGCCTGTACGCTGCCCCGATGGGTACCCACCCCGAACGTGCCGTGCCCGACGCAGCGTTCGAATTGCCCGGCAGCGAGCGCCTCGGGCACCTGCTCTGGGAGACATCCGCCCGCGTTCTGCTGCTCTCTGAGCCGGTGTTCCGCGATTCCCAGCTCAGCCAGCCCTCGATCGGCGCGCTCGAGCGGATCGCGGCCTTCCCGGGGATCACGGCCTCCGAGCTCGCCCGCCAGGCGTTCAAGACCCAGCAGGCGGTCAGCCAGGTGACAGGTCGGCTCGAACGACTCGGCTATGTCGAGCGGCGGGTCGGGCCGGGTCGGGGCGTCGGTCTCCACATCACCGAGTTGGGCACTCGGGCGCTCGCGAGGGGGACTGAGCAGGAGAGCGAGTTCGACAATCGGCTGCAAGAGCTGCTTGGCATCGACCGCGCTGATGCGCTGCGAGCGTTGCTGATCGAGCTGCGCGACCGGCTCGCCGACGCCACGCCCGAGTAGCGGCTCAGCGTGCGCGCACGCGCGAGTCGACCATCTCTCGCAGCGCGTCGCCGACGAGATTGAAGGCGACCACGGTCAGCATGATCAGGATGCCGGCCGGATACACCTCCCACCAATATCCGTCGAGCAGGTAGGTCGTGCCCTGCGTGAGCATTCCGCCCCAGGTGGCGGCCGGCGGCGGCAGCCCGAAACCGAGGAAGCTGAGCGTCGCCAACAGGATGATCGCATCGGCGACCTGGAACGTCGCGTTCACGACGAGCGTCCCGGACGTGTTCGGCAGTAGATGTCGCACGATTATCCGTGTTCGGTTTGCGCCCGCGGCACGCGCCGCCTCGACGAACTCGCGGGTGCGCAGGGACAACGTCTCGCCACGGATCAGGCGGGCTGGTCCGAGCCACGAGAGCAACGCGATCACGGCGATCAGCAACGGGACTGTGGGCTGCACGATCGTCGCCAGGTAGATCAGCACGAAGATCGCCGGCAGCGCCAGCAGCGTGTCTACCACCCGCATCATCAGCGCGTCGAGCGCCCCGCCGGTGAGTCCCGCGACCGCCCCCCAGAGCGCGCCGAGCAGCGTCGCGAGCAGTGCCACGGCGACACCGATCTCCAGCGAATTGCGACCGCCAACCATCAGTCGTCCGAGCACGTCGTAGCCATTGGCGTCGGTGCCGAGCACATGAGCGCCACTGGGTCCGACGTTGGTGATGTCGATGTTCGCGTGGACCTGATCGGTCGGATGAATCACCGGTCCGAGAAAGCAGAACGCGACCAGCAACGTGATCACGACCAGGCCGGCGACGCCGAGCCGGTGACCGCAGAACTCGCGGATCACGGATGACGCCCGGGTCACCGGCGACGCCCTGGCCACGGATGACGCCGGGGTCACTGGTGCCACCCCCTCCCGCGAAACACTTTGAGAATGAGAATCAGAATCATTCTCATTGAGGTTTGGAGAGGGGGTGGCCGAGCCTGCGCCGAGGGCGGCGAGGACGGGAGCGAGGGCGCCGCACCCTTGGGTCGAGTACCGCATAGGAGACGTCGGCCAGCAGGCTCCCGACCACGGTCGCCAGTCCGACGATGACGGTCACGCCGAGCTCGACCGGATAGTCGGCATTGGCCGCGGCCTCGTAGTAGCTCAGGCCGACCCCCGGCACGTTGAACACGTACTCGACGACGAGGCCGGCGGTCAGCAGCATCGGCACCGCCATGCCGAGCAACGTCACGACCGTCAGCAGCGAGTTGCGCAACACGTGGCGGCTCAGCACCAGGCGCTCGGGCAGGCCCTTGGCACGGGCCAGACGGATGTAATCCTGAGCGAGCGTGTCGATCGCGGCCGATCGCATGTAGCGGCTGAACCAGGCGACGTTGATGAGGGTCAGCGTCAGCACCGGCAGCACCAGGCCACGCGGATCGGCGAGGATGCCGGCGGTCGCGCCGGACTGACCCGCCTCCGGCGGCAGCACGTGAACGCCGATGCTCAGCCCGGCGATCAGGAGCAGCGCCAGCCAGTACGAAGGCATCGAGTACAGCGCGAGCGCGGCGCCGGTCGCGACGTGGTCCAGCGCGCGGTTGCGACGCACGGCCTGTGCGATTCCCAGCGGCAGCGCGATCGCGAGCGAGAACACGAGCCCCAGCCCGACCAGGATCAGGTCGTTCGGTACCTCGTGCGCGATCAGCGAGCCGACGCTCTGGTTTAGCCGGTAGGAGTACCCGAGATTCCCGCGCACGAGGTGCCAGAGGAAGTCCAGATACTGGACCACGACCGGACGATTGAGGCCGTTGGCAGAGTCGAAGGCGGTGACTGCCTGTGGGCTCGCACGCGGTCCCAGAATCGCGTGGGCGAGGCTGCCGGGTGTCAGCCGCTCGAGGATGAAGACGACGAGTGTGACCCCGAGCAGGACGACGACGGCCTGGGCCACGCGCCTGAGCAGAAAGCTGGTCACTCCGCGACCCGGCTGATCACTTCGTGAAGTACCACTCCTCGGGGCTCAGATACCCGTACGCGTTCGGGGTCGCGCCGGCGAGGTTGGACTGGAGCGTCATCAGCGTGCCCGGCGACGGCTGCCAGAAATCGGGCAGCTGCAGGCGGATCGCGTTGGCGTAGGCGTCGAGCGCCTTCTGCGCACCGGCGGCCGGCGTGGTGGTCGTTGCCCGGATCAGCTTGTCGATTGCGGGATCCGAGTAGCTGCCGACATTGCCCAGCGCCGCCGTCTGGAAGATCTCTTCGCCGGTGGGGTAGTGATCGGGTGCGAATACCCAGGCCTCGCCGTACTGGCCGAGTTCCCAGTTACAGGCGGCCGTGTTCGGTGCGCACGGCTCGATCTCGGCGTCGATCGTGGCGGTCGTGACCTCCTTGAGTGTGATCTGGATGCCGACCTGCCGGGCGACGGACTGCAGGTCGACCATCGCGCCGTCGGTCGAGGACATGCCGTTCGGATACATCAGCGTGAAGCGCAGCGGCTCGCCCGCGGCGATTCCGGCGCCGCACTCGCCGCTACCGGTGCCCGCGTGGGCGCAGGTCGTGAGGCCGTTCGCAACGACCTTCCAGCCGTGCGATTTCAGGATCTTGGTGGCGTCGGCGACGCTGAATGGGTAGGGGTCGGTATTCGCTTCAGCGTCGGCATAGGGGTTCGGGGGCTTCGCCGGCACGGGGCTGTACGTCGGCAACCCGAGCCCCTCGTAGTAGGCGTGGACCCACCCGGATTGGTTGACGAGGTGCTGGAAGGCCTGCCGGAAGTAGAGCTGCTTGAGCACTGGTCCGACGACCGCGTTGTTGAAGTTCGGCTCGAAGTAGTCGAAGCCGTAGGGGTAGAACGCGGTCAGTCGGTATCCCTGGGTCTTCAGCGACGGGCCCTGGGGGACGTCGGTGTCAGGCACGTAGCCGACCGAGATCTGCGGCCCGGAGCCGCCGCCGTTGCCTTTGCTCGGTCCCGCCTTCAGCACCGAGAACTCGGCCGTCTCGCTCGTGAACGGGAGCTCGACGAACTTCGCGAGCCTCGGTTTGTTGGGGCCGTCGTACCTAGAATTGGCGGCGAACGTGGCCTGTCCCGGGGCGGTCAGCTGCGCCAGCTTCCAGGGGCCGTCGACGATCGACCAGATCGGGCTTGCGGCATAGCCCGAGAGATCCTCGGCCTGCGAATTGAGGAAGCGGTAGACGGCCCGTGCGCCGGCTGGCGATCCGTCAGGGAGACCGGACGGACTGGCGGTCGTCGTCAGGGCGCGTCGGAGCGGCAGGCGCGTCAGGTCCCACGCCAGCGGCAGCGGCGTGATCTGCGACAGCTCGTTGTTCGTGAACCAGACCGGGTTGTAGCTGCGGTTCAGTCGCAGTTGCACCGTGCGCGCTCCCGTGGCCTGGTAGGAGCTGACGTTGTCCGGGAAACCGCCCGGCACGTACGAGGCCCAGTGGGCCTTGTTGGCTTTGAGCAGGTTGATCCAGAAGATCACGTCCCGAGCGGTCACGCTCTCCCCATCAGACCACCTGGCCGGCTTGAGCCTGATCGTGACGACCTGGTCGTGGTCGCTGTACACCGGGGTGTCGCCAAGGGAGAGCGAGTAGTCGACGCCCGGCTTGCCCCGGTCGCCATACCAGTAGAGGGGGCGGTACATGAGGGTCTGGAACTCGTAGACGTTCTCATTCGAGTAGTTGGCCCCCGAGATCAGCGGGAATATGTAGTTCGGTGGTGACAGGGGCTGTTCGGCCCAGTAGGCCGTTCCGCCCTCGACGGGGGTGCCGGTCGATGCCGTCACCGCCGGCCCTCCTGTGTTGATCCCGCCGGGCGTGGACGATCCGCATGCCGCCAACACCACCGAGGCGGTGATCACGACCGGAACAACGCGCCACTTGCTGGTCACTGCTATCTCCCTCCGCCGGCATGACCCGGATCAGGTTCTACGGTCGGCGCCGTCCGACGCCCTCTCAGCCCGTTGGGCTCCCGCGTTATCAGCTTGTGATCTTAGTCTCGTGTGCGTCCTGCGTGGAGCCAGACACCACCAGGTCGAATGACTCCGGTGGGCGGCTCGCGAAGTAGACACGCTCGCCGGCGAGCCAGTCCTCATCCCACTCCTCGGGCGTGATCCGGCCGTGGAGGCGCTCGAGTCTGACCGGTTCGGGTGTCGCGACGAACACCGTGTGCGTGACCATGTCGGCGAGCGCAGGCGCGGCCGCTGAGACGCCCTCGACCAGGATCACGGGTGCACCGTCTCTGATCGTCGGTTCCAGGGCCTCTGTGCGCAGCGCCTCCCAGGCGTAGTACTGGGCCATCGGCCGCGGGTCATCGGTCGGGCGCGCGTCCTCGTAGAACTGATCGGTCTGCACGATCGCTGCATCCAATGCGATCGCGACCTCCAATGCGATCGTTGTCTTTCCGGAGGCGCCGAACCCATCGATCGCCACCACCAACGGCGGCGGATGTTCGGCCTGCCAGCCGCGGATCGCCGCGACGACCTGTGCGGACGCGACCATCACAGGACCAACGTCCCCGAGTTGCGCTTCAACCAGGCGGCGTGCTCGCGGTGGTCGGGACAGTGGTGCGCGACCAACGCCCAGAACCGCGGCGAGTGGTCCATCACGGCGAGGTGGCAGACCTCGTGCCAGATGACGTAGTCGAGGACCGCCTCGGGCGCCAGCAACAACCGCCAGTTGAAGCTGAGCGCGCCGCTGCGCGAGCAGCTGCCCCAGCGTGTTCGTTGGTCGCGGATCGTGAGCCGTGTGTAGCTCAGGCCGGCCACCGCGCAGGCCCTGTCCAAGCGCATCCGGATCTCCTCGCGTGCCATCCGCCGGTACCAGCGCTCGAGCGCCGGCCCGCGTTCCGGTTCGTCCGGGACCAGGAGCGTGTCTCCGCGCAATGCAACGCGCGTGCGGCCGGGCACGGTCCGGAGCGTCAAGATCCGACCCAGGTACGGGACCGTGTCTCCGCGTGCGAGGACCGCCGCCCGTTGCCGGTCGGCCTCGGCGAGGCGCCGCTCGATCCAGGGGCGCAGCTCGCAGACCGCGTCCTCGGCGGCGCGCACCGGCAGGCGCCGCGGGAGCACCACTTCGACGGTGCCGGCACGGTCCACGGTGATCCGGACCCGTCGAGCGCGATCGGAGCGTCGCACCT
Source organism: uncultured Conexibacteraceae bacterium (assembly GCA_963720195.1). Taxonomy (GTDB): domain Bacteria; phylum Actinomycetota; class Thermoleophilia; order Solirubrobacterales; family Solirubrobacteraceae; genus Palsa-465. Next base: position 363,546 of record CAVRFD010000020.1, read on the forward strand.
GATAGGTGAAGTCGATATCTGGGAGCGCGCTCACGGCGGGAAGGGTACGGTCCTGTCGCGACATGCCCTCCATTCCGCAGCCACCAGACCGTTTCGGCGACGGACTCGTCGAGCTACGCGCAATCGCCGAGTGGGACATTCCGGAGGTCCTGATCGCCCATCAGGACGATCGTGACCTCTACCGGCGACTGGGTCTGCAGAAGCCTCCCACGGGTGCTCAGCTCGGCAGCGAGGTCGAGCACGCAGAGGCAGACCGCCTCGCCGGCAAATCCGTGAAGCTGACGATCGTCGAGCCCGGGCAGAACGACTGCCGTGGACGCGTCGAGGCCGACGGCTTCGATTGGGAGCGGGGCAGCGCCGTCGTGCGAGTGTGGGCGGCGCCGCAGGTGCGCGGCCGCGGCTACGAGCAGCGCGCCGCCGAGCTCGCGTCGGAGTGGCTGCGGACCGGCGTCGGTCTGCGCGACGTGGAAGTCACTGTCCTCTCGTAGACTGCGCGCTCACCCATGGCCTCCAGCTCGGTGATCGCCAAGCGTTACTTCGACGCGCTGACCCGGCGCGATCTCGGCGCTGCGCTCGCTTGCTGGGCGCCGGGCAGCTCCGACGAGATCAGCGTCCGCTTCGGCGAGCTCTTCGATGCGTTCCCGGACCTGCGGATCGAGCTGCTTGACACGACCACACAGCGCGAGCGCTGCGTCGTCCGCTGGCGCGCCACCGGCACGTTCCTCGGGCCGGGGCATCTGCAGCACTTCGCCCCGAACGGCGCCGAGATCTCGATCGACGGCTGCGACGTGCTGGAGATCCGTGAGGACCAGATCGTGGCCGGCGACTTCTACATGGACGGCGCCGAGGTCGTGCAGCAGCTGGGGCTGATTCCGGTGCCACAAGGCCTATCGGCCGTGGCCAACACCCGCACGTGGGTGCGCAACAGCCTGTACGGCGCCGAGCCGCAGGCGATCGCTGCGGGCGTCTGGCTCCTGCGCGGCGGGATGCCACGCAGGATGAACGTCTATCTGATCGAGGATGACGGCGGCCTGACCGTGTTCGACTCCGGCTCACGGCAGATGAGCAGTGCGATTCGGGCTGCGGGCGCACGCTTTGGCGGTATCCGCCGGATCGTCCTCGGTCACGCGGACTCGGCCCACCGCGGTGGCGCCGCCGGAATCGACGCCCCGGTCTACTGTCACCCGCTCGAGAAGTCGGCGGCGCAGTCGCCACCGCCCTACCGGGATTACTGGAACCTCGGTCTGTTGAGCAGCTGGGCGCGGCCCGTCTACCCGCGCCTGCTCGCCTCCTGGGACGGCGGCGCGCTGGAGATCGCCGGCACCGTCCAGGACGGCGACGAGGTTGCCGGTTTCAGAGTGGTCCACCTCCCCGGTCACGCGCCCGGCCTGATTGCGCTCTACCGCGCCGAGGATGGGCTCGCGCTCGTCTCCGACCTCTTGTACACGCTCAACCCGCAGACCGGGATCGCCAACGCGGCGCACGTCCCACACCCCGCCTTCAACCTCGACACCAACCAGGCGCGCGAATCGATCCGGCGGCTGGCGACGCTCGGGCCGAATGTCGTATGGCCTGGATACTCGAAGCCGGTGTCCGGTGATGACATCGACTTGCAGCTGCAGCGCGCGGCCTCGGCAGCGGTCTAGCCTCGAGGCGATGGGCAAGCGTGCGCGCAGGCGCTCCAGTGACGTCGGTGGCCAGCGGGCCGCCGACGGAATGCAGGCTCCGACCACGACCTACGCTGACGCCGAGGCCGGCGAGCTCGAGCTGCGGGGCTCGCTGACGCCCAAGGCCCGCTCCGAGTACGCGGAGACGCTCGCCGGTGGGCTCAACCGCGAGGACGCCTGGCAGCGCGCGACCGAGCTGCTGTTCGAGCGGCTGGCGGTCTCGTGGACGGTGTCGGATGTGCGTACCGATCGCCAGAAGGAGCTGCTCGGCGCGCTACCGGATGGCGAGTGCGGACGAGCGCCGCTTCGTCCGCGACAGCCTGCGCGCGCACGTCAGCGAGAACTTCCCGGAGCTGGAGGCACCTTGATCGATGCCGACGCGTTCGCGGTACTGATCGCCGACTGGTGCCTGGAGGTCAAGCCGGGTCAGCAGATCCTGATCGAGACGACGACGCTCGCAGCCGAGCGGCGGCAGCGCTGCATCGGGCAGTGCTCGAACGCGAGGCATGGCCGCTGTTGCGGCTCGCGCCGGCCGGACTCGAGGCGGACTTCTACCGGCACGCCCGAGACCTTCATCTGGACGGTCTGGCGCCGATCCAGCTGGCCGAGCAGCAGGCAGCTGACGCAAGCGTGCGGATCATCGCGCCGGCGAACGTGAACGCGCTGGCGGGCGTCGATCCGAACACTGTGGCGCGACGGGCGCGGGCGCAGGCGCCGCTGCGGGCCGCGCGCTCGAAGCGTCGTTGGTGCCTGACGATCTGGCCGACGCCGGCGCTCGCGCAACAGGCTCGGATGGGGGAGCGCGAGTACGCCGAGTTCGTCGAGCGCGCGCTGTTCCTCGATCAGCCGGACCCGGTGGCGGCGTGGGCGCGCGCTGCGCGAGCGGCAGGCGCGGGTGATCGAGCGGCTCGCCCCGGCGCGCGAGGTCCGCATCGAGACCGGCGGGCACCGACCTGCGGCTGAACGTCGAGGGCCGTACCTGGGTCAACTCGGACGGGCGTCGCAACATGCCGAGCGGCGAGGTCTTCACAGGACCGCACGAGCGCTCGGCCAACGGCACGATCCGCTTCGACGTGCCATCGAGCGGGCGCGGCGCCGATGTCGCCGGGGTCGAGCTCCGGTTCGAGGACGGCGAGGTCGTCGCTGCGCGAGCGGACATCGGCGACGAGCATCTGCAGGCGGCGCTCGCAACTGACGCCGGGCGCGCGGTTCCTCGGCGAGTCGGGCATCGGCACCAACACCGGGATCGACCGGGCCACGGCTCGACGCTGCTCGACGAGAAGATCGCCGGCACCGTGCATCTCGCGCTCGGAAGCTCATATCCGGAGACCGGCGGAATCAACAGCTCGGCACTGCACTGGGATCTGATCTGCGACCTGCGCAAGGGCGGACGCGTCACCGTCGACGGCGAGCTGCTGATCCGGGACGGGACGCTAGTTCGAGTAGGGTGTTTTGCGTGTTGACGATCAAAAGCTTCTGAGGCGCCCCTAAGTGCGTCGCACCAAGATCGTCGCCACCATCGGGCCCGCCTCGCGTGAGCCCGAGGTACTTGTCCGGCTGGTTGAGGCCGGCATGGACGTTGCGCGCCTGAACTTCTCGCACGGCAACCTCGATCTGCACGCTGAGAACGCAGAGCGGGTGCGCGCCGCCGCCAGCGCCGCCGGCCGTCAGGTCGCGATCCTCCAGGACCTGCCGGGTCCGAAGCTGCGCGTCGGCGCGATCGAGAACGAGATCGCCGACCTGAAGCCGGGTGACGGGCTGGTGCTGATGTGCGGCTCCACCGAGATCGGCAACGAGCGACGGCTGTCCGTGAGCTGGGCCGGACTGGCGGACGCGGTCGATCAGGGCGACGTGATCTACCTGGCCGACGGCAAGATCCGGCTGCGGGTCGGCGGCGTGCGCGTCGGCGACGGCGAGGTCGAGACCACGGTCGAGGTCGGTGGCGCCGTCGCCTCGCGCCAGGGGCTGAACATCCCGGGATCGACGCGCGGCTTGGAGGCGGTGCCCGCCGAGGATCTGGAGATGCTGCGCTTCGGCGAGGAGATCGGGGTCGACCTGGTCGCGCTGTCGTTCGTGCGCAGCGCCGAGGACATCACCAGCGTCCGCAAGCACACGCGCCTGCCCTTGATCGCCAAGATCGAGAAGCCACAGGCGATGGATGCCGCCGAGGACATCATCCGTGCCGCTGATTGCGTGATGGTCGCCCGCGGCGACCTCGGCATCGAGCTGCCGATCCAGGACGTGCCGCTCGCGCAGAAGCGCCTGCTGAAGCTCGCCGGCCAGCTCGCGCGCCCGTCGATCACGGCCACGCAGATGCTCGATTCGATGGTCTCCTCGCCGCGCCCGACGCGGGCCGAGGCGACAGACGTAGCCAACGCGATCTTCGACGGGACCGACGCGGTGATGCTTTCGCAGGAGACGGCGGTCGGGCAGTACCCGGTCGAGACGGTCGCGATGATGGCCTCGATCGCCGAGCACACCGAGGAGGCGCTGCCGTACCGCGAGTGGAACGAGGCGCGCGTGCGCCGCGACGCGCGCGATCCGGCCTACACGGTCGCCTACAGCGCCTGCGCCGCCGCGCGCGAGCTGCACCTCGCGGCGATCGTCACGCCGACGCTCTCAGGTCGCTCGGCGCGGCTGGTCGCGTCGCACCGGCCGAACGTGCCGATCTACGCGCTCTCACCCGGACGCGAGACGGTGCGGCGTTGCGGACTGATGTGGGGCGTGCGGCCGCCTCGATGCGCCGTCACGAGGTGACGGAGGCTTTGATCGCCGACTCCGCTCGGCGTGTGGTCGAGCTCGGTTGGGTCAAGCCCGGTCAGCGCGTGGCGATCACCGCCGGCCTGCCGAGTGGCAGGCCCGGTACCACCAGCCTGCTGCAGATTCAGCGCGTCTGAAAAATCGCCGGTATTGGCGATTGTCTCGCGTTCTAGTACGCATCGGACATCCGTCCGGTCAGCCGTCCGGAGCATTTGACAAGCTGCACCCCAGATTTACACTTTTGAGTGCTATGTCGGTGCTCGACCTGACAAGTTTCTTGACGCTGCCGACTCCGGAGATGCTCGCTCCGGCGGATCCGCCGGCGACGCCCGCGATCGATACCTCCACGATGTCCGCTGGTGACTCGAACTCGTCGGGCTCGACCTCGGCCGGGGACTCGAACTCGTCCGGCTCAGCCTCGCTCGGTACGGCCAGCGCGCTGACCGCGCAGCAGCAGGTTGAGGTCGGTCTGCTCGGCGGCAAGCTGCAGAGCACTGCAGAACCCGTACGACACGCCGGATGACGAGGCCGCCGCCGCGCTGGTCGATCTCAGCGGCGCCTTCCAGCGTCACGGTCGACGAGTTCGAGGTCAGCGTGCCGCCGAACCTGGCGGCGGCGTCGGCCCTGCTCGACGAGCTGACACCGGGGACAGCGTCAGCGCCGCCGCGATGGGCAGCCTCTACACGCTGATGGATTCCGGCGCCGCGCTGGCGCTCACGAGCCAGCTAGTCGTCTGTCGTCCCGCGTAGAACGCGGCCTCCTGCTCGCCCAGCGGCGTTGCGGGCGGATCGCCGTAATACCACTCGCGAGCGATCCTGTGGAAGTTCCCGCGCGCGTGCAGCTGAGAGATCACAGCCAGCGTCAGCACCTCCATGCGCCGACCGAAGAGGTGGTCCGGCGGTGCGGACTCGTGACGCAGCTGGCCGAAGTACTCGGAGCGTGGATCGCTCATGTCGATAAGGACCTGTGTCGCGTACTCGGGCGTGAGCTCGATCTCCTGGTCGACCGTGTACCAGGACGTTGCGGCCCGGAAATGCTCGAGCACGCGGTCTGGGTCGAAATCGTCCGGGTCGGGGAAGAAGCCGACCTCGGTGCCGAGCCGCATGATCTTCTCCTTGTCGCCCTCGATCACCGCACGTGCGACTTCGATCTCGAGCTCGACCGACCCGGCGGGCATCCGCTTGAACAGCCCGAAGTCGAAGAACGCAACGCGACCGTCAATCAACAGCATCGAGTTCCCGGGGTGCGGGTCGCCGGAGAACTGATGGTGGCGGTACAGGCAGCCGAAGTAGAAGCGGAACAGGATCTCACCGACCCGGTTGCGCTCGGCCTGGGAGTAGCCCTTGATCTCCTCGAACCCGATGCCCTCGACAAACTCCGTCACCAGCACGCGCTCGCGTGAGAGCGACGTGATCACGTCCGGCACGAGGATGAACGGGTGGCCGCGGTGCAGCCGGGCGAGCGTGCGCTGGTTCTGTGCCTCGAGCTCGTAATCGAGCTCCTCCTCGATCCGGTGACGGATCTCCTCGCCGACGGTGTTCGGGTCGAGGCCCGGCGCGATCCGCTTGGCGAGCCTCAGGATCATCCCGAGGTTCTGAAGGTCCGCGCGCACGGCCGCGGCAACGCCGGGGTACTGCACCTTGACCGCGACCTCGCGGCCGTCGTGGAGTCGCGCGCGATAGACCTGACCGATTGAGGCGGCTGCGATCGGCTCCGGGTTGAACTCGGCAAACGCCTCGTCGATCGACTCGTCGAGCTCCTGCTCGATGACCTTGCGCATCTCCTTGAAGCTCACGGTCGGCGCCGCGTCACGCAGCCGTGCGAGCTTGCGCTGGAACTCGTCGCGGTGCTCGGGAGGGATCAGGCCCGTATCGAGGAACGACAGGACCTGGCCGACCTTCATCGCCGCGCCCTTCATCGTCCCCAACGCGGTCACGATCTGCTCGGCGGCCTCCATGTTCCGCCGCTCGAGTGCGGCCTCTCGGCCCTCCTTCGACCGCGCCACGTTGGTGGCGATCGTCCCCGCCTGACGCAGTGCCTGCCCGGCCGCGAGCCCGCCGATCTTGGCGGTCCGCCGGACCCTGGACTGCGGGATCTTGCTGTCGTCCGCCATCTGGTGTCGCCGTCCTCTGCGGTCGGTCGCGCTAGCCGGCAGCGTCGATCGGACCCGCGTCACCGCCGGCGGCAACCGCCACGCGCGACCCAGGGACGATGTCGTCGCTGCCGTCGGGCCACCGCACCCAGGCCTTGTGGCCGCCGTCGTAGTCGGTGGCGAGCAGGATCAGCGTCGCGGGCTCGTCGAGTGCCGTGCACGGCTGCTCACCCTCTGGGTCGCGGCCGCTCCAGATGCGCGGGAATGGGTTGGTTTCGAGCTCGTCGGCGACCGTCGTCGGCTCGGTGTGGCCGGGATGGATCCGTGTCTGCGGCGGCAGCGTCAGCAGCGTGTCCATCACCGATGACTTGAGGTCTGCATAGGTCGTGTGACCCGGGGCACGGACACCGCCGACGGAGCCCCGGAACAGTGTGTCGCCGGTGAACACGTCGGTGCCGTTGATCAGCAGCGAGACCATGCCGGCGGTGTGTCCCGGGGTGTGCAGCGGCTCGATCGTCAGCCCGCCGCTGGTCAGCGTCCGTCCGGGGATCAGGTCGCCGGTGGCGGCCGGCACGAGATCGCGCTCCAGCGGATGGATCAGAACCTGCGCCTCCGGATGCTGCGCGATCACGGTGTCAAGCTCGGCGACGTGGTCGTGGTGGTGATGCGTGAGCAGGACGTGAGAAAGCCGGTAGTGCTCGCGCGCCAGCAGCTCGAGCAGCGGCTCAACCGGCCCGCCCGCATCGACCATAACTGCGGTCATGCCCTCGTCGTCCGCCACCAAGTAGGTGTTGGACAACCACGGCGTGCTCATCGAGCGCTCGACTACCACTGGGAAACAGCGTATCCGCTCGACGTTCGGCCCACTTTCAGTTGAGCTAGCCTTGGGGTATGGCCGAGGACGGACGCAGCAAGATCGGACACCTGCTCGAGCGGCTCGCGCAGGGCGTGGCGGCGCATGATCGCGAGAACCCCGGCCATCACACGTGGGGTATCGGGATGTCGCACTTCGACATCGAGCGGCTCGGCCTCGAGGAGGGCGAGCAGATCCTCCCCGGCATCGTCCTGCAGGCTGATGGTGGCGTCACGGGCGCGTTTCGCGTGCTCTGCGACGGCGACCACAACCGCGAGGAAGAGGAGGCCGAGGAGGAGATCGTCGATGCCGTCGCCGAGGAGGCGCGCGAGCTCGAGGTAGTCCGTCCCGGTGGTGGTCGCGAGGAGTACCCGCCGCCGCTCAGGCCGCCCTTCTGACGCTTCCGGCCGGCGCAGATCCGGCGAGGCCAGAGGCCGATACCGTTTCCGCCGTGGCGCCACAAGCCGAGATACTGGCCCGCGGTCCTTGGAATCCGAGCGACATCGATGCCGCGTGGCAGTCTGAGCCGTTCGAGGCGGACGCCGACACGAGTGCCGCCGCCGATGTACTGCTCGAGCAGCTGCGCGAACGTGGCTCGCCGAGCTACGACGGGCTCGCCGCCCGGATGGTCAGCTTCGAGCAGACCGCCGCTGGCCTCCGCCTCGAGTTGCAGCCGATCCGCTGGGCGCTGCGACTGCTCACCGATGGCGCCGGCGGCAGCATCTCGGCCCTGTGCATCGTTCGTGACGCAGAGGGCAGCTGGCTTGCCGGCCGCCGCGCCAGCTGGGTCGCGTCATGGGCCGGGCGCTGGGCGCTCGGCGCGGCCGGCTCGGTCGAGGTCGACGAGAACCCGACCGACACGCTCGCTCGCGAGCTCGAGGAGGAGTGGAGCGTCAGGCCGGAGCGCCTCGAGGTCGAGGCGCTGATCCGCCTGAACAGCGGCATGGTGATGTTCGTGGGCCAGGCGTGGTTGGCACCGGGAGCACTGGTCACGCCCGACGACGAGCACGACGCCTTCGCATGGTGGCCGGCCGAGATCGACCGCTGGCCGGCTGAGGCGGACACCCCGCTGCGAAGCATCGGGGAACTGTTCACGGGCGCCTGACAGGCTTCAGATGGTCGGCCACCGCCAGCAACCAATGTTCACGCGCATCGTCACCTTCCGGCGGCTGGAGCTCGTCTCCTGCTTCCACTCATGTGTCTATCTGGCCCTACTCGTCTGCGCTTTTGTGCTCCACAACCCAGAGCCGGCGACGTTCATCCTGGGCCTGACACACGGCCTCATGTGGATTGCAATGTCGCTCGTCTGCATCGCCGCGACGCGCTGGCGTGTTATCCCTTTCTGGTTGGCCGTGACGGTTGTCGTGCTCGGCGGGCTGGGGCCGTTCATGGGGACGATCGGATTCATCTACGAGACACGGCGGCGGGCGCAGAGAATGACCGCCAGCCAATCGCTAACCTACGAGGACAGAAGCTTTAATGGCCGTTGAGACAGGCACTTTCCAGGTTGTGATGCCGGCGATGGGGGACTCCGTCGTTGAGGGCACGATCCTCGAATGGCACAAGCAGGAGGGCGACTCGATCGAGGCCGACGAGACGCTCGTCGAGATCTCGACCGACAAGGTCGACGCTGAGGTTCCCTCACCCGTCTCCGGCACGATCGTCAAGCTGTACGCGGCGGAGGGCGACACCATCGGGGTCGGCTCCGCGCTCGCCGAGATAGCGATCTCCACGTCCACCTCCGGTGACGGCGCCGGTGACGGCGCTGACAACGGCGGGGACCACTCGTCGTCAAACGGTGGCGGTAGCGCCGGCGAGACTGCTGCGCCCCCGGCTTCGAGCACGGAGACCGCAGAGGTCATCGACATCGTCACGCCGGCCGGCAGCGAGAGCGTCACCGAGGGCACGATCCTCGAGTGGTCGGTGAAGGTCGGTGACACGGTCAAGGACGGTGAAACCGTCGTTGAGATCTCGACCGACAAGGTCGACATGGAGCTGCCCGCACCCGCCGACGGCACCATCACCGAGATCCTCCACGAGGAGGGTGAGACCGTTGGCGTCGGCCAGGTCATCGCGCGCATGGCCGTTGGCGCGAACGGGTCTGCGGGGGCTGCTCCGGCGGGGGTGGGTGGTGGGCCCCAATCCACCCCGCCTCCAGCGTCTCCGGCACCGAGCCCGGCACCGGCTGCGGTTTCCGCCAAAGCAGCGACCCCGATCGCCCAGCGCGTCGCCACCGGACTGGGCGTCAACCTCGCCAACGTCGCCGGCAGTGCTCGCGGCGGCCGTGTGACGAAGGACGATGTTCTTGCGGCCGCGGCAACGGTCGTCGAGTTGCCGGAGGGCGCCGAGAAGATCAAGGGGGGCGGCGCGGTACTCGCCCGCTACATGGACGAAAGCCGCTCGATCCCGACCGCGACGTCGTTCCGCACCCTGACCGTCACGACTCTCGACGCGCGGCGCAAGCAGCTCAAGGACGCCGGTCAGAAGGTGTCCTTCACGCACCTGATCGCGTACGCGATCGCCAGGGCCGCCACCGATGACATGCCCGTCATGGCAAACCACTTCGTCGAGTCCGGTGGAACCCCCTATCGCGTCAACGACGGGCAGGTGAACCTCGGCCTCGCCGTCGATGTCGAGAAGAAGGACGGCAGCCGGACGTTGATGGTGCCGGTGATTCGCGACGCGGGCCGCCTCAACTTCAAGCAGTTCCTCGACGCCTACAACGAGCTTGTCGAGAAGGCGCGCACCAATACGCTGAGCGCCGACGATCTGACCGACGGCAACGTCTCGCTCACCAATCCCGGCGGGATTGGCACCGTTGCCTCGGTGCCACGGCTGATGGTCGGGCAGGGCACGATCATCGCGACCGGCTCGATCGCATACCCGGTCGGCCTCGGAGCGATCGGCGCCCAGATCGGCGCCGAGAAGGTCATAAGCATGACCTCGACGTATGACCACCGCATCATCCAGGGTGCCGAGTCTGGTCGCTTCCTGAAGGTGATCGAGGAGTACCTGCAGGGTGAGCACGGCTTCTATGAGGCGATCTTTAGCGCGCTGGGCGCGAGCCTGCCGGCTCTGCCGCCCAAGCCCGTCCCGAGCTTCGCGGCAGCGCCGCGCCGCTGCGGCGGCGCCCGCCGCTGATGCCGCTCCGGACGAGGAGCTGATGCAGGCGGTCCAGGCCGCGACCTCAGTGCTCAAGGCCTACCGCATGCACGGGCACCTCGCCGCGCGACTGGACCCGCTGGGCCGCGTGCCCGAGGGCGACCCGGCACTCGATCCGGCGACCGTCGGGCTGACGCCGGAGCTGATGGCACAGATCCCGGCGCGGATCCTGCGCATGTACGTTCCCGGCGAGACGCTCAACGAGGCGATTCCGCACCTGCGCGAGATCTACTGCGGACCGATCGCCTACGAGATCGAGCACATCGCTTCGCACCGGCAGCGTCTGTGGCTGCGTGAGGCGATCGAGTCCGGCACCTACCGCAAGCCGCTCGGCGCCGATGAGCAGAAGGCACTGCTCGACCGTCTGACCAACGTCGACGCCTTCGAGCGCTTCATGGGTAAGGCGTACCTCGGGGCCAAGCGCTTCTCGGTCGAGGGCCTTGACATGACGGTTTCGATGATCGATGAGATCGTCAAGCTCTCAGGTCAGAACGGCGCGCGCGAGGTCGTTGTCGGCATGGCTCACCGCGGGCGCGTGAACGTGCTCGCGCACAACCTCGGTCGCTCGTACGAGTCGTTGTTCGCGGAGTTCGAGGGCGCCAACACGCTGGACGCGATCACGACGATCCCGGACGGCGGCACGGGTGACGTCAAGTATCATCACGGCGCCTCCGGCACCTATCAGCTCCCCAGCGGCGAGTCGCTGATCGTGCGGCTCGAGTCCAACCCGAGCCACCTCGAGTTCGTCGCCCCGGTTGTCTCGGGCGCGACCCGCGCCGCCCAGACCAACCGCCAGGGCGCACATGCGAGCCAGGACACCAACGCGGCGGTTCCGGTCGTCCTCCACGGCGACGCCTCGTTCCCCGGTCAGGGTGTCGTCGCTGAGACGCTCAACCTGCAGGCGCTTGATGGCTACACGGTTGGCGGCACGATCCACATCATCCAGAACAACCAGGTCGGGTTCACGACCGACCCCGAGGATTCGCGCTCGACAACCTACGCCTCGGACATGGCGAAGGGCTTCGACGTACCGATCATCCACGTCAACGCTGACGACGTAGATGCCTGCATCGCGGCTGTGCGACTCGCGTTCGCGTTCCGCCGTGAGTTTGGCCACGACGTGATGATCGACCTGCTCGGGTACCGCCGTCACGGCCACAACGAGGGCGACGAGCCCGCATACACGCAGCCCGACATGTACGACGTGGTCAAGAAGCACCAGCCCGTGCGCGAGCTGTTCGCGAACCAGCTGATCGCCGCCGGTGTGATCACCGAGGAAGAGTCGAAAGCGATGGCCGACGCCTCCTGGGCTGTGCTGTCCGAGCATCAGAACCGGCTCAAGGAGCGGCTCGCCGCCGCCAAGGATCACGTCGGCGAGCACGCCACCGGCGAGTACAAGCTCGACAGCGGCGCGGCGCCTGAGGTCAACACAGCGGTCGATGCGGAGAAGCTCGAGATCCTCAACGAGGAGCTGCTGGCGCTGCCCGACGATTTTGAGATGAACCGCAAGCTGGCCAGTCAGCTCGGTGAGCGGCGTAAGGCCTTTGGCCCGGAACACGCCGGCATCAACTGGGCACACGCTGAGGCACTCGCGTTTGCATCGCTGCTGAGCGAGGGGATCCCTCTGCGGCTCACTGGCCAGGACACCGAGCGCGGCACCTTCAGCCACCGCCACCTCGTTCTGCACGATTCCAAGACCGGCCGCGAACACAGTGCGATCCAGCACCTGCCGAACGCCCTCGCGACGATGGAGCTGCATAACAGCCCGCTCTCCGAGATCGCCTGTATCGGCTTCGAGTACGGCTACTCGCAAGAGGCGCCGGAGACGCTCGTGATGTGGGAGGCGCAGTTTGGCGACTTCGCCAACGGCGCGCAGGTGATGATCGATCAGTTCATCACCCCTGGCCTGGCGAAGTGGGGTGTGACCTCACGCTTGACGCTGTTGCTGCCTCACGGCTACGAGGGCGCGGGCCCAGAGCACTCCTCGGCCCGCCTCGAGCGCTTCCTGCAGCTCGCCGCGGAGGGCAACATCCGCGTGGCAAATCTGACGACGCCGGGCCAGTACTTCCATCTGTTGCGCCGACAGGCACGCATCGCCCAGCAGCGTCCGCTGGTCGTGATGACGCCAAAGAGCCTGCTGCGGCTGCCCGCGGCCGCATCGCACGTCGAGGACCTTTCCAGCGGCCGATTCCAGCCAGTGCTGGCTGAGCCGGGCGTCGACCCGGATCAGGTGACCCGCCTGATGCTCTGCAGCGGCAAGATCTACTACGACATCATCGGCAACCCGCGGCGAGCGGAAACGCCGAGTGTGGCGATCGGCCGGGTCGAGCTGCTGTATCCGTTCCCGGAAGAGGAGATCCTGGCGGTGATCAACAGCTACCCGAACCTTCAAGAGGTCGTCTGGGTCCAGGAGGAGCCGCGCAATATGGGCGCCCGCGCGCACATGTCACCGCGGCTGCAGCAGATCCTTCCCGATCACCTCGAATTCGGCTACGTGGGCCGCCCGGAGCGCGCAGCCTCCGGCGAGGGCTATCCCGCCGCACACTCGCGCGAGCAGAATCGAATCGTCACCACCGCGCTCGACATCAAGCGGCCGATCTCGCAGTACCCGCTCGCCACGCCTGGCGATCGCTGACGCTCAGGTAATGCCGACGATGGCGGCGCATGCCCAGTTTGACGCGCCGGCGCCGTTGTTCCAGATCCGCGTTGCGACTGCGTCCTGCTCGGCCTTCGGCACCAGGTAGGCCGCGCGGCCTGTGCCCCCGAACTCGCGCCACGTGCTGGGGATGATCTGGTAGTAGCCCGAAGCGCCCGCGCTGTTCGGCGGCAGGTCCTGGCCGCCCGACTCACACAGCACGATCGGGTAGGGAATCGCCCAGCCTCCGGACGGTGCAATGGTGGCGCTTCCCGCACCGGGTAGGTCGATCGTCTGGGCCGCGAGCTCGGCGGCCGCCTGCTGCTTTTCGATGGTCGCGATCGCCGACCGCAGCTGTGCCCCCTTCGTTTTGCTCGCGGCAAGGGCAGCGGTCTGGGCGGATTGCGCATCGGCCAGGGCTGCCTTGCGCGAGTTCAGCAGCGCGTTCATGCCGGTCAGTGCGTTGGTCTGCGTTGCCGCTGCCGTCGCCGCTGCGGCGTCGCTCCGCCTGAGCGTGTCCAGGTGATCGGTCGCTGCGTGCGCCCTTGCCCGAGCCGTACGGGTGAGGGTGATGATCGATTGCTCGTGTTGCTTGACGCGCGACAAGAACTGGAGGTTGTCAAGCAGCTGCTGGAAGCCTGTGGAGTTGATCACGATTGACACGACTGACTGCTGCGGTTGCTCGTACTCACTGACCAACTCGGCTCTCAGGGCGGAAACGGCCCGATCCAGGATGTTGTGCAGGTGCGCAAGGCGCGCGCGTTCGCGAGCGATTCGCACCTTCGTCGCGGCGAGCCTGGCTCGGTCGGAGCCGAGCCGCTCCCGCGCGGCAGCCTCGCGCGACTGCACGAAGCTGATCTGGCCAGTCAGCGATGCAACCTCGCTGTTGAGCTCCGCAATGCGGTTGGCGAGCGTCTGCTCGTGGTGCGTGTTGCTGTCCAGCTGGGACTGGTCGGCGCCGAGCTTGTTCTTCAGCTGCGTGATGTTGTCACCGGTCGCGCTTCCGGTCAGCGCCGGGACGACGCAAGCCGCTGCGATGGCGGCACCAACGATCCGCCGTCGATGTCTTCGTTCGGGGACTCTCATGGGGCGGGCACGGAGAACTCCCGCGCGAACGCGGAAATCCGACCGTGCGAGGTTAGCAATGAGGTTCGAGTTTGCGCAGCGCACTTGTGCGGTTTGTTGCGAGGACGCGACTGCCGACCGCTGCCTATGCTGCGAGGCATGATCTGGATCCAGGGACGGATCACGTTGGCGCCCCGGCCTCGCGGCTTCCATCTGGTCACGCGTGAGCTGCTCGACGGAATCGGCGGACTTGACCAGATCCGCGTGGGTATTCTGAACCTGCTGATTCAGCACACCTCGGCGTCGCTGACGCTCAACGAGAACGCTTCACCTGATGTACGCCGTGACTTCGAGTCGTGGTTCACCGACGCGGTTCCGGAACGGGCCCCGTACTGGACGCACACGCTCGAGGGCCACGATGATATGCCTGCGCACATCAAGGCGTCGCTGCTCGGACCCACGCTCACGCTGCCGCTGGCGAATGGGCGCCCGGCCCTCGGAACCTGGCAGGGGATCTACCTCTGCGAGCACCGCGACCACGGCGGCCCGCGCTCGATTGTCGCCACCGCTTGGGGCGAGTCCTAGCTGACGGCGGCGGACCGGCGCGAGAGCCTCAGGCGCCGCGCCAGACGGGGGAGCGCTTCTCGGCAAAGGCCGTCGCACCCTCCTTGGCGTCCTCTGAGGCGAAGATCGGTCCCCAGATGGCGCGCTGGCGCTCGAATGCCTCTGACTGCGGCCAGTCGGCCGACTCGCGCAGGATCCGTTTTGTGCCTGCCAGTGCGAGCGGGCCGTTCGCTGCGATCGTCGATGCGAGCTCCACGGCAACCCCCACGGCATGGCCTGGGTCGGCAAGGCGATTGACCAGCCCGAGCTCGTAGCCGCGCTCTGCCGTGATCGGGTCGCCGGTGAGCGCCAGCTCGCTCGCGACGTTGCGCGGCACCATGCGGGGCAGACGCAGCAGGCCGCCACCCGCCGCCACGAGTGAGCGCTTGGCCTCAGGGATGCCGAGCTTCGCGCCCCTGGCAGCCACGATGAGGTCGCACGCCAGGGCTATCTCGAGTCCGCCGGCGACGGCAAAGCCCTCAACCGCTGCGATCAGCGGCTTGTCAGAGACGTGCTCGGTGATACCGGCGAAGCCGTGGCCGTCGACCCAGGGCATCTCGCCCGCAGAGAACGCCTTGAGATCCATGCCGGCACAGAAGTAGCCGCCGGCCCCGGTGACGATCCCCACCGAGAGCGATGTGTCGGAGTCCAGCTCGTCGAGCGCGGCGACGACGCCCTTCGCCACGCTGGCATTGATGGCATTGCGCTGATCGGGGCGGTTGAGTGTCACGATCAGAACGCGCCCGCGGCGCTCGGTCACGACGGCTGCTTGATCGGTCATGCTGCGAACAGTCGCAGTTCCGGCTCCCGTTCGCCACGCAGAACCGCGAGATCCACCTCGACGCAGACGATCCCGCGCGACTCAGCAAGAACGCGCGCCTGGGGCTTGATCGTCTGCGCCGCGAGAATCCCGCGGCAGCTCGCGAACTGCGGATCCGTGTGCAGTCGCTCGAGGTAACGCGTGATCTGCTCGACAGATTCGATCGTCGCCACCCGCTTGATCTCGACCGCGACCCACTCGTCGTCACCATCGCGACACATCAGATCCACTGGGCCGATGTCAGTCGGCCATTCGCGCCGCACCAGCCGCAGCCCCTCACCGCACCAATGTGGCTGCTCGGCTAGCAACTCCTGCAGATGGGCCTCGACACCGTCCTTCGCAAGCCCCGCGTCCCCGTCCGGCAGACCCATGTCATGAGTCACGTCGGACAACACCTCGGTCAACGTGATCTCCAGTCGGTCCTCCGTCTTACCCGCGCGCTTGCGCACCACGATCAGCTCAGGCGGCGCGCCCTCCTCCTCGATAACGGTTGGCGGCGTCATCCAGTTCAACGGCTTGTAGCCGCCGCTGTCGGCGTGCAGCAGCACTGAGCCGTCGGCCTTGATCATGATCAAACGTAGTGCTTCGGGCAGCACGGTGTCGAGCCGGCCGGAGTAGGTGGCGGAGCAGCGGGCAACGATGAGGCGCATCCGTGCCGAGGCTATGCGGACGGGCGGATGGGGTCGTGATCGTGGCCGGAGATGAGTTCGGAATTTGGAGAGAATTCGCGGGCATCCTGGCACCACCTCGTCGCCGTACCCTCACGTCGTATCCGAACTGAAAGCGATCGCCCGGCGTGATGCTTAGCCGCCGCGCGCAGTTTCGGCGAGGAGGAAGCTAGACGCGGTCGAAGCGTCCTCGAGAGGTGAGTGGTGTGCTTTGCGCTACTTCGGGGAGGTACTCGTCGAGGAACACGCGGGCGACGAGCTCCTGGCGCGATGCGACGCCGACCTTGTCGTAGAGGCTCTTGGTGTGGTCCTCCACGGTGTGCGGAGAGAGGACCAGCGTCTCGGCGATCTCGACGCGCGATAGCCCGCGTGCGAGGAGTGTGGCGACCTCACGCTCGCGGGCGGTGGCGCCGAACGCCTCGAGGCGGACGGTAGCCGAGCGAGCCGCGCTGGCGCGCTCGATCACGATCGCCACGCGGCCATCGCAAGCCGAACCGGGACGGGACGCATGGAGGGTCACCCAGCTGTCCTGCGCCGGCACTGTTACGACGTTTGCGCCTCCCTGGGCCGCGTGGGGTACGCTACGGACGAATCCCGCGAGCGAGAGCACAGCCGCGGGCATTTCGTCCTCGGCGTACGGGAGGCCGCTGGCGGCGATCGAGGCAAGCAGTTCCCGGGCCGGGGGAGTGATCATCTCCACCTCATCGCCGCGGCCCAGCACGACGAGGCCGGGCGCCTCGAGCCCATTGATGCGCCGAGCCGCGTCGAAGCGCAGCGACGTGCGGATCCCGCGCGCGACCGCCGCGGTGATCGCGGCGAGGGCGTCGGCATCCCGTTGTTGAAACGGGCTGCTTGACCCGCGCCGGGCGATGTGGACCGCGCCCCAGACCCGCCCGCGGACTACGAACGCGGCACGTAGCTCGTGCGGGATGTCCAGCGGCAGGAGCAGATCGCGGTATCGCGGGCTGCTCTCGGGATTACCACGGGTGGCATGGTCAAGGATCCCGACTGGCACCCGCTTGGCGGCGAGCCCGGCGAACGTGTTGACATCGTCGATCATGTACTCGCTGCGGACGATCAGCTCGCCAGCGCCGGGGCCCTGCTCCGGGGTGAGAATCCCGCGGCCAATCAACTCCGCGGGGTCGTCGCTGGTCAGCAGACGCGTGTGCGGGTCGAGCGTGTGCCAGCAGCTCGCGTCGTTATCGACCACCGTGCGCACCCGCGGAGCGAGCTCGGCGAAGAACTCCTTGCGGGGAAGTCCCCTGGACGCGAGGAGATCGATCTCATCGATCAGCGCTTCGACGGACCGTGCCATCGCCCAAGTCTCCCATCGCGTGCAAGAAAGATCCCCACGCACGGGGGATGGCCGCGCGGGGCTACGCGGAGCATGCTGCACGCATGACAACTCTCACCCCCATCGCACAAAAGCCCGGCGCCGGCGAGCACCTCTGGTTCTTCGGCGGACTGACGACGATCAAGTCGGCCGGCGACGGCGCCATGATCACGGAGCAGACGGCCCCACGCGGAAGCGGCTCACCGCTCCACGTCCACCACAATGAGGACGAGTGGTTCTACGTCCTCGAAGGTGAACTCACCATCTGGGTGGACGGCGAGACCCATGGGGCACCAGCCGGCTCGTTCGTCCTTGGGCCGCGGGACATCCCGCACACATTCATTGTGAGCTCCGAGTTCGCACGGTTCCTCCTGGTCACCGAGCCGGGCGAGTTCGCGGGCTTCGTCCGCGCGCTGGCCGAGGCCGCCCCAGGCCCGGAGCTCCCGCCCGGTCCTCCAACACCGCCCGACATGGAGCTGGTGATGAAAACCGCCGCCGAATACGGCCTCGAGATCCTCGGCCCTCCCGGCATCCCGGCCTGACTCCCCCGAGGACACAGAACATGACGCTCGAGACCCTAAGCAAATCCGCGTCGACCGAGAACAGGACGGCCGCCCGCGAGTGGATCGACGCTTTCAACGCGCGCGACGACGCGGGTGAGGCCAACGCAAGAACCGCCAACTACACCGCATACGCACCCGAGAGCATGCACCTGCCGGCGCTCGACAGCGACGCGTGGGTCGCGTTCCTCGGCGCCTTCCTCGTGGGATTCCCCGACCTGCACCTCGACGTGCAGGACACCGTGGCCGACGAGGAGATGAGTGCGCAGCGGATCCGGTTCACAGGAACCCACACCGGGCAGTTTCGCGGCCTGCCACCGACTGGCCGCAAAGTCCGCTTCTCCGGGCTCGAGATCAACCGGATGGTCGATGGCAAAGCCGCCGAACACTGGTTCCAGCTGGACACGTTGACGCTGTTCGAGCAACTCGGCCTCCGAGTCATCCCAGGCCCCCGACTACTCGCACGACTCATGACCGCACCCCTCATGAGGCTCTCAAAGAAGTGGCGGCGTTGAACAACAACTGCACGGGAGTCTGGGATGCTGTTAGTCGATGAGTCTCCGTCCATTGGTGCTGGTTCCGGGCGCGTGTCTGGGGGGCTGGGCATGGCGAGACGTGGCCCACCAGTTGCGTGCGCTCGGGCATGATGTCTATCCGGTCACGCTCACCGGCCTGGGCGACCGCGTTCACCTGGCGGATGACAGCGTCGATCTCGACACCCATATCGCAGATGTCCTCGGTGTCCTCGACTACGAGGACTTGCGTGACGCCGTTCTGGTCGGCCACAGCTACGCCGGCGTCGTGGTCGCCGGCGCGGCGGATCGCCGGCCGGAGCGACTGGACGCCGTCGTGTACCTGGACTGCTCGCCGCTACCTGACGGCATGGCTATCAGCGACGTACAAACTCCCGAGCAACGCGAGGCTCAACGCTCCGCGGTCGAGAGCGACGGCGATGGCTGGCGCTGGCCGGTCCCCGACCGCACCACGCTCGAGACGGGGCAGTTCGGCAGTACCGCGGGACTGACCGACGAGCACTTCGCCGCGATCGCGGAACGCGGCACGCCACAGCCCTATGCGACTTTCACCACACTGCTGCGGCTTGAGCACAAGGGTCCACGGGGTGTGCGACGTTCGGTGATCTTCTGCGCGGCAGGCGGGGTCACCCTCGCCGCGGTGAGAGAGCTGATTGCACAGGGAGACCCTCGCGTCGCCCCGTTCGCAGATCCGGACTGGGACCTGCGCGAACTCCCGACAGGTCACTGGGCGATGTTCTCCGCCCCCGACCAGGTCGCCGAGACGCTCCACGACATCGCGAGCTGACTCCAGTCGATCCGCGGCTCTGCGACTCCTGGGGTCGCCGAAGGCATGGCCAGCGCCCCGGCCGTCAGAAGCGGTCGCTCTCTAGGAACGCGATCGTCGAGGTGGAAGCACATCCCGGCATCGCGTCCGTCGAAGCAGTCGTCCGTGTTTGCTCAGTCCAGCGAGTCCTTTCGATCTAAATCGCGACTGGTGCGCGTCGTGGGTTGCCTCACCCGGCGGGGGTGATGTGCGCTCACCCAGGTAGGGCTGACGATCTCGATGAGAGATGAGCGGAACCGAGGCGCGCGCCAGAAGTCCATTGGGTGCGTCGTCGACAGAGACAGAGGTGGGCAATGGCGATTGACACGCTGATGGTGTTCGTTGGGGTCTACGACACGGTCGAGGACGCCAAAGCCGATTATCAGCTGGTGCACGACCTCCATACGGAAGCGGGCTTGATCGACGCTTGGGACGCGGCCGTCGTCGAGCGTCGCGATGACGGCAAGGTCAAGATCGTCAAGAAGCATGAGACGCCGACGCGTGTCGGCGGCGTCATGGGCGGCGGAGTCGGGCTGGCGACGGGGCTGGTCGTTGCGCTCTTCCCGTTCGCGGCTATCGGAGGGGGGTTGCTCGTGGGCACGGCTGCCGGCGGGGCGATCCTCGGCGCGGTGGCTGGCCATGCGGCTGCGGGGATGAGCCGTCACGATCTCAAGGAACTGGGTGAGCAACTCGACGAGGGCACCGCCGGGCTGGTCGTTGTCGCCGTCGCAGACATGGGCGCCAAGGTCGAGCACTCAATGAAGCGTGCCGCAAAGCTCCAGCAGAAAGAGCTCAAAGCCGACGCTGCCGAAATCGAGCGCGACGCCGCCTCCGTGACCTAGGGTGACTGCGGCGAACTCCCCAGCCGGGAGCCCCTGCGGCGGTTAGGTCAGACGCGCCAGCCTGACGGTTTTCAGCACCGCGGCGTGATTGTTGAGGTTGGCGAGTGTGGCGGTCGCCGAGAGCTTGTCGCCCTTGGTCGAGAGCGCGGATACGTGAGCGGACCGCCGCCGGGATGAACCTCCCCACTTCGCTTGCGCCGCTTTGAACGCTGGTGACAAGATGGTCGCCCCCGGGCTTGACCCTGCCTGCTTGCTGGGTAGAGCCAGAGGATGGATGTGACGCGAATTGAGTGCGTCGCGTGACCGAGCGGTCGCGGGAGGCAGAAAAGCAGCGGCAGGAGTCGCCGGCGGCACGACTTGACCGCAACACGCTCGAGTTGCTTAACGAATTGCGGATCGCCGGAACCGGCATCCAGGTGATGTTCGCGTTTCTGCTGATCGTGCCGTTCAACACTGGCTGGCATCGCACCAACAATTTTGAGCGCACGGTCTACTTCGTGACGCTGCTTGTCGTCGCAGCATCAGCGTTCCTACTGATGGCACCGCCGGTTCATCACCGGCTGCTCTTCCGCCACGGCGAGAAGCAGCTCCTAATCCGGCTTGGAAACTACTTCGCCATCGCCGGGATGGCGCTGCTCGCGGTCGGCTTCGTAGGCATCCTCGTCCTGGTCTCCGACGTGGTTCTCGGAGGTGCGGCTCCGGTGATCGTCGGCAGTCTCGCGACCATATTCGTCGGCTCGCTGTGGTTCGCCTTGCCGATCGTACGGCGCGACAAGGAATGACGAGTGCGGACACACTCAGCGCCCGGGCGTAGTCGCATGAGCACGCGCGCAGTTCTGCTTACGGAGGCTGAGGCCGCGCTCCGCGATCTGCCAGGGCGGCGCCATCGTCGAAGATCCATCGGCAGGCGCGGCTCCACGTACTCGGGCCTCGACGGGTAGCCTTAATGTCGCAATGTCCGGGAGGCCGATTCTGCACGAGATTCTTGACCGGGGCGAGGGATTTGGCCACCGTCAGCACCTGGAGCTGACTTGGTCGTGCCTGGAAGACGACGAGCCGGACGCGGCCTTCGCCGTCGTGTCGGACGCGATCCGTCGTGTGGCCGCAGCTCACGGGGCTCCGGACAAGTTCCACGCCACGATCACCAGCGGCTGGGTGCGTTGTGTGGCGGCTCACCGTGCACGCTGGCCCGCCGCGAGCTTTCAGGCGTTCATTGAACGCAACCCAGGTCTGCTGGACCAGAGGCTCCTGGATCACTATTTCTCGCCAGATCTGCTCGGCAGTGAGGCGGCCCGGTCGTCGGTTGCTGATCCGGACCGCCGCGCATTACCTGCGCTCGCGCGCTAGGCGGTGCGCTCGCGACTGACGACGAGCGGCGCCTGAGGAGCCTCGTTCCCGAATGAGCGAGCACATCGTCCGCCGGGCCGATCCAGACGAGGCACTGGTGATTGCTGAGGTATTGCTCAGGTCTCGCCGAGCTTCTGACATCCCGCCTCCGGCTCATACGGACGATGAAGTCCGCGTCTGGGTACGCGAGGTGCTTCTGCCCTCGTGCGAAGTCTGGGTGTCGACAGCGGACAACCAGGTCGTGAGCATGATGGCGCTGCACGACGAATGGATAGAGCAGCTGTACACGACTCCCGAGCATCAGCGCCGAGGGCACGGGGCGCTGATGCTCGGCGTGGCGCAGGCCACTCGATGCTCCCTGGCGTTGTGGACGTTCGAAGGCAACGTCGCGGCAAGACGCTTTTACGAGGCACACGGCTTCGCCCAGTCGGGCCCTCCGACCAGCGAAAATGAGGAACACGCGCCTGCCATCTGTTATCGATGGCGACGATTTGTGAGTCGCGTACGGCCGTAACCGCCAGTACAACGAGACGCCCGAGCAATCGAACTTTCCGCCTCTACTTCGTCATTACGAAGTTTTGGCGGGACGAAACAGTGCCACGGCCCGTGCTTCAACCCAAGCACCAGTCGATGCTATCCCGGAGGTCGCGCGGACGCGCGGCTAGCCTTCACGACGTGTACCTACCGAAGCACTTCCGTGCCGACGATGCCGATACCGCTGCGTTGATGGCGGAGCTGCGGAGAGCGGACCTGATCACGGCGACCGCCTCCGGTTTGTACGCGACCTTCCTACCGTTCATCCACGAACCGGCGAGCGGCGAGTTCGGCAGCCTGCTCGGGCACGTCGCACGCAAGAACGATCATTGGCGGCTCGAGCCGGTCGGCGACTCTCTGGTGATCGCGCACGGACCCGACGCCTACATCACGCCCGGTTGGTACGAGTCAAAGCGCGAGCATGGGCGCGTCGTGCCGACCTGGAACTACGTCACCGCTCACGTCTACGGCGAGTTGGTGATCCATGACGACGTCGCCTGGCTCGCACGTCTGGTCCGCCGGCTGACCGATAGGCAGGAGGCGGATCGGCCGGAGCCATGGAGCGTTGACGACGCTCCTCGGAGCTACACCGATTCTCAACTCCAGGCGATCGTCGGTCTGGAGCTGCGGATCACTCGCATGGAGGTGAAGGCGAAGCTCGGGCAGAACCGGTCAGCGGCCGACATCGACGGCGTGATCGAAGGCCTGCGCACCGCAGGCGATGAGGCAACCGCGGCTGCAACCAGCCGCGCCCGGCGCCGCTGATCCAAGCCGATCCTCGATCACCGACGTGCACGCCGGACAGGCTCTATACGCACGGCGGTCCCGCTCTAGACAGTCTCCATTGGCTCGGCTGTGTGCTCCCCGGCCGGCAACACGTCAGCGGGCGAGGACCCTTCGATATTCAGTTGCGGCAACCGTTTGTCCAGCCAGGAGGGCAGCTTCCAGGTCAACGGTCCGAGCATCTCCAGTACGGCCGGCAGCATCACGCAGCGGATCACCAGAGCGTCGAGGAAGATCGCGATTGCCAGTCCGAAACCGAACTCCTTGATCGACCGTTCATCACCGAGCATGAACGACAGGAATACGCAGACCATGATCGCCGCGGCAGCGGTGATCACCTTTCCGGTGAACGCGATCCCGTCGGCGACCGCCTCTGACGCGTCGCCCTTGTGCACCCACTCCTCGCGCACGCGGGAGATCAGGAAGACCTCGTAGTCCATGGACAGGCCGAACACGACGGCGAACATGAGGACCGGGATCCACGGCTCGATCGGTCCAGCGGTGATCCCGAGCACGCTGGCGCCCCAGCCGTATTGGAAAACGGCGACGGTCGCGCCGAGCGCGGCGCCAATGCTGAGCAGGTTCATCACGGCCGCTTGGACCGGGATCAGGAGTGACCGGAAGATCACGAGCAGCAGCAGCGCGGAGAGCACAACCACGATCGCGATGAACAGCGGCAACTTGGCCGCCAGCACGTGAGAGAAGTCGATCGAGCCGGCAGTGAAGCCGCCGATCGAGATCGCCACGCCGAGCTGACGTTTGAGCGGCGGGAACACCTGGTGTCTGAGATTGTTGACGAGGTCGGTCGTCGCCGGGGCCTGCGGCGACGAGCCCGGGTACGCCTCCATCACCGCGACCTTGCCTGAGGGCGAGATCCGCGGCGCGGTCGCGGCGACGACATCGGCGGTCTTCGTCAGTGCGGCGCGGACCTGCGGCAGCGCCGACTGCTTGGCGGCGTTAGGCATCTCGACCGCCACCAGCAACGGGCCATTGAAGCCCTGGCCGAAGCCATCCGACAGCATGTTGAACGCGCGATAGGTGCTGGTGCTGGTCGGGTCGTTGCCTGCGTCTGAGCTCTGCAGTCGTAGTGAGAAGAACGGGATCAGGCAGATGACCATCACGGCCAGCGCGGCCAGGGCCAGCGGCACCGGCCGGCGCTGGACAGTAATGCTCCAGCGTCGCCATGCGGACTCGCGCGCGGGCGCGCCGCTGCGCTCCCGCCGGCGCGCGGACCGTGACGGTCTGGCGACACGTTCCCCGAACCTGGACAGCAGTGCCGGGACGAGTGTCAATGATGCGATCAGCACGCACAGCACCGCCAGCACAGACGCGATCGAGAGCCCGTACATGAACGAGACGCCGGTCGCGAACATCCCGAGCAGCGCAATGATCACCGTTGTGCCGGCGAGCAGGATCGCTCGGCCGGAGGTGTCCATCGCCTCTGAGACCGACGCTTCCACATCGCCGGTTCTGGCGTAGCTCTCGCGGAAGCGCGTGATGATGAAGAGCGAGTAGTCGACACCAACGCCGAGGCCGATCATCAGCGCCAGGTCGGGCGCGACGTTTGACATGCTCGTGACCCTCGTCGCGAGCCCCACCAGAGCGATCCCGGTGATCAGTCCGAACCCGGCTGTGATCAGCGGCAGCCCGGCTGCAACCAGCGAGCCGAAGGTCAACAGCAGGATCACGAGTGCGGCGATCACACCGATGCCAGTGGCCGGGCCGATGCTGAAGCCCTCGGCCTGCTCGATCACTTGACCGCCTGCCGCGATCTGCAGGCCGGGCACGTGGATGGCATTGATCTGGTCGAGCACCGGCTTGCCGGTGTCGTCAGGCAGCAGGTTGGCACGCTTGGAGTAGTTGACGGTCGCGAAGGCCGTGTGGCCATCCTTTGAGACCTGCACCGCGCCCTGAGGCGCGAAAGGACTCAGCACGCTTACGACCTGCGGGTCCTTCGCCACCTTGGCCAGTAGCGGCTCGATCGCCGCCTTGACGTTGGGAGAGTCGAAGCGACCGTTCGCGTTGTGGAACACGATCGTGTCGATATCGCCGCTCTGAGACTGGAACTGACTGCTGAGCAGGTCAGCGACGTGCTGCGACTCGGTTCCCGGCAACGTGAAGTTCGTCGAGTAATGGCGTCCGACCGCCGACGCGATCACGTTTGCGCCGACGGCGGCAATCACCCAGGCGATCACCACCCAGCGGCGGTGGGTCATGCACCAGCGACTTAGCCCGATCATCTAAGGCGCCTCCTCGAGGAGAGAGTGGAAAGGGGGCGTGTGCCTCCGGGACTCTAACAAATTACTGAGCGCGGGCTCAGCCTCTCATTCCACCTCTCAGATCTCGGGGTCCGCGAACTCGAGCACCTCAGCACCTTCATCAGGCGGGTACCCATATGCGTAGACGATCAGATCCTCGCTGCCGTGGTTAGCGGTCTGAAGCGGCGTCATCGCCGCCACGTTGATCACAGATCCGACGGGCAGGTCGACGCGCTCCGGCGGCTCGCCGAGATACATGGTCAGCGTTCCGCTCAAAACCACGAACGTCTCCTCCTGGTCCGCGTGGCGGTGGCGACGTCCCCACGCCCCGGGCTCGTAGCGCCAAAGGCTGGCTGGCACGTGGGTGAGGCTGAGCAGATCGTTGAGCTCGGCGACGTAACGAGCGGGCTCGCCTTCGCCGTGCGGTCGCGCGATCCAGTCGAGCCCCTCGGGCGTGACCGCTCTGAACGTCATCGGCCGCGGGCTACGCGGCCGCGTTCGGCTCGAACGCCACCCCTGCCGTGTCCACGACGCCTCCGCTGCGACCGGGCGCGGCCTGGTAGCGCCAGTACATGTTCGTGTGCGCGATCACTTGGTCGGGGGGCGGCGCGCCGTAGGTGGTCAGATCGATTGTCGTGTGGGCGTCCCCGACGAGCGTCGCGTCATAGCCGCGAACAATCGCGCCGTGCAAGGTCGAGCGGATGCATTGGTCGGTCTGGGCGCCGGTCACAACCACGTGGCCGATGCTGCGCTCGGCCAGCAACCGCTCGAGGTCCGTGTCCTCGAACGCGTCGCCGTAGCGCTTCTGGATCAAGGGCTCCTCCGCCCCCGGCGAGAGCTCCGCGACGTACTGCCACGCCTCGGATCCTTCGGGCAGGTCCTCGTCGATGTGCTGAACCCAGATCACTGGGACCTCGGCGTCCCGCGCGCGTTCGACCAGCGTCCCGATCCTGGCGACCACGCCGTCACGGTCGTGGGCGCCGTCGACAACGCCGTTTTGGACGTCGATCACCAGCAGCGCCGTGCTTGTGCGGCTGGGCAAGGTTGTCATCCACCCTCGCTTTCGCGGTCGAATTGCTCGCGACGCAGAGGCTACCCGTCTCGTCGCGCCGACGCCGTCGGAATGGACCGTGTTGCTCGACGCGCTGCGCGCCGATCGGTAGCCTGAGCGCGTGGCCGAGTCGGTAACGCCCGTCGCCCCTGTCACGACGACGGAGGTGGTGTCGGTCGAGCACCTGCGCGTTCGCTATGGCGACATGCTCGCGGTGGACGACGTCTCGCTCACCATCAACAACGGCGAGATCTTCGGCATCCTGGGGCCAAATGGCGCCGGCAAGACGACCACAGTTGAGTGCATCGGGGGCCTGCGCAAGCCGGATTCAGGTTCGATCAGCGTGCTCGGCCTCGACGTCCGCAGCCACGCCAAGGAGTTGCGCGATCGCGTCGGGATTCAGCTCCAGACCTCTGAGCTCCCGGACAAGATCTACGTGCAGGAGGCGCTCGAGCTGTTCGCGGCCTTCTATCCGAACCCCGTCGAGCCGCAGCAGCTTCTCCAGATGCTGGGCCTCGAGGAGAAGCGCAGCACGCGCTACGTCAACCTCTCAGGCGGCCAGCGGCAGCGCCTTTCGATCGCGCTCGCGTTGATCGGGCGCCCGGAGTTGGCGATCCTCGACGAGCTCACGACCGGGCTCGACCCGCAGTCGCGTCGCGAGACCTGGAAGCTGATCGAAGGGATCCGCGACCAGGGCGTGACCGTGATCCTTGTGACCCATTTCATGGAGGAGGCCGAGTACCTCTGCGACCGCGTCGCGCTGCTGCATCACGGACGCGTGCGCACGATCGACACTCCGGCCAACCTCGGCGCCGGACTTGGCCAGAAGATCAGCTTCCGGGCGTCGGCCGGCCTCGACCTCGAGCTGCTGCGCGAGCTCCCGGAGATCCGCGATGTCCGGCAGCAGGGCGGTCGCATCGTGATCGAGGGCAGCGGCGATGTCGTCGCCGCGGTGATGGCCGTGTTGGTGCGCGAGCGCGTCATCCCCGAACAGACCCGAGTCGAGCAATCGACGCTCGACGACGCCTTCGTGGCGCTCACCGCCGAGGCGGACGCCGAATTCACGCCCGCCGCAGCGACCGAGGTCTGATGGCGACCGTCTCGACATCCGCACCGCTCAGACCCTCGCCGATGGGCGGCTTCTGGCGCCTGGTGTTCACCGAGTTCAAGCTGCTGATGCGCGAGCCGCTGCTGATGTTCTGGGCGCTGGTCTTTCCTGTGGCGCTGCTGATCGTGCTCGGCTCGCTCGTCCCCGACAAGCCGGAGCACTCGCTCGGCGGGCTGCGTTTCATCGTCGTCTACACGCCGGTGCTGATGCTGTTCACGCTGACGCTGCTGGCGATGAGCGCGATGCCGTCGACGCTCGCCTCCTACCGCGACAAGGGCTACCTCAAGCGGCTTGCGACCACCCCGGTCGGCGCGCCACGCCTACTCGCCGCCCAGCTCGTGCTCGTGCTCGGCCTCTCCGTCTGCCTGGTTGCGCTGATCGTGCTGGTCTCACACTTCGCCTTCAACGTGCCGTTGCCGACCCAGTTCGCCGGCTTCTTGGTCGCGATTCTGCTGACGATCGGCGCGGTCGCCTCGCTCGGCCTGCTGGTCGCCGCGATCGCTCCGAGTCAGCGCGTTGCCGGTGCTGCCGGTTCGCTTCTGTTCTTCCCGCTGATGTTCTTCGCGGGCCTCTGGGTCCCGCAGCAGGAGATGGGCCACACGCTGCGCACGATCAGCCAATACACCCCGCTCGGCGCCGCCGTGCCCTCGATCCAGAGCGCCGAGGCCGGCGACTGGCCGAGCGGCATCCACCTGATCGTGCTCGCCGTCTACACGATCGTGCTCTGCCGGATCGCGATCCGGCTGTTCCGCTGGGACCGCTAGGAGGGGTTGGCCCACGGCCCGCGAGCCGCTGCTTCGCGGGCCTACCTCAACCTTTAGGTGCGATCCACTTCAATCGGTCGTCGTCGCGGCGGCCGAGCATGTCGACCGCGCCGTCCCCATGCAGCGCCGAGCGCAGCCGCAGGTACTGCGAGACCTGCGCCACATCGTGCACGCGCACGATCTGCGCGCCGGCGCTGACGCCGAACTCCAGCGCTGCGATCGTGCCGGCCAGGCGCTCCTCCGGCAGTGCGTCGGCCAGCATGCCGATGAAGTACTTGCGCGACACGGCCAGCAGGATCGGCCGACCGAGCACGCCCAGCTCACCCAGGTGCCGCAGCACTTCGACGCTCTCGCGCGGCGCCTTGGCGTAGTCGAGTCCCGGATCGATCAGGATCTGTTCGAGGCCGACGCCGCGCTCGACCGCCAACTCGATCCGTTCGCGTAGGAACTCGAGCACATCCAGAACCGGGTCTGCGTAGGCCGGGAAGTGTTCCTGCTTGGGCGCTGCGCGCGTATGCATCAGCACCAGTCCGGCGCCCGACGCAGCCGCCAGGTCCGCCACCGCCGGATCCAACAGGCCGCTGGTGTCATTGATCAGGGACGCGCCGGCTTCGAGCGCGGCCGCAATCGTCTCGGCACGCCAGCTGTCGATTGACACAGCGACACCCGCCTCGGAGAGCGCGCTGACCACGGGACAGAGGCGATCGATCTCCTCGTCCACTGAGGTCGCCTCCGTATCGGTGCGCCCCGAGAGGACGCCTACATCGACGATTCCCGCCCCGGCCGCGACCAGGTCGAGCCCGCGTTGCACCTGCTCCTCGACGTCCGCGAAAACAGTCGAGTCGGCAACGGAGTCGCGGCCGATGTTGAGGATGCCCATCACGATCGGCTGGCCCCCGCGCAGTTGAAGCGTCGTGTCGCGTAGCTGCAGCTGCACTAGTGGTTACTCCGATGCGGGGCCACTAGGCCAGACCGTAGCGGAGAAACAGGAAGCCGTCCGCGCTCGTGAGCGCCAGCAATTGCAGCTCGACGTCAAGGCGTCCGGCGTGCTCGAGCAGCCGTTTCTGACTGTCGTCGGCGACGATCTGCGGTGAGAGGCAGAGCACCAGCTGATCGAGCAGCCGCTGCTCGACGATCATTCCCAGAAGCGTCGGACCGCCCTCGCAGATGATGAGGCCGTCAGGGTGGCGCTCCCTGACCTGGCGCCAGAGCTCCGGCGGGCTCGGACTGGCACGCGTGAAGACGACGAGCTCCGGCTCAGGCGGCAGGCCTCGCGCCTGCCGCCGCGCCTGTGCCTCCGCACCGAGCAGCCTGTCGTAGCCCTCGGCGCTAACCGTCCTGCCGCCGACGACCACAGCCGCTGCGAGCTCGCGCGCGCCGAGCAGTACCTGCTGATCGGGCGTTCCGGTCAGGCCACCGACACGGCCGTCCACGGTCGCTCGGCCGTCGACGGAGCTGACCATCACCGCGGCCGTGACCGACTCCGCAGAGGCCAGCGCCGCGAGGAAAGCGGCGATATCAGGGTTGTAAACGGCAGGGGTCATGGGCGGCATCACACCAGATCCCCGTTAGCATCGCGCAAATGCGCCACGAGCTGCGTCCACTGTTCGACCGTGTCGTCATCAAGGAGCTGGACCCGGACCGCGTGCGCCGCTCCGGTCTGCTCGTGCCTCCTGGCAGTGACGAGCCACCACCCCAGCACGGCATCGTCCTGGCGGTCGGCCCGGGCCTTGACTGGTGGGACCACGTCGGCGTCAAGATGCCGGTCAGCCGCGGGGATCACGTCGTCTTCCCGGCATCCGCAGGCGCCTGGGTCGAGATCGACGAGGAGCGGCTGTTGGTCTGTCGCGTCGGCGAGCTCCTCGGCGTGATGGCCGAACTGCCGGCCGCGCCGAGTTGATCTGACGGCGCTACGCCGCAGCGCTTTGCGACGGGATTTCGTGCGGTAGCGCTGCTCGGGCGCGCTCGAGCAGGTCGCGTACCTCGGCGTCGTCGCTGAGCTTGAGTGCGTGCTCGCAGGCGGCGACGCATTCCTGGATCCGGTCAGTACGCGCGAGTGCGTGCGCGTAAGCGGACCAGGCGGCCGGCGCACCTGGAGCTAACAGTGTCGCCGCGTGGGCGGAGGAGACCTCGGCACCAACCTCGCCGGCGAGGTGGTAGACGAGCGCGAGGTCGAGCAGGACCTCGACCGAGGGCTCGATCAACCGTGCGCGCTCGAGCGCCTCGATCGCAGCGTTGCGGTCGAGCAGCCGCAGCCGCAGCCGCCCGAGTCGCGCCCACGCCGATCCGTCCTCGGGAACGCGCCTGGTCACCCGCTCGGCAGCCTCGGCTGCAAGGTCGATCGCGCCCATGTCCTCGTAGATCCGGGAGGCGTAGCGCTCGGCCGTGGGCCGGTCGGTTTCCGCTCGCGCCCAGTCGCGTACGGCACGGCCGGCCGCGGGCAGGTTGCCGGCCTGCCAGAAGGCGACCGTCAGCAGGCGCAACACGGCTGGGTTGGTCGGGTCGGCGTCGCGGGCGTAGATCAGACGCTTTGCCGCAAGTCCCGGGTCGCCTTCGGCGAGCGCGTGCTGCGCTGCCGTCATGAAGCGCTCGACGCGCTCTGCTCCCGGGTCGGGCGTCGAGAAATCGACGAACTGCAGCGACCCCGCCGGCACGGTGCGGACACCGACCTGGAAGGACATGCGAGCCCACTGCTGGACATCGTCGCCCTCGCCTGAGAAGTAGATGCCGCTGACCGTGCCCACGCCCCACTCGGGGTAGGAGACGCAGCGGGCGTAGCGGTGCACGACCGAGTGATCCGGCACGCGCGAGCCGAACGGGTCGTACTTGGCGCGGTCCTCGGCGTGGGCGCGGGCGCGCTGCTCAGCCTCGTAGGCGCGCCGGCCCTCCTCCTCACGCGCCTTGCGGGCGGCGGCGGCGGAGACCTTGACGGCGTTGCGACTGACAGTGCCGTGGCGTGAGGTCTCGGCCAGCTGCTCGAGCTGGTCTGCGGCCTCGTTGATCGCCTGCAGGTGGCGCTGGTGCTCGTACTGGCGGCCCGGCGGCGCGATATCCGGGTGCCAGACCTTGGCCATCCGGCGACGCGCAAGTTGCACCTGGCGCTTGTCGAAGGGTGCTTCGAGCTCGAGCAGGAGCAGCGATTGTTCGAGATCAAGGAAGCGAGCCATCCACATTAAGTTAGCGTCCGATCTGGCGCCTGAGAGTCGCGTTGATCGCGCCTCCGGGGCCTTATCGCCTGACCAGCCGGGGCGTTTCTAAGAACTCTGTGCCAATTGCCGAGACGTCCATCCGCTGTACGTAGCTTGGCCGCATGGGTTCACGGACGAACCGAGGCACAGGCAAGGTTGCCGTCGCGGCGCTGGGCGGCGTGGCATTCATGTCGGCCCTTTTCGTCGTCGGGCTCGCTGCCCTCGGCGGGCTCACCGGGATCGGCAGTCTCGGCAGCGCCTGCGGGCCCGCGCAGACGGTCGGCGCCACCGAGTACGGCGGTCCCGGTGACCCATCGAGCGGGACGGTGGGTGCATCGGGCGTGAGTCTGCTGGCGCGGCCCGACAGCTATGCCGAGCTCGGTGGCACCAGCTTCCAGACCGCGACGGCGCTCGGCGGGTTGCCTTACGGCACGCCGCTCGAGATCACGGCTGGGGCTCACTCGGTGGTCGCTTACAAGGAGGACATCGGACTGGGCGGCGGCCCGATCGACGGTCGCCCGCGCGTAATCGACCTCTGGTGGCAGCTCGCCGGTAGCCTCGGCATCCCGTACGAGCACGGGCGCTGGTCGGGCACGGTCAAGATCGAGCCGCTGTCGACGGGTTGTGCGAATCAGGTCTCCGGCGCGCTGCCGCTGACGCCGGCTCGACGGGCGACGTTGCTCCCTGACGGCGCCGCGGCCGCGCCGGCGTCGGCGCCGGCCGCAGTGAAGGGCATCATCGCCGCCGGCAATCAGATCGTCGGGCGCCCCTACGTCTACGGCGGCGCCCACGGCCTACCGCTCAGCGTCGTCGCGCCGTACTACGACTGCTCGAGCAGCGTGGCGCATCTGCTCTATGGCGCCGGGCTGCTGCCGGTCACCGCCGACCTGACATCGGGCGACTTCGAATCATGGGGGCTCCCTGGTGCGGGTCGCTGGGTCACGATCTACGCGAGCCCGACGCATGTCTACATGTATGTCGCGGGGCTGCGTTGGGATACCCACAACGCCGCGGGCCCGGACGACGGCGCCGACGGCCTCGGCTGGCACCCGCTCGTGCGCAGCAGCGCCGGCTTTGTCGTCCGCCACCCGCCGGGCCTGTGAGCGAGACGCATCCCGCTAGTCTCAAGCGTCGTGTCCTCCCAGTACATCTACACGACCTACAAGCTCTCCCGACGGCATCCGCCGGATAAGCAGGTCCTGAGCGACATCTCGCTCAGCTTCATGCCCGGTGCAAAGATCGGCGTGCTCGGTTACAACGGCGCCGGCAAGTCGACGCTGCTGCGGATCATGGCCGGACTCGACAACGAATACGACGGCCAGGCGCAGCTGGCGCCCGGTGCGACCGTCGGTCTGCTCGAGCAGGAGCCGCAGCTCGATCCCAGCAAGGACGTTCGCGGCAACGTCGAGCAGGGCGTCGCCGAGGTCAAGGGCCTGCTCGACCGCTTCAACGAGCTGGCGATGAACTACTCGGATGACACCGCAGACGAGTTTGCGCGGCTGCAGGAGCAGATCGACGCCGCCGATGCCTGGAACCTCGACACCAAGCTTGATTACGCGATGGACGCGCTGCGCTGCCCGCCCGGCGACGCGGACGTGACCACGCTCTCCGGCGGTGAGAAGCGCCGCGTTGCGCTCTGCCGGCTGCTGCTCTCAGAGCCTGATCTGCTGCTGCTCGACGAGCCCACCAACCACCTCGATGCCGAGTCGGTGGCCTGGCTCGAGCGACACCTCCAGGACTACAAGGGCACGATCGTTGCCGTCACGCACGACCGCTACTTCCTTGACAACGTCGCCGGCTGGATCCTCGAGCTCGATCGCGGTCGCGGAATCCCGTATCAGGGCAATTACTCGGGCTGGCTCGAGCAGAAGGAGAAGCGGCTCGAGCAGGAGGCCCGCAAGGACGATGCCCGCCAGCGGACGATCAAGCAGGAGCTCGAATGGGTGCGCATGAACGCGAGCGCCCGGCGCGCAAAGCCGAAGGCCCGCCTCAACGCCTACGAGGCGCTGCTCGCGGAGGAGCGCAACGTGAAGCTGGACCAGGTCCAGATCCACATCCCGGCAGGACCGCGCCTCGGGGGGATGGTCGTCGAGGCCAAAGACGTGCGCAAGTCCTTTGGCGAGAAGCTGCTGATCGACGATCTGAGTTTCAGCCTGCCGCCCGCTGCGATCGTCGGGGTGATCGGGGCCAACGGCGCCGGCAAGACGACGCTGATGCGGATGATCACCGGTCAGGAGCAACCCGACGAAGGCACGTTCAAGATCGGCGAGACCGTGAAGCTCGCGTACGTCGATCAGTCGCGCGATTCGCTCGACTCCGACAAGAACGTCTGGGAGGAGATCTCGGGCGGCCTCGACCAGATGATGCTTGGCGAGCGGAGCATTGCCAGCCGCGCCTATGTTGCCGGCTTCAACTTCAAGGGCTCCGATCAGCAGAAGAAGGTGGGCAGCCTCTCCGGCGGAGAGCGCAACCGCCTGCACATGGCCAAGCTGTTGGCCAGCGGCGGCAACATGCTGATTCTCGACGAGCCGACCAACGACCTCGACGTCGACACGTTGCGCGCGCTCGAGGAGGCGCTGCTGGCGTTCGCGGGGTGCGCAGTGGTCGTCTCGCACGATCGCTGGTTCCTGGATCGTGTTGCGACCCACGTGCTCGCTTTCGAGGGCGACTCGCAGGTGCGCTGGTTCGAGGGCAACTTCGAGGCGTACGAGAGCTTCCGCCACGAGCAGCTCGGAGCCGAGGCCGACCGCCCGCACCGGCTCACGTATAAAAAGCTCGTACGCGGGTAGCTCAGCCCACTAAAAAGCGGCCTCGTCGCAAACGTGACAGCGGCCGAGACCCTGGATGCAGCGCTGCTTTGGAGGTAGCCTTGCAGAAGTATTAATCCCGGGAAAATCCGCTAAAAACACGGTCACGTCACGATTGACATGAACGGTCGCGCCTGTTTGGATCGCGCGCTAGTTACAACATTTACCCAAGGAAGAAGGGTTAGCTGCATATGAGGTCTTACCGAACCCATCGTTCGACCTGGCGCGCGGGGGCAAGTCCAGGTCGCGGGCGTGGCTGGCGGCGGGCGCTTGCCGGCGCAGG
Source organism: uncultured Conexibacteraceae bacterium (assembly GCA_963720195.1). GTDB lineage: Bacteria > Actinomycetota > Thermoleophilia > Solirubrobacterales > Solirubrobacteraceae > Palsa-465. Next base: position 398,067 of record CAVRFD010000020.1, read on the forward strand.
CGTGGCCGTGCTGGCCGCAGCCGGAGTGGCCGCCTGTGGCGGCAGCAGCTCAAACTCGAGCGGCAAGAACACGGCGAACAAGAGTTACGGCACTGTCATCTCCGGCACGCTGCCGGCCGTTGGCACGCCGGTCAGCGGCGGCACGATCACGGCCGCGCAGATCAGCGGCCAGACACCGACGGATATCTTCCCGATGATCAATGGTGCCACCTGTAGCACCCAGACCTTCGAGTTCGTCGCCGACCAGTACATCCCGCTCTACTACGGACCTGACGGCGCACAGCCGAAGATCGACGAGAGCCTGAGCGCCGCCGAGCTGCCGACGTACACCAACGACAACAAGACCGTCACGATCAACATCAAGCCGGGCCTGAAGTGGTCCAACGGCAAGCCGGTCGACGCGCAGGACGTGCTCTTCTTCCTCGCGCTGCTGAAGGCGGGGCTCAAGGAGTCGCCGGCCAACTGGTGCCAGTACTCGCCCGGTGACTTCCCGGACAACGCTACGAGCTGGAACGCCACGGGCAAGAACACGGTCGTGATCCACCTCAAGCACTCGGTCAACCCGAACTGGTTCACGACCAACAACCTCCAGGACACCAACGGCGGCCTCTACCCGCTGCCGAGCAGCGACTGGAACGTCGCCGCGACCGGTGGTCCGCACATCACCGACTGGGCGACCAATCCGACGTCTGCCAAGGCGATCTATGACTACCTGTCCAAGCAGGGCGCAGCGGTCGCGACGTTCGCCACCAATCCGCTCTGGCAGGTCGTCGACGGTCCCTTCAAGCTGAAGATCGTTCAGCCCCACGAACAGCTCCTACGACATGGTTCCGAACACGAGCTACGGCCTTTCGCCGAAGCCGAAGATCGCGAGCTACCAGGTCAACACCTTCACGAGTCAGACGTCGATGCTCAACGCGATGGAGTCCGGTTCGCTTGACATCGGCAACGGCCTCGATGCGGGTACCCAGTTGGGTGCGTTCGGGACGCTGAAGCGCGACGGTTACAGCGTCTTCGGCGGGCCCGGTTGGGGTTGGTTCGGTGGCTTCATCAACTTCAAGGACACGACCAACGACTTCGACAAGGTCGTGGCGCAGCCGTACATTCGCGGCGTCTTTGCGCAGTTGGTGGACCAGCAGGCGATCATCAAGGGCGTCTACCACGGTTGGGCGGTGCCGGCCTACGGCCCGGTGCCAACGGCACCGTTCTCGCCGTTCATTCCGGCGGATGCGACCAAGTCGCCGTGGGCGTACAACCCGACCCAGGCTGTGAAGACGCTGAAGGCGCACGGCTGGGACGTCAAGCCCGGTGGCCAGACGACCTGCGCCAAGGCGGGTACTTCGAACGGCGACTGTGGAGCCGGCATCCCGGCAGGCACCCCGATCAAGATCGCCTGGGCGAACCTGCCCGAGGCGACCGCTTCGACTGGCGTGCTGGAGTCGGAGGAGTTCGCGTCTGACGGCGAAGAAGGAGGCGGGTATCAACGTCGTCTTCCAGACCAAGACGTTCAACTTCCTGACCGCCAACTACAACAACCAGAACCCGGCGGCGGCGAAGTACGTCAACGACTGGGGCGTCAACAATTACGGTGGCATCTACACCGACTACTACCCGACCCAGGACGGCCTGATGAATCCGGGCGGCGCGCTCAACATGGGCTCGTACAACGACCCGCAGGCCAACCAGCTGATGGCAGCCTCGACTGCGAGCGGAAGCGAGGCGGCGATCTCGAACGAGGTGAAGTACTTCAGCAAGAGCTACCCCGTGTTCTACATGCCCGATCAGGACTGGATCATGGGAGTCAGCAACAAGGTCGGCGGTCCTGCAAATGCGTTCCTCGAGATGACGCAGCAGCAGATCAACCCGCAGTTCCTGTACCTGGTCAAGTCGAAGTAGTACTTGGCACCACTGGACGTGCGCTGAAAGCGAGTGGGAGCGGGCCCGCGGGCCCGCTCCCACAAACGCCTAGCACTTTCGCCGCATCCTCCTACTATCACCGTCAATGCTCGGCTACATAATCCGCCGGCTCTTTGTTGCCGTGATCGTCGTGATTGGCGTCGCCGCCATCACGTTCGCGATCCTGCACTACATCTCACCGACCCCTGCCTATTCCGTGCTGGGGAGCAAGGCCTCCCCGGAGGCGGTCAGGATCTGGAACCAGCAGCACGGCTACGACCGCTCCGAAGATAGCCCAGTTCGGGAGCTACCTGGGCAACCTCGTCCATCTCAACTTCGGCTAAAGCTACAAGTTGAGCCAGAGCGTGTCCGCCCTCTTCAAGGAGAACGCCGGCCGCAGCGCCTACCTCTCCGGGGCCGCGCTGGTGCTGTCGCTGCTGATCGCCGTCCCGCTCGGCATCGCACAGGCGGTCAAGCGCAACAGCCCCGGCGACTACGCCGCGACCGCGATCAACTTCACGCTCTACTCGATGCCGTCGTTCTTCCTCGGTCTGATCCTGATCCAGATCTTCGGCGCTCGACCTCGGCATCTTCCCGGTCGGCGTCAGCGATCAGATCACCACCACATGGCAGGCGGTGACTCATCCCGATCAGCTGTTCCTGCCGATCCTCACGCTGACGCTGCTGAACGTCGCCGGCTTCAGCCGCTACATGCGCTCCTCGGCGCTCGACGAGCTCGCCCAGGACTACATCCGGCTCGCCCGGGCCAAGGGTCTTTCCGAGAAGGCTGTGCTGTACGCGCCATCTGCTCCGCAACGCGTGCCTGCCGATGATCACGCTCGTCGGCCTGTCGATCCCCAACCTGCTGGCGGGCAACCTGCTGATCGAGGTGCTGTTCAACTATCAGGGCCTTGGGCTGCTGTTCTACACCGCGATCGGCAACAACGACTACAACGTCATGCTCGCCTACACGCTGCTCGGCGCGATCCTGACCGTGCTCGGCAACCTATTCGCGGACATCGCGATCTCGGTCGCGGACCCGAGGGTGCGCCTTGACTGAGCCGCTGACACCGTCGCAGCAGGTCGAGGAGATGGGCCGCGGCGCGCTCGGGGTGCCCGCCCCCAGCGGCGGCCTGCACGAGCTGGTCCCCGAGGGCGGCGAGGTTCAGGTCGTCTCGAGCGGCTGGCGCCTTGCGTTGCGTGAGTTCATGGACAACAGGCTCGCGGTCATCGGCATTGGCTGTGCTCGTCCTGTTCGTCCTGTTCTGCTTCATCGGCCCACTCTTCTACCACTCGAACCAGACCCTGACCGAGCCGCTGAACTCGTACCTCTCGCCCGGGGCCGGACACCCGCTCGGCACCGACGAGAACGGTTTCGACGAGTTCGGCCGGATCATGCTGGGCGGTCAGACCGCGTTTGAGATCGGCCTGTTCGCAGCGACGGTGGCGATCGTGATCGGCACCCTCTTCGGTGCGATCGCGGGCCTGGTCGGCGGGTTCGTCGACGGTCTGATGATGCGCTTCGTCGACGTTCTGCTGTCGATCCCGTTCCTGTTCATCGTGCTGGTGGTGGCGACCAAGTACAGCGGCACGGTCGTCGAGATCAGCCTGATCCTCGGCATCTTCTCGTGGCTGATCCCCGCGCGACTCGTGCGCGGTGAGGTGCTCACGCTGCGCACGCGTGACTTCGTGCTGGCGGCACAGACGATGGGCGCGAGCCGGTCGCGCCTGATCTACCGCCATCTGATCCCGAACGCGATGTCGGTCATGATCGTCAACGTCACCTTCCTGATCGCCGACTCGATCCTGGCGTTGTCACTGCTCGGCTTCCTCGGGGTCACGCTTCAGTACCCGGCGACTTCCTGGGGCGACATGCTCGGCAACGCCCAGCAGTACGTCCAGAACGGGCAGTGGTGGCTCGTCTATCCGGTCGGCGCGCTGTCTCGTGGTGGTCGTGCTGGCCTTCAACTTGGTCGGCGACGCACTACGCGACGCCGTCGACGTTCGCCTGCGACGCAGGTGACCGAAGGAGATTCACCGACGATGTCCCCCGCGCTAGAGGTCGACAACCTCAGCACCGAGATCAGGCTCTCACGCGCGACCGTATACCCGGTCGGCAACGTCGGCTTCGAGATCGCCCGGGGCGAGACGCTCGGGCTGGTCGGCGAGTCCGGTTCAGGCAAGTCGATGCTGGGGCTATCGGTGCTCGGGCTGCTGCCCAATGGCGGACACGTCGTCGAGGGCTCGATCAAGCTCAATGATCTTGAGCTCGTCGGCCTCCCGGACCGGAGCTGCGCAAGATCCGCGGCAACGAGATCTCGATGATCTTCCAGGACTCGCAGTCCTCGCTGAACCCGACGAAGACGATCGGCGAGCAGGTGGCGGAGCCGGTACGGCTTCACCGCGGCGCCAACCGCAAGGAGGCGCTCGACCGCGCGCTCGAGGTGCTCGAACTCGTCGGCCTGCCGCGGCCGAAGGAGCGCCTCGGAGACTATCCCACACCAGCTCTCCGGCGGTCTGCGCCAGCGCGTGATGATCGCGATCGCGCTTGGCCTGCGAGCCGAAGGTGCTGCTCGCGGACGAGCCCACGACGGCCCTCGACGTAACGATCCAGGCGCAGATCCTGAGGGTGCTGGACGACCTCGAGCAGCGGCTCGGGATGGCGACGCTGCTGGTCACGCATGACATGGGCGTCGTCGCCGGGCGCGCCAAGCGGATCAACGTGATGTACGCCGGGCGGATCGTCGAGACCGCCAAGCTCCGAGGAACTCTTCACGCACATGCGGCACCCCTACACGCAGGCGCTGCTCGGCTCGATCCCACGTCTGGAGTCGGACGCGACCAAGCCGCTGCTCTCGATCCCAGGTCTGCCACCCGACCTCACGAACCCGCCGCCGGGCTGCCGCTTCGCCGCGCGCTGCCAGTTCGCGACGGAGCAGTGCCTGGCCGAGGAGCCGCCACTGACCGGCGACGCAGACCATCAGTTCTCCTGCTGGCACCCGGTCGACGGTCCCGCGGTCATCACCAAGCCGCTGATCCCGTCGCGGTCCGCCGCGCCCGCGGTTCCTGTGTCTTCGGGAGCCAATGTGTCCGTGGTGGCCGAGCCTGCGCCTGAGTCCGCTCTGGCAACGGCGGCGGCCGGCAAGCCGCTGCTTGAGGTGGTCGACGTCGTGCGCGAGTATCCGGTGACCGCCGGGCAGATCCTGCGGCGCCGGGTCAACTCGGTCAAGGCGGTCTCGGACGTGACGCCTGACCGTCGACCCGGGCGAGGCCCTCGGACTCGTCGGCGAGTCCGGCTGCGGCAAGACGACGCTGGGCAAGCTGATCGTCGGGATCGAGAAGCCCGACGGCGGCCAGATCAAATTGGATGGTGAGGAGATCTTCAAGCGCCGCGGCAGCGATCTGCGCAGGGCCCGCCGTGACCTGCAGATGATGTTCCAGGATCCCTACGCGTCGCTGGATCCGCGCATGCGCGTCAGGGCGATCCTGCGCGAGCCGCTGCAGATCCAGGGCGTCGGCAACGTCAAGGAGCAGGATCAGCGGGTGCGCAGCCGATGCTGCGACGAGGTCGGCCTGCCGCTGAACGCGCTCGAGCGCTATCCGCACGAGTTCTCCGGCGGCCAGCGCCAGCGCGTCGCGCTTGCGCGCGCGCTGATGCTCGAGCCGAAGGTGATGGTTGCCGACGAGCCGGTGCAGCGCCCTCGACGTCTCGATCCGCTCGCAGGTGCTGAACCTGATGAAGCGCCTGCAGGTCGAGCACAACATGGCGTCGGTCGTGATCTCGCACGACCTCGCGGTCGTCAAGTACCTGGCCGACCGGATCGGGGTGATGTACCTCGGCAAGATCGTCGAGCTCGGTACGGGCGACGACATCTACCAGCGCGCGGCGCACCCCTACACCGAGGCGCTGATCAAGACGATCCCGGTGCCCGATCCTGCGGTCGAGAAGGCCAAGACCGAGGTCGGTATCCGTGGCGAGCTGCCGAGCCCGATCGACCCGCCGTCGGGCTGCCGGTTCCGCACCCGTTGCCCGCTCGCACAGGAGATCTGCGCGGAGGTCGAGCCGCCGCTGCGCCGATTCGGGCCCGAGCCATCTGGCCGCCTGCCACTTCCCGCTGCAGACGCCTGATCGGGATCAGACGCCAGAGGCCGATGCGAGCGACTCGAGCGTCGCCGCCAGCGCTTGAGCGTCATCGACGACGAAGTCAGCGTGGGCCAGCTCCGCGGCGGCGTGGGGACCGGTCGTGACAGCGATGCAACGTAGCTCGTCTGCGTGCGCGCAGGCGATGTCGCGCGGCGTGTCGCCGATCACGATCGTCCGCTTGCGCTCCCAGGAATTCCCGAGTCCCGCGGCTTCGCCCGCGCGGCGCCGTGCGATCGGCGGCAGCATCGTGCGGTCGTCGGAGTCGGAGCCGAAGCCTCCCTGGCCGCGAGCGAACCAGTGTCCGATTCCGGCGGCCTTCAGCTTCACACGCGCGACCGGTTCGAAGTTGCCGGTGACCAGTGACAGCGTCACGTCGTCACGGCCACTGAACGACTCGAGCAGTTCCGGGATGCCCTCAACTACCATGTCCGAGAGGTCGGAGGGGCAGAGCATCGCGTACAGGCGGCAGCATTCGTCCCGGACGTCTGCCGCACGTTCATCGATTCTCTCGGCTGAAACGCCTGCTTCGAGCAGGTAGAGCCGTGCGATCTCGCCGTCGGTTCTGCCGGCAGCGGAGCCGGTCAATCTGATGCCTTCGACGCTCACGCCATGTACGTTCTTCAGCGCCTGACACAGTGCGGTCGCGTGCTCGCGGGAGGCTCCCCTGACGAGTGTGCCGTCGATGTCGAAAAGAACCAGCATCTGCCTTATCTCGGATTAGGACTAGTTAGTAGATTTCCAGCGCGCGGGCCCGTGCGGCCGAAGCTGGACACGCCGAGCCTACCTGCCAGCGGGATCTCCGCGATAACAAACGTATGAGTACGACACCGATCAAGCAACGCGGAGCTACCGACGACGTCGCGCCGATCGTCGTCGGACTCCCGAAGCCGTCGCTCAGCTGGCTCTGGTGGCTTCCAGTGCTCCTCGGGGGACTGTACGCGCTCGCGATCCTGACGCACCTGCGCACGATCCTGGACAGCATCTGGCTGAGCAGTGACAGCGATATCGACGGGGTGCTCGCGCACATGGGCATGCACGCACCCGCCGGGGCGCTGCTGACAACCGGCGACTACCCGCACTACGAAACGATGGCGTTGACCCTGCTGACGCGATCGTTCCCGCTGTATCGCGTGATCTGGGTGCTGGCGCCTGTGTTCTTCGCGCTGCTTGGTCTCGGGGCGGTGGTCTTGTCGACGCTGCGAGCGTTCGGGCGCTGGCCGGCCGGCATCGTCGGCGCCGTGCTCGTCTGCTTCGCCGGAGGGGGCGTTGCGACGCAGACGGCGGGCGGTCTGGCCACGGTCCTTGCGATCGACGCGCACGCCAACACCCTGATAACGGCGGCAGTCGTGGGTTGCGCGCTGGTCTGGATCGTCCCGCGGATCGCGAAGCTGTCCACGCGTCAGCTTGTGACCGCGGCGGTCGTGCTCGGCGTGCTCGGTGGACTCCCGCTTGCAGGTGACAACCTGTATCTCGCCTGGGGAGTGGCACCGTTGGTGGTCGTGACGATGCTCGCCGCTTGGCGCGGACCGGAGGATGGCGCCGGCCGGGTTGTGGTGTTCGGGCTCGGCACGCTGGCCGCGACGTTGCTGACGGCGGTGGTGTTCGGCGCGATCATGCGCAGCGAGGGAGTGCGCGGGTTCGCGCCGTCCTACAACCAGTTCGTCACACTCGCGACACCGAGCAGGTTCTTCACGAACTTCAATACGTTGCTGCGTGCGCTCCCGTCACTGACGGCTGGAAGCTTCTACGGGCACCGTCTCGATGCTCGTTCCGAGTTCGAGGTGGTGAGCGCCGTGCTGGTGTTCGCGGCCCTCGTGACCGGGATCTGGTCCGTCCGTCGGCGCGTCGCAAACTCGCTGCCGAGGGCGGCAGGCGGCGGCGACGTGGTCGGAGAGCGCTTCGTGCACACGACCTTCTGGGTTACCGTCATCGCCGCCGGCCTGCTGGTGTTCATGATCGCCTCGCCCAACCCGTTCACAACGGACGGTCGCTACCTTCTTGGACCGTACGTTGGGATCGCGGCGCTGCTGCCGCTGTTGCTTGAGCGCGGCACCGGTTGGAAGCTGATCGTCACCATCGGCGCGTCGCTGTTCGTGTTCAGCGCGCTGTATCAGTTCAACACGGGAGTGCTGAAGCACATCTCAAAGGGGTACAAGACCGCCGGCACCGCCAGGGCCGTTGCCGCGTACGCCAGGGCTGAGCACGTCTCCGTCGGTTACGGCAACTACTGGAACTCCATCGATCTGATGTGGGAGTCCGACTTCAAGGTCGACGTGTATCCGATCCAGCGCTGCAAGACGAATCGGCACCTGCTGTGCACGTTTGAGGAGATCTCGATCTCCAGTTGGGACACACCCCATCAGGGCGTCCGCAGCATGCTTGTCGTGAACCCGAAGGCGCGGCAGGTCCGGGCGCGTGCGCAGGAGTTCGGCACGCCGATCGCCTCCACGCGGGTTGGCGGTCTGATCCTCTACGTGTATCCGTACGACATCGCCAGCAAGCTGCGCTACGAGCGGGGCCTCACGCTCTAGCCGCGGCCAACTCCTGGCACGACTGCACGCCGACCCAGGAGGCGGAGACGTTCGGCAGGCAGTAGTCGCGCGGCTGCCGCGCCACAATCTGGATCCGTGTGCCCCCAGGGATGCCGTAGTACTGCCGGACGAGTGCGACTACCCATCCCCGCTGCTGCCTGAGCGGGGCGAACGACAGGTCATAGGCCTGAGTGTCGACGCTCAACAGGGGAGCCGGAGTCAGCGTGATCGTGGAGCGATGCTCGTCCAGCGCAGCGGCAACGCTTCGCGAGCGCAGCGTCAGCGCATGTGCGCGCATGCGCTCCGCGGTGATCGTCTGCCGCATCCTGACGGCTAATCCCGCGCTGCCACCGACCACCAGTGCCAGCGCGAGCAGCGAGGCGCCGCTGCGCTTCAGCAGCAGCGGAAAGCGCGCAAGTGACGCGATCGTCAGGAGCGCGACGGCGACGGCCACCGAGCCGGAGATCAAGAACGCGACTCGGAACGGCGAGCGTCCGCCAGACTCCAGCGAACCGCCCCAGGTCGTGAGGGCGGAGGTCATGAGCCACGGCACCGCTATGAGGAAGCCCGCCCACGCAACGAGCTGGCGTTGGGTTCGTGGTCCAAGCTGAGCGTTGACCGCCAGCCAGACGAGCACTCCGACAGCCACGGCGAGCGCAATCACTCCATCGTTCAGCCCCTCGACGACAAAGCCCAGGTTGTGCCCGGCGGTATGAACCGCCGCAACGAGGTTCACATGCGCGTTCTGCTCGGCGGCGCGCTGACGACTCCCAGGCCCGAGGACCGCCACGATCGTACCGATCGCGGCACCCAGGGCGAGGGCCAGCAGACCTTCGCGGCTGCGCCACGTTCGAGCGCTGAGTGCGATCGCGAACAGCGCACCCAGCACGATCGTGGCGCCGATGATCTCGTCGAAGCCCGCGGCCATCAGCCCCGCGATTCCGACGATCAGCGCGCCTCGGCGTGATGCTCGGCCAGCGCCGCCGGTCGCCCTCAGCCAGACCAGAACCGCGCCGACCGCAGCCGTGGGTCCGGCGAGATAGATCGCCGTGTTCGCAAACCAGCCCGCCGTGTCGAACGGGCTGGGTGCCGTGGCGATCGCTGCAACCACCGCCAGCAGCCCGATCAGGCCGGCTTCGAGCCGGGTGAGGTCACTGCCCGCGATCCGGGCGCAACAGCGCAGCGCCCACGAGACGAAGACCCATAGCGTCAGCTCGAGTGCGATCGGCACGACGTTGATCGCGTTAGCCCCGAGCAATTTCACGGTCGTCCAGACGAGCAGGAACGCGGAGAAACGGTCCGACCGGTGCAGCCAGGAGGTCCGAAACCAGCTCCACGTGCTCAGGTGACCGACCTTCGCCAGGAAGCCCCAGTCGTCAGCGATCGGCCGCGAGTAGACCGCGATGAGCACCAGATAGACGGCGCCGACGATGCTCAGCAGCGCCGGCGCGACCAGCAGCAGGCGCAGACGCGCATCGCTTTTTACCGCGGGTCGGTGAAGACTGCCTTGAGCGTGAGCCAGAGGATGAGGAGGTCGAGACGCAGGCCGCGGTGCTTGACGTAGTAGAGGTCACGCTGCAGCTTCGCACGCGCTCCCTCCAGTGAGCCTGAGTATCCCAGGTTGACCTGCGCCCATCCCGTCAGACCCGGGCGGACGGTGTGTCGCGCTGCGTAGAACGGGATTTCGCGCTCGAGCAGCTCGACGATCGGGACCTGCTCAGGTCGCGGCCCGACCAGCGCGAGCTCACCTCGCAACACGTTCCAGAGCTGCGGCAGCTCATCCAAGCGGTAGCGCCGCAGGACGCGCCCAAGCGGCGTGATCCGGTGATCCTCGTCCGTCGCCCAGGAGGCGCTCTGGTCGGCCACCGCCTGGTTGGCAACCAGCATGGTGCGCAGCTTGACCAGCCTGAAGCGTGAGCCGTCCTTGCCGACACGGGTCTGGCGGAAGATCGCAGGACCCGGACTGGTCAGGCGGATTGCGACCATCATCGCCGCGATCAGGGGTGCCGCGACGAGCAGCAGGATCGCCGCGGTCACCCTCACGATCGCGCGGCGAGCGCTGCTCGACAGCACCTGGCGGTGGTGCTCCTGGCGCTCGAATAGGAACCAGGCCGGCGTCAGCTCGGTCAGCGGCACCTTCTTGAACTCGGATTCGTAGTAGGTCAGTAGGTCGCGGACGTGCACGTCGTCTCCCAGCGCCTGAGCGGCGGCGACGATTGCAGAGGCATGCGCCGCATCGCGATCGAGCACCAGCACGGTCGCGCGCGTCTCGCGGATCGCGCCGGCGATCGCCTCGGAGCTCTGCGGCGAGCGCGCTCCGGTGGAGCCCACCAAACTCGCCTCCGGACTGCGGGTCAGCTCCTGCCGGAGCTCTCTCAGGCTGTCGGCTGAGCCGGCGAAGTAGACCCGTCGCAGGGCGAGTCGGACTCGGATCTCAAGGTCGCGAACGAATCCGGCGCAGGTCAGCGCGAGCGCGCCGAGCGCGAACGGCAGCAGCTCGACCAGGGCCGCGGCCTTCAGCCCGAGGATCAGCGTGGCCGCGGCCATCACCAGCGTTCCGACCGCCGCGCCGGCCGCCGCCGCCGCCAAATGCACTTGCACCCCGCGACCGGCGAGCGAGCCGTCGATCGATTCGAACACGAGTCTTGCGGCGAGGGTCGCCAGCAAGGCGGGCAGCAGCAGTGCCGGCCACAGCTTCGAGCCGAGGTCGTGCGTCACCGCCGGGGCGGCGACAGCAAGTCCGAGGATCAGGGTCGTTGCGGCCGCCGGCAGCCGGGTCACGGGCCAGCTCGAATGGCTACGGTAGGCTCGCTCGTCGAGCGCACCTTCGCGCTCGACGTCGGCGGGGCTCGGGACCGGCGCGAGCGGGGTCGGGTCGCTAGTCACCTGGCCGGCCCCTCACTGCTCCGCACCGCCTGCTGCAACGCCGGCTCGAGCGGATCGAGCCGCAGTGCGCGGCGGTAGGCGGCGAGCGCGGTCTTGTCGTCTCCGGCACGCGTTGCAATGTCGCCGAGTAGCGCCGGCGGCACGTAGTTCTGAGGCTCGAGCTGCTGAGCGCTGAGCAGCGCCTCACGTGCCGCCGGGTAGTCGTTCAGGCGCGCATATGCCGACGCCACGGCGTACTGGGTCTGCATCGACCATGGGTCGAGCTGCTCGGCTGTCCTCAGCTTCTGCAGTGCCCTCACGGGTTGCTGTGACACGAGCCTCTGCCCGGAGTTGCTGTACAGCGCCGCCACATACTGCCGCCCCAGGCTCGCCGCCACGAGCGCGAGTGCGCCCAGTGCCAGTACCAGCGTCGCCTGCTCGCGTCGGCCGCGCCGCGACGGGGCGGTCTCGGCCGCATCCGCTGAGGGAGCCGGCACGACCAGCACGGCGGCCGCGAGCATCGCCATCCCCGCGAGTCCTGGTATGTCGTAGAGCCAGTCGACGCTTGTTGCCGCCAACCAGGCCGTGAACATGCCAAGCGCCGCGATCTTCAGCGCCGGGTCGCTGTTTGCGAGCGTGGTGCGCCGGCGCGTGACGCCGGCGCCCAGGACCGGCACCAGGAAAAGGACAAGCCCAATCGCGCCGCCGATGCCGAGTTCCGCGAGCATCTGGAGCTCGAGGCTGTGCGGAACCGTGACGTCCTCGAGCTGGTGACGCAGGAGGTAATACTGGTCGGCGAAATTGCCCGCGCCGACACCGCCGAGCGGATCTGCCTTGAATTCGTCGGCCGCGATCCGCCAGAGGTCGTAGCGGTAGCCGCCGCCGATCGCGAGGAAGCGGTTGCCGGCCGACTTCTCCGCGTTCAGAGCTGTGAAGTCGTGCCATTGCGTCGAGAGCCTGCTGTGTTCCGTGACGGCACCGGCCACGACAAGCACGACTGTGAGCGTGAGCAACGCACAGCCGAGTTGGCGGCGGAGTGCGTCGCGACGCTCCTCGGCTAGCCGCTGGACCCCGGCGGAAGCCAGCCACTTGAGGGCGAAGCCGACGGCCGCGGCACCAAGCAGCGCGAAGCCCGCCTGCTGGATCGCGCTGCTTTTGGGATCGAGCAGCTGCGAAGGTCCGGTCGAGCTGTACACGCGCAGCGTCCAATGGGCGGCCGCGGCAACAGCTGCAAGCACGATCAATAGGTTCACGCCGCGACGGGTGCGGCCGGGCGCCGCGATCAACACCAGCACGATCGTCGCGACCGTGGCCAGGACGATCGCTCGCGACTGGGTCAGCACCGCCGTGCTGGCGATCAGCGCAGCGGCGCTGATCGCTGCCGCTCTCAGGCCTCGCGTCTTTGCGGCTTCCGCCATCGCCAGCCACGGCCAGATCCCCATCACCAGCAGGCCGGCGGTGCCGTTGATGTAACCCACGGGCGAGTCGAGCCGGCCCTGCAGGAAGGCGCCGCCGCCACTGCCGGCGGCGAACTCGAACGCCAGTACCAGCGAGCTGATCAGGGCCGGTAGACCGAGTACCAGCATCACCGCGCGGGCGGTTGCGCGCCGGCGGATCGCCAGCAGCCCGATCGCGAAGATCACGGCGTAGATCGCGATCTGGTTGGCGCTGGTCCAGGCTGAGTCGCGCGACTCGGCCCAGAGGATCGAGGCGAAGCTCAGCACCAACATCAGGCCGAGGCCAGCCGAGGCCGCCCGCCCGAAGCCGGTGGTCTGCGCAGCTGGACCGAAGGCGAGCACGACCAGCAGCACGACGGCGCCGATGCCGAGCGGTGCCCAGGAGGTGAAGCTGTAGAAGCCGAACGCCAGTGGCGAGAACGCCAGCGCTGCCGCAACGATCAGCACGATTAGATTCGGGCGGTCGGCGCGCGCGGGAACGCGGCTCCGGGCAGACCGCGGCTTTAGCTCGACTACCGGCGCGATCCGCTCGGTTGTGTTCATCGCCTGCGACTGAGTGCGATCCCGCCCGCGCTGCCGAGTGCGACCACGACCACCGCGGCCAACACCATCCACAGCACTCCAGAACCCGACCCCGGCTTGAGCACCTTGTATGCCGCCGGCGCCGCGTTGGCCGTGACAGGCGTTGTGTCGGTGCCGGTGGGTGTGGTGGCGAGATCGGGGAGCGTGACGGTGAGGATCTGCTCCGGGTGGTGGTGCTTAGGCGTCGTGGTCGTCTCTGTCGCCGTGGTCGTCGTCAGTGCCGGTGTCGTCTCAGTCTGCGCCGGCGGAGCCGTCTGCACGGGCGGAGCCGTCTGCACGGGCGGAGCCGTCTGTACAGGCGGCGCCTGAGTGGTGGTCGTCTGCCTGGTCGTCGAGGTGCCGCTGCTGTGCTTGATCCCGGAACCGAACAGGTTTCCGTTCTTGCCGCTCTCGGGCGGGGCGCCACGCGCAGTGGCCAGCGGCAGCGCGTATTCCTTCGCCACCGGGCTCGAGGGGTCGACGTGCACGGGCGAGCTGTTGGAGGCTGAGGCCGTCGCCGGGAGCACGAGCACGGCACAGCGGCGCATAGGAGCGTCAGCAGGAGGCGGGCACGGACGCTGTGGCGCATCGCACGACTATGGTAGACCCGCCCCCGATGACTGATCTCTGGCTATTCCGCGCGGAGGTGTCGCTGATCGTCGGCGCGGTGGTCGTGATCCTGCTCTGGCGGCTGATGCTGGCGCTCGACGGTCGCGGTTTCACCGCCTCATACGGTCTGCCGATCTTGGTTGGCTTCGGGCTGCGGCTGCTCGCGGTCGCGATCGCCGCCGCGGACCCGTCGATCGGCCACAAGCTGACCAGCACCGACGAGGCCACGTTCATAGCCACCACAAAAACGCTTGCCGCGCTGCCGCTGAGCAGCACCAAATGGCTGAGCCTGACCGCGCACTTCACCGAGGTGATTCCCTGGGCGCTGACGTACAAGGTGTTCGGCAACGTCGGGCCACTGCCGCTGCGACTCGAGCAGATCGGACTCAGTCTCGCCGCCGTGGTCGGTGTCAGCGCCACAGCGGGAAAGATCGGTGGGCGCCGAGCCGGCCTGATCGCTGCTTGGATCGCCGCCGTTGAGCCCTCGAGCGTGTACTTCGCGGGATTGCTACACCAGGAATCGCTGTCCATGGTCGGTGAGGCGCTGCTGATTGCGGCTCTGGTTGATGTGTGGATGCGGGACAGGCCATGGTGGCGACCGCTGGGCGCGGGCCTGCTCGGGCTGGCGCTGATCTTCGGGACGCGCTCCTACATGGCGTTCTTTGCCGGGGTCGCGGCGGCCTTGGTAGTGGTCGCGACAGTGGCCTGTCGCCGGTTCGGGCTGTCCCGCGGACTTGTGGGAGTGACGCTGGCGGCTGTCGCGGTCGCGCTGGCCGGCATCCTCGCGGCGCCGCACGTCGTGCCGGGGAGCCTCGCCAACCTCCAGCACCAGCTGAACCTGCCCTACCCCGGCGCGAACCTCCCGCTCCCGCACGCAACCGTCATCAATTCCAGTGGCCTGGTGAAGACGATCGTCTCCCGCAGCATCGACCTGATTGTCAGACCGTTCCCGTGGCAGACGGGGAGCGCTGCGCAGAAGGCTGCGGTCGCCGGGACGCTGGTTTGGTACGCGTTGGTGCTCGTCACACTGGTGCTGACACTGCGTCAGGGTCTGGACGGACGCCTGGTACCCGTCCTGATCCTCGTGATCTGCGAGGTGATCGGCTTCGCGCTGACCCTGGTCGATGCCGGCGAGGGATTCCGTCACCGCGTGAACCTGGTGCTACTGCTGGCGATACCGCTCGGTGTGCTGATCGACCGCTGGCTCAGCGGTCGCCGCGAGCGCAGGCTGGTCGTGACATGAAACGCCGTTGGACGGCGATCGGAGCGCTCGCGGGGCTGATCATTGCGCTCGCCTTCTCCCTGTCGATGCCGACCAAGTACGTCAGCACCGCCTACCTCCCTGCACCACACGGGCAGCGCCTCGCGGTCTATGGTGCGCTCGCTCCATACGCGCCGCGCTCAGTCAGTGTCGTCACGGTCCAGAAGTCTCCGCGGACGGTCAGGGATGCCTTGCTAGGGCTGATCGCCGGAGCCCTGGTTGGCGGCGCGCTCGTGACCGTCGGGCGTACTGAAGCCCGTCGAAGAGAGTGAGATGGCGCGAGTCCTTCAGGTTGTGACCGAGTTGGTCGTGGGTGGCGCTTCGCTCACGATGCTCGACTTCGCCGAGGATCTCGCCGGCGAACACGACGTGCAGATCGCCCACGGACGGCTCACCGGGCCTGAGAACGCCGCCCTGCGGAGGGCCCGCGAGCTTTTCGCAACCTACGAATTGCCGCAACTCGCGCGCCCGCTCTCGGCGCGTGAGGACGCAGCCGCCATCCGCGACTTCCATGCGCTCTGCCGGCTGGTCGAACCGGACGTGATCCACACGCACAGCTCCAAGGCGGGCTTCATCGGGCGCATCGGCGCCCCAAGTCAGGTCGGGGTCCTGTTCCACACGGTCCACGGCTGGGGCCACACACCGCATGACGGCCGGCTGCGCCATTCGGCGCTGATCAATGCCGAGCGGCTCGCCGCGCGCCGGACGACGAAGCTGATCGCGGTCGCGCCTGAGGTCGAGCAGGAGGGACTGGCGCTGCGGATTGGGCGTGCCGATCAATACGCCGTGATCGGTGCCCCGGTCGACATGCGCCCGATGGTGAGCGACTTCGCCGCAGGCTGTGCCGAGGCGCGGTCGAAATTGGGCCTCGCGCGCGACGCGGAGGTGATCGGCTGGGTCGGACGCTTCAGCTCGCAGAAGGATCCCTGGACGCTGGCAGAGGTCGTATCGAGACTGCTGTCAGCGCGTCCGAACGCCTATGCGGTGCTGATCGGCGACGGGCCTGACCGCGGCTTCGTCGAGAAACGCCTGGGCCCGCAGATCCGCGCCCGGCGCGTGCTCATGACGGGCGAGCGCGCTGACGCTCGCACGCTTTACCCGGCCTTCGACGCGCTGATCCACACCTCGCTCTGGGAGGGCCATCCCCGCGTCGTGCGCGAGGCGCTCGCCGAGCGTGTTCCAGTCGTCAGCGCCGACGTCGGCGGCACAGCTGAGATAGCAACCGACCCACGCCTGGGCGCGCTGGTGCCCGCGGGCGAGGCGCAGGCTTTCGTCTTGGCGCTCAGCGCGATCCTCGACTCACGTCAGCGCAGCGCGCCGATCGACGATGTGGCGCTCGCGCCTCTGCGCGCCGCTGCCGGCGAACCCTATCGGCTGATGCGCGAGCTCTACCGGACCGCCCTGGAAGGCCGATCACCTGCTTAAACCGACAATCTGCGGGCTCGTCCAGCAGATTGTCCGAAACCCGCCGATTTTCGTGCTCAAACCGACAATCTGGCTCACCCAAGGGTCAATTTGTCGGTTTGGGCACGTGGTGATGTTCCCGGGATCCGGGAGATGAGGAGCCGCAGGGGCCTGCGCGCGTCCCACAACGCAACGAGCTCGACCACGACGAGAACGGCGAACGCAACGAAGATCAGCGCCGTGCGGTCGGCGGCCACGGCTGCGGCGCCGCCCACGATCGCTGCCGCGGCCAGCGCGCACTTGATGAACTCACGCGAGAGCTGCACCATCACGCCTGCGCGCCGGAGCTCGGTCGCCCCCGCCGCGAATCCGAGCACCCGCGCTCCGAGCAGGACGCTCACGAGCCATATCGGCTTGGCGAAAGCCATCAACAGCGCCGCGCCGAGCACCCACGGGACTGCCATCCACGCCCACGTCAGCAGGGCGCCACGCGGGCGCCCTGCTGCCATCAGCGCCCCCGTGAGCACGTTGATCTGGCCCAGGAACACGTAGCAGGCCGCATAGCAGGCGGTCAGTGGCCACGCCCCGTGCCAGCGCGCGCCGAACAGCCACGGGAGCCACCACGGACAGGTGAGGCCGACGAAGCCCTCAGCCGCCACCAGGATCGCGGCAGCCGCGGCAGATACATCCTCGACCGCCCGCCGCAAGCGCTGCAGATCGGTCGTCCGGGCGAACGCGGGGAACGAGATGCGCTGCAGCACGAGCACGGCGACGCCCGGGTAGGAGAGGATGCTCGAACTGGTGATCGCGAGCCCCAACAGTCGAGCATGCGCGAAGCTGAAGGCGACGATCGGTACGACGCCCTCGATGAGCACGCATAGTGCCACTCCGGACCCCGGCACCGCGTAGTGCAGCAACGAGCGCAGTTCCGGTCCGCGCTCGCCGAGCAGCGGCGTCGGGCGTGTATGCCATCGCCATAGGAGGAACGTCGGCAGGCCCTGGATCGCCAGCGCCAGCATCACCCCTGGCAGTCCGAGACCGCCCAACACCAACGCCACCGCGAGCACCGTGAACGTCACCTGATCCACCACTTCGCCAAGGCCGATCAGGCGGTACTCCAGCCGCCGTTCCATCAGGGCCGATGGCAGCGCTCGTGACACAAACACGTATCCACAGATCCCGGAGGCAGCGCACATCAGGACCGGCGAGTGCAGCGCCGTCAGCCGAGAGACAGGCAGCATCGCCACGATCGCGATCAGCAGGCCGATCCGGCCGACCAGCTGCATCAGGTACGCCGCTGAGCGCAACAGCCCGGGGGACGGCTCGGGCGAGGCGATCACGGCTCCGAGCAGCTTCGAACCCAGGTACTGGTCCATGAAGTTGGCGAGAAACAGCGCGACGCCGTAGCTCGCCCAGTTCGCCGGTCCGAGATGACGCACCAGGAGCGTCGTCGCGCCCAGGTTCATCAGGCCGACGAATAGGTAGCGGACCGCCAGCGTCGCTGCGCCCGACGACGCCCTCGTCGCTGTGCTCGGCCCTAATGCATCCCCGGAACGACTATCGAGCGAACGACACCCCCGGCTCAAGCCGCTTGGCGACCGCTGCGATCAGCTTCGCCGCGGTCTCGAGATCCTCGGTGCTGATCATCTCGACCGACGAATGCATGTACCGCAGCGGCACCGATACGAGTCCCGTCGGGATCCCCGCGCGACTTGTGGTGAACGCGTCCGCGTCGGTGCCGGTGAAACGCGAGGAGGAGCTGATCGTGTACGGGATCGATTCGGCCTCCGCAGCCTCGAACAGCAACTCGGCGACGCGGGGGTGCAGGAGCGATGCGCGCTGGATCACGGGACCGGAGCCGAGCTTGTGCTCGGTGTCCTGGCCGAGTACGACCCCTGGCGTGTCGGTTGCATGGGTCACGTCGATCGCGATCGCGACATCCGGTCGGTGGCGGAAGGCGGAGGTCTGTGCGCCCTTGACGCCGATCTCCTCCTGCACGACTGCCAATGCCAGGAAGTCCCCCGAGGCGCCGCCGCTCTCGGCGACGATCTGTCCCGCGCGTGCCGCCACGTAGCAACCGACGCGATTGTCCAGTGCACGGGAGACCACGCGATTGTTCGGGAATTCGATCGGTTCGACGTCGATCACGCCGGTGTCACCGATGCGCACCCGCTCGCGGGCGTCCTCGCCGGATGCCGCACCGATGTCGATGTGGAGGCTCTTGAGCTCCGGAACCTTCTTGCGGTCGTCCTCATCCATCAGATGGATCGCCTTCCGGCCGATCACCCCGTGAACGGCACCGCCGAGCGTGTCCAGCAACACGCGCTGGCTGATGAGATTCACCGGATCCCAGCCGCCGACCTGGCCGAAGCGCAGGAAGCCCTCGTCGTCGATGTGCGTGATGTGGACGCCGATCTCGTCGATATGACCCACAGCCGCCAGGCTGGGACCACCGGAAACGCCTGGAACACGAGCCCACGAGGACCCGTTGACGTCGACGTCGACCTCGGACGAGAAATTCTCGCACTGCTTGCGCCAGACGGCGGCGGCGCGAGCCTCGTTGCCGGAAGGACCGGGGACGCGCAGCAGCGCGTCAAGTAGTTCGGGGATGGCCATGGCTAACCCTACGCCGCCAGCAGCTGACGCAGGACGAACTGGAGAATGCCGCCGTGGCGGTAGTACTTCTGCTCCTGCGGTGTGTCGATTCGCACGGTCACCGTGAACTCCTTGTCGTCTGCGTGAACGGTCAGCTCGCGCGGGATCTTGTCGCCACCGGCGATACCGGCGATGTTGAACTTCTCGTGCCCGGTGAGCCCGAGCGACTCGATGCTCTCACCGTCCTTGAACTGCAGCGGCAGCACGCCCATGCCGACGAGGTTGTTGCGGTGGATGCGCTCGAAGCTCTCGGCGATCACCGCTCGCACGCCGAGCAGGCGAGTGCCCTTGGCTGCCCAGTCGCGGGACGACCCCGAGCCGTACTCCTTGCCCGCCAAAATGACGAGCGGGATGTCGTGCTCGATGTAGCGCATCGCAGCGTCGTAGATGGAGGTCTCCTCTTCAGTGCCATCTGCGAGGTAGAGCGTGACGCCGCCCTCGGTCCCGGGCGCGAGCTTGTTGCGCAGGCGAATGTTGGCGAACGTGCCGCGCATCATCACCTCGTGGTTGCCACGCCGTGAGCCGAACGAGTTGAAGTCGGCTGCTTCCACGTGATTGGCATTCAGGTACTGGGCCGCAGGCCCACCGCGTTTGATCGAGCCGGCCGGCGAGATGTGATCGGTCGTGACACTGTCCCCGAGAACCGCCAGCACACGCGCATCGTGGATGTCCTCGAGCGGTTCCGGTTCGACAGGCAGGTTCTCGAAGAACGGCGGCCTGTGGACGTACGTCGAACGCTCGTCCCACTCGTACAGGTCCCCCGTCGGAACGTCGAGGCTGGCCCAACGCTCGTCGCCATCGAAGACGGCGGCATAGCTCTTGCGGAACATGTCCGACTGCACCGCCTCCTCGACGACCTCCGCGATCTCCGCGGCGCTGGGCCACAGATCCTTGAGGTAGACGTCCGCGCCGTGGTCATCCTGCCCGAGCGGCTCGGCGTAGAGGTCGATGTCCATCGTCCCGGCAAGTGCGTAGGCCACGCACAGTGGCGGCGAGGCGAGGTAGTTCATCTTGATGTCGGGGTTGATCCGGCCCTCGAAGTTACGGTTGCCCGAGAGCACCGAGACGACGGCGAGGTCGGCGTCGTTGACGACCTTCGAGACTTCGGCGGGCAGAGGGCCGCTGTTGCCGATGCAGGTCGTGCAGCCGTAGCCGACGAGGTTGAAGCCGAGCGCGTCCAGGTACTCGTCGAGTCCGGCGCGCTCTAGGTACTCGGTCACGACCTTCGAGCCCGGTGCCAGCGAGGTCTTCACCCAGGGCTTGACCTGCATGCCGCGCTGCGCTGCATTTCGCGCCAGCAGCCCTGCGGCCACCATCACCGACGGGTTCGAGGTGTTGGTGCAACTGGTGATCGCCGCGATTACGACGTGTCCGTTGTCGAGCTCGGTCTCGGTGCCGTCGGCAAGCGTCAGCCTGGTCTTGGTCGAGACGCCGCCGTTGGGCTCGCTCGCCACCGGATCGCTCGCCGGGAATGTGTCCTCGAGACCCTCGTCGCCGTTCGTGATCGGCAGGTAATCCTGAACGGCTCGCTCGAACGCCGGCTTCGAGTTGCTCAGCGAGACGCGATCCTGGGGACGCTTGGGTCCTGAGATGCTCGGCACCACGCTTGCGAGGTCAAGCTCGAGCGTGTCTGTGAAGGTCGGCTCCTCTGAGTTCTCATCATGCCAGAGACCGTTCGCCTTCGCGTAGGCCTCGACCAGCTCGATCTGCTCGCTCGGGCGCCCGCTGAACTCGAGGTAACGCAGCGTCTCGGCGTCGATCGGGAAGATCGCAACCGTTGAACCGAACTCAGGCGACATGTTGCCGATCGTCGCGCGGTCGGCGAGGGGGGTGTTGGCGACGCCAGAGCCGAAGAACTCGACGAACTTGCCGACGACGCCGCGTTTGCGCAGCATCTCGGTCACGGTCAGCACCAGGTCGGTCGCGGTCGCGCCCTCCTGAAGCTCGCCGTGGAGCCTGAAGCCGATCACCTGCGGAATCAGCATTGACATCGGCTGGCCCAGCATCGCGGCCTCAGCCTCGATTCCGCCCACTCCCCAGCCGAGCACGCCGAGGCCGTTGACCATCGGCGTATGCGAATCGGTACCGACAAGCGTGTCGGGGTATGCGACCGGGCGCCCGTCGGGTCCATGGTCATCTACGAACACGACGCGCGAGAGATATTCGAGGTTGACCTGATGGACGATCCCGGTGTCCGGCGGGACCACCTTGAAGTTGTCGAAGGCGGTCTGGCCCCAGCGCAGGAACGAGTAGCGCTCCTTGTTGCGCTCGAACTCGAGCTCGGCGTTGCGCTCAAAGGCTGTACTGGTGCCGTACTCGTCGACCTGGACCGAGTGGTCGATCACGAGCTCCGCCGGCACAAGCGGGTTGATCTTGCTCGGATCGCCGCCCATCGCCTTCATCGCGTCACGCATCGCGGCGAGGTCGACGATCGCCGGCACGCCGGTGAAGTCCTGCATGACCACGCGCGCCGGCGTGAAGCCGATCTCCGCACTCGGCTCGGCCTTCGCGTCCCAGGTCGCAAGCGCCTCGATATCAGCCGCACGGATCGCTTCGCCGTCCTCGTTGCGCAGCAGGTTCTCGAGCAGGATCTTCAGCGAGAACGGCAGCCGTGCGACGTCGTACTTGGGCTGCAGCGCGTCGATGCGGAAGATCTCGTACGAGCGTCCGCCCACGTCGAGCGCGGCCTTCGATCCGAAGCTGTTGGCTGACATTCAGACTCCTCAGGTTCCAAGTTCAAAGCACTTCTCCTACCGGAGACTCTAGTAGTCAGGGCGATGGCTCGCGCGCCCGGCGGGGACCCGTGACCGACACAGCCCGGTAGGTGTTCTGGCTCGCATATCGGGCGGTTGCGCGATATACGTACAGCATGGAATCGACGCTGACAGATAGCGCGACCTTCACCTTTGAGGGCCGGAAGATCCCGTTCGCGCCTGGCGCAACGATCGCCGCGTCACTGACGGCCGCCGGCGAGCTTGCGCTCAAGGAGAGCCGCCAGGGTGACCGTCGCGGCCTGTTCTGTGGAATGGGGGTCTGTCAGGAGTGCCTCGTGACGGTCGACGGCTGGCCCGCCCAGCGGGCCTGCATGACCAGCGCGCGTCCCGGCCTGCTCGTGTCGCGCTCGCCCGCGCTGCCGCAGTTGGATCAATTGCCTCCGGGGCAGGACGACACTCGCGCCCCGCGCGGAGCGAAGCCCGGCGATGTGCACCGGTGCGATCTGCTCGTCGTCGGCGGTGGCCCCGGCGGCCTATCCGCGGCCTCGGCTGCCGCCGAGGCGGGGCTCGACGTCGTCCTGCTCGACGAGCGCGCGAAGTTGGGTGGCCAGTACTTCAAGCAACCGGCCACTGGCGACTCGCGCCCTCCGGCCGACGCGCAGTTCGCCGCCGGCAGGGCGCTGATCGAGCGGACGCTGGCTGCCGGCGTCGAGGTCCGTAGCGACACGTACGTCTGGGGAGCGTTCGGCCTCGACGCGATCTGCGCCGTCACCGGCCACACGAACTGGCGGTTTGAGTGCGGCGCGCTGATATTGGCGCCCGGGGCGTATGAGCGCGGCGTGCCGTTCCCGGGATGGACGCTCCCGGGCGTGATGACGACGGGTGCTGCCCAGACGCTGTGGCGCAGCTATGGCGTCTCGCCGGGAGCGCGCGTGCTGGTTTCCGGCAATGGACCGCTGAACATGCAGGTCGCGGCTGAGCTTGTCGCCGGCGGCGCCACCGTCGTCGGCCTGGCCGAGCTGGCGCCGGCACCGATCCCCGGACGGTTTCCAGCGCTCGCCAGGATGGCGCGTGCCGACCCGGCTCTGATCCGCGACGGCCTCCGCTACCGCACCGCGCTCACCCGGGCACGCGTACCGGTGATGTACCGCTCGGTGGTCTCGCGCGTGGAGGGAGACGGACGCGCCCAGACTGCCGTGGTGAGCTCGGTCGCCGCCGACGGTCGTCCACGGGCCGGCGGCGAGCGTCGCTTCGACGTGGATGCGGTTTGCCTGGGTCTCGGATTCGTGCCCTCGACCGAGATCGCGCGCTCGCTCGGCTGCCGGCACGAGTATGCGGCCGACGCCGGCCAGCTCGTGACCGTCGTCGATGAGCGCGGTGCGACCTCTGTTGAACGCCTCTGGGTCGTCGGCGACGGTGCCGGTATCCAGGGCGCCCGTCACGCGCAGGCTCAGGGCGAGCTCGCGGGGTTCGATGCGGCCCGGCAGCTCGGCCGGTCGGTCGCCGGCCCGGCGGTCCAGCGTGAGCACGCCGCCGCCCGGGCGGCCGCCCGGCACCGACGTTTTCAGCGAGCGCTCGGCGAAGTATTCATGGCGCCTCGGCTCCAGGAGGAGTTGGCCGAGCCCGAAACGCACGTGTGCCGGTGCGAAGGCGTCACGCGCCGCGCCGTCGAGCAGGCGCTCGCCGACGGTGCCGGCCATGTCGGCACGATCAAGCGCGTGACCCGCGCCGGCATGGGGCCGTGCCAGGGTCGTTACTGCGGGCCGGTGATCGCCGCGATGGCGGCACCGCATACCGGCGAGCCGCCGGGGGAGCTCTCCGGGTTCGCGCCGTCGCCGCCGGTCAAGCCAGTCGAGATCGGGGCGCTCCTCTCGTTCACGGAATGAACGCGGAGATGTCGGCGTCCGGCGGCTGGCCGCAGACGAGCTCTGCCAGCGTCCGACCGAGCAGCGGGCCTGCGGTGAAGCCCATGTATGGGAAAGCGCCGACAAATAGTCCGGGAGCTCCAGGTAACTCCCCGATCGCGGGCAGCCAGCTCGCGGTGGCGTTGACGAAGCCCGCCCATGTACGCAGCAGCCGGGCGTGTGCGACCTCGGGAACCACGCTCGTGGCGACGGCGAGATTGGACAGCAGCGATTCGCGACTCACCTTTGGACGCCCGTCGCGTAGCTCTGCGGGCCAGCCGCCACCGATCAGAATCGAGCCGGCACGCGCCTGCTTCAGCGTCAACGGTGCGCCGGCGAAGTAGATCAGGTGCCGGATCAGCGGTGCGACCGCCTCGGTCACGGAGGCCTGGATCGGCTCGCCGCTGACCGTCAGTGGAGCTCCGGCAAGTGCGGTGACGGCGCCGGCGTCGATGCCGGCGCAGCTGATCAGCCTGCGGCAGCGGATCTCGCCGGCTGAGGTCAGTGCCCGGAAGCCGGACTGCTCGCTCGCAATCGACCTCAGCTCGGTGCGAGGCATGACCCGTGCACCGCAGGCAGCTGCGGCCCGCGCCAGGGCGGCCGTGGCCAGTAGCGGATTCGCCTTGCCCTCGTCCGCGCAGAATTCGCCACCGACCATGCCGTCAGCGAGGTATGGAGCGCGTTCGTGCAGGTCGGAGGCAGACAGCAATTCCGAGTCGAGCCCCTGCTCGTGCTCGACCGCGACCTTGCGCTCGATCGCGCGCATCTGTGTGGCTGAGTCGGCAACGAGTATCCCGCCGGTCAGCGACACCTCGAGATCCTCGCCGAGCTCGGTGCTGAGTCCGCGCCACAGCCGGATCGAGTCGAGCAGGAAACGGGTCGCGGGAGCGTAGGCCCGTGCCCAGCTCTCGCCGCGCTCCACGAACGGTGCGTGCTGCAGCTGGGCGTGGAGGCTGCCCGCGTTGGCGCCGGAACCCTCTGCGCCGATCTCGTCGCGGTCCACGAGCACGACCTCGACGCCCCTGCGTGCGAGATACCAGGCGGTGGCGGCGCCCGTGATGCCGCCGCCGACGACCAGCGCGTCGCAGCTAACGGATGTAGCTGGCACCGTTGATGTCAAGCGTGGCGCCGCTCAGATGTCGCATCGTGCCGGATGCCAGCAGCGTCACCAGCTCGCCGATCTCCTGCGGCGGGACCCACTCGCCCATCGCCAGCGTCGCCGTCACGGCCTCCTCGCCGCCGAGCCTTGCGGCTGAGATCTCCGACATCTGGGTGCGGACGATGCCGGGCGCGATGACGTAGACCAGCAGCCCGTCCTTCGCGTGCGTGCGGGCAAGTGTCTGAGCCAACGATTTCACCGCCGCCTTCGAGGCGGCGTAGGCCAGCAGGTCGGGATTGCCCGAGCCGCGTTGCGCTGACCAGCTCGACAGCACGATCAGGATCCCGCAGCCCCGCGCGACAAAGTCACGCGCCGCGCAGCGCATCAGGTTGGCCGGTTCCAGCACGTTCACCGACAGTGTCTGACGCCAGGCCTCGTCCCACTCGGAGTCGCTGGAATTCAGCGGGGAGTCGAGCATCACCGCCGCGTTGCACACCAGCACATCGATCGGCTCGTGCTGGCGCGTCGCCTGCTGCCAGAGCTGGCGTCCCGCGCCGGGCAGGCTGAGATCGAGCGACAGGAGGTGCCGGCGATCGTCCGGGATCAGGGCCGTGGCCTGCTTGGCGCCCTCGTGGTCCGAGTTGTAGGCGGCGATCACCGACGCTCCCGCCTGCCCGAGCGAAGCCGTGATCGCGGCCCCAATGCCCTTCGACGCGCCGGTCACCAGCACGGTCTTGCCGTTGAGATCGGTCATCGCGCTGCTGTCCATCGGGAGGTCGTTGCCGCGCTGCTCACGCGGCAACTGCCGACCCTGCGGCGAACCGATCCGCGAGCTCATCGAGCTCGTGCATCAGCGGCGTGATCTGCTCCACACGTTCAGCGCCCTCTGCACCCAGGCTCCTGAAGGTGGTGAGCGGCGCCCGTACGTCGCCGACCGGGTACCCCGCAACGGCCGCGAGTGCCTTCGAGTAGCACTGGTGACCGTAGGTCGGATGGCCGGCGGCGATGATCGCATTGAGTTCGTCCAGCTTGCGTTCTATCTGCTTGGCCTGCTCGATCTGACCCGCCGTGAGCAGGTCCCAGATCAGCGACGAAGCCCGAGGCACGTAGTTGCCGAACGGGTTGACGTAGCCGACGGCTCCAAGCAGGAATGACTCGACGATGCGCTCTCCGGCAAACACCTGCATCACACCGTGGGTCGCCTCGACGACGTCGTAGACGCGCGCCACGTCGAGACTGGCTTCCTTGATGTAACGCACGTTCTCGAGCGAGTCGGTCAGGCGCGCGACCAGCGCGGCCGACATGTCGACGTTCGAGGTGACCGGGTTGTTGTAGAGCATGATCGGGATCGAGACCGCCCCACTGATCGCACCGTAGTACGCGAAGATCTCGTCCTCAGTCGGGGTGTAGTAGTACGGCGGCACGATCATCAGGCCGTCGGCACCGAGTGCCTCGGCTTCGCGGCTATAGCGAACGGCGTTCTCCGTGTAGGCGTTCATCGTGCCGACCAACACCGGCACCCTTCCGGCCACGTGCTCGACCGTCGCCTTCACCAACTCGGTGCGCTCAGCGTCGGAGATCGTCAGGAACTCGCCCGTGGTGCCAAGAACAATCAGTCCGGGAACGCCCGAGGCAAGCTGCCAGTCGATGAAGCGACGGTGCGCATCGAGGTCGAGCGCGCGGCCATCCTCGGTGAACGGCGTGACGGTGACGGTGTAACTACCGCGAAATGTCATGAGACTCCTTACTGGCTTACGTGAGTTGCTTTGCGACTGCGTCCGCCGCTTCGCGGGCGACCGTGACGATGGTCTCGATCTCGTCCTCGGTGATGACGAATGGCGGTGAGAAGGAGATCGTGTCGGCTGCCGGGAGCGCGCGGGTGATCACGCCACGGTCGAGGCATTCGCGCGTGACGCGGGCGCCGACCCTGAGGCTCGGCTCGAAGCGGGTCGCCGGCTCCCGCGCGGCAACGAACTCGACTGCTGCGACGAGGCCGGTGCCGCGGACCTCGCCGACGATCGGGTGATCGGTGAACGCCTCGTTCAGGGCCGAGCGCAGGAGCTCGCCACGAACCTCGACCAGGTCGATCAGGTTCTCCTGTTCGACGATGTCCAGGTTCGCCATCGCGACTGCCGCCGCAAGCGGATGTGCGCTGTAGGTGTAGCCGTGCTGGAACGCGCCGTCTGCCAGGTCTGCGAGCACACGCCAGATCTTGTTCGACACCAGGCATGCCGACAAGGGCATGTAGCCGGATGTGATCCCCTTGGCGACGGTCATCAGGTCGGGCTCGATGCCGAACACGTCGCTGCCGAACCACTGCCCCAGACGCCCAAAACCGCACACGACCTCGTCAGCGATCATCAGCACGTCGTAGCGACGCAGTACCTCCTGAACCGCCGGGAAGTAGCCCTCCGGCGGGATGATCACGCCGCCCGCCGCCTGGACCGGCTCGGCGATGAACGCGGCCACGGTTTCAGGGCCTTCCTCGAGTATCTGCTGCTCGAGCTCGGCCGCGAGCCGTGCCGAGAAGCTTGCGTCGCTCTCCCCGGGTTCGGCCTCCCACAGCCGGTACGGGGCGCGTACGTGACGCACCATGGGTAGCGGCAGGTCGAAGTTGGCATGCATCGCCGGGAGCCCGGTGAGGCTCGCCGACGCGACCGACACGCCGTGGTAGCCGCGGTCGCGAGCGATCACCTTTTTCTTCTTGGGTCGGCCGAGCAGATTGTTGTAGAGCCACACGAGCTTCATCTGCGTGTCATTCGCGTCCGAGCCGCTGTTGCCGAAGAAGGCCTTCGACATTCCCTTGCCGGCGAGCTTGACGACCCGCTCGGCCAGCAACGCCGGCTGATCCGTCGCCATCGATGAAAACGCGTGGTAGTAGGGCAGGCGGCTCGCCTGCGCCGCCATCGCCTCGACCAGCTCCGGGCGGCTGTAGCCGACGTTCACGCACCACAGGCCCGCCATCGCGTCGATGTACTCGCGTCCGTCGGAGCTCTGCAACCGCGAACCGCTGCCCGAGACGATCATCGTCGGCCCGCCGTGCGCTTCGTGTTCGGCCAGCGCCGTGAACGGGTGGAACACGTAGCGGCGGTCTAGGTCCTTCGCGTCTTGCTTGAGTGATGTCACAGCTGCTCCTGCCGGTCCCGGTAGGGGTCGATGGGTTTCACAACAGACGGGAGAGGAAGCGCTTGGTGCGTTCATGGGTCGGCGCCACGAGCACTTGACTGGGCGGCCCCTGCTCGACGATCACGCCGCCGTCCATGAACACGACCCGGTCCGCCACGTCCCGCGCGAACGTCATCTCGTGCGTGGCGACGAGCATCGTCATCCCGTCGTCCGCGAGTTGGCGCATGACGTCGAGCACCTCGCCGACGATCTCCGGGTCAAGCGCAGAGGTCGGCTCGTCGAACAGCATCAGCTTCGGGGACATCGCGAGCGCCCGCGCGATCGCCACGCGTTGCTTCTGGCCGCCGGACAGCTGGCGCGGATAGGCGTCGGCCTTGTCGGACAGGCCGACCTGGCGCGAGCAGCTCCGTGGCGGTCCGGATCGCGTCGCTGCTTCTGACACCGCCGACCTGGGTCGGCGCCTCGATGACGTTCTCGAGCGCGGTCTTGTGGCCGAACAGGTTGAAGTGCTGGAAGACCATGCCGATTGCGGTCCGCTGTTCGGCGAGCTCGCGCGGCGGCAGCAGGCGACCAGCCTGCCCCGGTGCGTGTATTGGCCGATCAGCTCACCTTCGAGGATCGCCCGACCCTCGGTCGGCACCTCGAGGTGGTTGACGCAGCGCAGCAGCGTCGTCTTGCCCGACCCCGAAGGGCCGATCAGGCAGACGACCTCGCCGGCGGCGACGTCGAGGTCGACGCCGCGCAGGACATGGTTGTCGCCGAAGCGCTTGTGGATGCCGCGCAGCCGCAGCAGCGGGTGGGTTGTCGTGGCCGTGCCGGTCATGGTGTGGGCGGCGTACCGCCGCCGCTTCTCAGGATCGAGGTGAGGTTCCGTCCCAGTCGTTCGCTGAAGGTCGGCGGCGACGTCCTCTTCGTAGCCCCGCCCGAAGTGGCGCTCGAGGTAGTACTGGCCGATCGAGCAAGACCGTGGTCATGCGCCAGGTACCAGATGCAGGCCACGACCAGCAGCGGGATCGTCGTTGAACTGGGCCGAGTAGATCAGCTGGGCCTGGTAGAGCAGATCCTTCATCGAGATCACGCTTACAAGGCTCGAGTCCTTGAGCAGCGCGATCGCGTTGTTGCCGGTCGGCGGGATGATCACCGGCATCGCCTGCGGCAGGATGATCCGGCGCATCGCGCGCCGGCGGCGTCATGCCGAGCGCCATCGATGCTTCGAGCTGGCCCTCGTCGACGGAGAGGATTCCGGCGCGGACGATCTCGCACATGTAAGCCGCCTGGTTGAGGCCGAGCGCGAGGATCGCCGGCGCTGAGCGGCGTGATCAGCGAGTTGGTGCTCCAGGAGAGCGAACGTCGGGCCCCCGAATGGGATCCCGATCGTGATCCGCTCGATGAACGAGGCGAGGTTATAGGAGAAAAGGATCTGGACGAGCAGCGGGGTTCCGCGGAAGAACCACAGATAGAACGACGACGCGCCGTTCATAACCGGGCTCGGAGACAGGCGCATCAGCGCCAGCACGACGCCGAGGATGATGCCGATCGCCATGCCGCAGACAGTGAGCAGCAGGGTGATCTCGACGCCCGGCGAGGATCGCGTGGAACGTGAGGTAGTGACCGACCTGCCCCAATCGATCGTCTTCGATGTGACGAGGATGCGAACGACGTCGACGACCAGCACCAGCACGACCAGGCGCACGAGCCAACGGCCGACGTCGACCGCCACGCCGGCCGGTGTGGTCTTCGGACGGCGCTCGACGTGATCGTCGAGCGCCGTCGTCAGATCACCGGAATCACGGGCCGCGGTCACGGCTCCACGTTTCTGTGATTCACGGCGTACTTCACTTCGACTCGATCAGGACTACTTGGTGTCGCTGTAGACGGTTGCCTTGGTCACCAGGCCGTAGGTGATCGACCACTTCTTCATGATCGCCGCGTAGGCGCCGGACTTGATCAGCGCGTCCATCGCATTGGCGATCGGCTTGGTGAGGCCGAGCCCCTTGGTCACGCCGACGCCCTCCGGGACAGGCTCGAAGTTCAGCGACTGCAGCACGAACTGGTGCTCGGTCTTCTGGATCAGGTACGAGAGCTGGTCCTCGGAGGAGGAGTAGACCTCGACGCGACCGCTGTTGACGGCGAGCTCGGCCGCAGAGTCGGACGGGAACGACTGGACCGAGATCGGCTGCTTGCCGACCGCCTTGCACTTGATCGTCTCGATCTGCTGGATGAAGGCCGAACCCTCGAGCACCGCCACCGAATGGCCGCACAGGTCGGTCGGCTTCTTGATCGCGAGGCTGTTGCCCTTCTTGACCGCGAAGCCGGTGCCGACGTCGTAGTAGGTCACGATGTCGATCTGCTTCAGACGCGCCGGCGTCTGGATGAACGACGTGAACGACGAGTTGTAACGGCCGTTCTGGAGCCCAGGAATGAAGCCGTCGAAGTTGCCGGAGGTCGTCAACTTCCACTTCAGTCCAAGCTCGGCGGCGACGGCGCGGCCGAGGTCGATCTCCCAGCCGACGTTCTGGCCGCTGATCACCTGCTCGTCCGGCGGAGCGTTGTTGTAGGTGATGTCTGTCATGCCGGTCGTACGAACCTTGGCCGGCACGCTCGCGGCCAACTTCGAGATGGTCGAGATCTTGTGACCATCGATCGTGACGCTGTAGCTGTTCGTGGCGGCGCTCGCGGACGCGGCACCAGCCGCAATCGCAGCGGCCGTCAGTCCCGCTGAGGCCGCAAGCGTCACTGCGCGACGTAGCGCGTTCCGGCGGCGGTGCGAGCCGGACGTCTGTGTTTTTGGATCCAGCACCAGTACTGCTCCTTTCGGGGCGACTGCCCTCTCCTCCGTGTGGTTGGCGTGATGCTCGCATACCGAGCGTGTGGACGCAATACGTGCAGGTGCGGTAGTTGCGAAATTACGTTTAGTGTTCTGTGAGCGTGCCTCGCACTCAGGCGCCCAGAACGAGACTGCTGCGCGACCGCGGCGAGGATCGTGCCGCCCATGTCACGAACATGGAGCTGTTCTTCGACCTGGTGTACGTGTTCGCGTTCACGCAGCTGTCGGAGCTGCTCTACGAGCACACGACCTGGCAGGGCGGCGCGGAGACCGCCGTGATCTTCGTGGCGCTCTGGTCGTCCTGGAGCTACACGGCGTGGGCGACCGGCTGGATCGATCCGGAGCGGGGCCCCGTGGTCGCCCTGCTCGCGGTGCTGATGGTCGCGAGCTTGGTCATGTCCACGGCGATCCTCGAAGCCTTCGGCGACAGGGGTGAGACGTTCGCGGTCTCGTACGTGGTGATGCAGCTCGTACGCAGCGGCTTCATGGTCTGGGCCTTCGGCATACGGGACACGATGGGTCGCAACTACGCGCAGCTGCTGGCGTGGTCGGCGTTCAGCGGCGTGTTCTGGATCATCGGCGGCGAGGTCCACGATCCCCACACGCGGCTGCTGATCTGGACAGTGGCGGCGGCCGTCGAGGTGACAGCCCCGATGCTCGGCTTCCGCCTGCCGCTCGCCGGAGCCACGCTCATGTCCGACTGGACGATCGCGGGCGGTCACCTCGCCGAGCGCTCGCAGTTGATGCTGCTGATCGCGTTCGGCGAGTCGTTCCTGCGGATCGGCGAGAGCTTTGCGCAGGGCCACGGGACGGTCGCGGCTGACGTCGGCTTCATCGTCGGCTTCGTGCTCGTGTTCGCCCTGTGGACGCTCT
The DNA here is from genome assembly GCA_963720195.1 of uncultured Conexibacteraceae bacterium. Lineage (GTDB taxonomy): Bacteria > Actinomycetota > Thermoleophilia > Solirubrobacterales > Solirubrobacteraceae > Palsa-465. The sequence continues at coordinate 429,993 of CAVRFD010000020.1, forward strand.
ACTTCCTGCACCACGCCGAGCACGGGTCACGCACGCTCAGGGAGGCCGACGAGGACGCGGCGCGGCTCGCCCGCTCCGCCTACAACTACGCGCACGCGGTGATGGTCAGCGCCGTGCTCGTGCTCTCCGTTGCGATCCATCAGGTGATCGAGGCGCCCACGGAGCCTGTCGACGCCGGCTTTGCGGCGATCTGCGTGGGCGGCCCGGCGCTGTACCTGGTCGGGCTTGGGCTGTCCAAGCGCTGGCTCGGGCACGGACGCCTGCTGTGGCCGCTGCTGGGGGTGCTCGCACTTGCTGTCGCCGGCGCCGCGACCGCGTTCGGCGAGCGCCTGGTCGAGCTGATCGCCGTGACGGTCGTGGCCGTCGGGGTCGCGATCTGGGCTCAGGTCAAGGAGTGAACGCGCCGACCGGCTGATCGGATAGGTTGGCCGCGCATTCATGCAACGGGACTAGCCCGACGGCTGGGCCGGGCTACTCGCGGTCTTTGCCGCCATCGCGGTGATCGCGGATGTCCTGATCGAGCGACTCTCGCCACAGACCACACTGCCGAACCTCGGTGGCAGCCGCACTGCGACCCGCCTGCGCCTAGCGGCGTTGGCGGCTGCATTCGTGGCGCTCAAGTTCATCCTGAACGTCCATTTCAGCCTGTTCGGGTTCGGCTTCTGGGCCGGGATCTTGCTCGCGGCCGCGCTCGTCTACGCGACGCTCCGGGCGAGCCAGGACAAGCCGGTGCTGGCCCGGCTGGGCTAAGGGCCTGTCTAAAGCCCGGGCGGGTGGCGGACGACGAAGCCCGCGAACTCGCCGCCGCCCTGTGACCAGCGGGTGCCGTCCTCGGCCAGCGCGACCGTGTCGAAGCGCCAACCGGCGATCGTCATCCAGACGTGGCCGGCGTTGGCGTAGATCGTGACCCACTGGCCGGGGCCGGGGTCGCCGTATGACTCGAGGGCGCCCGAGGTCTCAGGCGAGCTCAGCAGTCCGGCCGCTGCCAGCACGTAGCTGACCGAGCCCGAGCAGTCATAGCCAGGTGAGATGAAGGAGCCGTGGCCGCCACCCCAGATGTAGGGGAGCGTCGCGATCGCGTTGCCGGCGGCGATCATCTGACTGACGGCGGCGGGCGCGCCCGGGGGCGCCTGGACCATGCCGCTCGTGTCGATCGCGATGCCGCCGACCTGTTGGTTGACCTGCTCCGGTGTCTGAGCCGCTGCCGCCTTAGCCGCCGCCTCGCGCGCTTCCAGCGCCTTCTGCTGGGCCTCCTGCTCCTGCTGGAGCTTCTGCTGCAGCGCTTGCGTCTTCGAGTTGACGTCGGCGAGCCTCCCTTGCGCCTGGCTGCGCTGGCCCTCCTCGGCGATCTGCTGCTTGGCGAGCCCGATCTCAATCGCCGCGACCTGGTTGCGCTGGCTGAGGATCTGGTTGGTGAGGGCGCGGTCCTTGAGCTCCAAACGGCCCAGCCCGGTGGCCTCTTTGAGCACCTTCGCACGTGCGATCTTCGTGAAGTTGACGACCTGGGCGTCCTGGTGCTGGGCGTCCTTGATGTAGCTGACCTGATCCAGCAGGTTCGAGAAGCCGTGGGCGTTCAGGATCACGTCGACCAGGTTCGGCGAGCCGTTCTCGTACTCGGCGCGCAGATTCGAGGCGAGGTCGGTTGAGGCGACCTGCAGCTTGCGCTCGAGCGCCAGCAGCTGGTCGCGTGCCTCCATCACCTCGGTCTGCACCTTTGTCAGCTCGGCGATGCGGTCGTCGAGCTGTGCCTGCACCATCGTCAGCTTCTGCTTCGCGGCCGCGACTCCGTTCGCCGTGTTGCTGATCTCGGCGCTCTCAGAGTTGATCTGCTCCTGGAGCGACGCTGCGGCCGACTTGTTGGCCTGGATCTGGGTCTGAAGGTCGGCCGAGCTGCTGGCGATCAGGGTGCCGCCGCCAAGGAGGGCGCCCATCGCGGCGGCAGCAACCGTTAGGCGCTTGATGTTCCGAGGTAGATGCAAGGCAGGGTGTGTGTCGTCGATACGACCGACCGTTACGTCGCGCAGTCGCATCCAAAGACGCCGTCTCAAAGCGTCGCGTGCGCCTACCTTAGCGAGGTGCGGCGAGATGCCAAGTTAAGGGCGGGCAGATGCAATGCATCCTGCAAAACAAAGGAATTACGCGATTGGTGTAACTGATCAGGCATCGCTGCGCTTACGTGCACGCGCTGCCTTGACCCGTGAAGTCTGATCCAGAGCGGTCTTCCGCAGGCGAACGTTGAGCGGCGTCACCTCGACCGATTCATCCTCACGCAGGAACTCCAGAGCCTGGTCGAGTGAGAGCTCCCGCTTGGGCACGAGCCGCACCAACTCGTCCGCCGTGGATTGGCGCATGTTGGTCAGGTGCTTCTCCTTGACGGCGTTGACGTCGAGGTCGTCGGCGCGAGAGTTCTCGCCGACGATCATGCCCTCGTAGACCTCCTCGCCGGGGCCGACGAACAGCGAGCCGCGCTCCTGCAGGTTGAACAGCGCAAACGCAGCCACCTTGCCGCGACGGTCCGCCACCAGCGAGCCGCTGCCGCGCGTGCGGATCTCTCCCTGCCATGGCTCCCAGCGGTCGAAGACGTGGTGTACGAGGCCGGTTCCGCGCGTCTCGGTCAGGAACTCGGTGCGGAAGCCGATCAGGCCGCGCGCGGGGATGATGTACTCCATCCGTACCCAGCCGGTGCCGTGGTTGATCATCTGCTCGAGGCGGCCCTTGCGTAGCGCCAGCATCTGCGTGATCACACCGACGTACTCCTCGGGCGTGTCGACGCTCATCCGCTCCATCGGCTCGTGCACCTTGCCGTCGATCTCGCGCGTCACCACCTGCGGCTTGCCGACGGTCATCTCGAAGCCCTCCCGGCGCATCACCTCGACCAGCACGGCGAGCGCGAGCTCGCCACGACCCTGAACCTCCCAGACATCGGGTCGCTCGGTCTGGTTCACGCGCAGTGAGACGTTGCCGATCAGCTCTCGCTCGAGCCGCGCCTTCAGCTGCGACGCCGTCAGCTTGTCGCCGTCCAGGCCGGCGAGCGGGGAGTCGTTGGTGCCGAGCGTGACCGACAGCGACGGCTCGTCCACGGTGATCGGCGGCAGCGGCCGCGGGTCCTCGGGATCGGACAGCGTGTCGCCGATCGTGATCTCGGGGATGCCGGCGACGGCGATGATGTCGCCGGCGCTTGCCTCGTCGGCGCTGACCCGCTCGAGCGCCTCGGTCACGTACAGCTCGGTCACCTTCACGCGGTCGATCGACCCGTCGGCGCGGCACCAGGCGACGGTCTCGCCCTTGCGGATCGTGCCCTCGTGCACGCGGCAGATCGCGATCCGGCCGACGTATGGCGAGGCGTCGAGGTTGGTGACATGCGCCTGCAGCGGTGCGCCCGGCTCGTACTGCGGCGGCGGGATGTGCTCGACCAGCAGGTCGAGCAGCGGCTGTAGGTTCTCGCCCGGCTCGTCGAGGTCGAGCGTCGCCGTGCCGGCCCTGGCGTTCGTGTAGACGATCGGGAAATCGATCTGCGACTCGTCGGCCTCGAGGTCGAGGAACAGCTCGTAGACCTCGTCGATCACCTCCGCGATGCGCGCATCGGGACGGTCGATCTTGTTGATCACGAGGATCACCGGCAGCCGCGCCTCGAGTGCCTTGCGCAGCACGAACCGCGTCTGCGGCAGCGGTCCCTCGGAGGCGTCGACCAGCAGCAGCACCCCGTCGACCATCGTCAGGCCGCGCTCGACCTCGCCGCCGAAGTCGGCGTGGCCGGGCGTGTCGATGATGTTCAGCTTGATGTCGCCGTGACGGACCGCGGTGTTCTTGGCGAGGATCGTGATCCCCTTCTCGCGCTCAAGGTCCATCGAGTCCATCACCCGGTCCGCGACGTCCTGGTTGGCGCGGAAGGCGCCGGACTGCCACAGCAGCGCGTCGACGAGCGTCGTCTTGCCGTGGTCGACGTGGGCGACGATCGCGAGGTTGCGGATGTCAGAGCGGCTGGCCATTTCGCTCGGCCACTGTAGAGGTCCCGTCGCTAAGAGCTCGGGTCTCGCAGGCCGCCCGAAGCCGGTCCAGAGCGCGGCCATCGCCGAGTCGACGATCTCCGTCGCGACTGACCTCGGGGTGATTCTGCCACCAGCGGGCGGCAGCGGTGAGCGCGTCGCGGTGGATCGCGAACACGGCCCGCGCTCGAACGCGTCTCCGGCTCGAGGCCGGCGCGCCGCGCGTCGTCGGCCAGCAGGCTCGCGAGCATGCGATTGGACGCGGTTCGTGAGTCGGCGGTAGTCCTCGGCCGCTTCGCTGTCGAGTGGCGGGTTGCTCGGGAACAGCAGCCGCCACCCGAGGGGCTGCTCCTCGACGAACGCGAAGAAGGCATCGAACGCCGCTCGCCACCGCTCCTGGGTCGTTCCGGGCGAGCCGAGCGCTGCGCCGAGGTAGGAGAGCAGCGCCTGCTGCTCGCGGTCGAGGACCTCGACGAACAGCGCGTGTTTGGAGGGGAAATGGTCGTAAAGCACGGTGCGCGAGACGCCTGCGGCGCGGGCGATCCGCCCGACCGAGGCGGCCTCGTAGCCGCGTTCGGCGAACTCCGCCGTGGCTGCTTCGACGATCAGTTCTCGTCGCTCGGCGCCGCGCAGTCGGGTCTTGGGCGTGTTGGTCGTCATCGGTCGTTCACAGGAATTTTCCGACCTGAGAGTATTATCCGACACAGGTGTCGGTTAGTTATAGGTGCAGCCGGACCGCCCCCAGTCCTTCCAAGGAGCACTGCAATGCCAGCCACTGAAGCGCTTGTATTCGATGCGATCCGCACGCCGCGCGGCCGCGGCAAAGTCGAACGGATCGCTGCTACACGACCAAGCCGATCGACCTCGTCGTCGGCCTGATTCACGAGATCCTGAGCCGCAACCCGGACCTCGATCCCGGCCGCGTCGAGGACCTCGTACTCGGCTGCGTCACCCCGATCGGCGACCAGGGCGGCGATATCGCCAAGGCCGCGGCCGCTCAAGGCCGGCCTTCCCGACACCGTCGCCGGCGTCCAGCTCAACCGCTTCTGCGCCTCGGGTCTCGAGGCCGTCAACGTGGCCGCGCAGAAGGTCGCCTCCGGCTGGGAGGACCTGGTCTTCGCCGGCGGCGTCGAGTCGATGTCGCGCGTGCCGATGGGCTCCGACGGCGGCGCCTGGGCGATGGACCCGGAGACCGCCTACGAGACTCGTTCGTGCCGCAGGGGATCAGCGCCGACCTGATCGCGACGGTCGAGGGCTTCAGCCGTGACGACGTCGACGCCTACGCCGCACGCTCGCAGCATCGCGCCGCCGAGCGCTCAGGCCGAGGGCCGCTTCAACGACTCGGTCGTGGCGGTGCTCGACATCAACGACAACGTCGTGCTCGACCACGACGAGTTCATCCGCCCCGACACCACGGTCGAGACGCTCTCCCAGCTGAAGCCGTCGTTCGCGACGATGGGCGACCTCGGCGGCTTCGACGCGGTGGCGCTGCAGAAGTACCACTGGGTCGAGAAGATCGACCACGTCCACACGCCCGGCAACTCCTCCGGCATCGTCGACGGCGCCAGCCTCGTCGCCGTCGGCAACGAGAAGATCGGCAACGAGCTCGGCCTCAAACCCCGCGCGCGCATCCTCGCGACCGCGGTGACCGGCACCGAGCCGACGATCATGCTGACCGGTCCGGCGCCGGCGACCAAGAAGGCTCTGGCCAAGGCCGGCCTGACGATCGACGACATCGACCTGATCGAGATGAACGAGGCGTTCGCCGCCGTCGTGCTGCGCTTCGTCCGCGACATGGTCGGGAAGGGGAACGAGAACGCACTGCTCGAGAAGGTCAACGTCAACGGCGGCGCGATCGCCCTGGGACACCCGCTGGGCGCGACCGGCGGCATGATCCTCGGCACGCTGATCGACGAGCTTCACCGCACCGGTGGCAGGTACGGCCTCGCCACGCTCTGCATCGGCGGCGGCATGGGTATCGCAACGATCGTGGAGGCCATCTAGATGTCAGCTTCGAGCGAGAACACCATCCGCTGGGACAAGGACGACGACGGCATCGTCATTTTGACGCTCGACGATCCCAGCCAGTCGGCCAACACGATGAACGCCGCCTACGTCGACTCGATGCGGGCGGTTGTCGCGCGTCTGCAGGATGAGAAGGATCAGATCACGGGCGTGATCATCACCTCCGCCAAGAAGACCTTCTTCGCCGGCGGCGACCTCAACGGGCTGAAGCTCGTCACGAAGGAGAACTCGAAGCAGTTCGGCGAGTTCCTCAGCGAGGCGAAGGCGCAGCTGCGCACGATCGAGACGCTCGGCGTGCCGGTGGTCGCCGCGATCAACGGCGCCGCGCTGGGCGGCGGCTTCGAGATTGCACTCGCCGCCCACCACCGCATCGTCGTCGCTGACGCCAAGGCCGTGGTCGGCTTCCCGGAGGTCGCGCTCGGCCTGCTGCCGGGCGCCGGCGGCGTCACCCGCACAGTCCGGATGATCGGCATCGGCGCGGCGCTGATGGGCGTCCTGCTTCAGGGTCAGAAGCGACTGCGGCCGGCCGAGGCCAAGGAGATGGGGCTGATCGACGAGATCGTGCCCACGGCCGACGATCTGATCCCGGCCGCCAAGAGGTGGATCGCAGAGAATCCTGAGGCGCAGCAGCCCTGGGACGCCGACAAGAAGTACAAGATCCCGGGCGGCACACCGTCGACACCGTCGTTTGCGGCCAACCTGCCGGCCTTCCCCGCCAACCTGCGTAAGCAGATCAAGGGCGCGAACATGCCGGCGCCGCTCGGCATCATGGCGTCGGCCGTCGAGGGTGCCCAGGTCGACTTCGACCACGCGCTTGAGATCGAGAGCCGCTATTTCATCGAGCTCGCGACCGGTCAGGTCGCCAAGAACATGATCCAGGCCTTCTGGTTCGACCTGAACCGCGTCAACGGTGACCGCGGCCGCTCCGCCGACGCCGAGCGCTACCAGGCCAAGAAGGTCGTCGTCCTCGGTGCCGGCATGATGGGCGCCGCGATCTCCTACGTCGCCGCCACGTCGGGGATCGAGGTCGTGCTCAAGGACGTGTCGCTGAATGCGGCCGAGCGTGGCAAGCAGTACTCGGTGAACCTCGTCAACAAGGCGATCGATCGCGGCCGCATGACGACCGAAGATGGTGAGGCGCTGCTGGCCCGCATCCACCCGACGGACAAGGCCGAGGATGCCGCCGGCGCCGATCTGGTGATCGAGGCCGTGTTCGAGGATCCGACGATCAAGGAGCAGGTCTGGAAGGAGATCGAGCCGCACGTCGCGGCCGACGCATTGCTCGGCTCGAACACGTCGACGCTGCCGATCACCGGCCTTTCCGAGTACGTCACCCGTCCCGACGACTTCATCGGCGTGCACTTCTTCTCGCCGGTGGACAAGATGCCGCTGGTCGAGCTGATCAAGGGCGAGAAGACCACGGACGAGGCGACCTTCAAGGCGCTCGACTTCGTCAAGCAGATCAAGAAGACCCCGATCGTCGTCAATGACAGCCGCGGCTTCTTCACGAGCCGCGTGATCGGCACCTTCATCAATGAAGGCATCTCGATGCTCGCCGAGGGCATCCCGGCACCGTCGATCGAGCAGGCGTCGTCGCAGGCGGGCTATCCGGCCCCGGTCCTGCAGCTCTCCGACGAGCTCAACCTGAAACTGATGCGCAAGATCCGCAACGCCGCCAAGGCGGCAACGGAGGCAGGCAGCAGTGGCTGGGATGGGCATCCCGTCCGAAGCGGTGATCGACCGCATGCTCGATGAGTTCGACCGCCCCGGTCGGCTCGAGGGCAAGGGCTTCTACGAGTACGCCGACGGCAAGCGCGTCGGCCTCTGGAGCGGTCTCCGCGACGCGTTCCCGCCAGTGCCCGACCCCTCGACGCTGTCACTGCGCGACCTCGAGGAGCGGATGCTGTTCATCGAGGCGCTCGAGTCGGTCAAGTGCTACGACGAGGGCGTGATCGAGTCCGTCGCTGACGCGAACATCGGCTCGATCTTCGGGATCGGCTACCCGCCGTGGACCGGTGGCGTCCTGAACTACATCAACGGATATGAAGGCGGACTCGCCGGCTTCATCACCCGCGCTCGCGAGTTGGCCGCCAAATACGGCGAGCGCTTCGAACCGCCGGCCTCGCTGGTCGAGCGCGCCGAGCGTGGCGAGTCCTTCAGCGACGAGTTGGTCGCGGCCACCGCCTGAGCGTTTCAGCCTGAGGGTGGCCAGCGGGCCACCCTCAGTGGCGGGTGTGCTCTGGCCACCACGGGGGATAAGCTCCGCGTCGGATGCGGGGACGGGTCGTAGCGGTGGTGCTTGCAGCGCTGGTGCTTGCTGGGTGTGGTGCCACTGCCCACGCCCACCACGCGGTTCGCACGACGACACCCCCGCCACCGCGCACAACAACGACGCGACCCAGGCGCAAATCGCTGCTCGTTCGCAACGCACGGCCTCAAGCCGATTGGCGGCCCGTACGCCGGGCCGGTTCCGATCCTCGTTTACCACGCGCTCGGACCGGCGCCGCCGGGCGCGCCGTTCCCCGGTCTGTACGTCTCCTACGGCGACTTCAAGGAGGAGATGGCCTGGCTGCATGCGCACGGGTATCAGGCCGTGACGCTGAACGAGGTGATGAAGGCCTGGTTCCACGGTGGCACGTTGCCAACCAAGCCGATCGTGATCACGTTCGACAACGGCTACCCGGAGCAGGTCGGGTTCGCGCCGCACGTGATGGCCAGGTACGGCTGGCCCGGGGTGCTCAACGAGATCACTGAGGACCATCTGCATCCGGCGCAGATCTGGCCGATCATCCACAGGGGCTGGGAGGTCGACTCGCACTCGCTCACGCACCCGGACCTGACAACGGAGACGCCTGCTGCGCTGTGGGCGCAGGTTCACGACTCGCGCGAGTACCTGAGGCGGACCTTCCACGTTCCGTCGAACAGCTTCTGCTATCCGTCGAGCAAGTACAACGACGCGGTGATCGCTGCGGTCAAGAAGGCTGGCTACACCAACGCGGTAACGGAGGGCGACGCCTACGCGACGAGTGCTGACCCCTATCTGTTGCCGCGCTTTGAGATTGAGGGCGGCGTGTCCGAGCTTGCCGCGGACTTGCTCGACAATCGACCGGCCGGATACGCGACTTAGACCACCAGCCCCCCGCACCGGTCATGGCTTAGCATGCGGCAGCGTGATCGAGTTCCAGGATGGCCGCGTGGACAGCGGCGACGGCGGCGACCTGGAGGCGGCGATGCGCCAGGAGATGCGTGAGGTCTATGCCGGTCTCGACCTGCAGGCACCGGACATGCCGAAGGCAGGACCCGACGAGCTGAATCCGCCGAACGGCACGTTCATCGTCGGCTACGAGGACGGCGTCGCCGTCTGTTGCGGCGGCATCAAGCGCCTGGACGACGACGGCCTGCGAGATCAAGCGCATGTACGTCGCGCCCGCGGCCCGCGGCCGCGGCGTCGCTCGGATCCTGCTGGGCGCGCTCGAGGATCGTGCCCGCGCGCTTGGCTACGCGACTGTGAGCCTGGACACCGGGCCCAAGCAGCCGGCCGCGCAGCACCTCTACGAGTCGACGGGGTACGCGACGATCCCGAACTTCAACGCCAACCCGGTCGCCACCTATTTCGGCGAGAAGCGACTCTAGTTAGCGACTCTGGTTAGAGCGCGCCGTCGCGCCGCAACTGCGCCACCGTCACGTTGGCGGCCAGCAGCTCGTCGTGCGAGGTGCCGGCGTCGATCCAGTAACCGTCGAGGGTCTCGCAGCGCATCGTCCCCTCCTGCACGTAGACGTTGTTCAGGTCGGTGATCTCAAGCTCGCCCCGTGCCGACGGCGTCAGCGTCTTCAGATGCGACCAGACGTGCTCGTCGTACATGTAGATGCCCGTCTGCACCAGATGCGACTTCGGCTGCGACGGCTTCTCCTCGATCCCGACGACACGCTCGCCGTCCATCTCGATCACGCCGTACTGCTCGGGCTGCGTCCATCTCGACGCCGAAGATCACGGCGCCGCGAGCCTCCGCGGAAAAGCGCTCGACCCCGGGGCGCAGGTCGTGCGTGAAGATGTTGTCGCCCAGCAGCACGAGCATCTTGTCGCCGCCGACGAACGCCTCGGCCAGGCTCACCGCCTGCGCAAGCCCGCCGGCCTCCTCCTGCAATTCGTAGGCGAGCTTCAGCCCGAACTCGCTGCCCGAGCCGAGCAGCTGGAGGAAGTGACCCGCGTGCTCCGGGTTGGTGATCACCAGGACGTCGCGGATCCCGGCGCGCGCCATCGCCTGCAGCGGGTAGTAGATCAACGGCTTGTCGTAGATCGGCAGCAGGTGCTTGTTCGTCACCTTTGTCAGCGGCCGCAGGCGTGTCGCCTTGCCGCCGGCCAGAACAACTCCCTTCACCCCTTGCTCCCTCTTTCGTTAGACGGGCACGACCGCTTCGATCTCGGCCGCTGCGGCCCGGACCGCCTCGCGCGCCGCGATCGGCTCGAGCACGACCGCATCGCCGGCCTCCTTGAGCACGTTGCGCACAAGCCAGTCGAGTCCCGCGTAGCCGAAATCGACCACCACTGAGCCATCGCTGCCCTCACTGATCACGGTGCGCTCCTCGCGTACCCAGCGCGCCCGGTCCGGTGAGATCCAAACCCGCGCCCGGTTCGAGGCGGGCACCTCGCCGGTGCGCAGCCAGCCGTCGACTCCGGTCGAGAAGTCGAGGTCGGTCCGCGGGGTGAAGGACGCGTCTGTGACCTGCGCCGACTTGATCCGGTCCAGGCGGAAGTGGCGTACGCCGTCGCGCTCGGGGTCGTAGCTGGCGACATACCAGCCCTCGAGCCCGTTGACGAGTTGGTAGGGCTCGACCGTGCGCGTCGGTGAACACGCCCTCGTTCTCCTTGAAGTACTCGAACTGCAGCAGCCGCCGGGTCGAGATCGCCTCGCGCGCCTTCTCCGCGATCTCGCCGTCGTCGCCACCCAACGCCGCGATCTGCAGCCCCTCGTGCGCCGGGTCCTCGCCCAGCGCCGCGACGACCTTATTCCGTACCGAGGCCAGCGAGCCCTCGGGGATGTGCTCGCCGATCAGGTCGATCGCCGCGATCAGCGCCTTGGCCTCGACCGGCAGCAACCGCGCCGGCCGTGCGAACGCGTCGCCATAGGGCTCGGGGTCAACTTCGACCGTGCCATCGGCCAGGATCTCGGCATAGAGCACGTACGTGCCGGCGCCGAAGTTGACGACGTTGAGGACCGCGATGTCCTCCTGCAGCTCCTGGTCGGAGAGCTTGAGCCGGTCGCGCAGATCGGATGCCAGCAGCGTCGTCCCCGAGCGCCCCGCGTCGATCAGAATGCTGGCCAGCGTCACCAGCCGCGCGAACCGCTCAGGCCGGATCGCGGCGTCGGCGCCTAGGCCCTCGGGCTCGTTGGCGGCATTGTCGTCCTCCGCGCCCGCTGGCGCAGAGGACTCTTCACGCGCGATCACCCGCTCGTTCTCCTGGTTCGCAAGCAGCTCGTCCGTATCGCCGCCGTGCCGCGAGGCGAGCATCTGTACGCGTTCACGCAGCTCGCCGGCGAGCTCGGGCGGACCGACCACACGCGCGTTCTCGCCCAGGCCCAGCACCCAGGCGATCAGCTGACGGGCATTCGAGTACGAGGTGACGAAGATGCTGCCCTGACCGTCGTCGGCCGGGCGAAGCTCGCCGTAGCGGCCGAAGTGGCGCCGGACCTGCCAGGCGATCTTGCCGGAGATCCAGATCTCGGCCGTGCCCAGTGGTTCGCCGAACTGCCATTGGATGCGGTCGGCATAGGCGCGCGGGTCGAATTCGGTTGGGCGCTGGAAGTCGTGCTCGGCCTTGGTCGCGTAGCCGACCTTGCCCTGGATGCGGGAGAGGCGGAACACCCGGATCGCGTCACGTTCGTGTGAGCGCCCGACGACGTAGAACTGACCACCCTGGAACAGCAGCTGGTACGGGTCGATCTTGCGCTGCTCCTTCGAGTCGCGCTCCATCGTGTAGTACTCGAACACGATCGTCTTGCGGCGGAAGATCGCCGTTTCGATCTTGGCCAACCGCTGCGATACCTCGTGGCCGTCGGCGGCGCCGGTGATGCCGAGCGCGATCGTGCGCTGTACCGGTGAGTCCAGCGGGCTCGGCCGGCCCCAGGAGATCTGCTGCAGCGCGAGCCGCAGCGGTTCTGCGTAGGCAAACTTGCCATCGAGCAGATACAGCGCCGTCCACAGCGCAGCCAGCTCGTCATCGGTGAACTCGATTGCCGGCAGGTGGAAGTTCTCAGGCGGCAGCGAGTAGTTCTCCTGCTCGACCTGACCGTCCTGCGGCTTCTCGACCGAGAGCACGATCCCGAGCGCCTCGAGCTCGGAGCGGTCAGCGTAGAACCGCCGCGCGAACGCGTCCTCGTTCATCACGCTGTATCCCTCGACGTCGCGCCGGATCTCGGGAGCTGTCACCGGCCGGCGTTCGGCCATCAGGTACGAGATGAGCGACAGCTGACGGATCAGCTTCTCTGTGTCCTTCGCCATGCGCCTCCCACTTTAATCGGGCCCAGTGGCTCTCGCGCGGCGAACGGCCGCGAGACCCGCAAATTGCGCCTTTCTCAAGTTGCGCCAATTCCCAGCGCATACGAGAATCGGCCAGCGATCGATGCGCAACTGGCGATCGACGCGGCTACGGGAGCCAAGAGATGTTGTGCGGCTAGGCTGCGAGCCGCTCGCTCTGGGGCTCGGCGCCGTCCGCGCCGAAGTACGCGACGGCGCCGACGCCGTTGTCGTAGGTGCCCCATTGGGCCCCGGCATCGAGTCCGCGCTCGACCCGGTCGAAGCTGCCGAGCTTCGAGCCGAGGTTGTCGGCCATGTGGACCAATGTCGCCTCACGCGTGCAGGGAACCACGGGCGAGCCGTGCTCGAGCGAGCCGTGGTGGCTGAGGATGATGTGGAGGAGGGCCTGCGCGAGCTCGGGCGGGAAGCTGTCGATCTGGGCGATCTCGTCGCGCACGCGCGCGTAGCCAAGCGCGATCTCACCGTGCAGGCGGCCGGCATCGGTCATCTCGATCTGGCGACCGTTCTGCTGGTAAGCGTCGAGCTTGCCGATGTCGTGCAGCAGCGCCCCGGTGACCGCAATGTCACGGTTCACGCCAGGGAAGATCGACGACAGCGCGCTGACCGCCTGGGTGACCGTGAGGCTGTGCTCGAGCAGTCCGTGCACGTAGGCGTGGTGGTAGTGCTTGGCGGCCGGCGCCTCACGGTACGACGACCAGATTGCTGACTCTGGCGCCAGCAGCCCCCGCAACAGAGCGGACAGGTGCGGACTCTGGATCGTCGCGACGAGCTCACGGAGGTCCTGCTCCATCTGCTCCACGGTGCGGGAGGAACCACTTGACATCGCAAGCCAAAGGTAATTGTCGAGGCGGACGCCACGGCGCCGTGAGCGGTCCTCGTCAAACGACCGCTCACGCACGTTGCGGGACTGTCACGACGTGCCACGACTCTGAAACAAAGTTCGACCATTCCGAACGTTTCCACAGATCCGTGACACCCCGACACACTCTCGGCACACATGCGGACCGTGCAAAAAGGAAGTGCGCTGCCGGCGCGGCGACACGACCGGCGCGCGAGCCCTTCAGGCGCTGTGGAGCAGGCCTTCGGCGTGGGCCCAGTCGACCGTGCGGCGGAGCGTCTCGCGTGCAGGCGTGTAGACGAGGCCGAGTTCGCGCTCAGCGCGGGAACCGTCGTAACGGTGGCCGTGCAGGAGGGTCCGCACCATCTCTCGGCACACGGGGGGGTGCTGACCGCGAGCACGGAAGGCCAGTTCGGTGGCGGCGCCGCCCAGCGTTGCCAGCCGCCTCGAAAGCAGGTGAGGCGCGCGGGTCACGCCCGCGACGTCGGCGGCGAGCTCGAGCAGGTCGGTGACGCGCATGCGCATGCTGTTCAGCAGGTAGCGCTCGCCCGGCTCGCCGCGATCAGCCGCCAGCAGATGGCCCGCGACGCAGTCTTGAATGTCGACCAGACTGACCCAGCTATCGACAAACACCTTCAGCCGGCCGTCGAGGAACGCGAGCAGGAACCTGCCAGTGCCTCCGGCACGACCGGGGCCCTGGACCGAGGACGGGAGCACGTACACCACGTCCTGGTTGATGTCGGCTGCGTTGATCATCGCCGCGCGTTCACCGAGGGTTTTGGTCTCCTCGTAGTTGGATAGCCACCAACCACGATGAGGCGTCCACTCGTTGGCGACGACGCCCGGTGCTTCGCCGAGGGTGGCCGCGGACGACGTGTGGACCAGGCGTGGGACGCCGGCACGCTTGGCGGCGCGCACGGCCGCGACCGCGCCATCGACATTGGCTCGCATCATTGGCGCGACATCGGTCACGCAGAACTTGTTGAAGCCGGCGACGTTGAAGGCCAGTTCGCAGCCGTCCATGGCGGCAGTCAGCGCTGGCTCGTCATCGATTTCGCCGCGACGGACCTCGACGCCGCGTTGCGCCAGTGCCGCCGCTGCGGCGTCGGTGCGAGCGAGCGCCACGACCGCGTCACCACGCTCGAGCAACGCCGTGATCAGCGCGGTGCCGATCACGCCTGTGCCCCCGGTGACAAAGACGCGCGACATGTTCAGGACCTGAGCGCGTCCGCCGAGTTGATCAGGTAGTCAATACCCGACCAAGCGGTGATCGCGGCGGCCAAGATCATCAGCCACTGGTCCAGGTAGGCGCCGCCGAACATGACGTCGGGACGCAGGATCGCAAGCGCGATCGCGACGAACTGGAAAGTCGCCTTCCATTTGCCGAACCGCGAGGTCTCGAACTGCGTGCCACCGGCTGCAACGGCCGCGCGCAGGCCGAGGATCGTGAACTCACGACCGATGATCACGAAGGCGACCCAGGGCGAGACGCGGTCGACGGCCAGCAGCCCGAGCAGGGTGGTGGAGACGAGCAGCTTGTCGGCCGTGGTGTCGAGGAACGAGCCGAGCTTGGTGGTCACCTGCCAGCGGCGGGCCAGGCGGCCGTCGATGAAGTCCGTCACCGCTGCAACCAGGAACAGGACCGCCGCAGCCGTCCAATCGTGGCCCAATAGCAGGCCTAGGATTACCGGCGAGGCGACGATCCGGAAACTGGTACCGATCGCAAGCGCACGGGAAGATCGCAACGCGCCAAAGGTACCGACCTCCACGCTGCGCAGCGTACTTCAGAGCAGCTCGAGTGCCAGTGCCCGCGCCTCCGCCGCGCTGGTGGCTGCGAGCGCGGCAGCCGCCGCATCGCGTGCCCGCCTGAGCTCGACCCCGCGCAGAACCGCCTTCACCTGTGGGATCGACCCCGGCGCCATGCTCAGTTCGGTGACTCCGAGGCCGGCGAGCAGCATCGCCGCCGCAGGGTCGCCGGCCATCTCGCCGCAGACCCCGACCCAGCGGCCGCGCGCGGTCGCCGCCTCAACGGTTGCCCGCACCAGTCGCAGCACCGCCGGCTGTGGGGACGCCAGCAGCGGTGCGAGTCGCGCGTCGCCGCGCTCAGCCGCCATCGTGTATTGGGTCAGGTCGTTGGTGCCGATCGAGAAGAAGTCGACATGCGGTGCCAGTTGCACCGCCATCAGCGCGGCGGCGGGCACCTCGACCATGATCCCCAGCTCGATCGCAGCGCTCACCCCGGTCTCGGCGCGCGCCTGCTCGAGCAGCTCACGGGCGGATTCGATCTCCGCGAGCGTCGCGACCATCGGCAGCATCACCTTGACCGGATACTCGGCGGCGACTCGCAGGATCGCCCGCAGCTGGGTGGCGAGCAGTTCCGGACTCAACAACCCGACGCGGATCCCGCGCACCCCCAGGAACGGATTCGCCTCCGCTGGCATCGGCAAAGCCGGGAGCGGTTTGTCGGCGCCGGCATCGAGCGTCCGCACGATCAGAGGACGCCCGTCGAGTGCGATCGCGATCTGGCGCAGGGTCTCGGCCTGCTCGTCTTCGCTTGGCAGCCGGGGCCGATCCAGAAACAGGAATTCGGTTCGCAACAGGCCCACGCCCTCAGCACCGAACTCCACCGCCCGGGTTGCCTCGTCGACACTGCCGATGTTGGCGGCGATCTCGATCCGCTCGCCGCTCGACAAGACTCCGTCCTCGTGTGCGCGCGCGAGCGCTGCGGTGGCCTGAGCGCGGCTACGCTCGCGCTCGGTCTGGAATTCGGAGACCGCACGGTCCGAAGGCGCCACGGTAACGCTGCCGGACTCGCCGTCGATCAGCAGCATGGTCCCGTCGGGCACAGACAGGATCGCCTCGCCGAGCCCGAGTACCGCTGGGATTCCGAGCGATCGCGCGATGATCGCCGCGTGGGCGGTGGCAGAGCCGCGAGCGCTGACGATCCCGGACACCAGCGCTGGGTCGATGCCGGCGCTATCTGCCGGTGTCAGCTCGTCGGCGACGAGGATCCCGCTCGGCGGTCGTTCGCTGCTGCGGTCGCCCGTCAGTGCCGCGACCACGCGACGGCCAACGTCGATTACGTCTGTGGCTCTTTCCGCCAGCAGTTGATCGGGAAGCCGGCGGTACAAATCCGCCGTCTTCTGGATGGCGTCGTAGTAGGCGCGTTCGGCGTTCGCGCCCGCGGCGATAGCAGTGCGCGCCGGAACGAGAATGGCTTCATCGTCGAGCAGCGCCGCGTGCGCGTCGAATATCTCCGCCTCGGCGGTGGCGCCGCGTGTGACCAGTTGCTCGCGGTCCTGCGTGATCGCATCGCGAGCGGCCGCCAGCGCGCCGTCGAGCGCTGCGAGCTCCTCCGCAGGCGTCCCGGGATCGCGTGGCGGCGGGGGAGCTCCACCGCCAATGAGGACGTGCGCGGCACCAACCGCGCCGCCGGCCGAAGCACCGACACCGGTCAGGACCGTGCCGGCCGCGGGCGCGGAGGTTGGGCGGACGGTGGCAGGGCTCGGGACGGCGACGGGCGGGCCGAGTCCATCTCCGAAGCCGGTTGCTGCCAGCTCCTCGAGGGCGGCGATCACGTCGTGGGCCTGTGGTCCCGATGCTGACACGATCACCCGGTCGCCTCGCCGGGCTCCAAGGGCGACGATGTTGGTGAGGCTGCGCGCACCGACGGGGGCGGCGGTCCCACCGGTCTTGGCGATGCGCACATCTGCGTCGAACGAGCTGACCGTCTGGACCAATCGTGCGGCCGGCCGGGCGTGAAGCCCGATCTCGTTTTCAACCGGTAACTCGGCCTCTGCGTCAGCAGGCGCCGCAACGGGCGCCGCAACAGGAGCAGCCTCGATGGGCTGGTCGAGTTCGAACCCGATTTGGGCCGCCTTCATCGCCAGCGCTGCCCGCGCTTCCACCGCCACCTCGGCGAGGGAGGCACCGCCGCCGGCGGCGGCCGCCGCGGCCACTGTGCCCTCGACCAGTGGCGCGTCGCTCAAACGCACGGGACCGGCGGCGCCCTCGAGCAGCTCGACGGCGAACTCGGCGCTCATCAGCGCGCTGCCGAGGTCCATCACCACCAGCACGCCATCCGGTGACATCGCGCGCTCGATTGCTGCCCCGATCAGCTCGGCACTGGTGCCGAGCACGCCCGGCTCGCCGATGCCGCCGGCGGCCTCCAGCTTGAGCTCGGGCGGCGACATCTCGCGCGCCAGCCGGACGACGCTCTCGGCGAGCGTGTCACTGTGCGAGACGACAACGATCCCGACCATCGGCGCTGCAGCGTCGGCCCTAGCGCGACTCGGGCCCGTCGAGCCCGTAGGCTCGGTACAGGTAGTCGATCGGGTGCACCGACGGAAGTTGCGTGCCATGTGTGATCTGCCAGCGGCAGGTTTCGCTGTCGCAGGCAACGGTGGCCGCACCCGACTGCTCGACCTGCTTGAACAGATCGCGTCCGACGTCCATCGCGATCCCGTACTTCTCGAGCTTGAGACCATAGGTCCCGGCGATGCCACAGCAGCGCGCGTTCATCTCGTCGACCTGAAGGCCTGGGATCAACGCCAGCAGGTCCAGCGCGGGTTTGCCGATCCAGTGACCCTGCTGCTGGCAGGGTGCGTGGTAGGCGACGGTCTCGGGAAGCGGACGAAAGTCGGTCCGCAGCTCCCCACGCTGATGCAGCTCGAGCAGCAGCTCACAGATGTCGTAGGTGTGCTCGGCCACGCGTCGCAGGTCGGGGTCGTCCTCGAGCCCGAGGATCTCGCGCGCCTCGCGCTTGAGCATCAGCGTGCAGCTGGTCGCGTTGCCGACGATGATCGTGTCGTCGTCGGTCAGGTGCGCGGCGAGCGCTTTGGCCAGCCGGTGCACGACGCGACGCGCGTCGTCGAACAGGCCGCTTGATTGCAGTGGCAACCCGCAGCAGTCCTGTTTGGGGACGACCACCTCAAAGCCGTTGTGCTCGAGCACCGCGACGACCCGCTCGCCCTCCCAGGGCTCGTAGTACTCGGTGCCGCAGCCATGGAAGTAGACGACCTTGCGTCCTGTCCGAGGGCTCGGGTGTGTGCTCGCCCAGCGTGAGAAGCGGCGTCCGGCGAAGCGCGGCACCGGTGCGTCGCGGTGCACGCCGAGCAGCTTCTCGGCAAGGATCCGCACCGGCCGCGAACTGAGTGACCAGTTGGCGAGCGGGGCGGCCGGGGTGCCGGCGCGGCCGAGCCAGGTCGGGCGCGTGATGATCCGGTCTCGCAGCGGTATGCCCTTCTGGCGCTTGAGCTTGTCGCGCGCCTGCGCGTTGATCTCGGCGATCTTCACCCCCTGCGGGCATGCCAGTGAACAGATCCCGCAGCCCGAGCAGTAATCGACAGACGCGTCCACGCTCGGGTCGCCCGCGACGCGGTAGCGCTCCGCTTGCGGCCCTTCGTATTTCGGTCCAGGGAACAGCGGCGTGACATTTGAGACAGGGCAGGCCGTTTCGCAGATCGTGCACTTGACGCAGTGATCGAGCGAGCCACGCAGCACTTCCAGCTCCATCAGGTCAGTCATCGCCTGCTTCCTTTCACTGGCTTGCCGTTGCGCTCTGGGCCTGCATCCGTGCGCCGAGCTCGGCAGCGAGCACCTGCGCCGCGCGGTATCCGCTGGCCATGGCAACTCCCTCACCAGAAGCCTCACGCCAGGACGCGGCGCCGGGCAACGAGGCGCCGGCGACGACCACATTGGTGACGCCCGTGGCCCGCAGCTCGGTATCAACTGCCACGCCGGCGCGGGCCAGCGGCTGCTCGTCGAAGTAGGGGGCGACGAACCGCGGCTCGTCCGCGTCGGGAGCTCCCTGCAGCGGCAGGTCGAGCACCAGCTCATGCGTCTGCCAGTGCGAGTCGAGTGCGATCGCGCCCGAGTGGAAGCCGCCGGACGCGAGCACGAATGCATCGGCGGCGTAGGTCGTCTGCGAACCGGCAGTGTCGGTGTCGATCGAGACGATCCGGTCTCCCTCGCGGGCGTGCGCGATGACGCCGGCGCCGAATGCAATCCGCCCTCCCGCCG
Organism: uncultured Conexibacteraceae bacterium; assembly: GCA_963720195.1. Classification (GTDB taxonomy): domain Bacteria; phylum Actinomycetota; class Thermoleophilia; order Solirubrobacterales; family Solirubrobacteraceae; genus Palsa-465. The sequence continues at coordinate 449,400 of CAVRFD010000020.1, forward strand.
CGCGCAGGGCGTGGCGCAGGATCTCGAACAGCCTCATCCCCGGGACGGACGGTGGCAGCGTGGCGATCTCGAAGACGCGCCGGCCGAGTCGGGCCTCGAGGTCCGCCAGCACCGCGTGCGGGTCGCTCAGGCCGAGCATCGCCGGCAGGGCGACGTGGTCGGCCGCGCCGAGCAACGGCGCCAGGCGGCCGCTGAAATGGGTGCGCCAGGTGCGGTCGTCGAAGAGGCGCGCAAGCCCGAGTGTGGAGGAGTCGGCGCGGTCGAGCTCGACCTCGACGCTGATTCCGCGGGCGTCGATCCCGGCCGCTGCGAGGTTTGCCGCACACAGCTTCGGGTGGAAGTCGCGCAACGCGGCCACACCAACGATCGCGACGCGTCCGAGATGGTGCGCGTCACCCGCCGAGAACGTCTCCGGGACCACTGCCGAGGGCTTGAGCGCGCCGACCGCGGTGGGCAGCATCAGGTTGCGCTCGAGGTTGCCTGTGTACACGTACCCGGGCAGCGGCCCGTCCTTCGCGGTCGCGATGAACCAGTCGATCGACTCGGCGATGACGTGGTCTCCGAGCAATGCATAGGGATGGTCGGGACGCGCCGTCACGAACTCCGGCAACGCTTGGGCCGGCGATTCGACGCGCTCGGGCGCGTAGCCGAGGACGTCGATTGTGCCGGGAGCGAGGTGTGTCGAGCCCACGCCCTTGGCGACGACGCAAACGTTCGCGCCCGCCTGCGCCAGCCGGATTGCCGCGACCAGGCCCGCGGTACCGGCGCCGATCACGACCACGTCGTACCGCTGTCTGCGCCTCATGGATTCTCCACTCCGGCCGGCAGGTGGTCGACGTCGAGTACACCATGGAAGATCCACTCGTCGAAGCGCGCCTGGCGCAGCTGGTCGCCGTAGAGGATCGGCCACGTGCCCTTCCAGCGCTCCTGGAGGAACCCGAGCAACGACGCGTCCGCCTGCTTGGCGCTGAGCTCGTCGAGTCCTTGCATGATCCCGGCGGCGCGGTAGATGCAGAACCCGCCCTGGCACGGCCCCATCCCCAGGCGCAACTGACGGCGGATGTCGTCTAGGTTGGTCGAGCCCGTCAGCTTGATCGCCTGCTCGAGCTTCCCACGTGAGACCAGCTCGCACTCGCAGATCACCTGCTCGTCGTGGAGCGCCGCCTCCTTGCGCTGGAGCCGCTCGCCGAGCCGGTAGTACGCGCCGCTCTCCGAGCCGGGCAGCGGCTGCGTCGTGGTCGTGCAGGCGCGCCGCTCGCCGAGCATGTCGCAGACTGCGTTCACGGTCTGCTCGGCCATCAGCCGGAAGGTCGTGAGCTTGCCGCCGGTGATCGTCACGAACCCGTCGACGCCGTCGCGCTCACGATGGTCGAGCAGCGCGTGTGCACGGGTCACGTCACGGGTGGCCGTCTTGTCCTCCTTGGCGTCCTCGAACAGCGGCCGCACGCCCGCCCAAACCCGCAATGCTCGTGCCTGCCTGAAGCCGGGCACGAGCTTCTCACCGTCGTCGAGCAGCTGGTCGACCTCCGACTGCTGCACGCTGTGGTCTTCCGGATCGTCGGTGTGCACATCCGTCGTACCGACGACCGATACGGTGCGGATCGGGACGATGATGTCGCCATCGCCCGGCAGCTCACAACGGTTGATGACCGTGTTCACCAGCCGGTGGTTCATCGCGATCATGATGCCGCGGCCCGGGAAGATGCGAACGCCGTCGATCCCGGCCATCTCGGCGATCTTGTGCGCCCAGGCGCCGGAGGCGTTGACCGTGACACGGGCCTCGATCTCCACGTCCTCGCCGCCGCGTACGTCGCGTACGTGGGCGCCGGTGATCTGGTCGCCGTCGCGCCTGATCCCGGTCACCTCGTGGTAGGGCAGGATGCGCGCGCCGCGCTGGACCGCGCCGTGGGCCATCGCCCAGACCGTCTTCCAAACGTCGATGTTGGCGTCCGGCACCCTGAAGGCACGGGAGATCGCCGGGTTCAGTCGCGGCTCGTCACGGAGGGCGTGCGCGACTGAGATCTCCTCGCAATCAACGCCGGTGTCACGGCACGCCTGGACGAAGCGGTCGGCGTACCCCGGGTCGTCCCACGGGGTGGTGACGAACAGGCCGCCGGTGTCCTCGATGCAGTCGGCGGCGACCCGCCGCAGCGCGCGGTTCTCGACGATGCACTCCTTCGCCGCCGGCGCGTCCTTGACGACGTAGCGTCCGCCCGAATGCAGCAGCCCGTGGAAGCGTCCGCTCGTTCCCTCGGCCAGGTCGACGCGGTCGACGAGGACCACATCGAGTCCGCGTAGTGACGCATCCCAGGCGACTCCGGCGCCGGTCGCGCCACCACCGATCACCAGTACTTCGGTGGTGAGGGTGACCATGTATTCAGCCTACAGCCAGCCGGTGGAGGTGGCCAGCGGGCCACCTCCACCGCGTCGCACACGGCACGTCTACTCGACCCAGTCGAACGTCCTGGTCACGGCCTTCTTCCAGTAATGCATCTGGGTCTTGCGAGTGTCCGCGTCCATGTTCGGATCCCAGCGCTTGTCCTCGGCCCAGTTCTCGCGCAGATCCTCCTCGCTGTTCCAGAACCCGGTCGCCAGTCCGGCGGCATAGGACGCGCCGAGCGCCGTCGTCTCTGGGACCACGGGGCGGATCACGGTCACCCCGAGGATGTCGGCCTGGAACTGCATCAGCAGCTCGTTCTGGACCATGCCGCCGTCGACCTTGAGCGACTCGAGCGTGACGCCGGAATCGGTCCGCATCGCCTCAACGATCTCGGCGGTCTGGAAGGCCGTCGCCTCGAGCGTCGCGCGGGCGATGTGTCCGGCGTTGATGTACCTCGTCAGGCCGGCAAAGACACCGCGGGCGTCGGACTTCCAGTAGGGCGCGAACAGGCCGGAGAACGCGGGCACGATGTACAGGCCGCCGTTGTCGTCGACGCTCTCGGCCAGCTCCTCGACCTCGGGCGCGGCCTTGATCAGCCGGAGGTTGTCCCGCAGCCACTGCACGAGCGCGCCCGTGATTGCGATCGAGCCCTCCAGCGCGTAGACCGCCTTATCGTCGCCGATCTTGTAACAGACGGTGGTGAGCAGGCCGGACTTCGAGTGCACCAGCTCATTGCCGGTGTTGATCAGCATGAAGTTGCCGGTGCCGTACGTGTTCTTGGCCTCACCGACGGCGAAGCACGTCTGTCCGAACGTCGCCGCCTGTTGATCACCGAGGTCGCCGGCGATCGGCACGCCCGCCGCTGGGCCCGACTTGACTTCGCCGTAAACCTCGCTCGACGCACGGATCTCCGGCAGCATCGAGAGCGGGACGCCGATCGTGTCGGCAGTACGCGGGTCCCACTCCAGCGTCGTCAGATCCATCAGCATCGTGCGGCTGGCGTTCGTCACATCGGTGATGTGCAGACCACCGTCGACGCCTCCGGTCAGATTCCAGATCAGCCAGGTGTCCATGTTTCCGAACGCGAGATCGCCGGCATCCGCCTTTTCGCGGGCCCCGTCGACGTTGTCCAGCACCCAGCGGACCTTCGGACCGGAGAAATAGGTCGCGAGTGGCAGGCCGCTCTTGTCGCGGAAGCGGTCCTGGCCGCCCACCTGAGCCAGCTCCTCGACGATCTTGTCGGTGCGCGTGTCCTGCCAGACAAGCGCATTGTGGACCGGTTCACCCGTGGTCTTGTCCCAGACGAGTGTGGTCTCGCGCTGGTTGGTGATCCCCAGGCCGGCGATGTCGTCCCGGCTCGCGCCCGCCTGGTCAAGGGCCTCCTGGAGCACCTCCTGGCAACGTGCCCAGATCTCGTTTGCGTCGTGCTCGACCCAGCCGGGCTTCGGGTAGATCTGCTCGTGCTCCTTCTGTGAGACGGACACGACCCGACCGCCGTGGTCGAACACCATCGCGCGTGAGCTGGTGGTCCCTTGATCGATCGCAACTGCGTACTTGGCCATGAACTGTCCTTTCCTCGGGGGTGCCTTTGGCGGCTACGTGGCCGCCAAAGGCGGGCCCCCAGATGTCGTGCGGAGCGCCTGTGCCGCGCTCTCAAACAGGTAGTAGGTCGAGGTTGCGCCAGGGTCCTGGTGGCCGGCGCTGCGTTCACCGAGGTAGCTGGCTCGGCCCTTGCGGGCCACGAGTGGGGCGGTCGCGAGCATCCCCTGCTGTGCTGCGTCGGCCGCGGCCGTAAGGCCGGTGTTCAGGTCTGTGGCGTCCTCCAGCGCGTTGACCGCCGGCAGCAGCGCATCGATCATCGTCTTGTCACCGAGCTCCGCCTTGCCTCGCGCCTGCACTCCTTCAGCGGCCTTTTGCCAGGCGGCCGCATAAGCGGGCAGGTCCACCTCCGTCTGGCCGGCGAGTCCGTTGCCGAGCTGTAGGAACAGGGTCCCGTACAGCGGTCCTGCGGCGCCGCCAACGGTTGAGATCAACGTCATCGCCACCGTCTTGAGCACCGCCGCCGGATCGGCCGGGTCGTCCGCGCGTAGCTTCTCGATCGCCTTTGTCATGCCGCGATCCATGTTGGTGCCGTGATCGCCGTCGCCGATGGCGGTGTCGAGCCTGACGAGTTCCTGCCGGTGCTCGGCCATCTGCGCGGCGAACAGCTCCATCCAGGCGACCGTCGCCTCGCGGTCCACCGCCACGCGTCACACTCCCCAGCGCAGCGCCGGAGTGTCGACCGGTGCGTCCCACAGCTGCACCAGTTCGTCGTCGAGCTTCAGCAGCGTGATCGAGCAACCCTGCATTTCGAGCGACGTGATGTAGTTGCCGATCAGGTTGCGCTCGATCGTCAGACCGTGCTCCTGCGCGATCTTGGCGACCTCCGCGTACATCACGTAAAGCTCGATCAGCGGTGTGCCGCCCATCCCGTTGACGAAGGCGAGCACGCGATCACCGGAGGAGAACGGCAGGTCCTCCAGGATTGGGGTCATCAGGCGCTCGGCGATCTGCGACGCCGGGCCGATCTTCTCGCGGAACCGTCCCGGCTCGCCGTGGATGCCGATGCCGATCTCAACCTCGTCGTTGGCGAGCTCGAAGCTCGGCTCGCCGGAGGCAGGGGTGGTGCAGGGCGTCAACGCCATCCCCATCGAGCGGCCCTGAGCATTCACCCGCCGCCCGACGTCGGCCACCCCCTGCAGGGAGCGGCCGGCCTCCGCGGCTGCGCCGGCGATCTTCTCGACCAGCACCGTGACGCCGACTCCTCGACGTCCCGCCGTGTAGAGCGAGTCCTCAACGGCGACGTCATCGTTGGTCAGGACGGTCTCGACCTCGATCCCGTCTCCGTCGGCGAGCTCTGCCGCCATCTCGAAGTTGAGCACGTCGCCCGTGTAGTTCTTGACGATGTGCACGACACCGGCGCCGCCGTCGACGGCCTTGGTCGCCGCGAGCATCTGATCCGGCGTGGGAGAGGTGAATATCTCCCCTGGGCAGGCCGCGTCGAGCATCCCGCGTCCGACATAGCCGCCATGCATTGGCTCGTGGCCCGAGCCGCCGCCCGAGACCAGGCCCACCTTGCCGCGGACGGGGGCATCCGCACGCACGATCACGTATGGGTCGAGACTCACCCGCAAACGATCGCCATGGGCGGCCTGCATCCCGCGCAGCGCGTCCGCGACCACTTGGTCGGGCGCGTTGATGAGTTTCTTCATCGCTCTTTCCTCGTTCGATCTGTCTGATCACGACTGCCGAACGAGCGGCGGGACCGGAATGTCCCGCCGCTCCTGGTTGTGCTGGTTGGCCTTAGGAGTCGGGCGCCGGGGGCCGATCCTCCCAGACGGTCTGACCCTCCGGCTCGACGCCTGGCTTGGGTTCGAATCGGGCCTTCAGGATGTCCTGGATCCCGCGGTCGTACACGATCGACGCGAGTGCACCGCCGACGAGGGGTCCGACGATCGGTATCCAGAAGTAATCCTGGATGTAGAGGTAGTTGCCGGGGAATGCCACCTTCCCCCAGCCCGCGATGAGCGCAAACATGCGCGGCCCGAAATCACGGGCGGGATTGATCGCGTACCCGGCGTTGGCGCCGAACGAGATGCCGACCGCCAGCACGATGAAGCCGACGACGACCGGGGCCATGTTGCCGCCCACGGGCAGGTTGAACTCGTCGCTGACCGCCCAGACGAACAGCACCAGGAAGAAGGTGCCGACGATCTGGTCGATCAGCGGCCCCCAGACCGTGTGGAAATACGGCGCTGGGAACGTCGCGAACGTGCTGTATGTGGACACCGAGGCCAGGGTTCCCTTGACGATGTGGTGCACGTGGTCGTAGTTGCTGATCGCGGCGTTGTAGACGAGGTAAACCAACGCGGCTCCGACGAAGCATCCGACGACCTGGGCCGCCCAATAGCTCGGCACCTTTTTCCACGGAAACTGTTTGCGGATCGCAGCGCCGAACGTGACCGCGGGGTTGATGTGGGCGCCGGTGACACCGCCCACGGTGTAGATGGCGAAGGTGACGGCCAGCCCCCAGCCCCAGGTGACCAGCAGCCAGTCGCCGCCCGACTGCAGCGCTCCGGCAGCTGTGGTGCGTCCGGACCCGAACAGGGCCCAGAGCATCGCGACGACGCCGTCACCAAACGAAATCAGGATGAAGCAGCCAAAGAACTCGGCCCAGAGCTCGCCGATCACGTTCTTTCGCCAGTTGGGGACTGGTCGGCTGCGTGCTCCGCTTACGGTTGCCACACGACCTCCTTCAACGATGGTTGATCGAGATACGTGGCTCGCGGAGCGCGAGTGCTAGCGACCGCTAGCGGCTGCTCCGCCGGTCACGCGGGCAACGTATACCCCCGAGTACGACAATGTCAAACGCGGTTTGTAATCATCCTGTGGCGAACACACCCTGTCGCCGGAGAAGACCGAGAAGCCTTGCCCGGGAGAATCCAGTCGATCGAGCGAGCCGCCGCAATCCTGCGGCTCCTCTCCGGGCGGTCACGGCGGCTCGGGGTCGTCGACCTGGCGGATGAGCTCGGCCTCCCGAAGGGCACCGTCCACGGAATCCTGCGCACGCTCCAGCACGTGGGCTTCGTCGAGCAGGACCCGGAGACGGGCAAGTACCAGCTCGGCGCAGCGCTGCTGCACATGGGTTCGAGCTATCTCGACGGCAACGAGCTCCGTACCCGTGCGCTGAACTGGTCCGACTCGCTCGCGGCGAGGACCCAGGAGGAGGTCCGGCTGGGGACCATGCACGACGGCCGCGTGCTGATCGTGCACCACGTCTTCCGACCCGACGACAGCCTGCAGACGCTCGACGTGGGGGCGCTGTTACCGGCGCACGCGACGGCGCTCGGGAAAGTGCTGCTGGCGTCGCACCCGCACGTCGCCGACGAGCTGATCGAGGCCGGGCTGCGGGCCTACACCGAGTTCACGATCCGCGATCCGAAGGCGCTGCGCCGCGAGCTCGAGCATGTCCGTGAACGCGGCTGGGCTTACGAGGCCGGCGAGCTCGACCGGCTGCGCGGGTCGATCGCGGCTCCGATCACCGACCGCACCGGGCTCACGGTCGGGGCGATGGGCATCTTCGGCTCGCCCCAGCGTCTGTTCACGGCGCGTATGCCGCGGCCGGAGCTGCTCACGTTCGTGCGCGAGCACGCCCGCGCGGTCTCGCACGAGCTCGGTGCGATCCCGTGGTAGGCATCGGCGTGTTAGAAGTTTCATTGATGAGCGAGCTGACGCCATGAGGGAGCGTTACGTCGCCGGGATCGACCAGGGCACGGCGTCGTCTCGTTGCATGGTCTTTGACCACGCCGGCCGGATCGTCTCCATCGCTCAGAAGGAGCACCGCCACATCTACCCGCGTCCGGGCTGGGTCGAGCACGATCCCGAGGAGATCTGGAGCAACGTCGAGCAGGTCGTCGCCCGGGCGCTGAGCGATGCGCAGCTCGAGCCGACCGACCTGGCGGCACTGGGCATCGCCAACCAGCGCGAGACCACGATCGTCTGGGAGCGCGAGACCGGCCGTCCGGTGCATCAGGCGATCAACTGGCAGGACACGCGTACCGAGCCGCTGCTGCGCCAGTTGGCCACGAGGTCACCTGACGGCAGGACGCGTGAGCTCACCGGGTTGCCACTGGCGAGCTACTTCTCGGGGCCGAAGCTGCGCTGGCTGCTGGACAACGTGCCGAGCCTGCGGGCGCGAGCGGATGCCGGGGACCTGCTGTTCGGGACGATGGACTCGTGGCTGATCTGGCGGCTCACCGGCCGGCATCTGACCGATGTCACGAACGCGAGCCGCACGCTGCTGATGAACCTGCACACGCTCAGCTGGGACGACGAGCTGATCGAGCTCTTCGGCGTGCCGAAGGTGATGCTCCCGGAGATCAGGCCGTCGGCCGAGGTCTACGGCGAGGCACGCGGCCAGCTCGCCGGTGTCCCGGTCGCCGCTGCAGTCGGCGACCAGCAGGCGGCGCTGTTCGGCCAGACGTGCTTCGAGGTCGGCGACACGAAGTGCACGTACGGGACCGGCAGCTTCATGCTGCTCAACACCGGTGAGCGCCCGGTGCAGTCCAAGCACGGCCTGCTCACCACGGTCTGCGCCAAAGTTGGCGACGAGGCGCCGACCTACGCGCTCGAGGGCTCGATCGCGGTCACCGGCGCGCTCGTCCAGTGGTTTCGAGACAAGCTCGAGCTGATCGGCTCCGCGCCGGAGATCGAGACGCTCGCGCGCAGCGTCGAGGACAGTGGCGGCTGCTATTTCGTCCCCGCCTTCTCCGGGCTGTACGCGCCGCACTGGCGCAGTGACGCGCGCGGTGTGATCACCGGGCTGACCGGCTACATCACCAAGGGCCACCTCGCGCGCGCTGTGCTCGAGGCGACCGCGTGGCAGTCGCGCGAGGTGCTGGACGCGATGATCTCGGACGCCGGCGTGGAGCTGAGCGCGCTGCGCGTCGACGGCGGTATGACCGCCAACAATCTGCTGATGCAGTTCCTCGCCGACGTGCTCGACCTCAGCGTCGTGCGGCCGATCGTCGCCGAGAACGTCTCGCTGGGCGCTGCCTACGCCGCCGGGCTGGCGGTTGGGTTCTGGTCGGATCGTGACGAGCTGAGCTCCAACTGGCATATCGCGGCGCAGTGGCTGCCGAACATGGACCCCGAACACCGCGAGCGGGGTTACCGGAAGTGGCGCAAGGCCGTCGAACGAGCGACCGGCTGGATGGACGAGGACGACGAGGCGGAGGACTAGAAGTCCTGGCCGCCAAGGATGTCGCAGGTCTGGGCCGCGATCTCCTCGAAGCTGACACGCCGCCTCAGGATCCCCTGAGCGAGCGCGAAGTCCGCTGCCTTGCTGAACGGGCGGCGTAGCTCGTCGAAGCCGGCCGGCGACATCGGCCCCTCGGCGGTGGCGCTGCGAAGGGCCGTGTAGATGGCCCGAACCAGTTCGGGACGCTCGCGCGCGGTCACCAGATTGACGCCGACGACGTGGTTGATCGGGATGCAGCCCGCGGCTTGCGACCACTGGTGTGCCGCGTGCTCGGGATCGTCCAGCACCGGCCGGGCCAGCGTTCCCGGGGGCAGATCATTGCCGATGATGGCTGCATCGAGCCGGCCAGCGGTGAGGTCCTCCACGAGTCGTGCGCCGGCCCAGGCGCGCCTGACCCAGTCAGGATCCCGGTAGCCGGCGACGTGGCCGTCCTCGTAGGTGACCCAGTCGATGCTTCGCGGATCGATCCCATACTGCTCGGTCAGTGCGCCGCGGACCCAGACGCCCGTCGTCTGGGTCCATGAGCGTATACCGATCGTGGCCCCAGGGAGAGCTCCGACCGAGGTGCCTTTGCACGTCACCAACGTGTGATGCTGGAAGCGTCCCAGCACGGTCACCGGCAGCAGGCCGACCTGGCTGCCGCTGGCAATGGCCTGCAGCAGGGTGATGACTGCGATCTCGCTGACGTCGATCGTGCCGTCGTTGACGAAGCTCGGGAAGCCGCGGTGGACGGGATCGATGTCGAGGCGTTCGACCGTGACCGCAGGATCGACTCGATCGACGGCCGCGACGATCGCGGCGGCCAGATCGTCGTTGCCGATGAGCAGCTTCAGGTTTGCACGCTTAGTCATGAGACCAGATCGCCGCGATCCGCGAGCGCTTGCCCAAGGCGCGCGAAGACACGCAGGGCGTTACCGCCGGAGATCGCCGCCCGCTCGTCCTCGCTGAGTCCCTGTAGCCCGGCCAGCAGGGAGCGAGTGTCGTCGTAGCGCCGCCCGGTCGGCGGATCGACACCCTTGACCGCACCGATCATCTCAGTGGCGAACAGCAGGTTGGCGCTCGGGACCGTGTCGACCAGCAGCTGCATGCCCGCCTGCCAATACACGCATGTATCGAAGAAAACGTTCTGCCCCATGATCGTTGCCGGATCCGGGCGACCGCGGTCCTGAAGCACGCCGCGAAACCGACCCCAGTGGTACGGCACGGCGCCCCCGCCGTGAGGGATGATCAGGCGCAGGTCGGGGAAGGCGTCGAACAGGTCTGAGAGGCAGAGCTGCATGAACGCGGTCGTATCACCGTTGAGGTAGTGGGCGCACGTTCCGTGGACCACGGGGTTACACGACATCGAGGTGTGGACCATCGCCGGCACCCCCAGTGCCGCCATCCGTTCGTAAAGCGGGTGGTAGTACTCGTCTGTGATGGCGGGCGCCACCCAGTAGCCGTCTGAGGGATCCGGGTTGAGATTGCAGCCGACGAAGCCGAGCTCGAGGACACAGCGCTCGAGTTCGGCGACACACTGATCGATCGGCGCTCCGGGCGACTGTGGCAGCTGGCAGACGCCGACGAATTTGCCGGGGAACATCCGACACACGCGGGCGACCAGATCGTTGCAGAGCCGGCTCCAGATCAGACTGGTGTCCGCATCACCGACATGGTGAGCCATCTGCCCGGCTATCGGTGAGAGCAGGGTGGTGTCGATCCCCCATTCGCGCTGGAGGTGCAACTGACCGCCGGCGATCGCTTCACACAGCTCGGCGTCGTCAATTGCCAGCTCGTCTGGCGACAGCTGCTTCCCCGATCGCTCGAAGGCCGCCACCTGGCGCTCACGCCAGTCCAGCAGCGCGGCGGGAACGGTGGTGAAGTGGCAGTGGCAGTCGACGTACATCAGCAGGTCCGGTTGCGGCAGGCGACATACTGTATACAGTCGGTCTCGTGAAGCTCTCGATCGCAGTCGATGATCGTCCGCACGTGCGGCCACTGCTGGCCGGCGAGCTGTCTCCGGCCGGGTACGAGCTCGTGCCGGTTCAGACGGGGCCGATCATCGCGGCCTACCGACGGATGGTCAGGGAGCTCGCGTTCGACGTCTGTGAACTTGCTCCGGTGACTTTTTTGATGGCCGTCCAGGCGGGGATCCCGCTGTGCGGGATCCCGGTCTTCCTTGATCGGCGCTTCCACCACGGCGACGTGAGTTGTGCGCCCGCGTCCGGGATCACGGTCGCAAAGCAGCTGGAGGGGCGCCGGGTCGGGGTGCGGTCCTATTCGGTGACGACCGGTGTCTGGGGCCGCGGCATGCTCGCGCACGACTACGGGGTCGATCTCGACACGATCACGTGGGTCGTCGACGACGACGACCATCTTCCCGTTACGGAGCGACCCAACATTGAGCGCGTCACCGGTGGCTCGTCGTTGCGGGAGTTGCTGCGCGCTTCGCAGATCGACGCCGCGTTTGGCGGCAACGCCGGCACCGGGCGCGCGGGCGCTCCGCGGACGGGCTGGGATGACGCGCGCGCGAATGAGGCCGACGCGGGTGCCGAGCCGTACGCGCTGTTCGCCGACGCCGATAGGACCGCTCGCGATTGGTACGTACGCACCGGCATCTATCCGCTGCACGCGATCGTGGCTATCCGCGCCGACCTGGTCGAGCAGGACCCGGGGCTGCCGACGGCGCTCTACGCGGCCTTCGCCAAGAGTAAGCGGATGTACCTGGCGCGCGATCCACGATGGGAGGCGACGCCGCATCTCCGGCTGCAGCAGCGCCTGGTCGACGGTGACCCGCTCCCCTTTGGGGGAGAGGGAAACGCTCAGAGCCTCGAGGCGCTCGCACGCTTCAGTCGCCAGCAGGGCCTGCTGGCCGACGAGCTTCCCGTTGCGGGTGGTTGGTACGCAGCCGGTGACTATCCGCCGGCTTGAGCTGCCCGGTCCCGCTCACCAAGAACGCGACGAATGCTCTCGTTACGAACTTGTCTTCAGGGGGAGTATCCAGTATACAGTATAGACACGGAATTGGACCGCGAGGCACGGTCAGCGTCGCCATGGATGCGTGCGCGATGTGCTGCCAGCGGCAACGACTGATAGGGAGAGAGAGTTGAGGAGCAAGGTTTCCCGGTCTGCGCTGATCGCAGGCCTCGCAATCGGCGCAAGCGGGTTGGTCGCGGTACCGGCCGACGCGGCGCTCACAGCCGCGAACAACGCAGTTACGACGCCGACCTACTACGTGTCACCGCCGGCGGTCGGCGGCGCGAGCACGCTGACACCCGAGTCGGCCACCGTTTCCGGAGTCATCGACACCGGCGGCGAACCGGAGGGGCTGCTGCCGATCCCGGCCGGCGGTTTGAGTTGGGGCGGCGGTGTCACGATCAGCTCAGGCATGGTTTGGGCCGACAGCAACTCAGGCAACGACGTACCGCTGAACGGCATCCCGGACAGCGGCTCGAACACGAACGTCAGTGTCACCGTGGCCGATGCCGGTGTTAACAGTGCGAACGCGGTCACAAGCCTGGCCGCGAACGCCGGGGCGGACAATTACTCGACCGTCACCTTCGCCTACGACCCGGTGTCCGACTATCAGGCGAGCGGCAACACGCCCGGCGGTGAGACGCTCTACGCCACTGGCGTCAACGTGCCGACGACGAACGGGCTGTCGACGACGGAGACGACGATCGGTGCCTTCGGTCAGGCCGCTCAGGGCAACACCGGCAACCTGCCGCTGACGCCGAATACCCAGTACTACTACTGGCTCGTGCAGCAGGCGGGCGGGACCGACTCAGCGACCTCGGTGAATATCGCTCAGTGGGCGAACCAGAAGACAAATCCGACGAACGTCTGTCTGCCGAACGTCGCGATCGCCCAGGATCCCACGCTCCAGAGCTATACGACGACCACGACTCCGATCACGGTCGACGGCACCAGCGCCCCGGCGTCCGCTGGTCCGTGCGTCTACTACTACGGTGACGCCAACGGGACTGCGAACTACCAGAGCCCGGTCGGTGAATTCACCACGCCGCCACTCGGCAGGTTGGTGATCGCGCGTAGCGCGAAGGTCACCGGTCGCACCGGGACGGTCGCGGTGACCGACAAGAGTGGCTTCAAGGCTTCTGGTGAGCTCGAGCTGGATAACAACTCGGGCGACACGCTCGGGAGGGGCAAGTTCTCGCTCGCGCCCGGCAAGTCGACGAACGTCAAGCTCAAGCTGACTGGCGCCGGGGCCACGGCTGCGCAGAAGCACAGGAGCGGCGCGTTGACGCTCACCACGGACTTCGATCAGCCGTCGGCGACCACGTCTATCAAGCTGCTCGGTGTCAAGGCGGCCGCGTCGGCCAGGAAGAAGAAGTAGCAACGAGCGAACGACGCCGGGGGGCGGCCCACCGGGGCCGACCCCGGCGTCAGCAGTATCGGTACCGCGATCTATCCAGCAGTCCAGCGCTCGATGATCTGCGCGCTGGGTGAAACAAAGGTGGCGCGACGAAGCAGCGCCATGCCATGTTCATGCGCTTCCGGTGAGTAACTGCCGACGGCGTCCTCGGCGACCACCGTGAAGTACCCGTGCGCAAGCGCGTGACGGGACGTGAAGTCGATCCCCTGCTCGGTCGCCACTCCCGCCAGCACCAGTGTGCGAACACTGCGGGCCCGGAGCCTGGCGTCTGCCTGTGTGAGGTGGAACAGCGACGGAGCGGTCTTCTCGATCACCAGTTCGTCGGGCCGCGGTTCCCAGCCGGGAATCCAGGCGGTGTCGTCTCCCCCGGGCTGCATGTAGTGGTCAGGTCTGTTCTCGCCGTGCGTGCGTCGTGTGATGCGCCACCGCGTGACCTCGTCCATCAGATCTGGGCGGGGCGCGACGTGGCGGCTGCGAACGATCAGGACGCCGCTCGCGGCGGCGGCGTCGTAGAGGGCGCGCCAGACCTTTGACAGCTCTTGCAACCGGGGCGACTGACCGCCCAGGCCATTCTGAAGGTCCCAGAGCAGGAGCGCGGTCCGCTGGGGCTCGAGTACATCGCCTGCCGCGACCGGAAGCGCGTCGCCGGACATTTCAGTTGCCGTCCGTGTAATCGACGAACGGCTCGACGGTCGCGAACAGCTCGGCGATGTCGTCCGGCGCCTGCGCGATCAGGCCCTGCTCGATTGCGTAGCGCACAAAGGTCTCCAGGGTGGCGCGGTTGCGCTCGACGCCATACGGCCAGAGATCTGGCCCGAACACGTCGCGCAGCGCCCGAACGTGCCCGGCCACCGACGGAATCGGCGCCCGGCTGCCACGGATGTCCTCGAGCCTCGCAAAGTACCGGCGACGAGTCACCTCGAAGGCCCTGAACACGTTGCTTGCCAGCCAACGCTCCCGCTCGAGCAGCTCGGTGCGGATCACGATCACTGACAGGATCGGGTACACGCCGGTGCGCGCGTAGTCGGCGCGCTCGACTTCGTCGGGCTGCTCGAACAGTGGGCGCAGCCCCGCTGCTTCGCGGAGCGACGTACGCGGTGCGACGATGACGTTCTCGACCGGCTCGTTGCGGTCGCTGAGCAGTCCTCGCGCGTACACCGTGGCCGTCGTCTCCGGGGTTACGCCCGGAAGGCCGTCGGTCGCCACGTGGATCCACGAATGGACGAAGGCCCGTGCGGGGAAGGCCGGAACCGCGGTCAGCGTTCCGTCCCCAGCCTGCCGCCGGATCACGTAGTCGGCCAGCGGCATGTCGGCGATGTCGGCCGTCCCGCTCGGCGCCGAGGTGAAGGTCGGTGACATCCCGGCGAGGGCTATGGCTCCGGAGGTGATCTCGTAGGTGTGGTGGTAAGCCGGCAGCGCGACCGTCACCGCCACGGCGTTTGCGCTCATCCGCAGAGCTCCTGCCATTCGGGGTAGAGGTCGTCGACGGTGAACTCCGAGGAGATCAGCCCGCTGTCTCGCGCGTAGCGCAGAGCCGTCTCGAAGGTGGGACGGTTGGCCTCGACGCCGTACGGCCAAACGTCCGCACCGAGCGCTTCACGGATCTCGGCCAGATGGCTGTCGATCCAGGGAATCGGCACGAGGGCCGCCTCGGTCTCGGCGAGCTGGGCGAAGTATCCGAGGCGTGCCGCTTCCATCGCCTCGTAGATCCGACGCAGCAGGTCCGGGTCGCGGTCGTAGAGGTCTCGGGTCATCCCGACCGTATGCATGATCGGTAGTGAGCCGGTCTTCATGCGGTAGGCGCGCTCTGCTTCCGGGAAGTCGTCGTAGAGCAAGCGGACCAGGCCGCCCGTGCGGATCGAGTTCTCGACGGTGGCTGGTGGTGACGGCAGGATGATCGCTTCGAGATCAGCGCTCCAGAGCATCTCTTCGATGCCGCGCTCGGTGGCCGCGATCATCGTGACCTGGTCGGGGAACCAACGCGGCTTCACGGTCTCCGGCCGGCCAGGTCGTTCCACGCCGCCCTGGTACCAGGTGATCTCGGAGGCGCTGATCCCGTGCATATCGGCGAGCAGGCCGCGACCCCAAACGGCTGCCGAGTTCGCCCAAGCGACGATCCCGATCCTGCTGCCGCGAAGATCTTCGGGCGTGTGGATCCGGTCAGATCGCACGAAGATCGCCGTCTGCCGGAATAGCCGCGACGGAAAAACGGGCAGACCCACGAGGTTGGGGTCGCCGGTCGCGCGCAGCGTCGCGTACTGCACGAACGGCATCTCCGAGACATCCCAGTCGCGCCGCGCGACGAATCGACGGAACATCTCCGGGATCGGCAGCCGGATGAAGAGCGGAGCTGCGTCCGCGATCGGCACGCGGCCGTCGACCACCGGCTCCACGTGGTCGTAGGAGCTGATCGCAAATGTGAAGCGGGTCGGCTCGCTCATTGAAATACGGGCGCCGAGACCAGCTCAGCAGGGATTGCGAGAACGGTAGAAGTCGGCAAGCGTCCCAGGTATCTCCCTGATCACGCCGGCGCGCACGGCGGCGTCAGCGAGCCGTTTGGTCGCCGCGTCATTGAGACGCATCGTCGGCATTCGCAGCGCTCCGCCGTTGAAGCCCACGAGCCACTCCATGTACTTCCAGCTGAGCCGGTGGATGAAGTTTGCGCCGTGGTAGGACTGGCCGTCCGCGGCCCTGGCGGCGCGTGCGGGTTGGATCCGCCAATAGATCTCCATTGCCTCGTCCCAGCGACCCTGATGCATCAGGTCGAAGTACTTGGGGATCGCGTCGCCGAAGTACTGAAACAGGCTGGTGCCCATCCATTGCATGCCGAACCACTGGATGTGGCCGGGAGCCGTGGCCTCGCGCGGATCGGAGATCAGCAGCTTGTCTCCGCACAGGCGCAGCGTGTCGGCGTGTGCCCCGTTACCGGGAGCGCCGCCTTCGCATTTGAGCGCCACGGCCCGCGGATGATCGGCGAGTCGAGCGACGAGTGGCGCCGAGAGATCGGCGGGGCTCAGCCTCGCGAAATTCCAGTGACGGACCGAGAACAGGATGGTGGCGAGCGGCACTGCGTCCAACACCGCGGTCGAGTACTGGTAGACGTCCTCGTCGGTCTCCGGATAGAAGCTCGGCGGGTATGAGAGCAGGAACGTGTCGGCTCCCAGCTCAGCGGCCTTCTGCCCGACGTAGATCGATTCGGCGAGCGTGTTGAAGCTGCCGTGAACCATCACGTGGTAGTCGGGCCCGCCCTCGTCACATGCGATCTCGATGAACCGCAGGTACTCGTCGATCGTCGTGCCGCACTCAGAGATCGCGAGCGAGCCCCAGAACCCGAGCTCCTTGCAGCGGCGCACGTCGTGGCGGATACCGGGCTCGTTCAACTGCTGCAGATCGGCGGAGAACGAGGGCATCAGCACGTTGCAGACGCCGCGCATCGTCGCGCGGGCCCAGTCCTTCGATTCGTCCTTCTCGTACGGAGGTGTCATGGCCGGATCACTCGCCGGCCAGCAGCCGCCACAGCGGTGCCAGGTTGTCGAGCTGTTCGACGTTGTCGACCATCTCCAGGAGCTCAGACGTGCGCTTATCACCGACGCGCCGCGCGGCCAGGTTGGTGAACTTGCCGCGGATCTCCTCAGGAGTGAGCGGGTAGGCGGCGCTGCCGGGGGCGGCGTCAGCGTGGCCCGTGATCTCGCGACCGTCGCGGAGCCTGATGCGGACCTTCACCTCGTGACGCGCGCTGCGGCCCTTGGCGTCGATCTCGGGGTCGCCGTTGACCTCGAACCGGTCCGCCAGTTCAAGGATCCGCGGGTCGGTCAACCGATCGTCGGCGAACTGGTCGACGAAGCAGGCTCGATCGATCAATGCGACCGAGGACGCGAACGATAGGTTCATCTGCGCGGTGATCGTCTCGTCAGGGACGTACTGCCAGCCGACGTGCTCCGCAGTCGCGGTGGATGCAAGGATGCTCACGCCCGCAACGTCGTCTGCTGAGAAGTCGTTCTCCTGCTGCAGGCGCAGCACGAGCCCGACGGTGCTGTGAGTGCTGCCGCAGGAGGAGAACGGCTTGAACCCGACTCCCAGCGTCTCCCAACGCGTTCCGAGGTCCTTCGAGGTCTCCTCGATCACGTAGCTGTCGGCGAAGGTCGAGTAGAAGCCCCCGTAGGGCTCCTCGAAGACGGCGGCGATGCCGGTGAAGTCCTGTTGCGCCAGCAGGGCGGCACGCACGCCCACCTGAGCGGCGTTACCAGCGTGCGCGCGCTTGACCATCGCGCCGTACTGTGCCGCCATCAGCCCGCAGGCCAAGCTGCCGGCGATCCCCAGTGCGTTCTGGGCCTGGTCGGCGGTCAGTCCCAGCACTCGACTCGTGCCGGCTGCGCCGGCGATTGCGCCTAGCACTCCGTTGTTGTGCCAGCCCCGCATTAGCAGCGGCACGCCGACGGCCAGTCCGATACGGCTCGACGCCTCCAGGCCGGCGATGTGGGCCACCAGCAGATCCGCTCCGGTCGGCCGGCCGTCGACCTCGGCCACCGCGGCGGCGGCGGCCAGCGTCGGCCCGCCCGGATGGAGGATCGCCACGTGGTGGAGATCGTCGAGCTCAAACGAGTGGACGAGGGTGCCGTTGACGAACGCGGCGGTAGCGGGAGAGGTGCGCCACGAACCATCACCCCAGACGGTGGTGACGCCGTTCTGATCGCCGGGTCGGAACGCCGCCTCGAGCGTGGTCGCGATCGGCAACCCGCGCCCGAACAGCGCGCAACCGAGCGTGTCGAGGATGTCGAGCTTGGCATGTGCCAGCACCTGCGACGGAACGTCGGCGAGCGTCAGTCCGGCGATGAATTCCGCGAGCGCGCGCGTGTGGACAGGCGGGGTTGGCTCTCCGCGCTGCTTTCCGGCTCTGTCCTCTGATGTCAGCTGCTGAACGGTCATTGCTCGATCTCCCATGTCGCGCCGGCAACGCTCGTCGCGCGCGTTTCGAAGGGTTTGCCGGCGCAGCGCGCCTCCCTGCTAGTGGATACAGTATAAGCCTAATGGCAACCGGAGAAGGCGATCCGATCGCACCCGGTGATGGCTTGAACATCTCGGGGATACTGGATACAGTAGTCAGCCAAGCTGGCCGAGCGTCCAGTCGATGTGTGCGTCAGATGCTCGTCAAGCGAACCAGGAGTTACAGCTTATTGAGGCAGCACGAGGCAGGAGTCGGACACGAGAAACTCCGGTAGAGGCCAGCGATCCGGCCGGGTCGCGCACTTGGCCCGGCGGCACGCTGCATCGCAGTCGTCCGCACCCACTGGCGCGGGGCACAGAGGGCTTCTGAGCCGTCCCGGCCGGGACAAACACACTGTCGTTTCAGAGCGGAGGAGGATGTACATGAAGTTTCCAAAGTCGACGCGCGGACGTCGCGGCGCGGGCAGATGGTTGCCGCGGGGCCGTAACGTAGCCGTGCTGGCGGGCGCGGTCGTGCTCGCCGGCAGTGGAGCCGCCTACGGCATGACGCCGGCGAACCGGGCGCACGCGAAGAAGGCAACGACGTCCGCGGCGGCCACGAAGGTGACGATCGCCTACACGGTGCCAAACGCCGACCAGATGCTTGCGCCTGTGACCCAGGCCGCCGGGCTGTTCAAGAAGAACGGCATCGACGCGAACATCGAGTTCCTGCAGGCGTCGCTGGCGCTTCCGGCCCTGGTTTCCGGCCAGGTGCAGTTCATGATCGTCGGCGCCCCGTCTGCAGAGGTCGCCTCGCTGTCAGGCACGCCGCTGCAGTACATCGGCTCATGGGAGCACGTGCTTGACGCTGAGATCGTCGCCAACAAGTCGATCGGGTCGCCCAGCGAACTGAACGGCAAGACGATCGGCATCTCGTCGGCGGGGGCGTTGTCGGACTTCCTCGTCCAGCTCGCCGATCACCAGTACGGCATCAACATGCACGAGGTTCCGCTGGGTCAGCTGCCGAATGAGACGGCCGCGTATGTCCACGGCTCGATCGACGCGATCTCGGGGACCAACATCTGGCAGCTGCCGACGCTTGAGTCCGACGTTCCGGGCACTCATGTCGTCGTCGATTTCCGCCACGGTACGAACTATCCGGGCGCCGGCGGCATCATCGCCGACGCCAACTGGCTGAAGGGCAAGGGCAACGGCGCGACGGCCGTCAAAGTTCTGAAGGCTCTGTACCAGGGCATCAGCTACTACAAGACGCACCAGTCAAAGGCGGTTCCGATCATCGCCAACCTCACCGATGAGCCGACTGGCCAGGCGACGCAGTCCTACCAGATCACCAAGGCTCTGTACTCGAACAGCATCGCGCCGGTGCTTGCCGACCAGAAGAACGTGCTCAAAGCACTCGCCTGGACCAACCCAACGGCGTCGGGCTTCAGCGCCGCCAAGCTCATGAATGCTTCGTACGCGAAGCAGGCGATGAGCAAGAAGAAGTAGCCGGTCTCAACCGGTAACGAGTAGGCGCGGCCGGCCAGCCCTTCCAATGCTGGCCGGTCGCGCAGGATCTAAAGCATTGACCCAGCATCAGGTCATCATCGTCGGCGGCGGGCCCGTTGGCCTGACGCTGGCCATCGACCTCGGTCAGCGAGGTGTCGATTGCCTGCTCATAGACAAGCGACCTGAGCCTGCGTTCCTTCCAAAGATGGAGCGCTGCAATCCGCGCACGATGGAGATCTTCCGCAGGCTCGGTGTCGCCGAGGAGGTCCGCGCGGCCGGTTACCCCGTCGGCCTTCCGTTGGATGGCTTTCTCGTGACCTCGCTGGTCGACCCACCGCTGATGCGCAACAGCCGTCCGTCGGTCGTCGAGATGAAACAGAAGGATCGCCGCCGCAGCGACGGTACCGCCCCTGCAGAGCCGTACCAGGTGATCTCGCAGTACACGTTGGAGCCGCTGCTCAAGTCAGTCGCCGAGCGGACTCCGGGGGTGACGGTGAGGTTCGGCTGTGAGTTGGTCTCGTTCGAGGAGCTGGCTGATCACGTCTCACTTACGATCCGCGAGGCCGACGGGCAGGAGCAGAGGCTCACCGCTGAATACCTCGCAGGTTGTGACGGCGCCTCCAGCGAAGTGCGCCGCGGTCTCGGGTACCAGCTCGAGGGCGACGCGAACGTCGGTGAACAAACTCAGGCGCTGTTTCGGTGCGATGACCTGTATGAACGCATCCCCATCGGCCAGGGTGAGCACTATCACGTCGCCGACGACCGCTGGACCTTCCTGATCGTCCAGGACGATCTCAAACACTTCACGTTGCATTCGCGGGTCGACGACGAGAGCGAGATGCCTGGCCTCTTCGAGCGTGTCGCCGGCATGCCGATCGACTACGAGACCCTCCATGTCGGCAGCTGGACGATGCGCCTGATGTTGGCTGACCGCTACGCCTCGCGGCGGGTCTTTCTCGCGGGCGACTCGGCGCATCTGGTGACGCCGATTGGCGGCCTCGGAATGAACACCGGTATCGGCGATGCGACTGACCTTGCCTGGAAGCTCGCCGGCACACTCCGGGGCTGGGGCGGGCCCGGGCTGCTTGCCTCCTATGAGCCGGAGCGGCGGCCGATCGGAGCCCGCAACGTCGCCGCGTCACGACGCGCGTACGAGGCGCGAGTGGTGTGGCGCGACATGTGCGCAGCGATCGTTGGCGACGGCGCTGACATCGACGACGAACAGCGCGCACGGCTCGGCGAGGTCGCGCTCGCTCAGCAGGTGAAGGGATCGGATATCAGCGGAATCATCCAGGGGTATCGCTACCTGCGGTCACCGATCATCGCCCATGAACGCGACGACGGATCGGACCAAACGAGCTATGAGTACATCGCCACGGCACGCCCAGGGGCCCGGCTGCCGAACGTCTGGCTACAGGACGGCCTGCCGATGCAGGATCGCTGCGCTCGTGACTACACACTGATCAGCTGCAGCGGGAATGCGGCCGCGCTTCAGCCTCTGGCGGGCGCGTTCGCCGATTTCTCATGCCCGGTCGAGCTGCTCGATCTCCACGCGTCGCCGCAGGCCGGTGCGATATACGAGGCGAACTATCTGCTGCTCCGCCCGGACCTGCACATCGCCTGGCGCGGCAACGAGCCACCCGAGGATCCAGCGACGCTGGCGAGGCTGGTCACCGGGAACGGCGAGGAGTCCGAGCGATCAGCCGGTTCCGCCGGTCTGGCCGGCCAGAGCCGCGGTGCGTGAGGGCGTCGCCCCTCTGACAGCTGCGATGATCGCCGCCGGGTCGTCGGGCTCGGTATCGCTACGCCAGGCGATGTGCCGGTCCGGTCGGGCCAGCACGAGCTTGTGGTCATACGTGACGGCTGCGTCTTCATCGAGGTCGAGCACGGTCAGCGGCACGCCCTGCGCGGCGGCTGCGTCCTGCAACGGCTCGACAACGATGCTCGCGTCGGAACGGAGCAGCGCGAAGCCATCGCCCAAGACGTCATAGATCGAGGTTCCGTCAGGCAGCCAGCAGTGCGGCAGACGGCAGCCGGGGACGGTTGACTGCACGAACTCGTGAGCGGTGTAGGTCGGGTGCGTCGCTCCGTCATAGACGATCACGGGTGAGCTGTCGTAGAAGTAGCCGAAATTCAGTCCGCCCGCGCAGTACTGCCCGAGGCTCATCTCGCGGTCGGTCTCACCAAGCTGTGCGCGGGCTTCCTTGCCAAGGTGTGTGTCGTCCTCGATGTTCGCGGGGATGTCCGCGTTGTGCCGGATGCGCCGGAGTCGCATGCTCGTCGAGATGCCGGCCACCTGCTCGGTGACCGTTTTGCGCTCCTGCTCGTACGCGTCGAGCAGCGTCTCGCCGCCCCAGCCGTCCACGCACGCGGCGAGGATCCAGGCGAGGCACTCGGCGTCGGCGATGCCGGCGTTCATGGCGTACCCGGCCGTCGCTCCCCATAGATGGGCAGCATCCCCGCAAAGAAAGATCGGCCCCTCGCGGAACTTGTCCGCCACAAGCCGCCTGGCGACCCAATCGTGCCCACCCAGGACCTCGTATGAGAAGCCCTCGTCGACCCCAAGGATGAGCCGGATGCAACGATCTCGATCGATGTCGTCGAACTCCTCGTCATCGACGAGCGGGTTGTGCACGACCCAGGTGGTGCGTCCGTCGATCGCGAAGATCGAGCCACATCGGCGCGGATTCTGTGATTGCGTCATCCACGCGGGCGGGTGCCGCATCATGCCGAGAAGGGAGGGTGCGTGGATATAGGTGGACTGCGTCCGCGACACCATCGCGCTACCGCTGAGCGTCGCGCCGATCGTGTGTCTGATCGTCGACCTTGGCCCATCGCAACCGACGGCGAACTGCGCGCGTAACGTGAACGTGCGGTCCGAGCGAACATCGCGAGCTTCGGCGCGGACCCCGTCACCCTCGGCACTGACGCTCACGACGTCCGTTCCCCGCAAGAGGGTGATCGCGTCGACGCCGAGCGCGTGTTCACGCAGCACCGGCTCGAAATAGATCTGGTTTGCGCGGTGGGCCGGCTCCGGTGTCGGCCACATGGTGTCCGGTCCCATCGTGGACGTGTAGCGGTCGCGGCGGCACGGGATCAGCGTGCGCCATATTTCCAGGCCGGTGGTGGTCGTTCGATACGCGACGTCATTGGGAAAGTCGGCTGGAAGACCGCATTTGCGCAGGGCGGCCGCAACGCCGAGCCGCCGGAAGATCTCCATCGATCTCGCCGAGATGTGGTTGATCTTCACCTCAGGCGGCTCACTGCCGTCGCGGCGCTCGGCCAGTACCACCCGCACCCCGCGCTGCGCGAGTGCGATCGACAGCGTCAGGCCGACCGGGCCTGCGCCGACGACGAGCACATCCGCCTCGATTGCGTCTGCAGTCTCAGCGCGATTCGATGTCATCGCTTCGGCGTGAGCCGATCAGCTGCTGACGACGTGGACGGGGATCTGCCAGGGATCTGCGACCGAGAAGCCGTTCGTCAGTGGTTCGACGCGATGGCCACCTTCCTCGATCCGCTGCCGTGTCGCAGCCACCTCGTCAGCGTCGGCAAGCTCGATCGTCCAGTGGCGCAGGCCGATCGCGTCAGGAGGCTGTGGTGCAGTTACCTCGCCCTTGTGAATCCGCCCTCCCATGTGGTGGTGGTAGCCGCCGACTGAGAAGTAGACCGCATCGCCTACGTGGTACTTCAAATCCATGCCGAGGACGTCCCGGTAATAGACGACCGCCTCCTCGACGTCACCGATGATGAAGTGGACGTGCCCGACAGCGAGACCGTCCCCGACCGTGTCCGTCCGTGACTCACCTGAGATCGTCGCGAGCAGGCCAGTGAAGTCCAACGGCACCGGCGTGCGGCCGTACGGTGCGGCCGGCCACTGCTCGCGAGGTCGATCCCAGGCCAGCTCGATGGTGTTGCCGTCGGGATCCTTCAGGTAGATCGCCTCGTGGGTGTGACGATCGTTCATGTTGGTGATATCCGCGCCTGTGTCGCGGATGCGCAGCGCCGCCCGCGCCAGTTCCTCGCGGGTCGGGTACAGCAGGCAATAGTGGAACATGCTCGCCTCGTCCGGACGCGGTGGGCGAGCATCTGGAAGCCGGTGAAGCACCACGGACGTGGCAATGGAGTCGCCGAGCTCGGCCTCGCTGTCTGAGCGCCCGCGGAGCTGCAGACCGAGCACGCGCTCGTACCAGCTGATCGATCGGTCAAGATCCGTGATGTTCAGGTGCACCGCGCCCAGTTGCAGGGTTGCGGGCAGCGATTCGATGGTCGTCATTGGTACCTCTACCTCATGGTCTGCTGTTTATGGTGAGGAGCTTCATCTCTGTCATCTCCTCGATTGCGTAACGCAGTCCCTCGCGGCCTTGGCCGGACTGTTTCACGCCGCCATACGGCATATGGTCGATGCGGAACGTCGACACGTCGTTGATCATCAGCCCGCCGACCTCGATCCGATCAAAGGCGCGCTCGATGATTCTCATGTCATTGGTGAAAAGTCCGCCCTGCAGGCCGAACTCGCTACGTCCGGCGGAGGCGATCGCCTCGTCCACGTCGTCGAACGGATAGACACTCAGCAGCGGCGCAAACACCTCCTCGCAGCTGACGCGCAGGTCCTCACCTGCGTCAGCCAGAACGGTCGGCTCCCAGACGTTGCCGTCGCGCTCGCCGCCGGCGAGCACACGCGCTCCTGCCGCTCGGGCCTCGCCGAGCCATACAGCCACGCGGTCGGCATTGTCAGCATCGATCACCGGACCGACATCGGTTGTCGGGTCGAGCGGGTCGCCTGCCTTGAGTCGGCCGACACGGTCGACCAACACCGTCACGAACTGGTCGATCACGCGGCGGTCGACGTAGACGCGCTGAACCGAGATGCACGTCTGGCCGGCGTTCGTGAATCCGCCCCAGGCGACCCGCTCGGCGGCGTACGCGACATCGGCGTCGGCACACACGATCACTGCCGCGTTGCCGCCGAGCTCGAGCGTTACGCGCTTGCGGCCCGCTCGTGCCTTGAGCCCCCAGCCGACGGCGGGCGATCCGGTGAACGTCAGCTTCTTGATCCGCTCGTCCTCGACCAATGGCGCCGCGGTCGCGGTCGAGCAGGGCAACACGGCGAAGCCGCCGGTGGGCCAGTCGGTCCCGTAGACGATCTCTGCGAGCTTGAGCGCCGCCAACGGCGTCTGCGATGCGGGTCGCAACAGGATTGGGTTGCCCGCAGCCAGCGCGGGCGCGACCTTGTGCGCAACCAGGTTGAGCGGGAAGTTGAATGGGCTGATCCCGGCGATCACGCCCAGTGGCACGCGGCGGATCTCGGCACGCCGACCTTCGTTGCCCGGCAACCAGTCCAGGGGCACGATCGAACCCTCGATCCGCTTTGCCTCCTCGGCCGCCACGCGGAACGTGAAAACGGCGCGGTCGACCTCCATCAGCGCGGTCGTTACCGGCTTGCCGGCCTCCAGCGCGATCGTCTCGGCGAGCTCGTCGCGGCGAGCGGCGATGCCGGCTGCGATCTCCTCGAGAACGCGTTCGCGTTGCCACGAGGCCAGGTGGCGGGTCTGCTCGAATGCCACCACGGCACTTGCGATCGCCTCCTCGATATCCGCGGGAGTCGCCCTGTGCACCATGGCTACAGGGGCGCTGTCGTACGGGCTGCGCACCTCGTAGGTCTCGCCGGTCTCGCGAGCGGAACCATTGATCATGATCGGAAAATCGCCCAGCCGCGTGGTCGAAACGGCCATCTCTCACCTCCTTCGTTGCGTGAGCCGCACCCGTCCACAGCGGCCACCCGCGTCCGCATTACGAGTGCACGTCTGCATACTGTATACGTCGAACTCGAAGCCTGTCAATCGCAAGCATCGCGACGCACGCTCCGTGCGCCGACACGAACGCTCACCGCCACGCAGGCTCGCGCGCCGGTCGCCGGCGTGGCGAAAGAGCAGGAAGCTGTCTCCGGCCCGTCGGGCGGGCCGGCAGCGGTCTAGCTGTCCGCGTCCTCGAGCCGGGCCTTGACGAACGCGCGCGACTGCACGACGTGCTGGTGCATCAGGCGGCGCGCCGAGTCCATGTCCCCCGCCTCGAGCGCGTCGATGATCGCGCCGTGCTCTTCGGTCGCAGCCTTGCGCCCGGGCTTTACCGAGACCATGCTGTCCGAGTACCGGCGGACCCGGTCACGCACGTCCTCGATCATCTCGCCGATCAGGGTGCTCGGACCCGCGAGGACCCGATGGAATTCTCGGTCGAGCGTGAACCAGGTATCGCTCCCGGTGGCCTTGATCATCTTTTCGTTGATCTTGCGCAGCTCGGCGATCTCCGACGCCTCAAGCCGCTCCCGTCGCGCCAGGACGAGATCTTCGAGCGCAACGCGCACATCGATCAGCTCGACGACCTGCTCGGGCGAAACCTTGCGGACCACGAACGGGTGGTACGGGGTGGCGATAACGAGTGATTCGGCCTGCAGGCGGCGCAAGGCCTCCCGGATCGGGATACGGCTTACGCCGTACTGCTCGGCGAGCTGGACCTGGCTCAGCCTGGAGCCATCGGCGAGCCCCCCTTGGAGGATGGCGTCACGCAGCCGCTCGTAGACAACGTCTGAGAGCGACGCTCGTGGTACGTGGTCGGTTTTTAGCGATGGCGTCATCTACATACCTGTCCCTGGGGCCGCGCATACAGAATACGAGAGCCACCGGCCGTCCTTGCCGCCGGATACTCCAAGCGAGCTCATTCAGCCGGAAATCCGCGTCTCCGGGGCACAGTCAGCGCAGCTCACCGGCGGCCGACTGTGGTGCATACTGTATATTAGCAATCACCGGTCAGGGTCGCTGCTGATCTGGACGCCTGATCCGGACGACCTCTAGACCCACGGAGAATCGCAATGATCGAATCGCCAGGCCGCCGTCTACGTCAGGCGCTGGCGGCGAACTCGCCGCTTCTGCTCCCCGGCCTCCATGACGCACTCAGTGCCCGCCTGGTGGAGCGCGCCGGCTTCGAGGTCGGCTATCTCTCGGGCTCTGCGACGGCGATGACGCTGCTCGGCCTCCCCGATATCGGTCTGCTGAGCGGCGCTGAGATCATCGAGCAGGCTCGCAGGATCACGGCCGCCTGCGGTCTGGCGCTGGTATGCGATGGCGATACGGGTTTTGGAAATGCCATCAACGTCGCCTATACCGTCCGTGCGATGGAGGCCGCCGGGGTGGCTGCGATCCAACTGGAGGATCAGACCTTTCCGAAGCGATGTGGCCACTTCTCGGGCAAGTCGGTCGTGGGCGTCGAGGAGATGCTTCAAAAGGTCCACGCTGCGGTGGAAGCGCGCTCCGACGATGAGTTTGTGATCATCGCTCGGACCGACGCTCGTGCCGTACACGGTCTCGAGGAGGCGATCGAACGCGGGCGACGCTACGCGGATGCCGGCGCCGACATCATCTTCGTTGAAGCTCCGCAGACGGTCGAGGAGCTACGTGCTGTCGCCACTCGGATCGCGGCGCCCACGCTTGTGAACGTCGTCGAGGGAGGGCGGACTCCGCAGCTATCGCTCGCGGAGTACGCCGACCTCGGATTCAGCGTCGTGCTCTATCCGACCGCCGCCGTGCGCACCGTCACGCACGCGCTCGGGGCGCTCTACGACCACCTCCATGCGGCCGGCACCACCGAGGGATCACCCGTCGACATGGTCTCCTTCGCGTTCCGCAACGAGATCAACGATCTCGACGCGTACGAGGCGATCGCCGAGCGCGCCGTGGCGGCCTCGGGCCCGGGCTCCTAGGCGAGATATTTCGTCTTGAGCCTGGCGGGCCAGTCAGGGCCCGTCAGGCCACGGGCGAGGCGTCGGTCTTCACGGCCAGGCCGCGCTGGATCGGACGCAGCGACGGGAAGTCCTCGATCGCCTCTCCGAGGCCGAGCTCCTGCGCTCGCGCTATCACCAGCGCCGCGAGGGCGATGTCCTGCTCCGCTGTTCCCACCGACTTGAAGAGAACGCGCTCATCGTCGGAGCGCCGGCCCAGGCTGGGCTTTTGCAGAACCTCCCAGAGCTCGGCGACGTCGTCGTCAGACGCCAGACCTTCCGCCGCCGCGACGCGTCCGTCACCCGAGTGCCGGACATGCTCGAGGTCGTCAACGACAACCCGACTGGACCGCCAGAGCGACACATCGACCTCCCGGTGCTCGGGGCGCACGGAGCTGATTCCGCAGACGAGCGATCCGGGGCGGGTTGCGTCAGCGTGAATCACCGGGGTCTGTCCGGCGCGATACGCGCTGAGCACCACGTCGGCGTCCGCCAGCGCAGCGGCCGGGTCGGCAACCGGCTCGATCTGGAGATCGAGCCTCGCTCCGACTTCAGCGGCGAAACGCTCGCGGTTCTCGGCCGTCGGGCTGTGCACCAGCACCTGACGCGGAGTCAACGTCTGAACGGTCGCCTCGAGCAGGGCGCGCGCCTGCGTGCCCGAGCCGATCACCGTCAGCGTTTCCGCCTTGGACGGCGCCAGGTGCCGCACGGCGATGGCTGCGGTCGCGGCGGTCCGGTACGCGGTGATCCAATCGGCGTCGAGCATTGCGACGAGGCTGCCGTCATCCAGAGATATGAGCGCGATCATGTAGCGGACGCCATGCTCCGGATGCATGTTCATCGCCTTGAAGCCGGCATACCCGGTGTCGTAGGCGACGCAGGGCATAAGACGCAGGAAGCCGCCCGAGCGACTGTCGTCGATCGTCAGGCGTGGCGGCAGTTTGAGAGCGCCCGAAACGGGCCGCGCCAGCATCTGCTCGAGCCCGTCGATGAACTTCACCGACTCCATGGCGCCGCGGATGTCGTCGTCTCTCAGAAGCAGCATTGCTCACCTCGTGCGGGGTTCACATCCTGTATCCGGACGGCGGCGCTTGCAAGAGCGCCAGTTGGCTGCGTCAGCGCGCGTCCATCGGTGGCGGTGGGTCGGGTGTTCTGTGTCATCTGTATACAGAATACATGAGGCGGAGCGCAGGGTCAATTCCGAGATCTCGAGCCGCCTGAGCGGCCGCGACCCGACGGCCGACGGCAAGCCGGGCGTCAAGAGACCTTCGACCGGCGTCCAGCGACCGTAGACCGGCCTCCAGCGACCGTAGGCCGGCCTCCAGGCAAGTCCGACGCTCGTCGCCGGAACTCGACGACTCCTACAGCGCGTCCCAGAGTTGGCTGTAAAGCTCCTGGAACGCGGCTGTCCGCTTGTAGGTCAGCGCACGCGGCCGCTCCTCGGGGATCTCCTGCACGAGACGTATGGTGCCCGGGTTCTTGCCCATGACCGCCACCCGGTTGCCGAGGTAGATCGCCTCACCGATGTCGTGCGTGATGAACACCACGCTCAGACGCTCGAGCGCGACGATGCGCTGGAGCTCCTCCTGCATGCGCTCCTTGGTGATCGCGTCGAGCGCTCCGAATGGCTCGTCCATCAGCAGGACGCGTGGACGCACAGCGAGTGCACGGGCGATGTTCACGCGCTGCTGCATACCGCCGGAAAGCTGGCGCGGGTACAGGTCGGCGCTGTCGTGCAGGCCGACGACGTCCAGGGCCTCGTCGACGCGCTCCTTCCACTCTGAGCGAGGTGCGACCTTGCTCAGCTCGAGCCCGTAGAGCGTGTTGCCGCGGACCGTGCGCCATGGCAGCAGGTTGGGAGACTGGAAGACGACCGCGACGTCGTCGCACGGCCCAACCACCGGCTGGCCGTTCACCTCGATCGAGCCCTCGTAGCCCTCGAGACCGGCGATGCAGTTGAGCAGGGTGCTCTTGCCGCAGCCCGATGGGCCGAGCACCGTCAGGATCTCGTCGGTCCCGACGCTCAACGTGATGCTCCGCAGGATCTCCGTTTCCTCGCGGCCCTTGCCGGAGCGCGGGAACCACTTGTCGACGTCACGGATGGCGACGGTTGCCTCTGTAAGTGTGGACACTGGAACTCTCCTCTCAGATCTATACGGCGTCGACGAACGTCTCAACCGGAGCAAACAGCTCATCCGGCGAGATCTCATTGGTGATCAGGCCCTGCTCACGCTCGTAGCGGATCAGGGTCTCGAAGACGTGGCGGTTTGCGTCCAATCCGTAGGGCCATGGGTCGGCGCCGAAGCGATCCTTCAGCCCGTCCAGGTACTCGGCCACGAAAGGAAGCGGCACCCGGCTCGCGCTCATGTCGGTCAGCCGCGCGTAGTGGATCCGCTTGGCCGCTTCGAACGCGCGATACACGTTCGAGGCGACCCATGGGTGCTGCTCGTAGAAGCTCCGGCGCATACCGACCAGGTGCATGATCGGGAAGATCCCGGTCCGCTCGAGGTACTCCGCCTCAGCGGCGACCGGATTGTCGAACAGGCGCGCGACCAGTCCGTCAGAGGACTCCGCAGCACGCCTCAGCGCAGGCGGATATTGCGGCGCCATGATCGCGTCGATTTCGCCGGCGTAGATCATCTCTTCGAGACTCCGGTCGGTGACCGCGGTGAGCGAGACGTCGTCGCCCAGCGCCGGCGGCCGCACCGCCTCAGCGCGTCCGGGCCGGTCGAGTCCGCCCTGGAACCAGCTCATGTCGGCGGCTCGGATCCCGTACATGTCAGAGAGCATGCCTCGCGCCCAGACGCATGCGCTGAGCGTCCACTCCGGAGTGCCCATGCGGGCGCCGCGGAGGTCCTCCGGTGTGCGGATGCGGTCGCGGCGCACAATGATCGAGCTGTGCCGGAACATCCGTGAGGTGAAGATCGGCAGGGCGATCACCCGATCGTCGCCTGCAGCTCGGCGCGACAGATACTGCGCCGAGGACATCTCTGAGATCTCCCACTCCTGATGGTTGATGAACCGCCGGAACATCTCCGGGATCGGCAACTCAAAGAACACGGGCGACGTGCCCTCGATCGGCACCTGGCCACTCGTCACCGGCTCGACGTGGTCATAGTGGCTGATCGCCATCGTGACGCTGAGCGGTGCCATCTCGAGCTCTCTCCGGCGGTGCATCCCGTAGATCCTCTTAAACGTCGCCCCGCCAGCGGGTGACGCGGCGCTCGAACGTGAGGATGATCGCTGTGAGCGTCAGCGCGGCGCCTGCGAGCACGACGATGCCGACGAACACGCCGCCGGCGTTGAGCTCAGTTCCCTCGCGCAGGATCAGGCCGCCGATGCCATTGTTCCCCTCGAAGTACTCGGCGACGGTCACGCCGATCAGCGCGCCTCCGGACGCCAGCCGGACGCCGGTCACGATGTACGGGACGATCGAGGGCAGCACCAGCGTACGGAGGATCGCCGGCTGCGAGCCGCGGAAGCTGTGCGCCAACCGCAGGAGTCCGGGATCAACCTGTCTGGTGCCTGCCATCACGCTCACGAGCAGCGGGAACACAGAGACGACGGTGACCATCACCACCTGGCCCTTGAACGAGATTCCGAACCAGACCAGGATCAGCGGCAATAGCGCGATCAGCGGCGTCGAGTAGAGGATCGCGATCCACGGGTCGAAGATCGCGCCGATCAGGCGCCACCAGCCGAAGATCACGCCGCCGACGACGCCGATGATGATGGCCGCGCCGAACCCAGCGCCGTAAAGCCCGGCGCTCGAGAGCACCGCGCTACCGAGAATCCCGTCGCTGATCATCTGCCGTGCCGTGTCCCACACGTTCGATGGCGAGCTGCTGGTCGCGACATCGACCAGATGCGTGTCGGCCGCGACCTGCCAGAACACAAGCAGGCCGATCACCGACGCTACGCCGATCAATGAGTACGTCGCTCGGTTGGACAGCCTACGTCCGCGCGCCGGCCGGTTGCGCGCTGTCGACTCTGTTGCTGTCTCGGCTTCCATCGTCGATGCTGCGCCCGCGAGCGCGGCATCTCTTTCCTCTCGAGTTGCCACGGAGCTCATGCTTCCCCTCCTTGCAGTGTTTCGTCGCTCCATTGCTGTACCTAGACGCCTAAATCCAGCACCGCATGGTCAGATCAGACCGTCAACAAACGGCTCAACAGGAACGAAGAGCTCGTCCACGGAAAGTGGTCGTTCAAGCAGGCCCTGATTGGCGCAGTACCGCAAGAACACTTCAAGGCTCGTGCGGTTTTCGTCAACGCCGTAAGGCCACAGGTCCTCGCCGAACAGCGCCTGCGCGCCCGCGACGTAGGCTGCCGCCCAGGGGATCGCAGTTCGGCTGGCGCTGATCTCGCTCAGGCGTACGAAGTAGCGACGCTTCGCAACCTCGAAGGCCCGGTACAGGTTTCCGGCAATCCAGGGGTGGGCTTCGAGCACGTCACGGCGGATCGCGAGCGTGTGCATCGGCGGCAGGCAGTGAGTGCGCGCGTAGTACGCCCGCTCAGCCGCGGCGACGTCCTTGAACAGACGTTGCACGACGCCACCGGACTCGGCTGAGACTCGCAGGCTCGTCGGCGTGCTCGGCGCGATCAGCGCGTCGAGGTCTCCGGACCAGATCATCTCTTCGAGGCTGCGATCCTCGGTCCGATGCAGCTCGAAGCCGGCCGGCAACCCTGGAACGTCCAGCACGCTTGGACGACCTGGTCGGTCGACGCCGCCTTGCCACCACTCCATCTCGTAGGGATCCAACCCGTACATGTCCGCAAGCAGGCCGCGTGCCCACACGCCGGCTGAGTTCGCCCATTCTGGAATGCCGATGCGTGCTCCACGAAGATCAAGCGGCTCGCGAATCCGGTCACGGCGGACGTAGATCGAACCGTGGCGGAACATGCGCGAGGTGAACACGGGGATCGCCACCAGCTCGTCATCGCCGGCGGCGCGCAGCATCGCGTACTTCACGAGCGAGATCTCGGAGACGTCCCAATCCCGGTATTTGACAAAGCGCCGGAACATCTCCGGGATCGGAAGCTCGATGAAGTTCGGCCGTGTCCCCGCGATCTTGACGTCGCCCTTCGTCAGATCGAGCGTGTGGTCGTACGAGCTCAGCGCAACTGTCAAGTCGACGAGTTCGGCTAGCTGAGTCATTCCGTCACCTCCCTCGCCCGGGAGATTGTATACAACTCGACCCAGCCATCAACAGCTCGGTGAACTGATCGATCGAGTCTTCCGATCCGATCCGTCCAGTCGCCAAGAGCGCCTCTGCGATCGCCTGGCGAGCGGCGTCCGCGTCGCCGACGGTGCCGGTCATGCGCGCCTGCTCGGTGGTCAGCCAGGCCTCGGCGGTTGCTAGGTCAGTACCCAGCACCGCAGCAACTGCCGCTGGATCGACATCATCCGCGCGCAGCCCGCTGCCGAGGGCGGCGACGTAGCGCACCAGGACCGCTCGCCGCTCGCCCTGCAGGGGCGTATGTGCCACCAGCGCGATTGCCGGATAGGACGGAAAATGCTCACGCAACGCAAGCAACCGGTGGTGGCCTGACCCCAGCGCCGCGGTCAGCGACGCTCCGGCGAGCAGACAGGCATCGACCTCGCCGGATGCAAGGGCGCCGGCCCGGCTGTTGAGACCGCCCGTGGCCTTGATCGTGTACGCGTCTCGCTCCAGGCCGGCGTCACTGAGCGCCGCTTCGAGCAGAACGCCGAAGCCGCTGCGTGGCGAGTCGACGCCGATCGTGCGTCCGCGGAGAGTCTCGACGGACGTGATCGGATCGCGGGCGACCAGCTCATGCGCGACCCCGAGGTCGGTGATTCCGATCACGCGGACCGGCGCGTCCCGGGACCACGCGACGACGTTGTCGAGCGCCGTGTGGGCGACGTCGATGCTGCCCTCGATCAGCTCAGCGATTTGGGCATCGCTGGAGGACGCGGTGCGCACGCGCACGCTCAATTCCTCCCGCTGAAAGGCGCCGGTCGCCTCGGCGAGCACGAGCGGCAGCGTCGGACGGAAGGCCGAGGCGACCACAGTCGCCGGCTCGGGGCTCGCTGCAGTCACGGGCGCTGCCGTCTCCGCGAAATGCACACGATCTTCGATCACGTCAGCCCCGTCACCTGTCAGGTCAGCTCGGGTACCGGCCGGCGTAGAAGTCCTCGAGCGTCCCCGGAACCTCGCTGATGATGCCCGACTTGACCGCGGCCGCCGCCAGACGGCTCGTGGCGGAGTCGTTGAGCCGCATCGTCGGCATCCGCAGTGGCCCGCCGTTGAACCCGTTCAGCCACTCCTGGTACTTCCAGCTCTGGCGATGGATGAAGTGCGCGCCTGCCGTCGTCGCAAGGTCCGCGAGCCGAGTGGTCCGTGCCGGATGGATACGCCAGTAGATCTCGAGCGCTTCGTCCCACCGTCCCTGGTGCATCAGATCGAAGTACGTGGGGACGGCGTCACCGAAGTACTGGAAGTTGCTTGTCCCCATCCACTGCATCCCGAACCACTGAACATGCCCCGGTGCGGTTCCCTCACGGGGGTCGGAGATGAGCAGGCGGTCGCCGCAGCGTCGCATCACGTCGATGTGCGCGCCGTTGCCCGCGCCGCCACCCTCGCACTTGACCGCAACGGCAAGCGGATGATGGGACAGACGCTCGATCAGGGCCGGTGAGAGCTCGGCGGGGTGCAGCCGCTGGAAGTTCCAGAGGTGGACTGCGAACAGGACCGTCGCCAGCGGGACCTCGTCGAGGACGGCCCGTGTCAGCTCCTCGACCTGCGCGTCCGACGTCGGATAGAACGACTGCGGATACGAGAGCAGCTGAAGGTCTGCCCCCACGGCTGCGGCCGCCTGTCCGGCAGCGATGGTGTCCTCGAGCGTGTCGAAGCTGGCGTGATGGACGATGTGAAAGCGCCCCTTGCCCTCGTCGACCGCGATCTCCACGAAGCGGATGTACTCGTCCATCGTGGTTCCACATTCGGACACGGCCAGCGCGCCCCAGAAGCCGAGTTCGATCGAACGACGGACGTCGTTACGGATGCCTGCCTCATTCAGACCTTTCAGGTCGCTCGTGAAGCTCGGCATGATCACGTTGCAGACGCCGCGCATCGTTTCGCGCGCCCAGTCCTTGGCCTCGTCGGTCGTGTAGGGAAGGGGTGACAACTGTTTGGTCGCTCTCTCGCTTCAGTGGTTGACAGGGGGTCCTGCTCCGCGATCCGTGTTCGCGATCTGCGAGCCGCGACTGCCCCGGCGGCGGTGGCTCGGACCCAGAATGTGGAGACAGTATACAGTTGCCGATCGACCTGACAAGGTCGGTCAGCTCCAGGCCGCGACCACCTCAGCCGTCGTCGTGGTGAGCGTGAAAGCGCTGAGGCAAGCGAGTCCGCGCTGCTGCGCAGCCTCCGTGTAGGTGCCGACGGCGTCGGTCACGGTCACCGGCATGAAGCCGAGGGCCATCGCGTGGCGGGCGGTGAACTCGATCCCGATATCGGTTGCGACACCCGCCAGCAGCAGCGTGCGCGTGCCGACGTTGCGCAGGCGCGCCTCGGCGTTTGTGGCGACGAACAGCGACGGCGTCGTCTTCGTGACGACGATCTCATTCGGCCCGGGCTCGAGGCCCTCGAGGAACTCCACGTCGTGAGATCCCGGACGCATGAACGGGGTGAGATCCTGGGGGCGGTCGACGCGCTGCTTACGCATCAGGCGCCAGAGCTCGACGTCGTCGAGTTGCTCGAGCGGCGCGGCCATGTGTTGGCTACGCACGACAGCCGCGCCGCCGGCGTTCGCTGCGTCCCGTAAAGCCGTCCAGCGGGATGTGAGCTGGTCGAGCTCGAGCGCGTGGCCTCCCAACCCGTACTGCAGGTCCCAGAGCAGGACGGCGCAGTGCGTCGGATCGGAGATCGCCTGCGCAGCGTCGCGCGGTATCTCGCGCTCGGCCAGTGAGCGGATCATCCCGCTCGCCCTGCCCCAGCTGCGACCGCGGTCGCGACATCGTCCTCGAGCAGGACCGTCGGTACGTGGACGTTGCCATCCATGATGTGGCGCGCAGTGCGCGTCAGCTCGACCGCGCGCACGCCGCGAGCCCCGTCCGTCTCGTCGGCGAGAACGACGTTCATCTCGACCCGGCCTGAGGGGTGGCCGATGCGGACCAGGTGACGGCTGTCACCCGAGCTCTGGCGACGAGCCAGCTCATGGACGATCGTGCCGGGAACAAGCGTTGCCACGGCCGTAGCTGCGCCTCCAGTCATCATGTACGCGCGGTGGGGGCGCTGCATCGACATCAGACGTCCGACGATCTCGATCTCATCCGCTTCGACACGGTCACCTGTTGTCGTGTCGTAGCTGATCGGCGCGGCGACGACCGCGACCTTCGGCAGGCCGGGCGAGAGCCGCGTCGCGTCCGCGGGATGGTCGACGAGCCCGATCTCGGCCGCGATGATGCCTCTGGCCTCCTCGAGGATGGACGTGGCGGCACCGTTGCGTTCGAGCTCGTCGGGCAGTTCGGTGCCCTTGAGGCCGACAGCGTGCGCGTCGAGGAAGACCGTCGGATTCGTGGCATCCACGACCGACACCCTGAACTCGCGCCCGTCGGCGAGCTTCACGATCTGTGACGGCTGGCCGGTCGGCAACAGGCCACGACCGTACGAGCTGGCCGGATCCTCGAACGCGAGGTTGATCCGGGCGCCGGTGCCGGGCACGCCGTCGATCCGATGGTCGCCGAGCGTCGCGGCCCGCCTCCCGGCGAGCGGGACTGTTGCGACGATGATCTTGCGGGTGTTGGTGTTGTGGATGCGCACGACCGCCTCGTCGCCCTCTATGTCCACAAGCCCGGCATTGATCGCATACGGGCCGACCGCGGAGGAGATGTTGCCGCAGTTGCCACCCCAGTCCACGACCGGCGCGGTGACGCTCACCTGGGCGAACGTGTAGTCGACGTCCGCGTCAGGGCGGCTCGGCGGTCCGATGATCGCCGCCTTGCTCGTCTGCGAGGTGGAACCACCGAGCCCGTTGGTCTGTTTGGTGTCGGGGCTCCCGAAGATGTTGAGCAGCAATCGTTCGACGATCGGTCGCTCGTAGCACAGCAGGGTTGCGCTGTCGAAGAACACAGCTCGACTCGTCCCGCCCCGGATGATCGAGCAGGGAATCTCGAAGGTTTCGTCTGCAGATCGCACCGCTGCTGCCTCCCGTCTAACGTATACAGTAGACATAGAGTAGAACACCGCCTGCCGTCACGCGACCCCATGACCTCCGACCTCGCCGCCGACCAGACGATCCCGAGGAAGCGGCGCATGTTGATCCTCGCGATCTGCTCGATGAGCCTCTTGATCGTCTCGCTCGATGCGACGATCGTGAACGTTGCACTGCCGTCGATCCACAGGTCGCTGCACTCCTCGTTGTCCGGGCTGCAGTGGGTGATCGACGCATACACCGTCGTAGTGGCGAGCCTGCTGATGCTGTCCGGATCGACCGCGGACAGGCTGGGCCGGCGCCGCGTGTTCCAGACCGGGGTGACGGTTTTCTCCGTTGCCTCGCTGATCTGCGCGCTGGCGCCGAATCTCGACGTCCTGATCGGAGCCCGCGCGCTTCAGGCTGTGGGCGGTTCGATGCTCAACCCGGTGGCGCTGTCGATCATCCGCAACGTCTTCACCGACTCACGCGAACGTGCGATGGCCGTCGGTGTGTGGGGTGCCGTACCGGGTATCTCGATGGCGCTCGGACCGATCGTCGGCGGTGCGCTCGTCGATGCCTTCTCCTGGAGGGCGGTCTTCCTCGTGAACCTGCCGATTGGCGCCGGTGCGGTGATCCTGGCCGCGTTGTTCGTGCCGGAATCGCGAGCGCCGCGGCCCCGGCGCATCGACCCCGTCGGTCAGATCCTGATCATCGTGGCGCTCGCCTCACTCATCTACGGGATCATCGATGCACCCGCGGCCGGGTGGCTCTCAGCCAAGACGCTGTCGTTCGGCGTGATCTCGCTGCTGGCGTGGATCGCGCTCGTCGCATACGAGTTGCGGCAGCGAGAGCCGTTGCTCGAGGTGCGCTGCTTCCGCAGCGCACCGCTCGCCGGCGCCAGCGCGAGCGCTGTTGCCACCTACGCGGCGATGGGCGGGTTCCTGTTTCTGAACACGCTCTATCTGCAGGAGACACGACGGCTGTCGCCACTTGAGGCCGGACTGCATCTCCTGCCGCTTGCGGCTGCCACGTTCGTGATGGCGCCGCTCTCCGGCCGCATCGTCGGCAACCGCAGCGCGCGGCTTCCGCTGATGGCCGGCGGGCTCGCGCTGCTCGTGGCCGGAGCCATGCTCACTCGACTCACTGCCCACACCTCCTATCTATACCTGACCGTCGCATATCTGCTGGTCGGCGGCGGTGTCGGCACCGTCAACCCGCCGATGACCAACACCGCGGTCTCAGGCATGCCGCCCTCGATGGCCGGCGTTGCCGCGGCCGTGACCTCAACCAGCCGTCAGACGGGGCAGGCGCTGGGAGTCGCAGTACTCGGTGCGCTCGCCGGCGGCGGTCTGGCGGGTGCGATCGGCCCTGGCTTTCCCGAGGCCACGCATGTGGCTTGGTGGATCGTCGTTGCCCTTGGCGGGATCATCTGCGGGCTGGGCTGGTTGACCACGACACCATGGGCGCGACGCACGGCCGGGCAGGCGGCGGCACTGTTCGTGGCGGATGAAGGGAATGTCGTCGTGCCCGCAGTGCAAGGCGGCGCTGCCGGAGCAGCGGCGACGTAAGCGCGGCCCGCCCGTCGAGCGGGGTTCAGCTCAGTCGTGGGCCTCGTCGCTACCGCCGCCGCGGCGGCGGTATGGCGAGAGCGAGGGCGGTCCGGCGTCGCCTGACTCGAAGAAGTACTGGACCTTCTCGATCAGCGCGGCTGTGTCCGAGAGCGGCGGGATCGGCTCGCCGAAGGTGACCTCGACACGGTGGCGTCGCGAGAACAGGCGCCCGCGCAGGCGCTTGGGCCAGACGGCGCCCGGCGGCATCGCCGCGGCTGTGCCAGTCACCCGGATCGGGACGATCGAGAGGTTGTGGTGCGAGGCCAGGACGGCGGCGCCACGCCGCACCCGCCCGAGGCCATCGCCGCGTGAGCGCGTCCCCTCGGGGTAGAGGAGCAGGTTCCAGCCGTCGTCGAGCAGTGTGTCGAGGTGGCTCGTGCCCTTGCTCATGCCGCCGCCCTTGCGCTCGATCGGGACGGTGTTGAACAGCAGCGCCACCATCGAGGCGACAATCCGGTTCTTGTAGAAGTAGTCGGCGGCGGCGGCCACGGCGGTCCGCTTTCGCAGTTTGCGCGGGAGCGCCGAGAGGATGATCGGCGTGTCCATGTGGCTCGCGTGGTTGGCGACGAGGATGACCGGCTCCTTGAGCTGCGCCAGCATTTCAAAGCCGGTCGCGCGCCGCGCAGCGTAGTGATCGAGGATCGGATTCATCACGAACTGCATGAAGCGCTCGCGCACCCAGCGTGCCGGTGCCGAGCGTGCCCATGGGATGTCCAACTGAGCCGCGACGGCCCGCAGTTCCCGTGCGCGCTCCGGTGCCTGCTGTGCGACCTCGCGCGCCGCTTCGATGACGCGCTGTTGCCCCTCACGCGCGGCCTCCACGGCCGCCTCGCGGACGCGTTCGCTGATCGGTGATTCGACTGGCCTTCGGCGGCGAAAGGCGGGCACGTCCGAGGTACCCCCGCGAATGACGACTGTTACAGAGACGTGATCAGGCTCTGAGTCAGCGGTACGCCCGCGGCACGCTAACGACCTCCGGGTCGTGACCGTCGAGCGCCATCCAGGCGGCGCGAAACCCGTGCCCGGCAGCACTTGCCATCACCGCCTCACGGTTCTCCATCTGGCTGATCATCGGCGAGCCGGCGGGCGGGCGGATCACACACACGGCCGGCCTGGCTTGCGGATCGCGGGATTGCCGGGCGAGCTCACCCACCAGCGCGTCGTAGCGGGCCGAGCGCGTCCGCCGCAGCTCGACCAGCGCCGGGTTGAACTTCACGAGGTAGCGGTCGGTCAGGTTGGCGACGCCGTTCGAGAGCGGCGTGTGGGTGATGCCATGTGGCCGCGTTTGAAGCACGAGCATGTCGGTCGCGGTGCGGCGCGGAACGTGTACCGGCACCGCCTCGGCGAGGGTCGCGTCGAACAGCATCCGCCCGCGGAACGGGACTGGGGCGCCCGCCAGCCAGGGCAGCCGCGCCGACGCCAGCATCGCGCTGCGGATCTCGGCGTCGTCGCGGAGGCTCGTCAGATCCACGATGCGGGCTTCCTCGACGTCGGTGGCTGTGCAGTGCAGCTCGATTGCGCTCGCGAGGATCCGGTCGGTGTGCAGTGGACGCTGGCTGCGCCAGACCTCGTTGACGACGTAGTCCATGTTGAACAGCGAGCGGCCGCGCACCAGGTTGCGTGCGCTGACGAACCGCGGGTTGCCAAAGCCGTGCTGATAGAGCCCGGTCAGATAGGACGCCTGCTCGGCGATCAGGAACGCTGCGTTGAACGCTCCGGCAGAGGCGCCATGGACCTCATCGAAGGCGTTGGTCAAGCCCAGCTGCTCGATCGCCGCCGTCATTCCGGCCGACACGACGCCCCGCATGCCGCCGCCTTCGATCACGAGCGCGATCCGGCGGCCATCCTCACGCGCGCCCGGGAGCGAGCCCTCGTCTCGACGCTTGCTGACCAGCGCGACCACCGGGTGGTCGCGCTGATCCTCGGTCATCGCGTGGTCCACCTGCAGGAACGGGTCGGCGGTGAAGCGCCTCAGGACGGAGAGTCGCATGCGGCGGGCACGTTACTGAGCGCGGGCTCGCGACGCTGACGGCTCGCTGGCGGCCAGCGGGCCGCCAGCCGCGCAAGGAACGAAAAGCTACTGGTGCATGTCGACTGCGTACACGTTCTTGGGCTCGATCGTTACGACCACTCGTCCCTCGCCCGGACCGTCCCAGCCGGCCAGGTCGGCACCGTACTTCGCGCCGACTTTCTGGGCGAAGCTCTTGTCCGAATCCGGTTCGACCTTCGCCGTTCCCCGGACCTCGAGGTAGCGCATCGGATCGGAGAAGTCGATGATCAGCAGGCTCACCTGTGGGTGCTCGCGCAGGTTCTTCACCTTCAGCCGTGTGGCGTTCAGCGAGAGCTTGAGCTCGCCCTCGTCGTGCAGGAACCAGATCAGCGTTGATTGTGGAAATCCGTCCGCACCAATCGTCGTCAACGATGCGACGGGAAAGTCGAGGAACTCGGCGTGTGAATCCGGAAATGTGGTCATGAGGACATTCTTACGGGAGGATTAGCGGTATGACGAGCTTTTCCACAGCAGACGTTCCCGATATCCCCGGCAACCGCGTGATCATCACCGGCGCCAACAGTGGCATCGGTCGTGCGGCGGCACGCGTGCTCGCGGCGGCGGGGGCCGATGTGACGCTGGCCGTGCGCGACCTCGACAAGGGCCGTGCCGCCGCGGCCGCGATCAACGGTAAGACCGAGGTTCGTCGGCTGGACCTCGCAGACCTGGCCTCAATCCGTGAGTTCGCGGACGGCTGGAGTGGCGAGATCGATCTCCTCATCAACAACGCCGGCGTAATGATTCCGCCGCTCACCCGCACCGCCGACGGCTTCGAGCTTCAGTTCGGCACCAACCACCTCGGCCATTTCGCACTCACGAACCTGCTGCTGCCGCAGGTGACCGGCCGCGTCGTGACCGTGTCCTCGAGCGCGCACCGCGTCGGCAAGATCGATTTCGACGACCTCAACTGGGAGCACAGGCGTTACCGGAAATGGGCTGCGTACGGGCAGTCGAAGCTCGCCAACCTGCTGTTCACCAGCGAGCTCCAGCGGCGGCTGATCGCGGCGGGTTCGCCGGTGCTGTCTGAAGCGGCGCAT
This sequence comes from uncultured Conexibacteraceae bacterium, assembly GCA_963720195.1. GTDB lineage: Bacteria > Actinomycetota > Thermoleophilia > Solirubrobacterales > Solirubrobacteraceae > Palsa-465. The sequence goes on from CAVRFD010000020.1 coordinate 491,007, forward strand.
CCCGGTTACGCCGCCACGAACCTGCAGTCGCACTCAGAGAGCGGCTTCTGGGAGCTCGCGATGGGCAGGATCGGCAACTCACTGTTCGCTCAGAGCGACAGTGCCGGCGCGCTGCCGACGCTGTTCGCCGCCTTCGCCGACATTCCCGGCGACAGCTTCGCCGGCCCCGGTGGCTTTCAGGAGATGCGCGGCGCGCCGCGGTTGGTCGGGCGCAGCAAGCGGGCTCGTGATCCGGAGGTGGCGCGGCGGCTCTGGGACGTCAGCGAGGAGCTGACGGGCACACGCTTCCCGCTCTGAGCGCCACTGCTAGCCGCGGGCCGCGCTGGCCGGGTCCGGCCCGTCGCCGCGCGTCATCGTCACGCTCGCCTCGAGCGTTGAGTTCGCGGCGCCGCGGTAGACGCCCTTGATCGGCGGCACATCGGCGTAGTGGCGGCCGTGGCCGATCTTGACGTGTCGCTCGCCGGCGAGGCCGCGGTTGGTCGGGTCGACGCTGACCCAGTGCGGCTCGCCGCCGTCGCCGGGCAGCAGCGCCTCGATCCAGGCGTGCGTGTCGACTTCGACCGACTCTCCGCTGCCGGCGGCGATCGCGTCCTCGTCCACATCACCCAGCGTGTAGAGGTAGCCGGAGACGTAGCGGGCGGCGATGTCATGGTGGCGCAGAAGGTTGACCCCGAGGTGGACGAAGTCCTGACAGACGCCGGCTCGGGCCTCGAGCGCGTCGATCAGCGGCGAATCGACGTAGGTCGCGCCCTGGCGGTACTCGAGCCGGCTCGGGATCAGCTCGGAGACGAGCATCACGGCCGCGAGCGGGGTCGGTGCGCTCGCGACCTCGCCCTGCAGCGCTATCAGGAGCGGGTGGCCCGGCGCATCATCGGTCTGCGGCAGGAACTCCCCGCCCGCCTCCCGGTAGTTGGGGTCGCTCACGTCTTCCCAGGTCGTGCCGGACGGCTCCGATTGCGGGTACGTGGTCACGCGCGCGCGCACATCGATCACGAGCTCGCGATGCGGACGCACGACCTCGAACTCCACGACCTCGGTACCGAAGTAGTCCTCGTGCCGGGACTGGCGCGCATCGGGGGTGAGCCGCACGGTGAAGTCGTCGATCCGCTGGCGTGCATTGCCCGCGGGACGCACGCGCAGGGCGTTGATGTTGTCGACGACGTCGGCGTCGTACTCGTACCTGGTCAGGTACCGGATCGCGAAATACATCTCGCGTGTCTTATCGGCCGCGTCGGTCATTCGCGCCTTGCACCGTCAGACATGCACTATTCCCAGGGCGGCGACGGCGAAATAGCGCTCGTCGATCTCGTGGTCGATCAGCGCGAGCTCGTCCTGCACGCGGGCAAGCATGTCCGAGAGCGGCTCCGGCTTACCGAGCGTTCGGTGCTGCAGCTCGAGGTCGGCGATCAGTCGGCCCAGGCGCAGCACCGGCTGTGCGGAGCGCGGCGACGGGTCGGCCGTCTCGAGCGCGTCCCGCAGCTCCTCGAGCGACGCTCGCACCGAGCCGGGGTATTGGCTCTCATACAACAGGAAGCTGCCAACGCTCTCCAGCGTCGGCGCCTGGCGCAGGTGGCGGCGGAACGCCTGGAAGCCGCCGACCGCCTGCAGCAGCGCGAGCGCCTCCGCCGCGTAGCTCTGTGGCGGATCGTCGGTGCCGGCCACGTCGCCATGCGGGAGCGCGACCCTGAGCATCCGCAGGACCATGTCCGCCTCCTCGATGCGCCCGCCGGCGTCGAGGAATGAGCGCGCCTCGTCGCGCAGCATCGTCTTCTCGAGCAGCCCCCAGAACAGGGCACAGCGCTCCTTGACCTCCTGGTAGACCGAGTACGGGCCGGTCGCGAGCGCCGCCTCGAGGTCGTAGCGTCGCAGCGACAGGTAGAACGAGTTCAGCGCTTCCCACATCTCGGTCGAGATCACATCGCGCAGTGTCCGCGCCCGTTCACGCGCTCGGTAAACACAGGAGACCACCGAGGCCGGGCTGTCCGTGTCGAGCGTCAGCAGCGGCGCGATCTCGCCGCGACCGAGCATGCCCGGTGGCGCCGAATCGGCCGCCTCGGCGGCCGCCCCCTCGGCCGCCTCCTCGCCCGGGGCGGGCGGCTTGGCGCCGATCACGGCCAGCACGCCGTTCCAGCTGAGCGCCATCCCGCGCTCGCCCGGCCTCCCGGCGACATCGGCGTGAAACGCGCCGTCGAGCATGCGTGCCGTGTGCTCCGCGCGGGTCAGATCGCGGCCGAGCCAGAAGAGCTCCTGGGCGATACGAGCGAGCATCGGCTACGACGCGAGCTCGGATCGCTGCTGTTGTTGCTGCTGCTCCTGGCCGTGCCAGCCGCCATAGCGCACGTCCGGGAGTCGCGGTGGCTCGCGCGCGGCGAGCACCGTCGGCACGACCTCAGAGGTGTCGCCGTCGTCCAGCACCCAGGTGTCCTTCGAACCGCCGCCCTGGGAGGAGTTGACGATCATCGAACCCTCTTTGAGCGCCACCCGCGTCAGCCCGCCCGGCACGATCCGGATCTCCTCGCCGAAGACCGCGAACGGCCGCAGGTCGACATGGCGCGGCGCCAGCCGCCCGTCGCCGGTCTCGGTCGGAACCGTCGAGAGGTGCACCAGCTCCTGGGCGATGAACTGTTCCGGTGCAGCCGCGATCAGCCGCGCTTCCTCAGCGAGCTCCTCGGCGCTCGCCTGCGGGCCGATGAAGACGCCCTTGCCGCCCGATTCCGAGGTCGGCTTGATCACGAGCTCGTCGAGCCGTCCGAGTACCCACTTGCGCAGCTTCTCGTCGCCGAGCAGGTAGGTCGGCACGTTCTCGAGGATCGGCTCCTCCTCGAGATAGAAGCGCACCATCTCCGGCACGTAGTGGTAGATCGCCTTGTCGTCGGCAACGCCGGTGCCGATCGCGTTGGCGATCGCGACCGTGCCGGCGCGGTAGGCGCGCACGAGTCCGGGCACGCCCAGCTTCGAGTCGGCGCGGAATTCGAGCGGGTCGATGAAGTCGTCATCGAGCCGCCGGTAGATCGTGTGCACGCGCTGCAGGCCGGCCGTCGTGCGCATGTAACAGGTGGCGTCACGCACGACCAGATCGGATGCCTCGACCAGCTCGATCCCCATCTCACGCGCGAGGAACGCGTGCTCGAAGTAGGCGCCGTTCAGCGGTCCCGGCGTCCAGAGCACGACCGTCGGCTCTGATTCGACACCGGGAGCGACGGCCTGCAGGGCCTCGAGCAGCAGCGACGGATAGTGGTCGACGGGCCGCACACGGTGGCCGGCGAACAGCTCGGGCACGAGCCGCGTCATCGCCAACCGGTTCTCCAGCACGTACGAGATCCCCGACGGCGTACGGACGTTGTCCTCGAGCACCCGCCAGCTGCCGTCACCCCCGCGGACGAGGTCACACCCGCACACATGCGTGTAGACGCCGCCGGGGGCGCGCACGTCGTGCACTGGACGGGCGAAGCTCGGTCGGCTGACGATCAGCGACCACGGCACGATCCCTGCCCGCACGATGTCGTGAGCGTGGTAGACGTCGTCCACGAACGCGTTCAGCGCCCGGATCCGCTGCGCCAGGCCGCGCTTGATCACGGTCCACTCGCTGGCGGTCAGAACGCGCGGAACGAGGTCGAGCGGGAACGGCCGGTCACGTCGCTCACCGTTCGATCCCGATACCTCGAACGTGATCCCCTGCTGCATGAAGATCGCGTCTCGGCGGCGACCGGCGTCCATCAGTGCCTCTGGTCCGAGCCGCCGCAGTGCCGCGACCAGCGAGGCGACGTGTTCCTTCGGTGCGCCGTCGGCATCGAGCAGCTCGTCGCAGGAACCGCTCGGAATTGCGTAGTCATCGATCAGCGCGTCAGTGAGCATAGGGCCAGCTTATGGGCGCGAATTGGGCAATAGCCAGTCTCGCAGGGCTAATCAGTCGCCTACCCAGCTTGGCCAACTGGATAGGCCCTGCTCCTCTGTGGGTCGCCCGCTGGCGACCCACAGGACCACTACGCTTCCCCGACATGAGGCTCCTGATCACAGGCGCGAACGGAATGCTCGGGACGGATGTCCAAGCCGCCGGGCGAGCTGCGAGCCACGAGGTGGTGGCGCTGTCGCGTGCGGAGCTCGACATCAGTGACCGCGACGCCGTGTTCGCGCGGGTCGTTGCTACCGGCCCGGATGCCGTGATCAACTGCGCCGCCTATACGAACGTGGACGGTGCCGAGTCCGACCCCGACGGCGCCGGGGCGGTCAACGCGGCCGGCGCCGGGTATCTGGCGGAGGCGGCGGCCGCGGCCGGAGCCTGGATCGTGCACGTCTCCACGGATTACGTCTTCGATGGGAACAAGACCTCTGCTTACGTCGAGTCCGACCCGACGGGCCCTCGCTCCGTCTACGGCGCCACCAAGCTGCTCGGTGAGCGCTCGGCCGCGCTGGCCGCGAGCGCGCGCCACACGGTCGTGCGCACCTCCTGGCTGTTCGGCACCGCCGGGCCGTGCTTTCCAGCGACGATGCTCAGGCTCGCGGCGGAGCGCGACTCGCTGAAGGTCGTCGACGATCAGGTCGGCTGCCCGACCTTCACCGCCCACCTGGCGCCGACGCTCGTTACCCTCGCGACCGAGCAGAGCGTCCCCGGTGTTGTCCACGTGGCGGCTTCCGGCGAGTGCTCATGGTTCGAATTCGCACGCGAGATCCTCTCTCGCGCAGGTGGCGGCGCCACCGTGATGCCATGCGCGACATCCGAATTTCCGCGTCCGGCTCATCGCCCGGCGTTCAGCGTGCTCCGCAGTGAACGCGGTGCTCCCGTACTTCCCGACTGGCACGAAGGGCTGGATCGGTACCTGAGCGCCCGGGTGGCTGCATGAGGCTGCTGGTCACCGGCGGCGCCGGCTTCATCGGCTCGAACTTCGTGCGCCACGCGCAGCGCGAACGCCCAGACTGGGAGATCGTCGTCTACGACCTGCTGACCTACGCAGGCGACCGGCGCAACGTCGAGGGCCTCGAGCGAGTGACGCTGGTGCAGGCCGATATCTGCGACACCGACGCGATCGACGCAGCTGTCGCCGCGTCCGATGCGGTCGTCCACTTCGCGGCCGAGTCGCACAACGACAACTCGCTGCACTCGCCCTCGCAGTTCGTGCACACCAACGTGCTCGGCACCTTTCAGGTGCTGGAGGCTTGCCGTCGTCACGACAAGCGCCTGCACCACATCTCGACCGACGAGGTCTACGGCGACCTCGAGCTCGACGATCCGTCGAAGTTCACACCGGAGACCGCGTACAACCCTTCGAGCCCGTATTCGAGCACCAAGGCCGGCTCGGACCTGCTGGTGCGTGCATGGGTTCGCAGCTTCCAGGTGCGCGCGACGATCAGCAACTGCTCGAACAACTACGGGCCCTACCAGCATGTCGAGAAATTCATCCCGCGCCAGGTCACGGAGATCCTGGACGGCCGCCGGCCCAAGCTCTACGGCACCGGCGAGAACGTGCGCGACTGGATCCACACGGAGGATCACTCCTCAGGTGTGCTCGCGATCCTCGAGCGCGGGCGGCTCGGTGAGACCTATCTGATCGGCGCCGACGGGGAGCTTTCCAACCGTGATGTCGTCGAGCTGATCCTCGAACTGATGGGCAACGAGCGCAGCGACTACGAGCACGTAAATGACCGCCCTGGTCATGACCTGCGCTACGCGATCGACGCCAGCAAGCTCCGCGACGAGCTCGGCTGGCGACCCAGCTACCAGGACTTCGATCGTGGACTCGCGGCGACAATCGCCTGGTACCGCGAGAACGAGGCCTGGTGGCGGCCGCAGAAGGCTCAGACCGAGGCCAAATACCAGGTACTCGGCCGGTAGAAACAGTCGTGGCCGACGCCCTCGAGCAGCTGGAGAGCGAGGTCACGAGCTGCCGCCGCTGCCCGCGGCTGGTGGCCTGGCGCGAGGAGGTCGCACGTGTCAAGCGCAAGGCGTTCATCGATCAGGAGTACTGGGGACGGCCGATTCAGGGCTTCGGCGATCCGGCTGCGAGCATCGCCGTGCTTGGTCTGGCGCCCGCCGCCCACGGCGGCAACCGCACCGGCCGCATCTTCACCGGCGACCGCTCCGGTGACTGGCTGTTCGCCGCGCTCTGGCGCGCGGGGTTGGCGAACCAGCCGACGTCGGTGGCGCGCGATGACGGCCTCGAGCTGGCGAACTGCTGGGTGACCGCAGCGGTGCGGTGCGCGCCGCCCGCGAACAAACCGACCCCGGCCGAGCGCGACAACTGTGCTGACTGGTTGCGCCCGGAGCTGGAGCTGCTGGCCAACCTGCGCGCGATCGTGTGTCTGGGGGCGTTCGCCTGGGACGACGCGCACCGCGTGCTCTCGGCGCCGCGCCCGTGGATGCGCTTCGGCCATGGCGCAGAGACGAAGGTCGACGACCTCACGCTGATCGGCTGTTACCACGTCTCTCAACAGAACACGTTCACCGGTCGACTCACCGAGCCGATGCTGGACGCCGTGTTCGCGCGGGCCATCGAGCTGGGCTAGACAGACCTGTCTGTTTGTTGATATTGTCTGCGACGGCAATAGACAGACCTTTCTGTATGGAGGTAGGCCCGATGTCCTTCACAGCCGTGCACCCCTTGAGCCGAGCGATCGGGCGCCCTCGTTTGGGACGCAGGAGCGCCTTTGCCCTGCTCGCGTCGGCCGCTCTGACGCTGCTGGCCTCCTCCAGCGCGCCGACGCCGTTGTACGCGACCTACCAGGCGAAGTGGGGCTTCTCCGACCTGACGGTGACGGTGATCTTCGGCGTCTACGCCGTCGCGGTATTGATCTCGTTGCTGGTCTTCGGGTCCCTGTCTGACCACGTCGGCAGGCGGCCGTTGTTGCTCGCCGGCCTGGGCGCGCAGGTGCTGGTGATGCTCGTCTTCGCATTTGCCGGCAACCTCGACGTACTGCTCGCCGCGCGCGTGCTGCAGGGCCTTGCAACCGGGGCGTCGCTGGGCGCGATCGGTGCGGGCCTGGTCGATCTTCACGCCACGCGCGGCCCGGTCGCCAACGCCTCGGCACTGATGGCGGGGACGGCCAGCGGCTCGTTGCTCTCGGCGCTGTTCGTGCAGTTCCTGCCGGCGCCGACCGAGTTGGTCTACCTGTTCCTCTCCTGCGTGTTCCTCGTGCAGGCTGTCGGCGTGGCTCTGATCGCTGAGACCTCCGCCCGCGTTCCCGGCGCCCGTCGGTCGCTCCGGCCGACGCTCGCGCTGCCGCCGCAGGTTCGCGGCGCCGTCGCGATCGCCGCTCCATCGCTTGTGGCGGTCTGGACGCTCGGCGGCTTCTACGCCTCACTCGGGCCCTCGCTCGCACAGCTGGTCGCGGGTGACAACTCGATGATCCTTGGGGGCGCGGCCCTGTTCCTGCTGGCGGGCTGCGGTGCCGTGACCGTGCTGGGCTTCCATCGCACCGAGGCCCGGCGCTTCGCACTGTTCGGAGCGCTGGCGATGATCGTCGGCTCGTCGTTGCTCCTGTGGGGAGTGGCGGCGCGATCCCTGCCGATCTTCGCGCTCGGGATCTTCCCGGCGGGCGCCGGCTTTGGCGCCGGCTTCCACGGGGCTCTGAGGATGATCGTCGCCGATGCCAAGCCGCATGAGCGCGCGGGTGTGGTCTCGGTCGTGTACGTGATCTCCTACCTGTCGCTCGGGCTACCGGCGATCCTGGCGGGCGCGCTCGTGGTCGATTCGACCCTGGCGCAGACGGCCGAGGAGGTCGGCGCCGGCGTGATCGTGCTGGCGACGCTGACCGCCGCCGGGCTCGTTCGCTCACTGCGGCAAGAGGCGCAGACCAACCGCAGGCCCGTCTGCCATGCCGCGTGATGAGTCAAACTGAGATGACCATGACATTGCAGGAAGAGGTCAGGCGCTCTCCCCGAGAGCGGCTTTTGGAAGCCGCGCACGAACTGTTCTACGCCGAGGGCGTTCAGTCGGTCGGGATCGATCGCGTGATCGAGCGCGCCGGCGTCGCCAAGGCGTCGCTCTACTCCACGTTCGGGTCGAAGGAGGGCCTGGTCAGCGCCTATCTCGACCAGTACCACGAGCAGCTCTTGGCGCGCCGTCGCGCTGCGGCCGAGAGCGCCGGCGATCCGGTGTCGGCGATCCTCGCCGTCTTCGATTCGGCGGCGCGCGACTACAAGCGGCCCGACTACAACGGGTGCGCCTTCGCAGGCGCTCGCGCCGAAGCGCCGGCGGGCGGCATGATCGACGAGGCCACGGTTTCCTTCCGTGCGGATATCCGCGCTTTGTTCCGCCAGCTGTGTGTCGAGGCGGGGGCGGGCGATCCCGACCAGCTCGCCTACCAGCTTCAGCTGCTCTACAGCGGCGGCGGCGAGGCGGCCAAGCTCGACCGTGACCCGGCGGTTGCGGCGGCCCAGCGGTCGGCGGTCGAGACTCTGCTCAAGGCGGCGCTCGGCTAGACGGGCTGTCTTCGCGCGTCGGCGGGAGCGCATAAGCTCCCGCCACCAATGCACGTCCCACGCGAACCAGAGCTCGCCGAGCTCACGATTGCCGACCAGCCGGAACGCTGGGCGGAGCTTGGCTTCGATGTCGACGCGCACGGCAACATGGACATCGGCGGCGTGCGTGTGCGGCTCGGCGGTGAGGGCTCCGGGGTCACGGCCTGGTCGCTGGTGCGAGTGAACGCGATGGGCTCGATCGACGGCCTGCCGACACCGGTGCCGCGGGTGCTGCGCCCGCCCCCGTTCAAGACCCACCCGAACGGTGCCACCAGCATCGATCACGTCGTGATCTTGACCTCGAGCCTCGACCGCACCGCTGCCGCGCTGGCGAGGGCAGGAGCCGAGCTCAAGCGGATCCAGGATTCGGCGCGCGGGCGCATGGGTTTTCGCCGACTCGGTCCGGCGATCCTCGAGGTCGTCCAGCGCGACGACCTCGAGTCTGACGAGGCGCAGTTCTGGGGCATCGTGGTCGTCGTGATCAGTCTTGACGAGCTCGCCGAGCGCCTCGGCGATCGGCTTGGGCCGATCAAGCAGGCGGTCCAGCCTGGGCGCCGGATCGCCATGCTGCGCACGGACGTGGGTATCTCCGCACCTTTGGCGTTCATGAGTCCGGAGCCGCCGTGAGCCGACACCTCAGAGGCTGGTTCTCGGCGTACGGCTCCGTGCTCGCGATCCGCGACCTCCGGCTGCTGTTCACCGGACTCGCGATCTCGGCCACCGGCGGCTGGGCCTACAACGCGGCGCTGCTCGCCTTCGTCTATGAGCGCACACACTCGCTCGGCTGGGTCGGAGCCGCCGGTTTCGTACGCTTCCTGCCGGCGCTGCTGCTCAGCCCTTACAGCGGTGTCGTGGTCGAGCGCTCCGACCGCTTCCGGCTGCTATTCGTCACCAATACGCTGTGCCTGGTCTGGCAGTGCGGCCTGGCGGTCGTCGCGCTCTCGCACGGGCCGGTTGTGCTGGCACTGGCCTGTGCCGCTCTGAGCGCCGCGACGGCGACCTTCGAGATGCCGGCGGTCGGGGCGACGGTGCCGACGCTGGTGCCGGAGGGCCAGCTCGTCGCCGCCAACGCGCTGCAGTCGACGATTGACAACCTCGTGGTGATCCTCGGGCCGGCGATCGGCGCCGTGCTGCTGCTGGCCGGCTCGCCCGCGATCGTGTTCTTCGTCAACGCCGCGACCTTCGGCGTGGCGGCCGTGCTGGTCACTCGCATCAGGTATCGCAGCACCAAGGTCGACGTCACCGAGGGCGGCAGCGCCGGTGTGCTCAAGCAGATGGGCGTTGGCGTCAAGGCGATCCTCGGCGCCCGCTCGGCGCGTGTGCTGGTCGCCCTGTGTGCCCTGGTCAGCTTCGTCTACGGCACCGATACGGTCCTGTTCGTCGGCGTCTCCGCACACAAGCTCGGTACCGGTGCGGACGGCTTTGGCTACCTCCTGGCGGGACTCGGCATCGGCGGCCTGCTGATGGCGACCGCGGTCGACAAGCTGGCCGCGCGCGCGAGCCTGGCGTGGGTGATCCTCGCCGGCGTCGCCGGCTACACGCTGCCGACGGCGCTGATGACGGTGATCCATTCTCCGGTCCCGGCCGTCATCGTCCAGGTCGTCCGCGGGGGCTCCACATTGGTCGTCGACGTGCTGGCGCTGACGGCGCTGCAACGTGCCGTACCCAGGGATCAGCTCGGGCGCGTGATGGGCGTGTTCTGGGCCTTCATCATCGGTGCGATCGCGCTCGGAACGGTGATCACGCCACTCATCTCAAACGCGTTCGGACTCGACACCGCCCTCTGGACGATGGCCGTCGCACCGATACTGCTGGCGCTGTTCGCGTTGCCGGCGCTGGAACGGGTCGACCGCGAGACCGCGGCCGCGAGCGCCGCGCTGACACCGAAGGTGGCGCTGCTCGAGCAACTCGGAATCTTCGCGTCGGCCAGCCGGCCGCTGCTCGAGCGGCTCGCTTCGGAGATGGACGAGCGCGAATTCCCGGACGGCGCCGAGATCATCACCCAGGGCGAGGAGGCGGACTATCTGTACGTGCTGACCGAGGGCTCGGTCGATGTCACCTCGAGTGGTGAGGCCGGTGGGCCGCCTGTCCCGATCCGTACGATGCACGCGCCGACCTACTTCGGCGAGATCGGCATCCTCGAGCACATCCCCCGCACCGCCAACGTGATCGCTGCCGGCGACTGCAGGTGCTCGCTGATCGACGGCGCCGCGCTGCTCGACGCGATCGCCACCGCAAGTCCGTCGAGCGCGATGCTGGCGCGGTCCGCTTCGCTGCTGGCGGCGACGCACCCGTCGGCGCAGCCAGAGCCGGCTGTCACCGGCTGAACCTCAGGGCGATGCGTCGGCCGGCTGGGGCGGGGTCCAGTTCTGGCACGGTGGGTTGTACGGAACATCCGCCACGTACTGCTGCCACTCGGTGGCGGTGATCGGCGTTCCGGCGAGCGCACAGATGCGGTTCGCGGCCTGGTACGGCCGGTAGTGCCAGAACGTCAGCCGATCATCATTGCCCGCGGCCACAAGCGTGTTATCAGTGGGGCTGAAGGCCAGGCCGGTGAGTCTGACGGTGGTGGCCGCAGCCGTCCCGCTTGCCGCCGTCAATGTCCCGAGGATCCCCGCCTTGGCCGGAGTGGCGACGGCCCACAGCCACACGTGCCCGTCGGCGGTCGCCGCCGCGAGTGTTCGACTGTCAGGGCTCAGCGCGAGCTCGTCGATCGCGCTGGTCGGGCCGGTCAGGGGACTGTTCGCGAGCTCCTGCGGATCCTCCGGATTGCTGATGTCCCAGATCCGAATCGTGCGATCGACGCTGCCGGCGAACAGGGTCTGGCTGCTGCCAGCGAACACCACCGTGTCAGCCCAGCGCGTGAATCCTGCCAGCTTGGCGAGCAGCTTCGGGTCGCTCGGGACTGAGACATCCCACAGCCAGACCAGGTGGTCCGTGCTCGCCGCCGCAAAGAGTTGCCCGTTCGGACTGAGCGCAGAGCCGACGACCGTGGTGGCCGCCTGCGTTTCCTGGAGCGCCTTGTCGCCGGCGTGTTGGTTGACTGGCGGCGTAGCTGTTGTGGGGTGGTACGTGGCGGCCGATTGAGCGGAGCGCGGCGCGGCGTACCACGACCCGACGGGCGCGGGACGCCACTCATCGGCCACGTCCCACTGGGTGGCTTCTGTCTGGCTGCCGGTCACGGCGAGCTGTGGCTTGTCGGGTGAGTAGCTGAGCGCCTTGACCGCTGACGCGGTTGTGTCGATGCTCTGCGGCGGGAACTGCCAGATCAGCGTCGTTCCCGACCCGTCGCTGGTGATCAGGTGCCGGTCAGCGTCCGTGAATGCGACGTTCGTGACGCCGTCGGCCTGTGGAAGCGTTGCCGCCTGACTCCAGTTCGAGGTCGCCCAGATCTCCGACGAGCTGTTCGATGTCCCGGCCGCCAGGTAGCGGCCGTCGTGGCTGAACGCGAGCGACGTGACGGCTGGGTCCCCGGCCAGGGTCGTTCCCGGCGCAGCCGGTGTGCCGACGCTGCTCAGCGTCCATAGATGAACGATCCCGTCCTCGCCGCCGGCCGCGAGCGTCCGCCCGTCCGGGCTGTAGGTCACCGCGGCGAGCATCCGTGTTCCGGCTGTGAGCTTTGCGAGTGGTTTCGTCCCGGCGTGTGCGCGCCAGACGACCACCGCTCCGTGCCGGCCGACGGCGGCGACCGTGCTGCCGTCATGGCTGTAGCTGACGGCATGCAGCGCCGGCCTCCCAGGAGCAACGAGTTCCGGCGCGGTCACCAGGTGGCCAGGGTTGGCGAACGACCAGCGTTGGACGCTCCCGTCGGCGTCGGCAGCGGCCAGCGCAGTGCCCCGGGGGCTGAAACTGAGCCCATACACCGCTCCGGATCCGCCACTCAACGTCGCGAGCTGGTTCGGGTGCGACGGCGAGGCCAGGCTCCACAGCCTGACCTGTCCGCGGCCATCGCCGATTGCGAGCAGGCGACCGTTGGGACTCATGGCGACCGAGTCGACCTTGCGCGAGGGCGATCCCACAGGCACGGTCGCCAACCAGGTGAGATTCGCGTACCGGAGCGAGTAGAGCTTCAGTTGACCCCTGGCCCGATATGCGACGGCGAGCCGGTGCCCGTCGTTCCCGAGCGCGATCAAGGTCTGACCCGCTGGCCCGAGCAGCCGTGTGGGCATCTCACCGGCCGTCGCGTCCAACAGAGCCGACCGCGCCTCCGTGCTGGTCGACAGACGGTAGGCGACGAGCGCCAGCTGCATCGCGAGCGACGGATCACTGGTCTGGAGGTTGCGCGACTCGAGCGCGACGAGCCTGGAGATCGCGTCGTTGCGAGCGCTCTCGGTGCTGTGATGCTCGCGCGATGCGACCGAGGCGAAGGCCGTCATTCCCAATGCGAACAGGCCAAGTGCGTAAACCAGCCACTTTGAGTATGGGCGCCGCTTCGTCTCCATTGCGGCTCGCATGTTAGATCCGGGCGGCCGGCGTTGGGCGGGGGTGGCGCTAGCCTCGCTTGCAGGTGGCAGAGCACAGTTCCGACTCAGCGCTGGAGGCCTTCAGCCCCGCAACGCGGGAATGGTTCGGGCGCGCGTTCGCGGAGCCGACCGCGGCTCAGGCTCAGGCCTGGCCGGCGATCGCCTCGGGCGAGCATGTCCTGATCAGCGCGCCGACCGGTTCGGGCAAGACGCTGGCGGCGTTCCTGTGGGGAATCGACAGGCTCGCGTCCGAGCCGCCGCGGCCTCAGGGAATCAGCCTCGTCTACGTTTCGCCGCTGAAGGCGCTCTCCTACGACATCGACCGCAACCTGCGCGTGCCGCTACGTGGTATCGGCGCGGACCTCAGCGTCGCGGTTCGCTCCGGCGACACGCCTCAACGCGAACGCCAGCAGATGCTCCGCAACCCGCCGGACATCCTGATCACAACGCCCGAGTCGCTGTATCTGATGCTCACCGGCCAGGCCCAGAAGCTGTTCGAGCACACGCGCTGGTGCATCGTCGACGAGATCCACGCTGTCGCCTCCACCAAGCGCGGCGCGCACCTCGCGTTGACGCTCGAGCGGCTCGCGCAGGTCGCCCAGCGCGCCGGCGGCACCGAGCCACAGCGGATCGGACTGAGCGCGACGCAGAACCCGCTCGAGGAGGTCGCCCGGTTCATGGTGGGGCCCTCCCGCCAGTGTCGGATCGTCGACGCGGGCGTGCGCAAGCAGCTCGACCTGCAGATCCAGGTGCCGGTCGAGTCGATGGCCGCACCGGGCGAGACCGCCGGCGCCGAGCTCGACCCGCTGGCCGGCGGCAGCGAGCCGACGCTCAACTCGATCTGGCCGGCGATGTACCCGGAGCTGCTGGCGCTCGTACGCGAGCACAACTCGACGATCATCTTCGTCAACGCGCGGCGCAGCGCCGAGCGTCTGGCGCTGCGGCTGAACGAGCTCGCGGCCGCGGAAGACGAGGGCGCCGGCCGCCCGGTCCGCGAGATCGCCCGCGCCCACCACGGCTCACTCGCCCGCGAGGAACGCACTGTCGTCGAGGAGCTGCTCAAGGCCGGTGAGCTGCCGTGCCTGGTCGCCACCTCCTCGCTCGAGCTCGGCATCGACATGGGCGCGGTCGACCTCGTGATCCAGGTCGAGTCGCCGAAGTCCGTCGCGCGTGGTCTCCAGCGGATCGGCCGTGCCGGCCACAACGTCGGCGACATCAGCCGCGGACGCATCTTCCCGAAGTTCCGCGCCGACCTGCTCGAATGCACGGTCGTCGCAAAGCGGATGCGCGAGGGCCTGATCGAGACCACGGTCGTCCCACGCAACCCGCTCGATGTGCTCGCACAGCAGATCGTGTCGATCAGCGCAGCGGCCGAGGTGGCGACCCCGGCCTCGGCCCCGGCCGCGCCGGTAATCGCAGCGAGCGCGGGCACCACCCACCCCTCCCAAAAACAAAATGAGAATGAGAATCAGAATCATTCTCATCCAGTTTCGGAGGGGGTGGCAGGTGCGGAAGCCCTCGTGCGTGAGGAAGGGTTGGTCTCGGTCGACGCGCTGTACGCGCTCATTACGCGCACCCACACCTATGCCGAACTGACCCGCGCTTCGTTCGAGAACGTGCTGGACATGCTGGACGGCCGCTATCCATCGTCGGAGTTCGCAGAGCTGCGGCCGCGGATCGTCTGGGATCGGATTGCCGGCACGCTGCGCGCCCGGCCCGGCGCGCGCCAGCTGGCGGTCACCAATGCCGGCACGATCCCGGACCGCGGCAACTACCTGGTGACGCTGCCGGACGGCCGCCGCGTCGGCGAGTTCGACGAGGAGATGGTCTACGAGGCGCGACCGGGCCAGACCTTCCTGCTCGGCGCCTCGACCTGGCGGATCGAAGAGATCGGACGCGACCGCGTGATCGTCACGCCGGCGCCGGGAATGCCGGGCGCGGTTCCGTTCTGGAAGGGCGACAGCGTCGGGCGCCCGAGCGAGCTCGGTGAGGCGATCGGTGCCTTCAGCCGCTGGGCGGTCGACCAGGACCCGCAGGCGCTCGAGGAGGGCTACGACCTCGACAGGCGCGCGGCCCGCAACCTCGTCGACTTCCTGCGCGAGCAGCGCGACGCGACGCGCGTCGTGCCGAGTGACACGGCGATCGTGCTCGAGCGCTTCCGCGACGAGATCGGCGATTGGCGGCTGTGCGTGCTCTCGCCCTACGGCGGCCGTGTCCACGCCGCCTGGGCGCTGGCGCTGAGCGCCCGTATCCGCGATGAGCTCGAGCTCGAGGCCGACGCGATCTGGTCAGACGACGGGATCATCGTCCACCTGCCCGATGCCGAGGACCTCGACTTCGGAAGGCTCGCCGACATGGTCCTGATCGATCCTGAGGAGGTCGAGGACCTGGTCGTCGCCGAGCTCTCCGGTAGCGCCCTGTTCGGTGCGCGCTTCCGCGAGAACGCCGGCCGTGCGCTGCTGATCCCGCGCGCTTACCCCGGGCGTCGCACGCCGCTCTGGCAGCAGCGGCTGAAGTCCCAGAGCCTGTTGGAGGTCGCGGCCAAATACGGCGAGTTCCCGATCGTGCTCGAGACCTTCCGCGAGTGCCTGCGCGACGTCTTCGACCTGCCGGCGCTGGTCAAGCTGCTGACCAAGCTCGGCCGCCGCGAGCTTTCGCTCGTCGAGGTCGAGACCGCCGTCGCCTCGCCGATGGCCTCCTCGCTGCTGTTCGATTACGTCGCCACCTATATGTACGAGGGCGATACGCCGAACGCCGAGCGACGTGCCGCGGCGCTCTCGCTCGATCGCGACCTCCTGCGCGAGCTGCTTGGCCAGGAGGAGTTGCGTGATCTGATCGACGCCGGCGCGCTCGCCGGCGTCGAGGCCGATCTGCAGTGGCTCTCTGAACCGCGTCTGGTTGCGACCCGGGATCAGCTCCATGACATGTTGCGGGCGCTCGGTGATCTGAACGAGTCGGAGTTGGCTGCGCGCGTGCTGCCCGGCGTCGCGCTTGAGCCGATGCTCGAGGCGCTGCGTGGCGAGCGCCGCGGCGTGCGGGTCCGCCTCGGCGGCGAGGAGCGCTGGATCGACGCCGCCGACGCCGGTCTCTACCGTGACGCGCTCGGGGCGGTGCCCCCCGGCGGTCTCCCGGAAGCGTTTCTGGCTGACGTCTCTGACGCGCTGCTCCAGGTCGTGCGCCGCTACGCGTTCACCCACGGCCCGTTCACCGCGACCGAGCTGCGTGAGCGCTACGGCGTCGACTGCAACGCCGTCCTCGCCGCGCTCGAGCGCGAGGGTGACCTCGTCCAGGGCGAGTTGCGCCCAGGCGGTAGCGGCCGCGAGTGGTGCCACCGGGAGGTGCTCCGGCGTCTGCGGCGCGCCTCGCTGGCGGCGCTGCGCAAGGAGGTCGAGCCGGTCGAGGACACCGCCCTGGCCCGCTTCCTGCCGAGCTGGCAGGGGGTCGACCGCCATTCTGCGACCGGCGCCGGGGTCGATCGCCTGCGTGACGTGTTGGTGCCGCTGCAGGGGCTCGCGCTGCCGGTCGAGGTCTGGGAACGCGAGGTGCTGCCGCGGCGGACTGGCGCCTACTCGCCTGCCTGGATCGACCAGCTCTGTGCCGCCGGCGAGGTCGTCTGGATCGGCGCCGGCGCGCTCGGCCGGTCCGGGCGCGTGGCTCTGTACTTCCGCGACGAGGCCCCGGTACTTGGCCAGTTCGGAGCCGGCGAGCCGCCGGATGGTCCAGTGCACATCGCGCTCCGCGAGCGACTTGGTCGCGGAGCGGCGTTCTGGAGCGACCTGCTGGTCGATGTCGGCGCAGATATCACCGCGACCGAGCTACAGGATGCGCTCTGGGACCTCGTCTGGGCCGGGGAGGTGACCAACGACGCATTCGCGCCGCTTCGCGCGCCGCGGCTCACGGTGGCGCGCGAGCAGGCCGGCGCAAAGCGCAGCGCCGGCCGTAGAGGTAGGTATGCCAGGCGCGGAAGCTCGACATCGGCGCAGGTTCAGGGCCGGTGGTCGCTGACCGCTTCGCTTGCGGGCCAGGGCGATCCGGCCGCGCGCAGGCGGGCGCGGGCGGAGCTGCTGCTCGAGCGTTACGGCGTGCTCACGCGTGAGCAGGTGCTGGCCGAGGGTGTGCCCGGCGGGTTCTCCGGGATCTACTCGGAGCTGACCCAGCTCGAGACTCTCGGGATCGCGCGACGCGGCTACTTCGTCGAGGGGCTTGGCGGCGCTCAGTTTGCGGTGCCTGGGGCGGTCGAGCGTCTGCGCGAGCGGCGCAGCGGTAACGAGCAGCCACTGGTGCTCAGCGCGGTCGATCCGGCGCAGGCTTACGGTGCGGCGTTGCCGTGGCCCAAGCGCGACGGCGCCAAGAGCCCACCTCGGGTCGCGGGCGCGCAGGTCGTGCTGCTCGGCGGCGAGCCGATCCTCTACGTCGAGCGCGGCGGTAAGGGTCTGCAGACGCTCGTGGACCTCGATGACGCGCGGCTCGAGCAGGGGCTCGTGGCGCTGGCTGAGCACGTGCGGGCCGGGCGTGGCGCGATCCGCAAGCTCGCTCTGGAGAAGGTCGATGGCGAGCCGGCGCTGACCTCGCCACTGAGCGCCGCGATGCGTGCACACGGCTTCCAAGAGGGACCGCGACGGCTCACGCTGAGTGCCTGAGGGAGACACCATCCTCTGGGCCGCGACGCGCATGCGGCCGGTGCTCGAGGGACAGGCCGTGGACGTGACGCTGA
The DNA here is from genome assembly GCA_963720195.1 of uncultured Conexibacteraceae bacterium. Classification (GTDB taxonomy): domain Bacteria; phylum Actinomycetota; class Thermoleophilia; order Solirubrobacterales; family Solirubrobacteraceae; genus Palsa-465. The sequence goes on from CAVRFD010000020.1 coordinate 508,639, forward strand.
CCCATCGCCGATTCGGGATGGATCGCTGGGAGCAGCGGCTGGGTGGACACGTGGTGACCGCCGTCGAGACGCACGGGAAGAACCTGTTCGTGGTCTTCGACCACGGGCTCCTGCTGCACTCGCATCTGCGGATGGCAGGCGCATGGGACGTGCGTGCGATCGACGGGCGCTGGATCCGTTCTCCGCGGCGCGCGTGGCTCGCGCTGCGCGCCGGCGGGTATGAGGCGGTTCAGTTTGATGGCCCGGTGCTCGAACTGCTGACGGCCAGCCGCCGCCGGTTCGATCAGCAGCTGTCAGCGCTCGGGCCGGACGTGCTGGCGCCGGAATTCGACCATGGGCGCTACCTGTCACGCCTGCGCGCAACCGACCAGACCCGGCCGATCGGCGACGCGCTGCTCGACCAGCGGATCCTCGCCGGGATCGGCAACATCTGGAAGGCCGAAAGCTGCTGGGAGGCGGGCATCGACCCGTGGCGGCCGGTCGCGTCGATCGGCGCTGCGGAGGCGTCGGCGATCGTCGAGGCCGCGCGACCGCGGATGCTCGAGTCAGGGACACGCGGACCGAAGTTCATCCGCGCTCGCGTATACGGCCATGCCGGCGGGCCGTGCCCGCGGTGCGGCGCGCAGATCGTCTCGCGCGGCCAGGGCGACCAGAACCGCACGACCTACTGGTGTCCCGGCTGCCAGCGCTGAATTCGCGTGTGATGAAGTAGCGCGACCGACGTAGTACGGGTGTGAGGTTGGCTGTGGCGACACGGGGACAGGAGGCAGGTGAGAGCTGGGAGCGCTTCGAGGCGCTCTACCGCTCGAGCCGGGACGACATCTATGCCTATGTACTGACGCTGCTGCGTGACCGCGCGGCAGCCGAAGACGTGACCGCGCTCGCGTTCGAGCGCGCCTATCGCCGTCGCCGCAGCTTCGACCGCAGGCGTGGCGAGGAGCGCGCATGGCTCTTCGCGATCGCACGCAACGCCGCCCTCGACGAGTTGCGGCGCCGGCGGCGCACGGCGGCCCTGGTTGTCGATCCCGAGGACGTCGACATGGACGCGCAGGCGGACGCCGACGAGGAGGACCTGACGCTGCGTCGCGAGACCGTGCGCGCGGCATTGCAGTCGTTGTCGGCGCGGGAGCGTGAGTTGATCTCGCTCAAATTCAACGCCGGTCTGGGCAATGCGGAGCTCGCGTCTGTGCTCGGTGTCAGCGAATCCAACGCCGGCACGATGCTGCACCGCGCCGTCCAGAAGCTGAGGAGGGCCGTCAATGCGCCCGTTTGACGACATGCCACTCGATTCCGACGACTACGCAGACGTGGCGCTGCTGGTTGCCGGTGTGCGCGAGTTCCCGCGCGAGGAGTTCGCACGCGAGCTCGATGCGCGCGTCGCGCGGCGGTTCGCCCCCGAGCCGGTGCGGGTGGCGCGTCGCACACCCAGAGGACGGCTGACGCGCTGGGCGGCAGGCTCGGTGGTCGCGGTCGTGGCGGGTGCGGTGGCCGCCGTCGTGATCATCTCGGGAGGCAGCCCGACGCAGCACGGGGTGAATGGCAGTACGGCTATCCCGCCGATCGCGTTCCGGTCTCCTGGTACGGAAAAGCTTCCGGCCACGACGGCCACTCATGGCGGAGCCACTTTCGGCGCACCCGCGACCTCGAGCGCCTCGGGTGTCGCGCAGTCGCTCTCGACCTCCAACGCAGCGGTGCCCGCCGCTCCGGGGGCGAAGCAGATCCAGTCGGCCCAGATCAGTCTGTCGACGCCGAACGCGCACGTCGACCAGGTCTCGCAGGAGGTCTTCAACGTGGTCGCGCTCGAGCATGGCACCGTCCAGAACTCGCAGATCACGGCGGCGACCGCTAACTCGGGCGGCGGCTACGCCTCGTTCAAGCTCAGCATCCCGACGGGCAACCTCCAGGCCGCGATGACACAGCTGTCGCGCCTGCATTACGCCGCGGTCAGCGCGCGCACCGACGCGAGTCAGAACGTCAGCAACCAATACGCCAACGATCAGCGGCAACTCACGGACGCGCAGGCACTGCGCACGTCCTTGCTCAAACAGTTGCAGACAGCCGACACGGAGACTGCGGTCGACAGCATCAAGGCGCAGCTGAAGCTCGCCGAGAACCAGATCTCGGGCGATCAGTCGACACTGAACTCACTCCAGCATCGGATCAGCTACAGCACCGTCAGTGTGCAGATCAACTCCGGTGGCCTGCCGCTGACGCCGGTTGCGCGCTCGGGCGGGTTCACGATCCACCGCGCAATCCACGACGCAGGTCGTGTGCTCGTCGTATCGGCTGGGGTCGCGCTGATCACGCTCGCGGTGTTGGTGCCGGTGGCCATGGTCGCGGCGCTGCTGATGTGGCTATGGGTGTGGCTGCGTCAGCGGCGCCGCGAGCATGCGCTCGACGCGGTTGAGTGACGCTTATCACTCAAGCGCCCTTTGGTGGGTACGCTCCCGCCCTATGCAGGAACTTGCCTATGCAGAACGGCTTGCCTACGACGGAGCCGATGGGCTGCTGATCCTGCACCACGGTCGTGGTACAGACGAGCAGGACCTGCTCAGCATTGCGGAGGTGCTCGATCGCACCCACCGCATGCATGTTGTGACACCTCGTGCGCCATTGACGGTGCCGGGGTGGGGCGGCTACCACTGGTACTCAGTACCTGAGGTCGGCTACCCGGACCGTGACACCTTCCACGTCAGCTACGCGCAGCTCTGCGACTTCCACGACAAGGTTTGGCAGCGCACCGGCATCCCGCCCGCACGTACTGTGCTCGGCGGATTCTCGATGGGCTGCGTGATGAGTTACGCGACCGGACTCGGGCCTGGCCGGCCGCGGCCGGCCGGGATCCTTGCATTCTCTGGCTTCATTCCGACGGTCGACGGATGGTCGGCTGAGCTTGAGTCCCGTACCGAGATGCCCGTGCTGATCGCGCACGGCCGCACCGACCAGGTTGTCGGCATCGAGTTCGCGCGCCACGCCCGGCGGGCCCTGACCAGTGCCGGGTTCGAAGTCACGTACCACGAGACCGGTGGTGCGCATCAAATCGATGTGACGGCGTTGGGCAAAGCGATCCAGTGGTTGGCGCAGGTCGCCTAAGCGATGACCGAGGCGGTTGACAACGCCGAGCGCATCGAGTTGCTCACCCGCGTGCCGGTCTTGGCCGGGCTGTCCGAGTACGACCTGGTGGCCGTGGCGACCGTGTCGATCCTCCGCCACTACGACGCCGGCGAGGTCGTGTTTCGGGAGGGCGACGAGGGCGACACCTGCTACATCGTGCGCAGCGGGCTCGCCCGGGCGATCCGTCAACACTCCGACGGCCGCTCAATCACACTCTCGCACTTCAGTGCCGGCGACATCTTCGGGGAGCTCGCGATGTTTGACGACGAGCCGCGTTCGGCCACGGTTGACGTGATTGAGGACACCGAGGTCATCGGCATACCGGGTCGCGACATGCAGCGGCTGATGCGCGAGCACCCGGAGATCGCTGTGAAGCTGATCGCGGCACTGGCCAAACGGCTGCGTGCGACCAACGAACGGCTGGCACGACAGTCGTTTCAGACGGTGCAGAGCCGCGTCGCGGCGGTGCTCGCGCAGATGGTCGCGGCGGCTCGCGACGGCAACCAGGGTGAGAGCGATGTCGTGATCACGCTCACACAGGCTGACCTCGCCAAACTCGCCGGCTCCTCGCGAGAATCGGCAAGCCGGTTCCTCGCGGCTCTGGAGCGCGCGGGCGTGATCACGCAGGGGCGGGGCCGGCTCACCGTCCATGATCCCGACGCACTGGAGGGCTATGTCTACTGACGCTGTGCGCGACCCAGAGTTCTCTGCCGGCGGTGTGGTAGTACGCGGCGACGAGCTGGTGGTGATCGTGCCGACCCGGCGGGGTTCCGGTGGCACGAAGGTACTTGGGCTGCCCAAGGGCCACCCCGAATCCGGAGAGTCGGCGGAGCAGGCTGCCGTGCGCGAGGTGCGCGAGGAGGCCGGCGTCTCCGGTGAACTGATCGAGTCGCTCGGGACGGTTGAGTACACGTACGAGCGCAAGGGTCGGTCGATCGCCAAGCGCGTCGAGTTCTTCCTGATCGACTACCGCGAGGGCGACCCCGCCGATCACGACCACGAGGTGGAGCAGGCACGCTGGATGCCGCTCGCAGAAGCGGTCACTGCGCTCACCTACGCAGGCGAGCGTGAGATCGTGGCACGAGCCATATCGCGCCGGGCCGCGGATCGGTAGGCTGCGCGAGGTGCGCGTACTGAACTTCTACTCGTCGGTGTTTGCGGATCAACTGCGGCGCGGCCGCAAGACAGCCACGATCAGGCTCGGCGACAAGTCACACAAGTACCGCAAGAACGACTGCGTGGTGGTGACAATTGGTTACCAGCACTCGCCGCGAGAGAAGATCTTCAACGCCGTGATCGATCAGGTTGAGGTCAAGCGCGTGCAGGAGCTCTCTCCGCGTGATATCGAGCACGACAATCCGGAGTTCCGGCGCGTCGACGAGATGGTCCACTTCCTCGAGCAGATCTACGGGCGCAAGGTCTCGATGGACGACACGGTCACAGTCGTCCGCTTCTCCCAGATCATCGAGAACCCGCCGGAGCTGCGCGACCGCATCCACGGTCTCGGCGGCGCCAACAACTAGCCGCCACCGCGCGCCCGGTCGTCACGTCTGGATCGTGATGACGTGGAGCCGACGGTCGATCTCGATCCCGATCCGCCAGAGCTTGAAATCGGCCAATCCGGCCGGCAGGTAGACCGGCAGCTCCCAAAGTGGCAGGCCGTGCAATGTGCCGTTGCGTTTGAACCAGGCGTGGGTCCCCTGTGGACGCTGCGGCGCGACGGAAGCATCGACGTAGAGCGGCTCGCTCCGTGAGGCGACCTCGAACCTGTAGGTCGCGCCGAGCTTGACGATGAAGACGCCGTGACGCTGCCGCAGGCCGCGCAGGCGCAGCGCGGCGGTGGTGACGGTGACGCTGGTCTCGGCCGTCGCGCCGGCGCTGCCGATCGCATGCGCGGTGAACGTGACCCTCGTGCCCGAAGTCGCTGTGGTGGTTTGCCTGTCGACGACGCATCTGGCTGTGCCCCGGCTCGCCCGTAGCACGCAGCGCGGCTCGGGCGCGTCGCCGAAGTAGGTCGCTCCGCCGGCGAGGCCCGCGAGCTTCACCGTGACGCGCTGCTTGGGCTTGGGCTTGGGTGTGTGCTTTCGCCTCGGCGTCGGCTTGCGCCCCGGCGTTGTGGTTGTTGTTGTTGTTGCTGTGTCGTCGTCGTCGTCGTCGTCGTCGGCGGCGGCGGCGGCGTCGCCGCTGCCGGCGTTGTTGTCGTCGCGGTCGGGGTTGACGTCGTCGTCGTTGTGGGTGGTGTCGACGACTGCTGCGAAGGTGGTGGGGTCGCTGGGGCCGCCACCACGGCGGCGGTCGCGCCGGACGTCTCGCTTCCGGCGGTGCCGGTCACCTGCACCTAGATCTCGTCGCCTACCTCGTCGCTGGTCAGCGTGAGCGTCGGCGAGGTCGCTCCCGAGATCTGCTGGCCGTCGGCCAGCCACTGGTAGGTCAGGTCGTCCATCGGCAGCCAGGCGCCAGGGACAGCGGTGAGCGTCTGGCCAGCCACCGGCGCGGACTCCGTGACCGGTAGCGAGATCGTCGGGGGCGAGCTCGACTCCCACGACACGCCGTTGGCAGTGGGTCCGTCGTCGAGGCCGTTGTTGCCGTAGAGCGCGCCTGTGGCGGCGTCGACCAGGAGCGAACTGGCCAACTCGCCTACTGCAACTGTGCCCGCCGGCGCGTCGTCCGTCGTGTCGTACACCTGAACGCCAGGGTTATTGAAGCCGGCGACGTAGAGGGCGGCGCCGTCAGCCGCGAGCGTGAGCGCGTACGGCTGGTCGATGTCGTCGTCTATGTAGTTCTCGACGGTGTCGCTCGCCGTGTTGACCACGGCGATCAGCGCTGCCTCGAGGTTGGCGACGTAGAGGGTGCTGCCATCCGGTGAGAGCGCGAGGGCCACAGCTGATTCGTCGATGTTGATCGTGCTCGTGACGGTGTCGATTTGTGTATCGATTACGGACACGTAGCCGAAATCGTCGGCGACGTACAGCGTGTTGCCGTCAGGCGAGATCGCCAGCGCGCGGGGCTCATCGCCGCAGGCGATCGTGGTTCTTACCTGGTCGGTCGTCGTGTCGATGACGGAGATGTCGTTGCTGCCGTAATTGGCGACGTAGAGCGTGTCGCCGTCGGCGAGAGGGCCAGCGCGTTCGGCGCCGCGTCCACGGCGATCGTGTCCGTCACCTGGTCGGTCGTCGTGTCGATGACCGAGACGTCATCGCTGCCGTAGTTGGCGACGTAGAGCGTGTCGCCGTCGGGCGAGAGGGCCAGCGCGCTCGGCGCCGCGTCCACAGCGATCGTGTCCGTCACCTGGTCGGTCGAGGTGTCGATCACCGCGACCGCGTTGCTCGTGCCGCGGGTCGCGTACAACGTCGTCCCGTCCGGCGAGACCGCAAGCCCGCTCGGCACGGTGCCGATCGCCAGTGCCGGTGCGCTCAGCGCCGCGCACGCTCCAAAGACGACGACCAGCGCCGCGAACTGCCCGAACAACAACCTGCGCATCAACCTGTCCTCCGTGATTTGCGATGAGAGCATCCAATGCCTGCGTCCCTATGCGTGTTTTCGGCAGGTCGGCGCAAATCTTTCGCCGGCGTAAATCTCTGGCACTCTTCACACGAGAGTGCCAACTTTCCTAACAGAACGGCTATAGTCCGGAACCAGTTGGCACTCAGCTGTTGAGAGTGCCAAGACGCACCAAACGCATCACAAACTCAAGGGATACACCCGGAGGCTGCATTAGATGGCTATCAAGCTCAAGCCCCTTGGCGACCGCCTGATCGTGCGCGCGATCGAGGAGGAGGAGACGACCGCGAGCGGTCTCGTGCTCCCCGACACCGCCAAGGAGAAGCCCCAGAAGGGCAAGGTCTTGGCCGTCGGCGACGGCAAGATCAACGAGGACACCGGCAAGCGCACGCCGCTCGACGTAGAGGTCGGCGACGAGGTCCTGTACAGCAAGTACGGCGGCACGGAGATCAAGGTGGACGGCGAGGAATTGCTCGTCCTCCGCGAGTCTGACGTGCTTGCCAAGGTCCAGTAAGACCACCCTCTTAGGAGAACTGAAAGAGTTATGGCTCACAAGGAATTGAAGTACGACTCGGAGGCACGCAAGGCGCTCGAAGCAGGCGTCGACGCGGTTGCCAACGCGGTCAAGGTCACGCTTGGCCCCAAGGGCCGCTATGTCGTGATCGACAAGAAGTTCGGCGCCCCGACGATCACGAACGACGGTGTGACGATCGCTCGTGAGATCGAGGTCGAGGACGTCTTCCAGAACCAGGGCGCCCAGCTCGTCCGCGAGGTAGCCACGGCGACCAACGACGTCGCCGGCGATGGCACCACCACCGCGACCGTGCTGGCCCAGGCGATCGTTCGCCAGGGTCTGAAGAACGTCGCCGCCGGCGCCAACCCGCTCGCCCTGAAGCGCGGCATCGAGAAGGCCGTCGAGCAGGTCGTCGCGAACATCGCCAAGCAGTCCACCCCGGTTTCCGGCAAGGAGCAGATCGCGCGCGTCGCGACAATTTCCGCCGGCGACGAGGAGATCGGCGATCTGATCGCTGACGCGATCGACAAGGTCGGCAAGGACGGCGTGGTCAACGTCGAAGAGGGCCAGACCCTCGCCATGGACCTCGAGTTCACAGAGGGCATGCAGTTCGACAAGGGCTACATCAACCCCTACATGGTCACTGACTCTGATCGCCAGGAGGCGGTGCTCGAGGATCCGTACATCCTCATCGCCAACCAGAAGATCGGCTCCGTCCGTGACGTCCTGCCCGTGCTCGAAGCAGTGATCCAGAGCGGCAAGCCGCTGCTGATCATCGCCGAGGACGTCGAGGGTGAGGCGCTGGCGACCCTGGTCGTCAACAAGCTGCGCGGCACCTTCACCGGCGTTGCCGTCAAGGCGCCGGGCTTTGGTGACCGCCGCAAGCGCATGCTCGAGGACATCGCGATCCTTACCGGTGGCGAGGTCATCACCGAGGAGATGGGTCTCAAGCTCGAGAACACCCAGATCAGTCAGCTCGGCCGTGCCCGCCGTGTGGTCATCGCCAAGGACACGACGACGATCGTCGACGGTGCCGGCGACTCGAGCGCGATCAAGGGCCGTATCAACCAGATCAAGAACGAGGTCGAGAACACTGATTCGGACTTCGATCGTGAGAAGCTCCAGGAGCGCCTCGCGAAGCTGTCCGGCGGTGTCGCGGTCGTCAAGGTTGGCGCCGCTACCGAGACCGAGATGAAGGAGAAGAAGCATCGCGTCGAGGACGCGCTGCAGGCCACCCGCGCCGCCCTCGAGGAGGGCATCGTGGCGGGCGGCGGTACCGCTCTCCTGGTCGCCCAGAAGGCCCTGGTGGTCGACGGCATCGAGGACGAGGACGAGCAGACCGGCGCGAAGATCATCGTTCGCGCGCTGGAGGAGCCGCTCCGTCAGATCGCCGAGAACGCTGGTCTCGAGGGCTCGGTCATCGTGAACGAGGTCCGCAAGTCGAAGAAGGACCACGGTCTGAACGCCGCGAACGGCGAGATCGTGAACCTGATCACCGAGGGCATCATCGACCCGGCCATGGTCACCCGCTCGGCGCTGCAGAATGCCGCGTCGATCGCGAAGAACATCCTGACCACCGAGGCGATCATCGCCGAGGTTCCCGACAAGGATTCGGGTGGTGGCGCCGGCGGCGGCATGCCCGACATGTCGGGCATGATGTAGGAAGCTGACTTCCAGCCGACTCAGGCTGGATCTGTTGTGAGGAAGGGCCGGGTGGGTGGGATCCCATCCGGTCCTTCTTCGTTCTGGTTCCGCTCCACGTCGACCACGGCCAGGACCGCTTCGACCACGCTCGGGTCGAGCTGGCTGCCGGCGACCGTTCGCATCTGCGCGGCGGCCTGTTCGAACGTGAGGCGTCTGCGGTAGGAGCGGTCGGTGCGCATCGCGTTCCAGGTGTCGCAGCCGGCGATGATCCGCGACTCCAACGGAATCTGCTCGCCCGCGAGGCGGTCCGGATAGCCTTGGCCGTCCCAGCGTTCGTGGTGGGAGCGGACGATCAGCCCGACCTCGCGCATGAAGCCGCCGACGGTGTCGAGCATCTTCTGGCCCTCGGTCGTGTGGGTGCGGATGATCGTCCACTCTTGGTCGTCGAGTTGCCCGGGTTTGTTGATGATTTCCTTGGGGATCGCGATCTTGCCGACGTCGTGCAGCAGCGCTCCGAACTCGAGGTCGCGCTTGCGCTCGGGGCTCAGATTGAGCCGCTCGGCGACGTCGAGGCAGAGCCTCACGACACCGCGGCTGTGCTCACCCGTGTAGCCGTCGTCGGCCTTGATGACGTCGCCGAGGACAAGCGCGGTCCCGTGGTAGGCGCGGTTCAACTCGATCAGCTGCGTCAGTCTGATCTTGCGCTCGCGTGCGAAGACTGCAAGCAGACCGAGCAGCGGCAGCAGTGCGAGCGGGGCGTAGGGAGCGCGATGAAGCTCCTCCGCGATCACCAGGCCGATGCCGGACAGCGCCAGGTCGATCGCGTAGACCCACCCATCCTGAAGCTGCTCGCGCCATGGACGCGAGTGCGAGATCCGGAACCGCAGCGTCGAGCTGACGAAGTCGACTGCGAACTGTGCCGCGAGCGCAGCCAGGAGCAGCCAGCCATTGGCTTGCGCGGGGGCCGTGTCCGCGGCCACGAACACAGCGACGGGGCCGATCGCGAACCAGGCGCTCCCGATCCGCTTGACGAGCCGCGATGGGTGCATCTCGCCGCGCACAGTCTCCGGAAGTGCGGCGAGCACAAGCGCGACCACCACAGCCACCGGAACCAGCGTCACCGGCATCGAGAACAGCAGCGGCACGAATGCGAGCTGCGTCGCGACCGTGAAGCCCCACGGCAGGTCGAACTCCACGCGCGTCGCGATGGCAAGCAGGACCACGCACAGCAGCGCCGGCCAAGGATGGAAGCCATGTGGCGGCTGGATTGCGATCAGCGCACAGGTGGCCGCGACAAAGCCACCGTCGATGACTGCCTCGGCCAGCCACTCACGCCTGCTGAGCGGGGCCTGCGGAAGCAGCAACGTCTCGGCGAGCTGTCCCTGCTGCTCGGGGCCGGGCATGTACGACATCGGGGGTTCTCAGCATAAAGCGGCTTCTGGGCGATTGAGTAGAACAACCGTCCAGATCTATCTGCGACGGGATAGAATAAACGTCCAGGCCGCCGTGCTGACCCTCAAGGTCTGACTACGGTCCGCGCTCCGAGGAACCGAATAGGACGGTGGTCATATGAAGAAGCACCTTGTCAGCCCAAACCGGATTCGCTTGTTAGGGGTCGCGGCAGTTCTTGCGGCTGCGGCTTCGCTGCCGGTCGCGTCAGCTTCGGCCGACACGAGCTCGACCGCGCTGCCGGCGGCCGCGCAGGCCTCGACTGCTGTCGCTCTGCACTTCGTGCCCTTTGTTATGGACCCGCGGATGGCCAAGTAGCTCAGGCTAGGCTGGCGGCGACGGTCTCCCGCTCGCTCTCGACGACCGCGAGCAGCGCCTCGACAACGGTTGGGTCGAGCTGGCTGCTCGCGATCGCGCGCATCTCGGCGGCGGCCTCCTCGAACGGAAGGCGTTTGCGGTATGAGCGGTCGGTACGCATCGCGTTCCAGGTGTCGCAGGCGGAGACGATCCGTGATTCGAGTGGGATCGCGTCGCCTGTGAGTCCGTCCGGGTAACCCCGGCCGTCCCAGCGTTCGTGGTGGGAGCGGACGATCAGCCCGACCTCGCGCATGAAGCCGCCGACGGTGTCGAGCAGCTTCTGTCCCTCGATCGTATGGGTCTTGATGATCGTCCACTCGTTATCGTCGAGCTGCCCCGGCTTATTGATGATCTCCTTGGGGATCGCGATCTTGCCGACGTCGTGCAGCAGCGCTCCGAACTCGAGGTTGCGCTTGCGATCGGAGCTCAGATTGAGCCGCTCGGCGACGTCGAGGCAGAGCCTCACGACACCGCGGCTGTGCTCACCGGTGTAACCGTCGTCGGCTTCGACCACATCGCCGAGCACGAGCGCTGTGCCGTGGTAGGCGTCGTTGAGCTCGATCAGCTGCTGGAGCCGCACCTTGCGCTCCTGGGCAAAGACGTAGAAAAGTCCAAGCAGCGGCAGGATCGCGAGCGGTGCATAACCCGCGTGGTGGATCTCCTCGGCGATCGCGAGCCCCACACCTGTGAGGGCCAGGTCGATCAGGTAGACCCAGCTGCTCCTGAGATGGTCGCGGATGGAAGCGCCGTGCGAGATCCAGTAACGCAACCAGGACACCACCAGGTCCAACAGGAACTGCGCCGCCAGCGCGATCAGAAGCAGCCAGGCGCCGGCACCGCGTGCAGGCGTCTCCGCCAGCACGAGCACCGCCACCGGTCCGATTGCGAACCACGCGTTGCCGATCTTTTTCACCAGCCTCGACGGTCGCATCGAGCCGTCGAGCAGCTCGGGCAGGCTCGCCAGGACGAGCCCGAGGACTACCGCGGTTGGCACCACCGCCAGCGGCAGCGCGAACAGCAGCGGCACGAACGCGAGCTGGGTCGCGACCGTGAAGCCAAAGGGCGTGTCGAACTCGACGCGCGTCGCCATCGCCAGCAGGGCGATGCACAGCAGAGCCGGCCAGATGTGGAACTGTCCAGGAGGTCGGACCGTCCACAGCACGGCGGCGACGACCACGAAGCCGCCGTCGACGAGCGTTTCCGCGATTCGCTCCCGATGGCTCATCGCAACCGACGGCCGGCGCATCGTCTGGGCGAGCTGCTCCTGCTGCACGAAATCGGGCGTGAACGACATCTGATCCCATATCGGCAGCTCCCGATCGGCGGCTTAGGAGAGCGCTGTCACCGCGATACGGTCGAACAATCGTCCAGGTTTCGGCAATGCAATAAAGACGGGCCTCAGCGGTGCCGATGCATGCCTGAAACCACTAACTGAAAAGGGCAAACCCGGTGCGAGCCGGGGACGCAAAGCTAGGGGTCTCGCACCTGCGAGACAGCCCGGCTGCCAGTGCACACCAAGGATGGTGCGTCACATGAAGAAGTACCTTTTCAGCTCGAAGACGGTCCTCGCTCTGATTGTGGCGGGAGCTATGGCGGCGGTGCCGGTTGCATCGGCTTCGGCTGCTACGAACTCGACCACGATCTTCGCGACGGCGCAGGGAACGAGCGTCCTTGGCCAGGAGTTGCCGATCCTCGGCACTCAAGGCTACAACGTCACGCTCCCTGTCAACAGCAATCTTGTTCCGCAGGCCGTTTGGAACCTGATTGACGTCACCGTCAGCGCCAACGTCTCGCTTGGCAATCTGCAGGTTCTGAACCTGTACATCGACCCGCACATGGCCCGTTAGCGAACGCGTTGGATCGCAAGGTTGGACTCGCCGCGGAGGCGGGTCAGAGCTGGGTCTGGCTACCCGCAGAGGTAGCCAGACCCACTCGAACCTTTCTCTGGCTCAGGCGGCGGAGGCGGCCGCGGCGCGCCGGAGCTGTGCTGCTCTGAGCAGCAGCACCTCGACGATGTCCGTCGTCGAGGTGAACGGGTCAGCGACAACGCTGCCGTCAATCAGCGCCACGGCGGCGACGGCCGAGCCGGCGCGCTCGGCGATCAGCGCCGGACCGGTCAGCGGCCGCGCACTGTCGAGGTGAGCGAGTTGCCGCAGCGTCGTTTCGTCTGCTGCGACGGCAAGGCGGATGACGAGTGGGGTCCAGCGGTAGTCGCCGCCACGACCGAGCGCTGGCTGTGGGCTCGGGAGCGCCACGAGGTGGTTCCGCTGAGCACTGCGATGGGTTTCTTCGGCTGTAGCTGGCATGGCTTCATGGTCGGCTAAGAGCCGTGAACCCACATCGGCAAAACGGAGCCAATGCTGAGGGTGAGGGCCTTACGGGGTGCGACGAGATCAGGACAGAGCCCGCGGTCGCGAGACCAGGGTGCCGTAGACGCCGAGGGTCCGCCGCGCGACCTCGGCCCAGTCGAACTGCAGCACGTGCTCGCGGGCCCGGCGCACCAGCCGGTCCCGTGCGGCGTCGTCAGTCAGGACGCGTTCGAGGATCTCGCGCAGCGCGTCGGCGTCATCAGAAGGGAAGCGCAGGCCGACCGTACCGTCGCCGGGCACGACCTCTCGCAGGCCTCCGGTGTCGGCGACGACGCAGAGGCAGCCTGACGCCATCGCCTCGAGCGCGACGAGCCCGAACGGCTCGTAGATCGAGGGCACGATGCAGAGGTCGGCGACCCGGTAGAGGGAGTGCAGGAGGTCGTCGCCGGCCCAGCCGATGAACGAGCCGTACCCGCTCAGGCCGAGCTCTGTCGCCTGAGCCTTGAGCTCGGCCTCGGCCGTGCCAGTGCCGGCCACCACGAATCGCACATGCCCGTCGCGCCTGGCAACGGGCGCGAGCGCGTCGAGCGCCAGGTGAAAGCCCTTCTCATAGACGAGTCGCCCGACGAGCAACACCAGCCGCTCGTCGGGCGCCGCAAAGCGTGTCCGCAACGCGGCCAACTCGGAGTCCGGCGCGGCGACCAGATCGGCTGCATCGATCCCGTTCGGTATCGCCGTGATCCGTCGGGCCGGAACGCCGAAGATCTGGGAGACGTGCCCGGCCATGTAATCCGAGCAGGTGATCACATGGTCGGCGCGTCTCGCCATCCTCCGCTCGGCCGCATGGATCTCGGACTGCGGATACTTCTGAACCCAGCCCTGGTGGCGGCCGTACTCGGTGGCGTGGACCGTGACGAGCCATGGCAGCCCGTTGCTGGCAGCTGCACGATGGGCCGCGTCAGCCACCAGCCAGTCGTGCGAATGCACGAGATCGAATTCGAAGCGCTCGGCAAGCTCGGCGGACAGCGCGGCCATGTCACGGTTCATCGCTGCCACCCACCGCAGAAACGCCTTCACGTCTTGTGGGAACGGTGGCTCTGCCACGCGGTGGATATGAACCCCGCGGCGCGACTCCTCGGTCGGCAGGCGGCCGGCCCCGCGCGTCAACACGTGCACCTCAAGGTCCCGGGAGGCAAGCTGCTCGGAGAGCTTGCGAACGTGGCGTCCGAGTCCGCCCTCGATCACGGGCGGGTACTCCCACGACAACTGCAGGACGCGCATCAGTGGGCCCGAGGCTAGCGCTGTGGACCGCCTGCTGCAGCAGCGGCGCAGCAGGCGGTGGCTAACCCTCGAGGCTCGAAAGCGGCCTTGGACCGGCGCCCACGTATTTGGCGCTCGGGCGAATCATGCGGCCCTCGCGCTTCTGCTCGAGGATGTGCGCTGACCAGCCGGCGACGCGCGCGCAGGCGAACATCGGCGTGTACAGCAGCGGCGGAACCTCGGCGAAGTCGAGCACGACCGCGGCCCAGAACTCGATGTTGGTGGCGAGAATCCGGTCCGGGCGGCGCGCCTGCAACTCCTCGAGGGCGGCGAGCTCGAGTGCCTCGGCGATCTCGATTCGGCGCGAGCCGAGCTCGTGCATCAGCTGCCGCAGGACGCGGGCGCGTGGGTCCTCGGCCCTGTAGACGCGGTGGCCGAAACCCATGATCCGCTCGCCGCGATCGAGCTTGGCGGTGACCCACTGTCTGGCGTCGCCGGCGGCCTCGACCTCGTCGAGCATCTGCAGGACGCGCGCGGGCGCACCGCCGTGCAGCGGACCGGAAAGGGCGCCGACTGCCGCTGACAGTGCGGCTGCGACATCGGCCCCGGTTGAGGTGATCACGCGCGCGGTGAAGGTCGACGAGCTCATCCCGTGTTCGGCCGCCGCCGTCCAGTAGGCGTCGATCGCGCTCGCATGGCGCGGGTCGGCCTCGCCGCGCCAGCGCGTCAGGAAGCGCTCGGCGATCGTCCGTGACTTGTCGATCTCACTCTGCGGCACCGGCGGTCTGCCGAAGCCGCGGGCCGACTGCGCAACGAATGACAGCGCCATCACCGAGGCGCGCGCGAGGTCGTCGCGCGCCTCCACGTCGGAGATGTCCAGCACCGGCCTGAAGCCCCATTGCGGGCCGAGCGCGGCCAGCGCCGCCTGCATGTCGGCGCGCGGATCGCCGGAGTGCACGCTGAGCGGGTAGGGCGCGGCCGGCTGCAGGCCCGGCAGCAGACTGTCGTCGACGAGCAGTCCCCAGACCTGCTCGAACGGAACCTTGCCGACCAGCTCCTCGATGTCGATGCCGCGGTAGCGAAGTGCATCGCCGTCGCGATCAGGTTCGGCGATCTCGGTCGCGAAGGCGACGATGCCTTCGAGGCCGGACTGAACTTCGTCATATACAGACATGGCGTTGCCCTCCCGATGCGGCGTCGGTTCCTGCCGACAGGCTAACCGGACACGCCAGTCCCTACGGTCTCGCCGGTCGCTCGGCCGAGCACACGATGCCTCGTCAGGCCTGAGCGTCCAGCGGTGCTTTCGTACAATCGGGCCCTCCCGGTTTTCAGCCAGAACCCCAGATAGACAGGAAGAGCGAGATATATGGCCTACGTGATCGCCGAGCCGTGCATCGGGACCAAGGACAACTCGTGCGTCGAGGTTTGCCCGGTCGACTGCATCCACCCGACGCCGGACGAGCCCGATTACGACACGGTGGAGCAGCTCTACATCGATGCCGAGGAATGCATCGACTGCGACGCCTGCGTTGAGGCCTGCCCGGTTGACGCCTGCTTCGCCGAGGACCAGCTGCCCGCGGAGTGGCAGAGCTTCACGGTGATCAACGCCGAGTACTACCGCAACAGGTAGTACTCGAGGCGCCCATCAGAGATCGCGGGAGTCCGAGCCGCCCCGCGGCGACAAATCACGCGGTGCGACGGCGAATTGCGCTGGCGGGGCTCTGTAGTCGCCCCGCGCGCACAAATCGCCTGCCATCGACACGATTTGGCACCTCGAGGCGGCTGTGCGCGCCCGCTCCGACCCATCTTGCCGCTGAAAGGTGGCGATTTGGGAAAACAAGGCGCCTCCAGCCCGGCCCGGAACTCCCATCCGGACGCACCGTGTGCCGATTTGGGGCGCAGTGGCTGTTCGCGGGCGTCCTCGGATGTCCTCGGGTGTCGGCGGCCCGGGCACGGGACCACTCACCCATTGGACATAGTCAGTCAAACGGTATATGTTGTCCGTATGGCTAAGCGAACCATGCAGGAGGCGACGTTCCTGATCCTGACGGCGCTCGCCGGCGGCGCGCAGCACGGCTACGGCATCATCGCCGACGTCGAGCAGATCTCGAAACGGCAGGTACGACTGAAGGCGGGGACGCTCTACGCAGCGCTCGATCGGCTGCGTGAGGACGGACTCATCGAGGTGGATCGTGAGGAGGTGGTAGAGAGCCGCCTACGTCGCTACTACCGGCTCACGCCCAACGGCGCCGAGCGCCTGACGCAGGAGGCGGAGCGCCTGCGTACGCACGTGCACACGGCGCTGTCACGACTGACGGTGACTGGAGGGATGGCCACATGACTGACTCGAACAGAAGACTGGAACAGCGTTACCGCTGGCTCCTGCATCTTTACCCGCGCAGATACCGCGAGGGTCACGAGGAGGAGATGCTCGGCGTGCTGATGCACGGTGTCTCTGAGGATCAGAGCCGTCCGACCGTCGCGGAGCTGATCGATCTGGTTGGTTCCGCGGCTCGCCTGCGCGTCCGGCGCTGGTGGCTGATGGATGAGGCCGAGGCCCGCGGAGCGCTGGCTGTTCGGCATCCGCTGCTCGTCATCCGCATCCGCCTTGCGGTTGCGCTGTGGCTCACGGTCGTGGCAGTCGTCTTATGTCTCCGCGGCTACTGGTGGGGGCTGGGCGTCATCTTCTTTATCGCGCTCCACCTGCTCCTCGCACGTCGTACCGCCGCCCAGCAGCGTCCGCCCAGCGGCGGAGCGACAATCGGCTGAACCTGTGGACGTTGTGTGCACCTCTCCGCACACAACGTCCGCTAGTAGCTCTGAGGCCGCGGTCCGCTGACCGCGGCCTTTCTCACGCCATCGGCAGCGACATGCCGACCGGCTTGGCGGGTGTCGCCACCGGCTCCGGCTCAACCGCCATCATCGGCAGCTCGACCGGGGTCATCGCGATCAGCGCCTCGGCGACCGTGATGATCGCCTGAGCCGCCGCGTCCTGCGGGTTCGCGAGCACGACCGGCAGTCCGCCGTCTGACTGCTCACGCAGAGACATGGTCAGCGGCACCTGGCCCAGCAGCGGCACGTCGAGCTCCTCCGCCAGCAGCCGTCCGCCGCCCTCGCCGAAGATCGGGAAGCTCTCACCAGAGGGCGTTGTGAAGCCGGACATGTTCTCGATCACGCCTGCGATCTCGAGGTCGAGCTTGTCGGCCATGTCCGCGGAGCGCTTTGCGACCTTCTGCGCCACCGCCTGCGGCGTGGTGACGATCAGGAACTTCGCGTCCGGCAACAGTTGCGAGAGCGTCATCGAGACGTCGCCGGTGCCGGGCGGCAGATCGATCAGCAGGTAATCCAACGAACCCCATTCGACGTCCTCGATGAACTGCTGGAGTGCCTTGTGCAGCATCGGGCCGCGCCAGACGACGGCGGCGTCCTGCTCGATGAAGAATCCGATCGAGACGACCTTGATCCCGTCACCGCCGTCGAGCGGGAGGATCTTGCGCTCGCCGTTGACCTTTGCGCGCTCACCGTTGAGTCCGAACATGCGCGGTTGCGAGTAGCCCCAGACGTCGGCATCCAGGACGCCCACCTGCTTGCCGTGGGCAGCGAGCGCCGCGGCGAGGTTGGCGGTCACGCTCGACTTGCCGACGCCGCCCTTGCCCGAGCCGACGCAGATCACGTTCTTGACCTGGGCAAGTGCGCCCTCGGGCAGCGAGCCGCGCCCGAGCTTCTGCCGCAGCGACTGCTTCTCGCCGTCGGAGAGGACGTCGAAGTTGATGTTGACGCCGATCACGCCGTCAAGCGCGCGAATCGCCTCATCGACGGAGGTCTGGAAGTGGTCGCGGATCGGGCAGCCGGGGGTCGTCAGCGAGACCGTCACGTCGACGACACCGTTGGCGTGGACGTCGATCGAGCGGACCATCCCGAGCGTGACGATGTCCTTATGCAGTTCTGGGTCGATGACGGCGCGGAGCGCGTCGGTCACCTGGTCTCTCGTTGGCATACAACCCATGATACGTTCCCGCCTCATGCCGCCTGCCGGGGGACTAGAGATCACGCCTGTACGCGGACGGGCGGACCTTCGCGAGTTCGTCAATCTGCCATACCGGCTACACCGCGGCACGCCGTGGATCCCGCCGCTGAAGCTCGAGCGCTACACGTATCTGAACCGCAGGCTCAATCCGTTCTTCAAGCACGGCGACGCCGAGTTCTTCGTGGCGCGCCGCGACGGTCGCGTGGTTGGGCGAATCAGCGCGCAGTACGACCGTAATTTCAACGCCTTTCACGGTAACCGCTGGGGCTTCTTCGGGTTCCTCGAGTTCGAGGAGGACCAGGAGGTGGCCGATGCGCTGCTCGATGCCGCGGGCGCCTGGCTGAAGGCGGCCGGCCGCGACCGCATGATTGGTCCCTTCGACCTGATCATCAACGAGGAGTGCGGCGTGCTGATCGAGGGCTTCGCGCTGGAGCCGATGATCCGCCAACCCTGGCATCCGCCCTACTACCGCCAGCGGATCGAAGCCGCCGGCCTCCAGAAGGCGATGGACGTCTTCCACTGGAACCTGCGGCTCGACGACCGCGAGGATCGGATGCTGCCGATCCTGCCCAAGCTCGCGAAGCGTGCGAAGGAGAAGTACGGCTTCCGGATCCGCAAGATGTCGTTCTGGCGACTGGGGCGCGACCTGAAGGAGTTCCAGAAGATCTACAACGCGGCCTGGTCGAAGAATTGGGGCTTCTCGCCCTACGACCGTCACGACATCGCCGATCTCGCGATCAACTACCGGCTGGTCTTCGACAAGCGCTGGTTCATGCTCGTCGAGAACGACGATGAGGTCGTCGCGGCGGCGATCACGATCCCCGACATAAACCAGGTACTCAAGAAGATGAACGGTCGCGTGTTGCCGCTCGGCTGGTGGTACTACCTCAACCGCAAGCGACTGATCGACCGCTGCCGTGTCGGCTTTCTCGGTGTCCTGCCTGAGTACGAGCACACCGGCGTCGCGGCTCTGCTCTACATCGAGAACTTCGACATGGCCGCGGCGTCGCCGATCAACTGGGGTGAGCCCGGCTGGATCCTCGAGACCAACACCGGCATGAACCGCGGCCTCGAGGCGATGGGCGGCCGCGTCGTCAAGCGAATGCGGATCTACGAGCGGCTGCTCGAGGAGGGAGCCGAGCCCTCAGCGCCGCCGCAGAGCGTGTCGCGCTTCGAGCCTGCATCCGACTCGGCCCAACCCGCTCCCTGACGGCGCCGGATCAAGCGAGGCGCGGACGCAGGGAGCGTGGCGTACTGAATAAGCGTACGCGAGCGACCGAGGACAAAGCCTCGCGCCGATCCGCCGCCGTCAGGGTGTTAAAGACCGACGGGCCGCTACTTACGTAGCGGCCCGGCGGTTGAGGGAGGAGAGGGTGCTGCATTCACCGGCGAGGATATGGGGCCGGCGAACCCTTCCCAGCGCGTCGTTCTCCTATCGAGCGCACCGGGGGAAGTCGTTGCGTAAGCAAATAATAGCCGATCGACTTTTGTTCGTGAGGAATTAATTCCTCATATGCTCGCGTCGAAACCGGCCAATAGGTGTAAACCACCCATCTGGGTGGGTTACGCGCCGCGCGGGCCGATCACGAGCTTTTCACATGGAGAGTCCGGCACGTCGCAGCCAAGCCGCTGGGTCCTCGATCTCCTCCAGCGTTGGCAGCGCCTCGGGCGCTGAGAACAGGTGTCGCAGTGCCGCGCTGCCGCCGACGCGGACGATCTCGTCGCAGAAGATCTTGCCGCGCTCGTACTGCTTGAGCTTCATCTCGAGCCCGAGCACGCGGCTGACCAGACGGCCCATCGGCGACTGAACCTTGCGGCGCTCGTCGAGTGCCTTGCGCAGATCCGGCAGCGAAGGCAGCAGCTCCGGCGCGACCGCATCCATCACGTGCTCGGCATGACCCTCGACCACCGCCATCACGGCCTGAGCGCGGTCGATCGCGGTGCGCTCGGGCTCGGACGCGACCATGCCGATGAAGTCCGCCCTGAGCGCCGCGCGCCCCACACGCTCGAGGGTCTCGCGGCTCGGGAGGCTGAGCCGCCGACGTGCGGCCATGCGCCCCTCGGCACTGTCCATCAACTCGCGGATCAGGCCGGCGAGGTGGCCTTGGAGCCACGGGACACCACTGAACTGAACCGCGTGCGTGACCTCGTGCAGTGCGACCCAGGTGACGAACTCACGCTCGTCGGCATCGAAACGCCTCACCGCCTCGCCTAGGTTCGGCAGCACGAACAGCAGGCGGGGTGGGCGACCGTCGGCATGCTCCTTGAGCAGCACGAATTCGTACTGGCCGAGCACGCGCTGCGCCAGGTAGCCGATCAAAAGGCCCACCTCGGCGCTGCCGGTGAAACCCAGCCACAGCTGCGCCGCCGGCTTGACCGGCCCGAGTTGCTCGGTGAGCCGCGCGAGCATCGGGTCGATCAGCGCCCTCGTCGAGGCGATGTTCGTGGCGACCCATTCCCGGCGGTTGAGACCCTCTGGCGGTGGCAGCGGACCCTCCGGCACCAGCCCCGTGTACGCGACGACACGCTGCTCGGCGTCGGCTGCGATCGGCCCGAGGTCGATCGTCGGAGTGGGGGCGTTCCCGTCGCCGGCCAGACGGCCCGCGATCCACTCGGCCACGATCCAATCGATTATGGGAGCGGGCACACAGACTCCAGTTCCGCCAGTGTTGCCGCTGTCCGCGCAGCCACGATCGGTGAGTGTGGCACCAGATCGAGGGGCGCGCCCAGCGGATCCTCGAACAACGGGAAGCTGACGACGCCACCGGCCTCGCGGACGATCAGCTGCGCCGCAGCCGCGTCGACCGCTCGACATGCACGCAGCGACACGAGTCCGTCGAACCGTGCTGCGGCGACCTGGCAGAGCGAGGGCGCCACAGCGCCGAGCGCGCGTAGCCGATACGCGTACTCGACCAGCGGATCGATCGCACCCTTGAGCCAGCGTGGATCAGCGGACTCGATCCCGAGCACCTCGAGCCGCCCGTCCGGCCCGTGTCGCTCGCCCAGCCTGGGGTCCAGCCGCACCCCGTCGAGGAAAGCGCCGAACCCGAGCCGGGCCGACCACTCCTCGCCGGTCCCGAAGTCGTAGACGTAGGCGAACTCGACGTCGGCCATCGTCCCGCCCGCCGCGACCGCCAACGACAGGGCGTGGTGCGCGAGCCCCCGCTTGGCGTTGAGGGAGCCGTCGATCGGGTCGATCACGACCAGCATCTCACCGCCCCCGAAATCAACAGCGCCGCGTTCCTCGGAGATCGCGTTGAAGCGGTAGCCCTCGTCGTAGAGGCGCTGCAGCTCGGCGAAGACGATCGTCTCGGCCGCGTCATCGATCTCCAGCGTGTGGTCGCCACCGCTGCCGGTGGTGCCGGTCTCGACCGCGCGTTGGACGGTCGTGGAACGGTCGGTGAGCATGATCCGCATGGCGTCCGTCGCCCGACGGCAGGCGCTGAGCCAATCCACCTGTTTCTCAGCTCCCGTGTCGTCCATTCCGAGCCTATGCTGTCAGACGAGGTGACCGAGACTGCCCTGACTGTCGATGATCCGGCAACGCTGATCACGCACAGCGGCAGTCCGCTCCTGATTCTGGGCGCCGCCGGTAGCGGCAAGACCCGGCTGATCCTCGACCGCTACCGCTGGCTGGTCGAGCACGGAACGCTGCCCGAGCGGATCGTGCTGTTGACCCCGTCCGCGGCGCGGGCCGACGCGGCGCGCGCCGTGCTCGAGGAGGAGCTGCTCGACGGATATACCGAGCTGGTCGTCGTCACGCCGGCGCAGTTCGCCGCAGTGGTGCTGCGCCGTGCTGGGTCGCGGCCCGACCTGGTCGACGCGGCGCTCAGCGCCGGCGACCGGCTGGCAATGCTGGCCGAGCGGATCGACGAGCTGCCGCTCCAGCACCACGACTTCGGCGGCAACGCCGGCGCGCTACTGGGCAGCTTCGTGCGCCGCATCGACCGGCTCAAGGCCGAGCTCATCGGCGCCGCCGAGTTTTCGACCTGGGCCGGAACCCAGGAGAGCCCTCGTGAGCGCGAGTTCGCAGCGATCTTCGACGCGCACGACCGCATGATGCGCGAGCTCGGGACGTGCGACGAGGGTGACCTGGTCGCGCTGGCGATCAAGCTGCTCACCGACCACCCAGGGAGCCGCCAGCCGTTCCAGCATGTCCTGGTCGATGACGCGCAGGAGCTGGATCTGGGCCCGGCGACACTCGCCCGCGCCGTCGCTGCCGGTGAGCTGACGGTCGCCGGCGACCCACTCGCCGCCGTGTGGCGCTTCCGTGGTGCCGGCGCGGCGAGGTTGGAGGCATTCGAGACACCAGGTACCCGTGTCGCGCGGTTGCTGACCTCCCACCGCTGCGCCCCCGCCGTCAGCGATGCGGCGTTCGCTCTGGCGGGGCTGCCGGTCAGCGGACCGGTAGCCACGGACGGAACCGTCGAGCACTGGCGCTGCGAGAACGAGCGGGCGCAGGCGCAGGCGGTCGCCGCCGAGATCGAGCGGCTGGTTTCGCGCGAGCAGGTCGAGCCGGGACGGATCGCGGTGATCGTCGCTGAGATCGCACGCGAAGGGCAGGCAGTATCGGTGGCGCTCGAAGAGCGCGCGGTTCCGCACACGGTCGTCGGCGATGCCGCCTTCTTCCAGCGCGCCGAGGTGCGCGACCTGCTCGCCTGGCTACGCCTGCTGGCCGATCCCGGTGACGCTCCGGCCGTGGTTCGGGCGCTGGCACGCTCGCCGATCGAGCTGCGTTCGATCGACATCGCCCGCTGCACCCAGATCGCCCGCCGGCGCAAGCTCGACATGGTCGCCGCGCTCGCGGCTGCGACCGAGTCGCCGCAGGTTCCGCCCGAGGCGCGCGAGCGCATCCGCGTATTCCTGAAGCTGTACCGCGCCTGCGTGGCGCACGTCGACACGATGCGGCCTGACCTCTACGTGCACCGCCTGATCGAGCGCCTCGGGTTGCGCCGCCAGCAGCTGTTCGCCGCGCAGGCGGATGTGGTCGAGCGACTGCGCGCGCTGGCGCAGTTCGGTGAGCTCGCCTCCGCCTACGTGGCGCGGATGCCGCAGGCCACAGCGCGCGAGTTTGCACGCTCGATCGCGGCGGTGGCCGAGTACGGGCTGCGCGAGCGCGAGGAGCCAGATCTGGTCGGGGCCGATGGGGTGCAGGTGCTCGCACTCGACGTCGCCGGCGGGTTGGAGGTCGATCACGTCTTCGTGTTGGGCTTGCGGGCGTCGTTACTGGGATCGAACGCGCTCGACTGCGAGCCCGTGCCGGATGAGCTGCTGCGCGAGCCGCTGCCGGCGGACGACGACGCTGCGCGCCGGTCGCGTCTGCGTCAACGGCTGTACGTGGCGGTTTCGCGTGCCCGTGAGCGGGCGGTGCTGGTCTACGCGGCCGGCGGCGAGCGCGACGGGCGGCCAGGCGTGGCGCCGCCGTTGCCACCCGTGGAGCAGGCACGCGTGGCGCTCGGTGGCGAGTGGCTTGACCTCAGCGAGGATCTGTTCGGACCCGCTGAGACGCTGCACTCGACCTACCGGCTGTTGCGCGACGAGCTGATGGAGGGCACGACACGCGCCGCCAGCCGGCTTGCGGAACTGCGGCTCGACACCGATCTGGACATCTCACATGCTGTCGTGCGCTACCTCGAGCTGCTCAAGCTCGCGGCACTGATCGCTCGCGGTGACGCGCAGGAGGGTCAGGGTATGGCCGAGGCGCTGCGCGACATCAACGTCCGCATCGAGCAGGCGGTCACCGGCGACCAGCGCGAGATCTTCACGAGCTCGCCGCTCGACGAGTACCTGCTCGACACCGAGCTCGACGTCCGCCGGCGTGCCCAGGTGATCGCCGCGCGCGACGAACCGTCGCTGCTCCGCTTCCTGCCGATGCGCGGCGACGGCGTGATGCTGTCGGCCACCGACATCGACACCTACCGCGCCTGCCCGCTGCGCTACAAGTTCGCGCGCGTGTTCCGGATCCCGCAGCAACCGACGCTGCACCAGCGCTTCGGGATCGCGGTGCACCAGGTGTTGGAGCGCTTTCATGCTGCCGAGGGGGAGCTCGGCCCGCTGGCCGAGCTCCTTACCCTGCTCGATGCCAGCTGGCGCCGTGGCGGCTTCGGCGATTCCGACGAGGAGCGCCAGCTGCGCCAGAAGGCGACCGCCGCGCTGACCCGCTATCACGAGCGGGCCCAATCAGATGAGGCGCGCCCGGTCTGGTTCGAGCGCCAGTTCAGCTTCAAGCTCGGCCCGCACCTCGTGCGGGGCCGCGTCGACCGCGTCGACCGCCTGCCCTCGGGTGAGTACGAGCTGATCGATTACAAGACCGGCCGCCCGAAGTCAGCCGAGCAGCTCGCCAACGACGTGCAGCTGTCCCTGTACGCGATCGCCGCCCGCGAAGCCTGGGGCCTCGAGGCAATGCGCGGCGCCTACTACTACCTGCTCGATGACGAGAAGGTCGCGATCTCCGGCGATCCCGAGCGCGCCGAGTGGATCCGCAACGTCGCGATCGAGGTCGCCGAGGGAATCAAGGCGCAGGAGTTCGAGCCGACGCCCTCGCCACACGCCTGCAAGCTATGTGACTACCGGCTCGTCTGCCCGGCGGCCGAGCGCTGATCGCGGCGCAACGCCGGGATGTATTGAACCTCGCCGCCGTGCCGCGGCACCAGACCACCACGGTCGAAGCCGAGCTTCTCCAGAGAGCGCCATGAAGCGACGTTGTTCATGTCGATCGGCACGCGTACGCCCGTGACGTCAGGGTCGGCGAACACGATCCCATCGAGAAAGCCGCTCAGTATGAGTGGCCCGATGCCGCGCCCGATCAGATCGGGCTCGCCGATGAAGTAGTCGATGCCCGCCTCGCCGGGGAGGGCGCCGATCTCCGCTGCCTCCTGGGTGTTGTCAGGCCTGTCCCACTGGTATGTCTGGACCATGCCGACCGGGCGCCCGTCGATCTGCGCGATGTAGCAGCGAGTCGGGTCTACACCTGAGAGGCGGTCGCTGTATTCGACCTCGACCTGCTCGAGTGTCGGCGGCTCGCCCCACCAACGCGCCACGTGCGGTTGTGAAAGCCACGCCTGCAGCTGCGGCAGGTGCTCGGCGCGCAGAGGCTCGAAGCTGATCAGGGGGCTTCAGCTCGGCGGTTCCTGGCCTCGCTGGCGCAGGAAGCGCTGTAGGTCGCGCTCGATCGAGTCGCCTGAGGGCATGTCGAAAACGTCGGCCTGCTCCTCGCTGGCAGCCGCCTCGAGCTTCTCGACGAATGCTTGGATGTCCGGATCGTGCTGGACGGCCGCGTTGACCTGGCGCTCATAGTCGGCGGCTGCCGACTCGAGCTCACCGGCGTCGATGACGACGCCGACGAGGCCTTCGAGCTTGCGGATCAGCGCAAGCGAGGCCTTCGGGTTGGGTGAGGCGGCGATGTAGTGCGGGACGGCGGCCCACAGACTCGCCGAGGGCAGTCCCGCGTTGTGGCAGGCGTCGTGAACGACGCCGACGATTCCGGTTGGTCCCTCATAGGAGGACGTCGTGAGGCTTAGCCGCGAGACCAGCGACGGGTCGGTCGCAAACCCCGTAACTGACACTGGCCGCGTATGCGGAACGTCCGCGAGCAGCGCCCCCAGCGTGACCACGAGCTGTACGCCGATCGCCTCAGCCAGTTCGACGATCAGGCCGGTGAACGTTCGCCAACGAAACGACGGTTCATGGCCCGTCAGCAGGATCAGGTCGCGCGGCGCGCGCGGGATGCGAGCCTCGTAAAGCCGGACGTCCGGCCACTCGATCGCGCGTACCTGCGTGTCGGTCAACTTGATCCGTGGACGCGTCGCCTGGAAGTCGTAAAAGTCCTCTGGGTCGATCGTCGCGAACTCGCGCGCGCCGAGCGCCTCTCCGACGAAGCTGACAGCCGACGATGCGGCATCGCCTGCATCGTTCCAGCCCTTGAAGCCGCAGATCAGTGCGGGCGCCCGCAGATGATCCGGCCGGTAGTTCCATCGCAATGGCTGCATCCGAATCACCGTACATCATGGCGATATGGCTACGGACACCACGATCAGCGCGCTACGCGCCGGCGATGACGTGCGCGGCGTGTACGCGTGCGTGCGCAAGGACAGGTTGAAAACGCGCACCGGCAGTCCGTACCTGGCGCTGGAATTGCGCGACCGCACGGGCAACGTGCAGGCGCGCGCTTTCCGGGACGCGGACGTGCTGGCGGGCCGCTTCGAACGCGGTGACCTGGTGTTGGTGGTCGGCCGCGTCGAGCGCTTCCGTGACGACCTCGTCGTCGAGGTTTCTGACATCCGGCGCGCGCAACCGGGGGGTGAGGGCGCGGAGAACGTCACGGCCGAGGCCTTCCTGCCGGTCGCCTATCGCGACATGGAAGAGCTCGATGGCTTCCTCGAGCACCTCGCGTCCGAGGTCTATGACCCCGGCTACAAGGCACTGCTCGACAACGTGCTCGGCGACGCCGAGTTGCGCGCTGCCTTTCGTCGCACACCCTGTACGCGCAACGGCCATCACGCCTACCTCGGCGGGTTGCTCGAGCACACGGTCGCGGTCGCGACGCTTGCCCGCGAGCTCTGTGACCTGCACCGCAGGCTCAACAGCGACCTGCTGCTGACCGCGGCCATCGTCCACGACATCGGCCACATCCGCGAATTCACCTATGGCGCCGAGATCGGCCTTACCGAAGAGGGGCGGCTCCTCGGCCACCTGACCCTCGGCCAGCAGCTGTTGAGCGTGCGCTTCGCCACGCTCGGCGAAGCGATCGACGAACCGCGCCGGATCGCGCTGCTGCACTGCGTCCTCTCGCACCATGGCCCGGCAACTGCTCCTGGCGGCCGGTTCGGTTCGCCAGAGGCGCTTGCGCTGTATCGACTGAACGCCTTAGACGCCGGCGTCAAGGGCGCGCTCGAGCACGGCCTCGGTCCGTCGTCGGACTGACTCCGAAGCGCGTTCAAGCAGCCGGCCCAGGTGGGGCGCGGCCACTGAGAGGACGACCAGCGTGGCGGTCGCGATGAGCAGCGACGGCAGCACCGCATGGTGCTCCAGGCAGGTCGCCAGCACCGTTGAGAATCCGATCGTGCCGATCATCGAGACGATCGTGCCGCGGGCCATCTCCGCTGCGGCTTCAGGGCCGCCGGAGCGATGCGCGCCTGGCACCATCATCGAGAGCAGAACCGGGGCTGATGCGATCGCGCCTGCGACACGCGCTCCGAGCAACGGGACGAGCGTTGAGCTCGTCGCGACGATCGCGGTTGAGGTCGCGGCTCGCGGGAGTAGGCGGTTCGGGCCCGAATCGCCGGCTGCGCGTGCTTGGTCAGCCGGCCACGGCCAGAGCGCGAGGCTCAGCGCGATCACGAGCCAAACCGCGGCTGCTGTCGCCCAGATACCGCCGATCGAATGCAGAGCGAGGTCGGCCGCAAGCGCGATCCCTAACGCGGCGGCGGTCGCTCGGCCGGGCCGCATGCGCCCTGCGAGATGTGCGTAGCCGCAGCAGAACGCGACCACGGCGATCTGTCCGCCGGTGACGCCGGCGGCGGCGCGTGCGGCCGTCGCGCGGCTGGCTGTGATGCACACCGCCAGCAGGAACGGTCCGGTTGTGAGTGGCAGCCCCATCAGTCGGCCGCCGATCCAGTTTCCGAACCTCGACTGAGCCCTGGAGACCAGGGTGAAGGCGAGCGGTGTGAGCCCAATTCGAAGGACAAGAACTGCCACACCCCAATGATTGTCGACCTTCTGCCGATTTTGGTTCGGAGTTGGTGGCTAATAGTGCACCGGTGCCGAGGATTCATCGGCCCAGTTGCGAACTGACCGATATATGCGACGATATGTGGGTGGATGCCATCGATCGCCGGCTACTCAACCACCTCCTCCGAGACGCGCGCATGACGTACCAGGACCTCGGCCGTGCCGTGACGTTGTCAGCGAACACGGTGGCCGAGAGGGTCCGCCGGCTGCGCGCCTCTGGCGTGATCAGTGGCTACCACGCCGAGCTTGACCTGTCGCGGCTGGGGCGGGGGCTGCATCTGATGAGCGACGTGCGGCTCAGGGAAGGCGCCGATTTGGATGAGTTCGAGCGCGGCCTGCTCGAGGTCGAGCAGGTGATCGGCGCCGTGCGGCTGACCGGTGATTACGACTTCCTGCTACAGATCGCGTGCGCCGACGCGGCTGAGCTCGAGACGGTGATTGATCGTCTCAAGCGAAATCACGGTGTGCGAGAGTCACGCAGCCGGCTTGTCCTGCACGAGGTACCACTGAGCCTCGAGCGACTCGTCAACAGCGCGCCGCTATGACCTTCATCGATCAGCTGCTCGAAAACAACCGCGCCTATGCGGACGCCCAGGAGACTCGTGCACTCAGCATCGAGCCGAGCAGGCGGCTCGCGATCGTGACCTGCATGGACTCGCGGATCGACGTCTTCGCCGCGCTCGGCCTTGACGGCGGCGAGGCCCACATCCTGCGGAACGCCGGCGGCGTCATCACTGACGACGTGATCCGCTCGCTGGCGATCTCGCAGCGCAAGCTCGGCACGCGCGAGGTGATGCTGATCCACCACACCGACTGCGGTATGCAGAGGCTGACCGACGACGGCTTCCGCGCGGACCTGCAGGCCGCGACCGGCGTCGCGCCCGCATTCGCGATTGAATCCTTCACCGATCTCGATGCAGACGTACGCCAGTCGATCCTGCGCGTGCGTCGCTCCGACTTCATTCCGCACCGCGAGCTCGTGCGGGGCTTCGTCTACGACGTCGACTCGGGCCAGCTGCGCGAAATCACCGCCGAGTAGCTAATACAGCCCTTCACCGCGCGCGTAGCGCTCGGCACGTTCGCGGTCGTACTCCTCGGCGTCGAACTCCGTGCTCGCCAGCGAGCGCAGGATCTCGCCAGAGCTCGGTAGCGCGCTGCGCTGGATGTGCTTCTCCGGGTTCCAGATGTCGGACCGGATCGAGGCCTTCGAGCACTGGGTGTAGGCCTCTTCGATCGCGACCAGCAGTCCGAGCTTCGGGAGCTTTCCGTCGACGGCGCTGGGCGCCAGCAGCTCTGCGTCGTCGGTGATCACCGCGCGGCCGTTCACCCGGAACGTGTCGCCGATGCCCGGGATCAGGAACAGCAGCGCAATCCGCGGATCGGCCAGCAGGTTGGTGAGCGTGTCCGCGATCCGGTTGCCAGGTCGGTCAGGGATCAGCAGCGTGCGCTCGTCGACGATGCGGACGAAGCCCGGAGCGTCGCCGCGCGGCGAGACGTCGAGGCCACCGTCAGGCGCCATCGTGCCGACGCACACGTACGGGGAGCGCTCGATGAACTGGCGCGTCAGCTCGTTCACGTGATCAGTGATCTTCGAGAGCACTGTCTCGGTCGGCCTGCCGATGATCTCGCGCAACTCCGCCTCATCGGTGATCACATGGATGCTGGATGTCTCGAGCGCCACTGTCGTACCTTTCGTGCGGGAGAGACACGAAAGGTACCGGTGATGAGCGAGCTGTCCGACTACTCCATCCATGGCGGCTGTCTGTGCGGGGCGGTGCGGTTCGAGTTGACCGCGCCACCGCTGGGCGCCAGCTATTGCCACTGCACCCGCTGCCAGCGCCGCACCGGTACGGCGGTAGGGGCGTCCGCGCAGGTCGATCCGGGCGCGGTTCGCTGGCTGTCAGGCGACGATCTCATCCGGGGCTGGAGGCCGCCCGACGGCCACGTGAAGCACTTCTGCGGCGAATGCGGAGCGCACCTCTTCTCGCGCAGTCCGGACGGCTCGCGGATGGCGATCCGGATGTCCGCCTTCGACGCCGATCCGGGCGTGCGGCCGAGCTACCGCCAGTTCGTCGCCTACGCCGCGACCTGGGAGCCGATTCCGGATGACGGTCTGCCGCGCTTCGAGGAGGCGCGCCCCGTCTCTGGCTAAGCGGCGGATCGCTCCTAGCTGCGGCTCGCGAGCTCTGGCGATGGCGCCAGGCCGCTCTCCTCGGCGAGGCGCGTGAGGAGCTGGGCAACCTCCGCGTTGCGCTCGGGCTCCCAGCCGTCGAGCAATCGTGAGAGCGTCGCCTGACGCTCGGCGATCAACTTCTGAGCGGTTTCGCCTCCAAGTTCGGTCACGGTGTGTCTCTCACTTGGGTTTTGGGCCGATATCGCCGGAGATACCGCTGAGGTATCGCCCGGAATCTGCCCGTTAGGGGACACCATGCCGCGATCGATCAGCTCGGCCAGGCCGGCACGGGTCCGGTCGATCGGCACGTCCCACGTTTCGGACAGGTCCTCGATCGACGTTTCGGGCTCGCGGTAGAAGCGCACCAGGAGCCAGGCCGCGGCCGCGGAGAGCTCGACGCCTGCTCGCGCCGCGATCCGCTCGACCAGGTGACGACGGCCTTCGCGGCCGAGTAGGACGCTCAGCGCGCGCGAAAGCTCGGCGAGCGAGTCCGGCGCCTTCGGCGCCGCGAACGACTCGCCCAGTCCGACGCTGGCCTCCGCCGTGTCGCGCAGGGGCCGCTCCGGGAGCGCCAGGCTCAGGAGGAACGCGGCGGCGGCGACGACGGCGGCGATCAGGAAGACACGGTCGAGGGCGTGCGTGAAAGCGCTGACGTACAGGTCGTGAACAGGCGTTGGCAGTCGCTTCAGGGCGGCCGGGTTACTGCCGGCGGTCGAGAGCCTCGAGATCTGAGATGGGGCGACACTTGGGTGTGTGCGCAAGCCGGCGACGAGCTGTGAGGCCAAACGACTCGCGAAGATCGAGCCGAGGATCGCGGTGCCGACCGAGCCGCCGATCGACCGGAACAGAGTGGCGCCCGACGTCGCGACGCCGAGGTCCGAGTAGTCGACGGCGTTCTGTACGGCGAGCACCAGCACCTGCATGACCAGGCCGAGTCCGAGGCCGAGCACGAACATCGATCCTGAGGCCGCCAGTCGCGTCGTGCTCGCGTCCATCCGCGACAGCAGATAGAGGCCGACGACCATCACGAAGGTGCCGACGACCGGGTAGATCTTGTACCTGCCCGTGTGAGTGATCGCTTGGCCGGAGCCGATCGACGTGATCAGCAGCCCGCCCATCAACGGCAGGATCTGCAGCCCGGACCCAGTTGGGCTCGCGCCGTTCACCACCTGCAGGAACAGCGCAAGGTAGGTGACCGAGCCGAACAGCGCGAAACCGACCACGAACCCGATGGCGCTCGTGACGCTGAAGACCCGGTTCTTGAACAGGCGCGGAGGAAGTACCGGCTCGGCCGCGCGATCCTCGATGAACACGAATAGCGACGATCAGGACGATCGTCGCGACCCCGAGCCCGATGATGACCGGTGACAACCACTTGAAGTCGACCCCGCCGAGCGTGCACATCAACACCAGTGCGACCAGGGCCAGCGCCAGGACCGCGGCACCGAGGTAGTCGATCTGCCGGTGGACCCGCTCGGTGACGTTCGGCAGCGATGCTGCGAGCACAAAGAACGCCACCACGCCGACGGGGAGATTGACGTAGAAGATCCAACGCCAGGAGAGGGACGTCGTGAAGAACCCGCCGAGCAACGGACCAATCACGCTCGCCAATCCGAAAACCGCGCCGAAGAGGCCCTGGTAGCGCCCGCGCTCGCGCGGCGAGACGACGTCCCCAATGGCCGCCATCGCGCCGACCATCAGGCCGCCGCCGCCGAGGCCCTGGATCGCCCGGAAGGCGACGAGCATCGTCAGGCTCTGTGAGAGTCCGCACAGCGCCGAGCCGATCAGGAAGATCACGAGCGCGATCTGCAGCATCATCTTGCGCCCGAACAGGTCGCCGAGCTTGCCGTACACGGGCATCACGGCCGTCTGTGCGAGCAGGTAGGCGGTGACGACCCACGAGATGTGGTTGAGGCCGCCCAGATCGCCGACGATCGTCGGCAGCGCGGTCGAGACGATCGTCTGATCCAGGGCTGCCATCAGCATCACGAGCATCAGGCCCGTGAAGACGACCCACACGCTTCGGGAACTTCCCTCCCGACCAGCCATGTCGCGGGATGCTACTTGCATGTGCTCGGGCCTTATCAGGACGCGCCATACTGGTCGATGTGACGTCAGCGCTCTTCAACGAGTCGCTAGCGCCGCTGCGAGCGGATCCGTCCGGGTCTGCCGTGCTGCTTGACATCGACGGGACTCTCGCTCCGATCGTCGACAACGCGGCTGACGCGAGCGTGCCGGAGACCACCCGGCAGCTGATCATCGCGGCATCGCGGCGCTATGGACTATTGGCCTGCATCAGCGGCCGCCGGGCCTCCGAGGCCCGCGCGATGGTTTCGATCGGGACGATCGCCTACCTCGGCTCGCACGGCGCTGAGCTGCTGCGCCCCGGCTGGACGGAAGCGCAGCTTGACCCGGCGCTGGTGCAGTGGTCGCCGCGGATCAACGAGTTCCGGCGCGAATCGGACACGCACGAGTTGCGGCGTCGGCGGGTTCGGATCGAGGACAAGGGCCCGATCATCGCCTACCACTGGCGCGGTGCCGTCGACGAGCAGGACGCTCGCGCAGCGATCGACGCGCTGGCCGCGCAGGCTCAGGAGGCGGGCTTTGAGGTCCACTGGGGCCGCAAGGTCATGGAGGTGCGCCCGCCGGTGCGCATCGACAAGGGTCTCGGTGTGCGCACGCTGCTCGAAGGGAAGAGCCTCTCATCGGCGCTTTACGTCGGCGACGACGTCACCGACCTTGATGCCTTCCACGCCTTGCGAGAGCTCGCGCAGGAGGGCTCGATCGATCACGCAATCTGTGTCGGGGTCCGCTCCGAGGACGGGCCTCCGGCGATCGAGGACGAGGCAGACATTGTCGTCGCGGGGACCGAGGGCGTAAGAGAGCTCCTGTCCGCGCTGATCGCCGAATAGCCCGTACGCCGCTGCATGCGCTTCCCGGACCTCCTGCGAACCACCGTCATCATCTGCGCAGCGGCTGCAACCCTGCTGGCCGTCGTGACGGTTGCCGGCGCCAACCAGCACAGCGACGCGACGCTCGTCCCATTCGCGGCCGGCTGGTGGCTGGTCGCGGCTGTGGTCGGCGCCTTCGTCGGTCGACGCCACAGGACCTCGCATCAGATCGGGGTGCTGCTCGCATCAGCGCGTACGCAATCGATGCTCCCTGAGATCAACCCAAGTCGCGTCGTCCTCAACCGCCTCTGGCCGATCATCATCTGCACGATCGGCGCCGGCGGCGTCGCATTCGCGTATCCGCAGGTACCGGCGATCGCCACCGGCTTCGCGATCATCTGGTCACTCGCGTGGCGGCGCCAGTCCGCCGCCGTGACGGCGATCGAGGAGCGCGACGGCGCGCGCTTCTATGTCGAGCACACCTCGCCGGTGCAGCCGATCAGGTTGGTCCGCACGCCAGGCTTCCGCTCGAATCTGAGCGAGCTGAACAGCCCCGAGCGCTCGACGCCGGTCGCCGGGCGCCACGCATGACGCTGCCCGCCTTCATCCCGAGCCCGGCGGAAAACGGCTTCTCGATCGGAGGGCTGTTCTTCCACGCCTACGGGATCTGTTATGTGTTCGCGGTTGCCGCCGCGATCATGATCACGCGGCGGCGCTGGGCACGGGTTGGCGGCGATCCCGAGATTGTTTACAACACCGCCTGGTGGGGCTTTCCGGCCGGCCTGATCGGTGGCCGCATCTACTTCCTGATCACCACGCCGAGCCAGATGCCCGACCACTGGTGGGGACCGTTCGCGATCTGGGACGGTGGCCTCGGGATCTGGGGAGGGATCGCGGGCGGCGCTGCCGGCGGCCTGTGGTATCTGCGTAAGCGGGCACGGCTCGGCTGGCCGGACATCTACCGCTTCATGAACGCGGTGACGCCGGGACTGTTGGTCGCCCAGTCAATTGGGCGGATCGGCAACTACTTCAACCAGGAGCTGTTCGGCAAGCCCTCGACGCTGCCGTGGGCGCTGAAGATCTCAGCCGCGCACAGGCCGCCAGGCTATGGCCAGTTCGCCACGTTCCAGCCCACATTCCTGTACGAGATCATCTGGAACCTGCTGCTGGCGGCCGCGCTCGTCTGGCTCGACAATCGCAAGAAGGTCCGCCCGCCCGGGCTTTTCCCGCTATACGTCGCCGGCTACTCGGCCTTCCGGATCTTCGAGGAGACCCTCCGCATCGACTACTCCGTCTACATCCTCGGCATGCGCCTCAACTTCTGGGTGGCACTGATCGGAACAGTCGGCGGCCTGCTCTGGTTCGCGAGGATTCAGTTCTTCACGAAGCCCGAGAAGCCCGCTTCAACAGAGCCTCGACCTCACTCCACGGCCAAGTATTCGCAATCTGGCTCGCGCTGAGCCAGGCACGGCGCGCCGTGGCGACGCCGTAGCGCACCACCTCGAAACCGCTGGTGCGATGGGCGTCGCAGTTGATCACAAGCGACACCCTTGCGGCTGCAGCTGCACGGGCGTGCAGCTCGTCGACGTCCCTGCGGTCGGGGTTCGAGTTGATCTCGAGCATCGTGCCGCTGCGCTTGGCCGCCTCCAGGATCGCGTCGTAGTCGAATTCGTACGGCGGCCGCTGCAGGATCTTGCGGCCGCTCAGGTGGCCGATGCAGTCGACGTAGGGGTGGTCGATCGCGCGCACGATACGGGCCGTCATCTCCTCGGCAGGCATGCGAAACGAGGTATGGACGCTGGCGACCACCCAATCGAGCTCGGCCAGCAGTTCGTCGGGGTAGTCGAGCGAACCGTCCGGCAGGATGTTCACCTCCGATCCGGCGAGCAGTCTGATTCCGGGGACGTCGGCGCTGCGGATCCGCTCGATCTGGCGTTTGAGCTCATCGGGCGAGACATCAGCACCGAAGCCCATTGAGGCGGAGTGGTCGGTGATTGCGAGGTACTCGTAACCCGCGTCCCGGGCAGCCGCGGCCATCTCTTCGATCGAGGCCGTGCCGTCAGAGGCCGTGGTGTGGCAGTGCAGGTCGCCCCTCAGATCGGCCGCCGTCACGAGTTCCGGCAGCGTACCGTCGAGCGCCGCCTCGAGCTCGCCCCGGTCCTCGCGCAGCTCCGGCTCGATGTAGGCCATCGCGAGCAGCGCGTACACCTCGACCTCGGTGGAGCAGCGATGCGTGATTCCGGTGTTGTCGTCGAGCACTCCGTACTCAGAGATATGCAACCCGCGCCGCACCGCGAAGTCACGCAGCGCGACGTTGTGCTCTTTGGAGCCGGTCAGGTGCTGAAGGACGTTGCCGAACTGATCGGGTTCGACAATCCGAACGTCGACGCTGACGCCGCTGTGTGTCCGGATCCTCACTGCGTTGGAACCTGGGCTGGAGGCAGCCTCGACCTGGGGCAGCCCCGCCACCGACTGGGCGAGCGCTGCCGGGTCGGTCGCCGTCGCGACGATGTCGAGGTCCTTGACGCTCTCGGTCATACGGCGCGCCGAGCCGGCCAGCTCTGCGCGCTCAGTCGCCGGGTGCGCGCGGATCTCCGCGAGCAGCTCCTCGCCGACTGCGAGCGCTCGATTCAGCACGATGCGCTGCGCGGGTCCCGCCTCGGCATAGGCATCGACCGCCTCGAGCAGTGCCTGCTCAGCCTTGGGGCCGAAGCCTTTGAGCTCGCTGATCCTGCCACTGGCGGCTGCCTGGCGGAGGCTCTCCAGCGAGTCGATGCCGAGCTCCTCGTAGAGCCGGCGGGCGCGCTTGGGCCCGAGGCCCGGCAATCTCGTCATCTCGACCAGACCAGCTGGGAACTTCGACCGCAGCTTCTCCAGCGCGGGGATCTGGCCGGTCGTGGACAGTGCCACGATCTTCTCCTGAAGGGTCGCGCCGATCCCCGGAAGCCGCGTCGCCTGCCCTTCCAGGGCCAGCTGCGCCACCTGGGTCGAGGCTTCGCGAACGGCTTTAGCGCCGTTGCGGTAAGCGACGATCCGGTGAATCGACGCGCCGTCGAGTTCGTTGAGGTCTCCGAGCTCGTCGAACGCGGCCGCGATCTCGCTGTTGGTTGGGTCTGGCAAGGGTGGCGAGGGCGTCAGGCGGCGCGCTTGGGCCCTTTGTAGTCGTAGCCGGTCGGGTCGAGGCCGGCCAGCAGCCGGTCAACGGGCTTCGGCTTGGCGGCGAGGTCCTCGCTCTGCTCCTTGCGGGCGATCGCCGCCCGCACCAGGCGACCCCCCAGATAACGGATCGGCTCGGGCGGCAGTTGCTTGGTGGGGACGGTGCGCAGTGCACCAGGCAGGCCGGCATTGCCGCCGCTGACTGCCATCTCAGCCAGAATCTCGCCGGCGAGGCGCGAGGGACCGACACCGTCACCCGAGAACCCGGCACAGACCAGCACGCTCGGCGCCTCACGCAGCCGCACAAAGAACGGCATGCCACTCAGTGAGTAGTCGATCGGACCACTCCAGCTCTCCGTGATCGGTACGTCCCAGAGGCCCGGGTAGATTCGCAACAGCTGGCTTCGGATCGGCGGCTCGCGGCGTCCAGGATGGTCGAACGTGGCGTTGATCCGGTTTTTGAAGGCGAGCGTGCCTCCGCCCTTGCCGAAGACGACCCGGCCATCCGTCGTCGCGTGGTAGTAGTTGACGAGGCGGCGACCGTCGGAGATGCAGACGCCGGGCTTGATACCGGCCTCCGCGACTCGGTCAGGGGCCGGTGCTGTGGCGATCACATCGCTCGCCATCACGACCAGCCCTGCACCGATCTCGTGGATCTGTGCAGCCCAGGCGTTGACGGCAAGCACGACCTGGTCGGCCGTGATCGAGCCGCCGTCGAGTACAACGCTCGTGTGTGGGCCGTACTCGATCGCCCTGACCTGCGAGCGCTCGTACACGGTGACCCCGGCCTCCCGCACCGCACGGGACAGCTCGCGAGCGATCTTGGCGGGTTGGACCGCGGCTGAGATCGGCTCGAACAACCCGTCGAGGTGCTGGGGCGATCCCGTGAGCTCGCCCAGCTCGTGACGGCTCAACTGCCGATAGGGCTCGGCTCCGAGCTGTCCGAGCAACTTGACGGTCTTGCCCCAAGAGCCGACTTGCGAGGGGTTGGTCGCTGCCCATACCCAGCCGCCCATTTGGAACGCATCCTCGATCCCGCGCTCCCGGCAGAAGTCGCCGATCTTCTTCACAGCCTCCTCGGCACGCCGCGCAAGGGCCAGGGCAGGCTCGGGGCCACACAGCGAAACCAGATGCTCGAAGTGGGCCCACCACGTTAGGGCAAAGCCGCCGTTACGGCCGCTGGCCCCGGCGCCGCAGATGTCGGCTTCGACCAGTGTCACGCGTGTCTCCGGCGCTCTGCGCTTGAGCTCGAGCGCGGTCCACAGGCCGGTGAAGCCGCCGCCGACGATGCAGACGTCGGTCTCGATGTTGCCCTCAAGGCGAGGATGCTCGTAAGGCTCACGACCGTCGAGCGCGTCCTGAAGCCAGAGAGAACGGCTGCCGTGCGTCTCCACTCGGCGGCCGGAGAATGAGACGATGCCTGACGCGGGAGCCGTCGAGCCGATCACAATGACAGGATGACGGGTGCGCCCCTCGGATGCGAATAGAACCACTGAAAGCAGCCTGAGGGCGTCGCTATACTTTTTGAAGCACACCCAAAGTCTTTAGAGGAGCCGAAATGGCGGGCAACGTTTCCGAGGTAACAGACAACAACTTCCAGGCCGAGGTACTCGAGTCCGATGTGCCTGTGCTTGTGGACTTCTGGGCGCCCTGGTGCGGGCCGTGCCGCATGGTCGGTCCGGTGGTTGAGGAGATCGCCAGCGAGAAGGCTGGTCAGCTCAAGGTCTCGAAGCTCAACACGGACGAGAATCAGCAGACCGCGATCCAGTACAACGTGCTCTCGATCCCGACTCTGATCGTCTTCAAGAACGGTCAGGAGGTCAAGCGCGTCACGGGCGCATATCCCAAGAAGCGCCTCGAGGCTGAGATCGAGCCCGCGCTGGCCTAGCCACTCTTCACCACACGCCGGCGGGAGGGGATAGCCTCGACCGCCGTGCGTGTGCTGCTCAGGACACCTCGAGCCGAGGACCGCGACGAGTTCGTCGCAGCGATGGTGGCCAGCAGGCGCTACCACAGTCCCTGGCTCGTCGGGGTCACCACCAATCCGGAGTACGACGCGCTGCTGGGGCGAGTTCGCGACGATCGCTTCGACCCCAACTTCGTCTGCCGGATCGAGGATGGCGCGATCGTGGGCTTCTTCAACCTCGGCCAGATCGTCCGCGGTCCATTCCAGAGTGCCTTCCTGGGCTACGGCGCCGTGGCGGCCTACGGTGGCCAGGGCTACATGAGCGAGGGAATGGAACTGCTGCTCGCGCGGGCGTTCACCCAACTCGGTCTGCACCGGATCGAGGCGAACATCCAGCCGAGCAACGGACGTTCGCTCGCGCTCGCAAAAAGTGCCGGGTTCATCCGCGAAGGCTTTTCCGAGCGCTACCTCAAGGTCGCTGGTCGCTGGCGTGACCATGAACGCTGGGCGATCCGTGTCGAGCAGTGGCGCGCACAGCGGGTTGCCGGCGGTTACTGAGCTGCGCCGGACTCGAGTCGCAGCTGCTGGCCGGGCCGCAGCTGCGCAGCGAGCGGTAGGTCCTCGCTGTGGACGACCGCGATCACCGGGTAGCCG
Source organism: uncultured Conexibacteraceae bacterium (assembly GCA_963720195.1). GTDB lineage: Bacteria > Actinomycetota > Thermoleophilia > Solirubrobacterales > Solirubrobacteraceae > Palsa-465. The sequence continues at coordinate 547,323 of CAVRFD010000020.1, forward strand.
CCTGTCGTCGGGTGGTCCGCCAGCAGCAGGATCGGCTGGCCGTCCGGTGGTACCTGGATGGCGCCCGGAACGAGGCCCTCTGAACGGAGTTCGCCGCTCCGCGCGCGATCGATCACGGGTCCATTCAGCCGCAGGCCGATTCGATTGGACGCGTGGTCGACCGTGAAGGGCTCACTGAGTATCCGTTCGATCGATTCTGTCGTGAACCAGTCGTCGCGGGGGCCGAGGATCGTCCGAAGCCGCGCAATCCGGGGTAGTTCACATAGCGGGGGCGGCGCCGGGGCGGGCGTGCCCGAGGCGCGCCCGCCCCATGCGGCTACGAGCCGGAGCGTGTCTCCTCGCGCCAGCGGCGCGGGCCCGAGGCCGGTCAGGAGGTCGGTCGAGGCGCTTCCCAGCACAGGCGGGGCATCAAGCCCACCCTGGAACGCTATGTAGGTCCTCAGGCCTCGCCTGGCGGTCCCCACCTTGAGCAGCTCGCCCCCGGCGAGCTCGACCGCGGTGTTCATCGGAACCGAATCGACGGGGGCTCCGGTCAGCGCCACCACGGTCGGCCGGTCGAAGCGCAGCCGCGGCCCGCTCAGCGTCGTCTCCAACGCGGGCGCGCCCTCGTCGTTGCCGACGAGCCGGTTGGCCAGCCGTAGCGCCGGGCGGTCCGCGGCGCCCGACCGCGGTACGCCGATATGCGCCCAACCCGGGCGGCCGAGGTCCTGGACCGTCGTCAGCGCCCCAGGAGAGACGACCTCGACGTTCGTCATCGCCGCTCGAACCGCACCCGCATGCCAGGTTCCAGCGACGCCGGCGGATCGCGCTCCGGATCGAACAGCACCACGTCCGTGTGCCCCAGCAGATTCCAGCCCCCGGGCGAGCTGCGCGGATAGATCCCACAGTACCCCGCCGCAACGGCCACGGATCCCGCCGGCACCTCCGTTCTCGGCGTCCCCAGTCGTGGCAGCTCCAGCAATGAGGACGGCTCGTCGGCTATGAGATAAGGAAAGCCTGGCGAGAACCCCATGAACCCAACGGTGTACCCCGCCCCCTCGTGCAGCTCCACCACCGCTGCGCGGCTCATCCCGAGCGCTGCGGCGACCGGGTCCAGATCAGAACCGTCGTACTCGACCGGGATCGTCACGAGCTTGCCGGGTGTCGGTGCTGCGGCTGGTGCTGCGAACTCGGCCAGGTCGGCTTCAGACAACCGAAAGCTCCCGTCAGACCAGATCAGGAGCAGCGTCTCATGTCCCGGAACGACGTCCTCCAAATGCTCACCGAACCGTTCGCGTGCCATGCGAGCAGCCGCGTGGACAGCGGCGTTGTCGGTCAGCTCGACGAGGCTTGCGCGGTCGCCGACTCGTCTCACGCGAATGGGCGGATCTCGAAGCCGGCGCCGATCAAACGATTGCGCACCGCCAAGGCCAGCTCGGCGGCGCCCGGCGTATCGCTATGGATGCAGAGCGAGCGGAAGTCCCCGTCGCCCGCGAGCCGAACCGCTTGGGCGAGCGCCTGCTCGAGCGTGAGCACGCTGCCTGGCTCGCTGCGAGGCACGAGCGTGCCGTCGGCGGCGTAGGCGCGGTCGGCGAAGCCCTCCGCGACGCCCTCGAGCCCGTGGGCCTCGGCCGCCGCCAACAGCTCCGACTCCGGCGGGCCGAGCAGCTTCAATGCGCTGTCGACCGATGCGACCGCGGCGGCAATCGCGTCCGCGTAGGGGCGATTTATAGCGGCGGTGTTATAGACGGTCCCGTGCGGTTTGACGTACCCAACCGCGCCACCGACGAGCGCTGCAATTGACCGCAACGCCTCGATCTGCTGCACCACCTGGTCGCGCAGCGTCTCCGCCTCAACACCAAGCTCGCCGCGGCCAAAGCCCTCGCGATCGAGGTGCGAGACATGAGCTCCGATCCGCTTGCGCTGCGCGACCGCCTCGGCGCACACCGCCCGCATCGTCTCGGCGTCGCCGGCATGGAAGCCACAGGCGACATTCGCGCTCGACACCGCCGCCAGGATCGCCGCATCGGCGGCGATGCCCTCAGCTCCAGGTCGCTCGCCGACATCCGCGTTCAGGTCGATCACGGGCGCCGGCGGCATCAGGGCTAAATCCTCCGGACTTCGATGCGCAGCTCGAGTCCGTCGATCAGCACGGGCTCGACTCCGCCCAACGACGCGTACTCAACTGCGACCGCCAGCGTTTCGCCGGCGACGTACTCCTCATGCTCGCGGGCCGCGCCGAGCAACTCGGGCGCGCCATCCAAGATGAGCACGATCCGGTCACTGATGTCGAAGTCTGCGGTGCGGCGCGCGGCCTGGACGGCGTGGACGATCTCGCGCGCCCAGCCCTCGACCCGCAGCGACTCGTCGATCTCGAGCTCGAGTGCGACCGCGTGCGAGCCCTCGCGCTCGACCTGATAGCCCTCCAACGGCTTCATCGAAACCAGCAGGTCCTCCGGGTTGAGCACGTGCTCGGTACCCGCGACCCCGATCGCGACCGTGCCACCATCGCGCAGCTTCGCGGCAGAGCGTGCCGCATCGAGCCCCGCGACGGCCGCCGCGACAATCGGCATCTGCTTGCCGAAGCGTGGGCCGAGCGTGCGGTAGTTCGGCTTGATCTCGACCTCACCGAGCTCATCGGCCTCGGACACGAACCTCAGCTCACGCACGTTGAGCTCGTCGCGGACGATGTCGGCCAACCGCTCGATGGCCTCGCGCTCCGCGCCCGCGGCGACGACCACCGCGGCGTGCAGCGGCTGGCGCAGTTTGATCTTGGCCTGACTGCGGGCGGCGAGACCCAGCCGCACGGTCTCGCGCGCAATCGCCATCGCGTCCTCGAGATCGCCGTCTCGCACTCCGTTGTCGACCTCCGGGAAGTCGCACAGGTGCACGCTCGGCTCGGAGCCGTCGAGGTTCTCGTAGATCTCATCGGCGATGAACGGAGTGAACGGCGCCAGCAGCTTGGCGACCGTCGTCAGCGCCGTGTGCAACGTCGCCATCGCCGCGGGGTCGCCGTCCCAGAAGCGGCGGCGGGATCGGCGTACGTACCAGTTGGAAAGGTCGTCGACGTACTCGGCAATTGCCCGTCCGGCCGTCGTGGCGTCGAGGTCCTCGAGGTTCGAACGGACAACCTCGATCGTCAGCTGCAGCCGTGACAGCGCCCAGCGGTCAAGCTCGGTCAGCTCGACCTCGTCCAGATCGAGCGCCTCGGGCGAGACCCCGTTCGCGTTCGCGTAAAGCACGTAGAACCCGTACGTGTTCCACAGCTGCAGCATGAACTGGCGGACCGCCTCACCCAGCGACTCGAGCGAGAACTTGTACCCGTCCCACGGGTATTTGGAGGTGAAGAAGTACCAGCGGAACGCGTCGGCCCCGTAGGTGTTGAGTACGTCCCAGGGCTCGACGATGTTGCCCTCGGACTTGCTCATCTTCCGGCCGTTCTCGTCGAGCAGCAGCCCCAGGCAGACGACGTTGCGGTACGAGCTCTCGTCGAATAGCAGCGTCGACACGGCCAGCATCGAGTAGAACCAGCCACGCGTCTGGTCGAGCGCCTCGCAGATGTAGTCGGCGGGGAAGTGGGCCTCGAACTCTTCGTTCGCGCCGGGTGGCGCTATGTCGAGGCCCGGCATCGCGCTGTAGGACGCAAACGGCATCGAGCCCGAGTCGAACCAAACGTCGATCACGTCGGGCACGCGCTTCATCAGCTCCTCGCAGCCCGCGGCTGGGCACCGGAACGTGACGTCGTCGACATACGGACGGTGCGGATCCTCCAGCGCCACGCCCGACAGGGACTCGAGCTCGGCCAGTGAGCCGACCACGTGGAGGTGCCCAGCGGGGCACCTCCATACCGGCAGCGGCGTCCCCCAGTAACGCTCGCGTGAGAGCGCCCAGTCGACGTTGCCCTCGAGCCAGTTGCCGAAGCGCCCGTGTTTGACGTGCGGGGGCTGCCAGTTGACGGCCTCGTTGGCGGCCAGCAGCCGATCCTTGATCACGCTTGTGGCGATGTACCAGGACGGCTTTGCGTAATAGAGCAGCGGCGTGTTGCAGCGCCAGCAGTGTGGATACGAGTGCTCGTAGGGCTCCGACTTGAGCAGCTTGCCGCGGCTTTGCAGGTCATCGATGATCGCGGGATCGGCCGCCTTGACGTTCATGCCCGCGTACGGGCCGATGCGCTTGTCGTAGGTGCCGTCGGGGAGCACCGGGTTGATCGGCTTGAGGCCGTTGGCCTCGCCCAGGCGGAAGTCATCCTCGCCGAACGCGATCGCCGTGTGAACCAGGCCGGTGCCGTCTTCGGCGGTCACGAAGTCCGCCGGCAGGACCGTGTGCCCCTTCTCGCCGTAGTCCGATCCGGGGATGAAGTCGAAGGGCGGCTCGTAGGAGAGCCCGACGAGCTCGGCGCCGGGGAAGCGCTCGACGATCTCGACGTCCTCGCCGAAGACCTTCTCGGTCAAGGCCTCGGCGACGATGAAGTCGTCGGCTGTGCGGACGTAGATGAGCTCGGGGTCGACCGCCACGGCCGCGTTCGACACGAGCGTCCACGGTGTCGTCGTCCAGACCACGAGCTTGCCGCGCGCGCTCGGCAGGATCACGTAGGCCGACGGGTCGATCACGTCCTGGTAGACGCCGGGCTGGCCGAGCTCGTGGCTGGAGAGCGCAGTGCCGCAGCGCGGGCAGTAGGGCACGACCTTCAGCCGCTCGAACAGCAGGTCCTTCTCGTAGATCGTCTTCAGCGCCCACCAGACCGAGTCGATGTAGCTCGTGTCGAGCGTCTTGTACGCGTGCTCGGTGTCGACCCAGTAGCCGATCCGCTCGGTCAGCCGGGTCCAGTCGTCGATGTGGCTGAGCACGACCTCGCGGCAGCGCGCGTTGAAGCGGTCGATCCCGTAACGCTCGATGTCCGCCTTCTGCTTCATACCGAGCTCGCGTTCGACCGCGAGCTCGACCGGGAGCCCGTGGCAATCCCAGCCGGCCTTGCGGTCGACGTGGTACCCGCACATCGTCCGGTAGCGGGGGAAGATGTCCTTGAAGACGCGCGCCAGAACGTGGTGCGAGCCGGGGGCGCCGTTCGCGGTCGGTGGGCCTTCGAAGAAGCCCCAGCGCGGTGCGCCACGACGGCGCTCGATCGACTCCCTGAAGATGTCGCGGTCGCGCCAGCGCTCGAGCACGTCCTCCTCCATCGCCGGGAAGGACGCGCGCGGGTCTACTGGTCTGTGGACGGTGGCCATCGAGGCGCCGATTCTAGATGCGCGGCTGCCAACCGCTTTCTGGGCGGACATACTCCCGGCATGCGGCTGCGGCTGTATCACCACCACGATGGCGCGCGCGTGGCGTACTGGGAGACCGGAACCGGTCCGCCGCTCGTGCTGCTGCACTCGTTGGGCCTCTCGCATCGTGAATATGCACCGATCGTCAGTGCCCTGTCGGCGCGCTTTCGCGTGGTCCTCCCGGACCTGCCGCTGCACGGCGACTCCGAGGACCGGCCGCGCCACCCCTACACGCGTGAGTGGCTGACCGAGGTCATCTCCGGCTTCTGCGCGGAGGTCGGGGGCCCGCGCGCGGCCGTGGTCGGCCACGACTTCGGGGCCGAACTCGCATTGCGCATGATCATCGACGGCGACTACACGCCGGCACGGTTGGTGCTGATGGGCAACCGTCTGCACCGCGCGGCGCCGTTCGCCGGACGCCGCTCGGTGTGGCGGCTCGTCACCAGTGCCGGTGTCCTGCCCGGCGCCGACCTGGCGTTGTCGCACGCCGCAAAGGCGGTCTTTCGGCCGCGCTTCGGCGAGAAGCTGAGCGCGCAGCGCAACCCGGAGGCGCGTGATGCCGTCCGCCACGCCTTCGCCGACGTGGGCGGTAACACCAATCGTGCCCGCGCCTGGGCGAAGTTCTCACGCCGTTGGCCGTTCGAGGCTCAGCGAGACCTGCTCGACGCCTATCAGTCGCTGCAGCTGCCGGTATTGCTGCTCTGGGCCGAGGACGATCCGTCGGCGCCCCTGGAATGGGCCCAGGAGGCGCTCGACCTGATCCCAGGTGCGCAGCTGCGCACGATCCCAGGCGCCGGCTTTCTGGTCGCCTACGACGACCCGGTCGTGCTCGCGCGAGAACTGATCAGCTTCTGCGGCTGAAAACGGGTAGGTTGGCTAGCGAGGGTTGGGGGGACTCGGCAACGAGAGGAGAGTCGTATGTCCCACCGACTAAGACTCAGAGGCACTCGTGCCTTTGCGAGCCTTGGCGCGGTCGCCGCCATCCTGGCGGTTTCCGTGGCTGTGATCGGATCTTCGAGCGCCGTGGCAGGCGCCAAGACCAGCCGACCCACGTTGGACAGGGTCTCGTACCAGTTGGCTGGCGCCAGTCCGACGATTCCTGCGCAGATGACGTGCGCACAGCTCGCCACCGATCCGAACTTCGCCGGCCTCCCGCAGTTCCCAACGTCGATCGCGTCGGCAACCCTGGTCGCGGCGACTGCAACGAACCCGCAGTACTGCAACGTGCAGGGGATGATCGCCCCCCAGATCCATTTCGATCTCCAGCTGCCGATCAGCACATGGCAAGGGCGGTATCTGCAGAACGGCTGCGGCGGGTACTGCGGCACCGTGAGCTCACAGACGTTCCCATCCTGCGACGCCACGCTCGGCGGTGACTTCGCGATGGCGACGGACGACGAGGGTCATAGTTCCGAGGCCGGACTCGGTGGTGGAGGGCTGTTCGGCACGAGCCAGGACCTCCGGGTCGAGTACGGATACCTGTCAGAGCACGCCCTGGCGGTGGTCTCCAAGACGATCATCAAGGCGTTCTACGGGCAACCACCCAACTACTCGTACTACGACGGCTGCTCGGATGGTGGGCGTGAGGCGATGGAGGAGGCGGAGCGTTATCCGACCGACTTCAACGGAATCATCGCCGGTGCCCCGGAGATCATCGCGGGACCGTTGAACGCGGAGAATCAGACATGGGATTACGCGGTCAACGTCGGGTCTGACGGCAACACGATTCTCACCGCCGACAAGCTGCCGGCGCTGCACGCGGCCGTGATCAAGGCCTGTGGCGGCGATGACGGCACCAACGACGGGATCATCACCGACCCGCGGAGTTGTCACTTCAATCCGGCCAGCATCGAGTGTCCGGCGGGAACCAACAACAGCAGTTGCCTGACGCCGGCGCAGGTGACGGTCGCGGATGAGTACTACTCCGGACCGACCGACCCGCAGGGCCGCAAGCTGTATCCGGGCGGCCTGCCGTACGGCTCGGAGCTGACGTGGGACACCTTCCAGATCCCGCCGCAGACCAGCAACGGCGTGCCGGTGCCGGGAACCGACTCGCTCGATTATTCGGGCCTGTCGCTGCCGTACCTCCGATATCAGCTGCTGGCGCCGGGCCAGATCGGACCCGACCCGAGCCAGTGGAAGTTCACCGATCAGTACTTCCAGAAGATGTTCCCGGCCGCGAATACGTTCGACGCGATGAGTGTCGACCTCAAGGCGTTCCGGGCGCACGGCGGCAAGCTGATCATCTGGCAGGGCTGGGCCGACAACGGCATTCCGACGACCGGGACGGTCGACTACTACGAGGACCTCGAGAAGTTCATGGGTGGCCAGTCAGCGACCCAGCAGTTCGCGCGGCTGTTCCTGTTCCCGGGCGAGTTCCACTGCGGTCCGGGCTATACGAACAGCACGTTCGACCTCGTCTACCCGATGGTTCAGTGGGTCGAGGGCAGCACCGCGCCGAGCCAGGTCGTCGCCAGTGACACCGTCAACGGCACGGCTCTGACACGGCCGGTGTACCCGTACCCGGACATCCCGAAGTACAACGGAAGCGGCGACCCGGACTCGGCGAGCAGCTTCCATCCGGTTCCCTCGCCAGAGGCGAACCAGTACACCAACTGGTACGGGAACTACCTGTTCACGACCAAGCCACTCAGCAGCACCACATCGACAGGCTGGTCGGGACCACACCGCTCGCACAGGGCGTGACGGTCTAGAGCGAATCACTGCGGCGGGGGTCCGCTTGACCCCCGCCGCGTCTCGCCGCGTCGGTAGCCGTTACGACAGGCCGCGATCGAGCATGTCGAGCATCCACTCGAACGACTCGTCGATGCCCAGCGGGATCCCGAAGCCGCCGCCCGTCTCGAGCGCCACGAACCCGTGGATCGCCGAACGCATGGCGCGGACGGCATGGATCGCCGCGTCGCCCTCGAGTCCGTAGCCGTTCATCACCGACAACATCAACGCCACTACCCGCTCCGCTGCTGGATTGTCTGGAACCAGCACGAACTGCATCGCCGCGTGCCTACCCGGGTGGGCGAGTGCCCACTGCCGGTATGCACGCCCGACCGCCCGCAACGCGTCGCCGGCGGCGCGGCCGGCGACCGCCGGAGTCAGGGCGTCGGCCAGTTCGCCCGCGGCCAATCTGGCGAGCCGCCGCCTGAGGTCGAGTAGCCCGTCCACATGCGTGTACAGCGACGGCGGCTTTACGCCGAGTGTGTCCGCGACCGATCTCAGCGTCACCGACTCGAGTCCCTCGAGGTCGGCGATCTCTGCCGCCGTCTCGACGACGGTCGCGGGATCGAGTCCAGCGCGGGCCATCATGCCGCTCGCTGCGCACGGGCGATCGCCGCGTCCATCGCAGTGGTCGCGGAAGTTGTCGCCTTGCCGTGACCGACCACCAGCAGCGCCGGTTCGAGCGCGCGGAGGGTGACAGCCGAGCTCAGGGCCTGCGGCCGATTCCAGGTCGCGATCCACGGCAACGGGAACCGCCACGCCGGATGGTTGGGGACCTCGAGACTGCCGATCGCGCTGTAAGCGTCGCCGGCGATCAAGCTGCGGTCGCGGGTGTCAAGGAACGCGACGTGGCCTGGCGAGTGGCCGGGGCTCGCGACAACCTCGAGGCTGCCAACGCGGTCGCCGGGCTGCAGCAGCACGTCAGGCTTGGTCTTCAGCTTCGGCCAGCTGCCGCGCTTCTTGCCCTCGAAGTCGACCGGCTCGCCGGCGAGGATGCGCGCATCCGCCTCGGGCATCAGCACCGGCACGTCGTCACCGAGCTTGGCTCGGAGGGCGTCGACCGAGCCGACATGGTCGCCGTGCCCGTGCGTCAGAGCGATCCGGCGGATCGGCGCGCCGACCTCGGCGGCCGCCGCGATCAGCGCGTCGGCGGCGCCCATCGTCGTGTCGACCAGCGTCAGTCCGTCATCTTCGCGGACGAAGTAGGCGTTCATCAGGCCGATCTTCGTCAGCTGGGTCAGGTTCGGGGTGAGCTGCTTGCGGTTCATGGTTGTCTCCAGGACAGTGACCTAATAAGATTAGGAAAGAACCTAACGACCGTAGGCAAGCTTGTCAAGTCCAGCGCGATAGCGTTCCCTCCAGCGAAGCGAAAGGACGAGCGTGACCACGACTGAACACGAGCAGCTCTGGGGCGGCGAGACCACCAAGGCAGTTGCAAACTTTCCGATCTCCGGTGAGCCGATCCCGGTGCCGGTTATCCGCTGGCTGGGCCGGATCAAGGCCGCGGCTGCGCGGGTCAACGCCGAGCTGGGACTGCTCGACGCGGGCCACGCCGGGCGCATCGCCGCCGCGGCTGACCGCGTCGCCGCCGGCGAGTTCGACAACCAATTCCCGATCGATGTCTTCCAAACCGGCTCGGGCACGTCGTCGAACATGAACGCCAACGAGGTGATCGCCAACCTCGCTGGAGAGTCGGCCCACCCCAATGACCACGTCAACATGGGTCAGTCCTCCAACGACGTCTTCCCATCCGCTGTGCACTTGGCGGCGCTGGGCGAGGCGACCGGTAAGCTGCTGCCCGCGCTCGACGCGCTCGAGTCAGCCTTTGCCGCCAAGGCCGTCGAGTTCCACGACGTCGTCAAGTCGGGCCGCACGCACCTGATGGATGCCGTTCCGGTGACCCTCGGGCAGGAATTCGCGGGCTATGCGGCACAGGTGCGGCTGGGCGCGCGGCGCGTGCGCAACGCACTCCCGCAGGTCGCGCAGATTCCGCTCGGCGGTACCGCGACCGGCACCGGCCTCAACACCCACCCCGAGTTCGCCGCGCGCGTGCGCGCCAAGCTCAATGAGGCGACCGGTCTCGAGATCTCCGCACCCGAGGACCCGTTCGAGGCGCAGGGCAACCGTGACGCGCTGGTCGAGCTGTCTGGCGCGCTCAAGGTGATCGCCGTGTCGTTTACCAAGATCGCCAACGATCTCGCGCTCATGGGCTCAGGTCCGCGCGCCGGCATCGGCGAGATCTTCCTGCCGGAGCTGCAGAAGGGCTCGTCGATCATGCCCGGCAAAGTCAACCCCGTGATCCCCGAAGTCACGCTCCAGGTTGCGGCCCAGGTCATCGGCAATGACGCCGCGATCACGCTCGCCGGCAGCCAGGGCAACTTCGAGCTCAACGTCCGCGTGCCGCTGATCGCTCGCAACCTGCTCGAGTCGATTGACCTGCTGGCCGCGGTCGCACGCGTGCTCAAGGACAAGTGTGTCGATGGCATCGAGGCCAACCTCCCGGGCTGTGAGCACTCCGCTGAGGCGACGCTGGCGGCGGCGACTGCTCTCAATCCCTACATCGGCTACGACAAGGCCGCGGAGATCGTCAAGGAGGCGGCGAGCTCCGGCCGCATGCTGCGCGAGGTCGCGTATGAAAAGGGCGTCGACGAAGAGACCTACAACAAGGCGATGGATCTGCGCAAGATGGCGCAGGGAAACATCGGCTGATCGTCGAAGAGATTTAGCCGCGACGGAACTCTCCGCCGATGCAGGCGTTAACACTCACGATCAGGTGCGAATGACCGCGGTGACAGGAATGCGCTCATGGCTCGCCGGTGCCGGTGCTGTTGTCGCCGCGCTGCTGCTCGCTGCTCCCGCTGCCGCGGCCGCCAGCGGCGCCGGTCTCTACATCACCGGCGCCGGCTTCGGTCACGGAATCGGGATGAGTCAGTACGGCGCCGCCGGGTACGCGCAGCACGGCTTCACCTACAAGCAGATCCTGCGTAACTATTACTCGCAGACGACGGTCGGCACGGTCAATCCGAACCGCACGGTCACGGTGCTGCTGAAGCCAAAGGGTGCCGTCGCCTTCACCGGCGCGACCAACATCAAAGGCTCCGCGCGCAAGCTGAACGTACGCACCAACTACAGCATCCTCGTCGTTCACGGCAAGCTCAGGATCGTCTCCGGTGGCCGCACGATCGGGACCTACCCGGCGCCTCTGCAGGTCAGCGGCCCCGGCCCGCTGAAGCTGATCGGTATGGGCAGTTATCGCGGCGCCTTCGTGTTCAGGCCAAGCACGTCCGGCAGCGGCGTGATGACCGTCAACGCGGTGGGACTCGACAACTACGTGCGTGGCGTCGTCTCGGCTGAGATGCCCGCCAACTGGCCGCAGCAGGCGCTCCAGGCCCAGGCGGTCGCCGCCCGCACCTACGCGATCACGGTCGGCGCGATCGGCTCCTATTTCGACCTCTACGACGACACGCGCTCTGAGATGTACGAGGGCGTGGCCGCAGAAACCGCCGCAACCAACGCCGCCGTGGCTGCGACCCGCGGCCAGGTGGTCGATTACAACGGCGCGCCGGCAGTCACCTACTTCTTCGCGAGCTCCGGCGGACAGACCGAGAGCATTCAGAACGTCTGGGCCGGCGTAGCCCCCGAGGCCTGGCTTGTGAGCAAATCCGATCCCTACGACGACTCCTTCAACAATCCGTACTACCGCTGGAACCTGAACCTCAGCGTCGGTTCCGCCGGTTCGAAGCTGGGCAAGCTCGTCAACGGCCAGTTCGAGGGCATCAACGTACTCCAGCGCGGCGTCTCCCCGCGCGTCGTCCAGGCGCAGATCGTCGGCACCAAGGGTTCGAGTACCGCCAGCGGCGCGCAGCTGCAGGACGACCTCGGCACGCCGAGTACCTGGATGTCGTTCACAACCGTCAGCGCGCAAGGTGTACAGACGACCACCCCAGTCGGAACGACCACGCCGCCACCGGCGCCGACGCCCGCGCCCACACCGACGACAACGGCGACGGCCACGACGACGACCGCTGGCACCGGCACCACGACGACGAGCGGCGGCGTCGGCCTTGGTGCCAACGCCCTCGGTCACATGGCGGCCGGATTCGGATACGCGGTCACCGGCACGATCTACCCGGTCGACGCAGGCGCGACGGTCACCGCCCAGTCCGAAACCTCAGGCGGCTGGACGTTCGCCGGAACCGGTCAGGTGGCGGCGAACGGCACCTACGCGATCCCTGTGCTCGGCTCGGGCAGCTACCGCGTGCTCTACAACGGGATCGTCGGCCCGACCGCGATCGTGCGCTAGGTGGCGACTGAGATGTCCGCGCCGCTGCTGGTCGTGGATGCGCCGTTTCTGCTGTATCGCTCGTTCTTCGCGCTGCCTGAGTCGATCCGCGGGGTCGACGAGCATCCGGTCAACGCGATGCTGGGTGCGACCAACGCGCTGCTGCGGATCGCCGCCGATACGGTCCCGCGCGCCGTCGTGATCTGCTTCGGCGCCGAGCAGGCCGCCTACCGCGTCGAGCTCTACGCCGGTTACCACGCCCAGCGCCCGCCGATGCCGGACACACTTGCCTGGCAGTTCGAGCAGGCGCCCGCGTTGTTCGAGGCACTCGGCTGGAGCGTCGAGAGCTCCGAGGAGCTTGAGGCCGACGACCTGCTCGGCTCGTATGCGCTGCTCGAGGACGCCGCCGGTGGCGAGACGTTGATCGTGACCGGAGACCGCGACATGTATCAGTGCGTCACCTCCAGCACGCGCGTGCTCTATCTCAAGCAGGGGACCAGCGGTTTCGAGCAGATCGACCCTGCGGAGGTCAAGCGCCGATACGGGGTAGCGCCCGAGCTTGTGCCCGACTTCATCGCGCTGCGCGGCGATCCGTCGGACGGCCTGCCGGGCGCGCCCGGGATCGGCGAGAAGACGGCGGCTGATCTGCTGCGGCGCCACGGGTCGCTGGACGCGCTTCTGGCGGAGGTCGCCGACAGCGACGCCGGAGAGCGTCCGCGAATCGCGACGGCGCTCCGCGAGCACGCCGACGCGCTCCGCGCGTACCGCCAGATCGCGCTGCTGCGCCCGGTCGAGGTCTCGCGACCGCCCGACCGCGCAACAGACTTCGCAGGCGGCGCAGCGGCTGCGGCAGCACTCGGGATGGGCGCTCTCGCTGGCCGCCTCGAGGACGACTACGGCGTGAACTTGACGGTGATCACGTCACCGTCGTTCATCACATAGTCGCGGCCCTCGAGCCGCAGTGCGGCGTGCTCGCGGGCGCCGGCGTAGCCGCCGTACTCCACAAGTGCGTCCCACGACACGACCTCCGCACGGACGAAGCCCTTCTGGATGTCTGAGTGGATCTGGCCGGCGGCGTGCCAGGCGGTCAGGCCGCGGCGCAGGTGCCATGTTTGGGCGGGCTTGTCCTCGCCGGCGGTGAAGAATGCGATCAGGTCGAGCAGCGCGAAAGCGCCACGAACGACGGTCTGCAGACCTGATTCGGCGAGACCCAGGTCGGCGCGCATCTCCGCTGCCTCCTCGGTCGGGAGCGCTCCGAGCTCTGCCTCGAGCCGCGCCGAGACGGCGACGGCACGGGCGCCATGGGAGGCGGCGTACTCGGCGATCTCCGGCGGTACCTCGACGTCACCCTCGTCGACGTTGGCGACGAACAGCACCGGCTTGGCGGTCAGCGAACCGAGCAGCTGCTGAACATCCGGAGCCTCGTCAGGCACCGGCACGGTGCGGACCGGCTTACCCTCCTGCAGCGCCACGACCACCTTCTCCAGCCAGGCCTGCTCGGCGATCGCGTGCCTGTCACCGCCGCGGGCGGTCCTGACGACGCGTTCGAGCCGGCGCTCCGCCTGTTCCAGGTCTGCATAGATCAGCTCCGTCTCGATCGTCGCGATGTCGCGAAGTGGGTCGACGCTGCCCTCCGAGTGGACGATGCCGCTGTCAGTGTGGGAGCGAACGACGTGGAGCAGCGCGTCGGTCTCGCGGATGTTGGCCAGGAACTGGTTGCCGAGCCCCTCGCCCTTATGCGCGCCGGCGACCAGGCCGGCGATGTCGTGGAACGCGATCGTGTCCCAGACGATCTTCGAGGCCTTCACCGTCGCGGCGACTTGGTCCATGCGCTCGTCCTCGACCGGGACGACGGCGATGTTGGGCTCGATCGTCGTGAACGGATAGTTGGCCGCCTCGGCGGCCACGCCCGTGAGCGCGCTGAACAATGACGACTTGCCCGCGTTCGGCATGCCGACGATCCCAACCTTCATCGGCACCGCAGCAACCTCCCGACCGCGGTCCCGAGCGCCGCTCCGGCGATCACGTCGCTCGGGTAATGGACGCCGAGATACGGGCGGCTGAGCGCGAAGAACGCCGCCGTCCCGTAGAACAGCGGCGCCGCCCGTGGCAGCGCGACGCTGTAACAGGCTGCGGCGGCGAACGAGGTGGTGGCGTGCGCGCTCGGGAACGACAGCTTCGAGACCACCGGTGTCAGCTGCGGCAGACCCTTGAGCCGCGGCCGTGGCCGCTTCACAACCTGCTTGACGGCGGTGTTGAGTCCGTAGGAGAGGCCGGTCACGAGGACTCCTCGCTTCCACGCCTTGCGCTGCCGTGTGCCCGGAGCGGAGTACGCCCAGCCCAACGCCCCGACCGCGTACCAGCACGCACCGTGCTCGCCGCCGCGTGAGAACAGCTCGATCGCGTGCTCGACGCGTGCGTTCTCGTGCCCATGCGTGCGCATGAGCAGGAGCAACCTGCGGTCCAACTCGAGGGCGTCCAACTGAAGGGCTGAGGAGGTCAGAAGCCGACCCGATGCTCGTCGACATCGACCAGCAGGTAGTCGACCCGCGTGAGGTCGAGGACGACGATTCCGTCCTCGGCCGTCAGCTCGTGCCAGCCGCCGCTCGTGCCGAGCACCTCGCGCAGCTTGACGAGCTCTTCCGACTTCACGCGTGCGGCCAGCGTCTGGCCGCCGTGAAAGCCGATGCTGATCTTCTGGGGCTTGTCGTCACTGCTCATATCGAAGCTCCGATCGTCTCAGGGATGGCTGGCAGGTTCGACGATCTCGGTCAGGACACCGCCACTTGCCGAAGGATGCAGGAATGCCACACGCGAGCCGCGGATGCCGACCCGCGGCCGCTCGTCGATCAACCGCACCCCGGCGGCCGAAAGACTAGCCAGCGCTGCATCGATGTCGTCGACTCGGTACGCGACGTGGTGCAGACCGGGGCCGTGCTTCTCGAGAAACCTCGCCACGCCCGTGTCGGGCCCGAGCGGTGCGATCAGCTCGATGTGACCGTCGCCGATGTCGAACAGCGCAGCGGCGACGCCCTGTTCGGCAACCGTTTCACGGTGCACGAGCGGGAGGTTCAACACGTCGGTGTAGAAGTGGAGCGACTCGTCGAGATCCGCGACGGCGATGCCCGTGTGATCGATGGCGCCGAACATCTACAGCACCCGGTCCAGTCGCGGATTCGGCCGGTAGGCACGTCCGGCCTTCGCGCACGGATTGCCATCGACGAGCACCACGTCGGCTGTGTAGTCGTTTTGGCCGCGGATCAGCGAGGAGCCGACGCCGTAGGAGTCGATCGGCACGCCCAGCGTCTCGAAGCGCTCGATCCGTTCCGCCGTGAAGCCGCCGCTGGCGACGATCTTGACATTCGGGAAGCCGGCGTCGTCAAGCGCCTGACGGACGTTGTGGACGAGCTGGGGGTTGACGCCGCGCGGGTCGAAGTCGCCCATCGAGTCGAACAGCGACCGGTCGACCATCAGCTCGGAGGTGTCCAGCCGCACGCCCCACAGCTTCGGCCCGAGAGCGGCCGCGACCTCGACCGCAGTGCGCACGCTGTCGT
Organism: uncultured Conexibacteraceae bacterium; assembly: GCA_963720195.1. Classification (GTDB taxonomy): domain Bacteria; phylum Actinomycetota; class Thermoleophilia; order Solirubrobacterales; family Solirubrobacteraceae; genus Palsa-465. The sequence goes on from CAVRFD010000020.1 coordinate 563,135, forward strand.
TCTCGAAATCGACCAGCACAGTGATGTTCATCTCGTCGTGAAAGCGATCCGCGAACGCCTGCGCGGCCTTCACCGTGTCGCCACCATAAGCCGCGATCAGACCGTGCGGGACCGTGCCCACGCCACGCCCGCCCCACCACGAAGCCTGAGCGTCAGTGGAAACTCCGATCGCGCCGGCGACGTGCGCGGCCCAGCCGTCTCCGGTTTGCACAAGCCAATGGTCGTGCCGCGCCGGGAAGTACAGGATCGGCTTGCCGCGTGCAGCGCGCACGACCGTTGCGACATTCCGCATGATCAGCGACCGCCTGGCAAGCGACCCGAGGTACACGGTTTCGAGATGGGAGAACAGGTTGTAATCGCCCTCGATCGTCATGACCGTCTCCCACGGTGAGATCTCGTCGCCCTCGTGCAGCGCGTGCACGACCAGCTCATCCCAGCCCGGGAGCCAATCCGCATCCTCGCCCTGGCGACCGGCGCCGAGCTTCAGGATCGCGACCGCCTCATCGATCCCGCCCAGTAGCGACTGCTGCTTCTGGAACACCTGCATCAGCACCCGCGGATGGTGGCCGACGTCCTCGAGCAGCTGCTTGGTGTAGACGAAGTACGCGTCCGCGTAGTACCCGTCCCGCAGCCGCTTGACCGGCAGTCTGAACACCTCTGGGTCGAGGCGCGTCCTGGTTGCCTGTGCCATCGCCGCGAGTCTATGGGCTCAGCGACCCGAGCCCGCTGCCGCGTCTACCCCTCGTTCGCGCCGCATTCGTACGCCGTCGTCTCCGTTCGGCGAGCACGATCCGAGGCACGCACTTCCCCGAAAGCCATCTCACATGTGTGCCGGAAGTGTTACGACGTGTGACAGAAGTGCAGCATCGTTCGACACTGACGGACGATGTTGCAGAGCCGGCACACCTCGGCACAGTTTCGGCACATCCGCGAGCATCACTTTGGAGACGTGGTGGCTGCTTCTCGAGAGATCGCCTTGTGCGATCGGGCCTCGCGGACCGACCTGGCCGACCTGGCCGACCTGGCCGACCCCGCCGACTCCACCGCGGCGGCCGCTCAGGGAATCAGGACGGTGCGCTCGCCGGCTGCGTCTGACTCGAGCCAGGCCTGCTCGACATTCGCGAGCGGGACGGCCTTGGGCTTGATGCCAATCTGGCCCTCGTTGATCGCCGCCACCAGCGATGGCAACTCAGCCATGTAGGCGGCCGGCGAGACCGAGCCCTGCCCGACTCCCTGCACCCGCAGGTTCGCCGACCGCAGCGCAACCGAGGGTAACTCGAGCGTCGGCCCGGCGATCGCTCCGATCTGGATCCAGTCGATCGCGCGGCTGCGATCGGAACGGCCGCGGAGCAGCGCCATCATCGTGTGCCGCGCCGGCTCGCCCCAGAGGTAGTCGATCACGATGTCCACCTCAGCCGCCGCCCCGGCGAGCGCGGCAGCGGTTGCATCGGCGTCATCGCTCAGCCTGACCACCGCGTCGGCTCCGCTCGCGAGCAGTGTGTCGAGCCGCCTTTGGTCGCGCCCAACAGCGATCACACGCCCGGCGCCCAGGAACTTGGCGACGAGAGTCGCCATTGAGCCGGCGTTGCCGGTGGCGCCCAGAACGAGGACGCTCTGACCGCTTTGGATCGGAACCCGTCGCCGCAGCGCAACCCACGACGACATGGCCGGGTTCATCGTTGCTGCGATCGTCGCCGCATCGGCACTGTCCGGCAGCTCCAGCGACCGTCGTTGGTCGACAACTGCTCGCTCGGCCATCGTGCCGATCACGTCGTCAGCGGCGACGAAGTAGAGCCGCCGGCCATCGGCGCGGCGGCCGACCCCGTCGACGCCCGGGATCATCGGTAGCGTTCCGCTGCTCGTGTAGTGCGTGCCGCGTGCCCCGGTTCGGACCCGCGGGTGCAGGCCGACTGCGAGGACGTCGACCAACTCCTGATCGTCGCCTGCGGGCTCGGGAACCTCAAACTGCCGGTAGTGCGGCGGCTCAGCAAAGTCGGTGACCACCGCGGCGTTCATTCTCGCCATCTCATCCTCCTGGCGTGCGCGGGATTTAGTTCGTTGCACGTACCAAGGTAGTTGGGGTCACGTACTAATTCAAGTAGACTCTGATTCATGGAAGCCGAGCTGGACCCGATCGACGCAATCGCGCAGATGTCCTACGTGGTGCAGGCGGCACTTGAACGGCACGCCGGCGCGCAAGATCTCTCGCTGATTCAGACGCGCCTGCTCGGGATCTTGCGCGACCGCAAGCCGACGATGAACGAGCTGGCGCAACTGCTGGGCCTGGACAAGTCGAGCACATCTGGGCTCGTCGACCGCGCCCAGCGGCGAGGCTTGGTCCGGCGGCTACCTTCGCAGGTCGATCGCCGCTCCGTGCGGGTCAGCCTCACCGACGCCGGCAGGGCGTTGGTTCAGACGGTCGCGACGGAGTTCCAGGGCGAGATCGCAGCAGCAATCCTTGATCCGCTCGCGCCAGAGGACCGTTCGTCACTGACGCGGATTCTGAGCAGCGCCCTGGTCGCGTACGCCAGTGATCAGGGCATCGACCTGTTCGCGGGAACTACGCGCTGACCGAGCCGAAGCCGGTGGTCAGCGGACCGGCGGGCACGGTGCTGCCCTCAGCCGAGTAGGTCGTACGCCAGTTCCGCGTAGAAGTTTGCGGCGTAGCCGAGGTCGCGCACGTCGATGCGCTCGTCGGCGTTGTGCATCAGTGCGGCGCTCTCCAGCAGCGACTGGTGGCGCTGGGGGAAGAAGCCGTAGGCGATCAGATCCGGAAATGCGGCGCGGAAATAGCTCGAGTCGGAAAAGCCGGGCAGCAGTACCGGAACGGCCTTGGCGCCCGGGTCGTGGACCTCGATCCATCGCTCGATCGCATCCATCAGCTTCGATCGGTGGGGCGAGGCGTAGCCGTAGACCTGCTCGGTGAACTCGATCTCCAGGCCATCGGCGGTGTCGCCCAGAACGTCGTGCAGACGCTCGAGAGCGATGTCGGCACCCAGTCCCGGAGGCACCCGCGTATCGACCTTGACCCAGGCGCGGGCCGGGATCACGTTGATCTTCTCCGAGGCCTGAATCACTGTCGGCGTGAGCGTGACGCTGAGCATTGGCTCAACCATGAGCGGGATCGCCGGGTGCTTGGGGCCGAGACGCTCGAGTGCGCCTGCGATGTCGTTGGGATCCTCGCCGAGCGCCTCGAGCAGCGCCAGCGGCGCCGGCGTCGGATCGAATCCGGCGGAGCCGGCGCGCAGCGCTTCGAGCACCGGCACCAACTTCAGCAGCGCGTTGTCTCCGAGCTTCGGCATCGAGGCGTGTCCGGCCATGCCCGTCGCCGTCAGCCGGATCCGGAAGATGCCCTTCTCGCCGCAACAGACGCCGTAGTAGCGGGTGCCCTCCAGCTCGAACTGGCTGCCGGCGCCCTCGTTGATCAGCAGGTCACAACGGACCTTTTCGGGGTGCTGTTCGGTCAGCCAGCGGGCGCCGACCTCGCCGCCCGTCTCCTCATCCGCGACGAACACGAGCTTCAGTGCGCCGCGCGCCGGGCGCCAGCCGCTGCGGGCAAGCGTGACAGCCGCGACCGTCTCGGCCGCGACCTGAGACTTCATGTCGATCGCCCCGCGGCCCCAGAGGTAGCCATCTATCAACTCGCCGCCCCAGGGGTCGTGTTGCCAGTCCTCGACCGACGCCAGCACGGTGTCGACGTGCCCGAGATAGACCATTGTCGGCCCGTCGGAGGAGACGCCGCGCAACGTCGCGATCAGGTTCGGTCGCTCCGGCGTAACGCCCAGCAACTCGGTCTCGAACCCGGCTTCGCGAACGTAGGCCTCGAGATACTCGATCGCCGCGCGCTCATTGCCGGGCGGGTTGACGGTGTTGAAGCGGATCAGCCGCTGTAGCACCTCGGTCGTCTCACCCTGAAGGTCTGCGGTGGCGGAGTCTGGGGCAGCCATCGGCGTGAGCCTACTAGGATGCCCGCCCGTGACCGCCCCATACGCAGACGACCTCAGTCTTGCTCTCGAGCTGGCCGACATCGCCGACGGGATCACGATGTTGCGGTACCGCTCACCCGACCTCGAGGTGGAGACGAAGGCCGATATGACGCCGGTGTCCGAATCGGACAAGCGTGTCGAGTTGGCGCTCCGCGACCGCTTGGGCGACGTCAGGCCCGACGACGCGGTCATCGGCGAGGAGTTCGGCGGCGCCGCATTCGATCCGCTCAACCCGGCGCCCGGCCGCGCCTGGGTGATCGACCCGATCGACGGCACCAAGAGCTACGTACGCGGGATGGACACGTGGACGACGCTGATCGCGCTGCTCGAGGACGGCGAGGTCAAGATCGGCGTCGTCGCGATGCCGGCGCTGGGCAAACGCTGGTGGGCGGTACGCGGACAGGGTGCGTTCGCCGACGGTCGGCGGATCAACGTGTCGCAGGTCGCCGAGCTCGGTGCCACGCAGTTCCTCTGGAGCGGGATCGAGGAGTGGGACGCGATCGGCGAGTTCCAGAAGGTGGTCGACCTGGGCCGGCGCTGCTGGCGCACGCGCGGCGTCGGCGATGCCTGGCAGTACATGCTGGTGGCCGAGGGTGCCGCGGAGATTGCGACCGACCCGGAGGCGACGCTCTGGGATCTCGCGGCAGTGTCGATCGTCGTCGAGGAGGCCGGCGGCCGCTTCACGAGCCTGGGCGGCATCGAGAGTCCCGGGGCAGGCAGTGGCCTTGCCACCAACGGTCGGCTGCACGACGTCGCGCTGGCTGCGCTCGGCGGCGGGAAGGCCTGAGCGGAAGCTTTCCGCCAGTTCCGAGGCCGCCGCTATCCTCGGTCTGCGTGACCAGTCCGAGTGCCCGATGCGACTAATCCCGCATCCTGAACTTGAGCAACTGCATCTGACGGATGTGCTGCACGCGCTCAGCGACCCGGTCCGGCTCGAGATCGTGCGCCTGCTGGGCGCCCATGAGGAGCTGTCGTGTGGGCGGCTCGAGGTCTCGGTCTCCAAGTCGACACTCACGCACCATCTGCGCGTGTTGCGCGACGCAGGTCTGACGTATACCCGTAGCGAGGGAGTGCAGCGGCTCGTGTCGCTACGGCGCGACGCTGTCGACGCCCGCTTTCCCGGGCTGCTCGAGTGCGTCCTGGCCTCCTCTGACCCACGCCTGACGTACACTGCCGGCGTGTAACCAATCGCCCCCGCGGGCGTAGGTTTTTACGAGCCTGTCTCGAAACCTGAAGTACGCAGGGCGCTCCGGTTTCGAGAAAGACTTCGGACTGGTTGGCGGCACGCCGCCGGGCTTCTTCGTCAGTTCTTCATAAGCACTTACGCATCACTCGATTGCCTCGAGTGTTCTGGAGAGGCGTACGGGGAATTGATTAGCCCATACGCCTAAAACCGCCCCTCTGGCCTTATGTGTGCTTGGTCACACGGGCCTCCCGGACAGGGCGCCGGGCCTTGACACGAAACCTTACGTAGACGTATAATTCGATCATCTTCAAATTAGCGAACGAAAGATCCGAGATGGCAACCAAGGGCCGCACCCGCGGCGAGCACACAGAGAAGAAGGAGACAGGGCGCACACCGCGCCACACCAGCGCCGCGACACGTGAGCGCCGGGGTAACGCGCTCAGCGCGCGTACGCCTCGTCGTCGCGCGGTTGCGCCTGTGCTGGATGGCTCGATGGAGTCTCTGGAGATCTTCTTCCGTGAGGCACGCACCCATGAACTATTGACAGCCGCTGAGGAGATCGAGCTTGCGAAGCTGATCGAGCGCGGCGACCTTGAAGCGAAGACCCGCATGATCAACGCAAACCTGCGTCTGGTCGTTGCGCAGGCACGCCGCTACCAGGGCCACGGACTCCCGCTGGAGGACCTGGTTCAGGAGGGCATGCTCGGGCTGATTCGCGCCGTTGAGAAGTTCGACTGGCGCAAGGGCTTCAAGTTCTCCACCTACGGCACCCTGTGGATCCGTCAGGCGATCCAGCGCGGGCTCCAGAACTCGGGCCGGACGATTCGGGTCCCGGTTCACGTTGCCCAGCGTCAGGTGAAGGTCCGCAAGGTCGAGAGCGAGCTCGCGCTCAAGCTCGGCCGCGAGGCCACTGACGAAGAGATCGCGGCGGTTGCCGATCTGCCGATTGAGCAGGTGACCGAGGTGCGCGAACTCGCCGCCGCGATCACGAGCCTCGACCAGCCGGTTGGCGACGACGGTGAGACCGCGCTCGGCGATCTGCTGAAGAGCGACGAGCGTGGACCTGATGATCATGCTGCCGACAACTGGCGTGACGCTCAGGTGGCCGAGGTTCTGGCCAAGCTGCCGGAGATGGAGCGGAACGTGATTGAGCTGCGCTTCGGGCTCGGCGGCGACGAGCCGCGGACCGTGCGTCAGACCGGCGCCGAGCTGGGCATCACCACCTCGCAGGCCGGCGAGCTGGAGCGCAGGGCGTTGACCACGCTCGCGCGCAACCCGGACCTCGCCGCTCTGCGCCAGGCCGCGTAACAGCGACCAGGCAACAGCTGATTACTTACTGCGGCCCGCCTCCCGGCGGGCCGCAGGCACGTAAAGGATGCACGTGATGGCGGCGAGCGCGGCCGCAGTCGCGAGTGGCACCACGATGCTGGTCTTCAACTCGAGCGCCCCGACCAAGGCTCCCACCAGCATCGTCGTGACCGCCAGCACCCGCCGGGTGCTACCGCGACCGTCGCCACCGAACAGCGGCGAATCCGCCGCCAGACCTGTGAGCGTCATCGTCAGCACGGTTGTGGTCAGGTCCGGCACCGCGATCTTCCGGATCGTCGCGTTGCGCACACCCATCGCCAGCGCAAGCAGGGCGATCACCACGTAGCCGCTCCAGGCGCCGATGTGCGGTGTCTTCAGCGCCGCGAACACGGTCGTGATCGTCAGCATGCCCAGCTCGATCGTGAGCGCGATAGCCATGTGCACGTGGTGGACCGTCGCTCTGCGTTTGGCAAGAACGCCGCCGAAGCCAGCGCCGACGAGAAATGCCAGCAACGACACGATCGGTGCCAGAACCGGTAGGTGGTAGCCGCCTGCAATACCGAAGCCGAGCAGAACGATGTTGCCGGTCATGTTCGCGGTGAATACGTGACCAAGGCCCAGGTAGCTGACCCCGTCGACCAACCCGGTCGTGAACGTGAGCGTCAGCAGCGCCCGCGTGAGCGGGTGGTTGATGTTTCCGGCCGCGCGCTGCGCCAGTGACTGTGTCTCCGCCATGGCGCAGAACATACTTTGAGGATGGACCGATTGTTCGATGATTCATCTGAACCCGAAGCGGCGGCTCCCGAGCCCGCAGCCACCGCAGGCCCCACCTCCGCTGCCGGCTCGAAATCGGTTGCCAAGCCTGGGGTGCCGCTCTCTACGCGGATGCGGCCGCAGACACTCGACGAGTTCGTCGGCCAGCGCAATCTGCTTGGCGAGAACTCCGCGCTGCGGCGGGCGATCGAGACCGGCCACCCGCACTCGATGATCCTGCACGGGCCCCCGGGCACCGGCAAGACGACGCTGGCGCGGATCGTCGCCAGCGCCTCCGGTGCGGCGTTCGAGGAGGAGAGCGCTGTACAGGCAGGCCGCGCCGAGGTCCGCGCGGTGATCGAGCGGGCGCGTGAGCGCCGGAAGATGGGGATCGCCACGGTCTTCTTCCTCGACGAGATCCACCGCTTCAACAAGGCCCAGCAGGACGCATTGCTTCCAGCCGTCGAGGAGGGGCTCGTGACGTTGATCGGTGCGACCACCGAGAACCCCTACTTCGAGGTCAACTCGGCGCTCCTGTCTCGCACTCGCGTGTACGAGCTCGAGCCCCTGAGCGCCGAGGACGTCCGCACGCTGCTCGACCGCGCGGTCGAGCGCGGCGAGGTTGGGGATCCGCAGCGGATCGACCCCGAGGCGCTTGCCTACGCCGCCGAGTGGACCCAGGGGGACGCACGTGCCGCGTTGAACGGCCTCGAGCTGGCGGCCGAGGCGGCGGGAGCCGACGGTCGCGTCACGGTCGAGACGATCGCTGACGCGTTGCAGGGCCGTCTGATCAGCTACGACCGCCAGGCCGACAACCACTACGACACGATCTCGGCCTGGATCAAGGCCACCCGCGGCTCCGATCCCGATGCCTCGCTGTACTACCTGGCGGTGATGCTCGAGGGTGGTGAGGACCCGCGTTTCATCGTCCGGCGGATGGTGATCCTGGCGTCTGAGGACATCGGCAACGCCGACCCGCAGGCGCTGGTCGTGGCGACGGCCGCCGCCGCCGCGGTCGAGCATGTGGGCATGCCTGAAGCGCAGTACCCGCTCGCTCAGTGCGCGATCTACCTTGCGCTCGCGCCCAAGTCGGACGGCGCCAAGCGAGCGATCGGCGCTGCCCGCGGCTACATCCGCGCGAACGGTGCGCAGGGGCCGCCCGGCTACCTGCGTACGGCCAACCGCACCGAGGGCAACTACGACTATCCGCACGACCGGCCCGGCCACGTCTCACCGCAGGAGCTGCTGCCCCCGGACGTGGCAGGGACGACCTTCTACAAGCCCGACGACGCCGAGGCGCTCCAGCGGGAGCGCCTCGAAGCGATTCGCAAGGCTCGCGGGCGCGCCTAATCCGCGAGGCCGGCAGGCGCTGGCTACTCTCTGGGAGATGCCCGCTCAGGCCTACAGCGGCAAAGAATGCGTCTGCCAGTTCCGCAAAGGGATCTGCGACCAGTCGTGTGTACGCGACATGCTCGCGACTCCGTTTTACATCGCCTGTCTACGGCTGACCGGTCGCCGAGCGCTGGTCGTCGGAGGCGGTGACATCGGTCTTGAGAAGGTGGAAGGTCTGCTCGCCTGCGACGCGGACGTGACCCTGGTCGCGCCCCACGCGCACCCGGCGCTGCAGGAGCTTGCGGCTGAGGGTTCGATCACGTGGCAACGCCGCGAGTACTCCGGTGATGATCTCGAGGGCTGTCTGATCGCGATCGCCGCGACCGACGACACCGAGGTCAACATCCAGGTCTTCAACGACGCCGAGAACCGGGCGATGCTCGTCAACGTCGTCGATGTGCCGCCGCTGTGCAACTTCATCCTCCCGGCGATCGTACGGACCGGCCCGCTCGCGGTCGCGATCTCGACGGCCGGCGCCTCACCGGCACTCGCCAAGCGCATGAAGAGCGAGATCGGCGAGATGTTCGGCGAGCCCTATGCGACGCTCGCGATCCTGCTCAACGACGTACGCGGCTGGGCCAAGGGCACGCTGCCCACCTACCAGGACCGCAAAGAATTCTTCGAAACCATCGTCAACGGCGATCCCGACCCGATCGCGCTGCTGCGCGAGGGTGACGTTGCCGCGGTCAAGGATCTGATCGCGGCGGCGCAGAGCGCTTACCAACCCGCTTGAGCGACCTGTTTTCCGATCCGCTCGGCGTTGTCGCCGACGCGAAGGCACGGGCCGGGGAGACGCTCGAGCTGGCGGCGCGCTACCTGGACCCGTCGCTGGTCGACGTGTTGCGGATCCTGGGCTTCGACAAGGAATACCGGACAGCCAGCGGCTCCTACCTCTATGACGGTGCCGGTCGTCCGTATCTCGATCTGCATACCGGCGAGGGCTTCGCCAGCCTGGGTCACGGCCATCCCGATATTCGAGCGGTGCTCCGCACGATGCTTGACGGCGACCTCGTCGATGGCGTGCAGATCCACTACTCGGTGCTCGCCGGCATGCTCGCTGAGGCGCTCTCGGCCCGCCTGCCGGACGGTCTTGAAGCGACGTTCTTCGCGAGCACGGGCGCCGAGGCCGTGGATTCGGCGATGAAGTTCGCGCGCGCGGCCACCGGGCGTCCGCGACTGATCTCGTGCGACAGCAGCTTCCATGGGGTCACGCTCGGGCCTCTCTCGATCGTCGGTGACGACTTCTTCAAGGAGGGCTTCGGCCCATTGCTCCCGGGATGCGCGCGGGTCCCGTTCGGCGACCTCACGCGACTGGAGGCCGAGCTGCGGTCCAAGGATGTCGCCGCCTTCATCGTCGAACCGATCCAGGGACGGCTGGTCACGCTACCGCCCGCGGAGTACCTGCGTGCTGCCCAGGATCTCTGCCGGCGTTACGGCACGCTGTTCGTCGTCGACGAGATTCAGACGGGGCTGGGCCGGACCGGCAGCTGGTTCGCGCTCGAGCGCTGGGGGCTGGAGCCGGACATCGTGCTCGTCGGCAAGGCGCTCAGCGGCGGCTACATGCCTGTCGCGGCGATGGTCACCCGCCGCGAGATCTTCCAGCGCGCCGTCGGGACGCTCGAGCGCAGCTACGTCCACCAGTCGACCTACGGTCGAAACCGCCTGTCAATGGCAGCCGGCCTCGCGACGCTGCGCGTGATAGAGCGCGACCGGCTGGTCGAGCGATCTGCACAGATCGGCCAGCTGCTGATCGACGGCCTCCGAGATTTGCAGCAGCGCCATGAGCTGATCAAGGAGATCCGTGGTGCCGGGTTGATGATCGGCATCGAGCTGCAGGCGCCCAGCTCGCGCAAGGCCCAGCTCGGTGTCCGCCTGATGCGGATGGCGAGCGAAGGGCTGTTCCCGCAGCTGGTCGTGATTCCTCTGCATCGTGACCACGGGGTGATCACGATGGCCGCCGGCAAGAACGACGTGATCAAACTGCTACCGCCGCTGACGCTTTCCGAGACGGAGGCGCAGAGCTTCCTCGGGGCGTTGGACGCCGTGCTCACGGAGTGCGAGAGTGACAGCGGGAAGAACTGGTCAGTCGTGCGGGACATCGCCATCTCGACATTGCGCCGTCGTGAACGGGAGACCACTCCGGTCCCGGTGCCAACGCCGTTCAGTGGCCGGCGTATCGACCGCTCGCGTGACGATGTCTGCCTGGTCACGGGCGCGACGGGGTTCATCGGGAGCCACCTCGCCGAGCGTCTCGTCGGCGAGGGCTATCAGGTCCGCTGCCTCGTACGTCCGACCAGCGACACCTCGCTGCTGCGTGGTCTCGACGTCGAGCTGGCCGTAGGCGACCTGACCGACTCACGCCTGCTCGCGCGCGCCGTCGAGGACTGTCGCTACGTCTTCCACTGCGGTGCGATGGTTTCGGACTGGGCGACGCCCAGGGAGGTATCGCGGGTCAACGTCGAGGGCACGCGCAACCTGCTGACCGCTTCGGCGGGGGCATCGGTGCGGCGCGTGGTGCACTTCTCAAGCACCGACGTGTATGGCTATCCAGGCGGCTTGGAGATCGATGAGACCTACACGGCCACCGGCTTCAGGAACTGGTACGCGCACACGAAGCTCGCCGCTGAGAGTGAGGTTCGTCGCGCCGCGGCGACGCACGATCTCGACACGGTGATTCTGCGGCCGTCGACCGTCTATGGACCACGCTCCAGAGAGGTGGTCTTGGAGATCGCCCGCGCGATTCGCAACGGCAACATGGTCCTGATCGACAACGGTCAGGCAATCGCGGGCCTCTGTTTTGTGGGCAACCTGGTCGACGCCGCCGTGCTCGCGATGCGCCACGACGGCGCGCCTGGGCACGCGTTCAATGCGACCGACGGTCTCGACGTCACCTGGCGCCAGCTTGCCGACGGAATTGCTGACGGCCTCGGTTGCTCGCAGGTGCGCTGGAGTGTGCCCTACCGCCTGGCCGAGGGTGTCGGCTTCTCGCTCGAGCATGGTTATCGCGCGTTGCGCAGGACGACGCGCCTGAAGACGCGGCCGCTGATCTCACGTCAGGCTGTACACGTGATGGGCACGAACCAGAGCTTCAGCAACCGCAAGGCGCGCGAGCAGCTCGAATGGGAGCCGCGCGTCGATTACGCGACGGGCCTCCAGACCACGCTCGATTGGCTTCGAGCCGAGGGCGTCTAGCGTGAGGTGCGCCGTACTGACGGTGTCGACCTCGGTCGCCGCCGGGGTCAACCAGGACACATCGGGCGTTGCGCTGTCCGCTGCGGCGAGCGGGATCGGTTTCGAGGTCGCCGCGCAGGCCGTCGTCCCCGACAAGCGCGACGCGATTGAGGGATGGTTGCGCGAGCAGATCGCTGCCGGGATCGAGCTGATCCTGACAACCGGTGGCACCGGGCTCACGCCTGACGACGTCACGCCGGAGGCGACGCTCGCCGTGATCGACCGCTTGGTGCCCGGGTTGGCGGAGGCGATGCGTGCAGAGTCGCTGCAGTACACGCGGATGTCGATGCTGTCGCGGGCCGTCGCCGGCGCTGCAGGGGGTTCGCTGATCATCAACTTCCCCGGCAACCCGAAGGCGATTGAACAGCTGTTCCCGGTGGTTGCGCCGGTGCTGAAGCACGCAGTTGGGACACTGCACCGGCCAGATGGACGACTCAAACCCTACGCCGACCACTGACGCGCCGGTAATCGAGCTCGACGGACTGACCCGCCACTTCGGCGAGCGCACCGTCCTGCGCCGGATCACGCTGACCGTCGCCGCGGGTCAGACGCTCGCAGTGCTCGGGCGTAACGGCGCCGGCAAGTCGACGCTGTTGCGGATCCTGGCGACGCTCCTGCGTCCGCACGAGGGCGGCGTCAAGCTGTTCGGTGAGCCGCTCCCGCGTCAGGGCTGGGCGGTGCGCGGCCGCATCGGCCTGCTCGGGCACGAGCCGCTGCTGTACCGCGACCTCACGGGCCGCGAGAACCTCGTCTACCACGCGCGCCTGTACCGGGTGGCGCCCGAGCGCGTCGACGAGGTGCTCGACGCCGTCGGCATGCGCGAACGCGCCGAGGACCCGGTTCGCTCGCTCAGCCGCGGCATGGTCCAGCGGCTCACGGTCGCGCGCGCGGTGCTGCATCGACCGCAGCTGCTGCTGCTCGACGAGCCGCGCTCGAACCTCGATCCGGCGGCCGGCGAGTTGGTCGAGCCGCTGATCGGACGCTCCTCCGGCGTCACTCGCGTCCTCACCAGCCACGACCCGCAGGCCGCGCTGGCCGAGGCCGACCTCGTGCTGGCGCTCGCCGGAGGGCGCGCCGCCTACCTCGGGCCGCCCTCAGGACTCGATCCCGACAAGCTCAGGGGGCTGTACGCGTGAGGACCGCGGCCGCGATTCTGCGCAAGGACCTGCTGCTCGAGCTACGCACGCTCGAGACCGTGCCGGCGATGGCGCTGCTCTCGATCGTGACCTTCGTGATCTTCCACTTCGCGCTGAATCGGGACACGCTCTCAGGCCAGCTCGCCGCAGGAGTGTTCACGGTCACGCTGCTGTTCGCAGCGATGCTCGCCGTCAACCGCCTGTTCGTGGCCGAGCGTGAGCAGGGCGGCTTCGACGCGTTCCTGCTGGCGCCGGTCGATCGCACCGCGATGCTGCTCGCGAAGGCGACCGCACTGTTCATCTTCATGGCGGTGCTCGAGGTGATCGCGGTCCCGGCGTTCGCGCTGTTGCTGGCGCCGCCGCGGCTCGGGCACTCGCTGCCGGCCGTGCTGCTGATCCTGCTGCTGGCCGACGTCGCGTTTGCGGTGATCGGCACGTTCGTCTCCGCGATCGCCGTACACACCCGCGCCCGCGACCTGATCGGCCCGATCATCGGTCTGCCGCTGCTGCTGCCGGCACTGATCGCGACCGCGCGCGGGCTCGGTCCGCTGCTGACCCCCCACGCGAGCGGGTCGCCGCCAGCGAAGTGGCTGGCGGTGCTTGCGCTCTATGATCTTCTCAACGCGCTCCTCGCCTACGCACTGTTCGATTTCCTGCTCGAGGAGTAGGGCCAGCTAATTTTCGAGCCGAACCCTCGCGACGGAACATCCTGACCATGACCACCCACGTTCGGCATCTGCGCGGCCTCACAATCGCCACCGCCGTGACGATGACGGCGGCGCTGGCGCTCGTGTTCTTCTACGCCCCGCTGGACGCCGAGCAGGGTTTCATCCAGAAGATCTTCTACCTCCACGTGCCGCTGGCGATCGTCTCGCTGGTCGGTTTCTGCCTCGGCGGCGTCTTCGGGATCGCCTACCTGCGCACCGGCAAGCGGGTCTGGGATATGCGTTCCTACTGCGCGATCCACATGTCGCTGATCTTCTCGATCGGCGGGATCATCGCCGGCTCGATCTGGGCCAAGGCCTCCTGGGGCCACTGGTGGGTGTGGGCGGAGCCGACGCTGGTCTCCTACCTGATCGTGATCCTGCTGTTCTGCACCTACCAGCCGTTGCGCTTCTCGATCGAGGATCCGGAGCGCCAGGCGCGCTACGCCGCGGTCTTCGCGATCGTCTGCGGCGCGTTCGTGCCGATCAACTTCATCGTCGTCCGGCTGTCAGCCGAGTACGTGCACCCGCGCGTCCTCAACCTCGAGGGTGGCAACCTGCCGGGGTCGATGAAGCTCGCCTTCTACTCGTCGCTGCTCGCCATCGCGCTGCTGTTCGCGACGCTGATGAAGTACGAGATGGCCGCCAAGGAGATGCGGATCGAGACCCGGCGCCTGCGCCGCCGGCTGCTCGGTGACGACGCGGTACGACCGCTTGGAAGGACGGCTGCACCCTCATGATCGCCCTGTTCGCCGAGGCTCCGGCGCTGCCGCTGCACACCGCCGGCCAGTACGTCGCGGCCGCCTACATCGTCTTCGTCCTGATCCTGCTGATCTACGTGGGGATCATGGCGACGCGTCTTGTTCGCAATCAGCGCGAGCTCGCAGAGCTGCGCCGGCTGGTCGAGGAGCGCGAGCGCGTGGCGGAAGCCGAGGTCGAGGAGGAGTCCGTCGCATGAGCGAACTGCTCGCGATCGGTCTCTCCCACAAGACCGCGCCCGTCGAGGTGCGTGAGCGCCTGGCGCTGACCGACGCGCGCGCCAGCGAGTTCGTTCGCGACCTGCACGGCGTGCCGGAGATCCAGGAGGTCGTGGCGCTCTCCACCTGCAACCGCACCGAGCTGTACCTGGTCGTCGACGACCCGGTCGAGGCCGAGAGCACGGTGCTGGGGATGCTCGCCCGGCAGGCGAGCATCCGGCCGACGGCGCTGTCCGGTGCGATCTACTCGCACCGCAACTGCGACGCCGCCCGGCACCTCTACCGCGTCAGCGCCGGGCTCGAGTCGATGATCGTCGGCGAGGATCAGATCCAGGGCCAGGTCCGGCGCGCCTACGACGCCGCGCTCGAGCGCGAGACGACGGGGCCGCTCACCAACCATCTGTTCAAGGCCGCGCTCGCGACCGGCAAGCGCGTGCGCACCGAGACCGCGATCGGCGAGGGCCACGTGAGCCTGCCGTCGGTCTCGGCGATGCTCGCCAAGGAGGTGCTCGGCGATCTGCAGGGCCGCCGCGTCGTGATCATCGGCACCGGCGAGTCCAGTGAGCTGGCCGCCCGCGCGCTGGCCGACGCCGGTGGCCAGCTCGTGTTCGTGGCCACGCGCCGGCGTGACCGCGCCGTCAGCCTGGCGGCGCGCTTCGACGCCGAGAGCGTCAGCTTCGACGAGCTGCCCGAGGCGCTGGTTGGGGCCGACGTGGTGGTCTCCGCGACCTCCTCGCCGCACCTGCTGATCGAGTCGCGCGAGCTCGCCGAGGTGCAGGCGCAGCGTGACAACCGACCGTTGCTGATCATCGACCTCGCGGTCCCGCGTGACGTCGACGCCGCCTGCGCCGACGTCGCCGGCGTGTCGCTGTACGACGTCGACGACCTCGAGGCCGTCGTCGCCCGCAACCGCAGGGTGCGCCAGGGCGAGGCCCGCAAGGCCGAGGGCATCGTCGAGGAGGAGATCCAGAGCTTTGCGACCTGGCTCGGCTCGCTCGAGGTGCTGCCGACGCTGGCGGCGCTGCGCAGCCACGCGACCGAGATCGCCGAGCAGGTCGTCGCCGAGAACGACGGCAAGTGGGAATCCGCCTCGGAGCGCGATCTCGAGCGCGTCGAGGCGATCTCTCGCGCGATCGTCAACCGGCTGCTGCACCACCCGACGCTGCGTATCAAGGAGCTGCGCGACGACCGGGTACACGCACGGATGGCGCTGGTCCGCGACCTGTTCGGGCTCAGCGTGACGACGAGCAGGCGCTCCGCGACGCGCCCGTCGAGGCGCGAGGATCTGGCCGCGATCCGCAAGCTGCCTGAACATAAGCCTTGATGCGGATCGGCACGCGCGGCAGCGCACTCGCGCTTGCGCAGGCGAACTGGGTCGCGTCGCAGATCGACGGTGCCGAGCTGGTCACGGTCACGACGTCCGGTGATCGCGGCGTCCGTGTCGCTGACAAGTCGCGCTGGACCTCCGAGCTCGAGCGGGCACTGCTCGACGACGAGATCGACCTGGCGGTGCACTCCGCCAAGGACGTCCCGGGCGAGCTCGCGCCGGGTACCGAGATCGTCGCCATCCCGCGGCGCGAGGACCCGCGCGACGTGATCTGCGGCGCCGACTCACTCGCGGCGCTGCCGCCGGGCGCCCGCGTCGGCACCAGCAGCCTGCGCCGCGCCGCCCAGCTGCGGGCGCTGCGCTCGGACCTCGAGATCGTGGAGCTGCGCGGCAACGTCGACACGCGCCTGCGCAAGCTCGCCGAGGGCGACGCCGACGCGATCGTGCTGGCCGCTGCCGGGCTGCGCCGGCTGCGGCGCGAGTCTGAGATCGGCGGCGTGCT
Organism: uncultured Conexibacteraceae bacterium; assembly: GCA_963720195.1. Classification (GTDB taxonomy): domain Bacteria; phylum Actinomycetota; class Thermoleophilia; order Solirubrobacterales; family Solirubrobacteraceae; genus Palsa-465. The sequence continues at coordinate 579,637 of CAVRFD010000020.1, forward strand.
GGCGGAGCTGGTTCCGGCGCCGGGCCAGGGCGCGCTGATCGTGCAGGGGCGGGTCGGTGACCCGGTGTCAGAGCGCGTGGGCGAGGGTGGGCTCGACGACACCTCGGTGCGGTTCGAGGTCACCGCTGAGCGCGCGTTCGCACATGCGCTCGGCGCCTCCTGCCTGACGCCGCTCGGTGCGAGCGCGACGGCGACCTTCGGCTCGGTCAGCCTCGAAGGCTGGATCGGCCTGCCAGACGGCTCGCAGTGGATCGCCGACAGCCTCACGGGTCCATTCAACGAGGTCGGCAGACACATGGCGGAGCGGATGCTCGCCGCGGGGCGCCGCCGAGCTGCTCGAGCAGGTTGAGGCAGGCATCGTGACCGTCTACCTGGTCGGCGCCGGCCCGGGCGACCCGGGTCTGATGACCGCGCGCTCGCTGGAGCTGATCGCGGCCGCCGACGTGATCATTCACGACCGCCTGATCCCGGTCACGGCGCTCGACGGCGCGCGGCCCGACGCCGAGCTGATCTACGCGGGCAAGGAGGGCGGCGGCGAGCAGGTGCCCCAGGCCGAGATCACGCGGTTGCTGATCGAGCACGGCCGCTCCGCCGCAACCGTCGTCCGCCTGAAGGGCGGCGACCCGTTCGTGTTCGGGCGCGGCGGTGAGGAGGCGGAGGCGCTGGTCGACGCCGGGATCGAATTCGAGGTGGTGCCCGGGGTCACCTCCGGGATCGCCGCTGCCGCCTACGCCGGGATCCCGGTCACGCACCGGGACGCCGCGAGCTCGGTCGCCTTCCTGACCGGCCACGAGGATCCGGACAAAGCCGAATCGGCGCTCGATTGGCGGGCGCTGGCCTCGTTCCCGGGGACGCTGGTCGTCTACATGGGCGTGCGCCAGCTCGAGGCGATCACTGCCCGGCTGATCGATGGCGGGCGCTCACCGGAGGAACCGGCGGCGCTCGTGCAGCGCGGCACCCTGCCCGACCAGCGTGCGGCGCTGGGCACGCTCGCGACGATCGCCCAGCTCGCGGTCGACCAGCAGATCAAGGCGCCGACGATCGCGATCTTCGGTCCGGTCGCGGCCCTGCGCGAGAAGCTCGCATGGCTCGAGCGGCGTCCGCTGCAGGGCGTCACGGTCGCGGTCACGCGCGCACGTGCTCAGGCCTCGCGACTGGCCGAGCGGCTGCGCGCGCTTGGCGCCGAGGTCGTCGTTGCGCCGGTGATCAGCACCCAGACGCTGCCCGGTCCGGTCCCGGAGCTCGACAGCTACGACCTGATCTGCTTCACGAGCCCAAACGGGGTCGAGGCGCTGTTTGAGCGGATCGACGCCGCCGGCCTCGATACCCGGGCGTTCCCGAACCGGACGCAGACACGGATCGCGGCGATCGGCCCCGGTACGGCTCGTGCGCTGCACGCGCGCGGGATCAGCACCGACGTGATGCCGGCCAAGGCGGTCGGCGAGGCGCTGGCGGAGGCGCTCGGCGACGTGGCGGTCACACGCGCTCTGGTCGTACGCGCGCGGGAGGCCCGCGACGTCGTCCCGGACGCGCTGCGCGCACGCGGAGCCGAGGTCGACGTCGTGCCGGTCTACGAGACGGTCATCGAGATGCTTGGCCAGGAGCAGGTGGCCGCGGTGGCTGCGGCTGACTTCATCACGTTCACGTCGGCCTCGACCGTCCGGAACTTCCTGGCCTCGGTCGGGGGGCCCGCGGCCTGGGACGCGCTCGGGCAGTCACGCCCGCGGATCATCAGCATCGGACCGGTGACCAGCGATGAGCTGCGCACCCACGGGCTGGCGCCGGACGTCGAGGCCGACGAACACGACATCGACGGCCTGATCGCTGCGATCATCCGCTCGTGAGCGTTAGCGCGCGCCGGCCAGTCATCACGCTCCTGACTGACTACGGCATCGCCGACGAGTTCGCGGGGGTGCTGCACGGGGTGATCGCGAAGATCTGCCCGGACGCGCGGATCATCGACCTCACGCACGGAGTCGTACGCCATGACATCCGCGGCGGCGCCGCGATCCTCGCCCAGTCGCTTCCGTATATGCCGGTCGGCGTCCATCTCGCGGTGGTCGACCCAACCGTCGGCGGTGACCGGCGGGCGGTCGCGCTCAGGGTGGCCGACGGGCGCATGCTGGTGGGACCCGACAACGGCGTGTTGTGGTCGGCTGCCGAGGTCAGCGGCGGCGTCGAGCAGGCGGTCGAGATCTCGTGCTCGCGCTGGCGGCTCGAACCGGTCTCGGCAACCTTTCATGGGCGCGACATCTTCGCGCCGGTGACCGCCCATCTGGCTGCGGGCGACCCCCTGCAGGAGGCAGGTGAGCCGCTCGACCCGGAGCTGCTGGTCCGGCTGGAGATGCCGCGGGCATGGATTGAGAGCGGGGCGCTGGTGGCGGCCGTCAACAACGCGGATCGGTTCGGCAACATCCAGCTCGGCGCCGGGCGCGACGACATCACCGCGATCGGAGCTCAGCTCGGCGACCTGCTCCAGGTTCGGCTGCCGTCGGGAGCGTCACACCCGGCCATCTTCGCCCGCACGTTCAGTGATGTCCGCGAAGGCGAGCTGATCCTGTTCGAGGACTCGGCCCAGAGGCTCGCGCTCGGCCTCAACCACGGCAGCGCGGCGAGCCGCCTCGGTCTGCGGCCCGGAGACCAGCTGCGGATCGGCGTCGAGCGCGACCGTTGATGTCTGCTCTGAATGATCAGAGGACCCGGCTCGGCACGCCGCGGGTCCACCTCGACCGCATCGGCTCGACCAACGCGCTCGCGCGCGAGCTGGCGGCAGGTGGCGCCCCGCACGGCACGCTCGTCACCGCCGCCGAACAGATCGCTGGTCGTGGCCGGCAGGGTCGGACCTGGAGCGCTCCGCGCGGTACGGCGCTGCTCTGCTCATGGGTGATCCGCGAGCCCGCCCCGCTGCTCTCGCTCGCCGCCGGAGCCGCGGTCGCCGAGCTGTGCGGCGAACAGGCGCTGCTCAAATGGCCCAATGACGTGCTGATCGACGGGCGCAAGGTCTCCGGCATCCTCGTAGAGGGCCGACCGCAGGAACGCTGGGCCGTGCTGGGGATCGGGATCAATGTGGCGCTGAGACCCGAACAGCTGCCCGGTGAGCTCCGGGATCGGGCGGGCACGCTGGGGCTTCCGCAGAGTGAGATCGAGCCCACCCTCGCGCGCCTGCGCGAGCAACTCGAACACTGGCTCACGGCGCCGGCTGAGGCTGTGCTCGAGCGGGTGCGGGCGCGTGACGCGCTGCGTGGGAGCCCGGTGGCCTGGGCCGAAGGCAGCGGCACCGCTGCAGGTGTCGACGGTGCCGGCCGCCTGCTGGTGACGCTCGACGACGGCTCAGAGCTGGCGCTCGACGCCGGCGAGGTGCATCTCAGCAGACTGTGACGGGCGACACGCGCCGCGCGGGAGCTCAGGCGGCGTCGCGGTCGAGGTCGCCCTCGTCGTCCTCTTCCGGCTCATCTTCGTCGTCCGGATCGTCGTCCTCGTCGTCGTCGGGGTCGTCGTCCTCGTCGTCGTCCGGATCGTCGTCGTCCGCCGTGACCTCATCGGCCTCGACGTCGTCATCGGGCTCGGTATCGAGCTCCAGCTCTTCCTCGACCACGTCGTTGTCGATGTCCGTGTCCTCGATCGTCGCGACCGCGGCCGCGGCCGGCGTAGCCTCTGCCGGCGTGCCGTCGCCCGGCTTGCGTGAGCGGCGGCGGCTCTTGCCGCGGCGCCCCTTGGGGAAGTTGCGCAGCAGCTCGCGGGCGAGCGCAGCCGGCTTGCGGGCCATGCGCGTGCGGGCGCTGTTGATCGCCTCAGCGGCCTCGGGCGTGTGTGCGAGTGCGGCGGCGAGCAGCGCTGCCGAGAGGCGCCTGTCCTCCTTGCGGGTCGCGTGCACGAGCCGGCGCGCGTTACGCGCATGGGCGGCGCCGCTCGAGTTCACGAGCAGGCCCAGGAGCCGCTTGGTCTCCGGCCAGCGCTGGACCGCGTACTCCTCGTGGACCTCGCGCGTGTACTCGGCCAACCGCCAGATCCAGTTGTTGGCCTGGTCGCGGCGACCGATGCGCCGCTCCGCCAGCGCCTGAAGCATGATCTTGACGCCCTCGCGGCGCTCGTCGCGCGGCCAGGTACCCATGATCTCGATACCGGTGTCGAAGGCGTCCGCGTCGCGGCTGGCGGCGATCTCCTGCAACGCGCGCAGCCGCAGCTGTGGGTTGCGGTTGCGCTGCAGGGCGGTGACCAGGAAGCGGCGGCGGAGCTCGCCGCCGCGATCGAAGTGGAGCATCGCCTTGGCGCGGCGCCAGCCGTTCGGGGCCACGCGGGCGCCTGCAAGCGCGGCCCAGACGTGCTGCTCGCCGTAATCCAGGTGCTCGACCGCGATCCGCCAGAGCTCGCGCTCGAAAACCTCGGCGCGCCGCTCCGGCTCCGGGGTCACGGGCAGCACGCGCCGCTCGACACGGATCCGTCGTCCGCGGCCGCGGCGTACGGGCCCGACGACGATCGCGCCCCCGCGATAGACGTCGCGGTCCAGCAGCGAGTGCAGCGTCACGACCGGATCGTCGTGCTTGGTGGCCGGATGGACGAAGTCGATGACGATGCCGGCCTCCTTACCCGGGTGGCGGCGCGTCACGCGACCGACGCGCTGCTGGTAGATGCGCTTGGAGGCCGTTGGCGCGAGGTGCATGCAGATGGTCGCGCGCGGGCTGTTCCAGCCCTCGGCCAGCAGCTGCGCGTTGATCAGCACGTCGATCTTGCCGGCCTCGTAGTCGGCGAGGATCGTCGCCAGCTCGCGTTTGGGTGTCTCGCCCGATACCGCCATGGCCTTCATGCCGAGCGCGCGGAACGACTCGGCGACGTTGTATGCGTGGCGTACGCCGGCGGCGTAGACGACTCCGGGCACGCCGTTGAAACGCGTCTTGTAGAGGTCGGCGATGGCCAGGTTGAAGGGAGTCTGGTCGAGCAGTTCGGCCAGCATCTCCTGGTCGAACTCGGTGTCGACCTCGCCTCGGCGCAGCGGCACCTTCGCGATCGTGCGCACGCCGGGACCGGGCGGGATGCGGATGCAGCGCAGTGGCGCGATCACGCCACGGCGCGCCGCCTGCGCCAGATCGAAGCGCGAGGTCTGCGTCGGGAAGAGGTCGGTGACGTGGCGGGCAATCAGCGCGCCGGTGGCGGTCATGCCGATCCAGATCGGCTGTGACCACTTGCGGATCGCGGCGGAGGTCTTCTCGCCCAGCGCCGTGTGCGCCTCGTCGCAGATCACGATCGTGTAGGCGCCGGAGATCTTGCCGGCGTTGCGCACGAACCACTGATAGGTCTCGACCGTCACGGGGCCGTTTGCTGCGTCCTCGCCGATCAGCAGCGGCTTGCAGAGGCGGTCGCGGTAGCCGCGATCCTTGAGCTCGCCGATGAACTGGTCGACGAGGTTGCGACGGTGGGTCAGGATCAGCACGCCGCCCGTGCGGGAGGCCTCGACGAAGCCGACGGCGGCGACCGTCTTGCCGGCGCCGGTCGCGTGCTCGAACCAGAAGCGGCGGGCCGCACCGGGGTCGTCCTCGGCGCCCTCCGGCGAGATGTCCTCATCGAGCGCCGCGTCGTCGTGCTGCCAGTCCGCGGGCTCCTCGTCCTCCGGTTCGGGCTCGCCCTCGGTCTCCGCCTCGGCCTCGACGTCAACCTCGAAATCGACGTCGTCATCGCCCTCGATCTCGGCGTCGACCTCGACTTCGATCTCGTCCTCGTCGCCCGCGTCGGCGTCGGCGTCGATCTCGTCGTCGATCCGCAACGACTCGGCGCTCTGCGCCGCGTCCTCGCTGAGTTGCTCCGCGGCGAGCAGTGCGGTCAGCGTGCCGGAGAGCGCGTCGACCTGGTGCGCCGACAGCACCGTCCCATCCGCGAGCTTCGGTTCGTCCTCTGACAGCACCCGCTCGAGCCCGAGCATCAGCGAATACTGCTGGCGCCACTCCAGCGACGGGACCTTGAGCCCCGCCTTGACGTCCACCAGCGCAGCGTCGAGCGCGCGTCTGCGCGCCGTGCCCGGCGCCAGCGCTTCTTTTGCTGTCTCGCCTTCGAAGACGAAACACTCACGCGTTAGTTGCTCTGCTCGCTTGATGGCGGCAGAACTCGGAAGGGGGGTGGAATCACCCATCAACGAGCATTCAGAAAGGTAATTGGCAAAGGGAACCGCAGGATGCTGCTTCGGCGGCTCAGACGACGCTCTCAGTTCTCGATGAGAGCTGTGTGAGGTTTCTCCTCAGAGCAGTGGCATCCTCTCCGCCACCTGCTGGCAAAGAGGATAACGGGTATTTAAGCAGACCCGCGGACAGATCGCACAAAGGCCGACGTAAATTGCGGACTCATCGGATCCGGTATGGCAAGCTGTCCGGAGTGGATACGCGTCACGCCGAGACCACACTCGACTTCGAGATCAGGCGGTTGCGGACTCAAGACGAGTTCGAGGCGGCGCTGGCGCTCCGCTACGACGTCTTCTGCGTCGAACAGGGTGTGCCGCGCAGCGAGGAGCGTGACGGCCGCGATCACGGCGCGCTGCACCTGATCGCGGTCCAGGATGGCGCGCTCATTGCCACCTGCCGGCTGGTGTTCGTCGGCAGCACCGTGCAGTTCAGCCGCCTGGCCGTCAAGCAGAGCGCTCGCCGCCGCGGAATCGCGACGGCGCTGTTGCGGGCGACCGACGCTGAGTCCCGCGCGCGCGGCGCCAACCGCATCGTGTTGCACGCCCAGACCTACGCCCGGCCGCTGTACGACCAGGCCGGCTACGTCCCCCGCGGACGCGAGTTCGTCGAGGCGGGGATCGAGCACATCGCGATGGAGAAACTCATCTGAGGGCACTAGTCCAGCGGGTGAGCCGCGCGGCGGTCACCGTGGATGGCGAGCAGGTCAGCGAGATCGGCGCCGGGCTGCTCGTGTTGCTGGGTATCACCGGCACCGACACGCAGGCCGAGGCCGATCGGCTCGCCGACAAGGTCAGAGCCCTGCGCGTGTTCGCGGATGCCGACGGGCGGATGAACGAGCCGCTCGGCGAACGCGAGATCCTCTGCGTCAGCCAATTCACGCTGTACGGCGACACGCGTCGCGGGAACCGGCCGAGTTACGTGATGGCCGCGGCCGGGCGAGCTGGCCGAGCCGTTATACGAGCACTTCTGCGAACGCACGCGTGCCAAGCGCGGCGTCTTCGGCGCGCACATGCAGGTCGAGCTCGTCAACGACGGGCCGGTCACGCTGCTGTTGGAGACCTAGCGATCGTCCGCGGATCGGCTGACTCAGTGCCGCGCGCCCAGCCAGCGAGCCGGCGCGCGCGCGGCCAGTTCGTAGATGTCCCAGGTGGCGTTGGCGGCGTCCTCCCACGTCCACGAGTGAGGCTCCGGTGCCGGCCTCCGCGCAGCCTCCGCGGAGCGGATCAGGCCGTCGAGGTCGTCGCGCGGAAGTAGCGCGGCACGGCCGTCGAGCACCTCGCGCACAGCGGGGACATCGCAGGCGGCGACCGGCGTGCCACAGGCCAGCGCCTCGACCGGTGTCAGCCCGAACCCCTCATCGCCGCTCGGGAACACCACTGCATGCGCGCCGGTGTAGATCGCCGCGAGGTCGTCGTCGGAGACCTCGCCGGTCAACGTCACATCGGGCAGCTCGTTCGCCCACTGCCCGCTCTGACCGACCAACACCAGCGGCAGTGAACGCTTGGTCTTGGCGAGCGCGGCCACGCGCTTGTGCGGGTCCGGCGTCTTCAGCCCGCCGACCCAGAGCAGATACTGCTCCGGCAGTGCGTAGCGCAATCGCACAGCCGCGACCTCGGTGTCGGGGCGGGGCCGGAAGACAGGTGCCGCCGCCTCCGGGATCACCTCGATCCGTTCAAGGGGAATCTCGAGTGTGCGGATGGCGTCGTCAGCCACGACCTTGGTCGGGACGATCACACGCACGGCGCGTTGTGCGGCCAGGTACCGCATACGCATACGCAGCCCCCTACGCAGACGCTCGCCCGGCTGCTTCAGGGCGATCAGATCGTGGAGCGTGACGACCATCGGCACGGGTGAGTGCAGCAGCGCCCCCTGGAGCCACGGCGAGTGGTAGACCGCGACGTGGTCACGACTTGGGGCGTGCGTCTCAATCACGCCGCCGCGACCGGACGCCACAAGCGCACACAAGAGCGAGCGGGCGTACCGTCCCACTCCTCGACTGTCCTTTGCGGCGCGGCTGTCGAAGGCGACGTTCATGGACTACTGGCGGCCACTGTATACGCTGCGGGGCGCTTGCATGCTCTTCTGTATGTCTTCTGTATGACGTTGTGCTGATTTGAAGGAGTACTACGAACATCTTTGGCAGAGATTGCCGGAGGATCTGCACCCTCCGGAGATCGAGCTGCGTACGCGTCTGCTGAGCGAGGAGGTACGGGCGGGCGACCGCGTGCTCGACCTCGGCTGTGGCGCCGGAACGTTCACGCAGGTCGCCGCCGACGCCGGCGCCGCCAGCGTGATCGGAGCGGATGTCGCCGAAGCGGCGCTCGTCCGCGCTCGCGCGGCGCACCCCGACCTCGACTTCCGGCTGGTGCCGTTCGACGGCCCGCTTCCGCTTGAGGACTCGAGCGCCGACCTGGTCTGGTGCAGCGAGGTGATCGAGCACGTCGCCGACACCGCAGCGTGGCTGTCAGAGGTTCGCCGCGTGCTCGCGTCCGGCGGCCGGCTCCTGCTGACGACGCCGGCTCATGGCCGTCTGCGCCTGCTGCTGCACGGGATCGAGCGCTATTCCGGTCCGCGGGGGGACCACCTGCATCTCTACACCGCGCGCTCGCTGCGCACGCTGCTCGACGAGTTCGGCTTTGCCGATCTGCGGGTGTGGGCGGCCAGCGGGCCGCCCACACTCAGGCGCACCCTCGCGGCGCGAGCCGTTCGCCCTTCAATGAGTGTTAACCGCTCCTGATGAAACGCTCTCTAACATCGCCCCAGATGCGACGCCGACTCACCCGTGTCGCCGCGTTGGCGGCCGTGCTCACAGGTGTTGTGGCGGCGCTGGCGCCCGCTGGCGCAAGCGCCTTCCAGAAGGCGGTGTGGGGGCCGGTGACCTTCCGCGGGGTCAATCAGTTCCCGCTGTACAAGACGCTCGGCGCGAAGATCTATGAGACCTCGCTCGACTGGAGCACGATCGCGAGGCACCGTCCGAAGCACCCGAGTGACCCGGGTGACCGGGCCTACGCGTGGCCGGCGGCGGTCCAGCAGGAGATCACGGAGGCGCAGCGCTACGGGATGCGCGTGCTGATTCAGGTCGCGAATGCTCCGGCCTGGGAGAACGGTGGCCACCATGGCGACGGATGGGCGCCGAAGAACCCGCAGGATTACGCCAACTTCGTCCAGGCGGCGTCACGCAAGTACCCGACCGTCCACATGTGGATGATCTGGGGCGAGCCCAACCGCAAGGGTGACTTCCGGCCCGAGACGCCGGCGCCCTACACGGCGACGAAGCTGACCCCGGCGGAGCAGGCCGCGCCGCACCTCTACGCCCAGATCCTCGATGCCGCTTACAGGGTGCTCAAGGCGGGCAGCCACAGCAACGTCGTGATCGGCGGTAACACATACACCGCCGGGTTGATCGACCCGCAGCAGTGGCTTGCGAACCTGAAGCTTCCCAACGGCAAGCCGCCACGGATGAACATGTACGGCCACAACCCGTTCAGCTACACGGTGCCGATGTTCGGTGCCAAGCCGTCCGGCTATGGGGAGGTGCAGTTCTCCGATCTGCCGCGGCTGGAGGCATGGACCAAGACCTACCTGGGCCACACGCTGCCGCTGTTCCTGTCGGAATTCTGCGTTCCGACTGCGGCCGACCGCACCTTCAACTTCTACATCTCGCCGCCGTCGGTGGCGGCGAAGTGGGTCAAGGACGCGCTCGTGACCTCGCGCCAAGCCCGCTACATCTACGCGCTCGGCTGGGTCAACGTCCACGACGAGCTGCCGGTCAACTCGTGCGGGCTGATCCAGCAGAACGGCACGCGCAAGCCCGACTTCTACGCGTTCCAGGACAATTAGTCGGCTCGAGGGGGGCTTATGGACTGTGTCGTGACCGGCGGCGCCGGTTTCATCGGGTCGAACCTGGTTGATGCGCTGGTCGCCCGCGGCGATCGTGTAACCGTCATCGACAACTTTGCGAGCGGCAAGCGCTCGAATCTCGATGGCGCCCTGGCCGCGGGCGCGCAGCTACACGAGCTCGACGTACGCGACGCCGATGCGGTGACCGATCTGTTCGCCGACGTGCGGCCACAGCTCGTCTTCCACCTGGCTGCCCAGATCGACGTGCGCCACTCCGTCGCCGACCCGGCCGCCGACGCTCTGGTCAACGTACTGGGCACGATCAACGTGCTCGCCGCCTCGCGAGAAAGCCGCGTCCACCGGGTTGTCAATACCTCGACCGGCGGCGGGCTGTACGGCGACGCCGCGCTGCTGCCCACCCCCGAGGATTTCGCGATCCGTCCGCTCGCGCCGTACGGGCAGAGCAAGTACGCCGCCGAGGGCTATTGCGAGCTGTACGCGCGGCTGTTCGGCCTCTCGACCGTGTCGCTCCGCTACGGCAACGTCTACGGGCCGCGCCAGGACGTCCACGGTGAGGCGGGTGTCGTCGCGATCTTCTGCGGTTGCCTGCTGGACGGCCGCACGCCCAAGGTGTTCGGCAACGGCCGCCAGACGCGCGATTGGGTCGACGTGGCCGACGTCGTCCGCGCCAACCTCCTCGCTGCCGACTCCGAGGTCACGGGCCCGATCAACATCGCCGGCGGCGAAGAGACCTCGGTGCTTGATCTGGTCGAGGCGCTGGGTGACGTCGGCGCCGCGCGCGGCCTCGAGCTGGCGGCGCCAGAGTTTCTGCCCGGAGCGTCCGGGCGAGGTCAGTCGCAGCTGGCTGGACGTGTCGCGGGCGCGCGGGGAGCTGGGGTGGAGCGCGAGTGTGGCGCTGCGCGAGGGGCTCGAGCGGATCATCGGGCGCCTCTGATCCCGGCCGGATCGAAGCGCTCAGGAGCCTACGATCAGACGCGCCGCGTCGGCGAATCGTCGCGACCTCCGCCTCTGGTCCCCCGGCTCCGTTGCGCTTGTGTGCGCTTCCCTCGGTCGCGATCAGGATCGTGCGGCATCCGGCGGCCTTTCCGGCCAGCACATCCGCATCGGTGTCACCGACCATCCAGGACGCACGCAGGTCGACGCCCTGGTCACGGGCCGCCGCGAGCAGCAACCCGGGCTGCGGCTTTCGGCAATCACAGACCGCTGAAAGGCCCGGCAGCACACCCTCGGGATGATGCAGGCACAGCCGGAAGTCGTCGAGCTTGGCGCCCGCCTCCTGCAGCAGCGTGATCACCCGCGCATGCACTGCCATCAGGTCCGTCTCGGAGATGGTGCCTTTCGCGGCCGCGGGTTGGTTGCTGACGCCGATGAGGAGCCAGCCGTCCTGCGCTAGGTCGCGAATCGCATCCGTCGCGCCTGGCATCAGGATGACGTCCATCAACGCGGAGCGGTGATTCCGGATGGCCGCTCAACGGGTCGGGCACGAGTTCGTTGATCGTGCCGTCACGATCGACGAAGACGGCCCGGCGCAGGTTCACGCCGGCGCGTTGGCCGCCAGCGTCTCCCAGTGGCCCTGGTGTGCGGCCAATTCCGGATGAGAGACGATCGCATGCCAGACGACCGCCTGGAACGATTCCACCAGCGGCGTCTTCATATCCGGCGGGGTCTCGACGATGATCGCGATGTCAGCAAGTTGAGCGAGCGTGCCACCTGGTGAGCCGACAACCCCGAAGATTCCGGCGCCAAGTCCCTTCGCCGCGCTCGATCGCGTTCACCAAGATCGTAGAGACGTTGTGCTCCCGCGAGCCTCCGCCGACGCTGAACACCAACAACGCGTCGTTCCCGAGAAGCGGGAGACGGTCAGCCAATCGGCGTAGGCGATTCCCAGCCGTCGTCGTTGGTCCGCGCCGTCAGTTCGGAGACATTGTCCGACGGCGCGTAGGTCTCGATCAGGCAGAGCTTGCGGAAGTCATTGACCGCGTGGGACGCATGACCAGCGCCGCCGCCGACACCAACGATGAAGAGTCGACCTGCTTCTCGCGGAGTTTCGCCAGTGCGCGAGCGCGGCATCGACCTGATCTCCGTCGATGGTTCCCGCGATTTGCGCGCGGCTGGAAGTAACGCTGTGAGTGTTCGCTGGGCATTCGTCCGGAGGAGCATACTGTTCGCAGGCGGTCGCTAGACTCGCCGCGATGATCAACGAACTTACGGTGAAGATCTTCGCCGACGGCGCCGACCTCGACGGGATCCTCGCGCTCGCCGCCGACCCGCGCATCTCCGGGTTCACGACCAACCCGACGCTGATGCGCAAGGCCGGCCTGACCGACTACGCGGCGTTCGCCCAGCGAGCTGCTCGAGCGCGTCACGGAGCACCCGATCTCCTTCGAGGTGTTCGCCGACGACGCCGACGGAGATGCGCCGCCAGGCGCGCAGCATCGCCGTCGTGGGGCGAGAACGTCTACGTGAAGATCCCGGTCACGACGACCAACGGCGAGTCGATGGCGCCGCTCGTGCGGGAGCTGTCCGAGGACGGCGTCAAGGTGAACGTCACGGCGCTGTTCACCACCGCGCAGGTCGAGCTGATCACCGCGGCCGTCGCGGACGGCGCGCCGTCCTACATCTCGGTCTTCGCCGGGCGCATCGCCGACGCCGGCGTCGACCCGGTGCCGATCATGGCGCGCGTCGCGTCGAGATCATGGAGGCAGGCGCCCGCGCGTCGGAGCTGATCTGGGCATCGCCGCGCGAGGTCCTCAACCTCGTCCAGGCCGACCAGGTCGGGCTGCCACATCATCACGATGACCCACGATCTGCTGAAGAAGCTCGACGGCCTCGGCAAGAACCTCGAGCAGTACTCGCTGGAGACCGTGCGGATGTTCCACGACGACGCCGCTCGGCCGCGGGCTATCACGCCTGTAGCAGTGCGAGCGGGTCATGCATCACCGGTGGCGCCGGCTTCATCGGCAGCAACCTCGCCGACCGGCTCCTCGTCGCAGGGCGTCGAGGTCGTGATCGTCGACGACTTCCGCACCGGGCGGCGCGAGTTCCTCGCCGAGCGCGCTCGAGCGATCGCGCGGTGCACGCTGGTCGAGGGCGACGTGCTCGACCAGCGGTGCTCGAGCGAGGCGATCGACGGCTGCGACTGGGTCTTCCACCTGCAGGCCAACGCCGACGTGCGCCGCGGGCTCGAGCACCCGACGCGCGACCTCGAGCAGAACACGATCGCGACCTCGAACGTGCTCGAGGCGATGCGCGCCGCGGCGTGACGCAGATCGCGTTCTCCTCGACCGGCTCGGTCTACGGCGAGCCGAGGTCTTTCCGACTCCCGAGGACGCCCCGTTCCCGGTCCAGACCTCGCTGTACGGTGCCTCCAAGCTCGCCGGCGAGGGGCTGATCAGCGCCTACGCAGCCGGCTACGGCTTCACCGGCGTGATCTTCCGCTTCGTCTCGATCCTCGGCGAGCGCTACACGCACGGGCACGTGTTCGACTTCTTCGCGCGCTCAAGCGCGACCCGACGCGTCTGCGGGTGCTCGGCGACGGCCGCCAGGAGAAGTCCTACCTGTACGTCGAGGACTGCGTCGCGGCGATCCTGCTGCCGTCGCGAGCGCCACGAGCGGCGAGCCGGGCGACCCACGTCTACAACCTCGGCACCGACGAGACCGTGCGTCGTCGACGACTCGGTCGCGCATCATCGCCGAGCACCTCGGCTGTCGCACCGGAGATCGAGCACACCGGCGGGCGGCGCGGCTGGATCGGCGACAGCCCGCTGATCCACCTGGACACGCGCGCGCATCCGCGGCCTCGGCTGGGCGCCGCACGCTGACGATCGAGCAGGCGCTCGTGCGCACGCTCGAGTGGCTCGAGGCCAACGAGTACGCCTGGCGCGAGCGAGCCCGCAGGTCGCGGCGACCTGGCGGGTCAGGCGATGAGCGTCATCTTCAGCCGCGCGCCGCTGCGCATCTCGCTCGGCGGCGGCGGCACCGACCTGCCGTCCTACTACCGCGAGCACGGCGGCTTCCTCGTCTCCGGCGCGATCGACAAGTACGTCTACATGCTCACCCACACCGTCTTCCAGCGCCGCTACCGGATGAAGTACTCCGAGACTCGAGGAGGTCGACGAGATCGGCGAGATCCGCCACCCGATCCTGCGCGAGACGCTGCTGCGCCACTGGCGCGGCAACCCGCTGGAGATCGCCTCGGTCGCCGACGTCCCCGCCGGCACCGGCATGGGCTCCTCGGGCGCCTACACCGTCTGCCTGCTCAAGGGCCTCGCCCACGCGCGGCGCACGTCGATCACCCCCGGCGCGCTCGCCGAGGCAGCGTGCGAGATCGAGATCGACGTCCTCGGCGAGCCGGTCGGCAAGCAGGACCCGTACGTCGCCGCGCACGGTGGCATCTGCGCGTACACGTTCCACCGGACGGCAGCGTCGAGGTCGAGCCGCTCGAGCTCGGCGCCGCGACGCTGCGGCGCATGCGCGATCAGCTGCTGCTGTTCTACACCGGCGAGGCGCGCTCGGCGTCGCGGTGCTCTCCGACCAGGACAAGCGCTCCAAGGCCGGCGACGACGCAGATGCTCGAGAACCTGCACCGCACCAAGGAGCTCGGGCTACCGCAGCCGCGAGCTGCTCGGCGAGCGGCGACCTCGAGCGTACGCGGAGCTGATGCACGAGCACTGGGAGCACAAGCGCCGGCGCTCGCCCGGGATGGCCGACGAGCGCATCGACGGCCTGTACGACGCTCGCGCGGCGCAGCGGCGCCATCGGCGGCAAGCTCGTCGGCGCCGGCGGCGGCGGCTTCCTGCTCGTCTACACGCGCAGGACCCGCAGGACACGCGTCGGGCGATGGCGGCCGCCGGACGCACCGGAGCTGGCGTTCGACTTCGAGTTCAGCGGCGCGTACGCGAGCGAGTACGCATGAGCCGCGCGCCGGCTTGAGCGTGGCGATCGTCGGCTGCGGCCTGATCGGCGCGCAAGCGCGCCGACGCGCTCGGCGCCGCCGACGAGCTCGTCGGCTGCTTCGACGTGGTGCGGCGAGTCGCGCGCGGCCGATCTCGCCGCGAGCCACGGCGGCGCGGCCTGCGCGAGCCTCGAGGAGCTGCTCGCAGCTCGAGCCCGACGTGGTCGTGGTCGTGCGGTCAGCCACGACCAGCTCGCCGAGCTCTGCCGAGCGGGCGCTGCAGGCGGGCGCGCACGTGCTCGTCGAGAAGCCGGCGGGCGTCGGCGCTGGCGCAGATCGAGCGGCTGATCGCGTGCCGAGCGCGACGAGCGGACGGCTCGTCAAGGTGGGCTTCAACCACCGCTTCCACCCGGGCATCGCCGCGCCGGCGAGGAGGTCCACTCCGGCGCCACGGCGAGCTGATGCACCTGCGCGGGCGCTACGGCCACGGCGGTCGGCTCGGCTACGACCGCGAGTGGCGCGCGGAGCCGGCGCGCTCGGGCGGCGGCGAGCTGATCGACCAGGGCATGCACCTGCTCGATCTGACGCAACTGGCTCGCCGGCCCGCTGCCGCTGCACTGCGGCGCTGCTGCGCACGCAGTTCTGGGAACGCCGGTCGAGGACAACGCCGCGCTGCTGCTCGGCGAGGCCGACACGCGCGCGCGGACCCTGGGCGATGCTGCACGTGAGCTGGACGGAGTGGAAGAACCTGTTCTCGCTCGAGATCTACTGCCGTACCGCCAAGCTCCAGGTCGACGGGCTCGTGCGCTCCTACGGTCCGCAGAGGCTGCGGATCTACGGATGAGCCCCGAGCTCGGGCCGCCGGAGCTCGAGGAACTGACCTACGGCACCGAGGATCGCTCGTGGACGACCGAATGGGAGCACTTCGCCGAGGCGGTTGGGCGACAGGGCGGCCGCTGCTCGGCGACCTCGACGACGCCCGCTATGCGTGGACACAGGTCGAGGCCGCCTACGCCTCCTCAGAGCCGTACGCGGCGATGCGCTCGCCGCTGGCCGACTGAGACGCCGCAAATGTCCCTACCTCCTGTCTGCATCCTCGCCGGCGGGCTCGGGACGCGCCTCGGCGCGCACGTGCGCGACACGCCCAAACCGCTGCTCGAGGTGGCCGGCGAGCCGTTCCTTCTTCATCAACTGCATCTGCTGGCGAAACACGGCGCCACGCATGCTGTGATCTGCGTGGGCTATCTCGGAGAGCAGATCGTGGAGCGTATCGGCTCAAAGCAGTTCGGGATCGAGATCGACTACAGCCATGACGGCCCCGCGCCGATCGGCACGCTCGGCGCGGTGCGCAAGGCTACGGCGTTGTTGGGCGATCGCTTCCTCGTGCTGTACGGCGACACGTACCTACGCCTGGATTACGAAGAGGCGGCAACGGCATGGCAGTCGAGTGGCCTGCCTGCGATGATGACGGTACTTCGCAACGAGAGCCGCTGGGACACCTCGAACGTAGAGTTCGACGGTCGGCGGGTGATCAGCTATGACAAGCAGGCCCCGACGCCGAACATGGAGTGGATTGACTACGGGCTCGGTGGACTTGAAGCAGGCACCCTTGGTCGCGTCGAGGACACCGTCACAGATCTCTCCGATCTCTACCACGTGCTCTCGTTGAGCGGTGACCTGTTAGGCGTTGCGGCTACCGAACGCTTCTATGAGATCGGTACGCCTGAAGCGCTAGCCGAGGCCGACCGGTTCCTCAAGAATCACGATGCCGACGAGGCCGACACGGACGGTGTAGGTGAGTGAAGACCCCTCTCCTGCGACGACTCGCCCTCAATTCTTGCCGGTCGACGTTGACGAAACACAGCAGCTATCGTTGGTGACCGTGACAAGTCGCGACGTTCCAGAGCAGGCCTCGCAGATCGCCGTACTTGGGCTCTGGCACCTGGGCTGTGTCACCGCGGCGTGTCTTGCTGACAGCGGATTCACCGTCGTCGGCGTTGATCCTGATTCCACCGTCATCTCCGTGCTTCGCGCCGGCAGCCCTCCGATCGCGGAGCCCGGACTCAGCGACCTGATCAGTGAGGGGCAACGCTCCGGCCGCCTGCGCTTTGAAGGTACTGATGGGCCGGGCCTCGCCGAGGTCGAGTGCATTTGGATTGCGTTTGACACTCCCGTCGACGACGATGACCGAGCTGATTCCGACTGGGTCATTGATCAGGCGCATCAGGCGCTTCGCCGCGCCGCACAAGGGACAAAGGTAATCGTCTCCTCCCAACTGCCGGTGGGGAGCACTGCGCGGCTGGCCGCGCTGCTTGCCGCCGACGGGCGGGATGACTTTCGCTTTGCCTGCATTCCGGAGAACCTACGCCTCGGCCAGGCACTATCCAGCTTCCGCTCGCCCGAGCGCGTTGTCGCCGGCGTGCGTGACATCGGCGATCGCGAGTGGCTTTCTCCGATCATCACGCCCTTCACTGATCACATCGAGTGGATGAGTATCGAGTCCGCAGAGATGACCGAGCACGCTCTGAACAGTTTTCTCGCCACCTCGGTCGCTTTCATCAACGAACTCGCCTCACTTTGCGAGAACGTGGGTGCCGACGCCGCCGAGGTTTCGAGGGGCCTCAAGAGTGACCAACGCATCGGGCCCCGTTCTTACCTGAGTCCGGGCGACGTGTTCGCTGGTGGCACGTTGGCTCGCGACGTGAGCACGCTCATTCAACTCAACCGCGCCTATGACCTACCTGCGCATCTCATATCGGGTGTCAGCGCGAGTAACACGGCCCATCGCGAGTGGGCGGGTCGCGCTCTCGTCGCGCTTCTGGGGGCAAATGAATCCGGTGACGACGGCGAACCATCACTGGATGGCAAGCGCATCGCGGTGTGGGGGCTCACCTACAAGCCGGGCACTGATACTTTGCGTCGCTCCTCGGCGCTTGATCTCTGCCGTTGGTTATACGAACACGGTGCGACTGTTCGTGCCCACGATCCGGCGATCAGTGCATTGCCCCAGGCCGATGTGAGCATCGAGCTGTGCACGACCGAGCTATCCGCAGCCGCGGGGGCCGACGCCCTGGTTCTCTGCACACCTTGGCCGTCGTACCGAGAGATAAGTCCCCGCGAAGTGATCGCCACGATGCGGACGCCGGTCGTCGTCGACGCCGGCGGCCATCTGTCTGCCACGCTGGGCGCGGACCCTGCGATCCAATACGCACGTGTAGGGACACGGCCAGCATGAAGGGCATTCTGGCCGGGCGAAGCGCGCTGATCACCGGCGCCAGCCAGGGTCTGGGTCTCGTAATCGCGCGCACCTACGTCGACGAGGGCGCCAACGTCTTCGTCTGCGCGCGGGACTCCGACGCGCTCGAGCAGGCACGTACGGAGCTGATCGCGCGCGCTGGCGGTGATGCTCAGCGGGTCGGTGCGCGCGTCGCAGATGTCTCACAGCCGAAAGAGGTGGAGGCGCTGGTATCGGCTGCAAGCGATCTCTTCCCCGACCTCTCGATTCTCGTTAACAACGCTGGTATTTATGGTCCCAAGGGACCGATCGAGGAGACCGACTGGGACGCCTGGGTGCGGGCCATCAATATCAACCTCATGGGATCGGTGCTTGCCGCTCGAGCAGTGATCCCGCAGATGAAGCGAGTCGGTTACGGCAAGATCGTCCAGATCTCGGGCGGAGGGGCGACATCGCCGATGCCCGGGCTCAGCGCCTACGCCGCTTCAAAGGCTGCCGTGCTCCGTTTCGCGGAGACACTGGCCCTTGAGTTGAAGGACGCTCGCGTGGACGTGAACTCGATCGCGCCCGGAGCGTTGAACACGCGTTTGCTCGATGAGATTCTGGAGTCTGGCCCAGAGCAGGTCGGCCAGAGCTTCTACGACCGGTCACTTGCCCAGCACCGTTCGGGTGGCACGCCGCCTGAGCGTGGCGCCGAACTCGCGGCGTGGCTGGCGTCAGCGGCCAGCGATGGCATCACCGGTAAGCTGATCAGCGCCATATGGGACCCTTGGTCCGAACTGCCCGAGCATCGCAAGGACCTTGATTCCGATGTTTACACGCTGCGGCGAATCGTTCCGGCCGACCGTGGCCTCAGCTGGGGCGACGTCTAGCAGACCTAGGGCCTTCTGAGCTGCGCGCGCCGCCGCTGAGGCATAGGCTTGGTCGATGAAGCGCGCCGCTGAACTCGCACGGCATCCGATCACCGGGCAGGCGCTCCGGTTCGGGATCGCCGGCGGCACCGTCACGCTCGTCAACCTCGCGATCCCGATCGTGCTCAACGACGCGCTCGGGATCCCGATAGAGCTGGTCATCCCGTTCGCGTACATCGTCGCCACCGCTCTGCAGTTCACGCTCCAGCGTGTGTTCGTGTTCCGGCACGTGCAAAGATTCGCGCTCTCAACGCGGGCCCAGCTGATGCGCTACGTCCTGATCGGCGCCGTCCAATATCCAACGACCGCGCTCGGGACCTTCATCCTGCCGAAACTGTTCGCCATCTCGACCAAAGCGGCGTTCCTCGGTACGAGTCTCGCGTTCTCCGTATGTCTCTTCCTGTTCATGCGCAAGCGTGTGTTTCACGCCGCTGATCCGCCAGAGGACGACATCGATGCGCAGTACGACCAGGGTGAGTACGCCGATCCGGCGGGCGTCATGTCACCTACTGACACGGCGAAGCTGAGCCGGTCAGCAGGCTGACGTTGACCTCAAGCGTTACGCAGGAATCGGCTCGCGTCGCGGACGCAGCGCCAATCCGATGCAAAGATTCGCCGTGATCACGGGCACAAACGGGAGTGGGAATAGCCTGCGTTGCTCAATCGTGAAATACGGGTCGAGTTCGGCCAGGATCTCGTGCGGGCGGTTGATGTGCTCGCGTTCGATGAACGGCCCATACGGGCGACCGTAGGTCTTCTCGAAGACCCGCTTGGCCGAGATCTGCCGAGCCAGCGAATACGCGAGACCGCCCTCGCACGGGATCACGATCAGCAGTTGCCCACGGTCCTTATCAAGCAGCCTCCAGGCCTCGCGGATGCAACTCGGCAGGTCTGGAAGATGTTCGAGCACATGAACTGCCACGTACCGGTCGAAGTGGCCGTCTTCAAAATCGAGCCGCTGCTGGCAGTCGCCGACGATCAGTTGCACCCGTGGGAACTCTTTGGCGATCACCGCCGCCATGTTCTCCCGCATCTCTAGTGCGTAATACTGCGCTTCCTGCTCCGGCGTGAGCCGCTCGTAGTTCAGGTGCTCACCGATGCCCGCACCGATTTCCAACGTCGCCCGAAGCCGGGGTTGGAGTATTTGACGGGAAACGAGTGGTTGAACCGTTCGATAAGACCGTAGCGCTGAGGAAGGACTTCATGCCAACGCTTCATGAAGTCGTCGAAGACGACCTGATCCTCGTCGGACAGTGGGGGCAGAACTTTGGGCCATTTGCTTGCGGTCTCTGACATCTGATCCTTTAGGCCAGGTGATGGTAGCTACGAAGGTTGCACGCAGATGGGTGCTCAGCGCCGCGGACTGACATCACTCTGCAACTCATCCGTGAGCGTTTCGACTGCGCGGTCCCACTGGGGCCGTGGCGGTGGAGCAAGCGCGGCTGGTAAAATCGATGTCGACGCCAATCGCCGATTCGATGATGTACTTCGGGCGCATCTTGACCTGGTCGTATATGCGGCCTACGTATTCACCCATGATCCCGATGGCCAGCATCTGGATCCCGCCGAGCAGACAAACCACGATCACGACGGTCGGGTTGCCGATCGGAAACGCGAACCCGGCGACCTTCGCGACGGCGTACGCGATCGCGAAAAGAAATGACAAGGCCGAGATGAGAATGCCGCCGACCGAGATCAGATGCAGTGGATACCGACTGAAGCTGATGATCCCGTTCATCCCGATCACGAGCGATCCCATGAACCGGTTGTACTTCGAGTCACCTGCGGCGCGAGCGTCGCGGTCGTACAGCACCGAAGTCTGTTTGAAACCGACGATCCCCACCAGGCCACGGAGGAAGCCATGGGCCTCGTTCAGCGCGACAACATGGTTAACCACCCGCTGGCTCATCAACCGGAAGTCACCCGTATTCGGCGGGATAGTGACGTCGGCGATCTTGGCTATCAGGGCATATCCGACGCGCGCGACTATCCGCTTCGGCAGGGTCTCTCCTTCGCGCGTGCGACGCTGCGCGTAGACAACGTCGTAGCCGTCGCGCCAGCGCTTGACGAGCTCAACGATCAGTTCCGGCGGGTCCTGCAGGTCACAATCGATCACGACCGTGGCGTCACCACGCGCTACCTCGAGGCCGGCTATGGTCGCGGCCGGCTGACCGAAGCGACGGCTGAACCGCAGCATCTTCACGCGCGCGTCGCGATCGTGCAGGGCAGCGATCTTGTCCTCTGTGCGGTCGGTGCACGGATCCACCGAGAAGATCAGCTCCCATTCCAGGTCGTCGATCCCGGCCATGACCGCAGCAAGGCGTTCGTAGACCCGATCTACGTTCTCTTCCTCGTTGTAGGCGGGAACCACGATCGAAAGCAACGATCGTTTTGGTTTCCCGTAATCAGAGACCACTTCAACTTCCTGCCCAGCGCTCATCGGGGCTACGTTAGCGGAGCAGTTGCCGAGTCGTCGGCTGCGCCGGGCCGAGCCGCATCGACCTCGGACCGCCTTCAGGAAGCCCCGGGCGTGGATCTGATCGACGTGCCGTGGGGCGACCGCGGATGCCCGGGCGGTCATCGGGATCGTCCGATAATCTTGCTGCCGTGAGCAACACGCGGGTCACCGCATGGCCGCGAGGGACACTGGCCCGCCTGGTCGTTTCGCCGCAATCCGGCGCCCGACGGGCTCGTAACCAGCCGCTTTGACGGCTCTGGCGATCAGTGACTACCGTGCTCGGGCGCGCACGGTGTGGAGTGACTGGGCCCTGACAGTCGCCGCGGTGGTTCTGGTGAGCTCTCCGGCGTTATTCAGCCAGTCTGGATTTGCTACGGACTTCACGAACCATCTGTGGCTGGTGGATGTCGCGGGCAAGAACCTGGTTGCTGCTGGGCATCCCAGCTTCTTTCTCAACGCGACCGGGAACGGGAGTGCCACAAACGTCGCGAGTTTTGCGCCGATCGGCGTGTTTAATCCGTTCTACGCGTTTTACGGCGGCACGCTGTACACACTCGTCGGCGCAGCGTCGCAACTGGTTCGAGACCCGGTTGCGGCCTACGTCGGCTTCATCGTGTTCATGGTCGCGAGCTGCTATCGCGGGACGTTGCTGCTGGCTCGGCAGGCCGGCCTCTCGACCTGGTGGAGTAACCTGCCGGCGCTGACGGTCGTCACAAGTGCGTACTTCGTGACCGACATATATGGCCGCGGCGCTTGGCCGAGTTCGTCGCTGGGGCGGCGATCGCCCCGATGCTGGCGAGCGCTGTCTCTGTGGTGCGGGGTCCGGAGTGGAGGCCGCGGGCGATGATAGCCCTCGTGTTTTACACGGTGGTCTTCACCGGAAGCCACAACATCACAACGGTTTGGGGCACCACGATGAGTTGTCTGGCCGCCCTCCTGCTGTGGGCGTGTCTTGGCCTACGGCGGCGACTTCCCTGGCGTCGCATCGCAATCGCGGTTGCGCTGGCGGTTATCGGATGTGCGGTCAACGCGTGGTTTCTTCTGCCAGACCTGCACTTCAACAACCTGATCCAAGCCAAGTTCTGGGATGTGGGAATTGCGGTTATGTTCCTCAACACCCCTGGGGAGTTGTTCTATCCGCTGCGGATGGTGCCAGCGGCATCAGGTACGCCGGCGCTATACACGCAGGCGCCGGTATGGCTGCTGGCGTGGGCACTGATCGTTGCAGTCATGTTGCTCATGAAGCGCAATGTCGCAAGCGGTCTGCGTCGAGCGTGGCTGGCGTGCGCCGGGACAATCGCCCTGCTGCTGACCCTTTTATGTGTTACGCCGGTTTGGAAGGTGATCCCGTTTCCGTGGAACACCATCCAGTTCCCGTACCGCCTCTGCACCTATCTCGTCTACAGCTTCGCGGCAGCGGCTGCCGTCGCTGCGCTCGCCCTGGAGCGTGTTTGGGGCCAGATCGGGGCGTGGGCCCGTGGCTGGCTGGGGGGCACCCTCGCTATCGCGATCGTGGTCAGCGTCGCCCTGTGCGCCTGGCAGCTCTGGGTGCCGAACTACTCGCAGGCCGGGTCCTTCACGAACCGGACGCGTGCCATTGCGAGCACGGTACACGCGCCGAAAAGCTGGTACGACCTGGGTTTCTACTTGGACGCGTCGGCGCCCGTCGTGGTCGCACCTGCCGGACGTACGCTGGTCATCAATCCGGCGGGTGTCCGCGGCGACACATTCTCGGGTTGGGTGAACGCGCCGGCCGGCATGGCGCCGATCCAGACCAACATTGCTGGCGGCAGCTACCTGGTGAAGGTCACCGGCGTGGTCCGGATCGGCCGCAGCAAGCGGGGGTTCGCTGTGGTGAAGCGCGAGCACCCTGGGAGTGGTCCTGTCCACATCACCATCGCGACTGCTGAAAACGCGACGGTAGTGGGCGGGTGGGTGATCAGCCTGATCGCTCTGGCGCTGGTGGCGATGATCGCCGTCTGGGGGATTGCACGAACGGTCCGGCGGCGCACAGACACGGATTCGAGTACGGCAATTTCAGGCGCTCCGCCGCCTGCGGGCCGCTCCACAGCCACTGAGGCGGTGCACAGCACCCACGCAGGGTCGCCAACGCGGGTTTCGCCGGACGCGATCGAACCACCGGCCGCCTCCTAGCTGGTATTTGGCGCCTAGGAAGGTCCGGCGATCCTGCGGATCCCTGCGTCGTAGACGCTGACGTGGTCCTTACCTCCAGGCGTCCAAACTCGGATCTCAAGTTCGTCGCCAGGCGGTGCGGGGAGCGGGGTGATGCGCCAGAGCCCGTACCCACGGAACAACGGCTGTGGCGAGATACTGGGAAGGTCGCCGTGCAGGTGAACCGTGATCCTGCCGTCAGTATTGCCGACCACTTTGCGGCTCAGCAGCGCACCGGTCGTCGTGTTCCAGAGCTCCACGTTGGTTTGAGCGTTGGTTTGAGTCGTTGCGCTGAGTGACACGTCGGCGACATATGTACCTGGCAGCTCGCGCCAATAGGCGTGATCGATCACATAACCCGGTTGTCCGTTGCTCGTCACATGCCAGTCGTCGTGGTTTCCGGTGATGGTCGCGGATCCGGCAACGCCTGCAAGAGCCCAGGTTGGAGCAACCGAGCTATCCGTCCCACCGATCGTTACATTGCGCGTGCCCTTGGGGACGTGCCACTCAAACGCCCACACTCCGTTGGAAGCCGTGACCAGATGGGCGTGAGGGTACGCGGCGACGGCAGCCATTTGGGTATAGGTCTCAGCAACGGTCGCCGGCTCGATGCCCTCAGTAGGGGCGAAGATGAACCACACCGTTTTGGCACGTATGGGGGCTTCGAACCCTGCGCTGACGATCGGGTACACGAAAGTGCGATTCGCAAACTCGCCTACAACCCCGTTGTCCGCGAAGACTTCGGCGTTCGGCCCAATTTTCGTCTGAAGGTCTCTCAGGACCGATCCGGTGTCAGGCCCCGGTAAGCCATCTATTGGGGAGCTGGGGAAGCCAGATGGCAGCCCAGACGACCGTGTTTACCGCCAGAACGCCAAATACCAGCACCCGTAGCCAACGCTTGCGGCCTAGGACCGTGGTGATGAGAACAGCACATAGAGCGACGGTGCCAACAGCCACCGTGGCATCGCGGCAACATTCTGAACTCCCGGCTGGGTGAAGTTGGCGCTGCCCGTCAGGCCTCCTTCGAGCAGGACCATGACGATCGGCACAAGCACTGGCAGCCAGAGAATCCCGATCACGCCGCTGGGCGAGAGGGTCGCGAAAAAGTTGGTGCGCGAATTCCAGAGCTCGCTCAGGGCAGTCCCCGGGTGCTTCAACACGGCGCCGATGACAACCATCGAGGAACTGTTCTTCGAGAGCAACTGATTGTCCCCCGCAAGCAACGCGTTATAGGTACTCGGTGGACTCCCCTGGGTCGCGTGGAATGCCCCAGAACAAACAACCAGCCGAGCCCAACCAGCGCCGTCAGCGCGCCCGCTCGCCACCAGCGCCGTCCAGCAAGGATCAGCGACAGTCCGACTGCGCCCAGGTAGCTGGCGCCCACGTCGCCGCATGCCAATGCGAGGGCAACCCATATCCAGGCGGTGTTGCGAGAGCGGTAGAGATCCGCGCCGCCCCAATCACAAAGAACCCAGCGAAGGCCTCAGCGTGGAAGTCATAGGACGCGGCCCAGTCCATCCACGGGTTGAAGATCACGAGGATGATGCCGAGCACCACGAGTCCAACCGACGTGGACGTCGCACCACCGCGCTGAACGCGTCGAGCAGCGATGTCACACACCCAGGCCAAAGCGACGGCTTCGGCACCAATGGTGACGAGATCCTGCAGCCATAGCAGCGTGACGGCATGCGGCCAGAGATGCTCGATCGGACCGACTGGCAACATGATGAACGCCGCATGATCCTGCCACCAGGCATGTCCGACGGTGGTCGCGTACGGGTTCAGATGTCCATGCGCGATTAGGACGGCGGCCTGGTAGAAGCCGGCGAAGTCGAACGTGAGGGAGTCGCGGTGCGCGATGACCGCGCTCCACAGAACGAGCCCGACAAGCTGTATGAGCAGGAGCAGCAGACCGACGCGCCAGGCACGTCGCAGCGCCCGGGGCCATTCCGAACGCGGTGGCGCCCAGGGGCCTGCCTCGTTCCAACGACGCCACAACGAGCGGGCGAGACCTTGTGGCCCTCCAGGCCCCCCCGCCGGCCGCGCAGTCGAAGGCTGGCGGGGTCGTCGTCTACGGCCAGATTACCTGAGACGATGCTCATAGACTGACGAATCTCATCTGCAAGTCGCCACTCCAGGGCGGTAGGGTCTCGGGCGCTCCAAGGCGAGGACTCCCGGGCTGCTGCCTGGCGAAGCCTTGATCCGCGACGATAGTAGACGATGCTTAGCGGCGCCAGCCGCCGCGGGATCGCGCCGAAGTGCCGTGTCACTCACCCCTCCGATCTTGCCGCTCGCTTCGGGGTACGACTGTGCTCAGGTAACGCTCTCAGCAGCACGTCCTGCGCCGCCTCCTCACGTCCATACTGACTAGTCTGGGTCGCATGCAGATCTCGAAGACCTCCTGGACGGCCCGCGGGTTTTGAAGCCCGTCGTGCACGGCGACGAGCGCGGCTTCTTCCTCGAGAGCTTCCGTGTCGACACGCTGGCCGAGGCCGGCGTCGACATCGCCTTCGTCCAGGACAACCACTCGCGCTCGCGCGCGGGGATCGTGCGCGGCATGCACTTCCAGCCCGGCCAGGCAAAGCTGGTGCGCTGCGTGCGCGGGGCGATCTTCGATGTGATCGTCGACATTCGCGCCGGCTCGCCCACGTTCGGGCAGTGGGAGGGATACGAGCTCAACGACGAGACGCACCACCAGCTGTTTGTGCCCGACGGATTCGCTCACGGCTTTTGCGTGCTCAGCGACGTCGCCGACGTTACCTACAAGGTCTCAAGCTATTACGACCCGACCAGCGAGGGCGGCTTCCGCTTCGATGACCCCGCCGTGGGGATCGAGTGGCCGGTTGCAGCCGAAGATCTGATTGCCTCGGCGCGCGACACGGGCGCGCCGACGCTGGCCGAACTCGAGCCGTCGCTGCCGTTCCGCTACGCCTAGCGCAGATAGTCGAGCTTCAAGGACGGGAAGCGGTGGAAGTCGCCGTCGAACGTCGCGAGCGTGGCGCGGTGCTCGATCGCAAGCGCGGCGAGGTGGGCGTCGGTGGTGAGGTTGCCGGCGGTGCCGGAGTGCTCGATCATGGCATCAAATCGAGGGTGCTCGCCGGATCAGCCCACGTTTATCGGTTGTGCGCCATCATCAGTCGCGATGCGCGCACGTCTCGCCGTCAACGAGGACCAGTTCCGGAAGGCGACCTATGTCGCTCTGGCGGCGCTGTCGCTGATCGTCTTCACCGGTGCCGCCGTGCGACTGTCGGATTCGGGCCTGGGCTGCCCGACCTGGCCGCGCTGTTATGGCCACCTGTACCCGCCGGTCGCGTTGCATCCGCTGATCGAGTTCGGGAACCGCGCGATCTCAGGGTTCGTCGGGCTTGTCGTCGCCGCAGTGCTGGTGCTCTCGTTCACGCGCAAGCCGTTCCGAAAGGACCTGGCCTGGCTGTCGGCAACGCTGCCGCTCGGTGTGGTCGCGCAGGCGGTGCTCGGCGGCTTCACCGTGCGTGAGAAGCTCGCGCCGGGCTTCGTGATGTCGCACTTCCTGCTGTCGATGGTGATCCTGATCTTCGCCTTCTGGCTTGCCTGGCGAGCCACGTACCCGCAGAAGGCGCGGCCCCGCACGAAGGACAAGGTCCTGGTCTGGTCGGTTCGGAGCCTGTCCGTCCTGTGTGCGCTCACGCTCGTCGCCGGCACCGCGGCAACGGCCGCGGGCCCGCACTCCGGCGGCCTCGTTGGCCAGCACATCAAGCGCTTGACGATCAAGGGGCCCGACACGCTCGAGTGGGCGGTGCACCAGCACGCGACGATCGCGGCGATCTTCGGGGTGGCGACGATCTTCGTCTGGCTGCTCAAGCGGAGCCGCGGCGGCGAGCTCGATCCGCTCGAGCCATTGACCGTGCTCGGCATCCTGCTAGCGGCGCAGGGCCTGGTCGGAGCCGTCCAGTTCGAGCTCAAGTTGCCGGGCGAAATGGTCTGGGTGCACGTGGTGCTCGCGACCATCACATGGCTCGTATCACTGTGGGCCGTGGCGGTCGAAGGGCGCGTCGGAAACCCGGGACCAGTGGCATCTGACGAATCAATCGCTACGATCGTGGCCGAATGGTCACGGAGCGTTCCAGCCAGCTGACCCCCGGCGACGGCGAGAATGACGCGTCGCTGAGCATTCTCGTCGTAGACGACGAGTCCGATCTGCGCGACATGTTGACCCGCTCGTTCTCACGCGAGGGGCACCAGGTGACGGCGGTGTCCAGCGGACGCGAGGCGATCGAGCGCGCCGGCGGCGAGCACTTCGACATCGTCCTGCTCGACGTCGCGCTGGGCCCAGGCCCTGACGGGTATGAGGTCTGCCGGACGCTGCGCGCGCGCCGCAACGTCGTGCCGATCATCATGCTGACCGCGCTCGACTCGGAGGCGGACGCCGTGCTCGGCCTCGAGGCCGGTGGCGACGACTATGTCACCAAGCCGTTCGGGCTGGCGGAGCTTCGCAGTCGGATCCGCGCCGTCCTGCGGCGCACCGGCGCGCGCGGGGCGATTGGCACAGACATGATCACCGTCGGCCCGATCATGCTCGATCGCTCCCGCCGCGAGGTCACCGTCGAGGCGCAGGCCGTGCGGCTCACGTTCAGCGAGTTCGAGTTGCTCGATGCGCTGATGACCGATCCCGGCCGTCTGCTCAACCGTCAGGAGCTTCTGCGCGCGATCTGGGGGGACAGCGCCTACCGCGACCCACGCGCAATAGACGTCCACATCCGCCACCTACGGGAGAAGCTCGAGCCCGAACCGGACAAGCCCAAGTACATCCTGACCGTACGCGGCGCCGGCTACCGGCTCGGCACTTCGTGAGGTAGCAATGCTGCTGGCGCGGCTGCGCTGGAGCGCCTTCGGGCTCCGTGGCCGAATCGTCGGCGCCGTCGTTGTGACGACCGCGATCAGCCTCGGGGTCGCTGCGCTGGTGCTGCTGCCACGCCTTGAGAGCGCACTCAAGAAGGCCTCGAAGAACACGCTGATCAATGAGGTCAGTCACGCCAAACCGGATCTGCAGGGGATCGCGCAGGTCCAATACTGGCTGATCCCGGAGGCTTGCTTGGCACCCAAGGGCAGCGCTCTCGCCCGGGAGGCAGCCGGGGACGCGACGGCTCTTCGCAAGGCGCTGAGCGAGATCGTCCAGCGCTTGGGCGCAACGAGCTACGCCCTGATCGGCGACGTCGATGCGCAGGGCCATGGCAAGCCGATCGTCGGTGGGTGTGGGTCAGGTCCGCTCAGCTCCGGCAATATCGGCGCCACCGACGACGTGGGCTACGCCTATGAGCATGGCAAGCCCCGCTACTCCTTCGGCACCACCAGCAACCAGCAGGTCGTCCGTGCCGCCATACCGCTGAGCCCCTATCGCAGTAACTCAGATGCGGTGCTCGCGGTGCGCAAGTCGATCGATGAGATCCCGGGGGCCGTCGCGGCGGTGCGACAAGCGTTCGAGATCGCGGCCCTGGTCGCGATCATCCTCACGCTGCTGATTGCGATCCCGCTGGCCGGCCAGCTGGTCAGTCGCCTACAGCGGCTGCGACAGGCGGCGTTGCAGCTGGCGATCGGGGGCACCGTCACGGGCTTCCCGGCCGACCGCGCACGCGATGAGGTCGGCGATCTAGCGCGCTCGTTCTCGATCATGCAGCGGCGCCTGCGCCAGCAGGAGGAGGCGCGGCGCGCCTTCGTGGCGACGGCATCGCACGAGCTTCGCACCCCGCTGGCTTCGTTGGAGGGCATGCTCGAGCTGCTCGCCGATGACCTCCAGGCCGACCATCTCGATCTCGACGATGCGGCGGCGCTGCTCAACCGCGCGCGCGCCCAGTCACGGCGGCTCGGGCGGCTGGCCGCGGACCTACTCGACCTCAGCCGCATCGACGCTGAGATCAGCTTGCGCTCGGAGCCGATCGAGCTCGGCGAACTCGGCCGCGCGGTGCTGGCCGAGTTCGAGTTGGCCAGCAGCAGCCGCGGTGTGCCGGTGACCCTCGAGGACGATGGCACACCAGCCTGGGCGCTGGCCGATCCCGGCAGCGTCGCCCGCATCCTGCGGATCCTGCTCGACAACGCCCTGCGGGTGGCGCCGCGCGACAGCCAGGTCAAGGTCGCCGTGCGCTCCCGGCCCGAGCCGATGCTGAGCGTCCACGACAGTGGTCCCGGTGTTGCCCAGGAGGAGCGCGCCCTGATCTTCGAGCGCTTCAAGCGCGGCCGCGAAACCGGTGGCGAAGCGGGGTTCGGGCTCGGCCTCGCGATCGGGCGCGAGCTCGCCCAACGAATGGGCGGTTCACTCGTGCTTGCTGACACCGATGGCCCAGGCGCGACCTTCACGTTGCGGCTGCAGCCGACCGAGGCGCCGTCCTCGGATCGCCTGCCCAGCACCGCTGGGGTGTGAGCCCGGCAGCGCGGGCGGCATCGGTCGTTCTTTAGGATCCCTGTATATGGGGAATGAACGTTGATGCTCGCGATCGCCGCGATCATCAACGTCTCCAGCGGGCTGGGATACGCTGCTCCCGGCGCTGATCGGGTTGGAATCGATGGGCGTCCCCTCACCCGGTGAGACGGCGCTGGTGTTGGCCGCGGTACTCGCGAGCCAGGGGCACCTGCACATCTGGCTCGTGATCGTGATCGGCGCGGCGTCGGCGATCCTCGGCGACAACATCGGCTACCTGCTGGGCCGCCATTTCGGTCGCGACGTGCTCGAGTCTCGCGGCCCATTCCATGAACGTCGCAGGCGAGTGATCGCGATCGGCGACGGCTACTTCAAAAAGCACGGTGCCAAGACCGTCTTCATCGGACGCTGGATCGCGCTGATCCGCTTTGCGACCGCCTGGCTGGCGGGGATCAACGGCATGCCGTTCCGCACCTTCTTCCCCTGGAACGCGGTTGGCGGCATCACCTGGGCGATCACCTACGGGCTCGTCGGCTACTTCGGCGGCAACGCCGTCGCCCACGTCTTTGAGCGCGTCGGGATCGTGGCCGCGATCGTGCTGGCTGTCGCGATCGTCCTCGGCCTCGTGTGGATGAAGCTGCGCGAGCGCCGCGTCGAGCGGAGCTTTGACGAGGAGGATCCACGTGACAGCCCGGCGGGTGGTCCCGCTGGACCTCCCGCCGGGAGCGGCGCTACTCCTTCGGATCGAACCCCAGTGCGACCGAGTTGATGCAGTAACGCAGCCCGGTCGGCTCGGGACCGTCCTCGAACACGTGGCCAAGGTGGCCGCCGCAGCTCTTGCAGAGCACTTCGGTACGGACCATGCCGTGGCTGGTGTCGACGCGATTGATCACGTTCTCGCTCTCGACCGGCGCATAGAAGCTCGGCCAGCCGCAGCCGGAGTCGAACTTCGTATCGGAGCTGAACAGCGGCGCGCCGCATCCGGCGCACTGGTACATGCCGGTGTCCTTGTTGCTGACGAAGGCGCCGGTGAACGGCGGCTCGGTGGCGGCGTGGCGCAGGACCTCGTAGGCTCTCCGGCGCCAGGCGCTGACGCCACTCTTCGTCGGTCAGCTCGGATACGTCTTCTGCCTGTGGGGTGGTGCGGTCGGTATCCATCCAATTGACGTTAGCTGAGCGGCTCGAGCAGCTCCATGACGAGCGTCGACCACGCGAATTGGTGCTGACCCATGGCGGCGCCGTCGAACGGGTCGTAGTACTCGCGGAGGCCGTTCTCCCGCACCGTTCCCACGACCCGTGCCGACAGCTCATCGGCCTGCTCGCGGTAGCCGAGCCGGCGTGAGGCCGAGCCACAGCAGCCAGGCGGTATTGATCCAGACCGGTCCGCGCCAGTAGCGGTGCTGGCGCAGCGGGCCGCGGTCGTCCCGCCGAAAGCTCGGCTCGTCGGCGGCCACCGATGGCACGCCCTGCCTGCAGCCAGAAGCGGTTCGCGTCCAGCAGGTGCTGCTCGACCATGCGCCGGCCGATCGCCTCCGGCAGATCGGGCAGGGCGAGCGGCGCCAGCGCCGCCCAGGTCACGGGGATGTGGTCGGAGATCGCCGGCCGTACCAGCGGGCGAAACAGGCCGGAGCGCTCGTCGTAACAGCGGTCGATCAGTGTCTGGGTGAGCGACGGGCGGCCGAGCGCCGTGCGCGAGAGCGAGTAGAGAACGTTGGTCACGACCTCGCACATCACCGGCCAGCCGGAGTCGGCAACACGCCGCAGGTCGTAGCCGAGCCTGCGGTTGTGGCGCACGAGTGACACGAACCCCGGCAGGTCGTGGCAACGCCAGCGCCACACCGGGTCGAACTGCGGTGAGGCATCGAGCCCCGACTCGTCGGGTTGCACGATCCAGATCAGCCCATCACCGTCCAGGTCCCGGTGCTGCTCGAGCCAATCGTGATGGCGCGCGATTCGCGGCTCGTCGCGTGGGTCACCGACGGCGAGACTCCAGGCCCAGGCCAGCAGCGGCGGCTGGATGCTGGACGTCATCGTCGCGTCGACCGCTCGTCACGTTGTAGGTGAATCGCCGAGTTCCGCGCAGCGGCGTGTTCCAGAAGATCGTGTGCCCGATGAAGCCGTCCGGGGTGGCTGCGGCGAGCAGTGACTCGAGCTCGCGGCGTGAGCGCGCCGGATCAAAGTTGCGCCACGCAATCGCCGCAAAGCAGGAGTCCCAGTACCACTGCCAGGGGTAGTGGCCGGGGCTCGGGGACGTGTAGCCGAACCGCACGCCGTCGCTGCGCACGCCCTCCCGCCAACTTGTCGTCAGCACCCGCTCGCAGAGCGTGCGGATCGCGCCGACGTCGGTGCTCACGAGTCGTCTGTGCCGGTTGCCACCGGGCGGCTCGGGGTCGCGGCTCCACTGTGACCACGACCCAGGGAACAGCCGTCCGGAACCGAGGCCGGCGCGCTCCAGCGCCAGCAGGTTGTGGCAGGCGGTCACGCCCGAGCCGCAATACGAGATGACAGCGGTGCCGGGTTCGATGCCGGCCTTTGCAAAGCGGGACCTGAGCTGCTCGGCGCTGGCGATGCGGCCGGTCTGCGTCGAGGTGCTCACGCGTCGGTACGTTGCGGGCGCCGGGTATGTGGCCCGAGCGCGGGTCGACCGGGTCGGGGCCGCCGGCGAAGCGCGCCGCGTCACGCGCGTCGATCAGCACGTCGGTGGTGTTCGCGACTTCGTCGATCTCCACAATCCGATCGGCCGGCCAGGGAACGGGGGTGAAGGTCGCCGGCGGGAGCGGACGCGGCGAGCCGGCGTGCAGGTCCTGCTCGGGCCAGTCG
Source organism: uncultured Conexibacteraceae bacterium (assembly GCA_963720195.1). Taxonomy (GTDB): domain Bacteria; phylum Actinomycetota; class Thermoleophilia; order Solirubrobacterales; family Solirubrobacteraceae; genus Palsa-465. The sequence continues at coordinate 612,546 of CAVRFD010000020.1, forward strand.
GTCAGGCCGCCGTCGAGCAGCGCTGCCTGGTGGCCGGTCGCGCGCAGCAGCCACACGAGCCGCGCTGCGATCACGCCACCGGCGTCGTCATAGGCGATCACGGTGTCGTCATCGCCGATCCCGAGCCGCGCGAGCCCGGCCGCGAAACGCTCGGGCGTCGGCAGCGGATGACGGCCGGCGCTGTCGTCGGTGTGCGGCTCCGACAGGACCGCGTCGAGGTCCACGAACACCGCGCCCGGGATATGGCCGGCCTCGTACTCCGGGCGTCCGGGACTGCCATCCAGGTACCAGCGGATGTCGACGAGGACCACCTCGTCGCGGTGGGTCCTGAGCCAATCCGGCGTCCACAAAAGGTTCGATCACCGGCTGGATCGTACGCGGACGGGATTGCGTCCGGGCCGCTCGGCACCATGCCGAACTCGTGTCACTGATGACTACAGAACGACCAGGGACGGGTGGCGGCAGCGGTCTGCGCAGCTGGCAGCAGCGTGCGCTCGCCGCGATGGGCCAGTGGCGTGAGGGCTCGTTCCTGATCTCGGCCGCACCGGGCGCCGGCAAGACGCGACCCGCGCTCGAGTTCGCTCGGCGCGAGCTGGCGGCACGCGCGGCCGATGGGCTCGTGATCGCCTGCCCGACGGCACCGCTCACGCGCCAGTGGGCTCGGGCCGCGCACGCGCTCGGGCTCGAACTGGCGCCCGATGCGGAGTCACCGCGGCCGCCGCGCGGCTTTCACGGCGTCGTGGTCACATACGCGCGGATCGCGAACGCGCCGCGGGTGTGGGCTGCCGGGACGCGCGAGCGGACGCTGGTGATCGCCGACGAGGCCCATCACCTCGGCGAGGACCTCGCCTGGGGTGTTGGCTTCGGCCAGGCGTTCGCGACCGCATCGCGCTGGTTGCTGCTGTCCGGGACGCCGTTCCGCTCCGACGCGACACCGATCCCGGGGATCAACTACGACGCCGACGGGCTCGCCGAGCCGGACATCTCCTACAGCTACTCCGATGCGGTGCGTGACGCGCGTCTGCCGCCCGGTCGCTTTCGTGACCTACGACGGCACGCTCTCCTGGCGCAGCGGCGACGATGTGATCGAGTCGAGCTTCGACACTGTGCTCTCCTCGCGTGAGGCGAGCAGGCGCTACCGCACTGCGATCTCGACCGAGCTGCCTGACGGCCTACCCCGCATCCTCGGAGAAGCGGATGTGCGCCTGCGCGCGCTGCGTGCCGGTGGGCATCCGGAGGCGGGGGGCTTGGTCGTGGCCGCCGATTCCGCGCACGCTCGGAAGATCGCGGCGCGGCTGCGCGAGGTCAGCGGCCGGTCGCCGGTCGTGGTCCTGCATCAGGACCCGAAGGCCGCCGCGAAGCTTGCCGCCTTCACCAACTCCGGCGACCCGTGGATCGTCGCGGTCAACATGGTCTCTGAGGGCGTCGACATCCCGAGGCTGCGCGTCGGCGTCTACGCGACCGCTGCCAAGACGCCACTGATCTTCCGCCAGATCGTCGGGCGTTTCGTGCGCACGATCCCTGGCCGCGCTCCGGAACCGAGCTGGCTCTACATACCGGCCGACACCGTGCTGCGGGACCACGCCTCAGCCGTCGAGCAGGAGCTGCGTTACCTCGTTCGCCGCCCTGGTGACAACGAGGACCTCGGGGAGCTGGACGAGGTCGAGCGGCGCGAGACCGAGAAGGGCGAGGTGCTCGACTTCGAGCCACTGAGCGCGGACGTGGCGCCGCAGATGACGCTGTTCGGGCCCGTGTCGGACGCGCCGGCCCCGGTTCGCGCGGCGCGCGCCCGTCCCGGCGCCGGTGCCGGAGCCGGCCCGCGAACCGCGACGTGCCGCTGTACGAGCGCCGCGCCCAGCTGCGCGCCAAGCGGCACCGGCTGGTGGCCGACCTGGCGCGGGATCGCAGCGTCCGCCACAGCGAGGTCAACGCCGAGGTCAACAGGGCGATCGGCATCGACTCGGTCGACAAGGCGACGGTCGAGCAGCTCGAGCGCTCGATCGAGTGGTTGGATCGCACGCTGTACCGCAGATAATTGCGCACGCAACTATCTCTGTTATGCTGTTCACATGAACTTCGAACTGGGACTTGCCACCTTTGCCGACCTGAGCAGCGGCGTCACTCCCGAGCAGCGCATGCAGGACCTGCTCGAGGAGGCACGACTCGCCGATGAGCTCGGTCTCGACGTGTTCGCCGTCGGCGAGCACCATCGATCGGACTTCGTCGTCTCGGCGCCCGCCGTGGCGCTGGCAGCGATCGCCGCACAGACCAAGAACATCCGCCTCTCGAGCGCGGTCAGCGTGCTCAGCTCCGACGACCCGGTGCGCGTCTTCGAGGAGTTCGCCGAGCTTGACCTGATCTCCGGCGGGCGCGCCGAGATCATGGCCGGCCGTGGTTCGTTCACTGAATCGTTCCCGCTGTTCGGATACGACCTCGAGGACTACGACGAGCTCTACTCCGAGAAGCTCGAGCTGTTGCTGGCGATCCGCGCCGGCAACCCCGTGACCTGGTCCGGCAAGCACCGGCCGGCACTGAACGGCGCAGAGATCTTCCCACGCCCGGTTCAGGACCCGCTGCCCGTATGGGTCGCGGTGGGTGGTACGCCACAGTCGGTGGCACGTGCAGCCGTGTTGGGCCTGCCGCTCACGCTCGCGATCATCGGCGGGCAACCGATTCAATTCAAGCCGCTGGTCGAGCTCTATGACCACGTGTGGGCAGAGAGCGGGCACGCTCCTGAAGACCGCAAGCTGGCGATCAACACACACGCGTTCGTGGCCCGAACGCGCAGCGAGGCCGACGCGGCCTTTGCGCACCCTTACCTGACGATGATGAATCGCATCGGACGTGAGCGCGGCTGGCCGCCCGCCGGGCGCGAGCAGTATGAGGCGCTGACCGCGCCGGACGGTGCCGTCGCCGTCGGCTCGCCGGAGCAGGTGGCCGAGAAGATCCTGATGGAGCACGAGTTGTTTGCCAACCAGCGCTACGTCGGGCAGATCAGCGTCGGCGCTGTCGCACACAAGGACGTGCTCAAGGCGATCGAGCTGTTCGGGACCGAGGTCGCCCCGCGGGTGCGAGCAGAACTCGACCCGAAGCCGGCGACGGACGCGTCCGCCTCCGAGCTGGTCATTCCCTAACTGAGCTGACTCTCGAGCCGCGAACCGGTTACCGTGATGTGTGACTGGTAACGGCTGAACCGGAGGTGGAACATGAAGGTCGGGCGTCTATTGCTGCGTGCCGCGGTGGGGGGCTTCTTCATCGGTCATGGCACCCAGAAGCTTTTCGGCTGGTTCGGTGGGCAGGGCCTGAAGGGCCAGGCCGAGCAGTTCGACAGCATGGGCCTCAAGCCGGGCATCGCCCATGCCACCGCCGCCGGTGCCGCTGAGACGCTGGGAGGCGCCGGCGTCCTGCTCGGTTACCGCACTCCGCTCGCCTCGGCGGGCATCGTCTCGGTGATGCTGACAGCGATCAACCGCGTGCATCTGAAGAACGGCCCGTGGGCGCACAAGGGCGGCTACGAGTACAACGTCGTGCTGGCTGCCGCTGCGGTCGCGCTGGCCGAGAGCGGCCCTGGCTCGGTCTCGCTCGATGCGCTGCGCGGCAAGGAGAAGTCTGGCGCCAAGTGGGGCTGGTTCTCGCTGCTACTCGGCACCGCCGGCGCCGCCATCGCCCACTTTGCCGCCGAGTCCCGGGCAACGCCTGTCGTGGCTGCTTCGGATGCAACAGCTCCTGCGGCCGCTTCGGTCAACGGTTCCGATCCCGTCGCCGCCCCTGCCGAAGAAGCCCCGGCAGCCGAGGCAGACTCCGAGGGGACTGGCAGCGAAGCTCCGTCCGCCGAGGCCTAGTTCCGCTGAGGATGGACCGAGATGCCACCGCTTGAACGCTACGTACCGCGGGAAGACCGCTACGGCTCGGTGCAGTATCGCCGCACCGGCCGCAGTGGTCTTCTGCTGCCGCCGATCTCACTCGGCCTCTGGCAGAACTTCGGCGACTCGCAGCCGATCGCTCAGAGCCGCGCGATCCTGCGCCGCGCGTTCGACGCGGGCGTGACTCACTTCGACCTGGCCAACAACTACGGGCTTCCGTACGGTTCAGCCGAGACCAACGTCGGACGCTTGCTGCGTGAGGACTTCTCCGGCTTGCGCGACGAGCTGGTGATCTCGACCAAGGCCGGCTGGGACATGTGGCCGGGCCCGTACGGGGAGTTCGGCTCGCGCAAATACCTGCTCGCGAGCCTCGACCAGAGCCTCGAGCGGCTGGGCTTGGATTACGTCGACATCTTCTACTCGCACCGGCCCGACCCGGACACGCCGCTCGAGGAGACGATGGGAGCGCTGGACACGGCCGTCAGGCAGGGCAAGGCGCTGTATGCCGGAATCAGCTCCTACGGACCGGAGCTGACAAGGAAAGCCAGCGAGATCATGCGCGATCTTGGCACGCCGATCCTGATCCACCAGCCGTCCTATTCGATGCTCAACCGCTGGATCGAGCACGGTCTGCTCGACACGCTCGAACAGGAGGGGATCGGCTGCATCGCGTTCTCACCGCTCGCGCAGGGGTTGCTCACGACCAAATATCTCGACGGGATTCCGGAGGACTCGCGCGCCCGCAGCGGCATCGCCTTCGACGACTCGATGCTCACCGAGGAGAACCTCCAACGGGTCCGCGCGCTCAACGAGATCGCGAAGGGTCGCGGCCAAAGCCTCGCGCAGATGGCGGTCGCCTGGACGCTCCGCGACCCGCGCGTCACCTCGACCCTGATCGGGGTCTCAAGCCTCGCGCAGCTCGATGACAACCTGGCTGCTCTGAACGAGCTTGAGTTCAGTGCTGACGAGCTCGCGGAGATCGACAAATACGCCCAGGAGGGCGACCTGAACCTCTGGGCGGGACCGGCCTCGATCACGCCTTCCTAGCAGCGACGCGGGCGCGAGCCGCGGCTCGCGAGTTAGTTAAATCCTGCCGGGCACGACCGAAACTCGGTCTGAGGGCCTGTGTTTCGACGCAGGCATGACCGCACGCAACACTGAAGTTCGGCACCGGACGTGCCGATAGGGGTCTGATGCGTCGCCTGTTGTTGAGCCTCATCTTGGCGGGTGTCGGCCTTGCCCTACCCACCACCGCGATGGCTACTTTGCTGCCGCCACAGTCAGTCCAGGTAACAGGAAAGCTGACCGCCAACGGCCCCTTCTCGTTCACGATCCAGACGCCAGGCAAGTCCGTCGGTGTGCTGAGTGCTTTGAGCAACGCCGCCAGCCACGTCACCGCAGGCGACTATCCGTATGTGTGGGGCGGCGGTCACGGCCAAGCCGGTGTCCCCAGCGTGGGCATCAAGGGCCCGGGATACAACGGCAAGCGTCGTGGCTTCGACTGTTCGGGCGCCGTTGCGGCCGTGCTGGTCTCGGGTGGCCTCTGGCCCGCAGGCGCTCCGGTGCCCAATGACGCCGGTGTCATCCAGGAGCTGATGCGCCGCGGGCTGATCGCACCGGGCGCGGGTGTCGGGCCTCAGGAGGTCACGCTCTACGACCACCCGGGCGTGCACATCTTCATGAACATCAACGGACGCTTCTTCGGAACCTCTGACGGCGGCCGTGGCGCAAACGCCAAGGGCGGACCAGGTTGGCTGAACGACAGCGCCTGGGATGTCAGCAACCGCGCGTTCCGCCGCTACCACTTCGTGGCCAAGGCCCTGCAGGCCACGACCATGGCCGGCTCGACGCTCGCCTTCCAGCCCGGCGTTGGCCTCAGCCTTCTCGCCGCGTACCCGATCGGCGCCACGGTCCGTGTCATCTACAAGACGACCAACGCCGGCACGATGGTCGCCCAGTCCGTCACATTGGTCGGCGAGACGACCGCAACCGGCATAGTGAAGTCGGTCGCGCCCGGCGGCACAAGCTTCTCGGTCACGACCGCCACCGGCAGGGTCGTGTCCTTCCCCGCTCCCGCCAACAGCACGCTCGCTGCCCAACTGCTCGGCGGTCAGATCGTCGTCGGCGACACCGTCTCGGTCAGCTACATCAGCGCACCGCGGACGGTGCTCGGCGTGACCGTCACCGCGCCGCCGACCCGACCACGACCACGACCACGACCACGCCGACGCCGACGCCGACGACGACCACTCCGACGACGACCACGCCGACGACCACGACCACGACCACGACCACGCCGACGGTGGCATCACCCGCGCCGCCCTCCAACAACGGCGGCTCGGGCGTCTAACTCGGCGTCCGCTTCTTCTTTCCGCCTCCACTTCGGTATTACGAAGTAGAGGCGGAAAGAAGGATCGCCAAGCCCGGCGTCCGTCAGTGCGCGACCGCCTCGGACGCGTCGACCGGCGGCGTCCCGTAGGTGTGGAAGGTGTGGACTGTCTGGTTGTGCCACGCCTGGCCCTTGGCACGATCTGCCTCAGTCCAGATCACGCACGGCTCGTCGGGCGCGTAGACCATGCGCCCGCCGCTCGTGATCTCGATGCGGTTGCCGCCCGGCTCGTACCCGTAGAGGAAGAAGCCCTGAGCGATCGTGTGTTTGGAGGGCGCGAACTCGATGAAGACCTCGTTCTCGATCCAGATGTCGGCGGCGCGCAGGCACTCCTCGCGCGTGTCGACCCAGAACGCCAGGTGGTGTAGGCGCCCGTGGGCGCCCTGGGCCCCGTACGCGTCCTTGGTGTAGATCAGCTCGTGCGCGGCGGTCGTGACCGACATCCAGGAGCCGCCCAGACTGCCGTCACTGAGCTCGATCCGCTCGTACTCGCGGTAGCCGAGCGTGTCGACGCAGAAGTCACGGTTCGGACGGATGTCGGCGGCCAGAATGTTGAGGTGGTCGAGGCGCTTTACGGCAATCGCCTTGTTGGGCTGCTTGCCGTGCACGTTCTTGTAGTCGGTGACCTTGTCAGCCGGCTTCACGTAGCGCTCGACCTCGTTGTAGATCTTGAAGTTGTGGCCGTCGGGATCCTGAAAGCTGTAGGCGCGGCCGACGCCGAAGTCACCCTGCTCCTCCCAGCCCCTGCCAAGGCCGGTCTGTTCGATCAGCTTCACACGGCGATCCAGCGCCTCCGGGCTCCACGTGCGCAGGCCGCAGTAGCCGAGCCCCGGCTCGGCGGACTCGGTCAGCTTCAGCGACCAGATCTGGTAGTCGTCCCAGCCGCGCAGGTAGACGGACTGACCCTCCTGGTGCTGGACCTCCAGGCCCATCATCTCCGTGAAGAAGAGGAGCGTCTCCTGAGGCTTGGGGGTGAGCAACTCGGCGGGTCCGAGGTGGGCGATGTCCGGTGGTCTGAGCTCGCTCATCGTTGCGCCTCCACGACGTCCCGCAGGCCGTCCATGTCGTAGGACTTCGCGCCGGCCTGAAGCTTCTCGCGCTTCACACGCTCCTTCTCCTCACGGGCCAGCGATGCCGTCAGAAACCCGGCGACCTGGTCCTGGGGCACCACGGCGACGCCGTCGGCGTCAAGCACCAGCACATCACCGGGGTTGATCGTGGCTCCGCCGACCGTGACCGGCACGTTGATCTGTCCCGCCTCCGCCTTCGCGGCGCCCTTGACACGAACCCAGCGTGCCCAGATCGGCAGGCCCATCTCAGCCAGTTCCTCCACGTCGCGGATCGACGCGTCGACGAGGATCGCGGCCGCGCCGGCGGCCTTCGCCTGCGTGGCGAGCAGGTCGCCGACCAGCGCCACCGGTCGGGGCTCGGGCATCGTCAGCACGAGGACCTCGCCCGGCTGAACCTCAGCCATCACGGCGTGGACCATGAGGTTGTCGTCCTGGCCACAGACGACGGTGCGGGCGGGGCCGGCTGCGCGGCTTCCGGGCACCGCCTGATACAGATCGGCGTCGACGTAACCGCCGCGGCCGCCCGCTTCGTACACGGTTGCCGAGCCCAGACGCGCCAGCTCCGTCAGCTGTTCGGACGCGCTCACAGTTCGCTCACCACCTGCGGAATCATGCGTTGAAAGGCCTCGGCCACCCGCACGTCCTGGTTGCCGCTGGCCCGGCGGGCGTGGTTACCGCGATGGCCGGCACGCTCCGCGTAATACGTCTGCAGGTACGCCTGCGCCTTCATGTGGGCCATCGCTGCCTGCTTCTTCTCGAAGACGGATGTGATGTCGACGAAGACGGTCGGCGTGAAGTTGCACAGCTCAGGCTGATGCGGCTCGAACAGAAACAGCTGCGGCGGCTTGATCGTCTTGAAGGCGCTCTGCACGCCTGCGCCGGCGGCGAGGCTGCGAGCGCGGTCGACGGCGTGGAAGGCGACAGGATGGTCGGGATTGAATGGGTCCGTGTCGGTGTGGGTGACGAGGACGTCCGGCCCGAACGCTCGGATCGTCTCAGCGATCAGGTTGAGCTCGTCGGTCCCTATCTGCAGTGGGTAATCCCCGAGGTCGAGCGCCTTGAAGCCGGCGCCGAGCTCTGCGGCCGCAGCCTCCGCCTCGGCGTGCCGGAGGCGCTTGACGTTCTCGATCGTCTGGCCGTCCTCTTTCCAGAGCTCGCCTGACTCGCCGCGCTCACCGTAGGACAGGGCAACGACCTCCGCTTCGCCGCCGAGCTCGGCGGCTTTCGCTATCGCGCCGCCGGCGCGCCAAACGAAGTCCGCTGAGTGGGCGCCGATCACCTGGATACGCCGGCTCACTGCTCTTCTCCGGCGAGCCTGCGGGTGTTTGCAACGGCCATCGTCTTGACTTCCTCCTCGGTGAAGCCGGCCTCGAGGAACCTGTCGGCGAACAGCGCCAGACCGTCCTCCACCGGCGGGTTGAATACCTGGCCCAGGTCGGTCGAGAGTACGTTGCTCTCAACCCCCGCGGCGCGAACCCCGTCGAACACGTGCTCCCACGAGACCTTGCCCGTGTAGGGGGTGGTGAAGCAGCGCTCGAGCAGCGCGCCGCGCCGTGCCAACTCGACCTGCTCGTCGAGGCTGAGGTTCTGCGACGGGAACTCAGGATGGGTGACGACCACATCACGGACCCCGGCGGCAAGCGCGCCCTCGACGACGGCGAAGATCTCTTCGCGTGCCAGGTGGCCGGTTGCCAGCACCAGCTGATGCCGCGCCGCAACCTCGAACACCTTCTCCACAGCAGGGAGCACGCGACCATCGCCGTCGACCACGGCGACCGGCTCGGCTTGGACCCCGGCGTCCCGCAGCGATACCTCGAATTTCATCCACACGGGCATCGGCGCGCCTGGCGCGAAGCTGTGGACCTCCTCCATCTCGTTGACCGAGTTGACGGTCGGCATCCATACGGTGCGTGCACCCTCCCGCGCGGCGATCTCCACGGCCAGCGGGTTGATCCCGCCGATCGCCTGGTTCAGCACGATCGCACCGATCGCGCGTACGCCCGGAACTGCCGCATTCACGGTCCGCGCGCGCTCCGCGGTTGACGTGTAGTGCGATTTCATCTGGAAGCCGGCCAAGCCCAGCTCGACGCAGCGCCGCGCGAGCCCGATGTCGTCGATGATCCGCGGCACGAAGTCCGGATCGATGTGGACATGCATGTCGTAGCCGCCGCGCACGAGCCCGCGGGCCTGCTCGCTCGGAGTGGGGTGGGCGGCCATGCTCGCAAGGTACCGGAACCTTTGTATGCAGCGGCTGGTCACGGCGTGCACGAGCCGATCCGGGCGCCGTGGGGCTGCGTGGTTTACTGCGGACCTGCGGAGCAACCGCGCGGCCATGGGGGGCTCGATGGGATTAGACGTAGGTCCGGCGGTTGCCGACGAGCTCGCTGCGTATCGCCAGGCGCTGCAGTCAATAGCCTCCGGAGAGCCGTTGCAGCGGGTTCTCGAAGTACTGTGCGCCTACGTCGACCGGCAGGTGCCCGGGGCTCGCAGCGCAATCCTGATCGTCGACCGCGAGGACGCGCTCATGCGCCAGTTGGCCGCTCCTTCGCTCGAGCCCGAGTTCGCCGTCCTCGTCGACGGGCTCAGGGTGGGTGACGGGTTCGGCCCCTGGGGTGCGAGCGCCGCACGCGGTGAGGCCGTGATCGTCGAGGACGTGCGCGGCGATCCGCGGGCGCGTGACTTCGCCCAGGCACTGGAGCGTTTGGGTGTGCGCTCTTTGTGGGTCGAGCCGGTCAGGCGCGCGAGCGGCGAGGTTGTGGCACTGATCGCGCTGTACTGCGGTGAGCGGCGCCTTCCCACCGAGCGCGAGCGTGAGCTGCTGGTTGATGTGAGCAACATCGCGGAGCTTGCGATCGAACGCGACCTCCTCAGCGAGGAGATGCGTTTCAGCGCAAACCACGACCCGCTCACGGGCGCGCTCAACCGCGTGCGCTTCATGGAGCTCGTCAACGAGCGGATCGGCCTCGCGGAGGAGCGCATTGCCGTTATCTGTCTCGAGATCGATCGCTTCAAGCCGCTACGGCTGATGCTCGGCGCTCACGCGGGCGACAGGTTGCTGGCTGAGGTTGGGCGGCGGTTGCTCGAGGTCGCCGGCGAGGCCGGCCTCGTCGGCCACTTCGACGCTGACGAGTTCGGGCTGACGGTGCCGGCTGAAGCACAGGCCGACGTCGAATGGGTCACGGAGGCGTTGATTGCCAGCTTCAGATCGCCGATCGTGCTCGACCGGGGTGAGTTCTTCCTCACACTTTCGCTTGGGATCGCCTACAGCAACGGTGTGACCGACGCTTACAGCCTCGTGCGCGAGGGCGCCGCCGCAATGCACGCGGCCCGAGCCGATGGGTTCGGGCGCCAGCGGGTTTACGACCACAGAATCGGCACGCAACTGCTCGACCGCATCGGACGCGAGGTCGAGCTTCGGCGCGCGATCGACTCCGACGAGCTGGTGATGCACTACCAGCCGCTGCTGCGGCTGGCTGACCGCGTGTGGGACCGGGCCGAGACGTTGGTGCGCTGGCAGCACCCGACCCGCGGCCTGATCGGCCCCGGCGAGTTCATCCCACTCGCCGAGCAGTCCGGGCTGATGGGAGCGCTTGGAGACCGGGTGCTCGAGCTGGTGATCGCGCAGGCGGAACGCTGGGCTCAGACACTGCCAGGAGTGCAGCTGTCGGTGAACATCTCGGGCATCCAGCTGCGCCGACCCAACTTCGGGGACCGGGTGCTCGCGATGCTCGAATCGGCCGGCCTGCCGCCGGCGACCCTGCTCTTCGAGGTGACCGAGTCAGCGATCCTCCAGGACGTCGCCGCGGCGCAGGCGATCCTCCGCCAGCTGCTGCAGGCCGGGATCCGCACCGCGATCGATGACTTCGGGACCGGTTATTCGTCGCTGGCACGCCTGGGCGAGTTGCCGATCACCGGCGTCAAGATCGACCGCGCCTTCGTCGCCGGGATCGGCAACGACGACAAGGCCCGCGAGATCTTCAAGGCGATCGCCGACATCGTCCGTGCCCACTCGCTGCTGATCATCGCTGAGGGCATCGAGGATGCGCGCGCGCTGGCTGAGATCGACGCGCTCGGCTGTGACTTCGCGCAGGGATATCACCTCTGCCGCCCGGGGCCGCCGGAGGTAATCGAGGCGCAGCTGGCGGCACCCGTCCCCGACCGGCTGTGGCGCGTCGCCGCGTAGCAGGACCCACGCTCCCGCTGGGGCTGACGCCTTGTTTGCAGCTGCGCCCTACCATTGCGCCCGATGTCGATGGATTGCACCTACCGCCTGCGGATTCCGCACCAGGCGGGACAGCTTGCCCGGGTCGCGACGAGGATCAGCGAGGAGGGTGGCCTGATCGGCGACGTGCAGACGATCACGGTCGCACGGCTGGAGGCGATCCGCGAGATCACTGTCGAGTTGCGAGACAAGGATCACGCTGACCAACTCGCGTTGGCGCTCGGCGAGCTACCTGGCGTGAGTGTCGTCTGGTACCACGACCGCGCCTTCATCGCGCACGTCGGCGGCAAGATCGAGATGTCGCTGCGCAAGCCGATCACCACCAACCAGGAGGTGCGCGACGTCTACACACCCGGCGTCGCGCGCGTGGCGAGTGCGATTCACGAGTATCCGCAGCTCGCTACGCGCTTCACGATGATCGGCCGCAGCGTCGCGATCTGCACCAACGGCAGCCGGGTGCTCGGCCTGGGCGACATCGGCCCGCTGGCGGCGATGCCGGTGATGGAGGGCAAGGCGATGTTCTACGCCCAGCTCGTCGGCATCACGGCTATTCCGATTCTGATCGACACCAGGAACGTCGACGAATTCGTGGAGACGGTCGTGCGGATCGCGCCAGGGTTCGGCGGCATCCACCTCGAGGACATCTCGACACCCGCCTGCTTCGAGATCGAGCGGCGCCTGATCGAGGCACTGCCGCAACCGGTGATGCACGACGATGTCCACGGCACCGCCGTGGTCACGCTGGCGGCGCTGATCGCCGCCTGCCGTCAGGCTGACATCCGCCTCGACGAAGCGGTCGTCGGACAGATCGGGCTCGGCGCCGCCGGGTTCGGGATCGCGACGCTGATCCATGACGCCGGCGTCAAGCGCGTGCTGGCCTCTGACCCGAATCCGGTCGCGCAGGCCAACGTACGCGCCCGCGGGATCGAGGTCGCGGATCTGGAGACAGTGATGCGCGAGTGCGACGTCGTTGTCGCCACCAGCGGCCAGCCTGGTCTGATCAAGCCGGAGATGGTCCGCAAGGGCCAGGTCATCTTCGCGCTCACGAACCCGGCGGCCGAGATCGACCCGGAGGTGGCGCTGGCGGCGGGTGCAGCCTTCGCGGCCGACGGCACCAGCATCAACAACGTGCTCGGCTACCCGGGCATCTTCAAGGGTGCGCTGCTTGCCGGTGCCAGTGAGATCAATCTCGAGATGAAACGCGCGGCCGCCTGGGCGCTCGCCGGCCTGACGGTCTCCTCTGAGTTGATCCCCGAGGTCCTCGATGTCAGGGTGCACGAGGTGGTGACCGAGGCCGTGCGCCAGGCTGCGATCGAGAGCGGCGTCGCCGATCTCGACAAGGTCACCGTCGAGTTCTGAGCCCTGGTCGGCTAGACCAACTCGAGGAACGCAGCGGCCGCCGGGCTCGTCGCGTCAGGCGCGCGTGCCACCACTGCCAGGTCCCAGCTGAGCGCGGGCGTGATCGGTTGTGTGTCCAGACCTCGCGGATCGCCCACCAGCAGCGAGTCCGGTAGCAGCGCCACCCCCAACCCTTCACGGATCAGCTGAATGAAGGTGGGAACGTCGGCGATCTCGATGCCGACGGGACGTTCGATGCCGAGCCGCGCGAACGCGCGATCAACCACGGTGCGAATGCCCCACCCGACTGGGAAGTCGACGAAGGTTGCGTCGGACAGTTGCTCGAGCTTCACCGTGCGCCCGCTTCGGCGGGCGTCGCTCTCACGCGTGGTCAGCAGGAGTGGCTCGGTAACCAACGGCAGCACGCGCAAGTCGCTCGGAGACTCGGCGACCGCGACGAACGCCAGGTCGAGCTCACCCGTCGCGACCGCCGACAGCATCGCTGCGGCACCTCCGATCGCTGGGCGCACGGTGAGCTCGACGGTCGGGTGTTCGCGATGGAAGCGTCCAAGCAACCGTGGCACGTTGAGTGCGGTGAACGATTGCATCAGGCCGATCCGCAGGTGCCCGCGCATGACGCCGTTGACGGCGGCGGCCTCGTCGCGGAAGCCCTCGGCTGAGGCGATCGTGGCGCGGGCGGAGGGAAGCAGAGCGCGCCCGGCGTCGGTCAACAGCACGCGGTGAGTGGTGCGATCGAACAGTCGCACGGACAGCTCCCGTTCGAGCGACTGGATCGACACCGACAGCGCCGACTGCACATAGCCGAGCCGGCGTGCGGCTCGCGTGAAGCTCTCGTCCTCGGCGACCGCCACGAAATGCTCGAGTTGGCGCAGCTCCATGTCTCCTCAATGGTAATGCGTTCGAGGAATAACAGCAGTTAGAAACATTCGTTGGACAGAACAGCGCCCGCGGAGCAAGATGGTTGACATGACAACTGTTCTGCCGCATCCACAAACAATCTCGCCGAGCCGCGAGCAGCCTCGGGCTTTGCGGCAGGTCGCGGGCAGCGCCCACGGCCTGGGCTTCTGGCTGGCCGCGGCCGCGTTCATGGTCAACATGGGCATGTCCGCCGTGCCCACCCCGCTCTATCCGCTGTACCAGCAGCGCGACGGCTTTTCCAATCTGATGATCACGATCATCTACGCCGTCTACGCGATCGGCGTGATCGCGAGCCTGTTCATGGCGGGCCACCTCTCAGACTCATACGGCCGCCGCCGCGTGTTCATCCCGGCGCTGCTGGTCAATGCCGTCAGCGGCGTCGTCTTCATCTTCGAACCCAGCCTCGCCGGTCTGCTGATCGCGCGGGTCATCTCCGGCGTTTCCGTGGGCCTGACGACCGCAACCGCGACGAGCTACCTGGCCGAGCTACACGCCAAGCACCGCCCGGGCGCGAGCACGCGCCGGGCTGATGTCGTTGCCACCGCCGCGAACCTCGGCGGAATTGGCTTCGGTCCTCTGATCGCGGGAGTCCTGATACAGCTGTTGCCGCTTCCGCTGCGGCTCTCCTACATCGTGTTCGCAACAGTGCTGGTCGCGCTCGCGGCGGCATTGGCTTTCGCACCTGAGACCGTCACCCCGGTCGAGCCGCGTCCGCGCTACCGGCCGCAGCGCATCGCCGTACCGCCGGCCGCGCGGGCAACGTTCTTTGCCGCCACGGCGGCGGGACTCGCGGCGTTCGCCGTCTTCGGAGTGTTCAACTCACTGGTCCCGAGCTTCCTGGCGGGCACGCTGCACAACACCTCGCACATCGTCGCCGGCGCGGCCGCCTTCGCGCCGTTCGCGGCGGCCGCCGTCGCGCAGATCGTTCAGGCGCAGACGGACAGCCTGACGTTGCTGCGACGCGCGGTGCCGGTGGTGGTGGTGGGACTGGCGATGTTCGCCGGTGGCATGTGGGCGGGCAGTCTCGCCCTGTTCCTGGCTGGCGGGGTCGTTACCGGAGCCGGCGCCGGGATGGTCTTCAAGGGCGCACTCGTCGTCACCGTGTCGAAGGCCCCCGCCGGCGCCCGCGCAGAGGTGCTGGCCGGATACTTCCTCGGCGCCTACATCGGTCTGTCGGTGCCGGTGATCGGGCTGGGCCTCGCCACCAACTACTGGGCGGCGCGCGACGTGATGCTCGTGTTCGTGGTGCTCGCGGCGGCCGCGATTGCGGCCTCGGTCAGCGCCGTCGTACGGTTGAACTCACAGCAAGCGGCCCACCAGCCGGGGTTCGATCGTTAGGGTTGATCACATGCGTGCTGTCCGATTTGACAAATACGGCGATCGCGACGTGCTCTATGTCGCCGACGTCCCGATCCCCGAGCCCGCCCCCGGTGAGGTGCTCGTGGAGGTTCGCGCTGCCGCGATCAACCCTGGCGAGGCAAAGATCCGCGAGGGCATGATGCACTCACGCTTCCCTGCGAAATTCCCGTCGGGCGAGGGCACCGACCTCGCCGGCGTCGTCAGCAAGCTAGGCGACGGCGTGACCGAGTTCGCCGTCGGCGACGAGGTGCTCGGCTGGTCCTGGGAGCGCTCCAGCCAGGCGGAGTATGTGACGGTGCCGGCGAACCAACTCGTGCCCAAGCCGGCCGGCCTCAGCTGGGAGGTGGCCGGCTCACTCAACGTCGCCGGCGCCACCGCATGGGCGGCGGTTGACGCGGTCGAGCCGAAGGCCGGGGAGACGGTCGTCGTGTCATCTGCCGCTGGCGGTGTCGGCTCGATCGCCGTGCAACTGCTACGGCTCCGCGGCGCCCGCGTTATCGGGATCGCCTCGGCGGACAACGACGACTGGCTCCGTGCCCACGACGTGATCCCGGTCGCGTACGGCGATGGCCTCGAGGCGCGCATCCGCGCGGCTGCGCCCGACGGCGTCGACGCCTTTGTCGACACCTACGGGCCCCCTTACGTGGACCTCGCGTTGGCACTCGGCGTGCCTCCGGCCCGGATCGACACCATCGCTGACTTCGAGCGCGCCGCCGAAGTCGGTGCCAAGACCGAGGGCAGCGTTGACGGTTCGACCACCGAGGTCATGTCGCAGCTGGCCGAGCTCGCGGCCACCGGCAAGCTCGACGTGCCGATCGCCGCAACCTACCCGCTCGACCGTGTCCAGGACGCTTTCGCCGAGCTCGAGCAGGGGCACACGCGCGGCAAAATAGTCCTCATTCCTTAGCGACCAAGGACTCCAGCGGCACGTCCGTGTCGGTCAGAGCAGCTACGTCAACCGGCTTGCGAGCGCGGATCAACGCCTGCACGTACTCGTTGACGTCCCAGACGTTGATGTTCATCCCGGCCGTGACGAGCCCGTCGCGCAGCCAGAAGGCGACGAACTCGCCGCCGTTGAAATCGCCGCGGATCACGACCTCATCGCTGGGGTCTGACAATCCTGAGTACTCCATGCCGACGTCGTACTGATCGGAGAAGAAGTACGGCAGCTCGTTGTACGGGTCCTTGCCACCGAGCATCGAGCGCGCGGCCGCGGGTCCCTGGTTGAGCGCGTTGGCCCAATGCTCGACGTGCACGCGCCGCTCGTAGAACGGGTGCCAATGGTTGGCCACGTCGCCCGCCGCGAAGACGTTCGGTGCGGAGCTCTGCAGGCGCGGGTCGACGAGGAGACCGTTGTCGGTGTCGAGCCCGGCCCGCTGGCCGAGCTCGACGTTGGGTATGACTCCGGCGCCGATCACGACGAAGTCACACTCGACGATGCGACCCGACTCGGTTCGCACGCGGGCGACCGAGCCCTCACCCTCGAACGCGGTCGCGCTATCGCCGAGCACGAGCTCAACGCCGTGGCTGGCGTGGACGTCGCGGTAGAACTGGCCGATCCGCTCACCGAACACATCTGCATTCGGCAATGACTGCTCCGCAATCAGTGTCACGTCAACGCCGCGCTGGCGCGCGCTCGCGGCGACTTCGGAGCCGATCCAGCCGCCGCCGACGAGCGCCAGGTGACCACCCTGTTCGATCCGGGCGCGGATCGCGTCACTGTCGTCAATCGTGCGCAGGTAGTAGATGCCATCGAGCTCGGCGCCCGGCACCGCCAGTCGGCGCGGGCTCGAGCCCGTCGTCAGCAGCAACGCGTCGAACCGCAGCTCGCTGCCCCGGTCGAGCTCGACGCGGCCAGCGGCCGGGTCGATCGCCGTCGCGGTCGTGCCGAGCCGTAGGTCGATCTCCTGGTCCTTGTAGAAGGCCCGATCGTGCACGAGCATCCCGTCGCGCTCGGATTCGCCGCGCAGGTAGTCCTTGCTCAGCGGCGGCCGCTCGTACGGCAGCTCATCCTCGGTGCCGATCAGCACGACACGCCCGTCAAAGCCGCGCTCACGCAGCTCCTCCGCGGCCTTGGCGCCGGCGAGGCTGGCGCCGATGATCACGAATGTCTGGTCGCTCATAGCGGTACTTCTACCGCTACGGCGTCACTCTCAGTCGCTTTTTGGGAAGGCGCTAGTCCTGCTCGCCGACCGGAGCGGTAAGCGGCAGCGCCAGCACGGGCCGGTCCGGATCCTGGACGACGGCCGGAGGCTTCACTCGCGCCCTGCGCCGGCGGTCCGCGAAGCCGAGATAGAGCACCAGCTCCCAGTCGTTCAGCGGCGCGCCGGCTCCATCGCGCGACTGCTCTGCCTGCCGGCGCGCGGGCGCCGGGGCGTAGCGCTGCGGCTTGTAGAGCCAGGACACCACGTTCACCCAGATGTCCACGAGTGAGTCACGGATGCCGATGAACGAGACGATCGCGTAGGCGCCGAGGGCGGCGTTGATGCCCGCGAAGATCACGTTCGTCCACTGATGGTCCAAGTAGGCCCGCCTGAATGTGTAGACCGAGAAGGCGACCAGAACGTAAGGGAGCACGATGTAGATGAACGCGGGGACGGTGCGGTTGCTGACCTTCGGCGTACGAATGAAGCGGCCCTTGGAACCGGTCAGCGCCTGCACGACTGAGCTCAGGCTGCCCGCCAGGTTGACCGGCAACAGCAGCAGGTTGAAGCCGTAGATCCGCAGCGCGTCCAACGTCTTGTATCCGCAGTACCGCAGGTCGACCGCCATCGCGACGAAGTACGGGATCGCGATCACATAGGTCAGCGGTGAGACCAGGTGGCCACTGAACGGGATCACCATCAGGCAGAGCACGAACAGCGAGCTCCAGAACACGGACGCCATGTAGTTCAGTCGCAGCAGCAGCTCCGCGATGCCGGTGCGTTCGCCGCGCTCGCGGCGCAGGCGCACACAGCGCACGAGCTTCGGGATGATCAGCAGGCCGCCGTTGGCCCAGCGGTTGCGCTGGATGCAGAGCGAGCCGAAGTCCGGCGGAGTCGCGCTGTAGGCGAGCCGCTCGGGGTAGTTGTGAAGGACCCAGCCGTGCGCCGCCAGGTCGATCGTGGACTCGGTGTCCTCGATCACGGTGCGGTCCGAGATGTAGCGACGGATCGGGAAACCGCCCTGATACTCGGTCTCGGCGATGTCATCCAGCGCCCGCTTGCGCAGGACCGCGTTGGCGCCGACCCAGAAGGCGGCGTCGTGATAGGTCATGCCCTGATGGATGATGTGCTGCAGGTCGGTGGTCGCACCAGCGATCCGCTCGATCCGGGTGGCGGCGCCGGGGAAGGCGCTGTACGGCGACTGCGCCACGGCGATCCGGCTGTTCTCCTCGCGCTCGAGTAGGTAGACGAGCCGCAGGCAGTACTCGGGCAGGATGACGCTGTCGGCGTCGACGGTCATCACGTAATCGCAGTCCGGCACAACGAGGTCAGGCTGCTCGTCGCCCGCCGGCACGAGGATCCGTCCGGCCGGCGTTTCGAGTTCGCGATAGCTGCCACCGATCAGCCCGATGTAGCTGTTGAGGTTCATGGCCTTGTTGGCGTCGGATGAGAGCGACGCGTAGCGCTTGCGCTGGAAGCTCGAGATCTCCGCGCGGAAGGTCCAGGCGAGGCGTCGCTGAAGCTGCGCCAGGCGCGTGAAGGTGAGCTTCGACGGGTCGTCAGCAGCGGCGGCACGCAGTGCCTCCCCGGTCACGGCCAGGTCGGCAGCCAGTTGGCCGATGACGTGCGACGCGAAGAACTGCTCGTTGTGGTCTGAGGGCTGATAGCGCTCGCTGAGCGATGCCAGCCAGTCAGCGGCGTACTCGTAGTCGGTGGCGACGGCCAGAACTTCCTCGGCCATCGGGGCGTCGTCCCAGTCGGCTGACTCCATGAACCGCTCGAGTGCGCGGTCGAATCGCGCCCGCGGCTCCGAGAGCAGGCGCTCGATCTCGGCGGGCAGCGCGACTGCACTCTCGAGCAGTTGGCGCGGCTTCGCGTAGCGCGGCTCCGGCGGGTCATCCACCAGCAAGGTGACGCGAATGTCCGGGTATTCCTGGAGCGCGATCGAGAGCAGCGTCATCAGGATCACGCCGGGCTCCTCCTGGTAGGAGGGAACCAGCGCCGTGAGCGTCGGCTGATGGCCATCGAAGAACTCGTCGACCATCGCCCGTGGAACGCGCCGATAGCGGCCGGCGCGGTAATAGAAACCAAGGCGCCCGACCAGGTACGCGATCGCTGACGCGGCGAGCATCGTCACGGCGACCAGGAAGCCGGTCGTCTCGACAATTGGGGCCCGGCCGGCCGTATCAGATAGTGCGCGGCCGAGAACCGTGATCATCAGCGCGAGCCAGGCGGCCACGGTGACGACAACGGCTGTACGCCCGAAGAACATCGACCACTCGCTGGCCTTGCGCGGCACCACCGGCATCGGGTTCTGGTGGGAGTCGGCTCCCCACTGGCGGGGGCTGCCGCCCGGTCCCTTACGTTTATTCAAGAGGGTCATCGAGTCGCTCCAGATCCGATCCCGGTGTCCGTTGGCTCACCCGGGGCAGTGAACATTGGTGTCCAGGGCGAAGACGGATTGCCGGGCAGCTGGTCGAGCGGCTGGTCGCCCTTCGAGTAGTAGCGCGCCTGGTACGGGAGACCGTCGAAGCTGACGGTCTGACCCTGGCGATAGACGGTCGTCGGCGACCACGCCGGCTGCGTCGCCGAGGCGAGCAGCTGTGGCTTGAACGCCGTGCTGCCCGCCGGCACAGGGCCGATCAGCAGCCACGGGCCGGTTGTCGTCGAGTTGGTCGCCGTCGACCCCGGCGCGGTCCCCTGGCTCCACCAGTTGGCCTGATAGATGGTGCCCTGCCAGACGACCTTGTAGCCGGCCACGTATGCCGCGGCCGCTTGCCAGATCGGGTAGGGGCTCGTCGCCGGGTTGTCAGTCGTCGTGTTGTTTCCGAGCGCCGGAGCAGTGGCGTTGGTCGCCTGCGCGCGTGCGGTCTTGGTGCCACGCAGCCGGCTCAGGATCTTCGTGAACTGCAGCGGGCTCTGCAGCACGCCGCTGCAGGTGTTGGAGACGACGCCGACCGTCGGGAACGCCGCACCGCACTCGGAGTCGCGGTTCAGCGACCAGGCGGAGACTCGCGGGATCCCCTGGCGGTTGGCAAAGGTGGCCAGCTGCCGTGCGTCGGAGACAGTGAAGTGTTCGTTCGTGATGTCGTTGACGCCGAGCATCACCGTCACACCCAGGTGTTCCCAGGCCTCCCCGGCGGTGCTCTTCAGACCGGCGCCGCGCCACAGCGATTGGACCTGGGCGTGCGTCGCGTAGAGCGAGCTGCGGACGGTCTCGAACATGTCCTTCGAGGCGCCCTGGCCGCTGCCGAAGTCCATCGCCAGCGCATTGACGCCGGCGAGCTTGACGTGCGCCGCGAGCATCGAATGGACGGTGGCGATGCCCTGTGCCGTCAGCCCCTGGCTTGACACCGGCAACGTCATCCACACGTGCAGAGTCTTGTGCTGCTTGGCCATCTGCTTCTGGATCGACGCAACTGCGTCGGCGCGACGCGTATTCGCGGCCGCGTTGGCCAGAGCGGCGCCCTCGATGTCGAAGTCGATCGTGTTGACCCCGTAGCGCTGGATCGGCGCCATGTAGGCCTGCTTCAGCTGGGCGCTGCTGCTACAGCCGACGGCGAGGTCGTTGTTCGCACGCCCGCCGAAGGAGATCATCGCGCTGCCACCCTGCTTGCGCAGCTGCGCGATGCGAGCGCCGAGGTCCAGCGCCTGGTCGGCCTGGGCGAGCGTGTAGTAGCCACCCCAGCTCGGGGTGCACGGTGACGACGGGTCGCTCACGATGAAGCCGAGATAGGCGCTCGAGACCGGATCGTCGGACGGAAGCTGGAACTGGTAGGTCGGAGTGAGTGTCACGTCCACGTAGGGCGCATACACGGGGACGGCGGTGGACTTGGCGGCGGCGATGGTCGCGGAACTCACAACCAGCCTCCACACGCCGAAGGCGATGCCGGCGAGCACAATCAGCAACATCGCCACGCGTAGCGGCGACAGCTGAGGGGACGGCGGTTCCATTGGCGGCTCGGCGCCAGCGCCGTTGCTCGCTTTTGTCTGCGGTTCGTGAATGACGACCATCACGCAGGACTCCAGTGACTTGTTACGCCGTCGCCCGGGCTGGCTTCGGCGTTCTACAGGGGCATGTACTGCATCGGCAACCGCGACGCATCACTTAAATCCGGCACGTTGCAGAGGGTGCGCACCCAGTGCGTGAGCGCGCCTGTTTGACGATAGCGTCGGCCCGGAGCGCGCCTGTGCTCAGTGTGTTGAGTTCGCAGGGGAAGCGGATTAAGCGTCGGCAGCGCGGCTCACCGCGCTGCGTGCGTCTCGGTCAGTCTGCCGAGGGCTACGGAATACCGGTCTCGTCGCGGATGGTCTCAATTGCCCTTTCCAGTGCGTCGGTGGTCGGCCGCGGTCCGACGAAGTCGAGGAACCATGCCCGACTCATGGCCGTCAGCCGTTTGTCGTTCTTTGGGAGCAGTCCGAATCGGGTGATCGCACGCTGGCGGCCGGTCAGATCCGAGTAGAGGAGCTCGACGGTGATTGGCGCGCCGTTGTCGATCGACTCCGCGAGTGCGGCGCGCAATGGGTCGTCGGGGTTTCGCAGCGCGCCCTGCCACATGCCGACGTCGTTGCCGGGGATGTAGAGGTCGCGTGTCTGCATGCGGAACTCGTCCTCCGGGATGTGATTCGGCGCCTGGCTCGTCATCGTCTGACCGGCCCTTGCAGCCCAGCCCTGGCAGACACCGATGCCGTTGCCGACGTTGCGCAGGCTTATTGCGAGGTACACGTTGCCGTCCACGTGATCGGCGGCGGCGTAGCCGCCTTCGGCGCGGCTCCAGTGGCCGTCGGCGAAGTTCAGCGCTTGGACCGGATCGTCGAACCGCGACGGCACCAGGATCGGCCGGCGCTGCTCCTGCAGCGCCACCTCGGCGAGCCGTGCCGAGCGGTTGGATGAGCGCACCGCAGCGAACGTCGCGATCGCCAGCACGAGCGTGCCGGCAGCGGTGGCCAGCGACGAGATCGTCACCCAGTCGATTGCAAGGACGAGCATCGCCTATGAGTTTGCCCAGTCGGTCGGCAGCAGTGCGCGCACGGGGGTTAATTCGTGACCCGGAGCGCCTCTATTAGCCATGAGTGATGGACGTAATGTGCAGACATCCGCACACAACGTCCATCGCTTCGCGGAGCGACAGGGCGGGCATGTCACGCGGGCGCAGCTTTACGCGAGCGGGTTAGCGCCGCGCACCGTCGCGGACTGGATCGCAAGAGGCCGGTTGATCCGCGTCTACCGCGGGGTGTACGCGGTTGGACATCTTCAACGCAATCCGGTGAACCGCGCGCACGCTGCGTTGCTGGCTGGTGGCGAACGTTCGGCGCTGTCCGGCGCCTGCGCGCTGGTGCTCTGGGGCGTCTGGAAGTGGTGGCCGAAGCAGCACGAGATCGTGATCGCCGGTGACCGGAGACCGTCCGGACTGATCGTCCACCAATCCAAGACCCTGATAC
Source organism: uncultured Conexibacteraceae bacterium (assembly GCA_963720195.1). Classification (GTDB taxonomy): domain Bacteria; phylum Actinomycetota; class Thermoleophilia; order Solirubrobacterales; family Solirubrobacteraceae; genus Palsa-465. Next base: position 635,312 of record CAVRFD010000020.1, read on the forward strand.
GGCCCCGCGACGTCAAACTCGTGCAGGGTCTTCGCGTGACGAGCCCCGCCCGCACCCTGCTCGACACCGCACCGCGCCTGGCACCGGAGCAACGGACCCGCGCCGTCAACGACCTGCGCCTGCGCAAGCTCCTCTCCCTCGACGCCCTCGATGACGTAATCGCCCGCAACCCGACCCACAGAAGCGTCACGTTGCTGACGCCCCACCTCGAACTGGCGCAGCGGGAACCGACCCGCTCCACGCTCGAGGACGAATTTCTCCCGCTCCTCCGCAGGCACGGACTTCCGACACCACAGATCAATGTTCACATTGCCGGCCACCGCGTCGACGCGTACTTCGCGGATCACAACCTGATCGTCGAACTGGACGGCTGGGGCGGCCACCGGACCAAGACTGCCTTCGTTCACGACCGCCACCAGGATGCCGAGATCCTCGCCAGAACGGGAATCCCGACCGTCCGCTTCCCGTACGAGGACGTCGTCAAGACCGGCATCGCCATTCCCCGCCTGGGGGAGCTGCTACGAGGGCAAGCGGGCCGGTTCACGTAACCGGGTGGGGCTCCCGCTGGAGCCCCACCCACACATCCTCAGACCGCGGTCCGGCCCCCGTCGACCGGCACGATCGCGCCGTTGACGAAGCTGGCGTCGTCGGAGGCGAGGAACACGATCGTCTTGGCGATCTCCTCGGCCGACGCCGCGCGGCCCAGCGGCAGCGTGGCTGCGAGTTGGGCGATGGCCTCGTCGCCCATGACGGCCGTGCCCGGGGTGCGTGTCGGGCCGGGCGCGACGGCGTTCACGCGGACGTTCTGCGGCCCGTACTCGGCCGCCCAGACCTTCGTGAGGTTCTCGAGCGCTGCCTTCGAAGCGCCGTAGGCGGACATCCCCGGCAACCCAAAGCTGGCGACCATCGTCGAGACGTTGACGATCGCCCCACCACCTGTCGCGGCCATGGCCGGCGCGAGCGCGGCGGTCAGCACGAACGGAGCGACGACGTTGACCTCGAGCACGCTCCTCAGGTCGCTGATCGGCAGCTCGTGCGTGGCACCGAACGGGAAGATCCCGACGTTGTTCACGAGGATGTCGACAGGCCCGACGGCGTCCGCGAGCTCACGGGCACCGTCGGGGGTTCCGAGGTCGGCGGCGACGAACCGTGCGCTTCCACCGGCGGAGGTGATCGCGTCGACTACCTCGCGGCCACGTTCCGCGTCCCGGCCGGAGATCACGACCTCGGCGCCCGCTGCGGCCAACTGCTCCGCTACCGCTCGCCCGATTCCCGAAGTGCCGCCCGTGACCAGGGCCGTCTTCTTCTCAAAACTCATGTGGATGCTCCTAACGGAAGATGGACCAAATAGTCCAAGTTGGTATACCGACAGCGTAGCAACAACATGGACGTTTTGGTCCAAGTTCAGCGCTAGACTCTGATCATGAGCGCTTCACCCAGAACTGCACGTGGCCGCGCCACGCGCGAGCGGATCGTTCAGGCCGCTTCAGGGCTGATCGCCGATCGCGGCGTCGCGGGCACCTCCCTCGACGACGTGCGCGAGCAGGCGCACGTGTCCAAGAGCCAGTTCTACCTCTACTTCGCCGACAAGGAGGCGCTGCTGCGCGAGGTGGCCGAGGCTACCTGCGACGCCGTGATCGATACGCAGGCGGAGGTGCTCGCCGACTTCGACTCGTTCCCCGGGATCGAGCGCTACCTCGACGCCCTGGTCGAGTTGCAGGTCGAGCGCCGGGCGCGCGGCGGCTGTCCGATCGGATCGCTCGCCGGTCAGCTCGAGCGAGACGAGGTCGCGCGCGGGATCCTCGCCGACGGCTTCGAGCGCTGGGAGTCTGGGTTGCGTGAGGGGCTCGAGGCGATGGCGATGAGGGGTGAGCTCGAGCCGCAGGCGGACCCGCAACTCCTGGCGAACCAGACGCTCGCGCTTCTCCAGGGCGGGCTGCTGCTTTCACAGGTGCGGCGCGACCCGACGCAGATGCGGATCGCCGCCGACGCGGTGCTCGCATTGATTCGGGAGTCCGTCCGCCGCACTGGTTGACGCGGCAGGCCGTCCTGCGATAACCTACAACCAAATGGTTGTAGGTTATGCCGACAGGCGACACTCTCTCAGAGGCCGATGCTGACCGCGTCTTCCAGGCGCTGGCCGACTCGACCAGGCGAGACATCCTGGCCCGTGCGATCAATCGCGAGCAGTCCGTCTCAGCGCTCGCGCGCCACTATGAGATCAGCCTCACGGCGGTACAGAAGCACGTCGCAGTTCTGGAGCGCGCGGGCCTCGTCAGCAAACAGAGAAGCGGGAGGGAGCAGCTCGTGGCTGCCAACCCGGAGACGTTGCGCAGGGCCGCCACGCTGCTCGGAGCGTTCGAGCAGCTGTGGATTCAAAGGGCGACCAGAATCGCCGAAATCCTCGCTGAGGAAGGGGCAGCACCATGACGGTCATCACCAGCACCACCAACGCCGACGAGCTCACAATGACAGTCGTCGCCGAATTCGACGCCGACCCGGATCGGGTCTGGGAGGTCTGGGAGGATGCGCGCAAGCTCGAGCGCTGGTGGGGGCCGCCGACCTACCCGGCGACGTTCACCCGCCACGAATTCCAGGTCGGTGGGCAGTCCCGCTACTACATGACCGGGCCAACCGGGGACAAGCACCACGGCTGGTGGCGGATCAATGCCCTCGATGGGCCGCACCGGATCGAGTTCAGCAACGGGCTGGCCGGGGATGACGGGGAGCCGGTACCGGGCGTCGTCCCGATGGGCGGAGTCGTCACGTTCGAGCCGGTTGCAACCGGCACCCGCATGACCGTCCTGACTCAGTTCACGGACGCCGATCAGATGGAGAAGATGATCGCCGGGGGCATGCAGGAGGGCATGGGCCAGGCGATGGGCCAGATCGACTCGGTCCTCGGAGCGGTTCCGGCCGTCTGACACGACCTACGAGGAGCGGGCGGCGCGAGGGGAGAACCCGGCGCCGCCCGCTCCCGCGTTCAGGACTGGTCCGAGCTGCCGCCAGCCGACGGCAGGTCCGCCAGGGTCACGCGCGAGACCTTGTAGTCGACGCTCGTCGTGGGTGGCCCGCTGGGGGGACCACCGACGAACTGGATCGGGACGCCGCTGTCGGCGTTGATCGTCAACTGCTCCGTGTATCCGTACCCCATCTCCTGGGCGCCGGCGGTCAGAACGAGCGTTGCCACACCGCCCGAGGTGCCCTGCGTGACGGTCACACCGGGCAGCGTGGCGAGGATCTGTAACACGCCCGCACGAACCTGCGGCTGCCCCGCGCCGGCGATCAGCGCGTCCTGCGAGTTTTCCCACACCCAGTTGTCGTACAGGCTGCCGGCGTTCGCCCCATTGGCGCGTACCGCCGCGGCGGCCTTCTGGTTGCCCATGTCCGCGAGCTTCTGCGCCACTGCGGCGTCGTTGACCGTCTGCGTCGGGCTGACCACGTGGCTCGGATCGGGCGCGTCGGCCATATCTTGGGCGGCCGTCTGCACGTTGCCGGTGGCCGCGAGCTTCGCTGCCGCGACCTCACGGGCGAAGAGCCCGCCGGCCAGGTTGTGATGTGAGCTGACCTGCGCCTGCAGGCCGCCCTCGCTGGGCGAGAAGAAGTACTGGCCGTTATCGGCGTAGAGGTCGTAGACGGTCACGGTGCTGTCGGCGCCGGTCGCGGTCGTCCTCGCGACAAGCGTGGCATCGCCCGCGGGAGCGACAGATGCGCTGACGTAATCGGCCAGCCGGAGCAGCGGCGAACGAGCGGCGTGGTGATGCACCACCGCCTGGAGTCCAGCCGTGTGCTGGCTCGGCCGCGCCGGGCTACCGCTGCCGCCGGTGGAGAGCACGACCGCGGCGGCGATCGCTGCGATGCCTGTGGCCGCCGCGAACCCAAACGTCCGCGACCGGAACACACCGCCGAGCTTGAAGTCGCGCCGGCCCGGATGTGAGGTGGTGTGCCGCACCAGCGCCAGCAGCGCGCGCTCGCGGGCGCCGCGGTCAAGTCCGATCCGCTGGGGCTGCTGGGCCGCCAGCCAATCAAGGTCGTGGTTGCTCATGTTCATGCCTCTTTCGCTCGGGCTCGGTGCTCTTCGTTTGCTTCCAGGTACGCGCGCACGCGTTGACGGGCGCGATGGATCCTCGAGCGCACGGTGCCGAGGGGAACGTCCAACGCCTGGGCAATCTGCTCATAGTCCAGGTCGGCCCAGGCCAACAACAGCAGGGCATCCCGATCAGCGGCCGGAATGCCCTGGAGCGCGCCCGCGAGGTCGGGTCCGAGCAGCTGACGTTCGAGCCCGCTCAGCTCCGCGTCAGTGTGAGCCAGCGCTTCCAGCGCCGCCGACCGCGTGAGCTTGCTCTCCTCGCGCCTGGCCGTACGAAAGTGGTCGCGCAGCAGATTGGTTGCGATCCCGAACAGCCACGGACGCGCATCGCTGTAGCGCCCGTCGTAGCGTCGGCGCCGGTCGAAGGCGACGCGGAAAGCCTCGGCCGCGATGTCTTCGCCGGCGGAACCTGCCCGGTTCTGACAGAACCGGAAAAGCATGTCCCAGTGCCGCTCGAACAGCTCGGTGAACGCGTCCGGGTCGCGAACGGACGCGGCGACGAGCTCGGCGTCGCTCGGGCCGGCGGCTCGGACGGGCGAATCCCGCGTCAGCAGCAGCCGCGCCGGAGCGCGTGATGGTGAGTAGGTGTGATCCATTGCTGCTTATCCGTCAGAGGGGGCCGAAAAGTTCGCGCGGCCCCGCCCACGCTGCGCGTGACCTCAGCTGCGTGTAACGGTAAGCCGAGCGTGCATGCCGAGCGCCATGTGCCCGGGCATCGAGCAGAACAGCTCGTAACGACCGGCCTTCAGATGCCAGGTCGCCTGGCTGAGATGGCCGGGCAAGGTCACCTTGACCTTGCCAAGTACCGGGCCGACCATCTGACCGGCGGTGTTCAGTCGCCGGATCTGGGTGTCGTGCATGTCCTGCCCGCGGTTCCAGAGCTCCACGTAGACCGTGCCTGCGGGCACGGAGGTGCGCGACGGCCAGAGCGACCACTCCTGCGCATCGATCTCCAGGTTCGAAGAACGGTGACGTTTTGCTGAGGCAGCGGCGGCCGGCATGGCCGCCGCCATCGACATCGCGGCGAGACAGACCCAGATGAGGGCCAGCCGCCTCACGCGAGCAGCTTGTAGCGCTTGAACTTGCCGGCGCTGGGGATGATCGCACCCGCGTCGTGGTCGAACCATTGCTCAAGCAGCGAGGCGTAGACGCCGCGGAAGTCGACGTTCACACGCTGGTTGCCGTTCACGTCGAGAGCGGTGAGCGCCGGGAACTCGCCGATCATGCCCCCGTTCACGCGGCTGCCGATCAGCAGCGAAGTGCCGGCGGCGCCATGGTCGGTGCCGTCCGAGCTGTTCTCCTCAGCGCGGCGGCCGAACTCGGACCAGACGTGGACCAGCACGCGCTGGTCGATGCCGCGGGCCTCGAGGTCGGATTGAAAAGCCGCGAGTGTGTCCGACACCATCTTCACACCGGAGTTGAACGTCTCGGGCTGGCTCGAGTGGGTGTCGAACTGAATGTTCGTGCTGAGCGCGACGCACTTCAACGGCACGCCCGCGGCGATCAGCGACGCGAGTCCTGCCAGGCGCGCCGGCAGGTCGTCGTTCGTCGAGAGTGGATAGGTCACGGAGCTGCCAAAGGCGGCCGCCGGATTGGCTTTCGAGGCTGGTGTGGTCTGCGCCGAGGTCCATGGCTTCAGCGTGCGGCGCACGATCCCGACCTCAGACGCGGCACTTGCGACCTGCTTGATCGCCGGGTCGTGCCAGTTGCGCTGCTTGTCGCCCAGTGAGGAGGCCGATTCGAGCGTCCAGTCGCCGGCATTGCCCCACACGCCGTTGACCCAGACGCCGAAGTTGTTGGGCTGGTCGATCGCGGCCACAGGGTTCTTGGCGGTCGCGATCGTCGGGTTCATCTGGCCATCCAGTGAGAGCCCCTGGAACGGGTTGGTCTCATCCCCCGTCAGGTCGATGTAGCGGCCCAACCAGCCGGTGGTGAGCTCGGTGCTGGTGGCGCCAACCTCCCAGTAGTGACGGGAGGTGAAGTGCGACATGTCCTCGTCGGCGTAGCCGATCCCCGGGAAGACCAGAACCTTGCCCGCGTTGTGCAGGTTCGCGATTGATGCCGCCGACGGGTGCCAGGTCAGGCTCGGATCCTCGCGGAAGGTCACGCCCGAGCCGGGCGCGACCGCCAGCGTCGGGCGCAGCTTCTCGTACAGCGCGTTGCCGGCCGGAGCCAGTAGCGAGAGCGAGTCGATGCCGCCCTGCAGAAATAGCGACACGAGGATCGGGCTGTTCGAACTCTGAAGCGTGGCTGCCTGTGCGATCCCATCGCCGAGCATGCGGTCGGTCAGGCCGGCGCGTCCGGCGCCGTAGACAAGCGCCAGGCCTCCGGCCACGCCGGTGATGAAGCGGCGCCGGTCGACGCCGACACCCGCCGGGATCGGCATCCGCGAGTCCCACTCACGGGCGACCGGCCGTTTGCCGCTGGCCAGTACACGGTGGATCGCCTGCGAACGCGCAAAGCCGTCGCAGTGGATCTGCGCCGGTGGCAAACGCCGGTCGGGAGACTCACTCATGCAGTCATCCAGTCAGGGGTCATCGGGATCAGATTGCGAAGCGCGTTCTGACGCAGGTTGCGGAACTCGACCTGCTCCCATTTCTGGGTCTGACCGTGAGAGATCCGGCGCGCGAGATCGAGCAGGTGGTTACGGGCGAGGTCTGATAGCGGCAGCCCGCCCCAGAAGTCGATCGCGTGGTCATAGGCTTCGCTGTTGTTCTCCTGGATGCCGTACGGATAGGTCTTGCCCTCCAGAGGCTTGTTGATTGCCGTGTTGACGGCCATCAACCGTCCAGCCCAACGTGCTGTGTCAAGCCACTGTGCGTAGTCCCAGCCGGCGACATTCGGGGGTTGGAACAGAACCTGGCCGGTGAGCGAAGCAACCCAGGCCCACGAGGTCGTGGTGATCGTCTGATTGCTGGCGCGCAGCAGGCCGGCGGTCCACACGACCGGAGGTGTGACCAACCGCGGCCCCTCGTAAAACAGCGGATGCCGGAGAATCGCCTCGACGATTGGCCTGACCTCAAAGCCACCTTTGACGTAGGCCTGCTCCAACTCGTGACCCGTCTTTGCCGGAAGGTCGGCGCCGACGAAGTAACCCCACAGCTTGTTGATGAAGAACGAGGGGTGGGACTCATGGTTGACAGCAAGCCTGGCGCTGTCACGCCAGTTCCAGCGGCCGACATGGCCGAAGATCTTCTTCACCCCGTAGTCGTGCAGCTTCGGATCAAAGTGAAAGTCGACCGGTCCCTCGCTCTGGCTCCACTTGTTGGTCCAGCCGGTCAGCGCGCGGGAGTTCTGGACGACGTCATCCTCGTTGTAGCCGCGACCCTGGCCGAGCGTGAACAGCTCCAGCATCTCGCGCCCGTAGTTCTCGTTCGGGTAGCCCTTGGCGTTGCTGTTGCCGTTGAGCCAGAGCAGCATCGCCGGATCGACCGTCACGTCGAGCAGCAGCTGACGGAAGTTCCCGAGCGCGTTGCGGCGCATCATCCAGTTCTGGTTGATCATCATCTTCGCGCTCGAGGCCGATTCGGATGTTGCGAACCAGCTGTGCCAGATCAGCGTCATCCGCTCGACGAGCTGGTGGCTCGAGCGCACCATCCGGTCCAGCCACCAGCAGTGGTCGTCGCCCCAGACGTTGATCGGGTCGAGCGGCCGGCCGTGATCGTCATGCGGCGCCTTGCCGATCAGCTGCGCCGGCGCCGACGGCCGCGTCAGCGAGGCGACCGCGGCGTCCATGCCGAGCTTGGCCATCCGCTCGGGCTCGCCGGGTTTGGGGCCGAAACCGGCACGCCAGAGCAGGCGTGTCGCCTGTTCCGCCGTGAAGGGACCGCCGTAAACGGCCGTGGGTGACTCTCCCAGAAGGGGCACAACGACTTTGGACATCAGCAGATGCTCCACCTTGAGGTGGACAAACTGGCCATTCCTACGAGAAGACGTACCCGCGGCCCCAAAGTGGGGAACCGGCAGTCATCCATTAGGCGCCGCGTCGAATAAGTTGCAGGCATGCCGACAGTCAGCGTCGAGGGCCTGAGGATCTACTACGAGCTCGCGGGGGCGGGGCAGCCGCTCGTCCTGATCAGCGGGCTGGGCCTGGACGTGTCGGAGTGCGGTCAGCTGATCGACGCGCTCGCCACTCGTTACCGGGTGTTGGCATTCGACAATCGCGGGGCGGGGCGCACCGACAAGCCCGACGAGCCGTACACGGTGACGCAGATGGCTCGGGACACCGCCGGACTGATGCGCGCGCTGGGGATCGAGCGCGCGCACGTCGTCGGGATGTCGCTCGGTGGGCGGATCGCGCTCGACCTGGCGCTCGACGACCCCGGTCGGGTCCGAAGCCTCGTGCTGGCATCCACCTGCGCGAGGGTCGAGCGACGCTGGCCGATCAGATTGCTGGGCCTGGTGTCGGCGGTGTTCCGCGGCCGCTACCCGCAACCGCGTTACGCATTCCGGCGCCAGCGTCAGGCCAGCGACGGCTACGACCGGACAGCGAGGCTGCCAGAGCTGCGGGTCCCGACGCTGATCGTCCACGGACGCCGCGACCATTTCGTTCCCTACCGGCTGGCCGAGGATCTGGCCGCGGGGATCCCTGGGGCGCGGCTGGTCGCCGTCGATAGCGGCCATATCTACCCGCTGACACACAGCGCGGCCTTCGCAGAGCAGGTTGCTGAGTTCACAGGCGGCGATCTGACCGTTCGCGGTACCTCATCCTGAACAGGAGCACAAATGCAGATCATCAGAAACTCACTGGACACCGCCCAAGGGCCGAGCGATTGGTTCACGGGCGTCGTGTTCATCGACACCGTCGCGGTGGCAGCCGGCTCGTCGCGCACCGCCGCGACGAGCGTGCACTTCACACCCGGGGCGCGCACCGCCTGGCACACGCACCCTAATGGGCAGACGATCTTCGTCATCGAGGGGATCGGCCGTTGTCAACGCGAGGGCGGCGCGGTCGAGGTCATCTGGCCCGGCGACCGTGTCTTCTTCGAGCCCGGAGAGAACCACTGGCACGGCGCGGCACCCAACCGCCTGATGACGCACATCGCGATCCAAGAGGCGGACTTGACGGGCAGTGCCGTGACGTGGGGACGCCACGTCACGGACGAGGAATATCTAACGACTCCGGCGGAGGTTTGACCATGGAACTGAATCGACTTGGCAACACGGGAGTCTGGGTCAGCGAGCTCTGTCTCGGCGCGATGATGTTCGGCGAGTGGGGAAATAAGGATCACGACGAGTCGATCCGGATCATCCACCGCGCACTCGACGCCGGCATCAACTTCATCGACACAGCCGATGTCTACTCGGCCGGCGAGTCCGAGGTGATCGTCGGTAAGGCGCTCTCCGGTGGCAGGCGCGATGACGTAATCCTGGCCAGCAAGTTCTGGGGTCAGATGTACGACAACGATCCCAACCATCGCGGCGGATCGCGGCGCTGGATCATCCAGGAGGTCGAGAACAGCCTCAGGCGGCTGGGCACGGACTGGATCGATCTCTACCAGGTGCACCGCCCCGAGCCCGGGACGGACATCGAGGAGACGCTCGGTGCGTTGACCGATCTCGTGCATCAGGGCAAGATCCGTTACATCGGCCACTCGACCTACCCGGCGTCACAGATCGTCGAGGCGCAGTGGACGTCACGCGAGCGCGGCCTTGCTCGATTTATCTGCGAGCAGCCGCCGTACTCGGTGCTGGCCCGCGGGATTGAGGCCGATGTGCTTCCCACCTGTCAACGCCATGGCATGGGCGTGATCTCCTACAGCCCGTTGGCCGGCGGCTGGCTGTCCGGCCGTTGGCGCAGGGACGCCGGTCAGCCGAGCTCGACGCGGTCCGAGCGACTCCCCGAGCGCTTCGATCTATCGCTACCTGCCAACCAGCGCAAACTCGACGCCGTCGAGCAACTGGTCGGGGTTGCCGAGGAGGCCGGCATCTCGTTGATCGAGCTCGCGATCGCGTTCGTGATCCGCCACCCGGCGGTCACCTCCGCGATCATCGGTCCGCGCACGATGGAGCACCTCGAGTCGCAGCTGACCGCGGCCGATGTCGAGCTGTCCGATGAGGTGCTCGACCGGATCGATGAGATCGTCACGCCCGGTGTGAATCTGAATCCCGCCGATGGCGGCTATCAGGACCCGGGCATGTCGGCTGAGGCGCGACGGGCACCGCACGCGGGGAGGCAGAAGACACTGTTCTAGGCCGGCTGTACGCGGGCGTCGGGACCGTCGGGTCTGGCCTTCGGGTTGCGGATCCCAACCAGGCTGAGGATTCCCGCGATCACCGCAAGGATCGCAGCGATCACGATCGCGAGGTGGAAGGCGTCGACAGACGCGTTCTCGAGTGTCTGGTGAACGTGTGGCCGTTGTGCGGGGGGGAACCCGTGCGGCGGTTTCGTCTGAAGCGTCGCTGCGGAGGCCTTGTTCACGGCCGCGTTGTACGTCGGCGTTGCGTGCGGTCGTGCGAGGCCGCTCTCGACCGCGGCCGAGAAGTGGGTGGCTACGACGGCACCGACAGCTGCGATTGCGATCAGGCCGGCGATCCGCGCGACCGCGTTGTTGATGCCGGAGGCGAGACCCGAATGCGCCGCCGGCACCGCCGAAAGCACGGTGGCAGTCAGCGGCGCAACCGTCATTGCGAGGCCGACGGCCATCACGACCACTCCAGGCAGGACGTCCGAGACGTAATCCGGATCTGTCCCGATCCGGAGCAACAGCAGCAATCCGGCGGCCGCGATCAGCGGACCGAAGCCCATGAACAGTCGAGGGCCGAAGCGGTCGGCCAGAGCGCCGAAGCGCCTGGCGAGCAGAAACATGATGATTGAGGTCGGCATCGTGGCGAGCCCTGCCGTCAGCGGGCGGTAGCCGTCGACCTGCTGGAGGAAGACAACGAGGAAGAAGATCACCACGTTCAGCGATGCGTAGAGACTGAAGGTCGCGAGGTTGCCGACGCTGAAGTTACGCGAACGGAAGATCGAGGCGGGCAGCATCGGCGCCGGGCAGTGACGCTCGCGGATGAAGAAGATGATCAGCAGCAGGCACCCGGCGCTGAGGGTCGCGAGGACTGCAGGATCGCCCCAGCCGCGGCTGGGCGCCTCGATCAGTGCGAAGATCGGCCCGGCCAACCCTGCCGCGCCGATCAAGGCGCCGATCCAGTCGACGTGTTCAGGGGGCCTGCGCGGCGATTCCGGGATCTTGCTCGCAATCCATAGTGTGACCAGCACGATCGGGATGTTCACGGCGAACACCCAGCGCCAGGAGGCGACCTGGACCAGGAGGCCGCCGAGCAACGGCCCGGCGACGGTCGCGATTCCGGTCCACGCGGTCCAGGACCCGATCGCTGCCGCGCGCTGGTGGTCGGAGAACCTGTCCATGATCAGCGCCAGGTTGCTCGGCACCAGCAGCGCCGCCGCGATCCCCTGCACGATCCTCGCTGCGATCAGCGCTCCCGCACTGGGAGCCAGCGCACACGCGAACGACGCGACTCCGAAGCCTCCAACGCCCAGAGCGAATATCCGCCGGCGCCCGAAGAGATCCCCGAGCGAACCGCCGATCAGGAGCAGCGACCCCAGGGTCAGCAGATACCCGTCGACCACCCACTCCTGAGTCCCCAGCCCGCCGTGCAGACTCGCCCTGATCGCCGGCAGCGCGACGTTCACGATCGTGCCGTCGAGGAATGCGACCGACGATCCGAGGATGCACGCGAGCAGCGTCAGCCGCTGGACGCGGGTGTACCTGGCCGGCCCCGGCCCTTTCGCCTCGGCGTGTTCGGCGACGGCGGGCATCGTCTAACCCTACGACTCGCAGTCCTGTGGTGCGTGTCGTGGCGGCGACTGATCTAGTGGGTATCAATCGACGGGTGTGATGTCCGCCTCGGTGGCCTCCGATGCCTTACCGTCGCGGGTAGCCACGCTCACGTGGATGTCGTAGCTCCAATCGTCACGCAGGCCGGCTGGGATCTGAGCCGTGCCGCGCGGAGCGCCGATGGTCACGTGGTAGGTGGCCGGCGGCATCGTTTCCTGCGGTGAGTTGATCGCCACGATCAGCGCGACAACGTCCGCCTCCATGGTGCTGTATTGGATGCGCAGGTTAGGGCCGTCGCGGCTGACGGCGATCGTCGGGGCCGTGAGGAGCGTCGTCATATCGGCAGCAGTTGGTGCCGGTTCGTGCTTGACGGTCTCCAAAAGCTTCACCGGATCGCGCCACTGAGCATGGCGGCCGGGACCGCGGGGACTGTCGTCATCGAAGTCAAGGTCCTCGCCAACGCCGCGCTTCGGCACCGTGCCACCCCACAGGCCCGGCCAGATCGCCCAGTTATAGGCGGGATCGCCATCCTTGATGACCTCGAGCATCAGTGGTGGACCTGGACGCTTCCCGTTTGCGTGATCGAACCAGTGACCCGTCCAATGGGGGCCTGCCGTGAAGTAGGAGGTGTGTGATCCTCGAGCCGGATAGACGACGGGCTGATCGCCGACCCGCTCGACCTGCTCCCAGTCGCGCGCGGCCGCAGCGCGATGCTCGGCGTACACGGCTAGCTCGGGCGCCTCGCCCTGCTCGTCAAGGCGCAGCTGGATCATCTCCCAATCGCCCTCGTGGAGTCCAGCGGGGAGCAGGTCGCCGACGAGGTTGTAGTCGTTGTAGAAGTAGAAGAACCAGTACGCGAGCCAGAGCCGCCCGTCACTTCCCGTCGCCCAGTGTCCGTACACGCGGTTGGCGTATCCCGGCTTGGCGTGCATGGCCCGCGCCTGCGCGACGTAGTCGTGCGCCGGGTCGCCGATCCTGTCGTCACCGGTGGCCTGCGTTCCGTCGGCATATTGCTTCGGCCCCAAGAAGCTGAGCGACAGTTGCTGCTCGCCTGCGGTCGGCGTGGAGCTGGCGATCACCGGTCCGTTCCCGTGCCTCAACTGGTTCCCGGGATTGTCCGTCCACTCGGAGGCCGAGTCAGAGAAATACGGTTCCTGAGAGTCGTATCTCAGCAGCGGCAAGTGACGTGTCAGCAGTTCAGCCAGGGCGTCTGTGGAAGGGGTGCTCACGTGCCTGCGAGGCTATCGTCCCCCAGGGGCGTCGGCCGCTTAGTCGAGTCAGGTATCTACGCGATACACGATGAAGCCCGACCGCGTGGCCACCTGGTCATAGAGTCTTCGCGCGGTTGCGTTCGTCTCATGGGTGTGCCAATAGAGATGCGCCGCGTCGCAAAGGCTGGCCTGCTCACGTACAGCGTCGATCAAGGCTCGGCCGACGCCTTTCCCGCGGGCTGACTCAGCCGTGAACAGGTCCTCCATATAACACACCGGCGAGGCTGCGATCGTCAGCCTATGCAGCAGGTAGTGGGCAAGACCGACGAGCTCGTCGCCGTCTTCTGCGACCAACGCGTGTACCGGCTCGTAGGCGTCGAAGAAGCGCGACCAGGTCAAACGGGTGATGTCCTCGGCGAGCGCTGTCACTCCTTCGCGGCCGTAGAAAGCGTTGTAACCGTTCCACAGCGGCAGCCAGCGAGCGAAGTCGCCCCGGACTACCGGCCGAACGTTCAAGTCGGCAGACACGGTGACTCAGTCGGCTCCTGTCGATGCCGCCAGGAGTGGCAGTGTCGCCAGCAGCGACGCCCGCTGGCGTGGGCCGAGCGCTGCTAGGAGCTCGGTCTCCATCGCCCGGATGCCGCCGCGCGCCGTTGCGTAAAGTTCGCGCCCCTTATTGGTGATCGAGACGATGTGGGAACGGCGATCGTCGGGATCCGGTACGCGGCTGACCAGCCCACGTTCCTGGAGCCGGTCCAGCAGCGTGATCAGTCGAGTCTTGTCGTGGCGAATCTCGCGCGCAAGTGTCAACTGGTTCGGCGCGGGCCGGCGAATAAGTTGAGAAAGCACGATGTACTCCCACATCGTCAAGCCGTTGGCCGCGAGGATCGGCTCCTCCGCATCCAGGAGCCGGCGGGTGACCCAGGCGAACATCGCGCCGAGATCGTCGCGATCGGTTTCCGTGCCGGACATGGGGGCAATGTAGGGATTTCATCAGACGAAGCATTGACAGATGGTCTATACATGCTTATCGTCTGCCATCGTTGATGATCACCATCTTTGGAGCCACCGGCCGCGTCGGCCGGGCGACCGTCTTGGAACTCGTCTCACGTGGGGCGCAGGTGCGGGCGGTCGCGCACACCACGGCGCCCGATCCTCAGCTTTTGGACGTGGCGACAGCGGTATCCGCAGATCTTCGGGACCCGGAGGCGATTGCGGTCGCGGTCCGCGAGTCGGATGCTGTTCTTGCGGTGTGCCCGCTGCCGTCACGGGCCGCCGATCCGCTCGAGGATGCCCGGGAGATGATCGCCGGGCTATCGCAAGGGCTGGGCACTGCTGGCCCGGGAGCGATAGTCGCGATCTCCGACTACGGCGCCGAGATACCGACCGGCACCGGCGTCACGGGAATCTTCTATGAACTGGAGACGCGACTGAATGAGCTCGACGTGCCGCGGACATACCTGCGCTCGGCCGAGCACATGCACAATTGGGCCCGCCAGATCCCCGCGGCAGTCCGAACGGGCGTGCTTGCGAGCATGCATCAGCCGCTGACCAAGCTGTTCCCAACCGTGCACGCTGCAGACCTTGGGGGCATCGCGGCTGAGCTGCTGCTTTCGCCGCCGCCGGACGGCGCGTCACCACGGATCGTCTACGCGGAGGGTCCGCGCCGTTACACCGTCCTGGATGTCTCTGCCGCGCTCAGCACGGTGACCGGGACTGAGATCACTGCGGGCGCGCTTCCGCGCGGCGAGTGGGAGGCGATGCTGGTGCGCGCCGGCGCCACACCCCGATCAGCGGACCTGATCGCCGAGCTCTACGACGCACACAACGACGGGCTGATCGACGTGGTGGCCGGCGCCGAGATCCGTCGCGGACCCACCGAGCTTCTCGACGCACTCGGCTCCGTCGTCTGAGCGCGACAATCGACGCTGCGAACGTTCTGCGACCCAATGGAGGCACCGTGAACGAGCGGGTAGCCGTACTGCTGGACGAGCTTCACAGCTATGGAGTCGAGCACGACGCCACCAAGCCGGATCGGCTGGACCGCCTGCGCAACCTCGAGCCCGAGACCGCTCAGCTTCTGTCTCTGCTTGTGAAAGCAACTGCCGCTCGAGTCGTGCTCGAGCTCGGCACCTCCAACGGGTATTCGACCGTCTGGCTCGCAGATGCCGTGAAAGCCACGGGCGGGCGTTTGACCACCGTTGACATCGACGCCGAACGCAGCGCCCAAGCTGCGGCCAACCTCGAGCGAGCCGGCCTGCTCGAAGATGTTGACCTCCGCATCGAAGATGCTGCTGACACCTTGCAACAGTCCGCAGACGGGCAATGGGACCTGATCTTCCTCGACGCGGAGCGGCCGGCTTACAGCAACTATTGGCCCGATCTCCGCCGTGCCATCAGGCCCGGTGGGCTGTTGGCGGTCGACAACGTGCTCTCGCACGCTGAACAGGTCAGCGACTTCCGAGCGCTTGTTCGCGATGCACCAGGTGTCAGCGAGGGACTCGTACCCACGGGAGCCGGTCTGTTGCTGGTGGTCCGTGACCCCGGTTGAATTCCAGGTTGTCCGTTCGCTGTAAGGTGAACCCCTGGCCGACTCACTGGTGAAACATGTGTACGTGGTCCGCAACGATCTGATCGCTCGTATGGACATCGAGGAGCTTTAAACTGATCCGATGACCGATGGCGAGCTCGCCCCCCTGGCTCTACGTGCGTCTGATGCCGAGCGTGAGCGAGCGATCGAACTCTTGCGCGAGGCGATGACAAGCGGTCGTCTCAGCGTGGATGAGCTCGACGATCGGGTCCGGCTTGTTCTCGGAACCAAGACCCGAGCGGAATTGGAGCGCTTGGTAGAGGACGTGCTCGTGCCGTCCGATGACCGTCACCCGATCGCGGCGGCGTCGCCGAGCATCGCTCGTCCGTCCGTTGTCCGTGGCGAGACCGGAACGCGGCGAATCCTGGCGATTCTGGGAGGCAGCAAACGGACGGGCAGATGGCGGCTCGCCGCTTCGTGCTCGGTGTGGAACGTGTTGGGCGGCAGTGAGCTCGACCTCAGCGAGGTCGAGCTCACCGATGACCGCGTCGAACTGAAGATCGTGAACGTGCTCGGCGGGGCGGAGGTCACACTTCCCGCCGGCCTGAACGTTGAGGTCTCGGAGGTCGCCATTCTCGGTGGGAACGAAATCGAGATTGCAGACGAGCTACCAGATCCGGGCGGACCGGTCGTGCACCTGCGAGTGATCTCGATCCTCGGTGGTGCCGAGGTGCGTCGCGGGCCGAAGCTGACCCGGAAGCAGCGCCGCAACCTCGTCGACGCCGCCCGCGCCGCCGACTCAGACGAGCGCGGCTAGAAGCTTCGCTGCGGTCGTCAGCGCCGCCGGCCGGTCAACAGCAGCCCGCCGCCAACGGCAGCGATCGCCAGCCCGCCGAATCCGCCGATCATCTCGAGTCGGCGGGGCGATTCTGCGAACCAGGTGCGAACGGTGCCGGCAGCCAGCACCCACAGAGTGTCCGAGAGGACGGCGATTGCTGCGAATACGAGCCCGAGCACAAGAATCTGCCCGGCGGCGTCCCCGGCCGCACGATCGACGAACTGCGGAAGGATCGCGGCCAGGAACACCACGGTCTTCGGGTTGGTCGCGCCTACGGTGAACCCTTGGAGAAACGACCGCAGGTCAGAGGCTGGGTTGGCCTGCACGGCGATCGCCAGCGCCAGCGATCGGCGTGCGCGGAAGGTCTTGACGCCCAGGTAGATGAGATAGAAGCCGCCGATCAACCTGAGGGCGGTAAATGCGGCAACGGATTGCTCGGCGATGGCGCCGACCCCGAACGCGACCGCGATCACCTGCACGTACTCGCCAATCGCATTGCCGAGCACGCTCAGGACCCCGACGCGGCGACCGCTGCCAAGCGCCCGGCCGACCACGAACAGCACGCTGGGACCCGGTATCACGATCACGACCAGCGCGGTCACTGCAAACGTCAACAGCCGATCGAGTGGGATCACGGCTCCCGATATTAAGAGCCGGAACGGCTTTCACCAACTGGGTGACGGTGGCCAACGCCAATTCGGGCAGGAAGGTTTGGCCTGATCAGGCGTCTTAGAAACCAACGCGAATTAGCGCCGCTACTCCGCCAACGAACCCGTAGCGGTGGGACGACGTGACACGCCTCGATCTAGAACGGAGGGATGTGAATGAAGGTCTTAGTTATCGCGAGCGAGCCTATTTCCGCTGATCGCCTTCGCGCGACACTGGGCGACACAACCGACGACGCGGAGATCATGGTCGTCGCGCCCGCGCTTCACCGCTCGGCGCTGCGCTTCTGGCTCTCGGACTCGGACGAGGCGACGCAACGGGCAGAGCTCGTTCAACGTGCAACGGTTGAAAGCCTCAGCCACGAGGGACTCGATGCCCGCGGCCAGATCGGCGAGGCCAAACCGGTCATCGCTGTGCAGGAGGCGCTGGGCACCTTTCGGGCGGACCGCATAGTGCTCTTCAGTCGCCTGGTCTCCGAGCGACGATACGCCGAGGCGATAGACGCCGATGCGCTGGGGGAGCGATTTGGCGTGCCGGTCCAGCGAGCCGAGTGAGAAGCCTGAACCGCCGAGTGACCTGTGCACCAAGAGCTCGAAGCCCAGCCCGGAGCAGACGAAAGGCCCCGGGACTACCGGGGCCTTCCTTTCACTACGTCTCTGTGAGCCTGACTATCAACCGCAGCCGGTATTGAACCCGCAGCTCGAGCATGTGTAACAGGCGCCGGTGCGCTGCATCATGCCGCCGCACTGCTGGCAGGCCGGGCCGAGGTCGAGGCCGAACGGGCTCTTACTCGAGGCGGCCGGGACCACCGGCGGAGTGTCGGTCATGGCAGAGGCGGCGGGCCGGGTCTGAGCAGTCGGCTCCGGTTCGTGCTTGTGCTCCTGGTGCTGAATCTCGAGCGCGGACATCGAGGTGTCGCTCGAGTGTGAGCTCATCGCGTCCTCTGCGGCCTTGCGTGCCCGCACGGCCGGAGTGAGGATGCCGAGCTCCTCCTGGACGTCGGCGTCCAGGAATCGCGAGGCCAGCCAGCGCATGATGTAGTCGGGCATCGACTTCGCGAACGGGATCTCCGGGTTCATGGTCATGCCCTCCGGCTCGAAGCGCATGTAGCTGAACTTCCGCACGAGTGTCTCGAGCGGCACGCCGTACTGCAGGGCGATCGAGATCGCGGTCGCGAACGCGTTCATCATGCCGCGCATCGTCGAGCCTTCCTTGCCGATATCGGTCAGGAAGATCTCGCCGATCGTGCCGTCCTCATACTTGCCGGCGGTGATGTAGCCCTCATGGCCACCGACGGAGAACTTGTGTGTGATCGACTCGCGCTCACGCGGCATGCGGTTACGGCGCGGCGTCGCAGTCGCGATCGCCGCGGCAACAGCCTTCTGGATCTCCGCCTCGACATCGACCGGAACCGGCGCATCCTGCTGCGCATCGGTGCGTAGCGCCTGCGCGGTCTTGGATCCGTCGCGGTAGATCGCGAGCGCCTTGACCCCGAGTCTCCACGCCTGCGTGTAGGCATCGGCGATGTCCGCGACCGTGACCTCGTGCGGCATGTTCACGGTCTTCGAGATCGCACCGCTGATGAACGGCTGGATCGCGCCCATCATCTTGATGTGGCCCATGTGTGAGATCGCCCGCTCGCCGACCGCCACGTCGAACACCGGCAGGTGCTCGTCCTTCAGGTCAGGCGCTCCCACGATCGTCCCGTGCTCGTTGATGTGGGCGACGATCTGCTCGATCTGGTGGTCGTTGTAGCCGAGCGTCCCAAGCGCGAGCGGCACCGTCTTGTTGACGATCGTCATCTGGCCGCCGCCGACGAGCTCCTTGAACTTGACCAGCGAGAAGTCCGGCTCGACGCCGGTCGTGTCGCAGTCCATCAGGAAGCTGATCGTGCCGGTCGGCGCGAGCACCGTCGCCTGCGCGTTGCGATAGCCGTACTCCTCGCCGAGCTCCACGGCCTCGTCCCAGGTCGTGCGCGCCGCCTCGAGCAGTGCAGTATCGGAGCAGGACTCATCCGCGAGCGCGTAGGCCGCGTCGCGGTGCATCCGCATGACGGCGTTATGCGGCTCGCGGTTCTCCTCATAGCGCTCGTAAGGGCCCATCGCGTCGGCGACCTCGGCCGAACGCAGATACCCGCGGCCGGTCATCAGTGCGGTCACAGCCGCGGCAATGCCACGGCCCTGATCCGAGTCGTAGGGCAGGCCGTTGGCCATCAGGTAGGCGCCGAGGTTTGCGTAGCCCATGCCGAGCTGACGGAACGCACGGGCGTTGGTCGCGATCTCCTCGGTCGGATAGCTCGACGGCGAAACGACGATCTCCTGCGCGAGGAAGACGACGTCGACCGCCTTCTCGAACGACTCGACGTTGAAGCTGCCATCCGGGCGACGGAACTTCATCAGGTTGAGCGAGGCCAGGTTGCAGGCCGAGTTGTCGACGTGCATGTACTCAGAGCACGGGTTCGAGGCATTGATGCGGCCGGAGTTCGGTGACGTGTGCCAGCGGTTGATGACGGTGTCGTACTGAACCCCCGGGTCCGCGCAGCGCCAGGCCGCCTCGGAGATCTCCTCGAGCAGCTTGCGCGCCTTGACCGGCTCACCGACCGGCTCGCCGCTGACGCGCCCAATCAGGTGCCAATCCTCGTCGTTCTCGGCGGCGCGCATGAACTCGTCGGTCACGCGCACCGAGTTGTTCGCATTCTGGTACTGGATCGAGTGGAAGCCCTCGCCGTCGATCGACATGTCAAAGCCGGCGTCACGCAACGCGGCGGCCTTGTCCTCCTCCTTGGCCTTGCACCAGATGAACTCGCGGATGTCCGGGTGGTCGATGTCGAGCACGACCATCTTGGCCGCGCGGCGGGTGCCGCCACCGGACTTGATCGAGCCGGCCCACGCGTCGGCGCCGCGCATGAACGAAACCGGCCCCGACGCGGTGCCGCCGCGGCTGAGGTGCTCCATCGAGCCGCGGATCTTGGAGAGGTTGATGCCGGAGCCGGAGCCGCCGCGGAAGATCATGCCCTCCTTGGTGTTCCACTCGAGGATCGACTCCATCGTGTCGTCGACCGAGAGGATGAAGCAGGCGCTCGCCTGCATCTTCGGGCTGCCTTCAGGGTGCCAGCCGACGTTGAACCAGACGGGCGAGTTGAACGCCGCCATCTGGTGAAGCAGGATGTAGGTCAGCTCGTCCTCGAACGCCTGCGTATCCGCGTCGCTCGCGAAGTAGCCACGCTCGGCGCCCCAGCCGGCGATCGTGCCGGCGACGCGCTTGAGCATCTGCTTGACCGAACGCTCGCGCTCTTCGGATCCGGGCCGCCCCCGGAAATACTTCTGCGCGACGATGTTGGTCGCGTTCTGCGACCAGGACTTTGGGAACTCGACCCCGGTCTGCTCGAAGGAAACCTTGCCTCCGTGACCGATGCGCGCGTCACGCAGCTCCCAATCGACCGTCGAAAATGGGTCCTGGCCAGGCTTCGTGAAGTACCGCTCGATCGAGAGGCCCTGCCCGGTCACGCTATCCGTAATTGTGGGGGTCTTGGGAGTCTTCTCCATGCCTTCGATCTCCTTCTCGTCGCCGCTTCTCTTGAGTCTTTTCCTCTGCTCTGAGCCGGGCCGAGGGGGTCGCGAATAGTCCCTCTCGGGTCGGACGGAAAAACTCTGGAGAAGGCCGCCGCAGGCGCGAAAATCGCGCACTTGCAGCAAGAACAATTTTAGCGGCTGGGCGAGATTTCCCAGGACGCCTAAGCGTCCTGGCGTCCCGCTTCGAGCGCGAGCGATTCGGTTGTGAGCGCGTGTTGTGCGCTGGCTGCGACCAGCGCCTCCTCGGCGCGGACCCGCTTCTCGGTCTCGGCCCGTACCGCCTCTGACAGTTCCCGGTTCCTGGCCTCGTGCGCGGCGAGCGCATCACGGGCCTCATGCAAGGTGCGCTCCGCGGACGAGAGCGTCGTGCCGAGCTCGCCGGCGTGACGCTCGTGCATCTCGGCGTCAGCCTGTGCCCTGGCGGCGTTGTCGCTCGTCGCCTTGAGCTCCTCAGCTACCTGAGCAGCTTCAGCGCGGACGCGGCCGAGTTCTGCCTCTGCGGCCTCGGCCCGCTGGCGCGCCTGCACGAGCTGCGCCTCAGTCTGCTCCGCCGCGGCGACAAACTCCGCGTGGTCGCGCTGTGCATCGGCAACCTGCTCGCGCGCCTCTTCGTCGATGTGCGCGAGCTCGCGCATACGCGTGGCCAGCGCCCCCTCGGCCTCCTCAGCGCGGGCCACCGCCGCCGCGCGCTCCGCCTGGGCAGCGTCGAACCGCTCGCCGTACTCGTTCAGCTGGGTGCGCAGCAATTCGACTTCGGCCAGCAGTGCGGTCGATGCCTCAGCGCGTGCCTCGGCGAGGCGGGATTCGAGATCGGCAGGCGAGCCCCCGCCCGCCGACGGCTCGCCCGTCTCGGCGACTGCTCCGCGCAACAGCTCGATCTCCGCCGCCCGTGCCGCCAATGCCGCATCGAGCTCGGCCAGTGTTGACTCGAGCTCGGCGTTGCGGTGATGCAGCGTCTCAGCCTCGGTGCGCGCGACCTCGATCTCGGCGTGCGCGACGTCGAGTCGGGCCTGCACCGTCTCCAGGTCGTAGGTGTGCTGCTCGTCGCTGCGCGCGGCGAGGTCGCGCAGCGAACCGAGCTCCTCCTCGAGCGCGACGACCCGCTCGCGCGCGGAAGCGGCCTCTGCCCGCGCGCCGGAAACTGCGTCGTCCATAGCCGCAGAGGCCGACTCACGCTCGGCCTCGCGCTCGTCGAGCGACTGCTGCAGCACGGAGATCTGGGCCTGCGCGTGGGCCAGCTGCTCGTCGAGTGAGGTGACCTCACGGCGACTCGCGTGTGCGCGTGCCTGGGCGACCTCGGCAGCGTCGCGGATGCGCTCGAGCTCGGACGCACGGTCGGCGAGCTGGGCTTCGAGCGTTGACTGCGTGCGCGTGGCCGTGTCAGCGGCTGCCCGAATCTGCGCCTCGAGCGTGCCCGCGTTGGCGGCAGCCGCACGTGCTCGCGCCTCGGCCTGGTCACGGTCGGCCACCGCCTCGTCGCGATCCGCGAGTGCCGCGTCACGCTCGGCCCGCGCCTCGTCGCGCTCGGATCTCAGGAAGGCGAGGTCAGACTCGGCTGATGAGCGGCGCTCGCGCTCGCTCTGCAGGCGCCGCTCGAGCTCAGTGATCGCGAGGCGCCGGGACTCGGCGCGACGCTCGGCCTCGACCAATCGGGTCGGCTCGTTCTCCTCCGCCGCCGGTCTGCTAACCGGCGACGTCGCTGCAGCGCCAGCCCCTGTGCCGGGCGCCGCGCTCAGTGCCGGGCGACGTCGAGCCGGCGCCGGTAGCCGTACGATCTCGCCGCCTGGCAGCGCCAACGAGTAGATGGCGCCGGGCCCAGCGTGGTCGAGCGGCGCCGAAAACGCCGCGCGGATCAGCCCGGGAGGGCCGGGCAGCGCAGGCAGTTGTTCGTGGCGATGTTCGGCAGCGCCGTCGGTGATCACTAGCGTGAGTGCACCCGAGCCCATCGTCGAGGACGAGCGCACGGCGATCCGCAGCAGCGCGGTCCCTGGTGCGGCCTCAACCTGCTCGAACTCGACCAGCTCGAATTGCGCCTCTGACTCGGTCACGCGCAAGGGATTCTAAGTCTCTCGCGGGCGCGGGGTCCTGCGCGTCTGCCAAGCTCCCCGGCCATGAAGCTCCTGGTCACCGGCGGTGCCGGCTACATCGGCTCGATCGTCGCGGGCCTGCTGATTGAAAATGGCCACGAAGTTGTCGTCCTGGACAACCTGGAGCGTGGTCATCGCGAGGCCGTCCCACCGGATGCGCAGCTGATCGTCGGGGACCTGCGCAATCCCGAGGATTCGCGCGGTACGCTCGGGCAGGGCGGCTTTGACGGTGTCCTTCACTTCGCCGCGCTCGCTCTTGTCGGGGAGTCGGTCGAGCGTCCCGAGCTCTACTACCGCACCAACGTCACCGGCACTCTGAACCTGCTCGAGGCGATGGTCCAGCACGAGGTGCCGCGGCTCGTGTTCAGCTCAACCTGCGCCGTCTACGGGCAGCCCGACGAGGTCCCGATTCCGGAGACGGCGCCGCCGCGGCCGCAGAACGCCTACGGGGCATCGAAGCTCGCCGCCGACCAGATGATCGGCGACTTCTGCGTCGCCCACGGACTCGGCGCCGTCAGCCTGCGCTACTTCAACGTGGCCGGCGCTCACGGCGAGGTTGGCGAGGACCATGAGCCTGAGACCCACCTGATCCCCAACGTCCTCAAGGTGCCGCTCGGACAGCGCGACGAGGTGGAGATCTTCGGGACCGACTACCCGACACCGGATGGCACGGCCGTGCGCGACTACATCCACATCGACGACCTCGCCGACGCGCACGCGCTGGCGCTCGAGAACTCGCGTCGCCGGTGCCGCACCAGATCTTCAATCTCGGCAACGGCAACGGCTTCTCGGTGCGCGAGGTGATCGCGGCGGTCGAGCAGGTGACGGGCCAATCGATCCCGGCGGTCGAGGCGCCGCGCCGCCCCGGCGACCCGCCGAAGCTCGTCGCGGCCGGCCCAGAAGATCCGAGCCGAGCTCGGCTGGGCGCCGAAGAAGCCGGAGCTGACCGCCATGATCGCCGACGCCTGGGCGTTCGCTCAGGCCCACCCGCACGGCTACAACGCCGACTAGCGAGGAAGCAGGTCCGCCAGCGCGGCAAGCGCCTGCGCCACGACCTGCTCGGGCGGCAGCGAAGCGTCGAGCAGGCGGATCCGGTTCGGCTCCGCGGCGGCGAGCTGACGGTAGGCGTCGGCGATCCGCTGGAAGAAGTCCGAGCCCTCGCGTTCGAGGCGATCAGGAGCCTCGTTGCGTGAGTCCGCGCGAGCGCGCGCGGACTCCCCATCCAGAACCAGGAGCAGCGTCCTGTCCGGGGTGAGGCCACCAGTCGCGAACAGGTTGAGCTCGCGCACGGGCTCGATCCCGAGCTCCCGCCCGGCGCCCTGGTAGGCGAGCGAGGAGTCGACAAAACGGTCAAGCAGCACCCACTCGCCGCGCTCGAGCGCCGGTTCCAGTGCCTCCTCGACGAGCTGAGCACGCGCAGCCGCATAGAGCAGTGCCTCGGTGCGGGCGCCGATCCGCAATGCCGGATCCTTGACGAGCGCGCGTACGGCCTCGGCACTCTGCACGCCGCCCGGCTCACGTAGCAGCTGCGCCTGTACGCCCGCGAGTGAAAGTGCCTTGGCGAGGCCGGCCGCGAGCGTCGTCTTGCCGGCGCCGTCGACGCCCTCGATCGTGATCAGCCGCCCGCGGTCGCGCATCGGCGCCACGGTATCCGAGATCAGGGCGCGCGGTAGCTTACGATCGAAAGTCATGCTGACGGCGCTCGAACGACACCCGAACGCGCTCGCGGTGCTGGGGCCTGCACTGGCGCCCGACGGCATGCCTTCACACGCGTATCTCTTCCACGGTCCGGGCGGTGCCGGCAAGCGCTCGCTGGCGCGTGAGATCGCCGCCACGCTGCTGGCCCACGGCGAGCCCGACGCTGCCAGCGCGCATGCGCGCGCGCTGGCAGGCGCACACCCGGACCTGACCTGGGTGGTGCCGAGCGGCGCACACGAGATCCTGGTGTCGGACATCGATCAGCCCGTCGTCGCGGCGGCTGCCAAGACGCCATTCGAGTCGTCGCGGCGGGTGTTCGTGATCGAGAGCGTCGATCAGCTCGGCGACGAGGCCGCCAACCGGCTGCTGAAGACGCTCGAGGAGCCGGCGGCGTTCGTGCATCTGATTCTGATCACGGACCGACTTGCCGATGTGCTGCCGACGATCCGCTCGCGCTGCCAGGTGGTGCGGTTCGAAGCGCCGTCGATCGCGGAGGTGGCAGACGAGCTCTCGGCGGCCGGCGTGGCGGCCGGAGGCGGCTGACGCGTACGCACGTCTGAGTCTCGGCGACGCGGGACGGGCACGGGCGCTGGCCGAGCCCGAGGGGGTCGAGCTGCGCGAGCGGGCCGAGGACCTGGTGCGCGCGGCAGTGGCCGGGGCCGCGGGCGGTGCGGCGCCATGGGATGAGCTGTTGAAGGCTGTGCGGGCGCGCGGCGAGCGTGTGCGGGGCGAGCTCGAGGAGCGGCAGGCAGCCGAGCTCGAGCTGCTGCCAAGTCGCGAGCGCAAGCGGGCTGAGACGGAGTGGGGCGATCGGCTCAAGCGCGCACGGCGCCGGGTCGAGACCGGAGCGCTCGAATTGGCGCTCGACCTGGTTGAGGCCTGGCTGCTCGATCTGGCCGCGCTCGCGTTCGGGGCGGTCGACCTCGTGCGCAACACCGATCGGCTCAGCGAGCTGCAGGCCGACGCGGCAGTCGGCCGCGCTGGTGATCTCGGCGCGCTGCGGCGCGCCGTCGAGCTGGTCGAGGACACGCGCCAGCGCTTCCAGCTCAACGTCAGCGAGGACCTGGCGCTTGAGGCACTCACGTATCGGCTCGGGAACGTACTGGCGGGGTAAGTGATCCCTCGCGCGAGGAACCACTGATGGCTGGTCTGTGGCATCGAGTGACCGGGGCCGACGCCGAACAACCAGGCGACCGGTCGGCCGAGCGTGTCTACATCCGGCCGCCAAGGCAATCGGACGAGCACGAGTTCGTCTCGCTGATGCGTGACAGCCGCGGATTTCATCGGCCGTGGGCGAGTGCCCCGACCGATCCGGCGCGCTTCGCCGCATATCTCGAGGACTCGAACCGTCCGGACTTCGAGGCGTTGCTCGTCTGCCGGACGAGCGATGACCAGATCGTCGGGTTCTTCAACATCTCGCAGATCGCGCGTGGGTCGCTGCAGAGCGCGTACCTCGGGTACGCCGCCGCCCAGCGCTATGCCGGCCAGGGATACATGCGCGAAGCGATCGAGCTTGTGCTCCGGGTTGCGTTCGTGGAGCTGCGCCTGCATCGGCTCGAGGCCAACATCCAGCCGGGCAACCAGGCCTCGATCGCGCTCGCGCGGGGCGCCGGCTTCAAGCGCGAGGGCTTCTCGCCGCGCTACCTGAAGATCAGCGGGCGCTGGCGCGACCACGAGCGCTGGGCCTTGCTCGCTGAGGACTGGCGCGCGGCGCACGGTCTTTCCTGACGGCCGCGAGCGGCGGTACCTTGCTCGCATGACCAAGCGTCTTCATTTGTTGATCGCGGCGGCCGCATGCGTAGGAACGCTCGCCGCCGGCGTTGGCGCAAGCGGGGTCGCCACGGCCTCTGCTCAGACTCGGTCCGCGCTCGTGCAGCGCCACGACGCTGTGGCTCGCCCCGCCACGGCGGCCGCAACCACCAAGTTCCTGCTGCACGCCGGACTCGCGTACTACGCCTTCGACCACTACATCTGGCGGCCATACAAGGCCGGCGATCTGCACGGCTTCACGCACAAGATCAAGATCATCGAGGCCGGTCTGGCGGCGGCGTTCGTCTACCACGAGGCCAAACTGATGATCACCGACGCCAAGGGCAGCAAGCTGCTCTCGTCGCTGGCGGTTCCGATCACCGCCGTGGTCGCGAAGCTCTCGAACCTGAAGTCGGACATCACCGGCGGCAACCTGGACTCGGTGAGCAACGTCCAGAGCGACCTCGGCTCGATCAAGCAGCAATCGAACAGCAAGGGTGTCGTGATCAAGGAGATCGCAAGCTCGGTCTAACGCCGCACGCGTCATGGGACCTGGAGAACTCTCAGCATCCCGGCCGCTGCACTATTACGTTTTTGGATATATCATCTTTGGAGTCACCGTCCCCGGCCCTTGAAAGCGAGTGGTCCGATTCCGAAGTCCGAACGTTTGTCCGAGCGCAGCATGCTCGTCCTCACGAGCCTCGCCGGCGGCCACAAGCATGGGTACGCGCTGATCAAAGACATCGAGGGCTTCTCCGGTGTCAAGCTCGGGCCGGGAACTCTCTATGCCGCGCTGGCGCGCCTGGAGCGTGAGGGTCTGATCGAAGCGTTGCCCGAGGCTGACCGACGTCGGCCGTACGAGATCACAGCTGCGGGGACACAGGTGCTGGCAGCGCGGTTGGCGGACACGGCAAAGATTGCTCAGCTGGGTCTGGCGAGGATCCGGATGGCGAACCCATGAGGCAGCGCCTCCTGCGCGCCGCGCTCGTCCTGTATCCCCGGCGCTGGCGCGAGCGCTACGGCCAGGAGCTGCAAGATCTCCTCGCTGATCTCGAGCACGACGGTGATCGTTCGCGCGCGAGTGTGATTTGGAGCCTTATGGCAGGTGCGGCCGAGGAACGCGCCGGGGCGCTGCGTGGGCCCGCGGTCCGAACCCCCGCCACTGTGGCGCTTGTCGCAGCGACGCTCGCGGCGGTTGCTGTTGTGACGGTTTCAGCCTTCGGCGGTAGTACAGGTAATGGTGGCGACCAGATGCGGGCGAGCAGCGCTCCGCAACCCGTGGTCACGAACGGGTCCCAGGTCTCCTATGGGAACCCAAGCCCCCGGATCGAACAGCAATTGCAGAACGACATCCAGAACCTGTGTACCCAGGTCGCTGCGGGCAAGCGCGCCACGGCGATCGAGCTCGATCCGACCACCGACACGATCGTCGCGAAGATAGTTCAAACGTGCAGGGGCTCCGCGTGACCGCAACCGCCGACGGCGGCCTCGCGCCTACGGACGGGGCGGTTCTGCCGGCTGCCGTGACGCCGACCGCGAGCGTCGCCGATCAGCCAGACGCGGGCCACGCGGGCGACGAGACCTACACCTGCTCGACGTGCTCCGCGAGCTGGTCATATCGAGCCGTGCGCAACACCGGCCGCTGCCCCGCTTGCGGCGGCGGGCTGCGCCGCTCGGTCGCCCGCCACGACTAGTCTCCAGCGGCCACCTCTCCTGGCATTCCGCCGACCGTCGCCCGACGCTGCGAGCGCCGCGTGGGTTGGCTACCCTTGCCGCCAGCAACGGACGACCTGGAGTTTGCTGCACCCGCGCTGCACCGAGTTGCCGCCAGGGTGTCCGCAGACCTAGGAAATCCCTGCAGATGCCGACGTAGCTCAGCTGGTAGAGCACTTCACTCGTAATGAAGGGGTCGGGAGTTCGAGTCTCCCCGTCGGCTTCGCCTCAAAAGTTGCTGATTTGCAGCCTAGTCTGCCGACGAACAACCGACTCATGAGGGCTCGGCCCGAGTCCCAGAATGCTGCGATTGGCAACAAATTGGCAACTGACGGCCGAGGCGGAGCCCGAAACACTGCTGCTGGAGCCAGGCGCCGACGGCTGTTCCGGCGATAGCAGGCCGCCCAAATGAGCCCGGATCTCGTGCGCCAGGTTGAGCTAAGGCGCCCGCTCGAGGCTTGAGCGGTTGCCGAGTTGAGAGAAGCGATGCCGTGCGCCCAGGAGCACGGTCATTTCGCTTGCGAGTGACACGCAACCTCACAACTGCCTCGATGACGCAACGTCGCGCCAAAGGACAAGCGGCCAGTCCCGCTGGAGACGCCAAACCGATCATCTGGTCAGGATTGGCAGAAATGACGCCGCATCGCTCTGGACCAGCCAGGACTGAGGGCACTTCAGGCAAGAGTCGTCGGTCCGGATGAGCCGGGATCTGCCCTAGCGGTCGCGCCGGCCGACACGGCGCGTCCAGCCCCAGAGTTCCGGTCGCTCCGACACTCCGGTGGAGTACAACATGGCTGTATGTCCGCCTATCTGCATCGCACCCACACAGGCAGCTTGAGCTCAGGGATGCCTGACGCGGAAGACACGCTGTTCGTGAATCAGCGATTTGAGACGCCGGCCGGACGACTCGAGGGGGTGCGCTTCTCGCAGTGCACCTTCGCGAACATCAGTTTCAAAGATGCCCATCTGGTCGACTGCCACTTCTCGGGCTGCGTGTTTGAACGCTGTTACTTTCGAGCAACCACGATCCGCGAGTCACATTTCCCAGCAACGCGGTTCATCGATTGCGAGTTTCACAAGCCAAACATCCTCGATAGCGGCTTTGGCTTTGCTCGCTTCGATGGGACCTTCATCTCGTATGCGTATCTAGAACCGAGCTTCCCAGCACAAGCCAACGTGTGTCGCGATCTTGCGGGCGCGCTTGCCGTGCAGGCAACAGCAGCTGGCCGAGAGGGCGAAGCTCGCAAGTACAGGCTGAAGAGCATCAAAGAGGGTGAACGAGCGTTGTGGCGAGGCGCGCGCT
This sequence comes from uncultured Conexibacteraceae bacterium, assembly GCA_963720195.1. GTDB lineage: Bacteria > Actinomycetota > Thermoleophilia > Solirubrobacterales > Solirubrobacteraceae > Palsa-465. The sequence continues at coordinate 664,565 of CAVRFD010000020.1, forward strand.
GGACGGACGACTACGCAAAATCCCATTTCCCAACCGACCTTCAACGTATCGGGGCCGTAACCCGGTTGGTCGGTAGCAAGGTGAATGGTCTGCTCTGGGGATACGGAGAGGTCATCTCGCGGTTGTTAGCTACATGGCTCCTGCTAGCTGGTGTCGTATTCCCGGTGCTGTACGTGATTCTTCGCAATCATCTCCACAGCCAGGCCGGAGTAAGTGTGGGCGAGTGCTGGCTCCTAAGCTTTGGTGCAATCCTCAATACGCCTGGCACATCCGGAGTGACATCTACGGGGGTCGGAACGGTGGTCGTGCTCACCGAGACCGCTCTTGGGCTCTTGATCTTCGGGCTGTTCGTGACCTATGTATTCCGCTGGGTGACGCGGCGATGATCAGTCAGGCTGAGGTTTGGATGTACGGATCGCGAGCTCGTGGCGACGCTGACTCGCTTAGCGATACGGACCTACTCGTCGTCGGAGATCCTGAGTTCGACGCTACCTCGTTGGTACCAGCTTGGGTAGGCAAGGATGTGAATCTGAGCCGGTACTCGTGGTCGGAGATCGAGGCTATGCGCAGTTACGGATCTTTGTTCCTCCATCACCTCGCGGCCGAAGGGCAATGCTTAGCGGCGGTTCCAGCTTGGTCGGCGCACCTCAGTGCGCTATTGAAAGACATGCCTCCGTTCATGCGGGCACAAGATGACATCCGTGGATTTCGGGCAGCCGTTACTGAGTCATACGAATCTCTGCGGGGTGGAGGATGGCCCGATTTTGAATGTGAAGTCGTCGCCACGGTCGCACGCCATGCGGCGATCCTTGGCTCGTATTGCATAGGCGAACCCAGCTTCGGTCGAGAGGAGCCGTTTTGGGTCGTGGGACGAGCTCTCGGCTACTCTGCAGACCGCATTTGTGCACTTGTGGGCCCGGCGACCGCCTGGCGCAAGCACACGCGAGCGTGTGACGAGTCCGACTTCGCCGTGGAGGACTGGGTCACGCGTGTCGCTCAATTCGTCAATGACTTGGAGGTCATCGTTGACCGTTACGAACGCGTCATATTGCGTGCAGTTGCTTGATGCCGTCGACGAGGCTGGGACTGATCCAACGCTCGCGTACGTTGCTAGGACAAGACTTCGCCGCGCCGTGATAGCACTAGAGCGCGGGCGCCGTGGACACGCGGCGCATGACAGCCCGATTTCTGCAGCGCCACCAGAAGTTCGGCGCTTAGTCGGCGAGCTGCGGGCTGAGGTGCTGAATCTGTCTCAGCCAAGCGAGGCGCTTGACCCGATCTGGAAAGCCGACTGGCACAACGTGCTTGAGCGCGTTGCCGCGCTCCGCAGTTGGCTTTCTGCCGGCTCGGCGACCTAGCAGCGCTGCATTGAGGACCCGGCGTAGGAGAAGGCTCCCGGCGGCGAGGCAACCACAGCTTGTCCTATGAGCAATAGCGCCGGTCCGAGTGGTCTGAAGCTCGCAAACGATCGTCACGCTGTGTCCACAAAGCACATTGGCGACGTCTGCCTCGAAAGATCTGAGGCGCCTTCTGGCAAGTAGTGTTGCGGGCCTGGTGACCGCAGGATTGGCGTTCTCGCTCGGCTCTGATCTGCAGAGGCCCGTGACCAAATTCGCATCGGCCCTCGGCACTCCGTACCGACTGCTGGCGCTGGCCCCGAAGTCCGGGGGGCATCCCGGCAACGCTGCGGCCGTTAGCCCAGCCATCACTCTGACTACGATCGCTGCCTTCGAAGGGTTTGCCGAGGATTTTCTCGCCACGGTATTGGCGATCCAAGGCTATGGGCTCGCCCAGATCGCCCAAGAGGTTGGGAAGTGGAACAACCCGACACTGAAGGAGTTGGCCAGCGCTACCAGCAAGCTAATCTCGCCGGCGGCCAGCGCGACACTTGCCGCTGGGCCGGCACAAAAAATCGTCGTCAACCACCAGACGGCTCAGGGGAATTGGTCCGCCCGCGGGAAAGCCTGGGCGGACATCCTTGACGACTCGGAAGCATGGATGGGAGTGCGTCACCTGCTTACGCATGGCCTCGCAACGGGCTGGCGTGCAGAGGTCTGGCCGCCGTCGTTGAAGAAGAATGCCAGGCCGGCGGCCTCGGTGCTGAGACCAAAAACGGCTGGTAAGGCAAGCCTTGACCGCTCGTGCGCAAAGTCGTGTGCCCGGATTTACTCACTCGGTGCGAAGCACATTGCCGACACGGTGGCGAGCGATCTCGACACGGTGCTCGATTGGTCAGAGTTGCCCCAGTTCTCCTAGTCACATACAGGCGTCGATTCGTGGTGTCGGAAAGAGCAGCGCTTCCGCGGCGGGGCGGAGGCAAACATTGAATCTACGCCGTAGAGCTGCTCGTAGCGCCCATAGCGAGTCAGTCGTCCGGAGACGGACCGTCCCGCAAAATCGCGAGTGCTAGATGGACCGGACCTAAGGGCTCAAAGCACTTGCGCACGAGCTGCGCCTTCACTTGCGACGAGGACGCATGGCGCTGAGAGCGGCCCGACCGTTGCCTCGCACTCATCTGGCTGTAGCGGTCGCGCGGTCGCGGCTGTGGGCAAAGAGGTGGGTCCCGGACCCCTGACTGATCGTCTGCCTGCGAGCGGACGGGCTCCGTCCGCCGACCCACGCGTTGGCATTGACGTCGAGTTGGCCGACTAAGCTCCGGGGATGCTTGCAGCCCACCCGGTCTCTGCCCGTGAGTCAGCTCCTGACGCCTGAGGAAAAGCTGGCCCATGTGGAGGAGCTGTTCGTCGGATTAGGCTACGAGCACGCCCAGCTTCGCCGCGAATTTCCGGTTCTGACAACAGCTGGGCTCGTCAAGGCCCCGCTGGTAGCTTTCGCGAGCGACCATCAACACGACATGACCACGAGCGCGCTTGTTGGCGCGCCCATCAACGGCACGGGACCGACCAGTTACCTCGAACTCGCGCGCGCTCTCGCATCGCCAATTGCATTCCTCGCGGCTGACGAGCACGTCGAGGTGTGGCGAGTCGCGGCTCATACCACGGCCGACGAACCGCTTCACCGTGTGACATATGACCAACGACGAATCGAGGGGCGGCTTCGGGCTGTGCTCGACCCAGAACGTCTTGCGGCACAGAAGAATGAAGCCCAGCAGCTTTCACTGTTTGAGCGGCGCGACGACCTCCTTGCCTATGCCCGAGCGGTGACGACGGAGATACTGAGCGCGCGCGTCGATACAGCTATGCGGTTTGCGGTCAAGTCACTCAACCCCTCGATCCATCCTACGGCACCGAGAGAGGCTGCCCGAATGGTTGTGGGCGCGGTATCCGCGCTGATGATCGGAGACAAACACTTTGCAGCAGTCGAGCCTGGTAGCGAACTAGCGATCGCACGCAAGATGTACCCGGACTACTTCGAGTGGATGACTGATCTGGACCCATACCAGCGAGATGTGTTGTCCGAAGTCTCTGGGCTTCTTCGAACCGACCTCAGCTACGAGCCCCTCGACGCCTCAATCGTTAGTGGCGTCTACGAACAGGTGATGGCGGAGCAGCCTGAGCGCAAACGGCTGGGCATCTTCTATACGCCGCCCTGGCTGGCAAGTCGGATCGTTTCGCAGATCCCGATCGAGCACATCAGTCCTGACGAAAGGTGCGTGCTTGACCCCGCCTGCGGCTCGGGCACCTTCCTGCTTGCCTCATACGACCGCTTGATCGGAGCGATGCCCAGGAGTTGGCCGCACGCAGAGCGTGCCGCCGTGGCTCGCTCCAAGTTGGCGGGAGCGGATACCGATGAATTCGCAGTAGAGATCTCACGGCTCGCACTACTGCTTAACGCCCAGCCCGATGGCAACGGCTTCGACGTGTTGGTGCGAGACATCTCCGAGCCGACTGTCGAAGCTGTGACCGCCTCGATTGTTGTCACGAATCCACCATGGCGGCATACTCGTTCTTTCCGCGGGAGTAGACATGAGGTGTCAGACGACTTCGTCCTGCGTCTCTTGGACCTCGTGAGCCCGGAAGGCTTCCTATCGGTCGTTCTGCCCGTCGGGTTCTGTCATCGCGGAAGAGCCGGGAAGCAAGACAAGCTCTCGCCGAGAGGGCATCGGTGTTCGAACTCTGGCGCTTACCAGAGGACACCTTCGGGGACGCTCGACTCGCTCCGTGCGTCCTATTCATGCAACTTGAGGCCAAAGCCCGGCCCTATGTATTTCGGCGCACTCTGGGAAGGCCAGGCTGGCACGACCGGTTCCGGCAAGGCCAGACTGGAGATGAAACCTACCTGACCACGGCAAGCGCGGGATTACGCGCGGAGACTTTGCTACGTGGTCCGCTTGACCGCGACCGCGACCGACTCATAGCGATGAAGAATCTGAACCATGTGGCCCTGGTTCGGCAGGGGCCGCCGCCCTGGACGAGCGAGATACCAGATAGAGGAGACCATCTCTGGCTCCGGAAAGCAGAGGATCTGCCTGCCTTCGGCGAGCCGTCGACCAGCGCCCTTCAGCGTGTCCGTTACCCGGATGATTTCGCCAAACGATATGACTCCGGCGCGGTATATGCACAGCCAAATAAGGTCCTCGTCTCAGCCAAGCGCACACCCAATAACCCATGGCGTCTCAAGGTGGGGCTGGATCTACGGGGAGTTATCCCAAGGGAGACGCTCAGCCTCGTGGTTCCGAACCTAAACTCGAGCGTTACGGTGGCCGGGCTGGTCGCGATTCTCAGTTCAAGTGTCGCTTCCTGCTGGATCGACACCTTGTCTCCGACGCTTAGCATTTCAGCCGAAGTGTTGAAGTCTCTTCCAGCTCCAGATCAGCGAAGCCCCGCATGGTCTTTGCTAGACAAGGCGGGACAGACAATCTTGGACGGGGCTCATTCAAAGGCTGACGCACTGACGGATGCCCTTGCAAACGCTGAGGAAACAGTAAGAGACGTATACGGTTTGAGCGAGGAGACGCGCGAAGCGCTAGATCGGCATTTCGCTGGATATGTCGCGCCGGAAGGGGCGATCCGAATCAGCGGACCCGCTTTCACTTACGAGAAGCCTCAGACTCACGGCCCTCGGAGGCGGATCGGAGCCGTCTTGGACATACGTGGCGACAAGCTTGTGCTCTGGATCAGCGGACTTACCCCGGAAGACGGAGTCGTGACTCGCATCCCTCCGAGGTTTCCCGGATGGCTGGCTTTCGAGGGCGCAACATTCGACTGCCTAGGTGATGACCTGTCGTCGGCGCTCTTCCTGGTCCAATCGCGTGACTGGATGTCCGACGATGAGCTGCTGGCGCACGGTGTCGCAGCTGTATGACCTTAGTTGTCGAGTTCTCCGATGTCGCGCAGGGCAGCTGCACGCTCGCGATCGATCGATCGAGCGGGACCGCGCTCTTGGTCGATTGCCCAGCTGGTCGAGACGAGATTCCGGCGGAGCGGCTCGATAAAGAGGACGCCACCGCGGAGACGGTGATCGTTTCGCACAGCGACCTCGACCATCTGGGCGGCGTCTACTCGTTCATCACATCGAGACGACCAAGCCTTCCGGCGTGCGTGCACTACAACCACGACGTTCCCTTACCGGCTAACCCAAAGGCGAAGATTCGGATGCGCGCGGCGTTGAGGGGGCTAGCGAGTCTTGAGGACGACGGTGTGGCTTTGTGCGACGCCCGAGCTGGCTACGACGGCACGATCGGGAACGTTGGTCGTTGGGAGATTCTGGCACCGACTAAAGGTGAGCTAACGAAGTCCTATACAGCAGGCGATGCGAATGCGGGTTCGGCGGTAGTGCGCCTTACAGACTTGAGGAACAAGACGAGGTATCTGATTGCGGGCGACGCCACGGCCTCCAGGTGGGCCCGTCTGATCAAGGATGATGTCCGGGCCGATGTCTTCGCTTTGCCGCATCATGGAGCGAAGCTAGAGGGAGTCGGAACCGAGCCATCGATAGCACAGGTCCTTGAGGCTGTCGGCGCATCCCATCAGGTCATCAGCGTGGGTACGACCAACGGCTACGGGCATCCGTCACGTGCGACATTGTTGGCGCTCCGAGCACGAAGTGGGACGAGCCGGATCACGTGTACCCAAGTGAATTCGATCTGCCAAGGAGTTTCGCCGCTACCTTTGCAGCAAGCTGCTTCCCTCGGCTACCCGGCTGACAGTGGCGCTGGCGGCCGTGGAGTCTCAGGATGTCCGTGCGCGGGATCTGTGCAGTTCGTCGGCGGCCAATGGAGCGCACCATCTGGAGCTGCTCACGCAGCAGTAGTCGCGGGGCTAAATGACCCACACTGCCGGTCTGACCGGGCACAACGCACGGGCGCCGTCTATGGCGACGAATCGTCGGCTTCTTGCGGCCACCCTAGTCCATAGTGAGGGCTTATATGTCTCTTGGCGTTCTAGTCTTGGACTACTGGACGCGGATGAGCGACTATCTGCACTGCAGCATCCTCTCTACTTAAGCGCTGGCGCCGGTACCGCTGTGCGAACACTGCGCTCGCACGGTATCGACGCCACGATTCCGGTTCGCATTGCGGCGATTTGCCTTCGGCGCCCATGCTTCGGCGACGACGTGCGACCTCCGTGCCAACGCGTCCAACAGTGCTCGCGGGCGCTCAGCACACCGAGGGCCCCGCCCGATGATCAGGCTGTGCCCATGTTGATCGTCACACTCGGCCCCGGCGACTCCGTGATGATTGGTGATGACATCGAGGTTAGCCTCGAACAGGTCCGCACCGAAAAGGTCATCGTGGGCGTTGAAGCCCCGAAGGCCGTACCCGTATATAGCATCGATGGCGTGGAGCGACTCAACGAGCCCGCTCCCCGGCCTGAACGCCTGCGACAGGCGGCGCGTGGTCGGGGCGGGGCCGACGCCGGTCGTTCAGCTGGCGAGCGTTCCGGTGACGATTCATTGCCTCGATGCGATGGCCAGAATGGACCGATGGGGTTTGCGCCAGCAGAACACCCTCGTCAGTCCGAAACCCTGACGGCAACTAGCCGCCCGACGCCGCCGACGCGATCATGCGCCCGTCCTTGCGGGCCGAATGGATGGCCGTTTCCGCGTCGAGCCGCGGGGCGTCCTCGAGCTCATCGATGACGTGTCCGTATGTGTTGAGCGTTAGCTGGGCACCATGGCCAAGTTGACGCGCCACGTATATGACCGAACGACCCTCGTGAAGGAGGAGAGAAGCGAACGAATGCCGGAGGTCGTACGGCCGGCCGGCCACTTTGGCGCGGGTGCGAGCAATGTGAGTACCGCTGGCCTGCTTGCGCGACGGTGTACGGCAGGGCTTTCCTGCTCGGGCGCCGCACGTGGGACAGTCCTGTGAGGTTGGGTCATTGACCGTGGCGCCGGACGCCGCTGACAGCGCGTAGGCGAACGCTCTCCGGGTCCATGACTTATAGGCGCTCTCGGTCCACGGCCGACCGGTCTTGTCGGAGATCACCAACGCGGAGTCCTTCGGGCGGCCGCTGCGAAGTCGCCACTCGGCGAGGTCCTTGGCAAGCGGGTCGAGCAGACGGACAGTGCGGTGCTGTGTTGTCTTGGTGTCGTCGACGACCCCAAGCGAGAGCGCTCGCTCGATCAGGATCGTGCGCTCGCGGATGTCTCCCCAGCGAAGGGCTAGCGCCTCGCCGGGACGTAGGCCGGCGTAAGCCAGTAGGGAGACGAGGATCGCGTCGCGTGGCTGCATCCGTGCGCGGATTGCCTCGACGGTCGCCGGCGCGAGGGGCTTCACTTCGGCGCGTCTTGGCGGCCTTGACCTTCTTGACCAGCCGTGCGGGGTTTGTGGTGATTCGCGCTCCCTCGTGCGCGCGTTGAAGGATGTTGCCCAGGAGTCCGAGGGCTTGGCGGACGGCGACCGGGCCGGCGCCTGCGGCTAGGCGGTCCGCTTGCCAGCGACCGATCATCTCGACCTTCAGGGAGCGCAGCGCCACCTGGCCGAGGTACGGGGAGATGTGCTTGTCGTAGAGGCGGGAGTAGGTGCCGCGGGTCTTCGGCGCGAGCGTGTGCGCGTGGATCGGGATCCAGGTGTCGACGACGTACGTGTCGAGGGTCTCGGTCCCGGCGTCGAGTTCGGCGAGCGTTCCGAGTCTGCGGCGACGGCGGAGGTCGGCGTCGAAGTCGTCGGCGTCGCGCTTCCGGTCAAAGCACTGAGACCGCCAGCGCCCGTTCTCTTCCTTCCACCGCACGCGCCAGCCGTTGCTCTTGCTGCCGTCTTTGCGGGTCCACGTGTGCTTTTGAACGCTCATCGTCTGTCGATCGGGTGGTGCCGTCGGGATTGCTGCGCTGGCTTAAAACGCTACACCCCGAAATCGTGCCCATCAGCTTGCCTTGCGGAGCCTGCGCTCAGACGACGACTGGGAGCGCGGATTGTTGAGCTGTACGAGGGCATCTCGCATGGTCGAGCTGGAACCGGCTCTCGTGCGGCGGGCGGGTTGCCCGCTTTGTCCCCGGCGGCCACGGTCGCTGTCGAGCCACTCCTCGAGGTCGTCTGGGTGTATGCGGATGCGGCTTCCTGATCGCTTCGCGCTCAACGTCCCCTTGTCAACATGACGGCGGATCGTCTCGACACTTACGCTGGCGGCCTCGGCGGCCTCGAACGAGGTCATCAGGCGAACGGGCACTCGCGGCTGCTCGGCCGTGATCTCAAGCCCGAGCTTCTCGCGCATCAGAGCGAGATCATCCTCGTCCGCAGTTAGGAGCAGTGCACTCAGAACGCCGCTCATGTTGCGCCTCGCCGAGTCACGTGGCTCCTGGCTAGCCGACCCCAACTTCGACAGCGGGACCGACATCCTTGGCGATGGAGATGCCCCAGAGCTTCTCGCGCATCTGAGTGATCTTCATCCGGGCGAGCTCGGCGTGCCGGGGGTCGAGACGGAGATGCCCCAGCGGTCGGCGAGTTGGTCGTATGCCGCGGCGCTGGGCGACGTCGGCGCCGGGTTGTTCGGCGTACCAGCGCATGAGGTCAAGTCCGGTTCCGGTCTGGTTGCCGTGCTCGTCGTATTGGAACGGGAAGTCCGCTGCTGGCGTTGGCGATGTCGCGCAGCGGGGTGTTGGTGATTGCGGCGAGCGCTTGGGAGGGCAGCAGGCGGGAGAGCCGCTCGTCGACTTGGAGGTCCAGGAGCTCGGTGAGTTGCTGTTCGCTTGCCGGTAGGTGGTGTTCGAGCCATCCGCGGCAGTGCTGCAGGCGGCGCTCGGGAACGGTCTCCTGCAGGTAGCTGGCGAGCATGGCGGCGTGCTCGGGTCGCTTGATGTTGATGACGGGGATGTTGTTGCGGTAGGCGAGTCGCAGCGCGGTGGCGGTCCCGCCGGTGTCTGTGCCGTAGCCGGTTAGCGAGCCGTCTGGCGTGTAGCAGACGACGAAGTCGACGGGGCTTTGCAGGTCGCGTCCGAGGATCTGGTGCATGTTGCGTGCGTGCAGCGCACGCGGCCCCTGATCGAGTCGCTCCCACGCGGGATGGATGCGTGATGCGAGCTGCATCGCCGCGTCGGTCGCGTGCGGCTGGACGTAGGCGCCGATGACTGGGCGGTCGTTCTCGAAGCTCTGGCCAGGGCAGGTAGATCTCCGAGTTCTGTGAGGCGACTTCGAATGCGCTGTCGGCGCCGGGGGCGTGACCGGAGCGCATGGTGTACCCGAGCGTTGAGAGCCGCTCCGCAGTGGCGCGCATCGCATTGAGCGCCGGTCCGGGGGTTCGGCGCGAGCCGATCCCGGCGTAGGTCAGCGAGCTGGGCTGTGGTGGACCGAGTCGCTCGGATTGTTCGCTGGCTGCGCGGTGAGCCGGTCGTTGTGGAACGGCACCGTGTTCTGCATCCGGAAGCTGTAGAGCGAGTCGCCGCCGAGGTTCTGCCTTTCGCGCAGCTCCTCGATCCGCTCGCGGGCGTCGGCCCACGAGGTCGGGGCGGCGGGCTCGGTGACACCTTCCATTTGCTCGAGGGTCCGCAGTTCGTTCATCGCCGCGACCTTCGAGTCCTTCAGCAGCCGTCCGAGTTCCCACGGCTTCATCTTTTCGGTGTCGGTGGGCTCGACCTGCAGGAACCGTTGGATCTCGTGGATCTGGGCGCTCATCGATTCGACGATCGAGTCGATCTGCCGGCCGACGTCTTGAGTGGTCTCGCCGGGCGTCGACCTCTACGCCGGCCATCGCTGCGAGACTGCCGAGCAGCTGTATCTGTTTGGCGGACGCGCGGCCGGGAACGTATTGCTGGGCCATCTGGTGCCCGGCCCCCCAGGATGCGCTCGCGCCGGCTTGCTCTGACTCGGGCCGGCTCGGGGTGTTCTCGACCGTGTCGGGCGCGTAGCTGGCTCGGACGCGGTCGTTCTCGCTGGCCTCGCGTTGCAGGTCGGCGATCACGTCGCGGTCAGCAGGTTCGATCGCGCGCGGTAGCCCGGAGCTGGCTGGGTTTGGCCGCGAACGATGCTTTTCAGGCGCGCGATCTGTCGGTCGGCGGCCTCGTAGCTGGTGGGGGCGGTGAACTCGACGTTGAGCCGGTCGGCGAGGCGTGCGTACACGCCGCTCATGGCGTCGCGATCGAGGCCTTCGCTGCGCGATAGCCGGAACGCGAGTTGGCGACCGTCGCCCAGCAGGAGGCCGTCGTCGTCACGGCGGATCCCGGAGGCGGCCTCGAGCCGCTCGGGTGTGAGCAGGCCTACCTCGGCGAGAATTGGTGCTGCCTGCTCGGCAGCCGATCGCCGCGAGCTTGCGGTCGACGTGCAGGTCGCGGATCAGGCGGAGTTGTCCGGTGGTGGGCTCTCTTTCAGGCATCGAGCTTCCTTGCGTCGATAGATCCGGAAGCGACGGCTAGGAGCCGTGGTGTGACGGCGGCACTGGCGGCGGGGCCGAACCGATGGGCGGGTGGAGGAGTGCGGCTATCGCGAATCCTGTGAGCAGCAGCACGGAGATGGGGACTGCGTGCCGGAGTCTCGCGACGATCAACAGCAGCGCCGTGAGCGTCAGCACGATCGCCAAGCGCACGCTGGTGTCGACGGCGATGACTAGTCAGCGAGCCGAGGATCGCCGGCAGCATCGCGAGGTTCGCCGGATCCCCTGCTGAACGGGCAGCGGCAAGCGTGGCCGCGAACCTGGTCGGTTTGGGGTAGAGGGCTTGGGGCTCGTGGTCAGACACGGCCTGAAGCTCTCCCAGAACGACGCAGGTCGGGCACGCTGCGCCGTGGTGCCGACCCTCGCACGATCCGCTTTCGGTTTCGCGGCGTTGGCGAGTTGCTGAAGATGTGGGTCGTCGTAGTAGCGGCGCTGCTTGTAGAACACGGGAGCGAAGTCGGTGTGAATGAGCAGCCCTTGCCCTGACCTGGTGCGCTGCATCGCCTGCGCGGTGATCGAGTGCGGGGACATGTCTGCCCGGTTCGTCGATTGCTCGCCTAGCAGCCCCGCGAGCTCACGGATCGTGTACTGGTCGGTTATCGATCCGAGGAATACCTTGGCCAGTGAGAGGCCGAGCAGCGCGTTAGCGACATCGTCTTTGTAGGTGGCGTGCATCTGCGCGACGGAGTGCCAGACGGTGATGAATCTGGCCGACGGCAGCGATGTCGAGAGGATCGCGGCGAGGTTCTGCAGTGGCGCGATGTTCGCCATCTCGTCCAGCGCGAACAGAGCCGGTGGTTTTTGCGGCAGGCCTTGGTTCTCCTGCTCGGAGAGGTAGTGCAGCATCGAGGACAGGAGCGTGACCACAAGCGGTGCGAGCAGCTTCTGGTACTCGCGCCCGGCAACGATGTAGAGCGTGTTCGCCTCACCGGGCGCGAACAGTGCCTCCGGGGTGATGTGCCCGTTGGCGTGGGAGGCGCGTCGCGCGCTGGGGTGCGCGTACATCTGTAGGTAGGAGGCGGCCATCCCGATGATCCCGTCGCGCTGGCGCTCGGTGTAGCTGTAGACGTTCTCGAGCCGCCGGTTTGCGTCGTGGGCGCCGGAGGCGATCAGGATCGCCTCCGGCTCTGACTCCTCCCGCTCGAGGATCCAGTTGTACACGTCGATCACGGTGCGGCCCGACAGCGCCGCGGCGTGTAGCAGCGGACCGATCATGCCCTGCGCCTCCTGCGCGAAATACTCGCTGTTGCCGCCGGAACCGAGATCGACAGCCTGCGTTAGCCACCGCGCGACCTGCAGCGAATGCCCCCAGTCTCCGCAGCCCTGGATCGGGTTCCAGGAGTCGGTGTGTGAGCCGAACGGATCCCAAACGAACACACGCCCGAGCTGGCGCGCGTCGCGCGATTGTCTGGTCGCGTACATCGCTGCGGACCGAGGTCGTGACAAGCGGCCCCTGGTGCTCGAGTGCTGCCGGGATCACAAGCCCCGAGGTCTTGCCCGACCGTGGTGGCGCGATCACCAGGGTCTGAACATCCTTTTGGATCGACAGCAGGCTGCCGTCGTAGCTGCCGACGATGATGCGCTCCGGGTCGGGTTTGTCGACGAGTAGCGGCCTGACCATGTGCGGCCGTGCGTACGGTCTGGGGTGAAGGCCCCGTAACTGAAACCAACGGCGATCAGCGGTCGGGCGACTGGTCACGCGATCCAGGTGAACGAACGCGGCGGTTATAGCCGCGAGCTCCAGGGCGCAGCCGGCCGCGATCGCCATCCAGAACAGCTCTCTTTGCCGGAGCGCGTCGCGGAGCGGCTGCGGATAGGCGCTGTCGAATGGATGCTCGCCAAACAGCAGGCGGAACAGAGCGCCCATGCCCTGCCAGAACCCGAGGTGCGGAAAGCGGCCGGTTATAACCCAGCCCGCAAGCACGGGAAGCATCCAAGCGCTGAGCGCCGCAAGCGCGGATAGCAGCACGACCATCAGCAACATGTGAAGTTGAGGGCTGTGAGGGTTCTGACGCATGTGGTCGGCGGAAGAAGGGGGCTACCGCGACCGGGAGGGGTGGCCGGTCGCGGTAGCCAGTTGGGTTGCGGGACGGCAGGCTTAGAAGCCGATGCCTGCGTGGACTCCTCGTTCGGGGGAGCTCAGGCCAAGCGCCTGTCTCGCGCTCGAGATGGTCCGCGCGAGCGGGTGATCCCTCTCAAGATTCAGGCCGAGATTGGTGGGGCTGGTGATGCCCAGGTCTACGCGTCGCCCCACGATCTTCTCGGCGGCGGTTTGCCAGGCGTTCAATAACCGCAGGTTTCCGCTCGTCGGCCGTGGTCCCAGTAAGTTCTGTGAGATACGGCGGCTGCGAGTTGACTTCGGCTAGCACCTGTTGGATGCGAAGCTGCATCCCGCGAAACAGCAGACGGTCTTTGACCTCACGCAGCTCGCCCGCGAGATGCGCGATCGATACCGGATCCTCTTCAAGGCCGATATCGGGCAGTAATGCGAGCTGCTTGCCGCGTCGCGCGCTGATCTCGTGCCGGCGATCAGACCGACCCGGCGGCAGGAACGTGAGACCGGCCTGCACTGCCCTTCGCCGCCTCCAGCGCGTCGAGCCTGATCTCCGAGCACGCTGAACTGCTCGGACTTGACGATCCGCGGGTCGGTCAGCACCGCTTCAATCTCTGCAACGAGCACACGGTGAACCGGAACCCGTTGCGAAAGACCGGCGGCATGCTCGACATGGATCCTGAAGTCGCCGAGCGTCTCCTCAAGCGTCTTGGCATACGGGTTGCTGTAGAGGACCTCGCCTGTCTCACTCACCAGCTGATTCGGCATCGGGGTAGTGGTTGCCACGGCGATCTCCCTGCGGCTTTGGGATCTGAGACCGACCGGGAGGAATGCGTTCCGAGTCGGGCTCAGCTGGCACCGCTCATAACGAGCGAACCCCGCGGTTTGCGACACAAGTCGCCTGTCGCATGTCTGCCCACCCAGGGCACGGGGGCGATCGACCGCGAGCAACGGGCGCACGTCAGCCGTGATCCAGCTGTCGCCATACCGATGAGCGGCCGGCGAGCACGGGAACGCGTAAGGGACCGTGGGATCAATGCCGTCCGGCTCAGCGGTGCCGGCGCGGGCGCTTAAGTAGAGAACGCTCCGTACAGGCGGGATATGAGGCCGGTACGGAGCGCGCTCTGAGGGAGGAGAGGGTGCTGCGCTGCAGATAGTCGCTCAACGGCGTCCAGAAGTCCAAGACTAGAAGTCGAGAAGACATATAAGCCCGCACTATGGGCGACGCAGTCGGACGAGGCCGGCGATTCGTCGCCAATGCGCTCGTGAGCTACGGCGACCTCAAACGACCAAAGCAATCGTTATCACCGTCGCCCGGACGTGGTCGGGTTGCGCCTCGAGCGAGCATGTTCGCGACACAATCGCGATGCATGGAGCGGCCTGGTAGCACCAAGGCGATGCCTGCTTCCGCTTGCCGGTTCCCGCCCATTCCGGTCGGCACGCTCAAGGTTGTGTACGATATGGCCGATGTGACGGCAAAGTCACGGATTGACGGCAATCTGTGATATCGTTTAGGCCACCCGACTGAGAAAGGCGCCCATGGCGACCACCGCCCCACCCAAGTTCACACTTCGATTTCGCAATCGGACCAACCACGAGATTCTTGGACTGCTGGCCGAGCGCTATGGCGTCACCAAGAACCAGCTTGCCGAGGAGATGCTGGAGCGCGAGCTGCAGGCGGAAGCCCTGCTGCTAGAGCAGGATCTCACCGGCACACTCGCGCTGTTGCGCAACTACCGGCGCGACGAGCATCTGGAGGGTGCCATCGAGGCTTTCGCTCAGGCGGAGGCCTACGAAGAAGACCCGATCGCGACACAGATGGTCCAGACGTCGCGCACACGCACGCATATGGCGTCGCGGAGGCCTTCAAGTAGGTTATGCCCACTCCGTGGGAGGACCAGCCCGCCGACGCGCCCAAGATTGCGGCGAACGCCGCCAAGGTGCTCTTACGAATTGCTGGCGACGCCGACCAGCGAGAGTTCCCCACGGTGGCCGTAGCGCAGCAGTGGCATCGCGATCTCTACGACGGGATTGCTCGGCCGTTCGACTATTACGCCGGCGAGTTCCGCGACTCCGACCAGAACTTTCCCGATCTGATCGGATACGAGGTTCAAGTAGGCAGTGTGCCCGGTGTGCCGGCCGCGCTGGTGCCGCAGGCCCTGCAGCGCTTCGAACTGGGAGCCCAGACCGCGGCCGCGCAGCTCGACACCGTAATCGCGGTTGGCGCACACCCGTCGGCCATGATGCCTGCTGAGCTGCACGGCGTGCTGACATACTGCGCGGTGCTACACGGCAACTGGGTGCGGATCCATCCATTCGCCAATGGCAACGGTCGGACAGCTAGGCTCTGGGCAAACTGGGCGGCGCTGCGTTACGGACTCCCTCCATTCGTCACGGTCAAGCCACGCCCGAGGCATCCATATGGGGCAGCCGCTGCGGCGTCGATGGCCGGCAGCGACCAAATGATGCTGGCCGTGATGGACCAGATGCTTCGCGACTACCTCGCCGGCTTGCAGTAGGCGGATTCACCAACCTCCGCCTCCCTCGGGCCCGGCCCGCCTGTGATCAGGACAGAGCTACCTAGGAACTACACCTAGCCCTCTGCACGACCACCACGCCATATCCGAAAGTCCGACGCGACTCCTGGGCCCGCGGACTAGACCTCGAACTCCTTGAGTTGGTTAACGAGACCCACGTCGTGTGCTCCGAATGCAAGCGCACTACTCGCGATGCTCGGCCTTGCCGTCGCGAGCTCCCCGTCAGCAGGTATCGACCTCAGCGCGGGCAGCACTGCGGACGTGAGTATCTTCTCCGTGACCGAACTGTCAGCCATGCTCGCCACCGGGCCCAAACCACTGAGACTCTCGGCAAGAGCAACGGCTGCCTCACCATCGCCAGCTTGAACGCGAGCGCTCAGGCTCTGGAGAGCCGGCGCAGCCGCCCGCACCGCTGGGGTTGCCGCCTTTTCTAGAACTCGTGCCGCGATCTTGTCGACATTCGCGTCCGTGTGTAGCCCGACGACCAACGCGATCAAACCAAGTAAAACCGCAACTATTCCGAGAATATCTGCCGACGACACGCCTTCGTTGACCTGGTGGCCAATAAAGAAACCCGCCACGAGCGAGAGCAGTAGCAGCGCGAACTGAGAGAGCGTCTTCCGCACGGCAGAAGGGAACCCTACCTGCTAATGCTGACCCGAAAGGTCTGATGACCTTCATCTGACTGCGCGCCCCAGTTCCAGGCCCCCCTCAGATTCAGAGCGCGGCGTCCACCTCCAGTTGTCGCCATAGGCATGGCCTTCGAGATTGAGGTCCTAACACAAACGCGATCGTCGCTAGTTCGGCGCGGAGCGGGTCGGCGGGCCGGGTCATTCAAACGCGACTCTGGGGGAGAAAGTAGTCGTAGGGCCGGGTTTCTCTCCCAGAGTCACGGCACCCAGCATGCCGCTGCGTCTGGGGTGCCAGTGTCGAGCAGCGGGTCGCCGCGATCGCATTTGTACAGCGCGTCATCAGACGGTCGGTATCGCGTTGGCGACGACCCGTTACCGCTCCAGATCCTCAGGTTTGGCGGGTAGCCGGGCGGCTGCTCAGGCCTTCGACGCTGAGGGCTTGTTGTCGCTGCGGGCGTCAATGAGGACGATCGGCTCGGCTTGCTCTAGCCCAAGCTCGCGCAGAAGCCGGTTGACCTTTTCCTGCTCGGTCGCGGTGTAGATCACGATGACCTTTACGGAGGTCCAGGTTCGGTTGGCGGCTTCGTAGATCTCTACTTGCTTCTCCAGGTTGCGCTTCAGTGCGGAGTTGCTGGCGAGCTTGAACTCGATGAGCGACTTGTCACCCGCGCCGAAGCTGACCTTGAAGTCCACTGGGCCGCGGCCGTTATTGACCTCGCGGTTGACGTCGAAGTCGGTCCCGCACCAAACCAGTCCAAAAGCAAGCTGAAGCTCCTTCTCGTTGGAGAACGGCCGGCCGGCGCGGTTGAACAACCGGTATCCGTCGTTGTCCTCGATGTAGGCCTTGAAGTAGCGGGCTCGGGCCAAGCATTCGGCGTAGCTGCGCCAGGGCTTTCGAAGAACTCTGTCTGGGCGACTGCGGCGAGGGCTTCGCGTATCTGATCGACAAGGGCCTGCTGCGTGTCGTCGAACTTTTTGCAGCGCTGACGGCTTCGGCGTGATCGCCATCCTCTTCTTGCAGCTTGATGTAGAGGTCGATCAGATGGGGAAAGCGCCGGATGGTCGCTGCAGCGGCCTGACGTTTCTCCTTGGCAGTCGGATTCTGCGCCTAGGACACGCAAGAAGTATTGGTTGATGCTCGCCCGCTGTTCGGCGTCGGACACTGCTTCGGGAAGCCGCCAGAACTTCGAGACCATGTCTGCGTGATTGATCCAGGTGTCGTCTCGGGTCAGGATGTCCACCGGCGTGAGCAACACGAAGTCGCCGCGGAGGCTGGGCAGGTAGTAGGTCTCAGTCGCCCATGTGCGCGTGCCGTAGTCGAACCGCGCCCGCCGGACCGCGAACTCTTTGCAGTACTCAGGAGCAATGTGCTCGCGCGCGAAGGTTTGTGTGTACTCGCAGAGGAACCCTTTGATCAGGTTCGTCGTGAAGTCGCTGATGTTGTCTCGGCCGACGCCCGTCTCTGATCAGACAGAGCTTCTCGAGGTGCGTGCCTCGGGTGACAGTCTCGTTGCCGAAGTCGGCGAAGATCTCGCCGAGCGCGCTGTGGAGGGCATGGGCGAAGACCAAACCTAGGCCGGCGCCTTCGTTGCCGAACAGAGTGAAGCCGAGCCAGTTCTGCTTGACCTCCTTGAACCGGTACCAGGCGTCGATCAGCCTGGGGTCGAGATCCTCTTCGGCCGCGCGGTCACGCAGGAACAGCAAGTAGTCGAGGATGTGCTGGTGGAGCTGCTGGTAGATGGGATGGTGGCTGTTGAAGAGCAGGAATGGGTCGATGAACAACGGCAGATCCGAAACGACACTGATGTCAAACGCCCCGTAATCCTCCAGAACGGCGGGATCGACCTCGAAGTAGTCGGTGAAATAGAGATCGAGCTCCACTAGCGGCACGATAGGCGCAGGCCCGGCGGGTGGCTCGTGAGCAACCGCAGGCGGCTAGCCATGATTGATCGCGTCCTCCAGCCATGATTGATCGCGTCCTCCTTCGGGACGTGCTGTTGGTGGCTCGGCCCCCCCGAAGCCGCGTCGACATCTCGTCCCCGACCTCGGCTCGTTGATGAGGATTGCCCGCACAGCCATTGCAAGCTGGGGCCCGCGACGCGGCCTAACCGCCCGACACCCGCCTTCGGTCCACGGGAAGCAGGTCTATGCGGCCTTACCCGCATTGCGGGTGGGGCGAGTCATAAGCAGTAATCGCTTTTGGGATCTGGACAGGTCGAGGCTGACTATCGCGTTGGCGACTAGGAATGTGTGTCTGTCGGCGATGGCCGCTACAACCGGCGTGCGGCAGGGTCCGTCGAAGAACTCAGCTGTCAGCTGTCAGCTGACCGCTGACGCGCTCGCCGAACAGGAGCGAGCCCTTAACGCGCTTCAAGCGCGTGCTGAAGACCGAGAAGGTCATCGTCGGCATCGACGCTCCCAAGGCCCTTCCTGTTACCGAGTGGACGGGGTGGTCCCGCTTGGCAATGGCGATCAGCCGTCCGAGACGTGAGAGCCGCTTGGTTGCGGCTGGGGCGATGCTTCGGCGCGTTAGGGCTAGGTTCGCCTGTTCAAGGTCTAGCCGCCGAGGTCCAGATCGGTGTAGTGGGCCTCGTGCCCAAGCTCGGTGCGGGATCGGCGTAGCAGCGCGCGCAGCGGGGGCGGCATGCTCGGCACGACGGGATCCGCGTGGCCGTGGATGCCGTGGCTGGTGCGGTGGTCATACAGCGCCTCGCTGGCTTTGACCCAGATGTCGCGCAGGCGGTGGTCGTTTGGCATCGGCCCGATCTGCTCGACGAGCCAGCTGGGTTCGACGGTTTGTTGCAGTTCGACGTTTGCGTTTGTCAGGTCGGAGAGTTCGTCGCGTAGCGCGAGGTCGAGGTCGAGGAGGTCTTCTGGTTCGCCGGGGAGCTGTTCCATTAGGTCGTCCTCTTGGCCGAACAGAAGGTTGAGCTCGTCGAGCTGCTCGGGGGAGAGTCGGCCGCCGTCTGCTTCGGCGGTCGGCGCCGTGCTGCTGCCAGATCGCGATGCTGATCACGTACGTCGGCGAGGCTGCGGGCGAGCTGGAGTTCCTGTTGGTAGCCGGGGTCGTTGAGGCGCGCTGCGATCGTATGCATGCGCTGGCGGCCGTCGACTAGGTCTTGGCGTTGGCGTGCTCGGTGCTGGCGCGCGACCCGTCGTTTGGCGTCCGGCGAGAGCGTTTCCTCCCAGATCCGGCGCGCCTCGGCGGCGTCGATTTGGCTGATCGCGAGGTCTTCGTCGTCGCGCTGCTTCATGCGGTATTCGAGGCGTTTGAGCAGCTCGGTTTGTGGTTTCTCCAGTGGCCCGGTTTCGGCGCGTTGGAGTTGGCTTGGGGTTGGTTCGTCGATCAGCAGGATCTGGGTTGGGAGTTGCGCTCGTGAGAGGGCGGTGTATGCCCAGTTCTTTGAGAAGTCTCCGGCGCGTCCGATCACGGTTGCCCATTTGACGGTGGCGCCTTGGGAGCTGTGGCCGGTGATCGCGTACGCGTACTGGGTGTGCTGCGCGACATACCAGGCTGGGAGGGTGACGGTGTCGTAGTCGTCGATCGCGACCTGGATGCCGTCAGCGGCGACCGCGGTGATGGTGCCGCGCATGCCGTTGTCGACGTCGATCTCGCGGTCGTTCTGGCGGACGATGATCCGGTCGCCGACCGCCCATTCGCGGCCGCCGATCTCGACGGTCTCACCCAGCTCGCCGGTGGCGTAGAGCGCCTCGCGGACGACGTCGTTGATGAGGTGCCGGCGCTCGTTCTCAAGCGAGATGATGATCGCCCTCTCGGGGCCGATGTCGGGGTTGTTGCGGGCGTCGAGCAGCATCCGCACGGCCTCCTGGGTGGCGTGTAGGCCGGCGAGGTCGCCGTCGAAGAGGTGCAGCTCGTCGCGGGCGAGTTTGAAGTCGATGTAGGGCTTCGGGTTTCCTTGGTGGATCTGCGCGAGCATCGTGCGTTCTTCGTGGGTCGATTTGGCGGCGGACGTCGTCGAGCTGGAAGGATCCGAACTGTTTGGTGAGGCGGCTGAGCCAGCCGCCGGCCTGGACGCTTGAGAGCTGCCCGGAGTCGCCGATCGCGACGACCTTCACGCCCGACTCGACCGCGGCGCAGATCACCGCGGCGGATAGGCGGGTGTGCGCCATCGTCGCCTCGTCGAGGATCAGCACCGCCGGCTTCTGGCTGATCCCGCGTGGCGGTGAGCTCGTGGAAGAACAGCAGGTCCGGGTTGCGGGTCAGGCGGTAGTCCCAGGAGTCCAAGGTGTGCGTGTTGGTGATCCCGGCGCGTTCTTTGAGCTCGCGTTCGGCGCGGCCGGTCGGTGCCGCGCCGATGACCTCGAACCCGGCGTTCTCATAGATCGTGCGGAGCACGCTGGCGGTGGTGGTCTTGCCGGTGCCGGCGAGCGCTTCGACGGTGTCGATCTGGTTACCGGAGCGGGTGATGCCGAGCACCGCGCTGGCTTGTCCTTGGTTGAGCACCAGTCCGGTGGCGGCGCTGCGGCGTATCTCGGCGATCACGTCCTGCTCATCGACCAGACCGAACCCAACCGCGCGGCCGTTGCGGGCGTGCGCCACGATCTGCTGCTCGCACTCGACCAGCTCGACAGTCGTGTACAGCGGTTTGGTCGGGTGATCGATCTTGACGACCTGACCGTGGGAGAGGAGGCGGTCGGCCATCGCCTCGGCCTCCTCAAGCGTGCCCGATCCCGGCGGTGTGTGCGGAGGCGACGGCGAAGACGACGTCGCGGCGATGGAACGTGTTGGACAGGTGGGTGAGACCATCGGGGCCGAACAGCTCCCGGGCGAGGAGCTCCTCGTTGACGGCCTCAACATCCGGTGCGGCGGCGAGCTCCAACAGCGCGTCGATCGCGTCGTTGTCGAGCCCGTGCTCGGCCATCACCGCGCGGACGTCCTCGAGCCAGGCGTGCATGTCAACACCGTTCTCGGGTTTCGCGTCGCGCGTCTCCTTCGTGAGAATGTCTTTGGCTTTGCCGGTCATGGAGTACCCGGCGAGCGCGTACTCGCGTTCGCGCTCGGCGATCTGCATCGTGCGTTTGCTGAACACCTTGCGCAGCTCTATTGGGATCTGTTCGATCTCGGCCAGGCCCTTGACCGTGTGCTCCCATCGCACCCACGGGAGGCGCTTGAGTACCTCGTGGCGGATGAACGCTTGGTAGAGCGCGCCGCCGCTTTTGGCGTAGTCATAGAGCGGCGGATGCTCAAGCGCCGTCCAGCGCCCGTCGGGGCCCTTGGCCATGTTCGGGATCACCACATGGGTGTGCAGTTGCGGGTCCTGCGCGCGGCTCATCCGATGCCGGTACTTGGCCATCAGCACGCCCTCCGGTTTCAGCGACTGTGCGGTCTGCCAGCCGCGTTCAAGGCCCGCGTCACGTTCGGCCTGGGTGCCGTTGTGGCCACGCCGGACCCGCATCGCGTGCGCCTGCATGTACTGCGAGTGCTCTGTCGACGGCGGCGTCGTGGGCCTCGATCATCAGCCCCGCCAGCTGCTCGTTGGCGGCGTAAAGGATGCTGACGCTCTTGGGTGCTGAGAACGTCAGATCGAACCCGGCGATCACCGGCCGCTTGCTCGCCCTCCTTCGGTCGGCGGGCGAGCTGCTCACCAGTCTGCGGGTGGCGGCCGGCGAACATGCGCAGCAGCTGATCGGCGGTCGGCGCGCCCGTCAGTCCCATCTCCGCTGCCGTGTCGCCGTGCCAAGAGCCCGGGGCCTCGCCCTTGCCGGCGTAATAGTCCTCAGCGCCCTTCGCGACCGTGTCGTCGTAGTAGAGCTGCTGCTTCTTATCGTTGCCGATCTTGCCGATCGTCAGCATCCGAGCACCATGCCTCCCGGGCGGGATGCTGACCTCGACTGGAGCCGTCCTGGATTCTCGGTGCCTCGTTCGCGACCCGGCCGACCGCTGAGCCAGACAGCAAACGGCGGCACCGGGGACCACTGCCTTTGGAGGCCGTGAGAGGCGCCGCTGCTGACACTCAGCCCGCGGGTGTCAGTGACGTCGGAATTGCCGGGGCTTGGGCTTGTCGGGCCTGTGACCACGCCTGGCAAGGTACTGCAGCTCATCCCTGATGATAGTGTCTGTGCCGCCCCGCCGTGTCATTCTCCTGCGACCTTCGGTGGTCGTCCTCCGCGGTCGGTTTTTGTCGCTCCTTGGTGTTCTGCGGTGGTCTACCGCTGCTGGCTGTGACATCCAGCGTGCTGATCTGCTGGCGTCTGACTGTTCCCTGGACTGTTCATCGGCCTGACTGTTTCCATGGTCATGCCGTGAACTGTCTGTGACCCCGTGTCGCAAATGACTGCGCGTGTTCGTTATGCGGTCATCAGCGAAACGACAGGTCGTGGAAAGGGCTTGGTATGGCAGAGCGGTTGGAGGTCACCTCGGTGGATGACGTGGCGATGAAACGCACCGTCCGATCGAGGGAGCTTGATCAGTGGTTGGACGGCGGCGTCTGGAAGCTTCGCCCTGGTGCCGACTTTGACGTCGATACCGAGGTGATGCAGCGTCGGCTCTACGGCGCGGGCGTACGCCGGAAGGTGAGCGTCGCCGTCCGTGTCGGTTCGGACTTGGACGGCGTCTTTGTCGTCGTCCAGGCGCAACAGAAGCGACAGGGTGCTGGGCGCCGCAGTCGTGTGAAAGGGGGTCGGTGATGGCCGAGGTAACGGAGATGATGCAGTTGCCGGCCCCGCCGCGTCGCAATGGCCGGGTTGATTGGGGTGAGGTTCTCGATGGCCGGGTGTGGAAGCTCATCTGTGGCGTCGACTTCGAGAACGAGGACGGCAAAGCGGTCCGCGCGGCAGCGCGACGCGAGGGCCGTATCCGTGGCGTCAAGGTCGACACCCGGCCGCCGGTGAAGGAAGGACGGCACGTGGTCGTGTATGTGCAGGCCGGGCGCGCGGGAAGCGACGCGTTGGGTGCGCGAGCAGGCGAGCCCAATCCGAGCACGCTTTGACTGGTCGGCGCACGCCGAAGGAATCGGAGGCGGCACGCGAGCGGCTCGCGTGCCGCCGGTGTCGCGGATTCTGCCTTGAGCGCATAGCGAGGTTCACTCAGTCGCGATCGGGAGTGCAGCCCTCGTTGATGGCGGCGTCGAGTTCAAGGGCGGTGGCGCGCTGTCGGTCGTAGCGGAACGAGTCGGCGAGATCATCGAGCCAGTCATCGGAGACGCGCGGCGGCGGGGATCCGATGGGTGCGTCTCGCCTGCTGGAGGTAGTCGCGTACGAGCGCTTGGATCGGCGCGTATCCCTCGCTGGTGTCGAGCGCGTCGACCGTGTAGCTGCGGCAGCCTGCAGTGAGCGTCGCGGGCTTGTCGGTGATCTGTGATCGTGCCGTGATCGACGCGTTGTCCGAACAGGATGCGCTCGGTGCCCTCGAGGGTGTAGCGCCCGAGTTCGCGGCGGATGCCGGTGCGCTGGCCGTTGAGCGTGGCGGGGTGGATTGTGGTTGTCATCGGCTGGCTCCTTGCTTGTTGTGCGATGCACAACCGGCGGGCGCAGGCCGTGACGGGCGTGTCAATTCGAACATGCGTTCACCGTGTAACGCGACAGGAGGAGCCGGTACGGCCGTGCGGTGGATGCATGTTCGGATTGACACGAACTAGCGGCCTGCGATTGGGGCGTCACGGTCGTGAGCAGCGGTCCGCGTGACAGTTGCTCGCCTCCTCGCATATGCTCGGCCGCTCTAGTTGTTTGAAAGGAGCACATGGCGAATGCCTGATTTCGTAGATGGGACGATCGCTGGGATCGACGGACGGCTTGCTGAGCTGAAGGCGGAGGAGAGCAAGCTCATGGCTGCGCGTGCCGCGCTGCTTGGTCAGAGCCGCGGTGCACCCGGTGGGTCTGTGCCGCGCGCTGGACGGACGCGGACTGGTCGTCGACCGGGACGCCCGCGTGGTCGGCGCAGTAGCGCCGGCACGCGTGCGGATCAGACCGTCGCGGTGATCCGTGAGAACCCGGGCATCACGATCACTCAGCTGGCCGAGAAGCTGAAGATCCAGCCGAATTACCTGTACAGGGTGGTGCCGAAGCTTGTCGGCGACGGGTTGATCACGAAGGACGGCTCGGCTCTGAACGCCGTTGCTGCTGCGGCGAAGTAGCGCGCCGGAGGCTCGGCGCAGGGGCGGGGGCGGCGATGTATCCGTCGCCGTCCGGCGGCGTCAGCGTCGACGCTCGCCTGCCCGGATGCCGGCGTGGTTCGCCAGCGCGATGGCAGCGGCACGGGCTGTGGTGAACAGCGGGTCGAGGCAACTCGCCGTCGGTGTCGACAGCCTCGTAGAACGTGATCGTCCCTGCGCGGTGCTGGGCGATGTTCCAAGTGTCCGGGGTGCCCTTGAGGATCTCGCCGATCGGCACACCGCTGACGCTCACACGGATGATGCCGTCCTCGTCGGGTGGGATGCCGTCCTCGTCGGGTGCCGCGAACGCCAGTGTGAGATCGCTGTTCATCGACGTGTCGGTCCGGGCGTATGGGCGGGTGGTTGCTCGGGTGTCATTCGGCGAGCGTCGATAGGAGGTCGCCGAGCCGTGAGAACGTCATCGGTACGCGTGCGTGCAGTGCGGC
Organism: uncultured Conexibacteraceae bacterium; assembly: GCA_963720195.1. GTDB lineage: Bacteria > Actinomycetota > Thermoleophilia > Solirubrobacterales > Solirubrobacteraceae > Palsa-465. Next base: position 689,110 of record CAVRFD010000020.1, read on the forward strand.
TTGGGCGAGGTAGTCGGTGATGATCGCCTCGAGTTCCTGTGCGTCTATGTCGCGTAGCTGCTGCTCGACGACGAACGTGTCTGGGGTTGCGAGTCCGGCGACCGCTGATTCGTAGAGCTCCGCGGGGACATCTAGCAGCCTGGTGGCAGCTTCGCCGGACACCGAGAAGAGCACGCGGGCCTGTGAGTTGACGGTGTACGTGGCACGCTTAGTGGCGCGACGCGAGCTCCCGCGAGCGGGTTGCGGCGCAGGGGATGTGGCGGTGCTGATCGGCATCATGTAACTCCTTCGTAGGAGAGGGTGTGGGTTGGCGCCGTGCGGGAACAGACGGGCGCTGGCGTGCTGGTGTGGTGAGCGCGGCTCGGGGGCGTGTGTGCCCCCGAGCCGCTGCGGACTGCGTGCGCTGAGTCGCGACGCGGTTACGCGGCGGTGATCAGTTCGAGCGCCTTGGTCTTGTCGGTTCCGTCGTCGATCGCGCGGGCGAACCGATCGCCGCCGTTGCGGATCGGTCGTAGCCAGTCGCCGAACTCGACGATCGCGTTGACGGCAGCCCACTTGGAGCCCGGGGCGTTGCCTTGCGTGTCGCCGCGCAGGAAGAGCTCGACGATCTGTTCCTTGCGCAGCTCGCGCGAGCGCGTGGCGCGGTCGCTGGCTCGGTCGTCCGTACCGGAGGGGTAGAGCTCGTCGAGTACGCGTCGTAGCTGCCGGTCGGTGAACGACTCGGACGCGAGCTGGTCACCTGCGTGCTTGAACTGCTCGTAGTAGTTGACGGAGAGCTCGAGTACGCGTCGTGCCTCGTGCACGCGGCGTGAGATCTGCTCGGTGTGACGGATCGAGAACCGCTGAGTCGCACGCGCGAGGCCCCAGTTGAGCGTGTTCTGGCAGACGACCCGCACAGGCGTCGTCGCGGCGATCACGGCGGTAGAGCCGTCGTGGCTGTTCATCAGCAACACGTAGGGACGCACGGCATCGCCGCCGATCTCGATGTGCTCGGGCAGCCGTGCGAGCACCCAGATCCTGCGGCCGCCGTACAGGGATCCGGCGGTCTCGAAGTGCATCGCGGAGCCGAGTAGCTGGTCGACGAACTGGAACGCCTCTTCGTTCTGCACGATGCGGTAGCGCTCACCGACGATGCCGAGCACCTGACGCGTGTCCTGGCGCACGGTGGCGTAGTAGCCGAGGATCTCCTCACAACGTGGCACCGACCAGTCCACCGCCACCTCATCGCCGCGGTCAACAGCGATCGGCTCACGCTTGACCTGCCAGCCGAGACCCGAACGGTCGATCGCCTCCGCGATCGTGGCAGGCGGCGTGTCAAGCACCGCACCGAGCCCGTGCCATGGCACCTCGCGGACAGAGAACATCGAATCGGTCTGAGTGAGTCCAGCGGGCATTCGCCCCTCCTTCTAGTTCTGGCCCCTGCCCGGGTGGCGGGGCCGTTCCCCGACCTCAAGGCGCCCGCAGGGCGCAAACTTGGGAGGGGACGACCCGCCACTCGGGCAACTCAGTGCCTCTCTGACTCTGAGCGAGAACCGGCCTCCGTCGAGTGCTCGGTGGGTGTCGCCGGGACGGGCCCGTTCTCGGGCGATCGCGCCGGTTCCCTTTCGCGTAACTGGTCGGGGTCGTCCGGAGTACCCGCAGGGTCCGCAAAGGGGACGGGCGGTCCCTTGTACGGCGGTGTCTAGCGCTGCGTGCTCTCAGGCCGGCACCGCGCCACTGTCGAGGAGCCGGTAGCCCCGACCCCAGCTATTCCTCACATAGTCGCCGGCGCCGGCGTCGTTGAGTCGGCGTCGTAGCCTGGCGGCGTGCGAGTCGAGTGTGCGGGTGCGTGCCCAGTCACCGAGCCCCCAGACGCTCTCGAGCAGCTCCGATCGGCTGAATACGCGGTCGGGGTCGGATGCGAGTACGCGCAGGAGGTCGAACTCGCGTGCGGTCAGCTTGATCTCGGTGTCGCCGATCCATACCCGCCGTGCCGCGACGTCGACCCGCAGCGTGCCAGCGCGCAGCACTTGGCGCGGGCAGCGGCTGGCGTTTGTGCGGCGCAGCAGCGCCGCCAGCCGCGCACGTACCTCGAGATATGACCACGGCTCGTAGATGACGTCATCGGCGCCGCGTTCAAGCAGCCGGACGGGGTAGAACAGGTCCTCGCTCGCTGAGCCGGCCAGGATCGGCAGCCACGAGTCGGTGGAGATCTCGCCGCCGCGCACGGCTTCGATCAGCTTCGTCGTGTCGGGCCCTAGATCCAAGATCAGCGCGTCGAACTGGTCGGCCAGTCGGCAGCGGGCATGTCCAATCCCGTTGGCGGCCAGGGCTTCGTAGCCGTCGGCCTGGAGGTTGTCGACCAGGAAGGTGCGTGCGGTGTCGTCGCTGATCGCAACGAGCACACGGCGGGAGTCGGTGAGCACTTGAGCCTCCAAAAGGCTTGTGGCCCCGCCCGGTTGGCGGGTCCGGTTGCCCGACCCCCAGCGCCCGTAGGGCGCGATACTCGGGAGGGCTCCGGAGCAGCCAACCGGGCGGTCGACGTCACGCCCCTCCTGTCATTCACGTCTCGGGTGTAGAAGCAATTGCTGGCTCCTGTGGGCCGAGCTCGATCCACAGCCGGTCACGAATCGCGTTGAACGAGCGGCCGCGTGGCGGCAGGTTCCATAGGCGCGAGGCGAAGTCGATCAAGGAGCCACCCTCGCGGCACCCGTAGCAGAACCAGCTGCCATCGCTGTAGAGCTGGAGGCTCGGGGTGCGCTCCTTCCCGCCGGCGTGAAACGGGCAGGCGATCTTGCCGTCGGCTCCGGGTTCGATCCCGAGCAGTCCTTGTGCCCATTCCCGTGCGGGGATGAGCTTCAGCGCCCTTGTGCGGTCAAGGCCGCCGCAGGCTTGCGGAGAGAGCGGGCCGATCTGCCGTGCCGGTGCCCGTACGGGCGCGGGCGCCGGCGGCTCGGGCAGTTCGCCGACGAGCTCCTCGAGCGGGATCGGCTCGGCCCTGAGGTTGTAGCTGGACAGCCGCACCGGTCTGGGCGGCTGGTGCTTGAAGTTGAGCGTCCCGGGGATGCGGAGGATCCGGCTGGCGTCGGTGCATGCCGGATCGCCACCGAACTGATTCACGAGTGCCGAATTGGCATGCTCCAACAGCTCTATCTCAAGTGGCCGGTTCACGCGCCAGTAGGCGTGCAGGTGTCCCGGCGTGCCGGACTCGACCGTGAGCGCTGGCTGGCGCCGCGCGGCGGCGAACCGCTTGGCGGCGTCGGTGGCGTCGATCTCACACCAGACCAGGCGCGAGCATCCGACCGCCTGCTTCTTCCCTGAGCGGCTGGTCCGGGCAACGACACCGATGTAGGCATCCGTTCGCTGCCCGAGCCACAGTGCACGCCGATGAAGCGCATTGAGCCGGGTGATGGCAAAGAACTCCTGGCGCAATCCCTGTGGGGTACGGAACCGGATCTCGAGATACCTGTCGCCAGGCTGCCCGAACGCCAGGAGCTGCAGAAAAGCGGTTGTCGGATCGTGAGCGGTCATGGTGCTTGTTGGAGTGCGATGACGCTTTGGCCGCCGGCGGTGGGCAGCAGCCATGCGCCGGTGGTTGTGACCGGGATTGAGGTGAGTGCGGAGGCGAGCGCGAGTGCCTCTTCGGCGGTGAGAGCAGGGCTCGTGTAGTGACGTTCGGCGCGCCCGACGAGTGAGCTCGTGAGGCTGTCGTCGAGCGTCACGACGTAGCGGCACTCGGGCGAGGGTGGGTCGCCGAGCTCGGCGTGATTGGCGGTCATGCGGCCACCCGGTTCGGCTTCTGGGGTGGGGTGCCGGAGCCGGGGCAGACGGGCACCTCGCCCGTGTCGTAGGCACCGGGCTTGCCCCAGTTCGGGTCGCGGAAGTCGGGATGGCGTTGGAGAGCGCCCCTGGCCGTGAGTGAGACCTCATCGTCACCGCACATCGGGCAGCGGAAGCACGCCTCCGGGGTCGTGGCGGCGATGTGCGCGAACTCACCGTTGATTCGTGGCACCTCGCGGGGCGCACGTCCGAGCCATTCCTGGATCTGCTCGTGAGTGAGCTCGCCGCGTAGGTAGGCGGCGACGCGCTCGGCGCGGGTCATCAGCGAGATCGAGGCGACGTGCTTCCGCAATGCGGCTAGCGATGCGATGCCCCAGCCAGTGAGGCTTTCGCAGTCCCCTGGTGGGACGTTCGCCACGCTTTGCGACGAGCGTGAATGCAGGACGTCTTGTGCGGTGGGAGCCTGTGCTGTGAGTGTTGTTTTGGTCATGGATCCAGTGAGGTTGTGGTTGTTCGCCGATGGCGAGCAGGAGCCAAGGTCCGGCGTGCCGGACTGGCAAACTGCGAGTCGGCGAACCGACCACAACCGTCTCGGTGTCGCGTCTCCCGGTCCGGCTGGTCACATCGCAGGGCCTCTGATCTGGCGTGGGTGGGAACGGACCGTCAAGCTCAGATCCGCTTGTGGGACTGGCTCACAGCGGACGGGTGTCGAACAGGTCTTCGAGAAACGGGACGGTCATCGGGAGGCGCTGGTGTAGCTCCGCTTGCTGCAGGTAGTCGGTGACCAGCGCCTGGAGCTCTCTGTCGCTATCTGCTAGATCCGGCTCAACGAGGTAGCTGCCGTTTGCAGGCAGCGGCTCGTCTTCACAGTCGAACTGGTCGGCCGGCATGTCGAGCAGCTCGGTCTGACCGTCAGCTACGCGGGTGAAGAGCACACGAGTCAGACCAGCAACCTGGTAGCGGGCACACTCGCGGAAGCGCGCAGTGACCGGGGCGGGGAGGTCGGGGAGGTTGGTGAGTACTGGGGTCATTGCAGGCCTCGTGGTTCGGGAGGACAGGGACGAGGGAGGGTTCACCGGACAGGCACCGCCCAGGTCTCGAGCGCGGCAGCGATCACCAGCAGCAGCCCCACGGCGGCAGCGCCGCTCCGCAGAGCCCGAGGTGAGATGCGGTTGTCAGAGCGCAGGACGTAGAGGACACCGCTGGTGGTGATTGCGCCCAGCTCAAATGGCGCGTTCGGGATGTAGGGCAGAAGCCGAGTGCCCCACAGGCCGATGGCGGCCGCGAGCGGCACGACGCTCCTGATGGTGGACAGCACGACAACAGCGACGAACGCGCGCCGCCAAGAGCGGGGAGCGCCACGCAGTAAGAAAAGACCGGTGAGCGGCCACAGCGCCACGACCGCGTTGTTGACCAACAGCCCGACCGCGTAGCCAACGGTCCGGCCGCTCGCGGGATGCGGCACAGCGCCCGGCCTAGCGCCGAGCACGCTGTGCGCGATCGCGGCCGCGCCGGGAACCAGTTCAACCGACAGGGCGGCGAGGGCGCAGGCCGCGACCCCAAGCGCCCATGTCGCGAGCGCGACCGCCGGCAGGTTAGGGACCCGTGCCCGGGCGCAGGGCTGGGCAGTTAGTCCTGAGCTGCCCACCGGCTCACCACGAAACCGCCGGCCAGACGGGTCGTCGCGGCATAGATGACATGGAGCGTCGCCGGCAGGCCGCTGAAGTCGGCGCTGCCCGCTGTGCTCTGGGTGAGCACGATCACCCACTGCCCCTTCGCAGGACCGGTGCCGCGCCCGATGCTCACGATCTGGCAGCGATTGACGATCTGGTCGGCCGCGAGCGTGTGGTCGGCCGAGAGCTCCTTCAGCGCCTGTTGCGCGTTCGCGCGCGCCTGGCCGAGTGAGTCGTTGACCAGCTGCTGCTCGCGAGCGGCGACGTCCGCCGCCGTCCAGCTACACGCGAGGTTGGCGTAACGCTCGAGCGCGGCCCCGGGAGACCGTGAGGCCGCGCCAGCTGCAAGCTGACTGGCCGTGGCTCCCGCCGGGGTGGTGCCTCCGCGCTCCGGTGTCGGCGTGGGGTTGACAGCCGTCTTGGAGACCGCGGGACTGGTAGTGCCGTAATAAGTGGCGCCCGGGTCGTGCAGTCCGCATCCGGCGAGCAGCCCGCCGCTCAACACCGCCGCGGCGAGCACGCGCGCTGGCCGTACTCGCCGCGGCATTAGGCTGGTGCTGGTCACGGCGGTTATAACGAGCAGCCGCCGGGTTTCGCGACATGCGCGAAAGGAAACCTGCGTCAGCGCTTCTCAAGGCCGGCCGGGTGCCGTTGCACGAACCCGCCGGGGTTGACGGCGTATTCGTCGGCGACGGCCTGATCCGGCTGCCACCGTGGACCCGAGCCAGGGTTGTTCGGCTCTACCTGGAAGCTCTGATCGTTGGTGACCCAGGAGGTGTCCAGCACGATGCCGGCGACCTCCATGAACACGTGCTCGCTGTTGGCGTAGATGCTGACCCACTGCCCGGGGCCGGGTTTGCCCCAGGTTTCGTATTGCCCGGAGACGTATGCGTAGTCGGGTTTGAAGAGCCCGGCGGCGTGCAGGGCGTAGCTGGTTGAGCTTGAGCAGTCGTACGCTGCCTGGATCTCGTCGAGTGGGGTGCCGTGCGCGCCGCCGTACAGGTACGCGGTTCCGGCGATCTGGTTGCCGGCCGCGATCAGGGCTTTGACTGCCGCCGGTGCGTTGGCGGGCGCGGTCGCCTGGCCGTCGGGGAGGATGGTCGCGGTGCCACCTTGGGTGATCTCAAGCGGCTGGTTGGTCGGCAGCTCGCCGCACGCCGCGGCGGCTGCGATGTCCTCGACCCCAAGGTTGGTGTTCATCGCGGCGCTGGCGAGGTTCTGAACCACTCGCTCGCCGGCCGCGAGCGAGCGCGTCGTCGGCGGTGGTGATCGCCAGCCCGAGGGTCTGCCCGCCGCAGACGATCTGTGCTGCCTGGTTGACAGTCCAGGTTGGCTGTCCCGAGTGATCGGCCGCCGATGCTGGCCGTGATGCCGGTGATCCCGGCCTTGAGGATCCCCCAGCTCTCCGCGCTCGAGTTGCTTGCCAGCAAGCTCATCCCGTACTTCCGGTGTGTCGCTGGGATGAGCGTGTTGATCTGTGCGAAGAACCGAGCCAGGTCGAGCGCGTCGACTCGTGTGTTGCTGGGGTCGGTGGTGTCGAGGTGAAAGCTGGTCATGCCCGCCCTGTTGGCGAGCGTGGTGACTTCCGCCGCCCCGACCTGGGCCAACACCCAGTCCGCATCGGTGCTTGAGCCGTCAACCATCGCGTTCAAGTGAGCGCGTGCGGCTCGTCGGGATGGGGAGGGTGTCGAGCTTGTCGAGGTAGGCGACCAGCAGTATCGCTGTGGTGATCGACGCGCCGTTGACCTGGTGGGTGGCGTTGTGCTGTGCGAGCACATCACCGTTTGATGAGACGATCGCGTAGGAGACCTGGCTGGAGTTCGGCAGGGCCTGGATGTAGGTATCGGCGGCCGAGGTGGACGATTTCGCGCCCTGCGCCGGGCCGGATGGGGCGACGGGTGCGCTGGTCAGCAGTGTGCGTGCTGCTGGCCCCGGTGATCTCGCTGTAGAGCGACGGCAGTGCGGCCTCACCACCGGACGCCCAGCCGGAGGTTTGGATCGCCTCGATCTGGGCCTGCGGGGAGCTGCCCGCGGTGTCGAGGATTGCTCTTATCCCCTCACTCGAGATGCCATATCCGGGGATGGAGGGCTTGCCTGCGAGCCATTGCGCGGTGGCTATCGCGGCGCTGGTCGGGTCACTCCAGACTATGTCGGCTGCCCCGTAGGTGGCGGTGTCGGTGTAGCCGATGTTGAGCCAGTCGTTGTTGTTGGCCGCCTCGCGTACGGCTGCGGCACCGCCTGACTCCTCGTTAAGCATCCATGCGGACACGACACCGGCGTCAAGGCCGGTCGCGCCGGCAAGCACGGACGCGAACGTCTGCTGCGCCGGCGCCAGCATGGTGAACGCCCCAGCGGGCAAGGCCGAGGGGGTGAAGTCGGTGGGGATCTGGACGGTGCTTCCGAGGATCGCGGACCGGCAGATCTGGTTGATCGCACCGACACCGGAGCCGATATCGGTGAACGCCAGGAACGGCAGAAAGAGGATGAGTAGACCGGCGGTGAGTCCGCGTTTGCCCCAGCGCGCGGTGGCCTGCCCGCCGGGGACGGGCAGCGAGATTGCATCGCCTGTGCTCATGCGGGGGTGCCGAGCGGGAGGTGGTTGAGGGTGAGCTCGTCGATCGCTGCCCACCAGTCGCCGCCTGACTGCTGCACGATCTGGTCGCGCAAGGGCTGGTCGTGGTCGGGTTCTGAGGTGGTGATCCAGAACTGCGCGCGGCCGGCACGGATCTCGATTAGTCCGCGTCCGCGGCGGCCGTTGCAGAGGAACGCTTCGGCGTACTGGCCTTTGAGCGTGTTGAGCCCCTCGATCGTGCGTGTCTCTACGTCCGCGAGCCCGAGCGCGTTGCCGATCACGGCGGCCTGTTCCTTGTACTGCCCCAAGAAGAGCTGCATTGAGCTTTGGGCGACGAGCGCGGCGCCTTCTGGGTTCTTGAGGAAGTCGGAGAGCATCTGTGTGATCGCGACCATGAACAGGCGGTTGTGTCGGGAGCGGCGGGCTTGTTCGTTGATCCATTTGCCGCTTGAGCGAGACTCGAGCATCTTCCAGCCCTCGTCGATCACGAGGTAGGAGCGGCCGCCCCACGGGCCGCGGTGCGCCATTTCGCGCTGCAGCCTCCTGGCGCGGCGTTCGAGGTGCTCGACGATCGTGAACATGACGGCACCGGCGCGCAGCTCGCCGACGTGCCGGGTGTCGAAGATCACCATTGGTGAGTCCTCGGGCACGGTCGTGGGCCAGTCGGCGAGGTAGGCGCCGGCGCCGTCGCCGACGTAGTCGTGCAGCCCCTCGTAGAGGTTGGAGAGGTGGTTTGCCAGTTCGAAGTTGCCGTCTGCCCGGGCGGTTTCCGCGCGGGTTTGGAGGACGTCTTGGAGGATCTGCTCGCGTGGTGTCATCTGACCGGCGGTGTCGTGGGTGGCGGCGCAGAGGCGGTACACGTCGCGGATAGCGAGCGACAGTTGTGAGTGGTCGCGCGGGTCGAGGTCGTAGCTTCCGTCGGGCTGCAGCCGCCCGAGGAAGAACGAGTGCAGCGCGAGCAGGAAGTCGATCTTCTCCGGGCCGACGTCGCGTGGGTCCTCGACGTCCCACGGGTTGATCGCCGCCGGCCGGTCAGCAATTGGGAGGGTTTCGTCCCATGGGTCGACACGGCGGCCGGCGAGGCTGCGCGGGGTGGTGCCGAGGTTGACGCTGACCGAACCGGGCACCAGTCGAGCGAGTGTCTCGTAGTGACCGGCTCGGTCGATCACGCCTCCGTGCGCGCCTTGGGCGATGATCTGCGACAGGATCAGGTTCACCGCCATCGTCTTCCCGCGTCCCGAGCGGGCGGCGACGATCAGCAGATGGTTGTCATGAACTGGATCGAACGGGTCCAGGCGCTCGAGTGTCCGTCCCGGCCTTGCCCACCCGAGGAAGATCCCGGAAGGGCTGCCGCATCTCGCGGCGACGTGCGGGGTGGTGTCGGCGATGTTGGTGGTGGCGTACCGGCGGCGGATCCCGAGCGTGTCTTGACCGAGCGGCCAGGTTGACTGCCAGGCGCGCACTTGCGCGAAGGGCTGGAGGTGCAGGCGCGCGTCAGTGTTGGCGAGCAGCTCACGCTCGAGCTCACGGGTGTGGCGGAGCAGTTCCGCGGCGGAGCCGTGCGGGTTGTGGATGCTGAGGTGCACGGAGGCCTGGTAGATGCCGGCGCCCGCCGTGGTGGATAGCTCGGCGGTGAGCTGTCCGGCTTCCTGCTCGCGTTGGATCGCCTCGGGATCTGGCACCTTGCCGCGCATCTCGCGGCCGCGGCCGACACCCCAGTGCTGCCGATACCTGGATTTGGCTTTCTGCCGCTCAGCGATGCGCCGCCCGGCCTCCCAGCGCACCGACAGCGTGAACGGGTATGGCGACTGCATCAGTGCCAGCAGCCAACCGACGTGCGTGCTGGTCGGAACGTTCGAGAGCACCCGCGTCTGCAGCGGCACGTCGTCGATCACGAGATGGGTGGGCTTGGAGTCATCAACGCGGCTTTGTGCCAGCGCCGCGCGCAACGCGGAGCTGTGTGCCGCGGCCTGCTGGGGATCGTGTTGGAGACCGCCGAGCAGCCCGCCCCAGTCGGACGGTGGCTGCCGTGCCGGGTTGACCTGCCGGTAGAGGCTGTCAAGGGTCTGCGGCCCGGTCAGCAGGGTCGGTTCGAGGTCCAAGGCGTGCAGGTGCGAGAGCAGATGCTGCACATGTGAGGCGTGGTCCTCGATGTGATTGTCGAGCCGTTCTGGCGAGACTGGACCGCGGGCGAACCTGCGGTTCGGGATCCAGGGGATGATCAGGTGGTGCTCGAGCTGCATCGCCGATAGTTGCTGGGCGTGCTCGAGCACACCCTCGGCGGTGATGATCGAGATCCGCTCGAGCGCATCGCCGCGGTCGCGGTGGCCGTCGGCGGCGAGCGCCTGGTTGGTCGCGACCGCACCGTCGCGCAGCTCAGCGAGCAGCGGCTCGACGTTGAACGGCTCCGCACGGGTGGTGAGCTGCAGCGCCTGCTTGTCAGGCAGAAGTGTCGCGAGGTCCGCGAGCGATCGCGATATCTGCTCGCCCTCGTCGTTGCTCATGCGCAGGGGCGCGAGCGCGTTCAATTGCACGGTCCGCACCAGGGTGCCGTCGTTGAGGATCACGAGGCCGTCTGCGGTGACGTCGGCGATCGGAAGCAGGCTGCCTAGCTCCGACCGGCGCCGCCGGCGGTTCCCAAACGGCGGCTGGGCGGCCCCAGGCTTGGAGACCCGGGTAGGACCGTTGTGGTGCCGCGCGGCATGGGTGAGCGTGGTCATCGTGACCTCCTGACGCGCGGTTCGCGTTGCTGTGTCTTGAGCCAGGTCGCGGCGTCACGACGGGCGCCGGGCGTGTATTGCTTGGGTGAGAGCAGCCAGCGGGCCGCGTCTGTGATCAGGCGTGGCAGGCTCGGGCGGCTGCCCTCGCTGAAATACATGAGTGCAGCGGGTAGCCCGACAACGTATCCGGCGCCGATCAGCATGACCTCGGTGTTGAAGTACAGGAGCTGCTGTAGTCCGTAGATCGCGAGGGCGAGGGCGATCAGCTGGATCCACTGCAGGAAGGAGAAGGGCCCAAGCTTCGGGGGCTCGTCCAGGCGGCGGTAGGTGTGATGCAACATGGCGGGGCAGGGGTCGGGGTCTAGTTCTTGGTGTTGCGGTTGCGGAAGCTCCAGGTGACGCGCCGCATCTGCTCGTGGCCGGTTCCGGGCTGCGCCTGCTCGCGCGGTGGCTGCCGGGATGGCTGGTTCTTGCTGCGAGCGTGGCCGGGGCGCGTCGACACGGCCCGCTGGGTCGGCGACAAAAACGCGCCGGGCAGGTTGTGATGGCTGGTCGTTGATCGCGGGAGCGCCGCCTTTGAGGGCCGCCTCGTAGATCGGCTCTGCTGCCCGCCAACCGGTAGGCGCCTTCTGACCACGGCCGGAACCGGCGCCGTCACCGGCACCAGCCGCAGGGTTGCGAGCACCGGCCGAATCCCGCGCGGGAGTAGGAGCGGCCGAGGCTGGGGAGCCAGTGGTTGCGGCCGCACGTGAGTCACGACTGCGGTCGGCGCCGCCGTTTGTGCGTTGCCCTTGGTCGTTCGTGCCGGGGCCAGATGGGGCGGGCCGCATCGTGGCGTATGCGGTGCCGAGGGCTTCGGGCATCGCCATCCCGACTCGCGCGGCACCGGCGCCACGCGAGGAGCTTGCCTGCGCCCACTGATTGAGCGCTCCCCATTTGTCCGCCAGCCCGCGGCCGGTCGCGCCGGCAGCCTGGCCAACCGGGGTGGAACCGACGGCGGTGCGTGCCGCGCCGTGGAGCCTGCCGAGGTGACCGCTGTCCTTGAGACCTTTGACACCGAACCCGGCCGCGACGCCCGCAGCCCCGAAGGAGGAGAGGGCATGCCCGACGCCGCGGGAACCAGCGATCCCGGCCTGCAAGCATCCCGGAGCGCATGTGACTCATGCGCTCAAGCGCGGTTGCCCCGCTCGCGGAGCGATGCGCCGGGCCGGCCCCACCTCCGCCGGTGAACATGCCGCGGACGCCCCCGGAAGCAGCAGTGATCATCGTGATGCGGCCGAGCACGAACTTCGGGACGGCGATCGCCAGCGCGAAGCACAGAACGCCGGCGCAGACGCTCATGAACTCTTTGCCGACCGGTCCTGGGTGGTTGAGGATCCCGCCGGTGAACGCTCCCGCGGTGGCGAACGTGATCACCCATATCAGCGGCACCATCAGGATGCCGAACAGCACCATCCCGATCAGCTGAACGATCTTTGAGAACTCGGGGATCGGCCACAGCGCTATACCGATCGGTGCGGCGACGAACAGGATCCCCAAAACGGCCGTCATCGCGACCTTGAGCACGATCATCGAGATCACGATCAGGTCAAGGACGATCATCAGCAGCCCACCGACGGCACCGAGCCCACCGTAGGCGGCGGTCGCACCGGTCAGGACACCCATCACGTTGCGAAAGTCCGTCTGCACCACCGGCAGGTTCAGGATCCCGATCGTGACGCTGTTGAACAGCGTGATCCCGAGCCGCAGCGCCGGCGTCCAGATCGCAAGGCCGCCGATCGCAACAGCGACCTTGACGAAACCGTCAGCCTGGTTGCCGCGATGGAAGGTGCCCTGCATGAACCGCAGCGCGTTCACCGAGACCGCAACGGGAATCAGGCCATAGGCAAGCCAAGTGATCTCGCGCACCAGGATCGTGATGTCTCCGTAACCGGTTGTCACGTCCTGTAACGGTGCCGTGGCATTCCCTGAGGCCAGGTTCGGGAGGCTGACCAGCCAGCCGAGGAACTTCAGGACATCGTTTGAGACAGCTTGCGGCATCAGCGCCTTTGCGAGCGCGCTGAAGAGACCGCCGGCGACGTCATTGACGATCGTTTTCGCCAGGCTGCCGAGACCGAGAAACGCCGGTGCGACGAGATGCGCGAGCACCGTTCAGCCTTCAGCGCGCTCAGAAGATGTCGACCGAATGCGCAGCTTTTCGCAACCACGCATGGTCAACTCGCGATGTGCGGCGCGACCGCGAGCAGCACCACCAGGCCGGCGAGCGCGCGTCCTGCGTGCTTGTGGCTCTGTTGACTGCCCGCGTAGTGGGACCAGCCGATCACCGAAGCGGCGATCGGCGTGGTGGCGATCGCCGCGAGAGTCATCTCACCATCCGCATTCTTGACAGCGGTATCCAGCGACGAGAACCAGTTGTTCGCGCCAGACGGCACGAGACCGGCGGACTGCAGGAACTCGGCGTGCGCGCCTGTCGCGATCAGCACCAGGACCGCAACGATCACCGCCGCTGCTGCGACGAGCACGTGACAGACCCGGGTGGGGTTGACGTTGATGGTGCAGTTGCGCTTGAGCACGTGCGGCATGGCTCACGAACCTCCTCTGATCGAGTGATTGGTATGTTGTGGCGACAGGCCGACACGGCCCGTAGCAACCGCTGATGGCGTCGTGACGGTTACCGTCACAACCCGGGCACGGAAGGTCTGCTGGCCCGCCCCACGATTTCGGTGTTGTCCTGTCGCGCTTCTGTGCGCCGCCACATGGGGGGCGACCGCCAGGCAGGCGAGTAGCAGCAGCACAGCGAGGGAAAGCAGTGCACGGTTGCGCTGCTTGCGGGTCCAGCGCCGCTCGTGGCCGTGTGGCTCGAGCCAGCCGCTCACATCCTCATTGCCTGCTCCCGGGGCCTCACCGGCCTCACGAGTCTCGAAGTCATCGCTCGGGTACGCGTCACCGGCAAACGGATCATCGATGAGTCCCAGACTGTGCTCTTCCGCGAGCTGCTCCCAGCGCGACCCCAACGGGCCGTCGCTCTGGTCTCCGCCCGTCAGCGGCACGATCATGAACTCGCGAATCGCCTCGTACGACAACCATGGCTCCGGAACGGCAGCGACCTCGGCTGGTGAGCAGACGGCCTGGGTGAGCTGGTCGAGCGCACGGTCTGGCTGCGATGTGAGGGTGTACTGGCGGGCGTCAAAGAGCGAGTGGTCGCCGATCTCGATCCGCACGCGGGTGTTGGCGGGCACGAATTCCCCGGCTGCCGGTTCCTGTGCGACCACCATGCCGGCGTGTGTCGGATCACTGACCGGCTCCGGCACGCTGTTGGGCTTCAGCCCGATCCGGCGCAGTTCGGCAACGCTTCCGGCAGCGGGCCGTCCGACAAGGTCGGGCACCTCGATCCCGCGGCTGCGGGTCGGTCGCCTAGGGCCGGTTCCAGCCTGTGCAGCTCCAGGCATCGATGTGGCGGGAGTCGGGCTCACGACGGCTATAACGAGCCGCCGCCATGTTTTGCGACATGCCGCACATCCGAGTACAGCCGGCCCAACCAGTAGGCGTTCGGGAGCCGACGCGAGCTGTCCGGGCCGACGCCTAGCGTCGAAAATATGCACACACCTCGTCGAGCTTCCGGTACCACCCGAGCGGCAACGCAACGCCGTGCGGAGCCGCCGTTGGTTGCGTCGGCCTGGCGTCTAGCGCGACCGCCATACGGTCGCGCCCTCGAAGTAACGGAGAGTGCTCATGTCTGACGGCACTCCGGTCAGCGGTCAGGATTCGAAGTCCGCAAGAGCACGTCGTCGGCGGCGCGCGATTCGAGACTCCAAGCGCAACATGCGCACGCTGCACCGCGAGATGGTGGAAGACCGCGCTCGGCCTAGTGTGCGCGGGCACCCGGTGGGCTGCCAGTGCGAGGCTTGTGAGCGTGTCCGCAATCCGCAGTATTGGGTCGAGCGTGAGGCGTGGCAGGCAGCTCATCCCGGCGAGGATTGGTACCTGCGAGATCGCGCAGACGTGGACTGAGCGAGGTTGCGCTCGGCACGATTACGCGGGCCAGATCTCCTGTAAGAAGGCCCGCTGCGTGTAAGAAGCTTCGCTTGCGTCAACGCTGGTTGTCGCTCGATACACCGTTCGTCGGTCTTTTGTCCAGGGTCGCTAAATCCGTGACTGGCTCGGCCGATTCCCGCAAATACCGGGGTTTAGGAGAACCCAACCCATCTTGCTCTGATTCCGCCACGAAAAGACCTCCCGCTTCGTGTCGCAAACTGCGACGGCCACTCGTTATGCGAGCTATGAGCATCGACGCTCGATCGCACAACCAACGAGAGCTGCCCGGGGGCGCGAGGAACTCTGCGCTCCACTATTTCGGGACGCACGCGGTGAAAGTGGCGCCCGGGTACGCGCTAGATAGCACCTTGACTCAGCCGGGCGAGTTGAACCGTCGGGCCGGGGGCGTGCGGTGACCACGCTCGAGTACGGCACCTATACCGGCCCGCCGCTGACAGGCGAGCGACTGCACCGCTGCCTGATCGATCTGCAGGACGCAACGATCAGAAAGCATCACCTCAGGCGCCCGTCGCTGTCTGTCTCGGACTATGAGGATCTATATGCCCGGGCGATGCTCGTGCTGGTAGAGAAGCACCCCGACGCGAGCTTTCCCGCGCCGCAGGCGGTCGTCAGCTGGCTCGACGTGACGATCGGGCGGGCCGCGATCGACGTGCTGCGCCGACGCAACCTCGGGCGAGAGACTGGCGACATCGTCTCGGTGTCCGACGCGCGTGGTGCTGAAGACGAGCAGATCGCCGTGCAGCCGGTGGACCGTGCCCCGACCCCGGAACAGCAGGTGCTCATCGCCGAGGAGAGCCTCACTTTGAACGAGTTCATCGCGAGCCTTGATCCGGATGATCGCAAGATCTCGCTGTTGCATTTGCACCCTGGCAGCCGGATGCGGCTGAAGCAAATCGCGCACGCACTTGATCTCCCTGACAGGCAGGTCAACACGGTTCTCAAGCGCGTGGACAAGCGCTTCAGCCGCTATGCCGCGCTTGAGGTTGACGCCGTGTGTGCCCTGCGTCAGCGAGACCTCGCGGTATGGAAGCGCACCGGCGAGATGCCGGCGGCGCTCAAATGGCACGCGAAGCGATGCTCAACCTGCAAGCAGAAGATCGAGGCTGCTCGCACCGAGGTCTACCGCTCACTACTTCCTCTGGCAGGGGGCGTGGCGCTCCCTGCGATGGGTGGCAGCCGGTTCTTCGCCGGGCTGTACCGATCGCTCGGGTCACACCCGCTCGTCGTTCACGCCCACGAAGAACTCTCTCGCGCAAGGAGGTTAGGTGGGTTTGGAGCTGGTGGCGGTGGAGCGGTCCTCGGCGCCAAGACAATGGTTGCTGCGGTGAGTGTTGGTGCGGTTGCGGCTGCTGGTGCTGGGGTGGCGGTGCTCCAAGCGACCAGCGGCACGCCACGCGCACATAGCGCGTCGATGACACGGGCCGTGTCTGCGAAGGCGCGGGCGACGGCGGCCATCGGCAGCACATCAGCGGCCGTCGCGCCGACGACGTCAACCGCTCCCACGGCCGCAACCACGACTACGAGGGTGAAGCGACGCGCGATCCCGCATTACCACCCCCACCACAAGACAGCAACGGCCTCCGCGCCAACGACTACGCCGATCCTTACGACTCCTTCTTCGACGCCAACGGCATCAAGCGCACCGTTGGTGGCGGGAGCTCCATCCACCTCAAGCACGACCCGGCCCACGCGCGCGCGCACAGCTGCGACCAGCAGCACGTCCGCTGCGGGCTCGTCACCGCCTGGCGCGCTCCCCGACCTAAAGCAGACCGAGCAGGCGCCATGAGTCCCACGGATCGGGACACAAACCCCAACGCGAAAGGATCACGCCACCGATGAGACCTCACCAGCCGGACACAAAAGCTCGCCCAACCGCGACGGCACAAGCCCGCACGCGACGAAACGCGCGGCGCCTCCTGAATGCTGTAAGTGCTCTCATCTGCGCGGCCATCGCCAGCGGTGTGATGGCCGGTGGCGCGCTTGCGAACGGCTACACGGGGTTGCTCTCGGGCAGCGCCAGCGTCAACGTTCCCGCGCTCATCGGCGGCGTCCCGGCCGGCTCCGTCTATAACCAGCTGTCGTGGTCAGCGCCCGGCGGCGTTCAGTTTCACGGTTTCGCCTACACGGCCGGGTCGTTCTGGGTGCAGAACTTCGACGCGACCGGCGGGATCTCCGCCGGCTTCAAGGGATCCGGCGGCAGCGCACCAACGGACCTGAACTTTCCTTGGACGACCGATTGCAGCATCTCGGAGAATGACTCGCCGCGTACGTGGATCAACAGCGGCGTGACGGTGAGCTCGAGCACCAAGGGCCCGTATGCGGGCACGAACGGGTACTGCGGCACAACAGGCGGCAACACGAGCGGCTGGAACTACACGAACGCCGAGGTGGAGTCGACCAACACTGCAGTGAACCCGCAGACCGACTACCAGACGCTGACGCTCTCGGTCTGGTGCGCCCGCGACTCCGCCTGCAACAACGACGACAGCGGCGCGGCATCCGCGACCAACCTCTCCGGAACTTCGACGACAGCTACAACCAGCCGTCGGGCGCCGCGTCGTGGAGCGGAGCGGGAAACGGCAGCGCCTGGTATCAGACCAACAGCGGGTGCGCTCGGGGTCAACTACTCAGCCTCCGATCCCGCCGGCGTGTGCTCCCTCGACGTGCAGCTCACCGGGACCTCAACCATCAACAGCGGCCTGCTCGGGCAACCAGAGCCCCGGTGTCACCAGCGTTGGCAGCCCGATCGGCCAGGAGTTCCAGTACGGCACCAACCCGTGCTGGGTCGGTGACAGCAACAGCGGTACCTGGACGTTGCCCGCCGGGCTTGGCGTCCGGAAGCTACTCGGCGCAGGTTCTGGCCTCCAACCCCGGCAACTATCGAGGGGCAGGGATTCAGCTCCAGCGGCTCGCCGACGTCGCGACCACCAGCAGCGTGCAGATCGACGACAGCACGCCCAGCGTCCAGCTGATGAGCCCGACCGGCTCGGGAAGCTGGACCTCCGCGAGCACCGCGACGGTCGATGTCTCGACCGGCCCATCCGGCCTGAAGTCCCTGAACTGCACCGACAACGGGTCAGGTGACGGCGCGACGCTTCAGAGCAGCAGCGGCGACAGCTACGTGTACAAGGTGCCGCCTGACCGGCGGTTCGAACTCGATCGCGTGCACGGCGGCCAACAACGACGCCAACGGTGCACTGACCGGCAGCTCCGGCACCCAGGTCTACCAGCAGGACTCAACGGTCCCGTCGATCGCGTTCGCAGACACCGGCTACACCGCCGGGACGTGGACCGCCTCGCAGCAGACGATCACCGTCACGGCCACCGGCGGCGCGTCCGGCATCACCGGCCTGTCCTGCACACTCGACGGCAACACGCTGCCCGACACGCTCGGGGGACACCGAAACCGTCGGTGCCGCGGGCTCGACGCAGACCGCTTTCGTGACCGTGCCTGCAAACGGCGCGCACAATCTCGCCTGCAGCGCCGACAACGCCGGCACCCCGAGCATCGTCGGGTCCGGCAGCTACCAGGTCGACGTCGACTCGCAAGTACCGATCACGAGCTTCACGACCGGCAGCCGGCTATGCCGCCACAAGCACCCAGGCCGCTGACCCGCAGACAGCCAGCGGACAGAACTGGCTCAACGGATCAAGCACGATCACTATCGGCGTGACCGGCACCGAGCCGACCGTCGACTCGGGCGTCCAGAACGATCACCTGCACGATCAACGGTTACACGACCAACCCGGTGACGCTCACCAACGTCGCCGACCTCCGGGACGATCGCCTCAGAACACCCCGTTCCAGGCGTCCTTCATCGCCGAACCCAACGAACGGCTGGATCGACGGCCAGAACGCCATCGCGTGCCAGAGCACTGACACCCGCGGGCGTCACGCGGCGCAAACGGCCAGAACGCCGGTACCAGCAGCATCGAGTACGTCGACGTGAACGACGCCACTTGGCCCGCGATCCCTGGGCACGGCACCAACCGCGTCACGCCCGGTCAGTGCGGGATCTCGTCAGTGATCGACAACGGCGGCTGCGCCTACAGCGATGGGCCGTCGCAGACGACGTGGTACTCGTCGGCTCGCAGACAGTCCGGATCACGGCCGATGACACCGGGGCGGCAGCGCCGATCACGTCGATCACCTGCTCCGGTGTGACGATGCCTGTCTCGTCATGGACCGCCGCAGCGGACCCGCAGGATGTCGACAGCCACAACGGCATGACAGTTACGGCGACGTATCGAGGCGCCGGGCGGGAAGCTCGACTGCTCCGCGTCTGACTCCGCTAGCCCGGTCGACACCTACGAGCTCGGCACCTACAACGTGTCAATCGATCCCGATCAGCCCGCCGGGCACTTCGAGCCCCAGGGATACAAGGGATCTGCCGCAGAACATCATCCAGCTCGATCTCCGCAGCCCCGGTGGGTCAGGGATCAAGCAGGTGGCGGTCCAGGCCACCGATGAGAGCACCGGGACCACTACACCGGCGGTGAGCTGACAGGCAACCCGGCCGACGGGAACACCGCATACGCCACGCTGGATCAGGACACCGGCACCTGGAACCTGACCGTCAACCCCGGCGTGTTCCCCGGCGTGAACGACAAGATCAAGTTCACGGCCACCGCCGACGACCAACGCGGGCGTCACAGCCACGATCACGACTGCCGAGAACGGCTCACACGAGATCGTCACGCCCGGACAGCTGGGCCAGAACCCCACCGTCGTGTCCGGGTGCTCCACCACCGGTGATCGACACATCGATCACCGCGACAGCGAAGGCCGGCAAGTGGGCCGCCGCGGGCGCCGCGCAGACCAGCGCTGCCGGCATCGCTGAACGGCACCACCGCCAACCCGGTCGCGCCGACCACCGTCGCGACCGTCGCCAAGTGGACCACGAGCGGTATGCAAGGCGGCGCCGAAGAAGCACAAGAAGGTCACGCGGAAGCCGGCCGCTGGTAGAGCCCGCAAGAAGGCATCGAAGCGCTCTTGCCGGACGCTAATCACGAGCGCGCCACGGGCCGAGGCGCTGCCCGCCAACTACGGGCAGGAGACCGAGGTCACGGGCAGCGCTGACGGACACCACAACGAACACCCCGATCGCCGGCGGCGCAATCGAGATCTACACGACCAACCTCGCAACCGACCAGGTGCGTCTCGCGCATATCGAGACAACCGGACCGCGCGGCAGGTTCAGCTACCGGCTGGCCGCCGGGCCCGACCGGCGTGTCGACCTCGTCTACCTCGGCATGACCGGCACACACCAAGGGCGCGGACTCAGCGTTTGACACGACAACCGCCGGCAAGCTTCGCGTTCACGCCGCCCGGATCGTCCGGGTCGGGCAGAACATGCGGATCACCGGCCGCATCCTCGGCGGCTCGATCGACGCCAAGGGCGCGCTCGTGCAGATGCAGTACACCGATCACCGGCCAGAACAACGGGTGGGAGCCGTTCAAACCCGGCCGATCAAACACGCATGGCGCATTCGTGATCCGCTACCCGATCGCCCGCGGCAACGCCGGACTCACCTACCGCGTTCGGATCAAGGTCCCCACGCAAGCAGGATGGGGATTCCGCGGCGCAACCTCGAACGCGCTGAGGTTCCACGTGGCGTAGCTCAAGCAATTGCAACGCCGCCAGATCACCGATGAATGGCGGCGACGCCCAGAACAGGGCTTCTCCCCGGTGGCATCCATGTCCGCCGGGGAGAACCGTCGCGACGAGCACCTAAATTGAGATCACAATGGCCACGATCCCCCACAAGACGCTGATCAGCTTCCTGACCGCACTCGCGATGCTGGTCACACTGCCCAGCATCGCAGCGGCGGCCCAGCCGAAGAACTACTGGCTGGTGTCCTCCACCGGCCAGGTGTTCGCCTACGGAAAGGCCAAGACGCCACGGGTCAGAAGCCGGCAAGCGCTACGCCGGCCGGATCAAGGGATCAAAGGCACCCCAAACGGTGGCGGCTACTGGATCGTCACCACCAAGAAGCACTACGCGTTCGGAGACGCCGGCCACTACAAGTACCGGGCGGGCGGCCTAAAGAGATACACCGGCAAGCTTCGCCCAAACGGGCTGCGCGGCAAGATCGTCGGCTACGCGATCGCCACCATCCCCACGAAGAAGAGCGGCGGAGGGGACACCCATACGACACCCACGGGCACGACCACGACGCCGACACCACCAGCGGTCGACTGCAGCGACATCACGATCCAGACAAGCAGCCTGAACTCGGCCACGGCGACCGAGCCCTACAGCCAGACCCTGAGCGCCGCGGGCGTCACCGGCGGGAACTGGTCATGGACGATCAGCTCCGGAAGCCTGCCGAACGGCCTCAGCCTCTCGAGCGCAGGCACACTCTCCGGCACCCCGGACACCAGCACGGAAGACACCCAAAGCACCTTCACCGTGCTGGCCACCAACAGCCAGTGCCAAAACAGCCCCGCGAGTCGCAGCCTAACACTCGCCGTCGGTGTCCCCCCAATGAGCATCACCACCCAGAGCCTGAGCGACGGGATCTACGGCGAGACCTACAGCCAAACTATGAGTGCGACCGGCGGCCAACCCGCCGACTACCAGTGGTCGGCGACCGGCCTCCCAAACGGCTTGTCACTCTCGCCCGGCGGGGTTCTCTCAGGCACCCCGACCACCGCAGGCACCGCCACAGCACAGATCACGGTCGCCGACTCAACCGGCGGCACACCGGCGGTCAGCGCCTACTACACGGTCACGGTCACCTTCCCGCCGCTTCAAATCACCACCGGCAGCCTCAACAGCGGCCAGGACACGGTTGTTTACGGCAATCAGACGCTGACCGCCACCGGCGGTACCGCGATGGAGTTCCCGCCCCAGGACCGCCCCGCCATGTACGTCTGGTCAGCCACCGGACTGCCAGACGGACTGAGCCTCTCCAGCAGCGGCGTGCTCTCCGGTGCCCCAACACAGAACGGAACGTTCAACCCCCAGATCACCGTCGCAGACGCCGCAGGCAACGCCCCATCCCTGACCCAAACCTTCACGCTCAACATCGCCCTTGCACCGCTCGCGTTCACGACGACGACCCTCACCGCGATCCAAGGTCAAAGCTACAACGGCCAAATTATCGCGCAAGGCGGCCAAGCCCCCTACAGCATCTCCCTCCTGTCTGGCTCGCTCCCCACTGGCCTGCATTTCAACGACGGCACGATCTACGGCACCCCCACCGCTGCATCCGGCGACTACCAGTTCAGCGTCGGCGTCTCCGACAGCCAAAGCAGCCCTGCCACAGCTCAAGAAACCTTCAACATGGAGATCGCACCGAGCGAGACCAGCCCCGACATCACCGTCACCGGCACAGACACTGAGTCGGTCTGGGGTGGCTACCTCGAGCAGTCATCGAGCGCCTTCACATCGGTGTCTGGCACCTTCACAGTGCCGACGGTTCGCAGCACCCCGCAGAACAGCGTCTCGCCTTGGATCGGAATCGACGGCTATGGGACGAGCAACATCATTCAGGCAGGTGTGACAGCACTTGCCGCCAGCAACGGTGCAACCTCCTACCAAGCGTGGTGGCAAACCGTGACCGCCCCCCAGAACCAATTCGAAGCCTCACCAGGAGACTCGATCAACGTCAACATCTGGGAGACCAGCGCAAGCGACTGGGAGATCACCCTCAACGACACCACCAGTGGCCAAGGGTTCGACGCTTCTGTTAGCTACAGCGGCCCGGGCGCGACCGCCGAATGGGTAGTTGAGACCCCTGCAGGCTCCTCAGCCACGGGTTACGCTGCAACCAGCACCTTCAGCAATCTTCGGGCCTCGCAAACGGGCACGGGAATGCTCCAAGAGCCCTCCACCGGCGTAACGATCTCCAGCCTTACCGCGAGCGGGTTCTCGGTCTCAGACAACAGTTAGCCAGCTCAGGGCGGGAGCGACCGAGGAGAACAGTTGGCGAGGCTCTCGGGGAGCTATCAAGGTCCGGCGAGATGAATTTGATCCGACACGCGCATCGGGTCGCCCAGCACAACGTCTTCTATCCTGTTCGAGGTCTCTGCAATCACGGCTGCGAAGCTGCTCGCGGGAGCGCGGGCCCAACGTTCGAGTGAGCGCCGAAACGCCAACGTAGCCAAGTCCGCGGCGAGCGAGCTCGCGCGAGGCTCGACCCCGTGACATGCGAGAGAGGTCTCAAGCGCTCGGGACAACGACGCGAGCACCATCAATTCGCGCTCGCGCAATGCGGGGCTTGCGGAGATAACTGCTGCTCTTTCGCGCCAGACCTCCCGCGGTCTCAAGACAGGCTCGGCCGTTGACAGCGCTGCGACGAGTGCGCCGAACGGTCGATCGTCGCCGAAATCGCGCTCGAGCACAGTGACCACATGGTGCTCTAACTCGTCGTAGGCCGAGAAGAGCACCGCACGCTTGTCGCGGTAGTGGCGAAAGAATGAACGCTCGGCGAGGCCGGCGCGCTTTGCGATTTGGGCGACCGTGGTTCGCTCGTAGCCGGCTTGTGAGAAGAGCTCAAGAGCGGCACCTTCCAACCTTGCCAGCGAGTCCTCTTCCCATCGCGGCATCGGCTTCACGCCAGCCAGCAGGTTGGGGTTTCGCTGCGATTTAGCGCCGCCGTGGCTGTCTGTAGCGCGCGACCTCCGGGATGCTTCTGGCTGTAGGCCTCGGCGCGCCTGGCGCGAGTTGACATCTGCAGTCGCTTGCGCGCGAGGCCTGCGTCGCGGCTCGAGCTCGGCCGGCTGCTGAGCTGGTTGCACAACATCGGGGATCAGTTGTTAGCCGCTCTACTCGCCACCAGATCGGTGACGATGTCGGTCAGTGCCGCCGCGGCTGGCGACCGCGGTCGGCGGCCACGCCGAGCGAGGAATAGTTCATAGTCACCGACGCTGTTCCCGAGGTCCACAGCCACAACCGAAGGGCCCGATGGCCGGGTCGCATCTGATTTGGGCAGGATGCCGATTCCGAGGCCAGCCGCGACCAGTGACCTCATTCGGGTTGTGTCTTGGGTTTCAAATCTGCGGTGTGGTTCGAAACGGCTTTCAACGGCCAACCGATCAAAAATGGTGCGTATCGTCGCGCCCGGCGGAAAAAGGATGAATGTCTCGTCGGCCGCCTGAGCAAGATTCAGGGTGCGCAACCGGGCGAACCTGTGCCGCGGCGAGACGATTGCGACAAGCGGCTCATGCGCGATTAGGGTCAATTCAAGGCCTAGGCGTGCAGCTTCATCAATGCCCGAGATGATCGCCAGGTCGAGTTCGTCTGCTCGGAGCTCGTCGGCGAGAGCCACGCTCAGCCCTTCCCGCACGATCAAATCAATCCCCGGATGCCTGGCGTGAAACGACTTGAGCAGCTCGACGACATCCAGGGGGCCCGGCGTCGGCGAGATTCCGATCGCCAGACGACCCGTGAGGACCGTTGCGACATTCTGGACTTCGGCTCTCGCCTCATCGACCTGGGAGAGGATTGCCTTGGCGCGTTCCGCGAGCGTTTGCCCGGCCGGAGTCATGCGGACTCGTCTTGAAGTCCGTGCCACCAGCGGCACGCCGAGCTCTCGTTCGAGATTGCGAATCTGCCGGGAGAGGGCGGGCTGCGCAATATTCGCGCGCGCTGCAGCTCGGGTAAAGCTGAGCTCTTCGGAGAGGATCGCTATGTAGCGAAGTTGACGAACATCCATTACTGAAGGGTATTGAACCTAGAGCATCAATATCTTTGACGTCCGGTTGCAGCTCGAACATAGTAGGCGGCCTGGATGTCGCAAACGGTGATTCTTTCGACGGCCCGGACCCCGATCGGGAAGTTGGGCGGTGCGCTCGCTGTCCTTGACGCGACCTATCTCGGCGGGGCAGCGATCGCTGCCGCGCTCGAACGCGCGATGATTCCCGCGGAGCTTGTCCAGCACGTAATCATGGGTCAGGTGCTGCAGGCCGGGCAGGGTCAGATCCCTTCCCGTCAGGCCCAGATCAAAGCCGGGATACCTAAAGAAGTACCTTCGGAGACCGTCAACAAGGTCTGCGCGTCCGGTGTTCGTGCGGTGGGGCTTCTTGACTCAGCCATCCGCGCCGGCGACCTTGATGTTGGTGTCGCCGGCGGGATGGAATCGATGTCCAATGCTCCGTACCTGCTCAAGGACGCGCGTTTCGGGATGCGTATGGGTGACGGAAAAGCGCTCGATGCGATGGTCCACGATGGCCTCACGAATCCCTTCTCACGGAAGCACATGGCCCAAGAGGCAAGCGAGGTCGCTGCTGAGCTCGAACTCGAGCGCTCGGAACTAGACGCCTGGGCACTGCGTTCCCACCAGCTGGCAATCCAAGCCATTGACGATGGGCGCCTAGCGGAAGAGATCACGCCCATCACGATCACCTCAAGACGGGGCGACACCGTGGTTGACCTCGACGAGGGGCCGCGCCGCGACACCTCGCTCCAAGCGCTCGGCCGGCTCGCCCCAATCTTCATGAAAGACGGCACCCATACAGCGGGCAACTCGCCTGGTGTCAACGACGGGGCCGCAGCACTGGTGGTGGCAAGTGATGAGTGGGCTTCCGCCAATGACCGTCGCCCGCTGGCGACGGTCATCGCCCAAGCGCAGGTCGCCGACGACTTTGCCTATCTCGCGCGCACGCCCGCGAACGCGGCGTTCAAGGCCCTCAACAAGCTTGGCCTTACCCCTGCGGATGTGGATCTGTGGGAGATCAACGAGGCGTTCGCATCGGTGACGCTCAACAGCATCCGCATGCTCGGGATCGACGAGAACAAGGTCAACGTCAACGGCGGCGCGGTCGCGCTCGGGCATCCGATCGGTGCTTCGGGAGCACGCATCATCGGTGTCCTGGTGCACGAGCTGCGCCGCCGCGGCGGCGGCATCGGCTGCGCCGCGATCTGCTCAGGCGGCGGCCAGGGTGACGCCCTCATCCTCGACGTCCACGAATGATGAGCCAAGTCGGCCTGCTCTCGCAGATGGACGAACTGCCGCCGAATCTGGTTACAAAGTGGGTGTACGACTTTGTTGAGGGTTCGCGGGATATGCGTGAGCTGCTTGGGGGCAAGGGCGCGAACGTCGCGGAGATGACGCGGTTGCTCGGTAGCGATCGGGTGCCGGCGGGCTTCACGATCACGACCGAGGCGTGCGTTGCGTATATGCGCCGAGGGAGAGTTCTTCCCGAGGGCTTGGTTGAGCAGGTCCAGGAGGCACTTCGTCGGCTCGAGGACCGGACCACAAGGACGCTGGGTTCACCGTCGAATCCGCTTCTGGTGTCTGTTCGGTCGGGCGCGCGCGATTCGATGCCGGGGATGCTTGACACGGTGCTGAACCTAGGCCTGAGCGACCGCGCAGTCGTGGGGCTTGCGTCGGAGACCAGCAACCCGAGGTTCGCGTGGGACTCCTACCGCCGGCTTGTGCAGATGCTCGGGAACGTGTCTCGAGGGATTCCGGGCGCGTTATTTGAGGACGCGATCGCGGCGGCCAAGTCGAGCCGTCAAGTCAAAGACGACGCGGAGCTCGATAGTGAGGCTCTGCGGGAGCTGACGACGACTTTCAAGACTATGTATCTAGCCCACACTGGCGAGTCCTTCCCCCAGGACCCAATGGAGCAGCTCCAGATCGCGATTCGGGCGGTGTTCGACTCGTGGTTAGGTGACCGGGCGGTCACCTACCGGCGGCTGAACCGTATTCCTGATGATTGGGGTACGGCTGTGAATGTTCAGCAGATGGTGTTCGGCAACAAAGGGGAGACCTCCGGTTCTGGCGTCGCCTTCTCGCGTGACGAGGTGACTGGCGAACCAATGCCGAGCGGCGACTTCCTGCCCAATGCGCAGGGCGAGGACGTCGTCTCCGGCGTGCGGACCCCCCGCGATATTCGCGAGATGCGGCACTGGCTCCCTGACGCTCATGCCGAGCTGATGGAGATCCTGAAGATCCTGGAAGCGCACTACGGGGATATGCAGGACACGGAGTTCACGGTCGAGGAAGGCCGCCTTTACATGTTGCAGACACGGAACGCCAAGCGGCCGGCCCAGGCTGCCGTGCGGTTCGCCGTGGACGCGGTCGCAGAGGGACTATTGGATAAGCGCCAGGCGCTCATGACAATCGACCCCTCGACGCTTGATGCGTTGCTGCATCCGACCTTCGATCCCGACGCGCGTTTTGATGTCTTGGCGCGGGGCGTGAACGCGTCACCGGGCGCGGCCCGCGGCGAGATCGCTTTCACGGCCCAGGAGGCCATCGCCAAGGCTGCTGAGGGTCGGGCCGTGATCCTGGTCCGTCCGTTCACGGACGCAGAAGACGTCGCGGGCTTTCATGCCGCCAAGGGCATCCTCACCAGCGAGGGTGGGAAGGCATCTCATGCCGCGCTCGTCGCGCGCGGCATGGGCCGCCCAGCGGTAGTCGGGGCACAGGGACTGGCAATCGACCTCGTTCAGCGCACGATCACTACCGATGGCAAGGTCCTCCACGAGGGTGACGTGATCGCGATCGATGGCACGAGCGGGGTTGTTACCGCAGACCCAGTTGACCTCGTCGCACCCGAAGTCAACGAGAGCTTCGAGGAGGTGCTGCGCTGGGCCGATGAGATCCGCGACCTCGGGATCCGCACCAACGCCGACACACCCGAGGATGCCCGCCGCGCCCGGGAACTGGGTGCGGAAGGGATCGGACTGTGCCGCACCGAGCACATGTTCATGGCCGAGGACCGCCAACCGAAGATGCGAGCAATGATCATGGCCGACGACCGCCCGTCACGCCAGGCGGCGCTGGCGCAGTTGCTTCCGCTGCAGCAGGCCGACTTCGAAGGGATCTTCGAGGCGATGGCCGGCCTCCCCGTCACCATCCGGCTGCTCGATCCGCCGCTACACGAGTTCCTGCCGAACATCGCAGAGCTCTCAGCTTCTGTCGAACGGGCACGGATCGAAGGCAGCACGAAACTCCCCGAACTCGAACGAGTTCTCGCGCGCGTCGAGGAGATCGCGGAGGAGAACCCAATGCTCGGCACCCGCGGGTGCCGACTCGGGATCCTCTACCCCGAGATCTACGAGATGCAGGTCCGCGCAATCATGCGCGCCGCCAAGGCCTCGACCGTCGCCCCGCATCCGGAGATCATGATCCCGCTGGTCGGCTACGACACCGAGCTGCAATTGATGCGCGAGCTCGTGACTCGCATCGGCGAAGAGGAAGGATTAGCGAGTCGGCTCCGACTACACAGTCGGGACGATGATCGAGCTGCCACGAGCCTGCTTCGTCGCCAACCGGATCGCCGATCACGCCGACTTCTTCAGCTTCGGCACCAACGATCTCACTCAGACGGCGCTCGGTTTCTCCCGAGACGATGTCGAGTCAGCGTTCGTGCCCATCTACATCGACCGCAAGATCATCGACCGCAGCCCGTTCGAAACGATCGATGAACCCGGCGTCGGATGGCTCGTGCGGCTCGCCGCCTGGGTCGGGCGCGAGGCCAACCCAAGCCTGAAACTCGGCATCTGCGGTGAACACGGCGGCGACCCAGACTCCATCGAGTTCTTTCACACAGCGTGGCTCGACTACGTGTCCTGCAGCCCCTACCGGGTCCCAATCGCCCGAATCGCCGCCGCGCAGGCTGCGATCAACCATCCACGAGCTGAGGGGAAGTCGGGACGTGGATAAGACGTTTCATCGGCGGGGGCTGCGGTAGCCGACATCGAGTCCGGGGCGACGCTCGCTGTCGGCGGCTTCGGTCTTTGCGGCATTCCGTCGGTGCTGATAGACGCTCTTTTGGCCACGGGGACTCTGATCTTGAGGTCGTGTCCAACAACGCTGGCGTCGATGACTGGGGGCTCGGCAAGTTGCTGGGAGCTGGGCAGGTTGCGCCGGGTTGTCGCCTCTTACGTCGGCGAGAACCGGGAGTTCGCGCGCCAATATCTCGAAGGTGAACTAGAGGTGGAGCTGACGCCGCAGGGCACTTTGGCGGAGCGGATGCGGGCCGGTGGGTCGGGGATCGCGGCGTTCTTCACGCGCACCGGGGTCGGCACGATGGTCGCGGAAGGTGGGATGCCCTGGAAATACTCCCCTGAGGGAGTCACGGCGATCGCGTCGCCGACCAAGATTGTCTGGGAGTTCGATGGTCTCGACTATGTGCTGGAGCGCGCGATCATTGCGGACTTCGGTTTGGTGCGAGCCTGGAAGGGTGACCGTCACGGCAACCTCGTCTACCGCGACGCCGCCCGCAACTTCAACCCTTTGGCGGCGATGTGCGGTCGCGTGACGATCGCCGAGGTCGAGCAGCTCGTGGAGCCGGGGGAGCTTGATCCGAACGAGATCCACACGCCCGGCGCCTACGTGCACCACGTGCTGGCGCTCACCCCGCAACAGGCCGCCGATAAACGGATCGAGCGCGTGACTACTCGCGAGGCGGTCGCCTGATGGGCTGGACCCGCGAACAGATGGCCGCCCGCGCCGCCGCCGAGCTGCATGACGGCGACTACGTGAACCTCGGGATCGGCCTGCCGACCCTCGTGCCCAACTACGTGCCCGATGATGTTGAGCTGGTGCTGCAGTCGGAGAACGGGATCCTCGGTACCGGCCCCTACCCAACCCCCAATCAGGTCGACCCCGACCTCATCAACGCGGGCAAGGAGACTGTGACCATCCGTCCCGGCGCGAGCTTCTTTGACTCCGCGACCAGCTTCGGGATGATCCGCGGCGGCAAGATCGACGCCGCGATCCTCGGCGCAATGCAGGTTTCCGCCACTGGGGACATCGCCAACTGGATGATTCCCGGCAAGATGGTCAAGGGCATGGGCGGCGCCATGGACCTCGTGCACGGCGCCAAGCACGTGATCGTGCTGATGGAGCACGTCGCCAAAGACGGGTCCTACAAGATCGTCAACGAGTGCACCCTCCCCTACACCGGTAGAGGTGTCGTGCAACGGATCATCACCGACCTGTGCGTGCTCGACATCACCGACCAAGGACTCAGCCTGGTCGAGCTCGCACCCGGGGTCACGGAGGACGAAGTGCGGGCCAAGACCGAACCGCCGCTGCTGATTGCGTAGCCGGGCCATGACACAGCAACGATCACGACACGAAGGTGCCGGCGGAGCCCGCCCCAGGCGCCCGTCTCGCTCAGGCCCGTCTGGTCGCGCGTCAGCGTCAGCTCGAATAACCGGGCGTAGCCCGAGGGCTTCGCCTTTCACTCAGGCGGCTTCCGGACCGCGCGGCTCGGGCAGGCTGAAATGAGCCGGTTCGAGGGACGGGTCGCGGTGATCACGGGCGCCGCCCGCGGAATCGGCTTCGCAGCAGCTAAGCGGCTTGCGTCCGAGGGCGCGAGAGTAGCGATCGTTGACCTCGGCGAGGCTGACGCGACCGAGGCTGCGGAGAAGCTCCCGGGAGGCGGTGCTAAGCATGTCGGGATTGGCGCTGATGTAGGTGACGCAGCCTCGGCGCAGGCCTCGATCGATCACGCTGTCGCGCACTTTGGTCGTATCGACATCCTCATGAACAACGCAGGAATTACGCGGGACAACCTGCTGCACAAGATGAGCGATGAGGATTGGCACGCTGTCATCAACGTTCATCTCACCGGCGCCTTCCTGATGGCTCGGGCCGCGCAAACGCATTTCGTCGCGCAGCGGTACGGGAAGATCCTCAACGTATCCAGCATCTCGGCCTTGGGGAACCGTGGCCAAGCGAACTACTCGACCGCCAAGATGGGCATTCAGGGATTCACGCGCACGCTCGCCATCGAACTCGGCGGATTCGGCGTCAACGTCAACGCCGTCGCGCCAGGGTTTGTGGTCAGCGAAATGACCAGGGCCGCGGCGACGAGGCTGCACATGGGCTTCGAGCAGTTCCAAACGGACCTAGCCGCACGCACCCTCGTGGGGCGGATTGGGCAGCCCGACGACATTGCCGCCGCGGCAGCGTTTCTGTGTAGCGACGAGGCCTCGTTCATCACCGGTCAGACCCTGTATGTCGACGGGGGTCAGAGCCTGGCCTGACGGGCCACACGTCCAGCCCACATGGTTCAGCCTGTGGGCCGTGGGGAATGTCACCGCGTGACGGGCCGGCGCGACCGACCAGAGCCGCCGAGGTTGGTAATGCGCCGGCGCTAGGGCGCCGACGAAGTTCCTCCCGTCAGCCACAAGCAATGAGGCCACGTGCTCGACGGGATCAGCGGAGCGCGACGGCAAGCGGTTCAAGCGCCCGCCAAGGAAGAACGGACATCGGCGTTGGAGCAACTATGGTTGCACCGCATCGAGACCAAGTACGCCTGGGACGGTGTACTTGGTCTCCGACAAGCGGCTTGTGAGTAGCCCCACACCTCTGCCTCAACGTGTTACACGTTGGTGTGGCTACTCTGATCGTCGCTACCTCGCCCCTGCCATCTCGGAGATGCCAAGGATTTCGCGGGCCTGCGCGACGCTGGCGATGCTATGTCCGAGCTCGGTCGCGAAATGCACAGCCCGTTCAACCAGAGCCACATTGCCTGGCGCGAGCGTGTCCTGGTCCAGCCTCAAGGTGTCCTCCATGCCAGCGCGTGCATTGCCGCCCAGCGCCAAGCCGATTGCTGTGAGGGTGCGGTTGGCCCGACCGATCGCGATCACTTGCCAGACCGAGCCCTCGGGAAGCCGGTTGACCATCTCGATGAGATTCTGCGGTGTCGCTGTCATGCCGCCGCGAACGCCGAGAACAATCGAGAATTGCAGTGGGCCGGGCCCGAACAGGCCCTCGTCGCGCATCCGCAGTGCCGCATCCAGATGCCCACTGTCGTAGATCTCCAGTTCGGGCTTCACGTCCAGTTCCTTCATCCGGGCTGCCAGCTCACGCACGGCTTGGGGAGGGTTGAGGAACACGCCGTCTCCGAACGACATCGAGCAGGGGTTGAGGCTTGCCAGTTGCGGGCGGACCTCGACCAGAGCGGCGCGTTCCTCGAATGGCACCGAGATAGCCACTCCAGTTGACAGCTGGATCAGGATGTCGCAGCGCTCGCGGATCATGTCGATCAGACGCTGAGCAACCTTCGGATCGGCTGTCGGACGGTCCTGCTCGTCGCGGAGATGCAGGTGGGCCACAGCCGCGCCTGCCTCGTAGGCTCGTTCTACCTCAGCAGCGATCTCTTCAGGCTGCGTTGGCAGCGCCGGATTGTCGGCCTTGGTGGCGATTGGGCCGGTCGGGGCCACTGTGATAATCGTGGGCATCGTCATCTTTCTCGTGACTTTTGGGCAGGGTGCGGTGATGTGCTGCGGCACCGGCGGCCGCGCAACCCCCGCCCGCGGCAGGAGCCTGCGGCTGTCAAAGCCGACCGAGCCGGCCCGACTGCTTGGCCAAGCTCGCGAAGAAGGCCGGACAGTCGCGAGGGTCGTGTGGCCGCTACTCCTCCGCCTAATGGACGCTCGCGGTCGACCACGGATTTGCTGCGTCCGCGTCGGCCTTCTCGGCGAGCTGAGCGGCAGGGAAGCCTTCCATCATCGAATCTGGCATCGCCACGTTCCGGTAGAAGGTATTTGAGCCTTGTGAAGGCGCCCAGCGCTTAGGTTCCCAATCCGGCTCGTACAGGCGATATCCGCCGGTGTTGATCTCAACGCGAACCCCGCCGGGCTCACGGCAATAGAGGTAGTCCTGCTCGCCCATGCCATGGCGTCCAGGGCCGAACTCGAGTGGTGTTCCGGCATTGATCAGGATGTCAGCTGCTCTGAGCAACTCCTCGCGCGAATCCACCCACCACGCGAAATGATGCAGGCGGCCGGGCACGTCAGTCTGGTCGAGGATGAGTCCGAGGTCGTGCGACTTCTCATTGTTAGTTGACATCGCGAAGACGACAAGATCTGAATCGTCATGGAGTGTCGTGTACTCAGTAAACGTGCTGCCGAGAGTGCGCCGCATCCACTGCGCCTCGCCGAACGGATCGTTGCTCATAACGGTCACGTGGTCGATCTGTCGCGGCGCGATACCCCGAGGGACGTAGCGCTGCGGCCGGCTTGGGAACGGTGACTCCAGATCTGCCGGCGGGACGTAACGCTCGGTCTCCCAGAACAACTCGTGAACGTGCCCACCGGGTGCTCTGAACCGAAATGCCCGACCATGGCCGACCGAGTCGGTTGCCCAGCCAAGCCCAACGCCCTCCGTCTCCACTCGCTGGACCGCAGTCTCGAGATCCTCGGCGCTCCAAGTGCGCCAGCCGATATGGCCCAGGCCGGGAGCGGGGGCTTCGGTGAGTTGCAAGCTGTGATGAGACCACTCACCCCAGCCGCGTAGGTACACGGACTGCCCGGAGCGCGTTGTTTCCTCGAGACCCAGGACATTCTTGAAAAACGAGAGGGACTGCTCAGGGTTGGGTGTGTAGATCTCGACGTGAGCGAGATGGGCAATCAATCGGCGCGACATTTCTCTCCTCCAATAAATCGGGCCCTACCGAGTCAATAGTCCCGCGATTGCCCGGTCTCCGTCCAATAGTTTCGAGACGGGATCGCATCGCTTCGGTCGATACATATGGCGAGTGTCGTGCGAGCCTGCGCTGACTTCAACGCTCTGCTCGTCGATGCAGCGCGATCGCAATTTGCGTCAGCTACCACGGGCCGTTCCCAACAACGTTCGCCTGAGCATGCATACCATCTGGAATGTCGGCCGTCCTGGATGCGCGACGAGTGGTTGCGTATCTGCCCTACGACCACAGAGCCTCGGAGACCCGGCGTTCTGCGGCGTCCGACAATATGTTAGGTATGGAGCTTCGCCACCTTCGCTATTTCGTTGCCGTCGCTGAGGAGCTCAGCTTCACGCGGGCGGCCGACCGTCTCTTCGTCGTCCAGCCGACCCTCAGTGGTCAGATCAAGCAGCTCGAGCAAGAACTCGGCGTCGAGCTGTTTGACCGTTCGCGCCGCGCTGTTCAGCTCACGCCGGCGGGTAGCATGCTGCTGATCGACGCGGTGCGCCTCCTAGACGATGCTGACAGGATCGTCCAGCGGATACAGGCCCTTCAGCACGAGGCGACCGAGTCGCTTAGCGTGGCCTTCACAGCGGCGACGGCGGTCGGCCGTGTGGCCGCCGCGCTCGCCGCGTTCCAAGTAAGTCATCCGGAGGTCGGTTTGAGCATCCGATCAGCCGACCCAGCGACGATCATGCGCGACCTGGATGCCCGGCGTGTTGATGTGGTCGTGTCGTACACCCCGGATGAGCAGCCACCACATCCCCACATGCTGCTCGCAGCAGAGCCGCTCGCGGTCGCGCTGCCGCCAGATCATCCGCTGGCCGGCGAGACAGAGCTCGAGCTTCACGCCCTGGCTAACGACGAATGGCTTGTCCCATCTCCATGGCGGGCACCAGACATGCACAGGTACCTTTTGTGGCTGTGTCGACAAGCGGGATTTGAGCCCAGACTCACCTCGCTTGACATCCCGCTGGCGTCGCGCGTTTCTCTCGTTGCTCACGGGTCCGGCGTTGCGCTCGTCGTCGCGCGCGAGGACTATGTGCCCAGCACGGGCGCCGTCATTCGTCCGCTACGCGAGAAGCCGATGGTCTACCTGCACGCCATCTGGCGCGAGTCCGAGCCGTCGCCGGCTCGCGACGCCTTCCTAGGCATCCTTGGGCAGCTGTTCGCACACGAACCCGACGCCAACTGACCCCCGCGGGCGTAGAAGCTGATCACCAGGGTCGATAGAACGGCTCGCTGAACCGATTGGATCAGGCGCCCATCCCCGTCGACAATTGAGAGGGCGGCCCGAACGGGCGCCTTCAGCTGCAAAAAAGGATCGGCTAAAGATGGAACTCACAGCGAGAAGGGGGCCGGGGCGCCGCGCGAGAGTCGCTCGTTGCGACTTGGGCGAGGCGGTCCAGTCGGTGATTACCGCGAGCGAGCATAACTGCGCGCCATACGCCGCACTCGAGACTCAACAAGTGCCGATGATGGTTCTAGATCACGCACGACGTGTTCTCGGGGGTAACGCTCCTGCTCGCCTATTGCTGCTTCTTGGTGCGGACGAGCTTCGATTGCGTCGACTGACAGATCTCATGCCCGCCGGGACCGAGGCGCACATCGACCGAGTCTGGAACGATCTGCTCGCCCAAGGACACTCAAGCGGCCACTTGCACTTCGCCACATTTCCTAGGGGCGTCATAACCGTTCGTTTTTCGGCGAGACTGCGCCGGGATCCCAACTCGGCAGTCGTGGCTCTATCACCAGCCCATTGGCCTGAAGACGAGTTGGCTGAGAGCTGTCACGCGGATGTCGCCGCTCCGCGGAGGCTCATCTCAGCGCGAGAATGCGACGTTCTTGAGCTGGTTGCGCACGGTCAGAGCATCAGGGAGATCGGCGAGGCTCTCACAATCACCGAGGCGACGGTGCGGAGCCATATATCCAACATCAACGCGAAACTGCGGACCCGCAACCGTGCTCATGCGGTTGCCGTTGCCATGCGCACGGGACTGATCTTCACGAGCGCGTCTCGCCTCACGCTCAACGACCGAGGCGTGCATACCAACGTCTAACGGCGGGTTGCCGAGAAGCCGGAGACGGCAGCACACTTTGTCCGTGCCCGTCGGTTGGTGGTTCGGCTCTCCCTGACTCGGCGATCTCTGGGAAAGACCACTGAAGGTCGGTGATTTGGGTGGGCCTGCCAAGAAGATATCCCTGCGCGTAGGAGATCCCAAGGTCTCGAACGACGGCAAGTTCCTCTTCGGTCTCTATCCCCTCTGCCACGACATGGGCGCCGATGTCGTGCGCCAGGCTGACCAGCGACTGGGCTACAGCTCGCCGGGCGGGGTCGCTGTGCACGCCTCGGGTAAGCCCTCGATCCAACTTGATGAGATCCGGAGCTAGGTTCACGATGTGAGCAAGACTGGCGAATCCGGCCCCGGTGTCATCGATGGCGAGCTGGGTCCCTAGCTCTCGGATGTGTTCGACTGAGCAGCGCAGTTGTGGATAGTCGTGAATCACCATGTGCTCGGTGAGCTCGATGATGATGCGACCTGGCTGGCTCGCCCGAAGCAGTCGTGGCAAGCGCGGCGACGAAAGCGCCTGCGGTCCCAGGTTGATCGAGAGTTGGCACGGCGGCGGTAAGTTGTCGAGGAGTTTCAGCGACGCTGCGAACGCACCCAGGTCAAACTCCACACCTAGTCCGATACTTGCTGCTTGCTCAAACCAGATGTCCGGGCTTAGCGGCGGCTCTCCGGGGAACCGTGCAAGGGATTCGACAGCAAATACTTGACCGCTGTCGAGTGAAACGATCGGTTGACCAGCGAAGGAAAAGCCGGCGGTAGCGAGCACGTGATGTATGCGGGCCTGCGTCGCGACGGCGTCGGAAGCGCCTGGGTCTAGCACGTTGGCGAGGAATCGCCTAACCGCGATGTCAGTTTCCGAGTTCGGAAGATGCGAAGGCTGCTCGGCGTACGGGATGGCAGCCAAGAGAACCGCTACGCGCCCTAGTTCATCTGTGCTGTGAACGAGTAGGGGCTCAGTCGTTGCCCGGTAGCGGAGCGTGAGATCGCCGTCGGCAAACGCACGGACGCCTTCGCGGATAGACCGGATCGACTCTTCCTCCAGATGCTTGATCGTCGCCAGAATACGGTCCACCGGACGCTTGACGGACCGTACAACGAGCGTCGCGATTCCCATGCCGAGAATAATTGAGAGAGCGACCAAGGCCCAGCCGATGAGGACCGTGGTGCTGTACGTGTGACGGTTCTGAGCGAGCCGCCGTTGAGCCCGGCGCAAATCTGTCGCTAGCCATTGCTGACTGTCCGAACGCATCTTTTCGTAAGCGGGATAGCTAGTCAGGAACACGCCTAGCGCACCTCGGTTAGTCATGTCCTGGTGCGAGATCAGCGGGGCCGTCTTGGCTTCGTAGCTGCGCCAGTCGTAAGTCACCGCACGCAAGCCGGGGTCGCGCGGGCCGCCGCCGGCCAACGATGGGTACTGATTGAGCTGTCTGACGATCGATGCGATTGCTGCATGTGCCATAGAGTCAGTCTCACGCTGAACCGTCGCGTTCGGGTCGATGAAGCGGAATTCGACATTGGTCATGTAGGTTGCCGCTTCAAATCGGATGCTCGATATCAGTCGCACGCTCGGAATCACCTTCTCGCCGAGGTACACACCCCCCGCGTTCACATGAGCCATCTGCGTTAGCAGGATCGTGCCCAGCGTTGCCGTCATCGCGAGCACGATGCCGAATCCTCCGAATAGCTTCCATCTGATTGACATGTTCCTGACGGTTCGCATGGTGTCTCCCTGAGGTTGCGCTGACCGCCCGGTTGCGGTCGCTGCTCCGATGATCGGACCTCCTGCGCTGGGCTCTATCGGACCAAACGATGATCCTCGGAGTGAGCCATGATCTTGGAACCCCCTGCGGAGTCACGGCATGACGGGGAAATCGGCTGAGCCGGATCGACGAGTGATGCGTGGTGGCTCCTTCTGTGCTTGCGCCTGAGTCTGACCTTTCCGCCACGGGCGAGCCCCGGCTCGTTGCGTAATTGACACTGTTGCGTGTCGACGCAGCCTTGGGAACTTAACCTCGCGCAGCTATTCGCTGCCGACTCGGGCGAGAGTTAGTCGGTCGTCTCGCTCATGTGGGCGGGTTCATCTTGCTTGCCCTCAGCAAGGAGGCTCCAGCTCGACCATCCTCGGTGCGCACCTCTCGGCGTTATGTGCCCGCCAGCCAGAACGATTTGCAGCGCCTCGCCGGAAACCCAGTGCGGGCGGCCGGAGGTGTGCGCTACCGCGAGCGAGGAAGCTACCGCGGAGTGCGTCGTTCATCGGGAGGCTGCAGGGAGGGCTTGGAGGTCGTTCGGAGCTCTCGCGTAAAGCTGACGAACCGGTTCTTGCCTGCCTGCTTCGCGCTGTAAAGCGCGACGTCGGCGTCGCGCAGCATCTCGGCGGCCGAGCTGCCACCTGTGGCGATGCCGACGCTTGCTGTCACGACCGCTGGGCTGGCGGACCAGTCGCGAAGATCGAACGGCTCTGCGAGGGCTGCTATGAGCCGCTTGGCGACGGTCTCTGGGCCAGCGCTCGTGGTCTCACCGTCCAAAAGCACGACGAACTCGTCACCGCCGAGCCGCCCGATTGCGTCTGCCTCGCGGATGACGGCCCTCAGTCGGCTGGTTACCTCGCGCAGAACGGCATCGCCGGCGCCGTGACCCAAGGTGTCGTTGATTTGCTTGAAACCGTCGAGATCGATGAACAGCACAGCCGATCCACGACGGTTTCTAACCAGCATCTGGTTGAGACGGTCGAGGATTAGGGCGCGGTTAGCCGCTCCGGTCAGCGCATCGTGCATCGCGTCGTAGCGCATCTG
This sequence comes from uncultured Conexibacteraceae bacterium, assembly GCA_963720195.1. Classification (GTDB taxonomy): domain Bacteria; phylum Actinomycetota; class Thermoleophilia; order Solirubrobacterales; family Solirubrobacteraceae; genus Palsa-465. Next base: position 727,134 of record CAVRFD010000020.1, read on the forward strand.
GTCGATCACGCGAGCATTTGATACTGCCGCTGCTGCTAACCGGGCGTACGTCTGCAGCGCTCTGGAGGTGCGCGTCAGGACGTCGGCTGACTCGCCGGTCAGAACCAGATGCCCGTAGAGGTTGTCAGCGGATCTGACGTCAAACACCAGCTGATTCGTGCCACTCCAGTGCGAGTCGTTCGCCAGGTCGTCCGCAAGCCGGGCAGCGGCTTCTGACTCGATGCCCTCTGTGATTAGAAGCCGCTTCGCCCCGAGGATGTCTGGGCGCACGATGAGCACGCACCCGGATCCGAGTGAGGTACGCAAGGCCAGTCGCACGATTCTGACCAAGACGTCATCGATACTCTCACCGGCGACAAGTTCGGCAACCACGTCCTCGAACTCGCCGAGGCGGCGTTCTAGTCCACCCGCCCTGAGCTGAGCGACGCGATACTCCCGCTGCTGACCATCAGCGTCGTCCCAGCTGGCGCGGAAGCGGCACGCCTCGGCGCCGTGACACTGGCATTCCTCCTGGACAACTCGAGCCGGCGCGTAGCCGAATAGCGTCGGAAGGACGATCGGTTGTCCGGCGAACCATGCGCATAACTCAGGGAAGGGCTCAAGTCCATACCGCATGCGAGCCGTTACCTCCCACTCACGCGGCGCGAGCTCCCGAGAGTCGGTTTGCATCAGCGGCATGACGCTGCCGCCGGTGGCGCTGAGGATCCGATACAACGCTTCGGGCGAGGGTTCCGTGCGCAGGCCTTCGGTGACATCAAACGTACGTCCTGACCGGACATGCCAGGGAATGACGTCGCTCAACCGGTCCGGACCGCCCAGCGCTTTGGCGGCGAGCTCTAGTAGCGAACGGAACGTCTTGTATGGCACCCCAGAGCTACGCATCACCCCCGGTGCTAGAGCCAGAACCGCGTCGGCCGCCTCGTTCGATTCGCACTCCCCTGCGCCAAGGCGATACTCCACCAGCTCGAAAACCTGGCTTGCGACCCGAACTGCGACGCGCTTCGCTGTAAGCGCATCAGCCTGGTTTTGAGAAGGCGACTTTGACATCGGTGACGCTCTGATCGACCGCCCGATGCTATCGGCCGACTCGCGAGAGTATGGCGTTTGGTCTGAGCGCCCGCACGGAATCCGAAGGCTGCGCGTCTCTCCGGCACAGAAGTTGGCGGGTCCAGCCAGTGCGATTGAGGCCGGATACACGGGCTTGAGGAGTACGGAGGGATACTCGATGGTTGATGGCGTTGGCCGTCTCGTCGATATCGACCGGCTGCCCTGAGAGGTGTGCTCGGACCGAACCGCTAGCTCGGTCGCAGTCTGCCCGCCGAACGCACCGAGCCACGGCGCAAACGTATCGACCACATCGATACGACGGCGCTCTGAACCTATTAGATTGCGCGCTCGCCGCCGAGGACAATGGCCGCCTGTGCGACTTCGCAGCTGATCGCAAGTCGCACTACGGCTAAGAGGAGAGAGAAATGAAGGCACTCATTGTCGGCGGCGGCATCACCGGCTTGGCAAGCGGGATTGTGATCGCCCGACAGGGGCATGACGTCACCATTGCCGAGCGGCGCGAAAAGCTCGAAGCGCTCGGGAGCGGCATCACACTCACAGGACCGGCAATCCGAGCTCTGGATACGCTGGGGGTCCTCGACGCGTGCCTGGCCGTGGGATTTGGCACCGTGGCATTCCGATTCTGCGCGGTCGACGGGAGCGAGCTTCAGGTCGTTCCGCTCCCGCGCGTCGCTGGTCCCCGCAGACCGGGGATGATGGGCTTGATGCGGCCGGAGCTACACAGAATCCTGGCCGAGACTGCCGTCGAGGCGGGTGCCAAGATTCGCGTTGGCACTGCTGTCGAGATGGTCGAGACGGCCGATGACGCGGTGACCGTCCGGTTTGCGGACTCCACCACGGAAAGCTTCGACCTCGTCGTTGGCGCCGACGGACTGGGATCTACCGTTCGCCAGTTGACGCTTGGCGACGTTCCTCTGGAGTTCGAGGGGACTGCATGCTGGCGAGCGGTGGTCCCACGACCGAGCGAGGTCGAGACCGAGTACGTCTTCGAGGGTCATCACATTGCCCACCCGGGGTTCACTCCGCTCGGAGAGAACCTCATGTACATGTTCTGCGTCGCCCCCGCCACCGAGGGATGGCGCCCAGACTCCGAGGACGCGCCGGGCATCATGCGCGAGCTCTTGGCAGACTTTGGCGGTCTCGCCGCTGCTGCTCGCGACCAGATCGTCGATCCCGAGCTGGTGGATTACCGGCCGCTGTATTCGCTGCTTGCGCCCGCGCCGTGGCATCGCGGTCGCATTGTCATCCTCGGTGATGCAGCCCATGCAGCGACTCCGCACCTGGCGTCCGGGGGCGCGATTGCCCTCGAAGACGCTGTGGTGCTCGGGGAGGAGTTGCGAGGCGCAGCGGACGTCCCGTCAGCGCTCGCGCGGTTCAGCGACCGTCGCTTCGAACGCTGTCGGCTTGTGGTTGAGGCGTCCAGCACGCTCAACAAGTGGCAACTCTATCCCGACACACCAGGCGCCGACCGCGCGTCGCTCAGCGCTTCCGCATTCGAGGCACTCGCACAGCCCGCATAACACCGCGGCCGTGAGGCAACCCAACTTTCGCCCGCGAGCCGGTCCGGCTCTAGCTCGGCGCCCACATTAGTTTGTCGTGGCACCCGCGGGTACCACGACAAGTGGGGCGCCAGTTTGCTCGGACCCGAGGTTCGCGAGACCAGACGCCGAGTCCGATTGGCACGCGCGATGTAACAGCCGATCAAACCTATTGGACGGAGGCGCCGAGGTGCGCTCACACTAACTGCGAGGAGAGGAGACAGCTGTGGAGGCTCAATCGCCCGTCGTCACAGACCAGTTCGACGAATACATCGCGAAGTTCAGTAACTGGGGAAAGTGGGGCAGCGAAGACCAGATTGGCACTGCGAACTACATCACCAGGGCACTGGTCCGGGAAGCTGCCGGCCTAGTCCGTACTGGTCGAGTCATATCGCTGGCGCTGCCCTTCGATCAGACGGGTCCACAAACGGGCGCGAACGGCCGCTTCAACTGTCTTCGCTATTCGTTGGCCACGGGCTCTGACTATGTGCACCACCCGCAACCGTTTTCCGGCGAGCCCATACCGCGGCGCATGGGATATGCAGACGACGCCGTGGTCCTGCACCTCCAGTCGGCTACACACTGGGACAGCCTCTGCCATATCTTCCATGCCGGCAAGGCCTATAACGGCCTGCCTGCCGAACTCGTGAACAGTGCCGGCGCCCCACGGCTTGGCGTCGAGCAGCTTAAGGCAGCGATAGTCGGACGTGGCGTCCTGCTTGACGTCCCCCGCGCCAAGGGTGTTGATGCGCTCCCCGACGGCTACGCGATCAGCGCTGACGAGCTGGACGCGACAGCAGAGGCGCAGAGAGTCACCGTGCGCGAGGGCGACATCGTCTTCATTCGCACCGGGCAGATGGCGCGATGTCTTGCCACAACCTGGGGGACGTTCGCGGGAGGAGACGCCCCGGGCCTGAGCTTTTTCGCTGTGCCTTGGCTGGCGCAGAAGCGCATCGCGGCGGTCGCGACTGACACGTGGGGTGTGGAGGTGCGACCCAACGAGCTCCCGGACAGCTTTCAGCCCATGCATGTACCCACGATCGTCTACATGGGGCTGCCGTTGGGCGAGATGTTTCAGCTCGAAGAGCTATCGGTCGCTTGTGCTGACGAGAGGGTCTGGGAGTTCTTCGTCTCCGCTCCCCCTTTGCCGTTTACCGGCGCAGCGGGCTCGCCACCGGGGCCGGTAGCGATTCTCTGATGACCCAAGACCCGGAGCAACCCCATGTTTGAATACTTCGAGGACAACTACGTCTGGAACCTCTCCGTCTTGCTCGCGCTGAGCGTGGGAGGGACGCTCGATGAGGTCGACCGTGCCTGCCGTCCGCTGCTTGGCACTAAAGGGGACACGGCCGCTCAGGCGACTGACGCGTTTCTGCGAGAGTGGTCGCGCGTAGCCGACCAGCTCGTCGAGATCGCTGACGAGGACCACGCACGCGGCCGGTATCTGAGCGCCGGCGAGAAGTACGGACGGGCGGCCATCTATCTGGGAATAGCGGAGCGCATGCAAGCTCCTCATGCACCGCAGCGGTTGGCTGTGTACGAGCGAGCACTGGCGTTGTTCTCGCGTTCGGTCGAGCTGCAGGGGGAGCCGGTTGAGCGGGTCGAGGTTCCGTTCGGAAGCTCGACGCTGGGCGGGTACCTCCTCAGCCCAAGAACAGACACTCCTTGCCCTTGCGTCCTTCAGTGGAACGGGTTCGACAGCACAAAGGAGATGATGTACGGCGCGCGGCTTGCGCACGAACTAGCGCGCCGCGGCATCGCGACCCTCATGGTCGATACGCCCGGCAGTGGTGAGGCGCTGCGTATGCAAGGCCTTACCGCACAGCCCGAGACTGAGGCGTGGGCTTCTGCGTGCGTGGACTATCTCCAAGAACGCGATGACATCAGCGCCGAGCATCTCGGCATCGTCGGCTGGTCGCTCGGTGGCTATTACGCGCCGAGGGCAGCAGCGTTCGAACCCCGGCTTGCTCTGTGCGTCGCATGGGGTGCAAACCACAACTGGGGTCGGCGTCAGCTCCAGCGGATGAATAGGGAAGGCGAGCTGCCGGTCCCACACTACTGGGACCACGCGCTCTGGGTCTGGGGTCAGCCCGATCTTGAGCATTTCATGGAGATCGCGCCCCGGATCACTTTGGATGGAGTCGTCGAGCGCATCGAAACACCCTTCCTGATCGTCCACGGCGAGCATGACCAGCAAATACCTCTCGCTGACGCGCGGGACAGCTATGACCAGGCGGTTCGCAGCCCGAAGCGGGAACTGAAGATCTTTGAGACCTCGCTCGGCGGCAGTGAGCATGTCGGGCTCGACAACCTCTCGCTGCCGCGGTCCTACATCGCCGACTGGATCGCCGAGACATTCCTTGAGCTCGGCGCCTCGCCCGGCCCGCTGCCGTCCATGGACCAGGTCATCACGAGTGAGTCATGAGGCAGGCGCGAGGTGACCAGAACACCATCCAGCTCCGCTGCTGGTGAACGTATTCGCTCCGCGGCTCGACTCCTCGCCACGCGACTGAGCTAGCCGTGGCCCGGGACGGGGACGTTCATGGCTCTCGGAGAAGACGCGCCATCCCCGATGAGGAAAAACGCCATCCCGATGAGTTGAACGCTCGATGCGTTCCGGTGTCTCGCTAGCCATCGGCAGGCCGCTGGGATAAGCCCTACACCCTGTCCAGGCGGCGATCGAATGGTGGGAGTGCAAGAGAATTTGCTTGACAGTTACGACTTTACGAGATAAATTCGAATCTACGTCGCGTATGCGACAGAACTGACTGTTCCGAGGGGAGAGTGGAATGAGAAGGACAAAGGGACTAGGCGTCCGCTTGGTCGCGCTAGCTGTTGCGGCTGCGCTAGCGGTCGCCCTTACTGCGGCCGTTGCTAGCGGCTCCAGCGTTCAGAGCAAGACCAGCCTCCGAGCGCACGGGGGTGTCAACACGGCGGCGGCGAATGCCGCCATCGCACCGTATCTCAATCACCCGAGTCCGTTTCCGGTGACTCAGCCGCTGAACAAGCGGATAAAGCGCGGAACGAAGATTGCGTACATGGACTGCGGAACGCCGATCTGCGGCTTGTTCTGGGAGCTGCTCCAGCCCGCTGCCAAAACTATGGGTGTGCATCTCGTGAGGTATGCCGCTGGTTCGGCCGCTAACACGGTCACCGCCGCATACAACGCCGTCGTAGCGGCGAAGCCAGCTGCAGTTATCGCGGTCGCCATCAACATCGACCTGTGGAAGAACCAGCTCAAGGAGCTGCAGGCCGAGCACATTCCTGTTGTTGCCAGCGGCATTCTCGGCACCAAGCAGTACGGCATCAAGGACGCTCAGATTGCCGAGTACTGGTCCCGCCTGACCGGCGGGCTGATGGCCGATTACATCGCCGCCAAGTACGGCGCCAACTCGAATGTCGCGTTCTACACGGTGCCCGAGATCTCGTTCACGAGCTTGATGGCGACCTCGTTCCAGTCGCAGTTGGCGAAGGTCTGCAGCAGTTGCACCTCGCGCATCGTGCCTGTCCCGGTCGCTGATACAGGGACGACGGCCCCGGCACTGATCGTCAGCGATCTCCAGTCACACCCGTCCACAAACGTCATTGCGTTCGCCAGTGACGAGACCGAGGAGGGCCTGCCCGCGGCGCTGAAGATCGCGAACATCAATGTCAAGACACTTGGGTCTGGTCCGGCGCCGGAGAACCTCGAGTACGTCAAGGAAGGGGAGGAAACGGCGGTGCTCTCCGCCGATGACTCCGTTCTCGCATGGACCTTGCTCGATCAAGCGGCTCGTCAGATTGACGGGCAGCCCCTCGTTGGCGACGAGGCCAAGGGAGTGACGGTCATTCAGTTCCTGACCAAGCACAACCTTGTCCTTAACGCTAAAGCCGGTTGGATTGCTTATCCCAACTACCAGAAGCGTTTCGCCAAGCTGTGGAAGGTCCGCGGCTGATGAAACCAGGCGAGCGTCCGCTGCTTGAGGTCCGCGACCTCTCAATGAGCTTCCCCGGACTTATGGCGCTGGACGGAGTGTCGCTGAGCGTCAACGCCGGGGAGATCGTTGGCCTGGTCGGTCACAACGGATCTGGGAAGTCAACGCTCGTCAAGGTGCTGGCCGGAGTGCACACGCCCGATCCCGGCTCCGAGGTAATCCTCGGAGCCGGGCCGGACGGCAGCCACGCGCAATTGCACTTCATCCATCAGGATCTGGGACTCGTAGGAAAGCTGTCCACGGTCGAGAACCTCGATCTTGGTCGCACCCACCGCAGCTATCGCTCGCTTCTTCCCTTCGCACGCAGGGCAGAGCGGCAGCAGGCCGAGCGAATGCTCGCGGGCTTCGGCGCCACATTCGACGTTGAGCGCCCAATCGCCGACCTGAGCGCAGCCGAGCGCACCATCATCGCCATTGCCCGTGCCCTTGATGGATGGGAGCACGAACGCAATGTGCTCGTGCTCGACGAGCCCACCGCTTCGCTCCACGGTGACGAGGTGAGCAAGCTGTTTGTCGCGGTGCGCGAGGTGGCGCAGCGTGGCGCCGGCGTCGTCTTCATCTCACACCGCTTGGACGAGATAGTCGACCTGGTCGATCGGGTCTTCGTGCTACGGGACGGTCGCCTGATAGCTGAAGCCGCTCGCGGGGGGTTTGACCACGATCACCTGGTGCGATTGATCGCGGGCGAGTTGACCGCCGAGCACGTCGAGCGCTTGTCTTCCGACAGCGGTGAGGTAGTGCTCCGCGCCCGTGGTATTCGCGGGAAGACGATCAGCGCACTCGACCTCGACCTTCACGCCGGTGAGGTGCTCGGTATCGGAGGGGTTCTCGGGTCTGGTCGGGACGAACTAGCTGGGATCCTTTTCGGCGACAGTGTCGGAGAGGTGGCGGATCTCCGGGTTGGTGACCACCGGATCGGCGCTCCCAGCCCGCGCGCGGCCATGGCAGCCGGCATGGCGTACGTACCAGCCGACCGGCACCGCTACGGCGCGGTGATGACGATGAACGTCCGAGAGAACTTGACACTTCCGTACCTGCGTCCACTGCGACGCCTGTTCGCGCGCATCGACCGACGTGCCGAACGGCAAGAGGTCACTCGGTGGATTGAGCGTGTCAAGCTCCGCCCGCCTGACCCTGAGCGCGCGTTGAGACTGCTCAGCGGCGGGAACCAGCAAAAGGTAGTTCTCGCCAAATGGCTTCGTACGGAGCCCAAGGTCCTGCTGCTGGACGAGCCGACGCAAGGAGTCGATGTGGGCGCAAAGGTCTCGATCTTCGAACTGATCGAAAAAGCCGCGGGCGCCGGCGCCGGAGTTTTAGTGGCGTCATCGGATGAAAAGGAACTCGCGCTGCTCTGCGATCGCGTACTTGTGCTGTGCGACGGAAGCCTCGTCGCTGACGTTGCCGGCGAGCAACTGAGCGAGGCCAACCTGGTCACGGCCGCCCTATCTGGGGCTGCAAGGAACGGCCATCGAGCCGAAATGGAGGAGCGAGGTGCCTGACACTGAGGCATACACGGGGTCCCTGACCCCATCGACAGTGACACCGTCGGCAGCAACCCCGCCGGACCCGCCCGATAGCGCAAGAGCACTGGGAGCGGGGCGCGATTGGCGCCGAGCCCTGGCGTGCCTGTCACCGCGCCGGATCAGCGCCGTCTATGTCTTTCTCGTTCTCTTCGCTGTGTTCGCGATATGGGTACCGGGCACCTTCCTTGAATGGGGCACCTGGAGCGCCATGATCAGCAGCCAAGCGCTGACCGCGCTCCTAGCCGTCGGGCTAGTCATCGCCCTCTCAGCCGGTGCCTTTGACCTTGCGATCGGCTCGACTCTTGGTCTCGGCCAAATCTTCGTCGCATGGCTCTTGGTCAACCAGGGCGTCGCGATGATTCCTGCCATTGCCCTAGCGACCCTTGCCGGCGCCCTAGTCGGACTTACCAACGGCCTCCTAGTTGTGAGGGTGAGGATCGACTCGTTCATTGCGACGCTCGGAATGAGCTCGGTGCTGCTCGCCCTCATCGATTGGGTGTCGAACAGCCAGCAGATTGTTGGCATGTCGAACTCGTTCCAGAACATCGCGACCAACAAGATCATCGGTTTCCCGCTGTCCGTCTACGTCATGCTCGGCGTTGCATTCGCGGTCTGGTACGTGCTTGAGCGCACACCGGTGGGACGGCGGGTGTACGCCACAGGCGGAAATAGTGAAGCCGCGCGTCTTGCTGGCGTCAGGACATCGGCGGTAATCATCGGCGCGCTCATCGCGTGCGGCGCGATAGCGGCGTTCTCGGGCGTGCTCGTGACTTCCTCGCTTGGCGCGGGAGACCCAACGGTCGGCCCGCCCTACATGCTGCCGGCATTCTCGGCAGCGTTCCTGGGTTCAACCCAGTTCCGTGGAGGTCGCTTCAACGTCTGGGGCACCGTTCTTGCCGTCTACGTCCTGGGAACCGGCGTCATGGGGCTGCAGCTTGCGGGCGCACCGATTTGGATACCAAACCTGTTCAACGGCGCCGCTCTACTGCTGGCGGTCGGGCTCTCCAAGTACCAACGGACCTCCCATCGAACCAGCGCAATCAGATTCATGGTGAGCTCACGCAGGAATAGGGACGCGGCACGTGCGTGATCTCGAGTCGGTCCACGAGAGCCGGTGGCAAGCCGAGTTGTCACAGACACGCATATATCCAAGGAGACCAGAGTGAGATTCGCCAACCATGACTGCCGGTTAGTCCTCGTGACGCAGACCGACGACAAACTCACGCCGACCCATGGGATCGACGTTGCCGCCGCGAGCGCGGGCCGCTTCGACAGCGATCCGCAAAGCGCCTACGAACGTTGGGATGAGCTGGTCGCCTGGGCCCGCGGTCAGGAGGTGGCAAACATGGAGAACACTGGTGTCGAACTGCTAGCTGCCCAGATCGGCCCTCCAGTACCCTCGCCGCGGCAGGTCTTCGCAATCGGTCTGAACTATGGCGACCACGTGGCCGAGTCACAGATGCATGGGCCCGCCGACAACCCTGCCACCTTCACAAAATTTCCAACCTCACTGACCGGCCCGTTTGCAGACATCGCCCTGCCTAGTGAGAAGGTCGACTGGGAAGTGGAACTCGTCGCTGTGATCGGGCGTGAAGCAAGCCGCGTCCCTGCAAGCGAGGCATGGCAACACGTGGCAGGGCTCACTGTTGGACAAGACCTTTCGGAGCGTGCCGTGCAACTCGCCGGCTCGGTGCCGCAGTTTTCCCTAGGCAAGAGCTTCCCTGGCTTTGGTCCGATCGGGCCATCACTCGTCACGCCAGACGAGCTCCCTAATCCGGACGATCTTCGGCTCAGCACAGCCATCGACGGCGAGACCATGCAGGACGGTCGCACATCCCAGATGATCTTTGACGTCCCGACTCTCGTCGAACGACTCTCACACGTCGTCCGGCTCCTGCCTGGCGACGTCATCTTCTCCGGCACCCCGGCCGGTGTGGGCGCGACCCGCGACCCGCAGCGCTTCCTGAAGGCTGGGGAGCGCCTGGTCAGCACGATTGAGGGGATCGGCCAGATGATTCATACGTTTCGCTCCGCCGAGGTCACCGCATGATTGAGGGTTGCGCGGTGTCGCTGCTCAAGCTCGACGTCGCGACGTGGAGTGCCAACGAGCGCTGTTGGCCGCACGTGAGAGCAGGGCACACGCCGAGCGGCTTCCCGAGGTTCGCATGAAGATAATTGCCGTAGAGGAACACTTTGCGAGCTCTTCGATTCTCGACGCAAGCGCAGGCCCCGATCTGGCCTCGCGGATGGGCGTGGAGCGATCCGCTGACCTGACCAGCCTCGGCGAGCGTCGCCTAGCTGCGATGGACAGAGCGGGCATCGATGTTCAGATCGTGAGCCATTCCTCGATGCCCACGTTGAGCGGGCTGCAAGCACCACAAGCGGTTGCCTTGGCCCGGAACGCCAACGACGAACTGGCACAAGCCACCAAGGCTCACCCCGATCGCCTCGTTGGTCTCGCTTTGCTCCCGATGAGCGACCCCTCGGCCGCCGCAGATGAGCTTGAGCGAGCCGTCACCGAGCTCGGATTCCGCGGCGGCGTGATTCACGGACATACGGATGGGACATTTCTCGACGATCGAAGCTTCGACGTTGTGCTCGAGCGCTTCGAGCGACTGGACGTGCCCCTGTACTTGCATCCGACGCAGCCGCCCGCGGTCGTCGAAGAGGTGTACTTCGGCGGCTTACCGCCAAACGTCCGCCGTGTCATCGGTACCAACGGCTGGGGCTGGCACGCAGAAACGGGCTTGCACGCACTCCGGATGGTGTGCGGAGGCGTCTTCGACCGCCACCCGCACCTGCGTGTGGTTATCGGCCACATGGGAGAGATGCTTCCGTTCATGCTCGGACGGATCGATAGCACACTTGGGCCGGGCGCCGGGGTCCTGCAACGAGCGCCATCAGAGGTGTTGCGCTCGTCGTTCTACGTCTCGACCAGCGCTTTGTTCACAGTACCGCCGCTCATGTGCACGCTGATGACTTTCGGGATTGACCGCCTGATGTTCGGTGTCGATTGGCCGTTTAGCTCCAATGACGTCGGTGTGACACTGCTCGATCTTGCGCCGCTCCCTCAACACGACCTCGAGAAGCTCGCGCACGTAAACGCTGAGACGGTATTCGGAATAGATGCGACAAAGGGACGCGATGAGCACAACTGAGCAGCAATTTGCGACGGTGGACCTGACCGGTCGGGTCGTGATCGTCACAGGTGCCGGGTCCGGTATCGGTGCCGCAACCGCACGGCTACTTCACGACGCAGGCGCAACACCCGTGCTCGCCGATGTCGATCGTGCGGCCATGGCCGCTGTCGCGGGTCCGCTCGACGACGCTCTCGCTGTTTCAACCGATGTGACTGACATCGAGCAGGTGCGGAGCCTAGTCACAGCAACCCTCGACCGGCACGGCCGGATCGATGGCCTCGTAAACAACGCCGGGATCAGCGCCCACTATCCGATCGCCGAGCTTGACCTCGCCGTATTTGAGGTGGCGCTGCGAGTGAACGTTCTCGGGCCACTCGCGATGATGGTCGGCGTTCTTCCGGTAATGCGGGACGCGGGTTTCGGGCGCATCGTAAATGTCAGCTCTGGCAGCACCAACATGGCCCCTGTTGGTGTAGGTCCGTACGCGGCCACGAAGGCGGCCGTCAACATGCTCAGCAACGTGGCGCGCAGGGAACTGGCCGGCGACGGCGTCGCCGTGTCTGTGGTCCTTCCGTCGATCACCGCCACGCACTTCCGGGGAGGATTTTTCAAGCTTGGGGACGAGCCGTTCCCCGGTTTGGTCACCCATACACCCGAATATCCAGCCCGCGCCATCCTGCGAGCCCTCCGCACCGGTGAGGAAACCATTGCCGTGCCACATGGACCAGAGCAGCCGGACGCATTCGACGTTGCCGGCTAACCCAGAGCGGCAGTCCAGCCCGTCTGGGCGGGAAGAGACGGGGTCGGTCGCAGACTGTGCGGCGACGGTGCAGTCGAGGCCTGTCGCACACGCCCGAGGGCAGCCGCACGATGTGGACCAGCGGAGATCGCTAGGGCTGCATGCTCGTCGCCTCAGGGCTGCTAGCCGCCTGCGGCGGAGCACCGAGGCCGTTCACGAGGCGCATGAGTATGCGCTTGAGAGTCGCCGCGTCTTCGTCGCCGAGCAGTTGCCCGAGGTCGTCTTCGAAAGCGCCAACAGCCGCGTCAGCGACAGAGATCAGTTGCTCGCCGTCGCTAGTGAGGTAGAGCTCTTGGACGTGTCCGTGGCGGTGGTGGCTGCGACGCTCGATCAGCCCCTCTCGCTCGAGGCGACCGACCAGCGATGCGACGTTCTGCGGCGCCACGGAGAGTCTGCGCGCCAGCGCGGCTCCGCTAAGCCCGGGAGCCTCCGCGAGATTGATCATCAGCGAATAGTGCGCGGCGCGCACGCCGATGGGTTGCAGTCGTGCGCCTTTCTCTGCTTCCACGGCTTGAAAAGCCTGTCGCAGCATCCATATCAGGCGGCTGTGGGAGCCGGCGGCCGCGGTCATGGCCGCGACTCTAGCGCGGCTCGACCTAGTATCAACCGATTGAGGAATGTCAAGTGATTGATATAGTCGCAAATCACGTTTGTAGGGAACAACAGAAGGGCGGGAGAGAATGAGCGCGGACACGACGATCGCGGCGATTAGCCGCGATGGCGACCTGAGCACAACTGCCGACGAGGTCGTCACCATCGACCAGGCCACGGGAAGCGAGCTAGCCCGCTACGCGGTCGCGGGCCCCGAGGAGGCGATGCAGGCGGTCGATGCTGCACGCTCGGCCACAAGCGAATGGTGGGAGGCCGGGTTCGACGGGCGGGCCACGCGCCTACGAGCTTGGCGCCGGGAGATTGCTTCAGGGGCCGAGCATCTCGCGGAGATCATCCACGCGGAGAACGGCAAGTCGCTCGAGGACTCGCGCGCAGAAGTTTTAGCGGTCCTGGGACACATTGCCTTTGTGCTCGACAACGCTGAGCACGTCCTTGGTCGGCGCGAAGTTCCCGCGCCACCAAACATGGCTAACCAGACCGCGTGGATCGAATATGTGCCATACGGCGTCGTGGCAGTCATAGGTCCGTGGAACTTCCCGCTGGCCACCCCCGGCGCGATCGTGGTTCATGCGCTGGCTGCCGGCAACGCAGTCATCCTCAAGCCGAGCCAGATCACACCGGGCGTTGGCGAATGGTTGGCGCGCGCTTGGGCGCGTGCGGTCCCGGAATCTCCGGCGGTACTCCAGACCCTCATCGGATTCGCCGCCACGGGCCAGGCGCTGATTGCGGCGGGTGTCGACAAGGTGGCCTTCACCGGCAGCGTCAACTCAGGCAAGGCTGTAGCCGCTGACTGCGCCCGCACACTTACGCCGACGCTTCTCGAGCTCGGCGGCAAGGACGCGGTGATCGTGGCCGAGGACGCCGACCTAGATGCGGCCGCAGCGCACGTCACCTGGGGGGCTCTCCAGAACGCCGGACTCGGGTGCATAAGTCTCGAGCTGGCGTACGTGGTGGACTCAGTCCACGACGAGTTCGCCCAGAAGGTCGCTGATCTTGCGCAATCGGTGCGGGCCGGCAGCGACGAGGATGCGCTGATCGGGCCCGTCGCTTTGCCCAACCAGATTGCCACCATCGAAAAGCACGTCGCCGATGCTGTGAGCCGCGGCGCCAGCGCACTGGTCGGGGGTGCTAGCGATTCGGGATCCCCCGACCGCTACGTGCAGCCGACGATCCTCGTAAACGTTGACGATGACGCACTGGTCGCGACCGATGAAACGTTCGGACCTGTCCTAGCGATTATCCGTGTCGCCGACACCGACGAGGCAGTGGCCCGGATCAACGACGGCCCATACGGCTTGGGCAGCGCAGTCTTCAGTACTGGCCACGGCGAAGATATTGCGCGACGGCTGCGCGTAGGCATGACGAGTGTCAACGATGCACTCGCGTTTTCGCAGATATCGGCATTGCCGTTCGGTGGTCGCGGCGACAGCGGCTACGGTCGCAAACACGGCGAGCAGGGCCTGCTCGAGTTTGCCTTCCCGCACTCGATCACCGCAAAGAACGGCGACGCGGCCACGTCCACGACCACGTTCGACCGGCCTCCGAGTGCAATGGCTCACGCGCTCGCCGCCGTCTGCAACCGCATCTTGGGCGAAGAGAACAGCGGGCGATGACGCACAGGCACCCGAACGGCAGTCGGAGCGCTCGGGCGCCATTCGCTCCCACTCGATGGTGCTCGGACATGCGAGGAGTCAAGCCATCACCGGCAGATCAAATGAGCGAGGAAGCCAGCCCACCGATGAGAGGACGCAGTCGTGTCTGACAGCCCGTCCCGACCAGCAACGATCACGATTAACGGTTCGCCCTGTGACCTGCCTGACGATCCGCGGGTATCGCTGCTCGACTACCTGCGCGACCGCCTTGAACTATGCGGGACCAAAAAGGGGTGCGATCAGGGTGCGTGCGGTGCCTGCACGGTACTGGTTGACGGAGAGCGAATCCTGTCCTGCCTAGCGCTCGCGGTTAAGTACGCCGGCCATTCGGTCACCACAATCGAGGGGCTTGGAACCGCGGAGTCTTTGAGTCCGCTGCAGGCGGCTTTCATCGAGCATGACGGCTTCCAATGCGGCTATTGCACGCCGGGCCAGATCTGCTCGGCGGTGGGGATGGTTCAAGAAGTGAGGCGCGGGGTCCCGAGTCACGTTACCGCCGACCTCACCGCTCAGACGATCGCTATGAGCCGAGCCGAGATCTGCGAGCGCATGAGCGGGAACCTTTGCCGGTGCGGTGCGCACAACGGCATCGTGGACGCAATTACCCAGACCTACGCCCTGGAGATCGCGCAATGAATCCGTTCGAGTACGCCCAGGCGAACGACGTTGCCGACGCACTCCGCTTGGGCGCTGAGCCAAACGCGCGCTACATCGGCGGAGGCACGAACCTGGTCGACCTAATGCGCGCCACGGTCGAGCGCCCGGGAGCACTGGTCGACGTGTCTTCCCTATCAACGGAGATCACAGAGACTGACGGCGGCGGCCTGCTGATCGGGGCCGGGGCAACTAACACTGCGGTCGCGCAGCACCCGGCGGTGAGGACGCGCTACCCCGTGCTGGCGCGCGCCATCGTCGCCGGTGCCTCGGGCCAGATCCGAAACATGGCCACTGTCGGAGGCAACCTGCTCCAGCGCACACGCTGCAGCTACTTCTACGACATCGCCGGATCGCGATGCAACAAACGCGATCCTGGCCAGGGCTGCGACGCCCGGGAAGGCTTCAGCCGCTCGCACGCGATCCTCGGCGGCTCGCCGGCGTGCATCGCGACACACCCGTCAGACATGTGCGTGGCGCTCGCTGCACTCGACGCGGTCGTGCATCTGAGCAGCGCAGATAGTGAGCGGCTGGTGCCGCTCACTGAACTTCACCTGCTGCCGGGTGACCACCCCGAGATCGAGACGATCCTTGAACCTGGGGAGCTGATTACGGCAGTCGAGTTGCCCGCCTTGCCCCTGGCGGCCTCATCTACGTACCGGAAGGTGCGGGACCGCGCGAGTTACGCGTTCGCTCTGGTGTCGGTGGCAGCAGCTCTGGATCTCGACGGCGACACCATCCGCGAGGCCCGAGTCGCGCTCGGGGGTGTCGCGACCAAGCCGTGGCGAGCTTGGACCGCGGAGAAGGCGCTCGTAGGTAGCTCAACCACGAGTGAGAGCTTTCGCTCTGCGGCAGAGGCCGAGCTTGCTCCCGCGATGCCGCTTGCCGACAACACGTTCAAGATCGAGCTCGCGATTCGAACCGTCGTCGCTGTGCTCGAAGACCTTACGGCGGTGATGCATGAGCGGTGACGGAGCTTCACGCCCAAACCAGACTGGGGTCCCAGTTGCGCCCGCTCCTGAGACCTGGGGGCTGGGCACGCCGGATCCTGTCATTTCGAAGTCCGACGGTCTGATCGGAACCCCGGCCTCACGCTTGGACGGCGTCGTCAAGGTGACAGGTGCAGCGCGCTTCGCGGCGGAGGTGCCGATGCCGGACCTGCTTTACGCGGCGCTGGCCTACAGCACCGTGGCCAGGGGCAGAATCGCCACCCTTGAGACGAGCGCGGCTGAGAGCGCACTTGGTGTGGTGCTCGTCATGACACACAAAAACGCCCCGCGCTTGAACATCGGCAAGGTGACGGGAACGGGTCCGAAGGCAGCTGCTACAGACGACCTGCCGGTGATGCAGGACGACCTCGTTCACTGGAACGGTCAGCCGATCGCGGTCGTGCTCGCTGAGACACAGGAACAAGCCGACCACGCGAGTTCGCTGATCCATGCCATATATGAAACGGAGCCCGCGACCACCTCTTTTGCTGCTGCGAAGCTGAACACGCGCGATCCACTACCGACCCGGGGAGAACCACTTCAGAGGGACATCGGAGACGCCGAGGCCGCTCTCGCATCAGCTGCGCACAAAGTGGACCTGACCTACGGCACGCCGCGCCAGAACCACAACGCGATCGAATTACACGCGGCCACCGTCGCCTGGGAAGGTGACGAGCTAGTGGTTCACGACAGCCTCCAGAAGGTGGTACCCGTAGCCTGGACACTGGCCGATATCTTCGGCATCGAGGAGGAGCAGGTCCATGTCAGCTCTCCCTACGTAGGCGGAGGTTTCGGAGGCAAGTCTCTCTGGCAGCACCAGATCCTCGCCGCAGCAGCCTCGAAGTTGGCAGGCCGGCCGGTCCGGATCGTGCTCTCGCGCGAAGGTGTTTACAGGGTCGTGGGCGGCCGGACCGTAACCGAGCAACGGGTGGCGATCGGTGCTGACGTCGACGGACATTTCGAAGCTCTGATCCATACCGGGACCGTGGCGATGACTCCGCATTACAGGATGCCGCCGGAGCCCGTCACACTGCCGGCGCAGTGCCTGTACCGAGCGGGCACCTTCAAACTCGATGTGCGAGTAACGGACATGGACACGCTCGCTAACACGTTCATGCGAGGGCCCGGCGAATCGGTCGGAAGCTTCGCTCTGGAGTGCGCCATCGACGAGCTCGCCGAACAGCTTGGCCTCGACCCGATCGAACTCAGGCTCCGAAACGAGCCGGAGACCGATCCCACAAGTGGGCAGCCCTTCTCGTTGCGCAACTTGGTTGAGACCTTTCGCGTGGGTGCTGAGCGGTTCGGTTGGGAGGCACGGTCTGCGCAACCGCGCGCACAGCAGGAGGGCGAATGGCTAATCGGTATGGGCTGTGCCTCGGCGACGTTCCTATACGGCCGTTTCCCCGGCAGCGCAGCGCGGATCACACTGACTCAGGACGGCGACGTGACGGCCGAAGTCCCTGCGCACGAGATGGGGATGGGCACCGCAACCGTCCAAACGCAGATCCTCGCCGACCGTCTCGGCCTGCCGCTCGAGCGGATCAACTTCGCGTACGGGAAATCTTCATTTCCCGGGAACGTCCTCGCGGTCGGATCACAGCAGACAGCAGCGGTCGGCGCCGCAGTTGCGGCGGCGCACCGCGTTCTAGTCACACAGCTGCTGGATCTCGCTGACTCGCGCTCGCCACTTGCCGGCCTGGCCCCGGACGAGGTTGGTTGCATGGGTGGCGGTCTTTGCGCCATCAAGCAGCCCGAGAGATTCGAGAGTTATGAGTCGATCCTGCTTCGCGCAGGCCTTGATCATGTGACCGTCGAAGCCAGCGCGCCGCCGCCGTCGGAACTGGCCAACTGGTCGATGCACTCCTATGGCGCCCAATTCTGCGAAGCGCGCGTCAGCGTCGTGACAGGCGAAACGCGTGTTACCCGGTTCCTCGGGAGCTTTGACTGCGGCCGCATTCTGAACGCCAAGACGGCTCTCAGCCAGTTCCGCGGCGCCATCATTATGGGACTGGGCCTTGCGCTCATGGAAGAGACTTTGCTGGATCCTCGCAATGGCCGAATCATGAATCCGAGCCTCGCCGAGTACCACATGCCTGTGCATCTCGACGTGCCCGAGATCGACGTGGTCTGGACGGACATCCCCGATCCACAGGCGCCAATGGGCGCGCACGGCATCGGTGAAATCGGCATCGTGGGCGTCGCGCCGGCAGTCGCGAACGCGATCTACAACGCGACTGGTGTCCGCGCCCGCGAGCTGCCAATCACACTCGACAAGCTACTTGACCAGCCCTCATCCGTCTGACATACGGACGGTTCAGCTCGGCTGACGGCCGTCGATGCGTGGGGCCCCGGGAGCGCGCCTGTTTCCCGTGACAAGCGGTCGACGACCATCGATGCTGAGATCCCGGTTGAGATCGCCTCGGCGCCTCGTTCCTGGGCCGTTGCCGTCGTCCGAACTCACGCGATGCGTGCTGTGTGCTCAGGGGCCGGCGCTGCGCAGCCCGCGTACGATCGCCTCGGCTCCGAAGCGGAACGCCTGCTCGGACGCAGTGCTCTCGGCGGCGTCCGCGGGAATTCGGGCCCGAACCAGTTCTGCCTGGTTCTGTTCCTCGGCCACGAAGCCGAGTACGTAGTGGACCAGCGTCCGTGCGGCCCAGTGCGCCTGCTGGGCGGGGAGTTGGCCGGCGAAGGTCTGCTCGAGCGCCTGGAATGGGATCAGCGCGGCTGGACGGAATGCGTTGACGAATGAGATTACGTCGGCGCTGTCACGGATCGGCAGCAGCGCCGCGCGTATGTCTATTGCGGCCTGGATCGGGTCGTTGGCCGAGATTGCGGTCTTGCTGTGATTGAGGATCTGCTCGGCGACGCCGACCAGCAGATCCTGCTTGCTCGCCAGGTGGTAGTAGAGCGCGCCGGGTTGTACGCCCAGATGTTTTGCGAGTTGGCGCATCGTCAGACCGCCGAGACCGTGACGCGTGAGCATCTCCTGGCCCGCTTCGACGATTTGCGTTCGGCTGAGTGACACGGTCGTATTGTCGTTCCTGATAGCGTTTTGAACAGTGTTCAAAGACTGGTTCGATCTCGCGGAGCAGCAGCTCAACGGCGGCACGCTGAGTCGTGAGGACGCGCGCGCGATCCTGGCCGCGCCCGATTCTGAGGTTATGGACCTGGTGGCGGCTGCTGGTCGCTTGCGGCGCGCGTACTTCGGCAATTGGGTGAAGGTCAACTACCTGGTCAACCTGAAGTCGGGTCTCTGTCCCGAGGACTGCGGCTACTGCTCGCAGCGACTCGGCTCGGAGGCGGACGTGCTGAAGTACCGGTGGTTGCCGCAGGAGGAGGCGCTCAGGCAGGCTGAGGCTGGGATCAGGGGTGGCGCGTCACGGATTTGCATGGTCGCCAGCGGTCGCGGCCCCAGCGCCGGCGATGTCGAGCGTGTCGCTGAGATGGTCGATGAGTTGAAAGCGCAGCATCCGCACGTGGAGGTTTGTGCCTGCCTCGGGATCCTGCGTGATGGCCAGGCAGAGCAGTTGAAGGCTGCCGGGGTTGATGCCTACAACCACAATCTGAACACCAGCGAGTCTCGCTACGGCGAGATCTGTACGACCCACACCTATGAGGATCGCGTCGCGACCGTCACGAAAGCCAAGCAGGCGGGCCTGTCGCCGTGTTCGGGGCTGATCGTCGGCATGGGCGAGAGCGATGACGAGGTGATCGACGCGATCTTCGCGCTGCGGGCCTTGGACAGCGACTCGATTCCGGTGAACTTCCTAATGCCGTTTGACGGGACGCCGCTGGCGGGGACCAAGTTGCTGACGCCGCTGCACTGCCTGCGGATCCTGGCGCTCGCACGCTTCGCGTGCCCCGACAGAGAGGTTCGGATGGCAGGCGGGCGCGAGATGCACCTGCGGTCATTGCAATCACAGGCACTCCATCTCGCGAACTCGCTGTTCCTCGGCGACTACCTGACCAGTGAGGGTCAGGTCGCCGCCGCCGACCTTGCGATGATCGCCGACGCCGGGTTCCGGGTCATCTCAGACCAGGGCGGGGCGCAACAAACGGCCGTCAGCCGGCAGCCCGAGGTGGCGGCGCGTAGACGCGGGGCCGGAACAGAACTCGCCCCGAACACGTGAGCCTCGTGGCCGCGACCTCCGGGAGGGCCGAGGCCTGCGAGCGTTCGGCGACGGGGCTGCTGGCGCGGGACCGGGGGCTCGTGTGGCACCCCTACGCGGCGCTGGACGGCCCGGTGCCTTACGCGGTGCTCGAAGCTGACGGGGTGCACCTGAGGCTCGCAGCTGCCGATGGCGCCCGCTTCGAGGCGATCGACGCGATGAGCTCATGGTGGTGCGCGATCCACGGCTACCGCCAGCCCGTGCTGGACGCGGCACTAAGCGAGCAGGCCGCCCGCTTCAGCCATGTGATGTTCGGCGGCCTCACGCACGAGCCGGCCGTCGCTCTGGCGGAGCAGCTGGTCGCACTCGGCCCCGCACCGTTGCGGCACGTATTCTTCGCCGACTCGGGATCGGTGGCGGTGGAGGTCGCGATGAAGCTCGCCCTCCAGTACCAGGCCGCGATTGGACGACCGCAGCGGCGGCGGTTCGTCGCGCTACGCGGCGCCTATCACGGCGACACGACCGGCGCGATGAGCGTCTGTGACCCGGTCGACGGTATGCACTCGCTGTTCCCCGGCCTGGTGGCAGAGCAGCTGTTCGCACCCAGGCCGCCGGCAGCAGCAACCAAGGCGGGTGAACTCGTCCCGGACGCCGCCGGGGATGCCGCGGTGGACGAGTGGGTCGCGGCCGTCGAGCAGCTCGTCGATCGCCACGAGCACGAGCTGGCCGCGATCGTGGTTGAGCCGGTGCTGCAAGGGGCTGGCGGCATGCACATCTATCCGCCCCGCTGCGTTGCGGAGCTCCGCCGGATCGCCGACCTTCACGGGATCCTGCTGATCGCCGATGAGATCGCGACCGGGTTCGGGCGCACGGGCAGTTTGTTCGCGATGGATCGGGCCGGCGTGGCGCCCGACGTGATGTGTGTAGGCAAGGCCCTCACGGGCGGCTACCTCACACTCGCCGCGGTGCTGTGCAGCGAGAAGGTTGCTATCGCGATCACCCGCTCGCAGCAGCCGGCGCTGCTGCACGGACCGACGTTCATGGCCAACCCGCTGGCGTGCGCGGTGGCAAGCGCATCGCTATCGCTGCTTGGTGATAAGCGCCTGGGACGAGTGGCTGGAATCGGGCGCGAGCTGGCCGAAGCGCTGGCACCCGCCGCCGGGCTGGCGTCGGTGCGTGACGTGCGAACGCTCGGGGCGGTCGGTGTGGTGCAGCTGCGTGAGCCGGTCGATGTGGTGGCTGTGACGCGGGCGGCGCTGGAGCACGGTGTATGGCTCCGGCCGTTCCGAGATCTCGTCTACACGATGCCTCCGTATGTGACCTCGCCCGCGGAGGTCGCGTCGATTGGTGCTGCGATCGTGGCGGCGGTGGCTGAGGTTCACGGATAGATGAGCAGCATGCGCACATGGCTGCAGGACGCCGCGGACGACAGGGTCAGCCGCCGCGGGGTGCGCCGCGACGACGTGCGCCGCAACGCCGAGTCCCAGCGCGGGCTGCTGGATCTGGCTTCCAACGACTATCTCGGTCTGGCGGGCGATGCTCGTGTCAGAGAGGCGGCGATCGCGGCGACGCGGCGCTTCGGGACCGGCGCGCGTGCCTCTCGAGTTGTTACCGGCACGACCGTCCTGCACGAGGAGCTCGAGCGGGAGCTCGCGGCGCTCACCGGCCAGCCGGCGTGCTTGGCGTTCTCAAGCGGCTACACGGCCAACCTGGGTGTTCTGACCGCGCTCGGTGACCCGGACACGCTGCTGATCACCGACGCGCACATCCACGCCTCGCTGATCGACGCCGCGCGACTGTCGAGATCGCCGGTGCGGATCTGCCCACACGGCGACCTCGATGCACTGGAGACATCGCTACGGGCTCGTTCGGAGCCGCGCGCGGTGGTGGTCATCGAGTCGGTCTACTCGGTCCTCGGCGACGCCGCCGACCTGCACCGCCACCGCCGCGCTTTGCGCCGCGTACGATGCGCTCCTGGTGGTGGACGAGGCGCACGGGGTCGGCGTCATCGGCGGCGGTCGCGGCGCAGTGCACGAGGCCGGGCTTGCTGGCGCCGAGCACGTCGTCGTGACCGCGACGTTGTCGAAGGCGCTCGGGGCGCAGGGCGGCGCGGTGCTCGGCTCGGAACTGCTGCGTGAGCATCTGGTCAACACCGCCCGCACGTTCATTTTCGACACCGCGCTGGCGCCCGCTGCCGCTGCCGCGGCCGCGGCCGCGTGCCGGGTGATCGACGCAGAGCCCGAGCGGGTCCAACAGCTGCACCGCGTCGCGGACACGATCGCCGCCGCCGCTGGGATCGAGCGCGCACCCGGCGCGGTGCAGTCGATTCTGGTCGGCGCGCCCCAGGACGCGGTCGTAGCCGCCCAGCAGATGTTCGAGGCCGGCGTGCTGGTGGGCTGCTTTCGGCCACCCAGCGTGCCCGACGGGATCTCCCGCCTGCGACTGACCGCGCGCGCCGGTATCGATGTGGAGGCCGCGGCCGCGGCCGCGGCCGCGGCAGCCTCGGCAGCCGCCGCGGCTGCCAGTACCACGGCCGTTCTGACCAGCAGCGGATGAGCCTCTCAACAGGTGCGGCGGTTCCGCGAACCGTGTTCATCACCGGCACCGATACCGGGGTCGGCAAGACCGTGGTCGCGGCCGCTCTAGCCGCCGCGCTTGTCGGCGCGGGCCGGAGTGTCGCGGTCTACAAGCCGACTCAGGCCGGGCTCGAGAACGGTGACGGCGACATCGACGTCGTGCGACGACTCGCCGGCGCCGAAGCGCACGAAGGAGTCCGGTTACCCCATGCGATGGCGCCTGTCGCTGCGGCCGAGCTAGCCGGCATCGAGCTCCCGACCGCTGCCGAGCACGTTGCAGCGATCCAAGCGCTCGCGTCAGAGCGCGATCACACGCTGGTCGAGGGAGCCGGAGGTCTCCTGGTGCAGCTTGATGAAGCTGGCCACAGTCTTGCCGATCTCGCGGCAGCCATCGCCGCCGGCAGCGCCACCGCTGCAGACGCCCACAGCGACAGTGCGGGCGTGATCGTCGTCTGCCGGGCAGCGCTCGGCACCCTGAACCACACCGAGCTGACCATCGAGGCGCTAACCCACCGCGGTCTCACAATCACGGGGCTCGTGGTCGGCTCCTGGCCACAAGAGCCGACAGCCGTGGAGCTCAGCAACCGCCAGTATCTGAACAACCACGCCGTGCCGCTGCTCGGAGCCATACCGGAGCAGGCCCGAAACTTGCAACCATCGCAGTTCCGGGCGGCGGCCAGAGACTGGTTTCAGTTTCGGTAGTTCTCGGCGTCGTCGCCGACGATCGGGTTCGCGTTCAGCCTTGCGGTGGGGCCCGGCGGCCACGTGGCGATGCCGGCTGGCCTCGGGCTGGCCCAGAAGTCCCCGTCCGAGGTCAGTGTGCAACGAGAGTCGCGGCTTGGTCGTAGATCGCCACGATCTCGTTATTGGCGTCGAGGTGTGCCAACGTCGGAGCGTACGAAGTCAGCTAGGTGCCGCCATCTTCGCTCGCGTATCTGACAGCTGCTCCGCCTGGCCTGGCTATACCTGCTGGTTTCGCCTGGTCGCGCGGACCGACGGCGTAGCTGGGGCTACCGCTCTGGCAGGGACATGCCGCACTTGGTGGGCAGGTGACCTGCGTTAGCCGATTGGCACGGCGACCGTTGGCGGCCTAGTCGCCGGACGCGTATAGGCGTCGCGTGGCCGCGCCTGTAGGACTACTGTGTTTGAGCCTTCACGATAACCAAACGGCGCGATCTCCACTGTGAACCCGGCGCGTTCGCCCACTGATTGGAAAACTGGCCCGTTGAGCCAGTTCACGACGGAGCCCTCGAGCTTCCCTGGTCCTCGAAACGCCGCATATCCGCTGATGTCTGAGACGAAGATATCTTGGGCGATCAGCGTGCCTTGGTGGTGTAGAAGGGCGAGAGTTTGCGCGAAGCTTTCAACCGCGACGGTCGATGCGTGGACCCGCGTCCATTCCGGTAACTCGTCCAGAAGTTCGTCGAGGTGGAGCTCGATACTGGGCGCGACACGCATCGAAGCGGGGGCGGGGATCTCCACGTAGATCTCTTCGAGATGCACCGCGTCCCAAACATCGGACCAGAATCGAACTCCGTCCTCCACATTGCCTAGGGCATCAGGGCCTTCGCGCAGCACCCGCTGAATCGTGCTTACGAGCTCGCTCTGACTGACCCCGTGCGATTGGGCCAATTCGCCGATCTCCCGGGGAGTGATGCTCGCTCGGACGAGCGGCTCGTATGCTCGATCACCAACACGCATAACCTCGTCGGTTGGAAGGTTGTCGTAGAGATTTGAGGTATGTGCGAACAGAACCTTGTCGCGCAGATGACCCAGACCGTGGATCGGATTGCGGAAGTCCAGCTCGAGACCTTCAACAATGTCCCCATAGCGCGCGAGACGCTGCGTTGCTCGCTGCAACACATGCGCCGAGTAATCAGCCATCAGGTACCGAACCCGCGACAGGTAGTCGCGGCCTAAGTCGGCGCATACGCTGGCGAATTGCTCCAGCCAAACCTCGGCTTGGCGGCCATCGCCCACGCCGAACTCCAGCACATGAATGTGATCTGGTAGTTCGGACCATTCATCGAGACGGTCGAGCGTGTCGACGAACGTCTGCATCTGGTCCCACCAGAATCCGGAGTTAGCACCGTCGGTGACCCCGCCGGGAAGTGCCGCGGCATAGTCCTTCTTAAATGTCGTATCCCAGGCAGCGAGGTGACGCCAATAGGCATGGTTGAACGACCAAATCACGCTCTTGCTCGGGCGTACCCAGTCCTCAAGATGGATGCACTCGTGCACATCCGGGATCAGGCCCAGGGCTTTCGAGAGTCGGTCAACGATATCGCCCACGAGGGTCTCGTAAGCGATGTCCTTGGCACGTCGGACATCGATCGCAATCTCAGCGAGCGGTGTGTCGACGTTTTGAGCGTTGCTTGCGGGTACGCGGCCGAACGGGCGGACCATTACCGGAGCACGGAAGTTGCGCCGATACTGCACCCAGTCGAGCACCACTGCAAGCCGCGAGTGGTCGAGATCCACTGCCTCGGCTGCTTCCGCTAACGCCGGTAGAATCGCAGTCAGATCCGCGGGCTGGGCGCGCCCGATACAGGTCAGCTGGATCACCACACTTCGCTCCTCTCTCCATATCCCGGACATGCTCCCCTCTCGGAGAGTCGCGCTCTTGGATGGTGTCCTCCCGGCCGGCTAGGCGCGACCGCCATTCGGGCTGAAATGCCTAGCCAAATGAGAGAGGAGCGAACGACACGAGTGGTTCGCGACTGCTTGTTCGGGCGGAATGAGTCGAGCCGTCGCTGCGAAGCCTGACCTCGGATCCAACTGGGAGTACTGCTCTTTTGGGTGAGCAAAACAGACTGATCGGGCATCGCAACGCTGATCCAGCCCCGTGAGAGTTCACGACGGCACGGGGGACCCCACGTGTATTAACGAGGCAACGACGTTCGGCTATGACGTCGAGGGAGAGGGAGCATCACCCGATGGGCAACTACGGCAGTAGAGAATTTCTTTTCACCTCCGAGTCTGTCACCGAGGGCCATCCGGACAAGGTTGCGGACCAGATCTCAGATGGTGTGTTGGATGCCGTGCTAGCCGAAGACCCGCTGGCGCGGGTCGCGTGTGAGACGTTGGTAAACACGGGACTTGTGGTGGTGGCTGGCGAGATCACGACCAGCGCGTATGTCGACGTGCAGGAGATTGTGCGCGAGACGATCCGCAAGATCGGCTATACGGACGCAGCGCTCGGCTTCAGCGCCGATTCCTGCGCTGTCATCAACACGCTGGACAAGCAGTCACCTGACATTGCGCAGGGTGTGGACCAGGCGCTTGAAGTCCGCTCTCACGTCGGCGTCGACGATGCGGCGGTAGCGGGCGCGGGCGATCAGGGAATGATGTTCGGTTACGCCTCAAACGAGACACAAGAGTTGATGCCCCTGCCGATCTCGCTTGCTCATCGGCTCGCCGAACGCCTGGCGGAGGTTCGCAAGGACGGCACGCTGCCGTATCTGCGGCCGGACGGCAAGACCCAAGTGAGCGTCCGTTACCGCGACGGCCGTCCGGTCGAAATCGTGAAACTGCTGATCTCGACGCAACATGCGGAGGGGTCCGAGGGCCTTATCGCAGACGACCTGTGGGAGAACGTCGTCTTGCCCGTCCTGCCCCCCGATCTCTATGACGCAACCAATCTGCATGGCGAGTTTCTCGTGAACCCAACCGGGCGCTTTGTGATTGGCGGGCCCGTTGGCGATTGTGGTCTGACCGGTCGGAAGATCATCGTCGACACGTATGGCGGAATGGCTCGGCATGGCGGTGGCGCTTTCTCCGGTAAGGACCCGTCGAAGGTGGACCGCAGCGCCGCCTACGCCGCACGCTGGGTCGCCAAGAACGTAGTGGCCGCCGGGCTCGCAGATCGCTGCGAGCTTCAGGTGGCCTACGCGATCGGTGTCGCCCACCCGGTCTCGGTGATGGTCGAGACGTTCGGCACGGAGGTCATCGATCCAACCAAGATCGCTGACCTCATCGCCGAGCACTTCGATCTGCGTCCGGGTGCTTTCCGTCGTGAGCTCGATCTGCATCGTCCGATCTACCAGCAGACCGCTGCCTATGGCCACTTCGGCCGCAGCGGCGAGGACTTCACGTGGGAGAACACGAACAAGGCCGCAGCATTGCGTGAGGCCGCCGGCCTTGGCGTCCTGGAAACGCTTTCGGCATGAGCATCACCGTCGTTGGATCGATCGCGTATGACGCCGTCACGACTCCGTACGGCGAGCGGAAACGAATGCTGGGCGGCGCCGCGACGCACTTCGCGTTGGCTGCCTCGTTCTTCGACACGGTTCGCCCAGTGGGTCCGGTGGGTGGTGATTTCACCTACGACGACATGGGGGTTCTATGCACCCGCGGGACACTGACCGAGGACGTGCGGATCGTCTCCGACGGAGCTACGTTCTTCTGGGCCGGCGAATACGGCTGGGACCTGAACGCTCGTGACACCCTCGATACGCAGCTGGGTGTCTTTGCTGACTTCGAGCCCGACTTGAGCGAGGCCGCTCGGGATTGCGATGTGCTGTTCTTGGCCAACATCCAGCCGACGCTGCAGGCGTCGGTGCTCGATCAGTGCCACAACCCGCGTTGGACGGCGCTCGACTCGATGAATCTGTGGATCGACATCGCCCGAGACGATCTCATCAGGGTGATTGAGCGCGTCGACTGCTTGGTGCTAAACGATGCGGAGATCAGGCAGCTGACCGGCAAACCGTCGCTTGTGAAAGCTGCACGTGAGCTGCTCGCGATGGGGCCGTCGGCGGTCATCGCCAAGCAGGGCGGATATGGGTCGGTGTTGATGTCGCGGGATGGCTTCTCCGGGCTTCCCGCGTTCCCTCTGGAGAAGGTGGTCGATCCGACGGGAGCCGGTGACACGTTCGCAGGCGGCGTCGCAGGCTATGTCGCGTCGCAGCGTGGGCGCGAGGTAGACCATGCGCTCCTGGCTACTGCGCTTGCATATGGGACTGCTATTGCCTCGTTTTGTGTTGAGGAGTTCGGCACGGAGCGCGTGGCGCGGCTCGAGTTTGACGAGGTGGACACGCGTGTGCGTGATCTCCACCAAATGACCACGTTTAGTTACTCACCGCTTGAGGAGACACTCGCATGAGCACTACCGTCGCAAAGCCCGACTTCAAGGTCGCTGATCTTTCGCTTGCGGAGTTTGGTCGCAAGGAGATTCGGTTGGCCGAGCATGAGATGCCGGGTTTGATGGCCACGCGGCGTGAGTACGGTGATTCGAAGCCGCTGACGGGCGCGAAGATCATGGGCTCGTTGCACATGACGATCCAGACGGCGGTGCTGATCGAGACGCTGGTCGCCTTGGGCGCGGAGGTCCGTTGGGTCTCCTGCAACATCTTCTCGACCCAGGATCACGCTGCTGCCGCCGTTGTCGTCGGCCGTGACGGCACTCCGGATAACCCGCAGGGCGTGCCGGTCTACGCGTGGAAGGGTGAGACGCTCGAGGAGTACTGGTGGTGCACCGAGCAGGCGCTGAACGGATTTGAGAACGGCCCGAACATGATCCTCGACGATGGTGGCGACGCGACGCTTCTGGTTCACAAGGGCCGCGAGTTCGAGCAGGCCGGCGCGGTCCCGGACCCGTCCACTGCGGACAACGAGGAGTTCGCGATCATCCTCGAGCTGCTGGCGCGCTCACTGAGCGAGGATCCGCAGCGCTACACGAAGATCGCTCAGAACATTCGCGGCGTGACCGAGGAGACGACGACCGGCGTGCATCGGCTCTATCAGCTGGCCGAGGAGGGTCAGCTGCTGTTCCCGGCGATCAACGTCAACGACGCGGTCACCAAGAGCAAGTTCGACAACAAGTACGGCTGCCGTCATTCGCTGATCGACGGCATCAACCGCGCGACCGACGTGCTGATCGGCGGCAAGGTCGCGGTCGTCTGCGGTTACGGCGATGTCGGCAAGGGCTGTGCCGAGTCACTCAAGGGGCAGGGCGCGCGCGTGATCGTCACCGAGATCGATCCGATCTGCGCGCTGCAGGCGGCGATGGACGGCTACCAGGTCACGACGCTCGAGGACGTTGTCGCGACGGCTGACATCTTCATCACCACGACGGGCAACAAGGACGTGATCACGGCCGAGCACATGGGCCAGATGAAGCATCAGGCGATCGTCGGCAACATCGGCCACTTCGACAATGAGATCGAGATGGCGCAGCTCGCCAAGATCGCGGGGATCGAGCGGATCAACATCAAGCCGCAGGTCGACGAGTGGGTCTTTCCCGACGGCCACTCGATCATCGTGCTGTCCGAGGGCCGGCTGCTGAACCTCGGTAACGCGACCGGCCACCCGAGCTTCGTGATGTCCAACAGCTTCACCAACCAGGTGATAGCCCAGATCGAGCTGTTCGGCCACAGGGACCTCTACGAGCGCCGCGTCTACACGCTCCCCAAGCACCTCGACGAGAAGGTCGCGCGCCTGCATCTCGACGCGCTCGGCGTGAAGCTGACCACGCTCACGGAGTCACAGGCCGCCTACCTCGGCGTCCCGGTCGAGGGCCCCTACAAACCCGAGCACTACCGGTACTGATCTCCGATCTGTCGTCGTCATCGAGACGCCCCCTCGCTCGACATTAATCTGCCCGGCACCTAACAGCGTACGTGGCGGAGATGTGGCTGTACCGGCACACCTCTGCGACTGGAGCTGTCGGCCGGCGCGCTGAGTCCTCTCGTTGGTGCTGCCGGTCCGGCAGATCTGCGCCGCGAGCTACGAAGGGTGCCGGACTATGCACTGGCAGAATCAGACGCGGGCTTCGAGTTGCGTAAGTGTCATGGGCGAGTACCTCGGGCACCTGTGATCGCTCCGCAGATCCACCATGTCCCTGGTCGCACCGAGTCCCACTGCAAGAGACCAACCAACAACTAACCATGACCCCCAACACGACAGCGGTACGTTTGCGTGAAAAGCTGAGCGCGGCCGACGCATTTGTGATCGCGGCCGAGTTGGTGACCAGCCGCGGCGTTCTGGAGCAGCTCAGCGGCCGGGCGCTGGTGGAGCTCTCGCATCAGTTGGCGGAGAACCCGCGGATCGACGTTCTCTCGTTGACGGACAACCCTGGCGGCAATCCGATGATCGCTCCGGACATGTTGGCGAACCGGATGCGGGAGGTCGGGCAGGAGGTGATCCTGCATTTCGCTTGCAAGGACATGAATCGCAACGGGATCGAGTCGCGCGCGTGGAAGGCGGCGTCGGCTGGGTTGGACAACATCCTTGCGCTGTCGGGTGATTATCCGATCGCCGGCCAGTCCGGCACGGCGGCGCCGGTGTTCGACATCGACTCTGTCGGGTTGTTGAAGCTGCTGACCGACATGAACGACGGCGTCGAGGAGCTCAGGGCGCCTGACGGGCGGCTGCTCGGGACGCACTTCTTCCTGGGGTGCGTGGTCACCAACCACAAGTTGCATGAGCGTGAGGTGATGCCGCAGTACTTCAAGCTTGAGAAGAAGGTGCAGGCCGGCGCGCGGTTCGTGATCAATCAGCTCGGTTGGAACGCGCGTAAGGATGATGAGTTGTTGCGTTGGGTGCGCGGGCGCGAGTTGCCGGTGCAGCCTGATCGCGAACGTGTATGTGCTCACGCGGGGTGTGGCGCGGGTGTTCCATGCGGGCCGGATCCCGGGTTGCGTGGTCTCTGACGAGCTTTTGGCGCAGGCGGAGAGGTATGGGGCCGGTGAGGACAAGGGCCGTGAGTTCTTCGTCGATCTGGCTTCAAAGCAGGTGGCGATCGCTCGCGGGCTGGGCTTCAACGGCGCCTACATCGGGGGGCATATGCCGATCGGCACCTACGATGAGATCTTGGATCGTGCGGCGGGCGATCGGTGATGGGTGGCGGGAGGTGGCCAAGGATCTGCACTACGACCGCCCCGGCGAGTTCTATCTGTACGGGCGCGATCCGCAGTCGGGCCTGTCTGACGGTCGCGAGCGCGAGGAGTATCTGGAGAGCCGCCGCCAGCGGCGAACGGATCTGAAGGTCCCGGTCCGGTACAAGGTCAGTCGCGTGATGCACAACGCGGTGTTCGCGCAGGACGCCCCGTTGTTCCCGCTCGGTACGAAGCTGTATTACGAAACTCTGAGGACTCGCCCAAGCGCGTGCAGCGCGCGGCTCACCTGGTGGAGCAGGCGGCGAAGGTGCCGCTGTTTGACTGCCAGGACTGCGGTGACTGCTCGCTGCCGGACATCGCCTACGTGTGCCCGGAGGGTCCGTGCGCGAAGAATCAGCGCAACGGTCCGTGTGGTGGCACGCGCGACGGGCTGTGTGAGGTCTATGACACCGAGTGCATCTGGGCACAGGCGTATGAGCGCTTGAAGGCCTACGGCGAGGAGGAGGGTCTTCTCGACGGTCCGGTCGTGATCAAGAACAACGCCCTACGCGGCACGAGCGCCTGGGCCAACACCTTCCTCGGCCGCGATCACAACGCCGGCAACCACAATTCTTCTGACCCCACCGAGAAGGACCACTGAATGAGTCGATCGAACGTCGCACGGCTTTTGGTGTCGTGCCGTGACCGCGAGGGGATCATCGCGACGCTGTCTGAGGCGCTGCGCGACATCGGAGCGAACATCATCACCTCCGATCAATTCTCGAGTGATCCGTACGGCGGCAGCTTCTCGCTGCGGATGGAGTTCTACGTCCCGGATGATTCCGAGGAGCGGCTCGAGAAGCTCGACGCCCGGCTGGCGGAGATCGGCTCCGTGTTCGATTTCGACTATCACCTGATCGACGCCCGGCGCCGCAAGCGCGTCGCGCTGTTCGTCTCGCGCTATGACCATTGCCTGCTCGATCTGCTGTGGCGCTGGCGCCGCGGTGAGCTGGACATGGACGTGATCTCGGTCGTCTCCAACCACCCGGACCTGCAGGAGGAGGTAGCGCGCTTCGGTGTGCCCTACCACCACATCCCGGTGACCAAGGAGACCAAGGCCGATGCCGAGCAGACGCAGATCGATCTGCTCGCCGGCGACGCCGAACTGGTGGTCATGGCCCGCTACATGCAGGTGCTCTCAGCCGACTTCCTCGAACGCATCGGCTGCCCGGTGATCAACATCCACCACAGCTTCCTGCCCGCCTTCGCGGGGGCCGGACCGTACCAGCGCGCGCACGACCGCGGCGTGAAGCTGATCGGCGCCACCGCCCATTACGCGACCGAGGATTTGGACGAGGGCCCGATCATCGAACAGGACGTGGTGCGCGTGAACCACCGCCACGACGCCGCCACGCTCGAGCGCATCGGCGCCGACGTCGAGCGGCTCGTGCTCGCGCGCGCCGTGATCTGGCACCTCGCTGACCGCGTGCTGCTGCAAGGCCACCGCACGATCGTGGTCTAGCCATCCGGCGGCGCGGGCATGGATCGACAGGAGCGGCGCATGGCGGCTGAGCTGATCGATGGGGCCGGGGTCGCGGCGCGTCTGCGTGAGGAGGTCAAGCGGGCGATCGCCGCGATGCCGCTGAAGCCGGGTCTGGCGACGATTCTCGTTGGCGACGATCTGGCGTCGGCCGCGTATGTGGGCTCCAAGCGCCGCACGTGTGTGGAGCTTGGGATCGGTGATCTGCACCAGCACTTGTCTGCTGATGTGACGCAGGAGGCACTCGCGAGTTTGATTTTGCGGCTCGGGGCGGACCCCGACGTGACCGGCATCCTGCTGCAGCTGCCGCTGCCCGCGCACTTCGACGCGCAGCCGCTGATCGAGCTGATCCCGGCCGACAAGGATGTGGACGGCCTCACGATCCTGAGCGGCGGGCGCCTGGCCCGGCACGTGCCAGGGCTCTATCCCTGCACTCCGCTTGGCGTGCTGGAGCTGCTGGACTCCTACCACGTGCAGCTCGTCGGCACCGATGTGGTCGTCGTCGGCCGCTCGAACCTCGTCGGCTGGCCGCTCGCGCAGATGCTGCTGCAACGCGACGCCACCGTCACCAGCTGCCACAAGGGCACACGCAACCTCGTTCGTGTCTGCCGCCACGCTGACGTGCTGATCGTCGCCGCCGGCGTGCTTGGCCTGGTCGATGCCGACTACGTCCGACCCGGCGCGACCGTCATCGACGTCGGGATCCACCGCACCGAGCACGGCATCCGCGGCGACGTGGTGTTCGACGAAGTGGCCGAGGTCGCCGACCTCATCACCCCCGTCTCCGGGTGGGGTCGGACCGATGACGATCGCGATGCTGATGCGCAACACGCTACGCGCCGCTGGGCTCCAGCTGCAGGCGGCGAGTTCGACTGGCAGACCATGTGACGTCACTTTGGGCTGGCACGCAGCTCCTGAAGCAAGTTAAAGAGAGAATCGGCTTCTTTGATCGATGACTTCAGGCTGCGCCACAATCCCACTCTCTTCACCTTTGAGTCGCCCGGATTTCTCGAACGCCTGGACGGGCGACTGTGCAGCAGGCTCATCAGCTCTATGGACAGGGTTACCAGGTCTCGGTCGTGGCTGAGTTGCTCGCAATCTCAATCAGGTACGCGATCATCACGTCACGCGCTCCAATATTCAGGTGATACGCATCGGAGTGTTCTTCGACTCGCAGGATCTGTTCGTGCTCTTGGGATTCACCTTCGTTTAGATCGACGAACGCGAAGTCAACCACGCGCCCCGAGTAGCCAGCGCGTTCGAGTAGGGCGATTGTGCGATCTTGGCCCACGACCGAGAACTGGACGATATAGGCGACACCGTCCTCAGCGAGCGCGTTGGGCAGCAGTCCGATGAGATGGTCTACTAGGTTGCGACCCCAAAAATCGCGGGGGCGGTGACTCGTAACCGGTGCGAATGGGTCACTCGGTAGCTGCCAGAGCAAGGCCACGATCACGTCGTAACGTTCCTCCGGCACCCACGGGAAGATGTCAGCGCGTAGGGTGCTTACCCGGTCTGCCACCCCGTTTCTGAAAGCGTTAGCGAGCGAGTTCTGTACTGCGGCTTCGTCGATATCAATCGCGCGCACGTGCGCGGCCCCGTTCAGCGCCAGCTGAATGGCCAGCAGCCCTGTCCCCGTGCCGATGTCGATGCAGCGTTGACGTGAGCCTACGCCTTCCCGGTACAGGTATTTCCAGAGCATGAAGCTCGCTTGTGTCGGGGCGGCCACGCCGGCGTCGACCACTAGTTGAGGAAAGTCGAGAGGAAACAGTCTTCGGTTGCGCGCGTCTGTCCACTCTGGCAGTGACAGTTGGGATGCGCCGATTTCGATTGGTCGGCTTGGCCGCTCGTGACCGGCATTTGTGTCTCGGAGTACCTCGCCTGCGGCGCGTATGTGTTCTGGGCCCACCCCGCAGCAGCCGCCGACGATTTGGGCTCCCTCAGCTCGCCAGCTGCGAGCCATCTCCGCGTACTCGTCGCCGCGAATCCGTTGATCGTTTCGCCATCCAGCTGATGACAGGTACCCGAGGTTCGGGTAAACGCCGAGCGGGAGGTCTGTGAAATCTCTCAGCCACGACACCATCCCAACCACATGGTCTGGCGGGATACAGTTGATCCCGAGAGCTTCGATTCCGAGCTCTTCGAATCGGCGAGCTGCGCGACCAAACGCGTCACCTTCGGGCCCTCCCCAGTGCTCGCCGTAGACGCCGCAGACGCCGTGTCGACAGCGCCTGAAGCTCAGCCACACGGGTAGGCCAGAGGCAACGAGTGCCTCGACAGTGGCATACGTCGTAGTCCGGACTAGCGACATTGTCTCGACGAGGATCAGGTCCGGCGGCTCCTGTTCGAAGACCCGGTTGAGAAGTCGGATAGTGTCGCGAGCGTCGGAGGCATCGATATCGGCATTCATGCTGAACGCCACCGCTACTTCGTCCGCCCTGTCAGCCTCTTGTGCGGCGTCACGCGCCAAGCGGATACCGGTACGTGCCACGTCCATCCAATGGACAGACCGCGTCTTGTCCCACGTGTGCGGGGTACCGGCACGCACTGCAGTTGGGATCGCCCAAGTATCGGTGCTAATTACATCGCAGCCGATATCGACGTAGCGGCGGTGAAGGTCCTTGACTCTCTGTGGTGAGTCGCAGATTGCGCTCATGCCCCAGAGGTGCTCCTCTTCTTCCGGTCGATTCCCGGCAACCTCGATGAGCTCCGATCCTGTGGCGCCATCAAGCAGCACGCACCGGTCGCCCGCGATGAGCGACTTGATTCTGGCGTACCGGGAGCTCACCGCCGCAGTGCTCATTCTCCCTCCAAAGCTGCCCGCGGCGTGATCGGACCGCTCACAGGTCCCTATCCTTTTGGGCGTTAAGATCCATGCTGACGAGTAGTATCTTCCCTTCGAAGGGCCGCCAAACTCGTTGACCGCGCCATCTCTTTACGACAGTCTAGTTATCGTGTACGAGGAGGACAACAGGACCGCCGAGCTTCGGCGTCAGCAGAGCCTGCTTCAGCAGCGCGAGCGGGAGATTGTTGAAGACACCTACCTGCGGCGCATTCATGGCTTTGAGTCGATCCGCGACGCGAGCCGACGGCTGGCCGAGCTCGGATCCTCGCGTGGGATCCTTGTGCGAGCGGCTGCAGAGTTCGGTGTGAACTCACGGTTTGACCGCGTGCTCATAAGCGAGGTTCGCGATGACCTCCTGACGCCCCGAATACTCTGGCAACGGGATGACGCACGAGCCGAGATGCCAGCCGCATTTAAGCTCAGCTATCCGATGGTCGAGCATGAGGTCGCGGAGCAGCGCGAGACAACTGCGCGAGTCGTCCTCGAGGGCGCCTCGAGGACCCCTCCCCAGCTTTTGCGGAGGTTCAAATGGGTGTCCTACGGAGTAGGCGCGATCGTGGCCGACGGTCGCGCGATAGGTCTCTTTCATGCGGACGCTGACCGCAGCGGCCGAACTCTCGATGACGTGGATCGGGAGCTCATATCGTTCAGTTGCGAGGCGCTTGGCGAGCTATTCGAACGCGTCTCTTTGCGAGAGACCCTCCAGCGCCACCGCGCCGAATTGCAGTCAGCTGCTAGCTGGCTGGGAGACAGGTTGCGAGCAACTAGTGCGCCGCGCTTGGTTGTGCCCAAGCTCGCTTCTGACACCGGTGAACTAGTTTCGACCGGCTCTCTGACACTGCGAGAGCGTGAGGTCCTTTCGCTCCTGGCACGCGGGCAAACCAACGGGCAAATCGCAGCAAAGCTCCTCATCCAGGAGGGCACTGTGAAGTATCACGTCAAGAACATCCTGCGAAAGCTCGGCGCTCGTAGTCGTGCGGATGCAGTCGCACGATTCGCCCGCGCGACTGGGGAAACGCCACAATGACTCCGTCCTCCTACCCGGGGAATCTCGCGCACGTTGAGGCCGCACTCGCGGCTGTCGAGGCACAACTCGCTCAGCTTGGGGACACCTCGGCAGCCGCTGAGCACCGCGAGACCATGCGTCAGATGCGCGAGCGTTTCGAGCGCCGGCTTGAACTAATTACACGCGCGCACCAAGCAGCGATGAGCCTCGCGCGGTTTAGCTCACCTAGCGAACTGCTCCTCCAGGCTCCGGGGGCGCTCGTCGGAGGGACCGGCTTCCGGAGGGTTCTGCTGAGCGCGATCGACGGTGACTTATTGTCGCCCGTCGCTGCGAACTTCGCAATCGGCGATGATCCCGAGATAGATGCCGACCTTGCTTCTGATGCGTTAGCAAGGCTTCGCGAGTCACCTGCTCGGCTTACCCATCAGCTGGTCGACTCCGACGCGGTCCGCCGCCGGCGGGCTGCTCTAGTGGCACCTGCGGAAGGCAACACCCGTGCCGCGGTCCGGATCAACGAAACCATTGGGTGGGCCGCCTATGTCGTGGCGCCAATAGTGTCGGGCACCACGGCTATTGCGCTCGTTCACGCAGATCGGGGTCCGAACGTCCCACTAGACGTCGTCGACCGCGACGCGATAGGCGAATTTGCCTCGGTTGCCTCTCGGCTATACGAAAGCGTCTACCTTCGACGGACGCTCCTCCAGGAGCGCGACGGGGTACGGCGTTTTCTGGACCGGCTTAATGCCTTGTCGATTTCTCT
The DNA here is from genome assembly GCA_963720195.1 of uncultured Conexibacteraceae bacterium. Taxonomy (GTDB): domain Bacteria; phylum Actinomycetota; class Thermoleophilia; order Solirubrobacterales; family Solirubrobacteraceae; genus Palsa-465. The sequence goes on from CAVRFD010000020.1 coordinate 763,736, forward strand.
GGCAGACACTCCGGTGACACTGGGCGGCGACGAGAATGGCGGGACAGGCTCGGCATCACCAATTTTGGCTGCAGAAATCAGCAATCGCTCCGCCTTAGAAGATGATCGCTTGGTTTTCTCGGGGCTATTGACCAAGCGGGAACTCGAGGTGCTCCGGCTGCTTGCAGACGGCGGCACCAACCGGTCCATTGCAGGCGCCCTGGTCCTCTCGGACACCACGGTTAAGTTCCACGTGAGCAGTATTCTCCGGAAGCTTCACGTGGCAAACCGCGCGGAGGCCGTAGTGCGCTATTTGACGCTGTCGGGCGTTCCCCGTAGTCCGTCCAGCTAAGCACCCCTGTAAATCGACGCGATATCGCCTCATCTGGGTAGACGAGCGCCCGAAAGCGCGTGAGCCTTTGCCGCGTCCTGCTGGCAGTTCGGCCACTCGCGTGCCGGCCGCACAGGTCGGTCGACCAGAACGCTATGTAACGCCGAAGCTTCGGAGACGCCGCCGAGTTCAGACCGCAAGCACCAGCATTCAACTTGTCACGGCCACCAGCCGGGCGGCTTGGATCGCATCGACTGCGGCGGCCTCGTCGTTGTCGGAGGTGTCGCCGGTCACCCCGACAGCGCCCAGCAGCTCGCCGTCGGCAGTTTGCACGAGAACGCCGCCCGGTACTGGGATCAGCGCACCACCTATCGCTTGGCCGACAGCGGTGACAAAGTATGGCTGGGCTTCGGCCCTGGCCATGAGAGCGCGTGAGCCCACCCCCATAGCCAACGCGCCGTTCGCCTTGCCGAATGCGATCCCAAAGCGTGCATTAGAGGCTCCGTCTTCGCGTTCGAAGGCGCGTACCTGCCCGCCTGCATCCAGAACCACAATAGATAACGGCTCCAGGCCGCGGCGCTCGCCCGAGGCCCGCGCGCCAGCGATCAGCTGCTTTGCAGTGTCTAAGTTCATTTTGTCGGTCCAATCAGAGCCTTCTGCTTGGCTCGGTATGAATGCAGGATGGGTTCTGTGTAGCCGGACGGCTGGCTAGCGCCGTCAAAGACCAGGGACCAAGCAGCCCGATAGGCGTTCCCGTCAAACGATGGACACATCGGCTCGTAGTGAGGCTCTTCTGCATTCTGTCCATCAACGACCGCGGCCATCCGCTGGAAGCTTGCTTCGACTTCCGCGGCCGTGACAACGCCGTGCCGTAGCCAGTTGGCGATGTGCTGCGAGGAGATCCGACACGTGGCGCGATCTTCCATGAGCCCCACGTCGTTGAGGTCGGGGACCTTCGAGCAGCCAACGCCCTGGTCTATCCACCGCACAACGTAACCGAGAATGCTTTGGACGTTGTTGTCTACTTCAGCTTGGCGATCCCGTGCGCTCCAGGCGTCCTGCTCCTCGCTCGTGGCGATTGGGATCGCGAGCAGATCGTCGAGCGTCGCGCGAAATGGCTGCTGCGCGAGTTCGGCCTGCCGCGCCGCGACGTCGATCCGCTGGTAGTGGGTCGCATGCAGTGTCGCCGCGGTCGGTGAGGGTACCCAAGCGGTGTTCGCGCCCGCCTGGGGATGTCCGACCTTCTGTCGCAGCATCTCCGCCATCTCGTCCGGTGCAGCCCACATCCCCTTGCCGATTTGTGCTCGACGTTGCATGCCACAAGCAAGCCCGGTGTCGATGTTCCAGTCCTCATAGGCCCTGATCCAACGGGTCGTGCGCATATCTGCTTTTCGGACCATTGGGCCAGCCTCCATTGATGTGTGGATCTCGTCGCCGGTGCGATCGAGGAAGCCGGTATTGATGAACGCGATCCGATTGCGCGCTGAGCGGATGCACTCCTTCAGGTTCAGCGTCGTTCTTCGCTCTTCGTCCATGAGGCCGAGCTTCACCGTGTTGGTTTGTAGCCCCAGCGCGCGCTCGACGATTGCGAAGATCTCATCGGTTAGGGCAACCTCGGCTGGTCCGTGCAATTTAGGCTTCACGACGTAAATGCTGCCCGTGGCTGAATTGCGCTCGGCCGGTGACCGCTTCAGATCATGCATCGCGATTAGCACCGTCAGCATCGCGTCGAGGAGCGTCTCCGGGACCTCAGCACCGGCAGAATCCAACACAGCGCTGGTCGTCATCAAGTGTCCGACATTGCGAACAAGCAACAGGGCCCGGCCACGCTTTGTGATCGTCTCTCCATTGGGCGCCGTGAGGGATAAATTGGGCTCGAGGCGCCGCTCGAAGCCATGATCACCCTTTGCGACCCAGGCAGACAGGTCGCCTCGCATCAGGCCGAGCCAGTTCGTGTATGCGGCAATTTTGTCTGCGGCGTCGATTGCGGCGACCGAATCCTCGAAGTCGATGATTGTGGTTACGGCGGACTCGATGACAACATCCCGGACGCCAGCCGGATCTTCCCGGCCAACGGGGTGATCGCGATCGATCTCGAGGATGACACCGAGACCATGGTTCTCGAGCAGCACCTTGGAGGGCGATGTCTTGTCCCCCAGGTAGCCGACCAGGGCGGCCTCATCATCGAGCTTGGTCATCGACCCTGGCAGTTCGACTTCCAATGAACCGGCGGGTCCGATCCGGTACGAGCGGGCGTCGGCATGCGACCCGTCGCTCAATGGGAACACGTCGTCCAGAAAACGACGCACCCACGTCACGACCAACTTGCCACGGGCGACGTCGTAGCTTCTGCCGGATGGGCGTGAGCCGAGCACGTCCGTCCCGTAGACCGCGTCATAAAGCGAGCCCCACCGGGCGTTAGCTGCATTCAGGGCATAACGCTCATTGCTCACTGGCACGACAAGCTGCGGGCCAGCGATCCTTGCAATCTCAGGGTCGATGTGTTGCGTCTCGATGCAGAAGTCTGGGCCGGCGGGAACGATGTAGCCGATTGATTCAAGAAACCCGCGGTAGCCGGCGGCGTTGAGCGGTTCACTTGCGTGTTCCTGATGCCAAACGTCGATCTGGTCCTGCATTCGCTGCCGCATCTGCAGTGCGTCGGCTATCCGAGGCGCGGTTTGCGCGATGAGCTCGCTGAATCCGCTCCATACGGTGTGGTGGTCCAGATCGAGCCCAGGCAGGACGCAGGAGACCACGAAGTCATGCAGTTTCGCGTCAACTTGCAGCCCGCCCGTCACGCAGCGTCGTTCTATCTCGCTCACCTCCCAGTTCGCAATTGCGAACATCGTTCGCTATGTTGGTGCCGTGGACCGTACCACTTCACCCGCCAGCGGTCGCCGCGTGCGCTCCGCGGAGCGAGTGGCATCGGTGCTCGAACTCCTGCGCAGCTCTCCTGGTCCGCTGCGTCACGGCGACGTAGCGCGTGCGATTGGCTTGCCGAAGAGCAGCGCCTCGAACCTCCTTGACACCCTCACCGATGCTGGCCTGGTTAGCCGAGACCAGAGCGGGTACGTGTTGGGCGCCAGGCTGATTGCACTCGGAGCTGCTGCCGCCGAGCGTCTCGACATACGCCGCATCGCGCGACCTGCCCTCGAGACGTTGTCGAAGACGGCGACCGGTACGGCCAATCTGGCGATTCTCCAGGGCCACGAGGTGCTTTACATAGAAAAGGTGAACAACCCCGACCATGTCATCCAGATAGCCACCCACGTCGGTGGCACGGTGCCGGCCCATATGACCGCCCTAGGCAAAGTTCTAGGGGCTGCCCTCGAACCTCTCGAACGCGAGCGCTGGCTCCGTGAGCATCGATTCACCGCGGCCACGCCGAACACGATCACGTCGCCTGACGAGCTCGGGCGCGCGTTTGATTTCGCGGCAGAGCACGGTTATGCCCTTGATGACGAGGAGCAAAATCTTCGGCTCGCGTGCATCGCCGCGCCGGTCACGGATCACGCCGGCGCGACGGTGGCTGCGATCAGCCTGACCTGTTTGAGCCTCGAGGTGCGCGGGGCCTGGGAGGCGCAGATCTCGGCCGTGCTGGATAGTGCCCGTAGGGTGTCAGCTCTACTCGGTGCAACTTAGATCGGGGGCTGCGTGCGGTGCCGGGACGAGACCGTCGGTGAGGGCTGCGGGGCCTGGCCCGCCTTGACATCGCGACTCCGGAATGCGACCCTGGCCCGATCGCAGTGGGACTGGTGAGGCCGCTTCGACTGAGCCGAACCACTGGCGTGAGGACCTGAGAGAGATCTGGGCGAGCTGCTTGGGAGGGCCCGCGCGGGGAGGTGGCGATGCTAGACAACGCGCAAGAGTGTTCTTGGACGTGCGCGTCACACATGGTCGGTCCGCAGGAGTCCTTGCTGCGAAACGCGCTTCGCGTCGCTACGCGAGTCGTGGACTGCTCCTTTTGCGGGATCGTCTGGCAATCCGCGAAGAGCCCGGTCCCGCTCTTCGCCGGTTTCGCGCCGGCAACGCCGTCCGTCGTTGAACTCGAAAACTGGCTTAGCGCGGAACCGCACGCGAGCCAATGTTCGTCCCTATACGAACTTCTCCTAATACCGGTCGCCGATGCACCGGACGATTCAGCTGCATTGGTAATACGGCCGCGCAACGTCACGCGGCTCGACGCTACGACGCAGGCACTCCTCAGCGAGATCGCCGCTGATATGCGCGATTTTCTTACGACTAGCGAAGGCCTTGACAAGCAAGAGGTGGCCCCATATGAGGCCCTCTTTGAAATCGCGACACAGATCCAGGACGTGCAGGTAGACCTGCAGGACGTTCTCAACCTGATCGTCGATCGCGGACGGGAGCTCCTGGGATCCGACGTCGGATGGCTTGCGCTGGTCGATGGCGAGCAGCAGCGCGTCGTCGTCAGCGCTGCAGCCGGCGTCACGTCCGAAGCATTTCGCCACATGGAAGTCGACGTCGGCACAGGCATCGGCGGCATCGCTGTCGAGCACCGGGCTGTCGTTGTAGTGCCTGACCAGGCCCGTTACGGCAACGGGATGCCACGGGCCGTTCACAAGGCGCTACAGAACGAGGGAGTCGTGTCGGTGGCCTGCGCACCTATGCTGCGCGGCGATCGCATCATCGGAGCCCTATACGTCGGCAGCCGGCAGGTCGTCGCGTACCCATCATCGGCGACCTCCCTCCTCTCGGCTTTGGCCGCACAGGCCGCCGTGGCCATAGAGAACGCTCGGCTCTATCACGATCTTTGCGACAAGAACCAGACTTTGGAGGACGCCTTCGTGGTTCATCGCTCGCTTACGGACCTGACGCTGGCCGGCGCTGGCTTGGAAGAGATCGTGCGAGAGCTGGCGTGCCTCGTTGGGAGTGCCGTCAGCTTTGCTCCGAGCAGCGATGCCGTGGGCGCCGCCGGTGTTTGCAGTGGCGCCGTCGCCGACGAAACAGACGGCGAGTCCCAAGCCGTTGCCTACCGCGAAGTGACGATCCCAGTTCGCGCCGGATCTGTGGATCTCGGAGTGCTTACCGTTACGCTAGGACTTCCGGCGACAGAGCTACAGCGACGGACGCTCGAACACGGTGCGACTGTTATCGCGCTCGAGCTTGCGAAGCAAAAGGCGGCTCTGGAGGTGGAATGGCGTCTGAAGGGTGAATTGCTTGACGAACTCCTTCAGAGTGAAGGCGAATACGCCGAAGGTTTGTTATTCCGTGCCGCTCGTGTGGGAGTCGACGTCAACACTCCGCGGCGTCTGGTCGCGATGCGTGCCGCAGATCCTGGGGCCGCTGCGGCATTCTTTGAATCGGTCCGCGTAGCTTGCCAGGGTGCTGGCGCCGAACGCCAGGCTCTTATAGCCCAGCGTCGAGACACGGTCGTTATCGCGTTCCGCGCCGAGTCCGGCGTGGATGCGAAGAACTGGGCTGATGGCATTCGACTGAAGGCATACCGTGCTGGGATGGACTCGCGTGCTGGGGTGAGCGCATCGCGTGTTGATCTGACGTCTGCGCTGCGCCAAGCGCAAGCGGCTCTCAGACTGGCGGCTTCGAGCAGCAAGAACAATAAGACCGTGGTCTACGAGGATCTCGGTCTCCTGCGCTTTCTGCTCGACACCCCCAGTACGGCTGAGATGCGTGATTTTGTGGTCGACGCACTCGGGCCGCTCGTTGAACAGGATTCCAGGCGTCGAGCACAGAACGTCAAAACGCTGCGCGCCTATCTGTATTCGGGAGGCCACCATCCGACTACAGCAGCTGAATGCCATATCCACGCGAGCACGCTCAAGTACCGACTTGCACAGATCTCAGAGATGCTTGATTGCTCGCTCAACGATGCCTCGACTCGTTTTCGTCTGACACTGGCGTTTGAGGTGCTCGAGATGCTTGAGGCGCTCGACGACGATCCATTCCGAGGCGCAGCGCAGCGCCTCGGTCCGCTTGAGGAGCACGCGACGGCACCGACGGTGCTCGCGTCGTAACGATTGAAGCTTCCGCGGGCAGGCACGGTCGAGTGACCACCGCTGATTCCGTGCATCTGGGGACTCCAGAACCGTTGGGTTGACTGTCTCCCCAAGACGGTCGGTCGTGGGGATCTTCATCCCGAGCACGCGTCGCCCGGGCCTCCCATCGCAGTTATGCTGGCCCGATTCCGGCTGCTGGCCATTGCCAGCGTCGCGGCGCCCTGATGCCTGAGAGAGAGGAGGAACCGGTGAGACTCGTGACATTTGAAGTGGGTACTAGCGTTGGGCCGTTCCAACGACTTGGAGCTGTCTTGAACGAGCGATCGATTGTTGATCTCAACTTTGCATATGTCGCATACGCGACACACACCGTGGGCGGCGAGCGAGCGTATGAAGAGGCGGCGTTTCGCGTACCGGCCGACATGGTCGACCATTTTCGGGGAGGCGCTCGAGGTCACGCCGACGCCGCCGAGGCGCTGGAATTTGCGAGTACCGAGACAGCGGCGGGGAAACCGGTCAGCGGACCACGAGCCGAGACTGTCATCTACGACGTCACCGACGTCAAGCTGCTCGCCCCCGTCCCGCGACCGAACTCGATGCGCGAGTTCTCGACCTACCTGACCCACGGCGAGTCTGATATCTCGCGCGCCATTCTGACGAAACGCATAGCCGATCGCGGTGAGGATCCGGACGAGTTCTTCAAACGACTTCGGCATCAACGGCTGCACGGCCTCCCGTCGGGGTACAAGGGGAACTGCTCAGCCGTAGCTGGCCCTAATGACGACATGTACTGGCCGCGCTTCACGGAGCGCCTGGACCCAGAGATCGAGCTTGGGTTCTATATCGGCCGCGAGGGACGAGACATTCCGAAGGAGGAGGCGCACGACTACATCGCCGCCTACACAATGCTCGTGGATGTCAGCGCGCGCGACGTTCCGCTGGCACCGCTTGGACCGATGAAAGAGAAGGACTTCTGCAACCTCATGGGTCCATGCGCGGTGACGCCAGACGAATTTGATCCTGCAAACGCACACGCGTCATTCAAGTTCGATGATGAGCTCATCTGGGAGGGGGAAGCTGGCGACGCGCGCAACTTCCGTGAAGCGGAATTGATCGAGTTCGCGTCAATCTCCGAGACGCTATACCCAGGTGATTTCTTTTCTGGTGGCACCATCGGTCATGGATCGGCGATTGACACGGACCGTTGGCCGCAGCCCGGGCAAGTCTGCACGTTCGAGATTGCTGGAATCGGCCAAATTACGAGCACGGTGATTAAGCCAGACACGCTGCCCCGTGGAACGCTCGTAGAGCTAGCCCCGAAGGCCAGCTCGGCATGAGCGGCCGTCAGAAGAGCTAAGCGGAGAAGTCCATCGCCGACAAACCGGTGTCACTGACCTCAGCCACGGGAGGCGGATCGATCGTTGAGGGATGTCGCTCGGTGGAGCGACCCTCATATGTCAACCTCGCCCAAGCGTGCGTCACTTGGATGCACGCTCGCGGCGGTAACGCCCCATCTGCGCGTACAGGTCAGCAATAGCCGTCGGTGGCCGGCTTGGGTCGAGCTCAGCGAAAATGACATCGACCGTCACCACGATCCGCTCAGGGTCGCTCCAGTCCGCGAACTCCGCCAGTTCGATATCAAGCGCGACATCGAGGCTCGACATGCCGCTGTCATGGCGCTTGGTGGCCTCCTCCTGGATGAATCGAAAGTAGCGGCATACGTCCTGCGCGCCGTTCTTGTCCGTTACCGGCCCGTGTCCAGGAACGATTACCGATGCATCCAACTCGCAGATCGCGTCGACGGCGTCGAGCCACCTACTCAACCCGCCTGCCCACGAGATAGGTGTGCTACCGGCGAATACAAGATCACCGGTGAAGACGACACCCGCATCGGGCACGTGCGCGATGACGTCGCTGCTTGAGTGCGCTGGGCCAAGGTCAATCAGGTCTACTCGGCGGTCGCCGAGCAGCACGGACTCTCGAGACGTAAAAGTCCGATCGGGCAAGCGACCCGACACCTCATCCACCGCGAACCCCTCTAGCATCGAGGTGACGAACTCACGCGCGCCTCCGGTCGGGAGCGTGGGTATCAAGTCGCGCATACGCTGAGGGGATCGTTCCGCCATCCCGATGGCCGTCGTCTCGGTAGCGAGAATCTCCGCTGTCGCCGGGACCAGCTCATTCCCGAAGCAGTGGTCGGGGTCCGCATGGGTGTTGACCGCGCTTCGGATCGGCCGCGTTCCGGTTATATGCGCCATGTCATCAAGCATCTGGCGCGTGGAGCGCAGGTCGATCATGGTGTCCACCAGCATTGAGCCCGAATCGCTCGCGATGAGTCCGGTGTTGCTGAAGCACCAGGTGGCGGACCCTGGTAAGTATGCCCAGATGCCTTCTGCCAGCTCATAAAGGCCCCGTTCCTGGGATGTCGTCATCATTCCTCCAAGGTCCGGCGTCGAGCGCGCCTGCGAACGGCAAGCATCAGCGATCAGCCTGCTCCGAGGGCAACGTCGCAGCGTCGGTGACGGGGTGGAGCGATCCACGGCCATAGCTCGCCGCCAGCAGGTGTTTTTGGACCTTGCCGACGGGTGTCCGCGGCAGGCGATCCAGGATCACTATGTCGTTCGGAACGCGAAACCTCGCCAGCCTGTCGGCGCACCATCTGAGTAGGTCGGAGGCCTTAGCGAACTCGCCATCAGCAAGTACGACAGCGGCGATGATGGCCTCGTCCCGCATTGGATCGGGGACTCCGAAGACGGCCGTGTCAGCGACAGCGGGGTGCCCGCGCAGAACGAACTCAACCTCGCTTGCTGCCACATTCTCCCCGGCCCGCTTGATCAGATCCTTTTTGCGGTCAACGAATACCAGAAAGCCATCGTCTTCTACACGGACCATATCGCCAGTGTGGAGCCAACCGTCGTGCAGTGCGGCAGCTGTAGCTTCAGGATCGTTGAGGTATCCCCGCATCAGTGTCGCGCCTGGCACGCCATGCACGCAAAGCTGACCGATCTCGCCGGTCGACGCGAGTGTGCCGTCATCCTTGATCACGCGGCAGGTGTAGCCCAGACTCACGCGGCCGATGGTGTCCGCTCGAGTCTCACCGTTCATTGGGTTCATCACAGGCGCCCCGACCGTCTCCGTCATACCATACAGCTGCACAAGTGGTGCGCCGATCACGTGATTCCACCGCTCGAGCTCCTGGCCAGAGAGGTTCTGCGCGAAGGCCACGGCGCGTAGGGCGTGATCGCGCCAGCCCGTCTGCTCAGGCTGCGCAAGCAGCATGCGCATCGGAGCTGCGAACAAGCTGGCGACCGTTACCCGGTGCTCACCGATCAGTGGCATGAGACGGCGCGCGCTGAAGCGCGACGCGAGCACGATCGTGGCCCGTGACACCAGCGCCCCCATCACGGTGTAGTACTGCGCGTTTGCGTGGAACAGAGGCAACACGGTGAGCACGCGGTCTGCGGGCGACAAGCGCATGTTGTGGGCGAAGACTTCTCCGGCGAATATGTAATTCGCTTCCGTGATCAGGACGCCCTTGGGGCGGGAAGTTGTGCCTGACGTGTACAAGAGACCGAGGTCTCGAGCGGGAGCGACGACCGCGGGCCCGGGAGTGTGCTCGCCGGCTGAGCGCTCGGCGGTTAATCGGGACAGGTGCACAACCATGTGCGCTGCTTCAAGTGCGGCCGCGGCTTTCGCGACGGAATCAATTAGCTCGTCCTCCACGATTGAGAGTAGTGCCCCACTGTGACGCAGAATGTATTCGAGCTCTTGCGGGGCGGATTGTGTGTTGGTCGGGACCAACACTGCGCCGAGGCGGGAGCAGGCGAACCAGGCAAAGAGAAACTCAGGACGATTACGCGAGTGAATATGTACGAAACTGCCCGTCGCCACCCCGAGGCTGGCCAGAGTCGCGGCGGTGCTTTCAGTCTGGGAGACGACTTCGCGCCACGAGTACGCGCGTGTGTCCCCGTCGACATCGGCGAACACAAGAAGATCGCGATCAGGGTGCGCGCGACATCCGCCCAGGAGCGCTTGATAGACCGTCCGCCCGCTGGCGATCGACATCACTGAATCGGGAGCGTGAGGTGGCCCATCCATGAGTGCTCCACACTAATCCCGCCTGCGTGCGATGCGGACGTCCGAGCGAGCGGAAATGGCTATGCAGGGCCTGTCTGACGAAGACGAGCACTCAGCCGGTGCGATGGGGACTGGCAAACAGACGGTTCCAGTTGACGGCCACGAGATAGGGCGGAACAGCCCTAGGCGGTGGTTCCGCCGGATGAGACTAACTAGTTCTTCGTTGTCCGTCTCAGAGCGCCATAGGCCCCCCTCCGGCAGCGGGCTATCTTTCGCAGCATGGAGAGGAATAAACGCGTACTAACCACCCACGTCGGTAGCTTGCCGCGTCCCGCCGAACTGCTTGAGCTCCTCTATGCTCGCGAAGAAGGGCGCGAGATAGATGTCGCAGAGTTCCGCGGGCTCGCGGACGCGGCCGTGAGTGACGCGGTTCGGATGCAGGTCGAGGCTGGGATCGACATCGTTTCCGACGGCGAGCTTGCGAAGCCCGGCTTCTACAGCTACGTCCTGAACCGTCTGTCTGGCTTCGAGCGCTACCACCAACTATGGCCGCTTCCCGACCTCGAGGACTTGCCTGAGCTATTCGAACGACAATACGGCGGCACCGCGATGGAGCACATCGACACTGCGCGCTGCGTGGGCGCGGTGTCGTATGTCGGTTTGGAAGAGCTCGAGATTGAGCTTGACCGATTGCGGTCCGCCATGGAGCGCTGGGGAGCACGCGACGCCTTCGTGCCCGCTGTGTCGCCGACGATCGCCCTCACACTAGCCAACGCTCATTACGACGACGCCGAGGAGTATCAGAACGCCGTCGTCGCAGCGCTTCGCACCGAGTATGAAGCGATTCTCAGCGCTGGCTTTATGTTGCAGCTCGACTGTCCGGACATCCCGATGGCGGCATCGCGGGCCAAGGAGACGGCCGACATTGAAGCTGGGATCAAGCAGTCCGTAGACATGATCAATTTGGCCACGGAAGGTCTGCCAGCGGATCGCATGCGTCTCCACTTGTGCTGGGGCAACTGGGAGGGGCCGCACCGATTTGATGCCCCGCTTGCCGCTGTCCTCCCGCACGTCTGGGCCGCACGACCTCGCGCGATCTCGTTCGAGGCCGCCAATCCCCGTCATGCTCACGAATGGTCCGTCTTCGAGACGCTGGAGGTGCCTGCCGACAAAGTGATCATGCCAGGTGTAATTGACAGCAAGACCAATGTCGTCGAGCATCCGGAGTTGATCGCGCAACGAATCGATGCGTTTGCGCGTCTAGTCGGGCCGGAGCGCGTGATCGTAGGTAGTGACTGCGGATTTGGAACGTTCGCTGGGTTTGGCGCCGTATTCCCCAAGGTTGCATGGATGAAGCTCGAAGCGCTCGGCCAAGGTGCTGCCATCTGGGAGCAGAGGCATGGCCGTCACGAGCCTGGCCGTGCTGCCGGGTGAGCCCTCGCTACGGCACTGATCCACGCTACGCACAAAGCAGGCTGGCACAGATATGACTTTCGCCGGAATCCTCCAGTTCGCAGTCCTAGGGCTGGCGTCTGGTGGCATCTACGCCGTGATGGGGACAGGTGTGCTCTCCATCTACCGGGCAACTGGTCTGGTGAACTTTGCCCAAGGCGCGATGGTGGCCTGGGGTGCTTACGTGTACTACGGGATAACGTCGTCGGGGAAGCTCGTACTCCCGATCGCGTCCATTCACATCGGCACCACTTCGCCGGCGGTCGGTCTCTTAGCCGGCGTGGCATCGGGCGTGCTTCTGGGCGTAATCGTCCACCTGATTGTCTTTGCGCCGCTGCGCGATGCTTCGCCTCTGGCTCAGGTCGTCGCATCTGTGGGTGTGATGCTCACAATGGAAGAAGTGGTCGTCCTACATTTCGGCGCAACGGAAAATTCAGTCACCCCGGTCTTCCCGACCGGGCAACTGTCGGTGTTGGGCGCCAACCTCTCGGATACGTCGCTCTGCGTCGCCGCCCTCGCGATTCTGCTGTGTGCACTGGCCGGTTGGTTCTTCAAGCGCACGAGGCTAGGAGTCGCCACACGCGCTGGCTCTGAGAACCAGCGTTCTCTCCGATTGATGGGGTACAGCCCGCAGCTGCTCGCAGTCGTGATGTGGGCTGCGTCTATGGGTTTCGGCACCCTGGTAGTCATCCTCGGTGCAGCCTCTGCCGGGCTGACCCCCACCCTGTACTTGGAAGCGATCGTGCCAGCGCTCGCAATCGTTCTGCTGGGGCGGCTCTCGTCGATTTGGGTGGTCTGCGTTGCCGGGTTGGTGCTTGGTGCCTTTCAATCGGTGCTTTTGTACCTGGAGGTTCAACCATGGTGGCCGCAATGGGCCGTGACCGGCCTGTCAGACGCGGTGCCCTTTCTCGTAATTATCGTCGCGTTGGTTGCTTTCGGCCGGAGGCTCCCGTCGCGTGGCTCATTGGGCGAGCTTCGACTTCCGCGGGTACTGATTCCTCAGATGCGGCCGACCGTGATCACGGGGACCGTTGCTGCATCAGCGCTTCTAATGGTGCTCACCTCGGGGCCGTACCGCTTCGGCGTTATCAGCTCGATGATCGTGATGCTCTTGGCGCTCTCATATGTGCTTCTGACGGGCTATCTCGGCCAAATCTCCCTGGCACAACTAGCGTTTGCCGGGACGTCGGCGCTAGTCCTGTCGAAGCTGACAACAGGCGCGATGAACGTGCCGTTTCCACTTGCGGTCCTGCTATCGGCACTCGCGGCAACCTTGCTTGGGATTGCAGTCGGCTTCCCCGCGATGCGTATCCGCGGCGTCCAGCTCGCAGTCGTAACCTTCGGAATGGCGGTCGCTGTAGACGCCTTCATTTTCGGTAACCAGAGCCTGACGCCGATCACCGGCGACCTGATCGGCAGGCCTAAGTTGTTCGGCTTGAATCTCGCGGTTCGCGAAGGCAGCAATGTCGCCCGCCTGCCATTCGGGTTCACGGTGCTTGCGTGCGTCGTCTTCATATCCATACTCGTGATGTCGCTCATGCGCGGTGCGACCGGGCGTGCATTTCTGGCGATCCGCTCGAACGAGCGCGCGGCAGCGTCGGTCGGCATTGATGTTGCCCGGACCAAAGTGGTCGGTTTCGCGGTGTCTGCCTTCATCGCCGGAGTGGCTGGCGCACTCATGGCCTACAGCTATGGGATCACCTCCGCGTCGCTGTTCACGTCGATATCGGGTCTGTCACTACTCGCAACCGCATACCTTGGTGGCATCGGCCGCGTGTCAGGTGCAATTGTTGCCGGCTTGATCGGCGTGTCTGGGGTCACCTTCGTTCTAATGAATGACGCGGTGAACCTCGGTGCGTATTACGACCTGGCGGCCGGGATCGGTCTTACGATCACTGCGGTTGCAAACCCAATTGGCATCGCAGGAGCCAACGCAGCGATGTACGGCGCACTGCGTAAGAGGCTTGCGGGCCGAAGCAGGATCGACCAGAGCGGTACTCCTAGTGACGAAGCTCCTGCCGAGCACGATCCTCAGCGCGAGGTTCTCCGTGCTGGCTGACTCAGATCTGCTCTGGGCTGACAACGTTACCGTCCGGTACGGAGGCGTGGTCGCCAATGAAGAGATCTCCATAAGTACTAGGGCCGGCGAAATAGTTGGACTGATCGGCCCCAACGGCGCAGGCAAGACGACATTCATTGACGCGCTGACCGGCTTCACGGAGGCCTCCGGCAGCATTTGGCTCGAAGGCGCACGCATCGACCGACTGCGGGCGTACGCTCGTCGCAAGGCGGGACTGGCTCGAACCTGGCAAGCGGGTGAGCTGTTTGCCGACCTAACCGTCGCCGCCAACCTGGCAGTAGCAGCAGACGGATTCGGGCTTAGGGTGATGCTGCGGGATTTGTGGCGATTCGGCAGCAAGGCGGACGACGCCGAAGTGGCGCGGCTGCTTGATGCCGTGGGCCTCAGCCCAGATGTTGCCCACCGGTTGCCCACGGAGCTTTCCCTGGCCGACCAAAAGCTCGTTGGTGTGGCCCGAGCGCTGGCGGGAGGGAGTCGAGTCCTTCTCCTAGACGAGCCAGCCGCAGGACTTGACACCGAGCACACCGCGCGGCTGGGTTCGCAGCTCAAGCAGCTGGCGCAGATTGGCCTGAGTGTGCTGCTGGTGGATCACGACATGTCGTTCGTCCTGAATCTCTGCGACCGCATCTATGTACTTGATTTCGGCCGACTGATCGCGAGTGGAACTCCAAGCGAGATTGCACAGAACGCGGCCGTAATTGACGCCTACTTGGGCGAAGCGGAAGGCGAGGACTGAAGGCGCATGTCGGCGGCTCTCTCCGTCCGTGGTTTGCAGGCCGGGTACAACGGCGGAACGGCTCTGCGTGGTCTCGATATCGAACTAGCGGAAGGCGAGATACTGGCGCTGCTTGGTCCCAACGGAGCCGGCAAGACCACCAGTCTGCTGGCAATCGTCGGTGCGATCCCTGCGCTGAGTGGGTCCATCCATACGTTCGAGCAAGACCTCACAGGCAAGCGCGTTGAGGTGATTGCTCGTGCCGGAGTCCGCCTGGTGCCGGACGACCGCGGCGTCTTTTTCGATCTTACGGTGGCTGAACATCTTCTCCTAGCCCGACGAGACGCCGACCGTGACACCGAGGCGGAGGTGCTCGATCTATTCCCGCAGCTCCGCAGCCTGCTGAAGCGTCGATGTGGTCTGTTGTCCGGCGGGGAACAGCAGATGCTGGCCCTCGGCAAAACCTTGATGAGTAATCCGCGAGTGTTGCTGGTGGACGAAATGAGCCTGGGCTTGGCCCCCAGGCTGGTCAAGAGCCTGCTCCCGGTGATGCGTCGGCTTGCTACGGAGCAAGGAACGGCCGTCATCCTCGTTGAGCAGCACATCGACCTTGCCCTGCGCATCGCAGATCAAGCGATCGTTCTCAACCAGGGGCGCGTTCGGTTGAAAGGTCCTGCCAGAGCCTTGCGTACCAAACGCAAGGACTTCGAAGCGGCGTACTTCGGTACGACCGACGCGAGTCACAACTCCGATCCAGGGAGCTCAGTCGCGGGCAGTTCGGGAAAACAGCAGGTCGATAAGGGAGGATAGCGATGGTTGCCTTATTGGAGAGGCAGAACCGGTGGCGAGCGATCATAGCCGCTGCCGTACTTCTCGGATGTATCGTGGCGGTGGTGGCGAAGCCGATCGCCGGCGCACAGGCTGCGGCCAAGCAAAAGCAACAAACGATCACGGTCGGGTTCTTCAGCCCCTACGGTGGTGCGCTGGCCGTGCCTCAGCTGCAGATCGGCATGGAGGCGGCGCTGAAGGACATGAACAAGACGGACAACGTGAAGTGGAAGGTCCTGCTGTGTGAGGGCGACGGTACACCCCAAACGGATGTGGCCTGCGCGAACCGTTTCGTCGCGGACCACATCACCATGGCTTTCGACGCTACCGACTTCGGGATCGGCGAAGCAATCCCGATTCTGGTCTCTGCCGGAATCCCGATCGTTGGCGGCTCTGAGAACTTTCCACAGAAGAAGGGCACCGCGGCCTTCTACCTCAGCCCGTCAGGTGTGGCTTTCATCAACTCGTTCTTGTACAAGTTCGCGCACGAAGGGATGAAGCGGATCACGATTCTCGTGGCCGACATCACGACTTGGCACGACTACGTCAACACGTTCCTCGATCCAGAGGCAAAGAAGCTCGGGCTAACTGCGAACGTTCTGTATTACGACCCGTCTGCGCCGAACTTCGGTGAGGAAGCAGCGGCTATGACGGCAGGCAACCCGCAGGTCGCCGGCGTCGTGACGCTCGCTACCGAGAGCGCCTGCAAGACCGTGTACGAGGCCATTCGAGGATCTGGATTCCACGGCAAGGTCCTGATGGGGAACTGCTCGCAGTTCGCCTCGCAGCTCGGCAAGGCTGCCTCAGGCGCAGTCATCGCAACGGACGTCTGGCTTCCGGGCATGAAGTCGTATGCGCCCCCTGCGATGCAGGCGAACATCGCGACCGCCGAGCACGATCTCAAGGGAGATACAGGGGCCAGCTATTGGACCTACATGACCTACTCAGCCGTGCGAACGGCAGCCGAGATTATCGACGAGATCAAGGGTAAGGTCACTCAGGCTGCGATCATCACGAAGTTTCGCAGGGTCAAGAACTTCCCCAGTTTCCTGGGGTCGACGATGACTTGCAACTCGAATCAGTCGCCTAGCGACGTCCAGACGTGCGCGAAGAATATGTTGGTCGCGCAGGTCAACACGAAGGGGCTCATCCAGCCGATTGGCAGCTGGTTCGCGCCCGGAGGCTGATCTGGACAAACCTCGGCAGCGTTCGGTGGGGCAGGCCCTGACGTCTGCCCCACCGACTGCCGCGTACGGCTTGGGCTAAACGGATGGGAGGAGAATGGACGTGACGGAGCTGGTCTCAGAATGGGAGACAGAGACGATTCAGGTTGCGTCGGGTGTCTACGCCTACGTCCAGGGCGGCGGTCCTGGTCGCGACAATACCTGTGTGGGCAACGCCGGCTTTGTGAGCTCTGACGGCTCCGTCGTTGCGATCGACTCGTTGACCATCACAAGCCAGACGGGCCCATTCCTTGCCGCTATAGAGGATGCCTGCGGGACCGCGGCTGGTTCGCTGATCAACACCCACCATCACAACGACCATACTTATGGCAACTGCCTGTTCGGTGACGTTGCCATCGTCGCCCACGAGCGGTGCCGTGAACAGATGCTGCTGCGCGGCTTGGATCGGGCTTCATTGCCGGCTGGAGCGTGCTGGGATGATGGTTTGGCAGGGCTCAGCTTGGCGCTTCCAACGGTCACGTTCGCAGAGCGGTTGAGCGTGTTCGCCGGAGATCTTGAACTCGAGCTGCGATACACCGGTGTGGGCCACACCGTCGACGACATCATCGTTTACGTGCCGTCCGAGCACGTCCTGTTCGCGGGTGACCTTGTCTTCAACCAGGTCACGCCTCTAGCGATCAGTGGGAGCGTAGGTGGGTGGCTAAGGGCGCTGACCGATCTTCGTACGCTCGACATTGAGACGGTGGTCCCGGGGCATGGTCCTGTTACGGATCTCGCCGGGATAGATGCGATGGAGGAGTACTTAGGTCTCGTTGAATCTGCCGCAAATGACGGCTACGACGCTGGTGATGACGTCGTGGAAGTGGCTCGAGGAATCGACTTGGGTCGCTATGATCAGTGGATAAATCCTGAGCGCCTGGCAGCAAACGTCCTCGGGGTCTATCGAGAGCGGCGTGGCGAGCCTGCCGGAACGGTCGAGATCGATGAGCTGCGGTCGGTCATCGGTAGGTTTGCGGCGGCTTCGGGAGCCTAGCTGCGCGGCGGTTCATCTGCCGTCGCGGTTTGCCAGCCTGACTCGGAACAGAGGTTGCGACCGCTCGCGTTCTTCTTGGGTGAAGAGTGCGTCGGTCATGGCGGGGTCGTAGTCGCGCCACAGCCACGACAAGGCCTCTGGGAGGTCGAGTGCCGTCTGGGCGTGATTGTGGTGAGCGTCGCCGTATCGGAAGTGGAAGTCATAGTCACGAACCTTCAGCGCATTTGCGAGTGCGATGTTGCTCAGCGGCCAGCTCCCACCGCGCAAAAGGTCCGCGCGCCCATTTCCCCCAACCTCAATGTCATTCATTCCTTCCGACAACCAAATTCGGATGTTTCGCTTGGCGGCGACTCGCACGCAATGCGAGATAATCATGCCGCTAGATTCTTCTCCACCCTTTTGCCAGTAAAGCGGCGTGAAGCTCCCAATTCCCGACAGCACGCGACTGAAGTGCGATGGCGCGAACCAAGCGAGCTTAAATGCACAGATCCCCCCCGATGACAAGCCTGCCGAACCCACTGAGTAGCCGTCCGTGCGCAGCCTCACAATTGACGCGGCGTCTGGGAGGAGTTCGCTCAACAAATGCTTCCCGTACTCTGGAGTGAACGCGTCGTATTGGTAGCTGCGCATTGCCGCGCGTAGTGACTGGCCAGGGTAATCAGGAGTCAGCGGCTTGGCTGGGGAACTGGGGTCTATCAAGAGATGGACCATCGGCGGAATTGCTCCTGCGGCGACGAGTCGATCGGACACGATCTGGAGGCGATGTCGAATGAGGTCCGTCGGCTCAAGATATCCGGCACCATCGTGCCAGATCATTACGGGCGCCCCTCCTGCCACGTCAACGCCCGGGTTGCAATAGATAGCGTAGTCAGTCGATCCCCCTTCGTAGACCGAGCTTCGGAGCGTCCGACGTGCAACGAGCGTGCCGCGCTTGACCGACGGAATGTCGTAGCTCAGTGGCCCATAGACAGGTACATCGGAAGTGGCGATGGTGGCACCTCCGACGATGTAGGAGAACGTGTAGGTCCGGCCGGGATTCACCCGCGATACCTGGATCCAGTAGTTCGTGTCCGATACGCGAACCATTGGTTCAGCGTCTTCTCCGAACAGCGCCACGTAAGGTTGCTCAGCGGACTGCAGTGCAAAGAGGATGCGGTCATGCCAAACGGCGGTTGTTCCAGTTAGGCCGCTGAAGGAAGTCGCCCCGAGTGTGGGTTGAGCTGGTGCAGCCGATGGCGGGTCTGGCGCCCAGCTGGCCGAGTCCGGACGGTCCGCGAGCTCAACGGAGCGAGCTTCAAGTTCTGGGAAGACCACGGTGAGTCGTTCCAGTACCCCTGACCCAGCGTCGATCGCGTCGAACAGTGAGGCGATCGGGGCGAGACGGTCCGGTTGATCGGGCATCGAACAGCCGCGGGGGTTAGGAGCTTTCGTTGACGAGCCGGGTAACTGCCTCGACAATCTTCGTGGCATCCGGCACTACGGCACGCTCCAGCACTTCCGCGTATGGGATTGGCGTGCGCGCACCGCACAGCCGCCTGGGGGGCGCCTTAAGGGTTGTCCAATGCGCCTCGGAAATCTGTGCCGCTATCTCTGCGCCGAAACCGTAGAGCCCTGGCGCCTCGTGCACAACAAGGACCCGCCCAGTCTTCGCCACCGAGTCCAAGATGGCGCTGGAGTCCAGCGGAAACAGGGTTCGGGGGTCAATGATCTCAATCTCTATGCCTTTCGCGGCCAAATGCTCACTGGCTTCGAGAGCGTGCTTTCGCATGAGCTGGGTCGCGACGACCGTGACGTCGCAACCAGATCTCGCCAACGCGGCGGAGCCCAGCGGTATCGGCACTTTCGCCACTTGCGAACGTTCGTTGTAAAGCGCCTTATGTTCGAGGAAGATCGTTGGGTTCGGGCTTGCGATAGAGGAGCGCAGTAGCCCATACGCGTCCTCGGGAGTCGCCGGCACGACGACTTCGATCCCCGGAACATGGGCGAACAGCGTTTCGAGTGACTGAGAGTGCTGAGCAGCCTTCCCGATGCCCGACCCACCGTTAGTCCGGATCACCAACGGCAGCTCGAGCTGGCCTCCGAACATGTAGCGCGCCTTGGCCGCTTGGTTCACGATCGCGTCCATCGCTAGCAGCATGAAGTCGGAATACATGATCTCGACCACGGGCTTCATGCCGCGCATCGCTGCGCCAACTGCCGCAGAGACGATGGCTTCTTCACTGATGGGGGTGTTGCGCACGCGCTCGGGCCCGAACGAATCCACGAGACGCCGGGTGACACCGTAAATGCCACCTCCTGTTCCCCACGTGGTGAGGTCTTCTCCCATCACGAACACCCGGTCGTCTGCGGCCAGGGCGTCATGAAGCGCTGAGTTGAGCGCGCGCCACATCGCGATGGAGGGCGCCGGCGCCGGTGGTTTCGATGATTGTGATTCAGTTGTCGCCACGATTGCTCCCATGCGGTCACTAGACGTTGGCACCGACCACCGGTCGGTCACCAGCTTCGACATTCCAGAAAGCTGACTCGATTGGCGGCGGAGACGACGCCCGCGCGAACCGTTCGGCTTCATCGACAGCGCTGCGCGCCTGCGCGGCCAAGGTTTCAAGCTCCTCGTCGGTCGCGAGGCCTGCGGCGCCGAGCTGAACCTGGAGCAGCCTCACGGGATCCCGACCTTCCCAATCCTGGATCTCGGAAGGCGCACGATAAATCTCTGTGTCTCCCGCCATGTGGCCTAGGTAGCGGTATGTGTCGGCGATCAGCAAAGTAGGGCCGCATCCACTCCGCGCGCGGTCGACCGCCGCGGATGCCTCGGCGAACACGGCCAGCACGTCCATGCCATCGACATCGACCGAGTGCACGCCGTAGCCCACTCCGCGCAGCCTGAGCTGCGGTTCCGCGGCCATATCGCTCAAGCGGGCCGACTGCGCAAACTGATTGTTTTCGCAGACGAACACGACAGGCAGCTTCCAAATTGCGGCCAGGTTGAGACATTCGGCAAATACACCTTGATTCGTGGCGCCGTCACCGAAGTAAGCAATTGCCACGGACGGGCTCCCGGCGACTTGTGCCGCCAACGCCGCTCCAGTAGCTAGGCCGATGCCAGCGCCGACCACACCGTTGGTGCCGAGGATTCCCAGCTCTCGCACAGCTATGTGCATTGAGCCGCCCTTGCCTCCGCAATAGCCATCAACTCGGCCCATGATCTCGGCCAACATCCGCTTCGGATCGGCGCCGCGGGCCAGGCAGTGTGCGTGACCGCGATGGTTGCTGACGATGCTGTCGTCGGGCCTCAGGCACATCGACACGCCGACCGCTACGGCTTCCATGCCCACCGAAGGGTGGGTTGACCCTCGGATCAGTCCCTCGTTCGCGTAGGCAGGAAGTCTTTGCTCAAACTCGCGAATTAGCGTCATCAGGCGCAGCGCTTGGATTCCGACTTGAGTAAGCGCGTGCGAATCAGGCATGCCGATCACCCGATGCGCCCGATTACTGCGCCCGGCTCGACCAGCGAGCCGGACGCGACGAGGATTGAAAGTCGCCCTGTAACGGGAGCATCGATCACGACGACGGCCTTGGCCATCTCGATCTCAGCAATCGGGTCGCCGAGATTGACCTGTGCACCATCTTCTCTTTGCCAGACGATCTCGCCGTCCGGTTCATCGCCGAATAGATCGGCTTGGATGACCACGTCCATGTCTGCTCCTCGCGAGTGGTCGGATCGGTTTCATTATTGGTCCTACCAATCTGCGTGTCAAGGAACATACTTCACAGGCGCACGAGTGGTCCGGCCAACCCGCAGGTATAGCCACGGGCCGTCCGGGACAGCGGCTTCTTGGAGCCGTCGACTCGGTTAGTTTCGAAGCTTGGGCACTGATCGGCCCCTGTCGCCGGAATTGGCGCTAATCACGGCGAAATGACGGTCTACCGCATCCATTGCGGCGCGCTCGTCTCCGGCGACAATCGCCTTACAGATATCGCCGTGGACGGCTGTCATGAGCTCGACATCGTCTTGTAGCGACAGCATGCGGGCGCGGCGCTGCTCGACCGACTGCGACAGGACTGCCGCCAGAGCTTGCGAGAAGAAGATGAGCGCCGGGGAATCAGACGCCTCGAAGAGGGCTCGATGAAACCGAATGTCCGCTTCATAGAGCTCGTCGGGGTCGTCAGTTTGGCTCATGCGTTTCACCATCGTCGCCATGATCGCTGTCGGGGCGGGCAGCGACCGTGAAGCCGCATCCTTGGCCGCCTGCCGTTCGAGCGCCACTCTTACCGGCTGCATCGAGGCAACGGTCAGCCCCGAACTCAAGGCTCCGAGGCTAAGAATCGCTGCGACTGTCTCGGGTCCGATGCTGCGGATAAACGCTCCTGATCCCACCCGGCGTTCGACCAAGCCCATTGCTTCGAGGGTCTGGATGCGATCCCTCAAGGCCCCCCGACTGACGGATAGCTGAAGCGCCAAGTCGCGCTCTGCCGGTAGGCGGTCGCCAGTTCTGAGCGTCGAAGCCAGCTCGAGCAGCGCTTGTAGAACGGGGTCGTCGGACAGGGGGCCCAAGCGGTCCGGGGCGCTGTGATCCACTAAGTCGCGGCTCCTGGATATGTGCGCGGCAGTCCTGTGCTCACCCAGACCAATCGTCGCACATCAGTTCGGCTGCAGTTCTGTCTGGGAAAGCGTTGAAGTTGCATTGGTACTACCAAATGCTAACTTCGGTGGACCGATGCTCGCTGGCACCGAGGCCGACAACACAATGCTCGTCAAGGGCTCAGTCGCACCCAGATTTGAACTCGTGAGAGATGCGTTCGAGAGCCTTGCCCGTGAGGTGGGGCAGGGCGGAGCAGCGTTTGCGGTCGTTTCAGGCGGCCAGCTACTCGTCGACCTGTGGGTTGGGTCGGCAGGGGCCCGCCCTTGGCGGCAGGGCACCAGGGCTGTCCTGATGTCGGCGACCAAGGGTGTTGCTACGTGCGTGGTTGGCAGGCTCATCGACGCCGGGGTGCTGGACTACGACGCACCGGTATCCCGGTACTGGCCAGCGTTTGCGACAGGGGGCAAGCGATCGATCACGGTTGGCCAACTGCTTTCGCACAGCTCGGGGATCATCAGCGTGCCTGGCTATGCGGACTTCCTGACGCCCGCCGGCGACGGCTGGGACCAGACTGATGAAATTGTCGACCGCCTGGAGCTCGCCGTCCCGGCCTGGCGACCAGGTGCGGCCCACGGCTACCATGGTCTTACTTACAACTGGCTGGTCAGTGAGCTAGTCCGCCGATCGGCCCAAGCCAGCGTTGGCTCGGTGCTGCGTACCGAGATCGCGGAACCTCTTGATCTCGAGCTTGGGATCGGCACAGCTCCCGATCAGCTCGATGACGTCGCTCAGGTGGTGCTGGACGAGCCGGGGCTAGCAACTCCCGAACAGCAGCACCTGCTCCACCAGCCCGACACGCTTTACGCCAAGATGCTTTTTGCTGTTGGTGGCAGCTGTATGTTGGATACTGCTGATCGATTCTTCAACGAGCCCGCGAGGCTCGCCCTTGAGCTGCCAGCCTCTAATGGTACGGGCACTGCCCGATCTGTTGCGGGGCTATATTCACATCTGGTAGACGCGGATGCCCGCGACTCCTCGCGTGTTGTCGGCTCAGAGACTGTCAAGTTCTTGGCCGCCGAACGCTATTGCGGTACGAGCCAAGTGACGGGGCGCCCGGAGCGCTGGGGAAACGGATTCCAGCGCCCTGTCGCGGCTGCTGGAGCGCTGACCGACCTTGCGTGGGGACCTCAGCAGGAGGTCTTTGGCTACCGGGGGCTGGGCGGGCAGATCGCGTTTGCGGACCCAGTCGCACATATTGGAGTTGCGTTCGTCCGCAACCACTTGTCACACACTTCATTACTCAGCGCACATCTGATAGCCGCCACCTATTCGTCTCTCGCGCGAGCCTAGGGAACGGGTTGTGATGCCACGTGAGTAAGAGGCTCAAGCTCGCGCTCGGCATGGGCTACTGGGTGGGAAGGCCTCCCCAGGACGCCATCAGCACATTGCTCGAAGCGGAGCGCCTCGGGTTCGATTCAGTCTGGTGCTCGGAGGGATACGGGTCGGATGCGGTGACGCCCCTTGCGTGGTGGGGAAGTCGTACCGAGAGACTCAGGCTCGGGACCGCGGTCATGCAGATGAGTGCCCGTCAGCCCACAGCGACGGCGATGGCAGCGATGACTCTGGACCATCTCTCAGGTGGACGGTTCTCTTTGGGTCTTGGGGTCTCGGGCCCACAAGTCGCTGAAGGTTGGTATGGCATGCCCTTCGAAAAGCCTCTGGCCAGAACGCGAGAGTACGTCGGCATCGTGCGCAAGGTGTGGGAACGGGACGCGCCAGTTACAAGTGTGGGCCCGCATTATCAATTGCCGTTGGTCGGGGGGCTCGGGGTGACCGGTCTCGGTAAACCGCTGAAATCGTCAATCCGCCCGCTCCGGAGTGACATTCCGCTGTATCTGGCGGCTGAGGGTCCGAAGAACATTGCGCTTGCTGCGGAGTTAGGGGACGGCTGGATTGCAATGCTGATAAGCCCGGACGAGCAGTCCTACCGCGATGCTTTGGACGAAGGCTTCGCGCGGCCTACCTCCAGGCCCAGGGGGCCGTTCGACGTCGTGGCCGCTGTGCCATTCGTCATTCACGACCAACTCGACGTTGCGATTGACACGGTGCGGCCGTACTACGCGTTGTACCTCGGCGGCATGGGTGCTCGGGGTGGCAAGAACTTTCACGCAAACGTTGCCATTCGGATGGGGTACGAGCGTGAGGTAGCGGAGATCCAAGAGCTTTATCTTCAAGGGCGGAAGAATGAAGCGGCGGCGAGGGTTCCGCGCGAACTGATGACCTCGATGTCGCTGCTAGGGCCTGCTGACAAGATCCGGCATGACCTTCAGCGCTGGGAAGACTCGTTCGTGACAACGCTGATGATCCACGGCGACCGCGAGACTTTGCGTCAGGCGGCCGAGCTCGTTCTTGGATAAAGCTCGGAGTTGAGCACCCCGCCGAGGCCCCTGAAACGGTGAGCGCTCGGTAAGTCGTCGGGTCTGGCCTGGACGATTCTGGAGGTCGGATTCATCTGGGTGCGACGATGTGAGTTCATCGGTTGCGGCATACGCTTGGACCTTGCCCACGCGTAGCCCAGAAACCGCCGCTGAGATGAACCCAGTATCCGAAGCCCGTCCCCAGATCTCAACCTCGGACGGCACCATCCTTGACGCAGAGGCTACGGAGACTGCCTTGCGAGAGGCCGGTATCCCGATCGCCCGCCAGTCGATAGCTGTGACGGCAGAGTCGGCGCGCGCGGCAGCCGAGGCGATTGGCTATCCGGTCGTACTGAAGCTAATCAGCCCGAGCCTCGTCCACAAAAGCGACGCTGGAGGGGTCCTGCTCGGACTTGAGGACGGAATCAGCGTGGCGCGGGGTGCTCACGAACTGGAGGAACTGGCCGGACGCCTTGAGCTGGACCCTTGGCATCTTCTCGTTCAGGAGCAGGTGCCGGCAGCGGACCTAGAGATACTCGTCGGCTTTAAGCGTGACCCAACATTCGGGCCCGTCGTTTTGGTCGGGGCAGGCGGGCGGCTCGTAGAGTTGCTCGACGACGTTGCGATGCGCCGCTGTCCGATCAACACGACGCAAGCTCGCGAGTTACTGGCTGACACGCGGGTGGGAAGCGCGGCCGGTGGCTATCGGGGTGCACGCACAGATCTGGACGCGCTGGCCCAGATCGTCAGCGAACTCTCGCTACTGGCTGATCGGCGGCCTGAATTCCAAGCGGTTGACCTGAATCCGATCGTGCCGCGGGTGAACGGAAGCTGGGCCGCAGTTGATGCGCGCATCGTCACCACTACGACGCCGAGCCGAGTGCGTGCTGCAAGTGCAGACCGCGTGTCTTTGGTGCGCTCGTTACTTGAAGCCCGTTCGGTAGTCGTCCTTGGAGTGAGTACCAGTGACGAAGAGAAGCCCGGCCGCAAGGTCCTTTCCTATCTCATCGAGAACGGCTATCAAGGAACGCTGTATGTTGTTCATCCTACCGCTCAGGAGATTGACGGCATCCGGGCGTATCCGTCCATCGGCGCGGTGCCAGAGGAGAGCATCGATCTCGCTTGCCTTGCGATTCCGGCCGGGTCATGCGCTGAGGCGTTGCGGGAATGTGGAAGTAGCGGTGTGCGTACCGCGATGGTGCTCACTTCAGGGTTCGCAGAGTCTGGTGATGACACCGGCGAACGCGAACTGGTGCGCATCGCACGATCAAATGGAGTGGGTCTCTGTGGACCAAACACCGTCGGGATCATCAGCCCACGCTTAGGCCTGCACGCATGCTTCAGCCGTGGCCAGGAAATGCGGCCCGCCAGCGCAGGTGGCATTGCCATCGTGGCGCAGAGTGGAGCGCTCGGTGGCTCGCTTCTAAGCCGCCTGTGGGCCAGAGGTCTTGGCCTGAGCCGGTTTATCAGTGTCGGGAATCAAGCCGATCTGAATGTTGCTGACTACCTATCGTACCTTGCAGAAGACAACGAAACGAGCGTCGTCGGGGTTCTGCTGGAGAGCGCGCCAGACGGGGATGCGCTCGCGGCTGCGCTTGAACGGCTCCAAACGAACGGGAAGCCGATGGTAATGCTTAAGGTAGGCCGTAGTGAGGCCGGCAACGCCGCGGCACTGTCGCACACCGGCTCACTCGCGGGTGATGCGCGGGTCTATGACGCTGTTCTCGCTGAGACGGGTGCGCGTTCGGTTCGTACGATTACTGGGCTGCTCGATGCTGTGCAAGCGCTTGCGCTTCAGCCACGGGCCAGGGGCCGTCGTGTCGGCATCGTGTCAAGCTCCGGGGGTGCATGCGGCATTGCCGCCGACCTCTGCGACGAGCATGGATTAGAAATCCCCGCACTCGACGAAAGCGATATTGAGCAACTCGAAAAGCTGCTGCCCGCGTTCGTCGAAGCCCGCAACCCTGTGGACACCAGTGCACAGACCTTGACCGACACGACATTGCTGTCAAACGCCGTTCAGGTGCTGCTCGACTCGAGCCGTGTCGACGTCCTGATCCTAGTAATAACGACCGTTGTTGATCCCCATGCGGTACACGTCGCCGAGGCGCTCACCGCAGTGTGCGCCGAGAAGAGGGTTCCTGTGGTGGTTGCTTGGACAGTCGCGGGCGAGTTGGCGCGTGGCGGGCGCGTCGTCCTCGAGCGAGCCCATGTCCCGGTGTATCCCGACATCGACCGAGCGGTGTCCGCGGCAGCAGCGCTCGTGCCCGCCCGATCGAGGTGTGGAAGCGCAGAGAGGACAGCAACATGACGACGATCGCACAAACCACTACGTACGGGATGTATGTCAACGGCGAGTGGTGCCAGGCAGAAACCGGAGCGACGTACGACGCAATAAATCCCGCCACCGACCAAGCGTGGGCGGTCGTGCCTGACGCGAACGCGAAAGACGTGGATCTGGCTGTAGCGGCGGCACGCCGTGCTCTCACAGAAGGAGACTGGCCCACCTTCACTGCAACCCAGCGCGGGCGCCTGATGCGGCGACTTGCTGAGATCCTGAGGCGAGACTCCGACGAGTTGGCGCTGCTCGAGACCACCGGCAACGGCAAGTTACTGCGTGAGAGTCAGGCGCTTTGTTCCGGGCTGGCCGACTACTACGACTATTTCGCCGGCGCCGCAGACAAGCTCGAAGGGGCGGTGATCCCGTCCGGGCGCTCGAACTTTCACGTCTATACGGTGCACGAGCCTGTCGGCGTGGTGGCCGCGCTCATTCCGTGGAACGCGCCGCTCCTGCTCGCGACCTTCAAGCTGGCGCCAGCACTGGCAGCCGGCTGCGCGATGGTCGTCAAGCCGTCGGAATACACCCCGGTGTCGACGCTCGAGCTCGCGAGAAGGATGGAAGAGGCTGGCTTCCCGGCGGGTGTGTTCAATGTCGTCACGGGTCTGGGTGCCGATACCGGCCGCGCGCTGGTCGCGCATCCAGGAGTAGATAAGGTCGCGTTCACCGGCTCGACCGCGACTGGCAAGCTCGTAGCGCAGAGCGCGATGGGGCACCTCGCGCGCGTGTCACTCGAACTCGGGGGCAAGTCGGCAAATGTCGTCTTCGACGACGCGGACCTCGATGCAGCTGTGAACGGAGCCGTCGCTGCGGTCTTTGCCGCCACCGGCCAGGCGTGTATAGCCGGCTCAAGGTTGCTCTTGCAGCGTGGCATCTACGCCAGATTTCTGGATCGCCTTGTGGAGCGCACCCAGCGCATCAAGATAGGTGACCCGCTTGACCCAACGAGCGAAATGGGTCCTGTGGCGAACCGCGATCAACACGCCAAGATCGAAGCGATGGTGGAGCGGGCTCGCGCAGCGGGCGCAGAGGTCGTAGCCGGCCGCGGGCACGGTGCTGACGTGCCCGAAGGCGGCACCTTCACTGCGCCCACCGTCCTGACAAACGTCAGCAGCGCGATGGAGATTGACAACGAGGAGGTTTTCGGACCCGTCGTTGTTGTGCATGCCTTCGATACTGAAGAGGAGGCGATCGCACTCGCCAATCAAGGGCGCTACGGCCTTGCGGCCGCAGTCTGGACCAACGACGTGCGCCGCTCGTTCCGTGTCGCCCGGGCGCTCCGGGCCGGAACGGTCTGGGTTAACAGCTACCGCGTCATGAGCTACGCAGTGCCGTTTGGCGGGATGGGGGACAGCGGGATCGGGCGCGAGAACGGAGCTGACGCCGTGAAGAGCTTCACCGAGACGAAGGCCGTTTGGGTAGAGCTGACTGGCGCGACCAGGGATCCGTTCATCCCCGGGTGAACCAACCGAACATGCAACGTAGAGACGCTACATCAGAAACCGCCTGTGCTGCCCACCGATAATAGCCTGCGATTGATCGCCCCAACCCCGGCTGCCGGGCCAAGTCGACGACCACGATGAGCGCGGTAGCAGAGCCTTCAGGACTTGTGGCGGTCGTCGCGGTCGGAGCCGTTGGCGGCACCGTTGCCGGAGGACTACTGGCGGCCGGTCACGAGATCACGTTGGTCGACAGCTGGTTCGAGAACGTCGAGACGATTCGCCGCAATGGGCTATCGCTAACGCGTGACGGAGAGCGGGCGACGTTTCGAGCAGTCGCGATCTATCCCGATGAGCTGGAGCGGCTGGGCCAGAAACTGGTAGTAGTCTTCCTGAGTTGCAAGTCCTACGAGACCGCCCAAACAGTCCGGGCGCTCCTCCCATATCTGGCTGACGATGCTGTGGTCGTCTCCGTGCAGAATGGGATCAACGAGGATGTGATCGCTGCGATCGTCGGGAAAGGCCGAACCATCGGATGCGTCGTTCACTACAACTGCGCGATGCCTGAGGCAGGTCACGCGGTGAGATTCTCTCCCGGTGCGTGGCACTCATTCACTCTCGGCGAGCTGGAAGGGGGGCAGACCCGACGACTCGCTCAGGTAACCAAGCTATTTAGCAGTATCGGGCAGACATCGGTCAGCGATGACATCTTTGCCGATCTCTGGGGCAAGCTTGGGATCAACTGCATGCTCAACGGGCTTACCGCCGTCTCTGGTTGGGGCACCGCGCAATTGTGGGGCTCCCGGCAAGGTGGAGAGATCATGATCAGACTGGCCCGTGAAGCGGCCGAGGTGGCCAAACGTCAAGGGCGCGCCATGGCGCCGATACATCTCAACGGAACGAACGCTGACATCCCGGCTGAGCTGCTTCTGATGTCCGATGAACCCAATACGCAGACAGAACTCCGCCGCAGGCTCTCAGCCGAAGGCGAAGCACGAGCCAAGGCGAGCGCACGCGGTCAGCAAATGGTGAGCTCGATGCTGCAGGACATGACGAAGCACAGGCGACCGGAGATTGATTATCTGAACGGATATGTCGCCCGACACGGTGCCATCCTTGGCGTCAACACACCGGCCAACGATGCGGTCGTCGCTGCGGTCCACGCGGTTGCCTCAGGGGACGAGTACCAGGATGGATCGCAGATCAGTCGGATCGCCGAGTCCTTGGGTATAGAGACCGCTTGAGCGGGCGGCCAGGTCGATCATCGGTCCACCTCGTAAAAGCCAACGCGGGACTCACCTCGGTGAGACGACGACATGACGTCCCATCTGTCCCCGCGTGCCCTAGTGGAGCGTGCGAATCCGACGCTACGGTTCGAAGCAATGACCCCAAGACTCGTAACTACGTCCACCACCAGACTGCGGTCGGCGAAGTGTGAGACACGGATCGGAGGACTGTCACGATGACACTGACTGCCAGCCGTCCCGCCGCGAATCTTAGTGATGAGCAAGATGCGCTGCGTGAATCGGTCGCTCGTCTTGCGCGAGAGCACTACGCACCACGAGCGCTCGAGTGGGATCGCGGACGAGGCCCACTGCCGGCAGCCGAGCGCGAGCGGTTGGCCAGCCTTGACCTTCTGGGAATCACCCTGCCCGAATCTGTTGGGGGGAGCGGAAGGCCGCTGTTCGACGCGCTGATCGCCATCGAGGAGCTCGCTAAGTGTGCCCAAGCGGCTGCTTTCCCGGTGTTCGAAGCGACCACAGGACCAGCACGCGCGATTGCACTTCTGGGCAGCGAGGAGCAGTGTCAACGCTTCCTGCCCCCGGTGGTCCGCGGGGAGGTGACGATCGCGGCGGCGATATCGGAACCCGACGCCGGGTCAGCCGCGACCGACATGCGCACTACTGCCAAACTGCGCGATGACGACACGGTAGTAATCAACGGAATGAAGCGATGGTGCACGGGCGCGGGCCACGCCGAGCAGTATCTGGTCTATCTCCGCGTCGACACCGGCCAGGGCACGCCGGGTATCGGCGCGATAGTCCTGGATCGCGATACCCCGGGCGTCACGTTTGGTGACCGGGAGCGCCTGATGGGGTTCCGCGCGATTCCGTCGGCGGACATCTTCTTTGACGACGTCGTGGTGCCGCGAGCGAACGTGATTTTGGAGTCGGGATTCGGGCGCCTTTTCGACGTGTTTTCGATCGAGCGACTCGGAAACGCAACCATGTCACTCGCCCTAGCCCAAACCGCGCTCGACCGAACAGCAACGTACGTATCGGAGCGACGCCAGTTTGGCCGGGAGATAGCCGAGTTTCAGCTCGTCCAGGCCGCGCTCGCTGACATGGTGATCGAGGTAGAAGCGGCGCGGTGTTTGATTCGTCGTGCCGCCGAGGGCGCGGGCACCGGCACGCCCGTGACGATCGAAGCGTCGATCGCGAAATGCTATGCCAACGAGATGTCCAAGCGCGTGACGGACTTGGCAATGCAACTCCACGGCGGCTACGGATACTCAGAGGAGTATGAGCTTGAGCGACTTCATCGCGACGCACATGGCCTCGCACTCGCAGGCGGAACGACCAATATGCAGCGTATCCGGATTGCCTCCGCATATCTTGGCCGCAGATTCGATCAGCGGCTTCCAGCTGGCCAGGACTAGCGCGACCGTCCTGGCGAGGCGGCGAGCCCGGTCTCAGAGGCAAGTGGTCGAGGCGCTGTGAGCTTTACGATCGAGGACGCGGGACCGCTGAAGGTACTCACCTTCGCAAACGGTGAGCTCAACCTGTTCGACGCCGATGCGGTCGGATCCCTCGGGAACGCGGCAGCGTCGCTCGCGGCAGATCCGCCGCGCGGCTTGCTCATCAGGGCCGAGGGATCGGTGGTGTCAGGTGGGATGGACGTCCGCTTCTTAGCACGAGTCAGCCCATCGGAGGCAGCCAAGCTTTGGAGCGCCATGCATGCCTCGTTCAGCCAGATCGAGACGCTTCCATGCCCTACCGTCTTCGCCGCGCATGCATTGTGCCTAACCGCAGCATTTGAGCTCGCAATGCGCTGTGACCTTCTGGTCGCCACGAGCTCTGCAAGGTTTGGGTTGGTAGAAGCCAACCTCGGAGTGGTTCCGTCGCTAGGTGGGATCCAGCGCTTGATCGAGCGCGCTGGTCCGGCCTGCACCAAGGAGCTCGTGCTCACGGCAGGCATATATTGCGCCGCCGAGATGCAGCGGTGGCGAGTCGTCAACCATGTCTGGGAGGACGAGGGCTTTGCGGCACGGGCTCACGCGTTCGCCAGCGAACTTGCCAGCGGACCGACACACGCGCACGCAGTTGCCAAGCAACTGGTCGATGCCCAGCTGGTCGAGGGCAGGTCTGTCGCCGACGGCCTCATGGCGCAGGACGCCGCTGCCCTATTAGCGACCGGCGATGCGCGTGCGGCGCTGGCGTCGTTCCTGGCGGAGGGCCCGCGGCACAAACCAATATTCCGCGGCGATTAGTGACGCCACGCTACTGCATCCGTCCTGTCGAGAGGGTTTGCTGCGCGGGTTTTATCTACAGCTGGTGGACAATCCGCCATCAACGAGCAGCTCGGCGCCCGTGACGTAGCGCGCGTCGTCGGACACGAGGAACAGCGCTGCTCGAGCCACATCCCACGCATCGCCCATATGACCCATCGGCACCTGTGCGTCGCGCTTTCGCCACATCCCCTCCACGTCGCCGCCAGCGTAGCGGTCGGCAAAGTCCGCTGAGTGCTCGACCATCGGCGTTCTCATCAAACCTGGTAGCACGGCATTGACTCGGATGTTGAACGCGGCGTACTCGGCGGCGGTGGTGCGGGTCAAGTGATTCAGTGCAGCCTTCGTGGCGTAATAGCTCGCATATGGGACGCCCGTATAGCGAATCGAAGCTATCGACGAGATGTTCACGATTGCGCCGCCGCCTTGTTGCTGCATGATCGGGATGACGAACTTCATGGTGAGAAAGCAGCTCTTGAGATTGACTGCGACGGCTCGATCCCAGCTTTCCTCTGAGAGTTCGACAACTCCGCCAATGCCGGCGATTCCAACGTTGTTATTGACAATGTCGACTGTGTCGAACCGCTCGACGCATGCGTCAACCGCCTCGGCGACCTGACGAGCGTTCGTGACATCCGCGGCCCAGGGCTCGGCAATTCCGCCTTCGGCTTGGATGATCTCGGCCGTCTCGCGCGCAGCCTCCGGGTTGACGTCAACACACGCAACCCGAGCCCCTTCACGCGCGAACAGCACGGCGGCGGCTTTGCCGTTACCCCATCCCGGGCCGACCGAGCCGGCTCCGAAGACGATGGCGCTCTTGCTAGCAAGCCGCCCTTGGCTTTGCGACTTCTCAGCCATATCCTCACGCCTGCGGTTGCTCGGCTCTTTCACACGAGGTGTTGTTTGATCAGCTCAGCGACGGCCCCGGCACGCTCTATGACCGCCAGGTGTCCGCCCTCCGGCAGGATCGCCAGTTTTGCGGCGGGAATGAGGTCGGCGATCACCTTCGAATGCTCAGGCGGAGTTCCGATGTCTTTTGCGGCTCCGATCACGAGGGTTGGAGCCGAGATGGCATGAAGGTCCGCGCGCAGGTCGGCGTCGCCGACCGCTTCCGCGCATGCGGCATAGCCCCATGGCGAGATCGCCTCGATCATCGACCCTAACTCGTCAACGACGCCCGGGTGGCTCGCGGCGTAGTCGGGTGAAAGCCATCGACCCAACATGCTGTCGCGGAAGATCGCAAGACTACGGGTTGCACGAACTGCGGACGCCCTCTGATACCACAGTTGCCGAGGCGGTAGGTATGCAGTGGTGCAGATCGGAACCAATCGCTCGATGCGCTCAGGGGCGTGAGCCGCGAGCCACATGCCGACAATGCCGCCCAACGACACGCCTGCGTAGGAAACGCGGTCGAGAGACAAATCATCCAGCAGGGCCAACACGTCGCGGCCCATAGCGGCGATATCGGTGGGTCCGACCGGAAGCGACGAGTTTCCGTGTCCGCGATGGTCGTAGCGCACTAACCGGCAGCATCCTGCGAGGTGCCCCACGACAGGGTCCCAGATCCTGAGCGTTGTCGCCAAAGACGTGCCGAGTAGCAGCGTCGGGCCGTCAGGGTTGCCCTCGGTCTCGTGATAAAGGTGGGCCAGGCCGGATGTCGTGCGCCTCAGGACTCTTCGGACGGGCCTCGTGCTCGCTTCCTCAGCCAGCGGGCGATGTGAACCAACAGCTCGTTCAGGCAAGCCGTCGGCTTTCTCAGGAGATCGACTGTCTGGCATCCGAACGCCCGCGGTAAACTCACCGAGGATGTCAAAAAGCCGGAAGTTCACCTCATCGCCGTAGCCGCGTGCACTGGCGAGGTCATATATCCCAAGGCAGGCAGGGGCGGCAAGACTCACGATCCCAAGTTCTCCGGCGAGATCGAGGTAAAGCCGAGCATCCTTCGCCGTCAGGTCGATGCTCAATCCCCCCGCAATACGCTGGCCAGTGATCACGTCGGGGAAGCGATTCAGAGTGACGAAGCTCATCCCGCTTGACTGGTTGATCACCTCCAGGACGTGCGCGAGATCGAGCCCAAACCTGCGCGCTGTGATCAGCGCCTCCGCTGCAGAGGACAATCCGATCGCGTACAGGAAGTTGTTGATCACCTTGGTAGCGTGACCGGAACCAGGTGCCCCCATGTGATGCACCTGCGAGCAGAAGCAGTCGAGAGCTGGACGAATCGCGTCCAAGGCCTTCGCAGAGCCGCCCACCATGACAGTGAGCGTTCCGGCATCGGCCCCGCGCCCGCCTCCAGACACGCCAGCATCCAAGAACTCGGCGCCGACCTTGGAGAGAGCAGCGTGGATTAGCGCGCTCGACCTCGGGTTCGCGGTACTTAGGTCAACAAGCGTCTGTCCGGCGCAGAGCTGCTCGCTGAGACCGCCGTCGCCGAAAACTACGGACTCGATTGCCGGTGTGTCGGGCAGCGACATGAAGATCACCTCACAGTCCCGGACGAGGTCCTTGAGAGACCGCGCGGACTCGACCTCCGACTGCGCTTGGGCAGTCGGGTTGATGTCGAAGCCGATCGCCCGGTAGCCCCCATCGCGAAGACGGCGGGCGATCCGTGCGCCCATATTGCCGAGGCCGATCATGCCGATCCTCCGGTCCTGACCGGGCGGCGGCGGCGCACTCATACGACTGTCACGGCGTTACCACCAAGGGCGACTCGTGATGCCGGAAACCGGGACATGACCAGCGGGTCATGTCCCGGAAGCAGGGACGTGCCCGGTTTCGCAGCCAGATGCCGGAGTAAGTCATAGGCTTCATACATCTCCGCGAGATTGGCTGCGACGATGTAGGGACGATCGAGTTCCATCTCCTCGTAGAAATGGATCGCGTCTGACGCCAGTACGACATCACCTTGAGGATTGGCTACGACCGTGATTTGCTGCCCCGGTGAGTGGCCTCCCACGCAATGAGCGGTTATGCCATCGAAGATTTCTTCGGTCCCGTCTATAAGTCGCACCCGGCCGCGGCGATGGGCGTCGGCGATTAGGCCAATCTCTTCGTCTTCGACTGTCCACTGGAAGTGCAGGCGGCGCGCGAGCGGGCCTGTCCAGAACTCCAACTCGCGGCGCGGCAGTGTGAATGTGGCGTTTGGGAAAGCCTCCACGTTTCCCACGTGGTCGAAGTGCAGGTGCGTCAAGATGACGTCGGACACCTCAAGCGGTTCGACGCCGAACTGGCGCAGTGCTTCGACTGGAGGTATGAGGAGCGAGTTTCCACGCCGACGTGCTACGTCCCCCCCTATGCCGGTATCGACAACGATCGTGCGGGACTTCGATCTGAGTACCCATAGGTAGCACGACAGCTCGAGCTCGCTGTCAGGCTCGTTGTAGCGCTCGTAGTCGTAGAACTGACGGCGCCGGAATGTGCGGACCGTCGCATAGCGAATGGCGCTGACCTCGTAACCGGAAGTCAGACGCTCCGCTGCCGCAGCTGACGGTTCCAGGTGAGCCCGAGACACAATCCCCAACCTAGCCCGCCGTCTGTGCGCATCCTACGGCGGTTCGGGACAGATTGGGGCGGTCCTAGTCGTCTCGCCGATCGTAAGACGTGGCGCCGTCGCCTCAGCGGTTGTGTGGCTGATCTGTGTCAGTCGTCGAGCTCAGACGATCCTAGGATCGGATTTTCCGCTGTGTAGGACCTCGGCAGCGCGGATCATTGTGCTTAGGCTAGCTCTACAGCTGTAGGTGTTCGCCTGCCGTTGTGCGGCGCTGGGCCGATTACCGGGGATCGGTCCACGTCATCCCGACCAGGTACCGACGGACTCAGAGAGCGTTGATTTCCAAGGAGGCAGTAATGGGACAGGAGGGCGCTCTAACGAGCGTGATCGAAGCGGGCACTCGAGCCGACGACGTAGTGGCCGAGATACTCCGACGGGAAGGCGTCGAAATCCTGTTCTGCTACCCGGTGAACCCGATCATCGAAGCCGCTGCCCGCGCAGGTATTCGTACGATCGTCGTCCGCCAGGAGCGAGTCGGGCTGCACATGGCCGATGCCTACAGTCGGATGAGCTCGGGTGAGCGGATCGGCGTATTCGCGATGCAACACGGTCCTGGCACCGAGAATGCGTTTGGTGGCGTTGCACAGGCCTACGGGGAGTCGGTGCCGATCCTCGTACTGCCGGCCGGCTACAACCGCAAGGTCGCGTTCACCCCGCCGAACTTCAACGCATACCTGAACTTTCAGCA
The DNA here is from genome assembly GCA_963720195.1 of uncultured Conexibacteraceae bacterium. GTDB lineage: Bacteria > Actinomycetota > Thermoleophilia > Solirubrobacterales > Solirubrobacteraceae > Palsa-465. Next base: position 799,913 of record CAVRFD010000020.1, read on the forward strand.
CGTCACCAAGAGCGTCGAGTACGTTGGGCACGCCGAGCACGTCACAAACGCGATGCGCCGAGCGTTCACGCAGGTGCGCAACGGTCGGCCTGGTCCAGTGCTGGTTGAGTTTCCTCAGGACCTATTGGCCTCGGCGCTGCCTGGCGACGCCTCCTACCAACCTGCACCGGTCACAGTTTCGGGACCAGATCCAGCGGCAGTAGATGAAGCGGCCACCATGCTCGTTGCCGCTGAACGCCCAGTGATCTATGCGGGCCAGGGCGTTCACTACGCGAAGGCATGGCCACAGCTGCGCGAACTTGCTGAACTGCTGGAGGCGCCCGTGGCGACCAGCCTCCAAGGTAAGAGTGCCTTCCCAGAGAACCACGCGCTGGCTTTGGGGTCGGGCGGGCACGCGTACCCTCGGCCCGTCACGGAGTTCATCACAGCCTCCGATGTGCTGTTCGGGATCGGCTGTTCGTTTACCACGAGCACGTTTGCTCTTGCGTTTCCTGAGGGCAAGACGGTCATACATGCGACTCTCGACCCGCTGGACATCAACAAGGACGTTCCGGTCCGTCACGCGCTCGTCGGCGATGCCGGGCTCACGCTGAATGCACTCAACGACGTGGTCCGCGAGCGGCTGGGCGGCGGTCCAAGGGGACGGATGCAGGCCGTGGCCGCCGACATAGCAGACCGTAAGGCGGCATGGCTGGCGGAATGGCGCGTGAAACTGGACGACGACCGCACGCCATTGAATCCGTACCGCGTCATCCGGGATCTCGCTAGCACCGTCGATGTCGCCAACACGATCATCACGCACGACGCAGGTAGCCCACGGGACCAACTCTCCCCGTTCTGGGAAAGCACCGAGCCGCTGTCCTACCTCGGCTGGGGTAAGACCACCCAGCTCGGCTATGGGCTAGGACTCGCGATGGGCGCGAAGCTCGCGGCGCCCGAGAAGCTCTGCATCAATATCTGGGGCGACGCGGCGATCGGCTTCACCGGAATGGACTTCGAAACCGCGGTGCGTGAGCGCATCCCGATCCTCTCGGTGCTCCTCAACAATTTTTCGATGGCGATGGAGTTGCCCGTCATGCCGGTCTCAACCGAGCGCTTCCGTGCCACCGACATCAGCGGAAATTACGCCGACTTTGCGGTTGCGCTCGGAGGCTACGGCGAGCGCGTCACAAAGCCAGAGGAGATCATCCCGGCAATTAAGCGCGGGATCGAGCAGACCGAGGCAGGACGACCGGTACTGCTGGAATTCATCACGCAGCAGGAGATCGACTTCTCGATCTATCCGGACTGAGCTAGGCGCAAGGGGCAATAGGTGGCTTAGACCGATGCGGCCATACAACGTCGCAACTTGGAGGCGGGCTGCTAAGCGTCGCTTGCCCCGTCACGTCTTCGACTATTTGGACGGAGGCGCAGAGGATGAGGTGACGCTGCGGGCGAACTCATCCGGGTTCGGCCGCATCTCGCTAAATGCGCGCGTCCCGATGACTGACGACGCAGTACGTTTGGGTGCGAGGATCGCTGGCCAAGAGATGACCATGCCGGTGATTCTCGCGCCGATCGGAAATATGGGAATGGTGCACCATTCCGGAGACCTTGCTGCGGCGAAGGTGGCTGCCGACCTGGGTCTGATCATGGTGATGTCAGCCAACTCGAGTTACGGAATCGAGGAGGTTGGTTCGGCGCTCGAACACAAACCGTGGTACCAGATCTACCCCTGGATCGACCGCTCGTTTTACGGTGGCCTGATTGATCGGGCAGCCGCGGCGGGTTATCGCGGACTGGTGTTCACTGTCGATTCGGCAGTCCTCGGCAATCGAGAGCGAGATGTCGCCAATTCCTTTCAGCCCAGTGGTGCTCCGCTGCTGACCATTCGGTCGGCTTCTGAGGCGCTTCGTCACCCACGTTGGACATGGGACGTTGTGCGGCACCGCCGCGTGGTCATCAGCGCCTTTCGTCGAAGCGCCGGGAAGCCGTCGCTTGCGAGCCTTGCGATTGAGGCCAAGAGGGCAGCGGCGCAGGTGAGCCGCACGATGCTCGTTCCAACTTGGGATGAACTCGAATGGATTAGGTCGCGCTGGTCTGGCCCGCTGGCCATCAAAGGAATCATGCATGCCGATGACGCCAAACGTGCGATCAGCATCGGGTGCGACGTGGTCTTCGTCTCGAACCACGGAGGTCGGCAGCTGGACGGGGTAGCGGGCGCGATCGACGCATTGCCTGCGATTGCAGAAGCAGTCGGTTCTGACGCGGAGGTCGTTCTTGATGGCGGTATCCGCCGGGGTTCTGACATCGTGAAAGCCATGTGCCTCGGAGCGAGAGCCGTGAGCGTGGGACGTCCTTGGGTCTATGGCTTGGCCAGCCAGGGGCAAGAGGGGGCTGAGCAGGTCCTGGAGGGACTTCGCAACGAATTGAGGACCACGATGCGACTACTCGGCGCGCCCGACGTTGCGCGGCTGGACTCCTCGTGGCTCACGCCTGTGACTTGCGCCTGCGGGTCGGTCACTGCTGGAGCCGCTGGCGGCCCGAAGGGTTCGTCTACGCGGGACTAGTCGTGGCGGGGATTTCGGTGTCAGGGAGCATGGTCGAGGGGCCGATCGGAGCTTAGGCTCCCAGCTATCTCCACTGAACCGTCACTTTCACTCGCTGAGATGGTCCGTCACCAGGCGCGTAAGCGCGGTGACGCTGTCGCGCTGAGCCACGGCAGCCGAGATGTCACGTTCCGTGCACTCGATCTAAGGTCCTCTCGGCAAGCGCGAGAACTGGTGGCTACTGGCGTTCGGCGGGGTGATCGCGTCGGGCACCTCGATGTGAACTCGCCCGAACTCATTCAGACCATCGTCTCATGCTCAAAGCTGGGCGCGGTCGCGGTTCCGCTCAACTGGCGCCTGACTGTTCCGGAGCTGGTAGAACTGCTCAAGGACGCAGGTATCCGAGTGCTTTACGCGGGCCCGGGCTTTGCCAGCACCGCTGAACAGCTGCGACGCAGCGTCGACTGCTTACACGAAGTCATCGTGACAACTGCGGCGCAGGACGACAGGCTCGATCGGGACGAGTCAGACGGGTTGGAGGTTCCGTACCAGGCGATGCCGCAGGAACCCGTCCTCCAGATTTACACGTCTGGCACCACGGGGCAGCCAAAGGGTGTCCTGTTAACCCACGGCAACGTTGCCAGTAAGACGATGTATACGGCGCCGGTCTGGGATGTCGATGATCGCTCGGTGATCGCGCTGGTGCTGCCGCTATTTCACATCGGCGCACTGTCCTGGTTCTTCGTCGGTGTCTGGACAGGCGCGCGGACGATACTCGTCAGTTCGTTTGATGCTGTCGCCATGCTGGATCTACTCGAGCGAGAGCGTGTGACGAACGCTTTCCTCGTACCGACCATGTTGCAGGCCATGTGTGCGGTAGATGGTGAATCCAGCCGCGACTTCAGCGCGCTCAGATCGCTTGGCACGGGAGCAGCGCCCATTACCCAGGCTGCGCTTCGCGCGATAAGGGAAACATTTGGATGTCGTCTGTTCGAGGTCTACGGCTTGACTGAGACGACCGGTGCGATTACTCAACTTGAAATTGGGGACGGCGAACCGCCGCCACGGCAGTCGGTTGGCCGGCCCTACCCATGGGTCGAGATCTCGATCGTCGATCCGTCAAGCAGCGAACCGTGCGAGCCTCGCGATGTCGGCGAGATCTGGGTGCGGTCGCCGACTAACACTCTTGGGTATTACGGACGGCCAGTTGAAACTCGCGAAGCGCTGACAGACGACGGCTGGTTGCGGACCGGCGACGGCGGCTTCATCGATGGCGATGGTCTGCTCTTCCTGACTGATCGCGTCAAAGACATGATCGTCACTGGAGGAGAGAACGTCTATCCGATCGAGATTGAAGAGGCTCTTTGCGAGCATCCACAGGTTCTCGAGGCCGCAGTCATCGGCCTCCCAGATGAGCATTGGGGCGAGCGTGTGACGGCCGTCGTTGTCAGCGGTGTGATGCCGCCGCCGTCGATCGATGAACTCACCAGCTTCCTGCGCACACATCTGGCTGGCTACAAGGTGCCGAAGGCGATCGTCTACGCCTCGCAGTTGCCCCGAACGTCAAGCGGGAAGGTGCTTAAGCGCGAGCTTCGGAGAAAGCTTGCGAGTTAGCGCTTCAAACCGGATCGCGGCCGTGGGCGCGTATGTCCCTAGATTCTCCTTGTCTCGGGAAGCGGCCCGTGAGGCATGGCCGGCTATCAGAATGGCCGGCAATGCTCGCTCCGTGCTGGCCTACGACGAAGATGTCCTAACAATGGCGGCGCACGCCGCAATGCTCGCACTCGAAGCCGCCGACGTTGCGGGGGGCGACCTTGGCGCCATCTTCCTCGCGACATGTTCTGGTCCGTACACGGTGAAATCGGGTGCTGCGGTGATTGCCGATTACATGGGCGCCTCGCGTTCGGTCTGCTTGTTCGACATCGGCGGCGGGACGCAAAGCGGTCTGCTGGCGCTCACCTCGGCGCTACGAGATACTGATCTGATCTCGCACGGACCTTTGTTGGTCGTCGCCAGCGACGCCCAACGGGCAGCAGCCAATACCGCGTTGGATCTTGGGTTCGGCGCTGGCGCGGTTGCATTCGTCGTCAGTGCGACGTCCGGGGCGCCAATGACCCACATCGCAGCACGGTATTCATCGCACACGAGTGTCTGGCTACCAAGCGGCGAGGGCGAACTGCGCCTGTATGAGGATGATCGGTTCGAACGGTACGCCGGGTATCGAGCCCAGATGAAGTCGAGTCTTAGAGAATTCGAGGAGGAGGTCGAGCACCGACCGGACTGGTACGCAGTGGCATTGCCACCCGGCGAGGTCGGGCGTGATCTGCTCCCCGATACCACATCCGCCGACCGACTTGCAGGTGCTGAGCTCACGGCACGGATCGGTGACTGCGGCTGCGCCAACTCACTGCTGAGCCTCGGCCTGGCCCTACAGCAGGCGACATCTGGCCAGACAGTGCTCGCGCAGGCATATGGGTCCGGAGCCGGAACAGTCAGTGCTCTATTCGTCTCCGGGCCGGATCCGGTTGGCTTCGCTTCGGACGGGCTGGGATCCGAGCCGGTGGAGCTCTCCTACGTTCAATTCGCCAAGCAGCGCGGCCTGCTGCCTAGTCGAGTGATGCCCGGGATTGGCGCGCCGTGGGTGGCCAGCCCTGCGGCAGAACGTTCGAACGAGGCGACGCTTGGCCTTGTCGCCTCCAAGTGCAGGAACTGCGGGTCATTGAACTTTCCAAGCCGTCACTACTGCCTTGACTGCCGGGGCGAGAGCTTCGAGCGTGTTCAGTTGCCGAGAAACGCGTCGGTAGTGACGTTCAACATCCAGCATGTTGTAGGGATCGGTCCTGAGGAGGCTCCGCTGCCGATTTGCACAGCGCTGATCGAAGGCGAGGCGCCCAATCGCTACGGCGGTAAGGTCGCCGCGCTCCTGGCCGACACCGATGCGGATTTGCTGGCAGTCGGAACACCGGTTGAGCTGATTCCCAGACGCGGAGACGTTGAGCAAGGATTGATCAAGTACGGCTGGAAGTTTCGGGCACGAAGGGCAGTGCTATGAGCTTCACGCCAGAAGTCGCAGTCGTCGGTGCCGGCATGATTCGCTTTGGCGAACTCTTTGATCAGAGTTACGACGACATGATCGTTGGTGCCTATCGCGCGTGTCTGCAGAGTGTCGACAACGGGATCGACGATCAGCAGCTGCAGGCTGCCTGGTTGGGAACGTGCGCTGGGTCTCTGGTTCGTCAGGAGATCCTCACCGGCGCTGCCCTGGCGGATCCGATTAGGTTCTTTCCTCGGCCGGTCACACGTGTCGAGAACGCCTGTTGTACGGGAAGCGATGCAGTCCGCACAGCGGCGTTCGCGATCGCGGCCGGCGTATACGACGTCGTTCTTGTCGTTGGAGCAGAGAAGATGCGCGATGTGCCGTCTAGAGACTCGCTCATTCGGCAGACAGGAACTGTCTTTCATGAGTGGTGGGCCCCGCGTGGTGCCACGGCACCGAATCGGTTTGGTCAGTTCGCCACGGCGCACATGAAAACGCACGGAACGGAGCGGCGACACCTTGCAATGGTCGCCGAGAAGAACCACCACAACGGCAGCTTGAATGAACACGCTTTCTTCCAACGAGAGCTGAGCTGCGAACAGGTTCTCGCCGCCCCTATCGTGTCCTGGCCTCTGGGGCTACTGGACTGCTGCCCTACGACCGACGGTGCAGCAGCAGTGGTACTCACGCACGCCAGCCGCGCGCACGAGTTCACCGACCGCCCAATCTACCTGCGCGGCACCGGACTGGCCACCGACCCCCTCATCAGCGCATGGAAGAGCGACTACACATCGTTCCCGGCAACGCGAGCGGCCGCCGCGGCGGCCTATGACATGGCCGGCATGACGCCCAGCCAAATTGACGTTGCGGAGGTCCACGATTGCTTCACCATTACGGAGCTCATCACCTACGAGGATCTGGGCTTCTGCGCAGCCGGCACCGGCAAGGATTGGCTTGACGCGGGTGGTCCAATGCTCGGCGGAGACATCCCGGTAAATACAAGCGGTGGGCTGAAAGCCAAAGGCCATCCAATCGGTGCGACAGGCGTCGCGCAGGTGGTCGAACTCTGGCAGCAACTCCGCAACGAAGCAGGGGCGCGCCAAGTCGACGGCGCTCGGGTCGGCCTGACCCACAACATGGGCGGGATCGGGACAGTTGTGCTCGTGAACATCTTCAGTATCGAGCCCCCAAGGAGCGGTAATGAGGTTTGAGCACTGCGTTGCTGTGGTCACGGGCGCTGGTCGGGGCATCGGACGCTCGACGGCGCTCGGGTTGGCGCAGGAGGGTGCATCGGTCTTACTCAGCGACGTCGACTCGGCTTCCCTGCTGGAAGTTCACGCCGAGATCACGGCACGTGGCGCGCATGGACGGATTGTCGTCGGAGATGTGGCGGAGCGCCGGGTCGCCGCCAGCCTCGTCGAGACTGCCGAACGAGAGCTGGGCAGGGTGAACATCCTGGTCAACAACGCGGGCGTAACTGCCCCGGCACTGGCATTGAAGATGAGTCAAGAGCAATGGCATCAGGTGATCGACGTCAACTTGACCGGTGTTTTCAACTGCATCCAGGCTGTTGGAGCTGCGTTCGTCCGGACCTTCGAGGAACACCCCGAGACCAGGTGCTCGGGACGGATCGTCAACGTCAGCTCTGTCGCCGGTTTGCGCGGCACCGTCGGACAGGCGAATTACGGCGCAGCGAAGGCCGGTGTGATTGGTCTGACAATGTCGATCGCCAAAGAATGGGCGAGGTATCGGGTGATCTCGAACGCCGTCGCCTTCGGTGCAGTTGAGACCCCCATGACCGAAGTGATCCGGAGCGACGAGCGGTTTCGCGAGCGGTATCTCCAGGAGATCCTTCTGGGCCGGTACGCGACGTCAGACGAGGCCGCTCGCACCATCATGTTCCTCGCCTCCCCGGACGCGGACTACATCACCGGCCACACGTTGAACGTATCGGGAGGGATGCACATTGGCTTCTGAGCCCACCGAGGGCGGGACGCGGCTGGACATGAGTGTGTTGCGACAGCTGACTTTCGAGCCGGTCACCTATGAGGTCTCACGGGAGAAAATCCGCGAGTACGCAATCGCAATCGGAGACGACAATCCACTCCACCGGGACAGCGCTGCTGCACGTGCTCAAGGCTATCCGGACATCATCGCGCCCCCGTCTTTTCAAGCTGCTGTCACGTCGTTACCTTGGCGGAACGCAACCGGGAATGCTGAGTGGGTGAGACGGTCAACCATCGATGTGGGAAAGCTCCTGCACGGAGAACAGAGCTTCGAACTGTTTGGCCCGATCTTCCCGGGCGCGTCGCTTACGGTGACATCGAAGGTGGTCAGCGTTCAGGACAAAGCCCGATTTGTGCTGTTACAAGTAACTACGACCGTTAGGGAGAGCGATGATAGGACGATCATTGAGGCTCTCGCTTCGTACGTTCTGATGCGATGAACGTCGGCGATCAGACTCCTCCGCTGCATTGCTCACTCGATCTCGAAACGCTCGTGCGATATGCGGGCGCTTCAGGCGACTTCAACCGCATCCATTACGACGCCGAGTATGCGCGTGCCGCTGCCGGACTCGATGGCGTCATCGGCCATGGCCTTCTGGCGATGGCCTTGGTGGTCCGCGCAGTTACCGATTGGATTGGAGATTCAGGTCGGGTCCGCCGGTCAACAGCCCGCTTTAGCGCTACTACGAAACTAGGGGATCGCCTGACGATTAGCGGCGAGGTGGTCGAGCAGGACGAAGCCCGGTCCGTACTGCGGATGTACTGCACCAACCAGGACGGGGTCGTGATCATCACGAACGCCACCGTAGAGGTCGCAGCAGAGATGGCGCAATGAAGATTGAGGAGAGTGAGGATCAACAGCTGCTGCGTGAGGCGATCCGCACGTTTGTTGAGCATGAAGCCTCAGCTGAGGAGGTCGACGACTGGGAGGCCAAGAGTGTCTATCCGAGCGCGGTCTTCGCCGCGCTCGCGGAACACGGCTACCTCGCGCTGCCGTTCGAGACCTCGCTTGGAGGTGCTGGTGCTGGTGCCGTCGAAATGGCGATCGTCGGCGAAGAGCTGGCCCGTCCCGGTCTCGACCTCGCTGCCGGTTACGGACTGACCGTGTTCGCGGGGCTGACTTTGGTGCGTCATGGCTTTCCTGACCAGGTTGCGCAGCACATTCCCGCAGTGCTAGCCGGGAAGGAGCGCTTCGCGCTCGGGATCACCGAGCCGGATGCTGGCAGTGATGTAGCCGCTGTTCGGACCCGTGCCAAGCGGACTGAGGATGGCTGGGCTCTCTCAGGCCAAAAGGTGTTCACCACCGGCGCAGGCATCCCAAACACCGTGATCCATGTGCTCGCACGCACTGATGGCGCAAGCCACGACCACCACGGGTTGTCCGTCTTCCTGGTACCAAACGACGCTCCCGGACTTGAACTGCGCCGCCTTGAAACCGTCGGGCGGCACATGCTCGGCACCTACGAGGCCTTTTATGACGAAGTGCAGGTTCCGGCTTCTGCGCTGGTCGGAGAGGAGGGTGGCGGCTGGGACGTCGTCACTTCGAGTCTTGAGTTGGAGCGCGTATTCGCGGCCGCTGAATACGCCGGCGCCGCGCGCGCGACTGTCGACCTCACGGTCGAGTACGTCAAGCAGCGCAAGCAGTTCGGCCGACCGCTTGCCTCTCTCCAAACGGTGGCTCATCGACTGGCCGACATCAGCACAAGGGTTGAGGCCGCGCGGCTCCTGGCCTACTACGCGGCTGGCCTTGTCGACTCTGGAGGTGGGGCTCGGGCTGCGGCTGCAATGGCGAAGCTGGCCGCCTCAGAGGTCCTGGTTGATGCCACCAATCTTGGCATGCAGCTGTTCGGGGGCTATGGGTACACGAAGGAGTACAGGATTGAACGCTTCTGGCGCGAAGCACGCGTCACCACGGTTACGGCCGGTGCATCCGAGATTCAGCGCTCAATCATCGCCAGAGAGATGATCGGCACGCTCACGAGGTCGTGACTGTGATCCGAGAACTCATTTCGGTTGGCACTCAGCCTTGTTCAATGCTTTACGTTGGGTCGGGGAGTGGGCAATGAAAGAAGCCCACGGATTGGCTCAGGCCATGGAGCGACTAATTGGCCCCCAGAACGTCCAGACTGACGTCGGCATCGGGGACGCCAGCGGGCTACGAGGTCGCGTGCCGGTTGCCGCGTATCCCGGGACAGCGGAAGAGGTCCGGGATGCCGTCGCTTGGGCATACAGCCGCGATATCTCAATCATTCCCGTCGGAGGGTGCACCGGCTACGCCGGTGGTGTGGTCTCGGAAGGCGGCGAGAGCACACTAGCGGTAGGTCTTCGGCGCCTGACCCGAGTTCGCTCGTTGGACCCGCTTGTTTGGCGGATGGAAGTTGAGGCCGGGGTCACGACGGCCCACGTGGCTCGCCTGGCGAGAGAGAACGGCTTGATGTTTCCACCCGACCCAGGAGCAGCTGAGCAGTCACAGATCGGTGGGAACCTTGCTACCAACGCTGGCGGACCGCACGCCTTCAAGTACGGCGTTACCTCGCAGTGGGTGACAGGTATCGAGGCTGTAATCGCGCCCGGTGAGCTCGTTCGGTTCGGCGGGCCACTCCGCAAGGATGCAGCCGGGTATGACCTGCGCGGCCTGATGATTGGCAGCGAGGGAACGCTCGGCATTATCACAGCGGCGTGGCTGCGACTGATGCCGGCTCCGCCAGAGGTCCGAACGATCGTGTCTCCGTACGCGACGATTGCCGAAGGATGCGACGCGATCCATGCGGTCTTGGGTTCGGGTGTGTTTCCCGCCGCTTTGGAGTTCTTCGAGGGTGCTTCGGTGACTCATGCGCTACCTCCCTTCATCGACGCTCGCGGGGCCGGTTTCATGGTCCTCTGCGAAGCAGAGTCGCCCGAAGTGTGTAACGAGTTGCTCGAGGCGCTTGGATCCGAGGCTCGGGTCGCTGATGCCCGTGAGGTATGGCGATGGCGTGGTGGGGTGTCGATAGCCGTGCGTGCTGCTCGTGGCGAGAAGCTCAGCGAAGACATAGTAGTCCCGCTCGATTGCCTCCAAGAAGCCATCGAACAAGTACTCGCCATCGGCACTTGCCATGCCTTGGAGGCGTGCTCGTGGGGACACGCGGGCGACGGCAACCTGCACGCGACGTTCATGTTTGATCCGACCGAGCTGGACGGGCGGGCGCGCGCCGACGCTGCCGCCCGCGATGTCTTTGCGCTCGCCCGGAAGGTCGGCGGAAGCGTCAGCGGTGAGCACGGCCTCGGCGTGCTCAAGCGCGGTGAATTGGTTGGACAGTGGAATGCTTCCGCAATCAACGCCCATGAATCGATCAAGCAGGCGCTCGACCCGCGAGGACTGTTCAATCCCGGGAAAAAGCAGCCGAGATCGACTAGAGATGACAGGCAGCAGCAAATGACTAGGACTCGACAGTGAGACTCGCGCTGCTGATCTCGGGCGAGGAGAGCGTGAGCTGGAGCCAATGGGCGGATCTGGCTCGGGTCTGCGAGCAGAGCGGGCTCGACGGTCTGTTCCGCTCTGATCACTACAGCAGCGTTGTGACCGGCGCGCGAGGAACGTCGGACGCATGGGCGACGATCAGCGCCCTGGCTGCGATCACGGATCGGATCCAGCTTGGAACGATCGTGTCGCCGATCACTTTCAGGCACCCGTCTGTGCTTGCACGCATGGTTATGACCGCAAGCCACATCTCGGGCGGGCGTGTCGAATTAGGTCTCGGTGCCGGTTGGCATGAACGGGAACATGACGCCCACGGCTTCGGCTTTCCGTCGACCAGAACCCGTATCGAGATGCTCGATGAACAGCTGCAGATTATGCGTCGCGCCTGGGCAAGCGAGCCGTTCGAATTCAAGGGTTCTCACTACCGCATCAAGGAATCGGGACCTCTGCAGACGCCCGTTGAGCGCGTCAACGTCATCGTCGGTGGATCGGCGAAGCCCGGCACGCTCAGGCCTGCGGTGCGGTTCGCTGACGAATACAACACTGGTCTTGTGCCCGTCAGTGAGGTCAAGCGGCGCAGACAGGCACTGAATGTTGCCTGTGATAAAGCCGGTCGTGCGCCGCTGACGTTCTCGGTGGGCGTTCGCTTCGTTGTTGGTGAGACACGGGAGGCGGTACGGCGTCGTCACTCAACCCTGATGCCGAGGACCTCACACGCGTTGCCGGATGCTGTCGCGCCACCCGAGATCGTTGGGACGGTTGCCGAGGTCGTCGGGCAGATTCGTGAATACGCAGACGCGGGAGTCGACCGCCTGATGCTGCGTCCCGCTGACTTTACAGATCTCGAGATGATCGAGCTGATAGGCCGTGAGGTAATCCCGGCCTCGTCGTGACACACGAGCATTGTCTGAAACGCCGCGGAGGCGTCCCTCGGCGCTCAGGCCGGTAGCCAACCACTGACGAACTAAGGGAGAACCATGGAGATTACGCGCGGGGTCGATACAACAAAAGCTCCGCCTGAGGCGTTCACCGGCGAAGTGTATCTCGATGTGGTGGCAGTGCCTGCCGCCAGCTCGAATTACGTTGCGACGCGTGTTCACTTCTCCCCAGGCTCCAGAACGGCGTGGCACACCCATCCTCACGGTCAGACAATCTATGTCACAGAGGGACTTGGGCTGTGTCAACGAGACGGCGGCCCGATCGAGATGATCCGATCAGGCGACCGAGTGTTCTTCGAGCCGGGAGAGAACCACTGGCACGGAGCTGTGTCGAACCGACTGATGGTTCACATCGCGATCCAGCAACTCGACGAGGCCGGGACTCGCGTGGTTTGGGGCCGCCAGGTCACCGACGATGAGTATGCGGGAGGCGATTCGTGACGTCGGACAGGCTCTCGTCCTCCGTGGCTCTTAGGTGATGCTCGAGCCGGGGGAGAATCCGCTGGACGAGCGGCGCGACGATGCATGCCGAAGCTAGGACCCCGGCTCAGTCGACCCGGCCGCTGCGGTCGCTCACGTCACACGTTGTACGTGCGGATTCCGTTGAGCGTCAGTTCTGCGAGTTCAGCAAACGCTTGGGCATCGGTGAGGCCCGTAGCGGTGTGGACCAGACCTGCCTGGATACGCTGGATAGATGTAGCGATCGTGTCGGCGACAAAGCTTGCGTTCACTCGACGGAAGTCGCCAGCCTCGACGCCCTCATCAATCAGCTGTGCCACGCGTCGCGCAGCCACGGCGGTGTTGCGCTCGTATATCTCTCGAGCCGGCTGTAGCGCTGCGAGGTCAGCTATGAAGTCCGGCGAAGCCCGTCGTAGCCCCTCGGCGACAGCTCTGAGGTAAACCACGACCCTCTCGGGACTGCCACTAGCACCGGCGGTGCGCTGCTCGATGACCGTCGCCTCGTCACGGAAGTAATGCTTCACAGAGTTGACGATGATCTGCTCTCTGCTACCGCCAAGGGCATATAGCGTCGTCTTCGAGCAATGGAGTCGTCGTGCGAGATCCGCGACGGTGAACGACCGGAAACCCTCCGCGAGGATCAGATTGAGGAGCTCTTCGCGGAGCTGGTCTTGGCGCTTGGAGCTCGTTCCCGGCACAAGCGCGAGTCTAAGCCGTGCGGTGGTGTACCAAAGAGAGTACGGACGAACCGTATTTAGTATCATCACCGTAGAGAAGCGACCAACGGGAGCGAGATGCAGCTCGAGAACGCAGGTGCTGTGGTCTTCGGCGGCGCGTCCGGTCTGGGGGAGGCGGTGGTTCGCCGCCTTTGCAGCGAGGGCGCAGATGTCGTGATCGCCGATCTTGCGGCAGAGCGAGCGACACGGCTGGCAAATGAGGTCGGTGCACGAGTCGCGGTCACAGACGTCACAGATCCGGAGACGGTGCAGCTAGCAGTAGATAGCGCCGGGACAGCACGCCGCGGCCTACGAGCGGCCATCATCTGCGCCGGGATTGTCACCCCCGGCCGACTGCTCGGACGGGACGGCCCGACTCCGCTGACAGCGTTCGCGGACGTAATCAACGTCAACCTCATAGGCACCATCAATGCGCTGCGACTTTCGGCAGCGTCGATGGCTCAGAATCAGCCAGAGGTGGATGGAGAGCGAGGCGTTTGCGTCGCGACGGCGTCGATCGCAGCGTTTGACGGTCAGGTCGGACAGGTCGCGTACGCGGCTTCCAAGGGTGGCGTGGTCGCACTCACCCTCCCGGTTGCGCGTGAATTATCTGCGGTTGGCGTTCGCCTCGTGACAGTCGCTCCCGGACTCTTCGAGACTCCGATGCTGGCCAACCTTCCGGAGTCGGTGCGGACATCGCTGGGCGAATCCGTTCCTTTCCCACAACGTCTCGGCGCGCCACATGAGTACGCCGAGTTGGTCGATCAGATAGTGCGCAACCGGATGTTGAACGGCACCGTTGTACGCCTAGATGGTGCCCTAAGAATGGCCCCGCGATAGCCATCGAAACGCGGCCGCCCGTTCACGCAGTGCCCGGCTCGTCGGGCACCTGGATGAGTCGAACAAACGTCACTCCAAAACAGGGAATCCATATGCTCACCTCAGCCACCTTTCCTCGGCGCGAATCACGGTCACTAAGCCCGCGCACTGCCTCGAATGAACGAGTGGCGCGATGAGCCTGGCCGAGCAGTATGGGTCCGATGTGCTCCTCGTTGGGTGGGCGCATTCCAAATTCGGCAAGCTCGAGGCCGAAGATCTTGAGGCCCTAGTCGTCGACGTGGCGACCGTGGCGATAGAACGAGCCGGCTTGGAGCCGAGAGACGTCGATGCTGTGTTCTTGGGCCAATTCAATTCGGGCCTTGTACCACTTTCGTTCGTGTCATCACTCGCACTTCAGGTATCAGACGACATGCGCGGGGTCCCAGCCACTCGAGTTGAAAACGCCTGTGCCTCCGGATCAGCGGCGTTTCAACAGGCAGTGACTGCGCTCCTGGCAAGGACAGCCCGGAACGTACTTGTCGTAGGCGCCGAGAAAATGACGCACGCTAGGCCGGATCAGGTCGGATCAGCGCTCCTAGGTGCGGACTACGAAACGGCCGGCACCGATTCCGGGACCGGCTTTGCCGGTCTCTTTGCAAACGTCGCGCGCCACTACAACGATCGCTACGGCGATTGCGGGGACACGCTGGGTCGGATCGCCGCCAAAAACCATCGAAACGGCGTCCACAACCCGTACGCCCAAATCCGCAAGGATCTCGGCGAGGAATTTTGTCAAACGGTATCCGAGCGCAATCCGATCGTCGCGCCACCTTTGCGCCGAACAGATTGCTCACCGATCTCCGACGGTGCGGCCGCGGTCGTCTTGTCTACCGTCGCTTCCGATCAAACCGCCGCATCACCGGTGCGGTTGATTGGGTTCGGCCACGCAAACGACTTCCTGCCATCGAGTAAGCGAGATCCCCTGGCGTTTCTTGGGACGGCGATAGCGACGGACCGGGCAATGACGATGGCAGGCAAAGCTCTGTCACAGATCTCGTTTGTAGAGCTCCACGACTGTTTCACCATCGCGGAGCTAAACCTCTATGAGGTGCTTGGCATTGCTGCGCGCGGCGACGGAGCCAGAGCCATCAACGAAGGCTGGGTGTATCCGTCCGGGCGGATTCCAGTCAACGTATCTGGAGGCCTGAAGGCCAAGGGTCACCCGGTTGGCGCCACCGGGGTCAGCCAACACGTAGTGGCCGCTCAACAACTCTCAGGAACGGCAGGGGCGATGCAGCTGCCATCACCAAGTCTTGCCGCCGTGCACAACATGGGGGGCCTCGCCGTCGCGAACTACGTCAGCGTCCTGGCGGCGACATGAGGCCGACTCCGGATGCGCGACGAGCGCTCGAATCGAGGCTGGCCAACACGAGCCCGGCACGCAAAGCAACACGCGAGTGGTGCCCAAGCGGGGACTGCGGTTAGACGGTGTTCACAAAGATCCTGATCGCGAACCGTGGTGAGATCGCGGTGCGCATCATCCGTGCGTGCGAGGAGTTGGGGGTTTTGACGGTTGCTGTGTATTCGGAGCTTGATCGTGGTGCTGCGCATGTCAGGCGTGCCGGCGAGGCGTTTCTGCTCGGCCCGGGCCCGGCGGCTGAGAGCTATCTGAATGTGGAGCGGTTGCTGGATGCTGTTGAGCGCTCTGGTGCGCAGGCGGTGCATCCTGGCTATGGCTTTTGGCGGAGAACGCGGGGTTCGCGGCGACGTTGGAGGAGCGTGGGATCACGTTCATCGGCCCGTCGGCGTCGGCGTCGGCGATCGACGCGATGGGCTCGAAGAGCGTGCGCGGGAGCTGATGGCGGCGGCTGGGGTGCCGATCGTGCCGGGCACGACCGCGCCGGTCGCGAGCGTGGAGGACGCCCGGGTGATCATCGATTCTGAGATCGGGTATCCGGTTGCTGTGGAGGCGGCCGGTGGTGGTGGTGGTAAGGGTTTCCGGGTCGCTTTGAGCGAGTCAGAGCTCGAGGACGCGTTCGAGGGCGCGGCGCGTGAGGGTGAGAAGTTCTTCTCCGATGCGACCGTGTATCTGGAGCGCTATCTCCCGGACCCCAGGCATGTGGAGGTGCAGATCCTCGCCGACAAGCACGGCAACGTCATTCACCTGGGTGAGCGTGATTGCTCTTTGCAGCGCCGTCATCAGAAGCTGATCGAGGAGGCGCCGGCCCCAGCGGTCGAGCAGATCCCGGGGTTGCGTGAGCGGATCGGCAAGATCGGCACCGATGCTGCGGCCGCTGTCGCGTATTCGGGGGCGGGCACGATCGAGGGGTTGTTGCAGGACGGCGAGTACTTCTTTTTGGAGATGAACACGCGTGTGCAGGTTGAGCACTGCGTGACCGAGATGGTGACCGGGGTCGACATCGTCAAGGAGGGCATCAAGGTGGCGGCGGGCGAGCCGTTGTCGATCACCCAGGACCAGGTTGTGCTCAGGGGCCATGCGATCGAGTGCCGCATCAACGCCGAGGACGCGTCGAAGAACTTCGCGCCCGCGCCGGACGAATCTCTAACTACCGTGAGCCCGCCGGGCCGGGTGTGCGTGTCGATTCGGGTGTCGGGCCTGGGTCTGAGGTCTCACCGATGTATGACCCGATGATCGGCAAGTTGATCGTCTGGGACACCGATCGTGAGGCCGCGACACGCCGGATGGTCAGGGGCGCTGGGCGAGTATGAGATCGGTGACTTGAAGACGCTTTTGCCGTTCCACACCGCGATCCTCCAGACCGAGCAGTGGGCGCGCGCGGAGACGTGCCGCGACCTGATCGAGGATCGTGCGTGGCTCAAGACATTGGCGTTTCCGAAGGCCGAGAAGCCCGCCGAGGGAGAGGCGCCCAGGCTCGAGCAGGAGTACACGGTCGAGGTCTCCGGTAAGCGCTTTGAAGTCAAGGTCATCGGTGCCACGGGGGCTGGCGGGACCCAATCCGGTGGCAGGCCTGCAACTGCCGGTGGCGACGGCGCTGCCCTCCGTCAGGCGCCGAGACGCGCCGCCCGAGCAGCCTCCGGTGCCAATGGGCACAGCGGCGACACCCTGACCTCGCCTTTGCAGGGCACTGTCTTCAAGGTCGCCGTCGAGCAGGGCCAGACAGTCAACGAGGGCGACCTGATCTGCGTGATCGAAGCAATGAAGATGGAAAACGAAATCACCGCCCACAAATCCGGGATCGTGGTTGAACTCGCTGCGGCCGACGGGGCTGCGGTTCAGGTCGGGGATGCTCTGGCCATCATCAGCGGTCAAGAGGTCGGATCGTGAGTTCAATGAACGAGCGGCCGTCAGTTGCTCCGGTAACTGGTCCGGATGACCCGCGCCGTTTCACGGACTCGGGCATTGAGATCAAGTCGGTCTACACCGACCAAGATTTGAGTCAGGGGCTGATCGGGCGACCGTATGACCCTGGACTCTTTCCATACACGCGTGGCGTGCACGCGGAGATGTATCGCAAGCAGCTGTGGACGATCCGTCAGTACGCGGGGTATGCGTCGGCGAAGGAGTCGAACGAACGCTACAGATATCTGCTGAAGCAAGGCTCGACCGGGTTGTCGATGGCGTTTGATCTTCCAACGCAGCTAGGTCTCGATTCGGATGATCCGCGTTGTTTGGGAGAGGTGGGCCGTACCGGTGTTGCGATCGACTCGATCGATGACATGCGCATCGCTTTCGACGGGATCCCGTTGGATCAGGTGTCTACGTCGATGACGATCAACGCCCCCGCCTCGGTGCTGCTGTTGCTTTATGAACTGGTCGGCGAAGAACAGGGCGTTGCTGCTGATCAGCTGCGGGGTACCGTTCAGAACGACATCCTCAAGGAGTACATCGCCCGGGGGAACTTCATCTACCCGCCTGGCGCCGCGATCCGCCTGACCACCGACCTGTTCTCCTATTGCCGGGAGAACATCCCGAAGTGGAACACGATCTCGATCTCCGGCTACCACTTCCGGGAGAAGGGCTGCTCGGCGGTACAGGAGGTCGCGTTCACCCTGGCCGACGGCATCGCATACGTGCAAGCAGCCTTGGACGCGGGGCTGAAGGTGGATGAGTTCGCGCCGCGGCTGGCGTTCTTCTTCAACGGGCACAACAACGTTTTCCAGGAGGTCGCGAAGTTCCGTGCAGCCCGGAGGATGTGGGCACGGATCATGCGCAACCGCTTCGGTGCGCAGGATGAGCGGTCGATGAAGATGCGCTTCCACACGCAGACCGGTGGCGTCACTCTGACGGCTCAGCAGCCTGAGAACAATATCGCCAGGGTCGCGCTGCAAGGGTTCGCCGCAGTGTGCGGCGGCACGCAGTCGCTGCACACCAACGGGTTCGATGAGGCGCTGGCGCTGCCAACTGAGAGCGCCGCGAAGATCGCGGTGCGAACTCAGCAGATCCTCGCCTACGAGTCGGGTGCTGCGGATACGGTCGACCCGTTCGCGGGCTCGTATTTCGTGGAAGCTTTGACCGACGAGATCGAGGCGCGTGCGATCGTGCTGATCACCAAGGTCGATGAGCTAGGTGGTGCCGTCAGCGCGATCGACTTCATCCGAGCGGAGATCGAAGAATCCGCTTACGGATACCACGAGCGTTACCGCACCGAACAGGACATCGTCGTCGGAGTCAACCGCTTCGTAGAGGAGCAATTGCAGGTGCCCGAGATCATGCGAGTCGATCCAGCCGCAGAGCGCGAGCAAGTCGCTCGCCTGGCGGCGTTCAAACAGAGTCGAAACGCGGATCTCGTTGGGGAGAGCCTTGCCAGTATCCGATCGGCAGCACGTGGGGACGCCAATCTGCTGCCGGTGCTGCGCTGCGCGCTCAAGGATCGCTGCACTGTCGGGGAGGTCTGCGGTGCGATGCAAGCGGTGTTCGGCAGCTACAAGGCAACGAACTGTTGATTGGTGCCTGCTGCAGACCGTCGACAAGCAACTGCCGGCTCCTTCTCTCCTCAGCGACCACCATACACCGGCGATGACCGGTAGGGTTGTCCCGACAGGACAACCCTGCATCAGAGGTTGGTCCTGCCGGGACAAGTCGCTGCCTTGTCGGCGCGAGGCGCTATTCGGCGTCGGGCAAGCGAATCGCCCGCCGGAACGGCGTCGGCTCGCGGCCTAGCAGCATGGCCGCTACTTGCCAACCTCCACAGAACCCAACCCGGGTGTAATGCTCACACATCGCCGCCATATCAGCGCGGGCGCTCTCGGTCCAGCTTGCTGGCAGCTTCGCGTCCGCAAAATCAGCCTGCACGGCTGCTAGTACGGTCGAGTTTGCAGCGCCCGCGAGTTCAATCATCTCCCGTGTAGTTAGGCGCTCCTTCCCGGCAATCTCATATGTCGCACTCTGATGGTCGCCGCCGGCCAGGACCGCTGCGCTTATCTCTGCGACATCGTCCAGGTCAATTGGTGTAAATGGCGTATCAAGCGAATACGGAATGGCGATCGTCCCCGGCTCGGAACGGAGCCTGTAACGGTTGACAGTCTGGGCGTACATTGCAGGCTGGAGAATGGTCCACTTCAAGGAGCTACGACGCACCACGAACTCGCTCGCTGACTTGCGAAGGTGATGACGAACGCCCGGAGTAGCGGGATGCATCACCGAGTGGAACACGAACCGGGCGATCCCGAGCCGCTCCGCGGCATCAACCGTGCCCGCGACCTGGTCAGTCTCATTCGGAGTGAAGACCGGGGGGATGTAGTGAACAGCCGTTGCTCCGTCAAGCGCGGTGGCGACCGACTCCGGGTCGTTCAGTTCGACCACACGCGTGTCCGTCGCTCCCGCCCGCAACGCCGCGCCGCGCTGCTCATCTCTGTGGACGAGCGCGCGGCTGGCGAGCCCGGCTCTTTGAAGCGCCCCCAATACAGCAGTACCCGTACCTCCGCTGGCTCCGACGACCGCGACCAGCTGTGTCTCTGACGTGTTGCTCATTGCCCCAGGGTAGGCGGCGACAGCCGTGCGGGCACCGTCCGGATCGGATGAGAGTGGGGCGACTGTTCAGCTCAACCGCACCTACCGACCGCGTACCTCTGGTGTCACGCTCTGGACGCGCGCCAAGATACGCTGATGGCGGTACCGAGTAGTGAGAAGCGAGTATGAGAGAGAGCAGCAACAGGATCATGACGACCCACAGGGTAGCTTGCCGCGACCTCCAGGATTTAGGAGCAGCTGGTGTTCGCACGCCAGGAAGTGCAGCACGTGCCTGATAACGAGTTCCGGGCTGCAGTTGTCGCAGCTACAAAACGTCGTCAAGCTGCAGCTCGACGCCGGGATCGACCTCGTCTCCGACGGCGAGATGAACAAGCCAGGATTCATCAACTATGTCGGTACCTGTCTGTCTGGCTTCGGCGGGCGTGGAACGCCCTGGACATTGAGTGACCTTGAGGATCTCCCAGAGCTGACAACAGCCCTCTACGGCGGGCCTGGGGGCACCCATATAAACATGCCGATGTGCCAGGGCGAGGTGGGCTACGTTGGCCAATCTCAGATGGAAGAGGAAATTGCGAACCTGCGCAATGCGCGTGCCGCTGCGGGCGCCAACGACAACGAGCCGTTCATCCTCTGCGGCTTCGCCCGGGTGCATCACCAGCACCGCTGAAAACGGTCACTACCCGACCTATAAAGCCTATCTCGACGCGGTCGCCGAAGCGATGCGAGTCGAGTACGACGCGATGCTCAACGCCGGATTCGTGCTTCAACTCGACTGCCCGGACATTCCGATAGCGGGACATACCAAGGAGCTGGAAGTCAGCATCGTTGAGGCAATGGGGTACAACCGCTACATCGCATTGCATCTCGATGCCCTCAACAACTCGATCTCAGGGTTGCCCACCGATCGAATCCGGATGCGCCTGTGCTGGGGGAACTACGCCGGACCTCACACCGCCGATCTTCCGCTGGAAGCTCCGATCGGACAGGTGTTCTCCGCTCGCTGCAGAAGACGCGTGGAGCCATATCGCGGGCTACACGCTCTACAACGACTGGAGCGCTCGGGATCTCCAGAGGCGCGAGGGTAGCGTCGGTATCGGGCCCGGTATCTCGAAGGACTTCGCTTCATCTATAGGCCCGTGCATAGTGACAACGGATTCGTGACAAGGGATTCGTTTGACGTCGTCGCCGCTCGCCTCGACGCTCGAATTGACGGAGAGCAATGGTCGGTGGGTACGCTCGCACACATGCACTTCTCCTTCGCGGAGATCATCGAGTACATAGCTCGGGAGGGAGAGAACCAGCCTGGTGATCTGCTCGGCAGCTGCACGATCGGCAACGGATGTGGCCTGGAGCAAGATCGGTACCTCAAGCCGGGGCGCTCGTAGACGGTCTGTTCGAGTACAGGATTCGAGGCGTCCGCCTCGGAAGCCCTCAACCAGCCCCGCTGATCTCCGTCGGGGATTCGCCGCACGAGCGGACCGAGCGCGTTCGCGACCTTTATGAAACGGCGCTGGCCGGACTCACTGGAACGCCGCCCACCACAAGAACCTCACGGGCCTGCAGTCAATTCCTTCAGTCGAGTGATGGTCAGTTGTCGTCGTACCGCATGCTGCTGAGCCTGTTGAAGACATCTTGGTAAGCGGCACGGGCCTCGGCGTAACGCATGACCTCGGCTCGCTCTACAACGAGCTCCCTGGCGCTGGGCGTAGTCTCCATCAGGGTCATGACCTCGGAGATGAACTCGTCGAGTGGCTGGGCGCGCTCGTCGTTCTCCTGTCCCAACAGCGCCGTACGCACGCCCGCCGGGACCAGCTCGATCACCTGAACGGAGGTGTCAGCAACCTGAACGCGCAGCGACTCGGTGAAGGAGTGCAGTGCGGCCTTGGTCGCGCTGTAGGTGGGCGTGACCGGCAGTGGTACGAACGCCAATGCAGAGGAGACATTGACTATGGCGGAGTTATCGTTTCCGGCTAGCAGCGGCAGAAGCGCGTACACCATGCGGATTGGCCCAAGTAGATTGGTAGCAACGATCTCCTCGGCGACAGCCAGCGAGCTGGGGTCTTGAAGATCTTCGCGAAGCATGATCCCAGCGTTGTTGATCAGCACGTTCAGCTCCGGATAGCCGACCGCGACCTCAGCGCAAACGCGGGCGACCGACGCGGGGTCTGAGACGTTAAGGACGATTGTTTCGATACCCGGGTTCTCTGCTGCGATCTGGTCAAGCAGCTCGCTACGGCGGCCCGCGATAACCACCTTGTTACCTGCCTCATGTAGCCGCAACGCCAAGCCACGGCCGATGCCGGCCGTGCCGCCGGTGATCAAGATCGTGTTGCCAGTCGTCTTCATCAGTTGACCCCTCTCACTGAATACTTAGGACTAAACGCTGAGGCGACCTCAAGCGGTATTGAGACACGCAGGCCGGAGCGTGGTCCTGATCGCAGTCGAGAGCCGACGCAGCTCGCCGACTGCGCTGCACGACGATCTTCGGAAGCGGAAGCGGAAGCGGAAGCGGAAGCCGAAGCGGAAGCGCTGACCGCTACCACGTTGCGCGCTATCACCCCACACACAACGCCGACAGGAAGCCGAAGCGAAGTCTGGCATCGTCCGCCAGCAACTTGCCACTGGAACTGCTGGCCGAGTCGGACAGCCTCAAAATCCATAACGGCCACACACGCG
The DNA here is from genome assembly GCA_963720195.1 of uncultured Conexibacteraceae bacterium. GTDB lineage: Bacteria > Actinomycetota > Thermoleophilia > Solirubrobacterales > Solirubrobacteraceae > Palsa-465. The sequence continues at coordinate 822,505 of CAVRFD010000020.1, forward strand.
ACCATAGACGTACGGTGCTGCGGTTGGGCCGTCTGACTCAGACGAAGGTGCCGGGGCACTTTCGTCTAGTAGGTACCGGCAGATACAACGACTGCTCGAGGGGAACTTGTTGTGCAAAAGGCCGGCTTCCGTGCAATTCACTGAACCGGCAGCAGTGGTCGCGGCGAATCGGACGGCTGAGACGATCCCAGGCACGCAGATGCCGGAGACAATTGAGTGTGATCGAAACATCGACACCGCTGACCCCCGGTGATCGCCGAATCTCACGCCCGACACGGTCTCCCGCCCACAGCTCAGGGAGTGAGGGATCGACGTCGCCAATCCCAGAAGCCGATCCCAGAGGGCCGCGCGAGTGTCGCAGGTTGTCCCTGTGGTCAGCAATCGGCTTGCGCAAGGATGGAAACATTCCGCTCTAATACGGCTGGCGTGCTGGCTGGGGCCGGGCGGTTGGCTACGAATCGCCTGGCTGATCCGACGCCGGCGGAGGCTACTGCCGTGGTCGCGGCGATCGAGCAATTCGTCTGCAACACTGCGCCGGTGCCGGCCCTCGCGCCCGAGCCCGCCCTGAGTCCGTGGAAGCTGGGCGCCCTGACTGAGGCGGCCCAGCCTTTGGCTGGACTGCCTAACTGGAGATCTACCGGCCACTAATTCGACAACCACGACCCGGATGGCCCGCCGATCCTCACCGAGCCGAGCCGCGTTCATGCACGGCGAGTGGCATCGAGGACTTGCTGCAAGACCACCGCGGTGCTGGCCCGCGACCGACGCGGACGAACGCTGTAAAGGACGCCTGCCTGATGCCCTCACAACTAAATCTGATACTGCTCGGCCCGCCTGGCGCTGGCAGGGGCACCCAGGCTGCTCGCCTGCGAGATGAGCTGAATGCACCGCTAATCGCCACCGGAGAAATACTGCGCGCTCACGTTCAGAACAGAAACCATGTTGGGACAAACCGCCGACGCCCAAATGAAGGCTGGTCGGCTTGTGCCAGACGCTGTGATGGTTGGGATGGTTACTGCACGGCTCACCGAGCCCGACACCCGTTCCGGCTTTATCTTGGACGGCTTCCCACGGACGACGGCGTAGGCCGACGCGCTCGCTTATCACCTTGACACTCAAGCGCGTCGAGTCACTGCTGCTCTCTTTTTAGACGTTTCTGACACCGAAGTCATACGGCGCGTAGCGGGCCGTCGTGTGTGTGCCGCCTCCGGCCATAACTACCACGTTGAGTACGACCCACCGACGCGCGCAGGCGTTTGCGACCATGACGAGTCGCCTCTTGTTCGGCGCGAAGACGACGAGCCGAGCGTCGTTGAGCAGCGCCTGAAAGTCTACCGCGAGCAGACGGCGCCGCTCATCGACTATTACCTCGAGCGTCGGTTGCTACACACAATCGATGGCGTTGCATCACAGTCCGTAGTTCACCGTCGCCTGTACGCGACAATAGCGACCTTCCAAGATTGACAATTCGTAACCTGAGCCGTCCGGGTTGCGTGGAAGTGGACGACCACGGTGACCAAGCCAGCGTGCATCTCCGATCTGTGGAGCCTGGGGCCTTATCCCGGAGGAGAGCCTCCTCCACGTGATCTGGCGCTGGACCGGCTCGACCATGCCCGGAGTCGGAATAGCTATCGAGGTTCCTGATCCTGCTGAGACTTGGACAGGACTTGGTCTATCGCGAGCGTGAGCGCCGCTGCTTCGCAGTGCCGTGGCCGTCCGGGCCAGGCTGACGAAGCATTGATTTCCTCAGCTTGGGTTGCGGGCCTTCCGTCGAGGTGAATGCCGGCGGTACTTTGCCGCCTGGTACGTCTCGAAAGTGCTCTCACAAGGCCGGACGCGATCACGCAGGCCCCGGCTGCTGTCCACAGCGAGACGGTGTAGCCGCTCTCATGCGGTAGCGCCGCTCCGGCAGGAGTTGCCCCAGAAAGGATCGCAGCGCTGACGGCACTCCCAATCGCGAAGCCGATGTTGCGGAGAACTTGGAAGAAGCCGAGTGCGCTGCCGGTCTCCTCGGATGGGACTGCCCGCACGATCAGCGAAGGGCCAAGGCTTGAGGTCAGACCGATCCCGCATCCAACGCATGCCATGACGGCGAATGCTTCCCACAGGGCTGCGTGAAATGTCGCGAACGCCGAACTGCCGAGCGCCACCAATGCACAGCCTGCTGGCAGGAGGGACCAGCTGCTAATGCGCTTCATCAGAGAGGGCAACGCGCGGCTGGCTGCGACGCTCATCACCGAGAATGGCGTGAGGCAGAGACCGGCCACCACCACCGATTGTGCAAAGCCGTAGCCGGTGGCGGCGGGCGCCTGAACGAATTGCGTAATTGCAGGAAGGTTCGTGTACATGGCGATTCCCATGACCACAGCACAGACATCGCAGGTGAGGACAGCTGGATGTGCGAGCAGCCGCAACTGGACGAGAGGAGCGTCGCACCTCAGCTCCCAGAACACCCAGCCGAGCATTAGAACCAAGGAAGCGGCCAGCAGGATGAGCACGCCGGCAGACGTCCATCGCCAAACGTCGCCTTGCGCGATGGCGGTGAGGAGGGCCATCAGACTCGCGGTGAGCAGAATTGCTCCTCGGATGTCTGGCCGCGTCCGTGGCAGTTCGCGGCTGGATGGCACGACAGCGACAGCACCAGCGAGCACAAGGAGGCTCGTCGTGGCACCAAACCAGAAGTCACCCGCCAGCCCTAACTTGTCGGCAAGAATTCCACTGATTGGGTAGCCGATACCGACGCCTGCAGCTGCAGTCACAGACAACAGCCCAAGCGCGCTACCGAGCCTGTCGCGTGAAACGTGATCTCGGGCGACCGCGATGAGCAAGGGCAACAGTCCGAGACCTACACCCTGCAGCGCACGGCCAGCAACGAGGAGCTCGAGGGTGGGGGCGATTGCCGCCACGGAGCAGCCAACCACGACAAGCGCGAGCCCACCGATCAGAGCGGGACGACGGGTTGGCCCGTCGCCGAGACGCCCCAGAATGGGTGCGCTCACGGCCCCGACCAACAAGGCTGCCGTCAGCGACCACTGAGCTGCGCTGATCGAGGAGTGCATATCGCGCGCAATCATCGGGATCAACGGCGCGCCAAGCGAGCTGATTAGTGATGTGACGACGGCAGCCAAGACCAGGGTGGGGACTAGCGCGCACTGTGGCGCCCGTGCCTTCAATGCTCAACCGTGGATGTCGAAGGGTCGCCGCAAAAACCCGCTCGTGCAGCCGCGTGCTGCCGTGGCTGCGGTCGCGCTTCGCGTCCCCGCAGCGCGTCTTTTAGAGATGCAATGGCCTTGAAACGTGTGCTGGTCTTGAAACGAACCCCGAGACGCCCGTGCTAGATGGTGTGAGGTCATCGGTAGTGCTTAGACCGAGGCGCGTCAAGAGCGCCAGTCGGTCATGGCGTGATGGCGATGATATTGGTCGAGTTCGTCCGCTCCGACCGCTGCTTCAGACGAAACAGTGCTGCTTCTTGGTCTGGAGGGGACGAGTTTGCGCAGCGCCACTCCCGTCGCTTCTGTCAATCCTCGTCACGCCAACCAGAGGCCGGACACCCGCATCGGCGAGCCCCGCGCCCACTCGACAATTCTCGCCCGCCCGGGCAAGGTGTCTGGCTGCTACGCGTCTTCGGAAACATGCGCGGCGGCCTCGCGTACTGCCGCGACCATATGGTCGCGCTGGGCGCCGCACACTCGGGAAGTGGGACCATAGACGCCGATGCTGGCCACGAAAGCAGTGCTGTGGCTTCGGATCGGCGCAGCGATCCCACTGAGACCATCCTCGAGCTCGTCAACCGTGTCGGCGTAGCCGCGCTGAGAGACGGTATCCAGCTCCTGGAGGAACCGTTCGTGGTCGGTGATCGTGTGGGCGGTAAATGCCGGCAGCGCAAGCGCTCTGACGTAGCGTGCACGGATCTCGGGCGCGAGGTCTGCGAGGAGGATCTTGCCGGCCGCCGAGGCGTGCGTAGCGATCGGTCGTCCGGCCCACTGGACCATCGAGAGCAGGTTCGGCGCATCGACCTGGCTGACGACCTCGACATCGAATGGTCCACGAGCGATCGCAAGCATCGCGGTTTCGCCGGTTTGGCTCACCAGTCGTTCCATCGTCGGTTGCGCATGCGTGACCAGTAAGCGCGACTGATCGGCGCTGCGTCCCAGCCTGAGCAGCTCGGGACCCACAAACCAGGAGCCGTCGGCGCCCCGCTCCGCCATGCCGACCGCTTCAAGGGTCCCAAGCAGTCGGTAGACGGTCGGGCGCGGCACCCCGAGATGCTGGGCGATGTCTGCGGGAACGGCGCCGGTCGGCGCATCGCTGACCGCCCTAAGGATCTCCATTGCGCGAACGAGCGACTTCGTCAGAGGCGTGGGTTGCATCGGGCTCCGAGCTGTGGTAGACATATTTGATAATGAGTGTCCATCATACGGACAGACCGGACAGAATGGAATTGGTCAAGCCGCCGCGGGTCGATTGCGACATCCACGCTGGGTACGGTTCGATCGCCGAGCTTCATCCGTACCTCCCGGCGGGCACCCGTGACCTGCTCGTGGAGTCAGCTACGTTCGGGTTCACCATGCCCGGTTACCCCTGGCAACATCCGACCGGTTGGATTAGGCGCGACACGTACGACAGCGACGCCGGCGGAGAGGGCCTGACGCCGGGGTTCTCCTTGGAGCAGTTGCGGGCCCAGCACCTGGACCGCTACGGGATCGAGCTCGGCATCCTAATTCCGGATGAGGCCGCCGGATACTCGGTACTCCCCAACCCGCGTCTCGCGGCCGATTTGTGCAGCGCTTACAACGACTGGCTAGCTGACACGTGGCTGAGTCGAGACGCTCGGCTGCGCGGGACGATCGTTGTTCCGGCCCAGGATCCCGCTGCGGCCGCAAGCGAGATCTACCGCCTCGCCGGTTGTGACGAGTTCGTAGCGGTTTTCCTGCCGGGCGGGGCCCGGATCCCCTACGGCAACCCCGTGTATGACCCGATCTGGCGCGCGGCGGCCGAGTGCGATCTTCCAATCGCAGTGCACGTGCACTACGAGGGAGTCGGGATCGCCGGGCCGGTGACAGGCGCGGGACATCCGGACTTTTATCTCGAATACCACGCCTTGCTGGGAGCGAGCGTTCAGGGTCATCTCGCATCTGTGCTGTGCCACGGCGTCTTCGAGCGCTTCCCCGGAGCGAAGATGCTGCTGATGGAGGGCGGCCTCGCGGGCTACCCGGGCCTTCTGTGGCGGCTCGACACCAACTGGAAGTCGTGCCGCAGCGAGACACCATACTGTCGCCGGCGCCCTTCCGAGTACGTCTGGGACCACGTTCGCTTCACCACGCAGCCACTGGAGTCGCCGGACGAGCCGCTCCAGCTTCGCAACGTGCTTGAGCCGCTGCGGCCGTCGGAGACGCTGTGCTTCGCCAGCGACTATCCGCACTGGGACTTCGACGAACCCAACCTGACCTTGAACGTTTTGCCCGCCGAATGGCACCCGGCGATTCTTGGCACCAACGCACTCGCATTCTTCGGCCTCAACGTCCCAGAGGTCAGCCCGCTGTGAGCCGGCCGCGCTCTGCTCGGGTCAAGCGCGACGCTTTCGCGGCGGCCCACAGCGTGCCGGTTCAGATCGGCCCGCACCGGATCGTCGTCACGCTCACCGATCGAGGTCCGTTCGCGTACGCAGACCGTTGCCCCCACCGGGGCGCGCCGATGTTCGCGGGGGGGCGGCTTGTGACCGGGCTGGTGGACGGGGACGGGCGGTTGGTATCCGGAACGCTCGGCTCACAGGTCCGCTGCCCGTGGCACAAGTGGGACTACGAGCTCGAGACAGGTAGGTGCGTCGTCGATCCCCGCCTTCGACTTCGCACCTACAGATCCTGGTATGAGGGGGACGAGATCGTCGTCAGTATCGACGGTCGTGCCTCCGACGAGAGAGAGTGAGCAGTGTGATGGAGGAGAGAGCGAGCGGTGTGATGCCGACCATTGATATGGACCAGATTCGGAGCTTCATCCGCAGCGAGGAGGAGCGCGCCACCAGCGAACCGGCGCGGCTCCCGTTCTCGGCCGAGGAGTACGAGAGTCGGCGTCTGCGCCTCCAACGTCACATGGCCGACGCGGGGATCGAGGTGCTGGTGATCACGTCTCCGGACACGATGTGCTGGCTCACCGGCTACGCGTCGCGCTGGTACCGGGCAGGAGCGAGCACGACTCTACCGCCGTGCCATGGCATTGTCCTGCACGCCGAAAGCAGCGCTCCATTCATGATCGACACCGGGTTCCACGAACAGTTGGTGCGAATCACCTCCTGTATCGAGGATCTCCGCCTCCTGCCCGACACAGGGCTTACTCGTGAGCCCGATGTACGCGAGTTCGTCGGCTTCCTCATCGACAACCTCGCTGCCGAGGGGTGGCTCGGTGGGGTCGTCGGACTCGAGGGCTTCAGCTGGGTGCCGAGTCCAGCGGTCTATGACGCAATCGTCGAGGGGCTCAGCGCCAAGGGCTGCACGGTCGTGGACGCCTCGACGGTGGCGCGCGGCGCGCGGCGCCTCAAGTCGCCAGCGGAGATCGCGTGCATCGAGCGTGCGCAGAGCGCCGTTGACGCGGGTGTGCGGGCGCTGCAGCTCGCGGCGCGTCCCGGAATGACCGGGATCGAGGCGGCGAAGTACTTCGTGGCCGGGGTTGTGGATGCCGGTGGCGAGACTGCTGCTATTCCGGAAGCGGTCTTCGGCGGCCCGCCGGAGCCCATGGCCCACATGCTCGCCGGTCGGCAGCCGATCGGTGCGGGAGATTACTTCCATATCGACGCGGCCGCTGCGTTCGAGCATTACCACGCGCGGTGCACGCGAGTCCTGTCGTTCGGGCCGCCCCGAGCTGAGGTCAGACGCCTGACAGAGATCGCTGGAGGAGCGCTCGACGTGCTCCGCGAGAGCAGAGCCGGTCAGCCGTTCGCAGATCTGAAACGCGCGCTGCGAGACTACTTCGGAAGCGCCGGTCTGGCCAAGGACGAGTTTTTCGCCGGTGGGTACGAGCTCGGCGTGTCGTTCCCGCCGGACTGGGTGGGGGAGTTCCTCTGGAGCTCGGGCGACGAGAACGACGACACCCTGATTCCCGATCGGCTGGTGACGAACTTCGAGAGCTGCGCATTTCTTGCGGTTGTCGACACGGTCCTGTTCGAGACAGACGGAACTCGCACACTCTCCACGGTCCCGACGGACGTCCTGATCGCGGGCGAATAAGCCCTGCGGGAGCGAAGCGCGAGCCACACGAAGAGCTAGAGAGTCGAATGCCACGGTTAGACGAAGACACCATCTCGATCCATTACGAGCAGACGGGCGAAGGTCCGGACATTGTCTGGGTCTGCGGCGGCGGCGGATTGCCTGAGTGGACATGGTGCCGGTGGCAGATCCCGGCATTTCCGGGGTATCGCCACACGGTGTTCCACAACCGCGGGATCGGCGAGACGACGTGCGACGAACCGGGCCCGTGGACGATCGCAGATTTCGCCCGTGACACCGCGGTGGTGATCGAGCGCACCTGTGCCGGCCCGGTGATCGTGGTCGGCAAGTCCATGGGCGCGATGATCACGACCCAACTCGCGCTCGACCGTCCGGATCTCGTCGCTCTCGCCATTGCCATGGGCACAGCGGGCAAGAGCTACGGATGGATCCACGATTACATGCGCGCCGAGATCGAATTCCGCAAACAGGGTGGATCGTTGAGCGGGCTGTTCGCGGTGTGTCACTACGCCGGCATGCTTAACCCCGCCGACGAGCTGGGTGACCTCGACAGCTGGAACGCGCTCAAGGATCAGTACGCACCATTCGGCGCGGCGGGAGACAACCCGAATGAGCGCTCACTCGAGCTCCAATGGGACGCGTGCGACACCTTCGACTGCCTCGGCCAACTGCCGACGTGCACGGTTCCATTGCATGTCGTCGGCTTTGGGCAAGATGTCCAGGCACCGCCGCGTTACGGCCAGGAGGTCGCAGAACTCGCCCCCACAGGAGTCTTTCACCTTCTCCCGGGGCATGGGCACGCGTCGCTGTGGGGACCGCTTCGCAGCGGCGAGGTCAATGACCTGCTCCAGAAGATCTTCACGGGGCATGATGGCTGAGCCTGCTCGCTTTCATGAGGTTGAACTCGCGGACGGTCGCGTGCTGGCGGTCGAGGACCGGGGCGATCTCGACGCTCCTGTCGTGATTGCACATCACGGGACCCCGAGCTGCCGTCTCGATGTCCCGGGTGGGACCGAGGGCGCGCGCGACGGCGTCCGTGTGATCACGTTCGATCGGGCCGGCTACGGGCTCTCGACCAGCCGGCCAGGGAGAACCGTCGGCGACGTGGCGGCTGACATCGAAGCGATCGCCGATGCGCTCCGCGTCGGCGAGTTCGCGACGATCGGCGTGTCCGGCGGCGGCCCGCACGCGCTCGCGACCGCCGCGTTGCTCGGCGATCGCGTGACCCGCTTGTGCGTGTCGGTCGGGCTTGGACCCGTGGAAGCCCCCGGATTCGATGCGGAGGCTTATCTTCCCGCGGAGACCGTCGCCGAGATTCGTGCAGCCGAGGCAGGTCCAGAGGTGCTGCGAGAGTTCGTCGCGCAGCACGCGGACCCGGAGACCGGACTAGACGTGTGGCTGAGTACGCTGCCGCCCTCTGATCAGCAGGTCTTGGCTCGGCCGTCCGTTCGGGCCTGCGAGGAGGCGGTGGCGCATGACTGGCAGCGCGTCTCTCGCGAGGGTTGGGTGCAGGACAGCCTCGCGTTCTTCACGAGGCCGTGGGGCTTTGACCCGGCATCAGTCACCCAGCCGACGCTGCTGATCTACGGCGAAGCCGATGTGCTGGTCCCGATCGAGCATGGACACGCTCTGTCCCGACTGATCGTTGGTTCGGTGCTTCACATCGTCCCCGGTGGTGGGCATTGGCTCCACGACCAGGAGGCGGACGCGTTGGCCTGGCTTGGCGGTGTCGATGAGCGCGGCGTCGCCGCGCCGATCCGCAGCTCTGTTCGTGATGCATTAGGGAGGACCGAGTCGTGATGACAGAACCAGATCAAGCATTCGCGACCGCGGAAGTCACTCGGCGTCGCTTTCTGGCGGCCGCCGGTGCGCTCGGGACCGCCGGTCTCATCGCAGCCTGCGGCGGCAAAACCGGAGCCGCGCTTCCGACAACGACGACGAGCTACCGCCTCAGCGCCGGGGGTGGCACACCCGTGCGCGGAGGGACCTTCACAGTCGGGCTCGTCGGAGCCGGCGCATCCGAGCAACTGTACCCCGGTGCCGCGACCGGAATACCTGACGTGTTCCGCATCCAGCAGCTGTATGACAATCTCTTCAACCTTGGCGACAACTTGCAGCTGATCCCGGCATTGGCCCTGTCGGCGGAGCCGAATGCCGACGCGACCGTGTGGACGTTCCGGTTGCGTGATGGAGTTCACTGGCACAACGGCAAGCCGTTCGGAGCCGATGACGTCATCTATACGTTCAAGGCGTTCGGCTCCCCGTCGAACTTTGCCAACCCAGACGTGGCTCCGTTCGTCGACTTTAAGCGCCTGCGCAAGCGCGATTCGCTCACCGTGGAAGTCGGACTCACCCGCCCGTGTGCCCAGTTTCCGAGCTTGTTCACCTTCCTCAGCGCTGCGACCTGGATCATTCCCGCTGACTCGACGCCGAGTGAGCTCGCGCGCAAACCAGTCGGCACCGGGCCGTTCAAGTACGTTTCGTTCACTCCTGGCGAGCGGTCGGTATTCGCAGCTAATCGCGATTACTGGGAGGAGGGCAAGCCGTACGTTGACGAGGTCGTAGTCGATTCAAGCTTTGGCGGTAGCACAGCGCTCATGAACGCACTGCTTTCAGGCGCGATCAACGTACTCACCCCTCTCCCGTACGCCCAGGCCCGCCAGTACCTCCACTCATCCCAAATCAAGGTCCTCGCTTCTCCTGGCCACAGCGGTAGCTTCGTCTACATGCGCGTAGATGCGGGGCCATTCGCTGACCCACGAGTGCGGGAGGCGCTGAAGCTCGCGATCGACCGCAAGCTCCTGGTCGCAAACGTCCTTGACGGCTTCGGCCGTGTCGGCGATGACGGCGTCCCGGTGGCCGTAGGGAACGTGCCATACGCCATCGACGTGCCGGCCTCCTACGACCCCGAGCGGGCCCGGGCCATATTGAAGGCCGCCGGGCGAGAGGGGATGACCGCGACCATCCAGACCGCCGCGATCAACGACACGTTCCTGCCAGCCGCCACCCTGTTCGCGCAACAGGCGAGCAAGGTGGGGATCAACCTACAGGTGAAGGTCCTGCCCACGAGCACCTACTACACGTCCGCGAGCGGCTATCTGAGCCGGTACATGGGTCAGGACGTAGGCGCTGGCTCACCCTCCCTGACGTCGGCCTACATCACGAGCAGCTGGGCGGGAGCAGCGTTCAACGAGACCCACTGGGGCCTTCAGAAGCCCGGCGGCCCCGCGGCCGACAAGCTGCTGTTCGAGGCGATCGGTGCGCTTGACAAGACGCGTGCGGCCCCGCTCTGGCACCACGTGCAAGAGCTGCAGGTCCACCAGGGCGGCTGGCTGAACTGGGGCTTCGGCGACGATCTCGACGCGGTTGCCAACAACGTTCGCGGGCTGGGCGAGTCTGAATCCTTCAACCTGAACAACTACCGCATGCTCGACGGCTGGCTTGCGCGCAGCTAAGGGTGTGCCAAGACTACAGCGTGGCCCCATGCCCCCGCCCGACATCCCACCTGCATTAAGCGCCACGCCCGTCGGCTTGGCACTGCCACCCAGCGGCTCCGCCGCGTCGTCAAACAGAGCAGGTAGGACTGTCCCGCCCACGCTCCGCTTTGTAATTAAGCGGGTTGGCCAAGGCCTGGTCACCCTGCTCGTCATGTCCGCGGTGATCTTCGCAGCCACCAATGTGCTCCCGGGCAACGTCGCGCAGACCGTGCTCGGCAAGCAGGCCACTCCGGCGCTCGTTGCGTCGCTAGATCAAAAGCTCCACTTGGACCGCCCGCTTGCCTCGCGCTACTTGAGTTGGCTGGGCGGAGCGATTCACGGAGACTTCGGGAACTCAGCGGTCGCGGTCGCCGAGAACAACCTTGCGGACGCCTCGGTGGCGCGGATGATCGCGGTCCCGCTGCGCAACTCACTGATCCTCGCGGTCCTGGCGATGTTGCTCATTCTGCCGGCGTCGATGGTGCTCGGTGTGCTCGCCGGCATGCGGGGAGGCAGTAGATGGGACTACGCGATTTCCTATCCGGCGCTGGTGCTCGGCGCATTCCCTGAATTCGTGCTCGGGCTGGCGTTGATCGCGGTGTTCTTCTCTGCCCTTGGCTGGCTCTCGCCAGTCGCTCTCGTGTCGCCCGGGACCACACCGCTGAGCCACCCGACCGCGCTCATCCTTCCGGTCCTCACGCTGGTCGGAGTCTCCGTCGGCTGGACTGCGAGACAGGTGCGGGCCGGCATGGTCGAGGTGATGCGTAGCGACTACGTAATGATGGCACGGCTTGCGGGGATCCCGCCGCGGAGGGTCCTTCGGCGCTACGCGCTGCGCAATGCGATGGCGACGACTGTCCAGGCGTTCGCGCAGACGGCGCAATACCTGCTCGGAGGGATCATCGTCGTCGAAGTGCTGTTCTCCTATCCCGGGATCGGGAGTCTGTTAGATCAGGCGGTTCAGACTCGCGACACAACCGTCGTTCAAGCGGTTGCGCTCATCGTCGCAGCTGTATACATCGCCATTAACATCGCCGCTGACCTGGCCGTCGTGCTGCTCGTCCCGCGGTTGCGAACAGCTGAGCTGCGATGAGCACGCTAGCGACACTGCCACGCGCGCGGCCAAGGTTCGTGCGTATGCGCTGGCCGCGATTTGCCCGCACCGCGCCGGGGGCGATCGGGCTCGCGATGGTCACGCTTGTGGTGTTCGTGGCGATTTTCGGGCCGCTGCTCGCGCCTTATTCACCCAACGACCCGATTGGCGCTCCGGGCGCCGGCCCGTCCTCGTCCTCGCTACTCGGAACTGACTACCTCGGTCGTGATGTGTTCAGCCGCGTACTGCACGGAGGTTTGTCGCTGATCACGGTGACATTCGTCGCCATATTGCTGACCTACGCTATCGGGACGGCGGTGGGGCTGTTGGCGGGGTTCATGCGCGGCTGGGTTGACTCGGCGCTCATGCGCATCGTCGACCTGTTCATGGGATTTCCGCCGCTGCTGCTGCTGCTCGTACTAATTGTCGGAGCAGGGTCCTCCGATCTGACGATCGTGATCGGCATCGTCGCCGTCCTCGCCGCACCACTCTCACGACTCGTTTACTCGGCGACGCTCGAGGCCTCAGCGGCCGGTTACATCGAGGCTGCCCGCATACGCGGAGAGCGACCGAAAGCGATCCTCGTGCGCGAGATTCTCCCGAACATCGCCCCGTATATCCTGGCCAGCTTCGGCGTCTACGTCTCGGGCGCTGTGATCTTCGTCGCGAGCTTGAGCTTTCTCGGGGTCGGTGCGCAGCCGCCAGCCGCTAATTGGGGGTTGATGATCACCGAGAACCAGCCCGTACTCGCTAGCAATCCCTGGGCGCTGCTCGCGCCGGCGCTGATGATCGGGCTGATAACGGTCGGGATCAATTTGATTGGCGACGCCTACTCGCGCTCTGCCGGGATCTCGGAGATGGCCCTGTGACCGCCGCAGACGCCTGGTTCAGCGTCCAGAACCTACGGGTGGAGCTGACCAGCGGAACAGCCATCGTCGAAGACTTCACACTCGAGCTCGGACGCGGCGAAATCGTCGGACTCGTCGGTGAGTCGGGCTCGGGCAAGACATCGAGCGCGCTGGCGCTGCTTGGCTATGAGCGGCAAGGGGTGCGGATCAGCGCCGCAGAGATGCAACTGGCCGGAGCTCGCCTTGCGCTTACCCAGAGCGCCCGCGACCGGCGCGAGCGGTTGATCGCGTACGTTCCTCAAGATCCCGGGCCGGCACTCAATCCGTCACTGCGCATCGGAGCCGCGATAGAGGATGTGGTGCGCGCACATCGGCCAGAACGCCTCGGGCCTGGTCTGGCACGCGAGGCGCTCGAGCGCGTCGGGCTCCCGCCGACGCTTGAGTTCGCCCGGCGTTTCCCGCACCAGTTGTCTGGCGGACAGCAGCAGCGCGTATGCATCGCGCTAGCGCTGGCGTGCGAACCGTCGCTGCTAGTGCTCGATGAGCCAACCACAGGGCTCGATGTCCTCGCGCAAACCCACATCCTCGAGCAGCTGCTGGCGCTGCGTGATGAGCGACAGATGCCGATGGTGTACGTCACTCACGACCTAGCCGTCGTAGCGCAGCTGGCGGATCGCATCTTGGTCATGTACGCGGGCGGCGTGATCGAAGAGGGGCCGACGCAAAGTGTCCTGACGCGACCCCTGCACCCGTACACCAGAGGCCTCATCCTCTCGACCCCTGACCACTTGGCACCGCACGCAATCGAGCCGATGCCGGGCGTCGCGCCCGGGATTGGCGAACGTCCGGCGGGCTGTGCGTTCGCGCCTCGCTGCTCGCAGCGAATCGTTGAGTGTGTCACCGCGATGCCACCGGTTGTGAGCGTTGAGAATGCGCGCCGAGTGCGCTGTATTCGATGGTCAGACACCCCGTCGGTGCAGTTCGATGGGGTTGCGACTGCTGTCGGAAGCGAGGGTGTAGCAGCGACACCCGCGCTCGAGGTCCTATCGCTCACCGCGGAGCACCGGTCGCGTCGAGAGCACGTGGTCGTCGCCAGCGACGTGAGCTTCGCGGTCAACCAAGGCGAGTGCGTGGCACTCGTCGGAGAATCGGGGAGCGGGAAGACCACGATCGCGCGGACGGTCGCGGGGCTGCACCCCGTCGCTTCCGGCGAGATCCGCCTCTTCGGGGAACCGCTGTCGGCCCGGCGCTCTCGCGAGGACTACCGACGCGTCCAGCTGATCTTTCAGAGCGCTGCGGACGCGCTCAACCCGCGGCACACGGTCGGGTCCCTTGTTGGCCGCCCGGCGCAGGTACTCCGAAGCGTCCGCGGACCCGAGCTGACCAAAGAAGTCAGCCGACTGCTCGACCTCGTCAGACTCCCTTCTCGACTTCTGACGCGCTACCCGCGCGAGCTTTCGGGCGGCGAGCGGCAGCGTGTGGCGATCGCCCGTGCGCTTGCGGCCGACCCCCAGCTGATCATCTGCGACGAAATCACCAGCGCCCTCGACGTCTCGGTGCAAGCGGCGATCGTGGCGCTCATCAGCAGCCTGCGTGCCGAGTTGCAGCTGAGCGTGCTCTTCATCACCCACGATCTCGGTCTCGTCGCTGCGGTCGCAAATCGCACGCTCGTTCTGCTCCAGGGCGCGATCTGCGAGCAAGGCGACACCATGACCATCCTGCGTCATCCAGAGCACGAATACACCGAGCGGCTGCTTGCGGCGGCGCCGAGCATCACCTCACCGAGTCCGCACAAGCGGTGCGGTTCGCCGGCAGGCGAGACGATCGCGAGGATCGCTCGATGACCTTAGGTAGGCGGGTGCCCGGTGCAGTACTTACCGCTACCGCAAGTGCGGATATGACGCCGGATGGCGGGTGCGTCACGGACCACATCGGCAATCAGGTTTGCGCTGGTCATGACAAGAGTCCGATCAGCAAGCTTATGGCGGCCGAGAGGAATTTTCGTGAGAGTTCGCCGTCACTCCCAGACGCAAGGTGGCGCGGACGCGAGGCGGAGTGTTCGACGTAGTTGTCCTCGGTGCAGGGCTCGCTGGGCTCAGCGCCGCTCGCGACCTAGCCCTGGCCGGCACGGACGTAGTCGTCCTTGAGGCGCGCGAGCGCCCCGGCGGCCGGGTCGAGGCAGTCGCTCTCCCCGACGGCCGGACCGTGCAGACAGGCGGCGAGGTAATCGGTCACGGTCATCACGCCTACCGCGATCTGGTCAGCGAGCTCGGCTTGTCGGTTGAGCGGAGCTTCGTGGCGGACCCTGGCGAGATCAGCTGGGGACTCGAAGAGGGTGTCTTCGTCGGTGACCCGCCCCCGTGGATGACCGACGCCGAGCGGGCCGACGCCGCGCGGATTGAGCGCGCGTTCGTGGCACTCGCTGCAGGCGTCGACCCGGACGATCCGTGGTCACACCCGGACGCCACGGCGCTCGACTCACTGAGTGTCGGGGCGTGGTTACGTGCTGAGGGCGCACTGCCGGCCGTCCGTCGCAGGTACGCCCTCGCGTCACTGGCGCTCGCGTGCGACGGACCGGAACGTACTTCGCTGCTGGCTGAGTTGCGCAAACATGCGGCCGTCGGCGGCGAAAGCTACTACGAGCTCGACCGCTGGGAGGGTTTGCGCGTCAGCGAAGGTTCGGCCGCGGTCGCACAGAGAATGGCTGCCGAACTCGGACCCCGCATCCGGCTCGGGGCGGTCGTAAGGCGGGTTGAGATCGCACCCGCCGGCGTCCGCGTGTCGCTGGACAGTGGCGAAGCGATCGACGCCGAGGTGGTCGTCTGCACGATTCCAGCCGGGCCGCTGCGCGAGATCGAGCTGATCGGCCTGAGCGACGCCCGCCTGCGGTCGCTGCGCTCGCTGCGCCATGCGCTCGCTGCGAAGCTCGTCGTCGCCTATGACAGCGCTTTCTGGCAGGTCACCGGCCAGAACGGGCTTGCGGAGACCGAGTGGCTATTCGGGTCAACCTGGGCTCAGGGCAACGCTGTCCTGTCGCTGCTGGTTCCACCTGAGCGGCTGTCGGCATTTATCGCCGCGCCCCCGGCCGTCCGGACCCGGACGGTCCTCGACGGGCTCGCGGCGTTGTACGGCGAATCCGCGCGCACGCCAATCTCAGTGCTTGAGCGGATCTGGGGTACTGACCCGTTCACCCGCGGCTACATCGCTAGCTGGGCCCCCGGAGACCTCGGGCGCGTCGGGCCGCTGCACGGGACCCACGAGCCGCCGTTCTATGTTGCCGGCTCCGATCACTGGGCCGCGGGCTACATGGAGGGCGCCGTTCGCACCGGACGCGACGCTGCGAAGGCGGTGCTTGGGGTCGAGCTGCATGCCTGAGCGACACCAGCCATGCTGCCGCCGCGGCTGCCCGTGTGAGTGGGCGCCATCGGCATGGCGCTCCTCCACTCAGGCGCGGCTTTGTGTCCACGGCTCGGCGGGTCATGTCAGGGGCGTTGAGCTTTGACCCTCCCCGTCAGACGCATGCCGTGGTGGCCGCCAGTGCAGCCGGCGCCGCGGTCATCGCCGGACTTGTCGCCGACATGGGCGCAGGCCCATCGACCAGGAGAACTCTTACCCATGAATGAGCACCATCGGTCCTGGTGGCTGAGAGAGGCGGTCGACGAGCCCGCAGGTGAGCCGCTCACCGGTCACCACCAAGTGGATGTAGCGATCGTCGGCGGCGGCTTCGTCGGACTGTGGACGGCACTTTCGCTGAAGCAGCTTGACGAAGCGCTGGAGGTGGCGGTTCTGGAGGCTGACATCTGCGGCGGGGGCGCCTCAGGGCGCAACGGTGGCATGGCACTGTCGTGGTGGCCGAAGCTGCCAAGCCTGCTCAAGCTCGCGGGCACCGACGAGGCTCTCGGTTTGGCTGAGCTCTCGGAGCGGGCGGTGTCGGAGCTTGGCGAGTTCACCCGCGAGCACAACATCGACGCGGACTTCAGGCACACAGGATGGCTGTGGACCGCTGCGACTCAGGCACAGCTCGGTGCGTGGGACGCCACCGTCGCGGCGTGTGAGCGCCTGGGCGCTCACCCGTTCGAACCACTGCCACCTGCCGAGGTCGCCCGCCGAACCGGCTCCCCTGTCCATCTGGCTGGCGTGTACGACCGGTCGGCGGCTACCGTGCAGCCGGCCAAACTGGTCCGCGGGCTGCGACGCGTGGCGCTCGAGAAGGGCGTGCGGATCTTTGAGCAATCCAAGGTGCTCAGCTTCACCCGCGAGCGCCCCCATCGGCTGATGCTGCCCCAGGGCTCGGTGCAGGCCACCAAGGTGGTGTTGGCGACCAACGCTTGGGCCGCCGCAGTCCCGGAGCTCGCGCGCTCGCTGGTGGTGGTCTCCAGCGACATGATCGTAACCGAGCCCAGCGGTGATCGCCTGACCGAGATCGGCTGGACTGGTGGCGAGGGCATCACCGACTCGCAGATGATGGTCCACTACTACCGCACCACCAGCGACGGTCGGATCGCCTTCGGCAAGGGCGGATGGGGCATTGCCTACGGCGGGCGCATCGGCGCGAGTTTCGACCGCCACCGAGGACGCGCTGCGGATGTCGAGCAGAACTTCCGTCGGCTGTATCCACGGCTGCGCGACGTGATGATCGAAGATGACTGGGCGGGCCCGATCGACAGGAGCCACAACGGCCTGCCGCTGCTTGGGCACTTGCCGAATGCTGAGACGGTGCTCTATGGCGTCGGCTTCAGCGGAAACGGCGTTGCCCCATCGTGGCTGGCCGGCCGGATCCTTGCAAGCCTCGCGCTGGAGCGCAACGATGAATGGACCGCGCTGCCAATCGTCGATGCACAGCACCGACGATTCCCTCCGCGGCCCATCACATTCGTCGGTGCTCATATCGTGCGTAGCGCCGTCGTCCAGAAGGAGACCGCAGAGGCGCTCGGTCGCCGACCTAGTCGGTTCAATACAGCGTTGGCAGGGCTGGCGCCGACCGGACTGGAAGATAAATAACGAGCCGTGACAGCGGAGAACCTGCACCAGAGCCATGAGCTGCGCCCGTTGGCTGTGGGTACGCCACGCAGCGCACCTGATCACGCGTCTTGCGGGGGTCGCCTAATCCGCTCCTTGTGTGGCTCGGGATTGTCGCGACCTGGAAGCGTTTCCTCGTCGACGCCAGAACGTGTGATCGGGAGCGTCTGTGGGGCTACTGGCCGGCTTCGTTCGCCGGCTTACGGCCGGTGTGGTTTGCGCGGTTGCTTGGGCCATCGGACAGGCTGGCGACCTGCGCAAAGATCGTCAGCCTGTCCGATGAGCGCTACACGCCGTGAGACATCCGTGGCCGGGGTGTGGTTAGGCCGCCGCCGCGAGTGGATTGTGCTGCTTCGGCAGGATGGCTTGGGCGTTCGTGTGTGCGATCCGTCGGGCCCTGGTTTCGTCGCCGACGGTGAAGGTGTCGAGCTGGTCCGTGAACCATTGGCTCATTCGCTTGGACGCAAACGGGATGTCGCTTCCGAATACCACGTGGTCGGGCCGAGCGAAGGCGAATACCGCTGGCAGAGATGTGGGGCTGGCCGCGAGGGCCGTGTCGAGATAGAAGCCCTGGAGATCCGCCAGCAGGGCGTGAGGGTCCGCCGTAGTGTCGACCTCCGTGCTGATCGTCTGAGCGAAGCGGTGGGCGAGGAACGGCACGACTCCACCGGCGTGCGAGAGGATGATGTTCAGATTCGGGAGCTCCCGCATGACCCCTGCGCGCACAAGCCCGAATGCCGCACGCGCTGTGTCGAGTGTGAAGTCGGCGACGGGTGCGGGTAGCCCCTCCAGGAACCCTCCGGGTAGCTCGTTTGGGTGAACGAAGATCGTGGCGTGCCGACGGTCGAGCTCCTCGAGCAACGGGCGTACCGCCGGGGCGCTGATGTACTGGCCGTGGGTGTTCGCTAGGAGGCCGATTCCGTCTGCACCGAGTTCGTCGAGAGCGCGCACGGCCTCGGTTATCGCTGCGTCGACATCGGGGAGCGGCAGCGCCGCGAAGTAACCCAGGCGACCGCGATTGGCGGCTGTGACCTCTGCAAGTTCGTCGTTGACGGCACGGGCTAGAGCCGCGGCATCGTCGGCGTCGCCGAAATGGACGCCGGGCGCGCTGACGGACAAGATTGCGCGCGCGATGCCTTGCTCCTCCATCGCTGCGAGTGAAAGCTCCGGCGACCAAGCCGGCAGTGGCCAACCGCCAGAAGTGAGGCTTCTGCGATCGAGTGCAGACCGGAGTGCGGCCGGGAGGGCGTGATGATGGACGTCGATTCGATCTAGGTCGGTTCGCATGTAAATCACCCTTTGGTAGGACGAGACGTTTTCCAAAACACATCCCCCACCGTTTCACTGATGCCGAGGTGCGGCAAGGGTGCCGGACTGATCGTGCGATCAGTCTGCGTGATGGCCGTCTGAAACTCGGGTGAGGGGACGAGCGGCTGATCGTCACAGCCGTTGATGAACTGACGGCCAGCCGCGAGACGAACCGCCATCGCTCAGGCGACGTGCTCTTGGAGCGGCAGGTTGCACGCTCCGCGGACGCCACTGTTCAGAGTGAGTGTGGCCTCACGCCGGACTCGACGGCGGCTGTCACCCCGTCCCGACGCGCAGGCATCTGGCAGGCGATGGCTGCGACGGCGAGCGGAAATCCGCACCAGTCCGAGAGCGAGCGCCGGTCGGTGCGATCAGCGGCCGCGGGCGCCTAACCATGCATCGGTGGCGAGATCCGATCAATGGGCGCAGTGAGGCTCGGCGACGTTCCAGGCGTCGCCTGGTGCTCGCCGTTGTGAGACGTGGGCAAGTCTGTGCCGTTTGCGCGACGTTCGGTTAGGTGGTTCGTGAACGCTTCGCCGGACCATGCCTCCGGTCTCGGCCTCCCGCGCGCTGCTCTGCGTGAACGAGCGGGGCGACGACGATGTCAACGATGAAATCAGCGTATGACTTGTCCAATTGTGCGTTTCGCAGCAGCAGCCGGTGATAAAGGGCGCCGAACGTCACTTCGAGCAATGTCTCGGGGTCGATCGACTGGTCGAGTTCGCCCTGTTGCTGGGCGGCCTTCAGCCGTTCGATGAGTGGGGCACGGCGCGGCTTGATGTAGCGCTCGAGCAGCGCTGATTGAACGTGCTGGTCGTGCTGGGCCTCGCCGATCAGGGCACTGAGGTGCGGAGCAAAATCGGGATCTGAGAACAGCACAACGACTCGCCTGATGAAGTCGCGTATGTCGTCAATGACCCGCCCCGTGTCGGCGACTGATAGCTCGGCGGCGACGTGCTCGAACGCCTCGAGCACGACCGCCCCCTTGGATGGCCACCACCTATAGATCGTTTGCTTGCCGACACCGGCTCGCGCCGCGATCGCCTCAATTGTGAGCTTGGCGTAACCGACCTCACGACAGACGGAGAGCGCCGCGTCGAGGATCGCGAGACGGGAACTCTCGTTCCTGCGAGAGCGGAGTGGTCCGGATGACTGGGAGGCGGGGGAGGCGGGGTTCGTCATACGCCGAGCTTAGCAGTCAACGAGACGAGACGACTCGTCTTGACAGAAGTCAGCGCATGTGCTTTAACGCTACGAGACGTATCGTCTCGACTGGAGAGCACCATGAGCAACGGCATCGAGTTATGTCCGACGGCACAGTTCACGGCCTTGAGGTAAGCGTGATGAGCTTCAACTCAACAGCATTACCGAGCAGGTTTAGAGCGGGCACCGGCAGGCTGCGGGACCGGGGGAGCTCGCGCCCGGGCGCAGTCGTGCTTGCTCTCGCAGGCATCTCGCAGTTCATGGTCGTCTTGGACGTCACGATCATCAACGTCGCGCTGCCGCAGATGCGCGCAGGCCTTCACATGTCAACCGCCGGTCAGCAATGGGTGGTCAACGCCTACGCGCTGACGTTCGCCGGCTGCCTGATGCTCGGCGGTCGCGCCGCGGATCTGTTCGGACGCAAACGGCTATTCGTCATCGGTTTGGCCACATTCACGCTGTTCAGCTTCCTGGGCGGCCTTGCTCAGAGCGGCGGAGAGCTGGTAGCGGCGCGGGCAGCGCAGGGTGTCGGCGGCGCCATCCTCGCGCCAGCATCGCTGAGCCTACTCACCGCGACCTTCACGGACACGCAAGAACGCCGCCGAGCGCTCGGAGTCTGGTCGGCAACAGCGGCAAGCGGCGCAGCCGGCGGATTGATTGCGGGTGGACTGCTGACCGACCTTGCGGGCTGGCGCTGGGTCCTGTTCGTGAACGTACCAGTCGGTCTTGCGCTACTCGGCGTAGCTCTGATCACGCTCCCGGAGTCAACCGGGCAGCTCGAGCGCCGAACGCTCGATATGGCCGGAGCGGTGACCATCACCGCGGGAACAGCCGCACTCATCTACGGGATCGTTGGAACTGATTCACACCCCTGGGGCTCGGTCGGGACTCTCGCCACGATCGGGGCTGGGCTGCTGATTCTCGCTCTATTCCTCGCGATCGAAACCTGGGTTGCGTCGAACCCGATCGTTCCTCTACAGATATTCCGACGCCGCGCTCTGTCGGTAGCGAACCTGCTGTCCACTGTCCTGGGCGCGGTGGTCTTCAGCACCTACTTTTTCGTGTCGCTGTACCTCCAGGAGGTCCGGCACTATTCGCCGCTGCACGCAGGGCTTGCTTTTCTTCCGATTGGACTCTTCACCCTGGTCGGCGCCCTGCTCGCCAGCCGGCTGGTGCACCGCATCGGGATTCGGCCGCAGCTCGTGGTGGCTCCCTTGCTGATCGCAGCTGCAGCCATCGCAATGAGCTTCATCGGGCCGCATTCGGGTTACGTCACGTCGGTCCTGGTCCCGCTCCTAGTGGCCGGCCTGGGCATCGGGCTGAGCTTCGTGCCGATGACATTGGCGGCGACGATGGGCGTCCCGACGCAAGAGGCCGGCCTCGCATCGGGGCTGCTCAACACCAGCCGCCAGCTTGGCGGAGCGCTAGGACTGGCGGTGCTGGCGACAGTCAGTGTGACTGTCGCCAGGACAGAGGTTGCGCATGGCGCGACAACCGCCGTCGCTCTCAGTCACGGCTACGGACGGGCCTTGCTGATCGCCGGCTTCGTCTCGATCGCCGGCGCGCTCAGCGCACTTCTCCTCGGCGACAGCGTCCAGCTGCCGCCTGCCAACACAAACGAATAGGAGATCAACATGATTGTTGTAACCACACCGACTGGCCAGATCGGCGGCCAGGTTCTCGAGAATCTGCTTGAGGCCAACGAGGCGCTTCGGGTGATCGTACGCGACGCGGATGCTCTCCCGGCTCACGCGCGCGAGCGCGTCGAGATCGTAGAGGGGTCACACGGCGATCCCAAGATCGTGAACGAAGCGTTTGCGGGGGCCGATGCAGTGTTCTGGCTCTTGCCCCCCGATCCGCGTTCTCCTTCGGTTGAAGCGGCATTTGTGGGCTTCACGCGACCCGCCGCCGAGGCGTTCAAGAGCCAGGGCGTGAAGCGTGTGGTGGGGGTCTCGGCGCTCGGCCGTGGTACTCCGTGGGCTGACCGCGCCGGATACGTCACCGGCTCGTTGGCCATGGATGACCTGATTGGCAGCACGGGCGTGGCATACCGGGCACTGACCAACCCGTCGTTTATGGACAACATCGTTCGCCAGGCCGACGCGATTCGAAACCAGGGAATGTTCTTCTCGCCGATTGTGGGCATGCGCAAGCTGCCCTCGGTCGCCACGCGCGATATCGCCGCCGCGGCGTCTCACCTGCTGCTCGATGACACCTGGAGCGGTGTCGACGAGGTTCCGCTGCTCGGCCCGGAGGATCTCTCCTTCAATGACATGGCAGAGATCATGTCCGCAGTTCTCGGCAAGAAGGTTCGCTTTGCGCGAACCACGTTCCAGGCCTACTTGGACCGGTTCATTGGATTCGGCATGTCCAAGGCGATGGCTCAGGGGATGACCGACATGGCCTGGGCGAAGAACGAGGGCCTTGACAACGGCGTGACCCGCACGGCCGAAAACTCGACGCCGACCAGCTTCCAGCAATGGAGCGAAGAGGTCCTAAAGCCCGCCGTGCTCACACCGAGCGCCGCGGCCTAGCTCCACAGTGCCACCTGAATCGATCTAAACCAGCAAATGGAGAAACGACATGAGTGTCTCAAGTGCAACTGACGTCCGCAGTTACCGCTGGTCGTCCGCAGACGCGGCTGACAGGTTCCCGGTGGAAAACCCTGCGACCGGCGATGTGATCGCCGTCGTTCAGGGCGGCGGCGCTTCTCAAGTCGACGCCGCCGTCGAAGCGGCTCACCTCGCCTTCACCACCGATTGGCGCTGGCGGACCGCCGATGAGCGCGCCAGGCTGCTCTTGGCCTGTGCCGACGTTCTAGAAGAGCACGCCGACGAGCTGGCGGAGATCGAATCACAAGAGAACGGCAAGCCCATCGCGGATGCCCGAGACAATGACGTTCGCTTCTTGATCGGCGTGTTTCGGTACTTCGGGAGCATCGTCGACAAGATCCCCGGCGATTTCCACGACACCCGTGCCGGGAGCTACTCAGCGACTGTCCTCGAGCCATTCGGAGTTGTTGGAGCGATTGTCCCGTTCAACTGGCCGCCGATCCACACCGGCGGAAAGCTCGCGCCGGCGCTGGCTGTGGGGAACACGGTCGTTATCAAGCCCAGCGAGGTGACGCCGTTCACTGTCATCCGGATCGTCGAGCTGTGCAACGAGGTGCTGCCGCCCGACGTTCTGCACGTCGTTCCCGGACTAGGCCCCAGCGCAGGTCAGGCGCTCGTCGCCAACCCGCTGGTGAAGATGGTCTCTTTCACCGGCTCGACGCAGGGCGGGGTCGGCCGTCGCCAAAACGGCCGCGGAGCATGTCGCTCCTGCGGTAATGGAGCTCGGTGGCAAGAACGCCTTGGTCGTGTTCGATGACGCCGATCTTGATCGCGCCGTCCGTGACGCGCTCGAGGGTGGCTACTACAACAAGGGTGAGGCCTGCACCGCCACGTCACGGATCCTTGTGCAGCGCGGAGTTGCGGACACATTCAGCAGCCGCCTCGCCGAAGCCGTCCGCGCTTTGAAGGTCGGCGCCGGGAACGACCCAACCACCCATGTCGGCCCGGTCGTCAGCAAGACCCAGCAGCTGAAGGTCCTGGACTACATCGAGATCGGAAAGAACGAGGGAGCCCGGGTGATCGCCGAGGCGCCGCTGCCTTCGGACCCAGCCCTCGCCAACGGGTTCTTCGTGCCCCCTACTCTGCTCGCAGACGTCACGCCCGACATGCGCGTCGCCAACGAGGAGATCTTCGGTCCCGTGGTGACGATCAACGTCTTCGACACCGAAGACGAAGCGGTTGAGATCATCAACACACCTGAGTACGGGCTCACTGCCGCGATCTACACCCGTGACTCGGACCGGTACCTGCGGGTCGCGCGACGTGCCGACGTCGGCATGGTGCTCGTGAACAACTACTTCCGCGGGCTCCTCGGCCTTCCGTTCGGCGGAACCAAGCAAAGCGGTTATGGCCGCGAGCACACGATCGAGACGCTCTCGCACTTCGGCTACCGAAAGCTGATCCGGATCCCTTCCGGAATTGGGACCTGGCCCTCGTGGCGAGCCGTCGCCGAGATCTTCGACTAACGGGAGGAACGACAATGCCGGCACCGACACACCAACCCCACGCTGGACGGGTCGCGCTAGTAACCGGAGCCGCCAGCGGCATCGGACAAGCTGTAGCCGTTGGTCTGGCCGAGCGGGGAGCGACCGTCATCGTCGCAGGCCATGGCGATATGAAAGCCACGACGGAGCTCGTCGCAGCAACAGGCAGCCCCGCAATCGCGACGCCGCTCGATATCAGCGACCCGTCCAGCATTGAGGGCGTCCGTGCCCAGGTGGCAAATGAGCACGGACACCTCGACATCCTCGTCAACAACGCGGGGATCTTTGAGAACGCGACCTGGGACGAGCTCGACCTCGAGCTCTGGCAGCGCGTGATGAGCGTCGACCTCAACGGGCCGATGCTGATGTGCAAGGCATTCCTGCCGCTCATGCAAGGCCGCGGATGGGGACGCGTCATCAACGTCTCCTCGGCAACGGTGGCGATCGCCAGCCCCGTCTCGATCGCATACCGCACAGCCAAGATGGGCGTGGTCGGATTCACCCGCGCGCTCTCGGCAACGCTTGGGGATGACGGGATCACGGTCAACGCCGTGCTCCCGTCGCTGACGCGTACACCAATGATCGAAGGCGTGCCGGATCCGATCGTCAGCAGCAGCCTTGGCCGCCAGGTTATCCACCGGATGGCCGAGCCCGAAGATGTCGCGGGAGGCATCCTCATGCTCGCAGGAGACGAGGCTGGGTGGATCACCGGTCAGGCGATCATGGCCAACGGCGGCAACGCATTCAGTTTGTGAAGTCAAACGCGTCCCGCGCGTTCGCGCCGCTGACGCGCCAACTGACCTTGGAAGGAGCTTAGTCGTGTTTGTTGAGCTGGACACCCGCGAAAGTTATGGGTTGACCGTTTCACTCGAATGGGAACGGGAGACCGGGGAAACGCAGATCGTCGTCGACGACGCGCTGGCCCACAGTCACATCGTCGTCTCGGTTCCAGGAGGCAGCGCCGCTGACGCCCTCCGTCATCCGTACCGATACGTGTCGTGACCTTCAAGGCAAGCGACCTCACCGTCCAACCCCATCGGCTCATGCGCCGGTTATATCTCAGCGCGCGCAGCCGTGAGTCAGCAGCCACGAAGGAAGTGTCAGCTGGACGCCGCTCCTGCAGCACGGGTGGGCTATCAAACCGGTGCTGCGGATCGGCGCCCCATGACGCGACAAGGAGCGGCGATACGGCATTGGCGTCTGTAGTTTCGGGCTGGCACTCACAGGTGGCGTGAGTGTCCAGCTCGCTTGATCGTAGGCACCTGAACGCACTCGTCGCGGTTAGCGAGGAGCTGCATTTTGGGCGGGCGGCGGAGCGGCTTGGGATGCAGCAGTCGGCGCTCAGTCAGCTCGTTCGGCGTGTCGAGGACGATCTTGGCTTCCTGTTGTTCGATCGCTCCAGTCACCACGTGCGACTTACAACCGACGGCGAGCGCATGCGGATCGCGGCTTGCGCTGCGCTCGCCGCTCTAGGCCGTGTCGACGACATCGCGCGCGAGATTGCAACAGGAGCGTCCGGGACGTTGCGCTTGGGCACGACAGAAGGCGTGCGCGAGCAGCTGCACCTGATTCTCGACCGCTTCCAGCAGCGTCACCCCGAGGTCGAAGTGCGGCTACATGCGCTGCGAATGAACGAGAAGGTGCACGGACTTCTCGACGGCGAACTGGATGCGGCGCTCATGAGAGCAGCTCGGCAGATCGACGGGCTCGACATCCTGGAGCTCTGGCATGAGCCCTTGGTTGCGGTGCTTTCGCGCCGGCATCCGTTGGCGAGGCGGGAGCGGTTGTCGGTGGCTGAGCTTGCCCCGTATCCAATTATCTTGAGCCCCCGCGAGCGCAACCCTTGGGCGCGCCAGAAGGTCGAGGAGATCTTCGCGGCGGCCGGCGCCGAGTTGGTCTCGGGGCCTGACTATGGATCGTTGCGCGAGGCGGTGGCGATGATCGCAGGCTCCCAGGCATGGATGTTGGTCCGGTCATCCGTAGCCGCGCAGGAACGATCGGCGTCGCTTGTGTGCCGTCCGCTCATTGAGTCAACCGTCGTTGGGCACGTCAGTCTCGCGTGGCGAAGCCGCGACGGGAGCCCAGCGACCCGCGCACTGGTTTCGGTTGTGAACGCGTTGCGACGCGAGGGTTTGTTGGAGCCCGTCGGAGGCGCTGAGTACAGCTGACCGAGCGGCCACGCTAGTGGTCTTGCCGGCTGGTTTGTGTCACCGGTCAAACGGTGGCCGGAAACAGGTGATCTCACCAAGGAGATAGAGATGAAGATCGATGCAGCCGATATGATTGTCTTTGGCGCGAAAGTCACCACGCTCGAAGACCACTCGTTAGGCGACGCGACCGCGCTCGCGGTTCGCGGGGAACGGTTTGTAGCCGTCGGTGGCGAGGCTGACGTCATGCGCTGGCGCGGTGAGCACACGCGCGTTATCGACGCTGACGGGCGACGCGTCATTCCTGGTCTGAACGACTCCCATATGCACGCGGTTCGCGGGGGTCTTCTCTACAACCTCGAGTTGCGCTGGGACGGTGTCGCGACCCTGGAGCGCGGGCTTGAGATGATCGCTCAGCAGGCGCAACGCACGCCGGCGGGGCAGTGGGTTCGCGTCATGGGTGGTTGGTCCCCGTTTCAGTTTGTTGAGACGCGGATGCCGAGTGTCTCGGAATTGAACGAGGCAGCGCCCGACACGCCGGTACTGGTGCTCTTCGCCTACAGCGAGGTCATCCTCAACAGAGCCGCGGTCGAACAGCTTGAGCTGGCACGCCCCGACAACCAAACCGCAAGCGGGCGGTACGAGTTCATCGATGGCGGCGCGATCGTCACTGGCAGCGCTGCCGTCTACGCGACGATCGCGAAGCTCCCACCGCTGACCGACCTCGCCGACCGGATCAACTCGACGCAGAACTTTCTGCATGAGCTCAACCGCTTTGGGCTAACAAGCACCGTTGACGCGGGCGAAAGCGCAACCACCTACCCCGACGATTACAAGGCGCTACAGACGCTGGCGTCCCGGCCCGGATTTCCGGTCCGGATCTCGAACTTCCTGTTCGCCCAGAAGCCGGGGATGGAGCTCGAAGCCTGGACGAAGTGGACAGCGGAGGAGGCACCAGGCATCAACCAGGCAGCGTCGAGGCTGAACGGCTACGTGCTGCAGGGCGCTGGCGAGGTGGTGGTCTGGGACGCTCACGACTTCGAGAACTTCATGGAGCCCCGCCCCGAGTGGGACGAAGGTGTCGAGGCGGAGCTCACCCGTGTAACGCGTGTGATCGCTGCGCATCAGTGGCCAATCCGGATGCATGCGACCTACGACGAGACCATCACGAGGATCCTGGACGTATTCGAGCGCGTGTTCGAGGAGACCGGGCTACACGGGCCGTTGGGCGATCGATCACGCCGAAACCATCCAGCCGGCGAACATCGCGAGGATCAAGGCGATGGGCGGTGGGATCGCCGTCCAGAACCGGCTCGCGTACTCAGGCGAATTCTTCGCCGAGCGTTACGGCCAGCAGGCGGCCGCGGCGGCCTCGCCGCTACGCCAGCTGCTCGACGCAGGGATACCGGTCGGCGCTGGTACGGACGCGACCCGACCCAGCAGCTACAACCCTTGGCTTTCGCTGTATTGGATGGTGACCGGCAAGAGCATAGGTGGAACGCAAATCGCGGCGCCTGAGAGCCGTCTTTCGCGAGAAGAGGCGCTGCGTCTGTACACGGTCGGGAGTGCATGGTTCAGCGGCGAGGAGAAGCTGAAGGGCAGGATCGCGCCGGGACAATACGCGGACTTCGCGATCCTCTCAGACGACTACCTCGATGTTCCGGATGAGGGGATCCGCACGATCGAATCAGTGCTCACAGTGACCGGCGGTGACGTCGTCTACGCCGCCGCACCGTTCGCCGCACTCGCGCCCGATCCGATCCCGCCAGTTACTCCCGCATGGTCGTCGGTCGCCGTATTCGGCGGCTACCAGCAGGACGCGCGCCGGCCGACGCTCGCCGCCGCCGACAGCCTGACCTGTCGCAGACAACTCAACCACAAGGAGCAGATCATGAGCAACCCTGCGCGAATCGACGTTCACCAACATGTTGTCCCGCCGATCTGGGCTGAGTCGCTTGCCTCCCACGGCGGCGACCCAACCGGCAGCGCTATGCCCCGCTGGACACCCGAGCTCGCGATTGAGTTCATGGACTCCCAGCAGATCGCGACCGGGATCCTCTCCCTCACGCTGCCGAGTGTCGTCGGCTGGGCCGAGACCGAACGGCGAAATATGGCGCGGCGGGTGAACGAGTACACCGCCGGGCTTGTTGCGGCCTGGCCACCGCGCTTCGGCAACTTCGCGACGCTGCCGCTTCCCGACATCGACGGCGCAGTCGAAGAGATCGATTACGCGTTCGGGGCACTCGGCGCAGACGGGGTGACGCTACTGGCCAACTACGACGGAACCTACCTCGGCGATCCGACGCTCGAGCCCCTATGGGAAGCACTCGACCGACACGAGGCCGTCGTCTTCGTACATCCCGGCGAGCCACCCGCCAAGTCAGTCGCAGGCGTCGCGAGCCCGATCGTCGACGTGCTCCTCGACACCACCCGAACCGCGGTACAGCTCGTCCTGAACGGAACCATCGACCGGCACCCGAGAGCGCGAATCATCCTTGCTCACGCCGGCGGCTACCTCCCGTATGCCTCGATGCGCTTCGCTGAGCTCGCGCGCGTGTTTCGTCCTGACAGCCCCAGCCCGGACGAGCTGATGGCGAACTTCAAAAGATTCTACTTCGATACAGCACTCTCATCCGGCTCGGCGCTGCCAAGCCTCCATGCATTCG
Organism: uncultured Conexibacteraceae bacterium; assembly: GCA_963720195.1. Taxonomy (GTDB): domain Bacteria; phylum Actinomycetota; class Thermoleophilia; order Solirubrobacterales; family Solirubrobacteraceae; genus Palsa-465. The sequence continues at coordinate 851,581 of CAVRFD010000020.1, forward strand.
CGCCGAGCGGCCACACTCTGTTCGGCAGCGACTTCCCATACGCACCCGCCGACGTCGCGGCACCGTTCACCGCCGCGATCGACGCCAGCCTGACAGCGGCCGACCAAGCAGCGGTCAACCACACCAACGCCAGCGACCTATTTCCGCGGCTGGCAGGACTCGGCCACGCCGCCCGCGCGAACAACCCAACGGGGGTGATCGCATGACCGCCACCCGCGACTCTCGCGACGCGCGGCAGGCCGAGCAGCCCGAGCGGCCCGCCACCGGCATCTACATCCTCGACCCGGTGCACACCTTCGTGCTTTTCTCCGCCCGCCACCTCGTGATCGGACGCGTCATCGGCCGATTCGACGGCCTCAAAGGCACGATCACGGTCACCGACCAGCCCGAAGACTGGATCGTCCACGCGACGATCGACGCAGCAAGCTTGATAACCGACTGCGACAAACGCGACGAGGACCTCCGCGGCAAAGATTTCTTCAACATCACAAGGTTTCCCACGATCCACTTCGACGGTCACGGGATGAGCGCGGCCGGCGACCACGGGATCATGGACGGAGCACTCACAGTCCGCGATCTCACCGTCCCCGTCGCGCTCGACGTGAAGTTCCGCGGCGCAGCCAACACGACCCCACCCCGAGCAGGCTTCCACGCCTCCACTGCCGTCCGACGCGCGGACTTCGGGATGAAACGCGACCTAATGACCGAGATCGGGACCTCTACGTCTCCTGACGTCATCATTGAGATAGACGCAGAAGCGACACTGGCTCCCGAATCGACTGGCACCTGCTTTCAACCTCGGCACGGGCGCTTGAACCAGTCCTAACGAGCCCTGCAACGCGCCGCAAGCGCGCATCGCCAGCTCGACTCTGCCTATGTGCCCCTCGGTGCGCGGACAGAACGAGCGCACGGTGCATCACGGCTCGAGGGGGGACGAGCCGAGAGTGCCCATGCCGCGGCATCCGCCGCCGACGTTCGGCGGCCGGAGGACCTCGGGCGGCTTGTCGAGCAGGCGATCGAACGATTCGGCCGCCTAGGCGCACTCGCGGCCAACGTCGGTGTCGCCACCGTCGGACTACTCGCAGAAGGCGCGCTCGCTGATTGGGATCGGATGGTCGCTGTAAATCTCCGCGGGTGTTGGACGGAATCGCGGGTGCGCTTCCGGCGTTCACCGCGCAGGGTTCAGCCCATTTCGTCACCGTCACCTCGACGGCGGCTGCCAACTGATTGCCCGGGCGGGGGGCGGACGCGGCCACGGCGAGGCCGGGGTACGCGCACTCTGTGAGGTCCTGCGCCAAGAAGTGTCCGCCGAGATCCGCGCCACCATGATCTGCCCTGGCGCGACCGACAGAGAGTTCACCGCCGACGTGGCGTTGCGCAAGCAGATCGCAGGGATCGCTATGAGCGCCGAGGCAATCGCCTACGCGCTGGCCCAACCAAAGAACTGAACGTGGGCGAAATCGCCGTAGGCTGCACCGCGCAACCCTAGACCGGCTGACATCAACGTCAGGCTGGCAGCGATCAACCGGGCCCGATCGGCTGTGGAAAGCCGCCCGCTCGCGTTACAGCTCCGGGCATGGCATGACCAAGACACTCTCCGAGCCACGCCGAACAACCGCGCAGGAGCTCCAGATCAATGCCGGTTCTGAACCCCATCTCCTCGAACAGATAGACAGCATCCTCGGTGGCGACGTTGCCACTCGCGCCTGGAGCGAACGGACAGCCACCGGTACCGCCGATTGATGCGTCAAAAAGGCGGCAGCCAGCTTCGAATGCCGCTACGCAGTTGGCGACCCCTGTCGCACGGGTGTCGTGAAAGTGAGCGCCCACTGCCGGGCCAAACGTTCCCGCTTCGACGAAAACCTGCGAGACGGCGAAAGGCACGGCGACACCGATGGTGTCGGCAAACACAATCTCGGCAGGCCCGGCACTTGCGAGCCGCTCGGCCAGACCCAAGGTCGCCGCGACAGACACGCGTCCTTCGAACGGACACCCGAACGACACAGCCAGCGTGAAGGTGATCGTGATGCCGTCCTCATGACCTCGCCGCAAGATGCGGTAGGCCGCCGCTTCGGCTTCGTCCCGGGTGCGTCCTTGATTCCGCCGGCAGAAGGCGTCTGTGACCGCCAATGTGTAGTTGACATGTCCAAGGCCGGCGGCAATGGCGCGGTCATAGCCCCGCTCATTCAGTACCAGTGCGGTCCAAACAGTCTCGCCCCCCACCGGCAGGCCGGCAACCACCTCCTCGGCGCCCGCCATCGTCGGGACTAGTTTCGGGTTAACGAAGCTCACCGCCTCAACTCGCCCGACACCCGCTCCGGCCAGTCGACCGCACAGCTCGGCCCTAACGCCCGGCGGTAGAACCCGATCGTCAATCTGCAGCCCGTCACGAGGCCCAACGTCGCAGACGAGCACATCCCGCTCTGCCATCAGATCACTCCGGCGGCTGCAAGCGCTCGCCGCTCGGTGTCGTCCAATCCCAGAAGCTCGCCATAGACCTCGTCGTTGTGCTGGCCAGGCCGCCAGGGCGCCGAAAACTTCCGGCGCCCCGGAGTGCGCGAGAGCTTAGGCACGACCCCTGGACCTACAACCTCTCCGAGCTCTTCATCGCTGACGGGCACGAGCATCTCTCGCTCGTGGAAGTACGGGTCAGCGAAGATATCCGCGATCGAATAAACCGGACCGCACACTACCCCTGCCGCGTTCATTGCCTCGTCGATCTCGGTCGCGCGACGATCGCCGGCCCACTTGCCGATGATTGCATCGAGTTCAACTTCGTTCTCGCCGCGAGCGTCATGGCTTGCGAACCGCGGATCACCAACGAGGTCAGGGCGACCGATGACCTGGCACAGGCGCGGCCACAGGTTGGGCGAGTTAGCCGCAATGACCATCCAGGTCCCATCCGCAGATCGGTAGATGTTCGACGGAGCGTTGTTGGCGATCGTCGTACCAGAGGGGCCGCGGACGACGCCAAGCCGCTGATACTCGGGAGCGACCGACTCCATGAGCGCGAAGCAGCTTTCGACGATCGACGCGTCCACCACCTGTCCGACGCCGTCACTCGCATCGCGGTGCAGCAATGCCGCCAACGTCCCGATCACTGCGAACATCGCGCTAAGCGAGTCTCCCAGCGACAACCCGGTTCGCGGTGGCGGCAAGTTCGGAAAGCCGTTGAGATGCCGTAGACCAGCCATCGCCTCTCCCACCGACGCGAATCCCGGCCGAGCGGTATAGCGGCCGGTCTGTCCGTACCCCGAGATGCGCGTGTAGACGAGGGCGGGGTTGACTTCGGCCAGCTCCTGCGGCCCGAGACCCCATCTCTCCATCGTTCCCGGTCGGAAGTTCTCAACCAGCACGTCGCAGTGCTCAACTAGCGAGCGGCACAGCCGCTGTCCCTCGGGAACACGGAGATTGAGCGTGATCAGGCGCTTGGATCGAGACTGGATCGGCCACCACAAGGATCGACCGGCATCCTTCGCCGCGCCCCAATCTCGCATTCCGTCCAATCTGTCCGGCGTTTCCACCTTCATGACCTCAGCACCGAGATCACCCATCAAACGCGTTGCGAACGGCGCCGCAATCAGCGAGCCGAGCTCGAGCACGCGCACCCCGGTAAGTGGCCCGACACGGCCCGCCTCGGCATGTGCGCTGTGCGGTTGTCGATCGAGTTTCGCCATCGCGTTAGCCGTGGAGCAGCGAGACGCTGGCTGCGGGACCGGCCTGTAGCGCCGCTCCGCCAAACCTCGGATCAGCGTCGATGGTGGCTGCGATTCCGAGGCAGCGCTCCTCGCCTGGCTTAACGTCAAGCAGCTCTTGGATCAGCTTTGCGGGGTTCCCAGCACCGGATGTCTGCCGCGGACAGAACACGGGCTGAGCCGAGTACCGCTCAGTTTTACCGACCATCTAGGCGGGGCTCTCAATTGACCTGAGCGGGTCGGTTCCGTCCCAGGTTCGTGCGCCTTCGGCGATCTCTGCCCAAAACTCACTGATCGCGTCGCTTGCCTGATGGAGCTCAACCAAATGACCGAACTCGGCGATGTAGTGCATGCGGTCTTCGATCGGCCCCGCCTTGCAGTACACCGTTTGCGGGTAACCGCTCTGAATCAACCGATCCGCTGCAAGCTCCGGATCCTCTAGTACGTACGCGATGTGGTTGAGACCGTTGCCGCGACCACATCCAAGCTCGTGGGCAAAGCCGAGCGGCTCCGCTCGATGGATCTGGTGAAGCTCTACGCCGACGTCGCCGAGCCAGGCGAACGCAGCCGAGTGATCGAACACGCAGGGCCCGTCGGTGCGGACAATCAGATCAAACTCCAGGTGCTCAAACCCGTAAAACGGACCGACACCAAGCCTCGCCCAATGCCCCACCGCACGAGGAATGTCCTCGACGATATATCCGAAGTGGTTGATTTTGTTCTCCAACAGCTGATCAAAGTCCATTGCTCTCCTCAAGCGCGACGCGGCGGGTTTCGCGTGAGAGCTGATCTCAGCGCGCGGTCGACTGCCGCCAGTTCTCAGTACAGGTCCTCTAACGGCTTATCGACCGCACGGCGCTCATCCAGATGCACGCGGTCGCTACGCGGAACCTTTGGCCATGTGAGGCGACCGTCGCTACCAGCCCTCCTACCAGCAGCGTGACCGCGCTTCCGGCGCGCGGACTGTGGCTCCGCAAGTAACGAGCGCCTCGCCGTAGATACGCCCTGCGCTCATGGCCAGGGGTCGGGCACGAGCCGCGGGCGTTCGCATGGACACTGATGGTCGCTGTCCGTGTTGGCATGTCTCCACACCCGCAAAACTGTATGCAGATTGATGGCCGATGTCAAGCAGCGTATTTCCAGAGTTTGCGGTAACGACGTAGCATTTGCGGAGCGGGTAATGCATATGCGCGCGCTGGTATCGTCTACGAACTGCATACAGACTAATCGTCATGCCAGACCGAGGAGGAGATATGGAGATCAGTCTTGAGCCCAGTCACACGATCGATGTGGACTACCACGAGCTCTGCGGAGCATTGGCTGCCAGGGACATGCAGCCGCTCTGGAAGCAGGCGCGCTCCCTGGTCCCAGAGGTTCCGCTACCGACGGTACGACCGTGGTTGTGGAAGTGGGACGTCATCCTTCCGCTGGCTCAGCGGGCCGGCGAGGTCGTAACCATCGAGCGCGGTGGAGATCGACGGGTACTCGCGCTTGCCAACCCCGGCCTTGCGGGATTGCCGTTCACCTGCAGCACTCTCTGGGGTGGCGTCCAATTCCTCGGTGGTGGCGAGTCAGCTCCGGCTCACCGCCATACGCCCGGGGCGATCCGATTTGTGATGACTGGACACGGTGCCATCACCACCGTGAACGGCGAGGAGTGCGTGATGGAGCCCGGTGATCTCGTACTGACGCCCAGCTGGCATTGGCATGAGCACCACAATCGTGGCGACGGGCCAGCTGTCTGGTTCGACGGCCTCGATCTGCCTCTGACCACGGCGCTGGACGCGATCTTCTTTGAGAACCACCCGGACCACTATCAGCAGACACACGGTCGCGAGGACTCCATGCTCAGCTTCCCCGCCGTCGGTCTCGCGGTCACGGGCTCCCCCGACGCTGGACGACAGCCCATGCGATACGCCTGGGCCGATATGGACCACGCACTCGGGTTGCTCGTCGCCCAGCAGCCGGCCGCTCCGATGGTGAGCTTGACCTACATCAATCCGGCGACAGGTGGCTCTGTCCTCCCGACGCTTGGTTGTGAGATGCACCGACTGCTGCCCAATGGCAGAACAACAGCAAAGCGGCACACCGGCAATTCGATCTTCGTAGCGTTCCGTGGCGGCGGCACGTCCGTCATCAACGGAGAGGCCTTGAGCTGGGGGGCCGGCGACATCTTTGTCGCGCCTTCGTGGTCGACGGTTGATCATGAAGCAGCAGAACCGTCGGACCTCTTCGTTGTTAATGATCGCCCCGTGCTCGAGGCGTTGAACCTCTATCGGGAGACTACGTTGCCCGAGCCACAGGAGATCCATGGAAGCTTCTCCGGTTCGACCGACTGAGGTCTGAATCACGCCGTGCACCCCTCAGGGATGCACGGCGTCATGGTTCCCGCTGTAGCTCAGTCGGCGAAGAACGTTTCCGGAATCTGGGTGCCCCACTCGTCCGCGGACTTCTGATCCGTTACCGACCATTGGCGGGGCTGGTAGGTCTCGTCGTCGAGTATCAGCTCCTCTTCGGTCGAGTATTCGACGATGAACCCAGAGCCATCGCGGACATAGAACGCGATGTTATGTCCCGGTCCGTGCCTGAGGGGCCCCCAGAGGATCTCGACGCCGTTGGCAGCCATCGCCTCATGTGCCGCATAGAGGCTTTCCGGGTTCTTCATCGTCAGCTGGAAATGGTGTAGGCCGTTTCGTCCCGCTTGCGCCACTGCGTAACAGTGGAAGATCGTTCGAGCTCGAGCGAAGCTGAGGACCGCGTTGCCGTCCGGAGCGAGGATCCGCGCAGATTCTCGGAGGCCCAGCGTGTCGAGCGCGAACGCAAATTCAGTGGCAGGATCGATGTTCCTGGTCACTATGTGATCTAGGCAGATCGGAGCAACCGGCGCGTCTGGTGCCTGTGCTCCTGCAGCCATGGGGATATCGACGTGGATGCCTGTGGTCAGTTCCATGCGGTGTCCGCTTGGAGTCGAGAAGCGCACCGCGCCGGCGTGCTTCCACAGCGGAGACGCAGCGATCCGTTCTACGGCGACGCCTCGGTCCTCCAGATGTGAAGCCGCTTCGGCAAGGACCGACTCAGTGCGAACGAGATAGCTGACGTGGTCGATCTCCGGAGATTCAGGCGATGCTCGTTTTCGGTAGACAAGTGAATAGGGGTCGCTGCCGTGCGCCCGCAGATAGTGGTCGTGGCCGTCTTGGTGCACCGGTGCAAAACCCAATTCCTCGACCGCGAATGCGGCTGCCTTCTCGGGTTCGTCGACACTAAGGGCCACGTAATGCGCCCGTTCGATACCGATCGACATGCTCTCTCCTTAATTCAATGCATCATCCGATACGGAGGGGATGCCCCGTGAACCGAACGGGGCTTAGATCTTGGAGCGGCGGCTCGGACGCCATACCGCAGCACGCTGCACACACAATATCTGTATGCAGTTCACGAAGGAGTCCGAACAATACCAACAAAACCTGGGGTACATACTTGACTCCTCTAGCCCTGACTGCATACAGTATGGCGTGATCAACGGCGACCGGGGAGGTATGGTTCGATGCCCGACACGGAGGCAGAGCTCGTAGCCGAGCTGGAAGCGCACCTATCAAAGGTGCTCGGCAAGACGCTGTATGTCAGCCTGAGCCGCGCCGATGCCGATCACTGGCCGCCGCCGTTGGAGCTTGTGATGCGCCATGTGAAGTACATGTCAGATCTGGAGGCGCGGGGCATCGTGTTCGCCGCGGGTCCGTTCGTCAATGAGCAGAACGAACGCCTACGCGACGGACTCGTCATCGTTCGAGCGGATAGCGTTGATGAGGCGGCAGCCATCATCGCTGATGATCCGTTTCACTCAGGTGGGCACAGGACTTTTGAACTCAATCGCTGGTCCCTAAATCAGGGGAACATCGGCGTTCATGTGAGGTTCTCCAACGCGGAGTACACCCTGGACTAGAAGAGCAGAGACGGTCCCGCTCGGCTTCCTCGTCAGCTGGAACGAAGCTGCCCGGTGACGATTCGCAGTGCCGTCCGCAGCGAAGCTGGATCGCGCTCCGGGGCCATGCGCGCGTGAAGACCAAGAGCGGTGTGGCTCAGGTGTTTCGTCAACGCAGTGACGGCTGCACTCTGGTCCTTGTTTATGCAGGCATCCAGGATCAACCGGTGCTCGGATGCTCCGAACTCGTCCGCCCCTTCGACATTGAAACGGTAGAGACTCCGGTAGCGATTTCCGCGCTCGGCGAATGAAGAGATTTGTCGTCGGAGCGCCGGGTCGGCATGCATGACAAGTGCGGCGTGGAAGGCACGATGGGTCTTCTCGTAGGTCTCTTGATCGCCGTGGCTGCGGTGCAGTGTCATCTCCACGAGCAGGCCCTCGATCACCGCGACGTCGTCGCCGGAAAGCCTCGGGACGGTAACGGCGATTCCCAGCGACTCGAGCATCAAGCGGTTGCAATACACCGTCTCGAGGTCATCCGGATCGAACGGGACGACTCGCGAGCGCCGATTGTGCTCGGCCTCCACGAGCCCCTCTTGCTGCAGCAGCCGCATCGCCTCACGCAATGGGGTTCGGCTGATCCCGAGCGCCTTTGCGAGCATGACCTGGGAGATCACCGCGCCAGGTGTCAACTCGCCACTGAGGATGAGTCGCCTCAGGTAAACGTAAATGTCTTCGGGGGTCCCGTGACCGGCCTTGAGAGCGATCGGCTCGACAGCCCACAGCGGGTTACGCTGACGCTCGTCCGTCGGGATCTGTGGACTAACGGCCATTCCTGAAGGTCACAAATCGAGGAAGACGCGGACGCAGGCGAAACCGTTGGTAACGTGCCCGCGGCAACTTGCGGCACGCGCGCTCGCCTCGCTTCCGATGCGTTGGTGCTTCGCCGAAGGTTGGGGCGTGGAGGTGACACGGGACGGTATTGGTGGTGGCTCAGTCGGCCGGCGGCCGGACATGCGGCCGACCGTAGGGTGCACTGCCCCTCTTCTCCCGAAGAATAGGCGTGGTTGGAAATTGCCAGCGCCCTTCGAGACCGTGCACGGTCCTTGGCCAACTACTTCGCAAAGCGACGCCATGCGCGACGGAACGCCTCCAAGGCCAGAATATCCGCCCGGCACGACTGGCTTTACGGGCGAACGAGCCCGACCGCTCCAGACGTAGGTTCGAGGTGATGAAGCCTCCAAGTTGGCGGCGATCGGTCCGGCCATGCTCTCCCCTCTTCCACGTTCTTTGCGGAGCCATACTAACAGGGTTCTGCATGCAGAATGCTGTTTCGGAGTTGAGCTAGCAGGCGAAGGGGGTTGGGTATGCTCCGGGTCGTCTTGTCTGACTGCATACAGATATCGCTAGACCTAGCAGTTTCGATGCGCTTTCGGAGGACACGTGGGGCGCATTCTCCATCTGGGGGAAAGTTCCGCCAGTCAGGAGCCAGCGCCGAACGCTGTTCACTCCGCCGTTGGGGCACGCGCCGGACTCGACAGGCTCGGATCGAGGAATGACCGCGGATCGAGGAATGACCGCGCTTCGGGCCAGGGCCCGCAGGGATAGCTGTGACCGTGCGGCTCGCCGCTTCCTGCAGGTGCGTGCCGGAGGCCCCGGTCGCGGCAGTGGCCGGTGAGGGCGGGTCGACCGAGGCTGAGACTCCGCGGCGACAGATTCGATCACAAGACATGCGCACGCCAATCCACCGAGAGTTCATTGCCAGTCACTCAGGGAGACGAACAATGCAGGCTTACAAGCTAGGAACCGTACGGTATGAGAGCGCAGACCTAGCCGCCCTGGTCGTTGACCAACGCGTATTCGGGTTGCCGTCGCTGATCTCCGCTTCCGGTGATGAGATCTCACGCGCCGAGCCTGGCGGCGGCAGTCCCTCCGTTCTCGACATCCTCAACAGATGGACCGACTGGCAACCTCGGCTTGAGGCCCTCGCTGCGCTTGTGACCTCGGACGCGTCATTTGCTCCTCTCCCTGAACCAGTGACGCTTCGTCCTCCGGTTCCGACCGCGTCGACGGTGCTGGGAGTGGGCGCCAACTATCGCGACCATCTACAAGAGATGGGGTCTGAGGAGACCGACGGTCCGGTGTTCCTGTTCCTGAAGCCAGCGGTCGCAACACAGATCGGCAGCGGTCAGCCGCTGTTTGCGCCGCGGCACCTGAATTGGATCGATTGGGAGGCCGAACTAGCGGTGATTATCGGCCGCGACGCCGACCACGTGAGCGTCGAGGAGGCGCGGGATGTGGTGGCTGGGTATGCCGTTGCCAATGACGTATCTGCACGGGACGCCTTCGCCTCCGCGGTTCCAGGACTCGGGGTTGACTGGCTCGAGCACAAGGGCTATCAGGGCTTCACTCCGATCGGTCCGGCGATGACTCCGGCTGTATTCGTGCCGGATCCGCAACAGCTTGAGATCGAATTGGAGGTCAACGGCGTCCTAAAGCAAAGCTCGTCGACGGCTCAGATGATCAACGGAGTGTTCGCGCTCATCGCACGCGCTTCCGCGGTGTTCTCGCTGCGACCGGGAGATGTGATTCTGACTGGGACGCCGGCAGGCGTTGGCTTTGCCCGGTCGCCGCGTGAGAGTCTCAGGCCGGGGGACGTCGTCACCGTCCGCATCCAGAGCCTCGGAGAGATACAGACTCCGATTGTGTAGACGAAGGAAGCCGATGACCCAGGATGTGCAAGCCGTCAGCCGAGTGCTCAATTTCCACGCGGACGTAAGGACGAAACCCGGCCGTAAGCGCCATGCGGGACATTCCGCAGTCCCTCGCACTAGAAACGGTGTCCGTCTCTTCGGCTCAATCTGTATGCAGACCTAATCGCTTGAACGCGCTGTTTACGGGGGTGCTCGGCGGCCGAAAGCATCCAAAATCCCCGTTTACTCTGCCGTTGTGCGCTCGCTAGCGTTAGCGATCTCCAGATGACTTCGGTGGTCGGAATCTCACCGCAGCAGCGAAATCTGTATATAGTTTGCGAAGCATAGCCCGAGTCGGAGGTAGGACATTCCATGACGTTGCGAGCCAGGATCGGTGGATGAAAGCGCCAACGGGATTGCACTCGCTGGCTCCGATTCGCGGCCGTGGCCGGGACATCGAGCGAGTGCCGCACGACGGTGAGCGACCGTGACAAGCAAGTGCGTGGCGCAATGAGTCCGAGCGAAATCACGCGAGTTCTTTGGAACTGGAACGTGAAGACGTACGCGTTGAGCGACAAGATCGCGGCCGCGGTAGCCGGCGACTTCGATGTCCTGACTGTCCCGTACGCGGTCTATCGGGCATATGTCGACACGGGAGGTTCCGCGAACGCGATGCTTTCGATGGCCGATTCCGCGGGAATCAGACTCGATTTCCTCGATGGCATCACAAGCTGGGGGTCGACCCGCTTTCCGGCCGGGAACAAGTTGCTGGAGCAGGCGTTCGACTACAGCGCCGAGGACGGCTTGAGAGCTTGCGAGGAGCTGGGTCTGAAACGCATCGTCGCCGTGTCCGGTTTTGATCGTGCGGCGACGCCTCCGAAAGCGCAGATAGTCGATGAGTTCGGCGCCTTCTGCGAACAAGCCGCCAAGAGGGGCATGTGGGTCGATCTCGAGCCGATGGCGATGATGGGTCTCAATACGCTCGCGTTCGCGTGGGAAATCGTGAAAGAAGCGGGCTGCTCCAACAGTGGAGTTGCATTCGACACATGGCACTTCTTCCGCACGGATCGCGACTATGAGGTTTTGCGCTCAATTCCCCGCAACAGGCTACGGAACGTCCAAGTGGTCGACGGACACCACCAACCGGTTGGATCGGGGATCTGGGATGACGTCTTCGCCCGGATGTTGCCCGGCGATGGCGAACTGCCGCTTGTCGAGATCTTGGAGATACTCCGGGACTACCACGACGTAGAGTTCGTGGGGCCTGAGGCAATCTTGGCAGAGCTCGACACATTGGCACCAGATGAACTCGGGCGACGCGCAGCGCGGACCACGGACAAGGTCCTCGCTGAAGCAGGCTTCCGTACGAACGTTCCGGCTGGCCAGTCACCGACGCCAACCGCCGAATCATGCTGACGCGCCTAGGCGGGTGATTGAGAGTCGCCGACGGAACGAAGCAGATCGCGGGCCGCAAGCTCGCTTGAGGCGGCTCGCCTGGCTCGTTGTACGGCAGGCACTGTGCCCTTTGGAATCGGGCAAACAGCTAAGAGTAGGGGAGATGAGATGAGCGAAGATCGGTATGGGTTCGTCGGCCTCGGACGACTTGGATTACCGCTGGCCGTGCGGATGCTTAATGCGGGCACGCGGATTGTGGGCTGTGCGCGCGGGCGCAGCCAGGAATTCGTTGCGGCCGGTGGCGCGATCGCGGGCGACGGCTCCGTGCGAGCTGTTGCCGAAGCCGCCGATGTCATCTTCTCATGCCTACCCACAAAGGAATCGCTTGAAGACGCGATCCTAGGCCTCGATGGCGTACTGAGTGCCCCCGGACCAGTTCCAATCGTCGTCGAGATGAGCACGATTCCGCTTGACGCGAAAAGGCGTTTACGTGACGAGATCATCGGCCGCGGCGGCGACATGCTCGACTGTCCGGTGAGTGGCACCCCGATGATGGCCGAGACCGGCCACGCGGTCATCTACTCAAGTGGTACCGAGGCGACGTACCACCGCGTAGCCGACACCATCAGACAGGCGTCGCCAAATGGCCAATTCGTCGGTGACTTCGGGGAAGCGACCAAGCTCAAGTACGTCGCGCAGATTTTGGTGTTCACTCACATTTCGGCCGCCGCTGAGGCGATGGCGTTTGCGAGAGTGATCGGTCTCGACCCGGACCTCGTCGTAAAGATGATCTCGCAGAGCCCTGGGGCGGCATCAGGCCAGTTCAACATTCGCGGGCCGCTGATTGCCGCCGGCGAGTTCGAGGGCCGGCTCGTTACGGTCGATATGACCGTCGAGGGTCTAGAGCAGATCTCTGAATACGCTGCCGAGACCGGGGCGTCGACTCCGCTGCTTTCGGTTGTAAGCGGTCTATTTGATGAGCTCGTCGAACGCGGCCACGGCGATAACGATCCGGGAAAGCTCTCGGAAATGCTGTTTCACCGCGCGACGTAGGGTCACTGACTCATTGGCGGTGAATAGGACGAGCCGGACGACCAGTGACTTACATGCCGCGTCGTGGTGATTGCATCGGTCGTGCCCGTGCGAGTGCACGGCAGCGCGTGCTCATGAGAGGGGCCGAACCAAGCGTTGTGTTGTCCGGCTCGGTGCCTATATGGGCACGCTCGAGGGACCGTCGTGAACCACGTCGGCAGGCCACTTCACCAGGATCTCCGGGTCACGGGCATCAACAGCTCCCCGACGTCCTCTACACGCGCACGGACCATGTCTCCGACGCGGATCGGACCGACGCCGTCTGGGGTGCCCGTGGCGTAGATATCTCCCGGGCAAAGCGTGACAACGTTGCTTGCCGTGGCGATGAGTTCGTCGATCCCCACGATCAGATCCCGGGTGTTGGCTTCTTGGCGAAGCTCGTCGTTGACCCACAGGCGCAGGTCGAGATTCCCGGCGTCGGCGATCTCATCGGCGGTCACTATGCAAGGGCCAACCGGCGTGAAGGTCTCAAAAGACTTGCGCATCGCACGCTCTTCTTGGAACTCTCCCTCGGTGCGCAGCGTTATATCCAGGACGCACGTGTACCCAAAGATGTGGTCCCGGGCTTGGTGTGGACTGATGCCGCGGGCCGGGGTGCCGATCACCACTCCGAGCTCAACCTCATGGTGGAACTCGCGTCCATCAAGTGACGGTAGTTCGATTGAGTCGACCGGACCGCAGATGGAGCCTGCGGCCTTGAGGAAGAAACCCAGCGTCGCCGAAGATTCACTCGGACCCTGCGCAACCGGGGCGTGGCGCGAAACGAGCATCTCGTCGATGTGGGTCCGGTAGTTGAGCGGAGCCGCGAAGACGTGCGTTGGGCGATCCACCGGCGGAAGAAGCGTCACCTCGGCCAGCGCCCGCCCAGGCGTCTCGGCCGCCAGCTCACGGACCGACGGGCCCAAGGCGTCCCAGCCGGCGATCAGGTCGTTCATGGTGACTGGCGAGTCGCCGCGACGGCCTCTGATCGCCGCCGAAACGTCGTGAACCCCGTCAGCGTCAAGGACACCAATTCGGTTGCAGTCGAAGCGAACAAGCCGCATCACCCCACCCCGATCCGCGTTGCGCAAGGTACTTCGTGATTACCGCACCCGATTAGACTCATGGGCCGAACTGTATGCAGAAAGCGCGAGAAGGTCAAGACGCGGGAGACGCCATCCCTTGCGAGTCGCCCTCGTTGAAGCAAGTCGGCGCGCGGACGTTCGAGCTCTACTCGACCATGTGCTGGGGTGTGCTGTCGCGACCGCTCCGGCGGACGGTCTTGACGCCGCGTCTCAAATCTGCATACACTTCTACCAGGGATTCGCGTGGCACTCACGTGACCGCCCAGCACTGAGGGAGTGAGGAGTTATGAGACGAGCAGGCCACGCCTCCGGCGCGCGTTTCCGTGTCTGAGGACACGCACATCGAGCTCAGCGGCATCGCCAAGAGCTATTCCGGCGTCGAGGTTCTCCACGGAGTTGACCTACGAGTCCGTCGAGGGACCGTCCACGCTCTCATCGGAGAAAACGGGGCGGGTAAGTCAACGCTCGGGAAGATCATCGCCGGTGTGATCGGGCCCAGTCGTGGCCACATGGCGGTCAACGGCGGCGCTGTCGATTACCGAAGTCCCCGAAACGCTCTGGATGATGGCCTAGCAATCGTTGATCAGGAACTGCTCCTCGTACCAGCACTGACAGTCCGGGAGAACGTGTTCCTAGGAAACGAATGCCGCCGGTGGGGCCTCCTCAGAGAGCGCACGGACCAGTCTCGGTTCACGACAATCGTCGAGCGCACGGGTTACCTCCTGGACCCGGATGTCCCGGCCGGCAGCCTTCGCGTCGCCGACCAGCAGAAGGTGGAGATCATGAGAGCCATTGCGCGAGACGCAAGTCTGATCGTGATGGACGAGCCGACTGCCGCTCTGACCCCAGATGAGTCTGAACTCCTGCAAAAGACCATCCGCTCACTGCGCGATGAAGGCGTGACAATCATCCTGGTCTCGCACTTCCTGGACGAAGTCTTGAGTGTGAGTGACGAGATCACCGTTCTGCGTGATGGGTCTGTGGTCCAGACGGGTCCAGCCGCTGACCAGAGCCTCGATGGACTGATCTTCGCGATGATCGGACGAGAGCTTGAGTCCACTTTTCCGCCCAAAGTTCAGCCCCGGCCCGACGCGCCCGTAGCGCTCGAGGTGCGCGGACTCACAACCGATTTCATCCGCGACGTCAGCTTGTCGATACGCGCCGGTGAGATCGTCGGGTTGGCCGGCTTGGTGGGTAGCGGACGAACCGAGGTCGCACGCGCCATTTTCGGCGTCGATCCGGTTCGCGGCGGACATACCATCGTCGCAGGACAGCAGTTCCCCATGAACTCGTCTCGGGGTGCGATGACAGCTGGTATCGCGATGCTTCCTGAGAGCCGGAAAAAGCAGGGGCTCGTCCTCGGGCTGTCGGACCGCGAAAACGTGTCACTCCCCAGCCTTGGGGGTCTGAGCACGCTCGGGATCGTCCATCGACAGCTGGAGGCACAACGAACGGAAGAAGCGTTAGCTAGAGCGGGCGTGCGCGGCGGCACCAGCGGTGGACCTGTCGGCACACTCTCCGGTGGCAACCAACAGAAGGTGCTCTTTGCCAAGTGGTTGATGCGCTCACCACAGGTCCTCGTCGTAGACGAGCCAACCCGCGGTGTTGACATCGGAGCAAAGCAAGCCATTTACGAGCTTTTGATTAACGCCGCCCAGGAGGGAATGGCGATCCTCCTGATCAGCTCTGAACTTGAAGAAGTGCTCGGCTTGGCGACACGGATATTCGTGATGCGAGACGGCGCGGTTGTAGCCGAGTTGAGCGATGCCGACTTGAGCCCCGAACAGATCCTAAAGGCAGCGTTTGGACACGAAGGAAGTGGCGATGAGTACTCAGTCAACTGAGCCCGGGATTTCGGATACAGGCTGGTCAAGGGCGACGGCCGGTGCGCGCCGGGTGCGGTTCGGCTCGGCACGGGACTACGGAGTACTGATCTGCTTCCTCGTCCTCTTCCTGTTTCTCACGATAGATAGCCAACAGTTTCTCACCAAGAGCAACATGCTCAACCTCGTCGACCAGTCGACCGACGTGGGGATCATCGCGTGCGCCGGAACTCTCGTGATGATCGCCGGCGGATTTGACCTCTCCGTGGGCGCGATGTATGCAGTCTCCGGAATCGTCAGCGCCGAGGTTCTCAGACACGCCGGAGTCGTGCCGGGAGTGGCAGCCGGATTGGCGTGCGGGACCGTGATGGGGACGATCAACGGGCTGATGGTGACGGTCGGAAAGATCAATGCATTCATCGCGACGTTGGCATCAAGCATCGTGTTCGGCGGGGTCGCCTTAGCTGTAACCAACGGCTTTTTCGTAGAGGTCACAAACGCGCAGTTTCAGGAGCTGGGGCAGTCGCGCTGGCTCGGAGTCCTGTGGTCGTCCTGGATTTTTCTCGGCTTCGCCGTATGCATGGGATTCATCCTGAGCCGAACGGTCCTCGGTCGCTACATCTACGCCACTGGCGGAAGCGCCGAAACCGCGCGACTGTCGGGAATCGGCGTCGGGACAGTGACGACGGTGACTTTTGTCCTGAGCGGATTTGCTTCTGGGCTCGCTGGAATCCTCTACGTCGCAAAGGTGAGCTCCGCGGACCCCAGCGCGGGTACGAGTTTGCCGCTGAGCGCTATTGCGGCAGTGGTGCTCGGAGGGACGAGCATCACTGGCGGCCAAGGCGCCATGTGGCGAACGATCGTCGGAGTCTTCTTCTTCGCGCTGATCAGCAACGGTTTCGTGCTGCTAGGCCTAAACCCAACTTACGAGCAAATAGTCGAAGGGCTGATTATCGCCATCGCAGTGGGGATAGACGCCCGGGCACGGCGGGTGCGTGGTTAAGCCCGCGCCCACCAAGACGATTCGCCGGACGCGCAGGCGAAGAAATCACGGATAAAAGTAGTACTCGAGAGGAGAGTGTTTTATGAAGGATTACGTTTATGGATATCACTCGTACGCGCGGGGTTACGGTGCAAAGTGCAGCGCAGCTATCGCGGCCGTCGCTTCGATCGGTGTGATTGTGTTGGTCACAGTGTTTGGTAGCGCCGCGGCCTTCGGTCGCTCGATGGAAGAGTCGACTCAAGCGGCGGGGGCACGCTCCAGCACTGCGCTCGTGCCAGGGGCTGGGAAGGGCATCCAGATCGCATACATGAGCATCGGAACCGGCAACACCTTCACAGACGCGGACGCCGCAGCAGCAAAGGCGGAGGCGGCGCGGCTCGGGGCTCATTTGACGATCTTCAATGGGCAGTTCAACCCGCAAACGCAGATCAGCCAATGCCAGGACATCGTCACCGCCGCAAAGTACAAAGCGGTTATCGCGATGGCGCTGGCCGGCCCGCTATTCACCCCGTGTGCATCACAACTGAAAGCGGCGAAGATTGCACTGATCGCCGATAACAACGCGATCGGCACGAACATCAGCAGCTCCGCGCCTACGGTGCCAGGCGTTGTCGGGCAAGCCGTGACGCCCTTGGCCCGCCTGTCTCAGGGCATGGTCGACGGCGTGATTGGAGCCTGTGGGAAGCTCAAGCCGTGCAATGTCGCATGGCTACGGACGATTGCCAGCCTGCCCCAGTCAGATGGCGTCCTCAACAATTACGTTAAGAAGATGCTCGCGACGCACGCCAACATCAAAATAGTCGCCCAGGCTGATGGCGGCGTCGAGTTCGGGCAAGGGCAATCAGCGATGCAGGACATTCTCCAGAAGACGGGACGCATCAATGTCGTGCTCAGCATCGGAGCGCAGGCCATTCAGGGCGCCGCGGTAGCCATCAAGGCTGCCGGAAAGCACATGGGCAACCGGGCTAACGAGATCCGCATGGTTACCCAGGGCGGCACAACGCAGGAAGTCAAGGCGATCCGTGCCGGAACGTATTACTCGACCGTACCGGTGCTGCCCAAGACCGAGGCATCAATCGCGGTGGATATGGCGGTCAGGGCAGCCAAGGGCATTCGGCTTCCGCAACCTGGCGTGGATCCGCTGACTGTCGCCAAGCTTCCGCTGGTGGTGACCGCCGGCAATGTGGGCAAGTACCCTAGCTTCACCGGTCAGTGGACAGCGTAACCGCGAAGAAGACAAGGCGGTGGTTTCAACGCGGGCGATTGACCTGAGCTGATTCAGCGGTCGCCCGACACTCCGAAAAGCCTGACGGCGCTGTATTGCGGACGGTCCGACCGAGCCCGGCCAGACCGTCCGCACGCGCTTGGGGCGAAAGCGAACGGGAAGGGAGCGTATCCGTCGCTAGCCACAAGCGTTCAACACGTCGGTCAACGCTACTCCATCGAACAGAGAGCCCCGCTGTGGAAGCGTGGCGCGGCATATGCGCTCGTGAGCGTCAGCCCTGCGTGCCAGATTGCGGTCGGCGGGAACGGGACGTGGTGCTCGCGACCGTTTTGGTGCGTAACGTGTCAAGTAGAGTGGCGCGGTGGGAACGGGCTCTCGCCTAGACCCCGGCCGCGTGAGCTTAGAGTTGAAGTCGACCTCGGCCGCGGTGTGCTGGGGCGAGGGTGGCGTTGCCGTCAAGCTGATGCCTGTAACTCGACCATGCGCGCCCGGTGATGCGATCTGCGACGCCTGCCTGCAGGATGACGGCAAGTTCGGTAGTTGCACGTTCGATGCGGCCCGCCAGGACTGGTCCGGACCAGTCCTCGGGTGCGGTGAAGATCGCGGTAGGCTGAGTAAGCGCCAGGAGGAACAGGGGACGCATCTGCGTATCGATGACGAGCGCGTGCCTGGGCTGCCAGCTGTGGCAGCGAGTACGACAGGCTTGGCGATTGCCGAGCGAATCCGCGAGCTTGTATCTCTTGGGTTGGGGATCAGCCTTCTACCACGCTCCAGTGCAACCAAGCCCGGCTACCAGCACGCAACCGCGCTGATCCGGGGAATGCTTACCTACAGCATCAACCTCCAGCAAGCGTCGGCGTGCTCCGGCTGTGCTGGCCGTGGAGCGAACCGTCGACTCGGTCGTGACGCATAAGGCAGCCGCAACGTCTCCAGCTGAGTGACGGGAGATATGCACATTCGTCGCGACAGCAGTCCAGACGAACCGGCTGGCGATATGGCGCTGACTGCTGCGCTACTGCAGTCTGTAGCGCACGGGCGGTCGCCATCAACGGTCCGTATATTCCGGCCTGGGCCGACGGTCGCGTTCGGCAAGCGGGACAGCTTCCGCGGCGGATTCGAGCGTGCGAGCCGGGCGGCGTTGCGAGATGGGTTCGAGCCAGTCATACGCCAGGCCGGTGGACATGCGGTTGCCTACGACCAGGAGTCGGTAGTCGTCGAATTCGTACGACCCGAGCCGCAACTAATGGGCGGCATCGAGCCGAGATTCGTTCAGCTTTCGACGCTGATCAGCGCCACACTCGCCGAGCTCGGCATGGATCTCGAGCTCGGGGAACTGGCAGACGAGTACTGCCCGGGACGGTTCAGTCTCCACGTCCCTGGCGGGCCGAAGGTGGCAGGCATTGCACAGCGAGTTATCAAGGGCGCGTCGTTGACCACGGGAGTGATCGCCGTCGGATCGAGCCAACGGATTCGAGCAGTCACCGCGCAGGTCTACGCGGAGTTGGATCTGACTCTCGATCTCACGACAGTCGGGGCGTTAGCTCATCGCTGGCCGACCATCACCGCCTCCGAGGTCGCCGACAAGTTAGCTGGGCTCGCCCCGAGCCATCTCGGCTCCTGTGAGGACCTGCGGGGAACCGCTGGCGAGCGCAGTTTGCCGGCGGCTTAGTCGTTTCTGCCTAACACAATGACGGTCCGGGTGGTGAGTACCTTCGGCCCGCCGCGACGCCCCCGGCGGATCCTGTCGACGACGCCTTTCAGGTGCTCCAGGTCGCGTACGCGAACGTGTGCGAGGGCGTCGGGGTCGCCGGCGAGCGTGTAGGAGGCGATCACCTCTGGCAGCTCGATCACGGCACTGTCAACTTCAGCGACCTGGGTGCCGGGAGCGAACCTCAACTCGATGAAAGCGTCGATCTGTTCACCTAGCTGGTGCAAGTCGAGGCTCACGGTGTAGCCACGGATGACGCCAGCTTCCTCCAGCCGCTCGATCCGCCGCTTTGCGGCTGGCGGAGACAGGCCGACCAGGCGGCCCACCTCGCTAGCGGAGCAGCGGGCATCACGGACCAGGACATCGAGGATCTTGTGGTCGGTCGCATCCAATTTCGTAGGCATCGGTTGCAAAGCATAAAGCTTGTGGCGCAAATACGTTCAGAAATCGACTTAGCGCGTGCAGATACCTTACAAACCACTTGCGCAGCGGGCGTGGCTCCGTCAAGAATGAACGCATGACATTGGCGAGTGGAGAGATATCCACCGACAACGACGCAGTTGCGGCGCTCGAAGCGGTTCAAGACCGCGTGCTTTGGTTGTCGACGTCGATCATCCATCACGCGAACAAGGTGAGAGCTTCAAACTCGGGCGTGAAGGTGGGCGGCCATCAGGCCTCGTCGGCGTCGATGACGTCGATCATGACCGCGCTCTGGTTTGCGCACTTGAACGTTCAAGACCGGGTGTCAGTCAAGCCGCACGCCTCGCCGGTGCTCCATGCGATCGAGTACCTCCTTGGCCAGCTTGACCAGGAATATTTGACGACTCTCCGGCAGTTCGGAGGCCTGCAGAGCTACCCGAGTCGTCAGAAGGATCCTGTTCCTGCGGACTTTTCGACGGGCTCGGTCGGGATCGGCGCCACGGCCACGGTTTGGAGCGCGATAGCCCATCGCTACGTCGCGGGTCACTTCGACGTGCCGCGCGGCGGCCGTCAGGTTGCCTTGGTTGGCGACGCCGAGCTTGACGAGGGCGCGATCTGGGAGACCGTGATTGATCCGGTTGTGTCGCAGCTTGGAGAGGTGCTGTGGGTCGTCGATCTCAACCGTCAGTCTTTGGACCGAATCGTCCCAGACATTGCTGCTGGCCGGCTCACGGGGATGTTCGAGTCTGCGGGCTGGCACACCATCACCATCAAGTACGGGCGCTGGCTGCGGGAGTTGTTCGAGCGCGACGGTGGCGCAGCGCTGCGACGCCGCATCGATCGGATGCCGAACGAGGAGTACCAGCGTCTGCTCCGGTCGAGCGCCGAGGAGCTGCGTGAGCGGCTGCCTGGTACCGGGCGAGGTCGTCGCGATATCGCCGCTCTAGTAAGCACGCTCGACGACGACGAACTCTTGCGCGCCGTCCGCGACCTGGGCGGGCACGATTTGGTTGATCTCTTAGCGGCGTTCGGTGAAGCGGACGCAGTGGAGGACCGGCCAACTGTGATCTTCGCCTACACCATCAAAGCCTGGCGCCTGGCGACGCAAGGTCATCCCGCCAATCACTCCGCATTGCTCTCAATCCCGCAATGGCAGGAACTCGCCAACGTCACGGGCGCGGACCCAGCCCACCCGTGGGCGAGGTTCCCGGCGGGCTCTCCCGAGGCCCAACTCTGCGACGCCACTGCGCAGAGACTGCACCGCGAGGCAGTGGGTTTGAGCACTGCGCCGACTCCGCCAACCGAGCTTGGTCGCGATCATGTCGGCTCGGGATCCACGCAGCAGGCGTTTGGACGGTTCTTTGTCGACCTGGCGCACAAAGCGCCCGACGTCGCCGCCCACGTTGTGACAGTGAGTCCGGATGTGGCCTCCTCAACGAACCTTGGGGGCTGGATCAACCGCGCCGGCATTTGGCACCTCGGCGAACGCGTCGATTGGTTCGCGGACGACAGCGACACGCTGGTGAAGTGGCAGGAGACAGAACATGGTCAGCACATCGAGCTCGGGATCGCCGAGGGGAACCTCGTGGGGTTGCTGAGCGAACTGGGAGTGACATGGTCTCGCGACGGTCAATCGTTGCTCCCGATCGGAACGATGTATGACCCGTTCGTCAATCGAGCGCTCGAGCCTTGGTCTTTTGGGATCTACGCCGGCGGGCAATCCATTCTGGTTGGGACTCCGTCCGGCGTGACGTTGGCGCCGGAAGGCGGAGCGCACCAATCGATCATCACGCCTTCGGTCGGGCTTGAGCAGCCACGCTGCGTCGCCTGGGAGCCTGCCTTCGCTCAGGACCTCGAGTGGACCCTGCTTCACGCACTCTCACAACTAGGACGCCCGGACGGCACGTCCGCGTACTTTCGACTCAGTACGCGACCCATGGGGCAGGAGTTGGCCGCTGTTCCAACGGATTCGGTGGAACGCGAGCAGCGACGCCAACATGCGCTCGCTGGCGGATACAGACTGCGGACGGCAACTGGGCGGCCCAAGGTGACGCTAGTGGGCGGTGGTGCCGTCATGCCAGAAGTGGTCTCGGCGGCAGCCGAGCTTACCTCGGCCGGGATCGATTGCGACGTTCTCTGCCTCACCTCTCCCGACCTTCTATTCCGCGCTTGGCGGGCCAGCCAGGGCCTGCAGCCGGGAACAACCGAGATCCTCGACACGTTGTTCCCAGCCGATCGCCATGCGCCAATCGTCACCATCCAAGACGGGCACCCCCATACCCTGAGCTTTCTGTCGAGCATCCGTTGCGCGCCGATCGCGTGCCTAGGCGTCAGTGACTTCGGCCAGTCCGGGGATGTCGACGACCTTTACCGCTATTTCGGGATCGACACCACAACGATCGTGAGCGCCGCCATTGACCTTCTGGAGACGAGCCGTCCATGACTGACATCGTGATGCCCAAGCTGTCCGACTCGATGGAGCAGGGCACGATCATCTCTTGGTTCAAGTCCACGGACGATCAGGTTGAGGCTGGTGAAGAGCTGCTTGAGATCGAGACCGACAAGTCCACTGCGCCATATGTTGCGGAGGTCGCGGGGACTCTCGAGATTCTCGCGCCGGTTGGAACGACGGTTGCGGTCGGCGAGCCAATCGGACGGATCGGATCAGGGGTCGCACGGCAGAGCACGGCCGAGGCCCCCGAAGCGGTCCCACCTCGGCCGGTCCCGGTTCCCACTTCAAACGAGCCCTCGGCTCCGGAAGCGCTGACCCACATCGAAGAGCCGACTACTGCGCCCCACAACGGACACGGGCAGGTGGCGGGCAACCTCAAGGCGACCCCGCTTGCTCGTCGAGTCGCGGCAACGCACGATGTCGAGCTCGAGATGGTGGTCGGAACAGGACCGCTCGGGCGCATTACCCGGGCTGATGTTCTCGTGGCAGCTGGAATTGCGCCGCCGGTCCAGCGCACCATGCCGACGCCAGCCGAACCTGTGGTTTCGCAGCCCGCCGGTAGCCGCCGTCAGGAGCTCAGCCGAGTTCAGCAGCTGATCGCGAGCCGAATGGCGGAAGCCAAGTCCACTGTTCCGCACTTCCAAGTGCAGACCGAGGCCGACATGGCCGCGGCACTCGCACTGCGCGAACAGCTCAAGGCGGTTGCGCGCGAGCGCCAGCCTGTCCCTTCGATCAACGATGTGATCGTCAAGGCAGCCGCGATAGCTCTACGTTAACCATCCGCTTGCGAACGGCTCGTACAGGGACGGAGCCTTCGAACTGCATGAAGCGATCAACATCGGCGTCGCAGTGGCTGCCAATGACGCGCTGGTAGTGCCGACCGTGTTCAATGCCGACGCGAAATCGCTAGGTCAGATTGCTTCTGAAACCCGACGACTTGCTGCCTCCGTCCGCGACGGAAGCATCTCCCCGCGCGATCTCGAGGGCGGGACGTTCACGGTGTCGAACCTCGGCATGTTCGGCATGACCGCAATAACCCCGGTCATCAACGCGCCCCAAGCCGCGATCTTGGGCGTGGGCGGGGTCCGCTCGACACTAGCCCGCGTCCAAGGCGAGATCGTCGAGCGGAGCCTCCTAACCCTGACCTTGTCGTGCGATCACCGCATTCTCTACGGCGCCGACGCGGCGCGCTTCCTTGCGGAGATCAGAGACCTTCTCGAAGCGCCGCTGCGGCTCGCTCTCTAAGGCAAAGGCGTTGGTGCATGGCTGCTTATGACGTCATTGTGATTGGCTCGGGGCCGGGCGGCTACGTCACCGCCATCAGGGCCGCGCAGCTTGGTTTCAAGACCGCTGTTGTCGAAAAGGACAAGGTCGGTGGTCGTTGTCTGAACTATGCGTGTATTCCGGCGAAGGCCGTGTTGCGTGTGGCCGATGTTGTGGTTGAGATCCGTGAGGCGAACGAGTTCGGGATCACCGTGAACGAGCCGACGGTCGACTTCGCTGCGGTGATGGAGCGGCGTGACAAGGTCGTCTCGACGTTGACCGGTGGTGTGTCCGGTCTGTTCAAGAAGAACAAGATCGATCTGATCGAGGGCTCGGGCTCGCTGGTCGGTGACGGGCAGGTCAAGGTCGGCGATGACACCTACCAGGCGCGGTTCATCGTGCTCGCCACCGGTTCTGTGCCGCGCGCGATCCCGGGCACCCAGTTTGGTGGTGGGGTGATCGGCACCGAGGAGGCGTGGGCGCTTGCGGAGCTGCCCAAAACTTTGGCGGTGATCGGCTCGGGTGCGTCCGGGTCTGAGATCGCGTCCGCGTACGTGCGCCTCGGGGTGAAGGTGCAGTTGTTCGAGGCGCTGGATCGTGTGCTGCCGGCCGAGGATGCGGACATCTCAAAGCTTGCGGAGCGTGGTTTCAAGAAGCAGGGCATCGAGGTGCACACCGGCACGTTGGTGAGCGATGTCGTCACGGGTGACGGTGCGGTCAAGTTCAAGCACGGCGAGCAGGCCGGCGAGGCCGACTATGTCGTGATCGCGGCCGGTCGCGGCCCCGATATCGACGGGCTCGGCCTCGGCACCGCCGGCGTCGCGTTGGACGAGCGTGGCCTGATCGCGGTCGCCGGTGCGATGCGCACCAGCGTCCCCGGGGTGTACGCGATCGGTGACCTGGTCGCCGGCCCCGCCCTAGCGCACAAGGCCTCCGACGAGGGCGTGATCGCCGTGGAGGATGCGGCGGGCCTGACCACGCATCCGATCAGCTACATCGACATCCCACGAGCCACCTTCTGCACACCGAACGTGGCGAGCTTCGGGCTGACCGAGGAGCAGGCACGAGCCCAGGGGTATGACGTGGCCGTGGGCAAGGTCCAGTACGGCGCGGTCGGTGCCGGCACGGTCTACGGAGACCGTCAGGGCCTGGTGAAGATCATCGGTGGCCAGCAGTACGGAGAGCTGCTCGGCGCGCACATCGTGGGCGCCAAGGCAACCGAGCTGGTCCAGGAGCTGGTCAACGCCAAGCTGCTCGAGGGGGGCTATCCCGAGGTCGCCCGCATCATCCACGGACACCCGACGCTCTCCGAGGCCGTCATGGAAGCCGCGCGCGCCGTGGATGGCTGGCTGATCCATGGCTGAGACACCACAGCGCAGCCGCGAGCCCCGGGCGACTATCGCCGATGCACTCACGCGCGTCAGTCCGTGGATCGCGGACGCAGAGTTGGAGTGGCTAGGCGAAGGTTGGGCTGCCCACCTCCGGCTCGAGGCGGGACTTGCCTCGGCCCGAGCTTGTCAACAGGGGTTCGCCGATCAGTCGGTGCGCGGGGCTCTGCATCACCGGCGAGTGCTTGAGATGATTGCGAGCTACATCGACTCTGCCAACGCAGCACTGCCCCGCGATTGTCAGATTCGCAGTTACGACTTCAGCTTATGCCTGGAGCATGGTCCAACGGCCGCGCAGGGCTCGGGGATCGGCACTTGTACAACAGCACTGCGCGACGAGAGACACGAAGCCTCGGCGTCCTTTGTGATGTGTCACAGCGACTCTCCGCCTAGGAACGGCGGCCCATGCGCAGGACTAGCCGCCAACTAAGCATCGAGCGCCGAATAGGAGAAGCATTGGTATGACCGCGATTGCCATACGCGAATATGTTGTGAGACCCAGGCGGTCAGTTGAGGGCCTGGGGCGCAGCGCTCAACTGGCGTGGGCGATCGCGGAGCTCGCCGCGAGCCAGCCGCCCGTTTGCGACGAGGTCCGCGAGATGGTTGTCAACCGTGTCATTGACAACGCAGCAGTCGCTGCAGCGTCTCTAGCCCGGGCACCGGTTGCTGCAGCGCGCGCGCAAGCTCGCGCTCATCGGTGCGATCCAGGCTCGAGCGTGTTTGGCTTGCAGCCAACCGAAAGCGTGTCCCCAGAGTAGGCCGCCTGGGCCAACGGCGTCGCGGTACGGGAACTCGACTTCCACGATACGTTTCTGGCCGCTGACTATTCACACCCGGGCGACAACATTCCGCCGATCGTCGCTGTCGCGCAGCATTGCGGCAGCTACGGGGAAGACCTCGCGCGGGCGATCGCGATCGCGTACGAGGTGCAGGTTGCCCTGGTGCGCGGCATCTGCCTACACGAGCATCGGATCGATCATGTCGCCCATCTCGGCCCCTCAGCCGCGGCCGGCATAGGAGCCTTGCTCAAGTTGCCCGCCAAGAAGATCTTCCAAGCCGTCGGCCAGGCCTTGCACGTCACGACGGCGACGCGGCAGTCTCGCAAGGGCGAGATCTCGACCTGGAAGGCGTACGCGCCGGCGTTCGCAGGGAAGATGGCAGTCGAAGCCGTCGACCGTGCGATGCGGGGACAGACCGCTCCGGCACCCAACTACGAAGGCGAGGATGGGGTCATAGCCTGGATGCTCAACGGACCTGACGCCGAGTACCGGGTGACGTTACCCGAGCCGGGTACGCCCTGCCTCGCGATCCTCGACACCTACACCAAGGAGCACTCGGCCGAGTACCAGGCCCAAGCGCTCATAGACCTTGCCTGCCGTCTACGTGATCGAATCAGCGACATCGCGCGGGTTCGAGAAATCGTGATCCACACCAGCCACCACACGCACAACGTGATCGGGACTGGGGCCGGGGGTCCGGAAAAGCATGATCCGTACGCCAGTCGTGAAACGCTGGACCACTCAATCATGTACATCTTCGCGGTCGCGCTCCAAGACGGCGTCTGGCATCACGAGCGCTCGTATGCGCGTGAGCGCGCCACCCGCCCCGACACGGTCGAATTGTGGCGCAAGATCCGCACAGTCGAGGACCCCGATTGGACCGCGCGATACCACGACCCAGACCCGGAGCAGCGAGCGTTCGGTGGCCGTGTAGTAATTACGATGAACGACGGCAGCAAGATCGAGGACGAGCTCGCGGTCGCTGACGCGCATCCGCGCGGTGCCCGTCCATTTGGCCGTGACCAATACATAGGCAAGTTCGAGACGCTCGCTGAAGGCGTAATCGGGCCAACCGAACAACGCCGCTTTCTCGGAGCCGCCCAGCGGCTAGCCACCCTCACCCCGCAAGAGCTGCGCGGGCTGACGTTTTCCGTTGATTCCGATCGCCTCGGAGCCGAGCCTGGCGGAGGCATCTTCTGATGGGAGCGGAGCAATACATACACCCAGCGGACAAACGCCGCGAGTTGCGTAGACAGCTGCAGTCCGGGAAGCTGATGCGCTACCCAGGGGCGTTCTCGCCGCTGGTCGGCCGAGTGGTTGCC
Organism: uncultured Conexibacteraceae bacterium; assembly: GCA_963720195.1. Taxonomy (GTDB): domain Bacteria; phylum Actinomycetota; class Thermoleophilia; order Solirubrobacterales; family Solirubrobacteraceae; genus Palsa-465. Next base: position 878,822 of record CAVRFD010000020.1, read on the forward strand.
GATCTCGGATTCGATGGCATCTACATCTCAGGGGCTGCGCTGTCGGCCGATCTGGCCTTGCCCGACATCGGTTTGACGACCCTGACGGAGATCGTCGACCGCGGGGGCCGCATAGCTGCGGCGACCTCCCTACCAAGTCTGATCGACGCCGACACTGGGTTCGGCGAGCCGCTCAATGTCGCACGGACGATTTCCGCGCTCGAGGATGCCGGCCTCGCCGGCTGCCACCTGGAGGACCAGGTCAATCCCAAGCGCTGCGGCCACCTCGACAACAAGGCGGTGGTCGATCCCCAGGAGATGGTGAGGCGCATTCGTGCCGCCGTTCGAGCTCGACGCGACCCAGCCTTTCTGATCTGCGCCCGCACCGACGCCCGCGGAGTCGAGGGTCTGGATGCTGCCATCGAGCGCGCTAAGGCTTATGTGGACGCAGGCGCGGACATGGTGTTCCCGGAAGCTCTGGCAGACGAGCGCGAGTTCGAGACCTTCCGTGCAGCCCTGCAGGTACCGCTCCTGGCCAACATGACTGAGTTCGGCAAGTCCCAGCTCCTTACGGCCGCGATGCTTGAGTCGCTCGGCTTCAACATGGTCATCTATCCGGTCACGACGCTGCGTTTGGCCATGGGCGCGATCGAGGACGCGCTGCAGGTTCTCAAAGATGACGGCACGCAGGAGTCACTCATCGCGCGCATACAGACACGCACGCGCCTCTACGAGCTGCTCCGCTACGAGTCCTACACAGCCTTCGACTCCGACGTCTTCAACTTCGATATCCGCACCTGAGGAGAGACATGTCCATCACCGAGCTAGAGATCCACAAGGGGCTGGCGGGCGTCGTCGTTGATCGCACGACGATCTCTAGCGTCGTTCCGGAGACAAACTCGCTGACCTATCGTGGCTATCCCGTCCAGGAGCTGGCAGCGGAGTGCCGCTTCGAGGAGGTCGCATTCCTGATCTGGAGGGGTGAGCTACCGACCCCATCTGAGTTGAGACATTCTCCGCGAGTGAGGGATCTGTCCGGCGAAAAGTGGAGTTCGTTTTCTGAGGTCCGGGGCAGGGAGGATCCTGCTTTATGCCTCGCAAGTACTCGCCGGAAGTCCGTCGTCAGGTGATCGAGCTCGCCCGCTCGGGGACGCGTGTCAAGCAGTTGGCAGCGACCTTCGGGGTGGCGGAGGTGACGATCTATAACTGGCTCAAGCAGGACCGCGTCGATCGTGGCGAGGAGTTGGGCAAAGCAACCGAGCAGCAGCTCGAGCTGGCCGCCGCCCGGAAACGGATCAAGCAGTTGGAGACCGAGCTGGCGGTCTCCAGGAAGATCAACGAGGTGTTCCTGAAGGAGGGGATCAGCCCAAAAGACTCTTCCCGGTGATCGGCTCTCTGACCGGGCAGGGGATCAACATCGAGCACGCTTGCCGCACGCTCGAGGTGTCGGTATCTGGCTATTACGCGTGGAAGGACAGGCCCGACCCGCCGCGCCGGCTTCGCCGGATCTGGCTGGCCAGCGAGATCGTTGACGTGCACAAGGCCTCTGGTGGGACCTATGGGGTCAGGCGGGTCACCGCCGAGCTGACGTTCGGTCGCGACGTCGTCGTTAGCCGCAGCACTGTGGAATCGATCATGCACGAGCTCGGGATCCGTGGCGTGCCCAATCGACGGTTGCCGAAAGGCGCCAGGCTCGCGCCGGTCACCTCCCTTGACCTGGTCCGCCGGAGGTTCGCTCGCGACCGACCCAACGAGCTATGGCTCACCGATATCACCGAGCACCCCACCAACGAGGGGAAGGTGTATTGCTGCGTGGTGCTCGACACGTTCTCACGGCTGGTGGTCGGCTGGGCGGTCGACGCCAGACAAGCCACCGGCCTGGTCCTCAACGCACTCGGGATGGCCACCCAGCGACGCGAGAACCGTGACGGGTTGATTGTCCACTCCGACCGCGGGACGCAATTCACCTCCTGGGCGTTCAGTGACCGGCTCCGGACCGCCGGGATCGCCCCGTCAATGGGAGCGGTCGGGACCGCCGCGGACAACGCGATGATGGAAAGCTTCTGGGGCCGCATGCAGGTCGAGCTCCTAAACCGCCGGCGCTGGAAGACACGGATCGAGCTCGCCAGTGGCATCCATGACTACCTGCAGTTCCACAACACCCGCCGCCGGCACTCCGCGCTCGGAATGCGCACCCCGATCGAGATCGAGGCGATCTGGCTGAAATCCCAGGATGAACGTCTTCTCGCTAAGACCGCGCCAAACGAAGTGGTCGACGAGAGGCTGGCAGCTGGTCTCTTTGACCCTTCGGGTCAGGTCCACCACCAAAACCATCTAGAACTACTTGAAAACAACGACCAAGCCGCCTGACCTCAGAAACGCGCCTCCACCGAAACCCGGGGAGATCCCATCAGATCTCGGAAAGGAGATCGATGTCCAGCACAATCTCAACCAGGTTGGATGAGGACCAGGATCCGGAGGATGGGAGCGCCGGCGTGGCGCGGAGCGAGCCCGGAGGTATGCAGGGCATGGCGTAGGAGATCGGAGGTGGAAGTCCTGACCTGGGGCCCTGGCAGGGGGAACCCAACATCGATGAGGCAAGGGCAGCGGCTCGGAGTTAACCGGGCGACCCCCAGTGCGGCCTGGCTTGGCGCTGCGGGGGTTTCCGTGAGGGCGTGTCTGAAGGAAGCCATAGGTGTGTTGTGGTCGCGAACGAGAGTGAAGCGCCGTAAGGGATTCCGTGGGTGGGTGAGCTGGCCTCTAGCAGCGATGCCCTGTTCCTATCGGTCCCGCGGGCGTAGTGGCGACGTGATCGCACCGAAATCTCTGCGTCTTATCCCTGGAGATCTGCCGGGTTCCGGCCGTTTGGCCGGTAGGCCCGAGAACACGTAACGGAGGCTGATGGCCCGGCAGAAGTCAGAGGACCGCGTAATACCGGACGGCGGGGCAATGCTCGCCAAGCCTGTCAGGGATGGTGGGCAAGGGAAGGCGGTCCCGGTCGATGAAACGGCAGTCCAGCTCAGCCTGCCGACCGCAACAGCAGACGACCAGCAAAGGGTTCCGGACCGGTCCGGGGTCAGCAGGGTGGTCGTGCCGAAGGCGGTCGTCAATGTCGGGATGTGGACGCCTGTGACGGTGGAGGAGGTGGCTTACCGATTGAACGAGGCGTTGGTGAAGGTGGTCCAGAACAAGGGAGCACCCGGCCCGGACGGCCAGACCGTCGAGGCACTGTGTGAGCAGTGGCCGAGGATCGGTCCGGCGCTGGCCGCGAGGCTGCTGTCGGGGAGCTATCGGCCGGGGATGGCCCGGCGGGTGGAGATCCCCAAAGCAGGCGGTGGCGTGCGGGGGTTGGGAATCCCGAACGTGACCCGACAGGGTGGTGTGTGGGGCGGTCAGGCAGACGCTCGAGCCTGTCTGGGAGCCAACTTTCCATGAGTCGAGTCACGGGTTCAGGCCCGACCGGAGCTGCCACACGGCGATCCGTGAGGCCGAGCAGCATCTGGCGGACGGTTATGGGTGGGTGGTCGACATTGATCTGGAGAAGTTCTTTGATCGTGTCTGTCACCAGCGGCTGATGTCCCGGCTCGCGCAGCGAGTCCCGGACAAGCCGTTGCTCAGGCTGATCTCGGTGCTGATCAAGGCCAAGATCGTGATGCCGGACGGTGTCGTGATCAACAACGACCAGGGCGTCCCGCAAGGCTCGCCGCTGTCGCCGTTGCTGTCCAACATCGTGCTGGATGAGCTCGACTCAGAGCTTGCTCGGCGCGGGCACCGGTTCGTTCGCTATGCCGATGACTGCAACGTCTATGTGGCAGCGAACAAGCGGGCCAGAGGGTGATGGCCAGCCTCGCCCGGTTCATCGAAGGACGGTTGCGTCTGAAGAAGATTAGACCCGCGGACCGGATCCGTGGAGATCCTGTTGTCGGAGCGGACCAAACGGAACGCGATGGACAGGATCCGTCAGCTGACCCCACGCAACTGGGGTGACAGCCTGGAAGCCGTGATCACGCGGCTCAACAGGTGGCTGACGGGGTGGCATCAGTTCTTCGGGATCGCGACCACCAACGACGAGGTGATGCAGGCGATGCGCCTGATCGACGGGAATGTCCGCCGCCGATTACGCGCGATCCTGCTGCATCACTGGAAACGCAAACGCTCGATCGCTAAGCGCCTGATCCGGCTTGGCGTTCCATCGCAGAGCGCGTGGCGGCAGGTCTATCAAGGCAGGAGATCTTGGTGGGCGCTCAGTCACTGCCCCGCGGTCGATCACGGGCTCTCACGCCGCTATTTCAAAGCGCGTGGCATGGTGTCCTTGGTCGCGTTGCATGCGACGGCTCACCAAGAATCTGTCGCGCCAACCACGCCACAACTGGCGTTATGGGCATGAGTCGAGGTCGATAACCGGCCGGCGGCGGGGTTCGCAACCCGCCGTTCCGAGGAGCCGTGTGCGACAGCGCACGCACGGTTCTGTGGGAGCTGGGGCGGGCAACCGCCCCGGCTACCCGATGGCGAGCGCAGCGATGCGCTGGCGCTGCGCCGCTTCCGGACCCGGACCGCGCTCGGCGACGGGGTCAAGGAGTTGCTGCCCAACGAGCTGAACACCGATGGCATAGTGATGCTCAGCAACGTCAACGGGCGCTACCCCGGCGAGCCCGAGTTTGAGCCGATCTGGGCGGAGCTCGATCGCAGGGCAGCTGTCGTATTACTCCACTCAGCCCAACCGCTGCTTCCGTTGCCGACCAACTTCGCGGCACCACTCGTCGACTTTCCGTTCGACACGACCCGTGCCGCGGTGCAACTGGTCCTGTCCCGCACCACGCAGCGCTACCCGAATCTGAGGATCATCCTTGTTCACGCCGGCGGCTTCCTGCCCTTCATCGCCTACCGGGTTGCTGAGCTCGCGCGCGCGTTCGACGGGAGTTGGCCGGCGCCCGAGGAGATTCTCGCTGAGTCAAGGCGGTTCTTCGTCGACACTGCGCTTTCCGCGAGCCCGGCAGCGCTTCCAACCATCACCACGTTCGTCCCGCACGATCGCATCCTGTACGGCAGCGACAACCCCTACGCTCCCGCCGAAGTTTCGGGCTTCTTCGCGTCGAGTCTCGATGACGCCGCGATGCCGGCTAACGAGGCAGCGGCAATCAACCGGGACAATGCGCTGGAGCTGTTTCCCCGGTTAGCGGAATCCGACCATTCAGGCCTGGGACACGCGCGCGCATCGTAGACGACTAGTTGGGCCCAGGTGGCTACCAGGCGACTCCGACACGCTCGCGCGGATAGCTGTGCTTCTCCACGATATCGGCGATCGCAATCGCGTAGTCCTCGGCGCTGATCTCGCTGTTGCCGCTGGCATCGACAAGGAGTTCGTGCTTGTTGGCGCGGTAAGTGCCCCTGCGCTCGCCTGGGTGGATGTAGGCCGCGGGGCTCACGTAGGTCCAATCCAGGTCGTCGACCGTCCGGTAGAACTCGAGCGCCTCGGCGCCCTGACGAGCCTCTTCCTTGAACTCATCCGGGAAATCCGGCGTATCGAGCAGTCGGACCCCCGGTGCCACCTCAAGCGTGGCGGCGCCGCCGACTATGACGATCCGGCCCACCCCGGCGCGGCGCGCTCCCTCGACCAGCGAGCGCGCGACGTCAAGGAGCGTGTATGAGGCCCCGCGTGCCGACACGGCCGAGACGATCGCGTCGGCACCCGCTGCCGCCGCCGCGACCGAGGCTGGGTCGGTGACGTCGTACCCGGAGGCACGGGTGGCATACACAATCTCGTGACCGCGGGATTCCAGCTCCGTGGCAATTCGACTACCGATCATGCCGGTGGCTCCGAAGAGGGCGATCTTCATGTCGCGTCCTTTCTCGTGTGACGCGTGAGCATGTCGCGTCGTTGCTTGATAGTCGTCCGGGCTCACAGTAACTTGCGGTTACTGAGTACTTCAACGTAACCATGAAGCCGAACGTCAACGATCCCGACTGCCCGACGCGCTCCGTGCTCGACCGGATCGGCGACAAGTGGACCGCGCTCATCGTCCTAGCCCTCCTAGATGGACCGCTGAGGTTCACACAGCTGCGCGACCGGATAGGTGGCGTTGCTCCGAAGGTTCTGACGGAGACCCTGCGTTGGCTCGAACGCGACGGGATCCTGACGCGGACGGCCTACCCCGAGGTCCCACCGCACGTCGAGTACGAGCTCACGCGTTTAGGGTGCTCGCTGGCCCAGCCGATGCGGGCGATCACCGACTGGTCAGAGCGCAACATGACAAGAATCATGCGGGCGCGAGATCGGTACGACGCGCGTGTCGAGCAGCGTGCTGCAGACCCGACCGCGGTTGGGTCGTAACAGGGGCTGAGTTGACTCGGGTGGCCCCTTGGCGAGGTGGGGGCTCTCGGTGGTGCAGCACGCGGACCTGCTTTTACCTGGGCACGGCGCTCAGGACGCCGGCGAATTTCGCGGTCCCCGCCGACGGCGGTGTCGGTTCCAGGCCGTCTCGGCCGCCGTCCTCATCAACATCCACCCAATCGGAGCTGCACTGCGGACCGCCGTCGCATAACGGAGACCGACCTACAAGCGCAACACCAACGCCACCCACCTGGCTCGCAAAGGTGACCTGAGCAACGCGCCGTTTTCCAGTCGTGTTCGCGCGGGGCGGCAGCGACGAAAAGTGTGGGGACCGGCGATGCTGGCTCATTGCCTGCGTCCCGGGCGCCGATGAAGCCCATATGGCTTTTGGTCCAGACAGCGTCCGCTTGAACTCGCGACTGATGGCACGTAGCGCTGCCGCAATGTACGGTGCCACGGGCGTCATCGACGTACTCGAACGGTTTATCCCGGGTTCTTCGAGGTTCGCGCTCCTCCCGGGCGTTGTGGCACTCGCCGTCGCCTTGGTTCTCGCCGTGATCGCGCCGCGGACGTCGCGCTGGGGACTGGCACCAATCGTGCCGATCGCGATCGGGCTAATCGCCTGGGCGCTGTCCACAGCCCCCAACGCAAGCGACGCTGCCGTCATCTACATGTGTCCCGTGCTCTGGACGGTCGCGTTCTTCGGCCTTCCCGGAGTTGTTGCCAGCGTGGCCGGTATCGCTGTCGCGTACGGTGCCGTGCTGCTCTCGACGACCCCGACCGGCTACGTGGATCAGTGGGTCGATGTCACGGCGGCCGTGTCGGTAATCGCCGCGTTCGGTTGCGTGATGGCACGGCGCAACGACGCGCTAGTGGTGCGCCTGGCTGGCGAGGCGCGCGCTGACAAGCTCACTGGCTTGCTCAACCGGCGTGGCTTCGAGGAGCGCGCGGAGATCGCGATGGCGCACGCGAGACGCGTCGGCTCTTCGATCGCTGTAGTCGCGTTCGATATCGACTATTTCAAACGCGTCAACGACGAGTGGGGCCACGCGACAGGCGACCGGGTCCTCGCCCGCATCGGCGCTCTCCTGACCCAGGAGACCCGACAAGTCGACATTGTCGCCCGGATAGGAGGCGAGGAGTTCGTTGTCCTGCTCCACGCGACCGACACGGCCGAGGCCGACGCCTTCACGCACCGCTGCCAACTCGCGATGGCAACCGACGACGGCTCCAAGCTTCCACTGATCACCCTGAGCGCCGGTATCGCCGCCGCAGTAGCGCCCCAATACCTCGAGCCGCTGCTGGGCGCCGCCGACTCCGCACTCTATGCGGCCAAACAAGGCGGTCGCAACCGCGCAGTCGTCGCCGAGCACCCTGATGCCCCCCGCAGGGCCGAGCAGCTATCCGCCTAAGGCTCGCACAAACCGGTGTCCAAAAAACCGGCACACCGCCATTCGGCCTGCCGCTTCGGGAGGCTTGTCCTCCGCGGGTCACAATCGCAGAGTGTCGGAATGATCGAGTTCCACCGCTCTCGCGCGGGGCACCTGCTCTTCCCAGCCGGCGAGCATGTTGTGCGTGAAGCCGACCGGACCCGCAATGCGCGGGGTGCGGAAGCGTGGCGATGCGATATCGGGGTGAGGAAGGCCGTGACGATCGCTCTTGTGCCAGAGGCTCGGCGAGATTGCTGGACGTGACGGGGTGCTCGGGATAGGTTTTGCGTGCGCTGTTGCCCCGGCGCGTCCTCTGAGCTGTCGCTTGCCCCACGCGCAAACTTGGCGCTGATGGAGCAAGGGACTTGGTTCTCGGGCCTGTCACTCCCGGAGATATGGCCGGGCGCGTGGGGTCTGGCCTTGAAGGAGTTGACATGACTCGCGATCGACGTTCCAAGCAGGCGGTTCGCGCGCGGATGGCTGAGTCGGGTTTGAAGTACACCGAAGCGCGGCGACAGATCATCGATGCTGACGGCGGCGATCACGGAGGAGGCGACGACGTCGATGTCGGGTTTGACAGGCCCGAGGATGTGATCGGCTACTTCAGCGACCAGGCCTACAACCTTGTGCTCCTGGCAGAAGATGAGGCGCGGATGCTCGGCCGCGGCGTCGTTGAGCCCGAGCATCTTCTGCTGGCGTTCGCAAGACGCGGCAACGCGCAACGCCTTCTGGAGATCGTTGGGGTTAGCGCAGGCGATCTTCACTCTGCGATCGTGAGCAGATTCGGGGTCGGGAAAGAACTTGTGCTTGGTCGCGTGCAACGTTCTGATGCCGCCAACGGTGTTCTACGTGCTGCTGTGCTGGAGGCGGCCAGCAGAGGGCTTCGCGGCTTGAGCAGCGAGCATGTGCTGCTCGCGCTCGATCGACACCCCACGGGTGCCGCGCTCCTTAGTGACTTCGGGGTTGTCGATCTGAGAGCGGTGATCGATGAGCGGTATCCAAGCTCAGGGCCTGCGATCGATCCGCAGCAGGCTCTTATGCACGCCCAACGGCTGAGCGCGAGGCGGCAGCCGCCGCGCCCGGGACCCGTCCCGCCAGTGTTTGAGCGCTACACCGATGACGCTCGCGCGGTGATCGAGCGAGCCGAGGCGATCGCTGCCGAACTGGGGCATGCCTGCGTCGAGCCGTTCCATTTCCTGATTGGTTGTGCGCTGGTCCCCGACACTGCTGCCCAAGGCGCTCTGCTAGCTGAAGGCGTCACACACGAAGCCGCGTGGGAGCGAGCGCGTCTTCACGGCCCAGCTCCAGCAGAACAGCCGACTGGCATCTTCAGCGATGAGGCTCGCGAGATCGTGGCTGAGGACGCGCTGGCTGTCTCACACCGCGCCCAAGCCCCGGCAATCGACACGCAGCACGTCCTTCTCGCGACCCTCAACAGCGAGGACTCGACGGTGCCGCAAATCGTTGGAATCGTCGCCGCAACCCAGCGGATCGCCGACAGACTACGTCGCGACCTAGCGGCAGGGGACGATTAGCAGCAGGTCCCTGGCGAAGCAAAAAGGAATAGTGCCGAACCTCCAGCCCGCAGTTGCGCCTTGCCACGAAACGGGCACTCTGGTGAGCCCGGCTCCGGGCGGCCGCTTGATCGACAAACAACACTCTCGTCCGTCCTGCTTGCCTCCCTCGGCGCGTGTCTGATCGACCCGGACGAGAGACGCCGCTATGCGCGGACACGAGGGCTCTCGCTCGCCGTTGCGTGTAGCCCCAAACCAGCAGCGGTCCATCCGCCTGGTTCTGGCGAATTGCGAGACCGGCGACGTGCTTCCGGTCGAGACCTGCATTCGCGGTGGCACGTGTACCTGGCCCAGCAGGCCGTGGTGACTGCCTGCGTCCGGAAGCAGCAACGGCTGCGAACGGGACGCGGCACCTAATCATGGCCGCTCAGCATAAAACCGGACAGAGCGCGCGGAGCGCCTGAGCTTCATGCGGCCCCGAACCTTGTGCAGCACGTGCGCATCCCTCCCGATGGTGAGCGACTGGCGGGCTGGACGGTCGACGCTCGCATGTTTATTCACGGTCTTGTGAGCGCGGCCTTCGATACCGAGCTCGACGACGTCCTCATGGCGAACGCGGTCCGGGGTCCGATGCTTGGCGACCTAATCAGTAGAGCGGCCGACGCTCTGACTGTGTGGGCGCGCAGTCCCAAAGCTTTCACGCTCGCCGACACTGCGCTGCTTGCTTCCGTCAACGATGGTGCGAGCGCCGGAGAGAGCTCCGGCCCGGTGTGGGCCGCGGAAGCCTGGGACTACTCGCGGACCCTGTTGCTGGCTATTGCTTGCCGCGCCGCCAGCGCCATCCAGTGGGCTCCCGATGCACGCCCAGCCCGATGTGCTTGAGGAGGTCGTAGACCTTTTCTACAGCCACCGCTGTCACCGTCAACGCCGGCGCCCACTTCAGCAAAGCCTCCCGCACCTTGTCGGGCCTGCCGAGCGGCTGCTCGGGCTTTGCTGCCGCGCCCTCTTTCTCCGGGTCCATGATTGAGGAGCCTAACCAGCGTGACCTGAGCGCGGTAGGTTCCTCTTTCAGCGCGCGCTGTCGGACGCCCCAGATCGTTCCCGCTGCAGGCTCATCCTGGCGCACGCTCGAAATGATGGATTGCTGCGGCCAAGTGAGCGTCTCAACGGCTCAGTCGGGAGCTGTTGCCAGGGACAGAGGCATCAGCGCTGCGCCGACCCGTTGCTCTCGAACCCGTGATCGGACCGGCGGATCGGGCGCGAGCCCTGCTCTGATTCCGCGACGGGCATGTCAGGCGTGATGCCGACTTCCCTGCAACGCGCGGTGACCGGGTCCTAGATATTGCGGAGGATGACCCGGCCCGTCGTGGAGCGACGGCGATCCGGTTGTTGAGCGGTTACCGCACGGCTGGCCAGAGCAGGCTCCGGGCCCGGCCGGTTGGTGGGGGCTCGTCGAGTCCTGGGAGGAAGGCGACGTGCCCGTCCCAGGTCACCTTCGCGAACGTGAACTGCAGTGGGTCGTTGAGCCGGGCGTCAGCGGGGCGGTGGAGCACTCTCCCGACTCGATCCCAGCGCGCGCTTGAGTTGGTGCAGTAGAACTGGTCGTGGAGCTTGTCCAGCCGCAGATCGCAGGCAGAGCGGTACCCGCCTTGGATGTCCTCCCATTTCCAACCGATGGCGTAGAAGGCCCCGGTTGGCGTGCAGGCACTCGCCGGCGTGCATGGCTGGATCAGATCGGGCTGGTGCAGGCGCCCGGGTGCGTGCACGAGGTAGAACGGTGCCCGGTGCTCCCGGCACCGCCCGGAGCGTTTGCATATCTCCCCCGGACCGTAGACCAGCGTGAACGAGCTGACTGGATAGTTGCGCTCCAGCCCGACTACCTGATCATCACCCGCCAGCTCCCCGGGATGAAGTTTGTGAAAGACAAGCGACCGCGCGACCCTGTCGATCTCGGCTCGCTGCTGTCGCGTCGCTGACCGACCAACGAAGAGCTCAGCCGTGTATCCCTGACCATCGGCCTCGATCGGGCGTGTGAGTTCCCGCGGTACTCCAAGGCGGGTGTACTCACCGACAGAGAAGCCGGGGTATTGCGGGCGTCGAAACGTGGCCACGGCAATCGGGAACCGCGAGTCCGCGACGGTGTCGATCGGGCCAGGTCCCCCGTCAACCTGCAACATCCTGAACGCGACCCCGTCGGCGGGAAACCTCCCAGCCCGGTCAAGCGGCGGCCGCATGCTGACAAAGCCACCGTGGTGGATCTTGCCGGTCCTCAAAGCACGACCCTGGACGAAGTTCGCGACCGTCACCTCCGTGAAAATCGCCATGCCCTGCGGCCCACTCGTAGAACGCTCCAGCGACAGTGCCTTCGGGTAGCGCAACGACCAGGACTGTGAATCCACATACCTGGTCATGGCAGCAGCCCGCGGCGACGGTCTAGTAGACGCGATGCCGCACGCCGAACACAAGATCGGCAGCCACGCCAGAACCAAGATCCACGCAGCCCAGCGGCGCATCCCAGAAACACTACGCGCCGGAGCAGCAGAAGATCACAACTGCGACAGACCTGCAACTCATTCCAGACGCGCATCTCGAACGCCGAGGTACCCGCCCTGCATTGCGCGGTAGGCGGGGGCCGGAGAGTGCTCAACCTGACGCCGCTGCGTCGCCATCATTGGGCCTGAGCGATCCGCCTTGGAATCGCGCGGCGAGACGAGATAAGAGCACATACCGCTCTTGAGGCTGGTGCCCGAGCGCGCGCCTGAGAGGCTCGTCGCACAGCAACCCAAACGGCCCAGCGCGCTCCGGAAGGGCAGCTCACATCGCGCCGCTTGTTCAAGGTCTAGATACTCGAGGCGTGCGGTTGGAGGTTCTGGGCGGACGGTGCGGATCTCCTCTGGGCAGCCGAGTGGATAGGGAGTTTTGCGCTAACCGCGGGTCGCCCAAGAAGTGGCGCATCATGGTGAGACGAAACTGTCGCGCCTAAATGGGAACGCCGTCGCAAACGCGTGAGATCCAACAAGTGAGGCGGCAACCTCGATCTCTGTTGCGCCTCTTGACTTCACCCCGGACGCCGGGCACAGTCCCGTAGGTGGTCGCGCTTACGAGAGAGGCAGGCGACAACAGAGCCGCGGCCGACGCCACGGACCATCGGCCGGTGTTCCGCCTCTGCTTGAGCGCGTCGATGGCGCAACCCAGCCCGCTGCTAGGTCGGTGTCGTGCTCTCGCAGAGAACTTCCCAACTTGGGTGCTAGGGCCACGCACGACAATCGCCGGGCGTCGAGGAGCCCACGGCTTGATCGATCACTTCCCCCGATCCGTCGAGGTTAGGTCCTGTGTCTGAACTGGCCGGAACGCCCCGCGGCGCAGTACTCCCGAAAGTGACATCGCCGAGCGGCGCGGCGTGCCAGAACTACTATTTCCCGGTGCGCGAAAGCCCGGGAGGGACGACGCTCTACAACGTATTCGGACAGCTGTGCACGAGCGACCCGAGCAAGCTCGGACATCAACCTGTTCAGATCCTCATCAATGGCGGCACCTACAGTCACGCCTATTGGGATTGGCCGTACGACCCGGAACGTTATTCGTACGTCCGATACGCGACCGAGCGCGGGTTCACGACACTAAACATCGACCGGCTCGGGTATGGGCTGAGCGATCATCCGGCCGCGGCAGCGCTGAACTTCGACGTTGCTGCTTACGTTATCCAGCAGCTTGCCGAATACCTTCGGCGCGGCACGCTGGGCCCGCGCTTCCACACGATTGTGCTTAACGGCTACTCGATGGGCGGGCTTACTGCCGATGTTGCGGCCTCGACCTACGACGACGTAGACGCCGTCGTCACGCACGCCCTCGGCCACCGGCTCCTTGACTCGGTTACCCAGCGACTCGAGAGCGCGTTCTATCCGGCCGAGTTGGATTCCAGCTTCCGAAACGAGTCGTGGACGTCCGGCTACCTCACGACGCTTCCCGGGCAGCGCGCCCTGTTCTACGGACCACCCGAGACCTACGACCCGGAAATCCTGGTCTACGAGGAAAAGCTCAAGGACACGCTCAGCGTAAACGAACTCGTCGACATCACAACGAAGTCTTATGACCCCGACATAACCGCGAGCATCAAGGTTCCAGTCCTGTTTGCGCTCGGTCGTTATGACCAGATCTGGTGCGCTACCACCAACGACTGCATGACGGATCCCGAGGCCAAAAATGAGCACAGCAACTACCAACACGGTGTCTTTACCGAATACATAGTTCCCGATGCCGGCCACGCAGTCGTTACGAGTTACGGCGGGCGAATGTTCTTCGCCGAGACGATCGATTGGCTGTCCCAACACGGCATCGACGGTAGACCCTGAACGCAGTCGGACTGGCCCAGCAAGGCCCGGCCTACGTATGCCAAGACCCTGTACTACGCGGAGCTTTGCGTGGACGGCTTGATTCGAGATCTACTGGACTCCGACCCGGTGAGCGATGCGTCGCTCGGGCTCAATCAGCTGCCGATGACCTGGAGAAACTGATTGAACGCGAGCATAGCCCCACGGTAGGGCTCGGTCGGCCGGGCATCGGCTCGTAAGGTCCTGACGCGGCTGGAGGAGGATCGAGGCACCTTCAAGCATCGAGCCCACGTGCGCGCGGCCACTTGCCACCCAAGATCGAGCGAACCCGGAGGTTAGAGACTCGCGCAGGAACGAAAGCTCAGCGGCTGACTCCCGAGGGTTCGAGGGTTTCTGGAGCGTGGCCTGCGGGTGCGATGGTGAACAGCCACGGGCTCACACCCAGACGCAGCCTACGGCCTCGCCGCGGAGAGCCCGTCACGGGCCTCGACGCTCAGCACCCCGCGCACGACATCTATGAGTCGTTCGGGCGAGTCGGGAACGTGCTCGCCCGCCCATGCAACATGCTGGTCTGGGCGCACAAGTATCAGTGCGGGCCGGTACCCCGGACCGCTGGCGACCGCCGTCACGTCCACGACGTCGAATGGAACCTGACGAGCCGCGCACGCATCGGCAAACACCTCGACCGCTGTCCCATCGCCTTCTGTATGAAGCAGGGTGAAGCCAGTGCCGAGCTCATCGAACACCGCATGGCCGGGACTGAGCCACGCGTGCGGTAGCCGAAATCCGGGTGTGGCACGAGCCTCAGTGTCGTCATCGGTTCGCGGATGGTCGGGGATCACTGGCGAGTCCTCATATCCCAAGCCGAGAATGAGATCCAGCGCATGGAACTCTTGGGCTTTGGTCTCCTGGATCCGCTCGTGCAGCCTCCTCCGGGCCTGGTCTCCCGCTCGCCCCTCCTGATCAATCTCCTGTGTAAGCAGTTCGTTGGAGAGGACGCTCATGTTCGCCGTTGCTTCAGCGATGATCTTGGCCTGCACCGGCCGCCGCTCGACCTCATAGCTCTCGAGCAGCGTTTCCCCGCCCCAGCCATCGAGTACGGCTGCGAGCTTCCAGCCGATATCCACCGCGTCGCCGAAGCCGGTGTTCATCCCGTGGCCGCCCCAGGGAGGATTGAGGTGCGCGGCGTCCCCCGCTAAAAAGACCCGTCCGATGCGAGAGGAATCAACGAGCTCCATGCGCGCTGTCCATGGATCGGTGGAGAGCACCTCAATCGGGATGTCGCGACCGATAGCCGCAGTGATGAGCGAGACGATCTCGTGCTCTCCGCGTTCTTTGCTCACATCGAGAAACGTTCCGAACCAGAGGGAGTCACCATCGAGTGGCCCGACAACTGCCGGCGCGTGCTCGTTGAGAATCCAGTAATGCACAGCGGGCCCGTGAGGCACGTGCTTCCAAAGATCTGACGCGCGAAAGACGGTCCCGAAATTGGGGCGGAGTGCGACGTCGCCCACGTACCTGCTGCCGATCGCGTCCCGGACAGCGCTTCGGCTGCCGTCGCACCCGACCACGTATTCGGCCTCCACGAACTCTGTGCCCTGGGGGGTCTGGACGGCCACGCTCACTGACGAATCTGTCTGCTCAAGACCTGTCACACGGGCACCAAGCGCGAACGTGCATGTCGGGAGCTCGTCTACTACTTCTCGCAGGACTTCTTCAAGTACGTATTGCGGTGCCTGCTGGCCGACCTCTGGGCATCGCTGCGGATCGGCGCTAAGCCCAAACACACCAGTGAACCGCGATAGCTCACGTCCCGTCAGCGACGTGCAGAAAACGGCGTCCTGCGAAAACTGCGGGCTGAGTGGCGCCGCGGCTCGGAAGCGGTCGGCGATACCCCAGCGCCGCAGATGCTCCATCGTGCGGACGTTGATCGTCTTGCAGCGCGGGCGTGCTCGCAAAACAGTGACTTGAGGTTCGACGATGAGGCAAGAGATGCCTCGTCGGCCGAGTTCAACCGCTGCCGCAAGCCCTACGGGACCCGCGCCGCTGATCAGAACCTGAGTCCTGGCTGGCAGGCTAGACGAGGGGGACAAAAGGCCGCCCGTCAGTTTTGAGCAGGCGCTGAGGGAAGTAGAAGATCTACATCGCCCTCAGGTTGGAACTCGCCGCGGTAGGCCCGCTCGTGCAGCTCATGCGAGCTTGCTCCCACCGCCCGCGCGACGACTAACAGCTCCGGGTCAAGCGCCATTCCGATCGGGTCGCTTGCGAACTCGGTCGCTTGCTGCATGAAATCTGTCGATTTGGCCCAATCACCGAAGTTGTCGCACTGAAGCTCCACCGCGTTGCCGTCAGGATCGACGTAATAGAACGAGGTCGTCATCCCGTGATCGATACACACGTGAGGAGTGATCCCATGACCGCGAAGGCGGATGTAGTCGTCGAGCAGATCGTCGAATGACGGATATTCGAACGCGGTGTGATGAAGGCCTGTGTGACGCACCTTGTCGGTGTCGTCCTCAAGCCCAGGGACGCTCAGGAGCGCGATGCGATGGTTCGCTGTGTCGTTCGTAAGCCACGCTCCGCTGTCGAATTGGAAGGTGACCGTAGTACCGACGACGGTTCCGTACCAGTCGATCATCTCCTGGAGGCGTACTGTCTTCAGATTTACATGGTGCAGCACAGGGTTAGCAGACATGCGGTTTCACTTCTCTCCCGGTTCTCTCTCTTCCCTCCGGCGGACGGTGCGTCAGCTCGAGAGTGTGGTCATGCCGCCTGGACCGGGTCGCGCTTTGCGCCTGGTCGCGCGAGAAGGCCGCTAATCAGTGAATCGGCGGTTCTCTGGATATGTCGGCGGATTAGGGTCTCTGCGTCTTCAGCGGCCCCAGCCAGGGCGGCGTCGACAAGGGCTTGATGCTCGGCGGCGTAGTCGCCTTCCCTCGGCAGACCAAGTGGAAGCATCCAGCGTCGGTACAACTCGGATTCTGCTCTAAGGATCCGCGCAGTCTCGCGAAGCCGGTCACTCGGACACGCCGAGAGCAGGGCGGCGTGAAAGGCCTCGTGATCGAGATGCCAGCGCTCCGTCTCAGAATCTGTGGCCTCAGGGGGAGAAGCGGCGAGTGTGAGACGGTGGTGCGCGGCAACGACTCCCGTGCTCCAATCGACGCCGCCGGCCTCGATCGCTTGGCGAAGCGCGGCTCCTTCAACGACGAGGCGGGCCTGCGTCAGGTCAGCTACATCCTCGGCTGTGAGCGGCGCGACTGTGTAGCCGTGCCTGGGCTGCAATCGCACGAAGCGTTCCTTGGCCAGCGTCGAGAGCGCCTCGCGCACCACGCTGACGCTGGCGTCGTAGCGAGCGCAGAGATCCGGCGACTTCAGTCGCTCGCCGGGTTCGAAGCGAGCCATCGTGATGTCTGCACGGAGCAGGTCATAGACATCTTGCGCGCGAGTAGGTCTCTTTGCGTCGGCCATGTGCGTATCTTACCGCCTTATCGAGTCTAGGGGCAAATTAAGACTGAGATTGACAAACACGACTAATCCATCTAGATTCGAATATCGGCCCAGGAGTCTGGGAAGGATGAGAGAGGAGACATCTTGAGCTGGATGACGCGCATGTTTGAGGTTAGGCCGGACTGATGAGGATCATCGCTGTCGAGGAGCACATGTTCCCGCACGAGGTCATGGCCGCTGCAGGTCTTGAGCTCG
Organism: uncultured Conexibacteraceae bacterium; assembly: GCA_963720195.1. Taxonomy (GTDB): domain Bacteria; phylum Actinomycetota; class Thermoleophilia; order Solirubrobacterales; family Solirubrobacteraceae; genus Palsa-465. The sequence continues at coordinate 896,109 of CAVRFD010000020.1, forward strand.
CCTCGCGCGGGCCACGCGTCGCCGCAGCACTCAAAGATCTCGACGAGGTGGGCGAGGGCCGGATTCGCGTGATGGACGCCGCTGGCGTTGACGTGCAGGTCCTTTCGGTGGCGCACGCCGAAGCCATTCAGACCCTCGAGCCCGACCGAGCTGTGGAGTTCGCGCGGATCGTCAACGACAAGCTGGCTGAGGCCACCACCGCCCATCCAACGCGCTTTCGCGCGCTTGGGGTCCTGCCGATGAGCGCACCCGAGCGTGCCGCTGAAGAACTCCGCCGTGCCGTTGAGGAGCTCGGTCATGTGGGAGCGCTGATCAACGGACCCACCAACGGTGTGTGGCTCGACGACCCCTCTGTCAGGCCAGTCCTTGCGACCGCGGAGAGGCTAGGCGTTCCCATTTACCTTCATCCGAGCCCGCCGCCAGCAGCTGTCGAGCGCGAATACTTCTCGGGTCTACAACCCGATGTGGCACTCGCTTTGGCCACGGGTGGTTGGGGATGGCACGCCGAATGCGGAATGCACGTTCTGCGGATGGTCGTCAACCGCGTCTTCCAACACTTCCCTGCCCTGCAGGTTGTCGTCGGGCACATGGGAGAGGACCTTCCATTCTCACTGGCGAGAGCCGACGACGTGCTCAGCTACTCGTTGAAGGACACGGGTACCGGGCTCGCCGAGACGCTCGTCCAGCACGTGTACATATCAACGTCTGGTTACACCACCTATCCACCGTTGCTGTGCGCACTGAGCGTTTTCGGCGCGGACCGGATGATGTTCTCGGTGGACCATCCCTTCAGCGACAGCGCGGTTGCCGTCAACGCGATCTTGAGCGCGCCGGTGAGTCCTGATGACTTGGCCAAGATCACTCACGGCAACGCCGAGAAGCTGTTCAAGCTGGGGGCTTAGCGAGGAGATATGACGACGATGACGACAAAGACGGCCGCGCCCGCGCAGAACTGGATTGACGGCCGCTGGAACGATGCCGGCGAGGTCCATGAGTCGCTGAACCCTTCGACCGGCGAGACCGTCGGGACCTTTGTCTCAGCTGGGCGTGCAGAAGCCGACCAGGCCATCGCTGCGGCGCGCCGGACATTTGACAGCACAGACTGGGGCCGCGCTCCGGGTCCGCGGGCCGCCGCGCTCTACAACCTCGCCGATGGGCTGGAGTCTCATATCGACGAGCTTGCGCGCACCCTTTCCGCAGAGAACGGCAAGCTTCTCGCACAGACAACGTGGGAGGTCCGAATTGCCATCGACACAGCGCGATACTCAGCCGCGTCGGCGCTGACGCAGATCTCGGGCCGTGCGGGCGAAGCCGCTCCAGGGATGCACTTCTGGTCGGTTCCCGAGCCAATGGGGGTGGCGGGCATCATCGTGCCCTGGAACTCGCCGATTGTTCTCGGAATCCGTGCGCTGGGTCCGGCGCTCGGCGCGGGCTGCACCACCGTGCTCAAGATGCCGGGCCAGACCGCGCTGACCAACGAAATCCTCGCCCAGATCGTGGCGGATGTCGATGCGCTGCCGCCGGGGGTGCTCAACATCGTCACCGAGGCTGGCAATGAGGTCGCACCCGCGCTTGTCGCATCTAGCGATGTCAACGTCATCAGTTACACGGGCAGCACCCAGGTCGGGCGAGCGATCGCCGCCGCCGCCGCTCCGACGATCAAGCGCCTCAACCTTGAACTCGGCGGGAAGACGCCGCTGATCCTCTTCCCTGACATCGACCTCGATGTCGTCCTGCCGCAGCTGGTTGCGTCATGCGTCGTGATGAACGGGCAGTTCTGCGTAACTGGCTCGCGTGTCCTCGTGCACCGCGATATTGCCGACGCCGTCCGCACCCGCTTGGCGGCTGCGCTCGAGGCCGTGCGGGTCGGGCCAAGCGACGATCCCGCCAGCGAGCTCGGTCCGCTGATCGATCAGGCCAGCGTGGAGCGAGTCGACCGTATCGTCGAGGCCGCGTCGGAGTACGCCGAGGTCATCGTCCGAGGAGGTCCGCCAACCGATATTGCTCTGTCCAACGGAGCCTTCTACCGCCCAAGTCTGCTTGAAGTCGATGACACGAGCGTGCCTCTTGTGCAGGAGGAGATTTTCGGACCCGTCCAGACGCTCGAGATCTTCGGCGATGAGGACGAGGCCGTGAGTAAGGCCAACGCGACTGTTTTCGGCCTCGGCGCTTCGATCTTCACCGATGACGCCAGACGAGCTCGACGGATAGGGCGGAAGGTCGCGAGCGGACAGGTGTGGATCAACACCTGGGCACTGCTGTCCGAGCACTTTGAGGAGCCAGGAATGAAACAGAGTGGTTACGGACGTTTGTGTGGACCCTCGGCCATCAACGAGTTCCAGAACCTCAAGGTCTATTCCGAGGCCGAAGTCGCGCTGTTCCAATAGCGGACCTCATGTTGTGATGACGTCAAAGGCTTACAGGCTTGGGCGATATCGGAGTCAATGTGCCACAGATCGCCAGGCTGGGAGGACCGAGTGAGCCTCGCACTTCGGCCACGTGTTGCGGCACCCTGCAGTGAGCTGCGGCTTGACGCGCCTGTCGACCCGAGCCCAGTCCAGGCGTCATGAGGTCTGGACAGCTAGCCGCAATCGTCCGTGCCCCAGGCGGGGCGTTCGACCTCGCACCTATCGAGCTGCCAGACCTGACCGACAATCAGATCTTGGTGCGCCTCGAAGCAGTGGGCATCTGCCATGCCGATCTCGGAGCGCGCGCCGGCGAGTTTCCTGTCTCGCATCCAATCGTGCTCGGCCACGAAGGTTGCGGAGTCGTCGCCGAGATCGGACCGAGCGTCGAGACGATCTCGGTGGGGCAGCGGGTTGTACTCACGTTCGACACGTGCGGGACGTGCGCGAGTTGCCGCACGAACCAGCCGGCGCGTTGCTCCAACCAGTTCGCGCGCAACTGGGGCGGCGACGAGCTCAGCCCCCGTGGCATCTCCGGAGCCACTACGGTCCAGCTCGGGTTCTTCGGACAGTCCTCATTCTCTGAGTACGCGATCGCCAGTACTCGAAACGCGATTCCGGTAAATGGAAGCCTGGCGCCCGAGCTGCTTGCACCGCTCGGCTGCGGAGTCCAGACCGGGTTTGGTGCGGTCTGCAACGTCCTCAAGCCGGCGGCCGGTGACGTCGTCGCCGTATTCGGCGCCGGTGCGGTCGGACTGTCGGCCCTGATGGCGCTCAAACTTCAGGCCGGCGTGGCGAGCGTTGTAATCGAGCCAGACCACGACCGCCGAGAGCTGGCGAAGGCGCTTGGAGCCGACGTGGTTATCGATCCCGGCACCGGTGACGTCGTCGCCGCCATCCAATCCCATTTTCCCGACGGGACGCAAGGAGCGGTTGAGTGCAGCGGCCGACCCCCAGCGTTCGCTGCTGCGGTGGAGAGCGCCGGTCAAAACGCGACCGTGGTCGTCGTCGGTTCGCCGCCGTTCGGGACTAGAGCGGAGATAGACGTGTTCGATCTGATCTTGCGCTCGAAGACGGTTGTTGGATGCATCGAAGGCGACTGCGTCCCAGGAACGGACATACCGCGCATGGCGCGCCTGATCGAACAAGGTGAGCTGCCGGTCGAGGCAATGATCGATGTCTACCCGTTCACCGCGATTGAGCAGGCTGCTCGCGACATGGCCGCAGGCACTGTGGTCAAGCCGGTCCTGACATTTAGAGAGCCGTGGGGTAACGGCTTGCGATCCCAGAAGTTGGTTGGGAACAAGACTAAGGAGACGCACTGATGCCAAAAGCGCTGCTTGTCGTGTATTCGCAGCCCGCTGCGAGTGAGCAGGACAACGAGTACAACGAGTGGTATGACACCGTGCACATCCCGCAGGTGCTCGACCGGATCTCCGGTGTCACAGCCGCGGCTCGCTACCGGCTGAGCGACACGCAAATCGCGGCCGCCGACGAGCTGCCACAGCGGCGGTATCTCACACTTTACGAAATCGAGTCCGACGACCTCGCCGCTGTGCGTGACCGTCTCGTCGAGGCGTTGGGCGATGGCACGTTCGACTGGAGCGACGCGTTGGATATGGCGGACCTGGCGCCGGTTCCTCACGTTTACGAGCTCGCCAGCCACCCCGCTGGCCAGGCTAAGTAACCCAACAAGGGCACCGCACGCGCCTTGAAGTCACTAGCGCCGTTGCCGAGACCGGATCGAGATCCCTTGCGCACCGCAGGATTGATTCTTGCCGCCGGGGCGGGCACAAGGTTCGGCACGGAGCCGAAACTCACAGCCAGCCTAGGTGGCAGTCCGCTGCTCGAACACGCTGTCGAGGCCGCATGCGCAGTACGTGAGCTCGCTCCGGTCGTAGTGGTCCTGGGCGCGCATGCCGAACGCATACGGTCAGATGTTGACTTCGGTAGAGCTCGGACGGTGATATGCCCCGATTGGAGCGAGGGGATGAGCGCCTCGCTGCGATACGGCGTCGAGGCGCTCGGCAACGCGCAACGGGTTCTGGTGATGCTCGGCGACGTGCCGGCGGTAAGCGAGCCGCTCATCCGCCGGATGCTCGCTAGGCCTGACGCCGCACGTGCGGTGTTCGGTAGTCGGCCAGGCCATCCAGTGCTGCTCGGCCCGGCACAGCTAGCAAGGCTCGCGGAGCTCCGCGGCGATCAAGGTGCACGAGAGCTGTTGGTCGGAGCTGAGCTCGTCGAATGCGGGGATCTCTGCGACGGCGCCGACGTCGATACGAAGCATGATCTACGAAGGCAGCAGGCGGCCACGGCAGCCGGCCGCCCATCTCGACAGACAAACACAGGTCAATAAGAGTGCGCAGAACAGTCTCGAGACTCGACGCTGTTGAGCGCCCACGACATCGAGGCCGGGGCGGCGGTGCTTGAGGTCGAGGCGATCACACAGCGCGTCGCGTGCCAATGGCTCAAAGAAGGCCGGCGGGTAGCTATGGCCACGCTTGTGGACGTGAGCGGCTCGGCGCCGCTGAACGTCGGCGCGAGCATGTTGGTGGACGCAGACCTCAATGTCGAGGGCTCAGTGACCGGCGGCTGCGTGGAAGCGGCGCTCGTGCTAGAGGCAGGGACGATTCTTGATGGGGCAGCGCCGCGGCTGCTCGAATACGGGATTGCCGACGAGTTAGCCGGCGAGGCAGGTCTCATGTGCGGCGGGCGGATCCGTCTCGCGCTGGCTGAGCTGGACCCTATGGACATTCCAGCGCTCGAGGGAGCGCTGGCTGCATCCGAGAACGGGGAACCAGTTGCCCTCGCCCATTTCGTCGAGGGTCCGTTCGCGGGCCGCCGCGTAGCCGTGACCCTGGAGGCGGTCAAGTCGGCGCTTCCCACGAGTGATCCGGCGATCGCAGCCACGATTCGTGATGCACGACTGCTCCTCGGCGGCTCTCCGTCCCAGATACGGAACTATTCCCTTTCCGGATCGTCCCTCGGCCGCGACACCGAAGTGTTCATCCAGGTCTACGCCCGGCCGCCCCGCATGGTCATTATCGGCGCCGTCGACTTCTCCGCGGCGCTCGCGCCAATCGCTAGCGAGCTCGGTTATCACGTGACGATCTGCGATCCGCGCGAGGCCTTCCTTGCGAGCAGCCGATATCGCCGCGGTGCCGAAGTTACAGCCGAGTGGCCGGATCAGTACCTCTCAATGCAACGGCTTCAGCACCAGGATGTCGTCCTCGTCTTTACCCACGATTCGAAGCTGGACGAACCAGCTCTGATCGCCGGTGTGCGTTCACGAGCGGGCTTTGTGGGCGCGCTTGGCAGCAGGCGCACCGATGCTGACAGGCGCCGACGTCTTTTGAGCGCGGGGCTCAATCGCGACGAAATCGACCGGATCGTGTGCCCGCTGGGGCTCGATATCGGGTCCGCGACGCCGGGTGAAACAGCGATCGCGATCCTCGCCCAACTCGTCACCCGCAGAACCGGCCGACGAGCCTTACCTCTAGTTCAGACCGCCGGACCAGTTCGCGCAACAGGCGCGCAGGTGCTGCGCGGCATGGCCGAACCGACCCAAAGCGCTGCCTGACGCCGTTCGCGCGATGGAATTCGCGCGCGGGGTCGGCGAGTTCGGGGCGACCATCCTGTTCGTCGGCAGCTTCCAGGGCGTAACCCAGACGCTGCCGCTCGCGGTGTGGCTGTTCGATGCCAATTTCGATCAGGCGATTGCAGTCGGGGTGCTGCTGATCATGTTGAGCGGCGTCATCCTTCTCGTGGCCAAGATCGCCGGGTCTCGTTCCGCGGATGCCCGACGAGCCGCAACGGGTGCGAGCCACCGCTGAGCCGACAATGTCGCACGGCTCTTTCCATGGTGAGCCCGACTCCGTGCGGCATACCACGGCTCTCGAATCTCTATGCCGCAGCTGGAGCTGACCTCAGCGGGCGAACCGCTGTGGTCTCCCGAGCCACGGCGTGCGCCGATCGCTGATGATCGATCCAGTGGCGCGGATGCAAACTGCAGCCGCGCTCGACAATCTCAGAAGTGCTCACGACCCTGCTGGTGGAGGCGACCGAGGTCCGGTTGCGGCAGATGTCCAGCAGCCTATCCGTGCATAGCTGAGCGCTCGATTCGCCCTTTGCGTAGCTGTCGACAATTGCGGTCGCGTCGATGAAATGAACGCCCTCGGCCCAGCGCGGCTGCTTACTGATGACGAGGACTGCGCCTCTGGGAAGGACCATGCGGGGCAGCGCGCCACGCAGCCGCCGCGGTGTCTCAAATGGTCCTTCGCAAGTCAGGATGGCCTCGACCAGGCCACGCTCGACGAACTCTCGTCGGATGTTTGTCTCTGGGCTATCCGGCGCCCCTCGCTGAGTGGCCTCGACGTCGAGAATCACCGCCATGCGGCCCGCGTCGTTCAGCGAGGCGTGCATGTGCTGCAGCCAGCCCCAGTCAGCGTTCGATTCCGGCGGTGTTCCGAAGCTGAAGCGTTCGAAGCGATCGCCGTGGTACACGTCGGCCGGAAGCTGTTGGTTCCACATCGGGTTGCCCACGACACGGTCGAATCTCTTGAGATCTCTGCCGCCGGCAGCGGTAAATGCCGGCTGGCGCATGGTGTCCCCGAGAGCCGACCGCACCGTCAAGCCGCGTCGGGTCGCAGACATGCGCATTAGCCGATATGACCCGCGATTGATCTCCTGTCCGCACAGTTCGAGCCAATCGTGGGCACGCCCGCGTTCTGTTCCGAAGCGGCGCGTTACGTGGTCATTCAAGGCGAAGAGCAAGCGCCCGTCCCCGCACGCGGGGTCGTACACGGACATGCCTGGCTCAGGCTCGAGTAGCTCGGCAAGTAGGTCCGCGACAAACGGCGGCGTGCCCATGACCGCGGCTCGAACTACAGGCGCGAGCGCGCCCGCGGCTGAGAACGTACTCACCGCCATGAGACTTCTGCGGGTGGCGCGAACGCCGTGGTGGGTTGCGCCATGAGACGGCCCGATTTGGGTGGGCGCGGGCCCAGCGCTTAGCCGTACACCCTCGTCCCGCCGCTCGGGAAGCGTTCCTGGCCCCACGTGAGGTGTGGCGCCAGCAGATCTTGAAATGCTCACTCGTTTCTCCCGGTTCGTAGACCTTGACGGATGGTGCGGGTCACCGCACCCGGCGGTGACCCGCACGTCACTCAGAGTCCAAAGGCGTTGCCACCGTTGGCCATAATTGATTGACCAGTGATCCATCCGGCGTCGTTCTCGGCGAGCATGAGAATCGCTCCGGCGACGTCTTCGGGTTCGGCCATCCGGTGAATGACCTGGCGACCGAGACTGCTTGCGACCACCGGCTCTGGTAGGCCGTCGGTCATCGGGGTGTGTGTTAGCGAGGGCAGCACAGCGTTGATGGTGATGCCGTCGTCGCCGAGTGTTGCGGACAGCGCGCGGGTGAACCCGATCACACCCATTTTGCTTGTGCGGTATGCGATCGAGACTGGGCTCGCGATTGCGACCGTAGCTGACGAGACGTTGATGACGCGTCCCCATCCTCGTCCTCGCATTAGTGGCAGGAATGATTTGCACATGAGCATCGGCCCGGTCAGGTCGACGTTCATGACGCGTTGCCAGAGCTCGAGATCGAGCTCGTCCCAAGTTGCGTTCTCGAAGATGCCGGCGTTGTTCACGAGGATGTCCACGTGACCGTGCTTGTTCGAGACCTGGGTGGCCAAGGCCTCAATGCTCGACTGATTGCTGACGTCGAGCGGAGCGACCACGGCAGGGCGGCCGGTCGGTGCGATGAGTTCTGCAGTTTCCTGAAGATCCCCGAGCCCCGCCACGATGACAGTCGCTCCGCGTTCGGCGAGACCGACAGCTACAGCCTGGCCGATGCCGCTGGCCGCCCCGGTCACAAGCGCGACCCGGCCGTCATGAGACCGTTTGACCGTTGAGGTAAGTGTCACTTCCGTATCCATGCTGTCGCCTTCATCTCAGGCGAAAACGTCGGCGACGGCCCGCCACTGGGGCCATGTACCAATCCCGGACGGGATCCGGATCAGCTTTCGGTAGCCGAAGTGGGAGAGGGTCTCGATCGTGTGTTCCCGACCGTAGCCGCTGTGCTTGGTGCCGCCGAACGGAAGCCCGAGGATGCCTCGGAAGTAGTTGTTGACGAACACCATGCCCACGTCGACGCGTCGCGCAAGACGGAGATAGCGCTCGTAGTCGCGCGTGTAGAGCGCGGCGACGAGACCGTACTCCGGTGCGTTCGCGATCTCGACCGCCTCGTCTTCGGTGTCAAACACTGTGATTGTCACGACGGGACCGAAGATCTCCTCTTGCGCAACGCGCATCTCAGGGGTTACATCGCCAAGAAGCGTCGGCGGCACGTAGAAGCCGTCTGCGAGGGCCGGGTCAGTCGGCATTTTTCCTTCGGCGAGCACGCGTGCGCCCTCGGCCTTGCCGATCTCGATGTACTTGAGCACCTTCTCTTGCTGGCGCTTGGTCACGACCGGACCCACATGCGTGGCTGGGTCGTTGCCAGCACCGGCCTGGAGGCCCTGCACCGCAGCCGCAAGACGACTCGTGAACTCCGTGGCGACGTCTCGCTGCACGAGGATCCGGGAAGCGGCGGTGCATGCTTCGCCCTTGTTGTAGTAGCCGCCCTCCAGTGCATCGCGCGCCGCGCGGTCAAGATCCGCATCGTTGAACACGATGAAAGCGTTCTTCCCGCCGAGCTCGAGCAGCGCAGGTGCCACATGATCCGCCGCTGCCTTGGCCACCGCGGCCCCCGCGTTCGTGGAGCCGGTAAACGACACCATCTTCACCAGCGGGTTGCTGGCGAGGGCCTGCCCCGCTATGGGGCCGAACCCCGGAACGACGTGGAGCACGTCAGGCGGCAGCACCTCGTTGCAGAGCTCGACGATCCGGATGACGGTCAGCGGCGTTGCCTCGCTGGGCTTGAGCACCACCGTATTGCCGACAGCTAGGGCTGGGGCGATCTTGCCACCGGTGTGGATCGGCGGCCAGTTGAACGGGATGATCGCCCCGACGACACCCATCGGCTCGAGGAACGTGGCCGAGTAGTTGCCGTTGCTGCTGTCATGAAACTCGCCAGGCACCTTGTCCACGACGCTGCCGAAGTACCGGAATACGCCGCTTAGGAAGCGGATGTCGTTGTCACGGGCATCCGCCAGGGGCTTACCGTTCTCGAGCGACAAGAGCTCGGCAAGCTCATCAGCGTGCGCGTCGAGAATCTCCGCGCAGCGAAGAAGCAGACCTCCGCGCTGGTTGGGGGTGAGCCACCGCCAGTGGGTCTGGAACGCCACGTGAGCCGTGTCGACCGCCGCGTCCATTTCAGGTGCGCCGCCGCCTTGGACAACGGTAATCACCTCCCCAGTGGCTGGGTTTTCGACCGGAAACCGGTCTTCCTCGCGTTCTGAGGACCAACGGTGACTGCTGATTTGATTGGTACTGGTGACAGCCATTTTCATTCTCCTTATTCGGAGGGTCGTGGTTACGACATGTGTGTCTCGAACCAGTCCAACATTGGCTCGGGGCGGCGTTGAAACTCGAGGTAGCCGTCCCAACGGGCTGTTGTGCCGTGGATCCAATGAAGCTTCTTGTCGGAGACGGGGATGTTTTCGAATATGGTCTGGACATCGCTCGGGTCGGTGAGGATGTCGTCGTGGACCTGATAGAGGAACGTGGGAACGCGGACGCCCTTCGCCCACTCTCGGGGGGCGCGTTCCGCGAACCCGATGCCAGTGCGGAGCTTGATCAGCGTCTCGAGGGCGTCGATCCTGTCCGCAGGAATGCCGAGGAGTGCGAGCCGGCGGCCGACGATCACCTTCATCGTCACCGGCTGAGGACCGACAAGGCAGCGGACATCGGCGAACGCTTCGGGGTGCCGGCTCATCGCGTACAGCGTTGAGCTGCACCCGAGGCAGCGGCTGAACATGCCTACCGTCATGTCGCGGGTGTCGTGACGTTCCCGCGCATAACGCAGCGATCCGACGACGTCGCGTGATTCAAAGATGCCACCGGAGGCGATTCCGCCGTTCGCGGCGCCACTGAATCCGAAGTTCCGCAGGTCATAGGCGAGGACGTTGTAACCGGCGTCGTGCAGGATCCTGTAGTCGGGGATGAAGTCAACTTCGAAGTCGTTGCCGCTCGCCTTCCACACCGACTTCCACGGCTCCAGGTGAGTGGGGATGCCAGACCTGCTGAACCCCATGGGGTGGTTCGCGATGATCAGCCTGTTTGACCCGGAAGCGGGAATGAACCAGCCTTCGAGAGGCACACCATCAAGCGCTGGGAAGGTGACGTCCTCGTAGTCGAGGCCTTCCTCAGACGGCGAATGCATGACCGGCGAGCGAAGCTGGTTGGCAAACGAATCAGCCATTGCTTCGAGCGTGCGGTTGATCTGGTCCTCAGAGAGGGCAGGGGTTTGTGGCACCGTTGTCTCAGGCATTGCTCTTTAGCTCCTTGTCAGTGTCGAGTGAGGTACGGGCTGGGTCTGCCCGATCCGGGGCTTCAGGACCTCTTCGCACCACCGCCTGAAGTTGGTTGGGGTCGTGGCCGCAGTCGTGCGGGGCTCGGCGCTATCCAGCCCCTGATCCTTGGCAACGAGCATGTCCAGGGTCGCCTGAGCCATTGCTTCCGAAACGCCCCGTTCGACAAGCCCGGTCTTGAACGCCTCGCGCGTGATCTGCTGAAAGTGCACGGACCTGCCAAGGACCGAGGACATGATCTCTGCCATTTCGTTGAAGGAGAGATCCTCAGGACCGAGAACAGGAACGCTTCCGGTTCCGCTCCAGGAATGGTCGGCTAGGAGCTCGGCGGCAATCGCTGCGATGTCCCGCGTCGCGACGCTCGGTGCCCTGAGATCACCCGAGATCGGCGAAAAGAACACGCCTTGGTCGCGAATCGGGACGACCTGACGCAGGAGGTTGTCCATGAAGGACGGCATCGTCAGCGCGCGGTAGCTGACGCCGGTGATTGCGATCACGTCGTCCATTGCCAGTGAGGCCGTTACGTTCCCGGCATTGGCTGCGAGCATGGTGCCGCGGCCAAGGGCTGATATGCCGACCACGCGCTTCACCCGGTGCCTTTGGAACGCGCTGCATGCGGGGAGCGCGAAGTCCATGTATGCCGCCCGTGCGGTGTCGGCATGCGGATCTGGCGGTACCAGCCAGAACACGGAGTCGGCGCCTGCGAACGCCTCGTCGACTACCTGGGCGTCTCCATGCGAACCGACGACGATCTCGATTCGATCGCAGACATGCCGTGGGAGTTTCAAGGGATCGCGAACGACCACGCGGATCGGTTCGGGGCCGTCCAGAAGAGTCTCTAGTACCTGAGAACCGATCTGGCCGGTTGGTGTTGTTATGACGATCATGGTTGGTCCTCTGCGTGTCTTGAGCGCATTCGGGATCTGCAAACGAGGCGACGCCCCGAGCGCAGCATGGGCGTGCGATGGTTAGGCGGCGACGGCCGGCTTGAGCACCTCCTCGCACCATTGGCGGAAGCTCGTCGGCGTTGTTGCCTCCGCGGTCCGCGGCTCGGCTTTATCGAGCCCTTGGTCCTTAGCGAGCGCCATCTCGATGACGGCCTGCGCGATTGCGTCTGACATGCCGTTCTCTATAAGCCTGGACTTGAAGCCGTCAGCTGGGATCTGCTGGTAACGCACCGGCTTGCCGAGAACCTGGGACATGATCCCGGCCATATCGTCGAAGGACAGGTCCTCGGGGCCGAGCACGGCGAGGTGACCGTTTCCGCTCCATGAACGATCACGCAGCAACCGGGCGGCTGCTGCGGCGATGTCGCGGGTGGCGCAAGTCGGGTTCTTGCGGTCCGGTGAGACGATCCCAAAAAACATGCCCTGGTTCTTGATCGGCTGCACCTGGCGGGCGATGTTGTCCATGAACGACGGCATCGTGAGCGCCCTGTAGCCGACGCCCGTTCCGGCGAGCAGATCGTCCATTGCCAGGGTCGCGGTGACGTGACCTGCATGCGCGGCCTGCGGGGTGCCTCGACCGAGAGCCGAGACGGAAACGACGCGCTGAACTCTGTGGCGGCCGATGGCTTCGGCTGCGGGCTGCGCGAAACCAACGTATGCAGCCTCAATGCTGGGTGCCTGTGGATCGGCAGGGACCAGCCAGAAGACCTCGTCTGCTCCTGCGAACGCCTCATTCACGACATTGGCGTCGCTGTGTGAGCCCTCCACGATCTCTACGCGACGACGCACATCCTCGGGGATGCGGGCGGGATCGCGTGCGATCAGACGGAGTGCCTCCCCGGTGTCGAGCAGGTTCGCGGTGACTTGGCTGCCGATGTTGCTTGTTGGGGCTGTGATGACGATCATGTGTCCTCCTAGTAAACTCTACCGTACCGTTTACTTTACCTGAGAACGACAACACGGGGGTTGGCGTTTCCGAGACGGCGGCTGCTCGGAGGGAGAGGCGCGATCTCGATGTGCTGTGTCTTGGTTTAGCAATGTTATAGCAGACTACTCGCATCGCTATATCTGCGCTATAGTGCTCGGCATGGCTACCAAGAACCGAATCCTTGAGGCAACCGCGGACCTTTTGGCGCGCTCAGCTGAAGGTGATGTCTCAACCCGCGCGGTCTGTGACGCCGCCGGCATCACAGCGCCAGTTCTGTACCACCACTTTGGTGACAAGGAGGGGCTTCTCACGGCCGTCGTTGACTTTGGCTGGGAGCAGTTCCTCGCCGGCAAGCGCGATATAGCGGCTAGTCCTCACCATCACGTCGCCGAAGATCTCCGCACAGGGTGGGACAACCACGTCGAATTCGCGCTCGCTAACCCCAACTTCTACAGGCTGTTGTGGTCTCCGGGTGTGACATCCACAAGCGTGTCGATTCGCGAGGCCTACCGGCTGCTTCGGGAGGCGCTCAACCGCGGCGCTGCTCGAGGCCAGCTCAGGGTGCCCCCGGAAGTGGCGACACCGATGATCATGTCCGCCGTCGTCGGCGCATGCTTGTCGCTCATCTTTCATCCCGAGCTCTTTGACGACGAAGGGTTTGCCACAACCATGCGGGACACCGTTATCGCCGCGGTTGTCGTCCCCGAGTCGGCTGCGCCCGACGACCCCGGAAAGGCCACGCTTGTCGGGGAGCGGACGCTCTCCTCGCTCGCGGCAGAGCTGAGTACGCGCGTCGAGTCAGAGCCGCCTTCGCTTACAGAAGCCGAGCTTGCGCTGCTGAAGCAGTGGCTCGCGAAGCTAACCCAGCAGGCACCCTCAATCCCTCACGAGGTAATCCAATGAGTCTCTCAACACCGACTGAATCGTCCCCCCGTCCGCCGGGCCGACCGAGGCGGTCGCACGCGGTTCTACCGCTCGCAGCGATCGCTCAATTCATGGTCACGCTCGACGTGTCAATCATCAACGTCGCTCTGCCGGAGATGCGGCACGCGTTGCATATGTCGGTGACCGGGCAGCAATGGGTGATCAACGCCTACACATTGACGTTCGCAGGGTTCTTGATGCTGGGCGGACGTGCCGCCGATCTCTTTGGGCGCAGGCGGCTTTTCATGATCGGTCTCTCCGTGTTCACGCTGTTCAGCATGCTTGGGGGTCTCGCTCAGACTGGGCCCGAGCTGATCGCTGCTCGAGCTGCTCAGGGCATCGGAGGTGCGATCCTTGCGCCAGCATCGCTCAGCCTTCTCACGGCCACCTTCACTGAACACCACGCACGACGTCGTGCGCTTGGAATCTGGTCAGCGACAGCTGCTAGCGGGGCGGCAGGTGGCCTCCTTCTAGGGGGCATCCTCACGGACGTCCTGGACTGGCGTTGGGTCCTGTTCGTCAATGTGCCGGTCGGCATTGCATTGCTCTTCATCGCTTGGGCGCGCCTTAGCGAGCCCGTTACCCAGACGACTCGGAGCCGGCTCGATGTCGCAGGCGGTATCGCGGTGACCGCGGGAATTGCCACGTTGGTGTATGGAATCGTGGGTACCAATACGCATCCCTGGGGCTCAGTTCACACGATTGCGATTCTTTCTGCTGCGGTCGTGATCCTTCTCTTGTTCCTCCTGATCGAGACACGCATCGCGAGTTCGCCGATCGTGCCGCTCGCAACGTTCCGTCGCCGGTCGCTCTCCATGGCCAATCTACTTGCCACATCGGTAGGCGCGACCATCTTCGGCAGCTATTTCTTCATCTCGCTGTTCCTTCAGCAGGTCAAGCACTACTCGCCGCTTCAGACCGGTGTTGCGTTTCTTCCGATTGGTCTTGCGACCTTGGCGGCTGCGCTCTGCGCAAGTCGACTGGTGCATCGGATCGGGGTGCGGAGGCAGCTCGTGCTTGCGCCGGTGCTGACCGCTGGAGCGGTTCTGTGGCTTAGTCACCTCACCTCACATTCCACGTATTTCGGTGGACTGTTTGCCCCATTGGTACTGGCCGGAGCAGGGTTTGGTCTGACGTTTGTGCCGATGACGATCGCGGCGACCGTCGGCGTGCCGCACTCCGAAGCTGGTCTTGCCTCTGGGCTCATCAACATGAGCCGTCAGTTCGGCGGTGCGCTAGGGCTTGCGGCGGTCGCCACGATTGCTTTCAGCGTGGCTCACGCCGGCCTCGCGCATCACGATCGACTGACGGTTGCGTTGGCACACGGATATACGCGGGCGTTCCTCATTCTGGGCGCGGTCTCCGCATCAGGCGCATTGTGCGGGCTGCTGCTGGGCACGGGCGTCGGAGCTCCCGCCTCTGCTCGTGAGACGCGCGACATTCGTGGGGGGCGGGTGCTGCACGAGGCTGAAGCGGTTCCGGCCAAGTAGCCCACCAAACCCCGAGGATCGCACTAACCGGCGACCCGCCGCTTACCCTATTGAGTCGCCCCGACATCCAAATGTCGGCCAACCTCGACCGCGGTTGCCACGAGCCTCCGGTTGATGCCGATGAGACGAGACGTCATCCCGTATCCGCTGTTCCTCCTGGCTTGCGTCTTCGACAACGCGGAGCCAGCGAGGAGCAGCGGATGCCTCTTTCCGGCACTCAATGGCACTGATTCAGCAACTCATTGACGGCCGCCGTGAGAACCTCCCCACGAGCGGCCACTCAAAGTCCCCACGGACGGCCAGGATGTCTCCCCGCGGGGGCCTCGTCAAGCGTGTCGAGCGCGTGTAGCGTGTCGATGTAGTCACGGACTCTGTGAACCCGATCCCCGACAGCCTCGAACATGATGTTGTGGTAGTTCTTGTACGGCAGGCCGTTAGCCGCGGCCTTGCCTTCGACCACGTACTCGACCGAGACGTTCTCGGCCTGGGCCACCGTCACCGTCACCGTCACCGTTACCGTCAGCGACACCGGTCCGGTCTCCAAGAGTGGGGTTGAGGGCGCTAATAACTCATCGACGCTGCTCGACGGTCCGCGGCGGAGGCCGGCAACGGGCAGGCGGCCGTGTAGCGACCACGTCGAGTCTGCGGTGAGGCTATTGCGGAGCGTCGGCCGCTCGCCGGTCTGCAACGATGCGATGAGGCCTACGACGGCGGTGGGCGCGGAGCCCACCGCCGTTTCGGCAGTTTCCATCGTCAGGCGATCATGAATCTGACTTGAGCTTGCCGTCGGCTCCCCAGCTCTCGGGCGGAAACTCTTGGATCCAGACCTGCACCGCGTCGGCCGGCAAGCCGTACGCCTTGTCGAACGCGTCCGTGATTTCAGCTACTAGTTGTCGCTTCTGCTCAGTGTTACGTGGGCCCTGCAAGACGGTAACGATCGGCATCCGATTCCTCCAGCGTTATCTGTTGACAAACGCAGCCGAGCGTAAGGCCGGTTCGGGGCCGTGTGAAATGCCGACTAGGCGTAACTTGAGCGCGTCAAGGCATCGCCGGAAGCAACTCATCCGCTGGGGATTCAAGCCAGCCGAGGTCGTCCGCGATCTCCGTTGCCGCTCGAACGAGTCGATCGACCGCAAGCGGCCTCGTGCCCCTGCGAGTTACGAGCTTGATCTCGATGCTTGCCTCGGGTTCAAGCGGCAACCAGCGCAGCGAGGCTGGAACTGAGTCAGCCACCGAGATGCCCACGATCGAAACAGCGCGTCCCTCGACTATCGGCAAATAGGCCAGGTCGGTGGGCAGGTCGCGAAGCATGACCTGTGGCGCGAAACCATCGGACTCGAACAGTGACGTGAGCGCGTCGTAGTGCCCCGGGTTGGCGTCGCGGGGATGCATCAAGACGGGCAGCTGGGCGATATCTCCGAGACTCAGCGAGCTACCCGAGCCTGGCGCGTGGGACGCTCGCATGAGGATCCCAAGCGGTTCCCGGCGGATCAGCCAGTCCTCTAGCTCGGCGGTCTGTGGGGGGCAGCGGATGAGCCCAAGATCGAGCTCGCCGCTGGTTAGGCCCTTGAGAATGGAATCAAGCGGCAGCACCTGGGAGGAAATCTGGAGGTGCGGATTCCAGTCCCTGATCGCCTCGAGCAGCCTCGGCGCGGTTTCGTATCCGGCGCTCGTTCCAAAGGCAAACGCGATCGAGCCTTGATCTCCCGTGCCGAAGCCGCGAGTTGCACGCCAGAGATCGTCAAAAGCGCCGATCGTCAGTGGTGCGCGCTCTCGTAGGAACGCGCCGGCCTCGGTCAGCGTCACCTCATGGGTGGTGCGGGCGAACAAGTCGACTCCGAGCTCCTGCTCAAGCAGCCGGATTTGCCGGCTTAGGGCGGGCTGCGCGATGTGCAGGCGCTCAGAGGCCCGCGAGAAATTGAGCTCGTCTGCGACGGCTAGGAAGTAGCGCAGGCGGCGCAACTCAGACACTTGGTGCATCGTAACGAGCAAGGTGCGGCGGGGGCCAACCTCTGAGCTGGCAACTCACCGGCGTTCCATCGAGCTAGTCCTCAACGCGATCGAAGTGCTGCTCGCCGCGCACACCACCCACAGCCAGGTGCGTGCCCGAAGTCCCGGAAGATGCTCGCCCACAAGTCCCACAATTCTCGGACCGGCAAGACTCACCCACCGCGATCCGAACCCGTGCTAACAGGGTGCCCTGTGAACTCGAACTGAGGTGCTTACCAAGACGTGCTGATGATTCGGTTGAGTACGCGAGTCTTTGTCGAGCGTCTAGGCTGCTAGACCGATCAAACTCCGCATCACCGGAACCTCAAGCACCTTGCCTGAAAGCGTCCTGGGGACCTCAGCGATAGCGAAGATGTCGTCGGGAACGTGGCGCGGCGAGCAGCCGGCGCGGATCCGCTGTTTTATGGCTGCCCGCAGCTCGTCGTCGAGCCTGATGCCCTTGCGGAGAACCACGAATAGCGGCATCCAGTTTTCTGAGTTGTCCCGCGGCACATCGACGACGACGGCGTCAACAATCTCCTCGACTGAGATGACCGCCTGATAGATCTCGCTGGCTCTCATACGAACCCCTCCAAAGTTGTTTTCGGATCCTGCGGCGCAGTACGGCTGAAACGTCCTGCGGGCGTCTCAGATCCAGTCGCTGTTCTAGGGCCCATCCCGCGATTGATCAGGAAGCGCGTCCTGGGCTTTCCGGTCTGGCTCACAACTTCAAGAGGAGGTAATGCCCACGGTCTCGGCCGCGTTCGCGATGACGACGATCTACTTATCGAGGTCCGCGGCACAGCGCACGGATCGCGCCACCGAGCCAGGCTGCCTCGCGCGGCGTCTGACTTGTTTGGGGCTAGGCCGTCCGCTGTACCCACGCGGACCTTGCCACCGAGAGCCGACAAGCCGAGCCATCGCTCAGAGTTCGGCCCGCAGCTCTCGACGTGAGCGACTCGCTCACTCATTCGGCACGACATCTCTCTCCTCCAACACATAAATCTGCAGTTCACATGCTCTCGCGGCTACGACGGCTGCGTCCAATAGTTTCGGGACCGGATCGCATCGCTCCGCGCGATATGTCTCACACCCTCATCCTGTTCGCCTCTCAAGATCTATGGAGCGCTGCTTGAGCAGATCGCGCGCCCCGTTCCGGGCGGTGCCGATCAGGCGCTCGGCTTGGTCAAAGTCTGTTGCTGGCACACGGAAGGGATTGGTTGCCGGAAGCACGATGAACTCAGCGTCATCGCGATAGCACTGAAGGTCGCTTTGGAGCCGCACATCCATCAGTAACGTGAACGCGTGCACCGCTGCGTCCAGTGCGCCCAGTGGTGAATTGGGCAACGTGCGGTCGCTGGTATCCGTGGCCGGGAGTACGACGATGCGCTCGGCCCCTAGTTCGACTGCGTGTGAGATTGGTGTGTTATTCGCGACACCGCCATCCACCAACAGGCCGCCCCCGCGGCGGACCGCTGGAAGAATTCCCGGAATCGACGCCGCAGCGAGGACTGCCTCGACGGCCAGTCCGTGCGAAAGGCGTACCTCCTGCCCACCGAGCAGATCGAACGCCACCACGTGAAGTTCGACGGCCGCGTCCTCGATGTTCTCGAACTCCAGGTGCCTAGCGATCAGTCTCCGGAGTGGGCGGTCTGGCACCACATGGTCGGCGCGGCTGGTCAACCCGGCAATCAGCGTGGGCGGATGAATTGGAAAGACGTCTTCGCGCCGGATTTCGCGCCACACCGCCGACAAGTCCCTAGCGGCCCCGACGGTCTGTGGACGTGACGCGATATAAGCGGCGTTCAACGCACCAGCTGACGTACCAACGAGTAGGTCAGGAACGATCCCGCGCTCGAACAGCGCTTCCAACATGCCCGCCTGCATCGCACCGAGGCTGGCCCCGCCTGCCAGAACGAACGCGGTTCGAGGATCGCGTCGCTTCCGGACACGTTGCAGCGCGGTGATATCAGTGGCTGCGGAGGCGAAGTTCGGAGGTGTCATCAGCTGTCGCCGCGGGGTTACCAGTTCGGGCAGGGTGTGAGATTCCGTCGGTCCCGGTCGCGGGTCCTACCTAGGTCTGTGAGCGCTGACGCGGGCAACCTCAGGCAGAAAGAAAGTAGCTCTCGCTGTCGCTGTCGGTAGCGACGGAAGCGCCGCAGATTACGAATGTGCCTGGGCACGGCAAACCTCCGTTCCGGTTTTGCGCGGTCTTTCTGCTCCTCTGCTGGCGAGCCGCTCCCCTTCGTCGGCGGCGGGACTCTTGGCAACCCGAGGGCAACCTCGGGCTGGTCCAGCCCCCTTCAGTGGCGGTGTGTGTGAAGAAGGTGGCGCGTGTCTCATCAGCGACTCTGTTTCAACCGTTTGTAATGCCCGACGCACCGTCCACGGACGCGGCGCTGCGAACCTCTAGGAGCTCCAGTGCGAGCAGCTCTAGCTCATGAATCACGCCATAGAGGGCTGCCGGATCTGGAAGCGCGCCGACCAGCACGGTGTCTTGCCCGAGACGCTGGCCCCGCAGGGTGGGGAAGGCCTCAAGCAGCGTCGGCCCAATGGCGCCACGAACCCGGATTTCGTAGCTCCGGGGCGATCGTCGTGTTCGGGTTCCAGTCGCGGGGTTCTTCTCGACCATGCCGGTAGGTTCGGTCGTTGCTGGATGATTGGGCATCATCAGGGTTTGATGAAATCGCGGACCAGGTAGCGCCCTGGCTTGCCCGTCGGGGCCGCCGCGCGTGGCCGCGCCGAGTCCCTGAAAGCTCAACTTACGGATTCAAGGGCGCGCCAGTGGTGCGGCGAAATCGATCCGAGCTGTCTGGCCCTGCTCGCGCGTCGGTGCCGGTCGCTCAGCGTGCGGTGGCCGGCGCTCCGCGATCCGCAGCACCCCTCGAGCCTGCAGACCGGGTCCTCCGATCCGGCAAGCTCGTTCCGGCGGCATCGGTCGGTAAGAGATGCGTCACTGTGTCGCGGATTGGTCCGAGGTCGATGGTCGGGACCTTCGCGCATCCGTCTGGAGGTTCGGCCAGCGTCTGCTCGACGCCGAACAGGCATGCGATGAAACGCGGATACAACGTCTGCCCGAGGACGGTTGCCGCGACAGCCTCGGCCTCCTCCGCTCCTAACTTGAACTGAGTCCGCAAAAACGCGACCAAACGCTCCTGTGCCATCTCAAACAGCGTGTGGTGGTAGTCGGCAGCGGCCTTCGGTAGCCGCTCCGATTCGCTGATCCCCATTCGGCAGGTTCGGAGGACGGGGTCCCAGACGAGGATCTCCAGAAAACGGCCGCAGAACAGCACTACTGCGTCTCGCGGATCCTCGCCAAACTCATCCGGAGTCTTGAGCCGATCGAGGTATAGCTCGCGCACCAGCTCGGCGACAGCCAGATAGAGGTTCTCCTTGCTGCCGAAATGGGCGTAGAGCGTTCGCTTGGACGTCTCCGCCCGGGCAGCCACTGCATCCATCGAGGCGCGCTCGAAGCCGACCTCGAGGAAAACGTCTTTCGCTGCGAGAAGGATTTGTTTTCGGAGCTGTTCGCCGCGTATTGCCATCTAAGTACACCATGCAGTTTACCTGCTCACGGCGGTCTCAGGCCTGTCGCAGATCTCGGCTTGAAAAATTGCGCGTGCGGCGGGCGCCAGTCGACGAACGGCAAGGGCGGCTTCTTAGGAGTTGACGCCGTAACGGCGCGAGGCGCGGCGCATCGGCGAGTCCTCGACCGCCAGAGCTGAGCGACTCAAAGCATGTATCGGAAGGGATGCAGGAACGCGTCACCGGCGTGTGCTGCCGCAACTGGTACGACTACGCGGCTCGCATTTCGAGCATCGAGTACGACGACTCGTGTTGCACCAGTTTCGCGGTCCCACTCAAGCGAGACCGTCAGGCCATTGCTTTCGCGTTCGTTCAACTCGAGAAACATGATTTACGCTCCTTCAGTCTTGCCACAAGCGACGGCGTTTACGGGGGGCCGCAACGTGCGACCCTCCGCAAGCCCGCGAGACGGCGGCTACGAGGGGGGCGGGCGCAGCCGCCGTCTCGCGAAGCGTGGTCAGACCTGAACGGCTGACTCTGCTTCGACTGCGGGCTTGAGAACTTCCTGGCACCACTGCCGGAAGCTGGTCGGCGAGGTGGACTGAGAAGTCCGCGGCTCGCCCCGGTCGAGACCCTGGTCCTTCGCCCAGATCATGTCGTAGAAGGCCTGGGTCATCGCCTCGGAGAGGCCGAAACCGGCCACTCGAGCTTTGAAAGCATCCCATGGGATCTGCTGGTACCGAACAGGCTTGTCGAGCACGTCGGACATGATCTCGGCCATGTCGTTGAAGGACAGATCCTCTGGCCCCAGCACAGCGAGGGGGTCCGATCCGGTCCACCTGTCGTCCAGCAACAGCTTGGCCGCGGCGGCCGCGATGTCCCGGGTCGAGCAGCTGGGGTCTTTGTGGTCGGCCGAAATGGGCCCGAAGAACATGCCCTGCTCGCGGATCGGGTCCACCTGATTGAGCAGGTTCTCCATGAACGAAGGCATGACCAGCGCGCGGTAGCTAACCCCGCTGCTGGCGATCAGGTCGTCCATCGCGAGCGAAGCGGTGACATAGCCGGCACGGTCGGCCCAGGGAGTGCCGCGGCCCAGGGCCGAGATACCCACTACTCGTTGCACACCGTGGCGCTTGAACGCTGCGCACGCCGGTCGTGTGAAGTCGACATAAGCGGACTCCACGCTGGAAGCCTGCGGATCGGGCGGCGTGAGCCAGAAAACCGAGTCAGCGCCTTCGAACGCTCGGTCGAGGACTTCAGGATCACCATGAGAACCGCGCACGACGTCCACTTTCTCGCGGACCTCCGCTGCTAGTCGGGATGGGTCACGCACGATCACTCGGATCGGCTGTCCGCTGTCGAGGACGTTGGCTAGGACCTGATGGCCGATGTCGCCGGTAGGGGCTGTAATCATAATCATTGGCAGTTACTCCGTCGTGAGAGGACGCTGGGTAGCGATGCAGTACTGGCGAAAGCCGTGATCCACGCCGTCGGAGGCGCTAAAAGCAGACCTCCCGCCGACCCGGCAGGCGGAGCCTTCCACGCGCATCGCGGGATGGGGCGCATGTCGTGCTGCCAGCTGCTCGCCGCCTGTCATCGGCTTCAGAGGATGCGAGCTAGCTGGATGAGCCCTCATCACAAGACTTGGATGATTCCGTCGCGGACCGGAGAGCTGATGCGAACATTGGGCGCGTTGGACCGATCGGAACAAGCAAGCGACCACCACGCACAAGCACCAGGGCGCCTCGTTCTTCGCCGTGGCCTGTTCGACCTGCTTGAGCAGGGCAGGCGCGTGACTCTCGTCTCGGCACCGGCGGGCAGCGGAAAGACGTCCCTGATGCAGTCCTGGATAGCTGC
Organism: uncultured Conexibacteraceae bacterium; assembly: GCA_963720195.1. Taxonomy (GTDB): domain Bacteria; phylum Actinomycetota; class Thermoleophilia; order Solirubrobacterales; family Solirubrobacteraceae; genus Palsa-465. The sequence continues at coordinate 918,651 of CAVRFD010000020.1, forward strand.
GAGGGGCCTGAACGATCGAGTCGCATGGGTGTCGGTCAGCCGCGAGGAGCGCGATCCCCAGGCATTTTGGCTGTCGTTGTTGGACGCGCTGCGTAAAACCCGCGCCGGAACCGGACTGGTGCGCGAACTGACAGCGGCACCTGGCCTGGAGGGCGCGACCGTGGTGGCGCGGATCTGCGAAGACCTGCAGTCCGTTGACGAGCCTGTCTGGATCGTGATTGATGACCTCCATGAGCTTGAGGGTGAGGATGCTGTTGGGCCGCTTGAGGTCCTGCTGAGGACCGCGCCGGCCGGGTTGCGATTTGTGCTGCTTACGCGTCGCGACCAACGCCTCGGTCTGCATCGCCTTCGCCTCGACGGGCAACTCGCCGAGATCCGCGGAGAGGACATCCTGTTCACAGTCGAGGAGGCGCGCGAGCTCTTCGAGGCAGCTGGAATCCGCATTTCGGAACGTGCGCTCACATCGCTGGTCGAAACGACCGAGGGCTGGGTAGCCGGGCTTCGCCTTGCGGCGCTCTCGCTCACCCGCCATCCCGACCCCGAAGGCTTCGCAGAGGGCTTTTCAGGCCGTCAGTACGCGGTCGCTGAGTACCTGCTAGCCGAGGTACTGGAGCGCCAGCCCAAAGACGTCAGCCGGATGCTGCTGCGAACCTCGGTGCTCGACCGTGTCAGCGGCCCTCTTGCCGACCGGCTTAGCGGCGGCACCGGCTCAGAACTCATCCTGGCCGAGCTCGCCAACGCGAATGCCTTCGTGGTCCCGCTCAACCCGCAAGGGTCTTGGTTCCGGTACCACCATCTGTTCGCCGATCTTCTCGCCCTCGAGCTTCGGCGCACCGCACCGCAAGAGATTCCCTCGCTGCACCTTGCGGCGGCTGAGTGGTTCGCCGAGCACGACGATCCGGTGGATGCGATCCGTCATGCGCAGGCTGCTGGGAATTGGGGGCTAGCTGGGAGACTCCTCGCCGACAACTGGCGCCGTATGTATCTCGACGGGCGGGTCGCCACCGGAAGAGAGCTGCTGTCGGCCTTCCCGAGTGAGGTCATCTCCGCGAATGCGGAGCTTGCAGTGCTGACGGCTTTCGGAAGGCGCGCCAAGGGCTCGCTGACTGAAGCCGAGCGGTATCTGAGACTGGCAGAGCGCAACGCCGAGACGGTGCCGCAGGAGCGTCGCGGACGCTTCCAGGTCGCGCTCACCCTAAGCCGACTTGCGGTCGGTAGGGCACGGAACGATCTCGAAGCGGTTGCCGAAGAGGCAACGCGACTGCTTGCACTCACCGAACAATCCGCCTCAGCCGATGTCTGGTCGGGCGAGGACCTGCGCGCTACGGCGCTGACAGACCTCGGGGTGGCTGAGATCTGGGCGGGCCGATTCGACGACGCAGAGCGACATCTCGACTCAGGGCTAGCCGAGGCGCGGCGTATCGACAGGCCGTCTCTCGAACTTCAGGCACTGTCGCACCAAGCTCTTCTCAACCTGTTTCGCGGTCGTGCTCAGGGAGAGGAGCCTGCGAGGCAGGCAGTCGAGCTCGCGCGTGCGCACGGTTGGGAGGACACGGCGCCTGCTGTCGCCACTGCCTGCATCGTCCTTGCTAGCGCGGCGCAATGGCGCGGGGCGCTAGAACCGGCTGAAGCTTGGCTACAACGCGCAGAGCGCGTCCTGCGGGATTTCGCCCAACCGACAACGGCGCTCATGCTTCACGCTGCTCAAGGGTTGTTGGAATTCGCACGTGGACGCTACGCGGAGGCGATGTCGTCCTACCGCGAGGTTGAGCGGATGGAGAGCCTGATGGTCAGCCCTCACGTTCTGGCTAACAGAGCCCGCGCGATGAGGCTCCAGCTTCTCGTTGCTTCGGGTGAGATGCAACAAGTGCGAAATGCGCTTGCAGATATGGATCCCGAAGCCCAGGCCGCTCTCGAAATGCGGGTCGTGCGGGCGCGCCTGAGCATCGCCGAGGACAAACCAGAAACCGCAGCCGCAGTGCTGGCATCAATTCTGGACGGGTCCGATCCGATAAGCGACCCTAGGTGGGGGATCCAGGCGCTCCTGCTCGGCGCAATCGCATCTGATCTGTTGCGTGACGCGGGTGGCGCCGCGCTCGCCCTGGAACGAGCACTCGATCTCGCGGAGCCTGATGGCCTGCTGCTTCCGTTCCTACTGCTGCCCGCACCGTCGCTGATCGAACAACACCGACGCCTTGGAACCAGTCATGCCGCCATCAGTCAGGAAATCTTGAACCTGCTAGCCGGACGGATCCCTTCGTCGTCGGCGCAAACTGAAGCATCGCTGACGGAGCCGTTGTCCGACACCGAACTTCGTGTTCTGCGGTATCTCCCGACGAATCTGCAGGCCGGCGAGATCGGTGCAGAGCTCTTTGTGTCGGTTAACACGATAAGGACGCATGTCCGGCACCTTTACTCAAAATTAGGGGTTCATACGCGAGCCGACGCCGTCAAGCGGGCTCGCGAGCTTGGGCTGCTCGCTCCTTCAACCCGCGAGCGCTAGCGCACAGCAAGCGACATTGACTGGGAAGCCAATCGTTCGGCCCTGGTTCTTCGGACTCGCCAAGCCACCGATCTGTTCATAACCCCCTGCTATGGAACTCAGAGCATCAATGTCTTTGACGGCACCTTTGGTGACCAGTAGCGTCAGCCGACGATGAAGCAACGCTCCGCGAGTCGCTCCGCCGAGAGCCACGCGAGCAGGGCGACGGCTCCGGAAGTCTCAGTCGGTGCAGCCGAGGGCGAGTTCGCGGGGCCCGAGAGTTTTGGGAGCCGAATGTCAACAGCTGAACTGATCGTGCGCTGCCTGGAGAACGAGGGCGTTGAGTACGTCTTCGGCATCCCCGGCGAGGAGAACATCCACCTGGTCCAAGCGCTAGGCCGATCATCAATCCGCTACGTGCTGGTTCGGCACGAGCAGGCGGCGTCGTTCATGGCCGAGGTTTACGGACGGCTGACAGGAAAGGCTGGGGTGTGCTCTGCCACGCTCGGGCCCGGCGCGATCAATCTGCTGCTTGGCGTTGCCGACGCGACCACGAACTCAACGCCGGTCGTGGCGCTCTCGGCTCAGGTCGGGCGTAATCGCTCGTTCAAGGAGTCACACCAGGGAATCGACCTCGTGTCCATGTTTGCGCCCGCCACCAAGTGGTCGGAACTTGTCGCGACGCCTGAGGCGGTGCCGGAGATGCTGCGCAAGGCGTTCAAGCTGGCCCAGACCGAGCGGCCAGGTGCCGTTTACCTAGCTGTTCCCGAGGACGTCGAAAAGTCCGCGGCGCCCGCGCACGCACGACCACTGGTTGTCAACACGCCGCGCCCGGACGAGCCGTCCCACGATCAGCTGGCGCGCGCCGCTGCCGTCCTCCGCGACGCGGCAAGCCCGATCGTCCTGGCCGGCCATGGCGCCGCGCGCGCCGGTGCGAGCGAGGCGCTGTTGCGTTTTGCGGAGATGCTCAACGTGCCAGTTGCCACGACCTTCCACGGCAAAGGTGTCTTCCCGGACGACCACGCGCTCGCGCTCGGCGCGGTCGGCTTTATGCGCCACGACTACGTCAACTTCGGCTTTGACAAGGCCGACGCGGTCATCGCAGTCGGCTACGAGCTACAGGAGTTCGACCCCGTCCGCATCAACCCGGGGTGCGACAGACAGATCATCCACATCCACCGCTTCCCTGCCGAAGTCGACCTGCACTACGAGGTGGCGGTTGGGTTGCAATCAGACATACCGGGCACGCTTGATGCGCTCGCGATGGCGGTCGACAAGCGCTTCGAACCGCGGCTCGGCGAACAGCGGATCCGTGAGCTGCTTGAGTCCGAGCTAGACCGCGGCCGCACGGACGAGCGCTTCCCGCTGTCTCCAGCACGGATCGTGGCCGACACTCGCGCGGCCCTGCGGCGCGACGACATTGCCCTGGTGGACACGGGCGCACTCAAGATGTGGATGGCGCGCCTGTACCCAACATACGAGCCGAACACCTGCTTGATCTCCAACGGCCTCTCGACGATGGCGTGGACGGTGCCGGGCGCGATTGGCGCCAAACTCGCCCGCCCGAACTCTCGCGTGCTCGTCGCCACTGGCGACGGAGCCTTCCTGATGAACTCGCAGGAGATCGAGACCGCCCTTCGCGAGAGGATCCCATTCGTGATCCTGATTTGGGTCGATGACGCGTATGGCCTCATCACGTGGAAGATGGACCTCGAACTGGGCGAGAACCGCGACACCGCGTTCGGCAACCCGGACTTCGTTTCCTATGCCGAGAGCTTCGGGGCGCGGGGCTACCGCATCTCCGCGGCATCCGAGCTTCTGCCAACGCTCGAGCAGGCGCTCGTCGACAACACTGTCTCGGTGATCGCGTGCCCGGTTGACTACGCAGCCAACCTCGACCTCACTGACATGCTCGGCGAACTCGACGAACCGCTCTCTTAGGTTCAATCCGTAGGTTCACGCGTCACGGAAAGCCTGCGCAACCCAAGTGGCGACCGGGCGATGCTCGGGGTCGTTTGGCGACAGTACCCCGGTCATGTAGGAGACGCCCATCGCCTCGCGGCAGGGCTCAGACAATAGTCAGAGCGGGCGCTTGCACGAACCTGCCGATCCTCAAGATCGGGCGATGGGTCAGATCGGGACGATGCCTCACCCTCGCCCGCCTTCCCGCCACTCTCAACACGACACCTACGCAGCCTTCCGCGCGCCCTCTATCAGCTCTGTGATGGACGCCGGGTCGGTAAGCGTTGCGACGACGGCCTGATCGACTTGCGCGACGATGATCGCGCCGACCTCGTTGGAAACAGCGGTGTAGATGCCCAGAGCCTTCATCCGGTCGCACTGCTTGGCGTTGTCGTCCGTGGGGGCGACGTAGTGGACCGAGTCCACGTTGTAGCGGCTGAACAGATACAGGTGAATGAGCGTCTGGAGGCGTTTGCGTCTTAGCGAGTTGTCGAACGTGTTCTGGTCGCGCACGGACAGAATGGTGTGGCCCTTGCGGTCGTGGATCGGGGCGAACACGACATCGGCGCGCTTTTCGTCGTCGGCACCGAGGATGTCGAGCGCGAGGACGTCGGTTCCTTCGCGGCTGGGCTGAAGCCGGACTCGCAACTTCTCGTCGATCTCGTTGGTCTGCGCCCAGGTGGACAGCCAGTCCTCGAGCACCTTCTTGGGCAGCTCGGTTTGTTTGAGGTGCTGCACTTGCGTTGAGCCTTTGCCCATCGCCTTGGTTGTGGCGGTGCGCGCCGATGAAGCAGCGAGGGCAGCGTCGAGGCGCGGCCCACCGACGTGGGTTTGGGGCGTGCGGTACGGGGACTCGAGCAGGCGGAGCCTGCGTTGCACCTGTGCCAGGGCCAGCATTCCGTCGTGCAGCAACGCCGTGGAGAACTCCTCCGCGGCGACACCGTCGATCTGGTGCCCGCCGTAGGTGATGAAGTTGAACACGAACCCGGCCTCGCCGAGCTTTTTCGGGAACTCGCGCATCTCGTCGTCGGACATCCCGGTCGAGTCCCAGTTGAACGATGGCGAGAGGTTGTAGGCCAGCAGCTGATCGGGGAATTTGGCGTGCATCGCCTCCGCGAACTCATGCGCCTCGTGGATGTCAGCCGATGCAGTCTCCATCCAGATGATGTCCGCGTACGGCGCCACCGAGAGCGACTTGGCGATCGCATACTCGAGCCCGCCGCGCACCTGGTAGAAGCCCTCCGGCGTGCGGGCGAGCTCTGCGTCCCAGTAGAAGTCGATGCCCAGCTCGCGGGCCTTCTCGCGCACGCTCCAGAACGACGCGGTCACGGCAAACGACGTCCACTCCTCAGCGCTGATCGCGGCCTCGGTGCCGTCCTCCTCCTGCGTGCGCAGGGCGGCGGCAACGGCCTCACCGATCGTCATCAGACCCGCGTCCGCTTCCCAACGCTCGACCATCGCGTTCAAGACCCGGTCATAGGCCTCCTCGACCCGCGGTTCAGGCTGACCGATGACGCTGGCCGCGGCGGCCTCGGCCGTCTGTCGCAGGCCGGTACTCGTCAGCCAGTTATCTGCGGCTCGGTATTCCTGGTCGGTGACCTGGTAGAGCTGGAAGCCAATGAACATGTCGTGGCCGCAGCCGTGGAACAGGCGCATCAGCGCCAGGGTCGCGAGCTTGTATGACGGCACGCTGCGCGCGGTGGCTCCGAGGATGAACGGGTGGTCCCGTTCATCGCCTGAGTTGTCGAGCAGGTTCGCGGCTTCCGCGTCAGTGCGGGCGACGATGATGCCGGGAACGCCCATGATGTCCAGCTGCAACCGGGCGGCGGTGAGCCGCTTGATCTGCTCATCGACGCCGACGAGCACCTTGCCGCCCTGGTGGCCGCACTTCTTGGTGCCGGGACGCTGATCCTCGATGTGGTAGCCGGTCACACCAACCTCGACGAACCGCCGGATCAGGTTGCGCACATGCGCGTCGCCACCGTGTCCGGTGTCGGCGTCGGCAATGATGAACGGGCGGTAATCGACAGGCTCGGGCGCGGCCTGCAGCTGCTCGGGGGTCATGCGCGAGCGCAGGTAGGTCTGGTTGCGATCGGCGGTCAGCAGCGCGCGAACGATCGACGCTGCCTCGTCCGGGACCTGTGAGAGCGGGTAGCTCGCGAGGTCGGCGCCGGGGTCCTCGGTAATGCTGCCCTTTGCAGAAGTTGCCCAGCCGCCGAGATAGATGCCCTCGATCCCCTGGCGCTTCATCGTCACTGCCTGGCTGGGGGAGTAGGGGCCGAATGTTGTTATCGACTTCTTCTCGTTGAACAGTTCACGCAGGCGCGTGTAGAAGGCGGCGGCGTTTTCGCGCGCAACCCGGTAATCGGTTGGAATCGTCCCGCGCTGTTCCGCGACCTGCCGAGCTGAATACAGGCGGGTGATGTCGGAGAACCGATCGGAGTCGATGAACTCCTGAACGTCTGCGACGTTGTTGTCAAAAGCGCTCATGTGATGAATGGCCTATCGCTTTAGCCGCGGGTGTCGAAGTCGAGGTTTCTGGTGATGCGCGTGCCATCGCGGCCGAACGCCTCCAGGTACGTGCGGATCCGCGCCTCGCCAATCGCGAGGCTTGCGTTGTCGATATTGATGTTGAGAAGGTCGATGTACCACGGTGCCTTGACCGGCTCGAGGACATACGCTCTGACGATCGCCTTCGCTATCGGCAGCGTTGTGGACTTCGAGTCCTCGTGAACATCTTGGTTGGAGGCCTCGAGCAACTTTGAGTACTCCTCGTCGAGCAGGCGCAGAAACAGTTCCTCTGTGAGCGGATCGCCGGCACGGACACCGGTCTCCTGGTCCTCAGCGGTGAAGCACCCAGACTTATGCAGCCATTCCCAGAGGACGGACAGCCGGATCTCGCCGGTCGCCGCGTCCTCCATCAGGTAGAGCACATCGTCGTCACCGAAGAAGTCCGCGGGCTTGAGCGCCGCCGCCTGGAAGCCCTGTCCGAACGCGTTGCCGTACTGCAGGCCGACGCTCAGTAGGTCGCGCGCGCCGCGAACCGTTCGTGGCGCGTCCTCGAGGAGGATGAGTGCGGCTGCGTCCTCCGGGGTGTAGGTGAGGCGAGGGAACTCCCGGCCGAGCTGGTTGTGCTGGCCGACTCGCTCCCAGACCGGGCGCATGATGTGAACCATCTTCCAGTGCGCGACCCATTTGCCGGAGGCGCCCTCACGCTGCTCGCGCTCACCGCCGGCAACCGCCTTCTGCATCGCCGCCTGCACGCCGGCCTCGCTGCCGACGGGGATGTTGGGCTCCATCCCGCCCTGCCACAGCGCGAAGTTGCCATTGAGGTCCGGGCGTGTTGACCGCGCGGCGCACCCGGTCCTCGTAAACCCGCATGTACCCATACGTCATCGTGACCTGGTCGATGTTCGGGTTGATGAACCCGGGATCCCAGGCGTAGGCGTCAGACACCGAGTTGATGTAGTCCCAGCGGCCGGTGTTGAAGCCGACGAAATGTCGGCCGAGCGCCGCGCGGATCTCCATCAGCTGAAAGCACGCCTCGATCTGCTCGACGAGGACGTAACAGAGGATCGTTCCGCGCTTCAGCCCGAGATGGTCCTCCAACGTGTCCAGCAACAGGTTCCAGTAGGCGGCTTCGGCCGCGGTCTGGATCTTCGGCAGGTAGAGCACGATCGAGCGCCCCTGCTCGCCTAACGCGGCGTGATTGTTTGTCACATACAGGATGAGGTCCGCGATCGATGCCGAAAATCCGCCGCCGTCGGCATGGGCGATGTGGCGGTCGTCTAGATGGAGCCCGCGAGCACGGAAGATCCTCGTGGTCATGCGGAGCTGCTCGCGCCAGTCCGTGATCGTAGGCTGGCCGAAGAACTTCATCGCCCACGCGTTCATCTCCGCGGAGACCTGCTCGGCCACCGCCAGGAACTGCGGATCCTCGACGATCATGAGCTTCAGGTTGCGCTGGTTGTCCAGTGACATCCTCTCGACCTGCCCGAGCGCGTCCTCGCCGTCGAACATCCAGCCATCAGCTCCTGAGAGCATCGCGTACGCGACATTGCGCAACCCGGATGCGGTGCTCGACCGCGGCTTGGTTGCCGGTCCCGTTCCCTGAATCCACTGACGCTGCAGGTCGTGAGGGATCACGGCTCCCTCGAATCGCCCCGCACGCGCATCCCTGACTGTCAACGAGGTTCCGTCGATGACTGCGTCCTCGGGCAGGAACTCGATTGCCTGCTGGTTGCGCCCACGCTCGGTGCGACGTGCAACGCGCTCGGTCATCAGTTCGCGGCGGCGCGCATCGAGAACACTTAGCGCCTCGAGGGCTGCTACTGCCGCGGGCGTGTAGATATCGGGATAGCCGGCACGTGCGTCATGGGCGATTCTGATCAAAGGGCCTCCAGTTCGATGAGTGGTGGCCGCTGTTTATCCCGGCCTGGCATCGCGAGTCCCCGCTAGCCCGCGGACTCGGACCGACAACGCACGGCGGACTATGCATGACCGGTGTGGGTAAAGCAAAGACATGGATGCTCTCGCTTACATACCGCTGAGGCATGGATTGGTCGGTGTACTTTGCGAACGGCCGGCAGGCTCAGGAGCCGGCGCTTTCCAGCATCTGCCGCGGGTGAGCAGCTGGAGCGTCACGGCGTCCGTCGGGTCAAGCTCAGCTTCTACGGCTTGCCCCCACACATGCTGCTCCGTGTGGGCGCCGCCCGAATACTGGACCCCCTGCGCCGGGGTGAGTGGCCCACCTTTCAACCGGCCCTTGACAACTTTCCGAGAGCTTGGCGCCTCACCGAAGAATTGGCAATAAATTGGCAACTCACTCTGGCGTCGCGGATTCTCTAAATCGACACGACGGAGCCTCCAAAGTCCCGTTTTGCAGGGATTTAGGCTACTTCCACTGACTGTAGCCCGCAGCCTCAGGCTCACTCGTAATGAAGGGGTCGGGGTTCGATTCCATGCGACCTCGGCAGCGCCGAACTGAGAGCCGGCGGTTGTGGCTAGCCGCCACAAGCAGACAAAGGAGCCGTCCCCCATCCGCGGGTGCGGCAATCCGCTGACCGAGCCAGACGCTGGGGACTGGTCTTCCCGTACCTCGACGCTTGTCCCCACCGGCTAGGTAGCATCAGTCGAAGCTGGGACTTAGCCTCGACTTGAGGGTGAGGTTATGCGGGTCTCGTCGCCGGACATCGGCTTGCTGCTCGATCCGGGTTTCGTGGCAGCATCCCCGGTCGGCGTGCGAACTTGGACCTACACACTGACCGAACACGAGCCCGACAAGCCGTGGCTCATTATCTCCGGGAGGCGGGGGATGGCCGTCGAGTTGGACGATCGCGCCGACTTCTTCGAGTGGAGCAGTGAGCATTGGGCGACCGATCGCTATTCGGTAGAGCTCGACCCCTACCAAATGTGACCGGGATGTCGGCCCGACTCGGTCTGGGCAGGTCACGACTGGTACGTATCGCTCGCTCGTGGCGTAGCGGTGCCCGAGTTCGGGGATGTGCGCGCTCACTGGGGGGATCAAGGTATGCACCGGGGTATGCACCACACGAGCATTCTCTGGCATCCATGACACCCCTGACCCCTGCAACTAAAGGGGATTGCCGCAGCGGCTGGGGTCGAAATGGGCACGGGTGGATCTGCCCATGCTGGCGAGCCCCGGGGTTGTCGCCGGGATCGGGAGTCGGTGGCTCTCGCGGCAAGCCGCCCCGCGTTTCGCGGCGCGGTGCCGGCAGATCAGCGATGGGTCCTTGATGAGGACGTGGCGTATCTGGACGAGGAGGGGTTGATGGAGCCCGACGCGATGACGGCGTGCACGCTTTGGCACTAATGGAGGCAGGCGCAGCGGGCGACGCGCTTGCGGGGTGTGTGAACGTGCCGATGCGCTGATCCAGACCGGTTGGGGGACACGCGAGGATTTCGCGCACAGTCGCGCTGCCACGAGGGATCCGCTGTTCGGAAGCGGTTATTGGGCAAGCTTTGAGCCACGACCGCCCACCAAGAGGTGGGCCGAAGGTTGGGTTGACTGGGGGGTCGAGTACCGACTGGGTGGGACTACCTCGAGAGCGACCAGATTGGGGGGTCATCAGCGTTTTTCGCCGGGTGTCGGGTTCCGACGCAGCAAGAACCCGCACGCGACGCCCGAAACAAATCGTGGCTCCCGACGCTCGTGAGTCTCGGGTTTGCCTGGGCGTACTTTCTCGATGGGTATCGGTTCGTGCGCGTGACGTATGCCGATGAGCTGCTGTCCGAGACGCGCTTGACGGGCAGGCGCGAAGTCGCCGAGTGGGTGATTGCGACGTTCAAGTCGCTCGAGGCTGAGCCGCCGCCACACTGAGCGTGTGTGGCGCGCTCAGGTCTGCCTCCAGGCATCCGCGATCGGGGCCAAGAAAACCGGCACCACGCCGTGCTCCTCCTCAGGAGCACTCAACTGGATCGTGTCACCAGTTCTTGTGAACGGGGAAATCAATAGGAACGGCTCCTGGTCACGGCGGACCATGCACGTCATGAAGGCCTCGGTGCGATCGGGCCGTTCCTCAGGGTGAAGTTTCGCTCTTGGTCTGCCTCTGTCACCTCGTCCGCCAGCCACATCTCCGCCGCGAAGATCACTGCGTCGGCACCGCGTGTCTGCGCCGCGCGCGCGAGCCTGTTGACCATCAGGTATTTCTCCCGTTGGTCGTGGGGCTCGAGCAGCCACCGGTGTCAGGTCCTCCTCACCGCGTCTGAGCCAGGCGATGGTCATGTGGTAACCGTCGGCCGCAAGAATCTTCGCCCGACGTCATGCAGGAACCGTGTTGCGCGATCAGGTCTGAACGCTCCGGCAGGTGCTCGGGTGGCTGTAGGCCGTACCGCTGAGCGGCCGTTGCGCGGTCGCTCTCAAAGTCCCGTGTTGTGCGGACCATTGAGATCTCGATGGGTGCTCCCGTGCTCAAATCGCGCCGGCTCGTGCGTTGCTCACGGCTCGCGAGCAGGCATGGCGGCTGGTGCCCGCGAGCCGCCCTCACGGCGGCATCGTGCTCATCATCCTCGCGCAGTATGCAGTCCTGCAGAGACATGCTCATGAGCTCGTGCGCCCCTGCGATTGTGCGGGCGAGCGCGGCGAAGCCCTCGGCGACCACATCGAGGATCTTCGGCCGTGAGCTCCGGCAGCGTCCAGCGCCGCTCGACGACTAAGACGTCCTCCCGGCGCGCTCGGCTGCGAGAGCCCGCGTACGTTGATACCGCGGGCTATCTTGCTGCTGTTCTGCCATGGCTCGACGCTGATGACTTTGGCTTCGGAGGTATGCCAGGGGCCCTCGATGCTCAACAGCGCGACAGACGAGACGGCGAGATCTCCTTGCTTTTCGACCTTGTTGCGCGCGTCATGCAGCCAGCGCATAACCGAATCGGCACGCATCTGCACCCTTTGCTCCTCGTACCACTCGTCGAAGCCGTCCTCGTGTCGGAGGTCTTTCTGAAGTACGAACGTCACGCTCCTGAGCGAGACCAGCAACGCGTTCAGCCGCGTCAGGAACAGTTCGGGATCCTGATATGCGTCTAGCGCCTCATGCCAGAGCCCGTGCGCCTGGTTCAAGCGAGTGTGCGCTCCCGCGAGCCGACATTCGGTGGTGTCTGCACGCTCGGCAGCGGCGTCGGGGTCAATCTCATCGACCCGCTGGCGGACGAGTAAATGGAGGCCGTCTGGAACTAATCCGATCCGCGCACCAGCACGCTGCGCGCGACGTCGCGCCGGGCGGGGAGCGGACGCGACACGAGCTCCGTGCCCAGAAGGTCGAGCTTCAGAAGCACTGAGACGGCGGCGAGCGTGAGGTTGAGTGAGACCGCTCCCTGATGCGCGCAGATCGAGGCTGGGTCCATGTCCACCCAGCCATGCACATCACCGTTTTGGTGGATGAAGAAATCGCCTGGACCGCGGGCGAGCGCTCTGCCGTCGATCCCGTCGGCGACAAACACCCAGCGGGCCCAGGCCTGATAGTCAGTTCCTCCGAGAGGATGAACACCCTCGACGCTGCCGAACGGAATCACCGACAGACCAATCGGGGACTTCCGAGCAAAGCGCGGCGCGGAGGTGCAGCGGTAGCGGCCACGTCTCCGCATGCCATGCAACCGGCGTGCCAGCTTCGGATTCGAGATCGAGGAACACCGGCGAGACGGGCAGCTCACCACGAGCGGCGAAGGTCAAGACGGCCTCATCCGCCGCGGGGAACGGTTCTGCCTGCGCAACAGACGGCTCGATCCCCACGAGCTGTGCGTAAAGCGGAGCTGAGCTCATCCGCACCGCCAGATGCGCCTTGGCCATCACAGCCTGGTCGACATCCTGATCGCTGTCAGGCTCAGGCAGGTATCTCCAGGCGGACCCGAAGGCCAGGTTCGGGTACTCCTTGGCAAAGCTCTCCGAGAGCGTCGAGATCGCGAGCGGCTGCATGTCGCGGATTCACTCCGTCGAAGGCCCGGCCATCCGCCCATCTCGGCGGGTCAGGCAGAGGGTCAGGATCCGCAGGCCAGCCCGGTCCCTCGCCGGTAAGCACGATGTCCTGCGGATCAGCTTCAGCCATTCGGGCGACTTTACGCATGCCGAGCACGATCCTGCTGTGTACGATGCACTCGGTCCTGCGGCGTCGGAAAGACGCCTGATGGCCGCGGGGGTGGGGGAGAGAACCTAGTCGTTTCTCACGATGCGGGTCAGTTCGTGAGCGTGCGTGCGCGCCCGAGCGCCTGAGTGCGCGACCAGCAGCGCGTCTGCGTAGCCACCGGCCAAACGCCCGATACGCCGACCATCAAACTCGAAGGCCGCCGGCTTTCGCTTCAGCAAGGCCTTGAATGGCTGGCCCATACACAACATCGCATGGCGAATGCGATTGGCTGCCGCCTTCTCCAATTGCTTGTCGGCTTCCAAGCCGTCCACGTGCTCGAGCAGGCTTTGAAGCTTGGTTTCGGTCTCGGTGATCGCGGTCCTACGCGCTTCGACGCCAGGGAGGAGCGGATCGAGCGCCGACTTGGCGGGTGGATGGGTTGTTGTCCTGCCCTCTGTGTTGAGGCTGCAGAGGTCCAAAACGTCGAACGCGACGTGATGTTCAGGACGGAACCGGACCTCCCATTCTCCCTCACCCATGGGTCCTCCGGGTGGCAGCCGGTAGGAACTTCGTATCTCGCCGGTACTCTTCAGTGCCTGCGGACACGTCTGAACTCTGAGCTTTCTTTACCGGGAGCAAAGTCGCCGTCTTTGGGTCGTAGGCGCGACCATTTGGTCTGAGAGCCAGGTCACACGGCTGCCCCACCAACACGTAGATCGGGCCGTCGTTGGCCTGAAACAGGTCGCCTTCTCGATCGGCAGACCGGCGCCGTTCACATAGCTCGCGTCTTCGTAGGCCTCGGCCTGTTGCACCTCCGCGGCCAGTTCGGTCGATCCGGATGAGGGTTGTCTGGCCGGGACCGCAGAAGTTGGCGGACGTCGGAGATCGCGGCGCGCACCTCGGGGTCCAGCGCCACCGTGTGACGGGCGCGATCGAGCCCGAGTGTGCCGTAGATGCGAAACCATGTGTCACCCTCCCACTCGCCGCCTTCGTGCGAGCTCTCGAAGACCACGTCCTCGAGAACCGACGGGGAACGGGCGTCGAGTTGTTCGGTCGCAAACGAGATGGCTTCGTCAAGCGCCTGCTTTACCTTCGTGCGGACGCGGGCCAACTGCGACGCCTGGAGGGTTGTTCGAATCTGGTCGGTCGCTACCTCGAGGTCCTGCTCTTCTCCATCGCGGACTAGCCGCTTGTTTACCACGACGAATTCGGCTACAGGTACACCACTGTTCTGGGCCCAGGCGGCTGCTGTGGCCTCCTCCTCGCCGGTTTCGGCTTTGCTGGTCAGCAGCCCGACGATGTGCTTGCCCGCGGACCCCAGTGCCTCGCGCGCGAGCAGGAGCCCGGTGGTGTCGCCCTCGTCGCCCGTCTCCTGCCCGAAATCCACGTCAAAGAGGATCAGCAAACGCTTGCCGCCGCTCATGAGCCTTTCAGACAGGGCCTCCCATTCCGCCATTGCCAGGCCGGAGAATGGCCGGCCGTATATCAGTTCCCGCAGGCCTGTCGGGTCGCCGGGTTGGCGTTTGGCCTTGAGCGTCGCCCGGCGTATCTCGAGTTTGTCCTGGACTGTGACTTCGTCCCAGTGAGCGATTGCGTGCTCGGTCGGGTCGTCACCTTCGGGTAGGTCCGGCAGGCTCTCGATTGTAGGAGCGTCTCCTTCCTCGACGGCTACGAGGTATTCGGACAGCGGAGCAAGAAAGTCGTCGTCGACGACGACGACCCGGTCAATTCCGAGCAGGTCGAGAAGTTGCACCAGGTCATGCTCGAGTGCTGCCCTCCTCCGGTACGGCAGCGCGGAGATCCAGCACGAAGGTGCGCCTAACGCCGTCGTCGTCAGCTTCGCCGAGGAAGACACTTCCTTGGTCGTCTTTAACACTTGGCGCGTTACGAAAAGACCTAGGCCACGTCCTTCCTCGCCGCTGCGGCCGGAGACGAACGGCTCGAAGATTGCCGGGGCTAGGGCGGGATCGACGCCGGGGCCGTTGTCGTGAAACGGCGGCCTGGGGGGAACGAGGGTGACGTCGATGCGCGGATCAGATGTGTCGGCGTGTCGCAGCCAGAATTCGCTGTTGGTCACGAGGTTGTCCAGCGCCTGCTGCAGGCGTCCTCGATTGGCGCGGACGGTGAACGCTGTTCCCGACACCGAGACTTCAATTCCGTTGCCTGCCAGGCGGGGTCGATGATACTCAACGACTCTCTCGACCAGTTCACCAATGTCGAGAACGTCGCGTCGGGCGCGCTGGTAGCGGAGCTGCGGTTCGAGATGCCGGATCTGTTGTCTGATGTCGCGGACTGATTTGTTCACTTCTGCCACCAGCACCCGGGCGGTGGCGTGTTCGGGGCCTCGAAACAAGGGGGAGAGTTGCTTCGCCTGGGCTTGAAGGCGTCCCGTGATGTTGTCCATTTCGTGGGCGACTGTCTCTGCGACGATCCCAATCCCACCGTCTGGTAAGCGACACGCAGTTGATCTCGAAGCAGTTCGCGCTCTGTTTCAACCTCGCGGCTACGCTCCGCAAGATCGTTGAGCTGGGTGTGCAAGCTGCTCCATTCCACGGCTAGCCCGTCGAGTTTGCGCAGCGCGTCTGCGGCTCTGCGAGCGGCCTCTTCTTGATCGGGAGTCAGCAGGGCGGCCCCTTCGCCGAGCTCGGTCAGCGTTCGCTGAACGGTGTGGACAGTGGCCAGGGCCTGGGTCGTGCGTGCCGCTTGGGCGGCGGCCTGCGTCGCCAGTTCGGCGGCCGTGCGGCTGGGCCTGGGTGGTTCCGGAAGTGCGGCCTCGTCGGCCCACTTGCCGAGCTCGCGCCCGATCTGGTTCTGGAGATAGTTGATTCGGTCGACCGCCCATCCCAGCAGCGCGTCGAAAGCGCGGTATTCCGCGTTTACGACGAATCCCTCCCGGTCGGTTGTTTCCTGGAGGCCGGCGTTCTGATCGGCGGAGAGGGAGATGTAGCCGACGATGTTCCCGGGTCGGAGTGCGTAGAAGCCTCTTGCGCTAGTGAACCCGGTGCCCAGACGCAGAAAGTCATCGCCCACTCGCACACCGAACCCGTCGCGAAAGACTCGGACTCCGCGACCTGTCTGACCCAGTCCCGATAGTCGCTATAGCTGGCGAAGATCGTTGCGCCGGCGACGCTGCGCTCGGCATCGGCCGCCAAGTCGAAGCTGTCTATTTCGCCTGTGAACGGGCCTGGATTCTTCCAGTCGGGTCTGCGCGCGCCGTTTGAGCCGCTGCGGGTCTTCTTCCGTTGGACGGTCGGATCGGGGATGTCAGATAGGTCGGTCTCAGTTGACACTGATAGCCAGTAGGGCGCATCTGCCAAGGCTGTCTCGACGCCGCTCAGTTGGCCGTTAATCGGCCTCGTCGCGAAGGATCTGCCCTCATCCGGTGCGACCAGTTCTGCCCAGAGCCGGGTTAGGCGCTCATTCGTCGCGGCCGGCTCGAAGGCGATCAGCTTGAGCCGTCCGTTGAGGTAGATGCGCCCGTCCTTGAAGTCGAGGCTCCAGCGTGCGTTCGCCAGGTCGAGACGTTGCGCCGCAATGCTCGCGAGCGGAACGGATTCGTTATCGATGGTGAGCTCGAGCGTGAACTGCTCGATTTCATTGAAGGGCGACAGGAGCGCGGTCATGCGCTGCTGTACGCCCTGGTGATCCCGCCACACCTCAGGGTTGGTCAGGCCGGTGATTCTGATGACCGTTCCCTGACGCCCATCCAGGGTTGTGCAACCAACATCGCTTGCGAACGGGCTCTCTATTCGCCAGGCGCCATCATGCTTTACCAGTTGCCGTACGTCGTAGTGAAGATTTATGTCTGACAGCGCGTCTTCGCGCTCGAAGTCGCTTCTGCTGAACTGAAGAATGTGCTCTTCCGGGGCATCACGCGGACGAGTCCGGATCTCGACCTGCAAGCCGAGTCGCAATACACCCAGCCTGCCAAGCCCCTTGTCTCCGAGTGGAGTTCTACCGAGACGGTTCTTCTTGCCCTGTGCCTTTTGTTCGCGCTTCGTGCTGCTCGAGATCAGAAGCCAGCCGCGTTCGAGACCGTCACGCGTCATCCCGTCACCGTCGTCGCGAACCTCGATCCATCCAACCGGCTGTGGACGGTTTGCGACGCCAATGTCGTCGGCGATCTTCGATTTCGTGCTGTCATCCTCGCCATTGCCCGCCGTCGGAGGTGGGTCAGTGGCCTCAGAGCTCAGCGTGGTCTCGGTGTCGATGACGACAGCGGCCGTAGTAGCGCTAGCGTCGTAGCTGTTCTTGACGAGCTCGATCAGTGCCTGGAGCTCATCGGTGATCAGCTCGTCGCCCAAGCGGAACACCACTTGGGGACTGATGTCGAATACGGGTTGGCGCTGGGGCGCGGGCGCAGCCGGGGTCATGAGCGGCGGAGAATCACGACATGTTCCCGGTTCATCGTCGATCCTGCTTCATTGCGTGAGGCCATCCGCTTGCGCTCGGACGGAATCTCGCGGTGAAGCACCGAGACGCATCCGTATCCGCGCGCCGAGCAGAGCTCCGCGAGGATCTTGTCGAGGGGAACGCTCTGCCCGCCCACGCGACGTGCACCGACCGTCCATGCCGTCAGACCATGTTGGTGGATCAAGGGCAGAACGTGGGCGAGGGCGTCATCGAGATCCCGGGTAAACGCAACGATGCGGCTAGTGCAATTCGGCCGAGAATCGGTCAGCCTCTGCAAGAGAGCCTTTAGAGATCGCGACCGCTCGGTGAGGGCCTTCTCCTGGCTTTCAGTGATGCGTCTGCTGCCGCCGAGGCTGCGGCTGTCTATCTCATGTGTCGTCGCGAGGCAATCGGGATCGGCGGACTCGTCGATGTCAAACAGGTCGATCCATTGGAGCGGAAGGTAGGCGTGCTGACCGTAGGTCACGGTCGAAGTGTTGTCTCCGTATGGCGGCGATGTGATCAGCAGTGACGCCGCCGGACCGTCGAAGGCAAGGTGCCGGCAATCTCCGAGTTCGATCGACACCTCACCCCGGTACCAACCACGGACCATGCGCCCGCTAGAAGTGAGTTCGTTCGCCGCGTCCCGCACACGCTGCAGGTTGTCGTCGGTAACTCTTTTGAAAACCGCTGCGGGATCCGGCCGGTTCGTGAGTTGCTCGACGGGGCGCCTGTGTAGCTTGACGGTCGAAGTGCGTGAGTTGCTCGTGAGCCGCACCGTTTCAGCCAGGCAAACCCACAGAAAGCGTCGAGTGGCAACATTGCTCTCCGCGGCGATCGCCTCACGCAACGAAGTGAGACCTCGGGCCACATCAGTGGTGAACCAATGCCGCCAATTGTCGAAGCGCTCCAACGGCGTGGCGACAAGCTTGGTGGCACATACACGCGTCGAGGCGTCCGCAAAGGCGGCGACGTGCAGCGGCCCGGCCTTGACCTTGCAGATCAGCACGGCGAGTGGGTTGATGTCCCAGCCGACGAAATCCCGTCCGAGGCTCATCGCCGCGCCAAGCGTCGTCCCTGAGCCGACGAACGGGTCCAGGACCGGACCTGTCGCGTCTGCCGCATGGTCGAGGAGGACTGCGGCGAGGTCTCGCTGCATGTCGGCAACCATCATCGCCGGGTACTGGAACAGTGCGTGCTTGTGCGCTCTGCCAGCCCCGCGGTAGGCCCAGTGGTCCTCGTGGCTGTCGCGCAGCCGAGTGAGCCGTAGGCTCAGCTGCTTGTCACGCGACGACTCGTGCTTCATCGACAACTGCCGGCCCCAGACTCATTTGTAGCTGCGCATGCGGCCATCCCGGTGGTTTGGCCCACATGGCCCTTGTGAGCATGCACAATCCGCACAGCGTACGGAAGCGCTGGGTCGTAAGCGTCGCAGCGACTGCGGACGCTTTGTCACTTGAGCCACGCAACCATTGACGCGCTCGCGTTCCTGAGGGCATCCGCTTGCGGTCGAGAGTCGGCCTCGAGGAGATCGCCAGGCGCTCAGACGCAACTGCGCGTCGCGGCTCTGGAACGCGCGCGGGTGGCCTCCGACCGATAGGGCTCGCGTTCATTGCGCTTGCCTCACCTGTGTGACGGAGCATCGCGCCGATGCGATCGTTGCTGCGAGTGAGGATAAGCGCTGGCCTTTCGTGCTGGCCGATGACTGTGCCGGCGACCGCGCGGCGGCGGCTGCTGCTTTCGTGGAGCGGCACTGGCCGAGTGGCATTGCCGACTGGATATCGCGACTCCCATCGCCGGTGTCTTTGGTACAAGGCGTTAGAGGCCGTTAGCGTCTCGTGCCGGGCTACCGGCCCGGACGCCCAGGGCCGATCGTGGGTGTTCGCTGACGTCTAGCTGAAGGCGATCGATCGCGAAACGATCCAACCGCAGCGCGACTCGCTGCGGGCTCTGAATTCGTAGCGCGGCCGCGGCGGCGGAACCAGCGGCCTTCGTGACGCACCATTAACACACATCAGACGCACCTGAACCGTCCGTCGCATCCGTACCGGAATCCGGAAAAGCGCCTATCCATCTGACATTACCGGACCTTAGCTGATCCTCAGTCACTCTCTCACGGCGGTAACCCGGGTTCGAATCCCGGTAGCGGTACTGCAGAACGCCCCGAGTTTGCGGGGCGTTCAGCGTTTCAAGGGTGCCCGTGGGACAGTCCGTGGGACAGTCGGGCGGATCACGACCGATGCCTTAGCTAGAAACCGCGGTCAATGACATACAGCGCGACCGCACACCGCCTACTGCTTTCCGCACCCTCGGATGTGCCGGAACGCGACATTGCGGTTGCCGTAGAGACGGTAGGGCGCTGGAACGCTCTGTACGGAATTGCGTTCGGGGCTGTAATCGTTCCTACCAATTGGGCGCGGCACTCGGTTGCCGCCTATGGTGTGCGGGCCCCAAGAGGCGCTCAACACCCAACTAGTCGATGACGCAGACATAGTGATCGGGTTGTTCTGGCACAGACTTGGCTCTCCAACGGGGGACGCCGAGTCGGGCACTGTGGAGGAAGTCGAACGTGGTCACGAAAACGGCGCGTACGCCGCAATTCTGAGTTCGACGCGAGATATTCCGCCTGCGGACCTCGACACCGATCAACTGGAACGGCTGAAGACGTACTACGCCGACGTTCGTTCTCGCGCTCTGGTGCTGCCGTACGCCGACGAGGCAGACCTATCGCGTCACGTCGACGCGATCTTGCACGCGGCGGTTTCCGCAACAAGGGCGACGCGCGAAACAGAGACTGAGTCCCGTTTGAACGTGCTTGGGACGGGCGCCGAGGTTTGGCCCCGCTTTGAAAGCTACGGTCGTGGCCACAGACTTGTCCTTTCCAATACTGGGCCGGAACCAGCCCTCAACGTTCGACATCGGTTAGAAGCGGAGAACGAGGGCGACCGGCTGCCGCTTGAGGTGGACGGAGACGCCGAAATCGAGTCGCTTGCTCCCGGTGGCGATGTCGGGTTCTTGATTTCGCTCGCTATGGGTATGTCGCCGCAGTTCAGGTGCGTGGTGCAGTGGACGGATTCAGCCGGAGAGCACGAGAACGCGGCAACGCTCCGGGTTTTCTAAGCGCCAATAGGACAGACATTGACCTCTTGAATGTCCGCGTGACAGGCGGCTACCGTGCCGCCATCACAAAGACGGCCCCGGCGACGTTGGAGCGTCCCGAGGCCCGGCACGAGAGGCAGAAGCTCCCATGCAACAGCCAACAGTACCCCGCAAGCGGCAGATTCAAGAGCGGATCGACCGGGCGGTTAGCAGCGTTGAGGCGCTGCGCCGGGTGCCTATTGTGACCATCCTTGACCTTGAAGCCGCACGGGCAGAGGTTGACACCATCCGCGACGATTTGGCGCGCCTCTAGAAGCGAGAAAAGCCCCCAGCCATCCGAAGCCGCGCGGAAAGAAGACACGCGCGACTAGGGACGACCGGGGGTCGCTCACTCAAAGGGCGACGCTCGCTGGCTGCCACCCGGCTAGCGCCCCATAACGCCCATCCGGGGAAGCTCTGGCGGCCGACCGAGGTCGACCGCCGAGGGTGATCCGTGCTCACCCACCAGAAGCACGATCACCGGCTGACGGGAAAGGGTGAGACCGTCAGCACGCTTTAGATCGGATTGCGCCGCCTGATGACCACATATCGTTGCGTTCATGGCTGGAGCACATGACGCAACTGAGGTTCCTCGGGAAGCAGAGCGGGTACCGGCGTTTCGTTGCAAGGCCTTCCATTGCCCCCACTGCGATGCCTATGCGAAGCAGACGTGGGGGCGGGCTTTCTACCAGCGAGCGCAAACGTTTCTGCCGCTGGACGCTAGCTTCGCGACTTGCGAGGTCTGCGGGAAGTTCAGTCTGTGGGTCGTCACTTCCGTTGTCGATAGCGCGGAGCACGGGTTGATGCTGTATCCGCAACCATGCCGACGGCACCGTCGCCGTCGTCGGATATGCCCGAAGCGATCGCGGGCGATTACGACGAGGCCCGAGAGATCGTGAATCGCTCGCCGCGCGCGGCTGCGGCTTTGTTACGACTAGCCGTTCAGAAGCTCTGCAAGAAGCTTGGCCAGCCGGGGAACAACATCAACGACGACATTGCGGCTCTCGTGGCCGCTGGTCTCAATCCGGCAGTCCAGCGGGCACTCGATTCAGTGCGAGTGATCGGCAACAACGCAGTTCACCCTGGCCAGATCGACCTTAACGACGATCCCAGTACGGCGCTTGCTCTCTTCGGATTGGTCAACTTCATCGTCGAACAGATGATTACCCGCCCGAAGGAACTGGATGCGATCTACCAGTCGCTTCCACAGGCCCAGCTTGACGCGATAGCGAAACGGGACGGTCCTCCGGCTGAGTCGTAGACCGGCTACGGGCGGTTACCTTCGTAGCGTCTCGCCGGGACGCCACTTATGCGCTCGCGGCGACTGGGTGGCGCGCAACCTGCGCCGCCTTGACGGTGTTCGGATCGAATGTCGTCGGCTCTACCGGAGTTATCGCCTCGGGCCGCATATATGACTCACACGGAGGGAGCGGAAGTCCGCTCGACGGCACCACAAAAGCGTGCGGAGCGAACGCCCAGCGCGACAGAGCGCTGACCTTCGCGCGTACGTCTTCGTAGGCAGCGCGAGCAGATTCCAGCGCCGAGCGACTGTCGCCCGCCTCCGCCTGCGCAAGCTCGGCCCAGGCGCTCTCGGCGATTGGGCGGTACTCGCTCTCGATCAACTCCGCGAGGTTGACCCGGATGAGCATGTGAGCGTTCCGGACGGCATCACACTGGGCCGAAAGCAATACGCGGAAGCGGCGCTGAAGAATGCCGGGATCGGCTTCGAGTTCGGCGCTCTGAACCTCGGCGACAAGTTCGGCCTCTCGTGCGCTGTCACGCTTACCCGTCACCGCTCCGCGAGCCACTTCGTCCGCTAGTGCATCCCGTGCAGCTACAAGCCGGGCACCGGCATCGGTCGCGTCCTTCACGCTACCCGCGAGTCTCTCGGTCAGCGCGGCCGCTTTGTCCCACAGCGCCTTCGCGTCCTTCGCCACCTTCGTCTCGGGTGCGCTCGGAAGCGGGCTAGGGCCAAGCGGCTCGGGTTCGGGCGTCGCCGCGTAACCAGTCACGGGAAGGATCGGCTGACGCTGGTAAATCGGTGGCATTTCGTTCTCCTAGGTAAGTGATGCTGTTGAGTGAGCAAGCGCGGGACTTGTCAGTCGGTGCGCATGTGGAACGCGGGCGAACGGCTGCGGGCCGCGTGGTGCGATGTGTCGACGGCGAGACCCATAAGCGAGTCGGTCGAAAGCGAGAACAGCGAAGCGACACGCTGCGCGTTCTGTTGTTTCCTCGCGGTCAGCAGATCGCGCAGGGCGCTGGCGTGGACTTCCACTGAGTTGCGGGGGCGAAACTGTCCAGAGTCAACTTCGCGCAGGTCATGACGCATGTGTCCTCCTACCAGCCGCCCCCGGGCGGTCTGAGTTGCAGTAGCCCCAGGACCAACGCGTTGTGCTCGGCTGGGGCATCGACGGGCACCGGAGCCGAGGGCAAGTAGCCACCATCGGCCGATGCGCCGAGCGTCCCGTTCTCGATCTGGGCAAGGTGATGTGCAAGCCGATCAGCGCGTGCCGTTGCTTCCGCCTCGCGTTGGCGCTCGCGGGCGATGGCCGTAGCCAGGTCTGTCATGTGTGTCCTTTCGGAGAAGGTCAGAGGCCGAGCACGTCGGCTACGTTCAGCGCGCCGACGCGGCGCCAGCCGAGCGAGTCACTGTCGCCAGCATGGGACGCGCCAGGTGGCAAGCCAGGAGTTACGGGGGCGAGCACGCCCGCCATTCGTCCCTCGCCTCTCTCGGCTGCGGTGGCGGTCTCAGGGGCCATCCGGGCGCGTAGCTTGGCCCGCCGAACCGGATCAGGCTCGACAGCCTCAAGCGGGTCAGTCATGGGCGCGAAGGTCGCGAAGCATCCTGCCTTTCGCCGTAGCTCTCGCTCTTGGGCTTCGATATGCCGAGCCTGCGATTCGGATCGTGAATTCGCGCGACGCGAGAGCTTCCTCAAGCTCGGCAATCCGCGCAGCAGGATCAGATACGGCGATCATCGGTGGGTCCTCTGCCCGAAGACCTCACGCCCTCGCCGCATCGCTTCTTGGGCCCGCGCAGGAGTCATGAAGCGGGACGATTGCCTACCAAGTTCGAACGCCTTCGCGATATCTGGACGCTCGCGCATCACCGCCTCACTGCGGCCACGGCGAAACTCGGCCTCAGCGCGAGCCTCACGCAATAACTCGGCAGCGCTCACAAGCGGCGCGTCGTGACACTCGCGACAGAGATACTGCAATCCGTCCGGTGTGTCTGAGCGCTTACGGAACTCCGTGAGTGGCTTCCGCTCGTCGCAACGTGAACACACTTTCGAGTCGGTGTTGTCCATCAGTTCGTGTAACCTTCCTCCCCGGTTCGGTAGAGCTTTCGCCCGATCAAACGGCCGCATCTGACCGTTACGAAAAGCCGCCAGAGCCGGCCGATCAACCCCTGGAACCCGTACGAAAAATAATCAATCCCCCAACGAGGCGGATTTGCTGTCGCTCTGTGGATGCCCCCCAGGGGGGTAGTCCCTTGTTCACGAGACGGGGGAGGTTCCTTGTTCAACACAGCAACGAACGGCACACACACAGATGAGAACCACGTATCGGCGCTGTGCATCAGCCGCCTGTCTGCTCTGCGTTACCTGCTGTCTGTGCAGCTGTGCTCTGCAGCTGTCCGCTACCAGCTACCTACAGCAAGCGTCCTAGCTAACTCTCTCTACGAGGTTGCGTCTGTAGGGCAGCTGGGATGCGCTGAGCGATGGCCAGAAGGGACGGCGAGGCCATTAGACCGGGTTGTGTTGCTTTGGGCTACCTGCTCCGGATAGTGTGCGCGCATTCGAGCAAGTAGCAGCATTGAGGGGGACGTGTGGCCGAGAACGATCCGGCAGAGCAACTGAAGAGACTCGCGGAGCTTCACGAGCAAGGCGTGCTCAGCGCAGCCGAGTTCGCGGCAGCGAAAGCGAAAGTGCTCGGCGTTGGGACCGCCAACGCGACGACGACGAAGAAGAAAGGGTCGTCCCGAAAGTCTGGCTGCGGCTGCTTGGTACTTGTGATCGCCGTCGTCGTGATCATCGCTGCAATCGCCGGAAGCTCATCGGGTGGTAGCGGCAGCGGCAACGCGCCAGCGCACTTCACCGTGACCACCGGAGCCGTGGCCGGTCTCGTGAAGAACGTGATCAACAACAACGAGGACTCTCCCGGCCTAGCCACGCCGCCGATAGTCAGCTGCACGTCAAACGGGTCGTCGTGCGCGATCAACTACACCCTGAAGGAGCCAGCCGGGATCAGCGCCGGTCTCGAACTGGTTGACCCGACCGCCCAAATCTGGAAGGGCTTGTTTGAAGACCCTCGATTCCATTCGGGCGTGATCACAGTTTCGGGGCCGTTGACCAGCCAAGGCGGACAGTCGAGCACTGGACCGATGTTCACCCTCGGATGTAACCGGAGCGACGCCGATCAGATCAACTGGGATCAGGTGGACGCGAAGGGCATTCAGAACATCTGCGACTTCACGCAGCTGATCCAGAGCCTGTAGCGGATCGACTAGTAGGAGCGGCTAGCGTGTTTCAGTTCAGGCGTAGGGCTGGCGCATTTATCGGCATGGTCGTGGCGGCGGCTTTCGTAGCTGGCTGCGGAGGCAGCAGCGCTCGCGCCTGCGGAAACGGGATTACAGCCAAGAACACGTCCTGCCGCGAGGCCCGAGCGATGGTCCGAGGACTACAGAGTGCGTACGGAACACCTGACGAGACGAGCACGATCATCACGGAGGCTGGCGGGAAGCCAGAGATGTGTTTGGCGAGCGATTACGTTCAGGGCACTCCGTGGAATGCGCACGGGCGGTGGAGATGCCTGCTCAACAACTCAAGTGCCGTGGCAACCATCAAAGCCACCTTCTAACTCTCCTGCCCCGGGCCTTAGAGGTAGAAGCCGTCAGTCTCGGACGTGCCGAGAGGGTTAGCGGGGTTGCGTCGACCGAAGTCCAAGACCTTCCGCGTGCTGATCGCTTCTAAGTCGTGGACGCGATTTCCGCCCGTGTCCCCGTAGTAGCCGTCCGGAACCGCGAGCGTTGTCACGTCGGCTCGGTCGATTGTCTGCTGAACCTCAGCGGTCTTCACGGATCTCAAGCCCATCATCACCAAGAATTGGGAGCGCTTCAAAGACTGTTTCGGCGATAGGAAGACCTTCGACGTCTACATGGATCGCTTGGAGGACTTCCGCAACCCGGAGATG
Source organism: uncultured Conexibacteraceae bacterium (assembly GCA_963720195.1). Lineage (GTDB taxonomy): Bacteria > Actinomycetota > Thermoleophilia > Solirubrobacterales > Solirubrobacteraceae > Palsa-465. Next base: position 944,391 of record CAVRFD010000020.1, read on the forward strand.
CACTCGCGCGCACTTCTGCCGTTTGAGGCGGCTCTTGTGGAGGGCATGACCGGCGAGATTCGGAACAAAGTCACGTTGTTTCGATCCGGCGATGACGATCTGGACCGGCATTTCCCGAGAATTGAGCAAGTGCGCGATTCGTTTGGTCATTCAGTAACGGGCCGCCGAGACGACGGACTGGGCCGCGTCACAGACACAAACGTCACGCTACGTCCCGGCGAAGAGGTTACATTCGAGTGTGTTGCGTGGGACCCAGATGGGTTGGCTCCGATGTGGATCATGGACGAATACTCCTCCACAGAGGAGAAGGCCGAAGGCTTGCAGGTCGTGTTTTGCCGCACGATCACCGAAGGAGACATTGGGGCCGACTTCTATGTCGGATTCACGTTGAAGAGTCCGCGTGTCCATCATCGCTTCAACCGGCACGACGGCGAAACGGCATTTCGGTACCGGGTGCTTCCTGGGCAGCCGGTCTCCTCACCGAGTTCCTGAGCCGGATCAACGGCAATGTCCCACTCAAACGAGACGGCGACGCGAGCGAGCTAAATCACGGACGGCGGCACGACGCGATCCGACCGGGGGCGCGATTAGGTTGCGCGCGTGATCCCGTTAGCCGCGTCATGGATCAATGCAGCGTCGGTCTCCGCGATAGCGTCGGCGCTGGCCACGATCTTGCTTGCGTTTTTCACGTGGCGACTAGCTGTGCAGACGCGAGCGCTCGCGGGGGAGACGGAGCAGGACGTAAGCGCGCAGTGGCGACCCGTTCTAATTGCCACGAGACCCGCAACGCTGAGCCACGTGGTCAATCAGCCGGTGGGCTTCGATTGCAGACTAGAGAACGTCGGAGGGGGACCCGCACTCAACACGCGGGCGTCGCTGGGCGATCAGACGGCCGAACTCGGCGTCATTAAACGCGATGGCGAGCGGGGCAACACGTTCGCAGTGATCCCGAACCAGCAGGAAGCTCCGACGCTCGAAATCACAGCCGTCTACGAGGATGTAGCTGGGCGCCGGTACCAGACGCTTCTTACTTACGCGGTACCGGATGAGGCATGGGAACCACTGTTTGCAGGCGCGGTCGGAACGACCACCACACGCTCAATCGAACCAACGAACGTTGCCCTACGCCCCGAGCCTGCCACTAAAACAGACTCCGCGTAGGACGCGCGCCGGGCCTTACGAGCACGCGACCGCCGTGAGCGTTGTCCGTTAGTTGAGGGACAGTGCCCGCATGCAGACGACGAGCACAGGGCCGGAGCGATGAGCGCCATCCAACTCGCTTACCAGCGCAAAGACGCCGCCGCCGCGCTCGGCCTCTCCGTCGACAGCTTCGACCGGCATGTGCGCCCGGAACTCAAGTGCGTCTACGTCGGGGACGCTCGCCTCTGGCCCGTAGCTGAGTTAGAGCGCTGGCTTGCCGAACGTGCCATCCTTCCCGGTCACAACTGAAGGTGCCCCGGCGACCGCGCTAACGGCCCCGGGGCGTGACCAGGAGGATGAGTCCTGATGGCTAAACAGCCTAAGCCCGAAAAGGGTGTTGAGGTCCGCTACTCAGCTGACGGAGTAGCGAGCTACCGGGGGCACGTGTGGAGCGCCGCCGACCAGAAGCGCATACGCGGCCCGTGGTTCACAACGATCACGCAGGCGAAGAACTGGCGACGAGACGCCCTCGTGGACGTTCGCAGGGGCACGCTCAAGGTGCCGTCCGCGCAGACCGTCCGTGATGCCGCCGAGGCGTTCGCAACCGGCATGAAAGATGGAACCGTGCTGGACCGCGCCGGGAAGCCCTATAAGCCGTCCACGATCCGCAACTATGAGGGCTGGCTCGACCGCTATGTGCTGCCTGCATTCGGAGACAAAAAGCTCTCAGACGTTCGCCGTGCCGACGTTCAGGACCTTGTGGACAAGCTGATCGGGACCGGCCTCGCCGGATCGACCGTGCGCAACGCACTAGACCCGCTGCGCCGGATCATGCACCGCGCGCTACGCCGCGACGTGATCGCCATAGACCCGACAGACGGGATCGACTGGCCCTCGGCGTCCAAGAATCGGGATCGTGTCGCATCACCCGCAGAGGCAAGCGCGCTGATCGCAGCCGTGCCGGAGTCAGACCGCGCACTGTGGGCTACCGCCATTTATGCCGGACTCCGAGCCGGTGAGCTTCGCGCGCTTCGCGCCGGAAGCGTCGATCTGGACGCCGGGGTGATTCACGTGCTCGCTGGATGGGACGACCAGGAGGGCGAAATAGCGGTCAAGTCTCGCGCAGGCGTTCGCACGGTGCCAATCATCGCGGAGCTTCGACCCATTCTGATCGCGCACTTGATGGCCACCGGACGCAGAGGTAAGCCCGACGCGCTCGTGTTCGGGAGGACCGATACAGACCCGTTCTTACGCTCGACGCCGCGCAACCGCGCACGCAGGGCGTGGACCGACGCCAAGCTGAACCCGATCACGCTGCACGAGTGCCGCCACACGTACGCGTCAACAATGGTCGCGGCGGGCGTCGACCCGGGCGAAGTCATGCGGCGGATGGGCCACTCCACAGTGGCCATGACTCTGGACCGCTACACACACGGGATCAAGGGGAATGAGGCCGACACCGCCGCGAAGATGCAGGCGTTCATAGAGCGGTCCCGTGGGACAGTTTCGGGACAGTCGGACCGCGCCGTGGGCGGTTCTGAGCGGTCCTGAGCGAAACGGTCACGCCGCGAATCCTCAGTGTTTGCGGGCGTAGCGACTCTGAGCGGTCCTGAGCGTTACCCCACTCCGGCAGTTCGAATCCCGGTAGCGGTACTGCCCGAACCCCGCGCCTTTATCGGGGTTTTGGTGCTTAAGGGCGCGCCCGCGCGGGCCGTCGAGGGCAATCAGAGGGCAACCCAGATCTCGCGGGCCTTCGCGATCTCGGTCTCAGCGTCGATCTTGATCGCGTCTTCGTATTCCTTGATCACATGCTCGTACGTGGTGTGGAGCACCGTCGTCGAGCGCCCCATCTGACGAGCTACGTGGTGATCGCGGCGCCCTTCATGCAGGAGCAACGACGCGAGGCTATGACGGAGGTAGTAGGGCCTCGGTGCGGTGACTGTTCCGGCCGACAGACAGGCGGGACGCCAGCGGTCGGCGACCCACATGTTCCAGTCCGATTTGGTCCACGGATTGCCGTCGTGATGGATGATCAAGCTGTTGGCTGCAAGTCTGCCGAGTGCGTGCTTGTAGTGGAGGAGGTCCCCCGTCAGCGCCGCGAACAACTTCACGCTTCGGTTCTGCCGATTCTTCGTGGACTTGATTCGGTCGCGGTCATCGACTGCACGCCTCCCGTACAAGACAAACGCGGATGGCCAGACGTACGGCACAGACGGAGGTGCGCCCGCCGGGCCAGTCAACGAGCCCGATCTCGTGGCGGTTCAAGCCACCAACGGAAAAGTTGGCTACGCCTACGCCAACCAGCTGAATGGCCCCACGCCGACCCGCCCTGCCCAAGCCGTAGCCGAGAACAACCAGCCGGCCAGGATGATCCCGGTCTACGAATCAGACGGCAAGACCCAGATCGGTCAATTCAAAGTCGGCAACTAGTAGCCCCGCGAGCCTCTTGACGAGGCACCAAGATCAAGCCGGGGTCGCCATGTGTGCCCTATCCGGGTGGCGATCGCGTCCTGGATGATCTCCCGGGCGATCCGGTCATAGTCAACATTGCTGTCACTCGAGGCGTTGGCGGTCAGCTTCGTGCCATCAACCGCAACGATCCCGGAGTCGACCAGCCCGGCCCTGGCACAGAGCCGAAGCACCGCCCCGAACAGCTCGTTCAGTGACTGCTGATGGCGGCGGATGAACCGGGCGATCGTCGCGTGATCCGGTGTCTGGTTCCCAGTGATCACCCGATAAGCGATGTCCTGGCGGCAACGACGCTCAATCCCGCGGGAGGACCGCTCGTTAGTCGCATAGCCATAGAGAACCAACGCCACCATGACCGACGGCTCATAAGCCGCGCGGCCACGCCCATCAGCCCGATAGGCCGAATAGAACGCACCGAGATCCATCCGGCCAACGCTATCGATCACAAACCACGCCAGATGATCCTCCGGCAACCAATCCCGCAACGACGGCGGCAACAAAAACGCCTGCTCACGATCACAATCCAGAAAGTTCTGACCCATCCCTGGATTCTCTTAATCGATTAAACCGGCAGACAGCACCCCATTTGTGCGACAGCCACCGCGCGAAGGAGGGCCCTGAGTTCGGTCGAGCAGATGTTTTCTGCGCGAACGATGCAGGTGTCGGCCGATGCCGTCGCCCCGGCACGTCTGCGTGGTTGAACGCTGAAGTTCAGCTGCCGACTGCGTGAACCCGTCGCTGGGCGAGCTCTAGGTCGAACGCCGCCGGATCGAAGCCCCCGGCCGCCTTCATCTCGGCGTAGCCCCAGGGACCGCCGCAGTCTTCCGGTGGGCAGGCGCCTTTGCCGGTCATGAGCGCCGGCCTCCGGTCATCGTCGTTCGGCTCGATCATCTTCTCCAGGACGATGTCGTGCTCCCAGTCGTCGCCGAAGTCGTAGGTGTAGCGAATGCGATCCTTCGGTCCGAGGAGCACCTCTTCGAGCGTAGTTTCGGTCTCGTCAGCGCATTCGTCTTCCCACTCAGGGTCCGGAGCGCCCATCCGTACGCCCTCGTAGTCGAAGCTGTGCAGATGTGTGTCGGTCCACCCAAACGCGGCCTGGATCACCCCGTGGCACGCCGCGAAGGTCGCGTCGGCGCGGACCTGAACGCGCCGCCATACCGGCGGCTTGCTAACCCCTCTCAGCACGATCTTCAGTTGGAGTAGGTCGTCGGACTTGATCGCCTCCGGCACCTCGACTTCGGCGAGGTGCAGCTCGCTGCGCGCGTTCCAGCCCTTGATGAATGTGCCGACTGCCTGCTCATCCTCAAGGTCAACGCCCGCCGCCTTCGCCGCCAGCAGGAACTGCTTGGACGGTCCGCCCACGGCCGGGTCCAGTGCGGCCTCGACCATCTCCTGTTCCCAGTCGCCGATCGACCCTCGGGTCTCGTTGGCCGCCCACTCCGGGATCCCGCGCCGACGGGCGGCAAAGCGCACCCAGGCGTCGAGTGCCCCGGGAAGACATGCGAGCAGCTCGGGAGTCGCTAGAACCTTGCGCGGGACCCAGTCGCTCATGAACAACTCGACTACCACCGGGCTCCAGCGCAACGGGTCACCGTCGGTGTAGCCAGCACAGAAGTCGATCGCCAGCGACGCTACCCAGGCCTCGTCCCCGTCGGGCACGAACTCGCGTCCCTCAGGGGACGCGAGGAACTCGTCGCGCAGCCTGTCGCGCTCCGCCACCGACAGCTCGGAGGGCCCAGGAGGCTCGACCATGCCCGGGGTCTGGTCGGCGCGCAGGAGCGCCAGCGCCCGCCCAGACCAGAAGTCATCGGCGACGGGCGGATCCCAGGTCATGTCCGTACGCGCGATCGCGTCCCGGATCAGCCCGGCGGCGACGCCCGGCGCGACGCGCTCCAGTCCTAGCTCGGCCTCGTCATCAGCCGGGCGGCGGCTGATCGAACCCGCCACCAGCTCGATCGACTCGGCCAGCAGTACGTCCTTGGCCAGCCCGCCCAGGTTGCGATCGATCAACACACCGACAGCCATCGTCTCGCCACCAGGATGGCGACTCTCAAGCAACACCGTACGGGCGTCGTCGAACACCGCCTCGGTGATCACCGCGGCACCCACGATCTCCGACTCGCCGATCTGCTCGACCCATTCCGGCGCGCTGGCCGTCGCCCGTGAGCTGGTGAGCAACTCGCCCGCTAGCGCCCCCAGCTCACCGTCGGAGGTTGCCCGGATCGTCGTGGAAGTTCGGTGACGATCGCGCCGGTTTGACTGTCAGACCGTAACGGGCTGATGCTGCTCGTGCTCGACGGTGTGTTGGCTTTGGAGGGTGTGGTGGCGGTGTTCGATCGCGGTCACGAGCGTCGCGAGGTCGCTGTAGCCGACGATCCGTCGGAACTGCTGCTCGGCGACGAGCATCCCGGCGGCGGTCCAGCGTTTGCGCATGTCACCGTCCTGCCAGCGTTTCACGTTGCGCTGGGTGTGTCGGACGATCTCGATCATCGACTCGATCGGGTTGGTCGAGCACAGCGTCTTTGCGAGGTTGCCGGTGATCCCGAGCCGCATCAGCGTGAGCGTCTCGGGCAGTCCCTCCCGCAGCGACGCGCCGGCGTCGGGCCAGGTGCGCTCAAGCTCTGAGGCGAGCCGTTCGAGTTGCTGTTGGGCGACGGCCGGGTCCGCCAGCGCCCACGCGCCACGGATCCTGGCGAGGACCTTCGGGCGATCGCGTTCGGGCAGCAGGTCGGTCACGTTGCGTTCTTTGTGAACGTTATGCCGACGTCGGCATAACCGGCACTATGCAGACTCTCTGGTTATGCCGATTGTTACGTGGGAGTCGTTTGAGGGCGAGGGTTTGCTGGTGATGTTGTCGGCATAACACGAGCCGGGCTGGCCGGAGGATGCTGGCGCTTTCGTCGAGTGAGAGGAGAGCGTCATGCACGATCCATCGCGGGTTCGGATCTCGGGCCCGTTGGAGGTGTTCGCGGCAGGGTTCACGGCTGAGCTGGAGCGTCTGGGGTACCGGCGCACCCCGGCGAGCTTCCAGTTGCAGTTGATGGCGCACGTGAGTCGCTGGTTGGAGGGCGAGGGGCTCGGCGCGGATGGGTTAGCGAGCGAGATTGTCGGCCGGTTCTTGGAGGACCGGCGCGCGGCTGGCTATACCGACCGGATCACCTGGAGGGCGATGGCGCCGCTGCTGGGGTATCTGCGTGGACTTGGTGTTGCGCCGCCGGCGTCGCCGCGTGTGGTGGTCGGCGCGGTCGAGGTGCTGCTTGCCGACTACCGCGAGTACTTGGCTGTCGAGCGCGGGTTGACGGCGGACACGATCGAGGGCTACGTGTTGGCGGTCAGGCCGTTCCTTGCTGGTCGCGAGCGTGATGGGGACGAGCTCGATCTCGACGTGTTGAGCGCCGCGGACGTGATGGCGTTCGTGGTCGCTCGCTGTCCGGGTCAGTCCAAGGGAGCGGCGAAGATGACCGTGACCAGCCTGCGGTCGCTGCTGCGGTTCTTGCACCTCCGCGGGCTGGTCGCCGGGCCGCTGGCCGACGCGGTGCCATCGACGGCATCATGGCGGCTATCGGGGCTGCCGCGTGCGCTTGAGCCCGAGCAGCTGCAGGCGCTCTTTGATTCCTGTGACCGCGGAAACGCAGACGGGCGGCGCGACTATGCGGTGCTGGTGTTGCTCGCCAGGCTTGGGCTGCGTGCTGGCGAGGTCGCGGCGCTGCGGATCGAGGACGTCGATTGGCGTGCCGGCGAGCTGCGGATCTCGGGCAAGGGCAGGCGTGATGAGCGGCTGCCGCTTCCCGACGATGTCGGCGAGGCGATCGTCGCCTATCTGCGCGACGGTCGACCGGCGACCGCTCTGGACAGGTCGTTGATCGTGAGAGTCAGGGCTCCGCATCATGGCCTGACAACTGGCGGGATCACGCAGATCGTGTTCGCTGCCGCTGCTCGCGCCGGGCTTGGCCCGCTGCGCTCACACCGGCTGCGCCACACCGCGGCCACACAGATGCTCCGGGCGGGCGCGAGTCTGGAGGAGGTCGGGCAGGTCCTCCGTCACCGGCAGGTGCTGACCACGGCGATCTACGCGAAGGTCGACCGCGACGCACTCAGAGCGATCGCGCGGCCGTGGCCGGAGGTGCGGCCATGACCTGCTTGGAAGATCGGCTGGCCGGCTATCTGGCGGTTCGCCGCGCGCTCGGCTACCGGCTCTCGCGCCCAGAGAAGCTGCTCGGCCAGTTCATCGCCTGGATGAACCAACGTGACGAGACGATCATCACAACCGCCTCCGCGCTTCAGTGGGCGACGCTACCGCAGGCGACCGACTCCAGCTGGCACGCCTACCGCCTCTCGGCCGTGCGTTGCTTTGCCGCGCATGCGCACGCGCTTGACCCGAACCACGAGCTGGTGCCACAGGATCTGCTGCCACAGCGGCCGCATCGTGCGGTGCCCTACCTCTATGCGAACGCCGAGGTCCGGGCGCTGATGGACGCCTCGTCGGTGATTCCGACGCCGCACCGCGCTGCGACGATGCGAACCCTGATCGGCCTGTTGGCCGTCACGGGAATGCGGGTCGGTGAGGCGATCCGCCTGGACCAGATCGATGTCGACCACCGACGCGGCGTGCTGACCGTTCTTGAGACGAAGTTCGGCAAGTCCCGGCAGCTGGCGGTCCATGACACGACCATCACGGCGCTTGACGCCTACCTGGCACGCGGTGACCGGCCGGTCCCGGCCGAGCCGACCGACGCAGTGTTCACCTCGGCGACCGGGACGCGTTTGACCTACTGCAACGTGCATCTGGCGTTCAAGCGAATCGTCAAGCACGCTGGCCTGCAGGCACGCTCGTCGGTTTGCCGGCCTCGGCCGCACGACCTTCGCCACACCTTTGCGGTTGACACGCTGCTTGATGCCTACCGTGACGACGTCGGCGATGGCGAGCACATCCAGACAAGGATCGCGTTGCTGTGCACCTACCTCGGGCACGTCAACCCGGGATCCACCTACTGGTATTTGCAGGCCGCCCCGGAGCTGCTCGCGCTCGCCGCCGAGCACCTCGAGCGCGTCGAGGGGAGCGAGCGATGAGCCTGCTCGCGCCAACACTGCAAGCGTTCTTCACCGACCGGCTGATCGCCCAGAAGCGCGTCAGCCCACACACGATCGCCGCCTACCGAGACACAATCCGGCTGCTGCTCAGCTTCGCGTCCCAACAACGCGGCAAGGCACCGAGTGATCTTGATATCGACGACCTCCAGGCGCCGTTGATTGGAGCGTTCCTGGATTACCTCGAGCATGAGCGAGGCAACACGATCCGGACCCGCAACGCGCGCCTGGCAGCGATCCGCTCGCTGTTCAAATACGCCGCGCTCAGACACCCCGAGCACGCCGCCTCGATCCAACGCGTCCTGGCGATCCCCGCTAAGCGCCACGACCAGGCGCTGGTCACGTTCCTCGCCGATCCCGAGCTCCAGGCGCTGCTCGACGCCCCCGACCAGAGCACATGGATCGGGCGCCGCGACCACGCCATGATCCTGCTCGCCGCACAAACCGGCCTACGCGCCAGCGAGCTGATCGGCCTGACCAGCGCGGACCTGCGGCTCGGCACCGGCGCGCACGTCAACACCATCGGCAAAGGCCGCAAACAGCGCATCACACCGCTGACCAAACAGACCGTCACGGTCATGCAAGCGTGGGCCCGCGAACGCGCCGGCCGCCCTGACGACCAGCTATTCACCACCAGCACCGGCCGTCCACTGACCCGCGACGCGCTCGAGCGCCGGCTCGCCAAGCACGCGATCACCGCGGCCGCGAGCTGCCCTTCGCTCGCGACCAAGACGATCACGCCGCACGTGCTGCGTCACACCGCAGCGATGCGCCTACTTCACGCCGGCGTCGACACCACCGTGATCGCGCTCTGGCTCGGCCACGAACAGATCCAGACAACACAGATCTACCTTCACGCCGACCTCGCGATCAAGCAGAAAGCGCTCGACCAAACCACCCCACCGACCGCGAAGCCCGGGCGCTACCAACCCACCGACCGCATCCTCGCGTTCCTGGACGCGCTGTGATTATGCCGACAAGATCTCGGGCTTCTCCGCCCTGAGCAGAACGTCCTCACCCGAGTCGGCATAACCAGAGAGTCGGCATAGTGCCGGTGGCAGCGATGCACGAGTGCGTGCTCGCCGAACACGTCCTTGATCGCCTTGCGCAGCGCTTTGCCGCCGTCCAAGACGAACAGGATCGCCTGCGAGGGATCGAGGCCGCGGTCGACGAGGTCGGCGAGCAGCTGCCGGGCCAGGGTCGCGTTCTCCGTCGAGCCTTCCCACAACCCGAGCGGGATCTTCACACCGTCGGTCGAGATCCCCAACGCGACGACGTGAGTGCGCTCGGCGATCTCCAGGCCGTCGAGCATCATCACCGCCAGACGCACGTCGTCGAGGCGGCGGCTCATCAACTCCTCGAGCGCGGTGCGGGTCCGTTCGATGAACACCTCCGACACCGAACTCTTCCTGGTGGCCGTCGCGGTCTGCTTGACCGTCTCCCCGACGGGCTCGCCGACACGCGCGAACTTCCGGGTCGAGACCCCCGCGAGCATCCGGTCCATCACCGCCCGTGCCAACGGATCACGGTCAGCGAAGTACTCATAGGTCGCGACCGGCAGCTCCTTCCCATCAACCGAGCGGACACGTGGCCGATCGACCGGCACCCGCCGACCGCCCAGCGTCATCGACCCAGCCTCATGCCCATGCCGGCTCGCCGATCTGTCCGCGTTCCACTTACCTTTCGGGCCGACGACCTCGGTGACCTCGGCCTCCATCAACTCATGCACCACGCGGAGCCCGACACCGACGCTCAAAGCCAGCAGCCCCTCCCGCGCCGCGCTGACGAGCTCACCCAGCGCCGCTTGAATCTCCGCAGGCAGCGGCAACTCCGCCGCCTCCTCAGCCGAAACGACCCCGGGTCCGGTTACCTCCTTCATGGCGGTCCTCCTGTCCCTGACGGACTTGGTTTGGCGACCACGAACGCTCCCAACAGGAGCGGACGGGCCGGGCGGACCGCCTCAAACTTCTACGAACTTCCGGGCAACCTCCACCGTCGTCGAGCTCCGCTATCGCCGCCAGCGTGATCGCGGAGCCCGCGTCGCTGAAGGTCGCCAGCCGCGCGACGAGCGGCTCGCCGAACAAAAGCGCTGGATCAAGCCCAACGGCATCGGGGAACGGCAGCCCGTGCCGCTGCTCACGGAACGTCCCAAGCAGGTACGCCGCCCACGCCTCGGCGTCAAGCGCCGAGTCGATTTCCGACGCCGACCGCGCGATCACCCGCGCGAGACCGACCTCCTCCGACTCAGAACCAAGTCGGGCCTGCTCGCGCTCACGGCGCTGAGCAACCCGAGCAGGGTGACCGCCCGATCCTCGTCGCCGTCTGCCGCCACTCACGCCCGCCAACGTACAGCGCCACCCCACCAGAGGCGAGCGTCAACTCCGCAACCAGCGCCAAAACTCGCCCCCGCCAATGATGCGCCCCTTCCGCAAGGGAGGGAAGGCGGTGGCACAGCGTGAGGCATGTCGTGAGGGATAAGCAGGGCGGCTCAATGCTCCACTCTGTTCATGGGCGCGACCGGTCGCAGCCGCGGCATGCCGGGCCGACCGTGTCGGCCCGGCATGTGGACCGTGTTTATCGCTTGAGGTGTAGGCCGGCGGTGGCGGAGATCGTCGGCGATGGTCGTCCGTGAACGGTGGTGATGATCTCGCTGCTGTCGATGCCTTGCAGGTAGATGCTGGTGATCCCGAGGTTCGCGTGACCGAGTTGGCGTTGGATCACGACCAACGGCACACCCTCGTGCGCCATCTCGACCGCGTGGGCGTGCCTGAGTTGGTGGGGCGCGAACCGACGGCGGACACCGGCTGCAAGGGCTGCGTGGTGTAGTTGCTTGCGTGCGGCTGATGCTTCCCAGTGCCGTCCCGCGGTCGGTCCGTGGATGACACACAGCAGTGCGCCGACCGGTAGCTGGCGACGGATCGCAAGCCAAGGTTCGAGTTGGTCCCATGCCCAGCGGTCCATCCCAACTTCGCGCCTTTTGCCGCCCTTCCCGCGCCTAACCAGCACAGCGCCGCGAGAGCGGTCGAGATCGCTTTCTTGAAGTGAGAGCGCTTCGCTGATCCGCAGACCCGCGCGCCACAACAACACGATCAGCGCCCGCAGCCGGTCACCGTCCGCGCGGTCGCCGACGATCCGCATCACTGCGATAATCTCTTCGATCGTGGGTGGGTCTGCCGGGTACTGTTCGCCCTTGTTTCGTGGTGGGCGTCCGCGGTGATAGCCAGGCATCGTGGCTGGTGAGCGGCGATGTCCTGCGGCGTCCAACGGTGGGATTCCATGATCCCTCCCTTGTAGGTTGACTCGGTGCGGCCATTTGACCTCAGCGGCCGGATCGCCGGTGATAACCACAGCGCCCGCCAGCATCTGGCCCGTCCGGTGCCGGCGTTGGGCCGGCTTGGAGCTGGGTGGTCGGGGAGTACGATTCGGGTTGTGACTGCGAAGGAACGGCTGTTGGCACGCGCGCCCGATTGGACCGAGGAGCAGGCCGTCCGTGCGCTGCGCGCAGTCGAGGGGGACTTGAGCGTCGACGAGTGGGGCGACCTGGCGGCCGTGCACGACATCAGCACCGCTGAGACGATGCGGCGCTTGGCCGCAGAGGAACAAGCAGCCGGACGCGAGCCCTGGTGAAGCGCGGCGAGATTCGCTGGGCCGAGCATCCCGATTGGCCCCGACGTCCGGCGCTTATCCTCAGCCGCGATGAGGCAATCGATCACCTGAACGCCGCGTTCGTCGTCCTGGCGACGACCAACATCCGCGGCTTGGCGACCGAGGTCGAGTTGGGGACAGAAGACGGGATGCCGCGCTCGTGCGTGCTAAACGCAGACAACACCGCCACGATCGCCAAGAGCTATCTACGCCAGCAGATAACGACACTCAGCTCGACGAAGCTTCGCGAGGTCTGCCAGGCACTATCCCGCGCCACCGGTTGCTGACTGGCGGCTCGTAGATCCCGCCGGCGTCCCACGCGGGCGGTAGCGTCTCGCAGGTGTTGCTGCGCTGCACGACGCGACTGCTGAAGCTAATGGGCAGCCGGGCTGGCGTCCTTCATGACGCCGAGCCAGGCGGCGATGATTGGTACGCCAACGTGTTCATCATCGAGCGGCGCAAATGCCTGCTGCTCGTCCACGCAGACACGCTCTTCCCGGTACTCGACACCGACATCCGCGTTGCGCAGCTCGACGATGTCGGTCTTTATGTCACCACGCTTATCGTCGACGCGCTTTCGTCCGAAGGGCTCTCTGACACGGTGCTCGGCCCGACCGACCCGTCCAGCGTTCAGGTGGCCAAGACTGCCAGCCGCAGCGTCCTCGGGCACATGAACGAGATCACCTTCGAGGCGCAACACCTGATCGCACACAGCGGCGGCCTGCAGCGCGCCGACCTTGACAGCGTGAACAGGCAATCGCGCCGCGGGCTTCACGCACGCGGCGGCGAGTACGTCGTACCACTCGAGCTCGCTGCCGCACGCCCAGCCTGATACCTCGCGACCGGGAGCCCAGAAGAAATGCGTACCCTCCGCGCATTGGGGGACTGTCGGCGCTGGCTCTGGGATGCCCGTGGCAGTCGTAGAGCAGGTCTCGGCTGGTGGCCGACGCCGCGGCCGGTTTCGCCTGGAGCAGCAGCCTGTCTCGTGGCCGCTCGACGGGGCAGGAGCCAGCCACGGGCTTGCCGCTCGGGTCGGCTGCGGCGGCGAGCGCGAGCATCGCCGGTAGCTGGCCGCGGCGCCGCGAAGCCTTGGATCATGGCAGCCGCGTGATGTGTCATGGCTTGGGGACGTAGTTGCTGCACTTGGCCCTGGCGGCCTTGAACGCGGGCGAATAAATATCGACATTGCCACCCGACGGCGTTCCGATGCTGATGCCGACTCCGTGGCCGCCCGGCCCGGTCTTGACGGTCGGATCGGCGAAGTTGGGGACGCCGTTCTGGCGCATGCACTCGGCCATCTTGACCGCGCCCCGCTTGATGCTGGCGAGCTGTGAGGCGCTGACCGCCGGTGCCTGCGGCGCGTACTTTGCGCAGGCTTTCTGCGCGTCCTGCAGGGTCTGGGGCGTGGCGTCGAGTGTCACGCCGTTGACGGTGACGGAGCCGTTGCCGCTGCTCTGGCTCTGCATCCCTCCGCTGCTGCCCGGGTCGGGGTAGTTCGGGACGCCGTGGGCGCGGATGCACCGCGACACCTTGAGTTCGTCGGCGTGGAACACGGCCGAGCTCGGGCCGCTGCTGCCCGAGTTGCCGCTGTTGTTGTTGGGGCCACTCGAGCCGCCGCAGGCAGCGAGCACGACGGCAGCAGCGAGTGTCGCTGCTGTGACGGTTACGGTGCGAAGCATGGCCGAATTTCTACCTGGCAGCCGGTTACAGCAAGGGAACGCAAACGAAAGGGTTTCCAGGAGGCGACCTCTCCCCATTGCTCCAGTTCCTCAGCCGCTGCGTCTCGCACGATCGCCCCATATCAGGTAGCTAGCGAACGCGCGACCGCGTCGTGTACCTCGAGCCGGCTACTGCGGCGTAGGCCCCGAGCCCTCCTATCCGAGCAAAGCTGGTGCCAGCCACGGTACGGGTGGCGTCTAGGTGCTGGTCTTGATGAATCGCAGGATCGCTGGAGCCGTGAGGGAAACGAAGTAATTCGCGCCGAGATTGCAACCGTTAAAGCCTAGGCTCAATATTCCAACGACAGTCGGGACTTGTCCTGGCTCGATCGCCCCGAGACCACTATCGCCCAAACAGGTGTTCGTCCTCATGTACACGCACAGCACTCCAGTTGTCGTGCAGCTCTTCATCACCCGGGGTTTGACGGCCTCGTTGAGAGTGCCATTCGGATAGTTGCTCTTTGGCTTTTCGTTGCCAAAACCGGCGATTACAAGTTTCGATCCACCCGACGGCCGCGGAGTGCTAGTAGTCGGAAGCGCCGCGGCGCGAACGTCCTTGTCGTTCAGACTGAGCGGCCGCGAGAGTCTCAGAACGGCTAGGTCGTGGGCGGCCGACTGGGTCGCATTACGGGATGAGAGCTTGCTCGACGCAACGTATCCCGGAATTACCCGTATAGCGGTGACGGCACGAGCCTGCGGATGATCGGATGCGGGAAGATGCTGAAAGTTTGAGGTGCCCGCCTCAACGCCGATCGAAGTTTCGGGCAAGAGCCGGCCGGTATTGCCTGACATGACGCAGTGCCCGGCGGTTAGGACGTACCGGGGTCTGATGATCACTCCTGTGCACCCCGCATATGGTGGCCGCCCCGCGTATGGCGACCTCTTCCAGATCACGACGGTCCACGGCACCGACGTGATCGACACGGTCTTACCCCCGACGACAGCGAGCGCCTGGCCGCCCGTGCCGCTCATGAACACGATGACCAAAAGCGCTGCCCCAGAGACCCGTGACAAGACTCTCCAAGAACGATGCGCACGACCTGTGTTCTTGGGCGGCCGGGTTGATGTAGCCATTAGCGAGCGCATTTCAGTGATCGTACGACCGGTGTGTTTGAGGAATGTTGGTCGCTGCCGGATTTCGCCACGAGCGGGTCGATCCCACGACGAGACTCGCGAGCATCTTTCAGGCAAGCCGACTTGTCGCCGCTTCGTGAGACTTTGTCGCATCTAGGTGAGACTGGCCGTGTTGCGACCTGGTGAGACGCGACAAGTGTGTGTCCGGTCTCACCCGGATGCGACGGAAAATCTCATTTAGACGCGACAACTAATCTCACGAAGTTGCGCCAACGCGCGCCGCTCGCGCGTACTCTGTCGCGCGACGCCCGAACACGCGTGAGCATGTGGCGGGAACCAGCACACCGCCACACGCCCTGAGCGAGCAACTCCGGGGTCAGTGTTCGACCGCGGGAATGGCGATGGGCGGAAGGGTCTCCGGCCGCTCGCCCAGAACGGTCTCCAGCGG
>CAVRFD010000021.1:0-333285 GCA_963720195.1 uncultured Conexibacteraceae bacterium
CTATGCCGACTCCCGGGTTATGCCGACTTGTGCGTGAGGTTCGGCTCAGGGCGGGGAGCGCGTCGATGTGGTCGGCATAATCACAGCGCGTCGAGGAACGCGAGGGTGAGGTCGGTTGGCTGGTAGCGGCCGGGTTTCGGGTCGGCGGCGTCGTCCGGTCGAGCGCTTTCTGTTTGATCGCGAGGTCGGCGTGGAGGTAGATCTGGGTGGTCTGGATCTGCTCGTGTCCGAGCCATAGTGCGATCACGGTCGTGTCGACGCCGGCGTGCAGCAGCCGCATCGCGGCGGTGTGACGGAGCACGTGGGGCGTGATCGTCTTGGTCGCGAGTGACGGGCAGGCGGTCGTTGCGGTGGCGGCGTGTTTGGCGAGGCGGTGTTCGATAGCGTCGCGGCTGAGTCGGCGGCCGGTGCTTGTGGTGAACAGCGGTTCGTCGGGCTGGCCGGCGCGTTCGCGGGTCCATGCGCGCAGGACCGCGACGGTCTGTTTGGTCAGCGGCGTGATGCGCTGCTTGCGGCCCTTGCCGAGGCAGTTGACGTGCGCGCCGGCGCCGAGCTGGATGTCGCCGCAGGTCAGGCCGAGCAGCTCGCTGACGCGTAGTCCGGTCTGCGCGGCGAGCAGGATCAGCGCGTGGTCGCGACGGCCGATCCAGGTGGATCTGGTCGGGGGCATCGAGCAGCGCCTGGAGCTCGGGCTTGGTGAGGAACGTGACGAGGGCTTGGTCTGTGCGCTTGGCCGGGATCGCGAGGACGCGCTGGATCGTGGCGGCGTGCTCGGGGTGCTTCAGTGCGGCGTATCTGAACAGCGAGCGGATCGCGGCCAGCCGCGCGTTGCGGGTGCGGACGGTGTTGCCGCGCTCGTGTTCGAGGTGGTCGAGGAACGCGCCGATCAGCGGCGCGTCGAGATCGTCGATGTCGAGATGCTCGGCGGCTTGGCGCGTGTGTTGCGCGGCGAAGTCGAGCAGCAGCCGTAGCGTGTCGCGGTAGGCGGCGATCGTGTGCGGGCTGGCGGCGTCTGGCCGATCAGCCGATCGGTGAAGAACGCCTGCAGTGTCGGTGCGAGCATGCTCATCGCGCACCGTCCTCGACGCGTTCGAGGCGCCCTGCGGCGAGCGCGAGCAGCTCCGGGGCGGCCTGCAGATACCAGTAGGTCGATCCCGGGTTGACGTGCCCGAGGTAGGTGCACAGCAGCGCCAGCCGCGTCTGGATGTGCGCGCTGTCGCGCGTCGCGGTAGGCGTCGAGCAGCGTGTTGACCGCGAACGTGTGGCGTAGATCATGCGGCCTGGGCCGACACACCGGGGAGCGCGACTGAAGCCCGGCGTGCGTGACGATCCGCTTGAACGCGAGATGCACGTTGCAGTAGGTCAAGCGCGTGCCGGCCGCCGAGGTGAACACCGCGGCGGTCGGCTCGATCGGGACGGGCCGGTCACGGCGGCGCAGGTAGGCGCGCAGCGCCTGATGGTCGTGCTCGTGCACGGCGAGTTCGCGGGACTTGCCGAACTTGCTCTCGCGAACGGTGAGCATGTCCGGGCGTGGTCGATGTCGGCGCGGTCGAGGCCGATCGCTTCGCCGATCCGCATCCCGGTGACGGCCAGCAGCCCGATCAGCGTGCGCATCGTCGCGGCGCGATGCGGCGTCGGGATCACGCTCGCCGCGTCGATCAGCGCCAGGACCTCGCGGTCGGTGTAGAGGTAGGGCACCGCCCGGTGCGGGCGCTGGGGCAGCAGATCCTGCGGGACGATCTCGTGGGCGGGTCCAGCGCGTGCAGGTGCGCCGCGAAGGCGCGTACGACCGAGAGGCGCTGGGCGTGCCAGTTGGAACCGGTCGCCGGCGGCAGCGTCGCCCACTCAAGCGCAGAGTCGGTCGTGATCGTCCTGCTCGCCGCGCGCGTTCAGCCAGGCGATGAACTGGGCTAGCAGCTTCTCGGTGCGCGCGAGCTTGTAGCCGAGCGCGCGGCGAACCGCCAGATACCCGGCGAGCCGATCTTCGAGCGCGGTCATGACCGTCCTCCGGCCACGGCCGCGCGAGCTGCCGCAGCGCGTCGCGGTCGACCTTGGCGTAGATCGCCGTGGTCAGCACCTGCCGGTGGCGCAGTACCTGCCCGATCTCCTCCAGGCTCGCGCCGGCCCTGAGCATCCCCGTCGCGGCGGTGTGCCGCAGCCGGTGCGCGTGGATCTGGCCCAGCCCGGCGCGGCGCGCAGCGACACACGACCTGCGTCACACCGCCCGTCGTGAGGCCATGGTGCGGCGCGCTGGACACGCACGAACAACCACCGGTCCTGCGCTGTCGCGGGCCGCCCGGCCCGCAGGTAGTCGACGATCGCCTCGCCGACATCGTCGGCAGCGGCAGCCGCTCCGATCGCCGGCCCTTGCCCACGATCACAAGCTCCCCGGCGCGCCAGTCGACGTCGTCCAAACTGAGCGCGGCGACCTCGCCCGCGCGCAGCCCCAGCCGCGCCAGCATCGCCAGGACCCCGTAATCGCGCCGACCCGTCGCCGTCTCGCGGTCACACGACCCCAGCAGCGCCTGCAGCTGCTCAGGCTCGAGTGCTCGCGGCAGACCCGACAGCCGCCACGACGCCGTCGACGGCACCGCGCCGGCCAGCGGGCCGGCGATCAGGCCGCGCAAATGCAAGAACCCCAGCAGCGACCGCAGCCCGGTCACTGTCATCTTCGCCGCGCCACGCGACTGCAGCGGGCAACGCGCGACCACGAACGCCAACGACATCCGCAGCCCTCAGACCGCTCAGTCCAGCTCGTCCGCCGTCACGCTCGCGACCAACCAGGAACGGCCGCACCGCGAGCACGTACCCCTCGATCGTCTCCGCCGTCAGACCCCGCTCGACCAGCCAGGTACTCGCGGTAGTCGGCCAGCAGCACCTCGACCGCGCCGACCGCCACCACCGGCGAAGCCGGCGGCGCGACGCCGAGCCCGCGCAGATACCCCAGCAGCGGCGCCACAGCCCGCGCACGTCACATGGTTGGTGTAGCCGGCCGCCCGCCGCGCCGCCAAGAACCGCTCGACAACCTCGGTCGTCAACGCCTCCGCACCAAGCCCCTCGCCCTCCAGCCAGCGACTCACGTGCGCCATCAACCGCAACTGGAAGCTCGCCGGCACGCGCCGGTAGCCGAGACGCCCAAGCTCAGCCGCGAACCCCGCCGCGAACACCTCCAACGGGCCACGACACCTGCACCCGCGACGGATCATGCATGACGCTCTCCTCTCACTCGACGAAAGCGCCAGCTTCGACCAGCGCGGCCCGCGTTATGCCGACAACATCACCAGCAAACCTCTCGCCTCACTCGACTCCCACAAGTCGGCATAACCCGAGAGTCGGCATAGTGGAGGTGGCAGCGCTGCGGCTTGGCGCTGGTCTGTGCCGGCGGTGCGTGCGCGCTGCTCGGTGTCAGTAGCGCCTCGGCCAGCAAGTCCCTTTGGCCTTACGGGATCGCCCGCTACACGGATGCGCCCCCGCCGATGGCGCGCGCGTCAAAGCGCTGACCGCACTGCAGAAGACGCTCGGCAGCGACCTCAACCGCCAGGGCGGGGAAAACAGCGCGCTGGTGATCGACGAGACCACGGACCAGACGCTCTGGGCCTACAACGCCACGGTCGGCCGCCTACCGGCGTCGGTCGAAAAGCTGTGGACGACGAGCACGGCGCTGCTGGACGTTCGGCCCGAACGCGACCTTCCAGACGCAAGGTGCTGGGCGTCGGCACGCTGACTCCGAGCGGGACATTCGTCGGCACGCTCTACCTACGCGGCGGCGGCGATCCGACGTTCGGTTCGGGCACGTTCGACCACATCATGTACGACGCCGGCGCGACCGTGCAGACGCTGGCCGCCAACCTCCGCAGGGCCGGGCGTCAAGCGGTCAGGGCAGGATCGTCGGCGACGAGTCCTACTTCGACTCGGCTGCGCGGCGGCCCGGCCACCGATTACCAGGCGAACCTCGAGACCGAGGGCTCGCTCAGCGCGCTCGCGTACGACGCAGGCTTCACGAACCTGCAGGAGGACGCAGCTCGATGCCAACCCGCCGCTGGTCGCCGCGCAGGCGTTCGCGGCCGCGCTGCGCGGCCAGGGGATCAGCGCTCAGCCAGGGAACGCGGATCACGACCGGCATCGCCCCAAGCGACGCAGCTGCTGGCGAGCGTCAGCTCGCCGACACTGGCCAAGCTGCTGCTGCTGACCAACAGCCCCTCCGACAACTTCTTCGCCGAGACGCTGCTCAAGGACATGGGCGCGCGAGTTCGGCAAGCGCGGGACGACCGCGGCAGGTGCGGCGGTCGTGCGCAGCGTGATCGGCCGCAAATTCGGCCTCCACCCTCAGCTCGACGACGGCTCCGGCCTGTCGCGCTATGACCGCACCAACGTGCGCCAGATCGTGCTGCTGCTGCGCGAGATGCAGGGAGAGCCGGCGTTCTGGAACTCGCTCGCGATCGCGGGCGTGCGCGGCACGATGATCGACGAGATGCGCGGCACCCGCGGGCGAGAACAACTGCCGCGGCAAGACCGGCACGCTGCACGACGTCGCCAATCTCGTCGGCTACTGCAAGGCGGCGAACGGCGATCAGCTCGTGTTCGCGTTCATGATGAACGGCCTGACTTCGCTCGACGGCCGGCCACGAGCTCGAAGACCTGGCGCCGAGGCGCTCGCCGCCTATCGGGGCCGATCGCCGGCCCGCAGGGCCGCGTACGCAGTCAGGCAGCAGCGCCCGCAGCCCGGCCTCGTCGAGCACCGGCACACCCAGCCGCTCGGCGCTTGGCGAGCTTCGAGCCGGCGCTCTCGCCGGCGACGACGTAGTTGGTCTTGCGTGAGACCGAGCCGGTGACCTTGCCGCCGGCGGCCATGATCATCGCGCTCGCCTGCTCGCGCGTGAGGTCGGGCAGCGTGCCGGTGAGCACGAACGTCTGCCCCGCCAGCGGCCCCTCGCCGGGCGGGGCCCCGCCTCCTCGAACGTGAGGCCCAGCGTCGCGCAGATCCGCGATCAGCGTCGCGCATCGGCGGGTCGGCGAGCTGCGTCATGGATCTTCGTGAGCCATCTTCGGCCCGACGCCCGGCGTCTGCTCGAGCGCCTCCGGCGTCGGCGTCGAGCAGCGCGTCGATCGTGCGGAACTGCTGCGCGAGGTTGCGGCCGGTGACGTCGCCGACCTCCTCGATCCCGACCGCGAACAGGACCCGGCCGAACGGCTGAGCCTTGGAGGCCTCGATCGCGTCGAACAGCTTGCGAGCCGAGACCTCGCCGAACCCGTCCAGCGCGAGCAGCTCCTCCGCGCGGTCGTAGGCGGTAGAAGTCGGCCGCGCGTCCGCGACCCAGCCGAGGTCCATGAACAGCGCGACCTGCTTCTCGCCGAGGCCGTCGATGTCCATCGCCCCAGACGAAGTGCGTCAGCAGCTGCCAGCGCCGGCCGGGGCAGTCGCGGTTCGGGCAGAGCGTGAACACCGAATCCTCGGGCTTCACCGTCGGCGTGTCGCAGACCGGGCAGCGCGCCGGCGGCAGTCGGCTTCGGCGGGCGGTTCGTTGTGCTCGGCGACGTGCGGCGCCGGCGCGACGACCTGCGGGATCACGTCTCCGGCGCGCAGGACGATCACCTGCTCGCCGATGCGCAGGTCCTTGCGCGCCAGGTCCTCCTCGTTGTGCAGCGTCGCCTGCTTGACGGTGACGCCGCCGACGCGCACCGGCTCGAGCATCGCGTAGGGGTGCAGGTCGCCGAACTTGCCGGGGTTCCAGCCGATGTCGAGCAGCGTCGTGACCGCCGTCGTCGGCGGGAACTTCCAGGCGATCGCCCAGCGCGGCTCGCGGCCGACGACGCCCAGGCGGCGCTGCAGCTCGAGGTCGTTGACCTTGACGACGACGCCGTCGATCTCGAATCGGAGCGCGCCGCGCCGCTGCTGCCAGGACTGGCACTGCGCGACGACAGCGTCCTCGGTGTCGAGCACGCGGATGTCCGGGTTGACCGGGAAGCCGAGCTTTCGCAGCCACTCGAGCCCCTCGTAGTGGGTCGCTGAACGACACGCCCTCGGTCGACGCCGACCTGGTAGGCCCAGAATGACAACGGCCGCGCGGCCGCCAGCCGCGGGTCGAGCTGGCGGATGGTGCCGGCGGCCGAGTTGCGCGGGTTCATGAAGGTCGACTCGCCGGCCGCGGCGCGGCGCTCGTTCAGCGCCTGGAAGTCCGGCAGCGACATGTACACCTCGCCGCGCACCTCGAGCAGCGGCGGCGGCTGGTCAGCGACTGCGGTGAAGTCGAGCCGCAGCGGGATCGAGTTGATCGTCCGCAGGTTGTGGGTGACGTCCTCGCCGATCTCGCCGTTGCCGCGGGTCACGCCGCGCTCCAGCAGGCCATCCTCGATAGATCAGCGACATCGCCAGACCGTCGATCTTCGGCTCGGCGACGAACTCGAACGCCGTGATCTCTCGATGCCCTCGCGCGCCAGGTGGTTGCGCATCCGCTGGATCCAGGCGCGCAGCTCCTCGGCCGAGCGCGCGTTGGCGAGCGACAGCATGCGCTGCAGGTGCGGGACCTTGACCAGGTCGGAGACCGGCTCGCCGCCGATCCGCTGAGTCGGCGAGTCGGGCGTGATCAGCGACGGATCGGCGGCCTCGAGCGCCCGCAACTCGTCGAGCAGCGCGTCGTACTCGTCGTCGCCGATCTCCGGGTCGTCAAGCACGTAGTAGCGGTGCGAGTGATAGTCGAGCAGCTTGCGCAGCTCGGCGGCACGCTCGGTCGCGTGCGGGACTGAGGTCGCTCACGGCTGCGGCTCGACGGGCTCCTGCAGCAGCCGCTCGAGGTCGTGCTCGATCAGCGCCTGCACGCCGTCGTGGTGGGTCAGGTCGAAGTGCAGCGGCGTGATCGCCACGCGCCTGGCCGCGATCGCCGCGATATCGGTGTCGCGCTCATCCTCGTCGGCGTCGGCCGCCTCGCCGTAGACGCGGTAGCGCCGGCGCGCGGGATTGGTGGCGTCCGATCTCGACAAGCTCGA
Organism: uncultured Conexibacteraceae bacterium; assembly: GCA_963720195.1. Lineage (GTDB taxonomy): Bacteria > Actinomycetota > Thermoleophilia > Solirubrobacterales > Solirubrobacteraceae > Palsa-465. Next base: position 6,985 of record CAVRFD010000021.1, read on the forward strand.
GCTCGTCGCGGTAGTAGCGCTTGCCCAGCCGCGCGACCGAGATGCCCTCTGGCTCGCAGCCCGGGAAGTTGACGTTGAGCAGCGTGCGCTGCGGCAACGGCACGCCCTCGAGATCCGCGACCAGCCGCGCTGTGAACGCCGCGGCGCGCGCGGAAGTCGAAAGCCGTGGTCTGGCGGAAGTCGAGCTCGAGCGCGTTCGACTGTTGTGAGACCGCGATCCCTGGCAGCCCCAGCACGATCGCCTCGAGCGCTGCCGCGACCGTGCCCGAATAGGTGATGTCGTCGCCGATGTTCGAGCCGTGGTTGATCCCCGAGACGACCATCTCCGGCCGCCAGCCCTCGACCAGCCCGAGGTTCGCCAGCCGCACGCAGTCGACCGGGGTGCCGTCGGTCGCGTAGCCGACGCTGCCGTCGTCGAACTCGACCTGCTCGACCCACAGCGGGCGGCGCGTGGTGATCGAGCGGGCCATCGCCGAGCGGTTGCCGTCGGGGGCGACGACGCGAAGATCGACCCCGGCGCAGCGGCGGCGAGTGCGCGGCGCAGGCGAGCAGCCCTTCGGCCTCGATTCCGTCGTCATTGGTCAGCAGAACCCGCACAAATCTGATCCTAGACGCCGCGCCGGAAAGAGCCACAGGGCCGCGCGCCCGCCCCGTAGGATGCCCCGGAGCGCATCGGGATCACTTCAATGAAGGGGGCAACAATGCAGCTTTACGCGATTCTCCGTCGTGACGGGTTCGTCGACGGCCCGGACCTTCAGGCGGCGGCCGCACGGTCGAGCAAGGTCGGCGACGAGGAGATGCCGGACGAGATCCGCTGGATTCGCAGCTACGTGCTCGACGAGGACAGCGGCAAGCTCGGCACGCTGTGCATCTACGAGGCAGCGAGCGCGGAGGCGATCCGCGAGCACGCGGCGCGCGCCGGGCTGCCTGTCGACGAGATAATCGCGATCGCCGACACGGTCGTCGTCCGTCCGGACCCCTCGCCGGCTGCGGCCTAGTCAGGCTTGGCGGACTGCCGGAGCAGGCGCTCGCCCCCGTAGCCGGCGCCGGCGAAGTGCAGCCCGTGCGCCGGCGCGGTCGGGCCTGCCGCGCGCGCGGCCGCGCCCTCCAGCAGCTGCGCGAAATCGTCGACCAGCAGACGCCCGCGAGCGACCTCGAGCATCGTGCCGACGAGCGCCCGGTTCATGTGGCGCATGAAGGTGTCGGCCTCGATCCAGAACTCGAGCAGCTCGTGATCGCGTGCGCGCCAGTAGGCGGCGTAGACGTCGCGATCGAAACGCACGTGGTAGGTGTCGGTCGGCGTGAACGCGGTGAAGTCGTGCGTGCCGATCAGCAGCGCCGCGCACTCATGAAGCGACTCGACGTCGACCCCGTAGCTCCAGTGCAGCGCGTGCGCCGCGCTCCAGCGCGGAGCGCGCCGGCCGCGCCAGCACGCGGTAGCAGTAGGCGCGCGACGTGCAGTCGCGTCGCGCATCGAAACCGTCTGAGACGGCCTCGGAGCGTAGGACGGCGACATCCGGCGGGAGCAGAGCATTGAGGCTGCCCAGCGGGGCAGCCTCGCCTTCATGTGAGGCGACCTGCGCCCAAGCGTGGACGCCGGCGTCCGTGCGGCCGGCGACGGTCAGCGCGGTCGGACGGCGCAGAACCGTGGCCAGCGCCGCTTCGAGCTCGTCTTGGATCGTGCGCTGCACCGGGCTGGGAAGCCCAGCCGGAGAAGGCGCCGCCGTCGTACTCGATACTCCAGCCGCGCCGTCATTGCGGACGGCTTCGGCAGGACTCAGACGAGCTCGAGCAGAACCATCTCGGTCGAGTCGGAGCGACGCGGACCGAGCTTCAGGATGCGGGTGTAGCCGCCGTTGCGCTCGCTGTAGCGGGGAGCAACTTCCTCGAACAGCTTGTAGACGGCGAACTTGTCCTGGCCGAGCGCCGACAGCGCTTGGCGCCGGGCGTGCAGATCGCCGCGCTTGGCGAGCGTGATCAGCTTCTCGAGCTCGGGCTTGACGGCCTTCGCCTTCGTCTCGGTCGTCTGGATCCGCTCGTGCTCGATGATCTCCTTGGAGAGGTTCATCAGCAGCGCCTTGCGGTGCGACGCGCTGCGGGAGAGCTGGTAGCGATTACGTTGATGGCGCATGGTTCAGTGTGTCCTCGAGGATTGAAGCTTAGCCCTCGCGGAGCGCAAGGCCGCGCGCGTGCAAGGTTTCGATCACCTCGTCGATCGACTTCTTGCCGAAGTTCGGGATCGCGTTGAGCTCACCCTCGCTCTTGGCAACGAGGTCGCCGACGGTCTGGATGCCTGCGCGCTTCAGGCAGTTGTACGAACGCACACCGAGCTCGAGCTCCTCGATCAGGATGTCGTCCATCGCGTTCGGGGCACGAGAGCCGGCGCCGCGGGCCGGTTCGCCGCCGACCATGCCCGGGTCGAGAATGCCGCCCGTGCCGGTGTCGCGCAGCTCGATCACGCGCTCGGCGTCGGTGAAGATCGCCAGCTGCGAGATCAGGATCTCGGCCGCCTCACGCAGCGCTGCGTGCGGGTCGATCGAGCCGTCGGTCTCGATGTCGAGCGTGAGCTTGTCGTAGTCGGTCTTCTGTCCGACGCGGGCCTGCTCGACGTTGTAGGCAACGCGGCGGACCGGCGAGAAGATCGAGTCGATCGGGATCACGCCGATCGGCTGGTCGGCCGACTTGTTCTCCTCGGCGGGGCGGTAGCCGCGGCCACGGCCGATCGTCAGGTAGACCTCGAGCTTGGTCTGCTTCTCGAGCGTCGCGATGTGCGCATCGGGGTTGAGGATCTCCACGCCGGAGGGAAGGTCGATGTCCTTGGCGGTGATCTCACCCGGGCCGCTGACGACCAGCGGCGCCTCGACCTCGGTGGCGTCAGAGTGCATACGGCAGACGATGCCCTTGAGGTTGAGGACGATGTCGGTGACATCCTCCTTGACACCCTTGATGGTGGAGAACTCGTGCGCGACGCCCTCGATGCGGACGCTGGTTACAGCCGCGCCGGCCAGCGAGGAGAGCAGCACACGGCGCAGCGAGTTGCCGAACGTGTAGCCGAAACCGCGATCAAGAGGCTCGATCGTGAACGAACCGCGGTTCTCTTCGACAGACTCGCTGGAGATTCGGGGGACTTGGAAGTCAAGCATCGCGCGTTCCTAACATCGTGGGTTCTGCCGCCGCCCGCTCCGGGCGGCGTGTCAAAGCCGCGCGCTTCGGTGGGCCCACCCACCCGCGCGGCAAGCAAATCTGGGCTACTTCGAGTAAAGCTCGACGATTAGCTGCTCCTGCACCGGTGCGGCGATCTCACGCCGCTCGGGCTTGCGGAGCACCTTCGCCGTAAGCGAGTCGTGGTCGGCCTGGAGCCAAGCCGGCACCTGCCCCGTCAACTCGGTCGCGTCGCGGATCACCTGCGTCGCGGTGGAACGCTGCGAGATCGCGATGACGTCGTTGTCCCGCAGCTGGTAGCTGGGGATGTTCACGCGCCGACCGTTGACCGTCCAGTGACCATGCAGAATCAGCTGGCGAGCCTGGCGGCGAGAGGCCGCGAAGCCGAGGCGGACAAGCACGTTGTCAAAGCGGCACTCGAGCGCCCGGAGCAGGTTCTCACCCGTGATGCCGGGCTGACGAGAAGCCTTCTCGTAGTAGATCCGGAACTGCCTCTCGAGCACGCCGTAATAACGCTTGGCCTTCTGCTTCTCGCGCAGCTGCAGCCGGTACTCGCTCTGCTTCTGGCGGCCGCGCCCATGCTCGCCGGGCGGGTAGCCGCGGCGCTCGACGCCGCACTTGTCGGTAAGGCAGCGCTCGCCCTTGAGGAACAGCTTCTGGCCCTCACGACGGCACTGCTTGCACTGAGGTCCCGTGTCACGAGCCATTTCTCAGACCCTCCTGCGCTTACGCGGTCGGCAGCCGTTGTGCGCCTGCGGGGTGACGTCCTTGACACCCGTTACCTCGAGCCCTGCGGCCTGAAGCGAACGGATTGCGGTCTCACGACCCGAACCGGGGCCCTTGACGAAGACTTCGACCTTCTGCAGGCCATGCTCAATGCCCTTGCGCGCTGCCGCATCGGCGGTCACCTGCGCGGCGAACGGCGTCGACTTGCGGGAGCCCTTGAAACCGGCGCCGCCGGCGGACTCCCACGCGATCACATTGCCTTCGCGATCGGTGAGCGACACGATTGTGTTGTTGAAAGAAGTCTTGATGTGGGCTTGACCGATCGGGATGTTCTTGCGGACCCGGCGGCGGCCACGCTGCGGCCTACGAGGAGCGGGGCTCATGGATTACTTCTTACCTGCCTTCTTCTTGCCGGCCACCTGCATGCGCTTGGGGCCCTTGCGCGTGCGCGCATTGTTCTTTGTGTTCTGGCCACGCACGGGCAGGCCACGCCGATGGCGCAGGCCGCGGTAGCAGCCGATCTCCTGCAGGCGCTTGATGTTCTGCGAGCGCTCACGCCGGAGGTCACCCTCGACGACGACATCATTGTCGATCAGGTCGCGCAGCTTCACGACCTCTTCTTCGGTGAGGTCCCTGACCTTGCGGTCAGGCTCGATCCCGGTTTCGGCAAGCAGCTTGTTGGAGGTGGGTCGACCAATCCCGTAGATATAGGTCAGGCCAATCTCGACACGCTTGTTTAGGGGGATGTTGACCCCGGAAATGCGCGCCATTTAGCCCTGCCGCTGCTTGTGTCGCGGGTTCGAGCAAATCACCAGCACACGCCCGTGCCGGCGGATAATCTTGCATTTTTCGCACATCGGCTTGACCGACGGTCGTACTTTCACGTCGCTTCGCTCTCGTCGTGAGTTATTTCCTCTGAATCCTCGCCTACGGCTCTGGAGACCGGTACGGCCGCCGCTACCGAAGCGGGAGTTGCGCGCAGCCCAATCAGAGCGCTGCAAGCGCAAAAGCGGATAGTAGCAACTACGCGATCTTTCGCGTGATGCCCTGCGTTCAGTCTTCCGTTTTGGCCTCTAGGCCGCGGCGCGGCCGCCGGAGGCCTCGTGCCACGGCGTCAGAATACGCGGCCCATCGGCGGTAACGGCGATCGTGAACTCGAAGTGCGCCGCCAGCGAGCCGTCGGCGGAGAAGATCGACCAGTGGTCATCGGCCATCCGCACCTGATGCTTGCCGACGTTGACCATCGGCTCGACCGCCAGCACCATCCCTTCCTCGAGCAGTACGCCCGTGCCTGGCTTGCCGTAGTTGGGGATCTGCGGGTCCTCGTGCATCTCGCGACCGATGCCGTGGCCGACGAGCGTGCGAACGATCGAGAAGCCGTTCTCGTCCTCAACGTAGTGCTGGATCGCGTGACCGATGTCCCCGAGGTGGTTGCCGGCGACGCACTGCGGCACAGCCAGTTGCAGTGCCTCCTCAGTCACCGCCAGCAGCTTCTGAGCGACCGGCGAGATCGGACCTACCGGGAACGTGCGGGCGGCGTCGGCGACCCAGCCGTCCTTGACGACGCCGATGTCGACGGAGAGGATGTCGCCGCGCTCGAGCTTGTAGGCGCCAGGGATGCCATGCACAACCATCGAGTTGGGAGAGGCGCAGATCGACCCAGGGAAGCCGCGGTATCCCTTGAAGGCCGGCTCGCAGCCCTGGGAGCGGATGAACTTCTCGGCCGCCTGATCGAGCTCGAGCGTGGTCACGCCCGGCCGGATCTTGCCGGCCAGCAGATTCATGGTCTTGACCAGCACGTCGCCGGCGGCGGCCATCTGCTCGATCTGCTCCGGGGTCTTCTTGATGATCGCCATCTCTACGAAGACTAGTAACTCCGGGTGGCCCACTGGTGGGTCATCAGAGGTGGGTGATCAGAGCTCGTCCTCGAGCCGCAGGGTCGCGATCACGGCGCGGATGTGGTCGTGGACCTCCGCCGGCGTGCGCGTGCCGTCGACGCGCCGCAGCAGACCGCGCTCGTCGTAGAAGTCGACCAGCGGCGCCGTCTGCTCGTGATAGACAGCCAAGCGCTTCTCCACGACCTCGGGCCTGTCGTCGTCACGCTGGATCAGGCGCGAGCCGTCCTGATCGCAGACGCCCGCGTTCTTCGGCGGGTCGAAGTCGACGTGGTAGTTGTGGCCGGACTTGACGCACACGCGGCGGCCGGCGATCCGCTTGATGATCTCCGCGTCGGGCACCTCGAGCAGCAGCGCCGCGGTGATCCGGCGGCCCTCCCTATCGAGCTGCTCCTCCAGCGCCTCGGCCTGCGCGGTCGTGCGCGGGAAGCCGTCGAGGATGAAGCCGTCCTGCGTGTCGTCCTGCGTCGAGGCGCTCGGCCGCCATCGCGACGATCAGGTCGTCCGGGACCAGCCCGCCGGCGTCCATGTGGGCCTTGGCGGCCTTGCCGAGCTCGGTCCCCTCCTTGACGTTGGCGCGCAGCATGTCGCCCGTCGAGATGAACGGCAGGCGGAAGTCATCGCGCAGACGATCGGCCTGGGTTCCCTTGCCGGCGCCAGGCGGCCCGATCAGGATCAGGTTCAGCTGGGGCGGCATGGGGCCGTGATCTTATCGGGCGACCCGCGACGGGGACGGGCGATCACCGATGGGCCAGCCAGGCGCCGCGTGAGGTCACTTGAATGCCGCGGGACTCGCGGACGACGGCACCACCAACGGACGCCGCAGGATCGCGCCCATCGGACGGCGTGCGGGCCAGCTCCGCCGACGCCGGCCGCGCGCGAGCACGCGCGACTCGATCAGCGCCCAGCTTGCCGCGGCGAGCGCGACGCTGAGCGCGATCGTCAGCAGCGCGTTGAGGTCGGTGGAGCCGTGGGGCAGATAGTGGTAGACGACGTTGCGCATGAGCAGATGGAAGAGGTAGAGCGCGTAGCTGATCCGGCCGAGGTAGCGCAGCGGCGCGCAGCCGACGGCGCGGGCGAGCAGGCTGCCCGGCGCGCCGATCAGAGTCACGATCAGCGGCACGGCCAGCAGGCAGGCGCGCAGGTAGACCTGCTCGGTGTCGAGCGCGTAGTTGAACAGCAGCCGGGCGAACAGGTACACGAGAACGCAGGCCGTGACCGCCCGCCAAAGTGTCTGCGACCCGCGAGCTCGCCAGCACACGCGGGCAGCCGCACAGTGAGCCACCCGGGCAGGCGCACGAGCCGGTGGCGCCAGACGACCGCGCCCAGGCAGCCGGAGAGCAGCTCTGCGGCGCGCGCCATCGGCGAGTAGTACACGGTGTAGATCGCGGCTTGACCCGAGCGTGGCGCCGCCTCGAGCAGCTCATGATCGCCACCGCCAGAAGCAGCGCCACGATCTCGGGCCGTACCCGGCGGCGCAGCAGCATCAGCAGGACCAGCGGCCAGACGAGGTAGAACTGCTCCTCCTGAGCCGAGTGACCAGGTCGGGTTGAGGCTGCCGAGCTCATTGGCGTGGCCGCGGGCTGCGATCCAGTTGTTGACGAACAGCAGCGACATCAGCGCCTTCTTGCCGAGCGACCAGCCGGTCATCGGATAACAGGCGATGTCGACGACCACGGCGACCACAAGCAACATGCCGAGCGCGGGCAGCAGCCGCCGCGCGCGACGCTCGTAGAAGCGCGCAGGGAGATCGTGCCGTGACGATCCCACTCCTCGTAGAGCAGCGTCGTGATCAGAAACCCCGACAGCGCGAAGAACAGGTCGACGCCGACGTAGCCGTTGGGCAGCACGCTCGTGTGGCTGAGCATCACCAGCAGGATCGCGACGCCCGCGCAGGCCGTCCAGAACCGGCCGGCGACCCAGACGGCGAGTGTGGGTTCTTTCGGTCTCGTCCACCGCCACCTGATTACCCATCGTCGGGTCAGGTTAGCGTTGGGTTATGTGACGCGCTGAGCTATTCCTTAGCTTGCGCTTACAGGCTTTTTACTTGAGGAAGCCCTCGTAGTTGCGCATCATCAGCTGCGCTTCGAGCTGTCTCATCGTGTCGAGAGCAACGCCGATCACGATCAGGATCGAGGTGCCGCCGAACGCGAAGCTCGCGCCGGTGCGGGCGATCAGGATCGTCGGCAGGGCGGCGATGAAGGCCAGGAACAGCGCTCCTGGGAGCGTCAGGCGCGCGAGGATGCGGTCGAGGAACTCGGCCGTCGGGCGCCCTGGGCGCACTCCGGGTATGAAGCCTCCGTACTTCTTGAGGTTCTCGGCCTGATCGACCGGATTGAACGTGACCGCCGTGTAGAAGTACGTGAACAGGACGATCAGGATGCACTCGCCCACGACGTAGTGCCAGCCACCGGGTGAGAGGAAGTTGGCGAGGTTGGTGCCGAAGTTGTGGACCTTGTTCTGGCCGATCAGCTGGCCGACGGTCGGCGGGATCGCCATCACCGAGGCGGCGAAGATCACCGGGATCACGCCGGCCATGTTGACTCGCAGCGGCAGGTAGGTCTGCCCGCCCTGGGTCATTCGCTGGCCGATCACGCGCTTGGCGTACTGGACCGGGATGCGCCGCTGCCCTTCCTGCACGAACACGACGCCGGCGACGACGGCGAACACGATGAACGGCATCATCACCTTGAAGACCTGGCTCGGGTTGTTCCACCACGACTGCACGCCGCCCGGGATCCGGGAGACGATCGACGCGAAGATCATCAGCGAGATGCCGTTGCCGATCCCGCGCTGGGTGATCAGCTCGCCCATCCACATCAGCAGCACGGTGCCGGCGGTCAGCGAGATCGCGATCAGGAAGACCTTGCCGACGTTGAAGTTGTGGATCAGCGTGACGCCGGCCTGGTTCTCCAGGCTCTTGAACAGGAACACGTAGCCGATCGACTGCGCGAACGCGAGCCCGACGGTCAGGTAGCGCGTGTACTGCGTGATCCGCGCCTGACCGACCTCGCCCTCCTTCGAGAGCTTCTCGAGCGACGGCACGACGACCTGCAGCAGCTGCAGGATGATCGACGCCGTGATGTAGGGCATGATCCCGAGCGCGAAGATCGCGATCCGGCCGAGGCCACCGCCTGAGAACGTGTTCAGCAGGCCGAGGATGCCGTTGCCGGACGCGGCCTGCTGGATCTGACTGCAGCGCCTGGGTGTTGACCGCCGGCGCCGGGATGTAGGAGCCGAGCCGGTAGAGCGCCAGCATCGCGAACGTGAACAGCACCTTGCTGCGGATCTCAGGGACCCGGAAGGCTCCGAGGATCGTGCGAAATCATCTAAACGCGCTCTCTCTGCGTGCAGCCAGTGGCCACGGCCACCCACGGGCTCACGGCTCGGAGAGTCGTGCTGCTCTCGATGAGCTGAACCGTGCCGCCGGCCTTCTCGATCGCCTCACGCGCGCTGGCGCTGACGCCGTGCACGTTGACCGTCAGCGCCTTGCTCAGCTCGCCCTTGGCGAGGATCTTGACCGGGATGTCCTTGCGGGTCGCCAGGCCCTTCTCCTTCAGCGACTCGACGGTGACCACGGCGCCCGGCGTCGAAGCGAGCCTCGAGATCCTGGAGGTTGACGGCCTGCGTGTGCGTGCGGAACGGCTCGAACGGCATCGACTTCTTCATGTGCGGGCCGCGCAGCTTGCGCATCCGCATGTGAATCGGCATCTGGCCGCCCTCGAAGCGCGCGCGCGACTTGGCGCCGCTGCGCGAGCCGTAGCCCTTCTGGCCGCGGCCGGACGTCTTGCCGGTGCCGGAGCCCTCGCCGCGGCCGACGCGCTTGCGCGGCCTGCGCGAGCCGGGGGCCGGCTTCAAGTTGTGGAGGCCGATGCGCTCCTGCGCCTCGGCGTCTCAGTCTTCTCGCTCATGCTTCGTCAACCTCGACCAGGTGTCGGACCTTGTGCAGCATGCCCCGCATCTGGGGCGTGTCGTTGACCTCGACCGTGTGGCCGATGCGGCGCAGGCCGATCGAGCGCAGCGTGTCGCGCTGGCGCTTGTCCGAGCCGTTCTTGGACTTGAACTGCGTGACTTTCAGCGTGTCGCGCTCATGCGCGCTCGCCTCTTCGCTGGGCTGCGTCGTGCCGAGCCGGCTCGTCGGCGCTGACGCTGCCGTTGGCGCTGCTCCTCGCTGCGCTGAGGCCAAGGACCGCGTTGACCGAAAGGCCGCGCAGCTCCGCGACCTCTTCCGGCGTGCGCAGCGACTCGAGGCCCGCCATCGTCGCCTTGACGAGGTTGATCGGGTTCTGCGAGCCGAGCGACTTGGAGAGGATGTCGTGGATCCCGGCGAGCTCGAGCACCGCGCGGACGCCGCCGCCGGCGATCACGCCGGTACCGGGCGCAGCCGGCTTCAGGAAGACGCGACCCGCGCCGAAGATGCCGGTCGTCTGATGGGTGATCGTCGAGCCATGCTTGGGAACCCGGTAGAGGTTCTTCTTCGCCTTCTCGACGCCCTTCTGGATCGCAACGGGGACCTCGTTGGCCTTGCCGTAGCCGATACCGACCACCTCGCGCTCATCGCCCACCACGACCAGCGCGGTGAACGAGAAGCGCCGGCCGCCCTTGACGACCTTTGCGACGCGGTTGATCTCGACTACTCGCTCTTGGAGGTCGAGCCCTGCTGCGGAAACTGTGCGATCACGTGCCATGAATTCAGTCCAGAGTAGCGTCCGGATGGCGCTTAGAAGATGAGCCCGCCCTCGCGGGCACCGTCGGCGAGCGCCTGCACGCGCCCGTGGTACTGGTAGCCGCCACGGTCGAAGACCGCTGTCTCAACGCCGGCGGCCTTGGCGCGCTCGGCGAGCAGCTCGCCGGCCTTCTTGGCCTGGTCGCTGCCCTTGAGCTCGCGCAGCGGCGCCTCTGTCCAGTTGACGGCGGCCAGCGTGCGGCCGGCGTCGTCGTCGATCAGCTGCGCGGCGATGCCGCGGTTGGAGCGGAACACGGAGACGCGCGGACGCTCCGCCGTGCCCTGGACCTTGGCCCGGACGCGACGGCGCCGCTTCAGGCGCTGAGCTTCCTTCGTCTTCACGCTCATGCTCGCTTACCAACCTTCTTGGCGACGTACTCGCCCTCATAGCGGATGCCCTTGCCCTTGTAGGGCTCCGGCTTGCGCTGCTTGCGGATCTGGGCGGCGATCTCGCCGACCTGCTGCTTGGAGGCGCCCTTGACCGTGATGCGGGTGGGCTGCGGGACCTCGAAGGTGATGCCTTCAGGCGCCTTGATCTCGACCGGGTGTGAGTAGCCGAGCGCGAGCTCGAGGTCGCGGCCCTTCAGCGCCGCGCGGTAACCGACGCCCTGGATCTCCAGGTTCTTCGAGAACCCGGAGGTGACGCCGGTGACCATGTTGGCCACGAGCGTGCGGGTCAGTCCGTGCAGTGCGCGGTGCTCGCCACGATCGGTCGGGCGCGACACGACGAGCTGCTGGTCGCCGCTTTCCACGGCCACCTGCTCGACGGTGATGTCGCGCGCGATCCGCTCAGAGAGCTCGCCGTTCGGGCCCTTCACGGTCACGAGCTCAGGCTCGATCGTGACGCTCACGCCGGTGGGCAGGGGGATTGGTTGTCTACCGATTCTCGACATTGCTACTTGGTCCTCAGGTCTACCAGACCTTCGCCACAACCTCCCCGCCGACTCCGAGCTTGCGGGCATCGTGTCCGGTCATCACGCCACGCGAGGTGGAGATGATCGCGGTGCCCATACCGCCCTGGATCTTGGGGATGTGTGCGTGGTCGACGTAATTGCGCTGGCCCGGGCGCGAAACGCGCTGGATGCCGCTGATCACGGGCTTGCGTTCCTTCGTGTACTTGAGCGTCACGGTGATCTGCTCACCAGGGTGCTCTGCGGTCGCAGGCACGATCTCGTACGCCTCGATGTAGCCCTGTTCCTTGAGGATGCGCGCAAGCTCGCGCTTGAGCCCCGAGGAGGGAATCTTGACGTCGTGATGCTGCGCCTTGGCGCCGTTGCGCAGACGCGTCAGGAAGTCCGCGACTGGATCAGTCATCGACATGCGATCACCAGCTCGACTTCGTCATGCCGGGGATGTACCCGTTGTGGGCGAGCTCGCGCAGGCAGATCCGGCAGATGCCGAACTTGCGATACACCGAGCGGGACCGGCCGCAACGACGGCAGCGGGTGTAGCCCCGGGTCTTGAACTTGGGGGTCCGCTGCTGGCGGACTCGCTGTGAGGTCTTGGCCATTGATATTCCTAATTCTGTGTTGCGGCCTGGAGGCGGCCGTCCTTCGAGAATGGCATTCCGAGCGCTTCGAGGAGAGCGTACGACTCCTCATCGGTGCACCGGTTGGTGGTGATCGTGATGTCGAGACCGCGCGTCTGGTCGATCTCGTCGTAGTCGATCTCCGGGAAGATGATCTGTTCCCTGACGCCGAGCGTGTAGTTGCCGCGCCCGTCGAAAGCCCGCGCGCTCACACCGCGGAAGTCACGGATCCGCGGCATCGCGACCGAGAACAGACGGTCGAGGAACTCGTACTGTCGCTCGCCACGCAGCGTCACCGCCAGACCGACGGGCATGCCCTCACGCAGCTTGAACTGCGCGATCGACTTGCGCGCGCGGCGGACGTTCGGCTTCTGCCCGGTGATCTGGCCGAGCTGTTCGGCGGCCGCGTCGAAGATCTTCGAGTCCTGCTTGCCGTCGCCAACACCCATGTTGACGGTGACCTTCAGGATCTTCGGAGCTTCCATCGGCGAGCTGTAGCCGAAACGCTCGATCAGCGCCGGACGAATCTCGTTTTCGTACTTGGTCTTCAAACGTGCAGCCATCAGTCGATCCTCGTTCCGCTGCGGCGGGCGACGCGGACGCGCTTGCCGTCCACGACCTCGGTCCCGATGCGGGTCGGCTTGCCGTCCTTGGGGTCGAGCAGCGCCACGTTCGAGACGTGAATCCCGCCTTCCTTCTCGATCACGCCGGCGGTCTGCTGGGCGGTCGGCGAGTTCTGCAGCGCCTTCTGGTGGCGCTTGACCATATTGAGCCCCTCGACGAAGACACGCTCGTTCTTGAGATCAACACGCAGAACCTTGCCGTGCTTGCCACGGTCCTTGCCGCTGATGACGATCACCTGGTCGTCTGTCTTGATGCGCGCGGGCATGGCTAGAGCACCTCCGGCGCGAGCGAGACGATCTTCATGAAGTTGCGCTCACGCAACTCGCGCGCCACCGGCCCGAAGATGCGGGTACCGCGGGGGTTGTTGTTGCTGTCGATGATCACCGCAGCGTTCTCGTCGAAGGCGATATAGGTTCCGTCGTCGCGGCCGTGCGCCTTCTTGGTGCGCACGACGACGGCATCGACAACCTCGCCCTTCTTGACCGCGCCACCCGGGCTGGCCTGCTTGACGGTCGCTTTGACGATGTCGCCGACGCCCGCGTAGCGGCGACGATGGCCGCCCTTGACGCGGATCACGAGGATCTCACGGGCGCCGGTGTTGTCGGCGACGCGCAGTCTTGATTCGTTCTGGACCATTTCTACTTAGCCCTCTCGACTACCTCGACCAGGCGCCAGCGCTTGCTGCGCGACAGCGGTCGCGACTCGAGCACGACGACGGTGTCTCCGATGTGCGCGTCGTTGCGCTCATCGTGGGCGTGCAGCGTGTTGGAGGTGCGCACGATCTTCTGGTACTTGCGATGGCGGCGGGCAACGTCGATGCGGACGGTGATCGTCTTGTCAGCCTTGTCCGAGACGACGATGCCCTGGCGCGTCTTCTGCGTGCCGGTCTCGTGCTCACGCGCCGGCGTGGCCGTGCGCTCGTGCGCGCCGGCCTTGTACTTGGCGCGCGCCGTCGCCCGACCGGCACGGCGCTCAGCGGCCTTCTTGGCACGTGTTGCGTCGCGCTCGGCCTGACGTTCCTCGGAGCTTGTCTCGCCACGCGGAGCAACCTTCGCGGCCTTTCTCGCACGGACGGCGACCTTGCGCTCCTTCGGGCTCAGCTGAACCTGCGGCGCTGCGGGAGCAGCCGCCACAGCCGGCTCAGGCGCGGCGGGTACCTCAGCCTCGGTCGCCGCAGCCTCCTCGACGGGAGCCTCAGCGGTCTCGGCCTCTACATCAGCCACCGGCGTCTCTTCAATCTCGTTGTTCTCTTCGTCAGCCATTGATCTCAATTCCACGCTCGGTAGCAACCGTCAGCGCCCGGGCAATTTCCTTCTTCGCACGACGCAAACCCGCCGTGTTGTCCAGCTCGCCGGTGGCGTGCTGGAAACGCAGGCCGAGGAAGTCCCGGCGCGCTGTCTTGATGTGCTCCACGAGCTCTGGCTCGCTGAGGTCACGCAATTCAGTTGGCTTCATCCTTTAGCCCTCTTCCCGCACTACGAACTTGGTACGGACCGGCAGCTTGTGGCCGGCCAGACGCATCGCCTCGCGGGCCAGCGGCTCCGGCACGCCGGCGAGCTCAAACATCACACGGCCCGGCTTGACCACGGCGACCCAACCCTCAGGCGAGCCCTTGCCGGAACCCATGCGGGTCTCGGCCGGCTTCTTGGTGACGGGCTTGTCCGGGTAGATGTTGATCCACACCTTGCCGCCACGGCGGATCTTGCGGGTCATCGCGATACGGGCGGCCTCGATCTGGCGGTTGGTGATCCAGCCGGCGTCGAGCGACTTCAGCCCGTACTCGCCGAACTGAACCTTGACCTGCCCGCGCGACAGCCCGGCACGACGGCCGCGGTGCTGCTTGCGGTGCTTGACGCGCTTAGGAGCCAGCATCAGCTCTCACCACCGGTCTGCGGGGCCGAACCGCCGCTGGGGCTCTGTCCGCCGGCTGGGTTCTGTCCGCCGGCTGGGTTCTGGCCGCCGGCTGGGTTCTGGCCACCGGCCGGGTTCTGCCCGCCACCGGCGCTCTGGGCGCCGCCAGCTGGGTTCTGTCCGCCGTTGCCGCCGCCGGGACGCGGGCCACGGTTCTGGCCACCCTGACCACCACCGGGCCGGGGGCCACGGTTCTGCCCGCCCTGGCCACCTGGACCACGGTTCGGACCGCCGCTGCCGCCACCTGGACGCGGGCCGCGGCTGGCGCCACCCTGGCCACCTGGGCCACGGTTCGGACCGCCCGGACCACCTGTGCCACGGCCGGGTCCACCGGGGCCACGCTGACCGCCAGGACCACCGGGACCGCGCTGACCACCAGCTCCACCAGGCCCACCGGGGCCACGCTGACCACCAGGACCACCGGGGCCACGCTGACCACCAGGACCGCCGGGGCCACGTCCGCGGCCGCCTTGGCCGCCGGGGCCGCCTGAAGAACCGGTGCCGCCCGGGCCGCCCTGACCGGGCCCACGGCCACGGCCGCGTCCACCGGGTCCGCCCGAGCCGCCGCGACCGCCACGGCCACCACGGTTGTCGCGACCGTCACGGCCACCACGATCAGGGGCCTGCGGCGAGGGTGCGTCCATGATCGTCAGATCAGCGCCGGTGTAACCCTCGGGCATGATCTCGCCCTTGTTGATCCAGCACTTGACGCCGATGCGGCCGAAAGTCGTCTTGGCCTCATGGAAGCCGTAATCGATGTCCGCGCGCAGCGTGTGCAGCGGCACGCGACCATCCGAGTAACCCTCGGTGCGGGCCATCTCCGCGCCACCGAGGCGACCGGAGACCTGGACCTTGACGCCCTTGGCGCCGGAGCGCATCGCGCTGGTGAGCGCACGCTTCATCGCGCGGCGGAAGGCGACGCGGTTCTGGAGCTGCTCAGCGATCGACTGCGCAACCAGGCGCGCGTCGAGCTCGGGACGCTTGATCTCAAGGATGTTGACCTTCACCTGCTTGCCGGTGATCTTGTGCAGATCACGGCGCAGCTGATCGACCTCGGAGCCGGACTTGCCGATCACGATGCCCGGACGCGCGGTGTTGATGTTGACCTCAACCTCGTTCGCGTTCTTGCGGATCGTGATGTCGGACAGGCCGGCATGCGAGAGGCGTCCGACGATGTGCTCGCGGATCTGCGTGTCCTCGTGCAGGTAGTCGGCGAAGTTCTTCTCGTTGAACCAGTTCGACTTCCAGTCGTGGATGTAGCCCACGCGGATCGATTCGGGGTGAACTTTTTGACCCATGGTTGTCTTCTTCTAGTTCTTCGGAGTAAGGAGGATTGTCAGGTGCGCCGTGCGCTTGCGGATCTTGGTCGCGCGGCCCATGGCGCGCGGACGGAACCGCTTGATCGTCGGACCCTCATCAGCGGTCACTGCCTTGATGAAGAGGTCCTCGCCGACGAGCTCGTGATTGTGCTCGGCGTTGGCGACCGCTGACTCGAGCAACTTGCTCCAGTCACGAGCGACCGCACGTGGCGTATGCGCGAGGATAGCGCGTGCGTCCTCAACGCTCTTGCCGCGGATGTTGTCGCAGACCAGCCGCGCCTTGCGCGCCGACGAGCGAACATACTTGGCCTGGGCCCGGACGACCGGAGCAGCAACGGGCTCCTCATGCCCGCGGCGGGCAGGCTTGGACTTCGGCTCGGGTTGCCTCGACGCCGGAGCCTTGGCCGCCTCAGCCTTCGGCTTGGCGGCGCGGGACCGCTTCGGCTTCTCCACCTCCGGTGACGCCGCTGTCGCGGCAACGACCTCGTCCTCAGCCTCGACGACCTCATCGGTCGCCTCCTCAGCCTCGACGTCAGCAGCCGTCTCAGCGACAGCCTCTTCAGCCTTCGGCTTAGCCGCGCGCTTCCGCTTCGGCTTCTCCGCTTCGGCTTCCTCAGACACCGGAGCGTCGGCCGGGGCCGCGGAGTCCGCGGCGGAGGCAGTCTTTTCGTTTATCTCTGCCGGAGCCGCGGACTCCGCGGCCTCGGTCTCAACTTTTTCGGTCTTCGTCGCTCATCGTTTCTTACCTGTACCTGCGTGCCCGCGGTAAAGCCGCGTCGGCGCAAACTCACCAAGCTTGTGGCCGACCATCGACTCGGAGACGAACACCGGCACGTGCTTGCGGCCGTCGTGAACGGCGATCGTGTGGCCGACCATGTCCGGGAAGATCGTCGACGTACGCGACCATGTCTTCAGCATCCGCTTCTCGCCCGATGCGTTCATCGCCTCAATGCGCGTCATCAGGCGCTCCTGAACGAACGGGCCCTTTTTACTTGAACGACTCAACGCTTCTTACCCCTCTTACGGCCGCGGACGATGTACTTGTCGGAGGCCTTGCCCTTCTTACGTGTGCGGTACCCAAGGGTAGGAACACCCCACGGGGTAACCGGGTGACGGCCTGCGGTCGTCGAGCCCTCACCACCGCCGTGCGGGTGGTCAACCGGGTTCATCGCAACACCGCGGGTCTGGGGACGCACGCCCATGTGGCGCTTGCGTCCGGCCTTACCGACCTTGACGTTCTGATGGTCGGAGTTACCGACCGTACCGATGGTGGCGCGGCACTCTGCCCGCACCTGGCGCATCTCCCCAGAGGCGAGGCGCAGCGTGACGTAATCGCCGTCCTTCGCGAGCAGCTGGATCCCGATGCCGGCGGAACGCCCGAGCTGGGCGCCACGGCCGGGCGTCAGCTCGACGTTGTGGACGACCGTACCGGCCGGCATGTTCGCCAGCGGCAGGGCGTTGCCAACACGAATGTCCGCGCTCGGGCCCGACTCGACGGTCATGCCGACCTGGATGCGGGCAGGCGCGATGATGTAGCGCTTCTCGCCGTCGGCGTAGTGCAGCAGCGCGATATAGGCAGAACGGTTCGGGTCGTACTCGATGTGAGCGACCTTGGCCGGAATCCCATCCTTGGTGCGCTTGAAGTCGATCTTGCGGTACAGGCGCTTGGCCCCGCCACCGCGGTGGCGCGAGGTCTTGCGGCCATGGGCGTTGCGACCGCCGGACTTCTTCAGCCCTTCTGTCAGCGACTTCTCCGGCTCCGACCGAGTGATCTCGGCGAAATCCGGATAGCTGACAAAGCGCATCCCCGGCGAGGTCGGCTTCGGTTTACGAATCGGCATCTACTCGGCCCCTTCCAACCCGCGGAAGATCGGGATCGAATCGCCTTCGCGCACCTGCACGATCGCCTTCTTCCACTGGCGAGTGCGGCCCGCGGTCTGACCGCGGCGCTTGGGCTTGCTCTTGACCGACGACGTCCGAACCGCGACGACCTTGACGTCGAACAGCTCCTCGATCGCCTGACGGATCTGTGTCTTGTGCGCCGTGTCGGCCACCCGGAAGGTGTACTTGCCGGCCTCGGCCAGCACGTACGTCTTCTCGGAGACGACCGGACGGATGATGACCTTGGTCGCGTCCATCAGTTCTCACCGTCCTCGGAGGTTCCATTGGCGCGTGCGACCAGTGCCGGCAGCGCGGCCTCGGACACGAGCAGGCGCGCGGCGCCGATGATGTTGGCGACACCCGCGTCCTCGACCGGCAGGACGACAACGCGGCCCAGGTTGCGGAACGAGAGCCCGGCGTCGCGCTCGCTCTGAGCGAGCAGGACGAGGGTCGCCGCGTCAGCACCCCAACCGTTCAGCAAGCCCTTTGCCTGCTTGGTCGAGGGGCCATCGAACACACCGGCATCGAAGACGGCCACCGAGCCGCGCTCGGCGTGAACCGAGAGGGCGCTGCGCAACGCCACGCGACGGGCCTTGCGATTGACCTTGAAGGTGTAGCCGCGCGGCTGCGGGCCGAATACGGTGCCGCCACCTGTCCAAATCGGACTGCGGGAGGAACCAGCGCGGGCACGGCCTGTGCCCTTCTGCTTCCACGGCTTGGCGCCGCCGCCGGAGACCTGGCCGCGCGTCTTGGTCGAAGCTGTGCCCCGACGCCGTGCGGCCTGCTCGGCACGCACCGTCTCGTGAACGATCGGCATGTTGAACTCGGCCCCGAAAGCGTTCGCGTCGAGGTTCACAGTCCCGCCACCGAGCTTTGTTGCGGTGTTAGGCATCCGTACGCACCTCCACGATCCCGCCCTTCGCGCCGGGGACAGCGCCCCGGACGAGCAGCAGGTTCTGGCTCGAGATCACGTCGACGACGGTCACGCCCTTCTGCGTGACGCGCTCAGAGCCCATATGACCGGGACCACGGATGCCCTTCATCACGCGTGCCGGCCAAGCGGACGCGCCAATCGAGCCCGGCGCCCGGTAGTTGTGGGAGCCGTGGGTCTTGGGTCCACGATGGAAGTTGTGACGCTTGATCGTGCCCTGGAAGCCCTTGCCCTTCGAGGTGCCAGAGATCTTGACCTTGTCGCCGGGCGTGAAGGTCTCGACGGTGACCGTGTCACCCATCTGGAGCTCAGCACCTTCGTTACGGAACTCGACGAGGTGCTTATGCGCCGACGCCCCAGCCTTCTTCAGGTGGCCGAGCTCCGGCTTTGAAAGATGCTTCTCCTTGGTCTGACCGAAGGCGAGCTGCACGGCGCTGTACCCGTCGCGCTCCTCGTTGCGGATCGCGGTCACGGGGCACGGTCCGGCCTCGAGCACGGTCACGCGCTCGACCTTGCCGTCCTCCTGGAACACCTGGGTCATCCCAATCTTCTTGGCGAGAATCGCGGCCATGGTCCTAGGAGGCGAGACGGATCTCGATGTCGACGCCGGCCGGTAGATGGTCCAGGCGCTGCAACGAGTCGACCGTCTTCGGGGTCGGCTGGTGGATATCGATGAGACGCTTGTGTGTGCGGATCTCGAAGTGCTCGCGCGAATCCTTGTCCTTGAACGGCGAACGGATCACGCAGTACACGTTCTTCTCGGTCGGGAGCGGCACGGGACCGGAGACGGTCGCGCCGGTGCGCGTCGCCGTTTCGACGATCTCCTTCGCAGCCGTCTCGATCGCCGAGTGGTCGTACGACTTCAGGCGGATCCGAATTTTGTTTTGGGCGATGGTTGCCACTTCTAGCTCTTGACTCTTCTCGTGTTCAGAGCGGGCATGCCCGGAGGCTCAATGCCCGCCCTTTCGTCGTATGTACCGCTCTTGAAACTGCTTTCAGGGTTTGAAGGGGCGGTCCAGCTGGACCGCCCCCACCCTGTCTACTACTGAATGACTTCGGAAACGACCCCGGAGCCGACCGTACGGCCGCCCTCGCGGATCGCGAACCGCAGGCCCTGGTCCATGGCGATCGGCTGGATCAGCTCGATCTCCATCTGGACGTTGTCGCCCGGCATGACCATTTCCGTGCCCTCAGGCAGGTTGGCAACGCCGGTGACGTCAGTGGTGCGGAAGTAGAACTGTGGACGGTAGCCGCTGAAGAACGGGGTGTGGCGGCCGCCCTCTTCCTTCTTGAGGACGTAGACCTCAGCCTTGAACTTCGTGTGCGGCGTGATCGAGCCCGGCTTGCAGAGAACCTGGCCGCGCTCGATCTCCTCACGCTTGGTCCCGCGAAGGAGGCAGCCGACGTTATCGCCAGCCTGACCCTCGTCGAGGATCTTCTTGAACATCTCGACGCCGGTGACGACGGTCGTGGTGGTCGGCTTGATGCCGACGATCTCGACGGTCTCGCCAGTCTTGATGATGCCCTGCTCGACACGGCCGGTGGCGACGGTGCCGCGGCCGGTGATCGAGAAGACATCCTCGACCGGCATCAGGAACGGCTTGTCCAGGTCACGGGTCGGCTCGGGGATGTAACTGTCCAGCTGGTCCGCGAGCTCGAGGATCTTCGCCTCGTACTCCTTGTCGCCCTCGAGCGCCTTCAGCGCCGAGCCAACGACGAACGGGATGTCATCACCCGGGAAGTCGTACTCGGAGAGCAGGTCGCGGATCTCTACCTCGACGAGCTCGAGCAGCTCGGGATCGTCGACCATATCGGCCTTGTTGAGGAAGACGACGATGTAGGGGACGCCGACCTGACGCGCGAGCAGGATGTGCTCACGGGTCTGCGGCATCGCGCCGTCAGCGGCGGACACGACCAGGATCGCGCCGTCCATCTGCGCCGCGCCGGTGATCATGTTCTTGACGTAGTCCGCGTGGCCCGGGCAGTCCACGTGTGCGTAGTGCCGGTTGGCGGTCTCGTACTCAACATGTGAGGCGGCGATCGTTATGCCTCGCGCCTTCTCCTCCGGCGCGTTATCAATGGAGTCGAAGGCGCGAACCTCGCCGGTGCCGAAGTGATCGTGCAGCACCTTGCTGATGGCGGCCGTTAGCGTCGTTTTGCCATGGTCGATGTGACCAATGGTCCCGACGTTCACATGGGGTTTATCGCGCTCGAACTTGGCCTTAGCCACTTTGGGGTGCTCCTTCTTCTCAGATGTATTCGGTCCGCCGTATGGGCGAACCTCAAGAATTTATCGGACTTCTGTCCGACTGGTCTGCTAGTTGCCCTGCAAGTCGCCGACAACCTTCTCGGCGATGTTCGGCGGAACCTCTTCGTAGCGCTCGAACTGCATGGTGTACGTAGCCCGGCCCTGCGTGTTTGAGCGTACATCAGTGGCGTATCCGAACATCTCCGACAGCGGCACAGTGGCCGAAACAACCTGCGCGTTGCCGCGCTGTTCCATCCCGCTGACCTGCCCGCGGCGGCGATTGAGATCGCCGATCACGTCGCCCATGAACTCCTCGGGCGTCACGACCTCCACGGCGAATATCGGCTCGAGCATGACCGGCTTGGCTCGCCGAACCGCCTCCTTCAGCGCGAGCGATCCCGCGACCTTGAAGGCGATCTCCGAAGAGTCAGTGTCATGGTACTTGCCGTCGGTCAGCGTGACCTTCACGTCAACCATCGGGTATCCGGCCCGCGGACCGTTCTCCAGAGCTTCCTCGACGCCCTTCTCGACGGCAGGGATGAACTCGGTCGGGATCGACCCGCCCTTGATCTTGTTGACGAAATCAAAGCCCTCACCCGGGTTCGGCTCGACGTCGATGTAGACGATGCCGTATTGGCCCGAACCGCCGGTCTGGCGTACGAAGCGACCCTCGACCTTCTGCGCGGTGCCGCGGATCGTCTCGCGATACGAGACCTGCGGACGGCCAACGTTGGCCTCAACCTTGAACTCGCGCATCATGCGGTCGACGAGGATCTCCAGGTGCAACTCGCCCATGCCGGAGATCTCGGTCTGGCCGGTCTCCTCGTTGGTCCGCACCTGGAAGGTCGGGTCCTCCTCGGCCAGCCGGCCCAGGGCGGTCGACATCTTCTCCTGGTCAATCTTCGTCTTGGGCTCGATAGCAACCTTGATGACGGGCTCCGGGAACACGATCGTCTCGAGCTTGATCGGCTTGTCGACGGCCGCGAGCGTGTCGCCGGTGACGACCTGCTTGATGCCGACGCCGGCAGCGATGTCGCCGGCATAGACCTCGGTCAGCTCCTCACGATCATTGGCCTGCATCATCAGCAGACGGCCGACGCGCTCGGTCTTGCCCGACGTGACATTGAGGACGCGGCCACCCGCCTCGAGCCTGCCCGAGTAGACGCGGAAGTATGTGAGCTTGCCGACGTAGGGGTCGGCCATGATCTTGAATGCCAACGCCGAAAACGGCTCCTCATCGGAGGCGTGGCGAGTCGCGGCGCGCTCACCCGTCTCCGAGCCCTTGTCGGGCTCGAGTCCCTCCACCGGAGGCACGTCGAGCGGGCTCGGCAGATAGTCGATGACCGCGTCCAGGAGTGGCTGCACGCCCTTGTTCTTGAAGCTGGAGCCGCATAGCACCGGCGTCATCGCGATCTCGAGCGTCGCCTTGCGGATCGCTTCCTTGATCTTCGCGACCGGGATCTCCTGGTCCTCGAGGATCATCTCCACAAGCTCGTCGTCGTAGTTGGAGATCTCGTCCAGCAGATGCTCGCGCGCCGCAGCTGCGGCGTCGGCCAGCTCGGCGGGAATCTCGACGACTTCCTGCTCCTTGCCGAGGTCGTCCTTGTAGATGATCGCGTGGTTCTCGACCAGGTCGATGATTCCGAGGAAGTCTGACTCGGCGCCGATCGGCAGCTGGATTGGAACCGGGTGGGCTCCCAGGCGGTCGATCATCGTCTGCACGCCGCGCTCGAAGTCCGCTCCGATGCGGTCCATCTTGTTGATGTAGGCGATGCGGGGAACGTTGTACTTGTCGGCCTGACGCCAGACGGTCTCTGACTGAGGCTCGACGCCGGCGACCGAGTCGAACAGGGCGATCGCACCGTCGAGCACGCGCAACGAGCGCTCGACCTCGACCGTGAAGTCGACGTGGCCCGGGGTGTCGATGATGTTGATGCGGTTGCCGTTCCACTCGCAGGTGGTCGCGGCCGAAGTGATCGTGATGCCGCGCTCCTGCTCCTGCTCCATCCAGTCCATGACGGCAGCGCCCTCATGAACCTCACCGATCTTGTAGGTGCGGCCGGTGTAGAACAGGATCCGCTCAGTCGTCGTCGTCTTGCCGGCGTCGATGTGGGCCATGATCCCGATATTGCGGGTGTTCTGGAGGCTGAACTTGCGGGGCATCTTTTCTTCGTTCTCGTCGTTCTTCTTTGGGCTTCAGAGCTGGAGATGGCTGCTCACTGGGCGGTTTCGGGCGTGAAAAAGGGCCGCATGGGGCCCTGATACGACGCGGATGTCGCCAGGGGCGTTTCGGTTCAGTTCTGCAGCATCTCCATAAGGCAGGTTTTGTCGCCCGGACCCTGGCGCGCGTGTAGCGCAGGCCTCATCCGGGGCAGCCGAGGAATATAGCAGAGCTCGGACTGCTCAGATTGGCACGCTCTGACGCCGTCAGGTCGTCGGAGCGACAAGAAAGGAAACGCGAGGGTCGCCCGCCGCACGGGACCGGGGGCTGCAGCGGGACAACCCTCGCGTGGACAAATTGTACAGGCAACCTGCGGATGAAGTCTGATCGGAATCTAAATTCCACGGGGTGCAGGACTTTGGTGGTTCGTACACGGCCGATTCGCGCGCGCGGCCTCAGGTCCGGCCTGTCGGGGCGCCCCGCATGGTCGGCTCGACACCAGGCCGGTCGATTCAGAGGAGCGGCCCGCTCCGGGCAGCGGCGCTCCGTGGCGCACAACTGACCGCCCCGCGAACGCAACTCCGCTGACCGACGAGCTCTGTGCTCGCGGGGCCAGGTATCCGCCCCGAGAGCACAGCGCTCCACCGCATGAGTCCTTGGGGCCGGGAGCGGTGAACCGGTCACGCGCGCCAACGACGAAGGGCGCCCGACCGGACGCCCTCCAAATTCTGCTTGGCAGCCGCCCGCCGGCGGCCATGATGCTTCTACCAGCGGTAATGCGCGAAGGCCTTGTTGGCCTGCGCCATGCGGTAGATGTCGTCCTTGCGCTTGAACGCGTTGCCCTGCTGCTGCTGCGCGTCGAGCAACTCGTTGGCCAGACGCTGCGCCATCGTGCGCTCACGGCGCTGCCGCGAGAAGCCGACCAGCCAGCGTACGGCCAGAGTGCGTGCGCGCCGCGGCGGCACCTCGACCGGCACCTGATAGGTCGCGCCGCCGACACGACGGGATCGAACCTCCAGCACCGGCGTCAGCGCCTTGACGCCACCCTCGAGCACCTCGAGCGCCGGCTTGCCAGTGCGCTCTTCGAGAATCGCGAGTGCGTCATAGACGATCTGCTCAGCGGTTGACTTCTTGCCATCCAGCATCACCTTGTTGATGACCTGCTGGACGAGGCGGTTGCGATAGACGGCGTCCGGCTCGACCGTCCGGATCTGTGCTGCTGCGCGGCGAGGCACTAAAACTCCTTACTTGGCCTTCACGCCGTACTGCGAGCGGGCCTTCTTGCGGTCGGCGACGCCGGCGGCGTCGAGCGTCCCGCGGATCACCTTGTAGCGGAAGCCCGGGAGGTCCTTGACGCGGCCACCACGCACGAGCACGACAGAGTGCTCCTGGAGGTTATGGCCTTCACCCGGGATGTACGCGCCGACCTCCATGCCGTTTGTGAGCCGCACGCGGGCGACCTTGCGCAGCGCCGAGTTCGGCTTCTTCGGCGTCGTCGTGTAGACGCGGGTGCAAACACCGCGGCGCTGAGGCGCGGCCACCTTCTTCTTGCGGCCCTTCCCGGACTTCAGGCCCGGAGTGGCAAGCTTCTTGGCGGGCTTCTTGCGGCCCTTATTAATTAGCTGGCTGGTAGTCGGCATTCGGCGTGCCAATGTAGCAGGGTCGCGCTCGCGGGGAGGTGCTCGCCGGCGGACCTCCGTACCGATACTTCGAGCGTCGTTTTGAGTTACACGTCTCAGATATGCGGAGCGCACCAATCCGCGGCCTGGCCGCCACCGTCGTCACGCTGACGCTTGCGTCGGCGCTCGCCCTCAGCCTTTCCGCGCCGCAGACAGCCCGCGCACAGGCCGACCCCAGCCCGAGTTCCTGGGTCGGCACCGGCGCGGACCCCTACTGGGACTCGGCGGCCAACTGGACCGCCGGGACAGCCCCCAGCGGAGCGCTCGGCGGTCTCGCCTTTCCGGACAACGGCGCCACGTGCCTCAACTCCAACTGCGTATTCAGCGTGGACGACATCCAGGGCCTCGAGCTCGGCACGCTGGCGATCGATGCCGGACAGAACTACGTGATCGTGCCGCTCAGCGCCTCCAACTCACTCAGTCTCTCCGGTGGGATCGACTTCCAGGGCGCGCTTCCCCAGACGAGCGCCCCACTGACCACGAACCTCGAGGTCGCGGTCACGCTTGCCGCCAAGCAGACCTGGACGCTCGACGGCGTGCTGGACACGCCGTCGAGGCTGAGAGTCGGCTCGGTAACCGGCATGACGTTCCCGCTGACGCTCAACTTCGCAAACGGCACTGTGCTGACCGCCGCTGCGCTCAACACCGGTCCGCTGACGGTCACGGGCAACGGGACAGTCGTGCTCGCGCAGCCGCTTCCAGGCTCGCTCGGACCAGCCGTTCCGCCGCCGGCCCCAATCCTCGGCAGCCAAGGAGTGACACTTGCACGCGGAGCATCGATCACATTCAAGCCGACCGGCACACTGTCGGGTCCGATCACGGTCGCACGGGGCTCGAACTCGACGATTCAGATCGGGAGCGGAACCACGCCCGATGCCACGGTCACCGTCAGCGGGGGTGTCACGCTGCGTGGCGACACTCAGATCGGCTTCTCGATCGATGCCAAAGCGGCACAGGGGAAGCCGCGGGCCGGCGTCGATTTCTCGAAGCTGACCGCCATGGGCACCGTCAACCTGAACAGTGCCGCCCTCCAGCTCTCCCAGGGTTTCGTTGAAGGTTCGACCCAGTGCGCTCCACTGAAGGGCGGTCAGACCTACACGGTGATCTCCTCCTACGGAGTGGTCAACGGCACGTTCGCCGGCATCGCCAACGACCAGGCCGTCTCGATCGGGGACTGTGACTGGCCCAACACCCCCTCCCCCTACGCGGTACTCGTCAGGTACCAGCACAGCTCCGTCACCGCCACGGTCATCGGCGGCGCGCAGACCAAGAGTTTGGTCGCGCAGACGGTCACGGAGACGGCCGTCCTGAGCAACCGTGGCTATACCGAGAGTTACGACGCTCCAACGGCCGGCACGCTCACGTTGAATTGGACGGCCACCGTCCACGGCAAGCGCGTGGCCGTCGCAAGTGCGACCAACGTCGCGAATCGGGTCGGGCCGAGACAAATCGTGATCAAGCCCACAGCGGCCGGCACCAAGCTGCTGCAGGGCTCGGGTCAGCTCACAATCATGGCAAGCGCCACCCTGACCTCAAGCGCCGGCACCGTGACGAAGGCGAGCAAGCGGATCACTCTCAACTGAGCTTGTAAGTCTCAACGAACCTCTTTTCTTTTCTTCCCCGGTCCTATAGCTTCCGCGACGGGATCGGAGCAGATCACCAAGGGGGAATGATGAGCAGGGGGAGCAGCAACGGACGTGCGGCCAGTTTCCGGCACGCAGTGGGCGCCGCACGGAGACGGTCCACCTTGGTCGCGCTGGCGACCACACTGGCAACGCTCGCAACGGCGCCGTCGGCGCTGGCGGTCACCAGCTTCACCTGGTCCGGTGGTGGGTCCGGGAGCGGCGCCTCGACTTACGAGTGGTCCAACGCCAGTAACTGGTCTGGCTCAAGCCCAACGGCGCCGGTTGGGGCGATCGACTTCCCGGAGCTGGGAGGAAGCTGCGACGCCGGCACCTCGGCGGACGCGTGTTACGGCTCGGTCGACGACCTCGGTCCCTTGACTGTGAGCGACCTCGATATCGACACAAACTGGCCGTACGCGCTGATCCCGGAGGATCCCAGCGACACGATCACACTCGACGATGGGATCGAAGCGACCCCCTCGCCGGCAAGCGGCGGCGAAGGGCCTCCCGATATCAACATCCCGATCATCCTCGGCCAGAGCCAGACCTGGAGCATCAGCGGAGGCACCGACGGCGACCAGGGCCTCGAGGTGGACGACGTGAGTGGAAACTACCCGCTCACCTTCACTGGGAGTGGAACGCTCTACGCAACGACGCTCGACACCGGTGCGCTGACAGTTGGCGGCTCGGGGAGCCTAGTCGCCGAGCAGTTCCAGAACTCCGATGGGTCGCTCGTCGACGCGTCACTTCCGACGGCAGGCACCGCGCTCAACGGCACGTCCATCTACGTCAACTCGCCCGGTACAACGTCGGGATCGCTGACGGCCAGCGGGAACCAGGCCGACCAACCCGGTGTGTACGTCGGTGGGGGGACGGCGCCCGACGCGACGGTCGCGGTCGCGGGTGCCGTCAGCTTCGACGAGTGGACCAACCTCTACTTCGACATCGAAACAACGGCACGACTCCGAGTACCGATTTCTCGCAGCTGACCGCGAGCGGAAACGTGAGCCTCGGAGACGCCACCCTGTACCTGAACCAGGGTCAGGACGACCAGAACGGCGATTGCGTGGCGCTTTCGCCAGGCGGCTCATTCCCCGTGATCTCCACGACCGGCTCGCTCAGCGGCGACCTGACCTACTTCGATACCTCGGGCAACTTCCAGACGCTCACGCCGGGATCGACCAGCGCGCCGATGCCCGTCACGATCCCGGACAGCGGCTGCCCAAGCACCGTGTCGGCCGCAACCGCGACCCTCACCTACGGAGCGCATTCGATCACGGCCACGATCGTTGCGGCGCCTACGGCAGAAGCGGCGCCGGTGATCAGCGGCACGCCGGTGGTCGGGCAAACCCTGACCGTCACGAACAGTGGGAATTGGAGCGGTGCACCAACGCCGACCTACAGCTACCAATGGCTCCTCTGCACGAGTACCTGCTCGCCGATATCCGGCCAGACCGGATCGACGCTGACGCTGACGAGTGGGGACCTCGGCGACCAGATCAAAGTCCAGGTCACGGCGAGCAACAGCCTCGGGACCGCAAGCGGCGATTCGAACGCGATTGGGCCGGTGACTACTGCAGCCGCGCCGGCGACGACAAACCCGACTCCGACCACCAGCGAGGTCAAATCCGCACTGGGCGGGATCGGACACCCGTCGGGCAAGAAGGCGATCACGGCACTGCTCAAGGGCGGAGTCTTCAAGGCGAGCTTCCACGCCCCGAGCGCAGGCACTGTGAGCATCGTCTGGACGACGACCGTCACGACTGGGACCGGCAAGCACAGGAAGCACAAGGCGGTCACGCTCGCCACCGGAACCGCCCATCCCGGCCACTCGGGAACGGTTCAGGTAACGCTCCACCTCACCGGAACCGGCAAGACGCTGCTCAAAAAGAAGTCGTCGAGCCTGCCCAGCACCGCCGTTGAGAAGTTCAAGCCCAGCGGCGGCAACTGGACTCAGGTCACAAAGAGGTTCAGCCTCTAGCGAGGCTGCAGCCGGGCAACGAAAAGGGGGCGGCCATCGGGCCGCCCCCTCCCTTCCGCAACTGACCGAATCAGGCAGCGACCGGCAGACCCAGCGCCTCTTCGGGCGTGACGTAGGGGACGCCGGCAACGTCGGCGACGGCCTCGTAGGTGATCTGGCCGGCGGCGACGTTGAGACCGAGGCGGTGGCCGGGGCTCTCCGCCACGAAGCCTGGGCGCCGTGGGTGGCGAGGTCGATCACGTAGGGCATCGTCGCGTTGGTGAGCGCGTAGGTCGAGGTGATCGGTACCGCGCCGGGCATGTTGGCGACGCAGTAGTGGGTGATCCCGTCGACCTCGTAGGTCGGGTTCGAGTGCGTGGTCGGCCTGGAGGTCTCAAAGCAGCCGCCCTGGTCGATCGAGACGTCGACCAGCACCGCCTGCTGCTTCATGATCGCGAGCTGCTTGCGCGTGACGACGTGCGGGGCCTTGGCGCCGACGACCAGCACGGCGCCGACGACCATGTCCGCCTCCGGCAGCAACTCCTCGATCGCGAGCGTGGTCGCGTAAAGGGTGTCGGCCCTGCCGCCGAAGGCGACGTCGAGCTCGCGCAGCCGGTCGATCGAGCGATCGAACACCGTCACCGTGGCGCCCATGCCGATCGCGATCTGAGCCGCGTGATAGCCGACGACACCACCGCCGATCACGAGCACGTTGGCGGCCGCCACGCCGGGCACGCCGCCGAGCAGGATGCCACGGCCGCCCAGCGGCTTCTCCAGCATGAAGGCACCGGCCTGGGTCGCGATCTTGCCGGCGACCTCGGACATCGGCGCCAGCAGCGGCAGGCGACCGTTGCGGTCCTCGACCGTCTCATAGGCGATGCAGGTCGCACCGGTCTTGGCGAGCGCGTGCGTCAGCTCGACGTCGGCGGCAAGGTGCAGGTAGGTGAACAGCAGGTGCCGCGGTTCGAGCATCGCGACCTCAACCGGCTGCGGCTCCTTGACCTTGACGATCATCTCGGCCTCGGCGAAGACCGCGGCCGCGTCCGGGAGGATCGTCGCGCCCTGCTTGACGTAGTCGTCGTCGGAGATCGCCGACCCGAGCCCTGCGCCCTGCTGGACGCAGACCTCGTGGCCCGCGTCCACGAGCTCGCGCACGCCTGCCGGCGTCAGCGCGACCCGGTACTCATCGACCTTGATCTCGGTCGGTACTCCAACTTTCATGCGATCAGTTCCCTTCCACGTAGTGCTAGCCAAAATTCGATCCTGTCCCTGGCGGATGCCAGGTCTCTTCCGGTCAATTCCTCCACGCGCCTGATCCGGTAGCGCAACGTATGCCGGTGGCAGAACAGCCGCTTGGCCGCCCGCTCCCACTGGCCGTTCTCTTCGATGAAGGCCTCCAGCGAGCGCATCAGCTCGCCTCCGTAGTACCCCTCGCTCTGCTCGATCGGTCCAAGGATCGAGTCGCAGAACAGCTTCAGCGCCTCGTCGTCCTGGAGTGAGAGCAGCAGCTGGAAGGAGCCGAGGTCACGGTAGGTCGCGATCTTCGCGTCGCGGCCCAGACCGAGCGCCAGCGCCTCAAGCGTGCAGCGGGCCTCGTGGTAGCTGCGTCGCGCCTCGCCGCCGGCGACGGCGCGGCCGACGCCGACGCGCACGTCCTCGACCAGGGAGCTCGCCGGTCACGCGGTCGGCGACGCGCTCGGCCAAGCGCGAACAGCGCCTCCTCGTCCATGCCCGGGAATCAACGCCACGACCTGGCCGTTGGTGGCGACCAGTGCCGGAGTCGCCTCGGCGCGCAGCGCGGCGGCCAGTGCCGCCTCCGCGACGACGACGCGTGCCGCCGCGCGTCGGACGCGCCGCTCGTGCGGCTTCGGCAGTGCCAGCGCGCTGACCGTGCCCGCCAGGCCGAACGGCTCCAGCCGGCGTTGCAGGTCGGTGCCGCTGAGCTCGCCGGCCAGCAGGCCGGCGAGCACGTCGCCCGGCAAGCCGCCGTTCCGTGTCGCCGGCGACCCGCTCTCGCAGCAGTTCGAGCGCGACGATCGTCACCGCCTGGCGCAGCGCCAGGCGTCGAAGTCGGACAGCGGGGCGTCGTCCTTGACGGCGACGAGCCACGCCTCGGGCGTGGGCGTGCCGCTGTCCGCGCCGGCCTCGGACGCGACCGGGATCGCGAGCGCGCGACTCGGATCCTCGAGCGCCGGCATGAACTGGACGTGGTCGCGCCGGGCGACGTGATCGCGCACGCCGTCGCGCAGGATCGTCGAGCTCCTCAGCGCCCGAGCCGGCGCCGGAAGGCGTGCTGGCCAGCAGCTCGCCGCGGCCGTCGAACACGTGCACGCTGGCGCCGACCAGCGTCGCGAGCGTGCCGGCCAGCGCCTCGAGCCCGCGCTCGGACAGGACCACGCGCTCGAGCCGCTCCTGCGCCGAGAGCGCGCGTCGCAGGACCGCGTACTGCTCATTGACGAGCTTGCTGAAGGCCGCCTCTGTGATCGCGATGAACGGCAGCTCGTAGGGGACCTCGAAGACCGGGAAGTCGCGCTCCCGCGCCGCCTCGATGACGGCTTCGGGCACCTGCTCGTGCCCGAAGCCGATGCCGAAACCGAGGCCGGCAAGCTGATGGTCGGGCGAGCAGATCAACGAACTCGCGTTGACGCTGCGGGCTGTCGAGCTGCATGCCGGTGGTGAGCAGGACCTCACCACCGGACAGCCATGGCGTCGGGTCCAGCAGCTCGGACATGTGAACCCAGCGGATCGGCAGGTCCAGACCGCTGTCGCCAGCGAGCAGCCGAACGTCCAGCTCCGTGATCAGTTCTCGAACTGTCAGCACGCGTCCTCAGCCCCTGTTCGGCCGAGTCAGGAGTGGACGTGCATGCGCCGGCCGGCCTCTTCCAGCACCGGGCGCAGGACAGCCTCGATCTCCGCGAACTGCTCGGGCCCGGCAATCAGCGGCGGCGCGAGCTGGACGACCGGGTCGCCACGATCGTCGGAGCGGCAGATCAGGCCGCGGCGGAACATCTCGCCCGAGAGGTATCCGCGCAGCAGCGTCTCCGACTCCTCTTCCGTGAAGGATGCCTTGGTCTCCTTGTCCTTGACGAGCTCGATCGCGTAGAAGTAGCCGAGACCACGCACGTCGCCTACGATCGGCAGCTCCCTCAGCGACTCGAGCATCGCCAGGAACTTGCCCTCGTTGGCGCGAACGTGGCCGAGGATGTCCTCGTTCTCGAAGACGTCAAGGTTCGCCATAGCGATCGCCGCCGCGACGGGATGACCGCCCCAGGTGGCGCCGTGCAGGAAACTGTTGGCGCCCTGCATGAACGGCTCGGCGACGCGGTCCGATGCGATCAGCGCACCCATTGGGGCGTATGCGCTGGTCAGGCCCTTGGCGGTCGTGATGATGTCCGGCTGGTAGCCGATCCGCTGCGAGCCGAACCACTCGCCGAGGCGGCCCCAGGCGCAGATCACCTCGTCGGAGATCAGCAGCACGTCGTACTCGTCGCAGATCTCGCGGAGGCGATCAAAGTAGCCGTCCGGTGGCAGCAGGCAGCCGCCCGCGTTCTGGACTGGCTCCACGATCACAGCCGCGACCGTGTCGGGACCCTCGAACTCGATCCGGTTCGCGAACGCCTCAACGAGCTCGCTGGGATCATGCCCTTCAGGCAACCGGTAGAGGTTTGTGTTCGGAACGTGGCTGGCCCCGGGGGTCAGCGGCTCGAACGGGGTCCGGTACTCCGTCACGCCGGTGGCGGACAACGCCCCGAGCGTGGTGCCGTGGTAGGAGATCTCGCGTGCGATCACCTTGTACTTGTTCGGATGCCCGGTGAGCTTGTGGTACTGCCGCGCGAGCTTCAGCGCCGTCTCAACCGCCTCGCTGCCGCTGTTGGTGAAGAACACGCGGTTGAGGTCGCCGGGCGCGAGCTCGGCGACACGGGTCGCGAGCTCGATCGTCGGCGGGTGCGCATACGACCAGCTCGAGAAGTAGCCGAGGTCTTTGGCCTGCTCGGCGCCGGCCTGGACCAGGTCGGCGCGGCCGTGACCGATGTTTGAGCAGAACAGCGAGGCGAGGCCGTCGAGGTAGCGGTTGCCGTGCTCGTCGTAGACGTAGCACCCTTCGCCGCGCACGATGATCGGGATCTCGTGCTCGTCGCTGTACTCGCCCATGCGGGTGAAGTGCATCCACAGATGCCGGCGCGCCTGCTCTTGAAGCGTCGCGCCGGCGGTCAGTTTGCTCCCGGGCTCGGTGCTTGTCGTCGACATTCGACTCTCCCTCAATGGACTTCGTGCCGTTTTGTACAACCGTACCTAACATAGCGGCGCATTTCGTAGCTCCAACTGGAAGAAGTGGTCGGTGCCGCGTTGTACAAACCGGCGGGCGCTCAATGAGCGAGAGGCCCGTCAACCTGGCGCACCAACGTAGACCGCGCGTCCATCGTTCAGCTAGATTGCCGCGCCATGGGTAAGCCGCCCTGGACCAAGCTCGAAGAGCGGCTAGACCACTCCCGCGTCTGGCACATCGCAGTCGAGCACTACCGGCTCCGGCGCCGGCCGTCCGTCGTGGACCACCGTGGCATCAACATTGCGGTCGACCCTACGTGGGGGCCCCTCATCACAGACGGGATCTACCGCAACGAATACGAGCACCAAGAACTACAGGTTCTTCGCCAAACCCTCCGCCCTGACGACCGCTATTTCGAGATCGGCGCCGCGATCGGCGTGGTCGCGACCGCCGCGTGTCAGATCGTCGGCGATCAAAACGTCATCGCGTACGAGGCTAACCCCGCACTGCTGCCGGTCGCACGCGAGACAACCGCTCGCAATGGCTTTCAGCCGGAGATCATCAACAGTGTCTTGGGCGACCAGGCCGACGAGACCGCCGATTTCTATGTCAACAAGATCTACCTGAGCAGCAGCCTGACGCCGCAACCGAACGCGCAAAAGATCTCGGTTCCGACCCGGGGATTCGCGGACGAGCTCGACCGGTTCCGCCCCTCATATCTGATGCTCGATATCGAGGGCGCCGAGGTCGATCTTCTCGCGCCACATCTGCCCGAGTACGTCCAGCGTCTTTGCGTCGAGGTACATCCAGGGGTCGTCGGGATCGAGGCCGTCAACGAGCTTGTGGTCAGCATCATCAACCAAGGCTTTTTGCTGCAGACAGCCATTTGCTTCGGCGATGTCCTGTTCTTCGCGCGCAAAGAACAGGACGTTTGACGGAGCGGCCAGGCCGACGGGAGCGGGCTAGGCGACAGCGACAGCGCGCGCGGGTGCCGGCGTGAACCAGGCGGCGATGATCACGAGCATGAAGGCGGATGCCTGGAAGGCGATCCCGATCGTGCTCGACGGGAAAGGATCGCCGAAGACGACGAGACCGCCGACGATGCCGGAGACGTTGGCCGCGGTGCTGGTCACTGCAATGACCGGCACCGGCTGGCCGTCCTGCAGCCCCTTGGCAGAGGCGAAGAAGGCGACGATCGATGCTGCGATGGTGACGAGCAGCCACGGCGATGCCAGGCCCATCAACCCGTGCGCTCCGATCATGCCGGTGAGCGCCTTGATCGCGACGTCGGAGACGCCGAACAGGATCCCGGAGGCGGCGCCCAGCATCACGCCGTGGTGATGGCTCGGAGCGCCCATCCGCGGCCCGATGATCAGCAGCGTGCCGATCGCGATGAGGCCCGCTTCGAAGGCGATCATGCCGGGGACCGAGAAGCTGGAGTGCGCGCCGTGGACGGCCGGCAGCGAGATGCCGAGCAGGATCAGGCCGAGCGCCGTCATTCCGAGTCCCGCCCACTGGCGTCTACCGACGCAGGCACCGTAGGCGCGCTCGGCCATGATCGCGAGCATCACGATGCCGCCGGCGAGGACGATCTGAACGACTGACAGCGGGATCATCGCCATCGCACCGATGTGGAAGATCCACGAGCCACATGCAATCAGCATGCCGATCGCAAACAGGCGAGAACGGAAGAGCTGGCGGGCCGACCAGATCGGTCGGCGGAAGTCAACCGACGCCGCGGCGCACACACCCCGGTGCTTGTAGATGAAGCCGAGGTTGGTCGTAAGAGCGCATCCGAGCGCCAGGGCAATGCCCAGGATCAATGTCATAAACGGGAGCGGCGGTTGCAGGTTGTCCCGGTCGGTCCCAGCCACGGTCCCGGGGTGTTACATGGGTTTCGGCATCTGGTGCCTTGCCCTTGAGGGCCTATCGACACATTTCCCTGTGTCGGCGCCTCATCCTCCTTCGAGAGTGGCGTCGGCGTCTAAGCGGGGGCTAAGCAGCGGGTAGGAATCAGGTTGCCGGCAGTGCGCGATCGATGATCGCAACCGCATCGATACCCGTCGGCAACGTCCCGTAAGCACGGCCGCCCTCACCGCCCAGCCTGGACGCACAGAAGGCATCGGCGACGGCGGGCGGCGCGTTACGCACCAACAACGAGGACTGCAGTGCGAGCGCGAGGTCCTCGGCGACCCGACGGGCGTCGTACTCGGTCGCGTCGACCGCGGCCAGGCGATCAAGGTGGGCGTCGAGGTGGCGGTCGCCGCCGCGGGCAAGCTCGCATTCGGCCCTGAACGCCTGGAAGCCCTCGGGCTCGCGAGCCAGCGCACGCAGCACGTCCAGGGCGGCGACATTGCCCGAGCCCTCCCAGATCGAGTTGATCGGCGCACCGCGATAGAGCGCGGGTAGACCCGAGTCCTCGACGAAGCCGTTGCCGCCGAGGCATTCGAGCGCCTCGGCCGCGTGGACAGGAGCGCGCTTGCAGATCCAATACTTCATGACGGCCGTGGCAAAACGGCGGAACTCACGCGCGGGGTCGCCGTCGTCGTAGGCGCGGGCGATGCGTAGGGCGGCCGCGGTCGCCGCCTCGGACTCGATCGCCAGCTCCGCGAGCACGTTGCGCATCGCCGGCTGATCGACCAGCTTCGCGCCGAACGCGCTGCGATGACGGGCGTGATGGATCGCCTCGAGCGTCCCCCGGCGTTGAGCAGTGGCCGAGCCGAGCATGCAGTCGAGCCGCGTGTGGTTGACCATGCGGATGATCGTCTGCACGCCGCGCCCCTCTTCACCGAGCAGCCGTGCGCGCGCGCCGTGGAACTCGACCTCAGCGCTCGGCAGCGAGCGCGTGCCGAGCTTGTCCTTGAGCCGCTGGAACTCCATACCCGCCCCGCGCTCGACGACGAAGCACGAGAGCCCGGCGGGCGCCTGCGCGAGCACCAGGAAGATGTCGCACGGCGGATACGAGCAGAACCACTTATGGCCTTGAAGGTCGTACCAGCCGTCGCCGGCGTCCTCGGCGCGAGTGATGTTCGCGCGCACGTCCGAGCCGCCCTGACGCTCGGTCATGGCCATACCGGCCAGCGCACCGCAGTCGTAGTCGAGCGCGGTCAGACGCGGCTCCCATTCGGCCGCCAGTTCTGGCGCGCCATCGCGCAGCGCCGGCACCGCCGCATAGGTCATCGAGACCGGGCACATGACGCCGTCGTCGAGGTGACCCCAGAGCGAGAACAGGGCCGCGCGGACAACGTGCGCGCCCTCGCGCGGCTCGCGCCAGGGTAACCCGGACATCCCGCGCTCGATCGCGCCGCGCAGCAGCCAGTGCCAGCTCGGATCGAGCTCGACCGCATCGATGCGGTTGCCGAAGCGATCGTGAGTCTGCAAGACCGGCAGGTTGCGCTCGGC
This sequence comes from uncultured Conexibacteraceae bacterium, assembly GCA_963720195.1. Lineage (GTDB taxonomy): Bacteria > Actinomycetota > Thermoleophilia > Solirubrobacterales > Solirubrobacteraceae > Palsa-465. Next base: position 43,030 of record CAVRFD010000021.1, read on the forward strand.
GCGTCGTGCGTGCTCCCGGCCCTCGACGCTGCCGGCGACGGCGCCCGCCTCGCGGGCGCATTCGACTCCCCAGCCGCCACCCTCCCGGACCAGCGCCTCCTGTAACGCCAAGTCGACGTCGAAGAGGTTGATGGGCTGCAGCGGCGGCGGCTGGTTCAGGACCTCGCGCGCAGGATCTGACTGCTCGAGCGTTGCCATGCTGATCGCCTGGCCCAGCGTACAGAGCCGTCAACGACTCAGCTCAGATGCAGGTGGACCGTGTACAGCTTCGAACCGACCCGCACGCCGACGTTCCAGTCACGGTACTGACTGCTGCTCAGGTAGAAGTAGATGTGCCAGCGCGGTACTCCACCCGAGCTGCCGTCACGGAAGAACCCGGTCGTCGCACCGTGCGGGACCGCGGGCGCGGGAGCCGCATCGACGTACACGGGCTGTGTCTTTGAGGCCAGCACGAGGTTGTAGACCGAGCCGGCCCGCAGCTGGTACGTGCCGTTCAGTGCGGAGATGCCACTGATCGAGACCGTGACCGCCGTGCCCTTGGGCTGCGGGGTCGGCTTGGGCCTCGGCTTCGGCTTGGGCTTGTGAGTCGGCTTCGGCTTGGGCTTGTGAGTCGGCTTCGGCTTGGGCTTCGGCTTCGGCTTCGGCTTCGGCTTCGGCTTCGGCTTCGGCTTCGGCTTGGGCTTGGGCTTGGTGGCGTGCGTGCCCGCCTTAAAGGTTCGCGGAGGCCGACGCAGCGATCGCTCCGTCGGCCATCACCGGCCAGACCGTCGCCTTCACAGCATCCGTCGCGGTCACAGCGGAGACCGCCGCGTAGGTGTGTGAGGTGGTGATCGACAGGCTGCGCCCGTCACTGACCTCAACACCAACGGCGTAGCTGCTCGCGTGAGGGACCGCGTTCCAGCTGATCACCGCCATCCCGTCCTTGCGGGTGAGTGTCGGTCTGGTTGCCCTGGGCTTCGGGAAGCTGACGCGAACGGAGCCGAGCTTGACGCTCGTGACCGGCAGGCCCTTGGCGTTGGTCACTACACCGGTGACCGTCCGCGGCCCGCTGGGCCCGTACGTCGGGGCGAACTGGAGCTGGGAGCACAGGCGCGTTGCGGGACCGCGGCCTGTGCTCTGCCGGCAGGGCTTGCCGTGCACCTTGCCGAGCATCTGCGTCGTGTGGTGCGGGCCGGAGACGAACAGGGTCATCCGCTCACCGGGCGCAAAGGAATACGCCAGCCCGACGCCGACCTTGCCATCGGGCAGGTTGCGAGCGGCACCCGTTACGACGGGCGGGGTGAGCGACTTTGCCGCCTGGATCGTGGTTACCGGGACCGAGCCCTTGATCGCGGTCACGCGCCACCTGCCGCTCTGCGGCGAGGTCAGCAGCAGCGAGGTCACGTGCTCGGCCTGGTCCTCTTCCAGCATGCCGACGCCGCGGATCCGCTCTCCGATCCGCCGGCCGGCCGGAGGCTCGATCACGTGGCCCGCGGGCGTCGTGATCTTCACGCGCGGGGCACCACCAGCGCCATTGATGCGCACGGCCAGCGGGTAGTGGCCGCGCGACACCTTGAAGCCATCCGAGCTCGCGGCAGGTTGGGCGATCTCATAGTCGCCGATGTCGCACGAGCTACCCCAGAGCGAGACCGAGCCGCCCCAGTAGTAGCCGAAGCCGGCCTGCCAGCTGGTCGATTCCTCCACCCAGTGGACGCGCCACGGCGCGTACCACTCCCAGTCGCTGTTCTTGACGGCGACCCAGTAATTGATGGTCGACAGCGTCACGCAGCCGGACGTGCCGACGCTCGAGACCGCCCCCTCACCGGTCAGGCAGCCTATGTCCTGAATGCAAACGCCGAGGCTGCCGTCGACCGAAAACTGGTACGGGCTGGTGGTCTCGAAGAAGCCCTCAAGCTGCCCGTTGATGCTGACGATCGAGAGGTCGATGCCGGCTGAGAGGTTGAACGTGATGAGGTTGTTGCCGCCGAAGGTCAGGTACCCGCTGCCGACCTGGGTGCCGAGCACGGCGACCGAGCCGCCGATCGAGGCCGACCACGGGTTGCCGTTCCACGCCTCCGTGTAGGAGAACGCACCGGTGATCGTGACCAGGTCCCCCTCAGGCTCCTCGATCGCGCCGACACCGACGGAGCCCGCGATCTGGAAGCCCTGGTTGGCGCTCGGGATGCAGAGCTGGATCCCGACGCTCTGTAGTGTCACGTCCTCCGCGATCGGGATACCGAGGTTGTCGGCGGCGACACTTAGACCGCTCAGGCTCCCGTTGACCACGGAGCCGTAGAAGCTGAGCTCCGGCTTCGACGCCATCGGCAGGACAACGTCCGCGCTGCCGCTCCAGCTCGAGCCGCCGCTCGCCGCGCACGACAGCGCCGGCAGTGGCGATCCGGGCAAGGCCGGCTCCGGACAGCTGTCGACGGCGCCGCTCGACCCGGACGGCAGGTAGGCGAAACACGCCTCCTTGACCTGGAGCGAGCCAATGTACGCGTTCGTGACCTCGATGTGAACGCCATCGAAGTGGACGCCCTGGTCGTCGACGCGCACGGCTGCGGTCCCACTCAGCCCACCCGCGTCCTCGCCCGGGCCGTTCTTGAAGATCGAGGGCAGTTCAACCGTGAGCGGGAACGTCACGTAGTAGTTGCCGTTGGAGTCCACACCGAACTCCATCGAGACCGATGCGCCCAGTTCCAACCCCTCGAGCTTCGTACCGCTCGGCAGCGACAGGGTCGCAACCGTGCCGATCTGGTTCCCGCTGCTGGGCGCCACCGGCAGGGGCCAGCTGATAGATCCGAGCGGGATGCTGATCCCCTGCCCGAGATCGAGCGTGACGTTCGGGTTTGAGCCGATGACGCCGAGCTCGCCGCCCGCGTGGTCGGAGTCCGGCGGCGTCACCAGATACTGGGCGCCTCCGCCAAGCGCCGGCAGCTTCAGGCCGTTGACCGAGATTGGCCCCGGCGAGACGTAGGTCCCGTCCGGCTGCTTGAACAGGCAGACGCCGCCGGAGGTCATGACCTGCGTCAGCTGGAAGGTGACGCTGGTCGAGCATGGATAGCTGACCGTGTAGGAGATCGACGTCGTATTGGTCAGGCCGTCGGTCGATGTAGCCGTGACGGTGTACGTGAAGGTGCCAATCTGTGAGGTGTTGAGCGTGCCGCTGCCGGCGTCGCCGGAGGCGATCTCGCCGTTTGAGTCGACGCATGACGCGAGGCCCGGCGCGCCTGCGCCCTCGGCGCATGTGAAGCTCGTGGGCACGGACTGGCCGGGCGTGTAGGTCCCGCCTGCGGCCGGGGACGTGATCGTCGCCGTGGGCGGCCGGTAGCAGCCCGGCGAGTTGGCGGGGTGCGATCCTTCGATCGTCCCGAAATTGCAGAGGTTCGCGCCGGCCGCGACGGTCACGCTGCCGGTGATCGTGCCGGTGTTGTTGAGCGTGCCGCCGTTCAGCGCCACATCGCCGCTGAGAGTGCCCGTGCTGGTGACCTCGAGGAGGCCACCCGACACAGTCGTCTCACCGGTGGTGCTGCCGCTCAGCTCGAGCGTGCCGCTGCTCACGGTGGTGCCACCGGCATAGGTGTTGGAGCCGGCCAGGTCAAGCGTGCCGGCGCCGTCCATCAGCAGGGTCCAGCCGCTGCTGGACGTGTCGCCGCTGCTGGCCTGATCGGCGATCCCGTCACCCAGCGTCTGGGTGTTCCCGACAGCGGGCGAGAAGGTGAGCGTGCCACCCTGGCCCTGCAGAAAGAGACCGGCGCCGAATGCCGAGCCCGCACCGCCGCTGCCCGCTCCCTCGTTGGCTCCGCCGATGCCCGGTGTGACGGCGTCGTCGCCCTCGTCGAGCGGACCGCTGAACTGCACCGAGCCGCCCTGCTGGACGAAGATCGCGCCGCCCATGCCGGCACCGCCACCGCCACCGTCAGCGCTGAAGGGCGACAGGGAGCAGCCGGTGCCGGCACCCCCACCACCACCGAAGCCACCGACGCCGCCGCTTCCGGATGAAGGTGAGGACGAAGCACTGCCACCGCCGAAGCCGCCAGGAGCGCCAGGATTGGAGCTGCAGACGCTGCCGCCTCCGCCGCCGAAACCGCCGGAGGCGGTGCCGTAGCCGCCCCCACCGCCACCGCCACCACCGCCGAAGCCACCGTTGCCGATCGGCCCGCCGTAATAGCCGTTGCCGGACCCGCCGCCGATGCCGCCGCCACCACCGGTGTCGTTGTTGAAGCCGCCCCCGGCGCCGCCACCGCCGCCGTACTGACCGCCGGGCCACTGGCTCGAGGTTGAAGCGGTGGCGTACCAGCCGGTGCCGCCCGCCTGCAATCCGTAGGCGATGCCCGCACCTGCAGCTGCGCCGCCGTCGCAGGAGCCGCCGTCGGCACCTGCACCGAGGCCACCGCCGCCGCCGCCGGTCGGCGTGCTGCTGCTGCAGGTCGAGCCGCCGGCGCCGCCTGCACCGCCCATGCCGCCGCCACCACCACCCATACTGCCGTCGGCGGCCCCGTCGCCTCCGTTGCCGCCGGTGGCCTGGTCGTTGCTGAACGAGACGTTCGAGAGCGACAGCTCTACGCCGGTGCCGACGAAGATGCCGCCGCCAAGGCCCGCGCCGCCGCCCGCTCCGCCTCCCCCGGCGCCGCCCTGGGCCAAGGTGTTGGAGATCTGCAGGTTCTCGATCGTGACCGGCAGCGTTTCCGATGACGAGCTGCCCGCAAGGATGTCGCCGATGCCGAACAAGAAGCCCCTGTAGGCACCGCCTCCGTCAAGCGTATGGGAATTACCGTCGATGATCACGGGCTCGTCGATGATCGGCAAATCAGACTGAACCGTGGCGCCGAGCGTGATGTCGCCCGTGAACTGGATCGTCGTGGCGGGCAGCGGACCGGAGCCGGTCGCCTGGCTGTCGATCGCCTCGATCGCGGAGGCGAGATCCGAGTCGCTCGCGACCTGACAGGTACCTCCGGGCGTGCATGAAGCCGCGAGTGCGGGACCGGCACATGCGCCCGCAGCGGCGAAGGCGCCGCTCACGATGAGCAGCATCAAAAGTGCGCGGCGTGCTGCACCCAACATGGCGATCCGTGCCGTTCCCCCAACCACGAACAGAATCATGGCGCATCGCGCGGCGGCAACCCACGTGCCTAAACAGACGTAGGGGGGCGTTAACGCAAAGAGGGGTGGCCAGAAGGCTCACCCCCCGCTACTGACAGGGTGGGCGGCCACCGGGCCGCCCACCCTGCGCAAACGCTACGACTGGCTCAGCTCGCCGTCCCGTTGCTACCGCCGTCGTCGTTCGGGAGACCGAGGTCCGCGAACTCGTCGGCGAAGCCGAACGAGGAATCGACGTTGCCGATCTCCTCGAGGTCGGAGAGGTCTGCCTGGAGGCCGCCGAAGCTGCCCAGCGACTCACCGTCTGACAGGCCGAGTTCGGCCGCCAGGTCGTCGTGGTCGAGCAGACCGACCTCGTCGATGCCACGGGGCAGCGGCTCGGTCGGCTCGATCTCAATGCGCCGGTAGCGCTTGAGGCCGGTGGCCGCCGGGATCAGCTTGCCGATGATCACGTTCTCCTTGAGACCGTTGAGGCGATCGACCTTGCCCTCGAGGGCCGCGTCGGTCAGGACCTTTGTGGTCTCCTGGAACGAGGCCGCCGACAGGAACGAGTCGGTGTTGAGCGATGCCTTGGTGATTCCGAGAATGATCTCCTCGGCCTGGGCCTGCTCGCCGCCGTTCTCGCCCACCTTCGCGTTGATCCGCGCGTACTCATGGCGGTCGACGTACTGGCCGGGCAGGAGCTCCGTGTCGCCCTTCTGGTCGACGCGGACCTTCTTCATCATCTGGCGCACGATCAGCTCGATGTGCTTGTCGTTGATGTCGACGCCCTGCGACTTGTAGACCTCCTGGACCTCGCTGACGAGGTACAGCTCGGTCTCCGTACGCCGCTCGATCTGGTCCTTGCCACCGTGGGCGAGGATCTCGTGCGGATACAGCGAGCCCTCGTTGAGCGGCTTGCCGACCTCGATGTGCTCACCGTTGCGGACGTAGAGCAGCGTGCGCCGCGGGAACGAGTGCCGGTGCTCCTCGCCAGCCGAATCGGTGATCACGACCGTGACCGTCTTGTCGGCGTCCTCGATCGACACGGTGCCGGAGACCTCTGCGATCTTCGCAAGGCCCTTTGGCTTGCGCGCCTCGAAGAGCTCGACGACACGCGGCAGACCGTGCGTGATGTCCGCGCCGGCGACGCCGCCGGTGTGGAACGTCCGCATCGTCAGCTGGGTGCCCGGCTCACCGATCGACTGCGCCGCGATGATGCCGACGGCGTCACCGATCTGAGCGATCTTGCCGGTCGCCATCGAGCGGCCGTAGCACGCCTGGCACACGCCGGTCGGCGCCTCGCACTTGAGCACCGAACGAACGGGGACGCGAACGACCTCGCCCTTCTCGGTCTCAGCCGAGAACGCCTCGACCAGGTCAGCCAGCTCGGCACGATCGATCTCGACACCCTTCTCGACGATCACACGGCCGCGCTTGGTCGTGATCTGCTCAGCCGCGATCCGGCCGATCAGGTTATCGTTGGGCTCGTTCGTCGGACGCAGGCGGCGGGTCTCCGGATCGACCTCCGTCTTGAAGATCGGCGACTCGATGTGCTCGGTCGTGCCGCAGTCCTCCTGACGGATGATCACGTCCTGGGCGACGTCGACCAGACGCCGCGTCAGGTAACCGGAGTCGGCCGTACGCAGTGCCGTATCGGCGAGACCCTTGCGGGCACCGTGGGTTGAGATGAAGTACTCGAGCACGTCAAGGCCTTCCATGAAGTTGGCCTTGATCGGGCGCTCGATGATCTCGCCCTTCGGGTTGGCCATGAGGCCGCGCATCCCGGCGAGCTGGCGGATCTGCTGGAACGATCCACGGGCACCGGAGTTGGCCATCATGAAGATCGGGTTGAGCTCGTCGAGGTGATCGACCATCGCCTTCGCGACTTCGTCGGTGGCCTCGTTCCACAGGCTGGTGACAGCCTCGTGGCGCTCCTCCTGATCCATCTCACCGTTGTAGTACTGCTGGTCGATCTCGGCCAGCCGCGCGTCGTAGCGAGCGAGGATCTCGCCCTTGCTCGGCGGCGTCTGGACGTCGTTCTTGGACACGGTCACACCCGCCTGGGTGGCGTAATGGAAGCCGATGTCCTTGAACGCATCGAGCACCTGGCTGATTGAGGCGGCCCCGTATGCCTGCACGAGGTCATCGACCAGCTTGGTGGTGTCCTTCTTCTTCATCGAGCGGTTGACGAACTCGTACTTGCTCGCGTCGAAGTTGTCGCCCATCGCGGTCTCGACCGCGCGCTCGATCTTGTCGTTGTAGATGATCCGCCCGACGGTCGTGAGCACGTGACCGCGATCACTCTCGCGGGGGCGGTACTCAGCGATGTCATGCAGGCCGACGACGCCGTGCTCGTATGACCACTCCGCCTCCTGGGCAGTGCGGAACACGTGCGGGCGCGGCTCGTGCGTGGCCGGGTCGATCTTCGCCAGCTCGTCACCATCCGGGCCGTAGGTCAGGTAGTAGGCGCCTAGCACCATGTCCTGAGCCGGGACGGCCAACGGCGCACCGTGCGCCGGGCTGAGGATGTTGTTGGCCGACAGCATCAGGATCCGAGCCTCGGCCTGCGCCTCCGCCGACAGCGGCAGGTGCACCGCCATCTGGTCGCCGTCGAAGTCCGCGTTGAACGCGTGACAGACGAGCGGATGGACCTGGATCGCCTTGCCCTCGACGAGCACCGGCTCGAACGCCTGGATACCCAGACGGTGGAGCGTCGGTGCGCGGTTGAGCAGCACGGGATGCTCGTGGATGACCTCCTCGAGCACGTCCCAGACCTCAGGGATCATCGAGTCGACCATCTTCTTGGCTGCCTTGATGTTCTGCGCGGACTTGCGCTCGACGAGGCGGGCCATGATGAACGGCTTGAACAGCTCGAGCGCCATCAGCTTCGGCAGACCGCACTGGTGCAGCTTCAGCCACGGGCCCGACACGATCACCGAGCGGCCCGAGTAGTCGACGCGCTTACCGAGCAGGTTCTGACGGAACCGGCCCTGCTTCCCCTTGAGCATGTCGGAGAGCGACTTCAGCGGGCGGTTGCCCGGGCCCGTAACGGGCCGGCCGCGACGGCCGTTGTCAAACAGCGCGTCGACCGCCTCCTGAAGCATGCGCTTCTCGTTGTTGACGATGATCTCAGGCGCGCCGAGGTCGAGCAGCCGCTTGAGGCGGTTGTTGCGGTTGATCACACGGCGGTAGAGGTCGTTCAGGTCGGAGGTCGCGAAGCGGCCACCGTCGAGCTGCACCATCGGGCGCAGTTCCGGCGGGATCACGGGGACGGCCTCGAGGATCATCATCTCCGGCTTGTTACCTGAGTTGAGGAACGCGGTCACGACCTTCAGGCGCTTGACTGCACGGGCTTGCTTCTGACCCTTGGCGGTCTTGACCTGATCCTGGAGCTCGGCCGACTCGGCCTCGAGATCGACCTGCTGAAGCAGGTCGCGCACGGCCTCGGCGCCCATGCCGCCGCGGAAGTACTCGCCAAATCCGAACGGAGAGCCGAAGCGGTCCTTCAGCTCACGGAACAGGGTCTCGTCGTTGACGACGTCCTTGGGCTTCATCGACTTGAACAGGTCCCACACCTGGCGGATCCGCTCGGCGGCGTCCTCCATGTAGGCCTCGGTGTCGTCGATGTCGGCCTGCAGGCTCTTGCGCGTGTCCTTGAGCAGCTTCTCGCGCTCCTCCTCGGACAGCTTGGCCACGTTCACGTCGAGCGTGTCCGCCCACAAGTGGTCGTCATCGGAGAAATCACGCGGAGTCTTGGCCGACTCCAGGAAGGCGACACGGCGCTCGAGCGACTCCTTGAGCTCGAGTACCCGCTCCTCCTTCTCGGCCGCATAGCTGTCGAGCGTCTTGTTGACCTCGACCTCCAGCGTGTCGAGGTCACGCGCGCGCGCCTCGTCGTCGACCCAGGTGACCATCGAGGCGGCGAAGTACAGAACCTTCTCCAGCTCCTTGGGGGCCATGTCCAGCAGATAGCCGATACGGCTCGGGACGCCCTTGAAGAACCAGATGTGGCTGACCGGCGCCGCCAGGTCGATGTGGCCCATGCGCTCGCGGCGAACCTTGGAGCGCGTGACCTCAACGCCGCAGCGCTCGCAGACGATGCCCTTGTAACGGACACGCTTGTACTTGCCGCAGTAGCACTCCCAGTCCTTGGTCGGACCGAAGATGCGCTCGCAGAAGAGGCCGTCCTTCTCCGGCTTCAGCGTGCGGTAGTTGATCGTCTCGGGCTTTGTGACCTCGCCCGAACTCCACGAGCGAATCTGCTTCGAGGATGCGAGGCCAATTTCGATTGCGTCGAAGTTATTGATATCGATCATGCGGTTCCTTACGCCTCGTCTTCTTCCAGAACACCTTCAGCCTCGCCAGCCGGGATGTCCCCGTCGAGCATCGGATCGCGTTCAACGGCGAAATCCTCCGCCTCCAGATCCTCGCCCGACTCCATGTCCGGGTCCTCCTCCTCGACCTCATCGGCCGAGGCCTCAACCGTCTCGCCCTCGTGCTCGGTCGCCTCGTCAGCGGCAGCGCCGTCAGTCGTACGGACACCACTGAGGTCGATGCCCAACTCCTCGGCGGCACGCAGCAGGTCGTCGTCCTCCTCGCGCATCTCGGCGCGCTCGCCCTCCTCGGAGACCACGTTGACGTCGAGCGCCAGCGACTGCATCTCCTTGAGCAGGACCTTGAACGACTCGGGGATCGACGGCTCGGCGATGTTCTCGCCCTTGACGATCGCCTCGTACGCCTTGACGCGCCCGACCGTGTCGTCGGACTTGATCGTGAGCATCTCCTGCAGCGTGTAGGCGGCGCCGTACGCCTCGAGTGCCCACACCTCCATCTCACCGAAGCGCTGGCCGCCGAACTGAGCCTTGCCGCCCAGCGGCTGCTGGGTGACCAGGCTGTACGGACCGGTCGAACGCGCGTGGATCTTGTCGTCCACGAGGTGGTGGAGCTTGAGGATGTACATGTAGCCGACAGTCACATGCTGCGCAAACGGCTGGCCGGTGCGGCCATTGAACAGCTGCACCTTGCCCGAGGCCTGCTCGCCCTCGCGGCGCCTCTTGTCGACGTCCATGCGGATCCGACCCTTGTGCTCGTCCTGCCAGCGGACCAGCGCCTCATCGACGTCCGCCACCGAAGCGCCGTCGAACACCGGCGTGGCGACGTAGACCTTTGGCTTGGCGCCGTCGACACTGTTGCGCGCCGCGACGGTGCGGGTCGCCTTGGCGCCGCGCTCGTCGGAGTCCGTGTCGTACCAACCGTTGGCGGCGACCCAGCCGAGATGCGTCTCGAGGATCTGGCCGAGGTTCATACGGCTAGGCACACCCAGCGGGTTGAGGATCACGTCGACCGGCGTCCCGTCCTCCAGGAACGGCATGTCCTGGATGTCGACGATCTTCGAGATCACACCCTTGTTGCCGTGGCGCCCCGCGAGCTTGTCGCCCTCGGAGATCTTGCGCTTCTTGGCGACGAACACGCGCACCAGGTCGTTGACGCCCGGCGGCAGGTCGTCGCCGTCGTCGCGACTGAAGGTCTTGACGTCGATCACGACGCCGCCCTCACCGTGCGGAACCTTGAGCGAGGTGTCGCGGACCTCGCGCGCCTTCTCCTTGAAGATCGCGCGGATCAGCTTCTCCTCGGCCGTCAGCTCGGTCTCGCCCTTGGGCGTGACCTTGCCGACGAGCAGGTCGCCGGACTGAACCTCAGCGCCGATGCGGACGATGCCGCGGTCGTCAAGGTTGCGCAGCGACTCCTCGGAGCGGTTCGGGATATCACGGGTGATCTCCTCGTCGCCGAGCTTGGTCGTGCGCGCGTCGATCTCGTACTCCTCGATGTGGATCGAGGTGAGCTCGTCGTCCTGCACGAGACGCTTGGACAGGATGATCGCGTCCTCGAAGTTGTAACCCTCCCAGGACATGAAGGCGACCAGCAGGTTCTTGCCGAGCGCCATCTCACCTTGATCGCTGGCGGAGCCGTCAGCCAGGACGGTGCCTTCGACGACCTCCGTGCCGACGCCGATGATCGGCTTCTGATGGATCAGCGTGGCCTGGTTCGAGCGCATGAACTTATGCAGCTCGTACTCTTCCTGACCGCCGCCCTTCTTGTCGACGACGATCTTCTCGGCATCGACGTATGAGACAACGCCGTCGGTCTTGGCTAGCACGACGTCACCGGTGTCGATCGCGGCGCGGTACTCCATGCCGGTACCGACCAGCGGCGCGTCTGCGACGAGCAGCGGCACAGCCTGGCGCTGCATGTTCGAGCCCATCAGTGCGCGGTTCGCGTCGTCGTGCTCGAGGAACGGAATCATCGCCGTCGCCACGGACCAGATCTGCTGCGGCGAGACGTCGATCAGGTCAACTTCCTTGGGCGGAACCGTCACGTACTGACCGGCCAGCGTACGGCAGAGGATCTCCTCGCCGAGCAGCTTGCCCTTGGCGTCGACCTCGACGTTGGCCTGCCCGATCTTGAGATCCTCCTCCTGGGTCGCGTCGATGTGAATGACGTCGTCGGTGACGACGCCGTTCTTGACGACCCGGTAGGGAGTGGTGACGAATCCGTGCTCGGAGATCTCCGCGTAGGAGGACAGGGAGCCGATCAGACCGATGTTCGGACCCTCGGGGGTCTCAATCGGGCACATGCGGCCGTAGTGGGTGGGGTGCACGTCGCGAACCTCGATCGGCGCGCGCTCACGCGTGAGGCCGCCGGCGCCGAGCGCCGAGAGGCGGCGGCGATGGGTCAGGCCCGTCAGCATGTTGGTCTGGTCCATGAACTGCGACAGCTGGCTGGAGCCGAAGAACTCCTTCAGCGCCGCCACGACCGGACGGATGTTGACGATCGTCTGCGGGGTGATCGTGTCCGCGTCCTCAGTGGTGAGGCGTTCGCGGACGACGCGCTCCATGCGGTAGAGGCCGATCCGGAACGCCTCCTGGATCAGCTCGCCGACCGTGCGCAGACGGCGGTTGCCGAAGTGCTCGTACTCGTCGAGGTGATCGAGGATCGGGTCGCGCGGCAGGTCAGAGGCCTCAGCCGCATAGTCCTTGACCTCGTTCTCCGGGTCCTCGGACATGCCGAGCAGCTTCGGTAGCGAGACGAGCTCCTTGACCAGGGCGACGATGTCGTCGTGTGTCAGGGTGCGGGTGTCGAGGTCGATGTCGAGCCCGAGGCGCGAGTTCAGCTTGTAGCGACCGACACGGGTCAGGTCGTAGCGCTTGGGGTCGAAGAACAGCTGGTTGAGCAGCGAGCGCGCGGCATCGACCGACGGCGGCTCGCCGGGGCGCTGCTTCTTGAACAGCTCGATCAGCGCGCCCTCCTCCGTCCGAGTGACCTCGGTATCGGCGTCGAGCGTGAGCCGGATGTACAGCGAGTTGCCGAACAGCTTGAGGATCTCTTCGTCCGTCGCATAGCCCATCGCGCGCAGCAGGACCGTGACCGGCAGCTTTCGCTTGCGGTCGATACGAACGTAGACACGCCCCTTCTTGTCGATCTCGAGCTCGAGCCACGAGCCACGAGCCGGCATCAGATTGGCGATGAAGACCTGCTTCTCCCGGTCCTTGGGCTCCATCACGTAGGCGCCGGGTGAACGTACGAGCTGCGTCACGACGACGCGCTCGGTGCCGTTGATGATGAACGTGCCGCGCTCCGTCATCCACGGGAAGTCGCCCATGAACACGGACTGCTCACGGATCTCGCCGGTCTCCCGGTTGATGAACGCGACCGTGACGGTCAGCGGACGGGAGTAGGTGAGGTCCTTCTCGCGGCACTGCTCGATGCTCGCGATCGGATCGTCGAACGCGAACTCGCCGAACTGGACGGCGAGGTTGCCGGTGTAATCCTCGATCGGCGAAACGTCGTCAATCGTCTCGCGTAGGCCACCGGTCTGCGGGTCGGTGAGCCATTCAAACGAGCGGCGCTGGATATCAATGAGGTTGGGGACTTCGAGAACCTGGTTCAGACGCGCAAAACTCCGGCGCGTCCGGGGGGCTTCAGCGGTTGCCAAGACGGCGACTCCTCGGGCCGATGGGGAAGACGGAGAGGGCGCTCGCGTGACCATCGAAGGCCACACAAGCGCGGACCAGCAAAGATAGCACAGGGAAGCGATACCCCTGTGTAGAGGCTGTCGAGCTCTCACGGACCCCGTCCACGGCTATCGCGTATGTGGCGCGACGCCGATCGTTGGACGGCTACGGCTATTGGCTGACGCGGAGAGTTTAGGGGGTCAGGACGCAACAGGCAACTGCTGCAATCGCGCAGGGCAGGCCGCTCAGTTCGCGCATGCGGCCGCTGGGCGGGCGGGACCGAACCCGCCGGCCTGAACCTGAACCGAGCCGGCCCCGCCGGAGCGGTTGATCTAATCCCGCGCATGGCGACCCTCACAGCGGCCAGCTCACGCCGGCCGGCACTGCCTCCGCTGCGGGAACACACCGCCGCGCGCTGGTCGCCATGGCTGCTGCCGATCGCAGTTGTTGGCGTCGGGCTGCCCCTGCTCGTCGCTGCCGTGACCGGCAACCTCGCGATCCCTCACAACGATGCGTGGTCGTACAGCCGCATCACGCGCGATCTCTGGTTGACGGGCCACTTCACCTTGCTCGGCTGGAATCGGACGAGCTTGATCGGTCAGTCGGTGATGATCGGGCCACTGGGCCACTGGCTGGTCGCCCAGCAGACAGCGGTCGCAGTTCTGGGGCTGGTGCTCCTGTACTGCGTCTACGAGTTGATCGGCGGCTCACTGGACACGGGCAAGGCGCTCCTCGGCACGGCCCTCGTCGCAATCTGGCCCGGGTGGGCGAACCTGACGACATCGTTCATGACCGATGTCCCGGCGCTCGCCGGCATGTTCGGCGCACTGGCCGTTGGCCGTGCGGCGCTCGCGCGCGATTCGCCCAGGTTGTTCTGGCTGTCGCTGGTGATCGGATTCTGGGCCGTCGCCGTGCGCGAGCAGGCGCTGGCTGCGCCGGCTGTCGTCGTCGGCTACGGGTTGCTGACCAGCGGCGTGCGCGAGCGTTTGCGCACGACGACCCTGCTCGCAGGCGCCGGTGTATTCCTCGCGGCCGTGATCGCGCTGATCGCGTGGCGCAATTCGGTGCCCGACGGCGACCACCCCCACCTGACGATGTCGCTGCATCAGATGGCGAGGCTGCTCTGGCACTACGGCCCGTCGAGCTACTTCACGCTGGGAGCGGCCCTCTCTCCGGCCGCGCTGCTGACCGTGCGGCCGCAACGCTGGCGCGCCGGATCGTGGCTCGCGGCCGGGCTGACCGTGGCGCTGGCGGCGGTCGTCTACCACGAGCACGTCGGCTTCACGGTCGGCAACTACTTCATCCAGACGGGCTCCTACCACGGAGTCCTGCCAGGAGAGCAGACGATCATCCCCAACGCGGCGTGGCACCTGATCGAGTTGCTCGCGACGATCGGGGCCGCCGCGATGTCGGGCACGCTCGTGCAACGGTGGCGCAGCGTCGACCCCGTGCTCGGCCTATTCACGGCCCTGACGGCGATCGCAACTCTGCTGGTCGGGATCGCGGGTCAACTGGTCTACGACCGCTACTGGCTCGCAGTTGCACCCGGGATGCTCGCGATCCTTCTGTCCCGCGCAGGCGACGCGGGACAGCGCCGGTCCACACGCTGGATCCGGATCTCATCGGGGGTCGCGGCCGCGCTTGCAACCATGATCATCGCCGCGGTGTCGGCGGCGCTGGCGACGAACTCGTTCGCGTTCGATGCTGCCCGTTGGCACGCCGGAGCCCGAGTGGCGGCGGCAGGCGTTCCGGCCGCCCGCGTCGACGCCGGCCTCGAGTGGCTCGGCTGGCACTCGGCGCACGGCAAGATCAGCAACCGCGACCCGAACTGGAACCTCTACGGCTCTGCCGGCTGGTTCTCGACCACCGAGAAGCCGTGCGTCGTGCTGCGCCCGCAGCCACTGCTGCCGCCCGCCAGGCTCGGGCGCGGCTGGACCCTCGTCCACACATTCACGTACCGGAAGTACCTGGTCTTCGGCTCGGCCCAGATCAACGCCTACGCGACACACCAGCCGGGCTGTCCGGCGATCGCGGGCACAACGCGGATTAGTTGAGTGCTGCGCGGCCGCGGCGGTCGCCGCCGATATATGCGCGCTGAGTACGACGGCGCTCGAGCTTGAGGACAGGGCCGTGCCAGTGACCGACGATCCGCAGCACATGGGCGTCACGTGCGTGGCTGTACCGGAAGAGCGGCCAGAGCAGCGTCAGTGTTAGCTGTGACACGAACCGCCGGGGTCGTTGCACGCGAATCATCGAAAATCGAGTCTAGCCCCGGGTAACGCTGGATTTAT
The DNA here is from genome assembly GCA_963720195.1 of uncultured Conexibacteraceae bacterium. Classification (GTDB taxonomy): domain Bacteria; phylum Actinomycetota; class Thermoleophilia; order Solirubrobacterales; family Solirubrobacteraceae; genus Palsa-465. Next base: position 58,394 of record CAVRFD010000021.1, read on the forward strand.
GAGCTTTTCGGAAGCGTCGAGGCCGGCGGCCACCTGGTCACGGGCAGGCGCGAGGGTGACATCGCGTCGGCAGCGCCGAACTGCCAGCGCGGCGCCGGAAGCGCGACACAACAGCAGATAGGTGAGCGTGATCCCCATGAATGGCAGCACGAGCATGAAGGCGCCGATCACCCCATTGAGCACGTTGGCCGCCTGGCCGTGGTGCAGGCTGGCCGAGATCGTGTCGACCTGGAGGATCAGCGACCGCCACGTCTGGCCGATGAAGCGCGGGGCGTAGCCGAACGCATAGGCCATCATCCCCGCCAGCGCTGTCACGGCGACCAGCACCCAGGCTGTCACCACCCCTCGGGCCCATGGCTTCAGCTCGGTAACGCGACGGCCGGGCTCGTGGCCAGGTACGAGACTCGCGATCACCGGACGAATCCGGGCGAAGAGATCCGGGACACCGATCAGGTCGCTCACGACGTGGTAGCCATCGAGGCGCATCCATGGCACGAACTGCTCGAGCATCAGGATCTGCTGGCTTGCGACGACCATCAGCAGCGGCCTGTATCCGTTGAGCACGTACAGGGCGGCTGCAGTCAGGCTCACCAGCGCGTTGAAGTAGACGCCGCCGAGGTCGGTTCGCAGTCGGCCGGCCCGAGACAGGCGATAGGAGTCAGTTACGTCGGTGTAGAACACCGGCCACACGAGATAGATGCCGACGCCGATGCGTCCGGGCCGCGCCCCGCCGTACCGGCACGCCGCAGCGTGGCCGCACTCGTGGAACGCCAGCGACAGGACCGTCACCGCAAACAGCGCGAGGAAGAGATCTGGCGTCTGGATGACCGCGCTCAGCGCCCTGGCGACGCTCTTTGACGCTGAACAGCCAGACGTCGCACGCCGTCAAGGTGGCAACTATGGAAAGCACGATCGGCATCCAGAACAGGGGAGCCAGAACTCCCCCCAGCGCGTTCACGGCGCGTGCGGGCACGACGCCGACGCGGAAGCGCAGCGCCAGCAGCGCGTTGCGGCGCTGCAGCGGCGCCGTGCTGCCATCGCGAAACCGCACCAGCCCCAGCGGCGCGAGCTTCATCTCCGCGATCTGGGCGATCTGCTCGGGAGTGACTCGGATGTCCAACTCCCGTGCCGCCGCTGCCGCGATCGTCACCGGGTCACGGTTTCGCATCAGGCCGGCGAGCTCATAGAGCGTGGGCGATAACTGCACCACCTGCCCATCGCAGCGACGCACCAGGTACGGCGCCTGTCGCAGGCCTGACCCGGCAGCCTGCCCGATCAGCTCGGTATCGGGCAGCAACTGTGGCCAGGGGGCCGACTCGGGGATAGGGGTGGCGCTATTGCTCACGGGATACACAGGAGGCGAGATACAGGACGAACAACAGACGCGGGGCGGCCCCGAAAGGCCGCCCCAGCATCCCGCCCCACCGTCAACTGATCTGGATGCGATCAGAGATTGACGTAGACGTTGTTGCCGTCAAGTGAGCCGTTGCCGACGTTGATGAAGCCGTTGTTGCCGTTGCCGTCACCGCTGCCCTGGTTGTAGATGCTCGTGTAGGAGAAGGACGGCTGACCGTGGGCGGCCTTTGGGGCGCACCCCATCAGCTCGCGGGCCGGAAGCAGCTCAGCTTCGAGGTCGTATGTGGTCAGTTCGCGCATTGCTGTTCTCCCTTCTGGAGAGTGAATTGGAGGAGCCGGTGTTGATGCCCCCGGTTCCGTTGTTGCTCTAACTCTTCCGCGGCACACGCCATCTCGCAGGGGAACTTCATGCCTCCATGCTGGGGGGATTTCTGCCCGACACCTCCTCCTGGCGCAGTTGCTGGGCTGCGGTGACCGCCTCCCGTCGGCACGTCACTCCGAGCTTGCGCAGCAGGCTCTTGATGTGGCTGTAGACCGTCTCTGTCGACACCACGAGCGTTTCGGCGATCTGCTCCGTGGACGACTCCTCTGCCAGCAGCTCGACCATCTCCCACTCCCGTGTGGTCAGGCGGCTGTGCAGTGGCCGCCAGCCCGTTTCGGGGACGTCCCGCAACAGCTCGAGCAGCTCTGTCACCAGTGACCGGGAGACGATCGCCTCGCCCGCTGCGGCGCGCTCCACCAGCCGAGCCAGCCGGTCGGGATCGAGGTTCTTGCTCACGTGGCCGATCGCCCCCGCCCGCAACAGCGCGATCGCTGCCTCGTCCTCTTCGCCGGCTGAGATCGTCAGGATCCGAGTCTCCGGCGACGCTTCGCGAGCCTCGACGACAAGCGCAGCGCCGCCCTCGGCAGCGAGTGTCGTGTCGAGCACCAGCACGTCAGGCCGGTAGTGACGGGTGAGCTCCAGCGCCTCGCGCGCATCCGCGATGCAGGCGATCACCGTCATGTCCGTCGTCTTTCGCAGCGCGTTGCTGATCATCCGCCGAGCCAACCCGTCGGGATCGGCGATGAGCACCCGGATCCGTTCCGCGGCGTCGCGATGCTCGCGATTCGAGGGACCCCCGAGGCTGTTGCGGACCGGCTGTGAGAGCTCCATCGGCGGAGCGCGATGTCGCGACCTTGCGCCGGCCCCGGTCATCGTGTCCGCCCTCCATGATCGGCGTGGCCTGCCCGCCGGCGGACGACCCGGTAACTGCGAACCGAGGTCAGCAGGCCCAACAAGGCAAGCGCCAGCAGCACCGGAGTCATCGGCAAGTCCGGGATCGCCAAGCGCTGTGCTTCCACCAGCAGCGGCGGAGGCGGAGATGACAGGACGGCGAGGCGTCTGGCTGGCTGGGTCCAGCGTGCGCGGCTGCGCGCGGGACCGGGCTGACGGATACGACGCGTCGCCCGAACGAGGCCGGCGCGCAGTGCGGCGAACGTGCGTGGTCCGGCCAAACCGTCAACGACGAGACCGTGCGCCTGCTGGAAGCGCCGCACCGCCTCCGTCGTCAGCGGGCCGTAGAGGCCGTCAAACGGACCCGGAGCAAAGCCCTCGCGATCCAGCTGATGCTGCAACCCGAGTACTCGCGAGGACCCTGACTGCAGCCCATAGCCGGTGCCCGGCACCAACACAGCCGCCACATGCCGACGCAGTGCGGCGAACGTGCGTGGTCCGGCCAAACCGTCCACGGCGAGACCGTGCGCCTGCTGGAAGCGCCGTACGGCCTCCGTCGTCAGTGGGCCGTAGAGACCGTCAAACGGACCGGGGGCAAAGCCATCGCGATCCAGCCGATGCTGCAACGCGAGTACTCGCGAGGACCCCGACCGCAGCCCATAACCGGCGCCCGGCACCAACACGACCGCGGCCTGCCGGGGCAGCGAAACGCGATGCGCACCGTGTCTTGCCGGGTCGGCAGCGTGCGCTGCCACCCGGTGCTGTGGGGCAGAGGTTCGATGAGGGGCCGACTGAGGGGTCAGCCGATCCGTCCCGGCAGCAAGAGCGCTGCCGGGGATGAGCGCCAGGAGCAGAACGATCGCTCCGAAGGCGACTCTGACAGGACAGGACATGAGTTCTCTCCTTGCTTGCTTGGTGAGCGCGCGGCGCGATGCACCGCGGCTCAGCGGACGTGGAAAGCGCCCGCGGCGCTAGCCAGGCTTGGCAAGCAGGGAGAAGAAAAGTGGCGACCGGCAGGACCTTGCGGCCGGCCGGCGTCGTATGCGTAGCTGGGAAACCTGAAGCAGCACCATCGCCACGAGCGCCGCGACGGCGCCCGCCGCGCCCGGTGACGCGGAACCGGCCGCCACCCCGGTTCCCGAGGAAGCTGGCGCCAGCGGAGCCGGCGCCGAGCTGGAAGCCAACGCGGGACGCTGCGGCGCGGCTGGACGCTGCGGGCCGACTGAACGCCGCGGGGTGCTTACGAGAATGTCTCGCGCCAAAGGTGAAGACACCGGGCGCACGGTCAAGCCAGCCGACGAGACGGTGGTACGTGCCGCCAGCTCAGTCGTTTTTGGCTGAGATTCCGGCCGCCCGATTTCTCGTGACGCGCGCCCGGAGCCGGGTGCCGTCGTCACCGTGCTCGGCGTCGCCGCCCTCTGAACGACGACCGCGCGCAGCGGTTCGCTGGGGAGCGACGACCCGGGCGTCGTGGGGGCCGGAGCGGAGTTCGGTATCCGTGAGACCGCGACCGGCCGCGAGGAATCAGCCTCGGCCGAACTGCTGATGAGTGGTCTCGGAGCTGAAGACGGGCGGGCGGTGTCAGACATCGATGGGGTTGTCTGTGACCTCGAAGCCTCCGAGCCCGAGGCCGACGGCGTTGCCGGCTTCGACGGGATCGTGCCCTGCGGGATCGTACGTGCCGTAACGGGCACCGGCGAGGTTGCGACCTTCGCGACAGAAGCCACCGCCGCCGTCACTTTCGGGCTCGGAACGGTCGTGGTAGCCGAGTCCACCACGGCACCCGAACGGACGACAACACCGGTCGACCGAACCACAGCGCCGGTCGTCGAGCCGACCACCGCACCCGCCGAGCGAACCACAGCGCCAGTCGTCGAGCCGACCACCGCACCCGCCGAGCGAACCACAGCGCCGGTCGTCGAGCCGACCACCGCACCCGCCGAGCGAACCACAGCGCCAGTCGTCGAGCCGACCACCGCACCCGCCGAGCGAACCACAGCGCCAGTCGTCGAGCCGACCACCGCACCCGCCGAGCGGACCACGGCGCCAGCCGAGCGGACGACGGTGCCAGACGAGCCGGCCACCGCTGCCGCCGTGTGGTCGACCGCGCTGGCCGGGGAGCCCGCAACCTTCGCAACCGAAGCAACCGCCGCTGTCACTGTCGCGGCGGTGGGCGTGCTCACCGTTGGAACCGTGACCTTGGGGGTCGCGGCCGACGGAACGGAGGCCTTAGGAGCCGAGACCTTGCGAGCCGAAACCGCGGGCGTCACACTGGCCGCTGCCGACGACACAGTCGTCTTCGAAACCGCCGGCTCGGGCGTCTTCGGAACAGTGACCGAGGGCGTCTTCGGAGCAGCAACAGAGGGCGCCGTGACAGCCGGGGCCTTCACCGCGGGAGCCGAGGCCGGGGGCGGCGGAGCCGGCGCGGAACGCGCCGGGATCGAACCGGATGCCGTCGTCGTGGCCGAAGAAGTACTCGCCGCGGCCGAAGAGACAGTCTGGGAAGCCGCTGACGTGGGCAGCGAAGTCGAGGCGGCCGAAGTACCGGCGCTTGAGATCGGCGTCGAACCAGCCATCTTCGTCACCGTGCCGCCGATCCCGGCGAATGCGTGTCCAGGGAACGCGAGAACAACGATGAGCAGCACTGCCGCTCGCATCAGGTGGCCGCTAGCTCGGCCCCGATAGCCGATCGCCTCCATCAGCGCGTACGTACCCGCGTCGGAGAGATCTAAACCGCCGAGCTTTTCGACTTATTGGCTGCGTGTACCCTCGGATCCGGCTGGGCAAGACGCGGACCGCGTACCCGAAAGCAAGGCGCCCGATCGAAACCCCCAACCTCTCCATCTCAGCGTTGCGCAGCCGCTTGACACTCAGCGGGGTGCTGCTGCTGCTCGTAATCGGCCTGCACCTGTGGCTGGTGTGGGTCGGCAACTTTCCGGGGGACTTCTGGGCGCTGCGGCAGGGCTGGTATCAGCAGAGCACCGCACTGAACGTCTACAACGACATCTTTCAGTTCCTCGGTACGCCGGAGGTCGCGACGCTGCTGGTGGGAGCGGCATTCGTCATCCTGCTGCGGCGGCGGTTGTTCGTGGAGGCGGCGGGACTCGTGGTCGCCTGCCTTGCAGTGCCGCTCAACGAGCTGCTGAAACTGGTCCTTGGGCCGAGCCCGCTCTGGGTACATCATGGTTACGCCGGCGACAACTTCCCAAGTGGTCACGTGGCCTTCGTCACCGCCGTAATTGGCTATCTCGGATTGATTTCGTGGCGCCACGGGCACCGCCGGCTCGCGGCGGTCGCCGTCGTGCTGATAATCGCGGTGGGACCGGCCCGCGTCGTTACGGGTACCCATCTCGTCAGTGACTGCGTTGGCGGATATCTGCTCGGCGCAGCAATGCTCCTACTCGCGGGCCGACTCGTAACCCAAACCTCACGGAGGGAGGCGCAGTGGAATATCGCCAGCTCGGAAGCTCCGGTCTGAGGATCTCATCGCTCACACTCGGGACGATGACCTTCGGCGGCAGCGGCCAATTCGCCAATGTCGGCAACACCGACGTTGCCGGCGCCCGGCGCCAGATCGACATGTGTCGCGACGCCGGAGTGAACGTGATCGACACGGCCGACGTGTACTCGGCGGGTCGCGCGGAAGAAATCGTCGGTGAGGTGCTCGATGGCCGCCGCGATGACTTCCTGGTCGCGACCAAGGTGCGGATGCGGATGGGTGACGGCCCGAACATGGAGGGCCTCTCCCGCCAGCACATCATCGAAGGCTGCGAGGCCAGCCTCAGGCGCCTGCGAACCGACCACATCGACCTCTATCAAGTGCACGAGTGGGACGGGCTGACTCCGCTGGAGGAGACACTCGAGGCGCTCGAACACCTGGTCGACTCCGGCAAGGTGCGCTACATCGGTGCGAGCAACTACTGTGGCTGGCAGCTGATGAAGTCGCTCGGAATCTCCGAGCGTGACCACCTGCCGCGGTTCGTCAGCCAGCAGATCTACTACTCGCTACAGGAGCGCTCGGCCGACTACGAGCTGTTGCCGCTGGCCGTAGACCAGGGCCTCGGCACGCTCGTCTGGAGCCCGCTCGCGGGTGGGTTGCTGTCAGGCAAATATCGGCGCAACCACGAGCCGCCCGCCGGCGCCCGGCAGCTGACCGACTGGAATGAGCCTCCGGTCTACGACCAAGAACTGCTCTACGACACGATCGAAGTGCTGATCGACATAGCCGACGCACATGCCGTGTCTGCCGCTCAGGTCGCGCTGGCCTGGCTGTTGAAGCGCCCGACGGTGGCATCGGTGATCGTCGGCGCCCGGACCGACGAGCAGCTGGCCGACAACCTCAAGGCGGCGGAACTCGTGCTCAGCGACGATGACGTCGCGCGGCTCGAGGAGGTCAGCCGGCCGCGGTTGATCTATCCCTACTGGCACCAGCTTGCGACATCGTCCGCGCGCTTCAGCGCTGCGGATCTTGCGTTGCAGGCTCCGTATCTAGAGTCTTAGGATCCTGCGGCGGGGACTCGCGCTCCGGCGTGGGTCCCCCTCCGCGCCGGCCCAGATACTCGTAGACGCGCGCCTGATAGGGCGTGACCGGGATAACTCCACCCGCGAAGGCGGAGACCGCGACACCCGCGCCGCGACCGCCTGCCGACTCGACCTCTTGGCCGACAGCCAGCGGCCCAGCGCTGATCGCGAAGACCCAGATCTCCTTGCCGCGCCCCACCTCAGCCGTGCCGGCGAAGGTGACGTCCTCCCAAGCGAAGCTCCAGTCCGCCAGGACCTTGCCGACCGCTAAGCGCAGCCGTTCAGGAACCGCCGGGGGCGGAACGATCGAGGTAAGAGTCGGAACCGGCTGATCTTGCACGAGATGAGCTTACGAAGCGCGGCTCAGGTGGCCGGTCCGGGCACGGGTGGTCAGGGCTTCGTCGCGCACGCTGGCAGCTTAAGCGAGTGAGGGCGGCCCTGTGGGCCGCCCTCATCCAAAACAGATTCGGCTGTCCGTTCGAGCTACTTGAGCTCGACGCTGGCGCCGGCCTCCTCAAGCTCAGTCTTGAGCTTGTCGGCCTCGTCGCGCTCGATGCCCTCCTTGACGGCCTTGGGCGCGTTGTCGACTAGATCCTTGGCCTCCTTCAGGCCCAGGCCGGTGGCCGCGCGGACGACCTTGATGACCTGGATCTTCTTGTCGCCGGCGCCCGTCAGGACGACGTCGACAGTGCTCGACTCCTCCTCAGCGGCGGCGTCGCCAGCGCCGCCACCAGCGGCGGCCGGAGCGGCAGCCGCGACAGCGGCGGCGGAGACACCAAAGGCCTCCTCAAGCGCCTTGATGCGCTCGGACAGTTCGAGGACCGAAATCCCCTTCAGCTCGTCAATCCATTCAGCGGTGGTAGATGCCATGTTGTTCTCCTGGTGTTGCTAGGTCTTAGTTGTCGGAATCCGCTGCCTCGTCTGAAGTCTCTTCAGCTGACGGCGAGTCAGCTTCAGAGACTCCAGCCGAACCATCGGCTTCAGTCTCGGTCGCAGCAGAAGGAGCAGCATCAGCCTCCAGCCTCTGCTGAATCAGGTTCGCTCGCCTCGTCAGCTGCAGGCGCTTCCTCAGCCTCGGGCGCGGCCGGTGCTTCGGTTGCCGCTTCGGCCTCAGGCTCAGGTGCTTCAGTCGGGGCGGCCGTTTCGGTGTCCCCGGTGGCTGCAGGTGTCTCTGAGGCGACCTCGTTCTGGGTCGCCGAAGAGGCAGCTGCAGGCTCCGAGGTCGCCGGGGCGGTACCGGTAACGAGTTCCTGATCGCGGATCTGGCCGAGCTGCACTGCCAATCCCTGGATCAGGGCGTTGAGGGTGCGGACAAGGCCGCTCAGCGGCGCGGCGATGGTGCCGACCAGCTGGGCGTTGAGGACGTCGCGCGACGGTAGCTTGGCGATCGCCTCGACGTCCGCCGAGCTCAGCACGGTGCCGTCCAACAGCCCACCCTTGAATTCCAGCGGCCCGCGCAGCGCGCGAGCGGTGTCGCTCAGGACCTTGGCGGCCGCGGCCGCGTCGCCCTTGACCAGCGCGAGCGCCGTCGGGCCGACCAGCAGCGGCTTGATGTCGGCAACGCCGGCCTTGTCAGCGGCACGCTCGGACAGCGAGTTCTTCGCCACCCGCAGCTTCGTCTCGGTCAGACGCAGCTTCTCGCGCAGCTCGGCGATCTGGGCGACCGTGATGCCACGGTAGTCCAGCGCGAAAATCGCGTCAGAGGCGCCGAGCTCGTCGGCGATCTGATCGATCACTGCTGCTTTTTCTTCTCGGTTCATAGTCTCGCTCTCTACGAAGAACGCCCGCTGAACAGGCGGGCGTCGAGAGCGGGCGACCGCGGCGGGGTCGCACTGCTGTTCGAGGCTCCACCTGCTCTGGACTTACGCACTGGGGCGGCCGGAGGTCTTGGGCGTCGTCTCTTGCTGCGGGCAGTGTACTACGCCCGAGACCGACGCAGAGCAGCGATCAGCCGCCGGGCCTGGTGAACACGCCGGCGCCGAACGTGCTCGTCACCGTTGCGGCGTTGGCCAGCCGCCGCAGGCCGAACAGCTCCTCCCATGTGGCCAGCGACGAGTAGTGGTTGTAGCGGGTCGTACTCACGGTGCCGCCCTTGATGTAAGGGGAGAGCAACAAGGCACCGACGCGTCCGCCGCCCTGGCCGAGGATGCCCGGCAGCGGCGAGCCAGGGCCGGACCGCTCGCCACAGCACGCGGAGTCGTCCGACCCCGAGGATTCGTCAAAGACGATCTCCAACAGACCGTTTTGCTTGAACGCTGCCGAACCGGTGATCAAAGGCACCCAGATCTTCAGGAACCGGTCGATGTCGGCCGCCGCCGACCCTCCGCTGAGCTCGTTGACGCACGGATAGTCGTGGCCGTCATCGCAGAGGTTGGGGGTGACGAACGAGAACGCCGGCGTCGTCGAGACGCGCTTGAGGTCGGTCGCGAGGCCCGTCTCGTGCGCCAGCGCCGCCGTCGGCATCGCGCCGCTTCGCGAGCCGAGTGCGACGACATGGGCGTCGCAGTATGCGCGCTTGTCGATCACCGCGTGGAAGTAGACGAACGGATCGTGTCGCGTGGTGTAGCCGTCGCGGGCCTCCGCCTGCCCGGTGTGGTCCACCGAGCCGACCGCCGGGTGACCGCAGGCAGCGGACTCGCGGTGGGGGTCGTTGCCCATGTCGCCCCCATAGGCCTTCCAATTCCGCCCCACCGCCGAAAGCTGGGTGCCGATGTTCGGCACGTTCGCCGGGTAGACACAGCCGATCCCGGTCTCGATGCCGTCAGCTCGCAGGTGTCCCCCGATGAAGTTCGAGAAGACCGGGCAGTCGGCCTGGTTCTGGACGTTCGGCGGCTGCCCTGATACGAGCGCCACGTAATCGTCGTTGCTCGCATGGCCGATTGCGTAGTAGTTGGGCAACAGCGCGCCCTGCTTGCCGAGCGTCCGGTCCAGGTACGGAAACGCGGACGGGTCGCCGAAGGTCGTGGAGTAGTCCTCGTTCTCGAGCACCATCACGAACACATGCCGGATCGGCGGCAGCGGCGTAGCGGCCCTGGCCTGTGGCAAGCCGCCGGCCAGAAGCCCGCTCCAGCCCAGCGCACCCGCCGTCGCGATCGCCACGGCGACCGCCGCCCGCGCGATCCGGGCCGGTCCGGTCGCCTCACGTTCGCACCGGGCCCGAAGGCCCGGTCGACATGGGTCCCACCAGCTTTGGCGGATGCAGCAGCGCTCCAGCTTTCAGATCGAGGAACTCCATCACCGTTGCGGCATTGGCGTCGCGGTAGGTCAGCGCGGGCAGATTCCACTTGGCTTCGATCGTCGCGAGCACCGAGGTGTGGTCGTGGATGACATCGGTCACGCCGCCCGGCTTCGAGTAAGGGGAGACGACGACGGCCGGAACGCGTGGACCGTAGACGTTGTAGGCACCGGGAACGTCGCCGGGGGCGAGCTTCGGTGCGATCGAATCGGGCTTGATCGCGGCCGGCGGCGGCACGTGGTCGTAGTAGCCGCCGTGCTCGTCGTACGTGTAGATCAGCAGCGTTCGCGGCCATGCGGGTGAGCTCAGCACCGACTCGAGGATCCCGTACGCCCACTTCTCGCCGTAGTACATGTCCTGGGGGTCTTCTTCGTCGCCGCCGGCGGTGGAGAGCTTCGCACCGATCAGCTTCAACAGCGGCGTCGAGGACAGCGCCGAGCCGACATCGCTGACCGCGCCGAACTCGGGATCGACGAAGCTGACCGACGGTAGGGTCCCGCTCGCGCAGTCCTTGTGGAACCGGGAGATCAGGGACAGGTGACTGAAGTACTTCCCGATGATCGTGGGGATGATCACCGTCTGCGGTATGTCGGTGAAGTAGTTGCGCCAGCTCACTCCGTACGTGTGCAGCAGGTCGAAGATCGTCCCGTTGGGCGGCGGCGGGTCGCGGAGACTGGCGCTGTTGCTGACGATGTTCCCGTAGGCGGTCCCGGCCATCAGGAAGCGGCGATTCGGATACGTCTGGCATGGCGCCGAACAGAACCAGCGGTTGGCAACCGCGAACGTGCGCGCCAGCGAGTAGGCGAACGGGAGCACGTTGGGTGGGAAGTGGCCCATCGGCTGCGTCGAACCGGTCGACCGCACGAAGCCGTCCATGCGGCCGCCGTCGACCTGCGTGTGGGTCGCGTTCCAGGATTGTGTGACCCCACGCCCCTGGGCCGTTGATCGGAACGGGAAGGCGCTCACGCTGGCGGCGGTGTTTGCGGTGCCGGGATTCGAGTTGGTCGCCACGCCTGCCGCGTTGAAGGTGAGCCCGTCCGCCGCCGGCGTGCCGGCCAACGCAAGCGCGCCGAGCAGGTTGTCGAAGGAGTGGTTCTCCATCATTACAACGACGATGTGGTCGAACGGCATCGCGGCGTTGACGGTGCCGGCGGCCAGGTGGTGGTTCGGTAGGCTGCCGGGCCGGCGCGTAGCAGCGGCGGCGACGCCCGGCCAAGCCGAGGCCGGAAGCGACAGCGCGGCGCCCGCAAGCGCGCCGCGCTTCAGCAGCGCTCGGCGCGTGATCCGATCTGAGCTGTCCATCGCACTCCCAGGTCAGCAGATCAGGAGCCGACTCTGTGATTTTTTGGTGATCGAGCCCGAAGAGCCCGATCACCACGAGGACCGCTCAGGCGGCCACTAGCTCCTCAACGATGTCGCGGGTACGGGACGGGTCGACGTGGACACCGGGGCCCATGGTCGACGCGAGCGTCACCGAGCGGATATAGCGGCCCTTGGCGGCCGACGGCTTGGCTCGGATCAGCTCCTCGATCACTGCCGCATAGTTCTCGAGCAGCGCGCGTTCCTCGAAGTCGCGCTTGCCGATCACCAGGTGGACGATCGCGTTGCGGTCGGTCCGGTACTCAATCTTGCCGGCCTTCGACTCCTGGACCGCCTTGGAGACGTCCATCGTCACGGTGCCGACCTTCGGGTTCGGCATCTTGCCGGACGGCCCGAGCACGCGACCGAGCCGGCCGACGACCGGCATCAGGTCGGGGGTTGCGATCGCGACGTCGAAGTCGTCGAAGCCGTCGAGGATGCGCTGCGCGAGGTCGTCTGCGCCGACCACGTCGGCGCCTGCTTCCTCAGCCTCACGCGCCTTGTCGCCCTGGGCGAAGACGGCCACCTTGACCTCCTTGCCGAGGCCGTTGGGCAGCGCGATCGTGCCGCGCAGCTGCTCGTCCGCGTGACGGACGTTGAGGCCGGTGCGGACATGCACCTCGACCGACTCGTTGAACTTCACGGTCGAAAGCTGCTTGACCAGCGCGATCCCCTCGGCGGGCGTGTACTCACGCTCGCGGTCGAAGCGCTGACGCGCCTCTGTGTATGACTTTCCGTGCTTAGCCATCAGACCACCTCCACGCCCATGGAACGCGCGGTGCCAGCGATGATCTTCTTCGCGGCCTCGATGTCGTTCGCGTTGAGATCCTGCATCTTCTTCTCGGCGATCGCCGAAAGCTGCGCGTCGGTGATCTGCGCAACCTTGGTGCGGTTCGGTTCCGACGAGCCCTTGTCGAGGTTCAGCGCCTGCTTGATCAGGATTGCGGCCGGCGGCTGCTTGGTGATGAACGTGAAGGAGCGGTCCTCGTAGACCGTGATCACGACCGGGATCACCGTGCCGAGGTCGTTCTGCGTCTGGGCGTTGAACGCCTTGACGAACTCCATGATGTTGACGCCATGCTGGCCGAGCGCGGGGCCGACCGGGGGCGCGGGGCTGGCCTGACCGCCAACCGCCTGCAACTTGATTTGTGTAAGGACCTTCTTAGCCATTTCGTCTCTTCCTAGTTCAAGCGAAATACAGGCCCGCCCCTAGCGGGCCCATAAACATTTCTCCTAGTGCACCTGCACCTGCGAGTTACTGCACCTACAGCTTCTTGACCTGGTCGAAGCCGACTTCGACCGGCGTCTCGCGGCCGAAGATCGAGACCAGAACCTTGAGCTTCTGACCGTCCTCGTTGACCTCGGAGATCTCCCCCGAGAAGTCCGAGAGCGGTCCCGACACGACCTTGATCGCCTCGCCGATCGAGAACTGCGCGCGGCTGCGCGGGCGCTCGGCCGTCTCCTGGTGGAGCAGGCGATCGACCTCGCCCTGGGTCAGCGGCACCGGCTCGTTGGAAGCGCCGACGAAGCCGGTCACTCCCGGGGTGCCCTTGACCAGCGCCCAGGAGTCCTCGTTGAGGTCCATGTTGACCAGCACGTAGCCGGGCATCGTGCGACGCTCGACCGTGACCTTCTGGTTGTCCTTCATCTCGGACACCGACTCGGTCGGGACGACGATCTGGCGCACGGCACGCTGTTGGCCAAGCGAGACGACCCGGTGCTCCAGGTTGTGCTTGACCTTGTTCTCGTGTCCTGAATATGTGTTGACTACGTACCAGCGGAACATTCGTTATTGCCTACTTGAGGATCAGGTTCATCAGCTTTGAGGCGACGAGATCGGCTACGCCGAGAAACACGCCGGCGACGATCACGAAGCCAAGGACAACACCAGTGGCCTGCATCACCTGGCGGCGATCAGGCCACTGAACCCGCTGAAGCTCTCTCCAGCTTCCCCGCAGGAACCCGACAAGCCTAGCGGGTGGCGACTCACGGTGCGCGACGACCTGGCCGCCGGTCTCGTGACCGTGCGGCTCTTCGTAATCACCGCCCTGGTTGAGCTGATCGGTGTCAGCCACGTCCTGCCTCGACGATCCCTAACGGGTCTCGCGGTGCGGGCGTGACGCACCTGCACCACTTGCAGAATTTGCGAAGCTGCAGCCGCTCAGGGTTGTTGCGCTTGCTCTTATTGGTTTGGTAGTTGCGGCGCTTGCACTCCTCGCACGCGAGGGTGGCAGCGATCCGAACGTCTCCACGGGCCATGGCTCTAAGTCCCCGTAAGGTGTTTGAAAGGATGCTCGGCCGGGGCGGTAGGCGTGCTGGCGCACGCCACCCGGCGCTCGGCGCAGTGTAGCGGCTAGGCGATCACGCGGATCGGCTCGCCACGCAGGTAGGCAGCGATGTCCTCGACCACCTGCACGTACATCTCGGCGAGCCCCTCGACGCTGACGTATCCGAGGTGCGGCGTCAGCACCGCGTTGTCGAGCGCGAGCAGCTCGCTGTCGGCCGGCAGCGGCTCGATTGCGTACACATCGAGACCGGCGCCGGCGATCCGCCGCTCGCGCAGCGCGCGCGATCAGCGCGGCCTCGTCGACGATCGGCCCGCGTGAGGTGTTCACGAGGAAGGCTGTGGGCTTCATCCGCGCGAGCTCGGCGGCACCGATCAGCCCGCGCGTGCGTTCGCTCAGCACGAGGTGGATCGAGAGCACGTCGCTGCGGGCGAGCAGCTCCTGCTTGCTGACATGCAACGCGCCCGCCTCTGCAGCGTGCTCGGGCGTCAGGTTCTGACTCCAGGCGATCACGTCCATCCCAAACGCCCGCGCCGGCGCGACCATCTGCGCCCCGAGCCGGCCGAGTCCGGCAAGTCCGAGCGTCGCACCCGCGAGGTTCACCGGCAGCCCCTGCTGCCAGACCCCGGCGCGGATCGCGCGGTCTTCGCGAGGTGACACGCTTGAACAGCGCGAAGATCAGCGCCCAGGCGAGCTCGACCGTGCTCGGCAAGCCGCGGGGGTTGGGAGCGTTGGCAGCGCCGAGCCTGTCCGAGCTGCCGTAACCGGGGATGCCGGTGCCGCAGACGCGGACGCCGCGCTCGCTTCAGGTAGTCGACATCGAGCGACGCGTTGCGCATCCCGGTGGTGACCACGAGCTCCAGGTCCGGGAGCCGCTCGAGCACCTCGCGCGGGAACGCGGTGCGCTCCCGCATCAGCACCAGCGTGTCGAACTCGGCGAGGACCTCAGGCAGCTGCTCGCGGGCCAGCGGGCGGTCGAAGAACGCGACCTCGACGCCCAGCGAGCCCCAGTCGGCGAGCGTGTGGGCGATCCGGTGGTAATCGTCGAGAACTGCAACGCGCATGGCACGACAAGTATCACCGGTGCCCGGCGGCGGCAGGAGAATTGCCGGCGCAAATGCTCCGACTGCTCGGCATCGTCATCTCGATCGGACTGGCCGACTCGCTCAACCCGTCGACGATCGCGCCTGCGCTGTACCTGGCGTCCGGGGCGGACGCGCGCAGGACGTGTCTCGCAGTTCACGCCGCGGTGTTCCTCGTGTACTTCCTGGGCGGCGCGCTGATCGGCTTGGGGCCTGGGCAGTTGGTGCTGTCGCTGGTGCCGAAGCCCGACGCTGCTACCCGGCACATCCTCGAGGTGGTCGCCGGCGCCATCCTGATCGCCGGGGGCCTGGTGCTGTGGCGTTACCGAGGACGACTCGGCCGCAAGCGGCTGCCCACAGTCGATCCGGAGGGCCGCGCGAGCTGGCTGCTCGGTGCGACCATCACCGCCGTCGAGCTGCCCACCGCGTTCCCCTACTTCGGCGCGATCGCCGCGATCGTCGGCTCCGGCATGAGGATGTCCTGCGGCAGTTCATCCTGCTCGCGATCTTCAACGTCTGCTTCGTGCTGCCACTGCTCGCGATCCTGGGGACGCTCTGGCTGGGCGGTGAACGCGCCCAGTGCCGGTTGGAGCGAGCCCGCGATTTCCTGCGAGCGGCACTGGCCGATGCTGCTCGCGCGTGGTGGCCCTGATGGCGGGCGGCATCACGATCGCGCTCGGAGCGACCGGCACGATCCGGCAGGTGAAGACGACGTTGAAGAAGACGCTCGGCTAAGGAGTAGCGCTGAAGCGGCACGGGCCAGTGCTCATCCACGTCGACGTATTCGTGCGCGCGCTGGGAGAGGATCCTCAGCATCACCTCGGCAGCCGGGACGACGCCCGGGTCATCCACTGTCGCCGCGAAAATCAGCCGTACCGGGCTCTCAGGCTCGAGCTTGCGCACCACCAGCCCGGGCTGGCGGTGGCTGAGCGCGAGCCGCGGGATCAGCGCGACGCCGACGCCGGCGGCGACGAGGCCTTGGACGGTGTCGTAGTCGTCGCTCTCGAACGAGACGCGCGGCTCGAAGCCGGCCTCGAGGCAGATCCGGACGACGTGGCGCGCGCAGGGGCTCGCGGCCGAGGTCTGAACCCAGTCCTCGTTGCGGAGGTCGAGCAGCGTCGAGCCGGCGCTTGCGCGCGAGCGGGTGGTCGACCGGCAGCGTCGACCCACATCGGATCGTGGATCAGCGGCGTCGTCGCGAGCCGCCGAACTGCGACTCGTCGCTCGGGGAACTCGAACAGCAGCGCGAGGTCGAACTCGCCCGCGCGCAGTCGCGGCGCGATCTCCTCGGGCTCGCCCTCGCCGAGTGACAGCTCGACCTCGGGGTGCAGGTGCCGGAAGGCCGCGACCGCCTGCGGGATCAGGGTCGACCCGGCCGACGGGAACGAGGCGACTCGCAGCCGCCCGCCGCGCACCCCGAGCACGGCCGCGAGGTCGTCCTCGGCGGCCTGCACCTGGGCGAAGATCGCGTCGGCGTGCTGGAGCAGAGTCGCGCCGGCGGCGGTGGGGCGCACGCCACGGCGGTCCCGGACGACCAGCGTCGCGCCGGTCTCGGCCTCGAGCCGCGCGATCGACTGGGAGACCGCCGACTGCGTGTAGTCGAGCGCATCAGCGGCGGCCGAGAACGAGCCGCGCTGGATGACCTCTGAGAGCACCCGCAGTCGGGTCAGATTCAGCATAAGCAAATCTTATCTTGATGATGATCAAATTCACTAGTGCTGATGCATCCGGTAGTGAGAGTGTCGAGCGCGGAAGTTTCTGACCACGGCGTTGAACCAACTGCGCTTTGAAGGGACCACGAGATGCCACTGACAACGATCGTTTCCTACGACGGAACCCCCAACGACGACGACGCGCTGACGCTGGCGCACGTACTCGGTGAAGCCGGCGCGAAGCTGGTCCTCGCCTACGTGCGCCACGACGCCGACGCCCGCGACGGCGTCAGAGGCGCAGACCGCTGCTCGACCGCGGCGTCGCCACGCTCGGCAATGCGAGCGTCGAGACCCGCGTCGTCGTCAACGCCTCGACCAGCGAGGGACTGAAGGAACTGGCCCGCGACGAGGGCGCGAGCTGATCGTGTTCGGCTCGGACTACCGCACGCCCGCCGGCCGGATCGCGCCGCAGCAGTCCACCCAGCAGCTGCTGCAGGGCGGCCCCGCGGCGATCGCGATCGCTCCCGCCGGCTACCAGGCGACCGAGATCAAGACGATCGGTCTGCTGGCCGGTCTCGACGACAGCGCCGCGATCGACACGGCCCACGCCCTGGCCAACCAGTTCGGTGCCACCGTCACCGACAAGAACTACAACGTCGACCTGCTGATCGTCGGCTCGCGCCCCGAGGCCGGCGAGGGCCAGACGATGATCTCGGCGCAGGCCGAGAACGCCATCATCGGCACCTCCGCCCCGGTCCTGGTCGTCGGCCGCGGTGTCGCCGTCGACTTCCGCCTGCGTTCAGCTCTACATCGGCCTGATCAGGCGGTGCGGCGTGCCCCTCTGGCCGCCCTGCTCGTTTAATCGATCGAGCGTGCGCACCCTCGTGATCTCAGACCTCCACCTCGGCCAGGGCGGTGGCGTCAGCGTGCTCGAGCGACCACGCGCCGCTGGCGGCCCTGCTCGACGCGCTCGACTCGCACGACCGGCTGGTGCTGCTCGGTGACACGGTCGAGATGCAGGAGACGCACTCGTCGGTTTCATTCCCGATCGCCGAGCCGATCCTGCGTGCGATCGCCGAGCGGCTGGGCCCGCAGAAGCGGCTCGTGCTCATGCCCGGCAACCATGATCACGGGCTTGTGCGCGACTGGACGCGCGCGCAGGCGACCGGAACTTGCGCGCGAGAACCTCGTGCCCGTGGACGCCAGTGAGCCGCTTGCGCAGCGTGGTCTCCTGGCTTGAGGCGACCCGTGTAGAGGTCCGCTACCCGGGTGTGTGGCTGGCCGACGGTGTCTGGGCGACGCACGGCCACTACCTCAACAACTACCTGCGCCCGGTGTCATCGTGGGGACTGCATCGCCGCACCGAACTGCAGCCGGCTACGCCTGCCGGCTTCGAATACATCCCCAAACGCCCGGCCGCGCCTCACCTGCGCGACGGGCTGCCGCCGGAGCGCTGGCTGGACCGGCGAATACCATCGCGACTCGCGCCGGTGACCGCGCGGATGCTCGGAAATCAGATGCTGCGCCACGCGATGCCCGCACTCGCACTAGCCACGCAGGCGCTGGGGGTGGAGGCGGACTGGGTGATCTTCGGTCACGTCCATCGACGTGGTCCGCGGCAGGGCGACGACCTACAGCTCTGGTCAGGACCTGGCGGGTCGCCGCGGATCGTGAACACCGGCTCCTGGCGATACGAGCCAGTGGTGGTACACGACGCGGGGCCCAGCGGCGGTTACTGGCCGGGCGGCGCGGTCGTGCTCGACGAGGAAGGTCAGCCGCGCAGCGTCGGGCTGCTCGATGGGCTGACCGAAGCGGAGCTGTTGAGCAGGGATTAGCTAGCGTTCGCGCGACCGATGCCAAAGCTCTGGATCTACACGCAGGCGCTGATCGTGTTGTTCGTCCTGATCGGGATCGTGATCGCGATCGTGAGGCTCTCCGGCTAAACGGCATGTTCCGATCGATCCTCGTGGGCACCGATGGATCCTCGACGGCGGCAACGGCCGTCGACGCGGGGATCGCGCTTGCCGCCAAGATCGGGGCGAGGTTGCTGATCGTCAGCGCTTACGAGCCGGTCTCCGAGCTGCGGCTGCGCAACGAGCGTCAAGCGCTACCGGCCGACACGCAATGGATCGTCAACCCGCGTGAGGACGTGCTGGCCGTGCTCGAACGGGCACGGAGCGCCGCGACCGACGGCGGCCTCACGGAGGTCGAGACGTTCGCGCGTCAGGGCGACGCCGCCGACGCGATCATCGACATCGCCGAGGAGCAGGGCTGCGACCTGATCGTCGTCGGCAACAAAGGTATGACCGGCGCCAAGCGCTTCCTGCTCGGTTCAGTGCCGAACAAGATCTCGCACCACGCCCCCTGCTCAGTCCTGATCGTCAGGACTTCGTAGGACGGGTTGCCGGTCAGCGCGCAACGACCCGAGTCACGGGCTTCGAGGTGGCTCTGACGACCCCGCCGCCGCCGGCGCCCGGCAGTGTGTACGGCGGCGTGGGCGGCGTCACCGGGCCACCCTTGCTGGTCGCGGCACCGATGTCGAGCAGCCCCCACCCGTAGTCGTTGTTGGGGCGCCCGGTCCCGAGCGGCCGGGCGGTCGCCTCGAGGCGGTCGAGGATCGCCGTCGGCGTCGGGTGCTGGCCGATCACGCCGCTCGCGATCACCATCGCCGCGGCGGCCGAGACCGCCGGCGCCGCCATCGAGGTTCCGAACCATCCGCCGGGGAAGCTGAAGACGCTCGGCCGCGTCGGATCGTTGAACGTCATCTGGTAGATGTCAGGCAGGTTGCGCGTGGGGTGGCACACGGAGCCCGGAACCGAGGCGGCGTCATCACCGCCGCCGGGGGCGACCAGGTTCAGGCCCTTGCCGACGTCGGAGTAGACAGCCAGGCAGCGGTCGATCGTCGTGGCTCCGACCGAGATCACGTCGGGTAGCGCAGCGGGGTAGTCGAGGGTGGTCGCCTCGTCGTTGCCGGCCGCACCCACCACGACCACGCCGTGGTCGTGCGCGTAGCTGATGGCGGACACGACGTCGGGGATCTGACCGCTGGTCGTGCCCGGCGAGAACTCGATGCTGAGGTTGATCACCTGCGCCCCGTGCTGCACCGCGTAGCGGATACCGGCGGCGATCGTCGAGGAGTCGCCATTCCCCTCCGCGTCGAGCACACGTACCGGCATGATCGAGGCGTTGTAGGCCAGGCCGGTGAGGCCGAAGTGGTTGTTGGTGGCCTCGGCGATCGTCCCGGCGACGAACGTGCCGTGGCTCTCACGGTCAAGCGCGTACGGGTCGGTGCAGCGACCGTCCCGAACCGCGCCGGCGATCAGATCGCAGGGGTCGACGAACTTGGTGCCTGCGAAGTCAGGAGAACGTTTGAATGTGCGCCAGTCGCGGAAGGCGACGCCGGTGTCGACCACGGCGATGACGACCCCCTTGGCGCCGGGGCGGTGATCAGCGATCAGATTGGCCCACGCTTCCGGAGCATTGACGCCGCTCTTGGCCAGGAAGTTCCACTGCGTGCTCTCCCAGCCCTTGGCCTTGCCGCTGCGCCCGGTGTCGTTCGGGTACCAGTTACCAGCGATGTGAGCGACGTAGTCCGGGACGGCATAGCCGATGCCCGGAAGCACGCGTACCTTTGCGGCCATGGCGGTGACGCTTGCGCTCGAGGGCAGCTGCAGGATCGACTCGTGCGGCGTGAGCGAGGCCTGCGTCGAGACCGTGAGGGTAACCCCGGTACGCTGCCTGATCTCCGCAAGCATCGAGCCCTGTGAGCCGCTGTAGCCGACGACGAGCACGTGCGGCGCGTACGGGAGCGGCCTCACGCCCGCTGCACCATCGCCCCGTGCGAGCAGCTGTGTCAGCGTGCCGACGACGGCGATGCTGAAGAGCAGAGCGACGAGCGCTGCGAGCAGCGCATGCAGAGGAGGCGCCCGAAGCCGCGAGTGCCGGACCGTCTGGTCGTATGTGAGGTCAGCAGCGGACATTTGCCAGGCACTGGTTCCTCGCGTGGCCGGCGAGGGCACCAAGTAAGACAGCAAACCAGTGTGAAAGTTTCGTGATGTTCTGCCAGCTGCGCGACACTTCGGCGCGATGAGCGGACACTTCTTCCCCCGCGACGAGTACTACATGCGGCTGGCGCTGCGCGAGGCCGAGCGCGCGCTCGACCACGACGACGTCCCTGTCGGTGCGGTGATCGTCAGGGACGGTGAGGTGATCGGCGCCGGTCACAACGAGCGCGAGCTCCGCAACGACCCCACCGCTCACGCCGAGACGCTGGCGCTGCGCGAGGCGCAGCCACGCGCTCGGCAGCTGGCGGGTGCTCGACGCTGTCATGTACGTAACGCTAGAGCCCTGTGCGATGTGCGCCGGCGCGGTCGTGCTGGCACGAATTCCCCGCGTCGTGTTCGCGGCCACGGATCCGAAGGCGGGCGCGGCCGGCAGCGTGCTCGATCTGCTCGACGTTCCGCAGTTCAACCACCGGCCAGTGGTTGCAAGCGGCCTGCTGGCGGAGGAGGCCGGCGACCTGCTGCGAGCGTTCTTCGCGAGCAGACGCTGAGACCGCCGCAACGACTCTTGAGCCGCTACTTTTGGTGGCGCTTGTCTCCTGGAGAGGTGGCAGAGCGGTTGAATGCGCCGGTCTCGAAAACCGGTATGGGCGTTTCCGTCCATCGGGGGTTCGAATCCCCCCCTCTCCGTAGAGTCTCGCGCCCACTCGACCCGGGTTGCGCCCGGTCATCTGGATGCCGCTCATCGGGACACGCCGTTCAGCGCGTTGACGACTCCGAACACGTCCCCCCGGCGATAGAAGTCGACGGCGATCAGGTTGGGGAGCCGGCCGCGGATGCGCTGGCACGTTCGTGCTCGCGCGAGCAGGGCAGTTCTGGCGTTCACGGTCGCGGCGAGTGACGGACGCGGCGTGGGGGTTGTGTCCACCCAATGGTTGAGCAGGAACAGCGGCGCCGAGCTCAGGCCACGGTTCGTCCGGCAACTCGCGGCAAGCTTCGCAGGATCGGTGAGTTGGGCGGCGTTGGTGAATCGAAAAGGTGTCTCCTGAAGGCCGTGGGCGTAGGCCAGGCGGTACCACGGGACGTTCCCCGCATCGTTCTCGGCCATGACCACGAGGCGTTTGTTGGAGTCGATCATCTGACGGAGTGTCGGGAACGGCCCGAGCGGGCCGCGGTAGACGAACTCGAGGAGTCCGGCCCGATCGAACGCTTCCTCGATATCCGTGGGGCTGACACCTTCGTCCTGGTTGATGACGACCACCACGTCACCGGGATGTAACACGAGGTAGGAACGCAGATCAGCCAGAGCGGAGGCCAGCGTCACCGCGCCGAGCTCACAGAAGCCGTGGCACAGGTAGATCCCGCGCTCGCCGCCGGTGCCGGTCGGCAGTCGCGCCCGAATCCGAATCGCCGCTTGGACCGCCGGAGCGCCGACCGCCTGCTCGGCGTCGTTGAGCTTGGGCAGCGTCTCCAGATCGGTGCGCACGCCTCCGCGCACGGCAAATCCGTAGTAGGTGTCGATCAACAGGCCATGAATCCCCTGATCGAGCTGGTCGCTGATCGTGCCGTCCTGCTGACCGAACAGCCAGCCAGGGATCGTCACAGACGCCATCGAGTTGTGCGTTGCCGCCAATACCACGTCGTTGAGCGGGCGGCTACAGAGAGCGACGAACCCGTTGCAGGTCCTCGGCGTGGCGGCGGGGGCTTCATCGCCCGTGCCGACAATGAAGATCGCGATCGCGCCGGCCACCGCGGCGACCGCGAGCACCCACGGTGCCAGTCGCGCCCCGCTGCGGATCGGGCTCACCGCGGCCAAGCGCCTCCTGCCCACCGCGCCGAGCGCGATCGCGGCCGCCCCGATCCCTCGGTAAAGCAAATACAGACCTGCGAGCTGCGTCGCCAGAGCCAGCGCAGTTGTGGGCTCGAACAGAATCAGGACGCCGAACGCGATCAGACAGCCCGCAGCGGCCAGCGAGAGCGGCTGCGATTCGGCTCGTACCGCCAGGACGAGCTCCACCAGACCGCGTCTCGTCTCGCTCCCTACGCGACGAAGTTGGCCCGATATCGCGGCGGCTGAGATCGCCCCCGCCGCCGCCAGCACGAGCGCCTGGACCTGCAGGCCGCCCAGAAACGCCGTCCACACGGCGCCAGCCGCGGCCCCCGTACCGGCCGGCGCCACCTGTACGACGATCTCGCGCCCCAGGCCGACCAGCAGCGCCAGCGTCACACCCCCGAACAACAGGCCGATGCCGAGCTGCCACGCGGTTCGGCGCCGCTCGACGGAGAGCAACAGCGCGGCGGCCGCCGCGATTGCTGCAAGCGCAGCGAACACCCACGCTGCCGAGTAGGTCACTCGGGCGGCATGCACAGCGTCGAGGACGGCGCCACCTGGATGCAGCGTGAACAGCGTCGATGCTCGCTCGGCGCCGATTCTGTCCGCCGCCGTGGGATCGAGTTTCTGCAGCACGCCCTGGACGAGTACGCCGAGGTCACCGATCGTGACCAGGGCGCGCCCGTCATCGCGTTGGACGACGGCGGCGTGCGCCTCGAGGATCGCTCGGCGGAACAGTGCGGCGAACGCTTGACTACCGACGATCCCGCCCGCCACCGACCGCACCAGCGGCCGAACCGCCACGAGGTCACCGCCGCGGAGACCGGTAACCGCATCCGTCAAATGGTTCGCAACGTCCTCCTGGACTGCTGGCTGCCTGAGCGCCGCAACCGCACGATCAGCAAACGGATTTGGGCGCAGGACCGCGCGACCCAGGTACGACAGTGCCAGCGCCAGAACCGCGAGCACAACAGCGACGCCGATCAGCGTGCGCACACCAGCGGTCCGTGCTTGGGGCATCAGGCCAATGGAATCTGACCTGTCAAGCTCGTTCCCTCCCCGGGGCGCGACCTGATCACGACCTCACCACCGAGGGCCGCCGCCCGGTCGGCAAGGCTGGTTAATCCGTAGCCGCAAGGCACCGCATCGCGGTCGAATCCGAGCCCGTTGTCGCTCACCCGGAACTCGAGGGCGCCGTGGCGAACAACGAGGTGAATGACCGCGCGAACACCTGCCCCACCGTGCTTGACGGCGTTCTGCAATGCCTCCGTGCAGCAGAAGTACGCGGCGTTCTCGATCGCCTGCGGAAGGCGGGGCACCCCCGGGGAATCCACCTCGACAGGGATAGGTGCACGCCGTGCCGTCCCCGAGATCGCCGCAAGCAGACCATCGCTCGCGAGCAGTGGTGGATACAGACCGTGGGCCAGCTCGCGCAGTTCCTCGAGTGCCTCGTCGAGCTCCCCGCGCAGACGGTCGAGCTCGCAATGCGCCGACGCTGGATCGTCCTCCAGGTGCTCGCTCACGATTCCGAGCTCGAGCCGGACAGCCATCAGACGCTGCTGCGCACCGTCGTGCAGGTTGCGCTCAATCCGCCGGCGCTCCGTGTCGCCTGCTGTCGCCACCCGGCGTTGCGCAGCCTTCAGCTCATTGAGCAGCGACTGCAGCTCGCTCTGCAGAATCACCGGCACACTCTCGGTCTGCGGATTTGACCGGAGATCGCGCAACACTCGGAACCCGTCGGAGCCAGGCATGAGCACGTCACTGATCACGAAGCGGCACAGGTAACCACGCATATCTCGGTCGGCGAGCACGCGGCTGGTGGTCTCCTGTGTGACGAGCAGGACGCCGCCGACGCCGCCGTCATCGTCGAAGACGGGGCTGTAGGAATATGTGTAATACCTCGTCTCGACGACGCCGCGACGGTCGAAGCTCAGCGGCTGATCATCGGCCCACGTGCCTTCGCCGCCCGTCATCACCGTGTGCAGTTGTGGACCTACGACGTCCCACGAGTCGTGCAGCAGCGCGTGGGCCGGCATCCCCAACGCGGCGGGATGCAGCTTCCCTAGGACGTCACGCTCAGCGTCGTTGTAGATGCAGTTCAGTTCCGGGCCCCAGTAGATCGCCATCGGGAACTTTGAGTTAAGACACAGCGCCACCGCGGATCGGAGACTGCTTGACCAGCGTGTGTGAGGACCGAGCGACGTGGTCGTCCAATCGAAGTCACGTACCCTCCGCGCCATATCTGAGCTGCCCAGCCAGGCGCCAGATTGATGACGCAGGCGCAGCGGATCTGGAGTGACGACTGTCATGAGTGACTCTCCGTCACGTCGACCGGCTCGAGCCGACTTCTCCACCGACCTCGAAACAAACGCTGCTCACCTTCGCGAGAGTGACCGGCGGCCGGTCAGCGAGATAGACGAGGGCAGCCCGGACACGACGACTGACGTGCTCGGAATCACCGAGCTCGAGCTTGGCGAAGATGGCGTTCACGTGTTTCTCGACGGCGCGCTTGGTGAGCACGAGGCACTCCGCGATCATCGCGTTGCTGTGCCCCTCCGCGACGAGAGCCAGTGTTTCGATCTCACGCGGGGTCAACTGATCGAGTCGTGAATTCGTCAGCGTCTCGCGCGAACGGATGAGGTCCTCCACGATCTTCTGGTCGATTACCGAGTCGCCGTTTGCCACGGCCCTCACGGCATCGGCCAGTTCGAGGCGATCGCGAATCCGATCCTTGAGCAGATAGGCACGGCTGTCCGAACCGCTTTCGAACAGCTTGAGTGCATACCCCACATCCGCATATGTGCTGAGCACAATCACACCGAGCGCCGGATGGGTATCGCGCAGCCGTGCGGCCAGGCGGATGCCCTCATCGTCGCCAGTGGGCGGCATGCGGATATCTGTGATCAGCAGGTCAGCGCGTTGCTCGTCGCAGATGCGGGGAACCTCGGTGGCATCGCCGGACTCCCCCACGACGTTGATCATCGGCACGTCGTGGAGCAGGTGCCTAACCGCTGCGCGAACCAAAAAGGCGTCATCGGCCAGCACCACGCGGATCGGCGGTCGAGAATCCAGCATGTGCTCACGCGCCTTCGATAGGGAACCGGCGCCCTGGTGCGCCGTCGCGGCTCCGGCGGAGCATCACCCGGCATGGGTGATGCTCTCTCACCCGTGCCGTCGCGACGCTGGGCCTCCGCAGCAGGCTGCCAAAGACAGGAGGCTCACCATGGACGCATTCGCCGCACTCTCGCGGCCTTCCGCTCGGCTGTTCTTGGTGGCGCTCGCTGCCACGACTGGCTTTGCCGTGGCTGGCTGTGGCTCCAGCAGCAAGCCCGCCTATTGCGATCCGATCGGCAAGCTCAAAACGTCCGTTTCGAACCTCAGCACCAGCGACGGCATCAGCGGCCTCGAAACGCAGGTCACCAAGATCGCCAACGATGCGAAGAGCGCGGCGTCCTCGGCCAAGAGCGACTTCTCTGGCCAGACCACGGCGATCGAGACCGCGATCACAAAGCTGGAGGGCGACCTTGCGAAGGCCAAATCGAACCCGAGTGCCTCCACGGTGGCGACGGTGGCCTCCTCTGCCGGAGGGGTGGTGTCGTCCGTCGACGACCTCGTCTCCGCCACGAAGTCCAAGTGCCAGTGAGCATTCGCACTGCAGCTCGCTCATCATCGAACCCCTCCAGTGTGGACTTGACGCGCCTCAACGTAGGCGGCGAGCAGGTGAAGCAGCTTCACCCGGGCCGGGTGATTGGGCGCCGGCGTAGCCGCCTTCGGGTGTCACGGCCGCCCGCATCTTGACAAGGCTTCTTGTCACAAGTAGCCTTGTCACAAGAAGCCTTGTGAACCCGATCTTGCGAGGGCCCCACCCATGTCAAGCCGTCATTCTTTGATCGAGCAACTCGCCGACGATCGCCGCCAGGAGACGTACCGACTTACAGCAAAGCGACGTTCCGCCCGCGACCGTGGCCATGCCGAAAGCCACCGCGCCCGCGCCGGCTGGTTCCTGGTCGCCCTGGGGTTGCGCCTGGCGACGACTGGCGATCGCCGCGCCGCGCGGGTGACTACGCTCGCCGGCAGATGAGCGAGCAGCGGCAGATCAGCGACGCGCAGACGATGCGAGCGCTGGCGCACCCGGTGCGACTGGCGCTACTCGACGCGATCCGCCGCGACGGAGAGATCACGGCAACCCGCGCAGCCGAACTGCTCGGAGAGAGCCCGGGAAACATGTCCTGGCATCTGCAGACGCTGGCCAAGTACGGCTTCATCGAGGATGCGGGGGGCGGAAAGGGCCGCAGCCGCCCGTGGAAGCTCGCCTCCCCGAACAACCGCTTTATCACCACCACAGAGGACCCGGGTGCAGCGGCGGCCGGAGATGCGCTGCTGCTCCAGGTGGTCGATCGCGGATACGAGCAGACGCGCGAGTGGATGGCCGCCCACAACAGCTACCCGAAGCAATGGCAGACCGCAGCCTTTGTGATCGACACCGTCACCTACCTGACCGCCGATGAGCTCGACGCACTCTCCGACGAGATCACTGAGATCTACGCCCGCCACATCGAGCGCGTCGAGCAACGAACGCGCCCCGAGGGTGCGCTCCCTGTCAGGCTCACGGCGCAGGGTCATCCGCTGCCGCCGACAGCAGCCGGCAACTGAGGCGCCTAGGCCGCTACTTCGGCGCTGACGCGCGCCAGCGCGAGCGCCCGGTTCTTGGCCGCGCGCACTTGGCTCGTCAGCGTGTCGACGTCGTAGACGCCATAGTGCCGCCGCCCGTTGATGAAGAAGGTCGGGGTGCCAGAGACACCGCTCTCGTCGGCGCTGTCTACGTCCTCACTGACGCGGCCGACGTAGACACGTTGACGGATCTCGTCGAGGAAGCGCTCGACGTCGAGTCCGATTTGGCGGGCGTACCGCTCGAGATCGTCGATCTGGAGGTTGCCCTGGTGCGTGATCAGCAGTTCGAACATCTCCCAGAACTTGCCCTGGGCAGCGGCAGCCTCGGACGCCTCGGCCGCCAACTGCGCGTCAGGGTGGACATCGCTGAGGGGAAGATGCCGCCACACGTAGCGGACGTCGCTGCCGCTCTTGGCGAGCAGCTCTCGAATGATCGGCTCGGCCTGACCGCAGTAGGGGCACTCGAAGTCCCCATACTCGACGATCGTCACCGGCGCATCGGCCGGACCACGGATGTGATCGCGCTCGGGGTCGACATCGGTGGATAGGTCGAGGATGTCCTCAGCGGTGCCGGCGATCTGGCGCGCCCGGAGCTCGGCCGGCAGCCGCTGCACGACCTTGAGCACGATCCAGGAGAGGCACGGCGCGACCACGATCGTGGAGAGCGTCCCCAGTTTCGCCTCCGCCAGGAAACGTCCGTGAAAGGCGAGGCTCGAGATCAACAGTGAGACGGTGAAGCCGATGCCGGCGAAGGTGCCGCCGGCCAGCAGCACCGGCGGGCTCACGGGTGCGCGCGGGCCACGGAACTCCGGGCGCGAGGCGAGCCACGATCCGAAGACGATTCCGACCGGCTTGCCGACGATATAGCCGGTGAGAATGCCGAGCGTGATTGGTGAGGTGAACGCGGCGCCGAGCAGATTGCCGCTCAGATGGACGCCCGCATTGGCGAGCGCGAAAAGGGGCACGATCACGTAGCTGGTCCACGGATGCAGCTCGTACTGGAGCCGCTCGTTGGGAGAGATCGACGAGAGCAGACCGCGCTGTGCAGCACGCGCGAGCTCTGGACTTGGCTGCTCGCGGAACACGCGCGTGAGCTCGACCACGCGCGAGACCTCCTCGCGCGATGGTGTGTATGCGCTCGTCGCGAGGCCGACGGCAAGCCCGGAGATCACCGGATCGATCCCGGATTTGAACATCGCCAACCAGATCCCAAAACCGAGCCCGATAGCGAGCGTTCGACGTGCCACCGGCATCCAGCGCAGGGCCAGCAGCAGGCCAAACAGGACGACGGCGACCAGCAGCGCAACGATCGATACGTGCGCGGTGTACGCGATCGCGACCACGAGCAGGCCGGCAAGGTCATCGACGACCGCGACCGACAGCAGGAACACACGCATGCGAGTGGCCGACCGGGGGGCCAGCAGCCCCACGGCCGCCAGCGCGAAGGCGGTGTCAGTCGAGATCGCCCCACCCCAGCCATGCGCGCCCGGGCCACCCGCGTTCCAGGCAAGGTAGATGGCGGCTGGAACAGCGATCCCGAAGAGTGCTGCCAGCACCGGCACCACAAGCCGCCGGCGGTCGCGCAGCTCCCCCAGGTCGAGCTGGCGCTTGGCCTCGAGTCCGACGACCAGGAAGAACAGAGTCATCAAGCCCTGATTCACCCAGTTGCGCAGGCTGGCTGAGATCCCGTGGCTGCCCAGGCGCAGCGAGAAGTGTGTCGTCCACACGGTGAAGTAGCTGTGCCATGCCGGCGAATTCGCCCAGATCAGCGCCGCTATGGTCGCGACGAACATCACGCTGGCGCCGCCCGTCTCCGTCGACAGGAAGTCACGCACCGGCGTCGCCAGGTTGCGAGCCCAGGCGGTCTTCCCTTCAGGTCGCGTCTCAGCGCTGATCGTGCTCACAGCTGGGAGCCTTGCAGGTCCGTCAACCGTGGTGCTTGGGGCCGGCCCGCTGGCCGGGCTAGATGGGGTATTCGCGCGGCTCGTCCTGGACGGTGATCCAACGCAGCTCGGTGAACTCCTCAGCGGCCCAGTCACCGCCGAAGCGGCCCCAGCCGCTGTTCTTCACGCCGCCGAACGGGACCTGGGGCTCATCGTGGACGGTCGCGTCGTTGATGTGGCAGATACCGCTCTGGATACGGCGTGCCAGTTGCTCAGCGCGCTCGACATCGCGCGAGAAGATTGCAGCGGAGAGGCCGTAATCCGTGTCGTTGGCGACCTCGATCGCCTCCTCGGCGCCGTCCACCTCGATGATCGAGACCGAGGGCCCAAACGACTCCTCGCGGTAGATACGCATCTCAGACGTCACGCCACGGAGCACCGTCGGCTGGTAGACCAACCCGTCGGCCTCGCCGCCGGTCAGCACCTCCGCACCCTTCTCGACAGCGTCCTCGATCAGTTCGGAGACGCGGTCGAGCGCCGCGGCGTTGATCAGCGGCCCGATCTGGGTGGACGGGTCACGCGGATCGCCGACCTTGAGCAAGCCGGCGCGGGCAGCCAGCTTGGCGGCGAAGTCGTCGGCGACGCGGCGGTCGACGACGATGCGCTCGGTCGACATGCAGATCTGCCCCTGATGCATGAAGGCGCCGAAGTTCGCCGCGGCCGCCGCGGCGTCGAGATCGGCATCCTCGAGGACCACGAACGGCGCCTTGCCACCGAGCTCGAGCAGAACGCGCTTGAGGTGACGGCCGGCCGTCTCGGCGATGATCGCGCCGACGTGGCTCGAGCCGGTGAAGTTGATCCGTCGAACGGCCGGATGCGCGATCAGCTCCTCGACGACTTCGGCGGCGTCGGCAGGATCGTTGGTGATCAGGTTGGCAACTCCGGCCGGAATGCCGGCGTGCTCGAGGCACTCGACGATCAGGCCGTGGGTGCGGGGCGAGAGCTCGGAGGCCTTCATCACGACGGTGTTCCCATAGGCCAGCGGCGCGGCGATCGCGCGCGTTCCGAGGATCACAGGCGCGTTCCACGGCGCGATGCCGACGACCACACCCGCGGGCTGGCGCACGGCGCGCATGCGCTTCCCGGAGATGTGCGAGTGGATCTCCTGGTCGTGGACGGCGGCGGCGTGGACGCCCGCCTCGCGCAGCATCCCGGTCGCCAGGCCAACGTTGAACATGCCCCAACCGAATGTGCCGCCGGTTTCATCGGCGACAATCTGCGCGAACTCGGTCTGGCGCTCCTCCATCAGATCGGCTGCCCGCTCGAGAATCTCGCGGCGCCTCGAGAGCGGCGTTTCGGACCAGTCGCCGAATGCCGCCGCCGCGGCCTCGACCGCGCGCCGAGCGTCCTCGAGTCCTGCGGCTGCGCCGACGGATGCCACCTCGCCGGTGTACGGGTTGCGCACCTCAAAGGTCCTGCAGCCATCAGCATCTACCCACTCGCCGCCGACGAGCAGGCGCTGATGCGTGACTCCGGAAACGCTCATGCTGTCTCTCCTCAGCTGGTCTCTGTGAGCTAATCGTTCAGATTTGAGGCCGGCACGGTGCCGCGCTTGGACCAGTCGTCCTCGACATTGATCAGGCTGCTCCCCGGCAGCTTGTCGAGGCCGCCGCTCTTCAGCGCCGACTCCATGTTCTCCTCGGCCAGGTGCGCGTGACGTCGCGCCAGCCTCTCCGCCTCCTCGCCATCGCCACGCTCGATCGCGCTGAGGATCTCGTGATGCTGGGCATGGCCGGCTGCGAGCGTCGGCTCGAACGAGTCACCCTCGGCCTGGATAAGCAAGAACGCGCTCGGTTGCGCGAACGGCAGCGCCAGCACCCGCTCATATGCGTCGCGCAGCACGTCGCTGCCCGCGAGCGTGAACAGTTCGTTGTGGAAGGCGTCGTTGAGCTCGACGTAGAGCTCGAAATCGTCACCCCGCGGGTGATCCGGTCCCGCGACGATGCGGTCGAGCTTCGCGACGCACGCGATCAGCTCACCCAGCGCCCTGGGGCCGCTGTTGCGCTGCGCGGCCAGCCTGGCGGCCGAGCCCTCAAGCAGGCCGCGCAGGTCGATCGCGTCGGCAACCTGACGACCGCTGAACGAGCGCACCACGAAGCCTCCGCCGGCGACCGGCTCGAGCAGGCCCTCGTGCTCCAACTGTGCCAGCGCGAGGCGGAGCGGCGTGCGCGAGACGTCCAGCCGCGCCGCGAGCCGCACCTCGGAGAGCCGATCGCCGGCCCGCAGTTCGCCATCCAGAATGAGTTGCCGCAATCCGAGGATTGCGGCAAGCCCCTGAGAGACCGCTGCCCGCGCCATCTAGGTGGTCGCTCTCGCGGCTGACGCGGCACGCCGCTTGTTGATGACCCGGGAGAGGACGACGGCGAGCACCAGGAACACGCCGTAGAACAACGACTGCACGTAGGTCTGTGCACCGAGTAGGTTCATGCCGTTCACGGCCACCGCGAGGAAGAAGACCGAGAGGCCGGCGCCGATCGCGTTGAACCGTCCCGGCTGGATCGTCGTGAAGCCGAGGAAGGCAGCTGCATAGACCGAGAGCAACAGGGTCCCCTGGTTCTGGGGCGTGGCCGAGCCGAGCACGCCATCGCTGATAACGCCCGAGATCGCGGCAATGAGCCCCGCAACGACGAATCCCCAGAAGCGAGTGGAATTGACCCTGAAGCCGCTCAGACGCGCGACCTCGCGCGATTGACCGACGAATAGCGACCGTTGCCCGAACGGTGTGAAGGTGAGCACGTAGAACATGATCAGCATGATCACGATCCCGTACCAGAAGTCGAGCGGGATACCCAGGATGTGGTGCAACACAGTCCAGTCCGTCAGCTTGGGTGAGATGCCCGGGATCGACTGCTGGTCAGGCAACCAGAAGGCGATGCCGTCGAACACGCTGCCGGTTGCGAGCGTGATGATGAACGGATTGACGTCGAATTTGACGATGATCCAGCCGTTGATCGCACCGCAGAGGATGCCGACGACGATGGCCACGATGATCGCCGGGACGATCGCCCAGTGATGGTTGACGTTGAGCCAGCCGACGAGGATCGCGCACATCCCTGAGAGCTCGGCGACGGACAGGTCGAGATCACCGTTGGTGAGCGGGATCAGCAGCGCCATCACCAGCACCAGCTCGACTGCATTGAGACCGAAGATGCTCGTGAAGTTCGACCACTGGAAGAACGTGTCAGGGCGCGCGATACCAAAACCGACGATCACCAGGACGAACGCGAACGGCAAGAGCGATGCCTCCGCGACCCGGGCGTTGAAGATCCGGGAGAACCCAGAGCGGGAGCCAGACGGCCCCGAAGGAGTCACGGGCGAAGACGCCTCGGCTGGTTCGTCGACGTTGGTCGTCATGACGCGGGTGTCACCTCTCTGACAGCGCTACGCGCGGTGGCGGTATAGACCTCACTCGTGATTCGATCGCGGCTGTATGGCGGCGCAATCCTGCCCGCAATCGCACCGTGGGCGCAGAGCAGGATACGGTGAGACACGGTGGCAAGCTCGTCGAAGTCGGTTGACACCCACAGGATCGCGACGCCCTGAGCCGCGCGCGCGCGCATCAACTCGTAGATCTGATAGCGGGTGGCGACGTCGACGCCCTGGGTCGGTTCGTGCAGCAGCAGCACCCGCGGGCTCTGCTCCAGCCAACGACCGAGCACGACCTTCTGCTGGTTGCCACCGGATAGGGCCGACATGTTCAGCGACGCGTCGCGCGGCCGCACGTCATAGGTCTCGGTGCGCTCATTCGCGACGGCCAGAAGCTTGTCCAGCCGCAGGAATCCGGTCTGCATGAAGTTCTTCAGTGAGAGCGACAGCAGGTTCAGGGACACCGGCAGGTCAGGCACCGCCCCCTGCTGCTTGCGGTCGGCCGGTACCAGCGCGACGCCGCGCTTAATCGACTTGCTGGGCGCAAGCTCCGAAACGTCGCCGCTCCAGTCACCGATCGTGACCTCGCCGCTCGAGCCTTCCATGTTCCCGAACAGCACATACGGCAGGTCCTCGCTGCCACCGCCGAGCAGGCCCGCGATCCCGAGGATCTCGCCTGCGTGGAGATCGAAGGTCATGCCAAGCACGCGGCCGCCGCGCAGGTCTCTGGCGGACAGCGCGACTTCAGCGCCCTGCTCCACAATGGCCCCAGTACCGTGGGTCGTCGCCTGGTCGATCGTCGCGCGGTCCAGACGGTGGCCGGAGACCAGCTGGATCAGGTCCGCGTCTGACGCTTCCTTGACCATGACATCGCCGACCTTCGCGCCGTCGCGCAGGACCACAGCGCGGTCCGCGATCTCGCGCACCGCGGTCATGTCATGGGAGACGAAGAGCACGCCGAATCCCTCGGAGGTGATCCGGCGGACCAGGTCGAAGAGGAAGACCTTTTCGTGCTCGGGCAGGAACACCGTCGGCTCGTCGAGTACCAGCACGCCACCGGCGCCCTGATTCTGCGCGCGGTATTCGCGCAGTTCGTAGGCCGCGCGCACGATCGCGAGCAGTGCCTGAGAGGTCGGACGCAGGCGACCGACCTGTGCGCTGGGGTCGAGTTCGACCTCATAGCGCTTGAAGATCTCACGAGCGTGCTCGCGCTCGGCACGCCAGTTGATGCGCGCCGCCGAACCGAGGCCACTGGTCACACGCTGCCCGACGAAGAGGTTCTCCACCACCTGCAGGTCGGGGGCGAGTCCCAGGTCCTGATATACGAAGCTGAGGCCGACATGGCGTGCCTCTCCGAGTGGCACCGGTAGGGGAACGTCGGCTCCGTTCATCCGGAGTTCACCGCCCGGCTCGGGCTCGTGGTAGCCGGAGAGGATCTTGACGAGTGTCGATTTGCCTGAGCCGTTCTCGCCCAGGAGAGCGACGACCTCAGCGGCGTCGATCTTCAGGTCGACATTCTTCAGAGCACGGAAGGCCCCGAACGTCTTGGAGAGGTTGCTCGCCGCGAGCGCCGGGACCCCCGAACCCACTTCAGAAGCGGGCGCCGCCTGTTCAGTACCACTCATCTTCGTAGTTGTACCGATCGAGACGACGCCCGCACCTTCAACTGCTTACTTGCTGACTTCCCACAGCTTCAGGAAGTCCTTGACGAACGCTCCGTTGCTGTACGCCTGGTCGCTGTACGCCTGGCCGGCACCGCCGACGGAGAAGATCTTCCCGTTCTTCTTGGTGAAGAAGATGTTCGGCGCGATCTCCTTGCCAACCGGCGCAGCAGACTTCCCGGACAGCAGCCGGATCGTCTGGTCGAGCTGGTTGTAGGCATCCCACTTCTCATCCGGACCGGAATCACCAATGAATGTGCCGCCATTGGTCACCGCCTTGATCTCAGCCAGACCGCCACCCCACGCGTACATCGCGAGACCCTTATGCGTCGCCGCAGCTGACGCAACCGTGCTCTCGATGCCGTCGGTCATCCCGTCGAACGTGACGATCACGGTGTTGATGCTCGGGTTAGCCTGCAGATCACTGGTGATCTCAGAGGTCTCCGTCGGACCGCTCCAGTCCTGCGTGCCGAAGTTCTCGGTCTTCACAATCGAGCAAGCCTTGCACCAGGCCTTCATCGCCGACTGCAAACCACCCAGCGCACCGGAGTCCTGCGCGACCTGCGGGCTGTCAAGGAACAGCACATGAGCGGGCTGACCCTTCAAGTTCACAAGCGCATCGGCCAGATCCGTCTGCACACCCTGGATCGTGTTGACGCCACTCTCGGCATTCAGGCCGGTCGTCGGGAACGCCGGGTTCCCGCCAGTCTCGTTGTAGTTACCGTCAACGACCGGAATGTGATGCGTCTTCAGCGTCGCCAACTGCGGCGCGATCGCGGCAGCACTCGGACCACAAAGCATCACCACGGCGCTGGCCTTGTCGGTAACTGCCTGCGAAAGGTTCGCCTGCCAGCCCGTCGGGCCGGTGTTGGACTGCAGCGGGATGACCTTCGCACCCAGAGCCTTAGCCTCAGTGTCGAAGTAGCCCTGCTGGCCCTTCGTGTTACACGCATCAATCTCAGAGCTGATCGGGAACGTCACGATCGTCTTGCCCTTCAAAGCCTTCTTGCCATTCACAGCCGGACCCGGGGCAGACCACGCCGGTGCCTGCTCAGCCTTAGTGACGTCGGCCTTCAACGTCGCGAGCGTCGACTTACTGACCGCGGCAGCATGCGCGGTGGTCTTGTGCGCAGAAGCGCTCGAGACACCGAGCGCACAGGCTGCGACAGCCGCAGCGACTACGGGAATTGCGGCAAGACGCCCACGGGCGACAAGCCGCTCGTACTTCGAACTCATAGAGGTACCTCTCTCCTCTTTTTTACACACACGATCGTGCAGGCCGAGCCTGCACAGGACGTCCGTCCCTCGCACCATTGAAGCCGACAACGATTGGCCGTCCGTTAGGGCCAAGGGCGTCGGCTGCATGCAAAGCCTACCGAATGGACGCAGGGGCGACAAGGCCGCCCCTGCCACGCAACCGAGGGCTAACCTGGCGGCGCTCGCTCAGAGTCCGAGCGAGCGCCCGACGATCTCCTTCATGATCTCGTTCGTGCCCGCGTAAATGCGGCTTACGCGCGAGTCGATGAACGCCCGGGCGACCGGGTACTCGAGCATGTAGCCGTAGCCTCCGTGCAGCTGCAGGCAGCGATCGACGACCTTGCCCTGCAGATCGGTCGTCCACCACTTGGCCATCGCGGCGTCAACGGGCGTGAGCTTGCCCTCGTTGTGGGTGAGTATGCAGCGGTCCAAGTACACGGTCGCGATCTCAACCTCGGTCGCCAGTTCCGCCAGGACGAAGCGACTGTTCTGGAAGCTGCCGATCGCCTGCCCGAACGCGTTGCGGGTCTTCACGTACTCGAGGGTGTGGGCCAGCGCGGTCCGCGCCATGACGACCGCGGTCACCGCGACCGAGAGGCGCTCCTGCGGCAGATTCGACGTCAGGTATCGGAAGCCCATACCCTCGTCGCCGAGCAGGTTCTCCTGCGGTACGAACACGTCTGCGAAAAACAGCTCCGCGGTATCGGCGCTGTGCAGACCCACCTTCTCCAGGTTCCGCCCCCGCTCGAACCCCTCCATCCCCCGCTCGACCACGAGCAGGCTGAGGCCGCCGTGGCGGTCG
Source organism: uncultured Conexibacteraceae bacterium (assembly GCA_963720195.1). Lineage (GTDB taxonomy): Bacteria > Actinomycetota > Thermoleophilia > Solirubrobacterales > Solirubrobacteraceae > Palsa-465. The sequence goes on from CAVRFD010000021.1 coordinate 94,629, forward strand.
CTCGTGTCGGTCCGCACGGCGGCGATCACGAGGTCAGAGTTGATCCCATTGGTGATGAACGTCTTGGCGCCGTTCACGACGTAGCCACCGTCGACCTTGACCGCACGCGTGGCGATGCCGGCGAGATCCGAGCCGGTGCCCGGCTCGGTCATCGCTACTGCCGTCAGGTAATCGCCATTGACGATTCCTGGCAGCCAGCGTTCCCGCTGCTCCTCGTTGCAGTAGGTCGTGAAATAGGGCAGGCAGATGTCGTTGTGAAGTACGAGGCCACCGACGGCGCCCGTCAGGTCCATGCCGAAGCCGATCTCATGAAGCATCGCGTTGAAGCGAAAGTCGTGGACACCTGCGCCGCCGTACTGCTCGTCAACCTCGAAGGCCATGAAGCCGGCGCGGCCCGTCTCCGTGAAGAACTCGTGCGGGACGATTCCTTCGCGTTCCCACTGCTCGTACTGTCCGGCAGCGTGCTCGGTCAGGAAAGCCTGAAACGACTCGCCGAAGTCCTTGTGCTCACTGCTGTAGAGCTCGCGCTCCATCTGGGGGCCTCTCCTTTCGCCTACGACGCCGCCGAGTATGTCGGGCTCCAGCCGCTGAAGCGGTCCACCTCAATCACGATCAGATCCCCGGTCGGCGGCCGTTCGATGTACTGGTGGTAGCGGCCGCCCAGCGCAGTCACCGCCTGTGCGCGCAATTCGGGCTCCGCTCCCGCGCTCACGATCCGCGCGCACCCGTCGGCCCGTGCCCACCAGAGCTCGTCCCAGTCGTCCTCGTAGTGATCGACCAACAGGCTGACCGACGGGTTGCCGGCGATGTTCGCGAGCCGCCGCAACGCGACCGATCGCTTCGGTTTGTGGTCGACGGCGGTCACGATCGTCGCGGCGCCCAACAACGCGAACGTGACCGGCACCAGATGCGGGCGGCCGGCAGGCCCGACGGTCGCCAAGCGAGCGACCGTCGCGGCAGCAAACCGATCGCGCGCGTCTGCGGGGTCCACGCTCACAACCTAGTGAAAGCCTGACCGTGCCGACGCGGTAGCGTGGAACTATGCGCGTACCAATCACACTCTCGCTCCACATCCCGAACTTCAACTACCCGGGTGTCGGTCCCGACGAAGTCTTCGAGAAGATCGCCGACATCGCCACCACGGCAGAGGCATCGGGCTTCAGCTCGGTGTCCGTGATGGACCATCTCCACCAGATCGGCCCCGTCGGGCCGCCCCAGAACTGGATGTTCGAAGGCTCGACAATGCTCGCGGCAATCGCTGCCCGGACCACGAAGCTCACCATGGGGCTGCTGGTCGGCAGCGTCACCTATCGCAACCCGGCGATCGCCGCCAAGACCACCACAACGCTCGACATCATCTCCGGTGGCCGTGTCTGGCACGGAATCGGCGCGGGCTGGTTTGAGGAGGAGCACGTCGCGTACGGATACGACTTCCCGACGCTGAAGACGCGCTTCGAGATGCTCGAGGAGGAGCTGCAGATCGTGCGCGCGATGTTCACGCAGGATGTTGCGCGCTTCGAGGGCAAGCACTTCCGCGTCGACGGAGCGTTCAACAATCCGAAGCCGGTGCGCGGGGACATTCCGATCCTGATCGGCGGTAGTGGCGAGCGTAAGACGTTGCGTCTCGTCGCCCAGTACGGCGACGGCTGCAACCTGTTCGGTGATCCGGACCGCGCCAGGCACCTGCTCAGCGTGCTCGAGGCACACTGTGATGACGTCGGGCGAGACTTCTCCGAGATCACCAAGACTGCGCTCGGTCGAGTATTGATTGCCCCAACTCATGAGGCAGCCGAGGCGAAGAAGCAGGCCCTGCGTGAGCACGGAGTCCCGCAGGAGAGCATCGACACGATGATCGCCGGCGATGCCGACACCGTCGGTGAGCGCGTGCAGGCACTCAGGGATGCGGGGCTCGAGGGCTTCTGTTTCTCGATGTCGGACAGCTACGACCTCGAGTCGCTCGAGCTAGCCGGCCGCACTCTGGCACCGCTGTTCCCGGCCCAGGCGGTCTCCGCGTGAAGCCACCCGCAGATCGGGTTGCGGCGATCGCCGAGCTGGCCGTCGGTATCGGCGCCAACATCCAGCCGGACCAGGTGGTCGGGATCAGCGTCGAGCCCGGTTTGGAGGTGATCAGCCGCGCCGTCGCCGAGGCCGCGTACGCGCGCGGGGCGCGGTACGTCGACGTCTGGTACTTCGATCCGCACGTCAAGCACTCGCGGCTCATGCACGCGCCGCGCGACACGCTCGGGTATGTGCCGCCGTGGCTGGGCGAACGGACGCTCGAGTTGGGCGAGATGGGCGCGGCACGAATCTCATTCCAGGGGCCGATCGAACCGCACCTGTTCGACGACATCGACCCGCAGCTGCTGGGGATCGACCTGCTGCCGCGGATCAAGGAGTCGATGGTCGTCGTCGGCAAGCAGCAGACCAACTGGACGATCGTGCCCTTCCCGACGCACGATTGGGCGGAACTGGTTCATCCGGACCTCGATCCCGACGCCGCCTACGCGTTGTTGTGGGATGAGGTCGGCCGGATCCTGCGCCTGGACGAACCGGACCCGGTCGCGGCCTGGGAGGCACGGCTCGGCCAGCTCGCGGAGATCGCGTCGAAGTTGAACGAACTGGCGCTCGACCACCTCCGTTACGTCGGGCCCGGTACAGACCTGACTGTCGGCCTGCTGCCGGGCTCGCGCTGGATCAGCGGCAAGATGACCACGATCCACGGGATCACGCACACGGCGAATATCCCGACCGAGGAGACCTTCACGGCGCCCGACCCACTGCGGGTCGACGGGATCGTGACTGCCACGAAGCCGCTGCTCGTGCCGGGCGCCGCACCGATCGAGGGGTTGCGTGTGCGCTTCGAGGGTGGCCGCGCCGTGCAAATCGACGCCGATAGCGGCGCCGAGATCCTGCGGGCGATGTGCGCCAAGGACGAGGGCGCTGCGCGGATCGGCGAGGTCGCACTGGTCGACCGCGAGAGCCGCGTCGGCCAGAGCGGCTCTGTCTTCTACTCGATCCTGCTCGACGAGAACGCCGCCAGCCACCTGGCGCTGGGGGCGGCTTACCCCTTCAGCGTCGAGGACGGTCCTGATCGCGAACGCGTCAACAGGAGCGCGATCCACGTCGACTTCATGGTTGGCTCGAGTGATGTTGCGGTCACGGGCGTCCGTGCCGATGGGAGCGAGGTTCCGCTCTTACGCGACGGTGCGTGGCAGCTGTAGGTTGGCTCCCGGGCGGTCCCGCTGGACCGCCCCGCCACGCCACGTCGGACCCGTTGGGTGAGCTTTGTGCGCCCGGGGCGCCTCCATCGCCCTGGCAGCGCAAAGCGCCCAGATCCGCGGCGGTTTGTGCTCTCGGGGCGGCAGGTGATGGAGCGAACAGCCGGCGCCGTCCCCCGCTACGCTTGCGGGCGTCCACTCGGAGAGGTGCCGGAGTGGTTGAACGGGCACGACTGGAAATCGTGTAACGGGGAAACTCGTTCGGGGGTTCGAATCCCCCTCTCTCCGCTCCTTTTGTCCGACCCGTCCGCTTGGATGGCATACATGCATGAGACGTCGCCTCAGGTCTTCCTCGTAGCCCGCCCATCAGTCGATCTCGACGGCATGCGGGCGTACCTCGAGTCGGTCGGTGGCGCCTCTTGGCTCGAGATGCGCGCGGACGCGCGCGAGTCGCTGAAGGACGGCGAGCTGCTCGCGGAATTCGGCGGGAGGATGTGTTACCGCAGCTGGGAGCCGGGACTGAATCCGAATGTCACGCGAATCCGGACCGATCAGCAGGAGTACTTCGCGAACGTGCTGCGGAGCGCACACGGAAGCGTGCTGGAGCACGCCAACTACAGCTTCGCGTTCCGGAACGTCTCACGCGTGTTCACGCACGAGCTGGTGCGACACCGTGCCGGCTCCGCGTTCAGCCAGGAGAGCCTGCGGTACGTGCGACTCACTGACATCGGCTTCCGAGTGCCGCCGGCGCTCGAGCCGTTGCGCGACCAGGTCATCAGCCTGGTCGAACAGCTCGAGGAGTTTCAGCTGGATGCAGCCGCGCGGCTCGACCTCGACAACGGCGAGTTGCCGTTCGCCGTCAAGAAGGAGATCACCTCCGCGCTGCGCCGGCTTGCTCCGATCGGACTCAGCACGGACATCCTCTGGACAGCGAACGTGCGCACATTGCGGCACGTGATCGAAATGCGTACCGCGCCCGGCGCCGAAGAGGAGCTGCGCTTGGTCTTCAACCTCGTCGCCGAGACGATGAAGGCGGAGGCACCGAGCCTGTTCCAGGACTTCAGCCGCGGCGAGGACGGTTCCTGGGTTCCGCAGTGGCGGAAGGTCTAGCGTCTCAGCTCAACAGTTCGTCCAGAAAAACTGTGTGACAGGTGCAAGCGCGTCACTGGACGGCCGATACGACCAGCGGTCATGAGTTCACACCGCGAGATCTTGGCTGCGCTGGAGCGGCTGAAGTCCGGTGCCACCACGCTCACCTCGGACCAGTACCTGCGTTTGCTCGAGGCTGTCGAACAGGCGGCCGAGGCGCTTTTTGCGGCGCCCCGCAGCCCCGATCCCGTCGCCGCGGGCCTCTGGTACAACCACGAGCGCGCCCCCGCGCTCTCGCGCCTGGCTGACGCGCTGATAGCGCACGAGGACAACGCGGCGGTGCGCGGCCTCACCCAGGAGCAGCAGCGCGACAGCGAGGTCGCGCGACTTTTACACCAGTCACTCCTCGACAACGTGTCAAGGTAGACCGGCGAGTGGCTGGGCGTGGCTGGGGCCGCACGGTCCGTAAGGCACGTACTGGTTGTACGTGCGCGCGGGCCGGGTGGCTCCAGGCGCGTCCAGACGCCGCCGGGGATTAGAGGAGGCCGGTGAGCGCCGACCCAGCGTGCGAGGCGAGGTGGAACAGCGGTCCGGGGACCACGCCGAAGATCACGGTCAGGGCCCCGAACACGACGCCAACCAACAGCACTTCGGGATAGGGGAGCTTGTCTGCCTCGGGCGAGCCACCGGCGACCGGCGCATAGCCGCCGGCGGTGGTGGCGGCAGACTTGGTGGCGGGCGACATCCAAACCGCAGCGACGACCTTCAGGTAGTAACCGAGCGAGATCATCGCGCCGATGACGAGCACGATCGCGAGCCACGTGTAGCCGCCGTTGACGAGTGCGTGGATCAGCTGGAACTTGCCGATGAAGCCGACGGTGCCAGGGATCCCGGCGAGGCCGAGCATCGCAAGTGTGATCGACCAGCCGAGCAGCGGCGAACGCCTGCCGAGGCCGGAGAGGCCGCTGATCTGGTCGTCGCCGGTGGCCGTCATCTGGTTCTGGACGACCGCGAACGCGCCCATATTCATCAGCAGGTAGGCGATCAGGTACAGAACCGTCGCCGAGACGCCGAGCTGCGTGGCTACGACGACGCCAGAGAGCATGTAGCCGGCCTGTGCGACGCCGGAATAGCCGAGCAGCCGCTTGAGCGACGTCTGCCCGAGGGCGCCGACATTGCCAACCAAGATCGTCACTGTTGCCAAGGCTGCCAGGAGCGGCGCCCACTTCGCGTGCTCCGAGATCAGGGCGACGTCGAAGAAACGCAGGAAGACCGCCAGCGCGGCCGCCTTGGTCGCGGTTGCCATGAAGGCGGTGATCGCCGTCGGCGCGCCCTCGTACACGTCGGGCGTCCACTGATGGAACGGCGCGACCGAGGCCTTGAAGGCGAAGCCGACGACGACCAAACCGATGCCGCCCAGCAGCAACGGGTCGCCGAGGAGCTTGCTGCCGTGACCACTGGCCAGGACGTGTGCGATGGCCTCGAAGCCCGTCTGTCCGGTCGCGCCATAGATCATCGCCAGGCCGTAGACGAGCGTGGCCGCGCCGACCGAGCCGATGATCAGATACTTGAGGCCCGATTCGAGCGACCCCTCGCGCCGGTACTCGGCCGCGCAGAGCACGTAGAGCGGGATCGACAGCAGCTCGAAGCCGAGGAACAGGGTGACGATGTCCTGCGCAGAAATCAGCACGGCCATGCCCATCGTGCTGAACAGCAGGAGGCTGTGGAACTCACCCTGGCCGGCTGTGCGCGGCGCTTCGTCCCGCCAGGAGAGGAGCACGGCAGCGGCGGCAGCGGTGACGACGATCAGGTCGACGACAAGCGCCAGGCCGTCGACCCGCAGGGCACCGGCGACGATCGTCGCGGCGTGCCCGAAGCGCCAGATCTCAGCGGCGGCCGCCGCCGCCAAGGTCAGTAGCGAGAGGATCGGCACCACCCGCTCACGCGTGGACGCGCTGCGGAACAGTCCGACGAGCAGCACCACGATCGCGCCCACCGCCAGGACGACGAACGGAGAGAGTTCCTTCCAGTCGATGTGCGGACCCTTGATATGGGCGGCAGCGATGAGGAGCGTGCTCATTAGCGGTTTCGGCTCGAGGTAAAGGGTGGGGCGTAAGCGATCTCGGTCAGCGGCGGGGACTTCGAGCCCGCCGACGCGGTCGTCGCGCCAGGCAGCGCATAGGGTGCCTTGCTGCCGACGACGGAGGTCGGGTAGAGCGCGACCTTCGTCGAAGTCTCGGACTTGCTGAGTCCGAACTGCGGATAGAACGCGAGCACGAGGATGATCGCGACCAGCGGTACCGTCGCGACCGCCTCGGAGATCCCGATCTCCCTCGACTTGACGTGGGGATTCACGCGGTTGTGCATCGCCCCGATGAATAGACGCAGGGCGTAGAACGCCGCCCCGATTACAGCGACCGAGGCGATGACGGCGATCGCCAGGTGCGACTCGAAGGTACCGAACAGGATCATGAACTCGCCGATGAAGTTGGACGAGCCCGGCATAGCGAGGTTCGCGAACGTCACGATCAGGAACAGGGTCGCGAGCACGGGCGCTTTGAAGGCGATGCCGCCCATGTCGTCAAGACTCTCGCTACCCCCCGCGCGAGCCGCGAGCGCAGCCACCACGAAGAACGAGGCGGCTGTGACGATTCCGTGGTTGAGCATCTGCAGCAGCGCGCCCTGCGCCCCCTCGGCCCGCAGCGAGAAGATCCCGAGCAGGATGAAGCCCATCTGGGCCACGCTCGAGTAGGCGATCACGAGGCGGGCGTCACGGGTTGTGAAGGCCATCGCCGTGGCCCACATGATCGAGACCAGGGCGATGATCAACATCAGCACCTGGAAGTGGCGCGACGCGTGTGGGAACAGCGGCAGCACGATCTGCAGGAAGCCGTAGCTCGCGACCTTGGCGACAACGCCGGAGAAGACCGCGACCGCGGGGATCGGCATCGACTTGTAGGCGTCCGCCAGCCAGCCGTGGAAAGGCGCGACCGGCATCTTGACGAGGAACGCAGCCGCGAACCCGAGGAAGATCCAGTCCTCGTCCGTGCGCGAGAGCGGCAGATGCTGAAGCGCGCTGAACGTGAAGTTGATCGCGGTGTGGTGGTCGCTCGACGCGAGCACGCCCGTCGCTACGGCCGCGGTCAGCATCAGGAACGAGCCGACCATCGTGTAGATGACCATCTTGATCGTCGCCCGGACCCGGTCCCCTGTTCCCCACGAGCCGACCAGGAAATAGAACGGGATCAGCATCAGGTCGAAGAACGCCACGAACAGCATCAGGTCCTGCGCCAGGAACGCGCCCAGGACCGCGCTCTCGGCGAGCCCGAAATGGAAGTAATAGAGCTTCGGCCGATCGACGTCGCGCATCGCCGACCACGCCAGAGAGATGCTGAAGAGCACCGTGGTGAGCAACATCAGTGAGACGTTGAGCCCGTTGATCCCGAGCTTGTAATGGATCCCGAGCGCGCTGATCCAGACCTTGTCCGTGACGAACTGCAGGCCGACGGCTCCGGCGTTGAAGCGTGCGACGAAGCTGATCGCGATGCCGAGCGGGATCAGGCTGAGCACGGCGACGCTGCGCCCGACCAGTCGAGCGGGGAGCTGCGTCGCCGCCAGCGATAGAGCCAGCGGCAGCCAGATGAGGATCGAGAGGGTCACTGTCGGATCAGGTCGATGAGATCAGGAAGTAGAGGACAACAGCCGACAGGCCCAGCACGACCGCCGCGGCGTAGTAGCGCAGGAACCCGGTCTGAGCGCGGCGCACCGCAGCCGAACCGGAGCGAACAGCGCCGGTGACGCCGCCGGTTACACCACCGGAGATGACGATCCGTTCCAGCACGGAGTCGGTGAAACGCCCGATCGCGAGCGCGGGCCGGACCACGAGGAGGTCGATGAGTTCGTCGAAATACCACTTGTTCACGAGGAAGTTGTGCAGCCACGGGAAGCTCGCCTGAAGCTTGGTTGCCGTACCGGGCCGGGCGACGTAGATGCCGTACGCGATCGTGATCCCGCCAAGCCCGATGACCGCGCCGATGACCAGGCCGATCCAGGCCGCGCGCGTGGTCGGCTCATGAGTCGCCGACGCGAGCGGGGTGTTGACGAAGGCCGGCGCCAGGAACGTCGACAGGACATGGTCGATCCCGGCCACCTGAATGAAGCCGCCGACGACGGCGAGCACCGCCAGGATCGTCATCGCGACCTTCATGGTCGGCTCCCGCTCCGCAATCACGTGCTCGGGCCCCGGGAAGCCAACGTCGGTGTCCTCCACCTCGCCGTTGTTAGGGTTGCGCGGCACCTCGGCGTGAGCGATATGACCATGCTCGAGCTCGACCGCCTCAGGCGACGGATCCCCGTAGAAGGCGCGGAAGATCATCCTGAACGTGTAGAGCCCGGTCATCGCCGCGCCGACGTAACCGAGGATGCCGACCACCTCGAAGATGCCGCCACGGTTGTCGACGTAGGCGAGGATGTCGTCCTTTGACAGCCAGCCCGAGAAGGGCGGCACGCCGGAGAGGGCAAGACCGCCGACCAGGAAGCAGGCGAACGTGAACGGCATCGCTTTGCGGAAGCCATGCATGCGATCGAGCGACTGAACGCCGGCCATGGCGCCGATGATCGAACCTGCGGCCATGAACAGCAGCGCCTTGAAGAAGGCATGCGTCATCAGTTGGAAGAGGGCGGCGGAGTAGGCGCCGGCGGAAGCGCCCATGATCATGTAGCCGATCTGCGACATCGTCGAATACGCGATCACGCGTTTGAGGTCGGTGACGACAAGCGCAATCGATCCGGCGACCAGCAGGGTGAGGCAGCCGACGATCACGCCGACATCGCCCGCCGTCGGCGCCAGCTGGAAGAGCGGGTGCAGACGCACGATCAAGTAGACACCGGCGGTCACCATCGTCGCGGCATGGATCAGCGAGGAAACCGGCGTCGGGCCCTCCATGGCGTCCGGAAGCCATGTGTGCAGCGGCACCTGGGCGGACTTGGCGAAGGCACCCACGAGGAACAGCAGGCAGCCGGCGACGATATCCGTTGAGTCGGTGTGGAAGACGTGCGGGGCGAGCTTGAAGGTGGCCAGGAACGAGACCGTGTGCGTGTCGCGGAAGATGAAGAAGGTGCCGAGCACGAGGCCGACGTCGCCGACCACGTTGATCACAAACGCCTTGATGCCGGCGCTCGTCGCCGTCGTGCGGCGATACCAGAAGGAGATCAGCAGGTAGGAGGCGGCGCCGACGAAGGCCCAGCCGATGATCAAGATGATGAAGTTGCCTCCGAGCACGAGCAGCAGCATCGAGAACACGAAGAAGTTGAGATAAGAGAAGTACCTCGAGTAGCCCTTGTCCGAGCGCATGTAGGCGATCGAATAGAGGTGGATCAACGTCGAGACGCCGGTGACCACGAGGATCATGAACACCGATATCGGGTCGACGAGGATCTGAAGCTTCGCGTCGAGACCCGAACTGTAGGCGTAGTTCCAGAGGCTCGAAACGACCTCGCGATGGTCGGGGCTGCGTCCCAGCAGCGACAGCAGTGAGCCGATCGCGCACGCGAATGCGAGTGCGATCGCGACAGTTCCAATTACGCCGGCGGCCCTGCTGTAGCGCCTGAAGCCGAGGCCGATGATGATCGTGCCCAGCAGCGGAAACAGCAGGACGAGCCAGCCCCAAGTAGTCGGGCTCATCCGTTCAGCTCATGCAGTTCGTCGACATCGATAGGCAGGTTGCGGCGGCTGATCGCGACGAGCAGCCCGAGTCCGACCGTCACCTCACAGGCGGCCACGACCATCACGATCAACGCGAAGATCTGGCCCGCTTCGCCGCCGTGCATCCGCGCAAATGTGACCAGCGCGAGGTTGCCGGCGTTGAGCATCAGCTCCAGGCACAGCAGGATCACCAGCGGGTTGCGCCGCACGAGGACGCCGCCGGCGCCAATGCAGAAGATCAGGACCGAGACGGCCAGGTACCACCCGAGGTTCACTTCGTGTCGTCCTTGTTCGCGTCCTTGGAACCGACGATGGTCGGCGTCATCTCTTCGTCCTCAGGTAAGCCGCTGATCAGCTCCGTGGCACCACCGTGCGCCTGCTCCAGCTGCTCGAGCACCTTGCGAACACCAACGCCCTCGGCGATCGTGCCGGTGTAGGCGGGGCGCGGTACCGAGAGCACGCGCGCGAGCTCGCCATCGTCGTCCTCGAGACCGCGGCGGCGACGTGCGAGCACGATCGCGCCCACGGCGGAGACCAACAGCAGCAGCGAGGCAACCTCGAACGGGAACAGATAGTCGGTCAGGAACAGCCTGCCGATGTGCGCCGGCGTGCCGAATCCGAGCTTGTAGGGAGCGCCCTTGCTGTTGATGCCCTTCAAAGCGGACCCCAGCATCGCGATGAACAGCTCGATTGCGAGCGCGATCGCGAACAGCGGCCCGAGGATCCGTAGCGAACTACCCGCGGCGACCTCATCGCCCCCGCCGACGTAGGCAACGACGAACACGTACAGCACCATCACGGCACCGGCGTAGACCACGACCTGGGCGGCCGCCACGAACTCCGCGCGCAACAGCAGGAACAGCGCCGCCAGCGCGACCAGGTGGCAGACGAGCGCGAGCACCGCGTACAGCGGGTTGCGCAGCGTGACCACGCCGATCGCGCCGATGATCGCGCTGATCGCGGCTATGAAGAACAGAACGGCTGACATGGCGACCTGCCGGTTACTCCCCTTCCGCCCTCAGCGGCGTGCGTTCGAGTGGCTCCGCCAACAGCATCTCCTTGGTGAAGATCAGGTCCGAGCGGGTGTAGTCAGACATCTCGTAGTCATGGCCCATCGTGATCGCATCGAACGGGCAGGCGACCTCACAATAACCACAGAAGATGCAGCGGCTCAGGTTGATCTCGTAGACGGCCGCGTAGCGTTCCCCGGCAGACACGCGGTTCTCGGGCGTGTTCTCCGCCGCCACGACGCGGATGCAGTCGGCGGGACAGGCCGCGGCACAAAGTGAGCAGCCCACGCACTTCTCAAGACCCGAGTCCTCGAACCGCTGCAGCTTGTGACGGCCGCGGAACCGCGGATAGACCGGGGTCTTCTCCTCCGGGTACTGGATCGTGAGCGGTCCCTCGACGACGCGAGCGAGCGTCGTCTTCATACCGCGCAGGGTCTCACCGAAGACGCGATAGGTGCTTGCTGCCGCACCTGGCTGCGGTTGGCGCTGCACTTCGATTACGTCTGTTCCGGGGTCGTATGACATATGCGCTCTCCGTACTAGGCGACGACGATGATCGCGGTCACGAGCAGGTTGATAGTGGCCAGTGGCAGCAGGACCTTCCAGCCGAATGACATCAGCTGGTCGTAGCGGAGCCGAGGCAGCGTCGCGCGGATCCAGATGAACAGGGTGAAGATGATCATGATCTTCGCGACGACGACAAACGGGTCGACCCAGCCGGGCGGATGGATCCCGAACGGCAGCAGCCAGCCACCGAGGAACAGCGTGGCGGCCATCGCCGAGACGACGATCATGTTCACGTACTCCGCGAACAGGTAGGCGACGAATCCGGTACCGCCGTACTCCGTGAAGTAGCCGCCCACGAGCTCCGCATCGGCCTCGACGAGGTCGAACGGAGCCCGGTTCGTCTCAGCGAACGAGGCGACCATGAAGATCAGGAAGCCGCAGAACTGCGGGATGAAGTACCACATGCCGCGCTGCGCGTTGACGATCCCCGTCAGCGAGAGCGTCTGAGCGGTGATCAGTACACCGACGAGCGCAAGGCCCTGCGCGACCTCGTAGGAGATCAGCTGAGCAGCAGCGCGCATCGAGCCGAGGAACGAGTACTTGGAGCCTGAGGCCCAGCCGCCGAGGAGGATCCCGTAGAACGAGATGCCGGCCAGCGCGAACACGTACAGCGGTCCGATGGAGACGTCGATCCCGTACAGCCCGACCGGCGTTCCGAAGATGTTCTGGACGTTGCCCCACGGGATCAGCGCCAGGCCGCCGACGGCGGTCATGATCGAAATCGCGGGAGCAACATGGAACAGGAAGCCCACCGAGGTCGTGGGTCGGAAAGACTCCTTGCGCGCGAACTTCACGATCTCGGCGAGCGGCTGCATCAGGCCGTAGGGACCGACGCGGTTCGGCCCGTAGCGGTGCTGGAAACGGCCGAGCAGCTTGCGCTCATACACGGTCAGGATCGGCAGCACGCCGAAGATCACGGCGAAAATCAGGATCGCCTTGATGATCTGGATCCACCACGCCTCGTAATAGTTGACGTCGGCGAACGCGATCACGCCTTCACGACCTCCACGAGCGCTCCAGTCAGAGCGTTGGCCGAGTCCTTTGCGATGCCTGCGGCCAGGAACGCGGTCCCGGCGGGGATGCCGGTGCGGATCGCCGCGTGCCCGCTCAGGCGGGTGCCGTTCTGGGCCACCTGCACGGGAGCGCCGTGCTCGATCCCGAGCCGCTGCGCGTCCTCGGGCGAAAGCTCGACGAGCTGCTCGGCGACGGTGAACTGCAGCGCGGGCGAGATATCGACCTCGGGTGCAGCCCAGATCGAGCGGTAAACACCGACCCGCAGATGGCCGTTGCTCTCCGCAAGTGGGTGAGTGGGAGTGGGCGGCGGGAACGAATCCGCCAGCGTCGCCGCGGCGGGCACCTCGCCCGCCGGCATCGCCGCGGCCGCCTCGGTCTCGGGCCAGCGAACGCCGCGCCCGCCAATCTGCTCGAGCGTCAGCCCGGCGTAGAACGGGACGGACTCGACCAGCTGCTTGAACGCCATGCCGGCCGTCAGCACGCCGAGGTCGGCACCGGTGCTCGTTGCCACATCCGCGAGCACCTGCCAGCTGGCGCGCACGCTGCCCGGATGCTTGATCGCCGTACGAAGCCGCTGCACGCGCCCGTCAGGATGCACGATCGTGCCCTCCTTCTCGGCGCTCGATTCGGCCGGGAAGATGACGTCGGCATGCGCGGCGATGCCCTCGGTGAGGACCGAGGCGTGCGCGACGACGATGGTCGCCTTCTCCAGAGCTGACTCCCAGGTGCTGCGCCCGGGGAGGTCACGGACCGGATCGACCTGGAACAGGTACAGCACGCTGATCTCGCCCGCGATCGCGGCTTCGGCGATCTCTGCAGCGCTGCGACCGGGCGTGATGTCCGAGTAGCCGGGGCCGGCGTTGGAGACCGCGCCGGCTTCACGGATGCCACGCGCATTGGTACCGGTAGGAACCTCGAGCAGACCAGCCCCATCGCGGCCCGAGAGCCCGAGCTTGTGTGCGATCCGAAGCAGTGAAGGCAGCGCCTCCGCGCCGATCGCCTCACCCCACAGGATCACGATGTCCTCACCGCCCTCGCGCAGCAGCTTCGCCAACGCGGCGACGTCGTCGGAGGCGCCGGCGCCGTCGAGCGCGCCCTCCAGCTCGGCGAGGAAGCCGGCCGCCAGCCGCGGTGAGTAGCGCAACGCCAGCGTCGCACTGGCATCCAGCGTGCTCGGCCGCTCGCTCGCGATCGCGAGCTTGACGTGGTTGCGCCGCACGCCCTTGCGGATCCGGAGATCGAGGATCGGCGAGTCGTCGACCGGCTCGGTGCCCAGCACCAGCACGGTGTGCGCGAACTCGAGGTCGGGCACGTTCGCCTGCAGCGCCGGCGACGCGAGCGCACGCGCGACCCCGACGTCAACCGGACCAAACGGACGTGAATCGATGTCACGGGAACCGAGGCCCTCACGCACGATGCGCCCAAGCATCAAGGCTTCCTCGTTGGTGGCCTGGCCACCAACGAGCGCGCCGACGCGGCCGCGGTGACCGGCGATCGCGCGGGCCGCGATCAGCGCCTCGTCCCAGGAGGTCGGCTGTAGCTCGCCGTCGCCGTCGCGCACGAGCGGCGTGCTGATGCGCTCGTCGACGTGGATCGCCTGGTAGGCAAAGCGGCCCTTGTCGCAGAGCCAACCGTCGTCGACGCCCGGGTTCTCGCGTGCGAGTACGCGTACGACCTTGTCGTCACGCACGGTGAACTCGACGTTGCACTGAGACGGACAGAGCGTGCAGATGCCGCCCGCACCTTGGATGTCCCATGGCCGCGCGCGGAAGCGATAGGGCTGCGAGGTCAGCGCACCCACCGGGCAGAGCTCGACGATGTTGCCACTGAACGGCGCCACATATGGATGGCCGTCGTGGGTGCCGACGAAGGTATGGGCGCCGCGCTCGGTGAAGATGAGCTGCCAATCCTCCGCGATCTCCTGGCTGAAACGGACGCAGCGGTAGCAGAGGATGCAGCGCTCGCGGTCGATCGCGATCAGCGGCGAGAGCGCGAGCGGCTTGACGAAATGGCGCTTGGGTTCGATCACGCGACTGCGGCCTTTGCCCCAGCCGAACGTGTAGTCCTGCAGCGGGCACTCGCCGCCCTTGTCGCAGACGGGGCAGTCGAGCGGATGGTTGACGAGCAGGAATTCGATCACCGCGTTCTGAGCCTCGACGACGCGGTCGACATGTGTGTTGACGACCATGCCGTCGCGCACCGCCGTGGAGCAGGACGTCTGGAGCTTCGGGATGCCCTCGATCTCGACCAGGCACATGCGACAGGCGCCAACCGGCTCGCCAAGCTTGGGCTCGTAACAGAAGAACGGGATCTCGACGTCCGCCTGCTTGGCGGCGTCGATCAGCATCGAGCCCGCGACAGCCTCCACTTCGCGGCCGTCGATGGTCAGCTTGATGATCTTCTGCTCTGGTCTTGGCATGGGTACTGAGGGTTGGCGGGGCGGCTGGGTGCGGCGGGTGGGAACTAATGGGCGCCGATGGCGACCAGATCTTCGGTCGCTCCCACCGGCACTGCATTGGCGCGCTCGCGCGCAGCGTCGATCTCGGCCTCGAGCTCGCCGCGGAACTTGGCGACGATCGAGCCGATCGGCATCGCCATCGCGTCGCCGAGTACGCATAGGCAGTTGCCGATGATCTGAGTCTGCACGGAGGCGAGGATGTCAAGATCCATCGGCGTCGCCTCGCCCGACTCGATCCGGGCGAGCATCTTCTGCGTCCAGTTGGTGCCTTCGCGGCATGGCACGCACTTGCCGCACGACTCGTGCGCGTAGAACTTGGTCACCTTCTGGGCGACCTCGAGAGCGGAGTGGGTGTCGTCCACCACGATGACTGCACCCGAGCCGAGCATCGAGCCGGCCTTCGCCATCGAATCGAAGTCGTAGGGAGTGTCGAGGTCCTCCTTGAGCAGGACCGGCGAGCTCGAGCCACCCGGAAACCACATCTTGATCTCGCGGCCGGGCTTCGGGCCGCCAGCCAGGTCGTAGATGAGCTGGCGGCTCGGGATGCCGAGACTGACCTCGTAGTTGCCTGGGCGCTGGACGTCACCCGAGACCGAGACCAGCTTTGTGCCGGTCGAGCCCTCGGCTCCGATCTTTGCGTACTCGGCGCCGCCCATGTTGATGATCGCCGGCACGGTGCCGAGCGTCTCGACGTTGTTGACCAGCGTCGGGCCGTGATACAGACCCTCGATCGCCGGGAACGGCGGCTTCAGCCGTGGGTTGCCGCGCTTACCTTCGAGTGAGTCGAGCAGCCCCGTCTCCTCACCACAGATGTACGCGCCGGCGCCACGGTGCAGGACAAGCTTGAGCGAATGGCCGGAACCGAGGATGTTCTCGCCGATGTAGCCGGCCGCCTCAGCCTCGGCTATGGCTGCGTCGAGGATGTCCGCCTGCAGCTGGTACTCGCCGCGGATGTAGATGAAGGACTCGTGGATACCGGTCGCGTACGTCGTGATGATGATCCCCTCGATCAGCGTGTGCGGGGACTTCTGCATCAGCTCGCGATCCTTGAACGTGCCCGGCTCGGACTCGTCCGCGTTACAGACCAGGTACTTGGCCATGTCGCCCTTGGGCAGGAACGAGGCCTTCTGGCCCATCTTGAAGCCGGCGCCACCACGTCCGCGGATGGCGGACTGCGAGATCTCCTCGACGACGGCGGCCGGCGGGATGCCGAGCGCCTTGCGCAGGGCGCTGTAACCGCCCCGCCGCTCATACACCGGAAGCGTGTTGAGGCCCGGCTCGTCGATGCGGTCGAACAGAAGGTGGGTGGTCATGCCTGGTCTCCCTGCCCTACGGGGTCGATTCCGTGCCAGTCTGCGACGCGACCCTGGGGATCGGCGACCGCGCGGTGGCGAAGCTGCTTGTGCTCGAGCACGGGCCTACCGGCCTCGATGTCCTCGACGATCAGCGAGGCGTCGTCCAGGTTCAGCGGACCGACGTACTCGCCGTCGACCGATGCCATCGGGCCGATGTCACAGGCACCAAGACACTCGAAGCCGCGCACGCCGATGTCCGGGTTGTGCTCGACGACCTTGCTCATCTGGTCGTAGAACTCATCGGCCCCGAGCAGTGAGCAGGTGATGTTGGTGCAGACGTAGACGTCGTGCTTGGGTTTCGGCTGCAGCGAGAACATGTCGTAGAAGCTCGCCACCGAGGTCACGTAGGCGGGCGTCAACCGCATCACGCAGGCCACCTGGGTGATCGCCTCCGGCGAGCACCAGCCGTGGTGCTTCTGGGCGAGGTGCAGCGCCGGGATCACGGCGGACTTGGAGTCCGGGTACTTGGCCATCGACTCCTCGATCGCTGTGCGCAACTCCTGCGGCACCGGCGTCAGCGCCGGGTCGGGCACGGTCGCCGGCGGCTTGGTGAGGTCGACGGCCTCATCCCAGCCCGGGACCCGCGAGCCATGCTCGTACCGCTTTACGGGCGGGTGCCTGTCGATCGCGCTCATCTGTCGACGCCTCCGAGGATCGGATCGACCATCGCGAGCGTCGCGATCAGGTCGGCGATGTAGGAGTCCTTGACCATCGGCGCAGTCGCCTGGATGTTCACGAAGCTCGGGTCGCGCATGTGAACGCGTGCAGGCTTTGCGGACCCGTCAGCGCGCACGAAGCAGCCGAGCTCACCGCGCGGCGACTCGATCGGGTAGTAGACCTCGCCCTCGGGCACACGGAAACCTTCAGTGACGAGCTTGAAGTGATGGATAAGCGCCTCCATGCTGGTCGCGAGCTCGTGGCGCGGCGGCAGCACGACCTTGCGGTCGTCAGCGATGTACGGTCCCTCGGGAAGGCCGTTCAGTGCCTGCTGGATGATCTTCGTCGACTCGTAGAGCTCGGCGTGGCGCACGCGGAAGCGGTCGTAGTTGTCGCCGACACTGCCGACCGGGATCTTGAAGTCGAAGTGGTCGTAGCTCGAGTAGGGGGCCGCCTTGCGCAGGTCCCAGGGGTTGCCGGCAGCGCGTAACAGCGGGCCGGTCACGTTGAGGCCGAGTAGCGTCTGCTCGTCGAGGATGCAGGTGTCCCGCAGGCGCTGGAGCAGGATCTGATTCTTCTCGAGCAGATCGGCGTACTGGTCGGCGCGGGTCGGCATCTCGTCGACGAACGCCTGGACCTTCTTGGCGAATCCCAGGGGGATGTCCTCGATTACGCCACCGATCTGGAAGTAGCGAGTGTGCATGCGTTGCCCCGATGACATCTCGAAGAGGTCGAGGATCGTCTCGCGCTCACGGAAGCAGTACCAGAACATCGACATCGCACCCAGGTCAAGGGCGCTGGTGCCGAGCCACACCAGGTGAGACATGATGCGGTTGAGCTCGAGGTGGATCACCCGCAGGTACTGGGCGCGCGACGGCACCTCGAGGTCGAGCAGCGTCTCGACAGCGCCGCAAAATGCCATCGCGTTGAAGTAGTAGCTGAGGTAGTCCATCCGCTCGACGACGGGGATCACCTTCCAGTACTGCTTGGTCTCCGCGGTCTTCTCGATGCCGGTGTGGACATAGCCGATGATCGGCTTGATATCGCGGACGACCTCGCCCTCGAGCGTCGCGATCAGGCGCAGCACGCCGTGCGTCGCAGGGTGATGCGGACCGATGTTGAGCGTCAGCAGTTCATGCGTCTCGCCCACGCCCGCGACCTCGGTCGACATCGTGATCGACTCTTCGCGCCTGCGGTAATCGCTGATCAGGCTCATCGATCGGCTCCGTAGCCGTCGTTCTCGTTGTACGTGAACAGCACCGGCTCACCCCCGGTGGGGAAGTCGCGCCGTTGCGGGAAACCCTCGTAGTCCTCGGGCATCAGGATCCGGCGCAGGTCGGGATGTCCTTCGAACTCGACGCCGAACATGTCGTAGAGCTCGCGCTCCGGGAAGTCGGCGCCGGGCCACAGATCGACGACGCTCGCGATCTTCGGATCCTCGATCGAAAGGCGCGCCTTGACGCTGACGCGGTCGACCTCCTTCATGTCCAGAAGCTCGTAGATCACGCCGAGGCGCGGCTCGTGCGGGTAATAGTCAACCCCGTGCAGGCTCGCGAGGAAGTTGTAGCCGCGTTCCCGCAACTGCTCGATCACGGCAACGTTCTTGGCCGGATCGATCTGAATCTCGGCGCGACCGTTGGCGTGGGTTGTGCCCAGCACACAGGCGGGATCGGCGTCGCGCAACTGCTGGGCGATCGCCTCCAGGCCGCTGGCGTCAGGCACCAGTCGTTCCTCCACGGCGGTCATCGGAGTTGGGGGCCAGCGGGCCCCCAACGGAGACGGGCAGGATCTCTTCTGTGCCGACCGCGTCGTAGCGCTCGCGCCACCCCTCGCGGCCGTTGCCCTGGATCTTGTCGCGCAGCTTGAGGATGCCGTGGGCGAGAGCCTCCGGGCGCGGCGGGCAGCCGGGGACGTGCACGTCTATCGGCAGGAACTTGTCGCTCGGCACCAGCGCGTAGTTGTTGAAGACGCCCATCGACGAGCAGCAGGCGCCCATGCTGATCGCGAACTTCGGTTCGAGCATCTGGTCGTAGATGCGGCGGATCACGGGAGCCATCTTCATCGAGACGCGGCCCGAGAGGATGATCATGTCGGCCTGACGCGGCGACGCGCGGAAAGCCTCGAAGCCGAACCGCGCAATGTCCACGCGCGCGGCGACGATCGACATCATCTCGATCGCGCAGCAGGCCAACCCGAAGGTCATCGGATAGATCGAGTTCCCCTGAGCCCAGGCGACGGCCCGGTCGAGCGTGGTGGTCATCACGGCCTGCTCGAGGTAGCGCTCGAGCTCCTCGTCGTTGAAATCGCCGCGCAGCATGTCCCGCGCCAGCAGCTGGCGCGAGCGGAAGTCAGCCGGCTCTCGCTTTATTTCCATTCGAGCGCTCCCCGTCGCCAGACGTATCCGAAGGCGACCATCAGCAGGATTACAAAAGTGATCGTCTCGCCGAGCGCGAAGCCGCCGAACGAACGGAGCTCGATTGCGATCGGATAGATGAAGATCACTTCGATGTCGAACAGGATGAACAACATCGCGATCAGGTAGAAGCTGATCCCGAAGCGGAATCCGCGCTGGATCTCAGATGGGAGTCCGCACTCGTAAGGCGTCGAGCGATTGAGGTTGGGACGGGTCTTGATGCCCGTCAGCAGGTTCAGACACGAGAACAGCCCGCCGACCGCGGCGCCGAGGACGAGGAAGACAATCGCGGGGAGGTAATCCCGAAGCACATAGTGATTTCTATCACTGGGACTGCGGCGACTGAGCGGTCCTTAAATTCCCTGCATAGATTGTGCTTAATGGCTCAAAGTCAGCGCCGTCGGCAGCGTGGTTATGGGAACCTATATCGTGCGCTCGCCGTGAAGGACGTACACATCGTCGTTGGCTGCCTCGCACTCGGGCTGAACCTGCTCGCGTTCTTCCTGGGCGCGTTCGCGTGGTTTCGCAGACGGCCCAGCACGTGGTTCTGGCGCGTGTTGCGCGGCGGGCAGGCGATGGTCGCCGTCGAGGCGGCGTTGGGCGGGGTACTGCTGCTCATGGGGCGCAAGGCATCGGACCTGCATCTCCTCTACGGCTTGCTGCCGCTCGTTGTCGCGCTGCTCGCCGAGCAGCTGAAGCTGTCGGCGGCGACGATGGTGCTCGACGCGCGAGGGCTCGAGGACGCCAAGGCCGTCGCACAACTGCCGAAGGACGAGCAACGCCAGATCGTGGTCTCGATCATGCGGCGCGAGATCGGGACGATGACACTCGCGGCGCTGGTCGTGATCGGCCTGCTCGCCCGGGCCGCGACCGTCGTCCACTAGATCGGCTTATCTGCCAGCTCCTCGACAGCGCTCAGCTGCGCGTCGACGAGCTCCAAACCTGACGCCCAGAAGTTCGGGTCGCTGAGATCGACACCCACGATCCGACCTAGCTCCTCCGGCGGGCGTGAGCCACCCGCTGCCAGGAGCTCCAGATAGCTGGGCACAAACGCGTCACCGAGTGCCTGGTAGCGCGCGAACAGCGCAAGCGAGAGCAGCTCGCCAAACGCGTAGGCATAGACGTAGCCGGGCCAGAGGAAGAAATGCGGAATCATCGACCAGAACTGCTCCATCCCAGGATGCCGGTCGACGGAGTCGCCGTACAGCTCCTGGGTGGTGTCCGTGTAGATCTGAGCGATCCGGTCTGACGAGAGCTCGCCCTCGGCTCGGCGCGCGGTGTGTACGCGCTCCTCGAACTGGTTGAAGGCCACCTGGAGGAAGATCGTCATCAGCGACCGGTCGACGGCGGCCGCGAGCAGGCTCAGGCGTTCGCGCTCGGTACTCGCCTTTCCGAGCATCCTCTCGAGCAGCAGCGACTCACCGAACGTCGACGCGGTTTCGGCGACGGGCATCGTCGGTTGCTGATGAAAGACGCCGGCGCGTGCCGACAGCACGTCATGGATGCCATGGCCAAGCTCATGCGCCATCGCGAAAACGTCGTAGCGCCGCCCGCTGTGGTTGAGCAGCACATATGGATGCAGGTCAGGGCCGCCGGTCTCGCAGAACGCCCCCGCCATCTTGTTCGGCCGGAGCGGGGCATCGATCCAGCTCTCGTCGAAGAACCGGCGGGCGATGGCGCCGACCGCGGGCGAGAAGTCGCTGTACGAGGCGAGCACGAGGTCTCGTGCCTCGCCGTACGGAAAGGGGGTCTCGTCGGCCAGCACCGGCCCGTAAAGGTCGCTCTCGGCGAGACGTTCGGTCCCAAGCAGTCGAGCCTTGACGCGACACCAGCGAGAGGGGATGTCATAGCGCGCGACGACGGCCTCGACGAGCGCCTGAACTGAGCGATCATCAGTCTGGTTCTCGATGTTGCGGCTGGTCAGCCATGTTTGGTAGCCGCGGAGTCTGTCCTCGACAGCTTTATCGTGCAGGAGCGTGTTGAAGACGTAGGTGCGCGTGCCCAAACCCGATGTCATGCCGGATGCCATCGCCTCGATGGCTGCCTTCCGTTTGGCGCCGTTCGGGTCCATCAGCTGGGTGTAAGCCGCTGAGTAGGGAACCTCTTCGCCTTCCAGCTCCACCTTGAGCCCGCCGGCCAGTTCCTCGAAGAGTCTGGCCCACGCCTGCTCACCGGTCAGGCGGCGCTCGGCGATCATGCGCTCCTCGGGAGCGCTCAGGGTGTGCGGCCGGCGGCGCTGGAGGGTGCGCAGGTACTGCGCGGCGAACTCGAGATCGTCACCCGCCTCTGCCAACAGAAGTTCGGCACGGTCCGGGTCCACGGCGGTCCATTCCAAGTTGAAGAACAGAAGCTGGTTCTCCAGCTCGGTGCTCCGCTCCTTGGCGCGCTGCGCGAGCGCACTGCGCTCCGGGTCGCTGCTGTCGGTTGCGAAGCGCAGCTGCGAGTAGACCGATGCGCGTTGGATCAACTCGCGGACCTCAGCGAGGTCGCGCATCGCCTGCGTCAGACCAACGGCGTCCAGCTTCGCAACGCGGGTCGCATAGGCATCCGCGAACCGTGCGGTGCGCGCAGCTGCGTCATCGAGCAGGATGTCAACCCCGGCGTCGCCGTTGCCGTTGACGAGCGGGGACAGATCCCACTCGGCGGCCAGCGCATCTGGATCCGAGAGAGATTCGTTCGCGGCCACCTGCGGACCCTATCCCAGTGCATAAGCTGCGGTGCCTTTTAGACACGGACCGCCAGCCGCGAGGCGAGTTTGACCCCCGGCGCCGGCCTCCTTGGTTGCCGCCATTGAGGGACGATCGCGAACCACAGCGAGGAAGAGCGAGCGTCACTATGACCGACGCCGGGGATTACTCGGTGGTCTATTCGCCGTGACCGGGGGTGGCACCTTCCTGGGGCAGCGTCACGTATGATCCGGCGCGCATGGGCCGCACAGCTCGTTACGCCATAACGCTCGTCACCGCGATCGCTATCGCGTTCGTGGTGGCCGCCTGCGGCACTCAGCACGTCGGCGTTCCAAAGTCCGATCCGAACTATGCGGCCGACACGGCGGCGGCCCAGCTGTTCAATCAGCGCTGCGGCGGCTGTCACACGCTCTCGTACGCCGGAACCCATGGCTCCGGTCAGAACCCGCGCACGTATGAAGCGATCAATGGCCCGAACTTCAACGTCCGTTGCGAGCGACCGGTTCTGCGCGTGCTCTACGCGATCACGAATGGTGGCTTCTCCGGCGCATACATGCCGCAGAACGTCGTCGTTGGCAAGCAGGCGCAGGAGGTCGCGGAGTTCGTCGCACGCTACGCGGGCCGGCAGGCGCCGAGTCAGCCGGGCGTCGTTCCCTGCGACAAGCAGCCGATCGGTTCGCTGTCGCTGCCGCCGATCAAATCGTCCAGCAGCTAGTGTCGTGAAGCGGAAATTCGCGAGCAGTCTCGCGAGTGGCTGGGCGTGTGTGGGGTCGCACGATCCGCAAGGCAGATACTGGTTGTATCTGCCGCGAAGCGGGTGGCGCCACGCGCGTCCAGACGCCGCGAGGCGGCCGCGAATTTGCGAGTCACGACACTGACCCTCAAGCGCGATGGGTGATGGGCGATTGACTAGTGTCGGAGAGGACGCATGCTCGACATCAGGCTGATCAGAAGCGATCCTGACGCAGTTCGTTCGGCGCTCGCGCGCCGCGGTGACGTCGCCGACGACGCGATCGACCGTGTGCTCGAGCTCGACGGGCGCTGGCGCGGGCTGACAACCGAACTCGAGGAGCTTCGCGCTGAGCAGAACCGCTCGAGCAAGGGTCGGCGCGGCGCGCCGACGCCCGAGGAGCGCGAGCAGATGGCGGCGCTGGCGGCACGTGGACGCGAGCTGACCGACCTCGAGACGACGATCCGCTCCGACCTCGACCAGCTGCTGCTGAGCCTGCCGAACATCCCGGCGGCCGATGCACCACCCGCGGACACAGTGCTGCGCGAGGTCGGTGAGGCGGGACGCACCGGGCGCGACCACCTGGAGCTCGCTGGTTCGATGATCGACATGGAGCACGGTGCAGCACTGTCAGGGTCGCGCTTCGTCGTTTTGCGCGGCGACCTGGTGCTGGTCGAGCTCGCGCTGGTGCGCTACGTGATGGACAAGCTGGTGGGCGAGGGCTTCGAGCCCGTGATCCCGCCGGTCCTGGTGCGCGAAACCGCGATGTATGGGACCGGCTACCTACCCGACACCGAGCAGCAGATCTACCACCTGCCCGCCGACGACCTCTATCTGGTGGGAACCTCCGAGGTGGCGCTGGCCTCACTGCACCGCGACGAGATCATCGACGCCGCAGACTTGCCGCTGCGCTACGCCGGTTTCTCCCCCTGCTTCCGGCGCGAGGCGGGTTCCGCCGGGAAGGACACGCGCGGGATGTTCCGCGTGCACCAGTTCGACAAGGTCGAGATGTTCACGTTCGTCGAGCCGGACAAGTCGGCTGAGGAGCACGAGCGGATCCTCGCGATAGAGGAGTCGATCCTGAGCGAGCTGCAGATCCCGTACCGCGTGGTGGCGATCGCGGTCGACGACCTCGGCGCCTCCGCAGCAAAGAAGTACGACTGCGAGGCGTGGCTTCCCGGTCAGGGCCAGTATCGCGAGCTGACCTCGTGTTCGAACACGACTGATTTTCAGGCCCGGCGGCTGGACATCCGCTACCGCCCGGCCGACGGCCGGCCGGCCACCATACACACGCTCAACGGCACCGCCACCGCTGTTGGCCGTACGCTCATAGCGCTGCTCGAAAACGGCCAACAGGACGATGGCACGGTTGTGTTGCCTGATGTGCTGGTGCAGGCCGGAGCGCCGGCGACGCTGCGCGCTGCGTAGGCCGCCAGCGGCCGGGGTTTGCACTTCTTTCCGCCTCCGCGTCGACATATCGACATAAAGGCGGAAAGAAAGCGCCGACCTCAGGCCAGCGCGCCTTCCACGTCCTCGTCGCCGAGTCGCAGGCCGAGGCCCTCTGGCGCGTGGAGCGCCAGCATCTGCGACTCGACGTCGGGCACCCGGCGCGGGTCGCGCAGCGAGACCACGATCATCGTCAGGAACGCGACCGGCACGGAGCCGATCGCGGGCTGCTGGAGTAGCCCTACGGCTCCGTTTATCGGCTCACCGAGGGCGAGGCCGGTGAAGATCGCCGAGGTCGCGACGAGCATTCCGGCGCACATACCCGCAGCGGCCCCGCGCGCCGTCAGCCGCGACCACCAGATTCCCAGTAGGAACATCGGACAGAACGAACTCGCCGCCAGGGCGAACGCCCAACCGACCAGGATCGAGATGTCGATCTGCTGGGCGGTCAGGGCGAGCAGCGACGGAATCACCATCCCGCCCAGCGCCGCAAGGCGGAAGTGCAACCGACGTGCCGCTACACGCGAGGGCACCGTGCGACGCAGCCGCGGCCAGACATCGTGGCTGAAGGTGCCGGCAAGCGAGACGAGCAGGCCGCTCGAGGTCGAGAGGAAGGCGGCGAACGCTCCCGCGCACGTGACCGCCGTCAGTATCGTCCCGGCCGTACCCGGCCAAGCTGTGTGTGGCAGCGTCAGCACGACATCGTCGGTCTGTCCGGTCGTATAGAGCTGCGGCGTCAGCACCCGGCCGAGCGCTCCATAGACGGCCGGGAACAGGTAGAAGAGCGAGAGCAACCCCAGCACCCGCACGGTTGTGCTGCGGGCGGCGTGGCCGTCGGGGTTGGTGTAGAAGCGGACCAGCACATGCGGCAGGCCCATGGTGCCCAGGAATGTCGCGATCAGCAGCGAGTAAACGAAAATCGGCGCGCCGTGGCCTGTACCACCAACGGGGCGTGCCCACTCCTTACCGCGCAGCGGCGGTGTACCTGATGCCACCGGCACGGTCCCATACGGCGGAATCCGCACGGGCGTGTGCGCCGGCAGCGTCACCCACCCCCCGGCCGCGACCTCGACGCGCCGGCCGTGCACGACGAAGCTGCCCGCCTCGGGAAACTGGACCCGCTGCGGCGCGGGCAGATCGACCGTGAAGCCCGAGCTACCTGCGTGTGGCAGGGCACGCCCGAACAGCGCGGCCCGTTCCGGCAACCCGCCGAAATGGATCAGCAGAACGATCGCCGGCACGGCGATCGCAAAGACCTTGACCCAGAACTGGAATGCCTGCACGTAGGTGATCCCACGCATGCCGCCGATCGCCACGTTGACGGCGACGATCACCGCTACGACGACCACGCCCACCCAGTAGGGCGAGCCGACCACCACATTCAGTGCGAGGCCCGCGCCTTTGAGCTGCGGCACCAGGTAGAAACCGCCGATCACGAGCACGATCGCTGCCGCCAACAGCCGCAGCGCCGGACTGTGCAGCCGTGCCTCGGCGAAGTCGGGGATCGTGTAGGAGCCGTAGCGGCGCAGCGGCGCCGCTACGAACAGCAGCAACGCGAGGTAGCCGGCCGTGAAGCCGAGCGACTGCCACAGGGCGCTCGCGCCGACCTGCATCTCCAGGCCGGCGATTCCAAGGAAGCTCGCTGCCGACAGGTATTCGCCCGAGATTGCCGCCGCATTCCACCACGGGGTTACCGCTCGGCTCGCGACCAACAGGTCCGAGGTGGTGCGCGCGAACCGGACTCCCCAGGTTCCGAGCCCGAGCGTGCCGAGCGTGACCGCACCGACCGCAAACAGCGCGACGATCAACGCTCGACCAGCTCGCGGAAGGCGTCGTCGAGCGCGTCGGCGCGCCGCGCGTAGAGCCAACCGATCGCGACGAACGCCGGCAGCATCGGCACGATCACGATCCAGAACGGGAGCGGTACACCAAATATGTGCACGCGGTCGAGCTGTGGAAGCAGGTAGAGCACCGCGGGCAGCACGCCGAAGATCGCCCCGAAGGCGACCAGCGCCAGCAGCGACAAGCTCAGCTGCGCGTGCTGCAGGCCACGAAGGTAGACGTGGCCGTGGGCGGTCGCCTCCGCCAGCTCCTCGCGGGGCGAGCGCAATCCGCGGCGCGGCAGTAGCCGTCTGGGCGGCGAGGGGCGGCCGGGTGGGGACGGACTCACATCCGCAACCTCCGGCGCAGGTCCGCGACCTGGCGCCGAGCAACCGGCACCTCACTGCCGTCGGCCATGACGATCGTGACCGCGCCCCCCAACTTCGGTCGGATCTCCACCGCACGTTTGAGGTTCGCCACGTAGCTTCGGTGCACGCGCACGAACCCGTGCTGCCCCCAGCGCTGCTCGATCTCCGACAGCGCGGCCCGCAACAGGAAGCGGCCGCTGTCGGTGTGCAGCCGGACGTAATCCCCCTCGGCCTGCACGTACAGGACCGTCGAGCGGTCGAGCAGGCGCGTGGCACCGCCGCGCTGATGCTCCACGGGGATGATCTGGTTGGAGTCGTCCTCGCCGTCAGTCGGCCCCGGGTTGGCGGGTAGCCGGGACCAATTACCGACCGCCCGGCCGAGCGCCTGCTCAACGCGCGCGCGTGAGACCGGCTTCATCAGATAGTCGAGCGGATGCAGATCGTGCTCGAAGGCGGACACGGCACCGTCCTCGAAGGCCGACACGAACACGAGCGCCGGCGGCTCGGCGAAGCGCGCCAGCGCCTTTCCGAGCTCGAGCCCGTCGATGTCCGGCATGCGCACGTCCATGAAGACGACATCGAAGCGGCGTGCGGCCAGCGCCCGCAGCGCCTCGGCGCCGCCCTCGGCGAGCACGACGTCATCGACCGACGGCGAGGTCTCGAGCAGGCGCCCGAGATCCTCGAGCGCGGGGCGCTCATCATCCACCACGAGCACACGCGTCACGCTGCCCGCACCCCCGCCCGGAACTTGGGCAACGTCATCGTCACGGTCGTGCCCCGGCCCGGTTCCGATGCGATCTCGAGCCCATAGCCGGGGCCGAAGATCGACTGCAGACGTGCCTGCACGTTGGCGATACCGACGCCGCCGCCCTGCCCCGCGAGCACTGTCTGTGCACGTTCCGGCTCCATACCGACGCCGTCATCGGTCACGCGAAGCTCGACGTCGGCGTCGATGTGGCGCCCGACGATCTCGATACGCCCGAAACCGCGCTTCTCGACGCCATGACGGACGGCGTTCTCGACCAGCGGCTGAAGTGAGAGCACCGGCACGACCGCCGGCAGCACCTCGGGCGCGACCTCGAGGCGTACCTGCAGGCGGTCGCCGAAGCGGGCGCGCTCGAGCCGAAGGTATTTCTCGACGTAGTTGAGCTCATCGGCGAGCGTCACGTACGGCCGCTGCCCGCGGAACGCATAGCGCGTGAACTCGGCGAACTCGGTGAGCAGCTCGCGCGCCTCCTCGGGATTGGAATGGATGTAGCCGGCGATCGCGGCCAGCGCGTTGTAGATGAAGTGCGGCGATATCTGCGCGCGCAGCGCCCGCAGCTCGGTGCGCGCGAGCCGCTCCGCCTGCTCGTCCATCGCCTTGAGCTCGAGCTCGGCACTGACCAGGCTGGCGGCCTCCGTGACCGTGCGCGTGTCGTTGGGGGTCACGCGGTGGCCGCGCGTGTAGAGCGCGACGAACGACCCGACGAGCTCGCCAGCGACGACCAGCGGCGCCGCGACGGCGGCTCCCAGTGGGCAGTCAGGCTGCTCGCAGTGAATCTGCGACTCGACGTGGAGCCGGTCCTCCCGCGCCGGGGCCGTGATCCGGATCAGCGGGTCGCCGCCATGGTGATGATCGTGGCCGAGCCCCTCGAATGCGAGCACGTGCGAGCGGTCACCAAGCGCCACCGCCGAGGCCTGCGTGAGCGTGCGCAGATGCGGCATCACACGCTTTGCCGACTCCTCCGAGAGCCCGCGCCGCAGCTCGGGAAGCATCACGTTGGCGGCGTGTAGTGCCGTCTGCATCGCGCGGACTTCGCTGGAGATCACGCGCGGCGGGCGCAATAGGCGAACAGCAGCGACGACAGAAGCCGCGATCGCCCAGCCAACGACAACACCGATGAAGACCTCCACGCTCGATTTTGAAGGATATCCGCGGGTGTGGAGGCCCGTGCGGATTGCCACGAGCGCGCACCGTTCGGCGCGCTCGTTGTGCCGTTCGGCGCACCTACGCAACCGTCCAGAGATTGGTGCAGGACATGCCGCCTCGAGGTCTAATGTGACAACTGTCACAAATCTCTAGGAGAGGAGAGAAGTTGGCCACAATCAGTGACCAGGAAGGACTCGCATCCGGCCGGCAGGAGGGCGTTTCAACCCTTCAGGGCTGGCTCCCCGCGAATCCGGCACCGCTCGGCCTCATGGGCTTCGGCCTGACGACTCTGGTGTTGAGCTTCGTCAACTCGAACCTCGTCGGCGGCGGTCCGGCCACGTTCCCGATCGTGCTTGGTATGGCGGTTGCGTTCGGCGGGCTTTGCCAGCTGCTCGCAGGGATGTGGGAGTTCCGGACAGGTAACACGTTCGGCGCGGTTGCGTTCTCGTCGTACGGCGCGTTCTGGATCTCGTTCTTCTTCCTGGTGAGCTTCAACGTCGCTCAGCTTCCGAAGACGGAGATCGACGCGGCGCTCGGCCTCTACCTCTGGATGTGGGGCATCTTCACCGCGCTGCTGTTCCTCTGCACGTTTGCCTCACCGCGGGCTCTGTCGCTGCTGTTCCTGCTGCTGACCGTGACGTTCATCCTGCTCGGGATCGGTAATTCGGGCGCCCACTCCAGCATCATCCATGCCGGTGGCTATGTCGGTATCGCGACCGGCGCCGTGGCGCTGTACATCGCGACGGCGGACATCATGCAGGCTGTTTACAAGCGCCCCGTCCTGCCGGTCGGCTAGCGCACAGTTCGACAACTCCAAGCCGTGGATCGCGCCCGACCAACCGGTCGGGCGCGTCCCGCGTCTTACAGCGAGGGAGACCGAAGATGGCTACTGGACACACGACGCGCGATGAGCATGAGCTCGAGCGCGAGCTCGCGGCGATGCTGGAGATCGAGCGCTTCGATCCGCCGGCGGATTTCGTCAAGAACGCGAACCTGAACGATCCGGCGATCTACGAGCAGGCTGATCGCGATTGGCAGGGCTGGTGGGTCAGCCAGGCTGAGCGTCTGCACTGGTTTACGAAGTGGGACCAGGTGCTGGACGACTCCAACCCGCCGTTTTACAAGTGGTTCGTCGGCGGCAAGCTGAACGTTTCCTACAACTGCCTGGACCGCCATGTCGAGGCCGGCATCGGTGACCGTGTCGCGTATCACTGGCACGGTGAGGAGGGGCAGGAGGAGGACCTCACTTACGCCGACCTGCTCGCTCGCGTGCAGAAGTTCGCCAACGCTTTGAAGGATCTGGGGATCGAGAAGGGCGACGTCGTCGGGATCTACATGGGCATGATCCCCGAGGTCGTCGTCGCGATGCTCGCGTGCGCGCGGATCGGCGCGGTGCACAACGTCGTGTTCGGTGGCTTCTCAGCCGAGTCGGTGCGCGAGCGCATGGAGTTCTCCGAGGCGAAGGCGCTGATCACCGTCGACGGTGCCGCGCGCAAGGGCAACATCGCGCCGATCAAGCAGAACGTCGACGCCGTGATGGGCGAGCTTCCGCACCTCGAGCACATCATCGTGGTGCGTTCGAAGGGCACCGAGTGCGAGATGAAGGAGGGTCGCGACGTCTGGTATCACGAGATCGTCGAGGCGCGCCGCGGACGTCTGCCCGGCTGAGCCGATGGACGCCGAGGACCCGTTGTTCATCCTCTACACGTCCGGGTCGACCGCGAAGCCGAAGGGCATTCTGCACACGACCGGCGGCTATCTGACGGGCGCGTCGAGCACGCACCAGAACGTCTTTGACATCCACGCCGACAGCGACACCTACTGGTGCTGCGCCGATGTCGGCTGGATCACCGGGCATACCTACATCGTCTACGGGCCGCTGGCGAACGCGCACCACAGGGGTCATGTACGAGGGCGCACCGGACTACCCGCACCGCGGGATCTGGTGGGAACTGGTCGAGCGCTACAAGGCGACGATCTTCTACACCGCCCCGACCGCGATCCGCGCCTGCATCAAGTGGGGTGCCGAGTACCCGGATAAGTTCGACCTCAGCTCGCTGCGGCTGCTGGGTACGGTCGGTGAGCCGATCAACCCGAAGGCGTGGCTGTGGTACTACAAGGTGATCGGCGGTGAGCGCTGCCCGATCGTCGACACCTGGTGGCAGACCGAGACCGGCTCGATCATGATCTCGCCGCTACCGGGGATCACCTCAACCAAACCCGGTTCGGCGACACAGCCGATGCCCGGCATCCTCGCCGAGGTCGTCGACGAGCGCGACGGCAAACCGATCGACGAGGGCCAGGGACTACTCGTCTTGAAGCGCCCGTGGCCGTCGATGCTGCGCACCCTCTACAAGGAGGACGACCGCTTCATCGAGACGTACTTCAAGCGTTTCGACAAGGAGACCTACGTCGTCGGCGATGCCGCCCGTAAGGACAAGGACGGCTACTACTGGGTGATCGGCCGCATCGACGACGTCGTCAACGTCTCCGGGCACCGGCTCTCAACCGCCGAGGTCGAGTCCGCGATCGTCGCGTCGAGGACGTCGCGGAGGCCGCCGTGATCGGCCAGTCCGACGAGCTCACAGGCCAGGCGATCACCGCCTTCGTGACGCTGCAGGGCAGCATCCGAGGGCACCGAAGAAGTCGAGGCTCAGATCCGCGCCGGCGTCGCCGACCGCATCGGCAAGTTCGCACGACCCAAGCGGATCATCTGGGCCGACGACCTACCCAAGACCCGCTCGGGCAAGATCATGCGCCGACTGCTGCGCGACATCGCCGAAGGCCGAGCGCTCGGCGACGTGACGACGCTGCGCGACCCAACGGTGATGGCGGCCCTGGAGCAGAAGATCCAGAGCGAGCAGGCGGCGGAGGACTGACAGATTCAGCGCGGGTTGCGATCGGGCTCGGCCCGGCCGCAACCCGTCAGCGGCGGCGCTTGCGCTTACTGCGCCCCGCACCTGGATTCGGCGGGGTCTCGGGCTTCTCGACCGCCTCGAGCACGGCCTTGTCGGACACGCGGCGGCGACGCTGGCCGCGCGTGCCACGGTTGTCCTGCGCCGGCTGGGCGCGCGTGGCCGATGGCCACGGGACAGCCACGCCGGCCTGCCAGGCGGGCGGGTCACCACTGGGCCAGTGGCGGGCCAGCGTGACCGCGATGGCGGCGAGCCAGAAGCCTTGAACGACTGGGACAAGGGCGCCGATCGGGAACAGGAAAAGCGCACCCGCGACCACGCCGGCATAGCCGACGGGGCGCGTGATCAGACCGACCCGGAGCGCGCTCAGCGAGGTCCAGATGCAGCCAATCGCCAGAAGCAGCGTGCCAAGCTCCAGCACCAGCGGCAAGATGATCACGAGGCCCGAGCGGGTCAGCTCATTGGCCTCGGGATAGCCCTGGTTGCCGGTCGTTACGAATACGTGCGCCTTGTGGGCAAGCACGAGCGTGTACGCGAGCGCCATCACGGCCGAGAGTCCGGCGCCGATGACGGCGACCCAGCGTACGAGGGGCTTCAGCTCGGGACGGCGGGCCGATGCGACCCTGTGCAACCAGAAGAGCAGCACGCCCACGGCTACGAGGCCGAGCAGATCGAGGATCGAGCCGACCAAATCCAGGGTCGCGCGCTGGGTGACGGCAATCAGGTCGAGCGTGAGCTCGTCGACCGGCGCGTGCGTACCGGACAGGTTCAGAAGCTGCGATGCGACGATCAGGAGCGCAGCGCAGAAGGCGATCACGCCGTACCTGAAGCGGACGCGCGACTCGTATTGGACTTGCTCGGCGACGGTCATGGATGCGCGATGTTAGTGAGATATCGACGCGGAGTAGGATTGGAGATATGGAAGGCAGCGGCTTTGGCGGTCTCTTCGGAGACCCGGACGAGATTCAGCGGCGGCTCGGTGAGTTCGCCGAACAGATGCAGGGAGCCCAGCGACTTGCTTGGGCGGACAACGCGATCAAGCTCGCGGTCGACCTGACGGTCGCTGCGATGAACCGCGTCAACATTCAGGGCACGACCGAGCAACAGGCCGAGCAGCTTCGTTCGGTGATGGCAGTCGTGTTCCCTGAGGCGGTTGCCCTCGTGCGCGAGGCGCGCGAGGGTCTTTCCTAGTCCGTTCACGATGAGAGCCTGAGGCCGGGCCGAGCGCGCGCTGCGCCCGGCCCGCGCGTGTGCCTCAGCAACTACTCGAACGTTACCGTCGCGCTGGTGCTGCCAGCTACGTTGTGGTCGCCGAGGTAGACCGCCGTCAGCTGATTCGTGGACGGTCCGAACAACCACAGTGACGGCGGCACCAGGATCTCTGCCGAACCGTGCACGAGTGGCGCGATCGCGATCAGGTGTCCGTCTTCGAACACCTCGACCAGCCCGGTCGGAGTGGCACCCGCTGCACCCACTGTGATCTCTGCCGTCGTCGGCAGGATCAGCGGGCCGAGCCTGAACGGCGGTGCCACCGTGATCGTCGTGGTGGAGGTGGCCTGGACGACCGTGACCTCGCCCGTTACGTAGGTGAACTTGTAGTTCTGATCGACGGCACCGGTGCAGCTGGTGCCGTAGGTGCCCACCTGGCTGATTAGCGCGTAGGTCGTCACGCACTTGGGCGCGGTCGTCAGCGAAGCCGCTTTGTCGCCGTTCACGAGCCCTGAATAGGACGGCGTCAGCGTCGGGACCGGGCTGCCGTAGGGGATCGTCAGACTCGGCGCGGTGATCGTCGCCGAGGCTGGGCTGACCGTGACCGTGCCGCCGACGTATGTGAACGTGTAGTTCCCGTCGGCGGCGCCCGCGCACTGGCTGCCGCCAGGGTATTGCCCAACCGACGAGCTCTGCGCGAGCGTGATCGAGCAGGTCGGAACCGTCGTCAACGAGCCGCGGCCGTCGCCGTTGACAAACCCGGAGTAGGACGGCGTGATCGTGCTCTTTGCACTGCCGCCGTAGACCATCGACCCGTCCGAGGCGGTGATCGTCAGCTGCGCCGGGCCGATGATGACCGAGCCGTCGGCGTACGTGATGTCGTAGTGCGGGTCGGCCGCGCCGGAGCAGGTTGTGTCATAGCTGCCGGCGGGGGAGGACGACGTCGCCGCGGTGGTGCATGTCGGTGTCGTGGCCGGCGCCTGGTCGCCGTTGGCCAGGCCCGAGTAATTCGGGGTGATCGTCGGCACCGTGCCGCCGTAGGTCGTCGTCGGACTCGAGGCGGTGATCGTCAGCGGCGCCGCGCCGACCGCGATCGTGTGCTCGACGTCGGCCGGCGCATTGAAGCTCGCATCACCGGCCTGGCTTGCGTCGATGACGCAGTTGCCGACTCCGACATAGCTGACCGTCGTGCCGTTGACGGAGCACACGGTCGGCGACTCAGCCGTGAAGACAACCGGTGTCGAGGGACCGCCGCCGGTCGCACTGAGCGTGTCGCTGCCACCGTAGGTGCCGGTCGCGGGTGCGTTGAACTGGATCGCCGCGGGCTGTGCCTTGAGCTGCGTGACCAGGATGTTCCGGTACGCAGCCGGCGCGTCCGCGCCGACCGTCCACTGGCTCGCGCCGGTGCCGAGCGTGGTGCCGGTCGTGACCAGCGGCTTCGGCGTGCTGTAGCCGGCGAACAGCATCGACAAGCTTCCGTCAGGCTCCTGGAAGACGGTCGGGTCGTACGCGCGGCCGCTGTAGTAGCCGCTGATGCCCAGGCCGGCGCTGGGATCGGTCTGCAGGTTGGCGAGTGCCGAGAACGTGTAATCGGTGCTGACCACATCGATCGGGACGCTCCAGTGCTGACCGTCAGTCGAACTCGTGTAATAGATCTGGTTGAAGGCGTCGGAGTCACCGTCGGCTGCCCACGCACCTGACATGAACATGCCG
This sequence comes from uncultured Conexibacteraceae bacterium, assembly GCA_963720195.1. Classification (GTDB taxonomy): domain Bacteria; phylum Actinomycetota; class Thermoleophilia; order Solirubrobacterales; family Solirubrobacteraceae; genus Palsa-465. The sequence continues at coordinate 128,915 of CAVRFD010000021.1, forward strand.
ATCGTGCCGTCGGGATAGTCGATGATCGTCCCGGCGGCGCCTGGCCAGCGCATCTCGGTCGCGTCCGCCCGACCCGGCCCGTACGAGTTCAGCCCCGCGGGCGGATTGCTCGTCGCGGTTGGATCCGTGATGTCCGTGTAGTCAGCTGTGCCGTTGCTGGCGCCGCTGATCAGGCCGCCGTTAGCGAGCCCGGCATCGGAGAAGTTCACGCCGTCGGTCGTGTAGGCCGCCCGGAGCACCTCATAGTCCTCGTTGTTGCCGAACAGCTTCGCCGACTTGCTGCTGCCCTCACCGGTCAGCTTCAGCTGCGAGTACGGCACGAGCGCGGCGCCGGGCGCGGCGATCATGCTGTTCGAGTCGTAGGGGTCGCCCTCGAACTGCGTGGGGACCGTGCAGCCGGTGAGCTCGTCGGCTGCGTCGGGCGCGAGGCTGGCCGCGCCATTACCGCCGTCATCGCCTGCCGAATCGGTCAGACCCGTGCAGGTCACCGGGACGAACGCCTGATAGTTGCTGCTCGAACTCGAGGCGTTGTCACCGATGTTCACCGTTACGGGGCCGCTGAGGCCCCAGCCACTCGTGCCCTGAGTCAGATAGGACGCGAGATCCTCGCTGATGTAGGCAGCCGAGTCGAACGGAATCGAGAAAGCGGCGCCGGAGCTCGCCGTGCCGAACGTACCCGTGTTTGGGGTCTCCCCCGCCACGAAGTACGCGAGCTCCTTCTCCGTGTACATCACGATCGTCGATCCCGTCGGAGCGCCCGGGTACTTGGGCAGCTCGCCGACGATGCCGTCAGGTGAGTCGAGCCCGGTTGTCATCTGTGCGCCGGCGGGGATGATCGGATCGGACGTGATCGGCGATCCGACCGCCGCGCTGTAGGACTTAGTGCTACCGGATCCAGTCGTGCAGTCCTCGACCTGGGTCGTCGGGTTGTTGTTCGACTGACTGCAATAGATCGGCGTGCCCGCGACGTAGAGGCGGTTGGGCGCGTTGGTGTTGATCGTGCTGCCGCTGAGCGGATAGGTGAAGCCGGGAGTCGTCTGACTGGTCACCGTCGACGGATAGACGTAGAGGTGTGCGCTGCCACCGTCGCCGGTGGTCGTGTTCGGGCCGGCGTCGATGACTGTCGCGCTGCCGCTGAACTTGCTCTTGCTCGCACCGACATAGCCGAGCACCTGCTCGATCAGGTCGCCCGGGTTGACAGTGACGCTGGCGGACCCGAGCGTCGTGCAGCCCGTGAGCGTCCCGGGTGTGCCGGCAGTCACGCCTGTGCAGTTGATCACCTCGGCGGCGGCGGCGTCCCCGGTGCCGATCGTGCCGCTCTGGCCCAGGTCGAGGAAGCCACCTGGGATGAGTTGCTCGGTCGAGTCAGAGGTACCGGTCGACTGGACCTGCAGCGACACCGCAGCTCCGCCAGAAGCGGCAACCGTGACCGCCGAGCTGTCGGCGTCGAACGAGTCCGGGTCGACGCCGACGGGCTGGCTGTTCGCCAGGTTCCCGAGTGGGTTCGACTCAGTCGCCCCGGCAGCGGTCAGATTGTGGACGAGCAGGCCGACGCCGACGTTGTCGCCGGCCGGCCGCTGCAGGGTGTAGAGGTTGCTGTTGCCGCCGGTGCTGAGGACGTTGGGGTGACCCTGACCGTCGTCGTTGATGTCAGCAGATGGGCAGTACCCCTGGTTCTGCTGCAGAGCGTCGCCGGCGAACGTCCAGTCCTTGCCACCGTCACTCGAGGTCGCCGCCAACACTGCCTCATTGCCGTCCTTCGGGCGATAGTCGAAGTAGCCGGTGAGCGTGCCGTCGCTGTTGGCGACAACGTGCGGGAAGTACTCAGGAGCCAGCGGCAGCGTCACGTTCGGCTGCGTCGAGACGCTCGTTGCCGACGCGGCATGGCCTGTCTCTGCGCTCCAGTCACCGGTGCCGCAGTAACCGGGGAGCGGCCCGGGTGTTCCGACCACACCGGAGGAGTACGGGTAGTCCGAATCACCGTCGGTGCCGCTCTTCGTGCCGGGCACGACCGCGATGTTCGGGTCGGTGCCGTTAACCGTCGCACCGCCGGGGATGTACACCGGCAACAGATCGCCGGGCGAACTCCCGAGCGGCTCGCCGTTTGTCAACGTCGTCGTGCTCCAGTAGAGCGCGTCGCCGGTGTCTCCCTGCCACAGGTTCCACGGCGCCGCGGTGGTCCCGTTGCTGATCGTTGCGAGTTGCGGCATCGCAGCCGAGTAGGAGCTCGGAGCTGACGTCGGATCCGCGGTGGCGACCGGGGCTCCGACCGCCACCGACACCAAAACCAGACCGCCGAGTTTCGTGGCGGTGGCGACGGCTCCTCGCCGGCGCCGAAGCAGAGTGCGGATTACACCGAGACGCGACGATTCCATCCTGGACTTCCCCCAATTCGCATAGACGAGTGCCGCGACCCACCCCTGAGTCGCGACCGTAGATCCTCTGCGAGTCAGCGGGCCACGTGGTTAACAGGTTGTTATCAGCGTGGCAACGTCCGTCGAGTCGGGCCTCGTGTCCGGTCCACGCGACGTCCAGCTCAGCGCACGACGAACGTACCGCTGCCGATCTCGGCTCCGTATCGCGCCCTGTCACGAGGTCCAAACCCTGGCCACACGTACCAGCGATACCGGCCCGGAGCGAGGCGGTGACGGTCGCCGCGGTAGGTCCATCTCGCGGTGAGCTCGAGGCCGGCTCGCCGCGGCCACGTACTCAGGATCTTGCCGCGGCGGTAGAGCTGCACGTTGTAGTAGCTCGCGCCCGGCACAGGCGTCCAGGTCAGCATCACCGGCACCCTCACGGCAGCCCCGGCCGCAGGCGCCAGCAGATGCGCCGATGGAGTCACGGAGAGCGTGCGGACGGTGACGTTGCCCGCCGCGTCGGTCGCAGTCAGCGTGTAGTGGTAATGGATACCGCTCTTGGCGCGGGTGTCCCGGTAAGAGCCCGCGCCGCCGCTGTCGACCACGGTCGTGCCGGCGCTGCCAATCCCCGGCGTCCGTGATAGCTGGACCGACTGCAGAGGTGCCGGGCCGCTCGACACGCGCCAATCGATGCCGATGCCCTTGTCGCCGGCGTCGGCTTGCAGATTGACCGTTGGCGGGGTGGCGTCGTACTGGAGGCTGTAGCTCGCTGCCACGATCTTGCCGGCGCTGTCGGTACAACTGCCTGTCAACGTAGTTCCCGCGGTGTCGGGCCCGGCATACGTCTGCGGAGGCGTGCACGACCCGATCCCCGAGAAGGAGCTTCCACCGAATGAGACGGAGACCGGGTGGTTGTACCAGCCGTTCACATCGGGCGTACGTGAAGGCGTCGCCGAGGCAGCCGGGGCGGAGACCTCCACGTTGATCGAAGAGGTGACCTTCCCACTGACCATTTGCGATCCGGCGTCATACCAATATTGGCAGTCGTCCCATGGATTCGACGTGTCGCCCGCTGCGTTCGTGTCCTGAATGTAGGTGTGGTCCGCGCAGTCCCCGGTGATGTACGAACCATTCGGCGACCAAGTGAGCGTGACCGGAGCCGTGTACCAGCCTGGCGACACGCACGGCTGCGCTACCGCCCCGCCGACGGAACACATCGCGGTCGGCGGCGAAGCCGCACTCGCCACGCCGGCGCTGACCGCCGCCGCAACCAGTGCGGTCACGCAAACCCTCACGGTGGCGGCGAGCGGGCGGCTCACGACGCCGTCCTGCCTGTCAGCCGCGACGCGCCGAGGCGCCTCAGTCGTTGATGCAGACTCAATCCGGAGACGACAACGGTCAGCATCGCCAGCGCCGCAATGAGCAGCAACATTCCTCCGCCATGGGCAGGCTGTGCCTCGGATTCGACGGGCGCGAACGACCCGGGCGCAGGGCGCCCCCTGGCAAGGCGGTGACGGATCTCCGTACCAGCCGGCGCCAGATGCTTGGCGGAAGCGCGGTGCGCAGTGCGCAGGGCTACCGGCGGCACCACCGTGCGCTTCTGCGGCGCGTACCTCACCGTCGCAGCAACCGAAGCGGGAACCTGCTCGACTGGGTTCGCCGCGACCCCAGAGGAGGTCGACGTCACGAGACCTGTGTCAGAGTGCGACGTCGACCTGTGAATTCGTGGTCGAGCTTGAATTCGTGGTCGAGCCGTGGGTGGTCGTCGCCGAGGTCGACGCCGTCTGCGGTGCGGGATCGGGCGATGGTGGGCCGTCAGCTCGCGGGGCATGCGGAGCTGGATCGGGAGCGGGCCCGGCAGCCGCAAGGGCGGGAGAGACCGTGGCGGCCAACGCTCCGGCTACCAGCAAAACGGCGGCGAATTTCGCGATCTTCGCTTCTGGCAAGCCCATGGCTGTCCCCGGACAACTTGGGTCGCTTGCGGTCTTCCGTGACCTGGCTTCGTCCACCCAAACAACGCCCGCGTGAGCGCTGCCCTTCCAGGGCGACTTAGGTCCTGTAAATGATGAGTCTAATCGCGTGGCTTCCATCCGCGGAGAAGCGTTAGCGCCAGCATCAGTCCTACGACCAGCCCGAGCCCCGCGAGCGGCAACGGCTGATCGAGCGCCGCCAGCAGCGATGACTGGTCGTCGTGGTCGCTTGACTCGACGAAGGCAGCCGGAAATCCGGACGCGTCGGCCACGCGACGCAGGTCCGTGGCCGCGATCACGACCCGGTCGCTATCGGCGCGCCGCGGCGATGATTTCACGACGACGACCTCTGCGGATGCCGAACTCAGTCCGGCTCCACGGGCGCTCACCGTTGAGGTCGCGCTCGTCATGGCGGTCGCGACGATCGTGGCGGTCGCGTTCACCGTCACCTTCGCTCCCGCGCCGCGCAACCGGACTGGCGCAGGGATCACGACGCTCCCGGTCGGCACTCTCTTCGCCGGGCCGACGTTCGTCGGGTCGGCTGGAGTGGTCGGATCAGCGGTCCCCGCCGAATTCGGCAGCGGGCCGGCTGGCGTCTGCGGATCGGTTGGCGGCAGCGAATCCGTGGTGGGCAACGGATTCGTAGCCTCCGGTGGATCGTCGGGAGGGGCGGAGGACGCGGTCCCCGACGGGTCGGTGGGTGCCGGTGGCGTCGGAGCAGGATTCGCCCCGCCGTTGATCACGGACCCACCCTCGGGCGGAGTGGCCGTCTGCACCTCGACGGTATTCAGGCACCAGAAGATGCAACCAATCTGGATCTGCCAGATCTCGGTAACGGCGCTGTTGCTGCTACCCGCCGCGGAGTCCGTCGGGTCATCGGTGCCGATCGACTGGAAGATGCTCTCCGCCTGCTCGGCGTCCTGCTCCTGGTAGGTGTCCTGGCAGTGTGTCAGGCAACCGATCTGCAACTGGCCGATCACCTGCGTGACCGAGTCGGACAGGATCCAGGACGAATCTGACTCGAGCGCCGCGAGCAGCGCCGGCGGCAACTCGATCGCCTGAGAGCTGCTCGCGTCCTGCACCGCCGTCTCGGACTGCTCGGTCGTTCCCGGATCCCCGAGCTGTGCCTGGTAGCTGACCTCCGACTCCGAGCTGGCAAGCGTGCTCCCGCTCGGCGGCGAGGCGGCCGCAGCGGCGGCCGCCTGCATCTGGGCCGTTATCCACTGAAGCAGGGCGTCGGGGTCTGTCCCGGAATCAGCGAGGGTGGTCGTTGCAGTCCCGAAGCAGTAGGCCTGGCATCCGATCTGCTTCTGGACAATCGTTGGCGACGGCGGAGCCGCACTTGTGGGAGTCGGCGTGGTCGGGACGACGGGAGGTGGCGGCTCGGCCGGCGCCGCGCTCGTCGTCGGCGCCGGAGCCGATGTCGTCTCGGTGGTGCTTGCCGTCGCGGTCGCAGTCGAGGTCGGAGTTGTGGACGTGGTCGGGTTTGCGGATGTCGTCGCGACAGTCGATGTCGTGGCGACGGTGGACGTCGTGGCGGGCGGATCGGTCGGCAACGGTGACGGTGCCGACGTTGTGGCGACCGGCGGCGTCGTTGCGACCGGCGCCTCTGTGGCGACCGGCGTCGTCGCGACTGGCGTCGTCGCGACGGGCGCCGTCGCCACCGGGGGGGTCGTCACGGTCGGCGAGGTCGTGGTCGGGTCAGGGCTGGTGGAGGTGGTTGTGTCCCCCGCCGGCGCCGCGGTCTGGGACGCTGATGCGCCCTGGGTCGCGACCTGCGTCTGCGTGAGCCCACTGCAATCACTCAGGCAACCGGAAACCTGGACCTGCCCGATCACCTGCGTGGTCGTGTTGCTCACCGCCGGTGGCGAGTCCGCCTGGGCAGTCGCCGCCAGCCCGGACGGCACCAGCAGGAGCGTCCACACCACCACCAGCCTTGCCAGACGCGACACCGCGGTCCCCGTTCACCGGAGCTCAGCGGCCGGATCCGGCTCAGCTGGCGCTCTGGTCCTGGTCCCCGCTCTGATCGGTGCCGGCCGCGTTGCCGGCGCCGCTGAGCGATCCGTTACCCGCGAACTGGTCGGCGCTGCTCGAGCCGCCGAAGATGTTTCCGCCGGCAATGTTGACCGGGACGTTGGCGTTGACCGCGTTCTGCTGGGCGTTCGCTGACGAGGCTGCCAACTGTGCCGTCAAGGCCTGCTGGTAATTGATCTGCGCCTGTCCGGCACCGCCGCAGCCAACCACACAGCTGGACCCCGCTGACTGTGTCTGGTTGTTGCTCTGGCCCGTGTTCGCCAGGTTCCCGGCGCCGCTGGCAGCACCGTTCAGCGCAGTCTGGTTCGCGCTGGACGCCCCGCCGATGATCGTCCCACCGGCGATATTGACCGGCACGTTCGCGTTGACCGCGTTCTGCGATGCCGTCGCGCTAGAGAGAGCCGCCTGCAGTGTCGCTGCGTCCTGCCCCGAGATCTGCGCCTGGCCAGCACCGCCACAACCGACCACACAGCTGGAGCCTGCCGTCTGGCTCTGGTTGTTGCTCTGGTCCGTGTTCGCGAGGTTCCCGGCGCCGCTGGCAGCACCGTTGACCGCGGTCTGGTTCGCGCTGGATGACCCGCCGACGATGTTCCCACCAGCGACGTTCACCGGAACGTTGGCGTTGACCGCGTTCTGATCGGCGTTCGCGTTAGAGACCGCCAGCTGGCCGGTCACTGCACCCTGATCACTGCCCTGCGCCTGGCCGGCACCGCCGCAGCCGGTCACGCAGCTTGAGCCTGCTGACTGCGACTGGGTGTTGCTCTGGTCCGTGTTTGCAGCGTTTCCGGCGCCACTGAGTGCACCATTGGCCGCGGTCTGATTCGCGCTCGATCCGCCGTCGTTGGATCCGCCCGTGATATTCCCGCCCGCCACGTTCACAGGAGCGTTCGCGTTGACCGCGTTCTGGCCAGCGTTGGCGCTCGAACCCGCACCCTGCAGGGTCGTCGCGCCCTGGCCCGAGCTCTGCGCCTGGCCGGCACCACCACAACCGACCGTGCAACTCGAGCCCGCCGACTGCGTCTGGTTGTTGCTCTGGTCCGTGTTCGCGAGGTTCCCGGCGCCGCTGATCGCGCCGTTGACGGCCGTCTGATTCGCGCTCGACGATCCGCCAGCGATGTTCCCACCGGCCGTGTTTGAGGGGCGTTCGAATTGACCGCGTTCTGACCAGCGTTCGCGTCCGAGGCGGCTCCCTGCACGGTCGTCGCGCTCTGGCCCGAGCTCTGCGCCTGGCCGGCGCCGCCACAGCCGACGGTGCAGCTCGAGCCTGCCGACTGAGTCTGGGAGTTGCTCTGGCTCGTGTTCGCCACGTTCAGGGCGCCGCTCACCGCACCATTGATCGCCGTCTGATTCGCGCTGGACGCACCAGCGGCGATATTCCCACCGGCAACGTTCGTCGGGGCGTTGGAATTGACCGCGTTCTGCGTTGCCGTCGCACTCGAGAGGGCAGCTTGTACCGTGGCAGCGGTCTGCCCCGATATCTGCGCCTGGCCGGGTCCACCTGAACCCGCGGCTAGCGCGGAGGTCGGCGCGGCGAAAGCTATGAGGACGGTGCAGACGGCCAGCAACTTGGACATGAATCGCATTGTTTTGCCCCTCTCGAGCTTGATGCACATGCCCTAGAAGATCCCGGGCGGCGGCGCTTTCGATTCGTCCTGGAGCGTGGTATCTCGCGGTATCTAGCGGTACCATCGCGGTGATATCACCTGCAAAGGGGGCTCATGGGGTCCGGCAGAGGGGTGAAGGGGCGCGCATCGGAGGGGCAACTTGCGAAGCCCGAGCGGGACCGCTTGGTCGAGGCGCATATGCCGCTCGTGCATTCGGTGGCTCGTCGGTACGCGGGTCGCGGCGCAGAATTCGAGGACCTGGTCCAGGTCGGCGCAGTTGGGCTGCTTGCCGCAAGTGAGCGGTTCGACCCACAGCGCGGTGTGTCGTTCGGAAGCTTCGCCGCCCCGACGGTCGAAGGCGCGATCCGACACCACCTGCGGAAGGTCGACCAGAGCGGCCCGCCGGTCGCGGCCGACGATATCCCGGAGGGAATCTCCGCATTGGCGGGCAGCGACGACCGGCTGCTGCTCAGGGGCTGGCTGCGAGCACTCAGCGATCGCGACCGCCAGATCGTCTACCTCCGGTTCCACGCCGACATGACCGAACGGGAGATCGCGAGCGAGGTTGGACTCTCGCAGACGCAGGTCTCACGCCTGCTCGCCGAGGCCCTGGTTCAGTTGCGCGAAGTCTCCGCTTCCACTGCCGAGCCCGAGTCCGACTCCGCGGTCAGCCCACGGCTCGATATCGAGCCCGTATCACCCTTGACGGCGACCCCACCTCCCGCCTCAGCATCGAAATCGACCGCCCTGGGCGACGCTGGAGACGAGCGCAGCCCGGGGCACAGCGGCCGCTTCCTTGTGCGGATGGACGGTGTGCTTCACCAACGTCTGTCGGATGCCGCCAGACAGGACCACGTGAGCCTCAACCGATTCGTCACCGAGCGGCTCGCGCAGTCACTCTCGCGGACCGACACGGCCCAGGGGAGCGAGCGACCGCTCGGCGGCCACCTGCGCGCGGCCATGGTCGCGAACATCGTGGTCATCGTGGTCGCGGCAGCAATCGCGATCGCGCTCGTGGTACTCGCGATCGAGCGCGGGCTCTGAGCTTCGACCAATCGCAGCGACCCGACGTGCCGTGAGCCTACGCTCGGATGATGCTTACCATTTACGGCGCCTGCGCCGTGACCTTCATGATGCTGATGTACGCACTGGAAGCGCGCGGCCGTCTGTTCATCTTGGCGTTCGCGTTCGGCTGCGCCTTCTCCAGTAGCTACGGCTTCCTGGCGGGAACCTGGCCGTTCGGCGTGGTCGAGGCGATCTGGTCGCTGGTTGCGGTCAGGCGATACATGACCAGCGCCCGGGTCACCAACGCGGCGTAGCCACCAGCCTCCGAGCGGTCACTCGGTCAGCGCCCAGCGCGGAGCAGATCCGCGGAACGTTCAGCGTGATCGACAGCGATGATGTGCGTGACCGGGAGCGGGAAAAGGGATTCGGCGCGGCCGATGATGTCGCGTTCGAGCCAGTGCGAACGCTCCACGGGGAGAGTGCAGATCAGTATTTCGTCAGCCGGGAAGTGCGCGAGCGCGTCCGAAACCGCCGACAGCGGGTTGCCGTCTCCCGCCTCGGCGGTGAGTGTGATTCCGGCCTGCCGCATTACCGCTAGGGCAGTGTCGACACGGGCATGCGCGGCACTGGTCGCCTCGTCTATATCGGAAACCCAATGACGAGCGCGAGTGTTGAGCGCGGCAACGACGAGGTGCACAACGACCGGCCCCGCGTGCTGGCGACGTCGAAGCTCGGCTACCAGCGCTTCGTTGGTCGCCGTTTGATTGGCGACAACAAGGAGATGATGAGAAGACGCGTCCATGGGGCCTCCCTCGCAGGTTTCCTAACCGGCTTCGTGCTTATTGTTACAAGCGGTGGCGCCCGGTTCAAGCCCGATCAGGGCCTACGCGGCGAGCGCACCGAGCACCAGCTCATCGTGCTCGGCCGGCTTGACCTTGCGGAAGATGTCGGTGATCACGCCGTCAGGGCCGATCACAAAGGTCGTGCGCTCGTTGCCCATGTACTTGCGTCCGTACATCGACTTCTCGACCCATACGCCATATGCCTCGGCGACGCCGTGGTCCTCGTCGGAGAGCAGCGGGAAGCCGAGGTCGAACTTGTCAGCGAATTTCGCGATCGGCTTCACGGGGTCCGGTGACACACCCAGCACGGTCGCCCCAAGCCGGGAGTAGTCGGCCTGGTGATCGCGCACCCCGCAGGCTTGGGTGGTGCAGCCCGGCGTGTCGGCCTTCGGGTAGAAGTACAGGACCACGGGCTTGCCACGCAGAGCTGAGAGCGTGACCGGATTACCTTCTTGGTCGGGCAGCGTGAAGTCGGGGGCGGTGTCGCCAATATCGAGAGTCATGGGGAAGATGATGCCGCAGAAACGGCGTGGGGTTAATCGGCTGTTCGTAGATCCGCCGCGCGGAGCCAGAACCGGGGCAGTCATCTGTGCTGCCGCAGTCATCGCGTTCGCGATCGCATCGTGTGGCGGCACGCCGCCGAACCCGCGCACGACGCTGAACAGTTTTGTCGCGGCCTGGGGGAGCGGTCGTTGGGCGGCTATGCGCGCCGAGGTCGCCGATCCGCCCAAGGACTTCGTAGCGGTGAACGCGTCCGTGTTCACCGCACTGGGAGTCTCGCGCGCCGCGATCACCGCCGGCCGCGTGACGACCGCGAAGTCAGGCGAGGCCGCGAGCGCGCCAATCATCCAGCGCTACCAGCTGCCTGGCATCGGCGCCTGGTCGATTTCGAGCACCGTGCACCTTGTCAAGCGCGCGGACAGGTGGCGCGTCAGCTGGAGGCCGTCCACGATCGACCCCAAGCTCTCGAGCGGTTACGCGATCGCGGTCAGCCGCACGTGGCCTGCCCGGGCTCCGATCCTCGGCGCCGTCGGGGCCAAACTGACGACCGCAGCCAAGCAGGTGATCGTTGGCGTCGTCGGCGAGCGGATCAAGCACGCCGCTGCCCTGCGTGCCGACCTGATCGCGGCCGGGGCCTCACCTTCACAGGCGAAGCAGGCCGTGGCCGCCGCCAAGGCGCACCCAAGCTACTTCGAGCCGGTCTTCACCGTCTCGCAGGCGCGCTTTGCCGAGCTCAAGGCACAGCCGGGACCAAACAACGTCTACAGCGTCCCCGGCACCCAGTTTCAGGCCACCGAGCAAACCGTTGCGATCACTCGTCAACTCGGCGCGCACCTCGTCGGCGCGATCGGCCCGGTCACCGCGGAGCAGCTCAGGCAGCTCGGGCCGCCGTATGACGCCGCGAGCGTCGTCGGGCAGAGCGGCCTGCAGGCCAGTGAGGAGAGGACGCTGGCGGGCACACCCACGACCCGGATCAGCATCGAGAACTCGGTCGGCACCCCGATCGCGACGCTCGCCACGTTTCCCGGCAAGACCGGAAGCCCGATCCGCACGAGCATCGACCCAACCATCCAGCGAGCGGCCGAGGCCGCGCTGGCGAGCTCGACCAAACCCGATGTCTCAATGGTCGCGATCAGGGCGTCGACCGGGCAGGTGCTGGCTGTCGTCTCCGATCCGCTCAGCACATACGACACCGCGCTGCAGGGCGCCTATCCCCCAGGCTCGACGTTCAAGGTGCTCACCTCCTCCGCACTGTTTCGCAACGGACTCAGTCCGACATCGGCGGCGACCTGTCCACCAACGCTGAACGTCGACGGGGAGGTCTTCCACAACGCCGAGGGCGATGCGCCCGTGTCGACGCTGAGTCAGGCGTTCACGGAGTCGTGTAACACCGCCTTCATCGGGCTCGCCACCCAGCACCTCTCGCCTCCTGATTTCCCGGCGGTGGCCCAGCTCTACGGATTGCAGCGCACGCCACAGCTCGGCGTCCCCGCATTCATGGACAACATCCCCAAGCCGACCAGCCAGACCGAGTTGGCGGCTGACGCGATCGGCCAGGGCAACGTCACCTTCTCGGCGCTGGGGATGGCGACCGTCGCGGCCACGATCGACTCGGGTGTGGTCCGGGCTCCACGGCTGGTCGCCGGAGCTCCCGACGACTCAATCCCGGCGTCACCCCTGCCAACCACGATCACGGACAACCTGCGCCCGATGATGGCCGACGTTGTAGCCAGCGGCACGGCATCAGGCCAAGGTCTGCCGGCCGGCACATACGCCAAGACCGGGACCGCCGAGTACGGAACCGGACCCCAATCCTCGCTCAAGATCGACGGCTGGCTGATGGGCTACCGCGGCGACATCGCGTTCGCGATCGTCACTCACAACACCGGCGGCGCCAACGGCGGTCCGATCAACGGCCCGATCATCGCCAAGTTCCTGGACGCGATTTCTACTTCAGCAGCCGGCTGAGGCGCCGGTCCTTGAGCACCTTGTCGTCCGTCTGGCAGTGCGGGCAGTAACACATCACGTAGTCCTCGTAGAAGACCGCCTCGAGCGTTGTGCCGCAGCGGGGGCAGGGCTCGCCGTTGTGGCGATGCACGGTCAGCGGGAGCGGAAGTTTGTCCGGGATCGGAAGCGCCAGCGTCTGCTCGTAATGTGCGACGGCGCCGCCCAGCCGGTCGTGGATCGCGTCGCGCAGTACCGCTGCCTCCTCCGCAGTCAGGTCGGAGCCGCGTTTGAACGGAGAGAGCCGAGCCGTCTGCAGGATCTCATCGACCCACGAGCGCCCGATCCCGGCGATCACGTGTTGGTCGCGCAGGAGCGTGTAGAGCGGGCGCGGTTGGTCGAGTAGCTCGTGCAGCTGTGCGGCGTCCGGCGTCTCCGGCCAGGCGTCCGGTCCCAGCGCGCTCAGGGTTTCCTCTGCGGCCACGGCCTCGCGCGGCATCAGCTTCGCCCAGGCACGCTGCTTGGTGCCGAACTCGCGAAGACGCAACTCGCGCTCGTCGCCGGCGAGCCGCAGCAGCACACGTGAGGTCTTGTCCTTGAGCGAAGCGTGCTTGTCGAACAGCTGCAAACGCCCGGCGGACATCAGGTGGACGAGGAGGGTGTACTCCGCTGCGCCTGGTCCCGCTGGACCAGGCGCTTCCAGATCGATCAGGAAGAGCTTGCCGCGGCGGCCGATCCTGGAGATCGTGGCGCCGGCAAGAGCCTGCAAGGGAGGGTCGAAGGTCTTGACCGCATTGAGCCCAGGCGCAAGCACCGACTCGATCTCGGCCCCCGCGACGGCGGCCCCGATCAGCCGCGCGGTGATCTCGACCTCGGGCAGCTCAGGCACTCCTGCTCAGGGTAGATGCAACTGCGATGCGATTCCTACTCCACGTTAAGAATCGTTTAACTGATCGCGAGGATCCTTCGTCGCATGAGTGACATCCTCGCCATCGTCGATCAGACAACACCGACGAACAGCTCGTCGAAGAGATCGCCCGGCGCCATCCAGATCGCGTGACCGTGCTGCTGGAGGACGGCGCGGTTGACTCGCGGCTGGACGACTCGCCCCGCGGCCGCGCCCGACGCGACCGTCTTGCGCGGCTGCTGGCCGCGATCGAGCAGCGCACCGGTGCAGTCGTCGTGGGCCTCGCGGGCAGCCGCGACCAGCTCCGCGGCTGGCGCTTCGACCGGATCGTCGGAGCGTCCGGGGCCATCACAGCGTTTTGAGCCTGGCCTGACCTGAACGAAATCGGGCCCCCGGTCAGAGGACCGGGGGCTCGATTGCCTAATGCTTGTCGCTCAGCGACTAGAGGCTGTTGATGACGCCCTGATCAGCCTTCACGATGCTGGCCGGCAGCGGGTAGAACTTCAGCGCTGCGCCGTACTTCTGGCCCGTCGTGACCGCCCAGTTCAGGAAGTCCTGAACCGCGCTCAGTCTGCTCTCGCCCTTCTGGTTCACGATCGCGTAGGTGTAGGTCGAGATCGGGTACGCGGTCTTGTACTTCTTGGCCGGGTACTGGATCGAGACACCAAGATCCGACGTGAACGCCGAGCCCTGTGCCGGAAGCGTCGAGTTGGACTTCGCAGCCGCCTCGATCGTCGTGCCGTTGGCCTGCTCGAAGTTGCCGGCAGCGTTCTCCAGCGACGCGGTGTAGATGCCGTGCTGGCTGATCACGTAGTAGGCCGAGATGTAGCCGATCGCGCCGGGGTTCTTGGCGACCTCGCCGGCGACGCCGTAGTTGCCGTTCTCGCCCTGGCCGACGGTGCCCGGGAAGGAGGTCGACGGAGCGATCGTCCACACCTTCGGCGCGCCCTTGTACAGGAAGTTCTGGAAGACGTACGAGTCGCCGGAGCCGTCCGAGCGGAACACCGGGGTGATCGCCGGAGCCTTCTTCAGAGCCTTGCAAAGTTCTTGTTCAGCTTCAGGATCGCCGGGCTGCTCCACGCTGTGATCTTGCCGGTGTAGATCTCGGCAACGATCGTCGCGTTGAGCTTCAGGCCGGCGTGGATGCCGGGGATGTTGTAGGCGACGTCCGTGGCGCTCAGCGCCCACGGGATCTCCACCGGGCTGTTGGAGTCGGCGGAGTACTGGCGAGCTGGTCATCGGAGCGTCAGAGGCGCCGATGTTGACGCTGTTCTGCGAGATGTCGGTGATGCCCGGGCTCGAGCCGCCTGCCGCGGCGTTGACAGTGTGTCGTGTTGTAGACCTGGCTCCATCTGTACGACGAGCGGGTAGACCAGCGACGAGCCGGCCTCTTTGATGGTCGCAGCGGACGCGCTCGCGACCGCTGTCGTCGCGGTAACGCCGAGTACGGCCGCACCCACGCAGATCATCCTCTTAAGATGCAAAGTGAGGTTCCTTTCGGACAGAAATAAGGTTCAAGCTCGCCGATCGGAACATGGCGAGTCGGCGTGCCCGGCCGTCCACGCTGCGCAGAAGCATGTGCCAGACGCGCTCGCCACTTGTTACTGACCTGTTACCGAGATTTGGAAAGCTTGTAACGACCGGCGATGCTTCGAGCAGACGCTCGCAAGCTTGTCTACGCTCCGCCGCCGTGTCCTCCCTAGCTGCCCCAGAACTGAACCCGCTGGCCCCTGCCGACCCGGCTGGGCGGTCGCGCCTGAACAAGGTCGACCGTCGCGCCAACCGCGCGCTCAAGTGGCTCGCACTGGGCGGCGGAGCGCTCGTGTTCCTCGTACTGATCGCGATCGTCTACGAGATCATCAGCGGCGCATCCAGCGCCTTCGACAAGTACGGCCTCGGCTTCATCTGCCACACGGCGTGGGTCCCGGCCGCCAGCGAGTTCGGCGCCTGGACGTTCATCTACGGCACGCTCGTGACCGGCCTCGGCAGCATCGTGCTGGCGACGATCCTCGGCGTTTCGATCGGCCTCTTCCTGAGCCTGATGGCGCCGCGCCGAGTCGCGGCCGTCATCGGTCCGTTGGTCGAGATGCTCGCCGCGATCCCGAGCGTCGTCATCGGCCTGATCGGCATCTACCTGATCTGCCCGTTCATCAAGTCGGACATCGAGCCGTGGCTGCATTCGGCCTTCGGCTGGATCCCGATCTTCGGCGAGCCGCAGCCGGTCGGCAACTCGCTCTTCGCCGCCATCCTGGTGCTGACGATCATGGTCGTGCCGATCATCGCCGCGCTGACCCGCGACCTGTTCCTGACGGTCCCGCGACGAGCTGCGCGACGGCGCCGAGGCGCTGGGCTCGACCCGCTGGGAGATGATCCGCGGCGTCGTGCTGCCGACGACGCAGTCCGGCATCGTCGCCGCCTGCGTGCTCGGCTTCGGCCGCGCGATCGGTGAGGCGATCGCCGTCAGCCAGGTGATCGGCGGCGCGCCGACGTGGCCGCTCAACTGTTCAAGGGCGGTTCCACACTCGCCAGCAACATCGCCAACGAGTTCACCAGCCCGGTCAGCGCGCTGCACACCTCGGCGCTGTTCTACCTGGCGGCGATCCTGCTGGTGCTCGGAGTCGCCACGAACATGACGGCACAGTGGATCTCCCGCCGCTTCGGACCGAAGCTGTGAGCGCGCTCAGCAACACCCCGAGCATGCCGCCCAACCCCGCCCACTCGCTCGCCCCGAGCGGCAACCTGCGCCGCCGCCAGCTGATCAGCCGCGTATTCGTCGGCGCGACGGTCGGGGCAGCGGGCATCGCGGTCGCCGTGCTGTTCATCCTCGTCTACTACGCGGCGAAGCACGGTGCAAGTCAGCTGCAGCCTCTCGTTCCTAACCGACGAGTTGCCTGCCCCGGGCCTCGGCGTCCGGCGGCGGGCATCGGGCCCGGCGCTAGTCGGCACCGCCGATGTGGTGCTGATCGCGACGGTCATCGCGCTGCCAGCGGGCGTGCTCACGGCGATCTACCTGTCGGAGTTCGCCGAACCGACGCATCGGCTCGGTGCTGACGACCGTGCTCGAGCAGATGGCCGGACTGCCGACGATCATCATCGGCGTATTCATCTCCGGACTGATCGTCGCGCACTTCGGCCAGTCGGCGATCGCAGCGGGGCTCGCGCTCTCGATCGTCGAGGTGCCGCTGATCGCGCGTGCGAGCATCGAGTCGCTCCGGCGCGTGCCCGGCACGCTGCGCGAGGCGGCCGACGCGCTCGGCGTGGCCCGCTGGCGCACGATCCTCGGCGTGATCCTGCCGACGGCCGCCAACGGCATCGTCACCGCGACGATCCTCGCGGTCGCGCGCGCTGCCGGCGAGACAGCGCCGGTGCTGCTCACCTCCAACGCGTTCTCACAGGCATACCAGCTGGACCCACGCCACGCGGTGCCAACTGTCCCGATCGAGATCCTGAACCTGCTGAACTCGGGTGTGCCTTCGGCCGTCGATCAGGCCTGGGGCGCGGCATTCCTGCTGATGGTCGTGATCTTGGTGGTAAACATCGGCGCTCGTGTCTGGTTGCGCCGCAGCGAAAGGAAACGCGGACTATGAGCCTGTCATCTGAGGAAACGCCGGGCGACAAGCCGCGCCTGCGGCTTCCCGGCACGGCTACCGCAGACGACCCGGCGGCCGCCGCCCGAATCGGTGGTGATGCGGTTGAGCCTGATGTGAAGCGCGAGGTCGTCTTCCAGTCGCGCGACGTGTCCGTCAACTACGGCGAGAAGCGCGCGATCGATGACGTCACGATGGACATCGAAGCGCAACCAGGCGACGGCCTTCATCGGCCCGTCCGGCTGCGGCAAGAGCACGTTCCTGCGCTGCCTCAACCGGATGAACGACTCGATCCCCGGCTTCAAGCTCGGCGGCAAGCTTGTCTACCACGGCCACGACCTCTACGGCCCGCAGGCGAACCGCGTCGAGGTTCGGCGGCGGATCGGCATGGTCTTCCAGAAGCCGAACCCGTTCCCGAAGTCGATCTACGACAACGTCGCCTGGGCCGCGCGCAACCTCGGCATGAAGGACAACCTCGACGAGCGCGTCGAGCGCGCGCTGCGCGGCGCCGCTCTCTGGGACGAGGTCAAGGACCGGCTCAAGTCGAGCGCCCTTGGCCTCTCAGGCGGCCAGCAGCAGCGGCTCTGCATCGCCCGTGCGATCGCGATCGAGCCGGACGTCGTCCTGCTCGACGAGCCCGCCTCGGCGCTCGACCCGATCGCGACCGCCGCGATCGAGGACCTGATCCACGAGCTCAAGTCGCAGTACACGATCGTGATCGTCACGCACAACATGCAGCAGGCGATGCGCGTCGCCGACAAGACCGCGTTCTTCAGCCTCGACGAGTCCCGCGTCGGCACGCTGATCGAGTACGACAACACCGACAAGCTGTTCTCGCGCCCGAGCGACTCGCGCACCGAGGCCTACATCACCGGTCAGTTCGGCTAGGTTCGCGCCGCCCGCTCCGCTGAGCGGACTTCTCAGGGCTTCGCACAAGGGCTCTCGACCGGCGGTCGGGGGCCCTCATCGTTAGGGCCTGGCCCGACAGGCCTCGACGACGACCACTTAAACGCAAGGGGGGCGCGGCCCGTAGGCCGCGCCCCCCTTCAGCGAACTGCTTTCAGCTCTTGAACTAGAGCTTGATCGACTTGGTCGACGAATGCTGGCCCCAGTTGGAGGTCAGGACGAGCTTCGTGGTCTGGTGCTTCTTGGCCGCGGTGACGCCGGCATTGGTGAGCGCCAACGTGATCTTGCCGACCTTGCTCGCCTGCAGGCTGAACTTGCCGTTGGCGAGGACCTTGCCGCGCTTCGTGGTCAGCTGGACGGTGCCGGAGGCCTTGTAGGTGCTCTTGTTGGCAATTGCCACGGCGCCCTTCTTGCCGACGACCACGGCGCTCTTACCGATCGTCAGCGTGCCCAGCTTCGGGGTGGTGAACTCACCGTTGGGGCTCTGGTAGTACAGAGCGCCGCCGGTGTTGCCGTAGTAGTAGATGCACGGGCCCTGGGAGGCGGGCAGCGACTGGCCACCGTAGTTCACCGTGGCACCGGACTGCACGTAGCTCTCGAGCGTCGGATCAGCTGCGATCGCGACGTTCGGGTAGCACTTGTAGCTGTTGTTAGCCGCCACTGCGGGCGTGCCCGACGTGTTGCCGGTCCATGCGGCTACGTTGACGTTCGTGGCCTGGTCAGTCCCGCCCGCCTGCTGAACGACCCAGTAGTAGTACTTCGTGCCGGGGGTCAGGGGGGTGTTGCCCGTGTTGTTCTGAGCAGCAAGCCCGAACGCACCGACCTCCGTCTGAACGGTCGACACGCCTGCGGTCGTGGGCACCTGGACGTCCTGCGCGAACTGCGTCTGCGGACCAGGGGTATTGCCGCTGGCGACAAAGTCGCTCACCGGGTCGTATTCGAACGTGACGTCCGAGTAGTTGTCGGCACCGGCGTTGGCGATCGGCTGTGCGACGCCGCTCTTCGCGCCGATCCCCGGATCATTGACGCCACCATTGCTGATCGCGGTATCGGTGATCGTCACGCTGACATTCGAGCTCGATCCGCTGTCCGGGATGCCGTCGATCGGGGCGTAGCTTCCGCTGTTGGTCGCCGTCGAATTAGCGGTGTTGTCGTTCCACTTCTCGGAAGTGATCGTGATTCCAGCGGTTCCGCTCCACAGCAGGCCCGCGGCCGAGACCGGCAGCAGCGACTCTGGGCTGCCGCCCGTGTCGATCGAGGCCGTGACGAGGGCCGACTCCGGGGTCAGGTTCGACGCCGGGCCGATCGCCGGATTGTTCACGTAGTAGTTAGCGGTAGCGACACCGTTTGCGGCCTCAGCCGGCAACGCGACGAGCCCGCTTGCACCGATCGCAATGCCTGCGATCAGCGCAGCGCGGGTAACTAGTCTCGTCAATTTGTGTTCCTCCTGTTGTTGGTCGCCGCCTGGGTGGTGGGCGGTATGCCTAACACGGTCCAAGCAACGGTTATCTGCTTCTGAAGTCCGGCCGCCTTGCAGCAGGGATCAAGCGCGTTCAACAGGCGCCGTTCAAGCAAGTTCGAACGTGCCACCTCCAGCACCGCCGTCACCCTGAGGCGCGCGAAAGCTAGCACTGAGAAAGCCGTGGGTTGCGCGCATTTCCGTGTTTCTGGCGGAGTTACGGGACTTCCAGGCCTAGGAGTCACAAACAATTAACAAATCGCGCCGTCTTGTCACAACTTGGTAACAAATAGGGCTTCGGGCGGGGGCGGGCGCAGCCCTCGCGCGGGGCTATTCTGAACGCGCTTCTCCCGCGCCGATCAGCGAGGCCTATGGCTGTGCCCGTACAGCGTGCGGTACAGCTGCCGCAGCAGGCGCGTAGCGCGTGCGCTGTATGGGAACATGAACAGCTCGCGCCGCGGGCCGAAGCCGCTCACGAACAGCGACTGAACTCGGCAGTACTTGCGAATGCCGCCGCTGCCATGGCGGGTGCTGAGCCCGGAGCTCTTCCAGCCGCCCATCGGCAGGTTGAGGGCGTAGTAGTTGAGCTGGGCGGCGTTCACACAGACCACGCCCGCCTCCAGGCGCCGCGCGATCTCCTCGCCGCGCCCGGTGTCACGGGTCCAGACGCTGGCCTGCAGACCGTAGGGCGAGTCGTTCGCCAGGCGCACCGCCTCATCGACGTCTGCGACGCGCATGATCGGCACCGCGGGACCGAAGGTCTCCTCCTGCATGATCTCCATCGTGTGATCGACATCGACCAGCACGGTCGGCTCGTAGAAGCGTCCGCCACCGTCGGCATGAGCGTGCCCGCCCGTCAAGACCTTTGCGCCCTTGGCGACGGCGTCGCGCACCTGCTGATCGATGACCTCCAGCTGCGGCGGGAAGATCACGGCGCCGACGTCGACCGTCCCCGGGCCGGCTGGCGGGCCCTGGCGCAGCCGCTTGACCTTCTCGGTGACACGCCGCACGAAATCGTCATAGATCGGCGCCTCGACGTAGACCCGCTCCACTGAGACGCAGACCTGACCGGCGTTGTTCATCGAGTAGAACGTCGCTGCGTTGGCCGCCTTCTCAACGTCCGCATCGGCGCAGACGAGCATCGGATCCTTGCCGCCGAGCTCGAGATGGCAGGGGATCA
The DNA here is from genome assembly GCA_963720195.1 of uncultured Conexibacteraceae bacterium. Classification (GTDB taxonomy): domain Bacteria; phylum Actinomycetota; class Thermoleophilia; order Solirubrobacterales; family Solirubrobacteraceae; genus Palsa-465. Next base: position 149,211 of record CAVRFD010000021.1, read on the forward strand.
GCGCCTTGGCGGCCGCCTTTGCAACCAGCCTGCCGGTACTGGTCGAGCCCGTGAACATCACGCAATCGACCGACCCCACGAGCGCGGCACCGGTCGCGCCGTCGCCGGTCGCCACCTGGAAGACACCTTCCGGCATCCCGCACTCATGGAACATCTCCAGCATCAGCAGCGAGCTGAGCGGCGTGACCTCGCTGGGTTTGAGAATCACGCTGTTGCCGGCCATCAGCGCCGGGATGCAGTCACCGAAGCCGTTGACGAGCGGGAAGTTCCACGGTCCGATCACAGCGACTACGCCGACTGGCTCGTAGCGGATCACGAGCTTCTTCCCCACGACCGTGGGGCTTCCCCAATAGCGGACGTGCTCGTCCTCCAGGTAACCCTCGGCGGACTTTGCCCAGAACCCGAGCGACTGGACCACATAGCCGAAGTCCGTGCCCTGTGCGTCCTCGTACGTCTTGCCGGTCTCCTCGATCACGCAGGCGATCACACGCTCGTCGTTGTCGAGCATCCAGCGCTGGGCGCGGCGCATGATCGCCGCCCGCTCCGTGAAGCCGAGCGCGAGCCAACCCGCCTGGGCGGCTCGCGCGTGGTCCACCATTTCTGCGATCTCGGCCTTGCCGGCGACCGGCACGGTCGCGATGACCGCCCCGGTAGCTGGGTTCTCGACCGTGATCTTGCTCATGTCAGCGACCTAGTCGCCGAGCTCCACGGACTCGATGACTGCGGGCTCCTCTGGTCGATCCCGGCCATCCGTCGGCACAGCCTCGATCGCGTCCACGGCGTCCATCCCGTCGGTGATGCGGCCGAAGACGGTGTGCTTGCCGTCAAGCCAGGGCGCCGCGTCAGTGGTGACGATGAAGAACTGAGATCCGTTGGTGTTCGGACCGGCGTTCGCCATCGCGAGCGCTCCGCGCACGACCTTGTGCCGGTTGAACTCGTCTTCGAAGGTGTAACCGGGGCCGCCGGTGCCGGTGCCGAGCGGGCACCCACCCTGGATCATGAAGTCCGGGATCACCCGGTGAAAGCTGAGGCCGTCATAGAACTTGTCGGCGGCCAGCTTGCGGAAGTTCTCGACGGTCTTTGGGGCATCCTCGTCGAAGAACTCAACTGCGATCGTGCCGTGGTTGGTGTGGAGTTTGGCTGTGCTCATGCACGTGACCCTACCCGCTCACGGCGCACAAACCCGCCTCAGGCGAAATGACGGGCGCGCCCAACGCGGGGCGCGCCGCCATTCCATTGTGCCTCTCGACTACGGGGCCGGTGTCGTGGTGGTCGTCGTGCCGGTCGTCGTCGCCGTCGTGGCGGACGCGAGCTGGGTCGCGTAGATCTGCCCCTGGGCCGTAACCGTCGCCGGGCTCGACGCGGTGCCGCCTCCGGTGCCAGTATCAGCAACGGTGCAGGTGACCGTCGACGTCGCAGCCGCCGTCAGGCTCGGGAGAGCCGCCGTCAGCGGGATTGACGCATAGTCGACCGCCGTGCTGCCAGACCCGGGAACGTCGAAGCTCGCGCTCCGCTGAGCCGCAACCGAGCCGGCCGTCAGCGTGCAGGTCACGACGACGTGCTGAGCCAGGGCGCTGGTGTCGCTGCTGGGCGTGACTGTGATGTACGGATTGGACTGCACCAAATACGCCGAGCCGGTGGCAAGCGCCAGTGACGAAACCGTCGCCGCCGTGGTCGCGCTGTTGACGCCAACCGCACTGCCGGGAGCGCTGTTGGTCTCGGCCGACCCGCCCGCGGACGCGCAGCTCACCTTGCCGTTGACGTCGACGGCGGTCATCGCCTGGCCCGTCGGGCAGGAGTTCTGCAGGCGCAGCTGCACCTCACTCTTGACCACGCGCACCGTGCCGACTGAGCTCGGCTTGATCTTGCTGTAGGTGACGGCAGCGGGCATGATCTTGTTCGTGCCGACGGCGCCGGTCGCGAGTTTCGGGTTGGTCACGGCGAACGTCTTCAGCTGTGTGGAGCCCACACTTGACGCCGGCAACGCGACGGCCGCGTAGCTGGCTCCGCCTGTCGCCATGAACAGCGCCACGATCGCGACGACCATCGCGGGCGATGGACGACGCAGCCGGCGTACGGAGCCGCGCAGCATCGAACTGGGATTGCGCATAAAAGCCCTCCAGTTTGTTGGTTGTTCGGTCCTCCCACGACCCAAACACGGGCACGCCCGGGAAAGTCGCGGCCGCTTTAGCTGCGCTTATACGGAGTTGACGCGGAGGGAAGGCTCAGGTCCGCGCGAGCTCGAGGCGCAGCGGCTGACCGCCGACCTCGATCCCGGTCGCCGATGCGACGATGCGGTCGGCGTCCTGCTCGGGTACCTCGGCAAAGGAGAAGCGGTCGAGCACGCGGACGTTGCGGACGGCCTCACCGTCGAGGCCGGCGGCGCTGGTAAGTGCGTGCACGACGTCCTTGGGCTCGATCCCGTCGGCGCGACCGCCGGAGATGATCAGCTTGCGCAGCGGCAGCTCGAGGCCATCGAGACCGGCGTCGTGCGGCTTGGAGTGGCGCTTCGGCCGTGGCTTGACCGCCGTCGCGGCGACGTGCGCGTCCTTGACCCACGGCGCCAGCTTGACGCCGGAGTGGGCCTCGATCGCCTCGACCTCGCGCTTCTGGCGTGGCTCGTAGAACGTGATCGCGCGGCCGGTGCGACCGACACGGCCGGTGCGGCCAATGCGATGCACGTAGACGTCCGGCGACGTCGGCACGTCGAAGTTGATGACGTGGGAGACGGCGGAGATGTCGAGTCCGCGGGACGCGACGTCGGTCGCGACCAGGAGCGGCGTGCGCCCGTCCTTGAAGCTGATCATGACGCCGTCGCGGGCACCCTGGGACATGTCGCCGTGCAACGCCTTGACGTTCATCCCCTTGTCGCGCAGCGTGCGGTACAGCTGCTCACAGCGGACCTTGGTGCGGCAGAAGATGATCGCCTGCGTGGGCTTCTCCGCTTCGAGGACTTCGATCAGCGTCGCGGTCTTGTCCTTCGAGGCGACCTCGAGGCCGAACTGCTCGACCGAGTCCACGGTCAGCGTCGCGTTCTTCACCTTGACGACAACCGGGTCATACAGGTACTGATCGGCGAGCCGTCGGATCTCGGGCGGCATCGTCGCGCTGAACAGCGCCGTCTGGCGGCTTGAGGGAGTCAGCGAGAGGATCTTCTCGACATCCTCGAGGAAGCCGAGGTCGAGCATCTCATCGGCCTCGTCGAGCACGACGAACCGGCACGAGTGCAGCATCAGTGAGTGGCGGCTGATCAGGTCCTTCACGCGTCCGACGGTGCCGACGACGATATGCCCGCCGGCGCGCAGCTGCGCCTGCTGGGTGCGGATCGGAGCGCCGCCGAATACGGCGACGACGTCGACGCCCTTCGCCAGCCCGTAGGAGCGCAGCGCCTGGGTCACCTGGATGCAGAGCTCACGGGTCGGGGTCAGGACCAGCCCCTGAACCTCTTGCTCCGTGGGATCGACATAGTTGATCAGCGGCAGACCGAACGCTGCGGTCTTGCCGGAGCCGGTCTGTGCTTGGCCGATCACGTCGCGACCCTCGAGCAGCAGCGGGATCGCCTGCTCCTGAATCGGACTGGGCTCCTGGTAGCCAACGTCCTGGAGCGCTTGGAGAACCGGCTCGGATAGTCCGAGCTCGGCGAAAGTTGTCATTAATGTCTCACGATAGAGGTCAACCGTCGTTCGCGGGCCGCGACCTCAGACGCTGTTGGTGTTGGTGGTGACCACGTCACTCGAAGCCCACCGCCGGACCATGTCCGGCGTGACCACCCGCAGCAGCGCTCCGAGCCAGTAATACCGCGGGACGTAGCGCTCCGGCCTGCCGCCCGGCCCGGCGTCGAGAATCGCCTCGGCGACAACGCCGGGTTCCGCGACGAGACGGCGAGTCAGTGCCCCGGCACGAAGCTCAGCCTGCGGAAAGCCCTCGGTGTGAATGAACCCCGGAAGCACATTGCCGACGTGCACGCCGTGCCCTCGCTCCTCCAGGTGGAGCGAGTCGCTCCACGCCGCGAGCGCGTTCTTGCTGGCGCTGTAACCGCCGGTGCCGAGCCGCGAGATCCGGGCGGCGGTGCTGGTCACGTTGACGATCGCAACCGGGGCCTTCAGTGGGCGACCAGCGAAGACGCTGCCAGTGAATTCGCTCCCACCCACCCGCCCCGCAGCCACCCCACTGGCAGCAGCGGTACGGCGCATCAGCGGCAGCAGCGCTTCGATCAGCCGGACCGGCGCCTCGAAGTTGACCTGCATGTGCCGCTCGACGTTTGCCCAACCGCCATCGGCGAAGTCCATCGACCAGCGCGCGCCGGCGTTGTTGACCAGCAGGTTGAGCGAACCGTAGTTTTCCTCGACGGCTCGAGCGATCTGAGCGGGTGCCTCCGGATCGGTGAGGTCCGCTGGGAACACGACGGTCCGCTCCCTGCCGAGCTCCCGCGCGAGCGCGAGCAGTCGATCCTCGCGCCGAGCTACGAGGATCAACTGGGTGTCGGGCTCGCGGGCGATGCGACGCACGGTGGCCTCGCCAATCCCGCTGGAAGCCCCGGTTATCAATGCGACGTAGGCCATGTGACGGACCTTACGAGGCGAGGGTGTGGTTGAAGCGTCGCAGCGCCAGGGGCACGAAGATCGCCAGCAGCAGCAGCGACCACAGCAGCATCGAGAGCTCGGCGTGGTTGAGCAGCCAGGAGCCGCCCGAGGTGTAGCCCGAGCTGAGCTTGCGGACGGTCGCGACCAGCGCCGAGATCGGATCCCAGTCCCCGATCGTGCGCGGGATCAGAGCCATGCCTCCGATCGAGACGAACACACCGGCCAGGAAGCTCAGCGGGAAGATGATGATGAAGCCCACGCCCTGCATCGCGTCGGGCGAGCGCACCAACATCCCGAAGTAGGTGCCGGCCCAGGTGAAGGCGAACATCGCCAGCAGCACCAGGCCGAGGCACTCGAGGCCTGTCGCGACGGTGAAGTGAGGGCGCCAGCCGACGATCAATCCGAGCGCGACGTACACGGTCAGGCCCAGCAGCTGCTCGCAGTACTGACCGAGCACCTGCCCGGTGACGATCGACAGTCGTCTCACGGGCATCGAGCGGAACCGGTCAAGCACCCCCTCGGCCATGTCGTGACTGGTCGCGGTGCCGGTACCGATCAGCCCGAAGGCCAGGCCCTGCCCGATGATCCCCGGCACCAGGAAGTTGCTGTAGTTGTGGACGCCGGGGATGTGGATGGCGGACCCGAACACGTAGCGGAACAGCAGGATGAAGACGATCGGCTGGATCGTCACGTCGAGGATCCGCTCCGGCACACGCGGGACCGCGCGGAGGCTGCGGAAGGTCAGGAGACCTGTTTCACGGATGTAGGTGGTCATGCGGTCAGCTCCTTCTCAGCCGGCTGCGTCTCCGCCTCAGCCGGGTGGCCGGTCAGCTTGATGAACGCGTCGTCGAGCGTCGGGCGACGCAGCGCGATCTCGTCGATGGGCAGGTCCGCGGCGGCCACGGCGGCCGCGACGCGGTTGAGATCCTCGATCTGGTCCGGGGCGGGGATCGAGATTCGGCGGTCCTCGGGTTGGAGGCTCAGGTCGAAGCCGGCCGGCTCGAGTTCGGCGACGAGCCGCTGGAAGCTCTGGGCATCCTCGGCGACGATGTCGACCCGCTGATCGCCGACCAGCGCCTTGAGCTGCGAGGGCGTGCCCTTGGCGATCTCACGCCCGTGGTCGATCAGGACGACCTGGTCGGCGAGCGCGTCCGCCTCCTCGAGGTACTGCGTGGTGAGCAGCAGCGTGATGCCCTCGGCAACGAGTTCGCGCACGGTCGACCAGACGACCTGGCGGCTGCGTGGATCGAGCCCGGTGGTGGGCTCGTCCAGCACCAGCAGCTTCGGCGTCTCGACCAGGCCGGCGGCGAGGTCGACCCGGCGCCGCTGGCCACCGGAGAGCTGCTTGACCAGGCGTCCGGCGAACTCGCTCACGTCGAAGCGCTCGATCAGGGTGTCTGTGATCTTCGCGGCCTCGTCGCGACTTCGGCCGCGCAGCCGCGCCATCAGCAAGATGTTCTCTCGCGAGGTGAGGTTCGGATCCAGAGCGGCGAACTGCCCGGTCAGGGAGATCGACTCGCGCACCTTCGCGCCCTGAGAATGGATGTCGTAGCCGTTGACGCGAGCGCTGCCGCCGTCGGGCTGGAGAAGGGTCGCGAGCATGCGGACCGTCGTCGTCTTGCCCGATCCGTTGGGTCCGAGCAGCGAGAACACCTTGCCCGCCGGCACTTCGAGGTCGAGCCCGTCGACCGCGCGCAGCTCGCCGAAGCGCTTGGTCAGCCCGACCGCCTCGATCGCGAGGCCTGTCGATGTGTTCGTTGAGTTCATTGCCCGCGATCTTACAGTCGCTGTAAAATTACTGCAAGTGTAAATTTCGCCGGTAAGATTGCTTCAGTGATTGATGGGCTGCGCGAGCACAAGAAGCGGCTGACGCGACAACGGATCTCTGACGTGGCGACAGGGATGTTCATGTCGCGCGGATTTGAGGCGGTCACGATCGCGGAGATCGCTGCCGCCGCCGACGTCTCCGAGAAGACGGTCTACAACTACTTCCCGACCAAGGAATCGCTCGTCTACGACCAGGCCGACGAGCAGCTCGAGCGGTTGATCACGGCGGTGCGGGAACGGCCGCGGGGCTCCACCCCGACGAGCGCGTTCGTCGGGGCACTGAAGGAGGACTCGGCCCGTTTCTCAGAGCTGCTCGGCGACGAGCGCGTCTCCCGCGTCGGCGAGTTCGGCGCGATGGTGCGCTCAACCCCTGCCCTGCGCGCCGCCTGGGGTGAGCACCGCTTCAGGATGGTCGCGGTACTCACCGAGGTACTCGCGGAGGATCTCGGGGTCGATCCGGGCGACCCCGAGCCGGTGGTCGCGGCGCGCGCCCTCGTCAGCCTGCTCGAGCTCTACTACGACGTTCGCCTGCGACACGCGCGCGACGGCGCCGGCGCGCGCGAGATGCAGCGCCTGATCGAGGCCGACATCGACCGTGGCGCCCGTCTGCTCGACACGGGCATGTGGTCACTGCATCTGCTGGTCGAGGGCCGCCGCACCAAGGACCAGATCCGTGACGCCGCGGTCGTCGCCGAGCAGGCGCGCCAGCAGGTGCTGGCCGCAGTGCGCGAGGCGAAGCGCACCTGGCGGGACATCCGCGAGGAGGCGAAGGCGGCGGGACGCGAGGCACGGCAGGAAGCAGGCGCGCAGGTGCGGGCCGCCGCCCGCGAGGCGCACGAGCAGGCACGCGCTGCCGCCCGCGAGAAGCACCAGCAGGCTCGCGCCGCCGCGCGCGCGAAGCACGCCCAGGCGAACGAGCGCAAGCGCTTGGGCTAACCGGTCCCCTGGGAGAGGAGCGTGTTCGATTCTGCGCCGTCGTAGTGGACGCTTCGCCCGAACGGCAGCTGGCGCTTGACGACCACGCAGTAGTCGCGCGTCCCCGTCGGGTTGGTCGCGCAGCTGCGGTAGATGTCGGGCTCCTGCACCGGGTAGGTGCTGAGCCGGGTCAGATCGTGCTGGAACTCGGCGGGTGCATGGGCGCCGATATAGGCCTCGGCGCGCGCGACCGCATCCTCGAGCGCACTCTGGTCAGCGTTGACAACGTGCCGGTGGACGAGACCGCCTGCGACCAGCGCGAGCGTGATCGCGAGCGTCACGAGGGCGCCGGCGTAGTTGCGGGCGACGATCTTTGGCATGTCGGGCCGCAGCCTCCGTACCACGAGGCCAAGCGGTCCGGCCAGGAGCACGATGCCGAGCAGGCTGAGTACGACGCCGAGAAGCCATGCGCCGACGAGCGATGCGCTGTCGCCGGCGAGCGGCAGGTCGTGAACGATCGCAGCGTCCGCGAAGGTGAGCACGACGAACGACGGCCACAGCCAGGCGCCTCGCAGGCGCCAGCGCAGGCGGACCAGCGGCGCTGCATCCATCGGCGAAGCGTACGGCTTCGAAGCCACATAAGACTCTTCGAAGTCCATGGGACTGTGTCTACGATCAGACTGTGTCTGTGAACGAGATGTGGATCTGCGAGGTCGGCGAGATCGATTACCGCTCCGCGCTCGATCTGCAGGAGCGCGCGCGCGCCGCGCGTCAGCAGGAGCTGATCCCGGACACGCTGCTGCTGCTCGAGCACAACCCCGCCGTCTACACACGCGGCCGCCGGTCGGCTCCCGGGGAGCTGACGATGGGCGAGGCGTGGTACGCGGAGCGCGGGATCGAGATCATCGAGACCAACCGCGGCGGCAAGGTCACATACCACGGGCCCGGCCAGCTGGTCGGGTATCCGATCGTGCGCGTCGAGGATGTGGTCGCCTACGTGCGGCTGCTCGAGCAGACACTGGTCAGCGCGCTCTCAGAGATCGGGATCGACGCCCGCGCGCGTGACGCGGAGGGCCCTGACTACACCGGCGTCTGGGTCGAAAATCGCAAAGTCGCGTCGATCGGCGTGCATGTCGCGCGCGGTGTGACCACTCATGGCTTTGCGATCAACGTCGAGGCGCGCGCACTCGAGCCGTTCACGTGGGTCGTTGCCTGCGGGCTGCCGGAGGTGCAGATGACCTCGATCGCGAGCGAGCGCGGCGACACCGCGATCTCGCTCCAACAGTTCGCGCAGCTCGCGGCGGGAGCGCTCGCCGGCGCGCTCGTTCACGCGCAGCGGCCGATCGAACTGGCCGAGCTCGAACAGCACCTCGCGGAAGCGAATAGCGTCAGTACCCTTTCAAGCAGATGAGTGCAACCCGATCACGCTCGAACCCCGGCGGGATCGCGGACGTCTTGACGGTGCTCGGGCCGGAGGTCCAGCCGTACAAGGGTCGCAAGCCACCGTGGTTCAAAGTGCCCGCTCCCGGCGGTCCACGCTACCGCGAGCTGCAATCGCTGATCGAGGCTGAGAATCTCAACACGGTCTGTCAGGAGGCCGCCTGCCCCAACATCGGCGAGTGCTGGCAGCGCGGCACAGCCACGTTCATGATCCTCGGCGACACGTGCACGCGCCGCTGCGGCTTCTGCAACGTGCGCAGCGGAAAGCCGACCTGGAACGACCCGCTGGAGCCGGCCCGGGTGGCACGCTCGGTCGCCCGCATGGGTCTCCGGCACGCGGTGATCACGAGCGTCGACCGAGACGACATGTACGACTACGGCGCGCATGCGTTCGTCGGCGTGATCCGCCAGATCCGTCGGCAATCGCCGAGCACCAAGATCGAGGTGCTGACCCCTGACTTCCGCGGCCAGGAGATGCCGCTGGCGAAGGTCATCAACGAGCGGCCAGACGTCTTCAACCACAACGTCGAGGTCGTGCCACGGCTCTACACCGTCGCGCGTCGCGGCTCGACCTGGGAGCGTTCCAACCGCGTGCTTCGCAACGCCAAGGAGATGGGCGGCGACGAGGTCGTGACCAAGTCCGGCCTGATGGTCGGCCTCGGTGAGAGCTTCGCGGAGATGGTCGACGCGCTCGGCACGCTGCGCGAGAACCATGTGCAGGTGGTGACGATCGGCCAGTATCTGCGGCCCACGGAGAACCACCTCCCGATCGTGCGCTACTGGCATCCCGACGAGTTCACAGCGCTCGAGCAGGCTGCCTACGAGCTCGGCTTCGAGCACATCGCCGCCGGGCCGCTGGTGCGCTCCAGCTATCACGCCGACCAACACATCGCCCAGAGCGAACCGGGAGTGGGGCCGCTCAGGGCGGCCGCCGCGGGCTGATCGCGACAATCAGATGAGATCGCGTCGCCGAATACTGCTGATCGCGCTGGTGCTGGTGAGCCTGGCACTGCTCGCGGTCGCCCCTGCGGCCTTCGCCTCCGCCGGCGGCGGCTCCGCCGGCTTCAGCGACGGTGGCGGTGGTGGCGGATTCGGAGGCGGCGGTGGCGGCGGCGGCAACGGCTTCGCGCTCTTCATCATCTTCCGCGTACTGCTCGACATCGCGATCCTGGGACACGGACTCGGTCTGCTCGTGCTGCTGGCACTTGCAGCCGCCTGGTGGTTCATGACGCGCGGCTTTCCGAAGATGCAGCGCAACTGGGAGGCACGCAGCAGGCAGGGCCGCGCACACAAGCGCGAGACCAAGGTGCGCCAGCGCCGCGTCGAGCTCGCAGCCGCTGAGGCAGCTGATGAGAACCCGATCTTCGGGCCAGAGGCTGTACGCACGGCCGCGGCCCAGCTGTTCGACGAGATCCAGCTGGCCTGGTCGAGTGATGACCGGATCGCGCTGCGCGGGCTGATCACGCCGAGTCTGCTCGCCGAATGGGAACGTCGCCTGGACGACTATCGAGCGCAAGGGCTGGCGCAACGTCGTCGAGCCCGTGGGCTCGGCGAAGGTCGATTACGTCGGCATCCTGCGGCGTGAGCGCGGCGATGACGACCTCGACCGTGTGGTCGTCCGGATCGAAGCGAAGCTGCGTGATTACGTCACCGACTCCGGCGGACGCCACATCAAGCGCGACGGCCAGTTCACGGAGTCTGTGCGGATGCGCGAGTACTGGACGCTCGAGCGGCGCGGCGAGCACTGGGTGCTCGCCTCGATCGAATCGGGCGCCGAGGGTGAGCACGCGCTCAAGGACAAGATCGTGCAGACCCACTGGGCCGACGAGCAGTCTCTGCACGACGAGGCACTGGTCGAGAGTGCAGTCGCCCAGGGCACACCCGACGGCTTCAAGGTCGCGGAGCTCGCCGACCTGCAGTTCACCGGTGACGCGCGCGCTGCGGCTCTGGACCTCAGCCTTGCGGACGCGCGCTTCGCGCCCGACATCCTCGAGGTCGCGGCGCGCCGGGCCGTCGCAGCTTGGACCGAAGCTGTGGACGGCGCCGATACCGAGCTGCAGAAGGTCGCCACGCCCGACGCCATCGTCGAACTGCTGCACCCCGGCGATCCGAGCGGCCGCACCCGCGTGGTCGTGCGCGGCGTCCAGGTGCAACGGATCCGGATCGTCGGGCTCGACGCCGCGAGCGAGCCGGCGACGATGACGATTGACGTCGACCTACGTGGCCGCCGCTACATCGAGGATCGCGATACGACGCGCGTCCTGGCCGGCAGCGCCACCCGCCCGATCGGCTTCACCGAGCGCTGGACGCTCGCGATCACGGACGACGCCACCGAGCCATGGCGGATCGTGTCGGTGCAGACCCCCGCTGTTCCGGCGTGACCAACCGTTAACCTGCGCTCGCGAGGCGGCCAAGGGGTCGCCTTTCCGTAATGACAGACCTCCGCGTGCTGCAGCAGGGGCGGCCCCGCCGCTCCGCCCTGATTAACCAGAGACGCCGCGCTCGCCGCAGGCGTGTGATCTGGCGTGGTGCGCTGGCGTTCCTCGCAGTCGGCCTGATCGTGCTGCTGTTCTTCGCACCAGCAACGAGCAAGCACGGGCTACCGGTGCTCACCCCGGCCAGGGCGGTGGCGTCCGAGCCGAAGACGATCCCACAGCCGGTTTACGCGCACGTACTTGCCTCCGTCACTCTCCGCCGAGCTGTCAAGCGTGCGCTCAAGGGCAATGCGGCGATGGCGGCACCTCTGCGCAGCGGCATGCTGTTCGACGTGCGCAGCGGCCAGGTGCTGTGGGAGCGTCAACCGGACCGCAGACTCCCAATCGCCAGCCTGACGAAGATGATGACGGCGTTGTTGGTCGCCTCCGACTCGTCGCCCGCCGGTCGCGTGCTGATAACCCCGCAGGCGATGCACTACACGGGCTCAGCCGTCGGACTGCTGCCGCTCGGCAAACGGGTTCCCGAGCGTGCGCTGCTCTATGGGCTGCTGCTCCCATCAGGCAACGATGCGGCGATCGCGCTGGCTCAGCACGTGGCCGGCACCCGGGCACATTTCGTGGCGATGATGAACACCCGGGCACGGACGATGGGCCTGCGCTGTACGCATTACGCAACCGTTTCAGGCGTCGTCGATCGCCACAACTATTCGTGCGCGGCCGACCTCGCGCTGATCGCGCACACGGTGCTGAGAACGCCGCTGCTCTCGCGAATCGTGGCGTCGCCGACGGCTTCGCTGCGCTTCCCGATCAAGGGCGGGAAGCTCTACCTGACCAACAACAATCCGCTGCTGCTGAGCGATTACCCGGGCACCGACGGCGTCAAGACCGGCTACACGGCGGCGGCGGGGATGTGCCTCGTAGCGACGGTCAAGCGCGGCCATCAGTGGCTTGGCGTCGTGCTGCTGCATTCAGCGAACTGGACCACGCAGGCCGAGGCGCTCCTGAATGCCGGGTTCGCCGCTACTACGCGGCGAGCACGTCTGCCGGCGGCGTGACCTCGGCCGCCTGCGCGGCCACGGCGCGGCGGGCGCGGAGCGACCGCAGCGTCGCGGTACCGGCCGCTGCGACGGCCAGACACGCAACCGCGCCGAGCCAAAGGCCCGAGCGTGCGCCGTGGGCGGCCATCACGGCACCGACGATCGGGCCGCCGATCGGCGTAGACCCCTGGAAAGCGACGAACCACAGCGACATGACACGGCCTCGCATCTCAGGCGCGGCGCGCAACTGCAGTGTGGCGTTGGTCTGCGACATGAAGGCCACGGAGGCCGCACCGACGAGCACCAGCGCGACAAGCTCGAGCACGAGGTTCGGCGCGACGGCGGCGAAGATCATCGATATTCCGAACGCAAGTGCAGCGAAGATCAACGGCAGCGAGCCGATCTTCCCGCGCGTGGCGAGGGCGAGACCGCCGGCCACAGCGCCGGCACCCATGGCCGCGGTCATGAAGCCGTAGCCCGCCGAGCCGACGTGAAGCCCGTGCGACGCCATGTAGGGCAGCGAGACCTGGAACTCGTAGGCGAGGCAGCCGACGACGGCGGCCATCACCAGCGGGAGCGCCAGGCGAGAGTCGTGGCGGACGTAGCGCAGACCCTCGCGAAGCTGTCCCTTCGCCCGCAGCGTAGGCACCACGGGGCTCAACGCGGAAGTGTCCATCCGCATCAGCGAGCTGATCACAGCCACGAAGCTGACAGAGTTGATCAGGAAGCACCAGCCGGTTCCAACGGCGGCGATCATCAGACCGCCGATGGCGGGACCGACGACGCGGGCGACGTTGACCATCGTCGAGTTGAGGCTGACCGCGTTGCGCAGGTGCTCGGGCCCGACGAGCTCCAGCATGAACGACTGACGCGCCGGATTCTCGAACGCGTTGTTGAGACCGAGCACGACTGCGAGCACGCCGATCTCCCACACATGTACCGAGTTGGTCACAGTGAGCAGACCGAGCGTCAGGGCCTGGAGGCCCATCATCGCCTGCAGCACGATCATGGCCTTGCGCTTGTTGACCCGGTCGGCGATGACGCCCCCATAGGGCCCGAGGAGCAGCACGGGAAGCGTCTGCAGTGCGACGATCAAGCCAAGCGTGGTGGCGGAGTGCGTGAGCGTCAGCACCAGCCACGACTGCGCGGCCATCTGCATCCAGGTACCGACGAGCGAGGTCCATTGGCCGGCGAGGTAGAGCCGGTAGTTCGGAACCTCGAGCGCAGCGAAGGTGGTCCGAGAGACGCGCTTGATCAGCGGACTCATCTGCCCTCCTGGTGGAGGGCCTGGGCGAGCTGCTCGAGCGCGGGTAGCGCCGCCTCGACCAGCTTGCGGTCCTCGCTCGAGAGCTGCACGAGCGCAGCCTCGACAGCCTGCGTCCGCTGCGCGCGGATCTCGGCGGCCAGCTTGCGGCCGGCTGGAGTCGCGTCGAGCCAGGCGGAGCGGCGGTCGTCCACGTCGGCCTTGCGAACCACGAGCCCGTCCTCTGCAAGCTTGGCGACGGTGCGCGAGAGCAGCGTCGGGTTCAGGCCCTCCTGCTCAGCGACGTCGGCGAGCCTGGCCGGACCGTTGCGGACCGTGTTGAGCAGTACGGCGACGCGCGTCGGCGTGAGGTCGGCGGCGAGACCTGCCTCGGTTGGGCGCAGCACGCGGGCAAGATGCCCGAACACCATCCGCAACCGCTGAGCTGTCTCGGTGTCGACTCCTGTCGCCATTGCCTGCCCTCACTTGAAGTAGATACTTGCTTGCTGGCAAGCATCTTAGCAGGCGTGGTCATGGGCTGCCCGTCGAGGGTCCGGTCGCACCACCGGGCGAGTGGTGCTTATGGACCCTCGGCGGGCTGCCCACTACATGCCTTGGCTGCGACTGGAGCTAAAGGCTCCAGGGTTCGGGCGGTCGGCGGCTTACTGGCTCAGGGTTCGGGCGGTCGGCGGCTTACTGGCTCAGGGTCGGGCGGTTGGTGGCTGTCTGGCTCAGGGTTAGGCCGGTATTGCTGATGCTTCGCGTGAAGGCTCGGGCGCGTCTGCTTGGAGTGGGGAGTCGTGGAAGTCTCTTTGGCGGATCGTCGTGAAGGCGACGATCATGCCGACGAGGGCGACGCAGGTGGCGACCAGCAGGATCGTGTTGAGGGCGTCGACGTAGCTGCTCTTGGCCGTCCCGATCAGGAGGCCCTGCAGGTGGGCCGGCACGCTCGTGCTCGCGCCGCGCAGCCCGCCGGAGGCGATCGCGGCGCCGAGCGCGTGGGAGTGTGCGGCCAGCGGTGTGCCGTTCAGTTGGGTGACGACCTCCGACCTGATGCGACTCGCGAGGATCGTGCCGAGGGTGGCGACGCCGGTCGCAACACCGACCTGGCGCAGCGTCGAGTTGATCCCGGAGGCCATCCCGGCACGCTCGGCGGGCACCACTGCGACGGCCGTCGAGACCAGCGGGACGTTGATCAGACCGGCGCCGATACCCGCCAGGATGAAGCCGGGCAGGAAGTGCGTCCAGCTGTCCGCCGGCGTCAGGCCACGCATCAGCAGGAGCCCGCCGACGAGGAACGCGAAGCCGGCCCCGATCAGCAGCCGTATCGGAACCTTGGTCGTGAGCCGGCCCGCCACGCCGGCGACGAGGAAGATCGCGCCGGTCAACGGCAGGAAGCGCACACCTGCGGCCACCGCCGAATAGCCCAGCACGTTCTGGAAGTAGATGACCATGTACGTGAGCATCGAGAAGATCGACGCCGAAACGGCCCAGGCGGACACGAGGCCGCCGTTGAAGGTCGGCACGCGCAGCAGCTTGAGGTCGAGCATCGGCTCACGCACCCGCAACTCGATCACAATGAATGCGACCAGCAGAACCACCGCAGCCCCGAGCGATCCGAGCACGGTGGCAGAACCCCAGCCGTCGGCCTGACTGCGGATCAGACCGAACACAAGCCCCGCGAGCGCGAGGCTGAAGCTCACGAACCCAGCCACGTCCGGACGTGGCGCGCCCGGAAGCCTCGACTCGTCGACGCGTCGCAACGTGACCGCGAGTGCGAACACTCCTATCGGCACATTGACGAAGAAGATCCAGCGCCAGCTGAGGCCGGTCGTGATCGCGCCGCCGAGCACGGGTCCGACGGCGATGGCCACGCCGGTGATCGCGCCGAACACCGCAAACGGTACGCCCCGCTCACGCGGCGGGAACGCCTGAGCGAGCAGGGCGAGCGCCGTGGCGAACATGATCGCGCCACCGACGCCCTGAAGCGCACGTGAGAGCGACAGGAACGTTGAGCTCTGTGCGAGGCCGCAGAGCACCGAGCCGAGCGTGAACACGACGATCCCGGTCGCAAACACGCGTCGGCGCCCGGCAAGGTCAGCAACCGAGCCGGCCGTCAGCAACAGTGCCGCCAGGGTCAGTGCGTAGGCGTCGATCACCCACTGCAGATCGGAGAGGTCAGCGTTGAAGGCGCGCTCGATCTGGGGTAGCGCCACATTGACGATCGTGACGTCCAACAACAGCATGAAGACGCCTGTGCAGACGGCTATCAACGTCCACCATTTCCGGGCCATGGTTACTCCGCTTCCGATCAGGGCTATTACTGAGCGAGCGCTCAGAATATCATTAACCCTGAGCCTTCGCTCAGGAAATACATACCCACAGCGGCTACGCTTCCCAACCTCTGAAATGACGGCAACCGAAGAACCACGCAAGCGCGGCCGGCCGCCGTCCGGCGGCCGCGAGGCAATCCTCGACGCAACGCTCGCAGTGCTCCGCGAGGAGGGCATCGCGAACCTGACCAGCCGTGCCGTTGCCGCTCGCGCCGGCGTGTCCGACGCGAGCGTCTATTACCACTTCGGTGACCGCGCCGGCCTGCTCCAGGCCGTCTTCGAGCACGGCATGAAGCCGCTCATGTTCATGGCCGGACTCGACTCAGCGACGATGGATCCGCCGACGGTGATCCGCAAGGCGTCAGCCGCGCTCGAACGGTTCTTCGAGGATGTGCTGCCGGTCCTATATGCCGCGCAGGCCGACCCGGAGCTCCGCGCGAGACTCGCGGATTACATCGAAGCCCACCACCTCGGCCCCCACAAGGGCGTGCATCTGCTCGGCGCCTACCTGCGCGCCGAGCAGGCGGCCGGCCGCGTCAATCCCGACGCCAACCCGGACGCGATCGCGCTGCTGGTGATCGATACCGCATTCGCACGCGCCGCCCAACGGCAGATGCTCCTCGACAAGGAGGGCCGCTGCCGTCGAACGAAGCGTTGCTGAATGAGATCAGCCGACTGCTGATTTAGAGCTATACGCCCCGGGCGGAATAGACGTTGAGCGAATCGAGCGCCGCGTTGAGCGTCGACGACGGCCGCATGGCGGCATCCACCAGCTCGAGATCCGGGTGGTAGTAGCCGCCGATATCGACCGGCCGGCCCTGGACCTCGGACAGCTCGGCGAGGATCTTCTCCTCGTCGTCCGCCAGCTGCTCGGCGAGCGGCTGGAAGCGATCGGCCAGCTCGGGGTCGTCGGTCTGCGCCGCCAGCTCCTGAGCCCAGTACAGCGCCAGGTAGAAATGGCTGCCGCGGTTGTCCAGTTCTCCGACCCGCCGCAGCGGCGACCTGCGCTCCTCGAGCACGCTTCCGGTCGCACGGTCGAGCGTGTCCGCGAGCACCTGCGCGCGAGCGTTGCCGCTCTTCTCGGCCAGTAGCTCGAACGAGACCGCAAGCGCCAGGAACTCACCAAGCGAATCCCAGCGCAGGTGGTTCTCCTTGACGAACTGCTGCACGTGCTTCGGCGCGGAGCCGCCGGCACCGGTCTCGAACATGCCGCCGCCGTCCATGAGCGGCACGATCGAGAGCATTTTCGCGCTGGTTCCGAGCTCGAGGATCGGGAATAGGTCGGTGAGGTAGTCGCGCAGGACGTTGCCGGTGACGGAGATCGTGTCCTTGCCGGCGCGAGCGCGGGCGAGGGTGAAGCGCGTCGCCTCGTCGATCGGGAGGATCTCGATCTCGAGCCCATCGGTATCCAGCTCCGCCAGCGCCGGGCGCACCTTCTTCAACAGCTCGGCGTCGTGCGCACGCGTCTCGTCCAGCCAGAAGACAGCGGGGGCACCGGTCGCGCGAGCGCGCGCGACCGCAAGCCGGACCCAATCTTGAATCGGCGCGTCCTTGACCTGGCACGCCCTCCAGATGTCGCCGGGGGCGACCTCGTGCTCGATCAGCGCCCTGCCGGACGCATCGACGATCCGCACCCGTCCAGGCTGGTCGATCTCAAAAGTCTTGTCGTGCGACCCGTACTCCTCGGCCGCCTGCGCCATCAACCCGACGTTCGGAGTCGTTCCCATCGTCGCGGGGTCGAAGGCGCCGTGCAGCCGGCAGTCCTCGAGCGTCTCGGCATACAGCGGCGCATACGAATGATCGGGGATCACGTACTTGGCGTCCTGCTGCTCGCCGGCGGCGTTCCACATCTGACCGGACGCACGGATCGCAGCCGGCATCGAGGCGTCGATGATCACGTCGCTGGGCACATGCAGGTTCGTGATTCCGCGGTCGGAGTCGACCATCGCCAACTGCGGCTTGCCCTCGTATGGGATCTCGGTGTCCGCCGGCAACGCCCCGAGTCCGTCGTTCGGGTTCCAACCGGCCGTCCCGATCAGCTCCGGGAAGAAGCTCTTCACCGCGTGACCGAACATGATCGGGTCGGAGACCTTCATCATCGTGGCCTTCAGGTGGACGGAGAAGAGGATGCCCTTCGCGTCCGCATCCGCGATCTGCTCGGCGAGGAACGCGTCGAGCGCCGCCGCGCGCATCACGGCACCGTCGACGACCTCACCCGCGAGCAGCGGGAAGTCGGGCTTCAACACAGTCACGGTCCCGTCTGGCCCAACGTGCTCGATCCGTACGGTGGTCGGCTCGTCGACGGTAACGGCCTTCTCCGTCGAGCGGAAGTCGCCGTCGCTCATCGTCGACACATGCGACTTGGACTCGGCCGACCAGGCGCCCATCGAGTGCGGGTGCTTCTTGGCAAAGGCCTTGACCGAAGCGGGCGCGCGACGGTCCGAGTTGCCCTCGCGCAGGACCGGGTTGACGGCGCTGCCCTTGACCTTGTCGTAACGGCCACGGGTGTCGCGCTCCTCGTCGGTCGCGGGACTGTCCGGGTAGTCCGGGACGGCGTAGCCCTGCTCCTGAAGCTCCCTGATCGCCGCCTTCAGTTGCGGCACCGAGGCGCTGATGTTGGGAAGCTTGATGATGTTCGCCTCAGGCGTCTTGGCGAGCTCGCCCAGTTCGGTGAGTGCGTCGGCGGTGAACTGCTCATCCGTCAGCCGATCCGGAAACTGGGCGAGGATGCGGCCGGCGAGCGAGATGTCACGGGTTTCGATGTCGACGTCGGCGGCGGCAGCAAACGCGCTGACGATCGGCAGCAGCGACGCGGTCGCGAGTGCCGGCGCCTCGTCGGTGTAGGTGTAGATGATCTTCATAGCTGAGCGTGACGTTAGAGGCCCGAGCGAAATGACGCGACGCCGGGGTGGTCCAGGACCAAGCTGGGCGCCAAACGTGGTCGCAGGCGGTAGCAGCGCTACCGGCAAGACCGCGGGTGGCGATCCAGCGCAGGTACTGGGCCGCAGCCCGGCCCGCGATCATTTTGTGAGGGTCTCGAAGCTGGCCGGCAATAATCGGGCCCCGATGCTCGCGCTTGCACAGCCAATCGCTCTTCCTGCCAGCGCCCGTCCGCTGACGGGCGCTGTTGTCGGGATCGATCCCGGGCACAACGGCAGGAACTGGAGCGACCCCAGCTTCATCAACCATCTCGTCTGGAACGGACGCGAGATGGAGACCTGCGACACAACCGGGACCGAGACCGATGGCGGCTACACCGAGGCGCAGTTCAACTGGAACGTCGCCGGCTACCTGACCGCCGACCTGAAGGCCGAGGGCGCCAAGGTCGTGCTCACGCGCCACAACAACGACGGTGTCGGCCCCTGCGTGACCACGCGCGCACAGATCATCAACAACGCCCACGCGAACGTCGCCGTCGACATCCATGCTGACGGCGGCCCGCCGTCAGGGCGCGGGTTCACGGTCCTCGAGCCGGTCGCCGACAAGACGAACGCCAAGGTGATCACACCCTCGGACCGTTTCGCGCGGATCCTGCGCTCGACGTTCGAGGCCGGCACCGGGATGCCGGTCTCGACCTACGACGGCGTCGACGGCCTGCAGCCGCGCGACGACCTCGCCGGACTGAACCTGACGACGGTCCCGAAGGTGCTGATCGAGTGCGGGAACATGCGCAACGCGACCGATGCGCAACTGCTGGTCACCACCTCGTTCCAGAAGCGCGCGGCAGCAGCCATCGCCGCCGCAATCACGCGCTTCCTGAAGTAGCCGACCCTCAGAGGCGGGCGGCGATCGAGCGGCCGGCCATCCGCCCGCTGAACAGGCATCCGCCCAGGAAGGTGCCTTCGAGCGCGCTGTAGCCGTGCATGCCGCCGCCGCCGAAGCCGGCGGCCTCGCCGGCGGCCCAGAGCCCGGTCAGCGGCTCGCCGGTCAGCACCGAGCACACGTGCCTCGAGGTCGGTGGCCAGCCCGCCCAGCGTCTTGCGCGTGAGGATGTGGAGCCTGACCGCGATCAGTGGTCCGGCCGCGGGATCGAGGATCCGGTGCGGCGCGACCACGCGGCTGACGCGGTCCGGCAGGTAGCGGCGCGCGGCACGGATCGCCATCACCTGCAGGTCCTTGCCGTAGGGGTTGGCGACCTCGCGATCGCGCGCCAGGATCTGGCGCTCGATCTCGTCGTACTGCAGCAGCGGCTCATCGGTCAACGCGTTCATGCCGGCCACGAGCTCGCGCAGGCTGTGGGCGACGACGAAGTCCTCGCCGTGGTCCAGAAAGGCCTGAATCGGCGCAGGCACCTCCGGCAGCAGCCGCGAGCGCACCGTCTCCTCGACGTTCTTGCCGGTTATGTCCGGGTTCTGCTCGGAGCCCGAGAGCGCGAACTCGCGCGCGATGATCCGGCGGTTGAGAACGAACCAGGTGTGGTCGTGGCCGGTCTGCCCGATGTGTGCGAGCGTGCCGACCGTGTCGAAGCCCGGGAACAGCGGCACTGGCAGACGCTTCCCGGTCGCGTCGAACCACATCGAGGACGGCGCGGGCAGGATCCGGATCCCGTGGTTCTCCCAGACGGGACTCCAGTTACGCAGACCCTCGGTGTAGTGCCACATACGGTCGCGACCAATCCAGCTGGCGCCCGCGCGCTCAGCGATCTCGAGCACGCGCCCGTCCGTGCTGGCCGGGACGCCGGCGACCATGTCGCGCGGCGCCGGGCCCAGCCGCTCAGGCCAGTAACGCCGTACGAGCTCGAGGTTCCCGCCGATGCCACCGCTCGAGATCAACACAGCCCCGGCGCGGACCTCGAAGCGGCCGACCGTCTCCCGGGAGCTCTCCTGACCGCGGCCGACGAGCGAACGGGCGAGCACAGCGCCTGCCACGCCGACGACGCGACCGTTCTCGACCAGCAGCTCGTCGACGCGGTGCCGAAAGGCAAGCTGGACGAGCCCGCGCCCAGCGGCCGCGCGGACGCTGCGTTCGAACGGCTCGACGACGGCGGGCCCTGTGCCCCAGGTGAGGTGGAAGCGCGGCACCGAGTTGCCGTGCGCGAGCGCGTGGCCACCGCCGCGCTCCGCCCATCCCGGGCTCGGCAGCACCCGCACGCCCAGCGAGCGCAACCAGTCGCGCTTCTCCACGGTCGCGAACTCGACGTAGGCCCGCGCGAAGCGCTGCGGATGCTCGTCCTCGGGACGGTCGAACTGAGCGCTGCCGAGCCAGTCCGACCACGCGAGCTCGAACGAGTCGTGGATCCTTGCGCGCCGCTGCTCCGGAGAGTCGACGAAGAACAGCCCGCCAAGCGACCAGAAGGCCTGCCCGCCCAGGGAGGCCTCGGGCTCCTGGTCGAGCAGCGCGACGCTCTTACCGGCGGCCGCGAGCTCCGCGGTGGCGACCAAACCGGCCAGGCCGGCGCCCACCACGATCGCGTCCGCGTTCAAGAGCGAGTCGTTCACGCTCGCGGACGCTAACGGAACGGAAGGACTACAGGGCGCCGGGGTGCTCTAAAGCCCGCTTGGGTGGAGGATCTTGTTGAAGCTCTTGAGGTAGCCGGTGCTCGGATCGGTGATCGGATGCACCATCGCGGCACCGCCGTCGGTGGTGCTGCCGCCGCTCTCCCACCATTGACCGTCGAGGTCGATGATCACGTGCTCGTCGTCGTTGTTGTTGTCGAGGCTGGGCACGAGCTTCGTGATCTTCAGCGTCTGCCACTCGCCGACCCACTTCGGCAAGGTAATCGAGACCGAGCTGCTCGAGTTCGCGTGCCTGCCCTTGTCCAGATGGACGCCGGTCGACGCCGGGTTGACCGCCTTCTTGACGGTCGTGACCGTCTTCTTCTTAACCCAGACCTTGACCGTGGCGACGGTGCGGTCGTAGATGGTCACGTACTTGCCCGGACCATTGAGGATGCCGGCCTGGCCGGGCAGCGTCTGGGTCGTCTGCGGTGAGCTGAGGTAGCCGGCGGAGTGCAGCACCGCCGAGACGAAGCCCGAGCAGTCGTAACCGCTGGAGACGACCCAGGCCGGATTCTCGTGTCCGCCGCCCCAGCTGTAGGGGATGCCGTTGAGCAATTTGGCCTCGTTCTCCATCGAGACCAGCTTGAGCAGCGGCCCCGCCGTGCTGGTGACGGCCGAGGTGTTCATCGCCTGGGTGAGCGTCAGCGCCTGCTGTTCGGAGGCGGCGCTGTCATGCGTGAACGTGTAGAGGGCCTGCGCTGGGTCCTGGCCGGCACCATCGGCGGCCAGCTGTCGCGCGGCGGTGATCAGCGCCGCGCTCGGCTGCGAGGCGGCGGTGACCGCGCGTGTGAGCACGTGCGCGTTGACCGCACGCTGACCGCCCGCGTCGAGGCTCTTGCCCACAGACCCCAGGACCTTGGACGACGGCCCGGCGGTCGCGTTCACGTAGCCGCCGTCGATGTACTCGACAGCAGCCAGCAGGCGCCACGGGATCTTGTAGCGAGTGGCGACTGCGCGGTAGGTGTTGGCGAGGTACACCGCCGGCTGATAGCTGGTGCCGCCATCCACCAGGCTCGTCAGATTCGAGAGCGAGAGATCGTGTGCGTAGGACACGGGTGTTGAGGGGACCGTCGAGTGTGGAGCCGCAGGGCGCCTGGCAGCGACAGCAACCAACTTCGGCGCGCCGACGACTGTCAGCCGTGCGCTACCTGCAGTCACGGCTGAGTCGCGTCCGGTTGCAATCGGTACGCGGCGCGACTTGGGCCACATCGGGTGAACGGGAATGTTCGGCGCCAGCGCATCGCGCGCGCCTGAATGGCTCGGATGCGAGCGATCGAGCAGGGTGAACACCGCAACAGCCGCCGCGATCGCGGCCACCGTTGCGCTGATCCACGCGAGCCGGCCCATGCTTGGGAGCAAGCCGACCGAGGACCCGTTGCCCGCAGGCTGCAGACGCGGCGCGATCTTCAACGCCGGGACGGACTGGTCCTCAGCTGGCTGGCGTGTCGAGTGGCGTAGCGACATCGCGAGTCTCCATCTCGGCGAGCTGATCGCCGATCGTCACTCCTGTACGTGAGATTTCTCCGGCCGCCAGTTCGAGAATGTTACGCGCACCTCTCGCGGCACGCGCCCGCCAAGGCGGGATCCGTTCGGCGAGGGCGACTACCCGCAGCTCACGATCCATGAACACTGCATCGAACTCGAAGCGCATAAAGGCACTGTGAATTGACGACTCGCCGCGGAACAACATCCCGCTGCCGGCGGGCAGAGATGCGCGGCCAAGCAGGCCGCGCATCCGGCGCCAGACCGTGTCGGCGACCTCGGTCCCGGCGCAGACAACGCTGTCGCCGCGCGTACGATTGACGATCGTCAGCGACACGGCGTCAGCGGTTGACGAGCTCGCGCTTGAGCACCTTGCCGGTCGGGTTGCGCGGCAGCTCGTCGAGGAAGACGACCTCACGCGGCACCTTGTAGCGCGCGAGGTTGTCGCGCACATGCTGCTTGACGTCCTCCTCGCTGAGCTCGGTGCCGTCGCGGCGCACCACGAACACGGTGAGGCGCTGACCGAACTTCTCATCGGGCACGCCGACGGCCGCGGCCTCCAGCACCGCCGGGTGCAGACCCAGGAGCTCCTCGATCTCACGTGGGAACACGTTCTCACCGCCGGAGATGATCATCTCGTCGTCGCGGCCATCGATGAACAGCCGACCCTCGCCATCGAAGTGGCCGACGTCGCCGGAGGAGACGAGCCCGCGGATTCGCTCCTTGTCGCCGCCGCCGGTGTAGCCCTCGAACTCGATCATGTGTCCGACGAAGATGCGGCCGGTCTGACCAGTCGGCAGCTCCTCGCCATCGGGGCCGAGGATCTTCACGACGGCGCCACGGACCACGCGCCCGACGCTGGCAGGCGCTATCTCGAGATCGACGGGCGTGGCGATCGTCGCGTAGGCGATCTCGGTCGAGCCGTAGAGGTTGTAGAGCACGGGCCCGAAGGCAGCGTGCGCCCGCCGGGCGAGGTCGGTCCCGAGCTGTGAGCCGCTCAGGTAGATGATCCGCAGGGCCGAGAGATCGCGGCCCTGCCAGTGCTCAGGTTCGAGTGCGAGCACGCGCTGCAGCATCACCGGCACGATCACCCAGGTCGTGACGCGGTTGCGCTCGAGGCTGTCGAGCGCCTCGATCGGCGAGAAGCGTCGCTGCAGCACGAGCGTGGCACCGAGCCCGATCTGCAGCAGGCCCTGCGTGAAGCCGAGCGCATGGAACAGCGGCGCCGAGATCTGGGCGACGTCGCCCGAGCGGAATGGGACCTTGCTGAGCGGGCCGCCGACCGGTGAGAGCGAGAACGGAACGTCGCGCCCGGCGCCCTTCGGCGTGCCGGTGGTACCGCTCGTCAGGATCACCAGGCGCGGCGCGCGAGCGGGCTTGGGCGGCGTCCGTGCCGCCGTCGAGGCGATCAGCGCGTCGAGCGTGTCCTCACCGTCGTGGCCCGTTTCCAGCCAGGCGCGGAAGCGTCCGTGCCGCGGCTGGTGACCGGCGACCGCAGGCCCGAACTCCTCGTCGTAGACGAACAGGTCGACCCCCTCGCGAGCGGAGACCTCGCCCACCTGTGGGGCGGAGAAGCCGGTGTTCATCAGAATCACCCGGGCGCCGCACCTGGCGGCCGCGAACAGGGCCTCCAGGAAACCGCGATGGTTGCGGGTCATGATCGCCACGCCGTCACCGGCCTTGAGCCCGCCATCGATCCACGCCGTGGCGATTGAGTTGACGCGGTCATTGAGCTCGCGATAGGTCAACGTGCCGCGATCGTCGATCACGGCGAGTTGGTTGGGGTGCCGGACCGCGGCGGCGGCCACTCCCGCGCCGAGCATCCCGTAGTCGCTGAAGGCCTTGACGACCTGTGCCAGGCGGTGCGGTGGCTCGATCCCGAACATGCCGCTGCGGAAGCAATAGCCGAGGTAGTACGCCTCGTTGCCGAGCCGATCGGCGAACTTCTCGGCCCGCGCAAGCACTTCGCCGCTGTGCGGGATCGACTTCATGTCGCCAAGGTATCGGGTGTCAGCGGTGGCCGCGCGACCATTGGAGATGTGACCTGGCAGAAAGGCCGGCGGAGGGCCGGCGGCCGGGCTAGCCGGTCGTGGTGGTAGCGGTCGTCGTGGTACCGGTGGTGGTCGTCTTGGTCGGCGTCGTCGGCGTGGTCGTTTTGGTCGTGGTCGTTGTAGACGCGACCTTCACGGCGCCGTAGGTGACCGTGCCACGGTTGTCGACCTCGACGCACACCGTGCTGTTGCAGGCGATCTGACTCAGGGTCGCCTGGGAAGCCTTCTTCAGCCGCCTGGCCGCGCTCCAGTTGCCGCGCACAGGCGTCGTACTCGTGTACGCGTTAGAGGCACCGTCGACGGCCACACAGAAGTTGCGCTCGGGGCAGGCGATCCCGTCGACAAGCTGGGCTCCAACCGCAGGCGGGTCAGTCCCGATCTGCGATCCGGTCCAGGCGCTGGCACCGGTCGACGGTGTCGAGGAGCCGCTGGCAAGTCCAGTTCCTGCGTCGCCGTAGCCGACACCGATGCAGAGCTTGGCGGTGTTGCAGGTGAGGGCCGCGATCACTGCGACGTTGCCGCTCAGTGTCCCCGCGGGCTTCCATGCGCTCGCGCCACCGGTCGGGTCGACCGAGTAATAGCGCTCGCTGCCGCCGATCACGCATAGCGTCGTCGACGCGCACGCGACCGAGCTGAGCGACACGTTGCTGCCGACCGAGGCGACTGACCAGGCACTCGCCGGCCCGGCCGGGTCGGTGCTGTACGCCACCTGACCGTTGGCAGAGTTGTCGACGGCGATACAGAGCTTCGTCGTCGGGCATGAGATCGCCGCGAGGCCGGCGTAACCGCCGCCGGGCTGCGTGGAGGTATCGATCCGCGCAGGTTTGCTCCACGACGTGGAGCCGGCGAGCGGATCGGTCGAGTGCATCACCCGGCCGCCCGCGTCGACAGCGACGCAGAAGGTAGTTGACGGGCACGAGATGCCGGTGATGGCGTCGCCCGAGCCGCTGTCAATCGTCTCACGGCGCCAACCGGCGGCCGGACGTGACGGGTGTTGTGTCGCCCAGACGTTGCCCTTGAGGTCGCCGGCCACACACAGGAGCGCATCGGCCTTGGGAATGGTGGCCGCGGTTACCGTGGGAGCGCACGCGATCGAATCGAGCGCGCCGCCCTTGGTCGGATTCTCGAGCAGCGCCGATTTGCTCCATTTCATGGAATAGGAGGCGGCACTCGCCAGCGCCGGCAGCGACAGGCACGCGACCAGCACGGCAAACAACGGGAGCGCCCGCTTGGGGCGGATCAGGGTTGATCTCATCGACAGCAAGAAGTGCGTAGTTCTAGCAGCCGGATTCACGGGATTCAGCAGCAAAGCATGCAGAATCGACAGCCGTGATCCCGGCGTCTCATTGCGACCTCAAACCCGTTGGAAGGGAAAAGGTTGCGGAATTGACCTTAGTCCCTCTCTGTTACGAAACCGTGAGGCCGATCGTTGCGGCTGCCGTGTCGGTCGCATCGACGAGCTCGTCCAGCCCTGCCCAGACAGCCTGGGTGAGCAGCTCAGGATGGGCGCGCGCGAGGTCACGGTCGAGCGTGCGCAGGGGCGGGAACGGTCGCTGCTCTGAGTCACGCAACGTTGCGGCGATCGCCGAGAGCGCACTGTCCAGCCCGGTCTTCAGCGGTTCGAGCAGCAGCAGCGGTTTCGTCTCGGGCATCATCGCGATGTCCAACCGCAGGACGTGAAGCCCGTAGACGAGACGCTGTAGAGCGCTGAGCACCGCTGCCGCGGTCCTGGGATCGGCACCGTGGTGATGCTGCGGCTCGCTGCGGGCGAGCCCGATCGCGGTCTGCGCGTCGGTGTAGGCGATCCGCGCGTCGTGCGCGAGCGTCCGCAGCTGTGTTTCGGGCATCCGCCTGCCGGTGGTCAGGCCGGCCACCACCGCGTCCAGGTAGGCGTGCTGAGCATCCACCAGCGTGGCCAGCAGCGGACTGATGGAGCGCGCCGACCAAGTCGGCCACAGCAGGTAGGCGATGAGACCGATGGTGCCGCCGATCGCGGTGTCGATCCCGCGGTCGAGCGCAGTTTGTGTGGTATCGGGCGAGACGGCGTGCAGCAGAAACACGACGACGCCCGTGAGCATCGCAACACCGGCAGTGAAGCTCGCAGGGAACACGGTGTAGGTGCCCCACGCAAGCACCGCCACGACCACCACCACGCCCCAGCCGTTCGGGTCCAGGGCAACCGCGATCAGGGTCGCGATCACGACGCCTGCCATCGTTCCGAGGACGCGCTCGGCGCCACGCGTGAACGTCTGACCAAAGCTCGGCCGGAGCACCGTTGCGGCGGCCACCACAGCCCAGTACGAACGTGGCAGCGCGACGCGCTCGACGAGCAGCTCGGTCAGTGCGACCACGACCGCAAGCCGCAGTGCGTGGCGCCCCGCGGCTGTGTGCCTGGTCGCGCCGGTGCGCATCCTCCTGATGTCGGCCCGAAGCTGGCTCCCGATCCGGCGCGTGCCGAGGCTCGGTCGGCCTGGAATTCCACTGCCGTTGGCGCCCGGGGAATGCAGGGCGGCGGCCAAGCGGGCCGCCGCCGTCACCTGACCGACCAATGCTCCCAGCCGCTGGTCGAGCGCCGGCGATGCCAACGGCTGGCGCGCGGTTCCCCACTCGCTCACCTCGGCCGCCTGCGCCGGAAGCTGAGCGAGCGTCGCCTTGTCACCGTCGATCGCGGCGACCGTTAGCAGCAAGAGCTCACGCACCCGTTCGAGCGCGTCGTGGACGTCAGCCGAAGACGCCTCCGTGAGAGCGGGGTTGGTGCGGCGCAGCTGGGAGAGCAGCGCGCTGAAGCCGATCAGCTCGAGCCGGATCCGCCGCCCCTCGCTGACGAGCGAGGCGAGCGCGTCGCGGTCCTGGTCACCGAACAGGGCTGGAGTCGCAAGCACCTCATCGGCGGCGTCAAGCGCCGTCGCCGCGGGCATCGACGAGGGCGTCACATCGCCCGTGAACTCAGCCAGCGCGTGGTAGGCGGCAGCCAGCGCCGCCCGCTGTCGACGCCAGGCGAACGGCACCGCGACGGCCGCCGCAAACAGCACCTGGGCCGCGCCACCGCCGAGCACCAGGCCGGTCAGGGCCAGAGCGTGGGGAAGGTTCTCCGGGAAGCGCCCGAAGACGATGAACGCGATGATCGATTGCGTCCCGACGACCTGACCACGGCGTCCGAGCGAGGAGGCGGCGCCGGCCACCAGGCAGAAGATCACGAGCAGCAAGAGGTGCAGCCACGGCCAGCCGCCGCTGAGTGTGCCCGCCAGTGTCGCGATCCCCAGCGCCGCGGATGCGCCGGCCATCGTCCCGATCGGTGGGACCAGTGGCCCGTCACCGGCGCGCCAGGCGACCCCGGGGAGCATGGCCCCGACACCCATGGTCACCGCGACGGACGGCGACCCGATCGCGGTTCCGAACGCCAGCATCGCCGCGACCGGGATCGCCGCGATCAGACCCGCGCGTGCCGAGATTCCAGTGCGGTCGAAGTGCCCGGCCTCCTTGAACGCCTGCCCGACAGCGACCGTCCTGCCCTGTCGGGGTTCAGCGTCTCGCGGCTGGGCGGAGGTGCTCACGCAAACGGCGGGCTGGGGATATAGGGATGTAGCGGTCCGAGCGCGCCGCGGGTCCCGATCGCCCCGTAGGACTTGAACGAGAGCCTGGCCGCGAGAAGGACATCGAGGGCCCACTGCTGCCGGGCCGTGACGAAGGAGATCTCGATCCTGCGCTCGTCCTTCAGCTGGTGCAGGCCGTACCACAGCAGTGCCTGCGCGACGTTGTCGTCGCGCGCCGCCAGCATCCAGATACCGCGCCCAGGAGTCGTGACCACGAAGCCGCGGTCCTCGAGGCGGAAGACGCTTGCGCCCCTGATCAGCGCCACCCCGAAGTCGAGCGTGTGCGACGCCCCACGGACCGCGCGTGAGATTTGCGCCAGCGTCTCCAACTCGCCCGGCGGAACCTCCGTGATGCTCGGATGCAGCTCTGGGATCAAGGCCGCATCGACCGAGCCCGTGGCCTGGAAGGTTGGCTCCAGCCGGAACCCGGACGTGCCGTACAGGCGCAGTGCCCGTGGATCGTTCGAGGACATGATGATTCCGGCGTCCGTATCCCGGTCGTACCCGACCGCGGCCCGGACCAGCGCGCGTCCTTCGCCGCCCTGACTGACGGTCGGGCTCACCGTCAGCAGGGACAGGATCCAGAGACGTTCGCGGATGACCGCCTGTGCGACACCGGCGAGGATGCCGTCGCGCTCGCTCACGAATGAGCCCTCCGGGTCGGTCAGCAGCGAGTGGCGGATCCGCGCCTCCCAGTGACGACGGGCGCCCGGGATGCCCAGATCGAGCTCGAACGCCTCGGCCGAGACCGTCGCGGCCCGTGGAATATCGGCGACGGTCATGCGGCGCACCGACGGCGCGCCCACGGTCGTCGTGTGCGTCGCGGCACTCATGGGATCAGCACGATCTTCCCCGGCGGATGGCCGTTCTCCAGCAACGTGTAGGCATCGCGGACCTGTTCGAGCGGAAAGGTCTGTGCGATCGGCAGCTCGAGATCGCCGTCGACGATCAGCTGCACCAGCTCCTCGGCGACCTCGACGGTCGATGCGGAGCCGGCGCCGTCCGTGTGGACCCCTTCGGGCGGGCCGTCCTCGAAGTCGGCGATCGTGTCGATGCGCTCCGGGCGCGATCCCGAGCTCGATCGCCAAGCTCGACGTACCCCTGGCCAACCGTGTCGATCATCCCGCTCAGCTCGCCCCCGGCTTCGGCGGCGGTCGCTTGGAGTCGCTCACCGATCCCGTCGCCGGGGGTGACGGGCAGCACGCCGCGTGAGCGCAGCCACTCGTGGTCGGATTCGCTCGCCACGCCGATCACCGTCGCTCCTTGCTGGTGCGCGAGCTGCGACGCGAGCCCTCCGACACCTCCGGCGGCGCCTGTGACCACGACGATGTCGCCTGCCCGCGGGGCAACCGCATCGACGGCGGCGTACGCGGTAGTGCCGACCGTCCACAACGCTCCTGCCACCGGCCATGGCAGAGCTTCCGGGCGCGGGAGCACGCGGGCCTGCGGGACAACCGCCAGCTCTGCTTGGCTGCCGCGTTTGCCCGTGGTACCGAGGACCTCGTCACCGATCGCGAAGTCGGTCACGTCCGGTCCGATCTGCGTGACCACGCCCGCCACGTCGGTGCCCTGCGCGGCCGGAAAGGTGAGGGGAATATCCGCCTTGAACACACCGCGGCGAAGCTTCGAGTCGAACGGGTTGATGCCGGCCGCCTTCACCGCGATCAGCAGCTGACCGTCACCGAGTTCAGGGGGCTCGACCTCGATCACCTGCAGGACGTCAACCCCGCCGTACTCGTCGAACCTGACAGCGCGTGGCATCAGCGCACCTCCTTCGGGACAGTTGTTCGCTCGGGCAGAGAATGTTGCAGGTTTAGAGCTTGTCGGGCTCTTAGTCGCCGGCCTGCTCGGCGGTCAGCAAGGTGCGCGCTTCGATCCCGGCGACGAACGCGATCACCAGCGCGACCACCCGATCCGCCCACCACCAGCCGAACGCCGCGTTGAGCAGTAGACCGAGCAGCGCCAGGGCAGCTGTACTCGCACCGATCGCGCTTAGCGTGCTGTCGCCTTTGAGCGCGTGACTGCCGAGCTGGATCGCGGTCTGCCGCTTGTGGTAGGCGAGCGGGGTCAGCACCGCGAAGGCAACCGTCGCCGAGATCACAGTCAGCCCACTGCTGCCCGGATGGCTGCCGGTCGCGAGCGCATGGATCGACTCGAAGGCAAGCGCGATCCCGATGACCACGAGCGCCGCTGCGACCGCGAGCGCAGCCCGAGCCTCGACATGCTCCGCACGCGCCGGGTCCGAACGTTCGATCCGGAAGCGCCAGACCAGCACCATCGAACCGGTCACATCAGCGAGTACAGAGAGCCCGGCCGCCAACACCCCAAGGCTGTGATCGGCGATACCGGAGCCGACCGAGACGGCACCCGAGACCAGCCCGAAGCAGATCGAGGCCCACGACAGCCGCAACGCGCGCTCAAGCAGCGCCGGGCGACTGCCGCCTCGGGTGCTCGACTGGCGGTCGGCTCCGGCGCCGTCACTCAAACGAGCGCCAGGTCCTGGGCGCCGACCAGGACCGTGCGCATCTTCTCGACGATCTCGTCCAGCACGTCATCGTCGGAGATCAGCGGCGGTGCGATCTGGAGGATCGAGTCGCCACGGTCGTCGGCGCGCGCGATCAGGCCCGCCTCGAGCAGCGCCGGAGCCATGTAGCCGCGCAGCAGGCTATCGCGCTCCTCGGCATCGAAGCGTGTGTTGTCGTCGTCCTTGACCAGCTCAACCGCCCAGAAGAAGCCGGCGCCGCGCGCGTCACCGACAATCGGCAGCTCCTGCTTCAGCTGCTCGAGCCTGGCTTTCAGGCCAGGCTCGTGGGCGCGCACGTTCTCCAGCACCTGCTCGCGGTCGAAGATCTCGAGGTTCTTGAGCGCGATCGCCGCACACAGCGGGTGGCCGCCGAAGGTGATGCCGTGCAACAGGGTGCGCTTGTCCTCGTAGAGCGGTGCCGCAACCTTCTCGGAAACGAGCACCGCGCCCATCGGCGCGTAGGCGGAGGTCAGGCCCTTGGCGACGGTGATCAGATCCGGTGTCGTGTCGAAACGGGTCACGCCGAAGTACTCGCCGAGGCGGCCGAAGCCGGTGATCACCTCGTCGGCGTGGAGCAGGATGCCGTACCTGTCGGCAAGCCGGCGCAAACCCTGCCAATAGCCTGGCGGCGGGACCAGGCAGCCGCCTGCGTTCTGCACCGGCTCGGCAATGATCACGCCGATCGTCTCAGGGCCCTCCTCGACGATCACGTCCTCGATCTCTCGCAGCAGCTTGGCCGTGAGCTCCTCACCCTGCAGCTCTGAACGGAAGGCGTTGGTGTTGGAGACGTGGCGCGTGTAGATCGCGGGCTCGCCGAACGGCTCCTTGTAGGCGGGAACGCCGGTGAAGGACAGCGCGCCGAGGGTCACGCCGTGGTAGGCGATGTTGCGGGCGATCGCCTTCAGCCGCTGGGGCTCGCCGTTGGCGATGTGGTACTGCCGCGCGAGCTTCCACGCGGCCTCAACCGCCTCGGAGCCGCCCGAGGTGAAGAACACTCGGTCGATGCCGTCGGGGGCGATGGCAGCCAACCGGTCGGCCAGCTCGAGCGCCGGCGGATGCGCTGTTCCCCACATCGTGTTGAACGCGAGTTGCTGGAGCTGCTTGGCGGCGACGGCGCCCATCTCCTCACCGTAGGAGTAACCGATCTGCGCGCAGAAGAGACTCGACAGGCCGTCGACGTAGCGGTTGCCGTGCGTATCGAAGATGTACGCGCCCTCGCCGCGCTCGACGACCATGAGCTCGGCGCCATCAGGGCCGAAGTTGCCGTTCCGTGTGAAGTGCAGAAGCGCCGAACCCTGCGCGAAAGTTCCTGCGTGAGGGGCCACTCGATGCCTCCAGTTTGCTCGCCTACCGCTACGGCAACGACTCTACCTGGCGTTAACTACTGGCCACCGGGGCGTTCGAGGATTTGATACGCCGCGGCGTGAGCGACGGTTAGAGCCTGTCTCATAACCCCGGCACGCGTCTGGCGGCGGCGGATCTTCGCGGGGCTTTGTCCTCGGACCCTCGTGATAGCGCTGCTATCCCGTCGGGTCCTGCGTCCGCGCCCCGCTCGATCCGGCGCTCGCCAGCCACGCACCCGATTATGAGACAGACTCTTAGAGGGCGCCTGTCAGCACAAGTGCCCCGATCACGGCGAGCACCAGGGCGGTGATCAGGTTGCCCCAGCGTTCGAGCCACTCGCCCTTGATTTGGAAGCCACCGAGGTAGGCGACCAGCGTCAGGACCATGATCGTCGCGATCGTGACGATGGCGAAGATCACGACCGACGCGACCGCGGCCACGGCGCCGGCGGCGGTCGCCGCCAGGAACACCGGCAGGATCGTGAGGTCTGGTGAGGCGGCGGCGCCGAAGGGGACCATCACGGCCGCTAAGCCGTGGAGCCGGCCGCCACCTGGTGACTCACCGTCGTGGTCGTGATCGTGATCGTGATCGTGGTCATGGCCGTGATCGTGGTCATGGCCGTGACCGCTCAGCTCGGCGACCGTGAAACCGACGGCCGTCGCCAGCAGGATCACGCCGACGATGGTGTCCTCGGCGCCCTTGATCTGTGAGCGGAACTGCAGGCCGATAACGACGATCACCGCGCCGAGCAGGATCGACACGAGCACGTGCGCGATGCCCGCGAGCCCGGAGAGCCGAGCGACGCGACCCGGTGGGTACCGCCGTGTGCGTCCGAGCACCGCCAACGGCACCCAGTGATCGGGCAGGATCGCGTGGCCGAACCCGACTCCCGCTGCAGCGATCAACAGCGCCGGCGTGGTGGCGCTCACGTCGACGCCGCCGCAGGGTGTTCGTGTGCGCCCGGTCGCGCGGCGAGACCGAGCCGCAGATGGTCGGCGTGGGAGACCGCCTGCGCCAGCAGCTCGCCAACGTGATCGTCGTAGAGCGCGTAGATGACCTGCCGACCGCGGCGCTCGCCGACCACCAGGCCGAGGTGCCGCAGGACGCGGAGCTGCTGGGATACGGCTGACTGCTCCATCTCCACCTCCGCCGCCAGGTCCCCCACGGCGCAGGGGCCCGCACTGAGGCGGCTGAGGATGCGGACACGACTGCTCGTCGCCAGTGCGGCCATCGTCTCCGCCACGGCGCGTGCCGTCTCGCTGTCCAGATAGTTCAGGTCCGGCTCGTGCCCATGACTCATGCATACATCATTGCATGAGCAAACGTTCAGGTGTTGCCGGTGATCACCCGGAACTGTTCAGGTCGGCGGCCGCTGGCACGGCGCCGAGCTCATTGGCGAACTCCTGCGAGAGCGCCTCCCACGTCTGCGCGAGCAGCTCGTCGAGTTGGGCGTCCATCGCTCGCACCTGGGCTTCATTGCCCTCGCGCGCCTGGTGCTCGAGCTCCTTGGACATCGTCCGGAAGCGGCCCGCGCCGACGGCGCCGGCACCTCCGGCCAGCCGGTGCGCCTCGTGCGCAGCGGCCGCCATGTTGCCCTCGCCGATCGCCTCGTGAACGCTGTTGAGCATCCCGTCGGCGTCATAGCGGAACGTCGCCAGCATCTCGCCGATCTGGGCCGGCCCAACCGCGGGGTTGGCGGCAAGTGAGTGCAGCGATCCAACCATCGAGGAGTCGAGCAGCCCGGCCGCGACCTCGCCGTTGTCGGCCGCCCCCGGCGCCGTGCCTCGAGCCCGGACCGCCACCAGGAGCTGGTCGACATCAAATGGCTTGGTCAGATAGCCGACCGCACCGGCGGCTCTCAGCCGCCTGGTCTGGACCGGCGATGCGTCCGCCGAGACGACAATCACTGGAATCTCCGCCGTGATCGGATCGGCCAGCAGGGCCGCGAGCACCTGCTCGCCGGACATGTCCGGCAGGTGCAGATCGAGCAGGATCAGGTCCGGCAGCTCCGCTCGTGCCATCGCCAGACCGGCGGCGCCCTCCCGGGCGACGCTGAGCCCCATGTCGCTGGCCAGCGCGAAGATCTTCTCGACCAGGCGCACGTTGGACGGGTTGTCCTCGATGTAGAGCACGGATATCGCCGCCCGGTCGTCGGCGTCCGCGTCACCGCCGGCGAGTCCCGCCGAATCGGCGGCCGACGGGCGGCGGCCGAGCCTCGGCATTGTGGCCTCCTCAGCGGTGCTGAGTGCGAGTTCGAACCAGACAGTTGTGCCGATGCCCTCCTCGCTGGAGACGCCCAGGGTTCCCCCCATCGCCTCCACCAGTCCGCGCGCGACCGCCAGGCCGAGGCCCGTGCCCTCGATACCGCGGCCGGCGGCGTCCAGCCGCTCAAACGGTGTGAACAGGCGCTCGATGCCCTCCTTGGAGATGCCGATGCCCGTGTCAGTCACCTCGAAGCGAACCGAGCTGCCTGTCGCCGTCTGAGCAGCTCGGACGACAACGTTGCCACCACGGCGGTTGTACTTGACGGCGTTCGAGATCAGGTTGAGCAGCACCTGCAGCAGACGCTGCCGGTCGGCGCGCACGTACAGGTCGACGTTCACCGGCCCCTGCCGCAAGCCCACGGCGGCCGTCACCGCGGCGTGGGAGATCATCGCCTTGGACTCGGCGACCGCGTCTGCGACCTGTACCGGCTCGAGCGAGAGTCGTAGCTCACCGGTCTCGATCCTGGAGAGATCGAGAAGGTCGTCGACGATCGCCAGCAGGTGCCTGCCCCCGGTCAGCATCTGGTCGAGCGTCTCACGCTCGCCCGATTCCAGCGGCTCACGCTCGAGCAGCTGCCCAAAGCCGAGGATCGCGTTGAGTGGTGTGCGCAGCTCATGACTGACGCGCGACAGGAATCCGGACTTGGCGAGGTTCAGTCGCTCCGCCTCCAGCTGCGCCTCGCGCGAGGCGCGACGCGCGGTCTCGGTGACGAGGTAGTCACGGATGAGCAACACCATCAGCAGCAGCAACAGACCCGACGCGGCGTAGGCGGCGATCGCGGCACGGTTTGCCCAAACCTGGCCGCGGTGCGACGACGCACGCGCGTCATTGACGAGCAGGTCAGAGCGCTTGGTCATCACCGCGGTCAGATCCCTGACCTGCTGGGTGATCTGGTTGCCGCGGTTTGTCTTGACGATCGCCAGGGCCTGCGCGTGCTTACCCTGCGAATACAGGTTGACGGTCCGGACGAGGTCCTTGAGCCGTGCCTCCAGCAGCGCCAGCAGCTTCGGGTAATCCCGGTGCAGGACCGGGTCGCCGCGGTCGCCCTTCTCGATCGCCTTGAGCAGCGCGGGAGCGCTCTTGACGGCGCTCTTTGCTGGATTCAGATAGACCTGATCGCCGGTCAGAAGGTAACCGCGCTGGCCGGTCTCGGCGTCGAGCGTCGCCTGCATGATGCCGCTCATGTTCTCGTCGTAGCTGAGCCCGGCAGTGACCGCGTTGCGTGCCTTGTCGGTGCTGTGGTTGGAGACGATCGTGAGCACCCCGGCGCCGATGTCGACGAGGACCACCAGACACGTCACGGTGATCAGCAGGCGGACGCTCCGGCGCCGCCGCTGATACTCGGTGCGTAGTGCTTCAGGCACGCTCGTCCCTCCTCTGGGGGATCAGCTCGTATGAAAGGCTGAGCTCACGGACGACGTCGGGCAGCCCGTGGACGCCGGCCGGCTTGATCAGGTACGCGTCGATTCCAAGCTCGTAGGCAGTTTCGATATCGGCGTCGTTACCCGAACCGGTCAGCATGATCACGTTCAAATGCGCAAGCTCCGGAGTGGTGCGGATGTGCCGCAGCACCTCGAGCCCGGTCACACCGGGCAACGACAGGTCGAGCACGCAGAGGACGGGCATCGGCGCCTGGCCATCGACGACGCGACTCAGGTAGTCGAGCGCCGCCTCACCGCTGCCGGTCGATTCGATCGGGTTGGTGATGCGCTCGGCTGCGAGCAACTGCACGACCAGCGCCGCCGTCGCGCGCTCATCCTCGAGCAGCAGGATCGGAGCTCCGCCTGCGGCGCTCATGCCGATGCCTTCCCGAGCCGTTCGAACTGCAGAGCGTCGGCGGGTTTCGGGTGGGCGAAGTAATAGCCCTGGCCAAGCCGGCAGCCGAGCGAGCGGAGCTGGGCCAGATGCGCGGCCGTCTCGAGCCCCTCGGCGATGATCTCCAGATGGAGTTGGCCGAGCATCGCGACGACCGAGCGCGCAAGCGCCCAGGCGCCGGCCGAGTCGGTCAGGTCGCGGGAGAAGACCCGGTCGAGCTTGACGCCGTCAAGCGGCAGCTCGCGGATGTAGCCGAGCGAGGAGTAACCGGTCCCGAAGTCATCGAGCAGCACGCCGACGCCCATCGACCGGATCATCTCCAGCGGAGGCGCGACCTCGTCGACCCCATGCGCCAGCACGCTCTCGGTGATCTCAATCTTGAGCCGGCTCGGCTCGAGACCCGAGCTGCCCAGAGCGCGCCTGAAGCGCGTGATGAAGTCCGGGTCCTCGAGTTGCTGGATCGAGATGTTGACGCTCACGTACGGGAGGCGCTCGAACTGCTCAGCCCACGCCCGCGCCTGCGTGCACGCCTGCTCCAGTACCCATTCACCCAGCTCGGGCATCAGCCCGGCCGTCTCGGCAAGCGGAATGAACCGCAGTGGCGGGATCATCCCGCGTGTTGGGTTGGCCCACCTGACGAGCGCCTCGAAGCCGACGGCATCGCGCGTGGCCATGTCCACGATCGGCTGGTAGTGGACCACCAGCTCCTCGCGCTTGAGCGCCGCGCGGAGCTCGAGTGAGAGCGCGAGCTGATCGAGGATCTCGCCGTGGGACTTGTCGTCGTAGACGACGATCCGCGGCAGCCGCCCGCTGCGCTTGAGCGTGTGAATCGATGCGCCGGCGCGACTGACGAGCTCCCATAGCGTGAGCTCACCCTGTGCCAACGCGATGCCGACGCCGGCGTCCAGGAACAACGTGCTGCCGGACAGCTGGACCGGCTGCCGGACAGCGTCGTAGAGGGCCTGAGCGACCGATTCGCAGACGGATTGGTCGGCCGAAGCGATCACCACGGCAAACTCATCGCAGCTCAGCCGTACGAGCAGATGCTCGCCGGCCGCGACCGACGCCAGTCTCCGCGCAACGGTGCGCAGCACCCGGTCACCGTTGGTGTGGCCGTAGGTGTCGTTGACCGCCTTGAACTGGTCGATATCGATCAGCACGATCGAGCGGCTGGCCGGTGCGACGGCTTGATCCGCCGCGACCTCCAGAAGAGCGCGACTGCCGATACCTGTCAGGTTGTCGTGCAGGCTCTCGCGAGCGTGCGCGCTGGTCGCTCGCTCAAGTAGCTCGGCGCCTCTCATCTGCGTCGCGCTCAACCGCCCTCCTTGACCGTTGTGCAATAGGAATCAGTTCCCGATGCTCCCCTACCCCCGACGCACCGGTTTACACCTAAGCATTGATTGATGCAAGCCTTTACCGTCAAACGTATGAACACTTGCAGCCGCATGCGGCCGGTTCACGGCAGCGCGTGAGCGGTACCAGTCGCCTCGCCGAGTCATAGACTTCCTCGCCATCCGTGGGCTCCAGACCACTTACGCTTGACGCCGATTCGCAGAGTCGCTATACCGTTGCCGAACTGGTCTAGACCACTTAGGCCAGCCACGGGAGAGAAGGCATCAGAGAGTAAGCGATGGCAACGATCAGCTACATCAACGCGAGCTGTGTGTACCCGGGCGCGAGCATGCCCTCGGTCGACGATCTCAACCTGGACGTCGAGGACGGCGAGTTCATGGTGCTGGTTGGACCATCGGGCTCGGGCAAGTCGACGGCCCTGCGCATGCTGGCGGGCCTCGAGCAGGTGAGCAGTGGCGCGATCCAGATCGGCGGCACCGACGTCTCGCAGCGGGCCCCGAAGGACCGCAACATCGCGATGGTGTTCCAGAACTACGCGCTGTACCCGCATATGAGCGTCGCCGACAACATGGGTTTCGCGCTGAAGCTGAGAGGCGTACCAAAGCCGCAGCGCGAGGCGAAGGTACGCGAGGCGGCAACACTCCTGGACCTCGAGGCCTACCTCGACAGAAAGCCCAAGGCACTGTCCGGCGGACAGCGCCAGCGGGTGGCGATGGGTCGCGCGATCGTGCGCGAGCCGAGCGTGTTCCTGATGGATGAGCCGTTGTCGAACCTTGACGCCAAGCTGCGCGTTGAGACGCGCGCGAACATCGCCGGCCTGCAAGCGAGGCTCGGCACGACGACGATCTACGTCACGCACGACCAGGTCGAGGCGATGACGATGGGCCACCGCGTCGCCGTGCTGAAGGACGGCCAGTTGCAGCAGGTCGATACGCCGCGCAATCTCTATGACCGCCCTGCCAACGTATTCGTGGCCGGTTTCATCGGCTCGCCGGCGATGAACGTGCGCAATGCCAAGCTCGTCGCCGGAGGCGCGGAGATCGGTGGTGCGGTGGTGTCGCTACCGGAGGCGACGCTGAGCGCAGCACGTGCGGGCGGCCTCGACGAACTTGTGGTGGGTCTGCGGCCCGAGGCCTCGAGCGTCGCCTCCAGCGGTGCCTCCAACACGCTCTCGCTTGCGGTCACGCTGGTCGAGGAGCTCGGCGCGGACGCTTACGTGTACGGCCAACTGGACGGCGACGGCACGACCGACAGGCCGTGGGTGATGCGCTGCGACAGCCGCTCGGTGCCGACGATCGGGGAGCGCGTGCGTGTCGCGATCGAGGGCTCGACAGCACACGTCTTCAATCCCGAGACCGGCCTGCGCCTCGACTGACGTGGCGTCTTGATGACGGCCGCCAGCGACCCCTCGGCGATCGAGCCGAAGTACTACACCGTCAAGCGTCACCTGCTCGAGTTCATAGGCTCGCTCGCACCCGGTTCAGCGGTGCCGACCGAGCGCGAGCTCGCCGCCGAGATGCAGACATCGCGCACGACGGTACGGCAGGCACTTGGCGAGCTCGTCGTCGAGGGACGGCTCGTCCGCAGGCAGGGCTCCGGCACATACGTCGCCGAGCCCAAGATCACCTGGCCGCTCTATCTGGCGAGCTTCACCGAGCAGGTCGAGGCCAGCGGCTTCAAACCTTCGGCTCAGGTGCTCGGCACCCAGCGGATCATCGCCAGCGCGGAGCTCGCCCGGCAGCTCGGGCTCAGCCCCCGCGCACCGGTTTACAAGATCGAGCGGCTGCGTTTCGCAGACGGGTTCCCGATCGCGGTCGAGACCTCGTGGCTGCCGGCCCACCGCTTCCCGGGACTGACGCGGCAGATCCGCGCCCACGGCTCGCTGCACGCGATCCTTGCCGACCATTACGGCACCAGCCTGCGGACCGGCGAGGAGTGGATCGAGACGGCCCCCGCGACGCCGCGCGAGGCCGCGCCACTGCGGGTCGACGTCGGCACGCCGATGTTGATCGTCAGCCGTCAGAACTTCGACTCGGCGGGGACACCGGTCGAGCTCGGCCGTACCTGGTTCCGCAGTGATCGCGTGACGCTCGTAACCCACCTCGCGTCGAGGCAGCGATGACCGCCACCGGCGTGATCGACGCCCGGATCCAGCTTCTGTGCGGCGGCCGCGTTGTCACACCGGAAGGCGTCCTCGCCGATGCCTGGGTACAGGTGAACGACGGCCGCATCACCCAGGTCGGCCCCAGCCGACCCGCCGTCGATGCACCCGTCGTCGACCTCGCGGGTGCCTGGCTGCTGCCTGGCTTCGTCGACCTGCACATGCACGGCGGCGGCGGCCACAGCGTCGCCGACTCGTTCGAGGCGATGGCTGAGGCAGTCGCCTTCCATCGCGGTCACGGCACCACCTCGACCCTGGTCTCACTGATGACCGCTCCCGAGGAGGCGCTGATCGACCAGCTCCGCTGGGCTGCCCAACTTGTGGAACGCGGCCCCAACCGGCGCGGGCACGTCTTGGGCTCGCACCTGGAAGGGCCGTTCCTGTCGACCCGGCGGTGCGGAGCCCAGAACGAGGCGCACATGCTGGCCCCCGACCCACTGCTGCTCGAGCGCCTGCGCGCGGCTGCCGGCCAGACGCTGCGGATGGTGACGATCGCACCTGAACTGAGCGGTGCGCTGCCGCTGATCGAGACGCTGAGCGCCGCCGGCGTGACCGTCGCGATGGGACACTCCGACGCCACCTATGAGGAGACGCTGGCCGGCGTCCGCGCGGGAGCCACTCATGCCACGCATCTGTTCAACGCCATGCGTCCACTGCACCACCGCGAGCCTGGCCTGGTCGGCGCCGCGCTGGAGACCGGTATCACCTGCGAGCTGATCAACGACGGAAGGCACCTGCACCCGGCGATCGTAGGGCTCGTGTTCGAGCTGACCTCGTCGCCCGTGCTGGTGACCGACGCGATCGACGCCACCGGCGTCGGTGACGGGCATTTCGAGCTCGGCGGGCAGGAGGTTCACGTGCATGACGGCGAGGCACGGCTGGCCACGACCGGGTCCCTGGCCGGAAGTACGCTGACGATGGACCAGGCGGTGCGCCTCGGCGTCAAGGTGAGCGGGCTCAGCGTCGAACAGGCGTCGGCGGCAGCTTCGGCGAACCCGGCACGCGTGCTGGGCCTGGACAATGAGATCGGATCGATCGCCCCCGGCAAGCGGGCTGACCTCGTTGTGCTCGACGACGAGCTGGAGCTGACCGGCGTCATGGCCGGCGGCGTTTGGGGTCCCGGGTCCGGTACAGCTAGTTCCTAACTAACCGTTAATTCAAGATTGGTCTAGACAACTAAGTGCGGAAGCTGTAGGTTCACCGCACTTACACAACGAGTTCCTTCGGAGAGGAGACCAAGGGATGAGGAAACGTCTGTTTGGAGTGAGGCTTGCGGTACTGACCGCGGCGCTTATGGCTTTCGCCGTAGCAGCCGCCGGAAGCGCCGCAGCCAAGACCGCTTCGAAGGCAAGTGGCAGCGTCACGCTGAAGCTCGTCGTTGCCGACTACGGCACCGGCCCCAGCAACACCAGCTCGAAATACTGGGCGGGGATCGTCACAGCGTTCGAGGCGGCAAACCCGTCGATCAAGGTGAAGGTGACGACGATCAGCTGGACCAACTTCGACACCGAAGTCCAGACGATGGTTCAGAACCACAACTACCCGGACATCACGGAGGGTGACTACTTCTCGGCTTACGCGCAGCAGGGCCTGCTGTACTCGGCCAAGCAGGTGCTGTCGAACCCGAAGAACCTGCTGCCGGTGTTCGCCAGCCAGGGCACCTACAACGGCAAGCAGTACGGGATGCCGTGGACGACCAGCTCGCGCACACTCTTCTACAACAAGAAGCTGTTTGCTCAGGCCGGCATCAAGTCCGCGCCTGGCACCTGGAACGCGGTCAAGGCCGATGCCGCGAAGATCACGGCCAAGGGCCATGTCGGCTTCGGCTTGCCGCTGGGCCCCGAAGAGGCACAGGCAGAGTCGCTGCTGTGGTTCCTCGGTGACGGTGGCAATTACATGAAGGGCAAGAGCTGGACGATCAACAGCGCGGCGAACGTCAGCGCGTTCACCTTCCTCAAGAACCTGGTCTCTGCAGGTGACACCGAGCCCAACCCGGGCACGGTCGACCGCACACCGCTGTGGGAGCAGTTCGCTGCGGGCAAGGTCGGCATGATCAACGGCTCGCCCGCACTGATCCCGATCATCCAGGCTGGCAAGGTTCTCAAGTCAAGCCAGTGGGCGTCGGTGCCAATCGCCGGCAAGAACGGCCCGCTGACCGACACGCTTGGCGTCTGTGACAACGTCGCGGCGTTCAAGAAGAACGGTCACGAGGCCCAGATCAAGAAGTTCCTGGACTTCGCGTACCAGAACAAGTACCAGCTCCAGTTCGACCGTGAGTACGACCTGCTGCCGGCGACCGTGTCGGCCGCCAACGCCCTGAAGAGCGACCCGACCTTCGGCTCGTTCATCAAGGCTCTGCCGCACGCCGTCCAGTACCCGAGCAACACCGCTTGGGCACAGGTCAAGACGGACGTCCAGAACACGATCGGCACCGCCGTCAGCGGCGATCCGAGCAGTGTCCTGGGCACTCTCCAGCAGACCGCAACAAAGCTGGGCAGCTAGTCAAGCTGTTCAAGTTGGGGGCGGTGGCCCGTTGGCCACCGCCCCCTGCGCTTTCATCTGGACCCGAAGTGACAACCGACCAGCCTCGAATCCCATACCGCAACGGCCTGCCGACGCGGGCCGCCTACGCACTGCGGCCGCTGCTCTGGATCGGACCGGCGATCGCACTGATCGTCGTCGTCGTGCTGTGGCCTGTCGTCGTGCTGGTGCACGCTTCGTTCCAGAACATCGCCTCCGACGGCTTCGTGGTCGGCAGCGCCGGCTTCAGTAACTACAAGGAGCTCTGGCACGAGCCCGCGCTGGCCGGAGTCGTGATTCGGACGGTGATCTGGGTCGTCGCGGTCGTCAGCGTGACACTGCTGCTCTCGCTCGCACTCGCCCAGCTCTTCAACCAACGGTTCCCTTTCCGTCGCGCGGCACGCACGGCGCTGATCGCCCCGTGGGCTGCGTCGGTAGTGATGACGGCGCTGATCTTCCGCTGGGCGCTGGATCCCTACTCGGGCGCCGTCAACATCATCCTGCACGCGTTCGGCCTCGTGAAGATGGGCTCGAACACGGCCGATTGGCTAGGTCGCCCGACGTGGGCGCTGATCTGGATGATGATCGTCGCGATCTTCGTGTCGTTGCCGTTCACGACCTACGCGCTGCTGGCCGGGCTGCAGACGATCCCGGACGAGGTCTACGAGGCCGCGCGCGTCGACGGCGCCGGCGGACGGCGTGCATATCTGATGATCACGCTGCCGCTTCTGCGGCCGGCGATTCTGGTCGCGACCACGATCAACGTGATCAACGTCTTCAATTCGTTCCCGATCATCTGGGAGATGACGCGTGGCGGCCCGGGTTACGAGACGAGCACGACCACGACCTTCATGTACATCCTCAAGCAGGCGTTCATCGGCGAGTCGGCATCGATGTCCGTCGTCAACTTCCTACTCGTGATCCTCGTCGTGCTGCTGTTCCTGAGGACCACGCGTTGGAAGGATCAGGTGGACGCATGACCGCGATCGCGAGCGCTTCGGCACCCACGGCCGGCGCGGCCGTCCCGAAGCCGCGGCGGCCGCCCGCGATCAGGCGCCGCACCTTCGTGCTGAGCGTGCTCGCATATGCGATCGCACTGATCTTCCTGCTGCCCTACCTCGAGATGATCGTGGCGGCACTGCGCCCGCACGACCAACTGCTGGCCGCGAACCTGCTGCCGACCCATTTCACCTTCTCGAACTTCACCACGATCTGGGCGACCGGCTTCGGCGGCAACCTGATCGAGAGCCTGCTGATCGCGGGCGGCGCCACGGTCGTGGTGCTGTTCGTTGCGATCCCGGCGGCGTACTACTCGGCACGCCACCGCTTCCGCGGCCGCACGATGTTTCTGCTGCTGGTGCTCGCCACGCAGATGCTGCAGCCGGCGGCGATGTTGGTCGGCATCCAGCGTGAGTTCTCGAGCTTCAACCTGCCGCCGACGCTCTCGCTGATCCTGGTCAACGCGGGTTTCAACATGGCGTTTGCGGTCTGGATCATGACCGCCTACTTCGCCTCGATTCCGGTCGAGCTCGAGGAGGCGGCGATGATCGACGGCTCCAGCAGGCTCGGTGCACTCGCGCGGGTGACCCTGCCGCTGGCGATGCCGGGGATCGTGACCGCGCTGATCTTCACGTTCATCGCCGCGTGGAACGAGTTCATCGTGGCGCTCACGCTCAGCCTCGGCGAGGCCAGCAACCACCAGCCGCTGACCGTGGCGATCAACAGCTACGTAGGCGAGTACTCGATCGACTGGGGGCACCTGTTCGCCGGCTCGGTAATCGCGACGATCCCGGTCATCATCCTGTTTGCGGTGATCGAGGGGCGTGTCGTCAGCGGCCTCACCGCCGGCTCGATCAAGTAATCGGCTGGTGCGCTGGTGGTGACCACTCACCAGGCGGTGGTCGCAGTCGACGTCGGCGGCACCACGATCAAGGGCGCCGTCGTCGATCGCGATGGAGCGTTCGTGGCTGAGGTCACGCGGCCAACGCCGGCAGTCGATGGCCCGGATGCGGTCGTCGCCGAGTTGCTCGACGTGATCGCGGAGTTGGTGTCGGGACGGGGAGACACGGTCGGCGCTGTGGGCGTTGTCGTCCCGGGCACCGTGGACAGCGACGCCGGCGGCGCCGACTTCTCCGCGAACCTCGGGTTCCGCAGCGTGCCGCTGCGAGACATCGTCGTGTCGGCGACGGGATTGCCAACGCTGCTCGAGCACGATGTACGCGCCGCAGGCGTGGCCGAGCGCACGGTCGGCGTCACAGCCGGAGTCGACAATTACGTGCTGGCGGTGATCGGCACCGGGATCGCCGCGGTGATCCAGGCACGTGGGCAGCACGTGCTCGGAGCGACCGGAGTCGCCGGCGAGCTCGGGCATATTCCCGTGTGGCCGGGAGGCGAGCAGTGCGCGTGCGGGCAGCGGGGCTGCCTCGAACGGTACGCCTCCGCCGCCGCGATCGGGCGCAGATACGCCGAGCGCACCGGCCGCAGCGGCGTCCCGGCGCAC
This sequence comes from uncultured Conexibacteraceae bacterium, assembly GCA_963720195.1. Classification (GTDB taxonomy): domain Bacteria; phylum Actinomycetota; class Thermoleophilia; order Solirubrobacterales; family Solirubrobacteraceae; genus Palsa-465. The sequence goes on from CAVRFD010000021.1 coordinate 194,130, forward strand.
GAGGTGATCGGCCTGGCCGGCCGGCTCGATCAGGACGCCCGCCGCGTCTGGCAGGAGGCGATCCAGGCGCTGGCGCTCGCGTTCACGACTTGCACGATGCTGTTCGACCCGGAGCTGATCGTGCTCGCCGGAGGCTTGAGTAAGGCCGGTGACGCAATCGTCACACCTGTGCAGGAGGAACTCGCCACACTCATCAGGTGGCGAGAGCCGCCGCCGGTCCGGCTCTCGCCGCTGGGTGGCCGCGCGGGACTCGTGGGAGCTGCGGTGCTCGCCTGGCGGTCTGCGGGCGTGACGACGTTCACCGGCTGGCACCCAAAATTGGTATAGTCCAATCTGCCCGATGAGCGCCTCCGCCACCGATCACACGCCCGGCGAGCTGATGGCGGCAGAGGTCGCCGAGCAGCCAGCGGTGCTGGCCAGGTTGCTGGCGGTCCAATCGGAGTTCGCCGAGGCCGCGGGCCGGATCGCCGCCGCCGCGCCGCGCTTCGTCCTGATCGCCGCGCGCGGCACGAGCGACCACGCCGGGCTCTACGCGAAGTACCTAGCCGAGGTGCAGATGCAGCTGCCGGCAGGACTGGTGTCGCCCTCCGCGCTGACCGTCTACGGCGCCAGGCCGGACATGAGCGACGTGTTGTTCGTCGCCGTCAGCCAATCAGGCCGCTCCCCAGACCTGGTCGACTCGCTGAGCATTGCGCGCTCCCGCGGCGCGCTGACGCTCGCGGTCACGAACGCGATCGACTCGCCGCTCGCGCAGGCAGCCGAGATCGCCGTCGACGTCCGCGCCGGCGCCGAGCGCGCGGTCGCCGCGACCAAGTCCTACACCGCGGAGTTGCTCTCCCTGTATCTCCTGTTCGCCGGCGAGCAGGCCGCGAGTGGCGCCGACGGGCTGCCGGAAGCGGCGGCACGGACGCTGGCGCTCACCCCGAACGATCAGCTCGAGCAGATCGCGGCCCGCTTTCAGTACGCGGAGCGGCTGGTGCTGACCGCACGTGGCTACTCGTATGCGACTGCGCGCGAGGGCGCGCTCAAGCTGATGGAGACGAGCTACCTCAGTGCGATGGCGTTCTCCGGCGCCGACCTGCTGCACGGCCCACTGGCGATGATCGACCGATCCGTGCCCGTGATCGCGATCACCTCCACCGGCAAGGGTGGGCAGGCGATGGAGCCGGTGCTCGCGCGCCTTGCCGAGCTCGACGCACACGTCCTCCGCGTCGGCGTGGAGGACGGTCTGCCGATCGCCGCCGGCGGCCTGCCCGAGCAGCTTCACCCGATCTTGGAGATCCTGCCGTTGCAGCGTCTGGCTTGGCGGCTTGCGCTGGATCGCGGCCTGGATCCTGACAGCCCGCGCGGCCTCTCCAAGGTCACGCAGACACGCTAGCGGCGCGAACCCCCGACCTGCTGCAACGCCTGACGCGACGAGGCGAGCCCCCCGGCGACGGCGGCCTCGAGCTCGCCTACGCCCGCAAGCCACGCCGCGATGAAGCCGCCGTCGAAGGCGTCGCCACCGCCCGTGCGGTCGACCACGTCCGCGAGCGGGTCGACCGGGAAGCTGCGCACCGCCTCCCGCGTGGCGCAGATCACGGCAGCTGGGCCATTCGTGACCACGAGGGTCGCGCCGCGCTTCGGCGCGACCCGCTCGACCGTGTCAGCCGACAGGTCCGCGACCTGGGTGCCGAACACACTGCGCAGCTCCTCGGTGTTCAGGAACACGACGTCCGCCTGCTCACGGGCACCGTCGTGACGCTTGCCGCTGAGCTCGATCGAGACCGTCGCCCCCGCCTTCAGTGCCGCTCCGAGGCACTCGAGCCCGGCGCCGTCGATCAGCGAGCCGAGGTGCAGATGCTCGGCGGCCGCCACGGTGGCGAGCGCCGGCTCCGGGGCATGCTCGCGCCGGAGCCGCGGCTGGCGGTATGTGACGATCCGCTTGTCGCTGCCGACCACCCACGAGCAGGCACGCGAGGTGGTCTCACCCTCCCGGACCTCAACGCAGCTGCGGCCGACGCCGGCGCTATCGAGCCAGTCGAGGCAGAGCAGGCCTTCCGGGTCGTCGCCGACCGCGCCGATCAGCTCGACCCGCTCAACTCCTGGGACCAGCCAGGTCGCCGTGTTGGCGGCCGAACCCCCGAGCGCGCTATCGATCGCGAGTGCGTCGATCTTCTCGTGTGGCCCGGGATAGCGTGGGAGCCGGCAGATCTCGTCCCAGTTCACGCTGCCGTACACGGCTACCCTGGCCACGGGCCGAGACTATCCGCTGACGAACGAGGAGGCAGAGCATGGCGATACCCACCCGAGTGCTTGGACGGACCGGCGCGGAGGTGACGGTGCTCGGCTACGGCGCGATGGAACTGCGCGGCCTGCCGGTCGGACCTGACGTCGACGACGCCACCGCGGAACGCCTGCTCAACGGTGTGCTCGATGCCGGCATCAACCTGATCGATACCTCGATCGACTATGGCCGCAGTGAGGAGCTGATCGGCCGCTTCCTCAGCTCGCGACGCGACGAGTACTTCCTGGCCTCCAAATGTGGCTGTCTGCTCTCCGTCCCGGCGGACGCCACCCCTCCCTACGCCCACGACTACAGCGCCGCCAATGTGCGCGCCGGCGTCGAGCAGAGCCTGCGACGGCTGCAGACGGATCGCCTCGATCTCGTCCAGGTCCACATGTCGCCGACGGTCGAGGCGATGGAGCGCGGCGGCACGATCGAGGAGCTGTTCAAGCTCCGCGACGAGGGCAAGATCCGCTTCCTCGGGATGTCGGGCATCCTGCCGGAGCTCCCCGACCAGATCAGGCTTGGGGTCTTCGACGTTTTCCAGATCCCGTACTCGCTGTTCCAGCGAAGCCACGAGGAGCTGCTCACGCGCGCGGCCGGTGCCGGCGCCGGAGTGCTTGTGCGCGGCGGCGTCGGTCGCGGGACGGCGGCCGACGACAAGCACTGGTCGGTTCAGCCGCTGAGCGGTCCGGACGGACCGGCGCAGGATGTGTGGGAACGTGCTGGTCTGGAAGAGCTCCTCGACGGGATGAGCCGGCACGAGTTCGTCCTGCGGTTCACCCTCCGACATCCCGCGCTGTCGAGCACGATCGTCGGCACCAGCAACATCGATCACCTGCGCAGCAACGTCGAGATGGCGTCGCGCGGACCATTGCCCGAGGATGTCTACGCCGAGGCGATGACCCGGCTCGGAGCCGGCTAGTGATCCCACTGATGGCCGACGAGGCCGATTACGCACGCGAGCTGTTCGCGGAGCTGTTCGAGGAGCTGAGCGCAATCGGGCTGGACGCAGGCGGCGCGACGACCCGGCTCGCGTGGACCCGTGAGGCAGCAGCGGCTGCGGACTGGTTTGACCGCACCGCGGAGCGGTTGGGCCTGGACCCGCGCGTCGACGCCAACGGCAACCGCTGGGCCTGGGCCGGTTCGCCCGCCGCGGGCGCGATCGTCACCGGCAGCCACCTCGACTCGGTGCCGGCAGGAGGACGCTTCGACGGAGCGCTGGGCGTGCTCGCCGGGCTGATCGCCGTGCATCTGCTGAAGCGCCGCGGCGGCCTCCGCTCGCCACTGGCCGTGGTCTCCTTCGCCGATGAGGAGGGCGGGCGCTACGACACGCCGACGTTCGGCAGCCGCGCGATGCTCGGGACGCTCGACGTGCAGGCGATCCTCGAGCGGCCCGACCGCGAGGGGGTCACGCTCCGCCAGGCGCTGACGGACGCCGGCCTCGACCCCAGCCGCACAGGCCCGGACCCGGAGGGTGTGGCCAGGATAGGCGCCTTCATCGAGCTCCACATCGAACAGGGCACACTGCTGACGGAGTACGACCAGCCACTCGCGCTCGGCACCGAGATCCTCCCCCACGGCCGCTGGCGGATCGAGTTCACGGGTGAGGCGAACCACGCCGGCACCACCGCACTCGAGCTGCGCCGCGACCCGATGCTGGCGCTGGCCGCGACGGTCACCGACGCACGCCGCGTCGCCACAGAGGAGCAAGCACTTGCGACCGTCGGCAAGCTCGTGGTCGCCCCCAATTCGACCAACGCGATCGCCGAGCGCGTGACGCTCTGGCTGGACGTCCGCGCGCCGACCGCGGAGACCGTCGAGCGCACCGTGGAGCGTGTGCTCGACTCGGCCAGAACCGAGGCCGCCGTCAGTGACGTTGCGCTTGCCGTTCAGCGCGAGTCGTTCATCGAGGCCGTGCAGTTCTCGACCGTGCTGCGCGAGCGGGTCGCGGCGGTGCTCGCGGCGCTCGGGATCGACGATGTACCGATGGCCACGGGCGCCGGGCACGACGCCGGCGCACTGGCCCGCGCGGTACCGACAGCAATGCTGTTCGTGCGCAGTGCCAACGGCGCCAGTCACTCGCCGCGGGAGCTGGCGAGCCTCGAAGATTGCGTGGTTGGCATCGACGCACTGACCCAAGTACTGGCAACACTTGCCGACCAAATGGACGAGAGCAGGTGAGGATGGTCGAAGAGACGGTGACGCTCGGCGGCGCGACGCTGGAGCTCGCCGAAGTCGCACGGGTCGCCCGTGAGGATGCACAGGTGACACTCAGCCCCGACGCACATGCCGGGATCGAGCGCAGCTGGCAACAGGTGCAGAGCCTGTCCGAATCAGGCAACCCGGTGTATGGGATCTCGACCGGCTTTGGCGCGCTGTCGACGACACGGATCGAACGTGAGCGTTGGAGCGCTCTGCAGCACTCGCTGGTCGTATCCCACGCCGCCGGCATGGGGCCGCCGGTCGAGCGCGAGGTCGTGCGGGCGATGATGCTGTTGCGCGCGCGGACGCTCGCGCTCGGCTACTCCGGGGTGCACCCCCAAACGATCGAGGCGATCGTGGCGCTGCTCAACGCCGGGATCACGCCGATCGTCCCCGAGTACGGCTCACTGGGCGCAAGCGGCGATCTGGCACCGCTGGCTCACTTCTCCCTGGCCCTGCTTGGCCAGGGAGAAGTAACGGACGCCGATGGTCAGCTGAAACCGGCCGCGGAGGCGCTCGCGCACGCGGGCCTGGAGCCGCTGACGCTGGGCCCGAAGGAGGGGCTGTCGCTGATCAACGGCACCGATGGAATGCTGGGGATGCTGGCACTCGCGTGCATTGATTTCCTCGGCCTGTGCCGGACCGCCGACATCGCCGCGGCGATGAGCGTCGAGGCGCTGCTCGGGACCGACACCGCGTTTGACCCAGCGGTGCAGGCGCTGCGCCCGCACGTCGGGCAGCAGCTGAGCGCGGCAAACCTGGCACGGTTGATGGCGGACTCGGAGATCGTCGCCTCGCACCGGGAGGACGACGACCGCGTACAGGACGCCTACTCGATGCGCTGCGCGCCACAGGTGCTCGGTGCTGCGCGCGACGTGCTCGAATACGCACGCGGCGTGACCCAGGTCGAGCTCGCATCGGCCGTCGATAACCCGAGCGTGCTGAAGGATGGGCGCCTGGTATCGAATGGCAACTTCCACGGGGTCCCGCTCGGCTTCGCCGCCGACTTCCTGGCGATCGCGGCGGCCGAGGTCGGCGCGATCGCCGAGCGACGGATCGATCGGCTGCTCGACGTGACCCGTTCGATGGGGCTGCCGGCCTTCCTGGGAGACAGTCCCGGCCTGGACTCGGGCCTGATGATCGCCCAGTACACGGCAGCCGCGCTGGTCGCCGAGAACCGCCGGCTGGCCGCGCCCGCGAGTGTCGACTCGATCCCCACCTCCGGGATGCAGGAGGACCACGTATCAATGGGCTGGAGCGCCACGCGCAAGCTACGGCGGACGCTTGAGAACCTGACAAGGATCGTGGCCGTCGAGCTGCTGTGCAGCGCGCGGGCGCTGGCGCTGCGGGCGCCGCTGCGGCCGGCGCCGGCAACGGCCGCGGTGACAGCGCTGATCGATCCACGACCGGGCCCCGACCGCAGTCCCAGCCCGGAGCTGGCACGGGTAGAGCTGCTGGTCAGCTCGGGCGCCATCCTGAGCGTCGCCGAGCAGACGATCGGAGCGCTCGAGTGACGCCGCCGCTCGCGCTTGTCGACGCGGCCGAGGTGCTGCGTCTGCCCGACGACGAGCTCGAGCGGCTGCCGCAAACCCGGGCAGACGAGCTGACGCTCGATCCGGGCGACGTCGTGATCGAGGGCGAGCTGATCACCGGCTTTGAGTCGGGCGCTGGCGACGCGCGCGTGCCCTGCGACGGCTGCGCGCTCGTGCCGGGCTTCGTCGACTGCCACACGCACCTGCCGTTCGCCGGCTGGCGAGCCGGCGAGTACGCGCAGCGGATCGCCGGCACGAGCTATGCCGAAATCGCCCGGCACGGCGGTGGGATCCGTGCGAGCGCCGCGGCGCTGGCAGCGGCCGACGATCAGCAGGTGCTGGTCCAGGCGCGCGCGCTCACCGAGGAGATGCTGCGTCACGGCACGACCACGATCGAGTGCAAGAGCGGCTACGGGCTGTCGGTGGGTGGCGAGTTGCGGGCCCTGCGCCTAGCGGGCGAGCTGGCCGCCCAGATCCCACAGTCGTGCACCGTCACGGCGTTGCTGGCGCACGCCGTGCCCGACGGATTCACGGCGGCGACGTGGATGGACACGGTTGAGGGCATGCTCGACCGTGTCCAGACGGAGACGGTCGCGAGTGCGCTGGACATCTTCGTGGAGTCGGTCGCGTTCTCCAACGACGACCTGCGCCGCATGGGGCGGCTGGCGGGCGAGCGCGGGCTGACGTTGCGGACGCACGTCGAGCAGCTGAGCTCGCAAGCGTCGGTGCCGGTCGCGATCGACGCTGGCGCGCGCTCGGTCGATCACCTGTCCTGCATGCCGGCGCAGGACATTCCGGCGCTCGCGGCATCGGACTGCGCCGCCGTGCTGTTGCCGGGCGCCGAGTTCATCGGCGGTGAGCAGCTGCCGCCAGCCCGAGCGCTGGCCGATAGCGGCGCCATCTGCGTGCTGGCAACCGACCTCAACCCCGGAACCTCGCCGATCGTCTCGCTGCCGTTGATCGCCGGTCTGGCCGTGCGCCGCTACGGCTGGACGATCAAGGAGGCGCTGCTGGCGATGACGCTGAACGCCGCCTGGGTGTTGGGCCGCCCACGCGAGCTCGGAGCGCTGAGCCGTGGCCGCCGCGCCGACGTGCTGTTGCTGGACGCCCCGGTCAGCCACCTGCCGTACCGGTTCGGCCACAACCCGGTCGCGGCCGTGATTATCGGCGGGCGCCCGGTCTGGGTGCGTGGCGACCACGCCTGGCGCTTTGAGGGAGTGACGCTGTGAGCGCAACGCACAGACCGACGGTCGCGGCGATGGTCAACGTGCACTCGCACGCGTTTCAGCGCGACATGCGCGGCGCCGCTGAGCGGCTCAGCGCAGCCGCGACCGACGACTTCTGGAGCTGGCGGACGGCGATGTTCAATGCCGTCGCCGACCTCGACCCGGAGTCGATGTACACGGTCGCGGTGGCCGTCTACACCGAGATGGTGAACGCAGGCTACGGCTCCGTCGGCGAGTTTCACTATGTCCACCACCAGCCCGACGGCCGCCCCTACGCAGAGCCGAACGCGATGGCGATCGCGGTTGCCGAAGCGGCGCAGGCGGCGGGGCTCGAGATCGTGCTGCTACCCGCGGCCTACCACCGCAACGGCTGGCGAAACGGAGCCGACGTCGAGCCGGAGCCGGGACAGCTGCGTTTCTGCGACCCCGATGTAGATACGTTCCTGGCGCGCGTCGACGAGTTGCGCCGGTGGGCGGCCACACGGGACGCGGTGAGTGTCGGGATCGCGGCGCACTCGGTGCGTGCCGTCCCGGCGCCATGGCTGACCGCGATCGCCGAATACGCCGATGCACACGAGTTGGTCCGGCACGTGCATGCGCAGGAGCAGCTGCTCGAGCTCGAGCAGTGCCAGGCCGAACACGGTTGCTCGCCAATCGAGCTGCTCGATGCCCGCGGCTTCCTCGGCCCACGGACCACCGTCGTACATGCGATCCACGTCAATGCGGCGGACGTCGCGCTGCTGACGCGGAGCAACACGATCGTCGCGGCCTGTCCAACAACCGAGGCGAACCTCGGCGACGGCTTCCTGCCGGCGCTGAGATACCGCGACGCGGGTGTGCGCCTGACGATCGGCTCGGACTCGAACGTCCGCGTGGACCCGTTTGAGGAGGTCAGGGAGCTTGAGACGCTGGCGCGGCGCGAGGGCCAGTCACGTGATGCGTTGCTGGCGCGCTGCGGCGATCTCTGGCATCAGATCCAGGCCGAGGGCGCCGTCAGCCTGGGGATTAAACCCATCAGGCGGCTGGCGATCGATATGAACCATCCGTCGATCCGCGGCATTGCCGCGGCCGACCTGCCGTACGCGCTCGCGACCTGCGCAGAGCCAGGCGTGATCGCCTCATCAGATGAAAAACGAGGTAGCCCATGACGAACGTTGCAGCGTCCGGCCAAGCAGCGGCGCGGCCGGACGAGACCCGCGATGACGATGTGCCGATCGGCGAGGAGTGGCATTCGCCGCTCTACGCGATGGCCTGCCGGCAGTTTGCCCGCGCGGCCGACACGCTCGCGCTCGACGATGAGGCGCGGACGCGGCTGCTCGAGCCGCGGCGGTCACTGGTCGCCAACTTCCCGGTGCGGATGGATTCGGGCGATGTCGTCAACTACACCGGCTACCGCGTTCAGCACACGCTGACGATGGGCCCGACCAAGGGGGGCCTGCGGTTCGCACCGGACCTCGGGTTCGGCGAGTGCGCCGCGCTGGCGATGTGGATGACGTGGAAGTGCGCGCTCGCGGGGCTGCCGTTCGGCGGCGCCAAGGGCGGTGTCCGCTGCGACCCGTATTCGCTGTCGGTCGGCGAGCTCGAGCGGATCACGCGGCGCTACGCCGCCGAGCTGCTGCCGGTGATCGGCCCGGAAGTGGACATTCCCGCACCTGACATGGGCACCGGCGAGCGTGAGATGGCCTGGTTCTACGACACCTATTCACAGTCCGTGGGTTACTCGGTGCCTGCGGTCGTGACCGGCAAGCCGGTGAGTCTCGGTGGAACCGCGGGACGTCAGAGCGCCACCGGGCTCGGCGTCGTGTTCGCGACCGAGTCCGCGTTCGAGGACCTGGGCTGGTCGTTCCCGGATCGGCAGTTCGTCGTGCAGGGGTTCGGCAACGTCGGCGCCGTCGTGGCTCGCGAGTTGTACGCGCGTGGGGCGAAGGTGCTGGCGGTCAGTGACATCCGCGGCGCGATCTTCAACGCGCACGGCCTCGACATCCCCGCCGTGACGCGCTGGGTGGAGGAGCACCAGTACCTCGAGGGCTTCCCCGAGGCCGAGCCGGTCGACGGTGCCGCGATGCTCGAACTGCCGTGCGACGTGCTGGTCCCGGCCGCCCGCGAGGAGCAGATCACCTCGGCGAACGCAGCCGCGCTGCAGTGCGGCCTGATCGTCGAAGGGGCCAACGGGCCGACAACACCGGCCGCCGACCGAATCCTCGAGGACCGCGGGATCATCGTCTACCCCGATGTGCTCGCCAACGCCGGCGGCGTCATCGTCAGCTACTTCGAGTGGGTGCAGGACCACCAGCGGTACAACTGGGAAGCGATTGAGGTCCGCGAACGTCTGCGCGTGCAGATGCGGCGGGCGTGCGCAACCGTGACCGGGACGTGCGAGCGGCTGCAGACCGACCTCCGCACGGCAGCGCTGGCCAGCGCGATCAGCCACGTCGCCGAAGCAGCCAAACTGCGAGCGATCTACCCATGAGTAACACCAGGACACCATCTTCGGCGACCCGCCTCGGCGCACCCCCGCGCTGCCGCGGCTGGCAGCAGGAGGCGGCGCTGGCGATGCTCGAGAACAACCTGCACCCCGACGTTGCGGAGAAGCCGGCCGAGCTGATCGTCTACGGCGGCATCGGCAAGGCGGCACGCAATCAGGCGAGCCTCGAGGCGATCAAGCGCGAGCTGATACGTCTGGCCGACAACGAGACGCTGCTCGTGCAGTCGGGCAAGCCGGTGGCCGTGTTCGAGACGCACGCGCAGGCACCGCGAGTGCTGATCGCCAACAGCAACCTCGTTGGTGAGTGGGCGAACTGGGAGACGTTCCGCGAGCTGGATGCGGCCGGACTGATGATGTACGGCCAGATGACCGCGGGCTCGTGGATCTACATCGGCACCCAAGGCATCCTGCAGGGGACGTATGAGACGTTCGCGGCGGCCGCGCGCAAGCGCTTCGGCGGCGACCTGCGCGGGCGGCTGGTCGTGACCGCCGGACTCGGCGGCATGGGCGGGGCGCAGCCGCTGGCGATCACGATGTGCGGCGGTACCGCACTGTGCATCGAGACCGATCTGCAGAGGATCGAGCGACGCATCGCGACCGGCTACCTCGACGGGCGCGCGGCGGACCTCGACGACGCGCTAACGCGCCTCGCCGGCGCCGCCAAGGACGGTCAGCCGCTCTCGATCGGGCTGCTTGGCAACGCGGCAGAGGTACTACCGGAGCTCGTGCGCCGCGGCGTCGCGGTCGACATCGTCACCGACCAGACCTCCGCGCACGATCCGCTGAACGGCTACATCCCCGCCGGGCTGACGATGGAGCAGGCTGAGGTGCTGCGAGCCAGCGATCCCGAGGACTACCTGAAGCGCGTCGGTGAGAGCGCGCTCGCGCACGTCGCGTCGATCCGGGCGCTGGCTGAGGCGGGCAGCGAAGCATTCGACTACGGCAATGCACTGCGCGGGCTGGCGGCCGAGCACGGGGACGCCGACGCGTTCTCATACCCGGGCTTCGTGCCCGCCTACATCAGGCCGCTGTTCTGTGAGGGCAAGGGCCCGTTTCGCTGGGTCGCCCTGTCCGGTGATCCCGAAGACATCTACCGCACCGACGAGGCGATCCTCGAGCTGTTCGGGGACCAGGAGCACATCGCGCGGTGGATCCGCTTGGCCCGCGAGAAGGTCCACTTCCAGGGACTGCCGTCGCGGATCTGCTGGCTGGGCTATGGGGAGCGCCACCTGGCCGGGCTGCGATTCAACGAGATGGTGGCGGCGGGCGAGCTCAAGGGCCCGATCGTGATCGGGCGCGACCACCTAGACGCCGGTTCGGTCGCGTCGCCGATGCGTGAGACCGAGTCGATGCTCGACGGCTCAGACGCCGTCGCCGACTGGCCGATCCTCAACGCGCTGCTGAACACCGCCTGCGGCGCCAGCTGGGTCTCCGTCCATCAGGGCGGGGGCGTCGGCATGGGCAAGTCGATTCACGCGGGGCAGGTGATCGTCGCCGACGGCAGCGAGTCGGCCGCCGAGCGCCTACGTCGCGTGCTGACGGCCGATCCGGGGCTCGGCGTCGTGCGTCACGCCGACGCTGGTTATCCGCGAGCGGTGGAGGTCGCGCAGGAGAGCGGCATCAAGATGCCGATGCTAGGAGCTGAATGAGCTGACGCTCATCGGCGCTCCGGCGCGCAGCCGCGAGTACGCGCAGGGTCTCCACGGCATCGCGCGGGTCAACGGGCGGCGGCCCGTCGCCGGCGACCGCCGCCGCGAACAGGGCGTAGAAGCGCGGCCAGTCACCGGGTTTCCCGCGCAGTGGCACGCTGCGCTCGCCGGCGATCAGGCGCGGACGCGCGTGCTCAGGCTCGACGCCCCAGTCACTGACCTTGTCGGGTCGCTCGCCGGCGCGGAGCCGATCCTCCTGTGAGTCGAGTTCGCGGACCAGCAACGCCGCCTCGGTGCCGAGGACGCGCAGGCGCGGCCCTGGGGCGGCGGTGAGCGCCGAGGTATGAAGGTGGCTGATCACCCCGGAGCGGTGCCTGAGCGCGAGGAAATCGTCGTCGTCGGCAGGCATCCCCCGCCGGTTGTCGATCTCGGCAAAGACCGAGTCGACGGGACCGAACAGCTGCAGCGCCTGATCGACGAGATGGCTGCCGAGATCGATCAGCAGCCCGCCACCCTCCTTGGGAGTACTGCGCTCGCGCCACGCATCCGGGCGCGGCTCCGGACGCCAGCGCTCGAAGCGGGATTCGTAGCGCAGGATGTCTCCGAGGCTGCCCTCCGCCAGCAGCGAGACGAGCGTCAGATGGTCGGAGTCCCAGCGGCGGTTCTGAAAGACGGTGAGCAACGCGCCGGCATGCTCGGCATGGCTGACGAGCTCCATCGCCTGAACGTAGTTGAGGGCCATTGGCTTGTCGACGACGACCGCCAGCCCCAGGTCGATCGCGGCAGTCGCCAGCGGCGCGTGGACGTCGTTGGGGGCAGCGATCACCACCGCATCGAGCTTGCCGGCGTCCGCCCATAGATCCTCGGGCGTGTCGTAGAGGACGGCCTCTGGGTGGTCGTGGGCGGCCTGATGCCGGCGTTCAGGGTCACGCGTGACGATCGCCGCGACGCGCAAGCCCGCGGTGGCCGCGATCAGCGGTGCGTGAAAGACACGGCCGGCGAGGCCGTAACCGATGACCGCGACAGCGCGCTCTGGCATCGCGCGAGCATATGCAAACCCGAAGACCGAAGACCTGCGCTCTGCGGCTCCCGCTCGCATCGGTTGCCTTCACGCTGCATAAGTTCACAGCGCTCACACATCCCGCTCTGGCTGCGGGATTAGCGTCCAGGCTGGATCGACTGGCGTCCTTGCCGCGCCGACCAATCAAGCAGGCAAAGTCCATCGGAGGACTAAAGACATGCGAACTTTGGCGCGTAGGCACGTTTTGGGGATCGCGGGAGCGTTGTTGGGTGCTTGCGCGATCACCCTTGGGATGACCGCCGCAGCATCGGCGCACAACAGGCATCACGACCCCCGTCGGAAGCACGGACATTCAGCCGGCGCGCGGTTCACCGCGCGGGTGGTCTTCAACGGCGCGACGATCATGCACCCGATCACGGGCGGCAGCGAGCCGATCTCGGGTCCGGACGACATCACATACCTCGACGGCCACATCTTCGTCGGCTTCCAGGACGGTGTCGGGCCACAGGGGGAGGCGAGCAGCAGCGGCAATCTCGACAGCACGATCGTCGAGTTCACGCCCGCCGGCCATGAGGTTGCGCAATGGGACGTCACCGGCAAATGCGACGGCCTCACCGCCGACCCGTACACCGGCCAGGTGATTGCGACCGTCAACGAGGACGCCAACTCGAGCGTTTATCTGATCGATCCCCGCCCCGGATCGACCCCGGTTCACTACCAGTACGACGAGCCGCTGCCGCACAACGGGGGTACTGACGCGATCGAGATCTACCACGGGGTCGTGCTGATCAGCGCGTCGGCGCCTGGCACCACCGGGGCTGCGGCGCCCGAGGCCGGCTATCCGGCCGTTTACGTGGTCCACTTCGACCCGCTCAACCACATCGCCTACGTGGAGGGCCTGTTCGGCGACGAGGATCCAGCTGTGGTCGCCAACGTCAACGCTCCGAACTTCGGCTCGACGGTGAACCTCGCCCTGACGGACCCGGACTCCAACGAGGTCGTGCCGTCATACGCTGACCGCTTCGCAGGCGACTTCATGCTCACAAGCCAGGGCGACGAGCAGCAGATCTTCTACTCCAACTGGCGCAATCCGTTGTCCGTCTTGCAGCTGACTGCGTCGGTCGACGACACGGCTTGGCCGTCAGCATCTGATGGGACGCTCTACACGACCTCCAACGGTTCCGACGAGGTCATTGCCGTAACCGGACCGTTCCAGCGCGGCAGCGAGATTGCCGCGGTCACACCGTGCGACGAGAACAGCGCGCCTGCAACCTGCCCGGGGCCCGGTTACCCGCCGAACTACCTCGGCCAGATCAACCCGCGCACCGGCGTGATCACCGCGTTGAACGTCAGCGGGCCGGGATTTCAGCCGCAGGGGATGCTGTTCCTCGGCGACAGCGATCACGCAGGCTGGTAGCCGCGGCGTCAGTAGGGGCCTGGAATCTGGGGGCGCCCTGCGGGGCGCCCCCACACCCTTCGGGGGTTAGCGATTCAGGACCGACTCGAGCTCGGCCCGACCGCTGATGTCGAGCTTGGCGTAGAGATGACCCAGATGGGTGTCGACCGTCTTGGTGGTGACGAACAGCGCCTGTGCGATCTCCTTGCTGGTCCGCCCCTGCGCCGCGAGACGCGCCACCCGCAGCTCACTCGGCGTCAGCGCGTCGACCCCGCTGAGGTACTCCCGTCGCGGCCGAGCACCGGTCGCCGCGAGCTCTGTCTGGGCGCGCTCTACCAGCCGTAAAGCGCCGCAGCGGTGGGCCAGATCCAACCCGTCGCGCAGTGGTTCGCGCGCCGCGGCCCGCTGGCCGCGGCGACGGAGTGCAGCGCCCAGTTCGACGAGTGAGCGGGCGTGTTCGAGACGCGCGGGGCTGACAGCGACCACGGCCACGGACTCCTGCAGGTGGTCGAGCGCCGCGTCGGCGTCCGGCTCGATCAGTCCACGCGCGCGCAGCGCGATGCCGGTTCGCCGGGCGCTGTTGGCGCCGCGTCCGAGCGCGAGATCCTTATCGACCAAGGGCATCGCCTCATCGAGCGCGTCTGGCCCGAGCATCAACGCGAGTGTCGAGCGCCAAGTCGGATTCGCATACGAGTGGGAGAAGCCGAGCGCGTCACTCATGGCCCCTACGTACCGAAGGTCGGCGATCCCCTCATCCCGGCGACCGTTGGCGAACCGTAGGCGACCGCGCACCTCAATCAGCATCGCGCCGGCGTAGACCTCGGCCATCGGCCCGAGCGGCAGCGTCTCGGCCAGCGTTGCGATGTCGTTCAGATCGGGTCGCTCGAGCAACGCGTCGGCCCCGAACGACAGCAGCGACGTCGTCCCGAAGACGAGGCCGAGCTCCTGGGTGCGTTCGACCGTGTAGCGAAGCTCGGCAGCGGCGGTCATGAGGTCGCCGCGCCGCGTGGCCACCAGCATGCGGTGAGCCATCGCCAGCAGAAAGTCCAGGAAGGATCCACTCACGGCCGCATGGGCGCCGAGCATCTCGATCATCTCCTCGGCCCTGTCCAGTTCCTCGCGGGCGATCAGCGTCGAGATTCCGTGGGGCAGGATCTCAATGCTCTCGCCCGCGGTCAGGTAATTGCCGTCATCCCAGGCCGCCTCGAAGAGCGCCATCGCAACGTCAGGAGACTCATCGTGATGGGTCATCCAGGACGCGAGCAGCAGCGCCAGCGATGGCCCACCCGGGCCACCGTCGGCGATCATCTCTTGTAGATGCGGAATCCGCGCGATGAACGAGTCGACCAGGCGCGGGTCGTGAGCCGCGATGACGGCCCACAGCGCCTCGGCCCGGCGCACCACCGGGTGTGAGCTGTCGTCCAACTCAATCGCGACCCGTTCCAGCAGCTCCTTCGCGCGCGGGAAGTCGGTGTAGGCGACGACCTGCGCCTGCTGGAGCAGTGCGGTGGCCCGCACGACCGGATCGTCGCTCAGCCGGTACAGCTCCTCGAACCGTTCGAGCGCGCTGGGGCGGCGCGCGAGCAGCTCCGCCATCCCGAGCTCGCTCACAACCTGGATGCGGAGCGCCAGGTCAGGGCCTTCGGCCAGGGCGCGCTCGAGGTAGGCGATCGCGCTCTGAGGCGCCGCGAGGTTGAGCGCGTGTGCTGCGGCTGCCCGGAGCATCTCGATCGTCTCCACGGACCCGAGCGGCTGCGTAAGCAGCAGGTGTGCGGCCACGGTCTCCGGTTCGGCGCCCTCGGCGGCAAGCAGCTCGGCGGCGCGGACGTGCGCGAGCGACCGCTGCCCGGGCGCCATCTCGTCATAGATCGCGCGGCGGACGATCGGGTGGTTGAACTGCAGCTGCGTCGTGGCCTGGACGACGTGCGCGGCGTGGAGTGCGTCGAGCGCGATCAACGCCCGCCGCTCGTCGAGCTCACTCAGCGACACGGCCCGCGCGAGTGTGGCCTCGCGGTCGAGTACCGCGATCGTGCGGGCGATCGCCACGGCGTCCGGTGACAGCCTCCCGAGCCGCGCGAGGGTCGAACGGGCGACGGTCGCAGGACCGACCTCGCTCAAATTGGCAACGGCCGCCGCGGTGGGTTCACGCGCATCCGCATGCAGAGCCAGTGCGAGCTCGTGAACCAGGAACGGGTTGCCGCCGGTGAGCGCTCGCGACGCCGCGACAAACTCTCGATCCGGGCGCTGTTTGAGCTCGGCTGCCAGCACACGACCGACCCCATCGTTGCTGAGTGGGGCGGGCGAGCAGGCCTCGCCCGCCGCTTCCTCGATCAACGAATCGAGCAGATGCTGGTGGCGGCTCTCGTCGCCGGTGCGGATCGAGACGAGGATCGCGACCGCCAGACCATCAAGCCGGCGCACGATGTGGTTGAGGGCCTCCAGCGACGGCGCGTCAGCCCAGTGTGCGTCATCGATCAGGAGCACCATCGGTCCCTCAGCCGCGAGGTTGAAGATCAACCAGTAGATGCCGTGGATCCGTGCGAACGGATCCACGGCGGTTTGCGGCTGGACGCTCGGCGGCGCCACGACGGCTGGAACCGCCAGCGCCGCCGCGCCATTCAGCAGGCGCTCGCGTTGCGCGTCGGTGGCGGCGATGACCGGCGCCTCGAGCAGCTGGCGCATCACTCCGTAGGCGAACTCGCCCTCCATCTCGCCACCGCGGGCGGACAGCACCGTCAGTCCTGCGGCTGCAGATCGCTGTCGTGCCGCCTCGATCAGCGTGGTCTTGCCGATGCCCGCCGCGCCGGTGATCAGCAGGACGCCGCCGGTGCCGGACGCGGCGCGCTCCAGGACGGCATCGATGAGCTCGAGCTCGTGCGTCCGCTCGAAGAGCCCCGCCGCCGTCCGCTGCGCCCCCTCGGATGACATCGCGGAAAGCTTACGAGCGTCGGGTAAAGGTTCGGGTAACTGCGAAAAGTTCGGTAAGGCTTACCGACGCGAAACGGCCCGGGCGGACGGACGATCGGAACGTGATAAATGGCGAGGGTGAGGTGGTTGTGCTCGAGCTCGATGGGGGCGAACCGATCAGCGGTCGTATTCGCGGACCGGGCGAGCGCGCACTGCCGTTCCGTGGCTGGCTAGAGCTTGCCGGGATACTCGACCGGCTCCGGGCTGCGGCGCCCTCGCCAACTCCTCCGGATCAAGCAGCCAGTGATTAGTGTGCGGGCCGGGCCTGTGAGCTCAATGCGTCAGCTGAGCAGTGTCGCTGAGTTCGCACACGACCGGGCCTGTCAGCAACGCGACACAGCCGTCCGCGATGTCATTCGGGGATAGGCGCCCGCGGGGCCGGTACCACTGAGCCGTGTGGTTGACCATTCCAAGCAGAGCCGCCAGCGCGAGTCGCTCGTCGGCGATAGCGAGCTGTCCGGCCTGGCGAGCTCGCTCGATCACATGCTCGACCAGCCGCTCAAACTGCTTTCGGCTCGCGCGCACCTGACGCCACTGGGGGCCCTGCTCGATCATGTGGCGTTCCTGCTGAAAGACGAGCATGTGATCCCGATGCGTCGTCACATGTGTGACCCAAAGCCGCACCAGCTCGCGAAGCTGCTCCCTGGGATCGGCGTCATCGTGGTCCAGGAGTTCTTGAGCGCGTGACAACAGCGGATCCATCAGCTGATCACAGATGAGCGCGAGCAAGCCCTCCTTGCTATCGACATAGTGGTAGATGCTCCCGGCGGCCCAGTCGATCGCGTCGGCGAGGTCCTGGATCGTTGTCTGGTCGTAGCCGTGCGCCGCAAACACGCTGGCGGCATCACGGGCCAGCTGCTGCTGCTTGCGGTCGTACCGATCCCGCTGCTTCGGGCGGATCGGCCTGGACGGCGAACTCATCGTCGCATCGTATCGACCGCATGGACGTCAAGTTCCCGAATCGCCATTCAAAAGTCGAACAGCGCCTTGACATACGAGTGGCCATTCGAATAGCGTCTAAAAAGACATGCTCTTCGATCTCTCCGATGAGACCCGCCTGCTGCAACGCACCGTCCGCGAGTTCGCCGAGGAAGAGGTCGCACCGGCGGCCGAGCACCTCGACCGCACAAAGTCCTTCCCCTATGAGATCGTCCGCAAGATGGGCGACCTCGGCTGGATGGGGATTCCGTTTCCGGAGGAGGTCGGCGGAGCTGGCGGGACCTCGCTGCAGTACGCCATCGCCGTCGAGGAGCTCACTCGTACCGACTCGAGCGTCGCGATCACACTTTGCGCGCATACCTCGCTCGGCACCCAACCGATCTACCTGTTCGGCTCCGAGGAGCAGAAGCAGCGATACCTCCCGGATCTCTGCTCAGGCCGCAAGCTCGGGGCGTTCGGCTTGACGGAGCCCGAGGCGGGCTCTGACGCCGGCAACACCAGGACGCACGCGCGTCTGGAGGACGGCGACTGGATCGTCAACGGAACCAAGCAATTCATCACCAACGCCGGCACCGACATCTCTGGGCACGTCGCCGTCACGGCACGCACGGGCGAGGGAGAGATCTCGAACATCATCATTGAGAACGGGACTGCCGGCTACGCGCAGGGCGAGTCCTACCGCAAGATGGGCTGGCATGCGTCGGACACACGGCCGCTCACCTTCGACGATTGCCGCGTTCCTGAAGACAATTTGCTCGGTCCGCGCGGCGACGGTTTCAAGCAGTTCCTACGCGTGCTTGACATCGGCAGGATCGGCGTCGCCGCGATGGGCGTCGGACTGGCGCAGGGGGCACTTGATCAAGCGGTCGCCTACGCGAAGGAGCGCAAAGCGTTCGGGCGGAGCATCAGCAGCTTCCAAGCGATTCAGATCAAGCTCGCCGACATGATTACGGAGATCGAAGCTGCCCGCCTGCTTGTTTACAAGGCCGCGTGTATGAAGGACGCAGGCCAGGACTTCACACTCACCGCTGCGCAGGCCAAGCTGAAGACCGGACGGCTGGCGGTTCGTTGTGCCGAGGAGGCCGTACAGATTCACGGTGGCTACGGTTTCATCGAGGAGTATCCGGTTTGCCGGTTCTACCGCGATGCCAAGATCTTGACCATCGGTGAGGGCACCGATGAGATCCAGCAGATGGTGATCGCGCGGAGCCTGATCGGGTAAGCAGTGAAGCTCGTGGCGGCGTCGCTGGCGAACGGCTTCGGCAACACGTTATCCCGAGGCGAGAAAGCCCGGGGCTGGCGCGACTATGTACAGGACTTTCGTGAACGGGAGCGACGGGACTCGAACCCGCGACCTCCGGCGTGAGAGGCCGGAGTTGAGCGTCCAAAACATATGTTGCCGAGGCCAGCACCGAAACTACGTCGCGGCGACGGAGCGGCGCCCATCGGCCACCACACAGCCGTCGGGTAAGTCCGTCCCTTCAAGCACAGCGACCACACAGCGCGCGGCCACCATGTTTTGTGCGCCGCAGGCTCTCAGCGGTGGAGGCTCCGGCGTGGGGTGCCACGATGACGTTGGGTAGGTTGGCGAGCGCCTGCGTGACTTCGGCGTAATCGGGGTCGCTTTCGCTCATGAACACGTCGAGCCCGGCGCCGGCGAGACGGCCTTCGCGGATCGCGACCAGCAGGTCGCGATCCTCAACCAACCCGCCGCGTCCGGTGTTGATCACGAAGGCGGTCGGCTTCATCTGCTCGATCGTCTCGGCTCGGATGAGAAACCGGGTCTCGTCGGTCAGCGGCGCGTGGAGGGTCACGTAGTCGCTTTCGCTGAGCAGCGTCGACAGGTCGACCGCCTCGTAACCGCCGTTGGGGTCGGGATGATGCGTATGAACGAGCAGGCGCACGTCGAAGCCGCGCAGTCGATCGAGCACGCTCTGACCGATCCGCCCGAGGCCGACGATGCCGACGGTCTTGCGATACAGATCGGCGCCGAGGGGGATCGATAAATTACCGGCGGCGACGTTGGCCTGGCATTCGTTAAAGCGGCGCCCGAGCGCGAGCATGAAGCCGATCGTCTGCTCGGCAACGCTGATGTTGTTGGCACCGGCCGCGATCGCGGCGGTCCGTCCAAGGTCACGGACGGCATCGAGATTGACGCGGTCATAGCCGACCCCGCGGCGGGCGATCGCGCGCAACTCGGGGCGCGCGCTCAGAACCTCGCGACTGACTTTGGCGTGGCCGACGATCCAGCCATCGGCGCCGTTGAGCCACTCGATGAGGGTCGCCTCGGGGACGTTGCGGTCAGCCTCGCCCGGCGGTAGTTCTGGGAGGACGACGTTGCAGCCGTGCTCATCGAGATAAGCGATCGTTTCGTCGTCGAAGAAGCGCTGCGTCACGACGACTCGGTAGCGATTGTCGGTCACGAAAGTTCCTCTACTGGTTGGGGTTCGATGTCCACGACCAGATTGAGGTGCTGGTCGACGAAGACGGTCGCGTCCGGCCCGACGCTGAACGAGGACTCGTGCTCCTCGAACAGCGCCGGTCCCTGAATCCGGTCGCCGGGAGACAGCGCAAGCCGGCTGTAGACAGGAACCGACAGCTCACCAAAGCCGGGCAGCGTGATCATGCGATGGCGCGGCTCGTGGTCGGTCTCGACGGTGCGATAGGCAAGGCTGATCGGACTTTCGGGCGACCGCGCAGCCAGGCGCCAGTTGACCATCTCGAGACCGGCCTCGGCGACTGCATGACCGAACAGCGACCGGTAGCAGTCCGCGAACGCGGCGCGGATGAGGGGCTCCTCTGAGGCCTCGAAAGGCGGCGGCGGGAGCGGCACCTCGATTTCGAAGCCCTGGCCGACATATCGCATGTCAGCCGTGCAGCTGATCGTGATCTCCGACTCGACGGCCCCGGCAGCGAGGAGCACGCGCCGCGCGTCGCGCTCCATCCCGTCGTAGAGGCCCGCCACGCGGGCCCAGTCGACCCGCTCGAGCGAGGAGGTGTAGGCGCGTACCTCGTCGACCGCGGGTGGTGCGACAAGCAGTCCGAAGGCCGAGATGACCCCGGCGCCAATCGGGACGATGATCCGGCGCATCCGGAGCACCTTGGCCAACGCGTAGGCGTGCACGGGCCCGGCTCCCCCGAAGGCGAGCAGCGTGTAGGCTCCGGGATCGCTGCCCTTCTCGGCGAAGTGCATCCTTGTCGCAGCCGCCATGCTCTCGGTTACGACGCTGAGCACGCCCTTGGCCGCCTCTCGGAGCTCGATCCCGAGCGGGCCGGCCAGCTGGGTCTGCATCGCATGCTCAACATCGGTCACCGACAGCGGCATCTCGCCGCCGAGGAACAGGTCGGCGTCGAGGAAGCCGAGCACGAGGTCCGAATCGGTGACGGTCGGTAGCGTTCCGCCCCGCCATAGGCGATCGGACCCGGGACTGAGCCCGCGCTGCGAGGCCCGACCTTCAGCAGGCCGAGGTCGTCGACGGCGGCGATGGTCCCCCCTCCCCCGCCGATCTCGATCATGTCAATCACGGTCAGCTTCAGCGGCAGCCCCGAGCCGGCCTTGAACTTGTCGACGCGGCCTGCCTCGAAACCGTGCTTAACGCTCGGATACCCGTGCTCGATCAGGCAGACCTTGGCCGTAGTCCCACCCATGTCGAAGGATGCAACGCGCATTTCCTCAGCGCCACGCGCGATGAATGCGGCAGCCATCGCCCCGGCGGCCGGACCGGACTCGAGCAGGCGGACGGGGAACGCCTTGGCCTCCTCGACAGTCGTGATCCCGCCTCCTGACACCATCACATGCAGCGGACCGCGGATCCCGATCGCGGCGAGGTCATGCTCGAGCCCGTCGAGATAGCCGCGGACGCGCGGCTGCACGTAGGCGTTGATGCAGGCGGTGTTGGTGCGCTCATACTCGCGGATCTCCGCGGCCGCCTCGCTGGAGAGCGTCACCATCAGCTCCGGGTATAGGCCAGCGACGATGTCCCGCGCGCGCAGCTCGTGGGCCGGGTTGGCGTAGGAGTGCAGGAAGGCGATCGCCAGTGACTCGATGCCGGCCTCGATCAACTGCTCGGCCGCCTCGGCGACGTCGTCTTCGTCCAACTCCGGGTGGACCGCCCCATCGGCGCGGATCCGCTCCGTGACGCCGTAGCGCAGGTCGCGCGGGACGAGCACCTCGGCCGGCCGGGCGTAGAGGTCGTCGGGGTCGTAACGGATCTCCCGGCCCATCCCGAGCACATCGCGAAAGCCCGGGTCGTGATCAACCCGACGCGCGCGCCGGTGCGCTCCAGCAGCGTGTTGGTGATCAGCGTCGTCCCGTGCACGATGCTGTGGACCTGCTCGACGGCGGTCCCGCTCTCGCGCAGCAGCCGCTCGACGCCTTCGACGATCGCCCGTCCCGGAGCATCCGGCGTGGTCAGCCGCTTGCCGCTCCAGGTCACGCCCCGAGCCTCGTCGTGCAAAACGAGGTCAGTGAAGGTTCCGCCGACGTCGACACCGATCCTGGTTGTCGCTTGCATCAATCGCCTCCGATCTAGCTGACGACCGCGAGGTCGACGCCGTAGTGACGCAGCGCCGCCTCGGCGCTGACGAAGCCCTGCGAGACATCGGCATCCACAGCGTCACGGCTGCGCTGCTGCGGCGGCCCGTAGCCGCCGCCGCCCGCGAAAGAGATCGTGACGTGTTCGCCGGCCGGCAGCGAGCTGTCGGATTTGAGCGGCACGACGACACCATCGCTCCGCACCGCAGTGGCCCCGTACCCGGAGCCTCCCCCGAGCAGACCCTGGGCGGGGTGACGCTCGCGGTCGCCGAGCAGAACGACCCGCATGGTCTGGTCGGTGACGTTCTCAACGACGATGTCCTGGCCAAGGCCCCCGCGCTGGGCACCCGGTCCGCCCGAGTCGATCCGATCCTTAAAGACGGAACAGGACCGGCGCTGAGGCCTCGAGCGCCTCGATGCTGCCGGCACCGGAGTTGGTCGGGAACGCCGTTGTCGAGAGGCCGTCGCCGTGGGCGGAGGCGCCCATGCCCGCGCTGGCGAAGAAGTGCAGCACGAACGGCCCGCCATCGGCCTTGCGGCCGAAGAAGCGGACGCGCAGCGCGGGCGATCCATCGCTGTCGGCGATGACCGCGCTGGAATCACCTCAGCCAGAGCCTGGTAGACCGCGCAGCGCAGCAGGTGGCCACTCAGGATGGCGCGCCATCACGGGGGCCGAGAAGTTCGCGTTGACGATAGAGCCAGTTGGCGCGGTGACGGTGATCGACCGGTAGCGGCCGTGATTGCGCCGTGTGGAGGGATCAAGAAGCACGTTCAGAGGGTAACGTGTGTAAGAGTCGCGTAGTTCAGGGTGCAAGCGGACGGATAACGACCGCGCAGAGCTCCCCGTGTAGTCGACGGTCAGCCGGTCGCGCGCGAGGGTGACCTCACAGGCGATGGCGTTGGACGCTCGTCGACGCCGTCGGCGTCGATCGCCGACCGGTAGCGGCCGTCGGGAACGCGCTCAACCGCTCGCCGCATCGCGGTCTCAGCCTTGCCCTGGACCGTCGCGGCGAGAGTCTCGAAGTCACGCAACCCGGAGTCGCTGAGCAGCTCGACAGCGCGCCGGCGACAGACCTCGTTGGCGGCCCGGTGGGCCTCGAGGTCGCCGAGCACGTGGGTGGGCATCCGCACGTTGCTCAGCAGCATCGTCAGCGCCTCCTCGTTGCGCCTTCCATCGCGCTCCAGGTGCATCGGTGGGATCAGCACACCCTCGGCCATCAGGTCGGTGACCCCCATCGCGTAGGACCCACCGATGTCCGGGGCGTGGGCGGCCGTCCCCGAGAACGCAACCAGCCGGTCGCGGTGGAAGATCGGTACACTATCGTGATGTCCGGCAGATGGCCGGTCGCCAGCCACGGATGGTTGGTGATGACGACGTCGCCCTGACGCCAGGTCTCGGCCGGGAATCGCTCGAGTAGAGCCGGTGTGAGAACTCCGAGGACGGCAGAGAAAGCCGGGATTCCGGCCTGGCATTCCGCGATGTTGCGGCCGGTCGCATCCATCAGCACGACTGCGTAGTCGTTGGACTCGCGAATGATCGTCGAGAAGGCGGTTCGCAGCAGCGCAGTTGCCGCCTCGTCGGCGATCGCCACTAGCCGGCTCCACCAGATCTCGAGCTTGACGCCGTCGATCATGTCTGCCTGCATAGGCTTACCTCCTGGTGAGTTAACGCGTGCGGACATCGCGCTAGAGCATCTGCGCGAGGAAGGCCTTGAGCCTGTCCGTCTGCGGCTTCTCGAAGATCTGCTTCGGCGATCCAACCTCGACGATCCGTCCCGCTTCCAGAAACACGACCCTCTCCGCGGACTGCTGCGCGAAGCGCATCTCGTGAGTGGCAAGCAACATCGTGCGCCCACGTCGGCCGAGGCCCGCGAGCAGCTCCATCACTCCCTTGACGAGCTCCGGATCCAGCGCCGAGGTGACCTCGTCACAGAGCAAGATCGCCGGATCCATCGCCAGAGCTCGGTCGATCGCCACCCGCTGCTGCTCACCCCCCGACATCTGCTGCGGATAGCTCGCGCCCCGTCCGGCGAGGCCGACGTCGGCCAAACAGCCGCGCGCGACCTCGGCCGCCTCGGAGCGCTTCATCTTCTTGACGTGGATCAGTCCGAAGGCGACATTGGCAGCGGCCGTGTGGTGCGGGAACAGGTTGTACTGCTGAAAGACCATCCCGATCCGCGCGCGCACCTCATCGAGCGAGCGCCCGGCCCGGGGCAGCGTCTGCCCTTGGAGCTCGATCGTCCCGGAGTCGGGAGCCTCGAGGCCGTCGATGCACCTCAGCAACGTCGATTTGCCGGACCCTGACGGCCCGATCAGGCAAACCGTCTCCCCGGCACGGATGCTCAGATTGATGTCGCTGAGCACCGGGCGCCCGCCGAACGACTTGCAGATGTTCCGCAACCCGACGACCTCGTCGCCGGCCGCCGGAGCCGCGGTGCTGGATGCCGTGTCAACGACTGTCATCGCCCACCTCCAGCAAGCAGCCGGTCATCCTCGACCGGCTGCGTCATCCACGGGCGCGAGAACCGTGCCCAGGCTGGCTTGGTCGCGTCGCGCTGAGAACGATCCCAGGCGTTGACCGCGTAGCTGAGCGGGATCGTGATGCACAGGTAGATCACCCCCGAGAGCAGCAGGACCGAGTAGTTGCCACTCACCGCGCTGGAGTTCTGACCGATGCTGAACAGGTCATATTGGCCGGCGCCGAGTCCCAACAGATAGACCAGCGCCGACTCCTTGAGGCAGATGACGAACTGGTTGACCAAGGCCGGCAGTACGCGCCTGATCCCTTGCGGCAAAACGATCAGGATCATCGTGCGCGAGCGCGATAGGCCAAGCGCCCGTCCGGCGTCACCCTGGGCCTTGCCGATGCTCTGGATGCCGCAGCGGAAGATCTCCGCGAGGAAGGCCGCATTGACGATCGCCAGCGCCGCGATCGCGTACGCGTACGTGTCGCGCCCGAACACGCTGACTCCGGCGAGCGGGAGGCCGGCGCCGATCAGCACGATGCTGAGAACGGTCGGCAGGCCGCGCCACACGTTGACGTAGATGCGACCGAGGCAGCGGATCGGCAGATGCTCGGACATGGACAGCGCCGCGACGACGAGCCCAAGCGCAATCCCGCCGACGAAGCCCAGACCGGCGAGTTCGATCGTGTTGGGCAGGCCGGTCGACAACAGCTGAGGCAGCGCCTCACCCATCTGATGCCAGTTCGAGAAGGTCTGCGAGAACAGACTGGCGGTCAGCAGCATCGCCCACCCCCGCGGCCGGCGGTCTCGCCGCCAGCCGCCGGACCTGTGCCGAGCGCGATCACGTCATGCTCTTGCGGTAGCGCTTGGCCAGCCCCTTGCGCATCGCCGGATACGCCTTGAGCGCCTGGCTTGCGGGCGCGAACGGCACGTACTGGTTCCACAGCTTCATGAACGTGCCGTCCTTGATCAGTGTGTGCAACTGCGAGTTGATCGCGTCAAGCAGCGCGGTGTGCCCCTTGCGCACCGCGGTGGCATCCGGCGTGGGAATCTGGACCGTCGCGCCGCGATAGAAGTCCTTCGAGGTCGGCGCAACCGCGGCCGCGTCGGCCCCACCCAGGAACACACCGTCGATCTGTCCGGCCTTCAGCGCGGTGATCTCGGCGGTCTGGCTCGGGAACGCCTTGATCTGGACCTTGGGGAACTCCGTTTGGAGCGTGGTCTCCGCTGAGAGGAGCCGAGAACGCCGATCTCGGCTCCTGAGGACGCGGCCTGGGCCATCGTCTTGACCGGCTTGGACTTCATCGAGATCACCTGGTCGGGCGCCCAATCCCAGCAATCGAGACCAGTCCCTGCGGCGGCGGTCACGCCGAGCGGCGCGGTCTCGGTGTCGTAGCGTCGTACCAACCCCTGCAGCAATCTGGGCCGGTGGCAAGGACGAACGTGACTTGAGATGCAGGTCGTGGCGATCTTCCGCAGCAGGGCACGGAGAATCCGACGGCTGTCCGCGGAGTTGAGGGAGTCGTTGGGGGCTGATCGTTGAGCGTCGCACGGTCAGCGTGCCGGGGGTGATCAAGCCAGCTTGTTGGTTGTACTCGAGGCAATCGTGGCACGAGTTGTTTCTGGCGCCGGCGGTGCTCCCGTACACAGCGCGACGATCGACAGCGTGACGGCGGCGATCACGGCGACGTCGTCTTTCGGATCCTGCTTGGTGATGACATCCTGCGGTCTCTCCTCCGGTAGTTCATCGTGCTCTCACATACGTGCGTCGCTGGGTCACGATCGGGCCCCTGCGGGAACCTCGATGCATGCCAGCGGTACTGCTGCTGCCGGCGTGCAGGTCTCGGTCCGCGAACGAGCCGGCGGCAACCGCCCGAGGGAACGACACTTGATGACACGGAGCGACGGCAGCTCGAAGATCAGGACGTTGTCCGGATCGACGCGGTATAGCCGTGCGATCCCATCGCGTGAGATCGCCTGACTTGCGACGACCTGTTGGTAGGAGGCCTCGTCTGCGAAGAACACGTCGAGCGTCTGCCAGAAGGGCCCGGCGATTGGAACGGACCTGCATCGCGATCGCGCCCAGTCGCACGGTGTCACCCATTGCCACCCACCTCGGCCATTTCGGTCACAAACAGCTCCGTGGACGAGCTCACCTCGACGATGTGATTGAGCGCGAACTCGTAGGCAGGCCCGAGCTCTGTCTCCGCAGGTGAGGTGACGAAGGCGAAGCTGGGCGCGTAGGTCATGTCGGGCAGCGGCTGGTGGAGCAGCAGCGGATTCGCGGTCTTGGCGATCGCGGTCGCGGTGGCCTGGTCGGCGGCCATCACCTTCATGAGCACGCCCACCTCCGAGGGTCGCCCGGTATCAGGCGACAGCGGCCCCAGGACCGCGTTCTTACCGAAACAGCGGAAGTCGATCCGGTACTCGTGCGGTTCAAGCCCGAGCACGTCGCGGACGCGCCAAACGAGCAGTCGCTCGACGCTCTGCATCCACTCGTCGACGTTGGCGACGACGTGCGGATCAGCGATGCCGACCAGGGACATCGTTTCGTAGCCGACCAACCGGCTGCCCTCGAGCTTGATGGTCGGCTGCTCCGAGGGCCGGAAGGCGGAACCTTCGACCCTGACAACCCGGTCGTCGAGTGCGGTATAGGTCGACGCGCTCGCGTCCAGCATTCCGGACGGCTCTGTGATGTGATCGGGGTCGGTGTTCTCGTAGAGCATGTGCGCCGCCACCGAGGTCGGAGTGCAGGTCGACGCGTCATCCAGAGGTGTGACCGTGAACCCGTCTTCGTCGATCTCGACATAGACCGGGCTTGATCCGCCGGCCGACCGCGGGTTGGTCGTGCACATGCCTCCACACTCGACCGTCTTTCCGGCGTGCCACACAGGCCCGGGGGGCAGACCGTTCATCAGCCCGACGGCCGCCACCATCGCGGTATCGGTGGCCCGCCCCGCGAGCACCACGTCGGCGCCCGCCTCGAGCGCGTTCACGATTGGGTCATGGCCCATCAGACCGACGATGTGCTCGCAGGACTCGAGTGTGGCCATGTCGAGCTCGCCCATTGGCGGCAGCGGGCGGATCCGACCCTGAGCGAGCGGCCCGGCTAGACCAGCCGGCGTCAGATCGCTGAAGATCTCTGCGAGGGTGAACCTCAATCCCTCTGAACGAGCGATCTCGCGTGCCATCTGTCCCATTGCTCGTACGCCTGCGGCCGTTCCCGCCGTGCCGCAGCTGCCGACGATTACTGGGATCCCGGCCTCGCGACCGACGATGATCAGCGTGCGCAGGTCACGAGCAATGGCCGCTGCGGGCACCTTGGCGGTGCCCGTCCCGAGGTAGTAGGGACCTGAGTCAGTCGAGCCGGCATCAATCGCGATTGCGTCGGCGCCTAGCTCGACGCCGCGCCGAATCATCTCGATCGGGAACCCCGCCCCGATCATTCCCGTCGGAAAGATCACCCCGACGGTCTTTGTCCTCGATTCCACAGTCACAACATCTCCTATCAATCGCGTGGTCCCGGCCCGAACGTCTGGAACTCGCCGGTCAGACCGCCGCGTCTGCTGCGAGCGCTCTCCACCCAGCCAGCAGCTGCGGCTCGATCGGGTGGTCCTCGCCGAGGTCGGGGTACCGTTGCGTGACTTCGCTGAGGTAGGCCTCGCTGCCGTTGAGCGCGTGCGCGCGGACGAGCGCCTCGAGCTGTTGGCTGTCGCGCCGCAACAGCACCTCGACGATCTCGGCGTGCTCCTCGGGACCGGTCGAATGCGACCGGGTACCGGCACGTGCGAGGACCGTCTGAACGCGGAGCGGCCAGTCGAACGCGGTCGCGGCCGCGATCATGTCGACGAGGATCGGCGTGTGCGAGGCCTCGTCGAGTAGCCGGTGAAAGCGCCGGTTGAGCTCGAGTCGGCGCAGCTCTCGCTGCTGGAGTGTGACCTCCGGCGGCGACGCGGCGCCTGCGCCCCACTGGACCGTCTCCTCGTAGGCGGCGACGATCGCCTGCAACTCGGCTGCGGTCGCATTCTCAGCAGCCAGCCGGCTCGCCAGCCCACGAAGCGTGGCCTGGATCAAGGCCATCTCGCGCAGGCGTCGCAGCGTCGGCGTGACAACCTGGATCGTGCCGTTGGTGGCGCGTACGAGCAGCCTCTCGTACTGAAGTCGGGCGATCGCAGCGCGGACCGGGGTCGGGCTGACGCCGAGACGCAGCGCCAGCCCGCGCTCCGTCAGCCGCTCGCCGTAGGCGAGCCCCCCGGTCATGATCAGCTCGCGAACGACTGAATAGGCCTGCTCGGCCAACGAGGGACCGGTCGTCAACCGGAGTGCTGGAACGGATGAGGCCAGCGATTGCGCCACCTCCACAGCCGGTTGCGTATCGATCTTGTCGTTTGACATTCAGGTTCGCCCCTGGCTATAGCAAATTTGCGATTTGCTATAGCAATCCTACGCCTGGTCATTTCGCTTGTCAAGACCTTATGCCCACAGCAATCGCGTCAGCGACGGACCGCCCCGCGGCCACGGTGTCCGCGCTGCCGCCGAGATCAGCGGTTCTCGTGCTCTCGTCAGCCAATGACCGTTCGATGGCTGTGAGGACCGCGGCGGCGGCCTCGCGCTCGCCCAGGTGGTCGAGCATCATCTGAACCGCCCAGACTTGACCGATCGGATTGGCTATTCCCTGCCCGGCGATGTCCGGGGCTGAGCCATGCACCGGCTCGAACAGCGATGGATGGACGCGCTCGGGGTTGATGTTTCCCGAAGGGGCTATACCGATGGTTCCGGTCAGGGCGGGGCCAAGGTCGGACAAGATGTCGCCAAACAGGTTGGAGGCGACGATCACGTCGTAGCGCTCTGGATGCAAGACCAAATTGGCCGCGAGCGCATCGATGTGAGACTTGTCGGTCTCGATGTCGGGGTACTGCGTGGACATGGCAGCGAACCGCTCGTCCCAGTAGGGCATCGTGATCGCGATGCCGTTGGACTTGGTCGCTGAGGTGACGTGGCGGCTTGGTCGGGCACGTGCCAGCTCAAAGCCGTAGCGGAGAGCGCGATCGACCCCGATCCGGGTCATCACCGTCTCCTGCATCACAGTTTCGCGGTCGGTTCCCTGAAAGATTCGCCCCCCGATCGATGAGTACTCCCCCTCGCTGTTCTCGCGCACGATCACAAGGTCGATCTCACCCGGTTTGCGGTCGACGAGCGGCGAGCGAACGCCGGGCATCAGTCGCACGGGGCGCAAGCCGATGTACTGATCGAACTCACGGCGGAACTTGATCAGCGAGCCCCACAAGGAGATGTGGTCGGGGACCTTCTCGGGCCATCCCACCGCGCCGAACAGAATCGCGTCAAACGCGCTGAGTTGCTCCTTCCAGTCCGGCGGCATCATGTCGCCATGCTCGAGGTAGTAGTCGCAGGACGCGAACTGGAACTCCTCGATCTCGACCTCGAAACTGAAGTGCTCAGCGGCCGCCCGCAGCGTCCGGAGCCCCTCGGGCATGACCTCGCTTCCGATTCCGTCACCGGGGATCGCGGCGATCCTGTAGCTGGTCATCGGCTCTCCTTTCAGGCTGTTCGTGATGATGCAGCCCGCCGAGCCTACTCGCCGCAGGACGCCCTACGACCCACTCAAATCACGTGCCGCGCCGCGCGTCAGACGAGGCTCGCAAGTGCCCTGCCGGCAGCTTCGAGCTGCTGCAGGTCAGTCGCCTCGAGTACCCGCCCGAGGCCCAGGCTGCTCGCGTCAGCGTCGTCGAGCTCGCGCCTGCCACACACGACATGGCAGGGGATGCCGCTCCGGCGGGCGCGTGTTGCGACCTCCCCGACGAGCTTGCCCACGAGGCTTTGGCTGTCGAGCCGGCCCTCCCCAGTGATGACCGCACAAGCGGTGCGCAACCGTGCGTCGAAGCCCACGACGTCCAGCACGTGAGCGGCGCCCGAGACAAGCTCGGCGCCAAACGCAGCCCACAACCCACCCGAGAGGCCGCCCGCGGCGCCGGTCATCGGTCGGCCGCGGGGGTCACGTGGCAGGCTGCCGGCAAGCGCGTGCAGGCGGACGGTCAGCCGGCTGACATCGTCGGGATCGGCCCCCTTCTGAGGCCCAAACACCCGGGCAGCATCCTCAAACGGCGTGCGTACGTCGCACAGCACCACGAATCTCGCGCCGGCCAATCCTCCGGCCGCTTCTATCGCTGCGATCGCCCCAGCCCCGCCGTCAGTGGTGGCACTGCCACCCACGCCCAGATACACCGTGCGCGCCCCAGCGCCGACCGCTGCAGCGATCAGCTCACCGGTTCCGACGCTACTGGCCGCCATCGGATCCCGTTGGTCTGCAGGCACGAGGTCCAGGCCGCTCGCAGCCGCGGTCTCCACGATCGCCACATCACCCGCGAGCGCAAAGCCGCATTCGATCTCCCGCCCAAGCGGGTCATGGGCGACCACCGCACAGACCTCCGCGCCCAGAGGAGCAGCCAACGCGTCCTGGGTGCCCTCGCCGCCATCGGCCAGCGGGCAAAGATCGACCGCGTGGTCGCCCCGAGCGAGCCCTCGTCCGATGGCCGTCGCCACTTCCAGGGCGCTAAACGTCCCTTTGAAGGAATCCGGCGCAACCAGGATTGTCCGAGGGCTAGCGTGCATCGGGCTGAGCGCGCAGTATGCAGAACCGCGCGAGAGATGACGGAGGCACGGTCCTCTCGCGCCACAACAGGCCCGGATATCCCTCGTGAAATCGAGTGATCACCCAGCCGGTTGCAACGCCAGAACCTCCGGCGCTTGGTTGCTGCGGCGCGGTCGACGATAGGCCCTGCGGTTGCCCAGAAAGGTTGCCTGAAATCCTGAATAAGGGCCTGGCAGACCAACTTGCTCAAAGGAAACCCAGTACTAGCAGGGAGTTCCTTGAGCGGGAGCGACGGGACTCGAACCCGCGACCTCCGGCGTGACAGGCCGGCGCTCTAACCAACTGAGCTACGCCCCCGTGGGGTGATCCCAGTATTGCAAGCCCCAATTTTTTTCGCCGTGCGCAACTTTGGCGCGCCGTCTGCGTGCTTAAGCGGTCGGAATCGAACTTCTGGATCGTCGCGCCCAACCCGGCCGTGGGGGCGGTGCTCAGGAGCCACTGGGCGAGGACCTGCAGGTTGGGTCCTCGTCTGGTTTAAGGACCGGTCGAAGGCTGCGGATCAGCCGGTGGCACCCAGCCGCCGAAGACCGCCTCGAGCTCGAGCGCGATCGCGATGCTGAGGTGGTCGGCGCCGTGTCCCGCCGCGACCTGCACGCCGACCGGCAGGCCCGCCGCGCTCAGACCCATCGGGACCTCGGTCACCGGGACGCCGGCGAGGTTGAAGATCGATGCCGGCGTGGTCACCCACGGCCGCCCGTAGGTGCGGCGGTGGCGGGGCGCGACCGTCAGGTGCGCCGGGTGCAGGAGCACGCCGTCGCCGATCGCGTCGACCAGCTGGTCGGCGAGCTCGCGGCTGCGCGTGAGCAGCTGCTCACGCATCTGCGACCGCGCCGGCAGCGCCTCGGCCAGCACCGTGAGCCGCGTCGGCAGCGTGTGGGTGCCGCGCCCGAACAGCAGTGACGCGCAGGCTCGTGTCGGACTCGCCCGCGTTAGCGAGCAGCGTCATCACGTGCACGGACTGGTCGTCCGTGTTCTGGAGCGCCGCCAGGAACGGGCAGCAGCGCTCGGCGCCAGCCGGGCAGGCTGACCCTGCGGATGCGGGCGCCGGCTGAGGCGAGCGCGCCGACGGCGCGCTCGCGAGCGTCGCGCAGCTCGCGCGCCATCGGCCTGACCGAGCTGTCCTCGACCACAGTCACGGACAGACCGTCGAGTGAGACGGTCGCCGGGATCGCCCGAGCTCCATCGGCGTTGCGAGCGGATCCTGGCCGTCCGGCCCGGCCATGATCCGCAGCAGCGGCATCAGGTCCTCGGCGCGGCGCGCAAGCGGCCCGACGGCCAGCATCCGCTCGGCCTCACCGGTGCTCGTGGGCCACATGCCCGGTGTTCGGGATCAAGCCCGGCGGACGGCTTGTGGCCGAAGACGCCGCAGAACAGCGCCGGCACGCGGATCGAGCCGCCGATGTCGGCGCCGACTCCGAACGGCGACCCGCCGGAGCCGACCGCAGCGCCCTCACCGCCGGACGAGCCGCCGGCCGTGCGCGACAGGTCGTAAGGGTTGTTGGTGCGTCCGTAGAGCGGGTTCTCGGACTCGATCCAGAGCGTCAGCTCCGAGGTATTGGTGACGCCGAGCGGGATCGCGCCGGCGTCGATGAGACGCTTCACGGCGGGAGCGCGTGCGTGGCGCGCGATGCTCGCGACGCGCGAGCACGCCGGCGGTGTTGGGCATGCCCTCCAGCGCGATCGACTCCTTGACGGTGAACGGAACGCCGAGCAGCGGCGGCAGATCATCCAGGCCCTCGCCCCGCAGCGCGGACTGCGCGATCCGCTGGTCGATGGCGCGCGCCTGCTCGCGTGCCTCGCGCGAAGCGGTCAGCGACGATCGCGTTGAGCCGCGGCCCGACCCGCTCGAGCAGCTCGATGTGCGCCTCGACCACCTGGCTGGCTGTGAGCTCGCGCCGCCTGATCGCGGTCGCGAGGTCGACCGCTGAGCGCTCAGTCAGCGCCGGCATCTGTCCCTAATGGCGGTTCGCGGATCCCGGCGTGACATCGGACCCGGCAGGCTAGCGATTAAGCCTGAACGGCCGCGCGTTAGCGTCGCGTCAACACTGTGTTTCAACGCACAGAAGTTCTTATGGTCGCAGTAAACTGCCGCCAGAGGCGCGCCATCCGTGCGACTGCTCAAACCTGCTTCGTGGCCGGGGAGGGACTGCGAGTCGGTGCTGGATGCCCGCTCATCAAGGAAATAACGAGAGAGGAACAGATTTGTCTCTTCGTGCCCTGCGGCGGTCAATGATCGCCGCATCCGCAGCTCTCGCCGTAGGCGGGAGTCTTGCCGTCGCCGCGTCGGCGTCGGCAGCACAGATTCCGTTTGGTACGCCTGGCGTAGCAAGCACAACGTCGATCAACGGCCTGCTGACGACTGCCGACAACGGACTGATTCAGGCCGAGAACGTGATCTACGGCGGAAATGCGCTGGCCGCGAATCACATCGGAACCGCCGTGGACCCCAACTTCACGACAGCGTTCAGCACCGCATCCCAGCTGACGTCCACCAACGTCCCCGAGATCGGCACGGATGTCGCAGCTAGCGCCAACACCGGCCAGCTTGAGCTCGCTCTGTGTGTCTTCGATGTCTACCCGGCAGCAACCGGCGACACCTCCGAGTCGGATGCCGTCTCAGCTTGTACGGCAGCCAGCTCTCCGTACCTCGCCTCCGCCGCCAGCACGTTCACCGGAAAGCTTCAGCCCGGCGTCGCGAGCGCGGCCGCCAGCTGGCCCCAGCTGAGCGAGATCTCGAGCTTCCTCGGAAGCGACAACACCGGCGCCTTCAGCAACGGTCTGTATTCGATTGACGGTGACCTGGCGGTCAGCTCGACAGCCACAGTCACGGCCAAGGGCAAGCCGACCGCATACGGCGTCCAGGTTGGGACGACGAGCTCGGCCCCGAACGGTTACGTGCTGCCGTCGGCGTTCACGTTGAGCTTCCCTGGTGACTTCCAGATCAACACCGCGCTAGCAAGCAAGGAGATCCAGTCGTCCACGGAAGCTAACCCGAACAGCCTCCGAGTCGCTCGGCACGGTGACGATCACCTCGCCCGCCGCAGTCGAGTTTGGCCTCAGCCCCACTCCGACGGTGCAGGGCACGGTCTACGCGGTGACGACGGGCGCGGGCAGTGGCCCGGGCTCGGTCACGCAGCCGGACCTCGAGCTGTCATTCGGCTCCGGCATCTACCTGCCTCGGCACGTTCCCCAAGTCGCTGGCGTTCCCGCTGACGGTCTCCTTCGGCGAGGCCATGGGCGTGCCGGGCTTCCCGACCGGTGTCGCGATGCCGCTGTCCAGCCTGGCGCTCAAGTTCCCGGCAAGACCTCGCCGTTGAAGGCGCTGAGCTGCTCGAACCTCGGCGCGGTCGACCGGCACCGCGACCGACGAGGTTGCCGCTCTGGCAGCACAGTTCGGTGACACGGGCGACGGGTACGTGTCGGCGACGTCGGACCAACCCGGTCACCCTCGCCTCGTCCAACACGGTCGTGACCGACGTCTGCGCTCCGACGACGGCGCGGTCAAGATCACCGGCATCAAGCAGGGCAAGCCGACGGTTGACGATGACGATCAAGGGCAACGGCGGCACGACCGTTCACCAACGCGGCGATCACGCTCCCGAGCGGCGTCTCCGCCAAGGGCCTGAAGACCAAGGACCTCAAGGTCTCCGGCGCCAAGCTCAAGAGCGTCAAGCGGCGGTACCAAGGTCACGGTCAACTTCAAGTCCAAGACCAAGAGCGCAACGGTCAACTTCCTCAAGGGCCTGAGCATCACCTCCAAGCTCGGAAAGGCGATCGCCAGGCACAAGACAAAGTCGCTGACGATCAAGTTCACCGTCAAGTACGCGCCCACCGGCGCTCCGGCGGCGACCTCGACGGCAGGTTCCGTCACGGTGAAGAAACTGTCCTAACGACGGCTCAAGCGTCGCACGGACGCCCGCCGCCGCCCTACCGGGCGGCGGCGGGCTTCGTCGTTAAGCGGACCTGTCCGCGACTGCACACCGCGCAGCGCTCGAAGTCGAACGCGTGAGCCGCGAGGCGCTGCAGCGTGCAGGTCGTTCTGATGCCAGCCGCGGTTCAGATGCCGAGCGATCACGATCGCCGCAACCGTGCCGGCGCCCGCGTCCGAGCAGCGCAGCCGCAGCGCTCTGGGCGCTCGCGCCGCTGGTCCACATATCGTCGATCAGCAGCACGGCCTCGCCGTCGAGCCGGCGGGTGGCGTCGATAGCGAGCAGCATCGAAATGGCGCGGCGACCGCCGGGACGCTCGCCGCATACCAGCAGGCGCTCGTGGCGGTCACGCGTCGCGCGCGACCAGCTCGCCGACGATGCGACGCAGCGGGTGATGGGCGTCGCGCCTGGGATTGACCGGATGGAACTGTCGTGACGAGCTCGAAGCGCGTCGACTCCCGCGGCATCCGCGACGCAGCGCTCATGCGCGGTGACGAACGCGATCGCAGATCTCCGCGAGCGTCAGCGACCGCGTCCGGCACCGACGGATCGGCATCACGCTTATAAGAGGCGATCAGGTGATGCAGCCACTCGCCACCGACGCTGTAGGAGATCGGCACGACCGCAGCGAGGTGATCGTCGCTCGCCTGGCACGCACGGCAGAGCCCGCTGGGTTCGCGCGTGAGGTTCAGGCAGCGCGGACAGACGCCTGGGCCGTGACGTGGAGCCAGCAGCCGATCAACGGCGGAAGACGTCAACAACATCGGCCGCATCCTGCGCCACAACCACACCCGGCTGGTCCGCCAGCTCCCTCGCCCAGTCGCATTCGAGCGTCGGCGGCATCAGCACCACGACCCGACCCTGGGCCAACGCGTGACGCGCCTGGATGCGGGTGCCGCTGTGCTCAGACGCCTCGATGATCACGCTGCCGAGCGTCATCCCCGACATCACGGCATTGCGGGCCGGAAAGCTGCTGTCGCGTCGGCGTCGCCTCCGGCCAGAACTGAGAGACGACGCGCCCCCTCGCGGCCGATTCGGGCCTGCAGCTCGGCGTTCTCCGGTGGGTACGCGCTGATCGAGGCCGGTGCCGAGGACGGCGAGCGTTCGCGCCGAGCGCGCACGCTCCGCATCCCGCAGTTCGAGCGTCGCACGGTGAGCTTCGGCGTCGATGCCGGCGGCCAGCCCAGAGACGACGGTGTATCCGGCCAGCCCGAGGGCCTGCGCAACCTCTCGCGCCAGCGCTTGGCCCTGCCTCGCTCGGCTGACGCGTGCCGATCACCGAGACGGACCGCCGGTCAGCCGGGCTCAGACTCCGGCAACGAACAGCAGCGGCGGACGGTTCTCGACGACGCGGAGGTTGTCCGGGTAGTCGGCGTGCGAGCGCGACAGCACCTGATAGCCCCGTGCCTGCCATTGCTCCAGCTCGCGCTCGGCATCGGCGAGGGCCTCGTACGAAAGCAGCCCGAGCTCCTGCTCGAGGACTGCCAGCGCCGAGACACGCACCGGCGCCTGGTCTACGTGCGGCAACGACGTAGCGCGCCCAGGCACGCCCGCCCTCGCGCAGCAGCGCGACGAGTGCCGCCGTCTCCACCCGCGGCTCAGGCGTCAGTCTGCGTAGTCCGCGGGATCCGGCTCTGTTGGCGACGTGCTGTCGCCATCGGAGCAGCGACGCGGCACCGGTGCCGCCGACCGGCGCAGCGGCCGGTGCAAGCCACGGACTCCGCCGCGTCCGGCACCGTCGATGCTCCGGCGCGTCGATTGCGTCGCTGAAGACGCTCCGGGCCTCGGCCTCGACGCCTTGCATCCCCTGACGGAAGTCCCGGAGGCCGCGGCCGAGCGAGCGGCCGACCTCCGGCAGGCGCTTGGGCCCGAGCACGAGCAACGCCACCACGAGGATGAACAGCAGGTGGGTCGGCTGGATGATGTCCCCAACATTCCTACTGAGGATATCGACCGTCGGCGTATATGTCATGAGGCTTTCTCCCGAGTCGCCTTGGCCATGTCGCTGTTAAGAGGCTTTGAGGCGCAGCCGATTGACCCCCTCGGCTTGTGTTGTCCCCGCAAATTGCGCGGAGTACGCTGCCGCCTGCCCGCCCTTCCAGCGGGAAGGGCGGGCAGGACCGGACGGTCTGGGCGTGATCTTTAGCTGACGTGCCTAACCAGGCGTGCTGTGCTGGCTTTCAGGTACGGCCACTTCGGCTGTTTGCCCGGCACGACCGCCCACAGCTCATAGATGAGCCCATGCGTGTTTGGCGCGAAGTGCTGCGTGAACCGATAGCTGCCTCTGCTGTTGGTGCGAACCGTGCCGAGCGTGCCTGAGCCCGGCGCGCCGACCTGGCGGTAGTCGATCGTCACGTTGAGGCCGCCCGGTGGGATGTGCCCACCCTTCACGGTGCCGGTGACGACGAGGCTGGCCACCCGCCGGGATCCTGCTCGCGCTGAAGCTGAGCTTGCCGGCGAACTTCTCCTGCGAGGTCGCTTGCGGCTGAACGCAGGACGTTCGTGCCCGGGATACACGACGTACAGCGTGCGGCTCGCGCCCGCGCGAACCCGGTAGCGTGTAGCTTGCCCTTGGCGTTGGTCGTGGCGGAGCCGAGCTTGGTGTAGCCTTCGCGCTCCAGCGACCTCCTGGTAGACGAGAAGCTTCGCTCCGACGATCGGCCTGCCGCCGCGAGCGACGTCCTTCAGCACGCCGGTGATCGTGACGCCTTGCCGTAGCGGACCGTCAGCACGTGGCCCCGGCTTGGCCTTCGTGGGCCTTGGCACGCGCGACACTCGCGGACGGCCCACTGGCGGCCGCGGCTCGCACATGCGCGATGCTTGCCGAGGAGGGAGCTCGTACCCAGCGCCGCCGCAGCGAGCGCCGGTCGGAATCGCTGGCTCCTGCAGTCGCGGTCACCCTCTGCGAGGCAGCGGTAACCGATGTGTCCTCACGCAGGGGCAGGGTCAGGTCCTCGGTGCTGCCGCTCGGACCGCGGTGATCTGGCCCTGGTTGCCGGCCACGTCGATCACGTTCGCGTAGAACTTCCAGTTGCCGGCCACCCACGGCGCGATCCCGTCGGGGATTGCGACCAGATAGTCACCTGTGTCTGCGTCGTACTGGGCATCACCGACGAGCTGCGGCTGACCTTGGTCGACCGTCGGTCGACTGGCCGTAGACCTTGACGACCGCTACGCCCGAGCCGCCGTTGTCGGTCGCGTGGATCTCGATCTCGTCGGGCGCTGGCCAGTCAGCCTGGGGCACGAAGTAGCCGACTGGCGCCGTGTCGTCGATCTGGAACAGGTATGAGCCCAGCGCGTAGACGTTGCCTGCCGCATCCTGCAGCGGTGCAGCTGAGATCGCCGCCTGGAGCGGGAACGGTCACGGTGATCTGCTCGCCGCCCTTGGCGTCAGTATTGAGGTTGCTGATTGGCCAGGTTCCTGAGAGCGCACCCTTGCAGGAGATCGACGAGATCGGCGCCGGGCCCGCCGTGTCATCGGCGGTGATGGTCACCGACTGCGGCGTCCATATACCACTGCGACTGTGACGGGCCGCCCGAGAACGGATTGTTGCCATCGTCGATCAGGTCCGACGGGTTGGGCGAGTAGTTCGGATTGTCGACGTTGACCGTCATCGTCGAGGGTGCACTCTGCGTCGTTCCAGCGACTGTGGTGCCAGTGCAGCTGACTTGGTTGCTGCCGTTCTGTTGAAGCTCGAACGAGCTGGTGTAGTCGTTCGCGCTATCGATTCCGGACAACGAGAACGAGCTGCCTCCGTTCACCGAGCAGTCGACCTGCTCGAGCCCGGAAAGGATGCCGCCACTCTCGCTGCCGACCACGGTGACCACGGGCGTTCCACTCAACCAAGCGCTACCCGGGGCAGCGCCGTTGACGAGGAAGGTCAGCGTTGGTTGCTCGGTGTCGATGTTGACGTCGTAGCTTGACGAGCCAGTGACGTTGGTGTTCGACGTCGCGGTGCAGTCGAGGACGTGCCGGCCATTGCCGTTGATTGTCACCTGCTCGCTGCTGGTCATCTGCACACCCGAGCCGTCCACCGCGCACGCAAACGTCTTGATACCGCTCGGGCCTCCGGTAGTAGTGACGGTCACTGTCTGGGACAGATTCGTCCATGTACCGCCCGCGTAACCACTGTCAGCGAATCGCACGACAGGCACGACAGTGTCGACGTGGAAGGTCCCCGAGATAGTGCCGACGAGTGCACCATTAGCGTCGCCGTCGCTCGCCGAACAGGTAATGTCGTTGGCGCCATTGGTCGCTGTCGGCACGGTCCAGGCGGTGGTTCCGCCGCCCGCACTGGACCCTGCCGTCAGGGTTGGCGCCACATTGCTTCCGTTATCGGTGCAGCTGAGCGATACAAGGCCGGACGGGCCGACGGTAACGTCGAGCACCTCACTTGTGGAGGCGGTCCAGCTGCTCGGCGGATCCACCCACGATGCCGTTGGCGTGGTGTCATCGATGTTGACTGCATCGCTGTAGCTCGCGATCGCCGGGGCGTTGCTGAGCCCGG
The DNA here is from genome assembly GCA_963720195.1 of uncultured Conexibacteraceae bacterium. Classification (GTDB taxonomy): domain Bacteria; phylum Actinomycetota; class Thermoleophilia; order Solirubrobacterales; family Solirubrobacteraceae; genus Palsa-465. The sequence goes on from CAVRFD010000021.1 coordinate 233,922, forward strand.
CACCGCTCTCCCAATTGCCCGGGTTCGAAGCCACTACAGCCACGCCGTAGGTACCGCTGGCGATATTGCTACTCATCGTCGCGTTGCTGCTCGCGCTGCCGCCACCGCACGGCTCGATGCTGTCAAACTCGGTGCCGATCGGGCTGCCCGGGTCCTCCATTCCAGGACTGTCGTCCGTGACCTGGTCGTAATAGCTCGATGGACCGTTGAAGTAGACGCCCATCGCACAGACCCCGCCCGGGTCGCTCGCGCTCGCGCTGAAGACCGGCGCGTTGCTGTCGGTCTGATACCAGTCGTCGGGGTTAATCGGGGTGCTCCAACTCCCACCGCCCGAGGGCTGGTCGTAGGGGTCGGTGATCTGGCCAGAGAGGTTCGTGACATCGGTGCTGGCGGTATCCGTCTCGTCACACGCCGCATCTCGTGCACACCAGATCGACAAGGTCAGAGTCTGATACGGGCTCTCTGGGTCGGTGCCCGGACTGGTGCTCTCGACCTCGCTGTTGTCATAGTTCCAACCGTCGGTGCGGCCGTATGTGTCGCAGGCGTTGACCGCCGGATCGAGACCGACCGCCTCACCGTTGCCCACCCACTGACGCGGTGAGCCATATTCCGTGATCGAGCAGTCCTGTGTCCACGGGAAGTTCAGGTCCGTTGGGGCACTCCCCCCGGACCCCTTGAAGCCGACGGACAGCCCGCCGGTCTCATCCCCGTTGCCGCTGTCGAACGAAGCGGAGGTGTAAGCAAAAGCCGCAAATTGCGTGCTGTTCGGAGCACTCCAGGATTGCTGTTCCCAGACCGAACTGGCGGGCACCGATTGGAACCCTGGCGAATTGAGCAGGGCGTCGGTCGACAGCATGCCGCTGTAGACGTTCGCCGAGGCGCCTGGAGACGCCCAAGGCGCCTGCGGCGATCAACGAGGCGGACAGCACGCCCGTCAGCGCGGCCATCCGTTTGAGAGCTCGCTGGCGGCCCTCCGGCCGACGCAGCGAGCGAGTCGTTTGACTGAGGGAGAAGTGCATCCGTGCGACTCCTTTTGGTGTGTGTACTTAACAGTTGACGGTGATCGCGAAATCAGAGGCGACCGCAGCGCCACTTGTTGGGTTGATTGTCTGGACCTCGACCGCGAGGATCGAGGTGTCGGGAACCGTTGACCAATGGGCGACCCACGCGAGGGGCGGGCTCGTCGAGCCGTTGGCGCCAGGCAATGTGTTGCTGTCGTCGTGGTCGGCCGTGACGTTGATGACGGGTTCGCTCAAGCCAGCACCGGAGCATCCTTCGACATCCAACCCCACGGTTCCGGCACCACCCCAGCTGACATCTGAAAGGTTGTGGCTATTTTCGGGGGCCAGCTCCGCCGAGCTGCTCCCCATCCACACCTGCCCATAAGCGGTGGGTCCGGTATCGGTTCCGTTGGAGCCGTCACTCCCGTCCTGACCAGCGGCGCCCTGGGGTATCCCGAAGTTGAGAATTGCGTTGCCAGCCGTGCCTGAGTTGGTCACGCTGGCCTGACTCCCGGCCGGCTCAGTGGTGACGCTGCCGACACTGATGCTCGCCGACGTGCCGGCGGCACCGGCCGCACCATTGGCCCCGGCCGCGCCTTTGGCACCGGCAGTGCCCTTCTGTCCCTGCTGATTCCACTCGAGCGCGACGTATCCCTTGCTGCATCTGCCGTTCGCCGGAACGGTGATGGCGCGGGTCTTGGTGCTCACGCAGGCGTGGATCACACGGCTCTGAGTGCTGGCAAGCGCGTACCCGCCGCCGGCGAGCAGCGCGCCGGCGACTATCCCGACGAGCACGTGAGTGAGCTTGATGCGAAACGTCATCTGGGTCCTTGTCTTGTCGTGGTCGAGGTGCTGGCTGGGCCACTCAGGGCAGACAGCCGCTGTCCGGGCTTTGCGCACATCCGCCAGAGCTTCTCGAGCTACTACCGAGCCTGCTCTGGTGGCTGCCGCTCTTGGTTCCCGAGCTGACACGGGCCGGGACTTGAGAGCTGACGCCGATGTTCGCCGACGGTGCGATCGCGTGGCTCGCTACCGGCAGGCTCGTCGCCCCAACGTTCGCGCCATGCGTCGGCTTCGGCGACTTCGCGCGGCGCTTGTTCCGGCGAGTTCGGGCAGGCTCTGTGGTAGTCACGGTCACAGGCGCCGTCACCGTCTCGGTCAACGTCTTCATCTGGTCCTGCGGGTGGCGCGGCCCCGCAGCGCGCAACTCGCGTGGCGCACCGCCGCCCGCGACCAGGGCAACTGCGGCACCGGCGACCACGAGGACGAGCATGACCGCCGCGACGGGCTTCCAGAAAGCGCGCCGCTTCGGTTCGGTTGCGTGATACGCGTGGATGGGCCGTGATGCCGCACCGCCCGAACCTGAGGCGCCGGCATCACCTCGTCGCGCCTCTGGCGAAGGTGCCGGGTCGCCGATCTCCTCAGCATCGCCATCCCAGAACGCTGCTGCATCGTTTGCGACGCTGCAGGATGGCTCGAGGTCGATCGGAACGAGCTCGTCGACGGACCCGAACCAGTCGCGAGGGAACGGGACGACGTTCGCTGCATCTGTGCCCGTACCAACCCCGCTGTCACCGCTACCCGTTCTTCCGTTGGCTTCGCTTCCTGCCGCTCCATCGGCATTCCCCGAATCCTGGTCCGCCATGGCCTACCTCCAATAGGTCCAAACGAGACGTCCGGACCTCGCGGCATCCTTACCGCGAGTTGCCTCAGTTGATTAGTCTCAGTTGGACATCCTACCGAAGGAGTAGAATTTCGTCGCAATGGCGTCCGGGGAGCATGAAGACTCGTTTCTGACCGTGGCGGAAGTCGCGGAGATGCTGAAGCTGAACCAGCAGACGGTCCGCAACTGGATCGACGCCGGGTCGCTGCCCGCGATCCGCGTCGGCCGACGCGTGCGGATCAAGCGCTCCGACCTCGATCGCATCATTGAGAACGGATATCGCGGCACGCCGCCGACCACCGCCAGTACACCCGGGCCCGAACGCCGATGACTTCTGGGGCGGTGAGCCGGTCGGCGCAGTCGAGCCGAGCCCAGGCGGGCAATGCGGTCAGGGACGGAACGCGAGGCCGGATGAGCTTCGGCGACGATCTCGAGCGCGAGCGTGAGCGCGTCGTGCGGCTCGTGCGTCACGCCAGCGTCGGCTGGGCCGAGGCGATGCGGGCCCACAAGCTGGCGCCGCCGGACGCGGGGTTCGCCGACTCGGCTGCAGAAGCTGTCGGAGGCGGCCGCCGCCGAGCAGCTCGCCTGGCAGCAGGCTCACGCCGCCGGACATGCAGTGGCGTCCGGTGCCGGGCGCGGCGGAGCGCCGAGCCACCCTACGAGCTGCGGCCCGGCACCGGCCGGCGCGGACCCGAGGATCTGTGGCTGCACTTCGACAGCGCTGTGATGGAGATGAACCGCGCGATCGGCGGCTCCGAACGCACTCGAGGTCGCCAATGCGTTCGGCGCCGTCTCCGAGGCGGCAGCCGAACTCGCGCACGCGATCGCCGAGGAGGACGCGATCACGCGCGAGGCCAAGGAGCTCGCCCGCGCGCGCCACGCGGCCTGAGCCTGGCCTCGCCGTCCCTCGAAGCCCAGCTAGTTCAGCGCAACTCGGCGAGCGTGGTCACGACCGCCTCGTAGACACCCGCCGCCGAACCCCTCTGACGTGACCCGCACGCCAGGCGTGGCCGGCGAGCTCCGCGGCCAGGGTCGGGTCGCGCTCGAGCCGTTGGCCATCAGCCAGAAGGTGCCGACGACGTCGGCGGCCTCCATGTCCTCACGGGAGTCGCCGCAGGCGATGCACTCCTCGCGCAGGTAGCCGCGGTTCTGCATGTGGCGCGCGACCGCGCGGCGCCTTGGAGGCGCAGGCGGGGATCAGGTGGTAGGCGTGGACGCGCTCGACGTCGATGCCGCCAGCCGCTGCGAGCGACCGGCGACGCCGTGCGCGGCGATCACGCCGTTGTCGACCAGCCGCAGCCAGCCGAGGCCGGCCTGCTGCCAGCACCGCGCTCGCCTCATCGGCCGGCACCAGCCCGCGGAACAGGTGCGAGACCTCGCGGCCGTCGGACCAGGGCGTGTGGTACTCGAGCCGGCCCGGGAAGGCCTCCAGCAGCAGCTCCGGCGCGCCCGAGGCGGCGATCTGGTCGAAGATCGTCCCGCGCTCCTCTGAAGGCACGCAGTCACCCGTCAGCCACTCGAGCTCACCGTCGAGGACCAGGCCGCAGCCGAGCTCGAAGATGTAGGAGCGCTGGCCGATCAGCCGCGTCGATCTCCCACACCCCGGCTGCTTGCGGCCGGTGTAGATCACGACCTCGACGTCGGCCCGCGCGCACGCCTGCAGCGCCCGCGCGCCATCCAGCGAGAAGCCGCCGTCAGGGGCGCGGAACAGCGAGCCGCCGGGGCCGAGCAGGGTCCCGTCGAGATCGACATACAGCGCGCGCAGCACGCCGCGCGACCGTAGCCAGCCGCGTGACGGCCGTCCAGCGGACGCCGCCATACTGAGACTCGTGGCCACGCGCACCAAGACCGAACCCTGGGACGCGCTGCTCGCCGCCGGCCGCGCCGACGAGCGCCTGGTCCACGACCACACCTACCTCTCGCAGCAGCCGCTACCTCGTCCCGATCCCCGACGAGCTGGACCCGCGCGTCCACGACGCGCTCCAGACGCGCCGGCATCGACGCGCTCTACCTGCACCAGCGCGACGCGCTGCTGAGCGCCTTCGAGGCACCGACGATCGTCACCACCGGCACCGCCTCGGGCAAGTCGCTCTGCTTCCAGCTGCCGACGCTCGAGGTGCTCGTCACCGACCCGGCCGCGCGCGCCCTCTACCTCTACCCGACCAAGGCGCTCGCCCAGGACCAGGCGCGCGCGCTGCACAACTTCGGCCTGACCAAGCAGATCAGGCCCGGCGATCTACGACGGCGACACGCCCTCAGCAGGAGCGCCCCGCGATCCGCCGCCGGTCGAACCTCGTGATCACCAACCCCGACATGCTCCACGTCGGGATCCTGCCCCACCACGCGAGCTGGGGCGACCTGTTCGCGAACCTCGCGTTCGTCGTCGTCGACGAGGCCCACGTCTACCGCGGCGTGTTCGGCTCGCACGTCGCCAACGTCCTCCGACGCCTGCGGCGCGCCGCCGCGATCTACGGCTCACAGCCCCGCTTCCTGCTGGCCAGCGCGACGATCGCCAACCCGGTCGAGCTCGCCGAGAACCTCACCGGCCTGCCGGACATCCACCTCGTCGACAACGACACCGCGCCGCTCCCCGAGCGCCGCGTCGCGATCTGGAACCCGCCGCTGCTCGACGAGGAGCTCGGCGTCGCGCGCCTCGGCGCTCGCCGAGGCGGCCGAGCTGCTGGCCGAGCTGATCAGCGCCGGCGCCCGCACGATCTGCTTCATGAAGTCGCGCAAGGGCGTCGAGCTGATCCTGCGCATGGCCTCTGACCGCCTGCCGCCCGAGCTGGCCGAGCGGCTCGCGCCCTACCGCGCCGGCTACACGCCGCAGCAGCGCCACGAGATCGAGGCGCGCCTGGTCAGCGGCGAGCTGCTCGGCGTGGTCGCGACCGACGCGCTCGAGCTCGGGATCGACATCGGCGAGCTCGACGCCGCGATCTGCGTCACCTTCCCCGGCACCGTCGCCAGCCTGCGCCAGATGTGGGGCCGGGCCGGCCGCCGCGGCCGCGGCCTGGCCGTCTACGTCGCCGGCGAGGACGCGCTCGACCAGTTCTTCGCCCGCCACCCCGAGGAGTTCCTCAGCCGCCCGGTCGAGGCGGCGATCATCGACCCTCGCAGCCCTGAGATCCTCGGCGAGCACCTGCTCTGCGCCGCGCACGAGGCGCCGCTCACCGAGGCCGACGCGGAGTTCTTCGGCGACGACGTGATCGAGCGCGCGCAGGCGCTGACCGACGCCGGCTTCCTGCGCGAGCGCGCGACCGGCTTCGTCCCCGCCCGCGCCGAGGACTACCCCGCCGCCCGCGTCGCGCTGCGCTCCGCCAGCGCCGACAACTTCGCGCTGATCGACGCCTCCTCCGGCGAGATCCTCGGCACGATCGAGGCCGTCCGCGCCTACTCGACCGTCCACGAGGGCGCGATCTACCTGCACATGGGGCGCTCCTACCTGGTGCTCGAGCTCGACCTCGCCGCCCGCCGCGCGATCCTCGAGCCGTTCTCCGGCAACTACTTCACGCAGACCAAGAGCGAGAGCATGACCTACATCGAGCGCATGCTGCGAGACGCGCGAGACCCACGGCGTGCGCCTCTCCTACGGCGAGGTCGTCTACTCGGAGACGGTCCTCGGCTACCAGCGCAAGGCCCTGCAGGACCACAGCGTGATCGACTTCCAGTCGCTCGACATGCCGACCACCGAGTTCTCGACACGGGCGCTCTGGTACGAGCTCGACGATGATCGTTGGCGGCCCGCTGGGCCGGACCAGCGGCCGCCGAAGCCGTTCCCAGCCGACCACCTGCTCGGCTCGCTGCACGCCCTCGAGCACGGCCAGATCGCGGTGCTGCCGCTGATCGCGATGTGCGACCGCTGGGACATCGGCGGCCTCTCCACCAACGCCCACCCGCAGACCGGCGGCCCGACGATCTTCATCTACGACGGCCACCCAGGCGGGATCGGGATCACGCGGCGCGGCTACGACGCCTTCGACCAGCTGGTCGGCGATGCGCAGCGGCTGATCGGCGAGTGCCCGTGCACCGACGGCTGCCCCTCCTGCGTGCAGTCGCCGAAGTGCGGCAACCTCAACGAGCCGCTCTCCAAGCGCGGCGCGCTCGAGCTGCTTGCGCGGATGCAGCGAACCTGAGGTGGGGAACGAAATGCGTGGTAGCCAAGCATTTCGTTCCCCACGCTGACCGCAGCCGAACCCGCCCGCTAGATTCCGGCGCCGTGATCCGGCTCGGCATCAACCTGCCGACCTTCGACCCGCTCGGATCGGCGGGCCGCCACGGTTTCGTCGAGGCCGCGCAGCTCGCCGAGCAGGTCGGACTCGACTCAGTCTGGGTCGGCGACCACCTGCGCATGCCCGCGCCGGGATACGACTCGACCGTCGCGCTGGCGGCGGTCGCCGCAACGACCAACCGTGTTAAGCTCGGCTTCGCCGTGATGCTGCTCGGGCTGCGGCAGCCGGCCTGGGCCGCCAAGCAGCTGACCACGATCGACGCGCTCGCGCCCGGACGTCTGCTGCTCGGCGTCGGCGTCGGCGGCGAGTTTCCGGAGGAGTTCGAGGCGGTCGGCCTCAGCTCGAAGCGCCGCGGGCGGCTGCTCGACGACGCGCTTGCCGTGCTCCCGGACTGGCTGGAGGGGCGCTCGACGCCTGCCCTGGCTCCGACGATCAGCCGGCTGCCGCCGATCTACGTCGGCGGCCGCGGCGAGCCGGCGCTGCAGCGCGCGGCGCGCGTCGGCGATTACTGGCTGCCGATCTGGCTGACGCCCGACAAGCTGAAGGACCGCATGATCCGTCTGGCCGAGCTCGCCGAGCAGGAGGGCCGTCCGACACCGAAGCTCGCGCTCGCCCTGAGCGTCCACGTGGACGCCGACGAGGGACGTCGCCCGCCAGCGGGCGGGCGAGTGCACGAAGGGGATGTACGGGATGGAGTTCGATCGCTTCGAGCAATACACGCGCATTCGGCAGCGCCGAGCGCGTGGCCGAGCAGATCGCCGAGTACAGCGAGGCCGGCGTTGAGGAGTTCGTGCTCACCCCCCTGACCGGGGAGCCTTTGGCGCAGATCGACCGCCTCGCCGAGGTGCGCGAGATAATCTCGCGCCGATGACGTTGCGGCGAGCGTCGGAATGCGCCTACTCGTAGCCGGCGCGCAGGCGCCGCTCGAGGGCGAGATCATCATCCCTCCGTCGAAGTACCACGCACACCGCGCGCTGATGCTGGCGGCGCTGGCGCCGGGGAGGAGCACGATCGCCGACCGCACCGACGCTCGCCATGTCAGCTTCACGGTGCAGGCGCTGCGCGAACTGGGGGCGGACATCACTGCCAGCGGGCGCTACTGGAAGGTCAACGGCGCCGCCGGCTTCTCTCCGCGCAGCGACGAGGTTTCGGTCGGCAGCTCCGGCACGACCCTGTACTTCCTGCTCGGGCTGGCCGCACTCGGTGACCGGCCGGTCACGATCGTCGGCCAGCGGTACTTCCGCCGGCGCCCGATCGGCCCGCTGCTGCGAGCGCTGCAGCGGCTGGGCGTGCAGCTCGAGTACGAGGGCCAGAGCCTGCCGGTGAAGGTCTATCCGGGCGCGCCGCGCGGCGGCCATGTGCGGATCGACGGGACGCTCTCGCAGTGGATCTCGGGGCTGCTGATGCTGGCGCCGTTCGCGACCGAGGAGCCGACCAGGATCGAGGTCGTCGGCGAGCTCAACGAGCGCCCCTACCTCGAGCTGACCGTCGAGATGATGCGCGAGTTCGGCCTGGAGGTCGAGGTCGGCGAGGACTGGCGCCACTTCACGGTCGCGCCGAACCAGACGCCGGTCGCGCGAGACATCCTGCTGCCGCCGGACATCGGCTCGGCCGCGTTCGGGCTCGCGGCGTGCGCGCTGCACCCGTCGAAGGTCGTGTTCCGCAGCCACGTGCCGATCCACGGACACCCCGAGCAGTCGGTTCTGACCGAACTGCAGGGCGTCGGCGTGCCGATGCAGTTCGCGGAAGACGGGATGTCGATCTCGATCGACCACGACGGCACGCCGCCGGTCGCCGGTCGGCTCGACTGCCGCGACATCCCGGACATGGTGCCGATCCTCTCGACGCTCGCCAGCCGCGCGCGTGGGCGCACCGTGCTCTCGCACGTCTCGCACGTGCGGCTCAAGGAGTCGGACCGCGTCACCTCGATGCTGCAGCTGCGCAAGATGGGTGCGCACGTCGAGTTCGACGGCAACGACATGGAGTTCGAAGGTGTCGAGCGGCTGCACGGCGCCGAGCTCTCCTCCTTCAACGACCATCGCGTGCTGATGGCGCTGGCCGTCGCCGGCTCGACCGCCAGCGGCGTGACCGAGCTGTCCTACCCGCACGCGTACAAGATCTCGTATCCGGAGTTCGCCGATCACATGAACACGCTCGGGATCCCGATCGGCGTCACCCCGCGGCTGCCGAGCTCGCTCGGGGACCTCAAATAGCCGGCTTGCTGCTGTTCGACGCGGTCGCTCGCCACGCCCAGGAGCGCCCCAACGCTCGCGCAGTCGTCGAGATCGGCGAGGGCGGTGCTGCGCGGGAATGGACCTGGAGTAGGCTCGCGGACGAGTCGAGCCGCTGGGCGGCGCTGCTGGTCCGAGCTGGGCGTCGAACCCGGTGAGCCGGTCGCCTATCAGCTGCCGAACAGGCTCGAGTTCGTCGCGATCTCGCTAGGTCTGCTCTCGATCGGCGCCGTCTGCGAGCCACTGATGCCGATCTTCCGCGAGCACGAGCTCGAGTTCATGTTGCGGGAGAGCGGCGCGCGGGTGCTGATCGTCCCGCGCGAGTTCCGCCGGCACGACCACGCCGGCATGGCAAAGGGAATGCTGCAGCGGGTGCCGTCGCTCGAGCACGTCCTGGTGCTCGAGGAGGTCGAGCCGCCACCACACGACGTCAGCACGGCAGAGGTGCGTCCCGAGATGACCGCCCAGCTCCTGTTCACCTCCGGCTCGACCGGCGAGCCGAAGGGCGTGCTGCAGACCCACACATCGCTGAACCTGGCCGCGGAGATGCACATCCGCCACTTCGGCCTGACTGCCGACGACGTGATCTACATCCCCTCGCCGCTCGCGCACCAGACCGGCTTCCTCTACGGAATGTGGATCGCGCTCATGCTCGGCGCGCCGCAGGTCGTCCAGACGGTCTGGGCTGCCGAGACCGGATTCGAGGCGATGCAGCAAACCGGCGTGACCTTCGTGCAGGCAGCGACGCCGTTCCTCGCCGACCTCGTCCGCGTCGCCTCCGAGCGCGGCGAGACGCTGACGGCGCTGCGCACGTTCGTCGCCACCGGCGCCGCGATCCCGCGTGAGCTGGCGCGTGAAGCGCGCGACGCGCTCGGCGCCGAGGTCGGCGGCGCCTTCGGCACGACCGAGAGCTGCCTGGGCGCGGCGTTCGTGCCAGGGCAGGACCCCGAGCTCGCCTGGAGCGCCGACGGTCGCGCGCTCGAAGGGATCACCCTGCGCGTCGTCGACGACGGCGGCCGGGAGCTGCCGCCGGGCGATGAGGGCAACTTCGAGGTCCTGACGCCGACGCTGTTCGAGGGCTATCTGAACCGCCCGGAGCTGACCGCCGAGGCGATCACCGCCGACGGTTACTACCGCACCGGCGACCTCGCCAGGATCGATGCCGACGGCTACCTGCGGATCACCGGACGCGTCAAGGACGTGATCAACCGCGGCGGCGAGAAGGTGCCGGTCGTCGAGGTCGAGCAGCTGCTCTACGCCCACCCGGCAGTGCGCGAGGTCGCGATCGTGGCGATGGCCGATGAGCGGCTCGGCGAGCGCGCCTGCGCGTTCGTGGTGCTCGAGCCCGGCGCCGAGTTCGATTTCGCGGCGATGCAGCAGCACCTCGAGGCGGGCCGGCTGTCGAAGCCCTACTGGCCGGAGCGACTCGAGATCGTCGAAGAGCTCCCGCGCACGCCGTCCGGCAAGATTCAGAAGTTCGTGCTGCGCGACCGCATCAGCGGTCAGATGGAGAGAAAGGCGATACCCCGATGACAACAGCGCCACTTGTAGACGCCGAGCCCTCGCCGGTCGACGAGGCGGAGTTCGCGGCGCTGAAGGCCGAGATCCGCGACTACGTCGACAACGAGGGCGAGCGCTGGACCGAGCTGATCGAGGCCGAGCGCCAGGTCCCGCCGGAGCTCTGGGACGAGCTGCGCGAGCGTGGCTACCTGCGCCTCGCGGCGCCGGTGTCACTCGGCGGTCGCGGGCTGCCGTTCGTGCGGTACCTCGAACTGATCGAGCTGTTCTCGCGACCGCATGCGTCGCTGCGGATGATCGTGCACGTGATGAACGGCCTCTGGCGGGCGATGCTCCCTTACGCCAACGAGGAGCAGATCGAGCGGTTCGTCAAGCCGCAGGTCGCCACCGAGATGAAGGTCGCGTTCACGCTGACCGAGCCTGACGCCGGCACCGGCGCCGACATCAAATGCTCGGTCGTGCGCGAGGGCGACACCTACTACCTCAGCGGCCAGAAGCACCTGATCACCTTCGGCTGCATCTCCGACTACCTGCTGCTGTTCGCGCGGCTCGAGGGCACGCGCGGCGCCGAAGGTACGGTCGCGCTGATGGTTCCGGCCCACGGCGAGGGGATCGAGAACAACCCGATGCCGGAGTCGATGGGCGTGCTCGGGACCGACCACGCCCACCTGATCTTCGATCGCGCGCCGGTGCCGGTCGTCAACCGCCTCGGCGAGGAGGGTGAGGGCCTGGACGTCGCGCTCGGCGGCTTCCTGGTGCCGAGCCGGATCTCGGTGGCGATGACCTGCGTCGGGCTCGCCGGAAGGGCGCTCGACCTCGCCGTTGACTACGCCCAGAAGCGCGTGACCTTCGGCAAGCCGATCGCATCGCGCCAGGCGATCGCCTTCCGGCTGGCGGAGATGGCGACCGACCTCGAGGCCGCGCGGCGGCTGACGCTCTACGCGGCGGACACCTGGGAGCGCACCCACGACGCGGCGGCCGAGTCATCGATGGCGAAGCTGTTCGCCTCGGAGATGCTGCAGCGCGTGACCGACGGCGCACTCCAGGTGCACGGCGGCATCGGCTACTTCAAGAGCCCGATCGAGCGGGTCTACCGCGACGCCCGCGCCCAGCGCTTCGAGGAGGGCACGGCCGAGGTCCAGAAGCAGACGATCGTGCGCTCGCTGCTTCAGTAAGGCGCTGTTGCGGGTGTCGTGATTCGTAAATTCGCGAGCAGATTCGGGAGTGGCTGGCGTGGATGTGCCGCGAAGCTGCCGCCGAATTTGCGACATCATGGCACTCGAACACGTCTGGCAGCCGGGAGCGATCGGGCCGCTGCAACTGCCGCATCGGCTCGTGATGGGGTCGATGCACCTCGGGCTCGAGGCGGTCGATCCGGACGGCAGCATGCTGGCCGCCTTCTACGCCGAGCGCGCGGCCGGCGGCGCCGGTCTGATCGTGACCGGCGGCTCGGCGGTCAGCCGCGTCGGTGCCGGCGGCGTCAGCTACAGCTTCATCAACGAGGACGCCGATGCGGAGAAGCTCGCGGCGATCCCAGCGGCGGTGCACGCCGAAGGCGGCCTCGTGCTGCTGCAGCTGTTCCATGCCGGGCGCTACGCGTTCGAGAAGTCGTTCGGGCTGCAGCCGGTCGCGCCATCGGCCGTGTATTCGACGTACAGCCGCTGTGAGCCGCGGGCGCTGACCGAGGAGGAGATCGTCGCGACGATCGATGACTTCGCCTCCGGGGCACGGCGTGCGCGCGAGCTCGGCTTCGACGGCGTCGAGATCATGGGGTCGGAGGGCTATCTGCTCAGCCAGTTCATGGCGCCGGTCACGAACCTGCGCGAGGACGACTGGGGCGGTGACGCCGAGCGGCGGATGCGCTTCCCGCTCGCCGTGGCGGCCGCGGTGCGCGAGGCCGCGGGGCCGGGGTGCGCTGTCGTCTACCGGCTCTCGGGCGCCGACCTGGTGCCGGGCGGGGCGTCGGTCGACGAGGTGATCGCGCTGGCAAGTCGGCTGGCCAGCGGGCCAGCCGACGCATTGAACGTCGGGATCGGCTGGCACGAGTCGCGCGTGCCGACGCGTGCAGTCGGGGGTGCCGCACGGGGCCTGGGCGCCGTGGGCGCGGGCGGTGCGGGAGGCCGTGGACGTGCCGGTGATCGCGTCGAACCGGGTCAACACGGCGGCGCTGGCCGACGCGCTGATCGGGGACGGCTATGCCGACTTCGTGTCGATGGCGCGGCCGTTCCTGGCCGATCCGCTGTTCGTGCGCACGAGCCGCGACGAGCCGGGGCGGCGGGTGAACGTGTGCATCGCCTGCAACCAGTGCATCGACCAGTCGATCTTCGACCGGCGGGTGTCGTGCGTCGTGAACCCGCGGGCCGGCTACGAGCTCGAGCGGACGGTGGCCGGCGGCGGGGCGCGGGTGGCGGTCGTCGGCGGTGGGCCGGCGGGGATGGAGGCGGCGCGGGCGCTGGCGGCCGCGGGCTTCGCCGTGTCGCTGTTCGAGGCGGCTGAGCAGCTCGGCGGGACAGTTCCGGATGGCGCGCCGGATCCCGGGCAAGGAGGACTTCGGGCAGACCGGCAGCTACTTCGAACAGGAGCTGGAGCGGCTCGGGGCCGCGGTCGAGTTGGGCGCGCGGCTGTCTGGCGCGTCGGCGGAATTGGACGGGTTCGACGCGGTGGTCGTGGCGACGGGTGTGATGCCGCGGCGCGTGCCGCTGCCGGGGGCCGAGTTGCCGCACGTGCTGAGCTACGCCGGATCTGCTGCTGGCCGATGACCCGTTGTCGATGGTCGGTGAGCGGGTCGCGATCATCGGCGCCGGCGGGATCGGGACCGACATCGCGCACCTGCTGTCTGAGCGCGGCGGGTTCTACGAGCGCTACGGATTGGAGCCCCCGGGCGCGAGCCTGTTGACGTTCGTCGGGAATACGTCGACCAACGTCAACAGCAGGTCACACTGATGCGCCGCGCCGGCCGGATCGGTGACGGCGTCGGGGCCTCGACGCGGTGGGTCGTCGTGCAGGAGCTCCAGCAGGCCGGTGTCGAGCTGCTGACCGGCGTCGAGTACGAGCGGATCGAGCCCGACGCCGTCGTGATCCGGGTCGACGGCGACGAGCGCCGGATCCCGGCTGACACGGTCGTGATCGCCGCCGGGCAGGTGCCGGACCTGTCGCTGGCGGCGGAGCTCGCGGCGAGCGGGCGACCGCATGTGACGGTCGGCGGCGCGACCGGCGCCGCAGCATCTCGACGCCGGGCGCGCGTTCCGTGAGGGGCATCCGCGCCGGCGGCGGTCGCGCAGGCTGCTCGCGCTCTGCGCTAGAGCTTCTGGTGGAGCAGAGCCTTCGGGCGGACGTAGTCGACCAGCTCCGCCGGGCCGCGACGCGAGCTCTGACCACGGCGAGTCGAAGCTGAGCGTGACCAGCGCACCGGTCGGCAGCTTGCGACGGATCTCCTCGAGACCCTCGGCGCCGGCTGGGCGCTCTGACGCTCTCGCCGCCCGCCAGGTTGCAGGGTCAGCATCTGCAGCGCCGGGTTGTGGCCGATCACCATCACCGAGCGGATCTCGGGCTCGACCTGGCGCAGCCGTTGCAGCAGCTGGTCGAACCGGCGAGGAACAGCTCGAGCCTCGATCACAGCGGCGCGGCCCGGCAGCACGCCCTCGAGCGTGTCCCGCGTGCGGCGCGCGCTCGAGCAGAGCATCAGCTCAGGCTGGATCTGATGCTGCTCGACGTACCGCGCGAGCACCCGACGGCCTGGCGGCCGCGGTCAGCCAGCGGGCGCTCGTGGTCCGGTTGCGACGGGTCATCCCAGCTCGACTTCGCATGCCGCAGCAGGTACAGATGGCGCGTCTCGCTCACGTCTCAATTGTGCCTCCCTGGTGCGGCGTCCGCGCGCCGGCAGATCGCTGCTGTTTCGCTAGCGATCGGTGCCCGCGGCGGGATAGCTCAGCTGGTAGAGCACACGACTGAAAATCGTGGTGTCCCCGGTTCAAGTCCGGGTCTCGCCATCCGCCGAAACCCTCGATGATCTCGAGGGTTTCGCCGTTCAGGGCCGGTGCTATCGATCGGCAGCTCAGCGATGTGTCAGCATTTGTCAGCACCGGCATCGACCGAGTTCGCATTCGCCCTATGACGAGTTCGTCGTTCTCGTTGGCCCCTCGGGCTGTGGCAAAACGACCGCGCTGCGCATGGTCGCTGGGCTCAAGGATGTGACGGACGGCGCAATGCCGAGTTCTCCCGCATCCAGCGCCGGCTGGGCGTCGCCACGCTCTACGTGACCCACGATCAGGTGGAGGCGATGACCATGGGGGATCGCGTCGCCGTCATGCGCTGCGGGACGCCGCTGCAGTACGCGCCGCCGAAGCAGCTGTCCGACAAGCCCGCGAACCTGTTCGTCGCTGCGTTCATTCATCGGCTCACCCGCGATGAACCTCTACCAGGCCACCGTCGACTCCGAGGGCCGATCGATCGCGCTGGGCGATCAGACACTCGCGCTACCTGCCGACTTGACAGAGGAGACTGTTATCGGCCCCTATCGCGGACAGCGCATCGTCGTCGGCATCCGCCCGAAGACCTCGGCGACGCGGCACTCGATGGCCACAGCTCAACCGGCCAGCGACTTCGAGGCACCGTCGATCTGGTAGAAGAGCTGGGGGCCGAGAAGCTGGTTCACTTCCGGATCGACGCGGAGCGGCTCAGCGCGAGCGACGAGCGATTGGCCGGTGCTGAGGAGGAGAAGGACGTGCTCGATGCGGGCGAGATCGGGACGGCGATCGCAACAGTGGGAGTAGCGCGCGTCAATTCCCGCAGCGAGATCGCCACCAATCAGGAGGCCGTGTTCGCGGTCGACACCGCTCGCCTACATCTGTTCGACCCCGACGAGGGCGTCACCCTGAGACGGGACTGACTGTGTCTACAGACTCGGGGGAGGTGCGTGACACCTCTTTGGCGAGAATCCCCCATCCGCCAGGGAGAGTCGTGTAGCTTCGCAGGCGGCTGTACCTGCGAGAGATGCCCCCGGAGGACTCAGGCGCTCAGGTGCCCGAAAGACCGCCTGGGCAGGAGCAATGAGTCGCGTGAGCTCTTCACACCACTTCGGCCAACGACAGGACCCCGGACAGCTTCGTCAACGTGAAAGCTGCTCGCCCTGCCGCTCGGCAGCACGATTGGTATTCAGCACGTGCGGTAGCGAGGAGTGAGCGATGTCCGAGGTACTGCAGCACGACATCCTCATCGTCGGTGGAGGCGGTGCTGGCTTGCGCGCGGCCATCGCTGCAACAGAAACCGATCCCGATTTGGATATCGCGATCGTCTCGAAGGTCTATCCGATGCGAAGCCACACGGTGTCCGCTGAAGGGGGGGCGGCTGCCGTCATCAAGTCTGAACGATTCCTCGGAGGACCACATCCGCGACACGATCTCCGGCTCCGACTGGCTGGCTGATCAGGACGCTGTCGAGCTGTTGGTGAGAGAGGCACCGAACGAGCTGATTCAGCTCGAGCACTGGGGATGTCCCTGGAGCCGCGAGCCCAACGGAAGTGTCGCGGTTCGCCCATTCGGCGGGATGAGTATCGAGCGGACCTGGTTCGCCGCCGACAAGACGGGCTTTCACATGCTGCACACCCTCTTCCAGACCTCGCTCAAATACGCGAACGTCAAGCGTTATGACGAGTGGTTCACAACCAGCCTGCTCGTGGAGGACGGCCGCTGCCAAGGTGTGACCGCGATCGAACTTCGCAGCGGGCAGGTACGCGCGATCCTGGGCAAGGCGGTCATCCTCTGTACTGGTGGCTTTGGTCGCGTATTCCCATTCACCACGAACGCGGCGATCAGCACAGGCGACGGGCTCGGGCTCGCATTCCGCGCCGGGGTACCGCTCAAGGACCTGGAGTTCGTTCAGTATCACCCGACCGGACTACCTGGTACCGGCATTCTGATCACCGAGGCAGCACGCGGCGAGGGTGGCATTCTGCTCAACGCCCAAGGCGAGCGCTACCTCCAGCGACTACGACCTCGGTGAGCCGCTCGACGTACACGACGGACGCCACCCGTTTTGCGGTCAATGGAACTTGGTCCGCGCGATCGACTGTCACAGGCGTTCGTAAAGGAGCAGGACCGCGGAAACGTGTTCGAGGGCCCATACGGAACCTACGTCCACCTCGATATCCGTCATCTCGGCGAGAAGAAGATCAACCAAAAGATCCCGTTCGTCCGCGAGTTGACGAAGAACTACGTGGGCATCGATCCGGTGTATGAACCAATCCCGGTGCGCCCAGTGGTCCATTACATGATGGGTGGCATCGATACGGGCACCGACGCGGCAACGTCGCTGCCCGGCCTATACGCGGCAGGCGAGTGCGCCTGCGTCAGCATCAACGGTGCCAACCGGCTCGGCTCCAATTCGCTGGTGGAGATTCTCGTGTTCGGAGCGCGCGCCGGACGTAATGCCGCCCAGTGGGCGCACGAACATCCCGCCTTTTCCACTGCGTCGCTTGAGAACGCAGGCTGACGAGGAGCGGACGCGCATCGCCCACGACTTCATCAACAAGCACGACGGACGAAGAGCGCATCGCCGGACTTCGCGTGGAGCTACAGCAGTCGATGGAGGCAGGCTGTGGCATTTACCGCACAGACGCAGCTCTGCGCGAAACCGTCGCGCAGCTAGCGGCGCTCAAGGAACGCTTTGCGCACCTGAAACTCGACGATCACAGCCTCAGCTTCAACACCGAACTCACCGCCGCCCTGGAGTTGGAGTTCATGATCGACATCGCGGAAGCGATTGCCCATTCAGCACTGAAGCGCACTGAGTCACGAGGCTCACACCAGCGGACTGATTTTCCGAGCCGTGACGACAGCCAATTTCTGAAGCACTCGCTCTCATATCGCACCGACAGCGAACCGCGGGTTGACTATCGCGACGTGGTGATCACCAACTGGCCGCCGGGCGAACGTGTCTACGGTCGCGACCACTAGAGGCTGAAGACGCCGGATGGAGGCACGATGACAGTCACAGCTGCGGACGCAACCACAATCACGCTACAGGTGGCCCGCTACCTTCAAGGCGAGGACGAGCGGCCGCACTTCCAGTCATACGACGTGCCATACCGTGAGGACTGGGTCGTTCTCGACGCACTGAACTACGTGAAGGACGAGCTGGACAGCACGCTCTCCTACCGCTGGTCGTGTCGAATGGGCGTATGCGGCTCGTGCGGCGTGATGGTGAACGGTGTTCCGGTGCTCTCCTGCGCGACCTTCCTGCGCAACTACGTCCCCGGCCCGATCCGTGTTGAGCCGCTGGCCAACTTCCCGATCGAGCGTGATCTGGTTATCGTTCTGGACGACTTCATGGCGAAGTTGCCGGCGATCAAGCCCTGGATCATCCGTGAGACCGAACAGCCGTTAGATCAGGGCGAGTACCAGCAAACGCCTGCGCAGCTCGCGGACTACAAGCAGTTCAGCATGTGCATCAACTGCATGCTGTGCTACGCCGCATGCCCGGTGTATCAGAATGACGAGTGAGTTTCTCGGGCCAGCGGTCCTTGCCCTGGCTCAACGGTACAACCACGACTCGCGCGACGAGGGCAATACAGAACGCAATGACTTGATCTGGTTGGACGATGGCGTCTGGGACTGCACGTTTGTCGGCGAGTGCAGTGCGGTCTGCCCCAAGGGCGTTGATCCCGCGGGCGCGATCCAACAAGCGAAGATCGAAAGCACGCTGGGCTGGTACCGGTCCTTTCTGACGCCGTTTGGACGCAGGTAGGCTGAGCGCAGAATGGTCACGCCCTATCCGCGGCAGCGCTCAAACACCTGGTTCCTGAAGCGGTGGCCGTACCGGCTCTTCATGCTCCGCGAGCTTTCGGCAGTCTTCCTTGCGGCCTACATGGTGGTCCTGCTTCTGCTGGTGACGAACGTGCACGACGGCGAACACGCGTTCAAGAGCTTCCAAAATACGCTGAACTCACCCGGACTCCTCGTATTCAACAGCATTGCGCTGATTTTCGCGCTGTTGCATTCGATGACTTGGTTCCAGGCGGTGCCGAAGGCACTGCCGCTGCGCCGAGGCGAAAACAAGGTGCCGCCGCCACTGCTGATCGGCGCGCATTGCGTCGTGATGCTCGCGCTAACCGCGATCATCCTGTGATTGCGTTGGTCTGAAAGGGAGAAGCAACGTGCGCAGATCAAACGAGCCCTTGTTCTGGTCACTGTTCTCTGCCGGTGGCATGCTCGCGGCCCTGCTCGCACCGGCGCTGATCGTCGTGACGGGCTTTCTGGTGCCCGCGAAGGACGTGGGGTTCTCACACCTTCACGCGATCGTTACCAACCCCGTCGGCCGGGTCGTGTTGTTTGCCGTCGCGTCGCTGACGTTCTTCCACTGGGCGCACCGGTTCAGGCACGTCTTGATCGACGTGGGCCTAAGGCGGTTTAGCCTGGCGCTCGCCGCAGCTTGCTATCTGGCGGCGCTGGCTGGGACTATCTGGGCCGGAGTAGTCGCGTTCACGTAGTTAGGAACCGGGTCAGCATTGCACTCAGACCAATCGAGGTGGGAGGCATGGCTCAGTATCTCATCGTCACACATAAGACTGCCTTTGCCCCCGAGCTCCGTGTCAAAGTGGGTGAGTTGGTGGCGGCGGACCCCGCCGCCGGGTTTGCCATATTGGTACCGGAGGCTCCCGGAGAAAACTACACGTGGGAAGGCGAAACGGTAAATGAGGCCCGACAGAACGCTCATGGCCTACAGGCAGATTCTCGTAAACACGGTTGGAGCGAAAGTAGACCGTGTGACCGTTGGTGTTGAAGATCCGCTGCAGGCAATTGCCGATGAGCTCCGTATGAACCAGGCTTACGACGTACTTGTAATCAGCACTTTGCCGCTTGGGGTTTCCCACTGGCTCAGGTTGGATTTGGTGCACCACGCCGAACGGAAGTTTGGGCTGCCCGTAATCCACATAGTGGCCGAGTCCGCTCCGACATAGGAATTGGCGGCGGCTCGTGTCTGGGTGCCGTCGATCGGCCGGGCCACAAGTATCGTGGTTTCGCGTTCTCAAGGCTCCCAGGACGTATGGGAGCAGGGCCGCCAGGACGAAGCTGTAGTGCCGCTTCAGTATGGTCGTGCGGTTGTCGACCCCACGACCGCCTGTTGCACGTACGTGTCGCGGCTGATTAGTCCCGGTCGCCATCCCGGGTCGAGCTCACTGCGGTGCATCAGGATCCGGGTGAACTGGAGCAGACGACCGGTGGTCGGATTGATGATCATTTCGGCTCGCATGGGGCCGACCGTGGCCGTGAACATGTCGCCACGGCGGCCGAGTGCGTCACGCCGGTACCCGATCAGCTTGATCCCCGGGGTCGAGGCCATGACCTGGTAGACGGCTGCGCGCACCGCGGTTGGTGCGGGCGAAAGGGCTATCGAACGGAGTATGTAGAGCACGATCTCGCTGTGTGCGCTTCGCGAGGACCGTTCCCTCAACGCGCGAGCCGTTCGGTCGGCGAGTCCGCCGACGACCGTTGCCAGGAGCTTCGGGGAGCTGGGCAGACGTTGGAGTTGCCTGTAGGAAAGAGAGATGGGGTCGGCCAGCATGAACGGCTGGGCGGTGGGCCGGATGCGCGCCGTGCTGGGACCCAACCGCACGTCCAGGTGACGACTGATGACCGAGCGGTTCAGCACGGTGTCGTGCAGACGTCCGGCGCCATTGCGAGCTGTCCAAGTCTCAGCCAGTTCGTGTAGGAACGTGTGCCCTTGGGGGTCGATGAACCTCGATCGCGAGACCGATCGCTCGTAAAGGTAATCGTGCGGCCCCAGTTCCAAGTTGGGTCCGGAGCGCTGGAGCGCGGCGGCGGAGGCGTAGAGGACGGTCGCGGCTGATGCTGGGGACGGGCTGGTCCCCTGCGACGCAACGATGACCGTGGCTACCCCGGCGGCGATAAGCACCGCGGCCGCACTCGGCACGATACGCGTGAGCGCGCGTCGCCTACTCCTCACGAGCGGCTGCAGGACTTGTTGGCTTGCCAGTTCGCCGGCGCGAGCCAGCAATGCCTGCTTGAGCTCGGCTCGAAAGTGCTCCGGGGTTTTCATGTGCGACCTCCTTCAACCGTTGGTTCATCTCGGTGCTGTCCCGGTGTTTCCAAGACGGCACGCAGCTTGCGCCGTGCGCGAGCTAGACGCATCCGTCCTGCACCTGCTGTGACGCCCAGCGCCCGTGCTGCCCTCGCAACGCTGAGACCATCTGCGGCAACGAGCAGGAAGATCTCCCGTTCCTCGTCAGTGAGCTCATCTGACAACGCTCGCCTCACGGCGGGGGCCGCCCGGGCAGCGTCGATCGCTTCGGCGACCGTCTCGAACTCGTCCGGTTCGAATTCCACCCCCACCCCGACGCGGCGCTCGAGCTCGGCCTGCCGGTAGCCGGCCCGCTGCTGGTCAGCGAGACAGCGGACCGCGATCCCGAGCAGCCACACCCGGGCGCTGCCCCGTCGTCGGTCGTAGCTTCCGGCCGCCGCGAACACCTCCACGAACACGCTGCCGACAAGATCTCCAACGTCTTGCGGGTTACTGCAACGGCGGAGCGCAAACCTATAGATCGCGTCGACGTGGCGTTCGTAAAGAGCCCCCACCGCTTCGGGTGCTGGTACGCGCGCCAGCAGCAGCGCGTCTGAGTGATATGAGCGAGCCATCACCCTGTATTCCATCGTTGGGACCAAAGCGTCACGAAACTGTGGCCGAAGCGACTGCGGCGAGATCACTACGAGCGCACCCGTCAGGCAGGCATCAGCAACGATCGGTAGCCTGCCGGATATCAGCCCCGCTTTTCTCCTGACTTCGTTGATCATCGTCGCGATGCCAGGCACCGGCGCGCTGATCACACTCTCAGCCGGTGTCTCCCGCGGCGCTCGCGCCAGCGTCATCGCCGCCCTCGGCTGCACTCTCGGGATCGTCCCGCACCTGATCGCAGCTGTGACGGGTACCGCGGCGCTGCTGCGCGCCAGCGGGGTCGCCTTCGACGCGCTGAGGATCGCCGGCGTTGCCTACCTGCTGTTCATGGCCGTCGCGACGTGGCGTGACAAGAGCTCATTGATCGTCGATGAAACCAGCTCCGTGCGATCACCAGCACGAGTGATCGGCTCGGCGATGCTCTCCAACCTGCTGAATCCGAAGCTGACCGTGTTCTTCTTCGCTTTTCTGCCTCAGTTCGTCCCGCCTCACGCGCCGGACGAGCTTCAACGCCTGCTGCTGCTCAGCGGAGTGTTCATGGCGATGACCTTCGTCGTCTTCGTGATCTACGGAGTGAGCGCCTCCGTCCTCCGCCGTCATGTCATCGAACGACCGAAGGTCATTCAGCGCATGCGTCGTGCATTCGCCGCATCGTTCGTGGGTCTGGGTATCAAGCTCGCCACAACCTCCCGCTGACGAGCTCGGTCTGGACGCCCGCCTATCGCGGCATGCTCGTCTGACCCGACGTCCGATCAGGCGACAGTGACGTCGACCGCGCTACTCGTCGACGCCGCGTACGGAGATGGTGGGTCGGCCAGAATCCGGTAGCTGAACTTGCCGGCCTTGGTCAGCTTCAGCTTGAGTGTGTACCGACTGTCTCTGGTGAGCTTGGCGGTGGTGACCCTGACCCAGCTCTTGCCGCTCAGGATCTGAAGCTCGACGTGCCTCTCAGCGTCGCCCGGGTCGACTGCACCGGTGAAGGTGACCGTCCGCTTGGCCTCGAGCTTCTGCGCCGAGGCCTTGAGCGTGATCCTGAGACCCTCTGCGACATGGGCAGCTGAGGAGCTGGCGGTGAGGTAGGCCACGTTGCCCGCAAAGCGGAGCTCGACCTCGACCGGTGTGGTCGGCTTGAAGGTGGTGAAGGTGACGACGCCCTTGGCGTTGGTCGTGCCGAGCGTCCGGAACTGCTCGAACGAACCGCCGCTGTCCTTGAGCCGGTAGAGCAGGGTGACACGCTCGTCAGGCAGACCGGCCCCGCCCGAGGTGAGCTTGCCGCTGACCGTGATCGCCTTGCCGTAGACGGCGGTGGGGGTCGCGTCGGTGATCTTGAGCGAGGTCGATGCTGCTGCAGGGGCCTTCGACTGGGACGAGCCGGTACCGCCACCGGTCGTCGTCGTGGCGGTACCCCCACCGGTGGGGCTCGTGGTCGTGCCGCCACCGGTGGTCGTCGTGCCGTGGCCCGGTGGGTCGTCGTCGTGCCGCCACCGGTCGGGGGGTTGATCGCGACAGTGAGCGGCTGGGTATCAATCGTGTTCGGGGATTGGCCGACCCCGTTGACGGGTGTGACCGTGAAGACGTACTGGTCGCCCAGGTTCAGGTTGCTGAAGCTCGCGCTGGTGGCGGTGCTGCCAACGGTGACCGTCGGGGTGTCTGCCGGATCGGGGTCAAAGTTCGTGTAATCGTTCGCCGTGACGATGTACTGAGTGATGCTCGGGTCCGCGCTCGAGGTCCAGTTGACCGTGACCGAGCCGTCACTGTTCAGAACCGCGTCCGCGCTTGTCGGCGCCAGGGCAAACGACGGCGTCTGAACCGCGGTTGAGAAGCTGGACTGTGCCCCGTAACCGAATGTCGTGTCCGCCTGCACTGAGAATGCGTAGGTATCGCCGCCGCCCAGACCTGGGATGACCAGAGACGTCGTTCCCGCGAGGGCCGGGAAGGCCCCGAGATTGCTTGAGGTCGTCTGATCGACGACGCTCACCATGTAACCGGCAAGCGGCGCGCCGCCGGTGCTGGTCGGAGGCGTCCAGTTGACAGTCACCGAGCCGTCCGGGTTCGAGGTAGCCGAAGTGAAGCGCGGAGCGCTGGGAGTCGCAAAGGCTGTCACCGCATCCGCTAGAGGCATGATCAATGCAGGCCCGCTGCCATAGGTGTTATTCGCAGTGACGCTGAAGATGTAGTTGTCCCCGCCGATCAGGCCGGTGATGGTCGTGTTGTAGGTCGAGCCGCCGGTCGTGGCGCTCTGACCGCCGTTGACCGGGTTCGTCGTATCCACCGCGAGGACCGTGTAGGAGGTCGCCGGGATCACCTCGCCGGTCGCGGGCTGCGACCAGTAGACGTAAGCGCTCTGCGAGTTCTGCGTCACCGCATTGACTGACGCCGGCGCTCCAGGGGAAGCGCCAAGGATCCACACGAACCCGGAGCCGTTGGTGTTGCCGGCGCCCGCGGGCGTGGTCACGGCGATCGTGAAGTAGTACTGGTCGCCGTCGGTCAAGCCCGTGAACGTCGCGGTCCGGGCGCTGCCGTCCGTGGTCGTGATCGACTGCCCGCCATGGGCAGCGTTCGTCACATCAGTGGCCGTGACGGTGTAGGAGGTCGACTTATTCGCCAGCGCACCCTCGTCGTTGTCCGGTGGCGCCCAGGTGACCAGCGCCGTCCCGGGCGCGAGCGAAGTCGCGGAGACCGAGTCCGAGGGCGTGAACTCCGCCAGCGGGCCCGTGACCAGAACGGGTGCGCTCGCCGGTGATGCCGGCGAGTCGCCGCTGGCGTTGGTCGCAACCGCCGTGAACGTGTAGTAGCCGCCGACGGAAAGATCCGTGAACTCCACAGAACCGTTGCTGAGGTTGGCCAACTGGCTCTCCACCAGATTGTCGTTTGCGTCGTATGCGTTGATCGTGACGGCTGTGAGCGGAGAGTCACCGACGTCAGTGGGCGCGTACCACAGCACGGACACGCCGGTGGGACCTGCGATCGCCTGGGCGACGGTCGGCGCGCCCGGCGGGATCGCCGGGATTGTGGTGGCGGCGGTCGGGCTGGACTCGGTTCCGAGGCCGTCCTGGTTGGAGGCGGCGACCGTGAATGTGTACGTGCCTCCCGGCTGCAGTCCACTGATCGTGGCGCTTGTCTCGGGGTTGACCGTCGTCTGATTGAGCGCGTTGCCGTCTGCGTCGTAGGGGGTGATGGTGTAACCCTGGATCAGCCAACCACCGTCGTCCGGGGCAGACCAGGAGACAGTTGCCGTGCCGTCATCGTTCGCGGTGGCGGTGACTCCGGTGGGTGCGTCGGGCGAACTTTCGAGCGTGAACTGCTCCGAGTTCGAGATCGAACCGGCGGTTGCGACCAGGTCGTAGGTCCCGGCGCGGTTCACGGTGATGTCATGGAAGAAGGCCGCCGTCTGACCCTGGCCGTTGTCGATCACGTCAGCGGTGACGTTCTGCCATCCGGCGGGAGGCTCTCCGGTGCTGGTGTCGATCACGCTGAGCGTGACCGGTTGACCGAGGTCCGCCTCGCCGAACTGGTCCTTGACCTGAACGCTCACGTCAGTCAGCGGCTGACCAGCGATCGAGCTGGGCGTCCAGCCGATTTGGATACTCGTCGGGGTACCGCCGTCGACGGTGTATGGCGCTGATTGGACAGAGACGTCATAGTTGCTGCCGGAGGCTTGCCCGGACGAGTCGGCCGTGATCGTGTAGGTCCCCACCGCGTCCACCTCAGCGCCCGTCAACGTGGCGACACCGTCGAGGTTGGCGGTGTCGCTCTGGAAGACGCCGCCACCGCCGGAGAACGTGACAGGAGCGTTCGGAACAACATTCCCGTACGCGTCAGTGACCGTGGCCTGCACCGTCGGCAGCGGCTCTCCGGCTTGCGCGATCGCGAAGCTCTGCGTGAACTGAACCTGCGCCGGCACGCCGGTCTTCCCGATCAGTACCGCGGCCGACGGGGCCGATACCGCGCCCGTAAGCCCGAACTGCGTGTTCGCCGTCACCGTGAAGATGTCGTCCCCGGTCAGGCCGGAGAACGTGGTTGATGTGGCGTCAACGGTCCCGGAGTCCAAGAGGGTTCCGTCCGCCGTGTACGCATCGACTGTGTAACCGGTGATCAGCCCGGACGGGTCGGCGGGCGCCGTCCAGCTGACGTCGGCGACACCATCGGCATTGGTGGCCGTCACATCCGTCGGCGCATCGAGGTCCGTTGCGAGCACGAACGCTGCGGACGTTTCGGCGACCTGGGTGCCGGCGACCGTGGCTGTCAGCGCGGTCGAGCCCAGATCCGCAGGATCGGTGATGGTGGTCAGGGCGAAGGTCAGAGGATCGCCGTCGGCATCGGTCGTGCTCGTGTCGACCTGATTACCGCCGGCGTCGGTGATGTTGACCTGCGTGTTCGGCACCGGGTTTCCGTACTGATCGAGGACGGCGACCGTGTATTCCGGCAATGCGGCGCCGATGACTCCGTCTGCCGGCTCCTGGCTGAACTGCACCTGGGTGGCGCTGCCGGCCACCACCGTGAACTGAGCGGAGCTGTCCGTGACCGGGGAGTCGCCGGATTCGACGCTGGCAAGGAGCGTGTACGAGCCGGATGCATTGATGGTCGTTCCTGAGAAGGTCGCGTTGCCGGAGCCGTCAGTGACCGCGGACCCGTCACTCACGATCGGCGGGGCGAGTGCGCCTGCGGTCGGGACCGCCGTCAGGCCCACCGTGACGCAGCTGAGCGGCTGACCCTGGGAGTCCTCCACCCGGACCTCGAATGGGGCAAGCGCCTGACCGGCGGTCGCCGAGCTGGGAGTGCTCGCAAAGTTCAGCTGGGCCGGTTTGCCGGCGGCGCCGACGGCCGTCGGTACGCTCGCGACCGACTCGGGGCTGGGGCCGTCCGCGTTGCTCGCACTGACCTTGACCGTGTAGCTACCGGCAGTCAGACCGGAGAAGCTGCTGGCTGTAACGGTCGGCCCAACGGTATCGGTACCCGCGAGCGATCCGCTCGAATTGTAAGCCGTCACCGTGTACCCGGTCAGTGAGAGCGCGCCATCGTCGGTCGGTGCCGTCCAGCTGACGGAGAGCGAGCCGTCCGGGTTGCCGGTCAGCGCCACGCCGGTTGGCGGATGCGGCACGGAGGTGGCGCCCGTCTGCGATGCGCCCGCGTTGCAGACCTGCTGCGGACCACCGGGGGGCTGGATCGTGTGCGGCGTCAGCAGCGCGCCGGACGCCGAGCAGAGATCGACGGTGCTGTCGTTGCCGAGCGTGACCGTCGTCCCCTGAGGGATCAGATCGCTTGCCGGGTTGTTGTAGGTCGGCGTGAGCGTGCCGGCGGCAGCACTGCCGGTGAACTCGTCGACCCCGAATCCCGACGTGGCGTCACCGGTGCCGTCGTTCGGGGAGCAGGAGCTGTCTGCGAGAGCGTTGTAGCCGTCGTCAAGCTGATCGCCGCTACCAGCGCAGGTGCCGTCGAAGATGTCCCCGGCGTAATCACTGTTGCCGGAGCCGCTGTCCACAGCGGAAGCGGCCATCGACGCGGTGTTGCGGGCGAACGTCGAGCCGAGCAGAGTCATGCCACCGCCCGCCGTTCCGTCGATCGCACCTCCGACCGTCCCGGCGCCGTCGCTGCTGAACGTAGAGTCGGTGACGAGCAGCGAACCGCTGCCAGACGTGTAGATGGCGCCTCCGCCGGAGTCGGCCGAATCGCTCGTGAAGACGTCACCGGAGACTGTGACGGTGCCCGGGCTCTCATCCATGATCGCGCCGCCGTTGCCGCCGCTACCGGAGTAACCGTCGGTGAGCGTGACCCCGCTGATGGTCACGTTCTGGCCGGCGCCGATCGACCCGCCGACCGTGAAGATCGAGGAGCCGCTGCTCTGGCCGTTGATCGTCGCGCCGGTCCCGGGCACGCCCACGACTGACACGCCGGACACGTCCAGGTCAATCGCACTCTCGTCAATCGTGCCGCTGACATGGACCGTTCCGCCAGACGGACCGAGCTCTGACTCGGCGCCGGTGACCGTCGCGCATGGCGTCGCCTGCACGCAGTCACCCGCATCGCTGCCTGAGGCCGAAACGTAGGCGTCGCTGAGGCCGGTCGTCACCGGGCTGACCGTGAAAGGCCCAAGCGTGTCGTCGATCCCAGAGTTATCGGTATCCACAGCGGTGATCGTGTACGAGCCCGGCGTCGGGATGACGAGGCTGGAGAAAGCAGCGGCGCTACCGTCGGAACCTGTGACACCGCTCGCGAGCGTCACCGTCGCACCGTTCTCACGTGTCGTCAGCCGGACCGGTACGTCTGGCAGTGGGTTGCTCGAGCCGTCGAGCACCTGAACCTGGACTTCCGGCAGCGTGCCGCCGGCGGCCAGCGGGCCGCCGGTCGGGCCACCGCTTATGCTCAGCGACTGCGCGGCGCCGGAGTTCACCGAGAAGCTGCTTGAGACGGGCGTGCTGATTGCGCCGCCATCGGTTGCGGCGGTCAGCGAATACGTGCCAGCGGCATTGATCTCGGTGCTCTGGAAGTTCGCGACCCCCGATGCGTTGGTGGTCGCGCTGGCGCCCTGGTCGATCATGGCCGCATCGCCCGCGCCGTTTGTGCCGGTCAGCGAGACCTGGACCCCCGGCACCGGGTTGCCGTACTGGTCGAACGCCTCCACCGCGAACTGGCCGAGGGTCGAGCCGGCGACGCCATCCGGCGGCTGACCGATCCATGACACCGAGGCGACCGTTCCCGGGGTGACTGTGACCGGCACCGGTGAGCTGGCGATGTTTGGATTGCTGCCGGCGATCTGTCCGCTCGCCGAGACGTCGCGGGTACCCGCCGCCTGATCCCCGTAGACGACCATGGCGGCCGGCGAGCCGGCGGCGATCGTCGCCTGATTGGAGAACTGACCGCCCGTCACGAACTGGGGATCGCTGCCGGAGCCCGCGGTGGTGCTCGCGAGGGTGACGGGGATGCTGTAGTCCGGCACGACGGGCTGGTTGGCGGTGTTCTCAAGCACGACGTACATGAGCAGATCAGCGCCGGGGCCTGCCGGGGCTTGCAGCGCGAGGGCGCTCTGACCGGTGCTGACGCAGGTGAGCAGCCCGTAGTTGGGCGTGCAGGGCAACTCGCTGACGAGCGCCAAGTGCACGCTCTGGACGGTGAGAGTCTCCTTGGCGGTTGTGGCTAGATAGTCGCCACCGGCGGCCTCTGCGGCATCGATCACGCATGTGCCGGTGTTCGGGAGGCTGACCTGATGCTGAGCGTTGATCGTGCAGGAGGACGTACTTGACGGGTCGACGGTGAGCGTGACCGGATTACCGGAGCCGCCAGGAGTCGGGTTGAGCGTGACCGTGTCACCGGGGATATAGCTGTCGGACGCTTCTGAGCCGAAGCTGATCATCTGCGGCGCCTGAGTGATCTGAATCGTCTGCTCAAAGGAGGCGTTAGTTCGGCCGTAGACGCCACTGACTGGCTGGAAGGCGTTGACCACGCAGGTGCCGATATGGGCGAAGGTCACCGTCGTGCCATCGGTCGTGCATGCGCCGGAGGGGCTGGTGTGCGCCTCGTCGATCGTCACCTGTGGGGTAGCCGGCGATGGTGAAGTGTCCTGGCGACCCGCGACCACGCCGACGTTGCCGTCGGGTGAGGTGGCGGTGAAGGTCGGTGTGTAGGTCGCGCCCACCCTCGCAGCGGTTGGCGCGGTTGAGCTGAAGCCGAGCGACCCGACGAAGCCGATGATCTGGGTCGTGGATTGGATCTGCGGCGGCGGTGTGAAGAGGTTGCCGTCGAAGTTGCCACCGGAGTTGTTGGCGTCGAGCACGCACGTACCGGGCAGCAGCCAGTTGACCTGGGAGGTGCCGGTGATCGTGCAGACCTGTCCGGCCGTGCCGTATCCGGTCGTCGAACTGTCGACGGAGAGCGTGGCGATCGGGCCCTGCAGCGTGCCGCTGCCGTGGCTGCCGCTCCACTGATAGTTGCCCCAAGCGGTGACCCAGCTGGTGGGAGTCCCGTTCGCGCTCTGGCCCGCGCATCCTGAGAGCTGCGACAGCGACGGACCACACCCGACGTCAGCCTGCACTACCGCCGGAGCCTGCACCGACCAGGTATTGGTGAGCGGAGCGACCACTTGAACTGTCTCAGTCACGGTGCTCGGCGCCGACGCATACTCGGCGCTCGTGTCAGCTGTCGCCGTTATCGAACAGCTGCCGGTGGCCTGGCTGAATGTCAGCAGCGATCCCTGTACGGAGCAGAGGTAACCGCCGTCGGTGTCAGAGACCGAGTAGGAGACGCCGAGGCCTGAAGTTGTCGCCGCGTACTGCGAGAGGTCGATCGTGGTTCCCGGTTGCGCGGTCGCGGGCAGTGGGCTGGTCCATGAGACGGCCTGCGGCAGCTGCGCGAGCTGCACCGGGATCTCGATCATGGAGGACGATCCCTGTCCACCGGACGGGTTGTTGCTGTCGGCGGCCGTGAGCACCAGATAGAAGGTGTTGGTGCCCATCTGCTGCCACAACTGAGCGCTGGGCGTGCCGGTGATCTGAACCGACGAGCCGGTGGTGGCGGACAGCGAGAGACCGCTCTGGGAGAAGTCGCCGGGGCCGCTCAGGGACCAGCTGTAGCTGCCGCTCCCGCCCGTCGTCGTGAAGGTCGGCGACGTGTAGGGCACGCCAACGGTGATCGTCGATGTGCTGGAGCTGGGCGCAGAGACGGCGACCGGCCCCGCAACTTGGACTGACGTCGACCCGAAGACACCGTTACCGGCGGTCGCCGTGATCGTCGGGTCAGCCGTCTGGGCTCCGGCCGCCTCCGTCGCGCCGCCGGCGCTGACGCTGCATGCCTGGCTGGGACAGGTGCTTGACCAGGTGACGTAATTCGTGATGTTCGCGGTGCTGCCGTCGGGGTAGGTGCCTGTTGCCGTCAGGTACTCCTGCTGACCCGCCAGCAGCGGCGTGGTCTGCGGCGCGCTGACCGCGATCGAGGTCGGGTCCGCCAGCGTGATCATGTAGTCGGCGGCGACCTCCGTCGCGAGCGTCACGTTGTTGTCTGTGTACGTGGCGTACACGGAGGCCTCAGCATCGTTGGCGTGGCCGACCGCGGTGACGAGGCCGGTCTGGCTGACGGTGACGACCGACGTGTTGCTCGAAATCCAGGTGACGTCGTCGGTGACACCGACGTTGGTCGCGCCGTTGCCGCTGCCGAACTGGGCGGTAGCCGACATCTGCACCGTCTGCCCTGGGGACAGCGGGGTCCCACCGCTGCCGTTGGTGGCAGGGCTCACGGTGAGGTTCGTCGGAGGGCCGACTCCCTCCGTGACCGTGGCTATCCCGGAAACGGCGCTGCCGAGCGATGCCTCGACCGCGATCACGATCGGGTTGCCGGTTGAATTGGGGCCGACGGAAAGCTGGTAGCTGCTGAAGTCCGTAATGCTGCTCGGCTTGTTCGTGGACCAGGTCGCGAATGAGGAGACGTTCGCGGTGTATCCGCCCGGGTACTGGCCGGTGGCCGTGAAGGTCACCGAGCCGCCGGAGCCCATCGTCGCCGTCCCTGGCGTGACGGCGATTGAGGTCGGGTGCGTCAGATCGACGGTGATCACGAACGTTCCTGAATACAAGCCGTCGGTCGCTCTGATCGTCACCTGTTGACCCTGAGCGCCGCCGACGACCGTCACGAGTCCCGAAGAGCTCACGGTCGCGATGTTCGATGCATCCGATGACCAGGTGACAAGCGGGTTGAGGACCTGGCTCGGCGCCCCCCCGGAGAAGTCCGCGGCGGTCAGCTGATCGGTCTGGCCGAGGCCGACGGTCGTGCTGTTCGCGTTGCCGTTCGCGTCTTGGATGTTGATCGTCGGTGGGAAGCTCGAGTCGACCGTGAGCTGTTCAGCAGCACTCTGTCCACCGAGCGTCGCCGTGACCGAGGCGTAGCCGCCGTTTTCGAAGTACGGAATCTGGATGACACCGTTGCCATCGGACTGAGCCAGGTTCGAGTTGTTACTGCTCCAGCTCGCCAGATTGGAGACGTCGACGGTCGTCTCGTTGTCATACGTCGCGGTCGCGTAGAGCTGCAGGCTCTGGCCGCCCTGAGCGTCCTGGTCCGGGCCGACGCCCCCGGTGACTGAGAGCGACGTGGGATTCGCCCAGTTGATCGTCACCGGCAGGCTGGCGACGATCGGCGTGGGGGTGGCGATGCCGCCGGCGCCGCCGCCGTACGCGATGAGCGTGGCGGTGACCGTGCCGGAGAACGATGCCTGCGCAATGGAGTCGTCGCCAGGTTCCTGAACCACGAACTCGCCCGGCTGCGGTCCCAGGGTATTGCCGAGCGTGAGTCCGGTCTGGCTGAGACCGGAGCCGGTTGCCCAGGTGACGCTGTTGGTGACGTCTTCCACGAGACCGTTGCCGTAGTCCGCGCAGACGTAGAGCTGGCCCTGCTCTCCGGGAACAACGGCCAGGGAGCTGAGGGCACTGCCGCCCTCAACGCAGGCGCTGTCCAGCGGGTCCGCCAAGCTCGTCTGAGCGATCCAGACACTGCTGGGGACACCTTCCTGAACGGTGATCGTGTACGAGGAGGTCTTCGTGACGCCGCCGGTGGTGTAAGAGAAGTCGACGGTCGCCGTTCCCGGACCGACCGGCTGAACGAGCTCGGTCCCAGATCCGGAGCTGAGCGTCACGACGCTGGTGTTCGAGACGGAACCCACGCCGGGCGTGGTGGATCCGGTGACCGACCATTGGGCAGCGCTGTCATCGGCAACCGAGTAGTCGCAGCCGCTGCTGAAGTCCGCGGTGGCGTCCAGCTTGACCGGCACGCCGCCCGGGAAGACGGACTGATCGTCGACCAATGACTCGGAGTTCGGATCCACGTAGGCCGAGGCCGACTGGAGCGAGCCCGGCGAGTAGTCGATCGTCGTCGTCGGCAGGACGTAGCTTCCGAGGCCGTCGAAGTTCGTGGCCTCAAGCGCGTTGTCATAGGTCTGCTGGCTGCCGTCCGGACCGGTAAGCGCACAGATGGCCGCCTGCGACGGGTCGTTCGGCGACGACGGCCCGTAAAGGTTCCATGGCGCTTCGAATGTGAATGTCGGCGGAGGGTCGTTGGTACTCCAGCCAACGCCCGGATACTGCTGTAGGCCCGCGTTGTACTGCTCTGTCCCTGGCACGGTCTCCGCGAACCCGAACCCGTTGGGCAGCGTTGAGCCGCTTGTTTGCGAGACCCACGGGTTGACGTAGCCGGCTGTTTGGATCGTGTCCGAGCAGGCCCCCTCGATCACGCACGTGAACGTCGGGCCGGTGGCGCAACCGCTGGTGCCGTAAACGCATCCGGTGGACGGGTCGACGATCGTCGGTGGTGTCTCTACTGGGTTCAACGTCACCTGCGCGGTGCTCAACTGGGAGGCGGATGTCTGTGTGAGGGTCTGGGCATATGACTCTCCGGTGATGTAGCTCGCGCCGGCGCCGCCACCGCCGCCGCCCGCGGTGTCGGTGTAGTCGTCAGCCGACCCGCCGCCGCCGCCGCCGTACCAGCCACCGCCACCGCCGCCACCGCCGCCCGTGTTGGAGCCGGGCGTCCAACCGTTCGCAGTGGTACCGGCGGGTGCGGGTGCGTCCTCGCCGCCGCATCCGATCACCGAGTACAGCGGGATTGAAGGAAATAGGGCGTTCTCGAAGTCGCTGAGGAACGACACGGCAGCGAGAGCCACGTCCGCCCCGATGTCCGCCTCGAGGGTGTCAGCGACCGCGTCCAGCGGGTCGCTTTTCAGCCACAGGGAGGAGTCGGCCTCCTCCGCCGCCATGCTCTCCTCGGTGATGATGGCGCTGTCGGGGTCCGGGTCGGCTTGCAGGGACTGTTTGATCAGCGCGCGCGCATCCGACTTGGCGTTGCCCTCGGCCACAAATGGGTTCACCGCCACGTCCACGTCCATGTCGTCAGCGTCCGGTGACTGCCAGCCGCTGCCGCCGTCACCGCCGTACTGCGCCGCGCCTACGGCGCCGGCCTCGCCCGCGGGGCAGTACATCTCGGCGTAGCCGGCGTCGTTGCCGGTTCCGCTCGGGTCGAACCCGGGCTCCATGAAGGAGTCACCGGTACCGCCGTTTCCGGAACAGCCGCCCTGAAAGACATCGGCCGTGGAGCTGCTGTTAACGGGAACGATCGACGGACACGCGGTCTCGTCGGCGGGGACGGCCGTGGCGTTGGTGCCGCCAGCGCCGCTGTCCACAGGGAGGTCATTGTTGTCAATGGTTACGCCGGTGTCCTGCCACCAGTCCACAGTCCAGTTGCCGTTCTGGCCGGGCCCGGCTGAGACCGCCCCACCGAAACCGGACGCCTCGGAACCGCCTTCGCCGCCAGCGCTGTCGCTGCCGTCGCCGCCACCGCCACCACCACCGGCGGCGACGACAAGCACGCTGCTGAGCTCGGACGCTGTGAAGGAGCAGCCGTAGTCGCCGCCCGTCGGCGCCTCGGTTGAGACGAACGAGGCATTGCCGCCGTCACCGCCGGCGCCCGGCACCCCTGCCTGTCCCGCGGCAGTCGAGGGCTGATCTGTGTTGAACATCCCGGCGAGGCCTCCGGCGCCGCCGGCAAAGGCTTCACTCGCGGGACTAACGTAGAGCGTCTCACCCGGGGTGACGTTGATGACCGTGTCCACCTCTGAACCAGGTCCGCCAAGAATGCTCGGCACCGGTGTCGGATCCCCGGTGAGCAATCCGGTTTCCCCCATCCCGTAGCCACCTTCGGCCCCGTAGGCCTCGACTTCAATCTTGGTGACACGGCTCGGCACCGTGTAGGTCTGGTAGCACTCGGTATCCGGCGTGGAGCCGGGCGCGAACGTGACCGTGCCGCTCCCGGTCGGATACGGCGGACTTGAGGGATACGGCGTCGAGCCGGCGTCGGCGAAACCGGCGAACGCCAGCAGCGCTGCGCCCACGACGACCAGCGCCGCCGTTGCAAGCAACAACCGTGTCAAGCAACGGCGCATCACGGCCCCCACAACGCCGCCGATGCGTCGAGTCATCGGCGCTCATCCATGAGTTGTCGCGAGCGTACTCGGTCCTGGTCGGCGTTGATCGGCGCCAGCTGGAAATCCGGTCCGTTGACCTACCGTGACTCAGCCGGCCGCGCGCCGTTCGATGCGAACGAGGTCGAGTGGCGGGGGGATACCGAGCTCGGCCAGTGCCGAGCGTGCTCGGGCGACGACCACACGCGCCGCCCCGCGGCGGCCCTGTTCCAGGAGTGCGCTCGCCGCGCGCAGATATCGATGCTCGTCGTACGGGTCGAGATCGATCGCAAGCTCTACGAACCGTCTGACCTCGTCGAGGTCGCCGCGTTCTGTCGCCACGTCGCTGCAGAGGTCGAGCAGCTCAAGGGCGATCCGCCGTGCTCGGTCTCGCGGCCGCTCGAGCCATGGCTCGTACGGATCGCCAGGTAGGAGGTCGCCTCGGTAGCGAGAGATGGCTGACGCTGCCACCGCCACAGCAAGACTGGGCTCCGCATTGCCGAGCGCGAGCGCCCGGCGCGCCTCTCGCTCGAACTCGTGAAGGTCGACGCGGAGGTCGGAGGCCAGCGACAGCGTGTCCCCTTCCCGAACGACCACGTCTCCTGCTTCAGCGCGTAGCCTGCTCAGCATGGTCCTCAGCCGGTTACGGCCGGCGTCGAGGTCGGCCTCGGGCCAGAGCGCGTCAATGATGGCATCTGCAGGCAGGGAGCCGCCTGCGGCCGCGAGTAGCTTCAGCAACTGTGGACCGCGACCAACGGGAAGCAGGACTGGCCGGCCCGCGCGAGTGAGCGAGAACCGCCCGAGCACGCTGAGCGTCGCCGGCAGCGACGCGCGGTCGAGCGCGAGCGCAGCCGGCTGCTCGGTCTCGAGGGCGAGCCCGAGGAGAGATTCGGTGACCTCGCGTTCCTTCGTGAGCGGCAGCTGATCCAGGCCGATCCGGGCCGCCTCCTCAAATGCTCGGGCAGCGATTGCTCCTGCGCCGCGCTCGCCACGTCGGAAAGCTGCGTAGGCACGTAACAGCGTGACCCGCCATCGCTCCCTCGGGTCGACTCGATGCGTGAAGACCTCATCGAGGCAGCGTTCTGCACGCTCCGGGTCGCCGTGACGCGCCAGTAGCGCAGCCTCGGCCATGGCGATGACCGGCTCACCGTCCATCGGGTCACTCAGGGCTCGCTCGAGGTACTCCCAGGCGAGCGTGGTCTCGCCCACGCGGTCGAGTGAGTCCGCCGCGTCGCCGAAGAAGTCGCCGGACATCGGCTCGAACCATTCACCGGAGTGCTGCTCGACGAGTCGTAGATGCTCGATCACGCTCGCCGCATCACCGAGGTGCGAACCGATGGTCGCTCGATTCCAGTAGCTGAAGGCGCGGAGCTCGTCGTCGTCGAGGCGCTCTCCGACAGCGAGAATTTCGCGAACGGAGTCCTCCGCGTCCTCGTACCGGCCGAGTTCGATGAGCACCTCAGTGCGGAAGCTCTGCAGAAACGCCCAGCGTCGGGGTCGCTGCACCACCGTCTGAAGGCCCTCCTCCAGCGTGGCGAGCGCCGCTCGCGCCCTACCGAGCGCGAATTCGATCCACATTGCCTGGTATGGCACCGTTCCTGCCGCCACCGTCGGCAGACCGACCCTGCGGTAGATCGACGCCGCTTCGATGAAGAGCTCGTTCGCGCGATGCATAGCGGCCTCGTCGCGAGCGCCAGTGTCGTCTGCCAGCTGGCAGGTCGCGCGCGCGAGAGCCGACAACGCCCGCGCGCTCGTGACGGGATCCTCGCCGTTGTCACGAGAAAGAAAGCTCGTGGCTCGCTCCGCGACCAGTTCGTAACGGCTGGAACGCAGGAGGTCGGTGATTCGTTCAACCTCCAATGCGTACGCGATGGGCTCGTCGGCTCGGCGAGCCACGATGCTCGCGATCCTCTCGATGACGTCGGAGCGCTTCTGAAACATCCCGGCGCCGTCGTAAAGGCGAGCGAGATGAAGCAGAACGGCGGGGTGGCGCTCGAGTGTCGCCGAGTCGATCCCTTCGACGAACGCCTGGTATTCGAGGATGTCGATGGCGTCAAGCGCTGCCGGTGACGCTGCACCGAGAATCGCGGCCGCCGCGTCCCGCTCATCAAGCCCCAGGAGCAGCCCCACTGCGGCAGCGACCTCGTTTCGCCGGACGTAGGAGTTAGCGGCACGGGTGAGCATTGCGACGTCCGGCGGCGCCAGCGTGCGGAGAAAGTCCCGTACCGGACCAGGCACGTCCCAACGGTCGTTGTCTTCCGGGAACAGCGGGACGCCGGCAGCGAGCACGCGGTCGAAGAACCC
Organism: uncultured Conexibacteraceae bacterium; assembly: GCA_963720195.1. Lineage (GTDB taxonomy): Bacteria > Actinomycetota > Thermoleophilia > Solirubrobacterales > Solirubrobacteraceae > Palsa-465. The sequence continues at coordinate 270,485 of CAVRFD010000021.1, forward strand.
GTCGCCCGCGATCTCGTCCATGCTGGACCGTTCGACCGGTACGAGTCGGGCCACCTGCGAAAGACGCTCCAGGTCATCGTCGTCGAGGGCGGCGACAGCCTCGTCGAGGATGGTCGCAACGGCAGCCTGCCCCTGCTGGGCGCCTGCGGCGAGGGCGATCGAGACGAGTTCCTCACCGGTTCGGCTCGCCCGTGCCGCACTGAGCACGGTCGCCGCGGTCCAGCCCCCGGTCGCGGAATGAAGGGCCGCGACCGATGCCTCATCGACGAGCAGACCAAAACCGAGACGGCAGAGCTCGGCGGTCTCGTCTTCCCGCAGCGCCAGATCGACTGCCTGCAATTGGCGGAACTCACCGCGGCGTAGGCGCTCAGCGCCCGACGGTAGCCGTCGAGCGAGGACGATCAGACGTTGGTCCCCGCGGAGCCTGCTGGCCAGCCAGTCGATCAGCGTGGCCGCCTCTCGCTCAGCGTGGTGAGCATCGTCGATCACGAACACACAGCGTTCAGCCTCGAGTGCTGTGAGCGCGAGCTCGAACGTGCTGTGGAGATCATCCCCGGCGCCGTCCATCGCTGCTGCCGCTCCGTGAAAACCGGCTCGCGCGATGCCGGACCGGAGGCGTGCCCCGAACAGCGCCGCACTGCCAGCGCCCTCGTGCAGAGCGACCTCGATCTCAACTGCGTTCCAGCCATCGACGATCTCGGCCGCCAGCGTCGTCTTACCGTAGCCCCCGCCGGCTTCCACCACGACCACACGCTCCGCCATCACTGCGTTCAGGAGGCGTGGTCTCGGGATGTGATGAGCGGGCAGGGACCGCATCGCCTCTTGGTTCTCGTTGCGAGGACCAAGCGCAACGACGGGCGGGACTCGGTCCACTCGCTGGGTTCGCGGCAGTGTAACGCTCGTGTAATGGGCGCGGCATACCTTCTCCGCCGCGAGCCGGGACCGGCTCGCGGTGACCGGACCATCCGGAAACAAGGAGAGATCACATGTATCGAAGCTTGCGCTGGCTACTCGCCGCCGTCGTCCTCGGCTGCGGACTCACGGGCGGAGCCGTCGCGGCGGCGGCGTCGACGTCGCCCAGCGGCGGGACAGTTCACGTCTGGGTTACGCCGGGTAAGGGCGCCGTCGACCAGATCCTGCTAACGGGCGTCATCGCCGACCACGGATCCGCCACTTCCATGGATAAGGACGGCACCGTCGACAAAAACGGGCAGTACGTGAAGGTTTTGCTTGCACACGGTGGGTTCGAGGTCAATGCCGTGACCTTCAACCGGGCTCTGGACAAGGTTGCGCCCTCAGGTGACAAGGCGACCTGCACTTTTTGGGGCGGCGGATCCGGGAACGTCACGCTCTATGACGGCACCGGCGCGTACGCCGGGATCAGCGGCAAGGTCAAGATGACCACGAGCTTTGCTGCGATCCTGCCCCGCTATACCAGCGGCGCCAAGAAGGGGCAGTGCAACGGCAACGGCGCTCCGTCGGCCCAGTTCGACGGCGAGCTGGTCGGCGTCGGCAGGGTGTCGTTCTGAGGATCGACCTGCAAGGCCGGATGGCCCCCGCACTCGATCGGGGGCCATCTGTCGGGTGCTTCTATTAGGTGGTTGGCGGCGCGTCTACCGCTGCGGGTACGGCGGAAAGCGCACTGGCGAACTCCTGCGAGAGTGCCTCCCAGGTTTGCTGAAAGAGTGCGTCGAGCTCGGCGTCCAGAGTTCGCGCTTGCGTCTCGTTGCCCTGATTGGCCTGGTATTCGAGCTCCCTGCAGGCGGTACGGAAGCGGCCGGCTGCGACGGCACCGGCGCCGCCGGCGAGGCGGTGGGCCGCCCGCGCGGCGCCGGGCAGGTCGCCGTCGGCGATCGCCTCGTGCACGCTGGTCAGCATCCCGTCGGCGTCATGATGGAACGTGACGAGCATCTCGCCGATCTGGGCGGGCCCGACGGCGGGATTCGCAGCTAGTACGTGCAGTGATCCGACCATCGAGGAGTCGAGCACCGTGCCGGACGCCTCACCGCCATCCGCGGCCACGGGCTTGGTGCCACGGGCCCGAGCCGCAGCCAGGAGGTTGTCCACATCGAAGGGCTTGGTCACATACCCAACTGCACCGGCGGCGCGGAGCCGCTTGTTCTGGATGGGCGAGGCGTCCGCTGAGACGATGATGACGGGGATGTTGGCCGTCGCCGCGTCGGCGAGCAGCGCGGCGAGCACCTGCTCACCTGACATGTCGGGTAGATGCAGGTCGAGCAGAATAAGGTCCGGCAGCATGTCACGCGCCGCCGCCAAACCCGCGGCACCCTCAGTCGCGACGCTGAGCACCATGTCCCTGGCAAGGGCAAAGATCTTCTCGACCAACTGCACGTTCGACGGGTTGTCCTCGATATAGAGCACCGACGTCACGGCGCCGCCGGCGAGTTCGGTGGCAGCGTTGCCGTCGGCAACCGCCGGAAGCTCAGTGTCAGGCGGACGGTCTCCGAGTCGCTGCTGCGCTACCTCCTCGACGCTGCTCAGCGGCAGCTCGAACCAGACGGTTGTGCCGCTGCCCTCCTCGCTGGAGATGCCGAGCCTGCCGCCCATCGTCTCTACGAGACCGCGTGCCACCGCCAGCCCGAGGCCGGTGCCCTCTATCCCGCGGCCGGCCGCGTCGAGCCGCTCGAACGGCGTGAACAGACGCTCGATGCCCTCCTTCGGGATGCCGATACCTGTGTCAATCACCTCGAAGCGCGCGAAGCCACCGGAGTTGGCCTCGCGCGCGCTGACAACCACGTGGCCGCCGCGGCGGTTGTACTTGACGGCGTTGGAGATCAGGTTAAGCAACACCTGCAGTAGCCGCTGCCGGTCGACCTGCACATAGAGATCGACGTCGACCGGCCGCTGCCGCACGCCGACAGCGGCCGTCACGGCAGCGTGCGCCAGCATCGCCTTCGCCTCTGCCACTGCGTCTGCCGCCTGCACCGGTTCAAGCGAGAGTCGTAGCTCACCCGTCTCGATCCTGGAGAGATCGAGCAGGTCATCGACGATCGCCAGCAGGTGCCTACCGCCAGCAAGCATCTGGTCGAGCGTCTCACGCTCGCTGCGGTCCAGAGGCTCACGCTCGAGCAATTGCCCGAAGCCGAGGATCGCATTGAGTGGCGTACGCAGCTCATGACTGACGCGAGAGAGAAATCCGGACTTGGCGAGATTCAGTCGCTCGGCCTCGAGCTGCGCCTCCCGCGACTCGCGCCGCGCGTTTTCCGTGAGCACGTAATCGCGGATGACCAACACGAGGACGAGCAGCAGGAGACCCGATGCCGCGTAAGCAGCGATCGCGGCACGGTTGGCCGAGATCTGACCGGAATGTGAGGTGCGTCGAGCTTTGTCGACGATCATGTCGGAGCGTTTGAGCATCGCGGCCGTCAGTACCCGCAGCTGCTGTGTCAGGTTGTTGCCGCGGTTGGTGCGCACAACGGCCAGCGCTGCCGCCCTGTGACCGCCGTGGTACAGCTCAAGTGTCTTCTCCAGGTCCGCGACGCGAGCGTTGATCAGCCTCCGCAGGTCCGCGTCGTACCTGCGGAGGATCGGATCCTTTTGGCTGCCCAGCTTGATCTGCTTCAGTAGCGCGGTCCCGGATTTGACGGCCGCTGGGACCGGGGCGAGGTAGCTGTATTCACCGGTCAGCATGTACCCGCGCTGCGCCGTTTCGGCATCGAGCGCGTCATCCATCAGTCCACTCACGTACTGCGAGTAGTCCAGGCCGGCTGTTACAGCGTTCCTGGACTTGTCGGTTTTGTGGCTCGCGACGATCGTGAGGACGGCGGCGCCCGCGTCAACGAGAACCACCAGGCACGTCACGACGATCAGCCATCGGATCGCGACCCGTCGGCGCCGGTACTCCCCGTGCGGTCCGTCAGGCACGCTCGTCCCTTCGCGGCGGGATCAGCTCATAGGACATGTTCAGCTCCCGGACGACGTCAGGCAGACCATGCACGCCGGCGGGCTTGATCAGGTAAGCGTCGATCCCGAGGTCGTATGCACCCTCGATATCGGCATCATTCCCGGAGCCGGTCAGCATGATCACGTTCAGATGCGCGAGCGCCGGGGTGCTGCGGATGTGGCGTAGGACGTCGAGCCCGGTCACGCCTGGCAGTGACAGGTCGAGGACGCAGAGAACGGGCATCGGCGCCTGGCCGTCAACCACGAGGTTCAGGAACTCAAGCGCCGCCTCACCCGTATTCATCGATTCGATCGGATTGGTGATGCGTTCGGCAGCGAGCAGCTGCCCAACCAGCGCCGCGGTCGCGCGCTCGTCCTCGAGCAGCAGGATCGGCGCCCCTCCGCCACCAGGACTCATGCAGACACCCTCCCCAGATTGTCGAACTGCAAAGAATCAGCGAGCCCCGGTTTCGCAAAGTAATACCCCTGCCCGACGTGACATCCGAGCGACCGCAACTGCGCGAGATGCGCAGCCGTCTCGAGCCCTTCGGCGATGATCTCCAGTTCCAGCTGACCGAGCAGCGCGACGATCGAGCGCGCGAGCGTCCAAGCGCCGGCGGAAACCGTCAGGTCCCGCGTGAAGACGCGGTCAAGCTTGACTCCGTCGAGCGGCAGCTCGCGGATGTATCCGAGCGACGAATAGCCGGTGCCGAAGTCGTCGAGCAACACCCCGACGCCCATGGCCTGGATCGCCTCCAGATGCGGCGCGACCTCCTCGACCCCGCTTGCAAGGACACTCTCGGTGACCTCAACCTTCAAGCGGCTCGGTTCCAACCCAGAGCAGACCAGTGCACGCTCGAATCGCAAAGTGAAATCTGGATCCTCCAACTGCCGGATCGAGATGTTCACGCTGACGTAGGGCAGTTGATCGAGTTGCTTATCCCATTCGCGCGCCTGTGTGCACGCACGCTCGAGGACCCACTCGCCCAGTTCCGGCATGAGCCCGGCCGCCTCGGCGAGCGGGATGAAACGCAGCGGCGGGATCACCCCACGGATCGGGTGTGACCACCGAACGAGGGCCTCGAAACCCACCGCCTGGCGGCTCGCCATATCGACGATCGGCTGATAGTGCAGCAACAGCTGGTCGCGCTTGAGTGCTGCTCGCAGGTCCAGCGACAGCGCTAGTCGATCGAGTATCTCTCCGTGCGGACCGTCATCGAACACAACGATCCGTGGTAGGCGGCCGCTGTGTTTGAGCGGACGGATCGAGGCGCCGGCGCGGCTCACCAGATCCCACAGGCTCAGCTCACCGTGTCCGAGCGCGATTCCCACCCCGGCATCCAGGTAGAGCGTGTTCCCTGCGAGCAGCATCGGCTGGCGGACCGCCCCGTAAAGGTCCTGAGCGATCGCTTCACACACAGAGCGATCGGCTGAGTCGACTACGACAGCGAACTCGTCGGAGCTGAGCCGGGCGAGCAGGTGCTGGCCCCCGACCGCCGAGTCGAGCCTCCGCGCAACTTCCAGAAGGACCAGGTCACCGTTCTCGTGCCCGTAGGTGTCATTGACCGCCTGGAACTCATCGAGGTCAATCAGAATCACCGAGCGGCTGCCGGGCAGGGCCGGCTGGCGCGCGGCGGCATCCAGCTGCGCACGCCCTGCGATACCTGTGAGCGAGTCGCTTGTGTGCTCGCCCAACCGTCGCTGTTCGATCTGCTCGAGTGGCTCCGTGCCATCGCTTTGGGTCACACCCATGCGTCCTCCTGGACATCTCGGCCTCCGCCGACCGTTCGGCCGCCTGCGCCGAATTATCGGTTTACACCAAAAATCCGATTGATGCAACTCGTAACCGTAAAACGGACGAGTTCATGCATAGCCGTGGTCCTAACCGCGTATTCGGCCGAAGCGCAGGCTCCTTTAGATCGGCATTTCCTGATCCTTGCCGTTGGGAGTTGGGGCGACGGTCACGCTTGGCCCCGGCTGCCGATGACTGCGGCAGCCGGGGCAGATCTCCGATCGGTTATGAGGGCAGCTCAGTTCCAGCCTGCTCGGCCGCCATGTACGAGGCGTACCAGGCGGGCCAGTCCTCGTCCTGGTTCGATCGGTGCAGGAGGTGCGACCCGCCGGTGCGCTTTTCGTGCTCGTGGTGGGCGGCCTGAGCGCGCCGCAGCGCGGCCTCCAGATCCGCGGTCGACACGTATCCGGTCTCGGCGGGGTTGAGTCGGCCAGGGAGCCGAGTCGTTACCTCCTGTCCCAGCCAGGTATTGCCGTCCGGGTCGTTGAAGTAGAAGAACGACCCGTAGCTCGTATGCGCGGGGTCTGGACCCGGCTGGCGTGCCTCGACAGGGAAGGGCGGGCCGTGCCAGATGTCGCTGACCTCGATTCCGCATCCGACGAGTTCGGCGCGTGCCAGCCTCGAGCAAGGTGTTCGACAAGCTCGGGATCGGCTCCCGCAAAGAGCTCCGCTCGGCGCTGTCGGACATCGGCGCGAGCGCGCTTCCCACCTAACCCAATAAGAGGGGCCGCGATGATGAGTTTCGAGACAGACGAATTGCGATCCCGGCGCGTGCTGGTTACCGGCGGCACCAGCGGCCTTGGCCGCGCGATGGCGGCGGCCCTGGTCGCCACCGGCGCCCGCGTGGCGTTGACGAGCCGGCAGCAGTCTCGGGCCCAGATGACCGCAGCCGAGCTGGGCGGTGGCGCGATCGGCCTCGCGATGGATGTTCGCGACGAATCGTCCGTGGACGCCGGCGTCATCGCGGCCTGGGAGCGACTTCGGCGGCTTGGACATGCTCGTCGTCAATGCGGGGATCGGGATGCGCACCGTGAACCCGCGGTTCATGACCCAACCGCAGCCGTTCTGGGAGGTGACGCCCGGAGGCTTTCGCGACGTCGTCGAGACGAAGATCACCGGCTCGTTCCTGGCCGCGCGAGCGGTCGCACCGCGGATGCTGGCAGCGGGCGGCGGCCGGATCGTGGTCATCTCGATGAACGAGCAGACGATGACCCGCCGCGGCTTCGTCCCCTACGGTCCGTCCGGCGCCGGCGTCGAGGCGCTCGCCCGAGTGATGGCGGCCGACCTCGCGGGGAGCCCGGTGACCGTCAACATCCTGTTGCCAGGTGGCGCGACCGCAACCGGCATGGTGCCGGACGAGTTACCTGCGGAGTTCCAGGGCCAGCTTTTGGAGCCCGAGATCATGGGACCGCCGATCGTCTGGCTCGCCTCCGCGCACGCGGACGGCATGCACGACGAGCGGATCGTCGCTACCGAGTTCGAGGACTGGTTGGCGCGACGCTGCGGCAGCGAAGGTGGTCGGGCCTAAGCTCCGCCTCGCCGCACGAGCTCGACCTCACCGCCCCGGGGCGCCGGAAGCTTGAACCACTGATCGACTGTGTCCTCCACAAAGGCGAGCATTTCCGCACGGCCGAGGAAACCCTCATCTATGCGCGTGACCGTCAGCTCGGTGCCGTCGCGCGCACGCAAACGGTCGCCGAGCCGGACATCGGCCGCCTTGATCAACCTCGCACCCGCTTCATCGCTCACGGGAGCACGCGCTCGATCGCGCTCGTGATCTGCTCATCCTCCGGCTCGACCGGCGGCCGGAAACGCGCGACAACCTCCCCCGTGGGTGAGATCAGGAACTTCTCGAAGTTCCACTGCACCTCGCCCGCCTCGCCTTCGTCGTCCGGTACCGAGGTCAACTGTTGGTACAGCGGATGGCGACCCTCGCCATTGACCTCGAGCTTCTCAGTCAGAGGGAATGTGGCGCCATAGGTGGCAGAACAGAACTGCTGGATCTCCTCAGGCGTCCCCGGCTCCTGGCCGGCGAACTGATTGCATGGCACGCCAAGCACCGTGAACCCCGCGTCCCCGTAACGCTGCTGCAGACGCTCAAGTCCCTCGTACTGAGGCGTCAGCCCGCACCGCGACGCGACGTTCACGACCAGCACCGCATTGCCCTCAAGCTCCGCCGCGTCGAGCGGGCGACCATCGATTCCCATCAGATCAAAGTTCATAGATCAATCCTAATGGTTGAGGCCTCACACACCTCTACGAGTCGGTTTCACGGAGCAGCTCCCACCAGGCGCCGGAGTCGCGCTATGAGACTTCTCGTCGATCCACCATGCGACCTCAGGACGACGCCGGCGTGGCCAAATCATTCGTTGAGCGGATTGACGCCAAGCGGCGCGCAGCTAGCTTGAAGGTGAGTGATTGAGGTTGACCGTCTCACCAAGCGCTACGGCTCGAAAGTCGCCGTCGATGACCTGAGCTTCGTCGTGCCGCCCGGGGTCATCACCGGCTTTCTGGGCCCAAATGGCGCAGGCAAGTCAACGACGATGCGACTGATGTTGGGGCTGGATGCGCCGACCTCCGGCCGGGTGACGGTCAACGGCAAGTCCTACGCGGACCTTCCCGCGCCGCTGAACGAGATCGGGGCGATGCTCGAAGCGCACTCGGTCCACACGGGCCGCTCGGCCTACCATCACCTGCTTGCGCTTGCCGCAACCCACGGGCTGCCTCGCACCCGTGTCGACGAGGTGATCGAACTGGTGGGGCTTGAGGCGGTCGCGCGCAAGCGCGTTGGCAGCTTCTCGCTCGGCATGGGCCAGCGGCTGGGTATCGCCGCGGCGCTGCTCGGAGATCCGACGACGGTGATCTTGGACGAGCCGGTCAACGGACTCGATCCGGATGGCATCCGCTGGATCCGCAACCTGCTCAAGCGGCTCGCAGAGGAAGGCCGGACGGTTTTCCTCTCATCTCATTTGATGAGCGAAATGGAGCTGACCGCGGAACGGTTGATCGTTGTCGGCCGTGGTCGCCTGATCGCCGACACCACTGTCGCCGAGTTCGTGCTGCAGGCCTCCGTCGGAGCGCCGGTGCGGGTTCGCACGCCCGAGATCCTGCAACTGCGGGCAGTGCTGGCGTCGCTCGGCGCGAAGATCGAAGTAACCGACGCAGACGTGCTGATGGTGACGGGTGCGACCGCCGCACAGATTGGTGACGCAGCCCGGGCGGCGGGCGTTGCCCTCCACGAACTGGCGCCGCAGCAGGTATCGCTTGAGGACGCGTTCATGAGAATCACGCGTGACGCCGTCGAGTACCGGACAGAGGCGTTGCTCGAGCCCGTGAGGGCGGCGGCATGAGCTCGACGCTCACAGCCCCCGGATCCGCTGCCCCCAGCTCGCGTCTGCGCGGCAAGGTGACGCAGGCTCGGGTCATCAACTCCGAATGGATCAAGCTGTGGTCGCTTCGCTCCACCAGGTGGACGCTTGGTGGTCGCGGTGATCTCGATGGTCTTCGGGATCGTGATCGCCGCGATCGACATGTCGCGCTGGTCAACGATCAGCGCGCACGACAAGGCGACCTTCAGCGCGATCGACACAAGCCTCGCCGGCTACCACTTCGCCCAGTTGGCGATCGGCGTGCTTGGCGTCCTGGTCGTCACCGGCGAGTACACGACCGGAATGATCCGGTCGAGCTTCATGGCGGTACCGAAACGGCTGCCGGTGTTCTGGGCCAAGCTGCTCGTTTTCGCATCGGTCACGTTCGTGCTGATGCTCGTCTCGGCGTTCCTTGCGTTCTTCATCTCCCAAGCAGTGCTGACTCACGAGCATGTGAACGTCACGATCGGACATCCCCACGCACTCCGTGCGGTCGTGGGCGACGCACTGTTCCTCACTGCCCTCGCGATCTTCTGCGTCTCGCTCGGAGCGTTGATCCGCAACACCGCCGGCGGCATCGCGGCATTCGCCGGGGTGATGTTCGCGCTGCCAGGGATCAACGGCATCCTGCCGACCAGCCTCCACAACGCGATCAACCCTTACCTGCCGTCGAACGCCGGCGCGGCCATCCTCACGGACAGGCCCTCCAGCCACTGGGCGTCCCCGTGGGCTGGCTTCGGCATCTTCTGTGCCTACACGGCGATCACGCTCATCGCCGCTGTGATCCTGCTCAAACGTCGCGACACCTGAGACGACCGGGAGGCGTGTTAGATGAATGCTGAAAGCTCTCGAGTCAGGGGTCTCGTGAGCTCCGATCCAGCGCAGCCGTCTACACGTGACCAGGTGCCGATCCTCGGGCGCTTCTTTCCTTCGCCAGTGGCCGCGAAGGTGCCGGAGATCATCCTGCTCTTCTGGGTCGTCAAGATCCTTACCACCGCCGGCGGTGAGGTCACCTCTGACTACCTCAAGACGTACGGGAATTTCGGTGGCGGCGGCACCGAGGTCGCGCTGTTCGTGATCGGGCTGGTCCTGCAGTTCGGGACCCGCCGATACCGAGCCTTCTCGTACTGGTTCCTGGCCTACGCGATCGCGATCGCGGGCACCGGGAGTCTCGGACTTCCTTCACCTCGACGTCCATATCCCGTATATCGGGACCACACTCCTGTGGGCGGTCATCCTCGCAGCCGTGTTCTGGACCTGGTACCGCAGCGAGGGCACGCTGTCGATCCACAGCATCACGACGCAGCGACGTGAGGCGTACTACTGGGCCACGGTGTTCGCGACCTTTGCCCTTGGAACCGCGCTTGGGAGACTTCACGGCCACCTCGCTCGGCATGGGCTATCTGGCCTCCGGACTGTTCTTCTTCGGTGTCATCCTGCTCCCCGCGATCGCCTGGCGGCGGTTCGGTCTGAACAGCATCGCGGCGTTCTGGATGGCCTACATCGTCACCCGTCCGCTCGGGGCGTCGTTCGCCGACTGGATCAGCAAGCCCGCGAACCTCACCGGACTCAACTTCGGCAACGGGCGAACGGCGGTGTTGTTTGCCGTGGCGACCTTCATCCTCGTGTCCTACCTGGCGATCGCTCGACCCGACATCCAGCGACCCATCGCCGAGAGCACTGAGGACAGACAAGCGTTGAGTTCGACCCCCGAGACCCTCGATGGGGCGTCCGAAATCGAACTCGGATAACGCCACGCACGAACCTGTCGTCGCTCCTATTTCTTCTCCGCCTGCTCGGCGTATGAAGGATCCATGAGCTTGCTGGCCGCGAAGCTCTTCGCCGACGGCTGCGTCGGAACCAGCGCCTTCAGAACGTTCGTCTGATCGGCGAGCGAAGGAACGATGCTGTTCGTGTACAGGGTCTTCGTGACGTCGTAGGCGGCCTTGGCCTCCGCGGCAGACTCGCCGGCGTTCTTCTCGATGATCGAGGTCGCCTGCGCAGGGTGGGTCTTGTAATAGCTGATGCCCTGGTAGAGCGCTCTCAGGACGGGCACCGCCGTCGCGCCGTTGGTCTTCAGCCAATTCGCGTCAGCGACGAGCCCGACTCCCGGGTAGCCCTGATCGGTTGCGAAATTCACCACCGTGTGCGTACCTGGGACCTGCTTTTCAAGGCTTGGCAGCTGCCACGAGTTCACGCCCGAGAGGGAATCGACCGAACCCTTGCTGTATGCGGTCAGCTGGTCTGGAAGTTGGCCGAGTGGAACCTCGTGCATCTGGATCCCGTACTTCTGGTCGGCGATCTGGACGAGGAAGTCAGACAGCGCGCCCGCCGAGGAGATCGCGATCGTTTTGCCATCCAAGCCCTTGGTCGACGTGACCGCGCTTTTCGCGGCAATGGCCGCGTCGATCACATTCTCCCACTGGCCGACGTACTGCAATGGCGTGCCGTTCAGCGAGGTGACCTCCGCGGACGGAGCACCGACAACGACGAACTGGACCTGACCTGAGACAAGCGCAGGCAGAGCAACCGACGCCTGCAGGAAGTCGATCTTGACGTCAATGCCGTTCTTTTTGAACAGCCCCGCGGCTTGCGCCACTGGGGCGAGCATCTGGTCGGCGATCGGCGCCGTGTACGCGATCGTCACCTTGGTCGCCTGCGTCTTCGACCCCGTGGACTGCTTGGAGCCCGACGTAGCCGTCGAACCACAACCCGCGACCACGATCGCCGTCGCGAGAACCGCGAGGCTGCGAGCCCGTTTCATATCGATCTCCTTTCACCGGTGAAGCGCTGTTCGGGACGCCCTCCGGCCAGAGGTCTTAGTGACTACTGTATCCACGGCCACGGTCCGTAAACGTTAAACGTGGGTTACGCGGATGATGAGCCGGCGAAGCAGGAGGACCGGCGCCCGACGCCAGTCCTCCTGGTCAATCGGCCGACGCATCAACCTGCAGCGGGTAGCCCGCGCGCAGGACGGCGATCGTACCCGGTGGCGTGAGCAGCTCGGCCGTCCCGCGTCGAGGCCGGCGGCGGCGCTCACCGTAGCCATCCATGGCCCAGGCGATCAGCTCCCGGCCGCGCACGAGCGCCGGGCTCCCCCGGTCCAGGACAAACGCTCCGTCAGGCAGCTCGGGCCATTCCATCGGGTGGGTCCGCCGCTGACGCGTACCTATGACCAAGCGCTCCGCATGAAGCCGCCGGTCGATCTCGTCGTGGGCCGGCGCAGGGCCACCATCCGCCCACGCAGTCCCGTATGCGTCGTAGGCGCCACGCCGGCAGAGCGCGCACGGGCGATGCCCAGCGGCAAACGCAACCGCCTCATCCTGGAAGAACAGCCAGGTGAGACGCCCAGGCGACCATTGGTCGACGCGGCGTTCCTTCCAAATCAGCGAGCAGACCAGCCAGTGATGGCTGGCCCACGGACGCACAATCTCATGGTCGCGATGGAGGTTGCCGCGGTTGCCGGTCCAGGCGCCGCGAAGCCCGATGGCGACGATCTCGCCAGTGGGGGTGACGCGGTTCCGGTGATGGGACCTCACACTGCTCTCGACCGACACGTTATATCGGGTATGCCGACATTCACCACGCCATCCGCCAGCGTCTATCACCCGACGCGTTACCAGACCTGCCCGACCCCGATCGGCACACTGACGCTACAGGGCGACGGCGAGCGTCTCCACCATCTCTTCTTCCCCGGGAAGGCGCCGACCGGCGCCGACCCCGCACCGTGCCACATCGCGCTGAAGCTCGCGGCTCAGCAGCTGGACGAGTACTTCGCCGGCGAGCGTCAGCGCTTTGAGCTTCCGCTCACGCCGATGGGCACCACCTTTCAGCAGCGGGTTTGGGAACTGCTTCGGGAGATCCCCTACGGGCGAACGACCACGTACGGGGAGATCGCGCTTGCGTTGACAGCGGAGCGAAACGGAGAGCGCGTCGAGCCGCGTGCCGTTGCCGGCGCAGTCGCCCGCACGCCGATCCCGATCATCATTCCCTGCCACCGCGTGATTGGCGCCGACGGCTCCCTGCGGGGCTACCGGGGCGGACTCGATCGGAAGCGCAAGCTCCTCGACTTCGAGTCGAGCGGCGGCGACCCGCGGGCGCTCGATGAGCGCTGGCGCGACAAACAGCTGACGCTGATGTGAGCTGACTTGGAGTCTCTCAGGCAGTCGCCACGCTGATCAACGAGACGCCGACGATCACCGTGCAGACTCCGATCAGCTGCAGCCGGCCCAACCGCTCGCCGAACAGCACGTAGCTGCCGATCACCGTGAGCGTCGAGAACTGGGAGGAGAGCACCGCCGCGATCGCGATGCCGTGGCGCGAAGCGAGCGTATAGGCGAAGAAGCCGACCACCTCGCAGATTCCGGAGGTGACGACGAACGGGAGCGCGGCTCGTGGAAGTCGCAAACGACGAGCAAGCGCCAGCGGCACCAACGTGACCGTGCCGATCACGCGTGCCGACAGAACCACCCAGTCCGACGGCAGCACCGCACCAGCCCGGGCCGTCGCATACAGGCTCGCGCCGAAGACGAGCGCGGCGGTCAGCGCTAGCGAGACGACGATCAGGTGCCGGCCGACACCGGCGTCCTCGAGCTCGTCATCGGCACGACGCTTGGGAACGATCGACGCCATGCAGACCCCAACCGCCGCCAGGACCAGAGCCGCGGCAGCAGCCGAACCGAGACTCTCGCCGGCGAGGACCGCGATCACCGCGGCGATCGCACCCTCGGTCGAGACCAGCGGGATCACCAGCGAGACCTGGCCCAGACGAAACGCCGCATAGGTGATCAGGAGCCCAGCGACGTTGCCGCCACCGGAGAGCGCCAGCCACAACCATGCCGACCCGTGCAGCCTGGCGGGCACCCCCTCGACCGCCGCGATCGGGGCGCAGATCAACAGACCGACGAGCATCATTCCGGCGACGACCGCCAGCGGATCCGTGAGCCGGCTCGATCGCGAGGAGGAGAGACTCGACCCCGCCCATGCAACCGCTGCGGCTAGACCGCCGAGGACGGCGATCACTGCTGCACCAGCGGACAGGAACCAACGCCGGCGGCGCCCGCTCCAATCTGCCGCAGGATCACATTCGATCGCAAGATGCCGATGGATATCAGACAGCGGGCGCCTGCCGCTCTGGGATGCTTGAGGCCAGTGAGTGAGGCGATCGAGCTTGAGGTCGGCGAGCGGGTTGTGCGAATCAGCAACCCGGATCGCGTCTACTTCTCCGAACGGGGCGAGACCAAGCTCGACCTGGCGCGGTACTACATGAGTGTCGGCGACGGCATCGTGCGGGCTTTGCGGGAGCGGCCGTGCATGCTGCACCGCTTTCCGACCGGCGTGGACGGCGAGAAGGTCCACCAGAAGCGGCTGCCAAAGGGTGCTCCCGACTGGATCCAGACCGTCGAGATCTATTTCCCACGCTTCGGCCGAACAGGCCGACGAGCTATGCGTGACGGAGCTCGCCAGCGTCGTCTGGGCGGTGCAGATGTCGACGGTCGAGTTCCATCCCTGGAACTCGCGGCGCGCCGATGTCGAAAAACCGGATGAGTGGCGCATCGACATCGACCCGATGCCCTGCTGCCCGTTCGAGCGCGTCAGGCGTGTCACCGGCGTCGTGCGCGAGCTGCTCGACGAGCTCGGCGCGACCGGTTTTCCCAAGACCAGCGGCGGCAACGGACTCCACGTCTACGTGCGGATCCCGCCGCGTTGGAGCTTCGGTGAGCTGCGGCGGGCGGCGCTCGCGTTCGCCCGCGAGGTCGAGCGCCGCGCTCCCGACGATGCGACGACAGTCTGGTGGCGCAAGGACCGCGACCCGGAGAAGGCGTTCATCGACTTCAACCAGAACGCCCGCGACCACACGATCGCCTGCGCGTACTCGGTCCGCGGGGTGCCGTCGGGGCGCGTATCGACGCCGATCACCTGGGACGAGGTCGACCAGGTCGACCCCGCGCAGTTCACGATCGCAACCGTCCCTGAGCGGTTCGCGGAGCTCGGCGACCTGCACGCGGCCATCGACGAGACCAGCTTCGACATCTCACCCCTGCTCGAGTGGGCCGACCGCGACGGCCTCGACGAGCCCCCCGGCGACTAGGCCGCCACCGACACACCAGCTAGCCCCACCCCCGGACGCCCGAGCGCCTCATTGGCGGGCGCGGCTCACGGAGACGACGCTTCCACTCGTGATCGCAAGTCAACGAGAGGAAGACGACCATGAACATCGCCTACCGCGCCGGGCGGTGGAGTGCGGCGCATTGGAAGACCGCCACATTCGTGTGGCTCGCCGTCGTGGTCTGCGCCGCGATCGGCGGCAGGCTGGCCGGCACCGTCAACCTGACCGACGCCGAACAGGGCACCGGCCAGTCGGCCGTCGCCCAGAAGATGCTCAACGAGTCGGGGTTCCACAACCATGCCAGCGAGACCGTGCTGATCCAGAGCCCGCAGCTCTCAGTCGCGGATCCGGCGTTCCGCAACGAGATCACAGGGTGGTGGCACAACTGAGGCCGCTGCAGCAGATCGAAGCGTTGCGTTCACCGCTGTCGCCGGCCAACGCAGGCCAGATCTCCAAGGACGGCCACTCGGCACTGGTCGAGTTCGAACATGCGTGGAGACCCCGACACGGCCGGAGACCGCGTGCAGCCGGTGCTGGACACGGTCGCGTCGCTGCAGCGTGCGGCGCCCAGCTTCACGGTCGCCGAGTTCGGCGACGCCAGCGCCGAGCACGCGCAGAACGCACTCGGTCAACGGCGGCCTCGCACAAGGCCGAGGAGCTCTCGCTGCCGATCACCTTCCTGATCCTGCTGATCGGCTTCGGCGCCTTCGTTGCCGCCGGGCATGCCGGTGCTGCTGGCCTTCTCGGCCGTGCTCGGCGCCGGCGGCCTGGCCGCGATCGCCAGCCACGTCGTCCACGCCTCCGACGCCACCAGCTCGGTGATGCTGCTGATGGGCATGGCGGTCGGCGTCGACTACTCGCTCTTCTACCTCAAGCGCGAGCGCGAGGAGCGCCGGGCCGGACACGGTCTCGCGACGCGCTCGAGCGCGCCGCGGCGACCTCGGGACGCGCCGTGCTCGCCTCCGGGATCACGGTGCTGATCGCGATGGCCGGCATGCTGCTGGCCGGCAGCAGCATGTTCGACTCGATCGGGGTCGGCGCGATGCTGGTCGTGTTCACGGCGATGGTCGGCTCGCTGACCGTGCTGCCGGCGCTGCTCGGTCGGCTCGGCGACAAGGTCGACAAGGGCCGGATCCGCGCAGCGCGCGTCCCGAGTCACGGGCCTGGAACGCGGTGCTGCGCCCGGTTCTGCGCCACCCGCTGCCCGCCGCGCTGCTCTCGGCCGGGCTGCTGCGTGTGCCTGGCGCTGCCGACGCTCGGCTTGCACACGACGCTGCTCGGGCCCGGCGACCTGCCGCACAGCATCCCGATCATCGCCAACTACGAGAAGATCCAGAAGGCGTTCCCGGGCGCGCAGACCCCGGCGGTGGTGGTCGTCCGCGACCACGACGTGACCTCGCCTCAGAGCAGAGCCGCGATCGGCGCGCTTCGAAGCGCTGGCGCTGGCCAGCGGACAGGTCAAGCGGCCGATCCAGACGACCGTCAACCGCAACCACACCGCCGCCCAGATCCTCGTGCCGCTCGTCGGCAACGGCAGCGACACGAGCCTCGATGAACGCGCTCCAGACGCTGCGCGACCGAGTGCTGCCGGCCACGCTCGGACGGCTGCCGCGGAGCCCAGTTCGCGGTCACCGGCGAGACCGCCGGCACCTACGACTTCAACGCACTGATCAAGCACACGCTTCCCGCTGGTGTTCGCCTTCGTGCTCGGGCTGGCGTTCCTGCTGCTGCTGGTCACGTTCCGGTCGCTGGTGATCCCGCTGACGTCGATCGTCGCTGAACCTGCTGTCGGTCGGCGCCGCCTACGGGGTGCTCGTCTGGATCTTCCAGGAGCGGCCACCTGCAGGGCCTGCTCGGATTCCACTCCAACGGCGCCGTCGTCACCTGGCTGCCGCTGTTCCTGTTCGCGGTGCTGTTCGGCCTGTCGATGGACTACCACGTGTTCATCGTCAGCCGCATCAAGGAGCTGCACGACCGCGGCCTGTCGACCTCGGACGCCGTGGCGCGCGGGATCGGCATCGACCGCCGGCACCGTGACGGCGGCCGCGGCGGTGATGGTCGCGGTGTTTGCGATCTTCGCCTGGCTGCCTACACTCGACATCAAGCAGATGGGGGTCGGGCTCGCGGTCGCGGTTCTGCTCGACGCCACCGTGATCCGGGGGATCCTGCTGCCGGCAACGATGAAGATGCTGGGCGATTGGAACTGGTACCTGCCGAGTGGCCTGGCCTGGCTGCCGCGCGTCAGCCTGGACGCCGCTCGCGCCGGCGCACCGGAGCGCCCGTCGCCGTCCGCCGTTCGCCCGAGGCGGCCTGAGGTGGAGACGCTGCGTCCGCACGCTCGTCGACCCGGTGACCTACCGACGGCTCGCCTACCTGCTGCTCGGCATGCCGCTGGGCGGTGATCTGGTTCGTCTGCCTGGTGACGCTCTGGAGCCTGTGCTTCGGGCTGATCGTCACGCCGTTGGTGATCCCGGCGCTGCTGGCGCTGGCATTCATGACCCGCGGCGCTCGCGACCGTCGAGGCCGAGCTCGCCCGCTCGCTGCTGGGCGTCGACGCTCGCGTCCCGCCGCTCCTCGGCCGCAGGCGGCAGCCTGCGCGCCCGCCTGCGCGCACTGTTCGGGCGCCGGCTTCTGGCGGGCCCAGGGCTACCTCTGGACGAGGTGGTTCCTGGGCTTCCCAGCCGGAGTCGCTGATCGTCGCTCTGCTGGGGACCGCCGTGAGCATGATCCTCGGCCCGCTCTGGATCCCGTTCGTGCACGGAGGCCGGACCTCGGGTTCTGGCACGTGCACACGTTCGTGCAGTCGCTCGCGCTGGTCCCGGTCGGCCTGGTGCTGCTGCCCCTGACGGTCGCGCTGGCCAACCCGCTCGGCGCCGCTGTTCAAGCCGCTCGCAGCCTCGCTCCTGGGCGAAGGCAGCGGCCAGCTCGGGTCTGCCGCAGGAGCAGGACCGCTCGCAGCTGGTTCCGCTCGGGCCGGCCTTGCTTTGGCCGGCCCCACGCGTCGCGGGCTCTGCGTGACTCACGCCATCGTCGACGGCGCGGTGGTCGCGACGCTGATCGTGATCTGGGCCGCGACCTCGCGCGGGTACTTCTGGCCGATCTGGGTCGTGCTGCCGCTCGCGACCGCGCTCGGCGATGCACGCCTGGCTGGTGGAGCTGAGCGAGCGCCCGCAGCTGGTCCGGCGCTTCCGCGGAAGCACGGCTCTGGCCGCGACCGCCGGCGTATGCGCGGCTGCGTTCTGGCTGTTCACCGTGGCCGTCTGGGCGGTCACCGTCG
Source organism: uncultured Conexibacteraceae bacterium (assembly GCA_963720195.1). Lineage (GTDB taxonomy): Bacteria > Actinomycetota > Thermoleophilia > Solirubrobacterales > Solirubrobacteraceae > Palsa-465. The sequence goes on from CAVRFD010000021.1 coordinate 288,934, forward strand.
CACGGCTACTTCTGGCCGATCTGGACGCTGCTCGGGCTGGCGATCGTGGTCGGGGCGCTGAGACCGCGGCGGTGCTGCTGCATGCCCCGGCGCGACGCCGAGATGGCCGAGCGGATCGAGACGCTGACGGCCACACGGGCCGGCGCCGTCAACGTGCAGGACAGCGAGCTGCGCCGGATCGAGCGCGACCTCCACGACGGTGCCCAGGCCCGGCTGGTGGCGCTGGGCATGAGCCTCGGGATGGCCGAGCAGAAGCTCGCGGAGGATCCGGAGCGGGCCGGCGAGCTGCTGGCCGAGGCGCGGGTCGGGCGCCGAGCAGGCGCTGCGCGAGCTGCGCGACCTCGCCCGCGGCATCCATCCGCCGGTGCTGGCCGACCGCGGGCTCGAGGCGGCGATCGGCGCACTCGCCAACTCGACCCCGATGCACGTGGCGCTGTCGGTCGACGTGCCGCAGCGTCCAAGCTCGGCGGTTGAGAGCGCCGCCTACTTCGTCGCCGCCGAGTCGCTGGCCAACGCCGCCAAGCACGCCAAGGCCGACTGGCTCGACATCCGGATCGCCCAGGTCGGTCGACAGCTCGAGCTCGAGATCACCGACGACGGCATCGGTGGCGCCGATCCCAACGGCAGCGGCCTGATGGGGCTGCGCCGGCGCGTCGAGGCGCTCGACGGCACCCTGCAGGTGACCAGCCCGCCCGGTGGCCCGACGACGGTCTACGCTGAGCTGCCGTGCGCGTAGTGATCGCCGAGGACCTGGCGCTGCTGCGCGACGGACTCACGCGGCTGCTGCGCGACAACGGGATCGAGGTCGTGGCGGCGGTTGCCGACGGCGACTCCCTGGTCCGCGAGGTCGTGGCCCAAAGGCCTGATCTCGCCGTGGTCGACATCCGCCTGCCGCCCGGCTACCGCGACGAGGGGCTGCGCGCAGCGCTGGAGGTGCGCCGGCAGGTACCCGGCACGGCCGTGCTGGTGATCTCTCAGTACGTCGAGCAGACGTACGCCGAGGAGCTGCTGGCCGACCGCGGCGGCGGCATCGGCTACCTGCTCAAGGACCGGGTGATGCACGTCGCCGACTTCCTCGAGGCGGTGCGGCGGGTGGCGGACGGCGGCACCGCGCTCGACCCGGACGTGGTCGCGCAGCTGTTCTCGCGCCGCCGTCGCGACGGACCGCTCGAGCGGCTGACCCCGCGCGAGCGCGAGGTGCTGGCGCTGATGGCCGAGGGCAGGTCCAACGCGGGGATCGCCGAGACGCTCGTGCTGACGGTCGGCGCCGTCGAGAAGCACGTGCAGAGCATCCTCTCGAAGCTCGATCTGCCGCAGTCGTCGACTGATCATCGCCGCGTGCTGGCCGTGCTCGCATACCTCCAATCGGAGGATTGATCGACCGCTAGATCACAACAGTCTCATTGGCTTGACGCCGCGTTTGAAACAAGCTGGAACGGGGCACGGCTCGTTGCGGTCGGCCGGGAAATCCAATCCTCGAGCGAGGAGAACAAGCATGCGTGCTTTGGGCTCGAGCCTCGTGCGGGAAGGTACGCACAGACGGCGAATTTCGTTCGGTTTCATCGTCGTGGCCATGGTCTGGCTCGGGGCGGTGATGTTGCCCTCGGCGGCTTCCGCTCAGAACACGTCGTGCCCGTGGGTGAGCTCCACCGCACCGATCGGCCAGCGAGTAGCCCAGGTCATGAGCAACATGACGCTGGCTGATAAGGACTTCCTGGTCGAAGGACATGGGACGACGAACGAGGGTCCGAACCCGTCGCCGAATCCGTACGTGTTCTGGATGCCGGGCATCTCAAGCCTGTGCATCCCGAAGCTGGGCGAGGAGGATGGTCCCGCCGGCGTGGCCGACGGGCTCATAGGTGTGACGCAGCTGCCTGCCGGCGTCGCGCTGGCGGCGACGTGGAGCCCAGCTCTGGCACGAGCGTATGGCCAGGTGATCGGTTCTGAGGAGGCCGGCAAAGGCGCCGACGTCAACCTCGGGCCGACCGTGAACATCGACCGCGATCCGCGCTGGGGCCGGTCCTTCGAGGCGTTCACCGAGGATCCGTTCCTGAACTCGTCGCTCGCGACCAACGAGATCAACGGCGTTCAGAGCACCGGCGAGATGTCGCAGGTCAAGCACTTCGCCGCCTACAACCAGGAGACCAACCGCAACAACCCGTCCGACGACGTGATCGTGAGCAACAGAGTGCTCCACGAGATCTACTTCCCGGCGTTTGAGGCGGCGGTGACGCAGGCGCACGCGGCGTCGGTGATGTGCTCGTACTCGACGATCAACGGTGACTACGCGTGTCAGAACCCGTATCTGGAGACCAAGACCCTGCGGAATCTGTGGGATTTCCCAGGCTTCGTCACCTCGGACTACGGGGCACTCCACTCGACGATCGGAGCGGTTGACGGCACCGACCAGGAGCAGCCGTTCAATACGTACTTCGGCACACCGCTGGTGACGGCGGTGACGAGCGATGTCATCTCGCAACAGGTCATCAACACGATGGTGCAGCGGATGCTGACGGAGATGTTCCGCTTCAACCTGTTCAAGATTCAGCGCCCGGCAACAACGTCGGCAACAGTGACCTCGACGGCCCACCAGACAGTCGGGAACAACGTGGACAACGCGGGCACGGTCCTGCTCCGCAATCAGAGCGGAACGCTCCCGCTGTCAGCAAGCAACGGCGGAAAGATCGCGGTGATCGGTCCGGCCGCCTCGGCGTCACCGACCTACGGTGGCGGCGGCAGCGCGTATGTGGTTCCGTCCTCAACGGTTACGCCACTGCAGGGGCTGCAGAGTGCGGCCAGCGGTAGCACGAACGTCAGCTACACGCAGGGCCTGCCGACCGACACGCAGCTGACGGCGATTCCCTCCAGTGCCCTGTCACCCGCGTACCCGTCGGGTGGGACCGGCTTTGGCGGCAGCTACTCAGGCACGCTGACCGCGCCTGAGACCGGCACCTACATACTGGCGATCACCAACCAGTGCGGCTGTTACACGCCGGAGACACTGTCCCTGAACGGGAACCCCCTGATCGTCAATCCGGGGACCCCACCGGTCAGCACCTATTCGGCGTCAGTGATGCTCACTGCAGGCCAGACGTATTCACTGTCGATCAGCGGTGGCGGCGAGTCGTCGAACCTGAACTGGGCCACGCCTTCGGTGCTGGCTCCTGACCTCACCGCAGCGGCACAGGCGGCGAGCTCAGCGAAGACGGCCGTCGTGGTGGTCTCTGACGACACCGAGTCGGAGGCGACGGACCGGCCGAGCCTGAACCTGCCGTCGGCCCAGGACGAGCTGATCTCGACCGTAGCCGCCGCCAACCCGCACACGGTCGTCGTGATCAACGCGGGCGCACCCGTTGCGATGCCGTGGCTCAACCAGGTCGATTCGGTGGTTGACGCCTGGTATCCAGGCCAGACCAGCGGCACGTCGCTTGCCGATGTCCTATTCGGCAAGGTCGATCCGAGCGGCCACCTGCCGGTGACCTTCCCGGCGAGCCTGACGGACGTACCGGCTTCGACCCCGGAACAGTTCCCGGGCACGAACGGACAGGTCATGTACTCCGAGGGCCTGGACGTCGGTTACCGCTGGTATGACGCCCAGAACATCGCGCCGCTGTTCCCGTTCGGGTTCGGGCTGTCGTACACGAAGTTCGCGTTCAGCCGCCTGGCGGTCCACCAGGTGAACAACAACGGGATCTACAACGTGCAGGTCTCGGCGACGATCACGAACACCGGCACTACCGCCGGCGCCGACGTCGCCCAGCTGTACCTCGGTGATCCGACGGCTGCCGGTGAACCGCCGCGTCAGCTGGTCGGCTTCCAGAAGCTGACGCTCAAGGCGGGTGCCTCGACGCGGATCACATTCGCGGTCACGCCGAGAGACACCTGGTGGTGGAATAACACCGCCCAAGGCTGGACGCAGAGTCCCGGTACGTACAACGTGTACCTCGGGGACTCCTCGGCGCTGTCCAACCTCCCGCTGCACGGGTCGTTCACGGTCGGGCGGACGGCTGCAGCCCGGCAGGTCATCGTGCACGCACCCAGGGAGTTCGTGCCAGGTCAGAGCCAGCGGGTCAGCGTCAAACTGACCAAGTCCGGAACGGCAACGCTCCCGGTAGTCAGTCTGAGCCTGCAGCTGCCACAGGGCTGGACCGCCACGCCGGTCGGTCCGACGACGTTCGCCCATGTGAGCCCATCGAAGGCTCCCCATGCGGCGTTCATGGTAAAGCCGCCGTCATGGGCGCCGTTGACCACCGCAACGGTGCATGCCACGGCGACCCTCAGCCCCGACGCATCGCGTGAGGCTGGAGTGACGACGACGTTGGTCTCGGCACTCAGCTAGGCGGATCGCATACCTAGCGGGTCTGGGGCCCGGCGGCGGAACGCGCCGCCGGGCCCCAGCCATTAGTCCCCCACCACGGCGCCCGAGTGGGAACATCAACCTGCGCGGAAGAGTCTGTGCGGGAACCAGAAGGGAGCCACAGATGCGCATGATCGCCGACTGCCGACGCTTCGAGAGCGAGAACAACTGCTCGCTCACGATCATCGGTGAAGAGGACGAAGTCGTCGAGGCCGCGGCCCAGCACGCCGCGAGCGTTCACGGCCACGCGGACACACCTGAGTTCCGTGTCCAACTGCGCGAGTTCCTCGAACCGGAGGACAGCTACGTGCCCGGCATGCGTGAGCCGGAGCACTTCCCGGCGTAAGCGGACCGGGGGCAGCCACGCTGTGAGACGGCCGCCGTCCAGCGGGACGGCGGCCGTTACTGGCCGATCGGCGTGATCGGGTTGCCCGCGGGGATCTGGGCGCAGTCCTGAGGCGCCGGCTGGCCCGCGAACCGTGCCGCCAGCCACGGCAACGCGGTGGCGGTCCAGGGCACCGCCGAGCCGATGTGGTCGAGCGCGTCGTACTCGTCGTACTGGACCGCGAGGCCGCGTTGGCAGTACTCGCGTGCGAGCGTGCGAACGTCGCCGGCGATCATCACGCCGTCACCGGGGCCAATGCCGGCCTGTTCGTTGTTGGTGCCCTCGAGCGTGCCGTCGGCACCCTGGGCGATCAGCAGCGGCACGGTTGGCGTGCCGTCCGTGCCCATGATCAACTGGTTGGCCACGTGCACGTAGAGCGGGATGTCCTCGGGCTCGGGGTACTGGGGCTTCGCCAGCTGCGCCCAGGTCAAGCCGGGATACTCGCCGAGCACCGTGGTGATCGAGGCGTTCTGCAGTTCCTGGAAGATCTGCGCACCGTAGGGGCTCAGATACGGCGTCAGGTCGATGCCGAAGGCGCGGGAGATCCCGATCAGCGCCATCGGCATCACCCCGGCCCACTCGGCGCTGCCGTCGATGTAGTGCAGGTTGTGGGCCGGATCGACCAGGACGCCACCGAACGCGGCGCCGACGATCAGGCGATTGAGCGCCGGCGCATATGTCGGGGCGAGCTCAGCTGCCCAATCGGTCGCGATCGCGCCGCCGGAATAACCGATCAAGCCGACCTTCGTCGCGCCGGCCAGCCCGGTCGCCGATGAGGCCAACGCCGCGCGCAGCGAGTCGAGCGTGAGCATCCCGTATTCCGGGCCCGCGGCGAAGTCGGCCTGCTCGCCCTCCGTGTCGGCGATCACGACCGCATCGCCCGCGAGCAACTCGGGAGCGATCACCGCGCTCTCCGCGTCCGGAATTGCGCCGCCGAGCGTCGTCCCACCCGAGATCTCATAGGAGGGCTCGTCGTCGGGACTCAATGAGTCATAGAAGGATTGGTAGGCGACGACGTTCGGCGTCCCTGTGCTGACGGGCGGCTCGAGCACCGAGGTCACGTTCACCGTCGGGTGCCCTGTCTCGCTGGTACTGCGATACAGGAGCTGCACGACCCGCACGGGCACCGGAACACCGGCGATGTGATCGGTCAACTCGCGAGTATTGAGCACCATCCCGGGCGGGATCTCGCTCAGTGGCTCCTGCCCGTGATAGGCGTAGAACGGATCCTGCCCCGGGGGCAGCGGCTGCGCGTGCGCCGTCGTTGCCAGCATCCCGCAGGCCGACAGCGCCGCAGCGCACAGCAAACTTCGAGTCCGCATGGTCCGGCGTCCTCTCGTCGTGGTCACCCTGACCTTCGAGCGGTGCTTACCCGGCGCAGGCACCCTGCACACCGCCCCGTCTACCCGGTGACCCCTACCGCTGCGGCACTCCCCAGCTAGGCGACGGCGTCGGACAACGCCTCGAAGTCCTCCTCGCTGAGCTCGATCGCGGCCGCGGCCGTGTTCTCCTCCAGGTGGGCCACCGAAGAGGTCCCGGGGATCGGCAGCATCACCCGCGAGCGCTTGAGTAGCCAGGCGAGCGCAAGCTGCGAAGGTGTGTGGCCGGTCGTGTCCGCCAGCTCTGCGAGCGGGCCGCCCGCATCGCAGAGCCTGCCGGTGGCCAGCGGGAACCATGGGATGAAGCCGATCTCGCGCGCTGCGCAGTAGTCGAGCAAGGGATCGGCCTTGCGGTCGGCGAGGTTGTAGAGGTTCTGGACGGTCATGATCGCCGTGATCTCCTCGGCGGCCCGCAACTGATCGATCGTGACCTCGGAGAGGCCGATGTGAGCGATCTTGCCCTCGTCCTGGAGGTCTCTGAGTTCACCGAGCTGATCTGCCAGCGGCACCTCAGCATCGATCCGGTGCAGCTGAAACAGGGGGATCCGTTCGAGCCCGAGGATGCGCAGGCTCATCTCGCACTGCTGGCGCAGATACGCAGGCCGACCGACGGATGTCCACTGACCCGGTCCCTGCCGTGTGAGACCCGCCTTCGTCGCGATCACGAGGTCGTCGGGGTAGGGGTACAGCGCCTTGCGGATCAGCGGCTCTGCCACCGCGGGGCCATACGAATCGGCGGTGTCGATCAGGTTGATGCCCAACTCGACGGCGCGGCGCAGAACGCGCACGGCCTCTTCCGGGTCGTTCGGTTCGCCCCAGACCCCGGGCCCGGTGAGCTGCATGGTGCCGAAGCCGAGACGGTTGACCGTGAGCTCGCTGCCGATGCTGAAGCTGCCGCTGCCGGCTGCCAGTGCTTCGGCCATGTCGATCTCCTTCCGGGGTGAGTTGTGCGGATCGTCAGTCGCCGTCAACGGGCCTGACCAGGCGTTCGGCGCGAACGCGAGCGCCCGCCTCCAATGATGCTCGCAGGACCGCGTCGGCAGCGCGCAGCTGCTCCGGATCGACGCGCGCGGCCAGCTCGCGATTCAACGCGTGGATCACCTCGACGATCGCGGCGGCGTATGCCTCGCCAGCCCCTGTGAGAACCACGTTGAGCCGGCGCGAGTCACGCTGATCCGTCTCGACGCGGGCGTACCCACGCCGCTCGAGGGCGTCCGCGAGCTTGCGCGCCGCCTGACGGCTGATACCGAGCATCGAACCGAGCTCGCTGATCGATGGGTGCGTGCGGCTCAGCAGCCGCAGGACGGCGGCGTCGCTGCGGCGGTAGTCAGCGTATCCATGCAGTTCGAGCCGGTCAGCGATCTGCCGAACCCAGCTCTGCCGGGCGAGCGCAAGCAGATCGCCGAACGGGTAGGGCGGGCTTGACTTCGCGGCCACGGGCTCAGATACTAGCTATATGCAACCTGGTTGCCTTTTTTTCCCGACGGCTCCACCCGGGGCCGGATCGACGCGAAAACATCACTGATGGCCGTCGCCGGAGTCATCGCGCTGATCGCCCTCGCCGCGACCCTCGTGAGCCTCGCCTATCTGCACCTCGAGCCGACCGGCCTCTCACCTCTGCACAACGCGGTGAGCCAGTACGGGATCACGCCGTTTCGCGGCGGCTACCGTGCAGCCACGCTCGCCTTTGCGGCGGCGGGCGTTGCCCTCGCCGTTGCGGTCTCACGCGCGGTGACAATGAGTGGCGGTGCGGTCATCGTTCTGCTGATCGTGTTCGCGGTCAGCCGCGCGGCAATCAGCTGGTTCCCGATGGACGCGCCCGGCGCAGAACGGACTTCAACCGGACAGCTGCACGGATTGCTCGCGATCGCCGCCTTCGGCAGTGCCACGATCGCCGCGTTCCGGCTCGCGACCGCACTCTCGCACCAGGGCACGTGGCACGGACTCGCGGATGCATCGAAGGCGCTCGGCTGGATCATGCTGCTCCTGCTGCTGGCGATGGGGTTCGCGCGCCGTTCGGCGACCGTGCGTTCCTGGTTCGGATTGATCGAGCGCGGCTTCTATCTGGCGGCAATCGCATGGTTCGCGCTGTTCGCGGTCGCGGCCGCGATCGGCCCCTTTTAGCGACCGGGCACCGCGCGGGGCTCTCGGCACGCCGGAAGCGCGTAAAGTCCGCATAAGCAGAAAGGCCGGTGCGCCCACTCGTTATCACAGGTGGGCGCTATGTTTGACAGCTAATTTCATGGCTGGAACGCTCGGCCCCGGGCCGTTGCCGGTTGATCCCGTGTCTCGTTGTGACGCCGGCCTGAGGACCGTGCTGGACCGTGTTTGACGAAAAGGAGTTTCCTTGCGCATCTTGATTCTGGGTGGAGACGGCTTCTGTGGTTGGCCGACATCCCTTCATCTCTCGGCCCAGGGCCACGACGTCGTGATCGTCGACAACCTGGCGCGGCGCCAGATGGACATCGAGCTGGAGGCTGAGTCGCTGACCCCGATCGCCTCCCTCGGCACGCGCCTGGCCGCCTGGCAGGAGGTCAGTGGCCATGAGATCCCCTTCCATCGCGTCGACGTCGCCCAGGATTACGCCGGCCTGCTCGATCTCTTCCAGCAGTACCGCCCGGATGCCGTCGTCCACTTCGCCGAGCAGCGCGCGGCGCCGTACTCGATGAAGGACGCCGCCCATAAGCGCTACACGGTCGACAACAACGTCAACGCCACCCACAACGTGCTCGCCGCAACGGTCGAGGCCGAGCTCGACACCCACATCGTCCACCTCGGCACGATGGGCGTCTACGGCTACGGCACCGCCGGCATGCAGATCCCCGAGGGCTACCTCGCGATCAAGGTCGAGACAGACGACGGCACCGAGATCGAGCAGGAGATCCTGTACCCGGCCAACCCGGGCAGCGTCTACCACATGACCAAGACCCTCGATCAGCTGATGTTCGCCTACTACGCGAAGAACGACCAGACCCGCGTCACCGACCTGCATCAGGGCATCGTCTGGGGCACCCAGACCGCCGAGACACGCCTCGATGACCGCCTGATCAACCGCTTCGACTACGACGGTGACTTCGGCACGGTCCTCAACCGCTTCCTGATGCAGGCGGCGGTCAACTACCCGCTGACGGTCCACGGCACCGGCGGCCAGACACGCGCGTTCATCCACATCCAGGACACGGTCCGCTGCATCCAGCTGGCGATCGAGAACCCGCCCGCCCGCGGCGAGCGCGTCCAGGTCTTCAACCAGATGACCGAGACCCACCGCGTTCGCGACCTCGCGAAGCTCGTCGCCGAACTGACCGGCGCGGAGATCGACTACGTCGACAACCCGCGCAAGGAAGACCCGGAGAACGATCTGTTCGTCGCCAACGACAACTTCCTCGAGCTCGGCCTGCAGCCGACCACGCTGCGCGGCGACCTGCTCAGCGAGGTGACGGAGATCGCTACGCGTTACGCCGGTCGCGCCGATCTCTCGAAGGTGCCCTGCACCTCGAAGTGGATCCAGCGCCAGGCCTTCGCCAGCGCTGAGTAGCCGTTCCCCCGGGCGGCCGGCTCGCTGGCTCGGCCGCCACGGCGTCACAGTAGTTCAGCGATCATCGCCGCAGCCCGCGTGGCACCGTCGACGGGGACCGGCAGGTAGTCGACGTCACGGCCGAGCTCTTGCGCGATCGCCTGCGCGATCACCGTCGGCGTCGCGTCGGCGAACTCGAGCCGGCGCCCAGCTCCGTGGCGCTCGAGCCGGTAGCGGACATGCCCGTTCTGCTCGAAGTGCTGTTCGAGCGGCACGTAGATGAACGGCCGCCGCGCGGCGGTCAGCTCCATCGTCGTCGCAAGCCCACCCTGGACGATCGCCAGGTCGCACGCCGCCAGTCGTCGCGGCAGATCCGGGACATAGCCACGGACCTCCAGCCCTTCGGCGGTCGGCAGCGTCGCCTGATCGATCCGCGGTCCGGCGACCACGACCATCCGCAGATCCGGCACCAGACGCCGGGCCTGCGGGAAGCTCTCGACGGCGCGCCTGCAGCAGGCTGTCGCCGACCCCCGAGCCGCCGACCGTGACGATGCAGACGCGCTCGTCGGGCCGGTAACCCAGCTCCGCCCGCACGGCTCCGCGGCCCTCCGCCGACAGCGCCACGACATCGGTCACGTAGCCGGAGAAGCGGAAGTGCCGCTCCGTCCAGTCGCGGATCTACGGCAGCCCGGGGCCAAAGTCGCCGGCGATGATGTCGTCGGCCTCGCCGATGAATATCGAACGGTCGCGCACGCGCGGGAACCGATCGATCTGCTCAATCATCTCCGCGTTGTAATCGGCGGTCAGCATCGCCTCGCGCGCGCCGCCCGCCGGCGTCGGTAGCAATCCGACGAAGTCCGTCAGCCATGCATACGCGGCCGTCTTCAGCTCCGGATTCTCGTGCAGGAAGTAATCGAGCTCCCAAGCCTCGTCCCCGATCCAGAGGTCGTAGGGATCCTCACGGACGAGATCGTCGAAGACCATGAAATTGGCGAGCAGGATCTCGTCCATGCGACGCATCGCCTCGAAGCACTGCAGGCGGTGACCGTTGCTCTCCGAGCTGACGTGGGCGGACTCGCTGGCCAACTCGGCGCTTGCCGGATGGATCCGTTCACCTGCTGCAGACAGCACCTCGGTGACAGGGTGCTGCGCGAGCCAGTCGATCTCCAGGTCCGGGCACAGCCGCCGCAGCTCGCGCGCGATCGCCAAGTCACGGCGCGCGTGTCCGAGGCCGATCGGTGAGGAGATGTAGAGCGCCCGACGGTGCGTCCGCGCTGCTGCGCGCCTGACCACCTGTCGGCGCCGCGGACGCTCGCGCTCTGAGAGGAAGTCGTACAGCAGCCGGTTCACCCGCACCGGGTCGCGAGCGTTCGGCAGGTGGCCGGAGCCCTCGAGCGTCACCAGCTCACCGCCGGTCGCGTCCGCCAGCGCGGCTCCCTGGGCGTGCGGCCGGATCAGGTCCTCGGTCCCGTGCAGCACAAGTGTCGGGCAGCTGATCCGAGCGATGCGATCGAGGATCGGCTCGCTGCCGGGGATCCGCAGCCCCGCCACGGTATCGCCCAGAGTTGCCGGGTCGGTCTCATGTGCCCAGCCGATGAAGTCCTCGATCTGCTTGGTGTTGTGCGCCTCGTTCAGGCACCTCCCGGAGAAGAACCGCAGGAACTCCTCGTAGTCGCGCAGGAAGTAATGGCGGTTGTACTTGGCCCAGTCTTCGTCCGTCTCGTACGACTCCTCGAACTCGTACAACGTGCGCTCGGGATGGTCCGGTGCCAACGGCACGGCCGGACCGATGTACGCGATCCGCTCAACCCGCTCGGGATGCTCGGCGGCCATGATCGTCGCCGTCAGCGCGGCGCAGGAGATCGCGACCAGTGCCGCCCGTTCGGTGCCAGTCGCGTCCATGACCGCGATCCCGTCGGCCGCGAGCTGCTCAGTGCTGTACGCCTCGCCACCGGCCGGCCGGTCCGAGCGCCCGCTTCCACGAGCGTCGAACGCGACGACACGGAAGTGGCGAGCGAGGTACGGAATCTGGAGCTTCCAGATCCGCGAGGTCACGACCTGCCAGCTGGGCAGCAGCAACACCGTGCGCTCGCCCTCGCCGTAGCGCTCCCAGTAGATCCGGACCCCGTCACGAGTCGCGTATCCGGTCGCGTCCGGGTAGCGCGCCCGCGTCTGCTCGCCGGCGGTGGGAGCGGCCCTGGCAACGGCAGCTGCTGGTCCCGCGGGACCAGCAACCCCAGCATCAACTCTTCTCACGCCCTGGCCTCGAACACCAGGTTGAACGGCGTCTCCGCCACACGTTGGAAGTGCGTGAACCCGCCGGCCATCACGACCTCGCGGATTCGCGCCTCTCCAGCCTGCGCGCCAAGCGCCAGTCCGACCTGCTGGGAGAGCGACGCCGGTGTGCACAGCAGCGTCGAGAACCCGTAATACGCGCGCCCGACGGGGTTGAAGTTGTCCTCGACGCGATCACCGGCCTTGGGCTCGACGATCATCCAGGTGCCGTCGGGCGCCAGCGTCTGGCGCACGTGGCGCGCGGCCCCAACCGGGTCGCCCATGTCGTGCAGGCAGTCGAACATCGTCACAAGGTCGTACCCATCCCCACTGTAACCCTGCGCCGGCTCGACGCGGAACTCGATGCGATCGGCGACGCCGGCCTCTTGGCCGCGGGACTGTGCGGTCTCGATCGAACCCACGTGGTAATCGGAGCCGACGAACCGCGAGTTCGGATAGGCCTGCGCCATCAGGACCGTGGAGGCGCCGTGACCGCAGCCGATGTCGGCCACGCGGGCGCCCTGCTCGAGCTTGGCGACCACACCGTCAAGCGCCGGCAGCCACTCGGTCAGCAGGTGGGCGTTGTACCCCGGGCGGAAGAACCGCTCGCAGCCCTCGTGCACGTCGTGCGTGTGCTCATGCCAGCCGACGCCGCTACCCCGCTTGGCCGCCTCGACGATGCGTGGCGAGTCGATCACCGAGCCGAGCGCGATCTGGAAGAAACCCGGCAGGTAGGCGGGGCTATCGCTGTCGGTGAGCGCGACGGTCTGCTCGGGCGGCAGCGAGTAGAGCCCGCTTCCAGGGTCGTAAGCCACGTAACCGCCAGCCGCTTGGTTGTTGAGCCACTCGCGGACGTAGCGCTCCGACGTGCCGGTGCGCTCTGCAAGCTCACCGGGAGTCAGCCCGCCGGCCCCTGCCAATGCCCGGTACAGCCCGAGCTTGTCACCGAGGACGACGAGCGCTGTGTTGAGCGTCGCCCCGACCTCGTCCACCGCCCGGAATACGAACTGCATGAGCTTGTCGGTGTCGACCTCGACACCGTGTTCGATGGCGCTCATCCCATCCTCCTCTGATTGGTCCCGCGGCCAGTCGGCCGCCTCGTGCCCGAACCTAGGACGAGTTGGGGTGGGATCGCTTCCGGGGGCCACCTAGTCGTGGTTTAAACTCGCTGGATGCTCATCGGCCGGGGGCGGCAACGAGCAGCAATCGATCGGGCACTCGCGGCTGTCGCGGCTGGCCATAGTGGTGCCGTGGCGCTCACAGGCGCTCCGGGGATCGGCAAGACCGCGCTGCTCGGATACGCGGCGGAGCAGGCGGCCGGAATGACGGTGCTGCGTGCGCGCGGAGTCGAGTCGGAGGCACAGATCCCGTTCGCATCGCTGCTCGAGTTGCTGCGCCCGGCGCTGGCGATGCTCGGCCGGCTCTCGACGCCGCAGGCTGCCGCGTTGGAGCAGGCGTTCGCGCTGCGTCCAGGTCGCCCTCAGGATCGTTTCGCCGTCGGCGCGGCGACGCTGGGACTCGTCGCCGCATGTGCCGAGGAGCGACCGGTGCTGCTGCTGTTGGACGACATCCAGTGGTTCGACGCGCCCAGCTCCGAGGCGCTGCGTTTTGCGCTGCGGCGACTCGCTGCCGACCCGGTGGCCACGATCCTGGCGGTCCGCGAGGGCCATCCGTCGTTGCTCGACGGCACCGAGATCGAGGCGATGCAGGTCGAGGGTCTCACCGTGACGGAGGCCCGCGTCCTACGGGCCGACCTTGCGGAGGCGATCGCCGAGCGACTCGTCGCCGTCACAGGAGGCAATCCGCTGGCGCTGCTCGAGCTCGATGCCGATCCCGATGAGTTCGCGCTCGCGCCGGAGGGCGCGCCCGTCGTTGTGTCGGCGCGGGTCTCCGCGGCCTATCTGCGCCGCGTCGCGGCGCTCGACGGCGCCGCCCGAAGATGCCTGCTGTTGACGGCTACGAGTGACAGCGGCGACCTGCAACTGCTCGGCCGTGCGGCGCGCCTCATCGACCTCGACATCGGCGCGCTGCTCGAGGCGGAGGCTGCCGGCCTCGTCAGGGTTTCTGCGGGCGCCGTCGAGTTTCAGCACCCGCTGGTCCGTTCCGCCGTGTACAGCGATGCGACGCTCGGCGCACGGCGCGAGGCCCACCGCGCGCTGGCTGGGGTCCTACCCGACCACGAGCTCGACCGGCGCGCATGGCATCTGGCTGCGGCTGCCGCCGGGACCGACGAGGTCGCCGCCGTCGCGCTCGAACACGCCGGCCGCCAAAGCTTGGAACGCGGCGGCTATGCAAGCGCAACCGCAGCTTTCGAGCGCGCCGCTCGCCTGACCGGCAGGCGCGGGCGTCGAGCGGAACTGTTGGTGCGCGCGGCCGAAGCGGCCTGGGACGCGGGCGCCGGCGAGCAGGCTCGCGCGCTACTCGACGAGTCTCGTGCGACCGAGGCGGGCGGCGGCATGACGACATTCGCGATCGCACGCCTCGCTGGTCGGATCGCCACCAGCCACGGGCCGGTGATGCAGGGTCACGCGATCCTCAGTGCGGCTGCACTGCTGGCGGCCGCCGAGCCCACGGGCGTCGAAGAGGCCGTCGTGCTGCTGGCCGACGCCACGCTCGCCTGCTTCATCGCCGGCGACGCTGAGGCGCTGACAGCAACGGCGGCCAGCGTCGAGGCGATCCTGCCGCCGGCGCCGAGCGCCGCGACGCGGCTGCTGGCGGACACGATCAGGGGAGTCAGCCTGATTCTCGGCGGAGACGCGGCCAGCGGCGCTCAGGCATTGCATGAAGCGGTGGCGATTGCCGACGTCGACGCGGAGCCCGCCAACGAGCCGGCGCTGCTGCCATGGATCGCGCTGGGGCCGCTGTTCCTGCGCGAGTCGGAGACTGGTCGCGGACGCCTCGAGTCCGCACTGCGGTCAGTGCGCGAGCGTGGCGCAATCGGCACGCTGCCGCTCGCGCTCACGCTGATCGCCCGCGACCAGGCGACGACCGATCGCTGGCGGCTGGCGGAGGCTTCCTACCGCGAGGCGACGGTGTTGTCCCGCGAGACCGATCAGCGCTCGTGGCTGGCATTCGCGCTGTCCGGCTTGGCCTGGCTGCTGGCCCGGGAGGGCCGCGCTGATGAATGCCGAGCCTGCGCCGAGGAGTCGCTGCAGCTCGCTGACGACCTCGGCGCCAGGCTCCCGGCGCTGTGGTCGTTGTCGGCCCTCGGCGAGCTCGAGCTCGCCCTGGGACGGCTCGAGCCGGCGATCATGCAGTTCGAGCGACAGCATCGTCTGGCGGAGGAGCACACGATCAGCGATGTCGACCTCTGGCCAGCGGCGGAGCTGGTCGAGGCCTACGTACGGCTCGACCGCAACGACCAAGCGCGTGCGCTGACGGCGGAATTCCATACGGCGGCAGGGGTCAAGGGCCAGCCGTGGTCACTGGCCCGCGCACTGCGATGTGAGGGCCTGATCGCTCCGAATGACCGCTTCGCCGAGCTGTTCGAGGCGGCGCTGCGCCACCACGAGCAGACGCTGGATGTGTTCGAGCATGCGCGCACGCGCCTGGCCTACGGAGAGCGACTGCGCCGCGCCCGCAACCGCGTCCTCGCGCGCGTCCAGCTACGCGAGGCCGAGGAGATCTTCGCCGCGCTCGACGCAAAGCCGTGGGCCGAACGCGCGCGGGCCGAGCTCGAAGCGACCGGCGAGACGCTACACCGCGGCGAGCCGAACACGATCGATGAACTCACGCCGCAGGAGCTTCAGATCGGCATGATGCTCGCCTCCGGCCGGACCACGCGCGAGACCGCTGCCGCGCTGTTCCTGAGCCCGAAGACGATCGAGTACCACCTGCGCCACGTCTACCTGAAACTCGACATCCACTCGCGCGAGGAGCTCGCGCGAGTGCTGCGGGCCTGACGTCTCGCCGATTCGCTGTGATGCACAGAAGCTGTAGCTGATAGCTTTCGTCTCATGGACGCAAGCGCAACCGTGGCTGACCTGGGGAGGAGCCCCGGCTTCCTGCTCTCCCGCGTGGGCACGGCGGTGCAGGCGAACTTCAAGCAGACGCTCAAGCGCTGGCAACTCAAGCCGCTTCACTTCCTGCTGCTGATGGCTCTGGACGCGACGCCCGGCACATCTCAGCAGGAGCTGTGCCGGGCGCTGACGATTGACAGCGGCAACATGGTCGAGCTGCTCGACCATCTCGAGCAGCTCGGCCTGGCCCAGCGCTCACCGGATCCGCGCGACCGGCGCCGCCACATCGTCACGATCACGGACAGCGGCCGTGGCACGCTCGGCGAGGTACGGATCGCAGTGGAGGCGCAGGACCGCGAGTTCCTCAGCCCGCTCACCGATGTGGAACGCAAGCAGCTCGTCACCGCGTTGGCCAAGCTCTACGTGACGACCCCGGAGGGACGGCACGAGACGCCGCCCGCGGGTCTCGAGGCGAAGGGGCCGGCGCGATGAGCAGCGCCGAATCGGCCCTGGCGCTGCGGTCGCTGACCAAGTCGTGGCGCGGACCTGCCGGCCCGATCCGGGCCGTGCAAGGGATCGACGTTTCAATCACCCGCGGCGAAACGGTCGCGCTGCTCGGCCCCAACGGCGCCGGCAAGTCGACGACGATCGACATGATCCTCGGCCTGGTGGAGCCTGACGGCGGCTCGGTCGCCGTGCTCGGCCGATCGCCACGAGAGGCCGTCAGGCTCGGCCTGGTCGGTGCGATGTTGCAGACGGGCTCACTGATCCGCAACCTGAGCGCGCGTGAGCTGATCTCGATGGTCGCCTCGCTCTATCCAACGCCGCTGGCGGTAGACCGCGTGATCGAGCTGGCGGGCCTGGAGGATGCGGCCGACCAACGCACCCAAAAACTCTCGGGCGGGCAGACCCAGCGTGTGCGCTTCGCCGTAGCGCTCGTCAGCGATCCGGACCTGCTGATCCTGGACGAGCCCACAGTCGCGATGGATGTCGAGGCGCGGCGTGTCTTCTGGACCTCGATGCGTACGTTCGCCGCCGCCGGCAAGACCGTGATCTTCGCCACGCATTACCTCGAGGAGGCTGACGCCAACGCCGACCGTGTGGTCTTGATGGCGCATGGCCAGATCGCCGCCGACGGCTCGACCACCGAGATCAAGGGTCGCGTCAGCGGTCGCCAGATCCGGATGACGCTGCCCGCGATTCAGGACAACGAGCTCGCCACGACTGCCGGCGTGACCACCGTCACCCGGCATGGCGAATCGGTCTCGCTCGTCTGCTCAGACTCCGATAGCGCGATCCGCTCGCTGCTCGAACGCTATCCCGAAGCCCGCGACATCGAAGTCACCGGCGCTGGGCTGGAGGACGCCTTCATCCATCTCACCGGCCCGGCAAGCGGAGCCTGAGGACGGCGAACCTTGAGCACTGTTGCCTACACCCGCTACGAGCTGCTGCGGACCTTTCGCGACCGCCGACTGTTCCTGTTCGCGTTCGGCTTCCCGCTGATCCTCTATTTCGTGATCGTGCTGCCGAACCGGCATGCGCGTGACTTCAGCGCGACCGGCATCTCGGCGCCGCTCTACTACATGGTCAGCCTCGCGGCCTTCGGAACGATGATGTCGATGATGTCGGCCGGCTTCCGCATCGCCGGCGAACGGCAGGTCGGCTGGACTCGGCAGTTGCGGATCACACCGCTATCGGTCCGCTCCTATCTCCGCGCCAAGATCCTCACGGCCTACGCAATGGCGGCGATCAGTCTCGCGCTGCTGTACGTCTCGGGGGTGATCCTCGGGGTCAGACTGCCGATGCATACGTGGCTGTCGATGACGATCCTGATCGTGATCGCGCTCCTCCCGTTCGGAGCGCTCGGCGTGGCCCTCGGCCACATGCTCACGGTCGACAGTGTCGGCGCAGCCACCGGTGGTATCGTCTCGTTGCTCGCTGTGCTCAGCGGAACCTGGTTCCCGATCGCGCATGGGTTCCTGCACGAGGTAGGGCAGTTCCTCCCGTCCTACTGGCTCGTGCAGGCCGGCCGAATCTCGCTCCACGGCCATGGGTGGCCCGCACTGGCCTGGGCGGTCGTGGTTGGCTGGACGGTGGTCCTGGCAGCGCTCGCCGCGCTCGCCTACCACCGCGATACCGGTCGCATCTGAGCCGAGACCGAGCCGCGCTTTTCCACGTTCGGCGGGGTTCTAAACCCGCAGAGATCACGTTTCAACCAGTGAGAACCGTTCTCTAACCAACGCCCAACAGAGACCCTCGCAACTCCCTCCGGCGCAGCCGTGTTGTAGGGCTGGCATCAACTTCTGGGTGAGGAGCCATACATGCGTACACATGCTGTTACCAGGTCTCTAATAGGTGTCGCGATTCTCGTCGCGGCGCTGGCCTTGGCGCTGCCAAGCCTCGCGGGTGCGCGTATGCGCCACCACGGGCCGACGCACAACCATGGCCTCACAATCGCGGCCAATCCCGATCCGATCACGGCGGGCGAGGGCGTGCTGATCTACGGTCAGTTGAAGGGCCCTGACAGCGCCTACAAGCGCGTCTACCTGTTCCACCGGATCAATCCCGCGTCCCGCTTCACGATCGTGGGCGTCAGGCGAACCAATGCGCAGGGGTTCTACGAGTTCGTCCGCGCAGACGGAGTCGTTGTCTCCAACCGCAACTGGTTCGTCGTCGGACCCTACGACGCGCACAGCCGCACGATCCACGAGCTCGTCTCGGCGGTCGTGACGCTCGCCGCGGCCAGCGCGACCGCGACGACGGCACAGCCGGTCACGTTCACGGGCACCGTCACTCCGGACCACGCCCACCAGCGAGTGCTGCTGCAGGAGCAGAACAGCAGCTCCGGCTCGAGCTGGCAGACAATTGCGAGCGGCTACACGAACAGCAGTTCCGCGTTCACGATCATGCACCGGTTCAGGACGGCCGGCAGCTACACGCTGCGGGCCTTCTTCCCGGGCGATCCGCGCAACATCCCAGGTGCGTCGCCCACCATCACCGAAACCATCCAACAGGAGCAGAACCCGTCGTTCACGATCAACGGCTCGGCCGCGGTCATCGCCGACGGTCAGCCGGTGACGATCTCCGGCACTCTGTACACCGCCGGATCGACCACGACCCCGCAGCCGAACGTCTCGGTGACGCTCTACGGCAAGCAGGTCGGTGGCGCCCTGAAGGCACTCACGAGCGGCATGACCGACAGCAGCGGCAACTACACGTTCACGCAGATACCGCTGCACAACATGGTCTACCGAGTCGAGGCGGCCAAGGGCACGCATGAGACGACCGCGGCCCTGTATGTGGGCGTGCAGGACGGCGTCACGATCAGCTCGAGTGCGAGCACGGTCGCCGTCGGCGCACCGGTCACGATCAGTGGCACGGTCACGCCTGAGCACAGCGGACACGTGCTCTACCTGCAGGAGCAGAACTCCGCGGGCAACTGGGTGAACGTCGAGAGCGGCTACGTGAACGCGAGCTCGACCTACTCGTTCAGCTACACGCCCGGTCAGCTCGGCACGCTGCAGCTGCGAGTCGAGATCACAGGCGGCCCGGTCAACGTCGGCAATGTGTCGACGCCCGTGACCATCACCGTCGCCGGCGTCGCGCCGGTGAACACGCTGCCGCCGGCCTCGTAGAAACGGCCTCCAGGCTGACGGCAGCACCGTCCGGATCCCGCTGGGTGGATACGCCCAGCGGGATCCGCGGACTGCTGCTCGAAGGGGTAAGGCCTGGTAAGGGGTAGGTCGCTGCGAACTGCCGATGTATCAGAACGCCTCTTAGTCGACTCTGGTTTACACGAGATGACGGAGTTCGATGAGAGGACTGACGAATGCACACCACACTCAACTACGAGCTCAGCGCAGCTCGACTGGCTGAGCTCCGCAACGACGCCGCCGTTCCCAGGGTCGCACGACACAAGCACGGTCTCCGGCGATACTTCACCCGTGCGCGGGAGGTTGACAAGCAATCGGTTCGTGGGACGGCAGAGTCAGCTGGCGGAGCTCGAGCTTGCCTTCCGGGAGGCGCTTGATGGAAACCCACGCCTGATCCTCGTCTCCGGGGACTCGGGCGTGGGCAAGACGCGCCTGCTGGCCGAGGCCGAGCGGTCATTTGACGGAGCGCTGGTGCTGCACGGCCAGTGTTTGGAGCAGGGCGAGCTCGAGCTCCCCTACGCGCCGCTTCTGGGCGCGCTGCGCCCGCTCGTGCGTGATCGCGACCCCGTGTTGGACGAGCTCAGTGCCGCGAGCCGCGCGAACATGGCGACGCTGCTGCCCAGCCTTGGCGCGCCACCGGCGGAGGTCGGCTCCAGCGGTGACGGCCAGATACGGCTGTTCGAGAGCCTGCTGGAACTACTGCACCTGCTGAGCACGCGCCAGCCGCTCGTGCTGCTGCTCGAGGACATGCATTGGGCCGACCGCACGACGCGAGCGTTCGTAGCGTTTCTCGCCCGCAGCCTGCTCGGGGAGCGGGTTCTGCTGCTGCTGAGCTTCCGCAGTGACGAGTTGCACCGTCGCCATCCACTGCGTCCGCTCCTGGCCGAGCTTGGCCGGCTCGACAACTGCCGGCGGATCGAGCTCGAGCCGTTCGACCGCGACGAGCTCGCCGAGGCGCTCGCCGACATCCTCGGCGAGAAGCCCGACGCCGACCTGATCGAGCGGCTGCTCGAACGCACGGACGGAAACGCGCTTTACGTCGAGGAGCTGATGGCCGCGGCGCTCGACGGTCGCGGTGCGACCCCACAGAGCCTCCGCGACGCTTTCATGTTGCGCACCGAGCGGCTGAGCGATGACGCCGGGACCGCCGTGCGCGTGGTTGCCGTCGGCAGCGCACTGGACGAGCCAACGATCGCGCGCGTCTCCGGCCTGGGCGCCGCCCCGCTTCGCGACGCGCTGCGGGAGGCGATCGCCGATCACATCCTCGTCGCCGGCGCCGACACTCGTCTCTGCTTCCGCCACGCGCTACTCCGTGAGGTCGTCTATGACGACCTGCTGCCAGGCGAACGCAGCGCGATCCACCTCGAGCTCGCGCGCGCGCTCGAGGCCGCCGATCCTGCCGAGTGCATCGAGGACGAGGCTGAACGCGTCGCAGCGATCGCCACGCACTACGCCGCCGCCGGCGATCAGGCAGCGGCGCTGCGAGCGACGGTCCAGGCCGCGCGCGAGGCCGGTCGCGTGCACGCCTACGCCGAGATGGCTGACCTCTACCAGCGTGCGCATGAGCTGTGGGCGCGCGTCCCCGATGCCGCGACGGTTGCGGGCATGGACGAGGTGGATCTGCTCGAGGCGGCGGCCAGGGCCTCGGCGATGAACGGTGACCAGCGCCACAGCGCGATGCTCGCCGACCACGGACTTGAGCTGCTGGATCCCGAGCAAGACCCCGTCCGCTATGCGCGGCTACTGGGACGGCGCGGACGCTCGCGCTGGCGCCTGAACCAGGCCGAAGCCGCGATGGCTGACCTCGATCGCGCGCTCACGCTGCTCCCTGACGAGCCCAGCCGCGACCGGGCGCGGTTGCTGTCGTGGATCGCGCGCACCCATTCGCTGCGCGGCCACTACCGCGAGGCTGTCGCGGAGGGCGAGCTGGCGCGTGCGATCGCGGAGACGATGGGCATGCCGATGATCATCGGCGAAGTACTCAACACACTCGGGATGGCACGGATCGCGCTGGGCGAGCTCGAGGCCGGCGAGGCGCTCCTGCGAGAGGCGATAACACTCGCTCGCGAACAGGACGACATGGACGATCTCGCGACCGCCTACAGCAACCTCGCCTCCTTCCTGAACCTTGCCGGTCACACCCAGGCCGCGCTGACCGTGATCAACGAGGGGCTCGCCGAGGTCCGGAGCCGCCTCGGCGCGATGGTGCGTCTGGACTGGATGCTGATGACGCGCTCACTGGTGGCGTTCGATGCCGGCGATTGGGAGACGGCACGCGAGAGTACCGGCCAGTCCCTCAACTCGCTGGTCGGTGTGTGGATGATCTTCCGGCTGTTGCGCGATGCCGAGCTTGCGCTCGGCGACGGCGACGACGTGCTCACCCGTGAACGCCTCGAAGCAGCCGAGCCGCTCGTGCGCGTGACCGGCGAGGCACAGTGGCACGGGCTGTTCGGCTCGTTGCTCGCCGAGCTGCACCGGCGCGATGGCGACCTCGAGGGCGCGCAGGCGGCAGTGGCATCGGCGCTCGACGAGCTCGAGGTCTGCACCGACGACGTCATGCGGATCGCGCGCGTCACCGCGGTCGGCCTGTCCGTCGAAGCAGACCGCGCGCTGCGGGCACGCGACCTGCGCGAGCCAGAGCTGGAGCGCGACGCGACGGCCCGCGCTCGAATCCACCTCGACCGCCTCGAGGCGGCTGCGGAGGACGGCGGTCCGGTCGAGCAGGCCTGGCTGGCGGTCGGCATCGCCGAGGAAGGACGAGCGCAGGGGCACAACGAGGCGGCGCGCTGGCATCAGGCAGCGGCGGCGTGGGAGCAGCTCGAACGCCCCTACTGCGCGGCCTTGTGCCGCTGGCGTGAGGCCGAGGCACTGGTCGAGGCCGGCGACCGAGCCGGGGCCGGCATCGTCGCGGCCGAGGCAGCGACGGCGGCGGAGCAGCTGGGCGCGGGCTGGCTTGCAGGCGAGGTCCAGGGCCTGGCGTTGCGGGCGCGGCTGGAACTCGGGACCTCCCCGCAGCCGGCTGCGGGCGACGCCGGCCCGAACGGCGACCGCAGCTCCGACGGAGTCGAGACGCCGTTCGGGCTGACCCCGCGCGAGCTACAGGTGCTGACTCTGATCGCCGAGGGCGCCACCAACCGTCAGATCGGCGCCGCTCTCTACATGGCCGAGAAGACGGCCAGCGTTCACGTCTCTCGGATCCTCGCCAAGCTCGGCGTCCGCAGCCGCACGCAAGCGGCGGCTGTGGCCCACCGATTGCATCTGGCTTAGGCGCTACGTCAGGGCGCTACTGAAGGTAGCCCTCTACCGTGCCGGCGTCGCGGGCCTGCGCCTCATCGGGATCCTGGCCAGCGGCGCGCAGGGCGCGGCGCTGGCGAAGGAGGTCCCAGCAACGGTCGAGCTCGACGGCTATCTGGTCGAGCCGCTCACGATCGGCCGTAAGTTGCTCGGTGTCGCTGGCGTCGCCCTGCTCGCTGCCGATGAGCTTGTGCTCCTCATTCACCAACGATTCGATTCGCGCTGCAATTGTCTGATCGCTCATGCCCGTAATCATCTCACCTCGCGTAAGATCGCCATCTGAGGCAATGGACCCACATTCGGCGCGAGGCCCGCTAAGATAAGCGTGTTATGGAGTTTGGGAGGACTCCCCAGCGCAGTAGACAACTCGACGACATCGCCGAGGCTTTGCCGCGCCGTGCCTCGCTCCTCGCGCATCTCTTCCTGAAGCACACGACGCTGGGCGTGTCGCGTACGGAGATCGGCGTTCTGCAGGCCGTATCCGAGCGAACGCAACGGATCACAGATCTTGCGGCCGCGGAGGGCGTCACCCAACCCGCGATCACGCTGGTCGTGAATCGCATGGCGGCGCGCGGCTGGGTCGTGCGTGAAGCCGACCCGAGCGACGGCCGGGCCGTGCTTGTCGTCCTGACCGACGAAGGGCGTGAAGCCTTCGATCGCATCCGCGCCGAATACCGAGCGTTGATGCATGAGGAGATGGCGACCCTCGACGACGAATCGGTCGAGGTTCTGGCGCGCGCAATCGACGTGCTCGACGAACTCGTCGAGCGACTTACGGAGCGTGAGTCATGAGCATGTGCAACGTACTTGGGGTCCTCGGCGACAACGAGGACCAGATGTGGGAGACCTTCAACGCGACCGTCGCGCTCGCCGAAACGGAGCGCTCGCGGTTGACACTTGCAAAGACCTGCGACGACGGACGTGCCTACGTGTGGGTCACGCCGTTCGCATTCGGAGGCGTCTGGGTACCCCCGCCGCTGGAGTCGCCCGTGGAGGCCAGCCGCGTACTCGCGCGCGTGGTCGAGTTCGTGCCGGCGTGCATTCCGGTGACGACGCTCGTGCTCGCGGCCGACGCTCAGACATCGCTCGTGAAGCTCGTCCGCGCTGGCCATTTCAACGCACTGGTCGCGGACGCCGATCTGCTGTCGCACTGCCGCAAATTGCGGCGCGAGCTGGACCGTCAGGGAATCCAAGGAGTGCCCGTAAAACTCTGTAGCGCCGAGCAACCGATCGGCGATACGATGCCCACTCATTTCTCGTCAATTGGGCACACGGAGGACGGTGTACTCGATGGTATTGAGGTCCCTGAAGGCTCGGGTCGCCGCAGGTGGGGCGGTCTGCGGCCTGGCTATGCTCAGCGCCTCGCCGGCGCTGGCGGCAAGCGGTAGCTCACAGGTCAGCGGCAGTATCGACGCCGCTGCGATTCCGGGCGCGACCGTATTCGGCACGACCCCGGCGAATACGCCGGAGACCGTTTCCTTCGTGTTCAAGGAACAGAACCTCGCGCAGCTCGAGGCGAAGGTCGAGAGCGGTTTCAGTTCTTACCTCTCGGTCGGCCAGTTCGCCGCTGAGTATGGGCAACCGGGCTCGACCGTGAGGGCGCTCCAGAGCTACCTCGCCGGCTATGGGATCGCGACGACCGCGTATCCGAACAACGTGAACGTCGTCGCGCACGGCAACGCGGGCGAGTTCGACCAGGCGCTGTCGGTGACGCAGAAGCAGTACAAGACCCCGTCAGTACGCAGTGCGGCCGGAGGCCCGCCGATCCCGGCTCAGACCTTCCACGGCGTTTCGAGCACACCGACGCTGCCGGCATCGATCGCATCGCAGCTGGTCGCCATCCTTGGCCTGACCAATTACGCATCAGAGGTCAGCAATGCGGCGCACGTGAACACGACTCTGCTCAAAGCGGCGAAGTCCGCCTCGGCGATCAGCCCTGACGAGTGCGCGCAGATCTCCGGTGGATTCCCTGACGACTGCAACCTCCCGTCGGACTTTGCCTCCGACTACAACCTCAACCCCCTCTACGCAGACGGCGCCGATGGCCAAGGGCAGACGCTCGGGATCATCACGTTCGCGTCGGTCGACACCGTCCCGAACAGCAGCGAGCCATCACCGAACTACTTCTGGAACAACTTCCTGGGGCTGCACCGGACCGGCAGCGTGGCGTATGAGAACGTCGACGGTGGCTCTGGCGCGCCGAGCTGGGATGCCGGCAGCGTCGAGACCGACGTCGACGTTGAGCAGTCCGGCGCGCTCGCGCCGGCGGCAAACGTCGTCGTCTATCAGGCGCCGAATGACGATTCCGGCCTGATCGACGCCTACTTCACAGCGGCGACGCAGAACGTCGCCGGATCGGTCTCTTCCAGTTGGGGCGATTCGGAGACCTACTTCCAGGCGCTTGCGGCTCAGGGCATGGAGACGACCGGCTACTTCACGGCGGTCGACGAGGCGCTGGTCGAACTGGCCGCGCAGGGGCAGGCGAGCTTCGTGTCGTCCGGCGACAGCGGCGCGTATGACGCAACCGGCGATGTCTTTTCGACCAATCTGTCGGTCGACAACCCGGGATCCAGTCCCTACACGACCGCTGCAGGCGGGTCGACGCTGCCCTGGAGCGTCGACCTCGGAGCCGCGGCTGACGGCTCTGGCGACGTGACCGTGACGGTCCCGCGGCAGCGCATGTGGGGCTGGGACTACCTGTGGAAGCCCTTCGCCGCGGTGACCGGTGATGATCTCCTGACCTCCGCGGAGACACTGCTCGCCGGCGACGGCGGTGGCTTCAGTTCGGTCGAGTCAAAGCCGACCTACCAGCAGGGACTGAGCGGGACAAGCAGCTACACGGCGGTTCCATGGCTGACACCGACCGACTACGACACCGCCAACGGTCTGCTGCTCCCGGAGGAGTTCTCGATCAACCCCAAGCCCGGCCTCACATTCGGTTCAGGCGGCGGCCGGGCGGTCCCCGACCTGGCGACGAATGCCGATCCGAACACGGGCTACGCGGTCTAC
The DNA here is from genome assembly GCA_963720195.1 of uncultured Conexibacteraceae bacterium. GTDB lineage: Bacteria > Actinomycetota > Thermoleophilia > Solirubrobacterales > Solirubrobacteraceae > Palsa-465. The sequence continues at coordinate 314,758 of CAVRFD010000021.1, forward strand.
AGCCCGACCTCGGTCGGCAACGACGACATCACGACACCACTGTTCTACGGGCTCGGCGGCACCAGCTTCGCGGCACCGCAGCTGAACGGAACCACCGCGGTGATCGACTCGCTGCTGCACCGGCGGGTCGGGTTCTGGAACCCGTCGATCTACGCGTTCGCGCGATCCGGGAACTCGCCGTTCACACCGCTCGGGACGCCAGGCCAGACCAACGACAACCTCTACTACTCCGGCACACCCGGAGCGCTGTTCGATGCTGGTGGCGGGCTCGGGATGCCGAACATGGCGAAGCTCGCCGTCGACTTCGGATCGAGTCACTAGAAACCTAAGGGGAGGCGGACAACCCGCAACGCCGAGGTCAGCACCACGGCGTCAGCAGCGAGGAGCCGGTCGAGATCGACCGGCTCCTCGTCGTAGCGGAGCTGCCGGCGCCCGATGCCGGGAAGCGCTCGCCCGTCGTTCAGCGGCGAGATCAGCCGTGCGTCCTCCTCGACCAGAACGTTGGCCCAACTCGCTTCCAGCACGGCGCCATCCGAGTCCAGCAACAGCGGCAGGGCGCCGTCGGCGGCGTCCGTGAGCGCATCGAGCAGCCGCCGGTCGGCCCATTTGTGGCGGCCGAGCCCGCCCGGAAGCACGAACGGCGCGACCCGTGTGTAGACCGGGTCCGGACTCAAGGATCCCGGCTCGGCGGTGAGCCCCTCGCCCGGGACGAAGGTCAGTCGGTTGCGCCCGTTCCAGTAGCGCCGGGCGCCGCCTGATGACGGCAGCACGACCTCCACGCCATACAGCTCCCGCGTGCTCGCATTCATCCGCGCAAGGTGCGCCTCGCGCAGCGGCATCATCCCGTCCTGGACACGCACCGTCTCAAAGATGCCCACCGCCGGATCGGGTCGCTCGCCGAAGTCCAGCGCATCGCGGACCGGCAGCGCTGCGAGACGGGACGTCACTCGACGACGGTGGTGCCGATCGCCGCCGCGACGGGCCGGGCTTTGATCAGCGTCTCCTCCAGCTCGGCCCGTGGCTCGGAGTCGGCGACGATGCCGCCACCGACACCGAGCCAGAGGTGCCCGTCGGCCAGCTCGAGCGTGCGGATCGCGACGTTGAGCTCGAGCCCCGCCAGCGGGCTGGCGTAGCCGATCGCGCCGGTGTAGACCTCACGGCCGGTCGGCTCGAGCTCGGCAATCACGATCAGCGACTGCACCTTCGGGGCGCCGGTGACCGAGCCGGGCGGGAAGGTCGCGCGCAGGAGCTCGGCGTCGCCGACCTCGGGCCGCAGCCGTCCCTGGACGTCCGTGACCAGGTGCCAGAGGCCGGGATGGGCCTCTGCGGTCGGCCGTCGGGGGGCCGTCACCGAGCCGTACTCGCAGACACGGCCGATGTCGTTGCGCATCAGGTCGACGATCATCACGTGTTCGGCCGCGTCCTTGTCCGAGGCCCGCAGCCGCCGCAGCGATTCAGACGCGAGCACGGGGTCGCTCGGGCGGCCGGCGGTGCCCTTGATCGGCCCGGTGCGTACGTGACGGCCCTGGCGGCGCAGGAACAGTTCCGGTGAGAGCGAGACGACGCCGCCCTCAGGCGTATCGAACGCCGCCGAATACTGAGGAACGCGCCCACGTTCGAGCGCGCTGCGCAGCAGTGCCGTGGCGCTGCCGTCGTACTCCGCCTCGAGCCGCAGGCAGATGTTCGCCTGGAAGATCTCGCCGGCTGCGATCCGCTCGCGGCACTCGGCGACCGCCCAGAGGTGGTGGGCGGCGACTTCGGGATTCAGCCGTAGCGGCGTGACCCGGGCGGCCTTGAGCGTCGACGCGGTGAAGCGCTCCTCGGCGACCAGTCGGCGTACGTGCTCGAGCCGCTCCTCCAACTCAGACCAGCGATCGGGTGTCGCGAGCGCCTCGAACCACCAGAAGCCGTAGGCGTCCTGGCGCACGACGTGGTCGTAGAAGGCGAGATGGAAGTCCGGTAGCGGCACCGGGCGGTCGGGCACGAGCGGGACCTGTTCGACCTGGCCTGCGAGCCGATACCCGAGCCACCCGAACCAGCCGCCGCCGACCACACCAGGACCGACGGTGCGACCGTCTACCCGTGGTAGATCGTCGAGCAGCGCGAACGGGTCGTCGTGCGGATCGGACACGCGCAGTGGCTCCGAGGCGATGATCGTGCCGCCGCCCGCCCAGGCGCCGGACATGCAGCAGAGATACGGCTCGCGCTCGAGCGCCGCCAGCACCTGCGCGGGGTCAGCGGTCCACGGCAGGCGCACGCGCCAGAGCTCCGCAACCGGCTCGGCGGCCCGATCCTCGAGGACTGAACGTGTCGCTATCACGTAATCGAATTATGGTTACCGGCGTGCCAAGTAGAAGACCACCGGGTTGGACAGGCGTACTCGCCCTCGTCGTGGCGGTCGCGTTGGCGACGCTTGCGATCTATCCGCTCAAGTCTGTTGCGCCCGTCGTCTCGCTGAGCGTCGTCTATCTGCCGGCGGTACTCCTGATTGCAGCGTATTGGGGGCTGACGCTCGGTCTACTCACGTCGCTGGCGAGCGCGGCGGCGTTCAACTTCTTCCACCTGTACCCGGTCGGGCGGTTCAGGATCTCCGACGGCCGCAACTGGGTGGCGCTGGCGGCGTTCGTGCTGGTCGCGGTGGTCGTCAGCACGATGGCCGAGGTCGCGCGCGGGCGCGCCAAGGAGGCGGAGCGGCGGCGGCGCGAGGCGAACCTTGCCGCGATGCTCGCGCGGGAGCTGCTCGCCGGCGAGCGCACACAGGACGCGCTCCGCGCGACCGCACGGCGTGTCGCAGAGGCGCTCGGGTTGGCATCCGCCTCGCTCGAGCTCGGCGAAACCCCTGGTAACCAGCGCCACGCCGCTCTGGCGTTGCGGGGATCGACCGGCGAGACGCTCGCGACTCTGCTGGTACCGAGGGATATCCCGGTCGAGACCGTCGAGCGCCTGCAATCGCAGGTCGTGCCGGCACTCTCAGCGCTCGTAGCGGTCGCGTTGCACCGCGACGCGGTCCAGGCCGAGGCCGTGGAGACGGCGGCGCTGCGGCGGAGCGATGAGCTCAAGACCGCACTGCTGCGAGCGGTCTCGCATGATCTGCGCACGCCGTTGACGGCGATCGTCACGGCCGGCCACGCGCTCGGCTCAGGCTCACTGTCCGCGGATGAACGCGAGCAGCTGAGCGCAGCGGTGGTCGAGGAGGGTGAGCGGTTGTCAGCACTGATCGACAAGCTCTTCGACCTCTCGCGTCTGCAGGCCGGACGGATGGAGCCGCGCCGCGAGTCGGTCTCGATCGAGGAGGTGCTGCTGGCCGCGGAGGACGCGCTGCCGGCCGCCGCCGGTCGTGTGCAACTCACCGTCGACCCGTGGACGCCGCCGCTGATCGCGGATGCTGCCCAGCTCGAGCGCGTGTTTGCGAACCTGATCGAGAACGCCCTGCATTACTCCGACGGGCAGCCAGTGCGCGTGAGTGCACGCCAGGTCGGGTCGCGTGTGGTGATCCGGGTCACTGACCGCGGTCCCGGGATTCCCGACAGCGAGCAGGAGCGGGTCTTCGAGGCCTTCTACCGTGGGGCCGACACGGCCCGGAGCTCGGCCCCCGGCTCGGGGCTTGGCCTCGCGATCGCCAAGGGCTTTGTCGAGGCCAACGGCGGCACGATCGCGGTCGAGTCACTGCCCGGCCAGGGCACCAGTCTGGTGGTCACGTTTCCCGCCGACGAGCGGGTCGCCGCATGAGCGACAAGCCGGTCGTGCTCGTCTGCGACGACGAGTCCCAGATCCTGCGGGCGCTGCGGGTGATCCTGCGCGACGCGGGTTTCGAGGCACTGCCCGCTGACAACGGTGAGCAGGCGCTCGATCTGGCGGCCGTCCGCAACCCGGACGCCGCGATCCTCGATCTGGTCCTGCCCGACATGGACGGCGTTGAGGTCTGCAGGCGCCTGCGCGAGTGGAGCAAGATGCCGATCATCGTGCTGTCCGCGGTCGGCGAGGAGGACATCAAGGTACGGGCGCTGGCCGTCGGCGCCGACGATTACGTCACCAAGCCATTCAGCCCGCGTGAGCTGATCGCTCGGCTCCAGGCCGTCCTGCGTCGCTCGGGCTCGGAGCCCGGGGACGCCGTGATCCGCGCCGAAGGGCTTGAGGTCGACCTCGCCGCACGCGTCGTGCGCCGGGACGGCGAGGAGGTTCACCTGACGCCGACCGAGTTCGACCTCCTGCGCGTGCTCGCAACCAACCGCGGGCGCCTCGTGACCTACCGCGAACTGTTGACCTCAGTGTGGGGTGTCGGCTACAGCGATGACACGCAGGTCCTGCGCGGGCACGTCGCCAACCTCCGGCGCAAGATCGAGCCGCCGGACGGGCCCCGCTACGTGAAGACGGACCCGAGGGTCGGTTACCGCTTCGCTGCTTAGCGCTTCAGCCGGGCCGGTGGCCAGCGGGCCACCGGCCCGGAGCAAACCTTCACAGAACCTGTATATGGAGTGACCGGTTCTGCACGGCTCACGCATGCCGCGCGGACGACCATCTTGGGCATGGATGCTCTCTCTATTGCCCTTGGGATCGTGATGTTCGGGATCCTCTTCGGGCTGATCTACGCGATCGACCGGGTCTGACCATGGTCATCGCCTCTATTAGCGGCGCCGACGTGTTCGGGCTGGTCGCATCAGTCCTGGTCTGCGCATATCTGCTGTACGCCCTGCTGCGCGGAGAGAAGTTCTAGTGACGGTCTCCGGCTGGGTCACCATCTTCGCCTTCGTCGCGATCCTGACGGCGCTGGCGCTTCCACTCGGCCGCTACATGTCGGCCGTCTATACGGGCGAGCGCACATTCCTCGACCCAATCATGCGCTACCCCGAGCGATTCCTGTATCGAGTCTTCCGGGTCGATCCGAACCGAGGTCAGGACTGGAAGTCGTACGCCAAGAGCCTGATCATCTTCTCGTTCGTCGGCTGGCTGGCGCTTTATTTCATCCTGCGCACGCAGAATCTTTGGAGTTTCACCGGGTTGAACCCGATGGGCTTCCACTCGATGCCTTGGAACGTCAGCTTCAACACCGCCTCCTCGTTCCTCACCAATACGAACTGGCAGTACTACGCCGGTGAGGCGTCGCTGAGCTACTTCAGTCAGATGGTCGGCCTGACCGTGCAGAACTTCGCGTCGGCGGCCGTCGGCATCGTCGTCGCGGTGGCGCTGGTTCGCGGGATCGTCAAGCGCGTCATTGACCATGAGGCACCTGGCGCGACCAGCCTAGGCAACTTCTGGCATGACCTGGTGCGCACGATCCTCTACATCCTGCTGCCGATCTCGTTCATCGTCGCCCTTGTCCTAATTTGGCAGGGCTCGATCCAGAACTTCTCGCACTACCTGAGCGCCACCGGTCTGACACACCTCGCGCAGACGATCGCGATGGGCCCGGTCGCTTCGCAGGAAGCGATCAAGCTGCTCGGCACCAACGGCGGTGGTTTCTTCAACGTCAACTCGGCGCACCCGTTCGAGAACCCGACGGCGTTCACGAACTTCGTCGAGATGCTCGTCGTGCTGATCATCCCAGCGGCGCTGGTGTTCATGTATGGCCGCATGTCCGGTAACCGTCGCCAGGGTTACGCGATCTACGCAACGATGATGGTGATGTTCCTCGGTGCTGCGATCGTGTGTTACATCGCGGAGGCCCACGGCTCGCCCGCGCAGCACGCCGCAGGCTTGCACACCGGTGTTATCGCCGGCTCTGGCGGTGGCAACCTCGAGGGTAAGGAGCAGCGGTTCGGAATCGCGGGCTCGGCCTTGTTCAACGTCGTCACGACGGTCACATCGTGCGGTGCTGTGAACAGTGCACTCGAATCGTTCACCGGTATCGGTGGCGCGGTTCCGTTCGCGAACCTGAGCGCCAGTGAGGTGATCTTCGGCGGTGTCGGCACCGGGCTCTACTCGATCCTGCTCTACGTCCTGCTCGCCGTCTTCCTTGGTGGTCTGATGGTCGGCCGCACGCCGGAGTACATCGGCAAGAAGATCGAGGCCAAGGAGATCAAGCTGGTCGCGCTCGGGATATTGATAACGCCGTTGGCGGCGCTGTTCTCAACAGCGTTAGCCACGGCGTCAAGCGCAGGCCGAGCGTCGATCGACACGGCTGTCACGGGCTCGGGCCCGCAGGGCTTCAGTGAGACGTTCTACGCCTACCTGAGCCAGGCCAACAACAACGGTTCTGCGTTCGCCGGTTATACCGGTTACGACGGGAACGTCGGTAACGTCGCCGGCGCTCACGGGATCACGTTCGCGGACCTGCTCGGCGGTTTCACGATGCTGTTCGCACGGTATGCGCCGATCCTGTTCGCGCTTGCCGTTGCCGGCGCCTTGGTGAACAAGCGGGTGAGTCCAGCCGGTCTGGGGACGATGCGCACGGACAACCCCACGTTCGTGGTGTTGCTGATCGGCGTGATCATCCTCGTCGGCGCGCTCACGTTCTTCCCAGCCCTGCTGCTCGGACCGATCGTCCAGGGCCTGACTGGACACCTCTACTAGTGGAGCTCTGACATGGCTATTCGCAAGGAATTCGTGAGCTCGGCACTGGCGGTGCTCACACTGATCATCATCTGCGGGCTTCTGTACCCGTTGGTGATCACCGGGATCGGCCAAGTGGCCTTTCCGGGTAATGCCAACGGACAAAAGGTCTACGTCCACGGGAAGCTCGTCGGCTCGAAGATCATCGGGCAGAACTTCTCGCTGCAGGTCTACAAGAACGGTAAGCCGGAGATGTCAGACGGTGAGCCGGTGACGACTCCCGACCCGCGTTACTTCCAGTCGCGGCCGTCGGGCACGGAGCCGCCCTATAACGCCGAGTTCTCGTCGTTCGCCAACTACGGGCCGAACAGCAAGATCACGGAGAAGGCGATCGCCGGCAACATCGCTACCTATATCCAGCTCAACGGGAAGTACTACCCGGGCGGCTTGACGGCAGCGAAGATCCCGGTCGACGCCGCTGACACCTCAGCGTCTGGACTCGACCCGGACATCTCGGTGGCAAACGCGCACATCCAGGCGTACCGGATCGCCTCTGTGCGGCACCTGCCGCGCGCGACTGTCGACACCCTGATCTCGAAATACACGGCTGGACGCGGACTCGGCTTCTCCGGTGAGCCCAGCGTCAACGTGCTCGAGCTGAACCTGGCGCTCAACCGCCTCTGATCTAAAAGGACAGAAAGCCTCAAATGAGCACAAGCAATCCCGTCGCTCCGGCCCCGGTGGGGCCGCCGGCCACCCATCAGCGCCAGGGCGTGTCGCTGTTTCGCGGCGACATCGTCAAGCGGGCATTGATCGACAGCCTCGTCAAGCTCGATCCCCGCGTCCAGGTGCGCAACCCGGTCATGTTCGTCGTCGAGCTCGGCGCCGCGATCACAACCGTCACCTGGTTCATCCAGGTGTTCGGCGGCAAGGCGCTGGGCGGTAACGACCCTGCCTGGTACACGTTCACGATCTCGATCTGGCTGTGGCTGACCGTCGTGTTCGCGAACATGGCCGAGGCGTTTGCCGAAGGTCGCGGCCGCGCCCAGGCGGACACGTTGCGGTCGATGCGCCAGCAGACCGTCGCGACGATGGCGGACGGCTCCACGCGCAAGGCTGAGGAGCTGACGCGCGGCGACCGTGTCGTCGTCGTCGCCGGCGAGCTGATCCCGGGCGACGGTACCGTTATCGAGGGGATCGCCTCGGTCGACGAGTCCGCCATCACTGGTGAATCGGCGCCCGTGATCCGTGAGTCCGGTGGCGACCGCAGCGCGGTCACGGGCGGCACCCGGGTGCTCTCTGATCGGATCGTGGTCGAGATCACGCAGGAGCCCGGGCATTCGTTCCTGGACCGCATGATCGCGCTGGTTGAGGGCGCCGCGCGGCGCAAGACCCCGAATGAGATCGCTTTGAACATTCTGCTCGCCGGGTTGACGCTGATCTTCATGATCGTCGTCGCCACCCTGCGACCGTTTGGTCTGTTCGCCGGCACCGCGATCTCCGAGACGACTCTGATCAGCCTGCTGGTCGCGTTGATCCCGACAACAATCGGGGCGTTGCTCTCAGCGATCGGCATCGCCGGCATGGACCGGCTCGTGCGCCGCAACGTGCTCGCTCTGAGCGGTCGCGCGGTCGAGGCCTCTGGTGACGTCGACGTGCTGCTGCTCGACAAGACGGGCACGATCACGATCGGCAACCGCCTCGCGTCGGAGTTCGTGCCGATGCCGGGTGTCTCCGAGGCGGATCTCGCGGAGGTCGCTCAGCTTGCATCACTCGCTGACGAGACCCCTGAGGGCCGCTCGATCGTGGTGCTCGCCAAGCAGTACGGAATCCGCGAGCACGACATGAGCCAGCTGCACGCCCACTTCGTGCCCTTCACCGCGCAGACGCGGATGAGCGGCGTCGACCTTGACGGGCAGCGGCTGCGCAAGGGTGCCGGCGACGCCGTCATCAAGATGGTCGAGGATGAAGGTGGGCGGCCCCCGGCCGAGCTGCGGGGTGCCCTCGACCGGATCGCCGCGGAGGGCGGCACGCCGCTGGCGGTCGCACGCGACAATCAGGTGCTGGGTGTGATCTACCTCAAGGACACGGTCAAGGAGGGGATGAACCAGCGCTTTGACCAGCTTCGGGCAATGGGCATCCGCACGATCATGATCACCGGCGACAACCGTCTGACGGCCAAGAAGATCGCCGAGGAGGCCGGCGTCGACGACTTCCTCGCCGAGGCCACGCCGGAGAAGAAGCTCGAGCTGATCAAGGAGCAGCAGGCCGCAGGTCGGATGGTCGCGATGACCGGCGACGGCACCAACGACGCACCCGCACTCGCGCAGGCCGACGTCGGCGTGGCGATGAACACCGGCACCCAGGCTGCACGCGAGGCGGGCAACATGGTCGACCTCGACTCCAACCCGACGAAGCTCATCGAGATCGTCGAAGTCGGCAAGCAGCTGCTGATCACCCGTGGCGCACTGACGACGTTCAGTATCGCCAACGATGTCGCGAAGTATTTCGCGATCCTGCCGGCGATCTTCGTCTCCACCTACGCAGCCACAGCCGGCGGCAAAGGCCCCCTGCACGTCCTCAACATCATGAAGCTCGGCGATCCACACTCGGCGGTGATCTCGGCGATCATCTTCAACGCGCTGGTAATCCCCTTGCTGATTCCGATCTCCCTCAGGGGCGTCTCCTACCGTCCGATCGGCGCCAGCGCGCTGCTGCGCCGCAACCTCTGGATCTACGGTCTCGGCGGCCTGATCGCCCCGTTCATCGGGATCAAGCTGATCGACCTGGTCGTCCACAACCTGTTGGGAGCGTGAGGCGACGGGCGCGACTGACTCAGATCAGGTGTCGACACCGCTCGAGGGGCGGCCGCGAGGCCGCCTCCGGGTGGTGATCGGGATGGCTGCTGGCGTCGGCAAGACCTACCGGATGCTTCAGGAGGGGCATGCCGAAAAGGAGGACGGACGCGATGTGGTGATCGGCGTGCTCGAGACCCACGGTCGCGCCGACACAGCGCGCTTGGCGGAGGGACTTGAGATCCTGCCGCTTCGCGAGGTCAACTATCGCGGGACGCTGCTCGAAGAGATGGACCTCCCGGGCATCCTGCGGCGCGCGCCCGACGTCTGCCTGATCGACGAGCTCGCGCACAGCAACGCGCCGGGGCTCGAGCACATCAAGCGTTACGAGGATGTCGAGGACGTGCTCAATGCCGGCATCGACGTGCTCTCGACCGTGAACGTCCAGCACCTGGAATCGCTCAACGACCAGGTAGCCGAGCTCAGCGGCATCCGTGTACGCGAGACGATTCCCGACGCGCTCCTGGGTCGCGCGGATGAGGTAGTCGTCGTCGACCTCACGCCCGAGGAGCTGCTCGAGCGGCTGCGCGCCGGCAAGATCTATCCGAGTGAGCGCATCGACGCCGCCCTCAACAACTTCTTCCGGATCGAGAACCTGTCGGCGCTGCGCGAAGTCGCGCTTCGGCAGGTCGCGCAGGAGGTCGGCCAGCGCCGCTTCGCAGCCGCCACGAATGTCGGTTCACGGGACGAGTCGATCGCTTCGGAGGCGCAGCAGGCCGTCAGCGAGCGACTGCTCGCGCTTGTGGAGCCATATCCGGGAGCGAACCGGCTCGTGCGACGAGCCTGGCGGTCAGCCCAGCGACTGGGCGCCGACCTCGACCTGCTCTGGGTGCGCCCACCCCGCTCGCTCTCTGAAGATGAGGAGCGCTCGTTAACCGCATTGAGGCAGCTAGCCTCGCTGCTCGGCGCCCACTTGTTCGTCGAGGAATCCGACGAGGTCGCCCAGGCGGTCGCCACCGTCGCCAAGCGACAGCGCAGCACCTACATCCTGATGGGGCGCGGCAGCCCCGCCCGCGGGCTGGCGCGCCTGCGAATTCCACTACCCCAACGCTTGATGGAACTACTACCGGGAGTCGACGTGCGAATCGTCGCCGACCGGACGCATAGGTCAATGGAGGAACAAGAATGAGAACCCGCACTGCAAGCAAGGCGATCGGGACTGCACCCAAGCAGTCGGGCGACCGAATTCTGCTGCCGTTCACCAACCAGGCAATCTCGCGCCGTGCCGTCGAGGCGGCGATCCGTCTGGCCCAGGCCGAGGGCTCGACGATCGTGCCGGCGTTTCTCGCCCGCGTACCGCGCAACCTGCCGATCGACTCACCTCTGCCCGCCGCCTGCGCGGTTGGAATGCCGCTGCTGGAGGCGGTCGAGCAGCGCGTCGCCGCGGAGGGCATCCCCGTTGACGCTAGGGTCAGCCGGGGACGCACCTACCGCGACGCGCTTGAACGTCTGCTCGCTGAGGAGCACTTCGACCGCGTGATCGTGTCCGCGACCGAGAGCCCTCGCCAGGGACTAAGCCAGGATGACCTCGCCTGGCTGCTCGGCAACGTCCCCGCCGAGATCCTGATCCTGCGGCCCGCTCCCGACGACTCGCGGCGCATCACTGCCAACGGCGTCAGCGGCCACTTCTGATACGGGGTTGGTGCGCTTGCGCAGCATCGTCAGCGCTACCCCGACACCGACCAGAACGCTCGCGATTCCGATCACGTAGGCGAGCCGGTAGCCGCTGAGTAGCGAGACGTCGAGCGTGTGGTGGGCGGCCAGCAGCGAGTTGCTGTGGTTGGTCGCAAAGGTGCTGAGCACGGCGAGCCCGAGCGCACCGCCGACCTGCTGTGAGACGTTGACGATCCCCGAGCCCAGGCCTGCGTCGGCCTGCGGAACGTCGGCCATCGCGATTGTCAGCATCGGCATGAATGCGTTGCCGATGCCAAAGCCCATCAGGAAGAAGCCGATGAACAGCCGCGGGAAGTAGTCGGTGTGCAGGCTGATGCCGTGCATGACATACAGGCCTACCGCGACCAGCAACATGCCACTGACCATCACCCGCATCGCACCGAGACGGGCGACGAGCCGGCGGGTCACGCCCATCGACAGCACGGCGACGGTGAGCGTCCACGGCATGAACGCCAAGCCGGTCCGGATCGCGTCGTAGTGCAGGATGTGCTCCAGGTAGAGGCTGCCGAGGAACCAGGTGCCGTACATGCCGGTCACGAGGAAGCCTCGGGTGATGCAGGAGCCGACCAGGCCGCGGAGCTTCAGGATCCGCAGCGGCATGATCGGGTTGGCGATGCGCGACTCGAGCGCGATGAATCCCGCCAACAGCGCCACGGCGGCGGCGCCGCCGCCGATCACGCGCGCCGAGCCCCAGCCGTAGCTGGTCGCCTCGACGATCGAGTACACGGCGATGGCGATCGCGAGCGTGACCAGCAAGGAGCCGAGCCAGTCGACGCCTTGACCGAGACCCGCGCCCGAATCGGCTGGGATCAGGATGCGGCCCGCGATCACGGCGAGCACGCCGATCGGGAGGTTCACGAAGAAGATCCAGTGCCAGCTGAGCAGCTGCGTGAGCACGCCGCCGGCCAGCAGTCCGAGCGAGCCGCCGGCGACAGCCGTGAACACGTAGGCGCTCATCGCGCGGGCGCGCTCACCAGGTTCCTGGAACTCGACGACGATGATCGCCAGGATCACCGAGGCCTGCATGGCCGCGCCGATGCCCTGCACGAAGCGCGCGGCGATCAGGACGGTCGAACTTTCCGCGGCGCCGCAGGCCAGCGACGCCAGCGTGAACAGCGTCACGCCGTAAAGGAACACGCGCTTGCGGCCGAGTAGGTCGCCCAACCGGCCGGCGAGCAGCAGGAAGCTCCCGAACGTGACAAGGAATGCGTTGATGACCCAGGTCAGATTGCCCTGAGTGAAGTGGAGGTCGTGCTGTATCGAGGGCAGCGCGACATTCACGATCGTGGTGTCGAGCACGATCATCAGCTGTGCGAGGCAGACGACTACGAGTGCCATCCAGCGACGTCGTTCTAAGGTCATAAAGGTCCTGTGGTTGTGGGTGGTGCTGAGAAGAGAGATGAGCCGGCGTTCGGACCGTTTCTCAATACGCTGCGTGCGCTTTGACAAACGTCCTAAACTGGAGGGTGCCTCCAGAACTATGTGGAGGCTTCCTCCGGATACTATACGGAGGACCCCTCCGGTTTGTCAAGGAGTAGGGGTGAAGATTCAGTGACCACAACGAACACAACCGCTCAGCAGACTCCTTCCGAAACCCCCATCGAGGGCGCGACGGAGGCGAACGGCCGAGCCATGCGCGCCGACGCCAAGCGGAACTACGACAAGATCGTCACCGCCGCGCGCGAGTCGTTCGCAGAATGCGGCACATCCGCCTCACTCGAAGCGATCGCCCGCCGCGCAGGCGTCGGCATAGGCACGCTCTACCGCCACTTCCCCACGCGCCCAGCGCTGCTCGAGGCCGTCTACATCGGCGAGGTGCAGGAGCTGTGCAGCGCCACCGAGGAGCTGCTCGAGATGCCCGAGTGGGAGAGCTTCGTAGCGCTCATGCACCGCCTGGTCAGCTACCTCGCAACCAAGAAGGCTCTGGCCAGCGAGCTGCTCAACTACGTCGACCACGACGCCGCCTTCTTCAAGACCTGCCGCGCAGACCTGTTCGTCGCCGGCGAGCCCGTCCTCAAGCGCGCGCAGGACGCCAAGATGGTGCGCGCCGACACAGACTTCACAGAGATCGTCCAACTGGTCGGCGGGATCGCCAAGATCGAGCCGGCGACACCGCAACAGCGCGAGCACATTCTCGACATCGCGCTCGACGGTCTGCGCTACCACAGCTAGTCAGGCCGCCCGTTCCTCGGCTTGGGCCTGCTCGTTGCCGAGGGCGAGCATGGTTGTGAGGTCGTGGTGGACGCCCGGTTTGTCGTGTTTCCAGCGGTTGTCGGTGACGCGTAGGATGCGGATGCCGTGCGCTTGTAGCCATGTGTTCTTGCGGTGGTCACGTTCGATCTCGTTGATCACGGAGTGGTAGGGGCGGCCGTCGAGTTCGACCACGAGTTGATACTCGGGCCAGTAGCAGTCAAGCTCCCACGGTCCGAGATGGATGTTGCGCTCAGGCTGCGGGATCTCGGGGTGTCGCGTCAGCCAGCGATCGAAGGACCGCTCGAGCCCTGACTTGCGGTCCTGGTGCGGGAGATACTCGGTGCAAACCCGCCTGAGTTTGCTGGCGCCGGCACGACCGGCGTTTCGCTCGATCGTCGCAGCGAGATCGCTGACGTCCAGGACATTCCGGCGGACCGCCGCCTCGATCAGCCGATCCAGTTCCTCGCGGCCGGCGCCGGCCGCCGCTGTCTCAATCAGCAACCGTGGGATCGAACTGACCCGCAGACCACCGCGCGTCGCGATCTCAGACGGGTGCGGTCGTCGCGTCACGCGACGCGCACGCAACCCCGGGTGTCTCGGGGTGTGGTCGGCGCAGATCGAAACCTCGATGATCGCGGGTACGCCCTGCTCCAAACCCCAGGCCGCGGCCGCCGTCCAGCCTGAGAGCCAGGCACCGCGACCGACCACCAGCAACCCAGCGAGCATCCGTCCGTGATCAGTCAGCTGCATCCGACCATCCGCATACACGCCGCGGTGAACACGCCGTAGATCACCGTGCTCGACAAGTCCGCGGATCTCCTTCTTCGAATACCCGAATCGCTCCAGTTGGCGAGCGGTGATCACGCTGCTGTTTCGCCGCAACGCCCGCGTCATCGCACGATCTCGCTCCAGACGCGGGGAAGGAAAGTTGCCTGGAGGGCAACTTTCCTTCCCCGCCTCGCGACCAACCAACGGGCCGGCTAAATCCCCCTTCAATACCACCCGCTGATCGTTCCAACCGAACGACCACCAGACAACACCAACCCGTGCCAACTGTGCAACAGGACCGTGCCAACCACGGCACAAACCGTCACGGCCCTGAAGCGCTCCAGCCCTCCGGCAGATACTCCTGCAGCGCCGCGGGCGCTGGTTCCAGGTCCTCAGGCGCGCGGGGGCCGGCGCCCGCCAGCGGATCGAGCCGGCCGGCGTAGGCGCGTGCCCATTCGATCCACGCCGTGACCGTCGCGTTCCCGTCTCCGTGCGCGACTTCAACCGCGTCGCAGTAGGCGCGGATCCGCGTCGCCTGCTCGAAACTCTCGACCTGCTCGAGCAGCGCGGCAGCCCGACGCTCGTCCAGGTAGTCCGCGCGCGCCACGCCCATCAGTCGTGCCCACTCGGCCTCACGGGCCTGTGCATGGATCTCCGCCTCCGCATCCTCAAGGATCGCGCGCTCGCGCCGGTCGCGCTCCGAGCGTTCAGCATCGGCGGCCCGCTCCTCGATCTCGTCCAGCACGTCGGCGAGCCGGTCCTCGAGCAGTGCGTATGAGCGGTCGCCCCAACGCGTCTGCTTGCGCGTGAACCACTCGCCCCAGCGCAGTTCGAGCTTCAGCCGGCCGGTTGCGTCCACATCGAAGGGCGCCTCGGCGTCCTCGTCCTCGAGCACCCCCCGCGTGCGTACGCCCTCCTCCTGCAACCGCAGCCAGAAGCTGCTCTGGCCGACGGTGATCTGGAAGTGTCCGTCCTTGGCGCTTGACCAATCGACCAGACCGACCTCGTTCTGGGACTCGGTCGCCGTCTGCACGGACCAGCCGCGCCGCTCGGCCCTGGTGACGAGCGACTGCACGATCTCAGTAGCGCGCGCGAGCCGCCGGCGCGACACTTCGTGGCGCTCGATGCGGTCGCGAAAGTCGATCGCCACGCGGTGGTATCGCCCGACCTTGTCTGCCATGTCCAGCTCGAAGCCGGCCGCCGGCCCGCTGGCCGGCGGCTCATCGGTCTCGTCCGGGGACACCCCGGCGAGGTAGGCAGTTCCCGCCAGGGTCACCTCGGCCGTCCAACTCGGTCCGTGGCCCGATGTGGTCACGAGCCCGCGGCTGCGCAGCGCTGCCGCCGATATGCGGTGGGTGTCATCCGTCATCACGCCTTCAGGGCAACCTGAGGCGATCCAGCGCAGCACCGCGACCTGCCTGTCGTTCAGCTTGATTACGGTCGCCATTGCGATCTTTCCGTCGGCCGGAATGCTCGCAAGACTGAGGTTCCGGCTCTAGTCTCAGCACATGGACCAGATTGCAGAGCAGCCGCTGGGCGAGCCGATCGATTTCACGGGCGCCGCCGCGCCGGGCCGGATCGCGCACCGGGGTCGGTACGCGGTTCTGCGGCCACTGCAGGCCGAACGCGACGCCGCCGCGCTCTACGCCGCCTCACATGCGCCGGCCGGCGACCCCACGATCTGGACATACCTGTATGACGGCCCGTTTCCCAACCTGGAGGCTTACCAGGCCGTCCTCGAGCGGCAGGCCGCGAGCGACGATCCGCTGTTCTTCACCGTCACCCGGGCCGAGGACGGCAAGCCACTGGGAGTCGCGTCGTACCTGGCGATCGTTCCGGAGCACGGCACGGTCGAGGTCGGGCACATCTGGTTCGGCCCGGAGCTCAGGCGCACACCGGCCGCAACCGAGGCGATCTACCTGCTCGCGCGTCACGCCTTCGACGACCTCGGGTACCGACGGCTCGAATGGAAATGCAATGCGCTGAACGCGCCGTCCCGCAGCGCGGCGACCCGTTTCGGCTTCCAGTTCGAAGGCATCTTCCTCAACCATCGCGTGGTCAAGGGACGCAACCGTGACACCGCCTGGTTCGCGATCACCGACGCCCGCTGGCCGGCCCTGCGCACGGCGTTCGAAGCCTGGCTCAATCCGACGAATTTCGAGCAATCGGGCGCCCAGCGCACATCGCTGCGAAACTTGAACGCAAGCTAACGATCACGTCTCTCAAGCTTCAGTAAGGCTGCCGAATACACCGAATACATGGAGGGGCAAGCTTCCGAGAGCGAGCGGGATTACAAGGCCATCGTCGAGAGCGTGCCGGCGATCCTGTACATCGCCGAGGCGGGCGAGAACGGCGCCTGGCATTACGTGAACGAATGGATCGAACCGATCCTCGGATTCACGGTCGAGGAGTGGCTTTCAGACCCGAAGATCTGGGCACAGCAGCTGCATCCAGATGATCGCGAACGGGCGCTGGCCGCCGAAGCCGAGGGTGTGGCGCGGCTGCCCGCCAGTAAGCAGGACGAGTGGGGCGCGTATTTCCTTGACTATCGGATGCTCCACAAGGACGGCCACGTCGTTTGGATCCGCGACAACTCCGTACTTCTGCCCGTCCCCGGCGGAACACCGCTCTGGCACGGCATGCTCATGGACGTCACGGACCAGAAGCAGGTCGAACAGCGGCTGGAGCGCCAATCCGCCGCACAGGCCGCAGTCGCGCACCTCGGCGAGCATGCATTGGCCGGCATGCCGATCCACGACCTGCTCGACGAGGCCTGCCGAGCGGCGACCGATGTACTGGGGGTCGATGCGGCAGGCGCCAGCGAGATCCGCGAGGACCGGCTCACACTGGACGTGCGCGCCGAGTACGGGTGGAGCACCCCGGAGCGCCTGCGTGACCGCGACAGGCTCGATCCCGGCACACCGTCGAGCCACATTCTGCAAACGGGCAAGCCCCTGCTCATCTCCGACTGGGAACACGAGACGCGATTCAGCGCCACCGACCTGGTGGTCGAGCAAGGCATCCGGAGCAGTATCGGCGTGCGCGTCGAGGGCCCTGTCAACCCCTGGGGGATATTCCGCGTGTTCTCGAGGCAGCCGAACGTCTTCACGGAGGCGGACGTCAACTTCGTCGTCTCGGTCGCCAACATCCTCGCCGACGCGATCGAGCGCCAGGAGGCGGAGGATGCCATGCAGCACCGCGCCCTGCATGACGCGCTCACCGGCCTGCCCAACCGTGTCCTGTTCACCGACCGGCTCGAACAGGCGCTGGAGCGAGTCCGCAGGCACGCCGGCTCATTCGCCGCGATTCTGTTCATCGACGTCGATCACTTCAAGCAGGTCAACGACACGCTCGGCCATCAGGCCGGTGACGATCTGCTGATCAGCGTGGCGGCGCGGCTACGCGAGGCTGTGCGGCCATCCGACACGGTCGCGCGTTTCGGCGGCGATGAGTTCGGACTGCTGCTCGAGGAGATCGCCAGCGAGCGTGTTGCGATTGCCACCGCCGAGCGGATCGCCGCCGGTTTCGCACGGCCGTTCGTCCTCGATGCCGGCTCGCAGTTCGTGACCGCGAGTACCGGCATCGCGCTTGCCGATGGGCACCAGGATGCCCATGCACTGCTGCGCGACGCGGATGCCGCGATGTACCGCGCCAAGCAACGGGGCCGTGCCCGCTACGACCTCTTCGACGAAGACCTGCGGGTCCGGGCACTCGCACGCGGACGCATCGAGAATGACCTCCGCCGCGCCGTCGAGTCCCGCCAACTGCGTCTGGTCTACCAGCCCGTGGTTGACCTCAGAGACGAGACGATGAACGCGGTCGAGGCACTGGTGCGCTGGGACCATCCGCAGCGCGGCGTGATCACACCCAACGAGTTCATCCCCGTCGCCGAGGAGAGCGGGATGATCGACCGCATCGGCCAATGGGTGATCGAGGAAGCACTGCGCGATGCCGCCCATTGGGAGCAGTTGCGTCCCGATCTGCCGCCGCTCCACGTCGGGCTCAATGTGTCCGTGCAACAGCTCCAGAATCCCCGGTTCCCCGAGACCGTGAGCGACGCGATCAATGCCGTGGGGATCGAAGCCCAGAACGTCGCGCTCGAGCTCGATGAGAGCGTGTTACGCGACGAGGCGGACCAGATCAGAAGCACCCTGCGTCTGCTCAAGCGCATCGGCGTGCGCCTCGCCGTGCACGACTTCGGCACCGGTGACTCCTCACTGAGGCAGCTGGCGGCCCTGCCGATCGACACGATCAAGGTGGACCGACGCTTCGTCGCCGCGCTTGGAACCGAGGACGCCACCAGCCAGATCGCACACGCGGTGATCGCGACCGGCAGTGCGCTCGAGCTCAACGTCATCGGCGCCGGTGCCGAGACGCGGGCTCAGGTCGAGGTGCTGCGGAAGCTCGGCTGCAGCTCGGCACAGGGCTTCCTCTTCGCCCAGCCGATGCCGGCAGCCGCCGTCTCGTTGCTCGTGGCGGACGGCCGCAGCCTCAAGCGCACCCTGGCCTGACCGCGGCGGATCTGCGCGATACCTCGTCCTCGGCCGCT